>NZ_CP073365.1:0-4800000 GCF_018207515.1 Paenibacillus tritici
GTGGACAGCCATACTTCCGAATTATGGCAGCAAATATTATCGATTATTCAGACCAAATTAAGCAAGCCGAGCTTCGATACCTGGTTCAAGGCCACCAAGGCCATGACGTTCAATTCCCAGGCTCTTATCATCTCGGCGCCAACAACCTTTGCCGTAGAATGGCTGGAAAGTCGCTATACCAAACTGGTAGGAGCAACGGTATATGAAGTCACCGGACAGCAGGTTGATGTCAAATTTGTAATTGAGGAGAACAAGCCCTCAGAGCCGGTTGTTCAACAAAGCGCACCCTCTCCTGTCGTTTCACGCGAAGAAGCACAGACGCATCTGCTCAATCCCAAATACACTTTCGATACGTTCGTGATCGGTTCGGGCAACCGTTTTGCGCACGCAGCCTCACTGGCTGTAGCCGAAGCGCCGGCCAAAGCTTATAACCCTTTATTTCTGTATGGAGGCGTAGGTCTCGGCAAAACTCACCTGATGCATGCGATCGGCCATTATGTGCTGGAGCATAACCCCAACAATAAGGTTATCTATATCTCGTCCGAGAAATTCACGAATGAATTCATCAACTCCATCCGTGATAACCGCGGCGAGAGCTTCCGTAACAAGTACCGCAATGTTGACATTTTGCTGATTGATGACATACAATTCCTGGCTGGCAAGGAGTCGACGCAGGAGGAATTTTTCCATACGTTCAATGCACTTCATGAAGAACGCAAACAGATCATCATCTCAAGCGACCGGCCTCCCAAGGAAATTCCCACGCTGGAGGAACGGCTGCGTTCCAGGTTTGAATGGGGTCTGATCACTGATATTCAGCCTCCGGATCTGGAGACACGGATTGCCATTCTGCGTAAGAAGGCCAAAGCGGAGAACCTGGACATCCCGAACGAAGCGATGATGTACATCGCCAATCAGATCGATACGAATATCCGGGAGCTGGAAGGCGCGCTGATTCGTGTTGTAGCCTATTCATCGCTGACCAATCAGGATGTGACGACGCATCTGGCGGCGGAAGCGCTGAAGGATATCATTCCTTCCAGCCGTCCGAAGATGATCACCATGAATGATATTCAGCAAAAAGTCGGCGAATACTACAATTTGCGCATGGAGGATTTCAAAGCGCGGAAACGCACGAAGGCTGTTGCTTTTCCAAGGCAGATTGCCATGTATCTCTCCCGTGAATTAACTGATTATTCGCTGCCTAAGATCGGTGAAGCCTTCGGGGGACGCGATCATACGACTGTTATTCACGCCCATGAGAAGATTACGCAGCAATTAAAGGTGGACCAGGAGCTCTATAAAGTGGTAAATAATCTTGCGGAGAAAATTAAAAATCCTTCCTAAGAGGAACAAAGAGCCTATACACAATCTATACACATGTGGGTAGGCTTAATTTTATGCTGTTTTGCGACTTATCCACATAAACGGAGCCCCTACTACTAATACTATTAAATAACTATAATAATTCATCTTCTAAGAGCAGGTTTCAAAGAGGAATTACGTACACCCATTTCCCAATTTTTCAGCTAGGAGTGAAATCATGAAAATCAGCATTCTCAAAAACGAACTCAACGAATCCATAGGACATGTCTCTAAGGCGATCTCAAGCCGAACAACAATCCCTATTCTGACAGGAATTAAGTTTGAGGTTAGCCACCAGGGAGTTACTCTGACTGCAAGCGATACGGATATTTCTATCCAATCCTTCATCCCTGCCGAGAATGACAGCCAGACGATCGTCAAGGTAGAACAGCCGGGCAGTGTCGTGCTCCCCGCCAAATTCTTCGTCGAGATTATCAAGAAGCTTCCCTCCAAAGAGATACACATGGAAGTAAAAGAGGGCTTCCAGACCTACATCTCCTCCGGCTCTACGGAGATTCAGATTGTCGGTCTTGACCCTGAAGAGTTCCCTGTTCTTCCAAGCATTGAGGAGAATGAGACCATCTCCATGCCTGGTGACCTGCTGAAGAATATGATCAAACAAACCGCCTTCTCCATCTCTACACAGGAGACAACACCGATTCTGACCGGCATTCTGTGGAATCTGGCTGACAATGAATTCAAGTTCACTGCGACCGACCGCCACCGCCTGGCGACCAGAGCTGCACATCTGGAAGGCACGGAGAGTATCCAGTTTGCGAATATTGTCATCGCCGGCAAAACGCTGAACGAGCTCAGCAAAATCATCCCCGATCAGAATATGCTGGTGGATATTGTCGTAGCCGATAATCAGGTCCTGTTCAAAATCGACAAAGTGCTGTTCTATTCGCGCATCCTGGACGGCATTTATCCGGATACTTCTAGAATTATTCCAACCACCTACAAAACAGAACTAACTTTGGACACAAAAAAATTAAGCGAATCGATTGACCGCGCTTATTTGCTGTCCCGTGAAGAAAAAACGAACATCGTTCGGATGCAGACCCTGGAGAACGGCGATGTGGAGATCTCCTCCAGCTCGTCAGAGCTGGGTAAGGTCCGTGAGGAGCTGGAAGTGATTGATTTCAAAGGCGAGCCGCTGCGGATCTCCTTCAACTCCAAATATATGCTTGATGTGCTGAAGGTTGTAGAGAGCGAGCAGCTCGTAATCGCCTTCACCGGCATGATGAGCCCGATCATTCTTCGGCCGCTCGATGAGAGCCGCAGCCTGTATGTTATTTTGCCGTATCGGACAACTAATTAACGCCCGGTTCATGAACATGTGGATAAGTGGCGGAAAGGACTAAAATCATGAAAAAAATAGTTATCCACAGTGGATATATTAAGCTCGACCAGTTCCTGAAGCTCTCCGATTGTGTATCCACAGGCGGGATGGCGAAGGCGCTGCTGCAGGAAGGTCATGTGCTCGTGAACGGGGAACCAGAAGAACGCCGTGGCCGGAAGCTCTATCCGGGTGATAAAGTAGAGGTACAGGATAACGGCGTGTTCGAAGTTGAAGGCGGCGGAGTCAAAGAGTAGTTCACCCAAGGAGGAACAGGGGATTGTTTGTCAAAAATATCGGTCTGCAGGATTACCGCAACTATGGGCTGCTGCGTCTTACGAATCTGGGCGATGTGAATCTCATTCTCGGCCAGAATGCCCAGGGCAAAACCAATCTCATGGAGGCATTGTTTGTCCTGGCCATGACCAAAAGCCATCGTACCTCCAAGGACAAGGAGCTTATCTCCTTTGATGCCCCGTCAGGCTCTGCTCAGATTGTGGCCGAAGTGGAGCGTAAATACGGGGATCTTAAGCTGGAGCTGACCCTGTCCCCCCAGGGCAAAAAAGCCAGAATCAACGGCCTTGAGCAGCGCCGGCTAAGTGAATTCGTTGGATCGCTGAACGTGGTGATGTTCGCTCCGGAGGATCTGGAGATTGTCAAAGGCACTCCGGGAATCCGGCGCCGGTTCCTCGACATGGAGATTGGCCAGGTTCAGCCGAGCTATCTGTTTCATCTGCAGCAGTACCAGAAGATTCTGGTTCAGCGGGGCAATCTGCTGAAGCAGCTGTGGGGCAAAGAGGCTGGCGGCAGGGAGCTTCTGGACATATGGGATGCCCAACTTGTAGAACATGGTGTTAAAATCGTCAAAAAAAGGAAACAATTCATAAAGAAGCTGCAAATATGGGCAGAAAGCATCCACCGGGGTATCACAAACGGCGGAGAAGAGCTCAAACTGCTCTATGTTCCCTCGTTCGGTGAGCGTGAAGAGGAAGATGAAGCTGTCTTATTAGACAATTTTATGTTAAAGTTATCACAAACAAGAGATCAGGAAATCAGGCGCGGCATGACGCTGACGGGTCCCCATCGGGATGACCTGTCCTTTTTTATCAACGGAAGAGAAGCTCAGGTCTACGGTTCCCAGGGACAGCAACGTACGGCAGCTTTATCGCTCAAGCTGGCGGAAATTGAACTGATTCATGAGGAGATCGGAGAATATCCTGTGCTGCTTCTTGATGATGTTTTGTCCGAACTTGACCCCTATCGTCAGACCCAGCTTATCGAGACCTTTCAGAGTAAGGTGCAGACCTTCATCACCGCCACCGGTGTAGAGGGGCTGAATGCTGACAAATTAAAGGGTGCAGTCCTGTATCATGTTCATGGCGGTAAAGTGGAGCTATAAAGAGCGGAGGAAGACCATGTATATTCATTTGGGCGGAGAAAAAATTATTCGATCCTCAGAGCTGATTGCTATATTTGATATATCGATTGAGAAATCCTCCAAGGTATCGAAGCAATTTATGACTCATTCCCAGCAGGATAAGAAGCTGGAACGCATTGGTGAAGAGGAAGCGAAGTCTATTGTCGTAACCAGGAATACTGTCTATTACTCCCCTATCTCCTCCTCCACTCTCAAAAAAAGAGCCAAAATCTTGTTAGAAATATAAGGTTCCACAAGTTACATGAGATAATCTGAAAGAAGTAGGTGAAGGCATGTCAATGAATCAACCGACATATGATGAGAGCCAGATTCAGGTACTGGAAGGGCTGGAAGCAGTTCGGAAACGTCCCGGCATGTACATTGGCTCCACTAGCGCCAAAGGTCTGCATCATTTGGTCTGGGAGGTTGTCGATAATAGTATCGATGAGGCGCTGGCAGGTTTTTGCGACCGGATTCAAGTCATAATTACTGAAAATAATAGTGTGACCGTTATTGACAACGGGCGGGGAATTCCTGTCGGTGAGAACGTCAAGCTGAAGAAGTCCACGCTTGAAGTGGTCATGACTGTCCTGCATGCAGGCGGTAAGTTCGGCGGCGGAGGTTACAAGGTGTCCGGCGGTCTTCACGGCGTAGGGATCTCTGTGGTTAACGCCTTGTCCGAGAAGGTAGTTGTCACTGTCAAACGTGACGGGCATGTCTACCAGCAGGAGTACAACCGCGGCGTGCCGCAATATGACATCCGAGTGATCGGGGATACAGAGGAGACGGGGACCACTACCACCTTCCACCCGGACCCGGATATTTTTACCGAAACCACTACTTTCGAATACTCCACGCTCCTTACCCGTATCCGGGAGCTGGCCTTCCTGAACAAGGGCATTGAGCTGTCACTACTGGATGAACGGACCGGAGTCAACAATACGTTCAAGTATGAAGGCGGTATTGTGGAGTATGTGAAATACCTTAACGAGAAAAAAGAAGCTCTTCATGAGGATCCGATCTACGTGGAAGGCTCACGGGATATGATTGCGGTTGAAGTAGCTCTCCAATATAACGATTCATATACAGAGAATATCTATTCATTCGCCAACAATATCAATACCCATGAGGGCGGAACGCATGAATCCGGCTTCAAGAGCGCCTTGACGCGGATCATTAATGATTACGCACGCAAGGCTGGCGTGATCAAGGATAGCAGCCAGAATCTGACCGGGGACGATGTCCGTGAAGGTCTGACGGCGATTATTTCCGTCAAAATCCCCGAGCCGCAGTTCGAAGGCCAAACCAAGACCAAGCTCGGCAACAGTGAAGTCCGCGGGATTGTAGAATCGCTGTTCGGCGAGAAGCTGCAGGAGTTCCTTGAAGAGAACCCTGCTGTCTCGCGTAAGGTGCTGGAGAAGTCCTTGCAGGCTTCCCGTGCCCGTGAAGCGGCCAAAAAGGCCCGTGAGCTGACCCGCCGCAAGAGTGCGCTTGAAGTCAGCGCCCTCCCGGGTAAGCTGGCGGACTGCTCCTCCAAGGATGCGTCGATCAGTGAGCTGTACATCGTCGAAGGTGACTCGGCGGGCGGATCAGCGAAGCAAGGCCGGGACCGTCATTTCCAGGCGATTCTGCCGCTGCGCGGTAAGATTCTGAACGTAGAGAAGGCCCGGCTGGACCGGATCTTGTCCAATGCGGAAATCCGGGCAATTATCACTGCACTCGGAACCGGGATCAGCGATGACTTCGATCTCTCGAAGGCGCGTTACCACAAGGTGGTCATCATGACCGATGCGGACGTTGACGGTGCCCACATCAGAACGCTGCTGCTGACCTTCTTCTACCGCTACATGCGGAAGATTGTTGATGCAGGGTATATCTATATCGCCCAGCCGCCGCTGTTCAAGATCGAGCGCAACAAGGTCGTCCGCTATGCACAGAGCGAGAGGGAACGCGATGAGATTATCGCGACCTTCGGTGAGAATGTGAAAGTTAACGTTCAGCGCTACAAAGGTCTGGGTGAGATGAACGCTGCCCAGCTATGGGATACTACCATGGACCCTGAGACCCGCACCATGCTGCAGGTGACCATTGAGGATGCTATGCTGGCTGACAGCATCTTTGATACACTGATGGGGGACAATGTAGAGCCGCGCCGCGACTTCATTCAGGAGCATGCGCAATCTGTTAAGAATCTTGATATTTAAGCAACCTACAGCGAACCTCCGGTTCATCCCTTGCGGGTGAGGCCGGAGGTTTTTTTACAATAAGTCTACAGGCTGGATGTTCGCTTACGGCGGCGGGGAACAACGGTCCGGGTACGCTTCAGACGCCCATAGGCTACAGCATAACGGTAGATTTTGCGGTAAATCGCTTTGTTCGGGAAGATTTTGAAAACAATGATGGACGGCAGGGTGTTCACTTCAAGCAGCCACAGATCGTGATGCTGGTCTATAGCTACATCTAGTCCAATCTCTTTAAGGCCGGGGTAAGCCGTTTCAAGCTGGGCCCCAATTCTGACTCCCAGTGATTTTAGCTCCTGAAGGGTTACATTCCTTTCGTCTGGCGTCATATGCTCTTTGAACAGGGCCTCTACCGGGAAAACACTGCCTCCGCTGTGATAATTCGTGATTACCTTTTGCGGTGCGGCTACCCGGCCGAGCATGCCTGTGGTCTCCCAGCTCCCCTGAAGGTTCTTCTGCGTAAGCACCCGGAGATCAAAGGGCCGGTCCTGATGCCGGAGCAGATCAATGCCTTGCTGTACCAGATATGTGCGCTCTTTGATCCGGGGCAATAGAGCTGCGTGAAGCTCCTCAGGTGTATTAAAAACCTCGGCATCCTTCGCATATCTCAGAATATACATCAGCTTCGGCTCTATGGGCTCAGCTGGTGCTTCTGATTCACTGTCGCCGGCTACCGGATCTGAAGGATTGAAGAACTCCGGCTGCTGCTCACTGGGGCTCAAATGAACTACCCGCTGTTCAGCCCGCATCACTCCGCTGCCATAGGTACCGCGGTCCGGTTTAATATACACGGTGTGGTATAGATTCAGCAGTTCTTTGAGATCATTCAGGCTGTATTTGCGCGTTTCCGGAATGAAGACCGAGAGTTGACGGTTCTGCAGAATCACTTTCGTTTTAGCCCACTTGCTGGATACGCGTTGAATTCTCATTTTGTGCCTCCGTTTCTTTTACGCATAGCGAATTTTCAGGACAAGCTAACTAAATAATGTTATAATATAAGGATATGAGATTATGCTTTTTGGGACGAAAACAGGGTCATGAAGCCATTCTTCTTGTCTTTAACAGTCTATGTACTGAAGACATCAGCGGACAGGGCGTATACCCTTATCCGTACTAAAAGAAAATCAATATAGATGATAATAGGCTATCATGTTTAATTGTGCTGCTTTTGTGAAAGTAATATAATATAGGGTAGCGGTTTTTAACTGAAGGAGGTCCACCAACTCATGGCTGAACAAAATAACCCGCAAATCAGGGATCGGGACATTGGCGTGGAAATGCGCGAATCCTTTATGGATTACGCAATGAGCATCATTGTAAGCCGGGCTTTGCCGGATGTGCGGGACGGACTTAAGCCTGTTCACCGACGCATTTTGTTTGCGATGTCGGAACTTGGAATGTCCTCGGATAAGCCTCACAAGAAATCAGCGAGAATCGTCGGTGAGGTTATCGGTAAGTATCACCCTCACGGTGACTCAGCGGTCTATGAAACAATGGTACGTATGGCTCAGGATTTCTCCATGCGTTATATGCTTGTAGACGGTCACGGTAACTTTGGTTCCATTGACGGAGATATGGCAGCTGCGATGCGTTATACCGAAGCGCGCCTATCCAAAATTGCTGGAGAAATGCTCCGCGATCTGAACAAGGAAACGGTTGATTTCGCTCCCAACTATGACGGCGAAGAGAACGAGCCTGTAGTATTGCCTGCCCGTTATCCCAACTTGCTTGTTAATGGAGTAGGCGGGATTGCGGTTGGTATGGCCACCAACATTCCTCCCCATAATCTGGGTGAGGTCATTGATGGTGTACAGGCGATGATCAAGAATCCTGATATTACGCCTATGGAGCTTATGGAATATATTCAAGGCCCGGATTTCCCGACGGCTGGTTTTATTTTGGGTCGGGAAGGAATCCGTCAGGCTTACCGCACGGGACGCGGATCGGTTACGATGCGTGCCAAAGCGACAATTGAAGAGAATAACGGCAAAGCGCGGATTATTGTGCATGAGCTTCCTTATCAGGTCAACAAAGCCCGGCTCGTGGAGAAGATTGCTGAACTGGTGCGTGAGAAACGTATCGAAGGGATTACGGATCTGCGTGATGAGTCTGACCGTAACGGAATGCGCGTAGTGGTTGAAATGAGACGGGATGTGAATCCAAGTGTCGTACTCAACAATCTCTACAAGCATACCTCCATGCAGTCAACCTTCGGGATCAACATGCTGGCTATTGTCAACAAAGAACCGAAGATTCTGAACCTGCGTGATGTGCTGTATCACTATTTGCAGCATCAGATTGAAGTCATCCGCCGCCGGACCATCTTCGACCTTAAGAAGGCTGAAGCACGGGCGCATATTCTCGAAGGTCTGCGTATTGCCCTGGATCATCTGGATGAGGTTATTGCCCTGATCCGCGCCTCCCGCACAACCGATATTGCCCGGGAAGGCCTGATGGAGACCTTCAGTCTAAGCGTGGAGCAGGCGCAAGCGATTCTCGATATGCGGATGCAGCGCCTGACCGGTCTGGAACGCGAGAAGATCGAGAATGAATATAACGAGTTGTTGGCCAAGATCGCTGAATACCGTGAGATCCTGGCTAACGAGCATCTTGTGCTGGATATCATCAGCAATGAGCTGCAGGAGATTCGTGATAAATACTCCGATGACCGGCGTACGGAAATTACGGTTGGGGAAGAGAGCATTCTCGACGAGGATCTGATTCCGCGTGAAGAGGTTGTTATCACAATTACTCATACCGGTTATATCAAACGTCTTCCGGTCAACACCTACCGCAGCCAGAAGCGCGGCGGCCGCGGTGTAATCGGGATGGACACCAAGGACCAGGACTTTGTGGAGCATCTCTTCGTGAGTAACTCCCATAACTACCTGATGTTCTTCACCGATAAGGGTAAGGTGTACCGGATTAAGGCCTATGAGATTCCGGAGCTTGGACGCACCGCCCGGGGAACACCGATCATCAACCTGATCCAGATTGAACAGGGTGAGAAGATCAGTGCGGTTATCCAGGTAGAGGAAGCGGACAGCGACAAATACCTGTTCTTCGCTACCCGTGAGGGAATTGTGAAGAAGACGCCTCTGGAAGACTACAACAATATCCGTAAGGGCGGCCTGATTGCAATTAATCTCCGTGAAGAAGATTCATTGATCGAAGTGAAGCTGACGGACGGTGAGCAGAACCTGATTATCGGTACGGCACGCGGAATGTCCATTACCTTCTCGGAGAATGATGTCCGCTCCATGGGCCGCAGCGCTACCGGGGTTAAGGGCATTACGCTTGATGGCAATGACCATGTCATTGGTATGGACTGCGTGGACCAGGAGCTTGAGGTGCTGATTGTAACCACCAAGGGTTATGGTAAGCGGACACCTGCCAGCGATTATCGTTCCCAGACTCGCGGCGGTAAGGGCATCAAGACCATTAACCTTACAGACAAGAATGGGCCGGTTGTCGGGCTGAAGGTTGTCAAGCGGGACGAGGACCTGATGATCATTACGACCAGCGGTACCCTGATCCGGACCAGTATGGACGGGATCTCGACGATGGGCCGTTACGCGCAGGGGGTTAAACTGATTAACATCCGTGAGGATGATGCAGTTGCTACGCTGTGTAGAGCGGATAAAGAGGACGAGGAACTGTCAGAGCTTGAGGATGGCGAAGAAATGCAAGAAACTCCGGTTGAAGGCGATGGCGAAGTTAGCCAGCCTGAAGCGGATGCCGGAAATGAAGACGGCAATCTCGAATAATCCTTGTACAGGGAGAGCATGGGTTTCTGATTTTCAGAAGCCCATGCTCTTTTCTATATGTTCACACGATAACTTATCCTTCGACTTGCTATCTAGCCGCTTCCCGGGTTCCGTACTATAATTAGAGAATTACAGGTGTCACCGAAATAAAGGGGCTGGACTTATGCCAAACATATCCGTTGGAGAGATTAAAGCGGGGTCAAAGATTATTAAGGATGTAATCACTCCTTTAGGAGGAGTACTATTCGGCAAAGGCAAGATCATTCTTCCTCGGGATATTGAGATCCTGCAGGCTTTTTTGATCGGGCAGGTTGAAGTGGAAGGCGCTCAAGGGGAGGACAAGGCACCAGAGGGGTCCAAGCCGTCAGTGAAGCAGCAAGCAGCCAAGACAGGTGCCCTGATCAATGAATCGGTCTTGGCCAAAAGTAATTCTCCGCTTCATGATGAATATGAGAAGATGCTGGTGCTTATTAAGCAGAGCTATCGCGCGGCTGCCGCGGCTGCTCTTCCGATCTTTGAATTACGAAGCCAGCTTGAGCTGTTAATTACCCATTTGAAGGATTACCATGTCTTAAAGTTTGCTCCACGTGTGCTGCTTGACCAGGAATATAATTATCATAATGCTGTATTGTCTGCCCTAACTTCATATAGAATTGCCCAGTGGTGCGGATATCCGCAGAAGGACTGGATGCAGGCTGCCTTCGCCGGCTTGCTGCATGATATAGGTAACATTAAGGTGGATGAAGCTTTGCTGCAGAAGCCTACTCCTCTAAGCGGCACAGAGATAGACGAAGTACGCAGGCATACAACCTACGGTTATCAGTTACTGCGCAATGTCACCGCCATTAACGAAGGAGTCCGGTTAGCCGCTCTGCAGCACCATGAGAAAATAGACGGCTCAGGTTATCCGCTTAGGCTGGATGGCACCCAAATTCATTTCTACGCCAAAATTGTTGCAGTCGCCGATATCTTCCATGCCATGACGCTCGGGAAAGCCTACAGAAAAGCACAGTCGCCTTATCTGGTACTGGAGCAGCTTCAGAAGGAGAGCTTCGGTAAGCTCGATCCGGTTATCGTACAAACCTTCATTCAGAAAACAACAGATTTATACAACGGTACAAGAATACGGCTCAGTGACGGACGTCATGGGGAAATCATATTTACCGACCGCAATAACCCGACAAGACCCATGGTTCAGGTGGAGGGGAACATCGTAAATCTGGTCAATGAACGGGAGCTGCATATTCAGGAGATCATTGCTTAAGTACTTTACTGGCAGATCATCAGAGAGCTATGCTAACTTGATGCCTCTTAGGACGGTTATGATGAGCATAGCTTGGATGATAGCTTCAAAATAATGCTTGCAATGAACCTCTATCCGTGATATATTCTATTTCTGGCCGCGAAACATCAACGCCGAGCTCGAACAAGAAGTTGAAAAAAAGAGCTTGCATTGATCGGTTGGATGTGATATATTATAAGAGTTGCTGGTGACGCGGTAAGCGGCGCTGACAACGAGCTTGATCTTTGAAAACTGAACAACGAGTGAGTATCGGAAATCACGAAAGTGAATTCCAAAATAGAGAATGTAAATTCTCGTCAGATGTTTCAAAATGAGCAATCGCTCTTTCTAAATACCAATTGGAGAGTTTGATCCTGGCTCAGGACGAACGCTGGCGGCATGCCTAATACATGCAAGTCGAGCGGAGTTCAAAAGGAAGCTTGCTTCCTTTTGAACTTAGCGGCGGACGGGTGAGTAACACGTAGGCAACCTGCCCTCAAGACTGGGATAACTACCGGAAACGGTAGCTAATACCGGATAATTTCTTTCCTCTCCTGAAGAGAGAATGAAAGGCGGAGCAATCTGCCACTTGGGGATGGGCCTGCGGCGCATTAGCTAGTTGGTGGGGTAACGGCTCACCAAGGCGACGATGCGTAGCCGACCTGAGAGGGTGAACGGCCACACTGGGACTGAGACACGGCCCAGACTCCTACGGGAGGCAGCAGTAGGGAATCTTCCGCAATGGGCGCAAGCCTGACGGAGCAATGCCGCGTGAGTGATGAAGGTTTTCGGATCGTAAAGCTCTGTTGCCAGGGAAGAACGTCCGGTAGAGTAACTGCTGCCGGAGTGACGGTACCTGAGAAGAAAGCCCCGGCTAACTACGTGCCAGCAGCCGCGGTAATACGTAGGGGGCAAGCGTTGTCCGGAATTATTGGGCGTAAAGCGCGCGCAGGCGGTTATTTAAGTCTGGTGTTTAAACCTTGGGCTCAACCTGAGGTCGCACTGGAAACTGGGTAACTTGAGTACAGAAGAGGAAAGTGGAATTCCACGTGTAGCGGTGAAATGCGTAGATATGTGGAGGAACACCAGTGGCGAAGGCGACTTTCTGGGCTGTAACTGACGCTGAGGCGCGAAAGCGTGGGGAGCAAACAGGATTAGATACCCTGGTAGTCCACGCCGTAAACGATGAGTGCTAGGTGTTAGGGGTTTCGATACCCTTGGTGCCGAAGTTAACACAGTAAGCACTCCGCCTGGGGAGTACGGTCGCAAGACTGAAACTCAAAGGAATTGACGGGGACCCGCACAAGCAGTGGAGTATGTGGTTTAATTCGAAGCAACGCGAAGAACCTTACCAGGTCTTGACATCCCGATGAAAGCATTAGAGATAGTGCCCCTCTTCGGAGCATCGGAGACAGGTGGTGCATGGTTGTCGTCAGCTCGTGTCGTGAGATGTTGGGTTAAGTCCCGCAACGAGCGCAACCCTTGACTTTAGTTGCCAGCAGGTTGAGCTGGGCACTCTAGAGTGACTGCCGGTGACAAACCGGAGGAAGGTGGGGATGACGTCAAATCATCATGCCCCTTATGACCTGGGCTACACACGTACTACAATGGCCGGTACAACGGGAAGCGAAACCGCGAGGTGGAGCCAATCCCAGCAAAGCCGGTCTCAGTTCGGATTGCAGGCTGCAACTCGCCTGCATGAAGTCGGAATTGCTAGTAATCGCGGATCAGCATGCCGCGGTGAATACGTTCCCGGGTCTTGTACACACCGCCCGTCACACCACGAGAGTTTACAACACCCGAAGTCGGTGGGGTAACCCGCAAGGGAGCCAGCCGCCGAAGGTGGGGTAGATGATTGGGGTGAAGTCGTAACAAGGTAGCCGTATCGGAAGGTGCGGCTGGATCACCTCCTTTCTATGGAGAATCGTTTCCTGCAATGGAGACATTCAAATCGGAAGCTAAGCTTCCACAAGTGAACCCTTGGGTTCGAACACTCACTCGTTGGTCAGTTTTGAGAGTTGAAGCTCTCATCTTTACCTTGATCCTTGAAAACTGGATACCGAAACGAATTTGCGTTTTAGAACATTCCTTTAAGCTGAACTTGTGTAAACAAGTTTCAATATTATAGTGATGCTAAGCGAAGATTTTGGATGATGAAGCGACCTTTGGCTTTGAATGTGTTGGTGAATGGAGCAATCCATGAACAGCATTCAAAACAAGATGAGCGAATCAGCCAAATATCGGAGCGTTGGTTAAGCTAATAAGAGCACACGGAGGATGCCTAGGCGCCAGGAGCCGACGAAGGACGTGGCGAACAACGAAACTGCCTCGGGGAGCTGTAAGCAAGCTTTGATCCGGGGGTGTCCGAATGGGGAAACCCAGCTGTGGTAATTCGCAGTTACTCATTTCTGAATACATAGGAAATGTAGAGGCAGACCAGGGGAACTGAAACATCTAAGTACCCTGAGGAAGAGAAAACAATAGTGATTCCGTCAGTAGCGGCGAGCGAACGCGGAACAGCCTAAACCAAGGGGCTTGCCCCTTGGGGTTGTGGGACGTCTCACATGGAGTTACAAAGGAATATGGTAGGCGAAGAGGTCTGGAAAGACCCGCGATAGAGGTAAAAGCCCTGTAGCCTAAACTATATTCTCTCCGAGACGGATCCCGAGTAGTGCGGGGCACGTGAAACCCCGTATGAATCCAGCAGGACCATCTGCTAAGGCTAAATACTACCTGGCGACCGATAGTGAAACAGTACCGTGAGGGAAAGGTGAAAAGCACCCCGGAAGGGGAGTGAAATAGAACCTGAAACCGTGTGCTTACAAAAAGTCAGAGCCCTTTCTATGGGTGATGGCGTGCCTTTTGTAGAATGAACCGGCGAGTTACGTTTAACATGCAAGGTTAAGGTGAGAAGCCGGAGCCGCAGCGAAAGCGAGTCTGAATAGGGCGATTGAGTATGTGGACGTAGACCCGAAACCGTGTGATCTACCCCTGTCCAGGGTGAAGGTGCGGTAACACGCACTGGAGGCCCGAACCCACGCATGTTGAAAAATGCGGGGATGAGGTGGGGGTAGCGGAGAAATTCCAATCGAACTCGGAGATAGCTGGTTCTCCCCGAAATAGCTTTAGGGCTAGCCTCGGTGAATGGAGTGGTGGAGGTAGAGCACTGATTGGGTGCGGGGCCCGCAAGGGTTACCAAGCTCAGTCAAACTCCGAATGCCATTTACTTCTTGCCGGGAGTCAGACAGTGAGTGCTAAGATCCATTGTCAAAAGGGAAACAGCCCAGACCATCAGCTAAGGTCCCCAAGTGTGTGTTAAGTGGGAAAGGATGTGGAGTTGCACAGACAACCAGGATGTTGGCTTAGAAGCAGCCACCATTGAAAGAGTGCGTAATAGCTCACTGGTCGAGTGACTCTGCGCCGAAAATGTAACGGGGCTAAACACACCACCGAAGCTATGGCTAGATGCACTAGCATCTGGGGTAGGGGAGCGTTGTATGTGGGTTGAAGGTGTACCGTAAGGAGCGCTGGACCGCATACAAGTGAGAATGCCGGTATGAGTAACGAAAAGATCAGTGAGAATCTGATCCGCCGAAAGCCCAAGGTTTCCTGAGGAAGGCTCGTCCGCTCAGGGTAAGTCGGGACCTAAGGCGAGGCCGACAGGCGTAGTCGAAGGACAACAGTTTGAAATTACTGTACCACCGTAATCCGCTATGAGCGATGGGGTGACGCAGGAGGGTAGTGACGCGGACTGATGGATGTGTCCGTCTAAGCAGTGAGGCTGATGTGTAGGCAAATCCGCACATCGTGAAGGCTGGGCTGTGATGGGGAGCGAAAATTATAGTAGCGAAGGTCATGATCTCACACTGCCAAGAAAAGCCTCTAGTCAGGAGAAGGTGCCCGTACCGCAAACCGACACAGGTAGGCGAGAAGAGAATTCTAAGGCGCGCGGAAGAACTCTCGTTAAGGAACTCGGCAAAATGACCTCGTAACTTCGGGAGAAGAGGTGCCTCGGTAGGGTGAATAGCCCGAGGGGGCCGCAGTGAAAAGGCCCAAGCGACTGTTTAGCAAAAACACAGGTCTGTGCGAAGCCGTAAGGCGAAGTATACGGGCTGACGCCTGCCCGGTGCTGGAAGGTTAAGGGGAGTGGTTAGGGGCAACCCGAAGCTGTGAACCGAAGCCCCAGTAAACGGCGGCCGTAACTATAACGGTCCTAAGGTAGCGAAATTCCTTGTCAGGTAAATTCTGACCCGCACGAATGGCGTAACGACTTGGGCGCTGTCTCAACGAGAGATCCGGTGAAATTTTAATACCTGTGAAGATGCAGGTTACCCGCGACAAGACGGAAAGACCCCATGGAGCTTTACTGCAGCTTGATATTGAATTTGGGTACGATCTGTACAGGATAGGTGGGAGCCGTTGAGGCAGGAGCGCAAGCTTCTGCGGAGGCGCCGTTGGGATACCACCCTGATCGTATCTAGGTTCTAACCTAGTGCCCTTATCGGGTACGGGGACCGTGTCAGGCGGGCAGTTTGACTGGGGCGGTCGCCTCCTAAAGAGTAACGGAGGCGTTCAAAGGTTCCCTCAGAATGGTTGGAAATCATTCGCAGAGTGCAAAGGCATAAGGGAGCTTGACTGCGAGACCTACAAGTCGAGCAGGGACGAAAGTCGGACTTAGTGATCCGGTGGTACCGCATGGAAGGGCCATCGCTCAACGGATAAAAGCTACCCTGGGGATAACAGGCTTATCTCCCCCAAGAGTCCACATCGACGGGGAGGTTTGGCACCTCGATGTCGGCTCATCGCATCCTGGGGCTGAAGTAGGTCCCAAGGGTTGGGCTGTTCGCCCATTAAAGCGGTACGCGAGCTGGGTTCAGAACGTCGTGAGACAGTTCGGTCCCTATCTGTCGTGGGCGCAGGAAATTTGAGAGGAGCTGTCCTTAGTACGAGAGGACCGGGATGGACGTACCGCTGGTGCATCAGTTGTTCCGCCAGGAGCATGGCTGAGTAGCTACGTACGGACGGGATAAGCGCTGAAAGCATCTAAGCGTGAAGCCCCCCTCAAGATGAGATTTCCCAGTATGTAAGACCCCTTGAAGACGACGAGGTAGATAGGTTGGAGGTGGAAGTGCAGCAATGCATGGAGCTGACCAATACTAATCGGTCGAGGGCTTATCCAAATACACTAATACACAAATTCGTTTCGGATTCAGTTTTCAGGCGATCAAGCCTGTACGCCATGAAATTCATTCACACATCTGTGATGAACCGAATTTCAAGCGGCAGCGTCTGTTTCACAGACGCATGTTTGGTGGCGATAGCGGAGGGGTTCCACGCGTACCCATCCCGAACACGACCGTTAAGCCCTCCAGCGCCGATGGTACTTGGACCGAAGGGTCCTGGGAGAGTAGGACGTTGCCAAGCACATGAGCTATTGTCGAATTTTCGACAGTAGCTTTTTTGTATGCTTTTTTATATAAAAGCGGGAAGAAATGCAGTGAATTTAGATAAAAACGCTTACAAACGAGTGACATTTTTGTTACCGACGAGTCGGTGGTTCCAAGTATAATGGAAAAGTGCAATTAATAAGCAAAAGCCTTAATACGAATGAACTACGTATAAATTCTAATTTAGGATTTTCTTGCGTCTTTAGATGCATGGTAGAGGTAAGGAGGATTTAAGGTATGAAGCGAACTCAACCTTTGTGGATATTAGTTATTCTTTGTATAGTCGGAGTAATGCTGGCGGGTTGCGGGGCGAAAGAGCCGGCTTGGGATACTTTTAACGGTGCGCTCAATGAGAAGGACTTTCCTGTCCCCAAAGAAGCAAGCTCTCCCGACAGGACAACGACAAACGTAGCGATGGACTATGTACGGTACTCACTGCCCGGGTTGAAAGAAAAGAAAGGCGTGCCGGACCCTTATCTGGAGGCCATCAAGGCGTGGGGATGGGAGGAGCAGGAGCAGAATGCTAATGATTCTGACGATAGTGGCAGCTCCCGTGTTTTTCAGAAGGAAGGGCTTATTGTACATCTAACTGTGCATGACGACTATTTCATCGTGATGATCCCGAAGGAAAAGAAGGTCACAACCAAAAGCCTGAAGAACAGATAAAAAATCGCCGTCCGGTTATGGATGGCGATTTTTTGGTGTGGAAATCACTGCATTCATAGCACTATGTATAGCTTGCCCGGATTACTGGGCGTAATAGGAAGCATCTGCCGCATTGAATCTCAGCATCCCGTCTTTGGCGGCTCTGTTCAAGCGCAGAAGGGTATAAAGGCGGGGCAGCAGCAGCCACAGGTGACAGATCGCTAAGGATACAGTGAACGCAGGCGGAGCCCAGACGATGAAGAGTGCGGCAATACAAAGGCCGATCCAGAGATTATGCAGCTGTACTGAGCGGAAGATGCCATAGTTGATGTATTGGTCAGGCATGTAACCGGGCCAGGGCAGGCGCAGGGACATTCGCCAGCGTTTGGCGATGGGATGTCCGGAAATCAGCAGCACAGAGCGTGAGATAACATATTGAATCCACAGCATGACAGGACCGGCTATGATCATGAACAGGATACTTAGCCAGGACAAGAATATACTTTCGAGCACAAGGCATACAAAGGGAAGGGCAATATAGACCCGCAGCAGGAATGCTGTAATAGTAATTTTTTTGATAAGCTTGTATTGATAGAATGTTGCGGCACCTTTTGTGTTTGGTTCCATAAAGGAATTTCAGACCTCCTCCCAAGTTCTCTTGTTATTAATATCGGCGTATTCCTGTGTTTTGTTAAACAACGGGATCAGATTCACCGAATCGGCATTCGTCGAATATATATATTTCAGGCTATGAAGGATTAGGAAAAAACTATGAAAAGGTTTAAAATGATAGAAGGTGTACCATACTGATCTTAAAAGAGTCAAGGTGGGATGATTATGGAACAGCAAACGGGTCAGGCCTGCATTATCTGCGGGCAAGAAAAGGAAGAAGGCATTGTGATTGTCTCGCATTTCATCTGTGAGGATTGTGAGAGTGAGATGGTGCGTACTGAAGCGGAAGATGCCAAGTACCGCTTTTTCATTGGCCGCATGAAGAAGATCAATCTGCAGAAGAATGCTTGATGCAGGAAGTGCAGGAAATGTTACCAGAAAGCATATAAAGAGCGGGCGGTGGATCTGTGTCGCGTTGGCTGCAAATTAAAGGTTCCTTTTAACGGCTTCTCCGCCCTGACCGGGTGAGGGGAGCCGTTTTATTGTTTCGGTAATACTTTGCGCGGAAGTAATAGGCGTTTGGGTGTATTTGCGTTAAAATAGAAGGTAACCCCCAGGGAAGGAAGAACAAATGGACAAGCTACAGCCTGGCAGGGCACCTGTATACGAAATGCTGGAACAATATAGACATAAGGGTAATATATCTTATCATGTGCCGGGTCACAAGAACGGTGAGGCTTACCGGAGGACAACGGGTGCAGACAGTGCCGGTTATCTCACGGAAGTGATGCGTTATGATGTGACGGAAATTACCGGGACGGATGATCTTCATCATCCTGAAGGGGTGATACGGGAAGCGCAGGAGCTGGCAGCGGATTGTTACGGCGCGGAGGAGAGTTATATGCTGGTGGGCGGCAGTACAGCCGGCAATCTGGCTCTGATCCTGACAGTCTGTCCTGAACCCGGGAGGCTGCTCATTCTGCAGCGCAATGTCCACAAGTCTGTCATTCACGGACTAATGCTGGCAGGAGCACGTGCGGTGTTCCTGGAGCCCCAGATTGATCTGGGCAGCGGTCTTGCGGTTGCACCGTCTCCTGAGACGGTGCAGGCTGCCCTGGCAGCTTACCCTGAGGCTGCCGGAGTCCTGGTTACTATGCCGAATTACTACGGCATGGGCAGTGACCTTGCGCCCCTGGCACGGGCCTGTCACCATAGCGGCGTACCGCTGCTGGTGGATGAGGCGCACGGGGCGCATTACGGGCAGCACCCGGAGCTTCCAGCCGGGGCGCTTGCCGGGGGCGCGGACGGCGTGGTGCAGTCCACGCATAAGATGCTGACGGCGCTGACGATGGGCGCCATGCTGCATGTGCAAGGGCCATGGCTGGACCGCGCGCTGCTGCGGCAGCGCCTGGCCATGGTGCAGAGCTCCAGCCCATCCTACCCCGTGATGGCTTCGCTCGATCTGGCCCGGCGCCTGCTGCACAGCCAAGGCGCCGGTGCCTTCACGGCGGGGCTCGCCGCCGTGGATGTCCTGCGGCGCGGCCTGGCTTCGCTGCCGCGCTTCGGGCTGCTGCAGCCGGCGGGGCCGCTGCAGCCTCTCTGCGGCGATGCCGGCGCCGCAGGGGAAGTTACGCCGCCGCTGTGCGGGGCGGCGTACGAGACCCAGGACCCCTTCAAGGCGGTCATATATGACGCCGCCGGGGTCCTGGGGGGCTTCGAGCTGCAGCGCAGGCTCGAAGAGAGGGGGATCGTGCCGGAGATGAGCGACGACCGGCACGTGGTCCTGGCCTTCAGCCTCGGCTCGAAGGCAGAGGATGCAGCCCTGCTGCTGGAGGCGCTGCGGGACATTGCAGCGCAGACCTCCAGCGGGTTGCCGCAGATAAGCGGCACCGAAGCCGTCTCAGATGCTGCAAGAGGCGCTGCCCCCTATGCCGGAGATTCATCATTCTCCGGCATAGGGACCGCATTACCGGGCGCATCATATAATAACAGCAGTAAGGGGATTCTATCCTCTTCCGGCAATAATTCCACGTGGAACATTCCTGAACTCCCGCTGATATCGGCTCCGGTTACATTCTCTACGAAGCCGGTTGCAGTTAGTGAGACAGAGAGTATAGCACTTGAGGCAAGTACGGGCAGGATGGCGGCAGAGATGGTCATTCCGTATCCGCCGGGCATCCCGCTGCTGTACCCTGGTGAGTTGATTACAGAGTCCGTATGCGGCAGGCTGGTCCGTCTCCGCGAAGGCGGGGCTAAATTCCAGGCCTGTGCCGATCCCGCCTTACAGCAGATTAAGGTATACAACATTTAGAAGGGCGGAGAAGTATAAGTGAAGCGAGAAGGTTTCTTCATTACTCTGGAAGGAGGCGACGGCTCCGGTAAAACAACTGTACTCGGCAGAGTTGCAGCCTATCTGCAGAATCATTCCATGCCTTATCTGATCACCCGCGAACCAGGCGGGGTTGATATCGCCGAGAAGATCCGCTCTATTATTCTGGACCCGGCGCATACGGCTATGGATGCGCGGACAGAAGCACTGTTATACGCGGCAGCAAGAAGCCAGCATCTGGCCGAGGTGGTCGAGCCTGCATTGCAGGAGGGGATTACTGTGCTCTGCGACCGTTTTGTAGATAGCAGTCTGGTCTACCAGGGGTATGCAAGAGGACTGGGTATTGAAGAGGTGTGGGGAATTAACCGGTTTGCGACTGGCGGAAGAATGCCGGATCTAACCTTCTATCTGGATGTAGATCCCGAGGTGGGCCTGTCCCGGATCGCTGCCAATCAGGGCAGGGAAGTGAACCGGCTGGATCTGGAGAACCTTGAATTTCATCAGAAGGTACAAGCGGGCTATAAGCTCGTGGTGGACTCTGATCCGCAGCGGATTGTAGTCCTTGATGCGGGCCGTCCCATCCATATGGTAGAGCAGGACATTGTATCTGTACTGAAGGACAGGATATTAAAGGATTTCTAAGATGTTTTGTCTAATAAACAATAGAGGTATAATGATTAAACACAGATCTTCAGCGGGTTAGCTGCTGCTGACAGATGCTCTGTGATCACAAACCATGCAGGAGGGGATACGAAGATGAATTTGATCATTGCAATTATCCAGGATAAAGACAGCAACCGGCTATCCAGTGAACTGGTGAAAGCAAATTTCCGCGCAACCAAGCTGGCAAGTACAGGCGGGTTTCTCCGTGCAGGTAACACTACCTTTCTGATCGGGGTAGATGATATTCAGGTGGATGCGGTACTTAGTGTAATCCGCAACAGCTGCAAAGTGCGCGAGCAACTGGTCACTCCTGTAACGCCTATGAGCGGTACGACTGATTCCTATTTGCCGCTTCCTGTAGAAGTGCAGGTTGGCGGAGCTACTGTATTCGTACTTCCCGTCGATCGTTTCGAGCATTATTGAGCATAATGAGCAATACACTATTGAGGCGGTAGATATCCTTGAAGATCAATCCGGGCTACAGGCCCTTAAAAAGTGAATTATTGCCCACGGATGCTGAGAGGCGGCCCGTTGAGCAAAAAAACTTCACCGATGTATTTCAACAGCAAAGCCAGCAGAAAACCATAGATGAGCTGAACCGCCAGATCAAAGATATCCAGCAGCAGGGCGACCGGCTCTCCAAATCCATGACTGTACGCGAACTGTCAATCTACCGCAACATGATCAAGCGGTTCCTGGAGGAGACAGCACGCCGTGGAGTGATCCTGAAGGATACCAAAGGCTGGGACCGGCGGGGCCGCGGCAAACGCTACAAGCTGCTGGATGAGATTGATGCCGCGCTGCTGAACATGGCCGATGATTTGCTGGACAGTGAGCAGGGCCGGATTGATCTCCTGGGACGGGTTGGAGAGATCCGCGGGCTGCTGATTAATCTTTCTTTCTGACAAACTTGGAGGAACATATGTCTTTTCATGAACTATTAGGCCAGGAGGACGCCAAGCGGCTGCTTCAGAATGCCCTGCGTAAGGATGCTGTAAGCCATGCCTATCTATTCACCGGACCGGCAGGCAGCGGGCAGGTGAAGATGGCGTTGACGTTCGCCCAAGCGATATTCTGCACAACGAGCCAGGATGATGCCTGCGGGGAGTGCCTGGAATGCCGCAAGGTGCAGCATGGCAATCATCCTGATTTGACATTACTGCGTCCCGATGGGGCGAGTATCAAGATCGACCAGATTCGTGAACTTCAGCGTGTTTTTTCCTACCGCTCGGAAGGGATTAACCCGAAGGTTTATATTATAGAAGGAGCGGACAAAATGACGGTGCAAGCCGCCAATAGTCTGCTGAAATTCCTGGAGGAGCCGCCAGCCCCGGCGGTAGGTATTCTCATTTCGGATAACAGCAGCTCCCTGCTTCCGACGATTCAGTCCAGAACCCAGCGCATTCCGTTCAGCCCGCTGCATCCGGATATTATGCTTCAGGCGTTGTCCGGAGAAGGAGTTCCGGTGCCGCTGGCGCGGTGTGCAGTATCACTGACTGCCGGTCTTGACGGCTGCAGGGAACTTTTGGCACAGAATTGGTTTGCAGAAATGAGAAATCTAGTGTTACAATTAGCGAAGGAGTCTCTGGGCAAGGGCAGCTCCGCGGTGGCAACCGCAGGACCCAAGCTGTTCAAGACAGGACTTGGTGAACATTTGGATATTCTCTTCAGCATGTTCCACTTATGGTTCAAAGATATGCTGTACTTCCTGTACCGAAAGCACGAAAGTATCGTTTTCATAGATCAGTTAGACTTTATTTCCAAGGCTGCCCGTCAGCGGAGTACGGATCAATGGGTGGCTTACATGGAATTCGCGGCGGAGAGCAAGCGGAAGCTTCGTTCCAATGCCAATGCCCAGCTTTGTCTGGAGCAGTTCTTAATCCGACTGGAAAGCTAAAGGTTCGGGTTATTTATGATACATCCTCCGGATACATCCTTAGCGCCTGGAAGTACGGGTTTAGCGGACGAGGAAGGACAAGCATGAATCATTAGGGAAGCAGTCTTGCTTAAGGGTTCCTTTTACCGTCAAACAAGGGGGTTAATTTTTGTACAGCGTAGTAGGTGTCCGCTTCAAAAAAGCGGGTAAAATATATTATTTTGATCCACTTGATTTCCCGATTGAACGCGATCAATGCGTTATTGTCGAGACAGCAAGAGGAGTCGAATACGGTAAGGTTGTCGTAGGCAAAAAAGAGGTGCAGGAAGCAGATGTTGTACTGCCGCTCAAGAAAGTCATGCGTATTGCCGGTGAAACCGACGCGCGTGTGGTGGAAGAGAACAAAGGTGCAGCGAAGGATGCTTTTACCACCTGTTTAAATAAAATCCGCGATCATGGCCTCAAAATGAAGCTGGTCGATGTGGAGTTTACGTTTGACCGCAACAAGATCATTTTTTATTTCACGGCTGAGGGCCGCGTGGATTTCCGCGAGCTGGTGAAGGATCTGGCAAGTATCTTCCGAACACGTATTGAGCTGCGGCAGATTGGGGTTCGTGATGAAGCCAAGATGCTGGGAGGGCTTGGACCTTGCGGGCGTGTACTCTGCTGCTCCTCCTGGCTGGGCGATTTCGAGCCGGTGTCGATCAAGATGGCCAAGGACCAGAACCTCTCGCTGAATCCGACCAAGATCTCGGGATTGTGCGGAAGACTCATGTGTTGTCTGAAATTTGAGCATGATAATTATGAGAGCACGAAGGAAGAAATGCCGGCAGTAGGCAAAATCGTCGTAACCTCACTGGGTGACGGCAAAGTAGTGGGTATCAATGCCGGAAGCCGCACGGTCCATGTGCAGCTGTTTGAAGTGGGCAAAGTTAAAGAACTTCCAATGGATGATGTTGTCGTCAAGTAAACCATTATAAGGTTACTTTCGGGGTGGAAACTTGGAGAAGAAAAATATATTTGCACACATGCAGGAGATGGAAGCGCAGATGGATGAGATGCGCACCACACTGGGAGATTGGAAACAGACGGTCAAAGAGCTGATGGAAGCCAATCAGAAGCTTAGTTTGGAGAACGAGCAGCTGCGAATAATATTGAAAAGGGAAGCACCTTTGGATAAGGCCGCGCTTTCTGCGGAGGCGGAGGCAATACTTGCTGCCGAAGGGAAGGAAGAGGTCGTCGGGGAAGGCTATGATAATCTGGCCCGGCTGTATCACGAAGGCTTTCACATCTGTAATGTCTACTTTGGGCATTTACGGACGGAAGGCGATTGTCTGTTCTGCCTTTCTTTTCTTAATAAATGAGGATATCCAGCCGTAGGAGATTGTCGCCTACGGTTTTTTTGAATGTAGAGAAGGCTATGCTTCCGGAGCAAGTTTTGTTTCGAAGGACGTTCAGATTGAAGCATAGGCTCAACAAAACTTTTAGGAGAATACAATGACCCATTCATATAATGATACACCGGTGCCCTTACATGGAGCGGAACGGATTGATGATCTGTTGACCCATGATCTGAGAATTATTCAAAGTGATGAAGTATTCAGCTTCTCGATGGATGCCGTGCTGCTGGCACGGTTCGCCAGTGTACCGCCGCGCGGCAGAGTGCTTGATCTGTGTACGGGCAACGGGGTCATCCCCATGCTGCTGACTACACGGACGAAGGCTTCTATTGAAGGCATCGAGATTCAGCCCCGTCTGGCTGACATGGCCCGGCGCAGTGTGTCGCTTAACGGGCTGGAGGAGCGGGTACAGATTCATGAGGGCGATCTGCGGGAGCTGCATCACACTGCAGGCTATGGCGTATACGATGCTATAACCGTTAATCCCCCTTATATGCCGCTTAACGGGAGCGATCTGAAGCTGAACTCCCATCAGGCTATGGCCCGTCATGAAATCGGCTGCACGTTGGAGGAGGTCATCCAGGCCTGTGTCCGGCTTGTCCGTACCGGAGGCAAGGTTAGTATGGTACATAAGCCGCAGCGTCTGGTGGATATCATCAGTCTGATGCGTAAGCACCGGCTGGAGCCGAAGCTGATCCGCTTTGTCCATCCCCGTGCCCATCTGGAGGCCAACATGGTGTTGATTGAGGCAGCGCGGGACGGGAAGGCGGAGGTGCGTTTACAACCCCCTTTAATCGTATATAATGAGGACAATCAATACTGCCCTGAGATTATGGATATCTATTACGGAAATAAAGAGGATACCAGCCAATGACAATACAATGCCAAAGCAGCTTTCAAAATAACAATGACGGAGCGAAGCCGGAAGGATGCGGAAGTCTGTACCTGGTGGCTACCCCCATCGGCAACCTGGAGGATATGACGTACCGTGCGGTACGTACGCTTAAGGAATGCGATATTATTGCCGCAGAGGATACGAGACAGACGCGTAAATTACTGAGCCATTTTGAAATTACACCCTCGATGCTGTTCAGTTACCATGAGCATAATAAGGCGGCGAGCGGGCCTGAACTGATACGCTATATAATAGAAGGTAAAAATCTGGCGCTGGTCAGCGATGCCGGTCTGCCGGCCATTTCCGACCCTGGTGCTGATCTGGTAGCGCTGGCTGTAAGTCATCAAATTCCGGTCATTCCGATTCCTGGGGCGAATGCGGCGCTGTCCGCTTTGATTGCCTCCGGCTTGCCTACTGGGAGCTTTACGTTTATGGGGTTCCTGCCCAGAGAACGTAAGGATATACGAGCGGTCTTAGCACCACTCCGCTTCGCGCAGGGCACGCTGCTCTTCTACGAGTCACCGCACCGTGTTGCCAAGACGCTGGTTCATCTGCAGGAGGCCTTCGGCAACCGCCGG
Source organism: Paenibacillus tritici (assembly GCF_018207515.1). NCBI lineage: Bacteria > Bacillati > Bacillota > Bacilli > Caryophanales > Paenibacillaceae > Paenibacillus > Paenibacillus tritici. Next base: position 25,856 of record NZ_CP073365.1, read on the forward strand.
GTCACGCTGGCCCGTGAGCTGACGAAACGGTATGAAGAGTTTCTGCGCGGAACGATTGAAGAATGCTGTGCCTGGCTGGAGGAGCATCCCCCGCTTGGTGAATATGTGATCGTGCTTGAGGGAGAAAGTAAAGAGGAGGCTGAACTGGCGGAATCGTCCTGGTGGCGTGAGCTGAGTGTTGAAGACCATGTGACCCACTATGAAAATTCAGGCCTGACGCGTAAAGATGCGATGAAAAAAGCAGCATCTGACCGCGGATTAGCCAAACGTGATATTTATAACGCTTTGCTGGAGCGGGAGTAAGCGGCTAGCCAAAAAATAAATGTATTCAGTACACTTATATGGATTGAATTATTCCTTATATTAGGTTTAAATGTAGTTTATACATTTATTTATATGGAAAATGGCTGTTTTATAGGATTTATATGTATATAAGTGTATGTAATACAATTAGAATGATCAGGCGGATGTTTTAGCATTAAATAACTGCACAGAATACACTTATCCAAATTTTCCAACAACAATTATCCAGTTTATATACCTTTCTGAGCGCCCGAGTCACGAACCCGCTCTAACGTAAAGCGATTCCCGCAGGGAGAGCGCTCTACGCTCCGGCGTTACCCGGGAGGGCAGCCGCGCAGCCGCCATTGGCAACCCTGCCAATGGCGGAGTCCCTCGCATGACAAGGCCCTGAGGACGCTCCTTCAGGGAGTCCGAGAAGGGCCGGTCCGCCGCCGAACCCTGCTTCCTTCCGCCCCAGCTGCAGAGATTCACCAAGCTTCCGGGTGTCCAGAGGGCCGGGGCCCTTGGGGCCCTCCCTGTAGGGAGGGTTTGGGAGGGTAAATCGCACAAAAAAATACCTCCCGCGCGAACGGGAGGCCAAGGAGATATAAAAAGGTTAGAATTAACAAATTGATTATTCCTATTATACCCTATTTATTTTAGTTTGTCACAGGGGTAGGGATGGCAGAAATACATTCATGACAAACAATTTTACCTTTGAAGTAAGTTACATTCTCGGCATTGCCGCAGAAAATGCAAGCAGGCTCGTATTTTTTCAACATGATCCGCTCACCGTCCACGTAAATTTCGAGCGCATCTTTTTCTCCAATGCCAAGTGTGCGACGCAATTCAATTGGAATAACGACCCGTCCAAGCTCATCTACCTTACGTACAATTCCTGTTGATTTCATCATTACAATCGTTGCTCCTCTCAATGTTCAAAAGCGTCATTATTCGACATTCTTCACTGTTTTATGATATTTATAATACCAACCATTCCCAAAACAGTCAACCTTTTTTGTGGCTAATTTTAAGAAATCTTTTCAGACAACATTTATTCCGCTACTCATCAGGGAAATTACCTCAAAAGGCTTATTAAGTTATTTGTCGATTTGTCAGTACTTTAATCGCTAATATTCGACAAAGAGTGACAAAATGCATTATAAAACAAGAAAAGGAGATGAGCTCATGAAGCAACCTCTGTCAGAAGAGAAGGTATTTAAGGACCCGGTTCACAATTACATTCACGTGCAGGACACAATTATCTGGAGACTGATTAATACCAGGGAATTCCAGCGCCTGAGACGCATCCGGCAGCTTGGCACCTCTTATTTAACTTTTCATGGAGCAGAGCATAGCCGATTCTCCCATTCTTTGGGCGTATATGAAATTACCAGGAGGATTATTTCCCAGTTTGAACGGAGCGGCTACAAAGACTGGATGCCTGAGGAACGGCTGCTTACCCTATGCGCGGCGCTGCTGCATGATCTGGGGCATGGCCCGTTCTCCCATTCTATAGAAGAAGCTTTTGAAATGGATCATGAAGACTGGACCTGCCGCATCATTCTGGAGGATACAGAGATTACGGCTATTCTGCGTGATGTGGCTGAAGACTTCCCTGATAAAGTAGCTTCGGTCATCTCCAAAACCTATGAGCATGAGATCGTTGTCAATTTGGTGTCAGGGCCGCTGGATGCGGACCGGATGGATTATCTGCTGCGGGATGCGTATTATACAGGGGTTAACTACGGAACTATCGACATTGACCGGATTCTGCGGATGCTGCGCCCTTATGACGGCCGGGTTGTGGTGAAGGAATCCGGGATGCATGCCATTGAGGATTACCTGATGTCACGGTACCAGATGTATTGGCAGGTGTATTTCCACCCGGTAACCCGCAGCTCCGAGATTATCCTGCGTCAGATTCTCCGCAGGGCCAAGGAGCTGGTGCAGCAGGAGTATACTTTCCGGTTCATGATCGAACCCTTAAGTGATTTGTTCCGCGGAGACGTAACGGTTGAGCAGTATCTGCTGCTGGATGAGGCATTAATGCAAACGGCGTTTATGCAGTGGACGCTTGAGGAGGATGAACTCCTTAGCGACTTGTGCAGCCGTTTTATTCATCGTAAACTGTATAAATATGTGGAGATGGAGCATCTGGATGCGGAGACGATTGACGAAATCCGCCGCGGTTTTGCCGGTGCCGGACTGCGTCCCGATTATGACCTGGAAATTGATTTTCCAACGGATCTTCCTTATGATGTATTCCGTCCGGGAGACGGCTTCGACAGCAAACAGATTCTGCTTCTGGACCGGCATGACAAGCTGCGGGAAATCTCCGAGGTCTCGGATATCGTACGCTCGATCAGCGGGATTCACCGCGGCAGATACCATCTGTATTTTCCGCAGGACAGGCTGCAGAAAGCCCTTCCACAGCTGCCGCGCTCCATCGCCGATATTTTTGCCAAATAAACAGATAAAGCTTGGAATTCCTATAGAACCTGAGGCAGAAAGGATGTAATGTCATGCAGCTATTCGACACACATACCCATTTGGATGCTCCACAATTCGACGAAGACCGCGAAGAGGTTATTGCCAGGGCGCTGGCGTCCGGAGTCAGCAAAATGATCAACATTGGCTTTAACCGGGAAACGATACCGACTACGATGCAGCTTGCTGAGAAATATGATTATATCTATGCCGCAGTCGGCTGGCATCCGCAGGATGCGATCACTATGAAGGACGGAGATCTGGAGTGGATCGCCTCACTGTGCAGTCACCCCAAGGTGGTCGCCATCGGTGAGATCGGACTGGATTATTATTGGGACACCTCCCCCAAGGATGTGCAGCATGAAGTATTCCGCAAGCAAATCGGGCTGGCGCGGGAGCTGAAGATGCCGATCTGTATCCATAACCGGGATGCCCATGAGGATGTTATCCGAATACTCCGGGAGGAAAAGGCAGGCGAGGTGGGGGGCGTAATGCACTCCTTCTCCGGCAGCTGGGAGAGTGCCAAAATGTGTCTGGATCTCGGGTTCCACCTTTCTTTTGGAGGACCGATTACGTTCAAGAATGCCAGGGTGCCCAAAGAGGTGCTTGCCCAGACTCCGCTGGACCGGCTATTGATCGAAACAGACTCCCCATATTTGACTCCGCACCCGTTCCGGGGCAAGCGAAATGAGACCGCTCATGTGAGACTGGTAGCAGAGGCTGCTGCGGAAATAAAAGGGATTGATTTACAGAAATTAGCGGAAATAACGTACGCGAACGCACTGGAACGATTTGGAATAGTCTGAGAATGCGAGTAAAAGCGGTGAAAAATGAAGTATAGCGGATATATTAAACTTTTTTGATCGAAAAACGGCTGAATATTACAATATTTTAATCATTTTTTTACGTAAACGTGGTTGAATCGTCCTTTACAACATGTATCAAAACAGGATATCATCTTTTCAGTGCAGTGAGCTGTTGTAACTGTGACAGTCACTTTTTCATGGATCGTCTCGCTGAGTCTCCGGATGGAGAACGGGGGAACCAATAATGCTCTGCCGCATGAACGTATGAGAGTACAACACAGAATTGCCGCAGACTTTATTTGATTTCTTTACGTGGTCTTTGGGGTGAATTTGAGGGCAACCGCCGTGAGCGGGTGACCTGAGATAGGGCGTCTCTCTTATGCCCGAACCCGACAGCTAACCCCGTAAGCGCAAGTAAGAGAGGAAACCTCGTGCATAAACATTCCCGCGTTTTCGACACCGGAGAAGCCACGAAAGAGTCCTCTGTGAACTCTTTTTTGGGCTTTTTTTGTTGCGAATAATGCGGATGTTCCCGGCATACTGTTATATAACAGTTGTCCGGAGTAACTATGCCGAGCAGGCGATCCATGAGCAGGAGACGCTGAAGCAATGCGGGCGTATCCTGTTGCAATCTCAAACCTAGTTTCGTCAGAAGTGATACAGTCACCTTGAACTACTTGGACGACGGGGCTATGTAAGGAGGATGGAGAGAGTGGGCGTATTCCAACCAGAAGTATCCCATGATTCGCAATCATCCAGCAGGTCTTTCGCATTACGGTGGAAGCAGGTAAATCCCCGGATAGTTGTGCTTGCAGGTGTGGTATCTATTGTTATCGCACTGTTAATTCTGCTGTACGTACACGGTCAGAGCAAAAAGGAAATTATTCTAGTAATAGACGGACAGGTACAGACACTGGAAACGCGGGAAACGCTGCTCGGTGATGTGCTGGCTAAGAAACAGATATCGCTGCAGGCGCATGATGAATTATCTATTGGCCTTGGGGATGAAATAAAAGACGGCGACCGTGTTGTGATCAACACTGCGCAGAAGTTCGCTCTTACCGTAGATGGAAAGACACAGACATTATTTACGACCGAGGATACTATTGGTCAGGCCATTGGCAAACTGGGCATCAGCCTGGAAGGTTTAGACAAGATATACCCTTCGTTAGACACCGCAGTATCTGCCGACATGGAAATCAAAATTGTCCGGATTAACAAGCAAGTGGTTCAGCGGACAACAAATTTACCATTCCGGGTAATCAAGACAGCAGACCCCTCTTTAACCAAAGGAACCGTAAGAGTGGCACAGGCAGGTAAGCCGGGCGTAATGATTCAGCACATCGAGAAGACCTATCAAGATGGTGAGCTGGCATCCATGCGCATGATCGGTAAGAAAGTGCAGACGATCACCAAGGATAAAGTAATTGCCGTGGGGACCAAACCGCTTCCTAAGCCCGTTGTAGTCGCTGCTATACAAACCTCCAAACCTAAAGCAACCTCCAAATCAACCAAAGTCAGCGCAAAGACCAGCAATGTAACCAGCAAGGCTGGCGTGGATTTCCAGTATAAAAGAATGATTAAGAACGTATCCATGACGGCATATTCTTCACAAGAACCGGGTATCGGAACACGTACGGCCTCGGGCACACGTGTAACGGAAGGCCGCACCATAGCAGTTGATCCGAACGTTATACCGATTGGCTGGTGGGTGTACATTGAGGGATTAGGGTTTCGCCGAGCAGAGGATACCGGCGGTGCCATCAAAGGCAACAAGGTGGATGTCTATTACGATTCACTGAACCATGCCCGTAATTTCGGCCGTAAGTCGCGGACACTCTACGTGATCGGACCTGTGAAGCCGGAGCTGAACTAAACGCAAAGTCTTTTGCAAATTAGCGGTCAATAAGATATAGTGGGGGAAGCACTTACGAAACTTAGGAGAGCTTCCGCTCATCACTTATACATTCTTTAGCCAAAAAGAAGGGGAGCGAATCCCCTTTTTTTTACGTTCTGAAGTAAGGAGTAAAATTATTTATGATCAAAGAATTGATTGTGGTTGAAGGGAAAAGCGATACCGTAGCGGTGAAGCGGGCCGTGGAGGCAGATACGATCGAAACCGGGGGCTCGGCCGTGGACCGCAAGGTCATTGCCAAGATTGCACTAGCCATGGAGCGCAGGGGAGTAATCATACTTACAGACCCCGATCATGCCGGAGAGCGAATCCGCAAAATTGTCGCTGCCAAGGTACCTGGATGCAAACATGCGTTCATCCCGGAGAAGGATGCTACCCGTAAGGGTGACATTGGCGTAGAGAATGCCTCTCCTGAGGCTATACGCCATGCGCTGGAGCATGTGCATACTTCCTTTGAGGGGGCCCCGGCCATCATCGGGCTGGACGAGCTTATAGCTGCCGGACTGATGGTGCATCCCCGGGCCGCTGAGCGCAGAATGCTGCTTGGCAACCTGCTCGGTATCGGTTATTGCAATGGCAAGCAGCTGTACAAACGTCTGGCGATGTTCGGCATTACACACGAAGAGTTCACGCGGGCTCTCGCCCAAATTGATCAGGGAGGCATCACTTCATGAGCGGCAATGAGAATATCTCATCCCCAACAAGAACCAAAGCGATAATTCAGCGTTACAAATTTTCCTTCAAAAAAAGCCTGGGCCAGAACTTTCTGATTGATCAGAATATTCTGGACAAAATAGTGGATGCAGCCGGTCTCGACAGTACGGCTGGTGCCCTTGAGATTGGCCCGGGTATCGGTGCATTGACGGAACGGCTGGCAATGACGGCCGGAGCAGTCACTGCGGTGGAGATTGACCGCAGACTGATCCCTATCCTCAGGGATGTGCTATCGCCCTATTCCCATGTGAAGATCCGCAATGACGATGTGCTGAAGGTGAATCTGCAGGAGCTGTTCGCTGAGGATTTCGCGGGTATGGACCGGGTCAGCGTAGTAGCTAACCTGCCGTATTATGTGACAACACCTATTCTCATGAAGCTGCTGGAAGAGAAGCTGCCGCTTGATAACATCGTGGTCATGATCCAGAAGGAGGTTGCCGAACGTATGGCAGCGTCTCCGGGCGGCAAGGAATACGGGAGTCTGAGTATTGCCGTCCAGTATTACAGCGAACCTGAGCTGGTCTGTATGGTGCCGCGCACAGTGTTTATCCCGCAGCCGAATGTGGAGTCTGCCGTTATCCGCCTGAAGGTCAGAGAACGTCCTCCGGTGGAGGTCGCCGACGAGAAGCATTTCTTCGGTGTCGTTCAGGCCTCCTTCACCCAGCGGCGCAAGACGATTGCCAATAATCTCAAAGCCCGCTTCTTCCCGGAGGAAGGGCGTGAGCGTCTGGAGGCGCTGCTCGCTGAAGCGGGTATCGAACCCTCCCGCCGCGGGGAGACGCTTAGCATTGAGGAATATGCGCGGCTCAGTGCGGTTCTTCTGGCGGCCGGGATCGAATAGAATACAATAATCCCTCCGGCTGGATGAACCAACCGGGGCCTTTGCCCATAACATGGGGTAGAGGTGGTGTTGTAATGAATCTAGGAGACTTGGTCATTCGTAAATCCTATGGCGGCGATGTGACCTTCCGGGTAGACAATATATTGCAGAATAGAGCTGTTATCAAAGGGACGGAATTCCGTCTGCTGGCGGATTCTCCGCTGGATGATCTGGTGCAGGTACCGCCTACACAGGTTACCGAGCGGGGTCAGCGCGCGCAGATCAAAGCAACAGAGTCATTAACCTGGCTGCGCAGAGACCGGCAGGAGCAGAGCCAGCGCAGTGGAGAGAGTGTATCCGGGTCCACCGGGACCTGGGGCCAATCCCCCAAGGAAGCGGCTTATTTTGAAGTGCCGGGTAAAGTGCTGCATCTGGATGGAGATGCGCTCTATCTGAAGAAGAGCCTGAGTCTCTACGAGCAGCTGCGCATACCGGCGGAGGGGCATCATGTCCATGAATCCAAAATGGCGGAGACGCTGTACCGTCTGCTGCCCAGTGTACGTCCCGATATCGTAGTGATTACCGGCCATGATGGAGTACTTAAGCAACAGCAGAACTATGATCTGTATAGTCTGAGCAGCTATAAAAACTCACAGAATTTCGTTGCAGCCATCCGGGTAGCCCGTGAATATGAGCGGAATTTCGATGCCCTGACGATTGTAGCCGGAGCCTGCCAGTCGCACTTCGAGGCACTCCTCGGTACAGGGGCCAACTTCGCCAGCTCGCCGGGCCGCATCCTCATTCATGCTCTGGACCCGGTGTATGTGGCTGCCAAGGCTTCATTCACCTCCATCCGGGATACGGTGAACTTAAGCGATACCCTTAGCCATACGATCAGCGGTAATCAGGGGATGGGCGGAATTGAGACACGCGGCAGCTTCCGCATCGGAATGCCTCAGCTGCAGAATCTTGCTACACTGAAGGTAGCACCCTCGGTGCTGTAAACTGAAGCAGGTAGCGAACAGCGGGCGGAACAGGGTAAGCACTCGTGCTTACCCTGTTTTTGCTTGAAGATAAGAATGTATAGGTGTCACATGATTACCGCTAACAAGGTGCTTAAGCCGGGACTTCCAGCCTCTAAAAAAATTCCGTTGACAACTTTTTTGTCATCATCTATAATTATTTATTTAATTTGACAATGGTTCAATAAGGTTGTATAATGGACAAGGAAAGAGGTGGTCCGTCAGGAATGGCTAATAATGCGCTGTTGGAAATTAAACGCAGTCTCGAAGCTCACGTCGGTCATAAGATCACGTTGCGGGCTAACGGTGGCCGTCGCAAGACTGTTGAACGCACCGGTGTCCTGGAAGAAACGTACCCTTCTGTATTTATTGTCAAACTTGATCAGGAGCAGCAGACCTTCAAGCGAGTCTCCTATAGCTATGCCGATATACTTACTGAATCTGTGGAAATCACAGTTACCGAAGACGATGGGCAGATGCGGATTATGTATATCAAAGCTTAGCGTCACGGACAGTCTCCCTGCTGGGGGGCTGTTTTTTGCATTCCAGTAATATTTGCTGCGCTTCTGAAATCCTCTGCATGACACCTGCCCCTTGGCCGCATACTACATAGGCAGTACGTTTATCATCCAATAGCATAAAGGGAGGAATCCGTAATGAGCCGCAGAAGACGTAGCATGATGTCTGAGGAATTGAAGACGGAGCTGGCTAAGGAGCTTGGGTTCTACGAAACAGTAGAGCAGGAGGGCTGGGGCGGAATCCGGGCGGTCGATGCCGGAAATATGGTCAAGCGGGCCATTCAGTTGGCGGAACAGGCTGCGCGCAAATCGTAATAGCTTAAGGCGCCCATGTCGGCGCCGTACCGGGTATCGCCTGCTGGCGGTACCTTTTTCTGAATAACGGAATGGAGCCGAAAAACGGCATAAGGGCGGTTCTGCTTTTGTTAATGGACTTCACTGCCAGTTTCTCATATAATATGTTAAGTTGTTTTTTACGGGAAAAGGTGAGGGTGGGTGAACGCCTTGAAGATGTATGAGAAAGCGCCAGCCAAAATAAATTTGATGCTGGATGTTCTGCATAAGCGTGCTGACGGATTTCATGAAGTGGAAATGATAATGACGATGGTCGATCTGGCTGATCGTCTGGAGCTGTCGGAGATGAAGCGGGATTCGATTATTATCTCAAGCCAGGCCGGTTATATTCCGCTGGACGAGAAGAATCTGGCCTTCCAGGCTGCAAGACTGATCAAGGACCGGTATAACGTAAGAAGCGGTGTACATATCCATCTGGACAAAAGAATTCCGGTCGCTGCCGGCCTTGCCGGCGGCAGCAGTGACGCCGCGGCTACGCTGCGCGGCCTGAACCGGCTCTGGCGCCTCGGGATCCCGGTGCAGGAGCTTCAGGAACTGGGCGCCGAGCTGGGCTCGGATGTCCCGTTCTGCGTCACTGGAGGCACTGCCCTGGCTACGGGCAGGGGAGAACGGCTGACTAGTATCGCAAGTCCGCCGCAATGCTGGGTCATCCTGGCCAAGCCGCCGATCAATGTATCGACGGCTGAGGTGTACGGACGCGTACGCGCGGGTAACATTGCGGTCCATCCGTCCGCGCTCCGGATGCAGCAGGCTATCGAGGCCGGCGACTTCGCGGCCGTCTGTGCGGGCCTGGGCAACGTGCTGGAGGATGTAACGCTTAAGCTGCATCCCGAGGTGCAGCAGCTTAAGGAAGCGATGCTGAAGCTGGGTGCGGACGGCGTGCTCATGTCCGGCAGCGGACCGACGGTATTCGGCCTTGTCTCCAAGCAGTCCAAGGTGGCGAGAATCTATAACGGGCTGCGCGGATTCTGCAAGGAAGTCTATGCCGTTCGTTCGCTAAGCTAAGCAATTCCTCGGTTTCCGCTTGTATAAATCCGTACAATAATGATATTATTCATAATAATATTCGGTTTTGGCGAGGAGTAATCAGTGAAGAAACTTAAACGAAGCCAACGATTAGTTGACATGACCCAATTTTTACTGGAGAAGCCGCATGATCTGCTGCCGCTGTCCACCTTTGCGGAGCGGTACGGTGCGGCGAAGTCATCCGTCAGCGAGGATCTGGCTATTATAAAAGAGGTATTTGAAGGCGAAGGGATGGGCGAGCTGCAGACGCTGGCCGGAGCGGCAGGCGGAGTCCGGTATATTCCGCGGATGCCGATGGACATGGCTCTTGCCTTCGTGAACCGGCTGTGCGGGCAGCTTGAACAGAGCGACCGGATTCTGCCGGGCGGTTATCTGTATATGTCCGATCTGCTGGGTCTGCCGTCCCTGATGGAGCAGGCCGGCAAAATCATTGCCACCGCCTTCCACGGGGTGGAGATCGACGTTGTGATGACGGTGGAGACCAAGGGTATTCCGCTTGCTTATGCAACGGCTGCGCAGCTGGGTCTGCCGGTTGTGCTGGTACGCCGTGACCATCAGGTAACGGAGGGTTCAGCCGTAAGCATCAACTATGTATCGGGATCGCATAAGAGTATCCATACGATGTCTCTGTCCAGACGGGCGCTGCGTGAGAAATCCCGGGTGCTGATTGTGGATGACTTCATGAAGGCGGGAGGCACGGTTCGCGGGATGGTCGATCTGCTCGGTGAATTCAATGCTGAGGTTGCGGGTGTTGGTGTGCTCGTAGAGTCCGGTGCCGTGGAGAATGAAGAGCGGCTGCTGCACGATTATGTATCTCTTGTGAAGCTGACTGAAGTTGACTCCAAGGTGCGGCGGATTTCGGCGTTTCCGGGCAACTATTTTTCCTCCCCAAAGGGCGATTAGACCGGGGTATAAAAAGCGGCGTATAATGTCGAAACCGTGAGGATTCTTAAGATAACTCCACGAAATCTGTCGAAAATAGAGATTATGCAAAAATAATCTTCTTAATCAGGCATTATTTGGAATGAAAAAGAAGGAATTCGCTTTGCTGTGTGGAATTATACACCAAGTCTCTGATGGAAAAAGGTGGTGAACACACACATGCAAATTACGGATGTCAGACTCCGCCGCGTCAACTCTGAGGGGAGAATGAAAGCAATCGCATCCATTACAATCGATAACGAGTTTGTTGTTCATGACATTCGCGTCATCGACGGGAATAACGGGATGTTTGTTGCAATGCCCAGCAAGCGTACACCTGACGGAGAATTCCGCGATATCGCACACCCGATTTCTTCGGGAACGCGCGAGAAGATTCAATCTGCGGTTCTGGCCGAGTACGAACGTGCCGCTACGGAAGAAGAAGAAGTCATTGAAGAGGGAGCTTAAGCTGTGAAGCGCTGACTCTCTGGGACTTGCTGCCTCCCCAGGGCAGTAATCGACCATACCGTTTTATATGTTTCGGGGTGCCCGCAAAGTACCTGGGTCAGCCTCGGAGCCAAAGCCCCACTATGTGGGGGGATTTTATTGGGGTTCGAAGAAAAGGGAACCATGCCTTCATGGTTCTCTTTTCTTTTTGCCCGGAATGAGATATATTCAGTAGTGAGTTCAAGAAGTGGGAGGTTGGCATTCTTGAAAAGAATGGCTGTTGTACTTGCTGCAGGTCAAGGCAAGCGCATGAAATCTAAATTATACAAAGTACTGCACCCTGTCTGTGGTAAACCGATGGTAGGGCACGTGCTTGATACAGTGAAAGCGACCGGATGCCAGCGTACAGTAGTTGTCGTAGGACACGGCGCAGAGAAGGTTAAGTCCTATGTAGGCCAGGAGGCCGAATATGTGCTGCAGGATGTCCAGCTTGGAACCGGGCATGCTGTTAAACAGGCCAAAGATCTGCTTGGCGGGGAAGAAGGAACCACGATTGTAATCTGCGGAGATACGCCGCTGGTGATGCCGGAGACGCTGGAAGGGCTGATGGCGCTGCATGAAACGCAGAACGCTGCTGCAACCGTCCTTACTGCTGTTATGGAGCAGCCTGCCGGATACGGCCGGATTATCCGTGGTGAAGATGGCGGAGTGCTGAAGATTGTGGAACAGAAGGACTGCACGGAGAGTGAAGCTGCGGTTCATGAGATCAATACAGGTACGTATTGCTTCGATAACGCGAAGCTCTTTGCTGCTCTGGAGAAGGTAACGAATACCAATAACCAGCAGGAATATTACTTAACGGATGTTATCGGCATCCTCCGGGCACAGGGCGATATCGTTCTGGGTTATCAGGCCCATGATGCTGCAGAGTCTATTGGAGTGAATGACCGCCTGGCGTTGTCTGAAGCCGAAGGCTACATGCGTCAGCGGATCAACCGCAGACATATGCTCAGCGGAGTAACTATAATTGACCCGGCCTCCACTTATATCGGAGCAGATGTTGTCATTGGAGCAGATACGGTCTTATATCCGGGAACGGTGCTCAAAGGCAAGACCGTAATCGGCGAGGATTGTGTGATCGGACCTGCAAGCGAAATTGAAGACTGCATGATTATGGACGGTGCTGCCGTTAAGCAGTCGGTTCTGAATCAGGCTAAGGTCGGCGCACGGGCTTCCGTTGGGCCTTTTGCATATTTGCGTCCGGGTGCCGTGCTTGGCCAGGAGGTCAAGATCGGCGACTTCGTAGAGATCAAGAATGCTACGATCGGCGACGGCTCCAAAGTATCTCATTTAAGTTATGTCGGTGATGCTGAGATCGGCAAGAATGTTAATATCGGCTGCGGCGCCATCACTGTTAATTATGACGGCTACAATAAGTCCAAGACGGAGATCGGTGACGATGCCTTCATCGGCAGCAACGTGAACCTCGTGGCTCCGGTCACTGTAGGCAAAGGCGCATTTGTTGTCGCCGGCTCCACCATCACGCGTTCGGTTTCAGAGAACGATCTGGCGATTGCCAGAGCAAGACAGGAGAACAAGCCGGGTTATGCGGAGAAGATCCGCTCCCGTGCCAAGGCGAAGAAAGACCAGCACAGTCCATCGTAAAAGCTTGCAAGCCAAAGCGCCGGACGGACTCTGCACATCCGCGCCGGTGCTTTGGCAAGTTAAATTCCGTCACGGAGGGTTTATATTTTATGACTTATTGCGATTCCAAACTAAAGATTTTCACCTGCAACTCCAATCCCAAGCTTGCCAGTCAAATTGCCGATTATATCGGCATTCCGATGGGTGAGTCCCATACGACCAGCTTCAGTGACGGAGAGATTCAGGTTAAGCTGTCGGAAAGCGTCCGGGGCTGTCATGTATACATTGTACAGTCTACCTGCGGACCGGTTAACGACAATCTGATGGAGCTTCTGGTTATGGTAGATGCGCTTAAGCGTGCGTCTGCGAAGAGCATCAATGTCGTGATTCCTTACTACGGTTATGCCCGCCAAGACCGTAAGGCCCGTTCCCGTGATCCGATTACGGCCAAGCTGGTAGCGAACCTGATTGAAAAAGCAGGTGCCCACCGCGTCATTACCATGGACCTTCATGCGATGCAGATTCAAGGCTTCTTCGATATTCCTGTCGATCATCTGCTGGGTGTGCCGATTCTGGCCCAATACTTCCGTTCCAAGCAAATTCAGAATCCGGTTGTCGTGTCTCCGGACCATGGCGGTGTTGTGCGGGCAAGAAAGCTTGCCGACTTCCTTAACGCCCCGCTGGCGATTATTGACAAGCGCCGTCCTGAACCGAACGTTAGTGAGGTCATGAATATCATCGGTAACATTGAAGGCAAGACAGCGATTCTGATTGATGATATTATCGACACCGCAGGAACGATCGTCCTTGGGGCCAATGCTCTGATGGAAGGCGGCGTGAAGGAAGTCTACGCCTGCTGTACACATCCTGTATTGTCCGGTCCTGCGCATGAACGTCTGGAGAACTCTCCAATCAAAGAAATTATCGTGACGGATACCATTCCAATCCGCAGCAGCAATCCGACATCCAAGCTCAAAGTGCTGTCCGTAGCTCCGCTTATGGGCGAAGCTATTATTCGTGTGCATGAGGAGCTGTCGATCAGCAAGCTGTTCGAAATCGAATAAGCTGCCGGTTATAGCACAAAAAGGGTTACACCTCCGTGAAGCGGAAGATGTAACCCTTATCGGCGTGATGCAGGAACCAAGGTCAAGGACTTCAGTATCCCGGGCGGGAGATGAAGGTGAAGAGGCTGCGGTTGTACAGCGTCCCCTGCAGCTCTACGAAGCCTTCGTCAACCGCTGTAATCACACCGATGTCTACGTGCGCGTTCCCCCTATAGACTTCAACAGGTACAGCATATTGAATATGGTACTGGAAGTGGCGCTGCAGTGTTAAAATATCGCCCTGATGTGGCATGATTCATCACCTGCCCTGAGGAGTATAAACTTATTGTACCAAAAACGGAACCCCTCTGCTGGGCGTACCGGGTGGAAAGGATAAACCCTACTTATGAAATGGATTGTTGGACTCGGGAATCCCGGACCGCAATACGCGAAGACCAAACATAATGTCGGCTTCATGGCACTGGATGAGCTTGCATCCAGAAACGGAATCGCCTTCAATCAGAATAAATGCAAATCGGTGATCGGTGAAGGGATGATCGGCGGTGTCAAGACCGTACTGATCAAACCCATGACCTTCATGAACCTGTCCGGGGAAGCGGTACGCGCCTATATGGATTATTATAAGGTGAAGCTGGAAGATATGATTGTTGTCTATGATGATCTGGATACGGAGCTGGGCAAGATCAGGCTGCGTTATCAGGGAAGCGCCGGCGGGCACAACGGCATTAAGTCAATCATTCAGCACACGGGCACCCAGAGCTTCAACCGGGTGCGGATGGGTATATCCCGTCCGGAGCCGGGCTTCGCCATCGTGGATTATGTGCTGTCCACCTTCGCCAAGAAGGATGGGGACAAGCTGCACAGCATGATAATGGATACTTGTGATGCTGTGGAATTCAGCCTGCAGCATACCTTCGAACAGACCATGGCCAAATTCAACGGCTAATGGCAAGGGAAGAATTCAGGACTTTAGGCTAAAGCCATTCTGGACCGGGCATACTGGAGGTATATACTACCTTCAGGAGGCATATAGATGGCAATACACTATGTTTGCAGGCACTGCCGGACATTCTTAGGAAGCATTGGCAGAAGTGATATCACAGAGATGCAGCTGGGGCTGCATTCCTTGACCCCTGCGGAGCGCAGAGATATAATAGCGTATGATTCAGAAGGCGAGATTACGGTGAAGGTGACCTGCGATTACTGCAAGCAGGCGCTGGAGAACAATCCCGAACTCAGCCTGCTGGCCAGTCCGCTTCAGTAAGGTGGAAGCGCCTGTCTCTATCGTCATCCGCAAGCCTTAGCCTTATCCGCTGAGGCTTGTTTTCGATTCCAATTATAATAGGTGAGGGCGGCATGGCCGCGCTCAGCCTGTTTAGTAAGAGAGGTGCACCTGTTGTTACAAGGTCTTATAGAAGCTTTTTCCAAGGAACCCGATTTCCAGTCTGTCACCCGTGGTATCGCTGCAGGGATGAAGGAACAGCTCATCTCCGGCTTATCCGGATCGGCCAGACAAATGATGCTGGCTGCCCTGCATGAAGAGACGCAGCGTCCGCTGCTGGTAGTAACCCATAATATGTTCTCGGCCCAGAAGATGGCCGAGGATTTGCAGGAAGCGCTTTCTCCGGAACAGGTGCTGCTCTATCCGGCCAATGAGCTGGTGGCTGCTGAAGCCGCCGTCTCCAGTCCCGAGACTCTCGCCCAGCGGATTGATGTATTGACACGCTGTGCCAAGGGCTTCCGGGGAATTGTGGTTGTTCCATACTCCGGCGTCCGCAGGCTGCTCCCTGCCCCCCATGTCATGGCCGAAGCCCAGCTCACGGTATCGCAGGACGGTACGCTTGCCCTGGATGACTTCCTCATGTCCATGATTGAGATGGGCTATGAGCGGGTGGAGCGTGTAGAGAACCGCGGCGAGCTCAGTGTGCGCGGCGGTATTATTGATTTCTATCCTATGACCTCTCCACTGGCTCACCGGGTGGAGCTGTTTGATGATGAGGTAGACTCCATCCGTACCTTCGATCCTATGGATCAGCGCTCTATTGATAAGGTCCGCAGTGTGAAGATTACACCGGCTAAGGAGATTATCGCCGATCAGCTCCGTCAGGATGCGGCTTCTACCGCTGCGTCAGCGATGCTGGAACGGCAATTAGAGAAAATGAGCGACCGCCAGGCCAAGCTTCGCCTGCGGGAGGAAATGGGCCGGGAGCTGGAAATGCTCCGTCAGGGCACGTATTTCCCCGAAATCTATAAATATATCAGTCTGCTCTACCCTGAGCGGTCTTATCTGTATGATTATATGGCAGAGGATACTTTGCTGGTTCTAGATGAGCCGGCAAGACTGCTGGAAACCGCCAAGCAATTGGAGCGGGATGAGTCAGAATGGAATCTGCATTTGCTGCAGAATGGCAAAACACTGCCCGAACTCCACCTCTCTGTCGAGAGCGATGTCATTATGTACCAGCGTCCGTTCCAGACCTTGTTTATGTCGATTTTTCTGCGCCAGGTTCCGCATATTCAGCCGCAGAATATTCTGGGCTTCATCAGCCGGGGCATGCAGGATTTCCACGGCCAGATGAATGTGCTGAAATCCGAAATGGAGCGCTGGCACAAGTCCGGCGTGAAGGTGATTATGCTCGCGAACGGCGAGGAACGGATGGAACGTATCCGCCGGGTGCTGGATGACTACGGTATTGAAGAGCCAACGATCCTTCAGGGCAACCTGGGCTCCGGCTTCGAGCTTCCTTCGATTCATCTGGCGGTCATCACTGAAGGTGAGATGTTCTCGCAGAAGCAGCGCAAGGCGCGGAAGGTCTCCAAGGGCATTGATAATGCCGAACGGATTAAGAGCTATACAGAGCTGAAGATTGGCGATTATGTGGTTCACCAGAATCACGGGATCGGTAAGTACATGGGCATCGGAACGCTTGAGGTCAGCGGCATTCACCGCGACTACATGCATATCCTCTATGCGGGTGGCGACAAGCTCTCCGTCCCGATTGAACAGATTGACCTGATCCAGAAGTATGTCGGCTCAGAAGATAAGGAGCCGAAGGTATACAAGCTGGGCGGCAATGAATGGACACGGGTGACCAGCAAGGTACGAAGCTCTGTGCAGGATATCGCCGATGACCTGATCAAGCTGTATGCTGAACGCCAGAGCGCACTCGGCTATGGCTTCGAGAAGGATACGCAGGAGCAGCGTGAATTCGAAGAGATGTTCCCGTATGAGGAGACCCGCGACCAGCTGCGGGCGATTGAAGAGATTAAGAAGGACATGGAGCAGAACCGTCCGATGGACCGGCTGCTCTGCGGGGATGTGGGATATGGCAAGACGGAGGTCGCTATCCGGGCCGCTTTCAAATCAGCGATTGAGGGCAAGCAGGTGGCGGTACTCGTGCCGACGACCATTCTGGCGCAGCAGCACTACGAGACCTTCCGCGAACGCTTCGCCAATTATCCGCTGAATATCCAGGTTCTGAGCCGTTTCCGCAGCCGCAAGGAGCAGAATGAGACGATTAAGGGAGTACGGCAGGGTACGGTGGATGTGGTCATCGGTACACACCGGCTGCTGTCGCAGGACCTGGTGTTCAAGGACCTCGGCCTCCTGATTGTTGATGAAGAGCAGCGGTTCGGCGTGACCCACAAGGAGAAGCTGAAGAAGCTGAAGACCAATGTTGATGTATTAACTCTGACGGCAACACCGATTCCCCGCACCTTGCATATGTCGATGCTCGGAGTGCGTGACTTGTCGGTTATTGAGACTCCACCGGAGAACCGCTTTCCCGTACAGACGTATGTCGTTGAGCACAGCCAGACGCTTACACGGGAAGCGGTCGAGCGCGAGCTTGCCAGGGGCGGGCAGGTCTACTATCTATACAACCGCGTACAGGGCATTCAGGAAATGGCTGCGCAGATCTCCATGCTGGTGCCGGAGGCAAGAGTGGGGATCGGCCATGGACAGATGTCGGAGTCAGAGCTTGAGAAGACGATTCTCGACTTCCTGGACGGAGAGTATGATGTGCTGGTCAGCACGAGTATTATAGAGACTGGTGTCGATATTCCTAACGTTAACACGCTTATTGTGCATGATGCCGACAAAATGGGGCTGTCCCAGCTGTATCAGCTGCGCGGACGCGTAGGCCGTTCCAACCGGATTGCCTATGCCTACTTCACCTACCAGCGGGATAAAGTACTGACCGAGGTAGCAGAGAAGCGTCTGCAATCCATTAAGGAATTCACAGAGCTCGGGTCAGGCTTCAAAATCGCCATGCGCGATCTCTCCATCCGTGGAGCAGGCAATCTGCTCGGGGCAGAGCAGCACGGCTTCATTGCTTCTGTCGGCTTCGACCTGTATTCGCAGATGCTGGCGGAAGAAATCCGCAAACGCAAGGTAAGTGTGCTTGGCGAGGAGGATACTTCGCTGAAGCAGGGGAATACGGTCATTGATTTGTCGATTGACGCGTATCTCCCGTCCGAGTATATTTACGACAGTATCCAGAAAATTGAAATTTACAAAAAAGTCGCTGCTGTGGCTTCCTTCGAGGATGCGTCAGAGCTTGAGGATGAGCTGCTGGACCGGTTCGGCGAATTGCCGGAGTCGGTTATCAATCTGCTCTCTGTGGCCCGGCTGAAGGTATACGGCAAGCTGTATGGTATGGAGTCCATGGTCCGGCGCGGGGATGAGGCCCTGCTTAATTTCCATGAGGGCAGTATCGGGGCCCTGGATACAGCCAAGCTCGCCAAAGTTGGAAATGGCTTTGAAAGGCGTGTACAATTTGATAAGGATGCCAAAGCAACGATCCGTATCAAAGTGAAGGATTTAGGTGACAAGGAGCTGCTGGATGTGCTGGAACAATTCCTGTCGGCAGCCAAACAGTCTTTAAAATCGAAGGGAGAATTACACAATGTCGTTAAATAAAAAAACCTGGAAGGTGCTGCTGGTCTCGCTGGCTGCGGCTGTATCCTTCTCCATGCTTGCCGGCTGCGGCAATAAAGACAGCGAAAAGGCAGTGGCAACTTATAAGGGCGGCACCATTACCGAGAAGGAATTCAATCTGGACACGCGCGTGATGAAGTTCCTGTCTCCCGAGCAGGCGCAGTATCTGGAGATCGATATGTTCAAGGAGTCGATCCTGAAGCAGGAGGTTGCCTTTGAACACCTGGCCGGACAGGCCTCGGAAGAAGCAAAGAAAGCAGCCGAGAAAGAAGTCGATACTCAGATTGATACGATCAAGGGCCAACTGGGCGACAAGTACAAAAGCACGCTGAAGGATCAGGATCTAAGCGAGTCTGACCTGCGGACGTATATGCAGCGCGTTCTTACCGTTTATCAGGACATGCTGCTGAAGGTAACGGACGAGCAGGTAAAATCGCAGTATGAAGCCACCAAGGCTGACTATATAGTGGCAACACTGCGTCATGTGCTGGTTGGCCTGACTGATAGTGCCGGTAAGGAGCGTACCGATGCCGATGCGCTGAAGCGCGCCCAGGAAGCGAAAGCGAGGCTGGAAGGCGGAGCGGATTTTGCTGCGGTGGCGAAGGAATATTCGGATGATCCCGGCTCCAAGGATACCGGCGGGGAATATAAGGACAAGCCTCTGGCGAATTATGTTGCAGAGTTCAAGGCTGCCGCCCAGACCCTGCCGCTGAATAAGATCAGTGATCCGATCAAGACCAGCTTCGGGTATCATGTAATGAAGGTTGAAGCCCGTAAGGATACAACGTTCGACACGCTGACTGCCGAGCAGCTTAAGGCTGTTAAGAACTCTGCGGCTTCTGCAAGCCTGGAGACCTTCCTCGAGAAGAATCTGGACAGCCTGGAGATTAAGATTAATCTGCCGAAAAGCTCAGCCGCTCCTGCTGAATCAGGAGCAACAGCTACACCGGCTCCGGGCGCTGACACCCCAGCCGCCACAGAAGTGCCAGCTGCTACCGAAGCAGCCAAATAAGTCAAATTGGACAAGCCGCCTGATGCGCCAAGCATCAAGGCGGCTTGTTTGTCGTAGTGGGGCAATCCAGCCCCTGCCCTGCCGGGTATAGAAATCAGAATTTGTGTTTATAACTGGAAGGAAACCGGTCAGGTGTTCTTATTTTTGCATGAACTATTTTATGCGGCCCGGGGATGTATAAGGAACTGGGAAGAGATGAATACTATGGTCAGATATTACGATAAATCACTGGGATTAACCATTCCCATATTGGACAGTAGTTGGACCATACTTCTTAAGAAAGCGGGGCAACATGTGAAATGAAAGCTACTGGTATTGTAAGACGTATTGATGACCTCGGACGAGTGGTTATCCCCAAAGAGATTAGACGTACCTTGCGGATTCGTGAGGGGGACCCCCTGGAAATTTTTGTTGACCGTGACGGCGAGGTTATATTGAAAAAATATTCACCGATCGGTGAATTGGGCGATTTCGCCAAGGAATACGCAGAATCGCTGTATGAAGGAACAGGGCATATTACCATGATTACGGACCGGGACAGCTTCATCGCGCTCGCCGGCGGCTCCAAGAAGGATTATCTGGAGAAACAGGTGGGTGTGCTGCTGGAGAAGGTAATGGAGAGCCGTAAGACGGTGCTTGAGACTAACGGAGGCAGCTATGACATCAGCAAGGACCACACGGAACTGTTATCCAGCTATGTGGCAGCACCTATTATCTCAGGCGGAGACCCTATCGGCTGCGTAGTGCTGCTGAATAAGGATGATTCGGTAAAAATGGCCCAGATGGAAGTAAAAATGGCGGAGACGGCCGCAGCTTTCCTGGGTAAACAAATGGAGCAGTAGCATACATGCGTAAGAGAGCCCCGCTTTTCCTTTGGTTACGATAACCATGGGGAATGGCGGGTTTTTGTCGTCATTTACACTTCCATGCCCGGATAAGTTATAATATAGAAATTCGTTCTATGAAGATTCACATTCTATATTATGGCAGTTATAGCTGTAGAAGCAGGTAGATCATGACATCGAACAAGCAAGGCTCGAAGCTGCTGCAAGGCGCCTTCATTCTTAGCGCGGCGGCTATATTCTCCAAACTGATCGGTACGCTGCAAAAGATACCGCTGCAGAATCTCGGCGGCGACGCCGCGTTTGGCATCTACAATACGGTCTATCCGCTGTATACCATCCTGGTCACTGTAGCAATGCTGGGACTGCCTGCGGCCATCTCCCGGTTCGTAGCCGAGGCTTCGGCGGCGCAGGATGAGCAGAAGGGGCGGCGCGTGCTGCTGCTGTCCGCTTGTATTACGGCTGTCAGCGGGCTGGTGCTCGGGGTTCTGGTCTACACCGGAGCGCCGCTCATTGCGGTATGGGTGGGCAGCTCCCACATTATCCCGGCTCTGCGAAGCAGCGCTTGGGGACTGGCGGTAGTGCCGCTGATGGCGGCTCTGCGCGGATATTTCCAGGGCCTGCACAATATGATGCCGACAGCAGTGTCACAGGTAGTGGAGCAGTCGGTACGCGTGGCAGTTATGATCTCGCTCCTGTTATATCTTAGTGCTGCCGGTGCGGATGCGGCAGGCATTGCCGCCGGTGCGCTGCTTGGCCCTGCCGGAGGCGGGCTGGCAGGCCTTGCAGTGATGCTGCTGTATTGGCGCAGTCACCGCCATCGCAGCGGGCAGCGGGACCTGTTACTCCAGGCCCCGCTGCTTAAGAGCAGAGAAGGCTTGGCTGCAGCCCGCCCTGAACAGGGGGTACCCGCCCGTCAGCTGCTGGCCTACGGACTGCCGGTGATGCTGGGTGCGCTGGCCGTTCCGTTAATCGGGCTGGTCGATGTCTTCACGGTTCCCCGCCTGCTGGCAGGAAGCGGGAGCAGCGGGACAGCGGCGATGGCCCAGTTCGGCATCTATAACCGCGGGCTGCCGCTCGTGCAGATCGTAACGATGCTGGCGACCTCGCTCTCGGTCGTATTCATTCCGGCGCTGGCCGAAGCGAAATACCAGCGGGATGAGGCCCTCATCCGCTCGCGCATCACGCTGTCGCTGCGCTGGTTCTGGCTCCTGGGGCTGGCCGCGTCCGTAGGCCTGGCCGTTCTGGCAGAGCCGGTGAACACGGCTCTGTACGGTGACGCTGCCGGCAGCAGCACGATGACCTGGCTGGCCTTCACCGCCGCAGGCGGCACGGTCAGCATCATCTCCGCTGCGCTGCTGCAGGGCCTTGGCGCCGTGCGTGCGCCGGCGCTGACCCTCCTGGCCGCCGCTGCGCTGAAGGCGGCCCTTAACCTGCTGCTGGTGCCGCAGCAGGGCATTACCGGTGCGGCCATCGCCGGCGTGGCCGCACATCTCTTCGCAGCAGCGCTGAACGTGCTGCTGCTCTACCGGCAGGGCTATCTGCGGCTTCGCTTTGCAGATGCCCTGCTGAAGCCCGCGGCGCTGCTCGCGGGCCTGGGGCTGGCCGCCGCAGCCGTGAGCCTCGGCGCAGGCAGGGCGGCAGACGCCGCCGGCTTCGGCGGCGGGCGGACCGCGGCCCTGGCGCAGAGCCTGCTCGGCGTGCTTGCAGGCTGCGCCGTCTTCGCCGTCGGCGCAGTAGCGCTGCGGCTGCTCAGCGAGAGCGAGCTGCGCCAGCTTCCGGGCTTCGGCCCCCGGCTGGCGGACAAGCTGAAGAAGCTGCGCCTGTTCCCTTAAGGCGCTTATTCATAGTACATAGCGCAGCCGCCTGTTACAGCAGGAAGCGGCTGCCTGGAAGGAGTTGACCAGAATGGCTGCAACACTAACTGTCGTCGGCCTGGGCTCAGGTAATCCGGACCGGCTGACCCTGGGCATTATCAAAAAGCTGCAAGCGGCCTCCGCCGTATACGTGCGGACCGCCGAGCATCCTGTCATGGCTGCCCTGGCTGAGCTTGAGATTTCCTCGGAGTCCTTCGACGGACTGTATGAATCGTTATCTTCCTTCCCTGAGGTCTACGAAGCCATTACGGCAACGCTCATCGAGAAGGCAGCGGCAGCTCCGCAAGGCACGGAGATCGTCTACGCCGTACCCGGGCATCCGATGGTTGCCGAATCCGCCGTTTCTCTGCTGCGCCAGCGCTGCCCGGAGGCAGGCATCGAGCTGAATATTCTCGGCGGCGAGAGCTTCCTCGACGAAGCGTTCGTCCGTCTAGGCTTTGATCCGATCGAAGGCTTTCAGCTCCTGGATGCTTCCGGCATCCGCAGCTCCCAGCTCCACCCGGAGCTGCATACCCTGATCGGACAGGTCTATGACAGCTTCACCGCTTCCGAAACCAAGCTCTGTCTGATGGAGCTGTATCCGCCGGAATATGAGGTGGTTGTTGGACATGCGCTTGGTGTAGAGGGGGAAGAGCAGATTCTCCGTGTACCTCTGTACGAGCTGGACCGGCTGGAGGGCTACGGCAATCTTTCGCTGGTGTATGTTCCGATCAATCATGCCGAGGATGCACGGGTACGCACGTTTGCCCGTCTGCATGAGATTGTCGATATTTTGCGGAGCCCGGAGGGATGTCCCTGGGACCGGGAGCAGACGCATGAGTCGCTGCGTAAGAACCTGATCGAAGAGACCTATGAGGTGCTCGAAACGATTGACGAGGATGATCCGGACCATATGAAGGAAGAGCTGGGCGACCTGCTGCTTCAGATTATGCTTCATTCCCAGATGGAAGAAGAGCTGGGTACATTCAGTGTCTACGATGTTATTGAGGGACTCAATGAGAAGCTGCTGTTCCGCCATCCGCATGTATTCGGTGATCATGTTGCCGGCAATGCCGAGGAGGCGCTGCAGAACTGGGAAGGAATGAAGGCCGAGGAGA
This sequence comes from Paenibacillus tritici, assembly GCF_018207515.1. Classification (NCBI taxonomy): domain Bacteria; kingdom Bacillati; phylum Bacillota; class Bacilli; order Caryophanales; family Paenibacillaceae; genus Paenibacillus; species Paenibacillus tritici. The sequence goes on from NZ_CP073365.1 coordinate 49,646, forward strand.
AGCGGCGCAAAGGCGTGAAGCCTGAAGCCCTGTCCGCACTCAGCGGGGTTCCGAAGGATCTGCCGGCCCTGATGAAGGCTTACAAGCTGCAGAAAAAAGCATCCAAAGTCGGATTCGACTGGGATAACACCAGCGATGTCCTGGCGAAGATCCGCGAGGAGGTCGATGAGCTTCAGGAAGCGATTGAGACGGGACAGTCTGCCGAGGAGCAGATGCTGGAGCTGGGTGATCTGCTGTTCGCGGCCACGAATATCGCCCGTTTCATCGGAGCGGACCCTGAAGAAGCACTGACCCGTACCAACCGCAAATTTGTCGCCCGGTTCCAGTATATTGAGCAGCGTCTGCGGGATAAGGGCATCCGGGTGGAGGACAGCCATCTGGAAGAGATGGAGGCTCTATGGCAGGAAGCCAAGGCGGAAGAGCGGAAGCTGTAGATTCTATAATTATAGCTTCTGCGGTATATACCAACGGTTTCGCGGCAATGCTGTGATTACGGCACGAATCTCTGATTTGAAATGCAATGAGAGGTTTATAATGTTATAGTGCTATAAGCCCCCATAACCTACGCAAGATGTTACTTTTTCAAAAAAAACGGCGGATCGTGGCAGGAATTGCGGGCGGAATCAAGAATATCATAAAGACGAAATGACGATTTGCGGTTATTTTTCCGGCAAACCTGATTTTCATTTATTTTTTTGTATCCTAGGAGGAACTTCAAATTATGAACAAGACAGATCTGGTAAACAACATTTCCGAGAAAAGCGGATTGGCCAAAAAAGACGTAGAAGCCGTACTTAACGGAGTTCTGAGCGAAATTACAGAAGCTCTCGCAGGCGGAGACAAAGTCCAACTGATTGGCTTCGGTACCTTTGAAACACGCAAACGTTCCGGCCGCACCGGCCGTAACCCGCAATCGGGCACACCTATTGAAATCCCTGAATCCACTGTACCGGCCTTCAAGGCGGGCAACAAGCTCAAAGAAGCCGTTAACTAAATGCGTCTGGACAAGTTCCTGAAGGTTTCCCGACTGATCAAGCGCCGCACCGTGGCCAAGGATGTGTCCGAACAGGGCCGGGTATTGATCAATGGCCGGGAATCCAAACCAAGCAGTACCGTGAAGATCGGTGACGAGATTACAGTACAGTTCGGTCAAAAGCTTGTGACGGTCAAAGTCGAAAAGCTGGTGGAAACCACCCGCAAGGACGAGGCCGCCGGGATGTACACACTGCTCCGCGAGGAACCGGTTGCCAAAAGCACGGGACTCGACTGGTAAGCAGATCATTGAACCGCAGGGTAGAAGAGGTATTCCACTAAGCCGTGATCCGGCTGACTGGGGTACCTCTTCTTGCATATTCCTGTTCTATACCCTGTCCCTCCTTCATAGATTAGAACCAAGAAGGAGGGGTACATGCTATGATCGAGCCAGCCAAAGTCAACAAACAGCATGATCTGCACATGCGCAGCCGCAAGCAGATTGAGCTTACAGGTGTGCAGAATGTGGAGAGCTTTGACAGTGAGGAGTTTCTGCTGCGTACAGAACTCGGCCATCTTACCATTCGGGGAACTCATTTACATATCAAGAATTTAAGTCTGGAGAATGGAATTCTGTCGCTTGAAGGCAATGTTCATTCCCTGATTTATCTGGACCCCGGTACGCAAGGCAAAAATAAAGGGATTCTCCGTAAGCTGTTTAAATGAATCCTTCCGTACAATGGATTACCCTGTTCTATATGATACTGGCTGGCACAGCCATGGGACTGACCTATGACAGCTACCGGGTGCTGTCGCTGAAGCTGAGATTCCCCCGTTGGCTGAATGCGCTGCTTGATCTGCTGTATTGGATAGGGGCAGCTCTGCTCGTCTTCCGCATGCTTTATGCCGGAAATCAGGGGCAATTGAGGTTTTATGTCATTCTCGGACTTTTTCTAGGTGTATGGATCTATTTTTTGATCTTCAGTATTACGGTGCAGCGATTTGTGGTAATGTTAATTCAGTCAGTTCAGTATATGTGCAGGCTGCTAGGGCGGTTTATTATAATAGTCATTGGAGGTCCGATTCTCTGGCTGTGGCGCCTTGTTAAGGGAACGGTGCTGCTGCTCGGCCGGATTCTTCTGTATATTTTTAAGCTGCTGCTGCGTCTAACCAAGCCAATCTGGGTACTTCCTGTAAGGTGGGTCTCTCCACATCTGTCCAGGATCTATCATAGCGCCCGGATCGTGAGGATCACCAAATGGATATCAGGGTGGCGGAAACGCTAACCTTGAACTGGAACTAGGGGGTAAGCTGTATGAACAGATTCTCTGCGGAAGAGAAGAATAGTAACCACAATGCTTCGGCCGCAGGCGCGAAGAGAAGAAAGTTTATATGGATACTTGTTATGGCCGTATTCTTCGGCTGGGCCGGGTTCACTTTCTTTGCCCAGAGCGCAGCTATTGCCGACAAGAGCGAACAGCTCGCCCGCAAGAATGAGAGTAACGAGAGTGTAACGGCTTCACTCAACCAACTGAGATATGAAGTTTCGCGTTTGAATGATGATGAGTATATCGGACAATTAGCGCGTAAATGGTACAATATGTATCCAGCAGGCGAATTACCTATCCGTACAGAGCAATCCGGGCAATAAAAGCAAGCGAAAAGAGGCTTACGCTCTGTTGCCTTGGTAAGTTCTTTACTGTATAATCAAATCACCGCAGACAGGATGGACATCATATTCGTCTGTATATTTTTAAGGGAGGATCATTTTATTCTATGGCAATTGAAGTGGGCACCAAGTTAGAGGGCAAGGTGACAGGCATCACGCATTTCGGAGCATTTGTGGATCTGTCAGGAGGTGTCACAGGTCTCGTTCACATCTCGGAGATCGCCGATAACTACGTCAAGGATGTCAACGATCATTTGAAGATTGCGGATGTAGTAACCGTTAAGGTGATCAATGTTGACAAGGACGGCAAGATCGGACTTTCCATTAAGCAAGCCGTTGATAAGCCGGCATCGGAAGTACGTCCCCCCAGAGCTCCAAGACCTGAACGTCCAAGCGGTGGAGACCGTTTCGGCGGCGGTGGCGGCAGTGGTGGAGGCGGCGGTGGATTCAATCGTGAACGGGGTGGGCGTCCATTCAAGCCTGCAGCCGGTAAACCTTCATTCGAGGATAAAATGTCACGCTTCCTGAAAGACAGCGAAGAACGGATATCTTCGATCAAGAAGAACACAGAAGGAAAGCGCGGCGGCCGTGGAGCCAAGCGCGTATAATCTGAGTTTTGCACATCATAAATAACCGCTGGGGCTAAATGCCCTTTGCGGTTTTTTTGTACAAATATAAGAAGTTATATGTTGCCACGATAACTTATCCTTCTATTTCCCGCTGAAACGGTACCGTTCTTTAAAAGGACGGCAAAGCCGTTTCCACTTGCTCAAAGGCTCGGGCAAGGCCGTTTCCGCTTGTTGTTGAAGTCTATCCGCTTGCGCCTTCTACGGCAGCAGGCTGTTTTTGTCGGCTGCTAACAAATTGCCGACAGCATCCAAGCCATTCTCACATAACTCTAGGGCAATCGCTGACGAATGTCCGCAGGGGCAGCGCCGGCAACTGGCAGCGTCACCGCTCCCATCCCTAGCTGATCTTGTACCCCGCAAGGGATAAGAAGACTTTTCCACAGAATGTCGGGACAGGCTTTTTTGTCGGAATATTTTTACAGTTTGCTCTCCGTTTCTGACAAACTTTCTTAGAACCCCCGCTATATAATGAGAACCATAAATTCTAAACGGGTGGTGCAGGGGAATGAGTAAAAGCAATGTGGTGAATTTGCCGGAGTGGACAAGAGCTGGAAGCAAAGACAAGATTCAGAAAGAAGCTTGGGGCACGCGTCTGAAGGCGTGGGGGTCGAAGCAGCCGGCTGTCCAGTTGCTTGTGGTCAAGAAGTGGGCGCTGCTCCTGAGTCTAATGGGCTTTTTGCTGGGACGGGCCATGATATTGGACGAGCTTACACCATTTGCTGCTGCTTATTTCGCCGTCATTGTATTTATGCGCCGGGACACCATGCTGCCTGTGGCTGCGGCCATTCTGCTCGGAAGTCTCTTCACACCGTTTCCGGGTGCCATCGTGGTTGCTGCGGAGCTGATCATTTTTTATCTGATCTACAAAGGGCTGGAGAGCTTCCAGCGGGTGGATCTATCCTATGCCCCGCTTATGGTGTTCGTAGCTTCTTTTATGGTGGGACTGTTCCGGGTCGTAATCGGACCTTCAATCACCTGGTATCCTTTGATGATGGCATTGATTGATGCCTTACTCGGGTTTGTACTGACGCTTGTATTCCTGCAGGCGCTTCCGTTATTCACTTATAAGCAAAAGAGCAGGGTGCTCCGCAATGAGGAGGTACTCTGTCTGATCATCCTGCTGGCTTCTGTAATGACCGGCCTCGTAGGCTGGACCATCAACGGATTCTCCCTGGAGCATATCTTATCGCGGTTCCTGATTCTGCTCTTCGCCCTGGCCGGGGGAGCGCCGCTTGGGGCAGCGGTCGGTGTAGTGACGGGCCTGATTCTCAGTCTGGCCGATATAGGAGCCATTTATCAAATGAGCCTCCTGGCCTTCTCCGGGATGCTGGCAGGTATGATGCAGTCCGGGCGCAAAGGGGCGGTCTCCATCGGGATGCTGCTGGGTTCAACTATACTGTCTGTCTATTTCATGGGACCGGGCGATGTCATGAACTCCACCTGGGAGACCTGCGCAGCCGTGATGTTGTTTCTTCTAACACCTAAGGGTATTATTACTGCCATTGCCAAATATGTACCGGGGACAGCAGATCACAGCCGTTCCCAACATGAATATGCCCGAAGGGTGCGGGATATTACAGCAGACCGGGTGACCCAGTTCTCGCAGGTATTCCAGCAGCTCTCCAGCAGCTTCGGACAGATTCCCCGTGCCGGGGAGGCGGGGAAAAGTGACCGCGAGATGGAGGATTTCATGAATACGGTAACAGAAGGAGCCTGCTCCGGCTGCATCCGGCGTACCCATTGCTGGGATGCCAAGTTCTATCAGACCTACAGGTATATGACCGACATGATGACTACGGTGGAGGAGTGCCCGGACATTACCGCTGCCCAGCTCCCGCCGGAATGGAGCAGGATCTGCGGGAGAACCGGGGAGGTTCTTGATGTAATGAAGGGTCAATATGAGCTCTACCAGCATGATATGCGCTGGAAGCGGCAAATATACGACAGCCGCCAATTTGTCGCTGAGCAGCTCTCCGGTGTCTCGCAGGTCATGGAGGATCTGGCGAAGGAGATCAAGCGGGAAGGGCAGGCGATGTACCGCCAGGAGAGCCAGATCCGGGAAGCACTGGAGAAGCTGGGCTTATCCATTCACACCATTGAGATTCTGAGCCTTGATCCCGGCCGGGTAGAGATTGAAGTGGTACATGCCTATACCCGGGGCTTCGACGAGTGCCGCAAAATGATCGCTCCGCTGCTCTCCGATATTCTGGAAGAGAACATCGCGGTTGTGAGTGAGACCGCCGTCCATCCCCGCGAGGGCTTGTCGATGGTGACCTTTGGTTCGGCCAAGGCCTATGAGATTAATACCGGCGTAGCCGCGGCGGGGATGGGAGGCGACATGCTGTCAGGGGACAGCTTCAGCACGATGGAGCTGGGCAATGGCACCTTTGCCGTATCCATCAGTGATGGAATGGGCAATGGGGAGCGGGCCCGGATGGAGAGCAGTGCTGCATTATCCATGCTGGAAAAGCTGCTGCAATCAGGCATGGATGAGAAGCTGGCGGTGAAATCCGTGAATTCGATTCTGCTGCTGCGCTCCCCGGATGAATTCTACGCCACAGTGGACATGGCGCTGATCGACCAGTATTCGGCGCAGACGATCTTCATGAAGATTGCCTCTGCACCGAGCTTCATCCGGCGGGGCAGCGAAGTGATTCCCGTGACGGCCAGCAATCTGCCGATTGGAATCATCAAAGATATCGAGGTGGATCTGGTCACCATGCAGCTGCGCCCCGGCGATATTCTCATTATGATGACCGATGGTATTTATGATGCGCCGGGATATGCCGTTAATAAGGAGATATGGATGAAACGCCTGATCCAGGAGCTGGAGGGTGATGATCCGCAGGATATGGCGGACAGCCTGCTTGAGAAGGTGATCAGCTACCAGGGGAATGAGATCCATGATGATATGACCATCGTCGTCAGCCGTGTGGATCATTATCACCCGGAATGGTCCAGCCTGCATATCTCCGGCGTGGGCCGGATGGAGCGCCCGCGTACGGTTAGCTAACGTAGCTGGGATATGCTTACCGGGCAGCACTTGAGTCTAATTCTGATTAAGCTGTAAATGTTGTTCGAAATGCAGCCTGCCCGCCTCCGTTTCAACCGCCGCCGGCTCAGCGGTAAGAGGTTAGATTTGAATTTCATAGTAAAAGAAACGGAACGGAGAGAGATTTTGGAGCCGTAGAAGCGTCAGCGTTCGCCTTTGTCTTCCGATTTCAACCGCAACTGCGGTATTAAATCAGGAAATCGGAAGATAACAGCGATCGGAGGCCCAAAATTCTCGCAGAGACTCATTTTTACGATATCTTTCAGATCTATTTTTAAAGCGTTAGGCGGCGTTTGAAATCTCTCAACCTTGGATATGCTAGTAACTAGATACAAGGCAAAGGGAGGAACGGTCATGAAGCAAATTCTGCTCATAACGGACGGTTGTTCAAATGTGGGGGAAAGTCCGGTGCTGGCGGCAGCGCATGCCCGCCAGGAGGGCATCACTGTTAATGTCGTTGGGGTTGTGGATTACGGGACCATCGGTGAGCTGGGAAGCCGGGAAATTGCCGACATTGCAAGGTCGGGGGGCGGGATCAGCCGGATCGTGGGAACACCGCAGCTGGCACAGACTATTCAGATGATGACACGCAAGACTGTCGTTCAGACCATTCAGCAGGCGGTTAATAAAGAGGTACAAAAAATTCTCGGCGAGAGCTCGCTGGCAGAGCTGCCGCCGCAGCAGCGTTCACAGGTGGTAACGGTCGTGGATGAGCTGACCGAGACCTCGCCGCTGCGCATAGCGTTGTTAATTGATGCAAGTGCCAGCATGAAGCCGAAGCTGGGCGCGGTGGAGGGGGCTATCCGTGATCTGGCGCTCAGCCTGGAGGCAAGGGAAGGGCGCAGCGAGATCGCCGTATTCCATTTTCCCGGACGCTCCAGCAGTGAGGATGCCATGCTGGATATGGACTGGACACGGAATGTATCCGAGGTCCGCTCCCTCTTCTCCAGACTGAAGATGCGGGGGGCTACTCCGACCGGACCGGCTATTTTCAAGGTGCTGGAACATTATCGTTGTGATAGACTGGAGGAATATCGCGGGGATCTTCCAGGCGAAGAGGACAAGGCACAAGAAGGGATGATTGGTGGGTATGTCGTCTAATCCACCCTATCCGGCAGGCACTGTGATCACCGGCAAATGGCGGGGGAACCGTTATGTCGTGGAACGTGTGCTGGGGAAAGGGGCAAACGGAACCGTATATCTGGTACAGCGGGAAGGCCGGCGGGAGCGGTATGCGCTCAAGATCGGATACGATACGCTTGAGCTGCAATCAGAGATTAACGTGCTGACCTCCCTGCAGTCCAGCCGTAAGCGCAATGAGCACCGGGCCCGCAAAGAATCGCCGTTGTCTTCTTACCTGCTGGAATCAGACGACTTCAAGGATCGGGACCATACTCCTTTTTATGTGATGCGTTATGTGGAAGGAAGACCGCTGCACCATTTCCTGTCCAGGAACGGTCCGTCCTGGCTGGGGCTGGTCGGGATGAAGCTTCTGGAGAAGCTGCAGATCCTGCATGAGTGCGGCTTCGTATTCGGCGATCTGAAGCCGGAGAATGTAATGGTATCCAGCTACGGGGAAGCGGAGCTGATTGATTACGGCGGGGCAAGCCCCATCGGCCGCAGTGTGAAGCAGTTCACCGAATGGCATGACCGCGGGTTCTGGAATGCCGGCAGCCGGACAGGAGATCAGAATTATGATCTGTTTGCTTTTGCCGTCCTGTGCCTGCGGCTGCTTAATGAAGAAGGGTTGAAGGCCGCCGCCCAGCAGCTGCCGCAGACCAGAAGCATAGAGGAGCTGCTGAAGCTGGCCAGAGAGCTGCCAGACAAGAAGCTGTCTTCTTGGCTGTGCCTAGCGCTCAAAGGCGGGTTCCCCGGTACTGCGCAGGCTGCGGAGATTTGGAGAAGCCATATCTACAGGGGGCGGAAGTCGGTAAAAGAGACCATGGCAACCCCGCGCTGGCTCAAAAATGCCTTTGCGTTGTCTTTATTTCTGCTGGCCTTTACATTATACTGGGTATTCCGTTTCTGATATTGTACATAATCACCAAGATGCTGATATTCACAAGCAGGCCGTGCTAGGGATGGCAGGAAAGGAAGCCGCATATGGAGCACATGAAAGAACTGGTGGAATCCGTACTGGAGGCTGCGGCCGAATATGAGCTGTGGCAGCCCCATGACACCATTGTAGTCGCAGTTTCCGGAGGGCCGGACTCTGTGGCTCTTTTGCGTATTCTGCATGAGATATCCCTGACCCGAATGCCGCTGTCGCTGATCTGCGCCCATGTCAATCATGGCTTCAGAGCAGAATCGGCAGAAGAAGCGGAGCTGGTCAGGGGCCTGGCGGCAAGCTTGGGAATCCCCTTCGAGCTGGCCGAATTCGATATTCCGTCCATCCTCAAGGAGAGCGGGCTTGGCCCGGAAGGGACAGCACGGGAGAAGCGCTACGGGTTCCTGATCGAAACCGCACATCGTTACAAGGCACGTTCTGTGGCGCTGGCCCATCATGCAGACGATCAGGCCGAGACGGTGCTTATGCGGCTGCTGCGGGGGAGCGGACCATCAGGCCTTGCGGGAATGCGCTGGAAACGGACTGAAAAAAAGGTGGAACTCATCCGCCCCTTCCTGCGTATTAACAAAACAGCTCTTGTCGGCCTATGCCAGAATGAAGGATTTGCTTATGCGGAGGACGCGACCAACCTTCTGACGAAATATAAGCGGAATGCCATCAGGCTGGAAGTGCTGCCTATGCTGGAACAGCATAATCCGAGAGTGAAGCAATCGCTTCTGCAGCTGGCTGAAATTGCTTCGGCGGAAGATGAATATATGGAGGCGAATGCGGCAAAATGCTTTGATGAGCTGGTTTTCACCGAGCATGGAAAATACACCTTGAAGAGAGCTGCCTTTGCGGCCATACCCTCCGCTTTACAACGGCGTTTGATTAAACTAATATTAAATTATCTGTCGGCGGATTCATCATCCATGGATTTTCCCAAGATTGAAGCGGTGCGCCGGGGAACGCTGCAGGAATACCCTACCGTATGGACTTTGGACCTGGGTAGCGGTTACGTCTGCGTGCGGCAATACGATACTATTTTGTTCTCGTCCAAGCCCTTGATTCGGCAGGTGAGCTATACATATCGGCTGTCTTTGACTGAGCCCCGTATTAAGCTTGGGGAGATAGGAAAAGTTATGACGATGAGGATGCTTGCGAGAGAAGTCTTTTCTGCACAGGAGGAGGATTCCGGGAAAAGCTCTGCCTGGTTTGACGGCGACGCTCTTGTTCTGCCGCTGACCATTCGTTCCCGATTGCCTGGAGATACCATAAGGGTTATGGGATTAAACGGAAGCAAAAAGGTAAAAGATATTTACATTGATGATAAAATACCTTCTTCCGAACGCTCTGCAATTCCCCTCGTTTGTGATGGTTCGGGCAATATCATCTGGATTCCGGGCGTAAGACGCTCGATGCATGCCGCAGTTGGGCGGCACACGGCCACTGTTCTGCTCCTGACCCTGGAGGATTTGAAGCAGGGTGAAGAATCGTAATGGCCGAAGTAAGTCTTTCATAGTATATCTTAGGAGGTTCGCAAGTTGCAGAATGATATTCAGGAAATCTTGATCAGCGAAGAAGAGATTCAACAAAGAATCAGGGAGCTTGGCGCCCAGCTGAGCAAGGAATATGCAGGCCGCACACCTTTAGTGATCTGTGTACTCAAAGGTGCGTTTATCTTTATGGCGGATCTGGTTAAAGTGATTACAGTACCCGTTGAAATGGATTTCATGGCGGTATCCAGCTACGGCGGTACAACCAAATCATCCGGCGTAGTCAAAATCATCAAGGACCTGGACACATCGGTTGAAGGCCGTGATGTTCTGATTGTCGAGGATATTATCGACAGTGGCCTTACACTCAGCTATCTGATTGAGATGCTGCAGGGGCGGAATGCCGCTTCTGTCAACGTAGTCACTCTGTTCGACAAGCCTTCAGGCCGCGCAGTCAATCTTGAAGCCGAATACACCGGCTTTGTGATTCCTGATGCATTCCTCGTAGGCTATGGACTGGACTATGCCGAGCTGTACCGGAACCTACCTTATGTCGGTGTACTGAAGCCTGAGATTTATACCAAATGAATGAATCGACAGCCTTAGATCCGCGGATCACTTTTCTGGATTTCCTGACAATTTGAGGAGTCCGGTCAGGCTATGGTACAATAACTTGAGCGTTGCGAGAGGAGGTAGGGGATGAATCGGTTCATCCGTAATTCTGGTTTTTATTTGATTTTATTTTTAGTCGTGGTGGGTATAGTCCAATTTGTAAGCAATGGCAATGAATCCGCCGATTTCCCTAGATATGACGAGTTACGGCAGGAGATCAAGGACAACAATGTGAAGAGCATGACGGTTCAGTTTGAGGGGAATGCATTTCTGGTTACAGGCGAATATAGAGAGCTGCCACCCGAGACTAAATCGAAGAATTTCTCCACTTATGTTCCTCCTACAGACAAGGCCCTCGATGAACTTGTGGCAGCCAGCGAGGACAACGGCGTCGAACTATCCCAGAAGAAGATGGAAGGCGACAGCATCTGGCTGACATTCCTGTCTTCCATGATTCCACTGGTTATTATGTTCATCCTGTTCTTCTTCCTGTTCAATAATGCCCAGGGCGGCGGCGGCAAGGTTATGAACTTCGGCAAGAGCAAGGCCCGGCTATATAATGAAGAGAAGAAGAAGATCAGCTTCGAAGATGTTGCGGGAGCTGACGAAGAGAAGCAAGAGCTGGTGGAGGTCGTTGAATTCCTCAAAGACCCGCGCAAATTCGCTGCTGTTGGTGCACGTATTCCTAAAGGGGTACTCCTTGTGGGCCCTCCGGGAACAGGTAAAACCTTGCTCGCCCGTGCAGTTGCAGGTGAAGCTGGCGTTCCATTCTTCAGCATTTCCGGTTCCGACTTCGTGGAAATGTTCGTCGGTGTCGGCGCATCCCGCGTACGTGACCTGTTTGAGAATGCGAAGAAGAATGCACCTTGTATCATCTTTATCGACGAAATCGATGCTGTCGGACGTCAGCGCGGCGCAGGACTTGGCGGCGGACATGACGAACGTGAACAGACGCTTAACCAATTGCTCGTTGAAATGGACGGCTTTGGCGGCAACGAAGGCATTATCATTGTCGCGGCTACCAACCGCGCAGACATATTAGACCCGGCACTACTCCGTCCAGGCCGTTTCGACCGTCAGATTACGGTTGACCGTCCGGATGTGAAGGGCCGTGAAGCTGTACTGAAGGTTCACTCCCGCAACAAACCGCTGACCAAGGATGTTAGGCTTGACGTTGTCGCCAAGCGTACCACCGGCTTCACCGGTGCGGATCTGGAGAACCTGCTGAACGAAGCAGCGCTGCTTGCTGCACGCCGTAACCGCAAGGACATTACGATGCGTGAAGTGGATGAAGCGATTGACCGTGTCATCGTCGGTACAGAGAAGCGCAGCCGCGTCATCAGCGATCGCGAGAAACGTATCGTCGCTTACCACGAAGCAGGTCATACCATTGCCGGCTACTTCCTGGAACATGCCGATATGGTGCATAAGGTTACTATTATCCCGCGCGGCCGCGCCGGCGGATATGTCATTATGCTTCCTAAGGAAGACCGGATGATCGTTACCAAGCAAGAACTTCTCGATAAGGTTACCGGATTGCTTGGCGGACGTGTTGCTGAAGAAATGTTCATTGGCGAAATCGGTACGGGCGCTTATAGTGACTTCCAGCAGGCTACGCGCATTGTGCGTGCGATGATTATGGAATATGGAATGAGCGATAAGCTTGGGCCCTTGCAGTTCGGTGCAACCCAAGGACAGGTCTTCCTGGGCCGTGATATCGGACATGAACAGAACTACAGTGATTCCATCGCTTACGAGATTGACCAGGAAATGCAGAACATTATCCGCAGCAGCTATGAACGCTGCAGAGAGCTGCTGACCAAACATTCCAAAGAAATGCACTTAATCGCGAACACGCTGCTTGAGAAGGAGACGCTGGAGCTTGATCAGATCAGAGAATTGATTGAGCAGGGCTACCTGAGCGAGGATGGCAAGCAAGAGGATGGCGAAGCTGTAGCGCATGAAGCGGGCGAGCCTATAATTGACTCCATCGGTGATGTGCGTGTGCGGATTCAAGGCAAGACAGATGAAGAATCCCCATTAGATCTGTCCAAGGATATTCCGAATAAGCCGGAGCCTGAAGAAGGTAACGGACCGGATGACGGGAATAAGGGCGGCGGAAGCCTGACTTAGACCTTGTAGCAGGATACGTTGTAATGTAGTCCGGAGAACCATTGGTTCTCCGGACTTTTCTTTTCTGCTATGCGGGGTGCAGGGGGCATGACATGAGAATTTCACCACTCCGGTTACATTGACAGGGGGTGGAACGTTGTGTACATTAGTGAATAAATATTAAATAATATCATTTAATAGGATGCTGAATATAAGGATGATTCATAAAGTGCAACATATAGATCCTTATATTTGAACATAAGGGGGAGAATGACCGTGGAAGCTCTGGCGCTTGAGCGCAAACAGGAACAGAATCGTGAACTTCGTGTGCGCCTTGAACAGCTCAAAAAAGAACGGAATGCAATTATTCTGGCTCATTATTATCAGCGTGATGAAATTCAGGAAGTGGCGGATTTCCGGGGGGACTCTTTTTTGCTGGCCCAAAAGGCTGCGGAGACAGAGGCCGATGTGATCGTATTCTGTGGCGTTCATTTCATGGGGGAAAGTGCCAAGATTCTTGCGCCGAACAAGACGGTTCTTATTCCTGATGAACGCGCCGGTTGTCCGATGGCGGACATGGTTAATGTGGATGGCCTGCGCAAGCTGAAGGCTCAGCATCCGAATGCCAAAGTAGTTACTTATATCAATTCTTCGGCAGAGATCAAGGCGGAGACTGATATTTGCTGCACCTCGGCCAATGCGGTTAAAGTGATCGAATCCCTCGATGCTGAAGAAATCATCTGGGTACCCGATAAGAATCTGGGCCAATATGTTCAGGACCAGACCGGCAAGAAGATGATTATCTGGGAAGGGTATTGTAATACTCATGACATGCTCACCGTCAAGGATGTTATGGAGATGAAGGCCAAGTATCCGGAAGCGGAATTTGTAGTTCATCCGGAGTGCCGCCCGGAAGTGGTGGCCATGGGTGATTATGTAGGCAGCACAACCTCGATTCTAGAATATTGCCGGAAATCGGACCGCCGGCAGTTTATTGTGGGCACAGAGGATGGAACCGGGTACCAGCTCCGTTTGGACAGTCCGGATAAAGAATTTCATTTTGCCACCAAATTCCTGGTTTGCCCTAATATGAAAGTGAATAATCTGAAGAAGCTGGTAAAATGCCTGGAGACGATGAAGCCGCAGATCTATGTACCGCCTGCAGTCGCCGACAAAGCCAGAACATCCCTAGAGCGCATGCTACAAGTCCGGTAGCATGCGCTACTCTTTCGTTGAAACAGGTGAAAAGCGGTCATGATTCCACAGTATTTGGTTGATTTCGATCTTCAGGATCTCCCTGTAGTTAAGACAGACTGCCTCGTAATTGGTTCAGGCATTGCCGGATTGTTCACAGCGATCAAGGCCAGCGAGGACCGGAAGGTTATTATGATTACGAAGAAGACCGTAATGGAGAGTAACACGCGGTATGCCCAGGGCGGGATTGCTGCGGTCTTCTCAGAGGAGGATTCTCCGGTGTATCACCGCCAGGATACCCTGATGGCCGGAGCAGGGCTGAATTCCTCTGCGGCGGTTGATGTCCTGGTCAATGAAGGACCCGAGGGTGTCCGCGAACTGATCCGGCTCGGCACTATATTCGATAAAGAGAATGGCGAGCTGGCTTTAACCCAAGAGGGTGCGCATAGCCACCGCCGTATTTTACATGCAAACGGGGATGCTACAGGATATGAGATTGTCCGTGCCTTGGCCGAGCAGGCTGCTCAGCATGAGAATATTGAGACCTGGGATGACCATTATGTGATTGACCTGATCACTGAAGGCGGAGTCTGTGTAGGAGCGCTGGTACAGCGGCCTGGCGGCGGGCGCTTGTTCCTGCAGGCGGGTGCAACCGTTCTGTGCTCCGGCGGAGCAGGACAGCTGTATCGTTACACCACCAACCCTGAAGTGGCTACCGGAGATGGCGTAGCCATTGCCTACCGTGCCGGTGCCCATATCCGGGATATGGAATTCATTCAGTTTCATCCGACAGCTCTAAGCTATCCTGGCGCTCCGCGCTTTCTGATCTCGGAGGCTGTGCGGGGAGAAGGGGCCGTGCTGCGCAATATTAATGGTGAGCGCTTCATGGAGCGTTACCACGAGCTGCTGGAGCTGGCGCCGCGGGATATTGTTGCCCGTGCCATCGTCAGCGAGATGGAATTGACGAAGTCCACCTTTGTCTATCTGGATATTACGCATGAATCAGCGGATATGGTGAAACACCGCTTCCCGACCATTTATGAGACCTGTATGAGTTACGGACTGGATATTACAAGTGACTGGATTCCGGTGGCTCCTGCTGCGCATTATATGATGGGGGGCGTGAAGACGGATCTGAACGGGGAAAGTACCGTGTCCCGCCTGTTCGCCTGCGGTGAGGTATCGTCTACTGGAGTGCAGGGGGCCAACCGGCTGGCCAGTAATTCACTGTCGGAAGCGATTGTGTTCGGCCGCCGGATTATTGAACGGATCCGCCAGCTTCCGCCTCTGGAACAGGGTACAGTATCCGTAGCCTATAATCAGGGAAGGCTGGAATCGCCGACACAGGCTATTGTAGAGCGGCGGCTGAAGCTCCAGAAGGTTATGGTGCGTTACGCCGGATTGCGGCGGAATCGGGACATGCTGACCAAAGGCCTCGATGAGTTGAAACGCCAGCTGCCGATTTTTAATGCGGTGCTGACAAGACGGGAAGAATACGAGTTCGCCAATATGCTGACATGTTGTCTGCTGATCACTGAATCGGCCCTGGCACGGGAGGAGAGCCGCGGTGCGCATTACCGTGAGGATTATCCGCTGCGTAGTGACTCACAGTGGCAGAAGCATCTGCTCCAGATTCGCGAACTTGGAATAGTGGAGGAATTAAGTGATGATGTTTAACGGATATAATGAAGAGCTGCTTCAGGCTATTAAGGGCTGGCTGCAGGAGGATGTCGGGTCGGGAGATATTACTACCCGCACAACCATACCGGCAGGACATGAGTCGAAGGGAATTATCCATGCCAAAGAGGATGGGATTATTTGTGGAATTCCCGTGGCTGAGCTGGTGTTCGAAGTAGTTGATCCTACGCTTGAATTCACGGCTCTGGTGCAGGAAGGACAACATGTATCCAGGGGAACAGTGATTGCTGAGGTAGAGGGAAGCACCCATGCCATTCTTACCGGCGAACGGCTTGCACTGAATTTGATGCAGCGGTTATCCGGTGTGGCGTCACGCACGGCTTCTTTTGTAGAACAGCTTCAGGGACTGAGCGCACGCCTGGTGGATACCCGCAAGACCACGCCGGGCCACCGCATGCTGGAGAAATATGCTGTCCGCATAGGCGGCGGAGCCAACCACCGTTACGGCCTGTATGATGCGGTAATGATTAAGGATAATCATATCAAGGGGGCTGGAGGCATCCGTCAGGCGGTAGGGCGTGCCCGGGCCAATATCCCTCACACCATGACGATTGAAGTGGAGACGGAGAGTCTGGAGCAGGTAGAGGAAGCGCTTGCTGCCGGAGCGGACATCATTATGCTGGACAACATGTCCCCCGAGCTGATGAAGGAAGCCGTGAGAAGAATCAGAACCAAAGCGAAGCATGTCAAAATCGAGGCCTCCGGCAATGTATCGCTGGAAACGGTCCGGGGCATTGCAGAATCAGGCGTAGATGTCATTTCCGTAGGACGGCTTACCTATTCCTTCGCGAGTCTTGATATCAGTCTCGATCTGAACGGCAAGAAGGAGGAAACCCTCTGATGATACTTGTCGTCGATATCGGCAATACGAACATCGTGCTGGGAGTGTACCGGGGACGGGAGCTGCTGCATCATTTCCGGCTGAGTACTGCGCGCCAATCCACCGTGGATGAGTATGGTGTGATGATTCATAATCTGTTCAATATGTCGAACCTGTCGTTCAAAGAGGTGGAGGGGGTCATTATCTCCTCGGTTGTTCCACCGCTGGTTCAGGTCATTGTGGAGATGTGTGTCAAATTTATCGGCAAAGAGCCGCTGCTTGTAGGACCCGGCATCAAAACCGGGCTTAACCTGCGTTATGAGAATCCGCGCGAAGTCGGGGCGGACCGGATTGTGAATGCCGTTGCGGCTATTGAGCAGTATAAATGCCCGCTTGTGGTTGTTGATTTCGGTACGGCAACCACCTTCGACTGCATTGATGCCGGGGCCAATTATCTTGGCGGTGCTATCGTGCCCGGCCTGGGGATTTCCACGGAGGCCTTATACCAACGGGCATCCAAGCTGCCCCGGATCGAGCTGGAGAAGCCCAAAAAGGTCATCGGGCGCAATACCGTCCATGCGATGCAGGCAGGTATTATTTTTGGCTATGCCGGCCAGGTCGAGGGAATTGTAAGACGCATCAAGCTGGAGATGAACGCTCCTGTACTCAAGGTCATTGCTACCGGAGGTCTTGCCTCGCTGATTGCCAGTGAGACCGAATGTATTGATGAAGTGAATCCGATGCTAACGCTTGAAGGATTACGCATTATTTATAACCGCAATAAATAATCATAAGGATGACCATATACAGAACAGAGAGATAGGAGGAGTATGCACCCAATGGAAAAAAAGAAGGACCGGCTGATCCGGGGAACAGCCATGAACGGAAGAGTAAGAGCGTTCGCTGTCCGCACCACAGAACTCGTCGACGAATTGCGGCGCAGACATGATACGTATCCGACCGCTACAGCAGCGCTCGGCCGTACCGTAACTGCCGCAGCCATCATGGGGGCCATGCTCAAGGGCAAAGAGAAGCTGGCGATTATGGTCAAAGGGAACGGCCCGATCGGGCAGATTACGGCTGAATCCAACGCCCTGGGGGAAGTGCGCGGTTATGTGCATAATCCGCATGTTCATCTGCCCAGCAACAGTATGGGTAAGCTGGATGTTGCAGGGGCAGTAGGGACGGAAGGCTTCATTGATGTCAGCAAGGATCTGGGAATGAAGGAACCGTACCGTGGCAGTGTGCCTATCGTATCGGGAGAGCTGGGTGAGGACTTCACCTACTATTTTGCCCTCTCGGAACAGACTCCTGCCGCCGTGGGACTGGGTGTCTTGGTGGAGACAGATAATTCGGTAAGAGTGGCCGGGGGATTTATTATCCAGCTGCTGCCCGGCCTGACCGATGAGCAGATTACTGAGGTGGAGCAGGCGGTTGGAGCCATGCCTTCTGTAACTTCCGTGCTGGACCAGGGGCTTGAGCCTGAAGAGATGCTGCGGCTGCTGCTGCCGGATGCGGTGATTCTGGATGAACTTGAGATCCGTTTCGTATGCCAATGCTCACGGGAGCGGATCGAACAGACCCTGGTGAGTCTGGGGGAGCATGAACTGGAACGGCTGATTGAAGAAGATGATACGGCCGAAGTTGTCTGCCATTACTGTAATGAGAGATATGTATTCAACAAGGATGAACTGCAGGTAATCCTGGATCAAGCGAAATCGTAGGGCTATGAGATGGTGACAAGACAGGAGCGCGCGCTGCGCAATGCCGTTATAGTACTGGCCGTTGCAACCTTGATGCTGGGGGGCCTTTTATTCTGGAGTCTGCGTGCTATGGCGATCCTCAAAGGAGAGGCAGCCGAAGGGGAAGCTTCGGATGTCGCTGCTGCCGGAGGACAGCCGGTCACGGATCAGGAATGGATGGAGGAACTCCAGAAAAAGCATGGGGATGAGGTGCTGCTGAGCATGCTTAACCATATCGTGGTGGGCAAGGAGGCCGTAGCTCTGGGAATTACGGTGACGGAGGAAGAGATTGAGCGGGAACTGAAGCGTGGAATGTCCGGTTACAGCTCAGAGGAGCAGTATTATAATCAGATGCAGTCTGAGCTGGGAATGTCCCGTCAGGAGCTGCGTGAGGAGACGGCATACCGGCTGACGCTCCAGGCCATAGCTACTGCCGGGATTACAGTCAGTGAATCTGAAATTGATGATTATCTGGAGCAGAATGCCGAGAGATTCACCCCCAGGAAGCAGATGCTGCTCTCGTTAATCCAAACAGCCACCTATGACGAGGCCGGTACAGTTATGGACCGTCTGGAGAAGGGCGAGGAATTCGCAGAGCTGGCCAGGGAAGTCTCCATCGACGAGGAGAGCCGCCGGCACGGCGGCAAAATCGGAACGGTGGAGGAGAAGGACCCCTTCTGGCCGGAGGAGCTGCTGAAGACAGCGGCGGGGCTTGAAGCCGGCGATATAGCAGGACCGCTGCAGATGGACGGCGGATATGCGGTGATCCGTCTGGAGAAGCTGATTGATCCTGGCAAGGTGGATCAGGAGGAGCTGCGCGGGATGATCCGCCAGCAGCTCAGGCTTGAGCAGGCAGCGCCTCTGCAGCAGGTGGAGCGTGATTTGCGGGCCAAATATGATACAGCAATATATATTGACAACAGCCTGCAAGATTGATAATATGAAATTAAATACAAAACCTACTGATTTAGTCGGGAATATTACGCGGTACAATTACAACTGTTAGTTACCCTGGCTGGGGGCTACGGTATTATATGCTGATAGCATCTGTCATAAGTTCCGCACCCTAATTCATATATCATCTCAAGGAGGTTTTTACTCATGGCTAAAGTCGTCAATAGCGTTACAGATTTGATCGGTGGCACACCGCTCGTCCGTCTGAACCGGATCGTTCCGGAAGGCTCTGCAGAAATCTTTCTGAAGCTGGAATACCAAAATCCGGGTTCGAGTGTTAAGGACCGCATCGCAATCAGCATTGTAGAAGAGGCAGAGAAAGAAGGCCTGCTGAAGCCCGGTGGCACCATTGTAGAAGCGACCAGCGGCAATACAGGGATTGGCCTGGCGCTTGTTGCTGCTGCCAAAGGCTACAAGGCCCTTATTGTTATGCCGGAGACCATGAGCCTTGAACGCCGCAATCTGCTGCGCGCTTATGGCGCTGAGCTGGTATTGACCCCGGGGTCGGAAGGAATGAACGGTGCGGTCAAGAAGGCTGAGCAGATTCTGAGCGAGAATCCGGACTATTTCCTTGCGGACCAGTTCAAGAACAAAGCTAACGTGAAGATCCATCGTGAGACTACAGGACCGGAGATTGTTGAGGCGATTGAGTCTGTCGGCGGCCCGCTGGATGCATTCATTGCTGGCGTAGGTACAGGCGGAACGATCAGCGGCGCAGGAGAAGTGCTGAAGAATCAATATCCGGGTGTGAAGATCTATGCCGTAGAACCGGCCGCTTCACCGATTCTGGCCGGAGGCAAACCGGGTCCGCACAAGATTCAGGGGATCGGCGCTAACTTTGTCCCTGAAATTCTTGATCAGAATATCTATGATGAGATCATCCATGTTGAGAATGATGAAGCTTTTGAAACGGCCCGCCGTGTAGCCAAAGAAGAAGGCGTGCTGTCCGGTATTTCCTCCGGTGCGGCTGTATTCGCTGCACTCAAAGTAGCGAAGGAACTGGGCGCAGGCAAAAAAATCGTGGTCATCATTCCAAGTAACGGCGAACGTTACCTGAGTACTCCGCTCTATAATTTTGAAGTCTAATTGCTGAGAATCAGCTGTTCAGAAGAGTCTGCCCTATCCGCTTCTACAGGGATACGGCAGGCTCTTTTTTCGAAATATAAGATGTTATAGGTTGCACACGATAACTTATCCTTCTATTTCCCGCTGAAACGGTGCCGTCTTATACAGGACGGCAAAGCCGTTTCCACTTGGATAATACACATTTATACGGTTACGGGCTTTTCAAAGTAACCCTATGTACAGTATACTGACAGGCAATAAACTATCGCGATGGGCGGGCGAATGCGTGGAGATCTTAACGGCTTGGCAGGAGTGGGAGCAGTGGGGAGAGGCAGGCGGGGCCTGGAGTGTCCTTCCCCTGATCCTGAAGAAACGGCAGGACAGCAAGGGATTACCCCGCAGCTGGAAGAAGGCCTGGGAGCAGGCCTCCCCCCCTTATTCGGTTGTTCTGGAGAGCGGTAAGGGCGGGCGCTACACCTATCTGGGCCTGCACCCTGTCTCCATCCTTGAAGGCAGAGGCGACAGCGCGGAGAGCTATACTCCCTCAGGCAGATCAAAGGGAGAGACACAAGCTGCCGTATTGGAAGGACCGCCGCTGGAAGTACTGCAGGAATGGATGAGCGAGTATGTATCCCCCCGCCTGCACCTTCCCGGCCTGCCGCCGTTCACCGGCGGCTGCATTGGATTCCTTGGTTATGATGTAGCCCGATCCCTGGAGAAGCTGCCGTCGCTCGCCAGGAATCATCCGGAATTCCCGGATTATCTGTTCATGAGGCTGGAGGAAGTGTGGATCTACGATCATCACGAGGAGATGCTCTATTGTGCCGTTCATGTTCCTGTCCCGGATACAGCAATCGGTAACCCGGAAGCGCTTAGGACCTTATACAAGGCTGCTGTGAACCGTGCAGAGCGCATGCTGGAGCAATGGAGTCACATCCATGCTTCTGCGGAGCCGGAAGAAGCCGTCACCGCAAGGTATGCTGAACTTACCCGCAGGGTGGAGGCTGAGACGGATATCACCGGCGAGTGGTCTGGCATGAGCTCAGACTTCTCTGCACAGCAGTTCCAGCAGGCTGTGGCGAAGGTCCAGGAATACATCCGTGCCGGAGACGTCTTCCAGGTGAACCTCTCGCTGCGCCAGGAGGCGCAGCTGAACTCCCCGCCGGAGGATGTTTACGAATGGCTGCGCAGACTCAACCCGTCCCCGTACATGGGGCTGCTGCGCACGCCCGGCTTCGCCCTCTCCAGCGCCTCGCCGGAGCTGCTGGTGAAGCTGCACGGGGACAAGGTCAGTGCCCGCCCCATTGCCGGTACCCGGCGCCGGGGCCACACTCCCGCTGAGGACGCCGCCATGGAGGCGGAGCTGCGCGGGAGCGAGAAGGAGATCGCCGAGCATATCATGCTTGTCGATCTGGAGCGCAGCGACATCGGCCGTGTCGCTGCCTACGGAACGGTCAGCGTGCCGGAGCTGCTGACCGTGGAGCGATACTCGCATGTGATGCATCTCGTCTCGCAGGTGGAGGGCATCGTGGCACCTGGTAAGGATGCCTACGACGTTATTGCCGCCTTATTCCCCGGCGGCACCATCACGGGCGCGCCTAAGGTGCGCACGATGGAGATCATTGAAGAACTGGAGCCGGTCCGCCGGGGTCCATACACCGGCTCCATGGGCTGGATTGACTATAACGGCAATATGGAATTAAATATAATCATACGTACGCTTGCAGTGAAGGACGGAATGGGCTATATCCAGACGGGTGCGGGGATCGTGATTGATTCGGACCCGTATCGGGAGTACCGGGAATGCCACAACAAAGCCAAAGCGGTAGTGAAGGCAATTCTCTGCAGTGAACGTGAGCAGGAATTACGGGCTACCCTGGGCAACGAAGGAGGAAGCGGTTTATGATCTTGGTCATTGATAATTATGATTCCTTTACGTATAACCTGGTGCAATATCTGGGGGAGCTGGGGGAAGAGGTTAAGGTAGCGCGCAACGATGAGATCACTATTCAGGAGATTGAGCAGCTGGCTCCGGATCATATCCTGATCTCCCCGGGACCCTGCACACCGAATGAGGCAGGCATCAGCCTGGCGCTGCTGCAGCATTTCAAAGGTATCATTCCGATCTTTGGCGTGTGCCTCGGGCACCAGGCTATCGGACAAGCGTTCGGCGGCAATGTAATCCGTGCAGAACGCCTGATGCATGGCAAAACCTCGCCGATCCACCATAACGGCACCTCCGTATTTGAAGGACTGGAGTCTCCATTTACGGCGACACGTTATCATTCTCTGATTGTTGAACGGGAGAGTCTGCCGGATTGCCTGGAGATTACCGCCGAGACGGCTGAAGGCGAGATCATGGCCCTGCGGCATAAGGAATACCCGATCGAAGGGGTACAGTTCCATCCTGAGTCGATCATTACAGATCACGGGCACACCATGCTGCGGAATTTCCTGAAACGGAGAGCCGGAGAGCCCGCATGAAATATATAGGACTTAACAACAAAGCAGTTGACGCCAAAGACGCCGTGGTCTCCGCTCTGGATCACGGCTTTTTGTACGGGATGGGCTTGTTCGAGACCTTCCGCACCTATGGAGGAGAGCCCTTCCTGCTGAAGCGCCATCTGAGCAGAATGGCCGAAGGCTGCGGGCAGCTGGGCATTCCTTTTGAACAGGAGGTACAGCCGCTGCGGGAATGGATTCAGCTTGTCATGGACAGGAATGAGCTTAGTGATGCCTATATCCGTTATACCGTAACGGCCGGAGAGGATATTCTGGGACTGCCTTCGGGAAGCTATAAGCAGCCTAATCATCTGCTGTATATCAAAGCCCTGCCGGTTGTACATCCCTCTCTATACAGCGAAGGCAAAGAGCTGCAACTGCTGAATCACCGGCGCAATACTCCGGAAGGACCCGTACGGCTCAAATCGCTGCACTATATGAATAACATTTTGGCGAAGCGCGAATTGTCGGGATACCCGTCTGCGGCCAGAGGGGCTGAGGGGTTGATGCTGACGGCACAAGGCGACATCGCCGAAGGTATTGTGAGCAATATTTTTTTCATAAAAGAGAACAGGCTCTTTACTCCGGACATTGCTACCGGGATTCTACCGGGGATTACCCGGGAAATGGTGCTGGAACTGGCTGCGTCAGCAGGCCTTCATTCCGAGCAGGGCTTCTACCGTATGGAGCAGCTGGAGGCTGCTGACGAGATCTTCCTCACCAATTCGGTCCAGGAGATCGTACCGGTAACGGCGCTCTGGAACGGGGACCGGCGGATAACGATCAGCAGCGGACGCTGCGGGGAACGGACAGAGGCAATGATCAGGCTGTACAGAGAAAGGACGGGGATGCTGAAATGAAGCCGGTAATCTATCAACGGAGCTACCGCTGCGGAAGCAGTGAACTGGTGTTGGGCAGGCGAACCCTGATTATGGGTATTCTCAATGTGACGCCGGACTCCTTCTCTGACGGGGGGCTGTGGACAGATCCGGGTAGAGCGGTAGAGCACGCACTGCAAATGGCGGCCGAGGGTGCAGACATCATTGATATAGGCGGGGAATCCACGCGTCCGGGTCATCAGCCGGTAGGTGCGCAGGAGGAATTAGCCCGTGTATTGCCTGTGATCGAGAGCATCCACCGGGCCGCCCCGCATCTTCCGTTATCTATAGATACCTACAAGGCGGAAGTCGCCCGCCAGGCGGTTAAGGCCGGTGCGCATATCATCAATGATGTCTGGGGAGCCAAAGCAGATCCGCAGATGGCAGCCGTGGCCGCGCAGGCAGACTGTCCCATAATTCTGATGCATAACCGTCATAACCGCGATTATAAGGATTTGATCGGCGATATAACGGAGGATCTGACCGGGAGCATTAACCTGGCGCTGGCGGCTGGAGTGTCACCGGGCAATATTATTTTGGACCCGGGAATCGGGTTTGCCAAGGATCATACAGAGAATCTCCAGGTAATGACGGGCCTAACGGCACTGACGGAGCTGGGGTACCCGCTGCTGCTGGCCACTTCGCGCAAAAAGTTCATCCGTACCACACTCGGCCTGCCGGCAGAGGATGTCATTGAAGGCACGGCAGCAACCGTCGCTTTCGGGATTGCCCAGGGCTGCCAGATGGTACGGGTCCATGACATTTCTTCGATTAAACGTACGGTAGAGATGTGTGACGCTATGCTGTATGCCGGATCACCTGTGGTGCGCGAATAGACTATATTTTTCAAGAGAAGGCAGGGACCCTTAATGGATAAAATGAAGCTGCACCGCATGGAATATTACGGTTATCACGGAGTCTTCGAAGAGGAACGCAGGCTGGGCCAGCGGTATTATATCGACTTGGAGCTGGAGCTTGATCTGCAGGGAGCGGGGCTCAGTGATGATCTGGAACAAACCGTGAATTATGCCGAAGTTCATGTCCTGGTCAAAACAATTGTCGAAACAAAGTCCTTCAAGCTGATTGAAGCTTTGGCGGAACATATTGCATCCGCGTTACTGGACACTTATACTGTTATCAATGCAGTAACGGTCCAAGTGACCAAGCCGCATCCTCCGTTTGATATTCATTTCCAGGGAGTCACTGTAGAACTGCGCCGGACGAGAAAGTGAGACAGACTTTATGAGCAGACATTCCACCTCTGAGGCATCAGAGGCTTATATTGCTTTAGGGGCCAACCTGGGTGACCGTCAAGGCACCTTGAGAGAAGCCTTGCACCGGCTGGAGATGCATGAAGAGATTGACGTTGTGCGCACCTCCCGTGTCTATGAGACGGAGCCTGTCGGTTATCTGGACCAGCCTCAGTTTCTTAACATGGCGGCTGTCCTGCGTACCACACTGGCGCCTGAAGTACTGCTTCAGGTGATGCTGGAGACAGAGAATCAGTTAGGCCGTGTCCGTGATATCCGTTATGGACCGAGAACGGTAGATTTGGATTTGCTGTGGGTAGAGGGAATGACCCTGGATACGCCGGATTTAACGCTGCCTCATCCCAGGATGCTGGAGCGGGCGTTTGTCCTTCTGCCGCTGAGCGACATCATTACACAGAACGAAGAGTCTTCCGGATTCCGTGGGTTAATTACAACAGCGCTGCAAGACATAGACGGAAAGGAAGGAATTCGCTTGTGGACAACAAACGTATGGGAATGCGGGTCAGAGCATTCCGGAAGCTGAAGGGCTACACTCAGCAGGAGCTGGCGGATTCTGTCGGAATATCACTTGCTGTGCTTGGGGCAGTAGAGCGGGGCAACAGACGTTTGGAAGATCAAATTTTAAATAAAATTGCGGACTTTCTTGAAATAACGGTTGAGGAATTGGCCCATCCGGCACCATGACAGGGACAGAACGATACACAATCTATTGGGGGAAGTGATGGGATATGCTGAAGATCGGTGATATTGAAATGAAAAATCAGGTTGTGCTGGCACCTATGGCCGGCGTCTGCAACCCAGCGTTTCGCCTGATTGCCAAGGAATTCGGGACCGGACTTGTCTGTGCGGAGATGGTCAGCGGCAAAGCTATTGTGCATGGCAATGCGCGTACCCGGGAGATGTTGTTTGTAGATGAGCGCGAGAAGCCGCTGAGTCTGCAGATTTTTGGCGGAGACCGGGAATCGCTGGTGGCTGCTGCCATCATTGTCGACAAAGAGACGAA
The DNA here is from genome assembly GCF_018207515.1 of Paenibacillus tritici. Lineage (NCBI taxonomy): Bacteria > Bacillati > Bacillota > Bacilli > Caryophanales > Paenibacillaceae > Paenibacillus > Paenibacillus tritici. The sequence goes on from NZ_CP073365.1 coordinate 75,362, forward strand.
CGCCGATATCATCGACATCAATATGGGCTGTCCGGTGCCGAAGGTGACGAAATGTGATGCCGGGGCGCGCTGGCTGCTGAATCCGGACAAAATCTACGAGATGGTATCCGCTGTAGTGGATGCTGTCGATAAACCGGTAACCGTGAAGATGCGGATCGGCTGGGACAGCGAGCATATCTTCGTTGAAGAGAACGCTCGTGCGGTGGAACGGGCCGGAGGCCAGGCGGTCAGTGTACACGGGCGGACCCGTGAGCAGCTCTACACAGGGCGTGCCGACTGGAATTATATCCGCATGGCGAAGCAGGCGGTATCTATTCCGGTCATCGGCAACGGCGATGTGAATACACCGGAGGATGCGCGGGCCATGCTGGACCAGACCGGCTGCGACGGTGTGATGATCGGACGTGGAGCGCTGGGTAACCCTTGGATGCTGTACCGGACGATTCAATATTTGAGTACGGGTGAGCTGAAGCCTGAGCCAAGCGCCGAAGAGAAGATCAAGGTCGCTATTCTTCATATGGACCGTCTGATTGCTCTGAGGGGTGAAGCAGTGGCTGTCCGCGAGATGCGCAAGCACCTGGCCTGGTATTTGAAAGGCTTTAAGGCGGCGGCCCGTGTGAAGGACATTATTATGGAAGAAACGAAGCGTGATGAGATGGTGCGGATTTTGAATGATTTTGTCGGTCAGCTTAAGCAGGACGAGGAGCAGGAAGGCGCGGATAGTGCCCTTTTCGCCGTGTGATCCCCACAATCTGCTGGAAATAAGCCCCGTTCCTGTGTGCTTTATTGAGTATCGCTAAACATTATATGGGGCGTCATTGACATTTTGTAGCGGTTCCAATATAATTTCACAGTATAAAATCGCCGTTACAGCAGGAGCAATGGTGAAGGAGGGTTCTGATCCCTCCGGATTCGCATATAGTATGGTGTTTTCAATAAATGTATACGACAGGAGAATCGGTTGAGATGAGCGATAAAGAAGTCATCCTTACACCGGACGGACTTAAGCGTCTGGAAGAAGAACTGGAGACCCTCAAATCCGTTAAACGCCGCGAGGTAGCGGAACGTATCAAAGTAGCCATCGGCTATGGTGATATCAGTGAAAACTCGGAATATGAAGATGCGAAGAATGAACAGGCCTTCATTGAGGGACGGGTTCTTACTTTGGAGAAGATGCTCCGCAATGCGCGTATCATTAACAGTGATGAGATTGTGACAGATGTGGTCAGCATCGGAGTAACTGTGAACGTTGAAGATATGGAGTATGGCGACGTGATGGAGTACACCATTGTGGGTACTGCTGAATCCGATCCGCTCAATAATAAAATTTCCAATGAGAGCCCTGTAGGCAGAGCGATCATGGGCAAGAAGATTGGTACGATTGTGGATGTTAGTGTCCCTGCAGGCGTCATTCAATATAAAATTCTTGATATCAAAATGAAGTAAGATGGTTCCGAAAGCTTCCTTAGGGGAGCTTTTTTCAAAAGATATGAATGCCAGCCGTAAAATATGGGTGAACACATACAGCTTATATTTTGTACCGGAACGGACTGTCCTCAGGTTGGGCGGAGCCGTTTCTTCTTTTGTATACGTGAGTAAGAGAGGATGAAGAACATGACGGAAGAAATCAACAACATGGAAACTACAGAGAATGAATTAAGTGAATTGCTGCAGATCCGCCGGGGTAAGCTGGACGAGCTCCGTGCACTCGGGATCGACCCGTTCGGCAAGAAGTATGAGCGTACGGCTGCTGCCGGCGATCTTCTGGCCAAATATGACGGACAGACCAAAGAAGAGCTGGACGAGCTGGCGCTGGAAGTAAGTGTGGCCGGGCGTATTATGGCTAAACGGGTAATGGGCAAAGCAAGCTTCTCGCACATCCAGGACCTCAGCGGCAAAATCCAGATCTATGTGCGTCAGGACAGTATTCCTGAGTCCCAGTACGCAGCATTCACGATCCTCGACCTTGGCGATATCGTCGGTATCCGGGGAACCTTGTTCAAGACTAAGACCGGCGAGACCTCTATTAAAGTGGATAACCTTGAGGTGCTGTCCAAGTCCCTGCTTCCGCTTCCCGAGAAATATCATGGGCTGAAGGATGTGGAGCTCCGCTACCGTCAGCGTTATGTAGACCTGATTATTAACCCTGAGGTTCAGCAGACCTTCATTATGCGTTCGCGGATTATCCAGTCGATGCGCCGTTATCTGGACTCGCTGGGCTATCTTGAGGTAGAGACTCCTACACTGCACTCGATTGCAGGCGGAGCAGCAGCCCGTCCGTTTATTACCCACCACAATACACTGGACATGCAGCTCTATATGCGGATTGCCATCGAGCTGCACCTGAAGCGTCTGATTGTCGGCGGTTTGGAGAAGGTCTATGAGATCGGCCGCGTCTACCGTAACGAAGGCATCTCCACGCGCCATAATCCGGAATTCACGATGATTGAGCTGTATGAAGCGTATGCGGATTACAAGGACATTATGCATCTGACCGAGAGCCTGATCGCTCACATCGCCGGAGAGGTGCTTGGCTCCCAGGTGATTAATTATCAAGGGCAGGAAGTCGATCTGTCTCCGGGCTGGCGCCGCGTCACCATGGTGGACGCTGTCAAGGAAGTAACCGGAGTAGACTTCGGAGTTCATATGACGAATGAAGAAGCACAGGCATTGGCTAAGGAACACCGGGTACCGGTGGAGAAGCACATGACCTTCGGACATATTCTTAATGCGTTCTTCGAGCAGTTCGTGGAAGAGACCCTGATCCAGCCGACATTCGTAATGGGACATCCGGTAGAGATTTCACCGCTTGCCAAAAAGAACGAAGAGGACCCGCGCTTCACCGACCGGTTCGAGCTGTTTATTGTAGCCCGCGAGCATGCCAATGCTTTCAGTGAGCTGAATGATCCGATTGACCAGCGTCAGCGCTTCGAGGCCCAGATTCATGAGAAAGAGCAAGGCAATGATGAAGCCCATGAGATGGATGATGATTTCATCCGTGCGCTGGAGTATGGTATGCCGCCTACAGGGGGCCTTGGAATCGGCGTAGACCGTCTGATCATGCTGCTTACCAATTCCGCGTCTATCCGTGACGTATTGTTGTTCCCTCATATGCGTAATAAAGAGTAAGTTCAATTATGAATCCAGACCTTATATTCAAGGGAACTGCTCCGGCGGTTTCCTTGGCAGTCTGGTTGACATGTATAACAGGCTTGTTTCAAAATAATGCTTGCAATGAATATCTATTCATGATATATTCTATTTCTGGCCGCAAAACATCAACGCCGAGCTCGAACAAGAAGTTGAAAAAAAGAGCTTGCATTGATCGGTTGGATGTGATATATTATAAGAGTTGCTGGTGACGCGGTAAGCGGCGCTGACAACGAGCTTGATCTTTGAAAACTGAACAACGAGTGAGTATCGGAAATCACTTCGGTGAGATCCAAAAATGATGAATTTCACAGCGTCTTGACGCTTTAGAAATCTCATCGTGAGAATGTAAATTCTCGTCAGATGTTTCAAAATGAGCAATCGCTCTTTCTAATACTAATTGGAGAGTTTGATCCTGGCTCAGGACGAACGCTGGCGGCATGCCTAATACATGCAAGTCGAGCGGAGTTATGAAGGAGCTTGCTCCGGATTAACTTAGCGGCGGACGGGTGAGTAACACGTAGGCAACCTGCCCTCAAGACTGGGATAACTACCGGAAACGGTAGCTAATACCGGATAATTTCTTTCCTCTCCTGAAGAGAGAATGAAAGGCGGAGCAATCTGCCACTTGGGGATGGGCCTGCGGCGCATTAGCTAGTTGGTGAGGTAACGGCTCACCAAGGCGACGATGCGTAGCCGACCTGAGAGGGTGAACGGCCACACTGGGACTGAGACACGGCCCAGACTCCTACGGGAGGCAGCAGTAGGGAATCTTCCGCAATGGGCGCAAGCCTGACGGAGCAATGCCGCGTGAGTGATGAAGGTTTTCGGATCGTAAAGCTCTGTTGCCAGGGAAGAACGTCCGGTAGAGTAACTGCTGCCGGAGTGACGGTACCTGAGAAGAAAGCCCCGGCTAACTACGTGCCAGCAGCCGCGGTAATACGTAGGGGGCAAGCGTTGTCCGGAATTATTGGGCGTAAAGCGCGCGCAGGCGGTTATTTAAGTCTGGTGTTTAAACCTTGGGCTCAACCTGAGGTCGCACTGGAAACTGGGTAACTTGAGTACAGAAGAGGAAAGTGGAATTCCACGTGTAGCGGTGAAATGCGTAGATATGTGGAGGAACACCAGTGGCGAAGGCGACTTTCTGGGCTGTAACTGACGCTGAGGCGCGAAAGCGTGGGGAGCAAACAGGATTAGATACCCTGGTAGTCCACGCCGTAAACGATGAGTGCTAGGTGTTAGGGGTTTCGATACCCTTGGTGCCGAAGTTAACACAGTAAGCACTCCGCCTGGGGAGTACGGTCGCAAGACTGAAACTCAAAGGAATTGACGGGGACCCGCACAAGCAGTGGAGTATGTGGTTTAATTCGAAGCAACGCGAAGAACCTTACCAGGTCTTGACATCCCGATGAAAGCATTAGAGATAGTGCCCCTCTTCGGAGCATCGGAGACAGGTGGTGCATGGTTGTCGTCAGCTCGTGTCGTGAGATGTTGGGTTAAGTCCCGCAACGAGCGCAACCCTTGACTTTAGTTGCCAGCAGGTGAAGCTGGGCACTCTAGAGTGACTGCCGGTGACAAACCGGAGGAAGGTGGGGATGACGTCAAATCATCATGCCCCTTATGACCTGGGCTACACACGTACTACAATGGCCGGTACAACGGGAAGCGAAACCGCGAGGTGGAGCCAATCCCAGCAAAGCCGGTCTCAGTTCGGATTGCAGGCTGCAACTCGCCTGCATGAAGTCGGAATTGCTAGTAATCGCGGATCAGCATGCCGCGGTGAATACGTTCCCGGGTCTTGTACACACCGCCCGTCACACCACGAGAGTTTACAACACCCGAAGTCGGTGGGGTAACCCGCAAGGGAGCCAGCCGCCGAAGGTGGGGTAGATGATTGGGGTGAAGTCGTAACAAGGTAGCCGTATCGGAAGGTGCGGCTGGATCACCTCCTTTCTATGGAGAATCGTTTCCTGCAATGGAGACATTCAAATCGGAAGCTAAGCTTCCACAAGTGAACCCTTGGGTTCGAACACTCACTCGTTGGTCAGTTTTGAGAGTTGAAGCTCTCATCTTTACCTTGATCCTTGAAAACTGGATACCGAAACGAATTTGCGTTTTAGAACATTCCTTTAAGCTGAACTTGTGTAAACAAGTTTCAATATTATAGTGATGCTAAGCGAAGATTTTGGATGATGAAGCGACCTTTGGCTTTGAATGTGTTGGTGAATGGAGCAATCCATGAACAGCATTCAAAACAAGATGAGCAAATCAGCCAAACATCGGAGCGTTGGTTAAGCTAATAAGAGCACACGGAGGATGCCTAGGCGCCAGGAGCCGACGAAGGACGTGGCGAACAACGAAACTGCCTCGGGGAGCTGTAAGCAAGCTTTGATCCGGGGGTGTCCGAATGGGGAAACCCAGCTGTGGTAATTCGCAGTTACTCATTTCTGAATACATAGGAAATGCAGAGGCAGACCAGGGGAACTGAAACATCTAAGTACCCTGAGGAAGAGAAAACAATAGTGATTCCGTCAGTAGCGGCGAGCGAACGCGGAACAGCCTAAACCAAGGGGCTTGCCCCTTGGGGTTGTGGGACGTCTCACATGGAGTTACAAAGGAATATGGTAGGCGAAGAGGTCTGGAAAGGCCCGCGATAGAGGTAAAAGCCCTGTAGCCGAAATGGTGTTCTCTCCGAGACGGATCCCGAGTAGTGCGGGGCACGTGAAACCCCGTATGAATCCAGCAGGACCATCTGCTAAGGCTAAATACTACCTGGCGACCGATAGTGAAACAGTACCGTGAGGGAAAGGTGAAAAGCACCCCGGAAGGGGAGTGAAATAGAACCTGAAACCGTGTGCTTACAAAAAGTCAGAGCCCTTTTTATGGGTGATGGCGTGCCTTTTGTAGAATGAACCGGCGAGTTACGTTTAACATGCAAGGTTAAGGTGAGAAGCCGGAGCCGCAGCGAAAGCGAGTCTGAATAGGGCGATTGAGTATGTGGACGTAGACCCGAAACCGTGTGATCTACCCCTGTCCAGGGTGAAGGTGCGGTAACACGCACTGGAGGCCCGAACCCACGCATGTTGAAAAATGCGGGGATGAGGTGGGGGTAGCGGAGAAATTCCAATCGAACTCGGAGATAGCTGGTTCTCCCCGAAATAGCTTTAGGGCTAGCCTCGGTGAATGGAGTGGTGGAGGTAGAGCACTGATTGGGTGCGGGGCCCGCAAGGGTTACCAAGCTCAGTCAAACTCCGAATGCCATTTACTTCTTGCCGGGAGTCAGACAGTGAGTGCTAAGATCCATTGTCAAAAGGGAAACAGCCCAGACCATCAGCTAAGGTCCCCAAGTGTGTGTTAAGTGGGAAAGGATGTGGAGTTGCACAGACAACCAGGATGTTGGCTTAGAAGCAGCCACCATTGAAAGAGTGCGTAATAGCTCACTGGTCGAGTGACTCTGCGCCGAAAATGTAACGGGGCTAAACACACCACCGAAGCTATGGCTAGATGCTTTGCATCTGGGGTAGGGGAGCGTTGTGTAGGGGTTGAAGGTGTACCGTAAGGAGCGCTGGACACTACACAAGTGAGAATGCCGGTATGAGTAACGAAAAGATCAGTGAGAATCTGATCCGCCGAAAGCCCAAGGTTTCCTGAGGAAGGCTCGTCCGCTCAGGGTAAGTCGGGACCTAAGGCGAGGCCGACAGGCGTAGTCGAAGGACAACAGTTTGAAATTACTGTACCACCGTAATCCGCTATGAGCGATGGGGTGACGCAGGAGGGTAGTGACGCGGACTGATGGATGTCCGTCTAAGCAGTGAGGCTGATGTGTAGGCAAATCCGCACATTACTAAGGCTGGGCTGTGATGGGGAGCGAAAATTATAGTAGCGAAGGTCATGATCTCACACTGCCAAGAAAAGCCTCTAGCCAGGAGAAGGTGCCCGTACCGCAAACCGACACAGGTAGGCGAGAAGAGAATTCTAAGGCGCGCGGAAGAACTCTCGTTAAGGAACTCGGCAAAATGACCTCGTAACTTCGGGAGAAGAGGTGCCTCGGTAGGGTGAATAGCCCGAGGGGGCCGCAGTGAAAAGGCCCAAGCGACTGTTTAGCAAAAACACAGGTCTGTGCGAAGCCGTAAGGCGAAGTATACGGGCTGACGCCTGCCCGGTGCTGGAAGGTTAAGGGGAGTGGTTAGGGGCAACCCGAAGCTGTGAACCGAAGCCCCAGTAAACGGCGGCCGTAACTATAACGGTCCTAAGGTAGCGAAATTCCTTGTCAGGTAAATTCTGACCCGCACGAATGGCGTAACGACTTGGGCGCTGTCTCAACGAGAGATCCGGTGAAATTTTAATACCTGTGAAGATGCAGGTTACCCGCGACAAGACGGAAAGACCCCATGGAGCTTTACTGCAGCTTGATATTGAATTTGGGTACGATCTGTACAGGATAGGTGGGAGCCGGTGAGGCAGGAGCGCAAGCTTCTGCGGAGGCGCCGTTGGGATACCACCCTGATCGTATCTAGGTTCTAACCTGGTGCCCTCATCGGGTACGGGGACCGTGTCAGGCGGGCAGTTTGACTGGGGCGGTCGCCTCCTAAAGAGTAACGGAGGCGTTCAAAGGTTCCCTCAGAATGGTTGGAAATCATTCGCAGAGTGCAAAGGCATAAGGGAGCTTGACTGCGAGACCTACAAGTCGAGCAGGGACGAAAGTCGGACTTAGTGATCCGGTGGTACCGCATGGAAGGGCCATCGCTCAACGGATAAAAGCTACCCTGGGGATAACAGGCTTATCTCCCCCAAGAGTCCACATCGACGGGGAGGTTTGGCACCTCGATGTCGGCTCATCGCATCCTGGGGCTGAAGTAGGTCCCAAGGGTTGGGCTGTTCGCCCATTAAAGCGGTACGCGAGCTGGGTTCAGAACGTCGTGAGACAGTTCGGTCCCTATCTGTCGTGGGCGCAGGAAATTTGAGAGGAGCTGTCCTTAGTACGAGAGGACCGGGATGGACGTACCGCTGGTGCATCAGTTGTTCCGCCAGGAGCATGGCTGAGTAGCTACGTACGGACGGGATAAGCGCTGAAAGCATCTAAGCGTGAAGCCCCCCTCAAGATGAGATTTCCCAATTAGTAAGACCCCTTGAAGACGACGAGGTAGATAGGTTGGAGGTGGAAGTGCAGCAATGCATGGAGCTGACCAATACTAATCGGTCGAGGGCTTATCCAAATACACTAACACACAAATTCGTTTCGGATTCAGTTTTCAGGCGATCAAGCCTGTACGCCATGAAATTCATTCACACATCTGTGATAAACCGAATTTCAAGCGGCAGCGTCTGTTTCACAGACGCATGTTTGGTGGCGATAGCGGAGGGGTTCCACGCGTACCCATCCCGAACACGACCGTTAAGCCCTCCAGCGCCGATGGTACTTGGACCGAAGGGTCCTGGGAGAGTAGGACGTTGCCAAGCGCATCAAGCCATTGTTGAGTCATCGACAATGGCTTTTTTGTGTACTCTTTTGCACAAATAAGATATTAGTGCTTGAAGTGTTAGTAAATGGAATTTGCAGGGGGATTGTCCACCGTACACGGACTTTAGTCCAAGAATTCGCTTACCGGGGGCTAGATCGCTGAATCCCTTCATAGAGCAGTGTAATATTCTTGACAGGCCAAATGCCCTTTGCTAAGATAGCTCTAATATATTTTTGGACAAGCATCTCAAACCTTAACAGAAGACACTATTTATGTATAACTCCCAGGTCTTTACCGCTGTCTTTCGGGTATGGACTTGATGCCGGAGTTTCTTTATTCATAAGTTGGCGGGCGGGTAGAGAAAAGAATATTTTGAGGAGGAATGACCCAGGTGTGGGAAGATAAGTTTGGTAAAGAGGGATTCACTTTTGATGATGTGCTGCTGGTTCCGCGTAAATCCGAGGTACTGCCCAAGGAAGTGGATCTGACCACTGTACTTAGCAAGAATGTGAAGCTGAACATCCCTTTGATGAGTGCAGGTATGGACACAGTCACGGAAGCTGCTATGGCGATTGCGATTGCCCGTGAGGGCGGGATCGGCATTATTCATAAGAATATGCCCGTAGAGCAGCAGGCGGAAGAGGTGGACCGTGTGAAGCGCTCCGAGAGCGGGGTTATTACCAATCCATTCTCACTTACGCCAGACCACTGGGTATCCGATGCAGAAGTTCTGATGGGCAAATACCGCATTTCCGGTGTGCCGATCGTAGATGAAGGCGGTAAGCTGGTAGGGATTTTGACGAACCGCGATCTGCGTTTCATCCACAATTTCAATATCCAGATCAAAGATGTAATGACGCATGAGAATCTGGTTACTGCTGCTGTAGGAACGACTCTTCAGGAAGCGAAGGGCATTCTTCAGCGCCACAAGATTGAGAAGCTGCCGCTGGTAGACGATCATAATATCCTCAAAGGCCTCATTACCATTAAAGATATAGAGAAAGCCATCCAGTTCCCTAACGGCGCCAAGGATGCTCAAGGACGTCTGCTGGTTGGAGCGGCGATCGGTATCTCCAAGGATACTTTTGAACGTACAGAAGCGTTGGTAAAAGCCGGTGTGGACCTTATCACGGTGGACTCTGCACACGGGCACCATATCAATATTATTGATGCTGTCCGCAAGCTGCGCGAATTGTACCCGGATCTTACCATTGTGGCCGGTAATGTGGCTACTGGTGAAGCTACCCGCGAATTGATTGAAGCCGGAGCTTCCGTAATCAAGGTTGGTATTGGTCCTGGCTCGATCTGTACAACCCGTGTTATTGCCGGGATCGGCGTTCCACAGGTGACAGCCATCTACGATTGTGCGACAGTCGCACGTGAATACGGTATTCCAGTTATTGCGGACGGAGGAATTAAGTACTCCGGTGAGATTACCAAGGCTATTGCCGCTGGTGCCTCGGCAGTTATGATGGGCAGCCTGTTTGCCGGTACGGATGAGAGCCCCGGAGAGTCGGAAATCTATCAGGGCCGTAAATACAAAGTATACAGAGGCATGGGCAGCATGAGCGCGATGAAGCAGGGAAGCAAAGACCGTTACTTCCAGGATGATGACAAGAAGCTCGTTCCTGAGGGGATTGAGGGGCGTGTTGCTTTTAAAGGACTCTTGTCGGATACTGTGCATCAGCTGATCGGCGGTTTGCGTTCCGGGATGGGATACTGCGGCACGAAGACCTTAGAAGAACTGCGCAATGATACCTCATTTATCCGTATTACCGGTGCGGGACTGCGTGAGAGCCATCCGCATGATGTGCAGATCACCAAAGAAGCGCCGAACTATTCTCTGTAAGCTGGATAGAATCGTTTATTTTGCGGACAGACGGGACGAATTCGTCCTGTCTGTCTTTTTTTGCAGATACCCCTGTGTTAGAATAGAACAAGCACTGATCTGAGGATTAAAGGAGAGTCGTAATCATTGAAGTACAAGCGAAAACTAAGCGGTAAACAAATGGTGATCAAGACAGCGACAGTAGGTCTGCTTTTAAATATGTTAGCATTTCCAGCGGCTTCTGCGATGGCAGAGGCGGTAAATAAACCGGCAACCACTGAGGCCGGGACTAAAGCGCCAGCGAAGACTCCCGCCAAAACGGAAGTAGCCAAGATTCCAACCGTAGATTCACTAGGACTGAAGTTGAAATCCGCAGTATTGATAGAGCCGACTACGGGGGAAATCCTATTATCTTTGAATGCGGACGAGCCCTTGCCTCCGGCAAGTATGACGAAGATGATGACGGAATACCTTGTGTCCGATGCAGTGAAGAACGGAAAGATCTCCTGGGATCAGAAGGTTGTTATTCAGGAGAATGCGTCGAAGCAGATCGGATCGCGGATCTTCCTGGCCGCAGGCGATGAACATACAGTTAAAGAACTCTACATAGCCATGGCCGTTGGCTCAGCCAATGACGCTACAGTAGCTTTGGCGGAGCTGGTCGCAGGTTCTGAGCAGGAATTCGTCACCATGATGAACGAAACTGCGAAGAAAATGGGAATGAAGACTGCTCATTTCATCAACTCCACAGGTCTTGACCGTGCGGATATGCCGGAGAAATTCCGCCCGGAAGCCGAAGGCGAGACCTTAATGTCTGCTATGGATGCAGCTCTGCTCGCTAAGTTCATTGTAACCGACCACCCGGATTTCACGGAGTTCACAACGATTCAGTCTTATAAATTCCGTGAACGTGACTCGAAGCCGATGGTTAACTATAACTGGATGCTGGAAGCGAACAAGAATATCCCTAACTTCAAGGCTTACGCTTACCCGGGTCTTGACGGGTTGAAGACCGGTCATACCTCCAGCGCCGGGAACTGCTTCACGGGGACGGCGGTACGGGACGGCATGCGTCTGATCAGCGTTGTGATGGGCGCCAACTCGGAAGCACACCGCTTCACCGAGACGAAGAAGGTGCTTGATTTCGGGTTCAACAACTTCGAGATTAAGCAGGTAGTTGCACCTAAGGCAGTGATTGAGGGAACGGAAACCGTGCCTGTGCTGAAGGGCAAGAACAAAGAAGTGCCCGTGGTTACCGATGCCGGAGTAACGTTCATGGTACCGAAGGGTACAGTATCGCCGAAGATCAAAACTACAGTGGTAACGAATGATCCGGCTACTCTGGTCGCTCCGATTGCTGGAGCCAGCAAAGTAGGTAAGGTCACTTACACGTACCAGATCGAGGGAATGTCTCAGGCCCAAGAGAAGACGGTTAATCTGATTACCGCCGAGGAAGCAGAGAAGGCGGGCTGGTTCAAGCTGCTGCTGAGAGCAATCGGGAATTTTTTCGGCGACTTGTTTAAAGGAATTAAGAACTTGTTCTAACCGATTTGGAGGCCAGGACTGCTTGAGCGGCAAAATCCCAGTAAATAGGTTGTATATATTACCGCCTTGCGGTAGAATTACATGTTAGATTAGGACAGATCTTTCGGGAGGCTAAGATATGGAAACAGGAACTTCGCGAGTCAAAAGAGGTATGGCAGAAATGCAAAAAGGCGGCGTCATTATGGACGTCATGAATGCGGAGCAGGCAAAAATTGCCGAGGCCGCAGGCGCAGTAGCCGTTATGGCCCTGGAGCGTGTACCTTCCGATATCCGCGCAGCAGGCGGTGTAGCACGTATGGCTGATCCTACTATTGTAGAAGAGGTTATCAAGGTAGTGAGCATTCCTGTGATGGCTAAAGCCCGCATTGGCCACTATGTGGAAGCCAAGGTACTGGAATCCCTGGGTGTGGATTACCTCGATGAGAGCGAAGTTCTTACTCCTGCCGATGAAGTGTTCCATATCAACAAACGTGAATTCACAGTTCCTTTCGTATGCGGAGCCAAAGACCTTGGAGAAGCTCTGCGCCGGATTAACGAAGGAGCCTCCATGATCCGTACCAAGGGCGAGCCGGGAACGGGTAACATCGTCGAAGCCGTCCGCCATATGCGCCACATTAACAGCCAGATCCGCAAGGTGACAGGCCTCTCGCTGGATGAGCTATATAATGAAGCTAAGACGCTGGGTGTTCCGTATGAGCTGCTGCTGGAAGTTCATCAGCTTGGCAAATTGCCTGTCGTTAACTTCGCTGCTGGTGGTGTAGCTACGCCTGCGGATGCCGCGCTTATGATGCACCTGGGTGCTGACGGCGTGTTTGTCGGCTCGGGTATTTTTAAATCGGACAATCCTGAGAAGTTCGCCCGTGCCATCGTAGAAGCGACCACCCACTTTACCGATTATAAGCTGATCGCTGAAGTGTCCAAGAATCTGGGCGCTCCGATGAAGGGGATTGATATCGCCACGCTGACCCCGGCTGAACGTATGTCGGAACGCGGCCGTTAATAGAGAGAAGGCTTCGGATGAGAATTGGAGTGTTGGCGCTTCAGGGCGCTGTAACCGAGCATATTGTCAGTATAGAGAAGACCGGCGCGCAGGGCATGCCTATTAAGCGTATAGAGGAGCTTAACGAGGTAGAGGGCCTGATCATTCCCGGCGGCGAGAGTACCACCATCGGCAAGCTGATGCGCAAATACGGCTTCATAGAAGCTATCCGCGAGTTTGCGGGGCAGGGCAAGCCGGTTTTTGGCACCTGCGCCGGTATGATTGTCCTTGCGAAGCAGATTGCCGGAGGGGAACCCGGTCATCTGGAGCTGATGGATATTACCGTGGCCAGGAATGCCTTTGGCCGCCAGCGGGAAAGCTTTGAATGTGACCTGGAGGTTAAAGGGATCGCTGAACCGGTGCGGGCGGTATTCATCCGCGCTCCGCTCATTCAGGGAGTGGGCCCGGACGTAGAGGTCCTTACCCTCTATAACGATGAGATTGTAACGGCACGCCAGGGCAATCTGCTGGTCTGCTCGTTTCACCCGGAACTGACTGATGATTACAGGCTGCATCAATATTTTGCCGATATGGTAGAGGACAGTATGGCAGCCGATCTATAGAACTGCATATAAGGACATCTTGACTCTTTCAAAGCTGCAAACAAAACAGCATTTTGAAAGAGTTTGGGCTGTTTTCAGGAGGGAAACTTTGTGTTAGATGTTAAAGTATTGCGCAGTGATTATGCCAGAGTAGAAGAAGCGCTGAATAAAAGAGGGAAGTCGCTCGATCTGATTGCCGGCTTCCCGCAGCTTGATCTGCGCCGCCGTGAGCTGCTTCAGGAGACTGAAGGACTCAAAAACCGCCGGAATACCGTATCCGGAGAGGTAGCGAAGAAGAAGAAGAATGGAGAACCGGCTGATGATTTGATCGCAGAGATGCGTACGGTATCTAACCGGATCAAAGAATTGGATGATGAGGTACGTGAGCTTGAGGTCAAGATTGACGAGCTGACGATGAGCATCCCGAACATCCCGCACGAATCGGTGCCGGTTGGCAAGTCCGAGGACGACAATGTTGAAGTTCGCCGCTGGTCGGAGCCCAAGGAGCTTGGATTCACTCCGAAATCACATTGGGAGCTGGCGCAGCAGCTGGATATCATTGATTTTGAAGCGGCAGCGAAGGTTACAGGTTCCCGGTTTGCCTTCTATAAAGGACTGGGTGCTAGACTGGAGCGTGCCCTGATCAATTTCATGATGGACCTGCACAGTGGTGAGCATAACTATGAAGAGATGCTGCCGCCTTACATTGTCAATAAGGACAGCCTGTATGGAACCGGACAGCTGCCGAAGTTCGAAGAGGATCTGTTCAAGCTGCGGGATACAGAGTATTATCTGATTCCTACGGCGGAGGTGCCTGTTACGAACTATTACCGCGAAGAGATTCTGACGGCCGGTGATCTGCCGAAGTATCATGTAGCCTACAGCTCTTGCTTCCGTTCAGAGGCCGGATCTGCGGGACGCGACACCCGGGGTCTGATCCGTCAGCATCAGTTCAACAAGGTGGAGCTTGTGAAGCTTGCCAGCCCGGATACCTCTTATGATGAGCTGGAGAAGATGACTGCCGACGCTGAACGCGTCCTGCAGCTTCTAGGGCTGCCGTACCGCGTCCTGCTGCTCTGTACGGCGGATATGGGCTTCACCTCTGCCAAGACGTATGACCTTGAGGTGTGGCTGCCTGAGAGCGGAATGTACCGCGAGATCTCCTCATGCTCCAATACCGAGGACTTCCAGGCGCGCCGGGCTAATATCCGTTACCGGAAGGAGCCCAAGGCCAAGCCGGAATTCGTGCATACGCTGAATGGCTCTGCGCTGGCTGTAGGACGTACAGTAGCAGCTATTCTGGAGAACTACCAGCAGGCGGACGGCAGTGTGCTGATTCCGGAATGCCTGCAGCCGTATATGCGTAATGTGAAATCTATTCATCCAAAAACTGCTCAATAATTATAGTTGCATATTATTTGTGGGGCGTGGTATAATTCCTAATGCATGTGAAATTTTGATGCATTGGAGAGGTACCGAAGCGGTCATAACGGGGCGGTCTTGAAAACCGTTAGGGTGCAAGCCCACATGGGTTCGAATCCCATCCTCTCCGCCATTCCTTAACATTCAAATTGTGCAGATAGAAGCCGTCCCCATGGGGGACGGTTTTTTTGTTATACCGGGGCCTCTTTTTAATGGAAGGCATTCCAGCGGGAATAAAAAGTCTGCTTTCTCCGCAATGTATTAGAGAAGGAGGCTGATCATAAAGATGGACCGACAATTGCAAGTAGACCAGCAAAGTCTGGTGTCTGCCTGGCAGGAGCGCCTGCCGTCACTGATGGAGAACGGCGACAGCTTCAGCGTACAAGGGGATGCTGCTAACCAGAACAGTCTGCTCATTCATTTCAATGCAGCAGGACGGCAGGGGTATTCGCTGGATTTCCGCTGCACCTATGTGGATAGCCGCGAGGTGGCCGTGGATCTGCTTGATGCCGAGCAGGCCGGGGTACATGCGGACGAGCATGTGGATGCTGTACAGCTTCTGGCACAGCAGTATACGAGACAAATTCATGAATGCGCGCAAGCCCTTCAGGGCTTGACCAATCCATAGGAGGCTAACCAATGAGCAAACCCAAGAGCATGGCTGTACCCGGTGTACAGCAGGACAACCAGGGACCCCGTAAGGAGCATCATTCTTCAGGTCCTGCGCCGTTATCCGGGTCTAAAAAGGTGAAGCAGGCGAACCATGTGGACCATAATAATCCGCAGGGTTAAACACATTTAAAATGAAAATGAAGAGAAATGTTTCTCATAATTGCCAAATGGTTTATCATTAGGGAGGGGAAAGAAACTTTTTACATGGGAGAGGAGAAAAATAATGAACAAAAAATGGGGGTTATCCGCTGCTGCACTGCTGCTTACGGCTGCAGTAATTCTGCCGGGTTGTGCAAAGAAGGAGGAGCCGAAGGAGGCTTTGACTTCAGCCGCAGCCAAAGCTACAGCCATGAAATCTTACGAAATGAAGAGTAAGGTGGTCATTAACGATCTGACGATAGACACCGGTACTAATGAGGCTGACGCTTCGACGGGTCAGATTCTAAGCATGCTTAAGAATGCAGAGCTTACGATTGATGGAGTCTATCAGGCTGAGCCGATGCAGACAGAGCTTACAACGGTTCTGAATCTGAAGGGGGATATGGCGATGTCCTTCACGGTTCCAATGGTTATGTCCGGACAGAAGCTGTACGTCAAAGTCCCTTCGATTCCGTTCCTGCCGATTCCTGAGACGATTGTCAATAAATTCGTAGAGGTGGATCTGAAGAAGCTGGCCGAAGAGCAGGGAACAGAATTCAATCCTGCGCAGATGGATGCACAGAAAGTGCAGAAGCTGTCGAATGAAGTGATGAACACACTGCTGGGCGAGTATGATGAAGCGAAATACTTCAACAATATCAAACCTAAGGATGCTGGCCTGCCTGAAGGCGTAGATGCCAAGCAGGTAGTTCAGTTCCAGGTAACCAATGATAATGTCAAAGAGGCGCTTACGATCCTCGTGAACAACGCATTGCCTAAGATCATGGATATTCTGAGTAAGGATGAATATAAAGATCTGCTGCAGGTTGATCCTGCTGATCTGGCCAAAGCCAAGGAAGAGCTGCAATCCAGCGAGGCACGTGCCGAGTTTGATAAGAGCCTGGCCGATCTGAATAAGTATCTTACCATTAACCAGTTCCACCTGAACACTGCGGTTAATAAAGATGACTATCCGGTATACCAGGATATGCTCATGGATATCAAGGTTAATGATCCTGAGAAGGGTGAGAACGTCACCTTATCCATGAATGCAAGCAACCAGTACAGCAAGATCAATGAGAAGCAGACCTTCAAGATTGGCATTCCGCAAGGCGATGATGTCATTACTCTGGAAGAGCTGCAGCAGCAATTCGGAGGCATGGGTACAAGTACTTATTAATCCAATAGTGCAGTATACAAAAATCCCGTATGAGCGACATCCGCTGATACGGGATTTTTACTTTTCCTCAGCTGGTGGTGGCGGCAAGGCGGAACTAGCCGTTACTGGGACTTCTGCTCCTGTGGAAGAAAATCCTCTGCCAGAATGGCGTAGGTGCGATGGTCCTGCCATTCTCCGTTGATTTTGATAAAGCGGCGGGCCAGTCCTTCCGCCTGAAAGCCGTTCTTCTCCAGCACTCTGCGCGAGCCGGTATTATGAGGCAGGATGGCCGCCTGCACCCGGTGGAGTCCCAGGGAACGGAAGGCATATCCAAGAATCAGCTGCACCGCTGCGCTGGTATATCCCTTGCCCTGCCTCTCATGATCAATGAAATAGCCGATATCGGCAAATTGTCCAACTCCCCGTACCACATTGGAAATCGTAATCTGTCCGATCAGCTCGCCGCTTAGCAGGTAGATCCCGAACATATACGCGCTGTCCTGCTGTGCATCCAGGATACGCTGATTAATCAGCTGTCGCTGGCTCTCCAGCGTGAAGTAATCATGATCCCGGAGAGGCTCATACTGCTGATGCTCCTTCCGGTTGCGCAGACGGAGGTCAAGCAGCGCTTCGGCATCCGTAAGCTTCAGCAGAGAGAGGTAGATTCCCTGAGGGGTATTATACAGTTTAAATGACATTAGGCATCCTCCTTGGGAAATAGTATGTTGGGTGGTTCAAAGTTTAGCCGGTCTCTGACGCAGCTTGCGGAAGAAGGAGGTCAGCAGCTCCGCGCATTCTTCCTGCAGCACGCCCTGGATGACCTCTGTGCGGTGGTTAAAGCGCGTTTCCTCCAGCAGGTTCATCAAGGTGCCTGCACAGCCGGCCTTGGGATCGGGCGTGCCGTACACCGTAAGCGGCACTCTGGCCTGCACCATGGCCCCTGCGCACATGGGACAGGGCTCCAGGGTCACGTAGAGCCGGCAATCGAGCAGGCGCCATGAACCCAGCGCTGTACTGGCTTCGCGGATCGCCACCATCTCCGCATGGGCAGTGGAATCGAGCGTGGTCTCACGCAGATTGTATCCGCGGCCAATAATGTGATCCTTGTGGACGACCACAGCGCCAATCGGTACTTCGCCCAAGGCTTCGGCCTTACGGGCTTCTCCTATCGCTTCTGTCATCCAATATTCATGAATGGCCCGTTCCTCTGCAGACAACTCTTCAAGCCGGATATTCAAATTCATCTTCCCTTCTATTAAGGCCCCTTGTACAACGAACAAATATTCGTTCTTAACAAATTGTGTACAACTCTGTGGATAACAGCCGATTTATACACAATTTTGTACACACCGTAATTTAGCAAAATGTTTATATGTGCATAACCTGTGGATGGTTTCCTACTTATTGTAGAGAAACTGTCTCTATAATTCAATATCTGCCAGTGTTTAGCTGCTGGGAAATGTCTTTTCAAATGGAAGGGCAAAAGGTATGATAATTAGGAATGCCCCGCTAGGATTTACCAGCGGATAAGAGGTGAACAATACGGTTGTCCATAAAAACGAAATTATCAGCGATTATATTTGGTTCAGTACTCTTAATCTTGATGCTTAACCTAACACTTAATCTGTATACAGCCCGGAGTAATCTGCGTAATGAGAGTGTCAGCAATATGAAGATTACTGCGAAGCAGGTTGCCGTTTCGGTTGAACAGAGCAGCTACAGCTCCAACTACGTGCAGCACAAAATTGCTCAGAATCTGCGAATGACTGCAATACTGGCGTCCTACGAGCTGGATCCGGACATCAGGAATATTAACAATGAGCAGTTGAAGGATCTGTCCATTAAGCTGGGTGTGTCTAATATCTCGCTGCTGGTGAAGACCGCCGACGATATTATCGTTGCCAGGTCTTCCGATCCTGCAGAGATTGGACTTTCAACCAAGGGTATGGGTTTTTGGTATGTGGCTTTCCTGGAGTTGTTTGCGGGCCAGCAGGTCTCTGTCGATCAGGGACAGGCCCTGCAGAATTTCTGGTCCGGTCCGTTTGAATACTCAACCTCCAATCCCGAGTACATTGATAAATGGGGTTATTATTATGATGGTACCCGCAACTATATCATAGATCCGTATGTCCGGAGTACAGCGGTAAGCGATTATGTCAAAATCATGAATCCCGATGAAATTATCCGGGAGTCCAAGGCTGTAAACCCCGGCATTCTGGAGATCACGGGGATAAATCCGAAGACTTTTGGAGCGCCCAGCATGCTGCCTGACGGCACCGACCCCAAGAATACCAAGCTGCGCAACCGCCCTATCCAATACGGTACTTATACATACGGCAATATGGCAGAGGATAAAGCGGCCATCCGGGAAGCGCTGAACAAGGGCGAGCCGATCACGCTGGATACAGAGGCACTGGGTAAAAGAGTACTCAAGAGCTTCATTCCCATTAAACAGCCGGGATCTGCCGATTACGTGATCAGTGTGGTAATGGATTACGGGGCTATCTCTTCGGTAATCAAAGAGCAGCTGATCAACAATATCACCACCTCGGTGCTGCTGCTGATTATCTTTTTCTTAGCCAGTTATGTTATGGCTGGTGTTGTGACACGCCCGATTCAGGATATACTGGCTAAGGTAAATGATGTGGCCATGGGTAAATTTGAGCCCGCGCTTACGGTAACAAGCCGTGATGAGCTGGGACAGCTTGCCCAGCGCATCAATGCGATGACAACACATCTGCTGCAGCACACGAACCGGCTGGGGCAGACGCTGGAGGAGAACCGCGCGGTGAAGGAGCATCTGGAGTCGGTGATTAACGGGACCTCGGATGCGATTCACACGGTGGATATGGACGGGCGGATTATCAGTACGAATAGAGCCTTCGAGGAACTCTATGGATGGGGTGCAGAGGATGCTCTGGTCAAGCCGCCTTATCTCGTTCCGGCCACCGTTCAGAAGCAGGAGAGCCTGCGCTTGCAGCAGCTTAAGGACGGGGCGGCGCTGCCGCCTGTTGAGACGGTCAGGCTGAAGCGCGACGGATCGCTGGTCGAAGTCAGCGTCAGCAGCTCGGTTATCCGCGATGAGGAGGGCCAGCCGCAATCGGTTGTACACGTATCCCGTGATATGACCGAGCGCAACCGGATCGAGGAGCTGCTCAGACGCTCGGAGAAGCTCACTACAGTCGGCCAGCTCGCCGCAGGGGTTGCCCATGAGATTCGTAATCCCTTGACTACCCTGAGAGGATTCCTGCAGCTTCAGCAGGAGAAGAAGGTTCTGGTTCCGCTGCACATTGATCTGATGCTCTCGGAGCTGGACCGGATCAATCTGATTGTAAGCGAGTTCCTGATTCTCGCCAAGCCGCAGGCTGTTCATTTCCAGCAGAGGGATTTGCGGCATATTGTCGGCGATGTAGTCTCCCTGCTTGATAGCCAGGCGCACCTGTTCGGCATCGAGTTCGCAACGCATTTCTCGGGCGTACCCGCTATGGTGCACTGTGAAGAGAATCAGCTGAAGCAGGTATTTATCAATGTGATCAAAAATGCGATTGAAGCGATGCCGGACGGGGGAACGATTACCCTGGAGCAGCATCAGCAGGATGATTCTGTAGTTATAGTAATCACGGATGAAGGCGGAGGTGTGCCTGAGGACATGCTGCCCAAGCTGGGAGAGCCGTTCTTCACGAATAAAGAGTCAGGAACGGGGCTGGGCCTGATGGTCAGCCAGCGGATTATTCAGGCCCACAAAGGCAGCCTGGAGATAAGCAGCGAGTACGGCCGGGGGGCACAGGTGATAATCAAGCTGCCTGAAGCGAAAGAATCGGACCCTCCGGCCGGCATGAATATAGAACGGAGTGAAGACAAACATGAGAATCAATAAGTTCATCAGTGAGACAGGATATTGTTCACGCCGTGAAGCAGACAAGCTGGTCGAAGGGGGGAGAGTCACCATCAACGGTGAGCTTGCTCTGCTGGGCAGCCAGGCTGAAGCGGGGGATACAGTGCTGATCGACGGACAACCCCTTGAGAAGGGCAGCAGGATCGTTTATATTGCGCTTAATAAGCCGGTGGGCATCACTTCAACCACAGAAGCGCATATTCAGGGCAATATTGTCGATTTCATTGGCCATGAGGAGCGCATATTCCCCATTGGCCGGCTCGACAAGGATTCGGAAGGATTAATTCTGCTGACGAATGACGGAGACATCGTTAATAAAATATTGCGTTCTGAAGGCAGACATGAGAAGGAGTACGTGGTGACTGTAGACAGGCCGGTCACTCCATCCTTCCTTACAGGCATGTCTACCGGGGTGAAGATTCTGGGCAGCAAGACGCTTCCCTGTGAGGTTACACGGATCAGTGAGCGGGTATTCCGGATTATTCTTACCGAAGGCAAGAACCGGCAGATCCGCCGCATGTGCAGCGCGTTCGGCTATGAAGTACGGCGTCTGCAACGTATCCGGGTGATGAATATCCGGCTTGGCGCCCTGCAGACCGGGGAATGGCGTGAACTGTCACCACAAGAGAAGCAGGAGCTTGGTGTCATGCTGAGCTATGAGCTGCAATAAGCCGTATCTACGATATGAATGGATACAACGGAGAAAAGAGCTATCCCTATAAGCCGGTAACGGCCTCAGGGACAGCTCTTTTGTATCTTCGGTGTTATTTGCCAGGAGCAGAAACATCTGTAGTCTCTGCTGCAGGATCTTTATATTTGCGGAGAATGGACACTTCTACCCGGCGGTTCTTGGCCCGCCCAATAGCTGTTGCATTGGTATCAATAGGACGATATTCCCCATACCCGATCGGACTGAACTTCACCGGGTCCAGATTGGGATTCAGCAGCAGGATCTTCATGAACTGAAGGGCCCGGGCTACACTGAGATCCCAGTTCGAAGAGTAGGTACTGTTAGAGATCGGAACGTTATCTGTGTGCCCCTGTACCAGCACTTCATAATCCGGAAATTGCTGAAGCATGGTGGAGATCGACTTGGCCAATTGGCGGGATTCGTCCTTCACCACTGCCTGTCCTGAAGCGAACAACGCATTGTCGCTGATGGTGATCATCAGCTGCGACTGGTTCAGCTTCGTACTAAGCAAATCGGTCATTCCGTTGTTCTTGATATATTGATCGAATTGCTTCTTAAGCTTCTCCAGATCTTCCTGCTCTTTGGTGCGGAGCTTGGACAGCTCGGAGGAGCCGGTATTCTTGTCAAGAACACTGTTCATTTTATCTTTTCTGCCCTGGTCCAACTGGGTGTTAGTCGGCGAATCCGAACGGAACTCCAGGACGCCGCCGCCGCCGCTAAGCGCTGAATTGAATGCCTGGGCCATTTGTTCGAACTTCTGGGCATCCGTAGCACTCATGGCATACATTACGAGGAACAGGGCCACCAGCAGGGTCATCAGATCGGAATAGGGCAGCAGCCAGGATTCATCGGCATGCTCTTCGTGTTCCTCATGCCTAGTCTTTTTGCTCACTCGAAGCGCCCTCCTTCTCGCTCAGCTTGGCGCGCTCGGACGGAGTCAGGAAGACAGACAGCTTCTGGTTAATGGCAATGGTGGATACCCCGGATTGAATGGACAGCAGGCCTTCCACCATCATCAGGCGGACTTCGATCTCCCGTTTGGAGATCCGCTTCAGCTTGTTAGCCATAGGATGCCACATGACATAACCGGTGAATATCCCGAGCAGCGTAGCAATGAAGGCTCCGGCAATCGCATGGGCCAGTATGTCCATGTTGCTCATATCACCCAAGGCGGCAATCAGCCCGATAACAGCTCCGAGTACCCCCAGTGTAGGGGCGTACATTCCTGCTTGGGAGAAAATCAGGGCGCCGGCTTTATGTCTGTCTTCAGTTGCATGAATATCTTCCATTAACACGTCGCGGACAAACTCCTGGTCGTTGCCGTCAATAATCATCCGCATGCCGTTTCTGAGGAAATTATCTTCAATTTCATCGACATTGGACTCCAGGGCAAGTAGCCCTTCACGGCGGGTGATGGAGGCCCATTCCATGAACATGGTAATCAGCTCAGGCTTGCCGACCATCTTTTTCTTCACAAACAGAATCTTCAGCAGCTTAGGGAAATTCTTGACTTCCGACATGGGAAAGGCCATGAAGATAGAGGCGGCCGTACCAAGAAAAATAATTACATAGGCAGCGGGGTTGTTCAAGCTTGCAAGCGGAGCATGCTTGAGTATCATTCCCCAGACTACTGCGATCAGGCCAAACACCAGGCCTAGAATTGTTGAGATTTCCATTTATGCACCTCGTCCATGAGAATTAAGAAGTGATCGACTAACCGCGTACTTCATCCTTGAACCGCGGGAGAACACTCTGCTTATAACCAAATCACGTATATTCTTATTTATCGACAGCATTCCCTTATTTGTGAAGTGATTTTTTCGGCTATAATAGATAAGGTAGGTTATTATTCATCAGCGAAGAAAACGGAGTGATTGATGTGGGAGTTAAGCATGGTAGAGATTACAGTGAAATTCTTGTTGATTTGACAGGAGCGGTCGGACGAATCTCTGACGGGTATATTTTCTTTGAAATGGAGCCTGAAGAGTGGGTAAGCCTGCCGGAGGAGTCGAAGCAGGAGGTCTGGGAGGCGCTTGCCGAGGACCTGTTCTACGCCCTGGGCAATGAACCGGTGATTCAGGTTGGCAGCGGTGTTGTAATGTACGATAAAGAAACACACCGGATTAATATTCTGCTTGGCGATGAGGATTTGGCTTCGGTAGTTCTAGTGTAAGTTGAGAAAATACGGGAGCAGGTTTGTCCTCAGGTATCCGCCCATGGTAAAATTGGATGTGGAGTACTAATTGCCGGAAGATACGAATACATTTAATCAAAAAAATCTTTGGCCGGGCACATCCCTTGGACTTTCAGAAGCTGAGGGATGTTTTATTTGAGGGTGAACCGGAACCGTTAACTTAGCAAGGGAGGGAACGAATTGCAATTTACAGAGGAAGAACTGCAGGAGCATATCGGCAAGCTTGAGGGCTGGAGACTGGATAAGGATAAGCTGGTGCGCAAATATATGTTCAATGAATACATGAAGGGAATTGCTTTTGTGGACGAGGTGGCCGCCATTTCGGAAGCCTTCGATCATCACCCGCATATCACGATTGATTACAAGACCGTTGTTCTGCGGCTGACCGCAGATGTGGAGAAGCTTGATCTCCGCCAGGCCCGTGAATTTAATGAGGCGTTCGAGAAGAATCGTTAGAGGACAAGGTTACTATGGAAACGACAGGCATGCCTGATTAATAAAAATGCCCGTGCAGGGATCGCTTGAGATCCTCTGCAACGGGCATTATACATATGAATGAAGAGCTTGATGTCCTTACAATAAGCGGATTATTTCTTCTCGGCGAGCCATAAGGCTACATTCGCGATTTCTTCAGGGGCCAGCCTGTCTTTGAAGGAAGGCATCTGTCCGCGTCCCTTGGTGACTATACTGTAGATCTGCGGCGCATCATGTGATGCACCTTCCTGCTGCAGGCTCGGTCCTGCACCGCCCTGGAGCTGGTCACCGTGGCAGGAGATACAGTTGGCCTTCACTGTAGCCTCCGCACTGGCAGCGTCCAGTACAACCTCAGGCATTGTCGGTTTGTTCTCTTCAGCTACCTCGGATTTACCGGGTAAGGTGAACATTAAGATCACCGCAAAGGCGCAGGCGGCAAAAAACAAACCGCTCATGATCCATTTCTGCATCTGCAATCCGTCCCTTCATGTAAGCTGCTGTTTCCATTATAGCGGATGGTGAAGCGTTATCATAGTATTTGTGTCAAAAAAATGAACGGAATAATCACTATTCCTCATAGACCATGCAATAAAACGGCTTATTGCCGGTGGGTGTCCGGCGTTCATAGGTATCCGTTATGGTGAACCCGCATTTCTGGTAAGCGCGGATTGCCCGCTGATTCCAGGTCAGTACCTCCAGATCAATCTCACGCTCCGGGTAACGGGCCCGTGCAGCCTGCACGATCGCCTTCATGAACAGATGCCCCATCCCATGACCACAGAGATCCGGACGCATCCCCACTCCGAGCCGGACTACACCCTCCATAGGAAACAACTGGGCGAAGCCGCACAGATCACCTTGCCCGTTCACTACGGACACATATTGCTCCTGTCGCAGCTCCGGGTCACCGAACTCAACGCCGAGCGCCTGCATCTGCTCCCAGGACATCCAGCCGTATATGTTATACGGGGGGCTGTAGCTCCACTCGCAGATCTCAGCGGCATGCAGCGGCTCCATAGGTACAACGTAAAAGGTTAGCGGAGAACTAATCATAAGCGGGCGGCCTCCTTTCCGGGACAATGCTTTTTACTATATTATATATATTTTATGAAAAGGCGGAATGGGTGTTTTACAAATATAGAGCGGGGTAAGTAATTTTATAGACAAAAAAAGCCCTTTCCCAAGATTTCGGCAAAAATCTCGGAAAAGAGCGTATGTTACAACAAATTATTCGACATCATCGTTGTCTTGAGAATCCGTAGCTGCAGTCTTGTAAGCATCTGTGCTCATAATCCGCTTGGCGCCAACGTAGCGGTTGACGTAGTAGCTGTCACTCAGCGAACTGATAGTTACACCACGGGATGAAGACGCATGTGCGAACTCGCCGTCACCGACATAAATACCGACATGGGATACACCTTTGCCATTGGTATTGAAGAATACAAGATCGCCCGCTCTCATCTCGTCACGGGACACGGCAGAACCCAT
Source organism: Paenibacillus tritici (assembly GCF_018207515.1). Classification (NCBI taxonomy): domain Bacteria; kingdom Bacillati; phylum Bacillota; class Bacilli; order Caryophanales; family Paenibacillaceae; genus Paenibacillus; species Paenibacillus tritici. The sequence continues at coordinate 101,061 of NZ_CP073365.1, forward strand.
CTGGTATTGGGAGCCGGATTGATGCGGCAGGTTAATGCCCATCTTATCAAAAACATACATTGTAAATCCAGAGCAATCAAATCCGTTTGTGGATACACCGCCGGATACGTATTTGGTTCCAATGGCTTTGTCGATAACTTTATCCATCTTGGAATCGGCGAAAGCGCTTCCTGCTCCAATGGTGAAGATAATGGACAAACTTAGTACTGCGGCTGCTAGCTTCTTCTTCAAAAGTAAATACCCCTTCCAATGCCTACGAGGTTAGCTTAAGGGTTCGGTTGAAGGTCCCCTATGACCCCTCTTAGAATAGGAGGTCAATTCACCCAAAGTGGTTCCCCCGTTTCCCTAACTTCATTAGGGAACTCGGCACGACTGTTGATTAGGATTAGCTGTTCATTCAATACATGACAAAACCTTTGTTAAAAGCGATTCAATAATTACAAAAATGTTACTAAAAACTCACTGCGATAATTGTAACAAAGACTTCGGCACTTGGCAATCACTTATAACATATTAATGCATCTTTTTTGCTGTTTTTAGAGTTATAGCCGTTAGAAAGACTCATATCTATGTGCAGAGTAGCTTCTATATGTTTTTTTCTTTATTTTTGGAATAAAATGCTGTTTCAAGGGCAGAAAATCTGTGTAAAAGGTAGAATAAGGAAAAGAAAAAGGAAGAACCCGGAAATGATTACGGCAATAATCATCCCGGGCCTGTATAAGTTACAATGGGTTGTTAGAGGTTGAAATGTTCGGGGTATTCTTCAAGGGTTCAATCGTAAGCGACAGCTTGGTAGGCTGTTGTGCTCATTACTCGTTTGGCGCCAACATAGCGGTTGGCCCAGTAGGACTGGCTCATTGAACTGATGGTTACACCGCGTGAACTGGAGGACTGTGCAAATTTCCCGTTTCCGACATAAATACCGACATGGGATACTCCGTTGCCCAAGGTATTGAAGAACACGAGATCGCCGGAACGCAGCTGGCTCTTAGGTACTGCTGTTCCTACTTTGTACTGTGCCTTAGAAGTGCGGGGCAGAGTAAGCCCAACATTCTTGAACACATATTTGGTGAATCCGGAACAGTCGAACCCGTTGGTGGTTGTGCCTCCGGTTTTATATGACGTTCCAATGGTTTTTGAGATCACAGTATCCATTTTGGAATCTGCGAAGGCACTGCCTGCTCCGAGTGTGAATACCATCACAAGACCCAGCGCTGCTGCGGTGCATTTTTTCTTGAAGTTCTGAATAATCAAAAGATGTACTCCTTCCAGGGCCTGCGAGGTTAGCTTAAGGATTCGGTAGAAGGTTCCCCTATGACCCCTCTAAAGCGAGATCAATTCACCCAAAATATGGTTCCCCCACTTCCCGGTGCTGGGAATTCGGCGTTATGTGCACCAGAACAGTGACTTATCGGCAATTAGTTAATTTGCAATGGTTACGGTAAATTATGCTTGAAAGATTACAACTTTGTTACTAGTAGTACAGGCATCATTGTATCAGAGGTTTTACAGTTTTGCAAATGGTTTTGTCTTCGCTTAAGCAAAAAAGAGTCCTGCTCCCTGCTTGAGGGGCTGTGACTCTTTTTAGTATGCCGTTTCGGCCGTGAATTATTGTGGAAATGATTTACTGGACCAGAGATGGTACTGGGCAGCAACTCCCCACATATTGAAGAGCGTGGAGGGCAGCGGAGCTGCCTGACGCAGCAGCAGGGCCGGTAGTCCCGGATACAGCAGCGCAGAAGCACTGCAGAGGATCAGTATAATTAGACTTCCCGCCCCCAATATGACGGATACTCCGATAGAAGGCAGCAGCACCTTCAGGCAGATCAGCAGAGACGAGAACATGCCGGTGCCGGCAGTATAGCCGAATTGCATATAGAGCAGAAGCTTGCGGATTAGGAAGAGGTACAGGAGCCAGCCCAGCACATAAGGCACAAGCTTCAGCAGAAGCGGAACCTCAAGAATGCCGCCAAGCAGCAGTCGGTACATACGCGGAAGCAGCCAATAGAGCGGCAGGAGGGTTAACGCCCATTCCACGAGGCTGAATACCAGCACGGGCAGCCCGTACTTTTTCATTCCGGGAAAAAAGAACAGTCCACGCGCTCCTGCGCGCTCCTGATGGAGCTCATGCAGCAGCCCTGCCCGGATGAAGGGGGTGAGCAGCAGCCGGAGCAAAGTCAGTGCCAGAAGCAGCCATAGCCAATGCTGGACGGCAGGTTCGGTGCGCAGGGAAGACTGGCCCTCGATATAATACAGCAGCCTGCCTATTCCGCTGCCGCCGGCATCCGCATCGGGATAGCGCAGCAGCAGGGGAACAACAGCGCTTTTAATGAATTTGTACAGGAAATAGCCCCAGAACAGCCGGTAAATAAATAGCAGAATCAATATATAGAATTGCTCTTTCATGCTGACCCAACCGCGGGTTATTGAACTTTTCACCATTCCTTCACCTCACCAGACTAGAGTTCCGAGCAGGGTTTCAAGCAGTGTCGTCACGCTAAGCGTCCAGCGGGAGAGAGTACGCGGCTCCAGCTCGGCCATTCTGAAATTATTAAGATGCCTGCTCTCCAGCAGAATGGTATGCCCCGGATCGATCTCTGCGGAGACCAGAGGCGCTTTATAGGCTAACTCGAAGGAGGTTGATTGTCCCTCGCCATTCCAATATTGCTGAACAGTGTACCCGTCCGAGAAGGTGAATTTCACGGGAACATCCGGGTAGAGGGTGCCTTTATTGCTCACCTCAACAACTGCGCTATATTGCACTCCGTCACCGTCACCGTCGCTGCCGCTGCGTTTTGTGGAGAGCTTAATATCGTCTACTGCGAAATCAGGAGCTCCCCCGCCGTAGACATACCGGTCAAAATAAGTCTGCCAGGATTGCTTGGTCACCTTCTCCACAATCTTCTGGAAATCTGCGGTAGACGGGTGCTTGAAGCGGTATTTGCGGACATAGGCAGCGAGAATGGTATCCATATTCTTGGCCCCCGCTATGCGCTCGATATCCTTAAGCACCAGCTTGCCCCGGATATACACATTGCGGGTATAGGCATCGTCGCCGCTGTATTTCCAGGTCTCCAGCTTAAGCGGCTGTGAGGAGGAGACCAGGCTGGACTGAAGCGGAAGGCTTGAGGCTACACCGTATTCCTGTTCCATCAGGCGGTCTTCTGCGTAGGAGGTGAAGCTCTCATCGAGCCAGGCTTCTTCAAATTCATTACTGCCGACCATGCCATAGAAATACTGGTGGCCGATCTCGTGGATAATGGTGCGCTCCAGCGAAGTGCCCGGCGCTGCCGCGGTGGCACCGAAGGCGGTAATCAGTGTCGGATATTCCATTCCCCCCGCCCCGTTGCCGGACTCAGGCGGAACTACAATGGATAAGGTGGAGTAAGGATACGGGCCGTACCACTTGCTGAAAGCGGTCAGGGCCGCCTCAGCCGCCTGGAAATAGCGCTCCTGGAGATTCTTATGCAGCGGGTCCAGATAGAGCTTAATTCTCACCCCGGGCACCTGTGGTGCGGAGAAGGCCTTCTCGGCAACCACGAAATCCGGTGAGGCGGCCCAGGCAAAGTCATGGACATCATCTGCATAGAATTGGTAGACCTTACGGCCCTGCACTACCTTGGCATTCCTCACCGGAAATCCGGTTGCGGCCACCTTGTACTCAGGCGGGACGGAAATGGTTACATTGTAAATACCGAAATCACTGTAGAATTCGGAGGTTCCGTGATATTGATGGAGGTTCCATCCTTCCTCCTTGAGTCCTCTTCTGCCGGCAGGCTCGTAGACGCTTATTTTCGGAAACCACTGGCCGGCCATGACGAAGTTACCGGCGGTCCCCATCCGGGCGAATATTTTCGGCAGCTTGACCTCGAACTTAAGCCTCACCGTAATACTCTCACCGCCGTGTACCGGCTGGGGCAGATGAACCTTGAGCAGTGTTTTATCGTTGATATTGCCGTCGTCAGGCTGCACATACTGGGTGCGCTGCATAAGAGAGATGCCTTCGGAGGTCCGCAGATCCGTTAGGGTGATGCTGCCGTACCCGCCAGCAGGCATGGAATCTCCGCGGAGTGTGCCCCCCGATTCCTTCATGAAGGTTGTATTGCCGGAAGCGAATGCATTGGGATACAGGTGAAAATACAGCTCTTGGACCGGTTTTGAGCCCGGGTGGGTCCAGGTCAGCGTCTCGGAAGCTGTTAAGGTCCCCGTATCTGCCTGAAGCTGCACATCCATGTGGTATTCGACCACACGCTGGCTTAGAGCTTCTGATTCTGGGGGAGAGAACATCTCCGGAAGAGTGGACTGCACGGGCTGCTGCGGGATGACGGCGGGGGACTTGGCCTCTTTTGGCACAGAAGCAGTCCATGCGGCAGGGTTATGCCCTGAAAGAAACCATATTCCGCCTCCAAGCAAGGTGAGAACAGCCAGGACTGCGAAGATGAGGGTATACCTTAATGAATGTGGCTTCATACTGTGATTCCTCCCGTGACAAGCATCTACGGGATGTATATGTTTGCAATCGCCGCAATATTAGCTAAAATTAAATAATTAGTGAATGGAAAGGATGTGCACATGTGGATAACGTACAACCGGAAGGCAAAAAACAGATTGCCTTGAATATTGTGAATGCCAGAGCCAAGCATAAAGGCTTCGGCGCAGGCTCTATTGATCTGAACAATGTATCTCCTGTCATTATTGATCAGGGAGAGGCAGTTATTGATATCGGCGCTATGCATGCAAAGAGCAAAGTGGAGAAAGGGATTAAATTCTCTGTGAACCGTGAGGATGTCCCGAACGGCAGACAGGTATGGGTCGTATGGGTGGCTGTAGACCGTACACCGGAGGGACAGTTCTACGGAGGAATTACTGCCTGTGAGATGTGGATTGACACCGAAGCCCGCCGCGGCTGGAAGATTCTCGCCGATCATGTCAATAAGCTGGATGCTGCCCTGAAGCGGAAGCTTATGCTGGAGGGACTGGGAATCAGCGAACGGGCAGCGCTGAAATCACTGCTGATGACCCATAATGAAGAGTGGTGGGCTGCTTCGCCGGAAGAGCTGAAAGCGGCATTGTCGGAATAGGGGAAGCGCAGGGTGGTTAAGCATAGAATGAACAACGAATAAGGCTTGGCCCTCGAGAGACCGAGGGCCAAGCCTTATTCGGGTTCTGGTGCAGACGCCCTCTCCGTAACCTTTACTGCGGGGCCGCCCTGCCGGAAGTGTTCAGCTTACGCTTCAACTGGCTTACCCTGGCCTGGCTGATTCCGAGCACCTCGGCAAGCTCCTTCTGATTGGCATAGGGATGATCCTCCATTGCTTTTTGCAGACGCAGGCTCATTTCTTCGGTCTTGGTTCTCCGCCCTCCGCGGGCAGGCTCGGGATTCTCCGCTGCTGGACTTGGGGGAGCGATGACGGGTTCTGACCCGCGTTCGGGGTCACTCAGCTCCTTCAGACAGGTGTTGCAAATAAACTGATCCTTATAGTAGGTCACATGGTCAAGACTTCTGCAAAAGGTGCATTCTGTGGAGGTGTACTTTCTGAGAACGATAATATTCTCATCCAGAATAAAAAATTCAATCGGGTCCCCAATGTCAATATTACGTGTCATGCGGATTTCTACGGGAACCACAATTCTTCCAAGACTGTCTAAGCTCCGGATCATGCCTGTATCCTTCATCCCATGTCCCTCATTTACCTCTTTATAGTTTGTGTAATATCTATGATTATAACAGTTATTGTAAGTTTAGAGAACGGGGAAAGCGCCTTCAAATAGGGTTGTTTATTGTCATTTTATAGGAAGTATTATCATTTTTTGGCGTATGAGGGGCAGATAGAGCAAAATAACGAAGAACAGCCCCTCCATGTGGGAATTCCCAAGGGAGAGGCTGATTAGGGTTCACTTCTTTTTACCCAAATTATCGCACCCGAAACAGCCGGGCGAGATTCAGTGCAGACGGAACGGCTGCGCGAGCGGATCGCTGACCGATACATAAGGATTCCCCTGAATATAAAACCGCCAGGGGCGCTCTGCGTATTCCTCCGCATAGGGAATGTTAATGCGCGGAGCCTGAACAATGTCGATAGATTCAGGGGGTTCGCCCTGTTCAATCCATAGAGCGCCTCCCCGTATATCGAACCTGGTGCGGTTAAGGCTCCGGTCTATTCTCAGCGCCCGGCACAGCTTACCCGGTCCGCCGGACAGATCCGAGGGCTTCCTGACGGCAATTCCCCTGTAGGCTGCCATAAGTTCAGCATCCCTGTCCGTGAGCGGCTCTACTGCCCGGATCAGGACGGCATGCGGCTCATCTTCAGCGGCGGTTACTACATTCAGGCAGTGATACATGCCATAAATCAGGTACACATACACTGCGCCGCCGGCGCTGAACATCACCTCCGTACGGGCGGTGCGGCGGTCGCCATAGGCATGGCTGCCTTTGTCCTCGGCGCCGCCGTAGCTCTCTGTCTCAACAATACGGCAGCGGATCTCCCCGTCTTCCGTAAGGCGGACCAAATGCTGACCCAAGAGGCGCGGAGCGGCTTCGAGAGCCGTAAGCGTGTAGAGTTCAGGCTGCAGCAGCTTGGCGGCCGCCGTCTTCCGGCCGCCGGAACGATTCGGCTTCATGAACGGATGACACCTTCCTGCGGCAGAGTTAGGCGAAAGACGCGCCTATGCCGGGTTGATCCCATCGTAACGCAAGCAGCCCGGAGGCGGCAATACCCGGTTAGTTCATCCACCAGCGCTTGATGTTATTCCACAGCGAATGGTCTTCCTTGGCGGGATCGGCAGCATCCGGAGAACTGTCCCCGGCAGGAGAACCCGTGCCGCCGGTGCTGTGCTGATCACAATATTCGGTCGGCTCCGTACCGCTGATGAAGGTCTCCAGCTTTTTCTCGGGACAGTCTGCTGTAGCCAGCTTGCCGGACTGCGGATTCACATACACGCTGACCACGCCCTCCGGAATCGGAAAAATCTTCGGCGGAACATTCTCCAGCGCCTTTTCCGTAAACTGGGCGAAGATAGGCGCTGCCCGTCTTCCATCCGCAGTCGCAATATCGCGGCCTTTGTCGTATCCAACCCAGACGGCAGTGGAGAGCTCGGGAGTGAAGCCCACCATCCACCCGTCGGTATCCGTGGTGCCGGTTTTACCGGCTACGGGACGTTTGATCATCGAGGCTACCCGGTTCCCCGTTCCTCCGCTCTCGAAGACCCCTTCCATCAGCCGGGTCAGCACATAAGCCGCTGCCGGCTCCACCACGGACTGTCCCTGGGGCTGGGGAGCTTCATATAGAAGATGTCCGCTGGCATCCGTAATCTTCAGAACTGCGGTAACCGGCTGCTTCACTCCGCCGCCTGCAATCACCGCGAAGGCGGAGGCCATCTCCAGCGGGCTGACGGGCGAGGTTCCGAGTGCGAGAGAAGGCACGTTGTGCAGCGGGCTGTTAATCCCCATGGCGGCAGCCATAGCAGCCACTTTATCGGCCCCAATCTTCATAATGGTATTCACGGCATAGATATTGTCGGAAGCGGCAATGGCCTGCTGCATGTTGATCTCTCCGAGATACTTGTCGCCGAAGTTCCGGGGCTGATACGTCTTCCGGTTATTGTCATAGTGGAACAGCGTCGGCTGGCTGTTGAAGACCGACAAGCCGGTCATTTCCTTGGAAGCCAGCGCCGTTAAATACATAATCGGCTTGAAGGAGGAGCCGGGCTGGCGTGTCTTGGCCAGAGCATGGTTGAACGGGCTGGACCGGTAGTTGGTTCCCCCGACCATAGCCTTCACATACCCGGTGCGGGGATCAACGGACACCAGGGCCGTTTCCAGCTCGCTGCTGTGGTCCATCCCCTGCTCCACCGCCGCTTCCGCAGCCTGCTGCATATCCGGGTCAAGCGTTGTGTAGACATTCAGTCCGCCCCGGTCCAGCTCGTCACTGGTGATATTCAGGGTGTCTATCACCAGGCCGCGCACATAATCGCGGAAATAGGGCGCAGCCACTGTGGTATCCTTTTGACCCTGCGGGCGTAGCTTCAGCTTCTCCTTGGCAGCTTCCTCTGCCTGCGCCTGCGTAATATCCCCCACATCGACCATGGCGGCGAGTATGATGCCTTGACGCTTCAAGGCACTGTCCAGGTGATTATAAGGCGAATAGTAGGTGGGGCCTTTGGGGACTCCGGCCAGCATGGCACTCTCCGCCAAGTTGAGGTCAGCGGCAGCTTTGCCGAAATACATCCGGGCCGCCGCTTCAATTCCATATGCGCCGTGCCCGTAGTAGATTTCATTTAGATACATGTTCAGTATTTCGTCCTTGGTATATTTCATCTCAAGCTGGAGGGTGTAGAGTGCTTCCTTGCCCTTGCGGGTCCAGGTCTTCTCATGGGTCAGGTACAGATTGCGTGCCAGCTGCTGGGTCAGGGTACTGGCTCCTTGTGTACGCCTGCCCGCCTCAAGGTTGGCGAGTACGGCTCTCCCCATCCCCTTCAGATCAAAACCGATATGATTATAGAATTTCCGGTCCTCTACAGCCAGCGTGGCCTTAATGAGCAGAGGTGAAATCTGTTTAAGCTCAACAGGCTCCCGGCTGCGTCCATCCGTAGTGAAGGTGGTCATCACATTGCCCCTGGAGTCAAGCAGCCTGGAGCGGACATCATCGCCCAGCGGGGGCAGCGGTTTCTGATACAGGTACCCAAGCAGAGCTCCGGCTGCCAGCACGGACAGGAGGGCAGAGACCATCAGCAGCCGGAAGAGCAGGCGGAGGCGGCGTTTCGGGAACTTGGTTGTGGCAGAATCGCGCGTCATGGCATCAGGCTCCTTCTCATTCAAGCAGCAATACAGCGCAGCGCATCCGGGCTGCCGTTGCTTGTATTCCTCATTATGGGAAAGGAAGGGGGGAGATATTCATAACCTGAAGAGAAAGCGGGACCCGGGTCATCAAGCGGAGGAGGGAGAAGCGGCAGCTGTCTTTGGATGTGTGATTTTGTGAGCCGTTATGGTAAAATTTTTAGATACTTTATGAATGTATGCTATCTCAAACCCGGGAGGATTGCCGCCATGGCTTTTCGCGTATCCGCTGTACAATATCATCTGCACACTATCTCCTCCTTCGAGGAGTTTGCCGCCCAGTGTGAGCACTATATTAGAACCGCCGGAGAGTACGGCGCTGAATTTATCCTGTTCCCCGAATTTCTCACGACACAGCTGATGTCTATAGGGAATGAACACGGAGAAGCTCTGGGAATAGAGGATCTGCCGCAGTTCACAGACCGTTACCGGGAGATGTTCTCCGGGTATGCCAGGAAATATGCAGTACATATAATCGGAGGCACCCATGTGCTGCGCCGCAGCGGGAAGCTTTATAATGTAGCTCATCTCTTTTACCCGGACGGCAGAATTGCAGAGCAGCCCAAGCTGCATATTACACCGGCTGAGGTAGAGGGGTGGAATATGGGAGCCGGTGAAGAGCTGCAGGTCTTCCAGACCGAACAGGGAACCATCGCCATGCTGACCTGCTACGATATTGAATTCCCGGAGATTGTGCGCATGGCCCGGGCCAAGGGTGCGGATGTGATCTTCTGCCCTTCCTGTACGGATGACCGCCACGGCTTCCACCGCGTGAGATATACCAGCCATGCCCGCGCCATTGAGAATCAGATATATGTTGTGCTTACGGGGACCGTAGGCTCGTTGCCTACGGTGGATCTGATGCGGGCCAACTTCGGGCAGGCTGCGGTAATTACGCCGAATGATATTCCGTTTCCTCCGCAGGGGCTGCTGGCAGAAGGAGAAATTAACGGCGATATGATTATCACGGCTGATCTCGATCTGGAGCTGCTGTACCGCGTCCGGGAGCACGGATCAGTCACTACGTGGCGTGACCGCCGGACAGATCTGTATACAGACTGGAAGTAAGGGGGCAGGGCAGAGGATGTATTACAAGAGGTTTTATGCTTTTGACGGCGCAACACCGGTGCCTGCAGTAATCCGCAGCTACAAGGAGTCTGACTTCACGGAACTGATCAGGGTCCAGTCCGAAGCCTTTCCGCCGCCTTATCCAGCAGAGCTGTGGTGGAACCGGGAGCAGCTGCTGAATCATGTAACGCTTTTTCCGGAGGGGGCCCTGGCTGTGGAAGTGGACGGGGAACTGGCCGGTTCTGTTACCGGGCTCATCATCCGCTCGGGCCCGGAGGCGCCGGCGCTGCATCACACCTGGTCGGAGGTTACCGCAGACGGCTATCTGACCACGCATGAGCCGGACGGGAATACGCTGTATATTGCCGATTTGTGTGTCCGCCCGAAATACCGCAAGCTGGGTCTGGGCAAGGAGCTGGTCCAGTCGTTGTATCACGTTGTAGTGGAGCAGAAGCTCGAACGGCTGCTGGGAGCAGGCCGGATGCCGGGGTATCATCTGATGGCGGACCGGATGACCGCAGAGGAATATCTGGCCGGGGTAGTAGCCGGAAGGTGGACTGATCCGGTCATTACCTTTCTGCTGCGGTGCGGCCGGGTTCCGGTAACGGTGGTAGCCGATTATCTCGAGGATGAGGAATCAGGGAATTATGCTGCGCTTATGGAATGGAAGAATCCTTTTTTATAAGTGAATATAACCGATCATTGAAGGAGTTCGTTGACTATGGAATATAGAAGAATTACAGCGCTTGCCGATCCGTTGTTCAGACAGGTACACCAGTTATTGTCCGAAGTCTTTCCTCCCGAGGAAGTGCTGGAATACAGCTTGTGGAAGGAGCCGCTGGAAGACCCGGGCATTCGTGTGTTCGCTGCCGTGCATGAGGGGACTGTTGTAGGCACTACGGAGTACCGCTATTATGCGGACTGGAATGTGGCGATGACCGACTTCACCATCATTGGCCGGGAGGGCCTGGGCATCGGGCGTTTTTTGGCTCATAACCGCTTGAAGGACCTGCATAAGCTGGCCGGGGATAATAATCGGGAGCTGCTGGGCATGTTCGCCGAGATCTACGATCCTTACCGGGTCGCGTATGATTTTGGCGGAATTAAGCCGATGGACCCGTTCGTCCGCCGTGAGGTCCTGTCGCATCTGGGCTATAGAAGGATTGATATTCCGTATGTTCATCCTTCCTGGCAGGGGGACGGTGAGGCGGTGTCCGGTCTTGATCTCTGCTTCATGCCCGTTAGTGAAGAGCTGGAGAGAATTGCAGCGCCGCTCGTGGCCGATTTCCTGACCCGTTATTACGCTGTACTATCGGATAAGCCGGAAGCCTGGACGTCCATGATCAGCCAGCTCCGGAGCATGGATAGCGTGGCATTACTGCCGCTGTGATGGTTGGTGATAGATGAAATATCCATTGAATTGCTCTCCCGATCTGGATATAGTGTACAATGGGAAAGCGAATATGACCTCTATGAATAACAAGTACGAATAAGCGAGGAACGTGTGATGACTGAAGGGCAGCAAGGCAAATACGGTGTTTCTGTAACACTGGTAAGTGTGCAGGGCACAGAGCGGAATGTGGTACAGGCTGCAGGTGAAGTCATACCTAAGGGGCAGTCACTGTATATCCGTTATGAAGAGCGGCAGCCCGGCCCGGAGGGCGCAGAGGCTACTATACAGAACACGCTGAAGATTTCAGAGGGCAGAATCAAGCTGATCCGCCATGGCGCTGTCCAGTCGGAGCAGTCTTTTGAGACGGGGCAACCGCTGCCTGGATTCTACCGCTCGCCTTATACACAATTCAATCTCACCACCGACACTAAGAAATTAGACATCAAGCGCGAAGGAAGATCGCTTGCGGTTTCATGGGAATATGATCTCTACGTATACGGGGAATGTTCAGGACAGTTCGCTATAAGTTTGAATATACAGGAGGAACCACAATCATGACACACAATTTAAATCCGCTTCAGCTTGCCCACGAACGGGTGAAGGAGGCCATCGCCGATGCAGTTGTAGCTGCCGGTCTGGTGTCCCGCGAAGAGCTGCCTGCCATTGTGCTGGAAGTTCCGAAGGACAAGGCTCACGGAGATATGGCCACGAATGCAGCGATGCAGCTGACCAAGCTCGCGAAGCGCAACCCGCGGCAGATTGCCGAGGCGATTATTGAGCACCTGGATACCGCCCGCGCTTCTATTGAGAAGGCCGAGATTGCCGGACCGGGCTTCATCAACTTCACTTTGTCCAAAAGCTATCTCTATCCCGTTATTGCACTTGTGGCCGAGCAGGGTGACGATTATGGCCGTGTGGATATAGGCCAGGGCAAGCATGTTGAGATGGAATTTGTCAGCGCGAACCCTACAGGCAGCCTTCATCTGGGACATGCCCGCGGAGCTGCCGTCGGTGATGCACTATGCAACGTGCTGGATTATGCCGGATACAAGGTGACCCGGGAGTACTACATTAACGATGCCGGGAACCAGGTCGCCAATCTGTGCAAATCCATCGAGACCCGTTACCTGCAGGAGCTGGGCCAACCGGCTGAGATGCCGGAGGACGGTTATCATGGAGAAGATATCAAAGGCTTCGCCAGGGAGCTGGTAGCGGAGAAGGGCGATTCCCTGCTCGCCATGACACCGGGGGACCGGGCGGCATTCTTCCGCACCTACGGCCTTGAGAAGGAATTGGACAAAATCAAACGCGACCTCAGCCGGTTCCGCGTGAACTTCGATATCTGGTTCAGCGAAACCTCTCTCTATGAGAACGGGGAAGTGCTGCGTTCGCTGGATGAGCTTCGTGAACGCGGTGAAGTCTATGACAAAGAAGGCGCCACCTGGCTGCAAACCACCAAATACGGTGACGATAAGGACCGCGTGCTGATTAAGAATGATGGCACCTATACGTACCTCACACCGGATATTGCCTACCATAGCGACAAATACGGCCGCGGCTACGATACAATGATCAACATCTGGGGAGCGGACCACCACGGCTACATTCCACGGATGAAGGCAGCCATGGCGGCCCTCGGTAATGACCCCGAGAAGCTGGTCGTGCTGATTGCCCAAATGGTCAGCCTGTTCCAGGACGGCGAGAAGGTCAAGATGTCCAAGCGTACCGGCAAAGCCGTTACCATGGAAGACCTGATGGAAGAAGTCGGAGTGGACGCCATCCGTTACTTCTTCACCATGCGCAGTATGGATTCGCATTTGGACTTTGACATGGATCTGGCCATTTCGACATCCAATGAGAACCCTGTATTCTATGTGCAGTATGCACATGCGCGTATTTGCAGCATTTTCCGCCAGGCGGAGGAGCAGGGGATTGTGCTGCCGGAAGCAGACAAGATCGACTACAGCAAGCTGACCGCTGTTCATGAATATGACCTGCTCCGCAAAATCGGTGAGCTGCCTGCGGAAATTACGATTGCTGCTGAAGGCTACGCGCCGCATCGTCTGGTCCGCTATGTATACGACCTCGCTTCTCTGTTCCACAGCTACTACAAGGCAGAGCGCGTAATCACCGAGGATGCCGCTCAGACTGTTGCCCGTCTTGCCCTGCTGGGCGCTGCGCGGACGACGATTGCCAACGTTCTGCGTCTGGTTGGCGTTACCGCACCAGACCGGATGTAACTTGCTGGAGCTATCCAGGCTAAGCGCCACCCCTTTTCGGGGGTGGCGCTTTTGGTCTCGTCATGCCACCGGTTCTGCCGAAAGTGTACGGCGGAACCGGTCAGATGACAGGTGGACGGGAGACAGGTGGATTTTGTCCACTTGCTGATGAACGGATGAACCCTGCGGCAACAGCAGTTGGATAAATAGCACCTATGTCAGCACATTTAACCCACATTAGCGAATTCAAACAAAATTAGATGTCATTTATCCACTTGCTTACGTCTATTTCTCGAAAATTGGCGAATTAAGATACATTATTCCATTTGTTTGTTGAAGGAGCCAGTACCCCGCCGTACCGTACGCTTATGCCTCCGAGCTTACGGCCGGATTGTATAGTGACGGGAAATAGAATTGGTGAGGATCTCGTTGGAACAACGGAACTGTCAGGGGAATCTTGCCGGATTAAGCAGCTGCGCTTAAGTTTGCTGGACCTATGAAGAGTTTCAAAAAAGAAGCTTATATGAGAATATTATGAAACTTTTGAAAGAGCAGTTCAGTCTATTATAGTGAGGTGACAGATCAACAAGGAGGATATTTACATGAACTATAAAGGGAAAGCCCTGATTACCGGCCTGCTGTTTGGTGCTTTATTAGCAGGATGCAGTCAGAATGAAAATTCTACTTTAGATAATTCAACCTCTCCTGAAACTGCACAAAATCAGAATGTAAATTCGACCAATAATGCAGGTGAAGGAATGACAGAAGCAGAGCCACTATCTTATACAGCAGAACAAAAAAATGAAATTAGTGAAGCTGCTAAGAAAGCCAGATTAGATAAAGTTTACATCCCTACAGTAGGCTTAGGTGTTGATGATTACTTGGATCGTGTAGAAGTTAAAGACAATCAAGTCCGTATTGTATTTATTCGAGGTTCAATCACTCAATCCAAAGAAGAACTTAAACCAACTAACGAGATTGCTTCGACTAAAGAAGTTGAACTTTCAAAAAATGTATCTGGGAAATGGATTACTGAAGAGAATGGAGCAACGTCTTTATACTTTGAGAAAGACGGACTGTATTTCAGTATGAATTCAGCTAGAACCTTTTTTCAGGCTGATTATGAGAGAGCGGCCGCTTCGCTTGAACCATTAAAGTAAGTTTCTTCGCTATCTCCCTAATGGGCAGAACGGATTGAAATCACTACATATAGGATGCAAAACAACCGCCTGGATTCAGGCGGTTGTTTTAATGTGGACCAACGCGCCGCCAGAGGAATGAAAGGAAAAGAAACAACAGGAAGGTTAGTACAAGGGGAGGGACTGGGGGGCGGTTGGGACAGATTAACGCCGGGTTGGCCAGAAGCGTAACCGGCGCAAAACAGCTGTATTAGAAATTTGTAAACACTTCGCGCAAGATTCGGTATGCCCTTTGTTGCTGTTCATGATCTTGTTCCTTTAAAAGCAGAACGATCTTCCAAATCCATTCGTCAGCTTTGAAGCGTTCGTATTGCTCATGATCAAATGTAATAGCAATCTGCGTATGTAGCGCTTCAGCAATCTTTTCCAGCGTTTGAAGCTGTATGTTTTGCTCACCGCGTTCCACGCGGCCAATGTAAGTCCCTTGAGACTCTATCGCTTCAGCTAGCTGTTCTTGCGTCATTCCTGCCAAGGTCCGGTAGTGCCGAATTTGCTCTCCAATTGCTTTTGCCAAGTCGCTCACGTTGGTTATCACCCCTTCCTACTAGAAGTGTAGACCAGTGATTGGACAACCTTGGAGAGTTCTGAAAGTTCAAAAAATATATCATTGAACTTTAAGGTTCTTTTAGGGTATAATTTCCACATATTGTATGCATAACATGTGGAAAGATGGAGGCGCGCGCCATGTTCCTTCCGATGATTGAGTTCTTCGCGTGTTCACGTAAATAAATACGAAAATGCGTTGTTGACCACCGTTTTGGAACTTTTTTGAAAGGAGATTGTATCTATTTGGAAGTTAAAAATTCTATACGTGAGATTTTGTTGAAGTATATGCGGGCCAATGATATGAGCTACGCAAAATTTACTGAGATTTCTGGAATCAATTCGGGATCACTTAGCCGGATACTTCAGGGGAGTAGGCCAATCTCAGTAAAGCAATTAGAATTAATCACGGGGGCGCTGGGGTTAGCGGAAGATGCTCTGTTCGGTTCATATGTAGAAGAGTGTTTTGCTTTTTTTGCTTCGATGCGCCGAATACGTCCGTTTATTATCAAGTGCGCAGTGCTGGATCGTCTGGATTGCATTGAGTGGATTGTTCTGCGGCTATTGGATAATTTGTCTTATGTTCCAGCGTTATTTGATGTTGCTGAAGAACTATTTGCCAGCAAGCATCATCAAGCAGCGGCATTGCTCTATGATAATGTGAGTAAAGCTGAAAAATTTCAGCATTCTGAGCGTTTGGCATTTTGCCGTTATCGTTTATTTTTAGTCGAGCTAGGGACTGACTTGGAATCAAACTATAGAGCAGCCATGGTATTTGAAGATTATGTGAATCGTTTACATGAAGCCGACCAGTTGGAAGCACTTAAGCGCCTTATTGATGTGTTGGTTACAGTACATAAGTGGAAAAGAGTAGATGAACTGGCTGCTGAGATGCTTCGAATTTCTCAAATTCAGTATGACTTACAAGCCGTTGGAGGAAGTGAGAAGCAGCCTGAACGACCAATCTACTTTTACATCCTTTATGCTTGGCTGGTGCGCTCGGCTGTATGCGAAGAATATAAGGATTACGCTGGTGCTTTGAAATATGTGTCTCTTTATGCTGAAGCGGACTGGATACGGGAAAAAGATCAGTCAGCAGCTAGGTATAAAAAACAGTTTTCTGAATGGGCCATAGCTAATGGTTACCTATACCGGGTGATGTCTGGTGATGCTCAAGCCATAGATGAGTATGCCGACTTTGTGGCTGACCACCCGGAAGAGATTTTTATCGCGTTGAGTCAGATCGTCCAAGCAGCCAATCAATTTGGTTATGACATTGATCGTATCTTGGAACGTTTCTCTGATTACTTCCCATTTAAGGAGATGGCGGGTGAACAAGGTCAGTACAATGTCTCCGTCATTTCGGAGAAGAGCGCTCAGTTTTTAAGTGACTTGGGAGTATATACATTCAAGAAAAATCAGGGCAATGCAATAAATCTTATATTAGAAGGATTGGATTTTTCTGTTAATATAAACAGTGTACGGAATGTGATTACCTGTATGACTCTTTTTGAGCAATATCGTGATTATGCAGATCAAGAAGCGAAAAAGAAATTTAAAAAACTCGCGAGTGAGGTGCATCGGATCAATGCGAAAAAGAACGTGGTTCCTCTTAGTTTCGTTTAGTTGTCTTGTTGCGACTGTGGCTCCTATTATGACTACACTAATCACAATGGGGCATGGTGTCGGTTGGGGCTAAGGTGTTGACAACTTCATTGTAATGCACAAAAAAGCTTTCCTTCAAGGGAAAGCTTTTTTGTGCATTAAGACGGCATTTTAAATTTGTTGTAACCAGTATTAGCAAAAAAATGGTGAGTTGCCATCTGAGTATCGAGTAATCATTTGACATAAAAACCTAAAATATTACACAAAGGAGATGTTGCTCAACGATGAAAAAAAGCATGCTCATGCAACTTCGGATTGAACGTGCCCGGAATCGCCTTTACACCCTGACAAACCAGTATGGGAATTTTCAGCATCCTGCTGTAATCAAGCAATCGATGGTACTGGATGAATTGATTAATCAGTACAATGTGATCGGAGAGCAATTAAAAAAGCCGATTGGGTGAACAATCGACTTTGGGCGAGAAACTTTGTCGGGTTCGCTCGCCCCTTTAGTTTAACAGATGATGCTAAAACACGGAAAAATAGCTGTAGAATTTATGAAGGAGCTGTACTTGCCCCGTGGATCAATGTCTCCAAGTGGCTCTTTTTTGTTTGCTGTCTGTCTGAGTCAAAACTACCTAGATGTACTTTATCCACTTGTTCCCGCCTTACCTTTGAAAATTGCCGAATTAAGATACGTTATTCCACTTGCTTATGGCAACAGCCGATATCGCGGACCTCCGCCGCGCACCTACGCTTTCGCGGCCGCGGCCTTGGCAACGCCGCTTCCGCCGCTACTGCCGCCGCTGCCAGCGCCGCCGCCACTGCGCCGGGCCCGGATGCCTACGCGCAGCAGGCGCAGCGCATCGGCCGCACCGCCGCCCAGGGAGGCGCGGCGCTGGCCCTTGCGCAGCCGCACCGGCGAGGCGGTGCGGCGCAGGAGCAGCTTCAGCTCGCGGGGCGACAGCCCCGGCCGCAGCGCGAGCAGCAGGGCCGCGGCACCGGTGACATGGGAGGTCGCCATGGAGGTGCCGCTCATTTCCTTATACCCCTCCCGCAGCCAGCAGGAGGGGATACCTTCGCCCGGACCGTAGACGTCAATGTACGGTCCGCGGTTGCTGAAGGCCGCGATGCGCTGCCTTCTGTCAAGGGCGCCTACGGCAATAGTCTCCGGATACCGCGCGGGGTAATCCCCGCCGCGCTTGCCGTCGTTGCCGGAGGAGGCGATGATGGCGATCCCGGCCCGGTAGGCCTTGATCACTACATCATGCAGAGCCTTGCTCCGGTTCCTCATGCCGAAGCTCATATTGATGATATCGACTTTGTTCTGTACGCACCAATCGATGCCAAGGACAATGTCCGACACATAGGCGGAGCCGTTGTGGTCGAAGGCCTTGACCGGATAGAGCAGCGCCCGGGGGGCTACGCCCATCATGCTGCGCGTGCCCCCGGCTGCGGCCAGCGTTCCGGCAATATGTGTGCCGTGTCCGTTGTCATCCAGCGGCATCATGCCGCGGTTCAGCAGATTTACCCCGGAAGCCAGCGTATGCTTCAGATCGGGATGGCGGAAGTCAACGCCCGTATCAATGACGCCGATCTTCACGTGTACACCGGTGGATCTCGACCAGGCCTGCGGCGCGCGGATAGCCTTAACGCCCCAGGGCATCATGGAAGGACCGCTGGGGTCCGCCAAGGCCGAGTGAACCTGAATCCGGTGGTCTTCTTCTATACATAGGGAATCCGCATAACGGTCCATCAGCTTCCCTGCTCCCGCAGCGGGCACGAAGAAAGCCTGGATCAGTGCAGATACCTGAACCTGCCGCAGACCAGGCTTCTTTGTCTTCAGGGACTTCCACTGTGAGAGTGCTCCGGCATACATACGGGGGTCGTTGAAGGTCACAATGTGCCGCTGTGCACTTTTGGGGGCAGCCTTCATTTCTTCAAGCAGCATCTGCCAAAATCCGTAATAATCCATAAGTTACGCCGTCCCCTCCTCGGTGCCGTGCTGCCATATAGTATGAAGGCGGGAGGGTCTCCGAATGGGAACTTGCCCTTTTTTAACGAAATAGGCTGCCCATCGTGTCAAAAAGCGATAGTTCACATAAAATAAACAGAGGGAACCGCAAGGCTCCCTGCAACATCCCGTAAGGAGCCGATCCTTGGCGTGGATACAGTCATGTGCGGAGGGATTTCCCTCCGCCTTTTTAAAAACTTAAGAAATTACAGGTTTCACATATAACTTATCCTTCTATTTCACGCGGAACGCCGCGTTTATCGCCCATTGCGAGCGGACAAGCCTTCCCCGGCTGAAGTACCGCACATTCTCTTTCCGGATCTTGCTGCAATAGACTTGCAATTTACCCGCAAATAGGTTTTACTTAGGTTTGTTAATGGATATCATGAATGAAGCATGAGTTAATGTGAACAATGCGTGAGAGGAAGTGTCCTTTAGTGAGTACGCCACTCAATTTAAAGCTGGACCCTGAGAAAGTTAAAGAAATGCCGATGGTAGACCTGGCTTTCCTGGTGCTGAAGGGTGCCAATACGCCTTACTACTACCGTGATCTGATGGTTGAGGTTGCCAAGCTGCGCGGTATGACCGAACAAGAGAGCCAAGATACGATTGCCCAGTTATATACCGAGATTAATATTGACGGGCGTTTTGCCTGTGTCGGAACCAACCTGTGGGGCCTGAAGCGCTGGTATCCGCTGGAACGCTCCGATGACCCTGTCGGCAACACCAAGCGCGTGCGGATCATCAACGATGAGGACGACGATTTGGAAGATGACGACTTTGCTGAAGAAGATGAGAATTACGCTGCCGAGGAAGAGGATTTCGATGCGATTGATGAAGATCGCGACGACCTCTATTCAGACGACGACAGCGAAGAGGAAGTTGACGAAGATGTGGTCATTGATGAAGACGACATTGACGAAGACGATGCGGACGAGGAAGATTCCGAAGACGGCGAAGAAGATGAAGCCGATGAGGAAGAAGAAGATTAATTTTAGAATAGTCTCTCCGGCGGGATAATTCGTCCCTTGACAGGGGCAGGACCGTCAGAGTAAACTATTGCATGGGCTTATAATGAAAGTTAATATGTTTTCTTAAAATAAAAAGTGCCCCGGGTCTACGGGTGTCACTTTTTTGTTTTTTTTAAAGATAATAAGGGCTGTGCTTCGCGCAATAATGTTTCTTATCCTTGTTGCGGTTTTCTGCGGTTTCAGGGCCGTTCGGTCCTGAATGTCGGCGGGTGGAAGCAACTTTCCGGTTCCCCGGTTGGATGATGGAAAAAAGGGTTACGATAAGCAGCAAGCGTCCCCTGAATTTCTGGACTTTATTTAGGAGGGTTTTAGAGTGACAAAGTATATTTTCGTAACGGGTGGCGTCGTGTCCTCCCTTGGCAAAGGCATTACCGCTGCTTCGCTGGGCAGACTGCTCAAGAACAGAGGTCTGAAGGTAACGATCCAGAAATTTGATCCTTACATTAACGTGGACCCGGGAACAATGAGTCCTTATCAGCACGGGGAAGTGTTCGTAACCGATGACGGTGCGGAGACGGACCTGGATCTTGGGCATTATGAACGGTTTATTGACATTAACCTGTCGAAGAACAGCAATGTAACGACAGGCAAAATCTATTCCTCGGTCATCAGCAAAGAACGCCGCGGGGAATATCTAGGCGGCACTGTACAGGTTATCCCGCATATTACGAACGAAATCAAGGAACGCGTATTCCGCGCCGGCCGTGAGACAGGCTCGGATGTAGTGATTACAGAAATCGGCGGCACCGTGGGCGATATCGAGAGTCTGCCGTTCATGGAAGCCATCCGTCAGATCAAGAGCGATATCGGCCGGGAGAATGTCATGTACATTCATGTTACCCTGATTCCTTATATCAAAGCAGCCGGTGAGGTCAAAACAAAGCCGACACAGCATAGCGTCAAGGAACTGCGCAGCATCGGAATTCAGCCGAATGTGATCGTATGCCGTACGGAGTATCCGTTGACCGATGATATGAAGGCCAAGCTTGCTTTGTTCTGCGATATTGATAAGAATGCCGTTGTGGAATGCCGCGACGCTTCAACCCTGTATGAAGTTCCGCTTAACCTGCGTGACGAAGGATTGGATGAGATTGTCGTCAATCACCTGAAGCTGACCACACCTGCACCGGATATGCGTGAATGGGAGAGTATGCTGGAGCGGATTCAGAAGCTGGAGCGTACCGTTGAGATTGCTATCGTTGGTAAATATGTAGCGCTTCATGATGCGTATCTTAGTGTTGTTGAGTCTCTGTCCCATGCCGGATTTGCCTCCAATGCGGATGTGAAGCTCCGGTGGGTGGATGCAGAGCTGGTAACGGATGAGAATGTCCATGAGCTGCTGGGCGGCATCGGCGGGATTCTCGTTCCGGGTGGTTTCGGCGACCGGGGAATCGAAGGCAAAATCTCGGCTATCCGCTATGCGCGGGAGAAGTCCATTCCGTTCTTCGGAATCTGCCTGGGGATGCAGGTATCCGTAATCGAATACGGCCGTTCCGTTCTGGGACTGGCTGGGGCGAACAGCTCCGAGATCGATCCTGCTACTCCGTACCCGCTGATTGACCTCCTGCCAGAGCAGAAGGATGTTGAAGATATGGGCGGAACCATGCGCCTCGGACTGTATCCTTGTAAGCTTTTGCCGGATTCACTGGCTATGTCCTGCTACGATGATGAGCTGGTCTATGAACGCCATCGTCACCGGTATGAGTTCAATAACGCCTTCCGTGATGAGATGGAAAAAGCAGGACTGGTCATTTCCGGGACCTCCCCTGACGGACGTCTGGTGGAAATTGTCGAGCTGCCGGGTCATCCGTGGTTCCTGTCCGTGCAGTTCCATCCGGAATTCATCTCCCGTCCGAACCGTCCGCAGCCGTTGTTCCGTGAATTTGTCAAAGCTTCACTTGCACATTCTGAGCAAATCTAACAATTTGATGAACAGGCCTGCCGGAGCCCCCATTAGGGGGCTTCTTTTTTGAAATATAATCTATAAGTTGCTAATCCTTCAATTTTTTGCTTTGAATATAACACGCGATGTCAATTATCCTTCAATTTCTCGCTAGAACATTGTTTGCTTGGCACAATAGCTCACGGAGTTCAAGGGGACTGTACTCCCGTTTTTCAACTGGAAATACACCTGTATATGGCATAGATTTACGCATTTTAGCCAATTAGCAGGATTTTGGCTGCAAAGCACGAATAATAGGTTTCGTATAGACTAAGTTGAAGCGGGGCCGTTAGCTGTGAGAGGGCGCGGTATGGACAATCTGCCTTAAACTCTGGGAGGGTATCGTATGGAAAAAAAGAAAGTGTTAATCGTCGACGATCAGAATGGAATCCGGATTCTCCTCATGGAAGTATTCAATAGTGAAGGTTATGCCACCTTTCAGGCAGCTAACGGGAAATTGGCGCTGGAGATCGTGAAGAACGAATCGCCGGATATGGTTCTGCTCGATATGAAGATTCCGGGGATGGACGGGCTGGAGATTCTCAAGCATTTGAAGGAGCTTAATCCGGCGATCAAAGTCATTATGATGACGGCCTACGGAGAGCTGGACATGATTAAGGAAGCGACCAAGCTGGGGGCCCTGATGCATTTTACCAAGCCGTTTGATATTGATGAGATGCGCGTTGCTGTCAATATGCATCTGCACAACAAGTCGGTTGACCAATGCAGCTAGCTTAGAGGTTTATAGTTTGGGGACGTCCTGTTATGGATACGCTAAATGAGGAAATAGTCCGCTGGTAAAGGGTTGGCTGAATATCGTCCCACCGGGACATTTTTTTGTGTATCCTATTTAGTATTTAACACAGGATGTGCTATAATAGGCCTGTATGTGATGTCGGCTTATATAAGCAACCCAATATTTTAGGAGGATTGAAACCATGCCATTAGTATCTATGACAGACATGTTGACCAAAGCACTTGAAGGAAAATATGCAGTTGGCCAGTTCAACATCAACAACCTGGAGTGGACTCAAGCGATTCTTGGTGCAGCAGAAGAAGAGAAGTCACCGGTAATCCTTGGTGTATCCGAAGGCGCAGCCCGTCACATGGGCGGCTTCTATACAGTAGTTAAGATGGTTGAAGGTCTTATTCATGACATGAAAATCACCGTTCCTGTAGCCATCCACTTGGACCACGGTTCAAGCTTTGACAAATGTAAAGATGCCATTGATGCCGGATTCACTTCCGTAATGATCGACGGCTCCCACCACCCAATCGACGAGAACATTGAAATGACCAAGAAGGTCGTTGAATATGCTCACGCTAAAGGTGTTTCTGTAGAAGCTGAAGTTGGTACTGTAGGCGGACAGGAAGATGACGTTATCGGCGGCATCCAATACGCTGACCTTAACGAATGCGTACGCATCGTCAAAGAAACCGGCATCGACACTCTGGCTCCTGCACTGGGTTCCGTACACGGTCCTTACCTGGGCGAACCAAACCTTGGATTCAAGGAAATGGAAGAGATCCGCGATGCGGTTAACCTTCCGCTTGTACTTCACGGCGGTACTGGTATTCCTGTACACGACATTCAGAAGTCCATCTCCCTGGGTACTTCCAAGATCAACGTTAACACTGAGAACCAAATCGCGTTCGCTAAGGTTGTCCGCGAAGTTCTTGCTGCTAAACCGGATGCTTACGACCCGCGTACATTCATCGCACCAGGCCGCGAAGCTATCAAGCAGACTGTTATCGGCAAAATCCGTGAATTCGGATCCAGCAACAAAGCCTAAGTATTACACTGCCGCATAACTTTGTTTTTCCGCACAAGCCATTTCGTTTTCCTCAGAAACGGGTGCCGTCCTTCGGATAAGGGCGGCACAGCCGTTTCTTCTTCTAATCACCAATCACAAGCAACCCATGTCACCTTAAGCCACAACTGGTATTGCCACAACAAGCTGCAATACACGTAGGGGGAACCAAATAAATTTATGGAAAAATTAATGATTGGCGGCGGACGTCCGCTAGAGGGCGTTGTAACCATCAGCGGAGCAAAGAATAGTGCAATTGCGCTGATTCCTGCGGCAATTTTGGCGGAATCTGAGGTTGTGCTGGATAATTTGCCTGCGCTCAGTGATGTTGCCGTTTACTCCGAAATTCTGGAGGAGCTTGGTGCAAGCGTGTCGTGGACAGGCAGCCAAATGAGAATTAATCCCTCCCGTATTGTATCTATTCCCATGCCTAACGGACCGGTTAAGAAACTCCGGGCTTCTTATTATATGATGGGTGCACTTCTGGGACGTTTCAAGGAAGCAACTATTGGACTACCCGGCGGCTGCAATTTCGAGCCCCGCCCGATTGACCAGCATATCAAAGGCTTTGAGGCACTTGGGGCGACAGTGACCAATGACCATGGCTCTATTCACCTGTATGCCAAAGAACTGCGCGGTGCCAAGATCTACCTGGATGTCTCCAGTGTCGGCGCCACCATTAATATTATGCTCGCGGCCTCCCGTGCCAAAGGCTCTACAATTATTGAAAATGCGGCTAAAGAGCCTGAGATTATAGATGTAGCTACCCTATTGAACTCTATGGGCGCTGTTATTAAAGGCGCCGGTACAGAAACGATCCGGATTGAAGGCGTAACTGAAATGCACGGTTGCCGCCATTCCATTATTCCCGACCGTATTCAAGCTGGAACATACATGATTGCAGCTGCGGCTACGCGCGGCAATGTCTTAATTGATAACGTAATTCCCAAGCATCTGGAGGCGCTCACTGCCAAGCTGCTGGAAATGGGAGTAGACATAGAAGAGCTGGATGAGAGTATCAGGGTCATCGGCAAGGCCAAGTACCAGCATGCCGATGTCAAAGCGTTGATCTACCCCGGGTTCGCCACTGATTTGCAATCTCCGATGACCAGTATGCTTACTCAAGCTGAGGGAGTCAGCGTCCTGAGCGATTTCGTATACAGCAACCGCTTCAAGCATGTCCCTGAATTAGTCCGTATGGGCGCTAAGATTCGTGTAGAAGGACGTTCCGCAATTATTGAAGGCGGCAAGCTCAATGCTGCCAAGGTGAAGGCTGCTGATCTCCGGGCAGGCGCAGCCCTGGTTATAGCCGGGCTTACCGTAGAGGAAGGCATCACTGAAGTGACGGGCGTGGAGTATATTGACCGCGGTTATGATAACCTCGTAAGCAACCTTCGTAATTTGGGAGCCGATGTTTGGCGCGAGAACGAATAGTCAGGATTCCCGGATTGGACAGGGAGAATTTGCGGGCGGACTGCATATCTCTTTCCAATTCGGGTAATCCTATCCTAATAAGCATTTTCATAGACTCATATATTCCATAAAAATTGAATAGGTGGTTATTGCACATGGATCTTCAAATTTCCGATCTGGAAGAAATGAAGCTTACCGATCTGTATAAGCTGGCCAAGAAATACCAGATCCCTTATTACGGAACGCTTAAGAAGCGGGAGTTAATCTTCGCCATTCTTCGGGCACAGGCTGAGCAGAGCGGTCTTATGTTTATGGAAGGCGTGCTTGAGATTCTGCCGGAAGGCTATGGCTTCCTCAGGCCGATCAACTACTTGCCGAGTGCAGAGGATATTTATATCTCCGCCTCGCAGATCCGCAAGTTTGACCTAAGAAGCGGAGACCTGGTATCCGGGAAATGCCGGACCCCCAAAGAGAACGAACGTTATTTTGGATTGCTGCAGGTCAATGCCGTCAATGGCGAGAACCCTGCTACTGCGGCTGAACGGCTGCATTTCCCGGCGCTTACGCCGCTGTATCCGCAAGACAAGCTGCCGCTCGAAACATCCCCAACCCATCTGTCTACCCGTATTATGGATTTGCTTGCTCCTGTAGGTCTGGGACAGCGTGGTTTGATTGTAGCACCTCCCAAAGCAGGTAAGACGCTCCTTCTGAAAGAAATTGCCAACAGCATCTCCACTAATAATCCTGAGATTTCGCTGTTTGTACTGCTAATTGACGAACGCCCCGAGGAAGTAACGGATATGCAGCGTTCGGTTAAAGGTGAGGTAGTGGCTTCGACATTCGATGAGCTGCCGGAGAATCATATCAAAGTGGCTGAGCTTGTGCTGCAGCGTGCGCTGCGGCTGGTAGAGCACAAGAAGGATGTCGTAATTCTGCTGGACAGCATTACCCGTCTTGCCCGTGCCTACAATCTCGTGGTTCCGCCATCCGGCCGGACCCTGAGCGGAGGGATTGATCCCGCCGCCTTCCATCGTCCCAAGCGCTTCTTCGGTTCCGCGCGTAACGTGGAAGAAGGCGGAAGCTTAACCATTCTGGCAACCGCGCTGATTGATACCGGATCGCGTATGGACGATATTATCTACGAAGAATTCAAGGGTACAGGGAACATGGAGCTTCATCTGGACCGTAAGCTGGCAGAACGCCGTATCTTCCCGGCTATTGATATCCGCCGTTCGGGTACACGCCGCGAAGAAGTGCTGCTGAGCAAGGAAGAGCTCGATACCATCTGGTCCATCCGTAAAAATATGAACGAATCCTACGACTTCGTAGAAGGTTTCCTGAAGAAGCTGCGTGACACCAAGACGAATGCTGAATTCCTGGCCTCCTTTGATGTAGCCGGCAATAAGGATTCCTCGTCCGCAAGCGGTACCGCCAGCAAGGGCGGAACCTCGAACAGCGGCTCGTCCGCCCGCCGCACCCCGCGGCCCAAGGCCCCTTCGGTGCCTACAACCTGAGAAATGATAACAAGAGGAGAATAACATGTATTTGGTATATGCCGACGGGCAAGGAAACGTATATGATCATCCCGAGCTGTATGCCCTGGCCCGCAGCGGGGATATGATTGTTGAGATACTGGAGGAAGAGTTGATCCCGTTGCCTGAAGGCGCCACCCTGGTAGGGCTGCCTAATACGCGTGCAATAGGAATGAATCCCGAGACAGGCGAAATGCTGCCGTTGCCGTTAGGTTCGCAGGCAGTTGGAGCGCTATTGCCGCAGGGCTATACCCGTCTATGTCTTCCCGGCTATGTCAAGACAGACAAGACGTATAAGCTTCCGCTCTTTGGTTATTCCGCAGTGGTGTGGAAGGATGGCGGATTCTATGTCGCCGCTGATCTGACCGATGATCCGGAGCAGTGGAATCCTATGAATTGTGACCGGGGCGATGTGAAGGCTGGTGTGGGTGATCTGACTGCCAAGTATCCGGAGAACCGCCTGTATAATCATCTGTCCAATTGTGCACTGGAATATGAATGCCTGACTTCCTCCAATACCTTCTTGGGCCGCTGGGAGGGCGCTGTTCCCGTCTCTTATTCCTGCAATGCCGGCTGCTTCGGCTGTATCTCTGAACAGCCGGATGACAGCGGATTTGTATCGCCGCAGACACGGATGAACTTCCGCCCTACGGCCAGTGAGGTCTCACAAGTGATGCTGGAGCATCTGAAGACACCGGAATCCATTGTAAGCTTTGGACAGGGCTGTGAAGGGGAACCTTCCACTCAGGCCAAGCTGATTATCGAGTCTATCCGTGAAGTGCGCTCCATTACGGATATGGGCTATATCAATATCAATACCAACGCCGGGTTAAGCGATCATATCCGTGGTATTGTGGATGCAGGACTTGATCTGATGCGGGTCAGTACGATCAGTGCATTGGATGACCATTATAATGCCTATTACAAGCCCCGCGGGTATACGCTGGCTAATGTAGAGAAGTCGCTGAAGTATGCTGCTTCACAAGGCGTATACACTTCCATCAACTATTTGATCTTTCCAGGTGTTACAGACCGTGAGGAAGAGATTGAAGCTATGGTGGAATTCGTCAGACGTACAGATCTGAAGCTGATTCAGATGCGTAATCTGAATATTGACCCGGAGAGTTATCTGGAACTGATTCCTCCGGCACAAGGCGAGATTCTCGGAATGAAGACGATGCTTGAGATCTTCCGTGAGGAGCTCCCGGGCGTTGTGATTGGCTCCTTCACCCATGTTCCGCCTGCTGAACTGGCCCGTGCCAAGCAGCGTGTGGTGAAGCTGTAGGGTACGGAAATTGGAAGCGGCCGGGGCTATTGCAGAGCCTGGGCTTCCATGCTAGAATGTAGCTTGCGTAATCATATAACTCTAGGCCCGCATGAGGCTTAGGGCGTGAGAGGTGAGATTTCATATGCAAACAGCAATTCAACCCAAGTACAATCTAACGAAGGTAACCTGCGCTTGTGGCCATACCTTTGAAGCGGGCTCGACGGTACAGGAGCTTCGCGTCGAGATTTGCTCGAACTGTCATCCGTTCTTCACCGGCAAGCAGAAGTTCCTGGATGCCGGCGGCCGTGTTGACAAATTCAAGAAGAAATATGGTATCTAATGGATCTGCCGCCTAAGCGGCATAAGATTTGGAACCCCTCCGGCTGTAACGGCTGCAGGGGTTTTCTTTTTGGAAATATGCGGAGTTGATTTTTGTCCAGCTGTAAGCTATACTTATCTTCGCCGTGCTAGACGGGGAGGTAGCGGTGCCCTGTAACTCGCAATCCGCTGTAGCGAGGTTGAATTCCTGTTAGAGGTGCTGTCGATGTGAGGCCTTGGTTCCTATAGGCTGTGTTGACGGTTGGGTCCTCCGCAATGAGTGCTTGTGAACCTGGTCAGGTCCGGAAGGAAGCAGCCATAAGCGAGTTTGCTCTTGTGCCGGAGGGTGGCCTAGCCCGAGCAGTTTTGTAGGGTTACCGCTTGGATCGCAGCCATCAATAACAGGTGCACGGTTTACATACTAGGATGATAGCGTCTTTGCTACAAGCGAAGATGCTTTTTGTTTTTTTGCGGAATATAGTATAATAAATTAGCGACAAATGCCGGAAAGCGGCAGGCTGAGAGAGGGTAATGCATAGTGGAACATATCGCGCTGTACCGTGCTTGGCGGCCGCAGTCGTTTCAAGATATGGTAGGACAGCAGCATATTATCCAGACGCTGCAGAATGCGATCCGTGAACAGCGGGTTTCGCATGCCTACCTGTTCAGCGGACCGCGGGGAACCGGTAAGACGAGTGCTGCCAAGGTATTGGCCAAGGCAGTCAATTGCGAACAGGGCCCGGGTCCTGAGCCATGTAATGAATGTCCGTCTTGTCTGCGGATTACAGCAGGCAACATCATGGATGTTCAGGAGATTGACGCGGCGTCTAACCGGGGCGTTGAAGAGATTCGCGATCTGCGGGATAAGGTGAAATATGCGCCTACCGAAGTACGCCGCAAAGTGTATATTATTGATGAAGTGCATATGCTGACAACAGAGGCCTTCAATGCCCTGCTGAAGACGCTTGAAGAGCCGCCGCCGCATGTGATGTTCATTCTCGCGACCACCGAGCCGCATAAACTGCCGGCCACGATCATCTCACGTTGTCAGCGGTTTGACTTCCGCCGGGTCTCGCTGGAGGAACAGACGGGCCGTCTGACTGAGATTTGCCGGAAAGAAGGCATTACAGCGGATGCAGATGCCCTCCAGTACATTGCCCGCCTGTCTGACGGCGGGATGCGGGATGCGCTTAGCATTCTGGACCAGATCTCTTCTTTTACAGATGGGAACGTGACCTATCAGCAGGTGCTGGGAATGACCGGAGGGATTCCCTCCGAGCAGTTCGCCCGTCTGGCAACCGCCATTCTTGGAAGTGACATGGGACAACTGCTGGAACTTGTCGAGCAGATGATGCATGAGGGCAAGAGTGCAGATAAATGCCTGGAGAATCTTCTGTATTACTTCCGTGATTTACTGATGATCAAGATGGTGCCGGGAGCGGATCAATTAACGGACCGGGTGCTGAATCCGGCCGATTTCCGCGACATGGCAGCAGCCTTTACCCGCGACCGGTTATTTCTGATTGTGGAGACACTGAGCCGCTATCTTGGGGAAATGAAATATGCAACACATCCGCAGACTATATTTGAGGTAGCACTGATGAAGCTGTGCAGCGGTCCGCAGGATGCGGCTCCTTCGGCAGGCATTCCGGCTGTGAATGCTGACCTGCCTGCTGCCGGGCACAGCTCTCCGCCGGTTCAGTCCGGTGAGCTGGATCAGCTCAAACGGCAAATCGCCGCGCTGGAGAAGAAGCTGGAGCAGGCTATTCAATCCGGCGGCGTGGCCGGCGGGGGACGCGAGCAGGCAGTCCAGAGAACAGCCGCTCCTCCAAGTGCTCCGCGCGTATCTTCGGCGTCTAAGCTTCCGCCGCAGCTTGATAAGTTTATTGCGGGCAAGGATAGTCCCGATTTTAACGCAGTATATAAGCAGTGGAGCCATGTTCTTCAGGGTGTGAAGGAAGAGAAGGTTACTGTACACGCGTGGTTTGTAGACGGGGAACCCGTGGCGGTTATGGAAGATGCCGTGCTCGTCGCCTTCAAGAATACCATTCACCGCGATACCACCGAGAAGCCGGCCAACCGGCAGGTCATCGAGAACGTTATGAACGCTAAGCTGGGTAAGCCGTACCGGCTGGTAACCATGATGATGCGCGACTGGAGTGAAGCGGCAACCAAGTCTGCTTCAGCGGCCAGCACAGAAGAGCTGCGCCTGGAGCATGAGCATGAGACAGGCGAAGCGAAGTCCGAACCATGGATTGACGAGGCGATCCAGCTCTTTGGAGAAGACCTTGTTGTCATAAAAGAATAAGGATTCAGCCTATCAGCGCAGAGATGCGCATCCCAAAGGAGAGATGATGTATGAATAATATGAACCAAATGATGAAGCAGGTAAAAAAAATGCAGGAGCAGATGCTCAAAGCCCAGGAGGAACTGGGAAGCAAGACTATCGAGGGCTCCTCTGGCGGCGGCGTGGTTACCGTTCAGGTGAACGGCCACAAGAAGTTGCTGTCCATTCAGATTAAACCGGAGGTAGTGGACCCCGAAGATATCGAGATGCTGCAGGATCTGGTGATCACTGCTGTTAATGATGCTCTTACCCAGGCTGAAGATTTGGCTAATAACGATATGGGTAAATTCACCGGCGGAATGAAGATCCCTGGTTTATTCTAGGCTTACTCCACTCCCGACCAAAGGAGAACCATTACTTTGTATTATCCAGAACCGTTAGCCAAGCTGATAGAAGCTTTTACACGTTTGCCCGGTATTGGTCCGAAGACTGCCGCCCGGCTGGCCTTTCATGTGCTGAATATGAAGGAGGACGAGGTGATTGACTTCGCCAAGGCTCTGGTCAGTGTCAAACGTAATCTTCATTACTGCTCGGTCTGCTGCAACATCACGGATACCGACCCGTGCCGGATCTGTCAGGACAAAACCCGCGATGCTTCGGTAATCTGTGTGGTTCAGGACTCGAAGGATCTGGTGGCTATAGAACGAACCAAGGAATTTGACGGTTATTATCATGTGCTTCAGGGTGCTATTTCTCCTATGGAGGGGATAGGCCCAGATGATATCCGGCTCAAGGAGCTGTTGACCAGGCTCAGCGATGAGCGGGTGAAGGAGCTGATTATGGCAACCAATCCTAACATAGAGGGTGAGGCAACCGCCATGTATATCTCCCGTCTTGTCCGTCCATTCGAGATCAAGATCACCAGGATAGCCCATGGCTTGCCCGTAGGCGGCGATCTGGAGTATGCGGATGAGGTTACCCTGTCGAAGGCGCTGGAAGGCCGTCGAGAGCTGTTCTAAGTGTTATGCTGATGCATTATAAGTTTAGGGAGCCCCCAGGGCTCCCTTTTTTAATATAGGCGTGCCCAGAGGCACGCATTATCTAGTTGGTGAAAGTCCAACCAAAGGAGGGACCAAGCTACCTTTGTAGCTAGGATGCTTGCACATGGCGAAATCTGTGTGTAAAAGCGCATCGACAAAAGTACTGGTCAGAGACCGGGCGAGCAACAATTCAGGCCGCAACATCAAGTGAATCCTGCCGCGTCGTCAAAAAGGCCCTGCAAAGGGGAACAGAGGGAGCCGAGTCCCGCTATTATGGACGAAGGCCAAGGAAACTGTGCAGAACTTGGAACAGCAGTGAAGAATCCTCCGGCGTAATGGGAACGGCATGGATTGAAAGATAATGCAGTGAACTGGGGAGACCCTCCCCCACACGGAAAATTTTTTTTTTTTTTTAGGAACCCGTAAAGAGACGCTCTATAAGTCCAGAAGACGAAGTGAACCGTCTGTGGGAAGGGAGTCCGAGGGGCTTATAGTACCGAAGAACCTAAGGACAACATAACCTTAGGGAGGGAAGGAGCCCTGCTTTGTTTACGCTTTTGGAGGAGGTACGAGTGAGTGAATGCCAAACGGCTAACGACACCCAAGGAAAAAGTTCAAGAACTCCAAGAAAAGCTAGGTCATGCGGCCAAGGAGAACAACAAGCGTAAATTCCACGCCTTGTACGACAAAGTCTACCGGTGGGATGTGCTATGCGAAGCCTGGAAACGGGTGAAAGCGAATAAGGGAGCTGCGGGAGTGGATGCCGTAACGCTCGTTGAAATCGAGAAACAAGGAGTCACGAGATTTCTCAAAAGCTGTGAGCGAGAATTGAAAGAAGGCAGCTACCATCCGCAGCCCGTACGGCGGCACTATATCCCGAAGAAAGACGGGAAGCCAAGACCACTAGGCATCCCTACGGTACGAGACCGAGTCCTACAGATGGCAACCAAACTGGTGATTGAACCCATCTTTGAAGCAGATTTTAAAGAAGTCTCCTTCGGATTTCGCCCGAAGCGAGGTGCAAAAGGAGCACTGGAACGAATCCGGAAAGCCTGCAACCGCAAAGGAAATTGGGTAGTCGACGTCGATATCCAAGGTTACTTCGACAATATAAATCAAGAGAAACTCATGAAATTGGTACAGATGCGTATCAATGACAGACGGATTTTGAAGCTTATACGGAAGTGGCTTCATGCGGGAGTGATGGAAGAAGGAAAGGTACGGCGCTCCGATCTAGGGACACCCCAAGGTGGTGTCATCTCGCCACTGCTGGCGAATATCTATTTGAACTACTTTGACCGGTTATGGGAGAAACACGGAAGTGGGCTGGGAGAACTGACGAGGTATGCAGACGACTTCGTTGTGGTCTGTAAAACCAAAAAGGATGCAGAACATGCGTATGAACTCATCCGCACCATTATGGAACGTCTAGAACTCACGCTGCATCCGACCAAAACCCGCATTGTAGGTCTGTGGACAGGAGACGAAGGCTTCGACTTCTTAGGAATGCACCACCGAAAAACGAAAGCAGAAACCTCTCAAGGGAAGGTGTACTATACCACTCAGCAGTGGCTAACGAAGAGGGCAGAGGAACGCATCCGAGGCGTGGTCAAAGACAGATTAGCACCGCCTGGCATGCGCTGGAAATCGTTTGAGGAACACGTGGAATGGCTCAACCCAAAGATTCAGGGATGGAGAAATTACTATTACACGAACTACAGCCAAAAGAGGTTAGCGAAGCTGGATTGGTATATTCTGCAGCGATTTACCCGGTGGTATGCAAAGAAGAGACAACGGAGGAGATGGATGAGCTCATTCCCGGAGGTCAAGTATATGGCCAATAAGTGTGGACTAAAAACGCTATTGTAATCTGCATGCCCATGAATGACAAACATCGGAAAGCCGTATGAGGGAAAACCTCACGTACGGTTTGATGAGGAGGGGCTGGGTTGTACCAGCCCTTTACTCTAGATGAGCGGTCAATATTTTTGATAAAAGGTCTGCTGACTCTCTGACTCTTGGTTCTAAGTTTGTCCCTATTCCGATATGTATGAGATTAACGGGTGTGAATCGCCGGTTGGTTCTGCAGTTATTCATATAGGAGGGATTGCAATGGGATGGTGGAGTGCCAAGTGGCTGAGCGGGAGTGTGGAGAGGGAGAAGGAAGCAAAGGCGGAAGAGGAGTGGGGAGAAGTGTATCAGGAGGTGCGGAAAGCACAGTCTGATTGGGAAAGAGCCTATCTGATGTTTGACGAGGCACTCGGCCAGGATCAGATTGACTACGCTATCTATATTCTGGAGGCGGCTGAACGGAAATATCAGATCCATCTCAAAGATGCCAAGAGACTGGGTCTTGACCGGAGAGAGCTGCAATTATGAACATACTGAGCTGTGGAGGAGGATTGCGATGCTGAGAACGGTTGCTATGGGTGTACTGATTGTATCGGGGGTCTTACTGATACTGACGGTATTCAGAAAAAAATTGGGCTGGGCGTGGCTGAGCGTATTTGGAACTCATCTTATATTGGCTGCACTCGGTATTTACATCGTTAACTTCTCAGGTATTCTAACGGATCTGCACATCCCGCTTAACCCGACAACAATAGGAGCTGTAACCCTGCTGGGCTTGCCGGGAGTGCTGATGTTATTGGGTTTGAAATTAACTTTATTTTAGAGGTTGACGAAGGTTGCCGATTCATGATACATTAAGTCTCGGCCCTTTGGACAAGAGATCTCCGGATCACTTGCCAGAAGCTAAAGCGAAAAAAGAAATTAAAAAAACGCTTGACTGAAACAAGGGTGCTGTGATATATTATAAAGGTCGCTGCTGAGACAAACATCGGCGATAAAAGATGAGACATTGATCTTTGAAAACTGAACAACGAGTGAGTGGGAAATCACGAAAGTGACTTCCGAAAATGATGAATTTCAAGGCGTCTTGACGCTTTAGAGATCTCATCGTAGAGAATGTAAATTCTCGTCAGATGTTTCAAAATGAGCAATCGCTCTTTCTAAATACCAATTTGGAGAGTTTGATCCTGGCTCAGGACGAACGCTGGCGGCATGCCTAATACATGCAAGTCGAGCGGAGTTATGAAGGAGCTTGCTCCGGATTAACTTAGCGGCGGACGGGTGAGTAACACGTAGGCAACCTGCCCTCAAGACTGGGATAACTACCGGAAACGGTAGCTAATACCGGATAATTTCTTTCCTCTCCTGAAGAGAGAATGAAAGGCGGAGCGATCTGCCACTTGGGGATGGGCCTGCGGCGCATTAGCTAGTTGGTGGGGTAATGGCTCACCAAGGCGACGATGCGTAGCCGACCTGAGAGGGTGAACGGCCACACTGGGACTGAGACACGGCCCAGACTCCTACGGGAGGCAGCAGTAGGGAATCTTCCGCAATGGGCGCAAGCCTGACGGAGCAATGCCGCGTGAGTGATGAAGGTTTTCGGATCGTAAAGCTCTGTTGCCAGGGAAGAACGTCCGGTAGAGTAACTGCTATCGGAGTGACGGTACCTGAGAAGAAAGCCCCGGCTAACTACGTGCCAGCAGCCGCGGTAATACGTAGGGGGCAAGCGTTGTCCGGAATTATTGGGCGTAAAGCGCGCGCAGGCGGTTATTTAAGTCTGGTGTTTAAACCTTGGGCTCAACCTGAGGTCGCACTGGAAACTGGGTAACTTGAGTACAGAAGAGGAAAGTGGAATTCCACGTGTAGCGGTGAAATGCGTAGATATGTGGAGGAACACCAGTGGCGAAGGCGACTTTCTGGGCTGTAACTGACGCTGAGGCGCGAAAGCGTGGGGAGCAAACAGGATTAGATACCCTGGTAGTCCACGCCGTAAACGATGAGTGCTAGGTGTTAGGGGTTTCGATACCCTTGGTGCCGAAGTTAACACAGTAAGCACTCCGCCTGGGGAGTACGGTCGCAAGACTGAAACTCAAAGGAATTGACGGGGACCCGCACAAGCAGTGGAGTATGTGGTTTAATTCGAAGCAACGCGAAGAACCTTACCAGGTCTTGACATCCCGATGAAAGCATTAGAGATAGTGCCCCTCTTCGGAGCATCGGAGACAGGTGGTGCATGGTTGTCGTCAGCTCGTGTCGTGAGATGTTGGGTTAAGTCCCGCAACGAGCGCAACCCTTGACTTTAGTTGCCAGCAGGTTGAGCTGGGCACTCTAGAGTGACTGCCGGTGACAAACCGGAGGAAGGTGGGGATGACGTCAAATCATCATGCCCCTTATGACCTGGGCTACACACGTACTACAATGGCCGGTACAACGGGAAGCGAAACCGCGAGGTGGAGCCAATCCCAGCAAAGCCGGTCTCAGTTCGGATTGCAGGCTGCAACTCGCCTGCATGAAGTCGGAATTGCTAGTAATCGCGGATCAGCATGCCGCGGTGAATACGTTCCCGGGTCTTGTACACACCGCCCGTCACACCACGAGAGTTTACAACACCCGAAGTCGGTGGGGTAACCCGCAAGGGAGCCAGCCGCCGAAGGTGGGGTAGATGATTGGGGTGAAGTCGTAACAAGGTAGCCGTATCGGAAGGTGCGGCTGGATCACCTCCTTTCTATGGAGAATCGTTTCCTGCAATGGAAACATTCAAATCGGAAGCTTAGCTTCCACAAGTGAACCTTCGGGTTCGAACACTCACTCGTGTTCAGTTTTGAAAGAGCAAGTCTCTTTCGTATGCGTTTGGTGGCGATAGCGGAGGGGTTCCACACGTACCCATCCCGAACACGACCGTTAAGCCCTCCAGCGCCGATGGTACTTGGACCGAAGGGTCCTGGGAGAGTAGGACGCCGCCAAGCGAACAATCAATTCATTGGTTGATTCACAATGTTATCTGTTATATGGGCTTTTAGCTCAGTTGGTTAGAGCGCACCTCTGATAAGGGTGAGGTCGGTGGTTCGAGTCCACCAAGGCCCACCATATAACATTTTAATTGAATACCATTTTGGGGCCATAGCTCAGCTGGGAGAGCGCCTGCCTTGCAAGCAGGAGGTCAGCGGTTCGATCCCGCTTGGCTCCACCAAAACTTCTTTACAAAAGTATATGCAAGAACTTGATCCTTGAAAACTGGATACCGAAACGAATTTGCGTTTTAGAACATTCCTTTAAGCTGAACTTGTGTAAACAAGTTTCAATATTATAGTGATGCTAAGCGAAGATTTTGGATGATGAAGCGACCTTTGGCTTTGAATGTGTTGGTGAATGGAGCAATCCATGAACAGCATTCAAAACAAGATGAGCAAATCAGCCAAACATCGGAGCGTTGGTTAAGCTAATAAGAGCACACGGAGGATGCCTAGGCGCCAGGAGCCGACGAAGGACGTGGCGAACAACGAAACTGCCTCGGGGAGCTGTAAGCAAGCTTTGATCCGGGGGTGTCCGAATGGGGAAACCCAGCTGTGGTAATTCGCAGTTACTCATTTCTGAATACATAGGAAATGCAGAGGCAGACCAGGGGAACTGAAACATCTAAGTACCCTGAGGAAGAGAAAACAATAGTGATTCCGTCAGTAGCGGCGAGCGAACGCGGAACAGCCTAAACCAAGGGGCTTGCCCCTTGGGGTTGTGGGACGTCTCACATGGAGTTACAAAGGAATATGGTAGGCGAAGAGGTCTGGAAAGGCCCGCGATAGAGGTAAAAGCCCTGTAGCCGAAATGGTGTTCTCTCCGAGACGGATCCCGAGTAGTGCGGGGCACGTGAAACCCCGTATGAATCCAGCAGGACCATCTGCTAAGGCTAAATACTACCTGGCGACCGATAGTGAAACAGTACCGTGAGGGAAAGGTGAAAAGCACCCCGGAAGGGGAGTGAAATAGAACCTGAAACCGTGTGCTTACAAAAAGTCAGAGCCCTTTTTATGGGTGATGGCGTGCCTTTTGTAGAATGAACCGGCGAGTTACGTTTAACATGCAAGGTTAAGGTGAGAAGCCGGAGCCGCAGCGAAAGCGAGTCTGAATAGGGCGATTGAGTATGTGGACGTAGACCCGAAACCGTGTGATCTACCCCTGTCCAGGGTGAAGGTGCGGTAACACGCACTGGAGGCCCGAACCCACGCATGTTGAAAAATGCGGGGATGAGGTGGGGGTAGCGGAGAAATTCCAATCGAACTCGGAGATAGCTGGTTCTCCCCGAAATAGCTTTAGGGCTAGCCTCGGTGAATGGAGTGGTGGAGGTAGAGCACTGATTGGGTGCGGGGCCCGCAAGGGTTACCAAGCTCAGTCAAACTCCGAATGCCATTTACTTCTTGCCGGGAGTCAGACAGTGAGTGCTAAGATCCATTGTCAAAAGGGAAACAGCCCAGACCATCAGCTAAGGTCCCCAAGTGTGTGTTAAGTGGGAAAGGATGTGGAGTTGCACAGACAACCAGGATGTTGGCTTAGAAGCAGCCACCATTGAAAGAGTGCGTAATAGCTCACTGGTCGAGTGACTCTGCGCCGAAAATGTAACGGGGCTAAACACACCACCGAAGCTATGGCTAGATGCTTTGCATCTGGGGTAGGGGAGCGTTGTGTAGGGGTTGAAGGTGTACCGTAAGGAGCGCTGGACACTACACAAGTGAGAATGCCGGTATGAGTAACGAAAAGATCAGTGAGAATCTGATCCGCCGAAAGCCCAAGGTTTCCTGAGGAAGGCTCGTCCGCTCAGGGTAAGTCGGGACCTAAGGCGAGGCCGACAGGCGTAGTCGAAGGACAACAGTTTGAAATTACTGTACCACCGTAATCCGCTATGAGCGATGGGGTGACGCAGGAGGGTAGTGACGCGGACTGATGGATGTCCGTCTAAGCAGTGAGGCTGATGTGTAGGCAAATCCGCACATTACTAAGGCTGGGCTGTGATGGGGAGCGAAAATTATAGTAGCGAAGGTCATGATCTCACACTGCCAAGAAAAGCCTCTAGCCAGGAGAAGGTGCCCGTACCGCAAACCGACACAGGTAGGCGAGAAGAGAATTCTAAGGCGCGCGGAAGAACTCTCGTTAAGGAACTCGGCAAAATGACCTCGTAACTTCGGGAGAAGAGGTGCCTCGGTAGGGTGAATAGCCCGAGGGGGCCGCAGTGAAAAGGCCCAAGCGACTGTTTAGCAAAAACACAGGTCTGTGCGAAGCCGTAAGGCGAAGTATACGGGCTGACGCCTGCCCGGTGCTGGAAGGTTAAGGGGAGTGGTTAGGGGCAACCCGAAGCTGTGAACCGAAGCCCCAGTAAACGGCGGCCGTAACTATAACGGTCCTAAGGTAGCGAAATTCCTTGTCAGGTAAATTCTGACCCGCACGAATGGCGTAACGACTTGGGCGCTGTCTCAACGAGAGATCCGGTGAAATTTTAATACCTGTGAAGATGCAGGTTACCCGCGACAAGACGGAAAGACCCCATGGAGCTTTACTGCAGCTTGATATTGAATTTGGGTACGATCTGTACAGGATAGGTGGGAGCCGGTGAGGCAGGAGCGCAAGCTTCTGCGGAGGCGCCGTTGGGATACCACCCTGATCGTATCTAGGTTCTAACCTGGTGCCCTCATCGGGTACGGGGACCGTGTCAGGCGGGCAGTTTGACTGGGGCGGTCGCCTCCTAAAGAGTAACGGAGGCGTTCAAAGGTTCCCTCAGAATGGTTGGAAATCATTCGCAGAGTGCAAAGGCATAAGGGAGCTTGACTGCGAGACCTACAAGTCGAGCAGGGACGAAAGTCGGACTTAGTGATCCGGTGGTACCGCATGGAAGGGCCATCGCTCAACGGATAAAAGCTACCCTGGGGATAACAGGCTTATCTCCCCCAAGAGTCCACATCGACGGGGAGGTTTGGCACCTCGATGTCGGCTCATCGCATCCTGGGGCTGAAGTAGGTCCCAAGGGTTGGGCTGTTCGCCCATTAAAGCGGTACGCGAGCTGGGTTCAGAACGTCGTGAGACAGTTCGGTCCCTATCTGTCGTGGGCGCAGGAAATTTGAGAGGAGCTGTCCTTAGTACGAGAGGACCGGGATGGACGTACCGCTGGTGCATCAGTTGTTCCGCCAGGAGCATGGCTGAGTAGCTAC
This sequence comes from Paenibacillus tritici, assembly GCF_018207515.1. Lineage (NCBI taxonomy): Bacteria > Bacillati > Bacillota > Bacilli > Caryophanales > Paenibacillaceae > Paenibacillus > Paenibacillus tritici. The sequence continues at coordinate 140,624 of NZ_CP073365.1, forward strand.
GTACGGACGGGATAAGCGCTGAAAGCATCTAAGCGTGAAGCCCCCCTCAAGATGAGATTTCCCAGTATGTAAGACCCCTTGAAGACGACGAGGTAGATAGGTTGGAGGTGGAAGTGCAGCAATGCATGGAGCTGACCAATACTAATCGGTCGAGGGCTTATCCAAATACACTAATACACAAATTCGTTTCGGATTCAGTTTTCAGGAATTAATTTCCTGTGCGGATTTACATGGCTACCATTTATTTGGAGAGATACCCAAGTGGCTATAAGGGGACCCTCTGCTAAGGGGTTAGACTGCGTAAGCGGTGCGAGGGTTCGAATCCCTCTCTCTCCGCCATTATAAATCCAATACTTGTAGTGTGGCGGCGTAGCTCAGCTGGCTAGAGCGTACGGTTCATACCCGTGAGGTCGGGGGTTCGATCCCCTCTGCCGCTACCATACATACCCGGAGGCTTAGCTCAGCTGGGAGAGCATCTGCCTTACAAGCAGAGGGTCGGGGGTTCGAACCCCTCAGCCTCCACCATTTTTAACTTTTTGTTTCAACTTACACCGTGCCGGTGTAGCTCAACTGGTAGAGCAACTGACTTGTAATCAGTAGGTTGGGGGTTCAAGTCCTCTCGCCGGCACCATTTTTACAACAAAAGTGTGGAACCGTGGTGTAGTTGGCCTAACATGCCTGCCTGTCACGCAGGAGATCGCGGGTTCGAATCCCGTCGGTTCCGCCATTTTTTTGTTTTTAGGCTTGTTTCATGGCTCGGTAGCTCAGTCGGTAGAGCAAAGGACTGAAAATCCTTGTGTCGGGGGTTCGATTCCCTCCCGCGCCACCATCATGGAGGCTTAGCGAAGTGGCCAAACGCATCAGACTGTAAATCTGCTCACGTACGTGTTCGGTGGTTCGAATCCATCAGCCTCCATAAGTTTTTTGAGCCATTAGCTCAGTTGGTAGAGCACCTGACTTTTAATCAGGGTGTCGAAGGTTCGAGTCCTTCATGGCTCATCTCAAGTTAGAGGTCATCACCTTAGGGTGGTGGCCTTTTTTTGTTATGTTGTATCCAGTAAGGTTCCTGATTAATTATTGTTGTCATTTAGGGTACAGCAGTGCAATTCCGCATATTGCAGCAAAATATGATAAAATAAGCGAAAAGAGCAAAAGTGGTGGAGAATGGTGACGATGGATAGTGAGGTTTTGCGTCAAAGACTGGAGCAACTCACCGGAAAGAGAACCGGAATCAAGCAGCTTGGAAGGCAGCATTCAGCTTCACTTTTTGGCATAGGTACGGATAAAGACCAGGAACAGCCGGTGTTTCATGAAGGTTATCTATGGGTTCCCTTATATGAGAATGACGGCCGGGTTACAGCTGTGTGGGTGGAGACAGAGGGGCTGTCGTCACTGGAGCTGGAGCTTGTTAATTATGCCGGACGGAACTTTGCGGTAGCTCTTAAGGCTACCGGATTCAAAGAAGAAGGTGAGATGGAGGCGCGGCAGCTTAGCGCCTGGCTGAACTCACAGCTGGAGCAGGAGAAGGACGATACGGAGATTCCCGATGAAATCTCGCTGAAAGGCCGGTTGTTCGGGGATATGATTCCATTTCTGCTGGTCAGCGAGAACGCCCATAACCCGCAGATGACGTACCGTTCATTAATGAAGCTGATGCGGAGTTATTTCGAGAACGATGTATTGCTTGTTCCCCTGCAGGATAAGGAATGGTTAATTTTAGCCCGTAAGGAACTACTCACGGGCGGAGATGATAAGGAGGATGAGGAAGAAAGCGAAGAGGAACTGCTGTCGCAGACTTCTATGGGGCTGCATGAACTGATTGCCAGTGAATGGGTTGGCGTCTTCCATCTGGCAGTGTCTCCAGCCATTGTTCCGGTCAAGGGTCTAACAGGAGCGGTAGCCTTACTGCGGGAGACCATTATTCTCGGGCGGATTTTCCAGGTAGGGGATTATATTCATCTGCCGTGGGAGCTTCACATGGAGCGGCTGGTTAACAGTATTCCCGATGACCGCCGCAGGCAGCTTCTTGGACAGATCGGCGATTATTCCGCTGTACTGGCGGATAAGGAAATGCTGCTGACGCTGGAGAGCTTTTTTGAAATGGACTGCAATGTCAGTGAAACCGCCAAGAAGCTGTATATTCACCGGAATACCCTGCTATACAGGCTGGATAAAATCAAACAGGAGACCGGGGCCGATGTCCGCAGCTTTGGAGATGCCGCAATTGTGAAGGTTGCTATGTTATTGTATAAAGTGACGAAAAGAAAATAGGTTTTTTGTGAACCTTGCAAATAGCCATCCGGCTAGGTCTGGGGTAAGATAAGTGTACAAGAAAGCGTTTGATTTTCTATTCCAATAATAGACTCGAGGGGGAAATACAATGGCAGGCGTACGTTTAGAGCATATTTTCAAAAAATACCCGGGTTCCGATAAAGCAACAGTAATTGATATCAATCTTGATATTAAAGATAAGGAATTCCTCGTACTGGTTGGACCTTCCGGTTGCGGTAAATCCACAACCCTGCGTATGATCGCTGGTCTGGAAGAAATCTCTGAAGGCAAAATGTACATTGGTGACCGTGTTGTGAATGACGTTGCTCCTAAAGACCGTGATATCGCGATGGTATTCCAATCCTACGCCTTGTACCCGCATATGAGTGTATATCAGAACATGGCTTTCGGTCTGAAGCTGCGTAAAGTGAAGAAAGAAGAAATCGACAAGAAAGTGCGCGAAGCAGCAAGAATTCTGGATATCGAGCATTTGCTGGAACGCAAACCTAAGGCACTGTCCGGTGGTCAACGCCAACGTGTCGCTCTAGGCCGCGCTATTGTCCGTGATCCACAAGTCTTCCTGATGGATGAGCCTCTCTCCAACTTGGATGCGAAACTTCGTGGTCAGATGCGTGCTGAAATCACTAAGCTGGTTAAGCGCCTTGAAACCACTTGTATCTATGTAACGCATGACCAGACAGAAGCAATGACAATGGGTGACCGTATCGTAGTTATGTACGATGGTATCATCCAGCAGGCTGCTTCCCCTGAAGAACTGTACAATGAGCCTACGAACCTGTTCGTAGCCGGATTTATCGGTTCCCCTACAATGAACTTTATCAATGGTACCCTGTCCGAATTGAACGGCGCTGTCCGTTTCCGTGCTGAGAACCTTGACGTTGAAGTTCCAGGCGGCAAAGCTACAATCCTGCGCAACAAAGGCTTCATCGGCAAAGATGTAATCATGGGCGTTCGTCCGGAAGACATCCATGAAGAGCCTGTGTTCCTGGAAGCTTCCCCTAACACAATCTTCACTTCGTTGGTTGATGTTACCGAGAACCTTGGTCATGAAATGCTCCTCTACTTGAGCGGTCTTGGCAATAACACAGTTATTGCGCGTGTAGATGGACGTTCCACTACCCGTGAAGGCAGCAAGCCTAGATTGGCTATCGACATGAATAAGGTCCACATCTTTGACAAAGAATCCGAACTTAACGTTCTGCTGGGATAAGATCTCTGCAGTATGAGTACTTTTATTTTGAAGAAAGCCGCCTGATTAGGCGGCTTTTTCTTGTAGGCGTGCCCAGAGGCACGCATTATCTAGTTGGTGAAAGTCCAACCAAAGGAGGGACCAAGCTACCTTTGTAGCTAGGATGCTTGCACATGGCGAAATCTGTGTGTAAAAGCGCATCGACAAAAGTACTGGTCAGAGACCGGGCGAGCAACAATTCAGGCCGCAACATCAAGTGAATCCTGCCGCGTCGTCAAAAAGGCCCTGCAAAGGGGAACAGAGGGAGCCGAGTCCCGCTATTATGGACGAAGGCCAAGGAAGCTGTGCAGAACTTGGAACAACAGTGAAGAACCCTCCGGCGTATAGGGAACGGCATGGATTGAAAGATAATGCAGTGAACTGGGGAGACCCTCCCCCACACGGAATTTTTTTTTTAGGAACCCGTAAAGAGGCGCTCTATAAGTCCAGAAGACGAAGTGAACCGTCTGTGGGAAGGGAGTCCGAGGGGCTCGTAGTACCGAAGAACCTAAGGACAACATAACCTTAGGGAGGGAAGGAGCCCTGCTTTGTTTACGCTTTTGGAGGAGGTACGAGTGAGTGAATGCCAAACGGCTAACGACACCCAAGGAAAAAGTTCAAGAACTCCAAGAAAAGCTAGGTCATGCGGCCAAGGAGAACAACAAGCGTAAATTCCACGCCTTGTACGACAAAGTCTACCGGTGGGATGTGCTATGCGAAGCCTGGAAACGGGTGAAAGCGAATAAGGGAGCTGCGGGAGTGGATGCCGTAACGCTCGCTGAAATCGAGAAACAAGGAGTGACGAGATTTCTCAAAAGCTGTGAGCAAGAATTGAAAGAAGGCAGCTACCATCCGCAGCCGGTTCGGCGGCACTATATCCCGAAGAAAGATGGGAAGCCAAGACCGCTAGGCATCCCTACCGTACGGGACCGTGTCTTACAAATGGCAACCAAACTGGTGATTGAACCCATCTTTGAAGCCGATTTTAAAGAAGTCTCCTTCGGATTTCGTCCAAAACGAAGTGCCAAAGGAGCGCTGGAGCGAATCCGGAAAGCCTGCAACCGCAAAGGAAATTGGGTAGTCGACGTCGATATCCAAGGTTACTTCGACCATATCAATCAAGAGAAACTCATGAAATTGGTACAGATGCGTATCAATGACAGACGGATTCTGAAGCTCATACGGAAGTGGCTTCATGCGGGAATAATGGAAGAAGGAAAGGTACGGCGCTCCGATCTAGGGACACCCCAAGGTGGTGTCATCTCGCCACTGCTGGCGAATATCTATTTGAACTACTTTGACCGGTTATGGGAAAAACACGGAAGTGGACTGGGAGAACTGACGAGGTATGCAGACGACTTCGTCGTGGTCTGTAAAACCAAAAAGGATGCAGAACATGCGTATGAACTCATCCGCACCATTATGGAACGTCTAGAACTCACGCTGCATCCGACCAAAACCCGCATTGTAGGTCTGTGGACAGGAGACGAAGGCTTCGACTTCTTAGGAATGCACCACCGAAAAACGAAAGCAGAAACTTCTCAAGGGAAGGTGTACTATACCACCCAGCAGTGGCTAACGAAGAAGGCAGAGGAACGTATCCGAGGCGTGGTCAAAGACCGATTAGCACCGCCCGGCATGCGCTGGAAATCGTTCGTGGAACACGTGGAATGGCTCAATCCAAAGATACAGGGATGGAGAAATTATTACTACACGAACTACAGCCAAAAGAGATTAGCCAAGCTGGATTGGTATATCCTGCAGCGATTTACGCGGTGGTATGCGAAGAAGAGACAACGGAGGAGATGGATGAGTTCATTCCCGGAGGTCAAGTATATGGTCAATAAGTGTGGACTAAAAACGCTATTGTAATCTGCATGCCCATGAATGACAAACATCGGAAAGCCGTATGAGGGAAAACCTCACGTACGGTTTGATGAGGAGGGGCTGGGTTGTACCAGCCCTTTACTCTAGAGAGCCTGAACAAATGACGAGCTGCCGGCGGGCTTTAAGATTGCATTCACAGGCGTTATCAATTAAGATAGCAGGAGAATTACCTGTAGCTGGAATGGATTAAGTTGTGAACCGGCATAAGGGAAACCGGCGTGAGCCGCGGGTGACGAAAGGACGGACGATATGGCTAAGAAGGTAAAGGTATCGGAATTGGTACAGCATTTTCAATTAGAGGTGGTATCCGGACATGAAGGTCTGAAGAGACCGATCACTGTGGACGATTTGAACCGTCCGGGACTGGAAATGGCCGGTTATTTTGAATATTATCCTGAAGAACGTGTACAGCTGCTGGGCAAAACAGAGCTGGCGTTCTTCTCCATGCTCTCGGAGGAAGACCGAAAAAGCCGGGTTCGCGGAATCTGTAATGATAATACTCCATGTATCGTGATTACACGCGGGCTGGACATTCCTCAGGAAATTATTGATATCAGCAACGAAAAGGGGCTTCCGGTGCTGCGCAGCTCGATGGCGACAACTATTTTCTCCAGCAGACTGACCAGCTTCCTTGAGGGCAGACTGGCACCGACAGCAACGATTCATGGTGTTCTCTGTGATGTGTATGGTGTAGGGATGCTGATTACTGGAACCAGCGGCATCGGTAAAAGTGAAACAGCGCTGGAACTGGTTAAACGCGGCCACCGTCTGATCGCCGATGATGCTGTAGAAATCCGTCAGACCTCGGATAATCAGCTCCATGGTACCGCACCGGAATTAATTCGTCACCTGCTGGAAATTCGCGGTGTAGGGATTATTAATGTTATGACTCTGTTTGGTGCAGGCGCCATCCGTAATCATAAGCGGATTACTCTGGTGGTCAGACTGGAAGCCTGGCAGCAGGACAAGCAGTATGACCGGCTGGGACTGGATGAGGAGACTACACGGATCATTGATACCGATGTACCGCTGGTCACCATTCCTGTCCGCCCGGGGCGTAACCTTGCTGTTATTATCGAGGTTGCGGCGATGAATTACCGGCTCAAGCAAATGGGCTTCAACGCTGCTCTGCAATTTACGAATAAACTTACAGCCACCATCTCTGAAGACATGGATGATCTGGATTAGGAGTGTGAGAGCATGTTTTTTTCATTAGCGATTAACCCGGTAGTCTTCTCCATCGGATCGCTCCCTGTCCACTGGTATGGTCTGATCCTCGGTCTTGGTGCCTTAGCCGGATTATTCCTCGCCATTCAGGAGGGCAAACGCTTCAACATTCCCCAAGAGTTCTTCATGGATATGTTACTGCTGGGCGTGCCTTCGGCAATTATCGGGGCGCGGATTTATTTTGTAGCGTTCAAGTGGGACGACTATAAGGATAACTGGCTCGATATTTTCAAAGTCTGGAACGGCGGTATTGCTATTTATGGCGCCCTGATCGGGGCGATTATCTGCGGGATCATTTATTTCCGCTACAAAGGTTATCCGTTCTGGCGTATCGTGGACATCTGTGCTCCCGGACTGCTTGCCGGTCAGATGATCGGGCGTTGGGGGAACTTCATTAATCAGGAGGCCTATGGCGGTGTGGTGGAGGAATCGTTCCTGCGCGACAAGCTGCATTTGCCGGATTTTATCGTCAATCAAATGTACATAGGGGATGCCTTTCACCATCCGACCTTCCTGTATGAATCGCTCTGGAGTCTGCTGGGTATTCTGCTCCTGATGGTCCTCCGACGCCAGAAATTTGTCCGTGCCGGAGAGATCTTCCTGGGTTATTTCATCTGGTACTCTATCGGACGGTTCTTTATTGAGGCGCTGCGTACAGACAGCCTTGGATTTAACGGCAGCAGCGGGCTGGCATCCTTCATTGACGGTCTATGGAGTCCGATGAAATGGCTCGGATTCGAGCAAGGGTATCTTGATCCGGCTTACGGCAATGTCCGTATCTCTCAGCTGCTGGCACTGCTCATCATTGTCGCTGCAATCATCCTGATTATCGTACGGCGGGTAAGCGGTCAGCCGAAGGATCATTATTCGGACCCGATTATCAGTACCAAGTCCGCAGCAGCGGACGCTGTTGTGCCCGAGAGTGCTGTCAATACACCGCAGAAGGCTCCTCAGCCTGCCCGGCCGGTGCCAGATCCCTCTGAAGATAAGGAAACAAAGGAGTAGTACCAATGATAGAATGCGTGTTATTTGACCTGGACGGAACGATTGTGAATACGAATGAGCTGATTATCCGTTCATTCATGCATGCGCTGAAGGAGAATAATCTGCCGTCCCTGACCCGGGAGCAGATCATTCCGTTTATGGGAACGACACTTCAGCAGCAGATGACTGCATTCTCCGGCCTGCAGGATATAAGCGCGTTGGAGCGGTCCTACCGTTCATACAATTATGCGCATCATGATGAGCTGATTGGTTCTTTTCCAGATGTGAATGAGACGATGGAAGAACTGCTGCGCCGCGGGATCAAGCTCGGGATTGTGACGACGAAGATCCGGCCCACTACCCTCAAAGCACTGGAAATGTTCGATCTGCTGAAGTATATGGAGACTATTGTTACGGTCAATGATGTTAGTCATCCCAAACCTCATCCGGAGCCGGTGCTTACGGCCGTTGCTAATCTGGGCGTTGATCCGGCTAAGACACTGATGGTTGGTGACAGCGCTGTGGATATTCAGTCCGCCAAAGCAGCAGGGGTGCGTGTAGCCGCAGTGGCCTGGTCGCTTAAGGGTGAGGATGTGCTGCGCGGATATGAACCGGATTATATTATCCATGAGATGAAGGATTTGTTCACTATTGTGGAGCAGGAGACCATGCAGCCGTGAGAAAGATAACGCGTTATCCGGTGGAGGGGCATAATTCGCTCTGGTATATTTACCGTACGGTCAGTCCGTGGAAGGGTGTGCGCAATTTTATTTTTATCCAGATTGCCCGCTATTGCCCGATTCTGCCGCTCAAGAACTGGATCTACCGCCGGATACTCGGGATGAAGGTAGGCAAGCATACTGCGTTTGGGCTGATGGCGATGGTAGATGTCTTTTTTCCAGAGAAAATCTCTGTCGGGGAAAATTCCGTGATTGGCTATAACACCACTATTCTGGCTCATGAGTACCTCATTAAAGAGTATCGGCTGGGTGAAGTCATTATCGGTGAGAATGTGCTGATCGGGGCAAACACGACCATCCTGCCAGGTGTTACGATAGGGGATGGGGCTGTTGTTGCGGCGGGATCGGTGGTGCACAAGGATGTGGCGGCCGGCTCGTTCGTCGGGGGGAATCCCCTGCGTGAACTGCGTCCTGCTTCAGCAGAGCCTTACGAAGAAGAATAGTGTACAGACAAGTTCTCACCCTGCAGTATCATATTGCGTGTATCTGCGCAGGAGCTGCAGGGTTTGTTGCGTTAACTTCACACACAGGAGGAATGATAATGGCACAAAAGGAAAGAATTCCACAGCTTGATATTTTTCGGGCAATTGCCATTTTTGCGGTGATAGCCATTCATGCCACTTCACGGACACTGGCGGAGACGCTGGGCACTTCGATGTTCCCTCCGTTTCTGTTCATTAACAAGTTCAGCCAGTTTGCAGTGCCTTCCTTTGTATTTCTGAGCGGGTTCGTACTCTTCTACAATTATATAGACCGCCCGCTGGGAGGGAAGGTGCTGGCCAAATTCTACAGCCGCAGGCTAATCTATATTATTGTGCCTTATCTTATGTTTACGGTGCTGTATTTTGGGCTCAAAATGACAGCCGGGCATACTTGGGGTCTGCCTCTTCAGGAGCTGGGAGCGAAGTTCGGCAAGTATCTATGGACCGGTACAGCGTATACGCATCTATACTATATCATCATCATTATCCAGTTCTATGTGCTGTTCCCGCTTGTGCTGTGGTGTCTGCAGAAAGTCCGGCATCTGGCGGCCTGGGCACCGGTCATCGGGCTCGCGCTTCAGTGGGGCTTCGTGCTGCTGAACAAATATATGGTCAACCACGGGTATTGGCAGCTGTCCAAGGGCAGTCTTGCGATTACGTATTTCTCTTATTTCCTGCTCGGTGCGGCAATTGCGATCTACTACAGCTCTTTGAAAAAGTGGCTGATTCCTTCCCGCGAAGGCTGGCGCTCCGGTAAAGGGGCAAGCTGGGTGGCACTGTGGCTCGTATGGGCTGCGGCAGGAATCGGGCATGTGTTACTGTGGTACAACAACTATACCAAAAAAACAGTAATCAACAGTCTATGGTACGAAGGGTTCTCCAACCTTCATGCCTTGCTCTCTTGTCTGGTATTGCTTCAGTTGTCTTTCCTGCTGTACGGCGCCGGGCGCAGCTTCCTGACGAGATTGCTGATCTCCGCCGGGGCTTGCTCCTTCGGCATTTACCTGCTGCATCCGCTGCTGCTGTTCCTCTATCGAAAGCTGCCGTTCCATGGCGGATCGCTTGCTTATACGGCGGCTATTGCGGGTGGCTGGCTGGTAGCGCTGCTGGGTTCCTGGCTGGTAGTTGCCCTCGCCTTCCGTTATGTGAAGCCGGCCTGGATCGTATTTGGCTCCGCACCGCCGAAGCCGGGACCGGTGCCCAAGGCAACTGTATAGACTCGGCATAGGGGAATCCTAGGATGGATACAAAGCAAAGCGCCGGCTGGCCGCAGATGCGGCGGGCTGGCGCTTTGCTGTAGGGAGAATTGCAAGTGCAAGTATATAATAGTTAGCCGGGCTGTTCTCCGGCCTGTTCACGCTGGAAGTCGGCAATCGCCTGATATTGGTCTTCCAGACTACGGGATACGGAGATGAAGATCGGCAGGAGTTGTTTGTAGGCTTTGGAGTGGGTTGTAACCGGTTCATGCCGGTGGGTCGAGCCGATCATTCCGAATACAGCCTCGAAGGAATCGATCCGGCCGGTGGCGTATAGTCCTAATACGACTGCGCCGAGGCACGAGCTCTCGAAGCTCTCCGGGACCACTACCTCCTGATCGAAAATATCCGCCATCATCTGCCGCCATAGAGCAGAGCGGGCGAAGCCGCCTGTAGCCAGGATTCTGACAGGCTGGCCGATACATTCCTCCATAGCGAGCAATACGGTGTACATATTGAAGATGACACCTTCGAGCACCGCACGGATCATATGCTCCTTGCGGTGATTCATGCTTAAGCCGAAGAAGGAGCCGCGGGCATCGGGATTCCACAGCGGTGCGCGTTCTCCGGTCAGATACGGATGGAAGAGTAGTCCATTACTGCCGGGCGGCACCTGCTCGGCAATCCGGGTCAATACTTCATAGGGATCAATGCCAAGGCGCTTCGCGGTCTCCACCTCAGAAGCGGCGAACTCATCACGCACCCAGCGGAAGAGCATCCCCCCGTTATTCACGGGACCGCCAATTACCCAATGCTTGTCTGTCAGGGCATAGCAGAAGATCCGTCCTTTGGGATCGGTCAGCGGATGATCAACTACAGTGCGGATGGCCCCACTCGTTCCTATAGTTGCGGCAATGACACCTGGCTCTATTGCACCTACCCCCAGGTTAGACAGGACGCCGTCACTGGCTCCCACCACAAACGGGGTGTTAACCAGAAGTCCCAGCTTATCCGCAAGCCCTGGAAGCAGGCCCTGCATGATCTGGGTGGTAGGGACCGGCCGGGATAGCCGTTCAGGAGTAACACCAGCGATCCTTAGGGCCTCCTCGTCCCAATCCAGCTTCTCCAGATTGAACAGGCCGGTCGCCGAGGCGATGGAATGGTCGATCACATATTCGCCGAACAGCTTGAAGAAGATATATTCTTTGATGGAGATGAACTTGTGGGTCTGACTGAACAGCCCGGACTGCTCCTCGCCAAGCCACATCAGCTTGGTGATCGGAGACATGGGATGGATGGGTGTCCCCGTCCGCAGGTACAGCTCATGCCCGTTCAGATCGTCCTTCAGCCGCCGCGCAGAGCGGCTGCTCCGGTTGTCAGCCCAGGTAATGCAGGCAGTAAGCGGCTGGCCGGAAGCATCAACAGCAATAACACTATGCATAGCCGAGCTGAACGAGACCAGCAGAATATCTGCAGGAGAGGCAAGGCTGTCTTGCATGACCGATGATATAGTGTGGATTACAGCTTGCAGAATCTGCTCCGGGTCCTGTTCCGCCACAGAGGGAGAGGGCTGGTGCAGCGGATAGCCCTGATTGCTCTGGGCAACAATCGTTCCATTCTCCTCAAAGAGGACAGCCTTGGTGCTGGTGGTTCCAATATCAACGCCAATCATATAGGATGTACTCAAGCCGTCAGTCCTTCTTTCTGCTTCTGAAATAGATACCGGGAATACTTAATGCAGGAAATAAAGTACAATCATATTAACTTATTATATTCGCCGGTTATCCCGGTGGCAAAATGTTGACGCAAAAGGATGGTCCGTGATACGATATTGCCACTGCTTTACTTTACTACCACTTTACCATGATAAAGTATTTGATGATCTCTCTTAACATATCTGATGAGGTGAACAATGAAGATGGCCAAACCAAAGGGATTTGAAAAGCCTGCCGGCGTAAGGGATTATCTCCCGCGTGCGGTAACGAAGCTGCGCAAGATTGAGAATGATGTACTTCACTGCATGAGCCGCTGGGGTTACCGGCAGATGATTACGCCTACCCTTGAATATTATGATACGGTCGGTGTGGCCAGCTCTACATCAGATCAGAAGCTGTATAAATTGCTTAACAACCGTGGTCAGGCTCTGGTGCTGCGCTCGGAAATGACAGCTCCTGTGGCCCGTGTGGTCTCTTCTCTATTGAAGGATGAGCCGCTGCCGCTGCGTCTGTCCTATCACGCCAACGTCTTCCGGGCGATTGAAGAGGAAGCCGGCCGGGAGGCGGAATTCTATCAGACCGGCGTAGAGCTTGTCGGGGATGATTCACCGGAGGCGGACGCTGAGGTGGTCGCACTGGCCATTGCCTCGCTGCAGGCGGCGGGTGTGAAGTCTTTCAAAATAGCGATAGGGCATGTCGGCTTCCTCGACGGTCTCTTCCAGGAAGCTGTGTCCGGTCTGCCGCAGGCTCAGGAGGAGCTCAAGAGCCACCTGCTCAGCCGGGATTATGTAGCCTTCCGTGAGACGCTGCGGCGTCTTGAGCTATCCGAAGCCCAGAAGCAGGAGCTGGACGGATTGCTTCGGCTGCGGGGCGGCAAGGAGATCTGTGGCCAGGCGCTGGAGTTAAGCAATCATCCGCTGGCACGCGCTTCGATTGAGCATCTGTGTAAGGTATGGGAAGTTCTGGTTGCCTACGGCGTCTCTCAGCATGTGCTGATTGATCTGACGATGATCGGCGATTTCTCTTACTATACCGGAATGACCTTTGAGGGTTATGCTGCTGAGCTGGGCTTCCCGGTATGCAGCGGCGGCCGGTATGACAATCTGCTTCAGCAGTTCGGGCGGCCTATCCCCTCGACGGGCTTCTCGCTGAAGACCAACCGTATTCTGGATGGTGTATCCGGGCTGCCTGAAGAGGAAGAATTGCCGATTCTGGTCCAGTATGATGCACTCCGGCGCCAGGAGGGCCTAACCGAAGCAGCGCGCCTGCGGACGGAAGGTCATGCTGTAGTTACACGGCTGGCATCAGGCCCGGAGGAGCTGAAGACCGTGAAGCGGCTGGATGCGGATACGATTGAGGCAGAGGGTGAGCGGTACGGCGAGATTTATACGTTCGTGTCTTTTGTCAGTGAGCATGGGTGAGTGAAGCCGTCTGCATGAATGGAGACTTTATTAAAATAATGAAACAATGATCACCTATAGAAGCGGAAATACGAAACGGAGGCGGGTAATGATGGCACAGATTCTTAAGGTGGCCATGCCGAAAGGCCGGATTTACAATAAAGCGGCAGAGCTGTTCCGCCAAGCGGGACTGCCGATTCCTCCAGATGGAGAAGAATCGCGCAAGCTGGTGATTTCACTGCCGGAAGCCGGAATGGAGTTCATTCTTGCCAAGCCGGTGGATGTACCTACCTATGTAGAGTATGGGGTAGCGGATATCGGCATTGTCGGCAAAGACGTATTATTGGAAGAAAGCCGCGATGTCTACGAACTGCTTGATCTGGGAATTGCCCGCTGCCGGATGTCGATTATCGGGCTTCCGAACTGGCAGCCGGGCATTCAGCAGCGGGTAGCTACCAAATACCCGAATGTGGCCTCAAGGTACTTCCGCGAGCAGGGCCAGCAGGTGGAGGTTGTGAAGCTGAACGGCTCCATCGAGCTGGCGCCGCTGATCGGCCTGGCGGACCGGATCGTGGACATGGTTGAGACCGGGCAGACGCTGAAGGACAACGGGCTGGTAGAGATGACCAGCATCTTCGAGATCACCAGCCGCCTGGTAGCGAACCGGGTAAGCTACCGGATGAAGAACGCGGAGATTCAACAGCTGTGCGACCGCCTGCAGGCCGTTATTGCAGGCCCGGGGCTGCAGATGAAATAATCTTAGTAAATATAGAGTTCAAGGGGGAAGCAGCGGTGAAGATTCAGTCCAGTAAGGAATTTAAGCTGCAGCGTGAAGTGGAATACGGCACGCCGGAGCAGAACAAGGCCGTACGTGAGATCGTGGCTGGTATCAAGCAGGAAGGCGATGCAGCGCTGCTCCGGTATACGGAGCGCTTTGACGGCGCCGTGCTGACGCCTGCGCAGCTGCGGGTCACACCGGAGGAGCTTGAAGCCGCCTACAGCCGGGTAGAGGAGTCCTTCGTGACGGCGATCCGTGCGGCAGCCGTTAATATCCGTGCGTTCCATGCGCGGCAGAAACGCAATTCCTGGATGGATCTGCAGCCGGACGGCACGATCCTCGGCCAGATCATCCGCCCGCTGAAGCGAGTGGGCGTCTATGTTCCCGGCGGCAAGGCAGCCTATCCGTCCTCGGTGCTGATGAACGTGATTCCGGCACAGATTGCCGGCGTGCCGGAGATCGTGATGGTTACCCCGCCTTCGACGGGCGGCAGCGAAGGCATTGACCCCTATATTCTCGTGGCCGCCGCTGAAGCGGGCGTACACGAGATCTACCGCGTGGGCGGCGCGCAGGCGATCGCCGCCCTGGCCTTCGGCACGGAGTCCATCGTGCCGGTCGATAAGATCTGCGGGCCAGGGAACATCTACGTGGCCCTGGCCAAACGCGAGGTCTACGGCGCTGTCGATATCGACAGCATCGCCGGACCGAGCGAGATCGTCGTGCTCGCCGACGATACCGCCGAGGCCGCCTACATCGCGGCCGACCTGCTCTCGCAGGCCGAGCACGACGAGATGGCGTCGGCGATCCTCGTGACGCCGTCGCAGCGTCTCGCGGAGGAGGTGGCTGCCGAGGTGGAGCGGCAGCTGCAGACGTTGCCGCGCGAAGCAATCGCGCGGGCCTCGGTCGAGAACTACGGCGCGATTATCGTCGTAGAATCGCTGAACGAGGGCATCTCCGTGGTGAACCGGCTGGCGCCGGAGCATCTGGAGATTGTCGTGAACGACCCGATGGCGCTGACCGGCGCGATTGAGAACGCCGGGGCCATCTTCCTCGGGCCGTATAGCTCGGAGCCGGTCGGCGATTACTTCGCCGGACCGAACCACATTATACCGACGAACGGTACGGCGCGGTTCTCCTCGCCTGTAGATGTGGATGATTTCATTAAGAAATCCAGCCTGATCTATTACAGCAAGGAAGCGCTGCTGCGGGACGGGGCGGCGATTATGGAGCTTGCCCGGCGTGAGGGGCTGGAGGGCCATGCACGTGCAATTGAAATCCGGCTGGAGA
Source organism: Paenibacillus tritici (assembly GCF_018207515.1). Taxonomy (NCBI): domain Bacteria; kingdom Bacillati; phylum Bacillota; class Bacilli; order Caryophanales; family Paenibacillaceae; genus Paenibacillus; species Paenibacillus tritici. The sequence goes on from NZ_CP073365.1 coordinate 155,840, forward strand.
AGGAAGCGAAAGGTGGAGACGGAAATGGAGAACAATAATAACGAACAGGCGCTGCGCAAGGCGGGGCTTAGCCGTACAACCAACGAAACGGACATCAAGTTAACCTTTGCCGTAGACGGCAGCGGGGTTTCGGAACTGGAGACCGATGTGCCTTTCTTGAATCATATGCTGGACCTGTTCACGAAGCATGGACAGTTTGACCTGAACGTGCAGGCACGGGGCGACATTGATATTGATGACCATCACACGGTAGAGGACATCGGCATCTGTCTGGGACAGGCTCTGCGCGAAGCGCTGGGCGACAAAAAAGGGATCAAACGTTACGCAAGTGTCTTCGTCCCTATGGATGAAGCGCTGGCTCAGGTAGTGATTGATATCAGCAACCGGCCGCATTTCGAATACCGGGCAGAGTATCCTTCACAGCAGGTGGGCAGCTTCTCTACGGAGCTCGTTCATGAATTCCTCTGGAAATTCGCGCTGGAAGCCAGAATTACGCTGCATGTCATCGTACATTACGGCTCCAACACCCACCACATGATTGAAGCGGTCTTCAAGGCGCTGGGACGGGCGCTGGATGAGGCGACACTGGTTGATCCCCGGGTGAAGGGCGTACCTTCGACGAAGGGAGTGCTGTAGCATGGCCGTTGCAATCGTCGATTACGGCATGGGCAACCTGCACAGTGTCAGTAAGGCGGTAGAGCGGCTGGGCTATACGAGTCTTGTAACGGCTGATGCCGCTGCCATTCTGGCCGCAGACAGCGTGATTCTGCCCGGTGTCGGTGCCTTTGGCGATGCGATGGAGCACCTCCGCGAGAGCGGAATGGATGTGGTAGTCCGGGCCGCAGCAGAAGCGGGACAGCCGGTGCTGGGCATCTGCCTCGGGATGCAGCTGCTGTTCAGCAGCAGCGAGGAGCATGGCGAGCATAAGGGCCTGGAGCTTCTGCCGGGCTCGGTGGTGCGCTTCGCGCCCCGTGACGGCTACAAGGTGCCGCATATGGGCTGGAACAAGCTGAGCTTCCTCCAGCCGGAGAGTCCGCTCCTGAAGGGCTTAACGGAGGGGCATGTCTACTTCGTTCACTCCTATCACGCGCTTGCCGCAGCCGACAGCGATCTGCTTGCCGTCACGGACTACGGGCATCCGGTAACGGCTGTAGTGGGGCGGGGTAATGTATATGGAATGCAGTTCCACCCGGAGAAAAGCGGAGAGCTTGGCATCCAGCTGCTGGGCAATTTCCTGCAGCTCCAGGCACAGCAGGCTTAAGGCCTGCCAGAATAACAATATTGCAATGAAAGCGGGGAGTATTCATGTCTTCTTTTATCATATATCCGGCCATTGATATCCGGGACGGGAAGTGTGTCCGGTTACAGCAGGGCGATTACGCTCAGGAGACCATCTACAACGACAGCCCGGTGAAGGTGGCAAAATCGTGGGAGGAGCAGGGTGGACGGTATATCCACCTGGTAGATCTGGATGGAGCCAAAGCCGGGCATCCGGTCAATGACGCCATCATCGGAGCCATTGCCCGCAATGCGAATGTTCCTGTGCAGGTCGGCGGCGGTCTCCGCACGCTTGCCGATGTGGAGAAGCTGCTGGGTCTTGGCATCAGCCGGGTGATTATCGGAACGGCGGCGATCAATGATCATGCTTTTACCGAAGCTGTACTTGCCAAGTATGGCGATAAGGTGGCCATTGGCATTGACGCACGGAACGGCTACGTAGCTACGCACGGATGGCTTAATACCTCTGAGGTCCGCGCGGAGGATCTGGCCAAAGAGTTGGCCGCCAAAGGCGCAGAGACCTTCATCTACACCGATATCTCCCGTGACGGGATGATGCAGGGGCCGAACGTGGAAGGGATTCTGTCTATGGCCGGGGCGAGCGGTAGAACGGTCATCGCCTCCGGCGGTGTGACGAGTCTTGAGGATCTGCAGCGCCTGAACGAACACAGCGGCAGCGGAATCGGCGGAGCTATTGTCGGCAAGGCGCTGTATACCGGTAATATTGATTTGGCGGAAGCGCTACAGGCCTTGGGCCAGTCCTCCGGATTGCGGTAAGCCTATACTAAGGAGGGGTCTTGGAATGTTGGCTAAACGGATTATCCCCTGTCTGGATGTGAAGGACGGGCGTGTGGTAAAAGGCGTGAATTTTGTAAATCTGCGCGATGCCGGAGATCCGGTGGAGCTGGCGGCGCTGTATGACCGCGAGGGGGCGGATGAGCTGGTATTTCTGGATATATCCGCTTCTGTGGAAGGCCGGGCAACCATGATCGAAGTGGTCCGGCAGACAGCCGGGGAGATTGCCATTCCCTTCACAGTGGGCGGGGGGATCTCCACTCCGGAGGATATGAAGCGGATTCTGCGCGCCGGGGCGGACAAAATCGGCATTAATACGGCAGCCGTCAATAACCCCCAGCTTATTCTGGAGGGGGCCCGCCACTTCGGCTCCCAGTGTATTGTGCTGGCAATGGACGCCAAATATAATGAGGCTTGGGGCGAATGGGAAGTGTACACGCATGGCGGACGTAAGCCAACCGGTATCCGGGCATTGACCTGGGCGAAGGAGGCCGAGCGGCTGGGTGCCGGCGAGATTCTGCTTACGAGCATGGATGCCGACGGTACCAAGGACGGCTTCGATCTGAAGCTGACGGCGGCGGTCTGTGATCTGCTGAGCATTCCTGTGATTGCTTCCGGCGGTGCAGGGAGAATTGAACATTTCTATGATGTGTTTACCGAAGGCAAAGCGGATGCGGGCCTTGCGGCAACGATTTTTCACTATAAAGAGATTGCTATTCATGATCTGAAGGCTGATCTGAAGCAAAGAGGGGTAGAGATCCGATGAGCGAGGACAAGAAGGATATAGCACTGAACCAGGACAATGCGGTAGCGGGCATCCGCTGGAATGAATCGGGCCTGCTGCCTGCTGTAGTTCAGGATGCGCGTACCCTTGAGGTATTAATGTTCGCCTATATGAACCCGGAGTCGCTGCGCCTGTCGCTTACCAGCGGCCAGACCTGGTTCTGGAGCCGTTCGCGCAGCGAGCTGTGGCACAAGGGCGGAACGTCGGGCAATACGCAGGCTATCACCTCGATCCATTACGATTGTGACAGCGATACGCTGCTGGTGAAGGTGGTGCCGGAAGGCCCGGCCTGCCATACCGGGGAGAACAGCTGCTTCTTCCGGGAGATTCCGCTCGATTCACCGGCAACTGTTGAAGCTGCTGAGGCTGCCGTTAACACTGCTGATGCAGAGAGCGGCCGGTTTGCGGTACTGGGTGAGCTGGAGCGGGTGATTGCCGAGCGCGAAGTGAACCGTCCGGAGGGGGCGTATACTACGTATCTGTTCGACAAGGGCGTGGATAAGATCCTGAAGAAGGTCGGTGAGGAAGCCTCTGAGACAATCATCGCCGCCAAAAATAAAGATAATGCCGAGCTGCGCCTGGAAGTCAGCGATCTGATCTACCACTTACTCGTACTGCTGCAGGAACGCAAGCTTCCGCTGGATGAGATTCTGGAAGAGCTGAGCGCCCGCCATGAACGGCCTCGGCGGGACTAGGAGGGGCGCTTCAGGATGCTTATTGATTACCATACCCACCATGAGCGCTGCGGTCATGCCGTGGGGAAGCTTGAAGAGTATGTCCAGCGCGGAATCGCGCTGGGGCTCCAGCAGCTTGGGCTGTCGGACCATCTGCCGCTGATCCATGTAGATCCGGAGCAGTATTATCCCGAGATGGCGATGCCGCTCGCCGAGCTTCCGTATTATGTGGAGGAGTGCCTTACGCTGAAGGAGCGCTACCGTGGAACGATTGAGATGCGGGTAGGGCTTGAAGCCGATTATATCGAGGGATACGAGGAGCAGATCCGCGAGCTTTTAGCGCCGTATCCCTGGGACTATCTGATCGGGTCGGTGCATTTCCTCGGGGAGTGGGATATTACAGACCACCGGCAGACTCAGGGCTGGGAAGGCCAGGATGTAATGAGCGTATACCGCCGTTATTATGATGCTGTGCAGAAGTCGGCGTTATCGGGATTATATGATATTATAGGACATATGGATGTCATTAAACGGTTCGGTTACGGACCGCAGACGCCAGAGGACACCGCAGAGGTCAGGATGCTTGAGCTGGAGACACTGAAGGTGATTGCAGGCAGCGGAATCGCGATGGAGCTGAATGCTTCCGGACTGACCAAACCCTGCGCCGAGATGTTCCCGGCGGAGCATGTGATTGCTCAGGCGCTTGCGCTGGGTATTCCGCTCACTGTAGGCTCCGACGCGCATGATCCCATGAAGCTGGGAGACGGCTTAACAGAGGCCCGGCAATTGCTCTGGCATACAGGCTTCCGTGAACTGGCAGTATTCGAAGGGCGCCGCCGTACACTTGTCCCGTTTGAAATATAAATTATAATCCCAGGAGGGTACTATGCATCATCAATTACGGATTTTTTCCGGTTCGTCGAATCCGAAGCTGGCCGCTGACATCGCGGAGCGCCTTGGTGCACCGCTTGGCCTGATCAAGCTGACACGTTTCAAAAGCGGCGAGATTTATGTGCATTATGAAGAGAGCATCCGGAACTGCGACGTATTTTTGGTGCAATCCCTGGCTCATCCGATTAACGAGCTGTTTGTAGAGCTGCTGGTCATGATTGATGCAGCCAAACGTGCATCGGCAAGAACAGTGAACATTATCGTCCCTTATTACGGGTATGCCCGGCAGGAACGCAAATCCGCACCGCGTGAGCCGATCTCGGCCAAAATGGTTGCCGATGTGCTGACCACAGCAGGGGCGACCCGCGTAATTACCATTGATCTGCATGCCGCAGCTATTCAGGGATTCTTCAATATCCCGGTGGACCATCTGACAGCGCTCGATCTGATCAGCGGTTATTTGAAGGTGAAGGGTCTTACTGATCTGGTCGTGGTATCGCCGGATGCGGGACGCGCCTCCATGGCGGAGAAGCTGGCCAGCCGGCTGGATTCGCCGTTTGCGATCATGATCAAGAAACGTCCGGCCCATAATGAATCGGTAATTACGCATGTCATCGGGGATGTTGAAGGCAGAACGCCGATCATCATAGAGGATCTGATTGATACCGGAACGACCATCGTCAATGTGGTGGAGGGCCTGAAGGAACGGGGCGCCCGGAACAGCATCGTCTGTGCTACACACGGACTGTTCTCCGGAGATGCGCTGGAGCGGATGGACCACCCCAATATCGACGAGATTGTGGTCACCGATTCGATTGCACTGCCGGATGAGCATTCCAGCAGATTCGCAGTACTCTCGGTAGCTCCTATGCTGGCAGAGGCCACGCGTATCATCATCGAAGGCGGTTCCATAGATAAGCTGTTCAGAGATGCAGGGATTTAGCGCCTGCGTCTTTTTTTTACCGCCTTGCCATGTTGATCTTAGCCTGTTGTGAAGAGCGTTGAGATTGAGAATCTGACTGCCACATGTGGTATACTGTGTGAAGAAGACAGCCGGGACCAGAAATGGAAACGAAAAGGTTGCTTAAGTAGGGAGGACAGGTGGTTCTTATGACGCCGCTCTCCTATTTTTCATGAGGCTTAGGAAGCTGATAAAAGGGAGGTGCCTTGCTTCCATGATTGAGAGAACTTCAGAGAATGTCGCGGAAATTAGTAACGTCATTCCGGTCACTCTGGATGCCAATTTTTTCTTTGAAAGAGCCGTTCGGTCGCTGGACCGCTTTCAATATGATAAGGCATTGAAGAATTTTCGCAAAGCTGTTGAATATGAGCCGGATAATCCGGTGAATCATTGCAACATGGCGGGTATATTATCTGAGATGGGCGATTACACGGCATCCAATGAGATTCTCATCCATGTCCTTGAGAAGATTGATCCGGGAATGACAGAATGTCACTTCTATATGGCTAATAACTTCGCCAATATGGAAAGCTTTGAAGAGGCGGAGCGTGCGCTGGTCACTTATCTGGAGGAGGATGCCAGCGGTGAGTTCATGGCTGAATCCGAAGAATTGATGGAGCTGCTGCAATATGAGCTGAACCGTCCCGCTCCGCTGGTGCGTATCCGCAGCCGTGAGGGTGTGATCGAGCATGACCGGGCCCGGACGCTGCTGGAGGAGGGGAAGTTCCCGCAGGCTGTAGAGCTTCTGCAGGAGATCACCACGAACACCCCGGACTTTCTGGCTGCGCACAATAACCTGGCACTGGCCAATTTCTATATGGGCCGGTTCGCCAAGGCGAAGGAATGTCTGGATGAGGTGCTGAAGCAGGACCCCGGTAACCTTCATGCACTCTGCAATATGGCTATTTTCATGCAGTATGCAGGGGACAAGGAGCAGCTTGGGACTCTGCTGGGTATGCTAGAAGCAACCGTGCCGTTTCATCAGGAGCATGTGTTCAAAATGGCCACAACCATGGGTATCCTGGGCCGCCACACTGCGGCGTACAGCCATTTTCGCCGTCTGCTGAAGGATGAGGAGGTCGCCGGAGACGCCGGCCTGTATCATTACTGCGCGGTGGCGGCAAGCAATAGCGGCCTGTACAGTGAAGCTCAGCGCTGCTGGAGACAGGCCGCGAAGCTGGACCCTGATTCTGCTGTGCCGGCCTTCTTCCTGTCCCAGCTTCAGCAGGCCAGGGCGGAAGAGCGCTCTATGCCATCTATCAGCTACAATTACCAGTTACCCTTCCAGGAGCAGCTTAAGCAGTGGAAGGACAATACGGGCAAATTCACGGAAGAGGTACGGAGTAATCCGCTGCTGCGCGCGTCGTTCTTCTGGGCGCTGCGCTACGGCGATTCTGCCACGAAGCTTCAGGTGACCGAAGCTCTCCGCTGGATTGAGGATGAGGAGATGTCCGAGGTACTGCGCGGCGTGCTGGAGCAGGAGCCGCTTCAGGAGGACCGCCTGCAGGAGGCAGCGCTGTTCAGCCTTCAGCGGCTGATCGGAGATCACCTGGATGAAGCTGGCCCATCCGGCGAAGAACAGGAGCTGGCGGCTCTGTCCAGCCCCAAGGGAACGCCTGAATGGAGAGAGGACTGGCAGCGGATTATGGATCATACGGCAGCGATGATGGACCGCAGATATGATGCTGTCCAGAAGAAGGATGCCGAGTTTATCTGGAAGCAGTTCATCGGCAGCCTGTACCCGGATGTTCCGTTATTCCGCAATGACGGCGGCTGGTGCGCAGCCCTGGAGTATCTGACGGCACGGCTGCATGGACAGCCGGTTACATTCCGCGAGGTGGCCCAGCGTTACGGGGTGTCCGTCTCCATGGTTAGCCGTTATGCGCGGCGGATCGACAGCGAATGTGATGTCCGGGGGATGCTGCCGGGAACGGACGGCTTATCGCCGTCCACTACCCGTATTTGAACCACTACTTCTAAATACAAACCTACTTGTAAGGAGGCCAAAGCAATGTACAAAACAATTGTAATCGGAACAGGCCCGGCCGGGCTGACTGCTGCGATTTACCTGGCGCGTGCGAACCTGAGCCCGCTGGTGATTGAAGGCTTGCAGCCGGGAGGACAGCTGACAACGACAACAGAAGTGGAGAACTTTCCAGGCTTCCCTGAAGGAATTCTGGGTCCGGATCTGATGGACAATATGCGTAAGCAGGCTGAACGCTTCGGCGCTGAATTCAAGAATGGCTGGGTGGAATCCGTTGATTTCTCGCAGCGTCCGTTCAAGGTTACCGTAGACGGAATGGGTGTGCTCGAAGCAGAGTCGGTCATTATTTCAACCGGAGCCTCTGCAAGATATCTGGGAATCCCGGGCGAGCAGGAGAATGTGGGGCGCGGGGTTAGTACCTGTGCGACCTGTGACGGCTTCTTTTTCCGGGGCAAAAAGATTGTCGTGGTCGGCGGCGGGGACTCTGCCATGGAGGAAGCCAGCTTCCTGACCCGCTTCGCGTCCAGCGTAACGCTGGTTCACCGCCGTCCGGAGCTTCGGGCTTCGAAGATCATGCAGGACCGCGCGCGCGATAACAGCAAGGTATCCTGGGCCCTGAACCGTACCCCGGTTGAAGTTACCGTCGGGGACACCGGTGTGAAGGGCATCACGGTGCTTAATAATGAGACCGGACTGACAGAGCTGGTGGAGGCAGATGGTGTCTTTGTGGCGATTGGACATACTCCTAACACAGCGTTCTTGGGCGGCCAGATTAACACGGATGAGAGTGGTTATATCGTGGTCAATCCGGGTACTACCGAGACGAATATTCCCGGCGTATTCGCCTGCGGCGATGTGCAGGATACACGTTACCGTCAGGCTATATCGGCAGCGGGAACCGGCTGTATGGCGGCAATGGACGCCGAGAAGTTCCTGGAAGGCACGATGGTGCATGACTGGAGCGAATCGCTGGATAAATAACCGGAGAAGGTTCCGGGTAACAATTATGGGTTTACAAGAAATACCTATACCAGTAAAATGTAATTAATTAGATAAGATACCCACTAGGGGAGCCTGAATAGGCTGAGACGGGAAAATTGAATTTCCGGACCCTTGAACCTGATCTGGATCATACCAGCGTAGGAAAGTGGAGTCGGACCTTTTTTGAATACAGTCTTATTTGGCTGTTCCTTTAATAAAGCCGCTCCAGGTGGAGCGGCTTTTTGACGTGCGGGAATTCATGGATTCTTCGGCTCAGTCTGCTGCGTGAAATCTTATCTGACAAGCTCATAGAGCAAAGAGGAGGAGATTAGAGTGACAGAAATAGTGAAGAACGGCGAGGTAGACCTTTCCAGTTTTCCGGCAAGCCGTAAAGTGTATGTAGAGGGCTCGCGCCCGGATATTCAGGTTCCGATGCGGGAGATCACTCTCAGCAGAACAGAGGGCGTTGCCGGGGATAAGGAGAACGCACCGCTGCGTGTCTATGACACAAGCGGTATCTACACCGATGCTGCAGAGGAGACCGACATTCGGAGGGGACTGCCGCCGCACCGTCTATGCTGGATTGCAGAGCGGGGCGATTCGGAGGAATACACCGGAAGAGCCGTACAGCCGGAGGATAACGGAATCCGCAGGGGCGGGCCGCCCGCAGAAGCTTTTCCGGGACTGCAGCGAAGTCCGCTGCGGGCACAGGCGGGCCGCAATGTTACCCAGCTGCATTATGCACGGCAAGGGATGATTACACCGGAGATGGAGTATATCGCGATCCGTGAGAATATGCGGCCGGAATTCGTACGGGACGAGGTGGCCGCCGGCCGGGCCATCATTCCGGCCAACATTAATCATCCGGAGAGCGAGCCGATGATTATTGGCCGCAACTTCCTGGTGAAGATCAATGCCAACATCGGAAATTCTGCGGTATCTTCTTCTATTGAAGAGGAGGTGGAGAAGATGCGGTGGGCGACCCGTTGGGGGGCTGATACAATTATGGACCTCTCCACCGGAGCTGCAATTCATACCACCCGCGAATGGATTATCCGCAATTCTCCGGTGCCTGTCGGCACAGTGCCCTTATACCAGGCGCTCGAGAAGGTGAACGGTATAGCGGAGGATTTAACCTGGGAGCTCTATCGTGACACGCTGATTGAGCAGGCAGAGCAGGGAGTGGATTACTTCACCATTCATGCCGGGGTGCTGAAGCGCTATATTCCGCTGACTGCCCGGAGAATGACAGGCATCGTATCCAGAGGCGGCTCGATTATGGCCGCGTGGTGCCTTGCCCATCAGCAGGAGAACTTCCTGTACACACATTTTGAAGAGATATGTGAGATTATGAAGACGTATGATGTAGCCTTCTCCCTGGGGGACGGACTGCGTCCGGGTTCTATTGCAGATGCCAATGACGAAGCTCAATTCGCTGAGCTGGAGACGCTGGGAGAGCTGACAGCGCTGGCCTGGAAGCACGATGTTCAGGTCATGGTTGAGGGTCCGGGACATGTGCCGATGCACCAGATTAAGGAGAATATGGACAAGCAGCTCGAGATTTGCCGGGAAGCCCCCTTTTATACTCTCGGCCCGCTGACTACCGATATTGCCCCCGGTTATGATCATATCACTTCAGCTATCGGGGCGGCGATGATCGGCTGGCTGGGGACATCTATGCTATGTTACGTAACACCGAAGGAGCATCTGGGGTTGCCTAACAAGAATGATGTGCGCGAAGGAGTCATTACCTACAAAATCGCCGCCCATGCCGCAGACCTCGCCAAGGGACATCCGGGTGCACAGGACAGGGATAATGCGCTGTCCAAGGCGCGGTTCGAATTCCGCTGGCGTGACCAGTTCCATCTCTCCCTGGACCCGGAAAGGGCGCTGGAGTATCATGATGAGACCCTTCCTGCGGAGGGTGCGAAGCAAGCGCATTTCTGCTCGATGTGCGGCCCTAAGTTCTGCAGCATGCGGATTTCGCATGATATCCGTAATTCCCCAGTTTGAGTGTACCGCTGTAAATATAGCTGGTCTTCTATACCTATAATCTGAACTATTACTTGCTGTCCCCATGCTGAAAAAGGCGTGAGGGCAGCTTTTCTTATGCTTAGTGATTACAATCACAATCCACCTCTGTACCCTATGCTAAGCTGTTGTTGAGAAGAATTCTCATTGGTGAGGTGTACAACAGAATGAGTAAAGTGCTGAAGCTGGATGAACCTATCTTTGAGCTGGTAACCAGGCACCCGGAAGCGGTGGAAATCATGGTGGGTCTCGGTTTCCGTGATATCACGAAGCCTGGGATGCTGCAGACCGCAGGACGTTTCATGACATTATCCAAAGGAATAAAGTTAAAGAAAATAGAGCTGGAAACCGTTCGGCTGGCCTTTCAGCAGCATGGCTTCGAGATTATAGAATAGAAGGAGAGATCCATATGAGTGAGCTGATTAATAACCGCGAGGTAGATGTGCCCGAACAGACGCGCCGCCAGGCTATGCTGAAAGAGATCATCAAGGAGCTGCATGCAGGCAAAAGCGTTGAGGAGGTTAAGGCGCGTTTTGCGGAAGCGGTAGGCGATGTTACTGTGGAGGAAATCTCCGCCATGGAGCATTCCCTTATGACCGAGGAGGGCATTCCGGTAGAGGAAGTACAGCGCCTATGCTCCGTGCATACGGCCATATTCAAAGGCTCAATTGAACAGATTCACCGTTCTGTAAGGCCCGAGGAGCAGCCCGGCCATCCCGTGCATACCTTCAAGCTGGAGAACCGTGAGATTGAACGGCTGGTGAACTTCCGGCTGGAGCTGCATGCTGACAAGTTCAAGAAGAACGCCAGTGACGAGATTATATTCAAGCTGCTGGAGGACCTGAGCCTGCTGCTCGATCTCGACAAGCACTACAGCCGCAAGGAGAATCTGCTGTTCCCTTACCTGGAGAAGTACGGAATCTATGGTCCGACCAAGGTGATGTGGGGGGTCGATGACGGCATCCGCAATATGATCAAGGAAGCGAAGAAGACACTTAGCGCCTATAACGGGGACACGGAGCAGATTGCTGCTTCACTCGAAGAGATCATTAAGGAAGTCAACGAGATGATCTTCAAGGAAGAGAACATTCTGCTGCCGATGGCGCTGGATAAGCTGACTGAAGATGAGTGGGTCAAAATTGCCCGCGAAAGCGATGAAATCGGCTTCTGCCTGGCTGCACCGGACCAGGAATGGATACCGGAGCGTGCGGCTGAGCCTGAAGGGGCCGATGTGCAAGCGGAGGGAGCAGGGGAAGGCCTGTCGCCGCAGGGCTTCATCCGGTTTGAGACCGGGCTGTTGTCGCTTCACCAGCTCGAGACGCTGATGAATCATTTGCCGGTGGACCTGACCTTTATCGACGAGAATGATGTTGTCCGCTATTTCTCGCATGGCAAGGAACGGATTTTTGCCCGGACGAAGGCCGTGATCGGCCGCACGGTGCAGAATTGCCATCCGCCGCAGAGTGTGCATGTCGTGGAGAAGCTGCTGGCTGATTTCAAGGCTGGCGTCAAGGATGCCGAGGATTTCTGGATTAACATTAAGGATAAATTCATCTACATCCGGTACTTCGCAGTACGCGACGAGGCGGGCCGTTATATGGGTACGCTGGAATTCACGCAGAACATCGCACCGATCCGGGCACTTGAGGGTCAAAAACGGATTTTGTCGGAATAGAAGATATGACCGATTCCTTACATTAAAATAGAAGATACATTTCGGACTTTCTTGCCTGCCCGGCGAGAAAGTCTTTTTGCTGCTGCGCAGCCCATTGCCCCGGGTGTATCGCCTTTCCTTGACCGCAGGGAAGGCTTCTATTATAGTGGGTACGTAGGATTAACTATTTTAGCATAGAAAAAGGTGGCTTGTTACATGTCTGAAAATATCTACGTTGGCGTGGATTTAGGTGGTACCACGATTAAGGTTGGAATCTGCAGTGCCGAGGGAAGCCTGCTGCACACCTACGAGGGCCCAACGGGGACTGCAGATGGCGCTGAGGCTGTCATCGACAATATCGAGAAGTATGTACGCCAGATTGTTGAAGACTCTCCGTATTCCTGGGACCAGCTGGCCGGTGTGGGAGCCGGACTCGCCGGATTTACGAATATTCGTGAAGGCATCATCATCCTTGCGCCCAACATAGGATTTAGAGATGTGCCGATCCGTTCCATTCTGGAGGGTCGTCTGAACAAGCCAGTCAAAATAGACAATGACGCCAACGTGGCTGCACTGGGCGAAGCCTGGAGCGGCGCGGGACGCGGCATTGAGAATTGTGTCTGCTATACGCTCGGCACAGGTGTCGGCGGGGGTATTATTATTAATGGTAAGGTGTATCAAGGCTTTGCCGGTCTGGCCGGAGAGCTGGGTCATATCTCAGTCGTTCCTGATCTGGAAGCGATCCAGTGCGGCTGCGGGAACATGGGCTGTTTGGAAACCGTTTCCTCAGCTACAGGCATTATCCGCATGGCCAATGATGCAGTAGCCCGTGGAGACCGGACCTCCCTGTCTACCGTAGAGAAGATTGCGGCGAAGGAAGTATTTGATGCTGCGAAGGCAGGCGATGAAGCTGCGCTGCGTATTGTGAACCGGGCCGCCTTCTACCTGGGCAAATCCATGGCATCGGTAGCCGCCGTCCTGAACCCGGAAGTATTCATTGTAGGCGGAGGGGTCTCCAAGGCAGGCGATATTCTGTTTGATGAAGTCCGCCGGGTATTCGCCAAGCTGGCACCTGCACCTCTGCAGACCGGTGTGACCATTGTGCCAGCAGAGCTTGGCAACGATGCCGGTATTATTGGTGCGGCAGGACTATTGCTGCGTTCTTAAAAGACTGGAATTATTCATATACTCATCTTAGGGAGGGATGCTGTAATGACCGACCTCGACCAACCATTGCCCGGTCACGCCACCCTGATTATCATTACAGGCATGTCGGGTGCAGGCAAGACGATTGCCGTGCAGAGCCTGGAGGATCTCGGGTTCTTCTGCGTAGATAATCTTCCGCCTGTACTGATCCCGAAGTTCGCTGAACTGATTGAGCAGTCAAAGGGTAAAATCGCCAAGGTAGCGCTGGTAATCGACCTCAGGGGCAGGGAATTCTTCACCGCCCTGTCGGAGTCTCTGGCCTACATCAAGGACGAATCAACGATCGGCTTTGAGATTCTTTTCCTGGATGCGACAGATTCAGTGCTTGTACAGCGGTACAAGGAGAGCCGGAGGCATCATCCGCTTGCTCCCAAAGGCATGCCGCTTGACGGTATCCGGCTCGAACGCCAGATGCTGCAGGAGCTGAAGAATTCAGCTACCCTGTGCCTGGATACTAGCAGCATGAAGCCGGTACAGCTCAAAGAAAAAATAGTATCACGGTTCTCCCACCTCGGGAAAAGCACCCTCTCTGTTAATATCACTTCGTTTGGGTTCAAGTATGGGATTCCGATTGATGCTGATCTGGTGTTCGATGTCCGCTTCCTGCCTAATCCTCATTATGTGGATCAGCTGCGGCCCAAGACAGGCCAAGACAACGAGGTGTACGACTATGTGATGAAATGGCCTGAAACGCAGACCTTTCTGACCAAGCTGCTAGACATGCTTCAGTTCCTTATTCCGCAATACCGCAAGGAAGGCAAATCGCAGATTATTATCGGTATCGGCTGTACCGGCGGCAAACATCGTTCGGTAGCGATTGCTGAATATCTGGGCAAAATGCTGGGGGTTAGCGAGACGGAAACGGTAGCAGTCAGCCATCGGGATTCTGAACGCGACCGGCATTGATGAGAGAAGGGATGAATAGTGGCTGAAGAACAAGGAGAGCGTCCGAAGATCGTCGTGATGGGCGGCGGTACCGGACTCTCCGTAATGCTCCGGGGGCTGAAGGAGAAGCCGCTGGATATTACAGCGATCGTAACTGTCGCAGATGACGGGGGAAGCTCCGGCATTCTGCGCAGTGAGCTGCAGATGCCGCCGCCCGGGGATATCCGCAACGTACTTACGGCTATGGCTGACGTTGAGCCCCTGATGGCGCAGATTATGAAGTATCGCTTCAGCAGCGGAGAAGGCTTAGCCGGACACAGCCTGGGCAATCTGATTCTGGCTGCGTTAACCGACATATCCGGGGATTTCGTTACGGCAGTCCGGGAACTCAGCCGGCTCTTCGCTGTTCGCGGCCGGGTGCTGCCTGCGGCTGGAGAGGCTGTAATTCTGCATGCCGAGATGGCGGACGGCACGCTGATTACCGGCGAATCCAAAATTCCGGAGGCGGGTGGCGTCATCAAGCGCGTGTTCCTGGAGCCTGTGGATGTCGAGCCGCTGCCAGAGGCACTGGAGGCTATCCGCAACGCAGATGCTATTCTGCTCGGTCCGGGCAGTCTGTATACCAGCATTCTGCCGAATCTGCTGGTGCCGAAGCTGGCAGAGGCCGTAGTGGCTTCAGAGGCGATTAAGATTTTTGTATGCAATGTGATGACCCAGCTGGGCGAAACGGATAATTATACAGTTAATGACCATCTTCAGGCGGTATATGACCACATTGGGCTGCATCTGTTCGATTATGTGATCGTGAATGACGGAGAGATCCCGGAGCAGGTTCAGCTCAAATATGCTGAGAAGGGCGCCCGTCCAGTGCAGCTCGACCGTGAGGCCGTGGACGGCAACGGGTATAAGGTGATTGCTGACAAACTGGTATTATTCAAAACCTATTTGCGGCATGATACAGATAAGCTGAGTCATCATATTTTCCAGCTGGTGCAGGATTGGATTAACAGAAAGAGTTAACATGAAAGAGGTGAGCCCCTTGTCTTTTGCGGCCCTTACCAAAAAAGAGCTGACGATGGTCGAGAGCCCGCCCTGCTGCGAGAAAGCAGAAATGTCAGCGCTGATCCGAATGAATGGTTCGGTGCAGCTTTCGAGCAAAAAGGTGGTTCTCGACATTTCGACGGAGAACGCCGCGATTGCAAGGCGGGTATATTCTTTGCTTAAGAAATATTACCAGGTCCATATCGAGCTGCTCGTGCGTAAAAAAATGCGTTTGAAGAAGAATAACGTCTATATTGTAAGAATCCCGAACCAGGTCCAGGAGATCCTGAAGGATCTGCGGATTGTCTCGGAAGGGTTTATCTTCACGGACGGGATTGATGATGAGATTGTCGGCAAGAACTGCTGCAAGCGTGCATACCTGCGCGGGGCCTTCATGGCCGGCGGTTCGGTGAATAATCCGGAAGGCTCCTCGTACCACTTGGAAATCGCTTCCATGTATGAGGAGCACTGCAAGGCGCTCGTGGAGCTGGCTGGTGAATTTCACCTGAATGCCCGCTGTATAGAACGCAAAAAAGGCTTCATCCTATACATCAAGGAAGGCGAGAAGATCATCGAGTTCCTCAGTTTGATTGGAGCCCATCAGGCGCTGTTCAAATTCGAGGATGTGCGGATCATGCGCGATATGCGCAACTCGGTCAACCGGATTGTGAATTGCGAAACGGCAAATCTGAACAAGACGATCAGCGCGGCGGTAAGGCAGATTGAGAACATCAAGCTGCTGCAGCGCGAGGTGGGTCTGGAGAGCTTGCCGGATAAGCTGCGGGAGGTTGCAGAAATCAGACTGGCCCACCCGGATATTAACCTCAAGGAAGTCGGGGATATGCTGGGCGGTACGGTCAGTAAGTCAGGGGTAAACCACCGCTTGCGCAAAATTGATGAGCTGGCGGACAAGGTCCGTGGCGGCTGATTATTTTTTTTCTAGTGTGGTATGCGTTATAATGATATAATATTATAAAATTAATGTGAAATTTTTGGGCAGATCTCAAATAGGGGGTAAGCGTTTCATGACAAAGCACCCGGTAGTTGTTCGGTTGAAGACGGGGCTCCATGCTCGGCCGGCAGCATTGTTTGTGCAAGAAGCTAATAAGTTTTCGTCGGAGATTTTCGTGGAAAAAGACGATAAAAAAGTGAACGCCAAAAGCATCATGGGGATTATGAGCCTTGCGATCAGTTCCGGTACGGAGATTTATATCAGCGCAGACGGCGCAGATGCGGAACAAGCTGTAACCGCTTTGACAAGTCTTGTCAGTAAGGAAGAACTCGAGAACCAATAAATCCACAATGTCTTACCGAAAGCCCTTAGGGGCTTTTTTTCATATTCATATCAGGATAAGGGAGGACCACAGATGCAGAACCAAGGCAGTAAGGTAACCTTAGTAGAGCCTACAGAAACGCTTAGAGAGGCTTATATGGTATTTTATGAAGAGTGGAAGGCCAGCGGAGAATCCTTCGTTCCCTGGGTCATTGCGCTCGATCCTGCGGACTTTGCCGGTATGGTTCAGTCTCTGCGTGAATATGCCAGTGGTGCGGGTATACCAGAAGGGTGGGTGAGCAGTTCGACCTTCTGGCTGGTGACCCTGGATAAGCGGATAGTGGGTGCTGTGAATATAAGACATCGGCTGACCGATACATTACTCCATACGGGCGGGCATATTGGCTATGGGGTGGTACCTTCCGCGCGCAGACAAGGGTATGCCACAGAACTTCTGAAGCAGGCGCTCCTGAGAGCCAGTGAGCTGGGGATAGAGCAGGCACTCGTCGTCTGTGACGCCGTCAACACCGCATCAGAACGGACCATCCGTAAGAACGGCGGAATAGAGGATAGCGGATACATAGAGGAAGATGGAAATGTCATCCGGCGTTTCTGGGTCAGCACCAAATAAATTATGGATAACGTACATTCCTCATGCAACTTTTACCAAGCTGGCCCGTCTAGAGGGTACTAACACTTAAACGAACCGAAAGGGGATGGCAAGCATGAACAGATGGGGTAAATCTATTGGAGCGGTATTGCTGGCAGGAAGCCTGATGATTGGGGGAATGGGATTGAGCGAAGGGTTCAAGGGGCCTCAGACGGCTTACGCCGACGAAGTGCAGAAGAATATTGTGAATGTGGTAGGCAAAGGCGAGCTTTCGATCAAACCGGACATCGCTTATCTCTCCATCGGGGTGAGTACGACAGCTGATACTGCGCAAGAGGCGCAAAAAGGCACAGCGGGCAAGATTGCGAAGCTGACGGCACTGTTCAAGACCACTTGGGGCGTTGCGGACAAAGACATTCAGAGTACCCAGTTCAACGTACAGCCTAACTACACTTATACGGAGAAGGACGGCCAGAAGGTGAAGGGATATAATGCCCAGCACACCCTTCAGGTATCCTACCGTGATCTGACGAAGGTCGGACAATTGCTGGATGCCGCTTCTACGGCAGGAGCGAACAACATCGGCAATGTGCGTTTTGCCATTGAAGATCCATCGGCGTTTGAAGCACAGGTCATTGACAAAGCAATGCAGAATGCAGATGTAAAAGCAGCAGCGATTGCCAAAGCAGCCAAACGCGGACTCGGCCAGGTCGTCACGGTCATTCAGAACGATGACGGGAACCACCCGGTGGTCTACGCTGAAGCGGCCATGCAAAAAGCATCAATGGATAGCGCGGCCGGCAGCTCCGTTGAACCCGGAGAAGTGAAGGTTACCACTCTACTGAACGTAACTTATGAATTGAAATAAAAGGTTCCGCAAGAGGCGCTTGCTCTGCTGATTATGGCAGGGGAGGCGCCTTTTTTACAGGATGCAAAGCCGTTTCAACTGGATAGAAGTAACAGTATCTTAAGAAAGACTCTTCAAAATTAAAGAAACTGTAAGGTGCATTGTAACATCCGGTGCTCTTACCTTTACTATAATAGGTAGAGTGAAGCTGAGGTAATACATCAGGTTAAATCATCACACAGCGGAAGGGGAACCAAACAATGAATAATAAGATGCTTAAGACACAGGCCCGTAGATGGGGCGCAGGGATTCTCGCAACAGGAATGCTGCTAGGCGGCACAGGGATATTCCCTGCAGGTATTACTCAGGCTGCTCCGGCGGCCGCACAGGTCAAGGCCAACTCCTCTTCAGTAGTATTGAAGGTGAACGGTAAGGCTGCAACGCAGACCGGAATTGTTCAGGATGGAAAAGTATGGATTCCGGTAACCTTTATGCGCGATGCGCTGGGAATGCCGCTATCCTATGATAAAGCGGAGAAGACTTACTCCATAGGAACAGGTACTGGGCAATTGAAGCTGGCGAACATGGATTACGGCATTATGATCAGTGTGAACAACTATTATATCGGCGAATATCAGGGCAAACAACTGAATAACCGGCTCTATGTGCCCTTCGAACTGTTAAGTGATTACATGGGCTATAAAGGGGACTGGAGCGCAGCTACAGGACGGCTGAATGTAGTGAAAAAAACACAGAATGCCATAACGATCAAGACAGCGAGCTATACGAAGGACTATAAGGATGCGCCAATCAAGCTGGATTATCCGCAGGTTAGCGGTCTGGCGAACGCCGGGGCTGAGAAGGCGATCAATGATCTGATCAAGCAGACTGTTCTGAACTATGCGAAGGATGCTGAAGATCAAATCTCCAAGCGGTCGAAGGATGACCGGCCGTATGAATTCGAAGGCGGTTATGTGATCACGTATAACCAGGATGGCGTGCTCAGCCTGATCACTAATCAATATGGGTATACCGGCGGTGCTCATGGGATGACTTACCGCAATGCATTCACCTTCTCGCTCAAAGACGGGAAACGTCTGCTGCTGGGTGACCTGTTCGGTGCTAACCCCAATTACAAAAAACAGCTTAACGCTAAGCTATCCAAAGAGATCAAAGCTAACGGAGGATATCTGGGCGGGTTCAACGGCCTGAATACCGAGAAGTACTTCTATCTAAAAGACGGCAAAGCGGTTCTCTTCTTCCAGTTATACGAATACACTGCATATGCCGCAGGCTTCCCGGAATTCACCTTCGGCTTCAAGGAATTGCTGCCGGATGGAAGCAGTCCGTTCGCAGCGCTGAAATAATAAATTCGATGGTCCAGGATGCCCTTGCCTCTCCTCCGGGAGACGCAAGGGCATCCTTCTATTTACGGTCCTTCACCCACGGCCTAATAAGACTGCCCCGCCGTTACCACCTCACCCGGATAGTCATATGCTAAATAAGGCAAGCAGCTAATATCGGGGAGGGAAGGTTATGGTCTATCAATATACAGCGATTGGAGATTCATTGACAACCGGATTCGGGGCGCTCCCCGGAAGCGGCTTCGTACCGGTCTATCGCCGGATGGCGGAGGGGAGGCTGCGTTCTCCGGTGGTATCGACGAATCTTGGCATCAACGGTCTGACCACGGAAGGATTGAAGCAGCGGCTGAAGAACTCTGCCGTCTTTCGTTCTGCGGTTAAGGATGCGGAGATTATTACCGTGTCGATCGGCGGTAATGATCTGATTAAGGCTGCCCGGGCAGCCGGGCCCAGACCGTGGGAATTCCAAGCAATACTGCAAAAGGCTCTCCGGGATTGTAAACGTAACTTCAGCGAAATTATGGGCATACTGTCACAGCTAAAGGCAGGCACACGCAGTCCCTATATTATTCGGATTGTAGGTCTCTATAATCCATATCCGCAGGTGGATGTAGCTACAGAGTGGGTGCAGCAGTTCAACCGCTATGCAGCGGGCTATAGCAGCAATGTCACCCGGTTTGCTTCGATTTATTATGAATTTGCCGGCAATGAGCGGGGCCTGCTGTTCCTGGATCATATTCATCCGAACGGCAGAGGCTACCGGGTAATCGCCGTCAAGCTGGATGCCTTGGGATATGGGAACCTGAGGTAAGCTTAAGCTGTACAGGCATAATAAAGAGGCTGCCACGGACCGGATGGTCTGTAGCAGCCTCTTTGTTTATTGATGGAGTACGAGTAGAATTATACGCCTGTAGGTAATGTCTTCTCGATTACTTTATCAACAATGCCATATTCAGCAGCATCTGCAGCGCTCATGAAGTAATCGCGGTCGGTATCCTTCTCGATCTTCTCAATCGGCTGGCCCGTACGTTCGGACAGAATACGATTCAGCTTCTCACGCAGCTTGATGATGCGGCGGGCACGGATTTCGATATCCGAAGCCTGGCCCTGGGCACCGCCGAGCGGCTGGTGAATCATGATTTCGCTGTTCGGCAAAGCGAAGCGTTTGCCTTTGGCGCCGGCGTTCAGCAGGAAGGCTCCCATGGAAGCGGCCATGCCTACACAGATGGTGGAGACATCCGGCTTGATGTACTGCATTGTATCAAATATAGCCATACCCGCTGTGATGGAACCGCCGGGGCTGTTCACATACAGGTGAATATCCTTATCCGGGTCCTCGGCAGCCAGGAAGAGCATTTGTGCGATGATGGAATTGGCTACCACGTCATTAACCTCCGTTCCAAGGAAAATGATGCGGTCCTTCAGCAGGCGGGAATAGATGTCATAAGCGCGCTCACCGCGGTTGCTCTGTTCTACTACCATAGGAATATAACTCACGTGGAAAACCTCCTTGAAATTGGTGCTTCAAATGTGTTCATTTTTTACTGTTACCGTATTAACCACATGATAAACAAATTCAAACAAAAAGTCAAAGAAAGTCAAACTTACTTTCAAAAAAAAGAGCCCGAAAAGGGCTCTTTGGTTAAATATATTGTATCGGTTGCTAAATTATGTACAAAAAAAGAAAATAATGGCGCGCCCGCCAAGAATCGAACTTGGATCTCAGGCTTCGGAGGCCTACGTCATATCCATTGGACCACGGGCGCAACAGAAATTATTATAATATACTTATCGGATAAAAGCAATGTGTAAAAGACATCTGCCCAAAATAGTTTTTCACTTCCTCCATAAACAGACCGGGAAGAACGCCTCCATCCTGCTAAGAGATGGACAAGCAGATGCATAAGATGAAACGCGCAAGAGAATTATAGTCTCGGAACACTTGCACTTGGCGTCAGTTTTGGGTAGAATATGGGTGGGACTTAAAAAGTTAACCCGGGACATTTTGAGACCACGAACAAGGGAAAAGAGAAAGACGAAGTTGCAGGAGTGAAAGCATGCGTAATCTATTGGAAATCCAAAAGCAGCTTCTGCCTGATCTCATGGAAACCCTTAAGAGACGGTATACGATTCTACATCAGATCATGCTGTCCGATATTATTGGGCGCAGGACGTTAGCCGCATCGCTTGATATGACCGAGCGGGTACTGCGCGCCGAGACGGATCTTCTGAAATCGCAAGGGCTCATTGAGATCGAGAGCGTCGGTATGCGCATTAGCGATGCCGGTCGCAGACTGCTTGACCTGCTGGAGCCGGTCGCCAAGAGCCTTTTCGGCCTGGATGATCTGGAAGAGAAAATTCGTACAACGTACGGTCTCGCCAAAGTTGTGGTAGTACCAGGTGACTGTGAGACATCACCCTTCACCAAACGTGAATTGGGGCGCGCAGGCTCCAAGGCATTGCTCAGCGTCCTGCGCAGTGACGATACGATTGCCGTCACCGGCGGATCAACACTGGCCGAGATGGCCGATCAGCTGAACCCGCCGTTATCCCATTCCTATAAGAACGCCTGGGTAGTTCCGGCGCGCGGAGGACTGGGAGAAAGCATGGAAATACAGGCGAACACTATTGCCTCAACTATGGCTAAGCGGATTGGCGCCAATTACCGTCTGCTGCATGTGCCCGACCTGCTTAGCGGCGATGCCTATCAGTCGCTTGCACTGGACTCCAATATTGGAGAGATTGTACAAATCATCCGCAGATCGCGTATCATTGTACATGGAATCGGCGATGCCATTGAGATGACCCACAGGCGCAAGCTGGACTCAAGCACCATTTCAGAGATTCAGAGCGAAGGGGCCGTAGCCGAGTCCTTCGGGTACTATTTCAATGAGAATGGCGAAGTGGTTCATACGATGCTGACCATGGGGCTGCGCCTGGAAGACATTATCCGTACGGAGGTCGTTATCGGTATTGCCGGAGGCAAACGCAAGGCTAAGGCCATTCATGCGATGCTGCGGTTCGGGCAAGAGGATATTCTCGTAATTGACGAGGCGGCTGCTGTCGAAATCGGCAAAGAAATCGACAAACAGTTGCATGAAGTCCTATAGATTCCATTAAATGGGACGCGCACAGACTTATTATGCATTATACTTAACCTTGTTGTCTTGACGAGCCTCACGGCCTGTCTTGAATAAATAAAACGAAATCTAGGAGGAACTATTCAATGAGTGTAAAAGTTGGTATTAACGGTTTTGGACGTATTGGACGCCTTGCATTCCGCCGTATTCAAAATGTAGAAGGTATCGAAGTGGTAGCGATCAATGACTTGACTGACGCTAAGATGCTTGCTCATTTGCTTAAATATGATACAACTCAAGGTAAATTCCAAGGCGATGTTGAAGTGCATGACGGCTTCTTCAAAGTTAACGGCAAAGATGTTAAGGTACTGGCTAACCGCAACCCTGAAGAACTTCCTTGGGGAGAGCTTGGCGTAGATATCGTTCTGGAATGTACTGGTTTCTTCACAACTAAAGAAGCTGCTGAGAAACACCTTAAAGGCGGAGCCAAGAAGGTTGTTATCTCCGCTCCAGCTACAGGCGACATGAAGACTGTTGTTTACAACGTTAACGATGACATCCTTGACGGTTCCGAAACAGTAATCTCCGGCGCATCTTGCACAACGAACTGCCTGGCTCCAATGGCTAAGGTTCTGAACGACAAATTCGGTATCATCGAAGGCCTGATGACTACGATCCACGCTTACACAGGTGACCAGAATACTCTTGATGCTCCACACGCAAAAGGCGACTTCAGACGCGCCCGCGCTGCTGCTGAGAACATCATCCCTAACACTACCGGTGCTGCAAAAGCAATCGGCCTGGTTATTCCAGAACTGAAGGGCAAACTTGACGGTGCAGCACAACGTGTGCCTGTAGCTACTGGTTCCCTGACTGAGCTGGTTACTGTTCTGGATAAGAGCGTAACTGTTGAAGAAATCAATGCAGCCATGAAGGAAGCTTCCGATCCTGAAACTTACGGCTACACTGAAGATGAAATCGTATCTTCCGACATCAAGGGTATGACTTTCGGTTCCCTGTTCGATGCTACGCAGACTAAAGTTCTGACTGTTGGCGACAAACAACTGGTTAAAACCGTTGCTTGGTATGACAATGAAATGTCCTACACTGCACAGCTCGTTCGTACTTTGGAGAAATTCGCTAAGCTGGCTAAGTAAGACCGACTTCATATAAGCAGGACAATCGAGCGGAAACAAGGAAAGTCTGTTTCCGCTCTTTCTAAAAATATAAGACTTTATAGCCTTGTCGCTATAAAGTATCCTTCTATTTCTCGCTGAAACGGTACCGTCCTTAATGGGACGGCACAATCGCTTCTGCTTGATGAAATGCGGATTCGTGAATGAACCAATTTTGGGTGTGGAGGAAATGTAAATCATGAACAAAAAAAGTGTCCGTGATGTAGAAGTAAAAGGCAAACGCGTATTCGTGCGTGTAGATTTCAACGTGCCAGTGGAAGACGGCAAGATCACTGATGATACCCGTATCCGCGAAACCCTTCCAACAATTAAATACCTGATCGAGAACGGTGCAAAGGTCATTCTGGCCAGCCATATGGGCCGTCCCAAAGGTGAATTCGTCGATTCCATGCGGTTGACTTCCGCAGCAGCCCGTCTGTCCGAATTGCTCGGCAAACCGGTAGCCAAAGCTGATGAAGCGATTGGCGAAGCGGTAAAAGCACAAATTGCTGAACTGAATGAGGGCGATGTGCTTGTGCTTGAGAATGTCCGTTTCTATAAAGGTGAAGAAAAAAATGATCCTGAACTGGCTAAGCAGTTTGCTGAACTGGCTGACCTGTTCGTCAATGATGCCTTTGGCGCAGCTCACCGTGCCCATGCATCGACCGAAGGGATCGCTCACTTGCTGCCTGCAGTATCCGGTCTTCTGATGGAGAAGGAATTGTCGGTTCTCGGCAAAGCCCTGACTAACCCGGAACGTCCGTTCACTGCCATCATCGGCGGTTCCAAGGTTAAAGACAAAATTGACGTCATCGACAACCTGCTGACCCTGGCTGACAATGTACTGATTGGCGGCGGCCTTTCTTACACGTTCACCAAGGCTCTGGGTTACGAAATCGGCAAATCCCTGGTAGACAACGACAAGATCGATGCAGCACTTGGTTTCATCGAGAAAGCCAAAGCACTGGGCAAAAACTTTGTGCTTCCGGTTGACGTAGTGGTTGCTGACAAATTCGGTGCGGATGCCAACACCAAAATTGTAGATGTAACAGATATTCCTGCAGATTGGGAAGGCCTGGACATCGGTCCTAAGACTCGTGAAATCTATGCCGATATCATCAAAAACTCCAAGCTGGTTGTATGGAATGGACCGATGGGCGTATTTGAAATCGACAAATTTGCTGAAGGTACCATTGCCGTAGCTCAGGCTTGCGCAACTACCGAAGGTTATACAGTCATTGGCGGCGGTGATTCCGCAGCGGCTGCTGAGAAATTCCACCTCGCAGACCAGATGGATCATATCTCCACTGGCGGCGGCGCATCGCTCGAGTTCATGGAAGGCAAGGCGCTTCCGGGTGTAGAGGCACTGAACGACAAGTAATACCGAAGAGGGAGGCAATTCATTACTATGAGTAGAACACCTATTATTGCAGGCAACTGGAAAATGTTCAAAACCGTTCCGGAAGCCGAAGGCTTCATCGCTGAAATCAAAGGCCAGGCGGAAGTGGCAGGCGTAGAGACTGTAATCTGCGCGCCGTTCACTAACCTGCCTGCACTGGTTGCAGCGGTACAAGGCACCAGCATCAAAATTGGTGCACAGAACCTGCACTTTGAAGATAACGGCGCTTATACAGGCGAGATCAGCGGTGTAATGCTGAAGGACCTCGGCGTTGAGTATGTTATCATCGGTCACTCCGAACGCCGCGCTTATTTCGGCGAAACGGACGAAATCGTCAACAAAAAGATGCATGCGGCATTCCGCCACGGCATCACTCCAATTGTCTGTGTCGGCGAAAAGCTCGAAGAGCGTGAAGCAGACCAGACTAAAGATGTATGTAAAGTTCAGACTGAAGCGGCATTTGCCGGTCTTAGCGCAGAACAGGCAGCAAGCGTAGTTATCGCTTATGAGCCGATCTGGGCGATTGGCACAGGTAAATCCTCCACTTCCCAGGATGCCAACGAAGTCATTGCTTACATCCGTACCCTTGTCAAAGGCCTGTACGATGAAGCAACGGCTGAAGCGGTCCGTATCCAATACGGCGGCAGCGTGAAGCCTGAGAATGTAACGGAGTACATGAGTCAAAGCGACATCGACGGCGCTCTAGTCGGCGGTGCCAGCCTGCAGCCTGCTTCCTTCGTTTCACTCGTTGAGGGGGCGAAGTAAGAATGTCAGCTCCAAGACCTGTAGCTCTAATCATCATGGACGGCTTCGGACTGCGTAACACGGATGAAGGCAATGCCGTGGCCCAAGCCAACAAACCGAACTACGACCGTTACCTGAAGCAATATCCGAATACTACGCTAACCGCTTGCGGCGAGGCTGTAGGTCTGCCGGAAGGCCAAATGGGTAACTCTGAAGTAGGGCATCTTAACATCGGTGCCGGCCGGATTGTATACCAGGACCTGACCCGTATCGACAAGTCGATCCGTGATGGAGAATTCTTCGACAACGAAACGCTGGTAGCTGCGGTAAGAAACGCTAAATCTACCGGCAAAAAGCTTCACCTCTATGCGCTGGTATCCGACGGCGGCGTACACAGTCACATCAATCACTTGTTCGCCATGCTCGATCTGGCCAAAAAAGAAGATCTGCATGAAGTATACATTCATGCCTTCATGGATGGCCGCGATGTGCCGCCTGACAGTGGACAGAAGTTCATTCAGGATCTGGTAGCCAAGATCGAAGAAGTTGGCGTAGGTACGATTGCTACGGTATCCGGACGTTATTTCGCCATGGACCGTGACAAACGCTGGGAACGTGTGGAGAAAGCTTACCGTGCAATGGTGTATGGCGAAGGCCCTAAATATACCGATGCTCTTCAGGCGATCACTGCATCCTACCAGAATTCTGTATATGATGAATTCGTGGAGCCAAGCGTAATTGTGGACAGTCTGAACAACCCGGTTGCGACAGTGGAGAACGGCGATTCCGTCATTTTCCTTAATTTCCGTCCTGACCGTGCGATTCAGCTGTCTCAAGTGTTCACGAACTCGGACTTCCGCGGCTTCGACCGTGGTCCTAAGTTCCCGCAGGGTCTGCACTTCGTATGTCTGACTACCTTCAGCGAGACGGTTCAAGGCTTCGTGGCTTACTCCCCGAAGAATCTGGATAACACGCTTGGTGAAGTACTGGTTCAGCAGAACAAGAAGCAGCTGCGTATCGCGGAGACTGAGAAGTATCCGCACGTGACCTTCTTCTTCAGCGGCGGACGCGATGAAGAGCTTCCCGGCGAGACCCGTATCCTGATTAATTCGCCTAAAGTGGCAACCTATGATCTGCAGCCTGAGATGAGCGCATACGAAGTGGCGGCGGCCTGCGTAGCGGAGATCGAAGCAGACAGACAGGATGCCATTATCCTGAACTTTGCTAACCCTGATATGGTTGGACACTCCGGTATGCTGGAGCCTACCATCAAGGCAGTTGAAGTAACGGACGAATGCGTAGGCAAAGTCGTGGATGCTGTGGTTGCCAAAGGCGGAGTTGCCATTATCATTGCCGATCACGGTAATGCTGATATGGTATTCGATGAGAACGGCCGACCGTTCACAGCCCATACCACCAACCCGGTTCCGTTCATCGTGACCACTGAAGATGTAGTTCTGCGCGAATCCGGTATTCTCGCAGATGTGGCACCGACCATCCTGGATCTCATGGGACTTCCGCAGCCTGCGGAGATGACCGGACAATCCATGATTGCCAGCCGTAAATAAGCAAGATCCGAAGAGTTCCACTGCAACACCCAAAACCAAAGTTAAAAGGAGATTAAACTTACATGACTATTATTTCTGATGTGTATGCTCGCGAAGTCCTTGACTCCCGCGGTAACCCTACTGTAGAGGTTGACGTATATCTGGAATCCGGCGCTAAGGGCCGCGCTATCGTTCCTTCCGGTGCTTCCACTGGCGCTCATGAAGCTGTAGAGCTTCGTGATGGCGACAAATCCCGTTACATGGGCAAAGGCGTTCTGAAAGCTGTTGAGAACGTAAACGACATTATCGCTCCAGAAGTTATCGGTATGGACGCTCTTGACCAAGTGGGCATCGACAAATTGATGATCACTTTGGACGGAACTCCTAACAAAGGCAAGCTGGGCGCTAACGCAATCCTGGCAGTATCCATGGCCGTAGCCCGCGCTGCTGCAACAGCACTGGATATTCCTTTGTACGTATACCTGGGCGGATTCAACGCCAAAACTCTTCCAGTACCAATGATGAACATCATCAACGGTGGTGAGCATGCCGACAACAACATCGACGTTCAAGAGTTCATGGTTCTTCCTGTAGGCGCTCCAAGCTTCAAAGAAGCTCTTCGTACAGGTGCTGAAATCTTCCACAACCTGAAGTCCGTACTGCAATCCAAAGGCCTGAACACAGCTGTTGGTGACGAAGGCGGTTTCGCACCGAACCTTGGTTCCAATGAAGAAGCAATCACTACCATTATCGAAGCGATCGAAAAAGCCGGTTACAAACCAGGCGTTGACGTATTCCTCGGTATGGACGTTGCCTCCACTGAGTTCTACAAAGACGGTAAATACACACTTGCAGGCGAAGGTAAATCTTACACTTCTGCTGAATATGTTGACCTTCTTGCTTCATGGGTTGAGAAGTACCCAATCATTACCATCGAAGACGGTATGTCCGAAGACGACTGGGATGGCTGGAAATTGCTTACTGAAAAATTGGGCGACAAAGTCCAATTGGTTGGTGACGACCTGTTCGTTACGAACACTGAGCGTCTGGCAACAGGTATTGAAAAAGGTATCGGTAACTCCATCCTGGTTAAGGTTAACCAGATTGGTACACTGACTGAAACCTTCGATGCTATCGAAATGGCTAAACGCGCTGGTTACACAGCCGTTATCTCCCACCGTTCCGGTGAATCCGAAGACAGCACAATCGCTGACATCGCTGTAGCGACTAACGCTGGCCAGATCAAAACGGGTGCTCCTTCCCGTACAGACCGTGTGGCTAAATACAACCAGTTGCTTCGCATCGAAGATGAACTGGGTGAATTGGCTCAATACAACGGCCTGAAATCCTTCTACAACCTCAAAAGATAATTTCTTTTGACCTATATTGAAGACCTGCCGAACTTCGGCAGGTCTTTTTTGGATGTAAATCCGAAAGGGCAATGCCCTATGCGAGATTGCCTCTGATACTTCTAGTGGGTTATTCTTTAATTGTAGGTAACTGGAAGGAGTGAAGGCATGGACGCTATTGTTGCCGGTATTGGTGTGGGGATATTGCTAATTCTCCTCAGTTGGGTGCTATCACGGACCGGGCGTGTGCGGAGCAGAGCTGTTTTTTATCCGGGGATCACTGGTTTACTGGGGAGTATATTATTGGTAGTTCTAAGTTTCACGGTAATTGGAGGCTGGGAGGGGATTGCGTATGCCTACTTCGCTGTACCTGTATTCGTTATCTCTGGCCTGCTGTTGCTCGCTCTTGTCTCCTATAGAAGACAAACCTGAGGAAATTAATAGAGATATATAGAGATATCAGGTAGAATACGGTTTGTTAGGTTGTATTCAATCTATGGCTATGATAAAATAAGAATGCTGTTTATGAAACGGAAATTCCAATTTAGCATAGATAGTGATGCTTGGACGTAGGAGGTGGAAGTGAATGGATATCTTTTTGAAAGTGGTGCTTCTGATTTTTGCCGTAGGTCTGATTGCGGTCGTTCTTCTGCAAAAAGGGAAAAGTGCAGGTCTTTCCGGTGCCATCTCCGGCGGTGCTGAGCATCTCTTCGGTAAAACAAAAGCACGCGGTATGGAGCTTGTGCTGCAGCGTGTAACGGTTGCTCTGGCAGCTGGATTCTTCATCATGTCAATCGTAGTAGCCGTTGTTGTTGACTAATTGGTCTACAGTAAGCCTTCGCTCTGTTCTGAATGGAATAGGCGGGGGCTTTTTTGTATGCAAATTTGACCGTCTGAACATCATAACAGGGATGCCCGGGATTGATTTCGTGTATACTAGGGTATGAAGTATGTAAAGGTAAATTTTACTTGAATTCTAAGCTGTGCAATAGGACAAGACATACATATATGCCAGCGGCATGTGTATGCTGCGGGAGGCCGAGGTGACGAACATGATAACACAGGAAATCTTACTTGATTTCATGCGGGAGACCGCTTATAAACCACTGACTTATGAAGAACTGGTGAGCCATTTCGCAATTGAGGATAGTGCACAGTTCAAAGCCTTCGAGGGCTTGCTGATAGAACTGGAAAAGGACGGCCGGATCATTCTGACCCGGAACAGCCGCTATGGCGTACCTGAGCGGATGGATTTGTTGCGCGGACGGCTACAGGCTCATGCGAAGGGTTTTGCTTTTCTGATTCCCGATGACAAAGAGCACCCGGATGTATATATCCACGCCAATGATCTAAAAGGCGCAATGAATGGCGATATCGTATTGATCCGCATTACCTCGAAAAGCCCGTCCGGCGGGCGTATGGAAGGTGAAGTGGAACGGATACTGATCAGAGGCGTGTCGCAGACGGTGGGCGTCTTCCAGAGTATGGAGACCTATGGCTTCGTGCTGCCTGATGATAAGCGGATTAACCGGGATATTTTCATTCCCAAGGAATCTTTCAAGGGTGCAGTGGACGGGGAAAAGGTTGTTGTCCGCATTGTGAACTATCCGGAAGGCCGCTCTGCGGCTGAGGGTGAGATCATTGAGATCCTTGGTCATAAGGATGACCCGGGTGTGGATATTCTGTCGGTCATCCGCAAGCATCAGCTGCCGGAGGCTTTTCCGGCTGAGGTGATGACGGAAGCGGAGCAGGCACCGGATTCCATCACAGATGAAGAGATTATCCAGCAGGGCCGCCGTGATCTGCGCGGACTTAATATCGTAACGATTGACGGGGCGGATGCGAAGGATCTGGATGATGCGGTGAACGTTGAGCGCCTGGAGAATGGTCATTATAAGCTGGGTGTTCATATCGCCGATGTTGGCTATTATGTGCGCGAGGGCTCAGAGCTGGACAAGGAAGCCTATGACCGGGGATGCAGCGTATATCTGGTTGACCGGGTCATTCCGATGCTTCCGCACCGGCTGTCGAACGGCATTTGCAGCTTGAATCCGCAGGTAGACCGTCTGACGATGTCCTGTGAGATGGAATTCGACGAGCAGATGAAGGTCGTGAAGCATGATGTGTTCACCAGTGTAATCCGTACCAAGGAGAGAATGACCTATTCGGATGTACGCAAGATTGTCGAGGATGAAGATCCTGAGCTGCTGGAGCGTTATGCTCCGCTGATCGGTGATTTCCGGCTGATGAAGGAGATCGCGATGAAGCTGCGCGATGCCCGGATGCGGCGCGGGGCGGTTGACTTCGACTTTGAAGAAAGCAAGATCATCGTAGATGAGACCGGTAAGGCTATCGACATTGTGAAACGTGAGCGTTCTGTGGCAGAGCAGATTATCGAGGAGTTCATGCTTGCGGCGAATGAGACGGTGGCTGAACACTTCCACTGGCTAAAGGTACCGTTCCTGTACCGGATTCATGAAGATCCAGACCCGGAGAAGCTGCAGAATTTCATGGCTTTTGCCGCTAATTTCGGCCATCACGTGAAGGGACGGGGGAATTCTGTCCATCCGCGCGCCTTGCAGGATCTGCTGGAGCAGATTCAGGGTACCAAGGAGCAGACGGTGATCAGCACGATGATGCTTCGCTCCATGAAGCAGGCGAAATATGATGCCGAGAGCACTGGACATTTCGGGCTGGCGGCAGAATTCTATTCCCACTTCACCTCCCCTATCCGCCGTTATCCTGACTTGGTCATTCACCGCGTCATGCGTGAGGTACTGGAGAACGGCGGGGCGCTGACGGAGAAACGCCATGAATACCTGGCATCCCGGATGCCGGATATCGCCCAGCAGTCATCGGAGCGTGAGCGTGTGGCCGTAGAGGCTGAGCGCGATACCGAGCAGCTGAAAAAAGCAGAATTCATGCAAGACAAGGTTGGCGAGGAATTCGACGCCATGATCAGCAGTGTGACCAGCTTCGGGATGTTCATTGAGCTGGACAACACCGTCGAAGGTCTGATCCGACTCAGTGCGCTGAGCGATGATTACTACCATTTCGACGAAGCCCATATGGCACTCATTGGTGAGCGTACCTCTAAGGTGTTCCGCATCGGCGACGAGGTGAAGATCCGTGTAGCCAAGGTGAATATGGATGACCACACCATCGACTTCGAGCTGGTCGATATGAAGCCGCGTGCGGCGGGAGACCACCGCAATTACGGTGGGCGGGGCGGCAAAGGCGGCCGTCCGGGCGCCGGAGGCCTCAGCAAGCCGTTCTCAGGCAAAGCCGGAGGCGGCAAGGGCCGCGGTAAAGGCAAGCCCGGCAGCGCTGCTGCCGGTGCTAAGAGCGGCGCTGCCAAGGGCAAGAATGGCAGCGCGGGCAAAGGTGGCATCTTCGGCGGTGCCGGGAAGGGCAAGAACGGCACCGGGGCCGGTAAAGGCGGCATTTTTGGCGGTGCCGCTAAGGGCAAGAACGATGCCGGAGCCGATACAGGCGGCATCTTCGGTAGTGCAGGCAAGAGCAGCGGCGCTGACGCTGGCGCCGGAGAAGGGCCGCGCGCAGATGCAGCGCCGGCTGGGGACAGCGGCGGCGCAGCAGGCAGCGGCCGCAAGCGCGGACGCGGGCCGGAAGCTGCGGCGCGGCGTGCACTTGCCGCCGCGTCAGCAGCGGGCGGCGCGGCGAAGGCAGACCGCCGGGGCGAAGCCGGCGGGGGTCATGCTCCGCGCGAGCGCGGCAGAGGCCGCGGCGCAGAGGCCGGTGGCGGTGCCGGGGGACGCGGTATAGCCTTCGGCTTCGGCTCCGGCAAGGGCGGCTACGGCGCGCCGGGCGGTGGCGGGTCCGAGCAGGCGGGCGGTGAGCTGCGCGGCGTAGACGCGAGCACACGGTTCCGCAGCCGCGAGGATCTCGGGGCCGACGGCCGCGGCGCAGCGCCGGAGGATAAGGGACGCCGCAAGAAGAAGAAAGGCGGCGTCTTCATCGGTACTTCGGTAACTCCAGGTAACGTGGAGACTACCAATCCGGCAGCGGCAGGCGCTGGCGATCAGAGCGGCAACCCGGAGGGCGGCGGCCGCAAGAAGCGGAAGAAGAAGCCACAAGAGTAGGCTTGTATATATGGCACTGTTCCTTACGGGGACAGTGCTTTTTTAAACAGATAAGAGAATAGACGGCGCTGCCGTTTCTACTTGTTAAAATTATAATTCATATGGTTCCACACGAGCGCTTCCTGACACCCGTATGTCAAAATGTTACTATGGATTACTATGCTATAGGGTGATCCTTCCTTGCACTGCCTGCTTGACTTTTGATACAATATAGACCTGATGTCCGTTCATGACGGGCCGGGAATTCGATTCAAGGAGTGACTTTCATGGGTAAAAAAGCAGACGGGAAAGTGCTTGCCCAGAACAAAAAAGCTTCCCATGATTATTTCATTGAGGATACTTATGAGGCAGGTTTGGTTCTGACAGGTACAGAAATCAAATCGCTGCGTAACGGCCGCGCTAACATTGGCGATGCTTTTGCTACCATTCGGAACGGCGAGATTCATATTCACAATATGCATATCAGCCCTTTTGAACAAGGGAACCGCGCTAATCCTACCGATCCGACGCGTACACGGAAGCTGCTCATGCATAAGGAGCAGATCCACAAGCTGCTCGGCTCATCCAAACGCGATGGCTTCACCATTGTGCCGCTGAAGATTTATGTACGCAATGGCTATGCCAAGCTCCTGATAGGTCTTGGTAAAGGAAAGAAGGAATACGATAAACGGGATTCCGCCGCGAAGCGTGATGCTCAGCGTGATATCCAGCGTGTCCTGCGTGACAAGCAGAAGATCGCCCGCTAGGCTATTAACCACCCAACACCCAATTGTTCCAGATTCGACCTTCAATTCCTTTAACCCACGTGTTAAAGTGTTGATAAATGTGCTATACTGTGTAAGTAACTTATTGCTTCTGAACAGCCATCTTGATCAAGATCGCTGTGAACCGGATCAGCATTTATGCTTGTGATTGATCCGTTAATCCGAAGCGCCCTTTCTAATGAGGGGCCGTTCTTGGATTCGACGGGGATAGTTCGAGCATGAGTAGCGAGTAGTGGGGACGCGTCCGCTTCATCAACGCTAAAGCCTATTAAACGGCAAACAACAAAACAACTACGCTTTCGCAGCCTAAGAAACTGTGTGCGTGCTTCTACCCTGCATCGCCCATGTGACAGGGATAGGGGCTAACAAGTAGTGGGATACGCTGTCTCATCTCCGCCTGCGGTGAGCTGAAGAAGATAATCAGGCTGACCCGAAGGGGACCCGGTTACGGGGGGCTTCTAGGGTGACATCAAAACTGTAACTACACTCGTAGAAGCTTATGTGCCGTTATCTTCGGACAGGGGTTCGACTCCCCTCGGCTCCATATGGAGTATCAGTAAAAGACACCTTAATCGGTGTCTTTTATGTTTTCAGGAGATAATCAGGGTTACAGTGTGGTAGAAAATCCTTGATAACACTGGGTTTTCGGACAGCGCTGGCCATGAATTGCATGAGTCTCTTTCATAAAGTTTATTCTGTGCTTCGTGAACAGCCATGAATACAAGAAGGTACAGCCAGTTCATGGAGGAGTTTTTTCATAATTGCAGGAAAATAAAATGTCTTACTGGATGTCTGTTTTTAATGAGTAACATGTTAGAAAAGGCAGTTTGAAGAATTAAAATAGATTTAGGGGTGCTTCTATATGGGGATTTTTGAAGAATTTAAGGTAAGAAAAGATTCTGGCGAAGTGTTACTTCTTAATGAATTAACATCAGAACAGCTAAAAACAATATTTATAGATGAGGGAAAAACAGACAAAATGATTTCACAGCTGTTTGAAGTAAAGGAATCACAAATCACCTATAGACGAAAGAAGTTTGGAATCACTATTAGAGGTTCTATTCTTGATGATTTTCTAATGGCTACTTCAGAAGATGCAAAAGAAATGAATGAAAAGATTAAACATCAATTACTTGATGAGAAAAATTTGACAATGATCTCAAAGGCGGTTACACATTTCGCTTTCAGGAACGGTCCTATTGAAGATATGCATGCAACACCCAACAATCAGCTTTCTGAAGAAGATATGAAAACTTTGAATAAATTTATGGTAAATAGATTGGCTTATATTTTCAAGTTAGTGATTGAAGAACGTTGGATGGAATTCGATTTTTTAATAAAAAGTACCGATCGTTTATATGGTCATTCATGGGACGAAGCTGAACCAGATGATGGGGAGACAAGAAAGATAATTGAGATGTTGTTAAAGAAAGGTTAAGAACGTAGTATAGAAGATATTTACAGATATACTATAATGCTCGTTATTGATAAGCAAGAGGTGCCTAAGATTCGATGGGATGAAGTTCAGGAGCATTTTCTTAATGTTGAAACTGTATAGTGAATTACATCAGGAAGACCCTTACAGGGAGTATTGTTTCTTTCATATTTCCCGTCCTGAGGTTGTAGCGTGAGAACGATATCTTGGTACCATAGGACTCAGATGAATATAACAATGTTTGGAAGAATGATTGGTCAGTGTTGGAGCTTTTTAGGCTCAGAAAGTTCGAATAAGAAGACCAATCGAATAGCTATCCCAAGTAGGTATGCCGCATTGACGGTGTACCTGCTTTTTTTGTGGCCAAATAATCCCACACAAGGGGCTTCGTGAAGAAATTGATATTATCCGTTAGGTATTTAATCAGTAGGCTTTTGAAAACAAAGGCTATCATAAAATCGCATCCGAATTGAATCAACAGCAGGTGCCTACGCAAAAAGGCGGAACATGGTCGGCCAGTACCGTCCGTGCAATCATTTTTAATGAATCATATATCGGAAGTAAAGTGTGGAATAAGCAAGACTTATCAAACCAAGGGTAAAAAGTGGAGAGATCGCTCCGAATGGATCATCACCGAGAACGCTCACCCAGCGTTGATTACGAAGGAGCTTTTTGAACAGTGCCAGGCTGCCGCCAAGCGACGCAACAATGGTGGAGGTGAACTCATAAGCCTTTGGTAACAAGACCGCCTCGCCCTTCTGGCTACGTGATATTATGGTCTGCGATAAATGCGGATCGCGAATGGTTGGTAACTCTGCATCCACACGCGTAAGAGTGGCGGACAGCGATACTACACTTGTGGCGGATGTCTGAGAAAAGGAAAGGGATTCTGCTCTTATGTCGGCTGGAGAAAGGTGCGTGTGGAAGAGGTTGTGACTAATAAGCTCAGAACAACGCTGATGCGGTTGTCGATGGATAACCAGTTGGAGGAAGAGATTCGCATGTACCATAACGAGAAGAACAAGCATGTCATTGCTCAAGTATCGAGCCTTGCGGCCGAGATCGCATTTTTGGAGAAACGTGTAGATGCGGTTGTAGGTGATATGAACGCAGGGAAAGGGAAGTCGTTTCATCAGGAGATGCTGGATGAGATGAAGATGGAGTTGATGGAGAAGAAGTCAGAGCATGTAGCATTATCGGCAGGGCTGCGAGAGGTTGATGTTCCAGAGGAATACAGCGCGTCCGCGAAATATGATATTCAGACGTTGATCGGACTGCTGGATGCAGAGTTGCAGAATCCACAGATGTTACATCAGATCGTGAATAAGTTTGTGTCGCGGGTGGTCGTGCAGAGGGAGACGAAAAATGTGTATGTGACGGTGCAGTTTGTGAATGCGGATGAGGTTTTGTATGAGAAGAAGATAGTAGTAGGACTGTAATGAAGTGTTTTTATCTATGATAAGTGTGGGTGAAGAATGGTTGGCAATTCAACCTACAAGACGATGAAGTGCGAGGGTCGAAATTATAGGTGCGTTACTGCGGCTTACATTCGACAATTCATTGGAGGAAGAGATTCGTAAATATCATGATGATGCTAACCGTCACCAGATTGTATCCGCAGCAAACATGGAGGCCGAGATTAATTTCTTGTAGAAACGGATTGAACAGATGCAGCAGGAAGTACAATCTGGCAGCGGTAAGGCGTATTACGCAGAGATGATTGCCGAAATGTCTTCAGAATTGACGGAGAAGCGAAGAGAGCATAATTAGCCAATCAAGTATTTAATGTATCGCAGGAGAGCTTACAGACGCTTCAGCAAGACATTAAGACGATGATTGCATTGTTGGATGAGGAAACACCGAGTCCGCAGGTGATGAATGAGTGGGTGAAGAGGTTTGTCTCGAATGTGAAGGTTCATAGGGAGACGGAGGAGCTTTATCTAACGTTAAGACTCATCAATATTGAGCAGGTGATATATGAAAAGATGCTAGTGATAAGCTATAAAAACATATATATTATCAGCCGACAAATGCTTTGACAGTGTATTCATGGTATGAGACTATGTGTATATAGTATCCATTATCTTGAATCTTCTGTATACAATTGTCGGTTGAATTGTTTTGTTATAAGAATGAATTCATGAAAATGTTCGCCAGTTGTATGTGTGCCGTATAAATCAAACATAATTTAATTGGCCTTATGATGATGAATTTCTAATATTACATTATTGGGGGATCATGCATTGAGCAAAGAGGAGTCTTATTTTAAATCGGTAAATGCATTTATTGAAGGGAACATTGCTTTACGAGATCCACAAAGGGCTGCACATAGGCGTTTGAAAGAGAGCCTTTTACGAGATCCAGACACTCATAAGATTGTTGTACTTCCGACAGGCACAGGAAAAACAGGTACTATGGGATTGATTCCCTATGAGATAAGCGATGGTAAAGTTTTAATTATCACCCCTGGAGTAGTAATTCGTGAAGGTGTCTCAGATGAATTTGATACAAGAACACCTTTGAATTTTTGGACAAAAAGAAATGTCATCTTAGATGATACCAAATTGCCTCAGGTTTACCGTTATGCGGGATTTCAAACGGCTCCTGATAAGAAAAGAGTCATGGGTTACTTGGAAAAGGCTGATATCATTATAGCTAATATTCATAAGGTATATAATGCGAAGTCTAAAAAGGCATTGGTAAACATTCTGGATTCCAATTATTTTGATATGATTATCATTGACGAAGCACATCATTCCGCTGCGGACTCTTGGCTAAATACCCTTAAACATTTTGATGCAAAAAAGGTGGTTAAGTTAACAGCTACACCAATCAGAGGGGATTATAAAGAAATCGATGGTGAATTAATCTATGAATATGAGCTCGCTGATGCCATTAAAGAGAAGCTGGTTAAAAATATCGTAGCTGAAGATTACACAACAGAAAAACTAGAATTTTTAGTCGATGGTCAGCCTGTAGATAAAGCAGCAGCGTTGGAAGCTATGGATGAGAAATGGGTCACACGCTCAGTTGCTTACTCACCTGCATGTAATAGGACAATAGTAGAGATGAGTATTAAAAGACTAACTGAAAAGAGAAGTCAGGGTAAAGCTCATCATCAGATTATTGCGGTTGCATGCGATATCGATCATGCAAAAGATGTAAGGGATTTGTATGCAGAGTATGGTTTAACTGCTGCTGTGGTTTCAAGTGACGATCCAGAGGCTGCTGAAGATGTCATTATTGAATATAAGAAGGGGCAGATAGATGTAGTTGTTAACGTCAATATGTTGGGTGAAGGTTTTGATCATCCCAACATCAGTGTAGCAGCTATATTCAGACCATTCAGGACGTTAGCTCCCTATGCTCAATTCATTGGAAGAGCGTTAAGGAAAATTCCTGTAGGCAACGATACAATAGATAATGTTGCACATGTTGTGTATCATACTGAGTTGGGACTTGATCAACTTTGGGCATTTTATACTGGTCAGAAGATTAAGTCTGAGAGAAAAAAAGTGATAGAGTTCGAGTACCATCGCGACTATAAACAAAACCGAGCTGTTGGTGATGTGAATTCAGAAGGTAATGTGGTAACTACTACCAGGGAGTTTCTGAGTGATGGTGTAGCTAGCTTGTATCGAGAGCAAATCCAAGATAACATTCGGAAAGAAGAATTGAAAATTGAAAACGTTGCAAATATAATGAGGGAACAAGGACATACCGAGGTTGAAATAGACGAGTATAAAACATCGCAAAAACGCAGGGTAGATGGCGAAATCACTGAAAAGAGAAATAAATTACGTGAAGAACTGATCCGTGAAGAATTGCATAAAATTCATAAAGAAGATGTTATTAATCAGGTTGAAATCCTCTTTGCTGAAACGGGGGCTGATCCAAAGGGAAAAGAACTACCAAGTAATACGACTAGTCAGTTCTTAAAGTCTGCTGATACTAACATCGCTTATGCGATGAAGTATATTAATCAATCATTAAAGAATAAAGTTAAGCGTGGAATTGATGAATGGGAATCGTATGATTTTGAACAAGCTAGAATACTGTTGCCGCAAATTATTGATGCCATTCGAGTGAAAATTTTAATTTTGGAGGAATAAACGAATGGATAATATTGAAAAAGTAACGAAATTATTAATGTATAGTGGGCCTAGTGCTATTGAGTTAATTGAGAAAGCTGTTGAAAGTGATAATCAATTTACAATTGCGACTAGTGATAAGCTGACTATCTTAACGATTCATTCCGTTATGGCATATGCTCTAAAAGTGACAGATGTCTTTACTTACAATGAGCAAGGACATTTGATAAAACAGATGTTAATAATGAATGGAAAAGAGAAAATTATCTTTGATAAATTTAAAGAAGCATCAGATATTCTGGGGAATATATCAAAAAAGAAACAATTGGTTTCTTAAATAATTCACAAAAGGCCGTTATATGTTTAACGGTCTTTTTATTGTCATTGGAGTGAACTTACATGGGTAGTTATGCGTCATTAAAAGTTGCAGAGTTTGAGCTAATTTCATGTAAAAATTTTGTTGATGCCAAGTTAATGACAACATTTAGGGAGTCTGATAAGCAACAATACAATTATCTGGATGAAGATAGTGAGATGCGAACTGTAGCTAAATATTCAAATCGTGTAGAAATAATAAAGTTAAGATTAGGCATCATGGGGTTTAATTTAGAGTCAACAAAAAAAGAATTTTTGCTTAATAATAACGAGCATTATTCTATTGAACAAATTGGAATTGATGGGGAATGGGAACAGGTTCTTATCGAAGGTTATACATTTGATAATTGGATGAGTGAAATGAAATGGATAATAAAGTCGGGCCAATATAGTTTTGAACTAATTAAATACATTGAAAGTCTTGATAAGCCTGTCCTTTATAATATGCTATATGAACAAGAAAATGGTGATTCATTATATGGTTTTGAGTGTTCAGATATTAGATATATTTTTAGGGCCATAATAGAACTATTTGAAGATACGGATGAGTTTTATTTAGATTATAGCGACTTGGTCGATGGTGGTTACTGTTCAGAAGAAGATAAAATATGTGAACTATCTTTACAAAGTCTTGCGGAGAATTATGCCGCAAACGAAAAGACTATTATCATCACTGAGGGTTCATCGGACATCGCAATAATTAAGAGAAGCATAGCGTTTCTTTATCCGGATGTTATTGATTATTATTCCTTTATGGATTTTGAACAATCTAATGCCCAGGGGAGTGCTTCTTCACTTGTAGGTTACCTAAAAGCTTTCATTGGATCAGGATTAAGAACGAGAGTAATTGCTTTGTTTGATAATGATACTGCTGCTCAAGAGGCAATCATAACGTTAAATAAGATCAAGGTGCCTTCAAATATTAA
Source organism: Paenibacillus tritici (assembly GCF_018207515.1). Classification (NCBI taxonomy): domain Bacteria; kingdom Bacillati; phylum Bacillota; class Bacilli; order Caryophanales; family Paenibacillaceae; genus Paenibacillus; species Paenibacillus tritici. The sequence continues at coordinate 196,084 of NZ_CP073365.1, forward strand.
GGTGCTGACATATCCGTATCTAAAGTACGCAGAAGAATATCCGACAATAGGGCCTCATGGAATAGCCTTTATGAATATTAACGGACTTGCCGGTAGTATTGAACTGTATCTAGGCTGCGATATACTTAGTAATACGGGGCAAGAGTATCCTACTAAGTACATACCTGTTCAATGGAAGGGCTATAGCAAAGCCTTGAAGAAATATCAAGGGGAGATATTAAATAAAGAAATTATATTAAAAACATATTTCTCCTTCTTAGATCAATTAAGTATTACGGATGAAATAAAGATTGATCATGATTGGGATGGTATGGAATTAATTATGCAGACTATTTTTAGAGCTTTTGATTAATATAGGCTTATTGTGAGAGCGTTGGCCTCACTCCAGCTAAAATATGGGGGAAAGCTTCCGTTGGCTCAGATCATTTTTGGGGCTGGTGAGTTGTTGTGGTTAGCGGCGGTGCTTAATACAGTAGTTGTGTGAATAAAGTGATTAAAAGAGAGGTTGTTCATATGCAATCAAGTGACAAGCTGGCTGAACTCAACAATAAAATGTTGCTTAATTATTACGTTGTATTTAAGTCGAACAATAATGATCCATTGAACTTTAATCCAATTGTACATCTTGCAGATGTTGGCATGCAGTATAAAGAAACAATGCATATGCTAGATCCTGATTTAATAAATATCATGCCAGCTTTACACTATGCTATGCATTTACCTCGTATTGGTTTTGATGTTTTAGATCTGGATGAAGAAACACTACTGCAAAGTTATGATCAGCCTAATAATATCATTCCTATACCTTCTGATTTTGTTAATATGATAAACGATTTTTCTATGCCACTCCCTACATTAATTATTTATGAGGAGGGCTGTACGGAAAGTGCTAAAACTCTTGAAAAGAAACTAGGATCAAGGCTTGGAATAATTGGATTTGATAATCTTTCTACAGAAAGTCTAAAAAAACATTGGAGAATGATTTGGGAAACTATAAATGAGAGTGATGATAAAAATGTTGTGAATTATGAGAGCTTACAGCTGTACGACGCTAATGAAATAGATATATTACCATTAGTTTTTTTCTCGAATCAGTTTGGAAGATTAAAAAAAGTTATAAATGTTGTAAAGTCATCAGAGTACGCATTTGGTGATATTGCTTTAATTCAATTTGAATCACATGCTATATTGGCGACATGGAAAGAAATGCTGGATGAGGCACGTAAAAATTCTCGAAATATTGACAAATCAAGCTTTCATAAATTATTGAGTAAAAATCGCGGCAGAGCTCAAGTTCCTGTTGTTATTACAATGCCTGGTATAGCTATACCACAAGTTAGTCGCTATGGTCGCTCTGATAAGTTGCCAGATGTTGAAAAACAAATGATTAAATTATTAGGTACACATAGAGCTATTGCAAGAAATGCTATCTACATCGAATTGGATAATATGCCGAGAGAATTATTCTATGAGCTTAATCAGTTGGAAATTAACTGTAAGCATGAGCGTGGAACGAATAATAGATATATATGGAGAACATTAAAAAAATTAGGAAAAATTCTTTCCAACCACCTGACGGGGGATCAAAAAGATATTATTTTGAGAGCCAGTCACATAACTGTTTTTTCTGATTTTCCGATAGGGTTGGCTATATTTGAAGAAGTTTCTGCCCCATTATGTTGTTACAAGTCAATTTCATATAGACCGCTAACTCCTTTAACAAGAGCTTTACAGTTTGAAGTTCCAAAGATGCCTTATTACTATATTGGAAAAAGATTAAAAGTTATTGTCGCAGAATGTTTAGAAAAAAATGATCATATCAGGAAATATTCAAATGCTATGTGTTCTACGCTCCAAGAACTTAGTGCTAAATATGAAACTCTTGATGTAGTCTATAAAGAAGTTGCGACCATTCAAGAATTGAAACGGTTTTTGTACGACCATAGGGATGCTGGTTGTTTAGTCTTGTCTGCTCATGGGAAATACGATACTAAGAGAAATATGGCGGGTTTATGCATAGGTGGCGATGTATGGATGGCTGAGGAGAATGATTTTATAGTACCGCCAATAGTATTACTGAGTTCGTGCCATGTCAGTCCAAGGGGAGCTGGAGCAGTATCTGTTGCGGACTTATTTCTTCGTAGTGGTGCTGTAGCTGTTTTGGGAACGTTCATTCCCGTAGATGTTCGTAGAAACAGTTTACTGATGGTTAGGTTATTTTTGTACATCGCTGAAACCCAAATAGGTAATCATTCATTCAAAACACTAGATGAAATCTGGTCATTTATAATTTCATCAAACGCAATAAATGAAATTATGGATTCTAATCCACCTTTGAAACGTTGGGGGATGGATGTGAAGCAAGATGGAAGTTTTCCCTTGAAAGATTTCCAACATATAAGAAGCGTCGGAAGACTGAGACATTCTCATATATATGAGGATACAATGCAAGTATTAAGAGAAATGTTAAGAGAAGAAAAGCTGATTACTTATTTTGAAGAAATCAAACATTCAGATAATTTCTTCCCTGAATCTTTGTTCTATCAGTTGATCGGATATCCAGAGAATATTTTTATACGAAATGAAGTTTTTGAAGAGGCTAGCATATCTAATAACCTGTGAACTAGCTTCTACTCTGCATCGTCCATGTGACAGGGCTAGAGGCTAACAAATAGTGGAATACGCTGTCTCATCTCCGCCTGCGGTGAGCTGAAGAAGACAATCAGGCTGACCCAACGTATAGCCGGTTACGGGGGGCTTCTAGGGTGACATCAAAACTGTAACTACACTCGTAGAAGCTTATGTGCCGTTATCTTCGGACAGGGGTTCGACTCCCCTCGGCTCCATATGGAGTATCAGTGATAGACACCTTTAGGGGTGTCTTTTTCATTTTTGTTATTTCCTTCAAAGCTCATTTTCTTTGAGAGATGATATCATAACAATGAATGGAGTTGATGCCGATGGATTTACTTGACCCGCGTGTGGATTTCGTATTCAAACGGATATTTGCAGTGAAAACAATAAGGATGTGCTGCTGGCTTTTCTCAACCGTATTTTTACGGAAGCGGGTAAGCGGCCGCTGACTGAGATCATCCTGATGAAACCCTATACGGATAAAGATGATCCACTCGACAAACAATCCATTTTTGATGTTTATGCCAAGACCTCTGAAGGTAAACTGATTGATATAGAGATGCAACTGTTTAATAAGTACGATATAGAGAAGAGAACGTTGTTTTACTGGAGCGAGCGATACGCTTGCCAGCTTCAGGAAGGCGAGAAGTATCAGGAGCTAAGGAAGTGCGTTACTATCAACATTTTAAACTATGCTTTCTTGCCAAATGATGAATACCATAATATATTTCATCTCCGAGAAGACCGGACGCTGATACCACTGAATGACGATATCGAAGTGCATTTTCTGGAGCTGCCAAAGCTGGATGATGTGATTCCCTCGAACGGCGGATTGGAAAACTGGCTGCTGTTCCTCAAAGGCGTAGATATATCACATTGGGAGGTGCTGAAAATGAACGAACCTGGATTGGAGAAGGCGATGGATACCTTGTAATACTTGAGTCAGGATTCAGAAGCCAGACGGTTATATGAGGCTAGACAGAAGTATTTGCATGATGAGGCTTCTATGCTGGGAAGTGCAGAGATGGCTGGAATCAAAAGAGTGGCTAAAAATATGCTTGAAATGGATATGGACATAATTACCATTGTTAAGGCCACTGGATTAACAGAGCAGGAGATCAATGCTTTGAGAAAGTAAAGAATAAGGGAGTATCCTATAGGGATGCTCCCTTTCTTTTGCGCAATAGTCACTGTTGTTGTTTTAAATCTAGCAAATAGGAAATACTAGTATTGTAGATTTGAAAGGGGGAATAGAGAATGGGAGCTTATCGTATATCAATGGTAAGGATGGACACAATGGGAAAGCATTTTGCGAAGAACAGAGAAACGTTGTCTGAATATGCAGCACTAGAGAACGCCTATCTTGATGGAATGAGAGAAATACTGAGTGAGGTGGCTGCCAGAAAACATCTTGAGATATGGGGGATGCAATCTAACAATCCTCACATCAGGAAGGCTAACGAAGAGTCTTCTTATGCAATCGGTCGCCTACATAGTAGCTTAAATGAGACTCAACGTGAATTGTACGGATTCATGGAGGAGACTATGAACACAGAACAGGGTCTCGAAGAAGAGGAAGCTTTTGTAATCGGATTTCTGGAGGGATACCGCTTTATAAAAGAGCTCCAAAGATCGGGCGGTGGTCTGACTCTGGTTTAGAAGATACTACCCAATATGCTATAACAATAGTAACTATTTAACCGGAGGTGTTCAAGATGCGATGGGATGAAGGGCCAAGATGAACATAACGGAAATCTACGGGCTTCCCTATGTAAGCATAACAAGGATTTTCAAGTGGAGATCGGGAATATGGATTATGGCATGGAAATTGACGGCATTTTTGGTTTTAATTTCTTGAAACAAGCAGGTGCTGTGATTGACACAAGAGAATTGCAACTGAAAACTAACGTTGTCTAAACGGCTATCTCATACAGTTCCAGCAGCCCCCGCCGAATTGTGGCTCTGCAAGTCCACGCCACGCCTCCACATGGAGTATCAGTGAAAAACACCCTTAGGGGTGTTTTTTTATGCCTTTGTCATGATTTACTAAAGAAATTAGAATGCATGCTAATGGTTATGTACATTTTTCGATCTCCCTAATAGAGTCTTTGAAGTTTCTGAAGTAATGTGAGCAAATAATTCCATTTTACGGTATATTACTTTTGTAATGTATGCACTACTGTGGGAGCTGTGTAAATATGGCAGGGGATACAACAGACAAAGAACAGACGATATTTGAACATGCTGGAAATACGATTAAGACAGAAGACCGGGAGATTCGAATTCTTGCCAAGTATGAGGAACCACTAGTTGTCTTACTAGGAAATGTACTTAGCGATGAGGAATGCGATGAGCTAATAGAACATTCTAGGGAACGATTGAAACGTTCAAAGATCGGTGAAGATCATGTGGTCAATCAGATTAGGACGAGCAGCGGTGTGTTCTGCGAGGAGAATGAGACGGTTACAAGAATCGAGAAACGAATCTCTCAAATTATGAATATTCCTATCGGGCATGGCGATGGTCTGCAAGTTTTGCTCTATACCCCTGGTCAAGAGTATCTACCTCATTTTGATTTCTTTGCACAAACGAGTAGAGCTAGTAACAACAATCGAATTAGTACTCTCCTGTTGTATTTGAACGATGTGGAGGAGGGCGGACAAACGGATTTCCCGATGCTTAATTTATCTGTGTTTCCCAACAAAGGAATGGCGGTCTACTTTGAATATTTTTACGATAATCATGAATTAAACGAGTTCACCTTGCATGCAGGTACACCAGTAATTAAAGGTGAAAAATGGGTTGCAACAATGTGGATGAGAAGACAAGCCCATCGTCTCTCCTAATGGTATGAATACGTAGTGCGTGTTTTAGAATCAATGGTAAGTCAGGAATTATAATTTCTAGTAATCAGCTGGAGAATTAAAGCTGGAGATATGCAAAAGAGATCATCTGAGAAGATGGTCTTTTTTATGTGGTTCTGATAAAATGTACATACGTTATAACTTTTATTACTGTTATAAGTTATAACTTGAAGTGAATGAGCATACTATAGGAGGAAGAAATAAAATGAATGGTGTGGTCAATGTGAAAAAGGACAAATCGAAGGTGATTCGCTATTCCCGCAAAATAGGACGAATGGGGAATAGCTTAGGAGTAAGCTTGCCAAAAGCCCTGGCAGATAAGTTGAATGTCTCGCAAGGGGATGAAATCGAGTTTATTGAAAATGAACGTGGAGAAGTAATATTAAGAAAAAACCGAATCGGCCATTTGCCCAATCAGGTTCGGCCTGAGGTGCTGGAGGCGTTTTACGATGTGTTTGAAGAGGATTTGGGTATCCTTGAAGACCTAAGGGATCGTTGATATGACTAACTTTCTTACAAAGGAAGAGGTTATTTCAGCACACTATTTTATAATGAAAAGAATGAACGACGCAGATCAAGCAGGAGTGAAAGATCACGGCCTGTTGGAATCTGCGGTACATAGGCCGCAGCAAAGTGTTTTTGGCGAGGATGCGTACCCCACTTTATTTGATAAGGCGGCTGCTTTACTGGAATCGCTGATCAAAAACCACTGCTTTCATAATGGAAATAAGCGTACTGCTTATCTGGTTACGAAGTCGTTTTTAATCATGAATGGCTACCATTTAAGCATGGAACGGGAGTTTGCAGTTGAGTTTATAGTGAATATTGCAAAAGGTCTACCTACATTAGAAATGACCGCTCATATTCTAAAAGAACACTCTAAAGAAAGATAACCTATGGATGCTTCAACACTATTTTTATAAGCTTTGTTACAACTCCGCACCCCTATACCCCATCTTCCGATAGCCCTTCACTCTTTTCTTGAACATCGCCATCAGCATAGGGACCTGAAGGTCGATATAATCATATATTTTCACTTCTTCTTTATTCGCATGACTCCGGTGCAGGCGGCCTGCATATTGCTGCAAGGTACCTGACCAGGAGATCGGATGGACGAGAAACAAGGTGTCCAGTCTGGCATCATCGAAGCCTTCACCGATTAGCTTACCCGTAGCGATAACTACACGTTCTTGATCATCGGGAATAGAAGCGATTTGGGCACGGAGAGCCTCCCTCTGCTTTTTTCCCATTCCGCCTCTTAGCATAATTACGTTTTTGGCAAAAGGCTGCAATCGCTCTGCAAAATATTCAGCATGTGCGGTCCCTTCAACCAGCAGCAGCGGAGAGCGGCCTTCATCCAGACAGGTAAGTAAATCGTCAAAAATAAGCGTGTTACGTTCCTCGTTATCTACAAGCTGCTGATAGATCTCCTGAATGCCTGCAGCCTGCTCCCCTGGCTTGAGCTGAAGATGTGTATACCGGGGAACGACGCTTAACGAAAATCCTCTAGAACTGCTTAAAGTCTTGGCATCCACTTTCAATAGCACAGGTCCAAGCTGGAACCGTACGATGGCTTCTTGTCCATCCTGGCGTTTAGGAGTGGCAGTTAAGCCGAATACATACTTTCCTTTGACTTCCCGCAGAACCTGTTCGAAGCTGTAGGCGGATACGTGGTGGCACTCATCCACAATGACCTGGCCGTATTCACTAACGAAAGGTTTAACCTCCCCTTTATAGTTGAGGCTCTGAATGACAGCAATGTCGATCATGCCGGTCCGCTTGTTTTTGCCGCCGCCGATCAATCCGATCGCCTGTTTTGGCACGTTAAGAAAGGTTTGCAAGCGTTCCTGCCATTGCTCTATAAGCTCCCGGCGATGCACCAGAATAAGGGTATTTGTCTTTCTTGAAGCGATGATGCTGGCGGCTACGACCGTTTTGCCAAATGCGGTTGCCGCTGATAGAACGCCTATGTCCCGGCTTAGAATCGCTCTGGCGGCTGTATCCTGAAGAGTGGTCAGTGTACCGGTGAACTTTGCCTCGATAGAAGTTCCAGACGAACGTTGATCCTTAAGCGATACCTTGACCTGATTAAGCTCGAAAAAAGATAACACATCTTGCAAACATCCCCTCGGAAGAATCACGTAATCCTCCTGGTCCTCTGCGCATGAGATCACCCGGGGTTTACCGTAGGTGGAGAGCCGCATCGCTTGTGTTTTATAAAAATCCGGGTTGGAGAAGGAGGCTATTTTGATCAGAGCATGAATTGCACTTGAAGGAAGTCCAGACTTGGGGATGTACAGACGATCCGATTGCAGAATCTGTATTTCAGCAGGCATAGGTTCAATCAAGACCTCTCCGGTCTGACCCATAATCTCATGTAACAAGGTTAATTTATCTGTTTCGTGGTCTAACCCCGCTGTAAGACGGTCATTGTTAAAAAGTCCGCGCTCCCCGTGCTTATATATAAATTGCTTCACCATGTCTTCGTCCAGCTTGCCAAGCTCGGATAATATACCCCATTGATCGGCATAGGGCTCAAAGCGTTCATCCACAAAGACACTGTTCCCCTGTTTACGCGGCCCGCCTTGAAGAGGAAGGGCAATGAGGTTACCGAATCCGCCCTTGGGCAGTGTATCCTGATTGGGAAACATACGGTCATAGGATTCCATGCCGATCTGATATCTTTTGTTCATGGTCAAACTCAGCAGAGTCATTCCCAATCTTCTGACTGTAGCTGCCTCTATATTTTGACTGAAGAAAATCCAGACATGCCCCCCGTTGCCGGAACGTGAGCGCTCTAAGAGCGCAGGAATTCCATGAATTTTACATACCTCCATTAAGGAGGTGACATCCTGTTTCCAATCGTTTTTATCAAAATCTATGGCCAAAAACCAGCAGGTCTCATCCGGCAGCATGGGATAAATCCCAACCGTTCGGTCTTGCCGTGCGTCTAAATGAGCGGATAGCACTTCGCTTGTAAGGGGCATGAAGCTCTGGTGTTTGCAGACCGAACACTTCACCCGGGGTTTCTCGCAGACGGAAGTCCACTCATTGGCGCAGGCGGGCGAATATCCGGACTTGCCTTGCTTGTTGCTCCAGCGAATCGGGTATACATCTTCTCTGCCGCGAAAATAACTTTGATATAGGGCGAGCTTGTCCTCTACGGTAGAGTACTGGTGAACGTTAGTTGCCGGTGAGGTGGGGGCATCTGTTATTTGTGCATTAGTACTTGTGGTATGGTCATTCTGAAGCTCCAACAGACTTCTCAATCGGGTGACTTCCTGCTTAAGTTCCTCAATATGCGCCAGAGCCGCATTATATTTGGCCTCTATATTGTCCATTGCTTGGTCCTCGCATTTTATTTATATTATACCTTGTAAGCTAACAGAGTAATAACTATGGCAATTATAACCTAATTAGGGAGATCGGAAAAATGCTAAATTTAAAGAAAACAACCCTTAAAAAGCAGCTTCAAGAGTGGAACAGGTTTGCCGAGATGAATAATATAGAAGTACTAACACTGAGACACCTTTAGGGGTGTCTTCTTTTGTCATACCTACTATAGGGACCTTGTCGCATAACTTAACCCGTGCAGACGAATTTGGTAAGAAACATCAAAAAAGAGTCGGCTCGATCAGTTATACTCCGGTTATTAACCAAGACAGGGGCGATTGCATGGTAAATGTTAGAATAGAATGTAAATCAGAATTCAGAATTTATGGACGTAGGACTTGGGTAGAACAGGATAATGAAATGTTTGGTCAGTTCTGGGAAAAATGCAGACAGGAGGGTTTGACGGAGTTGTTCCGTAATAGCCTTAATAATCTTGAGGATACAGTTACGAATAGTTATGCCATAGGTGTCTCGCGCGTTGAAAAAGATCCGGCCAATCGAAGCTTTTGGTTTTATGTCGCTACGGAAAGTGAACAGGCCCCGGAGGGCTGGGGGTTGGAGGAATACACTGTGCCAGCTTCGATGTGGGCAATCTTTGACAATTACGGAGAAACTGTTGACGCCTTAATTGAGGCTGAACTGTATGCGTTTGAAGAATGGCTCCCTAATTCTCCATATGTTCATGCAAATGTACCAGAAATAGAAGCCTACCCGCCCTCTAAAATAGATGAAGTAAATTGTTATGAGTTTTGGCTGCCGATCAAAGAAAATTTCAATGATTAGAACTGGATGATGAGATGAATTATTACGATAAGGTTCAACAGACAATTGATTATATTGAACTACATCTAACTGAAGATTTAAGTCCGGCTATTATTGCAGAGCAGATCTTTTTTTCATTGACTCATTTTTATCGGATTTTTCGGGGGTTGGTTGGAGAATCTGTGAAGGAATATATTCGTAAACGGAGATTAAGTCAGAGTGCCATTGAATTGCTTGCTGGTGAGAAGCGAATCATTGAAATCGCCATGGAGTATGGCTTTGAATCACAAGAAACCTTTAGCCGTGCTTTTACGAAACAGTTCGGAATTACACCAGGCAGGTACAGAAGAGACAAGAATGTTATTGTTCTATATGAGAAGGCTAACATAGGCCAGAGGTTAAACATACAACGAGCCATCCAGTCTTCTGGATCAGTTCATACCAAGATTGTATACAAGAAAGCATTTCAAGTTATTGGTCTCCAAGCGATGGTAAGGCCAGGGTCTGGCACGATAGCAGAACTGTGGACTGCTTTTAATGCTAAGTGGCCGGAGATGGAAGGCTTGTCCTTGTCCCAAGCCCGTTTAGGAATATGCGAATATTATCCGGATATCACAGATGAAAGTGATTTCTCCTATATCGCCTGCAAAGAAGCTGCTCAACCTGAGCGGGTTCCTTCAGGGATGATAAGTAGAAGAATTCCAAGCTCAAAATATGCGGTTTTCTCACATGATGATTCCATCTATCACTTAAAAGACACGTACCAGTTCATATACGGAGTATGGTTGCCTGAATCAGGTTATGAGTTGGCTGAACTGGATACCATCGAGTATTATGAGCCCAATGTGGAGCATTCTGACTATGAGTTGGCAATATATATCCCCATTCAATAGCACCCTCGGCCCTTAAACATTCAATAAACAGTAACATTTTTCAGTAAAATTCACTGGAGTTGCTTAAAATTTTAGATTAAACTGATTCTATACTTTGGGATAAGGCAGGGGATTGCAAGCTGGAAGATGAATTGTTTAATCAGACGGTCGCTGAGCTGTTAGCCCTTTCTGACAGCAAGGTGAAGGTAACCGTCGAGCCCAGGTTCCGGAAGAATCGGCTGGTTGGCGGCAAATATCATTTGGGCAGTCATACTATTTATCTATATAAAGAAGAGATTGTGAGGCAATGCTGTGAGCTGTTCGGTTCACCTTGCCGGCTGAAGGAATACATTGCGGTTATATTGGCCCATGAGCTAGGGCATTCCGAGGATCTGGAGCTGGAGCAGCTAGCCGCTGCTCTGGATGGCCCCCTGACCGGAAGGCAAGAAGCCGAAATCCGGCTGAGGATTGAGGAGAATGCGTGGGCGTATGCGAGCTCCTTACTGACTGAAGCAGACCCTTCGTTTATGCATATTATTAGGGAAGAGTCTCTCTTCAGTTACCGTGATCAACTAGACCGGTTCCATATTGCTTAGAACTAGTGAAAAGGCCAGGTTCTCTTTCGAGAACCTGGCCTTTATCTTTATATTGCTCTATAGGGTTGATGCCTTATTTAATTGTCACGTTGACGCGCCCTAGCTTCGCCGCCTTTGCGCCCTGCTTCTTCACGGCTCATCTTGCCGTCGTCTCCATTGCCGCCTGAATTGCTGTTGCTGCGGGCTTCTCCGCCTTTTTCGCCAATTTCCTGGTAAAATTCACGGTCATGGTTTCTTGCCGTGGCTTCGCCACCCTTACGTCCCGCTTCTTCGCGGCTCATCTTTTGATCATTCTGGTTGTTCTGTGCCATTCGAAATCGCTCCTTTTCGGGTATTGAGTATTTTTTGTTGCACTTTTAATTTACCCGCACCTCTGGGTATGAAACATAGATTTAGAGAATTTCTCCCAGATATAATCGTAGAGTGATAGTCACTGCTGCAACCATTCCCGCTTCAATATGGCGAATTGCTGAGTGTTCTCGTATTTGGGGGTGCCGTCGGCGTTGGTGGTGAACGAGATGAATTCCATGAAGCAGCCCTCTCTGCGCATCCCCAGCTTCTCACACAGCTTTTGCGATTTGGAGTTGTCATCCTCAACGTACGCATAGATTCTTCTGGCTTCTTGTGTGATGAACAGGTATTGCAACAGTGCACGGGCGCTTTCGCTTGCATACCCGCTGCCTTCATACTTAGGATTCAAATGCCATCCTACACTGTAGGTATCCGGTTCTTCTTTCATGCAGAATAATTCGCCAATGATAGAGCCGGTATCCTTCAGGCAGACCGCAAGATGGGAGTCGTCCTGACTCTTGGTATTCGCGGTGGCCACGGCTTCGTCCAAGGTTGAGATTCGTTCGCTGAGGAAGCAGTTAACCCTTGGATTAGCCAGATACTCCAGCATCCCCGGGGCGTCGGTCTCCCGGAAGTTTCTGATGATTAACCGGTCGGTGATTATTTCTTGCATGATACATCCTCCTTAAGTGTGGGTGAGAGCCGTGTTTACAAGCAAACGAAGATTAACTGAATACTGGTTCCCATTCCTTGTAAAAGCGATTTCGCCTCTATGCTGCCCGATGATTTTTTGGCAGGTTTTCAGCCCGATCCCTGTACTATGGACCTCCTGGGCTTCTGTTTTGATAGTATTTTGAATATGGATCATTAACCAGCGGTCTGTAATTCCATACTGGATGCTGACAGTGTCGGCCGTATCGGCGTACTTAATGATATTGGAGAAAATGTTATCAAACACGCGCCGGAACGAAATCAGATGAAGCTCCATGCGGAAGGGGATACTGCCGGGTTCCCATTCCACCTGGAATCCATTGTTCTCCAGCAACATGAACTGCTCATCCATTAATTGGTCCATTAATTGAATTCCATCGTAGGTTTCGAACTCCAGATCGTTGTCCTCCGTGTTAAATACAGTAAAGTACTCGAATAGCTTGTCCGATAGATGTTTGATTTGGTAGGCTTTTTCCCTGCTGCTATGGATGTATTTCGTTAGTGCCTCATTATTCTGATATTTCTTGTATTCGATAATGTCCAAATAGCCGACCAATGCCGTAAGCGGTGTCCGTAGATCATGAGACATGGCGGTAACCAGCTCGCTGTTGGCGACTCTGGCTTGCTCTTCGCTCTCCAAGCGCTCAATAAAAGACTTCCTCATCTCATTAATGCTCTCCGCGAGGGAAGACAGCTCGTCGTTGCCCTTCATAGTAATGGGATAGGTCAGGTTTCCTCCCTCCAGAATTTTGATTTCGTTCTCCAGCACCCCAATGTAGGAGGTTTTCCGGTTGATGAAGAACAGGACAAGAACGATGAAGAATAGAAATGACAGAATCACACCAAGAATAGTGATAATATGGTAATACTTGTATTCAAAGAAATATTCCATATAGACTTGAGCAGTCGTGTCGGCAAATTCAATATTGGATAAGAGCGGATCATGGGTTAAGCTGGGCTGTAACATTACTTTCTGATTCTCGGCCGTTGAAGTATACCCGTCGGTGGAGTAGAGCAGCTTGTGGTTTGAATAGATATACAGGCTGATATACTTCGCGTCCCTAACCCAGGCAGTGATTTGATCGTGATCCTTAAGCGAAAGATGGTGCTCGGAGACATACGTTTTGAATTTGGGAATGGCTGATTTTTCTTGCTTTTCAATGAATGTGCTTTTGGTCAGATAATGCTCCAATAGCCCTTCGCCTGTGGCTTGCAGCCACAAGAACAGAGCTGCCGACAGAAGAAAGGAAACCATAAGGCACAAGATTAATTTTAATTTCAGCCTGCTCCAGCGAAGCTTGTTATTCAATCCGGTACCCCTTTCCCCATACGGTTTTGATGAGCTTGGGATTCTGGGGGTCTTTTTCCAGCTTCATTCTGAGATTCCGGATATGAACCATGACTGTATTGTTGCAGCTGTAGAAATAAGGCTCCTCCCAGACGCTTTCGTACAGATTTTGTGCGGAGAAAATCTTGTTTCTGTTACTGGACATCAGGGCCAGCAGCTTATATTCAATTTCGGTCAGGGTAAGCTCTTTCTCATTCCTCCTTACGTCGTTGACCGTAGTATTCACGGTTAGTTCGTTGAAGGTAATAACGTCTGGGGGCGCTGGGGTATCTTTACCTTTATATACATAATATCTTCGGAGCAGGGCCTTCACCCGTGACACTAGTTCGGTATAGGAGAAGGGCTTGGACAGGTAGTCATCGCTTCCCGCAGAGAAGGCCAGATATTTGTCAGAGTCTTGCGTTTTGGCCGTCAAAAATAGAATCGGAGCACTTGTCTTCTCCCGAATCTCTACACAGGCCTTGAATCCCGACTTTCTGGGCATCATGATATCCAGGATGATCAAGTCTATGGTATCGTCTACTTTATTCACAGCGTCTTCGCCGTCTACTGCCTCTGTCACGTTGTATTGTTCGCTCTCCAGCAGCACCCGGACAATCTCTCTGATCTCATTGTTGTCGTCAGCTATGAGTATCTTCTTGGTATGATTCATCCATCCCCCTCCTCTGCGCCGTGCCGTGCTTCCATTATAGATTGTACCTGTCCCGTTAACCACAGCCTGGAGGCGACTTAAGAATTCTTAAGAATTATAATGCCCCAATCTTAAGAAGATTCCCCTATGCTGGGTACATCGTAAGCCAGTGAAGAGAGGGATTCATTATGGAATGGTTATCGCACAAAAAGCGGGCCGGCAAAATTGTTCTCGCTTGCTTGGGAATGGTACTTACTATTCTTTTTCTCCAATACTTACCGCAATTACTTAAGCTGACCGTGTCGCTGGAGAGCTTTCGGGAATACATCCTCTCTACGGGCAAGCTGGGGCCGATGATCCTTGTGTTTTTTCAGGTGCTCCAGACGGTTATTGCACCCATACCAGGGGAGGTCATTCAGATTGCCGGGGGATATATTTATGGGACAACCTTAGGAGCGCTCTTCGTTACCGGGGGGATGCTGCTAGGGGCGGTTATGGCGTTCTACTTCACCAGGCTTCTGGGCGGAGCTTTCATTGAAGGTCTGCTGACCAAAGATAAATTCAAGTGGATGGCGGCGATGATGGACAGCAGCAAGTTCTCGGTCTTCCTGTTCATTATCTTTATCATCCCCGGACTCCCCAAGGATGTATTCATTTATGCAGCAGGACTGACGACGATCAAGCCGTTAAGATTCTTTGCAATTCTAGTGATCGCCAGGCTTCCGTGGCTTCTGGCCTCTGTGAGCATTGGTGCTAACATCTATCACAAGAATTATGGCTCAACCATCGTCATATCCGCTATCTCTGTCGTAGCCTTTGTCCTGGGGTTAATCTATAAAGATAAGATTATGAATCGGTTAAGATGAGTGGGTATTGTCCTCTCTATGCTTCCTCCGGTACTGGGCCGGTGTCATGCCATATACCTTTTTGAAGATGGAATAGAAGGTGTTCAGCGACGAGAAGCCGGAATTCTGGACGATGGGCTCAATGGGCGAGTCGGAGGCCAGTAGCTCCTGACAGATGAAGTTCAGGCGCTTCTCCGAGATCTTGTCCGTGACGGACTGGGTGGTCTCCGCTTTATACAAACTGCGGAAATAATTCACGGATAATCCCAGATGATCGGCCAGCATGGTTGCAGACAGGTTCGGATCGGTTAGTTGTTCATCAATGAACCGGTCCGCCTGCTCGATCAGCGCCGCGTTCTTGGACAGGCTGCGGGCAGTTACGATATCTTCGAGTGTCTTGGTTACCAGGGCTTCCATCCATGGCACTACGTTGCCCATCGTCTCCTGCTGGTTAATCTGCTTTTCGATCGAGGTCAGACCCCATGAACTGGGCAGCGGCTGGACGGAGTGCTCCTGCATGAGACGGCGTATATCCATAAATAAGGTAATCAGCGACATTTTACATTCAAAATAGGGCATTTCCCGCAGCTTGACTACGGCAGAACGTATCACTTCCAGCACCGTCTCTGCGTTCCCCTTGGGTAGAGCCTGAGCGATCTGCCGCTCCTTGTTCACAGGCAGGTGATACAGCTCTCCGGCTGCACCGGGCAGCCACGCTTGTACGATGAGTGCTCTGTGTCCGAAGCGGAACCGTTCCTGCGTCAGCTCATACGTCTCCATATATACCTCATGCATATCGGTCAGGACGGGCAGCATTCTGCCCCAGGCAACAGTTGTTCCAACGGACAAATACTGCTCTATTAACTGTTGCGATCCTTGCAGCTTCTTCACATATTCCTCGGTCAAGGGGGCGGATAGGACAACGGCTACGTGATCGTCACCCATATCCACCGTTTGCAGCTTATGCCTGGACGATTGCAGCGACTCTTGAATAATATTGGACATGGCGAACCGGAGCAGACGCCGGTCCTTCTCCGGATAGGTCTCCGAGAATTCCGAGAAGTGGTCAATCCGGAAGATGGCCACCGACAGCTGATCTACCGGCAGGTCAATACTCCACTCCAGAAATTGCGAACCAATCTCCTCTGCAGAATGGTAAGTCTCCCCCAGGAAATCCCGTAGAAACCTCTCTCTGCCCAAAAATTTATGAACCCGCGATTGCTCAGTCAGTTCGTTAATCTGATTATGCTGCGCTATAAACACACTCGATAAGTAGTCTAGCTCATTGGTGCTGTATCCCAGACCGGGCTTTTCCGCTTGATGCTGCTGCATGACTCTGGTAATCAGTTCTTGAATGGGCGAATACACCCGTTTGGAGATCAGCACGATAACGGTCCATGAGGCCGCGAACAGGGCAATGAACAAGATCAGGCTGGTGTTGCGCAGAACTGTAATTTTCTCCAAAATGACAGACTTGGGTACCGTTTCGATAAAGGTCCAATCCTGGATTCCCTTAATGGAGATATCCGCGTATACCATTAGCTGCTCTCCCTGAGTTTGGGGATGAAAGAGCTTCCATCCGCTTTCGCCCTTAATCACGTGGTGCCTGAGCTCCGCAGTTTGTTCCTGATTCAAAGAAGTGCTGCTAAACACCGTCTCCTCCCGGTCATTCAGAACTGCAACTGATCTGTCGGCATACTTCGAATTGTTCTGAAGCAGGGTCATGAGATTATCTGTATCTACATTCATAACGAAAGCGGAGATGGAACTGCCTCTTTCGTAAAATCTGATGATGGTCATCACCTCTTTGGGTGTATTCCCGGTAAGAGGGAGAGACAGGGTCCTTGGGATAAGCACGCTGTGGTTCGCGGTATCCGGGTCTCGTAAACGCTTAATAATGTCCTGGTCGTAGAAAGTTTCCGCATCATTCAATCCAAGTCTGGAATCAACAACCGTATTCGTGTAATCGTTAATGAGGTATACCGAATCGATAGACGGATTGGCGTTCTTAATGTCCATAAGCCGGCTCCATACCTCGAAGGTTTCAAAATCGCTGTACTGATCTGAAAGGGCATATACCTTGAGAGCGCTGTCATCACTGGAAGAGAAGCTGAATTCCAGCGCCCATTCCATCAGCCGCGCGGTGTTCTGGGCGCTGTTCACCAGCAGAGATTCGGAATGATCGCCGATCTCCTCCAGAAGCGTCTTGGAGGACTGCCAATAGAGCAGTGCAAAGGATACACCCAGCACCAGAACGTTTGCGCTGACGAAATAAAAAATAAGCTTCATATAAGTAGGATGCTGTTTCAGCGATGCGAGGAGCGGACGTCTGAATTTCATTGCTGGAACCTCCGTAATCTTAACTGCCGGGCATAAATTGTAGATTTATTATAGCATACCGGGCATATTCGTCTTCAGAATCGTTCATTTCCGAAGTAGTGTTGTTTTTGGGAAGTTCGTAAATCTGCGCTTGCAGGAGTTATCGGAGCTTTTCAGAATTGCCGTTGCCGCAAGGGCTTGATAAGGTGACGGCAGAGATAACGGGACGCTCTTGGGGCGATTGCCGGTCTTGAGAAAGGGGGGATGTAAAAATGAACTACCAGCTTAACGCAGGTAAACGTTCAAAATGGAGGCATATCGTGCAGAATCCTTTTCTGTATGTGATGGCTGTACCGGGGCTGTTGTTTTTTCTCGTGTTCAGTTATTTGCCCATATACGGGATTATGATTGCCTTCAAAGACTATGATTTTGCCAAGGGGATCACGGGGAGTGACTGGGTAGGGTTTAGAAATTTTGATTACTTTTTTACATCAGATGACTTCTGGATTATTCTGCGGAACACACTGATGCTCAACGTGCTGTTTATTGTGTTTACGACAGCGGCTGCCGTTCTGATTGCGCTCATGTTCAATGAGATCCGCAATAAGTATTTCAAACGGATCTCGCAGTCGCTTATTTTCCTTCCTTATTTCATGTCCTGGATTGTGATCGGAATGATTGTGCAATCCTTGTTCGGCGGGGAAGAGCCCATGATTAATGTCTGGCTGCACAATATCGGCATGGAACCGGTCAACTGGATGTTTGAGTCGAAGCTTTGGCCGTATATACTGACTGTAATCCGTGTGTGGCAAGGTGCTGGTTATCTTTCGATAATTTTCCTGGCTTCCATTACGGGAATACCGGAGGATCTGTACGAGGCTGCCCGGATTGACGGAGCATCCAAGCTGCAGATTGTAACCCGCATTACATTGCCGCTGCTGGTGCCGACGATTATGATTATGACGCTGCTGGCCGTAGGCAAAATTTTCAATGGTGACTTTGCGATGATCTATGCCATCATTGGAGACAACTCCATGCTGTATCCGACTACGGACGTTATTGATACCTTTGTCTTCCGCTCGATGAGACAGCTGCACGATTTCGGCATGTCTTCGGCTGTAGGCCTGTTCCAGTCCATTATGGGTCTGATCTTCGTCATTGCCGCCAACTGGGTAACCCGGAGGGTATCTAAAGAATCTGCTTTATTCTAGGAGAGTAACTATGAAACAGAAACATAGCGCTGCGGATCGCACCTTTACGGCATTCGCCCATACGTTCATTTTGCTGTTCACTATATTTTGTCTGTTTCCTTTTCTGCTGATGATTGCCGGCTCGTTTACGGATGAGGAGGAGCTGATTGCACACGGCTACACCTTATTTCCGCAAAAATTATCGCTGGCCGCTTATAAGGCGGTTCTGCAATCCGATGTATTGTTCAACGGCTATGGCGTCACCGTGTTTATTACGGTTGTCGGGGCCTTAAGCGCCCTGTGCATTTCGGCCATGCTTGGCTATTCACTGGCGAATAAACGGAATGTTCTGCAAACGCCTTTTCTGTTGTTCTGCTACTTGCCTATGCTTTTCTCGGGAGGTATCATTCCGTTCTATATTGTGGTCAGCCAGTGGCTGCATTTGCAGAATACGATCTGGGTACTGATTCTAACCATGCTGTGCCAGCCATTCCTCGTCTTCCTGCTGGTCAGCTTCTTCCGCACCATTCCTGAGGAGCTGGAGGAAGCCGCCAGAATAGACGGAGCCAATGAGATGAGAGTGTTCTTCCAGATTATGATTCCGATCTCGAAGCCGATTCTGGCTTCTGTCGGGCTCTTCTATGCGCTGAGCTTCTGGAATGACTGGTTCATGGGACTAATGTTCATCGATAATGAGAAATTATTCCCGCTGCAGTTAATTCTGCGCCGGATGGTCTCCAATATGGAGGCGGCCAAGAATCTGATTCCTTCCGGTGCGGCGATTGCAGTGACACCACCGACTTATGGGGTGCGGATGGCGACCACAGTACTGACCATCGGCCCGATTGTACTGCTGTATCCGATGCTTCAGAAATATTTTGTCAAAGGTCTAACGGTAGGAGCGGTAAAAGGGTAAGCCATTCAGATTGTGTCCATAGATATGGGAGGGTTATGAGATGAGGTTAAAAAGATGGTTTGGCACGGCAACAACAGCGGTATTGGTATCGTCACTGGTGCTCGCGGGCTGCGGGGGAAATGCGAAAAATGAAGGCAATGCAGCGAATTCTCCGTCCAGTACAGACAGTGCAGCTCCTGCTGCCAAAGACATTGTGACGCTAAAGGCTTATTTCCCGGGAGATAAACCTGCGGGGTTCGATACTGTGCTGCAGGCGGTTAACGACAAGCTGAAAGCGGATAATATCGGAGCCGCCCTGAATGTCAATTTCATGCCATGGTCCGATTACGGGAATGCGGTATCCGTGAAGATGTCTGCCGGGGAAGAGTTCGATATGTATCTGGATGCTCCTTGGATATCCATGAACCAGATGATTGAGAGTAAATCTCTGATGGAGCTGGATGCGGCAGTGGCTGCACGGCCCGAGCTGAAGGCGTCCATTCCGGAGGAAATGTGGGAGTACAACAAGTTCGGCGGCAAAATTATGGGTGTTCCGCTCGGCACCACCCAAGGCCAGCTTTATGGCCTGCTGATCCGCAAGGACTTACGCGAGAAATACGGGCTTCCCGAGCTGAAAACGCTGGGTGACCTGGAGAAATTCCTGTATGCGGTCAAGGAAAATGAGAAAGACGTCAAGCCGTTTGTCATTAACGGAATTAAGGCGGATAAGCTGCCATTCATTCTGAGTGACTCTGCGAATCTGGCAAAGGATGAAGTGCTGGAGATTGGGGTCAACATGTTCTCGTATTCGATCAAGGATAAGAAGGTCATTGGCCAATGGGTGAGTCCGACGATTGCCGATGCCTATGAACGTGTCACCAAATACTATAAGGATGGGATTATCTCCAAAAATATTGCCCAGGAGCAGAATGCAGAGACGCTGTTCAAGCAAGGTAAATATGCAGCAACCTACTATGCAGCAGATGGTGTAGAGGGACTGAAATATTCGGAAATGCTGAAGGATGGCAGCGACAAGCTGGAGATTTTCATTCCGAACGGGGAGCAGGCCAAGCCTTATACGGCTTATCAGCAATGGAACTTCCTCTGTATACCGACGACTTCCAAGCATTCGGATACAGTTATGGATGTAATGAACTGGCTGTCGATTAAGGAGAACCATGATCTGATGGAATACGGCATTCAAGGGAAAGACTGGGAGCCTGTCGGCGATTCGAGCTATAAGGTACTGTCCAGCTATACCTTCCCTGGTTATGTGCTGACCTGGCGGCCGACGCTGAACCGTACACCTGACAACATGATGCCGGATGACAAGAAGTGGTTCGATTTCTCGACCAAGACATCCAACTTCACGCTGAGTCCTATTGCAGGCTTCAACTTCAACGCCGAGAAGGTAAAGACGGAATATGCCAAAATCACGCCGCTTCATGATTCGATCTTCCTGCCGCTCAGCCAAGGCCTGATCCCTGCAGAGGAAGGAAAGAAAACGATGGAGGACAAAATGGCCAGTCTCGGCGGGCAAAAAGTGGTCGCTGAAATCCAGGCCCAGATTGACGCCGTCACCGCAGGGAAATAACAGCATTTCAAACACAGAAAGAGGTTACTCCAATGAAAATAAACCGCAGCGCGCACAATCCGCTGATTGAGGCCGGGGATGTTGCTCCCTCCCGTCCCGATTTCCAGGTGCTGGGCGCGTTCAATGCAGGCGTTGCGCAGTTACAGGATGAGACGATCCTCTTACTGCGCGTTGCCGAAGCGCCAATACCGGACCGGGCGGACGAGGTACTCGTTCCCCGGCTGAATGAGGCAGGGACGGAGGTGCAGGTTGAGCGTTACGACAAGAACGATCCGGGCTATGATTTCGCCGACTCGCGCTTTGTAGCCAAGGATGGACAGACGGTGATGCTCACCTCCTTGTCCCATCTCCGGGTAGCGCGGAGCCGGGACGGCATTCATTTCGAGGTGGAGCCGCAGCCGGCCCTGTTCCCGGAGCATCCCCTGGAAGCATGGGGGATTGAAGATCCGCGTGTGACCCAGATCGGGGACACTTATTACATCACTTACAGCGCTGCTTCCGCGCGCGGAGTCGGCGTAGGGCTGGCGGAAACCAGCGACTTCCGGACATTCAAACGGCGGGGGATTATGCTGCCTCCCGAGAATAAGGATGTTATGATTTTCCCCGAGAAAATTGGCGGCAAATACTACGCTCTGCATCGTCCGGTGCCGAAGTCATTCGGCGCTCCCGAGATGTGGATCGCCGAATCACCCGATCTCGACCATTGGGGGAACCACCGCTTCCTGATGGGACTCGGCGAGCAGGGCTGGGACTCTGCCCGCATGGGTGGCGGAGCGGTTCCGATTCGAACCGAACGCGGCTGGCTGGCGCTGTACCATGGCGCGGACAGCAGCCACCGCTATTGCATGGGGGCGGTTCTGCTGGATCTGGAGGACCCGTCACGGGTCATTGCGAGATCGCGTGTCCCTGTGCTGGAGCCGGAAGCTGCCTATGAGGTGAATGGATTCTTCGGCAAGGTCGTATTCTCGTGCGGAGCCTTGCTGCTGGATCAGACGGTCCGCATGTATTACGGTGCCGCGGACGAAGTGATGGCAGTGGCGGACATCCCGCTAGAGGATATATATAATACGCTAGTGTAGAAGGCTGAGGGCAGTGCAAGCTGCCTTCTTTCATCCGCTAAAAGGAAAGCGCTGTCAAAATAATGGCCCCAGATAACAAAGGAGCGTGTACATGACTGTTAATACGCAAAGCAGGATCAAGAGATGGATATGTTTCGTTATGGTTGGTTTGATGATCTCGACCCTCGGGTTCCAATATCCTGTGTCGGCAGATGGCTCATCGCAAGAGCTGGCTGAAATGAAGCTGATGAAACAGCGGGTGGTAGACTTCTATATCTCCAAAGATATCATTAACGACGGAACGAACGGCCGGGTCGAATGGACCTTCAAATCACAGGCCGGGGCCTACTTATCTAGTCAAAAGGCGAATGGAAGCTGGGGCGATGTAGATTATACCAGTACGGCCTCCAGTGCCAACGGGCGGGCATGGTCGCCTTACCTTGCGCTGGACCGGATGCAGTCGATGGCGCAGGCCTTTGCTGACCCGAAGAGTCCCTACTATCATAATGAAGCCCTGCTGAAAGGTATTCAGAACGGGCTCGACTATTGGTTCACGGTAAAACCGACTTCAACCAACTGGTGGGAGACCGGCATCGGCAAACAACTGCGGCTTAGCAAAATTGCGCTGCTGTGTGAAGGCTATCTGACTACAGAACAGGCTGCCAATATTGTTGGTACGTTAGACAGCAAACCGAATACGATCGATGGGGCCAATTCGTCCTGGTACAATCAGAATTATATGATCCGCGGCTTATTGCTGGAGGATGCCCAGAATGTCCGTAGCGCTGTAGAGGCGTTTAACGTGCTCTCGGCGGTGACGGAGACGCTAACGGGAATCCAGTCTGACATGTCCTTTTTCATGCATGGGAAAACGAATTATACCACGGGTTACGGAAGAAGCTTCGCCAGAGATATGTCCTTCTGGGCCTATGTAGTCTCGGGCACAAGCTTCGCCTACAGCCAGGCGGCGATTGACTCGTTGTCCTCTTATGTGCTGGATGGGACCAGATACCTGGTGAGAGGCGATGTTGCCGATCTGGGCATGGGGATGAACGGACCGGAGTGGCCGGATTATGAGAGCTCAGCGCTGACCTTCTATGAAGATCCGCTGGAGTGGATGCAGGCGGCTAATCCGAAGCGGGCGGATGAATTCGCCGTATTCCTGAATAATATCCGGGGTATTGGCACAGTCACAGGCAATGGACTGGATGCGAACAATATGACGCAATGGCAGACCCTGGTCTCCTCTCATATGCGGAAGGATTACGGAATTACAGTCAAGATGTCCTCCAGCACGGTCAAGGGCGGCGAATGGAGAACGATTAATCCAAGCGGATACAACCTGCTCTACTGGACTTCGCAAGGCGCCACGGCCATCCAGAGAACCGGGGATGAGTACAGGACCGTGTACCCGCTGATGGACTGGGCTCATGTTCCAGGGACAACAGCTCCCTACGTATTCACCAAGGAGAATAATTTCAACAACCCGAAGACCTTTGTAGGCGGTGTGACCAATGAGCGTTATGGAGCGACTGCGTTTGATTTCAACAAGCTGAGTACCAGCGGTAAAAAAGGCTATTTCTTTTTCGATGATGAAATGGTAGCGCTGGGCGCAGGCATCACTTCAACGAACGCTGCACCAGTCCATACCACGCTGAACCAGAGTCTGGCAGCAGGCGATGTGCTTGTAGACGGCAAAGCCGTTGACGACGGAACCTCGCAGGTTAAAGGGCGCTGGGCGTATAACGATCATACCGGGTATATTTTCCCGGACAAGACGGATTTCCAAGTGAAGCAGGAGACGAAGACCGGGAAATGGAGTGATGTGGTTACTGGCAGTTCAACGGAGCCAATCACTAAACCAGTGTTCTCAATGTGGCTGGATCACGGCGTGAAGCCGGTCAATGCCTCCTATCAATACATTGTGCTGCCGGGTAAAACTGCCGGAGAGGTTGGCAGCTACGCAGAAGCAAGCCCGATAAGTATTCTCGCGAATACAGCTTCCGTGCAGGCAGTCCGGCACCGTTCGCTGGGCATTTCGGAATTGCTATTCTATCAGCCGGGTACGGTGACGCTAAGAGAAGGACTGACCGTTACCGTAGACAAACCTTCGATGGTGGTCGTCGATGAATCCGCGGACCCTGTCCGCATCTCGGTGGCTAATCCTGAAACCCCGGGAATTACAGTGAACGTGACGCTGAACCGGAATGGGGACAAAACGACAACCACCTATAGACTCGGCAAAGATACGTTCACCGGCCGCAGCGTGACCCTGAACGAGGGAACCTCGCTCGACGACAGAGGATTCGATCTCGCTTACAGTAAAGGAGCGACTGCTTCCTCCAGCGAGAGCAAGCAATTTGCCTCGAATGCTACGGATCTGTACAGAAGCTCCTATTGGAGCTCCAGTGCTTCGGACAACGAGTGGATCTATGTCGATCTGCAGGATCAATATACGATCAATAAAGTTAGGCTAAATTGGCAAAAGGCCTATGGGAAAAGCTATAAAATTCAAGTATCGGACGATGCGGTCACCTGGAAGGATGTTTACACAACCTCGATGGGTGACGGCGGAATCGACGAGCTGTCCTTCGGTAAGGTCAGTGCCAGGTTCGTCCGGATGCAGGGCGTTCAGCAGGGCACCGGAGACGGCTATTCACTGGCTGAATTTAACGTATTTGAAGCGGTGGCGCCTAATCTCGCTGAAGGTATGCAGGTAAAGGCAAGCTCATCCAAAGCCGCCGACGTGGCAGTGGAGAATGCGGTAGACGGCTCATTGACGACCCGCTGGGGGTCCAACTATGCCGACCCGCAGTGGATTTACGTCGATCTTGGCGCTAGCCAGCTCATTTCCAAGGTTATGCTGCACTGGGAAAGCTCCTATGGGAAGGAATACCGGATTGAAGTCTCCGATACCATGGAGGACTGGAAGACTGTATACAGTACCGCGAATGGAGACGGTGAAATTGACGAGATCTCCGTAGGTCCGGTGAATGCCAGATATGTCCGGATGTATGGAACTCAGAGAGCATCCAAGTACGGATACTCGCTCTGGGAATTCAAAGTGTTCGGACCAGAGACGCAGCAAAGCGTTCCTGCCCGGATGGAGCTTGAGGCAACGCCATCCGTAACAGTGGGAGGCCGCATGTCCGTTACGGGAACCGTGTACGGCGACGGCGAACTTCCGGTTCCGGGTGTAGAGGTTGAGCTCACAGCCGCCGCAGGGAGCCTTGAACCTGCAAAAGTAACTACAGATGTGTACGGCCGGTTCAGCACCGTCTTTACCGCACCGTCTGTCCCTGGAGATGTCTCCATTGCAGCCGTCCTGCCGGCTAGTCCATCCGTGGCAGGGGCGATCACCGTGTCTGTAGAAAAAGAGGATGTACCTGTATCTGCCCGGATTGAACTGGAGGCCACGCCGTCCTCCGTATCCGCTGGAGGCAAAATTTCCGTTACAGGAACTGTCTATGACGGCGAAGAGCTTCCGTTAGCGGGCGCTGGGGTCGAGATTATGGCAGCCTCAGGCAGCTTCGAGCCTGCTTTTGCCGTAACGGATGAGCACGGCCGATTCAGCACGGTCTTTACGGCACCGTCCGCAGCCGGAGATGTGGTAATTACGGCTGTACTGACTGGCAGTCCTTCCGTGACGAATACGATTACCGTTACGGTAAGCAAGGCCATACCAGTCCCTGTGCTCATTGAACTTCAGGCGACACCGTCTGCCGTGAATACCGGAGATAACGTATCCATTGGGGGGATCGTCTACGATGGCGACAATCTTCCGGTCTCCGGCCTGGAGGTCGAACTCGCGGCTTCCTCGGGCAGCCTTGAACCTGCTCATGCCGTAACAGACGCGAACGGCCGGTTCAGCGCGATCTTTACGGCACCGTCCACACCTGGAGAAGTGGCGGTTACGGCGGTCTTGAGCGCGTATCCGTCCATTACGGGCAGAATTAACGTTTCGGTAAACGAGCGTTCGGGCGGCGGAAATGGCGGCGATCCCGGAGGAGAAGCGCCAGTGACTCCGTCAGTACCCGTACCGCCGGTTATTGTTGGGACGCCTAATAAGCCAGACGCTGGCACGCAAGCCCCGGCTACTCCGGTGCCCGGTCCATCCTTCACCGATATTGCCGGACATTGGGCCGAGTCCAGTATCCGCGAAGCCGTCAAGCAGGGCATCATTACAGGTTATCCGAACGGCTCTTTCCAGCCTAACCGTAACGTGACCCGTGCAGAATTCACGGTGATGCTGGCGAAGGCGCTGAAGCTTCAGAACCCAGAAGCAGCGTTGTCCTTCAAGGACAGTGACCGGATCGGTTCGTGGGCCAAGGCATCCGTTGCACAGGCGGTAGCTCTGGGAATCATCCAAGGGGATAACAACAGCAACTTCCGCCCGGATGCGCCTGTAACCAGAGCGGAAATGGCTGTTATGCTGGCGAGAGCACTACAACTGGCTCCTGTTGCCCGCTCCGCTGGATTCACGGATGACCGTGACATCCCAGTGTGGGCACTTGGAGCGGCAGCCGAGATGAAGAAGTCAGGACTGATGCAAGGCAAAGGCAACAACAGCTTCTTCCCGAAAGATGCCGCAACGCGGGCAGAGACGGTTACGGTTCTGCTGCGGATGTTGGAGGCTAAGAAGTAGGCAGAAAGGACCGTCCCGTAAGTGAATTATTGAATCCTAAACCTTGCCAACGTATAATTGGAAACAGTAAAATACAGCAAAGCAGCGATTCCGGTATTAAGGGGTCGCTGCTTTGTATTTTTAGTTATGTGCGGCTTGCTTCAGCAGGTTGCGGACAACTCTAAGTATGCGTCAAAGATGACGTGATGTTTTTCTTTTTTGTACAAAAAATCAAAATTATTGTAACGTTTTTATGTTTAGTTAGTCGTATGGATAGAAGGTGGTGAACTCTTGGATGGTTTAGATAAATTAGAAGGAGTCTATAATCAACATTTCCGCGACGTGTACCTGTTTGTGCTGTCTTTGAGCAGAGACGAGCAGATTGCCGAGGAAATCACACAGGAGACCTTTTTTAAAGCGCTAAAGCAAATTGATCAATTTAGAGGGGAGTGCAAAATGAGTGTTTGGCTGTGCCAGATTGCGAAAAACACGTATTTCTCCTATATGGATGCGCAGCGCAGGTTCGTACGGATGGCTGTCCAGGAAAAAGAAAATGGCGTTAATCTGGAGCAAAGTCTTATTGATCAGACTGAATCTCTGCGCATTCATAAAGTCCTGCACAGTTTAAGTGAGCCGTATAAGGAGGTTTTTATGCTCAGGTTATTTGGAGAATTGTCCTTTGACCACATTAGTCAAATTTTTGGGCGAACGGAAAGCTGGGCAAGAGTGACCTATCACCGGGCCCGGGCAAGGATACAGAATCTGTTGAAGGAGGATAATGGATGACCAGAATCCCATGTGATGTTATTCAAGATCTCCTCCCCTTGTATTATGATGAAATTTGCAGTGAAAGCACCAAGCAGCTGGTGGAAGAACACCTTGCTGTCTGTGCAGACTGCCGTTCCGCTCTGGAGCAAATGCAATCCAGCCTGAACTTGACCCTTCAAGAGAAGGAACTAAATACACTGGAGGGAAGCGGGTTGCAAAACATTAAAAAATGGTGGAGCCGTACCCGGTGGATCGCTTTTATCAGAGGTATGATTGTGGCTGCATCCTTATGCGGAATACTAATTATTGGATACTGGGTTCTGTTCCGCTGGAATATCCAACCGGTGTCGTCTGACCAAATTAAGATTTTTGATATAAGAGCCAGATCAAATGGAGAGATTGCTTTTCAGATTCAAATCAGGGGTGGTTATGCTCAAGTGAAGAACACTCTTAAGGATGATGGCAGTTACTATATAACCCCCGTTCATCCTCTTATCGTATCCAAAAGGGATAAGACAAACACTCCAGTCATTAGTGGGATGTACGTTAATCCGCTAAATCTAAGGGCCTATTATAAGAATCATGGTAAAGATACGGAAATTACGTCCATCTACTACGGCTCACCGGATCAGCCGATTCTAATCTGGAAAAAGGGAATGGCGCTGCCGGCAGGGGACTGAAGATCATGAAGGTACTATTTTCATTACTCATTGTTTTAAAACTAGCAGATGGGATACACTCTTATTATAAATTTGCCAGCAATGGAGGAATGGTTTGTGACAAGTAAAAACCAGATCATCGTCCCACATATTTGGTATGACAAGGATGCGGTAGCCGCAGCCCATTTTTACGCCTCGGTATTCCCGGACTCCCGGGTTACGAGTGTAACAACTATTCGTGACACGCCATCTGGCGACTGCGATCAGGTTTTTTTTGAGATTTGGGGGCAGAAGTTCATGGCGATCAGTGCAGGCCCGTATTTCAAGCTGAATCCGTCCGTATCGTTCTTCGTTAATTTTGACCCGTCACGCGACAAGGATGCAGTAGAGAAAATGGATGAGATATGGGACAAGTTATCCGAGGGGGGCACAGCATTAATGCCTCTTGGAGAGTACCCTTTCAGTAAGCGGTTTGGCTGGATTCAGGATAAGTATGGTGTGTCCTGGCAGCTAATGCTTATGGATGCTGAAGATGAGGAACGGCCTGCTATAGTGCCGTCATTTTTGTTTGTCGGTGAGAACTGCGGCAAGGCGGAAGAGGCGATGTCCTTCTATTTATCCGTATTCAATTCCTCCCGGCAAGGACTTATGACCCGTTACCCTGCAGGAATGGAGCCTGATCAGGAGGGAACGATTATGTTCGCTGACTTCATGCTGGAGAATCAGTGGTTCACCGTCATGGATAGTGCGCATAATCATGAATTCGCTTTCAATGAGGCTATCTCCTTCATGGTGAAATGCGAGTCGCAAGCGGAAATTGATTACTTCTGGGAGAAGCTGTCTGCGGTCCCTGAAGCCGAGCAATGCGGCTGGTTGAAAGATAAGTACGGGATATCCTGGCAGATCGTGCCCGGCGGAATGGACAAGATGATGAAGAAGGGTACACCAGAGCAGCGTGCGCGTGTGACGAAGGCTTTTCTTAAGATGAAGAAGTTCAACCTTGCTGCATTGCGCCAGGCCTATGAGGGAGAGTAAGAGCACCGCCCCTTAAGCTCTGCCAGATAAAACAATTATAATAAAAGCAAAAGCGATGAGAAACCCTCACCGCTTTTTTGACATGCGTTGCAACTAGTAGAGTAACAGAATTAATTCTTTGAATAGGGCTGATTCCCGGAGGTTCCAACCACGGAACTACACCGCCCGGCCGAGTTTGCTCCTAACGGACCTGAGGGACCCTATTCCCCGGAAAACGCCACGTTTTGCGGTTTAACGGACGGAGTGCGACTAGAATAGACTGTGGACAACCGTTAACGTACGGACCGATAATAGAAGTAACGGAGGTGTTCACATGGGAGAACAGCGTCAGCGATATAACGAAGAGTTTAAAAGGGAAACTGTGAAATTTATTCAAGAACAGACGAAGAGCTTCAGTGAATTAGCGGAAGAGCTAGACATCCCGAAAAGCACACTGCATCAGTGGATGGGGCAATATCGAGAGCTTAAGAATGAACCGGTAGCGAGTGTGGATCGGGTGAGGGAGCTCGAAGCAGAGCTGAAGGAAGCACGGCGTCAGCTCAAGGAACACCAAGATCAACTTGCCGACCGGGATGAAGAATTGGCTATCATAAAAAAAGCAGTGCACATCTTCAGCAGACCAAGGAACTCCGATTCCAGTTCATGAAGGACCATCGCTCCGAGTATCGCTTGGAGAAGATGTGCATAACCCTACAAGTATCCAGGAGCGGGTATTACAAGTGGCTGAGCGCCAAACCCAGTCCACAAGAACTCCACAAGGCTGCGGTGAAGGAGCGAATCCGGTACCATTTTGCCGACCACAAAATGCGGTATGGGAGTCCGAAAATCACCCGGTTGCTGCACCAGGAAGGCTATACCGTCACGGAACGTACCGTGAGTGTGTATATGCGGCAAATGAAGCTACGCTCGGTGGTATCTAAACCCTACCGCGTACAGACCACCGATTCTAAGCATAGCAATCCCATTGCACCGAACACGCTGAACCAAGAGTTTAAAGTACTGAAACCGAATACGGTATGGGTGACTGACATTACGTATATCCCTTGCCGGGGAGGTCGCTTGTACCTGGCCAGTGTCATGGATCTATGCACGCGTGAAATCGTAGGCTGGCGGTTGTATAACCACATGGAGACTAGCCTGGTTCTGGACGCCCTGCAGGCGGCCTATACAGCCAAACGGCCTGGTGCGGGAC
Source organism: Paenibacillus tritici (assembly GCF_018207515.1). Classification (NCBI taxonomy): domain Bacteria; kingdom Bacillati; phylum Bacillota; class Bacilli; order Caryophanales; family Paenibacillaceae; genus Paenibacillus; species Paenibacillus tritici. The sequence goes on from NZ_CP073365.1 coordinate 226,365, forward strand.
TCTTACACCACTCGGACCGAGGGTCTCAGTATACTTCTACTGAATACACCCAGCAGCTAAAGACATACCAGATGGAATCGAGCATGAGCCGCAAAGGAAACTGTTACGATAACGCCTGCATTGAGTCTTGGCACAGTATCTTAAAGAAGGAACTCATATACTGTAACCCCCGTTTTAAAACGCCTGAGCAGGCTTACCAAGCCATTTACCAGTACATTGAATTTTACTATAACCGTAAGCGAATGCACGGCGCGCTAGGGTATCTTTCACCCATCCGTTTTGCTAAGCAATGTACTGAAAAATCCGTTGCGTGAGCGTCTACTTTCTTGACAAAGGTCCAGAGTGGACCTTATCGTCTCTCTACGAGAGGTTTAAGAGTAGAAATTCCAAAAATAAGCTCCATGGGGTCCGTTCCTTTGCCCAAGGGGTGACTTTTATCCGGAATAAGTGCGCCTCAGTCCGTTACGCCTTGCCAAACGCCCGAATGAACAACTCCCATCTTCATCTGGGAATGCCACTTGAAGGGGGGACCTCTTTATAGAGCTCCATCCACTAATTTAAATCTGACGCTGTACTAGAATTGAGGGGGCTTTGCCCCTTATGGGCTTTTATTAGTTTTTATACTATTTTAAATTATCTATTGCATATTGCGCCTCTTGCTTAGTGAATCTTTCTCCATATTCTGAAATCAACTGATTGTAAATTTCCTTATCTGACATGTTCATTTCTGCATATGATTGTGCTGATAGTAGTGCATTCTCTTTCCAATCATATACAATGTTATCAATTGCATATTTAGCAGCTTCTTTAGGGAAATTCTCTCCATATTCAGAAGTCAACTGCTCGTAAATGCCTGCCTTAGACATATGCATAGACTCTGCATATGACTGTGCTGATCCTAACGCCGCTTTATATTCTCTAGGAATACTCGCCTCTTTTGCAGCGGCTTCGGCCTCAGCTTTTTCTTTAGCTTCAGCCTCGATTTTAGCTTTGGCTTCTGCTTCTTCTTTTTCTTTTTTCTCTGCTTCAGCCTTTATAGCTGCTTCCTCTGCGGCTTTCTTTTCTTCTTCAGTCAATACAGACGGGGCTGCTGTAGGAGCTATAGTTGCCTCTGCCATTACGGTCTTTGCCGGCTCAGAGGACGCCGCTTTGTCTTTATCGTTACCCATGTTACCAATACCTGCAAAGACAATAATTAGTACAACCCAAAACCACCACTTTTTATATACTGGCTTCTTCACTTATGTTCCCCCTATAATCTATTAATTTTGACATAGGACATTTTACCGATAGTAGGCCAATGTTACTATATCCTTTTTATTATCGGCACCAGAAATACAAAATTTTAGGCTTTTATACTATAAGGGGAAGAAAAATGAGTGATGTGGTCAAAGTAACGAAGGATCAACCTAAGATACCCCATTGTTCTCGAAAGATCGGACGAATGGTCGATGAACATATCTGGTTTATCTTTCTTGCAGAGCAGACGGGCCGGTTTCCTGACTTTTATCCCATCGGATCGTTTACAGTACGTGACAGGGCTGTTGAAGCAGTAGACAAGCTGCCTAATAATAAGAATTATCAACTTTTATGGTTGCCTGTTAATCGGATGTTTCCGTATTATCATAAGAAGAGATCTTGATGAGTAAGTTCAATTATTGTAAATATTCAATCGGAGGTGTTTAAGATGCGATGGGATGAAGTTCAGGAGCGTTTTCCGAATGAATGGGTCGTATAGTGAACTGCACTTGGAAGATCCGCACCTTGAATATTTCTTTTTTCACACCCCCTCCCAAGGTTGTGGCCCTGGAACGACATGTGGGAACCCCCGAGCAGCCCCACCAAAAGTCATGGAGGCCTTATTATATGAGTAGAGCATCAGAGCAGCAGTTGAATGATGGCCCTAAAATCCGCAAAGAACAAGACATTGTCTTCAAAATGATCCGCATCTATTGTAAGAAAAAACATCACGGGGCAGCGCTATGTGAGGAATGTCAGGACTTGAATGAGTACGCCGGGCAAAGACTGTCGCGCTGCAAGTTTGGTGAAGAGAAAACAGCGTGTGCGAAGTGCCCCATCCATTGTTATAAGCCGGTGTACCGCCAAAAAATTAAAGAGGTTATGCGTTATTCCGGTCCGTGGATGCTGCTATATCATCCGGTTGAGTCCATAAGGCACATCCCAATGCCCGATAAGTTAAAAAAATTAATATCCCGATAGCTGATGCACTCCCGCTGCGGCTTGTAAGGTCAGGGGACTTGGCAGAACTAATAGGAATGAGACCTATTCGTTGGACATAGAGTGGTACTACAGGAGGTGTTGCATGGTTATCCAACTTAGTATTGCTTTTGCTGCGATTGCCTTTATCTGTCTGGTTGTGTTTCTGATTCTTACGCTGCGCAAAGGAATGACTACCCTCGCAGAAACCAACAAGACGCTGGGGGATGTGAGGAATGCCATTCACGGGTTAACGGGAGAAGCTACACAGCTTATTCATACCGCGAACCAGGTGACCAGGGATGTGAAGGGTAAAATCAAAACGATAGATCCCATTTTTGAATCTGCGCACAATGTGGGTGAAGTCATTCAGACCGTGACCGAGTCATTCAAGAAGAATGCTTCGGATATAGGTCAAAGCTTAAAACAGGAGCCTGAGAAGCCTGCGGCCTCTGTCAAAAGTAAAAACGGCTCTATTCGTGTCAATACGAAATTTCAGTAACCCAATCTATCATGCTTATCAATGAAGGACACCGCGACCGGTGTCTTTTTTGATAGGCGTGCCCAGAGGCACGCATTATCTAGTTGGTGAAAGTCCAACCAAAGGAGGGACCAAGCTACCTTTGTAGCTAGGATGCTTGCACATGGCGAAATCTGTGTGTAAAAGCGCATCGACAAAAGTACTGGTCAGAGACCGGGCGAGCAACAATTCAGGCCGCAACATCAAGTGAATCCTGCCGCGTCGTCAAAAAGGCCCTGCAAAGGGGAACAGAGGGAGCCGAGTCCCGCTATTATGGACGAAGGCCAAGGAAGCTGTGCAGAACTTGGAACAACAGTGAAGAACCCTCCGGCGTATAGGGAACGGCATGGATTGAAAGATAATGCAGTGAACTGGGGAGACCCTCCCCCACACGGAATTTTTTTTTAGGAACCCGTAAAGAGGCGCTCTATAAGTCCAGAAGACGAAGTGAACCGTCTGTGGGAAGGGAGTCCGAGGGGCTCGTAGTACCGAAGAACCTAAGGACAACATAACCTTAGGGAGGGAAGGAGCCCTGCTTTGTTTACGCTTTTGGAGGAGGTACGAGTGAGTGAATGCCAAACGGCTAACGACACCCAAGGAAAAAGTTCAAGAACTCCAAGAAAAGCTAGGTCATGCGGCCAAGGAGAACAACAAGCGTAAATTCCACGCCTTGTACGACAAAGTCTACCGGTGGGATGTGCTATGCGAAGCCTGGAAACGGGTGAAAGCGAATAAGGGAGCTGCGGGAGTGGATGCCGTAACGCTCGCTGAAATCGAGAAACAAGGAGTGACGAGATTTCTCAAAAGCTGTGAGCAAGAATTGAAAGAAGGCAGCTACCATCCGCAGCCGGTTCGGCGGCACTATATCCCGAAGAAAGATGGGAAGCCAAGACCGCTAGGCATCCCTACCGTACGGGACCGTGTCTTACAAATGGCAACCAAACTGGTGATTGAACCCATCTTTGAAGCCGATTTTAAAGAAGTCTCCTTCGGATTTCGTCCAAAACGAAGTGCCAAAGGAGCGCTGGAGCGAATCCGGAAAGCCTGCAACCGCAAAGGAAATTGGGTAGTCGACGTCGATATCCAAGGTTACTTCGACCATATCAATCAAGAGAAACTCATGAAATTGGTACAGATGCGTATCAATGACAGACGGATTCTGAAGCTCATACGGAAGTGGCTTCATGCGGGAATAATGGAAGAAGGAAAGGTACGGCGCTCCGATCTAGGGACACCCCAAGGTGGTGTCATCTCGCCACTGCTGGCGAATATCTATTTGAACTACTTTGACCGGTTATGGGAAAAACACGGAAGTGGACTGGGAGAACTGACGAGGTATGCAGACGACTTCGTCGTGGTCTGTAAAACCAAAAAGGATGCAGAACATGCGTATGAACTCATCCGCACCATTATGGAACGTCTAGAACTCACGCTGCATCCGACCAAAACCCGCATTGTAGGTCTGTGGACAGGAGACGAAGGCTTCGACTTCTTAGGAATGCACCACCGAAAAACGAAAGCAGAAACTTCTCAAGGGAAGGTGTACTATACCACCCAGCAGTGGCTAACGAAGAAGGCAGAGGAACGTATCCGAGGCGTGGTCAAAGACCGATTAGCACCGCCCGGCATGCGCTGGAAATCGTTCGTGGAACACGTGGAATGGCTCAATCCAAAGATACAGGGATGGAGAAATTATTACTACACGAACTACAGCCAAAAGAGATTAGCCAAGCTGGATTGGTATATCCTGCAGCGATTTACGCGGTGGTATGCGAAGAAGAGACAACGGAGGAGATGGATGAGTTCATTCCCGGAGGTCAAGTATATGGTCAATAAGTGTGGACTAAAAACGCTATTGTAATCTGCATGCCCATGAATGACAAACATCGGAAAGCCGTATGAGGGAAAACCTCACGTACGGTTTGATGAGGAGGGGCTGGGTTGTACCAGCCCTTTACTCTAGAGCAATCATCTCGCTGCAAAATAATCATTATCTCATAATAGTGCATAGATGCTGCTGATATGAGCAAATGATTGTTTAAGCACTATTTTCACATCTGCTATGCTCTGGGGGCAACCAATAAAACCTCGGGAGGCAATAAAATGAAAAGAACAGTTGCAAAGGTTACCAGTATGCTGCTGATATTCTCGCTTACACTATCTCTGATCGCCGGCGGATGGGGAAGTGCAGTAGTACATGCTGCGGGTCTTACGATAACCAGCAGCGGAGGCGGAGATGAAGCGGCATATGTGGAGTGGTCACCCGTGAACAATGCAACAGGATACAATGTGTACGTCAAGGCTGCAAGTGCAGCGGACTCCCAGTATCAGCAGATTCATACTGAATTGATCCGCAAGTATGCTTCCTACTGGAGAGCAGATGCCGTGGGACTTGCGGCCGGAAGTTATGTCATGAAGGTGGAGGCCGTATTGTCAGGCGGGGGCACGGCAAGTGCGGTTACGGGGACGCTGGGAGTAGCGCCGTATGACCGGTCGGGATTTGCTTTTTCGGCCCAATCACCCTATGGTACAGGCTCCGGCGCTTATAATGACAATGGGACGCTCCGAAGCGGGGCGCAAGTGCTGTATATCACCTCTCAGAATGCACAGACCGTAACGCTTCCCGTAGTAGTAAGCAGTTCGGGTACGGTACAGACCGGGGTTGGACTTGGCGGGATTCTGACGCTGAGACAAAAAGGCTATGACACCACGCCGCTGGCTATCCGGATCATCGGAAAAGTGACGGCTGCGGATCTGAGCGGACAGCTGAACAGCAGCGGCTATCTTGAGCTTAAAGGCAAAGCAAATTATACCGAAATGAATATTACGATCGAAGGAATCGGGAAGGATGCCTATGCTTATGGCTGGGGGATGCTGCTCAGATATACCGGGAATGTAGAGGTAAGAAACCTGGGCGTGATGTTGTTCCCTGACGACGGCATATCAATGGATACAGGCAATGCGAATGTGTGGGTGCATAATAACGATATTTTCTACGGATCAGCAGGGAGTGATGCAGACCAGGCCAAGGGGGACGGTTCTACGGACCTCAAGAAGGGATCAACGTATATCACTCTCTCCTACAACCACTACTTTGATTCTGGAAAAGCATCCCTGGTAGGACTTAGCGAGTCTGCCGAATTCTTCGTGACCTTCCACCATAACTGGTTCGATCATTCGGACTCCCGTCATCCGCGGATCCGAGTGGCCTCGGTCCATGTCTACAATAACTTCTATGATGGAGTCTCCAAGTATGGGGTCGGCGTTACTACCGGAGCTTCGGCTTTTGTGGAAGGCAATGTGTTCAGGAATGCTAAATATCCTATGCTGAGCTCCCTGCAAGGGACGGATGCTCTGGGTGAGGGCACGTTCTCAGGAGAGAATGGCGGGATGATCAAAGCCTATAACAATAGTATTGTGGGTGCGGCCAGTATAATCTATGCCAACTCCAGTGCAGGAACAGCTCCGGCGAATGCAACTTCACATGATGCTTACTTAGCATCGTCCAGAAGTGAACCCGTTCCAGGTCTGTATAAAGCTCTAGTGGGCGGAACAGCGTATAACAACTTCGATACTACTGTAGATACTGGAGTGAATGTCTCTGCGGTGGATAGCGTAAGCACGGTTGAACAGAATGTTACGGCAAAAGCCGGACGTCTGGGCGGCGGGGACTTCAGTTGGACATTCAATGATTCCGTGGATGACGCATCCTATGCAATGAACGCGCCGTTAATGTCTGCCATCCGCAGCTATACCTCGGGGCTGGTGTCTGTCGGAGGCAATTCCAGCCCGGTAGGGCCAACTCCGACTCCATCGGCAACGGCAGTGCCGACGGCTACACCTGTTCCAACAGCAACTCCGGTGCCAACGGCAACACCTGCGCCTACAGCCACGCCAGTGCCAACGGCAACACCTGCCGTAGGAGCAGCGGTTCATAACTTTACTGCCTCTGGGCTGGCGAGTAACTTTTTCAATATTCAAGGGAATCTCTCAACTTCGAAGGGGACTGTGGTATATAACGGCCTGACCCTAACCCAATGTCTGAAAATCGAGAGCGCCACCAGCATCCAGTTCACCGCTGCCAAAGCCTCAACCTTAACGCTGGTGTTCAATTCAGAAGGGAACAAGATCAAAGTCGATGGGACAAGCTATCCGATCACGAATGGCATTGCTGCAATCTCGCTCGCGGCTGGGACGCATACGATTAGTAAGGATAGTACGGCTAATTTGTATTATATGGTGGTGGAATAAAAAAGGCGATTCCTTCAAAGCAAGATGGGGAGTCTGAACCAGGGCGGCCTGCACGGGTCGCCTTTTACGGTTTAGTATTACAATAACTATTATTTGCTATAATATAGGTTATACGGATATTACTCCACACGAAGGGAGAGTTGATCGTGCTAAAAAACTTTTCATTTCAAACCTTTAAAAGTTTTGAATCCTCTATATTAGAAATTGAGAAATTGACTTCAATTATTGGCACTAATGCGGGTGGGAAGACGAATGCAATTGAGGGGATGAAGATACTTTCTGAAATCTCTTCAGGAAGAGAGCTATCCGTTATTCTTGATGGTTCGAAGAATGTGGACAGTGACATCCGAGGAGGAAGTGTAGGCTGCCCTAGAATTGGTACGGATACCTTTACACTGGGGTGTTTGGTAGATATTGATGAAGAGTACGACCTGGAGTATAGCATAACCATTAAAGTGAGTAATCGGGTTTTTGTGCTTTCTGAGAGTTTGTTGAAGTTATCCTCTAGCGGTGCTAAGCCAATTGTAGTTTTTCAGACCAAAGGTACGCCTGATGATTATAGCGATATTAACGTAGAGTATAATAATGGGCGTAAGGGGAGGAATCCCGAAGTGACCTGTATCCGTTCTGTATCTGTTTTATCGCAGCTATCCTCCAAAATGCCTACAACCACGGAGAATAACAAGAAGAACGTATTGTATATAAACTTGGTTCTCGAACGTCTGGGAAAGATATTATTCTTAGATCCATTGCCTAGTCGTATGAGAGATTATTCAAGGATGAGTGATCATGAGCTGAGACCAACGGCTGATAACATATCTTCGGTAATCTATGAGTTATGCAAAAATAAAGAATACAAGAAAAAGCTATTGGGAGCATTAAAGGATCTACCGGAAAATGAAATTCTGGATATTGGATTTATTGAAACATCAATCGGTGATGTAATGTTTCAATTAAAGGAAAAGTATGGTGAACAATCAGAATATGTCGAAGCAAAACGCCTCTCGGACGGTACGCTCAGATATTTAGCGATTCTCTCTTCTCTGATCACTGAAGAGCCTGACAGCATGATTGTTATCGAGGAAGTGGATAATGGGATTCACCCTAGCAGAATTAAAAGCTTGATCCAAACCCTATCTCAACTAACCAAAGAAAGACAAATTGATGTAATTATCACCACGCATAATCCGGCACTACTGAATGCCCTATCCAAAGAAGAGTTGTTCGGTGTTGTTCTGTGTTACAGAGATCCAGAGGACGGATCAAGTAAATTCTTTTCCCTCCCTGATATGGAGTCACTGCCGGTATTATTATCTAAAGGCAATTTGGGAGATCTGACAGTTAGAGACGAATTAGTTAGAGCATTAAAGAAGCCAATGGAAGATAACAAAGATCTAAGCTGGCTGGAGGTGTAAATATGTATGTTAATATTATCGACACCTCTATTCTATGTAACATTCTAGACTTACCATTTATGAGTCAAAATCGTTCAGCCGTCATAGATGAACTGGCTGCATTACAACAAGATAAGCAGCAGATTCTTATTCTTCCTTTGGCTTCTATTATTGAAACCGGTAATCACATTGCTCATATTGCTGATGGTAACATTAGAAGGAACCGGGCCGAAAAGATGGCCGAATTAATCAAAAAAACAGTGAACGATGAAGCCCCATGGACCTACTACGGAAAAGAGTTCGAAAGAGAAGATCTGCTGGAAATATCCAAGTCAGTTGTTGATCATGCGGTAATGAAAGTCGGAGTGGGTGACTTGTCCATCATCCAAGTATACAAGAAGTACAAAGAGAATGTTCCAGCTATAGGCTCGATAAGAATATGGAGCCTGGACCATCATTTACAAGCATATTTCGAAGAGATGCCTTCTATTCGGAGAAGAAGAGACAGGTAGATACATAAGATTAACGACGGCAGCGGCAGTCCAAGACGTGATAATTAAAGTCTTAGACTACCGCTGTTTTTTGTCATCCTTCTTCTTTATCATCAACCAAGTCAATAATCTCCCGTATGTCCTCAATATGTAAAGCTTCTGCTATTCTAACGATATGACTGAAATTAATACTTTCTCTCTTACCGTTGGCCAGTTCGCTTAATGCTGCATGGCGGACCTTGGATATTCTGGACAACTCTCTTAATGAAATTTTATGCTTATGAGTCAATTCAGCTATGTTTACTACAATTCTCTTCCTCATTGGAATCCCTCACTTATCTATACGCATAAGCGTATCGTATAATAATTTTATAATTGTTACGTATATACGTAACAAACTCACTTTGGAAATATGCTACGCTGTTTCTGTATCATAAATTAATGTAGTAGCTCATAAAGGAGGCTCCAATGCCGAACATTCTAGAATCGCTATATCATGGCAGTTTATTCCCTAACGAGGACACCATCTCTAAGGACCCCAGTTACCGCCCGCTTAACAGGCAGATTTCGGAATCTATTGAGGCTTGGAGACAGAGGCTGTCCCCAGGTGAGTTCGAGGAGCTGGAGTCTTTGTTGGAACTGTATTCACAAGTGCAGGGGATGGATATGACAGCTGCGTTTGTGTCCGGGTTCAAGGCCGGGACAATGATGATGATTGAAGTTCTGGTCGAGGAGTAGGTAAATCATTTGCAAGTATAAATGTAAGCGAAATTATTAGATCAACCCTTTATAATAATATGGAATTTACACTTTGTGATAAGGGGTGCAGGATGAGAAAAGCGATAATCAGGTTGGTAGCAATAAGTTTAATATTATTGTGTACAATGGGTGCTTCTGTAGTTAAGAATCCGCTAGAGGTTACCCAGAAGTTGTACATTAAAAACGATCAGGGGAATAATGTAATTTTAAAGAATTCAGCAGAGTATGGTATGAATTGGTTCATCACCGATAAAAGTCCTTATCAACACTACACCTTGTATAAGGGGCCGAAAGAACTGATTTATGCCCAGAGTTTTGAGGAAATTATTGCAATTAACGCTGCGTCAGGTAAAGTAAGCTGGAGATTTCCAAGTGATTGGAACAGCGATCTGGGTTCCCTGGTAGGGGCAGACGGTACATATTATATTCTTGGTTATGATTATGTAAAGCACTTATCCTCTACAGTATATCAAGCAGATATCCTGCGGTTTTCAAGTTCAGGAGAAGCCACCACCTTCAAAAATATTAAGCTGCAGACAAAAAGCTTCTTTGAGGATGGGGCATTATTCGATTTTTATCATACAGGGGATAGCGAAGGGAATTACATTGTTCTGACGGATAAAGGCCTGCAGTCGATTCGCAAGGATGGATCAACGAATTGGATGTTGAATACTATTTCTATGAAGGATAGAGCATTGGATCTTAACAACATAATGGGGCTTAGTGCAGATTCTAATGGACATATTATTGTTGATTTTACAGATGCCAAGGCAGTTCTGAATACGAGCGGAAACATTATACGGGTTGAGGATTATAATCAGATGAAGGCTAGGCCGGTCAGTTATTCAGACATTGACAGCAAGGACGGACATGGCGGCTATTACATACTTGATGATAGAGCGGCTACCCTTCAGGATCTGGATTTCAAGACACGTAAGCTGAAATGGAGTTATTCAATGAATCAATATGAGAAGGCTGCCGGAATAAGTCTCTTCTCCGGAAGCTTCGCAACTGATAATAAAGGTAATGTGTACTTTGGCGCCAATAACGGCAATGTGTATTCATTGGATTATAACGGAAAGCCGCGCTTTACGCTGTCGGTTGGCAGTCGTGTAATCTCTTATCCTGACATTGTTAGTGTAAATGACAGTCTCACAGTGATTAGTGTAAATAACAACATTATCTGTTTGCAAAAAAAGAGCAAATAATATCGTAAGATTAGATATAAATTATGTTCTGAAAAAGGAAGGAGGACGGATCTTACCGGGCCGTCCTCTTGTCTATTTGTAATTACGCCTACCCTCTTCACTCCCCCTCCTCCCCATACCGCCCAACCGCCATCTCCGCCGATTTCAACATGCGCCACTTAAGCTGCTTGCCCTCTACAATCTTGACCCGCAGGCCCAGGAAGCGGATTCGGGATAAGAGGAACTCGCTGTCGTCTCTCATGTAATTGACATGAATCTGGTAGATGCCGGTGGATTCATCGAAGGACACGGACTTATCGAAGCAGGAGAAGGCGGAGAGTATCCGCGACAGCTCTGCATTATAAGCCGGGATGACTTGGATGCAGGCGGATTCCTTCAGGCCTTCTAATAAGCGCGCTATCCTTGCCTTCAAGCCTTCAATCTGCTGGGCCGGGAGGGAAGCGGCTTCTACCGACACAATGTTCCGCAGCTTCGTGGACATCAGAGAACGCTGCCGGGTGCTGTACCACTGAAGATACCACTCCCGCTTATACATATTGTACTCCAGCTTATGAGGGAATCCCGCCTGATCCGCGCGTTCGCCGCCATGCTTAATCTGGTAAGTAAGCAGCATCCCCTGATTCTGCATGATCATCCGGCGGAGTGTGCGGAGCAGCGGATGGTAGACCTGGCGCTCTTTACTGCGGGCCTTCTCGATAATAATCTCCCCTACTTCAATGGAAGCCTCGGGTTCCAGCAGGGTATTCAATTTACTTAAAGTCTCCTGTGTAAAAGCAGCCCCCGAAGCCGGATGCCGAAGCATCGTCTTCAGCCAGGAGCGCTCCTGGGAGGTCAGCGCAAGCGACCCCGTTTCATCCAGGCGTGAGATGATCTGGAAGTTGAATATTTTCTCAAAGGGATTCATAGTAGCTCCTGATCTCCTTCCATTCCGCAATGAATTGCTTGCGAAGCCAGCGGGGTTCTAAGATCTCACAGCTCGAACCGAAGCTCCGCAGCCACGGCTTAATCTCATAAATCTCGTTCACGGTGATCTCGTACAGAAACGCTGCTTCGGATTCTTCCGTGATGACTCCCCACTGTCCCTGTGCTTCCACCCGTTCCCGGATGAAGTTAGCACCAGACCGGACAGGATTATAGAATCGGACCGCTACCTTAACCGTACGGTTCGTGTCGGTCACCCAGCTATTCTCCATCTGCGTATCAAGCTGCTGAAGCCTCGCCGCATATTCAGCTTCTTCCACAGGCTCGCCCTCTTCCATCTGGGTAAGGCCCTCCATCCGGAATTTCTTGATCCCCATCCGGGCATGATGCCCGATCAGATACCACCGCCCATATTGATGATCGTAGACGACACGGAGCGGCAGGATGCTGTCGTTGACACCCGCCGACTCCCGCTCGAAGAGGGGATTGGTATTCTGGGAGGTGTAGTTCATCCCTTTCTTCGGGGACAGATAGAGGAACCTGATTCTGCGGCGCTGCTGAATGGCTCCGAAGATCGTATAGAGATGGGCCTCGTCCAGAATACGCGAATGATAATTGTATTTGTATCTATGAGTCTCTGTAGCTTCGGGGGGATAACCCCGGTTCCGCAGCGCTTTCTTCAAAGTGTCGCGCAGCAGGTAACCCTGCACAGATGGAATCTGTGTATTGGCGATGACATCCACATAGTCGTAGAGGTCCAGAAGTTCGTCGCCGCTCAGCTGGTCGATCAGATCGTTGGCAGCCTTGAACCGGTACGGACGCTTCTCATTCACACGCAGAATAACGCCGACTTCCTCCAGGTATTTCAGATCTCCCCGGATGGTTTTCTCATCCGGCAGCAGTGAATCGTCCGGCGTCTGCTCGCAGCAGCGGTCATGCAGTTCCTTGGCCGTTAGCTCCTCACTCTGAAGTGCGGTTAACAGCCAGGTAAGCCGGAGGCTCTCCGTCTCCTTCAGCGACTTCGCCCGGAACAGGAACAGAAGCAGCGGGTCGGCGGATTCATAGTAATTGTAGCGGAGCCACTCGGAGAGTTCGGCACCTTGCTCAACGGGCAGATTCTGCTGGAGAACGGTAACCATTTCCTTCAGGTTGCGCAGCGTTTTGTCATAGGTATGTACCGAAATGCCGAGCCGGTCGGCGAATTGCTGTCTGCTGTAAGCTCCCCCGGCTAAAGACAGCATACGCAGAAACTGAATTTCTTTATCGAAACTTTCCTTGGCCATTTGTATTCCTCCAGCCTGTAGCGAACTCATGGGAAGTGATAGCTCTTATGTATATTAAGCAACAGAGTTGAAGGAAATGGAAGGTTTTTTACCTGCCGCCATACTTCCGCCCTGTTCGCAGATGGGAATATGAGGGAAGATAGGGCCATGAAGCAAGCGAATTGGAGTGATTGCAATGACCGATATAACTAAGCTTATTCGTGAGCAGCTGGAGCAGATTGAACAGGAAGAGCAAGTGACCATACTCTATGCCTGTGAATCAGGCAGCCGGGCATGGGGGTTCCCCTCGCAGGACAGCGATTATGATGTGCGGTTCATCTATCTGCATAAGCCGGAATGGTATTTATCTATTTATGAGCAGCGGGATGTTATAGAGCGTCCCATTAACAATATGCTAGATATAGGCGGCTGGGACTTACGTAAGGCGCTTAAGTTATTCCGCAAGTCCAACCCACCGCTGCTGGAGTGGCTGCAATCGCCGATCCAGTATGCAGAGAAGTTCAGTGTGGCGGAGCAGCTTAGAGGGAGTTCACCGTATACCTTTTCACCGAAATCCTGTATGTACCATTACTTGAACATGGCTAAAGGCAATTACCGCGATTATCTCCAGGGCGGGCAGGTCAAGATCAAGAAGTACTTCTATGTGCTGCGCCCGGTTCTGGCCTGCGAGTGGATTCATAGGTACGGGGAGATGCCGCCGATGGAGTTCGAGGTACTATTAGACCGGCTGATCCCTCAGGATGGGGAGCTAAGGCAGGTAGTGCAGCAATTGCTGGCCCGGAAGCGGTCAGGAGAAGAGCTGGACTACGAGCCGCGATTAAGTGCGATTAACGAGTATTTGGAAGAGCAGCTTCAAGTGCTGGAGAAGGTGGCAGCGGCGGCAGCCTTAGGGGTTAACGAGCACGGTAGTAGAGATCAGCAGCTTGATATTCTTTTTCGGGAGGCGCTGAGAGAAGTGTGGGGCTTGAATGTATAACCAAAGCATCCCGGCGTGGTTCCGTACCTGAAAGGAGAAAGAGATAGATCCGCGATTGTAAGAAGGTTAGAGCTCCGTCATCCTTCATACGATTGCATTCTACTTCTATGCCAGGGTGAATATGAAGAAGCAGGCGGCAGAGTTAAACAAGAAATTGAAATAAGCCGGGAGGCTGCGGGGCATCTAAAGGAACGGCTGGGTCCACGCAAAAATAAAGAGAGCGCCCTAAGGTTTCCCTAAGGTCCCGCTCTCTTGGTCCATCTCTTAAACGTTATTCCGTAACGTTATCCCATCACCACCAGCACATCGTTCACTGCCGCCATCCGGGCTACCGGAACCAGGTCGCCCTGGATGATCTCGCCGTTCATGACGATGCGGGAGACTCCCTTCTGTACACCTTGCTTGTTCTCCACCCGGATGTTCAGCTTCTTCCCGCGGAATTCGCGCACCATGGAGAAGTCGGTCCAGTCAGAAGGGACACATGGGTTCAGGCGGAGGCCATCCTTCTGCGGCTGCACTCCCATGATGCCCTCTGCCAGAGAGACCATGACAGTCGAGGCGGTGCCGGTGAGCCAGTGGACATGTGCCCGGCCTTGATACGGGCTGTCTTTGGATTCGACGAACTGCCCGTGTACGTAAGGCTCCAGCTTGCGGACCTCTGCGGTGTCGTTCATGCTGGCCGGGCTGCAGTTCAGGAAGTACTCGAACGCGCGTTCACCGTTGCCAATCATCGTCTCCGCCAGAATGAGCCAGCCTTGCGGCTGACTGAAGATGCCCCCGTTCTCCTTGGTGGAGACGTTGAACAGGGCCATCAGTGCTACCGGCAAGCCGTATTTCCGGAAAGGCGGGTAGAAGAGCATGGTGCCGTAATCGGTCCGCAGGTTCTCGTACACCTTCTCCATAGCGAGCTTGGCCTGTTCCGGGCGCGCGGCGCCGCTGAGTACAGCCCAGCTCTGCGGGTTCAGCCAGATTCTACCCTCTTCGTTCTCCCAGGAACCGATAATATAGTTGTCTTCGGTGAACCCGCGGACGAACTGGTCGTTCTCCCAGGCATACTTTTGGATATTGCTGTCCAGCTCCTCCAGCAGGCCCTCTGCCCACGCAGCATCCTCCGGTTTATTCTTGTTCTGCGCGATGTCCATGAATACTTTGAAGCCCATGTACAGCTGGAAGGCAACGAATAGGGATTCGCCCTTGGCCCCGAGACGCAGACAGTCATTCCAGTCAGCATGAAGTCCCACCGGCATCCCGTGCGCACCCATACGGTCGAGGCTGAACTGTAGAGCCTGCCGCAGATGCCCATATACCGTATCTTCGCCTTGATCGGAATAAGGAATGACCTCATCTGTGAAGTCCCAGTTACCGCTCTCATTCAAGTACTTGATAACGGTCGGGAACAGCCACAGGGCGTCATCGGCCCGATAGTGGGGATGCCCGGTCTCCCGTACATATTCCGGGTCGTCCGGTGTGCCTTCATGGCCCGGGTTATGGTCAAACTTCACAAGCGGAAGCCCGCCGCCGTTAGAGACCTGGGCCGAGATCATCAGCCGCAGGCGTTCCAGGGCCATCTCATGATCGAGATGAATGATGCCTTGAATATCCTGCACCGTATCCCGGTAACCGAGTCCGTTGCGCAGACCGGAGTACTGGAAGGAGGCCGCGCGCGACCAGATGAAGGTAATGAAGCATTGGTAGGCATTCCAGGTGTTGATCATATGGTTCAGATTGTCGCTTGGGGTCTGGACCTGGAAGCGGTTAAGCTTGCTGTGCCAGAAGGTCTTCAGTTCCTCAAGCTCCCGGTCTACCACGGATAGATCCTTATATTGGCTAAGAATAGCGGCTGCACCCTGCTCCTCATACTGGCCCAGCAGGAAGGCGATCTCCTTCTCTTCCCCCGGCTGCAGCTCCACATTAATCTGCAGGGCGCCGCAGGCATTGGCGTTATAGTTCAGAGAGTTGGAGCATTGGCCATTCTCTACGGAGAGCGGATTTCCGTAGCTGCGGTAATCGCCAAGGAACGTATCGCGGTCCCCATCGTAACCGGCAACCTCTGCACCGGCAGCGCCGAAGAATCGCCAGGTCTGCTCGCCCGTGATGTTCTCGTTGATCACCTGAAGGATTTTATCGTTCTTGAAATACGTCCGGGAAATAAATAGAGTGTACTGCAAATTGACGGTATCCTGCTCATAGTTGTTATCGTTGGTGAATTCAGCGAAGCCGAAGAGGGCCAGCTTCCGCGCAGCGGGGCCGTCATTACGGATCTTCATGCGCCATACTTCATGGGTTTGGTTCAGCGGTACATAGTATAAGGACTCTGTATGAATGTTGTCGTAATCCGAGACGATGTTCGTGTACCCGGTTCCATGATGGCATACGGACTTATACTGGTCCAGGTCTTTACCCACCGGCTGCCAGGAACCGGACCAATAGTCCCCGTTCTCTATGTCTTTGACGTAAATGTAGCGTCCCGGCTCGTCCTTGGAGTTGAAGTGGTAGCGGATATGCCGACCGTTGGCGCCGGATTTCACGAAGCTGTAGCCTCCGGCATTACCTGAGATAATCGCACCGTACTCCGGCGAGCCGAGGTAGTTGGCCCAGGGAGCGGGGGTATTGGGCTTCGTAATGAGATACTCTTTGTTCTTTTCATCAAAATGACCGTATTGCATAACATTCCTCCTCAAAGTAGATGACAGGTAGGATTGTAAACGCGCGTTCATAAAAGGCTTTAAGCTCCCACCCTTTTCCATTATAAGACATATTTAGGCTGACTATGTACTCTATTATTTGAGAAAAACAAAACGTAGAGTCTTTTTATAACCGTTTGCTATATTGGAGCCCGGGAACCTTATGGTTAAGATAGTGGAGATCATTCATAGGAGGGGTGCAGGATGCAGGTCAAGGGTTGGTCTGAAGACACGATGAGCTATGAATTAACGGACGATTTGTCTATCCGCAGAGCAGAGCCGGAAGAGTGGGGGGTGTATTGCTCGGTCTACTATAATATGAGATATAACGGATTTTTTAGAGAAGAGAGCTATGCGAATCCGCGTAGCAATGCCTTTTGGATATATAAAGGAGACAGCAAAATCGGCGGAGTCCGGATGTCACCGAATGTGATCTATCATCTATTTGTAATCCCGCCCTTCAGCGATTCATTCGGAGTATTGAAGTTGCTTAAAGGGCTGTTGATTCATTGGTCAGACCGGAAGGAACCCATACGGACCTATGAGGTTCTGCCGGATCAGGTGCAGCTATATGCGCGTGCAGGCTTTTGGCCGGATGAATTCAGATGCCGCTGGATGCAGCGGCCTACAGAGGTTTTTCAAGTGGACTGGGAGGACAACCTGCGGATAGAGAGCCCTGAAGTAGCGGAGAATGAGGCAGGGGATAAACGGTTCATCCTTACAGAAGAGATTGCCCGCTGTGATTGGGAGAGCTTTAGAGGCGGCTTGGATGCGACCCGGCGGAAGCAAACCGTTGTGGGAGATTTCCTGCCTACTGATCCTGATTACTCTAATGAAATATTAACACAGGCCTCCACGCTGGTATTTGATAAGGCCACAGGACAGCTCATTGCCAACTGCCGGTTATGTCTGCAGGATCAGGTGGCGGCAGTCTATAGCATCGGCGTTAACCCCGCTTACCGGGGAAGAGGACTGGCAACACGGATGCTGCAAAGAGCGCTAACGATGCTGAAGGGTACTTATCCGTTGCTGAGGTTGTATGTAATGGAGGGGAATGATGCGGAATCTGTGTACTATAATTTGGGGTTTATGCCGGGGGTGCAGGAGATTCAGAAGATGGTTATACCGGTACTGAATAACTCTACCCATGAAATTCCGCATAGCTGAGAGGTCAGAAAATATTTTGCTATTATGCCAACCCTCCCTCTGACCCATATGCAGGATCAGACGACACCTTTTGAGGTGTCTTTTTTACTATGTAGAGAACGATAGCGCCACCATCTATGAGTGGGAATTATAATATCTCCTACGAAGGGCGGATGCGCTTCATAAAAACGCAATGATTTTTGTCACAAAAAAGGAGATTTGTAGAGTTAATGTAGAGGTCTGTCGGATACTATTAGAAACTAAGAGATTATCATACACAAACCGGCCATTTCCGTTTAGCACAATTTGGTGAACATCTGCATTAGAGGGGAGGAAATTACAGGTAGGGCAAGCAGTACAGGCAGCAAGAAGGACAAGCAGTAAATGAAGATTTTCAGTGTCGGCTGATGCAATAACAGTACATTTAGATGAGGAGTACAGAGAAAATGACAACATCGAAGAAATGGAACAAAAGAGGGTCCCGCAGTCTGGCCGCCTCTTTGTCGATTGCGTTGGTCGCTGCCAACCTTGCGCTGGCCGGACCCGTGGCCCATGCGGCAGTCGCGGATAATGAGGGTTCGGAAGAAATTATCACTTCGGAGAAGTACCGGAGTTTCACCAAAGACGGCAGCAATGCTGTAAACTTAACCTTCCCGGAGCTATCTATAACCGCAGATGCCGGTGAAGAAATGACAGGCGCCACGGTTGTCATTAACGGGTATAAGCCGGGTGACAAGATTACGTTCGTAACGGAAAACACAGGAATTACACTTAAACCCAGTACAGGGAACGGCGTCTATATATTAGAAGGCAAGGCTTCGACCCAAGAGTATCAGAGTGTACTGAAGAACGCCAAGTTTACCATGACATCGCCAGGAGAGCGCAGTCTGACCTTCGGCCTTGGCCCTGTCCCGTCATTTAATAAAAACGGCCATTTCTATCAGTATGTGGCGGAAACTAGCATCACGTGGCCGAAAGCCAAGGCGGATGCCGAGGAGAAAAGTTATTATGGACGCAAAGGGTATCTGGTGACGATTACCGACCCGGATGAGAACGCTTTTATTGTTGAAAAGACTCCGGTGATTGGCTGGATTGGCGGGAAAGATGTGGCCCGAGAACAGAATGAACAACAGAACGATAGAGCAACCACGCGCGTTTCCACCTTGCAGAACAACGGAGAATATAAAGGCTACGGGGATTGGCGCTGGGTGACCGGACCTGAAGGAAAGATGCAGTACGAAGGCAAATCCGGACTTCCTTTCTACAAGGGGTATATCGCTGATGGAGGAGATAATGATGCCGCCCCGGTTACCGATGCAACTTACGGCCCTATGTACGCTAATTGGGCTCCGAATGAGCCCAATGATAAAACATACGAGCATGTGGTCCATATTTATTCTAGCGGTCCTAATAGCGGAAAATGGAATGATTATCCAACTAACTCCCAGGGGGTGCATGCCTACCTAGTGGAATACGGTGGCATGCCAGGCGATTCCAACACCAGCATTAACACAACCATAACACTGGTGGACAAAACAGCGCTGAAAACGGATGCCGGTGAAGCGCAGGAAATTCTCGACCTCGCTCCGCAGGTCTATACAAAGGAGTCTCTGGCCATTCTTCAAAAGGCAACAGATGCTGCCAACGCTGTCCTTGAAGATGACCATGCTTCCCCTGAAGAGATTGAAGATGCCCGCAAGAGCGTGGCGGATGCGGTTGAGGGACTGGTGAAGCAGCCGCCTGTGGCTGAGGAAGCGAGCTATACAGCCGGAAGAAACGATCAGGTATCCATAAAGTTTGACAAACCGGTCAAATTCAATGGAAACGATGCGGACCCGACGGACGACTTCAGAGTGACACTGGACGGAAGACTGGTTGATGTTACGAAGGCTGTAGTATCGCCCGAAGATCCCACTGTCATTATTCTGACCTTGGCCAGCCCGTTGTCCAATGACCCTGTGGTTAGAATCGAATATGATGACGCGCAATCGGCAATCGAGGCTCAGACATCGGGGAAAGAGCCCGTTTCAGACTTTACCCTGATCGCGAACGGTCCATTCGGTGACTCTTTGCAGATCCAGGAGCCTGCGAAGGGAACAGAGGTATATGGAGCAGACTTCCCGCTCCCGGTAACCGGACAAGCTGCACTGGACTCGGTAGTTACGGCTGCTGTCTATAATGTAGATGCCCATCCTGACGCCTATCTGTTTGACCTTGAGGTGGGAATTACCGTAACCGATAATGTTTACAAATGGGACACCAAGCTGCCGGGGCCGCTTGCACCGGGTTCCTACCATGTGGCGGTTACTTCAACCAAAACGTTCGGCGATGAAGTGAGAACCGAAACGAAGCTGGTGCCGTTTACAGTGCCGCAGCTGGAATTGACCCATGTGGCGGTGAACGAAGGTCAGCCGGATCACGCGGTATTGACGTTCAACCAGCCTGTAGGTTCCATGCTGACCGAGGCTGATCTTACCGGACTTACCGTCGATGGACGGAAGGTTATTGCTGTGAAGTCTGTACAGGGCGATAAAGTAGAAGTCGTTCTGGAGGATGCGCTTGGTCCAAATGATCCATTGGTCGTAGGGTACGATCCTGCTGCCGGTAATGTTACGGCTGAAGGCAACGTCCTGAACGAATTGAAGCCGATCTATGCCGGCGACCAGTCAGGCATCACGAAGGATAACAATGTAATTCCGCTTCAGCTGATTGCCGCCTATCCCGAAGCGGGCAAGCTTAAGCTGGTGTTCAACAAGCCGATCAACGACTTAACGGATCTGGCCGGATTCACTTACGGCGGAGTGCCGCTTCAGGAGCCTTTTGAGATCAATGGCAATGAACTGATCGTTCCGATTCCTGCTGATCATAAGGGCGGTCTGCTGAGCTACGATCCAGCGCTTGGCAACGTAACGGAGAATGGCAACAAGAATAACCCGCTTACGGGTCTGCAGCCGGGAATTGATCTTGGCGGGGATTCCAAGTATATCTCAGACGCAGGCAAGCTGCCTGAGGACGGTCTGGGATTAAGTGTTGGAGGTAAGCCGGTATCCTTAAGTCCAGCCTTCCAGTCAGATGTACCAAGCGGCTATCAGGCGACCGTACCTAATGAGACGGGTACCATTGCGCTGAATCTTGCTAAGTCAGGAGGGGACGGTACGCTGCGCAAGGTTAGCTTGAACGGTGTAGAGGTTCCTGACGGAGACTGGAGCAAGCTGCCGCTTCAGGAAGGGCTGAACATCATCCAAGTAGATATTGTGGATGCGAAGCGTCCGGGCGTTAAGCTGGGGCAATACCAGATTCAGGTCATCCGCGCAAGCGGGAAGCTCGTATCGCTTGATCCTTCGAGCGGCACGCTGCAGCCTGAGTTCAAGCCTGAAACTGCAAGCTATGATGTATCCGTAGCGAACAGTGTATATGAAATGTCATTCAAGCCGGTTACACTTGATCCGGGTGCGGTGGTAACACTTAGCATTGCCGGTGAAGCTCCGGTAGAGGTGACGAACGGAGACTGGAGCAAAGCGCTCCCTCTAAAAGTAGGTAAGAATGAAGTTCTGGTTACCGTTAAGGATTCCGCTGGTAAAACAAACACTTATACGATAATCGTTACCAGACAAGAGCCTGTTTCGAGTGGCGGCGGAGGTTCCGCACCAGCTCCTGCTCCGGATACCACCAAAACCGAAGTCATTGAGGTAGATGTGGCCATCGGCGGAGCCAATGTGGCTGGCATCACGAAAGTGCCGGTCCAGCGGACGACTCACAGCAACGGAACGATAACGGATCTGGTCCGCTTCACCAAGGATAAGGCCGAAGAAGCAGTAAAGAAAGCAAAAGAGACGGGACAAAGCATCGCCCGTGTGGTCATTCCCGATCCGGCAGACAATGTCAGCGAAGTGAATGTCCAGATTCCGGCAGAGACTGCCAAATTGCTGAAAGAGAATGGCATTGTGCTTGAAATCTACACAGAGAATGCGATCATCCGTATCCCTAACGCTTCTCTGGAAGGAATCGGGCAGGATTTCTATTTCCGCCTAGTACCGGTAAGGAATGCAGCAGAGCGCAATGAGATTGAGAAGAGAGCCACACTTGAGGCTGTAGTCCGTGAAGTGGCGAAGGACAATCGGATTGAAGTGGTCGCAAGACCGATGACCATCGAGACGAACCTGTCCAGCCGGGCAGTCACTCTGATTCTGCCGCTCAAAGATGTGAAGCTGCCTGCGAATGAAGCAGAGCGCAAGGCGTTCCTGGCGCAGCTGGGTATTTTCATCGAGCATACGGACGGCACCAAAGAAGTTGTGAAAGGAAAGGCGGTTACCTACAAAGAGGGACTGCTTGGACTGGAATTCTCGATCACGAAATTCAGCACCTTTACCATCATCAACTTCAATAATCAGGCTGCTGCACATAAATCCTATATCGTTGGCTTCCCGGATGGTCAATTCAAGCCGGACGAACGGGTAACACGTGCACAGATGGCACTGATGATCGCCAGAAATCTGAATTATGATGAAAAAGCGGTAGTAAGCCGTCTTCCGTTCCCGGATGTTGCTCTGCGGCATTATGCGGCAGGAGCCATTGCCTTTGTTAACGCACAGGCAGTGATGAAGGGTGATCCGAACGGACAGTTCCGGGCTGCTGCACCGATTACGAGAGCGGAGATGGCAGCCGTTGCTGCCAACTACATGAAGCTCGCTGTATCTTCGGACGGTAAATCCAGCTTCAATGATACAAAAGGACACTGGGCACAAGCTGTAATCGAAGCTAACGTGACGGCAGGCCTGCTGAAGGGCTACCCGGACGGCAACTTCAAGCCGAATGTCTATCTGACCCGTGCCGAAGCTGTAGTGATCGTCAATCAGATGTTTGACCGCGGCCCGCTGCATGGAGCAGAAGCCATCAAATTCCCGGATGTGTCCGAGAATCATTGGGCTTACCTGGATATCCAGGAAGCCGTGGTGGATCATCAGTACCGGATCGACGGTGAGCAGAAGGAACAACTGATCTCAGAATAAACTATGGGGGCTGGAGGAGATATAATTCTCCTTCAGCCCCTAAATTATTAAAAATTAAAGTATAATGAACATACGGTTGTACCGATTTCCCAGTTGTGAAGGAGATCCGAATGAGAGCAATCCTGATTGATGATGAAGAATTAGCGTTGAAATACTTGGAGCACCATCTGCGCAGACTCGGTGATTTTGAAATCATCGGCAAATATACTGATCCTCTGCAAGGCAAACTAAAGGTGGAAGAGACCGATGTCGATGTTGTGTTTCTCGATATCCATATCCCGGAGCTGAACGGGATCGAGCTGGCGGAAATGCTACTCGAACGCAAGCCCCATCTGCAGGTTGTATTCGTAACGGCATATGATAAATATGCCATCAAGGCCTTTGAGCTGAATGCTCTGGATTATGTGCTTAAACCGATTCACATGGATCGTCTGAGGCTAACGGTACGGAGATTGTATGCTCACCGGAGGAATGAGATAGCGGCCTCAACAACGCCGGAGTCAACAAGCTGGAGAATCCTGATGTTAGATGCCTTCCGGATCTATGAAGGAACGCAGGAGTATCATGTTCCGCTTCAATGGAGAACGGCGAAGGCCCAGGAAATCTTTTTCTATCTTCTGCATCACCGTGGAAAAGTGGTCAGTAAAGCCACTTTGATTGAATTACTATGGGCTGATTTTGATCTGAACAAAGCTTACCCGCAGTTATACACTGCTGTATATCATATCCGCAGAATACTGGAGCCCTTTGGCAGAGACCGGATTCTGCTGCAAAACACGGCGGACGGCTATCTGCTGAGGCTGGACGGGGTATACCTCGACGTTGACGAGTTCGACTCCTTCATCAAGGCTGGCCTGGAACTCTCGGAGGATACAGTGTCCGAATATGAACGAATCCTGAAGCTGTTCAAGAGTGAATATCTGGAGGAGTACGATTATGTGTGGGCAGAGCTTGAGAGGCAGCGCTACCAGCTGCAGTGGATCAGGATGAAGCTGAATCTGGTTCATTGGTATATGGAGAGCGAAGACTTTGAGCAGGCCTTCAAGCACATTGAGCAAGTCTGTACCCGTTATCCGTTAGAGGAACAGGCGCAGTTATTATATTTGAAAATATGCGACCGGATGGGCTTTCATTTTCTGGTGCAAAGGCAGTATACGCTGCTGGAGACGGTGATGGAAGCGGAGCTGTCAGAGAAGCCCAACCCGGAGATCGTCAAATGGTATAAAGGCTGGGATAAGAAACGGCAAAAAGGGTGAATCCGGGGATTCATCCTTTTTGCCCGTCCTAT
Source organism: Paenibacillus tritici (assembly GCF_018207515.1). Taxonomy (NCBI): domain Bacteria; kingdom Bacillati; phylum Bacillota; class Bacilli; order Caryophanales; family Paenibacillaceae; genus Paenibacillus; species Paenibacillus tritici. The sequence goes on from NZ_CP073365.1 coordinate 250,512, forward strand.
CTTAAATATGATATATTTAATCTTGAATGTCTTAAGTTCTGTTATGATCGAAGAAGGAGCGCCCCATGACCCCATTTGTCTACAAGCAAATTATTGCTGACCTCAAAATGAAGATCTTTGCAGGACAGTACGCCGGTATGAAGCTGCCGGATGAGCGCAGTCTTAGCGAGGCTTATCAGGTTAGCCGCAGTACCATTAAGCGCGCGCTGACCAAGATGGAGAGCTCGGGCATTATTTTCAAAAAACGCGGTTCCGGCACCTTCATCAATCCGTTATACATAAAAAACGATTCGATTTTCAATTACGAAGGCTCCAATCTCGGGGTCTCGGACAATTTCCAGATGCACGGCAAGAAGCCGGAGATCAAGGTGCTGAATTTCGAGGTGATCCGGCCCACGGAGGAGCTTCAGCGGGATCTGTTCCTGCAGCCCCATGATTTCGTGTATAAGATCGTACGGTTGCGCCTGTTTGACGGGGAGCCTTTTATGATCGAGACCGGGTACATTCCGATCAAAATCGTGCAAAATCTCGACCAGACGATTATCGAGGGGTCGATTTTTCATTATCTGGAGGAATCGCGCAATCTGGCAGTCACCAAATCCTTTTTGTCTATTTTTGCCGAGCCGTCGTTGCCGAATGATCAGGAGCTGCTGCATCTGAAGGAGAATGAGCCAGTGGGAATTATGGAGGGAATCTTCTTCCTCGATAACGGGACGCCGTTTGAATTCTCGCATATGCGCTTCCATTATGAGTATCTCAAGTTCAACACGTTCGTGTCTGTTCATTAACGAAAAAGGCCGGGGAATTTCCCGGTCTTTTTGGGATCTGCATATAATTTAGCTTCGGTTTAGCGAGGGTTTACGGTTTGTTGGGAGTGCTTGAACAGCTCTTTCAGGGCAACCAGGCTGCTGACTTTACTTATCTCTTCTTTCTTGAGGGTTACTGACTCTTCTCCGTGTTGGTTTCGTACTTCAGATTAAGAGCGGTCATGTTAAGCGGCAGCTTAGGGATAAACATAATCACCCTGGTGTAGGCCTCATAAATTTCAGCAAGAGCTTCCTCCCTTTTCTCTGCTGTTATTGTGTGGGCGGACACATAGGCTTCAAAGCTGTTTAGATCTTTCCCTGTAAACTTTATTGCGAAATTCCCGCTGAAGTCCGGATATTCTGTATCAAAGGTATAGGCCACCCGATCGGCAATCCCCCGTCCCCCCTGACTTACGATTTTCTGTTTAAGCTCCTCTTCACTCAAAGGCCGGAATCCTTTTTTTCAGTGCTCTCCTACTTTAAAATCAAAGCCTGGCAATTCAAGCCGCTGAATAGCTAAGCCTGCATCTTCGGAGGAAACGCCCAGGTCATCTTCAAAACGGGAGAAAAAGTTGTTTTAGACGGTGGCTTTCTGCTTCACTGAAGAATGCTTTGGCTTTGGAGGCGATCTCGTCCAGATTCTCCCGGTTCACCGCTACGTAATTTTCATCAGATATCTCCCGGGACGAACGGGTTCCCCGATAAATAGACATAGGAATATCCTGCAGCTCAATGCCAAAATATTTCTTAACCAGAAGAGGATAATACTTATTTTGAGCGGTTTCCTCATAATTGTTGCTGAGCTGTCTCCTAAGCGGAAGACCACCATCCACATGGCCGTTGGTGCGGCTTACCGTAAATACCAAGCTGCGGTCATTCGCCGGTGATGCCTTAAACACCTGATACCCGTCCTCATTTAATCCTTCTTTAGACACGATAACAAATTCAGATTGATAGGTTGCATTTAAGGCCCGGACGATTCCTTTTTGATAAAAGTATCCGCTTTTGGCAAAGAATAAACCGAACCCTGTCCAAAGGCACAGGCCGATTGCGGCAAGAAGGACAAGTCCTGTAAGGGTCACTTTTACCGTAATACGGGATCGGGAGGGGGTGGATGAAGTTCTCACGAATATCTGATCTCCTTCCTGATAGCAGCTGGGTGATATGCTTATGATTTAAATTTGTAAGTAATTCCAAAATGATACCGTATTCGGAATGGTGATGTCTAGAAGGGAGAAGCTATAGCAGCATTTTCATCGAAAATTTGAATATAATTTATTTACATAAATTATAAAATAAAGGTTATATATAAATTTATTGCTCTCGATTTCATACTATGTTCAAAATTTCACAATATTGGACCGTATCAATTGTTAAAAAGATTGAATTTCTCAAATGCCGATGTATGATGTAACTGTAGAAGTGATACATTCAAAATACAAAGACAAAAATTAGGAGTGGAAGACATGGGATTATTAACCGCACAGGTGGATTATTCTTCTAAAACTTATTTGGCAAAACTTGACGCTTACTGGCGCGCAACCAATTACATCTCCGTAGGTCAGCTCTATTTGAAGGATAACCCGTTGTTAAGAGAACCCTTGAAGGACGCAGACGTAAAAGTGAAGCCGATCGGACACTGGGGAACGATCCCGGGGCAGAACTTTATCTACGCCCACCTGAACCGCGTCATTACTAAATATGATCTGAATATGTTCTATGTGGAGGGTCCCGGACACGGCGGCCAGGTCATGGTCTCGAACTCTTATCTGGATGGAACCTACACCGAGATCTACCCGCAGATCACTCAGGATATTCCTGGACTCACAAAATTATTCAAACAGTTCTCCTTCCCCGGCGGCGTGGCCTCCCATGCTGCTCCTGAAACACCGGGATCGATTCATGAAGGCGGCGAGCTGGGTTACTCCCTGTCACATAGTGTTGGCGCAATTCTGGATAATCCTGATCTGATCTCGGCTGTCGTTGTAGGTGACGGCGAAGCGGAAACCGGTCCTCTGGCTGCTTCATGGTTCTCCAACCGGTTCATCAACCCGATTACAGACGGCGCGGTCCTGCCGATTCTGCATTTGAACGGCTTCAAGATCAGCAACCCTACCATACTGTCCCGTATGAGCAGAGAAGAGTTAACCGCCTATTTTGCCGGAAATGGCTGGGAGGCCTTCTTCGTGGAAGGCGAGAATCCGGATCTGCTGCACCCGGAAATGGCTAAGGTTCTGGATACCATCATTGAGAGAATCGAAGCGATTCAGAAGAATGCCCGTGACAATAACGACACTACACGCCCTGTATGGCCAATGCTGATCTTCCGTACCCCTAAAGGCTGGACTGGTCCGAAGGCATGGGATGGCGTACCGAATGAAGGCTCCTTCCGTGCCCATCAGGTGCCGATTCCGGTAGACCAGAAGAACATGAAGCATGCACCGGCATTGCTGGAATGGCTGAACAGCTACAGACCTGAAGAATTGTTCGATGAGAACGGCCGTTTGAACGCAGATCTGGCTGAGATTCTGCCTACCGGTGACAGACGGATGGGGATGAACCCTGTCACTAACGCAGGTAAGCTGATTAAAGATCTGCACAAGCCGAATTTCCGCAACTACACCCTCGATAATTCCGTTCCCGGTCAAGTGATTGCCCAGGATATGGCGGTACTGGGGAAATACCTGAAAGAGGTCGTCACCCTCAACGAAGAGAACCGAAACTTCAGAATCTTCGGACCGGATGAGACGATGTCCAACCGTCTGGGACCTGTGTTTGAAGTAACCAAGCGCCAATGGATGGATTCCATCCAGGAGCCTCAGGATGAATTCCTGGCCCCTTACGGCCGTGTCATTGATTCCCAATTGTCCGAGCATCAGGCGGAAGGCCTTCTGGAAGGATATGTACTGACAGGCCGCCACGGATTCTTCGCCAGCTATGAAGCCTTCCTGCGCGTGGTGGATTCGATGATTACCCAGCACTTCAAATGGCTGCGCAAGGCTACAGACCAGACCTGGCGCGAAGATATTCCATCCTTGAATGTGATTGCCACATCGACCGTGTTCCAGCAGGATCATAACGGTTATACCCACCAGGACCCGGGTCTGCTGGGTCACCTGGCAGATAAGAAGCCTGAATTCATCCGGGAATATCTGCCGTCCGATGCGAACAGCCTGCTGGCTGTGTTCGACACGATCCTGAATGACCGCCAGAAGATCAACCTGATCGTATCGTCCAAACACCCGCGTCCACAGTGGTTCTCGGCAGATGAAGCTCAGGAGCTGGTGAGCAAAGGCCTCAAAATCATTGACTGGGCCAGCACCGACAAAGGCGGAGAGCCGGATGTGGTCATTGCTTCGTCCGGTACGGAGCCCACGATGGAAAGCCTGGCTGCCATCTCGATCCTTCATGAGAAGCTGCCTGAGCTGAAGATCCGTTATATCAACGTGGTCGATCTGCTGAAGCTGAGAAGCCAGAAGCTTGATCCGCGCGGCTTGTCTGACGAGGAGTTTGATCAATTTTTCACAAAGAATAAACCGGTAATCTTCGCATTCCACGGCTATGAAGGCCTGATCAAAGACTTGTTCTTCGACCGCCACAACCATAACCTGCATGTGCATGGCTACCGCGAGAACGGCGATATCACTACACCATTCGATATGCGTGTGCTCAATCAGATGGATCGCTTCGATCTCACGAAGGAAGCCGTACTGAGCTTGCCGGATGCCGGCAACTATCAGGCCATTGCTGACGAGATGGACGCTATAGTGAAGAAGCATCACCAGTACATCCGTGAAGAAGGCATTGATCTGCCAGAGGTTGAGAACTGGGTATGGAAGGCTTTGAGCTAATCGTCAGATGCAGGCTGTAATTTCAATATAGTTAGCTCCAATGAGGGAGTGCCCGGAGGGTCATGTAAATGGCCGGGGGCACTCCCTTTGTGTGCAGGAACGCCATTGCTGCCGTTCATCTCGACCATGTGCTTCCAGTAGCGCTTCGGCATCAGTGAAGAACGCAAGCGGTCGTTGCGGCGCTCCTTGATTCCGATGGCATGGTAAAAGCCTGTCCATAAGCGGCGGTAAGCCTCCTCCGCTTCATCCGGCTCGGGCGGTGTCCATCCGCTTAAGGGGAGAATGGCCTCCCGCCCAGGCTCATGAACCAGCGCCATTCCGTGGGTCTGGTCGTAGATCATGAAGCTCTCTCCCTGGAACCGGTCGCAAAAGTGCTTCTGAATCACAGGAAGGATGTATCCCTGCGGCTCAATGACTGCGGCCATAACCTGGCCGTATACGGAGAAACGCACAAATCCCGTATAGAGGTGGCCCTCCCGCCGGAGCTGCTGCACGGCCTTCATCAGCGCATTGACGGTGTCATCGGCCAGCATATTCATCACCTTGCGCCCGTGCTGGAAGCCTAGATACAGGAACCTCAGCAGCAGCATTTCCTTATCGGGTTCGCAGGTCCAGAAGCCCATGCGGACCAGCTCCTCGGCTTCAGGACTGATCCGCAGCGGGATGGACTTAAGGACCCGATCAGCCTTGTCCTTGTCGGTCCCGATCCATTTCGCTTCCAGCAGCAGTCCCTGTTCCCCGCCTTCGGCATGAATCGCAAGCGGAGTCTCCTTCCATACATAACTCTCAAATACACAGCAGAGCAGGCCCTCGAAGCTTCCATCATAGGTGTAAGCCAGTGCGGACGGCTGGAACATCAGGTCTCCGCTCCCTTCTTGAACCCGTCCCATCCCCCGGCTGCCGGGAGAGCCGCCAGGTTGAAGTCGTCGAATAGAGTCAGCTGCTCGTATTGCGGCGGCTGGTTAGGCGCGAGCTGCTGTCCGGACATGAGTGAGCGAAGCAGGGTATGCTCGCTCACCTTCAGTCCTTCCAGCGGCTTGTCCTTGCAGGTGATGAAGAATTGGGCGCGCTTGAGGACAACTCCGAGCTTCTTCAGCGCATGATAATCAAGCGCCCCGGCCCGTCTTGCCTTCACAATCCGCTGGGCACTCCTCACGCCGATGCCGGGAACACGCAGGAGCATCTCATACGGGGCGCGGTTGATCTCAACGGGGAACTGCTCCCGGTGATTGACAGCCCAGCTGCACTTCGGGTCCAGCAGCGGATTGAAGTTAGGCACAGCCTCGTCCAGCAGTTCACTCGCCTTGAAGCCGTAGAAGCGCAGCAGCCAATCGGCCTGATAGAGCCGGTGTTCACGCAGCAGCGGGGGCTTGGTATCGAGGGAGGGCAGCAGTGAATCCTCGATTACCGGAGTATAGGCGGAGAAGAATACGCGCTTCAAAGCGTATTTGCGGTATAAGCCTTCCGTCAGATTGAGAATCTGGTAATCTGTATCGGGCGAAGCCCCCACGATCATCTGGGTGCTCTGTCCGGCAGGTGCGAACCGGGGAGCGTGGTTATATTTGACGATATCGGAGCGGTTCTCCTTAATCCGGCCCGAGATCAGCCCCATCGGCTTCAGGATGGATACCTTGCTCTTATCGGGAGCGAGCAATCCGAGACTCTCCTGCGAAGGCAGCTCGATGTTAACGCTCATGCGGTCAGCGAGCAGCCCGAGTCTGGACAGCAGGGCATCGTCAGCTCCGGGGATGGCCTTGACATGGATATAGCCGTTGAAATGATAGACATTCCGCAGCAGCTCCAGCGCCGCTATCAACTGCTCGGTCGTATAATCCGGGCTCCGCATAATACCAGAGCTAAGGAATAGTCCTTCTATGTAATTGCGCCGGTAGAACTGCATGGTGATATCCGCGATCTCCTCAGGGGTGAAGGCCGCCCGGCGGATAGAATTGGATTTGCGGTTGATGCAATAGGCACAATCATATACACAACCGTTGGTCATAAGCACCTTCAGCAGTGAGATGCAGCGTCCGTCTGCCGCGAAGCTGTGACAGATGCCCATAGCGGAGGTATTGCCGAGCGCTCCCGCCTGGCTTGCCCGGCTGGAACCGCTTGAAGTGCAGGCCACATCGTATTTCGCTGAAGCGGTTAGAATCTCTAATTTCTCCATGACATCCACGGTCTCAATCCCCCTTATATGAATGCATTATATACCGAACATACGTTCTTGTCAAAATCGTGAAGCGGCAACCATCACCCGGTAGAATGTATGCGCATTCCTTCTTGTGCTATAATAGGAGGTGATTGTTCTGAGAATGAAGAATCATGGAATTACTGAAAATCGGGTTAGGAGTGTTGCTGAAGTGAGAGGATATAACATATGGCGGCCCATCATGCTGATTGCGGTTGCTCTGCTGACAAGACAGTTAGTGACAAGTATTTGTCTTATGTTTGGCATGTCGCAGGAATCGGCAGGTAGTGTCGCCATGCTGGGTATGATCGTTGCCGCCCTGATCATGTACAACCGCATGATGAAAGGCCGTCGCCGCAGATGAAATAGATAGAAGCTCCGCTGTATCAATCAGGTGGAGCGAATTGTATATGGCAGTGCCTGGAGACGCCCGCACAGGTGTCTTTTTATTATATACAGCCGTTTTCTCATGATACAGATGGGCCTGCACTTTGCATTCAGACAAGTGTTACTTGTATATTAAGGCTGGAGCTTTTATTCTTAGAAGGATGTGCTGAACAGATACGGACCTTAGGTCTCCTTCAAGATACCGTGAATCCCGCATGGGAAGGCGTGATCTATAGAATCAGCAGCACTCAAGCCCGGAATTTACTAACAGGAGGAAACCAATTGAGTACACAGAATATTGGAGTGCCCTTAGAGGGTTTTGCAGAATTTAGCCGGACGGTAGCCGCGGAAGGTGCGGTATTGCTTAAGAATGAGGGACAGGTGCTTCCGCTGGGTAACGGCGAGAGCGTTGCTGTTTTTGGCAGAATACAAGTGAATTACTACCGCAGCGGTACAGGATCGGGCGGGAGCGTTCACGTTGCATATACGACGAATCTGCTGGATGGACTGCGCAGCAAGAAGAACCTTAGCGTTAATGAAGAGCTGGCTGCAGCTTATGAGGCCTGGATCGGGCTTAACCCGTTCGACGACGGAGGGAAGGTATGGGCCGCTGAGCCGTGGAACCAGAAAGAAATGCCGCTAACGGATGAACTGGTGAAGCAGGCAAGAAGCCAGTCAGCCAAGGCGGTTGTGGTCATTGGACGGACTGCGGGCGAGGACCAGGATAATGCCGATACACCGGGCAGCTACCGGTTGACAGAAGATGAGAAGGCTATGCTGACGCAGGTTACCGCTCATTTTGAACAAACGGTTGTGGTGCTCAATGTCTCCAATATTATGGATATGAGCTGGGTGAATGACGCTGCTTATGTGAATCCCATCTCTGCTGTGATCTATTCCTGGCATGGCGGGATGGAGGGCGGCAACGCGATTGCAGATGTACTGTCCGGAGAAGTAACGCCAAGCGGCAAGCTGACGGATACGATTGCGTATTCCATTGAGGATTACCCTTCGACCAGCAACTACGGCAATGAGTTCAAGAACCTGTATGAGGAAGATATCTATGTGGGTTACCGCTATTTCGAGACCTTCTGTCCCGATAAGGTTCAGTATGAATTCGGCTACGGCATCTCCTACACGACCTTCAAGCTGGAGCCGGAGGAAGCGAAGCTGGTGAAGGCGGCAGACGGGGTGCAGCTTGAAATCGGTGTAACTGTAACCAACACAGGAACAGCCTATGCCGGTAAAGAAGTGGTGCAGGTGTATTATGAAGCGCCGCAGGGACAACTGGGTAAGCCGGCCAAAGTGCTGGCAGCCTTCGCAAAAACCAAGCTGCTTGAGCCAGGTGAATCCCAGCGGCTGCTGGTGAGCTTCCCGCTCCATTCCATGGCCTCCTATGATGACGCCGGAGTGACCGGGCATCCCTCTGCTTATGTGTTGGAAGCCGGAACTTACCGCTTCTATGCGGGAACCAGTGTTAAAGCTGTGACTGAAGTCGGTGTTGATGGACAAGCCGGGTATATACTGGACGAGCTTGAGGTTGTAGAGCAGCTCCAGGAAGCGATGGCGCCTACCGAAAGCTTCATGAGAATGAAGCCGGGTGCCCGGAAGGCAGACGGTTCTTATGAGCTTAGCTCCTCCGAGGTGCCTACACGCAAGGTGGATCTGGCAGCGCGGATTGAACGCAATCTTCCGCAGACACTGGAACAGACCGGCAATCAGGGGTATACCCTGAGAGATGTGCATGAGGGCAAAGTCAGCATGAGCACATTCATTGCCCAGCTTAGCGACCATGATCTGGCGGCGATCGTCAGAGGCGAAGGCATGAGCAGCCCGCTGGTTACTCCGGGTACGGCTTCGGCGTTCGGGGGAGTGAGCGACAGTCTGTTCAGCTACGGCATTCCGGTTGCAGCTACAGCGGACGGTCCTTCCGGTATCCGTATGGACAGCGGAGAAAAGGCAACCCAGGTATCCATTGGTACCCTGCTGGCCGCGACATGGAATGCAGAGCTGGTGGAAGCACTCTACGTTATGGAAGGCCAGGAATTATTGCGCAACCAGGTAGATGCGCTGCTGGGACCGGGTCTCAATATCCGCCGCAGCCCGCTGAACGGGCGTAACTTTGAATACTTCTCTGAAGATCCGCTGATCTCCGGGATCTTCGCTGCCGCTTGTACACGCGGGATTATGAAGGGCGGCTCCAATGCCACTCTGAAGCATTTTGCCTGCAACAACCAGGAGAAGCACCGCAGTAAGGTCGATGCTGTCGTGTCGGAACGTGCGCTTCGTGAGATTTACCTGAAGGGCTTCGAAATCGCCGTGAAGCAGGGCGGAGCCAATTCGATCATGACCTCCTACAATCCGGTTAACGGACACTGGGCGGCCTCCAATTATGACCTCAATACCACGCTGCTTCGCGGCGAATGGAATTTCCGGGGGATCGTAATGACCGACTGGTGGGCGATTATGAATGATGTGGTGAACGGAGGACCGGCAGACCGTAAGAATACCAACTGGATGGTCCGGGCTCAAAATGATCTGTACATGGTCGTCAGCAATTACGGAGCTGAAGTCAATGCTTATGACGACAATACACTCGCCTCCCTGGAGAATGGTACGCTCACCCGGGGCGAGCTTCAGCGCTCGGCCATCAACATCTGCGAATTCATCATGCAGGCGCCGGTATTCTCCAGAAAGCACGAGATTATAGAATCCGTAGATACCTTCACAGCAGATTCGAGCCTTGTGGCTGAGCAGGTTCAGACACTAAGCGAGAACGGACAGGTAACCCCTGCCAAGTCCGGGCCGACTTATATTCAGGTGGACGAGGCCGGTCAATACCGTATTATTGTCAGCATCATGTCTCCTGAACCTGAGCTTGCCCAAAGCGCCTGCAACCTGACGCTGAATGGACAATCCGTAACCACCATTCAGACGAATGGGACGGAAGGCAGATGGATCAGACAGAAGCTGGTCAAGGTGGAGCTGGAAGCGGGTATGTACGAGATGAAGCTGGACTTCGTTAAACCCGGCCTGCAAATTGAATGGATTGAATTCAAGCAGGTCTAAGCGCAGAACGGAGCTGTACCGCTTATAGCATCAATATACGGTAACCGAATGATTCATAGCACCAGCGACTAGACACCCTCCGGGTGTCTTTTTGCATATGTTGCACACGATAAATGCTCCTTCTGCTTCTCGCTGAAACGAATGACGTCCTTTTAAAGGAGAGCGTAGCCGCTTCTACTTGATATGCCGTGTGCTGTGATGCTGTTTCCGCCTGAATCCGCATACCTGTAAGGCCGCCGAATAAAATAGAGATATAACGGCTACTATGAAGGGATGGCAGGAACGTATGCAAATACATGTGGTGCAGCCGGGCCAGACGCTGTATGGAATTGCAGAGGCCTATGGGGTTAGCACAGATACCATAACTGAGGCGAATCAGCTGTCCGCACCCGGAATGCTGGTGGCAGGGCAGGCACTAGTGATCCCGATTGCCGGGCAGTATTATTGGGTTCAGCAAGGCGACAGCCTATATAGCATCGCCAAGAGGTTCGGCCTGAAGGCCAGCGAGGTGGCAGAAGTGAACGGGCTGTCATTGAACCAGCCGCTGCAAGTCGGATTACGTCTGTACCTTCCTCCGGTACCCAGGCGGCAGGCGGAAGTGAATGCCTATCTTGAGCCCCGGGGAGAGGCGGTGTCCCAGGCCCTGCAGAATGCTGCCCGTGAGGCTGCTCCTGAGCTTACCTATCTCGCACCGTTCAGCTTTCGGATCAAGCGGGATGGGACGCTTGAGGCACCGCCTCTGGACGGCCTTGCCTCCATTGCGGCAGAGCATCAGGTGACGCTGATGATGGTTGTGACGAATCTGGAGGAGGGCAAGTTCAGCTCGGAGCTGGGGCGTATTATTCTGAATGATCAGGAGGTTCAGGACCGGCTGCTGAAGAATATCATTACGGAAGCGAAGCGGCTGAATTTCCGGGATATCCACTTTGATATGGAGTTCCTCCGGCCGGAGGACCGTGAAGCGTACAATGCTTTTCTGCGCAAAGCGGCAGGCCTCATTCACAAGGAAGGGTTCCTGCTGTCCACTGCCCTGGCTCCCAAGACCAGTGCAACACAGGTGGGGGCCTGGTATACGGCACATGATTACAAGGTTCATGGCGAGGTTGCCGATTTCGTCATTATCATGACTTATGAGTGGGGATACAGCGGGGGGCCGCCGATGCCCGTCTCGCCTATAGGACCTGTCCGTCAGGTGCTGACGTATGCAGCCAGTGAGATGCCCGCCGGCAAAATCATGATGGGGCAGAACCTGTACGGTTATGATTGGACGCTTCCCTTTGTAGCCGGAGGCCAGTATGCCAAAGCGCTGAGCCCGCAAGCGGCGATTGATCTGGCCAGGAACAGGAATACCGCCATTCAGTATGACTATAGAGCCCAGGCGCCGCATTTTAATTACACAGATGACGAAGGCAAGCAGCATAAGGTGTGGTTTGAGGATGCCCGCTCGATCCAGGCCAAGTTCGATTTGATCAGGGAGCTTAATTTGCGGGGCATTAGCTATTGGAAGCTTGGCCTGCCTTTTCCGCAGAACTGGCTGCTGCTTGAAGATAACTTCAAGGTGGTCAAAAAATAGACCGGCAGCGTCCTCTTGATAGATGGCGGAGCCACTTGCAAAGAAAGGGCTGTGCCCTCCCTGAACAGGAGAGCACAGCCCTTTTGGTTTCGAAAATTCAGCCCATTAAGCCCTTGAGACCGCCCAGGAAGGGGCGGATGGACTTAATCATACTGTAGCCCATCTTCATGACCGGCATCGCCTTCTGCACCATTCCGAACATCCCCATGAGCCGTCCCAGACCCCCGGCACCTGCAGCCGCGCCTCCCCCGCCCATGAGCGAGCCGAGTAGAGGCATGAAGCCGGACACCTCTGCTTTTCGCGCAACTGAAGAGGATTTACGTTTCGATGAGGGCCCCTTACGCGAGCTTGGTCTGGATAAGATCACAGCTTCCTTGTTCAGGTCTGTGATCCACCCAACGTAGGAACGCCCATTATGCAAAGTGATGCAGACCGGCTGGCCTTTCAGCTGCTGTGCCCGCTTGCGGAGCTTTGTTGAATTTGCCATTCGTCATTCACCTCACTGTTCTAGATACTCTATTTTACTCAGAACCTGGGGGGCGGCTTGTGCGGGTATGGAGTTCTGCTGAATATATTTGAACAACCCGGGGCTGTCTTTGAGGGCAGATGGTCTGAAAATATACAAATTGTGAATTCTATTTAATTGTCGTGAAATATTTTACAGTGAAAAAAAGGAAAACGCATATGCATGTAGAATTACCCTGAAGTACTGGGTTTGGAGTGAAAAAGCATGACTTTAGTCCCGGTTCTAATTCTATTGGGGAGTGACCTAATCTCTTGGCTATCCATCGTTCATTAAGAAATACTTGCTTCATTGTCTTATTATTTGTTCTTCTACCCTTTACACGGAGTTACGCCGATGCCGGGCAAATGGCAGACATCAAAGGACACTGGGCGGAATCCGATATTCAGCAGTGGCTGGATCAAGGACTCATTACCGGCTATCCCGATCATACTTTCCGGCCAGGGGCTGAAATATCCAGAGGTGAATTTGTAGCTCTTGTGAACAGAGCGTTTAAGTATTCGGATACAAAGGCTATCAGCTTTAAGGATCTGAAGCCGGCGAATTTTGCGTACATAGAAGTGCAGAAGGCTACCGCTCAAGGATATATCAGCGGCTTCAGCGACAATACCTTCCGTCCTGACAAGCCAATCACAAGACAGGAAACTGCAGTTATCATATCCAGAATATTAGGCTTTGACAGTAAAGGGGCAACGGCCTCCGTCTCTGCACAGGACGCGAATCTTATCCCTGTCTGGAGCAAACCCGCCGCTCAGTATCTTTTGGATCAGGGGATCATGAGCAAGAATTCGGATGGAGCCTTCCAACCGCAGCGCAATATGACCCGTGCCGAGGCAGTGGTGGTCATTCAGAAGGCGCAGGCTCAGAGTACAGTAGTTTATGATCAGGCCGGTACCTTCGGGGAGGCAGCGGTAAGCAAGGTGCGTGGTGATGTGAGAATTCTGTCTTCTAATGTCACACTCCGAAATATGCATATCCTGGGTGACCTGGTCATTTCCAAAGAGGTTGCAGAGGGGGATGCCTTCCTGGAACAAGTTCAAGTAGACGGTGTAACACGTATTGAAGGCGGAGGCAGCAACAGTATTCATATCCAGAACAGCAAACTAAACACAGTATCTGTGAATAGGCTGAATCATGCGGTGAGAGTTGTGGCTGAGGGTACAAGCGTTGTCCAAGATGTACAGATTCTATCCAGCGCGGTTATTGAGGAGAAGGATCTTTCCGGCGATGGTTTTGTGAATGTAACCGTGCTTCCTGATGCCCAGACATCTTCATCAGAGCGCACAGTGGTGCTTGCCGGAGACTTTAAGAAGGTTTCTGTAGGCGGCAGCCTCAAAGAGTTCAATGTTCGTTCGGGTAGAATAGCTAACTTGGTGATTAAAGAGAACTTGGTGATTCCTACCCTGAATTTCAGCAAGAATGTTGTTATTGATCAGCTGGAAATGAAGAGTAAGCTGAAGATTTCCGGCGAAGGCCAAGTCAAAGGCATTGTATTGTCGGAAGGCGTACCGGACCCTAAGCTGCCAAAAGAACAACAGCCTGTTGCACCTGCGTCTGGCGGCGGGGGTGGAGGCTCCTCTGACCCTGGCACAGGCGGCGGTAGTGGCGGCGGTACACCAGATCCTGGTACTGGTGGTGGGAACGGGTCTACACCTGTACCGGCACTATCTGTAACCGGAATTACTGCTGCAAACGGCATGGTAGAAGTCCAATTTAACCGGAACCTGGACAGCATACCAGATGCTGCTGATTTCGCAGTTCTCGAACAGGTTAATCGTGGCGAGTTTCATAAGGTAGAGGTTACTCTCGTTACGCTGCTTGATAATAAAGCAACAGTTCAACTTACAATTCCTTCGATAGCGAATAGCGAGGCTGAGCAACTGGCGGTATACTCCTTGTCGTATAAAGGTAAAAGTCCTGTATTATCTGAAGCAATTACTGTGCCTAAAGCTAACGTAAGCGTAACTGGACGTTTGTTTGTTCAACCTTATACGGAGAATAAGCCGCTTCCTGCTTACAACCTTCATATCTATCTAAGAGGAGCAAAGGATACACAGGGGTCTTTTATGGCTATCGTTGCTAAGGGCGGCGAGTTTGCTTTTGATAATGTGGTGCCGGGGACTTATGTTGTACTTATCCCTATCTCGCCGTACACTTATTATACAGATGAATTTACTGTAAAATCAGGCGAAAATCTGGTTCTGCCAGACCTCACAGTTATACAGAAGCTGCCTGAAGCTAAGGTTGATCCAATCACTTATACAGATATGGCCTATATTAGAGGCAGTGTCCAAAGTTTGGGTGTGCCCTTCAATGTTAAGATCGAACTTGAGAACGGGAAGCAACTTAACACTCCTGTCGGTAAATACGATATGTTCTTTGACGTTAATTTATATTATTACAATCCTAACTTGCAGCTGAAGGAAAATGATAAACTTTTTGTGACTCTATACACGGATCGCGGCTGGACCAGTCAGCGGTTTGAGGTAAAAGTAGTTGAACGACCGCAGACTAAGGCGCCTGTAGTGACTAGCGTGGTGTACGAGGATACTAGAAGAATTAAAGGTACTATAGAAGATTCATCCGCAGAAATTACAATAACCCGGGAAGATGGAACGATTGTTGGGAAATCTAGTAGCTATGGCAATATGTTTGACATCTTCTTGTGGAATACCGTGCCCTTACCTGCCGGTGAAAAGCTGAAGGTTTATGCTCAGGCGCAAGGTAAAAGAAAAAGCGAGCCTTCCTCCGTTACTGTCATAGTACCTACTGCTGTAACAGCAACACCGGTTGTAACGGAAACTGTCTACGAGAATGATTGGGCAATCTACGGCACGGCTGAAGGAGAATCCACCATTGTTGTTAAACGTGCAGACGGAACTATTCTCGGCGAGGAAAAGATCAGCTATCAAGGACACGATTTAAAATATTCGGTCCCTTTAAATCCGCGTCCTGTTGTAGGGGAGACTCTATATATTACCGCCAAGGGCTATGAGAAACTCATTAGTAAGCCTGTTCCGGTCGTAGTAGTCAGCAGACCAGTTACACCTACTCCTACAGTGGTTGGTGTGGTGTATAGTGATGATACGGAGTTTAGAGCTTTTGTACAGTATAAGTATGATATAAACGTAACTCTCAAAGATATGAATGGTGAAGTTATTGATAGTGTTTCCACGTTTAATGGTACAGCTCTATTTTGGAATGTGAAACTCACTGGTGATACACAATACCAAATTACAGCGGAAGCACCATTACTAAAAGAGAGTAAGCCCTTCATCTTCACGGTAATAGCTCCAACCGTAGCGACTTCTGTGCCAAGAGTTACATCTTCAGTTTATGCATATAATGAAACCACATTTAATGGAATAGCAGAGCCTTTTGCTAAAGTCTATTTATATTTTGATGATGGTACCCTGCTTCATGAGTCTCAAGCAAACAGTCAGGGAGAATTCTATATGTATATGCCATCTTTTCCTAATCGTCTTGTACTTCCTGGTGATAAGCTGATCATTAGAGCTGATGCCAGAGGGAAGCTAATAAGTGATGCTGTTGAAGTTACGGCGGTGGAACTTACAGATAAGTCTAGCCAACCTATACTAAATAACAATATAGTGTATGGGTATACAACACAGTTAAATGGTAGTGCTGCTAAAAGTACCGTCATTGAGGTATTTTACGAAAATGGCCGTCCAGTCTATGTAGGATCCTATTCAGACAAGAACACAGGATATTGGCAATCTGGGATATGGTCTACTTATTTGCATGGCGGGGATCGGATCTATGTTATTGCCACTGAAGAAGGAAAGCTGCCAAGCGACCCTTTATACATTACAATAGAACCCTCCACTAAAGCCGATACACCTGTAGTGGCTGGTATTGTCAATGCAGGAGACGCAACAATTCAAGGAACATACTCTGGAGCCGTGAAGAGTAATGGTGTCTATACAACAATCTTTTTAATGAATGAGAATAATGAAGTCTATGATTCAGAGAGCGTGCAAAGTGACGGTTCATTCTCCTTTAAGACATATTTCCATCCCCTTATATCTGGACAGATTATTAGAATGTTTGCCAAAGAGGGCTATAAGGAAGCCAGTGAGTTATTAACATTTACAGTAAATTAGATCAAATAGAATCAAAAAGGACACCTGCGGGTGTCCTTTTTAATCGACCGTTTACACAGTGCAACTCAAGTCATATCTACTCTCTAGGCCTCTGCTAAGATCAGTAATGAAAGGAGGAGAACAACAATGTACGAATGGAATGAGATGGTCCAGCGCATGATTGACTGGGTGGAAGAGGATCTTGCGGCTTCGCCAACGTTGCTGGAGATGTCTGAGCAGCTGGGGTATTCGCCGTATTACTGCACTAGGCAGTTTCATGCGCTGACCGGGATAACGCTACGGGATTATGTCTGGCAGCGCAGAATTGGCCGGGCGGCTCTGGAGCTTAGGGACACGAATACGCGCATTCTGGATATTGCCGTGAAGTTCGGTTTTTCCTCGCAGGAAGCGTTCTCGCGGGCTTTTCTCAGAGCCTTCAGGCTTACTCCCCATGCTTACCGCAAAGCCCCGCAGCCGATTCCGCTGGCTATTCGTGCCGAGGTGTTCTCTCCTTATCATTATCTGATCAGGGAGCGGGATAGAATGAGACAGGTGCATTTGCAGGAAGCGGAGATTAAGCTTGAGTTGATACCGGCGCATAAGTTTATCGGCATCCGAGATATCGGCTCTAACAATTACGGAGGATTCTGGAAGAATGGGCATGACTGCGATGAGGTCTCCGGAACTCTGGAGAGCATGTCGCATTATACGCTGCCCGGGCAACTGGGCCAGACGGCAGGCTGGTTCTATCAGGACGGGCGCAAAGGCTACCTGTATGGTATCCTTGTCGCGGCTGATTACGACGGGGCGGTTCCGGAGGGTATGGAATGTTGGGATATTCAGGAATCTGAATATCTGGTCTTTTTCCACCCGCCCTTTGATTACTTGCAGGATAATGGTCAGGTGATGCAGATTGTGGAGGAAGTGGCCTGGAATTATGATCCCGCGGTTATGGGCTATGTGTGGGATGAGGAGGATAAGCAGGATTATCAGCGGCATTTCCCCGAGGGTTATGGGTATGCGGTGCTGCGGCCGGTCCGTAAATTAGACTAACTTCAGACAGCAGGCTGGCTTAAGCAAAAGCGTCCAGCGCTTCTGCTTAAGCTGCTGCATGTTGCACAAGAAAGCTCCGTAAGGCGAAACCCGGCACTAGAGCCGTTGAACAACAATGCTCTATTAAGTTAGGCTCAGCACCGTTTGTGCAAGAGTATCTCCCTGATACTCCAGCGAAGCGACCATCGCCAGCAGCTCTGTCTGCTGCTCACGCTGCCGGGTCGTCCAGCTGTGACTGGGTGAAGTACCTGTCTTCTTAATGACAGCAGGGTCGGGCAACTCCTCATAACAGGTTTCCAGCAGCTCAGCCATTTCCCCATACAGCTCAGCCATCTCAGACAAGGCAGCCTGTTGGCGCGGGTCATGCACCAGCGGCAGGGATTCATGCAAATAAGCCGCGGCACTCCGGCGGGCATCTGTCAGTGCCATCATGCAGAAGTGATTGACGGATAACCTGCGGCTGAAGGCCTCCTCGTCTGCTGCGGCGTACCAATGATAGTCCAGCAGTCCCGCTGCCCACATCTCCAGCGCTTTGTAGCCTGATGCATAAGAACTGTTGGCTGCGGCCTCACTTTGCATGGATGCCAGCTTAATACGGAGTGAAGCGTACAGATTCTCCAGCGTAGATGGAGCCTCAGTCTGATCGCCAAGGCGGATTATCCGATAAGGCCAATGGTCCACATAGAGGTGCCCTTTGCTTACCTTCATATGCGCCTGGAGCTCAGGGTCAGCTTCAAGCTTGCCGAAGGTCTCATCGTCAAAATAACTGCGGCACAGCAGCACATTTCCCCCCTCCAGATATCCCGTGATGACTCCCCACTCCGGCGCCACCCTAAGGTTAATCGCAATTGGCAGTCTGCCTTGGCGGATATCCTCCAGAATTGCCAGCTTCTCGGCTGCGCGCTGCTGCGGGTCCAGCCAGTTAGCCCGGCTGGCGCTTATTCCATAAGCCTTACAGACTGGTATGGAATAGTCATAGACGACCAAGGCATCCGCAGAGCTGTAATCCCACACCGGTTCAAAAGCCACTCTCCAGCAGGCTCCTGAATAACCCATCACCTGATCATAACTTGTCTCTATTCCTCTGGCTGCAAGGGAAAGAGCCATCGCCCCTGCCCAGGAGCAATCCTGATTCCGGCCGAAGGCCAGCCGCGGGGTTCCTTCCAGAATGCATTGCTGCTGAGAGGAATTAATCCGGTAGAGACAGCTTCGGTCTGGACTGTAGTGAATCTGTTCGCCTTCTGCACAGCTTACGGCATGAATGCCTTCTGCATTCAGGTAGACTAATAGCAGGTAGTCATTGCCTTCACTATTGATCAGACTGGGAAATAGCTCATGTGAGGCGGTGAAATGAGTCCATCGAAAATGCTCATAATGCTTCATTTTGGCGGTAACGCTGCGGTTGGCCTGTTCGTTACCGTAATTTGCCGCAATAATCTGCAGCTCATTGCCGCCGGAGGTATAACCGTCCGAATGGACGTCTATCGTAAGTAACTGGTCCTTCAGCACATAAGTCGAATAAATGCCAGCAGGTGTCTCATACGTAACGAGCAGCAGCTTCAGGCGGCCGTCCGTCCACGAGTGGGGGAAGAGGGGCTCCCCGGCGACTAAGCTTAAGCGGTCTGAGGCAACAAACTGATTCACCAGATGGGTAACATCCAGCTCTTGCTGACCGTCTGTGCAGATTGCTGAGAGCACCACAAGCTCCTGGGGCAGCAGAATGCTGTCAATCGGATGGTTTAATGCAGTGGAGAGGAGCGGGAGAGTCGCTGTCTCCGGCAGGGACTTGCCGGTCTCCCATTTGGATATCGCCTGAGCGCTGACATGGAGCTGTTCTGCTAATTGTTCCTGGGATAAGCCTTTAGCTTTCCGGAGAGAGGAAATCCGTTTACCCACTTTGTCGCTACTGATCATGCTTAGTCCAACTCCCATAATGAATTCCGACGTCGTAAGTCTATTATATTCCATGCATGCGAAATAACCATTTACTGGAGTAGGGTAGGGGGCATAGAACAAACAACTACAGGTTGATACGCTATGCTACTTAGCCCCCATGCTTCTACATTCTTTCTTAGCACAAAAAAATAAAAAAACTCTTGTTCTTCCGAAAGATTCGTGATATATTACTTCTTGCGTTGCATTATATATTTTCTTTGCGGTCATGGCGGAATTGGCAGACGCGCTGGCTTCAGGTGCCAGTGATAGCAATATCGTGGAGGTTCGAGTCCTCTTGACCGCATACAGGTTTTACACTTGATGCAAGCGAAAGCTCTTCTAACTGAAGAGCTTTTTTTTATAAGCTTTTGCCCGGAGTTAGTTGGAAATCCTCCACTTGCTTAAGCCCGGAGCAGTCTTTTCCAGGCAGCAATTGGAATAACAGCACTTAATCGACTGCAAATCAATCAGAGTAGAGGGAATGCATGAAATTAAATAACGTTTTTCCAATTAATATTCTTAAAGGCAGCAAAACATCCGAATTAAGATACGTTTATCCAATTGCTAACTATGATATTGTTCGGTAATGCGCGCAGGTTCACCGCAACACACGAAAGAGATGCGTCATACACCAGCTACAATGAAGAAGAACCCCTCCCCACACTCAAGTGGGTAAGGGGTTCTTCTGTGTACTCTCTGCCAAGGGGGAAGGCAAGACGCCTGACTACCCCTTCCAGAGTTCGTCTACCTTCACGGGCAGGCCGGTCTTCATGGAGCGGTTGGCGGCGATGCCGGTCATGATCGACAGGGCGCCGTCCTTGTGCGAGGCTGCACGATTGAAGCGGTCTTCCTGCTTTTTGTCAAAAATATCGCTGAGCAGCACCGGATCACCGCCGCCATGTCCGCCGCTGCTGCTCTCGAACTCGACGCGGTAAGGCTCCTTGAAGTGCGGGTAGATCATCATGCTGACGCCTTGCAGTGCGCCCTCGCTTTCTTTGCTTCCGCCCGAATTGACATAGGATTGCTCGGTGATGCGGACCTCCATGCGCCCCTGCGTGCCATTGAAGACGATGATGAAGCCTTCCCACGGCATATAGGCGTTAAGCGAATAGTTCATGACGGTCTTATTCTTATATTTGACCATTACGCTCATGGTGTCTTCGATGCTGATATTGTCCCCGAACACACTCTGGTCGCGCTGATACCCGTCTTCATGCTCGGCATCCAGGTACATGCTCTTCAGGTGTTCATTGCGGTCCAGATGGAGCGCGAAGGGATCGTTCTCGGCAGTCTTGCTGCCGTAGGCACGCTGGTAGAACTCCGTGATGCCGCGCTTCTCGGCATTCTCCCTGCCGTAGAAGCGCAGATCGCCCATGGCGAACACTGTATCCGGCTGCGAAGCCAGCCAGAAGTTCATCAGGTCGAAGTGATGCGTCGATTTGTGCACCAAAAGGCCGCCGCTGTTCCGCTTGTCACGGTGCCATCTGCGGAAGTAATCTGCTCCATGCTGGGTATTCAGCAGCCATTCGAAGTTGACGGACAGGATCTCACCCAGCACGCCGTCCATAATGACCTCGCGGATCTTCGTATTATGCGGCGCATAGCGATAGTTGAAAGTTACTCGTAGATTCTTGCCGGTACGCTCAATAGCGTCGAAGATCTCCTGGCATTTCTCCTCGTCGATGGTCATCGGCTTCTCGGAAATAACATCACAGCCCAGCTCCATTGCGCGGATAATATACTTGTGGTGGGTACGGTCAATCGTAGTCACCAGCACGAAGTCGGGCCGGGTCTCGGTGATCATGCGGTCGAAATCCTCGGCTTTGTAGGTAGGCACCTCATGGTAATTGTATTTGCCGGTAAGCATATGATTAGCGAAATTCATCCGCGTCTGATTCACATCACAGAAGGCCACCAGCTCGGACGTTTCATTGTAAACGGTAACAAGAGCGCCATAGAAAAATTCAGCCCGGCCACCGGTGCCGACGAGTGCATATTTCTTTTTGGACAAGGGGATCACTCCATTTACTTGGATTTGATTCTATTTTATAGTATAGGAAATGCAGAAAGTGAACGGTATTTAGTTAATTTCTCTCCAAAGTGTGCGTATATTATCCTGGCAAGGGGCGTGGTGGTAGGGTGGAACCTATATTCCAGATTGAGCAGTTGAAGCGCAAAGGGCCATTCAATATGGACATCGACCATTTCCATGATTTCTATGAAATTTACTACCTGCTGTCCGGGGAACGGCATTACTATATCCGCAACCGCATGTATGCGCTGGAGGCCGGTGACCTCGTCTTTATTAACAAAAACCATCTGCACCGCACAGCGGGCGGTAACCATCAGCCGCATGAGCGGGTCCTGGTGAGCTTCGACGATTCCTATGTTGCGCCGGTGGCTCCCGGCCCGGGATGGATGAATGTGTTCGGGGGAGAGAGCTTCCTGCTGCGGCCTACGGCGCATGAACAGGGAAGGATCGCCGATCTGCTCCAGGCCATGCTGGGAGAACAGAAGGAGGACAAGCTGTGGGGCGCTGAATATACAAGGACGCTGCTGCTGCAACTGCTGATTCAACTGGAACGGATACGCAAGGCGAAGCCTGCGCTGGTCTCCCCCGAACAGAGCGAGGGACAGCGCCGGGTGTACGGCATTATTGAATATCTGGATACCCACTACGGGGAGAAGCTGAGCCTTGGTGGAATTGCCGAGCAGTTCTTCATCAGCTCCACGTATCTGTGCCGGATCTTCAAGCAGACGACGGGGTTCACGATTATCGAGTACCTGAATTATGTCCGCATCCGCGAGACGAAGACGCTGCTGACGCAGACGGATTGGCCGATGACCCGGGTCGCCGCCGAGACAGGCTTCGAGAGCGTCGCCCATTTCGGGCGGTTGTTCAAGGGGATTACCGGACGTTCTCCGCTGCAGTACCGCAAGCAGCATAGAGAGTAAGTGGAGTATGGGATTATTTTGAAAGTGTATGTTAATTCGACATATTTTTCTATCCTCAATCGAGGGGGCTTGTCTTATAATATAGAGGGTTAAATACAAATATTGGGGTGTCTTATGAAGGTAAAAACAGGCGGTATGTGGTTAGCTGCTGCCATGCTGGCGGTATCGGTGGCCGGATGCTCTTCGGGCAATTCAGGCTCTAACGGAGACAACACGGAGAAGCTGAAGACAGAGATGGGCAAGCTGCAGCAAGAGAACAAGTTCCTGAAGGAAGAGAATGACAGTCTGAAGGCGGCGTTGAAGAAGCCTGAGGGGGCATCCGGGAATACAGAAGCGGCAGAGCCGCAGGAACCGGCAAGCGAAGAGGCCACCACTGTGGCGGCTGATCCCGGGAATGACCAGAAGGTGATCGTAAAAAGCACGCCGCTGGTGATTGAGGGGACCGGTGAATATACGATTACTAAGACCTCTTTTGGCAAGAAGGTCAGTCCGTCCAACCCGGGATCATTCCACACCTACTATGAAGCCAAGGAGCCGGGCACCATCTATCTGGCGATCACCCTAAAAGTGAAGAACCTGAAGGGCGAAGCCATGGATGCAGATAAGGTAGCGGATGTAGAGGTTACCTACGACAACAAATATGAATATGGAACCTTCGCTACCATGGAGGAGAACGGCGGTGAAGACTTCACGTATACCAGCATTTCCGAGATTGAACCGCTTAAGAACGGTACCCTGGTCTTCCTGGCTGAGATTCCTGACGAAGTGAAGTCCAGCGGCAAGCCGCTCTATGCCGATTTCAAGATTGAAGGCGAGACCTACCGCTATACGATTGTCCAATAAATAATACAGCCTGTGCCGGCCGCAAGTTATGATCTGCGGTCAGCACAGGCTTTTTTTGTCGAATCGCGTCTATATATTAGCTACGGGGGCAGCTGCTTGCCCGAAAAAGGCCGGCAGATACTCCTTATTCGCCTCCAGCATCTCATCCAGCATGGCGATGGCCACTTCTACAGAAGGGACAAGCGGATGGTGGGCCAAGGCTTGAATAGCCAGGCTGCGGTCTCCGGTGACAGCGGCGTCGATGGCGAGCTGTTCGTAGGTTTTGACAGCATGGATCAGCCCGGTGGCCATCGGCGGAATCCTGGTCAGCGGCAGGGGAAGGGGGCCAGTCCTGGTGACGACACAATTCACCTCGATGCTGGCATCGTCCGGGAGGAAGCTCAGAATGCCCCGGTTCGCCACATTCAGCGTCTGAATGTCGTTCGTGCCGTTGTGCAGGGAGCGCATCAGGTTCACTGCGGCTTCCGAATAAAAGGCTCCGCCGCGCTGCTCCAGCTGCTTCGGCTTCTCGTCCAGCTCCAGGTTGCCGTAGATTTCAAACAGCTCTTCCTCCACACGCTTGACGACTTCGGCGCGGTTCTCGCCTTGTGCGGCTGCAGCCTGCTGCTCTGCGAGCATCGCATCGGTCATGTAGAAATACTTCAAATAATACGAAGGCAAGGCGTGCAGCGATTGCAGAAATTCAGGATTCCACTCGCGTGCCGGCATATTCTTCGCGCTGTAACCTGCGGTATCAGCCAGCATGTCCTCCAGCTTATCTTCCCCCTCCACATCAATCCGGGTGATCCAGTGCAGATGGTTAAGGCCGACGAACTCGGCATAGATCCGGTCAGGGCCGGTATTGTATGTGGCCGATACCTGCTTGATCAGCCCAATCGGGGCATTGCATAGACCAATGCTCTTCACCTTGGAATATCTCAGCACCGCTTCGGTGACCATGCCCGCCGGATTGGTGAAGTTAAGCAGCCAGGCATCCGGTGCCAGCTCCTCGATATCCCGGCAGATGCCAAGGATGACGGGGATGGTGCGCAGCGCCTTCAGCATTCCTCCGGGACCGGTTGTCTCCTGGCCGATCACGCCGTATTTCAGCGGAATCGACTCGTCGCGGGCGCGGGCATCCAGCATCCCGACACGAATCTGGGTGCTGACGAAGTCCGCACCGGCAATGGCTTCGCGCCGGTCGGTGGTGAGGTGGACCTCTATAGGAAGACCGGATTTCTGAACCATCCGCTTAGCCAGAGCCCCCACGATATTGAGCTTATGCAGGCCCGCCTCAATATCTACGAGCCACAGCTCGCGGACCGGGAGCTCGCTGTAATGCAGAATGAAGCCTTCTACCAGTTCGGGGGTATAAGAAGAACCCCCGCCGATCACGGCAATCTTGAGACCTTGATTCGCTGCCAAGATGAATCACTCCTGTCTTAGGGTTATGGGAATAAGTTCGAACTCCTGATAGGTACGCATTGTATCATAGACTTCATTGCTTACCGGGATACCGTCACTCTCCAGTGCCGACCAGAGCGCACCGACAACGGGTTCGGTAGATAAGGTGACTACAGCCGCATTCGGTGCCGCTGCGCGTACAGCCTGCTCAATCGGGCCGCGAATCCAGCCGCGGTCCCCCCGGGTCAGCAGGCTTCCCGCCAATACTACATCGAAGCGGTCGTTCTCCATACCGAGCCTATGGATTACAGCCGCCGCAGCCTTGCCTAGCTCGACGCCCTGCCGGTTCAGGATCGCCAGCGCTGCAGCATCGCCTTCAGACGCCGCCGGGAAGAGCAGACGGGCGGCATCCAGCGGCACCTGCTTGCCGTGATCCAGGTAATCATTGTACATGTCTTCTACCTGCCCGTAGCCGAGCAGCTTCAAGAGCGGTGCAGTAAGCAGTGTTGACTGCTCCCGGCCGTCCCAGGCGCGGATAACTGTGCGGAAGACCTCGATATTCAGCGCGCCTCCTCCGCCGAAATCACCGTACATATAATCGAAGCCGCCGCACTGGAAGTGCTGCCCCTGGGGGCTGCGCCCCGCAGCATTGGTTCCGGTGCCGCAGATCAGGGCTACGCCGTAGGGGCGGTCCGTTCCGGCGCGCAGGCTGATCATCGGATCGCCGCTGATCGTATATTCTGTGAGTCCAATGCCGCGGATCATCGGATGGAGGATGTCGTAATCCGCCGCGCGGTCAGCACCGGCCAGCCCCAGGAAGGTATGCCGGATCTGATCCAGCCGGAGCCCGGCTTCAGCCAGGGCACCGAAGGCTGCTTCGCGGATACTCTCCGCTGCGCGCTTCGCGCCGGTCTGGTGATTGCCGTTGCCGCTCCTGCCCTTGCCGAGAATACGGCCGTGTTCATCGCTCAGCAGGGCGTAGGTCTTGCTGCCTCCCCCGTCGATCCCCAAATAGTAAGCCAATGTTCGTCACTCCTAAAGTTTTGTGAGCAGTGCTTCATTGAAATCTCATCGTACAAAACTCGCTCCGAAAGCATACGCAAAGTTTGATAGCCTAATCTTCTTTGATTCTCACTTCGCAAACTATGCTACCCTGAATGCGTCGATTCCCGCACGATCAGCTCCGGATCGATCCGGATATTGGAGCCGCGCTTCATCTCTCCGCTGATCCGGCGCAGCAGCATGTCGGCGGCGGCCACTCCGATCTTGTCTGCAGGCTGGCGCAGGGTGGTCAGATGCGGGCGGAGCTGGGAAGCGATATAATGGTCGTCGTAGCCGACGACCGCCACTTCCTCAGGCACCCGGACTCCGGCTTCCATCAGGGCGTTAATGACCCCAAGGGCAATATTGTCATCTCCGGCGAATACGGCCGCAGGCAGCTTGCCCTCCTGCAGCCAGCGCTTCGCGGTGCCGTAGCCCATGCCGATCTCGAAGTCGCCGGGAACGATTTCGAACGGGAGGATGCCCCGCTCCTGCAATGCCTGCAGGAAGCCCGCACGCCGTTCCCGTGTACTGCGGAACATCTCATTCCCGCAGAGATGGGCGATGGAGGTATGCCCCAGCTCCAGGAGGTGGCTGGCTGCGGCATAACCGCCCTTGAAGTTGTCGATGGTGACCGAGTAGGTGTCATTCTCCGGCAGCTGATTGTCGATCAGCACATAAGGGATGCCCCGCCGCTTCAGCTCGACAATATAATTGTCCTCTTTCATTGGTGAGAGCAGGATAAGCCCGTCTACGCGGTCTTCCTGAATCAGATAGTGGTTCTCGTCAGAGCCGATGCCCGTCGATATAGAGATCGCCAGGAAATATCCGTGCAGGGCCAGCGTCTCATTCAGCTCCTTGACCACGGCATCGAAGAAGGAATCCTGGAGTGTTGTTACAATCAGCCCGATGATGCCGGTCTTGCCGCTGGCCAGGCTGCGTGCAGCCGCATTCGGGCGGTAATCCAGCTCCTTGATCGCATCCAGCACCTTCTGGCGGTTGTTCTCCCGCACGGTCCCGGCACCGTTTAATACCCGCGATACGGTGACCACGGACAGCCCTGATTTTTTGGCTACATCAAAAATACTCACTTTCATCTTAAGCGCTCCTTGCGGCGGATTTTCCGGTGCTATATTCTCAGTATACAGGGCGCACCGGAGTTCCGCTAAACGTATCATTGCCAAGGCTGCCGGTGCCGCCCTATCTTGCGATAATCTCCGTGACCTTCTTCTGAATTATTGGCATAACCTCTTCCAGCGTCTTGTGTCCGGTCTCTACAGGCTGCAGCTCATTGATGAACATATCGTTGATCTGCGAGTAGTTAGTGATCAGATGGTTGTAGGATTCGTAGCCGTATTTGACCGCGCCTTCGTAGACCTTCTTCACATCCCCCGGATCAATCCCGTCAAAATGCTTGTAATAGACCTCAGCAGCTTCGGTATTGACCGGCGGATTGCCGCCGCTCAGCTCGATGGACTTCTCCTGGACTTCGGTGGTCATCAGATATTTGATCCATTCAAAAGCTTCCTTCGGATGCTTCGAATCCTTCAGAATCAGCAGCGGGTCAACGAACAGCGTGCTGCGCACCTTGTCATTGCCGCCCCACGGAACTGCAGCTACGCCGATCTTGAACGGGAAGTCATTGGCCCCGGCGAGATTCCAGGAGCCGCCGATCGACATGCCGATCTTGCCTGCGACGAACGGATCGCCGTTCTGTCCGGCCACGCTTTTACTCCATTCGGAAGTCGGGGACACCTTATCCTTGAAGACAAGATCGAACAGCTTCTGATAAGCGGCAATGACCTCAGGGGAGTCGAAACGGGTCTCGGAAGGAACGCCGCCGTTGGTCCAGGTATCCTCAGAATAGGGTTCAGCCCCGAAGTACAGCGGACGCATATCCCGCTCCGCCCAGGTGAAGTCTACGCCGTATTGCGTTTTGGCTATGTCATCCGAGACCAGCGTCATCTTCTTGGCATCCTCAACCATCCGCTCAAAAGTCCAGCTCTTATCCTCGTAATCACTTGGCGGATAGGAGACCCCTGCGGCATCGAACATATCCTTGTTGTAGAGCATCAAGGTAACATACATATTGACCGGTATGCCGTAGGTATGGCCGTTAACGGTATAGATTTTCATCAGATTGTCAGGAATATGGTAGTCCTCCGGCTTGAAGCCGTCTTCTTGAATGAGGTCTGTCAGATCCAGCAGCATGTCTTTGTTATAATACTCGGCGAAGCCGCCGTACCCGTAGTGGCTCGTAACATCCGGGGAATTGCCGCCGGCAATCAGCGTCTGCAGCTTGCTGTCGAACTGCTCGTAGGGTGCTTTCTCCACCTTGACCTTGATGTTCGGATGCTCCTTCTCGAAGTCAGGGATCAGCTTCTCGACAAAAGTCCGGTCCTCCGAGTCAATCGTATAATAGGATATCGTCACTTGTTCACCGGAACTGCCGGAATTCCCGGCACCGCTGTCTCCTGCTGCCACATCGCCTGCTGATTTGCCGCCGCCGCAGCCCGATACGGCTACCATTGCCGCCAGGGCGGTGGTAAGCAGAATTGCCGACCTCTTGCTGTTCACGATCTTGTTCATTGTTCAATCCCTCCATGATTTCAAGTGTTGTTGGACCGGGGTTACTTGATGCCTGTCAGTACAATGCCTTCCACGAACTGCTTCTGCGCAATAGCGAACAAGGTGACAATCGGGACCATAGCCAGGACAGAGGCGACCATCAGCAGATGCCACGGCGGAATGCGGAACCGTGAGGAGGTGAGCGAGGCCATGCCGACCGGAAGCGTAAATTTGTCCGAAGAGCTGAGGTAGAGCACGGGTGTCAGCAGATCATTCCAGCTGTAGATAAAAGCAAAGATCGCAACGGTTGCCAGTGCAGGCGCAGACAGCGGAAGCGCGATGGTCCGCCACATCCGCAGCTCGCCGCAGCCGTCCATCCGCCCGGCGTCGAACAATTCCTCGGGCAGCGTAGAGAAGAACTGCCGCAGCAGGAAGATGTTATACGCCGAGCCGAAGAAGGCGGGCACAATCAGCGGCAGGAAGGTGTCAATCCACTGCATTTTGGAGAACAGGACGAACTGCGGAATCATAATGGCCGGATAAGGCAGCATCATCGTGCTCAGCAGCAGGATGAACCAGAAGTTGTTGCCGCGTCCCCGGTACCTGGCGAATCCGTAAGCGACGAGTGCGGAGGAGAGCAGGGTGCCGAAGACAGAGAGACCGGCGATAATCAGGCTGTTCTTGTAGAGCGTGCCGAACTGGAGAGTCTCGAAAATATCGGTATAATTGCTCCAGGCCCAGCTCTCCGGCAGAAAGGTCGGCGGAAACTTCAGCATTTCCCGTTTGGATTTCAGCGAGGTAGAGACCATGAAGAACAGCGGCAGCAGCATAAGGAAGGTTGTAATGATCAGTGTGATGAAGCTGGCAATCTTAACGGGAGCAAGTCTCCGGCGGGGCCGGGAAGGCGGTCCAAGCGGGCTAGTTGCCTTAACAGTGCTCATCGGCGGCTGCCTCCTTCATAGTGGACATAACGGCGGGACAGCTTCATAATGACGGCTGTGAACAGCATGACGACAATGAGCAGAACCCAGGCGAGCGCAGAAGAATAGCCGGCCCGGTATTCCTTGAAGGCACTGGTATACAGATTATAGACGTAGAACCAGGTGGAGTAATTAGGCCCCCCTTGAGTCATGACGAAGGCTTGCGTGAATACCTGGAAAGAATCAATCAGGCCCATAATCAGCTGGAACAGCAGGACGGGTGAGATCATCGGCAGCGTAATATTCAGGAAAATGCGGAAGCGTCCTGCCCCGTCCAGATTGGCCGCTTCGATCAGGCTGGCCGGGACACCCTGCAGGCCGGCAAGGAAGAGAATCATGCCGGAGCCCGCTGTCCAGAAGGACATGATAATCAGAGCGTACAGCGCCGTATCGGGATTCATCAGCCAGGCCGGGCCGTGGATGCCGAACCAGGAGAGCATATAGTTGAAGAGGCCGATCTGCGGGTTGAAGATCCAGTACCAGAGGAGCGACATTGCAACGCCGGAGACCATGCTCGGGAAATACATCGCTGTCCGGAAGAAGCCGCGCCAGGGGAGGGACTGATGCAGCAGCAGAGCGAAGCCGAGGCCCAGCAGCAATTGTACCGGCACACTGATGAAGGTATACCTTAGGGTGACCTTCACGGATCGCCAGAATAGCTCGTTATGGAACATCTCGGTGTAGTTGGCGAGGCCGATGAACTTGGGCGGATGGATAATGTCATAATCGGTGAAGCTGTAGTACAGCGAAGACAAGATAGGGTACAGGGCGAAGATAAGGAAGCCGATTAGCCATGGAGAAATGAACAGATACAGGTAGAACGTCTGCCGCCGGCTCTCGCTTTTAATCACAAACACACCAGCCTTTCTTCCTAAAAAGTATAAGCGCTTTAACTTTGTGAATAAACTTAAGTTATAAGATGCCAATTTACAAAGGATAAAATAACTAAAATTAAACCGCTTTAACTTTAATGCCGACCCGTTGGAATAATCATAGTGGATGAAGCGGAAATAATCAACCCTTTATTTCGGGAATAAAGCGCTATCAGTCAACAAATATAACAAAGGGTGCGATCTCATTGTCCCATACCCTCGGTTTCACGGCGAAAAAGAGAGATGCGTGTCAGGAAAATTAACGCAAAGAGCCGCCCGGCATGCCGGACAGCTCTATAATTCCCATATCACTATACGCTCTGCTTAATTCCACTGATGATCGCCGGACAGATACTTCTCGGTCAATACGGACAGTAGCTGGATACCTACTTCATTCTGTCCGCCTTCCGGGATGATCAGGTCCGCGTACTTCTTGGAGGGCTCAATGAAAGCTTCGTGCATCGGCTTCACCGTGGTCAGGTATTGCGTGTGGATGGAGCGGATGGTCCGTCCGCGTTCTTCGATATCCCGCAGCACGCGGCGAAGGATGCGGACATCGGGATCGGTATCCACGAATACCTTAATGTTAAGCTGCTCGCGCAGCTTCTCGTCGGACAGCACATGCAGCCCCTCGAGAATCACGATATTATTCGGGGCAAGCGCCACAGTCTTGTCTGTCGAACGGGCATGAACAGTGAAATCATACACGGGGGCATAGGCAGCTTGTCCGGCCTTCAGACAATCCAGATGCTCTATCAGCAGTTCCGTGTCAAAGGCCAGCGGGTGGTCATAATTAATCGCACCGCGTTCAGCCATGCTGAGGTAGGAGTGGTCTTTATAGTAGTTATCCTGGGATATGAATGTAACTTTGTCTGAGCCAAGACGGTCAATCACGGAGCGTGCTACCGTTGTTTTGCCGGAACCGGTCCCGCCGGCGATACCAATAATAAGCATGGTGTATTTATAAACCTCCCTAAGCGATTGCCTTTGCAATTCCAATATTGTAGCACAGCGGTCAACTTATTTCACCTTGAAGGAGAGGAATATCATGTGAACATTCAAATAAATCGGGTATTTTGTAGAGAAATGATATAATTTCAAGTATTCGCACTGAATGAGGTGTATTGAGAAAGAGGGCGGGAGAACAGAATGGATGAGCAGAAGGCATTAATGGAGGCATTTGACAGGACAGAAGTCCGGCTTGCAGGCCATGGCGCACGTGACGTAGCGGTACTCAAGGAAGCACTGGCCGAAGTGGAGGATACTCTCACTGCCGACTTGTACGGGACAGGCGCTGTGATTGAGGACTTCCAGGCAGAGATGGCCGGAGTGCTGGGTAAGGAATGCAGCGTATTCTTCCCCAGCGGCACGATGGCCCAGCAGATTGCCCTGCGGATCTGGAGTGACCGCAAGGGCAGCAGGAGCGTGGCCTATCACCCGCTGTGCCATCTGGAGATTCATGAGCAGGACGGACTGAAGGAGCTGCATCATCTGGAACCGCTGCTGCTCGCGGATGCTGACCGGTTGATTACCCTGGAGGACGTTCAGAACATGCAGCCGGGCGTAGCCTGTCTGCTGCTGGAGCTGCCGCAGCGGGAGATTGGCGGACAACTGCCGGAGTACGCCGAGCTGGAGGCAATATCGGCCTACTGCCGGAAGCAGGGAATCATGCTCCATCTGGATGGGGCAAGACTATTCGAGGTGCTGCCCTACTACGGCAAGACCGCCGCAGAGGTCTGCGGGTTATTCGACAGCGTGTATGTCTCGTTCTATAAGGGCATCGGCGGCATTGCCGGCGCTATCTTAGCCGGAAGCCGGGAGTTCACGGAGGAGTCGAAGATCTGGAAACGCCGCCACGGCGGCGACCTGATCAGCCTCTATCCTTATATTGTACCGGCCCGGCATTATTACCGGGAGAGAATCGGGGCTATGGCCGGATATTATGAGCAGGCCAAGGAGCTGGCTGCCATGTTCAACAGCTGCCATAAGGTATCCACGGTGCCGGAGGTTCCGGTCTCGAATATGTTCCATATCCATTTTGCCTTGTCCAGGGAACAGCTTGCGCCCGTATTGATTCAAGTCTACCAGGAGACCGGCATTGGCTTGACGCCGCGGCTCAAGGAGACAGGAGACACCTCTTGTTACTATGAGCTGAACATCGGCGATGTCTACAGCGGAGTCTCCAAGCCCGCCCTGAGAGAAGCCTTCCGGCTGCTGGATGAGCGGCTGAAGCGGCTCTGACCCTGATATACAGCCAACAAGCCTCTGCGGAAGCCCGCAGAGGCTTGTTAGCTGATGGATCTAAGGTTCAGAAGTGGCTCTAAGCTCAGAAGCGAAGGCGCCTGAAGACTGCGTCCCGGCTCCACATAGAGTCCTAGGCCTGACTCCGCAGAGCTATTTTTCTCACCGGACCTTCAATCATCTTCTTCTCGCCAGCATTCATTCCGAAGAGCCACATGGTAAGCACGTAGAGGAGGGAATACACGATTACATACATCCCCAGATACACGTAAGAAGTGATGCTCACGAAGCTAAGCAGGAACCCGCTCAGCCCGGCCAGCAGCACCACCGGAATGAATACCCGGATGATCTGCAGCCAGAAGTGAAGAATATCGAACTTCAATTTATATTTGTAGTACACATTGTTCAGGCATACATTGATGATCATCCCGATGGCGGTGGCAATGGCGCAGCCCGTAATCCCCCAGAACCGGATGAACCAGAAGGTCAAGCCCACTTTGAGAATCGCGACAGAGAAATAGATGAAGGCCTTCACTCTGTGCATATTCATGGCCTCCAGCATGGTGGCGAACAGGGACTGCACAATCGAGGTAATCTGGGGAATGATAATGATCAGGGCAACCGTATACGCATATTTGTAGTCCGGGCCGAGCCAGATCAGAATGAAGCTCTGTCCGAACAGCACGAACCCCGAGACGATATACCCTACGATCAGCGCCTGAATTCTCCCTATTTTGACCAGCTCCAGCATTAAAGCCGCCTGATCTGCACCCTTGACGATCATCTTGGTAAGCTTGGGCAGATAGAAGCTGGCCAGCACATTGGAGAAGTTAAGAATATAGGTGTTGAGCTGGGCGGCGATGGCGAATATGGCGATTGGAGTCGCCCCCAGGAACATTCCGATGATCAGCGGATCGGCATTCGTATAGATCTGGAAGGCGATGGACGACAGCAGGATGTAGGATGAATAGCTGAAGATCTCCTTGAACAGCTTGGTGTCGAAACCGGTGAACCTCACAGTCAAATTGAGCTTCGTCCGGCAAAAGACCACATTGATCACACCGATCGTCAGGTTCAGCACAAGCGCAACCGTCACCATCCCGGTGGACCGGAAATCAAATAACAGCACCAGCACCATCATCGCCGGCGACAAAACGACCCGGATGAGATTGATTACTTTGAGATAGACGAATCTCTCATAGGCGGTGATGATGGAGCTGAAGATGTTGAGCGGGAACGACACAGCCACATTGATCGCGGCGATGATGAAGATGGTCTTCAGAATGCTCAATTCCGACTCGCTCAGGCTGCTGAAGATGGAGCTGAAGTTGAACACCAGAATCACACTTGCAATTAATGAGACCAGTCCGATCGCTGAGAACAGGAGCAGGAACATCCCGTTGATATTCCGCTGGCCTGTGGAGTTGTTCTCGGAGATATACTTCGCATTGAAGCGGATGAC
Source organism: Paenibacillus tritici (assembly GCF_018207515.1). Lineage (NCBI taxonomy): Bacteria > Bacillati > Bacillota > Bacilli > Caryophanales > Paenibacillaceae > Paenibacillus > Paenibacillus tritici. The sequence continues at coordinate 284,348 of NZ_CP073365.1, forward strand.
CGCACTCCCGAAGCCCAGATCCAGCAGGACGATATAGGCGATGATCGAATTCACCAGGGAGAATAGTCCATATTCGGATTTCCCCAGGGTCGACACAATGAAGGGCGTCGAGCCCAGGGAGATAATAACGCCTAGAAATACGGAAGCATAGGTTATGATTGCAGCAAGTTTAATATTGGTTTTCAAACAGATCGCTTCCTCGCTACGGAGAGTGTCTTGTGCGTATCTTAAGCGGTAACGATGGATGAAGCAGAAGGTTCATTCAAGCTGTCCGACATGGATTGGATAATTTGGTTGTAATGCCGGGCTGAGAATTCGTTATTGTATCTGGGGTGTTCGATCTGTCTTAACTCTTCGATAAGCTCGGGAATACGGTTCAGATCATTGGTGAATTTAACGTAGCCCAGATGTTTGATCCATTCGTAGCTGCCTACGACCTTGTAATTGTAATTCCCCAGCGCAATACAAGGCGTGGACGTAATCGCCGCAAAAATCATCCCGTGCAGCCGGTCTGTAATCACAATCTCCGCCTCCTTGAACTGATTCCATAAGGTATTCAGCTCGTGATCCCGGTCTTCCAGGGAGACAGGGCGAAGGATGCAAGTATCTGTAGTTGTAATTTGGCTGAAGTGCTTCGAGCTGTAGTTCTGGATGCTTGCTTTGTCCTGATCACTGAAGATGCTCTCCTTGTCCGCTCTAATGCAAAGAAGGGCACCCTTGCGTTCCTTAGGGGGATCGGTGAGGTCCAGGGACATTACAATGTCCGGAGTTAACAGAACATCGTTGTTTCTGAAACCTGCTTTCATAATTTCATACGACGTAGCCTCTCTGGCGACCAGAGTAAGGTCTTTATGGGAGCCGTAGAGGTCCTGTGTCTTCTTGAACTCCGCGCGCCCAAGCTCGGTATCTCCGAAGTAGATGGTCTGCGGGAAGACGATGATTTTGTTATTCGGGAATTCGGAGATGATCTTCCGGCGCACCTCTTCCTCGCGGAAATACTCGATTCCGAAGTTGCCCCCGCCCTGAAGCACGAAGATGTCATCCGGCGTGGAGTACAGCTCCAGACATCTCATGTTATGCATCAGCCGGTTGGCTACAATCTCGATCAGGGTATAATCGGGAAAAGCTTTTCTCAGGAAATTCATCTGTGCGTAGGTGATCGCATGATCGCCGAGATTGTCGTGTTCGGGTGAACCGACCACAAAAATGGTTTTGGATTTGCCCTTATACTGGTTCCGGTAGCTCAGATAACCTTTATAATACTGATAGACTCTAATGTTGCTTACATAATTCCGGAAGGACAGCGGCAGGAGCTTCTCGAGGGCTTGGTTCATATCATATTACTTCCCTTCAAACGGAGTTTGGAATAATACAGCATTTTATATACAGTGGAGCTTGTCAGGATGAGCAAAGCGGCGGTCTTCATTTCCCGGCGGAGCGTACGGTTGCGCAGAATCTGGGAGATATGCTTGCTCAGGAACCCGCCCAGCTCGGCAAGGTATTCCTTGTTGACGGCTGTTTCGCCGGTAATGAGCTGATAATTGCATAGTTCGATTCCCTCGGTCACCGTCCGGGACAGGGAGATTTCTTTGGCGACCGGATAGTTCTTATCCTGGATCGTCTCGTAGATCTCCAGCGCCGCACAGAAGCGGTCATAATATTTCTTGTTGTTCATGGCTCCGGTAATGCTGTCGCTTCGCTTCAGGTACATGTATTTGGGCGAATCCAGCAAGACGGTATTATCCGCTTGAAGGAATAATTTATAGGTTGTGAAAATATCCTCAAAATATTTGCCGACCGGGTATCTGACCTGCGCGAACAGCTCAGCCTTATACAGCTTATCCCAGGCCAGATTCTGAATTTCTTTGTCCTCCAGAAGCTTGTCGAGGCCTTGGGCATTGTTATATACATGTACCTCATGAGAGAACGACTTCTCCAGCGGTACATCATCCATCACCTCGTAGTGGCCGCACGCAGCAATATCCGCATCATGGGACGTAATGAGCGAATACAGGGATTCATACATATCCGGTTCAATCCAGTCATCACTGTCCACAAACCCGATGTATCTGCCCCTGGCAACCTCAATTCCGTAGTTCCGGGCATCGGACAATCCGCCGTTCTGCTTGTGGATGACGACGATGCGCGGGTCCAGCTCCTTGTAATACTCACAGATTTCACCGCATTTGTCAGGTGATCCGTCATTTACCAGGATCACTTCGAAGTTGCTGAAGCTCTGTGCCAGTATCGAATCCACACACTTGTTCAGGTACAATTCCACGTTGTAGATAGGCACAATAATACTTATCTCTGGCTTCACTTGAGCAGTCACTTCCTTTCCGGGTAAACGAGTCTACGCGTCACTTGATTTGTGAATATCTTACTATCCGGGTCAAAAGGTTGTATATACTACTTTAGTGTACTTATCAGCCGGAGGGCTGGCGGAAAGGCGGCGGGATAAGCCTGATTTGACACTATTGGGAGGTGTCTTCATTCACGGATTCAGGTACATATCCATGACAAAAAGGCCGCAGTCACCTTGTCGGTGCTGCGGCTTTCCTGTTGCTTCGGGAACGGCTGGAGCGGCATTCTGTTAATTGAACGTGATCGTAAGGGAGCTTGTAGATTGGCCGCCCGGCGGCAGGGAGATGACTCCTGCCTTGTCCTTCATTTCCCCGGTGAAGCCCTCGCTGTCGGCCACGCCGTGCCAAGGCTCAATACACAGGAACGGGGCATTCTTCGGCTGCCAGATTCCGAGGTCGGGGAAGTTGTGATAAGCCACGGCTACGCTTTTGTCAGACAACTTGCTCTTCAGCGCAACAGACTGCGAGCTTACATTCTTGAAGACGAGGGCGTCATGCTCGAACAGCTCATGCTGGAGCGGCAGGGTGTTCCCGTCTCCCAGCATAGGGTCGCTTTTATCAGGAATCAGCTGCCCGGTCTTGTTCAGGAACAAGCGCTCCAGACGCTCCGGCTGTTCAAATTCAAGATAATAGTCCGCGAAGCTGCCCTCTCCATCCATCGGACAATTAAATGCGGGATGAGTGCCGAGCTGGAAGGAAATCTCCTGCTGGTCGGTATTCTCTACACGGTAGCTGATCTCCAGTGTGTTGCCGCTGAGGACATAGGTGAGGAACAGGTTGAAATGGTACGGGTAGCTGGCTAACGTGCTCTCATTCTGTGACAGACGGAAGACCGCCCGTGAATCGTCCGCTTCCACCAGCGTGAATTCACTGCGTCTGGCGAAGCCGTGATTGGCCAGCTTGTAGGCCTGACCGTTAACCTTGATCTCGCCTCCGTTAGCGGCACCGATGATGGGAAACAGCACCGGCGAACGGCCTGTCCAGTAAGCGGCATCCCCGCTCCACATATATTCAGTCCCGGTATCCGTTCTTCTGAAGCTGACCAGCTCTGCCCCGAGTGAACTGATTACAGCTTCAGCTGTACTGCTGCGCACAATTGTATTCATATTCCTAGCTCCTCTCAAATGGTGTTCCCAGTGACTCATATTCTATCAGACTTCCCCGAAGGTGTTGCAACATAACGTGAACCAAACCATAAAAAATTATTACAGTATGTAAAATGACAAAAATAAGGAATGGGTTAACATAGATAGCAAGGAAGTAACGGAGTAGATACACCTAATAGGAGCAAACGAAACGGAGGGGGCAAGCCCATGCAGCTGCAGCAAATATTCGTGAACGGTGAGAGACTGAAAAATACGATCGAGGCCTTCGCCGACTTCGGGCGGACAGACAACAATGGGGTCACCCGGCTGTCACTGTCGGAGCAGGATGTAAGGGTACGCGGCTATTTCACCACCTGTGCAGAAGAGCTGGGCATGGCCGTCAAGGTGGATGATATGGGCAATATGTATGCCACTCTGGAGGGTAGCGGGGAAGGTCCGCCCATAGTGATTGGCTCGCATCTGGATACGGTCAAAAAAGGTGGCCGTTTCGATGGTGTGCTTGGTGTCATCGCCGGGCTGGAGGTAGCTAGAACCCTGGTGGACCACGGCATTAAGCCCCGCTTGCCCGTAATGGTGATGAACTTCACCAATGAGGAGGGCGCGCGCTTCGAGCCGTCGATGATGGCCTCCGGGGTCTTGGCAGGCAAGTTCGGGAAGGCGGAGATGCTGGAGAAGAGGGACCCGGAGGGGATTACTTTTGGTGAAGCGCTGGAGGCCAGCGGTTATGCCGGAGATGCCGCCAACCGGATCAAGGAAGCGACGGCTTATCTGGAGCTGCATATCGAGCAGGGTCCTGTGCTTGAGAGAGAGAATCTCAAGATCGGCCTGGTGGACTGTGTGGTTGGAATGGCCTGCTATGAGATTGAAGTAACAGGCGAATCGGATCATGCCGGTACCACGCCGATGGATATGCGGAGGGATGCGCTTGTTGCCGCGACAGATCTAATGACGGAGCTGCGCCGGAAGCTGGCAGTGCTGGACCCTGAACTGGTCTATACGATGGGCAGAATGAACGTGCTGCCTAATATTCATACCGTTATTCCGAATAAGGTGATCTTCACCGTGGAGGCCAGACATAAGGACATGGACATCGTCCGTGAAGTGGAGGCGATTATTAACGGCCTGCCGGAGGAGCTGCTGGAATGCAGCGTGTCCAAGACGAAGCTGTGGGGCCGCGACACGGTATGGTTCGATCCGGGAATCTGTACGCTGGTGGAGCAAGCTGCGCAGAAGCTTGGTTATAGCAGCCGGAAGCTGGCCAGCGGAGCGGGGCATGATGCCCAGTTCGTGGCCGGGTTTCTGCCTTCGGCGATGATTTTTGTTCCCAGCGTGAAGGGGAAAAGCCATTGCGAGGAAGAGCTCACTGCTTATGAGGATTGTGAGCTGGGCGTGAATGTGGTGCTGGAGACGGTGCTGTCGGTGTTGGCTGGTGGCTGATGAAGGCCTTGCTGTATGGGCAATGGGGCGTGGGGCGACTTAGAGATATTTAAGATATTGGGGAGCATTTAACATACCTTGAGACTTTGAGACACTTTAAGACAAATTGAGACACTTACCCAGTGTCTTTTTTTATTTATTTTTAGTTAGGAAATGTTGATATCCGTCTGTTGTGGATAATATGTGCATAAAGTTGGGGATAAGTCTCTTGAGTAATCAGGGATAGGGGTCAGGATTCCTGCTGACCCTCCAGTATCCGCTGCTTAAAGGATCAAAGGGAAAAATCCCTTTGAATCCGGCAAAAGTGGGCAGTATGGGGGAATCAGAGGGAGAAATCCCTTTGATTCAGCCGAAAGTAGGGAATAGGGGAAAATGAAAGGGATAATTCCCTCTGAACCAGTTGGAGGTGGGCGGCAGGTAGGCGGCAAGCGGGAATGAAGAGCATAAGTGCACCTGAATCCGGTGAAAGTGGGCGGCAAGCGTGAATGAAGAGCATAAGTGCACCTGAATCCGGTGAAAGTGGGCAGCAGGCGGGAAGGAGGAGCATTAGTGCACCTCAATCCGCCGAAGGTGGACGGCAGGCGGGAATGAAGAGTATAAGTGCACCTGAATTCGACGGAAGCGGGCGGCAAGCGTGAATGAAGAGCATAAGTGCACCTCAATCCGGCGAAAGAGGGCGGCAGGCGGGAATGAAGAGCATAAGTGCACCTGAATCTATCGAAGGTGGGCGGCAGGCGGGAATGAAGAGCATAAGTGCACCTGAATTCGGCGAAAGCAGGCAGCAGGCGTGAATGAAGAGCATAAGTGCACCTCAATCCGGCGAAAGTGGGCGGCATGCCGGAATGAGGAGCATAAGTGCACCTCAATCTGGCGAAGGTGGGCGGCAGGCGTGAAAGAGGAGCATAAGTGCACCTGAATCCGCCGAAGGTGGGCGGCAGGCGGGCGTCCATTCTGGTGGAAGTGTGTTCAATGCCGCGACAACGTATCAGTCTGATATAATATGAAAGCGCATCCACCGCGCGCGACATTTTAATAAATCCCGTTAAACCGGGATTTCAATGTGCAATCCGAAATCAATCCTGATTTCTTGGCTTATATATACAATTCCTGTGATGGACAGGCCGTAAGCAATATATCGATATCGCGGCAAGAATGGGAGATAGTCAGCATTGCTGTATAGCGTTAAGTTGGAGAAGCGGGAGGCAGCACCACAGCAAGACAGCAACTCAGCAGAACAGCACCAACAAGACAGCAACTCAGCAGAACAGCACCTAAAAGACAGCAACTCCGCAAGACAGCACCAACAAGCGAGCAACTCAGCAAGCCAGCAGCACAGCACCACTAAGCCAGCAACTCATTAACACAGCAAGACAAGGAACTACTGGGCCTCCGGCATCGCATGACGACTATTAATTAAGAACACATGGGGGAGATGTGAAGGATGAAGAGAACTTGGAGAAGGCGGATGACGCTCGGGACCAGCCTGCTGCTGGCGATAAGCGGACTGGCAGGCTGCTCGGGCGGCGCGGACGGGAACAAGAACGCGGAGGGAGCAGCGGCGGATAAGCCGACCCCGATCTCGATCTGGGCGTCGCTGAATACGAATGTGTCGATTACGCTGAAGAATATGAGTGAGATTACGGCGATTCAGGAGTGGGAGAAGAAAACCAATATTAAGACGGAATTCCAGCACCCTGCCGTAGGCGCGGAGACGGAGCAGTTCAATGTCATGCTGGCGTCCAATAAGCTGCCGGATGTAATGTTCGTTTACGGGGATTACTCCAAGCTGTACAACGACGGCTCCATTATTAAGCTGAATGACCTGATTGACCAGTATGCGCCTAACCTGAAGAAGATTCTGGACGAGAACCCCGAAGTGGCGAAGCAATTGAAAGCGGATAACGGAGATATCTATGCGATTCCCCATCTGCGGCTCGGCAAGTACAAAACCTTCGGCGGCACGTTCATCCGTCAGGATTGGCTGGACGAGTTGAACCTGCAGCAGCCGGAGACGCTGGAGGAGTGGGAGACGGTGCTGAAGGCTTTTAAGGAGAAAAAAGGCGTAACCGCACCTCTCCTGTTCGGCGCACCGCCTAAGATGACAACCATGGGCCCGGCGGCCCCTACCTTCCTGGAAGCTTACGGCATTACCAATACCATCTTCCTGAAGGACGGCAAGGTGGCGTTCGGGCCGATGGAGCCGGAATTCAAGGAGTTCCTGACCACGTTCCACCGTTGGTATCAGGAAGGGCTGATTGATCCCGATTTCGCGACCAATGATCAGAAGACCTATGATGCCAAGATTCTGGGCGGTCAGGCCGGGGCCTTCTTCACCTTCATCGGCGGCGGTATCGGGCGTTATCTGCCTGCACTGCAGGAGAAGGAGCCGAAGGCCAATCTTACCGCCGCCCAGTACCCTGTGTTGAACAAAGGGGATGAACCGATGTTCACCGGACGGTCCTGGGAGTGGAGTGGTGCCGGAGCAACGATTACGAAGAGCAATAAGCACCCGGAAGAGACCGTGAAGGCGCTGGATTACTTCTTCAGTGAAGAAGGGCATATGCTGAAGAACTTCGGCGTAGAAGGGGTTACGTATACAATGAAGGACGGCTATCCGACCTATACGGATGAGATTCTGAAGAATCCCGAGGGGTTGTCGGTGGTTCAGGCGATGGCGAAGCATTTCATTGCCAATTATCCGTTTGTCGGCGAGGATGACGACCGCTATAACGAGCAGTATTACCAGTTCCAGCAGCAGAAGGACGCGGTTGCGCTCTTTTCCAAATACAGCGACAACACGCTCAAGGTGGGCATTCCTCCGGTCAGCCTGACCACTGAGGAGTCCAGTGAATACAGCAAAATCATGAGCGACATCACCACCTACCGCGATGAAATGTTCATCAAATTCGTGATCGGCGCGGAGCCGCTGGAGAACTTCAGCAAGTTCACGGCCCAGATTGACAAATTCAATGTGAAACGGGCGATTGAAATTCAGCAGGCGGCGATAGACCGCTACAACGCAAGATAATTCAGGAGTTGAGGACGCCCGCGGCGCGGCGGAACTTAAAGCTAGTGTCAGTATAGTGCCCCCGCGGAGCTTGTCCTGAAGAAGAAAGGAGGGAGATTATGCCGCAGAGGCTCTCCCTGGTTTGGCTGAACTACAAGAAGAACAAAGCGATCTACTGGATGGCCCTCCCCGTGGTTGTGTATTTCCTGGTATTCAAGTACCTGCCGATGTATGGTGCGGTGATTGCTTTTAAGGAATATACCGTCGGCAAAGGCATCTGGGGCAGCGATTGGGTGGGACTGCAGCATTTCCGGGATTTTTTCCAAAGCTATTATTTCTGGCGGATTCTCAAAAACACCCTGGTCCTAAGCTTCTACCAGCTGCTGTTCGGCTTCCCGGCCCCGATTCTGCTCGCGCTGCTGCTCAATGAGCTCAGACATGAGCTGTTCAAGCGTACGGTGCAGACCATCTCCTATATCCCCCACTTCATTTCGATTGTGGTCATTTGCGGAATGGTGGTCGATTTCTCGTCCCGTGACGGGCTGTTTAATTCTATTATTGTGTTCTTTGGCGGGGAGAGCAGCGCTCTGCTGAGTGAGCCGGGCAATTTCCGTACGATTTATACCGCTTCCTCCATCTGGCAGGAGCTTGGATTCTCGACAATTATCTACCTGGCCGCGCTTAGCGGAATTAATCCTGAGCTCTATGACGCCTCCAAGGTGGACGGGGCCAGCCGGATACGCCAGGTGTGGCATATTACCCTGCCGGGGATTATCCCGATGATCGTGATTCTCCTGATTCTGCGGGTGGGCGGACTGATGGAGATTGGCTTCGAGAAGGTCATTCTGCTCTATAATCCGAATATCTACGATACCGCCGATGTCATCTCAACCTTTGTCTACCGCAAAGGGATCAGTGAAAGTGCCGAGTTCAGCTATACGACAGCCGTCGGCCTGTTCCAGTCGGTAGTCAATTTCATTCTGCTCATTGGCGCCAACAGGCTGTCCAAGGCGGTATCTGACAATAAGCTGTTCTAGTACGGCTTCACCAGGAAGACAAAGTGAGGGATTCCCATGATAATCAAAAGAACGATAGGAGAAAGAATCTTTGACAGTATCAATGTGCTGATCATGATTCTGCTGATCATTATCACCTTGTATCCGCTGTGGCATGTGCTGAATGCGTCACTTAGTGACTCCAACCGGCTGATGGCCCATAGCGGGCTGCTGCTCCTGCCGGAAGGGTTCAATCTCGACAGCTATAAGCTGGTGCTGAGCAATCCGAGCATTCTGTCCGGCTACAGGAATACCATGCTGATCGTAGTGCTGGGCACGGCACTGAATCTGCTGTTCACCATCCTGGGGGCGTATACCCTGTCCCGCAAAAGCTTCATGCTGCGTAATCCGATCATGCTGGCCATAGTGTTCACTATGTTTTTCAACGGCGGGATTATTCCCACCTATCTGCTGATCAACAATACGCTGCACCTCGGCAATAATCTGCTGGCCCTGATTGTGCCGGGGCTGGTCAGCAGCTATAATCTGATCATTATGCGGACGGCCTTCCAGGAGATCTCCGAGAGTCTGCTGGAATCCGCCAGGATGGACGGGGCAGGTGAGGTGCGCATCCTGTGGCGGATTGTGATCCCCTTATCCATGCCGGTGATTGCGGTGATGATTCTTTTCTACGGAGTGGCGCATTGGAATTCCTGGTTCAGTGCCATTCTGTATCTCCGCGACCGTAATTTGTATCCGCTTCAACTGGTGCTGCGGGAGATTCTGATCCAGAACAGCACGGATTCAATGACGACTTCAGCGGCAATGGGCGACAAAGAGGCGATCGGAGAAAGTGTGAAATACGCAACGGTGATGGTGGCTACGCTGCCGATCCTCTTTATCTATCCGTTTTTGCAGAAATATTTCGTAAAAGGTGTCATGATCGGCGCGATTAAGGAATAACACACACACGAGGAGGAGGAGAACCATGAAAAAGAAAAGCATCCTGTTATCCTGGAGCCTCTCTTATCTGGTCATCCTGCTCATCCCGGTCGCTATCGGCGCCGCCGTCTTTGCGGAGTCGCGCCATCTGCTGAAGGAGGAGGTTAACCGCTCCAACAGGGTGCTGCTGTCCCAGGTGCAGGAGACGATTGACAGCCAGACCCAGGATATCAGCAGCATCAGCAGCCAGCTAATGGCCGATTCCCAGCTCAGCAGCTTCATCAATCACGCGTCCGAGCAGGATGCCAGGTGGCGGCTGATGGGGCTGGAGCTGATTAAGAACCTCAAGTCGATCCGGATCGGTAATGGATTAATCCGTGAATTATATATCTATGTGAAATCTGCGGATGTGGCGCTGTCCTCCTCCTCGCTCGTCTCCAAGAATCTGTTATACGATATTTATTATGAGGGGACCGGGGTAAGCGAGGAGGAGTGGACCCGGCTGATGCAGGATTCAAGCGAGAGCGTGTTCCGCAAAATGAAGGTCTTCAGCGAGGACCGCCGGATTGAGGAGACGCTCGTCTACCTTCAGCCGTTCCCGGTCAGGGTATCGGAGGATAGCCCGGCCACCTTTGTCGTTACCCTGGACCCGGAGCGGTTCCAGCAGGCGATCAATAATGTGCGTCTGGAGCCGGAGAGCATCGTATTCATCCTGGACCGGAACGGGCGGACGCTGTTCTCTACGGGAACGGCCGAGACCCCTTATTCAATATACCGCTATTTGCAGGAAAACAAAGATACGGGAAGACGGACGGGAACGGCAGACTGGAACGGGGAATCGGTGACGGTCTCCCAGATCTCTTCGGGCGTACAGGATTGGCAGTATGTCTCCATCGTACCTACGCGTATCTATGCCAAGAAGCTGATGGTCATCCGCAGCATTACATTCACCGGAGTAGCGGCCGTTCTGCTGCTGGGCGGTGTGACTGCCTGGTGGTTCACCCGGCGCAATTACCGTCCGCTCGGCCGGATCATGAATATCATTTCCGACAAGGTCAAAGGGAAGCTGGAGCAGCCGGATGATGAATTCGGCATCCTGCAGACCGTGCTGACCCGGGCCTGGGAAGAGCAGGACCAGTTCGCGACGAGGCTGAAGGAGCAGCAGACAGTGGTGCGCAGCGGCTTCCTGGCGAGGCTGCTGAAGGGACGGGTCCAGCCGGGGGCGGGGGTTGCTGCGGAGCAGGAGATGGAGCGCCTGGGGATCAGGTTCGAGAGCGATTCCTTTGCCGTATTGCTGGTACACATTGAGAATTATGAGGGACTGTTCCGCACCCGCGGACCGGAGGACAAGGAGGGCAAGCTCCAGTTCGTCCATCTGATTCTTACCAATGTGCTGGAGGAGCTGATGGGCCCGGCCGGCCCTGTCTATTCCGCTGAAATGGATGGCCGGATCGCCCTTCTGGTCAATATCCGGGAGAATGACGCGGATGCTGTCCCGCAGTTGATCCAGGCCGCCGGAGAGGCGCAGCACTTCATTCAGTCCCGCTTCCTGATCTATTTCTCGGTTGGAGTCAGCAGCGTCCGCCAGTCCATGGCCGAGATCTCGGCCTGCTATCAGGAGTCGGAGGAGGCGCTGGAGTACCGGCTGATTCTGGGCATCGGCCAGATTATTGACCAGCATAGAATCCGGCAGCCCAAGGAGGAGCTCTATTATCCGCTCGATCTGGAGCGTCAGCTGGTCAATTATATCGCTACAGGCAACTACGCCCGCTCTACAGAGGTCATGAATGAGATTCTGATGACCAATTTCGCCGGGGAGCCCTTGTCGGTAGAGCTGGCCCGCTGCCTGATGTTCGAGCTGATCGGTACCATGCTGAAGGCAACCGAGCAGATCAAGACCGATGACATGAAGGAGCTGGCCCGGCGTAATGAGCTGATCCGCCAGTTGTTCGCCTGTGAGACCTTCGAGGAGATCGAGGCCGAGCTGCTGCAGATTCTGGAGACGGTCTGCCAGATGGTGCATGAACGCAAGCGTTCCCACAATACGGAGCTGAAGGAGCAGTTACTGGAGTTCATTCATGAGAATTACGCCGATGTCAATCTGGGGCTGACCCCCATCTCCGAACGGTTCCGCTTCCACCCTACGTATGTCTCCAAGTACTTCAAGGAGCAGACCGGAACCAATGTGATCGACTATATCAACCAGTACCGGATCACAGAAGCCAAGAGGCTTCTGCAGCAGGATGAATTGAACGTGCAGGAGGTATCGGAGCGTGTAGGCTTCCTGAACAGCAATTCCTTCATCCGTGTCTTCAAAAAATATGAAGGGATCACACCCGGCCAGTATAGACAGAACAACCGGCTGATCCCGCACGATAATCTATAAGAAGGAGCAGTGTCTGATATGTGGCAGCAAGCAATTGAGGATGCGCTTGGTGTGACCAAGCGCAATATTACAAGATTCGGGGACCGGTTCCCCCACGTGAGCGCCGGTGATGAGCATTATACGCTGAATGACAATACCGAGTGGACGGCGGGCTTCTGGTCCGGCATTCTGTGGCTGTGCTCCGAGTACAGTGAAGACCCGGTCTACCGCGAACAGGCGCTTAGAACCGTCCAGAGCTTCCGGCACCGGATGGACCATAAGATCATCTTCGATCATCATGATATCGGCTTCCTCTACTCCCTCTCCTCCAAGGCCCAGTGGATCATTGAGCGGGATGCCGGGGCGGCGCAGCTGACGCTCGAGGCGGCAGATATGCTGATGAAGCGCTGGCGCGAAGAGGCGGGGCTGATTCAGGCCTGGGGGAAGGAGGGGGATTCCGTCAACGGCGGGCGGATTATTATTGACTGTCTGCTCAATCTGCCGCTGCTGCTCTGGGCGCATGAGCAGACCGGCAATGACGCCTACCGGCGGGTAGCGGAGCTGCATGCCCGCAAATCCCGCCGTTTCCTGGTGCGGGGGGATGATTCCAGCTATCACACCTTCTATTTCGATCCGGCGACAGGCGATGCGATCCGCGGCGGGACGCACCAGGGGTATGGTGACGGCTCCACCTGGACCCGGGGGCAGGCCTGGGGGATCTACGGCTTCGCACTAATCAGCCGTTATCTTCAGAGCCCGGAGATGCTGGAGACGGCGAAGCGGCTGGGCCGTTATTTCGTAGCCCAGCTGCCGGAGGACGGCGTAGCGTACTGGGATTTCGATGTCCCCGTGGGGCCGGACACGAAGCGCGACAGCTCCGCATCGGCCATTGCCGCCTGCGGACTGCTGGAGATTGCTGCGCAGCTGGATTCGGCAGACCCGGAGCGCCGTTTCTTCCAGGAAGCGGGGGAAGCGTCGGTGAAGGCACTGGCTGAGCAGTATTCGACCCTGGGCAGCGAGCACGCAGAGGGTCTGCTGAAGCATGGCGCGTATTCGGCCAGAGCCGGGGATTCCCCGGATGATTACACCATCTGGGGCGATTATTATTATCTGGAGGCGCTGATGCGGCTGGAACGGGGGATTCCGGGGTATTGGTATGAGCGGCCTGTTCTATAAATCCCAGCGGTGTGGGATGACCGGGCGGCTGAACAGCGGTGTGCCGCAGCGGGCTTATCTCCCGATATATTGCAGCTTATCGGGATTGCGGACAATATACAGCTTCTGGATCAGATGATCCCGGAGATGCAGAAGTCCTACGGTATGAATACCCTCCTCCGAGCGAAGGAGTAAGCCGGGTTGCCCGTTAATCCGGCTGACCTCAATCGTCACCTCGCCGTTCATTGTAGCTGCCCCGCGGAAGGGGCCCAGCAGGAACCCGGCTACAAGCCCGGCGCTGACTACCGGCTTGGCGGCAGCGTGTACTTTGCCTCCCCCGTCGGAGATTAACTCAACTGCCGGATCAAGCAGTGACAGCAGCTCATTCAGGTTGCCCTGCTTCAGGGCGGCGAGGAACCCGTGTACCCATTCCTCTGTAACCGCCTCAGGCTGGACGGGCTGCTCAGGAACGAGGCCCAGCTTGGCGCTGGCCCGGCTGAAGAGCTTGCGGCAGTTCGGCCCGCTTTTGCCGACCAGTTCTGCAATCTCCTGATATTCAAAGCCCAGCGCCTCGCGCAGCACGAACACCGCCCGCTCCGCCGGAGTCAGCCGCTCGAGCAGGACAAGCATGGCGTAGGATAAGAGATCATCCTGAACAACGGACTCCATCGCATCCGGGGCTGTACCGGCAAGCGGCTCCGGCAGCCATTCGCCGAAATATTCCTCCCGCTGCTTACGCGCGGATTTGTGCAGATCCCGGCAGCGGTTGGTGACCATTTTGCACAGATAGGCTTTGGGTTCGGTGAGGCGCTCGGGCGGCACATCATAGATTCTCAGGAATACGTCCTGGACCACATCCTCAGCATCGGCGGCCGATCCGGTTAGCTGGTAGGCAAGCTTAAACAACAGATTCTTATACTGGTCATACCACTCCTGCATAACGACACTTCCCATCCTAATATAGTCAATCTAACTCTGCTACTCTGCTATGATGTAGACAAAATAGACGGAGGATGTGTGACAGGATGGGGCAGCATTACGCTCGGGGGGCATTGTCACAAAAAGAATAGCTGTCTCGTTATATGTCCGAAGGGCGAAGAAAGTCCGGAACCGGACCTTCTACTAAAACCAGCCCCAAGGAGGAATATATTATGGCACAACGTGTGAATTATATGCAGCAGTCCCCGGAGCTTTTCAAGAAATTTCTCGATTTCAGCATGGCCCTGAAGCACAGCTCCATTGAGGAGAAGATCGAAGATCTGGTATCTATCCGGGCTTCACAGATGAACGGCTGCGGCTTCTGCCTGGATATGCATGTGAAGCAGGCCAAGATGAACGGCGAGAGTGAGCTGCGTATCTATCACCTCTCTATCTGGCGGGAATCGACACTGTTCTCCCCGCGTGAACGGGCGGCGCTTGCCTGGACGGAGGTACTGACTAAGCTGCCGGAGCACGGCGTACCTGATGAGCTGTATAACCGTGTCCGTGAACAGCTGTCCGAGCAGGAGATTTCCGACCTGTCCTTCTCGATCATGGCGATTAACGCCTGGAACCGGGTGAACGTAGGCTTTACCACCGTACCGGGTTCATCCGATGCGGCCTATGGCCTGACTAAGGCAGGGCTGTCGTAACATCCTGATATCCAATAATGCGGTCCGTGTGAATGACAAAGGAGCTATGCCACTGTATGATCTGTGGCATAGCTCCTTCGCTTATAAGCAGGGTCAGCCCTTCACCGCCGAGCTGGCCACCCCTTCAATAATGTATTTCTGGCCGAGCAGGAAGACGAGGATCATGGGAATAATCCCGGCTGTCGCGGCGGCCATCATGCCGTTGTAATCGACATTGTTCTCCAGGATGAAATTCTGCAGCCCGAGCGGAACGGTGAACAGATCATGGTCGATCAGGAAGACGAGCGCATTCTCATAATCGTTCCAGTGCCAGGAGAAGTCGATGATGGCGAGGGTCGCCAGCGACGGCTTAGCCATCGGCAGGATAATCCGCGAGAAGATGCGGAAGTGGCCTGCGCCGTCGATGAAGGCGGCCTCTGAGATTTCATGGGGCACCGAGAGGAAGAACTGCCGCATCATGAACACGCCGAAGATCGTGAACATTCCGGGCAGGATCAGCGCCCAGTGGGTATTGTAGATGCCCGCCCAGTCGAACATGATGAATTTGGGCACGAACAGCACCTGCGGGGGCACCATCATCATGGACAGATAGATCATGAACATGGTGTTGCGTCCCTTGAATTCAATCCGGGCGAAGCCATAGGCCGCGAGGGCGGACAAGGAGACAGCCCCTATGGTGCTCAGAATAGCCACCTTAAGGGAATTGAGATAGTAAGGCACGAAGCTGCCCGTACCGGACCAGACCTTAACATGATGACTCCAGTTGAAGTGCTCAGGAATCCACTGGATCGGATATTGGAATACCTCCGCCGGGGTTTTCAATGAGGTGCTGATCATCCAGATGAAGGGCACAATCATTACGATGCTGAAGAATAACATGATCAGAGTAGCGATGCTTTTGGTAACTGCGGCTTTATTCATTTTCTCAGCTCCTTAGTAGTGAACCCAGCGTTTCTGGCCCAGCCATTGAACCACGGTGAATATCAGAATGATCAGGAACAGGGCCCAGGAGACCGCTGAAGCATAGCCCATTTCGTAATAGCGGAAGGCATTCTGATAGATGAACAGGGATAATACGGTGGTACTGTTGCCGGGTCCGCCCTGTGTGATCGCCTGGATGATGCCGAACTGCTTGATCGACATGATCAGTCCGGTAATCAGCAGCAGGAAGGTGGTCGGACTGACCAGCGGCCAGAGGATACTGCGGACCGTCTGCCAGGTGCGGGCACCGTCGATTTTGGCGGCTTCCAGCAGCTCACCGGACACCTCCTGCAAGGCGGCGAGATAGATAATCATGTTATAGCCGAGCATGAACCAGATCCAGATGATGTCGATCGCATACATGGACGTCTCCATCGTGGACAGCCAGCCGGGAGGATTCTCAATGCCGATGGAGCGCAGAATGCCGTTAATCGGCCCGTTGTTCGGATGGAACAGCAGCATCCAGACAAAGGCTACCGCAACGCCGCTTGTGATATAAGGCATGAAGTATAAGGCGCGGAGCAGCTTTTTGAGATACACGGACCGGTTCAGCACCACAGCAACGATGAAGGCCAGTCCAATGGATACCGGAACGGAGACCAGGAACAGCAGCGTGTTCTTGATGGCGATATAGAAGACCTCATCCCCCAGCATCCGCTTAATGTTGGCCAGCCCGATGAACTTGGTATGGGGACTCATAAACTTGTAGTCTGTAAACATGAGATAGAAAGAATAGACGGCTGGTATGATGAAAAATAGAATCACGCCAATCATATTTGGCCCGATAAACAGATAGCCCAGGTACTGCTGCCGTTTCATCCAGGATGCCTTCACATAACCCCACTCCTTTAGGTCTTTTGAGTACACTACAAGCATACCAAGCGGCTTCAGGGGGGTTAAGGAACAAAACCAACGACTTCATGCTACAGAAATATACATTTACGAAGCAGCGGCGGACAGGAGGATCGTAGTTATGTTCTATCCCTGTCCGCGCAAAAAACAGCCTTCCCGCTGGGAAGGCCGCTATTCTATACACTGTACTATAGACTCATGGAGTCCGGCTTATGCCGCTGGGTATGCCTGTACTGGCTTGGCGTCTGCGTCGTGAGGCGTTTGAAGATCTTGATGAAATAGTTATCGTTCACGAAGCCGACCCGGTTGCCAATCTCATACACTGGCAGGTCGGAGGTGGTCAGCAGCCGGATCGCCTGATCCACCCGCACCTGATGCAGGTAGTGGATCAGGGTCTGGCCGGTTTTCTTTTTGAACAGGGTGCTGACATAATTCTCGGCCATCATGACATATTGTGACATGGACTTCACGGTAATATCCTCTGCGTAGTGATTGTGCAGATAATGGAGGATCTTCTGGATCTCCGGGTGGCTGGTGATCTCCTCATGGGCCGGCAGCTGCGGGGGAGTATCCGGGCCGGGCAGGCCTTGGCTTCGGGTGCGGTTCTCCAGGCTTTTCTCCAGCTCGCCGCTGATCTTGCGCAGGGTATCCCGGAGAGAGTTCACGCTCATGGACAGCTTCAGGATATAGCTCGAAGCCCCGTACTCCATGGCCAGCCGCACATTCTCGAAATCATTCATGCAGGTCAGCATGACGAAGCGGGAATCCACCCCCTCTTCACGCGTGCGCCGCAGCAGCTCCACCCCGTCCATCTCCGGCATGACAATATCCGAGATCACCAGATCGGGGACATCCTGCCGGATCATCTCCAGCGCCTCTGCCCCATTGCCCGCTTCTCCGCTGACGGTGAATCCAAGCTCCTCCCAGGCAATAATCTCGCGGACGCTCTCCCGTACAAAAACCTCATCCTCAACCAGCAGTACCTTCCACATGTGTATTCCCTCCCTTATAAATGCGCTCTAAGCCGGATGTTCATTGCCGTAAGGTGTGGACAACAGAAGCGGTATGGTGAAGCGGACGGTGACCCCTTCCCCGGTGGATAACACCTCCAGAGTACCCTCTTCCCTGTACAGCAGCCTCAGCCGCTCCTGAATATTACTCAGCCCGATACCGGGGCGCTTGCGCGGGGCCTTGTTCATCCTGGCCTGCTCCATACCTGCGCCGTTGTCCCTGATCTCTACGATCAGCCGATGCTCTTCGCGGTGCACGATCAGCTCAATCAGTCCCTTGCCGGGCAGTCTGCTGATCCCGTGAATAATGGCATTCTCGACCAGCGGCTGAAGGCTGAGCTTGGGCACCAGCGCATAGAGGATATCCTCGTCATAGCGGGTGGTTAGCTCGAACTTGTGCGCGTACCGGACCTGCTGAATATGGACATAGGCCTCGACAAGCTCAATCTCATCTTTGAGATGGATCAGATCCTTATCGGTATTGAGACTGGCCTCCAGCAGCTTGCCGAGCGACAGGGTCATGTTCGTAATATCCTCGTTATGCTCACGGATGGCAATCCATTTGATCGTATTCAGTGTGTTCAGCAGGAAATGGGGATTCGTCTGGGCCAGCAGCATCTGGAAATGCACAGCCTCCTTCTGCCGCTCCTCCGCCTTCAGCTTCTGGATCAGCAGGTGGGTATCGTCCAGCATGGTATTGAAGGTCCGGGTCAGATCCAGGATCTCCCCGCTGAATTTATGCTCGGGCAGGCGGATTTTGAGGCTTTTCTGCACGGCGGCCTTCATCTTGTTCTGCAAATGGGACAACGGGCGCGTGATGGTCGTAGCAATGACGAAGGTCATCATCAGGAAGATGGCCGTCAGCACAAAGAACGTAATAAAGTACTGCTGCTTCAGCCCTTCGATCTCCACGAACAGCACCGACAGCGGAATCCGGTTCACGATATACCAGTCGAGCGACTCCACATAGATATAATTAATCAGGGAATTCGAGTCCTTGTCGATAAAATACTGCTGTCCGGCGAAACCCGCCTTGACCTTCGCAGATAAAAGGCTGCCCGGAACCGACTGGGAGATATCTTCTCCCGAACGGGTAATCAGGAAATACTGCTGCTCCAGATCGGATTGCTTATGGATGGAGCGCAGCCAGTAGGTGTAATCAATACTGATGCGAGCCATTCCATACGGCTTGTTCCGGGTATCCTCCAGATAGGCGTATAAGGAGAGAAGATAGGCGCTGGTGGAGACATCGCGCAGCACGTAGTTGGTATCATTGGGCACCCAGTGATAAGAGCCGGTATTCATCTGGCCCCGGTCGAACCCGGGATTTCCCCGCAGATCCGAGTAGATTAGCGAATCCTTGGGCGGATAAGAGGTGTATGCGCTTTCAGTTAAGTCCAGAATCATGAAATACACCGAAGGATTGTACAGGAAAAAGCTGTTGTTCAGATTCTTGAAAATATTCTCCATCAGCCGCTTATTCTCCAGCTCATTGCGCTGTTCGGGATGGAGCAGCACGGACTTCACCGTATCATCCTGCTTCAGGAACAGCAGTGTCTTGAAGGCAATGCTGATCTGATCCTCGAGCGTGCGGTACATCTGCTCCAGCTGGTAGTGGCTCTGCTGGCTGATTTTTTTCTGGACCAGGGTCTCAATGCGCTGATAATTATATATATTCAATGCGCTGAAGGGCAGCAGAATCAGACATACGAAGGCGGTGAACAGGCGGTATTTCAATTTCTGGGGAATCAGAATACGCAACAGCTTTGACATACGGAAGCACCTCCAAGCCTGACTGAACCTGCCCGGTCCGGGACGGTTGATATGGCTAGATTATAGCATAATCAAAATGCCGGATAGACGATATTTTAAATTGCATGGTTTTGTTACAGCAGGCATGGGGTGGATGCCGGAATTACATAGTTTTGTTCTACTCGGGCTGCTTGACAGTGGGGAAAGACGGGCGGATGCTGATGAGGCCCGTCTTGCAAAGTGGCTTCCTGGAGGATGCAGCGGCATAGTACATCAGTTCAAACGGATGATGTTGTACTTCAGAGCCAAGAGAAGAAGAATCCCGGCCAGAATAACGGTTCCCGCCGTTACTAATCCTCCTACAAGGATTGTTCTGTCAAAGGATTTAGAGTTCTTGAGCATTTCATCACTCCTTTACAAAGATAGTAGAAAGAAGATATCGAAGTCTAGCAACCGATCAGGACGGGCAATACCAGCTCCAATATAGACTAAAATATTGTATATTGGTAAATGGAATGTTATAAAGGGAATGGTATCCAGCAGACTGCAATTGCTCAAACGTTTCTTAGTCGTGTGATGCCGCTCCAGTTCCTCCAGGGATATGTCGTTATTAGAATCAGAAATGGCCTTACTATGTGCTGCAGCGAAAGGAATGGGTGTGAATTATGAACAATTCTATCGTGAAATTTCAAAAAAATTATATTTTAATAATAGTATTTATAGATATAATTTGGTTATTTTCTTCCACCTTCAATTATGATATTACTATATTTAAAAAAAGTAACTTTATAGTTCCTATCGTACTGCACATCATTTTATTTTTTTGGCTAGGCTACAAAAGTAAAGGAAGAAAGCTAATTCTGTTTGTTATTTTAATTATTCTTTCTTTTCTTTTTCTGATTAAGCAGTCATTTGCCCCAGTGTTTAATCCATACAGTTATGAGCATCTAGATGTTCCTGGAAACTATGGTGAGGTTATAGTAGAACATCGAGCGAACCTAATAGACCAAGGCATTACAGAGTATCGTGTCTACCAAACGAAATTATTGGGTTTGTTCTTAACTGAGTTAACGACTAGGGAAGTTTTTATAGAAGAACCACACGACTTATATCTTTCCCAGAAAGATATTTTTAATTACTCTGCTCCAGAATGGACGAGAGAGACAGTTAGTTTTGAAACCTATAAAGGAAAACTTACTCTCAACCTCAAATAAAAAAACGGGAGTATCAGTAATTAAAATATACGAGAAAGAGAGGCTTGCCACGATTTCAATGGCAAGCCTCTCTTATCATGCACGCTACTTCTCTATTTCCATTTCTGTCTGTATCGCAGCCGCTACTTCTTCTGCTTCAGGTACTCATTATGCCGGGTGACCATGGCCTGGACCGTCTGATCCAGTGACTGGGAGTCAAGGAAGTACTTCTCGTACTCCTGGGAGCGCAGGTCCATTACTTCCTGAGGCAGGCTGCGGACATAGGTCGGCGTCTTGTTGTCGAACATGACGTACATCAGGGAATCCAGATCATAGGAATCACTTTTATCGCCAATGAGGCTTTTGAGCGCGTCGTCCTGGTTGGCATCCTTGGAGGCCGGCAGTCTTCCGCCTGCTGCCATCGGGGACATGCCGCCATCGGAATACCACTTCAGGAACTCCCACGCGGCGTCCTGCTTCTTGGACTTGGCGTTAATGGAGATATAATCGCCGAGGCCTCCGCGGGTTACATAATCACCTGCAGCTTCGGCTAGTCTCGGTACAGGAGCGAAGGCGATTTTGAAGTCACGCGGGAAATCGGTGAAGTTATTCGAGCTGCGCAGCAGCCATGCCCCGATATTGAGCATCGGCACCTCTCCGCTGAGGAAGACCTGCTCGACCGGCATTTTGGAAGTCAACTGCTCGCCCAGCGGCGGCGTAGTCTTATCTTCCTTCATCATCCCGTTCAGCGTCTCCAGCCATTGCCGGACGAGAGGATGGTCCAGATTGGAGCTGCCATCGGCCTTGGTGTAGCCCTCCTGGGACAGCACGGAGTCAATGGGGTCCACGAAAGGCTCCATGTTTTGAATGAATCCATAGGAGTTGCTGCCCTTCAGCTTCTTCGCATAGTCGCGCAGTTCATTCCAGGTCCATTCCTTCGGAACCGGCAGGTTCGCAGCATCAAGCGCGTCCTTGTTCAAGGCGATGAAGAACGGGCTTTTGGTAGTGGGAACGCCGTAGAACTTGCCGTCAATCTTCCAGCTCGCAGTGTCCGCGCCCATCTTCTCTTCAATGTTGTAATCGGTGAAACGGCTGAGATCCAGGGCCAGACCCGATTCAACGCGTTTGGCAGCATGGGAGATGGTGTAGTTCACGAATAGATCCACATCCTGGCCGGTAATCATAGCGGTGTCCAGCTTGAGGTTCCCGTCATCATCATTAACATAACGTACATACTCCACCTGAATATCCGGGTGATCCTTGTTCCAGTTATCCACGACCTGCTGCGGACCGGATTCCGGGGGAACACCGCCCCACATTTTGAGGGTGACCGGGCCTGCAGACTTCGTGCCGTTGCCTGCGGCTGGGCTCGCATTATTGGCTGAAGATGAATTGTTGCTGTTACCGCAGCCTGTCGCCAGGCCCATTATAAGAACGAGTGAAGTAATTCCGGCGATGAAACGGTTCTTTTTCAAAAGCGACAACCTCCCTGTGTATACTGTATAGGCTTGCAAATCAAGAATAGCAGATTGCCGGAAGCCTCAGAAGGAACAAAAAACATGAGAATATGGAACATAACTTTACATTTCACCGCCCGGACTCCGGGTAGGTTGCAGGGAAACGTTCTATCCCAGGAGGGGGCCATTCCCTTGTGTAAAAACACAATCATGGCAGATAATTTTTTTCTTTTTACCCAAAAGGCAGCGGGAATTCGTATGTTATGATTCTTCACATAAGAGGATTATATCAGACGGGAGCGATTGAAGATGATTATTGGCGTACCTAAAGAAATCAAAAACAATGAAAACCGCGTAGCGATTACCCCTGCGGGTGTGGTAAGTCTGGCGGCAGAAGGACACAAGGTGCTGGTCGAGGCCGGAGCGGGTATTGGCAGCGGATTCCTGGATGAAGAGTATGCCGCAGCCGGTGCGGAACTGGTTGCAGAAGCTACTGCGGTGTGGGCGGCCGCCGAAATGGTGATGAAGGTCAAAGAGCCGCTATCAAGCGAATATGGTAACTTCCGTCCGGGGCTCATCCTCTTCACGTATCTGCATCTGGCACCAGAGCCTGCTCTTGCCGCAGCCCTTAAGGACAAAGGCGTATTCGCCATCGGCTATGAGACGGTTGTAGATGGACGGACCCTGCCGCTGCTCACCCCGATGAGCGAGGTTGCCGGGCGTATGGCCGTGCAGCTTGGTGCACAGTTCCTGCAGAAGAACTACGGCGGGCAGGGCATTCTGCTCTCTGGTGTTCCAGGTGTAAGCCGCGGCAAGGTGAGTATTATCGGCGGCGGGGTAGTGGGGACTAATGCAGCGAAGATGGCGATCGGCCTTGGCGCCGAGGTGACCATTATCGACTTGAGCGCAGACCGGCTGCGCCAGCTGGATGATATTTTCGGTTCACAGATCAGCACCCTGATCTCGAATCCGTATAACATTGCCAAAGCGGTAGCTGAAGCAGACCTGCTGGTAGGCGCGGTGCTGATCCCGGGCGCTAAAGCTCCAAAGCTGGTGACTGAAGAAATGGTCAAAACCATGAAGCCGGGCTCCGTCATTGTAGATGTGGCGATTGACCAGGGGGGTATCGTTGAGACGATTGACCGGGTGACCACACATGATCAGCCTGTATTCGAGAAACACGGTGTTCTGCACTATTCGGTCGCTAATATGCCGGGTGCGGTCGCCAAAACCTCGACCATTGCCTTAACGAACGTTACGGTTCCTTATGCACTGCAAATTGCCAATAAAGGGGTGTTCCAAGCGATCGAAGACAATGCGGGCCTGAAGAGCGGTGTCAACTTAGCTAACGGAAAAATTACCTGCCAGGCCGTGGCAGAAGCTCTTGGGGAAGAATACTTCACGGTTGAGGCTGCTGTAGAGCAGGAGTTCACGCTGATCTAATCTGGCGGGAGGCGTCAGGTGGAGCAGAGGGATATCGGAATAGACAGAACAGGGGTAGAAAAGTATGTCAGGTTTCCTTCACTTTCCTTGCATCTGCCTATAGGCAACTGCTGGGCGCTGTAATATAATGTAATCACTTATTCTGCTATTCTTCGGGTTGAGGTGGGAACATTGACAGAATCAGAGCCAGCATTTGACCGTTTTTTTGACAGTATGGAATCCCTGGCGGATACCCTCAGTGAATCGCTTCAGTCTCAGGTTACCATTGAGGACAGCAACCATCACGTGATCGGCTACAGCTCCCATCAGGCTGAGAGTGATCCGGCACGGATCTCGACCATTATCGGCAAAAAAGTTCCGAATACGGTGATTATTGGTCTCCGCAAAAAGGGAGTCATGCACGATCTGGAGAATACCAGCCACCCTATCCGTATCCCCGCAGTGATGGAGGTCGGCCTTGGCCCCAGACTTGCCATGTGTATCAAGCACCAGCAGGAGATACTCGGTTATATCTGGGTGGTAGACCGGGGGAATCTGGCCGAGGGACAGGCGGAGCGGGTTGTGGAGAAGGCTGCCGGGATCGCGGGGCGGTATCTGCTGAAGCAGCGCGGCTGGAAGACGAAGCAGGAGAAGACGTTCGAGGACTTCTTCTGGAAGCTGCTGACCTCCCATTATGAGAGTGAGCTGCGTATCCGCCAGGAAGCGGAGGCCGGGGCCATTCTGCTGCCGGAGAGCTATTATATTGCCGTGCTGGAGAGCGGCAAGCCGATGGATGAGCATTTCCTGCTGAGCTTCCGCCGGATGATGGATGCCTATGCCGGGCAGCGGCTGCTCTTCCAGACCGCCGAGCAGAACCGGCTGATCATTCTATTCTCATTCCTATCTCCGGTAGACCAGGCAGAGCGGCTGTCCTCGTTCCTGCACAAGCTGCTCCGGGATTTGGGCCGCAGTGAAGACTGTAGGCTTACGGCAGGCTGCAGCCCGGGATACCGCGAATATACTTCAGCGGCTGACGCGTACCGTGAAGCGTTGCAGATTCTGGAGATTAAGCACCTGCTGCCATATCATGCACGTGAGCTGCTGCTTTATGAAGAGATCGGGTTCTGGGCCTACCTTCCGGCCATTCTGGAGCAGAAGCGGAGCCGGACACGCCGCAGTCCGCTGCTCTCTCCCCTGAAGGAGCATGACCGCGAGCATAAGAGCGATTTCCTCAAGACCCTCGCCGTGTATCTGTCGCTGAACGGGAATCTGAAGGAATCCGCCGCCTTTCTGCATATTCATACCAATACCTTGATGTACCGCCTGAACAGGATCGCCGAGATCACAGGCAAGAGCCTCAAGGAGACCGATTACCGGACCTCGATCTACCTTGACCTGCTGACCGAGGAGACGGCACAAGTGAATCTCTGGTTCCAGGAGGCGGCTCCCGGTATCCACGGCTGATTTTATTCCAAAGAGACTAATTCAAGAAAATTCACAATAATTTCTGAGCGTGCCTCTTCAGTTGGTAGACGGGCGCATTGGCTCGAATTCTGTATATCGGTTGAGAATAGTTCAAGAAGCTGCAGCATCGCTGCGGCTTCTTTGTTCCGGGCTGAGTGGATCAGTCGTGTGATTTCGTAGTCTGAGATAGCTGGTTGATGATTTTCTTTTTCCATTTATTCACCGCCTGTTGGCTGATATTGAATTGCTTCGCGACCTCGGCCTCGCTGTACCCCTCCAGATAGAGCTTATACAAGATAGATTTCTCAAAAGCAGGCAGACTCTCCGTGAGCTGCTCAAGCATTATTTTGTTCTCGGAGTCCTGAATAAAGTTCGCTTCAGCCTGTATATTGTCAAAAAGTGAACACTCCGTCCGGCTAACCTTTCTGGCCCGGTACTCTATTTTCCAGCCTATTCGATAGATTTCATTCCTATAATGCTCGTAGAGAGTCTGTGACCCGTTCAATTCGGATTTCCCCTTTCAGAAGATAGAAATAGTGATATGTATATGGATGGAAATAATGGTTTATTTCATGAACAATAGGAACCTGTGTTCTTATTTATTGTATCATAGTTTAATCGTTTGAGGCCACAAGAGGCTATAAAAATATTTTTTATTGTTAGGTTGTATTCTATCTGTCTAAATTACCTTATAAGTGAAGGCATCTGAGCCTATCTGCTAACCAGAGGGAGCTGGATACAAATGAAGAATGTGCTATACGTACCATTGGATGATAGACCCGTCAATCTGGACGATGTGATTACTCAAGGGAAATCGGCAGGAATTCATGTCATCACCCCGGATGCAGCCGATCTTAGAAACCGCCTGGATTCGCACAAGACATCATCGGGAACCACCTTGTTAACGACATCTTGTCCGGCATACGGCGACAGTGCCAAGATCCGGCAATTTATTCTTGATCATGCAGCATCTGCAGACGGATTCATTCTCTCGGCGGATATGCTTGCCTACGGGGGATTGATCGGAAGCCGCCGTCTCCGGGCGGATGCAGGGGGAGCTTACCCGGCCTATGATTCTACGGTCACGGACTTGCTGGATGTAATCTGTCTGGTGAAGCAAGCTTATCCGGACAAGCCGGTATATGTACTGGATACGATTATGAGACTGGCGACAACATCTTTTGCAGAAGGGCTGGATCTGGCTGCCTATACCGAATCACGGAATTTCATGCTTCAGCCACGAAGAGTCTTCTCGCAGTTTGCCGACATCCTCAGCGGGTATAACCTGTCTCCGGATGGTTCCTACGGCAGCACTGCTACTTTCGACAAGGAACAGTATTACAACACCAGACAGCATAAGTTCAAGACAAATCGTTACATTCTGGAGTATCTGGCGCAGGAGGGGGCTATTGATTTTCTTGCAGTAGGTGTGGATGATGCCAATACTCAAGGGGTGCAAATTAACGAGATTCATTACGTGGAAGAGTGCATCAACGGATGGCTTGGCGGTATGAACGGACAGAATCCGGACCGGGCAATCATTCTTCCGGATGCAGACGGACTGGGGCAGGCGTTAATGGCACGTATGGCGGATCAGTTCTATCGTAACGGGGCCAAGACCGGGTATGCTGTGCAATACTTCGGACCCCATGGCTCCACCCTTACAAGTCCCTATGAATATATGGATGTGCATCAGAACATTGTGCATCATGTGGAGATTGTCGGTGCGGAATTTGTGAGCAGTTCACCTGCGGTAGAAATTGTTGCGGTTACCGCCAAGGATCAGGCTCCGGCTGCGGTTGACCGTATTGAAGCTAACCGCGCCAATGGAACTCCGACTGTAGTAATTGATTTTGTCGGCGCCGGTGCAGCGGACGCTATGGTCACTGAGGCCTTGCTGGGCAGCAGGCATACGGGCAGTCTATTGGGATACAGCGGCTGGAATACACCGGGTAATAAAATCGGCATCGCGCTGGGCATGAGTCAGGCGCGTTATGCATTTGTGACTACGGAGAACGATGCGGCGGCGCTTAGCCTCGCTGTCAATGCTCACGGATCGCTTTTATTTAAACGCTTCTTGAAGGATTACTATTACAAAAGGCTGGCGATTGCCGAGATTCGGGAATACGCAAGAGCCCATTCCTTATACGAGAATGTTGCGGCAATTGCCGATCAGAATATGTTGTTGTTCAATAGTCCGGAAGACTATGCTCATTTGCAGGCCATGCTGAGAGAACGGATGCAGATACACACAGCCACCCTGGCCGGAGCATGTGCCTTCCTGATCGGCAGTGATGAACCGGCGTGCAGTATCCGGCAGATTAATGGAGACGGCTGGTCTTTCTCCGAGTACGCCAGCGCGGTACTTCCATACGATGATCCCGATTATATTTGGGGCCGTGCGTTTGAGATTACTTTGAATCCTAATCTGACTTTGCAATAATAGCCTGATCTTTATGGGTTATATTTTATATATTTGGAGGGGGAGCGAAGCTTCCCCCTCTTTAGGTTTGTGAAAAGAAAAATAGATGAACCTTAATGAGGGAAGAATATATATGGTATAATAAGTAAAAAATAGGAAAGGAGTAGCTGTGAGGGGAAGGATAATAACGTAATAGTATATGAGAGGGATACATTTAGGTGTAGTGTACTTCCTATGGAATGGATTGGATAACAAAAATTTAACTTAAATATTAAATAATGTTAATTATATGTCATTCATGGATTCATTTGCTCTGATATAATTTCTGCTAGGTAGCCGAAGGGAGATTATTGTGTTAAAAAAAGAGCTTGGTATAGTGATGTTGTTGAGTGTCGTTTTACTTTCAGGATGTGGTGGATCAGGTACGCCCGCAACGGTTACGCAAGTGCCGGGTCAGTCTCCCAGTAAACAAGCAGCAACACAGCCGGAACAAAATACTGATGAATATTGTACTGTAGAACGTATAAATTTGGATAGTGAAACTGAAAAATATTTCTTTGGAACCTGGAAGGTTGAGAAGCTTTTAGGATTTGCAAATTCATATAATGATGCTTCTGAATATCCAACAGGGCAAAAATTTATTGGAGATGAAATTATCATCAAAAAAGACTTTTTTTCATCAAAAGGACTTAAAAACTATAGTAAGTATCAATATGAATTAAAAAATCCATTATATCAAATTACAGAGACATGTTATAACTCTGACGCTTTTTATAGATCATATAAAATAGATATCCCAGATTTAAAGATAAATGATGTATTAAAAGTAATGGATATAAGTGACCCTTCTACAAAACTTAGAATACCTGTAAGTGTAACTTTTTTTGTTGTTAATAACGATAGGCTTATCTTGTTATCAGAGGCAACTATTTTTGAGCTTAAAAAAATTACAGATTAAATGAATTATGGTTACGTAATAAGCCAAGAAAGGTCAGCCTCTTTAGGCTGACCTTTCTTGTTTATGCTGTAAAACGAATAAACTACACTGTATATACTGGATATTTGTGAGTATATCCACTGCCCTTACAGAATAAAGTTGCTTCTTCATTTCTTCGTCTTTGTAAATTTCGATCATATGAAAATGCCTTGCTGACCAATCTTGAACAAGTATCAAGTTCATTTGTAGTACGTGGGCCAATAAAAGATGGATATATCTGCTCATATTTAAGCATAGCTTGTACATCAGCGGTTGCTAGCACCCCAGAACCTCCGTTAAAAGTGAGCGAAACAAGTGCATCAAACTGAGATTGTGAAAATGTATGACCGTTAGGAGGTGCTAATTTATTTACTGCTGCTACAGCCTTTGCAGTATCATTTGTAAAAAAATTATTTGCTTGAGTCTGAGAAATTGGTGAAGTGTAACCTAGATTCAAAGAGCTAGATAGAGCATTAGCTTGTGCTTGGGTTAGAAGAGAATCATTTGGATTACCTGTTGTATTTTTAGTATATGTTTTAGTCTTTGTTATCAGATGTCCCCATCCAACTGTTGGATACCCAACAGGATCTCCATAAAATTTCAAGGAAAATCCCTCATGCGATTTGATAAGGTCTGCTCCACCAGTGCCTAGATTTGCCATAATTATCACTCCTGAAATTATTTTTAGTAGAAGAACAATAGGGAGGAATCAAAGCCAGAGCACCATTCCCGAGTTTTCTGCAATGCCATATTGCCTTCACATTATATAAAGAGAAATGAGTCTCTTTATTTACAACCACTCTCCAAATTTTATTTCAAATCACTAATATCAAAGGTCTGTATAACCTCAATCATTTTGACATAGAGCTCCTGTTTCAAATCTTCCCGGTGATCGGCGGGGACTTGTCGCAAGGAGGCTTTGATCTTTGGTGTGAAAGATTCTAGGATATGTAGTGTTGCCCCCTGATCATGGTGTTGCTGTGCTTGTACTAAAAGTTCGGCCAACATAAAATCACCGCTTTACATTTTTTTGTATTTCATTTTTTAAAGCATTAATAGCCTCGCTTAAATCAGATATTTTCTTTTCAAAACGAATAAGCAGATACAAAGTAATTGCAATCGGGAAGCCTAAATTAGCAATGAAAGTAGCGATGTCACCCTCCGTCATCATTCATCCCCCTTCCGTTATTAAGCTGCGCAATTTAGTTAGGGCTTTTAAGCGGTGTTTCGAAACATTTTGTTGCGACACTCCCAATATTCCGGCTATTTCTTTGTCATTTAGTGCTTGTACATAAGCAAAAGATAGAATCTTTTGTTGCTGCACTGATAAGGATTCATAGGCTTGATAAAGGGAGTGATCCGTAATGTGATCTCTTAAATTTGGTGGTACAGATTCAGCATCATAAGTGGTAAGTAAGATGGACTCCAGGTTTTCATCGTTGTCTAAAGTCAGAGGAAACCGGCTGTCCTTCATTCGTCTTTTTTTGTCATAATTGATAGAGTTGTAGTATATGAATATAAGCCCCCCGTCCTTTTTAAAAAGAGAGTACTCCTACCCTATAAAGAGAAATGAAATGTATTTTTTACAACCATTTTCCAAAATAAAGAACGTATGTTCCTATATTTTAACATTGTTAATATTGCAGTCAATGAAACTAAATCTATGGTGCTGAGGACCGGGCAGCGGCACAGGAAGGAGAGCACCGGCAAAAGCCGGTTCTTTTGGCACAGTAAGCAAACTCCTCCGCACCAATTGCGGCCCGATACGTACAATAACCTATATTTCATGACAAGAAGATGAAAGGGGGAAGCAGAATGGGGTATGGATATACGCCTCCGGCAAATCCGGCATTTGAGATGAGGATGCGGGGGGAGATTATTGCGGCGGCCCGGGCGATGAATGCAGGGGGGACGGATTTCTCAACGTTCAAGAACTCCCGCTGCAATCCGAGATTTTGGACCCGTACAGCCAATGGGGGCTTCGAGCTGAACGCTAATGTAACACCTTCGGCAGCGATCAATGATATTTTTGTGAATGGACAGCTGTATGCCTTTGAATGCGCTATGGCGATGGTGATGATTCTATATAGAGCGACCATCAGTATGATCGGGGAGGCTGCCTTCAACCGTTATTTCACTGGTCTGTTCCTGTGGGACTGGAGCTATGACAGCAATCTGAAGATGATTACCACGTTCAACCTGGCCGAGCTGCAGCCGGGCGATGTTGTCTATTTCAAGAATCCCGACCATGATCCGAATAAACCGGAATGGCAGGGGGAGAATGCGATTATGTTATCGGCTGACCGTTACTATGGGCATGGACTGGGGATTAAGAGCGCCTCCGAGATGATTACTTCGCTGAATAGGCAACGGGTGCCGGGCAGCCGGACCTCGGCGTACCTGGCGGATGAGGGGCTTCACCCGGACTTCGCCTATATCGCTTCACTGGGCAACGCACGCTTCGGTCCTCCGGTATCCGGCAAGGATGAAGCAGGAGAAGCCATCTATTCCAGAATAGGCGTGAAATCCTATATTATCCGCTAACGCCGGGGCGGTTTAGCCTTTGGCCGAACGGAATTTAAGCGGGTGCAGGCCGACGTTTTTTTTGAACACAGTGCTGAAGTAATGGGGATTCTCATAGCCGACCCGCTCCGAGATCTCCATTACCTTCAGATCCGTATTCAGCAGCAGCTCCTTCGCCTTGCCTATGCGGATCTGCGTGATGTAGTCGGTGATGGTCCCGCCGGTCTCCTTCTTAAAAAGCAGGCTGATATAGTTAGGTGTCAGGTAGACCTCCTCGGCGATCCTTGAAACCGAAAGCTCAGAGGCGTAGCCCTCCTGGACAATGGAACGGATTCTGCTGATGATCCGGCTGTTTTTGGAGGTGTTTTTGCCTGCTATATACGCGCTTAAGTCATGCAGCAGGGACAGCATATACGCCTTGAGGTCAGTGATGTTCTTCTGCTGATACAGCTTATCCATGATGGTGATGCGGTCACTCAGGACCTGCCGGATATCCTCATCTATCTCATATAAGGCTCTGGCGGAGGTGAAAATCATCTCTGCACAGATACTCTGTACATATTCAATCTTCAGCTTGGGGCCGGCCAGCTTGGTGAACAACTGCTCCATCAGCCCGATGACGGTGTCCGTATGTCCTGCCTTCAATTCATTCATCAGCCGGGCCTGGAATTTATAGAAAAAAGTGCTCTGCAGCGTCTCTGTGTCCGGCTGGATATCCTTAATGTAGAGGACGGAGGCATGGCCGGTATAGAATTTGTACACCAGCGCAGTCAGGGCATCCTTGTAGGAATCCTCCAGCTGGCCTGCAAGCAGACAAGCCCTGCCGATGCCGACCGAGGCATCCAGCCGAAGATACTTCTGGAGGTTGCCGATAATCTGTTCGCAGGTTGCTGAGATGGAATGGGCCGAAGGCGTCTGCGGTGTGCAGAGCACCAGAATGAACTCATTCTCGCTGGCCACGAAGCTGATGGAGCAGGGGTGACCGGTCAGGCACTCGTTGATGACATTCTGGATGGAGAAATAGAGCAGCTGCTTATACTCCTCCGAGTATTTGTCAACCGCGCTCCGGTACTCATCAAGCTGCAGTACACAGGCGGTTAGTGTCATCCCCCGCTTGAAGGGCAGGGCGAAATAGTCGATCTTCTGCCAGATATCCTCCTCCTTGCGGTACAGGCCGGCAATCAGATTCTGCAGGAATTTCTCCCGGAGCAGCGGCATATTGTCATGGAGCTGCTGCTTCAGCTGCCTCACATCCATCTGCTGCGCACGTTCCTCTGTTAGCCTGGCAACCGTCTGGCGAAAAACACTGCGGATCTCGGGCAGCTTGACAGGCTTCAGAATATATCCCTCGGCGCTGACCTTCAGCGCATCTCTGGCATAGGAGAAGTCCTGGGCGCCGCTGATAATAATGATTCGGGTAGGGCAGCCTGCTTCCCGCAGCTTCTCTGCTACCTCAAGCCCTCCCATCAGCGGCATCATAATATCGGTGAACAGAATATCCGGCGTAAGCTTCAGACATAACTCATAGGCTTCCAGACCGTCCGAGGCTTCGCCGATAATCTCAATGCCGAATTCCTCCTGCCAATCGAACGCACGGATCAGGCTGCTGCGAATATACGGCTCATCATCCGCTACGATCATCGTTAACATCTTCACTCACCTCATTCCAAGTAGTAACCACCGGAAACCGGATGACCGCCAGCAGACCGCAGCCATCCTCGGTATTGGTGTAATAACGGATTCCGTAGGACTCTCCGAAAAACTGCCGGATTCTCATATGCACATTGCGGATACCGTAAGACTGGTTGCCCGGCTGGTGGGGATCTGTCAGCAGCAGGTTCAGCCGCGCGGGGTCAGCGCCTATTCCGTCATCAAACACGGAGATACTAAGGACGTCCTGCGCCCTCTCAACCCGGATGCGGATGGTGCCCGTACCCCGCCGCTGCTGTATCCCGTGAATCAGGGCGTTCTCCACGAGCGGCTGCAGACTCAGCTTAACCACTAAACATTCCTCTATCAGCGCCTGGTCTGTCTCTTCCAATTCATATTTAAGCCGGTCCTGGAACCGGAACTGCTGGATTTGCAGATAGCTCTCCACTTGCCGCAGCTCATCGCGGAGCGGAATAATGTTGCGTCCCTTGCTTAAGCTGTATCTGAAGAAATCCGACAGCGAGGTTACCATGCTGCTGATCTCGGGAATCTCGTGGTTGATGGCAATCCAGTTAATGGAGTCCAGCGTGTTGTATAGAAAATGCGGATTGATCTGGGCCTGGAGCATTTGAAGCTCGGCTTCTTTTTTGCGGAGTTCGGTGACGTAGAGCTTATCAATCAGCGCCTTAATCTGCTGCAGCAGCTTGTTATAGCGGTTGAACAAATAGGAGAATTCATCCTTGCGCCGGTAGCGGATGGGAATATTGAAATTCCCGTTCTCGGCATGTGACATCGACTGGATGAACTTGCGGATGGGCGCCGAGATATTCTCTGACAGCAAGAGGGCCATAAGGAATGAGACCAGCATACAAATACTTATAACGATATACATGACCCGGCGGAAGGAGATCAGCTCCCCGTTAAGCTCACGGACAGGCGAGAAGGATAGAATCGTCCAGCCGGTGTTCTCCAGGGTTTTGAACGAGACGAGCATATCCTCGCTGCCCATGGGATGGTGGAAGGAATGAAGAGTGGAGGGATTGCCTGAGCTGCCTGGAGTCGTGTTCAGCTTGCTGTAGTAATCTTGTGAGACGATGTTCTGGCCGATGAGCGCCGGTTCGGCGCTAATGGCAATCGTTCCGGTTCTGTCTACGATATAGACCTTGCTGCCGGGCGTTGGTTTGTAATGCTCCAGCAGCGTGCCGAATTCGGCAACGGGAATATCAATGGTTAACAGTCCGACATAGGGCAGCTGTGCATGGCGGATACCGAACAGTCGCCTCGCAAATTTGAGGGTGAACCTGGAATCCAGCGAGCTAAGGCCCACGACTGCGAAATCAGATTTGGCCGGAATGCTTAAATACCAGGGCTTCAGGGTGATAAGGTCGATATTGAATACACGCCTTGAGAAATTATATTGGGTATATTCCGGCCGGTTCAGCATATAGAGCATAGGAACGAAGCTGCTGCCGGATGTACCGTTCGAAGGGAAATTCTCAAGGATTTTACTTAGGGCAGCCAGCTCGTTAATAATTCCGGTGCTGTCTGTGGGCCGGTTGGAGGAGATGAGGTCCGCGAATTCCGAATTCAGGTACAGCGCAATCATGGATTTATTAGCCGCTTCGAACCGCCGGGCCAGATTATCCTGCACCAGATTGAAGTTATTCTCAATGGATGTATTCATATTTCGGGTGATGATATCCGCAGATTTGTTATAGATCGTGACCGATATAATTGTGGTCGGTAGAAGGACGAGGAAGAGGAAATAGAGGATCAGGCGGCTGCGGATGCTGAAATGGTACAGGAAGAGAGTCTTCGACAATGAATCAAACCATGTCTTCATCGGAGTCCTCCTTCAGCTAAGCTGATGTTCGGGCCTTTCCATTTACCGGAGAATCCTGGATAATACCCATCAATAGCTGGTATTCATTGTAAAACGCAAGAAGTCTTGATGTCAACGCAGGAGGTGTAGCATGAAAAGATTCCTGTTCTATCTCATCGCTCTGTTAGGCTGCGGGCTTGCTATCTATACTATGGTCTATGACCGCCCGCTGCTGCCGGACTTCACCCCGGAACAGCCTGCCGGTGTGCCGGTGCAGACAACCCGGGTGAAGATCGCCCTCTATGACTGGACGGAGAACCTGGAAGTGAAGAATGCGATCAGTCAATTTAATCGAACCAATCCTGATCAGATTGAGATTGAAGTGATGGATATCGCTGCCGATGTCTACGATGACACCTTGAACATGCTCATGACCTCCGGCCGGGGACCGGATGTGTTCAGCGTAGACAATGCCTGGCTGGCTACCTATGTGAACAAGGGATATCTGGCTAACCTGGCTGTGGAGCTGGAGCCTGGCTATCTGGAGCGATTCCCTTCATGGGCCAGGGACTATGCGTCCGGTTCGTTGTTCAAGGGCGGAATCTATTTCCTGCCTTCCAGCATTGATACCGTGCGCCTGGTATACAACAAGCAACTGTTCCGTAGTGCCGGACTGGACCCGGAGCAGCCTCCGCTGACCTTCGGAGCGGTGAAGCAAGCCGCCCTGCAGATCAGCAAGGCCGGAGTAGGGGTGAACAAATACGGATTTGTGTTGCCCGCAGGGGATACCCAGGACAGTCTGCAGACCGGACTTGAAATGTCGAATACCTACAGCGGTTATTATTTCTATGATTACCGGACGGGCCGTTATGACCTGAGTGTGTATGCCCCCTGGCTCCAAATGGTGATAGAGATGAAGCAGCAGGGCAGTCTCTATCCGGGAGAGGCTCTGCTTAAGCGGA
Organism: Paenibacillus tritici; assembly: GCF_018207515.1. NCBI lineage: Bacteria > Bacillati > Bacillota > Bacilli > Caryophanales > Paenibacillaceae > Paenibacillus > Paenibacillus tritici. Next base: position 319,835 of record NZ_CP073365.1, read on the forward strand.
ACAGCGCCCTCCGGCAGTTCGCCGATGGCAATATCGGCATGATGTATGTCACCAGCAAAGATTATGTGAAGCTGCAGGAGTATATGCCTAAGGATGACTGGGGAGTGGTTCTGCCGCCGGTTGCGGATCTGTCGAAGTATAAGGCAGGCGCCCTGATGATGGTCCCCCACTCTCCGCTTGTTGTGAACAGCGCGTCTGGCGGACGGGAGGCGGCGGTTAAGGTATGGAGATTCCTTCAGTCGAAGGAGTTCCTGACGATTCTCTATCAGCAGGCGCTGGCCCTGCCGGTTGTAGATGGGATTCTCAACCTGCCCAGTACAGCCCCCGGACTGGGGCATTTCAAGGAATTCTACCCCACGGCGGCAGAATCCATCTATCCGCCTGCCCCGCAGATTATGGACCAGTACGATCCTAACACGGTATCTACGGAGCCGCGCGATTCGGGTGACCGTCCAAGAATGCAGCTGTATCTGCGGATTATCGAAGGGGAAATTGGACTTCGCCAGGGGCTGCGCAGCGAGACAGAGCGGCTGAATCAGATGCTCGACATTGCAGATACGGGGTATTCTTTTGAGCGTGATGAGTATATCTATCCGGACTTCGATCCCCGGGAGCCCTTGAAGGGAGAGAGCCAACAGAGCCGGTTGAGTAAGGAGTAAGAAGAGCAGGCTCGGTAAGGACAGGAATACAATAATAGCAGGGCTATATTCAGGGCTCTTTCCTGGTCACAGCGGCCGCGGGAGGGGTCCTTTGTGTTGTCTCCTATTTATATAGGATGAGTGCCGCAATGAAGCTGTAATGTCCATACCATAAGGGAATTAATGGAATACTACTATATTAATCGCCTCTTTGTGCTGCTAGTTTCCGTGCTGGCTTCTATTAAGAGAAGAGATAGATTCAGCAGTGAAAGGAAGTATGTAGCAGGAAAATTAAAAAAAGATATTCATAAAGGAGACGGGGAGATGACCTTTCTATCAACAGGACCACTGGAAAATAACCAGGTTGGAGGAGTTAGACCGACTACGCAGGTTACAGTCAGAATTGATAACCGCAGTTCTCTGGAAGCTTCCACATTATTGGTACAAGGCTATTACATGCTCGGAGGAGTAAGAACCGTGTATGTCAGTGAAACTATTAACGTAGCTGCGAACGAATCTATTTCTAACACTTACTATGCGGATCTGGACGCTTTTGAATTTCTGTTTGTTACATCAGCGACAACGGATGATCCGATCCGGATATCGGTATGGGGCAAGAGCAGCACCGGCCAACTGGTAACCGCCCACCGCCTGGTCTCGGGTGAATTAACGGGCGAATTAGGCATAACGGGGGCGACCGGAGCGACAGGGGCCGGAGTGACCGGGGCGACGGGTGCTACTGGAGTGGCGGGAGTGACGGGTGCGACAGGACCTGGAGCGGGAGTAACCGGGGCGACCGGAGCGGTGGGAGTGACGGGTGCGACCGGAGCGTCGGGAGTGACGGGTGCGACCGGAGTAGCAGGAGTGACGGGTGCGACTGGAGTAGCAGGAGTGACGGGTGCGACTGGAGCGTCAGGAGTGACGGGAGCGACTGGAGTAGCGGGAGTGACTGGTGCGACTGGAGTAGCGGGAGTGACTGGGGCGACCGGAGTAGCGGGAGTGACCGGGGCGACCGGAGCGGCGGGAGTGACTGGGGCGACCGGAGTAGCGGGAGTGACGGGTGCGACTGGAGCGGCGGGAGTGACTGGGGCGACCGGAGTAGCGGGAGTAACCGGGGCGACTGGAGCGTCAGGAGTGACCGGGGCGACCGGAGCGGCGGGAGTGACCGGGGCGACCGGAGTAGCGGGAGTAACCGGGGCGACTGGAGCGTCAGGAGTAACCGGGGCGACCGGAGCGGTGGGAGTGACCGGGGCGACTGGAGCGGCGGGAGTGACCGGGGCGACTGGAGCGGCAGGAGTGACCGGGGCGACCGGAGCATCGGGAGTGACAGGTGCGACTGGAGTAGCCGGGGCGACCGGAGCGGTGGGAGTGACCGGGGCGACTGGAGCGGCGGGAGTGACCGGGGCGACTGGAGCGGCAGGAGTGACCGGGGCGACCGGAGCGGCGGGAGTAACCGGGGCGACCGGAGCGGCGGGAGTAACCGGGGCGACCGGAGCGGTGGGAGTGACGGGTGCGACCGGAGTAGCGGGAGTGACGGGTGCGACCGGAGTAGCGGGAGTGACGGGTGCGACCGGAGTAGCGGGAGTGACGGGTGCGACCGGAGTAGCGGGAGTGACGGGTGCGACTGGAGTAGCGGGAGTGACGGGTGCGACTGGAGCAGCAGGAGTGACGGGTGCGACTGGAGCAGCAGGAGTGACGGGTGCGACCGGAGCGGCGGGAGTGATGGGTGCGACTGGAGCATCGGGAGTAACTGGTGCGACTGGAGCAACGGGAGTGACGGGTGCGACCGGAGCGGCGGGAGTGACTGGGGCGACCGGAGCGGCGGGAGTGACGGGAGTGACGGGAGCGACTGGAGTAGCAGGAGTGACTGGAGCGGCGGGAGTGACTGGGGCGACCGGAGTAGCGGGAGCAACCGGGGCGACTGGAGCGTCAGGAGTGGCCGGGGCGACTGGAGCGGCGGGAGTGACTGGGGCGACCGGAGCGGTGGGAGTGACGGGTGCGACTGGAGTAGCGGGAGTGACCGGGGCGACTGGAGCAGCAGGAGTGACCGGGGCGACTGGAGCGGCGGGAGTGACTGGGGCGACCGGAGTAGCGGGAGTGACCGGGGCGACCGGAGCGGCAGGAGTGACCGGTGCGACCGGAGCGTCGGGAGTGACGGGTGCGACCGGAGCGGCGGGAGTGACTGGGGCGACCGGAGTAGCGGGAGTGACCGGGGCGACCGGAGTAGCAGGAGTGACAGGTGCGACTGGAGTAGCGGGAGTGACTGGGGCGACCGGAGTAGCAGGAGTGACGGGTGCGACTGGAGTAGCGGGAGTGACTGGGGCGACCGGATCGGCTGGAGTGACTGGAGCGACCGGAGTGGCGGGAGTGACCGGGGCGACTGGCCCCAATATCGCAATTGAAGGGTTCTCCGCGTTTTTGCCTACATTCTCGGCAGCGACCAGTACGCAGCTCACAGGCTGGACGGTGACAACTCCTTATTACGACAGTACGACTTTTAACGAAACAACGGGTAATTATACGATTCCGGCAACCGGCAGATACTCATTTGAGGCTACCATTAACTACAGTACTACGGCTGCAATCTCGGTGGCGTTAGGTGCGGGAGTCAATCCGGCTTTTGTAGTGCGGAGAAGCTCTCCAACGGTAACAGATCTGGTAACAGGATTGTTCCCGCTGCTGAATGTTAACATTGCACTTCTGCTGACCCTCCGGACGATTCTTGGCAACGGCACGGTAACCTTGACAGGTGAATTCGAATTGACGGCAGGCGACGTAATCGGACTGTTCTATGTAGCAGATGGATTAACACTGCCGCTAGATCTTGGCGGTGCTTCCTCAGGTGTTGTATGGTCGGTGCATAGACTGACCTAGTCACATCAAATCAGACCGGCAAGATAAGTTTCAGCTAAACACAAAAGGGTGTTCCACAGTTACCAATCGTGGAGCACCCTTTGTGTTGCTTGGATGTGCCCGCTTACGCTTAATTCAACTTTCGGGGGAATTCATGTTTATTAGGACAGGATTGCTAACTCATCATAAGCCGGAAGCAGGCGTTATGTGGAAATGAAAGGGATAAATCCCTCTGATGCGGCCGGAAGCGGGCGATGTGCGGAAATGAGAGGGATAAATCCCTCTGATGCGGCCGAAAGCGGGCGATGTGCGGAAATGAGAGGGATAAATCCCTCTGATGCGTCCGGAAGCGGGCGATGTGCGGAAATGAAAGGGATAAATCCCTCTGATGCGGCCGGAAGCGGGCGATGTGCGGGAATGAGAGGGATAAATCCCTCTGATGCGTCCGGAAGCGGGCGATGTGCGGAAATGAGAGGGATAAATCCCTCTGATGCGTCCGGAAGCGGGCGATGTGCGGAAATGAGAGGGATAAATCCCTCTGATGCGGGCGGAAGCGGGCGATGTGCAGCAAGGAAAGGGATAAATCCCTCTGATGCGTCCGAAAACGGACGGCAGCCGCTCCGGAAGAGCAAAAGTGCACCTCAATCCGCCGGAAACGGGCGGCAGTCGCCCCGGAGGAACAAAAGTGCACCCCAATCCGCCTAAAGCGGGCGGCAGTCGCCCAAGGAGGAGCAAAAGTGCACCCCATTCCGCCGGAAGCGGGCGGCAGTCGCCCCGGAAGAGCAAAAGTGCACTCCAATCCGCCGGAAGCGGACGGTAGCCGCCCGATCGAAACTCCGTAGGATTTTGAACTTTTATTATAGATGGCCTTATTTAGCATCGGTCCTTCTGCGGCTACACTTAAGACATGGAAGAGAGGAACTGCTGAAGGAATCAGGAGGCGGAAGGCATGATTACAGAGGATAAGAAAAGCATGGCTAATCCGGGCGGCGGCAGCCTGCCGGTAGGCCGGAACAAGAAGAAGCCCGTGCTGAAGCATCTGCGCAAGCATAAGGTTCTGCTGCTGATGCTGCTGCCGGGTGTGGTGTTTTTGCTGGTCAATAATTATCTGCCGATGTTCGGGATCATCATTGCCTTCAAGAATATCAACTATGTGGACGGGATTCTCGGCAGTCCGTGGGTGGGGCTGGATAACTTCAAATTCCTGTTCGCCACCTCGGATGCCTGGATTATTACCCGCAATACGGTGCTCTACAACTTCGTGTTTATCATTCTCAATCTGGTCATCGCCGTGTCCATTGCGGTTGCCCTGAATGAGCTGAGGAACAAGCTGGCCGCCAAATTTTATCAGAGTATCATGTTCTTCCCGTACTTTCTGTCGATGGTGGTAGTAAGCTATCTTGTGTTCGCCTTCTTGAATGTTGAATACGGTTTCATTAACAAAGGAATCTTCGCCCTGTTCGGGCTGGATGAGCTGAACTGGTATTCCGAGCCGAAGTACTGGCCGTTCATTCTGCCGCTGGTTAACCTCTGGAAAGGGGTGGGCTATGGCTGTGTCATCTACCTCGCGGCCATCATCGGTATTGACAACGAGTATTATGAAGCGGCCCTGATTGACGGAGCCACCAAGTGGAAGCAGATTCTGCATATCACCATTCCGCTGATCCGGCCGGTCATTATTATTACCACGATTCTGGCAATCGGCGGGATCTTCCGCTCCGACTTCGGGCTATTCTACCAGACCACATTGAATTCCGGGGCACTGTACCCGACAACGCTGGTCATCGACACCTACGTCTATAACGCGCTGATTAATATGGGTAATCTGGGGATGTCCGCAGCGGCCGGATTGTACCAATCGGTGGTCGGTTTCTTCCTGGTCCTCGGCTCGAACTGGATCGTGCGCAAGGTCGATAGGGATCAGGCTGTATTTTAGCAAAATATCCAGGCGGCGTATGTACCCTAAGAAGGAGTGTAAATCCGTGGCGAATAACGAAATATCCAGATTCACTAACATCCTCCTCCATGTTATTTTTATCATCCTGTCTCTGGCCTGCCTGCTGCCGATTGTCCTCGTCTTCATGATCTCCATTACGGATTACGATTACATTGTGCGTAACGGATATCAGTTCATCCCGGAGAAGCTTAGCCTGGAGGCTTACGCTTATATCTTCAAGGATTACAGCGTGGTGCTGCGGGCCTACGGCATCTCGTTCTTCGTCACCATTACCGGAACGCTGGTCAGTGTGTTCATCTCTTCCCTGTATGCGTATCCGATCTCGCGGGCCGACTTCCGCTACCGGGGGCTCTTCGCCTTCCTGATCTTCTTCACCATGCTGTTCGGCGGCGGGCTGGTGCCGTGGTATATGGTCTACACCCAGGTGCTGGATCTCAAGAACTCCATCTTGGCGCTCATTGTGCCGATGCTGCTGTCTCCGTTCAATGTGCTGATTATGAAGACCTACTTCCAGATGAGTGTTCCGCCCGCGCTGATTGAAGCCTCCACCATCGACGGGGCCGGGGAGCTGCGGACCTTCTTCAAGATTGTATTTCCGCTGTCCCTGCCGGTCTTCGCCACGATTGGGCTGTTCAATACCCTGCATTACTGGAACGACTGGTTCAACAGCATGATCTTCATCACCGATACAGACCTCTACTCCCTGCAATACCTCATGTACAAAATGATCTCCCAGGCCGACTACCTGAGCCGCAACGGGGCACTGATTCAAGGCTCGGCCACAGAGCTGGCCAAATTGCCGGGGGAAACTATCCGCATGGCGATGGCGCTGATCGGCATTGGCCCGATTGTGCTGGCCTACCCGTTCTTCCAGCGGTATTTCATCAAAGGATTGACGCTTGGCTCCATTAAAGGCTAACCTCGGCATCCACCGATTAGCATATATTGATCCATCAAGGGGAGGAAAAAGTATGGCAGGTAAAAAAGTCACAGGTCTGCTGCTGTCATTGGTGCTAATGGCGGGGTTCACCCTGGCCGGATGCTCCGGCAATAACAACAATCCGGCTGCGCCTACAGAGAAAACAGGAGAGAGCACCACAGCTCCGGCAGCCACGAAGGAAGCCACAGCAACGGAAGCGGCCGGGACAGAAGCGCCGGATGGGCTGGAACCGGTAGAGCTGTCACTGTATCTGCCAGGCGGGCCGGATAAGGATGTAGCTGCTGTTGAGCAGGAGATCAATGCTTACCTGAAGGATAAAATCAATGCCACCCTCAAGATTAACCAGCTAAGCTGGGATAAACCCGCCGACAAGGTCAACCTGATGATCCAGTCCGGCGAAGTGTTCGATATGGTCTATACCTGGAACTTCATGACCAATGCCGCCAAGGGAGCGTACCTGCCGCTGGAGGAGCTGATCGACACCTATGCCAAGGAGACGAAGGCACAGATTAATCCGGCCTATCTCCAGGCCGCTACGGTGAACGGACATTTGTACGCGATTCCAACCGAGAAGGAGCTGGGGCAGTCGGTCGGGTTTGCTTTTGACAAGGCGATTGTGGATAAATACGGCTTCGATGTCAACAGCATCAAGAAGCTGGAGGATATTGAACCGATGCTGAAGACGATTAAGGAGAAGGAACCGGCTCTCTCGCCGCTGTTCATGAACCATACCGACAGCCTGCACTGGTTCACCGCCTATCCGGACAGTGAGGATCTCGACGGCAGCAATGAAATACCGACCCTGCTCGACTACAAGACGATGAAGGTATTCAACGAATACGATACGCCGGAGATTGTGGAACGGCTGAAGCTGATCCGCAGCTGGTATGAAGCAGGTTATATTAACAAGAACGGGGCCACAGACAAGACGGAGCTGAAGGATGCGGTCAAAAGCGGCAAGGCCTGGTTCGTCTACGGCAACATGAATCCGACCTCCACCAATGACTGGACCCGGCTTGCCGAGAAGCCGATGATCATCAAGACGCTGCTGCCGGTGGGGGTCAGCACCAAAAGTCTGCAAGGCTCGATGCTCGCCATCTCCAGAACCTCCAAAAACCCCGAGCGGGCCATGATGTTCATGAATCTGATTCATACCGATCCGGTGCTCTACAACCTGCTGACCTTCGGCATTGAAGGCAAGCATTACAAGAAGCTGGAGAATGACACGGTGGAATTCATTCCCGAGAGCGGCTACAATTCCGTATCCTCCTGGATGATCGGCAACGTGCTGCTGAACTACCTCAACAAGGACGAAGATCCTAAGCGTGTGCAGCTGTACACGGACTGGAACAAGAACGCCGCCGTGTCGCCGGTGATCGGATTCGTCTTCGATTCCACCAAGGTGCAATCACAGATCGGTGCCCTGATCAATATTACGAAGCAGTATAAGAATACCCTGTACTCCGGGGAAAAGGACCCTGAACCGGTCCTGAAGGAAATGAACAGCAAGCTGAAGGCCGCCGGCCTGGACGCTGTGATTACCGAAATTCAGAGTCAGCTCGATGCTTTTCTGGCCGCCAAATAAGCAGCTATGGCCATAGCACGCCCGGTATTCAGAGCAGCAGTCCCAGCGGCCGCCTGCCGCGGATACCGGGTATTCTCTTTCGCTGATCCAGCCCTTGGGGAGCCCCTATCTGATCATAAGAGAGGGTGTTAATATGCGAATTCAGAGAATTACAGGCAAATTGCTCATTACTGTTCTGGTGCTGATGTCCGCTCTGATGCCGGCCGGTTGGATTCATTCCGCCGGACCGCCGTCAGATGCGATTGTGATGGAAAACAACGAATCCACGGCAGAGCTCCCGCCGCCTGCGCCTAATGCTGATTCGATGCATAATAGTACAGTCACAGAGGATACCTATCTGCCGTCCGGGCTGCTCTGGCAGGTGGGCGAGCAGGATAACAGCTCCTCTGAATTCACGGTATTTCAAGATGTGTACAGTGAGAATATTCCCCTCCCCGTAAGCTCCGAGAGCTGGAATACCATCTCCCGCGGACTGAAGCTGGACCGCAACGGGACGATGAGTCTTACCTTCAATCTCACAGAAGTTCCGCTCTATGGCGTGGAGTTCAGCTTCAGGGTACTGGATGCAAGCACCGCCATTCCACAGCTGGCAGTGTTCACCAACGGCAGCTTCAGCGGGCTGATCCAGATTACCGGGCTGAATGACGGCGAGACCCCCCTTTCGCGCACCTGGAAAGAAACCTACAGACTCTACATTCCCCGGGAAATGCTGCAGGCCGGAGGGAATGAGCTTAAGCTGGTTCTGGACCGCGGGTTATATGCCGATCCGCAGTCTCCCGGTTATGACGGAGACAGATACCTGTGGTTCGAGTGGGATTATCTCAGGCTGGATGCACTGGCTGAGCAGGCCGCAGAGCCTATTCATGGACGGTATGTGCATCTGGGAAGCACCATTGCCGCGTCGACCTTCAGATATGACGAGCATGCGATCCGGCATCTGGCGCCGATGACCAAGTGGCTGGGCATCGCCTACAGCGGCAACTGGATGCGCACCTCCTTCTGGTCGGATACCAGCGCAGGCTGGGACCCGCAGGGACGGACCTATCTGGAGACGCTGCGCGACCTCAATCTGGAACCGATGGTCAATATTATCGGCGGCAACTGGAAGAGTAACAGTGAGCTGGCCGCCGGCACCATCAGCCCGGCGCTGCGGAGCTATTACAGCGGATTTGTCAGCAAATTCGGCGATCTGTACCAGTATGCCGAGACAGGCAATGAGCCGGGATTGTTCGGCTGGGCACAGAAGGCGGTGTTGGCGCTTCACGGGCTGATGGATGAGGAGAGGCAGAGTAACAGCCAGCCGTATCTGAAGATTGTCGCCCCCGGCTGGGCGTACTGGCCGTATAACGGGACACCTGACGGCTGGGAACGGGATGCCGCCCAGCGGGCCGCGATTGAAGCACTGTCGGATGTGACCAACGGCCACAGCTACGGAGGCACCGGGGTTCAGCCGTTGCCGGGCGGAAGCCTGTATGAGAATCTGCGGGTCTATGGCGATTCTGAGGAAGGCTTCGGCAAGGAAATGGCGATGAGTGAGACCGGCAGCAATGACAACCATTCCGACAATACGAAATACGGGACGTTTGCTTACAGGTTCGCTTCTGCTTTTGACCGGGAGCTGCGCGGGAATATCGGTTATGTGGACCATATTATGCAGCATGCGGCTTTCTTCAACGACGGGACTGAATTTGGCCTGTTCGATTCCGCGATCAACTGGAATTCACACCGCTATGAGGACACGGCAGCAGTGCCCGCCAATATCAACGAATCGGGGGAGACCCGGCTGAAGACATTCCGCAGACTGGCCGCCGCCTATGCTACCCATGGAAGTCCGCTCCGCTACGAGGTTCTCAATGCATCTGCATTAACCGGGCAAAAAGCGTATGTCCGCGCAGTCGATACCTCGGCGCTGGGGACTTCGGCTATAGGCGCTTCGTCCAATAAAATTCTGCTGAATTTCGTCAACTTTGAGACATCGCCGGTAACCATGGAGGTCCGGGTTGCGATGCCTTCCAGCGGAACGTATACCGGTGAACGGTTCGGTCCAGGCGGTACCTATGCTGCCGCCTATTCCCGGGTTCAGCTTACAGCATCGCCGTATATTACACTTACAGTGTCACTCGGTGCCGGGGAGACCGTCCAGTATATTCTGGATGAGCAGGAGAATACCGCACCCTCTGCTCCAGCCAGTCTGTCGGCAGCGGCAGTAAGCCATGAGCAAATCAAGCTGACCTGGAATGCTTCAACGGATAATGATGCGGTTGTAAGCTACAATGTGTACCGTGACGGCGGAACCGTTCCGGTAATCAATGTTCCCGGACGCCTGACCTTCTGGAGTGACTACACGGTGGCTCCGCAGACCACTTATAGCTACACGGTTCAGGCTGTGGATGACTCCGGCAATGAATCGCCCCTCAGCGCAGCCGTGTCTGCAACTACAGCGGTCATGCCGGTTACGCCTCATGCCGCGGGAGATCCGTCCAAATTCGAGGCTGAAGCCACCGCTTTTGCACTTCCGCTAAGGACCGGCAACAACAGCAGCGCCTCGGGCGGCAAGGTCGTCGAGCAGACGCATAGCGGGGGCCTGGCGATCCAAGGCTTCGATTCTGCGAACGGCGGAAGCTACACCTTAACTATTGTATACGCTTCCAATGAGGATTCTAAGAAAAATATCCTCGTGAACGGAGTGAAGCAGTCCACGGTTACACTGCCCTCCACAGGAAGCTGGACGGCCAATATTACTGCAAGGCAGTATGGGATTACACTCCAGCCGGGCTACAACACGATCAGCTTCACTTCAGCCGGGAAAGGTGCCAATCTTGATTACTTCAAGCTGGAGGAGGGTCTGTATGTTCCGCTCTCCCACTGGTATCCGGTCGCCCATGATCACGCTTATATAGACTATACCGGGTTCGAGACCGCACCGAACGGCGTGTCCCATGTGACGTATGGGCCGGATGCTTCGGCCGGGTTCAGCTTCAACGGCATCGGCGTCCGCTGGCGTTCGGATATCAAGAGCGATATGGGCAGTGCGGATGTCTATGTGGACGGTGAATACAAGGAGACCGTAGTGATTCCGCAGGCCGGTCTGGAGGGCGACCACAAAATTGTCTATGAGCTGACGGGTCTTGCGTACGGGCTGCACCGGATTGAAATTGCAGGCAATGGCGGGAAAGTTATGGTCAGCGGGCTGGAGTTCGAGAGCTATGAATCCGTGCTGCCGGCGCCGGGGCCGGATCTGACGGTGACCGGTATCGGCTGGAATATCGTGAACAGCAATGGCAGCCCGTCCACGCACAGCACACCGCAGCTTGGGGATTCCCTGATCTTCTGGGCCAAAGTGAAGAACATCGGCGTCCGTCCTACGCCGCTGAATGCTTCGACCGGCCTGGGCCAGATCACCGGCGGAGCCTTCTCGGTGAACGGCGGGGTAGTATCCTGGACGGATACGAATACCAGTGTGATTCAGCCGGGCGAAGAGATCACCTTAACGGCCAACAGCAGCGCCCAAGGCACGCCCCGCTGGACAGTGCCGACCATCGGGGACTTTACAGTCAGCTTTTTTGTGAATGATATCTGGCGTTATGCGGAGATGAACAAGGAGAATAACAAGCTCAGTGAGACCCTCCATATTGCTCTGCCCTGACGGAGGGAGGAACGGGGGATTATAGAAATTTGAACTTATATTATAGCTGGCTGTATTCAGGGCAGCCCGGATTATCGTTACACTGGAGACAAGAAACTGCCGGGAGGAGTCGGGACTATGCAGAGGCCGTTAAGCAACGAAGAGCAGGACTGGGTAGAGCGCACGCTGGAAGGATTGAGCTTGCGTGAGCTGATCGGGCAGACGATGCAGGACCATGCAGGAAGACTGCCGTTCAAGGGAGATGATGAGGCAGCGCTGCGCAGGTATCTGGAGCAATATCCGGTCGGCAGCTTCTTCATCGGCGGAGAAGTCATCCAGAAGGCTGCGGGTAAGGCCGGGGATTACCGGAGCTGGGCCGGAATGCTGCAGAGCATCAGCAGGCTGCCGCTGCTGTTCTCCGGTGATCTGGAATTCGGGGCCGGCTCCGCAGTCAGGAGCCTGACCGCTTTTCCGCCCCTGCTTGCCCTGGCTGCTGCCGACGATGAAGATATGGCCTACGAATACGGTAAATATACCGCGATGGAAGGCCGGGCGGCCGGATTCACCTGGGCGCTGGCACCGGGAACCGATCTGCTGCTGAACTGGATGAATCCCGTCATTACGACCCGTTGTCTCGGGGATGATGCCAGGCGGGCGGCGCGCCTGTCTGCGGCACTCATGCGGGGGATGCAGGACTATGGTATGGCTGCTTGCGCCAAGCATTTTCCCGGCGACGGGGTAGATTACAGGGATCAGCATATCATTACTACGATTAATAGCCTGTCTGAGGAGGAGTGGTTCTCCACTTACGGGGAGGTATCCCGGACCATCATAGATCAGGGCGTTATGTCTTATATGACCGGCCACATTGCGCTTCCCTGGATCGAGGGCGGGGCTGGCAGCACGAAGCCTGTCCCTGCAACCGTGTCGGAGCGCATCACGACAGAACTGCTGCGTGAACGAATGGGCTTCGACGGGGTGGTGCTGTCGGATGCGCTGGATATGGGCGGTTTCCTGGCCTGGGGGGACTATGAGATGCGCATCATAGACTGCTTCAATTGCGGCACGGATGTGCTGCTCTGGCCGGGCGTTAGATATTTCGCGGTGATGGAGCAAGCGGTGGCGGACGGGCGGGTAAGCCGGGAGCGGCTGAGCGCCAGTGTCCGGCGGATTCTGGAGATGAAGGCGCGGCTTGGAGTGCATTCTGCCGGCGCTGCGGGGGAAGACAGGGCAGCGCTGCCGCTGCTGGATGACAAGCTGCGGCCGGAGCTGGACCGGCAGGTCAGGCAATTCAGCCGGGCGCTGGCCGGGCGCTGCCTTACACTGGTCCGCAACCGGACCGGCCAGCTGCCCCTGAATCCGCAGACAGTCCGCCGGGTGCTGGTGATCATGCTGAATAAGGTGACGGAAGGGCGCAGATATGCACGGATGAATCTTTTTGTTGAACAGCTTAAGGCTAGAGGGCTGCAAGTGGATATTCTGGATGAATTCGAGCCGCTGACTACACTGAGGCAATGGGAGCTGTCCGGGGTACACTGGGATGCTGCCTTTGCGCCTTATTTCCTGCCGCTGCACGGGATGATGAATACGGCCCGTCCGGTGGGCGAAGCGGCCAAGGCAATCTGGGCCATGCAGCATGCCGAGACGATCCGGCCGATCGGCGTTTCCTTTGCCTCGCCGTATCTGCTTCAGGATATACCCTTCCTCGACACCCTGGTGAATGCTTATTCGCTGCATGAGGATACGGTAGAGCTTACAGTTCAGGCGCTGTTCGGGGAGATTCCGTTCCAGGGAAGCTCTCCGGTCCATGCAGATACGCAAGGGGAGGATTACGGTTCAAGGGGGATCAGAATGTCTTGAGTACGAAGCGGGCGTCAGGAGAACGGCGGGAATTAGAGGAGAAGCTGGACCTTATCTTTGAATATATGCGGTCCGAACAGCACAAGGGCAATTGGGCGATGGATATGGAGCACTGGGACTGGGTGCCGGGCGTGGGTGCGATCTCTTTATTGGAATACGGCACAGCCGCCGGTGCGGAGAAGGTGACCGGTTACCTGCTGCTCTGGGTGAAGCGGAATCAGGTGAAGGCGGAGGGGGCTCTGGTCATCAACTCCCTGGCTCCCTATGCGCTGTTCCCTGAGCTGTACCGGCTGACCGGGGACCCCTGGTTCCTCAGCAAGGCTCGGGACGTTGCCGGATGGATACTGAGGTCTGCGCCGCGAACCCGGGAAGGGGCGCTGGAGCATACCGTGACCGAGGCGGCGGAATTCCCGGAACAGGTGTGGGCGGATACGGTGTATATGGCCGTGCTGTTCCTGGCCCGGCTTGCCGGGCTGAGCGGAGACCGGAGACTGGCGGAGGCCGCCTTGCACGAGACGCTCCTGCATCTGCGGCTGCTGCAGGACCCGGAGACGGGGCTGCTGTTCCATGGCTGGAACAGCCGGGCGGGCGACCATATGTCGGCCGCCCGCTGGGCCCGGGCCAATGCCTGGGTTGTCCTCTCTGTCCCGGAGATTGTGGCCTTAACCGGGCGGATAGCTGCCGTCCCGGAGGAGCTGTACAGCCGTTACCGTAAGCTTGCCTCAGCCCTGCGGCTGGTTCAGGGAGCGGGCGGCTTGTGGCATACCGTGCTGGACCGGCCGGATTATTACCTGGAGACCTCGGCCAGCGCCGGTATCGCCTGCGGCTTCTTCAAGGCGGTGAGGGTCGGTCTGCTGGAGGATTCTTTTCTGGGGAGCGCCGTGAAAGCACTGGAAGGAATTCTTCCGCTCATTCGTGCAGACGGGGAGGTAGAGGGGGTGTCAGGAGGCACTCCGGTTATGCCCTCGGTCGAAGCCTATAACGCTGTTCAACGATATCCGGCGCTGTATGGCCAGGGGCTGGTGATGCAGCTGCTGACAGAGGCAATGACTCAACAGCAGCTGGACAGCATAGACAGTATCTAGAGCATCTAGATAAGAAGTGCTAAAGAACTAAACAAAAAGCAAAAGAAGCGGAGGGGAAATTTGGAACTGTAGGAGCGGTAGCGACCGCCTTTGTCACCGGATTTCACCCGCTAACAGTGGTTCAAATTAAGAAATCTGGGGACAACAGCGGCCGGAAGTCCAAATGTTCACCGCAGTGACGACAAAGCTTCAAGTTCAAGACTTAGGTGTGTTTTATATACACTATCCAAAGCATCCGAGGGTGGACGGTACCTTTGAAGGTTGAAGGAGAGGCAGGAGGATCAAGTGAAGGAAACCGCAGAGCCTGTGAACGAAGAGATTGATCAGCTGCCGCTGCTGATTCGCACGATGGCCGGGCAGGAAGCCCGTTATGATCCGGACCTCCGCATGCTGCGCTCCCCGTTCAGCAGTCCGGGGTATCATACGACGCTGAAGCAGGCGGAATTTATCCATTCCACCAGAGATTCGCTCACCTATGCGCTCGGGCTGCTCGACACGGAGCTGACCGGTTATGAACAGCGCGCATTCGATATCATCCGGCAGGTGATCTCCCTGCAGGATACCGACCGGAGCCATGATACCTTCGGAATCTGGTCCTGGTTCTATGAGGAGCCGCTGGATCAGATGGCGCCTCCGGACTGGAACTGGGCCGACTTCTGCGGCAGCCGGCTGGTGCAGGCCATCGCACGCCACGGCTGCCGCTTCCCGGACGATCTGCTGGAAGCGGTGACCCGTTCCATTGAGTACGCCTGCGAAGCCATTATCCGGCGGAATGTCGGCCCTGATTATACCAATATTGCGATCATTGGAGCTTTTGTCACGAGAATTGCCGGGGAGGTGCTGGGGCGTGAGGAGTATGCCGAATATGGGCTGGAGCGGCTTAGGAAGCTGCATGTTCATACCCTGAAGCATGGGGCCTTTCAGGAATATAACAGCCCGGTCTACACCTATATTGCCCTTCTGGAGCTGTCGAAGCTTCGCTCCGGGACTACGGACGCCGGGGTGAAGGCATTGACCGGGGAGCTGCTTGACCTGACCTGGAAGACTGTCGCAGGTTATTATCACCCTGCCACGGCCCAGTGGTCCGGGCCGCATTCCCGCAGCTACGGGGCGCTGCTGGATGAGCAGAGCCAGGCTTGTCTGCAGCTGGCGACGGGAGGAGCAGTGATGTTCTTCCCCTGGGAGGAGCTGCCTTACCAGGAAGAATGGTATAAGAGCGGCCTGCACTGTCCGACCGCCTACCTGAATGGCTTCACGATCCCTGAGACGAAGGAAGTCAGACAACGGCTGGAAGGGGAGGAGCCAGGGGGCGGCGGCAAATGGGCGGTCACTTATATGACTCCGCAGTGGAGCATGGGTTCCTTCACCCATAGCGACCTGTGGAACCAAAGACGGCCGCTGCTGGTCTATGCGGACAATCACGGCCAGCCCGCCTATATCCGTCTCCGCTGCCTGCATGACGGCTATGACTACTGCTCTGTACGTTTTCAGGCGCTGCAGGAAGCGGGATATATGCTGTTTGGCATCGACTTCCTTACGGACGGCGGCGATACCCATCCCAATCTGGACCGGATCTCCGGCGTCATTGAGGCTGCGGACCTGCGGCTGCGGCTGGAGATTGGCGGCTGTCTGGATGGAGTCACCGCCGTAACGACGGATGACGGGGCGAGCATCATCATTGGAGGGACTGAGTTTGATCTGAGAACCTGGTTTATCGCATTCATCGGACCGGAAGAAGCAGCGCACAGCCGCTCGTGGGAAGTACACAGGACGGGCGGCCGGATAAATATCGACAGGATGCTCTATTCCGGTCCGCGCAGAAGCATTGATTTCACCTCTCTGGAGCAGGCGGCGCTTGTGTCCTCCCTGGAGGTACAGGGAGACGGCGCGAAGGGTACGGCCCCCGTTCTGGAGATGGCAGACGGGGGCAGGCTGCGGGTGAGCGGCGGACAGAACGGACAGAACGGACAGAACGGGAAGAACAGGCAGAATGGAGAAGACGGAGAGAATAGCGAGAACAGAGAGAAGGGAGTGAATGGAGAGACTAGAGGGAGGGGAGTGAATGGAGAAACGGTAGAGAAAGTAGGGACAGCAGAGATAGCAGAGACATCAGCTAAAGGAGAGTTTGTGCTTAACCTGCGTCCCGGACCGGCAGGCTAAGCATGACAAGTGCGCAGCCTACGGTCTTTCAAGCGTTACATGGGCGGAGGTATTCCCGCCTGCACTACCTGAATAGACAACACAAAGAGCGGGTCCCAGTGTTCTTACTGGGACCCGCTCTTTTACATACTATATATAAGACGCACTGAAGAAAATAACAAAAAGCAAAAGAAGCGGAGGGGAAGATTTTATTGAGAAATCTCTACAAACTCATCTCTGAACCGCTCCACATCAGCGGCCCGGCATTCCAGCTTCAGGCGAGTGCCCTGTTCTTCATAGCTGACGGACTGCACATCGGCATGTTCATTGAAGTAGGAGACAATATGGCCCCGGTCGAACGGGACCAGAATCTCACATTGGATATAGTCGGTGAAGATGCGGCTGCGGATCAGCGTGACCAGCTCGGCAATTCCGCGGTTTTTCTTAGCCGAGAGGGTTACCGAATCCTCCCCTACCTGCGGATAAGGCTCATCCCTTAGATCGGCTTTGTTATAGGCATATAAGGTGGGGATTCCGTCAGCGCCCAGTGCCTTCAGGGTCTCCTCTGTTACAGCCATATGCTGCTCATGCTGCGGATCGGAAATATCTACGACATGAATCAGCAGATCAGCTTCGGTTACCTCCTCCAGTGTCGAGCGGAAGGCCTTAACCAGATGATGGGGCAGCTGGCTTACGAAGCCTACGGTATCGGTTAACAGGAAGGTTTTGTGATCGGGCAGCGCAATGCTGCGCACCGAGGTCTCAAGCGTCGCGAACAGCATATCCTTGGCGAGCACCCCTTTGCCTGAGCCGGGATGATAGGTCTCCACCAGTGTGTTCATTAAGCTGGACTTCCCGGTATTGGTATAGCCGACCAGACAGACGACGGGCACCTCATTCTTATGCCGCTGCTTGCGCTGGATCTGGCGCCGGGAGACCTGGGTCTGGAGCTCTTGCTGCAGCACAGAGATCCGTTCCTCGATCCGTCTGCGGTCCAGCTCCAGCTTGGTTTCCCCGGCCCCTCTATTCTTCAGACCGGCTCCGCCCCCTTGTCGTCCAAGAGACTCACGCAGCCCCGTCAGGCGGGGAAGCATATACTGAAGCTGGGCGACCTCTACCTGGAGCTGGGCTTCCTTGGTCTTGGCCCGCTGCGCGAAGATATTCAGAATCAGAATGGTCCGGTCAATCACCTGGCGGTCCAGCGCGGACTCCAGATTGCGGATCTGGGACGGTGACAGCTCATCGTTGAAAATGACGATAGGCGCTTCGTATTGCTCCATGAGCAGCGCCAGCTCCTGGATTTTGCCGGTCCCGAGATAATGAGAAGGGTTCACCCGGCTGGACTTCTGGCTCAGCTCAGCCACTACCTCAATCTCGCAGGCGGCTGCGAGGTTACGAAGCTCCTCCATCGAATAAGCGAAGTTCGTGTCATGCTGTAGCTGTACACCGACGATGACTGCTTTTTGTAGTACGGATTCCATATATAGATCAACCTCCAAAGTGTAATTTGAGCATAAAAAAGCACAGGCAGTCTGCCTGTGCTAACAGTAAATTGAGGAACAACAGAATAAGGTCCAAGTATAGCCCGCTATACGGGAGCAGCTATACAGCCCGGCATATCCATAGACACCATGAAGTACAGAACCGCAGCCGGAGGGTGGAAATTCCGGCGGCCAAGAGGCATACCTGCATATCCTGCCGGTACCCCGGTTCCTTGATGCCGGTACAAATTATCCTGAATAGGAGGAGAAACCCTCATATAAGGACAGTGTAACGGTTTTGGTTACCGGCTGCACGGCAGCGGATTAGCAGGTATTATCTATGGAATGCAATGCTTATGGGTTGCTATTTATGGACAGACCTATCCTGAGTCCTCTGCACAAGGCAGAGCTTTCGCGCTATGAGAATGTAATTAGCCGCGTAAAGTACGAATCCGGATATAGTCTATCACACGCAACCCTCCGTTCTAAAAAAGTTAAGTTGATTTTAGCACACCGGTCCTGATCTGGCAACAACCTCCAGTTCTGAATGGGCCAGGGGCTTCTGATCTCATCCTATCCTACCCATTCCCGGCGCAGCGTGAACAGATCCTTCAGGGCATCTGTAGACAGCTCGGTGATCCAGCCTTCGGAGCCGGAGATTACATCGTCGCTGAGCTGCTGCTTGCTCTCCAGCATCTCGTCAATCTTCTCCTCCAGCGTACCGAGCGAGATGAACTTGTGCACCTGCACATCCCGGGTCTGGCCCATGCGGTAGGCCCGGTCGGTGGCCTGGTTCTCCACGGCCGGATTCCACCAGCGGTCGAAGTGGAACACATGATTGGCAGCCGTCAGGTTGAGTCCGACCCCGCCTGCTTTGAGCGAGAGAATGAATACATTCGGCTGATCGGACGGCTGATATCCGGCGGCATTGGCCGCGGCTTCGCCTGCGGGCGGCGCGGGCGCCTGGAACCGCTCAATCATGCGGTCGCGTGTGCTCTTCGGGGTGCTGCCGTTCAGGTACAGCACCGGCTCCTGCAGCTCCTGCTGGAGTACGGCCTGGAGCATCTTGCCCATGCCGACATACTGGGTGAAGATCAGGCAGCGCTCATTCTCTTCGCGCAGCTCACGGACCATCGCCAGCAGCCGTTCCAGCTTGGCGGAGCGTTCGATCAAGGCGCTGGTATCCAGAACATGGCCCGCCTCCGGCTCAGGCAGCGCCTCCTTGGTCAGCAGCATCGGGTGGTCGCAGAGCTGCTTCAGGCTGGTCAAGGCGGCGAGAATGGCCCCCTTGCGTTCAATGCCCTCCAGCTTCTGCATCCGTTCGAGCAGGCTGTTCACATTCTGGTCGTAGAGAGCGGCTTGCTCGGCGGTCAGGTTAATATAGGTTTTCATCTCATTCTTATCCGGCAGGTCGAGCTGAATCGCCGGGTCCTTCTTCTTGCGGCGCAGCATGAACGGCTTGACCAGCCGCTGCAAATCTGCGGTCCGCTCGGCATTCCGCTCTTTCTCAATAGCATTTGCGAACCGGTCCTGGAACCCCTTGGGACTGCCCAGGTATCCCGGCGTGATGAAATCGTAGATCGACCACAGCTCAGACAGCCTGTTCTCAATCGGGGTCCCGGTCAGGGCAATCCGGTGCAGGGCCGGGAAGCTGCGTACCGCAGCGGACTGCTTCGTTCCGGCATTCTTGATATTCTGCGCTTCATCCAGGCATACGGTAGCCCAGGTGAACTGCTTCAGCAGTTCCTGGTCCAGCGCTGCGGTCGCGTAGGAGGTGAGGACTACATCCGCCTGCGAAGCGGCGCCGTAGAAATATCCGGCATCCAGCCGTCTGCTTCCGTAGTGAAGCATCACGTTCAGGGAAGGCGCGAAGCGCTGCAGCTCCTTCTGCCAGTTGCCGAGCACCGAGGTCGGGCAGATGATCAGCGAAGGCCATCCGGCCGGCTCGGTCTGCCGCCGGGCTACGGGTGCGCCGGAAGCAGCCGCTTCCGCCTCCTGCTCCTTCAAGTGGAGCAGGTAAGCAATCAGCTGCACCGTCTTACCGAGCCCCATATCATCGGCCAGGCAAGCGCCAAGGCCGAAGCGGCGCAGGAACACCAGCCAGGCGAAGCCTTCATGCTGGTAGCTGCGAAGCTCGGCATGCAGACCGGCCGGAATCTCCGGCTTCGGCCACTGGCTGCGCTGCCCGAGCTGGCCGATCAGCGTCACCAGATGCTCGTTCAGCTCGACCTCCAGCCGGACGCGTTCAGCTTCTTCCTCCGCACGCAGCGCGTCCGCTTCCTCCGAATCGCCGTCTGCCCCGCTGTTCAGCAGGTGCAGCTGCAGCACATCCTGGAAGGATAAGCCGCGTGATTTGTCCATCCCGGCCATGGCCCGCTGAATCTGCGCCAGCAGCGCAGGGTCCAGCGGAATCCATCTGCCGCGGAACTGGACGAGGCGTTCCCCGCGCGCCACGAGGTCGGCGAACTCCGCCTCCGACAGGTCGGCGTCGCCGATGGAGATGCGCCAGTCGAAATCGACGAGTGCATCAAGACCGAACAGCGACTGCCCGCGGCTGCCCTCGGCGGTGCCGGAGCTGATCTTCGCGCGCAGGCGCGGCTTCCTGCGGCTGGCGGCTTCCCACCACGCCGGCAGCAGCACCTGCCAGCCGGCCTCCAGCAGGAGCCGGCTGTCGGCCGTGAGGAACCGCCACGCGACCGCGTCGCTCAGCGGCTCTGCCAGCACATCGGCCCCGCGCCCGATGTGCTCCGGCAGGCTGTCACGCAGCCGTGACAGCCACCCGCCCGCCCGCTCGTGGACATGCTCTGTCCACGCATCGGGCCAATCGCCGTGCGGCTCGCCGTCCCCGGTGAGCCGCAGCGGCACAAGCGCGGACTCGTCGCGCTTGTCCTGCAAGAGAAGCTGGAGCCGCCAGTGCGGCAGCTCATCGTCAGGCTCGAGCAGCTGCACCACCGGCCGGAACGGCGCGGTGTCTGCCTTCCAGCCGATGGACATCAGCCAGCTGTCTTCGTCCATCCCGGCCGCTGCGGCCGGGTTCCCGCTGAACAGCAGCGGGAATTCACTGCGCAGGTCACCGGCCTGCGCCTCGGCGCTGTAATACCGCTGGAAGACCGCCGCAGAGAAGGCGGCCTGCAGCCCTTCGGTGAACCCGCTGCGCTCCTGGAGACTGTGCAGCGCCGCTGCATCGTCCCAGTTCGCTTCGGCGGCTTCCGCCAGCGCCTGCTCCCCCCAGGTCCAGCGGAGCTGGCCTTCACGGAAGGCCGGGAGGCTGGGGGCATACTGTTTAGACTCCAGTACGCCCGCCAGCAGCGGGGCCAGCCGGGTTAACAGCTTCGCATCGCCCTGCCAGCTCCAGCCGACATGCCGGAGCAGCCGGAGGCCGGCGAAGAATGGAAGGACCTGCTCCGCAGGAAGCACGATCAGCTCCACTTCATCGGCCTTCGAGAGACTAAGCTCCGTGCCGTAGAAGGATTCTTCATGCCAGGCGAACAGCAGCTGCTTGAGCTGGACACCGGGAACATAATCATCCCGGTCATCCACGCCATAGATCAGCGCGTCCCCATACTGGCTCAAAGCGAGCTGGACCGTAATATTGCGCATCATTGTATTCATGGAATCAGTTTTCCTTTCCGCAGCTCCTCCTGAAGGGCGCGCAGCCGGCTGTGCCTGTCCAGAAAACCGTCCAGGAACTCGTTCCAGCGCGCTTCGCGTTTTGTTTTTTTATACAGCTTGGCAAGACGCTTCAACAGCTTCACGGCCGCTTTGTAGCCATGCCGGTTCTTCTCCAGCACGAATCGTTCCACCGCCTGATGATAGAACGGCAGAAGCAGCTCCGGCGCATTCTTCTCTACCGGCTGCAGATCGCTTACCCGGAAGTCGGCCGGCCGGTGTCCGGAGGATAGCTGTATATCCATCCATTCCTGCCATTTGCCGTAGGCCAGGAGCTGTTCCTCATAGATCTCGCGCGACAGCGGCAGCATACCGGACAGCGTCTCCCACATCCGGGGCTCCGCTTCGGGCAGATAATGGATGGCATCGTCCCAGTATTCGGCATAATCCTGCAGATTGTACAGCCTGCTGCTTAGCAGCGGTCCGGTCATAGCCAGCCAGTCTGTAAGCCGCTCCCACTGCCGGGCTCCAGCCAGTGGAGAGAGGAAGTCCATCACCTCTTGCGGGTGCAGCCCGGGATGCTCGGCTGCAGTGCGCAGCTTCTCCATAGCGGCGGCATCCTCATGCAGGAACACATGCATCCGGCTCTCGGCCAGCAGCAGGGCATGGCGGGAGGCAGAGGTGCTTAACGCTTCCCCTGCCTGCTTCAGCTCCACAAGCTCCTTGGCATACAGCTCCGGTCCGCTTAGATTTGGTGTAATCCAATGGTTCCACAGCAGGGAATAACAGTTAGCGAGATAAGGCTGTTCCCTTGAACGGTCACGGACCTCAGCCAGCATCTCGCCCCGCAGATAGGCAATCGTATCGTAGACTCTGGGCCATTCTTCGGGGGCTTCGGCCAGCGGCAGACTTTGCTTCATCATCTGGAGGATTTGCTTTTGCAGATCGGATACGGCAATGGAGGTGTAGTAGCCGACCGAATAGCTGAGGGTGGAGAGGCCTGCTGCCAGCGGCTGTCCTCCCGGCTTAATCAGGCTCTCCAGTACACAGAGATGGGCATGAAGCTTGAACAGCTTGCCGGCAGCGGGAGACAGCTTGGGCGCAGCCCCGGTGATGGCGGCCAGCCCCCGGTCGGCATATTGCGGGTTACGCACTGTATGGATCAACGGCTCCAGAATAAGTGCCATGTACTCACGCCACTGCTGCACGGTAGCCCCGGGAATCAGCGCGGCCAGCTTCTTCAGTTGTTCGCCGCGCCGTCCCGGAACGGCGGGAGCCTTGGCAGGGATCTTAGGCCGGTCTACAAGCGCCTTGGCATTGGCAATGGAATGCACAGGCCGCTCCTGATCCTCCGCATACTGCATCAGCACAGCGGCCATATGCTTACACATCCCGGATACGGGACAACCGCAGCGGCTCTCCGGCAGATGGTCCAGCTTAACCGCTGTGACATAATCTTCCCGGCCCTCTACAATGCACATGATTTCCCGGTCTGTCATCATCTTGAAGGCGTGCAGGCGTTTTTGTTTATAATATTGAAATCCCCGTTTCAGGGTCAGATCATCGAAAGATTGGGCTACCTCCGAGATGAGCTTGTCCCACCCGGCATCGTCCATGTAAGTTGGCTGCATCGCTATCGTTCTCCTGTAGCAGATTGGTATTCAGAGTTCAATTATATCATTTTTGCGCCGGGCCATTCGGGTCTTTTCGGAAAGGCTAAACTTGGCAGACAGGACGGTTACTCGGGAATCGCACGAACAATATCGACGTAATTAAGGCCTGAGTATTTCAATTTTTGTACAGTGCCATCACTGAGGGTGTGATAACTGCTATAAACACCGTTGTTATAACTAAAAGAATCCTTAAACAGATCGGAAATATACTCCGGCTTCATTCCGCCAAACGTAGTCGCAGGATAACCGGGGATATCTGCCTCCGACACTTGCCATACGGCTGTAGCTGTTCCTTCAGTAATCTCAACTACTGTCCTTATTTCTCCGTTGCTGTAGGTATAGCGGGTGGCGTCGCCGGAAGCAAAGGAATACGTATAGTATTGGGATGGATCACTTTGTGTGCTGGTGCCAGGTTGGAAAGAGTAGAGAATCGGCAATGAAATGGCCGCCAGGCGCGCCTGCTTGAGATCTGCTGAATAGACGGCCTGGGCATCACGAGTGAAATTCCCGGATTGAATGAATACAATCTCTCTTATCTTGTCATAGTACACCTTATATCCAAACGCCTCACTGACAAACTTGGCAGGAACCATGATCCGTCCGTTATAATTATTGGCCTCGCTATCCATTTGAACAGGTTGTCCATTCTTATAAGCGATGGGCTGGCCCTGAGTCATTTGAAAAATATCATGGGAAGCATTCGTAATCGTTACTGTATGCTCTATAGCATCCCAAGAATATTCGAGCCCTAAGGAAGCCAGCGTTCGGATTGGAATCATGATTCTGCCAGATTGAATGAACGGGTTACTGTCAGTAGAAATGAAAGCACCATTGATGTTAACATGTATAGCTCTTGTTGTGGATCGGGTAGGGCTGGCAGCAGCGGCAGTTGAACTAATATTCGGAAGCAGCAATAAGATGATTAAACAGACAGGAAGTATCCTCTTAAGAATGGACATAGATCATCAATTACTTCCAATTTTTGTATCTATTGATTATATCGTGAATTCCGGCGGATGTTAAAGATTGGACGAAAAAAGCCTTCCAGACGCCGTCATGGCATAGGGAAGGTTTGGTTTGTTTGGCGCGCTTCAATTTTATTTCTTCACCACCGGAATCCACACCTCGCAGATAGATTCTTCATGGCTGTCATCAGTCCAGTAGTATTTCTCCATGCACGGTCCTTCCACTTGTTCAAAACCCGCTGACGGGAACCATTCGGAATAGATTCTCCGCCACACATTCAGGATCTCCATTCCCATCTCAGTGTCATCAGAATAGGTATCCCGGCTATCGAATACGGCATAGGTCTGATCAGGCACAGTCAGGCTGACAAGCTCCTCTGGCACCTCTTGTCCATCCGGCAGTTCAGTCCCCATCAGATAACGTTTTGTCCCGTCCTCGTTGAAGTCGTAATAATAGCCGAACAGCAGCGAACCCGCAGGTCTTCCGGCACATTCGTTAATCCGGTCATGCGTACCATCCTTCCAGATCATCTCTACGAATGCCGGGATTTCTGTATAAGCATCCTGGCGGACAATGACCTCTTTTCCAATCACATGACAACCCTTTTCTTCCACGATCCGATAATCCATTTCGGTCTCTCCCTTAATTTGAATTTGAAAGGAGATGCGGGAAAACGATTTGAGCTTCACGTTCTTTTTCTTCGCCATATTCGGAGTCACCCCATGCACACGCTGGAACGCCTTGGCGAAGGACTCCGGGGTCTCGTAACCATACTTCAGCGCAATGTCGATCACCTTGCCGTCCGTCCCGGCCAGCTCTTCCGCCGCCAGCGTAAGCCGTCTGTTGCGTACATACTCTGTAACGGTGAAGCCCGTCAAGGCATGGAACATCCGCTGAAAATGGTACTTCGAGGTCATCGCGGCTCCCGCGATATCCTCCACCCCAATGGCGGAGTGCAAGTTATGCTCCACATAATCAATCGCCTGCTGTAGCAGCCGTATCGTCTCCAAATCCTCACCTCTCCTTTCAATTTCATTGTAGAGAAACCGGCAGGGCGGTTCCTGACCGGGAGTGCTTTGATTTGTCCAACAGAGGTATTAGCTAAGAGCGGATATTATGGCGGCAGAAGCAGTTGGATTTTGTACACTTGCTAATGAGCGAATGGACCGTGATGAACCGGTAGTTGGATAAACAACACTTAATTTCTCCCATTTCAAGCCCAGTAGCCAATACTAGCATTAATAAATGCTGTTTTTCCACTTGCTTCCTCACATCCTTGGAAAATCGAGGAATTAAGATACGTTTATCCATTTGCTTGTGGCGTGAAGCCTTGCTCCCGAAGAACGGCCTAGTCTCAATACGTAATCTGCCGGCAAATGCGAATTCGTCACAGTATCACTGAGCGATACCGGCTGTCGTAATCTTGCTCTCCTATCCCAATAGGCTGCATAAGCCAAAACGAATCGTTTATACTGGCTGTAAGAGGTGATCAGGGATGGAACCGCAATTATTTGAGCGTATTTACGATTCGGTGGTGCGGCGCGAGCCGACCTATGACGGTGTTTATTATACAGCGGTGCTGACGACGCATATTGTCTGCCGGCCTTCCTGCCGGGCCAGAACACCGAAGGCTGCCAATGTGGTGTTCTACGGCTCTTTGGAGGAGGCCATCCGGGAAGGCTTCCGGCCCTGCAAAAGATGCCGCCCCGAAGAAGGCGGCGTCCTCCGGCCGGACGCGGTGCTGGCGGCGCAGGCGGATGCCATCATGGACGGGCAGTTCGGCAGCAAGCTGACTCTGCAGTCCATGGCCGCAGAGCTGAAGGTCAGCCCGTTCCATCTGCAGCGGACCTACAAGCGGGTAACGGGCCAGTCGCCTGCGGCCAGACTGGATGCCCTGCGCGCGGAAGAAGCCAGCAGGCTGTTGACGGAGACAGAGACGGGAATGGCTGAAGTAGCCGGGGCCGTGGGATTTCGTACACCCTCCCATTTTGCCGCCTGGTTCGTGAAGAAGACGGGGCTGACCCCTACAGACTACCGCATGAAGCATAACGAAGGAGGAAGACCGCATGAACCCAAGCCGGAATAAAAGTCAAAGTCAAAGCAAAACCGTGATCTATCATCATACCCTGAACCTGGGGAATAGAGAGTGGACCCTATGGGCCAGTGAGAAAGGGCTTATCCGTATCTCTTATCAGGCGGATGAAAGACGCCTGCCGGCTCCCTGGCTGAACCAATATGCTCCGCACAGCGAGTTCCTTGAAGATGCTGTAAGGTTTGAACAGCTTGGCGCCGTGCAACTGCTCCAGCGTTATTTTGCCGGAGAACCGGTAGATTTCAGCAGTGTGGAGCTAGACTTGTGGGGCACACCCTTTCAGCAGGAGGTCTGGCGCGGGCTGCTCACGATCCCGCATGGAGAGGTTGCCAGCTACAAGGAATTGGCTGAACGGATCGGAAGACCGCTCGCCGTCCGGGCTGTCGGCACAGCCAACGGGCAGAACCCGGTGCCGGTTATTGTGCCCTGCCACCGGGTCATCGGCGCGAACGGCACCTTAACCGGTTACCGGGGCGGATTGCAGCTCAAGCAGGAGCTGCTTCAGCTGGAAGGGATTCTAAATGTGAAGGCGGCGGGCCATGAACGATTTGCTTTTTGAGCTGCCGCTGCCGGAGGATTTCAGCCTGGACGCCTGTCTGGAGTACATGAACCGTTCGCCGCTGGAATGCCTGTTCCGCACGGATGAGGCGGGAGTGACCCGGATGTTCAAGCTGGAGGACGGCCCGGTCCTGATCCGGCTTAACGTGTCTGAAGAGAACAGGCTGAGCGTAACTCTGCTCCATGGGTCTGTTCCCGGCGTCCTGGAGCAGGAATGGCTGGCCCGTTATATTGTAGAGTGGTTCGATCTGGACCGCGATCTTACCCCGTTCTACCGGCTGGCGGAAGCAGATCCGCTGCTCCGGCCGCTGGTCAGCCAGCACCGGGGGCTGCGGATTATCGGCATCCCGGATCTGTTCGAGGCATTATGCTGGGCGATACTGGGCCAGCAGGTCAATCTGGCTTTTGCCTACAGGCTCAAGCATCGCCTAACCGAGGTGTATGGAGAATCTCTGGAGCAGGGAGGGCAGACCTATTACCGGTTCCCCGGACCGGAGGTCTTCGCGGAGGTGCAGATCGAGGAATTATGTGCCTTGCAGCTCACCCGCAGCAAAGCGCAGACGATCCTCACGGTCGCCTCGCTGATCGCAAGCGGAGAGCTAAGCCGGGAGGAGCTGCTGGCGCTCCCGTCCCCGGCAGACGCCGAGCAACGGCTGCTGAAGATCCGCGGGATCGGCCCGTGGACCTCGCAGTATGTCCGGATGCGCTGCCTGCGGGACAGCTCTTCATTCCCTGTCGGCGATGTCGGTCTGCAGAACGTGATCAAGTTCCTCACCGGCATGGACCGCAAGCCTACGCCTGCGGAACTGCTCGTCCTGGCCCGGCCCTGGCAGGGCTGGGAGGCATACGCCACCTTCTATTTGTGGCGGGCATTATATTAGCGTGCGCCAAGAATATTGCCGCACACGGCAGCAAGCACTGTCTCACCGGAGATTCCGGGAGACAGTGCTTTTTGTATCCTGCACCTGAAGAATTCACCCGGCCCGACGGAGCTTTATTGCGCCCGCTTCGTGAAGATCTGGAAGCATACACCGTACTTGTCGGTAACCATGCCGAAGGCGGGGCTGAAATAAGCCGGAGCCAGCTCGATATCCACCGTTCCGCCTGCCTTAAGCGAGTCGTACAGCTGCTGCGCTTCATCTGCGGTATCCGCTGTGATACAGATGGTGATGGCATTGCCATAGCTCAGCGGCTGGCCAACCTCCTGATCTGCAACAAAAAACTTGGTTTCGCCCACCAGCAGGACGGAATGGGCAATACGCGCTTTTTCCTGATCGGTCATGGGGGAGTCGGGGTTCTGCGGGCCTTCGCCCACGGTTTGCTTGAAGAGCAGCTCAGCGCCTAGTGCCTCTTGATAAAAGGCAATGGCATCGCTTGCTGTACCGTCCACGAGAATAAAAGGGTTGATTTGCAGGGTCATGTCTAATTCGCTCCTTAGGATGTTCAATTTGCCTTAGCTAACCGGCTTGATTATAGTGTAGTCTATGATAGTGACAGGTATTGTCATAGTTAGAATAATAAATGGAGTGAAGCCTATGTCTAAGTCCAAAAGGCTGCTGGATCTGATGATGACCGTCAACCGCAAGCGGAAATTCACCGTCAAAGAGCTGGCCGACGAATTCAATGTCTCCTCCCGGACCATTCTCAGGGATTTGCAGGAGCTGGGGGAGCTGGGCGTCCCGCTCTATTCCGAAGTGGGGCCGCATGGAGGTTATCAGGTGCTGAACGAAAGAATACTGCCGCCGATTGCGTTCACGGAGGAGGAGGCGGTGGCGATATTTTTCGCCAGTCATGCCCTGCGCCACTACAAGTATCTCCCCTTCAAGCAGGAATCATTATCCGCCCAACATAAATTCTATAACTATATGTCCGGCGATGTCCGCGACCGGATTGACGAGATGAAGAACCGGATTGACTTCCTGACTCCGGTGAGACAGGCGGAATTCCCTTATCTGTCGCTCTTGCTGGAAGCGGCCACCGGGCAAAAGGTGCTGCTGATCCATTATGAATCGAAGGGGCAGAGCAAGGAAAGATGGATTCAGCCGGTAGGCATCTACGCCCATAACGGCTTATGGTATTGTCCGGCGTACTGCTTCCTGCGCGGGGATATCCGTGTATTCCGCTGTGACCGGATTCGCTCTGCCGGATATGACAGTTCGGGGCCGGCAGCACGTGATCTGCGGCATGTTCACCTGGGCAACAAGGAGGTTTACAGCAGCCATGCGGGGCAGGGGGATGAAAGTCTTGTGCGGATGTGGGTTGAATTGGGACATGGAGGCGTTCAAGCCTGCGAAGCCGAGCTATGGTCCTCTCCGCTGCTGCATATCCGCGCGGATGGAACGGGCTGGCTGGAGGGGGAGATCCAGAAGAGTGATCTGGGCTTCTTCGCACGTTTTGCGATCGGCCTCTGCGACGAGGCTACGGTACAAGAGCCGCCTGAGCTGGTGGCGGAGGTAAAGCGGACGCTTACGGGAATGCTGGCGAGATATAAGTAGCTATATAAGAAGCACTAAAGAAATAAACAAAAAGCAAAAGAAGCGGAGGGGAAATTTGGAACTGTAGGAGCGGTAGTGTCCGCCTTTGTCACCGGATTTCATCCGCGAACAGCGGAATAAATCAAGAAATCTGGTGACAACAGCGGCCGGAAGTCCAAATGTTCACCGCAGTGACGATGAAGCTTCAAGTTTAAATCTTAAGTGCGTCTTATATAGTTCAGCCATATCTCCGCCAGCCTGCGGATGCCTTCATCAATCAGATCCTCGGCGATGCCGCCGAATCCCAGAATGAATTCCGGCTCATCGTAATCCGGCTTATCCCACCACGTATATGACATAGGCGTAACACGGATACCTCCGGCTTCCGCTGCTGCTGCGGCCAGCTCCCTTGCTCTGCCCGCTGCGGGAGAGGTCAGGGTCAGGAGAAGATGAAACCCGGCATCCGCTCCGCTGGCGGCTGCGGCATCGCCGAAATGCTGCCTGATCGAGCGCAGCAGCAGGTCATGCTTGCGCTGATAGAGCAGCCGCATCCTGCGCAGGTGTCTCTCGAAATGTCCCCGTTCCATGAAATAATGCAGGGCAATCTGATGCAGCCGCGAAGCCGAATGCTCCAGGTACAGCTCACTTCTCAGGCTGTGATAGAGCGGCAGCAGCTCCTCCGGCAGAACCATATAGTGAATGCACAGGGCGGGGGCCACCGACTGCGCGAAGCTGCACATGTAGATGACTGGACTGTCCGCTATAAGCCCTTGAAGCGCAGGAATAGGCCGTCCATGATAGCGGAACTCCCCGTCATAATCATCTTCTATAATGTAACCGCCCGTGGACCGGGCCCAGTCCAGCAATGCAAGGCGTCTGGCTATCGGCATCGCCATGCCCCGGGGGAACTGATGGGAAGGGGAGATGTATACGGCGTCAGCCCCGCTTGCATACAAATTCTCTACTTGCAGACCGTCTTCGTCCAGCGGAATGGGCATGACCATATAACCGCTGCGTTTGAATGCTGCGGGCAGCAGGTGATACCCCGGATCTTCAATTCCCAGCCCGCTCACCCGTTCTTTAAGCATCAGGCACAGCAGGGAACACAGCGTATACTGGTCGCCGCCGACTACGATTTGCTTCTCTGTGCAGCGCAGTCCGCGGAATTGCCGCAGATGGGCGGCAATGCTCTGACGCAGCGCCGGCTCCCCCTGCGGATCGCCGTACTGGAGCAGGTCCGGATTCGTAAGCTGCTCCTGATAGAGGCTGCGCCATATTTTGTGCGGGAACAGGGAGAAATCATTACGTGATATATGGAAATCATAAGTATACTGCCGCGAATCGCGGGGAGTGATCGGGCGGGCTGCCGGACGTAAGCGTTCACCGTCTTCCGCAGGGCTGTTGCCCTTGTGCACCGGCAGAATATAGTAGCCGCTGCGCGGTTTGCTGGCGATGAAGCCTTCCGCGAGCAACTGCTGATAGGCAAGCTCCACAGGAGTTGCGCTGATTCCGCATAGCGTTGCAAGACGGCGGATCGAAGGCAGGCGTGCGCCGCTCTCCAGGGAGCCGCCAAGAATCGCTTTTGACAAATAATTATAGAGCTGTATGTAGTAAGGCAGCTCACTGTGTTCATTCAAATCGGGGACAAGCAGCATCCTTCACCTTCATTCTGTCCTTCGGAATTAGACGTTTTTGTATATTTTATAGTATGCAGTTCTGGTTTACCATAGGAGCTATTACAACAGGCAGGAGATGACGGGAATGAACAGGCATTCGGGGCTGTTAACAGGAGACAAGGTATATCTGCGCCCGCTTAACGGGGAAGACGCTGAGATGTATTACCATATGTTCTATGGCACGGAAGTCCGCAGATTAACAGGGACGAAGAAGCATGTCACCAAAGAGCAGATTGAGCA
Source organism: Paenibacillus tritici (assembly GCF_018207515.1). Lineage (NCBI taxonomy): Bacteria > Bacillati > Bacillota > Bacilli > Caryophanales > Paenibacillaceae > Paenibacillus > Paenibacillus tritici. Next base: position 351,286 of record NZ_CP073365.1, read on the forward strand.
ATATATCACGCATAAATCAGGAGATGACAGTACGGTGCTGCTGCTTATTGCTCTGAAGGAGAATGATGAGGTCATCGGTGATATCGCCATGGATATAGATGCGGACAACCGCAGCGCTAATCTGCGGATCGCCATCGGGGATGAGCGGCATCAGGGACAAGGGTACGGGCGTGAGGCGCTGCTGCTGATGCTGGAGTACGGCTTCGGCATTCTGAATCTGCATAGAATTGAGCTCGAGGTCTACAGTTATAATGCCCGTGCTGCGCATGTGTATGAGTCTATTGGTTTTGTGCATGAGGGGGTGCGGCGCCAGACGCTGTTCTATAACCATGAATACCATGATGTCGTTATGATGGGGATGCTGGAGAGTGAATACCGGGAACGTTATATAAAGTAAAGCCGAATAAAGGTCAAATAAGGTCAAATATTTAAAAATGCTAAAATTTAACCTAAAAAGTGAGCCGAAACGCCGGATTTTCCCGGATTTTCGGCTTATACCGGTTTTGTCATCCCGGTGGATGCAGACTATAATAAAGCCATAGGTCAGACAAAGTCAAAGTCGAACCCATGACCAAACTAAAACTACAAGTCAAATGAGAGGAGAATGGATGATGTTTGATTTAGTTCCTTTTGGTAAACGCAGAGATGATGCATTTGGTGCGCTGGCTAAATCGCTGAATGAAGTGTTCAATGATGATTTCTTCGCACCGCTGACAAGCTCCACGTTGTCCTTCCGGACGGATATCCGCGAGAGTGAAGGGGCTTATCTGATCGAGGCCGAGCTTCCGGGCTTCCGGAAAGAAGAAATCGACATTGATTATTCCAGCCCTTACTTGACGATCAAGGCCGTGCGCAAAGAAGAAAAGAACGAAGAGAACAAGGAGCATCAGACCGTGCGCCGGGAACGGCGGTATGGTGAATATGTGCGCCGCTTCTACGTTCAGGATATCGCTGAAGAGAGTATCCGCGCGTCTCTGAAGGACGGGGTGCTGAGTCTGGAGGTTCCGAAGCGGCAGAAGCCGCAGGGCAAACGGATTGAGATTCAGGATGGCGGGAATGCTTCAGATCCGCAGCAGCTGGAGTAAGCTGTAGAGGAAGGTTGACTTCCAAGTCTGGTTGGAGCAGCCGCTTTACGCGGGAATCCCGGGCTGAGCGGCCGCCGCCGCTGGCCTATCCGGTTCCTTAGTCGGCAGCAGGATTCCGCCGGGCTTTTCATATAGCACTATCATATCAAGGCGCATTGTAGTGGGGTTACCGGCTATAATGCGTCTTTTCCCCGGAGGAAGGATAGGGCGAATAATCGTCCAGGCCAGGAATAGGCTTGATACAGGACGATATGCAGTAAGAGGTTCCCATTATACGAAAGGAGGAGGTACCGGTGGCGGCAAATTACTATGAGCATCTGGGCGTAGACAGGCAGGCCTCGAAGCAGGAGATCAAGAAGGCCTATCAGAGGCTGGCCAAAAAATGGCATCCCGATGTCAACAAGGCCCCGGAGGCAGAGGCGAGGTTCAAGGAAGCGGCGGAAGCCTATGAGGTGCTGGGTGACGAAGAGAAGCGCAGAAGCTATGATGAGGAGCTTCGCTATGGAACCGGCTACGCAGGGTCGCGGGGGCAGCGGAATCACGGGGCAGCCTCCTCTGCGTCATGGGAATCGCCGTTTGGCCCGGACTGGGGCAGCGGAGCCTCTGCTTCCGGCGGCATCCCCGAGGAGGATCTGTTCGGGATGTTCTTCGGCAGCCGGGGAGCCGCTGAACGCAGCGGCTTCGACTTCTTCTCCGGGAGCGGAGAGGGCCGTTCCGGGGGCAGTTCATGGGCTGATGAGTTCAGTACGATGCAGGCCCAGCTTGAGATTACCCTGGAGCAGGCCTACAGAGGCGGCAATATCAGCGTACAGGCGGCCGGCAAGGACCTGAATGTGCAGATTCCGGCACGTTCAGCCGAAGGGACAGTGATCCGGGTGCCCGGCGGCGGAAGCGGGGCGGGCCAGGGAGGCGATCTGCTGATCTCGCTGCGTCTCCTGCCCCATGATATCTATGAACCGGACGGCGGGGATCTGCTCGGCACAGTTGAGATTGCCCCCTGGCAGGCTGTGCTTGGCGGGGAAGCCAAGGTAGCGCTGCCGGATGGCAGCAGCGTTAAGCTGAAGATCCCCGCAGGTATGGCGAACGGCAGAACGCTGCGCCTCTCCGGCAAGGGTCTGAGACGTTCTGACGGGACGAACGGTGATATCCTGTTCCGGATTGAGATTGTCGTTCCGGCAGAGACATCGGAGGCGGAGAAGAAGCTGTACCGGCAGCTTGCCGATTCCGGCAGCTTCCAGGCCGGGGCGAAACGCCACCCTTCAGGCGGGGCGCAGCGGCGTAGGGCGACAACAGGGTAATCATGAATATAAACGCGCCGGTTTGTTATCCGGCTGAACTGACATATGGAATGCTGCGGCTGGGGCTGCAGCAGCATAAATGAATGGAAAGGCGATGATCCTATGGATTTCAATAAGCTTACCCAGAAGCTGCAGGAAGCTGTTGCAGACGCCCAGTCGCTGGCTGCTTCCGGCGGGCATCAGGAGATTGACAATCTCCATCTGCTGAAGGCGCTGCTTCAGCAGCATGAAGGTCTGCTGCCGCGGCTGCTGCAGAAGATGAATATTCCCGCTGCCGGACTGCTGCAGGATACGGAGACGCTGCTGCAGCGGAAGCCCAGTGTAAGCGGAAGCGGGGCGGGCACGATGCGGCGTTATGCTTCGCCCGCGCTGATCGCTATGCTGGAGCAGGCAGAGCAGGAAGCGGCGAAGATGCAGGACGAATTCGTGGCCGTAGAGCATGCCGTGCTGGCGATGGTCTCGGACTCCGGCAGCGGGAACCGCGAGCTGCGCGGCTTGTTCACAAGCCGGGGGATTACCCGGGAGAAGCTATTAGAGGTGCTGGCGGAGATCCGCGGGCACCAGCGGGTGACCAGCCGCGAGCCGGAAGCCACCTATGAGGTGCTGGAGAAGTACGGCCGCGATCTTGTAGCCGAGGTGCGGGCAGGCAAGATTGATCCGGTGATCGGACGCGATGCCGAGATCCGCCGGGTGATCCGTATCCTCTCCCGCAAGACCAAGAACAACCCCGTGCTGATCGGGGAACCGGGTGTCGGCAAAACTGCGATTGTCGAAGGGCTGGCCCACCGGATTGTCCGCCGGGATGTGCCGGAGGGGCTGAAGGACAAGACCATTTTCTCGCTGGATATGAGTGCCCTGATTGCTGGGGCCAAATACCGCGGGGAATTCGAGGAGCGGCTCCAGGCCGTGCTGAAGGAAATCCGCGAGAGCGACGGACGGATTATTCTGTTCATTGATGAGCTGCATACGATTGTCGGTGCGGGCAAGACCGAGGGAGCCATGGACGCGGGCAACATGCTGAAGCCCATGCTGGCCCGGGGAGAGCTGCACTGTATCGGGGCGACGACGCTGGATGAATACCGCAAATACATCGAGAAAGACCCGGCGCTCGAACGCCGCTTCCAGCAGGTGCTGGTCAGCGAGCCGGATGTGGAGGATACCATTTCGATCCTGCGCGGCCTCAAGGAACGCTTCGAGGTGCATCACGGGGTCAAAATCCATGACAGCGCCCTGGTCGCAGCGGGCGTATTATCGAACCGCTATATTACGGACCGGTTCCTGCCGGATAAGGCGATTGACCTGGTGGATGAAGCCTGTGCGATGATCCGCACGGAGATTGACTCCATGCCAGGTGAGATGGACGAGGTGACCCGCCGTCTGATGCAGATGGAGATTGAGGAAGCCGCGCTCAAGAAAGAAACCGACGAGGCCAGCGGACGCCGTCTGGAGCTTCTCCAGCGGGAGCTGGCGGACCTCAAGGAGAAGCATCTGGGCATGACCGTCCGCTGGGAGAAGGAGAAGTCGGCGATTCAGGGCATCCGCGAGCTGAAAAAGATGTTAGAGCAGGCCCGCAAAGACCTGGTCGATGCCCAGGAGATCTACGATCTTAATAAGTCAGCAGAATTAAGCTACGGCATTATTCCTGATCTGGAGCGGCAGCTGAAGGCTGCGGAGGAAGCGGCACAGCAGGATCAGGAGACCCGGCTGCTGCGTGAAGCGGTGACAGAGGAGGAGATCGCCGATATTGTCTCCCGCTGGACCGGAGTTCCGGTAAGCAGACTGGTGGAAGGCGAGCGCGATAAGCTGCTGCGGCTGGAGGATACGCTGCATGAACGGGTGGTCGGGCAGGAGGAGGCCGTCCGGCTGGTGGCGGACGCTGTACTCCGGGCAAGAGCCGGGATCAAGGACCCGAACCGCCCCATTGGCTCGTTCCTGTTCCTGGGGCCGACCGGTGTCGGGAAGACCGAGCTGGCCAAAGCGCTGGCGGTATCGCTATTCGACCGCGAGGACGGCATGATCCGTATCGACATGTCCGAGTATATGGAGAAGCATAGTGTCTCCCGCCTGGTGGGCGCGCCTCCGGGATATGTCGGCTATGAAGAAGGAGGCCAGCTGACGGAAGCGGTACGCCGCCAGCCCTACACGGTGGTACTGCTCGATGAGGTGGAGAAGGCTCATCCCGATGTGTTCAATATTCTTCTGCAGCTGCTGGATGACGGGCGGCTGACCGACTCGCAGGGCCGGGTGGTTGACTTCAAGAATACGATCATCATTATGACCTCCAATATCGGCTCGCCGCATCTGATTCAAGGCACGGACGACAATGGCGAACTGACGGAAGCCGTCAAGGACCGGGTGATGAAGGAGCTTAGCGGCCACTTCCGTCCAGAGTTCCTCAACCGGGTAGACGATATTGTAATGTTCAAGCCGCTGACGCTGGATGAGACCCAGCAGATCGTGGTGAAGCTGGCGAACGGCCTGCGCCTGCGATTGGCAGAGCGGAATATCGGCCTCACGCTGAGTGACCGGGCGGTCCGCTTCATTGCCGAGGAAGGCTTCGATTCCGTCTACGGTGCCAGACCGCTGAAGCGGTTCATCCAGCGCAGCCTGGAGACCCGGGTGGCGCGGGCGCTGATTGCCGGAGAAGCAGAGGAAGGCTCAGTGATGGCGGTGGATGAAACTGGCGGCGAATTGACCGTGCAGATCACGAGACCGGAGCCCGCGGAGACAGTAAGCTCCGTGTAACCTGGGGTCAGACCACTGTCTCCACAGCAGAGGGCTGCTGCAAATCCAAGAAAAAGCGTTCCGCCTTAAGCTTAAGGCTGGAGCGCTTTTTCTTTGAAATATAAGGGATTTTATTCTTTCCAGGGCACCAGATAAGGCTGCGGGTCAAGGATAGACTCATACTGCTCCTTCCAGCCGTATTGTCCGTTCGGGTCCAGCTGCATATAGCGTAAATATTTCTGCTCGCGGTATTCCGGCTTCGACCAGCCGAGATGCTTCAGACGCAGGTTGCTTAACTGATGGCGCAACTCAAAAATATTCTCCGGCAGCCGCCCGCAATGCTGCGGGAGGTTGTTCCATAGATAGTTGAAGTTCTCCCGGTAGCGGAGCAGGAACGGCCGGTAGCTGAAGTGTGCCCGCCAGTAGAGATCCTCACGGTAATGGGTCTCACTCCAGAAATCGTAGAGCCGGAAGCAGAATAATTCGCAATTGTCCGTGCGCAGCAGAGAATCCACTTCTTCCGGGAACCGGTCTTCAAACATCTCATCCGCATCCAGATTGAGAATCCACTCTGGACGGGTGGCTACCACCGCATCCCACTGCTGCTTGCGCAGCTCCGATTCATGGTGGAATTTGGAGACAGGATTGCAGATCAGATGAAGCGGAATACCCTGAAGGACCTCGCGGCAGATGTCTGCCGTGTCATCCGTACTACCGTCGTCGATGATGACCGCTTCATCAATATATTTGCGGTGTTCCAGAAGGACCTGCCGCAGAAACCGTGAGCCTTCATTCTTGACAATCATGGTGAGGGTCAGCTTGGGCCGGGGGGCAGCAGCGGCCAGGGCTATGGCCGGTGCCACTGCCGGGGCGGCAACCTCTCGGGGAGCGGCTTGCAGTCTCTCAGAGGCTGCTTCCCCGGAGCCGTCCCCGCCTGCTGCCGGATCTGGCTTCTCTGCCCTGTCTGCTTCAGCAGCTTCCAGAGCCGCACCGCCAGTATCGTCGTCCCCGTCCGGCTCCTTGGACAAGCGCCGCCGGGCCTCGGCCTGCGTCCAGAGTGCTTCCCACTCTGCTCCTGCCTCCTGCACCCTTTTGTCAGCGGGTGCAGCCTCTGCATCGCCGGTCAGATCCGCGCCGGCTGCCCCGTGCGCTCCGGCTGGCTCCGCTCCAGCCTGACCCCCCGGTGCTTCGGAGTCGTCAGCGGACTCCTCCTCAGCTATAGCGGTCTCCGCGTCCGATGTCAGCCGGATGAACTCTGCCACCAGGTCCAGATCGCTGTCTCTGTAGAGATGCAGCGCTGGGAAATGGGTGTCCACGAACAGCGGAAGGCCGAGGGCCGCTGCACGGATGCAGAAATGGCGGTCCTCTCCCCAGTAGGAGATGTTGGGGACCCGGTCGTAGCTGACGCCGGACCCGATGGCCCGGCTGCTGATCAGCGTGCAGGCGCCAAGTCCGCCGACCTCGTAGACTCCGGGCTGCTGCATTCTCAGCAGAAATGCGTAGAAGCGGCGCCGGATCTCTTCAGGCGAGAGTTGTTCTCCTGGGAGAACTTCCCACTGGTTGTATTCGTCATGCATCCAGACCTGCGGCTGCATAAGCGTATTAGGCTGCCACTTAGTCCAGAATATTTCGGAGATAATGTCCTTACCTGTACTGATCAGATGCAGCAGCGTACCCGGATGAAGAATGAGATCGGAATCGATCAGGAACAGGTAGTCATAGCCGAAGGCCTCCGCCCGCCGGATCATCAGATTCTTGAAGCCGGCCACCTTCCAGACCAGACTGGAATGCCAGACATGGGTGTTCTCATCCCGGATATAGTCATCACGATAGCCGGAGGCTTGCAGGAAGACGGAACGGCCGCTTTGGCTGGCGAACTGCTGCAGCAGCTCACTGGAGGCTTCATCCTGGTTATCGTCTATAAGATAGTAATCCAGATCAATATGCCCTAAGTTCAGGCGCAGCAGAGAGTTCAGGAATTGCTCCAGGATTGCCGGTTTCTGATGGATCGGGCTGCCCAGCAGCACCCGGATTCTTTTTGAATTCATAGCAGGCCACTCCAGAATAAGCTCAACATGATAGAACATCCCCTTGGATTCGTGAATAGTTGATATGAATTATATGTATTCAATATATTTAGAGAAGTAACTGATTAACCCTCATTCCCCGAAATAAATAGCTGCTTGCGTGAGAACACCTGGATTGCTGTCTGCCCGAAGGCTGTTGTACAATACCGCTTAAAGGGAGGTTATATCATGGGAGATGTACAGAATAAGGTGAAGCTATCGCAATGGGATGCCCTGCTGCTGGAATCGCTGCGTTCGCTGAGCGGGTCTGACGAAGAACTGCTGCGCCGGGTAGGGGAAAAGGATCTGCCGGCGGATGAGAGTGAATACGGGTTCGACTATGGGCAGCTTTCTGCACTTGCCGATGAACAGCCGGAATTGTTCCGCCAGGCTGTCTTGGAGGGCTATCAGATCAAATATAATACCATCCGTGGTATCCGCACCTGGATTGCTGTTGCACTCGGAATCGAAGCGAAGCTGGAGCTTGCGGAAGGCCAGGAAGCCGTGGAGGCAGAATTGACGGAGGCTGAGAGCATCCGGCTGCAGAAGGTATTGTCCTACGGCTGGGAGATTACCGGCGGTTCTGCCTCGGATGGCAGCGCTGGAACGTACTTGATCAAGCCCATTCAGCGTTAGGAGCCGAGAAGGGGTGAAGGATATTCCGGTTCCCCATATATAGAAGAAGCCCTGTCGCTAGGTGGACAGGGCTTCTTCTATATTCTATAGGGGCCGTAGTGATTACATATTCAACTGGATTCGGCGGGTGCTCAGCACTCCGTCCAGTCCGGTAGGGTCTGTGCTGACCTTGCGCGCGACGAATTCTTCGGCCCGCTCCGAGGTGCGCAGGCGCAGCGGCTTGGTCTCCAGCCGGACCAGCTCCCACATGACATCCGCTACGGATTCCGCAGTCTGCGGCTCTACATTCCGCTCCAGGAACGTTCCTCTATAGGCATCGAGGACCGCCTTATATTCGTCTTCGAGGATGCCGCCGGTGCTAGCCACATGCCCCAGCACGGTGTTGTTGAATTCAGTAGCGATGGCCCCGGGTTCAAGCAGAGTGATGTCGATATTGAACTGCGGCTTGTAATAGGTTGCCAGACTCTCCAGCAGCCCTTCCACCGCGAATTTGCTGGCACAGTAGATCTCATTCATCGGTTGGCCAATCAGTCCGCCGACACTGGAGGTCGCCACAATATGGCCGTAACCGGTCTTGCGCAGCAGTGGCAGTGCGGCCCTGATCGTATGCATAACCCCGTACACGTTGGTGTCGAAGACATCCTGGATCTCAGGGAACGGCGCCTGCCCGAGCGCTCTAAGGTAGCCGAACCCCGCATTGCAGAACAAGACATCAAGCTTGCCCTGTTCCTGTTCAATCCGGTCCATGACCTGCTGAATGCTCTCCGGCTGAGTGACCTCCAGCTCTACGAACTGCAGACCGTCCACATCACGGTACCGCTCCTGCTCGCGCTCCAGATGGCGGGTCCCGGCATAGACGGCCCAGCCTTCCTGTGCGAACTTCATGGCGGTTGCGAGGCCGATGCCCGAGGAAGCCCCGGTAATACAGATAACTTGTTTCATAAGAATACAGCCTCCATTTATTTGAAATCTATAGCCTTCACACGTTAAACTTATACAATTTTGCCCATATTATAGCATATAGCAGAGGAAATTCCGGTAAGATGACATAAAGTTTGTTTTTTCGCAGAATTGGGCGGTGCCGAAGTTGCTATATTTGTTTTCGGTACGGTACACTATAATAAAAAATCCTAATCGCCAGCGAATGGAGAGGAACAAGGGAACAATGGATGTATTCAAGCGTTATATTGCAAATTTAACAGTCCGTCGCTTCTTGATTTTGGCACTGATAGGACTGCTGCTGTACAGTATTAGAGACATGCTTAATCTCGTGCTGCTGACCTTCCTGATCGCCTACGTAATGAACAGTTTTCAGGTGCTGCTGAGCAAACGGATCGGCAAATTTGTGAAGGTGAACAGCAAGGTCATTATCATTATATTGTATCTGGCGCTCATCACCATGATTGTACTTGCGCTGGTCAAATATCTGCCCAAGGTATTCTCGCAGATCAAGCAGTTAACCGCATTTCTCGGCACACTAACCTCTGATGATATTCCGCAGAATGAGATTATGCAGTATTTGTTCAATACGGTCAAGGAACTGAACTACCAGAGCTACCTGAATCAAGGGATCGAATACATCTTCAAGATCAGCAACTGGGGAACGACCTTCGTCTTATCGACGATTCTAAGTCTGGTGTTCATCCTGGAGAAGAACAGAATCGTCAGCTTCACCTCACGCCTGAGAGACAGCAAGATCTCCTGGTTCTATGTAGAACTGGAGTACTTCGGCAGGAAATTTATAGCCTCCTTCGGCAAAGTGATTGAAGCACAGATCCTGATTGCGTTGTTCAATACCTTGTTTACAGTTGTGGGGTTATGGATTCTGGGCTTCTTCTTCGAACCCTTCCCGTATCTCTTTGCCCTCTCCATTATGATCTTCATGCTCAGCTTAATTCCGGTCGTCGGCTTCGTTATTTCGCTGATTCCGCTATGCATCATCGGCTACAGCACCGGCGGACTGATCATGACGGTCTATATTCTGGCGATGATTGCTGTACTGCATGTCATAGAGGGATACTTCCTTAACCCGAAGCTGATGTCCTCCAAAATGAACCTGCCGATGTTCTACACCTTAGTCGTGCTGCTGTTCTCCGAGCATTATATCGGCGTATGGGGACTGATTCTGGGGATTCCTATCTTTGTCTTCTTCCTGGATATTCTGGATATCAACCGGGATAAGGAAAAAGCCTGATTCTACATCTATAAACAGCATAAGTGATATTCAGACTGCTAAGGTTTGGGTATCACTTTTTTAATATTAAACAAGCAGGAGGAACTACAAGATGATCAGATATCCGGTTTTAGACAAAAAGACAGTAATTGGTGTAACAGCCCCTTCATCGGGAGTGGGGGAGGAGCTTCGTGAACTGCTTGAGCTTGCCTGTGTGCGGCTGCAGAAGCAAGGTTATGGCGTAGAGTGCGGAGCCACGGCATGGACGCAGGAGAAGGCCAAGTCTGCCCCGGCCAGCGTGCGTGCGGCTGAATTCAACGGGATGATGGCTGACGAGCGCATCGGGCTGGTAGCCCCTCCATGGGGCGGAGAGCTGCTGATCGAGATGCTGGAGCAGGTGGACTTCGGGCAGATGAAATGTAAATGGATTCTAGGCTATTCCGATATCAGTGTGCTGCTGCTGGCGGTAACTCTGCAGACAGGCATTGCTACTGCCCACGGCACGAACTTCATTGATCTGCGTGGAGCAGAGACGGACAGCGTGACGGCCATGTGGGAACAAGTATTGTCTACCCCAAGCGGCGGGTCCGTCGTTCAGCATTCCTCGGAACAGTATCAGCTGGAATGGGGGGGCGGCGAGCCTTCACCCCATGTGTTCAATCTTACCGAAACAACTAGCTGGAAGACGGTAGGCCGTCAGACAATAACCATGCAGGGCCGCCTGCTGGGCGGCTGCATCGACGTGATCCGGCATCTCATCGGCACGCCGTATGGGGATGTGCAGCATTTCCAGCAGCATTTCATCCAGAATGAGCCTATCCTGTGGTATCTGGAGAACTGTGAGCTGGCGGTGACGGATCTGCGCAGATCTCTGGTGCAGATGAAGCTGGCCGGATGGTTCGAGCATTGCTCGGGCCTGATGTTCGGCCGCAGCGCAGCTAACCGCCCTGTGGAGAATTACACCGTAGAGGATGTGTACCAGGAGCTGGCTGTCGAGCTGGGACTGCCGATTGTGTATGACATCGACTGCGGCCATCTGCCGCCGCAGGTTACGCTGGTGAATGGAGCTTTTGCAGAGGTGGAAGTAGCTGGATCAGAGAGCGGGGACCAGAGCGGCAGAGGAAGGATTACACAGTATTTTCGGAGTTGACTAATCGACCTAGGAGGACTTCATATGAGCTATGATCTGATAATTTTTGAGCCGTCCAGTGCACCAAGGGACAAGAAAGAGTTTATGGCTTGGTTCGAGCAGCAAGTACAGTGGTCGGAAGATCATGAATATAATAATCCGTTGGTCTGCTCGGAGCCGCTGCAGCGCATGTACAGTAAGCTATCGGAGCATTTTCCCAATATGAATGTGGATGAGGAAGTTTTTGAAGCTATGGAGGAAGCCGGAACGGACAACCGGTTAACCGACTACTCGCTGGGCACCGACGTCATCTATGCGGCTTTCGCTTATTCTGTAGCCGAAGAAGCCTATACTACCATGCGAAGTTTGGCTGTAGAGTACAAGGTGGGATTTTTTAATGTTAGCAGCGATGACGGCGAAATCATTTTCCCTGATTGATGAAGCTTAAGGAACAGGATGAGTACATGGACAATAAACGGACATACCAACCACTCGATAACCTCTCGTCTGAAGAAGTTATGAACGTTCTAAATAGAAATCAACTGGAGGAGCTTCTCATCCTTCCGCTATCAGTAGGTGAGAATCACCCCAACTGGAAATTTGCCCAAGACGTTTGCGTTCAACTTTCGAACCACGAATCTTCAGGCGTTAGAGCCAATGCTGTTTTGGGGTTTGCGTATATCGCGAGAACCAAAGGACAGCTGGAAAAACACATCGTTAAACCCATTGTACTTAGAGAACTCAGAGAAAATCACGAGTATAGCTGGAGAATAACCGATTCGATTGAGGATATTAATCTGTTTATGAAGTGGAACATGGCTTCTAAATAATGCTCGGAGAAATAAGAATCAACTGGGAAAATAATTCACATAAGGGGATTTAGGATGTTCAAAATTGGGGCGTTTGCGAAACTGAGCGGCGTGACTGTGAAGACATTACGCCACTATGATGAACTCAGCTTGTTAAAGCCCGCTCATGTGGACGAAGAATCGGGATACCGTTTTTATACTGCGGAGCAACTGCTAACGATCCGTCGTATCGCCGGTTTCAAAGAGCAGGGTTTAACCCTTGAGAAGATACGGCCGATGCTCACCGGAACCGACTCTCTGACTAAAGCGGAGCGCACGTTGCTTGAGAAACGAAAGGAGCTGGAGCGCCAGATCCAAGAGGCTCAGCGACAAATTACGGTGATCGATGAACGACTCGTACGGATTGAACGGAATGAGGCGGTTGCGGAGGAAGGAACGTTCTTGGTGCGTAGCGTTGATCCGGTTCTCGTCGCTTACGTCCGCGAGACTCTTCCCAAAAACCAACTGTGTCTGTTGCTCGATGAACTGAAGCAGTATGTCCGCTCACATGGGGAAGAGCCGGACGGTGAGATGACAATTGTCTGGCATCGGAGGAGCGATCGCGATGAAGACCCCTCGGACATTGAGGTCGCTATGCCTGTCTCAAAATCGCTTCCTAATAGCGGCAGGGTGAAGATTCACCAAATGCCTGGCATAAAGGAAGCAGCCTCTTACACGCATCAATGTGACCCGTATAAGGATAATTGCAGGGCAAGCGAGACGCTGCGGGCTTGGATTGCTGGTACGGGTTACCGGCCACTTGAGACGATACCGGTTCGGGAGATTTATCTGACGTCGGACAAAGATATGTATGGTCAGCTACGTTTAGCAGAGGCGATCGTGCCGGTTGAACGAGTCTGAAGAATAGAGTAGAGTCCATTCCTTGACTCTCCCCTTATGAGGAGGGTTTATGATGGGATCAACCCATTATAAGGAGTGGATCTACATGAAATTAAAGCGTTTGGAAGGTCGAATCGCAGTCGTTACAGGAGCCAGCCGAGGGATAGGGAGAGCGATCGCGCTGCGTCTCGCCGCTGAAGGTGCTCTAGTCGCTGTACATTATGGTACACGGAAGGATGCGGCGGCAGAGACGGTTTCTACGATCGAAGCAGCGGGAGGTACGGCTTTTGCCATTTGTGCCGAGTTGGATTCTCTGGAGGGGGTCGATCGGCTTCTTCAGGGTTTGGATGAGGAACTTATCCGCAGAACTGGCATTAACCATTTTGATATCTTAATTAACAATGCCGGTATCGGCACATCCCCATCATTTGAAGAGACGGGTGAAGAGGACTTTGATCGGCTGTTCGCTGTCAACGTCAAGGCGCCGTTCTTCCTCGTCCAGCAATCGATCGGACGTCTTAGAGACGGAGGGCGCATTATCAATATCTCATCTGGAGTGACACGAATTGCCTATCCGCATATCATGGCCTACAACCTAACCAAAGGTGCACTAAATACATTCACCCTACACCTGGCTCAGCTTCTGGGTCCGCGGGGTATTACTGTCAACGCTGTCTTGCCCGGTATAATTGATACTGAAGTCAATTCGTCGTGGCTGCACACGCCCGATGGCCGTTTGTCTGCGGTAGAGATGTCGGCACTTGGTCGGGTCGGCGAGCCTTCGGATATCGCAGACATTGTCGCCTTCACGGCGTCACCTGACGGCCGGTGGATAACGGGACAAATGATCGATGCGACCGGTGGATCACATTTGTAAAACTGATCTAATTTTGTTTTCCGGGTAGGTCTTTGGTATGGCAGAACAAACGGCCGAATGAGACTATACGACGATTATTATTCAATATGGGTTCTGACTGTTGTCATTGCCGGGCCGAATGGGTAATAGAAATGATTAGAACTTTGGAATTGGCTTAATTTGGAACGGGAGCCAAGGAAACGGAGGGGCCAATCATGGCGGCACAGACAGTATCAGGAGTCAGCGGGGTACAGGCTATTCAAGCTTACGGCAGCACACAGAGCGATGTCAGTTCTCTGGAGAAGCAGCGGAACCGGCTGCTGATGGAGCTGGACAAGGTGAATGCGGCGCAGGGCGGAGAGATGCAGACTCCGTATCGCCGGGAGCAGCTACAGCGGCAAATACGGCAGCTGGAGGCCCACCTGGTACAGAAAAGCGGGAGTACCGCCTCGGCTTCATTGGTACCCGCTCCCCCGCTCCAAGACCATACCCCGCCCTGGCAGGCGGAGGGTAAGGGCGGCTTCAAGGGCATCGGCCTGACCGATCCCCGGACGGCGACGGTAGATGCTGACGGCCACTTCGACGCGTGGATATAGCTTAATAGCGAAGGTGCGCGATGCTTCCGGTGATGAGCCGGTTTGCCGTGCCCCGATGAAGGTGCACATGGTATGCTTAATTGTACTCTGTACACCTAAATTGTCTGATGTACCGGCGAATATCTGTTTAGCTGTATTTCGTACAATTAAAAAGCATCTGTACCTTGGTTTTCACCTATTCGGGCAGATTTAGTTGTACAGACTACAGTTATAAGAGGCGAGCCTTCCTTTTCACTGTTTTTAACTGCACAGAATACAACTATCCCTGAATGATCGCTTCGAACGCAGCTTGATAACGTAAAGCGAAAGAAGCGGAGGGGGAATTTGGAACTGTAGGAGCGGTAGCGACCGCCTTTGTCACCGGCCGGAAGTTCCAATGTTCCCCGCAATGACGGCGAAGCTTCATGTTTAAATTGGGCAAAATTCACACAATCAGAGAAGGAAGAAATGAAGACACCGCGCTTCGTTTCTTTCTTCTTTCATGTCTGGAGGGGGAAATGATGTTTCTATATCATTATTTTGATGAATCGGTGGGACCATTTGTCAGTTTATCCGACTTGCCCGTTGATCAGGCACAAGCAGTGCTGGAGACGATTAAACAGACCAAGCCCGGTTCCCAAAGCGCACAAAGACAGGATACATATGTGGAGTACCGGCGCCATTGTGAACAAATTATACGGACGGAATTCAAGAGAAAAGGGGGGCTTGTAAAAAGACCAACCCCGCACTATATGGTAGTTGAACACAGTCCGTGGTTAAGCACCTGGTTTGAACATAGCGCATGTATAAAGATTCCCATTGAAGAATTTGAACGAAACACGATTTCATTTACATACGGCGACTCCATGCCGACATTCAGCCCGAAGGTGAACGACGGAAAAGAATACAGGCATACGCTATATACCTATGACGAGATTCTAACCATCATTGAAAAGTACGGGTTGCCGCAGACCTGGAACAATGACGGCCAATACGGCCCTGAACGGTATATCGAAGCGCATATCTGGAACGATGAACCGGTTAATAAATACCGCGACGGGTCATTACCCAGAATATAAGAGCCAGAGCACTTACGGCTGCACCTAACAAGCACACTCCGTTCCAGCCTGCGTAAGCATAGATAGTGGTAGATGCAATTGCTCCCGTGGCGCTGCCAATGGAATAGAAAACCATGTAGCCGGCAGTAAGCCTGCTGCGTGCCTCAGGGCGCACATTAAGGATCATGCTTTGGTTGGTGACATGCACGGCTTGTACCGCCAGGTCAAGAAGGACAATACCAACGACTAATGCGATCAGCGAGTGCTCCGTATACCGGATGGGCAGCCAGGATAGAAGCAACAGAATCAAGGCCACACCTGTGGTCCTCTGCCCTAAACCCTGATCGGCAAGACGTCCTGCCCGTGCTGCGGCTAAGGCTCCGGCAACTCCGGCGAGGCCAAACGCTCCAATCGCAGTATGCGAGAGAGACAGCGGCGGAGCGCTGAGAGGCAGCACCAGGGAAGTCCAGAATATACTGAACACGGTAAAAATCATCAGGGCCAGCACAGCACGGATTCGCAGGATTCGTTCCTCTGCGAACAGAGTGAACAGCGAGCGGAGCAGCTGCAGGTAGGATAGTGATTCTCTTTTAGACTGATCCTGCGGCAGTATCCTAAGCAGTACACAGACCATGATTAATGTGAACACCGCGGAGACCAGGTAGACAGAACGCCAACCGGCCACGTCGGTTAATACACCTGAGAACGTTCGCGCCAGCAGAATGCCAATGACGATTCCACTTGTCACAACACCGACCGTACGCCCGCGTTCGGCCGGGGCCGCCAGCGTTGCCGCGAAGGCAACCAGCGTCTGTGTCACCACGGCGAGTAGTCCAACCGCAGCTATCCCGATGAATAACACTATGCCGGTGGGGGCAGTGCCAACCACAATCAAGGCCAACACAGATAATAGCATCTGTCCGGTGATCAGCCAGCGTCTGTTCAATAAATCGCCGAGGGGCACTAATAGCAGCAGTCCAAGAGTATAGCATACCTGAGTAATTGTAATCACAATGCCGACGGATGAATGAGTAATACCGAACTCTTGTGCAATCGCGTCCAGCAAGGGCTGCGCGTAATAGATGTTTGCCACTGCCATTCCGCAAGCAACCGCAAATAAGAGCGCAATTCTGCGGGACATTAAGGGGGCGGCCGTTGTGTCTGATGCGGTCAGCTCCTTGTGAGCAGGTTCAATGTGTTCCAAAAGATAACGCCTCCTTATATTTAGATTTGTTAGATGTGTGAAATTACATACTGATCGGTATATAATAGTCCTGATTAATATAAAGTGCCAAGAAGTCAGATGTCAAGTTGTATTTTTAGCCTGCTCCACACATTTGACAGGATGTAATTCAGAGAATAAAATACTAATAACATACTGTTCGATATGAAAAGAGGGGGAATTACTGTGGCCCGGCAACGCGAATTTGATGTGGACAAGGCTCTGGATGCAGCTATGCAGCTATTCTGGGAAAAGGGATTTGAAGCAGCCTCCCTAAGCGACTTGACCTCAAGGATGGGGATTCAGCGTCCAAGCCTATACTCTGCGTTCGGAGATAAAAAGGGGTTATTTGAAGCGGCGTTGCGTAAATATACGAGTGCCCATGCAGCCCATATTCGGACCACTCTGCAAGGCAATGCTTCGGTGAAAGAGGCATTCCGTGTTTTTTTTGAGAATCTGGTGGCCAAGGAATATACAAAAAGCCCCAACTGGGGCTGCTTTTGTATTAATTCAATGGTGGAGCTGGCGCCGCATGATGAGAAATTTGAAATTTTAACCAGAGAACATCAGATGTACCTCTCGGTAATATTCCAGGAAACGATTGAACGGGGAGTGCGCTCAGGTGAGCTTGACCGGGATATTCATGTTAAGGGTCTGGCGCAGACACTGGTGATCTCGCTAATCGGACTTACTGTATTCATGAAATCCCGTCCTGAACGGAGCTTTGTGGATAATTCCGTGAAGGAGATCCTTACCTTGTTAAGGTAACATCGGGTTTATTTACCACTCCGCAAAATTCTCTTCAATCAGCGCCGCGAACGACGCCGCAATAACCTCGTATTCTCCGGTATCATGATCGCAGAGCAGCACCCGGCCTTCGGGATCGAGCAGGATCGGATTGCCCGAGCCGTCCATGGAGAATACAACGCTGTGTGCGAGTATGGCTCCCGCAGGAGTGTCCTTGAAATCCTCGCGGAAGGACAACGTTAACTCAGTGATGCGCCCCTGTCCCATGGAGGAGGCGTTGCTGAAGGCATATACGGGTAGCCCGGCATAAGCGCCGCCGAAGCTTTTAATGAACCGGACATAGTCCCTATCCAGTGAAAGACCCAGCACCTTCTCTGCCGCGGCGATCTGGTCATCCGTTGCCGGTATGCCGAGCAGACTCCGATTATCCTCTCGCGTTAAAAAAAGGTGCAAGCGTTCCATCAGCGCATCATTCATAGTAATTCCCCCATTAAGTATGATATCCCATAATAATAACAAGAGCGGAACACAGGTCAATAGCCCCCGGTTCCGCTCTTTCTATATTCACTCGTTGTTTCTCGCTTTCCCCCTTACACAAAAATAACATTTCGATAATATTAGTCGCACAAAACCGCTTTAATATAAAGCCTGTAAGATATACCGCAGCACTACTGGAATTCCGGCTCAAGACAAGGCCAGGAACAGGGGGCGAATGATGTCCAAGCATTAAACCGGTTTAATGAAATGCGGGAACAAGATTATATAATCCGACTGCACGGGCAGGAGATAAGTGAGGTTTCCTTCTATGGCTACCATTGAGGATGTGGCGAGAGCATCAGGCGTTTCTAAAGGGACAGTATCAAGTGTGTTCAGTAAAAAAAGACCGATCAGCAAGGAAGTCACAGAGCGTGTACTGGCGGCAGCCCAAGACCTTAATTACAAGCCTAATTATTGGGCAAGAAGCCTTGCGAACAAATCGACCCGAATAGTAGGCCTTAATATTCAAGGCGAGAAATTTAAGTTCAGCCAGTTTCACCTCTCGCTTTTAAATGGTGTGTTAAGTGTCTGTTATGAGCAGGGTTACCGGCTGCTCGTCAACACGCTATCCCATACGTATCAGAATCAGCTGGAGCATAGGGTCACAGGTCCTGCCGACGGGGAGATTCTGCTGAACCCGGAAATTAGAGATGAGCGGATCACCGGGCTGCTGTCCGGGGATATCCCCCTCGTACTGATTGGCAGGCCTTCCGCCGAGTTCGAGAACCATATTTCTTATGTCGACAATGACAATGTCAGTATGACCGAGCAGATTACCCTCTACTTGCTTGAGCTGGGGCACCGGAACTTCTTATTTCTGAACGCGCCGGCAGACCGTACAGTTGCAGTTGACCGGGCCAGCGGGTTTCTGGCCGGGGTCATGCAAGCAGGACTTTCACAGTCTTCCTACAACATCCTATATAAGCCTGACCCGGACAATTCTTCCTTTGATTTCGGTTATAAGACAACGCTTAGGGAACTCCGGGCTAACCCGGCAATTACAGCCATAATATCGGATACCGATACGATGGCGCTCGGTGTTTACAAAGCAGCCGGGGTGCTCGGCATCAGTATTCCCGGCCAATTGTCCGTATTCGCCTTCAGTGACGACTCCATCTTCTCTCCCGAATTCACGCCGCCGCTTACGGGGGTCCGCCTCCATGCCGAACAGCTCGGGCGGGAAGCGGCAACTCTGTTGATTGAACGGCTGTCAGGCAACCTCAAGACCGTCAAAAGAACGATTGTCCCGACAGACATGGTTATCCGCAGCTCCTGTTCTGCACCCATTACAAACCTTGGAGGAAATCAATCATGAATAGGAATATGAATGCAGCAAAGGCCTTAGTCTTGGCCGGGACTGTACTATTGTCCGCATGCAGCAATAACAGCAACGCCTCTTCGCCATCGCCAGCGCCAGCAGAGAATTCAGAGGGCGTGAAGCTTGAGATTCTAGCCGGTAATGTGGGAGGCAAGACGCCTGAAGGCAATACCCAATTTGCGCAGGCCCTCAGCGAGAAGACCGGTCTTGAAGTGACACTGGACAAGCCCGCCAGCGATTATGACCAGAAGGTGCTGACCGCACTCAGCTCAGGGGCGAAATATGATCTAATCGAGGTCAGTGACCTGGCCAAGCTGAATGCACTCATTGACCAGGGTGTGGTAACCGATCTGACAGGTTTTGTGCAAGACTCCAAGATATTATCGGACCCATCGGTAATTCCGACCGGTGAATGGGAACAACTTAAAGGTCCGGACGGTAAGATATACGGCGTTTTCTCCAAATTTCAGGGGGCAACCATGCCTATCGTGCGCAAAGACTGGCTGAACAAGCTGGGCCTTCAGGAGCCTAAGACATTGGATGAGCTATACACAGTTCTGAAGGCGTTCAAGGAGAAAGACCCGGACGGGAACGGGCGGGCGGATACCTATGGACTCAGCACTGCGGGGCTGTATGATATTCAGGGGATTATGAGCGCAGCCGGGCTGAAATACAGATATGTGCTGGATAACGGCAAACGTACCCTTCCTTATGCAACCGATGCGGCTATTCCGATGTACGAATGGTTCGCCAAGCTTGTGAAGGAAGGGATTATGGACCCGAATTTCATTACGAATGATACTGCCAAAATGCGCAACCTCTTTCTGACGGACCGCGTAGGGATGGTAACCTACTGGGATGCGTGGGTAGGGATGTTCAATAATCTGAAGCAGCAGGAAGATGCTGCTACAACCTTCCAGGCTGCAGGGATGGCAGGACTTCAGGCGGCGGACGGTACGATACTTATGCGCCGGGGGGACCCGGATTTCTGGATAATTCCTGCCAATGCACCGCATCCTGAGGCTGCTAAAAAGTTCCTCGAATTCTGGAACACAGAAGACGGTATCACACTAGGAAGCCTGGGCGTTGAGGGTTATGACTATGCCTTGGACAACGGGAAGTACACCCTTACTGATATCGGCAAGGAAGCCAACATGGACCACGGCGTTCCTTATTGGTATAACACCACGGTGAAGCCGAAGTTCCCTGCTCTGCCTGGCGTCGAAGACGCTATGGCCCTCTCCAGAGAGTATGCAACCCTTGAACTTTCACTGCCGACATGGCCGGATGCGGAGAAGATTGTGACGAATTACGCGCTCAAAGCCATGGCAGGGCAGATGCCGGCGGGAGAAGCGGTAGAACAGATGCAGAAAGAATTAAAGGCGGCAAACCTAATCGACTAGAATAGACCAGAATCTGCAAGACTTGCAGGGGAAGCGGACTGTGATCATATTTCCGCTCCCCGCTTGTTAGGATTTCATTAAGGCAGGAGGCGGGACAGCCATGAGATTGATCAGGAAAAACTCTATATTGTACATCATGATGCTTCCGGTGATCCTGTACTTCATCATATTTGCCTATTACCCGCTGGCGAAAGGGCTGCAGACCAGCTTCCAGGACTACAAGCTAATGGGCGAACGTCCTTACATCGGCTTGGATAACTATAGACAGGTTATCCATGATCCAACCTTTTGGGATGCGCTATGGAATACGTTGTATATAGGGGGCGGAATTCTTATGGCCGGTTTTTTGGCTCCGCTGTTCATTGCATTGTCTTTGAACGAGGTCATGAAGAGCTGGTTCAAGAGAACCGCGCAGTTAGTGCTGTATGTTCCACATTTATTATCCTGGGTAGTCATTGGCGGGATATTTATTTTTCTGCTGTCTCCTGACAGCGGGCTTGTCAATTTGCTACTGGTCCGGGTATTTGGCATTCAGCCGGTTAACTTCATGGCAGATGAAGCCTGGGCCCGCAATATCATGATTGTTTCAGCCGTGTGGAAGGATATGGGTTACAATTGTATTTTGTTTCTGGCGGGCATTGCAGGAATCAGTCCCACACTGTACGAAGCAGCCCGGATGGACGGGGCAACCAGATGGCAGCAGGTTAGATACGTGACGCTGCCGCAGTTAATGAACACGATGAAGGTCATTCTGCTGCTGAACACACTCGGAATATTCCGGATATTTGACCAGATCTTCGTGATGCGCAATCCGGCGATCGCAGGCAAGGTCGATGTGCTCATGATGTATACCTTTCAGAAAGGCATTATGGAGATCCGTATAGGCCCGGCAGCGGCAGCCAGCTTCTTCGTGGTTTTATTTACACTGGTACTTGCCTCTGTGGTTAGAAAAACGACACGTTTTGATGAGGTGTAATCATGAATATTGAACATATGGAGCGAAGAGGATGGGCGAGCAGGACATTTGATGCTCTAAATGCGCTGTTCTTAATCTTACTGATGTTAACGATGATTATCCCTTTTGCCAATGTAATCGCCTTGGCCTTTTCTTCCGGGATGGCTTCCATGAAGCCTGAGATTATTCTGTTTCCCAAAGAATTCAGCGTAGAAGGCTTCGGGACAGTGTGGAATAGTCTGGATCTGCGGCGCCCTTTCATGAATAGTGTGATTGTCACGCTCACCGGCACGTTTCTTCATGTCCTGCTGTCCAGCCTGGCCGGGTTTGTGCTGATCCAGCCGCAATTGCCCGGCCGAAAAATCATGGTTTCCTTTATTCTGCTGACAATGATGATTCCGCAGGACGCCATGATGATTCCGCTCTATCTGGTGAATCAGGACCTGCATCTTATAAATACGTTAAGCTCCCTGGTCTTGTCGGGCATGATCTCCGGCTTTTCGATTCTGCTCATGCGCAATTTTTTCCTGAATGTCCCCTACGAGATGTGTGAATCGGCGCAGATTGACGGGCTGGGGATGTTCCGTATTTTCACAACGA
Source organism: Paenibacillus tritici (assembly GCF_018207515.1). NCBI lineage: Bacteria > Bacillati > Bacillota > Bacilli > Caryophanales > Paenibacillaceae > Paenibacillus > Paenibacillus tritici. Next base: position 373,356 of record NZ_CP073365.1, read on the forward strand.
TGTATCTGCGTCTGGCTATCACCGGAGTCGCTACGGTCACCTTGTTTGAATTCGTGAGCCGTTGGAACATGCTCAGTGCACCGGTTCTGTTCATCAACGATAGTACAAAGATTACCCTTCAGGTGGCCCTCAAGTCGATGATCACAGATGCGAGTGCAACATCCGGCAATCTGCTGATAACAACCAATGTCCGGATGGCGGGAATCCTCATTTCGATTCTTCCGCTGCTGGCGGTATATCCGTTCATTCAAAGATATTTCATGAAAGGTCTTATGTTAGGAGCGAACAAAGAATAGAAGGGAGGATATCACATGCAGATTGTCTTGGAGCTGCCTTTGAACAGAAGAATTACAAAAAAAGAAGAGCAGACGTACCTCGAACTCCCTTTTGCAGTAGGGACTGCTGTGGAAAGGATCGAAGTGAAGTATACGTATGAATCCCGGGATGGGGCGGCAGTGATCGATATCGGACTCCGTTCGCCGGAACGGATCATAGGCTGGAGCGGCGGAGCCAGGGAATCATTCTTCACCGCACTCGGCAAAGCGACACCCGGCTACCTGGCGGGTCCGATCGCTGCCGGAGAATGGAAGGTCCTGCTGGGCGCTTACCGCGTACCCGATGGGGGGTGTGAGGTCCATGTGGAGGTGAAGCTCTTTCATAAGCATCCCCGCTGGATCAGGGGCGACTTGCATATGCACAGTGTTCACAGTGATGGTGCGTACACCATCGGGGAGGCGATGCAGTCTTGCAAGGACAAAGGCCTGGAGTTCATGGCCCTCACAGATCATAATAATGCCTCGCAGAATATAGCCGCGCTGGCCGCCGATGATCAGCTCGTGCTTATTCCGGGTGTGGAGTTAACCAGCTATAAGGGGCATTGCAACCTGCTCGGGCATCCGGATGCCTTGGACGATTTTCGTATCCTGACACCGGAGCAGGCCAGGCGGGAATTGCAGCAGGCCACGGACAAGGGAGCCTTTATTTCACTGAATCACCCGTTCTGCACGAACTGTCCATGGGAACTGGGCTTTGACTTGCCCTTTGATGCTGTTGAGGTATGGAATGGGCCATGGCGTCCGATTAACAGAGCAGCCGTCAACTGGTGGCAGGAGCAACTCGCTTCCGGGCAAAAGATTATTGCAGTAGGGGGAAGTGACACACATAGAGTAGAACCGCATGCCCGGCATGGAACGCCTACGGCCTATGTCCGTTCGGAAGCGGAATCGCAGGAGGAGATTCTTCGCGGGATCAGGGCCGGGCACGTAGTGCTCTCCTCCGGCACCTGCGGGACCTTCATCGGCTTATCCATCGGGGAGGCAGGTGTCGGTGACACAGTCATCGTGGATAGCAGGCAGGAATATGAACTGGTTGTGCAAGTGGCCGGTGCGGCAGGAGACCTCGTGCAGCTATGGTCTGACCGCGGCATAGAGCAGGAATGGTCCGTGGAGAGCGGCGGTGAATATACATTGCCGGTGTTAACGGACCGGTTATTCTACCGCGCGGAAGCCATCCGTCACCTGACAGAGATGAATATAACGGTCACCGTCTGCCTGACGAATCCCGTCTACCTGCGCAAGCCTGAACAATAACAACAATAACCCTATAAATAAAGCTGCCCCATCCGCAGTTATATCTGCGGGTGAGACAGCTTTATTTGAATTTAAAAGGTTACCGCTTTCGTCCTGACTGCCGGATCACTCAACCAAACGAGGTCTCGACACTTTGCGTCACAATCTCCCTGAGTTCAGCCTTCTGTGCGGTGAACTGCTGCAAGGTGATGCTTCCGCTCGCCAGTCTCCCTTCGAGCTGCTGGGTCAGCTGTCTGACCTGCAGATTGATGACCTGCTGGATATTACCGCCGTTCTCTTCAGCGATAGTGTGCAGGGATTTGCCGTCGTACAGGGCATCATACAGCTCTTCGTCGGAGGAGGCGCCCAGGTTCAGGCCATCCAGCAGTTCATCGGTATCGGTCACATCTACTGTGGACCATTTGGCAACAGGCAGGGTATGTAAGGCAGGCTTACCCCAGGCCGTTCCTCCAAACGACATCGCTACAATCATCGTTCCAACAATCATTACCCGCTTTATATTCATGCGTTCTATGTTCATATCTGTTATCCTCTTTTCGTGTGTGGTTATATCGTTCAAGGTTCAGGTATTGCGGCGGCTAGTGAACTTCAGCTACATACATCTTACCCAACAATACTGAAATGAAGCTTAAGTCTTCTTAAAGATAACCTAAACTTTTGAGCGTTCCTGAATTGTAGTGTCTTGGGCCGATGAAGGGAATGCTCCCTGCCCAAGGTTTGCCTGCAAGCCTGAACGGTGATTCTAATAGTAGAGCCCGGCAGCCGTCTGCCTTGTTCTTGCTCCTGCTTCTGGATCTGCGTTATTCTTGAAGGGACTGATCCGAACGAAGCAAGCGCCAACGGAAGGATGAACCGCCTATGAAAAAAATACTGGTCGTCGATGATGAACCGGCCATTGTAAGTGCGATTGCCTATGCGCTGCGGCGTGAGGGCTATGAGGTTGATACCGCCGGTGACGGAGAGGAAGCGCTGAGCAAGGCGAATTCCTTCCGTCCGAATGTGATGGTGCTCGATGTAATGATGCCGAAGCTGAGCGGTTATGATGTCTGCCGCAAGCTTGAGGACCGGGATGATATCGGCATTATTCTGCTGACTGTCAAGAATGATATTGTCGATAAAATTGTCGGTCTGGAGCTGGGCGCAGACGATTATATGACCAAGCCGTTCGAGATCCGCGAGCTGCTGGCCCGGGTCAAGGCGCTGCTCCGCAGGCTGGAGAAGAATACAGTAGAGACCCGCAGCGAGCGGATCGAATACGGCGCGCTGCAGGTTCACCCGGACCGGCGCAGCGCCGAGCTGGACGGGGAGCAGCTGGAGCTGACCCCGAAGGAATTCGATCTGCTGCACCTCCTGCTCTCACACCCGCAGCGGGTGTATATGCGCGAGGAGCTGCTGGAGCAGGTCTGGGACATGGACTATGCCGGGGGCACGCGCACCGTGGACATTCACATCCAGCGGCTGCGCAAAAAACTGGGCGAACCCTACCAGAACATCCTCCAAACCGTCTATGGCGTAGGCTATAAGGCCGTGCCTGCGGGGAGCTACCCATGAGAATCAGCATCAAGCTGAAGTTCAGCCTGTTCCTGGCGGTGCTGCTTATTCTTGCCGTCAGCGTGCTGAGCTATTTCGTGCTGCGCGGCGTCGAGCGTAACGAACAGGGCCAGACGGAACGTTATCTGGCCCAGCATGTCACCACTGTCAATCTGCGGGTGAAGCAGACGTATTATACCGGCGCGCGCCTGGAGCCGCAGGCCTTCATGCAGCAGCGGGGCAAGGCGCTGGCTGCCGAGCTGGCCGGGTTCACCGGCCTTGAGGTGACCCTGTATGACGCTCAGGGGCAGCCGGCAGGGACCTCGGCGCAAGGCGGGCCGGGGCCGGGCAAGCCGGATCTCAGCGCGGCGCTGGGCTACGCGCTGAACAATAAAGTCGCCTATCAGAGTGAAGGCGACAGGCTGTTCTATCTGGCCCCGCTCCAGGGGCCGGAGGGGCAGATGGGCGTGGTGCAGCTTCAGTACTCCCTGAAGGGCGCCCGCAGCTTCCAGCAGACGCTGCTGAATCTGTTCCTGACCACGGGCGGAGCGGTGCTGGTGCTCAGCTTTTTGGGCGGGTACCTGTACTTCAACCGCGCTGCGGTGGCGATCGGACGGCTGAAGAAGTCGGCGGAGGATATCCGCCGTGCCGATTATATTGCGGCTCCGCCGGTGCGGCGCAAGGATGAGCTTGGGGAGCTGGCCGAGGGCATCTACTTCATGAGCCGGGAGATCGAGAGCAGTATTGCTGCGAAGGATGAGGAGCGGCGCAAGCTGCAGCTTGCGGTGGAGAAGCTTCAGGCGCTGGAGCAGCAGCAGAAGCAGTATATCGGGAACATCAGCCACGAATTCAAGACGCCGCTGACTTCGATCAAGGCGTATGTAGATCTGCTGAACATGTATGACGACGACCCCAAGCTGCTGCATGATGCCAAGATCAATATTGCTAAGGAGACGCAAAGGCTGTATGAGATGGTGGAGAAGGTGCTGCAGCTGACAGCGCTGGAGAAATACGATTTCGAATCCCAGGCGGAGCTGCTGGAGGTCGAGAGCACACTGCGGGATATCTGCGGGCGTATGCAAGGCAAAGCGGAGCGCTACGGCCTTACGATCACACTTGACGTTAAACCGGCGCATATCTGGATCGACAAGGAAAGCTTCATGCATATCTTCATCAACCTGCTGGACAATGCGATCAAATATAACGTACCCCAGGGGAGGATTCACCTGCACAGCGAGGTCCGGGATCAGCGGGTATGGATTACAGTCCGGGATTCGGGAATCGGCATTCCCGGGGAGTCTCGGGACAAGATCTTCGAGCCGTTCTACACAGTCAACCGTGACCGTTCGAGAGCATCGGGCGGCACAGGGCTGGGACTCTCCCTTGTCCGTAACCTGGTGGAGAAGCAGAACGGTACCATTGCCCTGCTGGAAGAAGGCCCGGACGGGGGGACGGCGTTTGAGCTGTCTTTTCCGCTGGTGTCCTGAAGGAGTTAAGTTTACAACTTGGAAACATTCTGTGTGCGGTTTGGAAATATGCGTCAGGTATGCTTCTGGAAGCCATAGAAGCGAAGAGCTGGAGGGAAGCCTGGATGAATCGTGAGAGCTATAGAGTCTGGGGTAAGACCTGGAGAGTTCTGCTGTGCGGAGCTGTTCTGCTGTCGGTCACTGCCTGCAATACAGAGAATACGGAAATGCGGGAGGTCGTTGAGACATCCGGCCAGAAGATTACCGTCCTCGATAATATCAGCGAATCGGTCTACACTCAGCTGAAGCTTGAAGGAATCCATAAGGTGGAGGGAGTGCGGGGCACCGACTTCGTCAGTGAGGAGGTGATGGTCGTGACCCAAGAGAACCGTAACCTCCCTGCGCAGGTGATTGAAGGCCAGAAACGGTATCCGGTGAATCTCTATCTCCATACCTTCTCCACAGGAGAGGAGACTCCGCTGCGGGAGGGAGAGCTGAATTATGGTGCGCCGCTGCTGTCACCGGACAAGACACATTTGTTCTACAAGGAATTGTATGAAGCTACGGGAGTGGGCTACATAATGGATCTGTCCACAGGCGCTTCCGTGAAGCTGGGTGACGCAGAGTTCCGGAGTGAAGAAGGAACGTGGGCGGATGACGGGCATGTGATTTTTCCGGATATGGAAGGTAATCTTCTGAGCGCTGATGTGAACGGTAAGCTGGAGACTGTACTCAAGACGGGCATGTCTTATGCTCATGAGGTGATTCAGACCGGCAGCCGGATTCTGTATATTTCGGGTGAAGAGAGCCAGCTTAACGCTTATGACAGAGGCACGAAGCAGACCAAGGTGCTGGGGCAAAATGTCGAGTGGGCCATTCCCTCCCCTGACGGGAGCAGGCTGGCCATCGTGGAGCGGATTGGGGCCGGGGAGCGGGTGCTGAAGCTCTGCGATAGCGAAGGCAATGAGCAGTCCCGGCTTGCTACAGGACAGCAGATCTTCGGTACCAGCTGGTCGCCGGACGGCAGCAAGCTGGCTTATGCCATTACGGCAGCAGGTGCTGCGGATGACCAGGAGGACCTGTTCATTACGGAAGTGGAGACCGGGGAGCAGACACCCGTGCTGAATGATATTCATATCGCGGATAAGCTGCACTGGAGCCCGTCTGGCAAGAAGCTTCTGGCTTCGGCAACAGTGCTGAAGGACAGCGCTTATCAGAGCCTTACGTATGTGATTAGTTTGTCGTAACCCCCAAATATCTAACAAACTTTCTATTCACACTTGACAGGTGGGATTAAAGGGGTATATGATAACACCAATAGTTCACTACTAATTAAATGAACAGTGAAGTAATCTAATAAGAAGATGAGATTTGAGCTGATTGGACCGCCAAAGGCTCCCGCAAATATTCCCGTATATGGGGATTTTCCGGGGGTCTTTTTTGTTCCCGCGGATGTACAGCAGAGGAGAGAGGATATGGATGATGCACAACGGGAGCGGCTGGAGGAGGCAGACCATCTGTTCCGTAAAATGGTGCGCAGATTCGTCAAGGAGCGTGACCGGATAAGCGTGGAGGGGATTTCCCTGCCGGGTATGCTGATTCTGCAAAAGATTATCGCTAGCGGTGAGCAGCGGCTCGGCGATCTGGCGGAGCAGCTCGATTTCACCTCGGGCGCCATAACGGCGCTGAGCGATAAGCTGGAAGCCGGCGGATATACGGTGCGTAGGCGTAAGGAGGACGATCGCAGAACCGTGCTGCTTGATATTACAGCCAAGGGCCGGGAGATGGTGGAGCGCAACAGTAACATCGGTGCCCGATGTATTACGCTTCTGTTCGAGGGCTTCACGGATGAAGAGCTGGAGCAGCAGAGCCGTTTTTATAAACGGATTATCGGCAATCTGGAAGGGTTCTCGGAGACCCTGCTGAAGCTGGCACAGCACAATGCGGAAATCCCCGTTCCCCAAGACCCTGGACAGAAGCCGCGTGCAGACACGAACAAGAATTATCTCAGCTATTGAAGCTATCGAAACGAAGTCTATGCTAACCAAACTTAAGCGTTGCTTCCGAAGCGAGTTTTGCGAAGGAAGTCAATGAAGTCAATACTAACAAAACTTTGAGGAGAGATGATCATGGGACATTCAACAATTTATCCGACTGGGGCGACGGTATACAATCCCGCCAAGGCATGGAGCGGCTATACCGTATTTCAGGCAGGCGACGAAGGCGTCGTGCTGATTGATATGAGCGGCAAGGAAGTGCATCTGTGGCAAGGGCTGATCGGCTTCCCTGCCAAAATCCTCCCCGGCGGCTACGTACTGGGCAGCACGGGCAGAAGAGATCCCAAATTCGGCATTCAGGATAATGTGGATCTGGTCCAGGTCGATTGGGACGGCAATGTGGTCTGGAGATACAACAGCTACGAGCATATCGAGGACCCGGGTTATGAGCCGCTGTGGTACGCCCGTCAGCATCATGACTATCAGCGGGAGGGCAATCCGGTCGGATACTATGCTCCCGGGCTTGAACCTTCGGCTAACAGCGGAACAACGCTGATCTTAGCCCATAAGAACCTGCATCATCCTGAGATTTCCGATAAGCAGCTGCTGGATGACACGATTATCGAAGTGGACTGGGAAGGCAATGTGATCTGGGAGTGGGCGGCAAGCGAGCATTTCGCGGAGCTTGGATTCGATCAGGCGGCGCGTAATGTCCTCTTCCGCGACCCCAACACCCGCTCCTTCGGAGACCTGGGCGGAGGTGTGGGCGACTGGCTGCATATCAACTCCGCTTCATACGTAGGGCCGAACAAATTCTATGATAACGGAGACGAGCGTTTCCACCCGGACAACATTATCTGGGATGCCCGCGAGGCGAATATTATCGCGATTACCGACAAGCGCAGCGGGGCTGTCGTCTGGCGGCTGGGGCCGGACTATTCCCTGCCTGAAGTGAAGCATATCGGCTGGATTATCGGCCAGCATCACGCCCACATTATTCCAAAGGGACTGCCTGGCGAAGGCAATCTGCTCGTATTCGATAACGGCGGCTGGGGCGGATACGGTCTGCCGAATCCTTCTTCGCCTTTTGGACAGAAGAATGCGCTGCGTGATCATTCCCGGGTGCTGGAGATCAATCCGGTGACACTGGATATCGAATGGCAGTATACCTCAGCGGAGGCCGGTTTCTCCGTTCCTACCGATTCCTATAAATTCTACAGTCCGTATATCAGCTCGGCGCAGCGGCTTCCGAACGGAAACACGCTGATTACTGAGGGCTCGAATGGACGTTTATTCGAGGTGACGGCGGAGCATGAGCTGGTCTGGGAGTATATCTCCCCGTACACGGACCGCAGGAATACGAATATGGTCTACCGTTCCTACCGTGTACCCTATGCCTGGGTGCCGCAGCTGGCGAAGCCGCAGGAGAATGCCATCGAGCCCATTGATGTATCCAGCTTCAGAGTACCAGGAGCCGCGCCGAAGGGGTCGGATTCCGTAGTAAGTGTAGCAACAACGCTACCTTTTACTGAGGGAGCTACTTGTGTGGCTACTGTGGATGAGGGCAGCGTCCGGAGAACCCGTTAGGTGGTTAGATAAGCTGTAGAAATTCATAGATGAAGAGGTGCGTAGTTTTGAAAAAATTATGGTACTGCTCAGCCTTTCTGCTCTTATCCTTATCTCTGGTACTGGTTCTGTCAGGCTGCAGCTCCAAGGGAGATGCAGCATCGTCCACCGGAGCGGCTAGCGATAAGCAGAAGACTCTGAAGATTAAAATTGCTGACATCAACACGAATCCCACCTTTCGGGTAGCGGCAGATAAAGGCATCTTCGCCAATCACGGCATCGACGCAGAAATCATCAACTTTGGCACTCCGGCGGAGGGTGTGAATGCACTTTTCATCAAGCAGGTGGATGTGGCCTTCGGCGCTGATTTTCCGGTGCTCAATGCCGTCGCCAAGGGGGATTATGCGATTATTGCTTCCGCAGGTCAGGCTACGGATCAGGCAGCGGCGGTATGGAAGCTGTACGTAAGGGACGAAATCAAGTCAGCTGAGGATCTGAAAGGCAAGAACCTAAGCTTCATGCGCGGCACATTTCTTCCGTATCTGTGGGATGAATATCTGAAGGGGCAGGGGATTGCACTGGGCAATGTGACGCTGACAGGACAGGGCGCATTCGACGAAGCCTTCATTGCACTGAAGCAGGGCGATGTGGACGCTGCCTGGTTCAGCGGTTCAGCGCTGACTGACAAGCTGGCTGTGCTGGAGGGTGTGCATGAGCTGACGGATATGTCGGAGACTCCGGTGCGCCTAGGGATGGGGATTGTCGCCGGGAATGAATTTGTGCAGGCTAATCCCGAAGGGATTGGGGAATTCCTGGCGGCAGTTGACGAAGCTTCGGCTTATGCCCAGGAGCATCCGGAGGAAGTGGCTGAGCTCATGTTCAAGGAGTTGAAACAGCCCAAGGAAGCGACGCTGAAGGACCTGCCGGTCAATCCTTGGAAGATAGGGTTCACACAGGCCGCGTATGACAGTCTGGCCGGGCAGAAGAAGTATATGGTCGATACAGGAATCATTAAACAGGATTTCGATCTGGACAGCAAGCTCAGTCTGGACCCGCTGAAGCAGGTGCTGCCGGATAAAGTGACTTACACGAAATAACCTAACCTTCAGGAGGTGCCTCATGTCTTTACCTGCTAAACAGCATACCATCCATATCGAGCAGCTGCGCAAGAGCTACAGCGAGCCTGCGGCCGGGGACGTTCATTATATTATCAAGGATGTGAACCTGGTGATTAAAGGCGGTGAGTTCTTCGTCTTGCTCGGTCCGAGCGGCTGCGGGAAATCCACGCTGCTGAATATGATTGCCGGCTTTGTCTCCAAGTCGGGCGGCAATCTGCGGGTGGACAACGTCGAAGTGGATAAGCCGGGCCGGGACCGGGCGGTCGTGTTCCAGCAGGCAGACTCCTCCCTGTTCCCCTGGCTCACGGTGCGGGAGAATGTAGAGTTCGGACTGCGGATGAAGAAGACGGTCAAGGCAGAGCGTCGGACCATATCAGACCGCTATATCACGCTAGTCGGGCTGAACGGGCATGAGGATAAATTCCCGAAGGAATTGTCGGGAGGGATGAAGCAGCGGGTACAGCTGGCCCGGGTGCTGGCGAATGATCCGGCGATTCTGCTGATGGATGAGCCTTTTGGCGCGCTGGATGCCATGACCCGGCGGACAATGCAAAAGGAGCTGGTGCAGATCTGGCGTGAGACGCACAAGACCGTTATTTTCGTAACGCACGATATTCAGGAAGCGCTGCTGCTGGGTGAACGTATCGGCATCATGTCCGTGGGTCCCTCTTCGAATATCAGCGATATATATGATAATGCACTCCCGTTCCCGCGGGATGTCGCCTCGCCGGAATTCTACTCGCTGTATAACCAAATTCAGAGCCATTTTGAAGAATAGGATCGGGGTGTAATACATGTTGAAATGGGTGGAGCAAAAATGGCTTTCGGTCTCCCTGCTATGGATCGCCGCACTGTGCATCTGGCAGCTTGGCGCCTGGGGGTATGGCCCTGACGTCATCCCCGGGCCATGGGCCACGCTGCAAGGAGGGCGGGAGCTGATCCAAGACGGCACCTTGATGAAGTATATCGGCATCAGCTTTTACCGCGTGCTTGTCGGCTGGGTACTCGGCAGTCTGCTGGCTATTCCGGCAGGGCTGATCATCGGGAAAGTGAACGTCATCCGCATATTTGCCGAGCCGTTCCTGAATTTCATCCGCTTTATCCCGCCGATTGCCTTCATCACACTTTTTCTGGTCTGGTTCGGCATCGGGGAGCAGTCGAAGATTGCCCTGATTATGTACGCGACCTTCTTCATCGTTGTGCTGAACACCTTGACCGGTGTAATGTCGGTGGAGGAGGATAAGGTCCGCTCGGCCCGCAGCATGGGGGCGAGTGAATGGCAGATTCTGCTGCATGTGATTGTGCCGGCGACCATTCCGTATATCTTCACCGGTGTGCGGCTGGCGATGGGAACCTCCTACATGGCTATTATCGGGGCGGAAATGATCGCTTCGAATGAAGGAATCGGGTATCTGATCTGGAATTCACGGCTGTTCTTCCGTACAGACTGGATATTCGTCGGGCTGTTCTGCCTGGGCTTCATGGGCTTCTTCACCGACAGGCTGTTCGGCTGGTTCGGCCGCAAGGTGCTCTACCGCTATGGTGTGGTCAGCGTTGCTGGCCGGAGAAGATAGCGGCTGGAATTACCAGACTTGGCTGTAACGCTGGGAACGGGATTCATTGAAGCGGTTGTATTCGTGCTATAATGGGGAAATGTACAGGCAGGATCAGCAGGAAGGAGCATTACCCCTATGGAAGTAACCGCACAGGAAGTGGCGGAATGGATGGTCAAGGAAATCAAATTTACAGGAACCCTGCATCAGACTGCAGCGATTGAATATGTGAAGGCGAATTTCGGTGAACAATTTGTATTCGTGAATGAGAATGGTAATGCCTCGTTGTCCAAAGAAGTGAAGAAGGCGTTCCGTAAGCTGCACGGCGGGCGGATTGCCTGGGACCGCGACGGGTTCCTCTGGGCCTGGACCTAAGGCTGAACGGGCAGAGGATAAGTATAAGAACATAAGCAGAAACGGCTACGCCGTCCTTGAATAGGACGGCATTCGTTTCAGCGCGAGAAATAGACAAAGGGAGCATTGCTGTAATGGCAGTGCTCCCTTTTGTATGCAAATAGAAATTACTATATTGAGACTTCTGAGCGGTAACTTTTTAAAATCCTGCCCGAAATACAACATTCTCCTCAATACATTGGCTATAAGCCAACATTGTTGTACATAAGGCAGTATTTTTCCCTTTTCGTGCAGTTTAGCAGGACGATTCTTGCAATTTCTACAACAATTCCTCGAACACCCAGCTATCTAATAATCACAGTTGCATAACGTGCAACATTTATGTTAACCGTGCTACTAAGTAATTTTTCTCCATCTTAATAAGAAGTCTTCATTCTGCTGGTGACATCACCTATACATATTCGAGCATGCCCTTGTCCTTGAGCAGATCAACAATGTCTTTGACCGACTGTGCTTTATCCTTGGGGCAGATCATGACGGCATCCCCGGTGTCCGCGATGATGAAGCCGTCTACGCCAATGGTGGTGATCAGCCGCCCGTTGCCATAGATGATGGAATTGCGGGTGTCGATGCCGACATGATTGGCCTTGATAATATTGCCTTCATCATCAGGCGGGAAGATGGCGCCGAGCGCATCCCAGCTGCCGATATCATTCCAGCCGAACTGGCCGGATAGCACCACTACTTCATCAGAACGTTCGAGTATGCCGTAGTCAATCGAGATATTCTGCAGCAGCGGATAGATCCGGTTAATCGTCTCCTGCTCCCGGGCTGTACCGAGCGCTTCACTAATCGGCAGCATCGTATTATACAGCCGCGGCAGATAACGCTTGAAGTTATCAATAATGACCGAGGTTTTCCAGATGAAAATCCCGCTGTTCCAGAGATAATTGCCTGAGGCCAGATACCCCTGTGCCTTCTTGAAATCCGGCTTCTCCACGAATTCAGCTACATCGTATACAGCAACCGGCTGGACGGCGATCGGCTCTTGATCATAAGCAATGTAGCCGTAGCCGGTGGACGGGAAGGTCGGTTTGATCCCGATCGTGACAATGGCGTCACTCTCCATCGCAACGGTGCAGGCTTCGTCCAGCGTAAGCCGGAACTGGGGCTCATCGGTAATATAATGATCAGAAGGCAGGACAACCATTAAGGAATCCCCCTCACTCATCTGCTGGATGGAGAAGGCGGCGAACAGGATGCTTGCTGAAGTATTCCGGGCCACAGGCTCGATCAGAATATTACTCTTCTGCACACTGCTGTGCATGATGCTCTCTAGCAGGACTGCCTGGGTGCGGTTCGTCACAATAACGGTATTCTCCTGCGGGATGATGCCCTTGAAGCGTTCGATCGTATCATTCAGCATAATATCGTTGCCGCTGATATTCAGCAGCTGCTTGGGAATTTCCTGTCTGGACAATGGCCAGAAGCGGGTACCGCCTCCGCCTGCGAGGATCGTTGCATATTTATTCATGGTGAGTCACCAGATGGGCAATCGTGAAGGAGATGATACTCTCCGATCCCTGATTGAGGTTCAGCCCCGAGCTGTGAATCCCGTCGTAGCAAGCCCCGGTCTGGGGATCAATCAGGGAGAGCTGTAAGGAGTTATGTCCCGTGTACCAGGCGTAGCATAATTCAGCCTGCTTCAGATAAGCCGGCTCCTGCAGCACTGCGGCAGCCTCCCGGCAGGCGAGCAGCATCTCGCAGGCTTCGATCGGCTGCTCGTCATAGAGAGCAGGCTTGCCGCCGCGCAGCAGCCAGCCATGGCTGCCGATCGGCTGGTAATAGCCTTCCGGTGCGAAGGTCATGGAGATCAGGAAGTCCAGACTTTCTGTCGCTGTTACACGAAGCTCAGGATTGCCGGAGAGCGTGGCAGCCTTAAGCAGCGCCCAGGGCAGCATCGAATTTCCGTATGTCAGGCTGTCTTCGTACCAGTTCCAGCCCCCGCCTCTGGTATGGTTGTACTGGTCATTCAGCCGGAGCGCTACAGATTCTATAAGCTCTTGAATGTAGGCTTCAGGCAGGAAGTCCCGCTCCTCTTCTGTACTTGGTATATGCGGATAAGGGAAGGAGTAGGTGAGTGCTCCCGGAGTCTCAAGCAAATAGCTGAGGCCGATAACGGCATAGCCCAAGGCCCGGGGAGAGCGCAGGCCAGCGATATGCGGCAGTGCCTGGTTGATCAGATACCGGCAGGTATTCAGCAGATTATCCGGCAGAATGGAAGAGTGGGAGAGTACGAACCCCAGCGCCCAGAGTGTGCGCCCCTGGCAATCCTCGGAGCCGCGCTCCTCCAGGAAGGAACGGCTGTAGTCCATGAAGTTCCGGAAGTTGCCCTCTTCATTCTGGGCATGATGGACGAATGAGAGATACGTATGAATCAGACCGAGTGATGCAGTGTTCTGATTTTGCCGGTACATCAGCACGGCCGCGATTAATGCCCGCGCATTGTCATCGGTCGTGTAGCCCTTGGCACGGTCGGGAACACCGAACTTCGTATGCTGGAAAATGCCTGTGTCATCGGTTATTTGGCTCAGATAGCCGGGTTTGAACTGTAACACCGCAGGTGCCTGCATCAGATCACGCTCCGGTCAGCCGGTATGGCAAGGGCTAAGATGTCCTGAAAGATGGCGGCATAGGTCTTCGCAACCTCACTCCACATCATTGTACTGCCGAGTGCCTGTGTACGCTGTTCCATATCCCGGACTTTGGCCGGACTGTCCAGCAGCTCCAGAATGCAGGCCTCCAGGGAAGCTGAATCGCGGAATTCCGCCAGCAGGCCTCTGCCTCCGGCAAGCATCTCTTCGGCATAGCGGTAAGGGGTGGAGATAATCACTCTGCCATAGCCTACTCCATAAGCGAGCGTTCCGCTAACGGCCTGTTCCTTGCCGAGATAAGGGGTCATATATATATCCGACATCACCAGGGACTCGATGACCTCTTCCTGGGTCAGCAGCTTGTCGACGAACAGCACATTATTGACCAGGTCTAACTCGTGCACGAGATCGGTCAGCTTTTGACGGTATACTTCACCGATCTCCTGCTTGACCACCGGATGCGTCTTGCCCCAGATGATATAGAGCGCGTCAGGATGCTGCTTCACTACACTGCTCATAGCCTCAATCGCATATTCAATGCCCTTGCCGGGACTGAGGAAGCCGAAGGTCGAGAGGATTTTGCGTTCGCCGAACTTGTATTGGAGCTTCAGCTCTGCACGGCTGGAGGTCTGGACAAACGGAACGCCGTGATGAATGAATGCTATTTTGGCGGCATTAATATGATAGACAGAGATCAGATCCTCAACCGTGGACTGGGCCATGGTGACCACCTTGACGCTTCCTTCGGCGAGCCGGGTGATAATCTCATGCTGCTTGGGGGTAGGCTTGGTTAAGACAGTATGGAAGATAACCACGTAAGGGACCTCAAGCTCCTTCGTGAACTGTAGCAGATATTCGCCGCTCTCTCCGCCGTAGATGCCGAATTCATGCTGAATGACTAGCAGATCGGTATCTGACTGGTTGATGTCCCTGGCTGATTCTATATAATCAGATAGCTGATGTTGGTTAATTTCCCGCATGACCTGGTCCGTGTAACGGTAGTTCCCGTTGTTATTCATGGCGATAATGCGCGGTTTGTTGAAGCCCTGAAGCTTCGTGAATTCATCCAGCAGATCCTGGGTGAAGGTAGCAATTCCGCATTCTCTAGGCAGGCTGGTGGACAGGAAAACAATGTTTTTGTTGCGGTTGCTGTGGTTCATAATAGAAAGCCTCCCTATGATTATCGAACTTTTGGGGACAAAAAAAGAAAATAAAGAGGACTTTATTTTCCGGGGATGAGTGGTATAAAATTTTGTTTCTGCAAATTATTTCCTGTTACAACTATACCATGACCATTTAATCTTGTCAATTTATTGACTCCTTTGAAATCACCGGATATAGTGATGAAGGAGGTGTATGGATGCCAGTCATACGCAGTAAATTGAGTGAGGTTATGGAGAAGCATGACCCGAAATTATCGATCCGCAAGCTAGCGAAGGACATTAATTACCATTTCGATTCCGTCAGGCGGATGTACAAAGACGAGATGGTGCAGTATCCCCGGGATCTGCTGCTGAAGCTGTGTACGTATTTCAATATTCAGCCCGGAGAATTGATCCGGATGGAATCCGATGAGAACGATTGGGACATAGATAAGACAAATGAATATGAGGAGGAAGGCAATGACAAGGAGCCCGGCGAAGACAGCAACCTGTAATGAACTGCTGGATACCTTTTATGCCAATCTCCGTACCGTGCACGTGGAGAAGCTGGTCTTCTCCGGTGTGGGCGGGCGTGATGTCTACAACATAACGGCTCCGTTCCAGCATGACGGGGAGGAAGTAATCTTGGGAAGAGTTGAGGAACGGGATAGCGAGTTCTCTCAAGTCTTCTTTTTTACATCCGGCGGAGATGGGGTATGGGTTCCCCGTGCGCATACCCATACCTATAATCTGCAGGACCCGTGCGTAACCCGTGTTAAGGGAGAACTGATTGTCGGCGGAGTTGAAGTGATTTCGGCCGGGGATAATCCGCAAAAAATAGTCTCATGGGTTACCCAGTTCTACCGGGGATACCGGATCGACTCGCTTCATCACTTCGCCTCTGGTCCGGAGCTGATGAAGGATATCCGGCTGATCGAGCTGCAGGATGGCAGACTAGGCGTACTTACCAGGCCGCAGGGAGAGCGGGGCGGCAGAGGGCAGATCGGCTTCACCGTGATTGATTCACTGGAGGAGCTACATGAACAGACCTTACTGGAGGCAGAGATTCTGCAGCATCAGTTTGTGCCGGAAGAGTGGGGCGGAGCCAATGAAGCCCATCTCCTGCGCAATGGCCATATCGGTGTGCTCGGGCATATCGCCTGCTTCGACCGCTCCGGGCAGAAGCACTACTATTCCATGGTGTTCTCGCTTAATCCGGGTACCTTTGAAACCACTCCGGTCAAAATCATCGCGGCCAGAAGCGATTTCCCTATCGGTCCGGGCAAACGTCCCGAACTCCAGGATGTCATCTTCAGCGGCGGACTGGTACGCGGAGCGGACGGCCGGGCGGTATTGTCTGTAGGCGTCAGCGATGCGGAAGCTTACAGAATCGAGATTCCTGATCCCTTTGCCGAATATGAAGTCTGATTGCCGCAGGTTTGACTAGATTCTATGGTCATGTTACACTTGATATGACAAGAATTTATGGTCTAAGAGAGCGGGAACCAAGCAATGAGTAAATTTATTCAACTAAGCAATCGTACGTCTGACACGAAGTCCAACCTGAATGTGGCAAGACAGCAGGGCCGCATCCCGGCTGTACTGTACGGAATTGGTAAAGATACTCTTAGTCTTGAAGTGAACGAGAAGGAATTGCTGGAAGTGCTGAGAACGAATCCGCGGGCGATCCTGCAAGGGAAATTGACCGACGGTACAACCGTTCCGGTAGTGGTTCAGAACATCCAGAAGCAGTCGATGTCCGGTAAAGTGCTGCATATTGATTTCCAGCATGTGAATATGAGCATCAGCATGGACAGTAAGGTGACTATTCATTTTGCAGGCGAAGCTGCCGGCGTCAAAGAAGGCGGCGTTCTGCAGGTGGAAATCTATGAAGTAGAAGTCCGCTGTATGCCGGGCAATCTGCCCACTTCCATGGAAGTGGATATCAGCAGCCTTGCCATCGGCGACCAATTGCTGGTGTCGGATCTGATTTTCCAGGATGGCATTGAAGTGTTGACTGATCCAAGTACTGTCATGATTCAGATCAAGACTGTACATGAAGAAGCTGAAGAACCGGTAGTTGTTACTCCGGCTTAAATACAAGAATGACGAAATAACCCCTTTCAGCAGGATTAGCGGGGAACTCATGGGTGAATGAGTCCGCTGTTCTGTGCTGCAAGGGGTTATTTGTGTTGTCTATCAGACTGGAAATTCCGCTGTAGCAGCGAAAGGCCTGTTATACAGGGACTTCCCGGGTGCTCTTCTCCATCGGGGACTTGCAGAGCGGGCAGGGCTTCGAGGCCAGATGATCCTCGGCGCCGCCTGCCTTCATCCGGGTCCAGCCCGGGCAGGCCTTGCCGGTACATGTCCAGACCGGGACGGTCTGCGTTCTCGCTGCGGCCGAACCCGGGCTGGAACCCGTAGTATAGCTGCTGCGCACGCTAGGGGGTCTGCCTCCAGTGGCCGGAGCAGGCGCTTGCGGCTGAACGGCCGAACGGAAGGCTGAGAGCATGAAGCGCGAGACCTCGGCCTTCTTGCCCCGGTGCCTTGCGGGCGAGCTGATGAACAGCTCCTCCTTGGCCCGGGTAACGGCAACATAGGCGAGTCTGCGTTCCTCCTCCAGCAGCGCGATGCCCGCTTCGGCTGCGGCTCTGGCCGAAGCCGTGCTGATCACCGTTACCGAAGCCTTCCCTGGCTTACGGTCCTTGGGGCGGGCCTCCTCCAAGGCGGAGCTGTGCGGAAGAATGCCCTCGGAGGCTCCAATCAGAAAGACCACGGGGAACTCCAGCCCTTTGGATTTGTGGATGGTCATGAGCGCAACCCGGTTGCCCTGCTCCTTCAGTCCCGGCTGCCGGTTCAGCTCATTGCGCTCCGTCACGTTGCTGATGAACTCGAGGAACAGCGGGATCGTGCCGAACCGCTCCGCCGATGCCTCAAGCTCATCCAGCATCTCCTTCAGCGTCTCGCGGTGCAGGGTGGCCTGATGCCGCTCGCTGCCTTCGATGAAGTAATCATAGAAGACAGTGCGGATCTGCCGGATTGCCTGCACCGGCGTCAGCTCGCGCAGGCCGCGGATCAGGTCCAGCCGCTCGCGCAGCTTGACGCCTTTGAAATCCTCCATGCCCGGCATCGACAGCAGATGGATCAGCGGGCCTTGCTTCGCCTGCACGGCCTCCATGCGCCGGATATGGTCCATTCCCTTGTCCCGGCTTATATAAAGGGTCGGCAGAATATTCTCCATGGCGGCGAAGTCCCGGCGGTTGACCGACAGGCGCAGGTGATCCAGCACCGGGGAGATCAGCCAATGCTCGTAGAGCAGCTGGCCTTCGCCATAATCTATATATGGGATATCGCGCAGCAGCAGCAGCTCCAGGATTGCCCGGTTGCTGCTCGTAGCGCGGTATAACAGGGCGAAATCCCGGTATTCCCTGGCTCCGCTCTCAATTTCACGCTCAATATGCTCCACAATCTGCCCGGCTTCGTCATCCGCCGTTAGCGGACGCAGATAACGGGGCGGCTTGCCGGTGCTGCGGGCTGCTTGCAGCGTCTTGGTCCGGCGCCGTGAATTATGGCGGATAATTCCGTTGCCGAGGCCGATGATCGCCGGACCGGAACGGTAGTTAATATCCAGGGTGATCACCTTTGCCTGCGGATACAGCTTCTCGAACTCCAGGATGAACTCGCTGCGAGCGCCGTTGAAGGAGTAGATCGTCTGGTCATCGTCCCCGACCACCATCAGATTATCCTGCGGATGTGCAATCATCTTCACCAGCTCATATTGCAGCGCGTTCGTATCCTGGAACTCATCGACCATGACATACTGATACTGCTGCTGCAGCTCCCGCAGCAGTCCCGGCTGTTCCCGGAGCATCCGGTAGGCGATCAGCAGCACATCGTCGAAGTCGATTTTGAAATGGTCGGCCTTCCACTGCTCATACCGCGCGAGAATGGCCTTCACTTCCTTCTCCGCTTCGGTAGCCTCCGGCAGATGCTCCGGCAGGCCCATATTCATCTTGCAGGCGGAGAGCAGCGTGAGCAGATTCTCCGGGGGATAGGCATCCTTGGGCAGTCCAAGCTCACGCATAATCTGCTTCAGCAGAATGTGCTGGCGGCGGGTCTCGTGAAAAATCTCCTGCCGCAGCCCCTGCCGCCGCAGGAAATATAGAAAGAACGAGTGGAATGTGCGCGCCTGCAGGCGCGCGGCATCCCCCTCGTGCACCCCGGGCAGCAGGGCGATCCGCTCACGCATCTCTGCTGCTGCCTTGCTGGAGAAGGTCAGCAGCAGCAGACGGCCGGGGGCGATGCCGCGCACAGACAGCAAATACCCGGTTCTGCAGATCAGCACCGAGGTTTTGCCGGAGCCTGCTCCAGCCAGCGTCAGCAGCGGTCCGAGATGATGCCGCACCGCTGCGATCTGCGGCGGGTTCAGCAGAATGCCGCCTTCCTCCAGCCTGCGGAAATAAGCCGCGTCGCTGTCCCCCGGCTGTACCGTCTCCCGGCTTGTCCGGGCGGAGGCTACCTTCGCCTGAGGTATATTCTCACCGCTGGCCCCCAGCGGGATATTATGAAATATGAGCTTGTTCATTGAGTTCACCTTCATTTGCTCCTTGAGTCAATTTGACCAGTATATCCCGGATCATTTCAGTCTGGCAAGAATGTAATTCACCTTGCGCTCGTACAGCCGGGGCTGATCCTCCTTGATCTCCTCCAGCAGGAAGGCCAGGCATTGACGGATTCTTGGCGGCATACGGACTGCGATCTCTGCATAATCCTTGCGGTAGCTGTCATCCTGCAGAATTCGTTGATTCAGCACAATCGCCCAGTTGCGGGCATGCTCCAGCATCTCCGGCAGCGACTCCAGCAATTGGGTCAGGTACATCTCCATCTGGACACTCTCTACAAAATGAACCAGGCTGAACATCATTTCTTCCTGCTCGGTATCATCATCGAATACCTTGAAGATCTGGTGAATGACGGCATCCTCCGTATCACCGGCCAGACTCTCCAGCGCCTGATCGAACTGCTCGCATTCCAGCTCAGTGCGCAGCAGCCGGTTGTCATACAGCCGGGCAATCCCGGGGTATAGGTCCATAGGTGATTCCTCCTAAGCAAAAAATAACGCCATTTTTCATATAGTCCAATTTTTGACAGCTAAGATTAATATATTGGACAAGGATTAGCTGATTCTAGCAGCTGTACAAATATAAGTGAGGTCTGGAGGGATATCATGTTTATTCCTGTTCTGATGGAATTATCCACAGCCGAGCGGCTCACGCTCATGCTATATCTTGCAATCAACCTGGGTGCTATATCATTGTGCTGCTTCCGGCGCTCAGGAACCAACCGCCGCTAAGAAGAGCAGCCTTCACCAAGAAGGCTGTTCACCCCTTATTCAGAAGATGCCGCAGTCCCGCTGCTACACCATTCTCTGTATTGCTTGACGTAATGAAGTCGGCAGTTTGCTTAAGAACGGGTGCGGCATTCTCCATGGCAATCTTGTACCCCGCCATCTCAAACATAGGCAGATCATTGTAGCTGTCGCCCATAACGGCCACTTGCGCCGCAGGAATGCCATAACGGGCAGCCAGCAGGCTTACCCCGGCGCCTTTATTCGCATCCGTATGATTGATCTCAACATTATTGACATGCGATGCGGTAATAATCAGTCCGGGAATGGCGGCGAACCGCGTAGAGGCTTCTTTCAGCAGTTCACGGTTCAGGGAGAATACCAGGGTTTTGTAGATCAGATTCTCCTCTTTGCTCCAGATTTCCTCCATATTCTCCACATAGGTTACCGCCGCCTGCTGGAACTGCTGGTCGATCATCGCTTGAAGCAGCCAGCCCAGCTCCTCCGGCACCTCATCTTCCTTAAGGGAAGCCAGCTTCTCCAGCTGTACCCGCTTATCCAGCTCTACATATACGTTATCCTCTGTGTACACCTCATAATACAATTCAGGTATTTCGTTCATCCAGCACAGCGCGGGAATAATATCCTGTTTGTTCAGCGGAGTGCTTGCCGCCACGCTCCGGTCAGACAAGGTGACAACGGCACCGTTAAGACTCACCACGGGACACTCCAGATCAGCCAGCCGCAGCTGCCGCTCAGCATCCATGTAAGACCGGCCTGTAGCGATAATCACGATATGTCCCAGGCTCTGTGCGTGAAGAATGGCCTCTTTGTTCTCCTTACTGATTTCCCCCTCCTCATTTAGCAGTGTCCCGTCCATATCCAGTGCAATAAGCATAATTGTATATCTCCTGTCCTGTCTATTTATTGTAGGTACCCCTTCAAGGGTGTGAGAGCTTTGCCTGTATTTTATCATTATTTATCTGAAAATTAAAAATCAAAGTATTCGTTAGCAGCCTTTCAGGACAGACTGGTTGCTGGCAGGCAGTGTGCGGGATTTTCAGAAAAGAGTATTCGCGTGGTACAATAAAAGGCAGGCCTGCGACCTGGTAACCTGGGGGGCGCCTGCTGAATGCGATATGGACGATTTCCGGGCGAAGGCGGCTCGGGTTCGTTAGGTAAGGGGGATAATATACTTATGAAATCCAGAAATTTAGCTACAATATCTCTTGCGATTATGGCCTGCGGATTCCTGTTCACCTTGTTTCTGCCGGAGAATCTGGCGGTTATTCTGCTGAGAGGAGGCTTTGAGGCAGGGCTCGTCGGAGGAATCGCCGACTGGTTTGCCGTAACGGCCTTGTTCCGTCATCCGCTGGGTCTGAGAATTCCGCATACCTCACTGCTGCTGAAGAACCGGGATAAGCTGATCCAGTCCCTGATCTCTGCGATGGAGAATGAGCTGCTGAATAAGGAGAGCATTGAGAACAAGCTGCGCAAAATCAATATAATCTCCATAGGCGCCACCGTGCTGACACGGTTCTTCTCCAGAAGAAAAGCGCGTATGGAAATGCTGGAGCAGCTTAAGGGATTCGTGCTGCGGCTTCCGGTGGAGAATGCAGTTCCGTATCTTCAATCGGCGGCCGCAGCCTATCTGCGTGAAGCCAAGCTTGGCGTAGCCGCAGATTCCATTGCTACCAGTCTGATGAATGACGGCAAGGACATTGCCGCTCTTGATTTCGCGCTGGAGGGGATCTCCTCCTGGAGCGGGCGCCCGGAGACGCGGGCGATGCTGGGCAAGATCGCCAGCGAGAAGCTGGCCGAGGTGAAGCTCGGCGGGCTGAAGGGGATGGCCTTCCAGGCTTTTGTAGGATTCGTGGATGCCGACATGCTGGGTGAAATGCTCCAGGGTATGGTGCAATCGACCATCCGTGACTTCAAGGAAGAGGATAGTCCTTACCGCGAGGAGGTCATCCGGGAGATCCGGGTGGCTCTGTTCCAGCTGTTAAGCGACGAAGAACGGATCGAATCGCTGAGAACCTGGGCGCTGAACGAGCTTCAAGGGGAGGCTGCCGCCACATTTCTTCTTCAGCAGCTCGAAGGGCTGCGCGGCAAGGCGGTCTCGCTGCTGGATGAAGACCGGGCACGGGGCGGCCGCAAGCTGTTCTGGCTGTATGCCATGCTGGTCCGGCGGATCGGCCGGGAGCAGGAATGGATTCAGACTTCCGAGGAGCGGATTCGCGGTACGCTGATCTCCTTCGTAGAAGCTAATCATTACCGGATCGGGCAGCTGGTCAAGGAGAACCTGGATCAGATGGATGATGCCTCTCTGGTGAATATGCTGGAGGAGAAGGTCGGCAAGGATCTGCAATGGATTCGTGTTAACGGGGCCGTGTGCGGCTTTGTGGTAGGGCTTGTGCTTACAGTGATCCAGTTGATCTGATCATGGAATAACATAGAACAGGACAGAGGCAGCAAGGCGTTCCCCCGGGCCATCCGTGAAGATGGCACCGGTGTGGGCGCTTTGCTGCCTCTTTCATTTGAACTATCGCCAATAATGGCGCTGTACAGACAGCCTCCTCTGGTTATTGTGAAGGAACCAGCTTAAGGTAGATGTTCTCCAGCAATTCAACGGTATGCTGCCATTCGTACATCTGCAGAGCATCGTTTCTTCCCTGCAGTCCAATGCTTGCGGCAAGAGCCGGATTACGGCCGATCTGCAGCATGAGCCTGGCAAAAGGAGCAGGGTCCCTGTATTGCTTCACCAGGTAGCCGTTACGGCCCGAATCAATAATCTCCCGGATTCCGCCGTTGCTGGAGGCGATGACCGGCAGGCCGGAGGCCATGGCCTCCACATTGACCAGCCCGAAGGCTTCATGGCGCTGGGAGGGACAGATGAAGCAGTCGGCTGCCTGGTATAGACTGTGAATCTCCTCGTGCGGGATATTGCCGAGGAAGGTCACCTGGACGCCCAGCCGACGGGCGAGTGACTTCAGCTGCCGCAGATACGGCGGCTGCCCTCTGCCTGCGATCAGCAGCCGGGCAGGCATATGCTGCTTCAGGCGGCGCATGGCCCGGATCAGCACATTCACTCCCTTGCGCGGAATGACCCGGCCCACGAACAGGACCGTGAAGCCGGGAGGGAGACCGTACAGCGTACGGAGGCGTGCCTTCTCCTGTGATGACACAGGGATGAAGCGCGACAGGTCCGCTCCCAGAGGAACAACGCTAAGCTTGCTGCGGATGCCGGGGAAGCGGCGGGTAAGCCGCTGCTGTAAGGAGCGGCTGTTGGCTGCGACCGCGTCTGCCAGGGCAAGGCTGCGGGCAATTTCGGGCCTGGCGGGCACGAACGTCAGAGAATGGAGGAACGCCAGCACCGGAGTGCCGGGGTGCTGCCGCTTCACGGCAGCCAGCAGCAGCGGCCGGTTATCAATCTGAATAAGATCATACGGCTCGGCGGCTTCCAGATATCCGAGGACGGAGCTGCGGTACCGGGAAGGGGTGCCGGAAGGCAGCCGGATGAACCTTACTTGCTCGGTCTCGGCAGTGTCAGGGAGTCCGGGGGCTCTCCGGCTCACAATGGTTACCTTATGTCTCCGGGCCAGTCTCCGCGCGATATTCCAGATGCAAATCTCCACAGAGCCGTTCCCTGGAACTGCGAACTGTTCCGGTGCAATAAGGCAGATGCGCATTGTGGATCTCCCCTCCCGCTGCATAATAGGTGATGTCCTTAACCTAACATATGCGTTCATGCCTGAGGAAGACACTGAAGCCGCAGAGAGCCGTCTGTCACTCTAGCTCCTGGTCTGCTTAAGAGTGGCGGCAATGACTCCGGCGACAGCCTGCTCATACTCTATAATCTTCAGCTTACCGGCTGCAATCTGCCTGTACCCGGAGACCATAGAGGATAAGGATTGCCCGGCCAGGGCTGGATTCTGCTTGCGGATTGCCGATTTGAAATCACTCCAGTCTGCGGTAAGCCGCTTGTTCAGCGCAGAGACTGCGCTTTTCTGCGACTTGATGGCGCTCTGCGGTCTGTCAATGCCTGCCAGGGTCTTGCGTGCTGCGGCCATCCGGCGGGTGCGGGTATCCTTCGCGGCCTTGAGCAGTGCCTCCTTGTCGCGTATCTCCTGGCGGGCTATTTGGACAAGCAGCTTCATGGCCTCAGACTGCGCCTTCAGGACGGAGTTCAGCGTCTTGTCCTTCAAGCCTTTGAGCAGCGAGATCCGCTTGTTGAGCGCGCTGTATTGATCGAACAGCGGCTGATAACGTTCCTTGGCACTGGCGACGGCTGCGCTCTGCCGTGTCACGGAAGCCAGATCAATGTTCTTGATGGACTCCCGGACTGCATTCAGCGCCTCTGCATTCTGATCGTGAAGAGTCCGGATCTGCACCTCCCGGCTGTCATATTGGGCAGACAGGGCGGTTAGTTCACTGAACTGGCTCTTCAGCCGGGCACGGACAGTACTATCCGCCGTTGCCGCCGTCAGGTCAAAAGAAGCCTGGACAGATGAGGTGATCACCGTTGCCGATGCAGAAGCAGAACCGGCAGGGGACGTCAGGACAATGATCAGGGACAGCAGCAACAGGAAGCCAGTCTTATACAACTTGTTCATTTCATTCCTCCGTTTGTTGTCCATGTCCCGGAAGCACAAAGAAGCACCCGCAGCAGAGGCCAACAGGCCTCTGTTACGGGTGCTTCCAGCGTAACGAGTCATGAATATGTATTTAACTTTTAATATAGGGACAAATTCTAGATTAGTCAATATTTACAATTTTAACTGTCTCTGTGCAAGGGAGGCTCCCGTTTCATTCCGTGCCTGTCTTAGCGTATACTGTGAGAGTAGAACGACAAGCGAAGAACAGCAGAGGGTCTGCAGCAGCGCGGGGCCCCCAGATGAAGGAGGCCGTATATAATGGAACACTTGGATGGGCGCTCTATTCAGAACATTATGAGGCTGCTATGAGCCGGAAGCCTTCTGGTCCGCGGCTCAAGGCAGAGGCGTATACCCAGTGGGAGACGGGGGTCGCTGCGCCTTCCTCTGCCTGCGGTCCGGCAACCATGGCCGCTCTTTTGGAATATTGGCACTCGCATAAGGGCAGGGTGTTTGTTCCGGGGTTCCGTCATTTTGGCTCCAAGGCCGCGCATATCAACTACATCTATACCCATCATGGCGGCACGCCCTGGGGAATGAGCGTACGCAGCTTTGTCAGAGGCCTCCGGGCGTATATCCGTCAAGCGGCTCCTCCTGGAGATGACCGCAACAGACGGGTTAAGGTATCCGTATTCAACGATATCGGGCGTTACAGAGCCGAGATTGATGCGGCGCGGCCTGTAGCCCTCAAATTCGATAAGTGGTTCAGCTTCCGCTGGCGGGGAAGCTATGTCTATGATTATCATTGGGTGCTGGGAATCGGTTATGAGGATCAGGCGGACGGCTCCTGTGCGCTCGTTGTCCATGACAACGGGGTGCGGCATCCGGGCGGCGCATATACCCCGGGCCGAGAACGGCAGATTTCGTATACAGCGAATACAAGCATACTTACGATGGTCTCGCTGGATCTGCCGGGAAGTCAGGAAGTCCCGTAAGCCCGGCGGCATATTGGCAGACAACCATAATCAACAGGGGTGCCAGGGTTACAGAGCGGACAGGGCGGGCAGAGCAGGTACCGTCCTCTTTCTGCTTTTCGGCATCCTGGTGCGGTTGAGTTCAAACGTTTGCACTAAGGAGAAGATTAGGATAAAATTTCATATGGAGAGAAGAAGTATTGTATAAATACCAGGAGTTGTGCCGTATATTTAGTTAAAGGTAAAGGAGGCGGTCTGCCTTGTCTGTACAGAAAGAAATGAAGGAACCGATTGATTACGGGGACCCGGCGGCTACCAGCGGAATATCCGTCTTTGACCGGAATTTCGACGAGCTGTTCAGCTATGACGGAGGTGATCTGGGGCTGAGCTATTCGGCAACCGGCTCTGCGTTTTGTTTGTGGGCCCCAACTGCCCAGGAAGCAGAACTAATACTTTATAAGTCTTGGCAGGACGCGGCGGGCCGGCGAATCCCGATGATCCGCGACGTTAGGGGAACCTGGAGAATCAACGTTCCGGGTGATCTGGACGGGATGTTCTATACCTATAGTGTGCGTATCGGTGATCTATGGAATGAAGCGGTGGACCCTTACGCCCGTGCTGTTGGTGTAAACGGGGACAGAGGTGCCATTCTTGATCTGCGCAAGACTGATCCGGAGCGCTGGACGCCGGACAAACCGCCACTCCATGACCCGGTGGATGCGGTGATCTATGAGCTTCATCTGCGTGACTTATCGGTTCATCCTGCCAGTGGAATTACCCATAAGGGACAATACCTGGGTCTTGCAGAGGCGGGAACCCGTGGTCCGGGAGGGATTGCCACCGGCCTGGATCATATTGCCTCGCTGGGCGTAACCCATGTGCAGCTGATGCCTGTCTATGATTATGCCACAGAGAGCGTGGATGAGACCCGCCTGGATGAGCCGCATTATAACTGGGGATATGATCCCAAGAACTATAATGCTCCTGAAGGCTCCTATGCCTCAGATCCATATGTTCCGGGCCTGCGGATACGTGAGCTGAAGACGATGATACAGGCGCTGCACGACAGGGGCCTGAGAGTCATCATGGATGTTGTCTATAACCATGTCTATGACGGGTTCCGCGTGAACTTCGCCAAGCTGGTTCCCGGATATTATCTGCGTTATACCAAGGATGGCCGGTTATCTAACGGCTCCGGCTGCGGGAACGATGTCGCCTCCGAGCGGAAGATGATGTCCCGCTTCATTGTGGAGTCTGTGCTGTACTGGGCCAAGGAATATCATATCGACGGCTTCCGCTTCGATCTCATGGGGCTTCTTGATACCGGTACGATGAACGAAATCCGCCGCCGTCTGGATGAGCTGGACCCCTCCCTGATCACCATAGGTGAAGGATGGGTGATGGATACGGCGCTGGCGGAGGATCTCCGGGCCAACCAGCGCCATGCCAATGAGCTGCCGGGCATCGGACACTTCAATGACGGCTTCCGGGATGCGGTGAAGGGCAATATATTCCTGCATGACCAGAAGGGCTTCATCAGCGGCGGCATCGGCTTCGAGCGGAATGTGAAGGCGGGGATTGCCGGAGCCATCTACTACGGGCCGGGCTTGGGGCAATACGCACAGGAGCCGGAGCAGTGTGTGAACTTCGTGGAATGTCATGACAATCATACGCTGTGGGATAAGCTGCTGCTGTCTACACCAGGGGTGGAGGAGGAGCAGCGCCGCGCTATGCACCATCTGGCCTCGGCTATGGTCCTGACGAGTCAGGGGATTCCCTTCATCCATGCCGGGCAGGAGTTCCTCAGAACTAAGGGCGGGCTTGAGAACAGTTTCAAATCACCGGTGGAATATAATTGGCTGGACTGGGAACGCTGCGCCGCCAACGCGGAATCTGTTGATTACATGAAGCGGCTGATCGCGCTGCGCGCTGCCCATCCGGCCTTCCGGCTGCGGACTGCCGAGGAGATCCGTGATCGGCTGGTCTTCGAGGAAGCTCCGGCGCATTCAGTGGCTTACACGCTCCGTGATCATGCCGGCGGAGATTCCGCGCAGCATTTGTACGTGCTGTACAATGCCAACCCGCAAGGGGTCAGCCTAAGTCTGCCCGAGCTGGGCGAATGGAGCATTTTGTTCGGCGAAGAGCATATCGGCGGGCTTGCGGGCGGTATTTTAGCGGCTGATGGAATTGGAATGATTGTACTGGCAGTGATCTAAAAGAATACATTGTACCGCAGAAGCAGACTGCCCCGGCAGTCTGTTTTTGGCGTGCTGATAATACAAAATATAAAGAGAAAAAAACTACTTCATCTGTCGTAGTAATTATGCTACAATGAACCTAATTACTACGACAGATGAAGTATAGGAGGCAGGCAATTGATCAGCAGTGACGTTATCCGGGGATACAACGATACGATGATCCTCTACATGCTTCTGGATGGGGAATCGTACGGCTACGAGATCTCCAAGAATATACGGAAGCTCTCGGAAGAGAAATACATTATGAAGGAGACCACACTATATTCCGCATTCACCCGGCTGGAGAAGAACGGATATATTGATTCCTTTTATCTGGATGAGACGTTCGGCAAAAGACGCACCTACTACCGCATCACTCCCCAGGGCCTGGCTTATTACCGTACCAAATGCGAGGAGTGGCAAGTCACCCAGGAAGTTATTAACAAATTCATAAAGGAGCTGTGAGGAACTTGGATACAATCATAGGATATCTGAACAATATGTTCGCTTCCCTGCCCAGAACGGAACAGATGCACAAGCTGAAGCAGGAGCTGCTCGGCAACATGGAGGAGAAATATTATGAACTGAAGCATGACGGGAAGTCGGAGAATGAGGCGGTAGGCATCGTTATTTCCGAATTCGGCAACATTGATGAGCTGGTCAGTGAGCTGGGGATCGGGGAGATCCATCAGGAAGAGAAGGTTGCGATGTTTCCCGAGCTTACGGAGCTTGAGACAGACGAATTCATTGCTGCCAAAAAAAGATCCGGCCTGCTTATCGGGCTGGGCGTGGGACTGATCATGGTGGGCGCCGGCCTGCTCATTCTGATTACAAGTTTGGCCGAGAACGGGTTTATGCGCTCTGTGCTCTCAGAGGATGCCATGAGCGTGATGGGAATCATCTTCTTCTTGATTCTGCTGGTTCCTGCCATTGCGATGTTCATCTACAGCGGATTGAAGCTGGAGAGGTTCAAATATATGGAGTCCGGGTTCAACCTGCCCTACCATCTGGAAGCAGAGATTCAGCATAGGCAGTCTGGATTTGCTGCAACGTACACGCTGTCCCTCATTATGGGAGTCTGCCTGATCGTCCTGTCGCCAATTGCTGTTTTTGTGGCTTCTGCCTTCGGGGATGACGCTTCCTCATATGGGGTTGTAGTCCTGCTTGCTGTGGTGGCTGTATCTGTCTTCCTCTTTGTCTATTACGGGAATATCCGGGGGGCCTACCAGATGCTGCTGAAGACCGGAGATTTCAGTACAGCCAAGAAGGAGGGGGAGGAGGACCGGGTAATCGGCGCGGTTGCCTCGATTGTCTGGCCGCTGGTCACCTGCGGTTTTCTGGTCAGCGGGCTTGTGTTCAATATGTGGCATATTAACTGGATTGTGTTCCCTGTGACGGGAATCCTGTTCGGGGTGTTCAGCTCCGCCTACAATCTGCTCAAGAAGAAGGATGCCGCCTGAATTCCGGTCTCTGAACCGCCTGCTGTAAAAGGGTGCTGTAAAAGGTGACATTGCTCATGTTCGCGCTTAGCGGATAGGTGGTAATATGAAGGCATTTATTCCCCTTATTTGAGCCGTGCAAGAGTCTGTACCGGGGTAATATCAACCCCCGTTGCAGCCTCTTGCTTCGCTGCTTTACAGTGACAGAATAACGGCCGGTGACTGAAGAGTATGCCTCTTTTTGAAGCCGGATGTGGGCATGAATGCCGCTAGACACAGGATCGGCGGCCAATCAGAGAGACTCGGAGGATGACAGGGATGGGTAAAACAACCGGATTTATCGAATATCAGCGGCGGACGCCTGCTGAATGTGAGCCTATGGAACGGATTAAGAACTGGAATGAATTCTCGGTTCCCATGGAGGAAGAACAGCTGCGGGAGCAGGGGGCCCGCTGCATGGATTGCGGAACACCGTTCTGTCATGTGGGCCGTCTGCTATCCGGGATGGCCAGCGGCTGTCCGCTGCATAACCTCATTCCGGAATGGAATGACATGGTATACCGCGGCAACTGGCAGGTAGCGCTGAAGCGCCTGCATAAGACGAATAACTTCCCCGAATTCACGGGACGCGTCTGCCCTGCGCCCTGTGAAGGTGCTTGTACCGTGGGGAAGACTGGTGATCCGGTAACGATTAAGTCTATTGAGAAGGCGATTGTAGATAGAGGTTTTGCTGAAGGCTGGATCGTACCGGAGCCGCCGCTTACCCGTACGGGCAAAAAGGTGGCCGTCGTAGGCTCCGGCCCTGCCGGGCTTGCCTGCGCTGCCCAGTTGAACAAGGCAGGACACAGTGTAACAGTGTATGAGCGGGCTGACCGGATTGGCGGTCTGCTGACCTACGGTATCCCGAATATGAAGCTGGATAAGAAGAAGGTGCAGCGCCGGGTGGATCTGCTGGCGGCAGAAGGAATTACCTTCGTCACCCGGACCGAGATCGGAAGAGATATTTCTGCAGCCCGGCTTCAGGAGGAGCATGATGCGGTGGTGCTCTGTGGCGGATCTACCAAGGCGCGGGAGCTTCCGCTAGAAGGCCGGGAGCTGCGCGGCATCCATCAGGCGATGGAGTTCCTGACGCTGAACACGAAGAGTCTGCTGGATTCCGGGCTCTCTGACGGGGAATATCTGTCGGCGGCAGGCAAGGATGTTGTCGTGATCGGCGGCGGAGACACGGGGACGGACTGTGTAGCCACTTCTATCCGCCATGGCTGCCGCAGCGTCATTCAGCTTGAGATTATGCCGCGCTCTCCACTCACCCGTCAGCCGGGCAACCCTTGGCCGGAGTGGCCGAAGGTGCTGAAGGTGGACTACGGACAGCAGGAGGCGGCTTCTCTGTATGAAGAAGATCCGCGCCGCTATCTGGTCAATACCAAGCGCTTTGTCGGCGACGCCGGCGGACAGGTGCAGGAGCTGCATACCGTTCGCATTGAATGGAAGCGCACGGAAGACGGGCGGATGGTACCGGTAGAGGTGCAGGGCAGTGAAGAGGTTATCCGGGCCCAGCTGGTGCTGCTGGCCCTGGGCTTCACCGGACCGGAAGATACGGTGCCGGGGCAGCTCGGCGTAGAGCGCGATGAGCGCTCCAACGTCAAGGCTGAATTCGGTGCGCAGGCAACGAATGTGGAAGGTGTCTTCACCGCCGGTGACATGCGGCGCGGCCAGAGCCTTGTGGTCTGGGCGATTGACGAAGGCCGCCAGGCGGCCCGTGAAGTGGACCGCTTCCTGATGGGCTCGTCCAATCTGCCCTGAGCCTGCTGCGTAAGTGAGGATAACAGCCGGACGCCCGCCAGGGCGTCTTGCTTTGCGTTAAGCCTGCTGAGGCATTTACAATGGATGCAGGTCGGCAGCATTCGATTGCTGCATATAATGCAGCTTTGGTTCAACGACGCCCGGGAGGCTAGGGGAAAGTTGCACAGAATGCAGGAATTTGTCCCGTGAATCCGCTTGGAGGGGATGAGAAGCTGTCTTTTATGCAACAATTTTGGATTAGGGGCAGAATTATGAACGGAATGTTGTATTTCGGGCATGAAGCAGAGAGGAAGTATGAAGATGAAACTGATGTTTATTTCCGATATTCACGGGTCCTTATACTGGCTGGAACAGGCTCTGGCGAAGGCGGAGGAGGAACAGCCGCACACGCTGGTGATTCTGGGGGACTTCCTGTATCACGGGCCGAGAAACCCGCTGCCGGAGGGGTATAATCCTCAAGGAGTCGCCGACATGCTGAATGCTTACGGCAAATCCCTGGTTGCTGTGAGAGGGAATTGTGATGCCGAGGTAGATCAGATGCTGTTGCAGTTCCCGATGATGGGCGACTACGTGCTGATTCTGCATGAGGGCCGCAAGATCTATGCTACGCACGGGCATGGGTTCAGCATCGACCGCTTGCCGGCGTTATCCCCGCAGGATGTGTTCATCCAGGGGCATACGCATGTACCGGTGGCGGATCTGAAGGAGGGCATTTATGTGCTTAACCCCGGATCAATCGCCCTGCCCAAAGACAACCACCCGAACTCCTACGGCATTCTGGAGAACGGTGAGTTCCGCATCAAGGATTTCGGCGGCAACATCATCAAGCAGATCCGCCTGTAGAATTGCCGCCCAACTCAGTTCCTCTGATTGTAATCCCTCTGGATATTTCCAGAGGGATTATTGCTCTCTGCAATTGAGCACCCCGGCATATTATTGTATGATGGGTGAGGAGCT
Source organism: Paenibacillus tritici (assembly GCF_018207515.1). NCBI lineage: Bacteria > Bacillati > Bacillota > Bacilli > Caryophanales > Paenibacillaceae > Paenibacillus > Paenibacillus tritici. Next base: position 405,674 of record NZ_CP073365.1, read on the forward strand.
TGAGGGTGTCTGCCCGGCTTCAAATATAAACAGCAGAGGTAACCAACCAAATGATGTATCCACGAGATTTAAACTATACAATGCCGGCAGAGTGGGCGAAGCATGAACGGACCTTCATTTCCTGGCCGGTGCAGGACTCCATGGTACATCCGGACAATCATGCCGCAGTAAGTGCAGGTTATGCCGGGATTATCCGGGCGATTGCGGAATTCGAGCCGGTGACTGTTATCGTCAATCCTGATGATAAGGAAGCGGTTGAGAAGCTGGCGCTTGGAAGCAATGTGACGCTGCTCCCGATCCGGCATAACGATGCCTGGCTGCGAGATAATGGCCCCACCTTTGTTGCCGGTCCCGAAGGCAAGCTGGCCGGGGTGAACTGGAAATTCAATGCCTGGGGCGGCAAATACTCGCCTTGGGATCTTGATGATGAGGTAGCTCCGCAGATCCTGAAGCATATGGATGTCAGCGTCTTCGATGCTCCGCTGGTGATGGAGGGCGGCTCCATTCATACCGACGGTGAAGGCACGCTGCTGACCACCGAGGAATGTCTGCTGAATACGAACCGCAATCCTGGGCTGAACCGCGAAGAGATTGCCGGTTATGTCAAGCAATATACCGGGACCGAGTCGATCATCTGGCTGAAGCGCGGCCTCAGCGGTGACGAGACGGACGGGCATGTCGATAACATTGCCTGCTTTGCTGCTCCGGGGAAGGTGATTATCCAGGTCTGCGAGGACCCGCAGGATGAGAACTATGCGATTTCGGAAGAGAACCTGCGCATTCTGGAGCAGGCTGTCGATGCCAAGGGCCGGAAGCTGGAGATTATCCGCATTCAGCAGCCGCCCCGTGTAGATTATGAGGGCAACCGCCTGACCCTGAGTTATCTGAATTTCTATTTCGTGAACGGCGGTATTATCCTGCCCGTCTTCGGCGGTACGGCGGCTGAGACGGACAAGCTTGCCGAAGAGACTCTGGCCGGGCTGTTCCCGGATCGCAGAATCCGCACGGTAGACGGAATGGCCGTGATCGGTGAAGGCGGGAACGTCCACTGCACCACCCAGCAGATGCCAGCGGTGAATTAGAGCCGCAGCTTCAAGTTCAAATCTTGAGTTCATAAGGAGGAACAACCATGAGACAAGTAAAAGTAGCCGCAACGCAAATGAGCTGTTCCGGCGACATTGATGAGAATATCCGCAAGGCCGAGACACTGGTGAGAGAAGCGGCAGCCCAAGGCGCGCAGATTATTCTGTTGCAGGAGCTGTTCGAGACACCTTACTTCTGCCAGAAGGAGAAGTCTGATTATTACGCCTATGCCACCGAGCTGGAGCAGAACAAGGCGGTGAACCACTTCAAGGCGATAGCCAAGGAGCTTGCGGTAGTGCTGCCGATCAGCTTTTATGAGAAAAAGAATTATGCGCGCTACAACTCGCTGGCTGTAATTGATGCCGACGGAACCGTGATGGGCAAGTACCGCAAGAGTCATATTCCTGACGGTCCCGGCTACGAGGAGAAGTTCTACTTCAACCCGGGCGATACCGGCTTCAAGGTGTGGAATACCCGTTATGCCAAAATCGGAGTCGGCGTATGCTGGGACCAATGGTATCCGGAAGCTGCCCGGGTGATGAGCCTGATGGGTGCAGAAATTCTGTTCTATCCGACAGCCATTGGCTCGGAACCGCAGGATGGCTCGATTGATTCCAAGGATCACTGGCAGACCTGTATGCTGGGGCATGCAGCCGCTAACCTGATCCCTGTCGTAGCCTCCAACCGGATCGGCAAGGAGATTGACGAGGATTCCAGCATTAACTTCTACGGTTCTTCGTTCATTGCCGGACCGCAGGGCAACAAGATTGTGGAAGCCGGGCGTGAGGAGCAGACGGTGCTGGTTAGCGAATTTGACCTTGATGCCCTTGAGGTAGGGCGGATTGAATGGGGGATTTTCCGTGACCGCCGTCCAGAGCTGTACCGGATGATTGCTTCCTATGACGGCGATCTGACCTTCTAACGATTCACCAATTGCAATCACTAGCAGCCGGAATGCTGCCGGGAGAGATTTCCCGGGGCATTCCGGCTATTTTTTTGGGAAAATAATAGGCCCCGGCTACAGGCGATGCGCTTCATTATCCTGCCCCAGGCCATCAAGCGGATGGTTCCGGCGTTCGGGAATGAATTCATCGTTCTTGTGAAGGATTCCTCGCTGCTGGCGCTGATTGCCGCACCGTAGATTATGTACTGGAGCAACACCATGAAAGGCCAGTATCTGCGGATTTGGGAGCCATATCTGACCGCTGCGCTGATCTATTTCATCCTGACCTACTCCCTCAGCAAGCTGCTTAATTATATCGAACGGAAGGTGTAGCCCAATATGGAGCCTATGATCTCAGTGGTGCACATGAGACGGGCTTCGCCCGTGAAGTGGGGCCGCCTGGGCAATTGTTCGGAAGTCCGTCACATGAACGTATGCGGGAGCTCCTGTCCAAGGTGCTGCGAGATTCGGCCAAAGTAGAATATTGTTATTTAATCGGTTATATTAGAAGAGTAAGAATTAGACATTAGGACCATGAATGAATAGCTGCCAGAGATGGCGGGGAGGAGGCTCTGGGATATCTTTTTTTAAAGTATAAGGATTAGGGAAGGTTCTGCATAATGATTTATCCTTATATTTCCGGCAGACAAGGTTAGGGTGCTTAGTAGAATGGCATACTATTACTGCTGGTCATAATTCAGAATGATAGAAGGAGAATACGATGAGCACATTCAAAAATTGGCTGAATACGACAAAAGCCGGACTGACAGAACAGGTTAAGAAATTTAAAAATAAAGACTTCATGAATGCTGTAGTGGCAGGCTGCGCACTGGTTGCGGCGGCTGACGGTAAGATTGAGGAATCCGAGAAGAACAAGATGGCGGGATACATGAATCTCAGCAATGAACTGAAGGTATTTGATATGAGAGATGTCATCGCCCAGTTCAATTTCTATGTGAGCAACTTCGAATTCTCGCCCGAAATCGGCAAGCAGGAAGCGCTCAAAGCGATTGCAAAATTCAGCAGCAAACCGGAAATTGGCCGCGTTATTGTAGGCGTATGCTCCGCGATTGGTGCGGCTGATGGTGACTTCGATGAGCATGAGAAAGCGGTTGTGCGGAATATCTGCAACGTGCTGTCACTTAGCCCTAGCGAATTCAGCCTGTAACCACAGGCTGAATTCGGCTGCCAAATAGGTGAAACTTAGGCGAATGATCGCCGTATGACTGATGTAGCACCATACGCAAACTTCTATTTGGAAACGGAGGTACTTCAAGTTGGCTGGAATCAATCTGGTAAAAGGACAAAAGATCGACTTAACCAAAGGAAATGCCGGTCTGTCTAACGTAATCGTAGGACTGGGCTGGGACCCTGCCGAACCGGCAAGAGGATTCTTTGGCGTCAAGAAACAGGCGAACGTGGACTGCGATGCCTCAGCGCTGCTGCTGAATGAGAACGGCAAGCTGACCAATAAGCTGAACCTTGTCTGCTTTCACAACAAACAGAATACGAACAACTCCGTGGTTCACTCGGGAGATAATCTGACGGGTGAGGGAGACGGGGACGACGAGCAGATTAATGTGAATCTGAAGTCGATTCCTGCCGATGTCCATAAGGTTCTGGTTGTAGTCAACATCTACGACGCTGTGAACCGCAAGCAGGACTTCGGGATGATCAAATCTGCGTATATCCGGATTATTAATGCGGCAGGCAACGCTGAATTGGTTAAATTTAATCTGACAGACAATTATACCGGCTTCACGGCACTGATCTGCGGTGAGTTGTACCGTCATGGCGAAGAGTGGAAATTCGCCGCCATCGGTGAAGGCGCCCACGCAGCGCATATCAATCAGCTGGCAGAACGGTATCTCTAAATCCAATTTGAGAAAAGAGGGCTCTATTCATGGCTATTAACTTATCCAAGGGACAAAAAATTGATCTGACCAAAACCAACCCGGGCTTGTCCAAAATCACAGTCGGCCTCGGATGGGATACGAATAAATACGATGGCGGCAAGGACTTTGACCTTGACGTATCCGTGTTCCTGACCAATGCGAGCGGTAAAGTCGATAAAGAAACCAACTTCATCTTCTTCAACAACAAACAGAACGAGAACGCTTCGGTTGTTCACACCGGCGACAACCGTACCGGTGAAGGCGACGGAGACGATGAGCAGATTCAGGTGGACCTGCTGAATGTCCCTGCGGATGTTGACAAAATTGCATTCACTATTACGATTTATGAAGCTGAAGCCAGAAGCCAGAACTTCGGACAAGTCTCCCGCTCCTATGTGCGTATCGTCAATGATGCGAACAGTGAAGAGCTGATCCGCTTTGACCTGGGTGAAGATTTCTCCGTTGAAACCGGCGTAGTTGTCGGCGAATTGTACCGTAATGGCGCAGAGTGGAAATTCAATGCGATCGGCAGTGGCTACAAGGACGGTCTCTCCGGACTGACCCGCGATTACGGTCTGCAATAAGACCAGGTTGATCTATGAATTAAATTTTTCAGGAAAGAGGGTTTTTGAACGTGACGATCAGTCTTTCCAAAGGTCAGCGGATTGATCTTACCAAAACTAATCCGGGCCTGACGAAGGTAGTTGTAGGACTGGGCTGGGATACGAACAAGTACAGCGGCGGCAAGGATTTCGACCTCGATGCTTCTGCATTTCTGCTGCATGAGGACGGCAAAGCCAAAGGTGAAAACGACTTTGTATTCTATAACAACCCAAGCGGCGGTACAGGCTCTGTAACCCATACAGGCGACAACCGTACCGGTGAAGGCGACGGGGACGATGAGCAGATCCTCGTAGACTTCAGCCTGGTGCCGGCGAATATTCAGCGTATCGGGATTACAGTTACCATCTATGATTATGAGACGCGGGCGCAGAACTTCGGACAAGTCTCCAACGCCTTCGTCCGTGTGGTCGATGCTTCGAGTGACCGCGAGATTCTGCGGTTCGATCTTGGTGAAGACTTCTCCACCGAGACTGCCGTTGTCTTCTGTGAATTCTACCGCCACGGGGCGGACTGGAAGTTCCAGGCGATCGGCAGCGGGTTTGCCGGCGGGCTAAGCGCCTTATGCAAGAATTATGGACTGGATGCACAGTAAGAGCTTCAAAGGCGGGATCATCATTCGATCCTGCCCTTTTTATACACAAAATCTAGTAATTTGCGCTCTTATCCATTTATAAAGGTGGCGTAAGAATGAATACAGAAGTAGTCAAAGGGCAGAAAGCCGACCTGACCAAAGGGAACCCGGGAATCCGCAGTGTGACTGTAGAGATCGGGTGGAAGGCCCCGTCTTCCATGGATATTGATGCCTCTGCCTTCCTGCTTGGGGCGCAAGGCAAAGTAAATAGTGACGATGATCTGATCTTCTATAATAACCCGTCCACCCCTTATATCAGATATAAGGATGTGCCGGGTACGGCTTCTGGAGGACTGAAGCAGTTTGAAGTCTCGCTGGATAAGATTCCTGCCAATATCATGAAGATTGCCTTCACGCTTACCCTGTATGATGGCGAGAACCGCAAGCAAATGTTCGGACAAATGAGCGAGGCGGAATGCCGGGTCCTGGATCAGGCGACAGGGTCGCAAATTCTGCGGTGTAACCTCGGAAATCAGTTCTCTGTAGAAACGGCTGTTGTGGTTGGAGAATTATATAGATACGGTGAAGAATGGAAATTCAGTGCGATTGTTGCAGGCTTCTCAGGCGGACTTAAGGCGCTGTGCGGCAACTATGGCATAGAAGTGGAGGACGAGCCTGCCCCCTCTTCCGCAGCGAAGCAGCCTGAGAAGGCGGCTCCGCCGCCGGAACGTACGCCGCTTCAAGTGCCGCCGCCCCGGGTGGAGCCATCCAGGCCGGCGCTTGTGATTCCTCCCCCGCCAGCACCTGCGCCTAAGCAGGAGACGCCGCCGCCGGGACTGAATCTCAATCTGAAGAAGATTGAGCTGAAGAAGAAGGGCGATTCCATCAACCTGAAGAAATCCGCTTCCGGCCTTGGTGAGCTCTTGATTAACCTGAACTGGAACCAGAAGCAGGGCGGAGGGCTGTTCAGCCGGAACAAGGGCGGGGTGGACCTGGATCTTGCCTGTCTGTATGAACTGAAGGACGGCAGTAAGGGAGTGGTGCAGGCACTCGGCAATGCGTTCGGCAACCTGCAGCAGCAGCCTTACATCATGCTCGATGGAGATGACCGGACCGGCTCCGTAACATCCGGCGAGAATCTGCGTATAAACGGAAGTAAGGTTGCACAGATTGAGCGAATTTTGGTGTTTGCCTTTATTTACAAAGGAGTTACCCATTGGTCTGAGGCGGATGGAGTGGTTACCCTGAAGCAGGATGGAGGACCGGATATTATCGTTAATCTGGACGAGCATAACAACCGTAAGGGCATGTGCGCCATCGCGCTGATCCGGAATGTGGACAATGAGACCTTCAGTATTGAACGGCTCGTGCAATATTTCAGCGGTCATAGGGAGATGGATGAGGCTTATGGCTGGGGGCTCCGCTGGGTAGCGGGCAGTAAATAATCTTATTTTACCGGAGGCGCAAGTGGAATGGACTGGTTCAGTGATTTTTTTAGGAGTATCGGTGAGAATTACGGGCATTTCTTCTCATGGAGTGATATTGCAGGAACGCTCTCCGACCCTGTAAGCTGGGGGATTATCGGAAGCCTGATTCTGCTGGAGGGTCTGCTGTCCGCTGATAACGCGCTTGTACTGGCGGTAATGGTTAAGCACCTGCCGAAGGAGCAGCAGCGTAAGGCGTTGTTCTACGGTATTATCGGTGCTTACGTATTCAGATTCCTGGCCATTGGTCTGGGGACCTATCTCGTCAAGTTCACGCTGGTTAAGGTGCTTGGAGCCTTGTATCTCTTCTACATTGCCTACAAAGGGCTGTTCAAGGGCAGCGGAGAAGAGGGAGAGATTAAGAATAAAGGCGCCTCATTCTGGAAGACGGTACTCCTGGTTGAATTAATGGATATTGCCTTCAGTATTGACAGCGTGGTAGCTGCATTCGGTCTTAGCAGTGAAGTATGGGTGCTCTTCCTGGGCGGTATCCTCGGCGTATTGATGATGCGCGGAGTGGCACAGGTGTTCCTCAAGCTGATTGCCAGATATCCTGAACTGGAACAGACGGCATTTCTGCTTATTGCACTGATTGCCGGTAAAATGCTTGCCGGAGCCTTCGGCTATGAATTGCCGCATGTCATTTTCTTCGGGATTCTGATTGCGGTGTTTGCGGGTACTATTCTATACAGCGCAAGCAAACGCAAAAAAGAGGAAAACCGCAAAGCCTGAACCATCTAAAAACCTGATTCATAAGTTCATATGTATAGCTGTACAGGAAGGCGGGGAGTTCACGGGAAGGGTGGACTCCGGCGTGCTTCCGGGTAATCGTTATATGTTGTAGCATGGCCTTTGCCTGGGTCTTGAGCAAGCCGGATGCCGTCCCCGAGAGGACGGCATCGCTGGTTCTGCTTGCTTGCAAATGGCTATTCGTTAGGTGCTTGGCACATCATTAAGGGGGAAGGGCCTTGAGATATTTCGATTACCTCACGCAAGAACAGGAGTCTTCATTATTCCATGTTCCGCCGGTTTCATTTGATCATACTACCCGCAAGGATTTACTGGCTTATGCCGTCGGAGCTGCCCTTTATATGCCTGCCACCCGCTCCAGTGTCGCTGAAGATATCATTAAGCTGAGAGCTTCGGGGCTTGTTACGGTAATTATAGATTTGGAGGATGCCATAGGTGACGGTGAAGTGGATTATGCCGAAGAATCTGTCGTAAGACATCTGGCCTTTCTCTCCGCTTATACCGAGAATGAACCGGAGCCGCACGGCAGCCTTCCGCTGTTATTCATCCGTGTCCGTAACCCGGCGCAGCTGCGGGAGCTGATATTTCGGCTGGGCTCTTTAATAACCATGCTGACCGGCTTCGTATTCCCCAAGTTCTCCGTAGAGAATGGTACAGAATACTTCGAGGCCATTGCCGATTACAATCACACGCGGAGTTATTCGGCTCCGGTGCTATACGGGATGCCGATTCTGGAGAATGCTCCGATCATCTACCGGGAGAGCCGGATGGACAGTCTGCTGGCGATCCGGGATCTGCTCGGGCAATACCGCGAATATGTGCTTAATGTCCGGATCGGAGCGACGGATTTCTCCAGCCTGTTCGGACTGCGGCGCAGCCCGGATATCAGTATCTATGACCTGACGCCGATCCGTGACTGTATGTCGGATATCATTAATGTGTTTGGCCGCGTGGAGGAGGGTTATGTCATCTCGGGACCCGTGTGGGAATACTTCGCCAGCAAAGGGCACCGGGTACTCCGCCCGCAGCTTCGTGAGACCCCCTTCGAGGATACCTATGGCAAGCATGGCCGCGAGATGCGCAATAATTTTATCTCCAGCTCAATGGACGGGCTGATCCGGGAAGTGATTTTGGACAAGGAGAACGGGATTGTGGGTAAAACCATTATTCATCCCTCCCATCTCAGACCCGTCCAGGCGATGTATACCGTGATGCACGAGGAATATGTGGACGCCTTAAGTATTGTAGACAGCAACGATGGCAGCCGCGGAGTGTTCAAGAGCGAATATTACAACAAAATGAACGAGATCAAGCCTCATTTGAACTGGGCCAGACGAATCTTATTACGATCTCAAATATACGGGGTGTTACATGAACAACAGCATTTTGTCGGATTACTACCCGAGAACGAATATACACACGTTTAATATCGTCGAGAATCTGCAGGTTACGGTAACCGAGACCTCCAACCCCTTTCATATGCCCGTGGACTCCTTATTCTCCATGGCCGCACGTATTAACAAGAAACGCTCTTTTCTGTTCGTCAGCAAAGTGCTGGGGAAGCATATTCCCGTAGGGCCTTATACACCGCTGCTTGGCGGCGCGGCGCTTGCCCTGCTGCTGTATCTGGAGAAGTGTGCGGATACCGCTGACCGGCAAGTGATGGACCAGCTGATGAATCAGGCTGTCCATGGCCTGATTCATCCTGAATGTGCCGAAGAGGCCTATCATGCGCTGCTTGCTGCGCGTCTGGTTCTGCCTCAGCCGGCCCTATTCATCGGGTTCGCCGAAACCGCTACCGCCTTGGGCCACAGCATGTACCATGTGTTCGCCGGCGGAGCGTCCTATATTCATACTACGCGTGAGAATATTCCTGAACTGGAATCGGTGGTCACCTTTGAAGAGGAGCATTCCCATGCGGTAGATCATTTCTGTTACGCCTTGGATGCCAAGCTGTTATCGGGAACGGAGCCCATTGTACTGGTGGATGATGAGATTACGACCGGGAATACGGCGATTAATATCATCCGGGATATCCAGTCCAAATTCCCGCGCAGGGAATTTGTAGTGGCATCGCTGCTCGATTGGCGGAGTGCCCGCAATATTCAGGCTTACCATGATCTGGAGCAGGAGCTGGGTATAAGGATTACCGCACTATCCCTGCTGCAGGGAAGCATTCAGGTTGAGGGAACGCCGCTGCTGCAGGCGGCGGCCGGAAGCGCGGCTGAAGCCTCCGCTGGAGGTGCAGAGCTTGTAACCACTTATGTGCGGGATGGCCTGGAACGGCTGCCTGTAACCTCTGTGGATGCACAAGGCGTGATCAATCCGGCGACATATCTGAAGCTCAGCGGCCGCTTTGGCCTGAAATCAGAGGATAATGTGCAGCTTGATGCCGGTGTAAGCCGCGTGGCAGAGCAGCTCCGGAACTTGCGGGAAGGCTCCCGTGCCCTGGTGATGGGAGTAGGCGAGTTCATGTACCTGCCGATGCGGATTGCGGCGGAGATGGGTGAAGGCGTATCTCATCAGTCCTCTACCCGCAGCCCGATCCATCCGGAACGGCGGGCGGATTACGGTGTGCACAGCGCCGCCGCGTATCCGTCCGCAGGAGATACGGAGATTATGAATTTCATCTATAATGTTGAACCTGGCCAGTATGATGATATCTTCGTCCTGCTTGAGCGTGAGGTGCCCCGGCAGCGTATGGAGCCGATGACGGATATTTTACAGCGGCTGGCGGGCAACAAGGTACATCTTGTTATACTCACCCCAGAACCAGACACGGGAGGCTCACGGCTATGAAGGGAATAGAGACCGAAGCGATTAGGAATAGAAGAATAACCCCTCCGGTTCCGCTGGGCAGCTACCCTGCCTCCGATGTTACCTTCCTGCTGAAGGACCTCAGCGATGTGTCTCTGGAGCGGGGAACGGCCGAGCGGGAGGAAGCGATCCAGTCGGGAGTGCATTATTCGGAGATGCTTCCTGTGGAATACCAGCCGACAGAGCAGTATATCGAATTATTCCATGATACGCTGCAGCATACCGCCAGGAAGGTGGCGCTGGCTGTGGCGGTTGTATCGGAGATGATCGTAGCCCGGCGGGGGACCGCGAAGACCGTGCTGGTCTCCCTGGCGAGAGCAGGTACCCCTATTGGCGTACTGATCAAACGTTATATTCTTGAGCAATATGCAGCGGATCTGCCGCATTATAGCATCTCGATTATCCGCGGTAAGGGGATTGATGAGAATGCAGTGCTGTATATGCTGCAGCAGCACGGAAGGGATGCCGAGCTGCAATTCATTGACGGCTGGACCGGCAAGGGAGCTATCCGGCAGGTATTGATCGAGGCTTGTGAGAGCATGTACAACAAATATGGCATTACGCTGAATGATGATTTGGCCGTACTCGCTGATCCAGGATATTGCTCGGGAACCTTCGGTACCCGGGAGGATTATCTGATTCCAAGCGCTTGCCTGAACTCTACCGTATCCGGTCTGATGAGCCGCACCGTGCTGCGTGACGATCTGATCGGGCCGGAGGAATTCCACGGAGCCAAATTCTACAAGGAATGGCTGGACAGTGATCTGTCCAATGTATTCATTGATGCGATTGTCCCGTATTTCCCTGAAGTCGCGGCAGAGGCGCACCGGTTGGCTAAGGAGATGCGTGAGCATCCGCCGGAGATTACCTGGCAGGGCTTGGCGGATATCCGCAGTATTCAGGAAGCCTTCGGCATTGATAATATCAATCTGGTGAAGCCGGGCGTTGGCGAGACCACACGCGTGCTCCTGCGAAGAGTACCCTGGAAAATACTTGTCGATACGATAGACAATCCCAACCTGCGGCATATCCTGCTGCTGGCCGAAGACCGGGGCGTACCAGTAGAGGTCTATCCGGGCCTGACGTACTCCTGCTGCGGAATCATCAAGCCGCTGAAAGGGGAGAGTGAATGATCTACGCCAGCGATCTGGATCGGACCCTGATCTATTCTCTTAGCGCGATAGGAGTTCCGGAAGATACGCCCGGCCTGGTGCCCGCAGAGGTTGTAGACGGCAGAACGGTCTCCTATATTTCACAGCACGCTCTGGACAGGCTGAAGGAGCTTGCGGCGAAGATTGTGTTCATGCCGGTGACTACCCGCACCATTGCACAATACCGGCGGATCAACTTGTTCCAGGAGACGGTCATTCCGGATTACGCGATTACCAGCAACGGAGGGAATATTCTTGTGAACGGGGTGCTCGATCAGGACTGGCGGTCGGCGGTCGGCCGTCTGGTGGAGCGTGGTTCGGCTCCGGCTGAGGAGGCTGGAAGGATCGTCCGCTCCGTGGTCCGGGCAGAATGGATTATCAGCGAACGGTACTGTGATGAACTGTTCTACACCTTCCTCGTGCACCGTGATTCGTTGCCGCTGGATGAGATTAGCCGTATGGCGCAGCGGCTCGAGAATCTGGGCTGGAGGGTATCCCTGCAGGGGCGCAAGCTCTATATTGTGCCGGAGGCTGTGAACAAAAGCGATGCCATTCTTCATGTCCGCCGCACAGTTCATTCGGAGCCGATGGTGGCCTCGGGCGATTCCCTTCTGGATAAAAGCCTGCTGGCCGCCGCAGACTATGCCATTGCCCCCTGTCACGGAGAAATATTTGCCGAGCAGCAGGCAGGTCTAGTAAACTTAGAGTATCCATTTACGGAGCAATCGGGTGTTTTTGCCGGGGATGAGATTATGCAATATGTTCAAAGGATCTATAATAATTTGACAGCATTGGGAGTTGGCCCACCACCATGAAAAAAGTAAATATATATTTCAACCGCTGGTTCTCCGTGGCTTATCATTACATGAATCTCATCCGGAGCAATGAAGACGGCCTCCCGGTTCAAATCTTCGCCACCCATCCGGATATCCACCATATGTCGCTGCAAGGCGCAGATGTGGCCGGAACCGAGCCTGCGCTTGAAGGCATCGAATATGTGCAGTTCTGCGTGGATTTCTGCCGCCGGAATGAGATTGATCTCTTCATCCCCCGGCTGCATATGCTGGATATTGCCCTGCATGCTTCCCTGTTCGATGACATCGGGACGAAGGTGCTGGTCTGCCGTGATCTGGACCTGCTGGAGATGATCATGGACAAAGGCAAGTTCTATGAGAGTGTGAAGGCTACCGGGATTATGACGATTCCAGATTATCATGTGGTTAGTAATGCGGAACAATTCAGGGAAGCTTATGAGGATCTCGCTGCCAAAGGACATAAGGTCTGCTTCAAGCCTACCGAAACAGAAGGCGGCCTCGGCTTCCGGATTATAGATAATGACCGCAGTCCTCTGGAGGAGCTGTTCGGCCATGTGACACCGCTGATCTCCTTCGAGGAGGCCTACCGTATTCTTGCGGATGCCGGAAGCTTCCCTAACCTGATGGTGATGGAGCTTCTGGAGGGCTACGAATACAGCATTGACTGCCTGTCGGATGAGCACGGCAGCCTGCTGGCCGCAGTACCCCGCCGTAAGGCTGGCGGCCGTCTGCGGCTGATGGAGCATATTCCGGAGCTTGCGGAGGTGGCCCGCCGGGTGGCTGAGACCTACCGGATTCCCTTCAATTTCAATATCCAGATGAAATACAGCGGTGACGTTCCCAAGCTGCTGGAGATTAACCCGCGGATGTCCGGCGGTCTGCATGTCACTTGTCTGTCCGGGATCAACTTCCCTTATCTGGCGGTCAAAAGCGCGCTCGGCGGCGAGGTTCAGCCTGCCGGGTTCGAGCATAACGTCCTGGCAAGCCATGTCGAGCAGCCGCTGATTATGAAAATAAACGGAGAATCCGTAGTTGCGGATTCTGTGAATGGAGCGTGAAGCATTCACGCTCATAAGAGGTGAGAGGAATGCAAGCTAAATTCAAGGTACTGGCTTACGCCGGTGCCGGTTATGTCGTAGCCGTACTGACCGGCGGATTCCTGCCTGAGCTGGTCTCGCTGCTGTTTCCTGTGATCGGAGCCGCGCTTGCGGTGCCCGAGTTCAGGCGCAGCAGAGTGAATCTCCCGGTAGAGGTTATTCCTGCCGGGCAAGAGCCGGAGGCTATCCCTGCGGCTGCGCCAGCAGCACCTCAGGCACCGGCTGGTGCCGCAGCCGCAGCAGGTCTGCCCGCCGCAGCAGGACAGGCCCCTTTGGCCCAGGCGGGAGCCGGGCACAGGGAGGAAGTGCGGATCGGAGCAGAGTTCGCTCCGGTGGTGGAGTATCTGGGCATCCTGGAGGACATGATTATCTCCGAAGGGCAGAAGGATACACTGGACAATGAGATTGTCGAGAAGTCGCTGGCGCTGTTCGCCAGGCTGCAGCGCGTCATTCCGCTGCTGCAGGAGCTGGGCAACGGCGATATCAACCATACCGTGCGCAGGCTGGTGCTGAAGGATCTCAATGGTGTTATCAACCCGTTCCTGCGCCTGGGCGGTGAAGCCAAGACAAGAAACCGGAGAATGCTGCTGAACGGTCTGCGCGATGTCGATGCCAAGATATCCGATATTGCGTCTACGATCGAACATAAAGACCTGATGGAACTTCAGACCAAGGCGGAACTGATTCATCAGCGTTATAGCAGTTCCGAACTATAGGAGGAGGAGAACCATGTCCACGCAGTTGATCGAGCTGAGAAAAGAAGATGAACAGAAGGTCGTAGAGGAAGCTTCCCAGTTGATTGAGAAGGTAGCCAAGACAGACACCGTAGCCCTGGATTCCCTGATGGACGATATCGGCAAGCTTGGAGTGAAGACGCAGGAGAAGGCAGGGCAAACCCTGAAGCTGCTGGATCGTCCGGTCAATGACCTGATGAGCGGCAAGCGGGTGGAAGTGCCGAATATGATCATGAAGCTGCGTAATGAGTGCGAGACGCTCCAGCAGAGCAAGAATGTAAGCTTTTTCGGCAAAATGCTGCGCAAGAGTCCGCTCAAGAATTACGTCTACAAATATCAGTCTGTCCGCACCAACATTGATGCCATCATCACCGGTCTGCGGGACGGCCGCGATACGCTGGAAGAGAGCATCGTCAATATGCGCCAGCTGAAGCGGACCTCGATGGAGGAGATTTATAACCTGCAAACGAAGATTGCCTTCGGCAATAAGCTGAAGGAGCTGTTCGAGGCAGAGATCGCCAAGCCGGAGAACGAATTCCGCAAAGCGTACCTGGAACGGGGACTGCGCAAGGTGATGGTGCGGATTCAGTCCATGACCGAGATGATTCTGCTCTACAATCAGGCGATTGCCGCAACGGATATCATCAATGACAACAACGACAAGCTGATTGATTCCGTGAACAATGCCATTGATAAGACCTCTAACCTGATCACCGTCTCGGCGATGATTGCCATGTCCCTGGCCGATCAGGAGAATGTCATTAATGCGGTAGAAGCTACCAACAAGACCATCGAAGATCAGTTCAAGGAGAATGCACGGCTGCTGCGTACGACTACCGAGAAGACCACGGAGCTGCTCTCCAAGCCGTCCATGTCGCTCGAAGCCGTCAATCAGGCCATTGGCGATCTGCTCAGTGCTCTGGATACCTCGGAGCAATCCAACCGGCGGATTATCGAGAGCTGTCAGGACTATACGTCCAAAATGACGACCATCAACACTCAGCTCAACAACCGGCTGGGACTGAATGAGGGATCGCAGCCGCAGGCCTTGAAGCAGGCGGAGAACGGGCTGAGCAGCTTTTTGAACTGATGGTTTGATTCGTCCCCCATTCATATTGCTCCACTCTTCCACATAAGTTGTCACTAAGGCGACCTATGGAGAAAGAGGGGATAAGCGGATGATTCTGGGGTGTTTGATAGTGGTGCTCATCGTCGTAGCCAGCAGTGAGAAAGCGGAAGCTATCGCCAGGCTGAATGATCCGGATGAGAATAGCCTGTGATGCGGATGCGGGGAGTGCACGGATTCCATACATTTTTGACGCGCTGTGATTCAAGCAATTTCCAGTGGTTTATTGGGTATAATAACCTGGAGGCTGCCTGTCAGTCTCCGTATCACTGAAAATATGAAGCGAAGACGGAGGTCAAATGGAGAACGAGGCACTGCTGCAGGTGGAGAAGCTGGCACTTAAGAAACAGAAAATTTTCCGGCAAAGCGTATTCCGGTATATTGCCAGAGCCATGCTCGCCAGCATGTTTATCGGATTCGGCGTAATCGTAGCCTTTAAGACCGGCAACTTTTTCTACATGGAACAATCGCCGATGACTTATCCGATGGCTGCGATCACGTTCGGCGCAGCCATCATCCTGATTTCCTACGGCGGGGGAGATTTATTCACCGGGGATACCTTCTATTACACCTATGCGGCATTGCGGCGCAAGATGGCATGGACCGAGGTAGTGCGGATGTGGGTGGTAAGCTACCTGGGCAACATTCTTGGGGCAACGGCCTTCGCATTGCTTATTTTTTTGACCGGATTGTTCTATGACTCGTCGGTGAACGGGTTCCTCCTGAATGTGGTTGCCCACAAGATGGAAGCTCCGGCGATGCAGCTGTTCTTCCGGGCGATTCTTTGTAACTGGCTCGTGTGCCTGGCATTCTTCGTACCGATGTCGATGAAGAACGACGGGGCCAAAATGTTCGCCATGGTTCTATTCGTATTCTGCTTCTTCATCTCCGGGTATGAGCATAGTATTGCCAACATGTGTACCTTCGCGATTGCCCTCGTCCTGGATCACCCCGGCACTATCTCCTGGGGAGGCGTTGTGCATAATCTCGTCCCGGTTACGCTGGGCAATCTCATCGGCGGCGGTGTGCTGATGGGCGTGATGTATTACTATGTGAACAAGCCGTTCCTGGATGAGGAGTCCCACTAAGGAGGCGCAGGGTTGCTTGCGCCTGTGGCCGTCGTTATCCGGGTCGAGAGGGAAGAGAACGGACAGGGCGGCTCCGAACATAGCAGTTGGAAAAAAGGCATTTAATTCTGCCAAAATAGAGTGTTACGGATAAGCAGTTGGAAAAAATACACCTAATCGACCGAACCCTAGAAGTTTAGCGGGAATCGGACCGATGAAGTGTTGTTTTTCCAACTATTTTTTTGTAAGTGTCCCAGCACGCCAAATTAGATGTACAATTTCCACTTGAATAAACTTTCCGCGTCTACTTGAGTCTATTTAACTATACTGTCGTAATGCACTCCGGTAGCAGATTGCCTGCAAACTAGGACTTCCCGCCAGGCATCCGGCTACCACTTGGAGCCGCCCGAGCTGCGGCCGGACTTGCCGCCGCCCCAGGAAGAACCGTCTGATGAGCGCCCGCCACCGCCACCGCCACCGCCGCCCCAAGAGGAGCCGCCCGATGAGCGCCCGCCGCCGAACCCGCCCCCGGAGGAATTCCGGCGGCGGGCCTGCTCCCGGCGCTGCTGTTCCCGCATCATGGCCAGCCTGGCTGCGCGTTCAGCTTCCTCCTTCTGACGGACCAAGCGGTTCGCTTCTTCCACGAAGGAGGAAATCTGCGAAGCATAGGAGCGCCCGGTGCTCTCCAGTTCATCCAGATCGTATGGACTGGAGGATAGACGCTGCTCCAGCTCGCCGTACTCCGGCAGCAGGGATAGCTGGAAGCGGCTCTGCGAGGCAATACCTCTGCTATGCAGCAGATTGTGCGCGGCATCCACCCGGCTTTGCCCCTCGTTGAACAGCCTTCTTACGCTATCCAGACGTTCCTCCAGAGCGTCCAGACTTCCGCCGATACTATTGAAGCTGCCTTCCGTCTCGTCCTGCAGGGCAAGCAGCCCGTCGAGTCCGCTGCGGGCCTTGTCATACTCCCCGCGTGCGTCGCTGGTCCAGGTCTCAATCTGCGGCACCTCAGCCGCACCTTGCCGCAGTGCGCCGCCGGTCTGCTCCAGCAGCTGTTCCAGACTGTCCAGATGCTGCCGGGCGAACCGGTTCTTCGCCCCGGCAAGCCTGCTCTGAAGGTCATTGCGCTGCTGGGTCAGCGTTCCCCATTTACTGCGCACAGTCTCCAGGTCTCGAAGATTATTCTGCCGGATCATAGCCTGGCGCTCCGTCATAGCCACGGCTTCGGCGAGCAGCGCATCCAGTGCAGCGCCGGTCCGGCGCACTTCGTCCATATCGCCGCTGTGCAGCGGCGCTTCCATGGAACTCGCGGCAGCGGAAGCCTGCTCCAGGCTGTCATAAGGCTTGACCTTCATGTTGTGCAGGGAATGCTGGTCAATCAATCCGGCAATGCGGCTGCGGGTTGCAGCCAGAACACCCGGGAAAGCCTGCAGCTTATCGTGATAGGCATCCACATCCTGCAAGTCCTGCTCAATCTGCTCTTGCCGCTCCTGCGCTTCTTCAGTGATCTCCTGCGCGGCAATCGGGTCGAACAGCTCCAGCTGATCAGCTTTGGCTGTCTCCTCAGCCAGCTCCTGAAGATCTTCGGCGATCTCCTGTAGCGTATAGCCCGTCTCTTGGGCAGCTTGCTGCAATTGCCCCTCAAGCTCCGGCGCATCCTCTTTCAGCTCGGTGATCTGCTGTTTGACGTTCCGGTCAGCATCGCTAATGACCGCGATGTTCTTCTCTTCTTGTTCCAGGGAGACGCGGAATTCCCCCTCTGCCCTCTGAAGCTCCTCTGCCGCCGCCTTGAGTGCAGACAAACGGTAGAACGGCGGCAATGGTCCTTGCCCGGCTGTCTGCAGCGCTGAGATTTCCACCAGCCGGGAGGTGAGGCGCTTCGAGATGCCCTCCACCAGCTCTCCGGTCTTGCCTTGTACGATTCCCTGAAAAGGCTGAAGGGACTCCAAGGCACGGTTCGCCCGCACCAGCAGGTCTGCCAGCTGCTCCTGCTGCTTAACAAGCCCTTGGCGGCGGCGCATTCCGGTAATCAGTACATACAGCAGGAGCAGCAGCAAGGCAGCACCGGCAACGACAGCTGCGAGGGTTAAGAGAGGGAAGCCGCTGCGCGTTCCGTCGCTGCTGCCGCTAACCCCACCCGTTCCTGTCTGGACACCACCAGCCGTACCACCGCCAGTTGTGCCGTTCTGCGTGCTGTTGCCTATGGCCTGCAGCTCCTGAATTACGGAGCCGATGCCTCCGGCAATATCGCCGTCTCTGGCATAAGGATTGAAATAGGTCTCCAGCACCTTGCTGATTGCTGCGCTGCCCGTAGCACCGCCCTGTTTCTTCGACCAGGTATCGAGTGCATTCTGAAGATCCCGGTTAATGAAGCTAATCTCCGTCTGCTGATCTCCGTAAGCAATCAGAAGCAGAATGTCCCGGGTCTTCAGCCCCCAGGTATCATATACATCCGCCGCATAACTGGACGAATTGTTCCCATTCAGTGAATCAATCGTTAAGACATGGAAGGTATAACGGTCTGTAGTAGCCATCCGGGTAAGGTTATCGGCTTCTTTGGCTGTGAGCAGCCGGGCTTCATCTGTAATGGCTCCCTGCTGTGCGGGAATATCGGCAGCATAGACCCCGGGTATCCACAGTAAGGATAATATCAAGACTAAAGAGAGGATTTTTCTCAATCTGACACACTCCGATCTATAGGCTATTGTCGTTATAGTATGCTGATCATTATACTATATCATTACACATTCTGAGGGCTGCAGATGCAGGCGCCCGGGAATTAACCGGATAAAGGGCAGGTGGAAAAGATTTTGCCCATCAAAAAAACCGCACCCCATTAAGGGATGCGGCTCTGTATGTGCTCTCTATATAAGAGGCACTAAAGAATTAACGAAGCAAAAAGAAACGGAGGGGAAATTTGGAACTGTAGGAGCGGTAGCGACCGCCTCCCTCCTTATGATTCAGTTTTCTTACGCTAGCTCGCTAATTCGCAGGATTTCATTCGTTATGAATACAAATGCAGTAACGAAGCAGAGCGGGTGGGGGTTAAGGTGGCGGTACGGGCATAACCAAATAAGGGGACACAAGACAATTCCCATTAAATCCCTTTATTTGCATGCTCCATCTTTAACCTTGTGGTTTACCCTCCCATGTCTCAACGGGTCGATGCCCTTACATTCCTTCGTTACACCTATCAAGGAGATGGAGTCCGTCAGTGCTTTGTCCACGGGTCTGAGCCCTTTAGGCGGTCGTAACGGTACTCATGCTTCATGATGAATCCTGCGAATGAGCCAGTTGGCAAGTGGATACTTTCGGTCTTAGGCTGCAGAGTTTACCTTGCACACATCATAGTCGGAACCATTCTTGGACATCGCTACAAGCATGCGTGCGAGCTTCCCGCACAGCTTCATGATGGACTTCATGCCAGTCATGTGTTTCACTCGTTTGTTATACTGATGAAGTGCCCGAAATTCCGGATTGACGGAGACCATCTGAAATACGGCGATAAAGAGGATTTTTCGCAGTCCAGGTCGCCCTCGCTTCGTAATTTTCACTTGGCCTTTGTAGAGGCCTGAGCTGTTCTCCGACAGATGTAAACCGGCTAAACGAAGTAATTGGTTGCCGTGGGCAAAGCGGCTGAAGTCACCTGCTTCACTGTATAACGCCGCCAAGGTAATGTCATGGATCCCTTTAATCGATCGCAAGCTCTTCGTGGCGGGAATGGTTTGAAGGATGTGATGAATCTTCTCCTTCAGTAGCTCCATTTGGTCGTGAAATAACTGTAGTTGCTGTAAAAGCATCGATAGACTCAGTTTAGCTTCTTCGACGGACTCTGGGCTGCCTACCGTTCGTTGTGCCGCGTGGAGGAGAGCGACGGCGACTTTGTGGCTACCGGCACGTTTTAAACGCTTCTTCCACCCTACAATGACCTCTTGAACCGACAAGGTGCAAAGATCGGAAGGATGAGCAAATTCGGCTAACGTTGCCAGAGCGGTCTTCGAAGTGATGTCTTTAAAGACCTGCTGGAACTCAGGGAAGTAGATGTCAGTCCAGCGGTAGATTTGATTGACTATACTGGAAGCTTGTTTGGAAATGTAGTCTCTGGTGTTGACCAGTTGCCGAAGCGCCTGAAACGGTCCCGTGTGCAGGTATAGGTCGCTGTAGTAGCCATTCTTGACCATGTCGGCAATCACTAAGGCATCCTTGACGTCATTTTTCGTTGGGGAGTTGTCCCGGTTTTCTTTATTGCGTTTCACCTGAAAAGGGTTGACGAGAACGAGTTCGAGCTGCTTCTCTTGAAGCCAGAGCGCCAGATTGAACCAGTAGTGACCGGTGGGCTCCACACCGAAAATGACATCGGTTTTGTGAAATTGGATCTGGAGCGCCTGCATCCACTGAAACAGCTTTTTAAACCCCTCCTGATCATTGGAAAAGGAAAGATAGGCTCCACGTTCGATGCCTCGGTAGTCGGTGGCACGAGCGACATGAGTGAATTTGGCGATGTCGATCCCCACAATAAGATGATGAGGGGTAATACGTTCAATGCGTTGATTTTGTTGGGCCGATTGTTTAAACTTCATAGTAAGAGCACCTTCCTTATAGATGATTGGTTGTCGTCGTGGACACCATTTATCATAAGGAGGTGCTCGTTAAATTTCAAAGCCCAAATTTAAGGGGATACAGGAATGCTTTGTCACCGGATTTCACCCGCGAACAGCGGTTTGAATCAAGAAATCTGGTGACAACAGCGGCCGGAAGTCCAAATGTTCACCGCAGTGAAGACCCAGCTTCAAGTACAAATCTTAAGTGCCTCTTATCTATTCCTGTATGAAATGAACTATCGGGTTTGCAGGCAAAGGATATATTGAAGTCTGGATTTGATTTCTTTCTGCCATTTCATATCTCCAACTTTTACAGCAAGATTGAGCAGATCCAGGTAATCGTCAACCTGCAAGGCGGTCCGGGTAGTGGCTGCGTTCATGGGTGTTCAGTCTCCTTTTAACTCAAATATAAAAATATGAATGATATACATCCAATAATGATAATCATTATCAACCATTACTGCTATTATCCACATTTTAAGCGCAAAAAGCAATATAAATTCTAAAGATGGATGATAAATTTGATTCCATGTGTTTCTTTCGCTATTAAGTAAACGATTCTGCAGAATTTGCACATTTTATCAGAATTGAGTCGTTAGGAGCAGGAACCCTACCATTTTTTGTCGAATAAGCTTGGTATACATACGTTAAGCCGATTCAACTGCAAGTGTGCATATAAATTCTTATACTTGGATAAAGGAGAATTGCGATGAAGCGGTGTAAATTGTTGCTTCTAATTAGCATTGTGCTCGTGCTTGCACACCCCGCTGCCGCTTATGCCGAAAGACAGGAGATTAAGTACCAGGCAGAACTGGAGTATCCACCTTATAAGTACATACAGAATGGTTATCTGACGGGCTTCGATATGGATCTGACCAGTATGGTGTTCGAGAAGCAGGAATATCTTGTCCACTACAGCACAGGAGAATGGGAGCAGACGTACCGGCAGCTTACCGAGGGAGCAATTGATACAACCGGACTAATGGCTGTAAGCGAGGAGAGGAGGCAGAGCATCCTGTTCTCGAGGCCTGTGTTAAAGAGCTGCATCTCCGTCTATTCGCGTCAAGGGCTTCAGGAAGAAGTGAAGCTGAGTACACTCAGTAAGTACAGAATCGGTGTGGGCAAAGGGCAGTATGCAGCAATGGTTCTGCAGAATAAGGTGGGCATCCCGTCATCGGAATACATAGAATATGCGACCGTACCGGAGGCTGTAGCGGCTCTTGGACAAGGTCAGATTGACCTGTTGTTCGAGAATCAGGGGGTTGTTGATTATCTGATTGTAGAACAGGGGTTAGCCGGGAATATTATCCGTAAAATGAGCAATTTGTATCCCCAGGATGTCGCGTTCGGCATTAGCAAATCGAGGCCGGAGCTGGTGCCCTATGTGAATGCGCGGATCGAGCATCTGGAACGCTCGGGGGCTTTTGAGGAGCTGTACCAGAAGTATTTCTTCATTCATTCGGACCGTTATAATGAAATGATGCGCAGCCGGATTTTTGCCGGAGTTGCCTTCGGTGCCGTTCTTCTGGTATTCGGGGCGCTCCTGCTCCGGATCTATATCCGGCGTCTGCGCCGCACGATTCATTCTGAACAGGAATTCTTCAAGGATGTGATTGAGAATACCGGAGTAATTGTCTGGGCTGTTCACGGGGACAAACGGAGCGTGCGCTTCAATAAATATGCCGAGGCCATGACCGGCCTTGAGGAGAAGGAAGTACTTGGCGTGAGCATTGATGAGCTATCCGGGCTTGAAGGCGGAGCAGCCGTGCTAAGAGATCTCTTGATCAAAGCGGTATATAAGGATTATGTGACTAATGTCGAGCTGAGGCTTCCCGACCATTCTCCGGGTGCGCATTATTTCTCTGTACGCACTGCCTTAATTAAGGGGATGGACGAGCAGGCGGAGGATATCTTTGTGCTGGTAGGCATTGATATCGACGAACGCAAGCAGAATGAGCTTAAGCTGCAGCTTAGTTACGAGGAACTGGAAGCCACCTATGAGGAGCTGGCGGCAACTGAGGTTGAGCTGCAGGATCAGCTTAACAAGCTGGGGGTCAGCGAACGGCGGTTCCGTCTGGCCTCGGAAGGCTCAGGTGCATACATGTGGGAGCTGGACTGGAAGAGCGGCTTCTACAAGCTCTCGGACCGATGGTATGAGGTGATGGATTATACCGAAGCAGAGATCAACTCCTTCGAGGGAGGCGTTCTCAGCATCATTCATCCGGATGATCAGGAGTCTGCGAACCAAGCCAGACAGGCGCATCTTACCGGGCTAACCCCGATCTACGAAACCGAATACCGGATGAAGACCCGGCAGGGGGAATATGTGTGGTTCGAGGTACGGGGGAAGGCTATCGTGGACCCGCGGGACCAGATCGTCCTGTTCCTGGGCTCACTGATCGACATCAGCAAACGTAAGCAGGCTGAATTCAATCTGAACCATAGCTATCAGGAGCTTGAAGCAACCTATGAGCAGCTTACCGCGACGCAGGAGGAGCTTGTAGGGCAATATGATATGCTGCTGGAGAATCAGAAGAATATGCACCGTCTGGCTTATGTGGATTCCCTCAGCGGTCTTCCCAACCGGCTCTGTCTGCTGGAGACGATGGAGGGTTATTTCCGCCGGCCGGGAGGCAGAGCGGCGCTGCTTTTTGTAGATATGGATAATTTCAAGTACATTAATGATACGCTTGGACACAAATCCGGCGATATTCTGATCCGCAAAGCCAGCGAGCGTCTGCAATCGGTTGTGCGTGAGGGGGATATGCTGTCGAGGCTCGGCGGAGACGAGTATGTCGTGTTCCTCCAGGATATAGAGAGCCGGGTGGATGTTCTCAATCTGGCGGAGGATATTATGCGCGCCTTCCGCAAGTCGTTTCTTATCGGCGAGAGCAATCTGTATGTCTCCTCCAGTATCGGGATCTCCTTCTATCCGGAGGATGGCGAGACGACAGAAGAGATTCTGAAGAATGCCGATGTAGCGATGTACCGGGCCAAGGAAGAGGGGAAGAGCACTTATGTGGTGTATGACAAATCCATGCACACCGCCTTCAATGACCGGATGAACATTGAGAAGCATCTGCGCAGTGCCATGAACAATAATGAATTTGAGCTGCACTATCAGCCGCAGGTACAGATTGAGACAGGGCTGATCTCAGGCTTCGAAGCCCTGATTCGCTGGAACAGTCCGGTTCTCGGGTTCGTCTCTCCGCTCTCCTTCATCAAGATCGCCGAGGATTCCAGATTAATTATATATATCGGTGAATGGGTGCTGCGGGAAGCCTGCAAGTTCATGAACAGCATTCACCAGCTTACCGGAATCCCCTACAAAATATCGGTGAACATCTCCATCATTCAGCTATTACAGGATGATTTCGTTGAGATTGTGCTGGACAGCCTGGAGGAGAGCGGCCTTGCGGCATCCAGTCTGGAGCTGGAAATTACCGAGTCGATATTCATGGAATCGTTCGGGAGTACGGTCAGCAAGCTGGAATTCCTTAAGTCCCGGGGTATCCGGATTGCACTGGATGATTTCGGAACGGGGTATTCCTCCCTTAGCTATCTGCAGCAGCTGCCGATCTCCACGCTCAAAATGGACAAGATCTTCATTGATTCCCTGGCGGATAAAGCCTTCAGCGAATCCTTTGTCCAGACGATCATTATCCTGGGCCACAAGATGGGTCTGGATGTGGTAGCCGAGGGGGTTGAGGATGCCGGCCAGCTGGCTTTTCTTAAGGAATCAGGCTGTGACAAGGTGCAGGGTTATCTGATCAGCCGGCCGGTGCCGCAGCGCCAGGTAGTGGATCTGCTCGTTCCGCAGCGAAGATATGGAGCGGATGTCATACGATAACCATTTTATTTTTCCCTGTTTTTTTGGCCTCATAGAGCGCATCGTCCGCCTGCTGGAAGGTGGAGCTCTTGGAATCACCCTTGCTATAATCATGCATTCCGATGCTCACCGTAACGGCCTTGTTCTCCATTTCGCTGATGGGAAGCCCGGCAATCCCGGTGAGTATCTTCTCCATGATCCGCTCGGAATCAGCCACCTGCTTGGCTGTCAGGATAATTACGAACTCTTCACCCCCGTACCGCGCTGCGAAATCATCCGAACCGATATGCTGCAGCATTACGGCGGCCACCTGCTTAAGTACAATGTCCCCCACCCAGTGTCCATATTGATCGTTTACTTGTTTGAAATTGTCGATATCAATAACAGCCAGCTGCATGGGAAAAGGGTTGCTCTGCTGGTGCTCAATCAGCCAGCCCAGATATTCATGGAAGGTCTTGTGGTTGTACAGATCGGTCAGGGGGTCAATTTTGGACAGCCTGTCCATAATGATATTCTGGATGCGCAGCTCCTGCTCAGACTTCACCGAATTCTCGAGCGAACGCATAAGATCCTTGCCCCGGGCAATGACACCGAAGCCGGCCAGGGACGTTCCGGCTAAGATCAGGGTGATAATGATATTCTGGATGCGCAGCGTGTAATCGTAAACAGAGGTGTTCAGAAATAACATGATGATGTAGATCAGGCAGATCACAGAGGAAGCCCTCAGATAATTCTCCCTCAGATAGATCATGGATACCAGCAGGGGAAGCAGCATAATCAGCGGCTTCACATGATATTCGGAACTAAGATTCAGGATAAACACGATGCCGCACAGGTGGCTTCCAAGAATAATTGAGAATTCAGATAACAACGGCTTGTATTTATGAACGGCTTCCAGAATCAGCAGCAGGACGAACAGAATAGCATCTGGAATCCAGATATGCCTAATGAGATATGGCTTGTCGGACAACTCGGGCCGGTGGCCCCACATGGATAAGCAAACATATAGCTGGCTTGCCATATAAACAATAAACGCCATCCAAAAGGTATTGAGGATGACGCGGTTCCAATACATTTGGCGAGGAGTAGGGGGCGGGATCTGCATAAGATGTTCCTCTTTTCCAGTGTCAATGTACTTATATATTCGACAATGTTCTCGTTTTTCCTTCTGGGACTTATGTTGGGTATTAATGCCGGGATTCCAGAGAATCTTCAAGTTCAATCGTATAGGACGGGAATAACGTTCGTCTTTATTGATGTATTTATGATTTAATATAGGGATTAATCATCATTATATGTCCTAAACACGAATTATAAACAGGATTTATCATTGACACATTCGCATTATTTCTGTAGAATTCCAATTGGCCCGTAATAACGGGTGGAGCTGTTCGTATATCCTCAATGATAAGGTTTGGGGGTTTCTACAGGGGACCGTAAATTCCTGGCTACGAATAGGGTGCATTTTGCATACCTATGATGAGGCCGGGATTTTTTGTGCTGTCTTGCAATTGGATACTATATACCGCAGAAACGCTTCAAGCCTTGGTCAATGAAGGACGGAGCCGTTTCACCCTGGGAGGAACAGAGAAGATATGAGTAAATATGATGTGATTGTGGTTGGAGCCGGTCCGGCCGGAATCTTTGCCTGTTATGAATTAACGCTTAAGGCTCCTGAGATGAAGGTACTGCTGGTTGACAAGGGACATGATATCTACCGCCGCAGCTGCCCGATTCTGGAGGAGAAAATCAAGCTCTGCCCGCCGGCTTCAGGCCGCAAGGAATTCGCCGGTTGTCTGCCGGCCTGCTCCATTACTGCGGGCTTCGGCGGTGCAGGCGCGTACAGTGACGGCAAATTCAACATCACGACCGAATTCGGCGGCTGGATGACGGATTATCTGCCTCCTTCCAAGGTGATGGAGCTGATTGAATATGTGGACGGGATTAACCTTGTGCATGGCGCAACACCGGTGATTACCGATCCCACCACGGAGAGCATCCGCGGGATTGAACAGCGGGGATATGCCGCCGGACTGAAGCTGCTGCGGGCCCAGGTCCGCCATCTCGGAACGGAACAAAACCTGGAGATTCTGAAGTCGGTCTATGAATATTTGCGGACACGCATTGATATGCTGTACAAAACAGAGGTCGAGGATATAGTCACCGTCAAAGAGAACGGAACCCACCGCATTACAGGCATTACCCTGAAGAACGGGGAGAGTCATGAGGCCGATCAGGTGATGATTGCTCCCGGACGGGACGGCTCGGCCTGGCTGACTGCGGTGCTTAAGAAGCGCCGGCTCAAAATGTACAATAACCAGGTCGATGTCGGGGTGCGTGTTGAAACCTCAGATGTGGTGATGCGGGAGATTAACGAGCATCTGTATGAAGGCAAATTCATCTTCAACACCTCTGTGGGGACGCGGGTCCGTACCTTCTGCAGCAATCCTTCCGGTCATGTGGTTGTGGAGAATCACAGCGGAGTGATGGCGGCGAACGGCCACTCCTACAAGGACCCGGCGCTGGGCTCGAAGAATACCAACTTTGCGCTGCTGGTCTCCCATACCTTCACGGAGCCGTTCGACAAGCCGAATGAATATGCCCGGGAGATCTGCAAGCGGGCGAATGATTTGTCCAGCGGCGGTGTCATTGTGCAGAAATATGGAGATATCCTGCGCGGACGCCGGTCTACGGAGACCCGGATCAAGGAAGGATTCCTGGAGCCTACGCTGAAGGAAGCGGTGCCTGGCGATCTGGGACTGGTGCTGCCGTACATCACGATGAAGAGTCTGATTGAAATGGTTGAGGCCCTGGAAAAAGTAACCCCGGGGATAGCCTCCGAGCATACGCTGTTCTATGGCGTGGAAGCAAAGTTCTATTCCGCCCGCCCGAAGCTGACGGAGCAATTCGAGACGGAGATCTCCGGTCTCTACTGCGGCGGCGACGGGGCGGGCATTACCCGGGGACTGGCCCAGGCCGGGGCGGCTGGAGTCTGGATCGCGCGCGGGATGATGGCGAAGAAATAGTTCCCTTAATTTAACTCTGCTGATATAATGTTAGAATACATAACATGATAGAGTGGAGTGAATATGCAGGATGGGAATTCGCCGGAGTAAGGCCGCTGTCACTATTGTTCTGCTGCTGGTTGTTGGTCTATATAGCTTATGGATTGAGATGTACTGGGTTCATAAGGTTGTCTATCTGCTGCTGATGGCGGCACTTGCCGGGCTTGCGCTGGATATCCGCCGCAGCGGCGCGCACAGAGCAAGCCAATTGGCGGAATCCCGGGAGAGGGTAGAGCTGCTCGGCAATGAGATCGTGGTGACCTCAGACCGGCTGCATGGCGCTTTGGAGGAGATTACCCGTCATACCGGAGGGCTTCAGCAGACGGCAGACTATTCCCATGCCTATGAAGTGGAGCTGCAGACCCGCAGTAATGAAGCGAAAGCCAATATTGAAGGGGCTTTTGCCACAATGGGCGGAGTAGCAGCGGTTACCGGACATCTCGGAGAATTGAACGGAAGGCTGAACGCAGCGATGCAGGCGGCGCGCACGGGAGTGGCAGATATGCTGGATTCGCTGCAGAATACAGATGGGGTCATGAAGGAATTGCAGGAGCAGAGCGGAGATATGCTGGGCAAATTCACCGCATTAAGCGGACATATCGCCTTGGTCGAAGAGATGAACTCCCTGATTGTAGGCATCGGCAATGAAACCTCGCTGCTGGCTCTTAATGCCTCGATTGAGGCTGCACGGGCGGGTGAGGCTGGCAGGGGGTTCGCAGTGGTTGCGGGCCGGATCAGGCAACTGGCCGATCAGAGCCGTGATTCGGTTGAACGCTCCTCGGCTGTGCTGCTTGACATCAATAATGGCGTGCGGCAGGTGCTGGAATCCGTAACGAAAGAGCAGGCTGCGGTGGAGCATGGTGTGCAAGAAGTAGCTACCGTGAAGCAGCGCCTGGGGGATATCTCGGCAAGGGTGGAAGAGGTGGGAGCCGTTGTCGCGGAATCGGCTGCAGCGGCCCAGCGGCAGAGCAGGCTGATTGAAGAGGTAACCAGTGAACTGAGCGGCGCGGTGGGCATTGTTAATGAGACTATAGCAGGCGTAGATCTGACCCTGGAGCAGGTAACCCGGCAGCGGACGCAGATTGGACAGCTTAATGAGATTAGCGCGAGTCTGCTGCTGGAATCTCAGGCTCTGCAGCAGTCGGTGAATGGAATTGCCGGACGCGAAGTGATGGAGCAGAGCTACAATACGGTGCGGCTGCAGGATATGCAGCTGTTGCTTCAGGAGATAGCTGCCAAGCAGGAGATGGACACGCTGGATGCGGATATCCATGGCAGGGTCCTTACGGCCTGTATGCACAAGGTGCGGGATGTGCAGGCGATCTGGTCCAACCGGACGGATGGTACGTTCATCTATTCCGAGCCGGCGGCCGGACTGCTGAATGCGAAACGCCGGGACTGGTGGAACGGAGCGATGACTGAAGGGCAATACGTATCCCAGCCGTACGTGTCAGCTATTACGAAGCGCTCCTGCATTACCCTCTCCAGAGTGATTAAGGATGGCCGCGGGGAGATTGTCGGGGTGGTGGGGATTGATCTGGCGGTGTAGCACAAGAAGAGCAGCAGGTTGTTCCCGGCCGGGATGCCTGCTGCTTTTCTTGTGGGTGTGGCCTCTTCCGGCCGGACTAGGCATGTTCAGCCGGGAGAATGCGCAGCCCGCTCCAGAGGCTCTGCCAGTTCTTGCCGGCTATCCGCCTCTCGAATACAGGCAGCAGATGCGGATGGGCTGCGAAGTAAGGCGTGGGCCGTAATACCAGCTGAACCGCGTCTTGAACACCATGGGGAGCCGCGAGGATCAGCTGA
Organism: Paenibacillus tritici; assembly: GCF_018207515.1. Lineage (NCBI taxonomy): Bacteria > Bacillati > Bacillota > Bacilli > Caryophanales > Paenibacillaceae > Paenibacillus > Paenibacillus tritici. Next base: position 435,129 of record NZ_CP073365.1, read on the forward strand.
CCGTCTTCGGTGAGAGAGAGGCCCAACGCCGTTGCCGTCTCTGGGAATTTGGACATGCCGTCTGTGGAGGAGGAATACGGCGGCAGGTTATTGACAATATGCATTCTGGCCTGGTTCTTGACGGACCAGGGAATGCCGGGATACCGGCTTTTCAGCTGAGCTTCCCATGACTTCTCCACCTCTTCCCGCAGGTCGCCGGGGTCATAATAGATCACATCAATATCCGCGTGCGGCGTTCTATCGTGTAACCCGTGCTGCACATCCCAGATCTTGGACCGTACGAATCCGGCGCAGACCCACCAGTCCGGCAATTGCAGCGTGCTGGCGGCGTTCAGAATATCCATCATCCAGGTATCCTCCTCCACCAGCCGGAGAATATCGGATTCTGTATGGATCAGCATTTCTATGCACCTCCGTAGAATGTTAGTGAGTATCTATAAATCGACAAAATTATTGAAGTGAATATCACTAAGTTGCTCCGAGATTTCATCAATTGAAAGTGGTTCAGGATCGCTAATCCATAGGCAGATCACGCCCACCAGGCCTGAAATGATATATTCCAAGCCTAATACCTTTTTTTTATCATGAATAGGAAGGGCCGCGCCATTAAGAATGTGTTTTCTTAACACCTCTTTTAGGCGGGAGGAGAAGCTCAATTGACCGTTGTCGCCAAGCATGGTTCTATATAAACGGATATCGGATTTAATGCTCAAGAACATCTTTTTGAAAATCGCCGTAAATACTGACTTATTGATTTCTTGAAGATCCGTAATTTCTGAGGCGAGGCTGTCATTTAAGATCTCAAGGCATTCCTGGCTTAGCTTTTCCATCAGATCAGGCTTATCCATATAGTGCAAATAAAAGGTGTTCCGGTTAATCATGGCTTCATCGGCAATGTCCTGGACGGTTATCCGGTCGTAACCTTTGATCGGGATCAAAGTTAAGAGGGCTTCTTTGATTGCTTTTCTTGTTTTTATTATCCGTAAATCTACTTTTTCTGTTCTCATCCATGACTCCCTCTTAGATATAATAGTCAGATTATTAACATCTGTATTTTATTTATCATTACGCATCATATCGACCATTGAATGGTTTAATTCTACGTTTTACACTTATTATTGTCAAAAGACTTTAATAGGGAGTGTTAACATATGAAAACAATAGCAATTATCGGCGCAGGGAAAGGTCTGGGCTTGTCGATTGCCAAACGCTTCGGCAAAGAGGATTTTCAAGTTGCGCTCGTATCGCGTAATGAAGACAAGCTGCAAGAAATGGTGGATGAGCTGAGAGCAGACAGTATTGAAGCTTCGTTTTTCACGGCAGATATTTATAACAAAGAACAAATCGAACAAGCAATGAACGGGATAACTGACAAATACGGACATATTGATGTACTGGAATTCAGCCCAACACCGGGTAAGTTTCCCCCGACCTCCGTATTGGAATTAACCCCTGACAATGCCAGAGATCAGTTTGAAGGTTATGTTGCAAGTGCCATTAATACGGTCAATGCAGTATTGCCGGATATGCTGGCTAAGCAGGAAGGTGCTTTGCTGTTTACAACCGGTTTGTCGGCCATGTATCCAGTTCCTATGATGGGTAACGTAGGAATTGGATTAGCAGGACTGCGAAATTATATAACGAATCTTCATGCAGAGCTTGAATCCAAGGGCATATTTGTCGCACACAGGTCATTAGGGTTAATGATCAAACAAGGAACAGGCACTGTTAATGACCCGGATGTAATTGCCGACATGTGGTTCAAAGTATACGATGAGCAGAAAGTATGGGAAGAGGAATATCCGAAGGGCGTTACGCCTGCAACGATTTTATTCTAAAACTTTACAAAGAGGGCAATGAGAGTTTGTTGAATAAAGCGCTTTAAAAAAGGGTTGACACCACCTGACTAAAAACATACAATATGGCTATATTAAGGAGTGTCACTGATTCGATCAGGCACCACCATCGTCGATGATTCTACGAGAAATGCTTCATTTCTTGTATATCGGACTGTGGTGGTTTTTTGGTTTTCAGAGGGAGGAAACTCAAATGAAATTTAAGAAATCCCTAAATAATAACATTGCTTTGGCAGAGGACCCGGACGGTAATGAAGTGATTGTAATTGGAACGGGAGTGGGTTTCAAAAAAGCAAAGGGACAGGAAATCAGCCAAGCAGATATACAAAAAACATTCCGGATTGGCGCTGACGAACGGTACCAGCGGATGGAGCAGTTTTTTAATGAGATTCCTTTGCAGGTTATAGATATTACGGACCAGATTATACAACTTGGCAAACAGAATATTAGTACAAAGCTAAATGATTCCATTCTTTTGCCTTTGGCCGATCATATTCATTACGCCTTGGAGCGGCTGAAGAATGAGCTGGAGATTCAGAATCCGCTACAGTGGGAGATTAGAAATCTCTACCCCAAGGAGTTCATGACAGGTCAAAAGGCTGTAGGCATGATCAATGAAGCATTTCAGGTGAAGCTGCCGGATGCAGAAGCCAGTTTCATTGCACTACATTTGGTGAATTCGCAGATTGATCGTGGGACCATGAATCAGACGATGAAGATTACAACGATTATCAACCAGATTATTGAACTGATGAAGGAACACTTCAATATCAAGCTGGAGCAGGATTCGATTAATTACTCCAGATTCATCACGCATTTGCGATATTTTGTCGTCAGGCAAATGAACGAGGTCATGCTGTCCTTCAAGGATGAGCATTTTCTATATGACATATTATCGTCGAGATATCCCGACAGTTACGAGTGTGTCCAGAAGATTAAGCATTTTGTGGAAAAGGAATACGGTTTCTCGATTAACAAGGACGAAATGGTCTATCTGATTATTCATGTGGAGCGAATGACTTCGCGCTCCGGTACGGAGTGATCCCCGTTCTTGAAATATGGAGTGTTACTGACTCGATCAGGCACCACCAAATGTTCCCGAATCTGCTGTTCAACGCAGACTTGGATTACATTTGGTTTTTTTTATGCCTACATTCTTAGGAGGAATGACAAGTGAACAACAGAGAATTGTCCCAGGAGATTATCCGCCGAATCGGAGGAAGTGCGAACATCGTTCAAGCCTGGCACTGCATCACAAGATTACGCTTCAACGTTAAGGACGAGAAGCTGGTTCAGGTCGCTGAGATTACGAAGCTGCAAGGTGTGCTGGGGGCACAATTTCAGAATGACCAGTTCCAGGTGGTTATCGGAAATAACGTTGCCTCCGTCTATGCGGAGGTAGAGAATGTTATGAAGGAATCAGCGACGTCTGAGTTAAGCGGAGCAGAACGTTCAGGCACCGGGGCGAGAGGATTCAATGCCGTGCTTGATACGATTTCCGGAATATTCACGCCTATTCTGCCGGCGATTGTAGGTGCGGGGATGCTCAAGGGCGTACTTGCCCTCTTGGTCACACTGGGCTGGATCTCGGAGACCAGCGGAGAATACAGCGTATTCACGATGATCGCCAATGCCTCTTTTTATTTCCTTCCGTTTCTGCTCGCAGTCTCTGCCGCCAGAAAGTTCAAGGTGAATGAATATCTGGCTCTGACATTGGCGGGAACCCTGCTGTATCCGACGATCCTGGATGCGTATAATGCCGGGAAGCTGGAAGCAATCCCCTTCCTTGGCCTTCCGGTCTCTATTGTGAATTACACGCAATCCGTGATTCCGATCATTCTGGGCGTATGGCTGCTCAGTTATGTCTATCGCCTGATCGACCGGTTGATCCCGAATACGCTTAAAATCATATTCACGCCTATGCTGGTTCTCGCAATTACAGTGCCTATAATGCTTATTGCCATCGGTCCCTTGGGAAATTTCGGGGGGATCTATCTGGAGAAGGGCGTATCCTGGCTGTTTGCCCACTCCGGTCCGCTGACAGGGATTGTGCTTGGAGGCCTGATGCCGCTGATTGTTATGACAGGCATGCATTACGCGTTTTTCCCGGGAACCTTGCAGAACTTAAGCAAACTCGGTTATGACGTTCTGCTGCTGCCGATCAACTTAATTACCAATCTGAGTCAAGCCGGAGCTGTACTCGCCGTATTTCTTCGGACCAAAGATCCAAAGATGAAATCTGTGGCCCTGACCAGTGGGATTTCCGCCTTATTAGGAATTACGGAGCCTGCGCTGTATGGGGTCAGCCTTAAGCTCAAAAAACCTTTCTATGCCTCGATCATCGGGGGGGCTGCCGGAGGCGGGTTCATCACTGCCGTTGGACTGAAATGTTACGGGTTTGCCGTCCCGGGCCTGTTATCACTCCCGCTCTATATCCAGCCGGGTGGGGGGATGAAGAATTTCAGCTATGCAGTGATCGGAATTGCCATCAGCTTTGTCGTCTCCTTCGTCATGACGCTGATACTCTGGAAAAAGACTGACAGCGCAAAGGCCCGCAGCGAGCGGCCTATGGGGAGTACTGCTGCCGACCGGAGCGAAGCAGGCACCCCTGAACCGGAGGCAGTCCAATCTGTACAGGATAAGAAAAATGAAATCTTCAGTCCCTTCCAAGGCGAGCTTGTTGCGCTTCAGCTTTTGCCGGACAAGACCTTTGCAGACGAGCTGACAGGTAAAGGCATTGCGGTTAAGCCCGCCGAAGGACGGATGACAGCTCCATTTGACGGAATCGTTACGATGGTTGCCAAATCGAAGCATGCAGTGATGCTCCGTTCCATAGAAGGAGTGGAGGTGCTGGTTCATATTGGATTAAATACCGTATCGCTCAAGGGCCAGCATTTCGATGTGAAGGTTGTACCGGAGCAAAAGGTGGAAAAAGGCGATCTGCTTGTCGAATTCGACTTGGAGGCGATTGAAGCCAAAGGAATTAATATAGTCTCGCCCGTCATTGTAACCAATACACCGGATTATCTGGATGTTATTCCCGTCCAGGTGAAGGGGGTGATTCCAATGAATGGAATACTTCTTTTCACGATTAAATAATCGCAATCCTAAAAAATATCATTCTGGAAGGAGTTAGATGAATCATGTTAAAACATACAGAGGGATTATCTTTTCCGCAAGGATTCTTATGGGGGGGAGCTACAGCGGCCAACCAGTTGGAGGGGGCTTACGACGCGGATGGCAAAGGACTATCCACTTCAGATATGGCACCGTTTATCCCGCATGAATTGCGGGACGGCAAGGATTTTACGTTCGATGTGGATTCTGTACAGCTGGAGGAGTATCTGGACGGGGATACCGGAGTTTATTTTCCGAAGCGCAAGGGTGTGGACTTCTACAATCATTATAAAGAGGATATTGCACTTTTTGCCGAGATGGGATTCAAGGTCTTTCGTCTTTCGATTGCCTGGACGCGCATTTTCCCTACGGGAGAAGAAACGGTACCTAATGAAGCCGGACTTGCTTTCTATGATAAAGTGTTTGATGAGCTGCTGAAGTATGGAATTGAGCCACTGGTTACCATCTCCCATTATGAAATGCCTGTGGAGCTGTCAAGAAAATATAACGGCTGGGAAAACCGGAAAATGATTGAGTTGTATCTGAAGTTTGCCAATACTCTATTCGACAGATACAAAAATAAAGTCAAGTACTGGATTACCTTCAACGAAATGAACATGATTCTGACCAGCCTGTATACAGGAGGCGGTATTCTCGAAGACCGCATTCAGGGAACCAAGGAGCAAGTGGCTTATCAGGCTACCCACCATCAGTTTGTGGCCAGTGCGTTGGCAGTCAAGAGCTGCAAGGAGAAGATCCCGGGTGCCCAAATCGGCTGCATGATCTGCCGTCTCGAGACCTATGCGGCATCCAGCAAGCCTGAAGATGCGCTGCAGACGCTCAAGGAAGATCAGATGAATCTGTTCTATCCGGAGGTTCAGGCGCGCGGAGAATATCCGGCCTACATGCAGCGTTACTTCAAAGAGAATCAGATCGAGCTGGTGAAAGAACCTGGTGACGATCAGATTCTCAAGGACAATACGGTGGATTACATCGCGTTCAGCTATTACATGACCTATATTGGCAAATACGACCCGAATGACAACAGCAACTCGGGGATGCTCGTAAGCCAGATCAAAAATCCGCATCTTCAGGTTTCGGAATGGGGCTGGCCTATTGATCCGATCGGCTTAAGAATTGCCCTTAACCGGCTGTATGACCGTTACCGGATGCCTCTGTTCATTGTTGAGAATGGATTGGGTGCGAAGGATGTTGTGGAAGAAGACGGCTCTGTCCATGATTCCTACCGGATCGATTATCTGCAGAAGCACATTGAACAGATGAGAGAAGCTGTACAGGACGGAGTAGAACTGATGGGCTTCACCAGTTGGGGACCTATTGATATCATCAGCTGTTCGACCTCGGAGATGGAGAAACGTTATGGCTTTATCTATGTGGATCAGGACAACTCCGGCAACGGGACGCTGGAAAGATCACGCAAGGATTCCTTCTACTGGTATAAAAAGGTCATTGAAAGCAATGGCTCGGAGTTGTAAATCATAGCCGTAAATAAATTTCCTAAAACCAGCCGATAAGAGGTGTACCTTCTTATCGGCTGGTTTTTTTGCGAAAAATATTAGTATATTGTGGGGGGGATTTCCATTCGTTCACTTCGCGGGGATCAATGTCGCATAAATGGCTGATTAGAAGCGCCAGTGTAACGTTTGGGATCACGCTGGCATGAAATTATAGAATTTTTAATTCAAACGTGCCGCAGGCACTTTTTGCGGGAGTCAGGTGTTATAGAAGTATTACGAGTAAGGAGGTGAGGGCAACGTCACAGGGACATATGCCGGATGGGCAGCAGGTAGAGGCGATTATCATCAGAGTGCAGCAAGGGGAGAGGGAATGTTACTCCCGGATTGTAGATGTGTATCAACAGCCGATCTACCGGTACTGCTGCCGGATGCTGGGGAACAAGCACGATGCCGAGGATGCGGTGCAGGATGTACTGGTCAAGGCCTATCAATCCATTGGGAGGTACAAGCCCACCGTCAGCTTCTCAGCCTGGCTGTACCGGATTGCCGGCAATCATTGCCTGAATCTGCTGCGTCAGCAGAGAAGACAAGGTTATTTCCTGCGATTGTTCCGCCCCGACACGGCGGTAGCCGGCCCTGAGGAAGAGCTGGTAGAGCGGCTATACAGCCCGGCACTGGAAGCGGCGCTTGGACGGCTGTCACTGGAGGAGCGGAATCTGCTGGTTCTGCGGGTGTTCGAAGAGCAGAGTTTTCCCGAGATCAGCGCTATTCTGAACATCAGTTCCAATGCGCTGCACAAAAGGATGGAGCGGATCAAACGTAAAGTGCGGGAAATCATGCAGGCGGAGGAGGGGATATCATGGACCGGACAGGAATCAGTGATGAGTACCAAGATATAAAAGCCGCAGCAGTCGGCGGGGAGCAGTTCCCTCTAATCGAGGTGACGGACAGGGTGATGGCCCGGGTCAGAGATTCGGGACAGCAGCGCAGTCCGCGCGGGATCAGGCTTGCGGGCAGAACGGCAGCGTTCTCCGGGATGCTGGTCATGCTGCTGCTGGTTGCCGTGACAGCTTACGCCGCCACGGAGTATATTCAGATCCGAAATCACGCGGGTGAAGTGAAGGTGCAGCATGTTGCGGAGAATTCTAATCCGGGAGAATCGGCGCCTTATTCCCAATATGCCTCGAAGCTGATGGATTCGGCCAAGCCGGGGGAGCTTATTGCTTATTTCGTCAGAGGAGAGAAGCTGCCGGAAGACGCGAAGTCTGCACTTCAGTACGCGGGGAAGGAGCTGCGTCTGACTGATTATTCGGCTTTTCTTGGAGAGATGAACAAACGGAAGACCCCTGTACTGCCTAAGGAAGCCGGGGGATATGTCTTCAAGTCCGGCACTATAGTTCCCGGTTCACCCTCGGACAAGGAGTATGATACTAATCCGCTGTACCGTCAGACTCTTGACGAGTTGACTGCCGAGGCGAGACAGAACACCGGCCGGAATCTGTTCATGAAGGCCATCCCGTGGACCGAGGTATCGTCCGTTGGCGCTAAATATACCAGGCAGGGGGCGGTTATTGAATTAAGTGCCACCTTAATGCATGGAGGCCCTATGCAGGTTATGCAGCCGCCGGGGGCAACCGCAGAGAAGCTGACGGTAGAGGGCCGTGAGATGGTCTACAATCTGGTAAGCAGCCCGGAGGTGCAGCCCGGGTTCAGCTACCATTATCTGAACTGGTACAACGAGCAGCAGGATACCTATTACACAGCGACTACCTTTGGGGACCGGGAATTGACCAAGGATCAGCTGCTGGACCTGGCAGGGGAATTAATCCGGGGCGGATTATAGAGAGGGCATTCATTCGGCTGCTGGTCTGTACAGGCAGAAATGTTGTACATTTTGCAGCTCCGGTCCCTGTATACCTGGATGTTTGGGAGGAATGCTGCATGGAATGCAGGAATTTCTGTGCCAAGCTGCTTGGGAGTAAGGGAGATGCTGCTTTTTATACAACAATTTCGGGTTTGGGTCATTTGGATGAGGCGGATGTTGTATTCTCTGCAAGAATTACATGGTGCGAATGAGAAGTTGGAGAATGTTTGTTTTAGACTGAAGACTGAAGTCTGAAGACTGAGGAATGAAGGCCGAAGTTAGTTTAGTTATACAAAACAAAAGGCATCCGGAGAGCGTAGCCTGTACGCTCGATCGGATGCCTTTTAATTGTAAAAGTGTGATTTGAGAAGCGACGAGGCCGCAGCCTTAGCCCTCCAGCAGCAGGGATTCAGGGTCTTCCAGCAGTTCTTTGACTTTGACCAGGAAGCTTACTGCCTCTGAGCCGTCTACGATCCGGTGATCGTAAGATAAGGCAATGTACATCATCGGACGGTTAGCCGTCCGCTCCTCATCCAGAGCGATCGGGCGCAGCTGGATCTTGTGCATGCCGAGAATACCGACCTGCGGAGTATTGAGGATTGGTGTGGACAGCAGGGAGCCGAAGACTCCGCCGTTCGTGATTGTGAAGGTTCCGCCCTGAAGCTCAGGCAGGCTCAGGGTGTTGGCCCGCGCCTTGGAGGCGAGCTCGCCAATCCGCCGCTCGATCTCGGGGAAGCTTAACCGGTCGGCATCGCGGACGACGGGCACCACCAGGCCTTCCTTGGCGGCAACGGCAATGCCGATATCATAATATTTCTTCAGCAGGAGATCCTCTCCGTCGATCTCGGCATTCAGCATCGGGTAGGCCTTGAGCGCGCCGATGACGGCTTTGGTGAAGAAGGACATGAAGCCTAGTCCGACCTCATGCTTCTCCTTGAAGGCATCCTTGCGGCGTTTGCGGATGTCGAGAATTGCAGTCATGTCCACCTCGTTGAAGGTGGTCAGCATCGCTGCCGTCTGCTGCGCTTCGACCAGGCGGCTGGCAATCGTCAGCCGTCTGCGCGACATGCGCTTGCGCTCGGTCGCTTTGCCGTCCTCGGCGTGCGGCGCCTTGCCCGCCGGCACGGGCGGCTTCGCCGGCTCCGGCCGGGCGGCCGCCGCCGGAGCTGCCTGCGCAGCGGCCTGCGGCACGGCTGCGCCATGGCCATTCACATCGGCCTGGCCAATCCGGCCGATAGGGTCGCGGGCACTGACCTCGCCGAGGTCGATGCCCCGCTCCCGTGCCAGCTTGCGCGCCCCCGGCGAAGCCAGGGCCGCAGTGCCAGCCGCCGCACCTTCGGCGGCGGCCGGAGCCGTTACAGCAGCGGCGGGTTCAGCCGCTGCGGCTCCTGCGGCAGCAGCAGGAGTGCTGCCGCTCTGCGGTGAGGCGGCAGCTGCCGGCTTGCTGCCGCTGGCAGCACCCGCGCCGCTGCCGGCGCCGATAATGCCGATGGCTTCGCCAACGGCAACGTTCTCGCCCGCCTGGCGCAGGATGGAGGAGATGACTCCGTCCTCCTCCGCACTGATCTCAAGGTTGACCTTGTCAGTCTCAAGCTCTGCAAGCACATCCCCCTGGCCGACAGTGTCGCCCTCTTTAACCAGCCATTTGTAGATCGTTCCTTCGGAAATCGATTCGCCCAAATCAGGTACTTTTATCTCGGACACAGGCCGTTACCTCCCCAAATATAGTGGATTGCGTTATCGTATGACCGCCTGCTGCGTTCAGGAAGACGGTACAGGTGCTTGCACTTGAGTATTCAGTTTCAGGGCTTCTCTGACAATGCGCCGCTGTTCGAAGCTGTGGACATCCGCATAACCGCTGGCCGGGCTGGAACGGTCCGGACGGCCGATATACTGGACTGTCACCTTCTGCGGGGCAATCGCCCGCAGCCGGGAGTCGGCATACGTCCAGCCGCCCATATTCTTCGGTTCCTCCTGCACCCAGACGATCTCCTCCAGAGAGCTGAAGGTGCTGAGATGTGCGCCAAGCTCACGTTCCGGGAACGGATAGAGCTGCTCCAGTCGGAGGATGTGCAGCCAGGAGAAGTCCTGTCCGCGTCCAGCTTCAAGCTCGGTCTGGAGGTCGATGGCAACCTTCCCGCTGCACACCACCAGTCGCTTCACCTTTTCCGGATTGCTGCCCAGCAGCGGTTCGGGAAGAACCGGCTGGAAGGCGCCCGAAGCAAGGTCAACTCCCGCTGAAGTACTGCGCGGGTTGCGGATCAGGCTCTTCGGAGCCATGATGACCAGCGGCCGGGCATCTGCCTGCCCGCAGAGCGCGGCCTGACGGCGGAGCAGATGGAAATACTGCGCTGCACAGGTCAGATTGGCTACGGTCCAGTTCTCCTCGGCGGAGAGCTGGAGGAAGCGTTCCAGCCTGCCGCTGGAGTGCTCCGGCCCCTGGCCTTCATAGCCATGGGGCAGCATGATGGTCAGATTGCTGCGCTGGGTCCATTTGGCACGGCCGGCGGAAATGAACTGGTCAATAATGACCTGGGCGGCATTGGCGAAATCGCCATATTGGGCTTCCCAGATGACGAAGGTCTCCGGGGCAAATACATTATACCCATACTCAAAGCCAAGGACAGAAGCCTCTGACAGCGGGCTGTTATAGACCCCGAAGGAAGCCCGGGAATCACTCAGCTGATGCAGCGGGGAATACAGTCCGCCGCTCTCGCTGTCATGCAGGACCAGATGGCGGTGGGCGAAGGTGCCGCGCTGGGAATCCTGACCGCTGAGGCGGATAGGAGTGCCGTCCTTGAGAATGGTAGCGAAGGCAAGGGTCTCAGCCAGAGCCCAGTCGACCCGCTCCCCGTCATTCAGCGCATCCTTGCGGCGCTTCAGAATCCGGTCCAGCTTCGGATAGACCGTGAAGCCATCCGGTACACGCAGCAGTTCGCGGTTAATCTCCTGCAGACCGGCCAGAGGGTAGGCTGTCGGACGCTGAGTAGGCTGATCGGGCTCCAGAGCGACAGCGGTTTTGGACTCCGCATTCTTCTGTTTGCCTTCCTTCATCTGATCGAACGCCTGCTGCAATACACTCTCGGCCTCGGTAATCATGTTCTTCACATCATCCTCGGTGATCACCTTCTCACGCTCAAGGCGTTCTGCATATACCCGGTAGACAGTAGGGTGGTTGCGCACCTTGCTGTAGACAATAGGCTGCGTAGTGTCAGGATCATCCATTTCGTTATGTCCGTGGCGGCGGTAGCCGATCAGGTCAATCAGGAAGTCCTTCTTGAACTGGTGGCGGTAAGCACTGGCCAGACGGACGGCGGCAATGCAAGCTTCCGGATCATCGGCATTGACATGCACGATCGGAATCTCATACCCTTTGGCCAGGTCGCTGGCGTAATGGGTGGAACGGGAATCCTCGCTCTCCGTTGTGAAGCCGATACGGTTATTGACGATAATATGCACGGTACCGCCATTCTGATAACCCTGCAATTTGCCGATATTAAGAGTCTCTGCAACGATACCTTCACCCGGGAAGGCAGCATCGCCGTGCATCAGCACAGCCATCGCCTTGCTCGTATTCAGCTTCGGCAGGCCCGGTGCATTCCGTTCTTCCTGGGCGGCACGCGTGAAGCCTTCTACTACCGGATTGACGAATTCGAGATGGCTCGGGTTATTGGCAAGCGTGATCCGGGTGCGTACGGTTTCGCCTTCGCGGACAGCACGGTCAGCCCCGAGGTGATACTTCACATCGCCGCTCCAGCCGTAGGTGACACCCATTGAGCCTTCGGAAGGGAACAGCTCCTTGTTCGGCGAATGATGGAACTCCGAGAAAATAATATCATAAGGCTTGCCCAGAATATGGGCCAGTACGTTGAGTCTTCCGCGGTGCGCCATGCCCATCAGAATATGCTCCGCGCCGTCATGCGCGGCTGCCCGCACAATCTCGTCCAGCATAGGCACGAGGGCGTCATTGCCCTCCAGACTGAACCGCTTCTGGCCGACAAAAGTCTTATGCAGGAAGGTCTCGAAATGCTCTACCTGAACCAGGCGCTTCAGCAGCTCCTTACGCTCCGTATTGTTGAGCGGGGCCGGGGAAGTCATGGATTCCGCCTGGCTGTTGAGCCAGCGCAGCTCACTCTCATCGTGGACATGCCCGAATTCATAGGCAATGGTCTGTGTGTAGGCCTGCCGCATTCTGTGGACAGCATCCATAGCGGTATGCACATCCGCAGGGGCATTATCCCAGATTAGCGAAGCGGGCAGGGCATTCAGATCCTCGCGGGTGAGCTCATAAGTCTCCAGCTCCAGCCATTTGGCCATCGGATTACTGCTGCGCTCCAGCGGGTCGATGTTAGCGGCCATATGGCCATATATACGAATATTAGCGATCAGCTTCGAGGCCTTGACAGCCTTCTTGAGCCAGTCGGCATCCGCTGAAACTGCAGGCCCTGGAACCCTCTCGGCGTCTGGAGCCAGAGGAGGGGGGCCGGATACAGTGAAGAGATCGCGGTAATGTTGTTCAACAGAAGAGGGGTCCTTGACAAACTGCTCATACTGCTCTTGGATGTAGCCCAGATTGGGGCCGTAATATTTGTTCCATACAGTTGCGTTATAGGGCTCTTTGACTGCCATGAATAGGTCCTCCTAACGGATAAACTCAGCGCGTGGCATACAGGTGTGCCACTTGGCGGAGCTGCAAATGTTTGCGGTTTCATTCTCATCTTATTGTGCTACTTTCCAGCGGGGTAATCAATTCATACTTTCGTGCAATCCGTTCGCAAAACGGCATGATTCATTACAGTATTCATACAGAACAATCATAATTTAGAGGTTTGTATATTTTGGAAATGGGTAATTGTTTCTATATTTCTATATTATGATTACGGAACGGATCTAGTGCCCTCTAGTATATTAAACCTAATATGGATCGTTTGAACTTGGAAATGGAAATATTTATACAAGCCACTGGCAATTTCAGCTAAGGTTCCTCACTATTTAACATAAAAAAATTCCAGAAAACGACACACTATTCGCATAAGATCTTGTATAATGTTATTGCGGAGAACGCTTTCAACGATTCTTGCCAGATCCTTTCACGGAAAGGGTCCAGTAAAGGGTAAACCTGCCGAAAGACAGGGGCACAAAGTCTCGGATCTAAAGTAGAAATACTATGATGGCCGGACTGCCTGGGGACGCGAAAATTCTAGGAGGAGATTTCTTGGATATGTCCAACCAGGGGAATGACGAGCTGCAGGCAGTTGATCTGGATTTAGAATGGGTGTACTTGCTGATGTCTGCCAAGCAGGCGGGTATTCAGGCGGAGGAAATCCGCCGGTTTTTCAGCGAGAAGGCGCTCCAGGCGATGTAGGACGGTCACTTATTGTACGGATACATACAGAAAAGGGCACAGCGAACCGGTCGCTGTGTCCTTTTCTGTGTCCCGGCAGGGCTGGAGACCTGCTCCGCCAGCTTCAACGTCTTTAATTGTCCTTTTGATCCATACGCCATTTCTGGTAATCGAGAAATTCCTTGAATTCACGTTTGCTTATTCCTGAGGCCATCGCTTCCTGTACCAACCGGAACCATTCTCCATCCAGCGCCGGTTCTTCAGTCTCCGCATGTCCGCCATACAGTAATGCGTGAACGGATACCTGAAGCGCATCGGCAATTTTTTCGATAAATTGAATGGAGGGGTTGGATTGGATATTCCGTTCCACATTACTGAGGTATGATTTCGCCACATCAGCCTTATCCGCAAGCTCGGACAAAGAATACCCCTTCTCCAGCCGGAGCCTGTGGATGCGGCTTCCCATAGTATCTGACACGATTACAACGCCCTCCGTACTTTTGTTAAAAGATAAGAATTTATATGCTTCGCGCTATACATTATCCTTATCTTTCTCGCTGTAACGGTACCGCCCCTTAGAAGGACGGCAAAGCCGTTTTCACTTGTCAGTATAACAAAAATCTGTAAAACGAACAAAAGTCATTGAACAGAGAAGGGAGCGCGACAAAACGGCATACCCCGCCCGGATGAGGGAGGATATGCCGTTTGGATATAGAAGGCTCCGGGTTACTTGGTTTCTCCCAGACCCTGCAGCGCATCGAATGTCCAGTTCAGGGATAAGCTGTCGCCCTGGAAGATGTTCTGATCCTGGCTGTTGTCCACGAATTCAAAGGCTACCTTGAAGGTTTTGGACTGGGCGGCGGCAATGCCCCCGGGTACTGCCCCCATGGCTACGAGGTCGTAGCTGGCGATATTCTTCAGATTCTTCAGGGAGACTTCGGAGAGGACATATCCGCTGGTGGAGCCGCCGGTATAAGTATCCTTGAGGAGCTTAACCTTGAAGTGGTCTCCGAGATCCTGTCCGGCGTTATCCCCCAGCGAATCGGTCACGGTGTAACTGGTGGCAAGCTTGAGGAATTTGATATCCAGTGTGCCGTCATTCGATAAGGTGAAGGTGCGGACGGTGTAGTCTCCCGGCTTCAGATTCGTCAGGGCTACCGGTGTATTGAAGGAAGAGCCGAGCTTCAGCGTGCCTGCGGCGAAGGTTGCCGTGCTGGTTGTAGTGGAGCTGAAGTAAGCGAAGGTCCCCCCTCCGATTAAAGACAACCCCAGTGCTGCCGATGCTACGCCAAGACCCAACGTTTTTTTGATACCCATTATTCATTTCCTCCTCGGTTATATTATTGATATTGGTCATTAGGAATTCACTGGCTGTGTCTTACTTCAGGGAGCCTGCTTCCTGGTTAGCTTCGAAATTCAAGGTCAAGGCCAGCGTATCGCCCTGATAGTAGTTCTGCGGCTGCAGGGTTTCCTTGAAGGCGAATTGGATGGTCAGGTTATCCGAGGTGCCCGCCTTAATGCCGGACTTCTCACCGCCCAGGATAGCACCGACAATTCCCCGGGCTACCAGATCGGGACTCTGATTCTCCAGATCAGCCAGGGAGATGACTAGAAGCGGCGATTCTTTTTTATCCTTGTTGACGAGGAAGGTCACAATAATATCATCCTTGAAATTATGCGAGCCGTTGTCTCCCTGGGCATCTGTAATAAGAGAGGAGGTGCGCAGGATCACCTTGGGAATATTGAGCGTCCCGTCATTTTTCAATTTGAAATCTCTTAGAATGGAGTCTCCCGGCTTGAGGTTGCTGAGATTAACAATGACGGAGGGGTCTGATTTCAGTGATAAAGTTCCGTTGTTAAAAGAAGCTGAGGTGGTGGATGTGCTGCTGAAGTAAGCGAAGGTACCCCCGCCGACCAGGGTTAATCCTAAGGCTGCCGATACAACGCCGAGACCTAATGTTTTTTTGACGTTCATTTGTTCATCCCTCTCTTATGGTTCTGTGTGGTGCATAGCCTGTGCTTCCGGGAGACTATATTGTGGCTCCGCGTTTCGTAAACGGGAGAGGACAATCGGTTCAGGGTATAAGGTCGGACAGGGGGTCAGGCCCGCTGGTCCCGCCCGGTTGCGCATTCTTGTTCTCCAGTGCCGCCACGGCCTTCCAGGAAGAATACAGGGCATAGAGGAGCAGGAGCAATCCAGGGATGATCATCAGCACTACACTGCCGGCTTTGGACACAGCGAAGTTCATGGCATAGCCGACATAGGGGATAGTTACGCCCGCATATTGGCCCACTACATTCGTAGAGCTGACTGCTGCGGAATCGGCTGCATCGTTATTGTCGCCCTTGGTGGTATAGCTGGCTTCCCCCAGAGCACTGTTCAGTTCTGCTTCGACAACGCGGTGGGTAATCAGAATGTTATCCGGATTCGTAAAAGTAATGACATCGCCCTTCTGGAACCGGGTCATATCTCCTCCCGGCTTAATGGCTATAACGGAGCCGGTCTGGATTCCAGGCTCCATGGAGCCGGATAATACCGTCTTGATCTGATAGCCGAAGAATGAGGGTTCACCGCCGGAGGCTTTGGAGATCACCACGGCTGTGATCAGTACCAGAAAAACCATCAATATTAGTGTGGAAGCTATTGTGCTGGCTATTTTTTGGATGCGCATATTATTCGCCGCCTTTGCTGGTATCGGATTCGGGAGACGGGGTAGCTGTGGCTGCAGCTGCAACTGCTGTTGCAGGCTGCCCGCTGTCTGGGACACTGCCGTTGAGTTCCTTATCGGGCTGATCCGCCGGATTGGCTTCCGGGAGAAGGGTCTCAGGCGCCGAAGTGGTTGATGGATTAACCGCCGGAGTAACAGCCGGAACGATCGTCGGAGCGGTAAACTCTGCTTCCGGCGACGCCGCTGGAAGTGGAGGTTCTCCTACTGATGGGTTCCCATCTGGCGCAGCAGATACACGCGGGGTATTCTTAGCCTGCTCCTCTGCGAGCCTCCGGGCTTCGGCGGCAGCTTCCTCCGCTTTGGCTTTTTCAAGTGCCAGCCGCTCATCTTCCTCCTTCACTGCCTTGGCTTTGTCCAGAAGGGCCGTCTTGGCTTCAGCAATCTCAGCCAGCCGTTCCTGTAGGGTGCTGACGGTGGAAGAGAGGTTATCCTTGGCGGCTGTCAATTCTGTGCCGAACTGCCCGTAAGTTGCCTGTAGCTCGGGAGATAACGCCGTACCTGCATTGTAGGCTTGGGTGATTAATGAGAGAACAGGCTCTTCCGCAGGGAATCCGTAGGTTGCTTCCCGGAGAAGTACGCGATCCGGATTGCCGGTTGGCAATGATCCGCCGATATCATGAATGGTACTGAGATAATTCACGATTCCGGTTAATGTATCTGTCAGCGACTCCGACAAAATCCCGCTTAAATGCAGGTTCTCCTGCATCTGCTCGAAGAACTGGGCGTCACGGATTTCCAGGCAGTTGGGTTCAAGGTTCACTATATATCCTCCGAGTTGTTGCAGAATGGCCGCTGCGCTGCCAATTTCCTGCAGAATTTGCTGCCAGACCGTCCCGTTGAAGCTGAGCTTTGTCCCCAGTGCGGCAATTTCGCTGCTGGCCTGAAGAAGTTGCGCCGAGATTTCACCGGTAGCCTGATCCAGCTCATCCAGTGACAGTCCGCTGGCAGTGAGGGAAGTATTGTACACTCCGCTGATGCTGTAACTGCCAAGGGTTGCCTTCAGTTCAGTAATTGTTCGGAGATGTCCGCTGAATTCGGACAACAGCTGTTCAATCTGACCCGGGAATACCGAGCAGAGCCCGATGGAGCTGATCTGCTCCTGGGTGGTATGGAACTCCCCGTAAGTACTGCCGATCTGATTCGAGGTATACATTAGAAGTACAGATACGGCCACACCGGATTGCAGAATCCGCAGGCCGAGTTTCGTAGTGTTCCGTTTGCGCCGTTTGGCAGATCTGGGGTACATAGCTAAGCCCCCTCTCAACATGCTGATTGATTGTTCGGTAGTTGTTATGCGTTGTTCATTGTTCATTGTTCATTGTTCGATGTTCGGTATTCGACATTCAGGATTCAAGAATTAACATTCAAGATTCAACATTCGTTATAATCGTTCTTAATAAAGAACATTCCCGTAATCAAATCATACACTGCCCGGCTAGAAAAAGAAAGATGTTAAATACAGCGATTTGTTCGCAATAAAGCACGAATAATTCTGATTATCTTGATGTAACTACGTATATCGCTGTTTTTCATAAATGTTCTTAATAAAGAACGGGTGATTCGGATGGAGGGTCCGGGATTTTGGCTATACCCCTCTGAGTAGCCGAAAGTGGCTAGGGGTGTGAATGAAGAGTAATAGTGCACCTGAATTGGCTGGAAGTGACTAGGGAGTGAGAATGAAGAGTAATAGTGCACTTGAATTGGCCAGAAGTGGGTGGGAGGCGTAAATGAGGAGCAGAAGTGCGCCTGAATCGGCGGAAAGTAGCTAGGGAGCGTGAATGAAGAGTAATAGTGCACTTGAATTGGCTGGAAGCGGCTAGGAGGTGGGGATGAAGAGTAATAGTGCACCTGAATTGGCTGGAAGTGGCTAGGATGCATGAATGAGGAGCAGAAGTGCACCTGAATCGGCGGAAAGTAGCTAGGAGTGAGAATGAGAGTAATAGTGCACTTGAATTGGCTGGAAGTAGGCAATACGCCGGAGCGAGAGGGGAAAATCCCTCTGAATATGGCCGAAGTAGGCGATACGCCTGAAGGAGAGGGATAAATCCCTCTGAATTGGCTGGAAGTAGGTGATACTCCGGAGGGAGAGGGAAAAATCCCTCTGAATTGGCTAGTAGTAGGCGATACGCCCAAAGGAGAGGGATAAATCCCTCAGAATCAGCCAGAAGTAGGCAATACGCCAGAATGAGAGGGAAAGATCCCTCTCATATCTACCCAGCCTATTAGACAATCCCTATATGTTAGCTTCTAGTTGGTAGTTACTGTGTATGAGCTTCTGTTCGGCACACTAGTTTATAGTGTAGTCTCACGGAAGCTTTTCCCCGCGTGAGCTGACATACAGCTCATACCATTCCTTGCGGGACAGCTCAAGCTGTTCCGCCCCTGCGCAGGCTACGATCCGCAGCGGATTCACGGTGCCGATGACAGGCATGATGGCGGCAGGGTGCGTCATCAGCCAGGCCAGCACGATGGCTTCGGCTGTCGTGCCTTTCTCGTCAGCAAGCGCCCGCACTCTGGCCGCTGTATGCACGACACTCTCCGGCTGGCCTTCCAGCGGCCGTCCGCTGAAGAGGCCCTGGGCCAGCGGCCCCCAGGCCTGGAGCTGAATGTTCTCGGCGCGGCAATACTCCATCGTGCCCTCCGGGAACGTGATGTCCTTCCACTCCTCGCGGTTGACGCTGAGTACCGCATCGACCCAACTGATTTTGGACAGGCTCATATGCAGCTGATTGACGATGAATGGCTCGTCACAATACGCTTGGAGCAGCTTGATCTGGGCAGCGCTCATGTTGGAGACGCCGAAGTGGCGTACCTTGCCTGCGGCCTTGAGCTGATGCAGGGCTTCGGCGACCTCCTCGGGATCCATCAGCGGATCGGGGCGGTGAAGCAGCAGAATATCAATATACTCTGTACCCAGCCGCGCGAGAGTTCCATCCACACTGGCTAGAATATGCTCCTTAGAGAGGTCGAAGCTATTGGAGATATCGCCTGGCTCCATCAGCTTAATGCCACATTTTGACTGCAGGATGATGTCTTCGCGCAGTCCTGGACGCTCTTGTAGGAGTTGCCCGAACACTTTCTCCGCTTTGCCCCGGGTGTAGATATCTGCATGGTCAAAAAAATTAATCCCGACCGACAACGCCGCATCCAGCGCCTCATGTCCCTGCTTCCTATTCGCGGCCGTAACCGGTTCATGATCCCAGCCGCCGCCAAGACCCATACACCCTAGGGCGATACGGCTGGCAGGGATGCCACGACGGTTAAGTGGTAACGCTCTCAACAATAGTATTCCTCCATTCTCTATCGCTCACAACTTCTGAGTACCCCGGAATTCGGTACGTGACGTTGAAATTCTGCATTTCGTCAGAATCCGGTATGGTACTTCTTGTCGCTGGAGGAGCGGTGCTTCGTGCTCTCTTTATCCTTCTCCTCTTGCTGCTCTAATGTCAGGTCCTCTACGGGGATCGGATCTACATTCTGCTCACTTTCGTCCAAATCGAACAAGCTGGGGTTGTCCGTAGGATATTGCTCCGGGTGATCGCGGTTGTCTCTAATCGGCTTTTTGTCATCGCTCATCTTGGACTCACTTCCCTTTCTTTCCAGAATATCCGCCGGTAAAGAGGCCCGGAATTTACGATGATTCCCGAATCCTCTACCTGCGGTTTGCTCCCTTTTAAACAGAATGCGCCCTCCTTAAACAGCTTCAACGCTGGAAGCTGCGATACTGGGGCAACAAGCGGCAGGAACAAGCTGACCCAACAAACCAAGTAAACAAAAAGAAACAAACAAACAAATAAAGCCAACAAGCGAACCTAATTAAACGTACCAACAAAGGAAATAAACAAGTGGAGGACCGTCCCGGCCACCGGTAAAGGCTGCGGGACAATCCTCCTGAGGGAGGTTTATGGATCAATTATAGGGCTGCCCTTGTCACTCATCTTCCCGGCCACAACATCGTCATACAGGCGCTTCAGCCACTTCAGCTCTGTCAGGCAGTGCTCGTATCTGCCGTACATCAGATGCAGTGACGAGCGGGGCACAAGGGAGATATGCTCCTCATACACCTGATAGGCGAAGTTCACCTGATGCTCTGCCTCGCGGATGCGTTCCTCCAGCAGCTTCGCCACCTTCTCCTGATCAATATAACGGGATAAGGCCAAGGCCATGTATAGCGGATGATAGGGCGGATCACTTTTTTTAATCTGCTGCAAAATAAGCTGTTCCATTAATTCCTTGCCTTTATCGGTAATGCGGTAGATGGTCTTGTCAGGCCGGTCCGGGCTGCGGATGACCTCCACCGTCTCAATATGTCCGCCCTCCGCCAGTTTATCTACAGCGTAGTAGAGGGAACCCATCTGCAGCTTGATGATTTGATCCATCGAGCGTTCCTTCATAACGAGAGTGATCTCGTACGGATGCATATCCCGTTCCAGCAGCAGTCCCAGGATCAGCAGCTTCATGGACATAGCGTTAGCTCTGCCCGGAAGCCGGCTGGTTGGCCTTCTTCGACGGGCTTATCAGACGATCCTTAGGCATCATTAGAACAAAAACTACGGTAAGCACGGCAGGAACGATGGCCCACATGAAGGTTTGTGAGATCGAAGAAGATAATGAATTCGTGATTTTCTCCAGTATGGGCGGCGGAATCTGCGCTCTCGCTTCGGGAGTCAGCGCGGAACGCGGATCGCCGAAGGAAGAGGCCTGAGCGCCGTCTCCGAAGGCCGTGCTAAGCTCCGAGGTGAAGCTGTTGCGCTGGATAATGCCGAAGATCGTAATTCCCAGCGTCATCCCGAGTGAGCGCATGAAGGTGCTGGTTGAGGTGGCCGAACCGCGCTGGCGCATATCGAAATGGTGAATGGAAGACAAGCTGAGTACGGAGAAGGAGAAGCCGACTCCGAAGCCGGTCAGGGCCATGAATGCATTAAGCGATAAACGGGAAGTCTCAGGTGTCAGTGTGCTGAGCGAGTAGATTCCGGCCACGAAGCAGACTGCCGACAGCAGCATAATATTGCGGAAGCTCGTCTTCGTGGTCAGCAGGCCGCCGGACTGGCTGCCGATGACTGTACCGATCATCATCGGCATCAGGATCAGACCGGAGTTAGTGGCGGAGCCGCCGTATACCCCCTGGACGTATATTGGAATATACACCGTCGCTACGATAAACGCAGAGCCGTAGAATAATCCGAGTATACTGCTGGTCGCGAACAGGCGCTGGCGGAACATGTCGAACGAGATGACCGGCTCAGCTGCACGCTGCTCGATGAAGATGAAGGCAAGCAGGAGGACGGCGAAGGCGGCAAATAATCCGAGAATGGCCGCTGAATCCCAGGCATACTGGTTGCCGCCAAGCTCCAGGGCAAACATCAGGCAGATAATCCCTGCCACCAGAGTGAAGGCACCGCCCCAGTCAATGCGCTGCTTGGAATGAGAGATGGATTCCTTGTAGGAAGACATAATGAACACGAACGAGACAATACCGATCGGCAGGTTGATATAGAAAATCCAGTGCCAGCTCACATATTCGGTGATATAGGCGCCAAGCAGAGGACCGATCACGCTGGAAATTCCGAAGACTGCACCGAATAGTCCGGTGAGCTTGCCTCTTTTCTCAGGCGGGAAGATATCGAATACAATCGTGAAGGCAATCGGCATCAGGGCACCGCCGCCAATCCCTTGAATCGCACGGTAAATACTGAGCTGGGTGATACTGGCCGCCGTTCCGCACAGCGCAGAGCCGATCAGGAACACGATAAGCCCGAAGATGAAAAACCGCTTGCGCCCGTACATATCGGACAATTTACCGAAGATCGGGGTACCGGCCATAACCATGACCATATACGCAGAGGTGACCCAGACGATTTTGTCCAGTCCCCCCAGATCGGAGACAATCGTACCCATGGCCGAGGCTACAATGGTATTGTCCATCGCAGACATCAGGATGCCGAGCAGGAGTCCGGCGATGACGAGCTTGAGGTTGCTTTCTTTGGTGTGCATGTTGTAGCTCCTTTATATTTAGAATTCATGATGAGTCCTTATTATATTCAAATTTGAATAGGGTGGCAATCATTTTTTTGCAGGGATTGATTCGTACTTAACATCATAGAGGCAACACCTCTTCTACTTGGTATTCCTTATCGGCCAGTCCTTTATTCCTTCTCTATGGAGTGGACCGGGTGATGGATGGGAAATATAGAGGAGTATGCAATGATGTCTTGACATACCCATGGGGGGTATATTATATTGGTGTAGAGGAGGCTGATTCCTGTGTCGACAAAAGAGAAGGAACCTGCTGGACATGATTGCGGCGGTGATGATTGTCATTCTTCCGCTTCCGGTGTGCGCAAGAGCCATCATTCCCCGGAATTCAAGAATGGATTGACTACCCGGCTGAACCGGATTGAAGGGCAGATCCGCGGGGTTAAAGGTATGATTGAACGCGACACCTACTGCGATGATGTGCTGAATCAGCTTGCGGCGGTGCAGGCGGCTCTGAATAGTGTCGGCAGGCTGCTGCTTGAAGGCCATATGAAGAGCTGTATTATTGAACGGATCGAGGCCGGTGAGCATGAGGTGATCGACGAGCTGCTGGTTACAGTGAATAAGCTGATGAAATAAAGGTGGGGCCTGGAGATATGGAACTCTGAAAATATTGAATAGTTCAAGTTCTCCAGGCGTAGTGCGGTAGGAAGAAGGAAGAAACAAAGAAACAAACAAACATGAGTCTGATTGTACTTAGTGCAATAGAATCCGTGCTGATTTATCCGGCATCTGTTGTACAAATTACAATCAAGCACAGCCATCCCTTCCTCGCGTATCAATCTATATAGCTGTCGAATAGGAACACCAATTAAGCGTATACCAACAACAATTAGGAGGGTAATCAAATGTCGAATGTAACATTGAAGGTTGAAGGAATGTCTTGCGGTCATTGTGTAAGTTCTGTGGAGAAGGCTGTGAGTGGCGTGGGTGCAGCTGCGAAGGTAGATCTGCCGGCGAAGACGGTAGCAGTTGAATTTGACGAGAATACAGTAAGCCTGGATACCATCAAGGCCGCGATCGAAGATCAGGGCTACGATGTAGTGTAAGCACGGCTAAACTTAGCTAAGCTAGCTGTAATGCAAGGGCTTGGTGCCGGGAATCCTGGAGAAGGGGGACTGGCGCCAATGCCTTTTATTTTAAAGATAAACATACCCCTTAGGGGTATTAGGAGGTGCGTGAGATGGAAAAGAGTGCAGATTCTGCCCAGAAGCAGGCCACGCTGCAGATTACAGGAATGACCTGCTCTGCTTGTGCGACGCGGATAGAGAAGGGATTGTCCCGTATGGAGGGGGTATCCCGGGCGAATGTTAATCTGGCGCTGGAGCAGGCTACGGTCGGGTATGATCCGGCGGTTGCGGATATGCCGCAGATTGAAGAGAAGATCCGTTCTCTTGGCTACGATACGCTGAAGGAGTCGGCGGATTTCGATATTACCGGAATGACCTGTGCGGCTTGCTCGTCACGGATTGAAAAGGTGCTGGGACGGATGCCGGGGATTGCCGCTGTCAATGTGAACCTGGCGCTGGAGACCGCACATGTGGAGTACTCGCCGGGTAATATCAGTACTGCCGAGATTATGGATAAGGTGAGCAGCATCGGTTACAAGGCGGCCCTCAAGCAGGACCGCAAGGATATCGCCGGACAACGCAGAGAGGAGATTACGCGCAAGCGCAATAATTGGATGATCTCCGCCCTGCTGTCTTTGCCGCTGCTCTGGGCTATGGCTGGCCATTTCTCCTTCACTACCTGGATCTGGACGCCGGAGCTATTCATGAATCCCTGGTTCCAGCTGGTGCTGGCGACCCCGGTACAGTTCATAATCGGCTGGCAGTTCTATGTCGGCGCTTATAAGGCACTTAAGAACGGCAGCGCCAATATGGATGTGCTGGTGGTACTAGGCACCTCAGCCGCTTATTTCTACAGTCTGTACCTGACGGTGGATTCCTTGAGCATGAGTGGTATGCACCATACGGTGGAGCTGTACTTCGAGACCAGCGCGGTTCTGATTACATTGATCCTCGTAGGCAAGTGGTTCGAGGCGCTGGCCAAAGGGCGTTCATCGGATGCAATCCGCAGCCTGATGGGGCTTCAGGCCAAGACTGCGCTGGTGCTGCGTGACGGTGCGGAGCTGAACATCCCCGTAGAGGATGTAGTCATCGGAGACATCGTGCTGGTGAAGCCCGGCACGAAGGTTCCTGTAGACGGTGAAGTGGTAGAGGGACTGTCCTCAGTCGATGAATCCATGCTCACCGGTGAGAGCATCCCGGTGGAGAAGAAGCCGGGTGACTCCGTGATCGGAGCGACGCTGAACAAGAACGGCATGCTGCGGGTCAAAGCCCGCAAGGTCGGCCGTGATACGGCACTGGCACAGATCATTAGAGTAGTGGAAGAAGCCCAGGGCTCCAAGGCGCCGATTCAGCGGGTCGCCGATGTCATCTCCGGCATCTTCGTGCCGATTGTTGTCGGCATTGCCGCTGTAACCTTCGTGATCTGGTATCTCTGGGCGGCACCCGGACAGTTCGCCGAGGCCCTGGAGAAAGCTATCGCAGTGCTAGTTATTGCCTGTCCGTGTGCACTTGGGCTGGCAACCCCGACCTCTATTATGGCCGGGTCCGGCCGGGCCGCTGAGTTCGGTATCCTGTTCAAGGGTGGACATCATCTGGAGGCTGCACAGGGCGTCAAGGTAGTTGTAGTGGATAAGACGGGAACGGTGACCAACGGTAAGCCGGTGCTGACCGATATTATAGCGACTGCAGGAAATGAGACACAGGGCAGAGTGCTTGCTGAGAACCGTCTGCTGTCGATTACAGCGGCTGCGGAGAAGCTCTCGGAGCATCCGCTGGCAGATGCCATTGTGGCGGGTGCACAGGGCAGAGGCATTGATCTTCCGCCTGCCGAGCAGTTCGAGGCTGTGCCGGGCCGCGGCGTGTCGGCTGTCGTAGACGGCCGGAAGGTAAGCGTAGGCACGCGGCGGATGATGATAGAGAACGGGCTGGATATTGAAGCCTGGACCGGGATCATGACCCGGCTTGAGCATGAGGGCAAAACAGCGATGCTGATCTCTGTGGAGGATGCGGTAGCGGGAGTAGTGGCAGTGGCGGACACGATCAAGGAAACCTCGCGCGCAGCCGTAGCCAGATTGCAGGACATGGGCATCGAAGTCATAATGATTACCGGAGACAACAAAATTACGGCTCAGGCTATTGCGGAACAGGCGGGCATCCGCACGGTGCTGGCAGAGGTGCTGCCGGAGGGCAAGGCAGCCGAGATCCGCAGACTGCAGGAAGGCGGAGTCAAGGTCGCCATGGTCGGCGACGGCATCAACGATGCACCGGCACTGGCGACAGCAGATACGGGGATGGCTATCGGCACGGGTACGGATGTGGCGATGGAGGCGGCGGATATTACGCTGATGCGCGGCGACCTGATGAGTATCCCTGATGCCATTCTGATGAGCCGCAAAACCATGCGCAACATCAAGCAGAATCTGTTCTGGGCGCTTGCTTACAATACCATTGGAATCCCCATTGCTGCGCTGGGCTTCCTGGCCCCTTGGCTGGCCGGAGCCGCGATGGCCTTCAGCTCCGTATCTGTGGTGCTGAATGCGCTGCGGTTGCAGCGCGTTAAGCTGTAAGAATCATAAGACCTGCCGGGGCCGGGGTGTTTCCGGACGGAAGACGGGCAAACTAAAGAATCGCCGGGCGTAATTGCCGGCGGTTCTTTGAGTTATTTGAGGGAATAAGAAAGACTGGAGGAAAGTAGGGAGAGGGAAGAGGGGAGAGGAGAAGGTGAGAAAGTGAGAAAGTATGAAAGAAAATGAAAAGTAGAAAATTTTAAAATTAAGATGTTAGGAATAGTCAATTAGGCAAAAGGAGATCCACCCCAGTAGCCAACTATACGGGATCTAAGGGATAAATCCCCTTGAATCCGCCGGAAGCAGGCGATGTGCGGAAATGAGAGGGAGAAATCCCTCTGATTCCTCCAGAAGCAGGCGATGTGATGAAATGAGAGGTATAAATCCCATTGAATCCGCCGGAAGCAGGCGATGTCATGGAATGAGAGGTATAAATCCCTCTGAATCCGCCAGAAGCAGGCGTTGCGATGAAATGAAAGGGATAAATCCCATTGAATCCGCCGGAAGTAGGCATTGTGATGGAATGAGAGGGATAAATCCCTCTGAATCCGCCAGAAGCAGGCGTTGCGATGAAATGAAAGGGATAAATCCCATTGAATCCGCCGGAAGTAGGCATTGTGCTGGAATGAGGGGGATAAATCCCATTGAATCTCACCAAAAGCTGGCGATACGAAAAATGAAGAGCAAAGTACACTTGAATGCTCCAGATGTTGGCCGAAGGAGGGACTGAGGAGCATTAATAGTTAGTGTTCTTGATTTCATCAGGCGCTCCCCCGGGGCAGCCGCCTAAGCCTAACAGTTGGCTTAGACTCCAGCCTGATTCACCTGTTTAGGTGATTTCCCTCCTTATGTCAGCCTTGTACCCTGCTTGTTCCGCCCCCGGGCTCCTCCCTTATACCGCCCCAGCCAATTCGTACCGACTACCCCGGCGATGATCAGGAATGATCCGATCCAGTGATAGACCGTAATCTTTTCCTCCAGGAAAAGTGCGCCGGCCACCATGGATACGATGGTGGAGAGGTTGGTGAATACGCTCATGAGCGAGGCTTCGATTTTGGATAAAATATAGGTGGAGGTCAGCGTGGTGACCAGGGAGGCGATAACGCCCAGATAGACAGCCGACAGGATAAAGGTTCCGCTCTTCAGCGGGCTCAGAAAATCCCCGAGGGTGCCGCTGGCGGTATGCCCGGTGAGCGACAGGATCAGGAAGGTGGCGAAGCCGATTCCCATCATCAGGTAGCTAAGCTCAGCGGGACTGAAGTGGCTGGAGAGTGACCGGGCCAGCACGCTGTAGCCAGCGAAAGCCAGACAGGTCAGGAACAACAGCACAATCCCGGTCATATTGGACAGCTCAATGCGGCTCCCTTTCATGACGAAGATAAATACAACGCCAAATACCGACAGGAAAATACATAGCTTTTGCAGCAGAGTTGTCTTCTCCTTCAGGAATATAGAGGCGATAATCATCGTCACCACCGGAGTAAACGAATAGAGAATTCCACCCTCGGCTGAGGTTGCACGCTGAAGTCCAAATACCTGGAGGGTGAAAAAGCCCAGCGGGTACATGGCTGCCAGCAGCAGTGCCCGGCCGATCGGCTTGCCCCGGTAGGAGATTTTGACCCAGCCGAAGGCGACGGGAACCGACATGACGGCAAAGGAGGCGGCGAAACGGTAAGTTAGAGTATCCAGCGGTCCGGCATGAACCAGAGCCACCTTGGTGAACAGGAATGAGAAGCCGATAATGAACGCATTAAGTACGGCGAAGCTGTAGGCCAGCTTAAGTCCTTGCTGCTGCATGGGTGCATCTCCTTTGGGTTAAGTGTTACTTTAAAATTAAAGGGAAATGACCGGTCCAACAATACCAGCTTTCTGCGACTGTACCGGTACAAATTGCTTATTCCAGTATCATGAGGGAAGAATAATAAGGTAACATGAACAACAGGATACGGAAGTCACAGGGAAAGTGTAAGTGACAGTGACAGCGAACGGAGGCAGGCGATGAACAGGTATCACTGGGTAATCACCGAAATGGAGAAGCGGATGAAGGAAGGGCAATACCGCCCGGGGGATAAGCTGCCATCTGTGCGCAGTGCGGCGGAATTGTACGGCTGCAGTGTCAGCACTATTTTGCGGGCTTACGGGGAGCTGGAGAGAACACATACGATCTATTCTATTCCGCAGAGCGGCTATTATATGGTGGAGAAGGCGGAAGACCCGGGGGCTGCCGCGAGCGGCGGGAAGATCGACTTCGCTTCGGCTTCACCGGACCTGAACGTATTTCCTTATCTGGACTTCCAGCATTGCCTGAACAAAGCGATTGACCAGTACAAATACAACCTGTTCACCTATGGTGATTCTCTAGGGCTGGATACGCTGCGCCGCACCCTGGTGTCTCATTTGGCGGAGTATCAGGTGTTTGCGGGGCAGGAGCGGATTCTGATTACCTCGGGGATTCAGCAGGCGCTGGAGATTCTGGCCAGGATGCCGTTCCCAAGCGGCAGGACAGAGATTCTAGTGGAACAGCCGGGTTATGACATTTATCAGCGGTATCTGGAGGCGGAGGGACTGTCTGTCAGCGGAATCGCACGGTCGGCGGCGGGGATTAACCTGGAGGAGCTGGAGGAGCGGTTCGCCAGCGGGAGATTCAAATTCTTTTACACTATGCCCAGGTATCATAATCCGCTCGGGACCTCCTACAGCACAGAGCAGCGCAGAGCCATTGCCGGACTGGCGGCCAGATACGATGTCTATATTGCGGAAGATGATTACATGGCGGATCTGGGGATCGGCCGGCGTTATGACCCTATCTATGCGTATGATCAGACCTCACATGTCATCTATCTGAAAAGCTTCTCCAAAATCATCTTCCCGGGCCTCCGGCTGGGTGCGGTTGTGGTGCCGGAGCCGCTGCTGGAGACCTTCCGCTCTTATAAGGGATACACGGATACCTCGCTGCTCTCGCAGGCTGCGCTTGAGGTATACATCAAGAATGGCATGTACGGGCATCACCGGCACAAGATAAAGGCCATGTACGCCAAAAGAATCCGGGCGGTATATGAGGCGCTCGGGCGGCATAATACGAAAGGCTTAGTAGAGCCTTCTGCGGACAGCTCCGGCACCTATATCCAGTTCAAGCTGCCGGTAACCGTGAATCTGGAACGTCTGGTCAAGCGGCTGGGCGGGCGGAAGATCAGTGTGGTGTCCGGCAACAGCTTTTATCTGCCCGCCTGGAAGTCCCGGGAGAAATTCATACGCATCAGTATTTCCCGCGCCGGAATGGATCAGATTGATGAGGGAATTGAGGCCGTTATCCAGGAGGTAGAGCGCGGGAGCGGGTGGTAGAGCAGAAGCAAATGTCTCCTGTTGTCTGAACCTTCTGATGAGATCATAATATGTCTATACACGAGTGAAGAGAGGCGATGGATTGTGAAACCTGTAAATGAAACCCTTGAACTATTGAACCGTCATACCTCTGTCCGTCAGTATCAGGACAAGCCAGTCAATGAGGAGCTGCTGGCGGCCATTATCGGAGCGGGCCAGATGGCTTCAACCTCCAGCACTGTCCAGGCCTACACAGTGATTGCCGTGACGGAGCCGGACCTGAAGGCGCAGTTGTCCAAGCTGTCCGGCAATCAGGCTTATATTGAGCAGTGTCCGGTGTTCCTGGTCTGGTGTGCCGATCTATACCGTCTGCGGGAAGCAGCGGCCCCTCATTTGCAAGGAACCCCATCCTATGAGGACACGACAGAGAACCTGATCGTAGCTACAGTCGATGTGGCGCTCGCCGCACAGAATGCAGCCGTCGCCGCTGAATCGCTGGGTCTTGGCATCGTATATATTGGCGGAATCCGCAACGAGATCGCTGATGTATCGGAGCTGCTGAACCTCCCTGAGCTGGTCTACCCGGTATTCGGCATGTGCCTCGGTTATCCGGCTGCTGTGAACGGCATCCGTCCGCGGCTGCCGCAGGCGGCGGTGCTGCATCATAACGGCTATCAGGCGGCAGCGGCGGTAGATCAGGCCAAGGTGTATGACGGTATCTCCAGAGACTATATGCGCCAGCGGACCGGCGGACAGAGCGAGATCTCGTGGTCTGAGATGATGGCCAAACGCCAGGCCCAGCCCTCGCGGATGCACATGAAGGAATTCCTGCTTAGCAAGGGATTCATGCAGAGGTAGGGAATAAGTAAGGCCTTCTCCGGAGTCTGTGGGAGAGGCCTTTTTTGATTGGAGGCGAGTGGGCCGAATGTATGCGGAAAACCGAACACAATCGGGCTGGAGCGGGTGAGTGGGCCGAATGTACGCGGAAAACCGAATACAATCGGTCTGGAGCGGGCGAGTGGGCCGAATGTATGCGGAAAACCGAATACAATCGGTCTGGAGCGGATGCGTGGGCCGAATGTACGCGAAAAAATATTGCTTAACGAGAAATTTTGCGTGTTGCGCAAATTTTTAGATCGTGCTAAAATCTGGTCAGAGGTTGGATTTCGCTGGACGCCAACACCCGGGCCCGGAATCGCGCCGTAGCCTAATTCCCTCTTCCGCTCCGCGGCTGTTTCTGCTGTGGATGATCTTGAAATGATAGATTGGAGAAGGAGGAGAATGGTATGGTACAGGTAGATGGGCAAGAGACAAAGGTGGCTGCACGTTTGACGCACAAGGTATTCTTCGAACGCGATGATATTGACTTCACGTTCCAGTGGCTGCTGTCGTTCGCACACTGCGGCGGCGTGGCACAGGGGGAATTATTCAAGCTGGCGCGGCAGATCGACCCGAACTCTATTACCAGCTGGAAGAATGAATTCGAGCAGGAAGCGGCCAAGGTGGAGGCAACCGCAGAACAAAGTCTGAAGAAGGGCCATCTGATCAGCGCCAGTGAGGCATTTATACGTGCCCACTCGTACTACAGAGCAGCTTTCTATGGAACTTTTCCCGGCGAACCGGATTTCGCGCGGTATCACGGCAAAAGTGTGGAATGCTTCCGCAAGGCGCTTGATGCGAAGTCTGAGCAGATTCCCCATGAGTGGGTCGAGGTGGAATACAAGGGGTACAAGTTCCCGGGCTGCTTCCTGAAGGCGGAACACGGTAATGCGCCTAAGCCAACGATTATTTTCCATAACGGCGGGGAAACGCACAAGGAAGATACCTATTTTCTCGGAGGGCAAGCGGCTATTGACCGGGGATACAACGCGCTGATCGTAGATCTTCCTTATGATGTATGTGTCAGATTCTATGAGCCTGAGGCGACAGCCCGGAACTTCCCGCGCGAGGAGCTGCATAATGTCTACAGAGCCACCACGGATTTTGTTCTGGCCCGTCCGGATGTGGACCCTGAGCGGCTGGTGGTCAGCGGCATGAGCTATGGTGGGGCCAAGACGATGGTGCATGCCAGCTGTGACGACCGCTTCGCAGCGGCAGTGCCCAACTCACCGGTGTACTCCATGGCGTCCTTCATTGAACGCGGCATGCCTTCGTTTCTCCGGGGCAGTGCAGAAGAAGCGGCGGAGCATACTAAGAAAATGCCATACACCGGCCAGGTCCTGTTCGCCGGATCGGCTTGGTCGCACGGCTTCGACAGTATTGCCGAGTGGTATCATGTAGCCAGGGAAGCCATCGAAGTGGACCCGAAGGACGTCAAATGTCCCCTGCTCTCCATGTATTCTGAAGCGGAGCATCCTGAGATGCAGCGGCAGGCGAGAGACACTTACGAGAAGGCTCCGAACAAGAAGAACGCGATCTTCAAGGGGACGGAAGAGGATGGTGCCGACCTGCATTGCCAGCTGAACAATTTGCCGCTCAGCTACCAGGTGATGTTTGACTGGCTGGACGAGGTTCTGGATTATAACATTCAGCTACAGACGGCGCAGTAAACGATTCTGCAGGATGATATCGGATCTGTGGTGCTGTGATTGCAGCGCCGCAGATCTTTGACTACATATAAGGATTGGAGCAATAGAGTGCCATGATGACTGAGAAACCGGGCTTGAGAGAACGCAAGAAAGAAGAGACCAGGCGGACGCTAAGCGATGTAGCATGTAGTCTAGCCATGGAGAGAGGGGCCAGTCAGGTCCGGGTGGAGGATATTGCCGCAGCCGCCAATGTCTCCATGCGGACATTCAATAATTATTTTGCCTCCAAAGAGGCCGCAATGGTTGGCAATGCGTATCAACGTTCCGAGCGGATAGCGGCTGCCCTTGCCGGCCGTCCTTCAGGTGAACCGCTTCAGGACTCGATCCGCGCCGCTGTGATTGATGGATTCGCTGAGACTACAGACCGGCAGTGGTATGCACGCATCGTCCTCCTCCGCGATGATCCGGCATTATTCGGTGCGACGCGCAAGGTGGAGATCGAGATTGAGCAGGAGCTCGCCAAGGTGATCGCGGAACGTACACATAAGGATGTGAAGCTTGATCTTTACCCGACCTTGTTGGCCTCGCTGCTCATGGCGGCGATACGCGCAGCGGTCTTCCATTGGGTAAGTGCACCTCCCGGGGGACAGACACTGCAGAATACGCTGGATCAGGCGATCCAGCAGTTGAGGTTTGAGTAATATGCACACGGAGACGCTCCTGCTACGATAACGGAATCGTGGACAGGGGCGCCTTGTTTAATTATAAGAATTTATATGTTTCACATGATACATTAGCCTTCTATTTCTCGCTGAAACGAATGCCGTCCTTTAAAAGAACGGCAAAGCCGTTTCCACTTGTTGCCGGGTGACAGTTGTCACTTTGAATCAATGACAGTCCATACTGATGTTCCTCTCCGGTCTCCGGTACTATAGCCATATAGCCAAGAGGGCAGAAGGACACGGAGGGATACACGATGGAACATGTCATTGAAATGAAGAATGTCAGCCGCAGCTTCCAGGAGAAGCAAGCAGTGAAGCAGGTGAGCTTCAGCATTAGCCGCGGCTCGATCACAGCGGTGCTTGGCCCTAACGGAGCAGGCAAAACTACCACCTTGGCAATGCTGCTGGGGTTGCTTGAGCCCTCGGAGGGAAGCGTGAAGGTCTTCGGTCTTCCGCCGACCGACGTCAAGGTGAAGCAGCGGACCGGAGCCATGCTCCAGGAGGTCAGTGTCATGGACCGGCTGAAGGTCCGGGAGATTCTGGCCCTGATCCGCAGCTATTATCCGCAGCCCATGGAGATGGAGGTGCTGCTTCAGGCGACGGGGCTGGGGGCGGCGTATCTGAACCACTATGCGGAGAAGCTCTCCGGCGGGCAAAAGCGCAGTCTCAGCTTCGCGCTGGCGCTGGCGGGCAACCCGGATCTGCTGTTTTTTGATGAGCCGACGGTGGGGTTGGATACGACAGCGCGGCGGCATTTCTGGGAGAGGGTGCGGGGACTGGCCTATCAGGGGAAGACGATTCTGTTCAGCACCCATTATCTTCAGGAGGCGGAGGATATCGCGGACCGGATTCTGCTGTTCAGCCGGGGAAGCCTGGTGGCGGACGGAAGTCCCGGGGAGATCAAGGCGAGGATTGTGAAGAAGTCACTGTCCTTCCTGCCCATCGGCGATCCGCAGCTTCTGCGCAGACAATTGCTGGAGCTTCCAGCCGTGGAAGCCTGCACCGAGAAGGACGGACGGCTGCATGTGACGACAGGGAATACGGATGAGGCGCTGCGGGCTATTTTTGTGAGCGGGCTTGCGGTGCAGGATGTGCAGATCGACAAGGGGAAGCTGGATGAAGCGTTCGAGCAGCTGACCTTGAAGCAAGAGGGGGCGGCGGTATGATGAAACCCATGATGGCCCAGTGCCGTGCAGAGCTGCTGCGGATTATCCGCAATCCTTATTATGTGTTCTGGTCGCTGCTGATGCCGATAATGTTCTATTTCATCTTCACCAGAGTGGTGAATACAGGGACGGAGGATACCGGACAGTGGCAGGCGCATTATCTGATGTCGATGGCGGCCTTCAGCGTGATGGGCTCGGCGATTATGACCCTCGGCATCCGGCTGGTGCAGGAGCAGACGCAGGGCTGGAATACGTTTATCCGGATTACCCCGCTGCCGTCTTCGGTTTATTTTCTCGGCAAAATGTTCGGTCAGAGCGTGATGCATCTGTTCTCGATTCTGTGTATTTTCTCAGCAGGCTATCTGATCAACGGGGTATCGCTGAGCGCAGCTGAATGGCTGTTCAGCGGATTGTGGCTGCTCGCCGGTTCTGTGCCTTTTCTGGCACTGGGTACGATTATTGGCTCGATGAAGCGGGTGGATACGGCAAGCGGGGTGAGCAATGTGCTCTATATGGGGCTGGCGGTGGCTGGAGGGATGTGGATGCCCCTGGATATTATGCCTGCACTCATGCAAAAAATCGGCCGCTGGCTGCCTTCCTACAATTACGGGGATGGAGCTTGGGCCATTGTGAACGGAGGGTCCCCGCAGTGGAGGGCGGTGGTGGTGCTGCTCGGTTACCTGGCTGTATTTATGATATTATCGGTCTATATCCGAAAAAAACAGGAAGCGGTGTAATGTACAATGGCACGTAAGCAGTTCCGGTTCTTTCCGCAAAGATTCGGCTTCTTCCCCTATATCTGGCTGATCTATCTGGTGTTTCCGGTCCTTAACCTTAAGGGGTATAGCGGGTTCAAGCTGATGGCGGGTTATGCGCTGGTCCTGCTGTTTCTGGTGACTTACCGTCAGCTCTACTGGCAGGAGGGCAAAGCCTTCTCCGCTTGGCTGGGTCTGCAAATACTGATCATCGTAGTGCTGTTTATCCTGTACAGTCCCTACAATTTGTATATGGGCTTCTTCACCAGCAATTTTATCGGATGGTATAGCGATTCACGCCGGTTTTGGCGGGCCTTGACGGTGTTTGCGGGGGTGCTGATCGCATTGATCCTGCTGTCTTTGGCCCATATTCAGGGCACAGAGATCCTGTTCCTGCTGCCCTTTATCATGATGATGCTGGTCACTCCCTTCGGTATCCGCTCGATGAACCGCCGGCGTCTGCTGGAGCGGGAGCTGGACCAGGCCAATGAGGTAATCAGGCAGATGGTCAAACGCGAGGAACGGATGCGCATCGCCCGGGATCTGCATGACACCATGGGGCATACCCTCTCGCTGATTACGCTGAAAAGCCAGCTGGTAGAGAAGCTGGTCGTCAAGAATCCCGAACGGGCGCAGGCCGAAGCCAGAGAGATTGAGCGGACCTCACGGGCGGCGCTGCGCCAGGTGCGGGAGCTGGTGTCGGAGATGCGCGCAGTCTCTGTCGCTGAAGAGCTGGCAGAAGCAGCGGAGATGCTGCGCAGTGCGGAGATTGCGCTGGAGGTAGACGGGGATGCGGCGCTGCCGGGTGTATCTGATCTGACGCAGAATATTCTCAGCCTCTGCATTAAGGAGGCTATCACGAATATTGTGAAGCACAGCGGCGCGGACCGGTGCCGGATTGGCATCGGAATGACAGCCGGAGAGGTACGGATCACGGTGGAGGATAACGGAGTGGGACTCGGGCAGGACCGGGGGGCGGAGGAAGCGGAGCGGCAAGGCGGCAACGGCATGAAGGGGATGGCCGAGCGGCTGTCGCTGATTGACGGTTCACTCACGCTTGCTTCCAGGGCCGGCGGGGGAACGCTGCTGACTGTGGTCACACCTAGAGTAGTTAAGGATGGGAAGGATGGGGAAACGGGATGATCAGCATCATAATTGCCGAAGATCAGCGGCTGCTGCGCGGCGCAATGGCATCGCTGCTCGATCTGGAGGATGATATTGAGGTGGCAGGTGAAGCCGGGGACGGGGCAGAGGCACTGGCCTTGATCGAACGTCTTCAGCCGGATGTGTGTCTGATGGATATTGAAATGCCGCTGATGAGCGGCCTGGAGGTGGCGGAGATCCTGAAATCGCGGGGCTGCGCCACCAAGATTATTATCCTGACCACCTTCGCCCGTCCCGGATATTTCGAGCGTGGGGTGAAGGCGGGGATTCAGGGGTATCTGCTGAAGGATGAGCCGGTGGACAAGCTGGCGGAGGCCATCCGCCGCGTGATGGCCGGTGGGCGGGAGGTGTCGCCCGAGCTGGTGTTCGGCAGCCTGCGGGAAGAGAATCCGCTGACGGACCGGGAGCGGGAGATTCTGAAACTTGCCGCAGCGGGCCGTAGCGCCGGTGAGATCGCCTCGGCGCTCCACCTCTCCTATGGCACCGTCCGCAACTACATCTCCGAGATTCTCGGCAAGCTGCAGGTCGGAAGCCGGATCGAAGCCGTGCGGCTGGCGGAGGAGAAGGGTTGGATGTAGGGAGGGAAGTGAAGGTAAGCGAAGGTAAGCGAAGGTAAGTAGAGTGAGTGCGGGTAAGTGTAGGTAGTGCTGGTAGTGCAGTGAGAGTAGTGAATGCAGTGAGTGCTGGTAGTGCAAGTGAGAGTAGTGAGTGTAAGTAATTGCAGTAAGTGCAGGTAGTGCAGTGAGAGTAGTGAGTGCAGTGAGTGCAGTAAGTGGAGGTCAGTGCAGATAGTGCTGGTAGTGCAGTGAGAGTAGTAAGTGCAGTAAGTACAGTAAGTGCAGTGCAGTGAGTGCGGGTAAGTGTAGTGAGCGCAAGTGCTGGTGAGTGTACTAGGTGCGGGATGGATGTGTGGACGACGGATGGATGGTTGGGTGGATGTGCGGATGTGTAAGGTGCGGGGAATAAGGGGTTCCAGTACATACGGTATACTTAATTGCACTCCATACAACTAAATCGTCTGATGGATCACTAATGATCCCTATAGCTGCATTTCGTACAACTAAATTGCTATTTATAGCCTGATATTACTCATTCGGGCAGATTTAGTTGTACAGACTACAGTTATAGGAGGCGAGCGATTCTTTTTATTGTTTTTAAATGTACAGAATACAACTACACGGGCGAAGTGGTTCGCAACTTACATTACACGACCTGAGTTGTTCTAGCCCATTGTATTTACTACAACAGATGCTTCCTAAATCCGCCGCAAATTTGAATCTAATGCACTTCGTACAGCAGAAATCTGCGAAGAAGGCTTTTTGGGGCCCAAGAACAGAAATCTGCTGTATGAAATACAGCAGAATTGAATATGGCCGGGAGTATTACGGATTCTATTGTAGTAAATACAATCAGCTAGAAATAGGTTGCTGCAAAAGCGCAGAAGAGTTGTACAGCAATGAGCGCGGCGGAGGCAGCACGCAACGAGCCCAGCAGGCGAAGAGCCTGCTAACTCAGGCTCTTCGCCTGCTCCTCGCGCATCCACAGCGAGAGCTGGCGCTTGAGCTGGAGGAACTCGGGCGCGTCGGTAATCTCATCGCGGCGCGGACGCGGGAAGGGCACCTCCACGGTGTGGAGGACGGAGCCGGGACGCCCGGAGAAGACGTAGATGCGGCTGGAGAGCAGCAGCGCTTCTTCGATGTTGTGGGTGATGAACAGCACGGAGCGGCGGTTCTCCTCCCACAGCTCCAGCAGCCAGCGCTGCATCTGTTCACGGGTCAGCGCGTCGAGTGCGCTGAACGGCTCATCGAGCAGCATCAGCTCCTGCGGCGCGAGCATGGCCCGCAGGAAGGCGGCCCGCTGCTGCATGCCGCCGGACAGCATGTGCGGGTAAGCGCGTTCGAAGCCGCCCAGGCCGACCTTCGCCAGCCAGTGGCGCGCGGCTTCGCGGGCTTCCTGCAGCGGGGCGCCTTGCAGCTCGGCGCCGAGCACGACGTTGTCCAGGGTGCTGCGCCACGGGAACAGCGCGGGCTGCTGCGGCATGTAGCTGATCTTGCCGCGCTGCCCGGTAACCGGGAGGCCGTTCATGCTGACGGTTCCGCTATCCGGCAGCGTCAGACCGCCGATGATGTGGAACAGGGTGCTTTTGCCACAGCCGGAAGGACCGACAATGGAGACGAATTCCTGCGGCTCTACCGTCAGGGACACCTTCTCCAGCACTTGCGTCTCCCGGCGGCGGTGTGTGAATGATTTGGAGATGCCGCTGACTTCCAGCGCGGGCGGCGCACTCCGGATCTCCCCAAGGCTGCTGCCGGGACCGTTCGTCTTCAGGTGTTGGGTATTCATGAGATGAGACACTTCGGTCAGCTCCTTCTATATATTGTTATCGACTGCGTTAAATCTCCTTGCGCGGCTTCCAGCGCACGAGCCATTTCTCCAGCAGGGCAATGAGCGCGAACAGCACCAGACTCAGGAGAACGATGATGACGATGGCTACGAACATCCGGTCCGTACGGTAGGATGCCTTTTGCAGCAGCATATAGTAGCCGATGCCTTTGTCTGCGCCGATCCACTCGGCAACTACCGCGCCCATAACAGCATAGGTGGCGGAGATTTTGAGGCCCGAGAACAGGGAGGGCAGAGAGCCGGGAAGCTCCAGCTTGGTGAAGATCTGCCACTTGCCGGCCCCGGCCATCTTCATATAATTCATCATGACCCGGTCGCTTTGGGCGAGTCCGCCCATGGCGGCAACGGCTACGGGGAAGAAGCAGACGAGGGTGATCAGGATGATTTTGGGCAGGAGGCCGAAGCCGAACCAGATAATCAGCAGCGGACCAAGGGCGATGGAGGGCACATTCTGACTGAGGATCAGCAGCGGATAGATCGCTCTTCGGAGCCAGGGCAGCAGATGCAGCAGCAGGGCGGTAAGCAGGCCGATGCCGGTGCCTACCGGGAAGCCAATCAGGGTCAGCCGCAGCGTGGCAGCCGTGTGCGCCCAGATTCCCGAGGCGTTGCCCTGCGATTCACGCGCGATATCCGAGGGGCTTGGCAGCTGCCAGGCCGGGATATGGAATACCGATACAGCCACTTGCCATGCGCCCAGAAAAAAGATGACCGCCACAAGGGGCGGCCAGATTTGTCTCCAGGTGCTTCTCACGGCCGGTATTTCTCCGTCAGCTTGTCCATACTGATGCCGCCCGGGTTATGGGCGATCTTGATCTGGGAGATCACACTCGGGCTGCCGGAGGCGACCAGCGCCTCATGCATCTGACGCACAATATCCAGCAGTTCGGACAGCTCGCCTTCCATGGTGGTCTCCAGCGGATTCACCTGATGCTTGACCCCCGACTTCTGAATAACCTCAATCGCCGTGTCCACGTAAGGGATCGAATCCTCATTGTTTGGAGTCTTGGGAATTACCTGAATGCTAAGCAGTGTATTAGCCATTATTATTCATTCCTCTCATGTGAGTTAGTGTCAGTACTATTCCACCCGGTGTTTACTGGCCTTCCGGCAAAAACTCATTCGTAAACGTACTTTCGGCATCCAGCGGCTTATCCAGCAGCTTCAGGCCGTACATCCAGTCGGCATAATTCTTCCAGATCTCAAGCTTCTGCTCTCCCCAGCGGGCGGCATCGTCTTTATATTTCGGGCTGAGCCATTTCTGGCTGGCCAGCACCAGCTTGGGGTCCAGCTCCGGTACAGCATCGGACAAGACCGTGGCTGCTTCTTCCGGGTTGTCGATGGCATACTGATATCCTTTGGTCGTAGCCTTAAGGAAGGCCTTCACCACTTCAGGGTGTTCGGCGATTTCCTTCTCACTGGTGGTCAGAACCGGGGTGTAGTAATCCAGCTGCGGCGCGTAATCCTTCAGATACAGCATATCCAGCGGCTCGCCGCGCAGCTCGGCCTCCACTCCGGTCCAGGCGTAGAAGATCCAGGCGAAGTCGATATCCCGTTTCACCGCCGTGAAGAAGTCGGCTTCGCCGATATTCACCAGCTTCACCTTAGAGACGTCCCCGCTTTCGGGGTCCATGATGGCTTTCATGGCCGCCTGCTCCGCAGGGGAGCCCCAGCCTCCGTAGGTTTTGCCTTCAAAATCCTTCGGTGTCTTAATATTGCGGTCCTTCGGAGCGGCGAAGCCCGAGGTATTATGCTGAATGATAGCAGCGATAGACACGAGCGGCACATCCTGCAGACGGGCCAGGGTGAGCGCCTCCTGGGCGCTGATGCCAAACTGGGCTTCCCCGGAAGTGACCATAGTGTCAGACCCGGCAGCGCCAGGCTGTACAATCTCAACGTCAAGGCCCTCCTCCGCGTAATATCCCAGCTCCTTCGCGGCATACAGCCCGGTATGATTCGTGTTCGGCGTCCAGTCCAGGGCAATCTTGACCGGAATCAGCTCCTCTGGGGCATCGGTCGCAGTTGCTTCAGGGGCAGCGGTGCTGTTCCCGGCGGCAGGCGCACTGGCACCGGCATTTCCTGTGTTGCTGTTTCCGCCCCCGCATCCGGCTAACGCGATAACCAGCATGGAGCTTAGCAGCAGTGTACCTGTTTTTGTGACTCCCATCTCTCTCTTCTCTCTCCTTCCAGCAATCCCTATTCTTCCAACTTTCAAGTTAGACCATACCAAAAAAGCGCCCCGAAGATCGGGACGCCAGTTACTTGCGTGAGGGGATCAACTTCTGGGCCATGATGGCACAGTGCTGATTGAGATTCCTACGCTGGCATTATCCAGATCAGGTATAAGGGTCAGTATCTTATGGGATACAATCTCAGCCGGCCAATTCCAGCACCCCTGGTTCTATGAAGTTCACGGGTATTGCTATGTTCTTACGGTGTATTATAGACGGCGGCTTCGCGGTTGTCCAGAGCCGTCTGTTCAATCCTTATCATAGTACCGCCTTTTGCGGCGGCTGCGGATTCCATTCCGCGCCTCCCGCAGCGTTAAGCCGAGACTGACTGCGATCCCAGAGAAGGTCAGGAACAGAGCGAGATATTCGAACACGGAGTACTCCAGCATTTTGCTCCAGTCGATGTTCCCTTTCAGATCCTCAATGACCTGGTTCATGCCGTAAATCCCGCTGATTACCGTAAATACAGTCAGGACCATGAGCAGGGTATCCCGGCGTTTGGCCTGGAATTTGTCCTGATACTGAAACAGATCATTCAGGGTCATCTTCACTTCATCGAACAGGGCATCATTGCCGTAGACCTTGCGCAGCTGGAAAAAAATCTCCCGCCCCTGCGACTGCGAGATAAGCTCCAGAAAATAGAATTTGGCGGAAAATTTATTGATCAGAAAGATCAGATTCTCGATCTCTTCGTAATCGTGGTTGATGCGCAGCCGGGAATGCAGATTGGCGAGCTTCAGCAGCACGATTTTATGAAAAATACTCAGCAGCAGTCCATAATAATACTCTCCGTACATCTGGTTGACCAGCTCCGTGGCAATATCGGGCTTCGCCCGGCTCAGGCAGCAGAAGGTCTGCTCGTTCGTCATATAATAGGTGTCCGGCCCCCAGCGGCTATAGCAATGATCCCGGGTGTACTGCTCGATATACTCAGGATCACTCGCGCTGGTAAAAGGCTTACCGTCTATAGTCAGCCCATCCAGCTGGGAGGCGCGGTAGCGCAGCTCTACACTTATCTCATCCAGCTCTTCCTCACGGTTGAAGCCATAGAAGGCCTGCACCAGCATCCGTTCATCCACGAAAAAAGGCAGGGTCTCGAAATAAGCGCCATCAATCTCCGCAGGGTCGAGAAACGGCTCCAGACCGGAGACGAGATTCTTGAACACGAAATCCTCCACCCGGCCGAAGGACTTCTCCTGGCAATGGATAAAGGCATGTTTATCCTGATAACACACATCCTCCAGTGTTCGGAACCGGTCAGCGAATTCCAGCACAGTGCTGAAGGGAAGGTTTTTCTCCTCGATAGCCACTCTTATGGTCAGAAAGCCCAGTTCAAACGGACAGAGGAACACATCGGTGGACAGAATCCGGAAATTCACAGACTCGAAGAGCATTTCCAGCCGGCACGGCAGATCGTTTACCCGGGAAAAGCGGCGGAAGGAATCGCTGTCCTTCTCACGCGGAAACAGCACATGAGCGGCAAACGGCAGATAGCTGCGCTCCATTTTCTCATGGGACACGCAGTAGCCTTCTCCGTAATAGGCATTCTCCAGTTCCTTGTTGTCGAGAAAAAAACGCGTGAACCCCTCCTTCTGCAGACTTGCGATCAGCTCTTTATCCTGTCCGGGCTTGATGGAGAAGGGAAAGATAAATTGCAGCAACGCTGTATGCAGGGTGGGTTCGGAATGCAGTTCAACCATGTGGGGGTTCCGTCCTTATTCGCAGAATATGGATCTTGTTAGCTATATTACCCGATTCTCCAGGCGGTCACACTTAACAGGAATAACAGGGCGGCAAAAGCGGCCAATAGCCCCGAGGTCTGGGCAGCTCCTTATAGGTGAATTTATGAACAGGTTCCGGGATTCAGAACGAACCGGACGGGTACACTATATTAGGCACAGGTTAATCATAAATCCAAACTGCGGATGTGAATATATAAACTTATATTCACATGAATTTGAAAGGAGATTAGACGTCAATGGATAACAAAGAGCTGGAGAAGAAGATCATGCAGGCGCTGGATGACAACAAGTTCGGGTCCTTCGGGACGGTTGAAGCGGGCAATAAACCTAAGGTGCGCTATATGGCGGTATTTCATGACGGACTTTCCATTTATCTCGCTACCAATCGTAAGACCCATAAGGTAGAGGAGCTGAAGGATAATCCTAATGCTTGTCTGCTGCTGGGCTACGAGCAGGGCGGCGGCAAGGATGTGCTGGAGATTGAAGCTACAGTGGACGTGACCAAGGATGAGGGCCTGCGTGCCAAGGTATGGAATGAGTCGCTGGAGAAGTGGTTCAAGGGACCGGATGATCCCGATTATGTAATCCTTGAGCTGTCCCCGTCACGGATCGAATATATGGGCAAGAACCAAGAGCATGGCGTATGGCAGGCTTCGGCCTCAGCCGCTTCCTCCGGCAAGTAACAGCGGAAATAAACGGTTCAATGATTATAGCCGGCAGAGCTTACATGTGGGCCTCCCCTGAGCCTTTTCGGTTCAGGAGAGGCTCTTTCTGCTGCTTACCCAGATGATCGCGCAGGAGGAATCATGCTATAATTGCCTCAGGTTTTTGACATCATGAGGCGGAGGGATTGCCATGAACTGTGTTGACTGCGCTGACATCGGCCCGATAGAAGATGAAGGAGAGCTGAAGCTGCGCCCCTGTACTGATCCGCTGGCGGCGGCCATTAGGAATGCGGGGTATGAAGTATACAAGGCAAGGGAGACTTGCTTAATTCCATACCACCACAAGGAAGAAGTGCTGGAGCTTATAGAATGGCTGGAGGCGGAAGAGGCTACGCCCCAATCCTTATCCTTGTGCATCGCGGGCAGAGGCGCCCGTGCTGCGCTGGACCGGTGGCTGACTCTCGATCAGCTCAAGGTCCGGTTCTCGAATGAGAGCCTGATCTCTATCATCAGGGGTCATGATTTCTGCAGCCACATGCAGCCGATTGTGAATTTCAGCGAAGAGATTGTCGGCTTTGAATTTCTGCTGCGTCCGCTGCCCCAGGGCCATTATTTTCAGCCGTATGAACTGTTCGAGATCGCCCGGCGCACAGGCTTCCATTCCTTTCTTGACCGGGCCGCCAGAATATCGGCGATAGAGACCAGCACCAGACTGCTGCCCAAGGGCATCAAGCGGTTCATAAATTTCCTGCCCTCTTCTATTTATAATCCCAAGTATTGTCTGACTCATACCTTCGAGGCCATCCGCAGGCTGGACCAGAACCCGGAGGATTATGTATTTGAAGTCGTGGAGACTGAGAAAATAAGCGATATCCCGCATCTGCGCGCCATCTTCGCCGAATACCGCCAGCAGGGGATGCGGGTTGCGCTGGACGATGTCGGCGCGGGTTATTCGACGCTAGAGCTGATGTCCAGCCTGCAGCCGGATTATGTCAAGATTGACCGCAAGCTGATCAGCTTCTGTGATCAGGATGAGAATAAGCAGCGAGTCCTCAGTGAAATCGTCTCCCGGGCCGGAGATTTCGGTGCAAGGCTGCTGGCCGAGGGAATTGAACGCCGCGAGGAGTTCCTGGTGTGCCGCGATCTGGGCATGGATCTGGGGCAAGGGTATCTGTTCGGGAAGCCGGAGGACAAGCCG
Organism: Paenibacillus tritici; assembly: GCF_018207515.1. NCBI lineage: Bacteria > Bacillati > Bacillota > Bacilli > Caryophanales > Paenibacillaceae > Paenibacillus > Paenibacillus tritici. Next base: position 479,082 of record NZ_CP073365.1, read on the forward strand.
CCGGGCCATTTCGGATTCACTGCTGCGATATGAAGGGAAAGGGGCGGTGAACTGCGTGAGCGTAACCGTACTGTATGTAGAAGATGACCGTGATATCGGCAATGCCGTGTCAGCAGATCTGCGTGAACGGGAATATGCTGTCCGCTGGCTGGAGAGCGGGGAGGGGGCGCTTGAAGCCGCAGAGGGCTGCCAGCTGGCCATTCTGGATGTGATGCTTCCAGGCCTGGACGGCTTCACCGTCGGTCAGCGGCTGAAGCGGGCCTATCCGGACATGCCGATCCTGATGCTCTCGGCACGCACCTCCATTGATGACAAGCTGCAGGGACTGGATTTCGCCGATGATTATCTGACCAAGCCGTTTCATCCCGATGAGCTGGCAGCCAGAATGGAGGTCCTGTTAAGAAGAAGCGGCACTGCTGCACCTGCGCCCATGATGCTTAAGCATCTGGTGGTCCGGCCGGGCAGCAGTGTGGTTATGGAAGCTGCAAGCGGGCGGGAGATTATGCTTACCGGCAAGCAGTTCCAGATCTTCTCATACCTGCTGCGGCATCTTGGACAGGTTCTGACCAAGGAGCAGATCTATGAAGCAGTCTGGGGAGAGAGTTATATGGAAGGCGACAAGACGCTGATGGTACATATCCGGTATCTGCGCGAGAAGCTGGAGCTTGATCCGGCGGCGCCGGAGATCATTGAGACGGTCCGGGGAATCGGATACCGGGTGAGAGGATGAAGGGGGCAGGACGGTTCCAGCTTCTGCACCGTTCCCTGCTCTTCCGGTATCTGCTTATTCTTGTGGCCGCGTTGTTGTTTATCCCCGTTATTGTGCCGTTGACTATTATGCTGTACAGCATCTTTGGCGGACTCGCCCATGAAGCGCCTCCCAAGGAGTATGCGCTGTATTCCAGTGTCGATAAGCTGGAGATCATGTGGCATGAGGAAGCCCGCAAGCTCCTGGACCAGCCGCCTGAGGACATCACTCAGCGGCTCAGGACACTCAGTGAAACCTATCACCATGCCAGAATATTCTGGGTGGATCACGAGGGCAGAACACAGCTGGTTACAGAGCCCTCGGGTCCTCCGCTGCTGCTGGACGGACAGGCGGCCCGGGATATCCCTGCTTATTGGGGAGCTGCCGAGGCAGTCTCCTTCATGAAGGACAGTACAGCGCTTAAACCGCTGGCGATTGTTGCCTTTGTAGGGGATCAGGCGGAAGCCGGAGAAGGCTTCATGGTTATGCAGATTCCGGAAGAAATCAAGAACGGGAGATATGCCCCGGGGCTGGATAAGTGGTATTCGATTATGATGCTGGTATTCTTGATCGTCTTCGTCGTCAGCTCCTGGCTCTTCTTCGTCATGATCCGCAGACGGCTGCTGCGGCTGCAGACTGCTATGGTCTTTACCGGGCACGAGGGCTTGCCGCAGGTGGTTCCGCCGGGTAAGCCCGATGAGATTGGCCGTCTGGAGGAGGCGTTCAATACCATGGTCACCGAGCTTAAGGCCAGCCTTGCCAGAGAGGCGGAAGAGGAAACGCTGCGCAAGCGGCTCGTGGCTGATCTCTCCCATGATCTGCGGACTCCGCTAACTGTGATCCGCAGCCACCTTCATGTGCTGGGCAAGGAATCGCTGTCGCCGCGCGGCCAGTCCTCCCTTGAGCTGATGGATCAGCGGATAGAGGGTCTGGGCATCCTGATTGAGAACCTGCTGTCCTATAATCTGCTTAGCAGCGGGCGTACCCTGCTGAAGCTGGAGCAGCGGGATGTGCTGAGGCTGCTGCGGGAGAGCGCTGCTGCCTGGTATCCGGTCTGGGAGAAGGAAGGATTCGAGGTTGAGATTGACCTGGAAGGTGCGCCGCTCTACTGGGATGTCGATGACAGCTGGTTCCGCCGGGTGATGGATAACCTGTTCCAGAATATTCTGCGCCATGCACGCAGCGGGCTGTATGTAGGGATATTTACGGAAATCCGGGACGGCAGCCGGGTGATTATCATCTCGGACCATGGCGGCGGTCTGGAGAAGAGCTCCGACTCCGCCGGAGCCGGGCTCGGCCTGTCCATTGTGGATCTGCTGCTTAAGCGGATGGAGCTGGAATGGAGCATGGAGAGTACCGGGCAGGGCACCGAGGTGGTCATTTGGAAGCGGACGGCCTGATCATTTTTAAACAAAATTTAAACTTGCTGCTTCCGTGCTTTTAACCTTGGGGCGTTATGCTGTTACCGAGGTGAAGAGAATGAAGGATACAGTGATAGAGACTAAGAATCTTCTGAAGGAATACCGCGGCCGCGCGGCCGTGAAGGAACTGAATCTGAACATAGGCAAAGGGGAGATCTATGGCTTCCTGGGACCGAACGGCGCCGGCAAAACCACAACCATCCGTATGCTGCTCGGTCTGATCAAGCCGACCTCCGGCCGGATTGAAATCTTCGGCCAGGAGCTGCGCCGCAATAGGCTTCAGATACTGCGCAAGGTAGGCTCGCTGGTGGAATCCCCGTCGTATTACGGGCATCTGAGCGCGCTGGATAACCTGGAGGCGATCCGCCGCATTCTGGATGTGCCCAAGGCACGGATTGCCGAGGTGCTGGATATTGTATCGCTTACCGGCGAAGAGAAACGGCCGGTCAAGGGCTTCTCGCTGGGCATGAAGCAGCGTCTGGGAATTGCCGCTGCCCTGCTGGGCAGCCCGGAGCTGCTGATTCTGGATGAGCCGACCAACGGGCTGGACCCGTCAGGTATTCAGGAGATCCGCTCCCTGATTAAGCGGCTGCCGGGGGAAGAGGGAATAACGGTCCTGGTATCCAGCCATCTGCTTAGTGAAATAGAGCAAATGGCCGGTACGGTCGGGATTATCCGCGAAGGGCAGATGGTCTATCAGGATACCATTGCCCATCTGCAGGAGCAGGCGGCAGGTAATCTCAGTCTGGCGGTATCGGAGCCGGAAGCGGCACTGATGACTGCGGTGCGGCGCGGATGCGGCGGGGAGCTGCACGAAGGACGGCTGATCCTGCCCCGGATGAGCGATGCCAGAGTATCACTCCTGGTCAAAGAGCTGGTCGAGGATGGTCATGCCATCTACAGGGTAGAGGAGCACAGGCAATCCCTGGAGGAATTCTTCCTGCAGGTGGTTGGGGGAGGCGCGCTATGATGTGGCGTGCACTATCGGCCGACTGGCTGAAGATCCGCGGCAAGGGCATCTGGTTCCTGGCCTTCCTGGGCCCGGTTGGCCTGATCGCCATGCAGGGACTGAATTTCGGTCTCCGCTATGATTATCTGAGGGCACAGTACCAGGCGGATTGGTGGGGGGGCCTGATTGATAATATAATCCCCTTCGTACCGATTGCCCTGTACCTTGGCGGGACGCTGATCTGCTCGCTGATTGCGAATGTTGAGCATCAGACAAGCTCCTGGAAGCAGCTTCTGGCGCTGCCCATCTCACGTACCGCTGTGTTCATGGCGAAGCTGCTGCTCTGCCTGCTGCTGCTTGCCGTGTCTTGCCTGCTGCTGTCGGCAGGGACGGTCCTTCTCGGGCTGCTGCTCGGCTTCGGCGATCAGCCGATACCTTATGCTGATGTGCTGCGGATAGGCTTCGCTGCTTATGCGGCGGCTATGCCGGTCATTGCTTTGCAGCTGTGGCTGTCTCTGTCCTACCGGAACCAGACGCTTCCGGTGTCTCTGGGAATGACGCTGTCTCTGGTCAGCATGTTCGCCGTGTATCTTACGGAGTGGATGCCGCTCTCCTGGCCGACCCTGGCCCTCAGTGCAGAGCGCCCCTGGTTGTTCAGCGGTGCAGGATTGCTGCTGGGACTCCTTGTGCTGCTGCCGGGAGCCCTGCATTTCGCGCGAAAGGATGTGGACTGATATGGGGACTTTTCTACGAATAATCTCTGCGGAGCGCCTGAAGATGTCCGGGTCCCGGGTCTGGATCTTACTTCTGCTCAGCCCGCTGATCTCCCTGCCGATTGGTGCACTTTCAGACATGCAGGAGGATAAGGTAATCACATGGCAAGTTCTGCTCAGTACGATGTCAGCGGTTCATGCAATGCTGTTTCTTCCAGTGCTCTCGGGAATCTTCGCAGCCTTAATCTGCCGCAATGAGCATAGTGACGGCGGATGGAAGCAGCTCCTGGCCCTGCCGGTAACACGGACTTCGGTATACTTCGCCAAATATGTAATGATTATGGTACTCCTGGCTGCGGTTCAACTGCTGTTCTTGGGAGGAGTTCTGGGCATCGGATTGTACCGTGGAGCAGAAGGGGGAATTCCCTGGGGGCTGCTGCTGACCAGCCTGTTCGGCGGCTGGTTTGCCTGTCTGCCGCTGGCTGCATTGCAATTGGCTGTATCCCAGGGCTGGAGCAGCTTCGGCGCTCCGCTTGCCGTGAATGTCTGCTTCACTATTCCGAATATGCTGATTGCCAATTCTTCCACCTACGGCCCTTATTATCCATGGGTGCAGCCCATGCTGGCCATGTCGCCCTTTGGGGAGGAGCGGTTCGGCGCCTTCAACCTGCCTTTGGAGAGCTTGATGATGGTCGTGTCCGGGAGCCTGGTGCTTTTCCTGGCAGGAGGCTTGTTATTCTTTTGGCGTAAGGCGGTGTAATGCGATTTGCTCTCTCTCCATGGACAATGGGCGCAGTTTTTTCTATAATTAATCGTAGAAGATACTATTAAGCGCCGGGTGAAGCCGGATTAGCATATGGAGGAGGCGGAAGCATGGAGCCAGCGGCACTTGAAGAATGCGACAACACCTGTAATGGTTCCGAACTGGAACCGGAATCTATGGCATTGATTCTGCCGGACCGTGGAACTACGGACAAGATGGCAGAGATGTTCAAGGCGCTCGGTGATCCGACGAGAGTTCGGCTCATCTATGCGTTATCCCAGCAAGAGCTGTGCGTGCATGACTTGTCGTCGATACTGGACATGGGGCAGTCGGCAGTGTCCCACCAGCTCCGCTACCTGCGCAATCTAAGGATTGTGAAGCGCCGCAAGGAAGGCAAGACGGTGTATTACTCGCTGAACGATGCGCATGTGGAGCAGATCTTCCTGCAGACCCATGAGCATATCCGTCATGAATAGATGATCCCGAAATGAAGAAGGGAAGGTCCGGCAGCCGTGAATGGGCGGCTTGGGACTTTCCCTTATTTGTTGTATATAAGACACACTTACGTTTTGAACTTGAAGCTTCGTCGTCACTTACCTCAACAATCCTGCACAAATTGCAACAATCCCCATACGATAACAGCCCGAATTGAGAATTGTTGCACTAAAAGCAGGAATCTCACTCGTCCAGGCAGCCCGGCGGGATTATTCTTGTGTTTCATGCAACAATCCTCCGGTTACACAGGTAGCCATGGAGCAAAATTGCAATTGGTACAACATCTGTGCCCCTGCTCCGATCAAACGGGAAGCTCTCCATGCTTCAAGGAGGAGCCTTCGATTTGCAGCGTCGTGTGCCGGATGCCGAAATTCTCTTCCACCACTCTGAGCGCTTCCTGCAGCACCTGTTCATGATTCGCATTATCCCTGATCAGCAGATGGCCGCTGAGTGCATCCAGCCCGGAGGTAATGGTCCAGATATGCAGGTCATGCACATCGCTGACCCCTTCGATACCCAGCAGCGCCTGCTGCACATCACGGGTATTGACGTTAAGCGGAGTCCCTTCCATAAGAATATGGAAGGCCTGCTTGATGACGCCCCAGGCGCTCCGCAGGATAAGCAATGCAACCAGTACGCTGATAATCGGGTCTGCGGCATACCAGGAGAACAGGTTCATGATCAGACCGGCAATCAGGGCGCCGACAGAGCCGAGGGCATCGCCCATAATATGCAGATAGGCACTCTTGATATTGATGTTGTCTTTGGCCCCGCTTTGGCGCATCAGTGACCAGGCACTGACGAGATTAGCCAGCAGCCCCACTGCGGCGATCAGCATCATTGTTCCACTGGCTACAGCGGGAGGCGAGGAGAAGCGCTGGAAGGCTTCCCACATAATAAAGCCGGCGATAACAAACAGCGTCACCCCGTTGAACAAGGCAGCCATAATCTCGAATCTGTAAAAGCCGAAGGAATTCTTCGCGGACGGCGGCTTCACGGCCATAATCATTGCGACGAGACTCAGGGCCAGTGACGCTGTATCACTCAGCATATGGCCCGAGTCGGACAGTAGGGCCAGACTGCCGGTGACAAGGCCGCCGAAGAATTCAAGGAACATAATGCCGCCGGTGATGATTAAGGCGATCAGCAGACCCTTCTTGTTGTCGGGCGCATGGGAATGTGAATGGGAATGCGGGCCAGAGTGAGAGTGCGGGCCAGAGTGTGAATGTGAGCCAGAATGTGAGTGCGAGTGCTGTTTGGAATGTTTAGAGTTGTTCATTAGGAAAGACCTCTTTTCCGTTAACATATGAATAGTTGCTCATATGTTAATATTATGACGGCCGCAAACAAATTACAAGCATTTCATCAACTATTTTTCCAAAAGGTTTAACCTGTCATACCACAAGCTCCGCAATAAGCCGTAAGATATTTCTCGCCCTGCCTCGTCTCCCTCTATAGACTTGTTTTTCTCTACAGCCTCGTTTTCCTCTGTTTTCTTCTATAAAAACGGAAGAAACGAATAAAGAAATAGCCGCAAACTATGGGCAGGATGCATTGACACTGTATGATTCAGGGGAATATAATAGGTGTAAGTTAACATATGAACAAATACTCATATATAGGTTTATTCAAGGGAGATGAGTCATTTGAGTACGGCAGAAGGCAGTGTAAAGCGGAAGTGGGTCCTTGACGGGCTGGACTGCGCGAATTGCGCGATGAAGATTGAGAATAAGGTCAAGAAGATCGAGGGCGTGTCCTCCTGCTCCGTCAACTTCGCTACGAAGACTATGACACTGGAGACCGCGGCCACGGTTGCGGATGAAATAGCCGAGCAGGCTTCGCAGACGGTGACTAAGCTTGAGCCGCATGTGAAGCTGCGGGAGGTTGGTGGCGGTTCGCGGGCGGTCAAGAAGCCGCTGTCTGCAGGCGGCACAGCCGCAGCGGGGCGAGTAGCTGTACAAGGACAGGGCCATATTCATTCCCACGGGGAAGCGCACGGGCATGGGCATGAACACTCCCGCGAAGCTGGACATGGGCATTCTCATGCTGCGGCTGAGCATAATCATAGCCGCGAGGATTCAGAGGGACACGGGCATAGTCATGAGCATGGGGAAGGCGATACGCGCCGCATCCTGCTCCGGCTGGGGGGCGGCGCGGTTCTGGCGGCGGCCGGGATGTTCCTGCCGGTCAGTGGAATCACCGAGCTGCTGATTTTCCTTGCAGCCTATCTGATCGTAGGCGGTGAGGTAGTCTTGGCAGCGGTCCGGAATATCGTCCGGGGCCAGGTGTTTGATGAGAATTTCCTGATGGCGCTGGCGACCATCGGTGCCTTTGCCATCGGTGAATATCCGGAAGGCGTCGCGGTTATGCTCTTTTATCAGGTGGGTGAGCTGTTCCAGGGTATGGCGGTGAACCGTTCACGCCGTTCGATTACAGCACTGATGGATATCCGGCCGGAGTTCGCTTATCTGAAGGAAGGCAATAACCTGCGGAAGGTCTCCCCGGAAGAGGTTACAGTAGGAGACAGCATCGTGGTGAAGCCGGGCGAGAAGGTTCCGCTGGACGGGATTATTCTTGAAGGCAGCGCGATGATGGATACCTCGGCACTGACCGGAGAATCGGTTCCCCGTTCCACTCAGCCGGGAAGCCAGGTGCTGAGCGGATTCATTAACCGTAATGGTGTGATTACTATTGAGGTGACCAAGGATTTCGGCGAGTCGGCCGTCTCGCAGATTCTGGAGCTGGTGCAGAATGCCACCAATAACAAAGCCAAGACAGAGAACTTCATTACCAAATTCGCCCGTGCCTATACTCCGGTAGTGGTCATAACGGCGCTGCTGCTGGCAGTGGTTCCACCGCTGGTATTGAGCGGAGCTACGTTCTCAGATTGGATCTACCGTGCGCTGGTCTTCCTGGTTATCTCTTGTCCTTGTGCGCTGGTTGTGTCGATCCCGCTCGGGTTCTTCGGGGGAATCGGAGCCGCCTCCCGGAACGGAATTCTGGTGAAGGGCAGTAATTACCTTGAAGCGCTAAATGATGTGAAGATCGTTGTGTTCGATAAGACGGGAACCTTGACCAAAGGGCAATTCACCGTGACCGGCAATGTTCCGGCGGAAGGCTTCACGGAGCAGGAGCTGCTGCGTATAGCGGCTTACGCTGAGAGTCATTCCAGCCACCCGATTGCCGAATCCATCCGTGCCGCCTACGGAGAAGCGATCCCTGGTGAGGCTATTGCTGACTATAACGAAATATCCGGACACGGTATCGCTGTTACGGTGGAGGGGAAGGCCGTTCTGGCCGGGAATGCGCGGCTGATGGAGCGTGAAGGGATTGCCAGCCGGACTCCGGAGCAGTATGGGACGATTGTCCATGTTGCCGTGGATAAACGTTATGCAGGATACCTTGTCATCGCGGATGAAGTGAAAGAGGATGCGCAGAAGGCCATTCAGAACCTGAACTCGCTGGGCATCCGCAAGACCGTCATGTTGACCGGGGATGCGGCTCCCGTGGCCGAGTCTGTCGGCAGACAGCTGGGGATTCAGGAGATCCATGCCGAGCTGCTGCCCGGCGATAAGGTCGCAGCGATTGAACGGCTGGAGCGGGAGAAGGGGCCGCGGGAGAAGATTATTTTTGTCGGTGACGGAATTAATGATACCCCGGTGCTGGCCAGAGCGGATGTCGGGATTGCCATGGGCGGGCTTGGCTCGGATGCGGCGATCGAAGCGGCGGATATTGTCATTATGACGGATGAGCCTTCCAAGATTGCCGCTGCTATAGGGATCGCCAAGCGTACGCGGACGATTGTGTGGCAGAACATTGCTTTTGCGCTGGGAGTCAAAGCCATCTTCCTGCTGCTGGGGGCATTCGGCATTGCAACCATGTGGGAGGCTGTATTCTCGGATGTCGGGGTAACGGTACTTGCTGTGCTGAACAGTATGCGCGCTTTACAGCTTCCGAAATCGGGATAACGATTGTACAGGAATTGATTATGAAATAATTATGAAAAATAAGTCTTAATGATCCTAGATATTGGGTCTTAAGGCTTATTTTTTATTGGATGTATTATGTTTTTTGTCTATTTATGCCGATATATTAAATATATATTTACAGCATATGGAAGATTACAACGGGTATCTGGGGGGATTTTGCGGTGAATGAGGCAAGTGTGTGGACAAAATTGAAAATGAATGCAAAGAATGGAAAGTCGTTATCCCTGCAAAGCAAATGGTCGCTGGTTATTTTGGCCATTGCCATTGTACCTCTGCTCGGAGCAACGATTTTTTTCATGCAGTATTTCGGGGGTGTGACCAGAGACGACAGCGAGGAGCTCGCACAGAACATTCTGGAGATGAATACCTCCCGGATCGTGGAGTGGCTGAATACCAAAACTTCGGCGGTTCAGGAGCTGGTTGCGCAGCATCCTGAATTCGACACCTCCCGGCCGGACACTATATTTCCTGTGATCAAGGTGCTGGAGGAAAGTGACAAACAATCAGAGGGTTACAGTGTAATTAACAAGGACGGGGTACTAGCCAATGCCCTCAAACTTACGGCTGACGTTGGCAAATCGGCATACTTCCTGAAGGCCAAGGAGAGTCTGGCGCCGGAAGTGGCGGAGATGTCTTTTTTGAAGCAGCTCGATAAGTTTATCATTCCGGTATTTGTTCCGGCAGTGGATAAGGATAAGAAGTTCGCCGGCGGCATTGCCTTCTCGGTGACACCCGACATTCTGATGGAGATGAGCAAGAATATTCATGTGGCCGATACCGGCTATGGATATGTGATTTCGGGCCAGGGCGATTATTATGCTTATTCGGATACGGAGCGGATCGGCAAGAACATCGCGGATTACGCGCAGACCCCGGAGCTGAAGCAAGCGATTAAGCATATTCTCGGCAATGAAGCCGGTTCGGAAGCCTACAAGGGTGAGGACGGCAAACAGGTCATTACTTATTATCGTACGGTTCCCGGTACAGACTGGAAGCTGCTGATCACTGTTCCCAAAAGCGAGATTGTTGCCAAGGTAAGCTCAGCCCAGCGCATATCCACACTGTTCATTATCATCATCATCCTGGCGGTCATTGCCGTAGCGTTAACGCTGACCCGGCTGATTGTGAAGCCGATTGTGGCGATCTCCGGGGTGATGAAAAGAGTGGCGGAGGGCCATCTCAGTGAACGGGTTACGGTGCGTTCAGGTGATGAAATCGGCCTGATGAGCCAGAGTATTAATGATATGATCGAATCCTTGTCCGGCATTGTCAGCAAAATTGATGCCACAGTAAGCAAGGTAGCTGTCTCTGCGGAAGAGGTGCTGAATAACGCCAGTCTGACCTCGAATACGTCGGCAGAGATAGAGCTGGTGGTCCAGGACGTAGCCCAGGGAATGGGTGAGCAGTTCAAAGGCTCGGAGCAGGCGGCAAGAGCTACGGAAGAGATGGCGATCGGCCTGCAGAGAATTGCGGAATCCTCCGTCAATGTGTCCGACCAGGCGGAGAGTGTCAGTACCGAGGTGGAGCACGGATATGTGGAGATTCAATCCACACTGAAGCAGATGACCGTAATCAGCGGGGCGGCAGAGGAGACCTCAGCTCTGATCCGCAACCTGAGCGGGCAGTCTGAGCAGATCGGACAGATCATTGATGTAATCTCGGAAATTTCCAATCAGACCGGACTGTTATCCCTTAACGCTTCTATTGAAGCAGCCAGAGCAGGCGAGCACGGTCGCGGCTTCGGCGTGGTAGCGAATGAAGTCAAGAAGCTGGCGGAGCGCACGAACAGCGCGATTGTGAACATTGTGGAATTAATCCGCCAGATTCAGGAATCCACCAGGGCTGCTGAGGTCTCCATGGAGAAGAGCATTGCTGAAATCGGTGACGGTATGGGCAAAATGCAAAATGTGGGCACATCCTTCGATCATATCCGCTCTTCCATCCGTGAGGTGTCGGTTCAGATTCAGGATGTCTCTGCCGTGAATGAGCAAATGTCGGCCGGAACCGAGGAGATTACAGCCTCCCTCTCCGACATGCTGATCATTGCCAGAGATTCTGCCGAAAGTGCCGAGATGGTGGCCGAGGCTTCAACAGAGCAGCGGAATCTGATGGGCAGAGTCGTAACCTCAGCCGCATCGCTCAATCAGATGATGAGCGAATTGCGCGGCGAGATCGAGAAATTTCAATAAGTTTTATATAAGATGCACATAAGATTTGTACCTGAAGCTAAGCCGTCACTACGGTGAACATTTGGACTTCCGGCCGCAGACCGCCACCAGATTTCTTGATTTAAACCGCTCTTCGCGGGTGAAATCCGGTGACTGCTGAGTGCTTCTTATATTTCGGGGATATCTTCTTCCAGATCTATTGGCAAGCAAAGTGGGTCCATGGACTATTGAATGTACAAAAGAAACCTCTCCTTTGAAATGGTTGTGTGGTAACTCCATTTTACCAAAGGACGGTTTCTTTTGTGATTTTAGAAAGATGTGAAGAAACTTTTCCCGCTTAAACAGCGGAGAGAACGGAACGACCCGCGTAAAAGCGATAGCGGTCGCCTTGGTCTCCGGATTTTCACCGCTAAGGGGAATGAAAAAAATCTGGAGACCACAGCGATTGGAACAACGGTCCGTTCGCGCAGCGTCCACCCAAGTGCTCACGTTGATTCTACTCCAAAAATAGGGCTGTTAGGCTACAGCTTCTCCTCCAGCTGAAGAGAATCAATCCCCTTGCGGATGATACTGCAGGAGGCTGCGAACTTCGCCATCTCGTCGCCGCTGAGGTTCAGCTCCAGCAGCTCCTGAATGCCGCTGCTGCTGATAATGGCTGGAACTCCGGCGCATACGGCGTTTTGTCCGTATTCACCATCCAGAATGGCGGATACGGCGATGATTTTGTGTTCGTCATTCAGAATAGAGCGTGTGATATAGGCCAGCGCACTGCCGATACCGAAGTGAGTGGAGCCCTTGCGGGTGAAAATCTCCCAGCCCGCATCCTTCGTCTTGCGGGCGATATCCATAAGGTCGAGGCTGCTGAACCGCTCGCGGTGCTGCTCCATAATCTGCAGGATCGGCTTGCCGCCGATCGTGACATGGGACCAGGCCACGAACTGGGATTCTCCATGTTCGCCGAGTGCATAGCCGTTCACGCTGCGCGGATCAATGGTGAACACCTCGGACAGCAGGGTTTTCAGCCGGGAAGAGTCGATGGAGGTGCCTGTGCCGATAACCCGGTGCCGCGGCAGGCCGGAGATTTGCCAGACCATGTAGGTAACAATATCTACGGGGTTCGCGGCCACGACAAAGATCCCGTCGAAGCCTCCGGCCATAATCTCGGTGATGATCTCCCGGGTAATGACGGCGGCTGCCTCCAGGACATCCAGCCGGGTCTGCCCCGGCTTCGGATTGGCGCCTGCTGTCAGAATGACAACATCCATCCCTGCGCAATCGGTTGCGGTGCCGGCGTATACCTTGGTGCGTGTTCCGGTGAAGTCCATACAATGCGACAGATCAAGCGCCTGTGCCATGGCGCGGTCATAAGTGCGGTCGATCATCATAATCTCATCGCAAATGGCCTGATTCACCATGGAATAAGCAACGCTTGAGCCGACCATCCCGGAGCCGACGATTGCCACTTTTCTCGATTTACTTTTCAATTGCCTTGTCCCCACTCTCTACAAGTATGGTTATATTCTAACCGATCTGATCGCAAGTTACCTGACATGGAACCGATAATGCCATCTGTACCTATAGAATTAGAATATGCAGATAGTGGGCGTTAGTGAAGGCTGGGGTAAAAGGGTGTCCCCGGCGCTCATTACGGCTGCCGGGGACACCCCCTGTTGCACAACTATATTCGGTTTGTTCCGGTCCACAGGTCTACACCCGGGGCTGCGGGATCGGCCGCTCAGCGGGTAACATCTGGGTATAATGCTTATACATGAACACTCTCCAGTGGAGAATCATGCCGAAGGCCAGAATGAAGAATAATCCGCCGGATTGCGGAACGGAAACATACCGGTTGATGAATTCATGAAGAAGCGTGCGGACCAGCAGCAGTCCAAGCAGAATGAAGGCGAAGCTCTTGGAGCGCTGGGCGTAAATCTGCCCGTCACGTTCTTCAAACCGTGTACTGCGGATCAGCGGATAGGCAAATATAAACCAGCCGATCAGGAAAGCTGCAACAGCCCACCACCAGGGGAAGCGGACTTCAGGTACGACGAACATGGCGAAGCCGGTGGACATGCCAAGCGGCGGAATCCATATTTTGCGGATGGTCACCGGGCGGGCGCTGGCCTTCATGCGGATGAAAATAACCATCAGCGCCATGAGCACGGCTCCCAGCGTGGAGCCCACATGCAGAAGTGAGGGGTTGATATTACCCATAATTCACTTTCCTCTCTGTGATTTGGGTCACTCTTTTCCTTCATTATAGCAGATATTGAATCCATTTCAGAATGAAGCTTAGGCCCCGGTTTGTACAGGGTGCACCCTGCACCGCACACAGCAAACCCGCCAGGATCTAACCCTGGCGGGTTTGCACAATAAGTATGATCCAGCAGCTTCAGAATTGAATGCTGCCATCCGGCTTAAGAACGGCTACGTCCGCCAACCGAACGCAGAATCAGGCTTACGATAAAGATCAGAACCACGGCACCAATCAATGACGGGAAGACATAGTAATCGCTGATCTTAGGGCCCCAGCTTCCCAGCAGCATGCCGCCGAGCCATGAACCGAGGATACCTGCGATAATGTTGCCGATAATTCCACCCGGAATATCGCGGCCCATAATCAACCCGGCCAGCCAACCAATTACGCCACCAACAATCAACATCCATAGCAAACTCATTATACTTCAGCTCCTTTTTTCTTTTGTACTTGTTGTCTTCGATGGTTACTATTAACCTCATGCACAGCGTTTAAATCACGTGTTAAATTTTGCCGGGCACACATTATTTAGTATTCCAGTGTGCCCAGATTTATGCTGTTTAATCCCGGTAGGGTGATGGGTACATAAAGATGTTATAGTAAATTTAGTGATCATGCCTGAGTGAGGATAGCGCTGTTCAGGTTATATAAAGCTTATACAATATACTATGTATGAAGGAGCCGCTGCCATGCACCAGCCTAATGAAGTATTATTCTATATCGGAACTTACAATAGTGAGAAGGAAGAGGCCATCCTGTTAGGTGCGCTGGATAAGGAGACCGGAGAAATGAGGGTGATGGGCGGTACCAAGGGTATCTTGAATCCATCCTATCTGGCCGTTAATCCTGCACAGACTGTATTATATGCAGTAAGCGAGCAGGATGAGGGTGAGGTTCATGCCTTTGCCATTAATCCGGGCAGCAAAGCCTTGCAGCCGCTGGGCGGCAGAGCTACCGGAGGCGGCGCTCCCTGTTATGTCTCGGTCGCTCCGCAGGGAGACTACATATTCGTGTCTAACTATACGGGAGGCAACGTCAACGTGTTCCCGCTGAATCCGGACGGGGCCTTGCAGGAGATGTCTTCCCAGGTTAAGCATGAGGGTTCGGGAACGCGCAGTGACCGTCAGGAGGCACCGCATCCGCATTCCGTTATTCCGGATAAGACGGGTGGGCATGTGCTGGTCTGTGACCTGGGTCTGGATCAGATTGTGTTCTACCGTGTGGAGGAAGGGAAGCTGGCCACTCACCGGGAGGTAGAGCTTCCGCCCGGCTCCGGGCCGCGCCATCTGGCGGTACATCCTTCGCGGCAATGGATCTATCTGGTTAACGAACTGAATAATACGGTTACGGTATTCGCCAATGACGAGCCGCAGGGTAACCTGAAGCTCCTGCAGAATATCAGCAGCCTGCCGGAGCATTATACAGCCGGGAGTGATGATACTGCTGCGGATATCCATGTATCGCCCTGCGGACGTTACCTCTACGTATCCAACCGTGGACATGACAGCATTGCCTTATTCCATATTGATAATGCTACCGGGCTGCTGGAAGCGGAGGATTGGGTGATATCCGGAGGACGCACACCGCGCAACTTCGCCCTGATCGGCGGAATGCTGCTCGCTGCCAACCAGAACAGCGGGAATATTGCCTCCTTCCGGATCGACAGCGAGACCGGGCGGCTGATTCCTACCGGCAATGAACTGGAAGTGACGGCTCCAGTCTGCCTTATAGCATTAGACTAATCCGGGCGCAGTTTGTCCATAAAAGATAAAGACATAGAAATGCCCCCTCTCCGCCGAAGTAAGCGGGGCAGGGGGCACTTTGGATTGTCCGTTAATGCATTCCTTCCAGCAGGATGTCACGCTCGTAGAAGCCGATGTCGTCCAGCATGATTTTGTCGTCTTCCCCTTGCAGGTAGAAGGTGATGTCAGTCAGCTTGTCAGGATCGAGCGCCGGCTCCTCCTCCAGAAACAGCTCGAAGGGCAGCTTGTAGGTCTGGAATACGGCTTCCGAGACGTTCCCGAATTTGCCGTCGCTGATCCGTTCTTCCAGCCATGGACTGATCGTAAATTCTGTCTGCGGCAACGGCAGAATATCCATCACCTCGTCCAGGGGAATTCTTGCGGCGGTATCATTGCTGTCGGTCAGCTCGACCTCCACCTCCGGGGAGAGGGCAGCCTCCGGCTGTTCCTCCGCATCCTCTTCCTCATAAGGGCCGGAATTATGATTCGCCAGGGAGAAGGTCAGCCCCTCGGCAGCAGCGGATTCCGCAAGCCTGCGGGTAATCGTATCGTTAAGCTTGATCTTGTAAGCCGATTCTGGTTCTTCCGGCGTCTGATCCGGGCTGCTGCTGCGTTCCAGCAGGATGCCGTATGAGGGCTTATTGTTCAATTCGCGGTCTTTGGCGGCCTCTTCGCTCCAGAGCAGGCCTTCCACTGTGGCGGTCCCGCCTTGGACCGTACCTCTCTTGCGGTCTTCCTCATAGTCCGCAACCGGGATATAGGCCCCGCTCTGGAAGCGGTTATAGTAGGCAGTATCCGGCAGCCACTGGGCCCCGCTGCGGTAATCGCGGAACAATTGCCGGTATTCGGCCTTGCCGTTCAGCGTAGTCTCCAGGAAGGCGGAGATATAGACCTTGGCGAGCTGCCGCTGCTGCTCCCCGTCCATGATTCCCGAACGCTTCAGGAAGAGGCCGGTCGGCAGCGTCTGATCATACAATCCCCAGTCCGTATTGAACTGGCTGTGATTGGCGTCGGCAATATAGAGCGAGCTTTTGAAGGCAGCGGTGTTCCCGGTGTAGGAGGAGCGCATATATTGCCGGTCTCCATAGAAGTCATGCACATCACCGTCACGGGCGCCCTGGAGCGTCAGGTAGTTCACATCAGTCAGTGTGGCCTGCTTGCTGTCGATCATTTTATCGGTAGGGGCCAGCGCAATAAGAGAAGTGATATGGAACTGCCGGGTGGCGGCAAGCACCGGATCACCCGGGAACCAGCGCGAAGCATCCGCAGCCATCGCTACAGCCTGACCGCCGCGGCTGTGGCCCAGCAGCGCCGTAGAGTCATAATCCACCTTCTGGTAGAAGGGGGTGCCGGGCTGCTCCGCGAAGCTGGCGATTTGCTGCAGATGCTGGAGAATCACCCAGGTCCGCAGCTTGAAGTCATTGTCCGGGATACCCGACCAGGCGGAATAATTCAGGAAGTTCTCGTCCAGTGTAACGGCAATGAAGCCCCGGCTGGCTAATAATTCGCCAAGATAGGCATAGCCGCCCTCGGAGTAATCCTCCATCATATGGTTGCCGTGCACCATAAGCACGAGCGGATAAGGCCCTTCACCGTCCGGCATCCACACCCGGGCATTCAGCGGGAGCGCAGTGGGGTCGAACCCCCAGAACAGGGTTCGCAGCGTCGGCCAGGAGCGGATGTACTCCGTAGCATCCACCGAAGCGGAGACTAAGGCGACATCCCGGCTATACGCCTTACGCTGCAGATCCTTGCCGCTCCCGTACGTGAAGCTGTGAAACGGATAGTCTCCCGGCCGGCCGGGATCGGCAGCGGCCAGAGGAAGAACCTGTGCGTCTGCTGCCAGGGTCCGGACCGGTGGTGAAGGAGCAGGGCGGCTCCCCGTCCCATATCCGTAGGCCAGTGCGAAGGGGGACAGGAGCAGAGCCGCTGCCAGAAGTCCGCCGGTAAGCGTTCTGCGGGTCCGCAGCAGCCCGGCGGCCAGCCCCGCTATTCCGCTGGTTAAGGCTGCGATGCAGGCGATGACTGCTGCGGCAGCCAGCTCCAGGTCGGCAAAATATAGAATGAGCAGTACAGCCCCAAGAGCGCTGAGCAAAGAGCCTGCGAACAGATGCGGAATGCGCAGTCCGGTTAAGGAGAGCAGCACGGCCAGCAGATTGCCGGCCAGCGCCATGACCAGGGTCCCGGCTCCGGCGGCCAGGATCACATCCGCTGCGCTCCCGAGTCCGGTAGGGATACCCATAACTGCTATAGTAAAAGCCAGAATACATAGCGTCCAAGGACCGCTGAGTGCAATCCTCCATAACGTTGTATCCAAACTGTACGTCTCCAGGATGCGTCTGCCTATTTCTTCAAATATACGCCTGTGGAGCCGCGGCCCCTGCGGCTGCGGCCCGGGAGCGTACTCCAAATCCATTCCCATGATGATTTCCTCCGGCCAAATATTTCTCGCAGAAACGAATGCCGTCCTTTAAGAGGACGGCGAAGCCGTTTCCACTTGTATGAATTCGCTCTATTAACGCTCTATTAAGATGTAGCAATAATAGTACTTTGGGACATCAATAACAAGTGGGTACTAGAGGAATGGCCGCCACTTCCTGCCGCGGGTCCAGCCGAAACCTGACTTCACTCCAAATTGAAAAAAACGTTTGACAGCACGCGAAGCGTTCAGTATTATATCTGTATAACCTACTAAATAGGTAGGAATAATCGAATAAGTTCTTACCGTACAGACGGAGGAACGCCCGCTTCAGGCTTGCAGATACGTGTCGATCAGACCGGTTTGACTTGCCGCAAGCGGGCTTCCTGCGTCTTTTTTTAACCAGATGAACATTATGGGGGAGTGGATTGTGATGACAAAAGGGATCAAGAAGGGGCTTCTCGCCGGGTTCACACTATTATTGACGGCAGGGCTTACGGCTTGCGGGAACAACAGCTCAGGTAACAATGCTGGTGCAGGGACAACGGCCCCGGCTGCAACAGAGGCGTCTGCGGATTCTTCGGCTGCGCCGGAGGCATCCAAGGCTCCATCCAAAGATCCGGTCGAGCTGCTGAATGTATCCTACGACCCAACACGCGAGCTGTACGAGAATTACAACAAGGCGTTCGCCGCCTATTGGGAGCAGGAGACCGGCCAGAAGGTTACGGTCAAACAATCGCATGGCGGATCGGGCAAGCAGAGCCGTGCCGTACTCGACGGACTGGAAGCAGATGTGGTTACGCTGGCGCTCGGGTATGACATTGATGCCCTTCAGGAGACCGGGCTGATCAGCGCGGACTGGCAGAGCAAATATGAACATAACAGCTCCCCGTATACGTCCACCATCGTCTTCCTTGTCCGCAAAGGCAACCCGAAGGGGATCAAGGATTGGCCGGATCTGCTGAAGGAGGGCGTGGAGGTCATTACCCCTAACCCTAAGACCTCCGGCGGTGCGCGCTGGAACTACCTGGCCGCCTGGGGTTATGCGCTTGACCAGAATAATAACGATGAAGCCAAAGCGCAGGAATTCGTGCAAAAGCTGTTCAAGAATGTACCTGTTCTGGACACCGGGGCGCGCGGCTCTACAACGACCTTCGTGGAACGCGGCATCGGCGATGTGCTGATCGCATGGGAGAATGAGGCCTATCTGTCGATCAAGGAGCTGGGCCCGGATAAATTCGAAATTGTGAATCCTTCCGAGAGCATTCTGGCAGAGCCGCCGGTAGCCGTGGTGGATAAGGTTGTCGACAAAAGAGGAACCCGTGAGGTAGCCGATGCCTATCTGAAGTATCTCTACACCGAGGAAGGCCAGAAGATTGCTGCCGAGAACTACTACCGCCCTACGCTGGAGAGCGTGAAGGAACAGTATAAGGATCAATTCCCGGAGATCAAGCTGTTCACACTGGCCGATAAATTCGGAACCTGGAAGGAAACCCAGGAGAAGCATTTCAATGACGGCGGAATCTTCGACAAAATCTACGTACCGGGCAGCTAACATTAAGATGCGGTATGGAGCCAGGCAGAACAGGTAAGCTGAATCTTGCAGGGCGGGGTCCCGTCAAGGTGCTGATCGGCCACACGCCGAAGGCAGGAAAGGATGAATGGGCAAATGAATGTCACTACTAAAGCTGCTGCTGTATCACGGCGCAGGCTTCTGCCGGGGTTCGGGATTACGATGGGGTTCAGCGTATTGTATCTGAGCCTTGTCGTGCTGCTGCCGCTGTCGGCGCTGCTCTTCAATTCGACGGGGCTGAGCTGGGCCAAATTCTGGGATGTGGCTACGGATGCCCGTGTGCTGGCCTCCTACCGTGTCAGCCTGAGTACGGCTGCTGCGGCTGCCCTGATCGACGCTGGCCTGGGACTGCTGCTGGCCTGGGTGCTGGTGCGTTATGAATTTCCCGGCAAAAGAATCTTCGACGCCCTGATCGACCTGCCGTTCGCGCTCCCGACAGCCGTTGCAGGCGTATCGCTGACCGCACTCTATTCGCAGAACGGCTGGATCGGCTCCCTGCTGGAGCCGCTTGGTCTCAAGGTAGCATTCACGCCGCTCGGCATCACGCTGGCGCTGATGTTCATCGGCATTCCCTTTGTCGTCCGCACAGTGCAGCCGGTGCTGGAGGATCTGGACAGGGACATGGAGGAGGCGGCCGCCACGCTGGGGGCAAGCCGCTGGCGGACCTTCCTGCGGATTGTCATGCCGGAGCTGTTCCCTCCGCTGCTTACGGGCTTCGCCTTAGCGTTCGCCCGGGGCATTGGCGAGTACGGCTCCGTCGTATTCATCTCCGGCAACATGCCGATGCGTACAGAAATCGCCCCGCTGCTGATCATGTCCAAGCTGGAGCAGTTCGATTACGCCGGAGCCACGGCGGTGGCGCTGTTGCTGCTGCTAATCTCCTTCCTGATGCTGCTGGTGATCAACAGCCTCCAGCACTGGGCGCGTAAGAGCTCGCGGTAACGGGGGAGAATGCTTCATAAAACTTAAGTGAATGCTTCCGAAGCGAGTTTTATTGCGATGTTTATCAAGGAGCATATGCTTCATAAAACTTTTAGGAGGAATAATAATGGCCGGTACGGTTCCCCTGCATGTCCCCGGGCCGCGAACGGGCGTGTCTTCGCCCGCGGCAACAGAGTCACGAGCCGTGAAATGGGTGCTCATCTCCCTGGCTGGACTTGTATTGCTCTGGCTGATCGCCCTGCCGCTGCTGATCGTGCTGGTGGAGTCGCTGAAGCGGGGGCTGGATGTCTACTGGGCTGCACTGACCGACCCGGATGCGGCCTCGGCGCTGAAGCTGACCCTGCTGGTCGCCGCGATTACGGTTCCGCTGAATACGATCTTCGGGGTAACGGCGGCGTGGGCTGTAACCAAGTTCCGTTTTCGCGGCAAGGGCTTTCTGATTACGCTGATCGACCTGCCTTTTGCCGTATCCCCGGTCATCGGCGGGCTGATCTTCATTCTGGTGTTCGGCTCGCATGGCTGGTTCGGTCCGTGGCTAAGCAGTCATGATATCAAGATTGTTTTTGCTTTGCCGGGTATTGTGCTGGCGACGCTGTTTATCACGTTCCCGTTTGTGGCTCGCGAGCTGATTCCGCTGATGGAGGAGCAAGGCACCCAGGAGGAGGAAGCGGCGATTACGCTAGGTGCGCGCGGCTGGCAGATCTTCTGGCGCGTGACGCTGCCTAATATCAAATGGGGCCTGCTGTACGGCATTATTCTCTGTAATGCACGGGCCATGGGCGAGTTCGGCGCAGTATCGGTGGTATCCGGGCATATCCGCGGGGAGACGAATACGCTGCCGCTTCATGTCGAGATTTTGTACAACGAATATCAATTCTCGGCATCCTTCGCCGTGGCATCCCTGCTGCTCCTGCTGGCGCTGGTAACGATGATTGTCAAGGGCCTGCTTGTACGCAAAAATGCTCATTGACAGCACTTGGGGTCCGTGCTAAGTTAATTCATAGTATACAAGGTGGTAATTACGGAATTTGGGTGGAGTTACTTCCCTAACCGGGAAAGGGAGGCTGGAGAATGGCTAAGCCGCTGAAGGTGGATGAGGTATGGCTTGCACGGATAACGGAACTTCTCGACGATATGGAATTCGGCTCATTGCACATCGTGGTGCACGAAGGCCAAATCGTACAGATGGAGCGCACGGAGCGCAGACGTTTCGGGAACAGCACAGCAAATGCACGTAATAGTGGAGAGACCGGAAGCCGGCGGACCGATACCCAGGCTGGGGGACGAGGATAATACGAATCAATGAAAAAGACCTTCGCTGGGAGAACCAACGGAAGGTCTTTTTTGTTGTTCTTGTTGTTCCGGGCGGTGCAGCAGCTTCAGCTTTAGTAGCGTGTACGCCGTGATCCGCTTAGTCCTTCTACGAGCAGGATGATCGCGGTAATGGCATGCATAATCCAGCCGACAAAAGGAATCAAAGCAACCACTGAGGTGACCACACCGACTGCATTCCCGATGATAGGTCCGCGTTCCTTCAGCAAAATGATGATGGCTACAGCATGTAGCAGAAAAGCTACTCCAAGCGGTACCCAGGCATTAGCAACCACAAAGCTTCCCCCGATGATCGGCAGCGCCAGAAAAGCCTCATAAGCGAAAGTTCCCCATTTAAACAATTTTCCTGTAGGAGACATAATGATCCCACCAACTTTCCAAGTAGTAGTGTTAAGTGTCTATCCACAGTTTACCCAAGGATGAGGATAAAGAATAACCTGCCGGTAGACAACTGGTGCAATTGCGCACGTTTCTGAGTTATTGTACGCCGGAGAAGGCGGGACGTTTCATTTTCGGCGGATATATAGATGCTTGTGCCGCCTTGCGGGGGAACCTTGGAGTCATATATATTGGTATCTGTATGGCGGAGGGGTCTGCATGAAGATCGCGGGAAGAGGGAGGATAACGAATGGACAAGCATGCACAGCCGGATATCCGGCAGGAGCTGCCTTCCGTACCGGTGATGCCCGCTTCGCAGGGGATGTTCCTGCGGCGTTAATTTTGTGTAATTATATAGAATGTACTTGGAAATCTACAGACAGTGGATAGGAAAGTGAGGCGGCGGAAGAATGGATATTGTAGTGTTTGGTGCATCGGGCAAGATTGGAAGTGCCATCGTAGAAGAAGCGTTAAAAAGAAAACATGAGGTGACTGCTGCAGTACGCAGGCCCGAAGCCTTCACCCTGGAGCATGAACGGCTGCGCGTTGTTGCGGCTGATCTTCTGGACCCGGCTTCGGTAACGGCGGCTGTGCGCGGGCATGAAGAGGTGATCAGTGCATTCGGCCCTGCGGCTGGGCACGAGAATGATCTGCTGACGGTGGCTGCTTCGCTGCTGGAGGGGATGCGCGGGGCGGGACTTGAGCGTCTGATCGTAGTCGGCGGAGCAGGCAGCCTGAAGACGGAATCGGGTGAGTGGCTGATGGACACCGCCGATTTCCCTGAGGCTTACCGTGCGCTCGCATCAGCTCATGCGAATGCCTATGAGATTTATAGAGGCTCCTCGCTGGATTATACGTATCTTAGTCCGCCTGCCGCTTTTGTCGCGGGGCGCCGTACCGGCCAGTTCCGTATCGGCCTTGACCGCCTTATTGTTGACGAAGACGGACGGAGCGGCATCAGCATTCAGGATTTCGCCGTGGCGGTTATCGACGAGCTGGAGGAAGGCAATTTCAGCAGAGCCCGTTTCACTGTGGGATACTGACAGGTGCGCCAGGGCCAGGTCCGAGGAGAGCATCATCCGAACTGCGGAAGTGGATTCATTAATAATCCAGCAATGGATGGGGCTGGGTTTGAAGTGTAGATTCGGGTGATAGTTGTACAACGTACAATTAAAAACAGTGAAAAAGACCGCTTGCAGCATATAACTGTAGTCGGTACAACTAAATCTGCCCGAATGGGTGAGAACGAAGGTGCAGACGGTATTTAAATGTACGAAATACAGCTAAACGGTTCATCGGTGGTATATCAGACGATTTAACTGTACAGAGTACAATTCAGCTTACCGCATGTACAGCGTCAGATTGGGCGCGATGAGGCGTGTAGGACTATATGAGTGAAGTCAATGGGCCGGATGTATGCGGCAAACCGTGCACATTATGCTGGCGAGAAGGTAAACGGGTTAATGTCTGCGGAAACAAACATGTCTTTCAAGGCACAACTCCAGCATGAAAATGAGCAGCGCGCCTAAAAACAGAACGTCGTCTGTTTATCTATTTAACAAATTTTAACGGAAACCCGAACACAATTGGACTGGGAGCGCCGCGTAGGCGAAATGTAATCGAAAACCGACCACAATTGGACTGGGTGCACCGCGTAGGCTGTGCGTTTATCGCAGGTTGTGCCAGAAGTATTTTCACAGAAAAACCAAACGCAATGTGCTGACATGAAGGTCATTAGGCTGAATGTATGCGAATAACCGAACACAATAGTAGGTGGTTCGATCTTACTGATTCAATTTATTCAATTTACCGTATAAAGTCTGTTGCTCTACTAGTAGAGCATCAGATTTAAAATAGTTAAAATATGGTGAATGTGATATAGTCGAGATAAAAAGAGGTGTCGACTATGAGAAACCGTGAATATACCGTTTGCTTAACCGCAAATCAGCAGAATGAATTAGTGGAGATTTGCTCAAAAGGAAAGGTGGCCGCACGATCTCTTCGGCGAGCCCAAATTCTGTTGTGGGCAGATGAGAATCGACTGGACGGAAAACTTACAGATGTAGAAATTGCCAAGCAGCTACACATCCATACGAACACCGTATATCTGGTGCGCAAGTCCTTTGCAGTGAACGGAATGCAGGCGGCGCTTGAACGAAAAAAGAGACTGACTCCGCCCAATCCTCCAAAAGTGACTGGCGAATTGGAGGCGAGAATCATCGCGCTCAGTTGCAGTACACCACCGGTGGGAAGAAGTCGGTGGACCCTTCGGCTGTTGGCAGATAAGACCGTAGAACTGGGGTACATTGACAGCATTTCGTACGACACGGTCGATCGGATTTTAAAAAAACGAACTCAAACCCCATCTTCGTAAATGTTGGTGTATCCCGCCAAAGCAGAATGCGGCGTTTGTGGCAGCCATGGAAGATGTGCTAGAGGTCTACCATTTGCCCTACAATAGAGAATGTCCTGTCATTTGCATGGATGAGAAACCCTTCCAACTGCTGGATGATAGGCGCAACCCCATTCCGATGAAACCAGCCAAGCCATTGCGAGAAGATTCCGAATACGTACGCCATGGAACCTGTAGTATCTTTATTTTCACAGAACCACTTGCAGGCTGGCGGCATGTCAGCGTTCGTCCACGACGTACCAAAATCGAATGGGCGGAGCAAGTTCGGGAACTTTTGGACGTTCATTACCCGAGCGCACCGACCCTTCGTTTGGTGATGGACAATTTAAACACACATTCCATTGCCTCGTTATATGAAGCTTTTGAACCCGAGACGGCGCTGCGTCTAGCCAAACGGCTCGAGATCCACTACACGCCTAAACATGGCAGCTGGCTAAACATTGCTGAAATTGAGCTGAGCGTCATGACAAGCCAATGTTTAGACAGACGGATTCCCTCTATGGAAGAGCTCTCCAGCGAACTAACCGAATGGGAATCGACTCGAAACGCTGTTCAAAAAGGAGTGGATTGGCAATTCACTACGGAAGATGCACGAGTCAAACTCAAAAGGTTATATCCACAGTTTAAAGACTGATGAGCTACTAGCATACTCGAAGCAATGATAAGGGAGGTTCAAGGCCAATGGATGTAGTGACAGCGGAGGAGATGCGCGCATTCGACCGTGACACGATCGGGCGGCTGGGGATTCCGGCCATCGCGCTGATGGAAAATGCCGGACGGGCCATTGCCGAGGAAGTCATCGCCCTGTGCCGCCGGCGCGGGGCTGGCGGCGTTGGCGGAGCGCGGAGGGACGGCGCAGAAGCTGCCGGGACGGCTGACGGTGGTGCGGCGGGATGGAGCGGAGTTGGCGCGGCTCATGGTGGTGCTGGCGGCGGAGCGCGGAGTGACGGCGCAAGAGCGGCCAGGACGGCTGACGGCGGTGTGGCGGAATGGAGCAGCGTTGGCGCGGCTCATGGTGAGGCTGGCGGCGGAGCGCGGAGTGACGGTGCAGGAGCTGCGGGCAGAGGCGCAGCTCCTGCACGCTTCTCGGTCAGCGCAGATGCTGCGCTGACGCTGGCCGCTGCCGGCGGAGAGCACTGGCTCGTCCTCGCCGGCAAAGGCAACAACGGCGGCGACGGACTCGCCGCCGCCAGGCACCTGCGTGAGGCCGGCATCGCCGTCACGCTGGTGTACGCGGCCGCGCCGGAGTCGCTGGCCGGCGAAGCCGCCCTGCAGCGCGATGCCGCTGCAGCCATGGGCATTCCTGCCGTAGTCTACGGCAGGGACGCCCTGGACCTTGCCGCAGGCAGCGGCATCGTGGATGCGCTGCTCGGCACAGGCAGCGCGGGAGCCCCGCGCGGTGCCTATGCGGAGCTGATTGCCGCTGCGAACGCCAGCGGCAGACCCATCGTGTCCGCAGACATCCCCAGCGGGCTGGACGCGGACACAGGGGAGACGCATGAGCCCTGCATTCATGCAGCGGTGACCGTCTGCCTCGCGTTCCTCAAGCGCGGGCTGGTGCAGTATCCCGGCGCGGCGGCTGCCGGGCGGGTCGTGGTCCGCTCCATCGGCATTCCCGCTGCCCTGGCCCGTGAGAGCGGCGTCCGGGTCAGCCTGCTGACGCCGGAGGTGCTGGCGACACGCCTGCGGGTTGACCTGTCGCGCCACCGTTCGCCCGAGGGCCACAAGGGCACCTACGGGCATGTCCTGCTTGCCGCAGGAAGCCTGCGCATGAGCGGCGCAGGCCTGTTGTCCGCCCGCGCTGCGCTCCGCGCAGGCTGCGGCCTGGTGACCTGGGCGCTGCCGGAGAAGCTGCTGCCTTATATGATCGGCTCCGCACCGGAGGTGATGCTGGCCCCGGTCACGGGCGGCGACGGGGAGTGGAATGCCGGTACGGCCGCTGAAGTGCTGCGCCTTAGTGCCAGCCGCGATTGTATTGCCCTGGGTCCGGGGCTTGGCCGGTTTGAAGGAGATACGGAGTGGCTCCGCAGACTTTGGGAGGAGACGGACTCGGCCATGGTAATAGATGCGGATGCACTGAATATACTGGCGGATGCTGAATACAGAACCTGGAGCCGCCGCCATCCGGTAATCCTGACCCCTCATCCGGGGGAGATGGCCCGTCTGGCGGGGGTCTCTACCGCAGAGGTGCAGCGGGACCGGATTGGACTGGCGCTCTCCTATGCTGTTCAGCAGGGTGTGATTCTGGTGCTCAAAGGAGCCCATACCGTGATCGCAACGCCCGAAGGACAGGCTTATATCAATATCACAGGGCACCCCGGTATGGGTACCGGAGGTGCAGGTGATGTACTGACCGGAATCATCTCCGGTCTGCTGGCTCAGGGTCTGGAAGCTGTCCAGGCGGCAGCGTTCGGCGTCTATCTGCACGGGCTGGCCGGAGAACGGGCCGCCGGGAAGCGGGATAACCCGGCGGCCCTGATCGCCGGGGATATTATTGAGGCATTGTAATTATTGAAGCCGGTACTGTTGTCCGGCATTGTCTGGGGCGGTCTCTGGCGCAGCGGTGCCGTTTCTGCCGGAGACACGCTAGCCTGGCGGCGGAACGGATTCAGAATATGATCAGGCAGAGCAGCGGAATGAACAAGGCGAAGAAGGGAAGCAGGAGTGGATAGCGTTCACCGGCAATCTGGGCCAGCCGGAATAACAGCAGCACTACGAGTCCCGTAAGGCCGGAGACCAGGGCATCGCCGCCCTGCTCCGAGGCGAGCCAGAGGCCGGCGCCATAACCGGCTACAGCATACAGAGCCAAGGCCGGACTGAGTGAAGTGGAGCGTAACAGGCGGAGCAGCGCATCGGCAACGATCGCCGCCGGTAAGCCATAGGCGTAAATGGCATAAGGCACCGATACCGGCCATCCAGCCGGAATTCCGTCCTCGTAACCATGGAACAGCATGAACAGGGATACCAGAATAAAGGTCAATCCGGCGGCGGACAGTTTGGTCAAGGCGTACATGCCTGCAGTCAGGCGGACAGAGGGCAGATCATAATCCTTGTAGGGGGTCATCGCTTAACATCCTTTCTGGGTGGGGGATGAATACGGCCGGAATGACCGCTTGAAGCCGGAACGCGGATCAGCTTGTAACCATTTGCCCTCCGTTAACATGAATACAGGTGCCTGTCACATAGGACGCATCATCACTGGCGAGGTAGACATAGGCTCCTGCCAGCTCATAAGGCTGTGCCGCCCGTTTGAACGGGGTATCTGTCCCGAATACACTGACCTCTTCCGCAGAGAAGCTGGCGGGAATGAGCGGGGTCCACACCGGACCGGGAGCTACACTGTTCACACGGATGCCGCAGTCCGCAAGAGAAAGGGCGAGGGAACGGGTGAAAGAGACAATGGCGCCTTTGGTGGAGGAATAGTCAATGAGCTCCTTGTGGCCCTGGTAAGCGGTAACGGAGGCGGTGTTAATGATGCTGCTTCCATGATGGAGATACGGGAGCGCAGCCTGAGTCAGGAAAAAGAACGGGAAAATATTGGTGCGGTAAGTCTGATAAAGCTGTTCCTCCGAGATATCCAGAATGCTCTTCTGCGGATATTGAACGGCGTGGTTGTTCACCAGAATGTCGAGTTTGCCCAAGGTCTGTACGGTGTGTTCCACCGCCGCTGTGCAGCATTCTTTATAGCGCAGATCCGTCTCAATCCGCAGACAGCGGCGTCCCAGCTCCTCAATCCGGCGTTGTGTAGCTGCGGCATCCGAGGCTTCTTCCAAATAAGCGATAGCAATATCTGCCCCCTCTTTGGCAAAAGCGATAGCAGCCGCTCTTCCAATGCCGCTGTCCCCGCCGGTGATCAGAGCGGTTTTTCCTTGAAGCCGCCCGCTTCTGCCTTCCGGATTCTCGCTGATCGGACGCGGATGCATCAGGCTCTCCAGCCCTGGCTGGCGGTCCTGGTGCTGTGGGGGAAAAGCGATAGGCTGCACTTCGCATACCGTCTTTTCACCGTAATAAGGATAAACGGAATTCATCGGGTGAATCTCCTCCCTGCTTGCTTCTCTCCGTATATTGGTATGCATGCGCCCAGAAAAGCGTGCGGCGTTATCCTTACATAGAATAAACATAGAATTGGGGGAGAATGAATGCTATACAGATCAATGACTATTGACGATTACGAAGCAGCCTACCGCTTGTGGGAGAATACGGCAGGAATGGGCCTTAGTGAAGCGGACTCACGCACGGAGATTGCCCGTTATCTGGAGCGGAATCCGGGAATCAGCCAGGTATGTGTGGAGGAGGACGGTACCCTTGCAGGCACTGCGATGTGCGGACACGACGGGCGCAGAGGATATCTGTATCATGTGGCTGTCCACAGCGGCAGCCGGGGGAAGGGCGCCGGCCGTGAGATGGTGGCGCGCTGCCTGGAGAAATTGCGGGAAGAGGGTATTCTGAAATGCCATCTGATGGTGATCGGGACGAACAGCCTGGGCCGCAGCTTCTGGAACAGCATCGGCTGGCAGGAGCGGGACGGGCTGGTCCTGTTCTCCAAGAACAGCGGATAGGTCACAGTCAATGTAATAGTGTAGCATTGGTGCGGACGCAGTATAATATATAGGAGCTGTACAATGATTGGCATTATTCACTGTGCATTGCCCAATTTGGATAGCGGGAGATCAGAACTATGCGGTTTAAGGATGTTTTCTCAATCATAGGTCCGGCGATGGTCGGGCCTTCCAGTTCGCATACAGCGGGAGCCGCGCGCATCGGCCGGGCGGCGAGGCAGGTGCTTGGGGAATTGCCGGGAGAGGCCGAGGTCACGTTCTTCGGTTCCTTCGCCGCCACGTATCAGGGACACGGGACAGACCGGGCTATAGCCGGAGGTCTGCTGGACTTCGCCACCGATGACCACAGGCTGCCTGATTCCATAGAGCTTGCGGCCGAAGCGGGGATGAAGATTTCCTTCGGCCAGGGAACGGGGCTGTTTCCCCATCCCAATACGGTCCGTCTGCGTCTTGTAGGCAGTGAGAGCGGAACGGAGCTGACGCTTACCGGTACTTCGATCGGCGGGGGCAATATTGAGATTGTGGATATCGACGGCTTCAGTGTGAAGCTTACCGGCATGTATCCGACGGTGCTGATTCAGCATATGGATTATCTGGGTGTACTGGCCAGTGTAACGGATGTGATGCGGGAAGGCCAGTTCAACATCGGACATATGTCACTGGACAGGAAGAACCGCAGCGGAGCGGCCTTGACGGTGCTGGAGCTGGACGAGGCAGCCACGAAGGAACTGCTGGAGAAGCTGCAGGCGCTTCCGGCTGTGAAGACCGTCAAAGTGGTCGATTTGAACGAAAATGGACAAGAACAGAAGGGGAAGGACATCACACCATGAATTTTCAAACACTCAGCCAGCTGGCTGTATTATGTGAAGAGCGGGGGCTTGGAATCGGTGCGCTGATGCTTGAGGAGCAGAGTGCGGAATCCGGCCGTTCCAAGGAGCAGGAATTCGCCACGATGAGCCAGTATTACGGCGTCATGAAGGAAGCGGTAGAGCGCGGCATGACGGAAGATACCACTTCACGCAGCGGTCTGACAGGCTTGGATGCCCAGAGGGTGGGCGCCTATAATGCGGCCGGTGAACCTTGCCTGGGAGGGCCGGCTGGTCAGGCTATGGCCTATGCCCTGGCGGTATCTGAAGTGAATGCCTCCATGGGCCGGATTATTGCCACACCGACTGCCGGGTCCTGCGGAATTATTCCCGGTGTGTTCCTGAGCTGTCAGGAGCGCTTCGGCTGGGACGATGACTATATGGTATCCGGTTTATTCGCTGCCGGAGCGATCGGCTATGTTATCGCTAATAATTCTTTTGTATCGGGAGCGGAAGGCGGCTGTCAGGCCGAGGTGGGCTCAGCTATCGGCATGGCGGCCGGGGCTCTGACTGAGCTGCGCGGCGGGACGCCGGCAGAGGCTGTACATGCGGTAGGCCTGGCGCTAAAAAATACGCTGGGACTCATCTGTGATCCCGTTGGCGGACTTGTGGAGATCCCGTGCATTGTCCGCAACGGCTTCGGTGCCGTTACGGCGCTGGCGGCGGCAGATATGGCTCTGGCCGGTGTCCGCAGCGTGATTCCATCCGATGAGGTGATTAAGGTGATGCTGGAGGTAGGCTCCGCCATGCCCGAGAAGCACCGGGAGACGGCAGGGGGCGGGCTGGCCCAGACGCCAACCGGCCGCCGGATCATGAAGGATTTGCGGACGAAGAAATAACCGGCGGCCGATCGGCAGGGCGGCAGTCTGCCCCGCTTCAGAGCATGCGGAAGCGTTCAAGCTGATCCCACAGGCCCTCCTGCCGGAGAATCTCTGCCTGCTTCGGTCCCATAAGGTCGAAGTGGGGGAAGGGCTGGCGGTTATGAATATACCGCGCCGGAAGACCGTGCTTCCTGCACCATTCCCGCAGGCGGGGAAGATCGCTGCAGCCCACCTTGGTGACTGTGGTGATATCAGGGAAACGCGGGTCTATCCAGTAATGGGTCAAGAAAGCAATCTCCCCTGCGGAGACTGCCTGTTTCCAGCGGGTTAATTCTGCTCGGTTAATTCCAAAGGCCATAGCGGTTCATCCTTATCTTTAAGAGTAAGTTGATTCTATATTGCAAATCAGATGTGAAGGAAGTGAGAGATATGAACGGGCAAGTGAGAGCAGACATCCGCCCCGGACTTCAGGTGGATATCGTGCTGAAGCAGGACCAGGCGACCGGCAAGCTTACACATGGCACGGTTAAAGACATTCTGACCAACTCGCCCCGCCATCCGCACGGGATCAAGGTGCGCCTGACCGACGGCCAGGTAGGACGGGTTAAGAATATCACCGGCTGAACATAGCCGAACCAAGAACTAGACTTAAGAACTTAGAAGCGCCACGAACCGGGCGGTTGTGTAATAGGACAGCCGCCCGGGGAAGGGCGTTTTTTTGAAATATAAGCATTTATATGCTTCCTGCCTAGTAGAGTACCAGATTTAATTCTGTGAATAGGGCTGAACCCCGGAGGTTCCGAATCACGGAACTACAGCGCCCGGCCGAGTTTGCTCCTAACGGACCTGAGAGGCCCTATTCCCGGAAAACACCACGTTTTGCGGTTTAACGGACGGAGTGGATCTTATCGTCTCTCTACGAGAGGTTTAAGAGTAGCAATTCCAAGAATAAGCTCCATGGGGGCCGTTCCTTTGCCGAAGTGGTGACTTTCATCCGGAATAAGAGCGCCTTAGTCCGTAACGCCTTGCCAAACGCCCGAATGAACAACTCCCCTCTTTATCTGGGAATGGCACTTGAAGGTGGGAGCTCCACTCCTGTACTCCTTCAGGTATTAGTATGTTCGCTTATTCGTATACATTGAGCAGATTACCTTCGCGCCATCACATTGTGTTCGGTTTTCCTGTGAAAATACGTCTGGCACTGCGATAAAACGCACGGCCTACGTGGCACGTCCAGTCCAAATGTGTTCGGTTTTCCGATTAGATTCGGCCTACGCAGCGCTCCCAGTCCAATTGTGTTCGGTTTTCCGATTACATTCGTCCTACGTGGCGCTCCCAGTCCAATTCTGTTCGGTTTTCCGATTACATTCGGCCTACGTGGCGCTCCCAGTCCAATTGTGTTCGGTTTTCCGATTACGTTTGGCCTACGTGGCGCTCCCAGTCCAATTGTGTTCGGTTTTCCGTTAAAATTTGTTAAATAGATGAACAGACGACGTTCTGTTTTTTAGCCACGCTGCTCATTTTCATGCTGGAGTTGTGCCTTGAAAGACATGTTTGTTTTCGCATACATTGAGCAGATTACCTTCGCGCCAGTATAATGTGTTCGGTTTTCCGCATACATCTGGCCCATTGACTTCACTCTTATATTCCTTCACGCCTCATCGCGTGCATGAGCTATGCTCAATTGCACTCTGTACAGCTAAATCGTCTGATATATCACCGATGATCGGTTTAGGTGTATTTGGTACCATTAAATTCCGCCCGCACCTTAGTTCTGACCCATTTGGTCAAATTTAGTTGCACAGACTACAGTTATAAGCGGTATTCCTTCCTTTACCCTGTTTTTAATTGCACGTTATACAACTATCGCTGAGGTTCCCTTCAAACTCACTTCATAAATAAATAGCCGGTTTGTTGTTAAACTCACTTCCTCAGTTCCCAAGGGATACTACCGGCTCATGAACTGCTCGACAGACTGGTCGGCCTTGGTCTGATTGCATAAATTACAGGCACAGACGCAGTTATCAGGCGTGGTATGGCCGCCCTTGGCCCGGGGGAGCAGATGGTCGATCGTATCCCCGTATAAGCCGCAGAAATAACAGGTGTAGTTATCCCTGGAGAGAATATAGGCGCGGAAATCTTTGTTGCTGTACAGGCGGCGGATCGTACGCCGGTTGACGACGATGGCGGCATGCTCCTTGACCAGCGTTACAGCAAGCTCCAGGTCGATCTCCTGGTGCCAGCGGCGGCCTTTGTCACTGTGCCCGCGCATCAGAATCATGCCCTTCGCCGAAGGAATCAGGGCAGAGGCATCCTGTGGATCAGGCTTCGGCCCGCGCTGCTGCGGAAGGGTGCGGCCTGTCTCGGCAGCATTGCGGGGACGGGTCTTCCCCTTGAAGCCCGCAGCCCCCGAGCTGCCCCGGGCTTCCTTGGCGCGTTCGGGCCGGGAAGGCTGACGGAGCTGGGCAGCAGGAGGCTTTGCAGTGCCAGCACCTGCTGCTCCGGATATAGAGACCAGGGGCTTGTCCCGCTTCGCGGGTCCCAGGCCGGCCGGACGTTCCGGCAGCGCTGGCTCCGCGCTGGCACGTACCGGAGGCAATACAGCATCTGCTCCGCGAAGCTTGCGGCATTCCCGGCAGGCTCCGCGCCGGGACACTCCCTTCGAGCGCTTGCCTGTACGTCTGCGGAATTCAGAGAGCGGCTTAAGCTGATGACAATAAGCACATTTTTTGGATGTTGCGAGAATAGGTTCAGTCATAAGTATAGTTGGCAGGACGGCTCCTCTGCCGTCAACTGTCCAATCCCTTCTGTATTTTGAGATATAAATGTATATGTTGCATGCGGCTCATAGAATTTCGGTATTTGACCTGATTGATACTAGTATAGCGTAAAGCGCAGACATTCACACAGCAGGCACAAAATGGCGCAAAATCACCATCAGTGTGACATCCCTCCCGTCAGCCCTGAGGAAAAACCTGTAAAATATTAATAAAGCATGAGACTAGGATCTGAAACGATATTAATTATGAACCTGAAATGGGGAATCGGAATGACTTCTGCCACAAAAAAGCCGGGAGCTGTAATTCTGCTGTATGTCCTTCATGCATTTTTGAGTCTTGGGGCTGTCGCCGGAGGGCTGGCGCTGCTGGCTGATCCCAGCGGGGATATGCTCGGAATGCCGGCTTCGGTGCTGGAAAGATCGCCATTTGACAATTTTGTGATTCCGGGACTGCTGCTGCTGGCTTTTTTTGGGCTGCTCCCGCTAATGGTGCTGTTCGGCCTGCTTAAGCAGCCGCAGTGGAGGTGGGGCTATAGACTGACCCCATTCAGGTCGCTGCATGCTTCGTGGAGCTTCTCACTGTATATCGGCTTCGGACTGATTATCTGGATCTTGGTGCAGACCTATATGATGGATGCCGTCAGCGTGATTCACGTGCTCTATACGTCTCTGGGGCTGCTGATTCAGATCGTTACGCTGCTGCCTGCGGTACAAAGATATTTTATGCTGGACGGCTGTGCGGAAAGAAGTTAGAATGTCAGTGAACATAAAAGGGCTTACATTGAGCTGCGGGAGTGAACCGGAAATGACTACGATCTATGATATTGCCAAAAGGACCGGCTACTCACCAACCACGGTGTCCAAGGCGTTCAATAACTATTCTGATGTGCGGGAGAAGACGCGCCAGGAGATTCTGCGTACCGCCCAGGAGATGGGGTATCTCCCTAATGCGCATGCACGTACACTGACGACCAAGAAATCCTGGACCATCGGCGTGTTGTTTGTGGAGAATACGGGAGCGGGTATCCGTCACCCTTTTTTCAGCGCAGTGATTGAGAGCTTCAAGCAGGTTGCCGTAGCCAAGGGCTATGCCCTCATGTTCATCTCGAAAGATGTCGGAGGCAAGCAGAGCGGATATCTGGAGAACTGCCGGATTCGCGGAGTCGACGGAGTGGTTGTGTTTCTCTCTGATTATGATGACCCGTATTTCAAGGAGCTGCTGGAGAGTGATATTCCTACTGTGGTTCTCGATTTCGAGACGGAGCTGTCGCATACGGTCTGCTCGGATAACAGGAGCGGCGCCCTGCTGGCAGTGGAATATCTGACATCGCTCGGACACCGCAGAATTGCCCATATCTCGGGGGGCGGGAATACTTATCCGGGACAACAGCGTGAGCTGGGGTACAGAATGGCGATGGAGCAGAAGGGGCTTGAGGTACCGGACGAGTATGTTGCTGAGGGAGCCTTCTATTCACTGGAGAACGGCTACGGCGCAATGAAGTCTCTGCTTGAGCTGCCGCAGCGGCCGACGGCTGTTTTTGCTTCGGGTGACTTGCTTGCACTGGGTGCAGTTATGGCTGCCAAGGATCTGGGGCTTGCTGTACCGGGGGATATTTCCGTGATGGGTTATGATGACATTGAGCTTGCCGGATATGTAACACCTTCGCTGACTACTGTACGTCAGAATACGGAGCTGCTGGGAACACGGGCGGCTGAGCTGCTGCTGGCATCCATGAATGGTCCGCGTACCAGCCAGGAAGCAGTGGTGCTGCCGGTGGAGATCATTGTAAGGGATTCCTGCGCACCGCCGGGCCAGTCCTGAAAGTGCGTTCATTCGGGAACACCTTTTTTTTCGGCAAAATCGAAACCGGTTTCGATTTCTTTCGTTTTCACCATTCGAAGAGGAGTGATTGACATGTTCACCGTTCAAACCGTAGTAACTGCCAGAGATACGGGGGATCGCCTGAGTCCCAAAGCAGGCCTTCCCTTCAAAGCGGGCCTTCCCGGTGCAACACCGGAAATACGGCTGCACCCGGAGCAGGAGTATCAGACCATCCTTGGTTTTGGCGGCGCCTTCACGGAGGCAGCGGCCTATACCTTGTCGCGGATGAGCCCGGCGAAGCGGGCTGAGGTCATCGGGCGGTATTTTCACCCGGTGGACGGGCTGAATTACAGTATGGGCCGTGTGCATATCCATAGCTGCGATTTCGCACTCGGCAATTATACCTATGTGGAGGATGGCGATACGGAGCTGGCGACCTTCGACATCTCGCATGATCATCAGTGGGTGCTGCCGCTGATCAAGGATGCCATGGAGGTCCGGGGCGGACCGTTCACGATGCTGGCTTCGCCCTGGAGCCCGCCGGCCTGGATGAAGACGAACGGGGAGATGAATAACGGCGGTTCGCTGAAGCCGGAATATGCGCCAGTCTGGGCGAGGTATTATACCAAATTTATTGAGGCCTACCGCAAGGAAGGCGTTCCGGTCTGGGCGGTCTCTGTGCAGAATGAGCCGGCAGCGGTGCAGACCTGGGATTCCTGTGTGTACAGTGCTGAGGAAGAGCGTGATTTTGTCAAAAACCATCTCGGCCCCGTGATGCACGAAGCCGGAATGGGCGATGTGAACATCGTGATCTGGGACCATAACCGCGATATTATGATTGAGCGCGTGACCCCGATTCTGTCGGACCCGGAAGCTGCAAAGTATGTCTGGGGGACCGGTATCCACTGGTACGGCGGCGAGGAGTTTGACAAGGTAGAGAAGGTGCATGAGCTTTTCCCGGATAAGCATGTACTCTTCACTGAAGGCTGCCAGGAGGGCGGCGTGCGGCTGGGGGAATGGTTCACAGGAGAGCGCTACGGCCGGAATATGATTGGCGATCTGAATGCCTGGACCGAAGGCTATCTGGACTGGAATCTGGTGCTGGATGAGACGGGCGGGCCGAACCATGTGGGGAATCTCTGTGATGCTCCGGTGATTGCGGATACGAATACGGACGAGGTTCACTATAACAGCTCGTATTATTACATCGGGCATTTCAGCAAATTCATTGCACCGGGTGCGGTGCGGATCGGGCTGAATGCGGATGCTGAAGGTGTGCTGGCCGCAGCGTTCCGCAACCCGGACGGCAGCCTTGCTGTGGTGCTGATGAATGAAGGCGAGGAAGAACGCTCCCTGACGCTGGGCCTTGGGGATGAAGTAGCCGAATGCAGCCTGCCTGCGCACTCTATTGCGACACATCTGATTAGGCAGGGTTAGGCCTGCGGGGGAGACGGAAAGAGGATGAGTCGTTCCGGCAAAGTGGTGTGGGGATGAGTAGAAGCTGGGAGTTGGGGGCTAGTAGCTGACAGTATGGGGGTAAGGCTGGAGGGTAGGAGGTAGAATCTAGTGACGGATAGGCTGGCGCTGGGAGTTAGAGGCTAGTAGCTAAGAATAGGAGTTAGAAGCTGCAAGCTACAGTCTTAGTCGGAGCGGTTTCACCCCCCCTCTTTAGCCATCTATTGCACTATGTACAGTAGATGCCCCCTAAATCCGGCGAAATTAGCGATCAATTGCATTATGTACAGCAGAATTCAGCTGAAGAGGCCTTTTCGGGCAGAAAGCTGGAAATCTAATGTATGAAATACAACAGAAGGCTGGTCGGGAGCGTAATGAGACAAATTCTATTGTACAAAGTGCAATCACCCAGGCGAGTGGCCATTTTTCAAGAAGTGTAAAGGGGGGGCAGCAGCCATTCAGGGGTCGCAATTACCCAGAAGTTATATAGCACGAGAAAGTTCAGCCGACAACGTAGCTACTGCGGGCCGGTAGCTGAAGCGGGCTGCAAGCGTTTATTAATATTTCTAGGAGGATAAGTATGAGCAATTATTATTTTGATTCAGGTAAATTTGTAATCGAGCAGTTCCATGAAGGCAAGCCGTTCGCCAGCTTCCTGCCCGGCCTGGCCGGGCTGAAGGGGATACCGATGTGGACGTTCTATGTGAACCGCGGCCAGGGGATCAGCAGCTTCGGCGTGCGGGACAAAAACTCACCGATTATGGAGTTCTCTCCAGCCAATATCTCCTACAAGAATGTAAGCTCCACCGGCTTCCGCACCTTCATCAAGCTTAAGGGCAGCACGGAGATCTATGAACCGTTCCAGTCGGCACGGCCGGACCCGGCCGCGAAGCGGATAATGACAATCCTGCCGAACGGCCTGACCATTGAGGAGTCGCATGCCGGACATGGGCTGAAGACAACGGTCCACTATTACAACCTGCCGGGTGATGACTATGCCGCACTGGTCCGTCAGGTGGAGATCGAGAATACCGGCAGTACAGAGCTTGCGCTGGAGCTGCTGGACGGTCTGCCGGAGGTGCTTCCATTCGGGGTGGAGAACAGTAACTATAAGGAGATGGGGAACCTTCTCCGCAGCTGGATGGATGTGTTCAACCTGGAGAATGGAATTCCGTTCTACAAGCTGCGTTCCAGTACGAATGACGATGCGGAAATGAGCTCGATTGAAAGCGGACACTTCTATCTCTCCTCCACGGCAGAAGGGGAGCAGTTGTATCCGATCGTGGACTATGAAGTGATCTTCGGCGGGAATACTTCATTGACATATCCCGACCGCTTCGCGGCGCTGCCGCTGGCCGAGCTGCTGGCACAGGAGCAGTATCCGGTCAACAAGGTGCCGTGCGGATTCAGCGGCGCCGCCAGAACGCTTGCCCCGGGCGCTTCTCTGAAGCTGAACACCATCATTGGACATGTGAATGATATTGGCAGAATCAATCACCGGGCGGCGGAGCTGTGCCGTGAGGAGTATTTTGCCGCCAAAGCCCTTGAAGCTGCCGCTCTAACCGAGGATTTAACGGCGGATATTGCTACCCGGACGTCCTCGCCGGTATTCGATGCCTATTGCCGCCAGTCGTATCTCGACAATCTGCTGCGCGGGGGCTATCCGTTTATCTTCGATAATGGGGCTGAGGGCTTCGTCGTACACCTCTACTCACGCAAGCATGGCGATATGGAACGGGATTATAATTTCTTCTCGCTGGCTCCGGAGTATTATTCCCAGGGCAACGGTAACTTCCGTGATATGAACCAGAACCGGCGTAATGATGTCTTTTTCCATCCCAAGGTGGGCAGCTTCAATATCAAAATGTTCTACAGCCTGATTCAGGCGGACGGCTATAATCCGCTCAGTGTGCAGGGCACCAGCTTCGAGATTCTGCCGGATGCGGGGGATCAGCTTAAGGCGTGGCTGGCCGGAGCGCTTGCAGGCGGTGATGCAGGACTGGAGCGGCTGCTGGCCGGGCGCTTCACGGCAGGCAGTCTGATTAACTATATTGCCGATCATCAGATTACGCTGCAAATAAGCGAGCAGGAGTTCCTCAGTGGTGTGCTTGCCCTGTCGCAGCAGAATATTGAAGCCGCCTTCGGGGAGGGCTTCTGGTCCGATCACTGGACGTACAATCTGGATCTGGTGGAAGGCTATCTTGATATTTATCCTGAGCGCTGCGGGGAGCTGCTGTTCGGGGATGAGACCTATGCGTTCTACGACAGTGCAGCGTATGTCCTGCCGCGCAGCGAGAAATACGTGATCAGCGGCGGCAAGGTCCGGCAATTTGGAGCCTTGCTGGAGGATGAGGAGAAGCTGCATAAGCTAAAACGCAAGGCCTCTGATACCCAGTGGCTGCGGACACAAGGCGGACATGGGGAGATCTACCGGACCAGCTTGTTCGTGAAGATGCTGTCGCTGGCCCTGAACAAATTCACCACTCTTGACCCGTACGGCATGGGTGTTGAGATGGAGGCGAACAAGCCAGGCTGGAATGATGCCATGAACGGGCTGCCGGGACTGGTTGGCTCCGGTATGAGCGAGACGCTGGAGCTTAAGCGGATGCTGGTGTTCATGCTGGAAGCACTGGAGAACACTGCGGATCTGCCTTCAGCAGTGGCACTTCCAGCGGAGATAGCGGCGCTGCTGACGCAGGTAGACCCTGCTGTAACTGAAGCGCTGGACGGCTCACTGGATTCATTCCTGTATTGGGACCGCGTGGCCTCGGCACGCGA
Organism: Paenibacillus tritici; assembly: GCF_018207515.1. Classification (NCBI taxonomy): domain Bacteria; kingdom Bacillati; phylum Bacillota; class Bacilli; order Caryophanales; family Paenibacillaceae; genus Paenibacillus; species Paenibacillus tritici. The sequence goes on from NZ_CP073365.1 coordinate 518,464, forward strand.
GGCTTACCGGGCAGAGATCCGCTTCGGGATTACAGGTGAGACCGCCGAGTGGTCCCTTGCGGTGATCCGCGATATGCTGGCCCGGTGGCTGCGTAAGGTGGATCAGGGTATTAAGCTTGCGGTGACCATGGGCAATGGACTGGTTCCAACCTACTTCCGGTTCGAGGCTACACGCTTCCAGCCGGTCACCGATGAAGCCGGAGAGCCGGTAATCAGCGGTTATGGACTGCCGAAGGCCAGAGTAGAGGCGTTCGAGGCTTCCGCTCTGCCGTATTTCCTGGAAGGCCCTACCCGCTGGCTCAAAACCCTGGACAATAAGCAAACCGCCAAGGAAATCTATACCAAAGTGAAACAAAGCGGCCTGTTCGATCCGGTTACCTCCATGTACCGGACTTCGGTGTCGCTGGAAGAGGAAACGCATGATATCGGCCGCATCCGGGCCTTCACGGCGGGCTGGCAGGAGCGGGAATCCAACTTCCTGCATATGTCGTACAAATATTTGCTGGAGCTGCTGAAGGCCGGTCTGTATGAAGAATTCTACAGTGAGCTGAAGACCTCACTGATTCCGTTCCTTGATCCTGAGGTATACGGACGCAGTACGCTGGAGAATTCCTCGTTCATCTCAACGGGCGGGAATCCTGATCCTGCTACGCATGGCCGGGGGTTCGTGGCCAGACTGAGCGGCTCTACAGCGGAGTTCCTGAGCATGTGGAGAACCATGATGGCGGGAAGTCACCTGTTCTCCATGGAGACTGGCGAGTTGACCCTGACTCTGAATCCGTCGCTGCCTGGATGGCTGTTCGACGAGCAGGCTAAGGTATCCTTCACGCTGCTCGGCGGTACAGAAGTGACGTACTATAATCCGCGTAAGGCAGATACCTTCGGGGACAGCAAGGCGGTGATCCAGAAGCTGACGTTAACCCTCAGGGACGGCGGGGAGCGCGTGATTGCCGGCAGCCTGCTGCGCGGCGAAGACGCCGAGGCCCTGCGGCGGGGAGAGATCGCCTCGATTCTGGCGGCAATGGAATAATCGCAATCTGCAGGTGCAGCAGATTCAGCTACAGGCTATAGGAGGAGACCCGGTGGGGTCTCCTTTTCTTCGTAATTGGGAAATTTACTCTGACTCGTTCGAGAGTAGATGGCTGGATAGGTGAATGAGGTGCAGAAGTGCTCCTTAATTTGCCGGGAATAAACTGGATGGGGTAATGAGGTGCAGAAGTGCTCTCTAATCTGCCTGAAATGGACTGGTGGGTGAAATGAGGTGCAGAAGTGCTCTCTAATCTGCGGGAAATGGGCTGGTGGGTGAAATGAGGTGCAGAAGTGCTCTTTAATCTGCCGGGAATGGGCTGGTGGGTGAAATGAGGTGTATAAGTGCTCTTTAATTTGCCGGAGAGAGTTGGGTGGGTGAAATAAGGTGCATAAATGCACCTTGGCACGCCCTGGCCCCACCCCACCGCGCCCCCTGCCCAACGTGCTACCCGTCCCACCGCGCTACCCGCCCTACCGCGCTACCCGCCCTACCGCGCTACCCGCCCTACCGCGCTACCCGCCCCACCGCGCTACCCGCCCACCGCGCAACCCGCCCCACCAATATGCCGGAAGCAGCCAGGTATATGAAAGGATGTGCCAAGCCGAAATATGAGCCCCTAAATACGAAATCTGGGACCTATCACGGAGGGACTAAAACGCATACAATAAGTACACAGAGATGAAAACGCTTCACAATAAAGATAGGTATTCTGGAGGTCCATACGATGGAGAACAAACGAAGCACCAAGCCTGGTCCGGGAATCGGACCGCTTATTCCGGCCACAATCGAAACCGGTTCAGGTCGCAAGAATTCACTGTGGAAAAGGTTTGTAGCCCAGCGTCATCTGCAGACGATGGCCCTGCTCGGCGTAGCCTGGATGGTCATCTTTAACTACATTCCAATCTATGGCTTGATTATTTCCTTCAAGGAATATAACATCGTCAAGTCGATTGCCGAAGCCCCGTGGGTCGGTCTGGAGCATTTCCGGGAGCTGTTCGCTGACGATGATCTGCCCAATGTCATCCGCAATACGCTCGGCATCAGCTTGATCAAGCTGCTTATCGGGTTCCCGCTGCCGATTATATTCGCACTGTTTCTCAATGAGGTCCGTTCCATCCGGTATAAGAAAGCGATTCAGACGATCTCTTATCTGCCGCATTTCCTGTCCTGGGTTGTACTTGGCGGCATCCTGGCCACCTGGCTGGCCGATGTAGGAATTATTAACAATATTCTGCTTGCCCTGAATCTGATCGACCAGCCGATCACTTATCTGGCGGAACCGAGTTACTTCTGGACCATCATCATTACCTCGGACATTTGGAAGGAGCTTGGCTGGTCAGCGATTATCTATCTCGCGGCGATCGCCGGTGTCTCTCCGGAAATGTACGAAGCGGCTACGATTGACGGGGCGGGACGTTTTCAGAAAATGTGGTTTGTCACACTTCCGGCGATCCGGGCAACGATCAGCATTCTGTTCGTGCTGGCAGTCAGCGGTGTACTGAACTCCAACTTCGACCAGATTCTGGTCCTGCGAAATTCACTGAACGACAGTACTTCTAACGTAATTGATTACTACATCTATCAGACAGGTATTATCTCTAACCGCTTCTCCTATTCTGCGGCGGTCACCCTGGTCAAAGCGGTCATTGCACTGATTCTGCTGCTGATTGCCAATCAGGTATCCAAAAAAATCAACGACACGTCGCTGTTCTAGGACAAGGAGGACCTATATATGTTTGCTCTCAAACGTAAAACCAAAGGCGAGGCTATCTTCGATATTGTCAATAATCTCGTGATGCTCTGCGTCTGCTTCCTGACGCTGTATCCGATCTGGTATGTGCTGGTCAACGCCTTCAATGACGGCAATGATGCCATGCTGGGCGGAATCTACTGGTGGCCGCGGATGATCACCCTGAAGAATTTTGAAGCAGTCTTTGCAAGCCCGGGGATTATGCTGGCGATGGGGATTACGGTTGCCAAGACGGTCATCGGTGTGGCTGTCCATGTCTTCTTCACCGCGATGGTAGCTTATGCGTTATCCCGCAGGGATCTGGTCGGCGGAAAAATTTACATTCTAATCGGTACGATTACCCTGTTCTTCAACGGCGGTCTGATTCCGACCTTCCTGCTGAACCGCGATCTTCATCTGCTCGATAACTTCCTGGTCTATATCATTCCCGTCATGTTCAGCTTCTTCGATCTCATCATCTTCATGACCTTCTTCCGGGAAATTCCCGACGGTCTGGATGAGGCGGCGCGGATAGACGGAGCCAACGACTGGTCCATCCTCCTGCGGATTGTGCTTCCGGTATCCATGCCGGTTATTGCGACCATTGCGCTGTTCCACGGCGTATATCAGTGGAATGATTATTTTGCCGGTATCATCTATGTCAACAATGTGGATCTGCAGCCGATTCAGACCTATCTGTTCCGGGTCGTGGCCCAGTCCAGTTCCAATACCATGATGACCGCTGTTCAAGGCAGCGCAGCAACGAGAACGGTCACTTCGCAGTCTATCAAGCTGGCAACAATGGTAGTGACAACGCTGCCCATCGTGTTCGTCTATCCATTCCTGCAGCGTTACTTCGTCAAAGGCATGATGATCGGCTCGATCAAAGGCTAAACAGCCAAACCACAGGTAACTCCTCCAGCGCCCGGGTGTCTTAAGGGCTACGGGGTTGAGCTTATAATTAATTTTCTCTAGAAAAGGGGTAAACAAATGGGCATGAAACATAAGCCAAAGAAAATGGTCCTGCTGCTCTTGGGACTAATGCTGACCTTCTCTGCAGCGGGCTGCTCCAGCAATAATAATGCCGCAAGCGGAAATAAGGGGAATGACAAGCCGGCGAACACCGAAGCTACAACGGCACCGGCAACAGACGCAGCAGCCACAACAGCACCGGCAGCTTCAGCTGATGAACCGGGCTGGAAAAGCGACACTTCACCGATTACGTTTGACTGGTATCTGAACTTTGCCTGGTTCCCGAATAAATGGGGTGTAGACCCGACCTCGCAATATATTACGAAAAAAACCGGCGTTAATCTTAACTTTATCGTTCCGGCTGGTAATGAGAATGAGAAGCTGAACACGCTGATTGCTTCCGGCAAGCTGCCGGACTTCATCACACTCGGATATTGGGAAGATGCCATTAAGAAAATGGTCGAAGGCGAGCTGGTGCTTCCGCTGAACAAGCTGGCTGAAGAATACGACCCGTATTTCTTCAAAGTGTCCGATAAAGACAAACTGGGCTGGTACACCCAGCCGGACGGCAATGTATACGGCTATCCTAACTCCTCCTCCTCTCCTGCAGATTACGAGAAATACGGCGATACCTATGTATCGAACCAGACCTTCGTAGTCCGCAAGGATATCTATGAAGCGATCGGCAGCCCGGATATGCGTACGCCTGAAGGATTCCTCGCTGCGCTGAAGGCGGCACAGGAGAAATTCCCTCAGGTCAACGGCCAGCCGCTGATTCCGCTGGGTCTGCATGAGTTCACTGAGAACGGCAATGACTCGCTGGAAGGCTACATTCAGAACTTCCTGGCGATTCCTTGGGAAAAAGACGGCAAGGTGTATGACCGCGAGACAGATCCTGAATATGTACGCTGGATGAAGACCCTCCGCCAGGCGAATCAGGACGGACTCTTGGCGAAGGACATCTTCATTGACAAACGTGCACAAATGGAAGAAAAGATCGTGCAGGGCCGCTACTTCGCTATGCTGTACCAGCGGACTGACTTTGCTTCCCAGCTCGGAACGATTTCGCAGAAGAATCCCGATCAGGTCTATATTGCTGTAGACGGACCGGCCAACACTAAGATGGACCCGCCTGAACTGAACGGCCCTGGGATCTCCGGCTGGACGGTAACGCTGATCTCCAAGGATGTTAAGGATAAAGCACGTGCGATTAAATTCCTCAGCTATCTGAACAGTGAGGAAGGCAACAAGGATCTTTATCTGGGCGAAAAGGGTGTCAGCTATGATACAATTGACGGCAAGGACCAGTTCCTTCCCGAAGCGCTTAAGCTGATGAACACGGACCGTGCAGCATTTGATAAGCAATTCGGCTCCTCGTTCACGTTCTGGATGATGCAGAATACGAATATTACGGACCAATGGAAACCGGAATCGGTTGAGCCTTACAAACAACTGGAAGACTGGACCAAAGGCAAGTCGATTAATACTTCCGAATTCCAGCTGATCGACCCTACCGGCAACTCGCCGGAAGGCATTGTCGCCACCAAGCTGAAACAGCTGCGCGGCAAAACGATGCCGAAGCTGCTTATGGCAGATTCCGATGCGGAATTTGATAAGATCTGGAGCGAATATCTGACCAAAAAAGAAAAAGAAGGCCAAGCGACCTTCGATGCTTACCGTCAGACGAAATATGAAGAAAACAAGAAAAAGCTAGGAATGTAGCTTTCTATACCGGACCCAATTGCCCGCCGACCGCGGGCTTTTGGGTTATTTTAAAGTTGGGCGGCAGAAAGGTAACGGAGAGGTGAGCATGCGCGAGCGTACAGGAGCATTATGGAATTCCTTCCGCTATTGGTGGGGGCGGAGGTCACTGCAAAGCCGGCTGATTGCGGCCTATATCTTCATTATTCTGGGACCCAGCCTGCTGGTGTCCTTCTATTCGTATAAGGCAATCAACAATACCTATATGCGGGATTCCATCGAGAAGAACAGCTATCTGCTGCAGATGGAGAAGCTCTATGTGCTCAACCAGATTGAAGCGATGGCACGGGTAGCCCAGATGGCATCTTCGGATAAAGGGGTGGAGAGCTATCTCGTCAGTGAAGACGATCCCACGCTTGGGGAACTGATTGATTTCAATACAACCACCTATGTGAGCTTGAGCCAGATGCAGTTCAATAATCCGAATATAGAGCATTTGCGGCTTTTTTCCGCCAGCAGGAATGTGCATGAGCTGTGGCCGGTGATCTTCCGTGAGGACCGGGTATCCATGGAGCCGTGGTTCCAAAAGGCACTGCAGCGGGAGGGGGAACACTTCTGGTCCTTTCAAAAGACCGATCCCGACCTCATGAAGCGCTATTCCGGGGAAGTGGAGCCTGGCCCCGCCAAGGTCTCCCTGCTGAAAGAGATCAGTATTCCTAAAGGCCACCATGTCGGAATGGTTCAGGTGGATATGCTGCTGAGCAAGTTCGTGCCCAAAGCGTATACGTCAGTACAGGATAATGAATCCCAGATGATGCTCGCTGATGCGGAGTTGAATCTGTTTACCCGGACCGATCACTCTGTCTTACCGGAGAATGCGGGATTGGCTGCGGCCATCAAAGACAGGCTGGCGGTATTCCGCAAGACTGGTGAATGGGAGATGGAATATAAGGAGAACGGGAATTCCTTCATGTTAATTCAGGCGCCGCTGGAGCAGATTGACGCCTCGCTGGTCACGGTGGTCTCGATGAAGGGCTTAATGATGGATATTTCGCGGACGCGGAATCTGATAATCGGGGTGAACATCGGCTTTATTTTCCTGGTGACGGCCATTGCTTATGTGCTGAACGCATTTATTCTGAAGAATCTCCGCCGCCTGACCGAAACGATGAAAAAAGTGCGCCGGGGCGAGCCGTATGGCAGTATCCGGGTTAGCGGGGGCGGTGAGGTCGGTGAGCTGGCACATCATTTCTCCAAGCTGATGAACACCATCAATACGCTGGTGGCGCAGGCGGTGCATAAGCAGGCGTTGTCCAAGGAAGCGGAGCTGCGGACCCTGCATAATCAGATTGACGCCCATTTCCTCTATAATACGCTGGAGAATATCAAAATGCTGGCGGAAATTGAGAATCAGCGGACGATCTCAGATGCTCTGACCCGGCTCGGCGGTATGATGCGGTATAATTTCAAGTGGACCGGTGAATATGTGAAGCTGAGAGACGAGATCCGTCACATTCAGAATTACGTAGAGGTAATGAATATAAGGTTCGAACACACGATTCAGTTGGAGCTTAATATTGACAGCACTTATCTGGAAGTGGAGGTGCTTAAGATGTCACTGCAGCCGATTGTTGAGAACAGCGTGAAGCATGCCTGGAACGCAGAAGGGGTGGAGCTCACGGACCGGATTGTACGAATTGATCTTACGGAGGCCGAAGGTGATATCTTCATTGTCGTCCGCGATAATGGTCTGGGGCTGACCCCGGAGCGGCTGACCCAGCTGCATGAAGGGATTTATGCGAAGGAGGAACCGGGGGCGGACCCTTCCGGGACCAGCAGAGGCGGATATAAGGCGGGAGGCGTCGGGCTGCGTAATGTGCATCAGCGCCTGCAGCTATTCTACGGTGAGGCCTATGGACTGGAAGTGCAGAGCGAAGCAGGGAAATGGACCGCTGTGTACATGTCTCTGCCCAAAGTTCTATTAACGGGGGATAACCAGCGATGACGAATCTGATGATTGTAGATGATGAAAAGATGATCCGCCAAGGCCTGAAGGTGATGATCGAACGGGAATATCCGGCTCTCTACAGTATAACGATGGCAGGAAACGGTGCCGAAGCACTGGAGCAGTACAGGCAGCAGCGGCAAGATGTGATTATAACCGATATCCGGATGCCGATCATGGACGGAATTACGCTGCTGGAGCGGCTGTCTGCGGAGGCAGGACCGGGAGAGGCGCCGGCTGTCATTATCCTTAGCGGACATGATGACTTTGAATATGCCAAAAGCGCGATCCGCTACCGCGTCAAGGATTATCTGCTGAAGCCGATCCGCCGCGAGGAGCTGTTCGAGATTCTTGAACGGATTGCCAGGGAGGAGGCGGACCGGGAGTCCAGCAGCCACAAGCAGAAGCAGGAAGCAGAGGGCTACCGCCGTGAGCTGCGGGCTGCCCGTCTGCGGGGACTCCTGATGCAGCAGGAGGCGGAAGCATCGGCGGCACAGCAGGAGGAGCTGGCGGGGTTTGCGGTGCCTTTTACCATAGGCGTACTGACCTATTACCACAGCGACGGGGCACGGATGAAGGCCGGAGAAGTGCAGGGGCTGCTGGAGCAGCTCATAGGACCACTGGAGCAGAAATTCACAGAGATCCTGACGGATGGAGACGGGAAGCTGGTGCTGGTCGGCAGCGGAGAGAGCTTCCTGGAGCTGGCAAGGAAGGCCGAAGCGAAGGAGCTTAAGCGGCTGCTGCTCGGAATCAGCAGTGAGAGCCGCAGTGCGGAGCAGTTCCGTACAGGTTACCTCGAAGCCTGCCGGGCGCTGCAGTATACGTTCCTGTCCCCTCAGGCCAGCTTCGTGGACTATTCGGCTATTCAGGCCGGGCGCCTGAGCTTCCCTACCCCGGAAGAGGAGCTGCGCAAGCTGCTTAATATGCTGGGAACCGGGCGGGAGAAGGAGATTAAGGCGCTGCTTGGCGTTATTTTTCAGACTGAGCATCTGCTTAATCTGGATCTGACTTACCTGGAGAACGTAGGACGGAGTATCAATGAACGTGTATTGGATGAGGTATTCCGTGTGCATGGTGAAGCTTCGGTGGAAGTGCTGAAGCTCTACCGCCTGGTGGGCAACCTGCACAACTTCCGCCATTTTCACGACTATTACCGTGCGCTGGAGCATTTGCTCCTGAGCGTGAACGATTATATTATAGGAATCAAGTCTGCCCATACCGAACATGCCGACATGGAGGAAGCGCTGGCTTATATCGAAGCGAACTATACCCGTCCGTTGAACATGGCTATGGTCAGTAATTATGTCTCTTTGAACTATTCTTATTTCAGTGAAGCGTTCAAGGCTTATACCGGAGAGAGCTTCGTGCTGTATCTCAAAAAAGTCCGCATCCGCCACGCCAAAGAGCTGCTGGCCGATAACCGGGTCAAGCTGGCCGGTGTCTCGGAGGCTGTCGGCTTTGAGAACAGCAAGCAATTCGCGCGGGTATTCCGAGAGCTGGAGGGCATCTCTCCCGGCGAGTTCCGGGCGAAGCTGCTGATGGGGCGTTATCCCGGCCAGGCTGAGGATAAGGAGTCTTAGGGACCGGCAGCGGCCGAAATTCCAAATGTTCACCGCAGTGACGATGAAGCTTCAAGTTCAACACTTAGGTGCGTCTTATATTAGGTAGTGAGTCTTATTTAGGTTGAATGGAAGGTCTGGAGGTAGGAACATGGAAGAAGTACAAGGAACACTGATTACAGTAGAGACACTTGCCGAAGATTTCCGGAGACTGGGCGTGCAGGAAGGAATGACGGTGCTGCTGCATTCTTCCTTCAAATCCCTGGGGCAGTGGGTAGCGGGGGGACCGGTTGCTGTGATCCTGGCGCTGGAGCAGGTGCTGGGGAAAGCAGGCACACTGGTGATGCCGACGCAATCCGCGGATCTGACCGATCCGTCAGGCTGGAGCAATCCGCCGGTGCCGGAGGCCTGGTGGCCGGACATCCGCGAGTATATGCCTGCGTACGACCCGGACCTGACCCCGCTGAGAGGCATGGGGATTATTCCGGATTGCTTCCGCAAGCAGCAGGGCGTCCGGCGCAGCGGACATCCGATTGATTCTTTTGCCGCCTGGGGGAAGCACCGGGATCTCATCATTGACGGGCATGGTCTGGAGTATGCCTTCGGTGAGCAGTCTCCGCTGGCCCGGATCTATGAGCTGGGGGGAAGCGTGCTGCTGCTGGGTGTAGACCATCTGAATAACACCTCGCTGCATCTGGCGGAATACCGGGCGGACTATGACGGGAAGCAGGAGGTCATGGCAGCCGCGCCGATGATGGTAGATGGTATCAGGCAATGGGTGGAATTCAGTGACTACAACTGGAACTCGGATGATTTCGCGGAGCTTGGTCTGGACTTCGGCAAGGAGACCGGTCTTATTGCCACGGGCCTGGTGGCTGGTTCAAGGGCACAGCTGATTCCGCAGCGGGAGATTGTAGATTATGCGGTGAAGTGGCTGGAACGCAGACGCACATGAGACTTACGGCATCATGAGTTATGATGGATAGAGCAAAGAGAGAGATCGTCTTGAGGGGAGAAGGGTTTCATGACTACTACAACAACAATATACATTACCCGGCACGGGCAGACCGAATGGAATGTGCAGAAGCGGATGCAGGGCCATCAGGATTCGGAGCTTACGCCGCTTGGGGTGCAGCAGGCAGAGTGGCTGAGCCGGGGCCTGCAGGGTGTTCATCTGGATGCGGTATATGCCAGCTCCAGTACCCGGGCGCTGCGGACTGCAGAGATTATCCGGGGAGAGCGGACGCTGCCGCTAACCGCCTGCGATGAATTCAAAGAGATTGGCATGGGCGTCTGGGAAGGCCGGGATTCTGCGGAGCTGGAGCTTCAGTATCCCGAGCAGCACCAGTTCTTCTGGGGCGACCCGGAGCAGTTCAGTGTCGAGGGCAGCGAGACCTTCGCTGCGGTGCAGGAACGTGCGCTCCGCAAGCTGCGGGAGATTATAGACCTCCACGCAGGCGGCACGGTACTCATTGTGACGCATACGGTAGTGATTAAGGTGTTGATGGCTTATTTTGAAGACCGGGCGATGAATAAGCTGTGGGATCTGCCCTACATCTATCCCACCTGTCTATGCAGGATTGATATTACGGACGGTGTCCCCGAGATTGTGCTGCATGGCGACACCAGTCATTATGAGACCAGTGAGAACGGGATGGAATCCTGAGCCTGAGCGGTTTGGAGTTCTTGGCTTCATAGGGTGTGATGCTTAGGAATGACAAGTGTGATAAGCAATAGGTGAGTGATAGGTGATATGGCGATAAGCAACGGAGACAACGCTAGGCTATGAAGCGATAAATGAAAGCAAATAGGTGACAGGCAACAAGCGATAGGGAACAGGGTTGTAGGCGATGTGCAGTAGGTGACGGGTGATAAGCAACGGCAACAAGGCGATGTGCAAGGCGGGCATCGCCTGTTCGGTGTGTCATGCACACCGTCTTATTGCGGTACGCCCGTGAATAGTGGCTAGCAGTAATAGAGGTTCGAAGCTCTGACGAGTGGTACACGGGCGAAATCCTGCCCAAAGTGCAACAATGTGGCTCGGGCAGCGGCACAACAGCGGGAATCATGCACGAAATACAACAATTAGTCTCAACTCTACAAGTTATCAGCGAATATCCTGCAAAAAGTGCAACAATGTATCCCAGCCCGCATCCTATCTGTAATAGATCCTGCAGAAAGTGCAACAATGTGGATCGGGTAGCGGCACAGCAGCGGGAATCGTGCCCGAAATGCAACAATTAGTCTCAACTCTACGATATATCAGCGAATATCCTGCAATAAGTGCAACAATGTATCCCAGCCCGCACCCTATCTGTAATAGATCCTGCAAAAGGTGCAACAATGTGGATCAGGCCAGCCGCAACCAACCGGAACCAGTCGTGACTAGTCCCAACTGACTTAAAGCCTAAGTGTGTCTTGTCTATACAGATATATTGCCCGTTAGAGTAGTATCCCTGCGCAGCCGGGTGGTCTGCTCCAGCACAGACAGGTCGCCGTCCAGCGTCTTCAGGCCGGGCAGGCGCAGGGCCACTCCGGCGTACAGAGCCGGAAGAATGCCTGCGGTAAGCAAAAGAACAGAGACCCCGTACAGCTCAGCCACCGCACCGCCTGCCAAGGCGCCAAGCGGCGAGAGGCTCCCGCCAATCAGGAAGCGGACCGAATTCACCCGTCCCTGGAGATGGCCGGGGACCAGCCGCCCGTGCAGAGAGGAGCTTAAGGAGCTGAAGAAGGGCCCCATTAGTCCGGCGGCAAATACGGCGAACAAGGCGAAGGAATAGCTGGGGATGAAGCCCCACAGCATCGTGATGATGCCCGATAGCCCCAGGCTTCCGAGCATCACAGCGCGCCGCTTCTGGATCTCACCCATGAGGGAGATTGCACCAAGCCCGGCGAGGTATCCGAGCGCAGAAGCTGTGGACAGTGTGCCCACAGCCGCCGCATCGCGGTGCAGCACTTCACGGACATAAGGGACCATCATGGTCCAGATGGCCATGGAGCTGAGATTGCTGACTGCGGCCATCATCATGATCGTCAGCATGGCGGGGAACTGCCGGTAGAACGAGAAGCCTTCGGCTACCTCCCGGAGATAGCTGGAGAGCGAGAAGGCAGCAGCAGGGCCTGCTGCCGATTGCTTGCCTACCCGGGGCAGCCATAGGAGCATTGCAATCGCAGCCGTATAACAGACCGCGTTGACCCCGAGGGCGGGCAAGGCTCCGCTGGCTGCGGTCAGTATGCCCGCAAGCGCCGGACCCAGCAGCGCGGCGGCACCTTTGCAGCCGTCGATGATGGCGAAGGCACGCATCAGCTTGCCGGTGCCGGCAACGCCGGGAATGACGGCCATTGCCGTTGGCATGAACAGTGCGGAGCAGGCCCCGCTCAGACTGGCGGCGGCGAATAATTGCCAGAGCTGCAAGTGACCGGCGAGGCCCATACCCAGCGGCAGCAGGAGGGCGAGCAGACGCAGGGCTGCCAGGCAGGCCATGAACCGCACACGGGGCAGCCGGTCAGACAGCGGGGAGCCGAGGAGGCGAAGCACCTGCTCAGGAAGCATGGAGCTGAGGGCAAGAGCGCCCATCGCCAGCTTGGAGCCGGTCAGCTCATAGACCAGCCATTCCATCGCCAGCAGCCCAAAAGCATCGCCGAAAGCGCTCAGTGAAACGGTAGACAACAATCCGTAATAGCTGCGTTTATGCATGACCCTCACCCCTTCAGGTAGTCTCCAATTTGTCCCGGCAAAGCATTCAGTGCCTCCAGGCGCAGACTGTAGGAGGTGCTTTTGCCGCTGCTATGAACGATGACCAGACCCGCTGCCCGCAGCGCGATCAGATGGTAGTGGATGGTGCTTTTGGACAAGCCTACCGCCTTCACAATCTCCGTGAAATTGAGCTGGCTGCCGGTAAGCTGCCGGAGAATGAACAACCGGGTCTCGTCCGATAACGCCCGGGTTAGCCGCAGCAGCGCAGCAGCAGGCCGTCCTTCTTCCGGAGGAAGCGCATCGCAGGAATAGCTGGTGAACATGAATTCATTATAGAGAGACGAAATAACCAAAGGGCGTGCATGATACTGAGGCGTAAGAATGACCTGCTTCAGGGTCTCCGACGGATAGAGCCGCATCCCTTCGGTGGCTTGCTCATAAATCTCCATATCATTCGTGCCATCCAGCAGCGCCGCTCTTCCCTTGGCCTCCTGCTCCAGCCCTTCTATAATAGCCGGGTCTATGCTGCTGAAATACCCGTCATTCCATGCCCGGATCACTTCAGCGGCGGAGTCCCGCAGCCCGGCAAGATTCGAGGGAACGCTCTGTCCGAAACGGCCGGAAATGTCATACAGCTCTCCCGCAGACAGCGACTCGAACCAGTTCAGGAATCCCCCTGCCGTGCGGTCTCCGGGACAACTCCAGATGTAAGGAGACAGACTGAAATTATCAGTGAGCTTCAAGACTTCTTTCATTCGCTGGAGCATTACAGGGGCGAACCGGGTCTGCACCTGGCGGACCCAGGGAGTCCCGGCGTCCATGGCATTATGGTTCTGCTTGCCGATAAAAGCATTTAGGCTGGTGAGGCACTCATAGATTGGCGCGAAGTCTAAGGTCACTTTGTAATCCATAGGGTTTCCTGCTTTCTGAAGAAAATGATTTTTGTTCTATAGTTATAGAACTTAATATATGTTTTATAATAAACGAACTAAATTGCATTATCAATAGCGGAGATTCTTGTCTCTAATATTTTTTGGCGGGCTTTTGAGGCGATAGTGTGTTACGGAGTTTATCGTGCGAAGTCCTATGATTCTGGTCTAATATTGGCGAAAAAAGGCGGTTCCTGCAGCGCATCACGCGCCTTAGGAACCGCCTTTTCATTGAAGATGAAACTTGCTCATTCTATAACGCTGCAATGTTAGTTAATGAATTGAAGGGACTTCAGGGTCTTCTCCAGCATCGTAGCTGCTTCCGCACGGGTAGCCAGCTTCGCCGGAGCAAATGCACCGTCAGGAGTTCCCTGAATGATGCCTGCGGAGGCTATTTCTGCTACTGCTGCCCTGGACCAGGCCGGGATGCTTGAGGCATCGCGGAATTTAGCCAGTACGGCTGGATCAGCCGTCAGGGTCTGGCCGGTGAACTTCATGGCTTTGGACAGTACCGCCGCCATCTCCTGGCGGGTGATCGGGCTGCCTGGCTTGAAGCTGCCGTCTGTATATCCGGTTATTAGGCCTGCTGCGGCTGCCGTCTGAACAGCATCAGCATACCATGCGCCTGCCTTCACATCACTGAAGGTGGTTCCGCTGCTTACCGGGGCAAGCCCAAGCGAGCGGGTCATCAGTGCTGCGAATTCTGCCCGTGTAATCGACTGCGCAGGCGAGAAGACGGTGTTGCTGGTGCCGGTAATAATCAGCTTGGAAGCCAGCAGGTTAATGGAAGATTGTGCCCAGTGTCCTTTGGTGTCGCTGAAGCTCTTAGCGGATTGTACCACCGTGTAATAGCTGTTGCTGTTGCGCTTAATCGTTACTACCGTATTTCCGTCTGCCGGGACCCCGAAGACAGAAGGTACGAAGGATAGCTTGCCGGTGGCCGGGTCATAGGATATACCCGTTGCACTTTGGGCATTCAGCGCCCCGGTTGCAGTTAGCGTGCGCTTCACATAGGTGCTGCCGAAGTGGTTCAGCGGTACACTCTTGCCGCCCGCTTGAGCGGTCATGCTGAACTCAATGACAGGTGCGGCTAATGTGACAGTACCGTTCTGTGCTGCGATAGCCTTCTTCAGACTTTCCAGCGTAGCAGTATCTGCTTGAAGCAGCGATACAGTAACGGTGAAGTCGCTGGTGCCCAGCTGTGCAGCCAGCGCAGTTCCGTTAATCAGACTCAGCGGTAGCGAGTATGATGCTCCGCCTGTAGAGGTGAACGTAATTACTGTATTCCGGTTCACTGCAGCCTGCTGAACCAGTACGCTGCCTGGCAGCACAACCTGGGCACCGCCTGCTGAAGCAGTAAGCGGAATAATCAGCTCACTGGTTCCAGCAGGCATTGCGGCGAGCCGGGCAGTCAGATCGGCTGCAGTAATCGTCGTTACCAGCGGACCCGCTGGTGCGGTAGCTGTGGCTGTGGCAGTTGCAGCCGGACTAGGTGCTGCTGTTGGTATAGTCCCTCCAGACCCTCCCTGAGGAGAGGTTGGCGTTGGTGTCGATGTTGGTGTCGGTGTCGCACCTTTGAGATCGGTGATGCGGCCTTCCGTACCAATGTTCACCTGTTTGAGTTCTTTCAGATAATCGGTAAATACCTCATAGTCCGGCAAATACAACTCATAATAACGTCCGTCTGCTTTGGCCTGGGCCAATGAGCGGTAGAAGTCACCACCGCCAGCCATGAAGGAGTTAGTAGACAGAATGTAATACGCACCAGGGTCGATGGCGGTGTAGCTGCCATCCGCCTGTTTGACTTCTACAGAGATAATACGTTGACCTTTCTGCTCCACAACATTCGTTGACGGGGTGATGATTTCCTCAGGCTTAGTGGAATCATAGGTGTATCGCATTCCTGAGACCTGAGGGAAACGGCCCTCATCTGTTTTCACCCCACTGACACCATTCTCCAGAGCATCAATAATTTCCTGTCCTGTCACCTTCAGGGCAACCAGGCTGTTGGAGAATGGCATTACCGTCAGCACTTCACCGAGGGTGATATCCCCTTGATCAATACCGGCACGGATACCACCGCCGTTCTGAATGGCTACGAAGCCCTTGATGGATGGAAGCTCAGGCTCCGGGATCAGCTTGCTAACCAGCTCCTTTGCTTTGTAATTGATACCATCTGCAATCAGGTTGCCAAGATTAGTTTCTTCCTTACGGACCACACGGGTAAGCTTCCCGTCGATTAACCGGTCGTAGACCAGAGGGACAGCAGAATTGCCAACCACAGTCTGGCGAATTACGGCCAGATCGGCGTCATACTCAGCTAGCATCTCTTTGGCCTTAGCATCTTCGGTATACTTCGTCGTGTCGATTAGCTTACCGTTGTAGGTAGTAATGATGCCGTTATCGTCGAAATTGACATCAAGCTCGCCGAGGTACGTACCATATTCACCAGTCTGAACAATCAGCGTAGGCTCAGTGTCTGAATTGAAGACCACAGGAGCATCAAGCTTGGTATGGGTGTGGCCGCCGACGATAACGTCGATGCCCGCAACCTCTACCGCCAGCTTCTGGTCAACATTGTATCCCAAATGGGATACAGCGATAATTTTGTTAATGCCCAGCGCCTGTAATGATTTGACTGTATTCTCGGCGCTGGTCTTGTAATTTTTAAAGGAGATGTTGTCGCCTGGTGAGGACAGACCCACCGTATCCTCGGTAGTCAGCCCGAAGATCCCGATCTTCTCGCCGTATACCTCTTTAATGATGGAAGGGTAGATATGACCGTTCTCTACCGGAGTATCCATATCCGATCCACCGACCTTATTCACAAAGATATCCTTCAGCTCATTTTCTTTGGTAGTAAAGTCAATGTTGGAACTGATAAACGGGAATTCTGCTTTGTTAATAAAGGTTCTGAGTGTCGGCAGTCCTTTGTCGAATTCGTGGTTCCCGAAAATCATGGCATCGTATCCGATGTAATTCATGAATTTCAGATCGGCGAGCCCTTCGAACTTAGTGAAGTAAAGGGTGCCGGAGAATACATCCCCTGCATCGAGCAGGATGGAATTGTTGGTACGCTCCTGCTTAATTGCAGTCATCCGTTTAACCACCGTTTCCAAATGACTGTGGGTATCATTAGTGTGCAGAACTCTCAGAGAGAAGTCATTATCTGGAGGTGTCGCGCCTTTGAGATCCGTAATCCGGCTCTCGATGCTGGAGGTCACCGGTTTATGCTTCTTCAGATAAGAGAGCAGGACTTCAAAGTCCGGTAGACCCAGCTCATAATAACGCCCGTCTGCCTTGGCCGAGGCCAGGGCGCGGTAGAAGTCCCCGCCGCCTGCCATGAAGGAGTTCGTGGACAGGATGTAATAGGCCTTAGGATCAATTGGCAGGTAGGAACCGTCAGGCTGTTTGATCTCTACGGAGATAATCCGGTGTCCTTCTTGGGTTACTTTTCCAGTTAATGGGTCTACAATTTCAGGTAACTTGGTAGAATCATACGTATACTTCATACCAGCTACCTGAGCGAACCGGCCTTGGTCTGAGCTGAGCCCGCTGACCGAATTCTCCAGTGAAGAAATGATTTCCGCACCCGTGACTTTTAGGGCAACCAGGCTGTTATTGAACGGAAGAGTAGTTAATACTTCCCCCATTGTGATGTCGCCTTTGTCAATGGCTGCACGGATACCACCGCCGTTCTGGATAGCAACAACACCTTTGATGGTATCAAGTTCAGTATTTGGTACAAAGTTTGGCATCAGCTCTGTTACTTTCTCCGCGATGCTGTCGGCAATCATGTTGCCGATCGGTGTTTCTTCCTGGCGTACAACACGGACAGATTTGCCGTCGATGTTCCGGTTGGTGTACAAGTCAACATTGGAGTGTCCTACTACCTCAGCCCGGACAGCTGAAAGCTTGGAGTCATATGTGGAAGCCAGCTTGGCTTTGGCCGCCGGATCTTCAGCATATTTAGCCACTTCCAGCAGCTTGCCGTTGTAGGATACAATCTCGCCCTTCTTGTCAAAGGTTACATTTAGCGCCCCTAAATATTGGCTATACTCTCCAGTCTGAACGACCAATACAGTTTTACCTGTACCTACGTTGGTAACCGGTTCAGGAGGATTGTCGATCTTCGTGTGCGAATGTCCGCCGACGATAATATCGATTCCCTGAACGGCTGCGGCCAGATCCTTGTCAACGGTATAACCGAGATGGGTTACGGCGATAATTTTGTTTACGCCTTTGGCTTCGAGCAGAGCTACTGTATTCTTCGCACTCTCGACATGATCCTTGAAGCTGATCTTATCTCCTGGTGAAGATAATCCTACAGTATCCTCAGTGGTTAAGCCGAAGATGCCCACCTTTTCCCCATAGACGTCTTTGATCACCGCCGGATAGATGTTGCCGTTGTAAGCAGTATCCCCTTGCGCAATGGTGACAATGTCATTATGGAATTTGTCTGCAAGCTCACTGTTTTTGGATGTAAAGTCAATGTTGGAGCTTGCGAACGGGAACTTTGCAGCCTCTACAAAATTCCTGAGAATCTCAGGGTGCTCCTTATTCTGGTCGAATTCATGGTTGCCGAAGGTCATTGCGTCATAACCGATGTCATTCATGAAATCAACGTCAGCCATTCCCTTGAATGTAGTAGAATACAGCGTTCCTGAGAACACATCGCCTGCATCAAGCAGCAGGGTATGGCTATTGCGTTCCTGCTTGATGGCCGTGGTACGTCTGGCGATGCTCTCCAGATGCCCATGTGTATCGTTCGTATGCAAAACACGCAGATCGAAATTGGACAGATCAAATTGTGCTACAACCGGATCATGGTCGGACACCCGTCCGCGGGATTGAGGGAAGTCTGCATTCAGATGGACGACATCTACTTGTGCGGAATTTGCAATATTTTTGCTGGCCAGGATATGATCAAGTACCTGGGAGTTCCCGTCATACGTATAGGTGTACTGTTCATTCAGCGGCAATTTCTCGATCAGGTTGTCGAGCTCGTTGCCTTTGAGAATGGCTGCGGTCTTGGTGAATTGGAAATCGTTCAAATCGCCCACGGCTACAATATTTGCAGACGGATTGGCGCTCAGGACCTCTTTGACAAAGCCGTTCACGACAGCAGCAATTTTGTGGCGCGTCGCTTCACTAGAGAGCAGTGGAGGCTGAATGCTTCCGAACGGCCCGTTGTCACCGGATTTTGAATTAAAATGGTTAGCAATTACAATGACTTTCTCGCCATTAAATTCAAATTGGGCCGCGAGCGGCTTGCGTGAATTGGCAAATGCATCATTCGTCGGATCGATTCTTCCCGGATTGTAGGTCAGTTTATCTGCGTCTGCATTGTAGCTGACAGATTGGAGGGCAGAGCCCTTGTGTCCGGTAATGCTGTCAGCAAGCTTGACTCTTGCCGGATTATACAGGAACCCTACGCGGATGTTTCCGCCCGGTGCCCCGCCGTCTGCTTTATTTACAGGAGCAATGTCAACGTAATTATAAGCTGGTCCACCGGCGGTCTGAATCGCCTGAATCAGTTCGGCGGCATTAGCTTCGACTGTACCATTGTCGACCTCACCATTGCTGTCCTGCATCTCCACAACGCTGATGATATCCGGCTTTTTCAGATTGACTGTGATAGACTGGGCCAGCTTCTGAATCTTCGTGGCCCCTACGCCTGGATAGTAGTTCTCAATATTGTAGGAAGCAACCAGCAGCTTCTCTTCATCTACAGTAATAGTAGAGGTTTCCTGTGTGAAGCTGCTTGTGGTGATACCAGGCAGGCTTCCACTTGCAGGGATAACTTTGTAGTTGCCGTTGTTGTAGCCGATAACGCCTGTAACATCACCATTGAACTTATCACCTGTACCGACTTGCTGGCCAGGATCACTGTAGGCGATCAGGAGGCGCTGCGGGTTGAGATTGTCTGCTCCCCGGAGTACGAGGCCCCCGGCAGGTGTAATGACATCTTCTACCCCATTGTCTACTCTTGCCGGAATGTTATATACGATTGATGTACCGCTGCCGCTTGTCCAGTAAGGACTAATAATTGTAGGGGCAGGAAGGGTAACGAGCATACCTTCAAGAGACTCATAGAAATCCATGGCATCTTCAGAAGGCTGGAATTCAGTTAAATTATCATTATCAATGATCGAAGAAGGGATAACCCGTCCGCCCTTGCCCAGCACTACTGGTTCTGGCAGGACTGCTCCCTTGGCTATTGTATGGATGGTGCTGAGTGTGATTTGTGTGGAAGTCATGTTGCTGCTGCTTCCCTCATTATATTCGGATACAACTCCTGAGACGGATACATGATCCCCGATATCAGGCTTCAGGCCGGTGCTCGTGCTGTATACGAATATTCCTTCGGAGGTGCTGTCATTATCGTCCGGTTCAAGGTCCTGAATGAAGAAGCCTTTATAATTGCCGTTTGCAAAAGTATATCCGTATTCAGTAACTATCCCTTCGACATCCGTAACAGTCTGTCCGGTATATTCAGAGGTGTGGGATACGCCCTGAATATCATGGATGCGGGGAGGCTCTGAAGCTATATACTCGAAAGTATAGGCCTTACTGGTCTGACCTGTGACTGAAGCAACAGCCTTAATCACCGTGTCTGCCGTTATCGGGATGGGGGCTGTGTACAACGTACTGGCTGTTGTTGGCTCTGATCCGTCAAGCGTATAATAGACTGCTGCTCCTTCGGTGGGGCTGGACAGCGTAACAGAGCTACCGGTGATGATCCGGCCCGCACCGGGGCTGGCGGTAACAGAGAACAGTTCTTCTACCAGACTCTCTGCGCTGAGCGGAATGAACTGATAGGCATCATTAAATTGTTCAATTACACCAGTGATTTTATCAAAATGTTTATCCTTTACCAGTTGGGGAAGTCCGGAATAAATTTTAAATGTCTGGCTGCCTTGGCTGGCGATGACATTATTTCCATCTTTACTAATGATGGTCAAATCTTCCATGGTGACGAGCTGCGCTTCATGGGCTTCACCATTGGCAGCTGTCAGGTCAGCGGCAGTGATTAGCTTAGCGGCAGGTGCACCGGCATTTGCAGTGATAACTTTGTATTCAAGTCCAGTGACAGGCTTGAGTTCTTGCAGGTTACTGTAAATATCCATAGCACCTTGAACTTCAACGAGATCTCCGACCTCCGCGAATGCCGGGAATCCGTACAATACGATGGCTCTGGACGAATCCTGAATGTACATCTTCGCCCCGTCGATATGGGTAACGATCCCTTCAGTCCAGACATTCTGACCTTTGACCGCAGGTCTAATAGAAGCAATATCCTGCTTCTCAAGGATGGTGTAATCATAAGTCGACACCAGACTGTACACTGAATCCGATACCGAGGCGTAAGTCTTGATTGTAGTAGGTGAGTTCAGCAGGATTTCACCGCTATACGGTTTGAATTCTCCTCCGGAGCCACCTGTGTAGACTGCGGCATAGACAGATGCACCTGCTGTGGATGTGGTAAGGGAGATCGCTGTTCCGGCCGGCCAGGCATTGGCTGCCGGGATGGCCGTTACCGCTGCTACAGCCGGAGCGGTACCATAGCTGCTATTGCGCGGATCAGGGGATTGAACTATGAAGTCTGCAGCATTGTTGTCTGTATCCAAGCCGCGGCTGCCTGCGGGTGCGCCTACTGCAGCCTTGCGCACAGCGGCGAGCGTGCTGCTCAGTACTCCTGTAGGTCCGCTGCCTTCATAAGCAGTCGCGGCCCCGAAGCCAACCATATCAACACGTGCATTGGCGGTATCTATGAGGTCAACTTTACCGCCGGAAGCTCCCAATTGTAATATTCCTGTATAATCAGGGGCAGGCAAGTCCTTCGTACCTCCGGTACCGGCCGATTGCTGGATCAGAAAATATCCTTTAGCAGGAATGGTACCTGTTAACACTGTGATAGCGGTTGTCGTATTGAGATCACCGTTGGCGCCGGCGCTCGCATAACGCACCTTCCAGCCCTCAAGACTCACTGTTGTATCGGTAGGGTTATATAGTTCAATAAAATCATTCTTCAGTTCAGCCCCGCCGTTTCCGCCGCCGCCGTAGACTTGTGAGATTACAATATTATTGTTATCCGTCGCTGCCTGTGCACTCTGTCCGGCAGGTAGTGCAATGCCGATGAGCATTAGAACTGCAAGCCCTGCTGAGAACCATTTTCGCATCCTGTGAGAAATAATCATTATCCTAAACCCACTCCTCTCGAAACTATAATGTACAACCTTCATAATCATACCATTTATTTGTAAAATGGAAGGTTGTATGATATGAATATATATTAAATTCTCACTAATTAAAAATAATAGAGTGAACTTTATACAACATGCATAAAAATATTTAATATATATAGTAAATAATCTATGACACCTTGCGACCGGAGAGAGGTTATATTCAAGAAAATACTATTTTTGCTTATAAGCAACTCTAATACTCATTTGAAAAGGATGGGTAGGGTATACACAGGAGCTTAATTGTATTCTGTACAGCTAAAAGACGATGAAATCACGGATCTGCCGGGTTAACTGTATTCTGTACAATTAAAAACATCGGTGAACCTGCTTTTGCGGAATATGGGGGATTTTAGCTGTAGAAAATGCAATTAAACCCTTCTCGGGCTAATTCCAGATCGCTTTAGTTGTACAAACTACAGTTAGAGCTTTAGCAGAGCTCGTCACAGACAGCTCAAAGTTCCAATAAGGGCCAGCCAGCGGCCTTAATAAAACAAAAACCCCTCGCTCCACCATTAAGTGGATAAGGGGTCTTCTGCAAACATCATAGTTTAAGGAATACCTGATCTGACTACGCTCTCCAGATGCGGCTAATCTTCACCGGCTGGGCTTCATGAAGCGTTTGGCAGCAATGCCAGTCATGATCGGCATCATGTCGTCCCCGTGAGGAAGACATAGGCGTGCCGAGCGAAAGTGTGCTTCACTTTATACCAAGTTCAATCCACTCAGCCCCGCCCATATAAGGCCGCAGCGCCTGCGGGATATAGAGCGTTCCGTCCTCCTGCTGGTGGTTCTCCAGCAGCGGAATCAGAATGCGGGGAGTGGCCACCGCAGTGTTGTTAAGGGTATGGCAATATTGCAGCCGCCCGTCTTCATCGCGGTAACGGATGCCTGAGCGGCGGGCCTGGAAGTCGAGCAGGTTGGAAGCCGAATGCGTCTCCCCATAAGCTTCTCTGCTGGGCATCCAGGTCTCGATGTCATACTGCTTATGGGTCTTCATCGCCATGTCGCCGCTACAGACAACGACTACCCGGTAAGGCAGCTCCAGCAGCTGCAGAATATGCTCTGCATTGCCGAGAATCTCCTGGAGCATCTGCTCCGACTCAGCGGGGTCGTTGCGGCACATTACCACCTGTTCAATCTTCGAGAACTGGTGTACCCGGTACAGCCCGCGCACATCGCGGCCGGCCGAGCCTACCTCGCGGCGGAAGCAAGCCGACATCCCGGCCAGCCGCAGCGGCTGCTCAAGCTCCAGCGTCTCATCGCTGTAGAGCGAGACCAGCGACACCTCCGAGGTGCCGGCCAGCCAGCGCTTCTCTCCCGTCAGCTCGTAGGTCTGATCCATGCCGCCGGGGAAGAATCCGGTCCGCTCCAAGGCCTCCGGCCGGACGATCACCGGCACATCCATGACGGTGAAGCCGCGCTGCATCAGCACATCCAGGGCCAGCCGCTGCACAGCGAGGTGCAGCAGCAGACCGGCTCCCTTCAGCACATAGCTGCGGGGGCCGCCGGCCTTGACGCCGCGCGGAAGGTCGAGGATGTCGTGCAGCTCTCCGAGCTCGACATGGTCCCGCGCGCGGAAGCCGAATACCGGCGGCGTGCCGTACCGCCGCAGCTCCACGTTCGCGCTATCATCCGGCCCGATCGGCGTATCGGCCGATACAGGATTCGGCGCGAGCAGCAGCAGCTCCCCGCAGCGGCGCTCCGCCTCCAGCAGCTCGGCCTCAAGCTTCGTCAACTCGCCATTAAGCGTCCGCACCTGCGCCTTGGCCTGTTCTCCGCCTTCGGCGTCGCCCTGGCGCAGCCGCCGCTCGACCTCTTTGGTCAGCGCGTTCCGCTCCGCCCGGCGCTGTTCGGTCTCCCGGCGGGCCAGCCGCCGCCGGTCATCCCATGCCAGCAGCTCCGCAAGCGGGAACTCCAGCCTTTTCCACTCTGCCGTCTTCCGTACAATGTCCTCATTCTCCCTGATCCAATTCATGTCCAGCATGCCGCATCCGCTCCTTCTTGGGGTTATAAAAATGCAAAAAACGCCCTCATCCATGGGACGAGGAGCGTCAGCTCGCGGTGCCACCCAGGTTGACCTCATTCACGTTAAGCAACTCTAATGCACGGAATAAGGCCCTCTTTGGTCTTCGCGGTAACGGGCGAAACCCGGTAAACTTAGGGAACAGGGAGCTGCTCCGGTCGCAGACGCCTCGCGGTTGGATGCCGTTCATTGGCCTGGTCGGGATATAGGTTTGCCGTTTATTATAACCAGAGCAGCGCCGGGTTGCAAGTATAATTGAGGTTTGACAAAATTCCTTGTACTCTGCTAGGATTATTACTAATTTGAAGTATCAGTGTCCGGTGCAGCAGCCCGGCATATCCTATAATAGCAGACGGAAGAGGTGCGGAAATGGCCAAAATAGTAGTAATCAACGGAACGCCATCCCTGGTGTCCCGGATCAATGCCGTGATTGAATATGCAGAGAATGGTCTGCGGGAGCGCGGGTTTGAAGTGGAGCGTATTAATGTAGCGGAGCTTCCGGCGGAGGATCTGATCCACACCAAATTTGAGAGCGAAGCCATCGTCAAGGCGAACGGTCTCGTAGCCGAAGCCGATGCGGTAATCGTAGTCAGTCCGGTGTACAAAGCGTCCTATACCGGAGTGCTGAAGACCTTCCTGGATCTGGTTCCGCAAAAAGGGCTGGCCGGCAAAATCGTTCTGCCGCTCTTCATGGGCGGAAGCCTCGCGCATCTGCTCGCCATTGACTATGCGCTGAAGCCGGTACTATCCGTGCTGGGCGCCCGCTATATTCTTGGCGGAGTCTATGCGGTAGACTCCCAGGCTGTCCGTAACGACCAGGGAGTGGTCGAGCTGGCGGAAGAACTTAAGCTGCGCCTGAACAGCGTGCTGGAGGAGCTGGCGGAAGAGACCGAGCATAAGGTGGCACGTAAGGCAGGGCAATCAACAGCCGTAGAATAACGTTAGGCTGCTGCCTCCATCTGCCCGGTACAATCAAAAGGCACTACACTAGCCGAATGCGGGAGTGTAGTGCCTTTTTGTATGTGAATGTTATACCCCTTGAAAGCACAGCTCCGGCTCCCACAGTACGACCATATCGCCCGCCAGGCTCGCCGGAATATCAATAATCCGCTGGTTGCTGCTTCCCCGGTAGGAGAGGGTCAGGTCTTTGAGTTCTTCGACGAACCGGCCGTCGATCACCACCTGGCATAAGGCCAGCAGCTTCCATTCCGCTGAACCGGGGGAAGCCGTAAGCTCCTCGTACGTATAGCCGGTGTAGATCCAGACCGGGAAGCCCGGCAGCTTGGCCCGCAGCTCGTGAATGAACGCTGCCGCTTCCTCTGCCGAGAAAAAAGGGTCCCCGCCCGCGAGCGTCAACCCGTCCAGCAGCGGATTGCCCGCGATCTCTTCTATAATCTCCTGCTGCCGCTCCGGGGTGAAGACCTCTCCGTAGTTAAAGTTCCAGGTCTTCGGATTGAAGCAGCCTGGGCAGCGGTGGCGGCACCCGCTGAAGAAGAGGACGGCCCGCAGGCCTTCCCCCTCATTGATCGACTCCGGGTAATATCCGCAGATATTCATAGATGCTTAACGCGGTCCCGGACTTCGGCCTGCTTGGCAGCGTTGAAGCGGGTCTGATAGTCGCCGGTCAAATATCCGGTTACCCGGCGCAGACGGCGGATATGTGTAGTATCTTCATGCGCATTGCAGGTAGGGCAATTCGTACCGATTACACCTTCATAGCCGCAGCCGGAGCAGCGGTCGATCGGGTGGTTGATGCTGAAGTAGCTGATGTCCTGCTCCAGCGCGTATTTGATGATTTTGACGAAGGCTGCAGGGTTGCTCCGGGCATTACCGTTCAGCTCTACATAAGAGATCGCTCCGGCGTTGCAATATTCATGGAATGGGGCTTCCAGGCTAATCTTCTTGGCTGCGCTCAGTTCATGATAGACCGGGATATGAAAAGAGTTCGTATAGTATTCACGGTCGGTTACACCCGGGATCGAGCCAAGAACCTTGCGGTCGATCTTGGTGAACTTGCCGGAGAGCCCTTCGGCCGGGGTGGCGAACAAGGTAATGTTCAGATTAAGCTCCTCGCTCTTATGGTCGCAATATTCACGCATGTGGCGGACGATGGCCACAGCCTTGGCATGGATCTCCATATCTTCGCCATGATGCTTGCCGTACATGGCCTTCATGCATTCTGCCATCCCGATGAAGCCCAGCGACAGGCTGCCATGCTTCAGCAGTTCACCGACACTGTCATCGGGGGCAAGCTGCTCGCCGCCTTCCCAGACGCCTTCGCGCATCATGAAATCGGAGGCTTTGGCCTTCTGCGCAGCCTGAATACGGAAACGGTGCAGCAGGCCGTCCAGCGCCACATCCATATAGTGATTCAGGTCTCCGATGAATCCTTCTTCATCAGCGGCCAGGCGCCGGCCGGTCACGGTTCCGTAAGTAAGACCCAGGCGCACAAGGTTGATCGTATTGAAGGACAGGTTACCTTTGCCGGAGCAACGGTTGCGTCCGAAGCGGTCGCCGAGAACACGGGTCCGGCAGCCCATTGTAGCAAATTCGGTATCCGGGTCCGCCGGATCATAGTATTGCATGTTCAGCGGAGCGTCCAGATTGGCGAAGTTCGGATACAATCTGCGTGCAGAGCACTCTGCGGCCTTCAGGAACAGCTCATAGTTGGGATCGCCCGGCTGCTGGTTGACGCCTTGCTTGCATTTGAAAATCTGAATCGGGAACACCGGTGTCTCCCCGCTGCCAAGTCCATTCATCGTGGCCGTCAGGAGGGAGCTGATTACAAGCTGGCCCTCCGGTGAGGTACAGGTCCCGTAGTTGATGCTGGTGAATGGAATCTGGCCGCCGGAGCGGCTGGACATTGTATTCAGGTTATGTACCATACTCTCTGCTGCCTGGAGTGTCTCGCTCTCCGTCTCCTTCAGGGCGAAACGGAAGGCGCGCGGATACTGCTCTGCCAGATCGGTGCGGCTCATTGTGATCTCGCCAAGCTCCGCTACTACTGCCTTTTCCTCGAAATATTCCACGCCCTTGCGGAACAGCTTCGCGAAGGACTTGGTGACATAAGGGGCCAGGTCATAGTCCAGCTTGTTGGCAGATACGCCGCCGTACTGGGCATTCTGCTGGGACTGGAAAATAATCGCCACCAGCGACATCGCCGTCATAATCGAGTTGGGAGGACGCACGCTGCCGTTGCCGGTATTGAAGCCTTCGCGCAGAAGCCGTTCAAACGGAATGAAGATGCAGTTCGTGGTTCCGATGGCATATTGATCCAGGTCGTGTACATAAACGACATTATCAAGAGAAGCCTGCACGAGCTGCGGCGGCATGGTGAAGTTGCGGGCATACCACTTGGAATATTCACTGCCGAATTTGCTCATTTTGCCGGAGAAGCTCTCCCCGTTCAAATTGGCGTTCTCGCGCAGCAGATCCAGATCCCGGCTGTCGATAATATCCCGTCCCAGATGAATGACCTCTTCCAAAAGAACCTCCTGTGCAGCTTGTCCTTCGTTATAACGTTTCTCCAGCAGCGTCATTATATAGCTCTCTCCTCTCGTATTGTAAGCGTCAATCTCTATCTGTAGTCTGTCAGGAAGTCAGTAAAAAAAGCATCTCCGGCCGGAAAGGCGGGAAATGCCCGAATGCGTAACGCAGAGCCGATACCTGAAGACGATAAACGTATCGTCCTCAGGTATCGGCAGCCTCTGGCCCGGATAACGGGAGGCTAACTCTGCCCGTGCTTGGCCGCATACGGACACCTCGCCTGTTCCTCGCAGGAGTCGTAGCGGTGCCACCGAAACAGGCAGGTCTCCTGGCTTCCGGCATAGCCTCAGGCGCCTTCCCGGGGAGCATATTCCGCTCCTTAGTGGCAGTTGGCCGGAGGGTGTAGCTCCAGGAGCGCAGGGCACCTTGGAGCAGCCGGTTACAGTGGCGGGACCGCAGCGGTTTTGCACCGCGTTTCCCTATTAAGTCTCCTCTCCATTGAGAGAGTGAAACACCTGTTTCTACTATATTTTGTTACTGTTTAATAAACGTAACTCAATATATTGTGTTTGTAAATGTTTTTTTGTAATCCCGCACGGGGAGCGGGTTCCGCGCTTTTACTCACAGCTGATCCACAGTTAGTCCACAGGTAATCCACAACTTTCCTATTAATTCGGCCGAAATGATTCATGAAATCTCCGAAAATACGCCACAAAGAATCCATAAATAGAGTGCGTCTAATCCTCGCAATTCGTCTGGAAAGATAGAATAGAAGAAAGGGGGATTGGCGATTTGTGGGCGGGCCGGTGAAGGGGTACAATAGGAGGGAAGGCCAGCATGCGATGATCAGGTTAGGCATACCACATATTCAGGAGGGATGTCACAATGGCAATTGGCGAAGTGACCGTTATTCCAATCGGCACAGGCAGCACCAGTCTCAGCAGCTATGTGGCCGACATGCAGCGTGTGCTGCAGACGGTGGAGGGAATTACCTATGAGCTTACTTCCATGGGGACGATTATTGAAGGGCCGGTCGGGCGGATTCTGGCTGCGGTAGAAGCGCTGCATGAATCGCCCTTTACCTCAGGAGCACAGAGAGTCTCCACCTCCCTTAAGATGGATGACCGCCGTGACAAGCCTTCCACGAGCCGCAGCAAGCTGGAAGCGGTGGAACGCAAGCTGCAAGGAGAGTAACCCATATAGTATCTAATCAGAATCACCGATAAGGAGCGGATTCTTCATGACAGAAGCAGCACAGCAGATCGGAATTCAAATGTATACACTGCGTGACCAGACGGAGCGCGATTTCCTCGGCACACTGGCCAAGGTTGCAGAGATGGGGTACCAGGCCGTGGAATTCGCCGGTTATTTCGGAGTATCTGCAGCGGAACTGCGCCGTAAGCTGGATGAACTTGGCCTGGCCGCCCCTTCGGCGCATGTAGGCCTGGACTTCAGTAGTCTGGAGAAGATGGAACAGGCCTTAGCCAAAGAGATTGAATACGCGGTTGAGCTCGGACTGCAATATATAATCACCCCGTCGGCGCCGCTTCCTCCGAACCCTACTATGGAGGATGTAACGAGGGTCATTCCATTCCTGGAGAAGGCCTCCGAGATGGTCCGGGCAGCAGGCATGCAATACGGCTATCACAACCATGATTATGAATTCGCAGAGGTAGACGGCAAGGCAGTCATTGATATCTGGCTGGAGCAGATTCCTGCGGAGCATATGCTGGCAGAGTTTGATCTGGGGTGGGTATACAGAGGCGGAGCCCGGCCTGTTGATTATGTCTCACGGTACGCCGGACGTGTTCAGCTGGTCCATATTAAGGACTTCGGAGCAGACCATGAGGAGACAGATCTCGGCAAAGGCCAGGTTGATTTCCAGAGCGTCTTCAAGATCGCGGAGCAGAGCGGAATTCTCTATTATATTGTAGAGCAGGAGGCCTACGAGGTATCTTCACTTGCAAGTGCTAAGCTCGCGCTGGATTACTTCCGCGGGCTGGGGCTGATGAAGGGTTAATATAATGCAACAGCTTTCAGCGGAAAAGGGCTTGCGTTTTCCGCTGGAAGAGTTATAATATTTTTTGTTTGGCAGATGCAAATGTCTGTAAGCTGGTGTAGCTCAGGGGTAGAGCAACGCACTCGTAATGCGTAGGCCGGGGGTTCAATTCCCTTCACCAGCATCTTTACAAAGTCGATAGTGGCGCGGGTTCCCAGGGTTTTGGGGGTCGCGTTTTTTTGTGGGAAAAGCTGAACTTCTAACATTCTTCTAACCTTTACTCAACTAAAGTGGTTATTTTACCCTCTTCCTTTACTTCATGGCGGGTTCCTAAGATAGAGTCACCGATGCCTCGAAGCACTGCTTCCTGCAGATTGGGCAGGACATGAGAGTAAGTATCCAAGGTAACATTGATAGAGGAATGCCCCAGTCTCTCCTGGACGATCTTGGGATGAACCCCGGCCTTCAAGAGCAGAGTTGCGTGAGTATGCCTGAGATCATGGAAACGAATGTTTGGGAATGATGGGTGTTCCTTGGTAATCTGCTCAAGTATTCGATAATAATGACGCATTAAGAGACGTGGACCAACCGGGGTACCAATGCTGGTCTGGACAACCAACCCGGTATACCGTTAGATCTCAAGCTGAGGACAAGATGAAAATGGACAGACGGGCAAAATTTTTCGGAAGATTGAAAATTTAAGCGGCGTTTGTGACTTGTCGTCTCGATATAGCTAGCGCGGAAGCAAGCAAAACAATAGCATTCAAATATTGATGAGTTGTGACTTTCTGAATGCCCCAAACCTGCAATTGGTCTGCGGTGAGGTATGAGTTCATTCGAGAATTACATCGTCCTACACTCGTTCGTTGGTTGTAGAGTTCTTTCCAATTCTTGCTTTCTCGGTGTGGTAACGCATAGCGGCGAAAATCGTCTCTGCTGCTGCTGACCTTAACGACCATTCCGTAATTGGACGACTAACAGGCCGTCATACCTAAAGGACAATCCACTTGTCCGGTAGCATGTGGACGACGAAACTTCAAACGTCCTTTTCCTGTCCCCCAATACGTCATCAGAACCCCCATTGAACAGCAAGGTGTCCCTTTGCTTGTCATAGTTGGGATTTCCTTTTCGTTCTGCGGATTCATGGGAATAATCGCTTGGGCCTTGATGCTACGAGCCGTTTCGTAGTTTTTCATTTGGTCATTTGTAGGATCATTTTCACCGCGAGGTAACGTTGGGATAACGCCCGATAAGAATCATTCTTTGGGCATTTAAAGACGAGGCCTGTCTTGAAAATTGTAAAAAAATAGAAAAATCGAGGAAGGAAATAAAGAGCTACATGCTTTACTACAATTTCAGATATCAATGGAATTTAAAGAAGATGACTCCTGTATAATACAGAAATCACCTTCACATACCTCATATCACAGATGTGTTATAGATGCATACGCATTCTCTTCCGCAGTAACAGCTGTGTTAAACATGGCAATTACTCCTCCAGCAGTAACAGCTGATAATATTCCAAGGCTAACTAATCCAGGAGGGCCTAACCATGGGGCAGTCAATGAACTTCCTGTTAATCCAGCCAATGCCGTTGCGTAAGCCGCTCTATAGTTCGAATAAGCATTTCCAAAATTATCTACATCTTGTCTCGCTCTATTAAAACCGCCGTTTGTACTTGTAACTCCATATTTTGAAACATTATTCCCCTCAGGTTCGCCATGACCATTCCCCTTACCAACCCAGTTATAATTCATAGATTCGTAAGCTCTAAAAGTATAACTTGTCCATGCATCGTTAGAATAGTAGTGACAAACTGCTGCAAAACCACCTGTATCCCCAGCGCGAGCGGATAAACCTTTTTGGACAGCGTCTATATCTTTCTTTTCTCCGTTAATAAACAATTCGTTATTATTTGCAAATAGAACTACAGTTTGGTCGGTAGAATCGTTATACATTGTACCATACTCTTCTTGATAAGCAGGTAAGATAGTATAGTCATAATTGATGTCGACAGTGACTTCAGTCCCATTCGTTTTTGTAACACCTGTAGAATCTGTAGTTACTGTTACATTTCCAATTATTTCCTTGAAATCACCAACCACAACATTGTTCGTAAAACTACTGGTTTCTTTCACTACTTCTGGAGTTACTATTTCTTCTGCAAGTGCAACAGAACCCATGCTAGAAATTATGATAACTAAAGCGACAAATGATGAAATTAACCTTTTCATTAATGTAACCCCTCTTCTTAAGATTATTGAACTTTTAGAAAGAAACGATTTTTAGATATGTACCAAACAATTCACCACCAATCCGAGAATGAGTGAGTAGTAACTGCCCTAAACTTGAAATTTTCCGATTAAATAATATAATTGGAATTATATCCATTATGAACCAAGGGTGTCTATGTTAAAATAGGTATAAATGTTCAAATAATAGAAAAAAATGTCGAATATTAGGGACGCTGCTGTGTGTGTGTAGAATATTAAGGAAAAAGGGGAATTCAGGTTATGCTTGCAGAAAAACTAATCCGGATTACTGGAATAGTTTTAGAGAGAGTTTTTCGCTCGTGTTATGAATACTTATAAGCTGCAGCAAATGAATAATAGACTAGGAATTGGCCATTATAAGGAAATCAGTCATGCTCGAATATCATTTGAGTAGTTTCGTTGATTTATTTTTACAATGTTAAACACAGAACACGGAGATAGAATCCAACTCTTATAAGGTAAGGCAGAGGAAACTGAGAGGTCCTGCTCTTAAATTGTCTAATCAACAAAACGAGATTAAAGAGCCTGACAGACCAGAGGATCTAATGAATGAGGAACAAGTGGACCTACTAAAACTTAACACTGATCAACTGAAAGAGATTGCCAACATTGGTCAATTAAATGGTAAGAACGAAGATATCCTCACAGAAAATCGAGAATGTAATTATGCTGAACTATAGATTTTGTGCTTGTGCTGAAACATTGGGCTAGGTTTTGTACACATTTCCAAACCAGCTTCAATCTTAGTGCTCGGGATGAAGCCCTACGGGCAGGAAGGGGCGATTCGGCTACCTTAATTCTTAAAGCTAATGAAAAGGGATCAATCAGAAAGAACTGGTTGATCTTATAATCACAAAGAGGATATTATGAACTGATCTGCGAATTACACTTAAAAAAATGTTCCAAAATATGGATATTTTAAGGATTCCTTATTAACTCTTTATAAAGCTATGGAGGGAATGGTTATTAAATTTATGTATTGGTTGATTTTATGGGGGTATTGGCGTTAGCGGGCGAATACAATAGAACTATAGAAACACAGTAGTGTGTTAAACTGTACATTCAAGGGAACAATTAGTTTATCCCGCATCAGCCATAGATGTTTGATTGCTTATTATTGGAAGTGGACAATATCTCAGGAGGGATTGGAGAAAGTATGAAGAAAAAAGACTGGATTGTAGTAATTTTAGTAGTTTCTCTATTTGGGAATGCTGCATTATTTATGAATCAGAAACGTGTCAGCAGAAACGAAGATTTGAAATATGAATTATTGAATGCTTACATTCAACGAGATCTAGCTCAACTTGAAGAAACTATACAATATCAACAAGATAATAATTGGAAAAATGAAACGCTTGTTACACAGAAACTAGATGATACCATCGATTTAATTATCTTGCACAGTGGAATGGAACGACATAAGGATAGAGAAGATACCCTTATGAAATTGTACGATTACATGAATGAGTTCAAGGTTGGTGACACTACTTTTGATGTTAGCCTAAACGATAAGCAACGAGCCGATTACATCCTTTTAGGTCAAAAGCTGCGTTCTAACGGGTGGAATTTTGGTGTAGGATATGATAAAAGCTGGGATTCTTTTGCATCAAAAGTAAACGAGTTCGTAGGAGAATCATAGAAGTTATTATATGCATCGCTCTATCTCTAATTGGGATGTTTTATGGTGGAATTACAGTAATTTTTATACACATATAGTTTAAGAGCCTGTTCAAAAAGCTATCAATTTCAGAAAGAAACAAAAATGCATCGATGCATTAAATGGTAAAATGGAGGTATCCTTACAACCATCAAACCAACTATGCGAGGTGCATTTTCATGGAGTTGCAGTTAGAACTGCTACCCTACCTAAACCGATATCATCGCCAACATTGATACTCATCAAAGTCACTTGAAATGTTTCCCTGTCCATAAAGCAGTACGGTAAGTTTTGCTTTGCTACCTGTTCAATATTCACTACAAGTGGACATTGTCCATAATCTCTTAAGTTTATTTTTCCATAGGGGTAACAATTATAATAATGTTGAGGCAGATATGTCTGATAGTTGTTAATCCAATTGTTATGCATAGGGTAATGCAATTGATACTGATGGCATGAATTATGGTACATACTCATTCTCCTTTTACGATTTTGTGTGTACTTTAGTCATATGCATCTGCCTATATAAAGGAGTGCAAAACCTGCAAAAGTGGGCTGGAGCCTAAAGAGGCCAGGCATAAGAAAATTTCAAATAGCTTCGTCCTTCGTTTCAATGGAAGGTTAAAGACGTCTATAATAAACGTGTAAACACAAGGACACCGATGTGCAAGGCGGTTTAGGAAGAAGTGATATGCTGGTCCAATACTCAGTGTTATTCCAGCGGGAAGGCGGTGCTAAGGTAGCATTTCCGTTCTAACAAAACTTCTAACCAATCTTCTAACAACAACCAAATATCAACAAAACTTTAGAAGTAACTATATGCTTAAAACACGCGATTTATTGCCCAACAGACCCCAGGAAAACCTAATAAATATATGCTGGGTCGCACTCGTAATGAGTAGGCCGGGGGTTCAATTCCCTTCACCAGCATTCTTTCAAAGCCGATAGTGGCGCAGGTTCCCGGTTTTTTGGAACTGCGCCTTTTTTCTATTCAGGCATCAACGTCTAATATTCTTCTAAACTTTATAACAAACATTCTAATATAGTATAGTGTTAAGCATATGGTTGGATGCTAGGAGGCGAGAGTCTTATATGGGAAACCGGACATTCCTGAGTGTTACCAGTGCCGATACAGATTGGATTGATTATGAGAATACAGCTTTCGAGACGAATAATTTTCTCGCTCCAGTATGGTTTTGTCTGGTCAGCCAAGACCAGTTCCAGCGCTATAGCAGGCAGCTTATGCAAGCTTGGAGCAAGATTCAACCCCATATGGACCAACCGGATGTGGAGGATTTGCCGGAGTGGGAGCAGTTCTCCGAGGCCTTCCAATGGCAGATTCCATGGGCGGATGCTGCGGAGCAGCTACGCCTGAGTGTACCCGGCACGCTGGCCCGTTTCCCGTCGCTTGCCACTCCTGTACAGGAGTGGCTGGAGACCTTATCGACCCATGTACAGCGTTATTCATCTGCCGTTATTCATCTGGAGCTTTCGCAATATTTCTCGTTCACGGGCGATCCCGTCCTGTATCTGAGAGACATTCAAGAATACGTTACCCTCTGGCAGTCGCCGCATCCCTCGCAGGAGAAGGTCTGGCAGGGAGCAGCCGATAACTTCTATATGCTGAATGGGGAGCATTTGCCATGGAGAGAACGTACGGCAGCTCAACCGGAGCGAGCTGCCGATATTCAGCCAGCACAGTCCATACCTCCGGCATCCGGGAAGCGCCAGTCCAAATGGCGGCAGGAGCTCTACATCTGGTTGCTTGCGATTCTATCCGCAGCCCTCTTTTTTACCGTCTATATCAAGACCTCCAGTGGTTGGTTGGCGGTGCTCTGCTTCTTCATCCCCTCTATGTGTATCGTTTGGTGGAATATAATTAACGGTCGTAAACAAACCTCCCGTCATCAGCTCGAAGCGGCTAGGACCTTGAAGAGGAACAGTCCCCCTTCTGATGCTGTGCTCAGGATTGAGTATTTCGCCGGGCATTCACCTATTGGGGTGGATGGCATGGAGACCGGTCCTTCGGAGGATAAAGCGTTACCGGATCTTATCCCTTGGCTGCAAATCCTGCAAGCGTCGGTGCTTTCATCTCATGTGGTTGAGCTCATCATCTCTGCTAACCATTCACCAGTCTCTACCTTACCAATTCATTTGAAGCTGGATGAACAGCTGGATGCCAAGGATATCGTATCAGCGGTTAATGCGATGGTGCTGGCTCATGACAAAGCATTCGTATGATTACATTCACTGACTGGCTTGGTCGCATCGCCCTGGTCGTTAGTACACCAGGACTGAGACTGGAAGGCCAGGAAGATAGCGACCCATCTGCGTTCATTCTCAAAATGAATGAGGACGCCGCCGTCTTGCCATGCGCCATTTTCTCTAGCGTACCCGCCGGCGTTGCCTTGATTCATATGAATATTATGAACTCCGCGTCCGGGAGTGAAGCCGAAATACTTATCGGGCTTATCCTCTTCCGGCCCCCAAGGCTCGCCGAATACGTACAGGGTTGCATCCTGTTCCTGTGCCTCCTTTAGATAAGAGGTGATTTTGTCATACAGATTGTTGTGGGGATCGCTGTCTTCGGTTTCATTCGGGTTCGTATTAGGCAGAGCTACCATCTTGTTAGGGATCACCAGGTTCCCGCGGATATAATCAAGGGCAAGATTCCGGTTGTCCCTGGTTATCTCCGTGAAGCCGGATTCAAGTGTGAGCCAACGCGCCGTTTCATCTGACTTGAAATCTTCCCCTACATAATAAAGCACCTGATTGGCTGTGTCTTCCGGTAAATGCTTTGCTTTCTCGCTGGATTGGATGTTGATCGCTAATCTATACTTTTGGATGAAGTCATCTTCAGCCAGTACCTCAATATGATTGTTTTTGTCACCTAGCTTATATATAGTTTCTTCATTGGATAGTTTGCATTTTAATACGCCGTAACCACGATTGAACCCGTTACCCATCCTTCATCAGTCCTCCTTCATAACCCTTATTCTTTCCTTGGGAGGCTATAGTAATGCATCAGAGGAGGCAAGCTATATTATGAAATGTCTGACCATTCGACAGCCGTGGGCAACCCTGATTGCGCTGGGTGAAAAGCAAATTGAAACCCGCTCCTGGCGGACGTCCTACCGGGGGACATTGGCCATTCATGCCGGGATGCAGGTGAATAAGGCCATTTGCAGGACAGAGCCTTATCAGTCCTTGCTCGCCCGTCACGGGTTCACTGCCGACAACCTGCCGGTTGGAAGAATTGTGGCGACCAGCCGTCTTGCGGATTGCTGTGAGGTTACGCTTCAGCAGGTACAGCAGGGCTGGCCGGGCGGAAATGAATATATATTCGGCAATTATACAGAAGGCAGGTTCGCCTGGAAGCTGGAGGAGGTTGTTCCGCTGGTACATCCTATACCTGCCAAAGGACGCTTAGGGTTCTGGGAGTATCCTGTTCTTGAAGAGGAGGATTGACTCCGCCCCGTGTCACAGGGAATAATAATTTTCATCAAAATCCGTGGTTAGCTGGTATAATTGGGATATTCGGCGGGAAATCTTCCTATATATAAGGATAGCGGGCTCTGTGGCGGTAAGCCGCTGAAGCCGGAGCAGAAATGCCGGGAAGGAGCGTATGCATAATAGATGGGTAGCCTTCTTATTGCATGGCTTTGTATGCTTTGTTTGTTTATTGTGTTTAAGGATCAGGTAAGTCGTAGGATTCTGTATCCTGTAGCTTTTGCGGTTATTTGTGGTACGTTAGGGTACTGGACGGTGTTAATGTAATTGGCATCCGGGGTTCGCTCGATTCAAAAGTCCTGCCGCTTGCGGCAGGACTTCTTTGGCTACCAAATTGCAATCCTCTTCTCCATCCCCAGGTAGCTGCGCATATGCAGGGTGGCTTGGGCGGCAATCACATCATCCAGCAGCAGCATCCGCTCATGATAACCCCTGCAGACGAATTTGGCTTCCACCCCAATCTCCAGCCGCTGCTGTTCATAGACCCTCAGACCACGGGCCCGCATCCCGGCACGGACCTCCCGCAGATCGGCAGTTGCGGCATGGACGGCACTCTGAATCACCTCCAGATAAGGCGCGGGCGTGCGCAGCTCGGATGACATCACGGAAGCATCGCGTTCAAAGGCGGATATAATAAGCGGCAGCAAAATATAGGATTTGACCAGCAGGTTGTCCTGGCTCTCTGCTCTCTGCATCCCTCTCAACCCCTTGGCAAGAACATATATTCGCATTGTAACTCAAAGTGCAAAGAATAATCAACGAAATTTATAAACTCAGGCTAACTATGTGACATAATTCACAATAAAATATAAAGAATTATTTTATATTAAAATTGAAATAATAAAGATTAAAAAATCAGTTCAAAGGAGAATGGCAATGAGTCATGAAGGAAGTCTCCGCCGCGGTTTGGTATTCGGGTTCATTCTAAGTGTTCCTCTATGGGTGTCGATCATTGGCTGGGTTCAACTGCTGGGGGTTGCTTAAACGGGTGTTGTCCATAATTGGGTGACACCTGTTTTTTGGGTTTATAGTAATCCATAAATAGGTAATATTACATACCGAAAGGAATAGACTGTAATTATATATACAAATAGAATGATAAATAGGACATATGTATCAAATTTTAATAATAAAAATTAATATAATTATAGAGGATAAGCTACAAGTACTGCGGTTAGGGTCTGATTTCTTGGATTTTTTCGGCAGGCGCAGAAAAGGGTAGTGAGGCCTTAGCCCTTGGGGGACAAGGGGTTGGAGAGAATTATTTTCGAGGGAGTAGCTAAAAATATATTGGAAAAGGATTGACAATAGGACTGGAGACCGGATAAACTGAAATTAGTACAAAAGTAACAAATGTCATAGACTCAACAACGATAATACATAAGCAACTATCAATTTCATATCGAAATCATGTACAAACGCAAACCGTTTCGAAAGAGCGGGACGCAAAGTCAGGAATCTACCGCCCCTTAAGTTGAGGCTAAGGTCGTCCGGCCGCCGTGAAGCTAACCCTTCTTGGCGGTCTTTTTTTGTTATAGTTATGCGGCAGATTCATAGAATAGTTAATAGTTAAATAGGAGGTGTGGACTATTGAGAACTAGAGTGCGGAGAACAGCCGCTGTCTTTCTGGCGGGCATCATGACCTTATCTAGCGCCTTTTCTTGGGGGACGGAGGTAAGGGCAGCTTCGGGTGTGCCTTATAACCCTACAGCGGTTTTGGGAGTTGCAGGCAATTTTAATGCTTTTCTATTCGGAGATTTCGCACAAGGTAATGATCAGATTGAAGGCCGCCTGGCAGCAGCGGGGGATATTACTCTCTCCGGTGGGTACGGAGTGGCCAGGGCATACAGGAATTCAACACCTACGGATGTTCTCGTCGCCGGCAGGAAATTTACACATTCGGGCAGCGGAGAAATCTACGGAAACGTGGTCTATGGGGACAGCATTTCAGCCAATGAGCCTAGCGTTAACATCAAGGGCACGAAGAAGCAGGGCAGCCCGATTGATTTTGCAGCAGAGAGGCAGTATCTGATCTCGCGTTCCGCAGAATACGGGGCATTGTCCAGTACCAATGAGGTTGGTAATAATCATTACGGAGGACTTACCATCAATGCACCGGACCGCTTCAATGTGGTTCATCTGGATGCTGCCACGCTGGCAACTACAAATCATATTCAATTTAACATTGCCGGGAATGCCACATTGATTATTAATATAAGCGGATCTACAGTCAATGTGCCAAGCTTTGCAATGAATAACGGCAGAGCAAGCCAGGTATTATTCAATTTCTACGAAGCGACAAAGGTGGATATCGCGTATACATCCTTTTTTGGGACGATACTCGCTCCTAACGCGGATGTCCATTATTCCGGAGCGGAGCTGTACGGGACTCTAATTGCACAATCTTTTAGCGGCGGAGTAGAGCTGCACCTTGGAATGTACGAGGGAGAGGGACCGCCGCCGAGTCCAACGCCGACAGTAACGCCAACGCCTAGCCCAACACCGACGGTAACACCGACACCGACAGTGAAGCCAACACCGACGGTAACACCGACACCAACAGTGAAACCTACGCCGACGGTAACACCGACACCAACAGTGAAGCCTACGCCGACGGTAACACCGACACCAACAGTGAAGCCTACGCCGACAGTAAAACCGTCACCGACACCTAAGTGCACCCCGACGCCAATACCGACGGTGAAGCCAACGCCAACGCCTACGGTGAAGCCGACGCCGACACCAACAGTGAAGCCGACGCCGACGGTGAAGCCGACGCCAACACCGACAGTGAAGCCAACGCCAACACCGACAGTGAAGCCGACGCCAACGCCGACGGTGAAGCCGACGCCAACACCGACAGTGAAACCGACGCCAACGCCGACGGTGAAGCCAACGCCAACACCGACGGTGAAGCCAACGCCAACACCGACAGTGAAGCCAACGCCAACGGCAGTACCAACACCGACGCCGACGGCAGTGTCAACACCGACACCAACGGCAGTACCAACACCGACGCCGACGGCAGTGTCAACACCGACACCAACGGCAGTACCAACACCGACGCCGACGGCAGTGTCAACACCGACACCAACGGCAGTACCAACACCGACGCCGACGGCAGCACCAACGCCAACACCGACTGCCGAGCCGACACCAACACCGACGGTAGAGCCAACACCGACACCAACGGAAGCGCCGACACCGACGCCGACGGCAGTACCAACACTGACGCCGACGCCAACGCCGACGGAAGAGCCAACACCAACGCCGACGGCAGTACCAACACCAACGCCAACGGCAGTGTCAACACCGACACCAACGGCAGTACCAACACCGACGCCAACGGCAGTACCAACACCAACGCCGACGGTAGAGCCGACACCAACACCAACGGCAGCACCGACACCAGAGCCGACGGTAGAGCCGACACCAACACCGACGGCAACACCGACACCAACGGAAGAGCCAACACCGACGCCAACGGCAGTACCAACACCGACGCCGACACCAGAGCCGACACCAACACCGACGGCAGCACCGACACCAACGCCGACGGTAGAGCCAACACCAACGGCAGAGCCAACACCGACGCCAACGGCAGTACCAACACCAACGCCAACGGTAGAGCCAACACCAACGGCAGCACCGACACCAGAGCCGACACCAACACCGACGGCAGCACCGACACCAACGCCGACGGTAGAGCCAACACCAACGGCAGAGCCAACACCGACGCCAACGGCAGTACCAACACCAACGCCAACGGTAGAGCCAACGCCGACGGCAGTACCGACACCAACACCGACGGTAGAGCCAACACCGACGCCGACGGTAGAGCCAACACCGACGCCAACGACAGAGCCAACGCCGACACCAGATCCAACATCGACGCCAACGCCGACACCAGACCCAACATCGACGCCAACGCCGACACCAGATCCAACATCGACGCCAACGCCGACACCAGATCCAACATCGACGCCAACGCCGACACCAGATCCAACATCGACGCCAACGCCGACACCAGATCCAACGTCGACGCCAACGCCGACACCAGATCCAACGTCGACACCAACGCCGACACCAGATCCAACACCGACGCCAACGCCGACACCAGATCCAACATCAGCATCGACACCAGCACCTACATCGCCGCCATTTAGTTTCCCTCCAGTGCCAACGCCGACTCCGATTATCGGATTCATCGTAAGCAATGATGTGGCTATTGATGAGGTGGCTATTGATGAAGATCCACTGCCGCTAGGACCTGTAGCAACTCCAGCAGCAACGCTGGCACCAACACCAGCGCCGACACCGGCTGTAGCGGTTGCTCCAGTAGCCGCGACACCGGAGCCAACTCCGTCAGCGGTACCGGCGGATGTAATCATTGTTGATGAGGAAGTTCCTCTAGGCGGTGTGCCTGCGGATGGAGTTCTGCCGAAGACAGGTGAATCCAGCCCTGCGCCATATTATTTTGCCGGTTTAGCACTTGCCGGTCTGGGCTTGATTCTTAGAAGAACCGCCAGAAACGGCAAACGCAAGTGAGTGATCCGTACTGAGATTAATACAAAGCAATGACCCAGTATTTTGACAAGAGCTGCTTTGGGAGAGGACGTTCTCCTGGAAGCAGCTCTTTGCTGTTGTTTAGGAGATTTTAATTTTCGTCTGTGTGCGAAAACAAACATGTTTCAAGGCACAACTCCAGCATGAAAATGTGCAGCGCGCCTAAAAACAGAACGTCGTCTGTTCATCTATTTAACAAATTTTAATCGGAAAACCGAACACAATTGGACTGTGAGCGCCGCGTAGGCCGAATGTAATCGAAAAAACGAATACAACATGCTGGCGAGAAGGTGAGTAGGCAAATGTATGTGGAAAACCGAATCCAATAGGATACAGAGAAAAGCCAGCCTGCTATAGGGAGCGGACAGCGGCTAATAGGTGGATTTTGTCCAACTGCTGATGAATAAATTAACCCCGGCGGGACAGCAGATGGATAAACAGCACTTAAATCATCTCAAGTCAGTAAAAATGGGCCAAACTAACAATAGCAGATGCTGTTTTTCCACTTGCTTGCCTGTAAACGTTAGAAATGGATGAATTAAAGTACGTTTGTCCACTTGTTTGTCGGAAGAGCTTGAAGAGCTTTGAAGAGCCTTGAAGAGTCTTATAGAGTAAGGGGGATTTGCTGAGTATGTGGGGAGGGAAGACTTGCGGGGGCTGCGGGCTGTATTTTTAGTTAACTTCATCCCGTGCTATACTAGGCTCAAATTAATCATAAGCAAGAGATCACATTCCCGAAATGGAGTGTTTGCTTACTGAAGGGGGAACGTTAATGTGGATGCTTTACCTGCTCGCGGTTCTGATTGTGGCTGCCGGAGGTGTGGGATATGCCGGTTATTATTTTTATGGAGTAGCCATTAAGCGCGCGCCCAAGGAATTCCTGGCGAAGACTCCCGATTTGAAGGTCGATCCGCCGGTAGCCGGTGCTTCGTGGGGAGAAGGGGCGGAGTGGGTGTCACGGCAGAGCTTCCGCACGGTGGAGCTGGTTTCGGAAGATGGCCTGAAGCTGCGGGGATATTACCTCGGATCTGAGCGGGCAGCAGGCCGGACTGTAATTATAGCCCATGGGTATTCCGGTAAAGCCAAGGACATGGGGGCCTCCGCCAAAAACTATTATGACAATCTGGGATACAATGTACTGTTGCCTGATGCCAGGGGACATGGGGATAGTGAAGGGGATTACATCGGCTTCGGGTGGCCGGAGCGCCGTGATTATCTGAAGTGGATTGAATTTGTCCTGCAAGAGACCGGTCCGGCCGCGCAGATTGTGCTGCATGGCGTATCTATGGGTGGAGCCACGGTGCTGATGACTGCCGGTGAGGAGCATCCTCCGCAGGTCAAGGCCGTTGTCGCCGATTGTGGTTATACCTCGGTTGAGGCACAGTTGTCCTACCAATTGCGGCGGATGTATCATCTGCCAAGCTTCCCGTTTGTGCCGAGTGCCAGTCTGGTGACCCGGATGAAGGCCGGTTATTCCTTCGGTGAAGCGTCTGCGCTGAATCAGGTACGCAAGGCCCGGGTGCCGATTCTGTTCATCCACGGAGATGCGGATACCTTTGTGCCTTTTGCTATGATGAATGAGCTGTATGAAGCCTGCAAGAGCCCGAAGGAGAAGCTGGTGGTGCATGGAGCGGGGCATGGTCTAGCGTA
Source organism: Paenibacillus tritici (assembly GCF_018207515.1). Lineage (NCBI taxonomy): Bacteria > Bacillati > Bacillota > Bacilli > Caryophanales > Paenibacillaceae > Paenibacillus > Paenibacillus tritici. The sequence goes on from NZ_CP073365.1 coordinate 561,499, forward strand.
TGATATGGATAAAAGCACATACATCCGCACAGTAGGCGAATTCGTGGAACGTTATGTACACAGCCCGACAGCGGCTGAATTCATCTGATACAAGCCCCAGAACGTAGACGCGCCCGATATCCGTAAGTAACGGTTATCGGGCGCTAATTATGTTCCACACATGGAGCCTTTCCCCAGAACAGGGAAGCAGCACGCCATGTCTTATCGGTATATTAATCCCCCGCCGTCTGTGAGCAAGACGGGTGTCGTTATTCCTTGTTATTTCCAGCAGCCGTGTGGCGAGAATAATCCTTCCAATACGACAAAAGCCCTACCTCTCTTTTGTCCTTGCGGCTCCGTGGCCGCGCCAGTGTGAATCGGAATGCTATGTTCGAATTTAATCTCATAAAAGGGATAAGTACTGCAAGAAAACGTAAGATATTGTGTCCAAACCGCCGATAATATAGACAAGTGATTCATCGGCCTGACATCTTCTTGATGGGGATAAACATACTCGAAAACAAATATTATTTTATTATAGCATGGACTTTATATAAATGCAAATGAATATTGGGCTGAGACCGGGACGGAAATGAGGGGACAGATGAGACTATACAGAAGCTTTTTGAGGAATCAGATCCGGAACTATATATTCGGCTCTACAGTAGCTGTGCTGGCAGTAGGGAGTTTGCTTATGTTATCTTCCCTGGAGATCAGCCGCGTGGAGTTTTTGCGACTGCTGCTTGTGCTTGTTGTTTCCTTTATGAGCATGGCAGCTATAGAGATTACTGTCTTTCTTAAACAGATCAGGCCCATAAGGACCGCATTGTATGAAGAGAACATTACACTATCCATGCTCGAAGAAGCCTATCTGCATACGCACCAGCTGCCCAAACGGGCCATTCAGCGGATTATGGGGCCGCATCTGATCGGATTATCTCTGCCGGCGCTCCTCCTGACGTTCTGGATGATTTACAATGGCTGGGTTACGTTCCCGTATGTCTATCTGGTGCTGGCTACCTGTTGTGCGGTGCTTGTAGCATGTATGCACGCGCTGATTGAATTCTTCCTGACCTGCACCGCCATTATTCCGCTGATCAAAGAATTCAGAAACCTTGCACTGGAGCGGTATGGCGTGGATTTTTCCCTGGAGGGCCATGTGTTTGTGCCCATTCGTCCCAAATTTCTGGTCAGCTGTATGCTGATCGGCACCTTCCCGCTGTTTCTGTTTATTATGGCCACACACATCCGCCTGAACGGCGATGGGGATTCTATAGTCGTAGTCGGACTTCAGAGCTACTGGGCCTGGGCGGGGATGGTGCTGCTGATCGGTACGTTGTTCTCCTCCATCGCGGCATGGCTGCTCACCAAAAGTGTTCAGCATCCGATTAATGAGCTGTATCAAGCGATGAACCAGGTGAAGGACGGACACCTTGTTCAGGTGCAGGATGAGTATTCTGATGAATTCTCCAAGCTGGTAGCAGGCTTCAATATGATGGTCCGCGGGCTGCAGGCCCGGGAGCAACAGAGCCGGCAGCTGCTGGACAGCTACTTCTCCACCCTCGCAGTGGCACTGGATGCCCGGGACTCTTATACGGCAGGACACTCGCTCCGGGTAGCTGAGTATTCGGTTATTATTGGACAGCTGGCCGGACTGAGGGGTCAGGAACTTGATGATCTGCGGAAGTCTGCCCTGCTGCATGATATTGGCAAGATCGGGGTGAGAGACAGTATCCTGTTCAAGGAAGAAGCCCTTACGGATGAGGAATTCCTCCAGATTCAGAGTCATACTATGCTGGGGGAGAATATTCTGCGGCAGATTGAACCGGCAGAGAAGATGGCACCCTATCTGGGCGGGGTCCGCTCTCACCATGAGCGTTATGACGGCCGGGGCTACCCGGACGGTCTTGCCGGTACGAATATTCCGTTGCACGGCCGGATTATCGCTGTGGCGGATGCATATGATGCGATGACGTCCGACCGGCCTTACCGTAAAGGGATGGATCATGAACGGGCGCTGAGCATACTGGAGCAGGGCAGGGGCAGTCAATGGGACCCTGAATTCGCCGGATTATTCCTTGCTTACTTCGGACGGAAGCCGGAATCCCGCAAAGACGGTTATCCCGCTTAAATAGGATAAAGGTGCCGGGACAGCGGTAATCTTAATAAATGGGTTGTCAGCAAAGCGGCCGCTATCCAGTTTATGGAGGTTCGCTTCGCTTTCCCGTGCCTATTTTGTGAACTGCCGTTGAAATACGACAATTAACGACCACATTCATTGAAGGATTGAAGACGGACCGTTATAATTATTAAGTCTGGATTTTAATTAAAAAATAAGGGAGATTTCTATGAAACGCGCAGATGTGCTGCTGATTTCTATTGTTCTGATTGCTGCGCTCGCTTTTCTGGTGCCGAGATGGCTGTCTAATGATGCAGATAAGGGTGGGCCGGGCAAGGAACTCACGGCCAATATAACAGTAGATGGAAAGTTATTCAAAACGATAACACTTACCAAAGAAGAGCAGACTATTGAAGTCCGTACGGAGCGGGGCTATAACATTCTGAAGGTGTATGATTACGGGGTTGAGATGTTCGATGCGGATTGCCCCGATAAGGTGTGCCTTGGCTTCGGATTCATCACTCTGCCCAAGCAGACCATTGTCTGCCTTCCGCACCGGGTGTTAGTGGAGATCGCAAGTGCGGCCGGGGAGGATGAAGTAGATGCCTATGTCCAGTAGTGAATCGGCCACAGCGCTGAAGCGGACCGTCATTATTGCCATATTTGCCGCGGTTGCCGTGGTGCTGAGTATTGTGGAGGCGCAGATCCCGCTCGCAGGAGTGGGACTGATGCCCGGGGCGAAGCTGGGCTTTGCCAATATTATGATTTTGACCTGCATTTACTTTTTGCGCGCACGCGATGTGTTTGTACTGGTTATCCTGAAGACGCTGCTGACCGCCTTCCTGCTCGGGACGCTGTCCAGCCTGCTGTTCAGCCTGTTCGGCTCACTGTTCAGCTTCATCGTTATGTACGCGCTGGTGAAGCTGGGCCGCAAAAAATTCAGTGTCATCGGCGTCAGCATTGCCGGCGGCCTGGCCCACAATACGGGCCAGCTGCTGGCGGCCTCATTCGTGTTCAATTCAACCAGTATCTTCTATTATCTGCCGATTCTGCTGATTACCGGGATTGTTACGGGGATTGCTGTCGGCTTCGCTGTCCGGTACGTGGTAGACTCGTTATCCAAAATCTCCTTGTTTGAAGAGTTCCTGAACGGACCGGGTCATTAGCTGCGGAAGGATGAGTAACATGAATCAAGCGAACATAGAGACAAAGTCCGGTACGGAACCGGCAGTGATTGTACTTGAGGGAGTATCCTTCGGCTATGATCCGGAGCATCCGATTCTCCATGATATCAACGTGTCTATCCCGCAGGGCCAGTGGTTGAGTATTGTAGGGCCCAACGGCTGCGGGAAATCGACACTGGTTAAGCTTCTGAATGCGCTGCTCCCGAAGAGTGCCGGCCTCATCTCTGTCTGCGGACATACACTGCAGGAAGAGACAATTCAGTCCATCCGCCAATGCATCGGGATGGTATTTCAGAATCCCGATAACCAGTTCATCGGGCAGACGGTAGAGGAAGACATCCTCTTCGGCCTGGAAGGCCTGTGCCTGCCCTATGAAGAGATGAAGGAACGGCTGGATTACTATACCGGGAAGCTCGGCATCGACCATCTGCTGTCCAAGCATCCCGGGGAGCTGTCGGGCGGACAGAAGCAGCGTGTAGCCATCGCCTCGATCCTTGCTATGAAGCCAGGCATCGTCATCTTCGACGAGGCCTCTTCCATGTTGGACGAAGGCAGCCGCGACGAGCTTATGGGTATTCTGCGGGATATGCAGGCAGAGGGAAGCTATACGATTCTGCTGATTACCCATGATGCCGATGAGATTCTGGCTTCGGACCGTGTGCTGGCCCTGCATGGCGGAAGCATAGCGGCGGATGTATCGCCTGCGGAGCTGTTCCGGGATGCTGAGCTGCTGGAACGATGCCATTTGCGGGAGCCCTACACCTGGCGTCTTGCCCGCGAACTGCAGAGCCGGGGAATTACGGTGGACGTACCCGCCAGCGAAAAGGAGCTTATAGACACACTATGGCCATACAACTACAGCAAGTAAGCTACACGTATGCCGACCGCAGCATGTGGAGGCAGACGGCGCTGCACGGGATTAATCTGAATATTGCCAAGGGGTCGCTGACGGGGATTGCCGGAGCAACGGGCTCCGGCAAATCTACCCTGCTCCAGCTGTTCAACGGCATCCTCAAGCCGACGGAAGGCACGGTGCAGGTGCTGGATGTAACCATAACAGCAGGGGAGAAATCCCCGAAGCTGCTTCCGCTGCGCCGGAGGGTGGGCCTGGTCTTCCAATTCCCGGAGCAGCAGATGTTCGAGGATACGGTGGAGAAGGATATCTGCTTCGGGCCGCTTAACTTCGGCTTCACGCTGGAGGAGGCCAAGGAGCGGGCACGGAAAGCGATGACCGACATGGGGCTGGATCTTGCCCTGCTGGAGCGGAATCCCTTCCGCCTTAGCGGAGGGCAGATGCGCAAGGCCGCCATTGCTTCGGTGCTGGCGATGGACCCGGACATCGTTGTGCTGGATGAGCCCACAGCGACGCTGGACCCGGTCAGCCGCGCGGAGCTGATCGCGCTGCTGGAGCGGCTGTGCCGCGAGCAGGGCCGGACGATCATCATCGTGACGCACCGGATGGATGAGCTGCTGCCGTATGCCGACAGCTGGGCCCTGCTCAAGGGAGGCGAGCTCGCCTTCCAGGGCAGCGGCCAAGAGCTGGCCGCTGATCCGGCGATTCTGGAGCGCTGCGGACTGACCATTCCGCAGTCTCTCCGGTACTGGCAGGCCGTCTCGACGCGCTTCGGCCTGGGCACAGAGAAGCCGCTCCTGACGGCAGAGGCCCTTGCGGAACGGATCGCTGCCGTGCTCGAAGAGCGCAAGAATGCCGCCGGAACGGAAGAAATGGGGAGTGGCCATGAATGAGCGTCTGCTGCTGGGACGCAGCATTGATACGGGCTCCTGGGTCCATAAGCTGGACCCCCGGTCCAAAATCACCGGGATGCTGCTCTACGTAGCTATCATCCTGCTATCTACTTCCTGGATGGCGATGGGGCTGCTCGCAGTGTTCTCCCTCCTTGTGATGGCGACGACCCGCATCCCGCTTAAATATTTCATTAAGGCTGCGAAGCCGCTGCGTTATCTGATGTTATTCATCTTTATCGTACAAGCACTGTCCGTGAAGAGCGGGGATGTGCTGTGGTCGCTGGGCTCTTTCTCACTGTATGAGGGCGGCTTGCGGCTCGGGGCATTTTCGGTGATCCGCATGCTGTTCCTGCTGACCTTCACGGCCCTGCTAACCTTCACCACGACCCCGGGCAAGCTGAACCAGGGACTCGAAGGGGTACTCGCTCCGTTCAAGAAGCTGGGGCTGTCCCCGGACCGGATCACGCTGATGATCAGCATTGCGCTGAGATTCATCCCGACGATCCTGGATGAGGCGCAGATTATCCTGAAGGCGCAGGCCTCGCGGGGTGCCGATCTGAAGGAGCTGCCCCTGAAGGAGAAGGCGCGGATGCTTGTCTCGCTGCTGGTTCCGGTCATCGCCAGCGCTTTCCGGCGGGCCCAGGACCTGGTGTATTCTATGGAAGCCCGGGGCTTCCGCATGGATGCGCCGCGCAGCCGGTATCACCGCCTCAGGTGGGGTGCGGCGGATACGCTTTTTGTTGCTATGTTCATTGCTCTCGGAATTGCAGTAGCATTATTGTAAGACATTTAGGAGGATACGGAAATGGCACGTTATTTTAATGGTAAAGAGGTTGAATTGTTGGCGCCTGCGGGAACCTTCGAGATCTTCAAGGCGGTTATAGAATCGAAGTGTGATGCGGTGTATTTCGGCGGTCCGGTGCTGAATATGAGAATGATGCGCAAGGGCTACAACCTGAGTCATGAGGAGATTATCGAGGCTGTATCTATCGCCCACAAGCTGGATAAAAAAGTATACGTTACTGTAAACAATCTGTTCAGCGAAGAAGATGTGGAAGAGGCCAGAGAGTACCTGCAGTTTCTGGACGGTGCCCGTCCGGATGCGCTGATCGTGCAGGATATGGCAGTGCTGGAGCTGATCCGCGGGATGGAGCTGAGTGTTCCGGTTCACGCTTCGGTTATGATGAATGTGCATAATCTGGAGATGATTCACGCGCTTAAGGAGCTTGGGGTCAGCCGGGTCGTTACCTCGCGTGAGATGGATCTGCAGACCGCGAAGCTGCTGGGACGCCAGAGCGGGATGGAGCTGGAATATTTCATCCATGGCGATATGTGTTCGGTACACGGGGCGAACTGCTATTTCAGCTCCCAGGTGTTCGGGATGAGCAGCAACCGGGGCAAATGCATGAAGCCTTGCCGCTGGGATTACCGGATCAAGCGTGACGGCTACGTCTTCCCTGCGGAATATCCGCTGGCGGTGAAGGATATGTTCATGTATGAGCATCTTCCGGAGCTGATCGAATCGGGTATTACCTCCTTCAAAATCGAAGGCCGGATGCGCGACAAAGAGTTCATGGTGATGCTGTCCAACAGCTACGGCGATGCGATTGACCGTTATATTGATGATCCGCTGGGCTTTGACCGTACCTTGGATTCCAAAGAGCTGTACAACAACCGCAAACGTGATTTCTCGACCGCTTATGCTTTTGGCAGACCGGGGTTGACCAATATTAACCGCCGCTATGAAGGAACAGGCAAGTTCTATAGCACCGGCAAAGTGTTCAGTACGCCGACTGCAGAACGTGAGCTGTCCGGGGAACGGGTAATGGAGCTGCGCAAGCGTCTGGCTGAAGATAAGCGCAGTAAGCAGATCAAGCCTGAGCTGGCCGTGCGCGTGAATAATATGCAGCAGGCGCGTCTCGTCCTGGAGATGGGGGTAGAGAGCTTGTATCTGCCGGGTGATGTGTTTGAGCCGGACCGTCCTTTTACGAAGCAGGATATTAAGGAGCTTGGAGCAATAAAAGGCCTGACCAAGCTGTATCTGGGCATGCCGCGCATGATGACGGAGCTGCATTTTGACCAATATGATCATTTGCTGAACGGGGAGAGGCTGCCGATTGACGGCCTGATGATTACCAACCTGGGCGCGATCCGCCGCTACCGCGGAACCGGTTATCCGATGATTGGCGATGCCAGCTTGAATGTGTACAACCACTTGTCTGCCGGATTGTATGCCGGACTCGGACTTACGAAGCTTACGGTCTCACCGGAGATGACTCTGGAGCATTTCGCCTCCTTCACCTCGCGCAGTGAGCTGCCGCTGGAGGTTGTGGTGCACGGAACGCCGGCGCTGATGTATATGGAGCATGATCTGTATGAGAACACCGAGGTGATGGAGCCGATCGGGGAAGAAGACAACCAGTTTGTCCGCAATAGTGTGCTGGTGCTCAAAACGGATAAGGGCGAGAACCCGGTCTACCGTGACCAATACGGCCGCTGCCACCTGCTGTTTGCCAAAGAGCTGTGTTATCTGCCGATGCTTGGGGAGATGATGGGACTGGGTATTGCCAGCTTCCGTATTGAAGGGGCCACATACAGCACGGAAGAGCTGCGTACGATCATTGCTGCTTACCAGGCGGCGATTCACGGAACGAAGCTGGAGGATGATCTGCTGGGCGGATTGAAGCCGTTATATGCGGGATACACCCTGGGCTCACTGCAATTTAACTGAACATAATTCAATTTTAAAATAATACGGTGCGAGTTATAATAAGGTTATGTAATGTACTTATAAGTTACTTTTTTCACAAACTAATGAACGAGCGAGAGTATCCGATTTGTAGAGGGCATCTTGGATGACCGGCAATGGAAAGCGAGGAAACCTTCATGGAACAGAGCAATATCATTGGAAGAGAAGCGGTAGCCGCCAAAAGAAAGCAGTACTTCTACCCGTGTACCGCACATTTTTACCGGGATGCTCCGCAATTGGTACGCGGCAGTATGCAGTACGTCTACGACGAGAACGGTAAAGAATATACGGATTTCTTCGCCGGGGTATCGGTTGTCGCCTGCGGTCACTGTAATCCGGCGATTACTTCCCGCACGATAGCGCAGCTGCAACAGCTGCAGCACACCTCAACGGTCTATTTGACTCAGCCGAATGTAGAGCTGGCGGAACGCCTGGAGGGTCTGCTGCCTGGCGCTCTGCGCCGGACGTTCTTCGTCAACAGCGGCTCGGAAGCAAATGAAGGGGCGCTGCTGCTGGCCCGGATGCACACCGGACGCAAAGGCTTCATTGCCCTGGAAGCGGGCCTGCATGGCCGGACCAATCTCACCATGAGTGTGACCGGTCTGCAAATGTGGAGAACCGATGCCTATCTGGATGAAGATGTGACGTTCATTCAGCGCCCGTATCATCCGGAGATGACGCTGGAGGAGGCCGCTGCGCAGTCGATCGAGAGTCTGAAGGCTGTTCTCGCCGAGAAGGGGGATACCATCGCCGCGATGATCGTGGAGCCGATTCAGGGGAATGGCGGGATGATTATGCCTGCACTGTCTTATTTCCGTGAGGTGAAGGCGCTGCTTGAGCCGTATGGCATCCTACTGATCGACGATGAGATTCAGACCGGCTATGGCCGTACCGGAGCTATGTTTGCGATGGAGCATTATGGCGTTGTTCCGGACATTATCAGCATGGCTAAAGCGCTGGGTAACGGAGTGCCTGTCGCTGCATTTTCTACTACGGATGAGATTGCGGCTTCGCTTAATAAGCCTTCGGCCTCGACGTTCGGAGGGAACCCGGTCTCTGCGGCTACGGCGCTGGCTGTGCTGGATTATATCCGTGATGAGCGGCTGCCGGAGCGTGCGGCTGAGCTGGGCGGACGGCTGAAGGCGGGCCTGCTGCTGCTTCAGGAGCGTTATACTGCTGTGATCACCGATGTACGGGGAACCGGATTCATGCTGGGTGCCGAGCTGGCCGGCTCAGAGGCAGAGGATGCTGCTGTGCGGACAGACCATGTGCTGGAAGAGATGAAGGACCGCGGATACCTGATCGGCAAAAACGGCATAGGCCGCAACGTGCTCGCCTTCCAGCCGCCGCTCGTTGTGACTGCTGAGAATATCGACGCCATGCTTGCTGCCCTGAACGAAGTGCTGCAAGCGATCCACTGAAGAAAGAGGCATAACATTATGGTACTCATTAATGCTTTTAAGCATACGGCACTTAAATTGAAAATGTTCAGCGAGCTTGTGATGTTCTCCCATACGCTTTTTTCGCTCCCTTTTGCCATCATCTCGATGGTGTGGGCGGCAGGAGGCTGGCCTTCGGGCCATATGATGTTATGGGGACTGATTGCACTCATCGGTGCACGCAACGGAGCCAATGCCTTCAACCGTCTGGTGGACCGCACCTTTGACGGCAACAATCCGCGTACCGCCCACCGGCATCTGCCGCAGCGTCTGCTCGCCGAGAAGGAAGTCATCCTGTTCATCATCATTAACTATGCGCTGTTTATTGTGGCTTCCGGGATGCTGAACCTGCTCTGCCTGCTGCTGTCGCCGGTAGCTATCGTCCTGATCTCATCCTACTCCTATACGAAGCGCTTCACCTTCCTCAGCCATCTGTACCTGGGGTTTGTGATTGCTTCGGCCCCTATCGGCGCCTGGTTTGCAGTCACGGGGAACATCGCCTTCACCCCATTCGTGATCGGAACCGTGGTGATGCTCTGGATTGCCGGCTTCGACATCATCTACGGGACCCAGGACATTGAGTTTGACCGGAAAAACGGTCTATGGTCCATTCCGAGCTTCTTCGGTCTGGAGAATGCGCTACGGATCTCCAAGGGGCTGCATTTCATTATGATTATGCTGCTGCTGTTCCTGTACCTCTGGCGTGATCTGGGCTGGATGTATCTGGTCGGCATCGGGCTGGCCACCGTCCTGCTCATGACGGAACACAAGATTATTAAGCCTGCTAACCGCAAGATGATGAAGGTGGCTTCTTATAATTTGAATCAGGTGATCAGTATGGTGATATTGCTGTGTACGCTGATTGATTATTTTTACGTTAATTAGGTGGTGGGGGGAAGGAGGTTGGGAAGCTGCACTGCGCGGAATGTTTGGACTTCCGGTCGCTGTTAACTTCGGATTCCCTGATTAGAACCGCAGGCCGCGGTAGGAATCCGAAGTTAAAGGCGAACGCTGACGCTCCTCCAGTTCCAAAATTCCTCTCCGTTCCGTCCTAACCTCCCCCCAGGCAAGATTAACTTCAAAAAGACAACAGGCCTGCCCAGCGGGGCGGGCGGCAAAAAGCGCGATAAGCTTAGGCTTCGCGCTTTTCTTCATGGCTTCGAGCAAGGGCAGACCTTAAGAGCGCCCCTAAAGGGCGACTCCTCAACCCCAACCCCAACCCCAACCCCAACCCCAACCCCAATCCCAACCCCAACCCCAACCCAAGAGCGACCTGATCCCGACCCCCCATTGCTAAACACACTCACGTTCGCTGCGCTGCGTTCGCTTGTTTAGCGGGGCTACCACCAACTAAAGTTTAAGCTATTGCACTTTGTGAAGTAGAAGCTGGTGTAATTGCCCAAAAAAACACATCTATTGTATTCTGTGCAGTAGAATTTGCTCGAAGTGGGTATTTTGGGCCGAAGTTCTGAAATCAACTGTATGAAATGCAATAGAATGGGTTGTAGCTCGAGATTATGCGAATTCTAATGTACAGAATACATTCAAGGACGGAAAAACTCAGTAAAATAGCTACTTTATTGTAAACACACTCGCGTTCGCTGCGTTGCGTTCGCTTGTATAGCGGATAGATGAGATGTGAGCGGATAAGTGTATTTCGTACAACTAAAAGGCGGCCAGAAGGCAGATTTCGTATGATACATGCATTCTGTACAACTAAAAATGCTGAAAAGTAGCTTTTGTGGGCATTCCAGCCTAAATAGGTGTACAGAGTGCAGTTATAACAATTGCTGCATAGTTATGGACGACTTTAGTTGTAGGAAATACAGTTAGTCGGCCAATGAGGTAAATAAGTTCAGGGAACAAAAAAACGAGCCCTACTCAGGCTCGTTTACTTAAAATGTGTGAATACATATAACGTGGAGGATGGAGTGTACCGTATGCGCTAATACAGCAGTGTGGAGCGTACCTGTATGCACTAATACAGCAGCGTCATGCGTGCAGCATCATGATACAGCAGGGTTAGTTAACTGAACCAATGAAGCTGCACAGACCTTTGCACGGAAGCTGGAGAATGGCTTCACGATGGCGGCAGCAGCAGACTGAGCCAGGCAGCCCCTACTGACGGCCTCAGCGCAGGGCAGTGTATCTCTGGCCGTAATATCGCTGGCCGTAGTAGCGCTGCCCGTAACCCCCTCAGCCCGGCGGCTCAGTGGTCGCGGCCGGCGAAGTATTGCAGCAGGGTCTCCAGATCGGCGTGCGCCGGGAAGCTGGAGAGCTGCTTCACGATGGCATCAGCCTGGGCCAGATAGTCCTGGCTGACGGCCTCAGAGCGGGCCAGGGCATCGCTGCCCTTGATCAGCTCCAACACATGCGCCACTTCCGCAGCAGAAGAGGCTGGGCCTATCCTGCGGATGACCGGAGCAAGCTCGGCGTCCTGCAGAGCAAAAAGTACAGGCAGGGTAACCTGCCCCTGGCGCAGATCACTGCCAGCCGGCTTGCCCAGCACATCCGCCGATTGAGTGAAGTCAAGAATGTCATCCTGAATCTGGAATGACATCCCCAGCGCCTCACCGAAATCGTAGAGGAGCTGGGCGATCTCATCGGTGCTCTCTGCCGATAGAGCGCCTACCTTCAGACAGGTAGCCATGAGCAGAGCTGTTTTGTTACGGGACTTCTCCAGATATTGCTCCAGCGTAAGGTCATAGTCGAAGACATGCTCCATTTGCTGATATTCACCCAGGCATAGCTGGGCCGTGGCCACAGAGGACAGGTCGTGAACATAACGGTCCTTATCCCCCGAATACTTGCTAAGCAGCTCAATTACGCGGGCGGACATATAATTGCCGATATGCACAGCAGATTGAATGCCGGTCTTGGTGTGCAGTGCAGGCTCGCCCCGCCGCAGCTCGGCGTTGTCAATAATATCATCATGAATCAATGAGGCAACGTGGATAAATTCAGCCGCAGCCGATAATTGCAGTGTTCTGCGCCCGGCAGGCTTACGCCCGAAGCGGCTCCCTACAATGACCATCAGCGGGCGAAGGCGCTTGCCGCCGGAGCCTGTCAGCTCGAGAATACTCTGCGCCAGCTGCGATTTCTTGGGCACATCCTTATCGCGGGTCACCAGATTCTTAATTTCATGGTTAATTTCATTCAGGTCAATATTCAAGGATTCATGCAGCTTCATCGTTTGTGTTCCCACCTGTCAAATGGCTTTGCTGGTACGGCTTCGTTGTCTGCGCTCCTGAATGAGGAATTCATCAAACTCCCGGGCCGGATTATGTTCCGTGAACTCTCCATTTGAACGTGCTATCTGCATTTTTTTGATCGAGGGTGCCATATACGCCACCAGATCCAGCTCCCGGCATTTCACTGCAAACTGCAAATAGAAGCTGTATAGATAATCTCCATCCAAAATGTTGCGGGTCAGGTCAGGATGATGTGGGACACATTCCATATGGCGCTGTGCGGCCACGGTAAGAATGGTATAAATACCTAGCAAATGGACTTTGCGGTCATATTCCAGATCATGGCGTTCCACTACCGAGAGCAACTGCTCGCATTCTGCCGGAGAGAGAGACAACTGAATTCCGGCGATCTGGGACATTTCAGCCTGAAGCAACCGGAACGTATCTTCCATGAGTTTTTGGTTCACAAGCTTCTCTCCTTCTGTCGGTTTTGCCGGAAGCAACCATAGCCCTGATTATCCCTACAAAACCATTTTGTTGAAAATCCGCACACAACTGTACTTTCACCTTGTTAAACAAGGAGAGTAATGTGTCCTAGGGACACATTACTCTTAAGAATATCCTATTCAGCTTGCAGCAGCGCAGCATGAGCATACGCCGCTGTTATTAATAAAGTTACTTCTTATACACAAGATACCCGTTTCCTCAGTCGGTATACAGATACCAGCGCCGGACGAGTGGGATCTTCTTCCACTGCTTCTTGAGCCAAGGAAGAACATAGTAGTCCAGACCGAACACGCTGCCGGAGCCGCCGATGCAGGCAATAGCTGCCGCAACATACCAGAGCATTTCTGTTGCTGCCATCTTGGTAGTCCAGATCATGACTGCCATTCCTATAGTAGCCAGGGCAGAGATTGCTGTGAACAAACCAACGATCAGCATAACACCGAAGAGAATTTCGGCACATACCATGCCGATTTGGAACCATTTCGCCAGGAAGGTGTAAGAACCATCCGGGTTGTAGAACATAAGATCCATGAACCAGTTGGAAATATCGTAAATGAAGCCTGGAACCGGGAGAGCCGATACAGCTTCTTTGGCAGTGGATACTGCGGAAGCGGCAGATTGGGCATCTACGGTTGTTTTGACGGCATCAACAGCTACACTGGCAGCTGAAGTGGCGTCTGCATAAGGAGCAGCAGGAATCAGGAAAATCTTATTCGGATCGACCCAGATCTTGCGGATCTTTTCTATACCTTCATATAACCACATTCCCCCCAGAAGCATACGGAGAGGGACGAGCCAGAAGTTCGGCGAGCGCTTGGAGAAGTATCCGCCCACGAAGCTCTTGCGGTTCTCAACATGGAAGAACTCGTGCATCATGTAAGTCCAGACTTTGTTGAAGCCTACAACCTGGGACAGATAGAACATATTGATGAAATGTTTGGACAACATAGCCATGAAGCCGGTCAGCATGAAGAACTTGCCCGGAAGACCAACGTTCGCTACACCGTAGCGGCTGCCGATCGAAACCATGGTGCCGTGGAATCCTGGTTTGTATGCTTTTTTGGGCGTACCTTTGATATCGGCAGTAATATTGCCCGCGATAACCGGAGCCGCCTGTTCAGCATTCTCAACCATTTGTGGAACAGGACGTTCTTCGCCTTCAGGGATGAAGAAGATGTTATCCCCTACAACGTATACGTTCTTATGGTCAACACTCTCAAGGTGTTCATTGGTAACAATACGTTTGCGGCCTTGCTGTTGAACATCAAGGTTGCCAACGATTTCGGAGCCTTCAACACCGGCTGTCCAGACGATCGTCTGAGCATCCACGATGTTTTTCTCGCCGAGGGCTACAGAACCTGTGCCTACTTCGGTGATTTTGGCGCCTGTAACAATTTCTACATTCATCTTGCGCAAGCGGGCTTCGGCCTTCTGAATCAGCTTCTCCGGAAGGATCGGCAGAATCTTCGGCGCCATATCAGCCACAATCAGTCTTACTTCAGAAGGATCAATGAAGAATTCCTTACACAGCTCCTCGCGTTGCTCAGCCATTTCACCTACGAGCTCGACGCCGGTGAAGCCGGCACCGATGATTACGAAGGTCAGCATGGAACGGCGGACTGCCGCATTCTTTTCCTTCGCAGCTTTGGTGTACATGTCGCGGATCTGACGCTTCAGGGCCACTGCATCATCATAAGACCAGAAGGAGAAGGTGTTCTCTTCAGCTCCCGGGATTCCGAAGAAGGTTGGCTTGCTTCCTGTGCCGATTACCAGGTAATCGTAAGCATAGGTGGCTTTGTCGGACTTCAGCTTCTTGTTCTTGAAATCAATGTTGCTGATTTCGTCCAGAACAACATCTACCTTCAGGCCGGCAAAAATTTTCTTCAAGTCAATTTTGATCGAATCCTCTGGTGCGCGATTCGCAGAAACCTCATGCAGCTCAGTCAAAAGAGTGTGGTATGGATTTCGGTCGATCAGTTTAATTTCTACATCTTTATCGTTCTTAAATTTCTTTGCCAGTTTCTTAGCCGTGAGTACGCCGCCGTAGCCGCCGCCCAAAATGACTATTTTCTTCAAGAGAAACTCACCTCATTCATCTGATTAGCTGCAAAAGGTAGCGAATAATTATTTCGCGCCTTCGAGCGCTTTTTGTGCAAGTGTGAAATATTCACCAACGTGGATAGATACGCCGGAGATAGCATCTGTTTTGCCTTCAGCATCCAGGGTAGGAGCTACGCCTTTATTCTCAAGGAAATACTTCTCGGCCAGTGCAATTTCTTCGTGCCATTCAGCAGCAGCACCGCCGGCTTTCATTCCGTATTTGCCGTCTACAGAATATTGTTTCTTATCATCGCCTGCAGCATTCACACCGCTGAAATTAACAGCGACAACATTACCGTTAGCCACAGTAAGAGCTACAGTGGACTTCCAGCCGGATTTCGCATCCATTTCGCCTTCTGCAGTATATCCGCCGTCTTTGTATTGACCAGCTTCAGCAGGACCGGCAGCAAGTGCAGCCTGTGCAGCGCCAACGAAATCACTAACGTGTACGGATACGCCGGAGATCGCATCTGTTTTGCCTTCAGCATCTACTGTAAGGGCTGCAGGATCTTGTTTTTCAATCAGGAAAGCTTCAGCTTTAGCTGCCTGTTCATGCCATTCGGACTTCGCACCGCCGATTTTAACCAAACCGTAGTTGCCGTCTTCGGACACTTTTTTCTTCAAATCGCCAGCTTTTTTAACATTGAAAGCATTCCAGTCAGCTTTGGTGATTTTGCCGCCTTCTACAGTCAACAATGTGAATGTCTGCCAGCCGGTTTCCGGGTCAGCATCCACTGTTCCGTAGTAAGTTCCGTCCTGGTATTTGCCTGTCTCAGCTGCAGGAGCAGCAGTTGCCTCAGCGGCAGGAGCAGAGGTTGCAGCAGCAGGTGCGGTAGTTGGAGCAGCATTGCCCGAGTTGTTGTTGCCGCAGCCTGCAAGCAAGGTGCCAAGTACCAGGGCGCTCGACAAGATTACAGAAGCTTTTTTCATTTTGATATGACCTCCAAGAAAATAGTTTAAAATATATATATTAAAATGTAAAACATTTTAATAGCTATGGAAGTGATAAAAATCACTTTATAAATGATGAATGTCACACTCAACTCGGTCTTAAGTCCCTTATTGTAGCAGGCATACGACATATATCGGCAGACAATAAGAAAAAATTTAATCATCACGTTTGTTGTTCGATGGCATTTTAGCACAAGCCGGGCAATACACATGTGAAAATAATCACTTAAATGATAAATAAATTTACCTCTGAATTATATCAAATTTGAAAAGAGTTGAATAGCTGTTTTAAAAGACTATTATGTGACAAAGTATGACTTTTTGTGCATCCGTTGCTCGGGATAGGGGTCTGGCTATCGGAAGGCCTGCTCCCGGTCACACGATTCAGGGAAAAGTCATGAGGGTAATAGTTCACTAAGAATTATAAGCATCTGCCAGACTATAATCAGACAACTAAGGAGATGATCTTGTAATGGATAACAATGTAATCAAAGGCAAGTGGCTGCAGTTCAAAGGTGAGGCCAAGAAGCAATGGGGCAAGCTGACGGACGACGATCTGGATGTTATTGACGGTGAAAAAGACAAGCTGGTAGGCAAACTGCAGGAACGTTACGGCCATTCCAAGGATGAAGCCGAAGCGGAATACCATAAATGGGAGCAGTCCCACCGCAGTTAAATAGAAGAGAAGCAAAAGGCGTGGCAGGGCCGGACACCCCGGACTCCTGCCCTACAGGAAGAGCGTAAATCCCAGTGATTTGCGCTCTTCTTCTGTCTGCCGGCATGTCGAAGACTATCCCATACATATACATAACATATACATATGCAATAGCTCCGTGGCTTCATGTTTTCATTCCTCTATATATGATACTATAAATGATATCGGTGTTATCTTATTTTCGCTGCAGGAGTGAAGCCATGGAATATGTCAAAATCTTTTTTGTGAATACCGCCTTACTGATCACACTGTCCTATCTGGCAAATTTAATATACAAATATACCGTAACCTATGCTTCTGAGCCTGTGAAAAAAGTGAGCTGGGTCCTGCTTGCGATCTTCGCCGGTTGGATCAGCACCTTTTTCGGCTACCGGCTGGATGAGCATGTGATTTTTGACCTGCGGTTTGTGCCGCTGATTATCTCGACACTGGCCTACCCGCAGCCGCTGGTTCTGATTATTATCGGTGTCTTGACCGGGCTGACCAGGCTGACCTTCGGAGTTACTGAAGCGGCGCTGGTAGGAGTGCTGAACTTATCAATCCTGGGCTTCATATGTGCCGGTCTGAGCCTCTGGGTACAGCGTTCGGCTGCCTCGATGATGTATAAGGGACTGATTACGATCCTGGTTGTAAATGTAGTGAATGTGCTGAACATCGCTGTATTTGGGGTCATTCCCGCACAGGAATACATAATGAAAATTATGCCGGTTACCTTTCCCGCAGGCCTGGTTCTAAGTGCCCTGTTTGCGCTGATCATCCGCGACTTCCATCTGGATCTGATGCGTACCGGACAGATTGTAAGAGCCAATGAGCTGTTATCTGAACAGACGGAGGAGCTGCATAAGAATAAAATCGTGCTGGAGGAGAGAGCCAAGCAGCTGATGCTCGCCTCCCAGTTCAAGTCCGAATTCCTGGCTAATATGTCTCATGAATTAAGAACGCCGCTGAACAGCATCATCAACCTGTCCCAATTAATTGAAGAAAGCGATGAATCACGGAGTGTGGAGGAGCTGTCCGAATACGGCGGGATTATTCACCGCTCGGGTGAAGACCTGCTGTCGCTGATCAACGATATTCTGGATCTGTCCAAGGTGGAGGCCGGGAAGCTGGATGTCATTATGGAGGACTTGAATGTCAGCGAGGTGCCGGATCTGCTCCTTCAGCACTTCAGCGTAGTAGCCAAACAGAAGCAGCTTACCTTCAGCGTCTCCATGGATGAAGAGGTCCCGGCGGTGATACACACAGATCCCCAGCGGGTACAGCAAATCCTCCGCAATCTGCTCTCGAATGCCTTCAAGTTCACAATGGCCGGCAGCGTCTCCATGAATATCTGCGTGGTGGAACGGCAGGAGGGGCCTGCTTCACGGAGGTGGATTGCCTTTGAGGTGCAGGATACCGGGATTGGTATTCCTCCGGAGAAGCATGATCTGATCTTTGAAGCCTTTGAACAGGCGGATACGAATGTCAGCCGCAAGTACGGCGGTACGGGGCTGGGCTTATCCATCAGCAACGATCTGGCCAGGCTGCTCGGGGGCTTCATCACCTTGCATAGCCGGGAAGGCCAGGGAAGTGTATTTGCCCTACATTTGCCGCTGGATTCAGGGGTTTCGGTATAAACCGGCGGCTCCAACTTTATTTGTGATTTCGGTGTATTGACAGGAATCTGGTGCGGAGTAGAATGAAGCAAAAGCCGCATCAAAGGAGAGTCACCACCCCATGAACATCATGAGAAGCAGGCCGCTGCGGAACCGTCCCAAGGATCTGCGCAAGGCCTCTGTACACCGCAAGAATCTGCAGATCGCAACCTTTGAGGGGATACCGTCCACTATATTCCAGGTGCTGCTGCAAGGCCAGTTTCTTACAGGCTTTCTGTTATACCTGGGTGCCAGCTCCAGTCAGATCGGGTTCGTTCTGGCGCTCACTACGCTGGTGAATGTCGCACAGATTGGTGTAGCGTTCCTGATCCAGAAGCTGCCGAGCCGCAAGTGGGCGATGGTTACTTTCATCGGCCTGCATAGACTGCTCTGGGGGTCTACGGGGCTGGTCCCGTTTGTTTTTCCGCAAGAGCACTGGGTTACCGCCTTCATCGTTATGTATACCATTGCCTTCATTGCCAACACCGCTGGCGGTGTGCTGTGGAACTCGGTCATCAGTGATCTGGTGCCTGCACGGGTCAGAGGCCGTTATTTCGGCATCCGCAATACGTTTCTGAACGCGCTGGGAAGCCTGGTGATGTACGGGGGCGGGATTATTCTGGACCGTTATCCGGGCGGACACGGGTTCCTTATTTTATATATTGTCGTATGGATTTTCTCCGTCTCTAATATCGTGGTGTTCTTCTTCTACCCTGATGTGCCGTTCGAGAAATCTGAAGAGAAAGACTTCCTGCCGATGCTCAGGAAGCCGCTTCAGGACAGGCTGTTCATGAAGTCTACGCTGTTCCTGTCCGCGTGGCTGCTGCTGCAGAATCTGACCGTGCCGCTGTATTCCTATGTCATGCTGCAGCTCCTGCATATCAATTACGAGAAGCTGTCTTTGCTGAATGTCTCGCAGACGGTGTTCATGATGGGCAGCTTCTATATATGGGGGAACCTGAATGCAAGGCACAGCAACAAGAAGCTGCTGCTCTGGACATTGCCGATTATCGCGGTCTCTTCCCTGATGTGGGGTCTGTTGTCCGTGCTGCCGATGCTGCCGGTATTGTTCGCGGCTCATATTGTTTTTGGCGTGGGTGTGGGCGGCTTCAACCAGCTCGCCTTCAACTTCATTATCGGGGATACGCCGAAGCGGGAACGGCCGATGTATATGGCTATGTATGCGGCGCTCACCGGTCTTGCGGCCTTCTTCGGTCCGCTGCTGGGGGGCCGTATCTACGAATGGATTAAGGATTGGCCCGGCTGGATGCAGATCTACGGTATGCAGCTTGTAGTAGGTATGCTTATGATTACCTTGGCCTTGCTGCTGGGACGCCGTATTCTGCGGGATGAATAGAATTGCGGGAGGAATATAAGGAGGCGATCCGGTGACAAGAATTGCGCTGGTACTGGGAGCTACAGGTCTGGTTGGCCGTGCGCTGACAGAGGATCTGCTAAGAGAGGGGAAATGGGATGAGGTTCGTGTACTGGGCCGCCGCCCGCTTGCGCTTACGCACCCTAAGCTGAGACAAATCCAGGTCGATTGGGACCGGCTGGAGCAATATAGCGAGCAATTCTCTGGCGTCTATGCAGTGTTCTGCTGTCTGGGGACGACTATTAAGCAGGCAGGCTCACAGAAGCAGTTCGAGCGGGTGGATCTGGAGTATCCGCTTGCCGCTGCGGCGCTGGCCAGAGCCCAGAATGTGAAGCAGTTCCTCGCGGTGTCCTCAATGGGCGCCAGCACCAAGTCGAGAAGCTTCTACAGCCGCACCAAGGGGCGGACCGAGGAAGGCCTGATTGCCGCCGGATTCCACGGTCTGCATCTGTTCCGGCCCTCCCTGCTGCTCGGTGACCGGGAGGAATTCCGGCTGGGTGAACGTGTGGCTGCTGTGCTGATGAAGGGGCTGGACTTCGCCATGGTCGGCCAAGCGGCCAAGTACCGGGCGATTCCGGCTGCCAGGGTCGCCCGGGCGATGATGAATATTGCTCTCGCCGATACAGGCGGCGTTCATATCTATACCAATGAAGTCATTCATGTGATCGGCAAGCATTAAGGTGACAACCAGGGTTTGCAATACACAGACCCCAGGACTTACAATTAGATATACCATTAGAATGTACATGCGGTCCACAGACCGCGTACAGCAGGCAGGAGGGGTCAGATATGAGTAAAAAGCAGGTAGCTACGAACAAAGCCCCAGGGGCAATCGGCCCCTACAGCCAGGCGATTATCGCCGGCAACTGGGTCTACACCTCAGGCCAGCTCGGAATGGACCCGGAGACAGCGGTGCTGCCCGGCAGTGTGCAGGAGCAGGCGCGCCAGTCACTCAGCAATGTGAAGGCTATTCTGGAAGAGGCTGGAGCAACGCTTGATCATGTGGTCAAGACCACTGTGTATCTGAAGGACATGAACGACTTCGCGGCGGTCAACGAGGTGTACAGCACCTTCTTTAAAGAGCCTTACCCGGCCCGCAGTGCCGTCGAGGTTGCCCGTCTGCCCAAGGATGCGCTCGTTGAGATCGAAGCGGTAGCACGCAAGAAATAAGATTCAGGCCGGATTCATCCGGCATAGCGAAATCCCCCGCACCTGAAGTTCGAGTGCGGGGGATTTTTTGTTCAAATATTCAAATATAAGAAATTATATGTTGCACACGATAACTTATCCTTCTATTTCTCGCTGAAACGAACGCCGTCCTTTAAGAGGACGGCGAAGCCGTTTCTGCTTGATAAATGCTCAAGATTAGTAACTGCTTCTGGTACGGCGCGGGGTGAGCAGCAGCCAGATGCTGTAGAGCAGGAGAAGTCCGGCGGCAATCAGCCCGGTGAAGAATATAGATTCTGTATCCTGGTGTTCGAGCGCAATGGCGATATACGCCCAGACGAAGACGAGCGGATAGATGCTGTCCCGGTACGGATAGCTGACCAGAACTGCCAGCACTGTGCCGACGCAGAGCATGATGACAGCCCATAGCGAGGCGCTGAGTCCGAAGCCGTCCCAGTTGTTCTTCACCAGCACGACGCTGACATTGACGATGGTGGCTACAGAGATCCAGCCGAGGTAAATGCTGAAGGGCAGCTTAACCAGCCATGTCTCGCCTGTAGTTGGATCTGCAATACTGCGGGTGCGGCGGTAGATGACAATCAGGGAGATCAGCAAAAGCAGCATGACTACCAGGGACAGCTCGATATACAGGTAATGCCAGAGCAGCAGCCAGCCCATATTGAAAATACAGCTCAGCATGAACCAGATGCCTATCCGCTGTACAGAGTCCCTGCCTCCGGTATCGCTGCGGAACTGATAAATAATGAACCCGGCCAGCAGCAGATAGATCAGGGACCAGATAGAAAAAGCATATCCGGCCGGGGTGAGATCGGTGTGATACCTGTCCGAAATCTCACCGGTGCTGTTCCCTCCGAGCGGCAGGGTCACTGAGAGGGTATTGACGGCAATCACACCGAGGAATAGCAGCAGATTTCCCCACTTATAAGGATTAGTTCTAGTCATAGGATCACTCCCCAACTTCATTATTGTAATGCGTTCTTAAGCATGGTCTATATTGAATATACCCGCATTGGCAGTAATTAAGACTATTTCGGCGAAAAAAATGACCAACAGGTCATAACATTTGCGGATAGTATTCCTGAGCACCGGGGTAATATGTAGTCATGAAGAGCCATTAGCGACAGCGAAGGGGGATAAGAAACATGGAGAGCAGTGAGGCGATACGCCCGGAGAAGATGGGGCCGCTGGTGATGAAGGAGACCTGGAATACGCCGGGCAGCGTCGTATCCTGGGAGCGTTCTGAGAATGTCTATATTGTCCGCGGGGAATGCGCCGGGTTGGTCTTTCTCTTTTTGAGCGACGATATGTTCCGGATGAAAGTCTTCCATGGCAGGGTGCCGGATCTGACCACCTCGGAGGCGGTGCTGAAGGAGTGTTGTATCCCGCATTTGTTCCCGGTGGAGGAGACTGCAGAACAGCTCATCTTCACTACCAGTGCCATCCGGCTGGTTATTGAGAAGACCTCGTTCCTGCTCCGTGTGGAGAACACCTCCGGCAAGGTGATTATGCAGCAGAATCTGGCGAGCTGGAATCCCCGCGGGGCAAGTCATGCGGAGTATGATATGCAGCCGGACTCGCATTTCTATGGACTGGGTGAGAAATCAAGCTTCCTGGATAAGCGCGGGGAGCGTTATACGAACTGGAATACCGATGTGTTCGCCCCGCATCTGCCGGAGATTGAAGCGCTCTATGAGTCGATTCCGCTGATTATTCACATGCATGGCGATCTCTCCTACGGGCTGTTTCTGGATAACACGGGCCGGAGCGATTTCGACATGCGTTCGCATGGCGTCGCTTTTACCATTGGCTGCTCGACAGGGAATTACGACATTTATTTCATTAACGGTCCGGAGATGAAGGATGTTGTCCGAAGATATACCACACTTACCGGCCGGATCGCGCTTCCGCCGAAATGGGCGATCGGTTACCACCAGTCGCGCTACAGTTACATGAATCAGCAGGAGGTGCTGCAGCTTGCCCGTACCTTCCGCGAGAAGAATATCCCGTGTGATGTCATTTATCTGGATATTCATTATATGGATGAGTACCGTGTGTTCACCTTCGACCCCGTCAACTTCCCTGATCCGCAGACCATGATCTCGGAGCTTCGGGAGCTGGGGGTGCGGATTGTACCCATTGTTGATCCCGGCGTCAAAAAAGACCCGAAATACGAGGTGTATAAGCAAGGTGTGCTGGAGAAGCATTTCTGCCGCCGCCTGGAGGGCGAGATTTTCTTCGGGGAGGTCTGGCCGGGCATTAGCGCCTTTCCCGACTTCAGCGACAGCCGCACGGCGGAGTGGTGGGGGGATCTGCATCAATACTACACCGATCTCGGGATTGAGGGCATCTGGAACGATATGAACGAGCCTGCGGTCTTCAATGAGACCAAGACGATGGACCTCGATGTGATGCATTTCAACAACGGGCGGCCGGTTACCCATGAGGAATACCATAACCTGTACGGGATGATGATGTCCAAAGCCACCTATGAGGGCCTGGCTGAGCATATGGGGGGCGAACGGCCTTTTGTGCTGACCAGGGCCGGGTATGCGGGTATCCAGCGGTATGCGGCTGTGTGGACCGGAGATAACCGCAGCTTCTGGGAGCATATGGCGATGGCTATGCCGATGGTGCTGAACATGGGGCTGTCGGGGCTGGCCTTCGCCGGGCCGGATATCGGCGGATTCGCTCACCATACCTCGGCGCAGCTCTTGGTGCGCTGGACGCAGATGGGTGTCTTTTTCCCTTATTGCCGTAATCATTCCTCCATCGGAACGCTGCGCCAGGAGCCGTGGTCCTTCGGGGAAGAGGTGGAAGGGATTCTGCGTGAATTCATTGGGCTCAGGTACCGCTGGATGCCGCATTTGTATAATCTGTTTCATGAAGCGGAAGTGAGCGGGCTGCCGGTCATCCGTCCGTTAGTGCTTGAATATCCGCGTGACCCGCATGTGACCAACCTGTGCGACCAGTTCCTGCTGGGCGACAATGTGCTGATCGCCCCCGTCTACCGCCCGGATACGGATCACCGCTCGGTCTACCTGCCGGAAGGCTGCTGGCTTGATTATTGGGACGGGGAGATCCATGAAGGCGGCCGTCATATTCTGGCGGCTGCGCCGCTGCACATTATGCCGATGTATGTGAAGGCCGGCAGCTTCGTAGCCGAAGGCCTGCTGAGACAGTATGCGCTGGAGGACACGGAGGAGATGGTCATCTTCCATCTCTACGGGGCGGAAGCGTCTACCGGGTTCTCCGCATCCTTCAAGCTGTATGAAGATGACGGCCATAGCTTCGGCTATCGTCAGGGCCAGTATACGGAGATTGCCGTGCAGGCCGAGGGCGGGGACGGAGTGCTGGAGCTGAAGTGGGCCTACGGGGTGCATCATTACAAGCCGCGGAGAGAGAAGCTGCGGTTCGCTCTCTGTTACCCGTTCTTCACCGTTGCTGCGGTGGAGGGTCTGACGGAGATCACCCTCGAGCAGCTGAATGAGGGAAGAACCGGCTGGGCCCGTAACGGCAAGAACGGCGCGATTATCGTGCAGGTGGAGGATGCGGCAGATGGCGGAGAGCTGCGGATTCAGGCGGATGCGCGGAGGAAGTAGGGCTGGGATAGCAGGCAGCAAAGAACCATCTTCGCCTTTCAGGGGAAGGGATGGTTCTTTGGGCTGTCTGGGAGAAGCTTGCTTGTGCTGGCGGAGAGGAGACCCGTCAGCGAATAGAAATAGCAGTTGGATTTTCTACACTTGCTGGTTCATGAAGGGCGCTATATGAAACAGCAGGTGGAAAAAGTACACTTAATTCTCTGCATATCTGCCGTAACAGGAAGAATGGGCTGGAGTAAGTGTCGTTTATCCATTTAATTTCCTCAAATAGCTGAAAGTGGACAATTTAAGATACGATTTTCCACTTGTTTCCCACTTAGTTGTTGGCGAATCGACCGGGCGATTAGAGTTGCGGCCGCCTGACGGCATATATCCACCTGGACGCGCCTGGATTGGGAGCGGGGCTGTGATTTGCTGCGTTTGCCTTAGATTTGCAGAAAAATCTGCTAAAATCACAGAAAAAGCGCAGAAAGGTTTTTAAATATAGGCTTTTTCGTATAAGATGAAGGGATGAAGAAAAAAGTTGCCGTAATGACGCTGATGGAACGGCTGTACAGGTAGTAGTGGTGCAGTCCGTACACCTTCATAATATATTTCTCGCGGAGAAGGATACAGTCTTCCGGACCGGAAGGGCTGGCTCTTTCTGTTTGCTCAAAAGAATGGAGATCATCAATGAATAAGCATCTGTATGCAATATGGTTAGGGGACGTTTTATTCTGCTTCTCGGGTGAAACCTCTGAGCCGAAGGTCGACGCATGGACACGCGTGATCAAACGGCTGGAGCTCCGCAGCGGCTGGCGTCCATTTGCGGGTGCTGCGCTGCGGCTGGCAGAGGTGAAATATCCTGTCGCCGCCGCTGTGGAAGGCAAGCCGGCGCGGCGCGCACTGCCAGGGCGCACGCTCGAAGGGCTGGCGCTGACCCCGAAGGATGCCTTCGAGCTGCTCCTGGCCTGGGATGAGCAGGTCAGCCGCGCCCAAGGCATAGAGCCTGGGGGTGAGCTGCGGTACTGGTCCGCAGCCGCCCGGTTTGCGCTCGAACTAATGGGCAAGGGCGGAATTGTGCCCGGTGCCCAGCCGCCGCGCAAGGTAGGTTCGCGGCGTCGCGGCGGCGAGCAGGCGGCCGCTGTATGCTGGTCGCCTGCTTTTCGGGAAGAGGCGGATAAGGAGTTCTTCCTGCAGATGGCGGCTTCCATGCCGGTGCTGGCCCTCGGTACTCATGTAGCTGAGGAAGGGGACTTGTCCTCGCGCGAGGAAGCGGGCGGATATGTGCTCTATTCCTTCCTGCAGGCGGTCATGACCTCCGAGATCAAGAATGTGGTTGCAGCCCATGAGAGTGCGCTGGCGCCGTATAAGGCCAATTACCGCCGCGGCTATTCTCCGCTGACTGAGCTGTGGTGGAACAGTCTGCTTACCGGCAGCCGGGATATCCCTGTTCAGGGGACTCCGGCTGAGGTAACTGAGCTGCTGACCGTTGTGAACGATACGGCGGGCCATGAGGTGCCGCATTTCGAGACTGAGGAAGCCCGCAGCGGGCAGCTTAGTCTGGGCCTGCGGCTGGAGCCGCCGGCGGAGGAGAGCGAGCAGTGGCAGCTGACGTTCTGGGCGGAGAGCCGGGAGGAGGGGGAATTCTGGCTTCCGGCGGAAGCGGTCTGGAGCAGCCGGGAGCGGGAATTCACCCTATGGGGCAAGCGCTACCGCAACATCCAGCAGCAGTTGCTTGCTGCGCTGGGACGGGCGGCGAAGAGTTCGCCGGACATTCAGCGTTCGCTGGCTGAACCTGCTCCACGCGGGGTAGAGCTGTCCCCGGAGCGGCTATATTTCTTCCTGAAAGAGAGTGTGCAGCAGCTGCGTGAACGGGGAATTACAGTGCAGATGCCTTCACGCTGGAGCCGTGAAGGGCGGCGGCGGATTGGAATGAGAATGAAGATGCAGCCCCCGGTGGGCGGAACCGATGGTCCGGTCCAGTCTGCGCTGGGCATGGAGGAGCTGATCTCCTTCCGTATTGAGGCCTCACTGGGGGACTCGGACATCACTGAGGATGAGCTGAATGCCCTGGTGGAAGCGGGCGTACCTTTTGTACGCTTCCGGGGGGAATGGATTGAAGTGGACCCGAAGGAAGTGCGTCAGGTCCTGAGATACATTAAGCGTGGCGAGAGCGGGGAGATGACAGCAGCCGACTGGATGCGCCTGGAGGCTGAGGATGGCGATGACAGGCTGTGGAAAGGCATGTCGGTTACCGGCATGGAGACCTCCGGCCTGCTGGCCTCCCTCATGCATGGCGATGTGCTGCGCGGGATGCCGATGCGTCCGGTACCGGAGGATCTGAACGGAACGCTGCGGCCTTATCAGGAGCGGGGCTATCAATGGCTGACGGCGCTCAGCAGCCTGGGCTTCGGGGTCTGTCTGGCCGATGATATGGGCCTTGGCAAAACCGTGCAGGTCATCACCTGCCTGCTGGACCGGGCGCTGAATGCACCGCCGGGAGAGAAGCAGGAGCCTGTGCTGATCCTCTGCCCGACCTCACTGCTGGGGAACTGGCAGCGGGAATTACAGCGGTTTGCGCCTTCGCTTAGTGTGCATATTCATCATGGGGGACGGCGGGTGCGCGGCGAGGGCTTCACCGAGCTTGCGCTCAGCCATGAGATTGTGCTGACCACCTACCATCTGGCTGGCCGGGACAGCGAGGATCTGGCCGGGGTACGCTGGTCAACCGTTGTGCTGGACGAAGCCCAATATATCAAGAATCACCGCACCAAGCAGGCGCAGAGTGTGATGAAGCTAACTGCGCCGCACCGGATCGCAATGACAGGGACTCCGGTGGAGAACCGGCTGGGCGAGCTGTGGTCGATTTTCCACTTCCTCAACCCGGGTTATCTGGGGACCTACCATTCCTTCCGGCAGCGTTACGTATCGGGAGAAGGCGGCGAACGGCTGCGTGAGCTGCACCGTCTGGTCTCCCCCTTCCTGCTGCGGCGGCTCAAGAGTGACCCGGATATCTCCAAGGATCTGCCGGAGAAGCTTGAGCTGAAGTCTTATTGTCCGCTTACGGAGACGCAGGCCGCGCTCTATCAGGGAGTGGTGGATGAGATGCTCGGTGTCATCGGCGAGCGTTCCGGTATGGCCCGGCGCGGACTGGTGCTCTCTTCCCTGACCAAGCTGAAGCAGATCTGCGATCATCCCCAGCTGTTCCGCAAGGATGAGGGACGGAGCCTGCGCAGTGAGCCTTCCGGCAAAATGGATGTCATGTTCGAGGTGCTGGACAGCATCTCCGAGCTGGGCGAATCTGCGCTGATCTTCACGCAGTATGTGGCGATGGGCGAGCTGCTCGTCAGCCGTCTGGCCCGAAGATACGGGCAGACGCCGCTATTCCTGCATGGCGGAATCCCGAAGCGCGAGCGTGACGAGATGGTGCATGCTTTTCAGGAGGGGGAAGGTCCTGCATTCTTCGTCCTGTCGCTCAAGGCGGGGGGCGTAGGCCTCAATCTGACAAGGGCCAATCATGTGCTCCATTATGACCGCTGGTGGAATCCGGCAGTTGAGAACCAGGCCACGGACCGTGCCTTCCGCATTGGGCAGCATAAGAATGTGCAAGTGCATAAGCTGATCTGCCAGGGGACGCTGGAGGAACGGATTGATGAGCTGATTGAACGCAAAAAAAGCCTGTCCGAGCAAGTGGTCGGCTCCGGCGAGAACTGGTTGACCGAGATGTCCAACCATGAGCTGAAAGAGCTGATTGAGCTGCAGGGCCAGGACTGGATGTAGATAGAATTAGATTGTAAGGAAGAAGGAGGGGGAGCATCTATGAAAGAACTGCTGGAATTGCGGCTGGAGGTGCTGCCCGGATTGATCAAGGCCACCGGGAGTCTGGAGAGCCCGGCATCAGCCGGTGCAGACAGAGTTGACGGCAAAGCCGGGGCAACAACAGAAAAGCAGGTGCACCGGGAGGTGCTCACTCTGCATCTGCAACAGTGGCTGCCCGCGCGGAAAAATGAAGTGCTGCTTCAGCTCTCCGCGCATCCGGGTGAACTGTATGATCTGCTGCAGGGCAGTCTGAATGGCGGGCTGGCAACGCTTGATGTGCTGCCTGCGGATAATGAGCTGGAGCAGGCGGCTGATGAACAGGGGACGGGCCTGCTGCCCGCAGGAGAGGTGCTGCTTCGGATCAGGCAGCAGCTGGTGAAGGAGCCGCTGCTTGCGTTTGCCCTGCGCGGACTGTCCAAGGAGGAGCTGCTCACCGGCGTGTTCGCCCTCTGGGCGGAGCAGGAGAATGAGCGGATTGAAGAAGAGGGAGCGCCTGCGCCTGTGTCGCTGGCCTCCGAGCTGGCCCGGCTGGAGCGTAAGGGTCCGGCCGTGTCCTCGGGAGAATGGCTGGCCGAGGCGGCTGCCGAAGGCTCGCTGCATCAGCCAGGGCCGCTGTTTCATGAGATCTCTTCCCGGCCGTTTCCGGCTATGCCTGAGGTGATAGAGCCGGAGGAGGACTGGAGCGCACTCCTGCCGCAGACCCCCAAGGCGCGTGAAGGGCTTGCTCTCTTGATGCGCCGGGTATCGGAGGCCGCTGCCGCACGTGCGGCGGGTCTGAATAAGCTGTAGGCTGGGAGTCGACAGTATGGGGGAATGAAAGGGATAAATCCCTCAGGTGCCGCCGAAAGTTGGCTGCGTGAGAGAATGAAAGGGAAAAATCCCTCTGATGTGGCCGAAAGTTGGCTGTATGAGAGAATGAAAGGGATAAATCCCTCTGATGTGGCCGAAAGTTGACTGCGTGGGAGAATCAAAGGGATAAATCCCCCTGATGCCGCCGAAAGTTGGCTGTGTGAGAGAATGAAAGGGATAAATCCCTCTGGTGCCGCCGAAAGTTGGCTGCGTGAGAGAATGAAAGGGATAAATCCCTCAGGTGCCGCCGAAAGTTGGCTGCGTGAGAGAATGAAAGGGATAAATCCCTCTGGTGCCGCTGAAAGTTGGCTGCGTGAGAGAATCAAAGGGAAAAATCCCTCTGATGCCGCCGAAAGTTGGCTGTATGAGAGAATGAAAGGGATAAATCCCTCTGATGCCGCCGAAAGTTGGCGGCGTGAGAGAATCAAAGGGAAAAATCCCTCTGATGCCGCTGATAGTTGGCTGCGTGAGAGAATGAAAGGGAAAAATCCCTCTGATACCGCCAAAAGCAGGCGGGAAGCGTGAATGAGGAGCAAAAGTAAACCTAAATTTTCCAAAAGCAGGCCAGAAGCGAGATTAACGAGGAGGTTGCCCACATGAGTGAAACACGGAGAAGCTACAATGAAGAATATAAAATACAGACCGTAAAGTATATCCAGGAGCAAACCAAGACGGTGGCGGAACTCGCCCTGGAGCTGGACATTCCTGCCAAAACCCTGTACCAGTGGTTGGAGAAGTACCGGTCGTTCCAAAGTGAGTCCACCCCGGACAAAGTCAGAGAGCTGCAACGCCAGCTGAAGGAACGCGACCAGCAGTTGGCAGACCTGGAGGAGGAATTGGCCATCCTAAAAAAGCCGCGCACATCTTCAGCAACCCAAAGAACTGAGATTTCAGTTTGTCGAAGATCATCGCTCCAAGTTCCCAGTGGAGAAGATGTGCATCGTCTTTCAGGTATCACGGAGCGGTTATTACAAATGGAGAACAGCAAAGCCCACCCCCCAGGCCATCCTCAAAGCGTTACTGCTTAAGCGGATCGCCTATCATTTTGATGCCTCCCAGGGTCGGTACGGTAGCCCCAAAATCACGATTCTCTTGGAGCGTGAGGGATACAAGATAAGCGAACGTACCATAGGAAAGTACATGAGAGAACTGGGCCTGCGCTCCTGTAACGCAAAAAGGGCACCTCAATCCACAAAAAAGGGGCAACATAACGGAAAAGAGGAGCATTAATGCTGCATAAATGCTCCTCTTTTCAACGAATGCTACCCTAAGGCCTAAATATAAGAATTCACTGTCCCTGTACACTCATTATCCCTGTAATTATCGTTAATACTTAAGGTTCATGAAGGGCGCTGCCTTCCGACAGCTCCAGAATCTCCCGCCGTAAGCGGAGCATCTTCTGATCCAGCTCATCGGCGGCGCGTGCAGCCTCCTTCAGCTCCTCGGCCACATGGGAAGGCAGCTGTTTGTCAAATTTATAATAGAGTATATGCTCCATGCTGGCCCAGAAATCCATCGCCAGCGTGCGCAGCTGCATTTCCGCCTTCACCCAGCGGGTACCGTCCAGCAGCACCAGCGGAATCGCAACGATGAGGTGCAGGCTCTGGTAGCCGTTCGGCTTGGGGTGGGCGATATAATCCTTAATCTCCAGCACACGGATATCCTCGCGGGCGCACAGGTGATCGACCAGCCGGTAGATATCCTTCACAAAAGCGCAGACAATCCGCATTCCCGCAATATCATGGATATGCTGCTCCATATTATCAAGGGTAAACTCATGGCCCTTGCGTTCCATTTTTTGCACAATGCTCTTCGGTTCCTTGATCCGCGACTTTACATGCTCGATGGGGCTGAAGCCGTCACGCACCTGCCATTCGGTCCGGATGATATCAATTTTATTCTCAAGCTCATTCAGAGCATGGCGGTAGAGCGCCGGCAAAGCCTTGAAATTCTCAATCTGCTTGGCGAAATCCTCGTTAATCTGCCACTTCTGCATATCCTTCACATGGACCTGCAACTTGTTCAATGTTACTTGTGTACTATCGTTTTCTTCCACTGAAACTCTCCCGGATTTAGTTATTTGTGACTGTAGACAATGAACGGATGACTACGGCAATCTCATACAGTACGCCTGCAGCTGATCTGATTCTATTTTAACCGATGTACAACCCCGGACGCAAAATAAAACCATAACCGGACGGAAGAGAAACATTCTGCGCTAAGCCGCGTATTAGCACAGTATAGGCATAATAGCGGCCGGGAGCGCGCAGAGGTGTTCAGTATTATTTGTTGGTGGGAGAGCCGGAGCCATATCCTTCGTCCTGATAACCCGTATTCTCCAGCTTATGCAGGACGTTCAATCCTTCAATCTGGCGGCGGGTCTCGTCGGTACCGTGATCGTGCAGATATTGGAACAGGCGGATGGTGGCGTCATCGAACTGCTCTGCGGCATCGTCATGATCGGCAGATTTGTAGGGGACAAAAGCACGCCGGAAGGCATAGTCATCCCCGCTGGCCAGACCTGTGAGAAGATCCTGAAGCACGGTAAGCTCGTCACCGGACAGCAGAACCTCATACTCATTGGAGTCGCTTCGTTCTTCCTGGATCAGACCGTGATTCACAGAGACGAAATATCGGTTAAGGTTATCGTCAGGCAAATGTATCCCTCCATTATTCGATAATGTACGACATGTCCCAATAGGATCGGACAGCCGCTTCTACTTGGTATTTACCACATGACGACAAATAATGAATCTATTCGGGACTTTTGGTATGATAGAGTCACGTTTCCAAGTGCTGCACGGAGCGATAAGTAAGAATGCAAGGGGTTATGCGGCTGCGAATCAGCCTATTCTCACTCTGGAGAAGGAGGAACTACAATGAATTTTCTGCAACGCATTAAAGACGGTGCCAGCCGGGTGAGTGAAAAAGCGCAAAGCTCGGTGGAAGTGAGCAAGCTGAATGGGCAGATTTCGGACATTGAGCATGAGATGCAAATTGAATTTTTGAAAATGGGGAAGCTTTTCTACGAGGGATATCGTTCAAGGGATATGTCGGTGGCCGAAGGCCAGATGATCGAGCTGGCCCGGGGCTGTAATAAGCTGCAGGAGAAAATTGAGGGTGTGCGCTCAAGAATCGCCGAACTGAGGAATGAACGCCTGTGCACCTGCGGCAAGATCGTAGCGCTGGATGCCAATTTCTGTCCGCACTGCGGGCGCAAGCTGGAAGAAATCTCGCTGCGTAAGGAACCGGTTGTGGCTGCGGCCGCTACGGCACCTGCTGCACCTACGGTGACAGTGCATACTGTACATGAGCATGAAGATGAGGAAGATCAATACTACGGCGAAGAAGAGCTGACAGAAGCGGAACGGGAGCTGGCTAGAAGACCCGAAGCGCGAGTCCAGTATGCTGAGGTGCTGCCGGAGATTGAAGATGAGGAAGAACCGGAGGACTATGACGGAGGGATCGCGGGCTCTGACCGGAGCCGCCGGGAGGCCGATGAACTGGAACGTGAACGGGAGCGGCAACTCGAGCTGGACCGCCGGATCCGGGACTGGAAGGCCAGCGAGCCTGCTGAGGAGACAGTGGCCGTCGAAACGGATACACGGGAGATCGTGAAATGCCAGATTTGCCGCGCCGATCT
Source organism: Paenibacillus tritici (assembly GCF_018207515.1). Taxonomy (NCBI): domain Bacteria; kingdom Bacillati; phylum Bacillota; class Bacilli; order Caryophanales; family Paenibacillaceae; genus Paenibacillus; species Paenibacillus tritici. The sequence goes on from NZ_CP073365.1 coordinate 594,268, forward strand.
GCCCAAAGGCTCCATGTGGTGCCCGCGCTGCGGCTCGGAACAAATATAGACAGGGTTAGACAGACAGCTTAGGGGGACAACATAGATGGAACAGTTGCTGCTGCATCTGCGCAATTTGGGTTTCACAGAGATGGAATCCAAAATTATGGTTGAGCTGGCAACCAAAGGCCAGGCTTCGGGCTACGAAGTGGCAAAGCAGCTAGGAGTATCCAGATCGAACGTATACGCGGCGCTTCAGCGCCTGACCCAGCAAGGCTACGTGCGCTGCGGAGAAGGGGAGCCGGCACGCTATAGTGTGCTGGACCCGGAGGAGCTGGCCACGATGATATCCGGCCGGGTGCAGGCTTCGCTTGCGTATATGGAGAGTGAAATGCCGCGCGGAGGTCCGGTCAGCCCTTCGTTCTATAACGTGGAGGGTGACCGTAATGTAATGGAGGAGCTGATTCGCCAGTTGAATCTTGCCGCCCAGGAGATCGTGGTCGATGTGTGGCGCGAGGAAGCCTCGCTGCTGCGCAGTGAGCTTGCGCAGGCGGAGCTGCGGGGAGTTAAGCTCTTGTGGGCTTTTGACGGGGGCGACGCGGTTCCGGCACCGTATCCGGTATGGCCGCCCCTTCCGGGCAAGCCGCAGCGCAGCGTCGGACGGAAATTCTCCTTCGTCATTGACCGGAGCTGGTGCATGCTCGGTATGCGTTATGAGGATGGAACTGCCCAGGCGGTGGTGACCGAGCATCCGGTGCTGGTGGAGCTGCTGCTCAAATCTTTTACACAGGAAATGGTATTGTTCGAGCTGGAGGAAGACATGGGACCCGAGCTGCAGAGACGGTATGGGGAACGCTACAGCCGGATTTACAGCAAATACGTGTCACAGGACCAGGAGGAGACCGGGGAAGAGCCGGCGGAGTAGCCCTGAGGTACTGAGGTGACTGCGCAAGGGAGGTGACAAGCATGGAGTGTATCGTTCATTTTGAGGTGCAGCATACAGATGGCGTCAAGCCGCTGCGCGGACTGCTGTTTCTGGAAGAGGGAGCAGCCCCGGCAGAACAAGAGCTGGTGCAAATGTTCAAGGATATGAAGTTTAATGTGCGGCTGGATGACCGGGAGAAGTGGATCTTTAAGCCAGTGGCACCGGGAGAGACGTATTCCGAGATTCGCATTACCAGCTTTGACAACGGCAAGAAGAGCAGCAAGCCGGAGAGCGAGCTGAAGTCGATTGTCGGCAATTTACTGCCCCAGAAACCAACAGGGCTGTAAGCCTTAGAAGCCGGGTCCATGGAAGGGAAGAGGAGGAGCACGGATGGAGCTATTGAGACAAAAGGTAATAAACGAAGGTATTGTTCTCGCTCAAGGTGTGCTCAAGGTGGATTCTTTTCTGAATCACCAGATGGACCCGTTCCTGATGCGTGAGGTGGGACGCGAGTTTACCCGCCGTTTTGCCGGGGAGGGGGTCACCAAGGTGCTGACCATCGAATCCTCCGGGATTGCCCCCGGTATTATGACGGCGCTTGAGCTTGAAGTGCCGCTGATTTTTGCCCGTAAGCAGAAGTCGCTGACGCTGACGGAAGATATCTTTGTGGAGAAGGTCTACTCCTTCACGAAGCAGGAAACCAATGAGATTACCGTCTCCAAAAAGTTCATCGCTCCCGGCGAGCGCGTACTGATCGTCGATGATTTCCTGGCGAACGGCGAAGCCGCCTTCGGGCTGGCCCGGATCGTTGAGCAGGCGGGCGGCAGTGTGGCCGGCATTGGCATTGTGATCGAGAAATCCTTCCAGCCCGGCCACCGGCTGCTGAAGGAAGCAGGCTACCGGGTGGAATCACTGGTGCGGATTGCTTCACTGGATGACGGAGCCGTGGGCTTCGTCCAGGAATAGGGCGGACCAAGGCCAGGCTGCTACCGCCGGTTCAGCCCGCTTGATAAGTTATCGTGTGAAACAGATGAATTATCATATTTTGACACACAAACAGCGGGCCCCCGGATGATCTCCGGGGGCCCGCTGTTTGTTGAGTTGAAGGTCTTAGGCCACTCCGCCCGAAAGTGAAACCGGGTGTAATCACCTTCCAGTCAGAGGAGGAAAACCTTCTTTGTTGTGACCTTGCTGAAACAAAGATAGCCCCCTGAGGGAGAGGAAAAGACCCTCTAATCCCTAAGTAGCGCGAAGTTATACTAGCGCGCGCGTGCCTAGCCGCTCGCGTGGCAGGAACCGGCGGTACCCGCCTCGGCCGCTGCTGCCAGTGGAGAGAGTACACGAAGCGCGCCCGGCTCGCAGCGCACGCTCAGCGGCGCCGTGCCCAGCGCTTCGCCGTCGCCGATGGCGTGGCGCGGCTGCGCGAAGCGGACCGCTACGCTGCGTCCGCGCAGCATAGTGACGTAGGGCAGCTTCGTATGCCTGCCCTTCACCACCGTAGGGAACAGCCGCAGCAATTGAACGCGGCTGACCCCATGCACGACGCAGACGTCGAGCAGGCCGTCGCCCGGCTCCGCCTGCGGGCAGATCAGCAGCCCGCCGCCGTAGCTGGGCAGGTTGCAGACCGAGACCAGCCAGGCCTGGTCGAAGCTCTGCTCCTTCCCGTCGCAGGTCACGCTTACGCGGCAGGGCTTGAAGGTAATCAGCGTATGCAGAATGCCGATGATATAGGCCAGGCGGCCGGCGCCAATAGCGTTGCACAGCCGCTTGTAGCGGCTGCCGTTCACATTGACGGCCACCTGGGCGTCGAAGCCGCTGGCAACGGCTGTCAGGGTGAGCCTGCCTGCCGCCGAGAGCAGATCGGCTTCAAGGCAGCGCTCCTGCAGCGCGGTGTCTAGCGCTGCCTCTGGAGCCAGCGGGATGCTGAACCCGCGCGCAGTATCATTGCCCGAACCCGCCGGGATGACTCCCAGCGGGACACCCCTGCGCCGCAGTGCGCCCAGCACACTGTGGATCGTGCCGTCGCCGCCGATGACAATGGCGGCGCGCCAGTCCTCGCGGCGGGCCAGGGCCTGCAGCACCTGGCCCTCTGCGCTGTCAGCACTCCGGGTGAAGAGTGCTTCATAGGGAACGGTCCGCGCCTCAAGCAAGGCTTGGACCGTGTGCCAGGTCCGCAGCCCCGCTCCCCCGCCTGAGCGGGAATTTATGATGAACAAGTACATGGATGTTCCCCCAGCCTGTAGATTCCTGTATGTCCAAGTACCATTGTAAGGAGCGGACAGGCAAAAGGGAATCTTTTTGTGCTATAGCTGCCGCAGCTGGCTTTCGGCGATGGGCCCCACCCAGGGAAGCTTGAACCATCTGCCGCCCAGGGCGTGGTAGATCATCAGCAGCCAGACCGCGAAGCTGCAGAGGGAGATCAGGGCACCCACCAGATCCCGGAGAAGCGGAATGAAGCCGCTGAGTACATGGGCTACCATGAGCGCACCGAAGGCAATCAGGGATTGAAGCGAGTGGAACAGGACGAAGCGGCTGCGCTTCTCCAGAGCAAGGAAGGCAACCGCGCCGATGAACGGGAAGAAATAACACAAGGCCGCGGCAAGGTTCTCGGGCAGTCCGGTGGAAGATCTGAAAGGCGACACAGGGCTCACTCTCCTTGGTTGTAGAGAAAAGGCATGGAATATGGATGCTTCTTCCCTAAAAGCCTATGAGGGGTCCGGGCAAAGTATGAGCTGCCAAGAGATGCTGTCCCATAATTTTAATTGGCAAGGGACATACTAATTGACAGGTGCATAAACAGGATGGCAAGCATAGTATATAAAAATTTCCACTTGCATATTTTACATGGAAAGGTGGAAGTTGAACCATAATATGATACAATATAACGATAAGGCCCGAAAGGAGTGATTCAGCAAGTGGCTCTTCGGGTAACTATAGTGTCAAGGTGTCTATTGTGTGGGACATCCTTACTCTCAGCCCAAATCACGACGAACCTGCTTCACCGGCAAGGCGGATTTCCGGATATACGGAAGTGGCAGTCTGGACGGGTAATGCAAGCCGCGTATGTGTAATGGTTTCTTACTTGCATTTCAGGGTTACGGCGAACTTTTCATCATGCATTCTCTACAACGGAGCATTCATTTTCAATGTTTTGGGAGGGAACTGATCATGGCAAGTAAAGGTCATAACGAAGTCAAGGAAAGTCTACGGGAAATGACACGCATTTTCCGGCCCAAAGATCCCAAGAAATTTGTGAAGGAGTACGTCCGGAAGTATCGGATTACGGGAGGTTATGAGGAAGAACTGACCATGGTTGTGGAGCATGAGCTGGTTAGAATGAATTCTTCCGTTTCTTAGAGCGACAGGATTATTCTGTTTCGTGCTGTTTGATACTGACAACTAAACATTCAAGCTATAACATCCATGAGGATTCTCATAAACCGTGCCCGGGCAGCTTGCTGCCTCTGGAATCGGTTTTTTTTGTATACCTGATTAAGTGTACCGTAACGGGTATGCGGACACCGGATTAGTCAAATGAATTAATAGACACAATTACCTATGAATACGCTTCACAAGTAGTTTAACAGTTTTCCCGTAATTTTGAAAGCGCTTTTAAAATCAGTATTGACAAGCTTTCTACGTTTGCAAAATCATTATGTGAAATTGTTGTGAACGATTGACAAAACAGTGAGCCGAACTTATATTAATAGTGATTGTTATAATTGACAGGAAAATACTCTAATCTACGAAATCGGGAAAAGCGGGGTAGATCAATGATGAAAATAGGGCAGGCTGGAAAGCGGCTTCTTCCCATGACCGCAGCGTTTGGACTACTTCTTGCCGGGTGCGGACGGGAGGACTTGTCGGTACTCAGACCGCAGGGACCCGTGGCAGAAAGCTCTTATGCACTGATGAAGCTGTCGATCGCGATTATGATCGTGGTGCTTCTTGTCGTCTTCTCCATTGCCACTTATGTATGGATTCGCTTCCGCCGGAAGAAGGATCAGAATGAAATTCCCAAGCAGGTGGAAGGCAGCTTCAAGCTGGAGGTACTGTGGACGGTCATCCCGCTTATTCTCGTAGTGGTGCTGGCGATCCCCACAGTGAAGGTGGTGTTTGCTGCCGGCAATGATCATTCGGACGACAAGGATGCGATTAAGGTCAAAGTGACCGGCCACCAGTATTGGTGGGAATTTGAATATAAGGATTATGGAGTGACGACCGCACAGGATCTGATTATTCCGACAGGCAAGCATATCGCCTTCGAGCTGAGCACCACGGATGTGCTGCACTCCTTCTGGGTACCTTCACTCGCCGGGAAGATGGATACCAATCCGGACGGCACGGTCAACCGCTTCAGCTTCAGTGCGCCGAATGAAGGCGTTTACCGGGGGAAATGCGCGGAGCTGTGCGGACCTTCCCACGGATTCATGGAGTTCAAGGTGAAATCGGTCAGCGGGGAGGCCTTCGAGAAGTGGATCGCCTCTATGAAGGCGCCGGAGTCTGTGATGCCGGATGACCCGGCGCTTGCCGAGAAATTCAAGTCCCAATGTCTGAGCTGCCATGCGATTGGAAGTATGCCTGCTTCACCGGTGGCTCCCAGCCTGACCGGAATCGGCTCCCGTGAAGCAGTCGCCGGCATTCTGCTCAATGACGATACGCGCGAGGACGGAGCACCGATCCTGGAGAATCTGAAGACCTGGCTGCATGATCCGCAGAGCGTGAAGCCGGGCAACAAGATGCCGAACCCCAAGGACATGGGCTTAAGCGACGAAGAGATTGACGGAATTGCCGAATTCCTGGCCGGCTATACGCTGGAATGAAGCCTATAACCTGAAGCGGAAGCAGCATATTTGATAAAGGGGGTACGTTCTTTGGCTCATGCAGCGCAATCCTTGCATCCCTCCCAGCCCTTGAAGCCCGGCCACAGCGCCAAGCGGCATACCGGGCTTATGGACTGGATCACCACTGTCGACCATAAAAAAATAGCAATCCTGTATCTCTGGGCAGGCGGCCTCTTCTTCGGTATCGGCGGCCTGGAAGCTATCCTGATCCGTATTCAGCTGATCAAGCCGATGAATACCTTTCTGGATGCCCAGACCTTCAACGAGCTGATCACCATGCATGGCACAACCATGATCTTCCTTGGAGTGATGCCGGTCATCTTCGCGCTGATGAATGCGGTTATTCCGCTGCAGATCGGCGCGCGGGATGTAGCCTTTCCTTTTCTTAACTCCCTTGGCTTCTGGACCTTCCTGTTCGGCGGTCTCCTGCTTAACCTCAGCTGGGTGATGGGCGGTGCGCCTGATGCGGGCTGGACCGCATATACCCCGCTCTCCGGCAAGGGCTACAGCTCGACGCACGGGGTGGACTTTTATACCATTGGGCTGCAGATTGCCGGTCTCGGTACCCTGATTGGGGGCATTAACTTCCTGGCGACCATTATCACGATGCGCGCACCGGGGATGTCCTTCATGCGGATGCCGATGTTCGCCTGGGCTACGTTTATTACTTCAGCTATTATTCTATTCGCCTTCCCGGCAGTTACAGTAGGCCTTGTGCTGCTGACCTTCGACCGGATTCTGGATGCCAATTTCTTCAATGTTGCCGGAGGCGGGAATCCCGTGCTGTGGCAGCATATCTTCTGGATCTTCGGCCATCCCGAGGTGTACATTCTGATTCTTCCGGCCTTCGGGATCATCTCCGAGGTCATTCCGACCTTCTCGCGCAAGCGGCTGTTCGGGTATAGCTCCATGGTCTTCGCCACCATACTGATCGCCTTCCTGGGCTTCATGGTCTGGGCGCATCATATGTTCACCACCGGCCTCGGTCCGGTAGCGAACGCCCTGTTCTCCGTATCTACGATGCTGATAGCCGTTCCTACGGGGATCAAAATCTTCAACTGGCTGTTCACCATGTGGGGCGGGCAGGTACGCTTCACGACCCCTAACCTGTTCGCGGCCGGCTTCATTCCCACCTTCACCATGGGCGGAGTCACAGGGGTTATGCTGGCCTCCGCGCCTGCGGACTTCCAGTTCCATGATACTTACTTCGTAGTGGCGCATTTCCACTATGTTATTGTCGGCGGTCTGGTGCTCGGGCTGTTTGCCGGACTTCACTACTGGTGGCCGAAGATGTTCGGGCGGATGCTTAGCGAGGCCTTGGGCAAGTGGACCTTCTGGACCTTCATTATCGGCTTCCACTTAACGTTCTTCGTGCAGCATTTCCTGGGACTGATGGGGATGCAGCGGCGTGTATTCACCTACTTGCCGAACCAGCAATTCGATCTGCTTAATCTGGTCAGTACAGTCGGCGCGTTCCTGATGGGTGTCGGCATGATTATCTTCCTGGTGAATATTTTCCTGACCTCCAGACGGCCCGCAGACGCACCGAATGATCCGTGGGAGGACGGCCGGACCCTGGAATGGACCATTCCATCCCCGCCGCCGGAATATAACTTCAAGCAGACACCGCTGGTGCGGGGCCTGGATGCCTTCTGGAAAGAGAAGATGGCTGGGGCCAAGGCTATGACTCCGGCTGAACCGGTAGGTTCCATTCATATGCCTTCGGCTACGATACTGCCGTTCATGATGTCCGTTGGGATCTTCATCGCTGGCCTGGGCTTCATGTTCAGCCGCGATGAATTCAACAATAGCATCATGAGCTTTCTGTTCAATAATTATATTGTTACAGCGCTGGGACTCCTAATTACCTTCGGGTCAATGCTGATGCGGTCACTGTTCGACGATCACGGCTGGCATATTGAACCCGAAGAGCTGGAAGGAAGGTGAGCGGATATGACGACAGCACACGCTGAAGCGGAGGGCGGAACACTCCCGCATGAACCAGAGAAAGCGACTCTGGAAGGACGCAATAAGGTACTGGCCTTCTGGCTGTTCCTTGGAGGAGAAGCGGTGCTCTTCGGCACCCTGTTCGCTACCTTCCTGGCGCTGCGCAATCAGACGAATGAGGGGCCGTCGGCAGCAGAGCTGTTTCACCTGCCGCTGGTTGCGTTAGCGACCCTTCTGCTCTTGGTCAGCAGTCTGACGAGTGTGTTCGCCATCCAGGCGATGCACCGGGGCAATATTGCCCAGCTGCGGAACTGGCTGCTGGTCACGGTATTGCTCGGACTCGGGTTCCTGATCCTGGAGATTTATGAATTCAGCGTATACATCAGGCACGAGGAATTCGGGATGACCACGAGTGCGTTCAGCTCGGCGTTTTATACCTTAGTCGGGTTCCATGGTGCGCATGTCGCATTCGGCATTCTGTGGATCTCTGTGCTGATCGGCCAGCTGATGCACAAAGGCCTGACGGTAGTCACCGCACCGAAGATCTACGTGTCGGCGATGTACTGGCATTTCATTGATGTGGTATGGGTCTTTATCTTCACGGTCGTATACCTGCTCGGAAAGGTGGGCTGAAGCCATGACGACAAAGCAGCCTTCTTCAGATTCTGCGGTGAAGCACCGGCACCGGCCGGAAGGACCGCAGCGGCATATTGTTGTATTCGTGTTCTCGGTTGTCCTGACACTGATTGCTTTTGCGGCGGTGGCTGCCGGAGGTATCAATGCTACCTTTGCGATCATCCTGCTGCTGGTAATGGCTGTGCTGCAGGTGTTCCTGCAGATGGGCTTCTGGATGCATCTGAAGGACAAAGGGCATATGCTGCCGATTATTTTCATGCTGGGCGGATTTTTTATCGCAGGCACCTCCATCATAATGGCGCTCTATTGGGTATGGTGGGATTAATTCTGTCCGGGGAGGTCTCGCGATGATACCGGGATTGCAATATTTCAGCTTTACTGAACTATGGAGCCCGCTGTTTCTGGCCGTGATGCTCCTTCTGACTGCCGTATATTTTGTGCTGATCGGTCCGCTGGCCTCCCGTTTTGAGGGCAGCATTGCAGTCCCCTTCTGGCGGAGGGGGCTGTTCTTATGCGGAATGCTGGCCCTCTACCTGGCACAGGGCGGACCTGTCAGTCTGCTGGGGCACATCCTGTTCTCCTTCCATATGGTCAGCATGGCCTTGTCCTATCTGGTGGCGGTACCGCTGATTATGCTGGGCATTCCCGATTGGTGCTGGCGCGCCCTGCTGCAGGTGAATCCGCTGAAGGGGTTTGCTTTTCTCGCCAAGCCCGTCGTGGCCGCCCTGCTCTTCAATGGACTGTTCTCGCTCTATCATATCCCGGTGATCCATGATTATGTCATGCTGCACTTCACGGTCCATCGTCTCTATTATGGAGTCCTGTTCCTGACCTCGGCGTTAATGTGGTGGAATCTGATCAACCCGCTGCCCGAATACCGGGCGCTTAGCGGTCTGGGTCAGGTGGGCTTTATCTTTATGAATATGGTCCTGCTTACACCAGCCTGCGGGCTGATTATATTTGCGGGTTCTCCCCTGTATGCCACTTATAGTGATCCGGACACTTGGGCGAAGGCGATGGGCTACTGTGTGCCGCAGAGTCCGGCTGCTTTGCTGCAGGCTTTTGGCGGTCCCGGCTTCTTCGGATCTCTGTCCCCCAAGGTAGATCAGCAGGTCGGCGGCATCGTGATGAAGTTCATTCAGGAATTTATTTTTGCCTCGATGCTTGCTTATGTGTTCTATCATTGGTATAAAAAAGAGAACAGACAAGAGGACACCGAGTTGTCCGCGCCATCTTCTGCACTTGCGGAGGAGGTCTGACCTATTATGAGCTGGTAAGTACCGAGGGGGATATGCATGGATATTTTCACATTGTTTCCGACGATCAGCACATCATTCATTGTTATTAGCGCATTGCTGGTGGCCATCGGCTGGAGACAGATCATTCAAGGCAAACGCGAAGCACACAAGAAGACGATGATTGCGGCTGCGGTGGCAGCGATTCTCTTTTTCCTGGTGTATTCGTCAAGAACGATATTCGTAGGCAATACTTCCTGGGGCGGGCCGGAGGAACTGACGACGATCTACCATGTCTTCCTGATCTTCCACATTGTGCTTGCAACCGTAGCTGCCGTATTCGGCATCACTACGCTGACGCTAGGCTTCAAGGCCAAGTATGCCAAACACCGCAAGTGGGGAAGAGTGACCTCCGTCATCTGGTTCATCACCGCCATCACCGGAGTAGCCGTCTATGTGCTGCTGTACATGCTCTATCCGGGCGGACATACGAAGCCGGTCTGGGAGATCATCCTGGGCGCTTAGCTGAAGGAATGCTTGGGGATAAGGAATAAGCCTGTTCATCTGCTCCGCTACTGCGGGGGGCGGTGGATGGGCTTTTTTAATATAAATCAATCGTTTTTACGTTCTGCTCCGTCTTACTTGTGAAAACATATTTCGAGGCGGCTTCTTCCATAGACCGACACAACAAGGAAGAGGGGGTGGTGAATGGTGGAGAGAACAATGAACACAGCAAATACAGCAGATCTTGCGCGGATGGATGAAAAGGAATTCTTTCAACGGCTTGCGGTCGAGCACCGTAAACTGTATGCGATCGCGTACAGCTATCTGCGTTCCGAAGCGGATGCCCTGGAAGCGGTGCAAGAAGCCTCGTGCCGGGCCTGGATGAAGCGCAAACAGCTCAAAAACGAGCAGGCCTTCACACCGTGGCTGCTGCGGATTACTATCAACTGCTGCATGGATGAATTGCGGCGTAAAAAACGCGTCGTTCCGGCGGAGAAGCTGGAGGACAAGGAATCCCACGAGATGAGGAGCAGCGACCGTCTCGATCTGGAGCGGGCGATGAACCGGATGAAGCCGAAATACCGGCATGTCGTGATGCTTAAGTATTACCAGGATATGACGACACCTGAAATTGCCAAGGTACTGAATAAGCCCGAAGGCACGATCAAAACCTGGCTGCGTGAAGGACTTAAGCTGTTGCGGAACTATTTGTGAGCCTATGGGAGGTGCTGAAATGTTGGAAAAAGAAGAGCGTATCCTGAAACAGGATGCCCAGGAGGTCCATCTAAATGCAGAGTCGATTCAGGAAATGAAAATTTATCATGCAATGCGCAGCGGAATAAATAAGGGGAAAAAACGCAGCAAACGACGTTTCTATTCCTATGGGGCGGGGACCGTATTAGCCACGGCCGCAGCCGTTGTTCTGATAATCTTCTCCATCGGCCTGCCGACCGGAGGTACAGATGATTCCGGCCTCGGTGGTTCAGTGCAAGCGGCCAGCACCACAAGCTGGAATGATTTTGCCGCCTATCGCAAACAACCGTTAACGAACCGGGTGGTTGGCGACATCCTGGAACGAAATCTGGTAAAGCCGGTCCGTCAAAGCGCAACAAACAATGGATACCGTATGGATGTGGATGGCGCCGTCACAGATGGCCGTAAAGTGTACATCCTGTTCAATGTGCACAACGATACGGATGAAGAAGTTATTCCTGCGGATACGAAAATTCAATTCGGCGATTTCGAGGTGCCCTATCCGCATCGAGGCGCAGCCCTGGAAATGGCGTACGACACCGACTCCCGGATTCAGCCCGGCCAAAGCAAGGATTTTATTTATTCCACCAATTATCCGGCTTCCATCGCCTATTCCAAGGATGTGAAGTTCACTCTGATTCTCACTGGAACGTCCGACCAGGCGCTTACTTCCAGCAGCAACAAGTATCGGACCAGCATGGAGGTATCATTCCAGCTTGAACCGGACCCATTCAAAGACCGGGAGGAGCATACGCTGCCTGTAAACCGCACGCTTACCGTGGACGGGCAAAAGATCAAAGTGCGCCAAGTACAGTATACTCCGCTCAATACTTATGTTGATCTGGAGTATGACCCGGCGAATACCAAACAGATTTTCAGCCTGCTTAATCCTGTTCTGATCACAACAACCGGGAGCCAAACCGAGAAGTTGGTTTATCCGGGCAGGATGACGGCCGATAATTCCGAGGTGTACAAAGACCACTCGCAGGCAACGCTGGTGTTCAGGCATACCGAGCTTAACCAGCCGGACTCCGCCATACTGAAGATTGAAGGTATCTCGGCGCTGGAACCGGACCGCATGAAATTTGTGGTCGATCTGAACAAGCAGCAGGTTATTGAAGCGCCGACAGACGATTTTGAAATTGTCACTTCAAAGAAGGAACATCATGCAACAGAGGCAGAGATTCTGCTGCGGCGCAAAGTGAGTAAGCTATTTTATTATACCGATTCGCAAGGGGCGGTACAGGCGGAGTACATTGGCGCAGGACTGGCCGACAAATTTACCGATGCGAACGGGCAGGTGCATGAAAGAACGAATCGGGAAACTGCACTACACAATTTCGGCGGCACCACGACCTCAAGAAATGGGGAGGGATTCAATGAGATGAGTTTATTTTTTGGCAGTCAAGCTGCAGATTACCCGCAGCCGCTTACCCAATCCGTTGAACGCATTTGGAATCCGATTTTGGAGACGCACAGTATCGAGCTATTCTCCAAGAAATAGAAGCTTACTGCAGATATCGCAAAGGCGTGTATCCCTTGAAGCCTGTTCATCTGCTGCTCCGCTACTGCGGGCGGCGGTGGATGGGCTTTTTGGCGGGGATAGGTGGTACTCCTGCGCTGCTACAATGCTGCTTATGTACATTTTCACGCAGAGTGGGTGGGCAATGGGCGCTATCCCGTAGAGTGGATGGGTAATAGGCAAAGGTGGAGTGCAAAGGGCGGAGTGCAGGACAGGCTGGGAACGCAGTTGGAAAAAAGGTACTTAATTCTGCCGATCCAGACTATCTGGAAGAAGCAGTTGGAAAAAGTACACTTAATTATCCTGATTTCATTAAATTGTCTGAAATGGGGTGTAATAGGTGTTGTTTATCCAACTAATTTTCTGTGAGTGTGCCAGTGGCCCGAAATAGATGTACAAATTCCACTTGTTTGAAGGCAAGATCGGGAGTCCAAGCCCAACTTGAAGTGACTATCCAGCATCAAATAGATCATAATTGGGATAACGAACCTCTGGTTGTTCAAAATTATTTATTTAGGGGAGAGGCTCCGTTCCGGCGGGTGGGACTATAGTGGAAGGCCTTATAACAAATGGAGTAGCTTCAAATCTAAAGTAAAGGAGTTAATACATTGAACCATAAGGTTGTAATAAACCTGCCGATTGAACCGCATGAAGTGCCGACGTTAAGACAATGGGCAGGCTGGGCCGGCCGGCATGCGGATTACCCTGTTTTATTTGAGAGATGCAACTTTTGGGCGGGGGTCCGTGAGGTGAACGATGAACTCATAGCCTTCGGGTATGTATCAGGTATGGGACTGCAGCATGGCTATATGGAGGATATCATAGTGCATCCTCATTATCAGAATGAAGGATTAGGCCAGGCTCTAGTGGAAAAGCTGCTGGAAGAGGCGGAACGCTTCGGGCTAGAAATTGTGACCCTGACCTACGATTCCAGACACACCTCGCTGTATACCCGAAGTGGCTTCACACCTTGTTCCGGCGGAGTATGGAGGAAACAAGTTTAACCCCAGCTTTCAATTTTGCGGTCTGCTGCTAATAATGCCGAAGTCTGCCCTGCACGGGGCTTTTTTTGTGCGTATAGACGGGGCTGATCACGAATTTCAGTCTGTTTGGAGGTTGTGGGTTGACAGAGGAAAAGGCAGGTCATATACTGTGTATATAGATATATACAGTAAGCACAGAGAGATACACACTGCAACTTATGGATCTGCTGTCTGCTGCTTGAGACTAATAAAGCGAGGCGAGAGGTTATGACAACGTTGAAGCATGCTTGGGTTATCGTACGCAGTGAATTTCACGGCGACCGGCTGAAGCTGCTCTGGGCACTGCTGTTCTCCATGGTGTTCATGGGATATTTCTCGGCGATTACCGGAATGGTCATTGACGATACGCTCACCGGAAGTACAGTGCGGATGCTAAGCGATGTTCTAATGATTACTATGATTCTGATGCTCAGCATCAGCTTCTCCCGGCGGACGATGAAATATCTGTCTGAAGATTCTTACACCCGGATGCTGGCGTATATGCGTGCTTTGCCAGTGCCGGTTGAGGTTATCCTGTGCAAAAGAAAGCTGAACGCGCTGTTCGCCATTGCCTTGAACGGCACGCTGTACTTCAGCTTAATCTACTGGCTCAGCCCGGGGATACGCAGTGAGCTGCCGGTGCCAGCGTATCTTGCCTTCACCTTCACCTGGGTCGGCTTCAGTCTGCTGGTCTCCGGGCTGTACATTGTGATTGAGTTCTCCGTCAGCGGCAAAGCCTATTTCTGGTCCATGGCTATCATCATGATCCTGGCGATAGGCGCTACAGGGCTGGTCTATCTGGCTGGAGGTAATATGATGCTTGCAAGTGCGGCTGTCTCCAAGGAGTGGGGGCTAGGGTCTCCGTTGATGTGGGGCGCGCTGGTGCTTGGCCTAGTATCGCTTCAGTTGTTCTCCAAATGGACGATTCACCGGCTGAAGAGCCGTGATCTCGTATGAGACGGGGCATGGCGATCATCCGGGGACCGGGCCTGGAAGGCGGGTGTGAATGATGTGGATACCCATTCAAATCAATGAGAACAGCGCAGAGCCGTTATACCATCAGATCGAGACGCAGCTAAGATCGCTGATTATCTCGGGCACGATCACAGAAGGGACACTGCTTCCTTCGATCCGCGAATTGGCGGGTGATCTGAAGTGCAGCGTAATTACAGTCCGCCGTGTCTATCAGGATCTGGAGAATGAAGGTCTGCTGCGGACGAGACAGGGAACGGGCACCTTCGTATCCCATGTAGGGGACGGTACCATGGAGGGCTATAAGCAGGATGTGATCCGTAAGGCGCTGGAGAGTGCCGTCGATGCGGGCTTGTCCGTCCATTGCAGTGAGGAAGAACTGACAGTGATGTTTACAGAGATTGTGAAGCACAAATACGGCAAACGGGAATGAAGGGGGAGAAGCTCATGGTAGAGCAAGCTGTAGAGCTGCGGAATGTCTGCAAGAAGCGGCGGCATAAGACGATAGGGCCGCTTAATGTTAGCCTGCCGCAGGGATACATCACTGCACTGGTAGGCCAGAACGGCTCCGGCAAAAGCACTCTGCTGCACCTGCTGATGCAGCTCAGTTTCCCTGGAGAGGGTGAGGTCCGCTGGTTCGGGGAAACTTACGTGGACGGGTTGCCGCTGAAGCTCCGCCAGCAAATGGCTTATGTGCCGGAGGTATCCCAGAGTGAGGAGAACTTCTGGACAGCCGCTGAGGCTGCAGAATTCCGCCGTCACTGGTATCCTTCCTGGGACCAGGGATACTTCGAGGAGCTGATCGGGAAGTTTGAAGTGCCGCACAACGCCAGACTGGGCAAGATGTCCAAGGGCGAGCGCCGCAAGTTCGAGATTGCCGCTGCGCTGGCGGCGAAGCCCCGTCTGCTGCTGCTGGATGAGCCGTCTTCGGGCCTGGACCCTTTTGCCTGGAAGATCATGATTGAGACGCTGCAGAGATACATGGATGAACACGAGGCCACGATCATCATCTCGACCCATATTGTTGAAGAGGTCCGGCGGCTGGCAGATTATATCGTGCTGATGCACCAGGGACAACTGATGGGAATGACCGAGAAGGACAGTCTGTTTGGTTCATGGAGTGAGATATGGGTTCAAATTGAGGGAGAGCAGGAACTGCGGGAACTGGCAGCCGAACTGCCGCAGGCGCTGGAGCTGAAGCTGGAGACGCCGGGTGTGGCCTCATTGTTGACCCAGCAAATTTATCTGTATGAGAAACGCATCCAGGATTTGGGCGTAAAGGTACTGAAGAACCGCAGCCTGGAGCTGGATGAAATCCTAAGCTTATGGACCCGGGGACATCGTCCGGTTCTGATCGACCAGAAGAGAGGGGAATAAGGAATGGAAGCATTGCAGTTGGAACAGGTAGTGAAGCAGTACGGTGAGAAGACCGCAGTCAACGGAATCAGTCTGAAGGTGGAGCAAGGCGAAATTTATGGCCTGCTGGGTGCGAACGGCGCCGGCAAAACAACGACCATGCGCATGGTGCTCGGTCTGATCTACCCGGATGAAGGCAGCATCCTCTATAACGGCAAGCCGTATAGTGCGGAGCTTCAGCATCTGATGGGTTATCTTCCGGAGGAGCGGGGACTGTACCCGAAGGTTAAGGTAAGCGACCAGATTATTTATCTGGCCCGGCTGCGCGGCATGTCGGCAAGTGAGGCGGATAAGAGCCTGCGTTACTGGCTGGAGCGGTTCGATGTTCCTGAATATTACAATAAGAAGATTGAGGAGTTATCCAAGGGGAATCAGCAAAAAATGGGCTTCGTCGCAGCTGTCGTCCATAAGCCGAAGATTCTGATTCTGGATGAAGCCTTCAGCGGCCTCGATCCGGTGAATGTGGAGCTGCTGAAGGATACGGTCAGAGAGATGCGGGATTCGGGGACGAGTATTCTTTTCTCCACCCACCGGATGGAGCATGTAGAGGAGTTATGCCGCAATATTACGATTCTTGACCGCTCGAACACCGTAGTCCAGGGCGATATCCGTGAGATTAAGAAGGGGTACCCGCGCGAGCAGGTCGCACTGCGGACCACCGGGGAAGTGAACGGACTTGCGGAGATCGCCGGAGTTACCAGAGTGGAGCGTCAGGAACGGGGATATCTGCTGTCAATCAGTGAGATCGGAGCGGCGCAGCGCATTCTGCAGCTGGCTATGGCTCAAGGTGAGGTAGAGCATTTCGAGATTAAGGAACCGACACTAAACCAAATCTTTATCAGAGCGGTGGGTGAATCCAATGAATAAAATGGGCAGCATTATCAATTTCACATTCAAGAACAAGGTAAGAACGAAATCCTTTATGATTACCACCTTGATTCTGGTGCTCCTGCTGAGCATCGGGATGAATATTCCTTATCTGATCAAGGTGTTCAACGGAGAAAATGGCGCCAAGGAGGCTACACAGATCGGAATCGTTGCCGCGCAGGGCTTCCAGCCTGCGGAGCTGCTTATGGCCTATACACCACCGGCTCAAGCCGAGGACAAAGTCATATTTACGGCCTATCCTTCCGCAGAGGATGCTGCACTTAAGCAAGGGCTGGCGGATGAGAAGATTGAGGGGTATCTTACCTTTGCCGACAAGGGCAGTGTAGGGGTGCCTCCGGTTACGTATCACAGCAAAGACGGAGAGATCGACAGCGAATTAAGAACGAATCTTCAAGCCGCTTTGCAGCAGGTGAATACCGGACTGATTGTCGGTGACAAGCTGACGGAGAGCCAGGTAGCTGCTATATTTGCTCCGGTCTCGTTTGATACAGAACAGCTCAGTGCCACGGGAGGAGCGGGTGGTACAGATCAGGATGAAGTCAAGCCGGTGATCAATTATGTCGTGGTCTACGTCCTGCTGATGCTGTTCTTCATGTCCGTGATGATGACAGGCAACATGATTGCCGCTGAGATTACCTCGGAGAAAAGCTCGCGCATCATGGAGATTCTCATCACCAGCGCATCCCCATTGACACAGATGTTCGGCAAGGTGATCGGGATCTTCCTCGTCGGCCTGCTGCAGATCGCCATTATCTCGGCCAGTATTGCTCTCAACCTGATGCTGCCGCATAATTCCAGCATTCTGACCGACTTCAATCTGGATCTGGGACAACTGAATGCCGGAATTCTGGTGTATGGCTTCATCCTGTATATCCTGGGTTACTTCCTGTACGCTCTGATGTATGCGGCTGTCGGTTCGATTGTCAGCCGGACAGAGGACCTGGGACAGGCGGTGATGCCGGTCATGATGGTGGGCTTCGTCAGCTTCTACCTGCCGCTGTTCAGCATCTCGAACCCGGATACCCTACTGGTTAAGGTAGCCAGCTTCGTTCCCTTCACCTCACCACTCAGCCTGCTGCTGCGGATCGGTGTCGGGCATGTAGCCTTCTGGGAGATCATGGTCTCACTGTTAATCCTGCTGGTCACCACCTTCATCTTCGGCTGGCTTGCCGCCAAGATCTACCGCACCGGCGTCCTGATGTACGGCAAGCGCCCTAGTATTAAGGAAATTAGAAAGGCTATGAAGGCTTATAAGATTTAGGGTTGGACAGATTATTAACTTTGACAAGGAAGTGGAGAAAATGAATAAACAACAACAAAATTCAGTGATGCTGTTCCTGGCCTCTTTCTCAGCGATTGTTGCTGGTCAAGTCATTCAGTCTAACGGAAGCAGTGTGATGGATTTCTCGCAGGGAGTACTAACAGGCATTGGAATTGTGGGAATGATGATGACAATCGTAACTCTTGGCAGATTTAATAAACGTAGGGAACAGTAAGGACTTTTGGCAGCAAAAATCCGCTACGGCCTTCCGGGCAATACAACAGGGAGCAGTTACCTCAGGTAACTGCTCCCTGTTGTATATTCAGCCATCCCCTCCAGAATTCAAACCCCCTGTTTGATTAAACTCCAGATGCGTTCAAACCGTTCTTGGTAGTCTGGTGAATTCCAGGATTCTTTAAAAGAGGGGAGACTAAACACTGCAAACGCAGATAGAATGGCCTCTGCCCGCTCAAATTGAGGATCATGATATTCCATGAAACCATCAATGATTTGATAAGAATCCCAAAGCACATCACGTAATACCAAAGGATTACTGTCCACATATTGTGTATTCAAGGCGAACATTTGGGGATTCTCATTATAAGCACGCTTTTTGGCATTCACAAATGCCCATAGCCAATTGTGGAGCACTTCCTGCGGGGAGGCGGTATTAGTCATGTTTATACGGATTTGCTCTGAAATCATCCGGTTGAACCAGTTCTTAGCTACAGCCGCCCAGAGTTCTTGTTTGTTTTTGAAATGTTTATAGAGTGCAGCGTGGGTGATGTTCAATTCATCCGCTATTTGAGAGAGCGTCACCTCAGATTTTTCCGTACGCTCAATTAATGTCTCGGCAGTTTCAATAATAAGCTCCTGTGTGATTTTAGCCATTTGTTGTGGCAGGTGAGTGCTGCCAACCCTTCTTTCGTTAATTAGTGATATCCACTTATAGTTTAGCACACAAAAACACAGTAACAAATGTTGACTTTTGTAACTCCCGGTCTTATGCTTGGCATGCAAGTTACAAATCATCTTAAATGTTACTTGAGATCTTGCGGATAGGAGGGTATTAATTATGAAGGCGGCACAGATCACCAAATATTCCAAATCGTTTCAAGTTGAAGTGCGCGATATTCCAGTCCCGGAAATAAGTGATTACGAAGTTTTGGTTAAAGTAAAGGCGGCGGCGGTTAACCACTTGGAGCTGCTCATCGCTACCGGAAGCGTGAAGTTAATCCAGGACTATGAGTTCCCCTTGACCCTTGGTAACGAACTCACAGGTGTTGTTGAGAAGATGGGTAAGAAAGTCGCTGGCTTCAAAGTGGGTGATGCCATTTACTCCCGCCTGCCGCTGCGAAAGATTGGAGCGTTTGCCGAATATGCGGCGATTCATGTAGGGGCTGTTGCTCACTTGCCGGGTAATCTGGATTTTGTAACCGGTGCGGCTGCGCCTTTAACAGGATTGACAGCCTATCAAAGCCTGCATGAGGAGTTAGCTGCCCAAGCTGGCGAAAGTGTGTTCATTCCAGGAGGCTCTGGTTCATTTGGCCAAATGGCTGTTCCTATCGCTAAAAGCATGGGGCTGAAGGTCATCGTCAGCGGAAGTCCACAGGCGCGTGAACGTACAATGGCCGCGGGAGCTGATCAATACATTGATTACAAGGCGGAGAATTACTGGGAACGGCTTCATGATCTTGATTATGTGATTGATACCTTGGGACCGGGTGAATTTGACCGCGAACTCTCTATTATTAAACCAGGCGGCCATCTTCTTTCTCTACGGACCGGGCCAAACAAACGATTCGCCAAAACTATGGGCTTGGCAGGTTGGAAGCAAAAGCTGTTCAGTATTGCTGGGGCTAAGTATGATCACAAAGCCAAGAAGAAGAGGATTGAATATCATTTCGTATTTGTACGCAGTGATGGAGAACAATTACGGCAAATCACAAAGATTATTGAAGAGAACCAAATTATACCTGCGGTAGACGCCCGGGAGTTCCACATTGAAGATATTAATGAAGCTATAAATCTGGTTGCTACAGGTCACCCCCAAGGGAAAGTGGTAATCCGATTTTAAATATTTATATAATTATTTACCGATCGTTCTCAATATGTTATATTGAATTTATAGGACATCATTGCATGATGAGATTAGGTTATTATATCATTTCTTGTGCATTTTCTAGAACGATCATTCTTAAAAAGAGGAGCGGAACCCATGAACATTTCTGAACAAGTCGCATTTGTTACTGGAGCAAACCGGGGGCTTGGCCGCCAGCTTACGCTTGAACTTCTAGCTAGAGGGGCTAAGGTCTACGCGGGAGCAAGAAATCTGGAGACCGTGAATATTCCAGGGGTTACCCCTGTAAAGCTTGATGTAACCAACCCTCAAGAGGTAGCGGCAGCAGCCAGCCTGGCTAAGGATGTTACAATTCTGATCAACAATGCAGGATCATCTACAGGCGCTTCTTTGCTGGAAGGGGATGTGGAGCAAATCCAGCTGGAATTGAATACGCATTTCTTCGGTACGTTATCCATGGTTCGCGCTTTTGCACCAGTCATCGAGAACAACGGGGGAGGATCGGTTCTGAATATTCTTTCCGCCTTATCCTGGTTCAGTGGCGGAGCTGCCGGTGCCTACACAGCTGCGAAGGCTGCAGCATGGGCGCTGACGAACGATCTTCGTTTGAATCTGTATCCCCGTCATATTAGAGTAGCAGGCTTACATGTGGGTTATATGGAGACAGACATGACAGCCGGCCTGGATGCTCCCAAATCGAACCCTTCGGATATTGCGAAAATAGCTATTGACGGCATAGCAGCCGGCAGCTTTGAAATTCTTGCCGACGATACCAGCCGGATGATCCAAGCCGGACTTGCAGGCGGCGTTTCCGCCCTCTACCCGCATCTGTCCTAATCACGACTTCGCAGTAGCAGCGGCGCAGAAAGAGCGGGCTTCGTATTTTACCTGGAACACCTCTTGGAGGGATCCATGACGGAGAAGGCCTTGGCCGAAGGAAAAGCATACAAGAATCCCGATGATGACCAATCTGGCCAACCATCGGGATTTTTGTTCTGACGGATTATGTTTATAATGTTGCTACAAACGACTCTGCCGCTGCAGAAAGATAATAAGCTAACCCAGTTTGTTGACCTTCAAGCATCTTAAGATGAAAGTCATCACTTAGGAAAAATTGAGTCTGCGCTGCAAAATCCTTAGCCGATGTTTTATGGCCATGATTATTCATAAACTCAAGATGGTTTCGAATCAGATTTACTATTTTCTCATCACTATGCTTAATGCCTTCTCTTAATGATCTTGCCATTTCATTCATGAATGTCATGGCTTCAACTGCTTGCTCATTTATTTCCTGAACATCCTCAGGGACAACCTCGAATGAATCCATCCCATACGATTCCTTCAAATATTGATTTTGCCCGGTCAGCGCTGTATTCCACTGTTCCTCGGTTTCAAAACCTTTAAACATTTCCTTGTTATCCATAGTTTCACCCTCCTTAATACATCCAATGGATTTACGTAATGTTTGAACAATGGTATCCAACCTGTTTTTGCGGCTGAGAAGCAACTCCTCCTGCTGCGAAAGAATGGATAGCCGGTCTGAATGATGTTCCATCATTTCCTTGATTTGATCTAAGGAAAAATCCAATTCTCTGTAAAATAGAATCTCTTGCAAACGTTCCAGCTCTTTTGATCCATACAATCGGTATCCAGCTTCACTTAACTTGCCAGGCAAGAGAAGACCGATCTTGTGATAATGATGAAGCGTTTTGATTGTAACATTGGACAGTGCTGATACTTCTTTTACCGTGTACAATATTGCTCATTCCTCCCTTCATTAAGTAGCTTATTGTCTTCCCTAAGAGGAGAGTCAAGTCTATTTTTATCCATTCAACTGCTTCAAACCGTCCTCCACCTACGCACATGATTTATTGCAAACTTTAAAAGAAATATTAATTGATAAAAACACTAATTCTGTATAATATTGTTATCTATAAAATAAGTTTCAAAGGAGTTTATAAGATGGAAAAAAATAAATTGCATGTATTTATAAATTTACTTGCATGCACCTTACTTATTTCAGCCTGTAATAGCAAGGATTCAATACCATCTAAAAATAATACTAATATTTCAGGAAATTCTTTAAATAATATAAACACGGAAAAGTATAATTTCGCCATAAAAACCTCTGAGGGTATTGTTTGGTCACCATCACCTGAACCATTCTCCTTCTACTTAAGTTCTCCTAATGAAAAAACACTGCGTATAGATAGGGCCAAAAAGTTATTTACTTTACCTTTGCATGACGGGGAAGCTAATTTAGTAGTGGATGAAGTTTTTGGATTAGGAGATTACATTATTTATCATACTTCATCTGTATTTTCTGATGGAGCTCAGCCATTAAGACAACAGGTATGGGTGATGAGAATAGACAATCCTACCTCAAATAAAGAAATCCTAGAGTTTCATTCAACGGGAGGCAAAGCTTATAGTTATGCAGTTGATGAAAAAGAAAGACTATATGTATCTGTTTCTGTAATTCCAGGAAATGCAGATGGTAGTGATAGCTACGAAGTTTATGTTTATAATATTTCAACCGACAAAAAGGAAAAAGTCCAAAATTATTCGCTTAACAAACCATCAATCGACTCCATCCAGTTTACTTATAATGAGAAAAAATATTCTTATAAACTTCATGCTAAATAAAATCTATTTGGAGGCGATTGATAATGAAACGTTGGACAAAGATTGGAATTAGTGCAGCTCTTTTTACTACTATTTTCAGTGCGGGGGCTTATGCAGCAACTGCGGTGCCTAAAATTTTTGTCAATGGTAATCAAGTCAAATCAAGCCTACAGCCAAAAATAATTGATGGTTCGGTTTACATCCCGATTCGTGCAGTGTCGGAGGGACTTGGTGCCGATATTCAGTGGGATAACAAAGCTAAAAATGTATACGTAGATTCAGATCCAAACTTCAAAATGGAAACGAGTGCTACGGCCTATGTATTTGGGCGAAATTTAGCGTTTAAGTGGATTATGGCCTATGACGAGAGGTCGGTTGCGGAGGCTAATGCTTTAGTGGCCCCCAGCTTTAAAACGGATATCTACAAAGAATCTTTTCCCGGGGGAACTTATAATTTGGCAACCATTGTAGATATGAAAGTAGTTGCAAGATCAGAGATTGGACTTACTGTCAGAATCGTTCAACGAGTGACTGCAGAGGATGATTATAAGGTGAAGGTAGAAAAATGGGATTTTATCTTTGAAAACAACAAAATTAAATCGGTAAAAGTAGTGCCTAAATCCACTAAATATTTGGATCGGTATACGTTATTCCCTGGAACAAGCTTTGGTATTTAATTAGTGAATCATTATGGTTAAACTCCGTCAGATAGTGTACCTTAGTACTATTAGTAGTTAGGAGTGGTGACTTGTTGTGAAGAAAAGTAGACGAACCCCCGTGCTGGTCGCGGTCTCGATTCTGTTAATTATTATCAGCAGCCTGATCCCATCGGATAAATCCGCTTGGCTGGGGGCTTTACAGACCATTCTGCTGGGCGTTGGACTGCTCGGCTGCTGCATGGCCTTCTGGCGGTTCGCCAAGGGCGGTAAGGGCAAAAGCTGATTTGAGGGGCACTTCACACCATCCGCCCCCCGTCATCTCCCGCCTTATCCCGCCGAAGGGCGGTGGACAGCGGGCATTGTTGAATGCGCGGCCGCCATTTGTTTGCGTATCCCTCTAAGCTGGGCTTTCAGCTCGGGGACGTTATGCTGGAGGATCTGGCTGATGTCGGAAAGGGGAAGCTGGAGGCCGTACCATAAGGCACTGGCAATCTGATCCTCCCAGCTAAGCAGGGCAGAGGTGCAGTGGCTGCGCTCCTGGGCAAGGGTGGAGCATTGGCGGATACACTCCTTGTAAGCGGCCGGGGAGCCAGCCTTCCCTTGCGGGAGGCTTCCTTTCAGCCATAGCTCATAGAGCGACGCGAAGGTAGCGGCTGCGGCTTGATCCGCGCGGGCACCCTTCTCCAGCAGCAGGCAGCTGAGAGCATAGACGGGTCCGCTGTATTGCTCGACATAATGTTTGAATCCGGCAGTATTAGCTGCCTTGGGCGATAACAGGTCTGGCATGGTACACGTTCCTTCTCTCTTTACGCTTACGGGGTTAGCTGTCGGATTCGGACGGTGAGAGTCGCCCTGCCTGCCAGAGACTGCGCAATGGTAGTCTCCTTTCGGATTCACCCCAAGTAAGGCCTGCGGCCTAATGGTTCCCCCGTTTTCCGCTTGGCGGAAATTCAGCGTGCATGTATGATTTCACAATGTAACTTTCAACACGAATCATACACTTTTAGGATTGTCTTTGTAAAAATGGAAAAGAGTTCTTTTGCGCCGGATTTACAATAAATTGCTGCCTGGTTACGCAGTTTTGAATCTAAAACCATATATGTAGCCGATAATCACTGGTTATCTCACTCAATCGCCGTTTTTTATTTTTGTCGCAGGCAGCAGCGTGCCGTAAGCGCTTTACCCGTAGGCGGATACTCTTGTGCGCCACCAGTTAACAGACAAAAGGTGCCGCCCTGCTTAGAGGGAGGCACCTTTTTGGCCTAACGTAAAGACAATTACAGCACAGCAGCTTCCATAAGCTCCTGAAGCTCAGGGAGATTGAAGCCCTTAACCGCCCGGTCCCCGGATACGGTGACTGGAATGCCCATGAAGCCCAGCTGCTCGACTTCTTCCTGATAGACGGCACTGGTCATGACATCCCGGACCTCGAAGGGAATACCCTTACTCTCCAGCAGCTGCTTCACCTGATTGCATTCGCTGCAGCCGGTGGTGGAATAGACAATAATGTTCGCGCTCATTGTTCCACTGCTTCCTTTATGGCATTTTGGGTAATCTTCCAGTGTGAGGTGTTCCAGCGGACTTCGCTGTCCTCCAGCAGGAAAATTTGCGGAGATTCATGCTTAATGCCAAGCTCCTCGGCAATCTGGTTAGAGACGGGGCGGTCCTCAATCACATGGACAATGGCAGCAGGCGTATCTGAATTCTGTGTGTAGGCCCGGAATTCCTCATTGGCCTTGGCACTGATCGGGCAGGTTGTGCTGTGCTTGAAGAGCAGTTTTTTGCCAGGCTGCCCGATATATTGCTGTAGCTCATCCGTGGTACGGATCTGTTGAATAGACACCTTAGAATCACCTTCCTGGGGTAAGATTTAATGAAACCTGTTGCCAACAATTGTGTTGTTAACAACTATTATTCCTGATTGTAACATAGTTCAAAATTAAAGCAAAAGAAAGTTAAGCCGGCTTGCCCCTCCCTTGCGGGATGTTGTTAACGGCTTATTGCCGTGCTAATGTGAGAAGGATGAGGACTATGCTCGGTGCGTTATGAAGCAGATACGAGGGGGGAGCTCATGAAAAGGGTCGCTTGTGTGACCGGTGCGGACCGTGGACTCGGATTTCACCTTGTCCGCTCTCTTTTGGAGAGTAAGTACACGGTGTTCGCCGGACAGTATGTGCCTGACTCTCAGGAATTGAAGGCTTTGAAAGCGCAATACCCGGATCGCCTGCGGCTGGTTCCTCTCGATATCGGCAATGCAGGGAGCGTGAAGGAAGCCGCACGGAGTATTGCCGGAAGCACAGGGCATATAGATATGCTTATTAATAATGCGGGGATTATCCACCGGTCGGACGATGCTACAGTGCTCGTGGATATGGATGATGAAGCGATGGCGCATATTTATAACGTGAATACGCTGGGTGCGCTAAGGGTGAGCAATGCATTGATGGGGTTGCTCCTGCAAGGCAGGCAGCGGCTGGTGGTTAATATCTCCTCGGAAGCCGGCAGCATCGGGCGGAACAAGCGGATGAATATGTATGGCTACTCCATGTCGAAGGCCGCGCTTAATATGCAATCTTCGCTGATGCATAATCATCTGCGCAGGATGGGCGGACAGGTGATGGTCTTCCATCCCGGCTGGCTGCAGACCTACATGAATGGAGAGAAGGATATCGAAGCGCCTGTTACGCCTGAGGAATCCGCCGCCAAGATTATGACGATCGTCCATAACCATAAGCTGTATCTGGCCGAAGAACCGGTGTACATTGATCTGGACGGTAACCTGTGGCCCTGGTAATATAGCAGAATTGTTAATTTGACCATAGAAAGGTGCGCATACTATGTCTCCTTACAAAGCGCTCGCGTTCGGCAGCTATACCGAAGTGAAATATCATCCCTTCCAAGAGGTAGACCGCCAGATCGGGCAACTGCTCGAACCGGAGTTCCGGGTGGACGCAACGGAGGACTATGGACGGATGAACAAGGACGAGCTGGCTGATTGTAAGCTGGTGGTCTCTTATACAGAATTCTCCGAGGATAAATTGTGCGCTGCACAGAGCGGGGCGCTGCTCGCTTATGTGGCTGGCGGCGGGGGGCTGCTCGTAGTGCACAACGGAATTTCTCTACAGCGCAATCAGGAGCTTGGGGGGATGCTTGGTGCCCGGTTCACCCACCATCCGGCGTATACGGCACTTCATATGAGTGTTGCTGCCCCGGAGCATCCGGTTATGCAGGGAGTCAGCGATTTTGTCATAGAGGATGAGCCTTATTATTTCGAGCAGCATCCCTATTTCGAGACCACGGTGCTTCTGGAGTATCCTCATGACGGAGCTATGAGACAGGCTGCATGGTGTCATGAATTCGGAGCAGGCCGGGTCGTCTATCTGATGCCGGGGCATCACCTGCCCTCCTTCTCGTCAGAGCCGCTGCGCCGGATGATCCGCAGAGGCGGATTATGGGCAGCGGGGCTGCTGTAGCAGTGAGACCAGCTTAAGCTATGCTTCGGCTGGTTTTTTGCTGTTATTCCATATGTGTAAGCAATATTTATGGCAAAAATCTCTTGACCCTGACACTGGTGTCAGGGTTTATACTGAACGCAGACCATTTCTCATGAACCCGGGAGAATGCCATGAAAATAGGTGAGCTAGCCGCACTTACGGGCGTAAGCGTCCGTTCACTGCGATATTATGAACGTCAGGGACTAATCCAGCCGCTTCGGCAGGATAACGGTTACCGTGAATATTCGCCGCTTGCCGTGAATACGGTGGAGACCATCAAGCTGTATCTGAATCTGGGTCTGTCAACAGAGGAGATTGCCGGATTCCTGCATTGTGTCCTCAAGAACAAAGAGGCCTTCTGTGCGGAAGTGATGCCGCTGTACCGGAGCAAGCTGGAAGAGATTGAACGCCAGCTGACGGAGCTGAATCAGATCAAGCGGAATCTGCAGGACCGGATGGCTTCAATTCTCCAAGAGCAGCAGAACGAAGAAGAATAGCGGATAGTGAAGGAGGAGCTTAAGATGGCTATGATAATTGCTGATAATGCCGGAGCTGTGCGTGAACAGCTCCAGGCTGGCGGAACGGTACTGGTGGATTACGGTGCGTCCTGGTGTCCACCCTGCAGGACCCTGCTGCCGATTCTGGAAGAGCTGAACGCCGAGTATGGGGATGATGTGAGGATCATTAAGGTGGACTGCGATGAACTGCCGGAGCTCGCATCGGAAGCCGGGGTTATGAGTATGCCGACAGTGATCGTATACAGCGGCGGACAGCCCGTCGAGAAGCTGGTCGGCCTGCGGCCGAAATCCGTGTATCAGGGTGTGCTCAACAAAGTGGCTGGAGCAGTGCGCAGCACTCATTAAGCAACCTAGGATGACCCGGGGCAGCTGCCGGGACAGTTCTTCGCATGAGGACGGCAGCGGCCCGTTCTAACCTAACACAAGAGACAAAGGCAGGACCCGCAAGGATTTCAGCGGGGTCCTGCCTTTGAATTTTTCCGGGTATGAAGGGAAGATGATGCCGCTATCTGGGAATCTGTTTAACAGGGACAACCTCGTTCTGATACAGGGCTTCCATTATCTCTGCGCGGAGCGTATCGGTGAAGGCTGCCCATACTTTTGGGCCAACATCCAGTTGTTCGCGTCCAATGGACTGCAGGGTCTCAAGGCTGACACGCTTGTCATTAATGACTCCAAGCTGCTCTTGAATGTCCTTATAGAGGGCTTCATGGGCATGGAATTTCTGATTCAGCGCAAAAGCGGCCGCATTCGCAGTATAGCGCAGCTCTTTGGCTGCAATGCGCAGCTCATGAAGGGCCTCAAAGGCTTCCTTCCATTCCGTTTCAGGAGCCTTGAACAAGGTCTTGCAGGCTTTTTTCTTTTGTTCAAAGGCGACTTCAAGCTCGCGCATGACGACATTGGCATCTTTTTTGGCTGCGAGCGTCTCTAATTGGGTCTCCATGAATGTATTCCACTGCGCTTCGAGTGTCCGGCCGGACAGCTTGGGCAGCTTGTTCTTCAGCTTCTTGCGGGAAGTCTCCCTTGAATCCTTCTGGTGCCCGATTACCGCCTTCAGCAGCTTGGCCGTCTTGTGTTCGCCCGCTTCTGTGACCGACTTCCGCCGGGCCTTGAACGACGCGATCAGTACATCGGCATCCCGGACCTTCCCAAGCTTCTTCTGTGCCTGCTTAAGGCTGCTGTACAATTCTGCGGTAACGGTGTGGCCCGGATCAAGAATGGATAAGAGGGTCAGCAGTTTACGGCTATTGACTCTGGCCTGATGGATATCTTCGTCTTTGAATCCGTTCAGCGCATCCTTGCTGTAGTCCTGAAAGTTAATATACAGCTTGTTCATGGCCTGTTCCCATTGTCTGGACTTGCTCACTTGCCTGTCCTTTGCCTGTTGTTCGGTGGTCATGCGGCATCACTCCTAGGGGTTGTGTATAGCATGAACTTAAGCGAGAATCTTATGGCTGGTATATTCTTCTTATCTATATAAGGATAACGGGTCCGGGCAGCTATTTCAAATCTGGAATTTAGACGTTGCTGCGGATGCCGCAGGGGGGAGAGATCGGTTACAATATGACTAATTAGTGAGACTTAGGGGGAATGGGAATGCGAAGTGAACCTTATAATGTGCTGGAGAACGGGGCGGCGGGAAGGCTGCCGGAGAAGCTGGTTGTCTTCACGCATGCGGGCGGTGAAGCAGAGGGAACAGCATCCGTGCAGGATATGCTGGTCCCGTTTGCCTTCGAAGAGGTGCTGTGCCGTGATGTCGGAGCCGGGAAGGTTCCGCCGGTGCTGCATCTGTGGAGTCATCCCGGCGGTGTAGCACTCGGGCTGCGGGACAGTAAGCTGCCCCGTGCGGCTGAGGCGATGCAGGCGCTTGAGCAGCAGGGCATCCGCACGGCGGTCCGCCATTCGGGAGGGGCTGCCGTGCCCCTGGATACGGGGGTAATCAACGTATCCCTGCTGCTCCCGAAGCCAGCCGGGAAGCTTGATTTCCACGATGACTTCCGGCTGCTGGCTTCGGTGATTACCGAAGCGGTAGCCGTGAGCCACCCGCAGGCAGCGGCGCTGATCCGGGCCGAAGAAGTCACCGGGTCGTATTGCCCCGGTGACTTCGACCTGGCGATCGGCGGCCGCAAGTTCTGCGGCATCGCCCAGCGCAGACAGAGCAGTGCGTACTTCGTCCACGCGTTCGTGATTGTGTCCGGCTCGGGGCTTGCGCGCGGAGAGCGCATCCGCCGCTTCTATATGGATGCAGCGGATGGCGATGAATCCCTGGATTATCCCCGCGTGCGGCCGGAGACCATCGCCGCGCTCGCTGAGCTGGGCGGCCCGGCTTCGGCGGCCGAATTCACCGCAGGAATCCGGCAGGTGCTTGCAAGCCGGGGGACCCTGCTGCTGCCCGAGGAGCAATTGCAGCAGGAGACAGGCTATAGCCTGCGGTACAGTGATCCGCAGGTGCTTGAGGCCGCGCGTATCCTCCGGGAGAGGTACGCCCGCTGAAGCGGCGCACCGGCTGAAGGTAAGACATCCACGCTACCGCAACTACACATAGAACTCCGGTCTCCGGTCCGTGAAGACCGGGATTTGCTCCCGCACCTCCCGGACCCTGGCGAGGTAAATCTCGCCGCTAAGGATCTCTTCATGGCCGGAGGCCTCACACACAATATCACCCCAAGGATCAATGATCAGGGAATGTCCGCCGAAGGTATTGGCCGGATCATCCCCCACCCGGTTGCAGGCCACAACGAAGCACTGATTCTCGATCGCCCGGCTGATCAGCAGGGCCCGCCAGTGGGACAAGCGGGGAAGCGGCCACTCTGCGCTGATGAACAGGATCTCAGCGCCTTCTGCCATATGGGCCCGGACCCACTCCGGGAACCGAATGTCGTAGCAGATCAGCCCGGCGCAGGAGATACCGTCCAGCTTGAACAGTCCTTTGGCGGAGCCGGGCTGGAGGTAGAGATGCTCCTCCATCAGCTTGAACAGATGCAGCTTGCTGTACTCCCCGGCGGGCGCACCGCTGCGGTCATATACATACATAGTGTTGGTAATGCCATTCGCCTGCCTGGCGGCGATGGAGCCTGCAACAATGTTCACCCCATATTCCCGGGCCAGACCTGACATTAAGGCAGCAGTGGCCTGTCCTCCGGGATCAGCGATATCATCAAGCCGGGTCAGATCATATCCCGTGGTCCATAATTCGGGAAGGATAATGCAGTCCGGCCGGCCTGCGGCAGCCTCACGAATTTTGCGCTCAGCGGCAGCATAATTCACCTCTGGTTTGCCAAAAGCTATATCGAGCTGAATCAGAGCTATTTTCATACGGAATCCTCCTTGAATTAATTAGTTGACGGGTCAATGATTTCGGTGTAAAGTATATTTTAGAAGAAAGGTTTTGCACAATTCATTTGCGTTAGGGGGTTAATTTTGAGAGAGATTCTGCCGGATGAACATAAGATTTTTGAACTGCTGCAGGCTCTGCACAAAGGAATCAGCCCCAAATTCGAGCGCTGCGCCGGCGTTACTCCCACCCGGTTCAGGCTACTGCAAGAGCTGTATACCGCTTCAGAGATCAGTCAGATTTCACTGCAAAAGCTGCTGGATATCGACGCTGCAGCCGTTACCCGTCACCTGAGAGGGCTTGAAGAGAACGGAATGATTACCCGCCGGAATAATCCTGCCGATAACAGAGTGACTCTCGTCACCCTGACCGCTCATGGCCGGGAGCATATAGATGCTTACCGGGAGAACAAGACCCAGTTCATTGGTGATCTGCTGGCCGGATTCAATGAACAGGAGCGAACCGAACTCGCAGAGATGCTTACCCGGCTGCAACATAATATCAATGTACTGTAGCCGGCACCTATAATCAAACCATTTTAAAGGAGCTAATTATTCATGAACACTACCAAAAACAATGATTTCATCAGCATTATTACAGGACGCCGCTCGATCCGCAAATACGATTCATCCGTCAAAATCAGCAAAGAGGAAA
This sequence comes from Paenibacillus tritici, assembly GCF_018207515.1. Taxonomy (NCBI): domain Bacteria; kingdom Bacillati; phylum Bacillota; class Bacilli; order Caryophanales; family Paenibacillaceae; genus Paenibacillus; species Paenibacillus tritici. Next base: position 625,536 of record NZ_CP073365.1, read on the forward strand.
TGACAGAGATTCTTACTGAAGCTACGCTGGCGCCTTCCTCCGTGAATATGCAGCCTTGGCGGTTCCTGATCATTGAGAGCCCGGAAGCCAAAGCCAAGCTGGCCCCTATTGCCAAGTTCAACCAGACTCAGGTCGAAACCTCCGCCGCTATGATTGCCGTATTCGGTGATATGAATAACTTCGATTACGCTGAACAAATCTACGGAACGGCTGTAGAACGCGGACTTATGCCTGCCGAGGTCAAAGAAAGACAGCTGGCCGCCCTGGGCGCCCACTTCGCCAAGCTGCCCGCAGATGTGAACAGAGAGACCGTGATGATTGACGCCGGTCTGGTCTCCATGCAGTTGATGTTGTCCGCCCGCGCACACGGGTATGACACCAATCCGATCGGCGGATTTGAAAAGGATCAGATCGCTGAAATGTTCGGTATGGACAAAGAACGCTACATTCCGGTTATGCTGATTTCGATCGGAAAAGCACTTGAGGAGGGCTACGCCTCTGTCCGTCTGCCTATCGACACGATTGCCCAGTGGAAATAACGCTATACCCATGAAATTTTAGGAGGAATATCCGAATGATTATTATCCATGCCCTGCTTCATGTGAATCCTGCACGGGAGGAAGAGTTCCTTGAAGCGGCGAAGCCAATGATTACTGCAACGCACGAAGAAGAGGGTAACCTGTCCTACGAGCTGTACAAACATGCAGCAGACGGAAGTCTCTATATTATGGTTGAGACCTGGCGCGATCAGGCAGCAGTCGCCGCTCATAACACAAGCCCTCACTTTACCGCTTTTGCTGCCAGAGCGGGAGAGTTCCTGAGCGCACCGCTGGATGTTAAGGCGTATCATGCAGAGGAACTGAGCAAATAATTGCCCCATGAATCATATGTTCTGTATCAGGGATGCCCGGCAGTGTTACGCTGCTGTGGCATCTTTTTTGTTGTATAGGAAATTATAACACTGTCTGTTATGAATGATCATGAGGCTGAATGAGTAAATAAGGAGCCTAGAATGTATACGGAAAACCGAACACAATTGGACTGGAAGCGCCGCGTAAGCCGAATGTAACCGAAAAACCGAACACAATTGGATTGTGAGCGCCGCGTAGGCCGAATGTAATCGGAAAACCGAACACAATTGGACTGGATGTGCCACGTAGGCCGGATGCCCCGGAATGGGCAGATGGGTAAGGGGTGGGTACGAGTGTCTGGAACGCAGAGGTTCTTACATTATTTGTTGACGGGCAGCGGCCGGAAGCCCAAATGTTCACCGCAGTGACGACGAAGCTTCAAGTTCAAATCTTAAGTTTGTCTTATCTATGTGCTTCCTGTCCAGATCTGCCCTGCGTTTATAAACCGTGCAGGCGGGGTATCTTACCTTACCCTCACTTGTCCTGCCATTGCAGGCGGTAACCACAGGGGGATTCATGAAGGAGATGAAGGGCAGCATGGACCACTTACATAGCAGCAGAAACAGCCATTCCTCACAAATACCTGCCGGGGAACGGGAGGAGCATGTGCAGCAGGATCTGTTAGATTACGTGAATTACCATATATCCGGCGGGTCTCTGACACCGCTCACAGCAGGGTCGGAGGAGGCGGATTCCAGATTCGCAGCCGTTCTGAAGAGCAGGGATATTCGCGCTTATCGTCAGGAATGCGGGGGTGTATTAACCGAGGTGCAGCAGTTAGAGCAGATCCCCGGTGTGAGTCCTGAGATGCTATCACAGCTCGCAGGCGCTACATCCGAGCTGGATTCCGGGAAGCTCCGGGTCCTGGCGCCGCAGACCACCCGGCATAACCGGGTGGACCCTTATGTGAACGGACCGCAGTGTCTGGATATGCTGCTCGGTGAGATCCGCAAGGCAGAACGGTATATTCATCTATCCGTGATGCTGTTCTTCAATGACCAGTCGGGGAACCGGATCGCTTCTGAGCTGCTGCAAGCCCTTGAGCGCGGTGTTGAGGTAAGAATGATGGTGAATTACACCGTCACCGCCCTGGGATACGGCAATAATCTGGAGGTGGGGCAATTCTCCAGGATTGCCGGGCGTCTGGAGCGGGCGGGAGCTAAGCTGCTGGATACCTTCCACTCCTACTATGCTGCGGAGGAATGGGCGGTGAAGCGTAAGGTGCTGAAGTCGCAGGGTGTCCCCGAGAGCATTCTTTTTCTGCAGGACAAGGTGCAGGAGGATGTGGAGGTTACCGGACTGAATGTCATTGATCACCGCAAATTCATGGTTATAGACGGAACAACCGCTATTATCGGGAGTCTGAATATCGGGGACCAATATACGTATGCAACTCCCATACAAGAGGCCCCGGACCAGCAGGTAGACGGACGCCCGCTGGGTATTCCCGCGAAGGAGGAGGAGTGGCATGACGGCTGCTTCCGGATTCAGGGCGCTGCCGCTCAGCCGCTGAATGCTGTTTTTCAGTCCAGATGGCTGCTGCTGGGGGGTGATCACTTTGATATCGGGGCTCCGTTCTACCGCCCGGCGGTGAACTATGCATTCGGTGAGGAGGAATGTACGCTCTTCGTGAGCTTCCCCGGCAACCCGGTGAATCTGATTCAGCAATATCTTCTGGATCTGATCACCTATGCTGCGGACGAGACCCTTATTCTGAATCCGTATCTGATTGATCAGGCCTTCTGGGACCGGCTGGGTGAGGTGGGCCCGGAGCGTGCCTGCCATATCTCGATATGCAATCCGCTGGAGGTCAATGATCATCCGACGAACAAGGCGGCGGTACGCAGCAACATGTACGTTCCCTTCTCTAACGGGGTGTCTTTTTATGATTACAGCAGTACAGAGCGGTTCTCCCACTGGAAAATCACCTATGACCGCAGGTCGCAGGCTGTATTTCATGGCTCGTATAATATCAATGAACGGAGTGCCTGCCATGATTTTGAACTGGGAATGCTGGTCAAGGGCAGGAGCCTCGCAGAGAAGGTGAAGCGCATGATGGATTATGACCTTAGCGTCTCCCGCCGGATCAGTGATAAACACGAATTCTTCAAACACCCCTGGCTGCATCCCAGCACGTATCTGAACAAGGCGACACAGAATTACACCTGATATCCTCCTTGGCTCCAGGTCATGTATAATGGCGTTATGACGACGAACGAAGATGGAGCCAATGAAGATGAACATACACATTCTTGAAAAAGGTCTGCGGAAGGACGAGATCATATTTACGGCAGCGGAATTGGGGGAAGCCAGAGCCGTCTGGTGCGGCCCTCCCGTTCAACCGGGAGAGGTGCGGGAGGCTGAATTCGAGCTGCCCCAGCTCTTCATGCGCTGGGTGGATATAGTGCCTTCAGGAAGCACTGCCTGTGAGATGCGGATTGAGGGGAATACGGTCGTACTGACGGGTATCCTGGAGAATATAGAGGAAGACGGAACCGGTTATCTGCGGCTTGGCCGGGATCTGATTATGCTCGAATGTCTCGGCGAGCCGATGGCACTGGGCAGTTATGTCGAGATAAGGACCCGGGAAATCAGGCTGTATCCGGTGAATCTGTAAGGGCGGCGTAGCCACCTTCCGGTAAATGAGCTACACTAATATAGATTGGCAAGTTCAGCATAAGGAGCAGAAGTTCAATGAACAGCGATATTCAACAATTCAAGACGGAATTCTTCAAGGCGCTGGCTCATCCGATGCGGATTCGTATTCTGGAGCTACTAAGCGAGGGCGAGAAGAATGTGAACGAGATGCAGGCCATCCTGGGTTCCGAAGGCTCTGCGGTATCCCAGCAGCTTGCCGTACTCCGGGCCAAGAATGTGGTCACCAGTGTCAAGGAAGGCACTACCGTCATTTATGCGCTCCGTGATCCTCTGATCAAGGATCTTCTGGCTGTGGCGAGACAGATCTTCGACAATCATCTGGTGAGCACCATCTCTTTGCTTGAAGGCATCCGCAGCGAATAACCCCGGCTTCCGGGGGGCGGATTACCCCGTTGACAAGAGCGGCGGGCAGGAGTAATGTGAGTTATATATTCAAATAATCAGATATTCAGAGAAAAGAAGGTTAGAAAATGACAGGCTGGGGCCGTTTCAAAGGCTACAATATTGCTTCGCTGCGCAAGGATATCATTTCAGGGACAATCGTCGGCGTGATTGCCATCCCCTTGGGGATGGCATTTGCTATTGCTTCCGGTGTGAAGCCGGAATACGGAATTTATACAACCATTGTAGCCGGTATTCTGATTTCCCTTTTCGGCGGTTCAAGATTTCAGATCGGCGGGCCTACGGGTGCGTTTATTCCTATTTTATTCGGCATTGCCATGCAGTACGGCTATGAGAATCTGCTGATTGCCGGAATGATGGCCGGGGTGATTCTTGTCGTGATGGGCGCTCTGCGGCTGGGAGTTCTGATCCGGTTCATCCCGAAGCCGGTGACGATCGGCTTCACGGCCGGGATCGCCGTTATTATTTTTAGCGGGCAGATTGCGAACTTTCTCGGCCTGAGGGATATGGAGCGGCATGAGAGCTTTGTGGACAATATGAAGGAGATCGGTGCGCATCTCTCGACAATCAACCTGTACAGTATTCTGACTGCGGCGGTCTGTCTGGCTGTAGTGGTGCTGGGCATGAGGTTTGCTCCCAAGGTGCCGGGTTCCCTGATCGGACTTCTGTGCGCCACGCTCATCGCTGCCCTGTTCTTCAGCGGCAAGGTGACCACTATCGGCTCTGCTTACGGGGATATCCCGAATACACTCCCGAGCTTTCACTTTCCGCTGATTACCTGGGAGAAGATCAAGCTGCTGATCCGCCCCGCGTTTATCATTGCCATGCTGGGGGCCATTGAGTCGCTGCTCTCCGCAGTAGTGGCGGACGGCATGTCGGGCGACCGCCATGACAGCAACCGCGAGCTGATCGGCCAGGGTGTTGCTAACATTGCCGCCCCGCTGTTCGGCGGGATACCGGCTACCGGTGCGATTGCCAGAACAGCCACCAACATCCGCAGCGGCGCAGCATCTCCGCTCTCCGGTGTCATTCACGGCGTAGTGGTGTTCCTGATTCTGCTGCTGTTTGCCCCGTATGCTTCCAGCATTCCGCTGGCAGCGATGGCGCCGATTCTGATGGTCGTAGCCTGGAATATGAGTGAACGCAAGGAATTCCTCCACCTGCTTAAGCTGAAGACCGGGGATTCACTGGTGCTGGCGACCACCTTCCTGCTGACCGTATTTGCCGATCTGACACTGGCCGTAGAGGTGGGGCTGGTCCTTGCCGTTGTCCTCTTCGTGAAGCGGATGGGAGAAGTGCATCGAATCTCCAAGGTGCTGCCGGACCCGTCTTCCGTCAAGGTGGAGGCCCATATGGTAACAGAAAGCCATGATTGTCCGCAGATCGGAATCTATAATGTGGAGGGGCCGCTGTTCTTCGGAGCCGCGTACCGCTTCGACGATACCATGCCGGAGCTTGGCCCGGATCAGCCTAAGCTCATCCTGCTGCGTATGGGTAAGGTGCCGCTGATGGATACCACGGGCGAAGCCAATCTGGCGGCGCTGGTGAAGCAGCTGCAGGCGGATGGCGGGAGATTGATGATCTCGGGCATCCAGAGCCAGCCGCTGGAGCTGCTGAAGAAGACAGGGCTGTACGACCGGATCGGTGCGGCACAGTTCTATGATCATACCGGCGGAGCGATCAATGAAGCGCTGGGAAGTGTGGATTACAACCGGTGCCGGGGCTGCGAACATGCGGCCTTCAGAGAATGCAGCGCCTTCTCGGGGCTGGAGGAATCGTCACCGCGCAGCGCAGCCTTCAAGGGGCGTACCCCGGCGGTGACCGGGAAGCTGAGCGGCGGGATATAACCGGCGTAATCCGATGATGCAGGTGAATGACCATCTAAGACAAAGAGCTGTCCCAAAAGCCATGAAATGGCTGCTTGGGACAGCTCTTTGTTTCGGTTTAAGATCAGCAATAATTGTAGTATGTACACTTAAAAACATCGAAAAGGCATACGAGCATCGTCTACCTGTAGTCTGTACAACTAAATCAGGCCGAAGGAGTGAGAACCAGAAGAAAATGGAATTATAGATGTACGAAATACATCTAAATGAATAATTGGCTGGGAATCAGACATTTTAGTTGTACGAAGTACAATTAAGCCTGCCGCAACCCCCATCATCGGGTCATTAGAAACCCACCGCAGCAAGCCATGGCCCGATGTGGTTTTCACTAGTTTTAATCTGACCATATTCCTGAGCGGAGAGCTCCGGCCGACACAACATTGGACTATACCGCCCCATATTTGTACAATTGATATAGCTGAACTATATCAAGGCAAGGAGATTATCCCTTCATGAAGGAACTGAATTATACTAAGGTCTTCATCCTTTTGGCTGGAATGTCGGCGGCAACAATCGCAGTGTATCAGGTAGTATCCATTCGGACGGATACGTATTATGCTTTTCTGCTCTGGAATCTGTTTTTGGCCTGGGTGCCGTTCTTCTTCTCGATGCTGGCGCATGAGCTGGATAAGCGGAAGATTGGCGGTCTGCTGATTCTGCCGCTGGGTATAGCCTGGCTGCTGTTTTTTCCGAATGCGCCTTATATTATGACCGACCTGGTGCATCTGACGGTACGCAAAAGCAAATATATCGTCGACGGAGCAATCCAGAGCCGGTACTGGTATGATCTGACCACCCTGCTCTTATTCACCTGGAGCGGCTGGCTGACCGGATTCTTCTCGCTGTATCAGTTCCAGCATGTCATTTACCGCAAAAGCAATATGCTGCTCTCCTGGGTCTTCGTTCTGTTCGCCTGTGTGATGGGCGGCTATGGGGTACTGCTCGGCAGAGTCTACCGGCTGAACAGCTGGGATGTGCTGACAGACCGCCATCAGCTGTACCGGCTGGTCATGGACAGCCTCAACAGGCAGTCGGTGTTCTTCAGCCTGTTCGTCGCTTTTGTACTGCTGGTGATCTATGCTACTATGTATTGCTTGCTGAACGGGCTGGCGGGCGGGGACCGCCGGGGTTATTCGAAGGGCGGCAGAAGATGATCTTCCGCCCCGGCGCCGAAGTCATCCGTAAGCTCTGATTCCAGCTCCAGCTCGGGACCCGGGACATACTGATAACGCTCCAGGTCAACCATGCCCCGTTCATCAAAGACCACTCCTTCTCCCGCTAAGTACAGCTGCTGGAGGGAGGCGGACTCGTCTTCGGTCAGCGAGATCATTCCTTTGGCATTGATGACCCTGTGCCACGGCAGTCTGTACTTTCTGCTCATGGAGTGCAGAATGCGCACAACCTGCCGGGCGGCTCTGGGGCTTCCCGCAGCACGGGCAACTCCGCCGTAGGTCATGACCGAGCCCTCAGGGATCGACTGAATAATGAGGATAACTTTGCGGGTGAATGGTGTCATCGTACGGTCTCCTTTGTCTGTAACAGAACTATCCGCTGCTTAATGTACTAACCATACCATAAAGCTGCTGCGGCAAGGAGCCGCCGCTAGCCCTGATCATATGAAGTTTGGCCTCAGCCAGCCCCTTTCTTGCAGAGCGGGGCTATTTGCTGTTTCTTCTTGCGGGCGAATAGGAGTGAGAGAGACGGGGGATAATCAGAGCAATAGACATGCGACAGGAGGGACGTCTGTGAAGAATAAAGAGACTGTACGGAACAATGAATCTGCTGGTAACCTGTCAGCGAATCAACCGCTGAGCCTATCACTGGATGAGACGGTAGCACAGTTCAAGCGGATTTTTAATAATGACGGCACGCTGAGAGTCCGGATTATTGAGAATAACCAAGGCGTCCCTGTCCGTAGCGGCTTGATTTATGTGGATGGAATGGTGGATCGGAATCTTATTCAGAATGGAATTGTTAAGCCGGTAATGGCCTATGAATGCACTGAAGAAGAGAACGTGGACCCGGCAGGTCTGATGGAGACCCTGCGGATGGAAGTCATTAGTATCGCTGATATTATGGCTTCTGTGGAGCTGGACGAACTGGTCGGAGCTGTCGTTAGCGGGAAGACGGTGTTCTTGCTCGATGGCTATGCCGGAGCGTTGATCATTGGCGCCCAGGGATGGGAAATACGGGCCATAGAAGAGCCTACAACGGAAAAAGCGGTCCGGGGCCCCAGAGAAGGCTTCACCGAATCGTTGCTGGTGAACCTGACCCTGATCCGCCGCAAGGTGCGGAATTCCGACTTGAAGTTTGTATTCACGGAGATTGGAACACGCAGCAAGACACAGACCTGTATCTGTTATATGGAGAGTCTGGCCTCGCCCGACATTCTTAAGGAGCTGTATGACCGGCTTGCGCGTGTGGAGATTGACCACATCCTCGATACGGGGTATCTGGCTGAACTCATCCGCGACGAACCCTATTCGCCGTTCGAGATGATAGGAAGTACAGAGCGGCCGGATTCCCTGGTCAGCAAAATGATGGAGGGCAGAATCGGGCTGCTGATTGAGGGCACTCCGTTTGTTTTGACACTGCCGTATGTGTTTGTGGAGAATTTCCAGGCCAGTGAGGACTATTATATCAATTATTATTTCGCTTCTTTTAACCGGCTGCTGCGGGTCCTTGGCGCGTTCATGTCGATCAGCATTCCAGCCGGGTATGTCGCACTCGTTACGTATTCCCAGGAGATGGTCCCCACCTTACTGCTGCTGAGTATAGCTACCGCCCGGCAATCCGTTCCGTTTCCAACAATAGTCGAGGCGCTGATCATGCTGACCATCTTCGAGGTGCTGCGGGAGGCAGGGGCGCGGATACCGACCTCCATTGGCCAGGCCGTCAGCATCGTCGGGGCGCTGGTGCTGGGCCAGGCTGCCGTGGACGCCCGGATTGTCAGCGCGCCGATGGTTATCGTGGTCGGGCTGACAGGAATCACCACACTGCTGAATCCCAGATTAACCGGACCTCTGATTATCGTAAGACTGGCGCTGCTGTTTATCACCTTTTTCCTGGGTATCTACGGGTATTTCTTCGGCCTGCTGGGTCTGGTCATTCACCTGATGAGCCTGCGCTCCTTCGGTGTCTCTTACATGCTCGGGGTAGGTTCGATCCGGCCGCAGGATATTAAGGATACCGCCATCCGCGCACCCTGGTGGGATATGTATCTGCGTCCGGCCATCATCGGAGCGCGCAATATGAGACGGAAGCCGTCCAAGAAGACGGCCAAACGGTCATGAGGCTTCTGCGCAGGGGGATGGCTTCTCTGCTCTCCCTGCTGCTGCTGCTGAACCTCACCGGCTGCTGGAATTACACCGAGGTGGATGATATGGCTATTGTAGCCGGAGTAGCCATAGACAAGAATGAGGCGGACGGCAAGCTGCTGCTTACGGTAGAGCTGGTCGATACCAACGGGGGAATGGACAAAACACAGGCAGGCTTCAAGATGATCAGCCTCAGCGGAGATACGATGTTTGAGATCGTGCGCAATATTATCTCCATAACCGGCAAGAAGCTGTTCTGGAGCCATGCCAAGTCTATTATTTTGAGCCGCGAGGTGGCCAGGGAAGGTCTGATTAAAGCGATTGACTGGTACAGCAGAGATACGGAGACCAGGTCGGATGTATTCATATTCGTGTCCGGGGAGAAGACCGCACGCGAGGTGCTGAACCTGAACAGTACCACGGAAACGATCATGTCGTTTGAATTGGCCCAAATGATGCGGGATGAGAAGTTCATCAGCACGGCGCCGGCGGTGGAAATATGGGATTTTATCGACAAGCTGGAAACGAAGGGAAATAATGCAACTGCACCGATGATAAGTATTCACGAGGAGAACAACAAGCAGAACGAGCGGGTTACGGGTACCGCCATATTCAAGAAGGACCGCATGGTAGGCAGTCTGAATGGCGATGAGAGCAAAAGTATGCTGTTTGTCAAAAATAAAATAAAAGGAGGTGTCCTGGATATGGACGATAAACAGGGGAACCCGGCATACTCTCTGGAGATTATCTCCAATCAGACCAAGGTGAAGCCAAGAATCGTGGACGGCAGACTCCAGATGCAGATTCATACCGTCACCAAGACGGGGCTTGATGAAGTAATGACCCCTCAGGGATTCGGCGAGGGCGAAAGTATTCAGGATATTGAACAAAGAGCGGGGGAACGGCTGCAGACTGATATTCTGGCAGTCATTCACAAGCTGCAGCGGGAATATGATGCCGATGTTTTTGGCTTTGGCGAGATGGTATTCGAGGAGCAGCCCAAGGTGTGGGCTAAGGTTAAGGATCACTGGCTGGATACGTTCGCCGATCTGGATGTGACTGTCAGCTCCAAGGTGATTATACAGAGCAGCGCAAAGACATCGCGGGCCATCAGACCGGGGGATTGATCATGGTCATTTACGTTATTATCATCTACGTTTTCGTGGCGGTACTTGATCCCTATGGTCTGCTGAAAAAAAGAATGAAGCGGGATTTCCTGGTCTGCTCCGCCTTATATCTGATCTCCTTCTCCCTGGCCTTCGCGCTGGCGATGCATTGGGAGATTCCCAGTCCGACCCCGCTGATTGTCGATTGGGTGAAACGGTTATACTAGAGCGCACTCCTGAAGGAGGATAGTCAGCATGAGCAAAGAGATTATACCGGCGGGGCAATCCATCAGCATAGTAGTATTATTTATCAGCGGCAGCTCCCTGTTCATGGGGACATCGAGCCAGTCCGGCAACGGGAGCTGGATTGCCCAGCTTTTGGCGATATTACTGGCCGTCCCGCTCGTACTGATCTATGCGAGACTTCATGTGCTGTTCCCGGGGAAGGATCTGTACGATATGCTGATCTCTGTATTCGGTTCAGTCTTCGGGCGGATGCTCTCCTGTCTGTATATCTGGTATGCTTTACATCTGGGCGCGCTGGTGCTGCGCAATTTCGGGGAGTTCAGCAAGACGGTGGCGTTAACCTCCACCCCGATGCTGGCCCCTATGCTTGTAATTGGCTTGCTCTGCATCTGGGTGGTCAATGCCGGGATAGAGGTGATTGGGAGAAGCGCAAAGTTCCTGCTGCTGTTCTCCTTCATTGTGATCGTCTTCATTCAACTGCTCTCTGTGCCCAAGTTCGAATATCATCATATGAAGCCGATGCTGGAGACCGGCTGGGGGCTTGTATTTGCTGATACAGCAGGCTCCTTTACCTTTCCCTTCGCCGAGATTGTGATCTTCCTGGGTGCCTTCGGGGCAATGCCTGCCAAAGGCTCGGCCAGAAGGGTGCTGATTGGCGGTACGCTGATTGCCGGGTTGATCATTATCATGATTACGCTGCGCAACCTGCTGGTGCTCGGTCCGGACATTCTTTCCAGCCTGTATTTCCCTTCGTATGTGGCGGTGAGCCGGATTAATATCGGTGATTTCTTGACCCGGATTGAAGGCTCGGCCGCCATCGTATTTGTCACGGCGCTATTCATTAAAGCCAGCTTGTGCCTGTACGTGACCTCCAATGGAGTGAGCAAAGTATTCAAGCTTAAAAGCTACAGGTCCGTGGTCCTCCAGATGGGGCTCATCATGGTGTACCTATCCGATTTCATCTACGCCGATATTATGGAAATGCAGTCTTTCGCCTATCATATCTATAAGGTGTATGCACTCCCGTTCCAGGTGTTCATTCCCGTGCTTCTGTGGCTTACCGCAGAGCTGCTCACCCGCAGAAAGGGTGGCAGGCAGGGGAGCCTCCAGGGGCAAAAGCAGCAGCCGGAGTGAATGTACCTCTTACAAGTATTTATAAGTACTGCTGCCGCCGCCCTGCATTGCGGGGTTGTTTGGTTTCGTCCTATGCCCAAGTTAGCTATAATGAGAGACAGAGAGAATCTCATAGAATAGGTTATGAAAGGCGTGAAGACAGATGAGTGTATCCAGCATTGTAATGTCCTCACACTGGGGCAGGGAGGTCAGACATAAGCTTGTCTCGCAAGGCTCCAAGGTATTGGCGGTGGTATTTCCGGGACAGAATTATTCCGCCGAGCGGCCGCTGCTGGAGTATGCGGGCAAGCTGGCCAGGGAATACGGCTGTGACCTGCTGCTGCTGGAATATGGCTACCAGACTGCAAGGGTGCCCTTCAAGCGCGAGGAGATTGATATTGTTGCCGAAGAATGTAAGGTGGCACTTGCTTCACTACCCGAATATGAGCAGCTGCTGTTCATCAGCAAGAGTATGGGGACCATCGTTGCCGGTAAAGTGGCAGCAGAACCGGGGATGGGGGAGAAGGTCTCCCATCTGTTCCTCACACCGGTGGCTGAGAGCATCCCGTTCATCAGGCAGAGCCGGGGCAGTGTAATTTATGGCGGGAGTGACCCGATGTTCACCGGGCAGCATTCCGCCGAGCTGAGCGGGCTGAATCAGGTGCGGGTCTACCGGATTGACGACGCCAACCACTCTCTGGAAGTAGAAAGTGTCAATGAATCGCTGGCGGTACTGCTGGTTATTATTAATTTCTATCACGAGTTTTTCCGTGATTCACTGTAGGACAGGTACGAGGTCTATAAATAAGAAGGGGAGATGGACAATATGATTACAGAAGCGGCAATGCTACAGGTGAAGGCTGGACAGACCCGGCAGTTCGAACAGAGCTTCAGGGAGGCCTCCCCGCTGATTGCTTCGATAGACGGCTATTTGGGCCATGAGCTGCAGCATTGTCTGGAGGATGACCACAAATATCTGCTGATTGTCAGATGGCGCAGCCTCGAGGATCATACGGTGGGGTTCAGGGAATCTGCCCAGTATCTGGAATGGAAGGCACTGCTGCATCATTATTACAGTCCATTTCCGGTAGTTGAGCATTACTCGCAGATCAGTCTGAGTTAGGCGGGAAGGAGGGCTTGTATGCAGGGGAAAGTGATTGGTGAAGGCAGAACGGCGGAAGTTCTGGAGTACGCAGAGGGAACCATTCTTAAGCTGTACCGGGATGAGGTTCCAGAATCGCATGTGGACTTGGAATACCGTATCAGCAGACTGGTACATGCACAGGGAGTGAATACCCCGCAGCCCCATGAACGGGTGATGGAGGGGGAGCGGCACGGCATCGTCTATCAGCAGATTCCGGGCCCTTCGCTGCTTAAGCTGATGGACGGGAAGCCGTGGCTGATTCTGAGCTGCCTCAGGCAGATGGCGGCTCTTCACTACAGCCTGCATCAGCTTGAAGGCGTGGGAGAAGCAGGAGAACAGAAGCAGCGGCTGGAGCATAATATTATTGCTGCACCTATGCTTGAGACCGGAGAGAAATCGCAGATTCTGTCCCATCTTGCGCGGCTGCCGGACGGGAAGAAGCTGTGTCATGGGGATTTCCATCCGGACAATATTCTGATGGATGACAAGCTGTGGGTGATTGACTGGATGACTGCGGTCACCGGCAACCCTGCGGCGGATGTGGCACGGTCTGTCATCATGTTCCGTATCGGGGCCATGCCTGAGCGGGCTTCTCTGTTCACTAAAGCGTTCATAGGGTTCGCCAGACAACGGATGACGGCGCAGTATATCCGCAAGTACCTGAAGTGCTCGGGCTTGACCCGTGCAGATATCGAGCCGTGGATTCTTCCCGTGGCGGCCGCGCGGCTGGTGGAGGGGCTGTCCATACCCGAGAAGGAGCTGCTGGTCCGGGAGATCCGCAAACGTCTGAGAGCTTTGCCCCGCGAACAATAGTATTTCATAGAGAAGGCAGGTGTGCAGAGGATGAGTACATATATTGCATTGCTGCGCGGCATTAATGTCGGCGGCAACAAGATTATTAAGATGCAGGAATTGAAGGCGATGTTCACCTCTCTCCAATATGAGAACGTGCGGACCTATATTCAGAGCGGTAACGTTGTATTTGAGAGTGAAGCCACTTCTGCCCCGCAGCTTGCCTTGACGATCAGCCAAAATATTCAGCAGACCTTCGGCTTCGAGGTAGCAGTGATCATCCGTTCCCTGGAGGAACTGGAGGCAGTGATTACGGGCAATCCGTTCCCGCTGACGGAGCCGGAGGCCTTCAAGCGTCTGTATGTTTCGTTCCTGGCAGCGGAGCCTGCACCTGAAGCGCTGGAGAAGCTCCGTGTTTATGAGGATGGACCCGATAAGGTGCGGGTAATCGGCAAGGAATTGTACAGCTGCTATGAGGTGAGTGTAAGCGAATCGCCGCTGTTCAAGGTGCAGTTCGACAAGCTGCTGGGCACCACCCTTACCGCGCGCAACTGGAACACGCTGAACAAAGTAGTGGCCTTGGCCCGCAAGCCGTGAAGGAAGCAGCCTCCTTCTTCTAACTTCTAATCCCTGCCACCGCCCCCGTCCGGGCAGCATGCCGCTTCAGCGGTATACTGCCCGGACGGGGTATTTGGCATGTCCGGCACGGCCTGTATGATTCAGCAAACATTCAGCGGGTTTTCATTATGAGTTAAGGTACGGATGCCATAATACACCTAACTAATGAAGGAATCGGAGTGAATCAATCCATGAAATTACTGAAAAGGCCGGGTACCGATGTTGTACTGCTGATGATTCTGCTGCTGGCAGCCGTTCTATACGGCTATGGGATCTGGAATGAACAATATGCCAATACCTACTATACAACCGCAGTGGGGAGTATGCTGCAGAGCTTCCATAACTTTTTCTTCGTATCTCTGGATTCGGCAGGGTCCGTAACGGTGGATAAGCCGCCGGTAACCTTCTGGCTGCAGACCTTAAGCGCGCTAATCTTCGGCCTGCATGGCTGGAGCGTCATTCTGCCGCAGGTACTGGGCGGTGTAGGCTCGGTGTTACTAGTCTATCTGCTGGTGAAGCCTGCATTCGGCAAGGCAGCGGCACGGCTCGCGGCGCTGGTTATGGCGGCTACTCCGGTAGCAGCGGCGGTAAGCCGCACGAACAATATTGACGCGCTGCTGGTATTCACTCTGCTGCTGGCTACATGGTTTCTCTTCAGGGGGACCAGAAGCCACCGGCTGGGCAGCTTACTGGCTGCATTCGGGCTGATCGGTGTAGCCTTCAATGAGAAGATGCTGCAGGCCTATATGGTCCTTCCGGCCTTCTACCTCTTCTATCTCCTGGCAGCCAAGGTGAACTGGAAAAAGAAGACCGGGACGCTTGCCGCCTGCACTGCTGTGCTGCTGGCAGTATCTCTCTCCTGGGCAGTAATTGTGGACTCCATCCCTGCGGATAAGCGGCCCTTTATTGGCAGCAGCGGCACCAATTCTGTACTTCATCTGGCATTTGGCTATAACGGTGTATCCCGTCTGACCGGTGACCGCAGTATGGGCGGGAGTGGTGGCTTCGGCGGCGGCATGCCCCCGATGAACGGCGACATGCCGGAATTCAGCGGTGGATTCCCGGCAATGGATGGAACGGACAGGGCAGGTGAGACAGGCGGACAGGAGCAGAACCGGGATGCCGCAGCCGGAGATGATCAGGTCCGGGGCAACGGCGGAGCTGCACCGGGCCTGGGTGACGGAGAGCGGGGAATGGTTCCGGGCGGCCAGAATGGCAGGATGCAGGATCAAGAGGCCGGAGACGGCTTCGGCGGAGGAGGTCGAGAATTCGGCGGCGGCCAGCCCGGACGGGGTGGCGGCATGTTCAACACAGGCACCGCCGGTCCGCTGCGGCTGTTCCAGACGGAGCTGTCCGGCCAGGCCAGCTGGCTGCTGCCGTTCGTGCTCTTCGGCAGCATCGGGATCTTCGCCAGCCTGCGCCGGAAGAACTTCACCCGGCAGCATATGGAAGCCTTGTTCTGGCTGGCCTGGCTGGTACCGGTCATGGGGTTCTTCAGCATCGCCGGCTTCTTCCACCAGTATTATCTGATTATGATGGCTCCGCCGGTGGCGGCGCTGGCGGGTGCAGGCTGGTCGCAGCTCTGGAGCTATTACAAGGCACCTGCAACCTGGGTGTCCTGGCTGCTGCCCGCAGCAGTGCTTGCTACTACAGTGCTTGAAGTGTACATCATCCATCCTTATAACGATACCATCGGCCGCAGCTGGTCCTTGGGCATTCTGGCCGCCGGTATTGCAGGTTCTGTCCTGCTGGTGATTCTGCGGTTGCTGAAGGCTGTACGGAACAAGTCTTCCTGGTTACATGCAGCAGCCGTAACCGGATTTCTGGTGCTGCTGATTGGCCCGCTCTACTGGTCATTCACACCGATCACCTACGGTAATAACAGCATGACACCCGCAGCAGGCCCGGACAGCGGCAGCTCCTTCGGTTCCTTCGGAATGGGCGGAAGAAATGGCGCGGCCGGAATGAACGAGAATCTTCTGACCTATCTCAAGGAGCATAACACCGGCGAGAAATATCTGTTCGCAGCTATGGATTATGGAACGGCGGGTCCTTATATCATTGATGAAGGCGAGCAAGTCGTTATCCTTAACGGCTTCAATGCGTCGGATACGCCGTATACCACAGATACCCTGAAGACGCTTGTGGCCAGCGGCCAAGTGAAATACTTCCTGGTCACCAGCGGCGGGATGGGCGGCGGACGCGGAGGCAACTCGGAAATCACCGCATGGATCACCGCAAATGGCACAGAGGTTCCGGCCGCAGACTGGCAGGGGACACAAACGGGCAGCAATGGCGGAACCTTATACGAAGTGACCCTTGACTAATCTTCGAATTTCTCAAAAGCTTCACACGTAAAAAAGCAGCGATTCTCGTTATCGGAGAATCGCTGCTTGCTTCAATTGTCCAAATACACTTTCCGGCTTCGTTATTCGGCGTACCGCTAAGGCATAGCCCTCTTCACTCGGCAACCGTTCCCGTGCTTGGCTCTGGTATCGCAGCCGTTCCAGGCTAATGACCATGATTTTAGAAAGATTTGAAGAAACTTTTCACGCTTAAACAGCGGAGAGGACGGACTGATTGTGGAAAAGCGGCAGCGGTCGCCTTGGTCTCCGGATTTTCACCGCTAAGGGGAATGAAAAAAATCTGGAGACCACAGCGATTGGAACAACGGGCCGTTCACGGAGCGTCCCCCCAAGTGCCACGTTGATTTTACTCCAAAATAAAGAGGCTGTCCCAAGCGGCCATTTCATGGCTTTTGAGACAGCTCTTTATGCTGCTTATTCGGCTGGAATTCCTTTAACAGAACCTTAAGCCTTCAGCAAGTCGTGATCGACATACCGCGCTCCGTTCAGCTCGCTGATAATATTGACCGCAACCCTCGCGCCGTCACCGGCAGTGATAATTGCGTGGACACTCAATCCGGCAACGGTTCCGGCTGCCCAGATTCCGTCAATGTTGGTTCTGCCTTCCGGCGAAGCAGCGATTACCGTCTTGATTCTTGGCTCCGTGCCATCCTTGGTCGTTACTCCGGCTGCGGCAGCCAGATCCGTCAGGACACCTGTAGCCAGCACGACATGCTTGGCTTCATAGGAAGCGCCGCTCTCCGTCCCGATGACGAAGCCATCGCCGCTTGCTACAAGTGATGTTGCCTGTCCGGCAACCAGCTCCGCCCCGAATTTCACGGCCTGCTTATGTCCGGTCTCGACGAGGTCCGGTCCGCCGATCTCGCTGATTCCATAATAGTTCTCATACCAGCCTCGGCGGGTCATGCCCTTGTCGTTGTCGATCAGCAGAGTTTTTTTGCCGGCCTTGGCAGCGAACAGGGCAGCGCTTGCACCGGCAGGACCGGCACCGATAATGGCGATTTCGTACATAATAATTACCTCCTAAATGGTAGTCGGGCTAAGTCTTAATTATATCGTTAACTGCGGCTCATTAGCTAATACGGCAGACGGGGGAGCGAGACCTTGAAGCAGGCCCCCTCATCCGGGGGACTGGATACAGTAATTTCCCCCTGATGCGCTTCGGCAATCGCTTGGGTAATAGATAATCCGAGTCCTGAACCGCCGTATTTGCGTGTGCGGGATGAATCGCTGCGGTAGAACCGGTCGAAGACATGGGGGAGATGCTCCGCAGAGATGCCGGAGCCGTTATCCTTCACCGTCAATTCTGCTGCTTCACCATGGACATGAAGTGAAATGTGGATACTCCCGTGCTCTGCATCCGTATGTTGCACCGCATTGTGGAATAGATTAAGAAGGATCTGCTTAATCTGGTCAGGATCAACAAGGCAGCGTATGCCGCCGGAAAGGTCGAAGAGGACGTTACGCTCTCCGGCCAATACCAGCAGCTGTGGCCGCATCTCTTCAATTAGCTCATCCAGCAGTACATGCTTGACCCTGAGCTGCGGAGCACCGTCCATCCGGGCCAGCAGCAGCAGGTCCTCTACCAGCTTGTTGATCCGCCTGGCTTCTCCGTGCATACTGTTCAGCGCGCTGTACAATTGTTCCCGGTTATCGGCAGCTCCGCGGAGCAGCACTTCCAGGAAGCCGTAGATGGAGGTCAGCGGCGTCCTCAGTTCATGAGAGGCATCGGCTGCGAACCGGCGCATCTGCTCTTTCGCCTCACGCTCATTCTGGAAGGAAATCTCCAGCCGCTCCAGCATTCCGTTGAAGGACTGGGAGAGCTGGTCGATCTCAAGCTGGCCCTGCTCGACAGGGAACCGCACATTAAGGTTGCCGGCATCTATGATCTGGGCGGACTTCCTCATATTGGACAGGGGAATCAGTGTCTTGCGCAGCGCCGGCAGATACAGGAGCAAGCCGGCCAGCAGAGCCGCTACTGACAATGCGCCGTAGATAAGCAGCTGCCGCAGAATGACATCCTTAAGCGGCCCGGTCTCGACACTCATCTGGAGAAGCATTCTGGCTGCTCCAGGCCTGCCCAGCTTCATGAAGACAGCCAGATGCTCGCGGCCATCCCCGGCGGTAATCAGCCGGTAGTCACCTGTAGACTTGTCCGGGGTGAGCTTCAGCAGGCGGATATATTCCGCGCTGCTCATTCTTGGTGCCGGTGAAGCCGACAGGGTCTCTTCCTGCAAGTCCCTGAAGCTGCCGTCCGGGCTGTAGATTGCTATCGTGGTATGGGCGTCCAGCAATAGGGGGCGGCGGTCGCCCGGGTGTCTGTTGCCTGTTCCGTTTACTGTACCTGGCAGATTGAAGAAGTCATAGGGAACCGAGCGGATCTGGGTTTCCATGGCCTCTGCCCGGTTGCTGTATATGAAATTCCGCATGAGCACATATTGGAGTACGCCGATCAATATAAGCAACCCGGAGAGAATAAGCAGCGAGGTGGCGAGCAGCTGTTTGCGCAGGGAGCGCGGTGCCGGGAAGTTGCCCAGGAGCCTCCGGGTCCGGGCAATCATACCAGATCCACCCGGTACCCCGCGCCGCGCAGGGTGCGGATAATCCGGTGCTCCTTGTCACCGAGCTTCTCCCGGAGGGAGCGGATATAGACCTCCACAATATTCTCCTCTCCGCCAAAATCATATCCCCAGACCCTGTCGAGGATCATCGGTTTGCTTAGCACCAGACCATGATTGATCACCAGGTATTGCAGCAGCTCATATTCCGTCGGAGACAGCTCCAGCACCTCGTCCTTATGGCGGATTTCCTTGCGGCGGCCGTCAATCCGGAAGGGGCCGCAGCGTACCTCGCCAAGCAGTCCCGGGAACTGGTTGCGCAGCCGCGCCTGAATGCGGGCCAGCAGCTCGTCGAAGCTGAACGGCTTGACCATATAGTCATCCGCGCCGGTAGACAGGCCTTTGACCCGGTCATCCACTTCATCCTTGGCGGTCAGCATAATCACAGCCACCTCCGCCTCCTCTGAACGGAGACAGCGGACGACCTCGAAGCCGTCCATGCCGGGCATCATGACGTCGAGAATGACCACATGCGGCTTGAACGCTGCGGCCGCAGCGATGGCACCCGCCCCATCCGGGGCAGTCTGTACTTCAAATCCTTCATGGGTCAGGCCCAGTTCCAGGAACTGAAGGATATGCGGCTCATCATCCACCAACAGCAGACGGACACCTTGTGCTGCTCTCATTTGGAAATTCCTCCATATTCAGTATTCTGTGATTGTAGTATGTCCATAGTATGACAATGCCGGTTGAACGTTTGCTGAAAATAGGACTTTGGAGCCAAGGATTGGATTCAGAAATGTCGTTCAGGGTTAATCATAATGGTTAATCTAATTATACGGAAATAGGAAGCTGTGAAATAAGAAATATAGCTGGAATTTAAAAGTTATCAGGCAGGCAATAAAGGGTTTTGACGGTGGAGATCGAACACTTTACAATAAGGATACCAACCGGGTTTTGCGTGCTCCAATGGAAATCCGGCAGCTTGTCCCGTTAGTCTCTCTCCTCCCCGTTTCAATCCCGTATTCATTCCTGTCATGGGCATTTCTTATGGTCTGCTTCTTGTTACTGCACAACACTAATTACTGCACAGCATTAATCATTCATCCTATTTATTACATGCTTCATCACCCATAAGTCAAGGAGGCTCTTCCATGAAGAAAAAAGAGATGGTAGCCATGCTATTGGCGGGAGGCCAAGGGAAAAGATTAAAAAGTTTGACTAAGTCGATTGCCAAACCGGCTGTTTATTTCGGAGGAACCTACCGCATCATCGACTTCCCTTTAAGTAATTGCTCGAATTCGGGGATTGACACAGTGGGTGTACTGACACAGTATGAACCGCTGGTGCTGCATTCGTATATCGGAGTTGGCAGTGACTGGGATCTGAACCGCAAGGATGGCGGCGTATTTGTATTGCCTCCGCATGAACGGGAGAATGGAAGCAGCTGGTACCGGGGAACGGCGGATGCGATTTACCGTAATCTCAAGTTTGTGGATCAGTTCGATCCGGAGCATGTGTTAATTCTGTCGGGAGACCATATTTACAAGATGGATTATCATGCCATGCTGCAATATCACAAATCCAAGAACGCCGACTGCACCATCTCGGTCATTGACGTTCCCCTGGAGGAAGCGAGCCGGTTCGGCATACTGAATACGGAAGATGATCTCAAAATTTACGAGTTCGATGAGAAACCAGCCCATCCTAAGAGCACACTTGCTTCTATGGGGGTATATATTTTCAAATGGGATGTGCTCCGCAAGCATCTGCTTGAGGACGGGGAGAACGCCGGCTCGTCCCATGATTTCGGCAAGGACATTATTCCAATGATGCTGGATGAGGGACAGTCCCTCTATGCTTATCCTTTTGAAGGCTACTGGAGAGATGTGGGTACGGTAGACAGCCTGTGGGAAGCGAATATGGATCTCCTAAGCGACACGCCTCCACTGAATCTGAATGATACCGGCTGGAGAATCTTCACCCGCAATCCGAATCAGCCCGCACAATATGTTGCCCCGGGAGCGAAGGTCTCCAGCTGCATCATTAATGAAGGCTGCATCGTGCACGGCGAGGTGAAGCATTCGGTACTCTTCTACGGAGTGGAAGTGGGCGAAGGCAGTGTAATCACCGATTCTGTTATTATGCCCAAGGTGAAGATCGGCAAGAACGTGAGAATTCACAAAGCGATCATCAGTGAAAACACGGTCATTGAGGATAATATGGAAATCGGCATCGACCGGGAGAATGAGGACGAAATTCTGCTGATCGACAAACGAAGTAAGAAGCTCAAAGCTGTAGCAGCCAAAACCATATAACCACAAGAGGGCGGGGGATTCCGATGAAAGAGCTTATGGGCGTAATTAATCTTGATCATGAACTGGATAATCTAAATGAATTGACCTATTTCCGCTGCGGGGCAGCGGTCCCCTTCGCCAGCCGTTACCGGCTGATTGATTTCGTCTTGTCCAACATGATGCGCGCGGAGCTGGAGAGCGTAGGGCTGTTCGTCCGCCGCAAATACCGTTCGCTGATGGATCACCTCGGCGACGGCAAATCGTGGGATATGAACCGGAAGCATGGCGGGCTGTTCATTCTGCCGCCGGACTGGAATGACCCTACAGACACCTCCCTGGGAGACCTGCAGCATTATCATAACAATCTGGATTTCTTCAAGCGGGCTGCGGCCAAATATATTGTCTTCTCCGGCAGCCAGCATATTAATACGGTGGATCTGCAGGATCTGTATCAGTACCACCTGGAGCAGGGCGCAGATGTAACTATGGTCTATAAGCAGATCGACGAGCTTCAGCCGGAGCATGATCCGTGCCTGCGCGTGGAACTGAATGATGATAACGAGGTAACCAATATCCACCATGAGAAGCATCATCCCAATGTGTATCTGGATATTTTTATCATGGAGAAGAAGCTGTTCCTGGAGCAGGTGGAGCATTGCATCGCCCATGGCGAGAGTTATTTCTTCCGCGATGCCATTCAGAAGAACCGCCACAAGTTCAAAATCTCCGCCTATGAATATACGGGTTATCATTCTGTAATCAACTCGCTGGAGAGCTACTACAAGAATAGCCTGGAGCTGCTGAAGCAGGAGAATTATTTCGGCCTGTTCAAGGAGAGTCCGGTGCAGACCAAGATTAAATATGAAGCTCCTACCCGTTATCTGGACAGCGCGTCGGTCAGCAATTCGCTGGTTGCCAACGGCTGTGTGATCGCCGGAACGGTGGAGAATAGTGTAATCTTCCGCGGTGTGCAGGTCCGTAAGGGTGCCAAGATTATCAACTCTGTCATTATGCAGAAATGCGTCATTGAAGAGAATGCCGTCATTGAGAATGTCATCATGGACAAAGATGTGCATCTTAGTAAAGACCGGATACTCGTGGGTGACAGCAGGCGTCCATTTGTCATAGCCAAGAGCAGCAAGATATAATATCTGGATCAGGGGAAATGTTCCGCTTCGGGGCATTTCTTCTGATCCAGTGTTGTAATAGGCCCTATTTTCTACAAATACAAGTATCTGTTAGGAGGAACCTGCCGTTGTTCAACGATAAAGAGACTTTCAAGCAAGTGTTCCGTGAGAAACTCATCGGGAAATTAGGCAAGCCGCTTGAGGAAGCTTCCAATGCTGATATTTATAATATTCTCGGCAACATGATCCGTGAGAGTGCGGGGAAGGACTGGGCAGCCACCAATCAGAAGTTCAAGATCGACAAGGATAAGCAGGTGTATTATTTCTCCATGGAGTTCCTGATCGGCAGGCTGCTCGGAAATAACCTGCTGAATATGGGTGTGCTGGAAGTAGTTCGGGAGGGCCTCTCGGAGCTGGGCTTCTGTCTGCAGGACATCGAAGAGGTAGAAGCGGATGCCGGACTTGGCAACGGGGGGCTGGGCCGCCTGGCCGCCTGCTTCCTGGACTCGCTTGCTTCTCTGCAATATGCAGGTCACGGCTGCGGCATCCGTTATAAATACGGCTTGTTCGAGCAGAAGATTGTAGACGGCTATCAGGTCGAGCTGCCGGATTACTGGCTGCAGAATGATAATGTGTGGGAAGTGCGCCGCGAAGACAAGCAGGTAGAGGTGCGGTTCTGGGGACAGGTGGATACCCGCTGGGAGAACGATGAGCTTGTGTTTGAACACAAGGACTATGAAGCCGTACGGGCGGTCCCTTATGATATTCCGGTCATTGGTGCGGACCGCAGACATGTGAATACGCTGCGGAACTGGAGTGCGGAGTCGATCACCCAGCCTTCGAGAGTCTTCGGTTCTCTGGGCGGAACGGATTATCACAAGTTCCTGGAATACAAGCGGTCCGTGGAATCCATCTCGGAATTCCTGTATCCCGATGATTCCCAGTACGAAGGCAAGCTGCTTCGGCTGAAGCAGCAATATTTCCTGTGCAGTGCCGGTCTGCAGAGTATTATACGGACCTTCGCCAAGACGGGCGTGCCGATTGAGAGCCTGGCGGACAAGGTGGCCCTGCATATCAATGATACTCACCCTACCCTCGTCATCCCAGAGCTGATGCGCATTCTGATGGATGTCTATCAGCTGGGCTGGGATCAGGCCTGGAGCATGACCACCCGGATGGTATCGTATACCAACCATACCATTCTGAGCGAGGCACTGGAGAAGTGGCCTATCGGCATGGTCAGAGAGCTGCTTCCGCGCATCTTCCTGATTATTGAGGAGATCAATGCCCGCTTCTGCGGCGAGCTGATGAGCAAATATCCCGGCGATCAGGACCGGATCAATCAGATGGCGATCATCCATGATGATCAGGTGCGGATGGCGCATCTGGCGATTGTCGCCAGCCATAGTGTGAACGGCGTAGCGGCGCTGCATACGGAAATCCTGCAGAAGCGTGAAATGCGCCTGTTCAATGAGATGTATCCGCACCGCTTCAATAACAAGACCAACGGCATCACGCACCGCCGCTGGCTGCAGCATGCCAATCCTGAGCTGGCCGGACTGATCAGCGAATCCATTGGCACCCGCTGGATGCATCAGCCCCAGGAGATGATCGGGCTGATCAAGTACAGCGAGGATGCCTCCTTCCAGGAGCAGGTAGCCGCCATCAAACGCCGCAACAAGCTGCATCTGGCGGAGTATATCACCAGTAAGCACGGCATCCAGGTAGACCCGGATTCGATCTTCGACGTTCAGGTGAAGCGCCTGCATGCCTACAAGCGCCAGCTGCTGAACGTGCTTCATATTATGCATCTGTATAATCAGATCAAAGATAATCCTTCGATTAATATCGTCCCGCGTACCTTCATCTTCGGTGCCAAGGCAGCGCCGAGCTATCATCTGGCCAAACGGGTCATTAAGCTGATTAACACAGTGGCCGATGTGGTGAACAAAGACCCTGATATTAACGGGAAGATCCGCATCTTCTTCCTGGAGAATTATTCGGTATCTCTGGCGGAGAAGATTATTCCGGCAGCCGATGTAAGTGAGCAGATCTCTACAGCGAGCAAGGAAGCCTCCGGTACCGGGAATATGAAGTTTATGATGAACGGTGCGCTGACCATCGGAACCATGGACGGGGCTAACGTGGAGATGCACGAAATGGTGGGGGATAATAATATGTTCCTGTTCGGACTCCGGGCAGAGCAGGTGCTCGATTACTACCAATACGGAGGCTACCACGCCCGCGATATTTATAATGGCGATGGCCGTGTTAAGGAAGTCCTGGATCAGTTAATCACACCCGGGCCGTTCTGCGCTCATGCCCAGGAGTTCGATACGCTCTTCCAGTCACTGATTGACAACAATGATGAATTCTTCGTGCTGAAGGATTTCGCCAGCTATGTGGAGACCCATGTCAAGATTGATCTGGCTTACCGGAATCAGAAGGAATGGCTCAAGAAGTCCGTGATCAATATCGGCCATTCCGGCAAATTCTCCAGCGATAATACGATTAGCCGTTACGCCTCCGAGATCTGGCATATCAATCCGGTGCGGCTGTAACGCAGGCACAGACAGAGACTGCAGCTTCACAGCTGCAGCTCCGGCCTGAGTAATTACACGTGAAGAAGCCGCTCCAGCCCGCAGGAATGATTCCTGCGGCGGGGCGGCTTTTCTTCAGCTTCAGCGCTTCCTTCTGATTATGGAGCTGGAATTACAGCACCTCAGAGACCATGGCTGCGAACCGTTCAAGGAACCGGCGCTCCTCGTCGTCGAAGCGGTGCTTAAGCGGACTGTCGATATCCAGTACGCCATAGAGGGTGTCTCCTTTGACCAGCGGAACGACGATTTCGCTATTCGAGGCCGCATCACAGGCAATATGTCCGGGGAAGGCATGGACATCGCCTACGACAAGCGTGCGCCGCTCTGAGGCTGCGGTTCCGCATACGCCGCGGCCGAGCGGAATGCGGATACAGGCCGGAAGTCCCTGGAAGGGGCCAAGCACTAGCTCTTTGCCGTCATACAAGTAGAAACCGGTCCAATTGGTGTCCGGTAGAGATAGCTTTAAGAGCGCCGAAGCGTTGGCCAAGTTGGCAATGGCGTTCGGCTCGCCTTCCATAAGTGCCCCGAGCTGGCTTAGAACGGCCTCGAACCGTTCGCTGCGAGTGCCGTCATAAGGCATAGCTTGAAACATGAAGCATCACCTTCCTGTACCTTGAGTCAGTATGAATCCCATAACTGTTAACTATCAAGATAGTACAGGGAAGCGTTATACGTCAAGCATTTAACGAAAGATTAACAGCTTTTACCGCATAGTGGAATAACAGGAAGAGGTGTGAATTCCTGCAGCGCTGATGTTTCCGGGAACGCAGGGCAGGGTAATGTTTTTATAAATACAGCAGGCTAGTAGCTCATCAGTCTTTAAACTGTGGATATAACCTTTTGAGTTTGACTCGTGCATCTTCCGTAGTGAATTGCCAATCCACTCCTTTTTGAACAGCGTTTCGAGTCGATTCCCATTCGGTTAGTTCGCTGGAGAGCTCTTCCATAGAGGGAATCCGTCTGTCTAAACATTGGCTTGTCATGACGCTCAGCTCAATTTCAGCAATGTTTAGCCAGCTGCCATGTTTAGGCGTGTAGTGGATCTCGAGCCGTTTGGCTAGACGCAGCGCCGTCTCGGGTTCAAAAGCTTCATATAACGAGGCAATGGAATGTGTGTTTAAATTGTCCATCACCAAACGAAGGGTCGGTGCGCTCGGGTAATGAACGTCCAAAAGTTCCCGAACTTGCTCCGCCCATTCGATTTTGGTACGTCGTGGACGAACGCTGACATGCCGCCAGCCTGCAAGTGGTTCTGTGAAAATAAAGATACTACAGGTTCCATGGCGTACGTATTCGGAATCTTCTCGCAATGGCTTGGCTGGTTTCATCGGAATGGGGTTGCGCCTATCATCCAGCAGTTGGAAGGGTTTCTCATCCATGCAAATGACAGGACATTCTCTATTGTAGGGCAAATGGTAGACCTCTAGCACATCTTCCATGGCTGCCACAAACGCCGCATTCTGCTTTGGCGGGATACACCAACATTTACGAAGATGGGGTTTGAGTTCGTTTTTTTAAAATCCGATCGACCGTGTCGTACGAAATGCTGTCAATGTACCCCAGTTCTACGGTCTTATCTGCCAACAGCCGAAGGGTCCACCGACTTCTTCCCACCGGTGGTGTACTGCAACTGAGCGCGATGATTCTCGCCTCCAATTCGCCAGTCACTTTTGGAGGATTGGGCGGAGTCAGTCTCTTTTTTCGTTCAAGCGCCGCCTGCATTCCGTTCACTGCAAAGGACTTGCGCACCAGATATACGGTGTTCGTATGGATGTGTAGCTGCTTGGCAATTTCTACATCTGTAAGTTTTCCGTCCAGTCGATTCTCATCTGCCCACAACAGAATTTGGGCTCGCCGAAGAGATCGTGCGGCCACCTTTCCTTTTGAGCAAATCTCCACTAATTCATTCTGCTGATTTGCGGTTAAGCAAACGGTATATTCACGGTTTCTCATAGTCGACACCTCTTTTTATCTCGACTATATCACATTCACCATATTTTAACTATTTTAAATCTGATGCTCTACTAGTAGCCAGAAGGAGTGGAACATGCGCGCCGACGTACAGAACTTGTTTATTGGAATCCATATGCTTTATTGTGCACATGAGAAGGATCTGACACTGACGGAAATGTTGCCGGAGCTGGAGAATCTGGGATACCGGGTGGCGGAGCGCGAAGTGAAACAGGAGCTGGAACGGCTGACTCAGGAGAATTTCCTCACGGCCCATGGCGACGCCTATAGTGTTACGGGAACGGGCATTGAAGAATTCAAGGCGATTCAGGCCAAGCTTGGAGTGCTGTGTACTGAAGTGCTTAAGCCGGTTAAGGCAGCGGGTGCTTCGGGCTAAGTCTGTACCTGGTATCGGGTGAAAACTTGTATTTCGCATAAAGCGGAGCGTCTGACCCTGTGGCAATAAGCCATACGGTGCAGACGCTATTTTTGCGGAGTTCGTGTATACTTATAAAGGTGAAAGGGGTCGGAAACATGTATGTATGCGGCGGTGTGATCCCGGAATTAAGCGGACGAAACGTACGGCTGCGGGCAATGGCTGCCGCAGATGCGCCGGCCCTGCTGGGGATCTGGAGTCATTCTGAGGTGGCTCCCTGGCTGGATGGGCCGCCTCTGTCTTCAGTTGAGGATGCGGAAGCGCTGATTGCTCTGCTGACAGAGTGGGCCGCGGAGGAAGAAAGCCTGCGCTGGAGCATCCTCGGACCGGATGGCGATGTCATCGGGAGCTGCGGGTATAACCACTGGCAGCTGGAGGGCGCCTACCGGGGGGAGATCGGATTCGAGCTGTCACCGGCGGCCATGCGGCGGGGATATATGCGGGAAGCGCTGGAGCTGATGCTGGAATTCGGCTTCCGGAGCATGGGGCTGAACCGGATTGAAGCCATCTGCATCCCGGATAATCTCCGGGCGCAGAGACTGCTCACAGGGCTTGGCTTCCGGCAGGAGGGACTGCTGCGGCAGTACCGGCATACGGCTTCCGGCTACCAGGATGTACAGATGTATTCCCTGCTGCAGGGAGAGGCTGGCGCAGGACGGAGAACATAGAGAGAGGGTATGGGTTCATTGAAGTCACCGGGGGAAATGGAACGGAAGTTAATATTGACGGGCGTATTACTGGCTACTTTTCTGGCAGCGATTGAAGGGACAGTGACCGGGCCTGCGGGGCCGGCTATTGTAGGGGATTTCCAGGGGATGCAGTGGTTAAGCTGGATCTTCACAGCCTATCTGCTGGCGATGGCGGTTACCACGCCTATTTTTGGCAAGCTTAGTGATTTGATCGGGCGTAAGCCCGTGTTCATTGGCGGGGCAGTGGTCTTTTTGGCTGGCTCGCTGTTATGCGGTGTGTCGCAGAGTATGGAGCAGCTGATTATTTTCCGGGGGATACAGGGGATCGGTGCCGGGGCGCTGATTCCGATGACCTTTACCATTATTGGGGACATCTACAGCATCAAGGAACGGGCGAAGACCCAGGGGCTGCTTAGCTCGGTATGGGGGATTTCTTCCCTGGTCGGGCCGCTGCTTGGCGGTTATGTAGTCGATTATTTAAGCTGGCGCTGGGTGTTCGTATTCAATTTGCCGTTTGGCCTGCTGTCGATTATATTCATCTCGCGGTATCTGAAGGAAGAGAAGGTCCGCCGCAAGACGAAGATTGATGTTGCCGGAGTGCTGCTGTTCGCTGCGGGGATGGGTGCGCTGCTCTTCGGTCTTACGACTGGAGGACAGAGTCTCGCCTGGACGTCTCCGCTGCTGCTGGCGATTCTCCTGGCTGCGGTCCTGCTGCTGGTGGTGTTCCTGTTCGTGGAGCGCCGGGCTCCTGAGCCGATGCTGCCGCTGGAGTTGTTCTCTATCCGTAATATTGCAGTCTCTACGGGAGCGAATCTGCTGGTCAGCACCTTGATTATCGGCCTGTCTACCTATGTTCCACTGTGGGTGCAGGGCGTATTCGGCAAAAGCGCGGCCCTCTCCGGCCTGCTCCTGGCACCGATGTCGGTCGGCTGGATGCTGGGCTCCATCGCTGGCGGACGGATGATTCTGCGGGCGGGCTCCCGCCGGACGGGAATGCTGGGGCTGTCACTGATCGTTGTCGCAGCAGTGGGGCTTACGCTGATGAATGCAGATTCCTCCCAGCTGCTGCTGCTGATCCTGATGCTGTTCTGCGGGGTGGGCTTCGGCTATGCTTCAACCGTCTTCACGATTATCGCCCAGTCCTCCGTGCAGCACGAGCAGCGCGGGGCCTCCACGGCACTGAATACCTTCACCCGCTCACTCGGGCAGACGGTGGGGGTGGCTATCTTCGGTTCCTGGCTGAACTTCAATATTGACCGGAGGCTGGCCGAAGAGCCTGGAGCTGCTGCCTCCGGGGCGGATATTAACCAGCTGCTTAACCCGCATAGCGGGAGCGCCTTGTCCGGGGAAGCCTGGAGTAGTCTGCAAGGTGCGCTTGAAGGCGGCCTGCATTCCCTCTTCATTGTCATGGCGGCGTTTGCTGTGATATCTCTGGTCATCTCGGCGGGTCTGGATAAAGGGGTGCCCTCGATTCAAGAGGTACGCACACCCTCCAAGCTATAGCCCTTAACATTCTGTTGTATGCCAAAAACGGCTGCGCGATCCCGGGGGATGCGCAGCCGTTTCTACTTGATGTCTATCGGGCAGTATAGTGAATAGATTCACAACCGCCCATGCCTTAATTAGCTTATTTGCGTGGAAGCGGGGAGAGCTTCTCGGCCTGTAGGCCCATCTTCTTCAGGAGAACAATCATCTGTTCCTTCTCTTCATCGCTCAGTCCGCTGAAGGCAAGGTGCAGACGTTCCGAATATTTCGGATACATCTGATTCATCAGACGTTCGCCCTCTGTAGTCAGCTCGGCAAAAATAACACGGCGGTCACTCGGGCAAGGCTTACGCTGCAGGTAGCCGCGTTCTTCCAGCTTGTCGATGACATAAGTGACGTTGCCGCTCTGCAGCAGCAGCTTGGCACCGATCTGCTGGATCGGCTGTGGTCCCTTGTAATAGAGAACCTCCATTACGGCGAAGGCCGTAGGGTTGAAGCCCTCAATCTTGCTTCCGGTGACGGCATGCTCGTTAATGCTCTTGAAAGACTTGGCAAAAACCCGGTACAAATGCAGTGTCAACTGAGTATCGCGTTCATAGGATTGTATCATGCTTCTCCACCTCTATTGTTAATCGTACGGGCTTAACCGCACGGTTTGGAATACTTTCCTTCCATATCTAGCTTTACAATACGTCAAACAAAGAATGAAGAACATGTCATTTGTCACAATAAGCACACTTTTAATTATAAAAAATTGAACAATCTTTTGAAGGTGCGGGTGAAGGTGAATTTTTTTGCAGCAAAGGCCGGTGTGGTGTTATGATCGCATTACTATGAAGGTTATTTAGGAGATGGAGATTGATATGGAACAGACAGAGGGCTCAGAGGGACTGGGGACCGGGAAGCGGAAAGAGGATCTGATCAGCAAGTATTACGAAGAGGATGAGGACGACGAGGGTATCGTGCTTGATGTGGTGATTGAGGAAGCGGGCTATGAGGCAGGCGATATCCGGATATCGGGAATTTCCTTCCAGGTGCGGAAGGGCGAGCTGCTTGGACTGATCGGACCGAACGGAGCCGGCAAAAGCACAACAATCAAGACGCTGCTCGGTCTCCTGAAGCATGCCAAGGCCCGGGTGAAGCTTGGCGGCGAGAACCAGTCCTATGCCTACGTGCCGGAGCAGCCGGTATTCTACGAGGACCTTACGCTGTGGGAGCATCTGGATCTGGCTGCCGCTGCCTATGGCCTCAGCTATGAAACCTTCGAGTCCACAGCGGAGAAGCTGCTGGTACAGTTCGGTATGACTAATGTGCGTAATGATCTGCCGGCGGGCTTCTCCAAAGGGATGAAGCAGAAGATGATGCTGATGTTAGGCTTCCTGGTGCAGCCGGATGTATATATCGTGGATGAGCCGTTCATCGGGCTTGATCCCAGAGCGACCAAGGACTTCCTGCGTTTGCTTGAAGCGGAACGGGAACGCGGAGCCGGTGTGCTGATGTCCACGCATGTTCTGGATACAGCAGAGCGGATCTGCGATAACTTTGTACTGATCTCCGGAGGCCGGATTGCTGCCGAAGGCACACTGGAGGCTATACGCGTGGAGGCAGGGCTGCCGGAGGGGTCGTTGTTTGATTGCTTCGACGAATTAACATGAGCCGGAATTCATTTGCGTTCCCTACGGCAGGCAGCCTCTTCCGGCGCAGGCTGGCCTCCCATTTCCGCGAGCAGACCAATATTATCCGTACGGCGGTAGACTGGACCGTGCTGCTGTATATCATCATCCCGGGGGGCTTGCTTGGCGGACGCTTCTACTATGGCTTCTGGAAGGGGGAGCTTCCCGCCTGGTTCAGCCATATACCGTATATTCTTGTGCCTTCACTGCTGGCTGTTCTGCTGGCTACCGGAGGGATTGTGCTGCTGCTGCAGGAGGGGGATCTGCTGTTCCTGCGGCAGCGGCAGAGCTGGATACGCACGATCATCAGGCGGGGCATGCTCTATAGCCTGACCGTAACGGCGCTGAAGGTAGTGGTAATCTTCGGTGTTCTGCTTCCGTTCCTGATTCGCGGCTATGGTCTAAGCGCGGCAGGGGTCTACGGTCTGCTGGCGCTGACCATAACCTGCGGCTCTGCCGTTAAGCTGCTGGGCCATCTCGTCAAGGTGCAGCGGCAGGGCTTCCGGCGGCGGCTGTGGCTGATACCGGCAGTAGCCCTGCCGTGCGGGATCTACCTGCGCCTGGCCCTCTTCTGGAAGGACAGCCCGGCGCTGCTGTTCATTGCTGCCGCCGTATACGCGGCAGTGACAGTCTGGGCATTCAGCGTCCGTCTGCGTCTGCGCGGCACCTTCATTAATGATGTGCGCGAAGACTACCGGCAGCGGATGAAGATTGCAGCGATTCTGCTGCGCAGGGTGCTGGACAAGCCGCGGCCAACGCGGTATAAGCCGTGGATCTTCCGCAAATCGCAGCCGCTGCTGGCCTCGAAGGAACCGGAGGGCCGCTTCGCGGCGGCAGCGATTAAGGCAATGCTGCGTAATCCGGCGCACTTCAAGCTCTATCTGTCGTTCACCGGGGTGGCGCTAGTGGCCATCTTTATTGTACCGGTCGTGCTGAAGTGGCTGTTATACGTTGTACTGACGAGCCTGATGGCCTATTGGCTGTCTTCCTTCTGGCTGCTTTTCTCCGGCGATGAGTATATCGGCATTCTGCCATTCACCAAAGCGCAGAAGGCGGATGCGGGCACCAAGGTGATGCCGATTCTGTTAATGCCTTTTGCGGTCCTGTGTTCTGCGCTTGTCTGCATTCCGGCTTATGGCTGGTGGGGAGTGCTGATCTTCATCCCCGTAGGTGCTGCGGCAGGAGTCTGGATCGGCCGCATCTTCAGTGCGTTTAAATTTGCAAGATAACGGAAACAAGGGGCTGTCCCATAAGCCATGAAGTGGCTACTTGGGACAGCCCTCTATTTTGGAGTAAGGTCGACGGGGGCGCTTGGGTGGACGCTGCGTGAACGGACCGATGTTCCAATCGCTGTGGTCTCCAGATTTTTTGGATTCACCTTTGAGGTGAAAATCCGGAGACCAAGGCGACCGCTGCCGCTTTTCCACATTCGTTCCGTCCTCTCCGCTGTGTGAGCGGGATACGAAACCCCTTTTTCAAACACAAAAGAAATCGCCTTTTTGGTTAAATGGAGGTACTACCCAACCATTTCAAAAGGAGCGATTTCTTTGTGCATTATATAGTTCATAGAGTGGCCCATCCCGGGGGCGGCTGCGACTGCATCCACCCCCAAATGCTCACCAAAGTTCTCATTTACGCGTACATTCAGAGTATCTATACTTCTCGGCTAATCGCTATAGCTTACCCGCCCTGCTGCCCAGCAGCATGCTTACCTGCTGTATAGCCGGTGGAGAAGGCCGCCGTAATATTATAGCCGCCGGTGTAGCCGTGAATATCCAGAATTTCACCGCAGAAATACAGCCCAGAGGTCAGCTTGGATTCCATCGTCTTAGGATCAACCTCTTTGAGTGTTACTCCCCCGCCAGTCACGAAGGCCTCTGCCAGGGAACGTGTCCCATGGACCTGAACCGGCATCCGCTTCAGCAGGGCAGCCAGCGCCCCAAGGCCTGCCTTGGGCAGGTGATGGCCGGTAATCTCCCCGTCCAGCCCGCTTTTCGCCAGCAGCATCGGAATCATGCGCTCGGGCAGCAGCCCCTTAAGCGAGTTGCGGATAGCCTTCTTCGGCTCCTGGTCCAGCTTGTTCTGCAGCAGGGCCTCGGCCTCCTGCGGATGCAGATCCGGGAACAGGTCGATGGACATTTCCACCGTATCGCTTCCCGACTTCTGCTGTACCTGGCGCAGGAACTGGCTGCAGCGCAGCGCGATGGGACCGGATAAGCCGAAATGGGTGAAGATCATATCTCCCCGGTGGGAGATGACCTTCTTGCCCTTGGGGTTCCAGACGGTAAGGCTTACATCACGGAGCGATAAGCCCTGCAGCTCCCCGGACTTGATCCATTCCTCCCGCGAGAGGATGGGAACCTCTGTCGGGAACAGCTCCGTGATCGTATGTCCGGCAGCGGCAGCCCAAGGGTAGCCGTCGCCGGTAGAGCCGGTCTGCGGTACGGACTTGCCCCCGGTGGCGATGATTACAGCCTTCGCACTGAAGGCCTGGCCGGACTCCAGGCGGACACCCCGGACGGCCCCTTCCTCATACAGCACCTCCCGCACCGGGCTGTCTGTCAGGATCTGGACGCCAAGACTCCGCACTTTGCCAACCAGGGCAGAGACTACGCTGGCGGCTTTGTCCGTTACAGGGAACATCCGCCCGTTATCCTCTTCCTTCAGGGCGATCCCGAGACCCTCGAAGAACTCGATAATATCCCGGTTGTTGAAGTGGTCAAATGAGCTGTATAAAAAACGGCCGTTGCCCGGAATATGGGCGATCAGCTCCTGGGTCTCCTTAATGTTGGTGACATTGCAGCGTCCGCCGCCCGATATCCCCAGCTTGCGGCCAAGCTTGGCTCCCTTGTCTACCAGAAGTACGGAAGCGCCGTGTTCGGCTGCGGCGACGCTGGCCATCAGGCCGGAAGATCCGCCTCCGATGACGATTACATCATAGCTATTCATCTATCTGCTCCTTTGCTTATTGCGGCACTCTGTTAACGGAATCATACCACTTCCGGACAGAATGTAGCCAGGCCCGGATCAAGTATAAAGTGATTATCGTTGTCAGGACTGCGCGGTTATGCTTTAATCTAAGTGGGAAAAGGCATCTTGTCCAATTTGAGGAGTGATTGCAATTATTTATGCGGTTAAGGATATTTTATTGCAAATATCGGCTGCTTGCATCTTCCTGCTTCTTTTTCAATGGAGGCTGGACCGGGGCCATCCTACACGCAGGAACAATAAGTTTCCGGACGACCAGACCTTTCTGATGATCTGCTGTGCGCTGGGCATTACCTTATGCATGGCATTATCCACTACCATGTTCGGAGTGGTCTATCTCAATCTGGCCATTCTTCCTGCATATATTGGAATCTTATATGGTAATCTGCGTTCCAGTGTGTACCTGGCGCTGTACTTCTTCTTCTGTACCGCACTGTTCTCGGTGCCCTCAGGCTTGGATCATCTCCTGCTGAATTCGGGAGTGCTGCTGTATCCGCTGTTGTTCGGCATGGCGGGGCCGTTCAAGCAATCTGCACTATCCGTCAAAATTGGTATCCTATGGGGCGCCTTGTTTCCCAGTATACTATTCATTGTCATTGTACCGAATATGCATGGCCGGAGCATCTTGAATACACCCCCCGCAGATGCCATTATGTTCGGGTTATATTTAATAACGGCCTTAATTCTCGGCGCTCTGTTTATTCTCTATATTGACAGGGCGTGGGACAGGCTGCAGGTGAAGATCCGAATGCAGGGAATCTCCGACAAATTCCAGTGGGAATCCGAGAAGCTGCAGCAGATTACGAACGTGGTTCCGCTGAATATTATAGAGTTTGATGATAAGGGATATGTGACAGCGCTGAATGAATATATGCTGAATCTGATTCAGCGGCACTTCCCCCAGTTGACCCGGGAGATCCTCTTGTCTCAGCCGGCCCTTCCTATTTTTCGTGAGTGTATGGACCAGGCGACCTTAGACCAATTAGAGGGAATTCTAGGGAACAGGCAGCGTTCCAATGCCAAGATCAGGGTTAATTCGATGACCTATCATATTTTCACTGCACCGCTTGAGCATGAATCGGGGGTGCCGGGCGGAGTAATCATGATTATTCAGGATTTGACGGAAGAGGAGAAAATGCGCAGTGAGCTTGATAACGTCGAGCGTCTGTCGCTGGTCGGACAAATGGCTGCCGGAATTACGCATGAGATCCGTAACCCGATGGCGGTGGTACGCGGATTCCTGCAGCTGATGCGGGAGAAGAGCCCGGAGGATCTGCATTCCTATTATCATATAGTCCTGGAGGAGCTGGACCGGGCCAACAGCATTATCAATGACTTTCTGTCGCTGGCCCAGACCCGCGTGTCGGAGAAGGAGCCGGCCCTGCTGCAAGGCATTATGGAAGAGCTTACACCGCTAATCTGGGCGGATGCCAATCTGCGCGGCCAGAGCGTTGAGCTGAAGCTTAGCCCCTCCATGCCGCCGCTGCAGCTGAACGTCAGAGAGATCAAGCAGCTGATTCTGAATCTTGCCCGCAACGGAATGGAAGCGATGGATGCCAAGGGAGTGCTGACACTTGCGGCCTGCGAACATGAAGATACCGTGCTGCTGATTGTCACAGATACCGGAAGCGGTATCCCCGAGAGCCAGCTCAGCCAGCTGTTCACCCCGTTCTTCACCACCAAAAGCCAGGGGACAGGTCTTGGCCTGCCGCTCTGCCTAAGTATTGCCGAACGGCATAACGGATCGATCCGGGTTGAATCGGAAGAGGGGGCCGGGACGTCGATCATCGTCACTTTTCCGGTTGAATCGAGAGCAGGGGCCGTTCGGAAGCCTGTTTACATGTAGAGGATTCCGGCGGGGCGGGGTATAATTTAGGGTGGTGTATTACCTTGCTGGAACAGGCCGCTTCTCTTGCTTTCGCAGAGTATGTATGTATAATAAAGTTAGCAAGTAGTGCAGTAACGCGGCAGTGTTATCCGGGTTCTGACGATTATCCAATCCAAGTGGTGAAGGAGAGTGCAGAGAAATGTCCATGTCTTTTAATCAATATATGAGAGATTCTATTCAACCTATGCGCGACGATCTGACAAGCATCGGATTCCAGGAGCTGTTGACTCCGGAGGAAGTTGAAGCGGCTCTTCCGGCCGCCAAGGGAACTTCACTTGTGGTCGTTAACTCCGTATGCGGCTGTGCCGCCGGACAGTGCCGTCCAGGGGTGGCCCAGGCGCTGCAGAATGAGATTCTGCCCGATCACCTGTTCACCGTATTTGCCGGCCAGGAGAAGGAAGCTACCGCCAAAGCGCGTGAATTTTTCGCTCCATATCCGCCATCTTCCCCTTCCATCGCACTGATGAAGGACGGCGAGCTGGTTCATTTCATCGAACGTCACGGCGTAGAAGACCGTTCGGCCGCTGAGATTGCTGCGGAGCTGAAGGAAGTCTTCAATCGTGTGTGCCAGTAATAACATGCTCAACCAGTAACAGCATCTTCAATAAGTAATGATCCCGCATCAGCCATCCTTCAGCCGGAGGCTTGCTCATGCGGGATTTTTTCTAATATAAGAAACGGGGTGTGGCCTGTGAGTCTACAAAAAGAGATTATTGCAGCATTGGGCGTGAAGCCGGTAATTGATACCGGTGCGGAGATACGCAAGCGCGTGGATTTCCTGAAAGCATATGCGCTGCAGGCGGGTGCCAGAGGTCTGCTGATTGCGATTAGCGGAGGCATAGACAGCGCAGTGGCTGCGGGTCTGTGCAAGCAGGCAACGGACGAGCTGACTGCTGAGGAAGGCAAGGAGTATATTACACTCGGTGTATTCCAGCCTTACGGCGAGCAGGAGGATATCGAGCACAGTTATGCGGTAGCCAAGGCGTTCGGGCTGACCCATACGGTGGAGACGAATATCGAGGAAGCGGTGAACGAGATCGCCCTTGAGGTCGAGCATAGCCTGAAGGCTCTGGACCAGCACAAGCATATTACCCATCAGAACAAAGGGAATGTGAAAGCGAGAACGCGGATGGTTATGCAGTATGCGCTCGCCTTTGAGAACAATCTGCTGGTCGTCGGTACAGATCATGCCTCTGAAGCCATCACGGGATTCTATACCAAGTGGGGCGATGGGGCGGTCGATATTACCCCGCTGTCTTCCCTGAACAAACGTCAGGTGCGGCAGCTGGCTGCGGCGCTTGGTGTGCCGGCGGACATCGTGACCAAAGCGCCAACGGCCGGCCTCTGGCCGGGCCAGACGGATGAGACGGAGCTTGGAATCACCTATGAGGAGAACAGCGATTATCTTGAGGGGAAGACGGTCCGCCCTGAAGCGGCTGCGAAGCTGGAGAGCTATTATCGCAGAACGGCGCATAAGCGGGGGAGTATTCCAGGGATCTAAGAGGGTTATGCCCAGCCGCCGGGGAGCTGCTTCTTATGCAGACGCTCCGGCGGTTTTTTGAGAATATAATGTATATGGCTCAAAATACAAGGCTACGCTACTCCGCCAGCACCCGGGTGATGAACTGGGCACTGGCGGCAATCGCCTGTTCCAATTGCGGAGTCGTTCCGGCAAAAGGATGGACGGTGCCGAAGGTGTGATTGCCGCCCGGGATTTGTATCCATTCGATGTCCGGCCGCAGCCGGGTTAATTGCTCGGAGCCGCGCCGCAGATGCTCGCCGTCCGCACTGCCTTGAATCAGGACTGCAGGGAAGCTGGCTTGTTTCATCCGTTCGATAATATTGTAACGTTCCGCCTGCTGCTCCAGATCTTCAATAATGATGGCATTCAGCGGCATTTGCTGGCCGGTCCGTCCATTGAGCACGTGGGTCTGGCCCTTGTCTCTCATCTCACGCTTCTGTTCCTCGGTGAACAGATCCAGATTGGTGGTCCCGTTCCAGGAGATGACACCGGTGATCTCTGCAGGATGATCCAATGCATAGAGCAGAGAGACCCCGCCGCCGCGGCTATGGCCTAACAGGAAGACAGGCAGGCTTCCGAACCTGTGATGCTGGCTCAGATAAGAGAGCAGGATCTCCATATCCTTGATCTCACGCTGGTAGGTGTTGCGGGCGAACTTATCAAGCTCGGTGAAATTCTGCAGATCCTCGCCGATTCCGGCGTGGGAGAAGTTGAAGCTGATCACTTCATGCTCATGGCTGAGCGCTTCTGCTGCATAGGGGAACATTCCCCAATCCTTGAAGCCTTTGTAGCCGTGAGCGATGATCACAAGACTCTTGGCTTCGCCTTGAGCGGGGAAATGCGAGCAGCGAAGGACCGCATCCTCTCCTGCGGGTAATTCAAAATTACGGGGCATAAAGTATTCTTCCTTTCTTTATGGGGAGTTACCCATAATAGACTTTAGCTTGTTTTTCTTTTAAGATAGCAGAAAGCTGGCGCTAAGACTATTATTAATATTTGGTCAAGAGCAGACAGGCTTCACTGTTACAGGAGATCTGTTGCTGATATAGGAAGATCATATCATTAGACGCAGGGTATGGATAGAAGGTAATACAAGAGGATCAATGAATGCAGAGCCAGGGAAGGTGTGGGAGCTTGATTTATGGAATCGGCCATGATGTGCTGGAAATTGAAAGGATTACCGAGATTGCTGAAGGCAGCTTAGGCAGCCGGTTCACGCGGAGAATTCTGACCGGGCAGGAGCTGGTACTGGCCGCAGGCAAGGGCGCTAAGACAGCGGAATTCATAGCCGGACGCTTCTCGGCCAAGGAAGCGGTCGTCAAGGCGCTCGGATGCGGAATCGGCCATCTCGTGGGCTTTCAGGATATTGAGATTCTGCCGGATGCCTTGGGTAAGCCCGTAGCCACACTGTCGGCAGAGGCCTGGTCCCGGTTGCGGCTGCCGGAGCAGGAATATACGATTCATCTCACGATTACCCACACCCGCGCACTGGCCTCGGCATTCGCGGTGGTGGAGAGAACAGTGTAGATAAGAAGTACTAAAGAAATAAACAA
This sequence comes from Paenibacillus tritici, assembly GCF_018207515.1. Lineage (NCBI taxonomy): Bacteria > Bacillati > Bacillota > Bacilli > Caryophanales > Paenibacillaceae > Paenibacillus > Paenibacillus tritici. Next base: position 664,861 of record NZ_CP073365.1, read on the forward strand.
AAAGCAAAAGAAGCGGAGGGGAAATTTGGAACTGTAGGAGCGGTAGCGTCCGCCTGAAAGCTTTCCGTAGGAAAGCTAGCTTCGGAAGCATCAGCAGTCACCGGAGTTCTACCGCTTAATGCGGTTCAAATCAAGAAATCTGGTGATGGGCAGCGGCCGGAAGTCCAAATGTTCACCGCAGTGACGATGAAGATTCAAGTTCAAAACTTAGGTGCTTTTATATAGATTATTATAGGAACGGCAAGGAGATAACGATGACAACAGATGAGAAGCATGTAGAGACCCGGCAGGAAGCCAAGTTATTCTTCAGCCGGTTCCTGCTGGAATGGTATCACATCCAGAAGCGGGATTTGCCGTGGCGTCGCCACCGTAACCCGTATTACATCTGGATCTCGGAGATTATGCTGCAGCAGACCCGTGTAGATACGGTGATTCCTTATTTCAACCGGTTCATTGAGCGGTTCCCAACGGTGGAGGCACTCGCGGATGCACCGGAGGAAGAGGTGCTGAAATGCTGGGAGGGGCTTGGCTACTACTCGCGTGCCCGGAACCTTCAGCATGCGGCGAAGCAGGTGAAGGAGAACTACGGAGGTCAGGTGCCGGATGACCGCGATGCTGTATTTGGCCTCAAAGGCGTAGGCCCGTATACGGCGGGGGCGATCCTGAGCATCGCGTTCAACCGGCCGGAGCCAGCGGTGGATGGCAATGTGATGCGGGTATTATCCCGGTATTTCCTGATCGAGGATGACATTGCCAAGGGACCGACACGGGTGAAGATGGAGAAGCTTGCCGCCGAGCTGATTCCCGAGGGGGAGGCGGGCAGCTTCAATCAGGCGCTGATGGAGCTTGGCGCGCTGATCTGCACGCCAAAATCACCGCGCTGCCTTCCGTGCCCGGTGATGGAGCACTGCGCCGCGCGGCTGGCGGGCTGCGAGGCTTCGCTGCCCGTCAAGACCAAGGCGAAGCCGCCGCGCCCGGAGGAGCGGCTGGCTGCCCTGGTGGAGGGCCGCGGCGAGCACGCGGGCCGGGTGCTCATCCGGCAGCGACCGGCCAGCGGGCTTCTGGCCCGCATGTGGGAGCTGCCGCATTGGCCTGCGCCGCCTGCTGAGCCAGGCGGCGGGGGCGGTGCGCTGCTGCCGGAAGCGGCAGCGCTGGACCGGCTGCGCCGGTCCATGAGCCAGGCCGGGATTCACGCCCGGCCTGAAGAACACTGGATGGCTGCGGAGCATACATTCAGCCATATTGTGTGGACCCTGCAGGTGTACCGCTGCAGGGAAGAGGCGGTGCTGCCGCTCGCAGCAGAGAGCCGCGCGGTGTACCTGGCGGCTCCTGCCGGGCGCGGCGACAGCGCTCCGGCGGCGGATGCCGACGCTGCGCAAGCAGCGGCACAGCCGCAGGCAGCCGCCCTGCAGGCGGACGAGCAGCCGGCGCTGTTCGACAGCGGGGATGCCGCAGCCGATGCGGCAGACAGCGGAGCGCTGCGCTGGATCAACCGTGAGGACATGGCGAATTACGCCTTTCCGAACGTTTTTCTCAAGCTGCTGAACAGCTATTTTGAACAATAAGGAGACAGGGGGGTCCCTCCCCCGGTTACCAGATGCGGAAACCAAAAACAGGTTCACCCCATGCCCTTACGGCAGAGGTGAACCTGTTTGCTTAGATCATCCCTTACGGATGAACTGGCTTATTTCGCGCTTTCGTAACGTTTGCCGACTTCTTCCCAGTTCACTACGTTCCAGAACGCCTTGATGTAGTCAGGACGTTTGTTCTGGTAGTTCAGGTAGTAGGCATGCTCCCATACATCGAGACCGAGGATTGGAGTTGCGCCTTCACTGACCGGGTTATCCTGGTTAGGTGTGCTGGTAACGGCAAGCTTGCCGTCCTTCACCACTAGCCAAGCCCAGCCGCTGCCGAAGCGTGTAGTAGCTGCAGTAGCGAAGTCTTCCTTGAATTTGTCGAAGCCGCCCAGCTCGCTGTCAATAGCAGCAGCCAGTGCGCCGGTTGGTGCGCCGCCGCCGTTCGGTCCAATCACTTCCCAGAACAGGGTGTGGTTGGCATGTCCACCGCCGTTGTTGCGGACCGCTGTGCGGATCGCTTCAGGTACAGCGTTCAGGTCGGTCAGAAGCTCGTCGATGCTTTTGTTTTGCAGTTCGGGTGCCTTTTCCAGTGCGGCGTTCAGGTTCGTCACATAAGTGTTATGGTGCCTGTCGTGGTGAATCTCCATCGTCAGAGCGTCGATGTGTGGTTCAAGAGCGTTGTTCGGATACGGAAGTGCCGGTAATTGAAATGCCATGGAAAAATCCCTCCTGATTATATGTTGGTTTTGGTTATATATCCTTGAGATACTCCTATTAAAACGTATCTGGAACAATAATGCAACACTAAATAAACATTATTGTTTAAAAAGTATTTTCTCAAACCCAAACTCACGGAAAGTGTTAAGCCTGTGTTAAAATGATAGGGTCCCTAATTAGGGACGTTTATCCTATTGAATTCTCCTAATACATGTTAAATATGAAACTATATTGAATGAAAACGCTTCATATCAAGCGCTTTCAAAAGAAAAATGGTGAAAACACGAGAAAAGTGTGCTTTAATAGATTTAAAAGCAGGTATTCCTCGGTTTTTGATGCTTTTTCCACTTTATACTGTTATGGAAACTCCTTCTTTTTGTAAAATCATAAGCCATAGAAAAGGGAGACTTGAAAGTATGCACGTTCGTTCCTTTCAATTAAGCGACGTTACTCCAGTGACTGAATTGCTGCAGACCGCATTATCGGAAGAATGTTTCGAGAGCACGATCGAGCCTTTCTCCAGGCAGCTTTCATGGGATTCGGATCTCATTGTAGTTGCAGAGGAAGAAGGAGAAATCATCGGTGCGCTGATTGGTACGATTGAGAAGAATCACGGCTGTTATTTCCGCATTGCCGTCCATCCTGATTATCGCCGCAGAGGAGTCGGCAAGAGTCTTGTAACGGCTATGGAGAACAGATTTCAGGCGCGGAAGGTCAGCGGTATCTATGTTGCCGTGGATGAACACAATTCTTTTGCAATGCCGCTCTATGAAGCCATGGGTTATGATGAGAACCAGATCTTCAAATCCGTGCGCAAGCTGAGCATTGTCGGGTAACTTGTCCTTTGAGCCGGTACTGTAAGCGGAAACAAATGTCAGAGTAGAGAACTATTGCAGGGCGGATACCTCCGGTTATATGGTTAATCCTGCATAGTCTGTTTCATTATACTAAAGCATATCTTCCCTATGTCCATTGCAAATGGGCGGGAGATATGCTTTTCTATTGTTAAGGACCTGATAACCCAATCGAAGCAAGTAGGTGGACTATGAACCGGGAGCTTGAAGAAGAACTCATGCGAAGCCGCAGACAAAGATACAGATCGGTTACGCATAACAAGTCCAGACAATCCAAAAGAACGTGGATCAGGGATATCCGGGAGTGGATCATCACTGCGGGAATTGTATTCGCGGTCATGTCACTGCTTAATATTTATGTGTTCAATGTGTCTACGGTGATAGGCCAGTCCATGCAGCCTACCCTGTATCAGGGAGAGAAGCTGATTATCAACAAAATCGCCCTGAGCTTCGGGAACCCGGGCCGCGGGGAGATCGTTGTTCTGCATGATCCCAGTACCGGACCGGACCGCAAGGAATATCTGGTCAAGCGGGTGATTGGCATTCCCGGCGATATTGTCGAGGTGCGGGACCAACAGCTCTACGTCAACGGCAAGCGGGTGGAGGAGCCTTATATAGATACCTCTATTGAAGATCCCGATTTCAGCGGGCTGACCGTACAGGAGGGAACCTACTTCGTGATGGGGGATAACCGTCATGCCGGAGCCAGTAAGGACAGCCGTTATTTCGGCCCTGTTGCCAAGGACAGTATCGTGGGCAAGGTCTCCCTGATCTGGTGGCCTATCTCTAAGATGAAAGCCCTGTAGACTGAATCAGATTCCAACTATAAAGGAGAGGCGGACATGAATTTCAACATCCAGACATCCTACGCTCCGCCTCCTTCCAGGTGGGAGGAGCTTAAGGCTGAGATTAAGGCGGCTGCGCCGGCGCTCGGTATTGATGATATCGGGTTCACTACGGCGGAGCCGTTCCTATATTTGAAAAACATTCTTCAAGAGCACAGAGACAAAGGGTACGAATCCGGCTTCGAGGAGCCTGATCTGGATAAACGGACCGTTCCTGCCCTCCATTCGGGAGAGCAGCCCCTCTCCATCATTGCCATTGCGGTGGCCTATCCGTCCAAAATGGAGAACCCGCCCAAATCCGAACCGGGTGCGCGCAGAGGCATATTGGCCCGGGCCTCCTGGGGCCAGGATTATCATCATGTCCTCCGTGAAGCGCTGGCGAAGCTGGAGAGCTTCATCCGGGAGCGTGTCCCGGATGCCGTGCTTGAGAGTATGGTAGATACGGGAGCGCTTGTAGACCGGGCTGTAGCGGAGCGGGCAGGCATCGGCTTCAGCGCCAAGAACTGTGCCATTATCTCGCCCAAGTGGGGATCGTGGATCTATCTGGGGGAGATGGTGACGAATATCCCGCTTCCTCCGGATCAGCCTGTGCAGGAGGGCTGCGGAGACTGCACCAAATGCATCGACGCTTGTCCTACAGGCGCATTGGTCGGTCCGGGACAGCTCAACGCCCAGGCTTGTATCTCCTTCCTGACCCAGACCAAGGGCTTCCTGAGCGATCACTATATGACCAAGATCGGTAACCGGCTGTACGGCTGTGACACCTGCCAGATTGTCTGTCCGCATAACCGGGGCAAGAATTGGGACCACCGTCCGCAGCTCCTGCCTGATCCGGAGGTGGTCAAGCCGCTGCTGATGCCGATTCTGGATCTCAGCAACCGCGAATTCAAGGAGAAGTTCGGCAGCAGCTCGGCTGCATGGCGCGGCAAAAAGCCGATCCAGCGCAACGCAATCATCGCGCTCGGCAACTTCAAGGAGGCTTCTGCCGTGCCGAAGCTGACCGAAATTCTGCTCCGGGAGCCGCGGCCGGAGATGCGCGGGACGTCTGCCTGGGCGCTCAGCCGTATCGGCGGCAGCGAAGCGCTTGCGGCTGTGGAGCAGGCGCTCCAGAGTGAAGAGGATGCTACCGTGCGCGGGATGCTGGAGCAGGCCCGGGACAAGCTTCTGGAGCAGGAGGCGGCAGGCGGGAGATGACCCGGATCACGGGATTTGCCAATTGCTGTCCAGTTGTTGAAATGCTATGATAGATTCGCGTGCCTGAACAGGGTATTGCCAGACAATCGAGTACAAAGGTGGATTACAGATGAATATTGCATTGCCTATTATTACGCTTGTTGTAGGTCTGATCGGCGGATTCTTTATCGGCGTATATTATCTGCGCAGACAGATGACAACGATGCAGAATGATCCCGAAATGCTGCAGAAGGTTGCCAAGCAAATGGGGTATAACTTGAACGGGAAGCAAATGCAGCGTGCCCAGCAGATGATGAAGAACGGCAATCAGCCGGGGCGTGCTCCTGCAGCGGGCAGAGGACAGTCCCGCAAGAAGTAATAATTGTGATGGTATGAAATAGATAAGAGTCAACTGCGGGTGCGGAAGGGGGAGCTTCATGGGGGGCATCAAGGAGTACAAGAACGGGAAGGTTTCTGTAAACCGGGAGCAGATTGAGTATCATGTGGAGAAAATTCTGGAATTAATCGGTGAAGATACCAGCCGCGAAGGCCTGCTGGAAACACCGGCCAGAGTGACCCGGATGTATGAAGAGATATTTGGCGGGTATTCCATTGATCCGCGCGAAGCGCTGGGCGTAACCTTTGACGAGTCTCATGAAGAGCTGGTCATAGTGAAGGATATTGTCTATTACAGCCAATGCGAGCATCACATGGCTCCGTTCTTCGGCAAAGTGCATATCGGCTATGTCCCCAGCGGACGTATTGCCGGACTCAGCAAGCTGGCCCGGCTCGTAGAAGCGGTCAGCCGCCGGCTGCAGGTGCAGGAGCGTATCACGGCCCAGATTGCCGACATTATGACGGAGGTGCTGAATCCGCACGGTGTCATGGTCGTAGTTGAAGGGGAGCATCTGTGCATGTGTGCCCGTGGCGTGAAGAAACCGGGCAGCAAGACCGTCACGATGGCAACCCGGGGCAGCTTCCGGGAGGATGCCGCTGCCCGGGCCGAGTTCCTGGCCCTGATCAAAGAATAAGGCCAGGCAACCCTGCCTGACCCAGAACTGTAATGATCTAAGCCCGCTTGCCACTTCGACAGTGGCGGCGGGCTTTTTTTCGATGTCGGCTCAGGCTGAATCAAAAGGGCTGCCAGACCAGCTTGCGGGCGGCGCCATACCGCTCGGCAACATAAGGCCAGTTCACGACCTTCCACCAGTCCTGGATATAATCGGCGCGGTTGTTCTGATGCTTGAGGTAATAGGCATGCTCCCACACATCCAGCGCCAGCAGCGGAACCACATCCCACTGGGACAGGTTCTGATGTTTCTCAGCCGTCAGAATTTCCAGCCTGCGGCTGCGCGGGCTCCAGACCAGAATGGCCCATCCGCCGCCCTCTACTTTATTGGCAGCTTCAGTGAACTGTGCCTTGAAGGCATCATAGCTGCCGAAGCTGCGTTCTATGGCATCCAGCAGTGCTCCAGTAGGGCGGCCGCCGCCCTGCGGGGACATCACGTTCCAGAAGATGGTGTGCAGATAATGGCCGGCCCCGTTGAAGGCAAGCTCCCGCTCCCAATGCTTAACCAGATCGTAATCGCTCTTCATCCGCGCTTCCGCCAGCTTATTCTCCGCCTTATTCAAGCCGTCTACATAACTCTGATGATGCTTGTCGTGATGAATGATCATCGTCTTCTCATCAATATACGGTTCCAGCGCGTTATAAGCATAAGGCAGCGGAGGAAGAGTATGCCCGCCGATAGGAACGGGACCTGCTTCACGGGATTCCCATAACGGAACCGCAAAGCTGCCTGTCCCCTGAAGATTCTCCCCGCCAACAGCCGAGTCAGCTGAAGGAACGGGTTCATTCTGCCCGGGCGGATTCATCCGCCTCATCCCGGCCCCGTAGTCCGAAGGCGTCAGAGCCGCAAGCACGGCCAGGAAATATTCAGATTCCCGGATGAAGTGCAGCAGTGTCGTCCCTGCCAGGGGAAAGGCATTGACTGCGGCGCTGGCTTCCTTCATGGCTTTCAGGTGCCTGATGAATTCAGCAGACTGGTCGCAGGCCGTCTGCAGCAGCAGCCCGGTTTCGGCGGTTTGGCTTCCCTGGCCCCCGGCGTCCGGGGCTTGCGGAACGGCCAGCAGGTGCTGCGCCGCCTGCTCTGTAGCCAGGAATACAATAGCCCACTCCTGAAGCAGCTTCACGTAAGGCTCCTCCAGGCGCGGGATAATCTGGATTAATACCTCGGCATGTTCTTTCTCCTGTTTTTTCCAGAAGGCGATTTCCCCTAGAATCTGCACTGGCGGCGGTGCAACGAATACATATGGCATGATTTGCAGTCCTCCCGTCCTAAAGTTTCAACGCTCCATTATATGCCGGGGAGGGGCTGCTTATGAGACTGGCTGTGCTGAGAATTGCGGCCGCCTGCCGGGCTTACTGCTCAGCACAACAAATAAGCATGCAACAGGACGTATCGCAAGATACATCTGAGCATGCTTAGGGTTAACGATAAAGTGCTTATTTGCTCGCGGTGGGGTTTCCTTGGTTGTTCCCGCTGATACTGGCCAATTGCACATTCCCCAGAAAAGCAGATACCCGGCGCAGATACTCACGTGGATGCTCACGGAACAGCAGTTCATGGTGGCTGTCTTCAACAATCCATGAATCCGAGTACGGATTGCTCTGGTTAGCGGCCAGCTCTTCAGCAATCGGATAAGGCGCCTTATCATCCTTGGTGCCATGCATGAAGAGTACCGGGAACGGGTAATCCTCAGATTTGACCTTGGAATAAGGAATCTGGTTGAGTCCTGTGCCGTTCAGCACCGGGAAGAGCATCTCCATAATCTCCAGCGAAGGCTGGCGGGGAAGATTAATGTTCTGCTTGATATTATGGTACAGCGTGTCCGGCTCCAGCAGGAAGGTGCTGTCCAGAATCATCGCATCTACATCATCGGTTACGAGACCTGCCTGCAGTGCGGTTCCTGCGCCCATGGAGAAGCCCCAGACCACAATTTCGTCGGCTCCTTTGTCCTTGACGAATTCAATCGCTCCGAGCAGCTGCTGGGATTCCTTTTTGCCGCCGGTTGCGATGTCCCTGTCGGTCTTGGAGGCGAAGCCGTAGTCGAACATGACAACATTGAATCTCAGGCTGTGTGCATAATGGGCCAGATCATACATGGGAACCCAGCTCTCTTCGCGGTTCGCGCCGTAGCCGTGGCTGAAGATAATGGTTTTGGTTGCGCCTTTGGATGGAATATACCATCCCTGCATCATGCGGCTACCGTCTTTGGCCGGGAAAGTAATGTCCTCGTACGCTAGCCCCTTAGCCTGATAAGGATTGGAGTAGAGGGGGGCTACGGTAGGATTCGAGAGCACCCAGGCGATATAGGCATGCAGGGCGATGAAGCAGAACACGAAGAAGAAGAATACAGATAACAGCAGAGACACGACGATGTGCTTAATGCGTATCATCCGCAGTGAAATTAAACGTGATGAAGCGGGCTTACCCTCGTTAGGTATACGGGAGACCGGCGCACCGGGATGACTTGTTGCCAGATTCATAAGGTCCCCTCCTAAAAGTTTCTTCTTATTCAAAGCATAAATAGTTCATATATTTAATCGTAAATTTATGCCCTTACAAAGTCAATGGAATTAGGACTTTTGTAATGTAACTGTAAACTGCGGACGGCTTTTCCTGTGTGCTGAATATACTGGACTTTTTTTAGGCATTTGCACTAAGATAGGGTTATCATATTAAATATGTAACCGGGTTTCAATAGGTGAAACATGTGAAGGGGAGATCGGGGTGGAAGACCGGAAACTGACTGTACGCGCCGTAGAACGTGCGCTGGATATATTGTTGTGCTTCACTCAGGATAATGATTATGACCTGAGCCTGACTGAAATCTCCGCGAAGATCGGTCTGCATAAAAGCACGGTGCACCGCCTGCTGACTACGCTGGAGGAGAAGGGCTTCCTGCAGCGGGACGAAGGGACTGACAAATACAGGCTGGGCATCCGCATCTGGGAGCTGTCCACACATCTTCCGACGCTGAATGAACCGGCGGTGCTGCTGCTGCCGGCCATGGAACGGCTGCGAGACCGTCTGGGCGAGACCGTCAGCCTGTACCTGCGCGACAATCTGGAGCGCGTGCGCATCCAGGCTGTTCAGAGCCGGCAGGCCATCCGCCGTGTGGCGCAGATTGGCGCAAGGCTGCCGCTGTCTGTAGGCGCATCGAGCAAGGTGCTGGCCGCCTACGCGCCGCCGGAAGTGCAGGTCCGGCTGCTGGCCGACCCGGCATGGCCAGAGACCGTAGACCGCAGCCAATATCTTGAGCAATTGAAGGAGATTACGCGCTGCGGATATGCGACCAGCTTCGAGGAACGGGAACCAGGCGCGGCAGCGGTAGCCGTGCCTATTGCCGGCCGGGCAGGGGGAGTGGTGGCGGCTCTGTCGCTATCCGGACCGGTCAGCCGTCTGTCGCGGGAGACGCTGGAGGAATACGCCGTAATTCTGGCAGAGGCTGCAGCTGAAATGGGTCTGATGATGGGCTGAATAAGAGATTGTTCTGACCCTGGCAGGCTTAGACAAGCTTAGAGATAGCATGGGAAATAAAGGCTATTTCTACTTGCGCAGTTTCATTGAATATCTAGTCAAAATGAACTATCATTAAAAATGATTAATTAAAATTATTGTAGAAATATAAGGAATCCAGAGCATGAGGTGATGGGATGAAAGTCGTTATACCCGATTCACTGATGGGAGAAATTCAAGAGCTCCAGGATACGTTCGGCTCTGTTACGGGTCAGGCTATTGTGCTTACGGATCAGGCGGGAAATGTAGTTACCCGTCCGACGCTTTTCGGAATATTCTATCAGAAGATGTTTAATTCATTGCAGGGGATGGACAGGCCTTTTGAGCCTGCACTACTCAGAATAGGCCCCTTATCACACCCTGCCGTACTTGAAGAATGGGTTCCCGGACTGAAGTATGTGGTCAGTCCTCTGGTCCCTGACTATGGCCAGACGTATTATCTATGGTCCGGTCTATATATGGAGGAAGGTACCCGGGAGCTTGTGCTCCAGGCGTTCGAGGCCAAAATGCGGAATCATCCTTATTATGAGATGCTGCGGGCTGAAGTGACTGCTATGCCAGAGCTAAGCCGCGAAGGTATCGGTAAGATCAGGCGCAAGCTGAGTGCGCTTGGGAATATATTGTCTAAATTGCTGGCGGGCTGTGTGCTTAAGCCTCTGGAACAACGAAGAGATCTGGTTATTTCACAGCTATTATCCAATCTGGAGAAAGAGTTCCTGAAGATTGAGGTTGTGCTGCAGCAAATGGCAGGTGCGTTCTCTGATGCGGAGCTGTATGCTTTTGCCCAAGAGGAAGAGGCCGGGCAGTTCACGGTGAAATATTGCGCAGGCAAAGAAGCCAATCTCCTCATGGATGCCGGGTTCCAGCAGGGAGACGGATTCCTGGGGCAAGCGGTTCTCGGCAGGGAGCCCCGGCACTGGCAGGGTATTGCCAAAGATCCGAGATCGATATTCTTCTCCCAGCGCGGAATGACGCAGCCGGAGTGTTTGTCCTGTTATCCGGTGCAGATCCACAGCGGCAAGAAGGCGCTGCTGCTTGCTATTGCTTTTGGCGCGACCCGCCAGATCCAGGACTTTGCCCAGCATGAGCAGAATGTAGCCGCGCTTCTGGGTGTTTCCGGGCGGGGAGAGCGGCTGATGCAGCGCGAAGCCTTGCGCAATGAAGCCACACAGCGATTGAAGGAGGCTGCAAGGTTGCTGCCGCAGGCCGTTTCTACACAGGAGCTGGGTAACGGGGTATTGGATATGATTATGGGCATGCCCTTTTCCCCGTCCTCGGTACTCGTATTTTTCGAGGAGCTTACGGGGGGCACCCATTATGCCAAGGGATGGAGGCAGGAAGAGATAGCGCCTTATATCCGGGATCTTCAGACCCGGTATTCATCGCAGGCGTTCCTCTCTTCCGCGATCATCCATGATGAGACTGGAGGGCAGGCCTTGCTCGAATGCCCGCTCATTACCGACCAGGTCTTCAAAGGCATTCTATCGGTGGGCTTCAGGCGCCGCAGTGAAGCCGAGGAATGGCTCTCCTTCACTGACTGTCTCGCCAGCCTGGCAAGCACCTCCATCCGCCTGATCGAGAAGGACAGCAGGCACACGAAGCAGGCGGAGGTACTCCTGGACCATACCCTTCAATATCTGCATACCCGTAATCCAGAGCTGCACCGTCTATGTTCAGAGGCTGCTTCGATGGCGTATGAGCTTGCCCGCTATACAGGCCTGCCGGAGCGTGAGGCAGAGCAGATGAGAACTGCCGGCCTGCTGGCTCCGTTCAAGCTCGATGTCCTGCTTAGATACGGATTCTACCCTGAAGAGATTTCTCTGCTGAAGCAGGTGGATCAATTCGCTTCGTTTTATTTCACGATGAATAAGCCTTCCGTCTCTGTCTCTGCGCAGCTGCTGGCGCTGGTGCTCCATCATATAGGCCAAAGTGCGGATAAAGAGCTGCTGGCTGACACAGACCCGCAGTGGCTGGACCCTTCCCGTTTCAGTCTGGACGAGTATGTTGCAAGGGAGCTGCACAGTGAGCCGCGCACCTCGTTCCAGTCCTTTTTACGCAGCCGCTCGGCGGCCCAGCCGGAGAGAAGCGGCATTTCGGCAGCGAAGCTGCTGAACAGTACAGCGCTGAAGACGCCCAAGGAAGAATGGGGGATCTCGCCGCGTGAGGAAGAAGTGCTGGAGCTGATTATTCTGGGCAAGACGAACAGGGAGATTGCCAGCACGTTGTTTATCAGCGAGCATACTGTCAAGAATCACCTAAGCCGTATCTTTCATAAAATGGACGTAACTGACCGCTCGCAGATCATAGCGCTGGTCTACAAAAGAATGTTCGACTCCGAGCGTATCGAAACTTCCTGAGTGCCCCTCCGGGGCCACGAGCATTTATCCGCATACCAGGAGAAAAGCAATCCCCTTTCTATGTAAAGGGGATTTTTTTGGCCTGAATGTATATGTTTCATTCCATAACCTATTGGGCCGGATGTCTGCGAAAAACAAACATGTCATTAAAGGCACAACTCCAGCATGAAAATGAGCAGCGTGGCTAAAAACAGAACATCGCCTTTTCATTTATTTAATATATTTTAACGGAAAACCGAACACAATTGGAGCGGGTGGGTAGCGTAAGCCGAATTTAATTGGAAAACCGAACACAATTGGACCGGGTGGGTAGCGTAAGCCGAATGTAATTGGAAAACCGAACACAATTGGACTGGGTGGGTAGCGTAAGCCGAATGTAATTGGAAAACCGAACACAATTGGACTGGGTGGGTAGCGTAAGCCGAATGTAATTGGAAAACCGAACACAATTGGACTGGGTGGGTAGCGTAAGCCGAATGTAATTGGAAAACCGAACACAATTGGACTGGGTGGGTAGCGTAAGCCGAATGTAATCGGAAAACCGAACACAATTGGACTGGATGCGCCACGTAAGCCGAATATAATCGAAAAATCGAACACAATTGGACTGGGTACGCCGCGTAGGCCGAATGTAATCGGAAAACCGAATACAATGTGTTGGAGCAAAGGTGCGTCGGACAGATGAAGCCGAAAGAGAGCAATTAGGGGCTTTAATGCCCCTAATCGACCTTATGCCCCTGAGTGGGCGAATGGGTAGGGAGTTATTCTTACAAATAATCAAGAAGTGTTGTCAGCCCGTAAACTCTGTGTTATATTACCAATGATAATGATTATCAATATCATAATTATATAATACATAGGGGGATTATTTTGCGACATTCTAAACCAAGTCTTGTGTTGATCGTCTTCAGTCTGGTCATGGCTTTGCTGCTTGCTGCCTGTGGCCAATCCAATAATTCCGGTTCGGGTTCCGGTGCGGCAGCGAATGCACCTGCACCTGCTGCTGCAACACCAACTGCAACACCAGCCGCGACAGATGCTCCAGGTGAAGCGGAAATGGTTACTTTCCAGGATGGTGCAGGAGAAGTTCAAGTGCCGAAGAACCCGCAGAGAATTGTGGATACCACTTCGTTCTACACTGGTTACTTCCTGGCACTGGGTGTTAAGCCAGTAGGTGTAATGGAGGGAGCGAAGGACAGTCCGTATCTTACAGATCTGCTCGATGGTGCAGAGTCGCTCAGCACGGATGTAACTCCTGAGATTATCCTTACTCTAGAACCTGACCTGATTATCGTGTATACCGGGACAGAAGGGATCGACAAGCTGAAGGAAATCGCGCCGGTGGTGCAGATTCAATACGGCTCCAAGAATTATAAGGATCAAATGATTGAATTCGGTAAGCTGGTGAACAAGAACGATGAAGCCAAGGCCTGGGTGGAGCAGTGGGAGGCCAAAATCGCTGAGCTGAAGCCACAGGTGCAGGCTGCTGTCGGCAATAAAACCGTATCCATCTTGAATCCATATGCCAAGGGGCTGTATGTATTTGGACATAACTATGGACGGGGCGGCGAGATTCTATACGGGGAATTTGGTTTGAAGGCTCCCGCCGAAGCGCAGAAAGAAGCGATTGACAGTGGGATCGGCTATGCGTCTATCTCCCTGGAGAAGTTGCCGGACTTTGCCGGTGATATAATCTTCACCTGTCCGTGGTCGGGTGACACCACTGATCCTAAGATTGTATATGACAATCCGCTGTGGGCAGGCCTTCCGGCCGTCAAAGCCGGAAACGTCTTCCAGCTGAATCCTGCTGCGGACACCTATAATGATCCGATCTCCCTGGAGAAGCAGCTCGATTTCATCACAACAAGCCTGTTATCGGTTAAATAGTGGCTGCACGAACACCATAAGGGGGCTGTCACTCATAAGCCTGATAAGCCTGAAATGTTACACCATCGGCATCGGCGATTCTCCCTTTATTGGAAAATCGCCGATTTGTGTTCAGGTTATTAGCACGACTGCAATTCATTTGCTTATTTAGCCCGTGTCCGGTGGATTAAAGTGTATTAATGCCCCTCATTTGCTCATTTAGCCTGCGTCCGGTGAATTGAAGTGTATTAATGCACCTCATTTGCTCATTAAGGTAGCGTCAGGTGAATTGAAGTGTATTAATGCACCTCATTTGCTCATTTAGCCCGCGTCAGGTGAATTGAAGTGTATTAATGCACCTCATTTGCTCATTAAGCCTGCGTCTGGTGAATTGAGGTGTAATAATGCTCTTCATTTGCTCATTAAGCCTGCGTCCGGTGAATTGAGGTGCACTACTGCTCCTCCTTTGCTCATTAAAAAAAGGGCTATCCCAAACAGTCATTAAATGACTCTGGGATAGCCCTTGGTGAAACGGTGGGAGAGGCTTATTCTACCGGCAATGCGGTCTCTGAAGCTGTGGCATCTGCCAGCATCTGGCGGAGTACCGTCTGCAGAATGCCTCCGTTGCGGTAGTAGTCGATGTCCACAGTGCTGTCAAGACGGGCAATGACCGGGAAGTCGAACTGGGTGCCGTCTTCGCGGGTAGCGGTGACCGTCAGCTCCTGTCCGGGAAGGACATGGTTGTCGAGACCGGTAATGTCGAAGGTCTCGCGTCCGGTCAGGCCCATGCTGCTCCAGCCATGGCCTTCCTGGAACTGCAGCGGCAGCACGCCCATGCCGACGAGATTGCTGCGGTGAATCCGCTCGAAGCTCTCGGCGATGACTGCCTTAACGCCTAACAGGAGAGTACCCTTGGCGGCCCAGTCACGGGAGCTGCCTGTGCCGTATTCCTTACCGGCGATAACGATTAGGTTCTGTCCGGCGGACTGGTACAGCATGGAGGCGTCATAGATCGACATGACCTCATCACTCGGCAGGAAGGTGGTCACGCCGCCTTCAGTGCCGGGAGCTACTGCATTACGGATACGGATGTTGGCGAAGGTACCGCGCATCATCACCTCATGATTCCCGCGGCGTGAGCCGTAAGAGTTGAAGTCGGCGCGCTCCACGCCATGGTTCCGCAGATATTCTCCGGCAGGACCGGAGGTGGAGATATTCCCGGCCGGTGAGATATGGTCGGTAGTGACGGAATCGGCAAGCAGTGCAAGTACACGTGAATTGTTAATGTCCTTGATGTCACCGACACCGTCTGCCAGATGCTCGAAGAATGGCGGATTCTGAATGTATGTGGAGTTGTTGTCCCATTCATACAATTCGCCTTCCGGTACCGGAATGGAATTCCAGCGTTCATTGGCAGTGAATACATTCTCGTATTTGCGGCGGAACATTTCCGGGCTGAGCGAGAGCAGGGTAGCTTCACGGATCTCGGCTGTCGTCGGCCAGATATCAGCCAGGAAGACAGGCTCCCCCTGCGGGTCATAGCCCAGAGGTTCGGTCTTCAGGTCAATATTAACTGTACCGGCAAGGGCGTAAGCGACAACCAGCGGCGGTGAAGCCAGATAGTTGGCTTTGACCTGGGCGTGTACACGGCCCTCGAAGTTACGGTTCCCGGATATTACTGCGGCAACTGTCATATCATGTTCTGTAATGGCCTGGCTAACTTCATCCGGCAGCGGGCCGGAGTTGCCGATACAGGTGGCGCAGCCGTAGCCGGCCAAATAGAAGCCCAGCGCTTCCAGCGGCTTCAGCAGATCGGCCTTCTGCAGATATTCCGTAACGACCAGCGATCCGGGAGTCAGGCTGCTTTTGACATAACCGGGTTTGGTCAGTCCACGTTCTACAGCCTTCTTGGCAAGCAGTCCCGCCCCCAGCATAACGCTTGGGTTAGAAGTATTCGTACAGCTGGTGATCGCCGCAATGACAACCGCTCCTGTGGAGAGCTTGCTGGTGCTGCCGTTCTTGTGCTGAACCTCAACCTCTTCAGCGATCTTCTCATCGCTTAGGCCATAACCGCCCATGTCAACAGGTGTGCGGATAATGCCTTCGAAATTCTCTTTCATATGGGTAAGCTCTACCCGGTCCTGAGGACGTTTCGGTCCGGCCAGGCTGGGAACGACAGAAGCCAGATCCAGCTCAATGATATCGCTGAACTGAGGGTCCGGCGTATCTGCGGTGCGGAACATGCCCTGCGCCTTATAATAGTCACCCACCAGTTCAACCAGCTCATCCGGGCGTCCGGTGCTGCGCAGATAGGCGAGTGTCTCGTCATCTACAGGGAAGAAGCCGATGGTTGCCCCGTATTCAGGAGCCATGTTGGCTACAGTGGCACGGTCTGCCAGACTGATGTTAGCCAGGCCCGGGCCGTAGAATTCGACGAATTTGCCGACTACGCCTTTTTTGCGCAGCATCTGGGTAACGGTGAGGGCCAGGTCGGTAGCCGTAGCACCTTCCATCAGGCTGCCAGTCAGCTTGAAGCCGACGACATCCGGGGTTACGAAATAAAGCGGCTGTCCGAGCATGCCTGCCTCAGCCTCTATTCCGCCAACGCCCCAGCCTACTACTCCAAGACCGTTGATCATTGTTGTATGAGAGTCCGTGCCGACCAGAGAATCCGGATAAACTACCGTTTCCCCGTCGATAACTTTAGTGGTGGCTACAGAGGCCAGATACTCCAGGTTAACCTGATGCACAATCCCTGTTGCCGGCGGAACCGCACGGAAGTTATTGAAGGCGGTCTGTGCCCAGCGCAGGAAGCGGTAACGTTCCTCATTACGCTCGAATTCAACATTCATATTATATTCAAGTGCATCAGCCGTTCCGAACGCATCCACCATAACGGAATGGTCAATAACAAGATCTACCGGTACAAGCGGATTAATCTTCTTGGGGTCGCCGCCCGCTTTCTTGACGGTGTCACGCATTGCCGCGAGATCAACAACTACCGGCACGCCGGTGAAATCCTGCAGGACAATCCGGGCAGGGATGAACGGAATTTCCTTATTACGGTCAATGCCGCCTGACCAATTAGCCAGCTGCTTGACATGTTCTTCAGTAATCGCCCGTCCGTCATACTGGCGGACAGCCGCTTCGAGTAATACCTTAATGGAGAAAGGCAGGGAGGAAATATCGCCTGCGCCTTGCTCTTCCAGCGAATTCAAATGATAGTAGCGATAAGTTTTGCCGCCTGATTTCAGGTTCTTGGCCAATGAAAAATGGTCCTTGCTTGGCATATATGCGCCTCCTCGTTTCATCTGGTGAAACTACATTTCATATTTCCTATACTTTAAGTATAACGTTTACAAGTAGGGGAGTAAAGTTTTTTTTGCTTCCTAATGTGAGGTTTATTAAAGGTTGAAACGCCAGCGGGCCGGGCAGAAACCTCGTTCATCCGGCTGCTCCCCGGGGTCATACCGTAAGTTTATCCGCAATATTTCCAGCTATGCTATTGAACAGCTTTCTTCCAGGCTCCTCCCCGAGTTAAATCGCTTCCGCTTCCGTATAGGTGCAACTAATCCTTCATATACATAGGTCAGCAGCCAAAATGGCAAGTGGACACGGCTTTGCCTCCCCTTTAGGGAGGGCACAGCTACAGTGAGAACTATATAGATTGAACTTGAAAAATATACAGACGGGGAAAAGTGGCGGAGGAGAATTTTGGCACTGTAGGAGCGACAGCGTCCGCCTTTGTCACCGGATTTCTACCGCTAAGAGTGGTTTGAAATCAGGAAATCTGGGGACAACAGCGGCCGGAGGGCCAAACATTCTCTGGAGTCACGGAAATCCCTGAACAAAAAACTTACAAGTTCAATCTATATAGATGGATAGTTTATAGTGCCGGAGCCTATAAATTCTTATATTTGAACGAAGGGGCGGAGTATGAATGGAGCAGCAGTGGAAGAAAAGTCTCTATGTCTATGTAGATCAGCTGAACAAGGGGCGGGTTGCACCAGGGACCGCGCCGCGCAATACCACCATCAGGGACCCGCGGTATCTGGACGAACAGAAGGCCCGTTCCCGCCGGATCGCCCAGTGGTACAGCCGGCGCGGCATTACGCCGCTGCGCGGTGAGACGGGAGTGCGGACCATCCGTACCGTGCGGCAGACTTCTGTCGAGGTAGTGGCCGATGTGGCGCTGCACAGTGCCTTCTATTATGAGAAGGGCGGTATGACACACCGTGAGGATGTGGTGGAGTCGGAACGCCTGACCTTTGCACGCGTTAAGGGAGGCTGGGAGGTTGTAAGCGTCGAACGCAGTGTGCCTGAGCGCAATGCTGTGCGCACATTCGTGGAGACGGAGCCTGCCGTGCGGATGTCACAGTGGGGCGAGGTGCTTACAGTTCCGCAGCCGTCTCCGCCGCTGCTGAACCGCCGGGTAATGCGCGGAGCCAGTGGCAACAGGGAGGTGCGCTACCGCCGGGAAGAAGCGGCGGCCTATGCTGACCTCTGGTGGAAGGAGGGCAATCCCGAGTTCGAGATTTTTGAGGTGGACTGCACCAATTATGTCTCTCAATGTCTCTTTGCAGGGGGAGCGCCTATCAACTATACTGGTAAAAGAGAAACGGGCTGGTGGTACAAGGGCTATAAAGGAGCCCAGGAATGGTGGAGCTTCAGCTGGGCGGTCTCCGACAGCCTGCATCGTCATCTGAGCGGGAACCACAGCAGCGGTCTCCGGGCGGAGATTGTCGAGCGTCCGGAGCAGCTGATGCTGGGCGACATTATCCAGTATGACTGGGACGGCAACGGGCATTACCAGCACAGCACGATTGTCACCGCTTTTGACGCGGGGGGCATGCCGCTGGTGAATGCCCGGACGGTTAGCAGCCGCCACCGTTTTTGGGATTACAAGGACTCCTACGCCTGGACAGACCAGACGGCGTATCGTTTTTTTCATATTAATGACTACTTATAATTCAGAAAGAGGTTAGGGCATGGGGAACGCAAAATGTACCGTAGGACTGGTGTACGGCGGCAAATCCGGGGAGCATGAGGTATCGCTGCAGACGGCTTATGCGGTTATGAACGCTTTTGACTACGATAAATATGAGATTATTCCGTTCTATATTTCCAAGCAGGGCGTATGGAAGGTGGGTGCTGTACTGGAGGCTCCCTTCACCGCCATTGAGCAGCTTAAGCTATCCGGGGATGCCGGAGACATGGGGATGGCCCTGAATGCATTGTTCAGCGGGCTTAGCGGCGGCGATTCCATTGTGGATGTCATGTTCCCGCTGCTGCATGGCACGAACGGAGAGGACGGTACGATTCAGGGGCTGTTCGAGATGGCGAATATCCCGTACATTGGCGCAGGGGTACTGGCTTCTTCGGCGGGTATGGATAAGGTGGTCATGAAGAAGCTGTTCGGTGAGGCCGGGCTGGAGCAATGTGAATATTGCTATTTCAATGCGGCGAACTGGAGACAGCGCAGCCACGAGCTGATTGTCGGGATCGAGGATAAACTGGGTTATCCGGTCTTCGTCAAACCGGCTAACCTTGGTTCCAGCGTAGGCATCTCCAAAGCATCCGACAAAGAAAGCCTGATCAAGGCTGTGGATTATGCCTTCCGCTATGATACCAAGGTGATTATTGAGGAATTCGTGGATGCGCGTGAAGTGGAGGTTGCGGTACTTGGCAATGAGGAGCCGGAGGCTTCCGTTCCGGGTGAAATCGTCTCTTCCGGTGAATATTATGATTATGCGGCCAAATACACGGACGGCAAATCACAGATGCTGATCCCGGCACCTGTTGATCCGGAGGTGGCAGACCGCCTGCGGGAGTCGGCCCTACTAGCCTTCAAGGCTATTGAGGGCAGCGGAATTACCCGGGCGGACTTCTTCCTGCGGAAGTCTGACGGCAAGATTCTTATTAATGAAGTGAATACAATGCCGGGCTTCACCCCGTTCAGTATGTATCCCCTGCTGTGGCGTGAGACCGGCGTGTCCTATCAGGCGCTGCTGGACCGTATGATCGGGCTGGCGCTGGAGCGTTACCGGTTCAGACAGGGACTCAAATACGATAATGAATAATATAAGGTGATCGGCGGGAGCATTCCGGCCGGGAAGGAGAGAGAAGCATGGGGTTTCAATCAGAATTCAATTCGGTGTGCAAATTCAAGAATGAGCAGGAGCTGTACGAACTGCTGGAGTACGGACGTACCAAAATGGTGAAGCAGGGCTTCCGCGTCTATCCGACCGGCCAGAAGGTCATCGCTTACAATCCGCAGAATGTCGCGGTGGCGATTGTCAAAATTTCCGCTTCGATTGCAGAAATAAATTTTCAGGGCAATGAGGTTACGGCTGTGGAAATGGATCTGGTACGTAAGCTGAATGAGGAAGAGTCGCGGGTACAGACGGCCCTTGCCTACGAGATGTTCTTCGGGGAAGAGGGATGATTGTCCGCTTCGGCTATGTTGCCATGTCTACGGTGATCCCGGACTGCTCCCCCTCCAAGACCATGACTATGGCAAGCTTCAGTAAGCTGGATGACCGGGAAGCCGGACTCCGCAGGCTGGAATCCATCGCCCGGGTGAATCTTCACAATACGCTCCGTCTGCTGAAGCATAATGTCGGATCGGATATCAAGGTCTACCGGCTTACCTCCAAGCTGGTCCCGCTGGCGACACATCCTGATCTCGCGGACTGGAATCCGTTGTCTTCACTTGCAGAGGAATTTGCTGAGGTGGGTGCCTATGTGAAAAAGCACGGGTTGCGGGTCAGCTTCCATCCGGATCATTTCACGGTGCTGAGCACTCCGCGGCCGGAGGTCCTGGCCAGCTCGGTCCGCGATCTGCAGCATCATGCGGATATGCTTGAAGCCATGGGTCTGCCGGCGACAGCTAAGAGCAATATCCATATTGGCGGTGCTTACGGGGACAAGCCGTTGTCTGCGGCACGCTTTTGTGAGCAATGCTCGGTGTTGCCACTGGCACTCAGAGAGCGAATGACACTGGAGAACGATGACAAGACGTTCAACGCTGTGGAGACACTGGAGGTCTGCCGCAGGCTGGGACTGCCGATGGTGCTGGATATTCATCATCAGTGGGTCAACAATGACGGCGAACTTCCCTGGGAGCTCTGGCCGGAGATCCGCAAGACATGGACAAGCCCTCTGGCCCTGAAGGATGTTCTGCCCGGTGAACACCTGCCGCCGAAGATTCATGTGTCCAGCCCGCGCAGCCCGTCTGATCCCCGCAGTCATGCCGATGGCGTGGAGCCTGCACCGCTGGTAGCCTTCCTGAAGCGGATTGCTGCCGATACTCCGGCTGTCGATGTCATGATAGAGGCGAAGCTCAAGGATGGTGCCTTGTTTGGTCTGATGGAGGAGATGAAGGGACTGGCTGAGGGCGGGAATGGAATTATGGTACTAAATGGAGCCAGCGTGAATATAGAACCATAACTGGCAAAAAACATGCCGGTTAGGCCTTGTAACGGCCTCAGTCATGACTTGATAAGTATGCTGAAATGAGGTACGTTGGAAGAAAGTTGAGCAGTCAATGTTCCAAGGCCAGAGATAGTGGTGTCCTGCTGATACACCGTTCCATGGGAGAACGATCATGCTCAAAGAAAGCGGAGTGAAGAGATGAGTCCTGTAAGTCCTGATAACCGAAATGAACGGGAGCCCTATGTAGTTACAAGCAAGGGACATACGGCGGCAGCCATCAATGCTGCAGCCAAAGCGGGGGAATGGATCAAGAGCAGACAAGGCCAGGTGAAGGAGCTGGGCAGCAAGACCTCTGCCCAGGATCTGGTTACGGAGGTCGATAAAGGTGTGGAGCAAATGATCCGCAGGCTGATCCTGACCCATTATCCCGACCATGCCATCCTTGGCGAGGAGGGAGTTCCTCCCGGAGCGGATGCACTGACTGCCGCCCTGGATGAAGCACGTGAACATGATTATCTGTGGATTGTCGATCCGATTGATGGAACAACCAACTTCGTGCACGGCTTCCCATTCTATTGTGTTTCGATTGCCCTGGTGGTCAAGGGCGAGCTTACGGTTGGCGTTATTTATGATCCTACCCGGGACGAGATGTTCGTGGCCGAGAAGGGTAAGGGCGCGTATATGCACGGGATTCCAACAGCCGTATCGGCTGAGACGCTGCCGGGAAGCAGCCTTATTGCTATGGGCTTCCCGCCGGACCGGGTACTGGCCCAGCCGGCCAATATGGCCGGGCTGCAGCAGATTCTGCCGCAGGTCCGCGGTATCCGCGCCGGCGGCTCGGCCGCACTGCATCTGGCTTATGTTGCTGCCGGGCGTGTGGACGGGTACTTTGAAGTCGGGCTGAGTCCTTGGGACTGTGCAGCAGGGGTGCTGCTGGTGCTGGAGTCAGGCGGTAAGGTGACGGATACACAGGGTAATCCCTACGATATCAGTACACGCCATGTAGTGGCGAGCAATGGACGAATCCATGATTATCTGGTATCTTCCCTGCAAGCAGCGGATGCTACAGGCTTCAAGAAGCAGTAGGAGGGCTTGAATGGTCATGAACGAGAATGAAGATCTGGAGCGCAGACTGAGTGACCTTCTGGTGGAAGGCGAGATGGAGCAACAGGACCGGCAGGCCAAGGAGCTCACTCAGATTTCGCCCAAGTATGAGATCCGGATACAGACTACACTCGATCCGATAGTTGAAGAAACACTTCGTTACCGCAAAATAGCCTATGAGCTGGATGACCGGTATGATAAATATTTGAAGCGTTCAGAGAAAACCGGCGGTCCGCCTAACACTGGCGGCCAGAAGAAGTCTACAGATTCCGGCAGCGCAGAGTCATAGGCTGCTGACAGTATTTTCAGGAGCGGTTTCCCGGACGAGCGGGAAACCGCTCTTTTGCGCAAATAGAAGCATGTATATGCTGCACACGATAACGGCAAAGCCGTTTCCACTTGAGCGGGGCGGATGTTAGAATGGAATTATACTATTGTAGGGGGAATACGATGCTGAAGACATGGAGAAAATTCATATCAGCTACTGCTGGCGGACTGCTGTTGTTCACCGTATTAAGCAGTGTGCAGGCGGGTCCGGCAGATGCTGCAGCAGCAGCCGCTGTGCAAGGCCCGGAGGAGGATGTCTTTCGCATCGTGGCGCTTGGAGATTCCATTACTGCCGGGTATGAGCCGGGGATGACCGATCCCGGTGTGAAGCCGTACGGGTATGCCGAGAGACTACTGGAGCAGGGCTGGTATCACGGCAGAAGTGAACTGAGTAACTACGGCATATTGGGCCTTAAGACAGCGGGCTTGCTCCAGTATACCGGGGCCATCAAAGACGGCACGGCCGTTACAGCAGAAGCCATTCAGCCCGGGCTGCCTGATCCGCGCATTGCCCAGTTCGCTGCGCTGACGCCGCAGATTAGAACGGAGCTTGCGGCGGCGGATCTGATTACGATCACTATTGGCGGCAATGATGTCAGCAGTCTGTTCCTGAACTACAAAACGCTTGCAGATGGCGAATTCGCTTCCCAGCTGGCGGAGCGTCTGGCGGAATACAGCAGCAATGTGACAGCGGTGCTGGGGAATATCCGGGCCGTGAATCCGCTGGCAACGATTATACTGGCCGATCAATATCAGCCTGCTCCGAGAATTGCCCTGGGGGCTTCGTATGACAAGCTGATGGCTGCGGCAGCGCAGTTCACTATAGCAGCCGATAATATTGCGGCTACGCTGAACCAAGCGGGTGCGCCGGTGAAGGTAGCTCATGTGGCTGCAAAGTTCGCTGGTGTAGAGGGATCACTTACCCACATTATCGGGGCAGGAGCGGCTGATTTCCATCCGACGCAGCTTGGATATGAACGGATTGCCGCTGTATTCTCTGAACTGCAATGGGGGGCTTACCGCACGCCTGCGGTTACTGCGCTGACTTCAGAGGCTGCGCCGATGTCAATCGTCGTGAAGGGAACGGAGCTTAATACTCCGAACAAGCCCATTCTAAAGAACGGGCAGAATTTCCTGGCACTGAAGGACATTCTGAATGCGGTCGGGGCGACCGGTAAATGGGATAACCATACCGCCAGTGCCACTGTTATTTATGGCGGAAGAACGGTAGTCATTACCATCGGCTCGAAGACCATCAAGGTGAACGGTGCGGATGTGGCGATTGATACACCGGCTTTTCTGCAAAAGGTCGGCAAAGAGGATAAAACCTATCTCCCGCTTGCCGCGCTCGCTACCGGACTTGGGTTCGATGTGAATTACAGCGGCAAGCTGCGGACAGCCTTCATTAATCCATAATCCCGCATAGTCTAGTAATAGTGAATAATCAAATCAGGCCCGTATGGAAAAGGTGGATGAACATAGTTGTCTAGTACAAAGTATAATGCTGAATATATCATCACGATGGATGATATCGTGCGTGAAGGCGACCCTGTACTCCGTGCTGTCACGGAACCCGTGCCGGTGCCGCTGCAAGAGGAGGACCGCGGAGCGCTGCAGAGCATGATGCAGTTCCTGAAGAACAGCCAGGATGCAGAGATGTCCGCCAAGTATAAGCTGCGTTCCGGGGTAGGCTTATCCGCGAATCAGATCGGATTGTCGAAGCGGATGTTTGTCATGTATCTGAAGGATGATAATGGTAAAAATGTGGAGTACACCTGGGTGAATCCCAAGATCATCAGCCACTCTATGGCGATGGTCTATCTGCCGGAGAGCGAGGGCTGCCTGTCCGTGGACCGGCCGGTGCATGGGTTTGTACCGCGTTATGAGTCGGTGAAGGTACGGGGCTTCGATCTGAACGGCCAGGTCATTACCCAGAAGTTCAAGGGTTATCAGGCGATTATCATCCAGCATGAGATGGACCATCTGGACGGGATGATGTTCTACGACCGGATCAATCAGCAGAACCCGTTCAAGCTTCCGCAGGATGTGGAGATCCGCAGCCTGTATGAGCAGAAGGGGCAGTAGCGGCGGGGATTCATGTAAAGAGGGGAAGTAACAGTGGACGCTAAGAATTTCAATACTAAGGCTGGAGGGTACAGATTTCTCTCTGGTGAGAAACATTAACGTATTGGGACAGCCCTTTGTTTTGGAGTAATATCAACGTGAGCACTTGGTTGGACGCTGCGCGAACGGACCGGTGTTCCAATCGCTGTGCTCTCCAGATTTTTTTCATTCCCCTTAGCGGTGAAAATCCGGAGACCAAGGCGACCGCTGCCGCTTTTCCGCGGGTCGTTCCGTCCTCTCCGCTGTTTAAGCGGGAAAAGTTTCTTCAAATCTTTATCTAAAATCACAAAAAGAAACCGTCCTTTGGTAAAGTGGAGTTACCACACAACCATTTCAAAGGAGAGGTTTCTTTTGTACATTCAATAGTCCATGGACCCACAATGGACCTGGAAGACTCCATCTTTGACGCTGCCTATCCCGGCGGCGTGACAGCTACCACCCCAAAAATGCTCACCAAAGTCATTATCTACGCTTACATTCAGCGAATCTATTCGTCTCGCCAAATCGCCAAAGCGGTGGGAGAAAATTCCCTTTATGTGGCTAACCGGACAGCAGCGACCCGACCTTCGCCCGCTTAATCCATAAGAAACTTGAAGGATTCTCTAACTATAGTATTACAAAATGAGTAAAAATTGGTATAATACCGAGGTGAGATCAACTTGGAAAATATAACCTTAAAAGGAGCTTTAATTCGTGAAGAGGAAAAAGATAGTATCGCTTTTACTGGCTGGAGTTGTTGCTGGTTCCATTGTAGTGGCATCCACTACAATGGCAGAAAAGGGTGTTGCTCAAACTCCAATGGATGCCGCAACTAGCTATTTTGATGCTTACATCGCTAAGGATGCAGAGGGAATGATGTTTTATTCAAAAGATACAAACTATCTGGATGAGAAAAGTCGTGAAGAAGGGTATATAAAAGATTTTAAAACAAATCCTACTACAGGATATGAAATTGTGGAAAGCAAACAGATCAACAGTAGTGAAGTTCAACTTTATGTAGTTCAAAAGTATGCAGGACAAAGCTATGAACAGTCACCACCACTGCCGTTTACAGTTTTTAAAAGCGAAAATGGATGGAAGGTTATGGTAGAACCATTAGAAATCAACACAGTGACAGGTGAAGTCACCAAAGGTACGCCGATTCACGCTATGCAATTTATGGATTAAAATCAGAAATGAACCCCTTCCGCTAAAGAAGGGGTTCATTCTATGTTCACTTGATGCGTTGCTATTACTTCCTGCTTATTACTGCTTCAGCAGCCATTGCCGCAAACGAAGCTTCAGCCGCCTCCAGTGTAATGTCGATGTCAGCGTCCGTGTGGGCGGTGGTCAGGAACCAGGCCTCATATTTGGAAGGCGCCAGATTAATGCCGCGGTTCAGCATATGGCGGAAGAAGCTGGCGAACAGCTCACCATCGGTATCCTGGGCCTCCTCATAGTTGGTGATCTGATGGCTGCAGAAATGCGTAGAGAATGCGCCGCGGATCCGGTTGATGGTGAGCGGAATGCCGTGACGGCCAGCGGATGCCTGCAGTCCTTCGGTCAGGCGGATCGCCAGCCGCTCCATCTCGACATAGACGCCGTCTGCGCTCAGCACCTCAAGACAGGCAATCCCTGCCGAGATGGAGGCAGGGTTACCGGCCATAGTACCGGCCTGATAAGCCGGACCGAGCGGAGCGACCTGCTCCATGACATGCTTACGTCCGCCATAGGCGCCGATCGGCAGCCCGCCGCCGATGATTTTGCCCAGGGCTGTCAGATCGGGAATGATATCCTCGTGGTTGGCCAAGCCTGCATAGGTCTGGGTGGAGCCGTAATGGAAACGGAAGGCGGTAATGACCTCATCATAAATGACAAGGGAGCCGTTCTCATGCGTCAGCCTGCACAGGCCTTCAAGGAAGCCCGGATGCGGCATGACCATGCCGAAGTTGCCGACAATCGGTTCGACCATAACGGCGGCCACATCCTTGCCCCATGTCTCCAGCGCTTCACGCAAGGCATCCAGATCATTGAAGGGAACAGTGATGACTTCCTGGGCGATGCTGGCCGGAACGCCTGCGCTGTCCGGGATACCCAGCGTCGATGGTCCTGAACCTGCGGCTACAAGCACAAGGTCCGAATGGCCGTGGTAGCAGCCGGCGAACTTGATGATCTTGCTGCGCTTCGTGTAGGCGCGGGCCACACGGATTGTAGTCATTACGGCTTCTGTACCGGAGTTGACAAAGCGCACCTTGTCCATTGAGGGAATAGCTTCCTTCAGCATTCTGGCCAGCTTGATTTCAAGCTGTGTCGGCGTTCCATAGAGCAGTCCGTTCTGTGCAGCCTCGGTAATAGCGGCGGTGATATGCGGGTGGGCATGTCCGGTAATGATCGGGCCATAGGCGGCCAGATAATCTATATATTCATTGCCGTCCTCATCCCAAAAGCGGGAGCCCCCGGCACGCTTCATGAAGACGGGGGCTCCTCCGCCCACGGCCTTGAAGGAACGGGAGGGGCTGTTGACGCCTCCGACGATATGCTGTAGAGCTTCCTCGTATAGATGTTCTGATGTACTGCGGTTCATAGTTAATGTTCCTTTCCTCTGTCTCCGCGCAAGGGAAAGGGCGAACAGGCGGCTAATTCCCGCTGTCCGCCCGCCCCGTGTGCCAAGCATGGTTATATGGTATTCTATTTACTTCCTGGTGTAGCGGAAGGACTGCTGCCCGGTGAAGCCTCTGCGTCAGGAGCTGGAGTCGGAGTCGGGTCCGGGGCAGTGAGGGTATCCTGCACGAAGGCCTTCAGATCTCTCTCGCTGCTGAAGCCGATGACCTGGGAGCCATCCTTGGTCGTCTTTTCTCTGATCAGGTGCATTGGCGGGATCTGCGCACTGCCGCCCATAGAGCTGTCGTAGCCTAAGGCTCCCAGCTTCAACATATCGCTTACGACAATATTGGTATCAATATAAGGCGTAACCTCGGAGAGGATAGTCGGCAGCTTAACAATGGAAGTGGTGCTGATTACCTTATCTGCCACAGCCTTGAGGAACCCGCGCTGGCGTTCCGTCCGGGTGAAGTCGGAGGTGGCGTCATGGCGGAAACGCACATACTGCAGAGCCATTTTGCCGTCCAGGTGCTGGAAGCCTTTTTTGAGATTAATATCGAACTCAGGCCCGTCAGCCTTGGTGGTATAACGCATGTCCTTCTCGACCTCATAGTCAACACCGCCCACGGCATCCACCAGCTTCATGAAGCCCTGGAAATCGGTATAGACATAATATTGAATCGGGATGCCGAGCAGGTCACTGACCGTCTGCATCGCCGTATTGGGTCCATAGGTAATGGCGGCATTGATCCGCTGTGAACCGTGGTCAGGTATAGGAACAAAAGTATCGCGGAGAATGGAGAATACATAGAATTTCTTCTTCACCGGATCAAGTGAGGCCACCAGCATCGTATCCGAGCGCGGAACCTCGCCCTTCTTCACGCCGCGTGCATCCACGCCCATCAGCAGGATATTCACAGGCTCTGTGCCTTCCCATTGGGGAGGTGGAACCGCTTCTGCCGAGGCTGTCGGTACATTTGCCCACGGAGAATCTTCACCTGTCTTATGCATGTTGTCGAGCTGATTGTAGATGGAGGTGAAATAATAGACCAGACCTCCGATAATTAGAAGGAGGATGATTGCCAGCGTCCAGAGCAGCGTTTTTTTCTTTGACTTGCCGGCCTTTGCGTGCCGGTTCTTTCTTGGCGGCATTTCGTTCGTCCTTTCCGATTCACATTGTCTACATTATAATTTCTTTTGGGAAGACACGCAATTTCCGAATTATGATCCCTACCTATGAGGAGTGAACAATACATGAATATCACTATTGGTCAAAAGGTTCCAGATTTCACACTTCCGGCTTCCACAGGGGAAGAGATCCGCTTAAGCCAGTACCTCGGCAAGAAAGTGCTGCTCTATTTCTATCCCAAAAATATGACGCCCGCCTGCACGCAGGAAGCCTGCGATTTCCGGGATGCCCATGATACCCTTGCCGCGAGCGGGGCGGTTGTCCTTGGCATCAGCTCCGATAATCTGGCCTCGCACGGCAAATTTATTACGAAGCACCAGTTGCCTTTTCCGCTATTGTCCGATGAGGAGCATAAGGTAAGTGAACTGTTCGGAGTATGGCAGCTGAAGAAGCTCTACGGCAAGGAATTTATGGGAATCGTGCGCTCCACTTTTCTGATTGATGAAGAAGGAATTCTGAGAGCGGAGTGGAGAAAGGTCAGGGTGAAGGGCCATGTGGAGGCCGCATTGGAACAAATCGTGAAATAATTAGTATGCTGGGAATTAATTGTATTTGTCTGTTACATTTTTAACAGCTTTAGCCAGGCGCACTCGTGATATAGTTGCCTCATATTACTTCAAATTTGGAGCAAGGTATGGGGGATGGCATGAAGATACTGCGTATTGGGCTTGACGTCGGATCAACTACGGCCAAATTGGTTGTTATGGAACGGAATACAATTATTCATCAGGATTATGTACGTCATTTCAGCGATATCAAAAAAGCGGCGATCGCCCTCCTGTCGGCTGTACAGCAGCGGTTCCCCGATAGTGAAGCCTCACTCACAGTAAGCGGTTCCTCCGGGTTGTCCTTATCCAAGCTCGGGGGGATTCCGTTTGTCCAGGAGGTTATTGCCTGTACCCGGGCGATCAGCGAACGGATTCCGCAGTGTGATACTGCCATTGAGCTGGGCGGGGAAGATGCCAAAATAATCTATCTTAGCGGCGGTATTGAGCAGCGGATGAACACCGCCTGCGCTGGCGGCACCGGAGCCTTCATTGATCAGATGGCCTCGCTGCTGCAGACCGATCCCGGCGGGCTCAATGAGCTTGCAGTGAAGCATGAGCGGATCTATCCGATCGCTTCGCGCTGCGGGGTGTTTGCCAAAAGCGATGTGCAGCCGCTGCTGAATGAAGGGGCAAGGCGCGAGGATGTGGCGGCTTCGATCTTCCAGAGCATTGTGAACCAGACGATCAGCGGCCTGGCCTGCGGACGGCCGATTCGCGGCCGGGTGGCTCTGCTGGGCGGACCGCTGACCTTCTTGTCTGCCCTCCGTGACCGGTTCACGGAGACACTGGGTCTTAAGGAAGAAGATGTGCTCTTCCCGGAGCACTCACAATATTTCGTTGCCATCGGTTCGGCGCTTGCGCAGTCTGATCCCGTATTCCTGCCGCTGCCTGACTGGATCACACGGATTACAGCCGTGGACTTCTCGCAGGACCGTGCGGAGGATGCCGAGCTGGCGCCGCTGTTCGGAACACCGGAGGATCTGGCCCGGTTCAGACTCCGCCATGGTAACGCCAAGGCACCCCGATCGGAGCTGTCTGCCCACAAGGGACCTCTCTATCTCGGTATTGATGCTGGATCTACCACGACCAAACTGGTGGTTACCGGAGCGGCGGATGAGATTCTGCATACCTTCTACGGGAGTAACAAAGGCAACCCGCTGCAATCGGTTACGGAGGCGCTGAAGGAGATTTACCGGCTGCTTCCTTCCGGCTGCTATATAGCGGGAGCTTACGCTACCGGTTATGGTGAGGGGTTAGTCAAGGCCGCACTGCGGATGGACGGCGGAGAAGTGGAGACCGTAGCCCATTACAAGGCGGCGTCCAAATTCATGCCCGAGGTCGACTTTATCCTCGATATCGGCGGCCAGGATATGAAGTGCATCAAGATTCGCGGAGGAGCCATCGACAGCCTGATGCTCAACGAAGCCTGCTCGGCAGGCTGCGGGTCCTTCCTGGAGAGCTTCGCTTCTGCGCTGGAGCTTGGCATCGAGGAGTTCGCCGCAGCGGCACTCGAATCCGCGAAGCCGGTGAATCTCGGTTCACGCTGTACCGTGTTCATGAATTCCAAGGTGAAGCAGGTTCAGAAGGAAGGGGCGTCGCTGGCCGATCTCTCGGCCGGACTCGCCTACTCTGTGATTAAGAATGCGCTGCAGAAGGTCATCAAGATCCGTAATCCCGAGGATTTGGGCCGGAATATCATAGTCCAGGGCGGCACCTTCTATAATGAAGCTGTCCTGCGGGCTTTTGAGCTGCTGACTGGAAGAACGGTGGTAAGACCCGATATCGCCGGTGTGATGGGCGCGTATGGCTGTGCCCTGATGGCCAGAGAACAGGCTAAGGCCCAAGGTGTCAGCTCTATACTGGGACCGGAGGAGCTGGATACCTTCCGGTATTCGGTTGCCCCCGGCCGCTGCAGCCGCTGCGCCAACAACTGTGCGCTGACGATCAGCCGCTTCCCGGACAAGAGCTTTCATGTGACGGGTAACCGCTGTGAACGCGGGGCGGGCGGCAAGAAAGAGAAGAACACACTGCCGAATCTGATGCAATTTAAATATGAGAGATTCTTCGCTTATGAAGGATTGCCTGAAGCGGCGGCAATGCGGGGGACGGTTGGAATTCCTCGTACCATGAATATGTTCGAGAATTACCCGTTCTGGCACACCTTCTTCACCTCGCTGCGCTACCGGACGGTGCTGTCTCCGAAGTCCAGCAAGAAGCTGTATGAGAGCGGCATGGACACGATTCCTTCGGAGTCGATCTGCTATCCGGCGAAGATGGCTCACGGGCATGTGCAGAGTCTGATCGGCCAAGGCGTGGACTTCATTTTTTATCCGGCAGTCGTATATGAGAAGAAGGAAGATGATGCGGCCCAGAATCATTTCAATTGTCCGGTAGTGGCTTCCTATCCAGAGGTGATCCGCAATAACATGGACGGCTTGAAGGAGCAGGGGGTTCCCCTGGTCAGCCCGTTCCTGACCTTCGATGATATCCCGGCGTTGACCCGGGTGCTGGCAAGAACATTTGCGGAGGTGCCCAAGGAAGAGATTGCTGCTGCTGTCCAGGCCGGACTGGCGGAAGCCGATCAGGCGAAGAACGATGTGCGCACCAAGGGCGAAGAGACACTTGTCTTCCTCTCGGAGACAGGGACGAAGGGCATCCTGCTGTGCGGGCATCCCTATCATGCAGACCCTGAGATTAACCACGGCATTGCCGAGATGATCACCGGTATGGGGCTTGCGGTGCTGACCGAGGATTCGATCTGCCATCTGGACCGCAGTGAGGGCGACGTTGGGGTAGTGAACCAGTGGACCTACCATGCACGGATGTACCGTGCCGCCCGGCTGACAGCAGGAAGAGACGACCTGGAGCTGGTCCAGCTCACCTCCTTCGGCTGCGGGATTGATGCGATTACCTGCGATGCCGTCCAGGAGATTATGGAACGCCACAACAAGGTCTATACCTTGATCAAAATAGATGAGATCAGCAATCTGGGAGCCGCGCGGATTCGCCTGCGTTCCTTGCAGGCGGCGATGCGTGAGCGTGAGAAGGGCGAAGTGAAGCCGCAGCTGCTCTACAAGACACAAGTGAATGTGCCGTTCACGAAGGAAATGAAGGATACCTATACCATTCTGGCTCCACAGATGTCGCCGGTTCATTTCGAGCTGTTCGAACGGGTTTTCCGCGATGCGGGGTACCGCTTGAAGATTCTGGAATCAACCGGCCCGCAGGAGACGGAGGAGGGTCTCCGGTACGTCAATAATGATGCGTGTTATCCGGCGATTGTAACGATCGGGCAGATGCTGTCGGCACTGAAAAGCGGAGATTATGATCCTGACCGGACCGCTGTAATTATGTCGCAGACCGGCGGCGGCTGCCGGGCAACCAATTATATCTCCCTGCTGCGCAAGGCGCTGAAGGATTCGAATCTGGAGCAGATTCCGGTGATTTCCCTGAATGCCTCCGGCATGGAGAACCAGCCTGGCTTCCGCATCAGCCTGAAGCTGGCGAACCGCCTGATCGCTGCCGCCTGTTACGGTGATCTGATGATGCGCCTGCTGCACCGCTTCAGACCGTATGAGGCTGTCCCGGGAAGTGCAGAGGCCTTATTCCGCCAGGGGATGGAGCGCTGCAAGAACAGCCTGTCGAACTTCTCATTCCGGGAGTATAAGCGGCTGACCCGTGAGATTGTTGCAGAGTTCTCCCGGCTGGCAGTCCTCCCGGCGGTTAAGCCCAGGGTGGGCATTGTCGGGGAGATTCTGATCAAATTCCACCCGGATGCCAATAACCGTATCATCGACATGATCGAGGCAGAGGGCGGAGAGGCCGTCATGCCTGATTTCCTGGACTTCATATTCTATTGTGTCTACAATCCGATCTACAAGGCCGAGCAATTCGGCAAAAGCAAACGGCTGGGATATATTAATCCCATGCTGATCTCTTATCTGGAGATCTACCGTAAGCCGGTCAAGGTGGCGCTGGAGCAGGCCGGACTGTCCAAAGGCCGGGAGAATATATACGGACTGGCCGAGAAGGCCAGCCGGCTTGTGTCTGTCGGTAACCAGATGGGCGAAGGCTGGTTCCTGACGGCGGAAATGATGGATCTCCTGGATAACGGCGTGAATAATATTGCCTGCATTCAGCCGTTCGCTTGCCTGCCGAACCATATTACCGGACGCGGGATGATCAAAGGACTGAAGGAGCTGTACCCGGGCGCGAATATAGTCGCCATTGATTATGATGCCGGAGTCAGCGTCGTGAACCAGGCGAACCGCATCAAGCTGATGATGTCGATTGCCAGCGGCCTTGCGGGCGGTAAGCAGCCGTCAGCGGACGAGGCTGCGCAGCTGGCGCCGACGTTAACTGGCACTGTAGGCTGCCACGTATAGAACCGGCAGCCTGCGAACAAGCAGCCTGTAAATATAAAGCGGACCGGAATATCTCCGGCCCGCTTTTTTTCTTAGGATAGGGACAAGCTCAGTCGGGCTCGGGATGATAACAGGTGGATTTTCTCCAACTGCTGGTTCACGTTTGAACACTCCTAGACCAGCAAGTGGATAAACAACACTTAAATTCGGCCCTTTCACCCATAGTAGCGATAATGGACATAAATAGATGCTGTTTCTCCACTTGCTTCAGTTTAGCCCTCGCATATAGACAAATTAGACTACAATTATCCACTTGCTTATAGTAGAAAGCAGTACCTTC
Organism: Paenibacillus tritici; assembly: GCF_018207515.1. Classification (NCBI taxonomy): domain Bacteria; kingdom Bacillati; phylum Bacillota; class Bacilli; order Caryophanales; family Paenibacillaceae; genus Paenibacillus; species Paenibacillus tritici. Next base: position 698,843 of record NZ_CP073365.1, read on the forward strand.
GCAGGTTTACCTCGACATTTCCTCTTTCTATAGTCTTGTTTTCAGAAATTTTCTGCAAAATGTCATTGACGAATAAATAGGTAGATAGTAAAATAGTTCGTATGCGAAGTATTATTGTGTAATATACTACTTGGAGGGATGAGGGTTGGAGGAAAAAGAAAAGCAGTTGGATGATATTCTGTCCTCATTCCGCTGCATCAACCATAATTTCCAGCAGCTGTTGTGGAAGGACGCGGAAGAGCTGAAGATAACATCCACCCAGCTGATGGTATTGCGCAAGCTGTCGGCACATCCCGATATCGGGATCACGGAGCTTGCAGACCTGCTGCATCTGGGCAACAGCGCGGCAAGCGGAGTGGTCGACCGGATGGTGAAGGCGGGACTGATTACCAGAGAACGCTCGCAGAGCGACAGACGTATATTCAAGCTGGCAATGACAGAGAAGGGCAAGGAAATCCGCGAGTTAAGCAAACAATCGCTGCGCAGATATCTGCAGCCGCTGGCTAATATATCTGCAGAAGATGCCGGGGAACTGCTGCGGCTGCACGGTGAAATTATCCGAATTCTAGAACAAGGGAGAGACAACAAGAAGCTATGAGTACAATTACTGCTGATAATGCAGCGTCCAAGACGTTCCGCAGAGGTCCGATTATCGCTGCGCTCCTGATCGGCGCCTTCGTGGCGTTATTGAATCAGACACTGATGAATGTGGCGCTGCCCAAAATGATGGAGGATCTGAATATCCTCGCCAATACGGCCCAATGGCTGACGACAGGCTTCATGCTGGTTAACGGTGTGCTGGTGCCGATCAGCGCTTATCTGGTGGAGAAATTTACGACCCGCCAGCTGTTTACAACCGCGATGATGTTATTTTCTATAGGTACACTGGTATGTGCCATCGGCACAGGCTTTGAGATGATTATGGTCGGCAGAGTGATTCAGGCTGTAGGTGCCGGGATTCTGATGCCGCTGATGAACATTGTGTTCCTGCGTATCTTCCCGATTGAAGAACGCGGCAAGGCCATGGGACTTATGGCGGTTGCGATGATTTTTGCTCCGGCAGTCGGACCTACCTTGTCCGGTTGGGTCGTGCAGAACTATTCCTGGCGCGTGCTGTTCTACATTGTGCTTCCGCTGGCGATCTTCTCGATGCTGCTCGGCATGAAGACGATGCAGAACGTAGGTAAACTGACCTCTCCGAAGCTGGATAAGCCGGGTGTAATCTTCTCGACCCTGGGCTTCGGCGGCTTGCTGTACGGCTTCAGTGATGCCGGAACGGACGGCTGGGGCAGCACGACCGTAATCCTCTGTCTGATCCTGGGGGTTGTCTCCCTTGGGCTGTTCGTATGGCGGGAGCTTACAGCGGATAAGCCGCTGCTTGAATTCCGCATTTTCCGTTACAACATGTATTCCCTGACTACTGTCATTAATATTATCGTCACCATGGCTATGTATGCAGGGATGATCCTGCTGCCGATCTATCTGCAGACCATCCGCGGCTTCACACCGATGGAATCCGGGCTGATGCTGCTCCCCGGCGCCATTCTGATGGGGATTATGTCACCGATCACCGGGATTATATTCGATAAAATCGGGGCCAGATGGCTGGCGGTTATCGGGCTTGCCATCACTGCTGTTACGACCTGGGAATTCAGCCAGATCAGCAGCACCACAACGTACACCCATCTGATCCTGACCTATACGGCGCGGATGTTCGGAATGTCCATGCTGATGATGCCCATCGTAACGGCTGGTCTCAACCAATTGCCGCAGCGTCTGGCCTCACATGGTACGGCAATGTCCAATACCCTGCGGACTGTAGGGGGCGCACTGGGGATGGCCCTGTTCGTCAGTCTGATGACCAACCGTACGAAGAGTAATATTACCGATGCACTGGTAAGCGGGGCGGTATCGAAGACCGATAAGGCAGCGATGATCAAGCTTACACAGGAAGCCACGATTAACGGGATTACACATGCGTTCACTGTAGCTACCTGGGTGACGGTTCTTGCCCTGGTGCTGGCGTTGTTCATCCGCAAGACCTCGCCGCAGCCGGATTTCCTGAAGACGGAAGAGGCCGCAGAACCGCAGCCTAACCTGGTGAAATCGCAAAGAGCCTAACCATATGATTGTTAAAAAAGACGATCCGCATAAACCGTAACGGTTGCCGGATCGTCTTTTTGTTATGTTCAGCGCGGGCTATCTGGCTGCGGGAGACTGGACGCATATTTAGCAGCAACGCCCTCCGCCAGTTCTCCCAGTCTGCGGCGGATATGCTCCGGTGCAAGAACCTCAAGGACCGGCCCGAAGCTTAGCAGGAAGCCCAGCAGCCAGTCATTCTCGGCATAGCGGACCGTAAGAGTGTATCCGCCGTTATCCTCCGGGTGAAGCTCCTCGGAGTCGAAATACTCTTCGGCAAGATGTCTGCCCTCCGGTGCAAAACGCAGCGTAATCGCCTGCAGATTCTGCGGTTCAGTCCAGCCGTCGGTCCAGGGCAGCTCTTTAAGCGGAATATCCTGGCGGGTGTAGTGCCGCTGCTCCTTCACCAGCGCCTTCATCCGCAGCAGCTTGAAGAGCCGGAAGTCCCGGCGGTCTGTGCAGAAGCCGTATAAGTACCAGGATTGCCCTTTGAGGACCAGCGTATAAGGCTCAATGGTGCGCTGGCTGACCCGTCCTTCAGATGAAATGTATTCAAAGGTAACAACAACTTCCTCCTCCAGCGCTTCTTTTAGCAGGCTAAGACGCTCCTCCAGAGGCCCCATCTGCCCCCATGGGGAGATATCGACGATCATCTGGGTGGTCTTACTGCGGAAGGCCGCTAGCTTGGAAGGGGGGATCACACTGCTGATTTTCTCCAATAACAGGTGGTGGCCCTCGCCGACATAGGAGGAGATACTTTGCAGCGCGCCGAAGATATCGGCCAGCTCACGCTCCGACAGAACATTACGGTCCAGCCGGTAGCCTTCCATGAGGCCGATACCACCCCCGGCCCCCTGATAGGTGACCACGGGAATACCTGCCGTATTAATGCTGTCTACATCGCGGTAGATCGTGCGTACAGACACCTCGAACATATCGGCCAGCTCCTTGGCCTGAATCAGCGGCCGGTTCAGCAGCAGAATGACTATGGAGAGGAGACGGTCTATTTTCACAGACTTGCACCAGCTTTCTTTCAGGTTGATAGTCTAAGCTTAGCAAATTGTTTGAAATAAAGCATTGCTCTCAGTAGTATATTATACTATTATCTAATTAGATATTTATATAATTTAATGAGGGGCTAATGTTATGAGCACAAATGCAGGATTACTGGCGGGACCCAATAAAGGCTATCGAAGGCTGTTTGCAGCCGGGTTAATCAATGGTATCGGCGACCGTTTCAGCAGTATTGCCATGCTGGCCCTGGTGCTTCAGTTGACCGGGTCGGGAATGGCTGTAGGAATATCGCTTGGCGTGCGGGTGCTTCCTTATCTGTTCATGGCACCGCTTGGAGGGTTGCTGGCTGGCAGACTGCCCCGCACAACGATCATGATGGCTGTGGATTTCCTGCGTGTCCCGGTAGCCTTGTCGTTGCTCTGGGTCGACGGGGAGCATATGCTGTGGCTGGTGTATGCCGGCAGCTTTGTGATGGCAGCGGGTGAAGCCATCTATAGTCCGGTGCGCAAATCATCCATCCCGCTGCTGGCAGCGCCGGAGGAATTGCTGCGGATCAACGGCCTGGAACAGCTTTTGAACGGCTGCGTGCTGATTCTTGGCGCCTTCGCCGGAGGGATGGTCTCGCTGTATTTCGGTCCTGATATGGCCTTTGTGATGAATGCTGTGTCGTTCCTGGCGGCCGGACTGCTGATAAGGGGGATTCATTATCCTGAGCAGGACCTTGACGGAAACAGAGGCTGGGAGTCTGCACTACATACTGAAGGCGGAAATTCTACCTTGGGTTTGTCTGTCCAAAGCACACGGCGGCGGGCGCTGCGTACAGTCCTTGGAGGCAGTCTGGCCCTGCAGATTGTGCTGTGTTATGAATTGCTGGTCCCGGTGATCAATGGCTGGGATAATGTGCTGATCAGCGTATATGCGGTGCAGGTATTTCATGCGGGAGACAGCGGGGTGGGGGCGTTCTATGCAGCGCTTGGCATCGGACTCAGCCTGAGTGTCTTTGCCGGACGTTTATTCCGCAAAAGGCTCTTAGCGGTAGCACTGGGCGGTCTGCTGCTCGAGGGCCTTCTGCTCATGATGATTAGTGGCAGCGGTCATTTCGCTACAGCATTTATGCTGTACATTCTGTTATCTTTGGCCGGTGGAACCGGCAATGCCTGTCTGGATACGCTGGTGATGAGGGAGACACCGCCTGCGCTGCAGCCGGCCGTATTCGGCCTGCTGGCGGCAGTAAGCGGTACCTTGCTGGGCCTGTCCATGTTAGGGGCAGGATGGCTGCTTGATGTTGTGGAGCCCAGAATGCTGGGATTCGCGGGCGGGGCGGGTTTTGCTGTGATTGCGCTGTTGCTGGGCGGGTATTACCTGCTTCGCAGCCAATGGAATAAGCGGTACAAGGAGTCCCGGCCTGAATGAGCTGAAAAGAATCAGCGGGTTTTGGAGGTCTCCTTGACCTTAACTTCCACCTTCGTCTCCAGCACAGCCACCGGCTTGCGGCGCAGCAGGCGGAGACGAATGGCGTTCCGGTAACGGTATATGACAATCGCGGCGGCAATGGCCAGGACACCGAGAGCGATCCAAAGGGCGTAGGATTCGATCAGGTGGAAGATGCCCATCCACTGCGGGCCGAAGATTTTGCCGATTCCGAGGAATAAGACTACCCAGAATAAGGCGCCGCTATAGGCGTATATTGCGAATTTTCGGAAGGGCAGGGCGATGATGCCGGCAAAGTAGCCGGTGAAATGGCGCACGCCGGGAATGAAGTAACCGATGGAGATCAGCACACTGCCGTATTTCTCGAACCAGCGTTGAGTCTTTTCCAGCTTGGCCGGAGAGAACATGAACCATTTGCCGTACCGCTGGATAAAAGGCAGTCCTGCCTTGAGTCCGATGAAATAAGTAATCGTCATCCCCACTGTGGTCCCTATGAAGGCTACGATCACCAGCGTGAAGAAATCCAGCCTCCCTGTGTAGGACAGGAATCCGGCGAAGGCCATTGTAGTCTCCCCGGGAAAAGGCAGGGCAATAAATTCGAGCAAAAGCCCGAAGAACAATACGCTATATCCATAGCTTGCAAACAATTCCTGTATCCATTTCAGCATGTCCATAGATTCTTCACTCTCCAAAGGCTGCGCGCCAATTCTAATCTGAAGCTTGTCTTCATACAATCTACCAAATGACGCTACGGCGCCAATAGAATGCTGGAGGTAGAGAAGATGAAGGAATGCCGGGAAAATCCGTTCCGCCGCTTGATCATCCGCGGGTTGCTTGTTATTGCAGTACTATTGTGTCTGGGTGTGTCAGCCTATGGAGAAAAAGGGGATTCCCCTGCTTCACACAGCACGTTCTCCCGGCAGGCAGAAGCAGGCCGTGCGTTATCTCTACTCTATAAGAATAATCCTCCGGCAGGCCCTGTGCAAGATTTGCCCTCTGAGCCCGTCAAGATCACGGGGACAGAAGCGCGTCGCTCACGTATCTCCGGCAGCTCAACTTATGCGAAAGGCGCAGATCATCCAGCTTCCTCCGCTCAACCAATATCCGCAGCTGCCGGGGGAATTGCTCCTGAAGCCGGACACCGCAAGGACAAGCGGGTGGTCTATTTAACCTTTGACGACGGGCCGAGTGCGGTTACTCCCAAGGTGCTTAACATATTGCGGGAGCAGGGAGTCAAGGCTACCTTCTTCGTGCTGGGTGACCAGGCCGCAGGCCGTCCGGAGCTGATCAACGCAATCTGGGAGCAGGGACATGCCATCGGCAATCATACCTATAACCATAATTATCATGATTTATATAGCGGGTTCACGGAATTTTGGCGTCAAATCAAACAAACGGAGGAAACGGTACGGGAGATCACAGGCGTCCGTCCGCAGCTGGTCCGTGCTCCTGGAGGTACCTTTGGCCATTTCGACAATACTTACTTCACTCTGCTGAAGCAGGCAGGCTATGAGGTGATCGACTGGACGGTGGACAGCGGGGATTCCCGCCGACGCGGAGTACCGGCTGCGGAGATTCTACAGGCTTCGGTTGCCGACCTGACCTCCTCCAGCGTGGTGCTGCTGCTGCATGACGGATCGGGCCATGGGCAAAGTGCCGAAGCGCTGCCTGCCATTATTGAACGCTACAAGGCCGCCGGTTATACGTTCGGCATTCTTGGGGCCCAGAGCGATCCGGTACAGTTCAGAGTGTCCTCTAAGGCAGCCGCTCTGAAGCGGGGGAAGCCGTCTCAAGACTGGATATCGGCTAATATTGTTCCGAATGCGCAATTGTTTGCTCCCGGCACAGATCTTGCGCTTGAGATCGGCAGAATGGAGACCAAGCTTAAGCCCGGAGAGTACCGCGTTCAGGACGGGCAATACTATGTTCCCCTCCGCGCTACCGTTGAACGCCTGGGCGGACGGGTGGGCTGGAATGCGGCTACCCGCAGCGGAACGGTAATCTGGAATGGCCGCAGCGTGACGCTCAGCTCAGAGACACAGGAGATTGGAATTCTCCGGCTGGACGGCACGGCAGAGTACCAGGCGGCACAGGTGCAGCTCCTTGGGGAGTCCCTCTGGGTGCCTCTGCGTACTTTGCTTGAGGCGGCAGGACATCCGGGTGCGGAATCTGTTGTGAGTGCAGAGGAACGCAGAGTTAAGGCAGCATAAGCAGGCAAAAAGCGGCCACTTCAATGTCTGGGCATCCTTTTTCATGGGAAGAATAGATAGCAACAGGCTCCTTGGAAGGCGTATCGCCAGTGAGCTAGTCTATGACCATAGGAAGGGTGTCCTCCTTGTCTTCTTCATCATTGATAGATTCGAAGTCACTAGAGTATTCAGACCAGAACAATTACAGGAAACCGAAAACCGCGGTATTCCCCCGGAGACGTATCCATCGTGCCGTAAAAGAATGGGGGCGAATGCTGCTCCTGATGACAGCCACCGGAGGACTGTATCTGTGGCGCGGGGGAGAATCACTTCTGCTGCTGCTGACGGCCGGGGGAATGATAATGTGCGGCGGCCTGCTAATGCAGCTCTGCGGTCCCCGGAGGGTGAACGTGCAACGTAAGATTTCTCCTGACCGGCTGTCAGCCGGGGATGCTGCGGTGGTTGAGGTGAAGCTCACTTTTGCCTCCAGAATACCGCTTCCCTGGATGATCATTACCGATTACTGGAGCGGAGGCAGCCATCAGGAGCTGGTGTTTCCCGGCTTCCGCCGTTCCTTCAGCTATTCCTATGAATTGCTGTCTGTACCCAGAGGTGTTCATCAGCTCCATGGCTGCAATGTAGCGTGGGGGGATCTGCCCGGATTGTTCACAGGCAGCTGCCAGCCGGACGGCAAGCAGATCTTCAAGGTGCTGCCGAAGGCGCTATATATGGGCGGCACGGTGCCGGATAACGGCTTGATTCCGGGTGACCGTGTACTCCCCGCACGGGGGAAGCACAGCAGTCCGCAAGCGGCAGATATCCGCGACTATACGCCGGGTGACCCGTTCAGCCGGATTCACTGGAAGAGCAGCGCCCGTAAGGGAACCCTGCAGAGCCGAGTGCCGGAACGTGAAGCGGGGCAGATGAACTGTATCGTGCTGGCGAGCAGTCCGGAGGACTATGATGTGCCATTTGGTGCATATGTGCCGCGCAGCCAGCGTGCTGCGGTGATCCCTGCCTTCGAACAGGCGGTATCGGCCGCAATGGGACTGCTGCTCTCTGCCGAGCGCTCCAGCAGCTACATCCAGCTCTTCAGCGGCGGCTGGCCTGAAGGAATGGCCAGACATGAAGGGCTGGGCCAGCTTCCCGGCAGGGTCCGGGATCTGCTCACAGAGATTGCCCCCTCCGGTTCACAGAGTCTCAGCAGGCTGCTGGAGGATGCATCGAAGAGCTGGATTCCCGGTATGACGGTATCTGTTATTACCGGGCGGCTGGAGGAAGAGTCAGCGAGAACCATGGCCCGCTTCCTGGTTCAGGGAGTGCGGGTGGAGCTGTATTATGTCTGGGATCAGCCTTCTCCAGGCAGCCAGACCAGCGGTAATCCTGTGAGGAGTCCGGCGGGAGCGGCAGGAACGTTACCGGAGATGTCCCGCAGTACCAGACAGACCCCGGGAGGAATGACGGAGTCCGGGCCGGGTGATCCCGCAGCTTCCGGGAGCAGACAACCCTCACCGGGTACGATTGCCGGGAGCCTGATGCGGCTCGGCGCCCGTATTCATTGTCTGAACTCCGCTGCTCCTGCACAAGGGTATAAGGGGGCGGAGAATTATGGGCTTCCGGATACACCTTCGTCCCACTAAAGTCATGCCGGATGGCGGCAGTCCGCAGGTCTCCTCCGGCAGCGGACAGCGGCGTCATGGAACCATTGTGTTTGCAGCGGAAGGGCTGCAGAAGTCAGATCCTACAGAGAACAGCTTCGCCGGTTCAAGGGAGAGCAGCCCCCTGCACTATCGCGGCCTGTTCTCTTTGGCCATTATGGGAATCTTTGTCCTGTGGCTGCTGCCGCTCTACAAACTGGCTGTGACCACGGAGCATACGCAGCTTCTGCGAATTCTGATGCTCTCGGCTGCGGCACTCCTGGCATGGGGGTGTATTCAGCTGCCCCGGCTTGTGCAGGCAGGCGGCCAGTTCCTGCTGATCTTCATGACCTGGTATACTCTCTGCGCGGCAAGCGGAGAGAGCGGCTGGCTGAAGGCCTACGCATCCGTGCTGGGGAAAGATGCTCTCCTCCTCCTGTCGGCGAGGATCTCCGCATTAAGCGAGGACAGCAGGCTGCTGATCCTGGTGCTGGGCTGGGGCCTCTTGGTCTCATCGGTCCAGCAGCTCGCGCTGTATAGGGGAAGCTTATCATTATTCGCAGGGGTTACCCTGTTGTATCTGCTAATGCTGGACATGGGCTATGCGGTCAATACATCCGGTGATGTGCTGGTCTTCGTAGGGCTGATCCTGTGGCTGCGGGCATTAAGCAGATTGCTCCATCTACAAGAGCAGACAGGAAGCCTTGCTCTCCCTTACGGCCGCTGGGGGATGTTGGCCTTTGGTGCAGCTGTAACGGTGATGCTGGCGGCCTGGGTAGCCGGGCAAGGGCTGGGTGCGCGCCCGGCTGCCCCGGTTACGCTACAGCCGGTTCTGAATAAGCTGGAGCATTGGGCTGAAGCACAGAGGCCGGAGGATGCTGCGGGTTCTCAGACGGGCAGCACCGGTTACAGTACAGAAGATAGGGAACTGGGCATGCCATTGTCTCCTGGTCGGGAGGCGGTCTTTACGGTCACTGCAACCCGTCCCTATTATTGGCGCGGGGAGAGTATGGCATATTATGACGGCCGCCGCTGGATTAGGAGCGGAGCCGCTTATACACCGCTTAACTTGATTCGCCTTCCTGAGGCAGAGCCTGCTCTGGCAGGTGCCGCCTCAGATGAAGCGCAGACCTTGATTCAGCGGATTCAGTTCGCCGTGCCTTCGCCCGGCGGACTTCCGTTGTTCAGCGCTGGCAGCGTTGCGGATGTACAGAACATCCGCCTGGAGGACGGGAGCCAGTTGGGCTATGTGCTCGCTAACCCGGAGAAGCTTAGCTTCCGGCTGCCGGAAACGTACGGGTCCGCTCGGGTAACGGAGTACACCGTCAAATCTGTTCTGCCTGAAAGCAACCCGGAGGTGTTGCGGAAGCTGGAGGGGAGAGACCCTGAAGCGGTCAGCAGCCAGTATCTACAGCTTCCTGCGGCCTTGCCGTCCAGGGTTAAGGCCCTGGCCGGAGACCTCACCGCCGCCGCGCGCAGCCGTTATGATGCCGCCGCTGCCGTAGCGGAGTATCTGCAGAGCGGTTATACCTATTCGCTGAAGACCCGGGTGCCGCCGTCCGGTGCCGATTTCACTGACGATTTCCTCTTCGGGACCCGGCGGGGCTACTGTGTGCATTTTGCCACTGCGATGACGGTCCTGCTGCGCAGCAGCGGCATTCCGGCCCGGTACGTCCAGGGCTACGGCCCGGGAACTCCCGTGCCGGGTTCCATGCCCCGGCGCTACAGCGTGACCGATGGCGATGCCCACGCCTGGGTCGAGGTCTATTTCCCCGGCGCCGGCTGGGTCCCCTTCGATCCCACGCCGGCCTCCGGGCCCGCCGCCGCTGCTTCAGGCGCGGCGGCGAACCCGGCGGCTGCTTCCGTGCCGCCGGGGGCCCGCCTGTCCGCTGCGCAGCTCGCGGACGCTCGGATCGCCGCCCCGCCGCAGGGGGGCGGCCCGGACCGGGCGCCGCTGGCTGCCGCGGCGCTACTGCTGGCTGCCGCCATCCGCTGGCGGCGCAGCCTGGCCCTGCTGCCGGCGGTGCGCCGCGCCGGCAGGCTTGGCCGTGAGCGGCAGCTGCGCGCCGCCGCTCTGGCCTGGCACGGGCTGGCGGCGCGCTATGGGCCGCCGCTGCCCGGGGTTACCGCCAGGGAGTACGCAGACTCCCTGGTGATCGAGGACGGGCGGCTGCGCAGCGCCGTCCGGGATTTTGTACGCCAGTGGGAAACCCTGGCGTATAGCGGCCGCGCGGGCGGGCCAGCGGAGCGCGCGCGGGGGCTGCATGGCGGCGGTGTCTCGCCGCCGCGCCCTGGCGCAGTTCAGCCGCCAAGTCCTGGCGCAGTTCCACCCGTGCGCGCCAGCATACACCCGCCGCCATGCGCCGGCGCTCCTGGTCTCGCCAAGGACTCGGGTGCCCTCGACGAAGCAGCATTCATTGCCAGGTGCTTAACGATCACCTTCCACCTGGCATAATCAGATAAAAGGCGTTCACTGCCATTGCAGCGGGCGTCTTTGCTTTTCTCTGTTCAACACTAGATAAAGGAGAGTAATAAGGAGCGTTAGTACACCTCAATTCACCGGACGCATGCCAACTGAGCCAATAAGGTGCAGTAGCACACCTCAATTCACCGGATACTGCCAGAGTTAGGTGATTAGAGAACGGGGGCTTACAAACTGCATGGTCTGCAAAAGTTACAGCGACGATTTGTTCTTATTAACATTCTTCTCCAGTCCATGTTGCATTCCACTTTCCAGTCCATACCGAAGCGCAAACAGCGTGCGAACCGGCAAGTAGTGCGAGTTGTGTAAAGGAAACAGATGGATAAACCACACTTAATTCTTCCCCAATGGAGTGTTGTAGGAAAGCAGTTGGAATAAGTCCACTTAAATCCATCGCACCCTTACGATATATCAGAAACCGCACTGAGTAAGTGTTGTTTATCCATCTAATTCCTATAATTACGCCCAAAACGCCAGATTAGTTGTACAAATTCCACTTGCTTCCATCCGCTACGCTCCGAGCTAAACGCATCCCTCCCCGTCCCCCGCCACATAGACATCGAAACCGTGAAGCGGAGCGTCTCCTTTCCTTGACGATGAGAATTAACCATGAGTATAATGAATCCAATAATCAAGGGAGGCAAGTAATGAACAAGCCAAATGAAATGATCGTTGTTCTGGATTTCGGGGGACAGTATAACCAGCTTATCGCGCGCAGAATTCGTGACCTGGGGGTATACAGCGAGCTTCTGCCGTACAATACACCGATGGAGAAGATTAAGGCCTTATCGCCAAAAGGGATTGTATTCTCGGGCGGACCCAGCAGTGTCTACGCCGAGGATGCGCCGCATGTAGATCCGGCCATCTATGAACTGGGACTTCCGATCTTCGGAATCTGCTACGGTATGCAGTTGATGGCGCAGCAGCAGGGAGGCAAGGTGGAACGCTCAGCCAAACGCGAGTACGGCAAAGCGGACGTTGAATTCGCACCTAGCTCCGTGCTTGCCGCGGGTCTGGAGAGCAAACAGACGGTATGGATGAGCCACGGCGACCATGTGGTGGAGCTTCCGGAAGGCTTCAAGCTGGATGCCGGAACAGAGAGCGCTCCGATTGCAGCGATGAGCAATGACGAACGCAAATTCTTCGCTGTTCAGTTCCACCCTGAGGTACGCCACTCCGTTAAAGGGAACGAGATGATCTCGAACTTCCTGTACGAGGTCTGCGGCTGCGAGGGCAAATGGACCATGGAGTCGTTCATTGGAGATGCCATCAAGGATATCCGTGATAAGGTCGGCGACCGTAAGGTGCTCTGTGCACTCAGCGGCGGTGTAGATTCCTCTGTTGTAGCTATGCTGATTCACCGGGCCATCGGCGATCAGCTGACATGTATGTTCATTGACCACGGCCTTCTGCGCAAAGGGGAAGCAGAGAGCGTAATGGAGACCTTTGTCGGCAAGTTCGATATCCATGTTGTCAAAATCGACGCCCGTGACCGCTTCCTCGGCAAGCTGGCCGGTGTGTCCGACCCTGAACAGAAACGGAAGATCATCGGCAATGAGTTCATTTATTGCTTCGACGAAGAATCGGCCAAGCTGGGGGATTTTGCATTCCTGGCCCAAGGCACACTGTATACCGATATTGTGGAGAGCGGCACAGCAACGGCGCAGACCATCAAGTCGCACCATAATGTGGGCGGACTGCCGGAAGATATGAAGTTCAGTCTGATTGAGCCGCTGAACACCCTGTTCAAGGATGAAGTCCGTAAGCTGGGTGAAGAGCTTGGTATGCCACATGCGATTGTATGGCGTCAGCCTTTCCCGGGTCCGGGACTGGCGATTCGTGTGCTGGGTGAAGTGACCGAAGAGAAGCTGACCATTGTCCGCGACTCCGACTATATCCTGCGTGAGGAGATTGCCAAGGCCGGTCTGGACCGCGAGATCTGGCAGTATTTCACCGCCTTGCCTAACATGAAGAGTGTTGGGGTTATGGGGGACGAGCGTACGTACTCCTACACTGTAGGTATCCGTGCCGTAACTTCCATTGACGGCATGACAGCCGACTGGGCGCGTATCCCATGGGATGTGCTGGAGAAAATCTCCGTGCGTATCGTCAACGAAGTCGACAACGTGAACCGCATCGTGTACGACATTACTTCTAAGCCGCCTGCCACGATTGAGTGGGAATAGGTAAGGGATATATAAAAACGGCTACGCCGTCCTTTAAAAGGATGGCGTAGCCGTTTCTGCTTGATGCCAGTGTGCCCGTTACAGATCCTTCAGTTCAAAGATCTTCTGCAGCTTACGGAGACATTCGGTCTTCTGGTTATCATCCTCGGTGTGGATATACGCCTCCACCAGCCTATACCCGAATACGAGCAGGATGAACTCGTAGACACAATGTTCGGCGATAGGAGGTGCCTTAGTATACTCCGAGAAGCCTTGATAATAAGCAGGGATACACCGCTGGTAGTATTCTGCCATGAGATCGGGGTCCGCCTCATCCGCAATCAGGCTGGCGATATCCTCACCCAGGTAGCCCCAGCCGGAGGTATCCCAGTCGATGAGGGCGATTATTTCACCATCGCAGATCAGGTTGGTCACCCAGAAGTCACGGTGGCACAGCACGAGGGGCAGTTGTTCAATCCGGGCAAAAATGTCATCCGACTGTTCATCAATGTCGATGAGCATTTGCCGCAGGTGCTGCGGGAATTCGCATTCCTCCGAGCGTATATAGTCGTAGACGACCGGCCATGACCGGTAGTGCAGATACGTATTCTTCATGAGATCCGCATGGCTCAGGTTGGTCAGGCTCTGCAATACCGCAGGCTGCCCAGCATACAATTTACCCTGATAGCGGCCCAATTCCAGTGCAGCCTGTTCATACATCTCAGCGGTCAGGTCCAGACCGGATACGCCGTCGATATATTCGAGCCACAATTGGCATTCATCCTCATCCGTATTGATCTCAGAGTAATAACACACCGGCCAGCGGAAGGTATGGGAGAAGGTCGTCCCCAGTCCGGAAGCATACAGATCATATTCCCGCCGCCAGGAATTCGGATCATTGTAACGCTCCCATTTCTTCTGGATTTTCAGAACGATACGGTACGGCAGGTGCTCTCCGTCCGCCGTTTCGGCTGTTCCCGTCACCAGGCGCACATTCCCCAGAGTCCCGCCATGTAACTGGACCGTTTGGGAATCAGCAGATGTAATCGTTGTTTTGAAAAGTTGACTTAGAGCAATATATAACGCTTCAGTATTCATATTCATTTTTTCCAGCCCCCGTTTTTCTTCGTTTGTTTTCTCTGCATAGCGATGGATTGACTTCGGGCGTTTTTGTGGATGAGATAGCCCGTTTTGTCCTGGACAAACTTATTCTCATGCTGCTGGGCCGTATAACGCTCCCAGCGTTCGCGCGGCAGAGAACCGTCAGCAAGCGCAGCGAGAACTGCGCACCCCGGCTCGGATTCATGGCGGCAATCATGGAAGCGGCATCCTGCGAACCGTTCCTCCACATCGCTGAAGCCAGCCCGGATACCTTCATCTGCATCGAAAAGCCCAAGCTCACGCATCCCCGGTGTATCAATTACCATCGCTCCGGAGGGGAGCATGAATAATTGACGGTGTGTCGTCGTATGCCGTCCCCGGCTGTCGTCCTCGCGGATGGACTTAACCGTCATTACTTTCCGTTCCATCAGCGCATTGAGCAGAGATGATTTGCCGACACCGGACATACCCAGAAAGACAACTGTTCTACCGGGCATAAGATAGGCATCCAGCTCGTTCAGCCCCAGACCGTTATGACTGCATACGGCGTGCACCGGCACATCTGGTATGCTCTGTTTGACTTCGGCCAGCGGGAGACTGAAGTCCCCGGTGAGATCAGCCTTGGTCAGAATGATAACCGGCTGCCCGCCACTTTGCCGGGCTTGAGTCAGATAACGCATCATGCGGGTGACATTGAAATCCCAGTTCAGGGAAGACAGGATGAATACATAGTCAAAGTTGGTGGCCACGACCTGCTCCAGAATCGTTTTGGTATAGCCAGCGGCATGACCTGAATAATTCGCCCGCGAGAATTTGGAGCGGCGGGGGAGTAACGTAATAATCAGCGAATCTCCGCTCTCATTGTGGCGCAGCAAGACGAAATCACCTACGCACGGGAAGTCCTCACGTGACTCTGCACTGTGATAGAACGAGCCTTTGAGTACAGCCGTCACCTCGCCCTGCGCAGTTATAACGGTGAACCGCTCCCGCCGCAGCTCTGTAATCCTGCCGGGTAATAACCCGGAGGGGATTTCCTCTATATCTGTATAGCCATAGGTTTTTAGATCAATCATGTGTTTGGGTTAGCTCCTTATCAAAATATAAGAATTTATATATTGCACACTATAACTTCTTCTTCTATTTCTCGCTGAAACGGTACCGTCCTTTCAAAAGGACGGCAAAGCCGTTTCCGCTTGTGTTGTTTTGTAGACGCAAAAATGCCGCGCAGCAGCAGCCTCAATAAGAAGCTGCTGTTCTACGCGGCATCAAGATGCAAAAAAGATACGACCTTCATCGTATCCCGCAAACAGCAATATTCACGAAAGGTTACTTGGGATGGCATAACAAATAATACGGGCATTTGCCCGCTGTTTAAGAGATATGCCTGCTATTCAGTTTTAAACTGAAACCACCATATAAGTAGTAGCCAATTGAAACATCCCCTTTCGGATAAGGAACTTGTAAGAAATTTAATGCTTATCGCTAAGCACATCCAGAGTAACATACATTAGTATGCAAATCCATGTAGAGTTTGATTATAATCATGAGCTAAGTGCTTCATCATATGTATAGAGCTTAACTGAAGTGCAGTGCCGTCCGCGTTTATGATGCGATGTTTGGCGGATCATCCCTTAACCAAGCAGGATTTGTCATAAAAGTGTTCGATTTACGAACGATTGTGTAATCCTGACGGACAATGTTCGTATTTACCATTGACAAGCCCTGTCATCTGCCCCTAAAATGATAAAGCGCTACAGCAAATATATTCGTATAATTCCGGGGATTGGCCCGGAAGTCTCTACGAGGTCACCGTAATGACCTGGCTACGATTAGAAGAGCAGCTTACTCTGGAATAACGGTTATGCCGGTATTGCGGGCAAGAATCTCTTTAATCAGGCCGGTGTCTTCTATAGATGCCGGCTTTCTGTTGCTGTGATGGCATAACATACAACCTTAGGGGGAGAACAATTTGAACCGCTTTTTCAAGTTGAAAGAGAACGGCACCACAGTACGCACAGAGATCATGGCCGGTATAACCACGTTTATGGCAATGGCTTATATTCTGTCGGTTAATCCAAGCACCCTGACTGCCTTCGGCCGCATTGATATGGGCTGGTATTCCGTATTCCTCGCTACAGCGCTGGCAGCCGGTATTTTCACTATTGCCATGGGGGTATTCATTAACTTCCCGGTAGCTCTGGCACCTGGTATGGGCCTTAACGCATATTTCGCATCCGTAGTCTTGTCTTCCGCCACCACTGAACATGAGTTCACCTGGCAGATGGGTCTTACCGCCGTATTCATCTCCGGGATCATCTTCATTCTGCTGACCATAACCCGGGTGCGGCAAATCCTGCTTACTGCTATTCCTGACAGCCTGAAGCATGCCATTACGGTCGGTATCGGGATGTTCATCACCATTATCGGCCTCAAGAACAGCGGACTGATGACCATCGGCGTTGAAGCCGGAAGCGATATCGCCGCTAATAAATTTACAGACGTACTTTCTTTTGAGACGGTAATTCATATGGGGAGCCTGGAGAACACCAATGTTCAGCTCGTCATTATCGGTCTGCTGCTGATCTCCATTCTAATGGTACTGCGTGTTCGCGGCGCTATCCTGTTCGGTATTCTGGGGACTACACTTGCTGCGATTCTGATGGGCGCTGTAGATTTCAGTTCCCTGAGCAATCCGCAGACCCCTTGGGTTCCTGACTTCACACAGCTCAACTTCTGGGAATTCGATTGGGAAGGCATTATGCACACAGGTATCGTATCTGCGATTGCCACCTTTACCTTTGTAGAATTGTTCGATACCTTTGGTACGCTTGTAGGTACTGCTGAACGTGCCGGAATCATGAAGAACCCGGAAGAAGGCAAAAAACGTGTCGGTAACGCAATGTTCGTAGATGCGGTAGCTGTTGCGGGCGGTGCCATGCTGGGTACCTCCACAACAACAGCTTATGTTGAAAGTGCTGCTGGTGTGGCTGAAGGCGGACGTACGGGTCTGACCGCAGTAACAACAGGGATATGCTTCCTGCTTGCCTTGTTCCTTGCTCCGGTAGTAGCTCTTATCCCGGGTCCGGCAACAGCGGCAGCGCTGATTATTGTCGGTGTTCTGATGGCTCAGTCGATCCGCGACATTGACTTCCAGGACATGGTGCTGGCGATTCCAGCCTTCCTGACCTTTGTTATTATGCCGTTTACTTACAACATTGCTAACGGGATTTCGTTCGGGATCGTTACTTATGTGATTCTGGCCTGCGTAGCCAATGTAGCCGGCAAGAAGAAATACGATATCCACTGGATGATGTGGGTTCTGGCGATTCTGATTATTCTGCGTTATGTTCTGATCGGCAGCCAAGGCTAAATACGGCACCCAATCTGAATATAATTTCTGCGGTCCCTTCATTATATGGAGGGGCCGTTTTCTTTTTGGGTTCTTGCGGGGGAGATGCAGCCGGACACAAGCGCTGCTTTACCCTTTTCATCAACCAGTATTTAGATTATATTGTTGAAGAGGTGATAAATGGTGTCGGGTTTATTTACAAGAGCTTACAGGTCCTTCCTTAAGCATCCCTTGCCGTTGCTGCTGTTTCTGCTTGGAGCAATGGTCCGTATTCTATACATAACTTCTATTCCGCCTGGACTGAACCAGGATGAAGCCTCTATCGGTTATGATGCCTATGCGATTCTGCACTATGGGATCGACCGGAACGGTGTTCATCTGCCCATTCATCTTATCGCCTGGGGTAGCGGGCAGAATGCACTCTATGCCTATTTGTCCATGCCGTTCATTCTGTTGTTCGGACTGACGCCGCTGTCGGTACGGGCACTCAGTCTGGTTATGGGATTGCTGGGCATGATTGTCTTCTACCTGATCGTGAGAAGGCTGTCTGCCTCGCCCGGAGCCGGGGCCATTGCCATGTTCTTCATCGCTATTAATCCCTGGCATATTATGATGTCCAGGTGGGCGCTGGAATCGAATCTGTTTCCTACGATGATATTAATTGCGGTTTACTGCCTGCTGCGTTCCTTTACGAACCCGGGGTGGATTTACGCTTTTACCGGAATGCTTGCCCTATCCCTGTATGCTTATGGGACAGCCTACTTTTTTGTACCGCTGTTTGCACTCGGTACGGCAATTCTTCTATTATATAGCAAGGTCCTGAGACTCCGTACACTGGTGTGGAATCTGACAGGGTTTGCGGTAATAGCGTTACCTATACTACTATTTGTTGTAATTAACCGTTACGCTATGCATGAGATTGCTACTCCACTGTTCACTGTTCCTAAGCTTACCATGCCGCGGGTGGAGGAGATTTCATCCGTGTTCGGGGGCCGGCTGTGGCAGGCGGCTGCAGATAACTTCAGCGCCTTCGGCAAGCTGATGTTGAGCGGAAGCGACGGCTTGCCCTGGAACTCTATTTCTCCGTACGGGTATGCTTATCCGGTTGCGCTGCCCTTTGCGCTGATCGGGTTCATTGTCCTCGTGCATGCATGGTGGACAAGGCGGCGGGAGAGTGCCGGTGCGGGAGTCCTGCTGCTCTGGTTCCTGATCGCCGTGCTGATGGCGCTTATTACAAGCGTGAATATCAACCGGATCAATATTATTTTTTATCCGTTCATTATGCTGGTATGCGCCGGGTTCGGATGGATTGCAGGCAAGGTCAAAGGAGTTGCGATACTGGCAGTAGCGGTGTTTGGCATCATGTTCGTTTTGTTCTCTAATGCCTATTTCCGCGAGTTCCCTGAGAGAATCGGCCCGGCCTTTTATGATTCGTTCGGGGAGGCAGTGCAGTATGCTTCCGAACACAGCACCGGTGAGATCTATGTTACGAATAATGTGAATATGCCTTATATTTATGTGCTGTTCTATGAACAGATGAATCCGCATGATTTCCTGAAGTCCGTTGTTTACGCCAATCCGGGAGAAGCCTTCCAGCGTGTTTCTTCCTTTGGGAGATATAAGTTTGATGATATGAGGACTGTGCCTGCCGGTGCCGCATATATTTTTGCGAATAACGCTACACCGCCTGCGGCAAGTACGGAATATACGGTCAAACGGTTCGCTAATTACAGTGTGCTCCTTACTAACGAGGGGACGGGCGGTCTTCCGGCACCCCAGGGGACGGCCATAGCTGAATTCATGAACGGGGGGTTTGAAGAAGGGGCTGCGGGCTGGTCCTTCACTGCGGGTACGGGAGTGGCCGATAACAAGCCGTTCGCCGGAAGCAAGCTGGCGTATCTTGATCCCGGAGCCGATACCCTCGTGTCACAGGTATTTACCGCCCCGGCTGGTGATTACAGACTGTCCGGCATGGTTAGTACAGGCGGCAGCGGCGGGAAGATCGGCATCCGTACAGC
Source organism: Paenibacillus tritici (assembly GCF_018207515.1). Classification (NCBI taxonomy): domain Bacteria; kingdom Bacillati; phylum Bacillota; class Bacilli; order Caryophanales; family Paenibacillaceae; genus Paenibacillus; species Paenibacillus tritici. Next base: position 718,368 of record NZ_CP073365.1, read on the forward strand.
GGGTAAGGTGCTTGCAGAGACTGAACTGCCCGTAACGGAAGAGTACCAACAGGTCACACTTCCTGCAGTCACTCTGGAGCAGGGGATGCAGGCAGAAGTATACATAACCGGCGGTAATGGCTGGATTAACATTGACGAGGTGAGGGTAGAACGATGACCAAGAATGTACGTGCAGCGGCAACCGTTATACTGATGCTCCTATTATTTATTCTTCCTGTAACAAGCATCTATGCCGAAGGGAACTTATTGCAGAATCCGGGCTTCGAAGAAGGTGAGGACGGGGCGCCTACAGGCTGGAGCAAGGATATGTGGATTTCCGGAGATGCGGCGGGCTCGATCTCTGTCCAGTCCGAAGAGGTTCATTCCGGCAGCAGAGCAGCGGTGATTGAGAATCTCCAGCCCAATCACCTGAAGTGGGTCCAGACCGTTGCCGTCTCACCGGAGAGTTATTACAGAATCTCGGGTTATGTCAAAATCGTCAGTACGGCAGGCGGGGGAACCGGCGCCAATATATTCCCTGTAGGGATTGGCGGCGGCTACCCGGCTACCAGCGATACCGCCGGGGAATGGCAGTATCTGGAGTTCATCGGCCAGACCGGCAAGGAGCAGACCGCGGCCGGAATCGGTGCTGCACTTGGCGGTTATGCCAATCTGATTCAGGGCAAAGCCTATTTCGATGATCTGTCCGTCGAACAGCTCGATACCGTTCCAGAGGGTTCGAATATCATTTCCCTGGACAGCGGAGCGCAGGCTCCGGCAGCAGAGGCAGGCGGGGGCAAGCCGGAAGAAACACCGCACAAAGTATCACCGGCCAAGCTGCTGCTGATTTCAGGTGCGTTCTGTTTGTTCTTTGCCTTTTTATACACCAGAGCCTTCCGCAGTGAGCGTCTGCTCAGACAGGAGGATGTCATCTACACCCGCTGGCTGTATGTTGTGTTTGGCGTGGCCTTTATCCTGCGGATCTGGATTGGCCTTACGGCTCAGGGCTACAAGAATGATATGAATACATTCATGGCCTGGGGCCAGCGCCTGACCGACCTGGGTCCGGGCAAATTCTATGAAGAAGGTTATTTCGCCGATTATCCTCCGGGTTACTTGTATGTGCTGTACCTGCTCAGTCTGCTTCGAGGATTATTTAATTTTGCCGGCGGATCAGGTGCAGAGACAGTTCTCTTCAAGCTGCCCGCGATGATCTCCGACCTTGTACTCGGCTGGATCATTTACAAATGCGCGCGTCCCAAACTCGGCTCCGGCCTTGCCATCGGGCTGATGCTGCTGTTCCTGTTCAATCCGGCCGTACTGATGGACTCGGCAGCCTGGGGACAGGCGGATTCCTTTTTCCTTATTTTCCTGATGCTCAGCATTATAGGGATTGTCGACAAAACCTTTGTACGTGCAGCGATCTTCTTTGCCATTGCCACACTGATCAAGCCGCAGGCGCTGATCTTCACGCCGGTGCTGCTGCTTGCCTTCTACCATCACCGCGCCTGGAAACAGCTTGTGCTGGGTGCGGTGTACGGACTGGGGATATTCATTCTCCTCGCAGCCCCTTTCTTCTGGAATAACGGCGGTCTGATGGGATTGATTAATCTATACAAAAGCACGCTGTCCTCCTACCCGTACTCTACGGTTAACGCATTTAATCTGTATGCTTTGACCGATCCGATGTGGTCGGCCCTGGATGTGACCTGGTTAGGCATACCGTACCGCATCTGGGGTTTTATTTTCATCCTGGTGGCGGTGGCACTTGCAGCTTATTATTCCTTCAATACTAAGGACCGTAAGGATCTCTCCAAATCCTACTTCATAGGTATGGTGCTGATCACTATTGTCTTCGTATTCGGTACCAAGATGCATGAGCGTTACTTATACCCGGTTCTGATTCTGTCCTTATTCGCTTTCATGGAGAGCCGGGACCGGCGGTTCCTGACGCTGTTTCTCGGGTTCTCCCTGACCCAATATATTAACGTAGGGTATACACTGGCTTATCTGAATACCGGCGTAAACCCGCCGACCGACGGCATTGTGCTGGTTACAGCTATTACCACTATAATTCTTGCATTATATATGCTCTATATTGGATACGATGTATATATCCGCAAATCCACGAAGCTCCTGCCTGGACCTGTTACGCCGCAGGAAGCTTTTGAGGCAGATCTGCTGCTTGCAGAAGGGATTAAGCCGCTTAGCAAGCCGGAGCGCCGTTCCCCGCTGAAGCTGCAGCGCAGAGACTGGATCTGGATGATCGCAATCACCATACTCTATGGGGCGCTCGCCCTCTACCACCTGGGGGATAACAAGGCACCTGAGACATTGTGGGAGCCTGCTGCCAGCGGCGAGAGCTTCTATGTCGATCTGGGGCAGGACCATCCGCTTGAGCGGGTCAATGTCTTCGGCGGTGTCGGGACCGGCAAATTTCAGCTGGAATTCAGCCAGACCCCTGATAATTGGAGCAGTCCGCTTGAGGTGAGCGAGGATGTCGGCAATGTCTTCATTTGGAAAAGCCAGCCGCTTAACGTATCGGCAAGATATATCAAGCTCACGGTTACGTCTCCGGGCTTCACCCTCAATGAAATGGCATTCTATGAGCAGGGGGCACCGAAGGTTCCTCTGACCATAGCAAATGTTGTACCGGATACGGGAGCAGCTGCCAAAAGAGGAACACCGGCCAATCTGTTCGACGAGCAGTCGGTCATTCCGGACAACTCCAATTTCATGAACAGCACGTACTTTGATGAGATCTATCATGCCCGGACGGCGTATGAACATTACCATGGTATTGTTCCTTATGAGAATACACACCCGCCGCTCGGCAAGCTGCTGATTGGAGTTGGGATGGAGCTGTTTGGCGTCAACCCGTTCGGCTGGCGGGTGATAGGGACCTTGTTCGGGATTGCCATGCTGCCGCTGATCTATATCATGGCTATGCGGCTGTTCCGTAAGACTACCTATGCTGCACTGGCCGCCGGACTGTTCGCCCTGGACTTCATGCATTTCACCCAGACGCGAATATCCACCATTGATGTCTACGGCGTATTCTTCATTATGCTGATGTTCTACTTCATGCAGCGTTATTACACGATGAACTTCTATCGTGTGCCGCTGCGGACAACGCTGGTTCCGCTGTTCTGGTCCGGCCTGTTCTTCGGAATCGGGGTAGCCTCTAAATGGATCGTTCTATACGGAGGCGCGGGACTGGCCATTATGCTGGCGTTGGTGCTGTTTGAACGCTACAGAGAATACAAGGCAGCGGGGCGTCTGCTGGCGGAAGGCAAGCTGACCGGGCAGGAGCTCAAAGCCGCCTGCCGGACAGCGGATCAATCCTTCTGGAAGAATACGGTGATCACTCTGGCCAGCTGTATCTTATTCTTCGTGATCATCCCGGGAATCATATATAGTCTCTCCTTTGTGCCGGCACTTTCTGCTTCAGCAGAAGGCTTCACGATAAAGGGGCTGATTGATGCCCAGAAGAATATGTACAACTACCACAGCCAGCTTGTAGCGACACACCCGTTCGCGTCCTCCTGGTGGGAGTGGCCGTTCATGAAACGTCCGGTATGGTTCTTCAGCGGCGGTGAAGGCTTGGCAGAAGGCAAAGCGAGCAGCATAGTAACTATGGGCAACCCGCTCATCTGGTGGACCGGAATCTTCGCTATGCTGGCAGCCGTATGGTTTACCTTGAAGCGCAGGGACAAGAGCCTGTACATGATCTGGATTGGTTTCTTCTCGCAATATGTACCCTGGATGCTTGTGCCGCGTGAGACCTTCCTGTACCATTATTTTGCAATGGTGCCGTTTATGATTCTTTCTACTGTATACATCCTGAAGCTGCTTGACGGCAAATTCCAGGGTGCCAAATATCTGCGGTACGCCTATGTTGCGGCCGCCGCCATCCTGTTCGTTATGTTCTATCCGGTGCTATCCGGAATGCAGGTTAACAGCAGTTATATCATTACTGTACTGCGCTGGTTCCCTTCCTGGGTATTCTAGGTTTCTTAGGAAGGGGGCTTCAAGAACCGGCTCATCAAGGAAGCTGTGGCTTACAATTAATTTTAGGAGGAACCCAGGTGAAAGCCAGATACAGTGTAATAGTCCCCATGTTCAATGAGGAAGAAGTCATTCAAGTAACCTACGAGCGGCTCAAAAAAGTAATGGATGATTGCGGTGATTCCTATGAGCTCGTGTTCGTCAATGACGGTAGCCGGGACCGTACGGCTGAGATTATGCGCGGAATCAGTAATGCGGACGAGCATGTCAAGCTGATTAACTTCTCCCGTAATTTCGGCCATCAGGTGGCGATTACCGCCGGTATGGATTATGCTGAAGGTCAGGCGGTTGTGGTAATTGATGCAGATCTTCAGGACCCGCCTGAGGTTATCCTGCAGATGATCGCCAAGTGGAAGGAAGGCTATGAGGTGGTCTATGCCAAGCGGCTGAAGCGCCACGGAGAGACCTTCTTCAAGAAAATAACCGCCAAAATCTTTTACCGCCTGCTCAGCAGTATGACCAGTGTGGAGATTCCTACGGATACCGGGGACTTCCGGCTGATCGACCGTAAAGTCTGTGATGTGCTGCGCGGCCTGAAGGAGAAGAACCGTTATGTGCGGGGACTTGTGAGCTGGGTAGGCTTCCGTCAGACCATGGTGGAATATGTGCGGGAGGAACGCTATGCCGGAGAGACGAAATATCCGCTGAAGAAAATGATCCGGTTTGCGCTCGACGGAATCACCTCGTTCTCACACAAGCCGCTCAAAATCGCTTCATATATCGGATTCTTTCTGTCCTTCTCCAGCTTCATCTACCTGTTCCTGGTATTGTTTCAGAAGGTCTTCACCTCCTGGACTGTACCGGGATGGGCGTCCATCGTCGGAGTGAACCTGCTCTTTAACGGCATAGTACTGATGCTGCTGGGCGTAATCGGCGAGTATATCGGCCGGATCTATGATGAATCGAAGGACAGACCGCTCTATATCGTGAGCGAGACCCGAGGGTATCCCGACGCGGAGATAGAAGATACGCGGAAGGCAAGCGATTATGCAAAATAAGGCCTGGAGCGCAGGCATCATCCAGTTTCTGAAGTTCAATGCGGTGGGCCTGCTCAACACGTTGATTGATTTTGCGATATTTACACTGCTGCATTCCATAGGGATGGTGAACACTCCTGCGCAGATTATTTCCTACAGCGCCGGTACCGCCAACAGCTTTTTCTGGAATAAGAAGGTTACCTTCCGTGACCGGGACAGAGGGAATGCCGGCCGCTTTGACCGGATGCAGCTGGTGAGGTTTATCGTGCTGAATCTGCTGGTGCTGGGCATTTCGGTGGTGCTGATTCATCTATTGACGGACAGATTGGGAGTCCAGGTGCTGATGGCCAAAGTGCTGGTAACGTTCATTACAGTGATTATTAATTTCTTCGGAAGCCGTAAGTGGGTATTCTGATGAAGGTATAACACAAGGCTAAGCTTATATTCTATATTATGGAGGCGATTGTCATGCGGAAGTTATCCTATCTGATTATACTTGCTGGGGTTCTGATTATGCTCTATCCCAAAGGAAGCGAGTGGTACAATGACCGTCAGCAGCAGAAGCTGCTGGAAGAGGCTGAACAGGCCTACAGTGAAATCGTTCCTTCAGCTACGGCCCCTGCCGGCACGGATCTTAGCAAGCCTTATGCGGAGGTGACCCAGCTGCTGGCTGAAGAATCGGCTGCCGAAGAGCCGGTGCCCTCTGCCACCCCTGACATTGAAGTCGGAGGTAAGATAACCGCCATTATTGAAATCGACAAGATTGATCTGAAGCTGCCTGTCCTGGAGGGTGCCACCAAGAATAATATGAAGCATGCTGCAGCGCATATGAAGGAGACGGCTCCAATCGGCGCGGTGGGCAATGCAGCTATTGCGGCACATAGATCCAGAACTGCAGGGAGATTGTTTAACAGGCTGAATGAAGTCGGCGAGGGGGATACCATTACCATTATTACAAGCGGCCACGAATACAAGTATGTAGTCTATGGTGTATCCATTGTTGAGCCGACCGATGTATCTGTGCTGAAGGGGAAGGATGATGATAAAATTCTAACCCTCATTACCTGTGATCCGCTCGTAGATCCGACCCATAGGCTTATCATCCATGCGAAATTAACCTGACTCTCATAGGATAAGGCGGAGAAAAGGTAGAGAAACATAAAATTTTAGCATATTTTTGTAGTAATCTAGCAATTTAGGTCTTGATAATAGATAGAGATATGGTAAGATATAACTATCAAAGCTAATACACGATAAACGGCAAACCTATCGAAAGGTAGGGACGCAAAGCTACAGGGCCTTCCCGTCATGGATGGCAGCCAGTTACCGAATGAAGAGGCTTTTTTTGTTTGTTCATAATCGGAATCTCTTGTTTTATGGTGGAAGATTGGACAGATAAAGCTTATACGATAACGGCAAACCTATCGAAAGGTAGGGACGCAAAGCTAAAGGGCCTTCCCGTCAGGATGGCAGCCAGCTACCGAAAGGGGTTTTATCCAATGAAAAAGGTTTATTTAATGTTGGTTACACTTTTTGTAATTGTCACTTCCGTGCAGACAGGCACTGCTCAGGCTGCTAACGCCGATGCAAGCTGGTTGAATGTAGGACAGCTGGATCAGGGAGTTATCGGAGTTTCGTACGAGGTTCCTAAGGACAAGAAGATGAAGCTCATGATCACCAAGGATAACAACAGCTACACTTACAACTTATACACTTCCAAGCCGAACGAGACCTTCCCGCTGCAACAAGGAAATGGTTCATATAAGATTTCCGTACTGGAGAACACGATTGGCAACAAATACAAAGTTCTATCTTCCGAAACCGTATCCCTCTCCATGAGTAATGCTAATGCCGTATATTTGAGCTCCGTACAGAATGTGAAGTGGAGTTCTTCCGATAAATCCGTTCAAAAAGCAGCACAGCTTACAAAGGGTCTGACATCAGACGGAGATAAAGTTAAAGCCATCTATAACTACATCGTAGCCAATGTGAAATATGATTACTCCCTGGCTAATAGTGTTACAACCGATTATATTCCGAACAACGATAATACACTGGCTACTAATAAAGGGATCTGCTACGATTATGCATCCTTGTTTGCCACTATGCTTCGCAGCGAAGGTATTCCAACCAAACTGGTTATGGGGAATACAAGCTATGTAACCTCGTACCATGCTTGGAACGAAGTGTTCCTGGACGGCAAATGGGTAACGATTGATACTACAGTGGATGCCGGTCTTGGTAAGAACAGTGCTTCAACAGGTCTGATCAAAGCAGCTAGCAAATATACTGCAGCGAAATTCTACTAAGAATAGACGCTGTAATCTAATAGTATCTTCAGAGAACACCCCGCTTAGACATTGAGCGGGGTTTTTGTTTGAGATAAAGGTTGCTTTTTCATAGAGAGATAGGTTATTATAAATAAGCGTTGTTGGAGCGGTGCGGATTTAGAGAAATTACTTGAATAAGTCATTTCAAAATAAAGCTTGCATTACTCGAACGAACGTGATATATTATAAGAGTTGCTGGTGACGCGGTAAGCGGCGCTGACAACGAGCTTGATCTTTGAAAACTGAACAACGAGTGAGTATCGGAAATCACGAAAGTGAATTCCAAAAAGAGAATGTAAATTCTCGTCAGATGTTTCAAAATGAGCAATCGCTCTTTCTAAATACCAATTTGGAGAGTTTGATCCTGGCTCAGGACGAACGCTGGCGGCATGCCTAATACATGCAAGTCGAGCGGAGTTATGAAGGAGCTTGCTCCGGATTAACTTAGCGGCGGACGGGTGAGTAACACGTAGGCAACCTGCCCTCAAGACTGGGATAACTACCGGAAACGGTAGCTAATACCGGATAATTTCTTTCCTCTCCTGAAGAGAGAATGAAAGGCGGAGCAATCTGCCGCTTGGGGATGGGCCTGCGGCGCATTAGCTAGTTGGTGGGGTAACGGCTCACCAAGGCGACGATGCGTAGCCGACCTGAGAGGGTGAACGGCCACACTGGGACTGAGACACGGCCCAGACTCCTACGGGAGGCAGCAGTAGGGAATCTTCCGCAATGGGCGCAAGCCTGACGGAGCAATGCCGCGTGAGTGATGAAGGTTTTCGGATCGTAAAGCTCTGTTGCCAGGGAAGAACGTCCGGTAGAGTAACTGCTGCCGGAGTGACGGTACCTGAGAAGAAAGCCCCGGCTAACTACGTGCCAGCAGCCGCGGTAATACGTAGGGGGCAAGCGTTGTCCGGAATTATTGGGCGTAAAGCGCGCGCAGGCGGTTATTTAAGTCTGGTGTTTAAACCTTGGGCTCAACCTGAGGTCGCACTGGAAACTGGGTAACTTGAGTACAGAAGAGGAAAGTGGAATTCCACGTGTAGCGGTGAAATGCGTAGATATGTGGAGGAACACCAGTGGCGAAGGCGACTTTCTGGGCTGTAACTGACGCTGAGGCGCGAAAGCGTGGGGAGCAAACAGGATTAGATACCCTGGTAGTCCACGCCGTAAACGATGAGTGCTAGGTGTTAGGGGTTTCGATACCCTTGGTGCCGAAGTTAACACAGTAAGCACTCCGCCTGGGGAGTACGGTCGCAAGACTGAAACTCAAAGGAATTGACGGGGACCCGCACAAGCAGTGGAGTATGTGGTTTAATTCGAAGCAACGCGAAGAACCTTACCAGGTCTTGACATCCCGATGAAAGCATTAGAGATAGTGCCCCTCTTCGGAGCATCGGAGACAGGTGGTGCATGGTTGTCGTCAGCTCGTGTCGTGAGATGTTGGGTTAAGTCCCGCAACGAGCGCAACCCTTGACTTTAGTTGCCAGCAGGTGAAGCTGGGCACTCTAGAGTGACTGCCGGTGACAAACCGGAGGAAGGTGGGGATGACGTCAAATCATCATGCCCCTTATGACCTGGGCTACACACGTACTACAATGGCCGGTACAACGGGAAGCGAAACCGCGAGGTGGAGCCAATCCCAGCAAAGCCGGTCTCAGTTCGGATTGCAGGCTGCAACTCGCCTGCATGAAGTCGGAATTGCTAGTAATCGCGGATCAGCATGCCGCGGTGAATACGTTCCCGGGTCTTGTACACACCGCCCGTCACACCACGAGAGTTTACAACACCCGAAGTCGGTGGGGTAACCCGCAAGGGAGCCAGCCGCCGAAGGTGGGGTAGATGATTGGGGTGAAGTCGTAACAAGGTAGCCGTATCGGAAGGTGCGGCTGGATCACCTCCTTTCTATGGAGAATCGTTTCCTGCAACGGAAACATTCAAATCGGAAGCTTAGCTTCCAAAACTCAGGTTTAGGCCTGTTACTCACTCGTTGGTCAGTTTTGAGAGTTTAAGCTCTCATCTTTACCTTGATCCTTGAAAACTGGATACCGAAACGAATTTGCGTTTTAGAACATTCCTTTAAGCTGAACTTGTGTAAACAAGTTTTGAAGTTTTTAGTGAAGCTGAAAGCGAAGGTTTTCGATTGTGCAGCGACCTTTGGCTTTGAATGTGTTGGTGAATGGAGCAATCCATGAGCAGCATTCAAAACAAGATGAGCAAGCAAACGAAAGACCGGAGCGTTGGTTAAGCTAATAAGAGCACACGGAGGATGCCTAGGCGCCAGGAGCCGACGAAGGACGTGGCGAACAACGAAACTGCCTCGGGGAGCTGTAAGCAAGCTTTGATCCGGGGGTGTCCGAATGGGGAAACCCAGCTGTGGTAATTCGCAGTTACTCGTATCTGAATACATAGGATACGCAGAGGCAGACCAGGGGAACTGAAACATCTAAGTACCCTGAGGAAGAGAAAACAATAGTGATTCCGTCAGTAGCGGCGAGCGAACGCGGAACAGCCTAAACCAAGGGGCTTGCCCCTTGGGGTTGTGGGACGTCTCACATGGAGTTACAAAGGAATATGGTAGGTGAAGAGGTCTGGAAAGGCCCGCGATAGAGGTAAAAGCCCTGTAGCCTAAACTGTGTTCTCTCCGAGACGGATCCCGAGTAGTGCGGGGCACGTGAAACCCCGTATGAATCCAGCAGGACCATCTGCTAAGGCTAAATACTACCTGGCGACCGATAGTGAAACAGTACCGTGAGGGAAAGGTGAAAAGCACCCCGGAAGGGGAGTGAAATAGAACCTGAAACCGTGTGCTTACAAAAAGTCAGAGCCCGATCTATGGGTGATGGCGTGCCTTTTGTAGAATGAACCGGCGAGTTACGTTTAACATGCAAGGTTAAGGTGAGAAGCCGGAGCCGCAGCGAAAGCGAGTCTGAATAGGGCGATTGAGTATGTGGACGTAGACCCGAAACCGTGTGATCTACCCCTGTCCAGGGTGAAGGTGCGGTAACACGCACTGGAGGCCCGAACCCACGCATGTTGAAAAATGCGGGGATGAGGTGGGGGTAGCGGAGAAATTCCAATCGAACTCGGAGATAGCTGGTTCTCCCCGAAATAGCTTTAGGGCTAGCCTCGGTGAATGGAGTGGTGGAGGTAGAGCACTGATTGGGTGCGGGGCCCGCAAGGGTTACCAAGCTCAGTCAAACTCCGAATGCCATTTACTTCTTGCCGGGAGTCAGACAGTGAGTGCTAAGATCCATTGTCAAAAGGGAAACAGCCCAGACCATCAGCTAAGGTCCCCAAGTGTGTGTTAAGTGGGAAAGGATGTGGAGTTGCACAGACAACCAGGATGTTGGCTTAGAAGCAGCCACCATTGAAAGAGTGCGTAATAGCTCACTGGTCGAGTGACTCTGCGCCGAAAATGTAACGGGGCTAAACACACCACCGAAGCTATGGCTAGATACGTATGTATCTGGGGTAGGGGAGCGTTGTATGTGGGTTGAAGGTGTACCGTAAGGAGCGCTGGACAGCATACAAGTGAGAATGCCGGTATGAGTAACGAAAAGATCAGTGAGAATCTGATCCGCCGAAAGCCCAAGGTTTCCTGAGGAAGGCTCGTCCGCTCAGGGTAAGTCGGGACCTAAGGCGAGGCCGACAGGCGTAGTCGAAGGACAACAGTTTGAAATTACTGTACCACCGTAATCCGCTATGAGCGATGGGGTGACGCAGGAGGGTAGTGACGCGGACTGATGGATGTCCGTCTAAGCAGTGAGGCTGATGTGTAGGCAAATCCGCACATCGTGAAGGCTGGGCTGTGATGGGGAGCGAAAATTGTAGTAGCGAAGGTCATGATCTCACACTGCCAAGAAAAGCCTCTAGCCAGGAGAAGGTGCCCGTACCGCAAACCGACACAGGTAGGCGAGAAGAGAATTCTAAGGCGCGCGGAAGAACTCTCGTTAAGGAACTCGGCAAAATGACCTCGTAACTTCGGGAGAAGAGGTGCCTCGGTAGGGTGAATAGCCCGAGGGGGCCGCAGTGAAAAGGCCCAAGCGACTGTTTAGCAAAAACACAGGTCTGTGCGAAGCCGTAAGGCGAAGTATACGGGCTGACGCCTGCCCGGTGCTGGAAGGTTAAGGGGAGTGGTTAGGGGCAACCCGAAGCTGTGAACCGAAGCCCCAGTAAACGGCGGCCGTAACTATAACGGTCCTAAGGTAGCGAAATTCCTTGTCAGGTAAATTCTGACCCGCACGAATGGCGTAACGACTTGGGCGCTGTCTCAACGAGAGATCCGGTGAAATTTTAATACCTGTGAAGATGCAGGTTACCCGCGACAAGACGGAAAGACCCCATGGAGCTTTACTGCAGCTTGATATTGAATTTGGGTACGATCTGTACAGGATAGGTGGGAGCCGGTGAGGCAGGAGCGCAAGCTTCTGCGGAGGCGCCGTTGGGATACCACCCTGATCGTATCTAGGTTCTAACCTGGTGCCCTCATCGGGTACGGGGACCGTGTCAGGCGGGCAGTTTGACTGGGGCGGTCGCCTCCTAAAGAGTAACGGAGGCGTTCAAAGGTTCCCTCAGAATGGTTGGAAATCATTCGCAGAGTGCAAAGGCATAAGGGAGCTTGACTGCGAGACCTACAAGTCGAGCAGGGACGAAAGTCGGACTTAGTGATCCGGTGGTACCGCATGGAAGGGCCATCGCTCAACGGATAAAAGCTACCCTGGGGATAACAGGCTTATCTCCCCCAAGAGTCCACATCGACGGGGAGGTTTGGCACCTCGATGTCGGCTCATCGCATCCTGGGGCTGAAGTAGGTCCCAAGGGTTGGGCTGTTCGCCCATTAAAGCGGTACGCGAGCTGGGTTCAGAACGTCGTGAGACAGTTCGGTCCCTATCTGTCGTGGGCGCAGGAAATTTGAGAGGAGCTGTCCTTAGTACGAGAGGACCGGGATGGACGTACCGCTGGTGCATCAGTTGTTCCGCCAGGAGCATGGCTGAGTAGCTACGTACGGACGGGATAAGCGCTGAAAGCATCTAAGCGTGAAGCCCCCCTCAAGATGAGATTTCCCAGTATGTAAGACCCCTTGAAGACGACGAGGTAGATAGGTTGGAGGTGGAAGTGCAGCAATGCATGGAGCTGACCAATACTAATCGGTCGAGGGCTTATCCAAATACACTAATACACAAATTCGTTTCGGATTCAGTTTTCAGGCGATCAAGCCTGGTACACCTTAAGCTGCATGTCCTTTCTGAGGACTGATCTTTTCTCGCAGCGATTTCGAGAAGCGGAAGCTTCGAAAAATCATGTTTGGTGGCGATAGCGGAGGGGTTCCACGCGTACCCATCCCGAACACGACCGTTAAGCCCTCCAGCGCCGATGGTACTTGGACCGAAGGGTCCTGGGAGAGTAGGACGTTGCCAAGCACATGAAGCCATTGTTGAGCAATCAACAATGGCTTTTTTGTATGCTATAGGATAGTATTACATTGTGAATTTTGTGCATAGCTTGTGTGTAATTGTCAGCTAAATAGAAAGTAATGAAAACTTATACACATGTGGATAAATTATATTTTAAATAGAGTACTCCCCAATTCATGTGGATATCATGTTGAATAATGTGGATACACCAGCGGGATTGTGGATGGATGCGTAAAGGAGCGTAAAGTTATGGACAAGCACAGTAACCTTTTGTGGACAGAGAAATTTATGGTGCATGCCAGTGATACGGATTACCGGTCAAAGGGTAAGCTATCCTTTCTTCTAGATATTATGCAGCGTGCTGCGGATTCGGCTGTGAGCAGTCTGGGGTTAAGTATGGATACCATGCTTAAGGCAAGAATGGGCTGGATGGTCATCACAATTGATCTTAATCTTCAGCGTCTACCTGCACTGAATGAGCTTCTTAACGTACATACCTGGAGTAAAGGGAACAAAGGAGCGTTGTGGCAGCGGGATTATCGGATTTTTGATGGTAAGGCTGTAGAATTGGCAGCGGCACGGTCGATCTGGGCGCTTGTGGATATGGATAAGCGGAAGATCCTTCGTCCGTCAGCCCTTCCGGTTGCTGTGGAGCCTTATCTGGAGGATTCGGTAGGAAGCCTGCCGGACAAGGTAGTGATTCCCGCTGATCTTTCTCTACAGGAAGTCTATTGCTACCAGGTAAGATATAGCGGGCTGGATAATAACAGACATCTGAACAATGCCCGGTATGTAGATTTATGCTGTGATGCACTGACATTGGAGGAATGGGAGGAGCTGGAGCTTTGCGGCTTCCATATTACCTATGCTCAGGAGGCCCAGTATGGGGAGGAAATCAGCATTTTGCGGTCCTCTTTAACGGAAGAGGGAGTGTATGTGCGGGGGCAGGGCGGGGAACGGATATTTTTTGAGGCTTGCCTGAAGCTTAAGAGGTAGGTTGATGTCAGGTATAGTACTTATATAGCGATTAATTGCGGCAGTTACCTGTATTTCAGGGGACTGTCTTTTTGGTATCCGGCTAATTCCTCATCTGTCACAATTACACAGTTGGCGTTCGTTATACAGGTGTACAAGGAAAATGGAGGTGATTCCTTTGGAGCAAGGCAACCCCGGGGGCCAAGTGAATCCAAATCGAATTGAAGAAGCAATTCATAGGGTACGTGCAGGTGAAAGACAAGCTTTCACGACACTAATTACTGCGTATGAACGGCAGATCTATACGTATTGCTATTGTATTTTGAGGAGCCGTGAAGAAGCAGAAGATGCTGTACAGGATATATTCGTTAAGGTATACCAGCAGCTTGAACGTTATGAGAAGCGGGTGTCTTTCTCGGCGTGGCTGTATAAGGTAGCGTATCATCATTGTCTGGACCAGCTTCGCAGACTTAAGCGCCGTAACCGGTTGCTGTCCCTTTATAAATTACAGCTGGTGGGGCATCGTCCAGAATTGCCGGAGGAATCCCCGGTGGACAGGATGTTCGGAGACCTCACTTCGGAGGAGCGGGGATTATTGATCCTTCGTGTCGTTGAACAATATAGCTTTGAGGAAATCGCACTGATTACTGGAAGCAGTTCGGCGGCTCTGCGCAAAAAGTATGAACGGCTCCGGAAGAAACTGATTCAGCAAAAAGCGAATGAAGGAGGAGGATGCACTCATGGAGAAGTGGCAGAATCAAACTGAGCAGCAAAGGATAGAGGACATTCGCAGTAGTATCGCAAGTTTACAGCTTCCCGTAGACAGCTATAATGAGCAGATTATGAACCGTATTGAGCATTTGGAGATTAAAGGAGGAAATAAATTGCTTAAAAAGACATTAGCAGCCGCAAGTATAGCCGTAATGATCGGGTTAGGTACAGTAGCAGCAGGCTTCATCTCCCCTGTATGGGCCGATACATTGAGTCAATTACCCGTGTTCAGCAGTATATTCAAGCACACGGACAACCCGGGCCTGAAATTGGCTGCAGAACAGGGCCTGACCACATCACCTAATATGAGTGTTACCAAAGATGGAGTGACGTTAAGTGTTACGGAAGTATTCTATGACGGAATTCAGCTGGCCATTGGATTTGAAAGAGCTGGAGTAGCGGATGAGCGGGTGCTGGCGGAGATTACGAACTTTAAAACCGATGAGTTTGACCAATCGACCAAAGGGCTGCTGGGGTTGCCGGAAGTTACCCTGGAATCTGGGGAGCGTCTCGGCTTCGGTTCTTCTTCTACAGGAGACGTACAGGGACAACCTAACACCCTTTTATTGGAAATGAGGGAATTGTGGAATACAGCAGCTTTAGGAGATGAATTCAAGGTTAATATTAGTGTGCCGGTTGCCCAAATCGCCGAGCCCTTTAAATTCCAGGTAACGGTGAAGAAACTTGCGGAAGGAATCATCAAACTTACTCCGGGCCAAGGGGCAAGCAAAGACGCCTTCCATTATAAAGTGAAGAGTCTGGACATCACGCCTGCTGCCATGAGATTGATTGTAACCAGTGAAGGAGAAGTGCCTGCATCGCCGGAACAGACAGGAGAATATGGTCCAACTTCGGTATTCTATGAGCTTGTGGATGATGCCGGTAATGTTGTTGCTTCCAAGCAAGGGTATGCCTTGATGAAGGCTGTTCAGCATCCTATTGTAGATAGCCTATACAATACCTTCCCGGAAACCCCTAAGACGATTACGGTCAGACCTTATACATTGACTTTGGATAATGAGCTGAAGCTCTTGTTGGATGCTGATGGGAAACCGGTAAAAACTTATATTAAGGAGCTTGAAACAACTATAGTGATTCCGTGAACCCGAGAAAGCGGGTAGGGGTAAAATAGGCTGAGTCCGGTCCGCGTCTGCTGTGCAGATGCGGGCTTTTTTGATTGATAAGAATTTATATGTTTTGGTGTCCCCGCAAAGTACCTGAGTCATCATCGAAGCTAAAGCCCCGCTTTGTGGGGTTATTTTGCTGATTAGAGCAGCGTTAACGGAATGTAGATTTCACTTATGGAGTCGGGATATGATGGTAACATTGGCTGTGACTCCTTTCGGCTGGGGGATGGCTCTAGTCTACAGGAAATGAAGTACATTCAGCCTGATGATATTTGCGGACTTTTATGGCATGTTATAATAGGTTGTTGATATGGAGGGGAGAGAGCTATGAAGGTACTGGTACTGGCAGAGAAGCCATCGGTGGCCCGTGAGATTGCGCGGGTGCTGGGCTGTGGGAATAAACAAAAGAGCTATATGGAAGGTCCGAAATATGTGGTGACCTGGGCGCTCGGGCATCTGGTTGGTCTGGCGGAGCCTGAGGACTATAACAATAAATTCGCTGCCTGGGCGCTGGAGGATCTGCCGATTCTTCCGGAGAAGGCGAAGCTGAAGGTGCTGCGCGAGACCAGCCAGCAATACAAGGCTGTGCAGCAGCTAATGAAGCGGCAGGATATAGAGGAGCTGATCGTGGCGACGGATGCTGCACGTGAGGGTGAACTGCTGGCCCGCTGGATTATGATTATGGCAGGCTGGAAGAAACCGTTCCGGCGGCTGTGGATCTCTTCGCAGACGGATAAGGCGATTAAGGAGGGCTTCGCCTCGCTGCGGCCTGGACGGGACTTCGACCGGCTGTATGAATCCGCCCGCTGCCGCGCAGAGGCGGACTGGATGATCGGGCTGAATGTGACGCGGGCCTTAACCTGCAAGTTCGGCGCACCGCTCTCGGCGGGAAGGGTACAGACGCCAACGCTGGGAATGATTATGGACCGGGAGAATGAAATTACCGGCTTCCGTTCCCAGGAATACGACCTGCTGACGGCGGATTTCGGGAATTTCCAGGCGGGATGGCGTGCGCAGGGCGGGGACGGCCGGATTTTTGACAGAGAGAAGACAGGAGTCCTTAAGGAGAAGCTCACCGGCCGCAGCGGACGGATTACCAAGGTTCAGAAGAGTGAGAAAAGCGAACCCCATCCGCTGGCCTATGACCTGACGGAGCTGCAGCGGGATGCCAACCGTAAATTCGGCTTCTCGGCCAAGCAGACCTCAGGCCTGCTTCAGAAGTTATATGAGCAGCATAAGCTGGTTACTTATCCGCGAACGGACAGCCGCTACCTGACCGCCGATATGACGGGTACGTTAAAAGAAAGACTGGACAGCGTAGCTGTCGGGCCTTATGCGGCCTTCGCCAGACCGCTGCTGCGGAAGCCGCTGCCTATTACCAAAAGGATTGTAGATGACAGTAAGGTCAGTGATCATCACGCCATCATTCCGACAGAGCAGACGGTACTGCTTAACCTGCTGAGTACGGAAGAGCGGAAGCTGTATGACCTGATCGTGCGGCGGTTCATCAGCCTGTTCTATCCTCCGGCCCGTTATGATGCGGTAGCCGTGAGCGTAAGCGTGGAAGGGGAAAGCTTCCAGGTCAAAGGAACCACGGTCAAGGATGCCGGCTGGCGTGAAGTGTACGGCGGTGATATGAGCTCAGATGAGGATGAAGATAGCGCATCGGATGAGCCTGCAGCAGGCAGTGTGAAGCTGCCGGAGCTGCGGGAAGGTGATAGCGTGAGAATTGAGCGCTGCATCATCAAGCCCGGACGGACGCAGCCGCCGAAGCGTTATAATGAAGCTTCGCTCCTGACGCAGATGGAGAAGTACGGACTCGGGACACCGGCAACCCGTGCCGATATTATTGAGAAGCTGGTCAGCTCGGATACGATTGAACGGCAGGGGAACCTGCTGCATCCGACGGGCAAGGGCAAACAGCTGATTGAGCTGGTATCCGGCCAGCTGCGCACCCCGGAGCTGACGGCGCGCTGGGAAGCGGAGCTGGAGAAAATTGCGCGCGGGCAGGGGCGGCCGGAGCCTTTTCTGCAGGGCATCCGCAGTATGGCCCAGGAGCTGGTATCCGGGGTGAAGAACAGCGGAGCGGAATACAAGCCGCATAATGTCTCTACCAGCCATTGTCCGGAATGCGGAACGAGAATGTTAGAGAAGAAGACCAAACGCGGCAAGCTGCTGGTCTGTCCCAAGGAGGACTGCGGCTATACCCGGGCGGGCGAGAAGCAGCTCTCGAACCGCCGCTGCCCGCAGTGCCATAAGAAGATGGAGATGAAGGAAGGCAAAGCGGGGAGGTACGTGCAGTGCCTCGGCTGCGGAATTACGGAGACGATGGATAAAGACCACAAGCACATCAACAAACGCGAGCAGCAGAAGCTGGTTCAGCAGTACAGTAAGACGGAAAGTGCAGGCAACAATCTTGGCGATTTGCTAAAGGCTGCGATGGAAGCGAAGCAGAAGGGGAAATAGGCTTAAGGAATAAGACTGCCGGGGCATTCCGGTGGTCTTAAGGTCCCGATAAATATAGTGGAGCAGGTGATGAAGTGGCAGCGGCTGAAGGAAGAGGAGATGCAGTGACATCGGCAGGGGCTCCGGGTAAGAAGGGGAGCAGCCGGTTTTTCTTTTTGGTGATTGTCTTTATGTTCTGGTTCTCTTCTTATATCTATGTTCCGGTGCTGTCTCCGTATGTGGAGCATCTGGGCGCGTCTTATGTCATGGTGGGTGCGGTGCTGGGCGTATATGGCCTGATGCAGATTCTGTTCCGGCTGCCGATTGGGATCGGCTCGGATGTTCTTAACCGGCGGCGTCCGTTTATCTATCTGGGGCTGATCGCAAGCGGAGCAAGCTGTCTGCTGTTCCTGGCAGGCGCTGCACCGGGCTGGGCGCTGGCGGCGCGCGCGGTGTCGGGAATTGCGGCTTCGGCATGGGTGGTGTACTCGGTGATGTTCGCAGGGTATTTTCCCAAAGAAGAGGCGGGACGGGCGATGGGGATGCTGCAGTTCACCACGGTTATCGCCCAATTAACCAGTATGATGGTCAGCGGCTATATTGTAGATCACTGGGGGTGGAATACTCCGTTCGTGATCGGAGGAATTGTGGCTGCTGCAGCACTGCTGCTTGCACTCCGCCTTCCTGAACAACAGCTGGAGAAGCGCGATGCCATGCGGATTAAAGACCTGGCCGGAGTGGTAAAAGAACCGCTGCTGGTCAAAGTATCGCTGCTGTCCGTGCTGGCCCATTGTGTGCTGTTCATCACGATGTTCGGCTACACGCCGAACCAGGCGCTGAATATTGGCGCGAGCAAGGAGAGTCTGGGCTGGCTTACACTGGCTTTTATGCTGCCTCATGCCGTAGCTACTCTGTATGGCTCACGCCTGTTCGGCAGATGGCTGGGTGACCGGGGAACGCTGATGCTTGGCTTCGCGGGAAGTGCGGTCTTCACGCTGCTGATTCCGTCCATGCCGACGCTTGCCGCCTTGTGTGCCACACAGATCGGGAATGGATTCATGCAGGGCCTCATCTTCCCGCTGCTGCTGGGCAAATCGGTCTCGGGGGTAGCTCCGTTCAAACGGGCAACGGCCATGGGCTTCTACCAGGCGATGTATGCTATCGGCATGTCTAGCGGTCCTTTTGTGGCGGGATGGATGAGTGCGGCATATGGCCTGCGCGGGGGATTCTGGCTTGGAGCGATAGCAGCGTCGCTGGCTGCGGTACTGTCTTGGTTCTGGATCAGAACAGCCGCAGAAAATGGCAAACAGCTTAGCGGAGAGCGGCAACTGCCTGGACGGTGATGTAAGGTTATTGGTTTTTTGCCGGAAAGGGTAATATAATAGAGAGCAGATAGGATGCTAGGAGGAGGGGCCGGAAGGATGGTTAAGGTGGTATTGCTGTGGTTCGCGCTGATCAATATTATCGGGTATGTAGTGATGTCGGAAGACAAGAACAAGGCCCGGAAAAGGCGGGATCGGGTGCCGGAGAAAACACTGTTCCTGCTGGCGTTCATGGGCGGCGCGCTGGGTGTGCTGATTGCCATGTACCGCAAGCGCCACAAGACAAGGCATACTTCCTTCAGGATCGGAATTCCGCTGCTGCTGCTGCTGAATATGGTGCTGTATGGGTATTTTTTGAGGTAAGCTGCTTGCAGGTTGGTTATGGCTGTAAATAAGAGAAAGAGGTGGCGTATATGTTATTCTCTAAAATTGTGCTTGCCTATGACGGTTCAAAAGCTTCCAATCAGGCCCTGGAACGGGCGATAGAACTGGCAAAGGTAACTCCAGGGTCCTCCCTGTACGTCGTACACGCATTTGAATTCCCGCGGTTCTTCATCGGGGAAGCTCTCGCGCCTCTGCCGGCATCTGTGAACAAGGATTATTATGACCTCGCGGTCCAGACTACGGAAGAAGTGAAAAGCCGTCTGGAAGCCGAAGGCCTCAACGCTACGGTAGAATTGCTGCAGGGATCGCCTGCCGAAGTGATTCTGAATTATGCCAAGGAGCATGGTGCAGATGTGATCGTAATCGGCAGCCGCGGGCTTGGCGGAATCCGGGAGTTTGTTCTGGGCAGCGTCAGCCATAATGTCGTGCAGAGTGCGCGGATTCCGGTGCTGGTTGTTAAATAATAGAAGTTTAGTAGAGGAGCGCTGCGGCGTTCCCCTTTTTTTCTGTGGAGTTGGGCGGATTAGCTGGAATAAGCGTTTTTAAATATGCTCAAAAGCGAACGTTTTAGAGACATGATATGACAATGTTCGTGTTTAAGTTGACATGAAGTGTAGGGCATTGTTAAACTGAATCTATGAAGAGCTCGTATAAAACCGGGAATAAGGCCCGGAAGTTTCTACCCGGTAACCGTAAATTGCCGGACTACGAGGAAATAGGATAACTGGATCGGCAACCGGATGCCTCCCTCTAGACCAGGGTGGTGTTCCTGCACCCTCCTCTATTGAAGGACGGGTCTGAACAGGCGCCGGACGGTTATCTCCTGATTCCTTAGTAGTCCGGGTCCACCCGCAGCAGAATGCGTCTGGAATCCGGGCTATTTTGTTGTCGGAGGTACGGGAATCGACAGGAAACGGGACACACTTAGATCAGAGGAATCTCTATAACGGGAAATGGAAGGCTGGGTGAACGATGTCTGTGCAAGTAGGTGTCATTATGGGCAGCAAATCGGACTATGAAACTATGGAGCATACCTGTACGGTGCTTGAGGAGCTGGGTGTACCTTATGAGAAAAAGGTCATCTCCGCACATCGCACACCGGACCTGATGTTCCGTTATGCGGAGGAGGCTGCGGATCGCGGTCTGCGGGTTATTATCGCCGGAGCGGGCGGCGCGGCTCATCTGCCGGGTATGGTGGCAGCCAAAACCACCTTGCCTGTTATCGGTGTACCTGTGCAGTCCAAGGCGCTGAACGGCATGGACTCACTGCTGTCTATTGTGCAGATGCCTGCGGGCATCCCGGTAGCCACGGTAGCCATCGGCCGGGCCGGAGCGATTAATGCGGGGCTGCTGGCGGCCCAGATCATCGGTGCCTTCGAGCCGGAGGTGGCGAGAAGGGTGCAGCTGCGGCGCGAGGCCACTCAGCGCGAGGTGCTGGAAAGCAGCGAGAGCCTATGAAGCCGGAGGAGCTGAAGGGCGCGGGCCTGGAGGGCGGCGCGGAGCAGGCAGCCGGGCGGGGCGAAGCGGAGCGTACGGCGGAAGCTGAAGGCCGAGCAGAGCGTGCTTATAGAGATGAGGCTGGGGCGGAGCGAGTGACAGAGACTGAGGACGCGGGCCTGGAGGGCGGCGCGGAGCAGGCGGTCGAGCGTGAAGCAGCGAAGCGTACAGCGGAAGCTGAAGGCCGAGCAGAGCGTGCGGATAGAGATGAGGCTGGGGCGGAGCGAGTGACAGAGGCTGAGGACGCAGGAAGAATCGGGCGTGCGGCAGCTGCGGATGTATGGACTGCGGCGGAGCCGCCGCGGACGCTGCTGCCCGGCGCGACGATCGGCGTGCTCGGCGGCGGGCAGCTCGGGCGTATGCTGGCGCTGTCCGGCAGCGCCATGGGGTACCGCTTCGTGGCGCTGGACCCTGCGCAGGATGCGCCCTGCGGGCAAGTGACGCCGCAGATTACAGCGGCGTACAACGACCGGGACGCCGCGCGCGAGCTGGCGCGGCGTGCGGACGTCATTACGTACGAGTTCGAGAATGTGGACGCGGGCGTAGCCGCGCTGTTGACGGAGGAATCGTACGTGCCGCAGGGCAGCGCGCTGCTGTACACGACGCAGCACCGGCTGCGTGAGAAGGCCGCCATAGAGGCGGCGGGCGTGCCCGTTGCCCCGTACCGCAAGGTCGGCAGCCTGGCGGAGCTGGAAGCGGCGGCTGCGGACCTGGGCCTGCCCTGTGTGCTGAAGACAGCCACAGGGGGGTACGACGGCAAGGGACAAGCCGTCATCCGCCGGCCGGAAGAGCTGGCAGCAGCGTTCCGGCAGGTAGCGCCGGGAGCGGCGGCTCCAGCACCGCAAGCAAGCGCGGCACCGGCTTCGCCCGGCACATCGGGAGCGGGCGTTGCGCCGCTAACGGACACGGCCTCTGCTGAGGCCGCGCCGGGTAACGCACCTGAGCTGGTGCTGGAGAAATTCATCGCCTTTCAGTGCGAAATTTCGGTCATTGCCGCCCGGAGCGCATCGGGAGAGGTCAAGAGCTTCCCGCCTGCCGAGAACATCCACGTGAACAATATCCTGCACCTCTCGATTGTACCTGCAAGGGTACCGGAGGAGATTCAGCGGCGGGCCTGCGAGCTGGCCGAGAAGATTGTCTCGGGCATGGGCGCGGTTGGACTGCTGGCGGTAGAGATGTTCGTGACGAAGGACGGAGAGCTGTTCGTCAATGAGCTGGCGCCGCGTCCGCATAACTCCGGGCATTACACAATGGATGCCTGCGTCACCTCGCAGTTCGAGCAGCATGTGCGGGCGATCTGCAATCTGCCGCTGGGCGAGACTACACTGCTTACTCCAGTAGTGATGGTGAATGTGCTCGGCCAGCATCTGGATGGGGCCATTCAGGCAGCCTGCCGCGCGGATGAAGAAGCAAACAAGCCTGGGGTATCGCCTAAGCTTCATATATATGGCAAGACCGAGAGCAAGACCGGCCGCAAAATGGGCCATATCAACCTGCTCTGCAAGGATACCGGAGACGGCCTGTCCTGGGTAGAGCAAACTAACCTTTGGAGGAACTGACAAGCTATGATCGAACGTTACAGCAGACCTGAGATGCGGGCCATTTGGACCGAAGAGAATAAATTCAACGCGTGGCTGGAAGTTGAAATCTGTGCCTGTGAGGCTTGGGCCGAGCTGGGAGTAATCCCGCATGAGGATGCCGCGAAGCTGCGCAAGGACGCCAAATTCGACATCGCGCGGATCGACGAGATTGAACAGGAAACGCGCCATGACGTCATTGCTTTTACCCGTGCGGTCTCCGAGAGTCTGGGGGCAGAACGCAAATGGGTGCATTACGGACTGACTTCCACGGATGTTGTCGATACGGCGCTCGGTTACCTGCTGCGTCAGGCCAACGAAATTCTGGAGCAGGATATCATCCGGTTCATTGAGATTCTCAAAGATAAGGCCATCGCCTACAAAGATACCCCGATGATGGGGCGTACCCATGGTGTGCACGCGGAGCCAACGACTTTTGGACTCAAGATGGCGCTGTGGTATGAGGAAATGAAGCGTAATCTGGAGCGGTTCCGTCATGCGGCAAAAGGGGTGCAGTTCGGCAAAATCTCCGGGGCTGTCGGCACCTATGCCAACATCGACCCGTTCGTTGAGGAATTTGTCTGCCGCAAGCTGGGCACCAGCCCGGCACCGATCTCGACCCAGACCCTGCAGCGTGACCGTCACGCGGAATACATGGCGGCGCTGGCGCTGGTTGCCACTTCCCTGGACAAGTTCGCGACTGAGATCCGCGCTTTGCAGAAGAGTGAGATCCGCGAGGTGGAGGAGGCTTTTGCCAAGGGTCAAAAGGGTTCGTCCGCGATGCCGCATAAGCGTAATCCGATCGGCTGCGAGAACATCTCGGGCCTGTCGCGCGTGATCCGCGGCCACATGGTTACAGCTTACGAGAACGTGCCTCTGTGGCATGAACGCGATATCTCGCATTCCTCGGTAGAACGGATTATCCTGCCGGATGCGACGATGCTGCTCAACTATATGCTGAACCGCTTCGGCAATATCGTGAAGAACCTGACCGTATTCCCGGACAACATGAAGCGCAACATGAACCGTACCTTCGGTGTTCCGTTCTCCGGCCGTATCCTGACGAAGCTGATCGACAAAGGCTTCAGCCGCGAGCAGGCATACGACACTGTGCAGCCGCGTGCGATGCAGGCCTGGGAAGAACAGACCCAGTTCCGTGATATCGTTGAAGCTACACCGGAGATCACGGCTGTGCTTAGTCCGGAAGAGATCGAGGATGCGTTCAATCCTTCCTGGCACCTCAAGCATGTGGATACCATCTTCCGCAAGCTGGAGCTTATCTAATATTAAAAAAAGGTGAGTCAGTGGTGAACTGATGAGCTGGAGAAGAGATGGGCGGAGCGTTAGGGGAAGTTTGTTCCTGATATGCGTAGCATAGGAAATTGAAATGAGGTTTGGGTTAAAGGAGGAACGGAGAGGAATTTTGGAACTGGAAGAAGCGTCAGCGTTCGCCTTTATGTTTGGATTTCTACCGCTGCCAGCGGTTCAAATCAGGAAATTCAAACATAACAGCGATCGGAAGTCCAAAATTTCCCGCAGTGACCCTATTAACCCGACCGAAGGTGTATTCAATTCCTTGCTGCGAAGCGCAGGAAACAAGCCTCCCAAAGCTTTTAGCCCAAATATAAGCAAGATCATTTGTTCAAGGGAGGAAAGGTCATGACATCATCGGCCGTATCCACTGCCGTGGAACTCGTAAATGCGCCGCTGCTCTACAAAGGCAAGGTTCGTGAGCTGTACGATTTGGGGGATGAGGTGCTGATCGTCGTTACCGACCGGATCTCCGCATTCGATTATGTGCTGGACCCGGCGGTGCCGGACAAAGGCAATGTGCTGAACCGGCTCAGTGCCTTCTGGTTCGGCCAGACGAAGGAGCTTATCGAGAATCATGTGGTTCATATCGAGGTGGATAAGCTCGGGGATATTGCGAAGGACCGAGAAGCGCTAAGGAACCGTATTATGGTGGTCCGCAAAGCCCAGCGGATTGATATCGAATGTGTGGTGCGCGGCTGTATTACCGGCGGCGGCTGGCGGCAGTATCAGGAGACCGGCCAAGTGAACGGCATTGAGCTTCCCAAGGGACTGCGCAAGAATGCGGTGCTGGCCGAACCGATTTTCACACCGGCAGCCAAGAATGACGTTGGGCATGATGAGGATATCCCTTTTGAACAAATGCAGGAGCTGATTGGTGCAGAGCTTGCGCTGGAGCTTAAGGAAAAAAGCCTGAAGCTGTTCGCTTTTGCCAGAGAATATTGTAACGAGCGCGGCATCATTCTTGCGGATTGCAAATTCGAGTTCGGGCTGCTGGACGGTAAGGTTATCCTGATCGACGAGATTTTTACACCCGATGCTTCACGCTTCTGGGCCAAGGACAAATACGCGCTGGATATCGAGATTGACAGTATGGATAAAGAACCTGTGCGGACGTACCTGTCGGCCTCTTCCTGGGATAAGAACAGCCCGCCGGACCCGCTGCCGCTTGAGGTGGTTGAAGAGACGTCACGCCGTTACCTGGATATCTATCACCGTCTAACCGGGAAGGTATTATGAAGGGAAGTCTTGCTTCTGCAGAACCGCCATAACGTGTGAATTGCACTTCATACAACTATATGGGTCAAAAAGTTTGAAAGATGCGGTTTAAATGTACTTTGTACAATTAAAATAGGCAGAATCACTCAAATACACGGCTGCAATGAAATTTAGCTGTACGAAATACAACTAACGTAAGGGTTGTCCGGTAAAACTTGATTTTAGCTGTACGGAATACAGTTAAAGTTACAGTCAAAGCTACAGTTATTGTCTCAATCCACCATAAGCGCAGGTGAGTGTTACTTTTCCAGATAAAGGCCCATCAGTTCATTATATTTTAGGAGGAACTACAAGCATATGTTAAAAGCGACAGTCTACGTCACCATCAAGAAAAGCGTGCTCGATCCCCAAGGTGTTGCCGTTCAGGGAGCCTTGCACTCCGTAGGATTCCAGGAGGTTGAAAGTCTGCGGATCGGCAAGTATATGGAGCTTACCCTGGATACTGATAACCGCGCAGAAGCGGAAGGACGACTCAAGGATATGTGCGAGAAGCTGCTGGCCAACACGGTGATCGAGGATTACCGCTACGAATTGGAGGACTAAACGTCATGAAATTTGCTGTGCTTGTCTTTCCAGGCTCCAATTGTGACATTGACTGCTACAAAGCAGTAGAAGACAGCCTCGGTGAACCTGTGGATTATGTGTGGCATACGGCGACAGATCTGTCGGCTTATGACTGTATCCTCGTGCCAGGCGGCTTCTCTTATGGTGACTATCTGCGCTGCGGCGCAATTTCCAGGTTCGCTCCGGTCATGGCTGAAGTAGCCAAGGCGGCAGAGCAGGGCAAATTCGTACTCGGCATCTGCAACGGGTTCCAAATTCTGACCGAAGCCGGCCTGCTTCCAGGCGCGCTGCGCCGCAACATGTCGATGAAGTTCCGCTGTCATGACACGGTGCTTAAGGTCGTTAATAACACAACCCCGTTTACTATTGACTATGCGAAGGATGAAGAGATTGTCATCCCGATCGCGCACGGTGAAGGCAATTACTATTGTGATGAAGAGACGCTGGCTGAGCTTCAGGCGAATAATCAGATCGTATTCACTTACAGCGACAATCCGAACGGTTCAGTCGCCGATATCGCCGGAGTCAGCAATGTGGCGGGCAATGTGGTTGGTATGATGCCTCACCCGGAACGTGCAGCGAACAGCCTGCTTGGATCGGAAGACGGCAAACGGATGTTCACATCCATTCTCAAGACATGGAGGGATCGTTATGACGCAGCAAGTATCCGCTAAGGAGCCGACCGCAGAGCAGATCGCGGAGCAGAGAATCTACAGTCAGTTCGGGGTATCGGACAGCGAATATGAGCTCATTACCTCCTTCATGGGACGTAAGCCTAACTATACAGAGATCGGCGTATTCAGCGTAATGTGGTCCGAGCATTGTGCCTATAAGAACTCGAAGCCGCTGCTGAGCCGTTTCCCGACCAGTGGACCGAAGGTGCTGATGGGACCGGGCGAAGGCGCGGGAATCGTTGACATCGGAGACAACCAGGCGGTTGTTTTCAAAATCGAGAGTCACAACCATCCGTCGGCAGTTGAGCCTTATCAGGGCGCGGCGACCGGGGTGGGCGGGATTATCCGCGATATTTTCTCCATGGGTGCAAGACCGGTGGCGCTGCTGAACTCTCTGCGGTTCGGGAAGCTTGAGAGCGACCGGGTAAAATATCTGTTCGAGCATGTCGTGTCCGGGATCGCAGGCTACGGCAACTGTATCGGCATCCCTACTGTCGGCGGGGAAATTATGTTCGATGACAGCTATGACGGGAATCCGCTGGTCAATGCGATGTGTGTCGGTCTGATTGATCATGATAAAATCCAGCGTGGTGTCGCCAAAGGGGTAGGTAATCCTGTATTCTACGTGGGTCCTCCTACCGGCCGTGACGGGATTCATGGTGCGACCTTCGCCTCGGTTGAGCTTAGTGATGAGTCGGAAGCGAAGCGGACGGCGGTACAGGTCGGCGATCCATTCATGGAAAAGCTAGTGATGGAATCCTGCCTGGAGCTGATCGACAGCGGTATCGTGCTCGGGATTCAGGATATGGGCGCTGCCGGTCTGACCTGCTCCAGTGCGGAGATGGCAAGCAAGGCAGGCAACGGCCTGGAGCTGTACCTGGACCAGGTGCCGCAGCGTGAAGACGGCATGACCCCTTATGAGATGATGCTCTCGGAATCCCAGGAGCGGATGCTATTCGTGGTTGAGCCGAAGGATGAAGCGCAGGCACAGGAAATCTTCGACCGCTGGGGCGTGATCTGCCGCAAGGTGGGGAAGGTTACGGACGACGGCCGCCTGAAGCTGTTCCATCACGGTGAAGTGGTCGGCGATATGCCGGTGACGGCTCTGGTGGATGAATGCCCTATTTATAACAAACCATCGGCAGTTCCTGCTTACTATGAGGAGAATGCCTCTATTGATACGCTTCGCTATGAGGAAGTGACTGATCTGGGCGGCGCCCTGCGCACCGTACTGGGCTCACCTACGGTAGCCAGCAAAGCATGGGTGTACAACCAGTATGATTATATGGTCCGCACCAGCACAGCGGTTCGTCCGGGTTCCGATGCGGCCGTAGTAACCATCCACGGTACACGCAAAGGCTTGGCGATGACTACGGACTGTAACGGACGTTATGTCTATCTCGACCCTGAAGTAGGCGGACGGATTGCCGTCAGCGAAGCCGCACGTAACATTGTCTGCTCCGGTGCCCAGCCGCTGGCGATTACGGACAACCTGAATTTCGGCAGTCCGGAGAAGCCGGAGATCTTCTGGCAGATGGAACGTGCGGTAGACGGTATGGCTGAAGCTTGCCGTGTGCTTGACACCCCTGTAATTGGCGGTAACGTCAGTCTCTACAATGAAAATGCTTCAGGAGCGATCTATCCGACACCGGTTGTCGGTATGGTGGGTCTCATTGAAGATACCGATCATATTACAACTCAGGCCTTCAAGCAGGAAGGCGATTCGATTCTGTTGCTGGGTGTTACCAAAGCAGAGCTAGGCGGCAGTGAATTCCAGTATGCGGTTCATGGCCTGACCGAAGGACGTCCGCCGGAACTCGATCTGGCAACGGAGCGCAAGCTGCTGGATGCCGTACTTGCTGCCATCCGCAGCGGGCTGGTCCGCTCGGCGCATGACCTGTCGGAAGGCGGCCTGGCCGGAGCACTCGCCGAGAGCTGCATCAGCGGCACCATTGGAGCGAATATTGAGCTGTCCGCCGGCGGACTCCGCCCGGATGTAGCGCTGTTCAGTGAGAGCCAATCCCGTATACTCCTGACTTCGGCGCCTGACCGTGCGGAAGAATTGCGGGCAGCGGTTGCCGCTTACGGCGTACCTGTAGAGGTCATTGGAAGCGTTGGCGGGGACCGCCTGCGTGTTGCTCTGGACGGATCGGCTGCACTGGATGAAGCCGTTACTGAACTCAAGACCATTTGGGAGGATGCTATTCCATGTCTTATGAAATAAAGACCGGGAACAAGCAGGAAGCCCCTATCCTGTGGACCGGCGACTTTTACAATGAAGGAACGGGCTCGGGAGATATTTTTGACACGTTAAAAGAAGAATGCGGCGTCTTCGGGGTCTTCGGACACCCGGAAGCCGCTTCCATGTCCTATTACGGCCTGCACGCCCTGCAGCACCGGGGAGAAGAAAGCGCGGGCATCTGCGTGGCGGATGGACGCGACTTCAACTATCACCGCGGCATGGGCCTGGTGAAGGAAGTATTCGACAAAGACAAGATTGCTTCGCTGATCGGGGACATGTCTATCGGGCATGTGCGTTATTCGACCAGCGGAGACAGCCGGCTGACCAATGCGCAGCCGCTGGTCTTCAAATACCGTGACGGTGATCTGGCGATTGCCACGAACGGCAATATCGTCAACGAACCGCTGATCCGCAAACAGCTTGAACAGGGCGGTTCCATCTTTCAGACCACCAGCGATACCGAAGTGCTGGCGCATCTGATTGCGCGTTCGCAGAAGGATTTTGTCGAAGCGACCAAGGACGCCTTGTCGCAGCTGGTCGGCGGCTTCGCCTTCCTGCTAATGACTAATGACAAGCTGATTGTGGCCTCCGATACGCACGGTCTCCGTCCGCTTGTGATGGGCCGGCTGGGCGATTCCTATGTCTTCGCTTCCGAATCCTGTGCGCTCGAAGTCATCGGCGCCCAGCTGGTGCGTGATATTGAGCCCGGCGAGCTGCTGGTGCTCGATAAAGACGGTTTCCGCGAGGACCGCTTCGCGGAACCGAAACGCAAAGCGCTGTGCGCGATGGAATATATCTATTTCGCCCGCCCGGACAGTGATTTGAACGGCTCCAACCTGCACTCCGCGCGTAAGCGGATGGGCAGCCGGATGGCGCTCGAAGCCTTCGTGGATGCCGATATCGTAACCGGCGTGCCGGATTCCAGTATCTCCGCAGCCATCGGCTATGCCGAGCAGACAGGCATCCCGTATGAGCTGGGACTGATCAAGAACAAATACACCGGCCGGACGTTCATCCAGCCAAGCCAGGAGCTGCGTGAGCAAGGCGTGAAGATGAAGCTCAGCGCGGTGCGCCGGGTCGTGGAAGGCCAGCGCGTAGTCATGATCGACGATTCCATCGTGCGCGGCACAACCTCGCGCCGGATCGTCAACCTGCTGCGCGAGGCCGGGGCGCTCGAGGTTCACGTGCGGATTACCTCGCCGCCGTTCAAGAATCCTTGCTTCTATGGCATTGATACCCCGGACCGCCGCGAGCTGATCGCCTCGTATAAGACGATCGAAGAGATGTGTGAGGAGATCAACGCCGATTCCCTGGCGTTCCTCTCCCCCGATGGACTGATCCAGTCCATCGGCGGCTATAATAGTGACGATTACAAAGGCGGATTATGCCTGTCCTGCTTCGATAATGACTACCCGACGCAGGTGGATTTCGGCGGGGAAGAGAAGGACGGATGCAGCTGTTAACATCCCCCTAAATCCCCCTTACAAAGGGGGACCCCGAAGGGCGCTGCCCTCCGGCCACCCGAAAGTTTGGCGGTAGGAGTCTGCTCTAAACTTGCTAAGAAGGCGTGGGTGCGGGTGCCCGCTTTGTCCCTGTGTGCTGCGCACGGCCGGGACACGCTTCACGGTGCTGCGGTGCCCCGGCGGCATGCTGGCCGCCCGGCCTTGGCTCCAGAATCTGTCCTGTTTGCTGCGCAAATCCGGAGATTCTGTCGCCGGCTAGGATGCGCACGGCTTCGCCCCGTGCGAGGGAGCTCCCGCCCCCGTCCTATTTGCTGTCGCAAAATCGGAGGGGCTGTCGCTTTAATGATTGCACGGCTTCGCGCCGTGCGGAGGGAGCTCCCGCCCCTGTCCTGTTTGCTGTCGCAAAATCGGAGGGGCTGTCGCTTTAATGATTGCACGGCTTCGCCCCGTGCGGGAAGAGCTCCCGCCCCCGTCCTGTTTGCTGTCGCAAAATCGGAGGGGCTGTCGCTTTAATGATTGCACGGCTTCGCGCCGTGCGGAAAGAGCTCCCGCCCCCGTCCTGTTTGCTGTCGCAAAATCGGAGGGGCTGTCGCTTTAATGATTGCACGGCTTCGCCCCGTGCGGGAAGAGCTCCCGCCCCCGTCCTGTTTGCTGTCGCAAAATCGGAGGGGCTGTCGCCTAAGAGAGCGCACGGGCTACGCCCCGTACGCAGAAGCCTGTAGAACCCGTCCTGTTTGCTGCGCAAAGTCGGGGGTTCTATCGGCTTAGGAGGCGCTGGGCTTCGCCCACAGCGCCGAGGTCTTGCTGCTGCAAGTGCAAGGCGCGTAATTCGGCTTGCGGCAGGGTTTTGACTTGGTGGTTTGGAAGTTATGGAGAGGGATTTTGGAACTGTAGGAGCGATAGCGTCCGCCTTTATATTTGGATTTCTACCGCGTTCAGCGGTTCAAATCAAGGAAATCCAAATATAACAGCGGCCGGAGGTCCAAATATCCATCGCAATAACGTCCACAAACCACACTCTATGCCCTGCCGCCCCGAACCGCGCTCTAAACTAACTTAAATGAGGTGCTCAAAAGTGTCGGAAGCTTATAAAAACGCCGGAGTGGATATTGCGGCTGGCAATGAAGCGGTAGAACGCATGAAGAAGCATGTGAAGCGCACGTACCGTCCGGAAGTAATGACCGAGCTTGGCGGATTCGGCGCCCTGTTTGGCCTGAATAAGGACAAATACGAGGAGCCGGTCCTCGTATCGGGAACGGATGGAGTAGGCACGAAGCTGAAGATCGCGTTCGCTGCGGACCGCCACGACACGATTGGCATTGATGCCGTAGCCATGTGCGTGAATGACATTGTAGTGCAGGGCGCAGAGCCGCTGTTCTTCCTTGACTATCTGGCCTGCGACAAAGTCGTGCCGGAGAAGATTGAGGCGATCGTGGCCGGAATCGCCGAAGGCTGCCATCAGGCAGGCTGCGCATTGATCGGCGGCGAGACTGCCGAGATGCCGGGCATGTACGCGGCAGGCGAATATGATATCGCCGGATTCACCGTAGGTGTGGCCGATAAGGCCAAGCTGGTGACGGGAGCGGACATCGCTCCTGGAGACATTGTGATTGGCCTGGCGTCGAGCGGGATTCATAGCAACGGCTTCTCGCTGGTGCGCAAGCTTTTGCTGGAGGAAGACGGATATGGCTTGGACGAGGTAGTACCTGAGCTGGGTGTGCCGCTGGTGGACGTTCTGCTCGCACCAACCCGGATCTACGTGAAGCCTCTGCTGGCCCTGCTGGAACAGCTTCCGGTCAAGGGGATGGCCCATATTACCGGAGGAGGCTTCATTGAGAACATCCCGCGCGTACTGCCGGAGCATGTGAATGTGGAGATTAATTACGGCTCCTGGCCGATCCAGCCTGTCTTCAGCCTGATGCAGAGCAAGGGCAGCGTGAGCAACCGAGACATGTTCACCACCTTCAATATGGGAGTGGGCCTGGTGCTGGTAGTGGCGGAATCGGATGGTGAGCGTGCGCTGGAGCTGCTGAAGGCCAGTGGAGAAGAGGCTTACCGGATCGGAACGGTAACAGAAGGAGAACGCATCGTTACCTTTACAGGAGCTGAAGTCTGATGGAGTGGAGCCGGATCGCTGTATTTGCCTCTGGTCAGGGCAGCAATTTCGCTGCACTGGTCCAGGCGCAGCGGGAGAACAGGCTGGGCGGGGGCCAGATTGAGCTGCTGGTCTCGGACAAACCGGAAGCGCTTGTGGCCCAGCGGGCAGAGGAAGCGGGAATTCCGGCCCTCCTGCTGCGGCCGAAGGACTTCGCGGGCCGCGAGCAGTACGAAGCAGCGATTGTAGCCGAGCTTCAGCGCCGGAACATCGGGCTGGTAGTGCTGGCCGGGTACATGCGGCTGATCTCGCCCGTGCTGCTTGCGCCATATGCCGGACGGATCATCAACATCCATCCTTCGCTGCTGCCGGCCTTCGCCGGCAAAGACGCCATCGGTCAGGCGCTTGAATACGGCGTGAAGCTGACGGGGGTTACGGTGCATTTTGTCGATGGCGGTATGGATACCGGACCGGTGATTGCCCAGCGCAGCGTTGAGATAATCCCGGGAGATACCGCCGAATCACTCGCAGAACGTATCCACCAGGTGGAATACGCCCTGTATCCCGAAGTGGTGGCCGCTATGGCCGCCGGTAAAGTGAAATTGAATGGAAGAATGGCGACCCTTGGCGACTAATTGCAACAGCATGAATACCAGTCAGTCATCGCACTATTCCCGGATAAATTTCGACATTTCAGGCAAGCCCGGCTGTTTCTGATATTTCTCGGGAAATATTGCACAAAGTTCAGAATTTGCCGGAATCGTGTGCTGTTCAGCCTGAAATGGCGAAAATACTGGTTTGTTGGCGTAAGGAGCTGCTGTAACGCAAGTGGATTTTCTCCATCTAATCCGACTGATTTCCCTACTCAACCGAACGTAAGTGGAAAAAGTACAACTAAATCAAGCTTGTATAGAGTGAAGATCGAATATTGCAGCATTTAAGTGGACATTTTCCAACTAATTTCTATCTGACTGATCATAAGCCGAAATTAAATGACGTAAATCCACTTATCTTATAAACACTATGAACTCAATTATAAGCACGGCCAACCGGCGACATAGATCCTGCGATCATAAGCCACCACCATAATCTAGCGTGAATCCAGAGGAGGACTATTCAAAGTGAGTATCAAAAGAGCGCTGGTCAGCGTATCGGACAAACAGGGCATCGTGGATTTTTGCCGCGAGTTGTCTGCACTAGGCGTAGAAATCATCTCCACAGGCGGTACCAGCACACTTCTGGCTAAAGAAGGCGTTCCGGTCATTGGCATTTCGGATGTCACAGGCTTCCCTGAAATCATGGACGGACGGGTCAAAACCCTGCATCCGGCTGTGCACAGCGGCCTCCTTGCAGTTCGTGACAATGAGGAGCATACGCGGCAGATGAAGGACCTCGGGCTTGACTACATCGACCTCGTCGTGGTGAATCTGTATCCGTTCGCGGAGACGATTGCCAAGCCGGATGTGTCGTATGAGGAAGCCATCGAGAACATTGATATCGGCGGACCGACGATGCTGCGTTCTGCGGCGAAGAACCATGCTTTTGTCAGTGTGGTAGTGGATGCTGCCGATTACAGTGCGGTGCTTGAAGAGGTGCGTGCAGGTGGGGATACTACCCTGACCACCCGCAAACGTCTTGCGGCCAAAGTCTTCCGCCATACGGCGGCTTACGATGCCCTGATTGCTGATTATCTGGCGAATGTCACCGGTGAACCGCTGCCGGAGCGCTATACTGTAACTTATGAGAAAATCCAGGATCTGCGCTACGGGGAGAACCCGCATCAGAAGGCTGCGTTCTACCGCAAGCCGCTGGCGGCGCAGGATACCCTTACTGCTGCCGAGCAGCTGCACGGCAAAGAGCTGTCCTACAACAATATTAACGATGCGAATGCGGCGCTCCAGATTGTCAAAGAGTTCGAAGAACCGGCAGTTGTAGCGGTTAAGCATATGAATCCTTGCGGAGTAGGCGTAGGCGCCAGTGTCTATGAAGCGTATCAAAAGGCTTACAATGCCGATCCCACCTCCATCTTCGGCGGAATTGTCGCAGCCAACCGGATCATTGATGCCGATACGGCTAATATGCTGAAGGATATTTTCCTTGAGATCGTTCTGGCTCCGGGCTTCACGGACGAGGCGCTGGACATTCTGACGAAGAAAAAAAATATCCGCCTGCTTAAGCTCGGTAACCTCAGTACAGCGGCAGCCCGTAAGAGCAGCTTTGTGGTAACCTCCATCGAAGGCGGAATGGTAGTGCAGGAGAGCGATGTGCACTCCGTGAATCCTGAGGAGCTGCAGATCGTAACGGACCGCAAGCCGACAGAGGAAGAGCTGAAGCAGCTGCTGTTCGGCTGGAAGGTTGTGAAGCATGTGAAGTCGAACGCCATCGTGCTGGCGGCTGATAATATGACCGTAGGCGTGGGTGCCGGACAGATGAACCGTGTCGGCGCAGCCAAGATTGCCATTGAACAGGCCGGAGAGAAATCCCGGGGCTCTGTACTGGCTTCCGATGCCTTCTTCCCGATGGGCGATACGCTGGAAATGGCCGCGAAGGCCGGAATTACGGCAGTGATCCAGCCTGGAGGCTCCATCAAGGACGAGGAGTCGATCAAGGTTGCCAATGAATACGGCATTGCCATGGTCTTCACCGGCGTACGCCACTTCAAACACTAGCACGCTGGGAGGATCAGAGCCTTATGGATATTTTAGTAGTCGGCGGCGGCGGACGCGAGCATGCGATCATCTGGAGCTTGTCCCGCAGTCCCCGTGCCGGTAAAATCTACTGCGCACCCGGCAATGCCGGGATTGCGCAGCTTGCAGAATGTGTGCCGATCGGCGTGTTCGAGTTCGATAAGCTGACCGCTTTTGCCAAGGAACGGGAGGTTGGCCTGGTGGTCATCGGACCGGATGATCCGCTGGCGGCGGGAATTGTCGATGCCTTTGAAGCGCAGGGGATTCCTGTCTTCGGCCCGCGGAAGAACGCCGCAGAGATCGAGGGCAGCAAGACCTTCATGAAGGATCTGCTGCACAAGTACAACATTCCGACAGCAGCTTACGAGAAATTCAGCGATTACGGGTCAGCACTTGCCTACCTGCGGACCCGGGAGCTG
Organism: Paenibacillus tritici; assembly: GCF_018207515.1. Classification (NCBI taxonomy): domain Bacteria; kingdom Bacillati; phylum Bacillota; class Bacilli; order Caryophanales; family Paenibacillaceae; genus Paenibacillus; species Paenibacillus tritici. The sequence goes on from NZ_CP073365.1 coordinate 753,967, forward strand.
CCGATAGTGATTAAGGCGGACGGGCTGGCGGCAGGCAAAGGCGTGACCGTAGCCTATTCCCGGGAGGAAGCGGAGCAGGCACTCCAGGAGATCATGGTGGACAAGGTGTTCGGCGAAGCCGGGGCACAGGTTGTGATTGAAGAGTTCCTGGCCGGGCAGGAGATGTCGATTCTGGCCTTTGTGGACGGAGAGACCGTGCGTCCGATGGCTGCTGCCCAGGACCATAAGCCTGTATTCGACGGCGATAAAGGACCTAATACGGGAGGCATGGGCACATATTCCCCGCTCCCGCATATTGCGGAGGACATCATCCGTGAAGCGGTGGAGACGATCATCGAGCCGACGGCTAAGGCCATGGTGGCGGAGGGGCGCCCCTTCAGCGGGGTGCTGTTCGCAGGGCTGATGATCTCGCCGGATGGTAAGCCGAAGACAATTGAATTCAATGCCCGGTTCGGTGATCCCGAGACGCAGGTCGTTCTTCCCCGGCTGCGGAGCGATCTGCTGGAGATCTTCGTCGCTGTGACCGAGGGCAGACTTGCCGATATCCCGATGGAGTGGAGCGATGAGGCGGCGGTCTGCGTTGTTCTGGCCTCCGGGGGATATCCCGGACCGTATCCGAAGGGGGTACCGATCAGCGGCCTTGAGGATAACGGTGCTGCGCTGGTCTTCCATGCCGGAACTGCGCGCGGTGAGGATGGCAGCTGGGTAACCAGCGGCGGCCGGGTGCTTGGTGTGGTGGGCCTGGGGGCGACTATTGCCGAAGCACGTACAGCGGCCTATGCGAGTGCGGAGAAGATTACTTTTCCCGGGAAGCAGCACCGGAATGACATTGCCATGAAGGCGCTGATCTGAGGATAAAGTACCGGATTTCGTGCTATTAGTCCCAAAAAAGGACTGACAAGTAGTAGGAGAAGTGCTATAATACAACTCGTACGGGGGAAAATGTGCGGATATATACAGATAAAAGGTCTTTCCTTTCATGGAAAGGCCTTTTTTAAAATTTAAAATCTATAGGTTTCACCTGACCGCTTATCCTTCTATTTCCCGCAGACGCAGGAAACTGGAAAACCTCGTGCCGGGAAATGCTATAATAGTACGATATCAGCGATGCTGATGCGGATGTTTAGTTACAGATTTAAGGGGGAATTGGTTTTGAGTAAGGTTGGAAGAAATGACTTATGCCCATGCGGAAGCGGGAAAAAATATAAGAAATGCTGCCTGGACAAAGAAAAGTCAGCGGTGGAGTCCATCCTGCGGCTGGTAACAACAGAGGATGCAGCAGCGCAAGTGGCAGTAACCGGTGAAATCCGGCAGGAACAGCCGGCTCCTGAGGCTGCTGTCTCTGCTGCCGGCGGCAAGCTTACTTTGCCTAAGCTGAAGAAGATGGTGGCTCGTGAGCTGAACTGGGAGCATCCGGCCCATGAACAGCTTGCGCTGGAGCTGATCGAGAGCATGAGAGACCGGTATGACCGGGAGCTGATCCTGGAGGCGCTGGTGCTGTGGAACGGCTTCTCCCGCCAGACCAAGCCGGCGGTGAAGAAGACCGGCTCGTTCTGTGCGGCGATCGAATATCTGTTGTCCGAAGAATACGGCTTCATGCTGTCCCAGGCGGAGCTGGCTGACAAATACGAAATAACGACGGCTACGATCTCCCGCAAGGTGAAGGAAATATATAACTATGTCGAGGAATACGGCATGGCTGGAGAAGCGGATGAGCTGATCGCACTGAATGGTCCGGGAACGCCGAAGGAGAAGGCGCAGGCCCTGCTGGGTAAGGCTATGGAAGCGAACTCTGCGAAACGCCGGATTCAACTGGCGGAGAAGGCACTGGAGATCTACCCGGACAGCCCGGAAGCCTATCTTATTCTGGCCGAGGAATCGGAGAATGAGCAGGATGCGCGGGAGCTTCTTAAGGCAGGAATCGCTGCGGGCAGACGGGAGCTGGGCGAGCTTTATTTTACGAAGAACAAAGGGGACTTCTGGGGTCTGTATGAGACCCGTCCATATATCCGTATCTGCCAGAGCTACGCGGAATCCTGCTGGTTCGGCGGCAATGCGGAGGAAGCGGCAGAGATGCTGGAGCATATTCTGGAGCTTACTCAGGATGATAATACCGGTGCCCGCTATCTGCTGACCGCCGTATACCTGTACAGCAACCAGCTGAAGGAAGCCGAACGGATCATCAAGGACTACGGGGAAGAGGATGCCGCAGCAGCCTTTGCTTATGACCGGATGGTGCTGGAATTCAAGAAGAACGGGATTACCTCACAACTCAAAATGCTGTACCGTGTAGCCCGCGGAGTGAACAAGCATGTGCCTGATTACCTGCTGGGTGTGAAGCGGCTGCCGCATAATCTTCCGGATTTTGTCGGAATGGGCGATTCCAATGAAGCGATTGAATATGTTATTATGCACTCGCGTCTGTGGGCGGGCGTGCCGGATCTGCTCAAGTGGATGCTGAAACAATAGAATATAATTGATCTGGTGATGATCTGAATATGAAATAGCTGACACAGTCCTTCGGGGCTGTGTTTTTTTGTATAATAATCCTTGCTATTCTAGTCTAATTAGACTATATTATGACATGTGGTCTAATTAGACTAATTTTCTGGAAAAGAGGTCCTTGTAATGTTATTTATTACTGGAGCAACTGGAACCGTTGGAAATCGGGTTATGCATTACCTCAAGCTTAAGGATGCCGAATTCAAAGCCCTTACCCGAACCCCTGAGAAGCTGTTAACAGACCGGACAGATCGTATGATGATTGTCACCGGCGATATCAAGAATTGCAGCGCCTGGTCAGACAGTCTGCGCGGCGTGGAGACCTTGTTCCTGATCCTTCTGGATGATGCTGAAGAGATTCTGCAGGCTGCTAGGGCCAAGGGTGTGCGGAACATCGTGTTCTTATCCTCAGCCTCCATCAACCGCTCGGATGCCGGTTACAACGAGAATGCGATTAAACATAAAAAGGTCGAGGATCAGATTCAGGCGTATGGCTTCCAGTATGGGTTTATCCGGGCCGAGGCCTTCATGCATAATACCATTTACTGGAGGGACCTTTTTAGATACAATAAGGGGACGATCCGGTTACCGGCCCTGGAGGCTAAGCTGGCCAGTGTACACGAAGCCGATATTGCTGAAGTGATCAGTGAGGTTATTACCGATTTTGACAGATTCTCCGGGCAGGTCTTGACGTTAACAGGAGCGAATATTCTTAGCCAGCGGAATATATTAACCGAAATTTCTAAGCAACTGGGACAAGCAATTAAACTGGAAGAGCAGACCATTGATGACTTCCGTTCCTATATGAGCAAGTACATTGCTGAAGAGTACATTACTCTTAGAGTCCAGGACTGGGAGTATACGCTGAAGCATAAGCTCGCCATGACAGACACGGTTCTGGCTATTCTTGGCCGGGAGCCTTATACGTTCAGAGAATGGATAGCGGAGCATCTCGGTGATTTTCAATAATGTATAGAAAGAGGAATTGTTATTATACCCTTATTAATACTGGGTCTGCTGAAGGATTGCGGACCATCCAGCGCGTATGAATTGTTGAATGTCTTCAAAGAGCGGGATTACAGGTATCTTGTTCATATGACGAAGGGATCGCTGTATTACAACCTGCAGAAGTTAGCGGATGAAGGCTTGGTCCGGCTGGTTGAAGTCGTTAGCGTTAATAACTATCCCGAACAATACATCTACGAGATTACACCGCAGGGCGAAGAGCATTTCAAAGTGCTGATGGCCAAATACTCGCTGCAGACGGACGATGTTACGTTAACCTTTTATATGACCACGCTGTTTGCCCACCAATATGATCCTGAGCAGTTCAAGTCGGCCGTAGCGGTGCAGATGGAGCAGACACGGCGCAAAATTGCTGAAATTGATTCGGCGCTGGATGCCAAGCAAGATAGGATCTACGCAACGGCAAAGTCGATGATGAATAATGTCAGAGCGCACCATGAATTGAACCTGAAATGGTTTCAGGAGCTGCTGGAGCAGTAGGGCGCGTACTCCCAGATCCTATGAACTGAATATTGTTGTCTGAGCTCATACTCCCTTTTGTTTGCTGAATACGGCAGATACAAGGGAGTTTTGGTGTGCAAATAACCTGACATGATCCACCAGTAGTGGATGCTGTGTTGTGTGAAGAGGACAAGGGTTGAAAAAATGTCTCTGGAAGAGTATGTTACAAGAAGCGAAACGATAAGAAAGAGACAGTGAGGCGGGGAAAAAATGAGAGAAGGCGAAAACCGGATCGTAGGAATGGAAGATATTGTACGCGCACACCATGTGCTGCGGGAGGTTATCGTCCGTACGCCGCTCCAGCTGGACGCGGTATTGTCGGCTAAATACGGCTGCAATGTATATTTGAAACGCGAGGATCTGCAGATTGTGCGCTCCTTCAAAATTCGGGGAGCCTACAACATGATCCGCAGTCTGTCCGAAGAAGACAGAACCCGGGGTATTGTCTGCGCAAGCGCAGGGAATCATGCCCAGGGGGTGGCTTATTCCTGTAAGGCACTCGGCATCAAGGGCAAGATCTTCATGCCCAGCACTACACCGAATCAGAAGATTAAGCAGGTCCGGCGTTTCGGCGGTGAATTCGTAGAGGTCATTCTGAAGGGCGATACCTTCGACGATGCTTACGATGAAGCACTGCAGGCCTGCATTGACTATAGCATGACGCTGATTCACCCGTTCGATGAGCCGCGCATTATTGCCGGTAACGGCACCATCGCTATGGAGATTATGGAGAGCCTGGACAAGCCTGCAGACTTCGTGTTCGTTACGATTGGCGGCGGGGGGCTGGCGGCCGGTGTTGCCACCTATGTGAAGACGGTAAGCCCGGCGACTAAGGTTATCGGAGTGGAACCGACCGGAGCAGCTTCTATGAGCGAAGCGATGCAGAGTGGCGAGGTCATCACCCTGAAGGAGATTAACAAGTTCGTGGACGGGGCAGCGGTCAAGCGTGTCGGCGGATTAACCTTCGATATCTGTTCGCGTCTTCTCGATGATGTGGTGAAGGTACCGGAGGGCAAGGCTTGTACCACCATACTGGAGCTGTATAACGAGAATGCGATTGTTGTGGAGCCGGCCGGTTCGCTTCCGATTGCGGCGCTGGATATGTACGCTGACCAGATCCGCGGCAAAAGTGTAGTCTGCATCGTCAGCGGCGGCAACAACGATATTGACCGGATGCAGGAGATCAAGGAGCGTTCCCTGATCTACGAAGGCCTTAAGCATTACTTCATGGTTAACTTCCCGCAGCGCGCGGGTGCCCTGCGTGAATTCCTGACCGAGGTGGTGGGACCCGACGATGACATCACCCGGTTTGAGTACACGAAGAAGAACGAGAAGGAGAACGGCCCCGCACTGGTGGGCATTGAGCTGATGTCTACCGATGCCTACACCCCGCTGATTGAGCGGATGAAGCAAAAGGGCGTGGATTACGTAGAGATCAACAAGGATGTCAATCTGTTCAGTATGCTGATCTGATTCGCCGGGTTTGTATGCGGATCGTTAGGCAACGGCAATGCAGCGGCAAACGCAGCTTCTAGAATAACAAGAAGACCCGCCCAGGGTTCCTGTGGGCGGGTCTTTCTTGTTGGATGGGACTAGTCATGCGGCGTGGAACGAGATTAATTGGATTTACTCCACTTACTGATGGACGGATGAATCCTGCCGGGGAAGCAGCTCGATAAACAACACTTAAATTAGCGGAATTCAACCGGTAGCAGCGAATCTGGCACCAATAGCTGCTGTTTTTCCACTTGCTACTGTACAATCATCAGAAACCGGTAAATTAAGATGCGTTCTTCCACTTGCTTGTTGCAGCGGGGCTGGTATCTTCTGTACTGTCCTACGACAGAGGGACCTCAGTCTTCAAATACTGCTTAGCCGCATCGTCCAGCAGATAGCCGTTACTCTTCATCAGCTTCATGAAGCCGTCCAGCTTCTGCAGGAAATCGCTTGTGCTGTTGTTCTTGGACAAGATGCTGGTATAAGCCTTCTGCGCCTCCAGATCCATCTCCAGATTGTCGTAATGGAAGAGCGGCGTGTTGTTCTGGCCATAGAAGGTGTTCACAGCATACTGGTTATACAGCTTCTTAACGGCTTGTAACCGGTTGGAGGTGGGATAAGATTGTATGAACTGCTCCTGGGTCAGCGCACGGTCTGCGACCTCACCCCAGGCAATAATAAGTCCGTTATCCTTGGATGGGGGCAGATCCGATTCGTCCGCCATAATGGAGATATAACTGCTGATATCATCGGTTACGAAGTTCTTATATTTACGGTAGGCCGCATAATCAATCACCGGGTAAAAGGTGCCTTCGGCGGTGTCCAGCTTATAGCCGCTCTCTCCTGCGCTTAGCAGCAAGGCACGCAGCGAGGCGTTCTCCGTACTCTCAGCCAGCTTCGTCATGCTGACTCCGCCCTTGTAGACGGAGATAAGCTTACGCTGGACATCACTGCTGCTGAACTTCTTCTCCCAGGAGGGGAGAAGAGCCTTGTGCAGGTTCTCGAGCTTCAGGGTCAGCACTGTCGCCTGATAGGGAGTGACCGCATACAGCTTCGTCTTCATGTAGGCAATGGCTCCCGGGAGATTGCCGCTGGACAGCAGCGGCAGCGCGCCCTTGTAGACAGCTTCCGCATGGCTGAGGGCGGCTGTTCCGCTTCCCCCGGCCTTAGCGCCTGCTGCTCCTTCGGCACCGGCGGGGGCGGACACGACGGCCTGGAGCCCTATGAACAGGGCAATAGCGGCGGATAGAACGACATGCTTTTTCATTCAAGTCTCCTCCTGTGTGGAACAAGTATGGGATACAGCTTCTAGGATCGGAAGAATATAACTTTCAGTCCCAGGCCTCCGGCTGCCGCAAGAGCCAGACTGACCCAGGGCGAGATCCGGATCACCGGGAACAGATTGTCCAGGAATATTCCGGCGAATACTGCAATGACTGCAATTCCGATATAAAGGCCCAGGCCCTTGATGTCGAAAGTCTTGGGCTTCGGACTGTCGTCCTCGGCCAAGGAGGCCATCCATTTCATAAGGAGTTCAACCAGAACAACTGAGCCTGCGCCGACTATGACAAGAGTGAAAATGCTGAGCTGGCCGAAGATCTCCTCAGGGCCGCCGCTCCACTGCATAATCAGGCCGGCTAGGCCCATAGCCCCGAACAGAATCGTCAGAGCGGACCAGGAGATCATCAGGGAATTCTTCAGCCTGCTGCGCGGAGCACGCGAAGGAACGCTGTCCATCACATCCTTGAAATAATCGCCGGGGTTCTCGCCGAAGATCTGCTTGGCGTTCCTGCCTTTGGCTTGTCCCTTCAACAGCAGGTCCGCCGCCTCAAGCAGCAGCTCCTCTGCACGTACAGCATCAACGTTACTGGCGCGCATCGCCAGAATCATATCTTCGTAATAAGAGCGGTTGAACGGTGTCATCTGCTCCCGCAGCAGGTTGTTTTGCTTAATCATAGCTTTGACTTTCATTGCGCTTAGCTATACCTCCAGAAGTGTTGATCAGGATACCTTCAACCTAGAGTATACGTTTGTGCACCAGCGGTGTGCAAGGACAACGTGCTTCCGGTCATCCTTTGCATAATCCTTTTGGAAGAGTAAACACTGAAGAGGTGGCTGCTTCACAAATCTAGCTAGAGGAAGGCAGGGAGCGTTATGGAACTGGAGAACAAACGGGAACCTGAGCAAGCTGTGACAGGCGGCACCGCGCCTGCACCGACTAATGAAGTGGGGGACTGGGGCAATTCCGACGGCTTCAGTCTATGGGATGCTGCGGGACAGAGCCCGGAGAACGGGCTTGAAGGCTGGGAAGGCCGGCAGGAGACTCATGATATGTTTCACGACAGCTATGACTGAGTGAAAGTAAGCTGCACATGGACCCCTTTTGCTCCTCTCGGGAGTGAAGGGGGTTTCTGCTTGTTGACAAGAAATTATTGCAGCTATTATAATAGAAATATAAATCATACTAAATTAATCGGAATTATTATAATTTAAAATTAAAAGGAACATTCAAGGGAGGATGCAGCGATGGAACGGAATATAATCATCCGGCATAAGGGAGAGGAACTGACAGCCAGCATACACTATCCGGCCGCAGACAGGGCAGGTACTGGACGGTGCAAGAACCGGGTGCCGCTGGCCGTGATCTGCCACGGCTTCGTGGGCAGCCGGATTGGTGTAGACCGGATCTTCGTCAAGGCGGCCCGTGAGCTGGCACAGGATGGCTATATGGTCATCCGCTTCGATTATGTGGGCTGCGGGGAGAGCAGCGGCAATTACGGAAGCGAGGATATGGAGTCGATGATCGGGCAGACCCGGGCAGTGCTGGACTACGGCATCGGCTCAGCCGATGTGGACCCGCAGCGTGTAACGCTGATCGGGCACAGTCTGGGCGGCGCGGTAGCGCTGCTGACCGGTGTCCGTGACCGGCGGGTGAAGAACCTCGTCCTCTGGTCCGCTGTAGGTTATCCGTTCAATGATATCGTGAAGATTGTCGGAAGAGAAGCCTTCGACCGGTCAGTGAAGAGCGGGACGGCTGATTATGCCGGGTATTCGTTCACTCCGGTATACTTCAACTCCCTGGCCGCGTTTCAGCCGTTCCAAGAGGCCGGGAAGTTCAGCGGCGATGTACTTGTTATCCACGGAACCTCCGATGATGTGATCCCTGTAGATTATGCGTTTCTCTACCAGAAGCTGTTCTGGACCCGGCCGGAGGGACGGTGCGACAAGGAGATTATTTTTCAGGGCGACCATACCTTCTCTTCGGGTCCGGCGCAGGAGCAGGTGCTGAAGCGTACCCGGGATTGGATGAACCAGCAGGAGCATCTGCAGGAGGAATGGCAGAACTGGATGATATAGGAGAACGGCGGCACTCGCAATGGCTGGGAATTAGCTGTAAAATAAAGGGGCAGACCATACTGGAATGGAGGCTCTGACCCTATGAAATTACCGGCATTTTTTATTGCGCACGGCTCCCCTATGCTGCTTCTTGAGGATAACGACTATACGCGTTTCCTGCAGCGGCTGGGTTCTGATCTGGGGAAGCCCCGCGGCATTGTAGTGTTCTCGGCCCATTGGGACAGTCCCGAGCAGCTGATTACAGTGGACGCACAGCATGAAACGCAGCATGATTTCTACGGATTCCCGGAAGAGATGTATAAGCTGACGTATCCTGCTCCAGGTGATCCCGCACTCAGCAGCCGCATTTCCGAACTCTTCAGGGACAGTAATCTATCCCATCAGCCTGTACTCGGCCGCGGCCTCGATCATGGAGTCTGGGTAATCTTAAGCAAAATGTTCCCGCAGGCGGATATTCCGGTCGTGGCCTTATCCGTTGATTCGCTCCGTTCGCCTGAAGAGCAATACAACATCGGACGGATGCTGGCCCCGCTGCGCGAGGAAGGCATTCTCGTGATCGGCAGCGGAGGCCTGATCCATAACCTCAGACTGCTGAAGCAGGACGATCAGCCCGAGCAATGGGCGCTTGACTTCGACAGCTGGATTGCGGAGCGTCTTAAGGCCTGGGATCTTCCTGCACTGTTTGCCTATGAGAAGCAAGCTCCGCATGTGAGGGAAGCCGTACCTACCTATGGCAAGGAACATTTCATCCCGCTCTTCTACGTGATGGGCGCAGCGGATGAAGGCAGGCGGGCGCAGTTAATGATTCAGGCTTATCAATATGGCACGCTCAGCCTGAACTGCTGGATGGTTGACTAATACACATATGAATGAGGGATACAGCCGCGCTAAGGGCTGTATCCTTTTTTGTTGCGCACAATTTATAGGCTTCACCTGACAACTTATCCTTCTATTTCCCGCGGATTGCGCTATGATTATATGAAAGAAACGATTAGGAGGAACAACGATTCTATGACGATGAACCGGTCTTCATTCCGCCCTCTATATGCCCTTATCCTTACTGCTGCAATGCTCTCTGCCTGCGGACAGGAGCAGGCAACCCCGGCACCCGTGCGGGTGGTGGCGCCTACGGCGCAGCCGCAGCTAACAGAAGTTCCGCAGCCGTCGCCGTCGCCTACAGCAACGCCTGCCCCGGCATTGGTATCCGGGTTAACAGGTCTTCCGGTGGCAGAAGGAACCCTGCCCCGGCCGCTCGCGGTCATGATCAATAATGCCCCGGCTGCCCGGCCGCAGTCGGGGATCAGCGAGGCGGATATCCTGTACGAGGTTCTGGCAGAAGGCGGGATTACCCGGCTGATAGGAATTTTTCAGAGTCATGAGGGTGTGGTGAAGATCGGCCCGATCCGCAGTATCCGCCCGTACCTGCTGGATATTGGCGAGAGCTATGGCGGCGTGACGGTCCATGCCGGGGGCAGTCCGGACGCTTATGCTATTCTGCAAAGAGAGAAGAAGGCGGACATGGACGAGATCGGCCGCGCAGGCGCCTACTTCTGGCGGGACAAGGAGCGCAAAGCCCCGCATAACCTGTACAGCAATGCCGCCAAGCTGCGGGAGGGCGCAGCGAAGCTGGGCTACGCCGGGAGCGTGAAGGTACCCGCCCTTCTTTTCAATGATCCGGATTACATCCCTGTAGAGGGTAACCCTGCACTGGAGCTGAGTGTGAGCTTCCTGCTGAAGAGCTACACCGTGGGGTACAAATATAACGCAGAGCAGCGTACCTATGCCCGGTGGGTGAACGGCAAGCCCTATCTGGACCTGAATAATGACAGCCCGGTGGAAGCGGCGAACATCATCGTGATGGGCTCGGACCATAAGGTGCTTGATGATGTCGGCAGACTGAAGGTGGATACGGAGCTGGGGGGAGAAGCGTTGCTGTTCCAGCGCGGAGTCTCCGTCTCAGGCAAATGGTCCCGCAGCCCCGGGGACATTATCCGGTTTGTGAAGGAGGACGGCAAGGAGGCGCTAATGTACCCGGGGGTTACCCATATTTTGATCGTACCGAACAGCCCCTCCTTCAGCAGCCATGTCGAATATGTCCCTGCGCCCGTGTCCAACTGAGTCCGGCTGTAAAATTAACCGTTCAGATGATTATTTTCGCAATTACAGGGAATTGTTATTATAGTGCAAAAAAGTTCGGTTTTTGTCTTCTATCCCTTCTGTTGATATGATAAGATAACAAGGGTTGTCATTCATTTTCATGCTGTTTACATATGGGTGGCTGCATTTTTCAGGCAATTTTATGTAAAGGGGTTTAAGGCTAATGAAGTTTAGAAAAAAGGATATATTCTTTGAGACGCTCGAAAATATGGCTGACACCATTGTTCAGGCGGCCGATTATTTCGCTCAGAATATCTCGACCCTCCAAGGCAATGTGGAGAACTTCGCCGGGGTGATGAAGAAATACGAATCCCAATGCGATACGTACACGCACACTGTCATCAAGGAACTCAACAAAACGTTCATTACGCCGCTGGAGCGTGACGACATCATGGATCTGATCACCAGCATGGACGATGTTATTGATGGTCTGGAGGCCTCTGCTTCGCGTTTCTATATGTATAACCTGCTGGATGCGGATGAATATATTATTCAGTTCGCTGAGATTCTCCGCCAGAGTGCGTATGAGATCCAGAAAGCAGTCCATTTGCTCTCCCAGAAGAAGCTTCTGGCGATCCGCGAATACACCATCCGCCTGAATGATCTGGAGAACCAGGGCGATGAAGTCCTGCGCATCTGCACCAAGGCCCTGTTCGAGACTGTAAAAGACCCGATTGAGCTGATCAAACGCAAAGAATTGTACGAGCGGTTGGAGACGACCACGGACAAATGTGAAGACGTAGCCAACATGCTGGAATCGATCATCATGCGCAACTCATAAGGGGCTCTGAAATATGGACACATCTATATATGTGCTGGCTTTTGTTATCTTTCTTGCGCTGGCGTTCGACTTCATCAACGGGTTCCATGATACAGCCAACGCCATTGCGACCTCTGTCTCTACACGCGCGCTGAAGCCGCGTACAGCGATCATGCTGGCCGCCTCCATGAACTTTATCGGAGCATTAATGTTCACCGGCGTAGCGAAGAAGATCGGAGGAAGTATTACCGATCCGACCCTGCTGGACAACGGGATAGATATTGTGACAGCGACGCTCATAGCAGCGATTATCTGGAATCTGGTAACCTGGTGGCTCGGTATTCCGTCGTCCTCCTCCCATGCGCTTATCGGTGCTCTGGCCGGTGCGGTATATGTTGGGGCAGGTACGGAGCATATCAAATGGAACGGATTCATTGAGATTGTGGAGGGGCTGGTATTCTCCCCGCTGATCGCTTTTGTTATCGGTTATATCGTGATGACGATCCTGAAGTGGATCTTCGCCAAGCGGAGTCCGCACACGGTCAACAAGGGCTTCCGTTCGATGCAGATCGTTACGGCAGCACTGCAATCCTTCACCCACGGTACGAATGACGCGCAGAAGGCGATGGGGATTATCACCTTTGCCCTCGTGACCTCGGGACGGCTCGAGACCATGGAGGTTCCGCTCTGGGTTAAGATTGCAGCAGCTACTTCGATGGCGCTTGGAACGTCAATCGGCGGCTGGAAGATTATTAAGACGATGGGCACGAAGATTTTCAAAATTGAGCCGATTAACGGCTTCGCGGCGGATATTTCGGCGGCCTCTGTTATTTTCACAGCTACGCTGCTGCATCTGCCGGTAAGTACGACCCATGCCATTACTTCATCCATCCTGGGTGTAGGTTCAGCCAAGCGCTTCTCCGCTGTGAAATGGGGAGTAGCCGGACGGATCGTGGTGACCTGGTTCATTACCATTCCGATCAGTGCTGTACTGGCGGGAGTCATCTTCAAGATCTTCTTCTAGATAGTAATCGAATAGATTGCCTGGACAAGATGTCGCGGGAGCCACGAGGGCTTCAGGACATCTTTTTTTGCGTTCGCTGATTGTTCAAGAGAATAATGTCACAAAAGGTCACAACAAACTGATAAAAAATAGTAATAGACATAAAAAGAAAAGGGAATCCACCACATTTTGAAAAGAAAATAACATGAGTGAATAAAAATTCGCATAGTATTATGTAGTATTTGGTAGTCTCTGAAGTAAGGTTTGATTTAAGTGTTACCATAGCTGACAAGCAAACCCGATTATACAAAGGAGGCCTAGCCATTGATCGACTTTCATCAGGTAGACAAACATTACGGACAATTCCATGTACTGAAATCCATTGATCTCCATGTTCAGGAAGGGGAAGTAGTTGTTGTAGTCGGTCCTTCCGGCTCCGGCAAGAGTACCATGCTGCGCTGCATTAACCGGCTGGAGACGATCACCAGCGGCGGATTAACGGTAGACGGTATAACTGTAAATGAACGCAAGACAGATATCAATACCCTGCGCAAAGAGATCGGAATGGTCTTCCAGCACTTCAACCTGTACCCGCACAAGAAGGTAATTGACAATATCACACTGGCCCCAATCAAGGTGCTTGGACTCAGCAAGGCCGAAGCGGAGAAGACTGCGATGTACTATCTGGATAAGGTCGGGATTGCCGACAAAGCGCAGTCCTATCCCTCACAGCTATCCGGCGGTCAACAGCAGCGTGTGGCGATTGCCCGGGGGCTGGCGATGAAGCCGAAGATCATGCTGTTCGATGAGCCGACCTCGGCGCTTGACCCGGAGATGGTCGGAGAAGTGCTGGATGTCATGCGCGCCCTGGCCAAGGAGGGCATGACGATGGTGGTCGTGACCCATGAGATGGGCTTCGCGCGTGAGGTGGCGGACCGGGTCATCTTCATGGATCAGGGACAGATCGTGGAAGAGGCGGAGCCGGAGCAGTTCTTCGCCAGTCCGAAGGAAGAGCGGACGCGAACTTTTCTCAGCCGTGTATTAAGTCACTAGAATAAATAAATAGGAATCCGGGGAGGAAACAAAATGAAAATGTCCAAAAGCTTCAAAATGGTAAGTGTTCTGGCGATTGCGGCCATGCTGGTCATTGCCGGCTGCGGCAACAACAAGGGCAAGAATGATGAGGCGGCAGGCGGCAATACTGCCGGTGGGGCAGCCGCCGACTCTGAAGCGATTACGAAGATCAAGGAACGCGGCAAGCTGCTTGTCGGCGTGAAGTTCGATACCCGCCTGTTCGGGCTGAAGGACCCGGCCTCCGGTAACGTGGAAGGCTTCGACATTGATATCTCCAAGGCCATCGCCAAAAAAATTCTGGGCGACGAAAATGCTATTGAGCTGAAGGAGGTCACCTCCAAGACACGGATTCCGATGCTGAATAATGGCGAGATTGATATGGTCGTGGCTACCATGACGATTACGGAGGACCGCAAGAAGGAAGTGGATTTCTCTGATGTCTATTTCCAGGCCGGCCAATCCCTGCTGGTGAAGAAGGGCAGCCCGATTACCGGGATTGAAGCGGTCACAAAGGATACGAAGATCCTGGGCTCCAAGGGTGCGACCTCCATCAAGAATATCAAAGAAAAGGTGCCAGGCGTTACCGTGCTTGAATTCGACAACTATCAGGATGCCTTCAGCGCGCTTAAGGCCGGACAAGGCGATGCGCTGACGACGGATGATGCGATCCTCTACGGGATGGCTTCACAGGACCCGGGGTTTGAGGTTGTAGGCAAGCCATTCACCGACGAGCCTTACGGCATCGCGGTACAAAAGGGAAATACCGATGTAGTTAAGGCGGTTAATGACACACTCACTGAGCTAAAAGCAAACGGTGAATATGATGCCATTTATACCAAATGGATTGGTAAAGCTCCGGCGAAATAAGCTTACTCTATAAGCCTGCTCTATAAGAATGTATATGTTCCACACGATAAGTTATCCTTGAATTTCTTGTAGAAACGGTAGCGCCTTTTCTAAGGACGGCAAAGCCGTTTCTACTTGTTTATCCTTAGAGGAAAGGCAGGTGAAATGAATGGATTACTCAATATTAACCAATTACTTCGGGCTGTATATGGAAGGCTTCTACGGCACGTTGCTGTCCAGTGTGCTGGCCCTGTTCGGCAGCTTCCTGATCGGCGCGGTAATTGCCGTCTTCCGCATTACTACAGTGAGAGGGCTGCGCTGGTTCGGCGCGGTGTATGTGGAGTTCATCCGCAATATCCCGCTGCTGCTTGTAGTGTATATTTTCTATTACGGACCTTCGGCCCTGGGCTTCACGCTGGACGGCTTCAAGGCAGGAACTATAGGGCTCGCGGTATACACCTCGGCCTTCATCGCCGAAGCGATCCGTGCCGGAATCATGGCCGTTCCCAAGGGACAAATGGAGGCTTCCCGTTCCTCCGGCCTCAGCTACATACAGACTATGCTGCATATCATTCTGCCTCAGGCGATCAAGCTGGTCATTCCGCCGCTCGGCAACCAATTCATTAATCTGATTAAGAATTCCTCAGTGCTGACACTGGTGGCAGGTCTGGATCTGATGTACTTCGCAGACGGTATCTCCACAGAGACTTACCGTACCTTTGACACCTACATCTTCGTGGCGCTGTTCTACCTGGTGCTTACGCTGCCGCTCAGCTATGGGGTGCGGATATGGGAGCGCCGGCTGCAGCGCAAATATTAAGTATCTCGGAAGCTGAAGGAGGGATATCGTGGATTTCATAGGAGCATACTCCGCCGATAATTTGAAGTTTCTGCTGGACGGACTGTATATTACGCTGATTGTAGCTTTTGTATCTATTATCCTGAGCTTTATAATTGGCTGCATTATTGGCGTTATCCGCTACTCGGAAGTGCCGGTATTGTCGCCGGTCATGTTCTATCTGGTGGAGGTGATCCGTAATCTGCCGCTGCTGCTGATCATCTTCTTCATCCGTTTCGCCTTGCCGGAGGTGGGGATCAAGCTCGGACTGATTACAGCAGCGATTGCTGCCTTAACGATATTCGAGGCAGCGATGATTGCCGAGATTGTCCGCGGCGGCTTAATGTCTATCGACAAGGGGCAGATTGAGGCGGCGCGTTCCTCCGGTCTCAGTAATGCCCAGACCTTATGGCATATTGTGCTTCCCCAGGGGCTGCGGCGGATGGTTCCGCCGCTGGTCAGCCAGTTCATCTCCCTGCTGAAGGATACTTCACTGGCCGTCGTTATTTCCCTGCCGGAGCTGATGCATAATGCGAATATCGTCATCGGTCACAGCTATAGCTATGCCATACCAACGCTGGCGCTGGTTGCCCTGATTTATTTTACCGTCAATTACCTGTTGTCTCTGCTCTCCAGAAGGCTTGAACAGAGAACGGTATAAGCGGCCCGGATGAGGCGAATCCCATATTCAATCCAGTGCGGCTATGATACTATAGTTGTCAACCTCTCTAGGCAGGAGCAGTGGCGATGGGACGATCCATTCTGAGAATGAAGACTGTACAGATTCTGCTGGTAGCTGCCGTTACGGCGGTGGCCGGAGAATTCAAAATCAACCCGTTTGACGGAGATATCTTCCGGATTGCCATGGGCAGCAGCGCGTTCCTGTTGTTCCTGCTGTTAATGCGCCAGCTGCCGTATATCCGCACAGGCATTGCTACAGGGATAGTTGTACTGCTGTTCCGGACGGCTATGGATGCGGTTGAAGGAAGCGGACAGACACTCGAGCAGAGCCTCAGCAGTCATTGCTCGGCCATGATCTATTATATGGTGTTCGGCTTGCTGATGTATGTCATCAAACGCCGGATCGACACCTTCCACCCGCTGGTGCTTGGCGCCGTTGCCGCATTGATTGATCTGGTGTCGAATGAAATGGAGCTGCTGACCCGGCTGATTGTGCTGGATTCGGCTTCCTTCCGGCTCAATGAGTGGACGTATCTAATGGCGATTGCGGTCTTGCGCACGTACTTCACAACCGGGGTATACAGCAGCATCTCTGTCAGCCAGATGCGGATCAGGGAGCGTGAGCAGCAGGAGCGGACCCGGCAACTGCTCGGATTCGGCTCCGGCCTATATGGTGAAGTGTTCTATCTGAAGAAGTCCATCGGCACACTGGAGCATGTGACACTGAACAGCTTCGAGCTATACCGCCAGCTGAAGGCCGGGGAAGGAACGGAGCAGCATAGCCGTCAGGTACTGGATATTACCCAGCAGCTCCATGAGGTGAAGAAGGATTCACAGCGGATTCTGGCCGGGCTTGTGAAGCTGGCGGAGCGTGAGGTGAACGGGGACATGCCGTTATCGGGTATTCTGCAGTTCACGGTCCAAAGCAATGCCAAATATGCCGAAATGCTGGACAAGCAGATCGACTTCCATGTGGATATGACCTCCGACTATACAACCGACAGCTACATCCCTCTATTGACTCTGCTGAACAATCTCACCGCCAACGCGGTGGAGGTCATCCAAGGTAAAGGCAGTATTCATCTGCGTGCATATGAGCAGGAGGGCCTGACTTTTTTTACAGTAGCCGATAGCGGTGCCGGGATTCAAAAGCGTGACCTGGAGCTGTTGTTCGAGCCGGGGTTCACGACGAAATTCGATGAAGAGGGGATCGCCGCTACAGGGATCGGGCTCTCGCATGTACGGGATATTGTGAATATGTTCGGGGGAAGCATTACGGTTCATCCGGTATCGCCTGCCGGCGGGGCTATGTTCCAGGTTAGGGTGCCGAGTGAGAAGCTGCGGAAGGAGGAATAGAGGATGCCGCTATCTTTCTGTATTGTAGATGACGATGCGTCGGCGAGAAGGATGCTGCAGCATATTATTGAGGACAGTGGGCTGGGAGAGGTGACAGGTACAGCAGAGAGCGGACAGGAGGGGATTGCCCTGATCCTGAGCGAGACCCCAGACATTGTGCTGATGGATCTGCTGATGCCTGACCAGGACGGGATCGAGACCATTCTCTCTCTTCAGGCGCAGGGCTGCCGTTCCAAGTTCGTGATGATCTCGCAGATCGAGAACGGGGATGTGGTCAGCCGCGCCTACCGCAGCGGAATTGAATTCTTCATCCGCAAGCCGATCAACAAGATTGAAGTCGAATCTGTACTCTATAAGGTCAATGAACGTTATGCCATGGGCCGTTATCTGGATGAGATCAAGCTGACGCTCGGCAAGCTGGAAGGCCTGCAGTTCGGATTGCCGCAGGTGCCGTCCGGCAAGCGTACCGTCAGGGAGATTGTCCAGCCGATTCTGATGAATATGGGGATGATCTCGGAGAGCGGCAGCCGCGATATGATCACCCTCATGGAGCTGGCGGTGGACGGGGCCGGAGAGAACAGCGGAAGTCTTCCGCCGCTGAAGGAGCTGTACGAGCGGGCAGCCGCCAAAAACAGACCGGTGCCTGCGGAGGCAGCCAAAGAGGTCAAAGCCATCGAACAGCGTCTGCGCCGCGCACTCGCGGCGGGTCTGAGTAATCTGGCTTCCATCGGTCTGACGGATTACGGCAATCCGAAGTTCGAGCATTATGCGCCGCTGTATTTCGACTTTGAAGAGGTGCGCCTGAAGATGAAGGAGATGGAGCAGGGCCGCGATACCGGCAAGGTGAAGGTGAATATCAGGAAATTCCTGCAGGTGCTGCACCTGGAGGTACTGGAAGGCTTGGGCCGCTGACGATGATAAGGGAAATAGTAAGACCAAGAAACCTCCGGAACCGCTGGTCAGCGGGCTGGCGGTTATTTTTTTGGATACACATGCGGTACAATAGTAGAAGCAACAAGATAGAGCGCAGCTCTGCTGCGCATAGCGATAGGGTGGAGGACTTATAGTATGATACGAACGCTTGCAGTAACACATAAGGGTGAGGTGCTGACGGATCTGCCGCTGCAGGATATAGCGCTGGATGATTATGCCTGGATCTGGGCAGATTTCGCCATGCCCTCGGAAGAGGAAACACTGGTCCTGGACACCTATTTTCATTTTCACCCGCTGGCTATTGAAGACTGTATGCATGTGCTGCAGCGGCCGAAGCTGGATTATTATGAGGATGTGCAGTTCTTCGTGCTGCATTCGCTGAATGAGCGGACGCTGGAGGCGGAAGAGATTGACCTGTTCCTGAATAAGAAATTCCTGGTCTCCTACCACCACCAGGATAAGCCGGAGATGGAGGAAGCGTGGCAGATGGTCAAGGCTGAAATCCATAGCCGCCAGGGCTGGTCGGGCGGGCCGATGGCCGCTGCGTATACGGTGATGGACAAGCTGGTCGACAGGTATTTCCCGTCCCTCTATTTGCTGGAGGATGAACTCGCTGATCTGGAGAGCCAGGGCGGCAACGAATCAGTAGAGGAGCTGATGAGCCAGGTATTCAACGTGCGCGGAAGGCTGCTGAAGCTGCGGCGGACGATTGTGCCGATGCGTGATCTGATGTACCGGATCGTCAATTCCCAGCATGTGCAGAGTAATGGAGAGGAACGCGTCTATTTCGGCGATATCTATGATCATCTGCTGAAGCTGACCGATATGATTGAAGCTGACCGGGAAATGACCGCCGATCTGCGTGACAGTTATATCTCGCTCAACTCCAACCGGATGAACTCCATTATGAAGACACTCACGGTAATTACGACGGTATTCATGCCTCTGACGCTGATCGCCGGGATCTATGGAATGAACTTCAGGGTGATGCCGGAGCTTGAATGGAAATATAGCTATTTCGTGGTGCTGCTGCTCATGCTGGTGCTGGGTATCGGGATGTTCAGGTGGTTCCGGCGGAGCGGCTGGTTTAAGTAACAGGTAAAAAATGTTAAACGCCGCCGCTTAGGAACGGCGGCGTTTAACAGAGGAAGGGCCTCCGGATTTACGCTTTTTGGAGGAGGTATTGCGGCGCTTCGGAGCGGGGCGTCTTTTTTTGCGCCGTTTGGGGGTATAAAGTGCCGCATCCTCTTCAGCCGCGAGCGCACCTGCCCCGCTCTTCCCTTTGCCGAATCCGCCCATGACAAGCTTCACCATCGGAGCCATCTGCTGAAAGCTCTGCATGACCTTCTGCACCTTGCCCATAGAATTGACGATCCCGTCAATCCCGCCCATCCGGTCAACGATTCCCTTGATCTGCTCCATATTCGCAAGGCTTCCGAGATTGCCGAGTCCGCCCAGCAGACCGCCGGGCTTCGCTGTAGCCGCTTCTGCGGCAGGGACGGCGAGTGCAGTATCGGTGACTTCAGCGCCATAGGCAGGCAGAATTTCAGCTTCGCCCTGAAGCGGAGCGGGCACATAGGCAGAGAGGCCCGGGTAGGGCGACGGATTGTATGACGATGGATTGTAAGGCTCAGCCAGTGAACGGCCTTGCTTGCGGGAATGATTATAGTAATGCTCAGGCATAATATCACATTCCTTCGTTAGTGGTTTGCTATACTGTATGTCATGGGCGAACATACGGTATAGACGAATGCCCGGGTAACCGGGATACCAGCGGAAAAGGGCGGATGCCTATAGTACGGTAATGGAAGTGAAGAAACCGTGTCCATGCTTGATTTCGCGCGGTTATGTAGTACTATGATTAAAGCGGTGAAACCTGTGAACCGGAAGAAAAAGCTTAGCAGACCCATTTAGGGTGTGCGCCGGGGGTGGACGTTTGTCCATCATTTTCACTCTTTACAGCGTGAAACCGTTAATGCTTGAAAAATGTGCTCCAGTACAATATAGTAGAGGCAAGATAGTCACAATAAGTTAATGTAGGGGATGATAGGGCGATGCAGCTAAAGAAGCTAAACGATAAAAGTATTGATCAATTATTTGAAGCCATTTTAACATTGAAAAATATGGAAGAATGTTATGTATTCTTTGATGACTTGTGCACAGTGAACGAAATTCAATCGCTCTCGCAGCGTCTTGAAGTTGCGCGGATGCTGGGCAAGGGATCTACATATAATCAGATTGAAGCAGAAACGGGTGCCAGCACGGCGACGATCTCCCGCGTGAAGCGCTGCCTGAACTATGGCAATGACGGCTATAAGCTTACGCTGGAACGTCTGGGGCGCTAATCATGCTTCCGGGTGTATTATTGATCAGCCACGGCTCCCGTGATCAGACCTGGGTGTCGATGGTGGACGAAGCAGTAAGTCATGTAACACTCCGGGAAGACTTGCCTATGGCGGTGTCATTCCTTGAGCTGGTAGATGGACGATTGATTCAGGATGGAATAGATGAGCTGGAACATGCAGGGGTCACAGATATTATTGTGATCCCCTTGTTTGTTTCTTCCGGCAGTACGCATATTGATGAGATAGAATATGCGCTGGGTGCGAAGCCGGTTCCTGAACGCGAGACCGATCTGGAGCCGTTCAGGGTTACGGCAAGGGTTCACTACGGCTATCCGGTTGATGACGACCCCGATATTGCGCAGATGTTATGGGATAAGGTCCGCGAGCTGTCGAAGCATCCTGAGCGGGAGACTCTGCTGCTCGTCGGGCACGGCAGCAGGCATGAAGGCTTCCGGCAGCGCTGGGAGCAGGGAATCTCCTCCCTTGCGGCGCGGGTACGGGAAGTAAGCGGGCTGGCTGCGGCGGATTACGGGCTGCTGAACCCGGACACTGTAAGAAGCAGAGTGCAGTACTGGCAGGAGCAGGGCCACGATGTACTGGTGGCTCCGCTCTTTTTGAGTGAGGGATACTTCACCAAGGTTGTTATTCCGCAGCGGCTGGAAGGGCTGGATTATGCCTACTCCGGCCAGACGCTGCTGCCTCATCCGCTGCTGCCGCGCTGGATAGAGCGGCAGGTGGAGGCGGCGCTGGAGCAGCTCATGGAGTGAGCGTTAGCCCGTTGGAAATTGAACTGAGGATAGTATGCGTCCAGTGTTCATGTTGGCCGGTGCTGCATACATATATCTATACCTTCTGCCGGTCTCTTGAGCCTTAGAGCCTGAGCGGGAGGGATAAATATATTCCTCTTAGGCTCCCGGACATTGCTTGTGGGGTCCTCAATTGGGTATAATCAGTAAAGTTATCCATTATATAAACAGGTGGCGTTCCGGTAATGAAAACTGCGAGATTGATTTATAATCCCACTTCTGGACGGGAAGAAATGAAAAGACGACTCGCCGATATTCTGGACCGGCTGGATGTGGGCGGTATTGAAGCTACCTGCCATGCGACCACGGGCGAGGGCGATGCTACGGCGGCTGTAGCTGAGGCTGTAGAACGCGGTACTTATGATCTGATCATAGCTGCCGGAGGCGACGGCACACTCAATGAGATTATCAATGGGATGGCAGAGAAGCCGAACCTTCCTCCGCTCGGCATATTGCCGCTGGGAACTACGAATGATTTCGCGCGGGCGATGGGGATTCCGAAGAATTGGGAGGATTCCTGCGACCTGATTCTGAGTCAGGAGTCACGCCTGATTGATCTCGGCAAAGCAAATGACCGTTACTTCATTAATATAGCAGGCGGCGGACAGCTGACGGAGCTTACCTATGAAGTTCCCAGCAAGCTCAAGACCATGATGGGTCAGCTCGCCTATTACCTCAAGGGGATCGAGAAGATGGCCAGCCTTGCTCCGCAGGAGCTGTACATCCGTGCGAACGGACAAGAGATGATCCATGACGAGTTCATGCTCTTCCTGATCGCCAATACGAATTCGGTCGGCGGCTTCGAGAAGCTGGCTCCGGGTGCCAGCATTGATGACGGCCTGCTCGATGTGATCGCCGTCAAGAAATGCAACCTGGCCGAGTTCATCCGGCTGGTGCGGCTGACGATCCGCGGCGAGCACCTGAATGACAAGAAGGTTATCCATTTCCGGACCGATGCGATGGAGGTTACCTCACCTGGCCATGTCCAGTTGAACCTGGACGGTGAGCTTGGCGGCTCCCTGCCCGGCAACTTCAGCATTCTGCCGCAGCATCTGCGGATCTTCGCTAAGAATGATTAAGCAGAAGGGCAACATTAATATTTAACATTAATATTTAATAACGTTAATAGTGAAGATAATGAAAGAAGTGAACCTATACCCATGAGTAAACAACGCAGCGGGCGCAGCGCAAGCCGCCGGGAACAAGGACCGGCCTCTGCTGCCGGACTGCCAGTGAATAAGAATGACGAGGTCCTGCTGGATATTATCGGCATGACCCATGAAGGAGAAGGGGTGGGCCGCGTAGAGGGCTTTACCCTTTTTGTGCAGGGCGCGCTCCCCGGTGAGAAGGTCCGGGCCAGAGTGCTGAAGACCAAGAAGCAGTACGGCTACGCCAAACTGCTGGAGCTGGTGCAGGCCAGCCCCGACCGTATAGGGCCGCCTTGCCCGATCTATGACCAATGCGGCGGCTGCCAGCTGCAGCATATGGACTATACCGCCCAGCTGGCCTGGAAGCGCCAGCTGGTGGTGGACAACCTGCAGCGGATCGGGAAGCTGCAGGTGGCGGGTGCGGCAAGCAGAGGAGCAGTAAGCGGCAGCGCTGAGAAGGATGCGGAGCCTGCAGCGGTTGAAGGTGGTAGTGCGGGCGATGCAGGTTACCCTGCTGAGGGTATCCGCGTCCTGCCTACACTCGGCATGGACGAGCCCTGGCGCTACCGCAACAAAGCCCAGGTGCCGATTGGGGTTACGGATGGCGGTCTGGTGGGCGGCTTCTACGCACGCGGCAGTCACCGGATCATCGACATGGAGACCTGTCTGATCCAGCATGAGGACAACGACAAGGTTGTTGCCACCGTCAAGAGCCTCGGCCGTGAGCTGGGCATCACCGCCTATGACGAAGAGACCGGTCGTGGACTGCTCCGCCATGTCGTGGTGAAGAAGGCGTTCCGCACCGGTCAGATGATGCTGGTGCTGGTCACGAACGGCCGGGATATCCCGCACTTGGACGCCTGGCTCGGCAGTATCCGCGAGCAGCTTCCGGCAGTGGTCAGCATCTGCCATAACATCAACACCCAGCGGACCAATGTCATCTTCGGCAACGATACCCGCGTCTTATGGGGCAGTGATGTGATCTACGATTATATCGGAGATGTGCAGTTTGCCATCTCAGCCCGTTCCTTCTACCAGGTGAACCCGGCCCAGACCGAGGTATTGTACGGCAGAACTCTGGAGTATGCTGCGCTAACCGGCAAAGAGACTGTGATTGATGCATATTGCGGCATCGGTACCATCTCCCTATTCCTGGCCCAACATGCGGATCAGGTGTATGGTGTAGAAATCGTGCCCGAAGCCATCGAGGACGCCCGCGCCAACGCGAAGCTGAACGGAATGAACAACGTGAAGTTCGAAGTCGGCGCTTCGGAGGATGTCATCCCAGCCTGGAAAGAACAGTGCGTCACCCCAGACGTCATCGTTGTCGATCCCCCACGCAAGGGCTGCGACCCGCGCCTGCTGGAGACCATCCTGCTGATGCAGCCGGAGCGTGTCGTGTACGTGTCTTGCAACCCGTCCACCCTGGCACGCGATTTGCGGGTGCTGGAGGATGGGGGCTACCGGGCGGTGGAGGTTACTCCGGTGGATATGTTCCCGCACACGGTGCATGTGGAGTGTGTAGTGGGCATACGTCGAGTCGATACTTAGAAGCAGCAAAATGATGAAAGGCCACCTTGTAAAGCAAAATAAAGGTGGTCTTTCGTATAACAGGATAATTCACGCATAGTACTGCCTTACAGCCACAAGGGATTCAGCTAATTTCGCGTTGCGAAAGTTGAGTTATTTATTTAGATTTTTTTTGTGGAGGTATCAACAGTGATTGTAAATACAAAATTTCAGATCCCCCATATACGAAATACTATGGTATCCCGCCCGAAGCTGATGCGCAAGCTTAATGAGGGGATGGAAACCAAGCTGATGCTTGTTTCCGCGCAGGCTGGTTATGGAAAGACTACAGCTTTATGTGAATGGGTGAAACAAAGCACCACACTTGTTGCGTGGGTCTCTTTAGATAAGCATGATAATGAGTGGATTTCATTTTGGAGCTGCGTAACGGCCTCCATTCAGGAGAGAATCCCCAGCTTTGGCCAAACGATTGGGTGTCTTCTTGAGAAAGGACCTTCGGAATCTTCAGAGCCTATGATTAAGGAACTTTTGAATGAATTGAATCATATAACCGGTGAACTGGTAATCATACTCGACGATTATCATTTCATTGAACTCCCCGATATTCACCAATCATTGAGCTACCTCCTGGAACATTTTCCTCCACATATTCATCTATATATCGCTAGCCGTACCGATTTGCCAATTCCTACTGCCAGACTTTTGGCGAAGGGTGAAATGCATTATATCCAAATGCATGATTTGCGCTTTGAACTGGAAGAGGGGGTTGTGTTTTTTCGAGATACAACGGATTTATCGCTAACGAAAGGGCAAGTAACCGAGTTGTTCCATCGAACAGAGGGCTGGGTCAGTGGATTGCAGCTGGCGGCAATTTCTCTGAAACGAAGTACTAATATAAAGCAGTCCATCCAGCAATTTACGGGCCAACAGCATCATATAGCCGATTACTTGTTGGAAGAAGTGTTCCTGCATCAACCGGAAACCATGCGGTCCTTTTTATTGGAAACGTCCATTTTAAGTAGAATGAACCATTCTTTATGCCAAGCAGTAACGGGTCAAATGAACAGTCAAGAACAATTGCAGAGACTGGAGCAGCTAAATTTATTCATTATACCCTTAGACGAGGAGCGGAATTGGTATCGGTATCACCATTTACTTTCCGATTTCTTGCGACAGCTAGGGTCCAGAATGGATTCGGACCAATGGATTCAAGGGCACATCCGCGCGGCGAAATGGTTGGAGAAAAAAGGGTTTGATGAAGAAGCGGTCGAGCATTATTTAGAAGGCCAACAGTTTGCGGATGTTATCCGGTTGATCGAGAACAATCCCCCTGCCTTGATGCAATCGAAGAGTGTTGCGTTGATGAGGTGGGTAACTGTTTTACCTGAAAGCGCCATTGCGGAGAAGCCGATGATCGAAATATTTTATATAGCCGTAATGATGCTAGGAGGTAAGTGGGAAGCCGCATTTCAGAGAATGGAGCAAACCAAAGTCCGGTTTGAAGCACTGCAAGGGAAATTACCCGATGTAGACTGGAACAAGGTTATGGGTAATATCTATTTCTATTGTGGTATGGCCTCTTATATCCAAAATGACTTTGTGCGAGCATCGGATTATTTGGCCCTTACAGAACGATATATGCCGGAAGGAAGCTACTTTCAGGTGATGGGGGTAAACCGGTATGAAGGGTACAGTAGGAATTATGATCAATTAACTTTAATCAAGGATCTGTATGCGGCGGAAGACTTTATTAGGAAATGGATTAAAGTATGGGAGAATAAAAATGATTATCCTTTTATTGGATACATGTACTTGGCATATATCCATTTGCTGTATGAGTGGAATCGACTGGAGGAGGCAGAATTTTACTTCGGTCAGTCATTGGGGCGCAAAGACCATCAGCCTCTTGCACGAATTAGGATCCAATTGGGCATCGCTGCATCGCGGATTGAGCAAGCCAAAGGTAATCCAAAGCGAGCGTCCGAACTATTGGCGCAATTGAAGTCGGAAATTAACTCACCCGATTATGCTTTCTTTATTGTGAAAATCGAAACGGAACAAGCTTATCTATCTTTGCGGCAAGGCTCGCTCCAAGATGCACTTGATTGGTTGCAGAGGTGTGGTCTTGCGCACACGGATGAGGTTTCATTGAATCTTATGGCAGAGCATCTGATTGTGGCTAGAGTGCTTGCGGCGAGCGAACGAATAGAAGAAGCGCTGTACCTGTTGGAAAGACTATATCTCTTAGTGTGCAAGGGAGACTGTCTCCGTGATCACACCAAAGTATTAATTGTGCAAAGTGTGACGCTATGGCATTCGGGTCAAACGGATGCTGCGCTCATTCAATTGGGCACTGCTTTGGATTTGGCCAAGCCGGATGGATATATTCGTAGTTTTATTGACGAAGGTTCTGTAATGGCGGAGATGCTTAACGCATATTCAAACGTTCAGCAAGATAGCAATTCTTCTTCGGGTTTCTATGTAAAGCAATTGTTGCGCGCTATGAATGATACACCAGAGGTTGATCAATCACCGAAAGAAAAACTGACCGGGCAGGAATTTAAAATTTTTCTGCTAATGATGGATAGATTGATGAACAAGGAAATTGCCGAGCGTCTGAATATTACGGTAGATACTGTGAAATTTCATATTAAAAATATCTACAAAAAGCTTGAAGTAAACAATCGTAAACAAGCACTGCAACTTGCAAAAAAATTATAGAGACTTGGTCAAAATGCCTATCCTTTTTTGAAAACCTACCCCAGGCGGGTAGGTTTTATTTTGTTTATTTTAATTTATAGTAGAGAAGAATTTTAAATTTTGAATTTTGAAAAAAGGCGGGTGACAATTTATGAACAAACGTTGGATTTCTTTAGTAATGTCATTAATTATTCTATTGGGAATGATCCCTACTTTTGCTAGTGCTGCTTCTACTGATAATTGGGTTAATCAGAAACCTGCTAACCTTGTTACCAGTAATCAGGACGTCTGTTACAGTAACGGCAAGTTTATGGCGGTGACTGATGAGGGAGGCATCTTAACCTCGAGTGATGGAACGAGTTGGACGCTTTTCGATCCGCGAACTACAAATAAGCTTTCTAGTATCATTTGCGATAGCGGCAAGTATGTGGTTGTGAGTAGAACTGGGAATGCATCGTCCTCTAGTGACGGAGTGAACTGGAAAACAGGCTTTACCCTCAATAATTATTTATCCCTTTGGGGCGTTAGCTATGGCAACGGCCTGTATGTGGCGGTAGGGAACAAAATTACTGAAGATAAAGGAGCCATATACACCTCTACGACGACTGGGGATCCGGACTTATGGACGGATCGCAATGTAAACAACACTTCAACACTTACGGGCGTCACCTACGGCAACCAAAAGTTTGTGGCGGTGGGAGAAAGTGGAGCGATGCTGACCTCGAGTGACGGAGTGAGCTGGACGAACCGAAATTCGGGCACTGCGGCTGATCTTAAAGGTGTCAAATACCTAAATGGTAAGTTTGTGTCTTGGGCAGTAGACGGAACAACGATATTGACCTCCGTTGACGGAGTGAGCTGGAGTATAATCACCACGTCGGGCCTTATCTGTGCGAAATGTGAATTGGTAAATTCTGGCGTCCTTCATAGTGTATCCTACGGAAATGGTGCGTATGTGGGTGTGGGATCATTTAATTCTATCTATACCTCCAGTGACTTAGTGAGTTGGACGAAAAGGTATGAGGGTACGTACGGGTCTCTTAATGGCGTCACCTACGGCAACGGCACGTTTATCGCGGTAGGTAACAGAGGAGACATATTTCAAAACATTGATCTCCCGGCATACACCGTAACGTATAGCGGCAATGGCAGCACGGGAGGAACCGTGCCAACGGACAGCCATTCGTACGCGCAGAATGCAGCGGTAACCGTAGTAGGCAACACGGGAAGCTTGGTGAAAACGGGTAGCACCTTCACAGGTTGGAACACAGCGGCGAACGGAAGCGGCACAAGCTATGCGGAAGGTGCCACGTTCAGCATAGGAGCGGCGAATGTGACGCTGTACGCGCAGTGGACGGCCAACCCGACATACACCGTAATGTATAGCGGCAATGGCAGCGCGGGAGGAACCGTGCCAACGGACAGTAATTCGTACGCGCAGAATGCAGCGGTAACCGTATTAGGCAACACGGGAAGCTTGGTGAAGACGGGTAGCACCTTCGCAGGTTGGAACACGGCGGCCGACGGAAGTGGCACAAGCTATGCGGAAGGTGCCACGTTCAGCATAGGAGCGGCGAATGTGACGCTGTACGCGCAGTGGACAGCCGACCTGACATACACCGTAATGTATAGCGGCAATGGCAGCACGGGAGGAACCGTGCCAACGGATAGCAATCCGTACGCGCAAAATGCAACGGTAACCGTAGTAGGCAACACGGGAAACTTGGTGAAGACGGGCAACACGTTCGCAGGTTGGAACACGGCGGCCGACGGAACAGGAGCACCATATGCGGCAAATGCAACGTTCAGCATGGGAGCGGCGAACGTGACGCTGTACGCGCAGTGGACAGCGGACCCGACATACACCGTAATGTATAGCGGCAATGGCAGCACGGGAGGAACCGTGCCAACGGACAGTAATTCGTACGCGCAGAATGCAGCGGTAACCGTATTAGGCAACACGGGAAGCTTGGTGAAGACGGGTAGCACCTTCGCAGGTTGGAACACGGCGGCCGACGGAAGTGGCACAAGCTATGCGGAAGGTGCCACGTTCAGCATAGGAGCGGCGAATGTGACGCTGTATGCGCAGTGGACGACCAACTCGACATACACCGTAACGTATAGCGGCAATGGCAGCACGGGAGGAACCGTGCCAACAGACAGCCATTCGTACGCGCAGAATGCAGCGGTAACCGTATTAGGCAACACGGGAAGCTTGGAGAAGACGGGCAACACCTTCATGGGTTGGAACACGGCGGCTGACGGAAGTGGCACAAGCTATGCGGCGGACGCTACGTTCAGCATGGGAGCGGCGAATGTGACGCTGTACGCGCAGTGGACAGCCGACCTGACATACACCGTAATGTATAGCGGCAATGGCAGCACGGGAGGAACCGTGCCGACGGATAGCAATCCGTACGCGCAGAATGCAGCGGTAACCGTATTAGGCAACACGGGAAGCTTGGAGAAGACGGGCAACACCTTCATGGGTTGGAACACGGCGGCTGACGGAAGTGGCACAAGCTATGCGGCGGACGCTACGTTCAGCATGGGAGCGGCGAATGTGACGCTGTACGCGCAGTGGACAGCCGACCTGACATACACCGTAATGTATAGCGGCAATGGCAGTACGGGAGGAACCGTGCCAACGGATAGCAATCCGTACGCGCAAAATGCCACGGTAACCGTAGTAGGCAACACGGGAAGCTTGGTGAAGACGGGTAGCACCTTTATAGGTTGGAACACGGCGGCTGACGGAAGTGGCACAAGCTATGCAGCAAATGCCACGTTCAGCATGGGAGCGGCGAATGTGACGCTGTACGCGCAGTGGACGGCCGACCCGACATACACCGTAATGTACAACGGCAATGGCAGTACGGGAGGAACCGTGCCAACGGATAGCAATCCGTACGCGCAAAATGCCACGGTAACCGTAGTAGGCAACACGGGAAGCTTGGTGAAGACGGGTAGCACCTTTATAGGTTGGAACACGGCGGCTGACGGAAGTGGCACAAGCTATGCAGCAAATGCCACGTTCAGCATGGGAGCGGCGAATGTGACGCTGTACGCGCAGTGGACGGCCGACCCGACATACACCGTAATGTACAACGGCAATGGCAGTACGGGAGGAACCGTGCCAACGGATAGCAATCCGTACGCGCAAAATGCCACGGTAACCGTAGTAGGCAACACGGGAAGCTTGGTGAAGACGGGTAGCACCTTTATAGGTTGGAACACGGCGGCTGACGGAAGTGGCACAAGCTATGCAGCAAATGCCACGTTCAGCATGGGAGCGGCGAATGTGACGCTGTACGCGCAGTGGACGACCAACCCGGCATACACCGTAACGTATAACGGCAATGGCAGCACGGGAGGAACCGTGCCGACGGACAGCAATTCGTACGCGCAAAGTGCAGCGGTAACCGTATTGGGCAACACGGGGAGCTTGGTGAAGACGGGCAACACCTTCGCAGGTTGGAACACGGCGGCGAATGGAAGTGGCACAAGCTATGCGGCAAATGTAACGTTCAGCATGGGAGCGGCGAATGTGACGCTGTACGCGCAGTGGACAGTTAGCCCTGGTGGCGGTAGCGGTAGCGGTGACGGTACTGGCAGTGGAGGTGGAGGCGGCATCCCTACACTACCAGATAACAGCAAAGTAATCTCAGTAAATGGTGAATTATCGCTTCCCGCAGGCAGAATGGGTAAGGTTAGTTTGGGAGATGCAATCACAATAGATATTCCGGCAAATGCAACGGACAAAGAACTGAAATTAACGATTAAACAACTTACTGGGACTCAAGATCTTCTAACGGATGAAGACGTTCTGGCTAGTCCAATCTTCGAGATTCTGAAAAATTTCTCAGAGAACTTCAGTAAACCGGTAACACTGACTTTTAAGTTTGATCCGACAAAATTGAGCGGTAATCAAAGAGCAGCCGTGTTCTATTATGATGAAGTGCAGAAGAAATGGGTGGAAGTTGGCAGTGTTGTTAGGGGGAATCAGATTACCGCAGCAGTAACCCAATTTACAAAATTTGCGGTAATGGTTGTCGGGCAACCGGCAAGTGAGCCAAAACCAACGATTAACTTTAGCGATATATCTGCACACTGGGCGAAGGCAAGCATTAACCAAGCGGTAAGCAGCGGAATCGTCACTGGTTATCAGGACGGCACGTTTAAGCCGGACAAAACCGTGACTCGTGCGGAATTTGCCGTCATGCTGATGAATGCATTGAAGACGCAAGGAGCAGGAGCGGCGCTGACGTTCACAGATACAGCGAAGATCGGAAGCTGGGCGCAGATAGCGGTCGCGCAAGCGGTGCAAGCAGGCATTATTAATGGCTATGAGGACGGTACCTTCCGTCCAGCTGGGGAAATTACACGTGCAGAGATGGCAGTGATCATTGCAGGTGCTTTGGGTAAATATAGCGAAGCGAATGTCACGGCAACTAGCTTCGCAGACGACAAGGACATTCCAGCGTGGGCAAAAGCTGCGGTTGCTTATGTAAAGCAAACAAGCATCGTGCAAGGGAAAGGCGGCAATAAATTTGCTCCTGAGGATCATGCAACAAGAGCAGAGACCGTAACGGTTCTGCTGAACATGCTGGCTCAAAAGAGCAAGTAAAGTGAAAATTGTTAACTCAAACTGATTTATTAGAAGTAAATAACAAGGGTTATCCTTAAAGCGGTTCGATTAACTGCTGCTGCTTAGGGGATAGCCCTTGCCTTAATATACATGACTTGGACATTTCAAATGCTTAAATTTTAAAATTGTTGACAATTGGTATATTTGCAATTTATACTAAACATATCCATTTAAGGGTGTCATTCACCGTAGATAAGTAGAGCATTTTCAGCAGGGCTTTATCGCTTGGGAAAATGCTTTTTTCTGCTTTTCATTCTGCACCGAGTCATATTCCACATTGTCCATCGTTTTGAGATTATTCTCCTTCACACTCACTTTCACCTACTCATTAGTGAATATCACCATGTATGCTATCCTCTCTAATCAGCCTTTCTAAAAGATTATCTACTGGAGGAAACCTGATGTCTAAATCAATAGAATTTATCTTGAGAGATGAAATTTTTGCTGAGCTTGACATCAAGTATCCAGATGACCACGATACCCCTTTGTTGGATCAAGGGATCGATTCGGCGGGCTTCATCAAGCTTATTATTTCAATGGAATCGAAGTTTAATATCTCAATCCCTGATGAGGATCTATTGTTTGAGAAGTTCTCCACGGCCGGATTAATCCTTAATTATTTGATCGAGAAAACGATATGATGACTATCATTCAACGTTTATTCATGGAGGCTTGTGATCGCAAGGATCATATTATCCTTCAAGATCTGAAGCAGCAGTGGACTTATGCGGAAGTGATGACAGAAGCATACTTAATTGCTTTATATATCAAAAAGAACTTTGAGCTTGAGGCCGGAAGCCATCTTGCAGTATACACAAATAATGAGCCCTTGTTCATTACTGCGGCGCTTGGCATTCAGTTCAGCGGTCATGTACTAATACCGGTTCCTTACTCGGCATCCAAAACTGAGATTGAAAATATTCTAAATGCCAGTGACGCCAAGCTGGTTATCAGCAAATATGCACAGCCTGCGGGTTTGAATTGCCATATTTATTGGGTTACCGCTCAGGATTTCTCGCAAGAACCGGTGCCTTCGTTTGAAGCAATCTCGCTCACGAATCCGTCCGATCCCAATTCATGTGCGATTCTCCTTCCTACATCGGGCACAACCGGACAATCTAAAATCGTTATGTTATCCCATGGGAATGTATTAACGAATGCGTTGGCACATGGCAGAAAGGCGGGTTATACGGATCAAGATTCGTTTCTTGTAACGATGCCCGTTCATTTCAGTTCTACGATTGTCACGCAATTGATTTCTTGCATGCTATTTGGTACCCGAATTAGGCTTATCAGCTTGCCCTTGCTGCCGCGCACAGCGTTTAGACTCTTTCAGGATAAGGCGGTCACGGCATTCTCAGCGGTGCCTACGCAATTGATGCACTTTGTTTCCGATTATCATCAGACAACCAACTGGAGTGCCTTTGATTCCATTGAATTTATTGTGATAAGCGGTGCGCCGATTCCCGCGAGATTAGTAGACAATCTTCAGACTGTATTTCCTCAAGCGGACATTATTCAAACCTACGGATTGACAGAAGCTTCTCCGCGGGTGAGCATGATGGACCGGGGAGACCGCTGCTTATCCTGTGGATCACCCATCAGTGACGTTTCTATTCGGCTTGTTGACGAAGATGAGAATGAGGTTGAAGGAGCTGCTGCCGGAGAAATTTGGGTCAAGGGTCCAAATGTGATGCTCGGTTATTACAACAACCCGGAGTTAACGAACGTAACCATTGTTGATGGTTGGTTAAAGACAGGAGATTTGGGATATTGGAATGAATCAGGGTGTCTCATCATCACAGGCAGAAAGAAGAATATCATTATATCCGGCGGTATCAATATCTATCCGGAAGAAATTGAGGAGTTTTTATATGGCGTGAAAGAAGTGGAGGAAGTCATGGTTGTTGGTGTGCCCGATGATCTATTAGGCGAAGTACCCATCGCCTTTCTGAAAGTTAGTGAAGAATGTCTGGTTGATATAGAGGCGCTGACCAAACATTGCAACTTGCATTTGTCCTCGTATAAAGTGCCTAGTCAATGGAGGATTGTAGATGAAATTCCAAAAACAAAAACAGGAAAACTGGACAGGGCAAGTACGAAGCACTTATTGCTAAAGGAGTAGGGGTGAACGAAAAGTTGAAGAATACAACTCAAACCTTGGGCAGCGGAATATTGCCGGTAAGTTATCCGATGATTACAACCTATACGCAGCATGCGCATCTCTTGTCCATACTTACCCATTACGAGTGCGCACACCCATGGATATTCTGCAATTATATTCAATTATTTATTAACAAGGATTATAAACATAATTGGGGAGATTTTTATTTCCCTCTGACTTATGAGCTGCGCCCTTCGGATGCATGCAAGTGGATTTCGACTCAGAAGATACATAGGCATACTGTAACAACTAAATGGGACTCTGTTATTCATTTTATTATAGAAAATATTAATGCTAATCATTATATCCACACCATGGTGAATTATTTCAACGTGCCCCTAAGCGATCGATATCATAGACTCCATTTGCATCATGACATATTTGTTTACGGCTATGACTTAAATAGAGAGATATTGTATGTTTCCGATTTCTTTAAGAACGGCGTTTATAGTCAAGCTGAGATATCATTTGCCGATTTCAATCTTGCGTTCAACACTAATCATCTAACAACCAATCATGATTATCTAAGAGAAATGGTGTATCTGTATACATTCAATGATCAATATCAGGATAAATTCAGTGCAGATACCCTAGTGAATTCTATAAGAAATTATTTTACTAAAAAAACGCCGGAATATTGGGAGATGTTCAACTACGGCGGCGACAGGGATAATCTTGACTTCGGCATGCAAATATACACAACTCTATTTAATTATGTGAAAGAGACCTCAGAAAATAAGTCTAAGCTTGATATCAGACCCTTTCATTTACTTTATGATCATAAGAAGATAATGACGCTGAGACTCAAGTATTTGTACGATAACCGGCATCTTATTCATTTAAATCAAGAGCATATTGATGAATTCACAGCCATTGAAGTTAAGGCGAAGATCCTTGTGAATGTAGCGTTTAAATATAATTTGACAAGGGATGTGAGCATTTCAGAAAGCTTATATAGACTGATAACGAATATAGAGAATGAAGAATCAATATTCCTTGAACGATGGCTGAAGAAGGTAAGCATTCCGAAGCCGGTAGTGTTCTAGGTATTACATATGGAGGGAGTGATGCTGGGATTATAATCATTGCGATACAGCGTATTGAATAAGCTCCACACAGTTCCTGCTTGTTTAACCAGCCTGAAGCAAAGGAGGGATCTTTATATTCGTTGTATTAACAGGAGTCGCAGGCTTCATTGGTTCCAACCTTGCCGAGAGGCTGCTGCGGGAAGGCCATACCGTTATCGGTGTCGATAATTTTCTGACCGGGTCCACTGTCAACATGGACAATCTCTTACGGTCGCCAAATTTCAAGTTTATCGAGCATGACGTCATTCATCCGCTCGCCGTTGAAGGCCCGGTCGATTGGGTGATGCATTTCGCAAGTCCTGCCAGCCCGCCCAAATATTTGTCCTATCCGATCGAAACGATGAGGGTCAACAGCGAAGGAACGATGCATCTGCTGCATCTGGCCAATGAAAAGCAGGCCGCTTTTTTCCTGGCTTCAACAAGCGAGATCTACGGTGACCCAACCGTTCACCCTCAGCCGGAGAACTATTATGGCAACGTGAATTCGATTGGAGCAAGAAGCTGCTACAACGAATCGAAGCGGTATGCAGAGGCGATCACCTACTGGATGAACAGGAAATACGGCATACCGGTAAGGGTCATTCGAATCTTCAATACATTCGGCCCGAAGATGGATTTATATGACGGACGTGTCATTACCAATTTCATTAATCAAATCATGTCCAAGCAAAACCTTACGATTTATGGCGACGGCAGACAGACGAGAAGCTTTCAGTATATCGACGATTTGCTGGAAGGGATTATAAGACTGCTGGGCACCACGTATGAACAGCCAGTCAATTTGGGGAATCCGCAGGAAGTCACCATACTTGAAGTCGCCCAAGTCTTGAAGGAGCTCATGAAATCCAACGCGCAGATCGAGTTTCTCCCGCTGCCGGAAGACGATCCTAGGAGAAGGAAGCCGGATATTACCCTATCAAGGACGATTATGGACTGGGAACCGGCGATCGGTTTGCATGATGCACTCGCTAGAACGATCCATTATTACCAAGGTCAATATATCCATTAAACGGGAGGTACCTATGCAAGAACAGATCATAGCGATTATAAGCGAAATCAAGGACGACGCCCAGCTGGCAAACCGCTTGAACGAGCATTCCAGCATCATGGAAGACGGGGGACTCGACTCGTTACAGCTAATTACTTTCTTATTAAAGGTGGAAGAGCGTTTCGATATTGAAATCGATTTCGAACAGTTTGACTTCGATTTTTTGGAGTCGGTTACGACCTTCTGCAATTATATCTCGGAGCTGCAGAAGACGGCATCTGTATGAACGATAGACGCAAGCGCTTGAAACCATGGATGGAGGAAGAGAATTTATGGGTAAGCGGAAAGTAACGATTCTATGCTCGGGTTTCGGTCTGGGTTTCTATATTCCCGGCCTATTAGCTGCAAGCGCATTCAAGAAGAGGGATATCGCGACGGAAGTGCTCGTGTTCGAAAGCTATCTGGAGCAAGACAAAAGGGATCATATTGCAGACAGCAGGAAGGCTTACCACAATAATTTCGCACTTGCCAATTTTTCGGCCCGAATGCCGATGGATATCCGGAGCAGCATTGATGATGCCCAGGTAGAGCTATTGCTGGAGGCGTGGAAAGCGGAAGAACGGTACGAATTCATATCGCTATCCGGACACTGGGGTTATATTCTGGATTTGTACAGGGAGAAGATGCTGCCGAATCCAATTCATGTAGACCTGCTCTACGTCGATTCAGATCTGGCCCCGTCTTGGAAGAGTCTGAAGAAGTTTCATCCCCGGTATGACGAGCATTATTACAATGCTTGTCTCTATGACACCGATAAGATGGCGATCCGATACGAAATCCCGGTTCTTTCTGGTACGCCAATCCCCTTCGAATCAAGGAAGCGGCGGCTTGTTGTTCATGGCGGCGGCTGGGGGATGGGCACTTATCAAAGTAAAGTTCCGGAGCTTGCCAGCCATAATTATGGGCTTGATATCGTAGCTTACGACTGGAAGGAAGCGAAGTCCGATCCCGATCACCGGTATTGGATGAACGATCCGGATTGGTGTTCATGGGTGAAGAGCGGAAGCGGCCTGCACGAGTTCCCGCCTTACATTGAAGTAGCGGGAGAAGATACGAAATCATACGCCGCTAAGGCTGATCATCATTGGTTATTCGACGTCGCTTCGGAGGCGATGGCTATCGTGGCCAAGCCGGGAGCGGGCACATTGATCGACTCGCTTGCATCCGAAACCCCTCTTATTCTGCTGGAGCCGTTCGGCAGTCATGAGCTTAGCAATCTGGAATTGTGGGAGTCGCTTGGGTTCGGAATACGCTACGAGAAGTGGCGGGAGATGGATTTTTCCGTAGATGTCCTTAAGGAGATGCATCAGGCGATCAGGAACAGGCCCGGAGAACGGACGAATTATGTGGATTATTATTGTTCGAGAGTCGCGTTAATGATGAGGTAAGATTTCAATGGCAGAAGGGGTTATGCGATGAGCGTCAACAAATTGAGTATCGCCCGAGATACGACAAGCTATCCGAGATGGATCGTCTTGCAGCTGCTCGAGGAGTGCAATTTGCGATGCAAGATGTGCTATGAGTGGGGACTCGAAGGTTCGTACAAAAGCAAAAAAACGTTAGTGCAGCTGGACCCGGATCTGATCAAAAAGATCATCGTCCAGTGCAGCCCCGGCAAGCCGTATTACGATTTCTTCGGCGGCGAGCCGCTGATGTACCCTTGGCTGAGCGACATTCTCGCCATGATCAATCACTATGGAAGCGTAGCGGACTTCCCCACGAACGGCACATTGCTCGAGCAGCATGCCGAGATGCTTGCCGAGAATGCTCCTAATAAGATATGGGTATCGCTCGACGGCCCTGAGGCAATCAACGACAGGCAGAGGGGCAAAGGCGTATTCAAGAAAGTAATCAAGGGAATCGAGAAGCTCTATGAGCTCCGGCAAAGCAAAGGCAAGCAATTTCCGAAGCTGGGTGTATCCTTTATCATTACGCCCTTGAACTATATGTACGTCGAGGAATTTTTCTTCAAGCATATTGACTTGTCGATGCTCGACCATATCAGCATGGAAGTGCAGCTCTATGCCACGGAAGAGCAGTATGCCCAATATGTGGAGGTTCTTAGTGAGGAATTCGGCGTGCATGAAGCTCCTTATGCCAAGGGGATGGTGTGGCGGGACATTAGTTCGTTCAGCGAGATCGACATTCCGGAATTGACGAGACAGCTCAATCATGTCAAAGCGTACTGCTTGAAAAACCGTATCCATGTGGTCACCTATCCGAAGACGATAGATGAACTGAATTTGCGCAACTATTTCTCGGGGCAATTCCAGCAGATGGCTGATAAACGAAATCAGTGCTCCCTTCCATGGGTTTATGCGGAGATTACGGCAAGGGGCGACGTTTCGCCCTGCCATGCCTTCTATGATTTGACCTTCGGCAACGTGAACGAAGAGAATTTGCTGGATATCTGGAGCAGTGACAAGTACAAAGAGTATCGCGCGTATATGAAAAAAAATATGCTTCCGATCTGTACGGCTTGTTCAAGGTATTACATCTACTGATTCATGTGAATGACCTATTACGTTTAAGAAGGGTGTGTTGATATGAATCCGAAATCAGAGATCAAACATTCCGCTAAGGATTTGCAAATATTGAAACGTACCATCAGGAATACGATGGAAACCAAGCGGAACATGGAGAAAATAGCGGGTTACGCGACACCGTTGCCAGAGTCGGTCGGGATTAAACTGACGAACCAATGCAACTTGCGCTGCAAGCATTGCTATCAATGGAACGACACCGGCTACCATCACTTCATGACACCGGAGCAGCAGCGGGAACAGCTCGACTATGGGTTGCTGGAGAAGCTGATCCTTGAGACGGAACCAGCCAAGTCGAGACTCTATATCTGGGGCGGCGAGCCGCTTGTATACAGCCACTTCGACCGTTTGGCCGATTTGCTTGAAGCCCATCCCCGGGAGACGACGATCTGCACGAATGCGGTGCTGATCGAGCGAAAGCTGGACGCCTTGCAGAGAATCTCCGACAACCTGGAGCTGCTCATTGCGCTTGATGGATTCGAAGAAGAGAATGATGCGCTTCGCGGCAATGGGGTATTTAATAAGGCGATAGATGCAATCCGGAAGCTGGTCGAGCTGCGCAAGGAGAACCGGTTCAGGGGTAAAATTTCGATCCATACCGTCGTTAACGATGGTATGACCGACAAGCTTTACGATCTGCTGGACTTTCTGGAGGGCGTCGGCGTAGATCTGGTCATCGTCTGTTTCCCGTGGTACATCTCGGACGAATGCTCACAGGGAATGGACGATTACTTCGACCAGAAGTTCGACTTCCTTCCGGCAAGCGAGCACAAGGGCGAACGAAGCTGGCACGCCTTCAACTACAAGCTCGATCCGGAGCGTATCCCTGCTCTTATGAGCGAGTTGGACCGGGTGAATCATCGGGTCTGGAAAATGCGTTTGCGCTACCAGCCGAATCTGGATCATGACCAGATCGAAGATTTCGTGCTCGGCAAAGAGGTGAAGGGCAAAGGCACGATGAACAAGAAGTGCCTGGCGCTCTCGAACCGGATGGACATTACGCCCGATGGAATGATTATCGCTTGCAAATTCTTCAAGGAGTTCGAGATCGGCAAATTAAATGAAACGTCTGTACAGGAATTATGGCATAGCATGACTTACAGAAGGATAAGGGAAATGATGGACGAACGACTGACACCGGCATGTTCCAAGTGCAGTGTCTTGCATTTGCACGGTGTTTAACGATTCTAAATGAACATAAATGAGGTGCACCAGTGAGCATTATCCAAGTGGAACACTTATCCAAAAGCTTCAAATACTACGAGAAAGAACTGGGGCTCAAAAAATCGTTCAAAAATTTAGTGAAGCGGAAATCACTGATCAAAGAAGCGGTTAGCGAAATATCACTTGTCATCGAGCAAGGTGAGATGGTCGGATTCTTAGGCCCGAACGGTTCCGGCAAAACGACTACGCTTAAGATGCTGTCCGGCATCTTGTATCCGACAAGCGGGCAGGCGACGGTATTAGGCTATGTCCCTTGGGAGCGAAAAAAAGAATTCAAGATGCAGTTCTCGATCGTGATGGGGCAGAAATCGCAGTTGTGGTGGGATCTACCGGCGAACGAATCGTTGTACCTGAACAAATGTATCTATGAGGTCGAGGATAAGCCCTACAACCTTGTCCTGGATGAGCTTACGGAGATTCTTGACGTAAAGGACCTGCTCAATATTCAGGTGCGGAGGCTTTCGCTGGGGGAACGGATGAAGATGGAGTTAATTGCATCGCTCATCCACCGGCCCAAGGTGATTTTCCTGGATGAGCCTACCATCGGACTCGATCTGATTTCGCAGAAGCGCATTCGGGAGTTCCTGAAGTATTATAACCAGCAGACGAAGGCAACGGTCATTCTGACAAGCCACTACATGGCGGATATTGAGGATCTGTGCAAACGAACGATCATCATCAATCAAGGGAAGATCGTATACGACGGCGATCTCCGGCGTGTGAACGAGCTGTTCCATACCAAAAAGATTATCAAGCTGCAATTTACGGACGAAGTACCGAGGCAAGCGCTAAGCGACTATGGCGTTATTACTCAACATGACGGCCTGAATGCCGTCATGGAGATTGATAAGCATGACCTTCAGCAGCTCTCCAAGATGATGCTGGACCGGTTCCCGATCCTTGATTTCACAGTTGAAGATATACCTGTCGAGCGGGGCATCGAAAGCTTATATCAGAAAGATGGGGTCAGACATGAAAGCCTTGCAGAAGTATAAAAGGACGTACATCCTTGCGCTTCAGAATGAGATGGAATACCGGACCGATTTCCTGATGAGTATTATCAGCGGCGGCTTCATCATACTCGTCCAATGCTTCCTCTGGACAGCCGTGTTTCGCAGTTCGCCGCAGGAGATTATTAACGGCTATTCGTATTCGCAGATCATCATTTATTCCGTGTTGTCCGGCGTCGTCTCCAAGCTGGTTTCTGCCGGCTTCGAAGGGGAGATCGCGAGTGATATCAAGACGGGTGGACTGAGCAAATTTATCGCTCAGCCTATTCATTATTTCAGCTATCGGATATGCAATTTTTTCGGCGGGAAAACGGTTCAGACCGCGGTCGTCCTTGTCTTATTCGTCATTCTGATGATCGTGTTTACTCAGATTTGGGAGTTTCAGCTTAGAGCGGGGCAGATCGTTTTGTTCCTGGTCAGCATTCTGTTCGGGCTGCTCATCAACTTTCTGCTTTTTTATTCGATTAGTGCGCTCGCGTTCATTATTACTGAGGTTTGGGGCGTTTTTATCGCGTTCAACCAAGGCGTCTATCTGCTCAGTGGCGCCATCTTTCCGCTTAATATTTTCGGAGATACGTTTGCCAGAATTTCCAGCTATTTACCGTTTCAATATGTCGTATACTTCCCGGTTAAGATCATCAATGGGAGCTTGACGATTCATGAAATCGTGCCCGGGCTCCTCTTACAGGCGGTTTGGGTCATTGTGCTTATGATCATTTCCAAGTTGTCTTGGGATTCCGGGATGAAGAAATATGTAGCCGTTGGAGGTTAGATCTGTGAGTATCAGCTTGTCTGAGATTCGGAAGCATGTACGTATGTTTTTTATTTTTGCGAAGAACAGCTTGGTCGGTTACATGGAATACAAAGCAAATTTCTACTCCGGTTTGATCATGGAGACCGTATTTCTGTTGTCCAAGCTGATCTATATCATCTTCGTTTACCAGCTAGGGATCGAAATTAACGGAATTTCTCCTGACCAGATGATGATCTTCACCGGGACCTATACGATTATGATCGCAATCTATACAGGACTGTTTATGGATAACTTTTATAGATTCGCCGGCCATATCCGCAACGGGACGCTGGACTTGTATATGACCAAGCCGCTATCGCTGCAGTTCATGATTTCATTACGGCACGTGAACTTCGCGTTTCCGATTCCGAACCTGATCGCCGGGATCACGATGATCGTATTGGCCTGGCAGCGTCTTGGCATCGATCCAAGCTTTATCCACTTGGCCGGATATATCGGCGTGATCTTGAGTAGCACGATCGTGACCTACTCGGTGCTGCTGCTTCCGCAGATTCTTGCCTTCTGGACGGTGAAGTCCGGTTCGATCTTCGACATACTGGACAAATGCTGGGATTTGAATAATATGCCGATGTACATATACCCCAAATGGCTGCGGAGAATAGGACTGTATGTCGTGCCTATCTTGTTTATCACCAACATGCCGTCGGTTTATTTGATCGACCGGTTGGACTTGTTCCTTGGGATATGGATTTTTGCAGCTCCTGTGATATCGCTTCTAGTGGTCAGGCTGTTCTGGAAGCTGGCCGTCAAACACTATGAGAGCGCCAGCAGTTAGAGAAATGCCCCCAAATAAATTGTTGAGAAGGTGAATCGGATGAGCAGGATCGAGCACAAGAGCTTTTCACCGCAGACAGAAGCCACTGCCAAGAAGCGGCTGCACAACGGGATCGAAATCTATCAAAACAATGAAGGCGAGACCGAGTTCCTCTACAACGAGATTTTCCGCAAGGAGATGTATTTCAAGCACGGGATTACACTGCCGGATCATGGCACGGTTATGGACGTCGGGGCTAATATCGGCATGTTCACCCTATATGTCAGCAGCAAGAGCAACTGCAGGGTATATGCCTTTGAGCCGCTGCCTCCGACGTTTGAACTCTTGAAGATGAATACGAGCTCGCTGCCTCGCGTAACGACGGTTAATGTTGGGCTGTCCAATGAGATCAAGGAAGCGGAGTTTGCCTATTTTCCTACGATGTCCACGGATTCTGTCCAGATCAAATACCGGGAGAACCACGATCTAGATCTCCGATACGGGTTAATCAACCATTACAGAGATGATTTCCCTGACCCGCGAATGCTAAACCGGTTTGTTGATCATCTGATGTCGCCGAGGCTTTTGAATGAACAAATCTATCCATGCAAGCTAACTACGATCTCCGAAATGATCCGCTATTACGATCTGAACCCAATTGATCTGCTCAAAATCGACGTGGAAAAAAGTGAGTTCGAGGTGCTGGAAGGCATCCATCCGGAGGATTGGGGCAAAATCAGGCAAATTGTAATGGAGGTACACGGACTGGATGGAGAGCAGATCAACAGGCTCGAAAACATCTTCCGAAGCAATGGCTTCAATGTCTCAATCGACTACTACGAAGACTTGAATATTCCAAATTACTATAATGTGTACGCTCTGAATCAAATGTAGGTAATATAGCCGTAAAATCGACAATAATTTTAGGTTAGGAGAACTATTTTATGGATGAAATTGTTTCCCTGGATACCTTTCAACCCTTCGACGGCATGAACAAAATGTTTCCTCATCATAACTTTCCTTATTTTAGTTGCGACTACAATTTGTTATTAACGCTTGCCAATTATTTCGAAAAAGATGAGCTGCCGATTTTGAATAATGTCATTAGTATTTATAGATTTGATAAACAAAAAATAAACACAAGAGGATATTTCAAGTTAGAAGTGTTGGATCTCGAGGAGGGGGATCAGATTCTTGAGGAAATGGGCATCTCTATTCGCAGAGAATCTCCTACATTAGATACTTTACAAGATGAAATCATAAACTCTATTTCTAAGGGTCATCCGATTTCTATTTTTATTGATTTATTTTATCAACGCGGGAGAGAATTCTACTATAACAAAAAACATGGACTGCATCCTGTTTTTGTCTATGGCTTCAATCTTACGAACGG
Source organism: Paenibacillus tritici (assembly GCF_018207515.1). Taxonomy (NCBI): domain Bacteria; kingdom Bacillati; phylum Bacillota; class Bacilli; order Caryophanales; family Paenibacillaceae; genus Paenibacillus; species Paenibacillus tritici. Next base: position 797,713 of record NZ_CP073365.1, read on the forward strand.
GGAAATATATACGGTTGATGATATTACAGAATACAAACCATATTCTTTACCATTCTCAGAATTTAAATTGTCCTGCATGACTTCGGAACACGTTAAGATGCCAAATTACTTTTGGGAATATGCACTAGTGTCCCCCGCTGATCATGAGATCTTGAACCATAAGAAGTCAGCACACACCAGCATCAATAAATTTGTAGAAAATATGTTCAGGTATCAAAATGAAATCACGGAAAGTCTGAATAGTATACTGTTGTTGGCAGAAAATTTCGAGCTCATTCTAACCAATGAAACGATTATAGAAACACTAAGCAGTACTATTTATAGAAAATGTTCTGAGAAATACAGGTTAAATACGCTCTATAAGTACAACCTTGATCATATCAATGCCAAAGATACGCTTGACCCGTTACTGGACCAAATTATTAATGACTGGAAAACGGTAAGGTTCTATTCGAATAAAGCCATCATGTCCCAAACGTTCACTGGGGAAATCATAGATAAGTGCATGGGTTTATTAACAAAAATATATACGAATGAAGTGCATTTTAATAATCAATTTTATTTAATGTTAAAGGCTGCGAGATTGTAAAGCTGAACCCACAAGCCACCCGTCGTAATTACAAGACCGCAAGCCCTTGCTGGGAGGGCGGTCTATTTTGCGTTCACCCGAAGATATTCCATTACCACACCAGATCTCCTTCTTCCTGGAAGGGTGAGCCGAGAAATGTGTCCACTTTCGTAATATATTAAAATCATTCGTGCATTACCCGTATTTAGACTTTCTCTTCCTGTTGTTAATATGAAAGCTATTACAGCCTAACCATCCGCTTTTGTGAATGCGTTTTCAAACATGGTCTGCCATTAGGTTCAGAAGGAGGTGCGGGATTGACTGTCAAGTCAGACTTGGCGTAACCAAGGATAAGAATCTCCATAAGAAAAGGAGTCAAACTTAGATGAACAGTAGAAAATATGTAATCAGCATCTCCCGCCTTCTCGTTATCATCATGTTGTTCTCCATCTTCACGTATACTCCCGTCCCGGCGGCTGCGGCTGGAGAGGAACCGTCCGTTGAACTGAACGACCTCATTGCGCAAGCCGAAGCCCTAAAAACCGGTAATCTGGAGTTCCCGCTCCAAGTCAGCCAGTCTGTCTATGGATCGGTCTATGGTTCCGATGTGAACCAGGCTTTACCATGGGTGCATGTTGACGAGCTCCAAGCTCTGAATGATGCGATTGAGCTCGCACGTAATGTGAACACTCCCACCGACGAAGCTATTGCAAGCCTTAAAGAAGCCATAATGAAATTTACTGCAAATATCAAATCTGACGGTTCGGATCCCTATTTCCGTCTTGACCCGGGTCCGGGTAAGGTTTCTGTAAAAGTTACCGCGCCTACGAATGCCTGGAAGGCAAGAACTCCGCTGGATAACCGTGTCCCGGCCGACTTTGCCGGTGGTTCATTCAAGACGATCCCGTATCCTTTTACAGATGCCCAGGGTAAAGCGGAAGTGCTTCAGATAAATTACGCCCACAATGGAAAAAGCACGTTCGGCGGCATCAGTCTCGAATCGCCGTTGTCCCCGGCCGTTAATGTCACAGCGGGATCAACGATTGAATTCGATGTATACTATCCCAAGAGCGCGCAAGGCAAATTCATGAGATGGAGAGTCAGAAATACCAGCGATAACCTCGACAGCTACCTCAGGGAATACCAGTACAACAACCTGAATCCCGACTGGGTGGGCAGCTATAACGGCGAATCCTGGTTGAAGGTGCATCACAGCATTAATGCCTCAGCGGGCAATTCCTCGAACTTCATTCTGGAGCTTCATGGCGAGAATGCCCGTCCGGCAGAGAACGGTATGCTGCTTGTCGCCAACATTGAGATTACCGCACCTGACCCGAAAGGCGTTGCGCTTCCGAACGTAGTCAACAAGGAAAACCAGAGTGCCGTAGCGCCTCTAAAGAGTCTGTACAATAAGGAGAATGGCCTGTTCATGGTCGGTGCGATCGGCACCGGGCCCGTAACCGGAACCCGCGCCAATCACTATGAGATCTTCGTCGACGGCAACAATCTGAAGGCCGAGGGCACGCACCCCCGTGGTCCGGAATGGCTGAAGAACGTGAACGGCGAGGCCATGAACGGTGCAACCACTGCCCCTGGCTTAGCGGAATACAGCTTCCCGACTAACTCTTATCAGGCGATCCGAGATTCGGGAACTCCCGGACAGTATAAGTCTCACGGTCATGTTCTGGCATGGTATAACCAGGCCCCTGGTTGGATGGCGCAGATGATTCCTGCGAACCTTCCTTCCGGTTATAACGGCTCTGCCAATTTCTACGGACTGGGCAATGGCGTTACAACCACGGTTAAGGTAGACAAAGAAATGGCGAGAAGAGTGCAGTTCAACCATACGATGTATGTGATGCGGCACTTCCTGACCACAGATACGAAGTACGGCTCAAGCGAATCCCGTGGCGTCATTCCCTTCAATTCCTGGGATGTACTCAACGAAGAGGTTCACGAGAGCCGCCATAGCGAGCTCATCCCGCAGGATGCGAACAGCTGGAGAACGAGCCTGAAGCACACCAACTGGCTTGCTGCCATGTCGGATGATCAGATTGGCGGCGACATCACTGACCATTACATTTACCTGCTCTTCAAAAACGCGCACATCGCGGCCCCCAACGCCAAGATGGCGGAAGCTTACAAAGCCAATTACGCTAACCTTCCAGAGTACATGAAGCTGGATGGACACGACACTAAAGGCAGTATTGACAGTTACATCGTTGACAATCCTCCGAAGCTGACCTACAACGATTACGGGGTTGCCACCCGCAGTAAAGCTAGAACCGTATATAACATGGTTCTTGAATTAAATACCGCATGGCGCTCCGATCCGCTGTATGACGGAAGACCCCTGATCGAAGACATCGGAATCCAGGGACATGACGCGGTGGGTAAGACCCTTGCAAGCGACAACCAGTATGCGATGGCTCTCTATGCCTCACTCGTTGACCGTGGTCTGCTGTCGGGTATTACCTATTCAGAGCTTGACCTTAAGGTGCCTACCGATGCCCCCGGAGGAGGCGCGACCGCTCCCGCAGTGCTCAATGTGAGACAGTCGGACGCCCTTGGTTATCAGTACGCATTGCTGTACAAAACGTTCAACAAGTTCGCCCCGTATATTGATCATATCATCAGCTGGGGCGTAACCGGTTCCGGATGGCAGGGAAGCTATGTCCTGTTTGACGGTCAGAGTAATGCGAATGCCGGTTACTATGGCGCTATGAAGCCGGACCGGTTCATTCTTGGACATTCGTATCTGGATGATTACTTTGCAGGCGAATATCAGGCCATCGGGAACAATGCCATCGACCTTGGCGATCTTGGAGTCTATACACCTAATAGCGTGAACGCTGACCTCAGTAGCTTGTCCCTGAGTGCAGGCACACTAGAGCCAGCGTTCAACGCGGCCACCACAGAGTACGATGTGTCCCTGAAGGATGCCAGCAGCATTACCGTGACAGCGGCAGCGGCGGACAGCAGGTCAACCCTTAAAGTGAACGATAAGGTGGTTGCCAGCGGTACGGCTTCCGAAGCTATATCGCTGACACCTGGTACAAGAACGGATATAAAGGTTGAGGTAACAGGTGCAGACGGCAGGGTCAAGACGTATACCCTGAAAGTAACCAATGACAAGACGGAGACTCCGTCCACTCCAGAACCAGGAACACCATCTGCAACACCTACACCTGCACCATCTGCAACACCTGTGCCTGCAATATCTGCAACGCCTGTACCTGAAGTGCCTTCAGGCCCTGGAACCGTAGCAACTGCAACACCATCAACACCGTCACCTGCTGCACCAGTAGTACAGGGCCAGAAAGTAACCATGCCGGCGACTGTGAACAATGCGACTGCATCAGTTAAGGTATCGGATCTGGCACGAGCAAAGGAATTCATCGAGAAAAATGTTACCCTGGACATACCAGCGGCGCAAGGAGTGAATTCATACTCAGTAGGCTTGCCTGCCGCAGCGTTGACAAACGGAGCAAAGGATAACAAACTGACCATTTCCACTGAATTCGGTCAGGTTGTCATTTCCGGTAATATGTTGACAGGCACACCTGAAAGCAGCGGCAAGGAAGTAGCGCTGGAGATTGGAAAAGGCGACAAGTCGGGGCTCCCGGCGGAAGTGAAGGCGGCTCTAGGCGATAGACCGATCATTCAGCTTAGCCTTAAAGTGGACGGCAAAGAAACAGCCTGGAGCAATCCCGGTGCACCTGTAACCGTATCCGTGCCTTACCAGCCGTCTGCGGATGAATTGAAGAATCCTGAAATGATAGTTATCCGGTACATGGATGAGAGCGGAAAGGTGATGACCGTACCAAGCGGACGTTATGCTTCCAAGACCGGTATGGTAACCTTCACAACTACTCATCTCGGCGATTTCGCAGTAGCTTATGTATCCAAGACATTCACAGATCTCGGAAAGGCAGCATGGGCCAAGAATGCGGTCGAAGTCCTTGCATCCAAGGATATTCTCAAGACTGAGGGCGGTGAATTCCATCCGTCAACGGATATCACCAGAGCAGATTTCCTGTACTCCCTTGTTAGAGCACTTGGCTTGACTGCGAAGGCAGATGACAATTTCAGCGATGTACAGAAGAATGCTTACTACTATAATGAACTTGCCATTGCCAAGGCTCTTGGGATTACGAATGGCCAGAACAACGGCAGCTTCGGCAGCGATCAGAAGATCACCAGACAGGACATGATGGTGTTGACCGAAAGAGCCTTGAAGCTGGAGAAGAAGCTCAATAACCCTGGTACGGCTACGGATCTGGAGAGATTCTCCGACAAGTCCAAAGTGGCTTCCTATGCACTCGGCAGCGTAGCCGCCATGGTGAAGGAAGGGCTTATCCAAGGCAGCGGTAACAAGATCAATCCGGCCGGCAACACTACCAAAGCAGAAGCGGCGGTATTCCTCTACAGACTCTATAATAAGTAAGAGAGCCGCATAAGAATGACGGAAACCGTGACAGCTATTGCTGGCGCGGTTTCTGTTGAATCCGTTACGTGCACAGGTGTTAACATTCGTTAACGGCTGTGGTATAGTATAAGCAGAACGGGCGTACAATGCTAAGAGAGCCGTGCGTCAACACGACTCTCCCGAGCAATAGCCGCTTTTAAGGGCGGTAGGCCTCTGGCAAATAGGATAGACAAATAGACCGCATACCTTTGCGAGATGGGCGGTCTATTTGCGTTTATTGGACAGTAGCGCTACGATAAGCGAACCAAAGGTTGAATACGTATGAATAATGCGAAAGAGCAGCCCCCATCACGGGAGCTGCTCTTATTTGCGTCTGTTCTTATAGAACGCTTCTTATAGAACGCTGCCGAAACACAACCTACAACTGTTTCAGAAGCTCGGTATAGTAGCCGTTACCGTTTCGTTTATCCAGCTTCTCCGCTGTAGCGAGAGCCAACTTCTGGAAATGCTTCGCAAGCGAAGCTACGTCTTCGGTCTGGTGCTCACACGGGTGCCCGGCCGGAAGCTTGACCTGGAAGCGGATGGACTCTTCCGCCAGCCGGCGGAACAGCTTGGCCGAATAGGCGTTGAAGATCATCTGATCGGCCGGGTTCTCATGATCGAGAGAGGAGGCAATATACTCCTCGAAGACCTCCAGCGCCTTGACCGGATCGGTCAAGGTCAGGTAACCGATATGCTCTCCCTGGTGATACAGGAAGTCACGGTTTCCTTTGACCAGCTTGTAGCCTTTCTTCTGAAGCTTATCCGCTTCCTTCTGGCGGCCCAGCCGCAGGAGGGGAAACAGCACTTTCGAGATGGTCACATGAGGCACCTCGCTACAGCTCATTGTACCGTTGAGAATCGGCTCGGCAGCTCTCAGGGTTCCTTCGTCATCTCCCCGCTTCGCCAGAAACTCCACAAGGTGGTGCTGCTCACAGGCCATACAATCGCTCATCCCATCCCGCTCCATGGACTGTACTATGTCCCATTCGGCCTGGGAAGCGTCCAGCTCCCCGAACTCCGCGAAGATGTGTGCCCGGTAATAGTGATAGGTACGGCTACTGTAACCTTCGGCCGCATAGCGGGCCTTCATGTCCTCCAGCAGGTTCTCAATCTGCACACGGCTAATATCTGCAAAAGCAGTAATGCGGTCCAGCACCCACTTGTACGACCACAGCAGGCTGTAATCATCGAAACGGCCCGGGTTCTTATCATACTGGCCGAGCTGCCAGGAAAAGGCGACCAGTGTCTTCATCGGATAGCCGTGGAAGCTGCCCAGCTCTACGATTTCGCTGCGGGCCTCATAGCCCTGATCGATATCTCCTGCGGCATCGGCAACACGTACCGCCTGCTCCAGCAGTTCCATCTTTGCCTTTCCTCCCGGCATACCATAGGCTTCTTCCATCAAATCTTCGAAACTCATCTCGGTAAGGTTCATCTATTCTTCTCCTCCTGTTGCGTGACCGGCTGCCGTGATGCCCCAATCAATAAATTGAATAATGCCTTGGTTCAAAAGTGCTGTCTCCTGGCGGTTCATCGGATAATGTCCCATCAATAACGCATTGCAGTACAGCATCTCCACAATGGCAGGCAGCATCGCCTGATGTGCCGAATGGAAGGCCCGCTCAATGACAGGGTTGTTCAGGTTGAAGTAGAGCGTGGCGTATGCCGTATCCTTTAACGTTGCTCCCAGGCTGCCCAGCACGGAAGAGAGGACGTCAGTGCTCACTTCTTTGGTCGCCTGGAGTACACGCCACTGGGCGGACTCCTCGGACAGCGTGTAGAGTACCGGAATCTCCTCCGGCTTGAAGCGGCGGAGCTGCACTTGGCAGCGGAACTTCTGGAGCACGCTGTCTGCTAATTTTATAGATTCATAGTAGTCCAGCCGCTCTTGAGGGGTAATATCGGTGAAGGATAACGACACTTCCTCCGGCAGCAGCCGCTCCGTCTGCACATCCGGGTCAATGAGCGGAAGCTGGGCCAGCAGCTCGGCATCATAGATATACCCGCCATTCACAACCAGCATAGATTGGGCCGAAGCCACGTGGGTAATCTGGCGGTATTCGTCCAGAGTAGCCGTGAAGTAGAGGGGAGGCTGCTGCTTCAGCTCGCCAAGCAGCTTCCTGCCATAGGTGCTCTCAAACGGCAGCCACTCATGAATAATGGAATAGAACGACAAATCTTCCACCGCGAGAGCCTTCATGGATAAGGCGTGCAGTGAGATGATAGATTGCAAGCGATCCGGGTGGTACTCCGCCATACGCATCAATTCCTGACGAAGGGTGTTCCCAAGCTCTTCCCGCACCTGCTCCAGCTGGACGTTCTCATAGAAATGCTCCCGGGACGCGGTCGGCTGCAGCTCATCGGTCCAGATCAGGCATTTGACGAAGAACGCCCAGTCCGGCAAGATATTGCTGGCAGCTTCGGAGACCAGCATGTGCTTCAGGTATACCCGGTGATTGCGTTTGGCGCTCAGGTTCACTGCCTGCGGCAGGATGAAGGCGATGCCTCCCGTCCGGCCCGAGGAGGTGTGCAGGGGGATGAAATCGCGGAATGTCTCTCCAAGCACCTGCTTGCCGAAGGCCAAGACCTCATCCTGATGCTTCCGGGCCAGCTGCGGATCTTTGACCCACGGCGGGGATGGCGGATTAATCAAGCGGGTCGTATGATCGGACACCAGCTGGATAGGATAAGGCAGCAGAGCGCCGTAATGGAACAGCCATTCCTGGAGATTATTTTCCTCGAAGTAAGCTTCTGAGCCTTCTTTGCAACGCAAATACACCTTGGTGCCCGGAGCGTATTCTCCATCGAGCTTGCGGATCGTATAGGTACCGTCCGGCTTCCCGTGCCATTCCAGTGCAGGTCCGCCCTTGGCGGATTGGGTAACCATGACGATATCGTCACTCACCATGAAGCAAGACAAGAGCCCGATGCCGAATCGTCCGATAAAAGAGGTATTGGTGGATAGGAAATCTTCTCCCCGCTTGGAGGATTGTCCGATCATCGCCAGGAACTCATGGATCTCTGCCTCGTCTAACCCGATCCCGTTATCTTCGACTAATAAGGTCGCCCCGGTTGAGGTCCCGCTTACCTCGACATGAATTTTGCCTTCGTATCCCCCCTGGGAATAAGCCTGCCGTGCAGTAATCGCGTCGATGCCATTTTGCAGCAGCTCCCTGAGGAATACCTTCGGGCTACTATACAAATGGTTAGACAAAATGTTAATCATCCCGCTCAAGTTAACCTGAAAGCGGTAAGTATCCCGGTTTTGGTTCTCCATTTTTGTATGTTCTCCTATTCTGTAATCATATTGGTTGTGCTTCATGCCAACAACTAGAGGTTATGTAGGCGCATATTGCCCTATGTAATTACCCAGAAGCGGCCTTGTAAGAAACAGATATTGCCAATCGCCTTGTTTCCCGTGAGCAGGTAGTTATTGAAAAATAAAAGAAACCCAGGGTCCTTATGACCCGGGTTTCCCGGCAATCTGAGAAATTTCGCCTAAGTTAAAATGGGGTGATTGTCGTCTGATTTCAGTTGGCCTGCTTCACCGCGCAGACTCGCAGCCGCCGGTAGTCTGCGATCCATTGCCCCTGCCGGTAATGCTCTGGCCGCAGTTGATCTTCTACGGCTTGATAGATCGCTGCCTTGTGCTCCGCGCTGACATCGTAGAAGAAGTCATCGGCCATCATGTCCAGCCAATCACGGACTCCGCTCTCACCGTGCAAGGGTGTAGGCCGTTCAAAATGCTGGGCCAGCATAACGAGGAAGCCATGCTCCTCCAGTACTGCCGCATATTGGCCGATGGTAGGGAAGTACCACGGATTGCGTCCTTGCGGGGCATAGCCATGCGCCGTCAGTGCACTCTCGGTCGCACTCACGAGAGCAGCGACGTTACGATAGCCGCCGAACTCGGCGACGAATCGCCCGCCGTCCCTTAGCGCGCTTGCCACAGTCACCGCGACCGCGTGCGCGTCCTTCATCCAGTGCAATGCTGCGTTGGAGAACACTGCATCGAAGGGTTGGGCTGCCCGGTAAGAGTACGCATTCTGGGCGCTCAGACTCAGGTGCGGGTACTTGTCGCGTGCGCGTGCGATCATCTCAGGCGACAGGTCGATGCCGACCGTCACCGCTCCGGCTGCCGCGATCTTAGCCGTCAGGTCGGCCGTCCCGCAGCCGATATCCAGCACGCGTTCACCGGGCTGAGGCTGTAGCAGCGAGAGGACGTCACCGCCCATTTTGGAGACAAAGTCCAGTTTGTGATCATACGTGTCCGCCTGCCATTGGTTATTGGAAGTCGAGTGAGTCATGGGCTTCCCCTCCTTTGAAATCCAGTATAGCGATGTACAGCTTATAAATGAAATATATAATTGCTATTCAGTTTATATCTATTGCCTATAAGCGTTGCTATTTGCGAATTAAAGAACATTAGTTAGAGATAAGAACCCCATATTGTTTGAAAAAGTTGGTAATTGCAGAGGCGTCCATCCGCGCATCAGGCAGATCTTCGGGATAATAAATGCCTGGAGCCAGTGGTTCGTCCCCGGGTGCCTGCAATAGCTTTTCTGCTTGGACAGCAGCTCCCAAGGCGGTAAGATGAGTCTGACCAAGCGGATCGGAAATCGCGATTCTCCGTTCAACCCATTGCCCATTATGATCACGGCCCTTTAGATGAATAAGGATGTGATGTGCGCTGCCAGTGCCCGGATTGTAGAGCAGACTTCGTCTAAGCGGACGGAATCGCTCCCCGCTGATCAACTTCCATATTCCGCTTTTGACCAGTCCGACAAGCGCGTATGTGGATGCTTTACTATCGAAGGAGATGCGGAAGCTGGCGGAGTCGACATGCTCAGCTTTGGGCAAGGTTACATGATCCGGGGTGTCAAGCCGATAACATTGTGCTGTATATCCGTCTGGAAATTGGACTTTGACAGGGTCGGTCATGGGGAATACAAGACGCCGTCCCTCCGGTTCCGTAATATGGAAGGGAATGGTCATACGATCCATGTACGCCGCAGAATCGGGTCCTGCCTTGTCACTCAGTGAGTATAGCGCATGAATATGGATGGAGACGTTCTGAAGAGAGGCCGAATGCAGCATGGCGAACAGTGAAGCAGTTCCCGCCATCCATCCCGAGGACAGCACGACAGGAGCATATAGCTCTATGTTCTCCAATTTGCTGACCGATTGTTGGAATATCTCTGTCCAGCGGGTAAGGTCGATGAGTGGGATTTTTCTTCGAACTGCAGACAGAAGCAGCCGATCCTGCAGATCGTTAACGGAGTTAATTATCAGCGACACATTGTCGTCTACATTAAGCAGCGGATCATCCGCATTATTATCAATTACGACTGTCCGGACTCGCTCGGACTCGAAAGGTGCCGCTTTCCCAGTTGACCTTCCTCCCAGTGCAATATCCAGATCGGGATGCCGATCCAGTAATATTTGCGCGATCTGTCTGCCTACGGCCCCGTATCCCCCTACAATAAGTATTTTTTTCCTGTTCATATTATTTGCCTCCGATCAAATGTTTAAATGTTTAATTTATTCGACATAATGTTTTAAAAAATTGGAATGACATGTGCTAGTCCGGTAAATGGCACTAGTAATGGCATTCCTCTTCAACAAAATGGACAAGCTGTTTCATAAGTGCTATCGCTTCGTTAAATTCAAGTCTGTAGAACATCTCCGTGCCCTTCTTCTGAACTGTAAGCAGCCCTGCTTGCCGTAAGATTTTGAGGTGATGAGAGACGGTAGGCCGTGACATCGGAATATGCTCTGCGATTTGTGTCACATTCATACTCTCTTTGTCGATCAGCAGCGCAACGATTTGCTGGCGAATCGGGTCTCCCAAGCCTTGAAAATAAGGGCTTAAATTCTCGAAAATATGGATTGCTTTCTGATTACCATTTAATTCGTTCATAGCGCTCTCCGTTCTAATGCTTAATCGTTTAAACGTATTGTATTGTATCTGGCCAAAGAACGCAAGAAGACGCTTGGGCATTTGCTTCCCACAGCGTCATTCTTGTGTCATACAGAGAAATTAATACACCTGCACGCCCGCACCAAGCACGGACTTGTTCAGCACGGAATTGCCGGTCAGGAATACCTTTTGCAGATTAGGCAGCTTGCTCAGGATATCTATATTGGAAATGGCGTTGTTCTCCAGATGAAGCTCTTCGATGGCCTGCCATTTGCCCATGAATGCAAGAGTTGCCAAGTTGCTGTCCTGCAGGGTGAAGGAACGCAGAGCGGACAGGCCCGCGAAATAAGGCATCGCCTGGTCAACTTCAGTTACAGAGTTATTGTTAATACTAAAAGACGGCCGGTCCAAGGTCAAATGCTCAAGCACGCTGTTCGCCGCGCCTGCCTTTTGTCTGAAATCCAGACGGCATTCCGAGCAGACCAAAGTCTTCACCTGCTTCAAACGAAATAAGGAATCACTCTCCTTATACAGCGACGAATCGTAGATGCTTAGTGTCTGCAGTTGCGGCAAATCGTCAAGGGCGCCAAGCTGGGCCATTTCGTCGATATCCCAGAGGGAGAGCTGCGTAAGCTCCGGAAATTTCCCCAGTGCCTTCATATTGAGCTCCGAGCTTCCGCCCCGGAGTGTCAGGCCGGTTAGGGCAGGCGCCTTCAGCCCGGGAAGAAAAGCGCCGGGGATTTCCACCCGCTGGGCGCCCGGCAATGCCAGCGCCTCCGCCTTCTGGTAGTACCCGGACAATGTCAATTCCCGCAAAGAGGGCAGACTGTTCACGGCCGCTACCGAGCTAAGCTGGCTTAAGGAAGCCAGGCGGAGCGAGGTAATAGAGGTTTTGCCGGCCAGAGGCTTCAGACTGGTGAAATTCAGATTCTCGATATCCAGCGTTTGCAGAGCAGGCATGTTCTGCAAGAAGTCGATGGATTTTACATTGGTTAAATAGGAAAGCTTAAGCTCCTGGAGCCCGGTTAAGGCGTACAACGGCTGCAGATCTGTGGTTTCACTGTGATGGATAGCCAGAGAAGACAGCCCCGTCATAGACGATAACCACCCCAGGTCATTGACGAAGGTAAGGGACAGGGACTTCAACGGAAGCTTACTCAGCAGATGCAAATCCGTTATAGACTCATCCACATAGGTAATGGACAGCGAGCTTAAATTGGGGAATTCCAGCAGCAGGGCCACTTCCTGATTGCTGCGCAGCTGGGTGGTGAGCTCCGTGATTTTAGACTTGTCGCCGAAGTACCCGGAAAATATGCTAAAGGATTCGTTAAAGGCGCCGCCATAGCTTTTTAATCCGGGCATATGGGCCAGAGTTGTTCTGTCCGCCTGGTTGATCTCATAGGTACCCGTCAGATTCAGTGCCGTCAGCCCCTTGAAGGCCTCAAAATCCCGCTGATCAATCCGCTGGGTATTCAGTTTCTTGTCCTGGGTAATATACGTGATCTTCTCAGCCTGGGCATTGCTGAAGGGATCGGCGAAGCTGTAGGTGAAACGCCACTGGTCATTCTTTGTACGATCCACGGTCAAATAGCGCAGCGAGGCCAATTCCTCCTCTGTCGGCATCGCAGAGCCTTTATCCAAGATCTCCCGCAGAAAGGAGAGCAGGACCTCGCTTTCGGGCATTTTCCGTACAGACAGATTGGCTTCTGTTGTGCGCTGAGGGGAGTCTAAGCCGTAATACAAATAAGTACCGATGGCACCTGATATGACGAGCAGCAGGAGCATTACCAGCCTTATAGGGATGGAGACGGAGACGGTCGGCTTCGGCGTGGCTTCAGGTGTTGCTCCGTGATAATGGTTAATGGTCTGGTCCACATAGTAGACATTATTTTGCTTCAATAGAAGCTCCGTTTGACAATAGGGACACTTCAGGATCGTACCTTCCTTGTATTCAATTCTTCCGCTGCAATTGGGACAGGTTAACGGAATAAAAGCCACGAATGCCCCCTCCTTCATTATGTAATGAGTTAATAACTATACTATTATATTTTCCTTTGGTTCCATATTACTGAACCGCCCGACGCTTTGGCAACAAAACGTTAGGGAATCTCAATTGGTATGTAGTGAAATGTAAAAGGACCTGAAGCAGTGCTTCAGGTTCTTCTTGTGCGCAAAATGGTATGTTCAGACCAGTTGGGATTCGATGGAAGGCCCACTTACAGGGTCGGGTTGCGGACATCTGCCAGCCAAACGGCACAACTGCCACCGGTAATCTCCCTTTCCCTCACGGGAAATATCCTCGACTTGGAAGAACCTCCGCAGATCATCCATGAACGGGTAGTGGTCATAGTCGTCAACCAGAACGAAAGCGTCCGGCTTCAGTTTTTTGTAAAACAGGGGGTAGGCCAAGGAGCGTCCGTTCCCGTGAGGGCCGTCCAGAATCATAACGTCGATGGAGTCGTCTTCCAGCGGGAGCATATCCACATCAGCATAGAAGGTATTCCGGATGGTGTAGTGGTTATGCTGATCGGCAGGAACGGGGAGTCCGTAAGAATTCCATACAGACAATGCAATATCCGGACATGAGAAGATTTCGTTCCATTCCTCATCCGTCAGACTCTTCAAAGGCTGTGTATGAAATTCAATACAGCCATTCCCAAGTTCAGCTTCCTTCCAGGTATTGCTCAAGGTCAGGTCATGCTCCACCGAAATCATGGAGATAGGGAGTAGCTCCTGAGTCACGATCTCGTTCCAGAAATGCGGAGTTAATCCGCCGCCTAATTCCAGAATCCGCCAGGTCCGGTTATGATCCAGACGCCGGCATAAATGGACCAACGCTCCTTTGCTCAATGCCTTGCTTCCAAATACCACACCCGTTTGTTCGGCTGCATTAAGCGCTTTTTCTATGTCTCTCACAAGCATTCCATTCACCTCGTCACGATTTTCTAGTTACGATTCACTATATGCAAGGCGGATTTTAAGCATTCCACAGCGGATGGCGGAAAGTTCTAGGAATAGTAAGTGGACTTTGGAAATATTTTTTAAGAGAACGACTTTATAGAATGAGGTGCTGAAATGGACCAAACAAAGATTCTAATTGGCAGTCCGATCTGCCAGAAGCCTGCTATCCTTAAGGAATTCCTGGACTCCCTGGATGAGTTGAGGACCGAGAATCTTCATATTGAATATTATTTCGTGGATGATAATGAGGACCAAGCTGCTAAGGATTTACTGCATGAATTCTCGCAACAGCATGAGCAAACTCATGTTATGCCTTATGAAATAACTACCGGGCGATATGTCCGTAACGACAAAACCCATTACTGGCCGGATGAGCTGGTATGGAAAGTAGCAGGGATGAAGGACGGTATCATTGAGTATGCAAAGTCCCATGAATTTGATTATCTGTTTTTAATTGATTCTGATCTGGTTGTTCATCCCGATACGTTGGAGCATCTGATAAGTGCGGAGAAGGATATTGTATCAACCATTTTTTGGACCAAGTGGCAACCGGACAGTCCGGAAATGCCGCAAGTCTGGGTGTCGGACCACTATACACTGTATGAAATGCGTGAGGGTGGAAAGCTGGAAGATGAGGAGATCCGGAAGAGAACCTCGGAGTTCTTGCACAAATTGCGGGTGCCCGGATTATATGAAGTGGGGGGCCTTGGCGCGTGTACTTTAATTAGCCGTAATGCACTGAGCGCCGGAGTAGGTTTCAAAAAAATCCCGAATCTATCGCTTTGGGGGGAGGACCGCCACTTTTGTGTACGTAGTGCGGCACTCGGATTGACTTTATATGTGGATACCCATTATCCGGCCTATCATATCTATCGCGAGACCGATTTGGATGGGGTGCAGGCCTATAAACAAAGATATCCGCACCATTCCAGAGCTATCCGGGAGGGGCGGAGTGTGACCGTCAGTTTATGTATGATTGCCAAAAACGAGGAGGATGCGTTACAACGTGGTCTGCCCAACATAAAGGATCTGATGGATGAAATCATTATAGTGGACACGGGATCAACCGATAGAACCAAAGAAGTGGCTGCGGAATTCGGGGCGAAAATCTATGATTTCCCATGGATTGACGACTTTGCCGCTGCGCGAAATCATGCCTTCAGCAAAGCAACCATGGATTATATCATGTGGCTGGATGCGGATGATATTATTCTGGAGGAAGACCAGAAGCTGCTGCGGCAAACGATCCGTGCATTGAATCCGACTATTGATAGTGTAACGATGCCTTACAATATTGGTGTGAATCCCAATGGCAAGGTTACCTTCAGCTTGAGGCGGAACCGGATTGTTAAGCGCGAACGGAACTACCAATGGTATGGTGCAGTTCATGAGTATTTGAATGTATATGGAAATGTGATTCATTCCGAGGCTGCGGTGACCCACCACAAGGAGAAGGAATACACGGACCGGAATTTGCAGATATACCGCAGACATCAGGCAGCCGGCAAAGAGTTTTCTATCCGGGATCTCTATTATTTTGGCAATGAGCTGCGGGATAATCTGTTTTTTGAAGAAGCGGTGGAGTATTATGAAAAATATCTGGCTACGGGGTTAGGCTGGGTGGAGGATCAGATTGCAGCGTGCTTGAAGTTGTCTGCTTGTTACATACGGATGTACGAGCGGGAAAAAGCATTCGAAAGCTTATTCCGGACGATGATTTATGACAAACCGCGTGCGGAGGCTTGCTGCCGAATTGGAAATATCTTTTATGATCAGCAACCGAAACAGCTGGAGCAGGCTATTTTCTGGTATGAATTGGCTGCCTCCTTACCGAAGCCTACCAGCGCCTTGGCTTTCATGGAGCAGAACGCCTGGACATGGCTGCCACATTTGAATCTGTGCTTGTGCTATGACAAGCTGGGACAATATGACAAGGCAAATGACCACAATAATCAGGCTTTGGCCTATGAACCCGATCACCCCAGCATGCTGCTTAATAAAAAATATTATGAGGAAAAGTTTGCTGCTTTAAAGAAAGAGCAGCAGGAATCGACTGTCCGCATCCCAATTTATGAATAAATATGAGTGCTAGCTAGCTAGATATCGAAGGGACCCATGCTTCAGGCATGGGTCTTTTTTCTTATGAACTGCTGCCGCAGCAGAAACAAGCACCTCTGCAATCCCAGCGGGAATGTGAGGTGCTTGTTGTTGTAAGGCTTACCCGATAGCAACGAAAGTAATAAGTCCACTATTCACTTCTGCATCGCCAAATTCCCCCGAAGCCTCCGTATTGTCAAACATGAGGGCAAGCTGTATGTCACTTCCACCTGAATCGGTCTGATACACAAGCGTGTACGTTAAGGAAACGTATTCTGTGTCGGATGCAACTGTAGCAGCGATAGGGGAGGTACTGTAGAGATCAAATTCAGGGTCAGGATTGCGACGATGAAGCAACTCTATCCCAATTGTACCCCCAGAGTCAGAAGTACTGCGTACAGTAGCCTGATAAATAATCATAAAGGTGCGATATGAAGCCAGAGTAAAGGTGTTTCCACTGTTTGTGACAGTTCCTCTTGTGGGCGATACTGAGGCTGAATAAGGACCAAGCGGTGTATCTGGGCCGGAAGCTATAACTGAAGGTGCATCAACAAAATAACTTGCAAAATCATAGCTGTATACGCCCGTTGCACCGGTTTCTCCCGTAGACCCAGTGATGCCGGTCACGCCGGTGGCCCCCGTCTCGCCGGTGACTCCCGTACTGCCAGTGGCTCCGGTCTCGCCAGTAGTTCCAGTCTCGCCAGTAGCTCCCGTATCGCTGGTGGTACCCGTCACGCCAGTGGTGCCTGTCACGCCAGTGGTGCCCGTTTCGCCGGTAGGCCCGGTCACGCCAGTGGTTCCGGTCTCGCTGGTAGCTCCAGTTTCGCCAGTGGCACCAGTCACGCCAGTAGCGCCGGTAGCCGCAGTAGCTCCAGTCGCCCCAGTAGCTCCGGTCGCACCAGTGGCACCCGTCTCGCCGGTAGTGCCCGTTTCACCGGTAGTCCCCGTCTCGCCAGTAGCTCCAGTTTCACCAGTAGCCCCGGTTTCACCAGTAGCGCCAGTCTCACCGGTCGCCCCGGTGGCCCCGGTCGCACCAGTAGCACCAGTCGTACCAGTAGCTCCGGTTACTCCAGTGGCCCCGGTCGCCCCAGTAGCTCCGGTCGCCCCAGTAGCCCCCGTATCGCCAGTAGCTCCGGTCTCGCCAGTAGCTCCGGTCTCGCCAGTAGCTCCCGTCTCGCCGGTAGTGCCCGTCGTCCCAGTAGCTCCAGTGGAACCCGTATCGCCAGTAGCCCCGGTCGCCCCAGTAGCTCCGGTCTCGCCAGTAGAACCCGTCGCCCCAGTAACCCCGGTCGCCCCAGTGGCTCCCGTCTCGCCAGTAGAACCCGTCGCCCCAGTAGCTCCGGTCGCCCCAGTAGTTCCCGTATCGCCAGTAGCTCCCGTATCTCCAGTGGCTCCAGTAGCCCCGGTCGTACTAGTAGCCCCGGTCTCGCCGGTAGTGCCCGTCGCCCCAGTAGCTCCGGTCGCTCCAGTGGAACCCGTATCACCAGTAGCCCCGGTCGCCCCAGTAGCCCCAGTCTCGCCAGTGGCACCCGTCTCACCGGTAGCCCCAGTCTCGCCAGTAGCTCCAGTCTCGCCAGTAGCTCCGGTCGTCCCAGTAGCTCCCGTCTCGCCGGTAGTACCAGTAGCCCCGGTCGCCCCAGTGGAACCCGTCGCCCCAGTAGCCCCGGTCTCGCCGGTAGAACCCGTCGCACCGGTCGCCCCAGTGGCACCCGTCTCGCCAGTAGCTCCGGTCGCCCCAGTGGAACCCGTATCACCAGTAGCTCCAGTCGTCCCAGTAGCTCCCGTCTCGCCGGTAGTACCAGTAGCCCCGGTCGCCCCAGTGGAACCCGTCGCCCCAGTAGCCCCGGTCTCGCCGGTAGAACCCGTCGCACCGGTCGCCCCAGTGGCACCCGTCTCGCCAGTAGCTCCGGTCGCCCCAGTGGAACCCGTATCACCAGTAGCCCCGGTCGCCCCGGTCGCCCCAGTAGCTCCGGTCGCCCCAGTAGCTCCGGTCGCCCCAGTAGCTCCGGTCGTCCCAGTGGCCCCGGTTGCACCAGTAGCCCCCGTCTCGCCAGTGGCTCCGGTCGCCCCAGTAGCTCCGGTCGCCCCAGTGGCCCCGGTTGCACCAGTAGCTCCAGTAGCTCCAGTAGCTCCAGTAGCCCCGGTCGCCCCCGTCTCGCCAGTAGTACCCGTCGCTCCAGTAGCCCCGGTCACGCCAGTAGTCCCCGTCTCACCTGTAGTCCCGGTCACGCCAGTAGCCCCAGTAGCCCCGGTCTCGCCAGTAGTCCCCGTTACGCCAGTGGTACCGGTCGTACCAGTAGCCCCAGTCTCACCAGTAGCCCCCGTCTCGCCGGTAGTCCCGGTCGCACCAGTGGCCCCGGTCTCACCAGTAGCGCCCGTCTCACCAGTAGCTCCGGTCGCACCAGTCGCCCCGGTCACGCCAGTAGCCCCAGTATCGCCAGTGGCCCCGGTCACGCCAGTAGCCCCGGTCTCACCGGTAGCCCCCGTCTCGCCAGTCGCGCCCGTCTCACCAGTCGCCCCAGTAGCCCCCGTCTCGCCGGTAGTGCCCGTCGCCCCAGTGGCACCCGTCACGCCAGTAGCACCTGTCTCGCCAGTAGCTCCCGTCTCACCGGTAGTGCCCGTCGCCCCAGTAGCCCCGGTCACGCCAGTAGTCCCCGTCTCACCTGTAGTCCCGGTCACGCTAGTAGCCCCGGTCACGCCAGTAGCCCCGGTCTCACCAGTGGCGCCAGTCACGCCAGTGGCCCCGGTCACGCCAGTAGCCCCAGTCGCCCCGGTCGCACCGGTAGCCCCAGTAGCGCCGGTCGCACCAGTAGCCCCGGTCACGCCAGTAGCCCCCGTTTCACCGGTAGCCCCGGTCACGCCAGTAGCACCCGTCTCACCAGTAGTCCCCGTTTCGCCAGTGGCCCCGGTCACGCCAGTAGCCCCGGTCTCGCCGGTAGCTCCTGTCACGCCAGTCGCACCCGTTTCACCAGTAGCCCCGGTCTCACCAGTGGCCCCAGTCTCCCCAGTAGCCCCAGTAGCCCCGGTCGCACCAGTAGCGCCGGTCACGCCAGTCGCCCCCGTCGCACCAGTCGTCCCGGTCGCACCAGTAGCTCCGGTCGCACCAGTCGCTCCCGTCTCCCCGGTCGCACCAGTAGCCCCCGTCTCCCCGGTCGCACCAGTCTCCCCGGTTGCACCAGTAGTCCCGGTTGCACCAGTAGCCCCGGTCGCACCAGTCGCGCCCGTCTCACCAGTAGCCCCGGTTGCACCAGTAGCCCCGGTTGCACCAGTGGCCCCGGTCACGCCAGTGGCCCCCGTCTCGCCGGTAGCACCCGTCGCACCAGTGGTGCCCGTCTCGCCAGTGGCCCCGGTAGCCCCGGTCTCACCAGTAGCCCCGGTTTCACCAGTAGTGCCTGTTTCACCGGTAGCCCCCGTCTCGCCGGTAGCCCCGGTTTCACCAGTAGCGCCGGTCGCACCAGTAGCTCCCGTCTCCCCGGTTGCACCAGTAGCCCCGGTTGCACCAGTAGCCCCCGTCGCACCAGTAGCTCCCGTCTCCCCGGTCGCACCAGTAGCTCCGGTCGCACCAGTAGCTCCGGTCGCACCAGTAGCTCCGGTCGCACCAGTCGCTCCCGTCTCCCCGGTCGCACCAGTCGCTCCCGTCTCCCCGGTCGCACCAGTCGCTCCCGTCTCCCCGGTCGCACCAGTCGCTCCCGTCTCCCCGGTCGCACCAGTCGCCCCGGTTGCACCAGTCGCCCCGGTTGCACCAGTAGTCCCGGTTGCACCAGTAGCCCCGGTTGCACCAGTAGCCCCGGTTGCACCAGTGGCCCCGGTCACGCCAGTGGCCCCCGTCTCGCCGGTAGCACCCGTCGCACCAGTGGTGCCCGTCTCGCCAGTGGCCCCGGTAGCCCCGGTCTCACCAGTAGCCCCGGTTTCACCAGTAGTGCCTGTTTCACCGGTAGCCCCCGTCTCGCCGGTAGCCCCGGTTTCACCAGTAGCCCCAGTCTTACCAGTAGCCCCAGTAGCCCCGGTCGCACCAGTAGCGCCGGTCACGCCAGTCGCACCCGTTTCACCGGTAACCCCGGTCACGCCAGTCGCCCCCGTCGCACCAGTCGCTCCCGTCTCCCCGGTCGCACCAGTCGCTCCCGTCGCCCCGGTCGCACCAGTCGTCCCGGTCGCACCAGTAGCTCCGGTCGCACCAGTAGCTCCGGTCGCACCAGTAGCTCCGGTCGCACCAGTCGCCCCGGTTGCACCAGTCGCCCCGGTTGCACCAGTAGTCCCGGTTGCACCAGTAGCCCCGGTTGCACCAGTAGCCCCGGTTGCACCAGTAGCCCCGGTTGCACCAGTGGCCCCGGTCACGCCAGTGGCCCCCGTCTCGCCGGTAGCACCCGTCGCACCAGTGGTGCCCGTCTCGCCAGTGGCCCCGGTAGCCCCGGTCTCACCAGTAGCCCCGGTTGCACCAGTAGTGCCTGTTTCACCGGTAGCCCCCGTCTCGCCGGTAGCCCCGGTTTCACCAGTAGCCCCAGTCTTACCAGTAGCCCCAGTAGCCCCGGTCGCACCAGTAGCGCCGGTCACGCCAGTCGCACCCGTTTCACCGGTAACCCCGGTCACGCCAGTCGCCCCGGTCTCACCAGTCGTCCCGGTCGCACCAGTAGCGCCGGTCGCACCAGTAGCTCCCGTCTCCCCGGTTGCACCAGTAGCCCCCGTCGCACCAGTAGCTCCCGTCTCCCCGGTAGCCCCCGTCTCGCCGGTAGCCCCGGTTGCACCAGTAGTGCCTGTTTCGCCGGTAGCTCCGGTCTCGCCGGTAGCTCCGGTCTCGCCGGTAGCTCCGGTCTCGCCAGTCGCACCCGTCTCACCAGTAGCCCCGGTCACGCCAGTAGCGCCAGTCTCACCAGTAGCCCCGGTAGCACCAGTAGTGCCTGTTTCGCCGGTAGCCCCCGTCTCGCCAGTAGCCCCCGTTTCACCAGTAGCTCCGGTCTCACCAGTAGCCCCGGTCTCTCCGGTAGCCCCCGTCTCGCCGGTAGCGCCGGTCGCACCAGTCGCACTAGTCGCCCCAGTAGTGCCAGTAGCGCCAGTCTCTCCGGTAGCCCCGGTCTCTCCGGTAGCCCCGGTCACGCCAGTCGCACCCGTCGCACCAGTCGTTCCGGTCTCACCAGTAGCTCCGGTCGCACCAGTAGCCCCCGTCTCTCCGGTAGCCCCCGTCTCGCCGGTAGCGCCGGTCGCACCAGTAGCACCAGTCGCCCCAGTCGCCCCAGTAGCGCCAGTAGCGCCAGTAGCGCCAGTCTCGCCGGTAGCCCCGGTTTCGCCAGTAGCCCCGGTTTCACCGGTAGCCCCGGTCTCGCCAGTCGCACCCGTCGCACCAGTCGTTCCGGTCTCACCAGTAGCTCCGGTCTCACCAGTCGCACCAGTAGCGCCCGTCTCGCCAGTAGTCCCCGTCTCGCCAGTCGCCCCGGTCGCCCCAGTCGCCCCGGTCGCCCCAGTAGCTCCGGTCTCACCAGTAGCTCCGGTCTCACCAGTCGCACCAGTCGCGCCCGTCTCGCCAGTAGTCCCTGTCTCGCCAGTCGCCCCGGTCGCACCAGTGGCTCCCGTCTCGCCGGTAGCCCCCGTCTCGCCGGTAGCGCCGGTCGCACCAGTGGCTCCCGTCTCACCAGTGGCTCCCGTCTCGCCGGTAGCCCCGGTTTCGCCAGTCGCCCCGGTTTCACCGGTAGCCCCGGTCTCGCCAGTCGCACCCGTCGCACCAGTCGTTCCGGTCTCACCAGTAGCTCCGGTCTCACCAGTAGCCCCCGTCTCACCAGTAGCCCCCGTCTCGCCGGTAGCGCCGGTCGCACCAGTAGCACCAGTCGCCCCAGTAGTGCCAGTAGCGCCAGTCTCACCGGTAGCCCCGGTCTCGCCAGTCGCACCCGTCGCACCAGTCGTTCCGGTCTCACCAGTAGCCCCCGTCTCTCCGGTAGCCCCCGTCTCGCCGGTAGCACCAGTCGCCCCAGTCGCCCCAGTAGCGCCAGTAGCGCCAGTAGCGCCAGTAGCGCCAGTCTCGCCGGTAGCCCCGGTTTCGCCAGTAGCCCCGGTTTCACCGGTAGCCCCGGTCTCGCCAGTCGCACCCGTCGCACCAGTCGTTCCGGTCTCACCAGTAGCCCCCGTCTCTCCGGTAGCCCCCGTCTCGCCGGTAGCACCAGTCGCCCCAGTCGCCCCAGTAGCGCCAGTAGCGCCAGTAGCGCCAGTAGCGCCAGTCTCGCCGGTAGCCCCGGTTTCGCCAGTAGCCCCGGTTTCACCGGTAGCCCCGGTCTCGCCAGTCGCACCCGTCGCACCCGTCGTTCCGGTCTCACCAGTAGCTCCGGTCTCACCAGTCGCACCAGTGGTGCCCGTCTCGCCAGTGGCCCCGGTCTCACCAGTAGCCCCCGTCTCGCCGGTAGCTCCGGTTTCACCAGTAGTGCCTGTTTCGCCGGTAGCCCCCGTCTCGCCGGTAGCCCCGGTTTCACCAGTAACCCCCGTCTCGCCGGTAGCCCCGGTTTCACCAGTAGCCCCCGTCTCGCCGGTAGCCCCGGTTTCACCAGTAGCCCCCGTCTCGCCGGTAGCCCCGGTTTCACCAGTAGCCCCAGTCTCACCAGTAGCCCCAGTATCCCCGGTCGCACCAGTAGCGCCGGTCTCGCCAGTCGCACCCGTTTCACCGGTAACCCCGGTCACGCCAGTCGCCCCCGTCGCACCAGTCGTTCCGGTCTCACCAGTAGCTCCGGTCTCACCAGTCGCACCAGTCTCCCCAGTCGCTCCCGTCGCACCAGTGGCCCCCGTCCCGCCAGTGGTCCCGGTCTCGCCAGTAGCCCCAGTCTCGCCAGTGGAACCCGTCGCCCCAGTAGCCCCGGTCGCCCCAGTAGCCCCGGTCGCCCCAGTAGCCCCGGTCGCCCCAGTAGCCCCAGTCTCGCCAGTGGCACCAGTCTCACCGGTAGCCCCGGTCTCGCCAGTGGCCCCCGTCTCGCCAGTAGCACCCGTCGCACCAGTGGTGCCCGTCTCGCCAGTGGCCCCGGTTGCACCGGTAGCCCCAGTCTCACCAGTCTCACCAGTCTCACCAGTCTCCCCAGTAGCCCCAGTAGCCCCAGTAGCGCCGGTCACGCCAGTCGCACCCGTCGCACCAGTCGTCCCGGTCTCACCAGTGGCTCCGGTCTCACCAGTAGCGCCAGTCTCCCCGGTAGCCCCGGTCTCACCAGTGGCCCCCGTCTCTCCGGTAGCCCCGGTAGCCCCAGTAGCCCCAGTCACGCCAGTGGCACCCGTCGCACCGGTAGCCCCGGTCACGCCAGTAGCCCCGGTCTCGCCAGTAGCCCCGGTCACGCCAGTAGCCCCCGTATCGCCAGTAGCCCCGGTCTCACCAGTAGCCCCAGTCTCGCCAGTGGCACCAGTCTCGCCAGTGGCACCAGTCTCGCCAGTGGCACCAGTCGCCCCGGTAGCCCCGGTCTCGCCAGTAGCTCCGGTCGCCCCAGTAGCTCCCGTCGATCCGGTCGCCCCAGTTGCTCCCGTCGATCCAGTTCTGCCGGTAGACCCTTTCCCCGAAAGTCCCGTATGCCCCGTATGTCCAGTAGCCCCCGTGGGTCCCGTTATGCCGGTAGCCCCCGTAGCTCCCGTAGTACCGGTGGTCCCCGTTAGACCAGTAGCTCCCGTAGTGCCAGTGGCTCCCGTTACACCCGTTACTCCAGTAGCCCCTGTGGGCCCCGTCGATCCGGTAGCGCCAGTTCTGCCGGTAGCCCCTTTCCCAGAAAGCCCCGTATGTCCTGTATGCCCCGTAGCGCCAGTAGGCCCCGTAACTCCCGTAACCCCGGTAGTCCCTGTAGTCCCCGTCGCGCCCGTCGCGCCTGTCGCCCCAGTGGTCCCTGTCGTGCCAGTAGTTCCCGTATTTCCCGCAGTTCCAGCTCTGCCGGTAGACCCGCGCCCCGAAAGTCCCGTATAGCCCGTATGCCCCGTCGCGCCAGTGGGCCCTGTAGGCCCGGTTGGGCCTGTGGGCCCCGTATCCGCGGTAGTAGCCAGAATAATCGTGTCTGTTACTCCCGTAGGTCCTGTAATTCTTTCGAGATTACCCACAATATCACTCCTTCCACAACGCCTTAATACTCTGAGTGCCTTGAATATGAGATCAGTATTTGTTGCCGGATTCATATTCAACTCTGTAGGGAAAGTTTATTCTGAGACTGCTTAAATACAACCATAACGTGGTTTGGTACGATAATTTCTCTCCAAAGTCTATGGGGGTGCATAAGGTATATGGATGTTACGGATTTTGATACATGAGGGAGTGCTTATCTTGTCAAATGTAAATGTTCGTCATGAACATGAAGGTCAAACAACTGCCTTTTTTTCAGGACCGGAAGACCGTTCTATTTCCATACGTATGCTTTTGCAGCGCTTTGAGGATACAGGCATTGAGGATGAACGGCTGCTGACCCTTGCTGTACATGCTTATGATTCCGGGCACTATATCCGGTCGGCTTCTTTATTTGACCAATTTCCGCCATCCTCACCGCTATATGCCCTTGCCAAGCTGGGAGGAGCGCTTTCGCACCTGTCCCAGGCTGTAGGGGTAAGCCGTAGCTGGCGAACAACGGATTCTCAGGATCAACATAACCATAATAAGATCAGTAACTTGGAAGCCATTGAACATAAACTCCGGCAATTAATAGCGAAGCAAAGAGGAGGCCGTTCATGAGTAAACCTTCGATTTCTCTTTGTATGATTGTACGGGATGAAGAAGAGTTACTGCCGCGTTGCCTGGACAGTGTCAGAACACTGACGGACGACATCATCATCGTGGATACGGGCTCCGCGGATGGAACAATAGAGATAGCGGAGAGGTACGGAGCCAGAGTGATCCGTCATGTCTGGCAGAATGATTTTGCAGAGGCGCGCAATGTGGGCTTGGAAGCAGCAACCGGCGATTGGATTATATTCCTCGATGCGGATGAGGTCTTGGACCCGTACAGATGCGAACTGATTACTAGTTATATGAGCCATACCGAAATAGAAGGAATTCTATTTCAAATACACAGTTACTTGGATGAGCAGGTGCCGTGGCAGACCATGATCACTCCGGCATTGAGAATGTTCCGGAATCGCCCGGAGTACCGGTTCCGAAATGCCATACATGAACAAATCATTGATAGCATTGCCTCCCACAAGCCTGATGCTGCTCTGGGCCAATCGGATCTGATCATCCACCATTTCGGCTCTGATCCCAAACGCATGGCTTCCAAACAAAAAATAAAACGAAACAGAACCGCCTTATCCGGTGTGTTGAAAAAGGAACCAACCAATTCCTACCAGATTTATAATTTAGCGGTGAACTATTGTCAGACTCATGAGCTTGAACAAGCGGTTCTTCTCTTCCGGCAATGCCGCCAGTACGATCGGCAGGATTCTCCCTGCCGTTCAGCATCTTACTTACATGAGACCATCTGTCTGTTTCGTCTGCACAGAACGCATGAGGCGATAGCGGCGGCGAATGAAGGGATAGGTGAATACGATAACTATACCGATTTGTATCACTGGCTTGGAATTCTTCATCTGCAAACAGGAGACACGAAGAGGGCAGAGGACATGTTTATCCATGCCCTTAAGCTGGGGGATGCGGTGAATTATGTGTCTCACAAGGGTACCGGAACCTTCCGTACCCGGTGGCTGCTCGGTAGCCTTAAGCACCATACAGGAGCTTATGATCTGGCCATACAGCAATACACGCTGGCATTGGATTGGGAGCCCTTGTTCTCCCCGGCGTTGCGGGATCTTGCCCGTTTGCTGAGATGCTGTAACCGGGAAGAGGAGCTTTCCCAGCTGCTCTTGCGGCACATGAACTTACATGGAACCCAAATGATGTCTCCGCTCCTTGCCATTCTGACCGAAGTGGATAGTTACCAGACGATTTTGTCCTTACTTGACAGGCGGGGTCCGGGTGAAGAGTCCTATGGGGAAGCAGTAATACATTTTCGTGCCTTGTTATTGTCAGGCAAGCTGACCGAAGCGGAACAATATGTTACAGCCAATTCTATTCTGTCGCAGAACATGCAGCACCAATTAGAGATGGAACAGTGGATCCTGTGGATGAAAAAGGGGGTCCCTATTGAAATTCTTAAGTATCCTTTTACAGGAGAAAACATGGAGAACGAAAATGCTGCTGCCGCCTGGTTGTCATTCGCAGCCAAAGCAGCCTTGGTGAATGGTCATGCACATACTGCGCGATCCATTACCGGGAGGTGGCAAACTGCCGTTCACCGGGAACCCCGTGCCATACAGAACAAGCAGGCCTGCACAGGGCTGATTCAGACGTTGCTATATATGACGGATGTATGCTTGAAGGAAGCCGGAACACTGCTTATAGAGCAAGAAACGCAGCAATTGCTGCGGGAGATCAGAATCAGTATGTGTACTGAAGATATGCTTGAACAGATACAGTCTATCTGAGAAAAATGCCTCCATTCTCAAAATGATGGAATGGAGGTCTTCAGCATCAGGATCGACTGCTGTATGCCGCGGCAATACCTTGAACATTGCCTCCGATATTAATCGAATTGCCCGCTGAATAGGTCAGGAGATTGACGGGATGGACATATTGATGTTCGGAAACATAAGCCTTGGTACTATCGGGCGTAATGGCAACTTGCAAAGCAACGGGAAGTTCAACGAAATGAGAGGTATCGTTGTTCCCCGTTTCGATGATTTGCAGTCCGGGGAACTGGTCATCGTCACCCGCAATAGTTACACATACTTTGGACTGATCTGGCGTCAATGCAATATGCCGTTCTCCTTTATAACTGGGCAGATACCAAGGGCCCTCATGACCTTCTCCCCAAATCCGGATTTTCACCAGCTCGTTAGAGGATGGGTTTTTCATAATATAAAGCAAATTATCGCTGCCCTCCAAATAGATGCCGGAGACCCAGCCGTCTGTATAGTAAGGAATAATAGGCGTAAATTGTCCTGCCTCCGTAAGGGTGAAGCGCGCAAAGCGGTCCTTCTGGAAAATAAGAAACATCTGACCGTCTGATGAATTGGCAAGAGGGTTACGCTGAGGCTCCTCTACAAAGTTATAGGTATAACCGGTGTTGATGACTTGCTCGTTTTTGACGGAGATAGCATATACTTCCCCTTGGTCTCCTTGATCGAGCCGGGTAGCCACAAATATAAACCAGCTCTTGGGAGAAGCGAGCAGGGCAAAGGGATGGCCGCTCCCCACGGATACAGTGGTCAGAACTCGCCGATTAACGTTATCGATAACGGTGACGCTGCGGGAATCGTAGTTGGCTACATAGGCTTTGGAGTTATCCGGCGTCACAACAACAGCAGCCGGGTTAGCCCCTACGTTCAGAGTAGCAGTGACAAGATTAGTAGTGGTGTCGATCAACGAAACGGTATTATCTTGCGCATTCACCACATACAGAGTGGCTCCGTCCGGCGATTTGGCTACTGCGCCAGGCCCGCGTCCAACCTCAATCGTCTGGATAATGGCGTTGGATGCAGTATCTACTACAGCCACATGACCTTTGCTTAGTCCATCATCTTCAGCAGGACGGTAGGACACATACAAGTAAGCTGGCGGCGATACATTGTTGAATACAATAGTAGACATATCCGTTTCCAGAACCTGCGTGGTTGCCTGAATGTTAATGAAGGAGCTGATGCGGGCTTGAAGGGTATACGTATGTGAGCCTTCGGGCGGCGCATCCACATAGAAGAAGCGGATTAGATCCTTGAAAGGGAGCTTCTTCAGAGCAAGATAGCCGAAGGTGCTGTTGCTGGAATAAATTTCAGTGCCGTTACGGAGGATCTGGAAATCAATGGATATCGAGGTTTCGCTGGTTTCCCCGCTTGCCCAGGAGAGCAGAAAAGAAACATCGACTTTGACAGACTGGTTAGTCCCGATACTCAGAAAAGGAACGGTACTCAGCGTCACCCAGGGAGCAGGTGCACCAAGAGGCAAGGTTATGGACACATCCGACCGGGCATAACCGATATAGTTGGAGGCTCCGGTGGCCCCTCTGGGACCATTCGAACCAGTATAACCTGTCGTTCCTGTAACCCCCTCAAGGCCACTGAGACCTGTAACCCCTGCGGGTCCCTGATTTCCAGTGGGTCCACTGATGAGGCCTGTTGCTCCTGTTACCCCGGTAAGCCCCGTGGACCCTGAAGGCCCGGTTTCGCCGTCAGGTCCCGTTATACCTGTAAGCCCATCCGGGCCAGGGTTCCCCGTCATTCCGGTAAGCCCGGTCGGTCCGGTAGGTCCGGGATCACCGGGGTCTCCTGTGCCGCCGGGCCGGCCTGTTGATCCGGTGGGCCCCGTTGGGCCTGTCGGTCCGGTGGGGCCCACCACTCCATCCTCTTGGGGTTGTGAGCCTTCCCGGATCACTTCCTGATCATTCTCACCGGTTATTCCGGTAAATATTGGCTTGCTTTGCTTATCATCCACAATGCACAACTCCTTATTCTAAACTCTCAGGTTCATAGAGCATGTGTGCCTGGTTAAGAAGAGCGCGTATTATAAGCAGCAGACATCCCTTGCACGCTGCCTCCGATATAAACGGCGCTCAGAGCGGTATATCCCAAAATATCGACGGGATGGACATATTGATTCTCAGAAACATAAGCCTTGGCGCTGTCCGGGGTGATCTCAACCAGGTTGGCCACAGGAAGCTGGATGAAATGGGATTGGTCATTATTTGCGGTCTCAATGACTTGCAGTCCGGGGAACTGGTCATCGTCGCCCACAATGGTCACACATACCTTGGACTGATCTGGTGTTAATGCAATATGCCGCTGTCCTCTGTAACTGGGCAGATACCAGGGCCCATCATAGCTTCCGCCTATAAGCCTGACTTTCACCAGCTGGTTAGAGACAGGGGAATTCATAATATAGATTACATTGTCGCTGCCCTCCAAATAGATGCCGGAGGTCCAGCCTTTGACATAATAAGGAACAATAGGCGTGAAGTCCCCTGATTCGGTTAAGGTGAAACGCGCAAACTGGTTCCTCTGGAAAATAAGAAACGTCTGGCCATCCGATGAATTGGCAAGAGGGTTGCGCTGAGGGACCTCTACAAAGTCATAGGTGTAGCCGGTGTTGATGACTTGCTCATTCTTGACGGAGATGCCGTATACTTCCCCTTGGCCTCCTTGGTCGAGCCGGGTAGCCACAAATATAAACCAGCTCTTGGGAGAAGCGAGCAGGGCAAAGGGATGGCCGTTCCCCACAGAGACAGTGGTTAATACTTTACGGGCAGCGTGGTCAATAATGGTCACATTGCCTGAATCTGAATTGGCGACATAAGCCTTGGAATTGTCAGGCGCCACGACGATCGCGGTTGGGTTACTCCCCACAGACAAGGTTGCCGTTACTTGATTGGTGGAGGTATCAATCAGGGAAACAGTATCATCCCCGGAGTTGGCCACATAGAGGATTGCTCCATCGGGTGATTTGGCCACTGCGCCCGGTCCGCGGCCTACCTCAATAGTCTGTACGACCGAATCGGTACGGGTATCGACCACCGCCACGTGCCCCTTTTCCTGATTGTCTTGCGGACGGTAAGACACATATAGATAGGTGGAGAAGCTTTTGTTATTGAAAGCAACGGCAGCCATATCCGTTTCCAGTATTTTTAAAGTATTCTGGACATTAGAGAATCCCGTAGTGCGAACCTGCAGGGAGTACGTATAGGCCCCGCTGCCGGGCACATCCACATAGAACAGATCGATCAGTTCCTTGTTGTTCATCTTACTGTTGGTGTAAAAGCCGTAGGTACTCAAGCTCTTATAGATCATATTTCCATTCCGCAGCAGCTGGTACTCAATACTTAAAGAGGTGGCATCTGTATTCACACTGTCCCAGGATAGAAGGAAGGAGGCGTCGATCTTAACTGCCTGATTGTTCTTCAAATACAGGAAGGGAACTGTATTTATGGTCATCCAGGGTGCAGTAGCGGAGAGCAGTAGCGGCACCGCCGTTGAAGAGCGGGCATTGTTAATATAGCTGTAAGGCCCAGTCGCTCCGCGAGCACCGGCGGACCCTGTAGAACCAGTTGCCCCCAAGGCTCCCACGGGTCCTTGAGTTCCGGAAGAGCCTGTCGGTCCAGTAGCACCAGTAGCACCAGTAGCGCCAGTAGCACCTGTTTCTCCTGTGTGTCCGGTGGAGCCTGTTGCTCCCGTAGCTCCGGTAGCCCCGGTCTCTCCTGTCGGACCGGTGGGACCGGTGGGACCGGTTGCTCCCGTAGCACCAGTAGCGCCAGTTCCTCCTGTAGAGCCTTGGTGCCCCCGGTGCCCGGGTCTGCCCGGGTCACCTTCATCTCCAGGATCCCCAGTTTCCCCTGTCGGTCCCGTGATTCCTGTAGAATCGGCTAGCGCGGGCGATATAAGATATTGATTTTTCATAATCTCATCCACGTGTGCACAACCCCTCATTCATTTTCACTTTCATATTTGCACGCTACGGGCCCGGTAAGCCCCTGCCATGCCGCGTACTTGTTTGCCTATATAGACTGCCCTCAGAGCCTGGTAGCCCAGAATATCCACCGGATGGACATATTGATTCTCAGCTACATAAGCCTTTGTGCTGTCCGCCGTGATTTCGACTTTATAAGCAATCGGCAACTCGACGAAGTGGGAGACATTATTATTCTTGGGTTCGATGATTTGGAGACCGGCAAACTGGTCATCATCTCCTATTATGGTTACGAGTACACGGGAATTGTCTGGAGTGACGGAGATATCATATTGTCTTTTATAACTGTCCAAATACCAAGGACCATAGTATCCGCCGCTTCCATAAATCCGCCAATATGGCATTTGTGTTGAGGTCGGTTCTTTCATTACATAATTGTAATTATTAGACCCTTCCAGGAATACGCCGGAGACCCAACCATTAACGGTAATATGCCCGCTTATAGATAAGGGACTTGTGAGTCCACTCTTAAGAACGTAAACATAATTTTTGGTGTAAGCAATTAGTGTTTCGCCGTCCGAAGAAACGGCTAGCGGATTTTGTTGAGGCTTCGAGATAAAATCATAATTGTTGGAATGAAATAGGGATTCATTCTGAACGGAGATAGCGTATACGTTGCCATTATCCGCCTGATTCTGCTTGCACGCCACATAGACATACCAGTTTCTCGGCGAAACCACCATTGCAAATGGATGATCGGTACCCATCGACAGAGTACTTAATACTTCACGGGTTAAGTTATTAATAACGGTCACACTGTGAGAATCATAATTCGCCACATATGCCTTGGAGTTATCCGGCGTTACCACTACAGCAACGGGGTTGAGGCCAACGGCCAGTGTCACTGCAACCCTTCGCTCACGGGTGTCAATTACGGAGACAGTATTGTCCGTACTGTTGACAACATAGACGGTGGTTCCATCCGGAGATTTAGCGAGTGCTCCCGGATTCCGTCCTACCTGAATTGTCTGGATAATGGTATCAGAGGAGGGATCGACCAGAGCTACATAACCGGATTGCTGATCATCTGAAATATAAGAAACGTACAGATAAGAAGAAGGCTCTATGTTATTGAATACAATAGCCGCCATGTCAGAATTCAGGATATGCGTGGCATTTTGCAAATTGAGATATCCGTTCGTTCTAACCTGCAGGGTATAGGTGTAAGCTCCCCGTTCAGGCGTATCTACATGGAAAATCTCTACCAGCTCTTCATTGATCATTTTGGAACTGGTCCGGAATCCGTAAGTGTTGGTGGCGGAGTAAATGGGAAGGCCGTTTCTCAGCAGCCTGTAGTCGATTGTCAGCGAGGTGTCGTCAGTAGTAGTGCTGTCCCAGCCTATCAGGAAGGAAGCCTCCACCTTCACTGCCTGTTGTTCGTCCAAGGTTACGAATGGCACTGTATTGACAGTCACCCAGGAAGAAGGCTCGCCAAGCGGGAGCAAGATATCTTGAGGGGACTTGGAGTATACAATTTCACTGGAGGGTCCGGTATCACCACGGCTTCCGGTACCTCCAGTAACTCCGGTAGGGCCTGTGACACCCGTCACACCCGTAACTCCTTCATCTCCGGTGGCGCCGGTGGCACCTCGGGGTCCCTCAGGCCCAACAGGGCCTATGCCTCCTTCGGATCCATCATCTCCGGTTCCGCCGGTGATTCCCTTCTCTCCGGGAGTGCCCGTTGAACCGGTGGGCCCAGTTGGCCCAGTAGGCCCTGGAGCGCCGGTAGCACCGGTAGACCCTGTGTCTCCGGTATGTCCAGTTGGACCAGTAGCGCCCTTATGTCCCCGGTTACCTGTCGGTCCTGTTGGTCCTGTAATGCCTTCAGGCAGCTCCGGGCCCGTGCCCGGCCAGATGATCTCCTGGTCATCTTCGCCTGTCTCCCCAATGATGATCGGTCCGGGCCCTCCGTTGACGGGAGCTTGCAGGGGTTGATTCTTATTTTCTTTGAATTCATCCACGTGTCGGCACAACTCCTTTATAAGGAATAAGGGGAGCGTCAGCTCTGCAGACGATACGCTGCGAGTAGGGTCTGCACAAGCCCATCGACGCCAATCGCCTGCATTTCTGTGAAGGTCTGAAGATTGACAGGATGTACATACCGGTGCTCAGATACATAGGCTATGGCGCTGTTGGCTGTAATAGCTACTTCCCGGGCAACGGGCAGGTTGACAAAATGGGATGTGTTATTGTTCTCCGGCTCTATAATTAGCAGGCCGGCAAATTGATCATCGCTGCCTGCAACGGTGATGCAGATACGAAGCTGATCTGGAGAAGCAACTACCTGATTTTGTCCCTTGTAGCCGGGGTAGGGCACCGGGGTCTGCCAACGGGCCGGACTGTTGTCGGCAGACACGTGCCATATGGATATCTCCTCAGACGGCGTAGGTTCTGTCCAGTACATCTGATGGAACTGCTGAATATCCTGGTCAATGAATATGCCGGACCGCCATTGACCTCCGAGAGAAGTATAGGGTACGGAAAAGAAGGGTCCAATGGAGCCTGAACTTAGACTGGCCAGCAAAGCCTTTTCTTTCCCAGCAGCCACAAAGGTCCGGCTGTTGCTGGAAACCGCAATAGGGTTGCAGGAGGGATCGAATTCAAGGCTGTAGCTTTTGCCAAAAACGGTAACCTGTTCATCGGCTGTTCTAATAGCCGCGATGTAATCGTTCCCAGCGGTATCTGACTTGCATGCAGCAAAAATGTAGCTTCCATCAGGTGAAGCGGTAAGGGCAAAGGGGGTGCCCGTTCCCACTGGAACAGTTGCAATAACCCGGCGGGTCAAATGGTCTATAACCGTAACATTCCGTGAGCCGGAATTGGCGGTATACGTCTTCGTGTTGTCTGGTGAAACCACAATGGCAACGGGAGTTGCCCCAATCTGAACGACGCCGATTTGTCTGAGCTGGACAAGGTCCCACACCCACATGAAGTTGTAGCCAGATTGGGCTGCTGTGACCGGATCCTGATCTCCGACATACAGTGTTGTAAGGTCTGGAGATATGGCCATGGGTCCCGGCTTAGAGCCTGCGAACAATGTCCTCACGATATGGTTTGAAACGGTATCAATGACTGCTACATGACCATTCAGATTCTCGGTATCATTCCAGCAGGAGACAAAGAGATAATGCTGATAGGCCATCTGGTTCGGATATACCACAGCCGACAAATCAGATTCCAGAATTTCAATTGTAGCCTGCAGGTTACTGTAACCATTAATCCGGGCTTGCATAGTGTATGTGTATGAGCCGGAGGGGGCAGTGTCAACGTGGAAGAAATTAATGAATTCCTGATGAGTAGCCCTGGAGTTCTCTGCCAGTCCATACACATTGGCCCCCGTATAAATTACAGTACCATTGCGGAGAATTCTGTATTCCAGATTCAATTCGGCAGCGCGGCTGTCTCCGCTGACCCAGGATAACAGAAACGAAGCATCAATTTTTACAGCTTGGGTAGCGGTTAGGCTAATGGCAGCAACACTGCTTACCGTGGCCCAGCGTGCGGGCGTACCCGGGGGCAGGATCAGAGGATCGGTTGAAGAGGCATACCCGATATACGCAGCAGGTCCGGTTGCTCCCCGGGGTCCGGCAGGGCCGGTTGGTCCGGAAGCGTCTGCTAACGGTTCGGGTGTATTGAGCTGGTCTTGATTATCATCCACCATGTTAACTCCTCTCAAGGTATAATCGACATATGTATATGTTCGATTTCTAAATAATAGTATTTTGTTAATATTTGTCCAATTATGGGACAGGCGAAAAACGGACACCGGTTAGTACCGGTGCCAGTTTACCGCACAGAATGTGATTTGGTTTAAGGTTGGTTAGGTGTATACGGATTGAGGCTGATAATGCGTAAATTAAGCTGATTGATTGTCGAACCCATGCCCATGTTTGTATGCATAATTAACGCCAGTCCTTCGGGAGCGGGGGTTATGTCTACGACAAAAGAATTGTTCCATACATTTTGACCCACCGAATCATGAGTTACCCGGCTGCCAAAATTAACAGGGTAGCGACTGTCGTTAATTACATCTTCTAATATAATCTCCACCATAACTCCATTAGGAGCTGTGGTGATGGAGGGAATGGCGTCCACCATATAGTCTATCTGGAACAACCCTCTGGCCAAATTAATGTATAGGGGGTAGTCAATTCTGGGTGAACCAGTGCCGCCAGTAATTTCTTGTCCGCCATGGCTCCAGTGGACATCCTGATCGCCGTAAAAACTTGCTTCTAATGGTGTGGTGGGTCCTGTTATATAGGCCATCAAGAAGTTCGCGGTAGGCAGCCCCCCTGTAGTGCCTGTCGGTCCGGTTATGCCCGTGCCCGTTGGTCCGGTCGGTCCGGTGGGTCCAGTCGGTCCAGTAGGCCCGGTGGGTCCAGTCGGGCCTGTAAGGGATTCGCCTGTTGCCCCCGTAGCGCCGGTGGGTCCGGTCGGCCCGGTGGCCCCAGTGGCACCAGTAGCTCCTGTACTACCCGTGGCTCCAGTGGGACCCGTGGCACCAGTAACGCCCGTAGCACCGGTCGGCCCTGTTATTTGGAGACCGGTGGGCCCGGTGGGCCCGGTCGGTCCAGTTGCACCAGTGGCCCCCGTCGGTCCGGTGGGTCCGGTCGGCCCAGTGACCCCTTCTCCGGTAGGTCCAGTCGGGCCGGTAAGGCCAGTAGCCCCTGTAGCTCCTCTAAGACCTGTCGGTCCTGTAGCTCCTGTGGGACCAGTTGGACCGGTGGGTCCGGTGGCTCCCCTTGGCCCGGTATGGCCAGTAACGCCTGTACTTCCGGTGGGTCCGGTGGCTCCTGTTGCTCCAGTTGTCCCGGCGGGTCCGGTAGGACCGGTAATGCCGATCCCCGCTGCGCCGGTGGGACCGGTGGGGCCGGCAACATCCACCGGTTCCCAGGGAGTCCAGACACCGCCGGTATTTACTCTGTAATAGATAGATGGATTCGAAAGATAGAGCTGCTGCACTGTTGTACCTGATACTGTCACATACAGGGTCCAAATTTGTGGATTCAAAGGCCCGGACGGTCCGTTCAAAGGCGGTCCTTGCGCAGCATTGGAGCTGTAAACCCCGGGTATGATATACAAATTCAAGTCTGCTCCCGAGGGCTCAGCTGTAAATGCGGGGAACACTCCGTTAGCGGCATTAAGAATAACATCACCGGTTAATCCGTTTACCGTATTGACACCGCCGGTTGCTCCAGTAGGTCCTATCGGACCCGTTACGGTAGGAATATTAACCGATGTCTTCAGCTTGGAATCCAGCATCATTTCCTGTCGGAAGATGCTGTCGAGCATGGCTTGCGTGCTGCTGTTCACATTCAGAATATCCTGAATGGATGCGGGGGGACTGGTGATGCCAGGCAGGGTGCCCAGAGCGAACTGGATCTTTTCTCCCTCCGCGTTGATGATGTGGGCCAGACCAAGCTCTTCCATGGCAATGGAGGACATGAGCAGGTTCTGGACATCATCCCGCGTCAGTGTAATCGTGGGTGTAATATTAGGAAGATTGGGAGTAGACATAGGGATTCCTCTCCTTCAGTAAGATTATTGAACGCGTAAGGTAACCACACGTACGGAGGCGCCAAGAATCGTGGTGCCTGTTCCAAAATTGGTGTTTAACACAAATGACATGGCATCGGCAGGGAACAAGGTGGCATCCAGTATAAAGGAGTTGCGCCAAATATTCTGGCCGATCTGTTCCCTGGAGACCCTGGAGTAAGGGGTATACTCCTGCACATCGGAGCCGGAATAGGAGAAATAGAGCTCAGCGAACAGGGAGGGAGTCGTATTAGCCGGAATTGCGTTTACTGTGAAGTCCATTTGGTACTCCGCATTTGGGATCAGCGTGATTTCTGAGGGATTGCTCTGGAAAGGGAGGATTGTGGACCTGGGTTGTCCAAGGGTAAGTCCGGTACTCCAATTGGATATGAATTCTCCCCCCGTAAAACTTGTTAAAGTAGCTCCAGTCACAAAGGCGTAAAAGAAGTCCTGATCCAAGATCCCGGTAGGGCCGGAAGCGCCGGGGGGGCCCATAGTGCTTCCTCCGGTATGTCCTGTGGGACCGATAGGTCCAATGCGTGTAGGGCCGGAAGGTCCTCTGCTACCCGGCTGTGTTGCACCAATCCCGGTCCGGCCGGTGGCTCCCTTAGCTCCGGCAATCCCAGTGGGTCCGGTGGGGCTTTCACCCGTCTGTCCGGTAAGTCCTCTGGGTCCTCTTGATCCCGGATTCCCGGTAGTCCCGGTTTCCCCGGTAGCTCCTGTGAAACCTTTAGCCCCAACAGGTCCTGTCGGCGATTTACCGGTAGCTCCGGCAGGTCCTCTCGCTCCCCTGAAAGCTCCGGCCAGAGGGGAGGCTCCTTTCATGCCGGTAGCTCCAGCGGCTCCAGTGGCCCCGGGTTCTCCAATGACACCGGTGGGTCCGGCAGGCCCGGTGACCGTACTGGTTACACCGGTAACGCCTGTAACGCCCTTCTCTCCAGGGATGCCCGCAGGTCCGGTGAGTCCGGCATGCCCCGCCGAACCCGTCTGCCCCGTCATTCCGGTCTGGCCTGTATCTCCGGTTACGTCTGGTCCGGTAGGTCCGGTAGGACCAACCTCTGCAACAGGCTCCCACGAAGTCCACAGGCCATCAGCTTGGCGCACCCGGTAATAAATGGACGGATTAGAGAGATACAACTGCTGAACAGTAGTGCCTGAAACACTGACATAAAGTGTCCAAATCTGTGGATTAGCAGGTCCGACCGGTGAGTCGGGAGGGATACCTTGAACGGTATTGGAGCTATAGACACCGGGTTGAACGAATGTACTCAGAGGCAAATTAGAAGGAAGCGAATCGGATACTGGAACAATCCCGTCCGCTGAGGTCAATGCGACTTCACCAGCCAGCCCATTTACACTGAAGACTCCGCCCGGAGGTCCCGTAGGCCCGGTAGGTCCAATCATAGATGGGAAACCTGCGGTCGTACGCAGCTTGGAGCCGAGGATCATCTCTTGGCGTGAGATCACATCAAGCATGGACCGGGCACTGGCATTCACGGCCAGAATATCGTCTATGGTGACAGTTGGCCCGCTTATCCCCGGAAGCGTACCCAGAGCAAATTGAAGCTTCTCCCCTTCGGCGTTAATAATGTGCGCCAAACCAAGCTCTTCCATAGCGATGGAGGAGAAGAGTAAATTCTGCACGTCATCGGAAGATAAGGTAATAGTAGGCGATATATTAGGAATATTAGGGGTGGACATAAAGGAACCTCGCTTTCGCATTAGTTTTCCGGAAGAGAAGCCTGCTCTGAATCTGTGGCGACAAAAGAGGAGCAATCTCTCTGAACCAGATAATTCCAGCTTATGAGAGTATGTATGAAAGGTTCGGGCGTATTACTTGCTTCAGCCCAGAATCTCGTCCAAATAAAAAAACTCAGGTCATATTGACCTGAGTCTACTATCGAAATATCTAGTTCTCGCTACTTGTTTATACTTAATCGTCTCTTTTTTGAGCTGCGCAGAATAATTCGTGTCCCCGCATTTCGGCTTGAAGCCGGGACAGCAGCTCCATTTTTTGAGGGAAGGTAAGCGGACCATAGACTGGATGGCCGGAGGTCGTTGATTCCAGCTCGGCATAGGTTTGTCTGCTGAATAAGGCACGTACCTCTAAGCCTGCTTGATCCGTAATGCGTCTCAGGCTCCGCTCGGAATGATGGAAGAGATGATCCGCTTCGGTGAACAAGGGACTGGAAGCCTTCCGCAATTCATTCCTGAGACAGTACCGGTTCGGTACGCTAAAAAACAGATAACCACCCGGCGCGAGCAGAGAGGACGTCTCCTTCAAAAAGGAAACGGGCTCAGCGATATGCTCAAATACATGCCAGAACACAACCGCATCGAAGGAGTTCACCGGCAGCTCCAGCTCCGGACTCCATATGCCTTCAATGACCGGCAATTGGTAGTTCTCAGCAATGTATGTGCAGGAGGCTGGGGAGGGCTCAATTCCAAGGGCGTCCCAGCCTGCGGCCCGTGCCATATTGAGAAATTCGCCCGTCCCCGAACCGATCTCCAGCAGCTTGCCGCGGCCCGGGCTGAAGGTCTGCAGCATAAGCAGGTTGAACGAGCCATGATCCAGATAAGTACTTCTCATCCACTGGTCCCGCATTCGTATCCAGCTGTCATTATAAATCTCCGGTATAAGAGCTTGGCTTGTGCTGCGGCTGTCCTCCGGTTGAAACAGCATATCGCAATCCAGGCAGTCCATCAGCGTAAAGCGGGGATAGTTGGCGAACGTGGATGTAGAGCCGCTTCCGCATACTGGGCATTCCATATTCCAATAACCTCCAATGTTAAAAAAGAAAATTTCAGGTAGTCATTTGATAGGCAGCCACCATATCGTGAACCTTGCCGCCGATATAAATGGATTCAAAGGGAATGAAACGGATAATATCCACCGGATGCACATAGCTGTTCTCCATGACATAAGCCAAGGAGCTGTCAGAGGTGATAACCGACTTATGGGCAACGGGAATCTCGATGAAATGAAGGTCACTGTCACGCTCCGTATCAATAATCTGCAGACCTGCAAATTGATCGTCATTGGCCTCAATGCTGATGCAGATTCTTGAGTAATCCGGTGAAGCTACAATGTGACTTTGACCGGTAAAGCTGGCATAATTCCAGGGACCAACATAATTACTATTATCGTACACCCTGAATCTTCCCCTTGAAGTGGACTCAAAGGTCTGAATGCCGTAAAAATAATCAAATCGTTCTTTGTGAACAGCGGAGGTCCAATTCTTCAGACCATAGGAATATGAGGCGGTGATCGTATTGGAATTATAAACATTGAACGTCCGCGTACCACCAGGGGCGATGAACATCAGTTTAATACCGGCTACCTTTGCTGCAAGCGGATTGTATCTGCGGTCCAGTCCGGAATTCTGCCCCAGATCCTGAACATGATCGTTACCTACGGAGATTGCAATGGCGTGGCCTTTATCTCCCTCAGTGATTGTAGCGGCAAAGATAAACCAGCTATTGGGCTGAGCTGTAAAGGCAAACGGACTGCCTGTCACAGGAACGGTTGCCTTAACCTGACGGGTCTCATGATCGATAATGGTCACATTCTGTGAACCATAATTAGCTACATAGGCCTTGGTGTTATTAGGGGCCACGATAACGGCAGTGGGGCTATTGCCTACGGGTAGCGTGGCCGCTACAGTATGGGTGTTCGTATCAATAATGGAAACTGTCTCATCCTGGACATTGACAACATAGACGCTGGCTCCATCAGGAGATTTGGCCAACGCCCCTGGACTGCGGCCAACGCGGATGGTCTTAATCACCTTCTGGTTATCGGGGTCCACGACAGCGACGAAGCCGGGATCATTGGGGGCTTCCAGATTCTCAGTATAGGATACATACAGATAAGATTTGGACAGGATGCCGGAATAGACCACGGCTGCTAGCTCGGATTGCATAATTTGCACCGCAGGCTGAAGGTTGGTATAACGGTTGATACGTATTTGCAGGGTGTAGTTATAGTTACCGACATTTGGGTTGTCAATATGGAAGCAGCTGATCTGTTCCGAGCTCTTGGCATTTGCCTTGTCCTCAGAACCAAAGATATTGCTGGACAAGTAGATCTGAGTGCCATTTCGCAATATACGGTAATCAATGCCAATAAAGGTATGAGCGGCGGCTACACTGGTCCAGGACAGCATAAAAGAAGCGTCAAGCTTCACCACTTCCCTATCACGTGTATTAATAAAGGACAACGTCTCCAGTGTCTGCCATGGGGATGGAGTGCCCAAGGAAAGTGTGACGGCAGTGGAGGAATTGTTATAGCTGATTGTACTGCCCGGACTTGAAGTACCTTGAGGAGGTTGTGGACTTTGCGGTCCTCCGTTACCGGGGACTCCATCGGTGGGGAGCACAGGCGTATTCTCCCACGTCCATGCTCCATTTTCATCGGGAATGCTATCCGGGCTTGGAGTTTTGACCACTTCTATTAGATTGTGATCGTCTTCTGGGTTCACTGTGCGATTCCTCCCTCAGTAGTTATTCAATCTTCTGATTCAAGGATTTGCGTTTTGGGTCTGAGCTTGCTCTGCGTCCGGTAGCTGACTGCCATACCATACACCTTGCCGCCGATAGAGATGGCTTCCCCCTTGGTATATGTCACCAGATCAACAGGGGTCACATATTGCTCTTCGGTGACAAATGCCTGTAAGCTGTCAGGTGTAATAACTACCTGATGGGCAACGGGGATTCTCACAAAATGCGAGAGAGCACCGTTATAGGGCTCAATAATTTGCAGGCCGGCAAACTGGTCATCGCTAGCCTCAATAACGATGCATATCTTTTGGCTATCCGAGGAGACGTCTATGTCATTCTGGCCCTTATAGCCGTCGAGATAATTAGGGCCGGCAAAGCCGGTAGAGATGCCGGCGAACATGATCTTTGTGGAAGGGGGGGCTTGAATTGCATAAAAAATATCATGCCATTGTCCTGCATCAGTGGCTACGGCAGCAATGTTACCCCCTACGTTCCAAGTAGTCAGGCTTCTAAACTTACTCTGACCGTCAATGCGATAGACCCTGATGTTAGTAGGTCCAAACATGGGCACCCAGTTTCCATTGTTTGTAACAGCGATCGGGTTATGATTCTCGGATCCCCATGCCAAGTTACCATTCTGGACCGTGTATTTCACCGTATCAATAGCGGCATAGCTATCCGGATCCTTGCAGGCAGCAATGACGAACCAGCTATTTGTGTCTACAGTCAGGGAAAACGGAGCTGCAGGAAGCGCTATGGTGTTGACGGCGGTATGGGTACTGTTATCAATGACGGTAACACTTTTACTTCCGAGATTTGCTACGAAGGTCTGTTTGTTGTCCGGTGTAATCACTACAGCTACCGGCTCAGTACCCACGCTGATAGTGGCAGTGATCTGAAGGGTTGCCGCATTAATGACAGAGAGGGTTTCATCTCCGTAATTAATGACATAAATAGCTGCTCCATCCGGCGATTTGGCAATGGCCCTCGGATCATTTCCAACCTTTATGGTTCCCGCAATCTTTTGGGTCTGCGGATCTACCACTGACACATAACCTTTCCCATCCGCTGCGGAGGTGTAGGTAACGAAGAGATAGCTGGAGGAGTCTACGCTGTTGAATACGTTGACACTCATATCGGACTTACTGACGCTTAAAGGGCCTTCTACGTTATTGTAGCTTGAAATCCGGGCTTGCAGCGTGTACGTGAATGAACCTTTACCGGGTGTGTCCACATGGAAGAAGCTGAGTGTCTCCTCGTGGACGGTTGTCGCGTCAACATCATACGCAAATATTGTATTATCCAAAAGAATTTGTCTGCCGTTGCGCAATAGACGGTATTCAATGGCCAATTTGCTGTTTGCTTTATCGATGCTGTCCCAGATCACCTCCATATTAACCTCGATTTTGGCAACCTGATTCTCTGCAATGATATTGAAGGGAACGGTTACAAGGTAAGTCCAATCCCCGGGTGATCCCAGCGGAAGGCTCACTGGCGATAACGTGGATTGATAATGGAAGCTGTTGCACGGACAGGAATTTAGGGAATCAAGATTCATTTGTATACCTCCTTAAGATGGGAGAGACAGATAGCGATATAGGCAGTTATGATTGGGTCCGGTATGCTCCAACGATTCCCTTCACCCTGGACGAGTTGCCCAAATGAATTGAATTAGAGGAGGAGGGGGTCACAAGATTGACGGGATGGACATATTCAATTTCTGCGACATAAGCTTTGGTGCCGTCATAAGTGATAGCCAGATCATTGGCCACAGGCAATCTTACAAAAGCAGACGAAATATCCAGGCTTTGCGAATCAATAGAAATCACCTGCAGGCCCGCGAATTGGTCGTCATTAGCCGTAATGGTTATACACACACGCGATTGGTCCGGTGATACCCGGATTTTATTCTGGCCTTTGTAGCTGGGAATATCCGGTTTCTGTTCTCCCGTTACAGCGCCGCTGGCATCAATCGCCAGATTACTTGCTGTTCTTATGACATCTTCAGTGAAGGACTTGGTCGCCAAAAAAAGGCCATTGTTCAGGTAAACGCCGGAGACGGTTTGATTCAGCCATGTAACAGAATTCCCGGGACCAATATCGTCAGGACCATTGATCCTCCTTAGCTGATTGTTGATATCCAGGGCGGCCACCAAGTGACCGTCAGGTCCGACAACCAGCGGGTTGTGGGCGGTGCTAAAGCTCAGGTTCCATCCGCCGTGCGCGAAGGGATTAACCTCATCGCTGTCTACGGCAATGGCCGATACATAATCGTTAGTTCCTCCTTCACGGCAGGCGGCATACATATACCAGCTGTTGGGACATGCAGCCAGAGCGAAGGGACTTCCGCTGCCCACGGACACTGTTTTAATAACCGTTTTGGAGGAATTATCAATAATGGTGATGCTCTTATCGTCATAATTGGCCACGTACGCTTTGGTGTTGTCAGGGGTTACCATAACTGCTTTGGGATTACGTCCTACGTTCAGCGTAGCGGTGACCGCATTGGTATTGGTATCAATGATGGATACCGTATGGTCCCCTTCGTTGACTACATAGACAGTCGCTCCGTCCGGTGAGATGCAGATGGAGCCCGGTTGCTTACCTACCGGAATGGTTGCGAGAATAGCATCCGTCTGAGAATGGATGGCCGCTACATACCCGTCGCCGTTCTGTGCTTCATAAGATACATACACAGGTATGGATACAGGGGTGGTATTGTCAACTACAAGTACAGACATACCCGCTTCTACAATTTGGATTTCAAGTAGCATGACATATTGAGAGTCCGTAACTTTAGCCTGCAATTCGTACGTGAAGGCCCCGCTTAACGGCTGATCCACGTATAACAAACTTACCGGTCTCTGATTGATGGTTTTTAAATAAGTTAAATGACTATGAATTACAGGCTCACTCAAGTAGATAGGGATGCCATTACGCAAGAGACGGTATTGGATACCCACTGTTACCTCTAAATTTTGGTACGACTGCCATTGAGTCAGCAGGTAGGCATCAAGCTTGACCGCCTGGTTTTTCTTGGTGCTAATGAATGGAGCCGTCAGAATGGTGTTCCAATTGGAGTCGTTGAAATATATATATTTTGTCTGAACAAAATCAATATGAGACATGGCCCATTATCCCTCCCGCTATAAAGTTGTATTTCCCCACGGCTTCCCCAAGATGTGATCAGTCAATCTTCGTAAGAGTGAATTCATGCTTGCACTTTCTGCCGTTGAAGGCGTGGCGCAGAGTTACCGAATGAGCAGTCAAGTTCTTGACACCAAGTCTTTGACCGGCTTCGCATTGAATCATGCCGGTGACATGAGCAGGCTGAATGCCGGTGAAGGTAGAGGCTGCAGGCTCGTAATGCAGGGAGGAATGATGCTCGGGCGTTTCACCATCTAATGAGATGACGAAGGAGGCAGGCTGATTATTGTTCAGATGAAGAGACAGGGATAAGGAGTACACGCCGGATTGATTCACAATCACTTCTCCCGTCCGGGCATCAAGCTGGCAGTCGCTGCTTAGTGCCATTGCAGTAAAAGGAATGAAGTCATTGTTGGCAA
This sequence comes from Paenibacillus tritici, assembly GCF_018207515.1. Lineage (NCBI taxonomy): Bacteria > Bacillati > Bacillota > Bacilli > Caryophanales > Paenibacillaceae > Paenibacillus > Paenibacillus tritici. The sequence goes on from NZ_CP073365.1 coordinate 841,768, forward strand.
TCACGGCGTCACCTAATAAATAAGCGGAACCGTAGGCCTTTACAAGATCATTACTGGTAATATTCACCCAACTAGACCAAGTAGAGCCATTATCTTCACTTCGGCGCCACCAGATGCCCCTGTCTGTAAAGAAATACTGGGTTGTATAGGGAGGGTTATTGTAATAAGGAGCAGCTAACACCATTAATACCCAAGAACCGTTATCATTAGGGGCATTATTAGCTTGGTATCCGTTGCCTACATAGTAACCAATTGTCTTGAATTGGTTTAGATCAATATGGTCGCTGCCTCCAAGATTCGTTAAAGGAACAAAGTTCTGATTCGTACCCGTGCCGCTGCTGCTGTGCCACTCGCTCCAGGTGCTGCCGCTATTGCTGCTGGACCGCCACCAGGAACCGGACTCGGACTTATAGGTCTGGAGGATGTGGGTTTGACCGGACACCGTCTGGGCCACGACTTCCACACTCCATGCTGCATCGGAGGCCGGAGCATGGGTACCGGCGCTGCCCGGACCAATATATACGCCGGTGTCTTTGAGTTGGTTGAGATCAACAGTGCCGGACAAGGTTCTCAAAGGCAAGGAGGATTCAGTTAAGTTAATCCACTCGGTCCATCCATTAGGGAGGTGAGTACTTGAGCGATACCAGACTCCATTAGGATCAAAGAAAGTCTGACTTAAAAAAGGATGTTCTAAAGGGCGGTAGTCAACCGGAGCGCCAGTGATCATTAGTGTCCATAAAGCGCTGTCGCTGGGCCCATTTACAGCCGGTTTGTTGGGACTGTAATAGAATCCATTAGCTGTGGCATCATCTAAATTTGTGTCATCCCCCCAAAATTCCTCCCAATACCGGATGGGCATTGGATATATGTCTATATCCCATTGTGTCCATGAAGACCAAGTGTCACCTCGATTAAGACTATACCTGGACCACCTGCCATCTGAAGTTATGAAGGTTTGACTGATGAAGGAGGCCCGTGCCAGGATTTCGAGAAACCATTCCGATCCTTGGGAAAATGGGGAGTGTGTGGGACGGGTTCCAGTTCCAATATATACGCCGGTGTCATGGAGCAGATTAAGGTCAACAGTGCCGGACAATGTCTTGAGCGGCATAGAGGGTTCATCCACCAGACTGGTCCAATCCGACCAGGTCGAACCGTTATCCTGGCTTCGGCGCCACCAGATGCCGTTGTCTGTGTAGAAGGTCTGCATGACATAACTCTGACTCCCATAGGGTGCGGCGACCACCATGAGGACCCAGGCAGCATTGGAGTTGGGGGCATTCGTCGCTCCTATACCGTTCCCCACGTAGAAACCGGCTTGGTTAATTTGATTCAAATTGTTGGTTTCGGTCTTCTGCAGCGGCATGGCAGGAACATTCGTGTCGCTGTGCCACTCGCTCCAGGTATTGCCTCCGTTGCTGGTAGACCGCCACCAGGAACCAGAATCGGACTTATAGGTCTGAATGACATGGGTTTGGCCGGACACCATCTGGGCCATAACCTCCACGCTCCAGGCTGGATCGGCAACCGGGGCATGGGTGCCAGCAGTACCTGGACCAATATATACGCCGGTGTCGTTGAGTTGGTTAAGGTCAACGGTGCCAGACAATATTTTGAGCGGCATAGAGGGTTTATTGACCGTACTGGTCCAATCCGACCAGGTAGAACCGTTATCCTGGCTTCGGCGCCAATACATGTCGTTGTCCGCATAGAAGGTTTGCGCAACATAGCTCTGATTCCCATATGGAGCGGCTACCACCATGAGCACCCAGGCAGTGCTGGAGCTGGGTGCATTCGTCGCATCTCTGCCGTCTCCTACATAGAAGCCAGCTTTGTTAATTTGGTTCAAATCATTGGTTTCCGTCTTCTTCAGCGGCATGGCCGGTTCATTCATGAGGCTTTGCCATTCCGACCAGGTAGATCCTCTATCTTTGCTGGACCTGTGCCAAATACCGCTTGGCGATTGATAGGTTTGACTGGCACTGACATCCCGGTGGGCTTTATTGTCATCATCTATGATGACCTGTACAGTCCATGTGACATCCTGACTGGGGGCATTCGTACCCGCTTTATTCCTGCTCAGATAGAAACCGGAAGTTTGTAAAATGTTCAGATCAATGCTCTCGTTATCAGGATTCACAATGGTCAAGTGCATCGCAGATGTCAGCGTAAATCTGGACGCAAGTGTATCCGCCAATGCCCCCGCTAAATCTTCATCTTCGTGATTCATTTCGTAAATCTCCTTTCGGTGTAAGGTGCCTGTTCTATTACACAATTCCGGACTTCGTGGTGGACAACAACCGGTCATTGCAACAAATGGTCGTTAATACTGCATATGCAGAGACAAATATACTTAAGACCACAAATTAAGAAATAACATTAATTTGAAACTATATAAATATATTGATTTCTTTCTCGTTCATAGTCTACAAATGACAACAGCGACTCCCGGAAACCGGAGAGTCGCTGTCTCATATAATCTGTCCTGTTATCTGTCCTGCAAGGAAGGAGGCTGCTCCATCCAGGAGCGCTCACTGGCTTGCACATAAATTCCCAGGGCCTGCTCGAAGGAAAGACCGTGAGAATAGAAGTCCAGCACCTTTGCGGCGAAGCGCTTGCACTTATTGGCGCCTGGCGACTGCAGCAGCTCTGTGGCGAGCTTGCGGAAGTCCTGCGGCTTAGCTTCCGCAGCCTCAACGGCGTCCAGTAGCCCCTTGTGGCTTGGAAAGAGCATCCGGTTATAAGCCAGGATCATTCTGCCGCTGAAGAAGACCAGACTGCTGGCGGTGTGGGCGAGCAGGAAGGCGTCGTTCTTCCGGGCCGCCTTCTGGGCGAAATAGAAGGCGAACATGAAGATCTGGGCGCAGAAGTCCCGCAGATTGCGCTCCCGGTTCTCCTCGGGATAGACGGGAATCCGGGCGACCCATTCGCCCAGCTCCGGGATTCTGGAGAATACAACCTCCGACCCGGTAAAAGCATATCGCGTAGGCTCGTTGCCCCGCTCGGCGGCCAGCTCCACAAACCGGAGGTTGACCACTTTGATATCGGCATATCCGCCTTCATAGGTGCTGACCTCACGGTCCACGTAGGACAGCAGATGCTTCCGTTCATACTCTGCATAGGAATCATCGGTGAATACCAGGTGAACATCCACATCCGAGGTCTCCTTGGCGGTTCCTTGGGCTACTGATCCACTGGTGATTACCGCCAGACAGGATGGATTCTGCTCCAGCTTCTCCACCAGCTTCTCCAGTGTCTGTCTATGGTGCTCATACATTTCTTGCATCCTCCCTTAAGCGTTGTCCAGCACATTAAGCGTAGCCGCTGGGGGGCTTGCCAGCTATGGGCAATTCAGACATATGTTTTTGGGATCTATTAGGGGAGTCACTTCTTTGGGGCTTATGATATAATCTGGGTTACAGGTTAGTTATTCTACTACGGGACAAGGTATTGTCCTGATCATTATAGAGAGGTTTTGGATATGACGAACAATTTTTGGCGTGATTTGCCACGGCCGTTTTTTATACTGGCGCCGATGGAGGATGTGACGGATGTTGTGTTTCGCCATGTGGTGAGTGCGGCGGGCAGACCGGATGTGTTTTTTACGGAGTTTGCGAATTCAGAGAGCTATTGTCACCCGGAGGGGCATCATGCGGTGCGCGGGCGTCTGACTTATACGGAGGATGAACAGCCGATTGTGGCCCATATCTGGGGAGACAAGCCGGAATACTTCCGCCGGATGAGCATTGGGATGGCCGAGGAAGGCTTCCGGGGCATCGACCTTAATATGGGTTGTCCAGTAGCGAATGTGGCGGAGAACGGGAAGGGCAGCGGACTGATCTGCCGTCCCGAACTCGCAGCGGAGATCATCCAGGCGGCGAAGGCCGGAGGATTGCCCGTCAGTGTCAAGACCCGGCTCGGGTTCAGCAGCATTGACGAATGGCGGGGCTGGTTAACCCATATTTTGCAGCAGGATATTGTGAATCTGTCCATCCATCTGCGCACCCGTGAGGAGATGAGCAAGGTGGATGCCCACTGGGAGCTGATCCCGGAGATCAAGAAGCTTCGCGATGAGGTGGCCCCGCATACCCTGCTGACCATTAACGGGGATATCCCGGACCGGCAGACCGGCCTAAGACTGGCTGAAGAGTACGGAGTGGACGGGATTATGATCGGGCGCGGGATTTTTCAGAATCCGTTCGCGTTCGAGCAGGAGCCGAGGGAGCATACCAGCGAAGAGCTGCTTGATCTGCTGCGGCTGCATCTGGATCTCTACGATCAATACTCAGGACAGGCACCACGTTCATTCAGCCCGCTACAGCGGTTCTTCAAAATCTACGTCCGCGGCTTCCGCGGGGCCAGTGAACTAAGGAATAATCTAATGAACACCAAGTCTACCGGTGAAGTGCGGGCGCTGCTCGATGCGTTTGGGAGTAGGGAGCCGGACGGGGCGGAGGGACTGGGGGATTAAAGGAGAGAATATGAGAACATTTATTAATTTCGAAGTGGAAAGGGATTAGGTGGTCTATTTTTTATATTTCGGAAGTTTGTAGATAATTATTCCATTTTTGAGGAAGGAGGTATATGATAGGATTGTTGGTAAATCACCATATATACCAATAAATACTATTCGGGGAGAATTGACATGAAAAAAAGAGTTGCAACATTATTGCTAGTTTCAGCGATGTTTGCCTCCGTATCAGGAGTATCTGCTTCAGGAATTGCAACAGAGGATACTCAAATCAGCAATCTAAGTAATGATAATATTTCAGCTACAGAGTCTAATGAAATGATCAATTACGCTAGGCTAAACCTCTCCCAAGAAAAAGGCGAGGCCTCCAGATCAGTATCTGTAAGTTCGTACCAATATACATTTTTAGCTACGAATCCGAATGAAAAAAGTTATGTATATGAAGAGCCTTTGAATGGAACACCACAATTAACAGTTTTTGATTCAAGTATTCAAGAAGAAAAAATCCAACCCCAATCGTTACCTACAGATCAAACTGATTTTATCAAAGATGGTGTAGGCGGTAGATATTATATATCTCCAACTGGAACAGCTAACTCTTACTTAACTACAACCTTAAAATTACCAGTAGATAGTTTAGTTGCCCCTAAAATTGCTGCTTACAATTATATCGGTTATTCAGCTGGAAGTGATGAAGCTGATTTAGGGACAGTGTACACAGCTACTGCTGGACCAAGCGGATCTGAAAAAGGTTGGAGAGTTGCTGCTAACGTTAAACATAATGGAGCCACTGTTGCAATGAATGGGGTATCACCTTACAATCAGATGTACAACAAAAATGCATTCTTATCCAACTCTTCTGTAACAATGTCATCTTGGTATAACTATAACGGAACCGGTCATGCTAGAATAAAAGTAGAAGGAACTGCAACGTGTTCAGATAATGCTTGCACAATATCGACTGATTCCCACCTTATTTCAATTTTTGAGTCTGGTGTTATTGGGACAAATGGAATTAGCTCAATCACTAAGTGGAAAATATTATCAACTGTTGTTTCATCTGATAACACAGGGAAAAATTACGCGGTTTATAGCGGTATTAAAATAAATGGAGCTGCAGTATCAAGTAGTTCTTTTGGAGTTCCTGAACAAGATCATGCGTATATTACTAGGGATGCTAATAACACAGTTACAATAGATGTAGATTCAAGTAAATACCCATTATAAGAGACAGGGGCTATTCCAAGTAATGGGATGGTCCTATTCACATTTTTTTGCAACTTTTCTGCGTGACTTAAACGTCTATAAATTGAAAATATATAATTTGGAGGAGTTAGTTATGAAATTGAAATTAATAATACCGTTTCTTGTTGTCATCTTGGCCTCAGTTGGCTGTATCTCAGTCTCCAGTGTAAGTGCGGCAACACCACCCACTTATGGTTCGGTTATTTTAGATGGGAAACCTCTTGGCTTTGATGCCAAACCCATAATCATTAATGGGAACACGATGGTTCCTTTCCGTAAAATCTTTGAATCATTAAATATGAATGTCCATTGGGATTCCAAAACAAAAAATATCACTGCCAAGAATACTGGTGTAACCATCCAAATGACTTTGGATACCCTTAAAGCAACTGTCAATGATAAAGAATTCACGTTAACGCAAACTCCATTTAATACACCTGAAGGAACGGTTTATGTGAACCTCCGATTCATTAGTCAAGCTGTAGGGGCAACAATAAGCTGGGATAATACGAAGAAGATTGCAACGATAAATACAAAATGATGATGCGCTGAAGCTGCCTAATTGTAAATAGACCGATTCCTTGGATAGGACGGTCTATTTTGTTATATCTACCCAGTTGTAATACTTCCGCCATGTACTTTGCGCTCCAATTAAACGACTATAGAGGCAGAAGTTTGTGATATCCCGATCCATAGGAGGATGAATAATTATGGCTTATACAACAATAGACGGCGTGCGGGTGTGGGGGAAGCCGGACGACGGCGCGCTGGTGCAGGCCCGTATGTGTGCGGAGAACGGGAATGTGGTGCAAACTCTGCTCATGGCGGATCATCATAAAGGCTACAGTCAGCCCATTGGCGGGGTGGTCGTGTACGATGGGCAAATCTCCCCGTCTGGCGTGGGTTATGATATTGGCTGCGGGAACAAGGCGGTGCGGACCCGCTTGACCATGGCTGAGCTGCGGCCGAGGCTCTCAGGAATCATGGACGAGATTGCCCGCAGAATCTCCTTCGGAGTCGGCCGTGTCAATAATGAGCGGGTGGATCATGAGCTGTTCGATGACCCGGATTGGGATGTGTTCAAGGCAGTCGGCAGAGTGGAGCATGACAAGCTGAAGGCTCTGGCCCAGAGTCAGCTAGGCACGGTCGGCAGCGGTAACCACTTCGTAGACTTGCTGGAAGAAGCCGGAGACGGCCGGGTGTGGATTGCCAATCATTTCGGAAGCAGAGGGTTCGGGCACAAGACGGCGAGCGGGTTCCTTAACCTGGCTGCGGGCAGAGACTTTCTTGCTAACGCCCCCGGCGAAAAGATGGACCAACCGCCCGTTCTGCTGGATCTCAGCAGTGAGCTGGGCGATATGTATTACAGAGCGATGAAGCTGGCGGGACGCTACGCCTATGCAGGGAGGGAATATGTGATCCGCCAGGTCTTAGCCATCCTGGGAACGGAAGCGGATCTCGAAGTGCATAACCATCATAACTATGCCTGGAAAGAAACCCATAACGGCAAGGAAGTCGTCGTTGTCCGCAAAGGGGCGACCCCGTCTGCACCGGGACAGGTTGGTTTTATCGGCGGCAGTATGGGGGATATATCGGTAATCGTTAAGGGCAAGGACAGTGCGGAGAACAAGGATTCTTACTACAGCACCGTTCATGGGGCGGGGCGGATTATGAGCCGGACCCAGGCGGCAGGCCGAATGAACTGGAAAACCCGCACCCGCAGCGGCGGCCAAATCTCGACAGCGCAAATGCTCGGAGCGGTTCGCGATTTCGGTGTTGAGCTGCGCGGCGCGGGCACGGACGAGAGCCCTTTTGTGTACCGGAAGCTGCAAGAGGTGCTGGATGCGCACGCGGGAACCATCGAGGTCATGCATGTACTGAAGCCGGTTGGGGTATGTATGGCGGGAGCGAATGAGTTCGATCCGTATAAGGATTGAGATCGTTCCTCTCTCCATAGTGAGTTGACTTCTAAAAGCCCCCTGTTTACACTTTGTGTATACATTCAGGGGGCGGTTCTATGTTTCAGGTTCAAAAATGGGGGAACAGCTTAGGTATTCGTATTCCCAAATCCCTTGCGCTGAAGGTCGGTATTGAGGCGGGCTCCGAAGTCGATCTTGATGTGGAAGAGGGGCAACAAGGACGGGAAGCATGGTGACGTGCGGGTATGTGCCAGATCGGGGGAGTGTACAACATGACAGGAAGAAATGACCCTTGTCCTTGTGGCAGCGGGAAAAAGTACAAGCAATGCTGTATGCTTAAGCAGGCGGAGGAGCAGACACTGCAGGCGAAGGGGCGGCACTTTTTTGATCGGAAGTATAAATTAACGAATGATCTATATGCCTTTCTGGCTCAGAAGCAGGGCGGAGAATGGACATTTGATCGTCTGAAAATTCTACCCTTCGATAATAAGTTAGGCTATTCCAGAGACGGGTCCGGCAATATGTGGTCGTATTTCTTCCGTGTCTATGATAATGGCTTGCGCGGAATAGAGTGGTTTATGGAAGAGAGAGGCCACAGGTATACCGGAGAAGAGCGGAAGATGCTGGACCACTGGATGGAGATGAAGCTGTCCTGCTATCAGCTCGTGGATCAGTATGAGCAAGGATTGATCATTGAGGACATCTGGACTGGGGAAAGGTACCGGATGCCCTACTGTGAGACGATGATTAAGCTTCCGCCTTGGACGGTATCCATCGGAATGCTTGAGCCGTTCGTAGAGGATTGGTGTATCCATGGACTGTTTATGTGGGGCCATCCTGATGTAGCATCCGAAGTCATGACCCGGGTAAAGCAGTTGCAGGAAGAAGCAGCCAAGGCTTCAGGTCAGGAGCTGTCACCTGCGGATATACTGGCCGGCAATTATCCGGAGATGCTCAATTTGTGCGTTAGAATTAATAACAGCAATGGGACCACAGTTAGCAATCTGGAGGAGATACAGGAGCTGACCTGGGTAACGCGCGAGTATACCTGTGAACATCGAGAACTGCTGGAAAAGATGCTGCTGGAGATTGGCGATGATTATTTCCTGGCGCCGGGCACAGTGCCTGAAGAAGGGATTGCCGTAATTAGCCGGATAGACAGGCTGGACGGACTATTAGGAACCCTGCCAGCGGAGCGCCGGGAACGGCTTGACTTGGGCGAGATCCAGCTCTCGATGGATCTGGCAGATATTAAGATCGACAGACAAGGCGTAACCGTCACGGGTTGGCAGAGTGCTGAGCTGGAGGCTACACTGGAGCTGCTCGACTCGAAGCTGTCTGCAGCCGCAGGTCTGACCCTGGTGAATGAACGAAGAGAAGCCCATGAGCTCCCCCGGGAACGGGTCGTTAATGGATACAATATAGTAACAGACAAGAACCTCTCTGACCAGGAGTTCCAAGCTTACGGGAATCTGCCCATGCTGCTGCAATGGGTTCTAGATACACTAGAGCAAGATCCCGAAGAAAGTGCAGAAATGCTGGTTAGGAGAAGAGAATATAGGCAATACCGGGCCAATCCGCACAACGCCAACCTGAACCTGTTACGTACAGCACTTGGGTTGCTGGAGAGTCCGTTTACCGGGTAAGGGACAAGCCGGTTCTCTGTTTGATTAAGGAAGGTAGGATACTATGTCTTGGAGCAAATTGAAGCAACAGCTGGAGGGCTTTCTCAGTCCTGCGTTACAGGGAAGGGTAGAATACCGCGCACCGGGTTACCGTTATTTTGCGGATAAATCAGGGATCTGTTACATCTCGGTGGATAAGAAGAACGTACTCAACTTGGGAGATAAAACGAACACGATCAGGTGGTATGCATCTGAGCTTGACATCAGGAATGATCCGGGTATCCGGATTCCTGTCACCGATGACGACATTGAAGCCGTCAGACAAACGGCCAAAGGGCCAATTCCCGAGGATCGCCTGATCGTCATGGCCCGAGGCCGCTTAAGCACAGAGCACGCCAAAGAGCTAATGGCAGCGCAGGCTGCGCTCACTAAATCGAATTTCATCGTAGTGGCGAATCAGTTCCTGACGACTCCTATCGAGGAGAGCCTGGAGAGTAATGATATGGTGCTCAATATCCTGGCCTTGGTGGATCGGAGAGTCGGGAAGAAGCGGATTATAGGCATGTCAGAGAAGATGAGGCTGAAGCATCCGGTGGTGCAGTATTTCTATGAGCTGCGCCGGTGGACGCTGTGAGTGTATTAACGAATAGATCAGCCTGAACGGCTCCACTGACATTCACTGTCCTTGGAGCTGTTTGCTTTATTCAACGCTTGCCGGCCACCAGCATATATCCGGCTCCCCGGACTGTAATGATTCGCTCCGGATGGACAGGGTCGGCTTCGATTTTTTTGCGTAGATTACTGATGTGGACAGCGACCGTTCGCGTATCCTCCAGGCTCTTCATGCCCCAGATGAGATGGAACAGCGTATCGACAGTGACGACATGATTCACGTTCTGTGCCATATAGGATAGCAGACTGAACTCTTTTTTGGATAAAAAGATGGTTCTGCTGTCCATATTGACCGACTGTGCGTAGAAATCCAGCGTCAGCCCCGGCAGCTCCAGCAGTTGTTCCCTTCTGCCCGTGGACACTCTGCGAAGGTGGGCCTTGATCTTGGCTATGAGTACGCCCGGACTGAACGGCTTGGTCACGTAATCGTCGCCGCCATACGATAAAGCGCTGATCTTCACCTCGTCCTCCTCATGGCTGCTCAGGAACACAATCGGCGCATTCGTGTGTTTGCGTGCGTCCCTGCACCAGTCAATGCCGTTCTCATTGGCCAGCAGGACATCCAGAACAATAAGATCCGGGTTAAGCGATGCCAGCATCATCATGGCTTCTGTCCCGCTGTGGCAATACGAGGCTATGAAGCCTTCACGCTCACAGTACGCCTGAACAATCTCACAGATATGGGGATCATCATCGACGATCATAATTGTGTATGTGTCCATCACTCCGTCACCTTCCTGCTGCTGAAATACAAAGGTAGCGATACATAGAATATCGACCCCGTCTTGCCGTCGCTCTCCGCCCGGACGCTCCCGCCATGCGCTTGAACGATTTCTCTGCAAATCGCCAGCCCAAGCCCGCTCCCCTCTACGCCCATGTCCATGCCCGGCCGGTCAACCCTGTAATTGCGGTCGAAGATCTGCTCCAGCTGCTCAGGGGGAATGCCTGTACCAGAGTCTTGTACGCTAATGAGCGCACAGCGGGTATCTTGCACCTCGTCCACGGCTAGGGCAAGACGCACCACTCCGCCACTGGAGGTGAACTTCATAGCGTTCGACACCAGATTGAATAGCGCCTGGTCTAACCGTTGCGTATCCATCTCTACAACGGGCAAGCCAGGTCCATGATCCTCCGTATTTCCAATCTCCAGGTTGAAATCAAGCCCCGCGTCACGCACAACCAGCTCATATTGTTCATAGAAACCACGCAGGAAGTGTACCACAGGAACCGGCTCCATCCGGTACTCTACTTGCCCCGTCTCCAGATGCGACAAGAAGCTCAGCTCCCCGATCATGCGGTTAATCCTCACCGTGTTATCCCGGATATACATCAGGTATTGTTCATTGCGTTCCGGCTTCACCCTGTCCATTACCGCCTCGACATAACCGAGCATACTGGACAGCGGCATACGCAGATCATGTGTAATGTAGGCCAGCAGCTTCTTCCTGCCTTGCTCGGAGTGTAGTAACCGCTCATACGACATGCGGAGGTCTTCGTGAGCTGCGGATAAGGCATGTGTGCGCTCCAGCACGAGCTGCTCCAGATTGGCATTCATCTCCGTCAGCTTGGTATTGGCTTCCTGCAGCTCCCGGGCAATCCGCTCTTCGTTCGTTGCCGCCCTCGTAAATCTGGAAGACAGCAGCATCATCTGGGCGATCGTGAATACCAGCAGCCCGAACGGAGAGGTATTTCCGATTCGTGACCATTCGTTATAATACAGGAAATCGTTGATCACCGTAACCAGAGCAACCACCGATACGAGCAGGAAGATCAGCGCCCCCTCCATCCGCCGCATGGCCGCCGCAGCCAGCCCAACCATCAGATACACCATATGCAGAACAACGATGACACCGATCAGCAGCAGCATTCTTGAATAGAGGATGGCGGGGGTTACCACTATAACCACACAGAGTATGCCGGTTACGATCCGGCTGCCATGGCGGAACCAACGTGACACCACATCCGGGAAAATGCATTCGAAATACATAGTGATGATCCATCCGCCGAGGCAAAGAATCAGATATTCGATCTTGAACTGCAATTCCCACGGAAAACGGGGAAGCCACTGGGTAAGCATCAGCTCGCCGTTCAGCAGGGACCGGATACCGAACATCACGGTGAACAGACCGAAGTACAGTGGCGCCCTGTCCTTACGCCGCAGGATGTAGAGCAGCAGATGATACACGCCAATCACCAGCAGGCTTGCGGTGATGAACATATCTGAAGCAATCTTCAGATGGGTCTTGACCGTTAGCACGTTACTGCCGCCCAGCTCTATATCCTTGGTGATGCCGCCCCGGTTGTGATGGAAGTTCGCCACTTGCATAACCAGCTCTACCGTGTCGCCTTCGGGCTGGAAGAATACCAGCTTCGTAGCCAGACGCGGAGTCATGCCGTGCTTGTCCTGACCCACCTCACCGACTTCTGCCAGCAGTTCTCCGTTCACCCATAATTTATACGCATGAAAAATAGTAGGCAGCCGCAGCGCCAGCCGCTCATTCCTGTCCTGTCCGCTAAGCTGAATGACCAGCCGAAAGGTTGCGAAGCCTTGCCCGCTCAGCTCGTGACCCTCCAGCTTGTACCCCAGCCAGGAGCCGGGGATGTTGATATATCTATCCACCTGTTCCCCTGCTGCCATACGGTTCCGTATGTCCTCCGGCGAGAGAAGCTCTTGCCAGTAGAATTCCCATTCTCCTTGTAACTTCTGCGGATTCTTACCCATAGAGTCCTGCGTTAGATCCAGAATGCCTTCTTTGCTTTGAAGCTTGGGGGCGCCTGGCGATCCAGGCACGATGGCATAGCTAACGGTCAAACCGATAACAACGGCAACAGCGAGTTGAAACCAGATATTACGGGAAACGAATCTTAGCATACCCCTCATCATGAAGCCGACCCCAATCTACAAGATTCGCCAGCATAAGCTGATTCTCTTCATGATAGCATCATTGAAGAAAACTGTGTGAAATAGCAGAGTTTAAAGTTTTCTTTAAGTTTCATTTAAGGGCTAAATTACTATGATAGAATCCAGTTTAAGGAGACAAACCGTCGAAATTTGTCATATTTCCAGGCTGCTTTTGCTAGGAGAAAAGCACCCGAAAGAGGAGGCATAACTTGTACAAACGTATCATTAGTTTCATGCTGGCCGTGTTTTTATTGGTATCCATCATCCCCCCGGGAATCAGCTCAGCGAAGGCAAGCAGCCCGAATCAAGCGAATACTATCCTCAGCTTCAGTGATGTTAAGCCGTCCGACTGGTTCTATGCGGCGGTCAACTATGTACAGCAGAACGGATTGTTTAAGGGGACTGACAATGATCACTTCACTCCCCACGGCACGATGACCCGTGCTATGTTCGTAACGGTACTTGGACGTATCGCACAAGTGGATGTAACCCAGTATACAGAAGCGGCATTTGCAGATGTCCAGGGAGGCTCATGGTATGCACCCTATGTAGCTTGGGCAGTGGAGAGCGGAATTACAAGTGGTACAGGCACAAATAGCTTCTCACCTGAGGCCACGTTAACCAGAGAGCAGATGGCTACATTTACCGTCCGGTTTCTCGATACACTTACGATTCCTTATCCTCCCGATTCTACAATCAGCTCGAAGCCTAGCGACTTAGCTAAGGGTTCTCCTTGGGCTGCTGATGCGGTTACTAAGCTATGGCAGGCAGGCCTCATCAAAGGCGATGCGAAAGGCAATTTCAATCCTGCTGCGAATGCAACCCGTGCAGAGGCAGCTTCTTTCTTAATGCGCAGTCATGAGATGGTGAGCAAGCAAAGAGCAGCACAACCCACACCAGCACTAACCCCAGGATCAACACCAGCACCAGCGCCAACACCGGGTTCAACGTCTGCACCAGTGTCAGGGTCAGGGTCGGGACCAGCACCTAATCCTACATCCCCGCAGGCCACTTCACCAGGTACATACTACACAATTACCTTCCATACCAACGGTGGCAAGGAGATAGGCAGCAAGACTGTTGGTAAGGGAGACAAGCTTGGCGTGCTTCCGGCAGCCTCCAGAGCAGACTATCGCTTCCTTGGGTGGTATACAGATAGTGCGCTTACAGAAGAAGCGAAACCAGATGCAGTGGTCACCCGGAATATGACGCTGTATGCGAAATATGAGAAATTACCGGAGCTTGGACTGCTGACGCAAAGTGTTCCTACGATCACGAAGCTTGAACAGCCAAGCACGTTCACGATTAAGGTAGTAGACCCTTCCGGCACATTAACAGCCAGTGAAGTTAAGAACGCTGTTACCTTTACCTCTACTTCGCATTCCCCCTTCGCGGAGGAGACAGGAATTGCAGTCACTGGAAGCAAGGGTGAATTCACGGTTAGAGCCAACAACGAGAAGGGCGCTTATCCAGAGGGGGGAACGTTCCAGTTCAACCTGACCAATGAAGCTCTTCTTTTCAAAGACGGACCAACCGTACAGGATTCCTCTACTAGAGAGCTGGTATTTACAACTGCCAAAGCTGAGGTGAATAACCTCCAATATAAGTCTGACGTTGTATATGTAGCCGCAACGGATATCTCCATGATGAGTCAGGATGGGCAGAGCGCGGACTTTATTCCCAACTCCCTGTACCAGCTGGAGGCCAGCCCGGAAGAACGCAGCAGCTCTCCTGTTAATTATGAGAATGGCTACTTCATCTACGAGGGCAACGATATTGAGGTCGGGGATACCGTGATTATCTATCAAGGGACGCACCCGAATCAGCGGCTGGATGCATCAGATGATAATGACCTGTCTTATGTCAAAATCCGTTCGGTTACAGGACATGAATATCGTTATGGCGCTCCTGATATCAAGGATATTCTATTCATCCCGGATGTGCTGCCTGTCAATGTTCTTGCAGATACGGATGGTGATCCGGGCAATCTCTCTATCACCGTTCCTGCAGCCGATATGGATTACACAGACAGCAAGTATGCTGAATTTGAGTTTGATGAGCAGCTTGTCATTGAAGCCGGTGACTATATCTCGTTCTATCAGGGCGAATGGGGTAGTGATGCGGCTAAGCTAACAGACTATGCATTAATTACGGGTGTGAATCTGACGAACGGTGTGTATACGATCACGTATACGATTGCAACCGAGGATGACATGCTAAGATCACTGGATTATTACAAGAAGCAGGATATTGATAGTACAGACCTGATTCCTGAGAGTGAAATTCCGAAGCTCGAAGCACAGATGCGGCAGAAGGCGATGGATAGCGGTTTTGCGGAGCAGGCTGCCGGATATCTGGCGGCGATGGCGCTGGAAACGGATAGCTTCAAGGATCTTAGCGGAGATCTGCAGGTTGAAGAGAAGGATATCCAGTACCTATCCTCCCTTGAGGATACAGGTACCATGCAGATGAAGGTGGCCGGCTCGAAGGTAGAGGTGGAGCTGGAGGATATCAAGGTCAACATCGGCACAGACTTAAGCCACTTCAAAGGCAAGAGCGGAGTTCGCGCATCTATAGAGATTACGGCCGGGGTCTCGATCGAAGTGGATGATGAGAATGAAATCAAGATCAAGCTGACGGGTGTATTCGAGCAGGAATTATCCGTAGGTATATCCGCGAGCGGGGAGATTTTCTGGAAAAAAGCCTGGTTCATCCCCTATCCGGCAGATTACACGATCAACGCTAACATTGATGTGTTCACGTACACGGCGGTTCAGTTCGATGCCAACATTGGATTGTTCGAGCAAGAGGAAGATCCGGATTGGAATGACGACAGTGTAGAGAATATTGCCAAGCAGCTGAAGAAGATTATGGAGGAAGCTGAAGATCTCGATGATCAGGAGATTGATGCGATCTCCAATTCCTTACCTGATCTGTACCAGGCCATGCTGGAGAACGATAATGACTGGGTAGATATTGTCGAGCAGAATCTGCTGAAGGTCAGCTTCCGCGTAGTGGCGGGACTGATTGAAGTAACGTTCAGGGCGGATTTTGTGGTGAGTGCCAAAGTCAATGTCTCGCTGGGGATCATCTACACCTATGAGAACGGCCAGCGGTACAGCTATAACATCCGGCTATTGGCAGGAAGTGTGGGCAATTCGAAATCCACCCTGGTACCGGAAAAGTATGACTTCACGTTCTACGCCATGGGTGAGCTGGGGCTCCGGGCCGGGATACGGTTAGAGGTGGCCGTGGGCGCATTATCCACCTCTCTCAATAGTATCGGCGTTCAGGTAGAGATGGGCGGCTACATTAAGCTATGGGGATTCTTCTACTATCAATATAGCCAGACCCAAGGCAAAGCCTCCACCTCTAATGCTGCCGGAGCCATCAATGTAGAGATCGGGCTGTATCTGGATGTTAAGGTTATCGCCCAGGCGTTCAAGGGAACCTTCTCCGTCGTGCCATTCTCAACATCCTATGAATTCCCGCTGCTGACCATAGGTTCACGTTATGTGGTGATTGACTTTGCCTATGATCAAGACGATGTACAGGATGTTAATCTGAAGGGGAATGACTATATCTTCCCGCTGGATGATCACTTCCTGGAGATGAGCTATATGGATCTTCACGAAGGTGAAGTAGAGAACCAGGTGTATCATCAGGTTGATCAGTATTTCGATATCTCGTTCTCGAATGCGAACTTCTACTATGATCCATTGAAGCGTCGAGTCCTCGTGGGTAATTTCGAACCTACAGGCGTGGACACGGTAATGACCATTGCCTGGAGATCGCCGATCGGAAGCTTCAAATCTGAACCGCTTAGCCGCACGATTAATCTGCATTATGATGATCTTAGATCAAGCTACAGCATGAACCTGTTGTCCTATGATCGCGTAGTGAATCCGCCTTCGCAATCCAAAGTCATTACTAGAATCTGGGGGGAGTATAACTCCGATATCCCGAAACAGCCTGATCCGGTTAGAGTCGGATACCATTTCACAGGCTGGTACGATGATGTGAATGCCTCAGTGCCGGTAACCATTCCTGCCAAAATGCCTGCAAACACGACCTTACTGTGGGCGAAGTGGTCACCAAAGACGGATACACCGTACCTGGTGGAGAGCTACACTCAGAATATTTATACCGGACAATACAGTCTTCATTCGGCAGAGAGGTACAGAGGGACAACAGACAGCGTAGCTGAATATGAACCCATGGATATTTGGGGGTATCGTTCACCACAGAAGCAAGAGATCAAGATTAACGCGGATGGGACAACGGTGATTAAGTATTATTATGAACGCGGAAATACTGCATTAACCTTCGCGTTCGATTATCTATCCCGATTGGGACTGCCTTTTGGAGTGAGTCCAGAGGTCAGAGAATATCGGCCAGGAGCTATCCTGGACCCGCCGTATCCGGCTCTTCCAGGGCTAACCTTCGTAGAGTGGGAGAATATAGATGCAACCGTTCCTTTGGATGCCCGGACGTATCAGGCTATTTTTGAAATTGCGAATATAGATCTGAAGGTTAATTATTATACTAGAAATGATCTGGAGTCGGAATTCACTAAGCTTGGTAGCGAAATTGTATCGGTTCCTGCCTGGAGTACGTATGACGCTTCTAAGGAAGACCTGCTGGCCCGAACGGAGTACATGCTGCAAACAGAGACATCTGTTATTCCAGACCAGTCACCGTATATTATGTATACGAATCCGGAGCAAGTGTCTTCCACAGGCTTGAACCTCTATTACGAGAAGCTGTACGATGCAGCCTTTGATCTGAACGGAGGCAGCCTGACGGAACAAGATATTAGCAGTGGCGGCGGCAGTATGGTAGGCGGCAGCTACGTCATCTATACAGCTCAAAGTTACCTATATGGAAGACCGAATAATCCGACTCGTGAAGGCTTTGAATTCATGGGCTGGGAAGGCTGGGCTGCGGATGAGATCAAAAAAGAAATGCCCGCACAGGATGTAACCTATACAGCGATTTGGAAAGCGAAGTACAAAGTGGAGCATTACGTTAGAGGTGTTGGCATTGATGACGACTATACGCTCTATACCACAACGGAGCATTTAGGCCTTGAACATGAGACTGTAACTGCAGCTGTATACGGCATTGAGGGCTTCATGTTCGATGCCGGGTCCAGTCTGAATGTAACCACCGGAACCGTGAAGGATGACGGCAGCCTTGTACTGAAATTGTATTATGAAAGAAATGTATATGCAGCGAAATTCATAGCTACTGATCCGGATACTGGAGAACAGGAAGTATTATTTGAAGAGACCTACCGGTACGGCGCGGAGTTCAGCATTCCGGCGAGAAGGACCTATGCCTATCGCAAGGTTCTTGGCTGGAGAGCCATAGATGGAGGGCCGGAGATCGAAAGTATCTACGTGCGTTCCCTCCCCATGCCTGCACAGAACGTAACCTATGAGATGATTCTGGGTGACTACGCTGACGACGGGGGCGGAGGGTTCCCGGGTGGGGGAGGCTTTCCGGGCTGGCCGTTCTGATGATTAATTGAATTAAATAAGGGGCTTCTCGGTCATCTTCGGATGATTGGGAGGCCCTTTGTTTGGTTGGCGTGGCTGGTTAATCCGTATTTTGCAGCAAGACATAGTGAGTTGTCCATTCCTCTGCCCGTTAAAATTCATCAGGTATGGAATTAATTTCACAAATGACAATACAATATAATACCCTGTGGATCGCCTAATAAGCGAAACCGGTAAATTAAATTAAGGAGGATTATGAGATTGATGAGACTGAAGCACAATGCTCCAGCCAGAGCCGTATCCCTAATGGTAGTTGTAGCAATGTTCCTATCCCTATTCTTCACCGCCTTACCGCAGGCAAATGCGGCCGCCAGAGGAGCATGGGCTCCCAATACGGCTTATGCAGTAAACGATACCGTCACTTATAGCGGAGGTACCTATACCTGTCTTCAGGCACATACTTCCCTCACAGGCTGGGAGCCAGTTAATGTTCCTGCACTATGGAAGAGCGGCAGCACTACAACGCCAACACCGACACCTGCGCCGACCACACCCCCGGCTACGAATGGAGTCATCTTGTATGCGAATATTAACTATGGGGGCAATGCCGTAACCCTTGGTGTAGGCAATTATGTATTATCTCAGCTCAATGCTGCCGGAATTCCGAATGACTGGATGTCCTCGCTCAAGGTTCCTAACGGCTGGACGGTTGAAGTGTATGCGGACGATAATTTCGGCGGCACGAAGTGGACCTACACGGCAAGCTCCTCCTGGGTCGGCGACAGTGTGAATGACAAGATGTCTTCGGTCAAAATCTATACGGGTTCACCGAATCCTTCGGTAACGAGGCCCTCCGAGGTGCCCAGCCAGATCTGGACCTATGCCATGAATGTGGACAATAAATTCGGAAAAGGCGGAGATTTCGCACTGCTACTGAGCGCGGTGATCAAGAAGGAGAGCAGCTTCGGAGCAGGCCTGCCGGGCAGCCCATCCGCCGGTGACGGATTGATGCAGGTGGAGCCGAACACCCGTAATGCCTATCTATCCCAATTCAGCGCCAAATTCGGCCGCACGTATAATCACAGCAGCGAACAGGATCAGGTAGCCTTAGGCGGACTGATTCTCGATGAGAAGATCGTCAGATTCGGCAATATCTACAACGGACTCTTACACTATAACGGAGGCGACAACTGGTATCCGGGCGCTACCGATTCTTACGGCCGTCCGATTCTGGCGGATCAATATGCCAATGCTGTGTATGCTACGTATAAGGGGTATGGGGGGCAGAATTAAAAGAAACTCAAACAGCTTCGCTGACAGCATGTGTCAGTGAAGCTGTTTTATAATAAAAAAAGAAAGAAACTTGAAGGAGGACGTACAAATGAATAATAAGGTATATCTATATGTGTTAGACACCATGGCAGACTGGGAAATAGGGTATCTAACGGCTGAACTGAACTCGGGAAGGTGTTACAAGGAGGGACAAGCCCCCTCTACAATAGTAACCGTAGCCAATGAGAAGACACTGATCACTACCATGGGCGGACTGAAAATCATGCCTGACATCACGGTAGAGGAGTGCAGCTTGGTAAGCGGAGATGCCTTGATCCTACCCGGCGGTGAGACCTGGACCGAAGCCATCCACAAGCCGATCCTTGGGCTCGCTGAGAGATGTGTACAGGAGGATATATTAGTGGCAGCGATCTGCGGGGCTACCATGGGACTTGCCCAGGCCGGACTGCTGAACTCACGCCCGCATACAAGCAATGATCTGGAGTATCTCAAAATGATCTGTCCCGCCTACACCGGCGAAGAGTTCTACCAGAACCAGCCTGCTGTAACGGACGGCAAGCTGATCACGGCAACCGGCATCGCCCCGCTGGAATTTACTCTGCATGTGTTGAAAGCCCTGGATGTATTTGCACCAGAGAAATTAGAGGCCTGGTATGGTCTGTATAAGACTCAGGAAGCGAAGTATTACTATGCGTTGATGGGATAAGAGCAGTTAAGCAAGACCGCCCTCTCTTCGCGGACGGGCTGAACACCCACCACTCGGAAAGCTTGGTTCGTTTGGTGGCAGGCTACTGCCATCTGGACGAACCTCTCGGTCTGAAGGGAAAGCATGGAACTCTGGCGACCCAACCGAGTCGAAACAGTGGAAGAAGCCGAGGACGAGGTGCAGAACCTGCAAAAGCTGGGCGCGCCGGAAGCATTTCTCGATATCTGCCACGATAGGCCATTTCCTCGCTGCTCTACGACTACTTCCCGAGCGCTTGGACGATATCGTTAATTTTCAGATCATCGGCCAACATGCCATCGCTTATCCAGTGTTTGGCTCCAACCATATAGATATTCCCTTGCTGATAAGCTGGAAGCCCCTTCCAGACAGCGGATTTCTCAATTTCGGCGAAGCCTTCGAGATCCTTCTTATAATCTTCCGGCCCTCCACTGGCGCTGCCAACTGTGACGAATATATAGTCGGCCTTAATTTGTGGTAACAACTCCATTGATATTGTCGCATTTTCTCTTTCGGGTTCCTTCTTCTGCAAATCCAAGGCAAGTGGATCGGCCTGCAGACCAAGATCATGGTACAGGGCGGTCGCATAGCCTTGCACCTGCTCAGAGGACAGAATCGACGGGAAATACAGGCGGAAATCTTTGGCCGTAACCCGAACTAACGCTACCGTAGGTTGGGCCGCTATAACAGGTGCCAGATCCTCCCTAGCCTGCGCCACCTTCTCTTCATGGGCTTTGAGAGCAGCTACCGCTTTCTCCTCCTGACCTAGATCTTTGGCGATCTCAGTAATTGAACTTCTCCACGTCCGGCGGTTATAGACGATTGTCGGCGCGATTTTGGACAGGGCATCGTAATCTTCCTGTGTGATAACATCGAATGCAATGATCAAGTCGGGGTTCGACTGAAGCACCGCCTCCGGCGAAAGGGATGGGAGCACCTGGATATCCCGGGCTTGCAGCTGTGGCATCAAGTAATTGTCTGACCCCGCCGTTACAGCCAGCACGACCGGTAAATCAAGAGAGAGCAGCATATCCTCCAGATTGATCGAAGCAATCCGTTGCGGATGGACAGGAATATCCGTTTCACCGAATTTATGCTGAACCGTGAGAAATTGGGGCGCCGAAGAAGTGTTTTGTGTGGCGACTCCCCCTTCTTCTCCTCCACAAGCGGTCAGAAATACAAGCAAAAGTGCAATACATGCATGAATAGCAGCTTTACGTTTGAAAAGCAAAATATACCCTCCCTCAACATTGATAATCATTATCAATGTTGATTTTAGCATAAGCCTATGTCCCCATACATGGACAATTGTGCGGGATACCCATGGACACCGATGCTAAGTCGTTCAGCCTCCTGTGCCGCCGAACAACGTAACGACCCGATCAATAATCATGTTGTGAGCGAGCGGGGAATAGTCGAGCCAAGGCATCTCGTGCTGTTCGTAGACATGTCCTTCTCTAACAGCCACCAGCCCGGTCCACTGTTCTAATTCGCGAAGGGTCTCCCAGGTGTGCATGGAAGCGGGGTCCCCATCGACGATCAGCAGCAACCGGTCGCCCGTATACGAAGCAAGGTCCTCGATGCCGATATTGCGATAGGTCTGAATGTCGTGCACATCATATGCAGGGTTCAAGCCAAGGTCCTCGAATAGCACGGCTCCGGCATTCCGGCAGCCATAGACAAGCAGCTCGCCAAGCATAATGTGCAGCACAGACACTGTATGCTCTCCGAGTCCCGATCGGAGCAGCGCGCCGGCCCGCTCCGCTTTTGCCTCATAAGCGGCCAACCACAGCTCCGCCTCCCTCATCTTGCCAACCACCAGCGCTACTTGGCGAAAATGACTGCGCCAGTCCAGCCGGTTCCACGCAATGACTACGGTGGTAGCCAATTGGCGGATACAGCCCTGGGAGATGGCATCTTCATATTCACTGCAGATGATGATCTCAGGACGAGCTTCAGCAAGCACATCCAGATTTGTTCTCCACTTCTCAAAGCTCATGGTCTTGGAACGCGACAACTGATACGGAATATGTTCCACGTAATCTAATCTGTGCAAATCCCGGCGTTTGTCGACAAGCCCCACATAAGGAGTTATACCCAAGGCAAGCAGATGACCCGTATAAGGAAAGCTGATAGCCGCTATTTTCTCTAGCTTTTGCTTGATATAGTTCGTGGGGGAAAGTCCGACCGTTTTTTTGAATTTGCGGCTGAAATAAAATTCGTCGGCAAACCCAACCTGGCGAGCAACGTCGCGAACTTTTCCCCCGCCAGTGAGCAATCGTTCCTTGGCCTGATTCATCCTGATTCCGTTCAAATATTCCATAGGACTGTATCTAGTCCTTGCCTTGAACAAGTGGGCGTAATGCCAGACACTCATATCGGCCAATTCGGCGAGTTTCTCACGTGTAATGAGCTCAGGGTAGTGGGTATGCATATAATCCATTGTTCGCTCGAGCCGCGATATATTCTCAGCTGTATCGGCAGGTTGTGACAGAAACAGCTGGTTCAGCAAGTCGAAGAGCAGCATCTGACGCCGAAAGGAGAAGCTAGACCTGTGTGGAGTTGGAAGCGACTGTTCGCCGGAATAAGAGTCAACTCCCTTGCCGGAGACGCCAATCTTGCACAGCTCCTCAGTCCGTCCGAGCACCTCCGCGCTCTGCTGGACCTGTAGCTTGCCATACAACTCATCAGCGAATCTTGCTTGACAGAACAGGGCCTCGTTATCCTTGACACCCCCCGCCCTCATGACCGGATTCCACAAATCGAAGCTGATTCTGTAATAATTCAGTGGATTATTCGCGGATGTTCGTAATTCCATCAACATCCCGGGAGCCAATAGATAAGCGTGGCCCCGCTCCATTGGATAAGTCTGTCCGTTATATTCAAGCTCTCCCTTGCCGCTTACAATGAGAAGCAGCACGTGAGATTTGACAAATTGTCTTTCCGGGAGCGACATTCTTGTAGAGAGGATATGCTCCTCAGTTCCAGGCTGTAAGAGCATGTTGTCCAAGTTGTTCGTTTCCACTTGCCTATGTTGATCCACCGTTGCACCTCCCCCTGCCTTGATTATATCAATAACAAAAACGAATTGTCATATGCGTTCATCTGATGGAGAACCCATAGAACCAGACGGATGAAAAGGTCAAGCTTCGATCTTTTTTCTACAGGAAAATCCTCTCTCCAATCAAGCGAACTAAAGGTTAGCATAAGCATCATTGCTTCAAACATTTTCAAGAATCAATGGGGAATTGAAGAATTGCTAATATCTATTAGGTAATTAGAATTATTTGGCGGCATCATGAAGCTTAACTGGTGAACAAGTAGCTGAGTTATTTAGAAAGTCTGGAATTAAGCGACTTGTACCCTCTCTTCATGGAGAGGGTATTTCTGTTGGTCGGGGGGATTCGAACATATGGTACGATGTGAGGGATGCTTGATTGAAGGTTAGAGGCTAAGGGGGAAGGCAAATGGAGGCAATACACTCTCATAATTGCAATCTGAACATATGGTATTATCTACCCGATGAAGTATGGAATAAAGTTGCTAAGTTATATGAGCGTATGCCCGGTTGGATGGGGTACATAGACGGGATTCCACACTGGTATGGGCAAGAAGAAGATGATGTTTATATTCAGGCATCCGTTGAGCTAAGCGGATTATCATTTTATGCGCAGATGGATCAGAGCGATTGGGATTCTTGGATCGGAAGGTTTAAATCTGAGGCGACCAAGGTATTGGGGTTTGAGGTGGGGGAGCCTGAGGATGGGGTTGAGTAAAGAATATGTCATTGTATCACAACCATCAGTTACGTAAGGACTCCTCTTCCGCGGCAACGGCCAGTCTCTATCAACAAGGGAATCCTCTGGAGCAAATGAACCTGAAAGCGTATAGTCCTATTTTCCCAGCATTTTTGCAGAGCCTGCTTATTTGTTAACGCGTATAGAAACCCCTGTATTCTTGCAGTATTATACATAGATTCCATCCGGCGAAACGGCCGTTGCCTTAGAAATCCCCAAGGGGACGATGATTGTGGCCATTCCGGAATAAACACAAGGCTCCTCATTCTATGAGTTAGGATATGGCTATACCAGCTATCCTACTTATGAGAAGGGGTGGCGGTAGGTTCGTCAGTTCAAGACGATAGAGGATGCAAGCTCTGCATGGAGCGAAGAGTATTATTTATGTGAAAGCTTAGAGGCAGTATTGGATACAGCGATTGGTGCAAACAAGCCTTTTCGTGCCGCGGTGCGTCAGCAGCAATGGACCCTGGAACGGGGGACGGATATATTTGCACGATATATTGATGACGTACTGTATCAGAATGGAGTTTATCTTTCGCCGCCGGATTTGTTTTATCGGGTGGTTGATCGTTGGGAGATTATGTTGCTTGGGGTAGTGGGGGTTATCTTCGTTTTTCTGTTAAAGTCGAGTTTAGGGTTTTCTCGGATTTGAAGATAGGAAGAATTCGGGGCTACATAATCTTCATTAACTGGAAGGCCTTCATTGCGACAGTCTAAGAACAGTACAATCGAATTAAATCAAATTAACACTGACACTATTTCATACTTAATCTTCATGTCAGGAGGTTGGTATTTTAAACCAGTTTATTCGTCTTACTGGTGAAAATATCAATTGCTAGTTTTTAGATTGAGTCGGAAGGAGTATGGATAATATAAAAAGCCAAAGATTCGATATAATTCGCATAAATGGATATAAATATCTTCTGTATAATAGTACTATAGAAGTATAGAAAATGACTAATTCCGCAGAAGAGAGTGACGATTTGTGTGCGCTGATTATATTGCGTGTATCTTTGGAGCTGCGTGAGATGGCGACCACTGTTACACGTTTTTCTATTTTATACAGGAGGCGATCAACCAAGTTATGGTGTCATTATTTTCTTTTTTGGAAGAGGCCCATAGTGGGCTCTCTGTTTTAGCTGTTGAAGCGGAAGAAGCGGTTTGGAGTAATCCACGTGCTACACTAACGCAAGGCAGGCTATTCAGTGAAGAGCTGGCCTCTATCGTATCCAAGCAAGAGAATCTGGAAAATGTATTCGCCTTAAAATATCATGAACGAATACATAAATTGTCTCGGGAAGGGATTTTGCCTGAAGAGATCAAAACCAGTTTTGAATGGCTACGATTGAGTGGAAATCAGGCCTCCCACGATGTCAAATCAATTCCCATTGAGCTCGCAATTACAGCTCACAGACATATCTTTGCGTTGGCTTCGTGGTATGTAGAGTCCTATGGACCCTTGGAGATTGAGACGCCAGCCTATCAGATGCCCTTTAAGCCTTCAAAAAGTAGTTCCAATCTTGTTACAAATGAGCTTGTAAGTGAACATTTGGGGCAGCTATTGAATGAGCAGATTGAGACGAAGCTACTGCCCACATTGACGGAGCAGTTCAAGTTTTTGCATGACAGCATCTCCAAGGTGGCAGGTAGTTTGGATGAGTGGACGCGGCAGCAACCAGTGTCAGTGGAGGAGGGAAATTTAGGTGCCACTACGACAGGTATAGCCACATCAAAGAATGCAATAGAGTTAATTGAATCTTCCGATTCAAGCGAGAAGTTGGAAATCGGCAACTATCTGGTTGGTCGTGGGCTTTTAACTATTGACAAACGACCAAACAATGGAGCTTTGTGGGTAATCGGCGGATGGGAGCTCAAAGACGAACTTTTTTCGTTGAAAGATCAGGGTCTTTATTTCAAATTCGCCAGAAACGGAAGCCAATCAACCAAACGCCAACCAGCTTGGTTCTTGACCGGGAAAGAGCCCTCCACTGAGCGCTATTTAAACGTACAGGAAAATCAGGAGCAAGATAAGGTACGAATTCTCGATGATCTTGAAATAATGCTTAAATCAGTTATCGGTGATCTATCGATAAATGATCTAACGGAGGAAATTCCCGATTCGTCTGCTCAAATAATAATTGAGCTGGATCAGCCAAGGAATGAGGTTAATCCTAACGTACAGGAAAAAACAGAAGCAGTTTTAGGAGAACGGCAAGATGTAGCGTCTATGTACATTGAAGATATCGTTCGGACATATCAGCAACGGGAAATTCGTTTTCCAGTATCAATGTCTGACTTTTCGCTGGATGGACTACAAATTATTGGTTGTGACGCATTACTTCGAAGTATGCGCGATGAACAAGGTTGGACAGCAATTTCTAATCTACCGCATGAGCTTTCAGAAATTACAGAGAATGTTAGCGGTGCTGGTACGAAGACAGTTGCCAAGTTGGTTAAGCAGATGGAACAGTCCATTCAAAATGAGAAGAAATTGATTGGTTCCGGTAACCGCAAGGCCAATCTAGTTATTGCTTATAGAGCTCTGAAAAAGAAACTGGGCAGACGTCCAACATACTTGGAGATGCATCAGCAGGGGACTTGTGACAGTAAGGAGTTTCGTCAACTGTTCGGCTCCTACCACTTGTTTCTGTTGAAAGCCAAAGAATTGGACAAGCAGAAAGCCGCAGTGGCTCAGCGATATGAACAATGGCTACTGGAAGCAGAATCGACCATCATGCGAAAAAGCTATAAAATGGTTGTGCTACTCATCATGCTGGAGCGCGGATCGGATGGTTGGATGAAGCCGATTACGGCCGAAGAGGCTGCATCCTTTTTCTATGCCTATTATATGAATGACCCGGATAAGAAAAGCATTGACTTCTCAGATGATGAGACTCGTAAACTGTGGGAAGAACCACTGGACAAAACTGCACGGCTAATTGCAAGGATGCCTATGAGCACCTGGGGCAGCAGCTCCAATAGGGTTGTCTCCTACAATAAGGGGCAGTTTAAACTGTTGTTCAACGTGCGGGAGAATGACCGGGAAATACTGTATGAGTGGACGCGAGATATATGTGAGTATCGGCTGACTAGTTATTTTGAGCGGAAGTCTGAGAGTTATAGAATGTTAGAATGATTACTGAAAATGATTTGGCATTGGTGATGCGGGTAGATCTAAGACAACGAGCTAAATGACAGAGGAGACATAATAAATATATGAATAATTTTAACGATAAGGTAAGTTTCATATGGAAAATAGCCGAACTCTTAAGAGGGCCTTATAAACCTGAGAAGTATGGGGATGTAATCTTGCCTTTAGCGGTGCTCAGAAGGTTTGATAGCCTGCTTGAAGATACTAAACCTGAGGTAATAGAGAAGGCGAAAACTACAGATATTGAAATGATTCTTAATAGGATGACTGGTCACGGTTTCTCTAATAGATCTAAATTCGACTTTAATAATCTATTGAATGATCCAGACAATATTAGAGCGAATTTCGAAAGCTACATTCGGAACTTCTCAATGAATATAAGAGAGATCATGGAGAACTTCGATTTTGATAAGGAAATAAAGAAGTTAGATGATAACAACATGCTGTTCTTGGTAATCAAAGAATTTGCTCAAATCGATCTTCATCCTAATTCAGTAACGAATCAAGAGATGGGTTATATCTTTGAAGAATTAATTAGACGATTCTCAGAAAATGCCGAAGCAGGGGATCACTATACACCGCGAGAGGTTATAGTATTGATGACCAATATTCTTTTTAATGGACTTGAGCAGGAGTTAACTCAGGAAGGAACCATATTCACAGTAGGAGATTTCGCATGTGGTACAGG
The DNA here is from genome assembly GCF_018207515.1 of Paenibacillus tritici. Classification (NCBI taxonomy): domain Bacteria; kingdom Bacillati; phylum Bacillota; class Bacilli; order Caryophanales; family Paenibacillaceae; genus Paenibacillus; species Paenibacillus tritici. The sequence continues at coordinate 869,759 of NZ_CP073365.1, forward strand.
AGGAATGCTGTCCGTAGCAACCGATTATATCCATGAAATGAATCCGAATGCCCAGATCGAAGTTTTCGGTCAAGAAATTAATCCCCAATCTTATGCTATTTGCAAGTCGGATATTCTTATTAAAGGGCAAAAGGAAAAGAATATTGTTCTTGGCAATTCATTCACAGCAGATGGACACCGTAATGAAAAGGTTAGATTTGCTCTCATGAATCCTCCCTTTGGTGTTGATTGGAAGAAGGATAAAGATCAGATCGACAAAGAAGTTAAGGAACAGGGCTTTAAGGGCCGTTTCGGTGCGGGAACCCCTAGAACCTCAGATGGATCTTTGTTATTTCTTCAGCATATGGTATCAAAAATGCAAGAGGATCAAAAAGGATCGCGTATGGCAATTATTTTCAACGGGTCTCCACTTTTTACAGGGGATGCGGGTTCAGGTGAATCCGAGATTAGGAGATGGTTAATTGAAAATGATCTATTAGAAGGGATTATCGCTCTACCTAACGACTTGTTTTACAACACAGGGATAGCTACTTATATATGGATTGTTACCAACCGTAAGAATGACGACATTTTGCGTGGACCTATTAGAACAGGGAAAATACAGCTTGTCGATGCAAATGGTTTTTCTCACAAGATGAGAAAATCATTAGGTTCCAAAAGGAATGAAATCAGTAAATCTGATATCGATGAGATCGTTAAAATTTATGGTAACTTTAAGGAAAATGAATATTGTAAAATCTTCGATAATAAAGAATTTGGATATCTGAAAGTAACCATTGAGAGACCTTTGCGGCTCAACTTCCGGATTTCAGAAGAAAGAATTGAGAATCTATATTCCGAATCTGCCTTCTCTAACCTATATGATCAGGACAAGGTTGAAGATTTAGAGTTGAAAAAGACAACTTTGAAGATTAAGAAGACAGAATTGACTGAGCTTGAGAAACAATATAAGGGCAAAGAACTGCAAGATAGTATTTTAAATACATTGAAGCCACAGTGCAACAATCAAATATATAAAAACAGGGATGAGTTTATAAAAGTTCTCCAAGATATTCTGCACGACTTAAAGCTAAACAACACGCTATTTAAAGCAGTATTGATGGGGTTATCGGAACGGGATGAAACGGCTGATTACTGTTATATTGGCAAGAAGAAAGAAGCAGATCCCAGCCTACGAGACACAGAAAGCATTCCGCTGTCTATAGATGTTGATAATTACGAATTCGACAATGAGAAGCATATTAAGAAGGAAAATCAGAACATACTTGATTATGTAGATAAAGAAGTTAAGCCCTATGTGAAAGAGTTTTGGATTGACCACACCAAGACGAAGATTGGATATGAAATTCCTTTCACAAAATACTTCTATAAATATGAAGAATTAAGACCATTTGTAGATATAATGGCCGAAATTCAAGAGCTTGAGAAAGAGATTCAGGTTGAGATCAAGAAGGTGCTTGGGTAATGGGTGAAATTAAGTATAGAGCAGAGGAAGAGATGAGGAATAGTGGCATTGAATGGCTGGAGAAAGTGCCGCATGAGTGGGGAGTTACTAAGTTAAAATATATGATGTTAGTTAACCCTGTTAAATCAGAAATTAAAAATAAAAATCAAGAGTGTAGCTTTGTCCCAATGAACAAAATTCATAATGGAACTATTGAAATAGATGATGTGAAAAGAATAAGTGAAGTATATGATGGCTACACATATTTTAAAAATGGTGATATTGTAATGGCGAAAGTAACCCCATGCTTTGAAAATGGTGACATTGCAATAGCATCAGATTTAGTAAACAATATTGCATTTGGCACGACAGAGATAAATGTATTTAGAGTTAAGTATGGATATGACATACGATTTGTATACTATAGATTGCAAGAATCTCATTTTATGAAATATGGGTCAGTCCACATGACTGGAGTTGCGGGTCTGAAGCGGTTACCTACTAGCTATATTACCGATTTTAAAACATTAATACCAAGAATGAGAGAACAACAAAAAACATCCAATTTTCTTGACGTTAAAACAGCACAATTCAACACCATCATCTCAAAAAAAAAGCAACTAATTAAGAAATTAGAAGAAGCTAAAAAGAGCCTCATTTCCGAAGTTGTTACTGGGAAAGTGAAAATCGTCGATGGTGTGATGGTGAAAAGGCAGCCAGAGGAAATGAAGTACAGTAGAGTTGAATGGTTAGGAATGATACCGAGGGATTGGGAAATAAAGAAAGTTAAGTATTTTACTACTAAAGTCGGAAGTGGGAAAACCCCTAAAGGTGGAGCAGAGTCGTATGTTGATGATGGAATAATTTTTTTAAGAAGTCAGAATGTGCACAACAACGGTATCGAACTTGGGGATATTGTGAAAATTGATAAGAGAACTGATAGAGAAATGAGTAATAGTAGAGTTATTGACCAAGATCTTTTATTAAATATAACAGGTGCATCGATAGGCAGAAGTTCAATATTTATTAATATGGATTTTAGTGCTAATGTTAATCAACATGTATGTATTATTAGACTTAGAAAAGAAATTGAAAACAAAGAATTTTATCTGTATTTACTGCAAAGTCATTTTTTGCAAGATCAAATAATGTCTCTTCAAACAGGTACTTCTAGAGAAGGTTTGAACTTTGAACAGATAAAAAATTTGTTATTTACTCATCCTAAATCGGATGATGAACGTGGAATTGCTTTGGAGTATTTAAGAGCACAATTAAATGACTTCAATAACATAATTCTAAAAAATAAAATCCAAATCCAAAAACTAAAACAAGCCAAGCGATCCCTAATCTCCGAAGCAGTAACGGGCAAAATCGACTTAAGAGATTGGGAGATTGTTGAGGAAGGAGAGTAGTCATGATTACTTCAATCACACCAGATTCATTGAGAGAACGTTCATTTCAGACCTTAATCAAGGACTATCTCGTTCATGACAATGCGTACATTGAGTCCTTCAATAGTGGCTATGATCAGAATCTAGCTATTGATACAGATTGCCTATTCTCCTTCTTAGAGACCACACAAGAAAAACAGATAAATAAGTTGAAAGAAATCTATAAATCAAACTTCAAGAATAAAGTTCTGGACAACCTTGATAAAGAACTCAGAGCAAGAGGGTCTATTGATGTATTAAAACACGGCATTAAGGACTACGGAGTTAAAATCAATCTTGCGTATTTTAAACCACCAACTGAGTTGAATCCTGATCAGGTTATTTTATATCAACAGAACATTCTATCCGTGACCGAAGAGTTGAACTATACAGGAAATAAAAGGATTGATTTAGTAATCTTTCTGAATGGTATTCCCGTCATAACGATGGAATTGAAGAATGCATTTACAGGTCAGACCTATAAGAATGCTATTAAGCAATATAAAGAAGATCGAAGTCACTTGGAATCATTGTTCCGATTTAAGGAAAGAAGTATTGTCAATTTCGCTATGGATACGGATGTTGCTTATATGACCACTCGAATAAATGGAGATAGTACCTACTTTCTTCCATTTAATAAAGGTGTTGGGGATAGTGGCGGAAATCCACTCGTTGAAGGGAAGCTCAGTACCTATTATATTTGGGAGGAAATCCTTGAGAAGGATTCCATATTGGAGATCATTCATAAATTCACCTTCATAGATAGTAAAGAAGTCACCCTTGATAAGGGATATACCAGTATTAAGGAAACAGTGATCTTCCCCAGGTATCATCAACTGGATGTTGTACGGAAGGTTCTGAATCATGCCAAATACAAGGGCTCAGGTGAGAAATATTTGATCCAGCATTCAGCCGGATCGGGAAAAACCAACTCCATTACCTGGATCACTCACAGATTAGCTTCGCTGCATGATGCAGACAACCATATTATATTTAATGGAGTTATCGTAGTAACGGATAGGGTTATTTTAAATCAGCAGTTACAGGATTCCATCTATCAATTAGAGCATAAGGTAGGTCTGGTCGCTAAAATAAAGGATGGTTCCAGTCAACTTGCAGATGAACTCGAAAAAGGTACAAAGATCATTATTACTACTATTCAGACCTTCCCATATGTTCTAAAGAAGCTAGAAGGTACTAAAGGTAAGAAATACGCTATCCTCATAGATGAGGCTCATTCATCGACTTCCGGTAAGAGCATTATGGCTTTACAAGAGTCGTTATCCTTAGAGGAAGCTGCAGCTCTAGCGGGTAAGGATGAAGCAGAGGAATTGGATGCAGAAGACAAGATCAACCGAGAATTGGAGAAGTTTGCAGATCGGGATCATATTAGTTTCTTTGCGTTCACAGCCACTCCGAAGCCGACCACTTTGAAATTGTTTGGAAGTGAAGGTGAAGAGGGGAAGTATTATCCGTTCCATGTGTATAGTATGCGGCAAGCGATTGAAGAGAAGTTCATATTTGATGTATTACAAAACTATATGACCTATAAGATGTTCTACAATGTTAATAAGAAGATAGAGGATGATCCATCCTTCAGTAAAAGTAAGGCAACTAAATCAATAGCCAGGTATGTTAGCTTACATCCACATAATATTTCGCAGAAGACAGAAATCATTATTGAACATTTCCGAAGCTCGACTATGAAAAAAATCGGTGGGGAAGCTAAAGCCATGCTCGTAACCTCTTCAAGATTACATGCGGTTAGATATAAGCTTGCTTTTGATGAGTACATCAGACTTCATGGATATAGTGATTTAAAAACACTGGTTGCTTTCTCAGGATCAGTGAAAGAGGAGGGGGATGAATACCGAGAAACAAAGATGAATGGCGGCGTTAGTGAAGCAGGACTACCAAAGGAATTTGATAAAGAGGAATCAAGGATTCTAATCGTAGCGAATAAGTATCAGACGGGTTTCGATCAGCCCAAGCTTCATACGATGTATGTAGATAAAAAACTCTCAGGGGTGAAGGCCGTTCAGACGCTATCTAGATTAAACAGATATTGTGCTGGCAAAGAGAGCACCTTCGTCTTGGATTTTGTCAATGAACCTGAAGAGATTAGGGAGGCATTCTTACCTTTCTATAAGGTAACTGTCCTTAATAATGATATTGAACCAAATGAAATCTACAGGGTAGAAAGATCGATCTATGATAAACAGGTCATTAACAGAGAAGATGTAATTGTATTTACGGATCTATTTTATAAAGAACAGCAATCCAAAGTGGACATAAGCGTGATGAACAATAGTATTAATCAATCCGTTAATCGAATGGTTGGGTTTACAAAGGAAGAGACAATTGAATTTAAGAGTCTTATTGGTAAATTCATCAATCTCTATATGCTAATCATCCAAGTAGTACCTATTGTAGATTCGGATCTTCATAGATTAAGTATTTACTTGCGTTACCTCATTAGGAAAATTGAAGTTGAGGATACAGGGGGGGTGGATCTTACCGATAAAGTGCTGCTCCAATATTATAAGTTGGAGAAGAAAACAGAAGGTGCCATTCAACTTGATGGAGACAATGAAGGTGTAGATATTAGATTTGGTGGTAACAGTCAAATTGCTGAAGAAGCTACGGACTACTTAAGTGTCATTATTGACAATTTGAATAAAAAATATGGAACAGACTTTTCAGAATCTGAAAAACTGGCTGTTGCACAGATTAGATCCAATCTGCGTGGGGATAAGGAATTGGAATTAAAAGCCCAGGTCAACTCTTATGATGTCTTCAAGCATGCCTTCGAGCCCAGATTCCTAGATGGTGTGATTCAAGAATATGACAAAAACCAGGAATTCTACGGCAGGATTCTAAAAGATGATAAGTTCAGACACAACTTTATGGAATTACTTATGTTGGACGTATATTCTTCGTTCAAAGATGAAAAAAATCATAGTGCATAAGCAATTATAGAAGAGGTGTTTACAATGAGGAATATGTGACTGGTTCCGCAGGGGAAAGGGAATATCTTATTGATGGGTTTAAAGATAAGCGAGCGTTTGCAATTGCTGGCCCTAACTAGGTAATTGGGTAAAGTAAGCACATTACAAGATATGAAGAGACTCTTGAAGGTCACGTAGCATTATGTATCTACAGGTGGCTTTTCAAAAGAAGCTATATATGAAGCTAAGCGGTCTATATCCCTTTGTCATTAATTGATCTTGATATTTTGACGGAATTAGTAACAAAATTATGATCAATTTGATTCAGAGACACGGATACTAAATCCTTTAAGAAAAATATATTGACTTTTGTAGGTTGAGTTCCAGAAAATGAGAGGGTTACTTTAAATTGTTTAATGAATACATAAATATAACTTTAAAAGAAAAGACGCTAAGTACATGCAATCAAAGCGTCTTTATTTTTGCCTGAAAAGTTAAATCCCTTTCCTAGAATGATATGTAGAATTTATTTTACTACATTAATTATGAATGTATCATCAATTATGAATGTATCATCCTTGTATTATGTACTTACTTGTCGTTAGGAGAGGATCTCAGACGAACTTCGCCTTTTCTGCTGAATAAAACCCTGTGTTTGTTAAATGACATAGGCTTATTAATAGGGCTTTATTCTTTACTTATCCACTCTCCCCCAACAACTCCCCAACAGAAACCTCCAACGCCTTCGCTATTGCAACCACCTCATAATCCTGCACAAGTCTATATTGACCTTCCAATCGTGATAAACTGGTCGGGCTGATGTCTAAGCCCAAGGTTTGCAACCTCGCGAGGAAATCCTTTTGCTTCATTCGTTTAGCTTTTCGAATAGCTACAACTCGGGTCCCGATGATGTTTTTGTCACCTGGGGGCTCTTTGCGATGTCTCATTTCCGTGTCACCTCACAATTTAACCAAATTGTATGCGAGGTAAGTGTTGTTTTAATGCGAATATCGAATTAAAATAAAATAAACCGATAAACGCATTAAAATTTCTGTACATCGTCTACAGACATAGCTTTCCCAGGAAGGAGAGGGTGCGATGCAACATCTTATGCATAATTATGAGGAGGAGAAGCGAAAATTGAATGAACTCGGAAATAAATCATTAGAGCAAGGGATTCCGCTAAGCAGCAATGAAGCGGTCCAGGCCCAGAGTCGTAAGGTGGACGAAATCATTAATCAAATGTATCAAGAAAAAAGTAGACATACACTTCCACTTAATTTGAAATTCTGTCTTGGAGGGGATGAGGTGAACTTTCCGGCATGGTTTATAAAGACGATACAAAGTCGATTGAATGAGGTCACTGCACAGATCGAACATCAGTCTGAGTCTAGACATCCTTTTGAAGAAGAGAGCAAAGCTTTTCAAGCGTTATTTGAGTCGATGGACATTGCTCACAAGCCAGAGTTTGAGCATTGGGAGGATAAGCTTTCTTTGAAGCACTCTGTTATTTATGAACGTCTATATCTACAAGGGCTTAAGGATGGAATGCAGCTTGCTAATGCATTTGCTGCGCCTTCTGTTCTCTCAGATTAAGACGGAAGCCAGGGCAAAACGTTAACTTTATGTAAAGGCTAAAGGCTGTCCATTCGACAGTCTTTTTTCTTATGTGTTTTATTGGAAGGGAATCCTTCCCATATTGTCGAATTATCATACATATTGTAAATCAAAAGGATACGAGGTTTTGCTATGTTGAAAGCACTGTTGTCTCTCTTCAAAAAGTCTGACGCTAAGCCGGCACAGGCTGTAAAGAAAATACAAACTCCAAAGCCCAAACCAAAAGTTGCTTCCACACGAATTGGAGAGTTAGGCGAGCACAAAATCAATATTCAGCTTGACCAGCTACCTAAGGAGTGCAAAGCGCTAAGCGATCTAATGCTCCCTAATCCCAAGTCTAGAACAGGCTACGCTCAGATTGATCATGTTGTTATTTCCCCGTATTGCGTATTTGTCATCGAGACGAAAAACTACAATGGGGAAATTAAAGGTGGGCGGACGGATCAGCAATGGTCAGTGAGCAATCGTTATAAGATGTATAATCCGCTGAAGCAAAACTACGGACATATCAAGGCCATCGAGAGTCTGATGAAAAGTGTAGCGGCAGTAAAGTTTGTCTCCATGATCTCATTCACAATGAGATGTCGGTTCAGTATTGATCCGGAGCTTCGGAAGATTCATTCAGACGAACTGGTTGTCTATGATGTGGAACTAAGTGAGTTTATCTCTAGGAAGCTGATTAGTTTGAAGACGGGAACCCATGTACCTTCTATTTCTGTGGCGCAGGCCCAAACGATATACGATCAGTTAGTTCAGGCTAATATCACTGATACCGAGATTCGAATGCTTCATGTACAGAGAATTAAAGGGATCAAGAATTATTGAAATCATTACTTTTATAGAGGGGTGTTAACTATGGGGAATATGTGGCTTGTACGAGCAGGGGAAAGAGCATACCTTATTGACGAATTTATAGGAAAACGAGCTGTGGCAATTGGTTGGGAAGAATTAGGTAACATTAATGCAGTGAAAACTTTACAAGAGATGAAGAAGCTTTTGAAGGTGACGTATCCTGAATATAAAGATGGTAAGATCAATATTACTGCTGGCCAGATTTATCGTTTTGTAAGTGAATTCAAATTAGACGACCAAGTAATCACATATAATCCTGAAGAGCGCCTCTACTACATAGGAAGAATCAAGTCAAATTATGAATTTAAGCCAAATCATGTTACGGATATGCCCCATATTCGCAGAATAGATTGGGAGGGAACTGTATTTAGAGATGTTTTGACGGCCAGTACTCGGAATACACTTGGTTCCATAATGACTATTATATCTATCCCGAATGATGTTCAGAAGGAATTGCTCAAGCAAATGGTAGCCGGACAGACAGAAGGTGATCAACCAAATCAACCCATAGAGTCGGTGCAAGCTGAGACGGAGGAAGAAGCTGAAGAATTAGCGCTGATCAAGGAAGACGTCATTGAGAAGTCGAATGAATTTATCAAAGATAAGATTGCTAAGTTAGACTGGGAGCAAATGCAGGAGCTCGTAGCAGGCGTACTCCGAGGAATGGGGTACAAGACGCGAATCTCACCTAAAGGGCCGGATCGAGGAAGAGATATTTTTGCATCTCCAGATGGACTAGGGCTTGAAGAACCAAGGATTATAGTGGAAGTAAAGCACCGTTCAGGCAGTATGGGATCTAGTCACATACGTAGTTTTACCGGAGGACTAAGAGTAGGGGATCGGGGGATTTATGTATCTACTGGTGGATTTACCAAAGAAGCCAAATATGAAGCAGAACGATCAAATATCCCTTTATCGTTAATAGACTTGGATCTACTAGCGGAGTTAGTAACGCAATATTATGATCAATTTGATTCAGAGACACGGACGTTAATACCGTTAAGGAAGATATATTGGCCGTTATAAGTTTGGGGTTTTTAGATAACTAAGGATGTGGTGTATCCACATCCTTAGTTATTGATACATTCTAAGATTTAGTCAAATACCCGTACAACTTACTCTCCACAGCATTCTCTAATAGCAGATTCATATGCACAACGGATATAGACTTATTATTTTTGTCCAACATAGATGCCTGTACAGCAGTTTTTTGATCGGGATGTGCTTTACCTAAGTAGTAGAATTCTGTTCCATCTGCATCATCCTTTTTCACGAAAACATGAAGGTCGATTTCTAGACGATCTGCCTCAAGAATCGTTTTAACCTCCTTAGATTCAAGTTTTCGTTTATTTTTTGTTGACCACATTAAAACCTCTGTATTGATAAAGTTTTCTTTATATTTCGTACTTGCTTCTATTTTTTCATTTTTGTGATAGGTTACAAAGATAGGGCAAGTTTGATGCTTTGTTTTATAGCCATATATCGTTGAGCCCTCGTCATTATTCCAATTCAAAAGTTTACAAGCATCTTTTCTGGAATACTTCTTGTATAAAGTTAAAGATTCGCCAGGACTGTACTGTTCATTTTTATGAAAAGCAGTCTGAATAATATCAATCACCATTTCTCTAAAGTACGTGTTATTCTTTAGCGAATAAGCCAATGTTGGATGGAACACATAATTTTGAGACGGATCGAATTGCACTACAGCTATTTCTCCATACTTTTTTCTTGTGGCTTCAGTGAAAAAAGATAAATTTAGAACACGTAAGACAGAATCCAACGTTGCGGAATCGGTTAGGCAGCCATCCTCCATAAGTGCATTCATATACTCGGTCGAAGTAACACTATCTCCAGAGAGAAGTAAGTTTATTAATATAATTTCATGCCTGCGTTTTTCATTTAGAATCTCTTCCGATAGCATCGCTATATAACTTTTCTCGTGCTCTGATAAGATGGGAATATTTTCTTTAATCTTTTGTAGAAAGTGATAATAGCTTGAATGCTCATCAGTGAATATAAACGGATCAATTGAGTTTGCTTCAATGAAATCCATTAGTTTGGGTATTCGATTAAGGCGGTTTTTAAGTTGAGAGTAAGATTCTTTAAGAATCTTAAGTGCTGTTAGATTGCTATTACTAATCGAGCGATAAATTTGTTGGAGGGCAATTTCTTCGAAGTTAATTGTTGAGATGCCCTTAATATAACTGGTGTCCTTCATGTGACGACGAATATTATCCTTGTTTTGAGTCTTGTCTCCAGACAGGGCTACAGGAATCAGATAATTATTTTTATAGTTACCAATAAAGTCGATAATCGTGACGAACTCTTTATTAGGATACTTACGTAAGCCACGTCCAAGCTGCTGAACAAACACTATACTGGACTGAGTTTGACGAAGCATTACAACTTGGTTAATACAAGGGATATCGATTCCTTCATTAAAAATATCTACAGTTAGAATATAGTCTAGGTTACCTGATTCAAGATCAGTTACACAGCGCTCCCGTGTTTCTTGACTATCACTCCCAGTCAAAGCTACTGTACGATAACCTTTCATATTTAGAATGTTAGACAACTCGATAGCTTCTTCTCTGCGACTACAAAAGATTAAGCCCTTTATGGCTTCCCCTGAGTAACCGTAATATTCAATCTTTTCAATTAAATAAGATACTCTTTCAACTGTGACTAACTGGGAGAATAGAGTGGTATCATCAACGATTTGGCCATTGTATTCAAAGTCAGTAACGCCAAAATAGTGAAATGGACACAACATATCTTCTTCCAAAGCTTCTTGAAGGCGGATTTCGTAAGCAATGTTGTAGTCGAATAGTTCATATATATTAAATTCATCAGTGCGTTCTGGAGTTGCTGTCATGCCCAGTAGGAACTTAGGTTTGAAATATTCGATAACTTTAAGGTAGGAACGTGCTCCGGCTTTATGAACCTCGTCAATCAAAATATAATCAAACGCCTCAGCATTAAAATTACTTAATGAGGAGTCCTGAGAGATGGTTTGAATTGTAGCAAAGAGGTACTTGGCCTCTGTTTCTTTACTGTTTCCAGATAAAATACCAAAATCACTGTCCGTACCGTCTAGAATTCGCTGATAATCGGCCAAAGCTTTATGCAAAATTTGTTCTCGGTGTACTACAAATAGCATTCTACTTGGAGCAAAGTTCTTCACGTCAAATGCAGAGAGATAGGTTTTTCCTGTCCCAGTAGCTGAAATAATAAGTCCTTTTACTGCTCCAGTTGAGCGCAACTCTTTTAGATTTTGTAGAGCGTTCTCCTGCATTTTATTAGGTGAGACTAAAGCAGATGCAGTTTGAGGAAACATTTCAGGAGTTAAGGGCGCTGCTAGTCGATCATTACGAGTAACCTTTTGAACCTCTTCATAAAGGATTTGATATAATTCGATCCATCTATCGGTAAGTGGAACAGCATTAAGCCATACTTTTTCAAACTCACTATGGAACTGTCCAAGAAGGCCCCCATGTTTAAATGAGGTTAATTTCACATTCCATTCATAGTTGGCTTTTAATGCAGCGGCAGTCAGATTAGAGCTTCCCATAATGATTGTTGAATGATCTTCATGTTGAAAAACGTAACCTTTAGCATGAAAACCACTTAAATCGGTCAAGCGAACTTCTACATTCGTTATTTTTAACAACTCTCTATATATTTTTGGTTTGTTAAAGTTTAGATAATTGGAGGTTAGGATTTTACCACTAATCCCTCTTGATTTCAGATCAGCTAAGTGCGACTTAAGGGTGGCTAAGCCACTCTCCGTAATAAAGGCAACAGAAATAATGAAAGAGGAACAACGGTCCAGTTCCTCTAACAAAGGCGTAAGAACATAATCATTAGTGTCCTTATTATTGACTAACAGTTTTGGCTTATATTTATCTGGCGAATCCTGTTGATGGTCAATAAATGCCCAACTTAATGAACTGTTTAAATGTAGAAGGGGATTGTCCATTTCATTTCCCCAGTGCTTCTTGAATTTTTTTTACAGCAGGAATATCGGCAGGTGCCCATTCTAAAGACATCAATTCATTAGCAGGTAACCATTGTATCGCAACATGTTCAGTTAAGGTTGGTGTACCTTTTAATAGATTGCAATAAAAAGTAGTGAGATGAACAAAACCAAAGTCATATTCGTACACAGTGGTCTCGATCGCTTCACCAATTTCGATTGTGCAGTTCATTTCTTCATCAATCTCTCGTTTTAGTGCAGACTGTGGTGTTTCGCCGTCCTCAATTTTCCCGCCTGGGAATTCCCACATATAGGCCAATGCTTTGCTGGCTCCCCGCTGTGCACAAAGTATTTTTTCATCTTCAATGATCACAGCACCAACAACATGGATATGTTTTTTCATTAGTCAGTTCCCTCCGGTTATGCAGCTTAATGAGAAAGATATGGATTCTGCATTGATAATACTATTTTAGTATACTTTCATGAATGTTTACATACTGCATATGAGGAAGAGTCCGACCGGCAGAATGCCCTATGGAGGCAGTACAATTTTGCGGGACTGGAGTAAGTTACTTCTTTTCGATTGCTTGGGCATTTTTCTGTAACAGAACTGAGATTTTTTTACTTTATGATATGATTTGTGGTATAGTAAAGGCAGAAAAAACGTAGAATACAAAGAGAGCCGTGCTGGATACACGACTCTCGGAGCAATAGCCGCTTTTAAGGGCGGTGGCTTTCGGAATAGCAGTTAAGAAATAGACCGCTTCCCTTGACTAGGGCGGTCTATTTCTTTTTGTGGAAAGAGAGAATCAACACAACCAGAGTCGCGAACGAAATCATTAGCGTCAATGCTTGGTATACCTCCACAGGCTTCACCTCCCTTCCGGGAGATTAGCCGACCGCCCATATAAGCCTTTCTATTGCTTCTGCGATTATACCACGGATGGAAAATTTTGAATATACGAACAGCTCAGACTCGACCAATGGAGCCCGCCGGAAGAGTGGGCTCGGACTAATGAGAGATTCTAAGAGAGCGGTGCAATAGGCAGGAGAAAGTATAATAAAAAAGAGAGCCGTGCTGGACACACGACTCTCGGAGCAATAGCCGCTTTTAAGAGCGGTGGCTTCAAAAGGTAGACCGTCAAAGAATAGACCGTATCCCTTGGGCAGGGCGGTCTATTTCTTTTTGGGGGAATTAAGCAGTGCGATAATGAACATGCCGAACATGAACATCAGGGATCACGAATGGAAAAGTGTGAACTTACCAACAGGACTCTTCTAAAAAAGCTCAAAAGCAGGCCCCCACCTGCCTTTGGGCTTTTTCCTGTGCCTCCTACAATCCCCCTCTGGAAATTTATTCTCCCATCGTAATACTTCCGCCATGTTCGCCCCGCTGGATATCAGCGATGATAGAGCCTGTAAGGTAACGCCAAGCGCGTTCATCCTACATCCGGTTCTTATCCGGACGGGCGTAACGAGGCGGGGATCTCAGGTGATCCCGCAGTGCCGGCATGTATGTTACGGTATCCTGTACGGTCCGTTTCGATAAGAGTCACTTTTGGGGTTCGATTCCCCGATCGCCTTCACAGCGACGTTGGTTACAGTACTCGATTTCCATCGAGCCACAATTGAAGCACAATTGGAGTAAGGAAACCAATGGACAGAATCTCTGGCGGCTAGTCTAGCGCACTGCGGAAGGGCTTTGCAATCCGTGGATACCGATAGTGCGGCAGCAGGGGAGGACAGTGGCAAGGACAGAAGGGAATGAAGGCTGGCCGAAGGTTGGGTTAGCCTCGGACCCCTAGAAGTCCTCCCGGACCTCCCGGCAGACCGCCTGTCTCAAATGTGATTCCGCCCGGTCCACAGCGGGATTCTGTCATCCATTGGCCAAACATGAAGGGGGTAATACATATGATGTTGAAACAAATCACAATTCAAGCGGACCAGCGCGGTCTGCTCTTTCATAAGGGAAGTTATGTGAAGCGGCTACTGCCGGGAACCTACCGTTACTTCTCATGGTCGCAGCATACGGTAGTAGTATTGAACATTGGCAGGCCGTTTAGTGTCGAGGGCAAAGACCTGGAGCTGTTCTTACAGGAGAATGAACTCCTGCAGGAGCTCGATGTCGTACGCGTACAGGATCATGAGATTGTTCTGCACTATGAGGATGGCCAATTCAAGCAGGTGCTGAAGCCGGGTGTGTATGCTTATTGGAACCTCCTGCGGAAGCACACCTTCGTCCATACGGATATCAGGCAGCCGGAGCTGCCTGCCGGGATTGACCGCTCGATTATATCGAAGCTTACTCCATATGTGCAGTGCTACGAGATTGCGAGCTACGAGCAGGGCTTCCTGTTCTATGATCATACGCTCCAGCGGGAGCTCACGCCGGGTAAGTATTATTTCTGGAAGGGACCAGTCTCGGTGCTGACGAAGACGGTCGATCTGAGACAACAGCAGATGGATCTGGTGGGCCAGGAGATGATGACAGAAGATAAGGTCTCGCTGCGTCTGAACTTCGTATGCCAGTACACCATCGTCAGTCCGCACCGCGTTCTGGAGATGAAGGGGTTCGACGAGCAGATCCACATCCAGCTTCAGCTCCTGCTCCGGGAGTATGTCGGGACGCTGAAATTGGACGATCTCCTGAAACGAAAAGAGGATGTTGCCACCTTCATTTTGTCCCGTATCCAGGAGAAGGAGGGAGAGTTCGGGGTACGTTTCCTTGGGGCGGGGGTGAAGGATGTGATTCTGCCGGGGGAAATGAAGGACATTCTGAACACCGTCCTGCTCGCCGAGAAGAAGGCGCAGGCGAACCTGCTTACCCGCCGGGAAGAGACAGCTTCGACGCGCAGCCTGCTGAATACGGCGAAGCTGATGGATGAGAATCAGACGCTGTTCCGTCTGAAGGAGCTGGAATTCCTGGAGAAGATATGCGACCGGATCGGTTCCATCTCGGTTACGGGCGGCGGCGATCTGCTGGAGCGGTTAAGCTCACTCATCGGTACCCATAAGTAGACCGCTTCCTGGCGGTCTATTCTTTTGTGCAACGCTATAGAACTAAGCTATAGTAGAGCTAATAATGCCGAACCCAAGGAGGTAATCCCATGGACAACAAAGCAAAGAAAATCCTGATGAACACCTTCTGGACCTCAGCCGGCTGGAAGAGTAGTCCTGCTGCCTTCACCGGTGAGGATTTCGACTATGCCAAAAGCAAAGGCCTGATGTTCGATCCTGTGACGATTACCCACGACAAGATTATCCAGCGGCTGCAGGAGCTGCATCAGACGATCACCAGGGAGCGGGTAGCTGCTGCGTTCCTGCACAGTCTCTCGACGAAGAAGGTCCATTTGCGGAGCGCCCTTTCCAGCTGGGCCCTGACTTCCGGTGTACCTGTACATACCTATGAGGAGCGGAGTGCTGTCCGGCCCAATTACAGCAGCTGCGGGGATTGTAACTTTCACAGATTAATGTCTGACCGGGAATATATCAATCAGGATCTGAATGTGCTGAATTTCGAACGGGTCAAGTGGGGCGGGATTCGTCTCAACTGGCTTTTATATTGCTGGCTGGACCTAGAATTATTCAGTACAGAGGAAGAGTTCGAGGTTACCGCCGAGGATGCTGCTATACTCTCCGGGATGCTGGAAGCGGTCCGGGGTTGTGGGGAATATGATGGTGCACGGCTGCTGGAGAAGCGGTGGAAGGGCGTGGTTCCTTCCAGTAAGAATGAACGGGATGTAATCCTGGAGATTTGGGGCTATGCCGGATTGCTGATACCGCGGGACACACCCCGGAAGCGCAGAGGCGGGAGTTCAGATTATAACTCTATGGCGGAGTGGCAGGGGAATGACGGTTATTCTCCGGAAGCGGTAGAGCTATATTTCGGCGGCTTCAACAACAATCGCCCCCCACAGCTCTCATGAGCGAATGGAGGGCGATCCTGGTAATGAACGGTTCCACTTATTCTACTCCACCAATCCCAGCAAATACCCGTAATGCTCGGCTTCCATCTGGTCCTGCGGGATGAAGCGGATGGAGGCGCTGTTGATGCAGTAGCGCTTGCCGCCGCGGTCTTCGGGGCCGTCATCGAACACATGACCCAGGTGGATGTCGCCGGATTGGCTGCGGACCTCGGTGCGTTCCATGCCGAAGCTGGTGTCCGTATCGTAGGTTACCACCTCCGGGGTAACGGGCTTCGTGAAGCTGGGCCATCCGCAACCGGAATCGTATTTGTCCCGGCTGGTGAATAGGGGCTGACCGGTTGTGACATCCACATACAGGCCTGGTTCGTAATTATCCCAGTATTCGTTGCTGAAGGCACGTTCGGTATCATTGTTGACCGCGACCGCATACTGTTCATCCGTTAATTGTTTCTTCAATTCTTCATCGGAGGGCCGCGGATATTGGGCGGGATCAATTACCACCGCTTGCTCATCCAGAATACTTAAGTCAATGTGGCAGTATCCGTTCGGATTCTTCTCCAGATAATCCTGATGGTACTCCTCCGCCAGATAATAATTCTTCAGAGGCAGCACTTCGGTTACAATCGGCTTATCATAGTTCGCCTGCTCCTGATCTACAGCCTGCTGAATGATGGCTGCATCCTCCGGGGACGAATAGTAGATTCCTGTCCGGTATTGAACACCTCTGTCATTGCCTTGCTTATTGAGGCTGGTAGGGTCAACTACTTTGAAATAAGAATCCAGTAACTGCTGCAGCGTCACTTGCTTCGGATCATACTTCACATGAACGGTCTCGGCGAACCCGCGGTCCCCGCTAATGACATCTTCATAGGTTGGATTCTCGCCTTCCCCGTTGGCATAACCCGAGGTGACATCCTGAACTCCCTGAATGCGGGACATATAGGCCTCCACCCCCCAGAAGCAGCCGCCCGCCAGGTACAGATTGTGCAGATCCTTATCGGCGATGGTAGTGGTCTTCACGGCCCGGACCGGCGCCGAAGAAGCGGTCCGGCTCTCCGCATTGTTTCCACAAGCAGATAATACGACAGCCATGGTAAGCAGACATAAGCCCCATAAGGTACGTTTCATGAGTATTCCTCCTTCCTTACATCATTCCCTCGAAGGTCTGGGTAATTTGCTCATTGGAAGCATGACCCGGGAGTGATTTCACTAGATTACCGTCGGCATCAATATAATAGGAACTGGGGAATGCCCGGACTCCGAATTTCTTGGCCCATACCCCATCCTCATCCAAAAGCACAGTTAAGTTGTCATAAGACTGTCTGTTGAACCACTCTGTGAATTCCTTGGAGGACTTTTCGCCCTTGGCATCCGGTGTAACGATCGTGACCACCTGGAAGTCATTCTCTTGCCCGGCCAAGGTATTGAGGTCCTCCAGACCGGCCAGACAGATGGAACACCAGGAAGCCCAGTACTTCACATATACTTTCTTCCCTTGAAGATCCGCAAGCTGTAGAGAGTTACCCTTCAGATCCTGTAAGGCGAAATCTGGGGCAGGCTTTCCTTTGTCCATTGCAGCGGGGGAGCCGGTATTGCCGGCCGCTGCGTCCGGTTTCGTACCACAGGCCATCAGGAGCGACAGCATTCCGCCAATCACCAGGACATATCCCATCCATTTCCACGCACTCCTCATAGCTAACCCCTCCTAACGATTTATTGAATCCAGCCGACAATCGTGTTCAGCCGGTCTGTCATCAGCAGCAGTCCCATGATAATCAGCATACAGCCGGATGCGATTTTGATTCCTCCCATGAATCTGTACAAGCGGCGAATCCGCTTCACCAGAACTTCCGAGAATACGGACATGATCAGGAAGGGGATCGCTAGACCGAGCGTATACAGGAACATAAGGAAGCCTCCATAAGCAGGAGAGCCTTCACCGGCGGCGATGCTGAGAATACCTGCGAGTACCGGGCCGATGCAGGGAGTCCAGCCGAAGCTGAACGTCAGACCAAGCAGGAAGGCGCCTATATATCCGCCTTTGGCCACACGATTGCTGGATAGCTTTTTTTCACGTTCCAGCCAAGATAACTTAATGAGGCCTGTCTGATAGATCCCGAATAAGATAACGATGGCTCCGCAGATAGCAATGAATCTCGGGCTGGATATGATATTGCCAAGGATGCCGGAACCGAAGCCAAGCAAGATGAAGACTACAGATAGTCCAAGCACGAACAACAACGTCCGCATCATGAAGCTGGAACGAAACCGGAAGGAGCTGGTGTCAGCCACTCCCTGATTCGTACCATCCGCTATACTTCCAGACAGATAAGACACATATACCGGAAGCAACGGCAGAATACAGGGTGCAAAAAACGATAACAGCCCTGCGCCAAACACGCCGAACAGAAATATAGATTCACCGGCCAAATCAGTCACCACCTTAATAAATGCTGCTTACCCGGGCCCTAAGGCTTACCGGCTGATATAGATGGGAACGGTGAACCAGAAGCAGCTGCCTGCTCCCTGAACACTGTGCACCCCAATGGCACCGCCATGAAGCTCAACAATCGACTGTGCGATGGCAAGGCCCAGACCGGCGCCCCCGTTGTTCTTGCTGCGTGCTTTGTCAATCCGGTAGAACCGTTCAAATATGCGTGCCGTCTCCTCCGCTTCAATCCCCTGACCTTCATCGGTCACTGAGATTCGCAGGTATTGACCCTCTTCAGCGGCAGCCAGCACGATCTTACCTTCCATAGGTGAATGCTGAATGGCATTCTGCAATAAATTGGACAAGACCCGCTTAATCTGCGTCGGCATCATCAGAGCGGCAGGCAGTTTATCCGGCAGCTCAATCTCCACGTTCAGCTTCTTCTCCGTGAGGTGAAAAGAGAAGCTCTCCAGCGTACTGATCAGCAGCTCATCCGCATGACAAGGCAGCGGGTCGAAGATTTCGCCTTTGGCTTCCAGACTGGATAATTCAAATAGATCATGGATCAGCCCTCCGAGCCGCTTCGTCTCCAGCCGGATGGTATTCAGATAACGCTGAAAAGTCTCTTCGTCCTGAATGACATCGTCCTCCAGCGCTTCAACGAACGATTGAATGGAGGCGAGGGGGGTCCGCAGATCGTGGGAGACATTCGCAATCAGTTCCCGCCGTGCGGATTCCGAGTGGTGCAGGTTGTCGAAGCTTTCCTTCAATTTGAAGCTCATTACATTGAACTGCTGTGCCAGGAGCTTGAACTCCTGCGGGCCGATTAAGGGGACTTCGGTATGGAAATCCCCCTCGGCAATTCGTACTGTCTGCTGTGTAATCTGTGCAATGGATTTCTCTAACGGCCTTGTCAGCAAATGCTGCAGGATGAAGGATAGTAAGCCTACCCCCGCCGTTATACCGGACAACCAGTAGAGCTGATTGATGTTGAGGAGCATTTTGGAGTAGCTGACGAATAGACAGATCAACAGGACCCCAATCCCCGTGAGGCTGGACAACAATAGATACGTACGCAGTTTCATTAGATGCCATCACCCGCAAACTTATAGCCTATTCCCCAGACCGTCTTGATATATTTCGGGTCAGAGGGAGTCTGTTCGATCTTCTCCCGTAATCTCCGGATATGCACGGTAACTGTGGTGGTATCTCCCTCGTAGCTGAAATCCCAGATCTTGCTCAGAATCTGGGTCCGCGAGAACACCTGGCCGGGATGACTTGCCAGTAAGTACAGCATCTCGAACTCTGTAACCGTCAAGTCAATCGCTTGCCCGCTGATCTCCACGGTACGCTTCGCCACGTCTATAGTAAGTCCTTCATACTTAATGGTGTGTTCAGCCGCGGTAACAGGCGATGCCTGAACCACCCGCATTCTGCGCAGGATCGCCCGCACACGCAGCACGAGTTCTCTTGGACTGAAGGGCTTGGTCAGATAATCATCTGCACCCATCGTCAGCCCCATCAGACGATCCTGTTCCTCCCCGCGCGCCGTCAGCATAATGATCGGGACATCTTCGGTCTGCCGGATCTCACTGCACACTTCCCAGCCATTCTTATGCGGCATCATCAGATCGAGCACAATCAGGCTGGGAGTCTGACTGCGCCATAGCTCCAGCGCTTCTACCCCGTCTTTGGCGGTGATCACCAGATAACCTTCCCGTTCAAGATACCTGCGGCACACATCGGTAATATTTGAATCGTCATCAGCGACCAGTACCCGTTCATTCACCTTAACCCACCCCATATTCGGAAAAATACATTTGACTCCATCATAGCATATGGTGATGGTATAGCTCAGTCCGTCTTACTTCATAGCCTTGGCAGGCTTCATGTAGTCAGCCACTACCATGTCCACCACATAAGTGCTGCCATCGTAGAGAGCAGGGGCCATACTCAGGTTGACTGTTTTACCGTCGACCATCATTTTTTTCGACCCAATCATTACCTTGATCATCTTACCCATCGGCTTCATGCCGTCATCCATCATCTTGCCGTCATCCATCATCTTGCCGTCGTCCATCATCTTACCGTCGTCCATCATCTTGCTATCGTCCATCGTTTTGCCGTCGTCCATCATCTTGCCATCGTCCATCATCTTGCCGTCATCCATCATCTTGCCGTCGTCCATCATTTTGCCGTCGTCCATCATTTTGTCGTCGTCCATCATTTTGTCGTCATCCATCATCTTGTCCATGTACATTAGCGATACTGAGCGGTCCTTGCTGTTCCATTCAATGCTGTAGCCGTACATCATGGCGGCCTGTCTTAGGTTCATCAGCTCCATGCCGTCCTTTTTCATCGTTTTGATTCCTGCTGCCGCACCGGCTATTCCGGACACCGCCAGAGAGAGCACCAATGCTGCTGTCATCATGAACCTTTTGCCTGATTTACCTTTAACCATGTTTATCACGCTCCATCGGTTTTTTTGATTACATGGATAAGAATAAGCAAGAGAGCTTACGATTCTCTAAGCTAAGTATTACGATTGTCTTACGAAGCGGTCAGAGATTGTAGATCCGGTCTGCCGCACTATAACCTTTCACTATAACCAGGTATCATTTTTAAGTGTTACGTACCTCTGAGTCCTCCATGCTAGAATTTAGACACAAGAGACAGAGATGAGTGAGAATAGAGGAGGACTAACCATGTGCAACAGATTTCAGATCGTAGGCAGCCTGCTGCGTCCGGCGGAGCTACTAGAATATAAACAGCAAATTGAACACCGGGATGATATCCAGTATCCTTTTTACCAGGATTTCCAGGGTTATGAGCAGTGCGAGGCTGAGGCGATTCAGGCTGTGGTCGAGCAAGAGCGCGAGAATGGGCTGTCCATTCTGACGGATGGGGAGTATTCCAAGTCGATGTGGCATCTGGACTTCGTGTGGGGCTTCCAGGGGATTGAGCGTTATATCGCACCTCACGGGTATTTCTTCAGAGACATTGACGGCACCTCCAAATACGAGACGCGAAAAGATATCGGCCTACGCATTACAGGCGAGCTGGGCGGAAAGAATCATCATTTCCTTCAGCCCTACCTTAAGCTTCAAGCCCTTGCCGGCGACCGCGAGACGAAGCTGTGCGTACCTTCGCCGTCCCATATCTTCGGAGAGCTGTCCTGGTCGGATAACCTTGGTGGCGCTAATGCAGTGTACCAGAACCGTGATGAGCTGAAGGCGGGTCTGGTGACGGCGTATAAGGATTTTGTACAGGAATTCGCGGCCGCTGGCGGGAAAATTCTGCAATTCGACGACTGCCTCTGGGAGCTGTTCGCGGACGATAATCCGAATTCGCCATTCACCGGCGAGAAAATCAACCATGAGGAAGTTCAGAGTCTCGCCACAGAATTCATCGATATTAACAATACCATTATTGATTACGGACATAGCTTGGGGCTGAAAATGTGGACGCATAACTGCCGCGGCAACTATGATTCCCGGAATATGGGCGGCGGCTCCTATGTGAAGATTGCCAACCTGTTCCTGAAGCAGCTGAAGTACGACCGCTTCTTCCTGGAGTGGGACGACGAACGCGCTGGTTCGCTGGAGGCACTTGCTGTGTTCAAGGATAGACCGGAGACGGAGATCGTACTGGGCCTGCTGTCCTCCAAGACGAACACTCTGGACGATGAGACCCGTGTCCTCCGCATGCTGGATGAGGCCTCTACGATCATTCCGAAGGAGAGATTACTGCTCTCCCACCAATGCGGCTTCGCGTCCTGCGACGGCGGCAACGAATTAACGGAAGCCGAGCAGTGGGCGAAGATCAGACAGGGGCAAGAGATTGCCCACCAATATTGGGCTTAACTTCATTAATAGGTAGCAACGGTTCATACAAAGCAAGCCCGCATCCGGCAACAGGATGCGGGCTTGCTGATTGTTTAGGAAATTATAGTCTCCCTCTGATGTGGACCAAATGTAATCGAAAGACCGAACACAATTGGACTGGGTACGAAACATAGGCCAAATGTAACCAGCCCATGTCGCATTTATCCGGCTGCAATGTCGCAAAAGTACATGGAAACAGAGGCTCTGAATCGGCTATACTCGCTGTAACAATTATGATAATGAAAATCATTATCACATAATACAGAGATGGGGGAGTCGAAATGAATAGAGCAACAAGGAAAAAGAGGACCGGCAGCAAGAGCAACGCCACCCAAAAATCAGGACTGTTCATGATATGGATGCTGGCGCTGGTGCTTGTGCTGACGGCATGCGGGACGGGAGGGGGCACTAATAAGGCAGGTTCAGCCGCACAGCCGACAGCGGCAGCTGAACCGTCTCCGGCCTCTGAAGCACAGGCTCAGGCATCGCCGGAGCCGCAGACTGCTGCAGCCTATCCGGTTACCCTCACCCATATCAAGGGTGAATATACCCTGACGGAGAAGCCGAAGGTGATTGCTGCGCTTGACGTGAAATTCGCTGATCAGCTGATCGCGCTTGGAGAGAAACCGGAGGGCAGTGTTGTTGCTGGAACAAAGGACGAGTTCCCGGAGTATTTGAGTGAGCAAATGGCAGGTGTGAAGGTCCTTGGTACACGGGATGAGCCCAATCTGGAGGCGATTGTGGCGTTGAACCCGGATCTGATTCTGATGACCAACTTCCAGGAGGAGGTCTATGAGAGTGTCAGCAAAATTGCACCTACAATCGTCCTGGACTTCTATGAGGATTGGCGGGATACGCTGGCTACCATCGGTACCATAACAGGCAAGCAGGCAGAGGCTGAAGTGGTGAAGAAGGCCTACGAGGACAAAATCACCGGTCTACGGGAGCAGCTGTCGGCGAAGCTGGGCGACGAGACGGTTGCGCTGATTCGTCCGAGACCGGAAGGGATTCGTGTGCATGGTCCGGAGCACCGGACCGGAAGCATTTTGTATGAGGACCTGGGGTTAAATGCGCCTGCCTTCGTTCAGGCGATCAAAGATGATACCTCGGTTGAAATCTCGATGGAGACTGTCGCTGATGTCGGAGCAGATCATTATTTCCTGCTCTCGGATGATCTGTTCGCCAAAGAAGCAGAGGTGCTGGCCAGCAGTCCGATCTGGAAATCCCTTGATGCAGTCAAGAATAACCGTGCATACGACGTTAATTCAACGCTCTGGATCGCTTACTATGGTCCCCTTGCAATCAATATCATTGTAGATCAGGCCTCGGAAGCGCTGCTTGGAGCTCATTGAGATGGACCACTATCTGTCGTCGGCCCCCTGGAGGGAGTTGGCGGAGGATTACAAGCTGTGGCTGGGTGAGCCGCCCGCAGGCAGCGTCCGTACTATTGCACTGAGCCAACTGCAGGATGAAGCTGCATGCCGCGAATATGTCAGCTGGCTTAAGGAATATATCGGCGCGCCGGACATGCAGGTTGCGGCTTCCATGCTGGCCAAGCGGATCGGCTATCTGTGGATCGCGCCGCTATTGACCGCCATGACCTTTCATAATCGCGAAGTTTTCTTCCCGCTGGACCGAAGCTTCCTCTATCATCCGGCTTCTGCAGAAGTGACGACGTTCCCTTTCCTGGCGCTGAACGGGCTTCGGTCAGCATCACCGCCGGAAGACAGGGGAATGTGGCGGGAGAAGGCTGCAGAGAAGATTTTTGCAGTACAGCTTGCGCCGATGCTGCAGACGCTTGCTGCCATTGGGCCTGTCTCCATGGCCGTGCTGTGGGAGAATATTATGGTGCGTATTGCCCCGCTGTATGCGCCTGGAACAGACCATTCCGGTCAAGAAAGGGCGCGGATGCAGGAGGATTTTGCGTTTCTGGCCCGGACGGCTCCCGGACAATTGTTCAGGGCAAGACGCAATCCGTTCACCCGGTTCACAGAGGGGAATGACAAGGCTCCGGTTGCGAAGAGCAAGCGCATGACCTGCTGTTTCTATTACCGGATGTCGGGGGAATATTGCCGGAAATGCCCGAAAATTGACAATGAGAATGAATCTCAATTAAAATGACAGCAGGTCTATCCGTTAAGCATAGGATACTGTTGTCAGGAGATGAGAGAAATGCCGCAACAAGAACAGGCAAGTCTATGGAGTGATACGGCGGTCAAGACACTTGACGTACGCAGCGGGACTGTGCCGCCGGGCGGGGTTCTGAGCGAAACGGGACTTGCGGCAAATATGCTGCTGCTGGCAGGCGGCGGGCAAGGAGGGCTTGTGATTAATGGTGAAGCTTGCCATGTCCAGGCCTCTTTTGCTTGTCACGCTGTTAAGGGATCAGCCTTTGCTCTAACTGCGGGATCAGACAACATTCATTATACTGTTATTAGCTACAAGGCCATTCCTGTGGCGGGAGCCGCCCATGTTCTCTTCCCGCAGCGCAATCATCCGCTACGCACTTCGTTCGTTCACCATCCCGCGCTCCCGGCGGAGCTGCATATGGCGGCGGACAGGATTGCGTCCAAATGGGGCCGGGGTGAAGGGCTGGAACGCTTCCATGCCAATGCGCTGCTGCAAAGCATGCTCTACGAGCTTATTATGGAGCATGAACGCGGCCGGGGCGGCGCAGAGCCGGATATGGTGGATGTTGTCGCCGCTTATATAGCGGGGCATTATCGTCAGGACCTGGAGCTTAAAGAGCTGGCTGCGCTTGCCGGATGCGGCGCGAGACAGCTCCAGCGGCGGTTCAAACAGGAGATGCTGGTCGGGCCGATGGAATATGTGATCCGGCTGCGGATGGAGAGCGCAGAGCGGATGCTGCGTTATACGGATGCTCCCATCGGCGAAATCGCTGAAAGAACAGGCTACCGCGACATGTATTATTTCAGCAGGGCGTTCAAGAAATATTATGGCGTCCCCCCGCAGCTCTACAGGCGCACTGCCGCTTCAGGCCCCGGTACGGTCTCTGCTTCTTCAGGACTGCTAGAGGGCTTGGCCTCCTCACGCGAGTCACTGCAGAGCCCGGTGATATCCCATCTGCGGGGCGAATATTGTGTCACCGCTACTCCGCAGCGCATTGCTGTACTAGACGTTCAATATGCTGACCATTTGCTTGCGCTTGGGATGTCTCCTGCAGGAAGTGTAGGCTTCGGCAGCAGGGCGCTCAATTTCCCCCCGTATTTCCGGGAGAGGCTTAAGGCAACGGAAATGCTCGGAACCTATGAGTACCCGGACCTGGAGGCTGTAGAACGGCTGCGGCCGGATTTGATTATCTGTACCGAGGTGCATGATCTGCACTATGAACGCTTAAGCCGGATAGCTCCAACGATCATGTTCAAGCGCAATGAGAGCTGGCAGACGATTCTGAGCCTGTTCGGCGAACTGACGGGCAAGCGGGTGGAAGCGGAACGTATGATTGCCGATTACCTCCGCCGTACGGCACTGCTGTCGGCAGAGCTTGCGCCGGTACTGTCGGGCAGGAGCGTGGCTCTGATCCGTCCGCGGGAGTCCGTGGTCCGGGTACATACGGCTGCTCACCGCACCGGCGCTGTGCTGTACCGGGACCTGGGTCTGCCTGCTCCGCTGTTTGTTGCAGATACCTCCGACACGGCCTATCATATTTCCGTCGACAGCCTGCCGGCTGTGCATGCCAACTACTATTTCCTGCTTAGCAACGAGAGGATGCAGGACGGAAGTTCTATGACAGAGCAAAGCGTGAGGGGCATACTGGATGCAGACCAGCGGCAGCGTATATACGCGGTGGATGCGGCTACCTGGATCGGCTGCTATGGACCGACAGGCATCAATTGTATTGTGGATCAGGTAGCCCGGGCCTTGCTGGCCTGAGCAGCAGCCGGTGGCTTTGAATTGAAATGACATACATGTTGCAAGTTAGTACGCTTCAGAGACGATCTCTGAGGCGTTTTTGGTTGGCGGGGATAGTATACCCATTGCTTATTTAAAGGCTGAACTGGACGGAGGACTTGGCGCAATACCTTTAATCAGCATGTCTGTCCATTGGGCGGTGTAAGGAACGATCCTGCCGTAGATATGCGGGCTGGAGATCCCTTCAACTAAGGCCTGGAAGTATATCAAAAGAAATTCATCCGAATATTTCAGATCAACCTTGCCTTCCTTACGTCCGCGGTGGAATAAATCCAGCATGATATTAAAGCTTTCCTTAGCGTATTCCTGCATCATCATAGATAAGCCATCCTCCCCCTTCATGGTGAAGTAATCCATCATCTCTAAATAAAACTCTTTTTTGATTTTGTCCAGATAATGAATTTTGGTCTGACTCATGGCAATGAGTGTTTCTTCAAAGGGTTTATTCTCGGCCATAATCCCCCGGGCGGTGTTCCCCATTTTATCCAAAAAATACTTAAAAACCTCATGAATAAGATTCTCCTTACTCCCGAAATATTTAAAAATCGTTGTTTTGCCAACGTTGGATTGTTCAGCGATCTCCTCCATTGTTAATTTCTCTATACCGGTATCAGAATTCATCAGGTTAAAGGTGGCTTCTAATACTTGGTTTTTCTTCTCCTGGGTCCGCTTTTCGAAACCGTTCATGTATCATTCCTGCTTTCTATTTCAAGTGAATAAATATATTATGGAATGGTTTAGTTCACAATTTTCCTTCATATTAATTATATAGCTATAGTTATGGGTTATCAAGCTTACGATAGTTCATAACTTTTGACTTTTAAATTGACTGAGAGAATAAAAAGAGCTATAACTGAAGATGTAAATGAACTTTGGTTTAAAACAAAGGGATAATTCATTAAATATGAACTTTAATACTATTAATAGTTCATATTTATCTGGAGCTGACCTTGCTTTGAACTGGAAAGCACGTTACTAAAACTGTTTTTAAAAGGAGTTTTAGTGCTATGGATGAAATTGTGAGGGTGCAAGGCCTGCAAAAAAAGTTCGGGAAATTCAAAGCGCTGCATGATGTGACATTCACCGTAAAAGCCGGGGAGGTTGTGGGCTTTATTGGGCCAAATGGCGCGGGTAAGTCAACAACCATTCGTACTTTGCTGGGGATCATCAATCGTGATGCCGGGGATGTGAAGATCTTTGGCAAGGATGTATGGAAGGATAGCCTGGAGATTCATAAGCGCATCTCTTATGTTCCAGGCGATGTGGCTCTGTGGGGCAACTTAACAGGCGGCGAAATTATTGATCTGTTTATTAAATTGCATGGCGGAGGAGACAAGGATAAACGGGATTATCTGATTCAGCGTTTTGAACTCGATCCTAAGAAGAAGGCTAAGGGTTATTCCAAAGGAAACCGGCAAAAGGTTGGCCTCATTGCGGCATTGTCTGTGGACTCCGATTTGTATATTTTCGATGAACCGACTTCCGGGCTTGACCCGTTGATGGAGGCTGTCTTTCAGGATGAGGTGGAGCAGATCAAGCATACCGGGAAAGCAATCTTACTATCGTCTCATATTCTGAGTGAAGTGGAACGTCTGGCAGACAAGGTGGTTATCATTCGTCAGGGAAGAGTGGTTGAAACCGGGACATTGAATGAATTGCGCCACCTGACCCGTTCTATAGTGACTCTGGTAACTGAGGGGGATGTGGCTGAGATGCTATCTGTTAATGGTGTCCATGACTTTAAGCACCAAGGCAATCAGGCGACATTCTCTGCGGATAATGAATATATTAATGAGATTTTGACCCAAGCGGCAAAATTAGGGGTGAAGAGGTTCGAAGCTGTACCGCCAACGCTGGAAGACTTATTCATGCGGCATTATCAAGTCTAAGAGCTGAAATGGAGGGACATGCGATGCAAGAAAAATTTGCACGTTGGAATGTGTTATTTGCGCTGTATCTGAAACGTGACTGGAAAAAAATAACAGTCTGGATTTTGGGCCTGGGTTTATTCTCAGCGGGTTATGTTCCAGCTTTTGAAGAAATCGGCAAGGGGCAAGGCTTGCAGGGGATGTATGAGACCTTACGCAATCCCGCTATGATCTCAATGGTTGGACCGACACCGGTGAACACCGCGGCTGATTATACCTTGGGTGCTATGTATGCGAATGAGATGCTGTTATTCTGTGGTTTGTTTGCGATGATTATCGCTGCTCTGCATGTTGTGAGCCATACCCGCAAAGAAGAAGAGCGCGGGCTTACAGAACTGGTGCGTTCCTTTCAAGTGGGGCGTCAAGCGAACTCGTTTGCGGTGATCGCTGAAGTCGTCCTCATCAATATTGTATTAGCCCTTCTGATTGGCGGGGTTATGACTAGCTTTGGTGTAGATACGATCTCGGCGGGGGGATCATTTTTGTTTGGCGCCTCCATCGGGATGGCTGGTATTGTGGGAGCTGCGATTGCATTGGTGATGGCACAAATTATGCCAACTTCATCCGGCGCAACGGGTTCATCACTGGGGATTGTGGGTTTGCTCTACATTATTCGGGCCGGTACGGATGTATCGAATGTTGATTTCTCAATGATCAATCCTATGAGCTGGATCTATCTGACCTATCCTTTTACAGACAACAATGCGGTTCCCCTGATTTTGTCCGTAGCCTTCAGTACTATTGTGGTGATTATTGCTTTTGCCCTTGAGGGCGGAAGAGATATGGGGGCTGGTTATTTACCGGAAAGAGAAGGGCGCGGGGCAGCGAGACAGTCGTTGTTGTCTGTACCCGGTTTGTTTATGAAGCTTAACCAAGGCATTATCATTAGCTGGTTGATTGCCTTTGTAATTATGGGGGCGGCCTATGGCTCGATTTATGGAGATATGCAGACCTTCCTGGCAAGCAATGAAGTGATGAGTCAAATGTTCACGATAGCCGGGGTGTCCATCGAAGAATCATTCACTGGAACGATTATGATGGTCATGATTGGGCTGGTTTCTATTCTACCCATTGCCATTGTTAATAAGCTGTTCTCGGAAGAAGCGCGGCTGCATTTGAGCCAGATCTATTCAACCAAAGTGACCCGGGCTCAGCTCTATTGGACGAGTGTCATTATGGCAATCATTGCCGGACTAGTGGGTATTGTGCTGGCTTCAAGCGGTCTTGGGGGCACGGCAATATCTGCAATGGGGGACAGCTCGTCCATGAATATGGGAGACTTCCTCGCTGCAGGCTATAACTTCCTGCCTTCTGTGCTGTTCTTTACCGGACTTGCGGCTCTGGCTTTAGGCTGGGCGCCGAAGCTGGGCAAGGTGATTTATGCTTATCTTGGCTATTCTTTTGCGCTGAACTACTTTGGAGGAATTCTGGATTTACCGGAATGGTTCTCCAGAACAGCGGTTCAAAGCTGGATTCCGCGGATGCCGATGGATAACTTTGATGGAGCCATCTTTATGATGATGACAGGAATCAGTATCGCCATGATGGGGATAGGCTATATGGGCTATCGCAAGCGGGATATGGTGGAAGGGTTATAGAGGGAAATAGAAGGATAAGTTATCGTGTGCAACCTATAAATTCTTATATTTGGACAAAAGACACGGAGGGACTCGTGTCTTTTTTTGCGTGCTAAACCATCTATAGTCAGAAACTCGTCACTCTTCCATACGAACGTTTGTGCTACAATAATCTTTGTGAATATATGGAAGAGGGGTGGGGCTGTGACTTCAAGGCAGTGGGTCATTAAGTTCATGCGGATGCACCAATGGGTGTTTGTATGCGGGTTCCTTGTCACTACACTGATGACTATGGTCAACCTGATGTATCCGTTCCTGGGCGGGAAGTTAATCAATATCGCTTTTTATGATAAAGACATGAGCGCCTTTTTGCACTTGTGCCTGATCTATGCCGGTATCCTCTTTGTCAATCAGTTCGTCATTGCGACATTCAATAATCTCATTTCCTCACAGCTAATGACGGGGTTTGTCTTCGATATCCGGCGGGCACTGTTCAACAAAATATTACATCAGCAAGGCAAGGACCTCTCCGGGATGTACAGCGGGGATCTGATCAGCCGGATGAACCGCGATGCCAAGGATATTATGAATCTGGTATTCTGGAGCGGACTTTGGGGATATTCCAACCTGCTGCATATTGTATTCGCTGCCGGCTTCATGTTTTACTACAGCGTTCTTCTGGGGGCTTTTACGGTCGTTTTGGTTCCCGCCGTGTTTTTTGCTTCGAAGGTCTTCAAGAACAGAGTACAGAAGGTTAACAAGGATATCCGGACGGAACAGGGGAGGCTATCCTCTTATTTATTCGAGATCGTGAAGAATTTGCGGGAGGTCAAGGTCCTGGGTGCAGGGAAGAAGGTAACAAGTACATATCTAAGAAGAACGGTCTCTATCCATAGAATGAATGTAGACAACGGAAGAATCGAAGTGACCACCGAAAGGGTGAATTCGTTCATCATGCTTGCCGCCCAACTCCTGCTCTTCATTATCTGTGCCCATCTGATTGTGCGCGGCCGAATGCAGCTTGGTGTTTTTGTCGCCGCCGCCAGCTATTTCAATATGGCTGTGAACTACTTCAGCTCGATCAACAGCAAGATGGCCGACATCTGGGGGCAGACGGTCTCCTTGCAGCGTGTAGTGGATATCCTGAATGAAGAGGAAGAGGATTACCGGGAACTGCAGCCGCCGTCATCCATCAAGGAGGGGACGGTTGAATTTCATAATGTCTGCTTCGGATATACCAAGGATCGGCCGGTGCTGAACGGATTCAATCTCCGTGTGGAGGCGGGAAGCACCATTGGCATTGTCGGAAAGAGCGGTGCGGGCAAAACAACCATGGGGAACCTGCTCAATAATCTATACAGCGTGGACAGCGGCGAGCTTGTGATTGATGGCGTGAATGTCAACGATTACAACCTGCACAGCTTGCGGAGCCAGGTGGGGATAGTCCATCAGGAGACGGTTATCTACGATAACACTTTGCGGTATAATCTTTCGTTCTCGAACAACCGGGACCATGATGATCTATTGCTGGAGGCGCTTAAGAAGGCCGCTCTGTACGAAGTTGTCCTTAGCCTTCCTGAAGGGCTGGACACGTGGCTGGGGACTTACGGGCAGGAATTATCCGGCGGGCAGAAGCAGCGTCTGGCGATTGCGAGAATATTGGTCAAGAACCCGAAGATATTGGTCTTCGATGAGGCGACTTCTTCCCTCGACAGCAAGAATGAGGGGCTGATCCGGCAAATGATGAGCGAGCTTGCGCAAGACCGGACACTGATCATCATCGCTCACCGTCTCTCTACCATCCGAAGCTGTGACAGAATCGCAGTGCTGGAAGGCGGCGTTGTCCAAGGCTATGATACTCACGACGTACTGATTAGAAGCAATACAACATATAGGGAGTTATTCAGCGAACAGTGTGCAGGAGGGGAGGCCGTATGACACGACTGGTTACATTCAAGGCATTAACCCGTGAGATCGGGGGTATTCGCAAGCCGCTCCTGGTGCTCGCCCTGCTCAAGCTGTGGAATCTGGTGTGCGGACTAATTCCATTGTTCCTGTACTCATTGTTGGTCAAGCAGGTTCTAGTGGATAAGCACCTGAACGAGCTGTGGCCGGTCCTTGCTGGTTATCTGGCGGTATTCCTGCTTACGACGATCGGGATTGCAGTCAGCCAGCGGTTCTCCAACCAGCTAATCCTGAAGTATGATCTGCGGCTCAAGCATAAACTGTTGAATAAATTGCTCCGCCTTGATCATGAGGTATACAGCACATATAGTATGGGCGATGTTAAAAGCCGGATTGAGCAAGATGCTGCCGTTGCCGGGAAGTTCTTCACGACACATATACTGGATTATAGCTATGCGGTCGTATATGCCGGTGCGCTGGCTATTATCTTACTGTGTTACGACTGGCGGATTGCGCTGCTTAGCTTCGTCTTTGTTCCCGTGTCTTTGTATACAGTTAATTTCCTGGGAGAGAGGACACGGAAGGCCGGAGAAGAATTATGGAAGCTGCAGAACCAATATGAATCTTTTTTACATGCGAATCTGCAGAACTGGAAGGATATTAAGACCAACAATCTGGAGGAGGCACAGCTCGCTGAACTGAACGGACATTATAAGAAGATCCGCCCGGTCTGGTTCCTTAATCAGCTCTATTTGCATCTGGGGATTTCCTATTCATTCTTCACCAAAAACTTCATTACGCAGCTATTTATCTACTTCATCGGCGGGATATTTGTCATTCAAGGCTATTCACAGGTCGGCGTACTGCTGGTGTTCATCAGCTTCTATGGGCAGTTCTTCGGGTTCATCGAGAGAATTAGCAATGGTCTGATGAATTACAAGAATGATTCGGTGAATATTAGTAAAGTGATCGGGCTATTACATGCAGAAGCGGACAAGCGGCCTTACAAACGCATTAGCGGAATGGATATAGACGTTCAGAATCTGCATTTCCGCTATGAGGGGAACGATTCTTTCGCGCTTGAGGGGATTTCGTTCTCGGTGAGCAGGGGGGAACATCTGGCTATCACCGGTCAAAGCGGCAGCGGCAAGTCTACTCTTGCTAAACTGCTGACAGGGCAGATGAAGCCGCAAGGAGGAAAGGTCAGCATCGGCGGTATAGATCTATCTGAGGTGAACGGCGAGAGTGTCTCTGGCAAAGTAAGCATCGTTGTGCAGGAACCCGTCCTGTTCAATATGACGATCAGAGAGAACCTGCTGCTGGCTAAGGCCGGTGCAACCGAAGCAGAGCTGATAGCGTGCTGCCGCAGAGCGAGTATCTATGAATGGATTGAATCACTGGAGCATCAGCTGGATACGAGGATTGGGGAGAAGGGGGTTAAGCTCTCCGGAGGCCAGAAGCAGCGCTTATCCATTGCCCGGGTGTTATTGCAGGACAGGGACATTATTATATTCGACGAAAGCACAAGCGCTCTGGATCACGGGAATGAGAGTGACATTATTACTGAGCTTCAGGGCTTGTCCTCCGGGAAAACCATGATTTCCATTGCCCATCGTCTATCTACGATTCAAGGCTGCGACAAGGTAATGGTGCTGCAAGCCGGAAGGGTGGTAGCCTACGATACCCACACTAATCTGTTCACCCGAAATGAAGCTTATGATATGCTGTTCCAGAGTCAGTATGTATACATGAATCAAGCGAACTGATCTGTCCATTGACGGCATCACCGCCCGGTAATATATTGAAGTGAAGATATTCCTGGCGACAGATTGTAGAGGAGAAGAGAAATGAGCCCGACCCAAGTGTGGATACCTGTCGTCTGTTATTGGCTGCCGATGCTCTTCTTTTTCTACATGGGGATGGATGTGCTGCTGCGCAACCCGAAGAAGATTGAACATCGTCTGGTGAGTGTATCGATTCTGTGCTACTTCCTGATGTTCCTGGAGGAGTACATCCGATATATGCTGCCGATTGAATATAGTCCCGTACTGGCTGCAGCCTGGTTCGCCAATGTGGGTATCCTCATTCCAGGGCTTGGATTTCACCTCATGGCACGGTTAATCGGCTTGCATAAGCGGATGCCGAAGCCGTGGTATCCCTATCTGTTACATATATTGGTGCTGGCTATACCAGCCGGACTTATTAGTCAACGTTCCTATACGTCTGTAGAGATGTTCACGACATCCGGTGTGTGGAAATGGCCGGTGGCGAATGCAGCCTATTATGGAACCCTGACGGCAAGCCTGCTGCTTAGCTTCGTGCCTATCGCCATGCTGCGCAGTGCGCGCAAGTGGAGTGCTGCCGATCCGGCCTATCAAGAGCATAAGGGCATCTTCAAGCTGCTGGAGTACGGCTCCTGGGTTACGATCCTCTGGGTAGCCGTATTCGGCTATTTCCGGTTCGGTGAGGTGTTGCCGCCCTATACGTACATATACGGCGGGCTGATCTGGTGCTTCGTCCTGCGTCTATCCATGCAGAGGTATGAGTTCCTCAATCATGCCGGACAGCGCTACCAAAAGATGTTTCAGATCAACTCACAGGCCGCGCTGCTCGTCTCGCTGTCCGGCAGCATCAAGGAAGCAAATCCGAGTGCGAATAAGATGTTCGACCGGCTGGCGCTTGGCCCGGCGAATCTTGCCGATCTGGGCGGTGCGGATATCGTGGCCAAGCTGAAGGCACAGGAGGATATCGGCGAAATCGAAGCAGTGCTGCGTAGTGGTGACGGGATGATCGAGGTGATGATTAACGGGGATTACGTAACCGTGGATCATGAGATCTATGCCGTTCTGCTGATTCGTGACATCCGGTTGCGCAATCAGCATTTGCGTCAAATTGCCTTCATGGCTTATCATGATCCGCTGACGGAGCTGCCGAACCGCAGGCAGTTCTACGATAAGCTGGGAGAAGCCCTTGCGGAGGCGGACCGGACCGGCGGGGAGCTGGCTATTCTGCTGATTGATCTCGACAGGTTCAAACAGGTGAACGACCGCTGGGGTCATGAGGCCGGAGATCTGGTGTTATGCCGGGTGGCCGTCATGGTCCGGGAGCTGGTCCAGCCCTACGGGCTGGCTGCCCGCTTCGGCGGTGACGAATTCGTGCTGTTCTGCCCTGTAGGACGGGAGGGGCTAACCGCCGCAGAGCTGGAGCAACGGCTGCATATAGCTGCTACGCAGGCTACGCTTGATTACGAGGGTGAAGAGCTGAGGATCGATATGAGCATCGGAATCAGTCTGTACCCGCGGGACGGGACGGCCCCGGACGCTCTGCTGCGTCATGCGGACAAACGGATGTATGCGGTCAAGCGGGGCGATGTGGAGGGCGGTCATGAAATTTGAACCGGGCGGTAGTACAGATGAGAATCGCTTACAACCGGGATATATTTAGTGCTATATTTGAAATCAATTGACTTACAGCTATGCCGTTAGGACAAGAAAGGAGTGAGCCGAATGGGATACCCTGAAATAGTGCGTAAAAAGGCCTTATATGATCAGGTTAAAGATAAACTCCCGGACATTACCGTCAATAGCTACGTCAAGGCCTTTGAACTTGAGTATACGCATAACTCAACCGCGATTGAAGGCAATACATTGACCCTTCTGGAGACCAAGGTGGTTCTGGAGGAAGGGTTATCCGTAGGCGGCAAAATGCTTCGGGAAATATACGAGGTGATTAACCATAATAAAGCCTACCAGTATATTAAAGCCTGTATTCATGATGGGAAGCCGCTGGATGAAGGTATTATTAAGGATATCCATGCTGTACTGACTGAGAATATCATGGTAGGCGGTGTCTACCGGAACGTTGAGGTGTATATATCAGGAGCATCCCATACACCGCCGCCACCCAATGAAATGTACCAGCAGGTGAAGAACTTTTATGCGGATCTAGCTGACAAGAGTACCGCCGATATCATAGAGCTTGCGGCCTGGACCCATGCTGAATTCGTGCGTATCCATCCATTCGCTGACGGGAATGGGAGAACCTCGCGTCTAATCATGAATTATCAGCTGCTGGCGAATGGATATCTTCCGGTTTCCATAGCCAAGGAGACACGGCTGGATTACTTCAATGCCCTCGAAGCCTACGCTGTGCACCGGGACCTTAAGCCTTTCGCGGACATGGTAGCCTCTCTGGAAGAACAGCAGCTGGATCGCTATCTGGGGATGATGGGGCGGCAGGCGTAGGGTTTCTACTATCGTTTATATGGAACAACCAATTTATTTCCTAGGAGCTGTGTTACGAACCATGATCAAGAAAGAAGCCGCACATATACGTAAGCAGTTTAAGATGGATCACGATCAGCTGAATCTGTACGATATTCTCAACGTGTATATTATGAAGGAGACCAACGAGATCTATCATTTCGAGCGCCAGCCGTTCGCGATGCTGGAACGTGAGAAGCAGGAGCTGTATATGAGCAACTTCCGCAAGCTGCTGACCGGGGAGCTGGACCATAAGCTGTTCGAGCTGAAGTTCTTGGAGGAAGCGGAGGAGCCGTCGCAGGTGATGCTTCACCAGGGACTGGTGACCGGTGACCCGGAGGAGTGGCAGGACCTGATGCTCATGCTGGTGGACAAAATGCTGGTGGATGCCAAGTATGAGAAGGATGCGGTCATCACATTCGTACGGGGGCAATACTTCCGGCCGACCAAGGCGCGTAATGACGAAGCCGAGGAGACCGGGAAGGACGAGGTATTCGCTCATCCGTTCATCCTGTGCAGTGTGAATTCCACGGAGCAGCAGCGCAAGACGCTTTTATTCGATTATGTAGAACGGGAATTCAAGTATAATATCATGGTTGACCCGATTATCAAGCTGAGCACGCCGGAGCAAGGCTTCTTCTACCCGAGTGTGACGGACAACTATTCGGATGTGAACCGTGTACTGTATTGTACGGGAAGCGCGAATAATCCGAACCCGCATTTCATTGAGCAGGTGCTGAATGCGGAGCGGTCTGTGACGGCCATGGAAGAGAGATCTATCTTTGAAGAGATTGTAAAAGAAGTGGCAGGCGAACAGATTGATGTGGGTACCATTGCCCAGGTGTACGAGGAGATTCACCAGGTCATCGAAGACAACGCGGATGAGGAAGAGCCGCCGAAGCTGGATTACCGGGATGTGGAGCGTGTGCTGAAGGCAAGCGGCGTAGAGGACGTAACCATGGAGAAGGTGGAGCGCGCTTTCGAGACCATTGTCGATAATAAGCACTACGAGATGAAGGCCAGCAGTGTCATCCCGAAATTCACCTCCAAGTCGATCAAGATTGATACCAAGGTAGCTTCGATCACGATCAGCCCTCAGGATCTGAAGTATGTGAGACAGGTGAATTATCAGGGGAAACGCTGCATCATGATTGAGATCGAGGAGGATGCGGTGATTGAAGGGTTTACGCTGCTGACGGAGAATTTATCCTGACCTGTAACACCTGAATAGGTGACAAGAATAGGGCTATTCCGAAGTCTCGGATGAGACCGGAATAGCCCTGTTTGATTCTGTCCGCAGGAAGGACGGAGCGGAAGCTGCCATTACCTCCCGTACTTCTCCCAGACCGCTGCATACTTCTTCTCCAAGATCGCCCAGCGCTTCTCGGCGCCGTATTTCGCTTGGAGCTGCTTGAGGTATTGCTCCGCAGTCTCTGTATCCCCTGTATCCAGCAGGAACCCGAAGGTCTCCTCACTTAAATGCAGTGCTATCTTCGGCATATAGTATTCAATAATGGCCCTGGCATCGGTTAGGGTGTACATGAATTGGAGACCCTGATCCAAGTGGAGCAGCAGGTCTGCCGTGAACTTGTCCACATCTACCTCCGGAGTCAGGAAGTAGCGTTCCGGGGCGGCGGGGACGATGTTCCTGATCCGGACATAGAAGTGAGGCAAGCCCAGAGACGAAGCAGGCCTATATTGCGCAAGCTCTTCGGAATTAAGACTGTAATTCACATAGAAGCTGAGTTGCTTGTGTGTATTGTACTTGAATTTCTGGATATTGATTGTATAGCTGAGTTGGCCTTCTGTTTTGTTGAAATTCAGATCCTTTGTACGATAGCCCCGTTCGGAGAAAAAAGGTTTGACGTCCTGCTTAATGATCGCCTTAAATAAATCCTGCATATCCTGCATATTCTGCACACTAACCCCTCCTCGTTCCAAGTAGATGACTGATGGCAAGATTAATTGTACTATAGTCACAGATAATCGCAAATTGTAAGGGAAAT
This sequence comes from Paenibacillus tritici, assembly GCF_018207515.1. Lineage (NCBI taxonomy): Bacteria > Bacillati > Bacillota > Bacilli > Caryophanales > Paenibacillaceae > Paenibacillus > Paenibacillus tritici. Next base: position 907,878 of record NZ_CP073365.1, read on the forward strand.
CATACCCGGCCTATTCTGTTCAATGGACAGATCGGCTTTTTTACATTTGTTTTTGTTGATTCGCATCATGCAAGGACTAAATATATATTTATATCATTATTCAGTGAATATATTTGTCGAACTTGTTAATTTTAACGCGGAAAATGTCGATAAACCAATTATTAAAAACGTTATCAATTATAAAGGAATAGCCAATTCGACAAGGAGGAAAGCGATGTTAAGTAAATTTGGAAAGATCGGGCTGGCTTTGGTATTGGTGATCGGGCTGCTGCCCATGGTATCACTCCGGGCCTATGCTGCGTTGCCAACTTTTAATGAAACACTCGATTTTGTCATCGAACCTCCGGTTTCAGGCACCACAGGCAAGACTGTTTCGGATGCCCAAGGTCTTCAGGATGGAAGTACGGCAGTGCTGCTGAATTCATTCGTATATCAAGGTAATACCTACACCTCCTCTAATTTCCTGAGGATCTACAACAGCACAGGAACCCTTACAACAGACGTTAACCTGGGCAGCCTGATGGACACCTATTACAAAATGACTTATGTGAGTATGCTTGCGCTAAGTAACGGCAATCTATTGATTACGTATAGTAAAAGTGACTCCAATGAAAATAATCTGCAGTTGGGGACTGTTACGGAGAGCACGCCGAATGCCTATTTCATGGTGCTTAACAAGGCAGGCCAGAAGGTAACCGGCCAGACTCAGCTTAATACATTCAGTGCCGGAACTCTTCCGCAGCTTACGCGTTTTGTATCGGCGGCGGAGTTATCTGACGGGAATATAGCTTTTTCCTGGCAAAGGAATGACAACAAGAGTACGGTTACCCGTGTGTTCACCGCTGCGGGCGTACCCGTGTCAAGTGAAACACTGCTGGTCGATGCTAATGCGAGCATGTCCTATGTAGCTGCTGGTGACGGCGTGTATATGGTAGCTTACAATTCGGGGGCTCCGAACGATAATATCTATCTGAAGTTATTCCATAACAACGGAACCCCCACCGTAACAACTATTAATGTGGGAGCGAGAATGAATGAGAGGCAGCTGTATCTGTCTACACTGGGCAACGGGAACTTCATGTTCAGCCAATATCACTGGCAGACCGGGGTTACCAGTGTTTCTTTATATGACAACACGGGTGCAGCTCAGGGCGGATTTACCATGAATGGTTCTCTGGCCGCGGCATCAGCCGTTGTCTACAAGAAGGGTGCCATGCCCGGATTCGTAACCGTAAGTACGGACGCTGTGTCCAATAAGGCCATCGACGATGCGTACAACTACGGTACAGAGTGGTCGGGAACCCAGTATGCTTACCTGAATTACTATGACTATAACGGGAACTTGCTTTATACAACGGATCAGCCGGTGGACTCCGCGCCCGTCGTATTTCAGGGATATGATGAAGATAGCTGGATGTTCGCTGTGGAATATTATCCGAAGTTCTCTATCCATCCCACCTTTGGCGACAAGCTTGTCTTCATCAGAACGGATAATACCGATGATACTCATTACAGAATAACCGGCAGACTGTTTGCAACAGAGATCTCCACTCCGGTTGTGCTGCAATCGGCGGTCGCTGATGGCGTACCCGAAACCACCACCTCGACGAAGATTGATCTGACGTTCGATCCCGCGATTGCCGGGCTGACGGCAGATGACATCACGATTACTGGCGATACAGGCTCTGCGGTAAAAGGAGCATTAAGCGGGTCAGGAACAGCTTGGAGCATTGCGCTTACTTCAGTGGAAAAAGAAGGGGACGTATCGGTGGCAGTGAATTCGCCAAGCGGGTACACGATCAGCGGATCGCCGCTGACGGCAACGGTATCACTGTTCAAGCCAGCGCCGGAAGTAACCCCGACCGCTGATATTGATTATGCAGCTGAACAATTAACAGGCTTAACGGCTAACGGTTCATATACGGTGAACGGCGCTTCGATGATGGCTACAGCAGAAGGCAAGCTGGCTATAGACAGTAGCTGGCTCGGAACCTCGCTAAGCATCGTGAAGAAGGGCAATGGTTCAACGACGATCGACAGCGCGGCGCAGACGTTGGTAGTTGCTTCCCGTCCGGCAGCGCCTGCTGATGTAGCAGCGACAGCTGAAACAGCGATTAATGCCAACAACGGTACGCTGGTTGATGTGACTCCTGCGATGGAATACAAGAAGGGCTCGGCAGGGGCGTGGACAGTTATAGCAGACACAACGGTAACGGGGCTTGCTCCCGATACGTATTACGTGCGGACGAAGGCGACAGCGACAGCGTTTGCCTCGGAAGCACAGACGGTGACGGTGAATGCTTACGTAGCAATACCTGAAGCAACTCCGGCAGCAGATCTGGATTATGTGGCTGAACAGCTGACAGATCTGGTACCAAACGGTTCGTACACGGTAAACGGTACGCTGGCGGTAACGGCGACAGCAGAGGGTAGGCTGGTGCTGGATAGCAGCTGGCTGGGAACCACGCTGAGCATCGTGAAGAAAGGCAATGGTTCAACAACGATAGACAGCGCGGCACAGACGTTGGTAGTTGCTTCCCGTCCGGCAGCGCCTGCCGATGTAGCAGCGACAGCTGAAACGGCGATTAATGCCAACAACGGTACGCTGGTTGATGTGACTCCTGCGATGGAGTATAAGAAAGGTGCAGCAGGGGCGTGGACAGATGTAGCGGGCACAACGGTAACAGGGCTTGCTCCCGATACGTACTACGTGCGGACGAAGGCGACAGCGACAGCGTTTGCCTCAGAAGCACAGACGGTGAGGGTGGCGGCTTACGTAGCAATACCTGAAGCAACTCCGGCAGCAAATCTGGATTATGTGGCTGAACAGCTGGCAAGTCTTGCGCCAAACGGTTCGTACACGATAAACGGTACGCTGGCGGTAACGGCGACAGCCGAGGGTAGGCTGGTGCTGGACAGCAGCTGGTTCGGAACCTCGCTGAGCATCGTGAAGAAGGGCAATGGTTCAACGACGATTGACAGCGCGGCGCAGACGTTGGTAGTTGCTTCTCGTCCGGCAGCGCCTGTTGATGTAGCAGCGACGGATGAAACAGCGATTAATGCGAACAACGGTACGCTGGTTGATGTGACTCCTGCGATGGAGTATAAGAAAGGTGCAGCAGGGGCTTGGACAGATGTAGCGGGCACAACGGTAACGGGGCTTGCTCCCGATACGTATTACGTGCGGACGAAGGTGACAGCGACAGCGTTCACCTCAGCTTCGGTGCCACTTACGGTAATGTCGTTCACCGCAACGGCTGAAGTGACACCTGCGGCGGTCATTGATTTTGCCGCTGAGCAATTATCAGGTCTGACACCAGACGGCTTATACACGGTGAATGGCATGGCAGTAACAGCTGCAACGGACGGAACATTGGCTGTAGACAATGGGTGGCTGGGAACCTCGCTGAGTATTGTGAAGTTGGGCAACGGGGTAACCACCACGGATAGTGATGTGCAACTGTTAACTGTTCCTGCCCGTCAGGCCGCTCCGGTTGGTGTGAGTGTAACGGATGTGACCTACAACGGAGCCAATGATGGTACTCTGCAGAATCTGACGGTCCAGATGGAATACAGAGCAGGCAGCGCGGGACTTTGGACTGAGGTCATCGGCACAACGATTGCTGGTCTTGCGCCGGACACCTATTATGTACGTGTGAAGGCAACGGCAACAGACTTTGCTTCAAATATTGCTCAGGTTACTGTTCATGATTCGGATGCGGTTATCCCGTCTGCACCTGAAGTAGCCGCAGATGATCAGAGCAATACGATTATAGGCCTGAACACAAGCATGGAATTCGCTGTAGACGACGGACCTTACGTACGGTACGACGGAACTAACCTGCCGGATCTCGGCGGTGAGCATACCGTCAAAGTCCGGGTAGCAGCCAGTGGATCTGTTCCGGCGGGACCGGCAACGATGCTTACTTTTACAACGAATGTGCTGATCCCTGCTGAAGACTTGTCTGTGAGTGCCAGTGACCCGGGTGGTGCAGCCAATAACGGCTATACGCTTATATCGGTTACGCCTGCACCCGCTGAGGGGCATAAGCTGCTGTATAAGAACTTCGGTCCTGGGAGTGTCAGCGTGCCGAATGCGGGAGACCTTCTGAGCGGATACACCCTTGTAGGCAGTGAGGGTCTGATTCCGGCAGCCGACGGGGATACGATTGGAATTGCTGAGGTTGATGCTGACGGTAAGGTAGTGAGGTACGGCAGCGCGATAGCGGTAGTTGCGGTGACTAATCCGGTCATACCAGATCCCGGGCCGGGCAACCCGGGAAGCAACCCGAGCAGTGGCAACCCAAGCAGCGGAACGCCTGCCGGGAATCCGGCAACTACGGTTACCGATGTAATCGTCCTTGTGAACGGCAAGCAGGAGAATGCGGGCAAAGCAACAACAACGACCTCCGGCAACGTGAGAATAACGAACGTCGTTGTAGATCCGGCCAGACTGCAAGCGAAGCTCGATGCGGAGGGGGATGGGGCTGTAGTAACCATTCCGGTGATGCTGGATTCCAACATTATCATCGGAGAATTGAACGGCCAGATGATCAAGAACATGGAGGAGCTGTCGGCCACCCTGGTGCTTCAGACAAGCAAGGGTACCTATACGTTACCTGCATCCCAGATTAACATCGGAGCGTTAGCTGCAAGACTGGGGAACGGGGTGAAGCTGGAGGATATTACGCTGAAAATTACAATTGGCGAAACTTCGGCATCCATGAATCAGGTAGTGACTGCTGCGGCAGGCAGAAACGGCTTCACGCTAGTTGCCCCAGCGCTGGATTTCACCGTCACTGCTACCTCTGGTACAGCAACAGTGGAAGTGAGCCAGTTCAATGCTTATGTTGAGCGGACAGTGGCGCTTCCACAGGGCATTGATCCGAACCGGATTACCACGGGCATCGTCGTTGATCCAGTTGGAACGGTGCGTCATGTGCCCACCCGGCTTATCCAGAAAGACGGCAGATATTATGCTGAGATTAACAGTCTGACGAACAGCTCTTATGCTATAGTGTGGCATCCGCTGACCTTCCAGGATGTAGATAAGCATTGGGCGAAAAATGCGGTGAACGATATGGGCTCGCGTCTGGTCATTAACGGAGTGAATGATTCAATGTTCAATCCGAATGCAGACATTACCCGGGCAGAGTTCGCAGCGATTATCGTACGCGGTCTGGGACTGAAGTATGGAGGAGAAACTGCGAAGTTTGCCGATGTTCCGGCGGATAGCTGGTATGCCACAGCCGTCGAAACAGCCTCCTGGTATGGTCTGATCACCGGCTTCGAGGATGGAACCTTCCGTCCGGATGCCCGGATCACACGTGAGCAAGCCATGAACATCATCGCCAAGGCGATGAAGCTGACTGGCCTTGCAGAACAGAGCGGCACGGTGGATACAGCAGGTGTACTCGCAGCCTTTACCGATGCAGGCCGCGTAGGAGCCTGGGCCAAGGACAGCCTGGCACTTGCAGCCAGCGCCGGCTTGATCACCGGCCGCGGCGGCAGCAAGCTGGACGCCAAAGCTAATGTCACCCGCGCAGAAGTGGCGGTTCTGATTCAGCGTTTGCTGCAGAAGTCGGAGTTAATTGACTGAAGATTGTTATAATAAGAAAAAAGCGAATTCAGACATTGTGCTGAATTCGCTTTTTTCATTGTTCAGGAAATTGTGGGACCAAAAGGCTGAAGGAGCGAATGAAGAGCATTAGTGCACTTGAATTGAGCGGACACGGGCTAAATGAGCAAATGAAGAGCATTAGTGCACCTGAATCTAGCGGACCCGGGCTAAATGAGCGAATAAAGAGCATTAGTGCACTTGAATTGAGCGGACACGTGCCAAATGAGCGAATAAAGAGCATTAGTGCACCTCATTACGCCAGATGGCTACCGGAGTAAGCGAATGCCGTCTAAAAGGACGCATAGTCGTTTCTATTTAACGAAGCTGTATGTAAGCATAGAGAAGACAAAGGTTAATTTAATCTATATTCTCAATACCCCATTCACCTGCTTTATTTTTAGTAAAGAAGTAGGTAATCCCTTGATTTTGAATGGTTCCATCCGCCATTTTTTTGGCATATTGAACGCCGACTCTAATTTGTTCACGCCCATGAACTGTGAGTTTCTCCAGAAGATCTAGATCATAAAACATAAATTGAACGCCTTCTTCACTGAAAAAGTATGTTTCACCACGAGAGCCTTCATGTAGATGCTCTTTGAATTTTTCTCCATCCTGCTCGACCACAGCTTCAATATTACCATTGAACTTAGAAATAATATCATCGTCGAAAAAGCTTTTTTGGTATGGGTCAAAATTAATAAATACTCCTTTTGTGAAGTCGGCTTCGGCAATTTCTTTGACTTCTTTTGTTGCCGGATCAATCAATTTCTCTGAATCTGCGGGTGAATTAGTAGCAGGTGTTGGAGTTGTTGGTAGGATAGTACCCGATTCTTCACTGGTTGTAGAGTCATCGGCTTTTCCGCATGCAGAGAGAAGTAGAGCTCCGATTAAACATAAAGATAAAATACCACGAGTTAGATTTTTCATTAATATCCTCCATGAAAGTTTTGGTATATTGGTATATATGTAAGGACGCAAGTGATAAGGAAAAGTTGAATCAAAATAAGACAATTATTCAAAGATGCAAAGGACCGTAAAGTCAATTGCTTTGGGCGGACAAGCAGGAGATTTTGAAAAAATGGCAAATGGTTAACTAATACGGAAAAGGAGAGTAATGACATGTTCATAGTCAACGTAGAAGCTGCGGTCTATAAGGATGGGAAATGGCTTGTGATTACTAGAAGTATGAAAGAAGAGCATGCGGGAGGGACGCTGGCTCTTGTTGGGGGGAAGGTGGACGTTGAAGGGAATACGCTCGATATCCTTGAACGGACGGTACAGCGGGAATGCTATGAAGAAGTCGGAATTCGGATCACAGAAGCGGTTACGCTGGTGTACAGCTCCTCCTTCGTCACTGAGGATGGACGCAATGTCATCAATCTGGTCTTCCTTTGCGAATATGACAGCGGTACGGCAACGAACAAGAGTCCTGATGAAGTCGAAGCCGTACATTGGATGACCTACGATGAGATAATGGCTCACCCCCTGGCTCCTCCCTGGACGAAAGAAAGTATTAGAAGAGTAGAGCTGGCAAGAAAATAGAACATAACATCTCGATGATGAGAGGGGAATACACATGCTTCAAGTAGAGTATAACCGGGAAGAAATCTTACAGCTTATCGACAAGGTGACCCGCAAAACGCTGGCGATGGACTTAACCTGGGAATGGCCTTGCGGCGTAGCTTATTATGGGGTGTCCAGAGCTTACCAGACCACAGGGAACAAGGAGTACCTGGACAGACTGGTGGAGTGGGTGGATGAATATATCGGGCTGGGGCTGCCGGATTGGACCGTGAATACCTGTGCCATGGGACATATGCTGATTACTTTATATGAAGAGACCGGAGACCGGAAGTATTGGGATATTGTGATGAGTAAAGTCGGGTATCTCCGCGGGACCGCGCTGCGGTTCGGGGACAACGTGCTGCAGCATACGGTATCGGTGTCCAATGATTTTCCGGAGCAGGCCTGGGCGGATACGCTGTTTATGGCGGCGTTTTTCCTGCTGCGTGTGGGCAGTAAGCTTGAGGATCAGGAGCTGATCCAGGATGCGCTTAATCAATATTACTGGCACATCAAATATTTGCAGGACCCCGGCACCGGCCTCTGGTTCCATGGCTACAATCATGTGAAGCAGGATCATATGTCCGGGCTGTATTGGGGCAGAGCGAACGCCTGGGGCGCGTATACGATGTCGCAGGTGAAGCCGCTTTTGAAGGAGTGGTATCTGTACCCGCAGTGTATGGATGTGGAATGCTCGCTCCGGGACCAGCTGGCGGCGCTCAAGACGGTGCAGACGGAGAACGGCTTGTGGCGGACGGTGCTGGACGATGAGGATTCCTATGAAGAGGTATCTGCGTCCTGCGGAATCGCGGCGGCTATGATAAGCAACGGGAATCCGCTGCATACCAAATATGTGCAAAAGGCCCTGAAGGGCATTCTTGAGCACATCACCGAAGACGGGCGGGTACTGGGCGTATCCGGCGGAACGGCCGTTATGAAGGACCGGGAAGGATACCGCAATATCCCCAAAGACTGGATTCAAGGCTGGGGCCAGGGCCTGGCGCTTGCTTTCCTGTCTGATATGCTTCGGTAGGAGGAAGAGTATGTTAGTATATAAGATACATTTATTTTTCCCGCAAGGGTAGAAAAGAGAGTATCATGAGAATCATCATTTCACCTGCCAAGAAGATGAAGACAGACACGGATATCCTGGAGTACCGCCAGGTTCCGCAATTCTTAAGCGAGTCGCAGAGTCTTCTGGCCTTATTACGCAAGCTGAATTACGAAGAAGCCAAGGCGCTATGGAAATGCAATGATGCCATCGCCACGCTGAATATGCAGCGGATTCAGGAGATGGAATTAACCCGCAATCTGACGCCGGCGATCTTCGCTTATGAGGGAATCCAGTATCAGTACATGGCGCCGGGGATTTTTCAGACGGAGGAGCTGGAGTATCTGCAGCAGCATTTGCGGGTGTTGTCCGGGTTCTATGGAATCGTCCGCCCGTTCGACGGCGTTGTGCCGTACAGGCTGGAGATGCAGGCCAGGCTGGGCGGGCCGGGCTTCAGTACACTCTATGAGTTCTGGAACAGAAGGCTGGCCGACCAGCTATTTGCCGAGAGTGACACTATTGTGAATCTGGCCTCCAAGGAATACAGCAAGTGCATCTCACCGTATGTAGGCGGCCCTGTCCGGATGGTCAGCTGTGTATTCGCGCAGGAGATCGGCGGCAAGCTGGTGGAGCGGGCGACTCTGGTCAAGATGGCCAGGGGGGAAATGGTCCGCTTCATGGCTGAGCGGCAGATCACAAGCGTGGAGGATATCAAGGGCTTCAGCGGATTTGATTTCAAATTTGCCGAGGCCTTGTCGGATGAGAATACCTATGTATTTATCCAGCAGAAGCACGAACAGAAGCAACTGGTAGAGTAAGCATTATAGCGGGTAATCTTGAAGACGGTGGAATCGCCGGATTAGGGGTTGCCCGTATTTTTTGAGATGGAACCCGAACAGATTCAAGATTCAGAGGAGGACTTATGATGGTTAGGCGAGACCCATTGGACAAACAGAGCTTACTCAAAGAACTCGATACACTAGGTTATTCCGATAGAATCCGAACCATAGCGGTCTTAGGCCGTAATCACCTTGGTTCTCCAGCGTATTCCCGGTTATTAGCCTCTTTACTGGAGGGCGGAGCCTATGAAGCACGCCTGGCCTTGATGGGTGCGATTGCCACACTGGATGCCCCTATACTTCTATCCGGGCTGCGACATCCTATGGCGAGTATCCGAAATACAGCGGCCGGACTGGTAGCCAAAGTAGCCTCAGACGAAGAGATCGAACGGGAGCTTCCCCAGCTATCGCCGGATTGCCGCCGCAAGCTGCTGCGCACGATTTCACTTGTGGGCCGTCAGGAGCTGGCGGAGCGGCTGTTGCCTATCGTGTACGCCCGGTGGGGAGCGGAAGAGACGGCTATTGTACTCCAGGCCTGCTCTGCGGCAACCCTCCGCACCTGGCTGGAAGCTATCGGCTATGCGATTAAGGACTGGAAGAGGTTAGCGGGCCGCCATCTGGACGTAGTGGCGGAATACTTCACAGCCACTCTGGAGGAAGCACCACTTAGGGTGAAAGGAAGGGTCTGGTCAAGGTTCTCCTCAGCGATGGAGCATCTATGCAATCACAAGCCGGAGCTGGTGCTGGCCTGCGCGCAGAATCACGGCCCGGTGAACCTGATACATCCTGCCATCAAAGCCCATCTCGGCACGCTGGTACGCCTGAAGCCGGATGGGGTGTATCAGCTGCTAACCCTGCCCGGTGTACGGAACGATCTTATGTCTCTGGGCGTTCCTGAGGCCATACTCAAGAGGTGGAGACTCCTGACCGTAGACCAGTGGACGGAGATTGCCAAATTGCTGGCAGACACCCCGGTGCATGTAGCGAAGCTGCTTGAACATATGGCTCCGTCTAACCGTCAGGCGATCTTTGAGGCGGTGTACGGGGAGGAGAAGCGCAAGGAATGGATTTTCCCCGAGAGACTCTTGTATGCCTTGCCGCATGACTTGCGTGACAAGGAAGCTGCCCGGATGCTCGGGCTGCGTGAAATCAAGGAAAACCGGGACCGGACTCTTCGCATAACCGCTTCCCGCTCCATTCTTCAGGCAAGAGAGCCGCTTGAACAAGCGACCCGGGTATCCAGTGCAGACGAGCGCGCCACAGCGCTGATGCAGCTTGTCCGAAGTACGGTTCTGTCGAGACAAGGCATGAGTGAGACGTTATTAACTTTAAGCCAGATTGTAAATGATCAGGACCCGGTCCGGGGCGCAGTGTTCAAAGAGCTGTCAGAAAGCCCGGCGTCCGTCTATACGAATGACCATGTGCAGGCACTTACTGTACTCGTCGATAGCGTGATCGACGCCAGAGATACCTCCTATGGTACCAAGTTCTCTGTCCAGCAGCTGGCTTTCATTCTCCTGCGCCATAATGCGGCCGAGCCTCACGGGGAGCTGTTCCGGTTCGCCCTTACTACGCTTCAGAAGCTGGCGAAGCAGGACGGACAGCTGTCTCTCCCCTCGCTGGAAAAGAACCTGCCTAAGGGAGTAGAAGAGATTATTTTCGAGGCGATTTATTCTTACGCTGCACAGGCAGGCAAGAGAGAGAACTACAATCTGGTGCTGAGTCTGGCGAATTCCTTCGGCAAAAGAGGGAGCGGTATCGTCAAACTTCAGCATCTGTTACAGGAAGCCACACGAGCCAAAACCGATTCCACAGCGATACGGGCAGCCAGATTCTGGCTTGCGCCTCTGAAGACGCGGGATGAACGGGTGAAGGAATTGCTGGCCGCAGATCCATCGTATATTACGATCCATGAGGTGTTCCGGCATCTGCACCTGAAGCGTCAGGAATGGCTGGACCCGTATATTTCGGGAGCTGTAATCAAGGGCAAGTTCCTGTCCGGCAAAACCATTCATCCGGTTCCGGCTACGGACGGGTTCTACCGGTGGCTGCCACGGCAGCAGCAAGCCTACGGCTCTGTGTTAAGCAGAGTCGCCTCCGATCCGAAGTACAGCCTGTCCGAGCGTTCAAGAGCGATAAGAATCATGGCAGCTATGCCTGATTGTGACCCGGACCCGCTATTTAAGCTTGTGCAGGATCAGGAGGTCGCTGTTGCAGAAGCTGCGCTTCATGCCTTATCCCTGCTGGAGGAGCCAGAGAAATCCCTTCCCGTGCTGCTGGACCATCTGGATGGAGACCGGGCCCGTGTAGCCATGTATTCGATACCAAGGTGTATCCGCAGGGTGAATCCGGTATTGCTGGTCAGCCTGCTGAAGGAGCTATTGAACCGGGATAAGCTGAAGGTCACCGTCCGTAAAGAAACCATCCGTCTGCTGGGTGTGTATAGAAGTGAGGATAGTCTTCCGCTGCTCCTGCACGAGTTCGGGAAACCAAACGTGCACAAGGATGTATTGATTGCTATCGGACATGCAGCCAAACAACTGCTGGACGATGAACGCAGCTGGGAGATTCTAAGCGCCATCGCAGCTTCTCCGCAAAGTGATGTGGCAGTTAGCTTATTGTCCCAGCAGCCTGCTGCGCTTCCGGTTGACTATAGACCGCGCTATCTGTCCTTAATTCTGGAGATTGCGGGTCACCCGGATGCATACGTCGGCAGACATGCCTTCGTTATTATGAGCTGGTGGACGGATGGACATGAAGAGGTGATTGCCGCTGCCGCTGCTCAGGCGATTACGGACCTGGAAGACAGTACCCGGTGGGAATTTGCGATGAACACCCTGATCGAAGCCTGCCAGGATGGCAAGATCAATGAGGCGGTAGCCGGGATCTGTCAGAAGCTGGCTGGTCCGGTGGTGAACGATGAATGGAATGCAGCTACGGACAGAGATGTGCCGCACCGGCAGCGGCTATCGAAATTAATAGAGAAGCTGGCCCTTCTGCCGAAGGAGACACGCCAGCAGCTTATTCCATTATACCTGGAGCTGATTCATATTCTGGCTCCCGACGAGACGCTGCAGCAGCTTGTAATGAAATTATATATCGCAATACTAGATTGGAATAACGTGGAGGAATCCGCCGCCTATCTGAACCGGATGGTACATAGTTTGTCCGATCAGCCGCAGCTGTTAGGCGAGGCGTATAGCCAGATCACGTATAATCTGGATACAAGCACCGGATACTGGACGCCGGAGACGCTGCTTGAGCTTGTAGACAGATTGCGGACGGAACCGCGGTATGAAGCCGCGTATATTGGACTTTCCTTGCTGGAAGCAGCGGGAGCTGCGCTTCGCTGGAGTCCGGAAGCCGCAGAGTATTTGCGGGGGTACAGGAATCACACGAATATCGCAGTCCGCACCCATGCGCTTAATATTTGGACGGCGAAGGAGTAGGTAGCAGGGGATTAAGCAAGCAACAGACAAGTCAGAAGCGTTACTCCAGAGACAGCCGCATATGCAGAATAGGCCAAGGCTTGCCTTGCTCATCCCGTTCAGACCGGTCATAGACCGCAAATCCTAAATGTTCGTAGAACCCGGCAGCCTGGGGATTGTCTTCATTGACATCCACATCGCGCACGTTCAGTGTGTGTATGGCGTAAGTGACCAGCTCTTTACCGATGCCTTGTCCCCTGACGGCCGGGTCTACGAACAGCATTTCAATCTTCTGCTCCTGAACACCGATGAAGCCGATAGGACGACCCTCCTGATCTGTATAGGCGAGCAAGTGGGAGATTTGCGCAATTCCTTGCTGCACCAGGGGGCGTAAATCTTCAATATCCTGTCCGGTGAGGAAAAGATGCGTAGCCCCCACGGCATTCTCCCAGATGCGCAGCAGGTGATCGGATACTTCCCGGGTTCTAAGTGTGACCTCTTGTATACGGTTCATGGTTCCTCCTTGGCAAATTTCTTTTGGTTGTTGATTCTAGCATACCGCAAGCACGACATTAACACCTATAAAAATTGGGGGTAAACCTTTAGTTTGCAGAGAGTAATGTAAACGCTTACTATATATAATCTATTTTGAAGGAGGACAGGCCAATATATGGCATATAGCTCAGGATAAGTTATATTCCGTGAACAGAAGCTACTGGCAAGTGAGGGCGGGTAAGACAGGCTGTACCCACAAAATATTCTTGGGAGGTAATTCAATGTTTAAGTTAAACAAGAAGATTCTAACGGTAGTTATGGCAGCCACTATGAGCTTCAGCGCATTCGCAGCCACCGCAGGTGCAGCAACTGATTATTGGCAGAACTGGACGGATGGCGGCGGGACGGTCAATGCTGTGAACGGGTCTGGCGGGAATTACAGTGTGAACTGGTACAATACCGGCAATTTCGTGGTCGGTAAAGGCTGGAATGTCGGATCACCGAACCGCACGATCAATTACAATGCAGGCGTCTTTGCCCCGTCCGGCAACGGATATCTGACGATGTACGGGTGGACTAGAAACTCACTTATCGAATATTACGTGGTTGACAACTGGGGTACCTATAGACCTACCGGACAATACAAAGGCACGGTGAACAGTGATGGCGGCACTTATGATATCTATACCACTATGCGGTACGATGCTCCTTCCATTGACGGTAATGCGACGTTCCCTCAGTACTGGAGTGTCAGACAGTCGAAAAGACCGATCGGAAGCAATTCAACGATCACCTTCAGCAACCATGTCAACGCCTGGAAAAGCAAAGGGATGAATCTGGGAAGCAGCTGGTCTTACCAGGTAATGGCAACTGAAGGATATCAGAGCAGCGGCAGCTCCAATGTAACGGTATGGTAACGGGAAGCTGACAGGCGACTGGCCGGTTCCGGCATTCGCGAAGGCCAGTTAACCGATAATAGGGCTAAGGCCGGCCGGTCACACAGCGGACGGCCTTATTTTGCAAGCGGTTACTTGCACCCTGCCTTAATCGCTTCTAAGGAGATGTATCCATGAGAAAACTATTGATTATTCTGGCAATGGCCTTAATGGTTGTGATCAGTGCCTGCTCGCAGGACAAGCCTCCCAAGGAGGAACGCCTGGTCTGGGTCAAGGGCGGTTCTTTTGTAGATACCAAATCTAATTATCACGGAACCAATGTGACTCTTCCGGATTTCTATATCGGCAAATATGAGGTGACTCAACAGGAATGGCTGGACGTAATGGGGAATAATCCCTCCCAGTTCCAGGGGGACAAGCTGCCGGTGGAGAGTGTAACCTGGTATGATGCCGTGGAGTACTGTAATCAGCGGAGTATCAAGGAAGGCCTGGACCCCTATTATAATATAGACAAGAACACAGTTGACCCTAATAATACAAGCGACCGGGATTTCATGAAATGGACAGTAACGGCCAATGAAGGAGTGAACGGCTACCGTTTGCCGACAGAAGCCGAGTGGGAATATGCAGCAGGCGGAGGCCAGATGAGCAAGAGCACCAGCTATAGCGGAAGCAATAAGCCGGAAGATGTGGCGTGGTACTGGAGGAATTCCGGTGATCAATTCTTAACGGGGGACTGGAACTGGCCGGCGATTGAGAACAATCATAGCCAGACGAGATTCGGCGGCCTCAAGCAGCCCAATGAGCTGGGACTTTACGATATGTCAGGGAACGTGAGGGAATGGTGCTGGAACTGGTACGGAGAAGCGGGTCCGGATAACAGCAACGGATCACTCCGGCTGGTGAAGGGCGGCGGGTGGATCGGCGGCGTTAACAATACAGAGGTCGCCTTCCGGGGCAAGTTCGAGGCGAGCAGCCGGGGCAATGATCAGGGGTTCAGGGTGGTCCGCAGCAGGTAAGCAGCCATAACTGTGTAATTTGTACATTGAATTTCAAACTGTACATATGAAGAGTACCCTAATTTCAATTATGATGGAGAATGTACAACAAGAGGAATTAGGGGGATTGCAGTTGAAGTTGGAGAGGGGTCACTTTACACAAAGTGTGGTTGTCCGGTTAATTACTTCCTATGCGGTGATTCTGTGCATACCTGTCATTCTCAGTGTGATCATCTATGGTCAGACGCGGGAAGTTGTGAAGAATGAAATTAAGCTGGCCAGCAGAGCGATGCTCCAGCAGGTGAGATATATTGTGGACGGGGAGCTGCTGCAGACAGAGAGCCTGGCTACACAGCTGGCTGTTCATAGCGAGGTGAAGAGCTTTCTTTCCTCTGCTTCCGGGAACGCTTACAAGATATATGAACTGAAGCAGGAGCTGGGCAGAATGTTAACGGCCAACAACTTCATTAAGGAGATTAACTTGTACTCCAAGCCGCTGCAGTCTGTTCTCTCCAGTGAGACTTATATAGATGAATATTCATTCTACGAAATGAAGCTGCAGACGGATAGCTTTGTCTATGGGGATTGGCAGGAGCTGACCCGGGAGTATCATTCGGGTAAATATGCACTGCTTCCGCTTAAGAATCCGGATAACAAAGTCACCTACACGCCATTCTATATCCGTTCACTGCCGATTCAGGCAACGGCTGATGTGACAGGTGCACTGATTATACCGCTTAATGTGGACACAATGATGACGATGCTTGCGAACATCGACTGGGTAGAGCGGGGCCGGGTATTTATTATGGATACGAACGGCCAGATCATGATTCAGAATGCGGGCGGCACGATGATCGAACCGTCGGCCTACCGGGAGTGGGATGAGCGGGGCACCGGCACTTTTACGGGCACTTTCCAGGGTGTGGAGTCGATGATCACTATTGAGTCATCGGATACGACAGGCTGGAAGTATATCAGCGTATTTCCGACCGATGTCTTCTGGGAACATGCCGGAGGGATGCGGACGATGAATATGCTCGGGCTGCTGCTCTGCTTCGTGATTGGCAGCGCGGTGATCTATTATTTCGCCCGGAAGAATTATAATCCGGTCAAAGAACTGGTCAGCGTCTTCGCCCGTAATCCTGTGCAGGACACTGGTAAATATCTGGATGAGTACTCCTTCATCCGCAGAAATGTGCTGGAGACGATCAGGGAACGTGATGCTACGAACAAGAAGCATGATCAGCAGCTGCGGGTGCTGCAGAATTATTATCTGGGCAGGCTGCTGAAGGGGCAGGCCGACCGGAATACCCCGTTCACGGAGCTGGCGAAGACCTATAAGCTCCAGTGGACAACCGGTTCCTTTGCCGTGCTGTTGTTCTATATTGACAGCGGGGACGACGGGATAACCGATCTGGAATTATCACAATTTATTGTGTCCAATATTGTTGCGGATCTGATCGGCAGCCGCTGGACGATCAATTTCACAGATGTAGACGGCATGCTTGCAGCTGTTGTGAACATAGATCCGGAGCGTGCAGGGCAATGGAAGGATGAGATCGAGGATGATTTAGCCCAGGCTTATGAATTCATCACTCTACGGTATAAGCTCCGCTTCACGACGGTAGGCAGTGAATTGCAGACGGGTCTGGAAGGGGTGCATCTTGCGTTCCTTCAAGCGCTGGAGGCCCAGGAATACCGCAGCGTGCTTGGCGATGAGATGCTGATCTGGCACGGAAGCATCAAGACGAGCGAGAGCAGTTATTTCTTCACAGTGAATGACCAGATTCTGCTGATCAATTTGCTGAAGGCCGATGAGTTTGAGCAGGCGAACCATATGATTAACAGTATCCTGCAGCAAGCCTTCCAGAGGGAGCAGTCTCATGAAATCTCAAAGTGCATCCTGCTCGATGTAGCCACGACGATGATTAAGGCAATTCCGGATCAGGAACAGACCCGAATAGCCTGGGATGAATGGCGGCCGCTCAAACGGCTGCTCTCCTGCTCCACGAAGCCGGAATTCGAGCAGGAGCTGCTCGATATCTTCGAGCGGGTATGCACGGTGCTCCGCAGCAAGCCTAATCTGCAGGCGAGTGCCGGAATCGGCGAGAAGGTTACAGCGTTCGTACAGGAGAATTACAGCGATAAGAACCTGAGCGTGTCCCAGATAGGCGATCATTTCAGCCTGACCCCGCAATATGTGTCCCGGCTGTTCCGTGAACAGACGGGACAGGTCGGGCTGCGCGACTACATTAGCCAGACCCGGGTGGAAGCGGCCAAGGCCCTGCTGCTGGAGGGGGCCAGCATTGATGATACGGCCGAGAAGGTCGGATTCGCCAGCAGTCATGCATTCATTCGCGTATTCAAGAAGTATGAGGGAATTACCCCTGGGAAATACAAAACCATTCAATGATAGGAGCACAGATGACTTCCGGATGCCGGAGGTCATCTTTTTTTTGCGGCTGTATCTGCTTGAAGCCAGGAGGAATATGCGAAACCGTCTATCCGTTTCAAGGTGTCCATCGTCATTTGCGGTTAACGTACATCATTTCCGGTATTGGACATTGCTGAGCGGCAGTGTCAGCCAGTACATTGGTGGAGCAGTAAGCGATTACATGGAACGGCAGAGAAGCCGCCCGCAAGCGTCAGGCTGCCGCTCCTGTTAGAGTGAATTATTCGTGAGGAAGTGATGATGACATGGCAGCTCCTGCTAGAATCAAGCCCGCAGGCATGGCCCCGCGTACCAAGGCTGACCGGGTTCCGCTCTGGAAGCATGTTAGACAAGAATGGAAGCTGTATTCGTTTCTGGTGATTCCGGTAGTCTACTTTATTATTTTCAAATACGCGCCGATGCTGGGGAATATTATTGCCTTCCGCAAATACAGAGGCGGGCCCAATATCATGGGGACCGAATGGGTCGGGTTTACTTATTTTGAGATGTTCATGAAAGACCCTACGTTCTGGCGTGCATTTTTCAATGATCTTACCTTAAGTGTAAGCTACCTCCTCGTGAAATTCCCGGTTACGCTGTCCTTTGCACTGCTGCTTAATGAGATACGGAGAATCAAGTGGAAGAAATTCGTCCAGACGGTGTCCTATCTGCCCCATTTCATCTCTATGGTTATCGTCGCAGGGATGATTAAAGAGGTGGTCTCCTTAACAGGACCGCTTAACAGCCTTCTGGCCTCCGTTGGACTTGAGAAAATCTCCTTCATCTCCTTGCCGGAGTGGTTCCCCGTCATTTACGTCACCTCCGGCGTCTGGCAGAGTCTGGGCTGGGGGACGATTCTCTATCTGGCCGCGATGACTAGCATTGATCCGTCTCTGTATGAAGCCGCCAAGATGGACGGTGCTAACCGGTTCAAGCTTGCGAAGCATGTAACAATACCCGGTATCCTGCCTACCATTATGGTGCTCCTGATTCTGGATATCGGCAGCATTCTGGGCTCTAATTTCGAGAAAATCCTGCTGCTCTACAACCCGCTCACCTATGAGACAGCAGATGTCATCTCTACCTATGTGTACCGGATGGGAATCACCGGAGGGAACTTCAGCTACGCGACGGCCGTAGGCCTGTTCGAAGGTATTATTGGCCTGATCCTGGTGACGATTGCGAATACTGTATCCAAAAAAACGACGAAATCAAGCCTCTGGTAGAAAGGAGCCGAACCCGTGAAGCGATCCTCCACCTTTAACCTGTTTAACATCATTAACAGTATTTTTATGATTCTGATTGTCATGTTTACCTTGTATCCCTTCGTGTATCTTGTGGCCCAGTCCTTCAGCTCGGAAGCGGCTATCTATGCAGGCAAGGTGACTCTATTCCCGGTAGAGTTTACGACCAAGACCTATGAAGTGATTTTGAGCAAGCCCGATTTCTTCCATTACTACTGGAATACCATCGTATATTCCGTAACAGGCACCCTAATTGCAGTGACTGCAACCGCAGTGATGTCGTATCCGCTGTCCAAGGATAAGCTGCGGCTGAACAGATTCTTCATTCCGTTCGTGCTGTTCACGATGTATTTCGGCGGCGGCCTCATCCCGAACTATATCCTGGTGGCCAAGACATTGGAGCTGCGGGATACGATCTGGGCGATAGTCATTCCGGGAGCGATCAGCGCGTTCAATGTCATCCTGATGAAGACGTTTTTTGCCAGTCTGCCTTACGAACTGGAGGAAGCAGGGCGTGTAGACGGCCTGGACGTCTTCGGGATATTCACCAGAATCATTCTGCCGCTGTCGAAGCCGATTCTCGTAACAATCATGCTGTTCGTAATGGTCGGCATGTGGAATAACTGGTTCGGGCCGTCCCTCTATCTGCAGTCCAAGGAGAAGTGGCCTGTCGCCCTGTATCTGAAGCAGATCATCGACAATGCCGTCAGTCCGACTGAAATCGGAGCCTCCTCCGATCAGACGAGCCAGATTGCGGCAAGCATCAAATCGACAGCAATGGTCTTAACTTCACTGCCTATTATCTGTGTGTATCCTTTCGTGCAGAAGTATTTCGTACAGGGCATGATGATCGGCGCGGTCAAAGGATAAACGGTATCACCGGAGGGGGTTACGGCCCTCTCTGTTATATATAGCTCTATACCCAAAAAGGGAGGCAAACCATGAGATTCAGTAAACCACTTGCAATGGCATCGCTGGCGTTGATGTTGTCTATGACCGCTTGTTCATCCGGAAATAATGAGGCTTCAGGCACCAGTAATTCCCCAGCACCGAATGCTGCGGGCACGAATGCACCGGCAACAGCTGCGGCGGAAGATTATACCTTTGGTGCAGATCAGACCTTCCACTCGAATGAACCGGTAACCTACTCCATGATGTACAGCGACCATGAGAATTATCCATATCATAAAGACTGGCGGCTGTGGAGTGCGATCCAGGAGAAAACGAATGTAAACTTCGATTTGGCCATTACGGCAAGAACCGAATATGAGAACCAAAAATCCCTGCTCGTGAACAGCGGAGATGCTCCTTATATTATTCCTAAGACTTATGATGAATCCGCTTTCGTAGCCTCAGGCCAGATTGTGCCCGTGAGTGACTGGGTGCAGTACATGCCGAACTACATGAAGGCCGTGAAGGATTGGGGCATGGAGGAGGACCTGAAGGCTAAGCTGAAGGAGGACGGGAAGTATTATGTGCTTCCAGGCATGTGGGAGATTGCCGGCGGCGGTTATTCCTACATTATCCGCAAGGATGTGTTTGAAGCAGCGGGCGTGGACGTTGAAGGACAGCAGGGCAACTGGACGTATGAAGACTTCTATGAAGCGATGAAGAAGGTCAAAGACTTCACAGGCAGCAATTATGTGATCTCTGACCAATTCAAGGGAGATTCCGCTCTGAACATTGCCGCAGTTCAATATGGCGTTACCGCCGGCTGGGGATTATCAAGCGGTCTGGTCTTTGACCAGGAGAAGCAGCAGTTTGTGTTTGCCGATGCCTCCAATGACTTCAAGGACTTCCTTGGTTACTTCAATAAGCTGGTGAATGAAGGCATTATGGACCCGGAATCGTTCACCCAGGAAGACGATGCGGCCCAAGCGAAGTTCTTCAAGGGCGACACCTATGTGATCAGCGGAATCTATCAGGTTATGGCCGATTTCAAGAGCAAGATGCAGGTTCCGGATAGCGAGCTCTACATGATCACCCAGCCGGGCGGACCCAAAGGCAAACTGCAGGTCGAAACCTCCCGTCTGGAGAACGGAATTATGATCAGCCAGAATGCGCTGGACGACCTGGGTGAAGAGGGCTTCATTAAGATGCTGCGCTTCATCGACTGGTTCTGGTATTCCAATGAAGGCCAGATGCTCAGCTTATGGGGTGTAGAAGGGGAGACTTATACCTTGGACGCAGATGGAAATGTGGTGCTGAACCCGGAAATCTATTACAACGGGATCAATGAAGGTGCGCCTAAGCAGCTCAATGTCGATTACGGCTTCGCCGGAGGGATGTTCGCTTATGGAGGCTCGGAGAAGCTGAAGATGTCCAAGATGACCGATGGTGAAAAAGACTTCGTGAGCCGTGTCCAGTCGACACGGGATACCCGCAAGCTGGCACCGCCGATCATGGCGACTCCTGAGGAGAATGAGCAGATGAAGCTGATCTCGACGCCGCTGATGGATTACGTCAAGACCATGACGCTCAAATTCGTGACCGGCCAGGAGAAGCTGGACAACTGGAGCCAGTATACGGCCCAGGTTGAAGCCAACGGCAGCACGCGGTATGCGGAGATGGCCAATGATATTTTTGCCAAGACAAAGAGTCTGTTAGGCTATTAATGATTAACCGGGTGAAATAAAAACAAGGAAGTCACAGGAATCCCCTTTCGGGCAGACTTTCCGGCAGCCTCATCGTATGATGCGGTGGCTGGAGAGGCGCCTGGAGGGGATTTTGGTCTACTTGGTTATAAGTCACGAAGGAGTACGAATTTGTTTATGACAGAAGCCATGCATAGAGGGTCCCCTCCTGTTAAGAAAAAATAATTATACATATTTTAACATGGGGTAATCTAGTGTACGCTTATAAATAAAGATTACCTGTAGAGAGTTTATTAATTATGTTAGGAGCCGAAAATATGCCAAATTATGATTTTCATAATTGCTTATCTCCACGAGAGTTTGAGGAATTGGCTAGAGATATATTGGAAATAAAAGAGAAGGTTATATTTAAAATCTCTAGTCGAGGAAAAGATGGTGGAATCGACCTTATACATCGTGAAGATAAAACAAAAATAATCGTTCAAGTAAAGTGCTACCAGAACAACTATAAACAACTACGAAGTGTTTTAAAGTATCAAGAGAAACAGAAAGCCAAATTCCTAAGTCCTTCTCGCTATATTCTCGTAGTTTCTCTTGAGCTTAGCAATGAGCAACGAAGTGAGATTATTAGTCTTTTTGAAGGTTTTATAAAAACAGAGGATGATATTATTGATAGGAATGATTTGAATCAATTGCTTGGAAAAGAACAGTATCACAAGGTAGAACAAAACCATTATAAATTGTGGATTAGTAGTACTGGTGTGTTAATTTCAATTATTGAAGGGATTGTTCATCGCGCTAGCTTAGTTAATTCGAAATTTGAACTTGATCAAATAAAGGAAACGGTGAAGGTTTTTGTTCAAAATCCTAGTTTTGGGCGATCACTAAGATTGTTAGAAAAGTTTAGATATATATTGATTTCTGGAGAGCCTGGTGTTGGGAAAACGACACTGGCACGTTGTCTAGCGGCGTATTACTTACAACATATGGGGTATGGTGATTTCATTTATGCGGACACGGTAAGAAATGCGCTTGAGATGTTCAAAGAGAAAGAAAAACAGGTTTTCTTTTTTGATGATTTTTGGGGAAGTGTATTTAAAGATGAGAAGCTCCCGCATAACGAAGAAAAGCACATGGTGAAGTTTATTGAACTTGTTTCTAGATCAAAGAATAAAATATTGATATTGACGTCACGTGAATATGTACTTCAGCAAGGCTTAGCAGAGTATCATGATGAACAGCTCAATAGAACATTTGATATCGGAAAATGTATGCTTCAAATGGAAGATTACTCTGAGGTGATTAAAGCTAAAATTATATTTAACCATCTATATTTCTCCCAACTTGAATGGGATTATGTCGAGATTATCGCTAATCACTATGAACCGATTATTAAACACAGTAATTATAGTCCAAGGATTATAAATGATTTTCTAAACCATGGAATGAACCTTATCGAAGATAATTCTCCTTCTGAGTTCTATAACGCCTTTAAACAATACTTAGATGAGCCATTATCTTTCTGGAAGAGCATTTTTATGCATCAGACTCGTGGAGCACAATTAGCTGCACTTATTTTGTTTTTATCTTCGCAACCCATGAGATTATGTGATTTAAAGCATTCTTACTACACTTGTTTAAATTTCATGAATGAAAGTAATACTTCTATTAGAAATTTGGAATTCGAAAGTATCATTGCACAATTAGAGAAAACAATGATTAAAACCTATTTGAGTAATGGAACAGCCATTATTTTGGTTGAATTTCAAAATCCATCTGTTAAGGATTTCTTATATTTATATCTATCTGATTCTTTAGAGCTCTTTGGCCAAATATTAATCCAAGGCTGCCCATTTCTAAATCAACTTCTGTTTATGTTTAAGACGACGGTTTCGGGGCGTAGCATTGAAGATAGCTCTGGAGATGATATCTTTATTCAAAAGAAAATAAATCTAACACCTACGCTGGAAATTATGCTCACAGATAAGATTATTACTGATTTTGATATTTTGAATTATTCCTATTTCGATAATGATATCTTTGAGAATAAATCGTCTGTGTATACAAAGCCAGATGACTGCATTGTCAGAAAATTAAATGATATTATGTTTAACTTTGACGTTGAGAAAAATAGTAGAATGAAAGAATTTGTGAAGAGCAAAATTCAGTATTTATGTGAAAGGCTTCATGATGAAGACTATCCATTTAGTTATGGTGATATGATTGAATTTCCCGATTTAATTAATAGAGTACTTTTGTTAAATATTGATTTAGATGAAGAAATAATTTTAGAGGACTATCATAGATGCTCCAGATTTGCTGAGCATTGGCTAACCTTCACAGAATTTGCAGGGATTTTTCCTAAAGCATATGCTAACTTCAAGAAAAAAAACTATAAGGAGATAAAGGCGAAAATCAAGTACTTATTGCTTGATGATATTGAGTTTTTTGCATCTGACATGCAGTATGAACGAATCGACTTTCTTATTGATATAATTTATCCCCGAATTTTAGATACGTTTAAATTACGTGATAGTAAATCCTTTTGGAAAGTTTTTAGATTCACTATGGGTTATGATAATGAAACGAAAAAAAACAATCAGTATGAGGCAGAAAGAAATATGAGAATAATAGAAAGAAGAGAATCTGAAGAGAAAATAAAAGAAATTATAAATGAGGAAAAAAGGGCGCTATTAGGAAGTAAAGCCGAAGCCTTAGAAGATCAAGAAATTATTGACTTTATAATTAAGAATGCACAAACTGCATCAGAGGCGGAAGAAATAGTATCATTATATGAAGATGAAGAACCTTGGTTTATTTACCCTTTTTATGGGAGCTGGAATAGATTATCGCTCTTATTAGAATTTTACCATGATCAGAAACAGATACCTGCAACGAGCCTATTGTTTTTTGAAATGTTAGCTGCTTTTCTAATTAAAGATAGTGATTCCACAAATCATGTTAATAATCTTCGAGAAATGTTTTCGGAATTTGCTTTGGATATGTTAAGAAAGGGTCAAACTATTTTTTCTGCAGAAACTCTCGAGAAGCATAAAGTCTTTCAAACCGCCTTTGAAAACAATCAGGTTGACCTTTTAGAAATATTATCATTTCCTTTCATCATTCAGAAAGGGAAGTGGTATATGTTTCAGACAGTAGTGTTTCAAGCGTATTTGTCACTAAAGGTATTTCTTACTCACAATACTAGTAAGCATTCAACTTCTTATAAAGAATTTCTGGACTTACAAAATGATTTCTGGGACTTCAAACACGATGTTTGGTTATTATGTTCTGAAATGGATATTGTGAGATTTAATGAGTTTTTTTTGGTTTCTGCTTTTCAGGAATATTTAAATATTATAGATTCAAGCAACCCCAAAACAGTTACTTCTTCGACTTTCAAATACCTTGGTCTTACTTTAAACTTTAATATTCCTTCAGATACCGCGTTTCCTGAAAATTCTGGTTCAAGTTGTAAGAGTTTAGAGGCTTCGATATTTGAATTTATTGGTCATGATTTACTCGATATTGAATTTTTAATGGATTCCTCTAGTGAAGAAGAAGTTAAAGAAGAGTCGTTAATGGATTTGAGCCAATTTATTCTAAAGTACGGTTCTAAAAGCTATGGAGAAAATGAATTTAAAATTGATTTAGCTGAACATAATGCTAACCATGAGTTATTGGAAATCTTCAATTCTTTAGGTGTATGTGATTTTTTATGGAATACTTATCACCAAGTTCAGGTCATGGTAAAGCAAGCAATAGAAGCAGATTATAATTACAGACTAGATTCATATAAGCAAGCTCCGCAGGTTCGTAGATTTTTCAGTGAAGAGTAGAGGATAATAAATTATGAGGAAGGAAGAATTAATTATTCAATCTATTGATAATTAACCCATCAAAGATTTTTTGGCGATATCGCCATACTATAGTTTTGATTTAAAGCATAATTTCATAGCAAACGGGCTTTTCCCGTGTGCTATGAAATAGCTTAAATATCAGCTTTCGAGAGGTAAGATGATCTTACCTTGCAGGAAACATTTCCATTCTATGCAGATCAATAACCATATCTCCATTTTTTAGAATATCCAGTCCAATAAGACCGTTGATATAATTAATACCTTCGTGAAAAATGCCGAAATCAATGGGAATATCATTCATAATCAATTCACCGATTTGGATTTGATCAATAGTTTTCTGGAATGTATATTCATCTCCGCCAATCCCAAAGCTACGCACAAGTTTATCGCCATTCTCAAATTTGATGCCTAGTTCAGAAACAATATCAGATGACAGGAGCGAGTGAGCCGCACCTGTATCGACAACTAATTTATCTATGGTTAAGGAATGATTTCTATAGTTAATTGTCATCTTTGTCTGAAGCAGACCGTGTATGAACTCAATTTGCATCTTGTCTTCTCCTATATAGAGGATGGTTTCTAAGTTCGACAGTGATATTCTCTTGTCCGGTATGATAAACAATATTATTATTCTTGCAATTTAGTAATAATCGGGTGGCCTCGTCAGGGTCCTGAATGGCACGGACCAGTGCGACATTATCTATGAACTGAATGTTATCTTGGGTATGAGAATCCAATATTTCGAGCAGTACATACTGATCGGGATAAATTGAACGAACCTCTTGCCATTGCATCTAGATCACATCCTTGTATTTATTCTTGTTTCCTATAATTATACCCTACTGTAATACGGGAGTGAACCTCATGTGATGTTATTACCGCTCAGAACATTACCAGATCCCATTTCGATTCTGGAATGGCGGGTTCCCGGCATTGGCGGGGGCCAAGGAAAGAGAGACTACGCCAGTGCTTCTGGCAGATGTTTTTTCCACTTTCTGATCTTCGCACGGAAGGATTTGAATGGAGCGGCTGAGTTGATGTGAATCCAGCGGGCCATAGGCCAGTTCTCCTTGGTTCCGGTCCATTGACGCGCGCCTTGGATGAACAGCTCCTGCTCTGTCAGCGTACCAATCCAGTCCAGCCAGTCCTGCTCTGATTGCCGGAAGATGCCGCGCAGCTCGGACAGGGAATACTCAGCATATTTGCTGTAAAAAGACTGATATAATCCGCCAAGCTCATTCCACTTATAACCCGGAGCGGGCATGGAGAAGGTCTGGCCTTCCCGTTCACTCTTGTCCCAATTCCTCACCAGCTCCAGCCATCCCAGCTGATAAGCGATGATCTCGGCCGGGGTTTTGTCCACCTCGGGAATTCGTGTGTCCTTGTATGTATTGTTAATTCCGTCGAATTCGGCATCCAGGAACAGGTACAGGTTATGGATCGTATCCATCAGCTCCTGTCTGGACGAGTATTCATAGCTTGCCATAGCCATCACTCCTTTACTTCGGTTATACCACAGGGTTGTGACAACAGTCTGTCCAGTTTATGATATTTGTACTGCATTGTACCATGAATGAACCGGGGGATTCAGCGATGAATGAGGAGTACAGAGAGCGGATCGGGAAGGTTATTGCTTACATCGAGGATAACAGCAGTCAGCCGCTGAGGCTGGATGAGCTGGCGGAGATATCCCATTTCTCCAAATATCATTTCACCAGAATCTTTACAGCCGTGGCGGGCATGACGCCCATGGCCTTTGTGACCAGGAAGCGTATTGAGCGGGCATTGGTGCTGTTGACTGAGACGGACCTGACCATTCTGAAGATCGCAGGTGAGAGCGGCTTTGAATCGGTATCAGTCCTGAATGTTCATTTCAAAAGGCATTTCGGCTGTACCCCCAGCAGTGTCAGGAGTAGCATGCAGAAACATAGCAATTTCCCGTCACTCCTCAGCAATAAGCAGGCAGAGCCGGCCGCCCCGGCGGATTACAATAAAGCAGAAGGTAATCCGCTGTTAAGGAGGGCATGGGACAGCATGGTAGAGATCAGGCACATCCCGGAGGTCGAAGTTGCCTATATCAGGCATATTGGAAGTTACCTGGACACGTATAGCGCCTGGGACAAGCTGAAGCGTTGGGCCGCACAGCAGGGGCTCCATCCGGCCAATCAGCAGTTCATCGGAATATCGCTGGATGATACGGAGTTCGTTCAAGAGTCTGTCTGCCGGTACGATGCTTGCGTTACACTTCCCGGGGGTTTTGAGCGCGAGGTTCACCGGAAGGAGGCAGAATTCAAGACCTTATCCGGCGGGCTGTATGCGGTGTATTCCTACTACGATACGGTAGATAGATTTGTCCTTGCGTATGACAGCATGTTCAGCGTATGGTTACCCCGCAGTGGCTATGAAGCCGATGACCGGCCATGCCTGGAGTACTGTCTGAATGATCCGGCGCAGGACCCGGAGGGCAAGTGCAGGGTTGATCTGTACGTCCCCATTAAGCAGGAAGCCTAACAATCAGAGAATGGAGTGCCAGCCAGTATGAATCTGGAAGTTGTGTTTGACCACTTCCCTGTCCTGCGGTCAGAGGAGCTTGTATTGAACAAGGTTGAGGAGCATCATCTGGATGACCTGTTCGAGATTTACAGGAATGACCATGTGTTTGAATATTGCGGGATCATTCCCAAGCACAATAAGACTACGGTGAAGAACATGATCGGTCATTATGAACGGGATTATCTCAAAAGATCACGGATCAAGTGGGGCATTTTCGCCGTAGAGGAGGAGTCACGCCTGCTCGGAATTATTGAAGCCTGCGATTTCAATCAGAAGGTGAATATGGTGACCATAGGCTATTTCCTTGCGGAAGCCCATTGGGGACAAGGCCTGGCCTCCAGAGCGGTGGAGCTGCTGACGGAATTCCTGTTCGAGCAGGTTCAGGTGAACAGAGTGCAGGCTGAAGTGATGCTGAACAATGAGATCTCCAAGAAGGTGCTGCTGAAGAACAGATTCGTCAAGGAAGGGATGCTGCGGCAAGCGGCCCTTTGGTCCGGCAAGGGAGTGGTCGATCTGGAGATCTACAGTATGCTGCGGGAAGACTATATGAAGCCAAAGACAAAGACAGCTGTGCTGCTCGCAGCGGACTGAGGAGCCGCCCTCGCGGTCCATCATCCATTCATACCAAAAACCGCAGACAGGGGCGAACCCCTGCTGCGGTTTTTGGTATTTGCTTATTTGAGCCTATATAAGAAGCACTAAAGAAATAAACAAAAAAGCAAAAGAAGCGGAGGGGAAATTTGGAACTGTAGGAGCGGTAGCGACCGCCTTTGTCACCGGATTTCACCCGCTAACAGCGGTTCAAAATCAAGAAATCTGGTGACAACAGCGGCCGGAAGTCCAAATGTTCACCGTAGTGACGACGAAGCTTCAAGTTCAAATCTTAAGAGCGTCTTATATAGGCTTATTTACAGTCCACACTTAGGCTTGCATCTTCTGCGCCGAATAGAGCCGGTGGTAAAGGCCACGGCGGGCAATCAGCTCCTCATGCGAGCCGCTCTCGGCAATGCCTTTGTTCGAGACATACATGATGCGGTCGCAGTTCTTCACCGTAGACAGACGGTGCGCGATGATGAACGAGGTGCGTCCCTTGAGCAGCTCATTCAGCCCCTTCTGGAGCAGACGTTCGGTCTGCGCGTCGATGGAGGAGGTGGCTTCATCCAGGATGAGAATCCGCGGGTCAGCCAGCAGCGTTCTGGCGAAAGAGATAAGCTGGCGTTGTCCTTGGGAGAGCTTGGAGCCGCGCTCATTCACCTCTGTCTGGTAGCCCTGGTCAAATTCACGGATGAAGTCGTCGGCACAGACCGCCTTCGCTGCGGCAATGACCTCCTCCTCGGTAGCATCCGGTCTGCCGTAGCGGATGTTATCCAGAATGGTTCCCGAGAAGATGAAGCTGTCCTGCAGCATAATCCCCATCTGTCCGCGCAGCGATTTCAGCGTGATCTGCGAGATATCCTGGCCGTCGATCAGAATACGTCCGCCGGTCAGGTTATAGAAGCGCGAGATCAGGTTGACGACCGTCGTCTTGCCGGCACCGGTCGGGCCGACCAGAGCGATGCTCTCTCCGGCTGCGACCTCAAGCGAGATATTCTCCAGAATATTCAGCCCCGGATCATAGGCGAAGGTGACATCGTCGAAGGTAACCCGGCCCTGAACGGGCGGAAGGGCCTTAGCGCCGGGAATATCGCTGACAGTCACCGGCTCATCCAGCGTCTCGAAGATCCGCTCCAGATAAGCGACTGCATTGATGAAGTTGTTGTACAGGTTCGAGAGATTCAAGATCGGCTGCCAGAAGCGGGCCGCGTAGCTGCTCATGGCGAGGATAACGCCAAGAGTCATGCTCTGCGGGTCCAGGGTCAGCAGGCCGACCAGGAAGATCATAGCCGTAACCATAGTAGACAGGTTATCGACACTGAACGGAATCAGCAGGTTGTAACGCTGCGCCTTCATCCATGCGGTGCGGAAATTACCTGCCAGACGGGTGAAGATTCCTTCATTACGCGTCTCCCGGGAGAACATCTGCGTGACACCGATGCCACTGATGCTCTCCTGCAGATAGGCATTCAGATTGGAGCTTTTGTTCGATACGGCCTGCCAGGCCCGGCGCTGCCGGGTCTTGATCAGCAGCATGACGCCGAGGAAGACAGGCAGTCCGGCAAGAATGATAAGGGAGAGCCGGACATCCACGGCGAACATGAACACAGCGATGAAGATCAGATTCACAATTTCCAGGATGAAGTTAATAATCCCGTTGGATAACACATCGGATACCGCATTGACATAGTTCACGACCCGGATCAGGATCTTGCCCTGCGGCCGGTCATCGTAATATTTGAACGGCAGATCCTGCAGATGCTTGAACAGGTCTGTGCGGATATCGAAGATAATATCCTGTCCGACGCTTGTCATAATCCGTGAGCGGATCGTAGCGAGAATTACGCTGACCACGATAGTCGCCAGCATTAGCATGGACCAGCCTACCAGCGGGCCCATGGCTTTGGCCGGAATGGTGACGTCCACCACATGCTGCATAATAAGCGGTGCTGACAGGGCGATAGCCGCCGACAATGCACTAAGCACAAATGCGATAAGCATCGGCTTTTTTTTGCGTCTGATATAGACCATGGCCCGCCGGAAATGCTTAATGTTAAACGGCGATTCCAGATTCTCATCGACATCGAATTTATTCCTGGCCACTCTCGGTCACCTGCCTTCCAATACCCTCGTTCTGCAGCATAAATACATCATAATAGTAGCCCCGCTTCGCCAGCAGCTCGGCGTGGGTGCCTTCCTCAATCAGACGGCCGCCCTCCAGAATAAGAATGCGGTCCGCCTGGGCGGTGGTCGATACCCGCTGCGCAATGATGATCTTCGTGCAGGGGTACTCCAGCTCGCGCAGGCTGCGCTGAATATGCTCCTCCGTCTCCAGATCGACAGCAGAGGTCGTATCATCCAGGATCAGGATCGGACGGCGGACCGCCAGGGCGCGGGCAAGCGCAATGCGCTGCTTCTGCCCCCCGGATAATCCGACGCCGCGTTCCCCGACCACGGTATCATATCCCTCAGGCATTTTGACAATGAAGTCATGGGCAGCAGCGAGGGCAGCAAAAGCCTTAGCATCCTCCTCCGGAAGCTCCGGATCGCCATAAGCGATATTGCCGTCAATGGTATCGGAGAACAGGAGCACGTCCTGTGTCGCCATACCGATATTACCGCGGAGTTCATCCAGCTCCAGCTCCCGGACATCTCTGCCGTCTACCAGCACACGCCCTCCCGCTACATCATAGAACCGGGGAATCAGGTTGATCAGCGAGGTTTTGCCGGAGCCGGTTGCGCCCATAATTGCAATAGTCTCACCGGGCTCAATTGTGAAGCTTACATCATCCAGCACGGTAGCGCTGTCATATTTGAACCGTACATGGTCGAATTCAATCCGTCCCTCGTAGCGGCGCTGCTCTATCTGATTATGATTGTTGACAATCGCAGGCCGGGCATAATAGAGATCAATGATTTTGGACAAGCTGGCAAAGAAACGCTGAATATCATTAATGATGATCCCGATATTGCGCATAGGATTCGAGACCGCCCAGATTAGCGATGAGAAAGCCGTGAATTCACCGAAGGTAATCCGGCCCTCCATCACGAAGTAACCGCCGGCCAGCATCAGCACGACGTTGAAGCCTTGAGCGAAGGTCTCCAGATAAGGGAAGTAGTCAAGCCAGACGAGGGCTGCTTTTTTGTTGGCCACAGCGTAATTGACGTTCTTCTCTGTGAATTTCTCGATTTCAAACTCTTCACGGGCAAAAGCCTTGACCACACGGTTCCCGGAAATATTCTCCTGGGTCGTCGTGTTGAGCTGGGACAGCCGTTCACGCAGGTCGATGTACATCGGGCGCACTTTTTTGGCGAAGATGAAGGCCACGATGAAGATCGGCGGTGACAGGATCAGCATCCACAGCGTCAGCTGGACATCAATAGTAAGGAAATAAATCACGGCCGCCAGGAAAATCGTCAGCGATTCAATAATCGTCTTGAAAATCCACGCCATCGAGTGCCGCACCATATCCAGGTCGCCTGTCATCTTGGTCATCAGGTCGCCGGTGCGGTTGCGGTCATAATACTCACGGTCCTGACCCTGAATCTTGTTGTACAGATAAATGCGGATGTTGTACATCATGTTCTGCGAAGACAATTCATACTGCATCGTCGTGAAATAGGCCAGCCCGGTGCGGAGCAGCGAGAAACCGATCATGCCCAGGCAGAGTGCAATGAGCAGTCCGCGTCCGGTAGCAAGATTCTGTCCTGCCTGGTCGCCGGCAATGAACGTATCGACGATACGCTGGCTGATGTAGGGGTTCACAATCGTAAGACTTGAGCCCACTACCGAGAGGCAGAGTGCCACGACATACCGCGCCCGGTTGCCTTCCAGGTTCTGCCACAGCCATTTGAGTTCAAACATTTGATCACCTGTTTCCTGTTGTACTTGATAAATAAACACAGTGATTATAACACTATGGTTCAGAATGTATAGGTTTTCGGGCAAATTTTTGTTACAACTCGCAAAACTTTTTGCCGGAGTAATTCTGCATTGCGTTAATGTATATCACAGCTTACAATAACTCTTGCATATTATGATAGTTACGTTGTTCACATGTGAAGCATACCTATGAGGGGGAGCGTTTTGTTGGAAGAGAAACAGTTGACAAGAGGACTGAAGCCGCGGCATATCGAGCTGATCGCACTGGGCGGTACGATTGGCGTGGGATTGTTCATGGGCTCGGCAAATACGATTAAGTGGGCGGGACCTTCCGTACTGCTGGCCTATCTTTTGGCGGGAATCATTATGTTTTTTGTGATGCGGATTATGGGCGAGATGCTGATTGTTGAACCGGTGACCGGCTCGTTTGCCACCTTTGCCCACAAATATATCAGCCCGCTGGCCGGCTTCCTGACCGCATGGAGCTACTGGTTCCTGTGGGTGACTGTCGGGATGGCGGAGGTTACGGCGATCGGAATCTATGTAGGGTACTGGTTCCCGGACATTCCGCAGTGGATTCCTGCGCTGATCGGTGTCGGCATCATTGCGGCAGCCAATCTGGCGGCGGTGAAGCTGTACGGGGAGTTTGAATTCTGGTTTGCGATGATCAAGGTGGTGGCCATTGTCGTGATGCTGGTGATTGGAACCGGGGTAATCTTCTTTGGTCTGGGGAATGGCGGGCAGCCGCTTGGACTCTCTAATCTGTACAGCCATGGCGGTTTTTTTGCCGGGGGGCTTAAGGGCTTCCTGTTTGCGCTCTGTATAGTCACCGCAGCCTATCAGGGGATTGAGCTGGTGGGGATTACGGCAGGGGAAGCGGAGAATCCCAAGCATACGCTGCGAAAAGCGATCAAAAATATCATCTGGCGCATTCTGATTTTCTATGTGGGGGCCATCTTCATCATTGTGACCATTTATCCATGGAATGAGATCGGCGAGATCGGCAGTCCGTTCGTGTTGACCTTTGCCAAGGTGGGCATTGTCGGCGCTGCGGGCATCATCAACTTCGTTGTGCTGACAGCAGCCATGTCGGGCTGCAACAGCGGGATCTACAGTGCGGGCAGAATGCTGTATACCTTGGCCCAGAATGGACAGGCTCCGAAATTCTTCGGCAGAGTCTCGGCCAGCGGCGTGCCCAGGAACAGTATTATCACAACCATTTCCCTGCTGCTGGTTGGCGTGCTGTTCAACTACCTGATGCCGGATTCCAAGCTGTTTCTCTATATTTACAGTGCCAGCGTGCTTCCGGGAATGATTCCATGGTTTGCCCTGGCCTTCAGCCAGTTCAGATTCCGGGAGAGGTGGAAAAGCGAGATGGCAGCCCATCCGTTCAAGTCCCGCTTTTTCCCGGTCAGTAACTACATTATTATTATCTTCCTGTCGCTGGTGATCATCGGCATGTGGTTCAATCCGGATACCCATCTGTCGCTGATCGTCGGAGCCTCCTTCCTGGCTATTGTGGTCGCCGGTTATTATGCTTTTGGGATCAACAAGCGTAGTCTTCCGCAGGAGAAGGAGGAAGGATAAATAAATACTCCTGATCGTTCTCGCGGAAATGGATGCCGTCCTTTTGAAGGATGGTATCCATTTATACTTGTAAGTTTTGCGCTACACATTACCCTCCTACGTCTAACTCGCTCCTTCTACTTCCCGCTGAAACGGCACGATCCTTGCTCAGACCAGCCAAAGCCTGGCCGATATCAAAATAAGTGGAAAAACGTCATCTAATAGTAGGATATTCGTTGTTTAAGGAAAATTTAGTTGGAAATTATACATTTAATCTGGCAGAATTCAGCTACTCTAGCAGATATGGCGAAATTAAGTGTCATAAATCCAACTATACCTGATGAGGCAGACATAGCCTGATCAATAAGTGCCCAAAATCCAACTAAATTCGCTTGAACGGGAACTGAAGCTTTTGAAGCTGCAGCAGCAGCAAAATCAGCAGGCGGCGATAGCCAGCCAGGGCGGATGCCTCCAAAGTAAAGCACCTTCGGAAGCATCCGCAGCCACCCGTATTATTGCCTAACTTATGAGTTCAAGACGACGCAGCAGCGGCAGCGGAGGCGGCGGCTACAGCGATTGCGGTCTGCTGGGCAATGATGATATTGGTCAGGCTGGTAGATAACATGGATTCAATGATGCCGTTCTTCACATCATCTACATATTGATAGGATACGAGGGCGGCAGACAGCAGGAGCAGCTCCTGCTTATTGACCGACCAGCCGCCGAACCCCTTCTGCGGACGCAGGAACTCATAGGTGTCCGAGACATCGCTGACCAGCTGCTCTTGCTCATAAGGGAGCAGCGACAGGATGCCCAGTGAAGAGAGCGTATACTCTTTGTCCAGCCGGATATCCCGTGCGCGGAAGGCCTCCCGCAGGCTAAGGACCCGGCT
The DNA here is from genome assembly GCF_018207515.1 of Paenibacillus tritici. NCBI lineage: Bacteria > Bacillati > Bacillota > Bacilli > Caryophanales > Paenibacillaceae > Paenibacillus > Paenibacillus tritici. The sequence goes on from NZ_CP073365.1 coordinate 942,385, forward strand.
TGTGAGATCACCGCCGCCGAGCACCAGCACCTGTGTCAGTGCCTGCACGCTATTGCCGGAGAAGAATTCGGGCTTCAGTGTCACGTAGAGCTGCTCTAGCTGTTCTATGCCTTGCTGAATGTTGATATCGGAGAGGCCCAGCATGGCAGCGAAGATGTAATCGTCCCGTCCGGTCAGGAACCGGTGCTTCGCCCGCATCCCCTCATAGAATGCTTCAGTGCGTTCTATTGCCGTGGCATATTGATCGTAAGGGGTATGGGCAGCGATCTGATAGGCGGCAATTACCAGGTAGTCCGAGGCTCTGAACTTGCGTTCCTTCATCAGGTCATATACAGCAAGGGTATTCGCAAGCTGCTGTTCCGGCCGGGCTGAAAGGGAGAGCAGAGCCGCAATACAAATGGCTGAGGTTCCCCGGAAGGAGGAGAAGCCGCGGGTGTTGTCCTTAATCATCTCGTGGTACATGCGGATCGCTTCCACATTGGCCATCTTGCCCTCCACCGCGTAGAGCAGGGCTGCGAGACGGTTAACGGAGGCATTTTGCCAGGGGAATTCCTGTTTGATCTGCTGTGCATTATTTACGAATAGTTCAAGTCTTGCTATGTACGCTTCCTTCATGGGGTGCCCCTCTCATCTGTCAATGTTATTAGGTTTATTCTACTATAAAACCCAGAACGATGAAATTGAAACGGCTCGGGCTGACTTGCCGCCAAACCTATGAGAGCGTATTCTTAAATCAAGATATACTAGAGAGCAGAATGATAATCCGGAAAGAGAGGCACGAGAATGATAAGAGCATCTGAAGATAATGAATATTATGAGCTGTCGAGTCCGACGATTCTTCCCAAGGCTTCGGGGTTCCTGTGGAATGAGCAGATGATGATTCATATGAACTGCCGGGGATATGCGGTAGCCCAGTTCATGCAGCCCGAGCCTGCCAAGTACTCGTATGCGCCGAATCTGGAGGCCAAGACCTTCATGCAGCCGGAGCAGCCTTATTATGCCCACCATCCCGGCCGGTTCGTCTATGTGAAGGATGAGGAGAGCGGGGAGGTATTCTCTGCCCCTTATGAGCCCGTCCGTATGCCCCCCGACCACTACACCTTTGCTGTAGGCAAGCATAATATTGTATGGACCATTGAGAAGAATGGTATTGCGATCGAGATGACTCTGAGCCTGCCTACCAATGAGCCGATGGAGCTATGGCGGGTGAAGGTGACGAATCTGTCTTCGGCTCCGCGCACAATCAGCATCTATCCCTACTTCACCATCGGCTACATGTCATGGATGAATCAGTCCGGCGAATACAAGGAAGACTTGCAGGGAATCGTGGCTACAGCCGTTACGCCTTATCAGAAATATCAGGACTATGCCAAAATCAAGCATCTGAAGGACAAGACCTTCCTGCTGGCTGACCAGCCCCCCGCTTCCTGGGAGGTGAACCAGGAAGCCTTCGAGGGCGAAGGCGGAATCAGCTCACCGGCAGCACTTAAGAGCGAGCGGCTGTCCCGGGGCGAAGCCCGTTACGAATCACCGGCAGCCATTCTGCAGTACAGCATCGGCCTGAAGCCGGGGGAGGAGCGTGAATACCGCTTCATCTTCGGGCCTGCCCGGAGTGAGCAGGAGATTGCGGAGATCCGCCAGCGGATGTTCCTGGACACCAGTGAAGGCGGAGAAGACGGATTCGAGCTTGCTGAGCGTGAATATGCCGAATACATCCGCGAAGGCAGAGGCAGCATCGAGATTTCCACGCCGGATGCAGACCTGGATAACCTGGTCAACCACTGGCTGCCCCGGCAGATGTATTATCACGGGCAGACTAACCGCCTGACCACAGACCCTCAGACCCGGAATTATCTGCAGGATAATATGGGGATGAGCTATATGAAGCCGCAGATGGCAAGACGCGCGTTCCTGACGGCTTTAAGCCAGCAGGAGGTGAGCGGAGCCATGCCGGACGGCATTATTTTGCATGAAGCCGCGGAGCTGAAATATATCAATCAGGTGCCGCATACGGACCACTGTGTCTGGCTGCCCATCTGTCTCAGTACCTATCTGGATGAGACTGACGATTATAGCATTCTGGATGAGAGAGTTCCTTACGCAGGCGGGGATGAAGCGGGGACAGTCGCAGAGCATATCGACCGGGCGATGCACTGGCTGCTCCATGAGCGGGATGAGCGGGGTCTGAATTATATCAATCAGGGTGACTGGTGTGACCCGATGAATATGGTAGGCTACCGGGGCACAGGCGTATCCGGCTGGCTGACGATAGCCACGGCGTATGCCTGTATGATCTGGGCGGAGATCTGTGAGCGGAGCGGACGCCCGGATACCGGCAAGACCTTCCGCCTTGCGGCGGAAGAGGCGAATGCGGCAGTCAATCAGTATCTCTGGGACGGCGAATGGTATGCGCGGGGAATCACAGATGATAATGTCGTGTTCGGGATCAGTGAAGATAAGGAAGGCCGGATATTCATTAATCCCCAGGGCTGGGCGCTGCTCAGCGGTGCGGCGGATGAAGAGAAGCGGCAGAAGCTGATGAAGTCGGTCACGGAGCAGCTGGAGACCCCATATGGAGTGGAAAAGCTGGCCCCTTCCTACACAGCCATGCGTGAAGATGTCGGCCGGGTTACCCAGAAGCATCCGGGGACGGCGGAGAACGGGGCAGTCTATAATCATGCCGCAGCGTTCTATATCTATGGCCTGTATGCAGTGGGCGAGCAGGACCAGGCCTACCGCCTGCTGCGCAAAATGCTTCCCGGGCCGGACATCCAGGATATCATCCGGCGGGGACAGCTTCCGGTGTTCATTCCGAATTATTACCGGGGCGCGTATAAGCAATTCCCGCAGACTGCCGGACGCTCCAGCCATCTGTTCAATACCGGAACCGTTCCCTGGGTATACCGCTGTCTGATCGACGGATTGTTCGGACTGCAAGGGAACCGGGAAGGGCTGCAGGTGAGACCGCAGCTTCCTTCCGCCTGGCAGGAGGTGACGGTGAAACGCAGCTTCAGAGGCGCGGAGCTGCACATTGAGATGAAGCGAGAGACAGGGGTCCCGGCAACGGAAGTGTACCTGGACGGGGTGCCCGTGGAGGATGGTGTGTTGAAGGGGCTGAAACCGGGTATGCAGTATCATGTACGGGTCAAGCTTCCGGCAGTAGATCCGGCGGAATGAAGAGGGGCGAAGTTACCCGGCTAATACAATAGGCTACTACAATAGAGGAGGCTGCAATTCATATGACAAATCATATTCCGGAAGTACGGATGAACGATGGACTGAAGGTACCTGCGATTGGCTACGGAACGGCCTGGATCAAAGGTACGAAGGGCGTGAAGAATCTGAAGACTGCCCTGGATTTGGGGTATCGCCTGATTGATTCGGCATTCAACTATGAGAATGAAGGCGTTGTCGGGGAGGCGGTACGGCAGAGCGGGGTCCCCAGAGACCAGCTGTTCATCACCTCCAAGCTGCCCGGACGCCATCACAAGTATGATGAAGCGGTCGAGACTGTTCAGGAATCGCTGTACCGTGCAGGACTGGATTATTATGACCTGTATCTGATTCACTGGCCGAACCCCAAGGTGAACCTGTATGTGGAAGCGTGGCAGGCCCTGATTGAAGCCCGGAAGCAGGGATTGATCCGTTCTATCGGAGTCAGTAACTTTTTGCCGGAGCATCTGGACCGCCTGATTAAGGAGACGGGTGTCGTGCCCAGTGTGAATCAGATTGAGCTGCATCCCTATTATAATCAGGCAGAGCAGCGTGCTTACCATAAGAAGCATGGAATCATTACAGAATCCTGGAGCCCGCTGGGACGCGGCACGGAGCTGCTGAAGAATGAACAGCTGAGTGCGATCGCCGCAGCCCATGACAAATCGGTCTCACAGATTGTTCTGCGCTGGCATGTGCAGCTGGGGGCGGTTCCGATTCCAAGATCAGCGTCCGAAGAGCATCAGCGGGAGAATCTTGAAATTTTTGATTTCGCTTTGTCAGAGGAAGAGATGAAGGTGATTTCGGAGATTCCCACAACCGGACCGCTGTGGGATCAGGACCCGCAGGTATACGAAGAATTCTGAGAATGGCTTATATGAAGAGGTACAGCCCCTTGCTCCCGAAGCAGGGGTTTTTTTGTAGTGCGGCCCATACATAATTCGTTTAATAAAAAGGGAAGCTGGTTACATAGAAAGTGTCTGAAGCCTATTCAGAATCAGAACCCAGCAGAGGAGGAAACATCATGAGTGATCAATATAAGATTCAGGACCCTGTTAAGCAATATGACAAGGCTACACCGGAATTCGAGCAGCAGCAGCCAAGTCCCGGACTGGAGACCAAGATGCATCCGCGTCCCGATGACGGGGCGGGAACGTACCAGGGCAGCGGAAAGCTCACCGGTCGCAAGGCCGTGATCACCGGAGCGGACAGCGGAATCGGGCGGGCGGTAGCGATTGCTTTTGCCCGTGAAGGTGCCGATGTGGTACTTGCCTATCTGCCGGAGGAAGAAGCTGACGCGAAGGAAGTGGTCCGGCTGGTGGAGGAAGCCGGCCGTAAGGCGGTTGCCCTGCCGGGCGACCTGAAGGACGAGAAGTACTGTGAGCAGCTGATTGCCAAGGCCGTCGAGGAGCTTGGCGGGATTGATATCCTGGCTAACATTGCCGGTAAGCAGCAGTTCGTGAAGGAGATCGCGGACCTGACTACAGAGCAGTTCGATGCTACCTTCAAGACGAATGTCTACGCGATGTTCTGGCTCTGCAAGGCGGCGGTGAAGCAGATGAAGCCCGGCAGCACCATTATCAACACCTCTTCTATTCAGGCCTATGAGCCTGCACCGATACTGCTCGATTATGCGACCACCAAGAGCGCAATCAATACCTTCAGCAAATCGCTGGCCCAGCAGGTGGCTGCCAAGGGAATCCGGGTCAATGTAGTCGCCCCCGGGCCTGTGTGGACCCCGCTTCAGGTGAGCGGCGGACAGCCGGAGGAAGTCTTGGGAGAATTCGGAGCCAAGACTCCGCTGGGACGTCCCGGCCAGCCGGCGGAGATGGCCCCGGCATACGTATTCCTGGCCAGCCAGGAATCCAGTTATGTCAGCGGCGAGACGCTGAATGCCAACGGCGGAATGCCGACTCCATAATCAGCTTTGTGCTTGAACCTCCGCAAGGAGGTTTTTTGCTGCTTGATCGTTTCACTTGCTGCGCTTTTGCATTCACAGGGGGTTCGTGTGCTACACTTGGATATAGGCAGTTGTGGAGAAGACAGGAGGAGACAGCATGGCGTTCGTAACGGTGAAGGACGAATATAAGCGTTATAAGATGGGGGAGACCCTGATTGTTGCCAATGACGGCATTGAATTTGAGATTGAAAAGGGTGAATTTGCTGTCATTGTTGGACCCAGCGGAGCGGGGAAGTCAACAGTGCTTAACATACTGGGCGGAATGGATTCCGCCGACGAAGGCCAGGTCATTGTGGACGGTACGGACATCGCACGATTCAGCGCTAAGGAATTGACCGGCTACCGCCGTAATGACGTAGGCTTCGTGTTTCAGTTCTATAATCTGGTCCCAAACCTGACGACCCTGGAGAATGTCGAGCTGGCTTCACAGATCTCCCCACGGGCGCTGGATGCGCGGAAGGTGCTGGAGGATGTGGGTCTTGGAGCGCGGCTGAATAACTTCCCGGCCCAGCTGTCGGGCGGGGAGCAGCAGCGTGTCGCTATTGCCAGAGCGCTGGCCAAGCAGCCGAAGCTGCTGCTCTGCGATGAGCCGACCGGTGCGCTGGATTACAATACCGGCAAGCAGGTGCTCAAGCTGCTGCAGGATACCTGCCGCAATACCGGAACTACAGTGATTGTCATTACCCATAACCTGGCGATCGCCCCGATGGCTGACCGGGTGATTGAAATCAACAACGCCAAGGTACGGAAAATGGTGAAGAACCCAGCACCGGTATCCGTGGACGACATCGAATGGTAAGGAGCCGGGAATCATGAAGAAACGGGCATTATGGAAGGATGTTTTTCGGGAGATCCGCCACACCAAGGCGAGGTTTCTCTCGATCTTTGCAATTATTATGCTGGGGGTAAGCTTCTTCTCCGGGATCAAATCGGCGGGGCCGGATATGCTGGACACCGCAGCGACGTATTATAAGGATCTGCGGCTGATGGATCTGCGGGTCCAGTCCACTTACGGGCTGTCGGAGCAAGGGATAGCGAAGCTGCGGGACATTCCCGGGGTGCAGACGGTTCAGCCTGTGTACAGCTCCGATGTGTTCCTTGGCGATAGCGGGCTGATTGCCAAGGTCTATTCGTATGCGGATGATAATAAGCTGAACGGGTATAAGCTCACCGCCGGGCGCCTGCCCGCAGCCACGGGAGAGATGGTGCTGGATGAGCATCTGCAGGAGGAGAAGAAATTCTCGCTGGGCGATTCGGTTACCTTCGGCGGGGAAGCCGGGGAGAAGCCCGAACAGAGCTTCCGGACACAGACCTACACCGTAGTAGGCTTCGCGCAGAGTCCGCAATATATTGAGACCGCGAACCGCGGAACGAGCCGGATCGGCAAAGGGACCGCCGATGCGTTTGCCGTCATCCCGGAAGAGGATTTCATCCTTCCGGTATATACGGAAGCCTATCTCAGCTTCAAGGATACGGCGGCACAAACCGCCTATACGCCTGCTTACGACAGCCTGATCGAGCGGCATCTCTCCGAGACAGAGGAGGCGCTGAAGGATTATCCGGGGCAGCGCCTGGAGGAATTGAAGGCGGAAGCCGCAGCGAAGCTGGCTGCGGGACTTCAGGCAGCGGATGCCTCGCAGCAGCAGCAACAGGCGGCAGGGCCTTCGGCATCCGCCGCGCAGAGCCAGCCGGAGCTGCCGAAGGTGTATGTGACGGACCGGACGATCAATCCCGGATACGCCGAATACAAGGATAATGCGGACCGTCTGTCCGCGATTGCATCGGCCTTTCCGGTATTCTTTTTCCTGATTGCAGCACTCGTCAGCTTAACGACTATGACCCGTATGGTAGAGGAACAGCGGCTGCAGATCGGGACTCTGAAGGCACTGGGTTACGGGGCTATGGATATTATGGCCAAGTTTCTGGTGTATGGCACACTGGCCAGCCTTGCGGCTTCCATTGCCGGTCTGGCCATCGGCTTCACGTTCTTTCCGGACATTATCTATAATGCCTACAGCCAGCTCTACAACCTGCCGGATGTGATCAAAAGCTTCTATCCGTCCTACGCCGTGATTTCCATAATCGTGGCGCTGGTCTGTACCGCTATGACGGCCATGATCGCCTCCCGGGTAGAGCTGCGCAGCAACGCATCCGTGCTGATGCGGCCCAAGGCACCGAAGAGCGGTCAGCGGATTATGCTGGAGCGGTTCAGCTTCTTGTGGACCAGGCTCAGCTTCGTGCAGAAGGTGACGGCCCGGAATCTGTTCCGCTACAAGCAGCGGATGTTCATGACCGTCATCGGAGTCGCCGGCTGTACAGCGCTTATCCTGACGGGCTTTGGACTGAAGGATTCCATCGGCAGTATCGCTGAGCGGCAGTTCGGCGGGATTATGAAATACAGCGCCCTAGTAGCCTTGCATGACAATGCACCGGCCGCCGATGCAGCTTCCTACCAGAAGCTGATTGAACAGGAGACTGCGGTTACGGGAACGCTGGATGTGCTTCAGGAAGCCGTGACGGTCCGGGCCAAAGGCGTTAACGACCAGGAGGCGCGGATCTTTGTGCCTGCCGATACGCAGCAGTTGGCCTCCTTCGTTAATCTGAAGGACCGTACCACTGGTAAGCAGCGTGTATTGAATAGCGAGGGTGCAGTTATTACAGAGAAGCTCGCCAAGCTGTATGGTCTGGCTCCCGGAGACAGCCTGAGCGTCCTGGACAGCAACAATGAGGAATTCCAGATCAGGATTGCGGCGGTCACCGAGAACTATGTGCTGCATTATGTGTACATGACTCCGGCGTACTTCGCAGAAGTATTCGGGCAAGAGCCGGTCTTTAACACTCAATTGCTGAACTACAGCGGCAAGGATAAGCAGTGGGAGAACAGCTTCGGAGAGAAGCTCACTGCGAATGGACAGGTGGCGTTGGTCAGCTTTTCCAGCGGGGTGGGGGAAGCCTTTGAAGGAACCATGGAGAGTATGGATATTGTCATTGTGGTGCTGATTGTATCGGCTGCTGCGCTTGCCTTCGTGGTCCTGTATAACCTGACGAATATCAATGTGTCGGAGCGGGTCCGGGAATTATCAACGATTAAGGTGCTCGGTTTCTATGATAAGGAAGTTACGATGTATATTTACCGGGAGAACATTCTGCTGACGCTGCTCGGCATCCTGTCCGGCAGTGCACTGGGGATTATTCTGCATAGCTTTGTGCTCTCGACGGCTGAGCTGGATGCCACAATGTTCGCACCGCTGATCAAGTGGCAGAGCTATATCTATGCAGCCTTACTGACTGTTCTGTTCTCGGGGATTGTAATGGTGTTCATGCATCTTAAGCTTAAGCGGATTCATATGATCGAAGCGCTGAAATCTGTAGAGTAGCACAAGCAGGCGAATGAGGAAGGATGATTAGCTGAGGGCGGAGCTGCCCCTAGCTATAATCCTTCTTTTTTGCGTCCAAAAACAAGAGGGATGACAGGGAGATTCATAGTCGGAAGATGGAATTATATGGTGGTTGGTGTCGAAATAACGCAAAAATAATAGAATGGTGTCATGAAAACTGACCTAATTGACGCATTGTGAAAATGATTAGGACCAATATAAACGCTTACATCGCATGAAGTTGGAATTAAATGTTTTTGTAGCAAAAAAATAAGATTTAAAGATGACAAATAAATCTATTGACGTAAGAAATATTCACATGTAATATAAACCATAATTTATACAGGGATTGTTTTTGGCCCCTAACCGGGGAAATTGTCCCTGACTCTAATTGACCTGCGGTCTATTTATCGCAGCCCTACAATATATATTAGATGTGATGTTATGTCACATATATTGCGAAGGCGGTCATTAGCAGACTCAGGCACATCCTAATCCAGAACATCCCAGTCTCCCGAGAAGTTTGGAAGAGAAGGTACAAGCACTTAACTAAGGAGGAGTAAAGGAATGGCGAAAAAGAGAAAATGGTGGTCTGGTTTACTTGTCTTATCATTGGTAGGGGTTCTGTTCACAGGTTGCAGTACCAATAACACTGCAAGTCCAACAAGTGCTCCTGCAGCAACTGAGGCTCCTGCCGGGAGCGAGGCGCCGGATGCTACTGAAGCACCTGCGGCAGACGGGCCTGTGGATGGCGGAACCCTTGTTACAAGTACATTTTCCGATATTGTTAATCTTAATCCTCTCTTAATCAATGACACCTCTTCAGGCGATGTGGCCCAATTCGTCTTCGCCAAGCTGTATAACCTGGACCGCGAAGGCAATGTGCAGGCAGAGGATTGGTCTCTGGCTGCCGCGCTTCCTGAGATCTCCGAAGATGGCTTGACCTATACCGTGAAGCTGAAGGATACCGCCAAATGGAGTGACGGCCAGCCGGTCACGGCGGATGATGTAGTGTATACCATTGAAACGGCCAAGAACCCCGAGACCGGCTCACCGCTGACCAGTGCCTTTGATAAGGTGAAGAGCGCAGAGAAGGTCGATGCCCAGACTGTAAAAATCACCATGACTCAAGTGTACGCGCCATTCCTGTACGCGCTGGTTCAGGAGATTGTTCCGGCCCATATCCTTAAGGATGTGAAGCCAACCGAAATGCAGAAGAATGCCTATGGTACAGATCCGGCCAAGACCGTTACCAGCGGACCCTGGAAATGGACTGCCTGGAAGCAGGGCGAGAGCCACACCCTGGATGCCGATCCGAACTACTGGGGGACGGTGAAGCCGCATATCGCTCAAATTGTGTACAAAGTCTACGCCGACCAGAACACTGAAGTTCAGGCGATTATGAAGGGGGATACGGATCATATCAGTGCGATTCCGGTAACGCAGGTCGAAGCCGTTAAGGCTGCCGGAAACATTGATATTATCCAGAAGCCCGGCGCGCAGTATGAATATGTAATGTTCAACTTCGACGGCAAGAACTTCCCGGATAACTACGGCCTGTTCGCCGGACAGAAGACCAGACAGGCAATCGCCCATGCCCTGAACCGTCAGGGGATGGTGGACAACATTCTCAAAGGTGTAGGCGCCCTGATGAATGCTCCTTTCCTTCCCGACACTTGGGCTGATCCGAAGGATGCCGCTGTGAATTATGATTACAATGCCGAAACCGCCAAGAAGCTCCTGGCTGAAGACGGCTGGGTTGCCGGAACGGATGGCATTCTTGCCAAAGACGGACACCGCTTCTCCTTCGAGCTGCAGTACAATGCCGGCAACAGCCGCCGCGAGCAGGTTGCCGCTGTGATCCAGCAGAACCTGAAGGATGTCGGGATTGAAGTGAAGCCTAAGGCAATTGACTTCGCAGCCTGGATTGACCAGAACGTCACACCGGGTAAATTCCAGGCCCTGCTGCTTGCGTGGTCGCTGAATACACCGGACCCGGATGCAGAGAGTATCTTCTCCTCCAAATACTTCCCGCCTGCCGGACAGAACAGCGGCTGGTACAAGAACGAGAAGCTGGACCAATTATGGGTAGACGGGTATTCCACGGTTGACCAGGATAAGCGGAAGGACATCTACAAAGAAGTGGGTAAAGAAATTTCCACCGACCTTCCATATGTATTCCTCTATCAGTATGGTCAGGCGATCGGAACAGGCTCCCGGGTGCACTGGGCAGAGGAGGATGCTCCCGAGCCGTCACTGGGCTACGGACAGTTCTTCCATGCGATCAAATGGTGGGTAACTGACTAACGTTCCGGCTAACGGAATAGACTTGCGGGAGGTGAAAGAGAATTCTCTTTCACCTCCCCCTTTTGTATAACCGGGGGAGTCTTCCGTAATCTATCGCCTTACCATCTCTAGGAGGATAGCCTATGACAGAATATCTGATACGCCGAGTGCTTCAATCGGTATTGGTCATTTTTTTGATCACCATACTAACCTTTCTTCTCATCCATGCAGCACCGGGCGGACCGACTCAAGTGATGCTGGCTCCGGGCTTGTCCCCGGAAATTTTTGAGCAGCAAGCCAAGAACCTTGGGCTGGATCAGCCTGTTCCGGTACAGTATGTGCGCTGGATCGGCGACCTGCTGCAAGGTGACTTGGGTTACACCTTCAAGAACCATATTGCGATCTCAGACCTGCTCTGGCCGCGTATCGGCAATACCGTGATCCTGATGGGGGCGGCTTGGCTGGTATCGCTGCTGATCGCCATACCTTGGGGAATCTACAACAGTACCAAAGTGTATGGAATATCGGATCAAACTGCTTCATTCCTCTCTTATCTGGGCTTCGCCATGCCGACCTTCTGGTTCGGGATTCTGCTGCAGCAATGGCTGTCGCTCAAGCTGGACTGGTTCCCTCTATCGGATATGTATTCAAGAGGGAAAGAAGGCAATCTAGGTGATTTATTCATGCATCTGGTGTTGCCGGTAACCGTGCTGGCACTTGGTTTCCTGGCATCTTATATGAAGTACGCGCGGGCCAGTATGCTGGAGGTGCTCGATCAGGATTATATCCGCACGGCACGGGCCAAAGGTGTGAAGGAACGTAAGGTAGTCTTCCGCCATGCACTGCGTAATGCGCTGATTCCGATCATTACCATACTCGGCCTTGATCTTCCGCTGCTGGTGGGCGGGGCCGCACTAACAGAGAATGTATTCAACTGGCCGGGAATGGGCCGTTGGTTCGTGGAGATGGCAAGTGCGCGCGAATATTCGGCACTGATGTCTGTCACTATAGTGACGGCTGTTATGGTCGTCATCGGCAATCTCCTGGCAGATATACTGTATGTAGTAGTCGATCCCCGGGTGAAGCTCGGTAAGCAAGGGGGCAAAGCAGCATGAGTAAAGGGAATATAGAGCTAACCAAAGGGAAGGTATCCAAGCCGCTGGGAACACCGGATATGAATCCGATGCCCGGAGGGACTGACCCGGAGATTCCGGTAGTGGATTCCAAGCGGCCTCCGGGTCCCTGGAGAGTGTTGTGGAAGAAATTCTCGCGCAATCCGTTTGCGATGGGCGGTCTGATCGTACTGCTTATATTTGTAATCATTGCGCTCCTCGCTCCTCGCCTGACCCCATATAGTCCGGAAGCTATTGACCTGATGTTTGCCAATCTGAAGCCGGGCGCGGAAGGCCATGTACTTGGCACCGATGAGCTGGGCCGTGATATTCTCACCAGACTGCTGTACAGTGCACGTGTCTCGCTGCTCATCGGCTTCTCCGTTGCGTTTGTTTCTGTAGCGGTCGGATCGGTGATCGGGGCAATTTCCGGTTACTTTGGCGGATTCGTGGATACGGTGTTCATGCGCATTGTTGATGTGATGAACTCGGTGCCATCCTTGTTCCTTAATATCCTGGTTATGGCCCTGTTTGGCACACAGATTAAATTCATGATTCTTATTCTGGCATTTACCAGCTGGATGAGTATTGCCCGGCTGGTCCGCGGGACCTTCCTGCAGCTGCGTGAAATGCAGTATGTAGAGGCGGCCCGGGCCATTGGAGTCTCCAGCTGGGGAATTATATTCCGGCATCTGCTCCGGAATGCAAGCTTCCCGATTATTGTCAACGCGACTCTGATGGTCGGCGGCGCGATTCTGAGCGAATCTGCGTTGTCTTATCTGGGACTCGGTATCCAGGCTCCGGCCACAAGCTGGGGACTGATGCTCAGCAATGCTCAGGAATTCATGCTGGTTGACCCGATGCAGGCAGTCTATCCGGGCGTGTGCATCCTGCTGGTAGTCTTGGCAGTTAACTTCATCGGCGACGGAATCCGGGATGCGCTCGATCCCAGACAGCAAGTGACCAAATCCCGGAGGAGGCTCGCGCAATGGCGGAAAAACTACTCGAAATCCGGAAGCTGACCGCAGGCTTTGCGGCAGAGAAGGGGCTGCTCAAAGCAACCGACGGCATCTCCCTTACGGTAGACAAGGGCCAGACGGTCTGTATTGTCGGAGAATCCGGCAGCGGCAAAAGTGTAACCTCGCTGGCCATCATGCGGCTGATTGATTATGCAGGCGGGATGATCCTGGATGGACAGATTAACTTCCATGGACAGGATCTGGCGGCGAAGAGTCAGGAAGAGATGCGGCGAATCCGCGGCAACCAGATCGCAATGATCTTTCAGGACCCGATGTCCTCGCTCAATCCGGTATTTACGATAGGGGAACAGATCGCTGAGAGTCTGCGGCTCCACCAGAACAAAAGTGATGCTGAGGCTATGAAGCTGGCCGTGGATCTGATCCGGCTGGTCGGTATTCCGGCCCCGGAGATCCGCGCCAAGCAGTATCCGCATGAGCTGTCCGGCGGGATGTGCCAGCGTGTAGTCATTGCGATTGCGCTGGCGTGTAACCCTGAGCTGCTGATTGCCGATGAGCCGACAACCGCGCTTGATGTGACCGTGCAGGCACAGATTCTGGATCTGCTGCGCAAGCTTCAGTCAGAGCTTGGGATGTCCATCCTGCTCATCACCCATGACATGGGGGTTGCTGCCGAGATGGCAGACCGTATTGCTGTCATGTATGCCGGTGCCATCGTGGAGGAGGGAACTGTTGAGGAGATCTTCGACCGTCCCAGCCATCCGTATACGGTTGGGCTGCTCCAGTCGATACCGGGGTTCGAGGGCGGCCGGGGAGGGGAGCTGTATACCATCAGCGGAACGATTCCGCCGATTGGCCAGCTGCCTGGGGGCTGCCGCTTCCATCCGCGCTGTCCCCATGCGGTGGAACTCTGCAGGAACCAGGAGCCGCCGGATTTCATGATCTCTGACGATCACCGTACCGCTTGCTGGCTGTTCAAGGATAAGCCGGTTCTGGCGGACTACAGCGATGAGGTGAAACGCGCATGATGAATAAGACAGCAAGCTTACCGCAGCTTCCGCCATCGCCTTCTTCGGAAGTGCTGCTGGAAGTTAAGGATATTAAGAAGTACTTCCCGATTACCAAAGGACTGCTTAACCGGACAGTTGGACAGGTCAAGGCGGTAGATGGCGTTAATCTGTCCATCCGCCAAGGAGAGACCTTCGGCCTGGTCGGGGAATCCGGCTGCGGCAAATCGACCTTCGGGCGGGTGCTGCTCCGGCTGCAAAGTGCGACCGGAGGGCAGGTGTTATTCAAAGGCAAGGATATTCATTCGCTGCGTTCAGGCGACATGCGGAAGCTGCGGGAAGAGATGCAGATTATCTTCCAGGACCCGTTCGGCTCGCTGAATCCGCGCTTCCTCGTCAAGGATATCATCGGGGAGCCGCTGCGCATTCACCGGAATATGCCCGCTAAGCTTATAGATGCCCGGGTGGTCGAGCTGATGGAGCTGGTAGGTCTGGATGCCAGCCGCCGGAACCGTTACCCGCATGAATTCTCCGGCGGACAACGCCAGCGGATTGGCATCGCCCGGGCGATTGCGCTGAATCCGAAATTTATTGTGGCTGATGAGGCTGTATCTGCACTGGATGTATCGGTTCAATCCCAGGTCATCAATCTGCTGATGAAGCTGCAGAAGGAGCTGGGCTTAACCTTCCTGTTCATTGCACATGGTCTTAACGTAGTCCGCCATATCTCGGACCGCGTTGGGGTCATGTACTTGGGCAAGCTGGTGGAGGTGGGGGAGACCGAGGCGCTGTTCGCGGCTCCGCTGCATCCGTACACGGCTGCCTTGCTCTCGGCCATCCCCAAGCCGACGCCAAGACGCAAGCAGGACCGTATTGTGCTGGAGGGGGATGTGCCTTCCCCGGCCAATCCGCCGTCCGGCTGCCGGTTCCATACCCGCTGCCCGTTTGTGCAGGACAAATGCCGCCAGGTGGAGCCGCTGCTTGAAGAGGTTGTTCCAGGCCGTCCGGTGGCCTGTCATTTCCCGTTGCTGGCCCACTCCTGATGGATTAAGGATTGCCATAGGTTATGTCAAAGAGGAACGCTGCTGAATGATGCGGCGTTCCTCTTCGGCTTGTCATGCCGTAATAAACTATAAAGATTGAACTTGGAAATATACAGACAGGGAAAAGTGGCGGAGGAGAATTTTGGCACTGTAGGAGCGGTAGCGTCCGCCTTTGTCACCGGATTTCTACCGCTAGCAGCGGTTTATAATCGAGAAATCTGGGGACAACAGCGGCCGGAGGGCCAAACATTCTCCGGAGTCACGGCTATCCCGGAACGGAAAACTTACAAGGTCAATCTATATAATCATTGTGTTACACGCCTATCTATAAGAAAATGAGAAAAAGGCGGATTCTTATAATTCCAGTCCTAATCAAGAACGCAACGGATGCGGAACCGGAGGCAATGGTGAAAAAAGTAAACACAGCAATTTCAGCACTCTTCATACTGGTAATGATCGTAGCCGTCTGGGTCTGGGCAGTGTCCGTGCATACCTGGACCCCCATGGGAACACTGGCATCCCTGCTCTGCCTGACGTTGTTTATATGGACAGGCCTGCGGGCCATTCCCGCTCTGACAGGATACATCACCCGGCCTTATGCAACGGAAGCGGCAATTGGAGACGACTCACAGGAGGAACGTCAGCGGACATGGTGGAGGATTGTGCTGTGGGTGGTGGCGAGCCGCGTACTGCTGATCCTGGTGGCTTATGTATTCTGGGTACTTAAAGAGGGAGGCGCGGGGAGCTTATTCTCCCGCTTCATCGACATCTGGCATATCCGCGGAATTGACGCGATGTCGTATCTGGGCATTGCCGAGCGGTGGTATGTTACGGAAGGGGACCCGAGATTCCACATCGTATTTCTGCCGCTCTTTCCGGTGGCTATCAAGCTGGCGCAGTTCTTCACGGGCAGCTATATGGTTGCCGGTTTTGCCGTAGCCAATCTGTGTACCCTTGCGGCGGCATTGTTCGCTTACGAGCTGGCCCGGCTCGATATGGGACGCAGGAATGCCCTGCGCGTCGTGAAGTACATCTTCATCTTTCCATCGGCATTCTTCTTCTTCATTCCCATGACGGAAGCGCTGTTCCTGCTGCTCTCCCTGATGGCTCTGTATTATGTACGCAAGAAGCGCTGGCTGCTGGGCTGCCTGTGTGCTGCCCTGGCCGGCTTCACCCGTTCGCCGGGGATTCTGCTGGCCGTGCCGATTGCCGTGGAGTTCGCCCGGGATCTGGCCGCTGGTTACAGGCAGATGGACCGCAAGGCTTTTACCAACAGGCTGATCTTGGCGGGGGTCTCCCTGGTTACCGTCTCCTTCGGTCTGCTGGCCTATCTCTACATCAATTACAATGTGACGGGCAACGCGTTCCAGTTCAGTATTTATCAGCGGGAACACTGGTCCCAGCGGTTCTACTTCTTTTTCGATACGGTGAAATATCAGATGGAGTATGCCGTGAATACCTTCAAGGATGCGGATTACCGTTCCTTCCTGGGGCTGTGGCTGCCGAATCTGACAGGGATCTTCCTGGTCCTCTTCCTGATGATCCGCAGCACGAAGAAGCTTAATCCCGCCTACATGGCGTACATGATCGTCTATTTCGTTTACGTGGTGGCCCCGACCTGGCTGCTGTCCGCTCCGCGTTACTTCGCTGTAGCTTTTCCGCTGGCCTTCGCGGCTGTACTGTTGACTGAAGATAAGAAATGGAAAGATACTGTGCTGACCTCGCTATTCATTGCGGGCGGGCTGCTGTATCTGGCAGTGTTTGTATCCGGGTATCCGGTCTATTAGAAATTACAGAAATGATGGTGGCTATGCAGATTCAACTAGAAGATCAGATGATTACACTACATGTCCAGTATGCCAAGCGCAAGAAGATTTCCGTTACCGTGGACGGCTCGGATCTCATTACCGTGAAGGCTCCTAAGGGAACAAGTGAAGAGATCATTCTTGGTGCGGTAGAAGGCCTGGGCCCGAAGATTCTGGAGAAGCTGCGCAGCAATGCAGCGGCCCGGCAGGTGCCGAAGGTCAAGGCGTATCAGGGGGAGGAAGCTTATCTGTATCTGGGGAAGGAGTACGCGCTGCATGAGCTGATTGCGGTGGATCAGAGGGATGCGGAGGAGCTGAAGCTTGCGCTGAAGAAGTTCTATATAGCCAGCCTCAAAAAAATAGTCGCGCAGCGCATCACCCCTTATCAGACCCGGCTCAAGGTGAAGCCCAAAAGTATCGAAATTGTGGAATCGCGGACCAAGTGGGGGAGCTGCAGCTTCGATGCCAAGCTGACGTTCAACTACCGCCTTGCCATGGCGCCGCCTGAAGTGATCGACTATGTCATTGTTCATGAGCTGTGTCATCTGCTGCATATGAATCATGACCGTTCCTTCTGGAGGCGCCTGGGAAGTATAATGCCGGACTACAAGGAGAAGGAAGCTTACCTGGCCCGGCAGGGGCAGTTCATGACACTGTAACCTCTGCAAGCGGAAGAGTGCTGCTTAAGCTTAAGCGATGGATGTAGACGGATGTTTGGCGTTCACCGGATACTCCAGACTTCCGTGAGTCCTTACGAATAAGCCGCTTGGATAACTGCTGCTTGCCAGCGTAAGGTCCGGGTCATCCGGGGTGAAATGGAAGACGATAGTCTCCGTCCCGTTGTCTGCAAGCTTCAAGGCAATCTCGCGGATGGAGACGGGCTCCGTACTGATGAGATCATGGATCTCTAACCGGCCGTTCTCCTGCTGGCAGATGGCGATGACCTTCTCATTCTCCAGGTAATAGAGCTCCCCGCTGAAGACGTTCAGGCAGTAGAACATCAGCAGTCCATAGGCGCCGCTGACGCCAAGACGCTCAGATACCGGGATTCGCTGCTTCCCAAGGCTGGTGATCAGCTTCAGATCCTCCTGGCTAGCCAGATCCAGCTTGCGGATTGCCGCAGACCCGGCAGAGCCCGGAGGGCAGTCCATGGTGAAGATCTTCTCTTCCACCGGACGGAATCCGAACTTGGGATAGAAGTCCAGCACCGTATCATTGGCAAAAAGATACATGAACTCACACGCTTGCCCGTAATCCTCCAGCACTTTGTTCATGAGCCGGGAGGACAGGCCCCGTCCCCGGTAATCTGGATGAGTCATCACCGTCCCGATCTGCACAGCGCGGGACTTCACACCATTAATCACCAGCTCCAGCAGACTCACGGAGACATTCGCTACGACCCGGTTCCCCTCTATGTATGAATAAGGAATGTACCCTTCATTCCAGAAGCCCCCCTCATACCAGCGCTCCAGTTCAAGCTCGAACGTATCGGCAGCCAGCTCGAAGAAGCTGTTTCTTAGCGGCTCATTGCTTTTATAATCCTTAATAAATTCTAATTCCTTCATGTTCTATCCTCTCTATTAAATATATTTGTCTTCATTAGTATAAGGTATTCCTTGTCCCGGGTCATTTTTGAGAGAATCATTACCATATATTTTCACTATAGTCAATACGCTAAAGGATACCTAAAAGTACTCTCTGGTACTATTCACATTTAAGGGGTAGAACGTTATCTTAGGTAGTAAGAAGTGTTCACTATTAAGAATCTAAGAATCGGTATTGAATATACAGACAGCTGGAGGTCATACCATGAGCGCAATCGCCGGGATCTACTCTATGCAGCATGGGCCGCTGGACCCGGAGCTCGGACCGCGTCTTATGCAGCAGCTGCAGCGTTATCCGGCGGACGATTCCAGAGGCTGGATGGCGGAGGGAGTGTTCCTCGGCTGCCACGCGCAGTGGATTACCCCGCAGTCACGGGACGAGCGGCTTCCCTATTATGATCCGCAGCGGAATCTTGCGATTGTGGCTGACGCTATCATTGATAACCGCAGTGAACTATTCGGACAACTTCAGGTTGTCCGGGAGGATTGGGATTCCATTCCCGATAGCCTGCTGATTCTGCTGGCCTATGAGAAATGGGGGGACCAGGCTCCGGTTCATCTGATCGGAGACTTCGCCTTCATGATCTGGGATGCGGACAAGCAAAGGCTGTTTGGAGCCAGAGATTTCTCAGGCACCCGGACGTTGTACTTTCACCGCTCCGGCAGCCGGTTTTCCTTCTGCACCGTGATTCATCCGTTACTCACTATAATGGATGGCGGGCCGGGCCTGAATGAAGACTGGGTCTCGGAGTATCTGGCGGGCCAAGGCCGGACGGATGTGGCCGATATGTTCTCCACGGTGTACCAGGGCGTGCAGCAGCTGCCCCCGTCCCATTCGATGACGGTCAGTGCGAAGGGGATTACGTTCTCCCGCTACTACACCTTCCAGACTCCGTCTCCACTGAAGCTGCGCAGCAATGGCGAATATGAGGAGGCGTTCCGTGAGGTGTTCGGGCGTGCCGTCAGTGACCGGCTGCGTACCCACCTTGCCGTTGGCGCCAATCTTAGCGGGGGGCTGGATTCCGGCTCGGTGGTGAGCTTTGCTGCCGAGGAGCTTCGCCGCTCCGGCAAGCCGTTATACACCTTCAGCTCCTATCCGCTGGATAACTTCACCGGGTTCAAGCTGGGCCAGCGTGTAACAGATGAGCGTCCCTATATTCAGGAGACCATCGACTATGTCGGGAACATTAAGCCCAGCTTTTTGAATTTTCCTGACCGCAGCTCTTATGGCGAGATTGACGAATGGCTGGATATTATGGAGATGCCCTACAAATTTATAGAGAATTCTTATTGGCTCAAAGGCATATATGAACAAGCGCAGCTGAAGGATGCCGGTATTCTGCTCAGCGGACAACGGGGCAACTGGAGTATCTCCTGGGGACCTGCCTTGGATTATCATGCGAAGCTGCTAAGGGAGTTCCACTGGTTCTCCTTCTACCGCGAGAATAAGCTGTACAGCCGTACGATGGGTGCCAGCCGCAAAAGAATGCTGAAGCTCGTCAGCCGCAAGGTATTCCCTGGTCTCGGGGGGCTGGTCTCCGGGAAGCAGGAGGCTCCGCTGGAGCTGATCCATCCTGAATTCGCACGGCGGACAGGAGTGCAGGAGCGGCTGAAGGAGCTTGAGAAGCCGCTGGAATCTCAGACGGTATACGATATCCGCAGAGAGCATTTTCAGCAGCCGCATGTCTGGAATGTGAATGGAACGGCGGCTACCAAGCTGTCGCTGAAGTACAGGGTATGGGATCGTGACGCTACGAATGATCTGCGTGTCATCAACTTCTGCATGTCGGTGCCTGAAGGGCAATACGTCCAGAACGGCGTGGACCGGTCGCTGATCCGCCGGGCGATGGAGGGACGGCTGCCCGATAAGGTCAGACTCAACCAGACCCGGCGCGGTATCCAGGGGGCGGACGGAATTACACGTATGCTGCCCCAGTGGGAGAGCTTCCAGCAGGAGCTGAGGGAGATGCTTCAAGACCCCCGCACTTCGTCTTACCTGAATCATACCGGGCTCGCCGGATGCTTGGACCGGCTGGGTAGTGAGCCCGCACCATTATTAATATTCAACACAGATTTCCGCCTTCTTACACGAGGACTAGTGTTCTACCGCTTCCTGAAGCGGCTGACCTGAAGGACGTTTCTTGAAAGGGGGTGACAAACTATGAAAAAGGAATACAGCAAGCCTGCATTGGAAGTATTGGATGTTAAAATGACTATGGCTGGTCCTGGGATCGCCATTGCCGACTCCTTCCAAGCGGATCCGGAAGAGATCGTCAGTCACTCCTAATCTGCTTTTTGCAACTCACAGCCCTCATCCCTCTTAGCTTGCTGGAGGGGGATCAGGGCTGTCCCCATATCTACAATACAAGAACTGCTCATCCGCATAAGAAGACGGGTGAAATTGACAAAGATGGAGTGAACAGTATGGCTGGCACAGTGCAATGCCTCGGATACAAGGCCTTTGGTCTGCAGATCCTCAGTGAGTTCCCGTTGCCGGAACTTTCCCGTACGGATCACCCCGGAAGGATAGGCAGCATCTTTGTTGCTCAAGGCAGCTTGTCGGAGCGATGGGAAGCGATACCGAAGATTTCACCGAACCTCGGCATAGCGGAGAATGAAGTTATGTTTATGGTGAAGGGCACCGCTATCTTTTCCATACAGAATGGCACTACCATTACAGTATCTCCCGCAGCGGACGCCGACCCGGATAGCATCCGCCTGTTCATTCTGGGCAGCTGTATGGGGGTTGTGCTGATGCAAAAAGGGATACTGGCTCTTCATGGCAGCGCGCTTGTTCTGGACAATAAGGCCTATGCGCTGGTTGGGCGCTCAGGTGCGGGCAAGTCTACACTCGCCTCCTATTTAATGGATCAGGGCCATCTCCTGGTCAGTGACGACGTTATTCCCGTGTTGGTGCATAATGGACATCCATTAGCTGTTCCAGGTTATCCGCAGCAGAAGCTGTGGCAGCAAAGCCTGGACTATTTGGGAATGAATTCGTCTGCGTATCGTCCGCTGTTCCAGCGGGAGACCAAGTTTGCCGTGCCGGTGCATGACCGGTTCCAGAGTGAACCGCTGCCGCTGGCCGGAATATTTGAACTGTCTGTAGTCCAGGACGGGCCGGTGGCGGTAGAGGCGGTCAGCGGACTGGAACGGCTGCATACCTTATACAATCATACCTATCAAAAAGCGCTGGTAGACCCTATGGGTGTCCGGGAATGGCATTTCGGCATGCTGGCCTCGTTTGTTAACCGTCTGCCGATGTACCGGCTGACCCGCCCCGAGCAGGGCTTCAGTGCACCGCAGCAGACGGAATTGATATTTGAGACGATTACGCAAAAGGTGAAGGAGATGAACCTATGAACATGAATACCACAGAGGTGCTGTCGCTTGATTCGGTGCTGGTTCAGCGGGAAGGCAATATCGCCAGTGATATGGACGGCGAGAAGGTTATGCTGAATGTGAAGAACGGCAAGTATTACAACCTGGGCGAAGTGGGCGGAGAGATCTGGGAGGCTCTGGCTTCACCGGTGTCTATCCGCCGGATTGCCGAGGTGATGCAGGAGATCTTTGAGGTTCCGGCGGAGCTGGCTCAGCAGGATGTAACTGATTTTGTGCAGAATCTGCTGAATGAGGATCTTGTTGCCGTCGTCAGCGGGCCATGATGACCCTCCGGCGTATCGGTTTACTGCTGAAGTATGACAAGGCCGCGCTGGCGCTGATTCCTGAAGCGTTATGGCGGCTTTTGCTGGTTAGAATCCAGCTCTTCTTCCCCTTTGCCAAGACGGCCCCGCAGCTTGGGGTGAAGTCCCTGGAGACCCCTGAGGTATCCAGAGAAGCCGATATTCCCCGCATTCGGCAGATCACCAAGGCCATTCGGGTCATCAGCCGTTATACTCCCTGGAAAAGCACCTGTATGGTCCGTGCGGTAGCCGGCCTGAAGATGCTGGAGAAGCGGGGCATTGAGAGCACCCTGTATATGGGGGTGGCCCGTGATAAGAAAGGCAAGATGATTGCCCATGCCTGGCTGCGCAGCGGAGCCCATTATGTGTCCGGGGATGACGCCATGCAGGGATTCGTGGTAGTGGAGAAGTTCGCCAAGGTGTTACAAGCCGAGTGATCGAGGTGGGTCTATGCAAGCGATAATCTACTATGTCCGGCAGCTTCAGCGGTTGTCGGGAGTGAAGTTATATCTGAATCTGTTCGGCATGGTGATCAGCGGTCTGCTGGAGAGCTCTGCCATTCTGCTGCTTGTTCCCATGCTTGGCATGGCAGGCATACAGCTGGGGGGCACGGCTGCGGCCGGTTTCCAGCTCCCGATGCTAGGCTTCATTAACGATTTGTCACAGACCACAGCGCTGCTGCTGGTGCTGGGCAGTTATGTTGCGATTGTCCTTTTCCAGAACCTGATTTCACGATTCGTGGCGATCCGCAATGTGGAGATTCAGCAATCCTACGGCAGACAGCTGCGGTATGAGGTCTACAGCGCGTTGCTGCGAGCGGAGTGGTCTTTTTTTCTGAAGAAGCGCACCTCCGATCTGATCAATATGATGACCACAGAGCTGGCCAGGGTGCTTGCGGGCATCAGCTGCTTCCTGCAGTTCCTCACTTCGCTGCTGTTCACCCTTGTGCAGATCGGCTTCGCCTTCTGGCTGTCCCCCAAGATGACGCTCGCGGTTCTTGTCTGCGCCGCCCTGCTGTCCATATTCTCCCGGCGGTTTATCCGTAAGGCGAAGAAGCTGGGCAGCCGCAGCACAGAGCTGGGCAAGACGTATTTGGGCGGAATCACAGATCAGCTGAACGGCATCAAGGATATCAAAAGCAATAATCTGGAGCAATCCCGGCTGGAATGGCTGCATGCCTTCACCGGAGAGGTGAAGCAGGAGCAACTGGACTACACGCGGCTGCGTTCCAACTCTCAGCTCCTGTATAAGCTGTCCTCTACGCTGCTGATTGCCGTATTTATCTTCGTGTCCTTCCGGTTTATGCAAGTGGAGGGGCCGAACCTGCTGCTGGTCATTCTGGTGTTTACCCGGCTGTGGCCGACCTTCTCCACCCTGCAGTCACTGATGGAGCAGTTGGCCTCCGTATTGCCTTCATTCAAACAACTGCAATTGCTGCAGGATGAATGTCTGGCTGCTGTCGAGCATAGTGCGGATCAAGGCGCAGAGCCGGTGCAGCCTATGACTCTGAAGCATGGTCTGGAGGCACGGAATGTCGATTTCCGTTATCATGCCAGTGAGCCGCAGTATTCCCTTCAGAAGGTAAACGTAGAGATTCCCGCCAGGAAGATGACGGCGATTGTCGGGCGTTCGGGTGCCGGTAAAAGCACGCTCGTCGATCTGCTCATGGGACTGATGCAGCCCGAGAACGGGGAGATTCTGGCGGACGGCGAGCCGATCACAGGAGAGCGGCTGCTCGCCTACCGGAGATCCATCGGGTATGTGGCGCAGGACCCTTTCCTGTATAACGCGACCATCCGCGATAATCTGATGATGATCAAGCCGGATGCAGAGGAAGCGGAGCTGTGGGAGGCGCTGGAGTTCGCCTCTTCGGCGGACTTTGTCCGCAAGCTGCCGGACGGACTGGATACGCTGCTTGGCGACCGCGGCGTACGCCTGTCAGGCGGAGAGCGGCAGCGTCTGGTGCTGGCGCGGGCGATTATCCGTAAGCCGTCGATTCTTGTGCTCGATGAGGCGACCAGTGCGCTCGATACTGAGAACGAGAAGCGGATTCAGGAAGCGCTGGAGCGGCTGAAGGCTTCGGTGACGGTGATCGTCATTGCCCACCGCCTGTCCACGATCCGGGGAGCCGATCAGATTCTGGTCATCGACCAGGGCCGGGTTATTCAGCAGGGCGTCTATAGCGGACTGGCCTCAGAGAAGGGCGGCATGTTCAGCCGCTTGCTTAGCGGTCAGGAGGAGGCTGGATAGAGCTTGCGGAGATGTATGCGAAAAACCGATGGACCACTGCCAGGCGCACGGAGCAAATTTAATCGAAAAACCGAACACAATTGGACTGGGAGCGCCGCTTAGGCCAAATGTAATCGAAAAACCGAACACAATTGGACTGAGAGCGCCGCGTAGGTCGAATGTAATCGAAAAACAGGCATGACAAGACAGAGGCCTTGTCACCCCCAGGAATGAAAATAAGTGGGTGGCATCCGTCGCATCCATTCTAAAAGATGCTGTAGTCGTCAACACTACATATACAAATCAAAGGGCGGACGCGGTTACTGGGATACACCCCGTGCGAAAAACCGTTCTATTGCGCTTTTCGAGCATCGCCTATTGTAACCCCCAAAAAGTACGTGTATTAAATTACACTCACTCGAGCGCATGATTTGTAAGCTGACGATGGAGGATGATTGGAATGGATGCTGTACGTATGTGTTGCGCCGGTCTGGACGTGCACCAGGAAACCGTTGTGGCCTGCGTGTTAAAAGGACCGATCGAACAAAAACCGCAATGTCACATGAAAACCTTTGGGACGACAACCAGAGAATTGTTAGGACTGCAAGATTGGCTGAATGAACACGGCTGCCTTGAGGTGGTGATGGAGAGTACCGGCGTGTTTTGGAAACCGGTATGGAACATCTTAGAGGGCAGTTGTGATCTTGTCTTGGCCAACGCCCAGCGGGTAAAGAATATGCCGGGTCGAAAAAGTGACATGCAAGATGCGCGCTGGTTAGCGCAATTGCACCGTTGCGGGCTCATTGAAGGCAGTATGGTGCCAGAACAGGACATCCGGGATTTGCGAGATTTGACCCGTTACCGGAGTAAGATGGTGCAGGCGGTGACGGCGGAGAAGAACCGCATCCACAAAATCCTGCAGGATGCCAACATCAAGCTAACCACCTTTATGTCCGATCTATATGGGGTTTCAGGACGGGGCCTGCTCCAGAAGATCATGGACGGCGAGGTCGTAGACGAAGTGACCGTTAAAAACCTGGTCAAAACCCGTTTAAAAAAGAAAGTTCCGCAGTTGCTAGACGCGCTCAATGGCAAGTTGCGCCGTCATCATCGGGAGATGATTCGAGACCACTGGGACCACTTGGTCTATTTGGAGAAACGGATCACGGAACTGGAAGCTCGAATCGAGGCGAAGGCAGAACCCTACCTGGAGAGGATTGAACAAATTGACTCCATTCCAGGAATTGAGCGGACATCTGCCGTGACCATCTTTGCAGAAGTGGGGCCGCATGTCGCGGAAATGTTCCCGAGTGATGCGCAGTTTGCATCATGGGCGGGGGTGTGTCCAGGGAACAACGAAAGCGCTGGAAAGCGAAAAAAGTCAAAAACGATGCAAGGGAACAAGCATCTGAAAGGGGCCTTGTGTCAGGCGGCTTGGGCGAACTCTCGCTCCTCGAACCGGATCGGCCAATTCTTTCGACGAATACGTAAGAGACGAGGAGATAAAAAAGCAAACGTCGCCACCGCACATTTGTTGATTCGAATCCTCCATGCCCTGATGCGGGAGAAAAGGTTATACCAAGAAATAGACGTCTCACTAGGCGATGAGACGTCCAAGAAAAACCCGTTGGATCGGTACGTGCAATATATCCAGCAGTTAGGATATAGCGTGCAATTAAATCCTATCCAATAGTCTCCCCTTTTTCAAAAAAAACGAAACGTAATTTTGGGGCGGTGGGTCTTTTTTTGTCAAAATCCAGTCTGCGGCGCATTTTCCGATACTTTTATTTTCGTATTAAACCGAACACAATTGGACTGGGTGGATAGCGTAGCCCAATGTAATCGGAAAACCGAACACAATTGGACCGGGTGCGCCGCGTAGGCCGTGTGTTTATCGTAGTGCCAGACGTATTTTCACAGAAAACCGAAAACAATTTACGGCCACTAGGGTACAGGGGCAGGATATATCGCTGTCCGTCAGGAGACTTGGAGTATTTACTATTGTTCTTAAATCTTACCCGCCGTACAAAAAAAGGCACGTGCTGCATTTAACTAGCAGCATGTGCCTTTCTGTGTGCAGTGGTGAGCCGCGTTAATTCTCCTTGTCCACACCCGTTACCTTCCGCCAGCTCCATAGCAAAGGACGCAAGGGGAAATATAAGAAATGCAGCATCGTCGGCAGCGGCAGGGTCTTCGCATCCGCTGCGTAGGGATAGAAGAAGCTGGCGGAGCGGAGCATCCGGTTCCCGGGGGAGAGAATGCTCGGCAGATATCTGTTGAAGTGCTGCTCGACCTCCGGCTCCAGCGGAGGGGTGTTCAGATTCACGATCCGCGGGAGATAGAACAGGACATCCTGTGCCAGCCTGCTCGCCTTGGGGCTGTCCATCAGAGAGGATAAGCCCGGAGCAATCTGCGTCTCCAGCAGCTCTGTTGCCAGAATCAGCGTCTGGCCGCCCACAGCGCTGTGATTGTAGCGTTGCAGCAGGCGGGTCAGCCGCGCGGAGTCAGGTGGCTGCTGTCCCTGCACCAGCATCTTGATATCATGCAGCCATCTAAGCCTGGACCAGGCGTGTCTGGCTCCATGCACAGCCAGGAACATGAATAGATCCTCAGGGCCCAGATAGTGGACATTCTGGCCGAAATGGCTGCTGGTCCGCGAATGTTTCCACAGCTCGTCGAACGCAGGTTCCTTGGCCGGCCCCGGTCCTAATCTCCAGTGCAGCTCCAGGTTTATTTTGCTGACGGGATGAATGAACGTGGAGTGATGCTCCCGCCATTTCCAGTCTCCCAGTACGCTCTCAAATTTCTCTTCCTTCTCATAGCCCAGCCCGATCAGCAAGGTCTCGGCATCCTCCAGCTGTTCTATCGGCACCAGGAAATCAAGATCCCGCGAGGTGCGTTGTGAGAGATCGCCGTACAGCTCGTGCCCAAGCACCGGCCCTTTGAGGAAAAGACAGCGGATATTAATCCCGGCCAATTGATTGGCGATATTACCCATCTCACCGCTGAGCTGGAGCATCTGGACCGTATTTCTGCGGTATTGCCATTTCAACTGCTCCAGAACATTAGAAGGGACCACCTTCTCCTCCATCCGGCTGAGCCTGGGGTAGAGGTAAGGGTATACCCGGTGATGCCGGTTAAGCTCCACGAATAAGTCCCAGTTCAGACCTGTGAACAGCTGCGGATTCTGCCGCGCCGTCTCATCTGGATTTCCGGAATTCAGAAGTGCAAGAATCAGGTGGACTTCCTTAGATAAGCTTGCCTTATTAAGAGTATTCCGGTCCGTCATAGTGACTCTCCTTACCTGATTTTGAACAAGTCCGCACCGGATTTGTTCTATTAAAAGAATGATATTAGTGAGCGTACCATCGTTAACAGAATTTTGTCAATTTCTCAGCCCGGGTGTTCCTATGCTTATGTATCCTGCCGGCCAAATCTAGTCTTGACTCATGAATGCCTGCTGCCCTTATAATGCAGAAGTACAAGAGAAATGATGGATGGGAGAACTGCTGAGGAATGGTACTGCTGGGAGCGATAGTGAATGGAATGGCAATAATCTTCGGAACCCTGCTGGGGAAGCTGCTGGAGCGCATACCGGAGAGTATGAAGAATACAGTGATGAATGCGATTGGACTGGCGCTTATGTTGCTGGGGGTGCAGATGGGGCTACGGAGCGAGAACTTCCTAATTGTCATCCTCAGTCTCGTAATCGGCGCTGTGGCCGGGGAATGGATTAACATTGAAGACAAGTTCACGCGGGCGGGAGATTGGCTGGAGCGCAGGGCAGGAGCGGGCCGGCAGGGAAGCCTCTCCCTGGGGTTTGTTACGGCAAGTCTGGTCTTTGTTGTGGGGGCGATGGCTATTCTAGGATCGCTGGACAGCGGGATCAAAGGCAATCATGAGATTCTCTATACCAAAGCCATCATGGACGGCTTCATCGCCATGATTCTGACTTCCACGCTGGGCATCGGTGTCATGTTCTCGGCCATTCCTGTTGTGCTATATCAAGGGGCAATCGCTTTACTTGCTACACAGATCACCCGCTTTGTCCCTGATGCGCTGCTGAACAACTGTATTGCAGAGATGACCGCCGCAGGCGGGGTGATGATCATAGGTATCGGGCTGAATCTGCTCGGCATCACCAAGATTAAGGTAGCTAACTTGCTGCCCGGCATCCTTGTGGCTGTGCTGTTGGTCATACTGGTACATAACTTTCGATAAAAAATAGCTGATGCTCTCCCTCACTCTTTAATAGTAATAGCAATAACACCCTGCACCTGCCCGCTTAGAGCGAGCGCATGGGCGCTGTGCAGTCCTTCCTCGCTGAACGGGAAGGAGCTACCGATCAGCGGCTTCAGCTTCCGCCCAGCTGTAAGCCGGGCCAGCTCCGACAGCTGGAAGGGATCAGCAGCGGCGGTAATATACGCTGCATGGATGCCTTGCTGTGTAGCCTGGGCCGGATCGGGCGGCTGAGCGGTGGAGATCAGCCTTCCGCCTGGAGCCAGCACCGCGAAGCTCCTGCCCAGGATGGCGCCCCCTGCGTTATCAATCACCACATCAATGCTCTGCCCCAGAATGGCAGCGAAATCCTGTTCGCCGCCGCCGCTGTTCATCGCCTGATCTGCCCCAAGACCCCAGACCACATCCAGCTCCGCATCGCTGCTGATGGTAGCAATCACCGTGGCTCCCCGGAGCTTGGCTAGCTGCACTGTGAAGCTGCCGGTCCCTCCCGCGCCGTTATGCACCAGCACACGGTCCCGGCTGGAGACCCGGGCAGAAGCCAGCGCCTGCCAGGCAGCAAGTCCGGCAGCGGGTAAGACTCCGGCCGCTTGGAAGGATAACCCAGGAGGCTTAAGTGCAAGTTCATCCTCCCTCGCCAATATATATTCAGCATAACAACTGCTCTGCACCGCGGATTTTAATCCGAAGACCTCGTCACCAGGCTTAAAGCGCTTCACCGCCCTGCCGATGTCTACCACTATTCCGGCTACGTTCATTCCCGGCTTCATGTCTGCCGAATGAACGGAAGTGGCCCGCAATTCAACCAGTACTTCATATTCACCGGGAACGGGCAGAGGCAGCTCAATTTCCGTTAAGATCCCGGACGGGCTGGACTCATGAATGGCAATGGCTCTCATCTTGTATGCCTCCTTTTACTGCTGGCGGATTATATAGATTGAACTTGTAGGTTTTCCATTCTGGGATGGCCGTGACTCCAGAGAATGTTTGGCCCTCCGGCCGCTGTTGTCCCCAGATTTCTTGATTTTGAACCGCTTCTAGCGGTAGAAATCCGGTGACAAAGGCGGACGCTATCGCTCCTACAGTTCCAAAATTCTCCTCCGTCACTTTTCCCTGTCTGTATATTTTTCAAGTTCAATCTATATAGTCTGTCCATACTATACTTTTGCAGATCGTTGAAGTCAAAATCATTATCCAACGCAATCTGAACTATGCTAGAATATGACTCGAAAGTGCTAAGAAAGAGGAGGAATCCCCTGACCATGAACATGCACTGGAAGAAAAACATTACCTTATTCCTCGCCAGCCAGACCCTCTCGTTATTCGGATCTTCGCTCGTCCAATATGCGATTCTCTGGTATATTACCCTGAATACACAGTCAGGAGTAATGATGACATTGTCGATTATCTGCGGCTTTGTACCGATGTTTCTGCTGTCGCCCTTTGCAGGAGTGTGGGCGGACCGTTACAGCCGCAAATGGCTGATCGTCCTCTCGGATTCCATTATCGCAGCTTCCACGCTGATTCTGGCGCTGTTATTCCTGCTCGGCTACGATGAGCTGTGGATGCTGTTTGTGGTATCTGCCGTGCGGGCGCTGGGGGGCGGGGTACAGACTCCGGCCGTGGCGGCCATGCTGCCGCAGCTGGTGCCGGAAGACAAGCTGACGAGAATCGGCGGAATCAACGCCAGTATTCAGTCCATGGTGATGCTGCTGTCTCCGATGCTGAGCGGGGCGCTGCTGACCATGGCCAGTATAGAAATTATATTTTTCGTTGATGTGATTACGGCTGCTGCAGCTGTTCTGACGATGTTCTTCTTCGTGCGGGTACCGGTTCATGCCAAGGCTGCTGCTGAGCAGACGTTAAGTTACCTGGAGGATCTGCGCCAGGGCTTCAGTTATATCCGGCAGCATGCTTATATTAGAAGCTTTTTTATCTTCTGTGCCTTTTTCTTCGTGCTCGCCGCTCCCGTGTCGTTCCTGACACCGCTGCAGGTGACGCGGACCTTTGGCGGGGATATCTGGCGGTTAACCGCCATTGAGATTACGTTCTCCATCGGGATGATGCTGGGCGGACTGCTGATGGCAGCGTGGCCGGGCTTCCGTAACCGGGTTCACACCATGACCATGTCGGCCCTTGCCGTCGGGTTATGTACTTTTGCGCTGGGAGTCATTCCGGTGTTTTGGATCTATCTTGGCGTAATGGCGCTTGTCGGGCTGGCGCTGCCGTTCTTCAACACCCCCTCCACAGTTCTGCTGCAGGAAAAGGTAGAGCCGGATTATCTGGGCCGGGTCTTCGGGGTGCTGGGCATGATCTCAAGTTCCATGATGCCGCTCGGCATGCTGGTCTTCGGGCCGCTGGCGGATCTGATCCGTATTGAATGGCTGCTGATGATTACGGGCATTCTGCTGTTCATTCAGGGTTTCTTCCTGCTGGGCAACAAGGTACTGATCGAGGCGGGCAAGCCGGCTGCCGGGCCTGAACCTGAGCCTGTTGCGGCCCGGGAAGCAGACTGAACTTTGCAGAATATTGCATATTCCCTCGAATGTTTGGACAAAAGATTGAAATCAAGGACTAGTGTACTGTAGAATTGCACTATATCAGATTTAACCAAGAAGGGGATTGTAAAGCTTGAATAATGAAGAAGTAATCCAAGAGCTGCCAGAGAATTATGAGGAACTGAAGAGAGCCGCCGGCCGCTCCGCAGACTGGAAAGCGCGTCTTGAAGCAGTGGAAGAGCTAGGCCGCTATAACCACAAACAAATTATTGATATCCTTAATCGTCTGATGATCAGCGATCCTGTATATACCGTTCAAGAAGCCGCGTACAACAAGCTGAGAGCCTTCGGTGAAGATGTCAAGGTCCCGTCGAAGAACAAAGCCGAACTGTTCAAAGGGGTCTCCAAGATTATTCTGCGTGTGAAGAAGAGTCTTCCCAAAGACCATTCTTACGAAGAGTTCAAGGAGAAGCTGAAGAAGATGCGAGTTGACGTCTACGATGCTTATGAAGGTGAGAAGGGCGAGAACTTCGATCAGTGGCTGGAACAAATGTGGATTTCGGCGACCAAATAGTCAGGACGCAGCAAGCGGAGAGAGAAGGAGCCATCCTTATCGCTCCGCTATATTTTTGTGAGGAAGGGTGATAACATGCTTACCGGTAAATTTCAGGAATTCCTTGAGCGATCCGCACAATTGCGGCCCGGCTACACCGCCAGTCTGGGGAAGGCCCCGGCAGGGGGCAGTGCCGCTATTTCAGCGTATACTCCCGAAGTGCCTGTCCTTTTGCAGGCGGTCTATGATACCGTTCTGGGAACGGACAGTACCGAGGAAGATCCCAGTCTGCTGGAATTCATTCCAGGCTACCGGCTGATTCATATCGGGGAATATGGCCGTGAGGTGAATGTACTGTCAGGCATTCTGCAGGAGAAGGGGTATACAGGTCATGGAGTCGTGTTGCCGCTGCTTACGAACTACGGAAGTGATTACATCTGCTACTACCGTTCTGAGGAAGGCGTGGAGCGGGTATGTGATCTGCTGCATGACTACGGCGATCTGGTAGTGATGTACGATTCGCCGGAGAAGTTCCTGGAGACTCTGTGTGAATTCTATAAGCAGGAAGTTTATTTCCTGGATGAAGAGGGCTATCTGGACTGCGATTTGGTAACGGAAGGCGAGGTAGGCGCCGCGTTGAATCCGGATGCGAAATATTGGTCGGAGTAAGGCTATTCTGAGTTGTAATACAAAAAAGTCCCCGCCTCTACATCACGGTAGAGCGGGGCTTTTGCAGTTTCAGCTTCTCGCTATGCGGCGCCATCTTGCGATAGGTGACCAAGGCGTTCACGCCTGCTGGGAGCTGCCGGTCCCGCAGGACTTCCGAGCCCGGGGAGACCTTACTTCTCCGCGGCCTTCTTTTCCAGCTCACGCAGCTCGATTCTGCGGATCTTCCCGGAGGTGGTCTTCGGAAGATCTGCCAGGTATTCGATTTTGCGCGGGTACTTGTAGGGTGCGGTCTGTTCCTTAACATGGGCTTGCAGCTCTTTGGTCAGCTCTGCTGTCCCGGCGTGGCCGTCCTTGAGTACGACAAAAGCCTTGACGACCGAGCCGCGGATCTCATCCGGGCTTGCCACCACGGCGCATTCCTTGACGAGGGTATGCTTCATTAATGCTTCCTCCACCTCGAACGGTCCGATGGTGTAGCCGGAGCTGATGATGATGTCATCGCCGCGGCCCTCGAACCAGAAGTAGCCGTCTTCATCCCTCTGCGCCCGGTCGCCGGTTACGAAATACTCTCCATGCGAGCAGTTTGCTTTGCGCTCGGGATCTTTGTAGTAGCTCTGGAACAGAGCCGGCATACTCAGATGAACGGCAATATCCCCGACCACACCTGCTGGCAGAGGCTGGCCTGCCTCATCAATAACCTCGACAATGCCGGGAGAAATCGACTTGCCCATGGAACCGATTCGGATCGGTTCATCCTTCAGCGCCGCGATGATGAGTGTGCTCTCGGTTTGTCCATAGCCGTCGCGGATTGTAATATTGAAGTGTTGCTGGAATGTATGAATGACTTCCTGGTTCAGCGGTTCACCGGCGGATACGGCGCAGCGCAGATTAGACAGATCATATTGCGCCAGCCCTTCGGTCTTCGCCATCAGGCGGTACTCTGTCGGTGTGCAGCACAAGACCTGAATCTTCTCATCCTGCAGGAGCTGCAGGTAGCGGTCCGGATGGAACGGGCCGTTATAGACAAAGCCCGTCGCCCCATTACCGAGTACAGTCAGGAACGGACTCCAGATCCACTTCTGCCAGCCCGGTGCAGCTGTAGCCCAGACTGTATCCGATTCGCGGATATCGAACCAGAGGGAAGAGGTAATCCGCAGGTGGGCATATCCCCAGCCGTGTGTATGAACCACTGCTTTGGGATTGCCTGTAGTTCCCGAGGTATAGGCCAGGATGGCGATATCATCGCGGCGGCTGGCAACGGCAGGGAAGGAATCAGGTTGTCCTTCCATCAGACTCTCCAGGTCTACCCAGCCTGCTTCCGGCTCAGCTTCTCCGCCGGAGACGGACAGTCGGTAGTCCAGTGCAGGCAGGTCATCGGAGATTTTGTTCACTTCACCGGTAACCTCCGACCAGACGATAACTGCCCGGGCCTCGGAATGACGCAGACGGTAAGACAGATCCTTCGCCCGCAGCATTTCAGAGGAAGGGATAACAGCCAGTCCCAGCTTCAGACAGGCCAGATATATCGCGTAGGCGATGATACGGCGGGGCACCATGACCAGCACACGATCACCCTGCTTCAGCCCTAGTCCGGCCAGACCCCCTGCCAGACGGTTAGCCTGAGTCATGAGTGCGCCATAAGTGATTGTCTCCAGGTTCCCGTTCTCGTGTAACCATTTAATCGCAACCTTGTCAGCAGGGTGCTGCTCCATTTCCGAAGTAAGATTGTAGAATTCAGGTGCGATCCAGCGTTGATTATCCAAATGAACCTCTCCTATATAAACGTGATGATAGTTCTGATAACTATAGTATAGCACGATATCCTAGTACCAGATGCTAACTGACTGAAGGACACTGGAGAATGTTCTGTGACAGTCTTTATTCTACACATTCTGGGCACAATACAAACAGAACGCTTCCTATTGAAGCGGCAGAAAGCAGGCAGCAGCCATGGACAAGCAAACAACCATTAATGAAACGGAATTCAATGAGATATTCGCTATTATGGAAGCTTCTTTTCCGGTGAGTGAGCTTAGAACCTACAGCGGGCAGCGCGATTTGCTGAATCATCCCAATTATCATCTGTATACCAGCAAGGATGCGGAGGGGAGGATACTGGCCTTTTTGGCGGCTTGGGAGTTTCCCGGGCTACGGTTTATTGAGCATATTGCGGTTAATCCCGCATTGCGGAGCGGAGGAATCGGCAACAAGCTGATGAGCAGCTACATCGCACGTTCGGGCAAGCCGGTGCTGCTTGAGGTAGAGCCGCCAGATGGCGAGCTGGAGCAGAGAAGGATCGGGTTTTATGAGCGGCTGGGCTTTCATCTGAATCCCTACGATTATATGCAGCCCCCGCTTCGTGCGGGACAAGCCGATCTGCCGCTGCGTATCATGACCTACCCGGAACCCGTTACAATGGAGGAGTTCCACCGGTTCAGGGATATTCTGTACACGGATGTGTATCAAGTTAGCGGGCAGAGCCGTGTCTAGCTGCTGATTCATCGTCTGAATTACTTCTTTACAATCCGGATACAAGTTAGAAACAAGTTAATGGTTTAATTGATCTATAGCAAGGGACACACACACTAACATCACAACTAAGGGAGACGATACGTAATGAAAAGCAAAAAAATGATTATAGCAACCATGGTATTCGGAATGGCGGTTACAGGCTCAGCCGGTGTATATGCAGGAACAAATATGCAGAAGATCACCGCATACCTCAATCACAGCATCGGTTTCAAAGTGAATGGAGCAGCCTACACACCACTGGACAACAATGGCAAAACATTGGCGCCAATCACTTATAAGGATACAACGTATCTTCCGGTACGGGCGATGGCAGATGCACTGAAGGTGCCGGTAACATTCAATGCCTCCACGAACGAGGTTACTCTGGGCAGCGGTTCGGGAACAACAACACCTGACAACGGTTCGGCGGTTAAGCTGACGGCAGTACAATACAGTGCAGCGCAGAAAGAACAGATTATCAAGGCTTTTGCTAACTACGAGGGTTTTGAGACTGCGTATGCCCCGACACAAATGATCAGCGGAGATGCCTTCCAGAAGGTTGCAGGCGGGGATGACGGTGTAAGCTTCCTGTTCAATAAAATGCGTGTGAATGTGTCTCCGCGTGATTATTCCTATGACTACGATGGAAGCACTGTGAAGCTCTCTAATGGAACAGAGGCGAAATGGTACACCCCTTCGGATATGCCTATGTTGACCTTCAAGCTGGCAGACCGGTTTGTGACCATCAGCTCACCGGACAAATCACTCAGCAAAGCGCAAATGGAGAAAGTGGCTGTAGGCGTAGCGAAATTGAGTAAATAATTACGACTGCTTCTAAATTCAGATACACATGTAAAAGGGATGTCCGCAGAGCCGTTAGAATGGGCCGCGCGGACATCCCTTGCTGTATTTTGGGACATGTTTTTGGATGATCGTCACCGGACGTTATTGGAATTGAGCTATTTATTGGTGCTAAGTTGTTTATTCGCCAGGCGGGCGCCAGGTGTCCCTTTACCACGGTTTCTATTTTTCAGGGCTTTGCGCTGATTCTCCTGGAACTTCTCCACGAATTCATGTGTGTCCATTACAATCCTCCTGCCAATTTTGATTTAGATACATATGGGGTATTCTATCCATTCCCGCTAATAACATGCACTCTGAGGAGTGGAGGGAGTTGAGATCACTTGTTTCAAAATAATGCTTGCAATGAATCTCTATCCATGATATATTCTATTTCTGGCCGCGAAACATCAACGCCGAGCTCGAACAAGAAGTTGAAAAAAGAGCTTGCATTGATCGGTTGGATGTGATATATTATAAGAGTTGCTGGTGACGCGGTAAGCGGCGCTGACAACGAGCTTGATCTTTGAAAACTGAACAACGAGTGAGTATCGGAAATCACTTCGGTGAGATCCAAAAATGATGAATTTCACAGCGTCTTGACGCTTTAGAAATCTCATCGTAGAGAATGTAAATTCTCGTCAGATGTTTCAAAATGAGCAATCGCTCTTTCTAAATACCAATTTGGAGAGTTTGATCCTGGCTCAGGACGAACGCTGGCGGCATGCCTAATACATGCAAGTCGAGCGGAGTTTGAGTGGAAGCTTGCTTCCATTCTTGCTTAGCGGCGGACGGGTGAGTAACACGTAGGCAACCTGCCCTCAAGACTGGGATAACTACCGGAAACGGTAGCTAATACCGGATAATTTCTGTCCTCTCCTGAAGAGAGAATGAAAGGCGGAGCAATCTGCCACTTGGGGATGGGCCTGCGGCGCATTAGCTAGTTGGTGAGGTAACGGCTCACCAAGGCGACGATGCGTAGCCGACCTGAGAGGGTGAACGGCCACACTGGGACTGAGACACGGCCCAGACTCCTACGGGAGGCAGCAGTAGGGAATCTTCCGCAATGGGCGCAAGCCTGACGGAGCAATGCCGCGTGAGTGATGAAGGTTTTCGGATCGTAAAGCTCTGTTGCCAGGGAAGAACGTCCGGTAGAGTAACTGCTATCGGAGTGACGGTACCTGAGAAGAAAGCCCCGGCTAACTACGTGCCAGCAGCCGCGGTAATACGTAGGGGGCAAGCGTTGTCCGGAATTATTGGGCGTAAAGCGCGCGCAGGCGGTTATTTAAGTCTGGTGTTTAAACCTTGGGCTCAACCTGAGGTCGCACTGGAAACTGGGTAACTTGAGTACAGAAGAGGAAAGTGGAATTCCACGTGTAGCGGTGAAATGCGTAGATATGTGGAGGAACACCAGTGGCGAAGGCGACTTTCTGGGCTGTAACTGACGCTGAGGCGCGAAAGCGTGGGGAGCAAACAGGATTAGATACCCTGGTAGTCCACGCCGTAAACGATGAGTGCTAGGTGTTAGGGGTTTCGATACCCTTGGTGCCGAAGTTAACACAGTAAGCACTCCGCCTGGGGAGTACGGTCGCAAGACTGAAACTCAAAGGAATTGACGGGGACCCGCACAAGCAGTGGAGTATGTGGTTTAATTCGAAGCAACGCGAAGAACCTTACCAGGTCTTGACATCCCGATGAAAGCATTAGAGATAGTGCCCCTCTTCGGAGCATCGGAGACAGGTGGTGCATGGTTGTCGTCAGCTCGTGTCGTGAGATGTTGGGTTAAGTCCCGCAACGAGCGCAACCCTTGACTTTAGTTGCCAGCAGGTTGAGCTGGGCACTCTAGAGTGACTGCCGGTGACAAACCGGAGGAAGGTGGGGATGACGTCAAATCATCATGCCCCTTATGACCTGGGCTACACACGTACTACAATGGCCGGTACAACGGGAAGCGAAACCGCGAGGTGGAGCCAATCCCAGCAAAGCCGGTCTCAGTTCGGATTGCAGGCTGCAACTCGCCTGCATGAAGTCGGAATTGCTAGTAATCGCGGATCAGCATGCCGCGGTGAATACGTTCCCGGGTCTTGTACACACCGCCCGTCACACCACGAGAGTTTACAACACCCGAAGTCGGTGGGGTAACCCGCAAGGGAGCCAGCCGCCGAAGGTGGGGTAGATGATTGGGGTGAAGTCGTAACAAGGTAGCCGTATCGGAAGGTGCGGCTGGATCACCTCCTTTCTATGGAGAATCGTTTCCTGCAATGGAAACATTCAAATCGGAAGTATTACTTCCACAACGAACCTTAGGGTTCAAACACTCACTCGTTGGTCAGTTTTGAGAGTTGAAGCTCTCATCTTTGAACTTGATCCTTGAAAACTGGATACCGAAACGAATTTGCGTTTTAGAACATTCCTTTAAGCTGAACTTGTGTAAACAAGTTTCAATATTATAGTGATGCTAAGCGAAGATTTTGGATGATGAAGCGACCTTTGGCTTTGAATGTGTTGGTGAATGGAGCAATCCATGAACAGCATTCAAAACAAGATGAGCGAATCAGCCAAACATCGGAGCGTTGGTTAAGCTAATAAGAGCACACGGAGGATGCCTAGGCGCCAGGAGCCGACGAAGGACGTGGCGAACAACGAAACTGCCTCGGGGAGCTGTAAGCAAGCTTTGATCCGGGGGTGTCCGAATGGGGAAACCCAGCTGTGGTAATTCGCAGTTACTCATTTCTGAATACATAGGAAATGTAGAGGCAGACCAGGGGAACTGAAACATCTAAGTACCCTGAGGAAGAGAAAACAATAGTGATTCCGTCAGTAGCGGCGAGCGAACGCGGAACAGCCTAAACCAAGGGGCTTGCCCCTTGGGGTTGTGGGACGTCTCACATGGAGTTACAAAGGAATATGGTAGGTGAAGAGGTCTGGAAAGGCCCGCGATAGAGGTAAAAGCCCTGTAGCCTAAACTGTGTTCTCTCCGAGACGGATCCCGAGTAGTGCGGGGCACGTGAAACCCCGTATGAATCCAGCAGGACCATCTGCTAAGGCTAAATACTACCTGGCGACCGATAGTGAAACAGTACCGTGAGGGAAAGGTGAAAAGCACCCCGGAAGGGGAGTGAAATAGAACCTGAAACCGTGTGCTTACAAAAAGTCAGAGCCCGATCTATGGGTGATGGCGTGCCTTTTGTAGAATGAACCGGCGAGTTACGTTTAACATGCAAGGTTAAGGTGAGAAGCCGGAGCCGCAGCGAAAGCGAGTCTGAATAGGGCGATTGAGTATGTGGACGTAGACCCGAAACCGTGTGATCTACCCCTGTCCAGGGTGAAGGTGCGGTAACACGCACTGGAGGCCCGAACCCACGCATGTTGAAAAATGCGGGGATGAGGTGGGGGTAGCGGAGAAATTCCAATCGAACTCGGAGATAGCTGGTTCTCCCCGAAATAGCTTTAGGGCTAGCCTCGGTGAATGGAGTGGTGGAGGTAGAGCACTGATTGGGTGCGGGGCCCGCAAGGGTTACCAAGCTCAGTCAAACTCCGAATGCCATTTACTTCTTGCCGGGAGTCAGACAGTGAGTGCTAAGATCCATTGTCAAAAGGGAAACAGCCCAGACCATCAGCTAAGGTCCCCAAGTGTGTGTTAAGTGGGAAAGGATGTGGAGTTGCACAGACAACCAGGATGTTGGCTTAGAAGCAGCCACCATTGAAAGAGTGCGTAATAGCTCACTGGTCGAGTGACTCTGCGCCGAAAATGTAACGGGGCTAAACACACCACCGAAGCTATGGCTAGATGCTTTGCATCTGGGGTAGGGGAGCGTTGTATGTAGGTTGAAGGTGTACCGTAAGGAGCGCTGGACCGCATACAAGTGAGAATGCCGGTATGAGTAACGAAAAGATCAGTGAGAATCTGATCCGCCGAAAGCCCAAGGTTTCCTGAGGAAGGCTCGTCCGCTCAGGGTAAGTCGGGACCTAAGGCGAGGCCGACAGGCGTAGTCGAAGGACAACAGTTTGAAATTACTGTACCACCGTAATCCGCTATGAGCGATGGGGTGACGCAGGAGGGTAGTGACGCGGACTGATGGATGTGTCCGTCTAAGCAGTGAGGCTGATGTGTAGGCAAATCCGCACATTACTAAGGCTGGGCTGTGATGGGGAGCGAAAATTGTAGTAGCGAAGGTCATGATCTCACACTGCCAAGAAAAGCCTCTAGCCAGGAGAAGGTGCCCGTACCGCAAACCGACACAGGTAGGCGAGAAGAGAATTCTAAGGCGCGCGGAAGAACTCTCGTTAAGGAACTCGGCAAAATGACCTCGTAACTTCGGGAGAAGAGGTGCCTCGGTAGGGTGAATAGCCCGAGGGGGCCGCAGTGAAAAGGCCCAAGCGACTGTTTAGCAAAAACACAGGTCTGTGCGAAGCCGT
The DNA here is from genome assembly GCF_018207515.1 of Paenibacillus tritici. Taxonomy (NCBI): domain Bacteria; kingdom Bacillati; phylum Bacillota; class Bacilli; order Caryophanales; family Paenibacillaceae; genus Paenibacillus; species Paenibacillus tritici. The sequence goes on from NZ_CP073365.1 coordinate 982,410, forward strand.
AAGGCGAAGTATACGGGCTGACGCCTGCCCGGTGCTGGAAGGTTAAGGGGAGTGGTTAGGGGCAACCCGAAGCTGTGAACCGAAGCCCCAGTAAACGGCGGCCGTAACTATAACGGTCCTAAGGTAGCGAAATTCCTTGTCAGGTAAATTCTGACCCGCACGAATGGCGTAACGACTTGGGCGCTGTCTCAACGAGAGATCCGGTGAAATTTTAATACCTGTGAAGATGCAGGTTACCCGCGACAAGACGGAAAGACCCCATGGAGCTTTACTGCAGCTTGATATTGAATTTGGGTACGATCTGTACAGGATAGGTGGGAGCCGGTGAGGCAGGAGCGCAAGCTTCTGCGGAGGCGCCGTTGGGATACCACCCTGATCGTATCTAGGTTCTAACCTAGTGCCCTTAGCGGGTACGGGGACCGTGTCAGGCGGGCAGTTTGACTGGGGCGGTCGCCTCCTAAAGAGTAACGGAGGCGTTCAAAGGTTCCCTCAGAATGGTTGGAAATCATTCGCAGAGTGCAAAGGCATAAGGGAGCTTGACTGCGAGACCTACAAGTCGAGCAGGGACGAAAGTCGGACTTAGTGATCCGGTGGTACCGCATGGAAGGGCCATCGCTCAACGGATAAAAGCTACCCTGGGGATAACAGGCTTATCTCCCCCAAGAGTCCACATCGACGGGGAGGTTTGGCACCTCGATGTCGGCTCATCGCATCCTGGGGCTGAAGTAGGTCCCAAGGGTTGGGCTGTTCGCCCATTAAAGCGGTACGCGAGCTGGGTTCAGAACGTCGTGAGACAGTTCGGTCCCTATCTGTCGTGGGCGCAGGAAATTTGAGAGGAGCTGTCCTTAGTACGAGAGGACCGGGATGGACGTACCGCTGGTGCATCAGTTGTTCCGCCAGGAGCATGGCTGAGTAGCTACGTACGGACGGGATAAGCGCTGAAAGCATCTAAGCGTGAAGCCCCCCTCAAGATGAGATTTCCCAGTATGTAAGACCCCTTGAAGACGACGAGGTAGATAGGTTGGAGGTGGAAGTGCAGCAATGCATGGAGCTGACCAATACTAATCGGTCGAGGGCTTATCCAAATACACTAATACACAAATTCGTTTCGGATTCAGTTTTCAGGAATCAAATCCTGAAGCATTTACGCTGTAAATGCCCGTTTGGTGGCGATAGCGGAGGGGTTCCACGCGTACCCATCCCGAACACGACCGTTAAGCCCTCCAGCGCCGATGGTACTTGGACCGAAGGGTCCTGGGAGAGTAGGACGCCGCCAAGCGGACCATCCACACACACTGTGGTATTTTTTTTGCCCTTATTGGTTACATATTCCCTGATAGCTCAGTTGGTAGAGCACTCGACTGTTAATCGAGTTGTCACAGGTTCGAGTCCTGTTCGGGGAGCCACCATGGAGAGGTGTCCGAGTTTGGCCGAAGGAGCACGATTGGAAATCGTGTAGGCGCCACAAGCGTCTCGAGGGTTCGAATCCCTCTCTCTCCGTAGCATTACTTTTGTACAAGCAATACTTTTCACATAACATGGCTCGTTGGTCAAGGGGTTAAGACACCTCCCTTTCACGGAGGTAACATGGGTTCGAATCCCATACGAGTCACCAATTTCTTCTTCGATGAATGGGATGAGAATTCCCTGGGTTCGTTGAAGCATAGGCATCGTTAGGAATACTTCGCAATCTCGTAACGGAGTGGAGAGTATCCCATACGAGTCATACATGGAGGCTTAGCTCAGCTGGGAGAGCATCTGCCTTACAAGCAGAGGGTCGGGGGTTCGAACCCCTCAGCCTCCACCATCTATGATTAACTGAATAGATCTTTACCAATGACGCGGGGTGGAGCAGCCCGGTAGCTCGTCGGGCTCATAACCCGAAGGCCGCAGGTTCAAATCCTGCCCCCGCAATTTATCCCCACAAAGTGAAGAGATGCTCTGTAGCATATTCCGAGTACTTTCCGGGGACCCCAAAGTGCCAAACATGGAACCGTGGTGTAGTTGGCCTAACATGCCTGCCTGTCACGCAGGAGATCGCGGGTTCGAATCCCGTCGGTTCCGCCATTTTTATGGTATTAAGATGTCAGGGTTTGAGCATCCTATATCTCGAAGTATAGAGTATCCACCCGATTCCGTAGTGTTCTGCTAATTATAATATTGGGGATTAGCCAAGCGGTAAGGCAACGGACTTTGACTCCGTCATTCATAGGTTCGATTCCTATATCCCCAGCCATCTATTTTTGATTGTTTTTCTCATGAGAGCCATTAGCTCAGTTGGTAGAGCACCTGACTTTTAATCAGGGTGTCGAAGGTTCGAGTCCTTCATGGCTCACCATTTTCTTGTAACGTGTGCGCGTGTGGCGGAATGGCAGACGCACCAGACTTAGGATCTGGCGTTTCACGACGTGGGGGTTCAAGTCCCTTCACGCGCACCATGTTTTTGCGGACGTGGCTCAGCGGTAGAGCATCGCCTTGCCAAGGCGAGGGTCGCGGGTTCGATTCCCGTCGTCCGCTCCATATAGATTTTGCGCCCTTAGCTCAGCTGGATAGAGCGTTTGACTACGAATCAAAAGGCCGGGAGTTCGAATCTCTCAGGGCGCGCCACTATTACTTCATTGAATTATCAAAGTGTCCTCAAGATTCGAACGAGTTCGTTGGAGCATTGTCTTCGATAGCACAACTTCGCAATCGGATGCGCAGCATCCGTATCTCTCAGGGCGCGCCATTATTACTTCATTGAATCATCGCTTCACTTGTATTAACGGGATGTAGCTCAGCTTGGTAGAGCACCTGGTTTGGGACCAGGGGGTCGCATGTTCAAATCGTGTCATCCCGATATTTCACCTTTGCGGGTGTAGTTCAATGGTAGAACTTCAGCCTTCCAAGCTGATAGCGTGGGTTCGATTCCCATCACCCGCTTAAATATTTGCTGTAGAAGAAGTCCGTCAACCATAATTGGTTGGCGGACTTTTTTGTGTACAGGTGGGAGTTGCAGGAGGTTGCAGCGAGTGTTTTTGCAGACAGTTATCTTCCTGTAGAACTGATATAGTATAGCTATGGAAATCATAGGTGACATTTACGTGGAAGCTAAGGAGCATTCGTTATGACAGACAAGGTGATTCGGATTTTCAAAATTATTAATGCAATTCAGGCCAATCCCGGGATTACTGCGGCTGACTTGGCCTTCAGGTGCGAGGTGAATATTAGAACGATCTACAGGGATCTTGAGGTGATCAGCCATTTTGCCCCGGTTACGAATGAGGGAAGGGGGACGGGCTACAGGTTCATGGGGAAGTTCTTCATGTATCCGCTGGATTTCTCTGAGCAGGAGTCACTCGCCTTCTCGCTGCTGCCTTCAGTACTGAATCAGGATAAGATCCCGCCGGGCTTCCATTCTGCTTACGACAAGGTAATGGGAACGCATCTGAAGGAGAAATCCAGACAGAATGGAATCCTGGAGAATATTGCCGACATTATTCAAATGGGCACCCCGGCCTACCGCAAGGAGAGCCGGAATTTCCTGCAGCCGCTAATCGGGGCGATTCTGGAGCAGCGCAGCATCCGGACCATTTATCACTCGCAATCCCGTAATGCGACTACTGCACGGGAGATTGACCCTTATTATCTGGTCCCGCGTGATCAGCGCTTTTATCTGATTGGCTATTGCCATCTGAAGGGAGCCATCCGCACTTTTCGGATTAGCCGTTTTCAGCAGGTAGAGATGACGGCCTCCACTTTTGATAAGGGGAATTTCAATATTAAACATTACTTAAAAAATACATGGTCGATTAACCGAGGCACCCGGAATATTACGTTCAAGGTACGGTTTCATCCAGAGGTGGCGCGTTACATCAGAGAAGAGGAGTTGTTCGTACACCCGCGGATGAGTGACGAAGGAGATGGTACGATGCTGTTTGAAGTCACCGTTAATAATGAGAAAGAATTCACGAAGTGGGTGCTGCAATATGGCCCTAATGCGGAGATCCTGGAGCCGGAATCCGCCAGAACCGGACTGAAGCTGAAACTGGAGCAGTGGCTGGAGGTGTACCAGCAGTAATTAGATGTTAATTAATTACAAATTTTAGCTAGAATATGTCGAAATGATAAGATTATTATGCTCATTTGGGAAATAAGGGGTTATTTAGAGATATATCTGCCGGGAAATAATTGACCAGAGCCGGGAAGCAGAGTATTATTGGAATATAATGGAATGATAGGAGGCAAGATAGAAATTGCTGGAACTGGATGGGATGAATGAAGACTCTTTGACAGATATGCTTAAAGTTTCGTTTTCATGGGAGAACTGGACAGCAATTCTCGAGATTTCAGATAAGCTCTTTGAACTTGCGGTTCTAACCTACGGCTCCCGTCAACAGGGTGCAAAGAAGCCTTACCTGAAGAAAAATATAGCGTATTACCTCGGCTACAGTTTGTGCATGAAGGGCATTGCCTATCAAAAGCTGGGTAACCTCGCTGAATCAAGAAAGTGTATAGGACTCTATTCGGATATGAGCTGGGTTAAGAATCTGGATCATGATGCTTACGCTGAAGTGGAATACTACAAGAATATTGCTATTGCTAACACCTTCGTTATTGATCTGCTGGAAGGTAAGGTAGAAGTGCTCGCCGACTATGTTGAATTCATTCGTACAGGCGACAAGGAAGAACTGCTTGCCTGCCTGATTACAGTATTGGAATCTGCCATTAAATACAACTTTTCAATTGATTGGGTACTGGATGAATTTCATGATCAGTTGAAGGAATTGAGCTGCAGAGAGAAGCAGGAAGACATACGGTACTACATAGACTACATGCATCTTAGTGCAATTTATTTGTATAAAAGGGAAAAAATTCATGATGCAATTAATTTGACTCTCTATATTTTGGTAATAAGTAGTAAACTTTATGATGGGACAGGCTTTCGGAAGATTGTTTCATTTTATGAGCATATCCGGAGCCATGCTTCTGCAGAACAACAAGAATCTTATCAAAATATAATGAAAAATATCTTAGAGAGGGAGTTTTTAAAAGATGAAAAAGGCGATCTCGTTATTAACAGCCGTATTGTTGATTAGCGCAAGCGTAGTAGTAACAACGGTAAGCGCAGGCGGTCATCTGTCAGCATCCTCGGGTAATATATCTATCAACAATCATGGAGCAGGACACTAATCTGAATTCTCTGTCTTATTATTCTGGAAATATAAGTGGTATATAATGCAAAAAAGGGGTAAGCGATGCTTACCCCTTTTTGCTGCTGCTTCCAGGTTACTCGGTTACAGCCAGCCCCAGCCCGTCAGCGATACGCCGTCCAAATTCCGGATCAGCTTTGAAGAAATGACCTATCTGGCGAAGCTTGATCTCGTCGGACTGCACTGGAGTCATGGCGCCTACAATGTTGCGCACAAGCCGGGCACGTTCCTCTTCACTCAGCAGACGGTACAGGTCACCCGGCTGGGTGTAGTGATCGTCATGGTCATAAGGAACACTGTCCGCCTGGCCGGAGACTTCGAATGCAGCCGGTTTATGCTGCGGTGACTCGGTGGCTCCGCCGGAGCTGTTAGGCTCATAATAGACGGAGCCTCCTCCGTTATTCGTAGCATTCATTGCGCCGTCGCGCTGATTATTGTTGACCTCTGCGATGGGCCGGTTAACCGGCAGATGGTTATGATTCGCTCCTACCCGGTACCGGTGGGCATCCCCGTATGCGAAGAGACGGCCCTGAAGCATTTTATCAGGGGAAGCTTCTATGCCGGGCACGAATGAGCCGGGGGAGAAGGTAGCCTGCTCCACTTCAGCGAAGTAATTGTCAGGGTTGCGGTCCAGCACCATACGGCCAACCTCAATCAGCGGATAATCCTTCTGGGACCATACTTTGGTGACATCGAACGGATCGAAACGGTAGGTGTCGGCATCCTCTACAGGCATGATCTGCACGTGCAGTCTCCAGGCCGGGAAGTCCCCCTTATCAATAGCGTTGAACAAGTCCTCCGTATGATAATCCGGGTTGTCAGCGGCAAGCTGTGCAGCCAGTGTAACATCGAGGTTCTTGACGCCTTGCTCTGTCTTGAAATGGTACTTCACCCACACGGCCGCGCCTTCAGCATTGACCCACTTGAAGGTATGGCTGCCGAAGCCGTGCATATGACGGAGGGTAGCCGGAATGCCGCGGTCAGACATCAGAATCGTAACCTGGTGCAGAGATTCAGGAGAGAGGGACCAGAAGTCCCAGACGGCATTCGGATTCTTCAGATGGGTCTGCGGATGGCGTTTCTGGGTATGGATAAAGTCCGGGAATTTAATCGCATCACGGATGAAAAAGACAGGCGTGTTGTTGCCGACCAGGTCGTAGTTGCCTTCTTCGGTATAGAATTTCACGGCGAAGCCGCGCGGATCGCGCACGGTGTCGGAAGACCCCGATTCTCCGGCTACAGTGGAGAATCGGATGAACATCGGTGTGCGTTTGCCGACTTCAGACAAGAAGGAAGCCTTCGTATATTGGGAGAGATCATTGGTGACTTCAAAATAACCATGGGCCCCGGCGCCTTTGGCATGGACGACACGTTCAGGAACACGTTCCCGATTGAAATGGGCCAGCTTTTCCAGCAAATGAACGTCCTGCAGCAAAGTAGGCCCGCGTGAGCCTGCTGTCATAGAATTCTGGTTGTCGCCGACAGGGGCGCCCCAGCTTGTAGTCAGTTTATTGTTATGATTCGGAGTCATAAACACAATCACCTCGTATTAGGATTTGATTTTAGAATAAGTATAAGTTTCATGATAACAAAAAATTTAATAAAATCAATCCTTTTTTATAATTATTATAATTAACAATATGCGGTAGGCGCTTGGTTCATGTTCGATCTGCCTCTCTTTCGGGGAGAAATTTGAACAAAGCCCTCCACGCATAAACGTGAAGGGCCATGGATTCTGGCGGTCAGAGACCGGCGGTGAATGTATGGATAGAGGTGCTGTTGGTGGAGGCTAATTAGCTTGGAATGTACATTCTGGTATAGTATTCGTCCAGCATACGTTTGGTGGCGAACTCGGTGCGGGTGGTCTCGATGCTGCGGTGCATCATCTGTACCCACTTTGCCTGATCCTCATAAAAGACTGGAAGGACACGGTTCAGAAGCGTGTCGTATAGAGCGTCACTGTCGTGCTTGTCGAGCACTGCAAAATCGGTAGTCTCGAAGCCGTCACCAATCTGCCAGCCGTTCTCTCCGTCTATGCAGGCTTCCGGCCACCAGCCGTCAAGGATCGAGCAGTTCAGGACGCCGTTCATGGCGGCCTTCATGCCTGAGGTTCCGCTTGCTTCCAGCGGTCTGCGCGGATTGTTGAGCCAGATATCCGAGCCGCGGGTCAGCTGTGCCCCGATGGTCATATCGTAGTTCTCCAGGAAGACTACGCTCTTCGGATATTTTTTCATCATGGCTACAAGGTTGCTGACGATCTTTTTGCCGTTGTCGTCGAGCGGATGCGCCTTGCCGGAGAATACAATCTGGATCTTGCCGCTCTCCAGATAAGGCTCAATCACCTCCGGCTGGGAGAAGATCAGGTCACTGCGCTTGTAGGGAGCCGCCCGGCGGGAGAAGCCGATGAGCAGATGGTCTGCATTCAGGGCGATGCCGGAGCGCTGCGCAATGAAACCGATCAGCTCCTGCTTGATCTCCTTATGCACGGCCCACAGGTCGCCGCCCTCCCCGAAGGCACGGGTCATCCGCTCATCTACCCAGGTAGGGGTGTGAATCGCATTGGTGATGCCGATGATCTCTGATCTGCCGGCGACTTCCTTCCACATTTTGTTCGCGGTATCGGCATGAAGCTGGGCAACCGCGTTCGAGATCCGTGACAGCCGCAGACCGGCAACCGTCATGTTGAAGGGGTCGCCGCCGATCCGCTCCATCTGGTCGCGGGTTAAGCCGCCGAAGGCTCCCATGTATTCGAGACGATCCAGCGGATGGGTCTCATTGCCTTCCTTAATCGGTGTATGTGTAGTGAACACAACCTCTTCCCGTGTAGCTTTCCAGGCTTCTTCAAAGGTACTGCCGCCGGACATCTTCTCACGAATCAGCTCGATCGCTGCCAGAGCCGCATGTCCTTCATTGAAGTGATACACATCAATTGGAATCCCCAGGGCACGCATGGCTTTGACGCCGCCGACTCCAAGGACGATCTCCTGCGCAATGCGCTCTTCCCCGAACCAGCCGTAGAGCTGGCCTGTGATCCAGGCGTCGCTGTTCTCGGGAATATCCGTATCCAGCAAATAGAGCGGACGGTTTCCGAAATGCTCTGTCTTCCACACTTTGCAGACGACATCGGTTTTTCTGACTTTTACCGTTACGCTGACGCCTGTATCTTCCAGGAAGTCATACACGTAGTTATGATAGGAGTCGTAGGGGTTGCCGTCTGCATCAATCTTCTGATCGGTGTAGCCTTGTTTCCATTTGAGTCCAATAGGGATGATGGGAGCCCCGATATCCTGTGCGCCTTTGATATAATCTCCGGCCAGAATGCCCAGACCTCCGGCGTACATTTTGAAGTCGGAATGCAGTCCGTACTCCATGCTGAAATAAGCTACTGACGGTAACTGGTTCTCGCTCACTTGATAAGCCTCCTAAATACGAATTAGATGGTACCGGGGATAGGAATTGCTGTAGGCTGTATCTAAGATGCAAACGTTTGCTCAAATGGGGAGAGACATGCTCTGGAAGCGATTGCACAATTATTCTAGCATAGTTATGCTTAAAAAGCACAGCGAAGTTTCGGTGACGAATTACAGCCTGCGGCCCGTATAATAAAAATTTGATTAACCTGGCAGAAGGCCATAATATAAGGGGAGCATAACCGGTAATGCCGCCGCTGCTGTCCTTTGTATGGAGAAGGCAGCCTTCAAGGCGCATACGTAATGAAAATAAACCAAGTGGTGGTGTAGAAGGTTGAGTATAGTCGTAATTGGAAGTCTGAATATGGATATGGTCGTACGGGCAGAGCGTGCACCGGAAGCCGGTGAGACCTTGTTCGGTCAAGGCTTTGCCTTGTCTCCGGGCGGAAAAGGGGCGAATCAGGCTGTCGCTGCGGCCCGGCTTGGTGCAGATGTAACGATGATCGGCAGAGTGGGGAAGGATGCCTTCGGCAACGGATTGCTGGAGATTATGCAGCAGGAGCAGATTCATACGGAGTACATCTCACGGAGCGAGTCCCAGGCAACAGGGGTAGCTTCGATTGTGGTGGATGGCGCTGGCGAGAACCGTATTATTGTAGTGCCGGGTGCGAATGTGGAGATGACCCCGGAGGATATTGAAGCCCTTGCATTTGTTATTGCCCAAGCCCGGATAGTGGTCATGCAGCTGGAGACGGATCTGGCGATGTGCGGGGCTGCGGCGGCTATTGCGTCCCGGCACGGGATTCCGGTGATTCTTAACCCGGCTCCGGCCCGGCCGCTTAGTGACGAACTGCTCCGGCATGTAACTTACGTGACTCCGAATGAGACAGAGGCGGGGATTCTGGCCGGTATTACTGTAGAGAGCATTGATGATGCGGAGCGTGCGGCACGGATTTTGCTGCAAAAAGGGGTTCAGCACATTATCGTCACATTAGGCTCCAAAGGAGCGCTGATCGTGAACGCCGCGGGAAGCCTGCATGTTCCCGGCTTCCCGGTGCATGCTGTCGATACAGTTGCTGCCGGAGATTCCTTCAACGGGGCGCTGGCCTGGCAGCTTACCCGCGGCAAGACGCTGGATGAATCGGTCCGGTTCGCGAATGCTGTAGGTGCCCTGGCTGTCGGCAAGGCGGGGGCGATCTCGTCGCTGCCCCGGCTGGGTGAGGTGGAGCAATTCCTGCAGCAGGTTGCTGATGCGGAGCGTGGCGAACAGTAGTTGCACAAAATACAGTTATAGTTTATACGGCGCGAATCCAGCATCAGCTATCCAATCCAACCAGCTCTCCTCTTAAGCTATCCCCGGTACCGGACGTAATAGCAAGTCTGCCTGATAGCTTTCCACAGAAAAGCTAGCTTCGGAAGCAGTGTCCGTCTGCGGATTTCCATAAATGTTGCACAATTTGCAGCTTTGATTCTGGATAGCCAAGTATTTAAAAGGATTGTTGTATAAACTACAAGAATATTCCGGCTAGCCTGCTTGAAAAAGGTGAGATCCTGCCTTTTGTACAACAATTTAGGACTTGGGCCGATAGGATGAGGGAAATGTTGTAGTATTAGCAGGATTTGTAGAAGAAGGACAAGTACAATCTATAGAGTTACCCCTCAAATGGAACCCGCAGAGCTCTGCGGTAGGTCATTCTCCGCAGCTCTGCGGGTTGAGCGGCTAAATCTCAAATTCTCAGGCATGGCCTGATACATAAGGAGCTGACACGATGAGCGGTACAGTAACCGTCAAGAATGTAACCCTGGGGGAGGGAATCCCCAAGATCTGCGTTCCGCTGGTCGGAACGACGTTATCCGGGCTTCGGGAAGAGGCGGAGGCGCTTAAGGCTCTGGCACCAGATGTGGTAGAGTGGCGGAGTGATTACTTCAGCCAAGTGGAGGATCCTGCAGCGGTAACGGAGGCTCTGCGGGAAATCGGGCAGCTTCTGCCGGAGGTTCCGCTGATCTTCACATTCCGCAGCGCCAGGGAAGGCGGGGAGAAGGAGATTTCCACGGAATATTATATCCGGCTCAACGAAGCTGCGATAGCGAGCGGACTGGTGGATATCGTGGATGTGGAGCTGTTCAATGAGGAAGCGGATGTCCGCAGACTGATTGCAGCGGCGCATGAGCAGGCGGTGTTCGTGATTGTCTCGAATCATGACTTCCAGGGGACGCCGCCTCTGGAAGAGATCGTATCCCGGCTGCGCCGGGCACAGGAGCTTGGCGGCGACCTGCCGAAGATTGCCGTGATGCCGCAGAAGGCGGGAGATGTGCTGACCCTGCTGGCAGCAACGAACCTGATGCAGGAGCAGTACGCGGATCGTCCGATCATCACGATGTCGATGGCCGGTGAGGGCGTGATCAGCCGCCTGGCCGGAGAGATCTTCGGCTCGGCGCTGACCTTCGGGGCGGCCCATAAGCCATCCGCTCCCGGTCAGGTAGCGGTTACCGAGCTGCGCAGGGTGCTGGAGCTGCTGCACCGCAGCTTATAACTTCTGCTGCGGTTGCTGGTACATACGCAGATACGGAGTTGAAGAGAACAGGGTGTTCCTGAGCCAATTGAACAATGGCACATCACTTGCACCCAGGCAGAGAGGAAGGGATATTCATGACAGAATCCATTCTGGTTGTTGAGGATGAGGTGAGAATTGCCCGTCTGCTGCAGATTGAGCTGGAATGCGAGGGGTATCGTGTAGCCATTGCAGGCAGCGGCCACCAGGGGCTTGAGCTGTATCAGGAGCAGCAGCCGGATTTGCTGCTGCTGGATGTGATGCTGCCCGGATTCAGCGGAATAGAGCTGCTGCGGCGTATCCGGGCAGTGGATGCAGATACTCCCGTTCTGCTGCTGACTGCCAAAAGCTCGGTGGAGGATAAGGTATCAGGGCTTGATTTGGGGGCGAATGATTATATTACCAAGCCTTTTCAAATAGAGGAGCTGCTGGCCCGGGTCCGCGCTGCGCTGCGGCTGGCCTCAGGCCGGAAGACGGCGGAAGCAGCCTCGCTGCTGCGGGCGGATGATCTTGAACTGAACGAAGCTACGCGTGAGGTAGTCCGGGCGGGCAGACAGATTGAGCTGACGCCGCGGGAGTTCGATCTGCTGGTGTATCTGCTGAAGAATAAGCAGCAGGTGCTGAACCGGGAGCAGATTATGACAGCGGTCTGGGGTTATGATTATTACGGTGATACGAACATCGTGGACGTCTACATCCGCTATGTCCGCAAGAAGCTTACGCTGGATAATCAGGAAGAGCTGATTCATACCGTGCGGGGCATCGGCTATGTGCTGAAGGATTCTCCATGAAGCTGCGGAGCACCATACATCTCTACTCCAGTGTGCTGTTTGCTGTACTGCTTGTGATGATGAACCTGTTCATCTACCTGATGTTCAGCCGGTTGTCGATAGACAGTCAGCTGGAGCAGGCAGCTGCAGAGACGGCAAGGATTGCCGCGGATATGAGAAGGGCGGGAGAAGGGGTGGCAGCGCAGGAGCTGCTCCGGGCCTATGTGCCGATTGAAGGAATGCTCCGGCTGCTGTCTGCAGACGGAAGCGGTCCTGCCCCTGTTACCTCTGCCTCCGAACAGGAGATCAGCCGGCTGAAGCCGGTCTATTATACAGACAAGCAGATTAAGAGGATTCAGACGGGCGGACGCTCTTATGCATTCGTGAGCATTCCGGTCATCTGGACAGACGGGAACGTCAGGAATGTCCAGACAACCAAAAGTCTGGAGAGTACTATGAATACCCTGCGTGTACTGCGGCTTGTGCTTGCCGGGGCCACGGCTCTGGTGCTGCTGCCCTTGCTGTTATCCAGCCGCCTGCTGGCGGGGCTGATTATGCGCCCGATCGTCCACATGACGGCTACCATGCGGGAGATCCGCAATAGCGGGAAATTTCGCAGACTTACGCTGAAGGAGACCTCCAGGGATGAGCTGACGGAGATGGGACACACCTTCAATGAGATGATCGCGCTTCTGGAGAGCAACCATGTGAAGCAGGAGAAATTCGTATCGGATGCGTCACATGAGCTGCGTACCCCGCTGACGGTAATCGAGAGCTATGCCAGTCTGCTGAAGCGCAGAGGGCTGGACCATCCCGAGCTGTTCAATGAATCCGTTGAAGCTATCCATTCCGAAGCGGTTCGGATGAAGGAGCTGACCGAGCAGCTGCTGTTGCTGGCGAAGCATCATGAACACTCGGATCTTGAGTTGACCATGCTTGATCTCGAAGAGCTGGTCCGTGCCTCGGCCAAGGTCTTTCATAATGCCTACGGAAGAGAGATCATTGTTCAGTCCAAGGGCCCGGTTGAAGGATACAGCGATGGAGCGAAGCTGAGGCAGCTGCTGTTCATCTTCCTGGACAATGCCCGCAAATATAGCGATGAGGCAATCACTGTCAGCCTGGAAGCTTCCGGGCAGGAGCGGAGGATAGTCATTACCGACCAGGGCATCGGGATTCCTCCCGAGGAGCTGCCTAAGATCTTCGACCGCTTCTACAGAGTGGATGAGGCGAGGAGCCGCGCGGGCGGAGGTGCAGGCTTGGGGCTGTCGCTCGCTGCCGAGATCGCAGATGCTATTGGAGCGAAGTTATCCATAGATAGCGCTGTAGGCCGGGGAACCTCGGTGATGATCGAGGTTGCGGCTAAAGAGCAGGGGGGAGGTTAATGGATAAGGGACAAGTGAACAAGGAACGAGTGAATAAGCAACGAATGAACAAGAGCAGGGTAATCAAGGCTGCTATCGTCATAGTTATCCTTCTTGTGCTGGTCTGGGCGGCACTGCGAATATTCGGGAAGCAATCCGAACCGCTGTTGTCCAGAGAGCAGGCGGAGCAGGCAGTGCTGAACGAATATCCCGGAAAGGTGGGGAGCCTGGAGCTTCAAGCCGGACAATATATTGCGGAGCTTCAGACCGTGCAGGGGTGGTATAAGCTTAAGCTGGATGGAGCCACGGGTGAGATTATATCTATCGTGCTATTGAAGCATACCGTTGAACCGGTGGTCCAGCCAACGCCTTCAGTGTCCGGGGCCCTTCCGGGCGGAGCTGCTGCCTCGCCATCCCCTTCACCGCCCCCTACGCCGTCCCCGTCTGCGCAGCGCGTGGTCTCGGAGGATGAAGCTGTCCGGCTGGCTTTGCAGGAGGTGCCGGGGAAGCCGGATGATGTGGATACCGGCATCAACGAATCAGGTGCGTACTATCTGGTGGAGATTAAGACCTCAGACGGAAGGGAAGCTGTAGTCCAGGTGAACGCCATATCGGGCGGCATTATGTCAGTAACCTGGGAAGAGCCGGACGGGGGGAACTCCTGAGTCTTTTTTTGAGGCAAGAATTTATAGGTTTTGGGGCCTCGCAGAGTACCTGAATCAATAGTCGAAGCTACAGCTCCGCTTTGCGGGTTGTTTTTCTCATCAAATTCTAATGTTCCTCCCGCTGTCCTCTCATGTTCGGGCGTTATAGTTACTACATGAGCAGCACAGAATGAACTTAGGAGGCGTTATAGATGAACAAAAAGATATGGAGCAGTATGGCGGCGGCAGCATTGATTCTCGGAGGTGCTTACGGCATCGGTGAGGTTAGAGGCGGTACGGCAGAAGCGGCTGCAGCCGTGCAGAGTCAGAGCAAGACGCTGATTGGGATAAGCAAGGCTGAACAGATCGCTCTGAAGGCAGCGCCAGGACAAGTTGAGAATATTGATCTTGAAAAGAAAGCCGGCAGCATGTATTACGACATCGAGATTCAGCAGACCAAGCAGGAAACAGAGGTCCGGGTCGATGCTTATACCGGTAAAGTGATCAGTGTGCGCAAGGATGCTGACGATGACCGTGACGATAATAACACGGCGGCTACGGCGCCAAGCGGTAAGATGATTACCGCAGCCAGAGCGGCTGAGGTGGCAGCAGCTTCAGTAAAGGGAACAGTAGCGGAAATTGACCTGGACCGGGACCATGGCGGCGCTGTGTATGAGGTAGAGATCCGCAACGGACAGGTCTCGACAGAAGTGGGAGTCGATGCGTATACGGCGAAGATTGTGTACACGGATGTAGACTCCGAGGGCGATGACGACTGAGCAGTAGGCACTATAGAGAATTTAGCATATGTACAAGAGGCAGCCGTTGCAATCCGGCTGCCTCTTTATGGTGAGCAAGGTCCCCGCAATTCACCGGGCAACCGCCGAAGCGGAAGACCTGATTAGCGGGACACGGGAGGTACCTTAACCTACTGCTTCGCTCCCGTATACACATGTACGGCATCCCGCAGGAACTCTGCCATTCCCGGACGGCGCTTGTCGTAATAAGCGGTGAAGCGCTCGTCATCGACATACATCTGAGCTACGCCTGCATGGGCTTCCTTGGTGTAAGTATCCCAATAGAAGCTGAGCCACTGGCGGTGCAGGTCCGCTGCCTTCTGCGCAAGCTCGCTTGCAGCATCCCCGTCCTCCATCGCCTGTTCGAGCGACGCGAACATGTCCGCTTCGAGCTGCTGAATGGCAGCGTACTGCTCCTCGGTCATGTTCTTCAGCTTGCGGTTCGACTTCTCGACCGCTTCCTCACCGTATTTCTCCCGGATCTCCTGACCGTACTTCTGCTCGTTATCCCCGATCAGCTTCTGCTTGAAGCCTGTGAATTTCTCCTCATTACTCATTGTAATTCTCCCTTCTGCGAATGCAATGCTCTGCTCGACGTTCGCGATCAGCTGGTCCAGCTGCTGTCTCCGCTGCAATAGCTTGTCATGGTGCTCGCGCAGGGCGCGCGCTCCATCGAAGGAAGGCGAGTTGACAATGTCCCTGATCCCCTCCAGGCTTAAGCCCAGCTCTCGGTAAAAAAGAATCTGCTGCAGCCGGTCCACCTCAGCCTGGCCATAGATCCGGTATCCCGAGGAATTGATTCTGGCCGGCTTCAGAATGCCGAATTCATCGTAATACCGCAGGGTCCGCGTGCTGATGCCCGCGAGCGCCCCCAGCTTTTGAACAGTGTACTCCATGGTCTGTCTCCTCCCAGCTCTGTCTTGGCGTGTACAGCATGGACAGCTTCCGCGTCCCCGCCGTGTAAGCTGCTGCTTACAGAATTCACTCTACACCTTTACGTAACGGCAAGGTCAAACCTTATTTTTATGACGACAAGTACAGACGACTTCGCTGTCCTCTTGGAAGGCCGGCACCGTTTCGGCGAGACATAGAAGTGTGAGTTATCATGTGAAACCTATAAATTCTGGCGTAATCTTTTAAAGAAAACCGCCTTAGCGAAAAGGCGGTTCATTGAGCGGTCATTTTCAGTTGGCTGAATCACTTCTTGTACTAAGCTGCTTAAATACCGCGTATTCCTTACCGGACTTCATATAACTTAATATCTTCCCGGCACATTCCACCGGACTGAGCTCTTCCGTATTTACTTCGAAGTCATATTCATCAAAGCAATAGACTTCGCTAAACTGTGAAGCTGCAAGTCCCGCCCTTCGATCTCCTCTTGCCTGCTCTCTTCTGATGAGCTCTTCCTGCGAACATAATACACCTATGAATAGCACAGGCTGATCAGAAAATTGATCATGAAATTCATTAAACCGCTTGCCATTGTCGATTACGGTATCCACAATTACATTAAAACCCAGTTCCAATAACAATTTAATGGTCGAATGGTACACCGAGAATATGGAATCATCAAGGATTTGTGAGACGACTTGATGATCTATTTCTTTTGGGGGATCATCCGGAAATTTATTGTTAATAAAATCGTTGTAATTATTAAAAAAATCATCAACGGATAAATGATAAAAAGGAATCTCTTGCTGATTGGTTAGTTCAGTCGATATGGAGGTCTTCCCGGAGCTTGAAGTTCCATTCAGATAGACTAATAATCCTTGCGTCAATGTAGTCCCATCCCTTCGCAAAATAATCATTGCCGCTGCCTTGGCGGATGATGAAGCCTGTCTACTTCTTGCCGAGCTGGGCGGCGAAATAGGCCTGTAGTTCAGCCAGCTTCCGGGGGTCAGCCAGCGCATCCTCAGCAGGGAAGTAATGCTCGGCTACCAGCTCCCAGGTAGGAACGATTTTTTGGGCGTTCATTGCTTTGATTGCAATCTTGACCGTCTTGCGCTCCCTCGCGTTCGAGAAGGTATCGACATAGTGCTGCGACCGCTCGAAGTCCAGTTCGCTGAAGACCGCACGGAAAATTTCTGCCGTCATCTTGGCATCGTCCAGCGCGCGGTGCGCCGAACCGGAAGGCTCAAGGCCAAACAGGGCCATGGCGCCTTCGACGCTGATATCATTGCTGAGGCTGCGGGCTCGCAGGACCCCTTTGAGCAGATCGAAGTAGGTGGCTTCCATCCAGTAGGAGTCATCCATCTTGTGCATCCGCACATCCTGGATAATCCGCTTCATATCCTCGCCGCCCCAGGTCAGCAGCAGTACGCCGTCCGGGCTCTGCTCCAGCCAGGCTCTGAAGGCGGTAATCACCTTCGGGAACCGGCTGGCGACGTCGATATCCTCTTGGGGGATGCCGGTTTTTTTCTTAATAAAAGAATTCAGGGTGGAGAAGTATATGGGTTTGATCAAGGCTGAGAATTCATCCTTAACCTGCAATGAAGCGTCTAACCGGACCGCTCCGATCTCAATGACCTCCATAGGATGCTCGCTGGCAAATTTGCGGCCGTTGAATTCGATGTCCAGAACAATATAATCCACAGGTAATGCCTCCGTTTCAGTGACTGGCGCTAGAATTGCACGGAAATGCGCCGACAATTCTATTTTAACAAAAAAAGAGCTTGTGTGGGAAATTCGGCGGTGAAATGGCAGATTGATGCAGGATCGGCGGTCCTTCGGGGACTGAACAGCCCGGTACTTGCCTGAAATCGTGCAGAAGTGCGGCAGGAGGGCCGGAATTGGGTATTAGACTTAGATAGTCTGTTTTCCATTAAGGTCTGTAGAAACAGGAGGGATGGATGTGCGGCTGTATGTGACCGTCAAAAGCCTGGGCAAACGCAAGCCGGTGCTGGAGCGGAAGGAATTGTTGCTCGGGAGGACTCCTGCTACGGTGAAGGAGCTGATTGAAGAGGTCGTGCTTCAGCAGGTGCAGGGGCTTGTGGACAGGCAGGGCCGCGGTGAGGTGCTTCCATTCCTTACGGGTGCGGAGATTGGGGAGCAGGGAGAGAACGGCAAGGTCGGCTTCGGTACGGTTTATAACGGTGAGCCGCCGGTTGCTGCTGAAGCGGTTGCTGCGGCACTGCTTGCTTTTGAGGACGGATTATATAAGGTGTTCCTGCAGGAGCGGGAATGTGCCTTGCTTGAGGAGCCGTTGCAGATTGGGGAGGGGGATGAGCTGGTATTCATCCGGTTCACCATGCTGGCCGGAAGGCTATGGTAGGAAGACTACGTAGAAGGGGGAACAGAATATGGCGGTAAGTAAAACGGAGGATCTGGAAGCGCAGTGGTATGCGGAGATGGAGGAGAAGGCGCGGGGGCTGGATGAAGAAACGTCAGGACTTGCGTCTATGGTTATCGGACTCAGCAGGCTGAGTTATTTAGGCGGTCAGGAGGATGAGAGTAAGGCATGCATGGAACGGCTGTGGACACTGGCTGGCGGCTGGACAGAACAAATATACGAACCGCTGCTGGAGGCTGTCAGGAAGCTGTTCAGCCCTTATACCGCCGGGGTTATGAACTACATAGTCGGGCATTGTACGGAGTATCCATATAGCAGGGGATACGCGCGCAGACCTTACCGTACCCGAAGTCTTGCGCTGCACAGTGCACAAATCCTAAGCAAGCTGAGCTCGCTGATCCTCATGGAGCGGCACGGTTTCGTCCTTGGAGAGTATCTGCGCAAAAAGGACAATGATACGGATTACAATGAGAGTTACCGCTTCAAGCTGGTCTTAAGCGATGTCATTGCCTGTGAGCTGGACCGTGAGGACAGCAGCGAGATGCTGGAGATCCTGAAGGAAATGGTCTACGGCGATAACCAGGCAGCAGTGCTCAGCTTCGAGGTGATCAAGGGAGTATTCATGAGTCACCGGCAGGAAGCGGTGGTTATGCTGGGCGAGCTGCTGCTGGCTGCCAGGCTGCAGGAGGGACTGCGCCAATCGCTGGTAGAACGGATGGATGAGGGGACGCTGGATAACAATCTGTATATGCTGAAGCTGATTCTGGATAATGATTTCGTCCGCTACAGCTCTGTCGTGCGCGCGCTGGGCGTGTGGACGGGAATGGGGCTGGAAGCCCAGAATCAGCGGGTGGCCAAGAGCCTGATTGAAGGGGCCTATCTGGTTCTGACGGATGAAGCGGTGAGGACAGCGTGGCTGGAGGATGCCAACGCGCATCATGTCTACCTGAGCCTGTGGGCGACAGCCGTATATGAGGAAGAGGATCTGTATGGACGGATTGAGACGCTGATGGCCAAGGGGCAGCTCTATCAGCGGATTGTGGCCCAGTATGTGCTGGCGAACAGCCAGCACAGTGAGCTGCGGCTGGAGAGTGCCCGGCAATCCCTGGAGGAGCAGGATCTGGAGCTGCAATACTGGGTGCTGACCAATTATTCCTACGGATACAGCAGGCTGTGGAGACCGGATAAGAACGGGCCGAAGCTGGACGTGCAGCGTTCTCCGCAGCTTGAGGATAAGGAGGCGCGGCAGCGCGATTTCACTGCCCTCAAGGCCATGTTCCTGCGCGCGCCCCAGCGTGAATTAACCATAGAATCCAAAGTGCTGAATTTCGTTCAGGTGAACTATACCCCGGAGCTTCCGGTGCGCAAAATGCTGTATCTGACCGCATATGATATGGACAATAGCTGGATTGCTGAGCTGATTGCGCTGAAGGATGAGCTGACTCCTGATCTGCGCGGCGAGCTGCTGGCCAGCTTCATCAGTGATCCGCTGGATCCGGTGCAGCGTGAATTCGTGTTCGCCAGTCTCGGTGATAAAAGCATGAAGAACCGTGAACTGGCTCTGGAGCAGGCCAAGGAGTGGACGCTGGATGCTGAGGAACTGGTGCAGGCAGAGGCGCTGCTGAAGCTGAAGACCGGATCGCTGCGCCAGAACGTGACCAGGCTGCTGCTTAACCAGCCGGATGCTGCCTTAGAAGGAAGCATCGGGAGGCTGCTGCAGGTGAAGAATGGCCTGCAGCGTCTGGCCGCACTGGAGATGGTGACGGTGCTCTTCGAGGATGAGCAGCGTAGCGGCGTGTACGAGACGGTGCGTCCCTGGGTGGAGGCGATTGCTGAGCCTGCGGCGAAGGAACGGGAGCTCATTGCGAAGCTGGGCCGCAGGAATGAATATACCGCAGCCAGCGGGTTTGGATTGTTCAACCCGGATGAAACGGAGCCGTGGCTGACCAGAGGACCCCAGCCTGGAGCATTCCGCTGGGAGGAAGTGTTCTCCCTGCCCGTGGAAGAGATCAGGACCTTCCTGCAGGGGCTGGATGAGCAGATTCATGAGCAGCGGGATACGGAATATGTCAGCGAATTCTATTCCGGACAGAAGGAGACTCTGCTGATTGGTGCACTACTGCGTACAATGAAGTGGGTTTCAGCCCGGGATAGAGAAGATTCTGAATCCCTGCTGGAGGAGTATCCGCTTCATGAGCTATGGTCGGCTTACCTGGAGCAGAGCGGCTGGAATCCAAGAATGCTGCTGGAGCTTAACTTCTATATCCTGCTGGAGGATCTGGATGACACGCTGGACCGCTATTTCAGGTACTACAGAGGTTCGATGGATTACCAGGAGATGAGGAAGCATAAGCTGCTGGAAGGCTGGCGGGCGGAATTCACGGAGCAGATCTATCCGCTGCAGACCATAAGGGAGGTAACCGGGCTGCTGGACGGGCTGCGGTACGGGAAGCAGGCGGAGACTCTGATCAGAGCATTCTATACGGACAGTGTCAAGCAAGACAACTTCAGCCTTGCCAACGGGGCGCTGAATGCACTCCTGGCCGCGATGCCGGAGGACAAGCTGGAGAGTGAGCCGACGCTGCTGAATGTGCTTGCCCAGCCATGGCTGAGAATGATGCGGGACCGGGCGCAGGAGCCGGAGGAGCGCAAGGAGCTGTTCAGATCCTTGTATACATTCGACCGGATGAATCCGGAGGATGCCAGTACGGTGCTGGAGCTGTATGATTATTTGAAGGCTTTTGAAGCCGGATGGATCGGCGAAGGGGAGTTATACAAAGAACTGCTTGCCGGCCAGAACAACCGTAACCACATGCGCACTCTTACCGGGCGCCATGTGGACTGGATTAACGAGAGTGAACAGATTGCCGGAATCCGCAAGGTGCTGATTGACCGGCTGCTGGAAATTGAGCTGGTCCGCGGAGAGCTGCCGACTGAAGTGACTCCGCTGGCGATGGGGCTGCAGCGGATCGAGGGCATGGAGTACTTTGTCCGTATTCTGGCAGGCCTGGACAAGGAGACCTTCATTCGGGGGTATGTATATGGCTACGGGAACAGTATCACGAAGAAGGAATCCTTCAGCCATCTGCTTAAGATCAGCCATCCCCGGGAGGGTGAAGATGCTGCGCTCCTGCGGACGATGCTGAAGGACTCCGGTATTACGGAGAAGCGGCTGCTGGAAGCTGCGATGTATGCACCGCAGTGGATTGAGATTATCTCGGGTTATCTGGAATGGGAAGGCATCCGCAGCGCCGCCTGGTATTTCCACGCCCACATCAACGAGAGCTTCTCGGCGGAGAAGGAGACCGTGGTGGCGCATTATTCGCCAATCACGCCGCAGGACTTCAACGATGGCGCCTTCGATGTGAACTGGTTCCGGTCCGCTTATGAGACGCTTGGACAGAAGCGCTTCGATCTGCTCTATGACTGCGCGAAGTATATCTCCGCAGGCGCCAACCACCGGCGTTCCCAGCTGTTCGCCGATGCGACGCTGGGCAAGCTGAAGCTGGAAGAGATGAAGGAGTCCGTTCTGCTGAAGCGTAACAAGGACCATCTGCTCAGCTACAGTCTGATTCCGCTCGGCAAGAACCGGGAGCAGGATATCCGGGAGCGCTATGAGCTGATCCAGCGCTTCCTGGCAGAGAGCAAGAAGTTCGGTGCACAGCGGCGGGCGAGTGAGGGGCTGGCTGCACGGATTGCTCTCGGCAATCTGGCCCGCAATGCCGGATATGCCGATGTTACCCGGCTGATGTGGGATATCGAAGCCCGCAAGCTGGATGAGCTGAAGCCATACTTCGAGCCTCACGCGCTGGATACCGATACCACTGCCCAGCTGGTCATTGATGAGCAGGGACAGAGTGAGCTGGTCATCACCAGTAAAGGCAAAGTGCTGAAGTCGGTACCAGCCCGCTTGAAGAAGGATGCGTATATCGAAGCGCTGAAGGAAACGCGGAGCGAGCTGACCGCCCAGTTCCGCCGGGCGCGGCTGGAGCTGGAGCGCTCGATGGAATCGGGCAGCAGCTTCACGCTGCAAGAGATTAACGGGCTCAGCAAGAACCCGATCCTGGCACCGCTGCTGCGCGGTCTGGTCCTGAAGAGCGGCAGCACGCTGGGTTACTTCACGGCTAGTCCGCCTGCACTGGCGGCTCCTTCCGGTGAGCAGGCTGCTCTTACGGATAAGGATGAGTTATTCATCGCTCATCCGCTGGATCTGTATAACAGCGGGCAATGGAGCCTGTACCAGAAGGATCTGTTCGACCGGCAGCTCAGCCAGCCGTTCAAGCAGATCTTCCGGGAGCTGTATCTGCCAAATGCGGATGAGCTGGCGAATGGCGGCGTGTCCCGCCGCTATGCGGGCCATCAGGTACAGCCGCGCAAGACGGTTGCGCTGCTGCGGGAGCGACAGTGGACGGTCAGCTATGAAGAAGGGCTGCAGAAGGTATTCTACGGCGAGAATCTGATTGCCAGGCTGTACGCGATGGCGGACTGGTTCTCTCCGGGGGATACGGAAGCACCGATGCTGGAGACGGTCCAGTTCTTCGACCGGACTACGTACAAGAACGTTATGCTGGATGAGGTACCGCCCCGGCTGTTCTCGGAGGTGATGCGGGATGTAGATCTGGTCGTCAGCGTGGCCCATGTCGGCGGAGTCGATCCGGAAGCCAGCCTGACAACGGTAGAGATGCGCCGGGTCATCGTTGGGGAGTCGCTGCGTCTGCTGAAGATCGGCAACGTCCGGGTGGACGGCAGTTATGCCCGCATCGACGGCTCGCTGGGCGAGTATGCGGTGCATCTGGGCAGCGGCCAGGTGTACAAGCAGGCGAGTGGGGCATTGTTCATTATTCCGGTGCATTCCCAGCATCGGGGCCGGCTGTTCCTGCCGTTCCTGGACGAGGACCCGCGTACGGCGGAGATTCTCTCCAAGGTCGTGCTGCTGGCTGAGGACACGAAGATTAAGGACCCGGAGATTCTGGCGCAGCTGAAAGCTTAAGGCGCAGAATCTGACCGAATTACAGAAATCACCGGCGCCGAAATTTAGGGCGCCGGTGATTTTGGTATGCAGATGATCATGTATCATCCGGCGCACGATTAACGGGGAGAGTACGCGAATGGTTCTGCAAGAGTATCAGAAGCAGACTTTCCGTAAAGGAAATGCAGGTGTAAACGTAGAATAGTAAATGTAAAAAGGAGGAAGATTTATATTCGAATACAAATTTGTGCGGATTGAAAAGAAGAATACTGGATTTCTTCAAGGGCCAACTGAGAACTATCAGGAGATTATACATACTCATGCAGCGGAGGGATGGCGGTTCGTTCAGTTTGTTATCATGCCCAGCGCACAGGCTGTGGGGTTTCCGGAATATTATGAGCTGATTTTTGAGAAATTAGCGGAGTAGGTCTATTGGAGTAACCAGCGTGGAGTGCCTACCTTTTAATTGTATTTCATACAGTTAAAAGTGGCGGAAGACCGGCTTTTGTCGGGTTAACTGTATTCCATACAATTAAAAATAGGGGGAAGTCCTCTTTTGTGGAATATGTGGATTTTTAACTGTAGAAAGTGCAATTAAAGTCCTGGGAGCGGGGAAATCGCTCGTTATAGTTGTACAAAATACAGTTAGAGCTTGGGCAGCACGGTTTCGGGCATATGCCCCCCTGCTAACGGTCCCGGATCACATGCCCGATCCCCGGGGTGATCTCGCTGAAGCCGGCCATGTGGCGGGAATGGCAGGGGACCGGACGGGCGCTGCCAACCATAATAATATTGCGGAGGTCGGCGTTGCCTTCTGCCGGGAGGGCGAAGGATCGGGTGTAGGGATATACTTCGCTGAGCGTGGTGTGGATGGCGCTGATTAGCCGGTCATTGCCGCTGCGGCCCATCAGGTTCATGATCATCGCCCCATGTCCATGCAGTTTATCCCGGGTAAGCCGGAAGAACTCCAGCGAGGTGAACTGCGGCGGTGTTCCGGCTGCGGTGAAGGCATCCAGCAGGATGTAATCGTAACGATGGCCCTCTTCCTCCTCCAGCAGGCTCCGGCCGTCACCGATCAGAACATTGTCCTGATCGTAACCGAAATGGGTTCTGCTGTAGTCCACAACCTTCGGATTAATCTCAGCCACCTTGAAGCGCTTCTCCGCACAATACCCGGCAATCGTACCAATCCCATGCCCGATCAGAAACACATCCTCGAAGTAAGGATTACCCGCCTCCATCAGATGGATCATCGCCCGGGGATACTCGAAGACCACCCGGCGCGGGTGATCCAGATCCAGTGCGCCTTGAACCGCTTCACCCGAGAATTGCAGCACCCGGAACCGTCCAGTCTCGCCATACAGGCCAGTCGTATCGTAGACCTCAATGTCCTGAGAGTCATTAGTATCAGTAGTAGAACTCGACAATGGATGCAAGCGGATCAGACTCCTTACACAGATGAGATTCGTTTATATTCGTTCGGTGTAACACCGACAACCTTCTTGAACAATTTATTGAAATAGGCCGGGTCGGGATAGCCGACTTCGGAGCCGATTTCATGGATTTTGAGATCCGGGGCGTTCTTCAGCAGCAGCTTGGCCTTACGGATACGGATCTCGATCATATAGTCCGTCAGCGTGAGACCGGTCTCCTGCTTGAACAGCTTGCTTAAATAGCTTGGCGTAAGATACACCATCCCCGCAAGGGTATTCAGATCTGCGTGCTGATTGTAGTTGGCCGAGATCCAGCGCTTGATTGTCTCTACAGCCGTGCCGGACATCTCCAGCCGGTGGGTACGGATGCTGTTCAGGGCTGAGGCGAAGGAGGAAACGAACTGTTCTTCCATCTCTGCAAAAGCCATACACTTCTCCAGCTGCTCCTCCAGTGACGCGCTAATCCCCTTCCGGTAGGCCCCGCTGAATTCCGGCACTTCATGACGGGCAAGCTCCCCGATCTCCCGGCAAATCCGGAGAATCTCTTCTGGACACACGGTCCTGAGCGCGAGCTCCGAGAACAGCTTATGAATCCATGACAGAACACCTTCGACATTCAGAATCTGCAAATCATGGACCAGAGGTTCACGGTAAGCCGCCAAAAGCTCAGACCCTGCCTGATCCGGCAGGATCAGCTCTTCAATAGTAACATAATGCAGCGGCCGGGATTGATAAATCCCCTGGTCACAGCCCTGCCTGGCCTCCAGATAGGCAGCTCCAAGCTTGGCTGCATCGGCATAGGACCGGCTTATGCCGGCATGGAGCCTGTGGCCTGCCCCCGCAGCCTGCATAGACTCCCGGATCTCCAGCAGTTGATCCGGTGTCAGCGGCTGCGCAGAGTACCAGACCCAGGCTTCTAGTCCCTGGCGCAGCTCCAGCACATCGAAGCACTCTCCACATTCTTGCCGCAGCAAATCAGCACAGGCACAGACGGCTGCGGGCGAATCCCCCTTTAGCACAAATACGGAGAAATAAGCCCCCGGCAAGCTAAGGCTGGAGAGCAGCAATGCTGAAGGCTCTTCGATACGCAGAATGGAGAGCAGTATCCCGGTACGGTGCCGCGCCTCCTTCTCGCGCAGCAGCGTACGTTCCTTATCCAGATTATGGAGTATTTCGAAGAGCTGCTCTTTGTTAATCGGCTTCAGCAGATAATCCACTGCCGAGCTGCGGATGGCTTCCCGGGCATAATCGAATTCAACGAATCCGCTCATCAGCAGGGAATGGATATGGGGGTGACTGGATTTGAGCAGCCGGATCAGCTCCAGCCCGCCAATCTGCGGCATGCGGATATCTGTAATCAGGACATCGAACTGGAGAGAAGGAAGCTCGTCCAGCAGCTGTTTGCCGTCAGGATAGGTGCGGATGACGGCGAATTCGCTGCTCTCCTTGCTGATCATCCGGGCCAGACCCTCGCGGATCAGGACTTCATCATCTACGATTACAATACGCAGCAAGCCGGATATCCCCTTTCAAAAGACATAATGTGCAGGTTGCCATGTTTCCGTTCAATTCTCCATAGGGCGGGAGAGATTCTCGATTCTTAGCATGACACGGGTGCCTGTGCCGGATTCGCTCTCGACCCGCAGCCCATACGGGCTGCCGTAGTCCAGCCGGAGCCGTTCATTCACATTCCTCAGGCCGATGCCGAATTTCTCGCTGTCCGCCCCGCCTGTCAGGGTATGGTTCAGTGTGCGCAGCGTAGCTTCATCCATGCCGACTCCGTCATCTTCAACGCAGAATACGGCACTTCCGCCCTCTAACCAGCCGGTAATGTGGATGGTGCCCGGGCCTTCCTTGGGCTCCAGGCCGTGAAAGACGGCATTCTCAACGATCGGCTGGAAGACCAGCTTAATCACCGGCAGGTCCAGCAGGGCAGCCGGGACGTCTATCTTCATGCTGAACTTATCGGGAAACCGGATCTGCAGCATATCCAGATAATTGCGCGTATGATCGAGCTCCTGCCGGATGGTCACGGTCTCTTCGCTGCGGACAATCCCGTAACGCATCTGCATCCCGAGCAGATAGGTCAGCTTCGCCACCCGCGGATCATCGCTGCCTTCGGCCAGCATACGGATGGATTCAAGGGTATTATAGATGAAATGCGGATTGATCTGGTTCTGCAAAGCCCGCATATCAGCCCGTTGCTTACGTTTCTCTGTCAACTTCACTTCCTGGAGCAGATCTTTGATGCGGATGATCATCCGGTTGAAGTGGCTGCCCAGGATGCCGATCTCATCATTGTACCTGGGATGCAGCCATACCTCCAGATTGCCGTGCTGTACCTGCTTCATCAGGCGGACCATGGATTTCAGCGGCTTCGTCAGGGCATGGGAGATGAAGGTGGCGACGATCAGGGCAAAGGCGATAATCGCCAGAGTGGTGAGAAGCTGCGCATTGCGGGTGGTCTCCACCGGTGACAGGATACGCTCCAGCGGAATGGAGACCAGTGTGGTCCAGCCTGTCTTGGCCGATACGGTGTAGACAGCAAGAAATTTCTTGCCGTCCAGCGTAATCTGGAAATGCCCCCCGGGCCCGCTTACATGCTGTAGGAACTTATCCGTATGCTTCTCCAGCAGGCCGGAGCCGCCGCTCCGATCATCCGGGCTGGCGTATAGGAGTTCGCCCTTATCATCGACAATCAGCGTATCGCCCTGGGTTACGGCATTGACCGGGTCAACGATGCCCTTGAACAGGCTGATATGGATATCGAACACAATAATGCCAATCTTCTGGAGCGAGCTGACCGAACTGACGGTACGCAGAATGCTGAAGACCTCCCGGCGGTCCCCGGCGTTCACACGGATCGTATGCCTGCCCTGAACTACGGGGGCTACGCCGGACTCGGTGAGGCTCTGCCACTGCGCCAGCCGCTCCTCCGGGAACAGCTCGCTGATTCCCGAGCTTTTGTCATAATAGACAGAGCCGTATTTATCCACCAGGTACACAGCAACAATCTCTGCTTTTGTATGATTCAAATAGCTTAGGAACATCGACATGCCTGTGTTTTTGTCCCAATCGGTCCCCTGCTGCTCCAGATAATACTGGACATCGGTGTTGTAGAGCGGGAGCGCCGTATACCTCTTCAGGTCCTCGACATAACGGTCAATGGTCCCGGAGGCGCTGTCTGCCATCTGTCCGGCACTGTCCGTTGCATTAACCAGCACGGAGTTGAAGGTGGAACGGGAGGAGAGATAGCTGACATAGGTGATCGGCATAGAGATCAGAAAAATAAACACGACAATCAGCTTGCGCTCCATAGGCAGATTGGCCAGGAACAGCCAAAGCGTCCGCGGAAATCTCCGGATATAGGATACCACTGTGTTGTTCCTTTCTGTTCAATCCCCTACTTCACCGCGCCGTTCGTTACGCCTTCGAAGATATAACGCTGCAGGAAAAAGTAGAGGATGACTGTGGGCAGCAGGATCAGCAGGATCGCCGCACAGATCAGATTCCACTCACCGGAGTTGACCCCCTGAAAGCGCATGAGGATCGTCGTCACCACACCCAGGCTCTGCTTGGGCATATAGAGATAGGGGATGTACATGTCATTGTATATGCTGATCGTCTTCAGGATGACGAGCGTAGCTGTCGCCGGTGTCAGCAGCGGGAAGATGATCGAACGGTAGATTTTGAACAGGGAAGCCCCTTCAACCATGGCATTCTCGTCGAGATCAAACGGGATATTGCGGATGAACTGCAGATAGAGAATGATCTGGATCACATCGGCCCCGATGTAGAGCACAATGGGAGCGCCGAGCGTGTTGTAGAGCCCCATATTTTTGATGATGCCGAAGGTGGCGACCTGGGTGGTGATGCTCGGAATGATGGTGGCGATCAGGTACGCACCGAACACAACCGGCTTCAGCTTAAAAGAAAAGCGGCCCAGTACATATGCCACCATTGTGCCAAACAGAATGTTCAGGGTCAATGTAATTATAATGATGATCAGGACATTGCCGAAGCCGCTGAGCAGCCCGCCGCGCTGAAAGACCGCAATGAAATTGTCGAAGTTCAGGAAGCTGTGCGGCAGAGCCATAGAGCTGCTGCTGTTGAACTCATCCGTGGATTTGAACGCATTGACGATTACGACATACGGCGGGAACAGCACTACGAAGACGCCGATCAGCAGCGTGAAATATTTGAACAGGTCTTTGAAGCGCAATTTGGAATGTTCCATGGCTATTTCTCTCCTCCCCGGCTAAGAACCAGTTGTTGTACCAGAAGTACGATGACCACAAAAAAGAGCAGGATAATGCTCATCGCCGAGGCCAGGCCGTAGTTATTGAAAGCGAATGCTGTGTCCACCACGCGCTGGACATAAGTCTGGCTGGCGCCCGCAGGGCCGCCTTTGGTGAGTACGAAGGGCAGGTCGAATACTTCAAGCGCTCCGGTAACGGTCAGGAACAGGTTAAGCTGAATGACGGCCTTCATATTCGGCAGGGTAATTCTCCAGAGGGTCTGCATGGAGCCAGCGCCGTCAATTTTGGCCGCTTCATAGATGTCGCGCGGAATGGCCTGGAGGGAAGCAATGTAAATCACCATATTGTAGCCCATGAACCGCCAGAAGCCGGTGGAGGCGAGCGAGTAGTTCACAAGTCCTTCGGTGCCGAGCCAGCTGGTCTGTCCAAGGCCGGTCAGGCCGATGCTGTTCAGGAACAGATTGAGTGAGCCATTGGTCGTGTCGAAGACATAACCGAACATGAAGGCAACGGCAACACCATTCATAATGTAGGGCAGGAAGAGCATGATGCGAAAAGCGTTCCTTCCCCGCAGCCTGCTGTTCAGCACAACGGCGAAGTAGATGGCTACTATATTCTGAAGGATGCCCATGACGAAGTAGGCGAAGTTATGGGTGAAAACTTTGAAAATATCGGGATTGCTGAATACCTCACGATAGTTGTCCAGACCTACCCAAGGCTTCTCGGGACTATATCCATCCCAGTTCGTGAAGCTGTAATAGACCAGCTTCAGCGCCGGATAGTACGTGAAGGTGGCGAGAAGGATCAGCGGGACCAGCAGAAAGGAAACGATGATGATAGTCTTCTGCTTGTTATAGGACAGTGTTCCGAACAATGGCGTACCCTTCTTTCCTGTGAGCTGTAAGTAAGGCTGACGACAAAATGGATTATCCGGGAAGAGCGATAATCCACCTTGCGCCGGATGTCTAGTGCATCAGGCTGCTTAAGTAGCAGCAGGGCAAATAAGATTTCGGGGTCCCCGGAAAGTACCTGAGTAATCTTCGATGCTAGAACTACACTTTGTGGGGCTGTTCTAGTAGCCGAGGTCTTTTTTGGCTTTGGCCCAGGCCTTGTTCCATTTGTCGAAGACCGTCTGCGGATCTTTGGCCAGCACGAATTCCTGAGCCATTGCCGGGAGGTCGAGCTGTGCCTTGTTAGTAATTTCAGTCACCTTGGCATCATCAACTGTACCTTCTTGCAGAACTACGCCGGTGGACTGGAATTCCTTCAGCTGGGTCAGCTTGGATTCTCTGCCCTTGAGCGGTGAGATGAATCCGGCAAAATCCTCATAGCCTGATTCTTCAATCATCCATTTCACGAACGCCTTGGCCGCATCGGTATTCTTGCTGTTCTTCGCTACGGCATAGAAGAAGTCAGGGCTGAGCGGAGCGGTCAATGTACCCGAATTGTCATAAGGGAGAGGGAAGAACCCTACGTTGTCGGAAGTGGTTCCGGCACCGATCACCTGATTGATCACCCAGTTGCCCAGGAAGTACATGGCGAACTTACCCGAGGCGATATCTTTCTTGGATTGCTCCCAGTTGGTGGAGTTGATGTCTTGTTCCAGGTAGCCTTTCTCGTTCAGCTCTCTGAGCAGGCCAAGCGATTTGCCGTATCCATTGTCCATAGTAAACGGAGCATCTTGGGTCAGCTTCTCGTTAGGGAAATCAGGGTTGCCGGCAATCACGCGTGGAACAGCATATACCCAGTCATTGAGCGGCCATTTGTCCTTGAAGTTGGAGGCGAGCGGAACGACACCTTTGGCCTTGAGCTTCTCGCAGGCTGCGAGGAATTCATCCCAGGTCTTCGGAACTTCGGTAATTCCGGCATCGGCGAAGGCCTTCTTGTTATAGACAATCCCCGAGGTGGAGTTACCGGAAGTAATGCCGTACAGCTGGCCCTCATGGGATTTGAAATCTTTGAATGTCAGCTGGTCGTTCAGCCCCAGATCATCGAGCGGGGCAAAATATTTGGGCAGGTCAGAGTTGGGGATGTTGGGCACGAACATCACGTCAGGCAGCTCGCCGCTGGCCATTCTGACCTTGGCCTGCTGGTTATAGTCCGTCTGGGAAGCCTCGAATTCTACCTTGATGTTCGGAAATTTCTCATTAAAGCGCTTCACATATTCGTCATACTCTTTGCCGATCATGTCGGTTCTGTTGGTCAGGAAGATGATAGTGCCGCTGATGTCCCCGCCGCTTGGTGCGGCCGGTTCAGTGGTTGCCGCTGCCGGATCTCCGCCTGTGTTCCCGGGAGCGCTGGTTGCTGCTGCAGGCTCCTCTGTAGTTGCTGCTGTGCTGTTATTGTTGTTAGCACCGCAGCCGGTCAGGGATAAAGTGAAAATCATGATAATAACAAAGGATAACGAAAATAACTTGTTTCTCATTGTTCAGTCCCCTTTTCGTTTATTGTTAGCGTTTACATGATTAGTATAGCTTGATTTCACGCTAGGATAAATGCGTTCATTTATTATTTATTGTCTTTATTTGTTCTGTTTATCAGATTATAATAAAGGTACTGCTAACAATAAAATAACAAAATATAATGATGGTAGTTACAGCGTAGGAGTGTCAGAACTTATAGTATGCTATCCAAACTTTTAGGAGGACTTATGAAACGACTGCAAATCGGCCTGACGAACTGGGAATTTAGAGCCTGCGGGGATGAAGCGTGGCTTCCAGCGATAGTACCGGGAACGGTACATACGGATCTGCTCCGGAACGGAGTAATTGAACAACCCTTCTATGGAACCAATGAGCATGACCTGCAATGGATCGACAAGAAGAATTGGGAATACAGAACGGTATTGACCTTAGAAGAGGCATGGCAGACGCTGGCGGTCACGGAGCTTGCATTCTCCGGGCTGGATACGTATGCCGATGTATATGTGAATCACGTTCATGCGCTGTCGGCGGACAATATGTTCCGCTCCTGGACTGTGAATGTGAAAGGTCTGCTGCAGGCCGGAGAGAATGAGATCCGCATTGTATTCCGCTCGGTGGTGACCGAGGATCTGCCGAAGCTGGCACAGCTGGGTTACGATCTGCCGGCACCGAATGACCAGTCTGAGCTGGGCGGGCTTCAGGAGCAGCGGATCAGTGTGTTCGCCCGCAAAGCGCCGTATCACTACGGCTGGGACTGGGGACCGAGATTCCTGACCAGCGGCATCTGGCGTGAAGCGGTGCTTACAGGCCGGGACCTTGCGGATATTCAGGATCTGTACATTCGTCAGAATGCGGTGAGCGTGAAGGAAGCGCGGCTGACGGCATTGGTCGAAGTAGATGCCCCGGAAGCCTGGAGCGGGCTGCTGCGCGTGAGCGCCGAAGGGCAGGAATGGATGAAGGCGGTTACGCTTGTTCCGGGCAAGCAGCAGTTGGAGCTGGAGCTGGTTGTTGACAGTCCGCGCCTGTGGTGGTGTAACGGGCTGGGTCTACCTGAACTGTACCAATTCCGTGCAGAGCTGCTGCAGGGGGAGGAAGCTGTGGCCGTGTCGGAAGTTACGACAGGGCTGCGGGACATCAAGCTGGTCCGGAAGCCGGATGAGCATGGGGCTTCGTTCCATTTTGAGCTGAACGGGGTGCCGGTCTTCGCCAAGGGGGCTAATCATATTCCAAATGACAGCTTCATCACTGAGGTTACGGAAGAACGCTACCGCCATGAGATTGCTACGGCAGTGGAATCCAATATGAATATGCTGCGTGTGTGGGGCGGCGGATTCTATGAAGAGGAAGTGTTCTACCGGCTGTGTGATGAGTACGGGCTGCTGGTCTGGCAGGACTTCATGTTCGCGTGCAGCATGTATCCGGGGGATGAGCCGTTCCTGAATAATATCCGCGAGGAAGCGGTATATAACGTCCGCCGATTGCGCAATCACCCTTCTATTGCTGTATGGTGCGGGAACAATGAGATTGACTCGGCTTGGTCGCAGTATGAGGAGCATATGGGCTGGGGCTGGAAAGAGAAGCTGAGTGCTGATATCCGCCAGACCTTGTGGGCCGCGTATGAAGAAATCTTCCACAAGATTCTGCCCGAGGCCGTTGCCGCGAATCATCCGGGTATGGATTACTGGCCGTCCTCCCCGCTGCGCGAGTTAACCCGTGGCCAGGATCAGCACGCTACGCGGATTATGGGTGAAGGAGATATCCACTACTGGGGCGTATGGCACGGGATAGAGCCGTTCGAGAACTATAACCTTAAGGTGGGCCGCTTCATGAGTGAATATGGCTTCCAGTCCTTCCCGGAGCTGAAGTCGGTACTGAGTTATGCGGAAGAAGAGGAGCTGGCACTGGAATCCAAGGTCATGCTGGCGCATCAGAAGAACGGACGCGGCAATCAGCTAATCAAGGAATACATGGATATGTATCTGCCGCAGCCTAAGGACTTCCGGGGCTTCCTCTACATGAGCCAGGTGCTTCAGGCAGAGGCCATCCGTATGGCGATTGAGAGCCACCGCCGGAACAAGCCTTATTGCATGGGCACGCTGTACTGGCAGATGAATGACTGCTGGCCGGTAGCTTCCTGGGCGGGCATGGACTATTACGGGCGCTGGAAGGCGCTGCAATACACGGTGCGCCGGAGCTTCAAGGAAGTGCTGCTGTCCATTGACGGCACAGACGCGGAGACACTCAAGGTTCACGCCGTCTCCGACCGGCGTCAGGCGCTGGACGGCGAGCTGGTGGTCCGGCTCCATGACTTCAGCGGTGCGCTGCTGCGGGAATGGTCGCAGCCGGTAACATTGGCTGCGGATTCGGCAGCGGTAGTATTAACGCTGCCGGTTGCTGAACTGCTGGAGGGCCGGGACCCGGCTCAAGTGCTGCTGGTAGCTACCCTGCTGGAGGGCGGGCAGGTGCTGGAGCGAGGAGAAGTGCTGGAGGACAGGCAGGAGCTGGAGCGAGGGGAAGTGCTGGAGGACAGGCAGGTGCTGGAGGGCAGGCAGATGCTGGAGCGAGGGGAAGTGCTTGAGGGCAGGCAGATGCTGGAGCGCAAAGAGCATTACTTCGCGGCAGCTAAGGATATTTCGCTGAGCAAGCCGGTGATCACGGTGACGGAGGTGCCGGGCAGCGCCGGGAAGAGCTTCACGCTGAGCAGCGATGTGCTGGCGCGGGGCGTGCATTTGACCGTAGAAGAAGAAGGAATCTTCTCCGACAACTTCTTCGACCTGCTGCCGGGCGAGCCGAAGACCGTGGAATTCCTGCTGAGAGGCGGCGGCACCGGCGGAGCGGACTTCACGCCCGCGGCACCGGCCGGACTTGTGGTCCGCTCGATGGCGGATTATATCTAGCCTTCGGGTGATGCAGGAAGCTAGGAGCAGGTATAGCAGGTGCGCAAGTCTGTGCCTGCTACCGGCTCAACGCTGATAACTGAACAGCAATAGAGGGAGCCGGGGATACTTGGGCTTCCTCTATTGCTGTTCTTTTTGCTGCGTGGAAACATTGGGGTGCCGGAAGTGGGCGTCAGGCGGGAAGGAGGAGCAGAAGTGCACCTTAATTTGTTGGAAGTGGGCGTCAGGCGGGAAGGAGGGGCAGAAGTGCACTTTAATTTGTTGGAAGTGGGCGTCAGGTGGGAAGGAGGGGCAGAAGTGCACTTTAATTTGCTGGGAGTGGGCGTCAGGCGGGAAGGAGGAGCAGAAGTGCACCTGAATTTGTTGAAAGAGGGCGTCAGGCGGGAGTGAGGAGCAGAAGTGCACCTGAATTTGCTGGAAGAGGGCGTCAGGCGGGAAGGAGAGGGATAAATCCCTCTGAATTTGCTAGAAGTGGACGATACGCCGGAAGGAGAGGGATAAATCCCTCTGAATCTGCTGGAAGTGGGAGATACGCCGGAAGGAGAGGGAAAAATCCCTCTGAATTTGCCGGAAGTGGGCGAAACGCCGGAAGGAGAGGGATAAATCCCTCTGAATCCGCCGGCAGTGGGCAATACGCCGGAAGGAGAGGGAAAAATCCCTCTGATTTTGTCGGAAGTGGGCGATACGCCAGTGTCGCTGGCAGATGAGGAGCGGCTAGAAGCTGCCTGTTATATACTCTGCGTTTAACGCAAAGCAGCGCTCCCCAGATAACTGGAGGAGCGCTGCTTTTTCTGGAAATAGGGTTCGCATGTGAACACACGACTGTTCCCAGGCTGTCCCCTGACTGTTCCCAGGTTGTTCCTGGCGGTTCCGCCGAATGGGCTTGTGAGTCCGGCTCTATGCTTGTGAGTTCGGCTCCATGCTTGTGCGACGGCTCTACTCCTTCAAGCAGGTTCGATGTACAGTTCGTTCAAGATATGCTTAGTGCGATAAGTTTGCGCAGGAAGCGCTGCCGCGGTGAAGTCCTCGACTTCCTGCTGCTCTATATCGTACATGACCTCGATTTCCCGGGCGAAGAGAAGGTGCCCCTCGGCCATTAACTCCGGCAGCGCCGGGATTGCGGCTGGAATAAGGGGTGTTGTGGTTAACTGCTGCAGTGCATCCACGTAGTTTTGCAGGGTCCGGGAGCCCACGAGCTTCACGCCTTTGTTCTCTTCATTGACCATGACGAGAGTCGGGAAGCCGCGTACGCCGAGCTGGGCCACTCTCTGGAAGTCTTCCTCCAGCAGATCCTGCGCCGCCTCAAGCGCGGAGGCCTGAACGATGTCATCACCGGGTAATCCAAGCCCGTTCACAATATCAATGAGCACCTGCTCTTCTCCAATATTCCGGTTGAACACGAAGACGGCTTCTCTTGCACGCCGCAGGAAGGCATGTTCGTTCCCCGGATGGCTGCTCTGAATGACTTTGAACACTCTGGAGGGAGGATAGGAGGACTGGACCGGATTGCTCAGCCACAAGGTACCGTCAATGGGCATCCGGTAATGTTCCCCGACTTCCTTCCAATGTCCTGCCACATCAGCAGGCTGCTGTATGCCGTTCGCACGGTCCGCGAAGCCGTTCCAGCCAGCCAATAATCCGCCCATAAGGAGCTGTACTTTGAAGTATTGACCATATTGCCGGATGAACCGGTTCAGGGTAGGCTCAATCGCCCAGCAGTGTGAACAAATCGGATCTGTAGCATAATAAAGAGTAATAGCAGGCTGCTGCGGGTTGAAATCTATCATTTGGGTATGTTCGTCCTCCTCGCCGACACCACATACACCAGTCTTAAGATCACAGATCATAGGGTTCGTATTCATAAGTTGCTGCTACCTCGCTTTCTTTTAAAGTGTAGCTGAAACGTATGCCGTCCTTCCAAAGGATATCGTAGCCGTTTCTACTTGAGTATGATTATAATAGCTGTAACAATATTAACAAGTACTATTGTTTTTAATACCTAGTATACTAAATATACCTAAGGAGGGGTCTGGATGAAATATGAATTTAATCTGGCGGAGCTGTGTCCTGCCACTTTTGCTTTTCATGTCATCAGCGGGAAATGGAATCTGCCTATTCTGGCTTTTCTAAGCGAAGGCGAGCCGATCCGGTATAACGAATTAAAAAGAAGGCTGCCCGGCATCACAGGGACCACATTAACAAATTGCCTCAAAGACCTCATAGACAACGGTATTATCCATCGTGAGCAGTATAATGAGGTGCCTCCGCGCGTGGAGTATTCTCTCACTCCATCCGGTAAGGAATTAGTTCCGCTCATTGAAGACATTGTGGCCTGGGGAGCCAATAATATACATGTACTAGGCGAACGGAACGGTTAGGAAGTTCTCTGCCGTGAATCCTTCCTTTCCGGTTGACTTGCGCAGAACCCGCCCCTATGATGATAAATAATATGTAACATTAGCGCTCGCACACAGAGGAGAGAAACAGCATGGCTATGGAGATCGAACGCAAATTCCTGCTGCCGGAATACCCGGAGCGGCTGATTCAAGAAGGACAGCTGAAGGTGCAGACCCGTCACAGCATTGACCAGACTTATCTCGCGATTGAAGACGGACAGGAGCTGCGGGTGCGCAAGATAACCGATCTGGATACAGGTGAGGTTACTTACACACATACATTCAAGGATGGCAAGGGCATCAGCCGCCAGGAGATCGAATATGCCATCTCTGCCGGTATTTATAACCAGATGATTGAGGCAATGAAGGCAGTTCCGCTGGTCAAAACCCGGATTACAGGCGTATGGAACAACACCACTGTGGAGATAGATCTGTACACGCAGCTCGAGCTCACGGTGCTGGAGGTTGAATTCGATTCGCTGGAGGAAGCGGAGAGCTTCACCGCCCCGGAATGGTTCGGCCAGGATGTCAGTACGGAGAAGAAGTACAGCAACAAGACCGTCTGGAAAGAGCTTCAGAACAAATAACATGAAGCGCGTCCCATGAAAAGATAGACAAGCACCAACAGCTAACCATCATTTTGAATAGAATAAGCGGACTTTAGCGCGTAAACGTGGTACTATGTAGAGTAAATTAAAGAGGGGTTCAGGAGGATGAGGCAGGCATGGAGTATATAAGCACAAGAGGCAAGGTGGCAGCCAGAGGCTTTATTGATACGGTTCTGATGGGGCTGGCGGATGACGGCGGGTTGATGGTTCCTGCTCGGATTCCGGTGATTTCCCCTGAGAAGCTGGAGGAATGGAGAAGCCTGAGCTTTCAGGATCTATTCCTTGAGATTTTCTCCTACTATACCAATGATGAAATTCCCTATGATGACTTGAAAAAAATGGTCTACACCAGCTACGGCAATTTCCGCGCTCCGGAGGTTACGCCGCTGCACCGGGTGAATGATTCCCTGTATGTACTGGAGCTGTTCCACGGGCCGACGTTTGCCTTCAAGGATGTGGCACTGCAGTTCATGGGTGAGCTGTACTCCTACATTGCCAAGGTGCGGGGCGAGATTATCCACATTCTCGGCGCAACCTCCGGCGATACCGGAGCGGCTGCCATCCAGGGTGTCCGCGGCAAGGAAGGCATCAAGATCTGTATCCTTCATCCGCACGGTAAGGTCAGCAAGGTGCAGGAGCTGCAAATGACCACCGTGGATGACAGCAACGTGCTGAATCTGTCCGTGGAGGGCAATTTCGACGACTGTCAGAAGATTATCAAGGAGCTGTTCGCCGACCTCGACTTCAAAGGGCGGTATCACCTGCGGGCGATCAACTCGATCAACTTCGTGCGTATTCTGGCGCAGTCGGTCTATTATTTCTATGCGTATCTCCAGCTTGAAGGCAGTGACCGCAAAAAAGTGAATATCAGCGTGCCTTCGGGCAACTTCGGCAATATTTTCTCAGGCTTCCTGGCGCAGCGAATGGGACTGCCGATCCACAAGCTGATCATCGCCACCAATGAGAACAACATTCTCGAACGGTTCGTCGTCACCGGCGAATACAAACCGGGCAGCTTCACAGGCACCTACAGCCCGTCGATGGATATCCAGGTAGCGAGCAATTTCGAACGCTATCTGTATTATCTGCTGGACGGGGATGCGGAGAAGCTGTCCGCGTATATGGCAGCCTTGCAGAGCGAGGGCGCCATTACTGTGGACGGCGAGCTGTTCGCCCGCGTGCAGGAAGATTTCTCCGCGCTGGGCGTGAAGAACGCACAGTGCCTGGAGACCATCGGCAGATACGAGCAGGAATACGGCTACCTGCTGGACCCGCATACCGCCTGCGGCGTAGCAGCGTATGAGAAGTTCAGCACCCCGGAGGAGACGAGCATTGCCTTCGCTACGGCACATCCGGCCAAGTTCGACGAGGCGATTGCCCTGACCGGCATCAAGCAGGAATTCCCGGCGCAGATTGCTGCCCTGTTCGAGCAGCCGCAGCATCAGGTCGTGGTCGATCATGACAAGGCGGAGATTGTATGCCAGCTTCAGGCTTTTTACGGTTAGAATAGCTGCGGGTCTGGAGTGACTCGCCGTCTGAATAGTAACAAACAGCCCGGCTCCGAGTAGAGCTGGGCTGTTTGTTTATGCTTAGGATAAAAGACTCATGAAAGACAAAGCGCCTCTATTTATGCAGGTGCTTTTTTTCACAAGCGAAATCTAGCGGAATTTGTCGGAAATTACGGCGGAAAAGTGGACATACCTACCACGGAGTGAGAAAATAGCTGTTATAGCGCAGTATTAGTATACGTTGATCATGGGAAACATATAAAATCTTATATTTACAAAAAAGGACGGGATCATTCATGACTATTCGTTTTGGGGTTGTAGGGACTAACTGGATTACAGACCGTTTTATTCAAGCGGGACTTGAGAATGAGGAGTTTCTGCTCACGGCTGTGTACTCCCGCTCAGAGGAGAAGGGCCGGGCTTTTGCCGCTAAGTATGCGGGGGCTTCGATCTATACCGATCTGGAGCAGATGGTATCGGGTGCAGAGGTGGACGCGGTCTATATTGCCAGCCCCAATTCCATGCATGCGGAGCAGTCATTGATCTGTCTGAACCATGGCAAGCATGTGATCTGCGAGAAGCCGGCGGCCTCCAACAGCAGAGAGCTGAAGGCGATGATCGAGGCTGCGCGCAGCAATGATGTTCTGCTGATGGAAGCGATGAAATCAACCTTTATGCCGAATTTCGGCGTTATCCGGGATAATCTATATAAGCTGGGCCAGGTACGGCGGTATTTCGCCGGTTATTGTCAATACTCCTCCAGATATGATGCTTATCGTCAGGGGACCATCCTGAATGCCTTCAATCCTGAATATTCCAACGGTTCGCTGATGGACCTGGGCATCTATTGCTTGTACCCTATGGTCGCCTTGTTCGGCAAGCCGGATTCGATGAAGGCTGTAGGTCTGATGCTCTCCTCGGGAGTAGATGGTGAAGGCAGTATGGTTATGCGCTATAAGGATATGGACGCTGTAGTTATGCATTCCAAGATTGCGGATTCCTATCTGCCGGCCGAGATTCAGGGAGAGAACGGGACGATGGTGATCGACAAGATCAACCAGCCGTATCAGGTCAAGATCCACTACCGTGACGGGACTGTCGAAGAGCTTACACTGCCGCAGGTGTACGAGCCGATGTATTATGAGGTTCAGGAGTTCATTCATCTGCTGAAAAGCGGACACCGGGAGAGCGTGACCAACAGCCATGCCAATTCCCTGGCGGTTGCGGAGCTGATGGAAGAGGCAAGAGCTCAGATCGGCCTCCGCTATGCTTCGGATCTGTAGCTGAACAGGTGGAATAGCCTGCATTTATCATTGAAATGGGGAGCGGAACTTGAAGACGTTCAAAAAAGTGTATATCGAGATCACAAGCGTCTGCAACCTGGCCTGCAGCTTCTGTCCGCCCACGGAGCGGCAGAAGAATTTCATGAAGCTGGAGACGTTCGATAAGATCCTCGATGAGATCAAACCGCATAGCAATCATATCTATCTTCATGTCAAAGGAGAGCCGCTGCTGCATCCGAAGCTTGGTGACCTCCTGGATGCAGCACATGCCAAGGGCTTCAAGGTCAACATCACGACCAACGGCACGCTGATTCACAAGGCGGGTCCGAAGCTGCTCGGCAAGCCGGCGCTGCGGCAGATGAACTTCTCGCTGCACAGCTTCGACGGCCATGCAGGCTCGGAGAACCGCGAGGGCTATCTGTCGGAGATTATCCGGTTCGTCCGGGAGATCTCGGCCCAAGGCGTCATTGTCTCCTTCCGGCTATGGAACCTGACGGAGGACAACCGGACGAATCTGGAGAAAAGCCGCAACCGTGAGACACTGGCCCTGCTGGAAGAGGCCTTCTCGCTCGACTACAGGATTGAAGAGAAGGTGGTCCCCGGCAGCGGAGTGAAAATCGCCCCGCGTGTGTATCTGAACCAGGATCATGAGTTCAAATGGCCGGCGCTGCATGAGCCGGAGGATGACGGCAAGGGCTTCTGCCATGCGCTGCGCAGTCAGGCGGCTGTTCTGGTGGACGGCA
Organism: Paenibacillus tritici; assembly: GCF_018207515.1. Lineage (NCBI taxonomy): Bacteria > Bacillati > Bacillota > Bacilli > Caryophanales > Paenibacillaceae > Paenibacillus > Paenibacillus tritici. The sequence continues at coordinate 1,022,944 of NZ_CP073365.1, forward strand.
CAGTTGTGCCCTGCTGTCTGGATGGTGAAGGGGTGATCAACCTCGGCAATATCCACGAGCAGCCGTTCTCCGAGATTGTCGAGGGGGAGCGGGCGAACAATCTGTTCTACGGCTTCTCGCGCCGGGAAGCGGTCGAGGAGCTGTGCCGCAAATGCGGATACCGGCAGCGGTTTGGAACGTAAAGTTATTCTATACAAGAATAGATGCCTGCCTTGATGCAGACGATGATGCGAATATCCGCTAAGTCGTCTGCTTCTTTTTGCGCTATGACGGATTTGACACAGCCGCAGGATCAAGTGCCGCTTGAAGTTTTCCGGGGACGGGGGAGTAATTCATGTCAATATCAGGCAGAATAATAAGCATGTGACCGTCACTTTACCGGTCAATATACCAGCGGCGTAAGAGCGGTAGCAAGAAATAAACAAAAAGCAAAAGAAGCGGAGGGGAAATTTGGAACTGTAGGAGCGATAGCGTCCGCCTTTGTCACCGGATTTCCACCGCGAAGAGCGGTATTAATCAAGAAATCTGGGGATGGGCAGCGGCCGGAAGTCCAAATGTTCACCGCAGTGACGATGAAGCTTCAAGTTGAAATCTTAAGTGAGTCTTATATACAGTTCATCCTCCGTTCATATTGCCTTCACGAGGAGTACATTTCCATGGGGTAAGCTATCCTTAGCAGTTCAATTAAGTTAGATTTCAGCGATAAGGACAGGTGAATGGATCATGAAAAAATGGCTGAGGGTCACGCTTAAGTCAATAGCCGCAGTAATGATTGTCATCGTGCTATTTTTTGCCGTAGTGTTTGTAGTCAATATCATCAGCAACAAATCGGAGCAGGGCAAGATTGAAGCCTATGGCCAGTTAGTGCCTGTGGACGGTAAAAAAATGAATGTAATGATCCAGGGGTCGGGTAAGGAGACCGTTGTCATGATTCCGGGATATGGAACCGCGGCGCCGGCACTTGATTTCAAACCGCTGGTAGATGAGCTGTCCTCTTCTTACCGAGTGGTGGTTGTCGAGCCGTTTGGCTATGGATTAAGTGACCGGACAGATAAGGAGCGGACGAACGACAATATCGCCAGCGAGATTCATGAAGCGTTACAACAGCTTGGGATTAAGCGTTACACTTTAATGGGCCATTCCATAGCCGGGATTTACGGGCTGGATTATGTGAACAAGTACACTGATGAAGTGACCGCTTTTGTAGGAATCGACAGCAGTGTTCCGACCCAAGGGGGAATGGACGATGAAATGCCGGTGGGGATGTTCAAATTCCTCGACCAGTCAGGGATCATGAGATTGCTCAAAAAGGTGGGCGGTGACGCTTATGCCGGACTTGATTTTGATGACCACACCAAGCAGCAGATGAGAATGATCTCGAACAAGAACTCCAGCAACGATACTACGCTGAATGAAATGAAGCATTTCAATGAGAATTTCACTGCCGCCCAGGCGCTCAGCTTCCCGAAGGAGCTGCCGCTGCTTCTCTTCATACAGGCGAATAATACGGATGTTGAGGGCTGGCAGACGCTGCATGAAGAGCAAGTGAAGAATTCCGCGTATGGTAAGCTGGTGCCGCTTGTAGGTGAACATTATCTGCATCATACCCTGTCCAAAGAAATTGCTAAGGATTACAAGGATTTCATGGCAGGCATCAAATAACTTGAACTTAAACCTAGATTACCAAAGCAGCGGCAGCACGGGATCGTAATATTTCCTGGATTGCCGCTGTTTTTAATGTTTCAAACTACAGCCAGCGGGGCTATTGTATAGAGATTGTTAATACATAGGGAGGCATGGAAATGCTGAAATCATTGCAGGCTATAGAAGCGCACTGTGAAGGGGGGCAGCCCTCCGGTGAAGGCTGGCGGTGGCTAGAATACATCGTTCAGGCCGAACAGACGATTGTAAATCTGGAACGGGTGGAATCGCTCCGGGAATTGGAACAGCAGAACCCGGTGCTGGATTATGTAGAGCGGAGTCTGCGTATACTGGACAGTCTTCCTCTGTCCTATTGGATCAGGGAATTGGTTGAAGAGACCCTGGTCTGGTCGGAGACGGCCAAGGGAGGCACTATCCGGCAGCGCCGGAGCTGGCAGGAGGAAGGCATTAATATTTTCGTTCATAATATCGGCTCTGCCCAGCTATACCAGCGGTATGTAGACGGCACCGGGCAGGAGCAGGCAGGGTCGGCGGAGAAAAGACTGGTCGTACACACACTGATCGAAACGCACGGGCTGATCGGGCAGCAAATCCGCGGCGAGGTTCCGCCTTCCGTCAATCTTCCGTTGTCCCGGCTGGTGGAGCAGGGGGTGCTAAGCGCCGATGAATTGGAGCGTCTGCTGTTCGCGCTGAATCACTGCATCATTGCTGCCGTCTCCCCGGAGCTGTGGCAGGAGGTCCGTCCGCAGGTGATGGAGCTGATCGCTGTCATCTCCTCGGGGAATCTGCAGCCTGAGGTGCCGATGAAGGAACGCCTGCGGAGAATGCGCGCAGAGTCGATTGTGCAGGGCGAGGATTATGAGACGGAATGGAGCCTCCTTATGCGGGAAGGGTTCCTTCCTGACGCACTGGAGCCGCTGCAGCCTGCTACCTTCTGGTATGTGGAGTCAGCGCTGCAGACCTTCTCGCTGGAGCAATTCCTGAAGGTCATCAGCCTGGCCGCTGCCAGCAGCCCGCTTCATATTCATCACCTCAGCTTCGAGGCGGTGATGAACAGTATCCACTATGATTATAAGGGCAGCAAGAAGATCAACGTGTACAAGAAACGGATTATCGAGAAATACCTCTCCGGGCTGAGCTGGGAGGAGATATACAGCGGAGCGGAGCCTTCCGGCGCCAATCCGCATCTGGTACACCGGCTGCTGCGCAAGGAGCATCTGCCGGGTACGCTGTTCTTCCATTTCGAGTTCTCTCCGGCAGCGGAGAAGCTGATCGAATTCTGTATAGAGGCCGAGAAGTCGGCGCTCTATGAACGGGCGGTGCTGCTGCTGTTCGACTTGTTTGATCTGCGGCGGGACGCCTTTGACCGGTTCCACAATGAGGATACGTACTTAAGCCAGATGAATGATACAGCAGATTACAAGGCGGTGATTCTGGATTATGTCACCGGCCGTAAAGTACTGGACATCGGGCCGGGCGGCGGGGTGCTGCTGGACCTGATCGAGGAGCGGATGCCGGAGGTGGTTCCGGTCGGCATTGATATCTCCAGCAATGTGATTGAAGCGCTGCGGCAGCGCAAGCAGCGGGAAGACCGCCGCTGGGAGGTGCTGCAGGGCGATGCGCTGAACCTGAAGGACTATGTGGAGCCGGGGACGGTGGATACGGTGATTTTCTCATCTATTCTGCATGAGCTGTATTCTTATGTCCCGCTGGACGGGAAGAAGTTCAATCATGGAACGGTGGCGGCAGCGTTGACCAGCGCCTTCGGGGTACTGGCGGACGGCGGAGCCATCATTATCCGTGACGGGATTATGACCGAGCCGGAGGATCAGATGCGAAGAGTGCGGTTCCTGGAGGATGACGGAATGGCGTGGCTGGAGCGGTATGCGAAGGATTTTGACGGCCGGAGTATCCGGTATGAGCAGCTTAGCGGGCAGGAGGTGCTGATGCCGGTGAATGATGCGATGGAGTTTCTGTACACGTATACGTGGGGGGAAGAAGCCTACATCCATGAGGTGCAGGAGCAGTTCGGATACTTCACTCCGTCGCAGTATGCTGCGTTCATTGAGCAGACGCTTGGACCGCAGGCGAAGATTGAGGTGTTCCGCCACTACTTGCAGGAGGGCTATACGGAGGCGCTCCAGGAGCGGGTCGTGGTGATGGATGAGAGCGGGCAGGCAGTCGCCCTGCCGGACAGCACCTGCTTCATCGTGATCCGCAAGGCGGGGTGAGGGCGGGGGCTTAGGCTTCCGCCTAAGTTGTCCAGTGTGTTCCGGTATGGATAACGGGCGCAGTAGTGCTCCTTATTGGCTCACTTGGCCCGCGCCCAGTAAATTCAGGTGCATTAAGGCTCCTTATTTGCCCATTTGGCCTGCACCTATTGAAATGAGGTGCACTATTGCTCTCTGTTGGCTCATTTGGCCTGCGCCTAGTGAAATGAGGTGCACTATTACACCTTATTGGTTGATTTGGCCCGCGCCAGTGAAATGAGGTGCACTAATGCTCCTTATTGGCTCCTTTGGCCGCGACCTAGTGAAATAAGGTGCACTATTGCACCTTATCGGCTCATTGGGCCCGCGCCTAGTGAAATGAGGTGCACTATTGCGCCTTATTGGCCCATTTAGCCCGCGCCTAATAAAATGAGGTGCACTATTGCTCCTTCTTGGCTCATTGGCCCTGCTTCTCCATTTTTCGTTTATGTTTCTGTTGCGCTTTGTGCAATAGATTTCTCTAACAAGCACGAGGAAATGGCTTCTATTGAACTCTATACACTAGAATTTCCTGGAAATGACCTTTTGGAGCCTATATTCAGAAATCTGATGTATGAAATACAACAGAATGAATTTTAAGGCAAAATAAAGCGGAATCTATTGCAGAAAGTGCAATCAGTGAAGAAATCCGGAGAGCCCAGCGGCGGTTGGAACAACGGCCCGTTCGCGGAGCGTCCACCCATAGGCACACGTTAATCCTGCTCCAAATAAAAGCTGTCCCACGCAGTCATTTCATGACTTACGGGACAGCTTTTTTGAAATAGAAGAAGGTATAGGTGTCACATGAAAAGCAGTCTCTGCTTACTTAAGCGTGCTGATCAGAGTGCTGATTTTACCGCCTTGTACCTTGAACTCATGCCGGAACAGCTGCGGGGCGGGAACGCGGTTCTTATTGAATTCCCCCTCCATCTCGGCTGTTACGGCGATGTGGTCGCCGGCTTCTTCGATCTCCATAATGGTGAATCGAACTTTGGCAGAGAACAGCTCGGATTCACCCCAAGCCGCTATGGCTTCTTTGCCTTCGGCCGTTTTGCCGTTATCCTTCACGCTCGCGCCGGGAGAGAACAATTCAATGAAGACCTCGGGCTGATATTGGTTGATCGCATTGTAAAAGTCCTGTACTTCACTTGGCAAGGTAACATGTTGATTCATGGATATCTGCCTCCTGTAAGTAGATTGGTGAGATGCCATCCTTACACTAACTTAAACGTATCCGGGCATCCGTAAGCAGACATTCTTGTTTGGACGGGGGCTGAGCTATGGATATAGCTGGTTCTGCCCGGAGAGCTGACCGGCATCCTTGCGGAATTCGGAAGGCGAGCAATTCATCATTTTGCGGAACACTTTGATGAAGTAGCTGACATTGTCGAAGCCGACGTCCATGGCGATGTCGGAGATTTTGCGGTCGCCCTGCTTAAGCAGGGCTGCGGCCTGGCGGACCCGGTAGGAGTTGATGTAATCCACGGGCGTTTTGCGCGTCATGCTTTTGAAGAACCGGCAGAATTGCCCTTCGCTCATCGGAATCAGCCCGGACAGGTCTCGGGTGCGGATCGGCTCCTGGTAGTTGTCCTGGATATAGAGAATCACCTTCTTCAGCCGGTCCACCTTCGCCGTATCCGCTTCCCCGGACTGGCTGTGGTTGACCGAACGTCCGGGCGCGGCAATCTGGGAGAGCATGATCAGCAAAGTTCCTTTCATAAAGGCCTCGAATCCGGGCATTGTATGATCATAGGCCTCCATCATCCGCTCCAGGTGCAGCAGAAGCTCCCCTTGCCAGGGAACGGAGGGAGTGATGTGACGCGGAAAGCTCTGGCGCTTCTCCTGAAGCGGCAGAATTACGGTCTGCTGGATGGTATCATATTGGGCGCTGGCCAGGAGATCGGGGTGAAAGACAAGTGCGCAGAACCGGCAGGGAGTGTCCTTAACCGCATAAGCGGCATGAATATCACCGGATTCAATAAACACGGCTTCGCCGGGGCGGAGTGTGAAATAGTCGGTATCCACCTGGAAGAGAATCTCGCCTTCAAGCAGCAGGAAGAATTCCGCTTCCTCATGCCAGTGAGTATCAAGGACAGGCGCTCCGGCCGGAAGCTCGATCCAGTAGGCAGCTAAGGGAAACATGGCATCCCCGTGTTCACGGTCTTCCTTCAGCAAACGCTGTGATGTGCGGTCCATTGTAGCCCTCCTTGGATGAATGATATCAAAATAGTGTTATAAATGAGCTATATATTATTAGTTTTGTGATTTTGTTATCGGTATAATGCAAATATAAACACCAAATTGAAGGGTGGCAAGTGCACATATGAAATTTACAGACGGCCTTTGGCTGGTACGTGACGGAATTACAATTAATGGTGCAGTGCAGAACTATGTAGTAGAAAAAACGGAGGAAGGTCTGACAGCCATTACGCAGACGACTCCGATTACAGGACGTTCGGCCACACTTAACTCTACACTGCTTACCGTAAAATTCCACTCTCCATTGCCGGGTGTGGTTGGTATTAAGATTATTCATAATGATGGCGTAATTAACCGGGGGCCTTCGTTTGAACTGACCCAGGGAACGGGCGATCATGTTCAGATTGAAGAGACGGAAGCACAGACTGTGCTGATCAGCGGCGGACTCCGTGTGGTCATCAACAAGGGCACTCACTGGTCTGTGGACTTTTACCGCGGCGACGAGCGCATTACCGGCAGCGGTTACAAGTCGATGGCTTATATCACGGATCAGGACGGCAACACGTTCATGCGTGAAGAGCTGGATATCGGCGTTGGCGAATTCGTGTATGGTCTGGGCGAGCGCTTCACTGCTTTTGTGAAAAACGGCCAGGTGGTTGATCTGTGGAACAAGGATGGCGGTACAAGCTCCGAGCAGGCCTACAAGAACGTTCCGTTCTATGTGACCAGCAAAGGCTATGGCGTGTTCGTGAACCAGCCGGAACTGGTGTCTTACGAAATCGCCTCCGAGAAGGTGAAAAAAGCCCAATTCAGCGTAGCCGGAGAGAGCCTGGAATACTTCGTGATTGAAGGGCCGACGATTAAAGAGGTTATTACCAAATATACCTCCCTGACCGGCAAGCCTGCGCTTCCTCCGGCATGGACTTTCGGCTTGTGGCTGACCACTTCGTTCACTACGGACTACGATGAAGCTACGGTGAATTCCTTCGTGGAAGGGATGGCGGAGCGCGATCTGCCGCTGCATGTGTTCCACTTCGACTGCTTCTGGATGCGCGAATACCAATGGACCGATTTCCAGTGGGATTCCCGTGTATTCCCGGACCCGGTGGGGATGCTGAAGCGTCTGCATGACAAAGGGCTGAAGATTTGCGTCTGGATCAACTCCTATATCGGACAGCGCTCTCCGCTGTTTGAAGAAGGCCGCAAGAATGGTTATCTGCTCAAAAAAGCCAACGGTGACGTCTATCAGACGGACCTCTGGCAAGCGGGCATGGGTCTGGTGGACTTCACGAACCCTGCAGCTTGTGAATGGTATGCCGGTTACCTGCGTGACCTGGTGGATATGGGCGTAGACAGCTTCAAGACGGACTTCGGCGAGCGGATTCCTACCGATGTGGTGTACTTCGACGGCTCTGATCCGTACAAAATGCATAATTATTATACCCAGTTGTATAACAAGGTTGTCTTTGAAGTCCTGGAAGAGAAGCTCGGCAAAAATGAAGCTGCCGTGTTCGCACGTTCCGCTACAGCTGGCGGGCAGCAGTTCCCGGTTCACTGGGGCGGCGACTGTTACGCTGACTATGAATCCATGGCAGAGAGCCTGCGCGGCGGCCTGTCGCTCGGCCTGTCCGGCTTCGGCTTCTGGAGCCATGATATCGGCGGCTTCGAGAATACAGCTCCGGCGCATGTCTTCAAGCGCTGGCTGGCCTTCGGCCTGCTCTCCAGCCACAGCCGTCTGCACGGCAGCACCTCGTACCGTGTGCCTTGGGCTTACGATGACGAAGCTGTGGATGTTACCCGCTTCTTCACCAAGCTCAAATGCAGCCTGATGCCGTACCTGTATGATGTTGCCGGACAGGCACATGAGCAGGGCTGGGCTTCAATGCGGGCAATGGTGATGGAATTCCCGGAAGATCCGACCTGCGAAGTGCTGGACCGCCAGTACATGCTGGGGGATTCCCTGCTGGTGGCTCCGATCTTCCAGGAGAACGGCGAAGTGAAATACTATCTGCCGGCCGGCCGCTGGACACACCTGCTAAGCGGTGAGACTGTAGAAGGCGGATCCTGGCGCAAAGAGAAATATGACTTCTTCAGCCTTCCGCTGTTCGTACGCCAGAACTCTCTGCTTGCCGTAGGCAGCGAGGATAGCCGTCCGGATTATGATTTTGCCGAAGGCGTGAAGCTTAGCCTGTACTCCCTGGAGGACGGCAAGACGGCGACGGCCACGGTACGTGATATCAATGGCGCTCCCGAGCTGAAGGTGGAAGCTGCACGCAGCGGCAGCACGGTAACCGTAACTGCCGAAGGCAGCGGCAAAGCGTTCACCTTTGCAGTGAAGGATCTCGGCGCTATCGCTTCCGTAGAAGGTGCGGCTCAGGCAGATGAGACTACAGTGACAGTGGGTGCCGGAGCGAAGTCCGTATCGTTCACGCTTACGCTGAAATAAGAATAGCTGATGCTTAAGCTCTCTGATGACAGGGGACATCCGTCCCTGGTGCATTGGAGAGCTTTTTGCAGGCGGAGTCATCAGAACAGGAGAATGCAGAACTATGAATATTCAAGAGAACAGTGGTAAAGAGATTAGCGATACAGAGAATAGCGGAGTCCTGAGCCAGCCGGAGTTCACTTCAGCCACAGCGCTGTCTACAGCCGCCAATTATATTATGAACTCGCCCGAGCCCTTCACCCGTACGTACCGGACTTACATCCGGCTCCGGGAGAACGGCCGCCTGACGCTGAAGTTCTGGCACAGTAATGCCGTGGATTCGACCTGGGACCTGGGGGCGGAGTCAAGGGCCAGTGAACCGGGCGGGGCGTGGAGTATTGAAGCGGCGTATATCGCCGATGGGGGCACCGTGCCGGACGGTACGGTTGTACCGGGATCACAGGTCCCGGTAACCTTCGGAGGCGAAGCCTCGCGGCAGGTGGAGCCTGGTGAGCAGTTCTGGAGCGACGAAGCGCTGCTGGAGCTGCCCGAAGGGCATGTTCTGGCGTTCACCTGGACGCTGAAGGCGGCAGCCGGGAAGTCGATTCCGTTCAACGTGGAAGGAATGCTGGTCTCCGGCTACGATGCGCCGGGCCACCTGGCCGCTCAGGAATCGGCGGCTGCGTTCAACGCATCGGATAAGCTGCTGGTCCTCCCAAGCTTCCTGGGATACAGGGCAGAGGTAACGAAAAAGCTGGTCTTCCTGGGGGATTCGATTACGCAGGGAGTACGGACAGCGAAGGATGAATATTCCTATTGGGCGGCAAGAATCGCCGAAGGACTGGGAGCAGGCTACGGGCTGTGGAATATCGGCTCCGGCTGGGGCCGGGCCTATGATGTCGCCACGGATGGCGCCTGGCTGGGCAAAGCGAAGCAGGGCGATGAAGTGCTGATCGTGCTTGGGGTGAATGATCTGGATATCGGTCAACGCTCAGCCGAGGAGCTGCTTACGGACCTTACACACATTATCTCCGTGATAAAGGAAGCGCGGCCTGAGAGCGCCGTGATTCTCAGTACCGTGCCGCCGTTCAATTTCGAGGGTGCACGCGAAACGGCTTGGCGCACGGTGAATGCGGTGATTCTTAACAGCCCGCCTGCCGGTGTGGACCGCGTGTTCGACATAGCCGCAGTGCTGTCTGTACCGGCTCCGGCAGAGCACAGAATCAGACCGGAGTATATGAGTGACGAGTTCGACCCGCACCCGAACGGCACGGCCGGGAAGGCCGTGGCGGATGCTTTTCTGGCATGGTACGGGGAATCCGGGAAATCCGGGAAATCTGCATCTTCAGGCAGACCCTAATACTGCTTAGGCAAGGCAACAGGCAGGAAATGTTGTAAGTTATGCAGCATTGAATCCCGGGTACCAGGGGCAGAGGAGGATTGTTGCACGGAGTGCAGGAGTTGTTCCGCAAAGCCGCTTTGGACGGGGTGGAATGCTGCCTTTCGTACAACAAAATCCGAAATACGGCCGTACTCCGTGAGGGGAATGTTGCATTCCGGGCAGGATTCTCACGTTAAAACGCGTTATACCGACAGTAATCGTGCAGCAGGACAGTTTATGCGCATTATCAAAGGATAAGGGCCTGCGGGTTTGCAGACGCTTATCTTTTTTTCGAAAGATGTATCTGCTTCGCGCAATCTCCTGCACTTAAGGCTCCATCCGCCCCCGGTAATCCTTCGGCGAGAGGCCGGTGTGCTTCTTGAAGACCTTGCTGAAGTATTTGACGTCGTGGAAGCCGACCATCTCCGAGATCTGGGCCAGCTTGAGGCCCGGATTGGGCAGCAGCAGCTTGGCCTTCTCGATGCGGACGCTGACGATATAGTCGGAGAAGTTGATGCCGTATTCCTGCTTGAACCGGCGTGAGACGTACTCGCGGCTGACCTGGAATTTGCCGGCGATCTCCTGCAAGGAGAGATCGGATGCGTAATTCTGCTCGATATACTTAATAATCTCCGCGACTATATTCTGCTCATTCCTGTGTCTCGCTGAGAGCATCTGCGATAGCTGCTGCATGAACGTGAAGGACCAGTCGCGCCAGGCGAACAGCGAGAAGGAATAACCGCCGGGCTGCGGAGAGGGGTTCTGCCGGTCCTGTTGCTCAAGCTCGGCCAGTACGCTGTCCGCCTGGCTGCCAAGCGCTGCACGGACGAGACGGGAGCGCAGCAGCATAGCGTCCGCCTTCCAGGCGTTCAGCATCTGCGGGGTAACCACACCCCGGCGGCTAAGCTCCTGGGTCCAATAATGCGCAGCAGCGGACAGGGCCTCAGGAGTCCCGCTGATAACAGCCAGCCGCCAGTCCTCCTGGACATCGGCGAAATTCAGCGGCGCTGCTGTGCCGGGCTTGCCGGACCGCTGGCCGTCCGGGACCAGCCCTGCGGCCGGTTCAGCCGGAGAGAAGTGACAGTAATCCTCATGCCTTAACAGATTCCGCCGGAGCAGTGCTTCGGCGGCTTCTGCGCGTCCTGCGGGGAGTTGTCCCGGGAACTCTCCCGCTGTGCTGATTCCGAAGTGCATCCGGAACTGCAGGGTCAGGTAGAGCCCCTGATTCATCCGGCTGATCAGCCCGGTTACGGATTCCTCCAGATCCCAGAGAATGATGGCAATCTCCGGCGGACCGCCCCAATACCGGAAGGCAATGCCTTTGCGCTGCGATTGCAGGAATTCATTGCAGATGTTAACGATGGCGTAATACATCAGCTCGCTGTCGCCGCCGAACCGCCTCAGCAGCGGGTTGTTGCCGCTGTCGGTCTGCAGGAGGATCAGGCGCGAGGTCCGGATGTCCTGCGGAATAATGCCGTCATGAATCAGGCGGCGCAGCGAGGCCTCGGCATTGACCTTATCATCTATTAATGCGGAGAGCAGCTTCTCCCCGTAGATCGGCTTGATCTCATTCAGCCGGAGGCTCTGGCGCTGGCGGTGGTTGCGCTCCTCCTCTTCGGCACGCCAGGCGGATACCGCCTTGGATACCGCATTGTTAATCATCTCTGCTTCAATCGGCTTCAGAATATAGTCAATGCCGCCGTGACGGACGGTCTGGCGGACGAAGTCGAAATCATCATGTCCGCTGACCACAACGAATTTGGTATTGCCGGCGAATTCATCCACCCAGCTCATCAGCTCCAGGCCGTTCCCGGATTCCATCATCATATCCATAATGACCAGTGCAGGCTTCTCCTTGCGGATCAGACCCATGGCTTCATTGCCGCTGCCGGCTTCCAGAATCTCCTCTATCTGATGGACCTCCCAGTCCACCAGCAGGCGGACCGCCTTCCGGACTCTTGCTTCATCGTCCACAATAAGCGCCTTCATATCGGTTCACTCTCCACTAATATATCAATTTCCAGCCGGATGATGACCCCGCCTGCCTTCAGATTATCTACGCTCAGCAGGGAATCATCTCCGCATACCAACCGCAGCCTGGCCAGAACATTCCCGAGGCCAATGCCCGCTCCGGGGGCATCGCGCCTGCTGTAGCCGTCCTGGCCCGAGTTCTTCAGCATGTCCATTTCCTCTGGCGGCAGGGGCTGCTGCAGCTCCTTGCGCAATGTCTCCAGCCGGCTTGCCGGAATGGGGAGGCCGTTATTGCTTATGCTGATCTCCATCCGGTCCGGGGATAGCCGTGCGGCGGTAATCTCAATGAATCCGTCACTGCGGGCGCGATTGAACCCGTGCTTGAAATAATTCTCCACAATCGGCTGGAGAATCATCTTGGGCATCAGCGCCTGCTGCAGCGATTCTTCTATATCGTAGCGGAAGCTGAACTTATTCTCGAAACGCTCCTTCTGCAGCTCGATATAGGCTTTGACATGGTCCAGCTCGTTCTGTATCGTCACAATCTTCTCATCATTGTACATGCTGTAGCGCATCATCTTGGCCAGCGCAGAGAGCAGGCCGTAGATCTGCGGCACCTTCAGCTCCAGGGCGAGTGTGCCGATAATCTGCAGCGTATTGTTCAGGAAATGCGGATTAATCTGAGACTGTAGCGCCCTTAGCTCATTGGTTCGGTTCGTCAGCTCCAGCCTGTACTCCCGCAGGATCAGATTGTTGATCGTGTCCATCATACTGCGGAAGCGCTCGGTGACGACACCGATCTCATCCTTGCCCGCCGGGCGGATCTCAATCTCCAGATTCCCGGTCTGCACCTGATTCATGTACCGGACCAGCTGCTTGATCGGGGCGGTGATCCGGAAGGAGACCAGCACGGTTAAGATAATGATCGTAATGAGCAGCAGAACCAGCAGCAAGATATTGATGCCAGCGGCCTCCTTGGCTTCCCGGAACAGATAAGAGACGGGGATCTGCTTGACGAGCGTCCAGCTATAGCCGATGCTGCTGATCTGCTGATAGATGAACACAGCGCCTTCCTGCTCGAAATAGCCCTGGGTCCCGGTGCTGTCAGCAATCTGCCTATTGTACCACGCTGCATTCAGCGGTTTGCCCAGAGCCTTGGCATCCTGGCCGTATACCAGCTTGCCGCTGCCGTCCAGCAGATAGATCTGCTCCTGATCCTGGTCGTACAGCTCGTCCACAATATCGCCGAGGGCGGCCAGCTTGACATCAATCGACAGATAGCCGATGGCCTCTGAGGAAGGGATACGCTCAATCCTGCGGTGCATCGTAAAAACCGGCTCCGGCACGAACTGTGTTAACGGCAGGTTCAGCCCGTAAGCATTGCTCAGATGGGTGCTTTGCACCTTCACCGGGGGGCTGCCTGTAATCCGGGATTCCCGGTACGGCGTACTTCTCAGCCAGCGCTTGGGCGTGGTGTTGTCGGTAATCAATGTAGCTTTGGCGTCTTTCACGCCATATAAGTACACCTGCGAGATATTCGGAAGTGAAGTAGAAATGTAGCTGAGCGAGTTGTAAATGGCAATGTCGGAGGACAGATCGTCGTACCCGGCTTCAAGCAGCCGGTAGAAATCCCCGTCGGCGTATACGTTCAGCGACAGGCGGTTGATCTCCTGAAGCAGGCTGTTAATGTTCTTGGAGCCCTGATACAGCAGATTCGTATTCTCATCAACCGCGCGGGTTCTTAGCGACTTGGTGGTATGAGAATAGCTGACGTACATAGTAGCCATTATGCAGATTAAGGTGGGCAGGAGCAGGAAAACAATCAGTTTCGTGCGGATACTGTTCCATTTCAAGGGGCTTGTCACTCCGATCAATATTTTACACCCTAAAGATCACTTGCGTAGGTGTAAGAGGCGCTCTAAAAAACAGATAATATCTTTAGATCATAAACAAGTAAGTGAGCAAAAGAAAGGGGGGCCTTTAAATGCGCGGCAATAAGTTGTCCCAGTTCGGTCAACAGGCATTTTTCGTTGGCCCGGCATTATTGTTTTTTACCTTGATCACGATTATTCCATTTCTGATGGGGATGTACTACTCCTTCACAGACTGGAACGGGGTATCTGGTCAGGTTAGCTGGGTCGGCTTTGAGAATTTTAAAAAGATTTTTACCCATGATCCCGATTTCTGGTCATCCTTCTGGTTTACCGTGAGATTCACCGTGCTGGGCGTTATATTGACTAATGTAGTAGGCTTCTTCCTGGCCTATCTGCTGACCAAACCTTTAAAAACACGCAATATGCTCCGGACGATCTTCTTCATGCCGAATGTGATCGGGGGCTTGCTGCTGGGCTTCATCTGGCAGTTCATCTTCATCAAAGGCTTCGCCACCATGGGCGATATTACAGGCTGGTCCTTCTTCAATCTTCCTTGGCTTGGGGATGCGACTACCGGGTTCTGGGCGATCGTCATGGTATTTATCTGGCAGTCCTCCGGCTATCTGATGGTCATCTATATCGCTTCGCTGAGCAACGTGTCCAAAGAAGTGCTCGAAGCGGCCGAGATTGACGGCGCCTCCCGGATGCAGGTGCTGCGTAACATTATCGTTCCGCTGATCATGCCTGCGGTAACCATTGGTCTTTTCCTGGCGATCTCCTGGTCCTTCAAAATGTTCGATCTGAACTTGTCGCTGACCAAAGGCGGGCCGTTCAAATCGACGGAGTCTGTAGCCATGAACATCTATAATGAAGCCTTCCTGAATAACCGTTATGGTCTGGGTACGGCAAAAGCGCTGTTGTTCTTCCTCATCGTGGCGCTGATCACTGTCATTCAGGTTCGTATAACGAAGAGTAAGGAGGTAGAAGCTTAATGAATGCCAAGTCCAAAAGCAGATGGAATATCGGAATTGAAGTCATCATGATTCTGCTGGCGCTTCTGTTCCTCTCTCCGTTCTATTTCCTGATTGCGAACTCGGTGAAATCCTTCGGTGAAATTCTGAGCGACGCGGCAAGCTGGCCGCAGACCTTCATGTGGTCGAACTATGCGAATGCCTGGAAGCTGGCCCGCTTCTCTGAGGCTTTCCGCAACTCGCTGATTGTTACAGTGATCAGTGTGGTGCTAATCTCATTGTTCAGCGCGATGGCGGCGTACCGTATGGTGCGTGCCAATAACCGGTTCAATCAGATTCTGCTGCTGCTGTTCGTAGCGGCTATGGTGGTTCCCTTCCAGACCATTATGATTCCGATTCTGAAGGTCGTGAACATCCTGGGCGTTAACAACTCCTTCACGGGTCTCATTATCTCCAATCTGGGATTAAGCATTCCGATGGCGATCTTCCTGTTCCACGGCTTCATCAAGTCCGTGCCGCTGGAGATCGAAGAGGCGGCTACAGTGGATGGCTGTAACCCGATCTCGGCGTTCTTCCGGATTGTATTGCCTCTGCTGAAGCCGATGCTGATGACCATCATCGTGCTGAATGCCCTGGGGATCTGGAATGACTATCTGCTGCCATCCCTGATTCTACAGGCACCTGAACTGCGGACCATTCCGCTGGCGACCTTCTCCTTCTTCGGCCAATATACGAAGCAGTGGGATATGGCGCTTCCGGCATTGACCATCGGTGTAGCTCCAATCGTAATTTTCTATCTGTTCATGCAGCGTTATATTGTTGAGGGAATAGCGGCCGGCTCGGTGAAGGGTTAATCACCGGGCTCCCGTTCCACATATTAAGCAGTTACATTATTTCAAGGGGGAAATACAAATGATGAAGAAACGCTCTGCAGTGATGCTGTCCAGCGTGATGCTGATGTCGCTCGTGCTTGCGGCATGCGGCGGCAACAGCACTAATAATAATGCTTCGAATAGTGCTTCTAATGGAAGCGCTGGCAAACCTTCCGGTGAAGTGAAAACGGTTAAGATCTTCCAGTTCAAAACCGAAATCGTAGAAGGCCTGAATGAGCTGAAGGTTGAATTCGAGAAGGAGCACCCGAACATCAAGCTGGACATTCAAACCGTGGGCGGCGGCGCAGACTATGGTGCAGCGCTGAAGACCAAATTCGCTTCCGGCGATGCTCCTGATATTTTCAGTAACGGCGGGTACGCTGAAATGGAGCTGTGGGCTGACAAGCTTGAGGATCTGTCCGATCAGCCTTGGGTGAAGGATCTGATTCCACTTGCAGCGGAGCCGATGACCAAGGACGGCAAAACCTACGGGATGCCCATGAACCTTGAAGGGATCGGTTATGTCTACAACAAGGATCTGTTCGCCAAGGCCGGAATCAAGGAAACGCCCAAAACAATCACAGAGCTTGAAGAAGCCGCCAAGAAGCTGCAGGCCATTGACGTTACACCTTTCGGCAACGCCTATCAGGAATGGTGGCTGCTGGGTATCCAGGGCATTAGCGTAGCTTTTGCACAGCAGGATAATGTGGATGAATTCATCAGCGGTCTGAACGCCGGAACAGCATCCATTGTGGGTAACGAGAAATTCAAGGATTGGAGCAACCTGCTGAACCTGACGGTAAAATACGGCCAGAAGAATCCGCTGACTACCGATGCCAATACTCACCTGGCGCTGTTCGCCAACGGCGAAACGGCTATGATGCAGGAAGGCAACTGGGCACAGACTCTGGTGGACAACATTACGCCTGACATGAACATCGGAATGTTCCCTATGCCAATCAACGACGATGCTGCGATGAACGACAAGCTGTCGGTGGGGGTTCCTGCGAACCTGGTAGTGAACAAGGAATCCGGCTCCAAGGAGGAAGCCAAGACCTTCCTGAACTGGCTCGTCACTTCGGATATGGGCAAAGAGTATATCGTCAAAAAGTGGAAATTCATTCCTGCCCTGTCCACCATTCCGGCAACGCCTGAAGATATCGGTCTTCTGGGTGCGGACGTCTGGAACTACGTTCAAGAAGGCAAGGTCTACGGACTGCAGGCTTCCAAATTCCCTGATGGGGTGACGCAAGAATTCGCCAGCTCCATTCAAGAGATGATCGCCGGCAAAGTTGACGAAGCAGGCTGGGAAAAGAGCATGCAGGCCGCCTGGGATAAGCTTAAGAAATAATCTGAATGGATAAAGTGGATTTGCCCGGACGCTCCCGTCTATCTCAGCATATGAGGTGAGGCGGGGGCGTTCTTTGGGATTTTACGGTACAGGATGACTGGGATATACTCAAATCAGAGATTTCCAGTACTGGAATGAAGAGAGGGAGCTGATGGCAGATATGGCACTGGACAGCTACAGCAAAGTACAGATAGGTGTGGATTATTATCCGGAGCATTGGGACGAGTCCATGTGGGAGACGGATATCAAGTTAATGAAGGAAACCGGGGTCAAGGTGGTTCGGGTTGCGGAATTCGCCTGGAGCCGGCTTGAACCTTCGGACGGCAGCTTTGACTTCGCCTGGCTGGACCGGGCTCTGGATCTGTTCCATGCGTACGGGATTCAGATTGTGATCGGGACGCCTACAGCGACACCGCCGCGCTGGCTGACCTCCGCTCACCCGGATGTGCTGCCTGTACTCGCTGGCGGCGGCGTCTTCCATCCGGGCGTGCGCGGCCACCGCTGTTATAACAGCGCTTCCCTGCAGCAGTATGGCAGCCGGATTATTGAGGCGCTGGCCCGCCGGTACAGCGGCCATCCTGCCGTCATCGGCTGGCAGACGGACAATGAGTTCAGCATGCTGGATTGCCACTGTGACAGCTGCAATCTGGCGTTCCGCAGCTGGGTGCAGAAGAAGTACGGAACCCTGGAGCAGGTGAACAGCGAGTGGGGAACCGTGGTCTGGAGCGGGGAGTACAGCGCCTGGGAGGAGCTGACCGTGCCTTATGGCGGCTCTCCCTTCCAGAATCCCTCTCTGCTGCTCGACTTCCAGCGCTTCCAGTGGGATGCGGTGATTGCCTACCAGAAGACGCAGACGGAAGTGCTGCGGGCCATCTGTCCACGACACTTCATCACCCATAACTTCCACAGCTATCCGCAGCGGCTGGATATGCACGGGCTGGCTGAGGCGCTGGATGTGGCAGCCTTCGATTATTATCCGAATCCTTCGCCGCAGAAACAGGCAACCGCACCTTACAGCGGGGCATTATCCCTGGATCTGACCCGCGGCATCAAACGCAGGGGCTTCTGGATCATGGAGCAGCTCAGTGGTCCTCCGGGCTGCTGGTTCCCGATGTGGCGTACTCCGTATCCCGGGCTTATCCGTGCTTATGCCTGGCAGGCGATTGCCAGAGGCGCGGATACCGTAGTGCATTTCCGCTGGAGAAGCGCCGCCGCCGGAGCCGAACAGTTCTGGCACGGGCTGATCGACCACAGCAATGTGCCCGGACGGCGATTCGCCGAATTCGCCCGGCTGTGCGGTGAGGTGAATGCTCTGGCTCCGCTGCTGGAAGGGACCCGGGTAATCAGCCGGGCTGCGATCCTGTATTCGCATGAGCAGCTGGCTGCCCTGCGGATTCAGCCTCAGGCGGAAGGGCTGGACTACTATGAGAATATCAAGCAGTATCACCGGGCGCTGACCAAGCTTGGCATCGGATGTGATGTCATCGACTGGCGGCAGCCGCTAGAAGGGTACAAGCTGGTGATTGTTCCGAGTCTCTACCTGCATGATGAGGAAGCTGCACAGCTGCTGGAGTCCTTTGCTACTGGAGGCGGAACAGTAATCCTTACCAGCCGCAGCGGTGTGAAGAACATGAACAACATCTGCGTCATGCAGCCGCTGCCGGGATTGTTCTCCCATGCGGCGGGTATCACCGTAGAGGAATATGATCCGGTGGGAGGCGAAGTGCATTCGCTTCGCAGCGCGGAGGATCTTCGGTATAAATGCAGCCAGTGGTGCGATATTCTCCGTCTGCAGGGAGCGGAGCCGGTCGCCTGGTACGCCGATGACTTCTTTGCCGGTGCTCCGGCAGTTACCATGAACCGCTTCGGAGCAGGCAAGGTATATTATATCGGCACCCAACCGGAAGAGAATTACTGGCTGAAGCTGCTGGGCGATGCTGCGCGGGATACGGGGCTTACACCCGTCCCGGAACTGCCGGACGGCGTGCAGGCCTTCACGCGCACAGGAGAGCAGGGGGAGCTGCTGTTCCTGCTGAATCTCAGCCGGACGGCTCAGACCGTTGGGCTGGATAAGGCTTACCGCAGTGCGCTTAGCGGTTCCTTACGGACCGGGGCCGCCAGGCTCGAGGCCTATGATATTGAGATTCTGCAGGCGGAAGACGGAAGTCCGCAGGAGGGCTGACGGATCAGTGCAGCCTTCTGAACTGCTCCGGCGTTACGGCCGACTGCTTGCGGAAGGTGGCGACGAAATGGCTGACATCACGGAAGCCGACCCGCTGCGAGATGGCTTTTACCGTAAGCTGGGGCTGGGCGACAAGCAATTCCTTGCTCTTGCGGATACGTAGCCGGACGAAGTAGGCATAGGGCGATAGCCCGAAGGTCTTCAGGAACAGGCTGTTCAGATATCTCCCGGATACTCCAAGCTGGGAAGCGAGATCATGGAGACCGAGCCCGGGATCGCCATAATGGCTGTCCATCCATTTCAGCAGCGGCTGAAGCTTGTCTACATTGCGGGAGATCGCGGTGTTATTATGCAGTTGCCCGTAGGTATTCAGGGTCAGCAGGAAGCGGTAGGCATCGCTGGATTCACCCAGGCTGAACATATCGCTTGAAGCATCGTGGCGGTCCAGCATCTCCTTCAGCATCTGGTGCAGCGGCGCCTCACTCTCCCAGCGGAAGAGGAGGCTGGTATTCATGCCAAGCGAATCCAATATATGCCGGGCTGATGTCCCGCCGAAGGTGAGATAATAGGTGCGCCATGCCTCGGAGGAGAGCGATTCATAACGATGCGGCGTGCCCGGCATCAGGAGAATGCCGCTGCCTTCGGGAAGGGTGATCTTTTTGTTGTCGAAGTGGACAAGCCCTTCGCCATTCGCAGTCTGCAGCCAGTGATAGGTGTGATAGCCTTGCGGACGGGAGACTTTCTCCTGATCGGGGTTATAGCCCATACTGTCCAGGGTAATGGGGAGCAGCTGGCCGCTCTCCTGGGCGAATACGATTCTGCGGACGGCGTCTACTGACATAGAAGGGTCATCTCCTGTTGTTCCATATTATTATATAGGATTTCATTAATATTATATTTATAGCGACAAGAATAGAGATTAGAATAAGAATATACTTATACTATAAAGGATGTGCTAAGTGTGATCAACGAGAAGTTACCTAAGATTTGGTACGGTGGAGATTATAACCCGGAGCAATGGGATGCACCGGTATGGGCAGAAGACGAGCGGATGTTCAAGCTTGCCGGAATTGACGTTGCCACCATTAATGTGTTCTCCTGGGCGTTGATCCAGCCGTCTGAGGATACGTATGATTTCACCGGTCTGGATGCATTAATCGACCGCTTATATAAGAATGGAACCTATGTATGTCTGGCTACCGGTACCGGCGCCCATCCGGCCTGGATGGCACACCGCTATCCTGAGGTTACACGGGTAGATGTCCAAGGCCGTAAGCGCAAATTCGGCGGACGCCATAACTCCAACCCGAACAGCGCGGTCTACCGCAAATATGCAACCTTGCTGGCTGGCAAGCTGGCTGAACGCTACAAGGATCATCCGGGACTGGTGGCCTGGCATATCTCCAATGAATACGGAGGATATGATTATTCCGAGCAGTCTGAAGCGGCCTTCCGCGTATGGCTGAAGAACCGTTATGGAACGCTTGAAGCGCTCAACAAAGCCTGGAATACCCGCTTCTGGGGCCATACCTTCTATGACTGGGAGGAAATCGTAGTCCCGAATGAGCTCAGTGAAGAGTGGAACGGCAACCGGACGAACTTCCAGGGTATATCCCTGGACTACCGCAGATTCATGTCGGATAGCCTGCTGGAATGCTATATCCTAGAGTATGAGGCCATTAAGCAGCACAGCACGGATATCCCGGTTACGACCAATCTTATGGGCTTCTACCCGGAGCTGGACTATTTCAAGTGGGCCAAATACCTGGATGTGATCTCCTGGGACAACTATCCGTCCCTCGACACGCCGGTCAGCCACACAGCCATGACGCATGATCTTATGCGCGGCCTGAAGAACGGCCAGCCGTTCATGCTGATGGAGCAGACGCCAAGCCAGCAGAACTGGCAGCCGTACAATACGCTGAAGCGTCCCGGCGTCATGCGCCTCTGGAGCTATCAGGCGGTTGCGCGCGGTGCAGACACCGTGCTGTTCTTCCAGCTCCGCCGGTCCATCGGGGCCTGCGAGAAGTATCATGGTGCGGTGATAGAGCATGTAGGGCATGAGCATACCCGGGTATTCCGTGAATGTGCCGAGCTTGGCCGGGAGCTGGAACAGCTCGGCGATGAGCTGCTGGATGCACGCAGCGCGGCGCAGATCGGGATTATCTATGACTGGGAGAACCGCTGGGCCCTTGATCTCTCCAGCGGCCCGTCCGTAGCGCTGAATTATGTGAACGAGGTTCATAAATATTATGATGCGCTCTATCAGCAGAATATCGAAGCGGATATGATCGGCGTGGAAGAGGACCTGTCGAAATACAAGATTGTCATTGCACCCGTGCTGTATATGGTGAAGCCGGGGTTTGCCGAGAAGGTCGAAGCCTTCGTTCAGGCAGGCGGAACCTTCATTACAACTTATTTCAGCGGCATCGTGAATGAGAATGATCTGGTCACGGTTGGCGGTTACCCTGGAGAGCTGCGCAAGGTTCTCGGCATCTGGGCCGAGGAGATCGACGCCCTGCTGCCGGGCATGAGCAATGAGATCGTGATGAACAAGGAATGGGGCTCCCTTAACCGTTCATATGGCTGCGATCTGCTCTGTGACCTGATTCATACCGAAGGCGCAGAAGTCCTCGCTGAATATGGTACGGACTTCTATAAAGGAATGCCGGCCCTGACCGTGAACCGCTTCGGTGCAGGCCAAGCCTATTATGTGGCGACAAGCCCGGATGCCGCCTTCCTGCGCGGATTCCTGGGTAACCTGTGCGCTGATAACGGCATTGCTCCACTGGTCAGCGCACCGGAAGGCATCGAGTCTGTTCAGCGTGTGAAGGATGGCGTATCCTACCTGTTCCTGCTGAACCACGCCGCAGAGGAGCTTAGTGCGGATATCGGCACCGGCGAGCGGACCGATCTGCTTACTGGCAAGAAGTTCAGCGGCTCCACTGTAGTTCCTGGCCGTGGAGTGCTGATTCTCTCAGACAAACAGTAATCGGCTAGACCGACGTTAAAAAAGCAGCGATTCCCGTAATAGGAGAATCGCTGCTTTTTGTTTTTGTATACTCCAGCATGAAAATGAGCAGCGCGCCTAAAAACAGAACGTCGTCTGTTCATCTATTTAACAAATGTTAACGGAAAACCGAACACAATTGGGCTGGAGGCGCCGCGTAAGCCGAATGTAATCGAAAAACCGAACACAATTGGACTGGGAGCGCCGCGTAGGCCGAATGTAATCGAAAAACCGAACACAATTGGATTGTGAGCGCCACGTCGGCCGAATGTAATCGAAAAACAGGCATGACAAGGCAAAGGCCTTGTCACCCCCAGGAATGAAAATAAGTGGGTGGCATCCGTCGCATCCATTCTAAAAGATGCTGTAGTCGTCAACACTACATATACAAATCAAAGGGCGGACGCGGTTACTGGGATACACCCCGTGCGAAAAACCGTTCTATTGCGCTTTTCGAGCATCGCCTATTGTACCCCCCAAAAAGTACGTGTATTAAATTACACTCACTCGAGCGCATGATTTGTAAGCTGACGATGGAGGATGATTGGAATGGATGCTGTACGTATGTGTTGCGCCGGTCTGGACGTGCACCAGGAAACCGTTGTGGCCTGCGTGTTAAAAGGACCGATCGAACAGAAACCACAATGTCACCTGAAAACCTTTGGGACGACAACCCGAGAATTGTTAGGACTGCAAGATTGGCTGAGTGAACACGGGTGCCGGGAAGTGGTGATGGAGAGTACCGGCGTGTTTTGGAAACCGGTATGGAACATCTTAGAGGGCAGTTGTGATCTTGTCTTGGCCAACGCCCAGCGGGTAAAGAATATGCCGGGTCGAAAAAGTGACATGCAAGATGCGCGCTGGTTAGCGCAATTGCACCGTTGCGGGCTCATTGAAGGCAGTATGGTGCCAGAACAGGACATCCGGGATTTGCGAGATTTGACCCGTTACCGGAGTAAGATGGTGCAGGCGGTGACGGCGGAGAAAAACCGCATTCACAAAATCCTGCAGGATGCCAACATCAAGCTAACCACCTTTATGTCCGATCTATATGGGGTTTCGGGACGGGGCCTGCTCCAGAAGATCATGGACGGCGAGGTCGTAGACGAAGTGACCGTTAAAAACCTGGTCAAAACCCGTTTAAAAAAGAAAGTTCCGCAGTTGCTAGACGCGCTCAATGGCAAGTTGCGCCGTCATCATCGCGAGATGATTCGAGACCATTGGGACCACTTGGTCTATTTGGAGAAACGGATCACTGAGCTGGAAGCTCGAATCGAGGCGAAGGCAGAACCCTACCTGGAGATGATCGAACAAATTGACTCCATTCCAGGAATTGAGCGGACGTCTGCCGTGACCATCTTTGCAGAAGTGGGGCCGCATGTCGCGGAAATGTTCCCGAGCGATGCGCAGTTTGCTTCATGGGCGGGGGTGTGTCCAGGGAACAACGAAAGCGCTGGAAAGCGAAAAAAGTCAAAAACGATGCAAGGGAACAAGCATCTGAAAGGGGCCTTGTGTCAGGCGGCTTGGGCGAACTCTCGCTCATCGAACCGGATCGGCCAATTCTTTCGACGAATTCGTAAGAGACGGGGAGATAAAAAAGCAAACGTCGCCACCGCGCATTTGCTGATTCGAATCCTCCATGCCCTGATGCGGGAGAAAAGGTCATACCAAGAAATAGACGTCTCACTAGGCGATGAGACGTCCAAGAAAAACCCGTTGGATCGGTACGTGCAATATATCCAGCAGTTAGGGTATAGCGTGCAATTAAATCCTATCCAATAGTCTCCCCTTTTTCAAAAAAAACGAAACGTTATTTTGGGGCGGTGGGTCTTTTTTTGTCAAAATCCAGTCTGCGGCGCATTTTCCGATACTTTTATTTTCGTATTAAACCGAACACAATTGGACTGGGAGCGCCGGGTAGGCCGAATGTAGATGGAAAACCGAACACAATTGGACTGGAGGCGCCGCGTAGGCCAAATGTAATCGGAAAGCCGAACACAATTGGACTGGGAGCACCACGTAGGCCGAATGTAATCGGAAAACCGAACACAATTGGGCTGGAGGCGCCGCGTAAGCCGAATGTAATCGGAAAACCGAACACAATTGGACTGGGAGCGCCGCGTAGGCAGTGCGTTTATCGCAGGTTGCGCCAGAAGTGTTTTCACAGAAAACGGAATACAATGTGAGGGTGCGAGGTCCGGATTCTCGCATGGCTTTAGCGATTTGACGAACGAACAGATTCGCTGAGTATAGGCGTAAATCATGACTTTGGTCAGCATCTTAGGTTGATAGCTGTCGCGGTCTCCGCCGGGATAAGCAGCGTCAAAGTAGCATAAGAATTTATATGTTGCACACGATAACTTCTCCTCAGTTGTGATTTTAGAAAGATTGAAGAACCTTTTCCCGCTTAAGCAGCGGAGAGGACGGAACGAATGTGGAAAAGCGATAGCGGTCGCCTTGGTCTCCGGATTCTCACCGATTAGGAAAATAAATAAAATCTGGAGATCACAGCGATTGGAACATAGGTCCGTTCACGGAGCGTCCATCCAAGTGCTTAAGTTAATCCTGCTTGTTTTATAGCGTGAACGAACCGAAGTCTGTAATCTTCAAATCCACTTCAAGATGAATGGGAGTCCGGCTGAATACCTCATCCCAGTGATCCTCCAGCTTGCGCCATAAGGCGGGTTCCTGAATCTTGAGCATGCTGGAGAATCCGATGGCATCTGCTTTGTAATCGGACTGGACTTTGTGGAACAGGCTCTGCATCATCTGCTCCAGCCGTTTTTTGAACAGCTTCTCTGCTTGCCCAGGCAGATGTGTGGCCGCAGGGTATTCCTCTTCGTTCCAGGTCTCACTCAGCCGTCCTTCCGTGGTCAGCTTGACGTCGAAGGACAGATGGTCACCGTCTACTTTGGCAGTGATTTTACTTTTCAGAGACTTTACTTCGTAAGTGATCGGCTCATTGCTCCAATCATAGGTTTTGATGACACCGCTCTGCCCCCTATTGGTCAGCCAGGACAGGCATTCGGTATCCTCCTGACTCAGCGCTCCCACCCAGTGCCCGGTATCTCCCTTGATCACCCCGGCTCCGGAGAACTCCACCTCGCCGTTCGCTGTCACCAGGTTCTGCAGCGCATAACTGCGTTTGGAATACATGAAGGAATCCAGCTTGGATAAAATAACCGGGGCCAGTACCTTGCTGGTTCTCTTCTGATTCCGCATCATATCTCTGATGTGAAAGGCGGGAATGACACCCTTTTGCTTGGAAATCATCGTCTCCTCCGCCCGGCCGTGGCTGATGAATACCATCGTACTGGGGCGGATGTCATTGTCCCGAAGTACAAAATCCATTAGCTGGTTCATACTCTGCTGCTTAAGCAGCTCGCTGGACACGACAATCACCTTAAGGTGATGCCCGATAATGGGCCGTTCCCGCAGGATGGAATACTGGCGGAAGATCTCCAGCACAGAGTCACCGGTTCCTGTTACATTCATATAAGGAGACACGCTCCCGTCCGTACTCTCTATACCCCCTACAGAATTAGCCGGAACCACCTGAACCGTGGCTGTAATCCTATTCCGCTTGGTATAAGTCGAGCCTTGCTCCTCCAGCTTCTGCTCTGTGGGAGACAGCTCCGCAGTATCGAGAGCCAGCCCGGCGTATAACGCCAGATCCTCAATCTCCTTGCTGCTCCAGCAGGAGGTCTGCGTAGCAAGGATCATCAGGCTGCATAGCAGTACCAGAATTCGTCTACACATGCTGCTTCAGCCCCTTCGTCCGGATGAGCCACACAATAGAGAGCAGAACAGGCACGAGCAGGAACAGAACCACGCCCATCCTGCCGATGGCATCCCCCAGTGCAAACAGGTCGCTTAAGGACTTCGGCACCATCGCCGAGATGAACAGAAGCGGAACCAAGGCATAGATAATCGGATGGACCTTAAGCTTGAAGATCTGTGAAAGGCCCAGCGAGGCCTGAAAGAAAAAGCTGCTGAAGTTGCAGAACATCTGCATCAGCCAGATGACCATGAACGGGAATTCCATCCGCTCGAAGAAAAATCCCGGCACCTCAAAGGTGCGCATCAGATCGATGGTTGGCCAGGTGCTGGTGATGGCGGAATTAATAGAAATCCCGCCGATGACTATAACAACAGTCAGGAGGTAGATTACCGTCAGAATGGCCATACCTCCAAGGATAGCTTTGACAGCTTGCTTAGGCTCCTGCATGAATGCTACAAGTGTCATAGTAACTTCACAGCCCGTGAAGATAAGCACTGTGGATTTCAGGCCTGCGAATACGGGGGCGACTCCATTTCCGAGCACAGGCCGCAAATGCTCAATGTCAAATATCCGCAGGCTGAGCAAGAAGGAGATTAGCAGAATCATGATACTAATAGGAAACACAATGGTATAGACACGGGCAATAGAGTTGATCCCTCCAGACACCAGATAGGTGCTCAGCCAGAGAAAAGGCAGAATCACCGCCCAGATGGGGGTCCCTTCCAGCAGGAAGAACAGGGTGACCTCAGCCAGTGTGCGGATCTCAAAGCCGGCGATCGTGATGAAATACAGAATGAGCAGCAGGGACAGGGCTCCTCCGATGAACCTGCCGGTGAGCCGGCTGGCATATTGGAAGACGGTTTGACCCGGGAACTGCTGGCTGATCTTCACCATGACGAATACAGCGAGCATCACAATCGCTCCGCCCAGCAGGACGGAAATCCAGGCATCCGGAGTTTTGACAGTCTGGCTTACACTGCGCGGCAGCGTAAGAATACCCGCGCCCAGCAGCGTATTGTTCAAGAAAATGGCGGTTTGTGCAGCAGTGATTTTGTCATCGGTGCGTATGAACATGATACGTCCTCCTTACGCGCGGGCGCGGTTATGACTTGCGTTTGTTCTGCCGGGTCTTCATCATGAGAGGTCTGCGTTTCATCAGAGCCATCGGGGCGCGCAGGAACAGATCCTTCCAGTCACTTATCCGGAAAGGGGAGATCGGCGACAGATAAGGCACGCCGAAGCTCTTGAGCTTGCTCAAATGGCAGAAGATCAGCAGGAAGAACAGAATGGTACCGTACATCCCCAGCACTGACGCAAACAGCATGCCAACGAAGCGCAGCATCCGCAGTGTGATCCCCGCGCTGTACATGGGAATGGAGAAAGAGGAGATGGCGGTTACGGCAACCGTAATCACCAGGAACGGACTGACGATACCCGCCTGTACCGCAGCATCGCCGATGATCAGACCGCCGACGATGCCCATCGCCGGACCGATCGGCTTCGGCAGCCGGATGCCGGCTTCGCGCAGGATCTCGATGGAGATCTCCAGAATCAGCACTTCAATCAGTGAAGGGAAGGGCACGCCCTGCCGGGTTTTGATGATTGTAATCGCCAGCTCCGTAGGAATCAGTCCCGGATGAAAGGAGATGAACGAGATGTACAGGGCCGGAGCCATCAGGGCCAGGAAGGAGGCGGTGAACCGCAGCAGCCGCAGCAGGGTGCCCGGAAGCCAGCGCTCATAATAGTCTTCCGGTGACTGCAGCAGCATACTGAAGGTCACCGGCGCGATGAGTACGAAGGGAGTGCCATCCAGCATAATAGCAATCCGTCCTTCGAGCAGGGCGCTGATGACTCTGTCCGGCCGTTCGGTGTTCTGAAGCTGCTGGAAGGGACTGAGGTAATTATCCTCAATCAGCTGCTCGATATAACCGGATTCAGCCAGGAAATCAAAGTCGATTTTGCAGATCCGGTTCTTGACCTCCTCCAGCAGTTCGGGATTGACGATATCCTTCATGTAGGCGAGCACAATGTCCCGCTGAATTGTGTTGCCTGCCCGGTAAGACTTCATCTCAAGCTGGTCATTGAAGCCCTGGCGGCGGAGCATAGCCGTATTCTCGCTGAGCACCTCGGAGAAACCCAGCCGGGGGCCGCGGAGCAGCGCTTCGGAGACCGGCTCGCCAATCGTGCGGTTAGCAGATCCGGGCAGCTCTACCAGGAGCCCGCAGGGCAGGCCCTCAATCAGCAGGCCGCCATGTCCGAAGAGGAGGAGTTTATTGAAGTTGTCTATAGCCGCCTCTTCTTTAAGCTCACTGAAGGGGAGCAGCCGGCCGGCAATTTCTGCGGAAGACAGAGAACCAGCGGGCAAGTCGTACATCAGAAACTGCATAATTTGCATATTCAGCACCCGGTCATTCTGCATGCCGCTAATATGGATAAGCACGGCCCGTGCACCGGAATGGGCGATCGTGAATTCCCTGAAATGCAGATCGCTGTTGCCTCCGATGGCGGCTCTCACTGCAAGCAGGTCCGAATTGTAGTTACCGCTGAAGGAAGCCGGGCGTGGTGTGTCAGAATGCGCAGGAACCGGCGGCTGTGACTGGCGGGCGGTTTTGGTGCCATAGCCAATCTGCCCCCGGCCGCTTCCTACGAACCGGTAGAGCGATCTGTATATATATCTAAGGAGCAATGGAACAAGCAGAGCCGCACCCGCCTGACCAAAGACTGCCCAGCCGGGTACAAACGATACAATGGTAGCGAACAGAGTGATCATCCCCAGCCGTAGAAATTAAGAATCCTTGACGCGAACATATCCTTGTTCATGAAGTTTTCCAAAGTTTGTTTGAATTTAGTCATTTTACCGAAAAATATAAATCAAAACCGGATGAGTTACAGGGTATATAATATTTAATAGAGCTGGTTGTTCAGCACAGCGGAAATTATGCGTTCAGGAAAGAGGCAGCACATGAAAACGTTACTAGTCACAGGCTACCGTGCCCACGAGCTGGGCATTTATGATAGCAAGCATCAGGGCATTCCCTATATCAAAAAAGCGCTCACGAACCGGATTGTACCGCTGGTGGAGGAGGGGCTGGAATGGATCATTACGCCCGGCCAATATGGCGTCGATCTGTGGGCCTGCGAGGTGGTACTGGAGCTGAAGCAGCAATACCCCGGACTGAAGCTGGGCATTATTACGGCACATGCGGCGCCGGAGGAGAAGTGGAAGGAAGAAAAGCAGAATGAGTACCGCCGTATTATTGCCGGAGCCGACTACTACGGTGCCGTAAGTAATGCGCCGTATGACGGAAGCTGGCAGTTCCGGGCCAGAGATGATCTGCTTTTCCGCAAAAGCGACGGGATACTGTTGTTCTATGACGAGGACGCCGCAGAAGGCAGTGCGAAGTTCACCAAGGAGCGCGCCATGAAGCTGCATGCCGAAGGCGGGTACGAGCTGTATCTGATGCACGCAGAGGAGATTCAGAACATCGCTGACGAAGAGAGCCAGCGCGAGTATGAATAAGGGGGAGATTTATGAATAAGGAAGCAGTATACACTGAGGATATTTGTTATGTAATTCTGCTGAGTCCAACAGCGCAGGACCGCAGGGATATGGATATTATCCGGGCGCATGTCAAGCATCTGCAGGAGCTGGAGCGCAGCGGACAGCTGGTGCTGTGCGGACCGTTCAGCGACAGTCCCGGCGGGATGGTCATTATCCGTGCTGCCTCTCGGGAGGCAGCTGAAGTCATCGCCCAGAGGGACCCGTATATTACATCAGGTATCCGCAGCTACGAGCTGCGCACCTGGGGCCTGTCCCATGAAGGCAACAGGCATATGGGTATAGCCGCAGATTAGGGCGGGCCGGGTCAGATGAAGCTTTTCAGCGAGGGGGCCTTCCGCACCTTATAGTTCTGTTCATACGCGTAAGCGAGCCTGATCAGCACCGGCTCCTCATAAGCGCGGGCAGAGAAGGTTACGCCAAAAGGGGCCCCGGCTGAGGTATAGCCTGACGGTACAACGATGGACGGGTAGCCGGCTCTTGAGGTAATCCGTGCGCCGAAGTCAGCGGGAAACAATAGGGCGTCGAGCTGATGCTCACGCATCGTGGCGTCGATCCCCTGCTCCTTGCAGAGCCGGAGATCCGTCATGCGGTCACGCAGATATTGCGGCTCGGTGAAGGTGCCCGAGGTCGTATATTCAGCATCCAGCAGCGTTGCTTGCCCGAACTTCAGCGTTTGCACCGGATGGGCATGGTTGAAGTCGATAATATCCTTCAGGGTGCGCATGGGGGCACCCGGACCCAGGCGCGCCAGGTAAGCGTTCAGCGAGGTTTTGAATTCATTCAGCACCACGGATGAATAGCTGATCTCCCGCGCCGTGGTAATCTCTGCCGGATCTATGATGGTTGCTCCAAGCTCGCGCATTCTGTCCACAGAGGCATTGAACAGCGCCAGCTGCTCCTCTGTCAGCTCCTCGAAATAATAATCGCGCGGAATTCCGATGCGGGCCCCTTGCAGTCCGTTGGCATCCAGGAAAACAGTATAATCCTCATGAACCTTACCTCTGTTCGTACCCATGGCGGCATCCTTCTCATCCTGCCCGAGCAGGGCATTCAGCAGAAGAACAGCATCACGGACCGTTCTAGCCATAGGTCCGGCGGTATCCTGCGTACTGGAGAGCGGCAGAATGCCGGAGCGGCTGATCAACCCTACCGTGGGCTTAATGCCGATAATGGAGCCGAGGTTGCCGGGGTTGAGGATGGAGCCGGAGGTTTCTGTTCCAACGGATACCGTGCAGAAATTGCAGGCGACCGCTACCGCAGACCCGGCGCTGGAGCCGCCTGTCGGAGTGGAGATATTGTAGGGGTTAAGCACCTGCCCGCCCCGGGAGCTGTAGCCGGAGGGCATGCCGTTCGTCATGAAGTTGGCGAATTCCGTCATGTTGGCTTTGCCCATAATGATAGCTCCCGCCTCGCGCAGCCTGCTGATGATGAAGGCATCCTCTCCGGCAAAAGAATCCGCCAACGCGAGCGAGCCCGCACTGGTATGCATGTTGTCCCCGGTATTAATGTTATCCTTCAGCAGCACCGGGATGCCGTGCAGCGGTCCGCGCGGACCCTGAAGCTGGCGCTCCGTGTCGAGGGATTCAGCGATGAACAGCGCATCTGGATTAATCTCCAGCACGGAGTTAACCGTCAGGCCGCTTTTGTCATGATCGGCTATGCGTTCAAGATACATCAGGACTAATTGTCTGGAAGTGATCTCTCCGGTATCCAGAGCAGCCCCAATCTCAGATATAGTAGCCTCTACGATTTCAAAACTCATGCGGGTTCACGCTTCTTTCCCTTTATGATTGTGTAGTTTCTCCTACATCTAAACACAGTTTTGGCTGTGTTCATAGTGTTCTTTTTGCCGTCCGGCGGACCTTCACTTTGCGTGTTAACTTTAAAAGGTGATTAAGAAGTACCCTACTGTGGTTAAATACATGACATGATTTAACAAGACTTGCCAATATCACTAGGAGGAATCGAACTTGAAGAAATGGACTACGTTATGTATGGGTGTTGCTCTATCCGTTGCCCTGGCTGCCTGCGGCAATAATGAGGAGGCCAAACCATCGGAGGGGGCTGCAACCGCCGCTCCATCTTCAGCTGCTGCAACCACGGCGCCTGAAGCTTCCGCATCGGCAGCGCCTGCTGAACAGACTACGGATGGAGTTCCAACGGTAGATGAATTGATTCAGAAGACGGCTGCTGCCGGAGCAGAGCTGAAGGGCTTCGCTATGGATTCGCAGGTGAAGCAGAAGATCGTGATGAAACAAGGGGATCAGAACACAGAGCAAGCTACAGATATGACTATTAAATCTCAATTCACGAAGGACCCGCTGCAAATGCATCAGGAGATTGAGATGAAGCTGGCAGGCCAAGGCGATCAGAAGATGGAGCAGTACGTGACTGCGGACGGCTTCTACTCCATGACGAACGGCCAATGGATGAAGATGCCTTCTTCGATGAGTGAGCAGGTTGTTGCCGCGATGCAGCAGTCCGCAAGTCCTGAGAAGCAGCTGGAGCAGTTCAAGGCGATCTCCGAGCAAACGAAGATCACTGAGGATGGCGATAATTATCTGCTGGCCGCAGACGTATCCGGTGACAGTGTCAAGGAACTGGCGAAGAGTTACATGAACCAGGGCGGCAGCGCTGACCCGCAGATGGCTGCAATGATGGAGCAGATGAACATCAAGAGCATGAAGATCTCTTACGCTGTAGACAAGAAGACGTATTATCCAACCAAGACGGATGTTACCATGGTCATGGATATGACCAGCGGAGAACAAACCATGTCGATGGATATGAATATGACTGCAACCATCAAAGATCATAACAAGGTTACCGAAATCAAGATTCCGCAGGAAGCACTGGATGCCAAAGAAATCGAGATGCCGGCAGCTCCCGCAGCTCCGACAACTCCTTAATCGGGCGTATCGAGCTGAACAATAGAACAACAAGCAGAAACGGCGTTGCCACCCTCTAAAGGGCGGCAACGCCGTTTCTGCTTGTAAAGCGGATTATAGACCAAACGGCGAGATACTGTTCAACAGTCCGAAGGCTGCTCCGGCAATGACGGATGCGATCAGCTTGTAGAAAATATATCCGGTAACCATATTGGCGATGGCAATCAGGTACAGCGTGTCAAATCTGCGGCTGGTGGTATGGAGCGGATATTGGAACATCACCGTGTTGATGCTGATGAAGACGAACAGGAAAGACAGCACAAGCAGTGTAGTCGAGAAAGAGTGCAGGCTGATCATCAGCGACAGAATAGCCAGCACCAGCAGCGCTACTGCTGGAACGAGCAGGGTTCCCAGCCGTGTGATCAGCAGTTTGAGCTCAAAGCTGACCTTCTCCACCCGGAGTACTGCATAAGTGGCTGCGCAGGCAACAGCAAGGCCTACTGCAGTTAATAGAAGCGGCTTCAGAAATCCGGGACCGAAGACTGCCGAGACGTCCCACTTGATGAACCAGGTGAGGAAATACAAGGCTGTCAGTACTGCCGTCAGACCCATTGTGATCAGACTGTTCATGAAATGAGCCGCCGTGACTTCTTTCATGGTGCTATACGGACGGGTGAGGGCGTTCAGGTAAAAGCTCCAATACTGTTTGCCTACCTGCTGCGCCTGCTGTACACGTTCATCTTGGAGCAGGGTGTTCCATTGTTCGGATACTTTACGCTGGGGCTGAGGTCCTCCAGGCTCCTGGCCCGGCCCCCCTGGGTTCGAGAAGGGCGTTCCGCCTTCCGGGTTGTTCATTGCTGTTCCTCCTTGTTGTGAAATATATGGAAATTACCATTCACTTTAGTATAGCATATGCTATAGCTGGAGCTGTCAGTCTTCTGAGCGGACAAAACCCTCTTCAGCCAAGTATTCCTCGGCCTCCTCTACCGTTTCAAACGCCATCTCCAGCTGGAGCCCGGCATAAAGGTACCACAGATCCTCCTCGAATCTCAGACTCAGCGTATGTCCGTCTTCATTGTTCCACAGCGATTCCGCTTCGGTAGCGCCTTGCTGCGCTTTTTTCTTTCTTTTGGCAGGGGCAGGAGCCTCGGGAATGTACATCAGCAGCGAAGTGATCGAAGCATCCAGCAGCTCGCGCAGCGCAGCCTCCGAATAATCGCGGATATTCACCAGTCCCTTATCATCCGTCTCGTAGCCCCGCAGCAGACCGGCATAGACAAAGCCGTTGCCGTTAGGATGAATATGCGAAGCCACCGTCTTCTTGTCATGCCGGCTCTGCTCCAGGTGGTAATTCACCCGTCCAAGCGAGACCTTGCGCGCCTCCAGCTGGGGATAGGAATCAAGAATCGCTAATTTCTGTTCAAAAGTAAGCATATACAGCCTCCGGTTTCCATTTGAATATAAAACGTCAGTTGATTATAGCATGACAGCCGACGATGCTACATAGCTTGCTGTGCCCGGTCCCCAAGGCTTCACACTACAAGCGGCAGCCGCAGCACGAAGGAGCAGCCCTGCTGCGGAGTGCTGCCAAGCTCCAGAGTGCCGCCCATCGCCTCGGCCAGCAGTCTGCTGAAGGTGAGGCCAAGCCCGAGTCCGCGCAGCACGCTCTGCTTGCCGGAGCTGCGGAAGAAGGCATCGAATATCCGCTCCCGGTTGTCCGGATGGATACCCGGCCCGTTATCCGAGACAATGATTTCGGCCATTCCCTGCGGTGTGGCTGTAAGCGTAAGCTTCAGCTGAAGCCTGCGGTCCGGGGCCTTCGCCTGCACGCTGTTGTTCAGCAGATTCACGATAATCTGCTGGATACGCAGCGGATCACCCCGCAGAAGGAGCGGGGACTCCGGTAGATGAAGGATGGG
Organism: Paenibacillus tritici; assembly: GCF_018207515.1. NCBI lineage: Bacteria > Bacillati > Bacillota > Bacilli > Caryophanales > Paenibacillaceae > Paenibacillus > Paenibacillus tritici. Next base: position 1,057,241 of record NZ_CP073365.1, read on the forward strand.
CTCACAGACGTCCTCACTCTGGGTCAGCTTCCATTGATAGAGAATTTCCTCCAGCAGCGGGGCAGCCTCCAGCTTGTCGTTGCGGACGGCAACCATGCCGGCGGTCAGCGCATTGTAGTCCAGCAGATCGGCAACCATATGCTGCAGCCTTCCGGTTTCAAGCAAAGCGATATCAAGGAATTCTCCGGCCTCTTCGCCTTCAACGACTCCCTCGCGGACCGCATGAAGCAGTCCTTTGATCGAGGTAACCGGGGTCTTGAGTTCATGGGACACTCCGGCCAGCATAATGGCCCGCGACTGTTCGAACTGCTGCAGCTTGGCGGCCATCTCCTGGAAGGAGACCAGCAGTTCATGAATCTCCCGCTCTTTGGCTCCGGTCTCAAGCACAATATTATACTGGCCGCTGCTGATCTGCGCGGCGGCAGCGGCCACCCGCTGCACCGGCTTGGCCAGCTTGATGGATAGGAGGTAGATCGTTAGCCAGCTTAAGATGATCAGAAAGACGATGATAATGGAGAAGAAGGTAATCTCCTCCTGCGGGATGTGGCGCAGGGAGCGTTTGGACTGCATGACCAGTACTTGCCCGAGTGTGGCCTGGTCTCCCCGGATCTGTGCCGCAGCGGCTTTGTATTCCGGAGTACGTGAATCGGTCAGGGTATCGTTCAGCTTATAACGCATTTCTTCTCCGGTCATCGGTGGCGAGGAGTATAGCAGTTCGCCCGCAGGTCCGGTGATGATTACGCACATCTCTGTGGTCACTTTGAAAAAGCGCTTGCGGTCCTCAACCAGCTTATCCAGGCTGGGGTTAATGGCTAATTTGCCGTCTGTACCCACGCTGCGGTCGGCAATCTCCTGTGCCAGCAGACCGGTAGTCTGCATCCGGTTGTTCATGGCCTCCTGCTGTATCCACCAGAAGGTGAACAGCGCGGTCAGCAGCAGCCCGATGCTGATGATCAGCAGATAACGCAGCGTCCAGTACGAGAGGATGGAGGTATGCTTCCTGGCTCTCTTATTCATGTTGTCCATAATTGATAACCTGTTCCTCTCAGGGTGCGGATTTCGCCTTCACTGTCCGGCCAGTGGGAGAGCGCCTGGCGCAGTCTTTTGATGGAGAGATCGACGGCCCGGTCACTTCCCTCATAATCCATCTCCCACACATGCTCCAGCAGCTGGTCCCGGGTGCAGATCTGATTCGGGCGCTCGGCCAGGAACAGCAGCACCGACATGTCACGCGGGCTAAGGCTGACCTCCGCCCCGTTCAGAAATATACTGCGGGCCGAGTAATCAATGAACAGGCTGCCGAAATGGCGTTTGCGGCTGCCGTCCGACCACTGGGAGGGGCGGCGCAGCACTGCATTCACCCGTGCGACAACCTCCTCGGGAATGAAGGGCTTGGACATATAGTCATCTGCTCCCCCGTCCAGCCCTGCGAGCCTGTCCTTGATGCCGTCCCGGGCAGTGAGCATGATGACAGGGCAGCTGCTTTTCTCGCGGATCTGTGCGAGCAGCTCGAAGCCGTCTATCTCCGGCAGCATAATATCGAGCAGGATCAGCGAGGGCGGCGCTTCCTCGAAGGCTTCCAGGGCACTCCGGCCGTCTGCGGCACGGGTAACGTGGAAGCCCGCTTTTCGCAGATAGGCACTAAGCACCCGTGCGATGGCCTCCTCATCCTCTACAATTAGAATTGATTTCATAGCATTCAATCTCCTAGTTAAAATTACGACAATTCTATCATATTGCCGGCTTGTCTGCTTTGACTTATTCCCGACATATTGCTTTGTTAGAATAGGAATCAAGCCTGATAGGGATACAGAGAAATAGGATGGAGGAATACAATGAAGAAGAAAACCATTGCCTTAAGCGCAGCCGTAGTCGTCATCGCAGGAGCCATCACAGCATTCGTGTTACTTAACAATAGTCTGGGCAATAATGTTGAGATCGAATCTGTTATTCCTGAGCAGAGCCAGGGAACGGAGACCCAGAAGGCGGGAACTGCAAATGCGGCCGCAGCAACAGGTGCTGCGGTTACGGCAGAACAGCTGAACGGTGCCTGGACCATTGCTGAACCGTCCAAAGTCTACTTGTCCGTGACCACATCCAAAGAGACCGTGAACTTCGTTGACCCTTCCGTTAAGGGAACCTGGAATGTACAGCTGGAGGATGCCAGCGCTATGACGGGCGAAGGGACGGTAGAGATGAGTGCGCTGGATTCCGGCAACGGCCAGCGGGACGAGCATGTCAAGGGAACGGACTTCCTGTCCGTTGCGGAGTTCCCGGAGTCCACCTTTGTGGTGAAGTCCTTCTCCGAGCTTCCGAAGGAATGGACGGAGGGCACAGCAGTGCCGGTTCAGTTGCAGGGTACGCTCACAGTTAAGGGCATAGCGAAGGAAGTTACGTTCGACTCACAAGCCGTATACAGCGGCGGACAGCTTAAGCTGTCCGGCACGACCATGGTCACGTTTGAAGATTTCGGCATGAGCAATCCGCATTCCATCGTGCTGGACACCGAGAATAACCTTGAGGTGCGTCTGGAGCTTGTACTGAGCAAATAATATAAAGTTGCAAGAATGACAAAGGGAACTCTCCCCGTTACCGTGGATTCGCGGCTGCGGGGGAGTTTTTTTGGTTTCTTGCTGAAACGGATGCCGTCCTTTAAAAGGATGGGGAAGCGGTATCTACTTGTGTTCAGGGAGCTCTTCATTGCACCAGATGCGGCCCGCATGGGGATAAATGCATTTCATACAATTAAAAGACGGTGTAAACCTGGATTTAACTGGTTAAGTGTATACGGTACAACTAAAAATAGAGTTGAACCTGCTTTTGCGTAATATGGGGACTTATAGATGTAGTGAATACAATTAAATCGTTCTCAGCCTACTCGGCGATTGCTTTAGTTGTACGATATACAGTTAGAGCTTGGGTGCTAGTCATGGGAACATGTACACGCCGGAGAGATTTTGATAGAATCAGAGGGACCTGAGCTTCATTAAGAGGAGGATCACACTAATGACAGAAGATAACGCTTACACGATAAAATGGGGCATTCTCAGCACAGGCTGGATCGCCCATCAGTTCGCAACAGATCTGGCCCATGCCAGCAATGGCGTGGCTTATGCCGTAGGCTCACGTACGCAGGCAAGCGCAGATGAGTTCGCCCGGAATCACGGCATCCCGGTGGCGTACGCAACCTACAAAGAACTGGTAAACGATCCTGAAGTAGACGCCGTCTACATCGGAACGCCGCATCCGTTCCACAAAGAGAATGCGCTGCTCGCGCTGCGTGCAGGGAAGGCTGTGCTGTGCGAGAAGCCTTTTACTGTGAACAGCGCCGAACTGGAAGAAGTCGTAGCCTATGCCCGGGAGCAAAAGCTGTTCCTGATGGAAGCCATGTGGAGCCGCTATCTGCCTGCCAATGTCAAGGTTAGAGAATGGCTGGGGGCAGCACGTATTGGTGAGGTTCGGCTGGTTAAGGCGGATCTGGGCTTCCGTGCGGACTGGAATCCGGAAGGGCGTCTGCTGAATCCGGCTCTTGGCGGCGGGGCACTGCTGGATGTCGGGATCTATCCTGTCTCCTTCGCCTCGATGGTCCTCGGGCCCCATCCCGAAGCGGTATCCAGTACCGTTCATATCGGGGAGACCGGTGTGGACGAGCATTTCTCGCTGCTGCTATCCTACGGCGATGGTGTATCGGCATCACTGAACGGCGGCATCCGTCTGAATATGCACGAGGAAGCCTATGTCTACGGAACCGAAGGTCATATCATAGTCAAAGGCACTCTGGTCAATCCGAAATCGGCTGAGCTCTATGTGGACGGCGAATTGGTAGAGACCTTTGAAGATGACCGTTCTTCGGTCGGGTATTCCTTCGAGGCGGAAGAGGTGGGCCGCTGTCTCCAGGCTGGGCTTACCGAGAGCCCGGTGATGACATTGGATGAATCCGTGGCGCTAATGAAGCTGCTGGATAAAGTCCGTGAACAGTGGGGGCTGAAGTATCCCGGTGAATAAACCCGCTGTTCGTGTTATCCATCTATAAGCTGATGAGGAAGGGGGGATATCAGATGACATTGATTGCTGACCGCTATCAGGGTTGCCTGCAAGGTCTGGCCGCTGGCGATGCGCTGGGAACTACTGTGGAGTTCCAGGCACCTGGAACCTTCGAGCCGCTTACGGATATTGTCGGCGGCGGGGTTTTTGCCCTGCAGCCGGGTCAGTGGACGGACGACACCTCGATGGCGCTCTGCCTTGCGGAGAGTCTGCTAACGGTGCAGGCCTGTGATCCTGTAGATCAGATGAAGCGTTATGTGAAGTGGTACCGCGAAGGCGTCCTTAGCAGTACAGGGAAATGCTTCGATATCGGGAATGCGACGCGTGCAGCACTGCATCAGTTTGAAAGGAGCGGTGAGGGGTTCAGCGGTTCAGATGATCCTCATTCGGCCGGTAACGGTTCGATTATGCGCTTGGCTCCGGTGGTGATGTACTATGCGGAGCATCCCGCCGAGGCCATCCGCAAAGCGGCGCTTAGTTCAAGGACCACGCATGGTGCGGCTGAGTGTGTCTCTGCTTGCCGGTTGCTGGCGGCGTATATTCTCGCCGGGCTGCACGGCTGGAGCAAGCAGGATATGCTGGCTGCGGATGCTTTTGGCGGGTGGCTGCAGGAGGATAGTCTGACGCCGCATATGCTGAATATTAAGCATGGCTCCTACCGGATGAAAGAGCCGCCGGAGATTCAAGGCTCGGGTTATGTGGTTGAGTCGCTTGAAGCGGCGCTATGGGCTTTTCACAAATCCTCCAGCTTCGCTGAAGGCGCACTGCTCGCCGTGAATCTCGGCAATGACGCCGACACCACCGGTGCAGTCTACGGCCAGATCGCCGGTGCGTACTACGGGCTTGAAGGCATCCCCGCCGAATGGAGCCGCAAGCTGGCGATGCGTGAGCGGATCAGCGACTACGCCGGGCGGTTGTATACCGAGCGGGTGAAATGACGGGGAATAGTTGGCATAACGGGTAAAATAACCGGGAGCTGGCATGAGGCAGGCTGGGTGCATCTGTAATGGGGCACTCAGCCTTTTTTTGCATAAGGAGAGAGAGGGGACGGGACGGGGCTACAGGAAAAAGTAAGGAGGCGGAAAGTGCTGGTATGGCTGCGGCTCCTCTTAAGTCACCCTAAGCTAAGGCTCGCTTAACTCCATTAAGTGGAAAAACGTCATTTAATTATGAGCGAACCCGTATTGTAAGGACCGTAGTTGGAAAAATGCAGCTTAATTCGGTTTGATTTAGCTAATATGGCAGATAGGGCTATAATTAAGTGTTGAAAATCCAACTAAATCCAATAAACCAGAAATGTCAGAAGCAATAAGTGTTGAAAATCCAATTAATGGTTCATCCGTAAGAACAAGACTGCGACTCTCCTAAAATATGTTATAATACTCGGACACCCTTAGCTGTGCGGATTAGTTGCAGGCTGAGGCTATTCATTTATGCGGAGGGGCGTGTATTGTTGACTGCAAGTCTATCCAATCTGTTACTGAAGCCGGACAACCACCAGCAGCATAACGAATTACTTCAGGAAATCGGCAGCTATATCCTAACGGACATATTGAATCATCCGCTTATCGTAGAGGATTCCATGAATATCAGCATCCTGCTGGATGGATCAACCGCCCTCGGAATCGTAGATGACATCTCGGATATCGATATTATCCTTATTTGCCGGGAGGAATGTTATGAATCCATTACTGGACGATTCGAACGAGCGGGGCTGATCCCGGAGCAGAGCAGTCTGTTTGTTGATGTGCATCTGCCCGGCGGGAAGACGGGACACTATACCCTTTTGAGATTATCCGGGCTGGAGCAGGCACTATTGAAGGGGCAAATGGATTGGCTGTGGAACGCCTCTGTCTCCTGTATATACCATGACCCGCTGGACGTGAAGGCGCTGTTCGCGCAATTCCTCCCGCTTCCTCCGGAGCTTCTAATGAGCATACGGAAGAATGCCTACATAGACCTTCGAAGTGCTGCCAAAAGCCTGGATAACCCGGTGCGCCGCGGAGCTGCCTTTCCGATTCTTTTTCAGGCGGTGGAGGTGTTCAAGTGGGCTCTGCGTTGTGCGATCACAGTGGAGGGGTACCCCTACCCGTATGACAAATGGCTTGTGCCAGTAGCGGAGCAGCTCCCGGTGGGGAAGAGGGTACTTGATTGTATGAACGACTTCTGGTTATATCTCAGAGAAGATGCATCCTATGCGGCAATGTATCAGGAGGATAACAGCTTTGTGAAGATGGAGAAGCGGGTCCGCAAGGTGCTACTGGAGGAGTTACGCCTGCGCGGCATAGAGGAGCCTTGGCTGGTGGAGTGGTGGAAGTATATGGAGGAATGATTGTCATATTTGCTGGAGGCGACCCTTAATGCAGTTAAGACAAATGGCTGTGGCATTGTTATTCAATGAGCAGCAAGAGATATTATTTCTTCAAAAGAAAACAGAGGCTACATTCCTCTCCGGGCATCTCGTCCCTGTCGGCGGGCATCTCGAAGAGCAGGAAATCACTGATCCGCAGAAGGCCTGCCTGAGAGAGATTGCGGAAGAAACCGGATTAACTTCTCACAGTATTAATGATCTGTCACTGCGTTATATTATTCACCGGGTGAAGGAGAATCGGGAGATTCGTATTCAGTATATTTTTATAGGCAGGGTAGTAGTGGGCAGTAGAATACTTGAGAGTGACGAAGGACGGCTGATGTGGGTGAACGGGAGTGCGCTCAATCAATATCCTGTAACCGCCTCCACCAGAGAAGTGATAGCACATTATCTTGAGACAGGGATACATAACAAGCAGTTATATACCGGTACGATGCATTCGGTTCTGGGAGAGCCTGCGATACAGTGGGCAATTCTGCAGGATTGGGAAAGACAGGTGATAGAATGAAGGACAAGGTTTGCATTCTTGGAGTTCCATTCTCCAAACTTACGCTTGAACAGACGACCTCGCTGCTGGACGAACATATTATGGACGCTCAGGGAAGACTGTTTCATCTCATTACGGCGAATCCGGAGATAACACTTGCGAGCCAGACGGATAAACAACTCCGGGAGATCATCGGATCGGCAGATCTGATTGTGCCTGACGGGATCGGCATTGTGATGGCGGCAAGAAGACAAGGAGAGCCTATTCCGGAACGGGTAACCGGCTACGATTTGCTGCTGAGCTTACTTGCACAGGGTAATGAGCGTGGGTGGAGTTTTTATTTTCTGGGGACAGATGAACTAACGAGCGTACAGGCGGTGGAGCAGATTACCCTGCGCTATCCGCAGGTGAAGATTGCCGGAAGGCATCATGGATTCTTTACACTAGAAGAGGAATCCGATATCATCGCCGATATTCAGCAGGCCAAGCCGGAGGTTCTCATTCTTGCCATGGGTGCACCCTATTCCGACAAATGGCTGTATAAGAAAAAAGAAGAATTGCGGGGGGTTAAGGTTGTGTTTGGTGTTGGAGGGAGTCTGGATGTGATTTCGGGCAAAGTAAAGTCGGCACCGGCAATCTGGAAAAAGCTTAATCTGGAGTGGGCGCACAGGCTGTTGTTCTCACCTGTCGCCAAAGGCCAGAAATCACGCTGGCGCAGACAATCTGCTCTGCCCAAATTCGTCTACCGGACGATGATACGCAAGTAATGTAAGCCGCCCCTCCATTCTGGGTAATATAGTTATAAGAGAATCGAGGAGGAGACGACATGGGCAACCCGCTGAAGGAATTCAAGAGCAGCATCAATGGTCTGAAGCAGTCGCTGGACGGTGTGAAGCAATCAGTGGACGGGCTGAAGGCCCCGGTGGATGAGTTCAAGACGAATGTGCAGGAGACGCTGGATGAGGCGAAGCTGAGACAAGAAGGGGTCAAGTCAGAGCTGGGACGGATGAAGCAGGCGGTGAAGGAAACGCAGGCCGTACTCGTCGAGGTGAAGGACACCCTTACGGCATCAGCGGATGTGCTGTATACCAGGAAGCGATATGTAAGACTGTTCGGCCGTAAAAGAAAACCGCTAACCGCCAAGGCCCGGCGTTTGTAAACCAAGCTCCTGTCTCCGGCAGAGCAGCTGCTTCGCCTAAGAAGCTATCGCTCCAATGTAAGCAGCAGTTTAACAGGGGACCGGGGGATGCCTTGCCTGAAGACAGCCTGCACGTAGCCATCCCCATGCCAAAAAAACGCAAGAGTCAAACGGTATAAAAACCGTTCCGCTCTTGCGTCTTTTTGAATGATGCAAACTGGAGAGCCGTTAGTTCAGCCGGTTACACCGCTTCGCAAGCCCCGCAGAATTAAGGTAAGGTCAAGCTTAGACTCCCCAGCGAATCTACCATAAACACAGGTACAGACTGCTCACCGATCTCAGTCTCTACATTACTATAGCTGTTCTCGAACTGGCCGCTGATCATGGCTGGTCCGGTGAGCTGGCCTACCTCGCCCTGAAGTACCAGGTAACGGCCGTTAGAGCGGGCAACGGTTCTTCCGGCAGAGTCGATATAGATCTCCTCGCAGGATAACGTTACTTTCTCATAGGAATGAAGCTCAAGCTGTGAAGCATCTATAGGAGTGTAGGTGAACTCCTGGTAGATTTCCGAGAATTCATAGACCCCGTTCACCTGACGGAAGATAGCGGTCCGATCGGCTGCACTATCTGCCAGATCCGTATTCATTACCCGAATGGAGCCGTCCTCTGCCATTAGCTGGTAGCCGCTGCCGGTGAAGCTGAACAGGAGGGCGATGCCCTCCGGCCGGATCGTATAAGCAGTGAAGGTGCTGCGTTCGTTAGCTGGGTTGCCGGTAGCCACAACTACCGGAACCTCAGAGTAAGCGGACAACGCTTCGTCAAAAGCAAGACTGCTCAGTGCCGCCGCATCCGGGATGACGTCTCCGGTACGGGTGGAGACCGTCCCGTCCCCGCTCATCTCAGCGTAGACCAGCCTGCTGCCGGAATCCACTCCGGCTACAGCAATCTGGGCCCCGTAGCGTCCGGTGACGGAGGCTGTAAGGGTGTAGCTGCCCGGGACTTCGCCGCCTGGAAGAAGTCTTACCGGCTCGGCGGTATTCCAGGCCAGGGTTGCGGCAGCGATGGCCCCGGAGGTATCCTGCACCGGGGCCAGCCCGGTATAGAGCCTGATCGCTTCGGCATACTGGCCGCTGCGCACTTGCCGCGCTCCGGCGCGAAGCAACCGGGTAATGCCGCTGTCGATCAGCTTCAGCACCTTGGAGGAGGTTATGCCTGCTGAGGCGGCATAGCTGCGGTAGCTGAGCGCGTGTCCGGCGAAGGCTGTGGTATAATCGCCGTCCAGATCTTTGTCCAGGATGAGCGCTGCGCTCTCCTGCACCTGCTTCCTGATCCAGGGCGCCGTATAACTATGACTCCTATAAGCTTCTTCCATAGATAAGGCACTGTCCAGCATAGGCCCGAAGCTTCCGGCTGCGGCGAGCGCCTGGAGTCTGGCGGTATCATGGGCCTTGAACTCCGCCGCCAGCAGTTCTTCCTTGGCTGCTTCTCCTCCGTAATAGCCATCCGGAATCTGCAGCAGGCGCCATTTGAAGCTGTCGGTATTATCGCTATTGTCGCTGCCCGTACCGGCGGACGTTCCCGTCTGCGGTCCCGCCGCGAGTCCGGCAAGAAACTGCTCCTTGAACTGCCGGAACCCTGCTGTCATCTTGTCCGAAAGGCCTGATTCGGCTGAGAGCTGGCGATAATAGACCTCATAAGGCCCGCCCGCAATCATATACTTGCCCTTCAGGCTGAGCAGGGCGGCATAACTCTCCATGTATCCGGTGAAATCCTTAACGGTCAGCTGGTCTTCCAGGGTTAAGGAAAGTCTGCTCAGACTGCTGCGTATATCCGTAATCGGGGCAAGCTCTGCAAGTCTTGCGGCAACCTCTTCTTCCTTATAGGAAATCGCCGTATTGGCCGCTGCCAGCCGGTACCGGTTCTCGGCGGCGATCAGCTCTCCGGCAGCGTATAGCCGCCCGGCTTCCTGTATGTCCTGAATCTTGTCCCTGATCCCCAGAGCCTTCTGTCCGAGCAGGACCAGCATGAAGATACACAGAATGATCATAATATTCCGCAGGGTTAAAGCCTGTTTGATCGTCATATAATATAGCCCCTTTATTCATATATAAGGATTAGAGCGGCAGACAGCTTCTAAACCTTACATTTCAGGGTCCCAGCGGTATTTAAGCTCACGAATTTCCTCGACCTTGGCATCCAGCCCGTTCCAGGGCTCGTAGGGGTTGGCGGCAATGAGTCTGGATAAGCGCAGGAAGCGGTCCTTGGGCAGATCCTGCACATATCTCCCGATCATTCCCGAATAGAGCAGCGCGTACCGCTTCATCCGTACAGCCGCACCGGCAACGGCGGTCAGAATGATCAGCCCTCTGTCCATTTCGAGGATCTGCACCTCATAATTCTTGACATAGCGCAGGGTGCGGTCCTTGATCAATTCGGGCCGGACCTTGGCAATTTCGCCAATATATTCAGCCAGCAGCGGCTCGAAGTCCTTCAGCAGCAGCTGCTCCAGCTCCAGATTCATGTCTTTGCGAAGCTGGAAGCCGTGCAGCAGGGCGACACGCTGGCGGGAGATCCGGTCTCCGCGCAGCAGAATGGAGATCTCGCGCAGCTTCTCATAAGCGAGCACATCGTTCTCGCGCAGGACAGACACGGCTTCCTGGCGGTTGAGCTCCAGATCCTCCTTAATGCTGAAGATGTTACGGCCGAGCAGTTTGTTAAGGGCGTACAGATTTTCGTTCTGCCGCACTTTTCGCTGCGTATAGTAGACCAGTCCCGCTAATACGATGCCGCCTGCACCGCATAATATCATCTCCTGGAGACTCTGACCGAAATAGATTCCCGCCAGAGTGAGCAGGAGAATGAACAGCAGCCGGGTATGCATCCGGCGCCCGGCCAGGGCTGCCGCATGCTTCTCCACCGGAATCAGCGCGGCCCGCCCGCAGCGGGTGCAGCGTTCTTCGCCAAGTGCAGTGTAACGGCCGCAGCGGCGGCAGATGCGGAGCTTCCCGAAGGCGTAGCGGGGTGCCTTGAAGGGCCGGAAGATGGCCGGTTTCTTTTTATTCACGGGCCGTGTCCCCTCCGTTCAATGCAGCAAGCAGCCGCTCGTCAATATCCTCACGGGTCAGCGGCTTCCGCTGGCGTGAAGCATAAAGAATAATCTGAATAACAGCATAAAGAAACGTTATCCCGAGTATGGCGTATGTAATCATGGAAGTCGTCCTTTCTGTGATGGTTACGGTCTTTTAATCAAATATTCAGGATTGCGGCGTATACTTAGAATAGTTCATCCGGCTCAGAATGGCGATTGTAAGTGAAGGAAGTGCCGGTCCAGCGGTCACTGTGTTGAAGTTTACAAGGTTTAATTATATCATAATGACATGTAATTGACAGAATTTAGCTATGCTTTTCGGATCTGCCAGATCCGCCGAATTTAACACAAGAGGAGCCCTATTTATGCTTCGTACAGAACGTAATTACAGAACGGCCAAGAATAGACTGCAGCGCATCTTGCCTGCACTGATCATGATCCTGTGTCTCACCGTATCCCCTTTCTACGCTTCGAGAGCGAACGCTGCTTCTGCCGCGCCCTCGCATATCGACGCTGTACTGCTGATTGATGTCAGCAACTCGATGAACAAGAGTGACAAGAACAAGATTGCCAATGAAGCGATGAAGATGTTCATTGATATGCTGTCTGCGCAGGGCGACAAGGTCGGCATCGTGGCCTACACCGACAAGGTGCAGCGTGAGAAGGCGCTGCTTGGTATCAATTCAGCCGGTGACAAGCAGGATCTGAAGGATTTCATTGACGGGCTAAGCCGCGGGCCTTACACAGATCTGGCAGTCGGGATGCAAGAGGCTGTGAAGGTGCTTGAGAACGGCAGCGATCCCGGCCATGAGCCGATGATCGTCATGCTGGCGGACGGCAATAATGACCTGAATGAAGCCAGCGGCCGGAAGCAGTCCGATTCCGATCAGGAGCTGAAGGCAGCCGTAGAAGCGGCCAAGCAGAAGGGTTATCCCGTATATACCATCGGGCTGAATGCCGATGGCAAGCTGAACAAGAATATTCTGACGGGCCTGTCCGATCAGACAGGCGGCAAGGCGTTCACGACGAATTCTGCGGATGATCTGCCGCAGATTCTCAGCGAGATTTTTGCCAGCCACTTGAAGCTGAAGGTTGTGCCTGTGCCGTCGATTACGGCGAACGGCGATTATCAGGAAGTGACGGTCAATGTGCCGAACGGCAGCGTGCTGGAAGCCAATATCTCGATCATGTCCTCGAAGCCGGTTACGGCGAAGCTCAGTGATCCGTCAGGGAAGGAAGTAGCGATTCCCTCGGATCAGGTCCTGCTGTCGAAATCGTCCACCTACACGCTGATCAAGCTGCTCTCTCCGGACGAAGGAGACTGGAAGCTCCGGGTCAAGGGGGTGCCGAAGGACAAGATCGACATCAACCTGGTATTCAACTACGATCTGGAGCTTAAGCTGGATGCCCTGCCTTCCCAGTCTTATCGCAAAGGCGACACGGTAGACATCTCCTCCCATCTGTTCAGCAACGGGACAGAGGTAACGGAGAGCAGCCTGTACAAGGAGATGAAGGCAGTACTGCTTGCGACCGATGTGGATACCGGCCAGGTGCAGGAGATTCCGCTGGACAATTCGGGCGCCGAGTTCAAGGGTGCTTTTGAAATAAAGGATAATCATGAATATGAACTGAAGGTCCGGGCAGAAGAGAGCAGCTTCTACCGCGAGAGTGATGTGCTGACCATTAACGCCAAGACGGGAACGGTGGCTACCACCCCGCCGTCAACAGGCCCTGCTCCGGGCGATAACCCGGTAACAGATGAGAAGTCATCGAACACGCTGTACTATATCATTGGCGGAATTGTTCTGCTGCTGGCCGCCGCTGCTGCATTCTGGCTGCTGCGCCGCGGCTCAAACCGCGGGTTCGTCGGACAGCTGGTTGTGGAAGTGCTGGACGGCAATACGGGAGAGAAGACTTATCCGCAGTATAAGAAGCTTGCCGGATTCCGCGGCAAATTCACGCTGCACCAGCTCTTGCAGCTTGCGCCTGAACTGAAGGAGAGCGAGAAGCTGGTCTTCACTCCGGGAACCAATGACCGGCTGCTGCTGCGCGGGGGCGAAGGGATCTCCGTGGAGCGTTCGGGGCGTGCCGCCGATACCTCACGGGGGCTGGAGATGAAGAGCGGTGACCGGGTTACGGTCTCGCTGCAGACGGTAGACAAGACGATTTTACTGGAATATTTGATATAAGAGCTAACAGCAGACTATGCTTCATACAACTTTAGGGGGAAAACCTATGAAACCGGTAGTAAGAGAACATATTCAGCAGCTTGATGTGTCGCTGGGCGGCGGGATCGTCAGCGACAAGATCAGAGTGGACACCATTGACAACCCGATTCTGATCATCGGACTTGGCGGCACGGGCATAGATGCCCTGCTGCGGCTCAAATACCAGATTAACCGCCGCTTCAAGCTGCCGGAAGACCCGTTGTCCAAGAAGAAGCGGGATAAGCCCGACAACGTGGAATTCCTGGCGTTCGAGACTAATGAACAGGACCGCGGCAAAAAATACAAAGGCATCGGCCTCGACCCGCAGAATGAATTCGTGCTGCTGGCCAATGCCGAGATTGGCGGCCTGCTGCAGAACCGCAGCATTCTGGATTCTTATATTACAGACTGGCTGTCGCCGGAGCTGAGCATCACAGACGGCATGAACGGAGCCGCCGGGGTACGTCAGGCCGGGCGCCTGCTGCTGTTCACGAAGATTAACCAGGTGGTTGCAGCCATCGACAAGAAGATCAAGACACTGTCTGTCGGCACCAGCAAGAAGCTGATGGTCTTCCTGCTCACCGGCTTGTCCGGCGGAACCGGCAGCGGGGCTTTCCTGGATATCGCCTATATCGTACGCGGTATTATTGAACGGGATTACGGCGCAGCCGGAATTGACCGTGTGAACACGCTGGGTTATCTCTTCACACCGGATGTGAATCTGGCCAACAAGAGCCTCAGCGAGCATACCCGCGAGTATATCCGCAAGAACGGCTATGCTGCGCTCAAAGAGCTGGATTACTGGATGAACGTGGACAGCCGGGGCGAACGGTTCCGCCAGCAGTACGGCAATATCCTGAACGTGAATTCGCCGCTGCCGCCGTTCAATCTCTGTCATCTGATCTCCGCAACCAATACCGAAGGCAAGCTGCTGGAGAACGCCTATGATTACTGCATGAATGTGACGGCCGAGAATATCACCAATTTCATGGCCAGTGAAGAGAAGGCCTCCGGCGAAGAATTCGCCATCCATGACTATATCAGCAACATCCGTACGAACATTGCGCAGATGAACAAGACGTATCCTGCGAACTATGAATATAACATTATCGGTGCGTCCTCGGCCGTGCTGCCGATTGAGGAAATGACGACTTATCTGGCTTACCGCCTGTTCGACAAGATGGACAAGATGTTCCATCACGCTCCCGGGCAGGAGGATGTGGAGAAGATGGCGCGCAAGCTCGGCATTGATCTGGATACCATGATCAAGACGTTCGAATCCCGTGTGCCGGAGCCGCTGCCGGGCTATCAGAACAGTGAGCGACTCAGCCATGCCAATGTCGTTAAGAACCAGGTGGTCAGCATGGACACGGAGCTGGAGCAGAACTTCCTGGCCCGTGCGCGCGAAGAATACATCAAAGCGAAGAAGCAGCTGCCGGGCGAGATTACGGGACGGTTCAGCGAAGAGCTGGAGCGCATCTTCCTGCATCCCGAGCAGGGGCCGTTCTATGTATCGCGGCTGCTCTATACCGAGAAGGGCTTCTGTATCCTGAAGCTGATCCAGTCGTATATTGAAGCGCTGCGCGAGAGTCTCCTGCGCCTGCCGCGTGATATTGAGACCGCGCAGGACAGTGCGGAGGAGAAGCTGGGCGATGCGCGCAGCGCTTTTGTCTCCAAGGAGAAGAAGAAGAATGCTTATATTGAGGCCAAGATTAATGAATACTGGCTGCATGCCGATGTAGAGCGCACCGAGCAGATGATCCAGTTCTATGAGGATCTGTATGAGCTGCTGAATGAGGAGAACAGCCGGATTTACGGCGTATTCACAGAGATCCTGACGGCGCTCAGCTCGATCTTCGAGAAGAACGGCGACATTCTGATCAATGGTGAAGAGCAGGCTGACCACAAGGGCAACAAGACCTACTACTGGAATATCGTCAATGTGCCGGATATCTCGGCGACGATCTCCAAGGTCATGGACCAGAAGGACGGCGACGATCTGATCCGCGACTTCACGCGCGAAATGCTGAAGCATTCGGGCCGCTGGGTCAAGGAGCAGGAGATCGACATCGTCCGTTCGATATCGGAATTCCTCAGCGACAAGTTCGGCGATCTCATTACCCGCTCCATGGAGGATTTCCTGGTGATGAAATACGGGCGCGACGAGCCGCTGGATAAGTTCGTGGAGCGGATTATTGCCGGACGTCTGGATGAGGATGCCGTGCCGATCTTCCATCTCAGCAACAGCTCGGGCAGCCTGCACTTCCCGTCATGGGGCTTCGTATCCGTGCCGGTGAAGGCGCCTGGGATTCTGAAGGGTGTGCGGAATTACCAGAACAATGCGCTGGGCAAATCGCAGTTCACGATCAAGGAGAGCCAGGTGAAGAACCGGATCTTCTGGCTGAATACGCGTAATGGGGTACCGCTGTTTGTATACACGCCGCTGCGGGTGTTCGAGGAGAATTATGAACGGACCATCCTGGACAAAGAAGGGATCGGCCGCCATCTGGTGATGACCGACAAGGACAACTGGACTTATCTGCCTTCACCGATTCCGGAGAAATCATGGGGCGATACCTATATGAACCCGCGGGTCCGTGACTATAATGCCAGAGTCCGTGCGGATTTCGCCCGGGCACTGGAAGCCGGTGTCATTATCGAGAAGGGCGTTGACGAGAATACGAGCAGCCGCTTCTCGGTGATCTTCACGAAGCCGTTTGACCTCACCAAGCTGCTCGGCGGGTATGATCTGCAGCTTGACTCCCCGCGCCCGAATCTGGGTGAAGTGCGCAAAGCCGCTGAAGAGCTGAAGTCTCTGCGCACAACCGGACTGGAACGCGAAGGGATCAAGGATATCTTCGGCAGCATTAACCGTGACCTGGCCCAGGAGAATCTGATCCGTTCACCGCAGCTCATTGCCCGTGTCCGTGAAGAGCTGGCGAAATACGACGCGCTCACGGCTAAGGCGGCGGAGCTGGAAGTACTGGTCCACCAGCATCTGGATGAAGACAAATGGATCGACCAGTTCATCGAAGCGCTGTACACCGATACCATTACCAAAAAAGGCGCGCTGTATGTCTATGACCGCGACGAGGACGAAGATGCCTGGGAGCCGTTCGCCAACCTGATGAAGGAACGCAGCTACGTGGAGTATGCTGTCTACCGCCATTTCCGTGCGCTCGATGAGAAGAGCCGCAGTGTCCTGCTGCGCAAGGCGGCACGCCGGGCCGGAGAGATGACGGCGGCGGAGGATGTGACTCCACTGCTGTATAAGCTGGAAGGGATGTATGTATCATTCCTGGAAGCGCGCGACAGCCTGGAATATGAGCGGGTTGAGCATGCGAACGGCGATGAAATGTACGGCTTCTACAAGAGCCTGACCGGCAAGCTCGGCAGCATCCGCAGAAAGCTGAAGTAAGCCTATGATCAGAGACCAGGCCTTACAATATGCAGAGCAATACGCTGCGCAGGAGGAAGCACAGCATAATAAGGGGGATGGGCGCAGCAGCATCCATTACCCCGCTCTGTTTCTGTTCCTCGGCGACAAGGTGACCCCGGCCATCGGTCCGGTGCTGGAGCGCTGCGAGCGCAAATGGGACAATGCGGGCGGTGTCATGGCGCTGCACGCAGGTTCTCCCAGCGGCAGCGGCAGTACGCAGGAGAAGGATGGAATCAAGGGATGGATCGGCAGCGGGAACAGCAGCGTTCATGAACGCGTGATGCATATGGCCCTGCCGAACACGGCGGGCCGTGATCCCCGGACGGTCCGGCGGGAGCTGTACCGTGAATTTCATGAGGACAGCCAGTACCTGGCCGGGATGAACCGGACGCTGCGCCAGTTAAGCAACAGCATAGCGGACTATGGACGGCTGTATTCATCCTTTGACGTCATTCATCTGTCCGTCGTTACGCGTGTCGATGACCCGCAGAATGTGCTGCTGCCGGAGATTGCCCTGCTGGCCCGGGCGATACTCAGCCAGTCGTTCAAATCGGTGCAGACCGATCTGTATGCGCTGATCAATGAGCGGGAGCAAGGGGATAACTTCGGCTATTCCAGCTCGGTAGGGCTGGCTTTTCTGCGTGAGCTGGACGGGATGCAGTCGGCGGATTATGCCTTAAGTGCTCCGCTGCTCGTTACGGAGGAAGGGCTGTCGATCCCTGTGAATCATGGCCCTTCCGCACTGTTCGATCTGGTCTATCTGCTCTCCGATAAGAACGAGCGCGGACTGATGTCGGTTCACGGGATGGACGACAATTATGAGATTATCGCCCATATCAGCCTGCTGAAGAACCGGGTCCGCCCTGCCGCCGATCAGGCCTCCGGTCATGGCGGCTACAATAATATGACCTTCAAAAGCGGCATCCGGGGCAGCACCGGCAGACAAGGCTATGCGTCGGCCGGATTCTCGGCGGTCCGCAGGCCGAACAAGCAGATTGCGCTGGCGGTGCTGTACCATGCCCTGCATTATCTGGCCGGGAGGCTGAAGACAGGCCAGACCCGGAGCCTGAAGGAGCGGCAGGCGCTGCTGGGCCTTGGAGCGGATTCCCTGCGGGCCCGGGCGGCGGAATTGCTGCCGGATGAATCCGGTCTCTCGGAGATGACCGGACTGATGAGCCATGGACGTCCGTCCTACTCGCAGCTGAAGATGCTGTCGCTGCGCGAAGCCGAGGAGCTGCTCTTCGGTGAAGGGGCGCAGGCTTATTTCCGCAGCAACTTTACGGAGGTGTCTGCAAGAAGAGCAGAGGGCATCGACCCGGCCCGGGAGTGGGCAGGGGTTCTGGCGGCCGGGGAGCAGGGAGCTTCACCGCTGACCTTCTATCAGCTCGCGGAATGGACGGGGGAGAGAACGGGCGAAGGAGGCAGCGTGCTGCACGCCTTGCGCCAGCATATGGGCGGCCTGCGTTCCGCACTTCTCTCCGCGCAGGAGGAGCTGGAACGGCTCTATGCGGAGAGTGTGGAGCGCCAGCCGTTCCAGCGGGTGCCGCTGCTGGACAAACGGACGGTGCGTAACTTCATTCATTATCTGTTCGGTGCCGTCTACGGCAAGAAATACGAGATTCTGCTGCTGGAAAGCGAGCTTGCCCTCTGTCTGCGTTACGATGCTGCCCTGGAGCAGCTGCACGCTACAAGCAAGGCCAAGGTCGCAGCGATGGACGCGCTGGAGGCAGAGCTGCACGGCATTGCGCTCGCCAGCATCGGCCGCAGCAACGAGACTGTGGACCAGAACATCATGGAGTATTACCGGGGTGTGACGGATGAGGTAATGAAGGATATCGAAACGCAGCGCGGTACGGGGATCTTCTTCAGTGAGCGGTTCATGGGGAGTCTGTCGGAGCTGCTGGACCGCGGCGGCGATGTAGTGGCTGACCGGCTGATCGGCATCTGCCGCCGGGAGCTGCTGAGCGCAGGACCGTTCACGCTTCCGTTCGAGGAAGAGCTGCTGCGGCGGGCCAATGTCGCGGCAGCTTATGAGAACCGGGGGATTGTCTCCAAGGAGGAGCTGTTTAAGCAGCTCTACCGCAGTCTGGAAGAGGAGGCTGCGATGAATGTCCGCCTGTTTGAATACACGCAGGAGCACCGGCATGAGGAGAAGTACTTCTTCGGGGACAGTAACTCCGAATTCCTGCGCTACGCCTTCGGAGCTGACGAGACCACCCGGATCTACCGGCTGGGACTGGTGCATGAACAGCGCAGAAGCGGAGTGGAGAAGCTGAATCTGATGGGCGGCTTCCATCTGGAGGACCTGCTCTATTACCGCAACGGCAAGGTCTATTACGAGACCTATGCCGGCAACGGCTACTCGCTGCACGGGCTGGAAGAGGAAGAACTGCCGGAGATGAGATAGGCGTAAGCTTCAAGCGCATGATTAATAAGATGTTCCCGGAAAGGATGAAATGCAATGCAGCGAAAAATCAATCTGCTCGTGCTGCTGTTCAGTCTGCTGGGCGGTGCCGTAGCTTTTGTTCTGGGCGAGCTGCTGCTGGACCGCAGGCCGTATGATCTGCCCCAGATGGTGCTGGTCGGCATCTATTTTGCCATCGTGGCCCTGTGTGTGGGGATAGGCTGCCTGGTAGCGGAGACCGTCTCACCTAAGCTGAACGGGCAGTCCTGGAAGCTGCGTTACCTGGGCTCCTCGTGGAAGATGTTCCCGCTGATGGTCGTGCTGCTGCTGGGTGCCGGTACGCTGACAGAGTTTGTGTATGAGCTGAATTTCGGCGGCATCAAGCCGGTGAAGAATGTCGTCATGGTGATTGATGATTCCGGCAGCATGATGCAGAGCGATCCGTCTGACCGGCGTTATGCGGCGGCCAAGGATTTGGTTCGTCAGCTCAAAAAAGACAACCGGGTGGCTGTAGTTACCTTCAGCAATGAGGCCTCCGTAGTCCA
The DNA here is from genome assembly GCF_018207515.1 of Paenibacillus tritici. Lineage (NCBI taxonomy): Bacteria > Bacillati > Bacillota > Bacilli > Caryophanales > Paenibacillaceae > Paenibacillus > Paenibacillus tritici. The sequence goes on from NZ_CP073365.1 coordinate 1,076,964, forward strand.
GCCGCTGATCCCGCTCTCCAAAGCGGAGAACCGCGAGAAGGTCATGGAGGTCATCGGCAGTCTGAAGACCACCGAGGGCGGTACGAATATCAGCGGTGCGCTGGCAGAAGCGATGACTGTGATCCATGAAGACGGAGTGGACCGGGGAGCGATGGTCATTCTTTTGTCCGATGGTGTCAGCCAGTTCAATACCTCTACGGAGCTGACAGCCTACCGGGAGCGGGGCATTGCGGTGAATACGATCGGGCTTGCCCTGGATGATCCTTCCGGCGCCACTCTGTTGCAGGATATCGCGGGCAACACCGGCGGTCAGTATTATGATGTTGCCGATGCGAACCGGCTGGGTGAAGTATTCCAGCAGATTTATGACCGTCTGGGAGACCGGAGCCTGCTTACCGAGCGCAGCGACGAGACGGCGGACAGTCCTTATTATGCTGTGGTCCGTGTTCTGGCATTGATCCTGCTCGGCACGGCGCTGGGCCTGGGGCTGGGCATTGTGTTCGATAACCGCCATCTGGCCCGGAGCTTCAGTATCGGGGGTGCGGTATCGGGACTCGCTGCGGGACTGATTCTGGAAGCAGGCCTTAACGGAAATACCGTCTGGGACCCTATCACCCGGCTGCTGGCTCTGCTCGTGCTTGCTGCAATTCTTACCTTGTTCACTTATATAGTGCCGGTTGGAGAAGGGCGCCTGTTGCGCCGGGGAAGAGCGGCCGGAGCTGCCCATGCGCCTGCGGATGGCCCGGGTTCACCCCGCCGTAACCGCGGCAGTAAGGGATTCTAAGTAAGATGCAAGGAGAGGAGCCAGTTGCCATGAAGTACGCTGAGGTGGATGCATCCACACCGGTGATTACCGAGATTGTATCCAGAGTGGAAGACCGGTTCTGTACGCTGCGCTGGCGCTGGCCGGATGGCGTGCAGGCGGTCTGTATACACAAGGCCTCTGCAGAGGCACCGGACGATCCAGAGCATCCGCCTTCGGGCATGAAGCTCTATACACTTGAAGAGTACAAAGCGAATAACGGATACCGTGACCGGCTGGACGAGATCGGGCTGGTGGCGTATACCATATATGTGCGGCTTAGCGGGAATGGGGAGACGCTGCTGGTCCGTCAGCGGGACGGCGGCAACCGGACGACCGTCAGCGCAGGTAAAGCGAGAATCTACTATTCCATCCAGCACAAAAAAGGATTGTTCAGCAAACTGAAGACGGTGCAGATGACGATTACTGCCGAGGTTCCGGTCCCGAAGGAAGTGCTCTGCTACGTTAAAAAACGGGATGCCCACCCGTCCTCCAAAGACGACGGCGCACTCTTCCCGTTCGTCCAGGATTTCGCCCCCGGCCGGAACCAGCTCCCGCCGATTGAGGTCGGCAAAGACGACTTCATCCGTATTTTTTTCACGGACGGCCGTAAGTATGGCGTGTATTATGAGCTGGTCCCGGAGTGAACAGTGCTGGAGCTCTAGAGATACAATTTGCAACATTATAGTTGTACCAACTGCAGCTATTCGGACGCGAGCCGGCGGGAACGGTAATATAGCTGTACAAAGTGCAGTTATATTACACTGCAGGGACCACATACAAGCAGGATGTGAGCTATATAAGAAGATTAGAGTACAGCGGAATAATTCAAGAAATGTTCGTCTTATATAGCAGTTTTGTAAGCAGCTCCATACCCGGGCGGTGCGGACAAAACTTTGAGGAGGATGAGAGATGTCTTTTTTTAGCCGTTTCATGAAGAAGAATCAGCCCGCAGCGAGGCCGCTGTATTACGATATCGTCTGCCCGTTCTGCTTCTCCCGCTTTGAGCCGGAGGAAGTGGTGTTCCGGGCCATGCACAGCCGTGAGGATGATGAGAATTACGCACTCGGTGAGGATGATCTGCTGAATAAGTACCGTGAGCGCTTCGGGCTCGATTCGGTGGACGATATGGAAGCGATTCTGAATCCGGCGGAGATCCCGGAGGAGTATCATCATTATACGGACCATGTGCTGACCGGCCTGACCGACCGCTATGGCGTGATGACCCGCAGACGGCTCTGCCCGTCCTGCCATAATGAGCTGCCGGTGACTGCCGGGAAGGTTCCTAGCAATATTATCTCGATCATCGGGGCTTCCCAGGTAGGGAAGTCTGTCTATATGACCTCGCTGATCCATACGCTGCAGCATACGACGGCAGGGCATTTCGACGCGGCCTGTATGCCGCTGAATGCCGAGATCAGCCGCAAGTTCCGCACCTTGTATGAAGAGCCGCTGTTCGAGCGGGGGGATCTGCTGGCATCTACCCAGAAGGAGAAGATGCAGGAGCCGTTTATTTTCCAGTTCGTATTCAAGGATGAATCCAAGCCCCCGCTGACGCTGGTATTCTTCGATGTGGCCGGTGAAGGGATGGTCGATCAGGATTACCTGGGTCTGCACGGCCAGCATATCAAGAACTCCGCAGGGATTCTGTTCATGGTCGATCCGCTGCAGATCCGTTCGGTCCGGGAGAAGATCCGCATCAACTTCGGTGACCGTCCGGGCGAATGGGTGTCGCAGTATGATGAGCCGCGTGATGTGGTGCTGACCATGTTCGGCGATTTCATCGCTTATCAGGAGAAGAGCAAGACCGAGATTCCAACTGCTGTGGTTCTGGCCAAAAGCGATATGCTGCACTCCCTCAAGGATGAGGATGGAGATTATATTAAGTCCAACAGCAATGTGTTCAACAACTATGTGCACCGCAAAACGCTGAATCTGGACGAGTTCCACAACATTGACGGTGAAATCCGCCGCTTTATCGAGAAGGTGGACCGCCCGTTCAAGGATACGATGGATGTGTATTTTGCGAATACCGGTTATTTCGCCGTATCTGCGCTGGGCAGCAATCCGGTCAATCAGAAGGTGGAGGGCGTGGTCAGTCCGATCCGGGTGGATGAGCCGTTCATCTGGCTGCTGCACAAGCTGAATTATATTGAGGGGAGCGACGGGCCGTGAACAGATTCTCAGGGTCCATGATCACCCAGCAGATGTATACACGCGAGCGCCGGGGCGTATACCGGGCGACAGAGGGATTCGATACGGTAGCGAAATCGGAGGGTCTGGACAATAATTTTGTCAAAAAAATTCTACATCCCTTCTGCCTCTACGATGCACCGGCCGAGCTTACGGCTCGCGGCGAGAAGGATGAGGAGCTGTATCCTGCCGCGCTGCACCTGTTCCACACGGAGAGCAATGAGACGGTGATCGGCCTCAGCCGTTATCTGGCGGCGGATTTCACCGGACAGCGGAGCGCTTTTTTTGCCCATAATTTCGTGGTGCCGCCTATCCGCTCGGAGGAGATTGTGGAAGGATACGGGGGCTGGCTGCATGCCGGATTCGCCCGGAGTTATGAGGGGGAGCCGGGCGGGACACTGCCTGAACTGGAGTCTATTCCGGTAGAACCCCGTGAGCGTGCAGAACCGGCAGACCCGCGGACAGTGCTGAGCGGTCTCGGGTTCACCGAAGAGCTGTTCAAAGCCCTGCTGCAGGCGGTTATGCTGTCCGTAGCCGGGAAGAAGAAGATTTATGTAGCGCTGGATGTGCCCGTCAGTGAGTTGTCGCAGCGTGCGGTGGAGCTGACGGAGGTCCTCTACGCTTCATTGCCGTATGACTTCCGCCGCAGGCTGGGAGTGATCACTTATGCCAAAGAGCCGCAGAGCCGCAAATACATCCACCTGACCTTCGTGGAGAAGGGCTCGCTGCGTCCGGGGGACCGGAATATTGAGAAGGATTATATCTTCGATCTGGCAGGCGCAAGGATTCTGAATGCCGACTTCGGGGAATCCCGGCAGACTTATGCCGATCTGTCCTGGAAGATTATGGGGAAAAAGGGCGGGAATCTCAGGGATTTCGCCAAATTTGCCGACTCCCTGCTGCTCGGGGAGAGTGTGGACCGCAAGCTGTCGCTGGCCCTCTATAATGAGCTGGCTGTCTTTTATGAAATTGAGCAAGGCAATGAAGCCTTATATCCGGAGAATAAAAACGCTGTGCTGGGCGGCCTGCTCTCCTATCTGAAGCCGGAGGGGAAGCTGGACTCGCGGGCGCGGCTGAACGATATGTTCCTGGAGCGGTTCGACCGCGAATATGAGCTGATCCGTCAAAAAGGGATTCCGTCGCCGGAGATCCTGGAACGGTTCAAGGAGTATTTTGCGCTGCCGGGCCATAATTACCGGGTCAAAATTGTGGATTACTTCATCAACGGAATGCTGAACTGCCGATCCGCTGGACGGGAGGATGTGCTGGCTGCGGCGTATGGCATTATTGACAGCGATGCTGCCCTCAGTGAGGCTTTCTTCAAAAAAGTGCTGTCTCAATCGCTCTTCCGCAGAGCGCTGTTCGAGCCGTATCTGGAGTCCCGGCTTGCGGCGGCAGCCGGAACGGCGGATGTGCTCCGCCTCGTAGGCCACTTCGGCCGGAGTCTTCCGGAGGTGCTGCAGCAGGGTTCTGTGCGCGATACTCTCAAGGAATATTTACTGGAGAAGCTGCAGCGGGAGCCTGATCCGGTAGCGGCTGTAGCCGCTGTTCACGAATCGGTCCAGCAGGCGGAGAAGCAGCGCCGCAGAGGCGGCGGAGTGCATCCTGAGGCCTTGTCGCTGATGCAGGAGCTGGGGACCTCGGCCGACCGCTTCCTGCTGAACCGGATCTCGCTGGACGAGCTGTCCATGGAGCAGCTGCTGGAGATTTCATTCCTGCGCTACCGGGATACGGCGGACTGGCAGCCGCCGCTCGATGCGATCGCGAAGCGCAAAGCCAACGCGCTGCGCGCGGCCTACCGCTGGTTCGGGGAGGAGCGGCCGGATGAGGAGATCTTTGACGGATTGTCCCCGCGGGAGCTCGACGATGTACAATTGCTCGGTGCACGCTGGCTCAAGGATTCGCGGAGCATCGAGCCGTTCGACCGGCTGCCGCTGGCCTTCTATCACAGCAGTGAACGCGAAGGCGGTCCGCTGGATTATGATGCGCTGCTGGACCTGGTGGCCCGCAAGGCGGGGAATGATAAGGAGACGGTATACCGGTTCCTGGTCTGGGCGCAGCATAACCGGCTGTTCAGCATCTCGAACAAGAAGCTGTGGCCGAATTACCGGCGGGCAGTGCTGAGATATTTCCTGAAGAGCGACCGCGAAGCGTTCAAGAACCGGGACTTCCGCAAAAGCTATATCTCGGCAGCAACGCCTGCCATGCAAAGTGTCTATAATGAAGCCAGCGCCCAGCTCGCTTCGCCGCTGGCGCGGTGGATCAGCCGCAGCCGATTTCAACTCCTGATCTCCGGCAGCATCCTCGGGATCGTGCTGGTTATTGGCATCATCGTTATGGGTCAGCTGCGGCAAGGCGGTACGGATATCGCTGCGCCGGTTGCCAGTCCCAGCCCGCTTCCGGCAGTGACCGGAGAGGCCGGCGGACCGGCCCCGGTCTCTGTCCGGCTTATCGGCGCGAAAGTCAGCGGCGATGCAGGCAGCGGCGGGAATACCGGCGGCGATGAAGGCAGCGGCGGGAATACCGGCGGTGATGCAGGAGACGGTGGGAATACTGGCGGCGATGCGGGAAGCGGCGGGAATACTGGTGGTGATGCAGGAGGCGGCGGGAATACTGGCGGCGATGCAGGCAGCGGCGGGAATACTGGCGGTGATGCAGGCAGCGGCGGAAGTGGCAAGCTGGTGTTCAGCTTTGCCGCTGTGGCGGACTGCTCCGCCTTCAAGCCGGCGGAGATCAAGGTGGTGTCCGATAACAGCGTTACGGACACTTACAAGGTCAAGGCAACGGTTCAAAGTTGCCAAGTTGAAGAGGGTGCCGGAACGGACGGCGGCGTGAAGGGTGAAGAGGGCGCTGGAACGGATGGCGGCGCGAAGGGTGAAGCAGGCGCCGGAACGGACGGCGGCGCGAAAGGTGGAGCCGCTACCGCAGGAGCGGCGGCGGGAACTCCGGCACGCGTATACGAGGTGACGGTGGAGCTGGAGCCAAGCGCGAAGCTGGCCGTGGGTGATATGATCACCGCCGGAGGCTATACGCTGAAGCTGCAGGCTGATCCGGACAGCATTCCGGGAAGTACAGCCACAGCGGCACCTAGCGCGGAGCCGTCCGCTTCCGCAAGCCCGGAAGCGGACGCGGAATGAAGCAGCGGGGGTTCCCTAGCTGCAAGCTGAGCTTAAGCTTTTAACAAACGGCTTAGAGCGTCTTGTAATCCCTGTTACTCCGGTATTTATCGAAGGGACAGCATTTCGCCGGGTGACGGGCCTTAGTAGAACAAAGATTTATACTAGTGTAAACTACTTTAGCAGCTCGCTGGTTGAGGGTTTGCCGTGTCCCGAACGATTGCGGTACTTACTTATGCTTAATGCACTCTGTACAACTAAACCGTCTGATCTATCCCTGAATACACGCTTAGATGTATTTCGTACACTTAAACTAGCATCTGTAGCTTGGTTTCACCCATTCGGGCAAATTTAGTTGTACAGACTACAGTTATAGGAGGGAAGCCTTCCTTTTTACTGTTTTTAATTGCGCAGAGTACAACTATCACGGAATGTTCTTTTCTATCACCGAATGTTCTCTTCAAACTGAGCTTCATCCATTGCTGTATTACCTGAATGAAGTCCCTTTTTTGGTTCGGAGGCGCGACTAGCGGACTTATTCTGGCACCAGCAGATTGAAGTGAGTTGGATGTTAGGATATAAGTGTAAGTGCGCTGGTGTCCGTATGCTTGCGTAACGTTGGCTATGGAGAGAAATTAGGGCTGCTTGTCCGTTAACACACTTGGAAGAATGCTCTCTACTGCACTTTGTACACTCAAATCAGGTATAATTCGTGTTATTTGGCGTTCTGTTGTATTGGGTACATTCGGTTTTGGGTATTTTGCCCGTATGAGCAGGATCTGCCACATTCTAATGCATGAAATACAGCAGAAGGTGTTATCGGCACCTTTTATTCCAATTCTGATGTACATAATACAATCAGCCTTCTGCTGTTGACTCCGAGGATGCCCCACCGCTTGACCTGAAGCAGAAGAACAACCAAATTTGTCCTGAACAATACAAGTTGCCGGGGGAGCGGGCACGTACTGTTCAGGATTTTTGTATTTTCGCGGAAACGAATGTCATCCTTTTAAAGGACAGTGCAGCGTTTCTTCTTGGCGGAATAGAGCATTAGATTGTCGGCAATAGAAACAGCTTGTCTATAGACATACAGGGGAATAGTAGATATGATTGTTTGAGAATATTTAAATTTAATAAGCTTTGGGAAAAGGTGCGGATTCCTTAGAAACAATGTGTTGTTGCTATCAGAGGGCTTAGCGTTTCTAAGAGAGGATCTGCTTAAAAGGGAAGTCCGGTGCAAGTCCGGCGCGGTCCCGCCACTGTAAATACGGAGCGACTCCTGAAGAAGCCACTGTCTGCTAACTGGATGGGAAGGCGGGGGAAGCGGTGAAGTATGAGCCAGGAGACCTGCCTGTTCCGTTGTTGTTTCTATTCTTCGGGGGTAAGAATGTGGAAGCAGATGCCGATATAGGCTAAGGCTGCGGGTCGAAGAGAAATCGCCCAGGCAGCCGCCCTGTGTTGTATTCTTCCCCGGCCGCCCTGTACAGGGCGGTCTTTAGGTTGCCGCCGTACCGGCGGAGGAAGCAGGATTCATCCATTCTATTTCAGGAAAGAGGTTAGTTATGAAGAACCATTCTTTATCATCTAAGTTCACACGGCTGGGGTTGGCGGTAGTTATGCTGTTCGCCATTCTGGGAGCAGCCGTGGCCCCGGCAGGACAAGCTTCTGCATTGGCGGGGGCTGCTGCACAGGCAGGCGGAACTGCCGCATCGGCATCATCCGCTCTGTCCGCAGGTACGGCAGCCAGCGTAACCGATGCAGTCTATGCCACTGCGGAGTTCGTGCTGAAGAACGGAGTCCAGTCGGACTGGCAGGCTATGGGCCTTGCCCAAGCTGGCTACAAGGTTCCGGCCAGCTATCTGAAGGCGCTTGAAGGTAAGGTAGCTGAGGCTAAGGGTGTTTTTGCCAGAGCTACGGACTATGCCCGGATCACACTTGCCGTTAAGGCGCTGGGCGGCGACCCGGCGAATGTGGCAGGATATAACCTGATCGAGAAGCTGTACAACAACGATAAAATCACGGGCCAGACGCTGAACAATCCAGTCTATGTGCTGCTGGCGCTGGATTCTGGAAGCTATACCATTCCGGCAGATGCGAAATGGACGCAGGCCAAGCTGCTGGCAGAAATTCTGGCTAAGCAGAATACCGACGGCGGCTTCACTCTGACTACGGGTGCGAGTGATCCGGATATGACAGCGATGGTGCTGACCGCACTGGCTGGTCATAAGCAGGAAGCGGCTGTGAACACTGCCGGTCAGCGGGCGGCAGCCTGGCTTGCTAAGGCTCAGGACAAGAACGGCGGATACGGTGACAGCAGCGAGAGTGTTGCTCAGGCCGTGATTGGCCTGTCTTCCTTCGGCATTGACCCGGCAGGAGCAGACTATACCAAAGGGAATGTGAATCTGGTCAGCAAGCTTCTTAGCTTCAGTGCAGCAGGCGGCGGGTTCGCCCATACTGCAGGCGGCAGCTACAATCAGCTCTCTACAGAGCAGGCACTGGAGGCATTGGTAGCCTACAAGCTGCTGGGTACAGGCGGCAAGTTCTTTGATCTTAGCGGTACTGCTGTGAAGAATCCGCAGGTCAGCGTCTCGGTTACTATTGAAGGTCCAAAGGGAACCGTGGCTGAGGGCAGCGTGTACGCTGGAAATGTACTTAAGGCGCTTGAGAAAGCGGCAGCGGACAAACGCGTCACCCTGGTCAATGAAGCAGGCAATTACGTGACGGGGATCGGCGGTGTGAGCGCGGGTGCTTTTGGCGGATATGATGGCTGGATGTATGTGGTAGCCCGCGGCGGAGCATGGATCTATCCAAGTGTAGGTATGGGAGATTTCGTGCTGGAGGAGAATGACCGCATCGTTGTCTATTATGGCGGAGATAACACGCAGGTGGTAGATTCCGTGATCCTTACTCCTGCACAGCCGCAGCCTGGACAAGATATTTCAATCAAAATCACCCAAAAGAAATGGGTATGGAATGAAGCGACCTTCACCTCCGATCCGGTCACTTCACCGGCGGCAGGAGTGCAGGTAACCATCGGCGGCAAAACGGCAACTACGAATGCTGACGGCCTGGCTGTTGTTACAGGGGGCCTGCCAGCGAATAAATATACACTCGCAATTACGGGATATCAGAAGGACAACACACCTGCAATCGTTCGTCATACGCTGGCGTTGACCGTGGCTTCTGCTGCGGCTAGCCGTCCTGCTTTTGGCGATGTGAAGTCGATCTCGCCTTGGGCGCTGGAGTCGGTATACACGGCGTATGACCGCAAGCTGATGAATGGCGTGAGTGAGGGGACGCTGGTCTTCGCACCGAAAAAGAACATTACCCGCGCTGAATTCGCAGCGCTGCTGCTGCGGTTAACCGGCAAGGAGACGTCTGCGGCGGCTTCCGCTGGGGCCTTCAGTGATGTTAAGGCGGATGCATGGTATTATGGAACAGTGAATAAAGCGAAGGAGCTCGGTATCATCAGCGGAGTAACCAGCACCACCTTCAAACCGGACGGGCTGGTAAGCCGCGAGGATATGGCTGTGATGATTGCGCGAGCTTTTAAGCTGGATATGGCATCGGCCGGAGCAGGAGCAGGTACATTCACCGACGAAGACGAGATCAGCGATTATGCCTTGTCTGCGGTACGCACGGTGACTGGCCTTGGATATATGAGCGGAACCGGCGGCGCATTTGATCCTTCCGGTGCTGTAACCCGGGAAATGGCCGCTGCTGTGGCTGTTAGATTGCCTTAGGAGCAAGAAATCGGGTGATGGGCAGCGGCCGGAAGACTGAGGGTTCACCGCAGTGACGGCTTAGCTTGAAGTACAATCTTAGTGCGTCTTATGTAAGTGGATAAATGACATCTAATTGCAGAGGAAATTCAGCACACCCTGAAGCAGTTGGATAAACAGCACTTAAATTCGGCCAAATGGCAAAAGGATGGATGATTGGCTGAATTAGATGCTGTTAATCCACCTAAAGTCCGTGAAACAGTAGAACGGAAACAATTAAGTGTACAAAATCCAACTGCTGTTGCTCCAGTAGCAAATGACTGTTGAAGCGGCTAAGGCTGATGTAATGGGGTTACTGGTTACTGAAGCGGATAAGCCGGATGAAGTGATCTAAAGTAAAGTGATCTTGAAGTAACCCTGAAGCGATACTGAAGTGAACCTGAAGCGATCTGAAGTGATACTGAAGCTACTCTGAAGTGACCTGAAGTAACCCTGAAGCGATCTGAAGTGACCTGAAGTAACCCTGAAGCGATCTGAAGTGACCTGAAGTAACCCTGAAGCGATCTGAAGTGATCCTGAAGTGAACACTGAAGCGATACTGAAAGCGATACTGAAGTGACCTGAAGCGATCTGAAGCGATCTGAAGTGACCTGAAGCGATCTGAAGTGATCCTGAAGAGACCTGAAGTGATCCTGAAGCGATCTGAAGTATCCCTGAAGCGACTATCTTATGCTGCCGGTTGGGTGGCTGCAGACCGAAGGGGTCGGAGGGAAGCGGATATTCAGCGGTGGGATGGGTGGCACTTTGCCTGGAAACTGTTTAGAATTAATAGTAACTCGAAAAAGAAAACATAAGGTGTATGGAGGAACGGGGAACAGGCTGACTGCCCCCGTTCTTTTCCCTTTTTGTGGAGGTGTGAAGGTAATGTTCAGTCTATCAAAATCAGGCCGGGGCAGGCTCGCTACACTGCTTCTGCTCCTGCTGGTATTGCTGCTCCCCGGCTGCTCCAACGCGCAGCCGGATGAGGCAGCCGGCGGGCCGCAGCCGCCCGCCGGGTCCCAGGCCGCGCAGACGACGCGGCCTCCAGACGAAGCGGCTCCGCTGCCGGGAGCCGCTGAGGGCACTGCCATACCGTCCGCTACGGCGGACGGCATGGCAGCTTCAACCTCCGGCGCTGCGCCCGCCGGAGCCGCTGCCGCTGACGTAACGGGGAAGCCTCCCGTTACGCCAGCTCCAGCACAGGCACGCGCCAGCGAGTCTGCCGCGCAGCCTTCGGCGGGCAGCGGTAAGCCCGCCGCACCATCTCCGGCGGGCAGCGGTAAGCCTGCCGCGCAGCCTTCGGCGGGCAGCGGTAAGCCCGCCGTGCCATCTCCGGCGGGCAGCGGTAAGCCCGCCGCGCAGCCTTCGGCGGGCAGCGTCAAGCCCGCCACGCCATCTCCGGCAGGCAGCAGCAAGCCTGCCGCGCAGCCTTCGGCGGGCAGCGGTAAGCCCGCCGAGCCATCTCCGGCAGGCGTCAGCAAGCCTGCCACCCAATCCCCGCCGGTCAGCGCCGCAACGCCGCGCCCGGCAGACACAGCCAAGCCGGAGAACCGGGTGACCCTCTCCATTACCGGAGATGAGGAGCACGGGGTTATCCTGGCCGCTGCGGATTATGAGATAGTGAAGGACGAGAGTGTGCTGGAGCTGACTAAGCGGATTACGCGGAAGCAGAAGATCCAGATGGAATATCAGGGCAGCAAGGCTTTTGCTTATGTGGAAGGTATTGATAATTTGTACGAAAATGATCACGGCTCAGAGAGCGGCTGGATGTACAAGGTGAACGGAGAATTCCCGTCCAAGGCGGCAGGCAGCTGGATCGTTCAACCCGGAGATACCATTGAGTGGCTGTATACGCTTGATCTCGGCAAGGATCTGGGGGCCAAGGCACCATGAACAGCGGCTTCCGTTCCATGCATCCAGGGGTAGCGCTGCTGTACTATGCAGGGCTGCTGCTCTTCGCCCTGCTGGTGTTTCACCCGTTATTTCTGGCAACAGAGATGGCCGGACTGCTGGCGCTCCTGCTGCTGCAAGGCCAGGGAAGGCGGCTTTTGCGCGGCTTGCCTTTTATACTGCTGATGGCTGCTTCGGTGGCCCTGCTGAATCCGCTGTTCTCGCACAGAGGGGCGCATATCCTGTTCTACTTCCTGGACCAGCCGATTACCCTGGAAGCTGTGCTGTATGGACTCATGATGATGATTATGCTGCTGACCATCCTGATCTGGTTCATTTCCTACAATTACACGGTAACAACAGATAAATTCATGTATCTATTCGCGGCGGCTGCGCCGAGAACGGCTCTGTTGACGCTGATGGCGATACGGTTCGTCCCGTTGTTTCAGCGGCGGCTGCGCCAGATTACCCTGATCCAGCGTCTGCGCGGGGTGGATACCGGCACGGGAAGTCTGAAGAAACGGATGAGAGACGGGATGACGCTGCTAAAAGTACTGCTCACCTGGTCGCTTGAGGAAGCCTTGCAGACAGGCGATTCCATGACGGCCCGCGGCTATGGCAGCACCAAACGCAGCACTTATAGTATATTCAAGGCTGATCTGCAGGATAAGCTGGTTATGCTGCTGTTAACGGTTAGCGGTATGGTTACGCTGCTGTTCTGGCTGCAAGGATACGGCAAGCTGGAGATCTATCCCCGTATGAACAACATGGATTTCGGCTGGCAGGATGCAGTGATGTACGGCAGCTTCTGCCTGTTCGTCCTGATCCCTGCGGGGCTGGAAGGAAAGGAGAAATGGTTATGGAGATCCTCAAAGCACAGCACTTATCCTTCCGATATCCTGAAGAAGACAGGGACTCGCTCCATGAGCTATCGTTCACAATAAAAGAGGGTGAATTCGTAGTGCTATGCGGCCCGTCAGGCAGCGGCAAAACCACCCTCCTGCGCCATCTGAAGCGGGAGCTTACACCAGTGGGCACGTTCAGCGGAACCTTAACCTACAAAGGGCAGCTTGTATCCAGTCTTCCTGCGGCAGTGGCTGCCGGAGAGATAGGGATGGTTTTCCAGAACCCCGAGGCCCAGATCGTGATGGATACCGTCTGGCATGAGCTGGCCTTCTCCATGGAGAATCTGGGAATTCCGCCTGCTGTAATGCGGACCCGGCTGGCTGAGATCTGCGGATTATTCGGGCTGGAGCCGCTGCTGTACAAGTCCGTCCATGAGCTGTCAGGCGGACAAAAACAATTGCTGAACCTGGCGTCCGTCCTGCTGCTCCAGCCAAAGGTGCTGCTGCTGGATGAGCCCACCTCACAGCTGGATCCTGTAGCTGCGCGGGAATTCATTATGGCCCTGCAGCGGCTGAACGAAGAGATGTCCGTGACGGTGATCATCAGCGAGCACCGGCTGGAGGAGGTGCTCCCGCTGGCGGATCGTGTGCTGATGCTGGAAGAGGGCAAGCTTCTTGCTGATGCGGCCCCCCGCCTGTTCGCCCGGTATGCCGGCAGTGGAGAGTTGACTTCGGGCCAGTATTATCTACCGGCAGCTTCGCGCCTCTATTTGTCACTGAGCCCGGAAGCGGATTCAGCCGCTCCGGAGAATATCCCGCTGACCGTGCGTGAGGGCAGACGCTGGCTGCATTCCCTGACGGAGGGGGCGGCGGCGGACGCCGCCGCTGCTGGTTCCATCGCAGACCGAGAAGACCAAGCAGACCAAGCAAACCGAGCAAACCGAGCAAACCGAGCAAACCGAGCAGATCATGCTCCCAGCCCTAAGCCTGCGTTAGCTCCTAATGCTCATGCACGCATTGATTCTGTCACTGCAGCCAGTGCGTATTCACCTGAAGTCCCGTCCACCCTATCCAACAGGCCCGACTCTGCGGAATTCCCTGCCGCTGCCGCGCCTCTGCTCACCTGCCGGGAAGTGACCTTCCGCTATGAGAAGGAAGGCCGGGAGGTGCTGCGGAAGCTCTCGCTAACGCTTAAGCAGGGGGAATTGCTTGCGGTCATGGGCGGGAACGGGGCGGGCAAGTCCACCCTGCTGCATGTGCTGAACGGGCTGCTGAAGCCGCAGCGCGGCAAAACAGAGCTCGCCAAGGGCAGAACAACCGGCCTTCTGGCACAGAATCCGCTGCTCTATTTCAGCTATGATACGGTGGCTGAGGAATTGCAGCATATGGGCAGCTATGCCGGGCTGTCACCAGAGGGAGCTGAGCGTGAGATTGAGGCTCTGCTGGAGGTGTTCCGGCTCCGCGAGGTGCTGCAGAGCCATCCGCATGACCTCAGCGGCGGGCAGCAGCAGCAGACGGCTCTTGCCATGATGATGCTGATGAAGCCGGATATTCTGCTCCTGGACGAGCCGACCAAGGGGCTTGATCCGGCAGCCAAGGACCGGCTGGCTGTTCTGCTTCAGCAATTGCGCAGGCAGGGGGCAACTATCCTGATCGTCACTCATGATGTGGAGTTTGCCGCTAGACATGCTTCGCGCTGCGCGCTGCTCTTTGACGGGGGAATAACAGCGGAGGGAACGCCGGCTGAGTTCTTCAGCAGCAATTATTTCTATACCACGGCAGTGAACCGGATGGTGCGTGACTGGCTGCCGCAGGCATTGACAATGGAGGATGTGATTTCATTATGGCCCGCTTCCGCTTACCGCTCCTGACGGCTCTCGGCTTATTTGTGGCTGTACTTGCACTTGCCGCCGCGTTCACGGACCGGCATTATATGCTGCTTAGTGTAGTATTGCTTCTGGCAGCGCTGCTGCCGTTATTTATCCGTCTGGAGCGCCGCCCTCTCCAGTCCCGTGAACTGGTGCTGCTGGCTGTGTTATCGGCGATTGCCGCGGTCAGCCGGATTCCTTTTGCCGCGTTGCCTAGTGTGAAGCCTGTGTCGGCCGTTGTCATTCTCTCGGCTTATGTCTTCGGGGCAGAGGCTGGATTCGTCATTGGGGCAGTGGCCGCGCTGGTCTCCAATATATACTTCGGGCAGGGTCCCTGGACGCCGTGGCAGATGTTCGCTTGGGGCATGATCGGACTTACAGCCGGATGGCTGCGGACAAGCTGGTTGCTGAGCAAACGGGCCGGACTTTTGGTCTTCGGCTTCCTCTGGGGCTTCCTGTTCGGCTGGATTATGAATATCTGGGTCATTATCAGTCTGCCGGATGCCTTCAATTGGCGGCTGGTTGCCGCTACGTTTGCCGCAAGCTTTTATTTCGATCTGGCTCATGCCTTGTCGAATGTGTTCTTCCTGGCCGTGCTTGCCGGAGGATGGACCAAGGTCCTGCAGAGATTCCGCAAGAAGTACGGACTGCTTCAAGAGTGACGAGGGCGATTGTTGCTAAACTGTGTGGCTGAATAAAAAAAGATAAAATTCTTCTTTTTTCGACATTATTTTTAGCGGACCATCAACAATTCGACGTAATTCTCCGATAAATAATGTTACAGCAAGATATCGAGAAGGCGGGATTACGGGAATGAGACATCTGAAGATTAAGCATAAAATGATAGTGCTGATAGCAGTGATTATAATCCTGCTTATTGGAATCGGGACAACAGGTATCCTTACTACAACCAGGATGGCAGAGAGGTCCAAGGAGACTTACCAGCAGAATCTGCAGCCTATTTACTTCATTACCGAGATCCGGGGGAATAACCGGGCGATCGAAGCTTTTTTGCTGGAGGATCTGATTACAACGGATTCTGCGAAGAGCCGGGAGCTTAAGACAGCTATTGAGGCGAATATCAAGACCAACAATGAGCTTTTGGCCCAACTGAAGATGATCGACTTCAACAACGACAAGATTGCAGCTTATGTGAACGAGTATAGCCTGCTCCTGCCGGATTACCGTTCACAGCGTGATAATATTATACATCTGGCCGACAATGACCTTAATGATGAGGGTTATCAGGTTTTTACAGGCCAGGCCTTCAATGAACTGCGCGGCAAAATGGTCCGGCTGCTTGAAGAGACAGCGGCCCTGTTCATCCAGGATGCGTCTGCCCATAATACGGAGACTGTGGAGAGTGCCAAGAGCTCCGTTACTTTGAGCGGCGTTCTGATTACGATGGCCTTGCTGCTCAGTATTGTCCTCAGCATTATTATTACGCGGCTGATTACGAGACCGCTTAAGGAGCTGCAGGGGCTAATGAAGCGGGCGGAGGCAGGGGATCTGACAGCGTCGGCCTCGTACCAGTCCAAGGATGAGATTGGCCAGATTAATACGTCCTTCAATACAATGCTGGAAGGCCTCAAAAATATGATGCGCGGAGTCTCCGAGAGTGCCGAGATCCTGTCGGCATCCTCACAGCAGATGAGCGCCAGTGCCGATCAGACGGCACACGCCTCACTGCTGATCGCCGAAACCTCAAGCGGGATTGCTGCCGGATTCGATGTGCAGGCGGATAGCATTGCCATTACGACCCAGTCTGTGCGGACGATGACCTACGATATTGCTGAAGCCCTGCATAGCGGGAATGAAATGACTAATCTGATGGGACAGGCCGCCGCCTCCACGGACCGCGGGGTGGAAGCGGTGGAGCAGATTCTTGTCCAGATGCGGGAGATTGATTCCAGCGTCTCTGCGAGCCAGCGTATCGTCGGCAGTCTGGGCAGCCTGTCGGAAGAGATCAACACGATCATAACGACCATCAATGAGATTGCAACGCAGACGAATCTGTTGTCTCTGAATGCTTCCATCGAAGCGGCCAGGGCGGGAGAGCATGGCCTTGGCTTCGCTGTAGTTGCCGGTGAGATCCGCAAGCTGGCGGAGGCTACTGGAAGAAGCTCGCTGCAGATTACGGAGATTATTAACCATATCCGGGAGCAGACCGCGAGTGCCGTTGAATCCATGGAGATTGGCTCTGGGATCGTCTCCCATGGGGTGGCACAGAGCGAAGTGGTATCTGCGGCCTTTGCTGCGATCCATTCCTCCATACAGGCTGCCAGTGAGCAGACAGAACAGATCACGGAGGTGATCGGACATGTCGCGCAGGAATCGGAGAGCGTAGCCAAGTCCATGGCTGGGGTGAATGAAATCTCGCGTAAGGGAGCGCAGGATGTCCAGGGGACCAGCGAAGCGAGCAGGGAGCAGCTAACCGCGATGGGTGAGATGTCCTCGTCTGCCCAGTATCTGGCTACCTTAGCCGAGGATCTGCAGAAGCATCTGGCCCGGTTCCGGCTCTAACCACTAGAATAGACATCAACAAGGCCCGGTGCGGCCGGAGAACCCAGTAGAATCTGGGGTTTCTTCGGCTGGGCCGGGCTTTTTAATATGTATTTAATCTAAGGATTATAAGATTCACTCTAACCCTCATCCTGTTCAATCTAATTCTCTTCTTCTATGTCCCTCTATATCCCTCTATATCCCTATATATCCTCCATGCCCCACTGAGAAAGGTCCAGTCCTCATAAGGATGGTGTAGCCGTTCCCATTTGGGCTGTGCGCGAGGTCAAATGAACACCATACTCTGACTCCTCCCAGTGTGTATACCTAAGGGAAGGTGGTAGGAGGTGCATTAGTGCTCTTGATTTTCCCGGATACGGTCCACAGCAGCGAATGAGGAGCATAAGTGCACCTGATTCCTGCCGGATACTACCTGGAGGAGGCAAATGAGGTGCATAAATGCACTTGATTCCGCTGGATACGGCCGACGGGAGCGAATGAAGAGCAAAAATGCACCTGATCCCGCCAAAAGTCGGCCGCATAGCAGAATCAGATGTATAAATCCCTCTGATCCTCGCAAAAGTAGGCCACATGGCGGAATCAGATGTATAAATCCATCTGATCCTCGTAAAAGTAGGCCATATGGCGGAATCAGGTGTATAAATCCCTCTGATCCCGCCAAAAGTGGGCCGCATGGCGGAATCAAGTGTATAAATCCCTCTGATCCTCGCAAAAGTAGGCCGCATGGCGGAATCAAGTGTATAAATCCCTCTGATCCTCGCAAAAGTAGGCCGTCTAGCAAAATCAGATGTATAAATCCCTCTGATCCCCCAAAAAGTGTGCCGTATGGAAGAATCAGGTGTATAAATCCCTCTGATCCCGCCAAAAGTAGGCTGTAGCGTGTGCAACAAATAGCAGTTAGTTTGCGTCATTAATGTTGCCCGGGGGCAAAAATCGGGTATTAGTAAGCAAGGCGTCAGCACTAGCCCAGCATCAATCCCACACCAGCCCGGCGCACATCCAGCATGAGTCCAATCCACCACCAATCCACCCCAGTCCACCAACACATACATTCCTCTGTTCTCACACACCCATTCTTACCCTAATATCACTTTAAGGAGGCGGTTCCTATATGAACACCCGAACATTGAAGCTGGCCTTAGTTCCTGCCCTGCTGATGACGCTGGTTGCCTGTAGCAGCGAGCAGGGCGGCAATGCGGCGGTAAGCCCGAAGCCGGAGAGTAGTCCGGCACCGGTTGAAGCATCTGCCCAGCCGACGGCAGCGCCTGAGGCAACCCCGGCACCTTCTGAAGCTGCTGGTATAGTAGTAGGGGACATCAGAGAGTATAAGGATATAGCCATTAACGACTGGAAGGAGGATACCACGGTTGTAGTGTCCAAGGAGAACGACAAGCTGGGCCCTATGAGTCTGGAGGAGATGTCGGGGGCTTATCCCCACAGCCTGTATTTCTACCACCTGGATACCGGGGAATACGAGCTGATCAAAGAAAAGAAAAATACAATGCTGGGCGATGCCCGGCTATCCCCCGATAACTTGTACCTGCTGTATAGCGAATTCTCGTTAGGTGATCCGGTCTATCACGTGATGGACCTAGGGTCGAAGAAGACCTTCAGCTTCACGGGCGATACCATTGCCGGAGCGATGGGGGCGTCATGGGCCGATAAGGATACGGTAGTGGGTCCGGCTTACAGCGGTGGTGCCTACACAGCCAGTACCTCCGGGAAGATCGCTCCGGTCGAGGGATTAAGCGGGGAAGGCCTGATTGTTGTGAAGCAAATCAAGGATAAGATGTATTACACTTCCAATGCGAATGAAGCCTTGCAAACCCTAGACCTGAACACTAAGGAGAAGGCCACCTTGCCTGTTGATCCTGCTGGCAGCGTAATCCCTTCACCGGATGAAGAACAACTGCTAATACTGCAATATAAGGAAAATACCCAAACGCTGCTCCTTAGTGATGCAGACGGTAAGAATCAGCGGACTCTTGTGGAAGGTGCCGAGCTAGGCGCTCTTTCATGGTCCCCGGATCAGCGGCTGATTGTCTATAGCGTAGCCCTTGAAGAGAATGGTACAACGAATAATACTTTATATGTCTACGATCTTTCTTCTGACAAGTCTGTCCAGATTGCAGAGAGCAGCGGGACTATGACAACCTCCTGGAGCCCATCTAGCAAGCAACTTTCGTATACCGAGTGGAGCGAGGGTGGAAACAGCAGCAGTATAGTCCAGTTGAAGTAGAGCGGAGCCTTGAGTTAATGCTTGAAGGTCGGCCTATATAAATAAAAAAGCGGCCCGCTCCGGTAACATACCGGAAACGGACCGCTTTTATTAAAATTTCACCTGATAACTTATCCTTCTACTTCAGGTTAAGCATACCAGCCCCATACGAAGATGAACAGGGTGCCGAAGATGGTGACCAGAGCCACGAACATGGCGTAGGCGATGTTGAGGTATAGCTCTTTTTTGGAATCGGCCGATTCTCCAATGTGCATGAACACAAACAGCTGCAATGAGGCCTGTATCAGCGCTGTGACTAGCAGCACGACCATATTAGCACTGGAGGACAGATCTCCATAGATAACGATCAGCGCAGCGGCAGAGAGGACGAGAGAGGCCAGATAGCCCATCACATGGCGAATTGGAAATAGTTGCTTCATCATGTCACATCAGTCCTTTCAGGTAGACGAAGCTGAAGATAAAGATCCATACTACGTCTAAGAAATGCCAGAACAAGGAGAAGATGAACGTCTTGTTGGCGGTGGCCGGTGTAATGCCGCGGCGCCACAGCTGAATCATAATCCCCACTCCCCACAGGAAGCCAAAGCTGACATGGAGACCATGCGTTCCGAGTAACACGAACAGACTGGAGAGGAAACCGCTGGTTTGCAGGGTTGCACCCTCATGTACATACGTGAAGAACTCGTCGATTTCAATACCGACAAAGGCCAGGCCCATGAGCAGCGTAATCGCCATGAAGACCATGGTCGCCTTCTTGTAGCCAAGCCGCATGGCATGGACAGCAAGGCCGATCGTGAATGAACTGGAGAGCAGCAGGAAGGTTTCCATCAGCACAGGTCCGATTTCAAACAGCTCGCTGCCGCTCGGTCCGCTGGCGAACCGGTTAACCATTACGAAATATACAGTGAACAGCGTTGCGAAGAGAGGGATCTCGGCTCCGAGAAAGACCCAGAAGCCGAAGATCTTGTTACTGTTCTCTTCCGTTGAATATTCGAGCGGCTTGGACGCATCTATTTTCATACAGTCTCACCCCGCATCAATTTCTTTTCTGTAGCCTTAACCTCTTCTGCGGAAATATAGTAGCCCTGATCCTTGTCAAAGGACATGAAGCCCAGCATCACTATAACTCCAATTCCTGCAACAATGGCCGGAATCCACATGCTGAAGACCAGGAAGAAGCCCAGGAAGAAGAAGATTACACCCAATATGAACGGCTTGCCGGTATTGCTTGGCATATGAATTTTAGTGATTTTGTTATCCGTATACAACGGGATATTGTCATGCTTCGCAGACCATAAGGCATCGCGTGTCTCAACCTTAGGTACAATTGCAAAGTTGTAGAGCGGTATCGGACTGTGTGTAGCCCATTCGAGCGTCCGGCCATCCCAAGGATCGTTAGTCGTATCTCTCGGCATGTAGCGGGTACTCCAGTAAATATTATAGACCAGTATCAGGAAGCCGATGGCCAGCCCGACAGCCCCTACGAAGGACAGCATATTGAGCGGACCAAAGCCTGATTCCTCCGAGTAAGTATACAGACGACGCGTCATTCCCATCAGTCCCAGGAAGAACAGCGGGAAGAAGGTGACGTTGAAGGAAATAATGATCCACCAGAAGGCATGTTTGCCCAGCCGTTCATTCAGGCGGAAGCCGAACACTTTCGGGAACCAATAGTGGAATCCGGCGATGACGGCGAATACGGCGCCCGGAATCAGCACGTAGTGGAAATGCGCCACCAGGAACATGGTGTTGTGATACTGGTAATCGGCACTGGCCATAGCCAGCATGACACCCGTCACGCCGCCGATCGTAAAGATCGGGATGAAGGCAAGCGTGTATAACATTGGTGTCGTGAAGGTAATCCTGCCCTTTCGCAGGGTGAATAGCCAGTTAAATATCTTGACCCCTGTAGGGACGGCAATGGCCATCGTGGTAATCGAGAAGAAGCTGTTGACCATTGCCCCTTGACCCATTGTATAGAAGTGATGCGCCCATACAAGGAAAGAGAGGAGTGAGATGATCACCATACTGAATACCATGGAGGTATAGCCGTACAGGTTCTTTTTGGAGAAGGTGGCGATAATTTCGCTATAGATACCGAACGCCGGCAGAATAACGATATATACCTCCGGATGTCCCCAGACCCAGAACAGGTTGGCCCAGAGCATATCCATCCCGCCGTTGGCCATCGTGAAGAACTGGGAGCCGAAAAGGCGGTCGAACATCATCAGCGCCAGCGCTACGGTAAGAACCGGGAAGGCGAAGACGATAATGACGTTGGTGATGAGTACGGACCAGGTGAACATCGGCATTTTCATCAGCGTCATGCCTGGTGCGCGCATCTTCAGAATCGTTACGATGAAGTTGACCCCTGTAATCAGAGTACCGATACCGGAAATCTGCAAGGCCAGGGAGTAGTAGTTGTTACCGACGGTCGGACTGAACTCAATACTCGCCAGCGGGAAGTAGGCTGACCATCCGGCATCGGGCGATCCCCCGATGACGAAGGAGATGTTCAGCAGCATGGCACCCATGAAGAAGAGCCAGAAGCTGACGGCGTTAAGCCGCGGGAAGGCAACGTCCCGTGCACCAATCTGCAGCGGAATAATCACGTTCATCAGACCGATGATGAACGGCATGGCCATGAATAGAATCATGATCAGGCCATGGGTGGTGAAGACCTCATTGTAATGCTGCGCATCCAGGAATTTCATTTCCGGCGCAGCCGTCTGCAGACGCATCATCATTGCATCTACACCGCCGCGGAACAGCATCAGCAGCGCTGCGAGGATATACATGATCCCGATTTTTTTGTGGTCAACCGTTGTCAGCCACTCGCGCCACAGGTATCCCCATTTCTTGAAATAGGTAAGCCCTACGAGAATCCCGATGGTGGCCAGTGCAATACTGATCATGGCCCCGTATATCAAGGGTTCGCCGTGAACCTTAAATTTGTCTAAATCCATTAGGGTAGCTCCTTTCAGTGTGTTGCATCAAGCTCTTTCAGAGCTAGTGTCCTTCATGTGTACTTTCATCCACCGGTGAGCTTGGCAGCGGCTGATCGACCTCCGGATGAGGTTCGCTGTCAAATTCCGTTCCGCTGGACGGCTCGGGAGAAGGATGGATTTCTTTGTTATCCTGATGCTCCGGATTGCCGTTGTCCATATCCATCTCCTTGCCGTGACCACTCATATGCTCACTGTGGTCACCCGGTGGAGGGCTGAACTCCAGATGGGTGGAAGAATAGGTTTTGCGTCCAAGGTAGTCCGTGGCAAGCAGGCCCTTGAATTCTTCCTCAGTAAGCTTAGGAGCGGTTTCCTTCACTTCCTTGACCCAATCCTCATAACCCTTGTTACTTAAGACAAGCGCTTCAAACTCCATGTGGGCAAAGCCCTTACCGCTGAAGTTCGCATTTTTCCCGATATAAGAGCCTTCGGTATCTGCGGACAGATGAAGCGTTGTCAGCATGTCGCTCATGGCGTACTTTTGACCGGCAAGCTGTGGAATCCATAAGCTGGTAATGGTGCCGAATGAGTACATTCTGAATTCAACTGCACGATGAACCGGCATATTCACGTAGTTCACCGTCTCAATTCCTTCTTCAGGATAGCTGAAATGCCATTTCCAGTTGGAAGAGGAAGCATAGATGACCAGCGGAGTCTGATCTTTATAGTCCGCAGCCACATTCTCCACCTCAGTAGTTGTCTTGACGGTCACAACGGACAGGAAGGCTACGATAATGATCGGGATGATAATCCAGATGGCCTCCAGTACCACGTTGCCTTCCTCATGCTTAGGGATGTAATCCTCATTACTCTTCTTCGCACGATATTTCACCAGTACAAAGATGTATAGAATGTAGACAACAGCCAGAACACCAAGCATAACAATGATAGAGAGGATAATGGTGTCAGATAACGTTCTTGCAGACGGCCCCTTCGGGTTCAGAACAGCGATCGAGCTGCATCCCGGCAGGAGAAGGATCAGGCTTAGAAACAAAGCGTATAACGGTCCCTTTTTTTTCATATAGAACTCCTTCCTTCAATACTACTTTTCATTCGCCGTTCATTAACGGACTTACATTGATCTGTATCTATAGTAAGAACTACTTACCCATAATGCAAAATACATATTTTGTATAATAAGCTAATAAAGTCCTTAAAAATGGCGAACAAGTTAAATATGTGTGATCAAATTGTTACAACTACCTAAGGGTATGATAAAGATCACTGTAGTGGCGCACTTTAGCTAATTTTAAGGTTGTTCAATTTTTGTTCAATATTTCATGATTGTTATTAATTTTGTCACAATTATTTGGGGTAAAAAACCCGTAATTTAACCGCTTATCGCTTGCTGCGACAGCATTCGACGAAAAATGCCTGCTTTCTGAAAATAGTGACGAACCCTCATTTCCCATTGCAGAGAGTAACAATTTTTTAGCTTACGGTTACAATCTCTCAAATTACGTTATATCTATATGTGATAAAGTGATAGACAAATATACATAGATTGGAGACTGCTGCTGTGCGTATCAAAAAAATACTGCTGTTATTCATGTCCTTATTCCTAATTATGGGTCTTGTGCAGATCCCGGCTAACGCTGAAGGCAATAGCACTACTCTGAAGCTTGGAGTAAACGATAAATTAAGTGCGATCGAAGCTGTATCTGACAAAGGCACCTATTATGTTCCGCTGCGCTCTCTGGCGGATGAACTGAAATGGACCCTCACCGGTCTGGCTAACGGGATTCACATCTCTGGCGGCTCCGGCTCCCTGACCTTGCTGAAGAACGACGGCGGGGCTATGCTCAAAGACGGCAAAGTGGTGCCTATGAGTACATTTGTGCAGAATGGCAAGCTAATGGTTCCGCTGAAGGTCAGCGCTACTCTCGGGTATAGCATTTCCTATGCGGGGGATAAATATTTACTTCGTGTGAAGGACAGCTCGGCGCAGCTGACAGATGGGGCCTTTACCGATAAATATGCTGCTGAGCTGAAGCCGAAGGCTCCAGTGACTCCAGTGACTCCTGTAACTCCGGCTGAACCGGGCAAGCCGGGACGGACTGTATATCTTACCTTTGACGACGGCCCATCGGCTACCACCGGCGAGCTGCTGGATATTTTAAAGAAGTATGAGGTGCAGGCTACCTTCTTCATGCTGGGGAACAACATGAATGAGCATCCCGCCCAGGTGAAACGGATTGCGAAGGAAGGCTATGGCTTAGCGCTGCATGGCGTGACCCACCGCAAGGAGAAGTTCTATGCCTCCCCTTCGGCGGCGCTTGCCGAGATGTCAGGGGCCAATGCGACATTGAAGAAGCTGACGGGAGCCAGCACCACCCTGATCCGTACGCCATACGGAAGCAAGCCCTATTTCACCAAGTCCTTCCGCGATAAAGTCCTGACGCAGGGATATCATCTCTGGGACTGGAACGTGGATTCCTATGACTGGAAATACAAACAGAACAGTGACAGAATCTATAACACCGTGATGGACCAGGTGAGTAAGCTGAAGGCATCCAAGACCAATCCGGTCATTCTGATGCATGACCAGAAGGCCACACTCAAGGTGCTGCCGCGTATTCTGGAGAAGCTGAAGAAGGAAGGCTATACCTTCAAGCTCATCACGAAGGATATGGAGCCGCTCAATTTCTGGAAGGATAAACGCTGAGAAGAGTAGTTGATAAGAGTAGCTGAGAAGAGTAGCCGCTAAGAGCATAGGTATGTTAAGGAGCAAGCTGCGGGGGAGATCCCCGATGGCTTGCTTTTTTTTGTGGATAAGGAACCGGTTGTGGAAAGGAAAGGGATAAATCCCTCTGAATCGGCTGAGTGTAGCTCGAGAGAAGCAATGAAGAGCATAAGTGCACCTGAATTCAGCGGACGCGGGCTAAATGAGCGAATGAAGAGCATAAGTGCACCAGAATACAGCGGACGCGGGCTAAATGAGGGAATGAAGAGCATAAGTGCACCTCAATTCACTGGACGCGGGCCAAATGAGCAAATGAAGAGCATAAGTGCACCTGAATTCAGCGGACGCGGGCTAAATGAGCGAATGAAGAGCATTAGTGCATGCCATTACGCCAAATGCAGCGCGATCGCGGAACCTGTGTTGATAGATGTTTGGAATTTCATGTTAATGATTGACATATAGAGTCGACTGTATTAATAATAGTAGTACAGTTAGTACACTGTAGCACACCAGGATTATACATCATAGGAAGGGGGGACTGTCATGTTCGAGTTGGATGTACGCAGCCGCAAGCCGATCTATGAACAGCTGACCAGCAAGGTCAAAGAAATGATTATGCATGGTATTCTGCAGGCGGATGAGCAATTGCCTTCAGTGCGGGCCTTATCCTCGCAGCTCACGGTGAATCCCAATACGATCCAGAAAGCCTACAGGGAGCTGGAACGGGAGGGCTATATCTATTCACTCCAGGGCAAAGGCAATTTCGTAGCTGGGCTGCAACAGGGACACAATGAGAGTAAGCGGGCAGAGCTGAAGGAAGAACTGCTGCGGCTGATGGCGGAGGCAGTCTACCTTGGATTTACAGAAAGTGAGATGAGTGCACTGTACCGTCAGGCACTGGATCATAGAAGAGGGGAGAACAGCCATGATTGAGATACGCGGAGTGAGCAAGATTTTCCTGGAGGACAAGGCCGTTGACAACATTTCGCTGACCGTACATAAAGGTGCCATCTATGGATTGCTGGGATCGAACGGAGCAGGCAAAACAACGCTTCTGAAGACTCTTGCGGGTATTTATCGTCCGGATGCAGGCAGTGTGAAGATAAGCGGGGAGGCGGTCTTAGAGTCACCTGAGGTGAAGCGCAGGCTGATCTTCATGCCGGACAGTCCCTATTTCTTCACCCAGGCCACGATTAGGAGTATGGCGGCATTCTACCGTTCCATCTACCCGGGATGGAGCCAGAAGCGGTATGAGGAGCTTGTAACCGTGTTCCGCCTGGATGCCCGGCGTAAGCTGAGCCGGTTCTCCAAGGGGATGCAGCGTCAGGCCGCCTTCCTCCTGGCGCTTAGCTGTAAGCCGGATGTGCTGATTATGGATGAGCCGATTGACGGGCTGGACCCGGTGATGCGTCGCCAGATCAAGAATCTATTGTTCCAGGAAGTGGCTGAGCGGGAGCTGACCGTACTGATCTCTTCGCATAATCTGCGGGAGATTGAGGATTTATGCGACCATGTCGGCATTATGCATGAGGGCCGGATGCTGGTTGAGAAGGATCTGGATGATCTTAAGGCGGACACGCATAAGATTCAGGTAGCGTTCCGCGACGCACGTCATGCGGCGGCACTGGAGGCCAAGCTGCAGATTCTCCATCAGGAGCAGCGGGGAAGTGTCAGCCTGTATATTGCAAAAGGGGACCGGGAGCGGATCAGCCAGGCTTTTCATGTCTACGATCCGTATGTGTTTGATCTGCTGCCGCTGACGCTGGAAGAAATCTTTATTTACGAAATGGGGGATGCCGGTTATGACGCGCAGCCGATTATTCTTTAACACCAGTATCATCCGCCAGAATTTGCGCCAGCATGGCTGGATTGGAATTTTATATACCCTGGTCCTCTTGTTTGTGCTCCCGTTACAGCTCTTCATTAAGGGTGACCGGCTGGAGGAGCCTGTTGCCATGGACAATCTGTTCGGTCTGGGCATTGATATTGGGGTTATTCTAATTATTTTTCCAATAGGAGCCGGATTGTTCCTGTTCCGTTATCTGCAGTCCAAACGGTCGTCTGATCTAATGCACAGCCTTCCGCTGCGCCGAGCTCATCTGCTGGCTTCCCATGCGGCAAGCGGCCTGCTTCTGCTGCTGCCGCCCGTGTGGATTACGGCTGCGGTTACAGCGCTCGTTCGCCCTCTTCATGGCAACATGTACATTTTTCAAGGAGCGGAGGTCTGGGAGTGGTGCCTGACCCTCAGTCTGTTAACGCTGTTTCTGTTTGTTTTCACTGTTTTTGTAGGCATTTGCACGGGACAGACCATTCTGCAGGGAATCCTGATCATCATTCTGCTGTTACTTCCGGCTGGACTGCTGCAATTCGTCAACATTCACTTGGGGAGATATTTGTACGGCTATCCCGATTGGTCCGGGCTGTACGATGTTCAGACGAAGTGGACACCAATCCTGCGTGCGGTAGATTTACCCGTTGCTCCCCTCAGCTTGACCGAGAAATGGGGTTATGCGATCTTGTCCGCTCTGTTCCTGGCAGGGTCCTTCTTACTCTATCGTGTACGCCACAGTGAACAAGCCGGACAAGCGCTGGCCTTCACGTACTTCAATCCGCTGTTCAAAGCGGGGGTTATGCTCTGCACCATGCTGCTGGCCAGCACTTACTTCGGCAGCCTTAAGCGGCAGCCCGGCTGGATCATCGGCAGCGTGATTGCCGGAGGGCTGATTGGTTATATCGTAGTCGAGATGATTCTACGCAAAACCTGGCATATTATGACCCGCAGACTGGTGCTGGAATTCGCGGTGTATGGCGTGCTGATGGCTCTGCTAATCTATATCCCGGTCTCCGGACTAACCGGCTACGAGAACCGGGTCCCGCAGAATGATAAGGTAGCTGAAGTATTTGCCGGGGGCAATTACCGTGAATTAACAGAGAACCAGGTGGGTGACACTACCCGGAAGGAAAGGGAGGATGAGGTATTCTCCGCAGACCGGAAGTACATCGAAGCTGTAACTGCATTACATCATGCCGTGGTCACTGCTAAACCGGATCAGAAGAACGATCCTTGGAGTGAGTACCCTAGATCCCGGAATTTTACGCTGGTGTACCGGCTGGAGAGCGGACGGAAGCTTATGCGGACCTACAATGTTCCTATAGCGGGCTTCGAACCGGAGCTGAAAACGGTCATGGAGCATGAGGAATACAAGCGCGACAGGTATCTGCTTACCCGGATGAATGAGAATATTGAGAGCTTCAGACTGAATAACAGGAACAAGACAGTTGTCATTTCCGATCCGCAGGAAGTACTGGAGTTCACCGGGCTTTTGAAACGGGAGATTCTTAATAAGTCCTTCGAGGATGAGATCTCTGATCAACGGGAAAAGGCATCCATTCAAATCGTTTATAAGCCGGATTCATCCCGGTTCCAGCAGAACTCCTATACGTATAACTGGAATCCTTCTTACAAGGAAATGACCGCCTGGATGGAACAGAAGGGCTATGCGGACAAGCTCAGGATTACAGCAGAGAGTGTCAAATCCGCTCAAATGTTCAGGGACATCCATCATAGTGCAATCCCCTTGCAGATGCGTTACAACGCCGACACCCGTCTGCAGTTGGCGCGCGATGAGAAGCGGTCGGTTGTTATTACAGACAAGAACCTTTTGGATGATATACTGCTGCACCAGCGTAAATTCACCCGTCAAGAGGGAAAGTATGTAGTTGTAGTAGAGTATAAGAACGGAAATAATGATTTTGTTTCACTGGACGAACTAGAGATGACACCGGCGCTTAAGGCCCTTCTCCCATAGTCTGCTTATCCTATTGAAGTGAATAATAGTCCTATCTACGCCCCTGCACACTGGAGATTTTCCTATGCGGGGGCATTGCTCTGTTATGTCCTGGGGACAAGCAGCGCCTGATTCTGGGTTATATTAAGTAAAGGATATTGAGTATATAGAGGTCTATGTAAGGAGGAACAGGAATGGAAGAGGTACAAGATCATCTGGATCACGGACTCAAGATTGTGTTCATAGGCTTCAACCCCAGCATAAGGTCAGGGGAGTTGGGTCATCATTATGCCAATCCGCGCAATAACTTCTGGCGCATACTGCATAAGTCCGGGCTGACGCCGCGGTTATACGAGGCCTCCGAGGACGGGGAGTTGCTGAAGCTGGGGTACGGCTTCACCAACATTGTCGCTCGCCCCACCGTAGGCGCTGAAGATATCACCCGGGAGGAGTACGCCAAGGGCCGTGAGCTCCTTCGAGCCAAGCTGGAGCTGTACCGCCCGGAGATCGCCTGCTTCGTCGGCAAAGGCGTATACACGGAGTTCAGCCGCAGAACCAAAGTCGCATGGGGATTCCAGGAGGGCATTACTCCCGTGGTGGACGGAGTCCGCGAGTTCGTCGCCCCATCATCCAGCGGCCTGGTCCGCATGCCGATGCCGGAGATCGTAGGGATCTACCGGCGGCTGTATGACTTTACGGAGGAGAAAGAGTCTTAAGACCGGAGATATCCGTCATATAGTCGCGTGTGACCGATGTATGTTAAAAACGGAACACAATTGGGACTACTCCAGTATGAAAAGGGCCGCATAGGCCAAATGTAATCGAAAAACAGGCATGACAAGACAGAGGCCTTGTCACCCCCAGGAATGAAAATAAGTGGGTGGCATCCGTCGCATCCATTCTAAAAGATGCTGTAGTCGTCAACACTACATATACAAATCAAAGGGCGGACGCGGTTACTGGGATACACCCCGTGCGAAAAACCGTTCTATTGCGCTTTTCGAGCATCGCCTATTGTAACCCCCAAAAAGTACGTGTATTAAATTACACTCACTCGAGCGCATGATTTGTAAGCTGACGATGGAGGATGATTGGAATGGATGCTGTACGTATGTGTTGCGCCGGTCTGGACGTGCACCAGGAAACCGTTGTGGCCTGCGTGTTAAAAGGACCGATCGAACAAAAACCGCAATGTCACATGAAAACCTTTGGGACGACAACCAGAGAATTGTTAGGACTGCAAGATTGGCTGAATGAACACGGCTGCCTTGAGGTGGTGATGGAGAGTACCGGCGTGTTTTGGAAACCGGTATGGAACATCTTAGAGGGCAGTTGTGATCTTGTCTTGGCCAACGCCCAGCGGGTAAAGAATATGCCGGGTCGAAAAAGTGACATGCAAGATGCGCGCTGGTTAGCGCAATTGCACCGTTGCGGGCTCATTGAAGGCAGTATGGTGCCAGAACAGGACATCCGGGATTTGCGAGATTTGACCCGTTACCGGAGTAAGATGGTGCAGGCGGTGACGGCGGAGAAGAACCGCATCCACAAAATCCTGCAGGATGCCAACATCAAGCTAACCACCTTTATGTCCGATCTATATGGGGTTTCAGGACGGGGCCTGCTCCAGAAGATCATGGACGGCGAGGTCGTAGACGAAGTGACCGTTAAAAACCTGGTCAAAACCCGTTTAAAAAAGAAAGTTCCGCAGTTGCTAGACGCGCTCAATGGCAAGTTGCGCCGTCATCATCGGGAGATGATTCGAGACCACTGGGACCACTTGGTCTATTTGGAGAAACGGATCACGGAACTGGAAGCTCGAATCGAGGCGAAGGCAGAACCCTACCTGGAGAGGATTGAACAAATTGACTCCATTCCAGGAATTGAGCGGACATCTGCCGTGACCATCTTTGCAGAAGTGGGGCCGCATGTCGCGGAAATGTTCCCGAGTGATGCGCAGTTTGCATCATGGGCGGGGGTGTGTCCAGGGAACAACGAAAGCGCTGGAAAGCGAAAAAAGTCAAAAACGATGCAAGGGAACAAGCATCTGAAAGGGGCCTTGTGTCAGGCGGCTTGGGCGAACTCTCGCTCCTCGAACCGGATCGGCCAATTCTTTCGACGAATACGTAAGAGACGAGGAGATAAAAAAGCAAACGTCGCCACCGCACATTTGTTGATTCGAATCCTCCATGCCCTGATGCGGGAGAAAAGGTTATACCAAGAAATAGACGTCTCACTAGGCGATGAGACGTCCAAGAAAAACCCGTTGGATCGGTACGTGCAATATATCCAGCAGTTAGGATATAGCGTGCAATTAAATCCTATCCAATAGTCTCCCCTTTTTCAAAAAAAACGAAACGTAATTTTGGGGCGGTGGGTCTTTTTTTGTCAAAATCCAGTCTGCGGCGCATTTTCCGATACTTTTATTTTCGTATTAAACCGAACACAATTGGACTGGGTACGCCACGTAGTCCAAATGTAATCGAAAAAGCGAACACAATTGGACTGGGAGCGCCGCGTAGGCCGTGCGTTTATCGCAGTGCCAGACGTATTTTCACAGAAAAACCGAATACATTGCCCTGGCGCGAGGGGGAGTGGCAGGATCTTACGATTTATTTCGTGTCCCGCTTAAACGACGTTCTGTTCATGCAGCGTCCACCCAAGTGCCTACGCTGATCCTGCTCTAAAGTAAAAGGTGTAACCAATTCCATTTACGCAGCGCCCACCCAAACCAAAAAAAGCTGCCCCCATCAGTCATTTCATGACCTTTGGGAACAGCCCTTAAATAGCAGCCTGCCTATATCTGGATCAGCAGCAGGATGATGGAGGACAGAGACAGGCAGACGCTGACGAGATAGAGCACGGCGACCACTTGTTTCTGATTGAGGCCGGCCTTCAGCAGCCGGTAATGAACCTGAGAGGCATCGGCCTGATAGATGGCTTGTCCTTTGAGGAACCGTTTGACGACGACAAAAATATTGTCGAAGATCGGCACGCCGAGCGCAAGAATCGGAATGAACAGCGATAATATCGTTGCCTGCTTGAAGGCTCCATCCAGTGCAATCACGGCCAGAATGAAGCCGAGGAAGGTGGCGCCGGCATCGCCCATGAATATTTTGGCCGGAGCCTTGTTGAAGCGTAAGTATGCCAGGGTAACCCCGATCAAGGAAACCGCCATGAAGGCAGAGGTGGATTGGCCCATCGCAAGTGCGACTACGAACAGGGTTACAGCCGAAATCGCAGTTAGCCCGCCAGCCAGACCGTCCATGCCGTCCGAGAAATTAATGACCGTTGTGACACCGAAGATCCAGATAATCGTCAGCAGGAACTGCAAAATGAACGGCAGTGAGATATAATCACCTGAGAACGGATTGATGAACCCGGTAAAGGCATTGCCTGAAAAGAAGACCAGAACGGCGGCGGCAATCTGCACGATGAACTTGGGCAGCGCCGGGAAATCCTTGCCTTTGGTTTTGTACCAGTCGTCGATGGTTCCTATCGTCAGCAGAAGCACACCGCCGATGAACAGGGCGAGCGTCTCCAGAGTGAATTCACGGGCGAAGAGCAGATATGTAATGAAAAAACCTACGAATATAGCATAGCTCGCTGTAAGCGGGATTGGCTCCCTGTGGATCTTACGTTCCACATCTTCCCGCGGCCTGTCCACGAAATCCAGCCGGAAAGCCAGCTTGCCAAGAGGAGGAATCAGCAGATAAACGATAAAAAATGACACCAAAAAAGCTAAACCGTAAAAAATGACAATCACCCCGTTGATTTTTTTGAAATAAAGAATGAATTGGACGGCAAAGCCATTTCTGCTTAGCTGCTCTACCCAAGATTATATCGCAGAAGGTTGTATGTTGTCGAACCTGCAAATGAGATGGAGGGAATTATGAGGTACGATTGTGTTTTATTTGATGCTGATGATACGCTGTATGATTACGGGATGGCAGAGAGCCACGCCTTGTCCCATGCCTTCTCCCACTTCAGGCTGCCGACAGGCGCGCAGGAGTATGCCGCCAGCTACCAGGAGATTAACCGCTCGTTGTGGAAGGATCTGGAGCAAGGGAAGATTACCTCTGCCGCCCTGCGGGTGGAACGGTTCAACCGGCTGTTTGCCGCCCATGAGCTTAAGTTTAAGCCGGATGAATTCAGTGAAGCGTATCTGCGCTTTCTGGGGGAGGGTACCTTCCTGATTCAAGGGGCAGCCGAGCTCTGCGGTGAGCTTGCCGGATGCAGGCTGGCTATTATAACTAACGGAATCAAGGATGTGCAGCAATCCAGAATCAAGGGCTCCCCGCTTAGCGAGGTGTTCGAGGCGATTATTATTTCGGAGGAGACGGGCTATCAGAAGCCGGAGACCGGGATTTTTGACTATGCATTTGAGAAGCTTAAGCTTGCCGATAAACGTAAGGTGCTGATGGTTGGCGACTCCCTGACCTCGGATATTCAGGGCGGGATCAATTATGGTATTGATACGTGCTGGTTCAATCCGCTGGGCAAGCCCGGTGATCCTGAGATAACGCCTACCTATGAGATTCGCAGCCTGGATGAGCTTCTGGAGATTGTGAATGAATAGGGCTTGAACAGCGCAGGAAGGTTGAAAGTTTCGTTCTTGTGTTAAATATATAGGTACGCTACATTCCTTCTTTATTCATAACAACACACGGGAGAGGATATTGTATGAGAAAAAAATGGTTGATTGCCGCTGTTGTCACCGGCCTTACGGTAACAGGTTCAGCAGGCGTGTACGCAGGCACCAAATTGCAGGAAATCAAAGCTTATCTGAACCACAGCTTAGGGATTGTGGTGGATGGAACTCCTTATTGGATGAAGGATGGTAACGGCAAAACCTTGACGCCGATCACCTATAATGGCCTCACGTACCTGCCGGTCCAGTCGATTGCTTCTGTGTTGAAGGTGCCTATCAATTACGATGCGGCCAATTATAAAGTGAGAATCGGCGCTGGCAGCGGGGATATTCCGGCTCCTGCCCCGACTCCGACTCCTCCTCCAGGAACTTCCACCGGCGGGGGGAATACTGCCCCTGTAGTTGAGGGGACGGCCAGACCGGTTAATCTGCCTAAGGATTTCCCGATTCCGGTTGACGCCTTGATTGCAATTACCCTGGATACGGATGCCGGCGGCTTGAAGAAGTCAGCCTTCACCTATTCCACGCAGGAAACACTGGAGACTATGGGCTTCGTGTACAGTGAATATTCGCGGATTAAAACGCTGGATAATGCTTCCGAGTCAGTATCAGCCAGCAATGTCAGAATTACAGGCAGACTCGGCGGGACAAGCCCGGTATCCATTACAGGTAAAGCATCCACAACCCGGCCAGGCTATAATCTATTCACGATTACCTGGTCGGAGAGTTGAGCTGAAGCCGGTAAGGCAGTCCGTTATTTAGCCAGACACACTAAAGAACTCCGGCGGGGAAGTCAGCCGGAGTTCTTCAGCATGGAATGCTCTAATATCGTTAAGCCTGCGGGCGGGTATCCAGCGGTTTCAGGTGGGCCTCAATCTGTGCCCGCTTCGATTCCAGGAACGGCGGCAGAGCCAAGGATTCACCCAGATGCTCAACCTCTTCATCCGTGGCGAATCCCGGTCCGTCTGTAGCCAGCTCGAACAGGATACCATTCGGCTCACGGAAATACAGTGAGCGGAAATAGAAGCGGTCAACAAATCCCGAGTTGGGCAGCTGTACGGTACGGATGCGTTCGATCCACTGCTTCAGCTCCTCTTCGTTATCCACGCGGAAGGCCACATGATGCACGCCGCCCCGTCCCAGCCGCTCCTGCGGAAGGTCGCTGCGTTCCTCCAGATGGATCTCCGTGCCGGAGCCGCCTTCACCGGTCTCGAACACGATAACCTCCGGCTGACCGGCAACAGGCGAAGGATAGGTTCCCTTACGGCGGAAGCCAAGCAGGTCCTCCAGGATCAGGGCGGTGTGTTCAGCAGTCTCGACGGTCAGATGCGCTGGTCCCAGTCCGGTTATGGCGTATTCGGCCGGAACGGGACTCTTGGCCCAGGGCTTACCGCCGGCCATGCCCTCGTTATGCTCATCCGAGACGAGGATCAGGCGCTGGCCCTCATGGTCGGTGAAGGCCAGCGTCTTGCGGCCGCCGCATTCGGTGATTTCCTCATGCTCAACGCCGAGCACCGTGAACCGCTGTGTCCAGAAGAGCAGGGCTTCATCACTGGGAACGCGTAGGGAGAGCGCGGAGATGCTGTTGTTGCCGTCGCGGTTCCGCCCTGCATTAGGCAGCTCGAAGAAGGTAAGCTCTGTGCCCGGATTCCCTGTCTCATCCCCATAGAACAGGTGATAGACAGACACATCGTCCTGGTTGACGGTCTTCTTGATCAAGCGGAGTCCAAGTACTTCGGTGTAGAATTTGTAGTTTTCCGGTGCTTTGGCTGTAATGGCGGATACATGATGAAGCCCTTTTAATGTTAAACTCATAAGAATACCTCCTGAATGTTGTGTTATGCGGCTATATTATTAAAGCTGCAAATTACTTATTAATATTAAGTTACTATAATTTTAATAGTAAATGAGTAATTTTGCAAGAGGTATTCCAAGTATATAAAAGGCACTAAAGAAATAAACAAAAAGCAAAAGAAGCGGAGGGGGAATTTGGAACTGTAGGAGCGGTAGCGACCGCCTGAAAGCTTTCCGCAGGAAAGCTCGCTTCGGAAGCATCAGCAGTCCCCGGATTTCATCCGCGAAGAGCGGAATAAATCAAGAAATCTGGGGACAACAGCGGCCGGAAGTCCAAATGTTCACCGTAGTGACGATAAGCTTCAAGTTCAATCTTATGTGCGTCTTATATACAATTTATTATTCAAGAAAGCGGGGTTAATCATGCACACCAGATCAAGTCTGCTGAAGCAGCTGGAGAGCCTGGGAATAGATCCGCAGGGAACACTGCTGGTTCATTCCTCGTTTAAAAGCATCGGTGAAGTCGAAGGGGGAGCAGATACCGTACTCGATGTTCTCTCCGAATATATGAAGGAGGGTCTGTTAGTTCTGCCGACACATACCTGGTCGTATATTAACGGGGAGAATCCGCGTTTCTCCGTGCTGGAGTCGCCTTCCTGCGTCGGCATTCTGCCGGAACTGTTCCGGGCGCGGCCGGGCGTCATCCGCTCCTGGCATCCGACACATTCGGTAGCTGCGCTTGGCGCAGATGCGGCTGGCTTCACAGCCGGAGATGAACGCTGGGATACACCGTGCGCACGCAAATCGGTATATGGCAAGCTGCTGGACCGCAAGGCAGATATTATGCTGCTTGGTGTCGATCTGCGGAGGAACACCTTCATCCATGGGATTGAAGAGTGGGTGGATATCCCCGGCCGGATGACGGACGGGCATGAACCGCTCTGTACCGTGACCCCCGGAGGACAGGAGATTCCCGTCCCTTCACGCAGGCATAGCGGGTTGTCCTGGTCGCAGCATTTTTGGAAGGTAGAGTCTGTGCTGGAGGATGGCGGGGCTCTGCGCAGGGGGAGCTTCGGCGATGCGGCGGTCATGCTCTGCGGGACTGTGGAGACAACCCGCATCCTGAGCGCCATGCTGGAGGAGAATCCGGATTTGTTCTCAGACAATGAGCCGCTCGGCGGGCAGGACGTACCCGAGGCGCTGCCCAAGACGAAGCGGGAACAACCTTTACAGGCAGCAATGAGGCGTACGGAAGGTTAATTCAGGCAAGATATCTACTGGTTCTGGCAGGTTTCTATCGCAGGTTTCTATCAATGTATGGTATATTATTCTCACAAAAAACATAGTAAGGAGATTGGAAATGGAAAAAACATTGATCTTTGGACACAAAAACCCGGATACAGATACCATCTGCTCAGCAATTGCCTATGCGTCACTCAAGAAGGAATTAGGCTGGGATGCCGAGCCGGTCCGGCTTGGAGACATCAGCGGGGAGACGCAGTTCGCCCTTGACTATTTTGCGGTAGAAGCACCGCGTCTGGTAGAGAACGTAGCCGCAGAAGCCAAACAAGTGATCCTGGTTGACCATAATGAACGCCAGCAAAGCGCGAATGATATCGATCAGGTTCGTGTGGTTGAGGTCATTGACCATCACCGGATTGCGAACTTTGAGACGGCCTACCCGCTGTACTACCGGGCCGAGCCTGTAGGCTGTACTGCTACTATCCTGAACAAGCTGTACAAAGAGAACGGCGTAGCCATTCCGAAGAACATCGCCGGGCTGATGCTGTCCGCAATCATTTCCGACTCCTTGCTGTTCAAGTCGCCGACCTGCACGGAGCAGGATGTGGCCGCTGCGCGTGAGCTGGCTGAGATTGCCGGAGTGGACGCTGAGAGCTACGGCCTGGACATGCTCAAAGCCGGTGCAGACCTGAGTGATAAGACTATCGCCCAGCTGATCTCTCTGGATGCCAAGGAATTCAAGATGGGTGATTACAAGGTGGAGATTGCCCAGGTCAACGCAGTGGATGTGAATGATGTGTTATCCAAGCAGGCTGAACTGGAAACGGCACTTGCTGCAATTATCGACGACAAGGGACTCGATCTGTTCCTGTTCGTGGTTACCGATATCCTGAACAATGATTCCGTGGGCTTGGCTCTGGGCCGTGTAGCCGGAGCTGTAGAGCAGGCTTACAATGTGAAGCTGGATGACAATAAGGCTGTGCTTAAGGGTGTAGTCTCCCGTAAATCACAGATTGTACCGGTTCTTACGGAGACCATCGCCAAGCTGTAAAAGAGGTTCCCGGAGTTAACCGGGCTGCGTACCCGCTATCATTGTGCCTTAACCGTCTGTGCATTTCCCCAGGAAATTGTACAGGCGGTTTTATTTTACAATTCAGAGCAACTCCTTGGCGTTTGAAGGGTATAAACAGCATAGGACATTCAAGGGGGACGGGAAATAATGGGGAAGATGCGCAAGCTGGTTGCTTCAACACTCTGCCTGATGATGGTCTCGGGAGGAGGCTTGCTGTACGCCGCTGCCGGCAAGACAGATCTCTCTATGTATGTGAATAATGTGCTGCTCAAGCAGCCGGCCTTATCCTCCGACGGCGGGGTCTACCTGCCTGTGGAGCAGCTTCCGGAGAACCTGCAGGCGATCATGTCCGTGGACGAGTCGGCAGGGACGGTCCGGATCTACAAGCCTAATGTGAACACGGTACTGCTTGATGACCAGGGGAAGATTTTCGGCAAAGTAAGAAGTGACTCCAGCAGCACCTTCTCTGCCCTGGTACAGGTGGATCACTTGAAGACAGATATATCAGATCTGAAGATTACCATCACTGACCCTGCGGGCAAGACGGATATCGTGGATAACCAGCCGATTACCGAGAAGAAAGACAGCTTCTGGTTCAAATCAGCAGCCTATAACTATAAGGTCACCGATAAGGGGAATTATATGATCCAGGTGTATTTCAAAGATGCGGCATCCAAGAAATGGTTCATCGTTTCCGAGCTGCAAATCTCTACTACTTAAGACTGCCAAGGCTTCAATCTGATAACCATACAGGAGGCGATCCTATTGATAAAAGTATACCCTGCCGAGTCTGCGCACCGGTTCGATCACGGCTGGCTGAAGGGCAGTCATGTGTTCTCGTTTGGGGATTTCTATGACCCGGACAACACGGCATTCGGCCCGATGCGGGTCTGCAACGACGATACGATCTCCCCGGGCCGGGGCTTCGGCGCCCACCCGCACAGTGACATGGAGATTGTCTCTATTGTCCTGGCCGGCACCCTGCGTCATGAAGACAACCTGGGTAATGTGGCACAGACGTCTTTCGGCGGAATTCAGCGGATGTCGGCCGGGACAGGTGCGATTCATACAGAGCATAACCCTTCGGACAGTGAGCCGGTACGGCTGCTGCAGCTGTGGTTCATGCCACGGACACGGGGAACCGCTCCATCCTATGCTACAGGACGATTCGATCCGGCGAAGCTTGAAGGAAGATTGCTCCCGGTTGTGGCGGCTGAAGCCTCAGCGGAGATTGTGGATATTGCCCAGGATATGACGATTTATCTCGGCAGGGCTCAGGGGGGCGGACAACTGGACTTCCGGCAGGAGCCGGGACGGCGCAGCTTCGTCTATCTGGTGGAAGGACAGCTCACCCTGAACGGGGACGCGGTGCTGAAGCCTGGAGATTCTGCGAGAATAGACGGAGTGGACAAGCTGGAGCTGAAGGCGGATGAGAATATACTGGTCATGGTGATTGATCTGCCGTAATTCAAGACCCGAATGCAGACAAGGAGGAGGAACTTCTGATGGCAGAACAGGAACGAGTGCTGGTGAAGCATTCCGTAACAGGACGCATGCTGGTGAGCAGTATGGAGGGAGTCGGTTACACCTTCGATGAGCAGGGCGGCCTGACCTTGATTACCCTGACAGGGGTTACGGCTGATCAAGGCGCGGCGGTGGTTGAGCTGAAGACCGAGCTTAATGTATTCCGGTTCGAGGAGCCTGCGGACGGACCTGTCATTAAGCACTGGTACTACGTAGGGGATAATCCGGTTACGTATGATGCGGACTCCGGACGCCTTACGATAGCTGTACAATCCGAGATCGAATACCGGCCTGATCAATACTGGGCATAAGGCTATAACAGACACCAATTTTGTACGGATTGGGTATCTATTCACGGGCTGTTCCGAAAGCCATGAAATGGCTGCTTAGGGCAGCTCTTTATTTTGGAGTAGGATCAATGTGAGTGCTTGGGTGGACGCTGCGTGAACGGACCGTTGTTCCAATCGCTGTTGCCCCCAGATTTTTATTGATTCTCCTTAGCGGTGAAAATCCGGGGGCAAAGGCGACCGCTACCGCTTTTCCACAATCGTTCCGTCCTCTCCGCTGTTTGAGCGGAAAAAGTTTCTTCAAATTTTTCTAAAATCAAATAAGGAACCTTCCTTTTGATGAAATGTAGTTACCATACACTATTTCAAAGGAGAGGTGCCGTCAATCGGCTGGACGACGCCATTTTTGACGCTGCCAGATCCTCCTGTTCATGGCTGGCGCTGGCTGGACGAAAACGCCACAACTTTCGAATGCTGAATCACTTCTGTCCGTCATTCGGCGTACAGCCAAGCATTATCTTCCTCGCTTCGCAAGATGTCCTGAGCCTGATAACCACTTCCCGACCTTCTGTCTTGGTGCAGCGTTCCTTCAGCAGACAGCCTTCGCAGTGTACGCCCAGTTCTCAATCTTTCCAACATTCTACTTGTGGTAGCTGCCGTATTTCACGACCGCCTGTAAACCACTGGTGTCAGTCTTGCTAAAGTTATTTCGGTCGCCAAACAGTGATTGGTACTGTTCGTGCTTCAATAGCCTGGGCAACATATTCTTTCGAAGCTTTCGAACGGCTTAAGATTCGCCAAGGTCGGAAGATTGTAGAAACAATTCCCGCTTAAACAGCGGAGAGAACGGAACGATTGTGGAAAAGCGTCAGCGGTCGCCTTTGTCCCCGGATTTTCACCGCTAAGGAGAATAAATAAAATCTGGGGACAACAGCGATTGGAACAACGGTCCGTTCGCGCAGCGTCCACCCAAGTGCTCGCCTTGATCTTACTCAAAAATTCGACAAAAATTTAGCTTTTTATACATAATAGTGAGAAATGTAGCAGAGTGCAGCATGGATAATAAGGAAAATAGAACCAGGAAAGATTATGGATTACTGAAAGGCGGAGGCCCATGGGAGCACTTCATATGAATGCGGCAGCGAATTACGGCAACAGGGAGTCTTATTTTGACGGGAAGCTCATTGAGTATATCGGCTGGTGTCTGGCGGGGTGGCTGGTTACGGTCTGTACAATCGGTATATGCTATCCCTGGTCTATAGTGATGATCTACCGGTGGAAGGTGGAGCATACCGTGGTGGAGGGCCAGCGCCTGCGGTTTGACGGTACGGCCGTCAGCCTGTTCGGACAATGGATCAAGTGGTTCCTGCTATCGGTGATTACGCTGGGAATCTACGGCTTCTGGGTGGTAATCAAGCTGGAGCAGTGGAGAACGAAGAATACCCATTTCCAATAATTCGCAATGATTTAGGACTTAAGAGCAATGAAGATACACGAAGAGCCATCTCCCGTTACCGGAGGATGGCTCTTCGTCTTGTGTTGAATTCTCGCTGCCGCTGGCGGCAAGAAGCGTTATTGCACCTTCTGCGGCTCTGGATAAGTCACGCCAAGCGTATCCACGCTGACCTTCTTCATCACCGGCGGCTGGTCAGGACGGTCATTCTCGCCACGCGGCAGATTGACGATAGCCTGCACGGCGTCAAGTCCTTCGGTAACTTTGCCGAAGGCGGCATACTCGCCGTCAAGGCTCGGATAAGAATCCGCCATAATGAAGAACTGTGAGCCCGCCGTATCCATCTCCTTGCCCCTGGCCATGGACAGCACGCCTTCCGTATGCAGCAGGTTGTTAGTGAAGCCGTTGTTATTGAACTCTCCCGCGATGCTGTAGCCCGGACCTCCAGTCCCCTTACCGTCAGGGTCACCGCCCTGAATCATGAATCCGGGAATAACCCGATGGAAGATGGTTCCGTCATAGAAGCCCTTCTGGATCAGTGAAATGAAGTTGTTGACTGTGTTGGGGGCAACCTCAGGATACAGCTCCGCCTTAATGATGCTGCCGTTATCCATCTCAATCGTAACCACCGGGTGGCTCGCGGTGGCTGAAGGTACGCCTTCCGTAGCTGCTGCAGGATTATTCTGTGGCAGCTCGCTGCCTGTTGTGGGACTGCCGTTTCCGTTCCCGGCAGTATTACTGGTTGGCTTGTTGCCGCAGCCCGCCAGAATCACGAGCATCAGGCACATTATCGCCAGCAGGATGACGGGTTGTCTTGTTGTAAGCTTCACTTCAGAATCTCTCCTTTTATGCTTGAATAATCTGGTACATTCACCTCTGTATCATACCTTCTTTGCCTTGCATCATGCAAAGCCTGCTGAGCATCCTTCATTGCCATCCTTAAGCCTTGTCCTTGCTGTGATGCTTTTTAGCGGTTGCCAGTGTCGTTCCATCAGGAACCGGGAGCAGCGCGCTTTTGGAGCTGCCGATAAGCTGGGAGCTGTAAATGCCGCTGTGTCCCGAGAACAAATAGCTGATGATACAGGCAATGAACATATAGACCGCCCCGCCCGAGCCGAACAGCTCAATGCCCATAATGAAGCAGGCGATCGGTGTATTGACCGCTCCGCAGAAGACGGCGATGAAGCCGAGCGAAGCCAGAAAAGGGCCGTAGAGATGAAGGAGCCCGGCCAGGCTGTTCCCCAGAGAAGCTCCGATAGCGAATAGCGGCGTCACTTCGCCGCCCTGGAAGCCGGTCCCCAGGGTGAAGGCGGTGAAGATAAGCTTCCACAGAAAAGCGAAGGGGGGTACATCCGCCGTAAACGAATCGCTGATTAGCGGAATTCCGAGGCCGAGATAGTCCCGTGTACCGGCAATATACACCAGGGCGATGATGATGAGACCGCCGGCGGCGCTTTTGAGCATAGGATTACGGATGAGGGCTGTGAAGGTCCGCTTCAGATAATGGGTAAGCTCACTGAACAGCAGGCTGCATAGACCGAATACGATGGAGGCGGCAATGACTTTGACCAGCACCAGCGCATCCATACCGGGGAAGGCATCCACCTGATAATGGATATGATGCACGCCCCACAAGCGGGAAGCGGTAAGATCCCCGGTGAAGCTGGCTACAAAACAGGGCAGCAGCGCCTTATGGCTGATCAGGCCAATAGCGATAACCTCCAGGCCGAACACCGTTCCGGCCAGCGGGGTTCCGAAGATGGAGCCGAAGCCGCCGCTGATTCCGCACATCAGCAGGATTCTGCGGTCGAGCGGACTGATCCTGATCCATCTTCCGAGGGCGTCTGCCAAGCTGCCGCCCATTTGTACTGCGGTGCCTTCGCGACCGGCCGAGCCGCCGAAGAGATGGGTAATCAGAGTTCCGGCAAGGACCAGAGGAGCCATCCGCAGCGGAATGGCTTCATTGCCCTGCTGAATCTGCTCCAGAATCAGGTTGTTTCCCTTGATACTGCTCTTGCCGTAACGCATATACAGCCCGCTAACGATAGCGCCCCCTAACGGAAGCAGGAAGAGCAGCCAGGCATGCTCGAGCCTTACCCTGGTGACCGCCTCCAGAGCGGTCAGGAACAGAGCGGAAGCACTTCCTGACAGCAGGCCCACCATTCCTCCGAGAATCACCCACTTCACGAACGTACTCCAGAGCGCCAGCTGACTCTGACGCGCTGCAAGCTCTGTCCACCGTGCATACTTACTTTTCATTCTGCTTAAGCCCCCGTACCTGAAATATACTCCTGACGTGAAACAGACTTCTGAAACGAAACAGACTCCTACCAGCAGAGTAAGCACTGGTAGGAGTCATTAGTCCCGAAGAACGGTTATGGCGAACTCCATCGCCATATGGAATGAGATTATAGTAAGTTGATTCTCTCCAAAAGTCAATATGGACCGCTCTACTGGTCTTCACCGCTGGAGCCGTTCAACACATCGGTACCTGGCATAGCGTCAGGGTCCGGGGAGACCGGGTCTATGCGGCTTCCGGGAACGAGTTCGTCCGCATCAGGGACATCCTCCAGCGGAGCGGGTTCATCCGCTTCATCCGTCAGCTCTCCCTCATCACTCCCCTCTGCGCCGTCGGCATAATCAATGACACTGCCGGTTAACCCAGCTGCTCCGGCGGTATAGATGGCATCCGATTCCAGCAGCTCGTCCCGTTCCGGGCCTGGGGTCCCGGCAGAAGGAAGGGGACGGTCTGCCCGCGGTCCCAGCCCGGCGTCCGGTACGTTCAGACCGATGTCTGCAGCAAGAATAGGGTCGCTCTCCAGCGCCGGATCAGAACCGTCATCCACTACCCCGTCGAAATCTATAGGTGTGAAATGGGCAGGATCATGACTGGCCAGTGCAGATTCCAGCGGACGGTTCCCGGCATCCGCCGCCTCCTCGCTGGGACTTTGTTCTGTAATGGTGCCAAGCGGACGCAGTTCTTCCAGCGGGATATCCTGCTCCGGGGAAATACCACCCATTTTGGTATAACGCTCATAGGTGAAGTCGGCTTCCGTCTTATTGAATTCATTACCCATTGCTATTCAGCTCCCTTTGTTGTTAGTCCGTTAGTACATCTATACCCGTTCAGCCAGCGGCGAATCTGCCCGGCCGCCCGTTCTGGCGTTCTGCTTAATATATTCATTCCTCCGGCGGAATAACCAGAATAACCGAGCTCATTCGAGGTTATTTGCAGGATAAGGCAGGTATTGTGCAAACGTTGTCGAAAATAAGAATCATATGGACTACATAAATACAACGAATGATTCACTGAGGTGCCACAAATGAAGTTGCCATCAACCAAAATGGCAGCAGTCTTGATTATGCTGCTGCTCGTGATAGCCATAATTCCGGTGGGTATCGCCATGGAATGGGACGGACATACAGAAGCTGAGATTCCAGCATGGGAACTGAAGTGGGAGACAGCCGGGATCAATGGCATAGAAGAGGCGGCGGCATGGCCTGCCGGGGAGTGGAGCTTCATACAGGCGAGCGGAGCCCGGCCGCTTCCTCCTCCAGGTACAGCTTCCGCCTGGCTGCGGTTATCTTTGCCCCCTGCCGGTGCGAACCCGGCTATTCTGATTGATAAAGTATACGGCGATAGCCTAAAAGCTTTTATAGACAACCGCCTTATCTACGATTCTGACGGGGATGTGGAATACAGCGGCAACAAAGTGCTGATACCGCTGCCGGCACAAGACAGTGCCAAGCAGCTCTATCTGTGGAACGCAGGCAGCAAAGAGTTTGGGATTGAAGGCGAGGTAAGAGTAGGCAGCTATAATAAGCTGCTGTCCTTCTATGTGAAGCAGGATCTGGTAGACCTTGTTCTCGGAGCTGCCATGATCTTTATGGCCGGGGCCTTATTGGTCTGCCTGCTATTTCTCAA
This sequence comes from Paenibacillus tritici, assembly GCF_018207515.1. Taxonomy (NCBI): domain Bacteria; kingdom Bacillati; phylum Bacillota; class Bacilli; order Caryophanales; family Paenibacillaceae; genus Paenibacillus; species Paenibacillus tritici. Next base: position 1,121,622 of record NZ_CP073365.1, read on the forward strand.
GCCGGAATTTTTCTATAGTGGTTTCTATCTGATTCTTGTCATTATATCCTTTGGTGTGCTGCTGATTACCTACTCCCCGTTCCTGCCGCTGATCATAAGCGGCGGGGAACGGCTGAGGGGGATTTGCTTTGATCTGGCATTGTTTACGCTTATGCCGGCGTTCACGCTCTATTTTGAACAGTTATTCGGACCCGGCAAGCGTGGACTCACCACCCGTGTGCGCAATTTTCAACTAACCTATTCCCTGTTTTGTGCAGGTGCGCTTATCCTGAATGCAGTGCTCTCTTTCCGGCTGGATGCCCTGTATTCCTTCCTGACCATTAACGTAACCGGTACGCTGATGATTGCGCAGTTTATGTACCTGCTGTATCTGGCGCTTTCTTATGCCCGCAGGGGCAATACAGATGCCATTGTGTTCTCCGGCGGCTTCACGGTGTTCGCCGTTGTTTCCTTGAGTGAGCTGTTACATTACTTCCTCTCCACGGAGAGATACCATCTGTATTGGTGGAAGTGGGGGATGGTGGTGTTTGTCATTTCCCTGATCGTCATTCTGGGGAGACGGTTTGCGGGAAGCCATGAGAAGGCTGTGGAATACTCCAGGGAGCTGGAGAAGTTCAACAATGATCTGCAGCGTTCGGAGAAAATGGAGATTATCAGCGAGCTCGCCGCCTCGGTAGCTCATGAGGTGCGCAATCCGCTTCAGGTCACCCGCGGGTTCCTGCAGATCCTGGGGGAGCGCTCCGGCAACAAGGAGAAGGAATACCTGCAGATGGCCGTGGAGGAGCTGGACCGGGCCTCGGTGATCATAACCGATTTTTTAACCTTTGCGAAGCCGGGTATGGATACAGTAGATGTATTCGAAGTCTCCGGCGAGCTGAAGCATGTGGCGGGTATCCTGGTTCCGCTGGCCAACCTGCAGGGCGGGTCCATCGAGCTGCGTCTGCAGAAGGATCTTCAAGTCACAGGCAGCCCGGCCAAATTCAAGCAGGCGTTCATTAATCTGATCAAGAACAGTATCGAGTCCTTGCAGGAGGAGGGGCTGATTGTGGTAACGGCCTGGAGATCAGGCGAATCTATCATCGTCAGCGTTAAGGATAACGGCGAGGGCATGAGGGTCAGTGAGCTGGCGAGACTGGGAGAGCCTTATTATTCCAACAAGACCAAGGGAACAGGACTGGGTCTCATGGTCACCTTCCGTATTATTGAAGCGATGGACGGGTCGATTGAGTTCAACAGCCGCAAAGGCGAAGGAACAGAGGTTATGATTACATTGCCGGCCTTTGCCGATAATTAGAAAATATTTTTGTTTATTCCGTTTTTTTGAAGGGATGGGCGGAGTATGAAGCGAAATATTAACACTAACAGAACTTTGCTTCTGAAACTTTCCTCTGAGGTGCTTGCATGTCTTTGACGGTCAAAAGTTTACATATAGCGTTGGTGTTTCTGCTACTCTCCATTACCTGCGGAACGTTTCTGGTATCGGCCCAAGGCTCCTACCCTGCCGGTGAGATCAGACAATGGCAGATGAAGTGGCAGGAGGGACCTGAGGACAACGGACGCAAGGCTCCCGTAACGGAGACCGAGGGGTGGATGGATGTGGAGGCACAGGCCAAGATGCCGCAGATGCCTGCCGGAGTATCCTCCGCCTGGACGAAGATTACATTGCCATCGTACAGCTACGTGTCTCCCGCTGTCTATATTCAGGCGATCTACGCGCTGCATGTTAAGGTGTATGTGGAGGAGCGGCTGATTTTTGAGGGGGACCGCAGCTTCATTAAGGATAACTATTCCCTGCTGCTGCCTCTGGATTTCCAAGATAATGGCAAGACCATCTATATTTGGACGCAAACGCTGCAGGACCGGATCGGGATCAAGGAGAAGGTCGTGATTGGCGAGCATGGTATGCTTATCAAGGACTATATCAAAAACGGACTCACCGATGTCATTCTGGGCGGTGCCTTTCTTTTCGTGGCGGCAGTCCTTTTTGTATGCGCATTTTTCCTGAACAGAGAGTATTTCCCGATTGCGACCTCTCTTTCCATAGTGATAGCCTCGACGGGGGTGCTGTCCATCACCTATTCCCCCTTCACCTATACCTTCTACAGCTATCTGGGAGCGATAAGCGTGGTTTTTTTCGATGTGGCGCTATTGTCGCTGTTGCCTGCACTGACCTTTCTGTTCGAGAATATATTCGGCCCCGGCAGGTATGGCATTATCCGCAGATTCCGCAAGTTCCAGACGGCCTACTCCTTATTCTGCCTGATCTGCCTGATTATCAACGGGCTCTCCGGCGACAGATATGTGGAATTCTATTTCTTTGTCTCTACCAAAATCATCGGAATTATTATGATTCTTCAATTCATTCTGCTCATCGGCTGCGTGATCGTGTTCTCGCTGAAGCGCAATAAGGATGCGATTATCTTCGCCTGCGGCTTCGGTACGGCTGCATTAACCGGGGTTCTGGAGCTGATCTGGTATTACTTCAATAGCGGGAATTATGATCTGCAGTACTGGAAGTGGGCGCTGGTCGTGTTCATTCTCTCGCTGATAGTGATTCTGGGGCGGCGGCTGGCGCAGAACCACAGCCAAGTGGTGAAGTATTCGCAGGAGCTGGAGCTGTTCAACAATGAACTGCAGCGTTCCGAGAAAATGGAAATCATCAGCGAGCTGGCAGCTTCGGTGGCTCATGAGGTCCGCAATCCGCTCCAGGTCACACGCGGGTTCCTCCAGCTGCTCAGCGAGAAGTCGAGCGGGGATGAGCAGAGATATTTGTTCATGGCTCTGAGCGAGCTGGACCGGGCAGCCAGTATTATTACAGATTTCCTGACCTTTGCCAAACCGGAATTTGAACAGGTCTCCCTGCTTAATGTCAATGAAGAGTTCATGCATATCCAGAGCATTCTGCTGCCCTTATGCCATTTGAACGGGGGCAAAATGATCCTGGAGGTGGAAGAGGACCTGTGGGTCAAAGGGAATTCCTCGAAGTTCAAGCAGGCATTGATTAATATCATCAAGAACAGCATCGAATCACTGGGGGAGGAAGGCACTATTCATCTGCTGGCCTACAGCAGGGGAGACAGCATACATATTCACATCAAGGATAATGGGGTGGGAATGGAGCCGGGGGTGCTTAGCCGTCTGGGGGAACCGTATTTCTCCTCCAATAAGACGAAGGGCACGGGTCTCGGGCTGATGGTTACCTTCCGGATTATTGAAGCGATGGAGGGTGAAATCCGGTTTATGAGCAAAAAAGGAGCCGGAACCGAGTCCATCACCATTCTGCCGCGTGCAGAGGGTCCGGACGATTCCAACTCCCGTTGATGATAAGGCTTGAGTAATCTACCAGGAACTAAGAGGGGCAATGTTTGTCTTCAGCACACCGGAAGACGGGCTCGGAGGGATCACCAGATAGAATTCATTGGAGCCTTCTTCTATGGTCTTCAGTGTAATGTCGTCCGGCAGGTTAATGCCTAACGCTTCTTGGAGGGCTGCCTTAGGATCTGTGAGCAGTCTTTGTTTGAAAGCCGGATCTTCCCATGCCTTCTGAATCACCTGATTCTTAAGAACTCCTACTGACAATACAATCACCCTTTCAAAATGGTTATAATTACCTTTTTAGTATAGCATAGCCCATTCTATAATTCTATTGCTTTTTATATAGATTATGAGAGATTTCCGTGTCTGGATAACCAGTAATCCAGTCCCCCGGCCTGCAGTAATTGCTTCTCCGCTTCAATGGCTGCAGCGATCTGCTGCAGGTTCTTCACCAGCACCAGATGGAAGGATAACAGCCGGGGCAGCTGCCACGGGAAGTCTTCCAGCATAAGGTGGTTAGCCTCTGCAGTCGCTGCATAAGCCGCAAGTCCGCCTGTGATATAGATGAAGTCCTTCACGGCCGCTTCGGTCAGCGGTTCTCCGGCAGCACCGGCATAGGTACGCGCCAGCGACAGCAGGCAGTTGTAATTGCCGTCCTTCAGATCCTCTTCCCAATCTTCATAGTCGTCCAGCATCTGCAGGGTCAGCAGTACAGTATGAAGCATCTCCTCGGCCCCGGCAATAAGCGGGGACTGGCCTGAGAGCAGCAGCGCAGCCGTAAGACTGAGCTTGAGCGGACTTGCCTTGTGCGAGATACGGATACGGTCGTTCAGGAAGTAGTCCCGCCCGGCTTCGCCGCTCACACTGTCTGCCCACTCCGTAATGTAACGGTTGAAATAGGACCAGAACGGGGAATCCGCCGGGAACAATGGCAGGTAGATGCTCAGAAATTCCACATAGAGAAGATTGGCGAGCGGCAGCGCCTGGTCTGCCGGGGTCTCCCGGCTGTCCATCAGATCATCCTGGAGGAAGAAGTAGAGCATGAAGAAGACGTTCCCGGCAGACATGGAGCGGGTCAGCGCAGGGCTTAGACTGCATCTGTCCTGAAGCCAGAAGGGCAGCAGATAACAGATGTAATTCTTATGACTGTCTAACTTAAATACGTTGAACTGGTCCAGATAGGACTGTCCATAAGCATTAAGCGGTTCTGGAAACGCGGAGATCACCTTGCGGCTCTCCTCAAATACCAAACGGAGTTCGTCCTCATAAGCATGAAGCCAATCCATGGGCTTGTCCCCTGTCAATTATGTATTGTCTTACTAACAATAGGTAAAAAGTGGGTATGTGACCTGATTATAATCCTACGTCCGTCCTATTTCAATCAAAATTTGGAAAGTGGGTCCGGGAAGGGTAATCGGGCTATTCTACCCACGAAACTTAGTTCTGGCGGGGCAGGGAAATACCAGAAATAGACCATAGTGAGTAATTACAGAAGGGGAGTGTGGTCATGGGAATCATCAGATTTGGACTGGTGGGCGGAGGCTGGCGGGCAGAATTCTATCTGCGGATCGCCAAGGCCCTGCCTGAGCGCTTTGCTATTGCGGGCATGTATGTCCGCAATAAGGATAAAGCCGAAGAATTGAAGAGAATATGGGGCGTGGAAGTATACACCTCGCTGGATCTATTTGTTGCAGCGGGCGGTTATTCCTTCGCGGTAATCTGCCTGAACCGCGAGGTCAGCAAAGATATCATCATTAGACTGGCTGCCGAGGGGGTTCCCGTCCTGGCCGAGACGCCTCCTGCGCCGAATCTGGAACAGCTTATTCAGCTATGGAATGCGGTGGACCGTTCAGCTGTTATCCAGATTGCAGAGCAGTATATGTTCCAGCCGATGCACGCAGCCAGAATCAGGCTGGCCTGCTCGGGACGCCTCGGGAGGATCAGCCAGGTGCAGGTATCGGTGGCCCATGGCTATCACGGGATCAGCCTGATCCGCAAGCTGCTGGATGTCCGCTTCGAGAAGGCGGCTATCCGGGCCCGGAGCTTCGATTCAGCTATTATGAAGGGGCCGCAGCGCAGCGGGCCTCCTCTTGCGGAGGAGCTAATACAGACCGGGCAGACACTGGCTACCCTTGATTTCGGGGACAAGCTTGGAGTCTATGATTTCACCCGTGAGCAGTATTTCTCCTGGATCCGGGCCAGCAGGCTGCTCGTCCGGGGAGAGCGCGGTGAGATCATGAATGACGAGGTAGCCTGGCTACAGAGCTATGATACTCCGGTCTACACCAAGCTGCGGCGGATAGATGCCGGTCATGGCGGCAATCTGGAAGGCTTGTATCTCCGGGGAATCATGGGGGAGGGGGAGTGGCTGTACCGCAATCCATGTATTCCTGCCCGGCTTACGGATGAGGAGATTGCTATCGCCGAGTGTCTGGATAGAATGCAGCAGCATGTAGAGGGCGGCCCTTCATTCTACAGTCTGGCAGAGGGCTGCCAGGACCAATACCTCGCCCTGCTCATGGAGCAGGCGGCGGCCAGCGGGGAGACGGTCCTGTCCGTTGCCCAGCCTTGGGCGGCGGAGTGACGTACTAAGAAACCTTTCCATGTTGGCGGAAAGGTTTCTTTGCTTGTTGTATAGGATGCACAGTCACCACCTGCCTGAGGGGCTTCATAGCGGCATCACGGAAACGGTGAACTGACCATATACACTTTGCCCTGTATGTATTCATTTTCTTCGCTATTCGTAAAAAAGACGACATAAATAACATATGAGGATTTAATTCCCATGATATGACTGGTTATAATGCAGGTACACCGCTCCAAGGCAAAGCGGTGTACAGCCTGACATTTAAATGACTTCATGGAGGGGATGGGGTGAGGCGGGCGGCTTCATATAAATTACAGCACCTTGCACGTGAAAAATGAAAGGGCGTGTACAAAGATATGAATTCACCGGGTTCGGTTCAAGCTAGTGTAAGCGGCATATTTATAAGGGTTAACCAGGTTGGATACAGTCCGGCTGCGGGTAAAATAGCCATCGTATTATCAAGCACGGGCTTGAGCGGAGTTAGATATGATGTGTTCAATTCAAACAACACCTCGGTATTGAACGGAACCATTACCACAGCCAGTAAAGGGAGCTGGGGTGACGCGGGTGGTGCAAATTGTGCTTATTCCTATGCTATAGATTTCAGTACACTAACTACTGCCGGAAGCGGATATTATATAAAAATCAACGCCTATAAGTCCCCGGTCTTCGCTATAAGCAATTCGGTTTACAGCAGTCTGGCCGATCTGTCCATGCAGTTCTTCAAAGTGCAGCGGTGTGGAAATACCAGTCCGCAGGATCATGGCGTATGCCATATGACGGGAACGAACTCATCCATTGACGGAAAGCCGGATGGTGCTTCCGGCACCAAGGACTTTACCGGGGGCTGGCATGATGCCTCGGATTATATCAAATTTCTGAGCACCATCGGACATGTTACGGATGTGATGCTAACGACGTATATCCACCATCCGGAAGCTTTTCCTGCTCCCGGAGGCGCGGCCGGAGCATTGACGGAAGCGAAGGTAGGTCTTGATTTCATTCTCAAGCTGTGGGACAACACCAACCAGATTCTGTATATGGAAGTAGCCGACGGCCTGGACCATGATGTCGAGAATGATGATCTGGATTCCCGCAGCAAAACCTGGCCGCAAAATGACAATACGATCTATGGCGCGGCGCGTCCGGTGCATCCATGCCCTGCCGGTACAGGCGCAAACTTGGCCGGAAAAGCTGCAGCTGCCTTAGCACTAGGAGCTAAAATATGGGGAGATTCTGCCGGACCGGTCTATAATACTGCATTAGCTGCCGGCTATTTGACTGCAGCCCAGCAAATCTACACCTGGGGGAAGACAAGGACGGGAATTGCTGGGGATGCGGACGGATTCTACGTGGATACGGACTATAAAGACGATATGGCCTGGGCGGCTGCCGAACTCTACCGGGCCACAGGTACCGCCGCCTATTTAACAGAAGCGAAATCGTTCTGTGACAGTGCGGGAGAATGGTACAACAAAAGTAACACAAGCCTCAACTGGTCCAGAGCCTATCACTGGGCAAACTTTGAGGTCGCCTCCCTTGATCCGGCTTATAAGAATACTGCCGCAGGCCGGATGAATAATCATCTGAACCTGAAAAAGAATTATGCTGACGGGCAATTCTGGAATACCAGCAGTGAACCCAAATGGGGTACGTATGAAGCCATGAGCAATAATGCGGTAGAAGCGATGATGTATCAGGAATTAACCGGAAATACCACATATGCGGCTCTGGCCCAGCAGCAGATTGATTTCATGCTGGGAAGGAATCCGTGGGGTGTTAGTAAGTTAAATGGTGCGGGTACAACCTGGTTTAAAAATCCCCGCCACCGTGTAACCACATTGAACCGTGTGAATAACCCGAATTATCAGCTCCGCGGAGCCTGGAGCGAGGGGTTTGAGACCAGCAGCCAGTACGTTGTAGACCAGCAGGACCCGCTGCTTACGGGGCAGGAAGATCCGGGTATCGTGCAGTTCAATGACAACCGGATGATCTGGCATGATAACCGCAGAGATTATGCTACCAATGAGGTTACCATATCAGGCAATGCAGCGGGTATGGCGATGGTCGCCTTCATGGGAGGAGGCGCATCCTCAGGTGCACCAACCGACTATATTACAAATGGAGATGCCTATGTAAGAGACGGCACCTATGCGGCAACCAACTATGGAACAGCAGCAACAGTCGATGTAAAGGGAGATGCGGATGAGGGCTATAACCGGAAAGGGTTTGTAAGATTCGATCTTACCGGTCGTACTGGATCACCTGTTGCTTCTGCTCTCTTGAAGATGTACTGTAATGCCGTATCTGCGTCAACGCCTGTGAAGGTATACGGACTTACCGGCAGTGATGAATGGATAGAGTCGGGAACAGGAGGCATCACCTGGAACAATCAGCCGGGCAGTACAGGTGCAGTGCTGGTTGGAACCATTAATGTATCTACAGCCGGCTGGTACACTATCGATGCAGCGGGTTTTGTGAATAGCCAGCTCGGCGGCGATAAGAAAATGACCTTCAAGCTGCAGGTTGAGAACAATAACGGTGCAACGATAAGCTTCAACAGCAAAGAAAACACAGCCAATAAACCGGTTCTGACTGTGAGTTAGGCAGGTGATTAAATAGGAACCACAGGGAATCCAGACTGGAACGGAAGGCTGCTGAGCTTAGATCAGCAGCCTTTTCTTTGAAATATAAGAATTTATATGTTTCACACGATAAATTATCCTTCTATTTCTCGCTGAAACGGTACCGTCCTTTAAAAGGACGGCAAAGCCGTTTCCACTTGCGTGCGTATGGACCATCGAAGCAGAGGAAGCGGACCGCCTCAAGGCCCGTCTTCCGCAGCGGGCAGTCCTCCGCTGGCATGGCTTTTGCGGTATTCGCCGGGAGTAAGGCCGGAGGCGCGTTTGAACATACGGATGAAGGAATTGACATTCAGGTAGCCGACCTGGAGTGCGATCTCCTGAATGCGCAGGTCGAGGTTCATCAGCAGCTCCTTGGCATGGCTGATCCGCAGGTTGTTCAGATAGTCGCTGAAATTAATGCCTTGCTTCTCCTTGAAGAAGGTAGACAGATAGCCCGGACTCAGATTCAGCTTGTCTGCAACAAGATTCAGATTGATATTCTCTCCGTAATGCTTATCCAGATAGTCTAGCATATAGGCAAGTACGGGGTCCCTGGTCTCGGATTTGGCCCGCATGGCGGCAAGGATCGGCCGGACCATTGCGTGAAGCCATTCCTTATACTGCCCGGTGGAATAGAAGCTCTCGAAGTTCTCCTTAAGAGCTGGCTGAATCAGTACAGCCTCCTCCAACCCCAGCTTCATTACCGTCTTGCCCGCCTGCTCCACCGCTCCCGCAGCAAAGGCCCGGAAATCTTCGGCCGCAGCGTCCTTCTGGTTCAACTGCTCCAGCTGTCTGGCCAGCCATCCCAGCACCGCTTCCTCATTGCCTGACAGCAGAAGGCCCGACAGCTCCTCCCCATGGGTTACCTTGACATGAAAGGAACGGGCCGATGAAGCGCGCGGCTCCACGATAATCTGGGTTTCTTCGTTCAACCTGCGTTCTTTAAGCAGTGAGGAGAGAATCCCGTAAGCACCGGTAATCGGAGTTTCTCCGGAGTAGACAGGACTTACCGCGATGGTCAAATAAAAGGCGGGCTCCACCTCCAGCAGCTCCTTCAGAGTCTGGAGCGTCTGAAGAATAGCGCTCTGCGGTCCGCATTGGAACAGCAGCAGCAGGAGCTGGTTCTGCTCCGGCTGCACAGCCACTATATCCCCTTCGCTGCCCAGGAACAGGTGCTGGATCAGCTGCCACAGCATCAGGGTATCCTTCTCCGGGCTCTGGGACGGATGCTTGAAGCTGAGCTTGAACAGCACGGCTGCATACGGCCGGTCTTCCGCTTGGGCATCCTCCAGATCCAGCAGATTGGGGTTCAGGGGGATGTTCTTAATTTTATGGGAGTAGGCGTACTGGCGCACCAGCGAATTTTTATGCTCCAGATCGGTCTGAATGAATTGGTTGGTCTCCAGAATACGGCTCATGCGGTCCCCGATGATAGCGAATTCCTTCACGCTGCTTAGCTTACCCGCGCCTGTACCCGATTTGCGCTCCAGTGCTGCAATCAGCCGCTGCAGCGGCCGGTTAAGACGGTAACTGAAGAACAGCGAGAAAAGAATACTGGTGAGCACGGCGGCAGTCAGCAGGGCGGCCAGCAGCAGCTGCATCTGGCGCATTCCGGAAGCGACTGCAGCGGCTGGTGTAACCTGGACATAAGTGAATCCGGTCTGCCCGCCTTTTTGATAGAAATAATATTGGTCTCCGACCTGCTCATGGTAGCTGATGCTCCCGGAGATGTCGCCTAATGCCGGCTGGTCTGCCGAGGTGGAGAACAGCATGACGCCGTCTGCATCCAGAATATAGAACGGATTTGCGCTCCCATCCCCGTAAGCCGTTTGCAGTTCGCGTGCATTCAGCATGACAATGCCATAGACCTCCTTATTGGGCAGAACCTGTGTGACCAGCGGCAGCAGCGACCCGAGCGGACGCGAGGAATTCATCGTACTCTCTCTATAATTAGCTGCAGGCAGGACCCTCATGTACTGATCGCCCATCGTCTGCCGGCTCCAATAATCCGGCGGATACTCCTTGCTGGCATAATATTTGGAGAACATATCGTTCATACTGCTGGTGCCGTCCTTTTCAAAAACATAATCCGCTTCTTTGAAATAGAGAATGAAGTTCTCAATATGCAGGAACGGGTTGGAGTAGACGTTCGCCAGATCCGATTTGACCTCACGGACCACATCATAACGCCTGTTCTCGCGGACCTGGCTCAAGAGGCCCAGGTTGGCCGTCCATGTATGCGATCGGTTAAGGGTCAGAATGATGTTCTGTGTCAGCCGGAAATGATTCTCGTAGCTCAGGGCGGTCTGCTTGAGACCCAGCTCATTCTGGCGGACCATCTCCTGATAGACCTTCTTGCTCAGATATAGATGAGAGAAAAGGTTGAAAGAAGCCAGCAGCAGGATAACGCTGAGAAAGCTCAGCATTAGCTTCACGAACAAGGCGTTGAAAGCGAATTTAAAGTCTATTCTTCTGCGCATGATGTTCCCCCTTGCTATGGGCATTCTTTTTATACCATCATAGCTCCCGAAAGCTCACACGGACAATATGCACTTTCTTCTTTTTATACGCCGATTCTAAGAAAATCGCTAATCGGGCGATATGAAATATAACATGCTGATAGCGCTGTCACTGATTTTATTTCTATAATTCAACCATACCTCCCGGCTTGAAAGGGGAAATAAGCTAACATCACTACAGTATTTAGGGGGAATGCGTATGGGGCAAGCAAATGCACTGCCGGAGACAACCGCCGGGAGAAACCGGGAACGGCCGCAGCTGAGGGAACGGGTGATGAAGATCTGGAGAAGAAACAAATTATTATGGCTGCTGTTTCTTCCCTGTCTGCTGTATTATTTGATTTTCAAGTATCTGCCAATGTTCGGGCTGGTGATCACGTTTAAGGATTACAATCTGTTCAAGGGGATCTGGGCCAGCAGCTGGGTGGGCTTTAAATATTACCGGATGTTTCTGGAGAACCCGGACTTCCTGCTGCTGATGAAGAATACCTTCCTACTTGGATTATACCGGCTGGTATTCGGCTTTCCTGCCCCGATCCTGCTTGCGATTCTGCTGAATGAGGTAAGGAAAGCATCCTTCAAACGCCTCGTGCAGACGGTAAGCTATCTTCCGCATTTCATCTCCAATGTCATTGTTGCCAGTATGGTGATTATGTTTCTCTCGCCAACGGGAGGGCTGATTAATAATCTGCTCGGCGGCCTTGGCATCGGGCCTGTTAACTTCATGAACGAGCCGGGTTTCTTCCGTATCATTTATGTAATCTCCGAAATCTGGCAGCATATCGGCTGGGAGACCATCATCTATCTGGCTGCGCTAACCGCCATTGATCCCCAGCTGTATGAAGCGGCAGAAATGGACGGAGCAGGCAGACTGCGGAGGATCTGGCATATTACGCTGCCGGGTATCTCTCCCGCGATTGTCATTACACTCATTCTGAATATCGGGCAGGTGCTGGAGATAGGCTTCGAGAAGGTCTTCTTGATGCAGAATCCGGCGATTTACGAAACTGCGGATATTATCAGCACTTATGTATACAGAGTCGGTATGCAGCAAGGGAATTTCAGCTACGGTGCTTCCATAGACCTATTCATGGGGGTTATCAGTCTGGTCTTCATCTACAGTGCCAACTGGATCAGCCGCCGCATAAGTGAAACCAGTCTATGGTAGAAAAGAGGTGCTTATTATGAAATTCCGGATTAACCTGTTCAGTATAATCAATGGGATTGCGCTGCTGATGGTTGTGGCCGCTACGCTGTATCCGTTTGTACACATGCTGGCGGTGTCGCTTAGCAGTGATTCTAATGTCATCCAGAATACAGTCTCCATCTGGCCCAAGGGCATTAACCTTGACATGTATAAAGTGGTACTGGAGGACTCCAAGATCTGGGCAGCTTACAAGAACACGATCGTCTACACCTTCACGGGTACACTGATCTCCCTGCTCATCACCTCCACGGGAGCTTACGCCTTGTCGCGGAGCGATATGGCGCTGCGCAAAAGCTTGACCATGCTGATTGTGGTCACCATGTTCTTCAGCGGCGGGATGATTCCCACCTTCCTCGTGGTCCGCTCTCTGAATCTGGTCGATACCGTATGGGGGATGGTGCTGCCGGGTGCGGTGAGCACCTGGAATCTGATTCTGATGCGCACGTTCTTCGCGGGCATTCCGAAGGAGCTGGAGGAGTCGGGGCGTATGGACGGATTGAATGACATCGGTATCTTTGCCCGTATCATCGTGCCCTTGTCCAAAGCTTCATTTGCGACGATTGCGCTTTTCTATGCGGTGAGTATGTGGAATAATTTCCTTGGCCCGCTCTTGTATCTGCGCTCCTCGGAGCTGTTCCCGCTGCAGGTACTGCTGCGCAATATGGTCCTTGCCGGCACCTCCAGCTCAGGAGATGTAACCGGTATTGGGGGGGATAATCAGATTGTTGAAGAATCGCTGAAATATGCGACGATTATGGTATCAACCCTTCCGATTCTAGCCGTGTATCCGTTTATCCAGAAGTATTTCGTCCAAGGCGCAATGATTGGAGCCGTCAAAGGCTGATAACGAACAGTACAATTCATAGGAATGGGAGTGGCTTATATGAGAAAATGGATGACTGCAAGTCTGCTTACCGTGATGGCATCGCTGCTTCTGTCCGGCTGCAGCGGCAACAATAATAATGCAGCCGTGCCGGAAGCTGCTGTGCAGGAGGGCAGTGAAGGTTCGGGAAGTCCGTCTGCATTGCCGGTCAAGACCTTCACGGCGCTGCTGGACAACAATGCTACGTTTCCTTATTCGGAGTCCTGGCCGGTCTGGAGCTGGCTGAAGGAGAAGACCGGTGTCACCCTGAAGGTGCAGACGCCTTCCGGGGAGCTTGAAGAAAGCCTCAATCTGGCGATTGCCTCCAAAAACCTGCCGGACATCCTATATATGCCGAACCGTAAGGAATCTAACAAATTCGGCCAGCAAGGTGCTCTGGTGGATATCAAGGAGTATATGGACAAGATGCCGAACCTGAGCAAGTGGATCCAGCAGTATCCTGATGAAGCTAAGGCGGCGTTGTCCGCAGACGGGAAGATGTATATGTTCCCGAACCAGGGATTCGGAGAGACGAACCGCTTAGTCTGGATGTACCGGAAGGATGTTTTTGACAAGGAAGGCTTGAAGGCACCAACGACCTATAAGGAGCTTCATGAAGCTCTTCAGGTCCTGAAGGCGAAATACCCGGATAGCTTTCCGCTCTCCATCCGTTACGGGCAGAACCCCGATGAGCTGAATGCCAGCATGACGATAAACTTCGGGACCAGTGAGGGCGCATATTTTAATTTTGATAACAGTGAGTGGCATTACGGGCCAACGGAGCCCGCTTATAAGGAAATGCTCGGCATGTGGAAAAGCTTCTATGATGAAGGGCTGATTCCTCCGGATTTCCTCTCGCTGCAGACCAAGCAGTGGCAGGATGTGGTATCTACCAGCAAGTCTTTTGTCACCGTCGATTATATCAGCCGGATTGATTTCTTCAACAATGCGATGCAGAAAGACAACCCTGAATTCAACATGCAGTTCCTGGCTCCACCCGCAGGTCTGGCGGACGGCAAGCAGCTGAATCCTTATTTTCACTATCTGGAGAGCGGTCTGACAGTGGCTTCGACCTCGAAGCAGATTGAAGACATCATGGCCTATATGGATTTCTTCTATACAGAGGAAGGGCGTACACTTGCCAGCTGGGGCAAGGAGGGGGAGACCTATACCAAAGAAGGCGATACGATCAAGTTCAAGCCGGAATACAGCGATGTGACCGAAATGCGCAAGCAGACCGGGCTGCAGACCAGCGGCACGTATACCTGGATCGACTTCGATGCCCATCTGTCGCTGTTCTCCGATAACCTGAAGCATGCTTATGAAGAAGCGGCCAAGTATGACCCGTCCGCCATGCAGCCCCGCCCGGCCTTCACCGAGCAGGAGAATGAAGTGATCTCGCTTACCGGGGAAGCGATCAATAAGCACCGGGATGAGAGCTTCGCCAAATTCGTCACCGGCTCAAGAAATCTGGCCGAATGGGATAAGTATGTGGAGGAAATGAACAATCTGGGCGTGGATAAGCTGGTAGGCGTATATAAGGAAGCTTACGACCGTATGCAGAACGTGCAGCTGAGCGGGGAATGAGGAATGGGATATACGGGCGGGTTGGAGGGAAAGGAAGTGCAGTGCGGTATGGACGATAGAGAAGGGCTGCTTGCGGTAAAAAAAGCGGAGCGGATGTCCATCCAAATCTATAGCAGCCGTAGCCTCATGGGCGCCGCTGCGGCGGTGCAGGTTGGAGAATATATGCGCAGGCTGCTGGAAGAGAAGGACAGGCGTGTACGGATGGTATTTGCTGCCGCGCCTTCGCAAAGCGAGCTGTATGAGGGGCTGGTACGGGAGCAGGGGATTGACTGGTCCCGGGTCGACGCCTTTCATATGGATGAATATATCGGATTGGACAGCGCGGCACCGCAGAGCTTCGGAACGTATCTGACCGCCAGGCTGTTCAGCCGGGTGAAGCCCGGCAGGGTGGAACTGCTGGACGGAATGGCGGATGTAGAGCAGGAATGCGCGAGGTATTCGGAGCTGCTGCGCGAAGCTCCTATCGACATCGTCTGCCTCGGAATTGGAGAGAACGGCCATATTGCCTTCAATGATCCGCCCGTGGCCGATTTCAATGATCCGGCTCTGGTCAAGGCTGTGCTGCTTGAGGAGGCTTGCCGCTGCCAGCAGGTGAATGACGGCTGCTTCTCCAGGCTGGAGGAGGTGCCGGCTCATGCCCTGACGCTGACCATTCCCGCGCTGATGGCAGCCGGGCAACTGGTCGGCATTGTGCCCGGCGGGTCCAAGCGGAGCGCCCTTCAGGCAGCGCTTCAAGATCCGGTCAGTACCGCTTGCCCGGCCACGATACTGCGCTCCCATCCGGACATGGTCTTGTTCACCGACCGGGAGGCCTTCGGCTTATGACGGCTATGGCCGCGGTGAACGGGCGCTGCTGGACTGCTGGAAGAACGGAGTGAAGAGCAGGTGCAGCGTAGAATGAAGCTGCAAGATAAGGAGGAGAGCCATGTATCATTTACTGCCAGAACCGCAACAGTTGAAGCTTGAGGACGGAAGCGCTTTTCAGATCAATGACGGAGTATGGCTGAGTCTGATGATGGAGCAGGAGGAGCCAAGGCTGGAGCGGCATTGCCGCCGTGCTTTTCCCGGGGCGAAGCTGGCCAGCTCCACAGAAGGCAGCGGCTATTCTCTGCTGCTGCACAGCGCGGCGGGAACATCTGCTGGTGAGCGTCTGCAGAAAGGTGCGTCAGGAGGGGGCAGCGGTGAGAACGGCGTAGCGGGAGCCGGGCCAGTTGGAGTGCCGGAAGCGGAGCTTTCGCTGCTGGAAGGCCGGAAGGAGAGTTACCTACTGGAGGTGTCTGAGCATCGCGTTCGCATCCGGGCTACGGATGCCGCCGGGCTGTATTATGGGCTCCAGACCTTGCTGCAGCTGCGGAATCCGCAGGGAGAGATCGCCGCAGTCACCATTATGGACTGGCCGGATACCCGTTTGCGTGCGATGAACTATGACCTCCGCCAGACTTTCTCGAAGCCGGAGCTGCTGGTCCGTTATTTGGCTGATTTCTCCAACTACAAGATCAATGCGGTCCTGATCGAATACGAAGACAAGTTTCCGTTCCGGAAGTATCCGGAGCTGACGCACCCGCAGCATGCGCTGAATCCGGAGCAGCTGGAGGCGCTGCACGACGCTGCGAAGGAGCATTTTATCGAGATTATTCCGCTTCAGCAGAGCTTCGGGCATCTGGAATATGTGCTTCGGCACGACCGTTGGCGGCATCTCCGTGAGACCGAGTCTTCCACCGGAGAAATCTGCCCGTCCCGTCCGGAATCCTATCAGCTCATTACGGATTTGCTAGAGGAGATGATGGAGGCTCATCCGGACTCCCCTTATATTCATCTAGGCTGTGATGAAGTGTATAGCTTGTGTGAGTGTGCGCAATGCCGGGAAGCCTTCGGCGGAATCCGGGAGCGGGCGTTCATCGCCTTTCTGAACCGGCTGATTGAATTCACTTCAAGCCGGGGCAGAACGCCGGTATTCTGGCATGACATGCTGGATAAATGCCCGCCCGAGGAACTGGCGAAGCTGGACCCGCGAAGTGTAGCGATGATCTGGATCTATAACGGCCGCAATATTGAAGCGGAGGTCTCAGGGCTTGCGGACAAATTCCGAGCTCTCGGCATTGAAGTGATGGGGGCACCGGCGGTCCGCAGCTTCGACTCGGCAGAGCATCAGAATTATCCCGTGCTGGATAACCGGACGGATAATCTGCGGCAGTGGGCTGAAGCAGCCGGTCGTCTCCACCTTGATTGCGTGGTGGCTACGAACTGGACCGGCCCGTTCAGTCTGGGAGTCCCTTACGGAATCTTTGAAACGACCTGGTATCCCATGCTGCTTCATGCTGAGCTGGCCTGGAACCGGAAGGCGGATACGGAGACTTTTATTGACCGCTTCCTGGAGCGGTTCCACGGCATTCCCGCCGGGAAGGCGCATGAGCTTCAGGGAAGGTACAGGCTGGAGGATTATTATAATCTGATCTGGAAGCTGGTTGATGAAGTCCGGCTGAACAAAGATTCAGCCGGACTGATTGCGGTAATGCATGATTTTGAAGATGCTACAGATCGTTCGCGGGCTATCCATAAATACGTCTACCGCTGGGAGATGTATCCGGGGGATGAGGCGGAATGGCAGTCCCTGCTGAACAGTTATCGGCATAACCGCCGCGGGCGAGAGGCGGTCCGCCCGCGAATGACAGCAGCATTGGAACAGTATCAGTCTCCCGATATGGCTGCTCATTTTGTAAGCTCGCGTTTCTTCCTGCATGATTATCTGGAGCGGACCTTATACCATGTGATGGGACTTCATTTGGATCACCCAGCAACCAGTTGATAGAACTCTTGACATAAGACGTTTTCCATTGGTCTACACTTAGAAGCTTTACTCCACAGCCGCCCCACTCAGCTTAGCGGCAAGCGCAGCATATTCCCCCCGCAGGCGGACCAGCTTCGAGACACTTTGCTCCAGGCCGCCCAGCCGGTTGCGCTGGGTCCATAGCTGGCGGTACTGATGGAGCAGCAGATCCAGATCGTGAATCTGCTCCTGAATGAGTGCTGCGTCAAGCTGCGGAGGGTCTCCGGCCAGCTGATGCTTGAGCCGTGTCAGCTTAACCGCATGCTTCACGAAATGGATGCCGCTATTTAGTTCTTCGACGACAAGACCGGCATCATCACATTCGAGGGCCAATGGTTCCAGCCTGGCTTCAAGGCTGCCGACGTACTCTTCTAACTGATCAAGCTGCTCTCCCGAGAGCTTGCCGGACAATCGCACATTCTCCAGATTGCTGCGCAGCAGCATGGACATCTCCGTATCGTTCGGATGGAGGGTTCCTGATTCAAGCTTGTAATAATTACCAAGATCCAGCAGCAATTGTCCGATCGTGCCGGAACGGTCCCGGAAGATAGCAGTATTCAGATATTGCGCCACATCCGCTTCAAGATTCCCCTCTACATTCCAGGCCAGAGCTGCACCGTAGACGAAGCCGGCATAGCTGACCGGCAGATGCTGCCAGTGGCCGAAATCGCCCCAATCGGTAATGAGGTAGCCGAGCGCACCATTTCGTTTGCCATGAACCGCAGCATTGCGCAGGTTAGCCAGCATATTATCGGTCCGTCCGGTAAGGGAGTTCCAGGAGCTGGTCCCCGGGCAGACGTAGAACGGAATCCCCGCTTCGCGGAATTTCAGGGTATCGGCTTCAAAGGGATGCGTATCGCCGTAGCCCCATTCCATAGCAATCATGTCCTTCGGCAGCCGGGGAATCAGCTCCGGATACTGGATAATGATATCTCCCCAGAATTGCATGGTTTTGCCGCGCTGCTTGACGAGATCCTGAATTTTCTGCAGGAAGGACAGGTAGAGCTCCCCCTTGCCTGAGGTTTCCGCCAAGGCTTTGTTTTTACCTAGTCCCACTTCATAGGTCTCATCACATCCGACATTGAATATGTCCGAGGTGAAGTACGGAAGGAGGTCATCGTACATAGTACCCAGGAGCTTCAGCACTTCCGGATCTTCCGTATCGAAGGTTCCGGGATGCATGAACAGTCCGTCCGGATATAAATCGCTGTTGTACATATGATCCGGGAGCATGAAGCCGTCAGGGGCTTCTGCCAGGCTATTGAACTCCGGCCGGGTGAGCCAGCCCTCCATATGGCCGAAGCTGTTCTGATTAGGCACAAGCTCAATATAGCGCTCCCGGCAATAGGCATCCAGGAGCAGGATTTCCTCGCCGGTTATAGGGGTTTCCAGCTCCCACACCTGCGGGAAGGATTCATAGGCAAAGGGTGCTCCTTCTATATATAGCTGCAGCTGATTCAGCTTCAGATCTGACATTAGGTCAATGATCCGGTACAGCGTTTCCAGCTTGGGGATTTTGTTGCGGCTGATATCAAGCATCAGTCCTCTGGCGGCGAAGTCCGGCTGATCTTGAATATGCAGATAAGGCACAGTTCTGCCGTACTGCACAAGAAGCTGCTTCAGCGTTGCGGCTGCATAATAAGCGCCCTGCGGGGAGCCGTAAGCGGCGGTGATGCCAGCCTCATTAACATGAAGCTCATAAGCCCCTTCTGTAAGCAGGGCATTATAGCTGAAGATAAAGGCCGGAACGGTGGCAGGCCGCAGTCCTATGGACACGGGGGGACGGAGCCGGATCACCTCGGAAGCAGTCTGTTGAAGCCTGCGGGCCGCGGGAAGTGCGGACATCCGGGCCTCACCGGTTAGAACAATGCTGCCCTTAGCGGGAATGTGGAACAGACCTTCAGATACCATGACCTTCTGCGGGCGGGGAAGCAGCTGTAAATGAACAACTTCAGGCATAGCGTGAACACCTCTTATTCATGTAGAATATGATCATCTTCATTACAAACATATCACTCCTGAACGGGTGGAGGAATGCAATGTATGCCCAAGCTCATGGATTATATGATCAGTTCTTATCCCATTAGAATTATTGATCCGAAGGTGGAGGCTTCCAGGCTCCGGCTCCGGTCGATACGTGTAGGGCAAGCGGGCCATTTGCCGGGAAGAACGCTGTTTCGTTCCGGTGCGGTGTTTGATCAATGGGCACTTGTATATATAGTATCCGGAGGCGGGACTTATGCGGAGAACGGAGGCAGAGAGCAGCAGGTTCGCGGGGGAAGCTTGTTTTTTTTTCGTCCGGGCTGCAGCTACAGCTTCGGACCGCCGCCGGGAGGGTATTGGGATGAATATTATGTTAATTTCAGCGGGAGCCGTGTCTCAGAATGGCTGGAGACGGGCCTGATCGCCGGGGGAGACGTCTTCGTGGCCCAGGGAATTGAGGGTCTGGAGGCTTCATTCGAAGACATCCTGGGCTGGATGGAAGGAGGCATAGCCGGAGACGCTGACCGGGCTGCGCTGCTTCTTGAAGAGATGCTGCTGGAATGTTCGCTTCATATTCAAGGCAGTAACCGCCAGTGGGAGCAGGGGACCATGCCGCTGATCCGTGAAGCGTTGAACGCCTGCATCTATGAGAAGCCGGATCTGCCGGGAATTGCTGCGGGCCTGCATATCTCCATGTCCACACTCCGCCGCACGGTGCGGCACAGCAGCGGTTATCCCCTGCATGATTATATCCACCGGCTAAAAATGGCTGAGGCCAAACACCTGCTCCTCAACACCTCACTTCAGGTGCAGGAGATTGCGGGGATGCTTCATTATAGGGATACCTTTTATTTCTCCAGACTGTTCAAGAAATATATGGGCCTCTCTCCTCAGACCTGCCGTAATCAGGTGTGAAATAATAAACGACATAATTCTACGTTTTGTTTAGAAGAATGTCGTTTTTTGCGGATTTTTGTTGACATGCTGAAAAAGAAAATGCTATTATTTAGATAATATTAGCAGTTCTAGAGTAGTTCTTCTAGACTATGCCGGAGATGAAACCATGAGAGAATATTACTGCATCAGTTGCCGCAGTCTCCATAAGGTGGAAGCACGAAACCATACCTTACGTATTCTGTCCACCGGGTATCATATCGTTGGCGAACAACGTTATCAAATTTGTATCTGTAATAAGGCCAAGCTGCAGCAAGCCTTGCCGGCGGTGACCGAATAGACTGTGCATAACGGAATGATCCTGATGATAGAAGACATCCTGTATGTTGAGAGGAGCCTGTCCCCGTGGGAGAGGCTCTTTGTCTTGAGCGGGAAAGCGCTCTATAACTGTGCATACGCTATCATTAGCAGATATGGATAGGAATGATTCTTTTTTTATAAAAAAAGATTGCGAATAAGCTTTTTATTTTAAAAGTAAACGCTGTCATTAAAAAGCGAAACTTGTTATTGTGATTTTTCTCATGTATGATGCTTTTAAACATAGCTTAGAATAAACTCGAATTTTCCACAAACTGGAGAATAGGGTGGTGGGATGAAAATTAAATTAACAGCCGAAGACAGAACTATCGCCTTTTTCAGAATCTTTTCTTTGTCCCTCACATCATTGATGTACCTCATGGTTTCCGCGGGGCCTTCCGTAATATACAAATCCCTACTAATCATTGTGCTATTCTTATTTGCTCAACTCTTTACGTTGTATTACCGGAGGTTTCGTGCAAGAACGCGGACTCTTATGCTTGTTATCGGCATGGAGACGGCATTAATTGTGGTGTTGATGTTATTTACTGGAGGATACGATAGTCCTTTTAAGCTATATGCACTTAACCCGGTGCTGATTGCGGCGGGTTCGCTCTCTTTTTATTTTGCCTGGACGCTGACTCTTGGTTATGTCGCCATTGTGGCTGCTGCTGGCTATATTTATTCGGATTCCAGCGGTATAACCTTCGCCGAAATTATGATTGCCAATGGTAACCTGTTTCTAGCCCTGGCACTTGCGGTTATAGTTATGCAAATGGTTAACGGGATAAAGCGGCAGCGGGAGGAAGCAAACGCGCGGACGAACGATACCATGGAACATATCAAATCACTGTATCACATCGTAGAAACCTCGAGCCAGCATGACTTCATGAATATTGGCCAGGTGATTACCGACTATGTAGTCAAGCTTACCAAGCTGGAGAAGGCCCTGTTCTGGTTCGCCAAAAAGAGCGGGGAGCCCGCTCCGCAGAGCCGCCAGACCGGTTGGCAGCATGAGGAGGAGCGCTCTCTGTTCATGGAACTGGAGAAGCATGAGCATGAATGGAGGCTGCAGCGGGAACCGGTATTCAAGAGTATGCCGGGACTCGGGGACTTCCTGCTGATGCCGGTAAGGATGAGCACCAGGTTCGTCGGTATGATTGGAGTGAAGCTGGAAGCCTCGGAAGGGCTGGAAGGCCGCAGATGGTACATCCAGCAGTTGATGTTCCTGTCGGAGCTGAGTGCGATTATTCTTGAGCGCCATGAACTGGGCGTGATTGAGAACCGGCTGATCATCACGAACGAGCAGAACCGGATCGCCGATGAGATGCATGACAGTGTCTCCCAGAGTCTTTTTGGCATCGTGTATGCGACCCATTCCCTGAAGCAGACCTGGCGCAAAATGTCCGACAGGGAGCTGGAGGAGCAAATTGAGCTTATCCATGATTCAGCCACCAAGGTTGCCAAGGAGCTGCGGATTACGATCTACAGTCTCAGCTCCAAGAAGAGCGGCGGCCCCAGCTGGCTTGGGATGGTGCGCTCACATCTCAAAAGCCTGTCCAGACTTAACGATGTGGAAATTGAACTGAAAATAACGGGGGATGATTTCAGTCTCCCTTATCCTTACCACAAGGCACTCTTCCGGATTATTTCGGAAGCTACAGGCAATGCCATACGACATGGTGCTGCCAGCCGGGTGGATGTTGAACTGTCACTGAAGCCGAAATGGATCAGACTATCGATTGTTGACGATGGCGTCGGATTCGATACGGACTTGATCTGGACCGAGTCTGAGGAGCACTCAGGCGGACTGGGAATGAAGAATATGCAATATCTGGCACAGTCCCTTGGTGGTGATTTCCAGTTGTCCAGCAGTGAGAATGCTGGGACCCGAATTTTAATCTCTATACCTGTCGGTGTGGCTGAACTGAAAAATGCATAAACTTTAGGCAGGAGGTCGTTCCAAGTGAAAATCGTCATTGTTGATGATCACCCTTTGGTGAGAAGAGGATTGGCATCTGTAATTTCCATGCAGTCCAATCTGCAGTTTGCCGGCGAAGCAACGAATGGCCAGGAAGCTCTTCTCGTTATAGAGGAGATACAGCCTGATCTTGTGCTGATTGATCTGAAGCTTGCCGATGAATCAGGCCTCGACATTATCAAAGAAGCACGCGTACGCGGATTCTCATGCAAGTTCATCCTGCTTACGTCCTCGGCCAGCCGGGAAGATTTCCTCAAGGCGGAAGAAGTGCTGGTAGACGGTTATGTACTGAAGGAAGCTCTGCCCGAGGAATTGCTGTTTGCGATTCAACTGGTCCACAAGGGCAGGAAGTATTACGATCCCGGACTGATGGAAGACAAGATGCGGATGAGCGGGAACAGTCCAACCGATGAGCTTACCCCCAAAGAGAAGGAAGTCCTGATCGAGCTTGGACAGGGAGCCTGCAA
This sequence comes from Paenibacillus tritici, assembly GCF_018207515.1. Classification (NCBI taxonomy): domain Bacteria; kingdom Bacillati; phylum Bacillota; class Bacilli; order Caryophanales; family Paenibacillaceae; genus Paenibacillus; species Paenibacillus tritici. The sequence goes on from NZ_CP073365.1 coordinate 1,144,832, forward strand.
CCGGGAAATCGCTTCACGCCTGTTCATCAGTGAATTCACCGTCAAGAAGCATGTCAGCCAGATTCTGGCGAAGCTGCAGGTGGCAGACCGGACACAGGCGGCCTTATATGCCAATGCGGTCGGGCTTACCAAATACGAGATGTCATACGATTAATTATACCTAAGAACGTGATGGGGAATGGAACATAACGCAGTTGAGGAATGTAACATAGCACGTTTAGGAAAAGTACATGGCACGAATGAGGGAATCGAACACGGACAATGCTGTCCGTGTTTTTTTTGCGTTTTGGGTTTTTTGCGTTTTGGGAAAATGTGATTTTAGTTCCCGTCTCTGAATCCTGCGAAAGTTGGCGGTTGGCGAGGTTCCGCCGAAAGTGGGTGGGGTGCGGAAATGAAAGGGATAAATCCCTCTGATTCCTCCGAAAGTTGGCAAGGTGCGGAAATGAAAGGGATAAATCCCTCTGAATCCGCCGAAAGTGGGCAAGGTGCTGAAATGAATGGGATAAATCCCATTGATGATGCCGGATGCGCCCCAAATGAGCCAAGGAGGAGCAAAAGTGCACCTGAATTCCTAGGATGCAGCCCAAATGAGCTAATGAGGAGCATTAGTGCACCTGAATTCCTGGGATGCGGCCCAAATGAGCCAATGAGGAGCAGAAGTGCACCTGATTTTCTGGGATGCGCCCCAAATGAGCCAAGGAGGAGCAAAAGTGCACCTAATCCCCCAGATGCGGCCCAAATGAGCTAATGAGGAGCAAAAGTGCGCCTGAACTCCTGGGATGCGCCCCAAATGAGCCAATGAGGAGTAAAAGTACACCTGAATTCCTATGATGCGCCCCAAATGAGCCAAGGAGGAGCATTAGTGCACCTGATTCCCCCGGATCCGGACTAGCCCCATCACGCGGCCTACAGGAGGAAATTAGTCCAAATGGAACAACCCCCGAGTTACTTGAAGGCTGTAATACCTGCGTCTAGCTTCAGCCAATCATTCGCAGGGTGTAGGATGTTATGTTTAGTTTGTTTAATTAGTTAAGGTGTCTGGTTCTTGGGATTCGTCTACGAAGATAAGGCCCTGCTCAGCGGGGTTATTTGAAATATAAGAATTTATATGTTGCACACGATAACTTATCCTTCTATTTCTCGCTGAAACGGTACCGTCCTTCTGAAGGGCGGTACCGTTTCCACTTGTGTTCTAGTACACGCATCCTGGCCGGAGTGAATGAAGCCTGGGTGAATGAGGCCTGTATATTCGCTCTGAAAATTAACATGAGCTGCCCATGATCCGGGCGCTCAAACCACTCACTGTTACACCTGGAGTCGGTATGGCTCACAGTTGGTGTTAGTATTTTCCAGTCATATGGTACTAAAGTATACCATCCGCCCCCTCAATCGAACCAAACGGGGTTACTCGAAAGTGAAGTGTAAAGTGATGCTAGGGGGCATGTGATAAATGCTGCGCATTGTTAGAATTATAGCAAGACATCTGAAACTTTCATGATTGCTTTCAAAACGAACACAAGCGGAAGGAGGGTTACTGTGGAAAAGACGATTCTGGATTACATTAACCTGATAAAGAAAAAATTATGGTTAATCATGGTGTTTGTGCTTATCTCCTGCGCCACCACCTTCTATGTCAGCAAAAACTTCGTTGCACCCGTCTACTCCGCCTCTGGACAGCTACTGGTCAACAATGTTGTAAATGTCCCCGAGAGCAATAATCTCAACGCACTGAACTTCAGTCTTAACCTCATCGAGAGCTATAAGGAAATCATGAAGTCACCAACGATTATGAAGAGTGTCATCGCGGAGCATCCGGAATTCGGCCTGACAGCGGGCCAACTGGCCGCCAAGCTGCAGATCAAGTCCTCGGATAAAAGCCAGGTGATCAACCTGAGCGTGGAGGATGACAACTACGCTACCGCAGCTACTATAGTAAATGCGGTCTCGCAGACGTTCATCCGCAGCCTGCCGGCACTGATGAACCTGGATAATGTAACGTTCCTCACCCCGGCTGATCCTACAGCACAGCCTCTGCCGGTCAACGGCGGATCGACCATGAACATTCTCATCAGCTTCGTAGTTTCACTGATGGCAGCGGTCGGCATCATTCTGCTGATGGAGACGCTCAACGGTACACTGAGAAACGAGAAGGAAGCCGAATTCGATCTTGGCATCCCGGTCATTGCCAGTATCCCGGCGATCCGGAAACGCGATTTAGGCAAAGCGGCCAACGACAAGGCAAGAGTAGGGGAGGGCAAATATGTTACGGCTGAATAGAAGTCTAATTACAGACATGAACCCGTCCTCGCATGTCTCCGAATCCTTCCGCTCGCTGCGTACCTATATCCGCCAGCTCGGGCTGCTGAAGGGTGCAGGCGGACAGGTGCTGCTCTTCACTTCTGCTGAAGGCGGCGAAGGCAAGACAACGATCCTCTCCAATCTGGCGGTATCCTTCGTCCAGGATGGCAAGAAGGTGGCGGTGGTGGATTGCAACCTGCGGAAGCCCGGCCTGCACAGCGTGTTCGATGTGGAAGGCAGCCAGGGGCTGGCCGCTTACTTAAGCGGCTACGAAGAAGCCAAGGATATTGCTGTCTATGGCAGCCTGGCGAATCTGGCCGTGATTCCTGCCGGAATCACCCATGTCAGTCCGCCGGACCTGCTCGGCAGTGAGAAGATGGCCGGGCTGCTGGAGGAACTGAAGTCCAGCTTTGATCTGATTCTGCTGGATTCGCCGCAGGCGGTGGATTACAGTGATGCACGGATTCTGGCCCCGCTCTCGGACGGGGTGATCATTGTCGCCAGACACGGCAGAACGAAGCGTGAATCTCTCCGCAAGCTGAAGGGCCTCATGGAGCAGACAGGTGTAAGGATTCTCGGGATAGCGATGAACCAGACCAAATAGAACACGGAATCGGCTTGTGAATGATACTACTTGGGAGGTATGTGTGATGAAAAAGGTAAAAAAGGTAATTATCCCGGCGGCCGGGTTAGGCACACGTTTCCTTCCGGCTACTAAAGCTATGCCTAAGGAAATGCTGCCCATTATCAACAAACCAACGATCCAGTACATCGTAGAGGAAGCCATTGCTTCCGGGATCGAAGACATCATCATTGTTACCGGTAAAGGCAAACGGGCGATTGAGGATCATTTCGACAACGCCTTTGAACTTGAATCCAGACTGCTGGAAGACGGCAAGCTGGAGCTGCTCAAGGAGGTTCAACGGTCCTCCAAGGTTGAAATTCACTATATCCGGCAAAAGGAGCCGAAGGGTCTGGGACATGCCGTATGGTGTGCCAGACGGTTCATCGGCGATGAGCCGTTCGGCGTCATGCTCGGCGATGATATTGTAACCGGCGCGGTCCCTTGCCTGAAGCAGCTTATTGACCAGTATGAGGAAACGCAGAATTCGGTGATCGGGGTTCAGGTCATTCCTGATGAATTCACGAACCGCTACGGGATTATCGAACCGGATCTGCAGGACGGACGGCTCTACCGGGTTAACAATTTCGTAGAGAAGCCTGCGCTTGGAACAGCGCCTTCCAATCTGGCGATCATGGGCCGGTATGTTTTCACCCCGAAGATCTTCAAATATCTGGACCTTCAGGAGAAGGGCGCCGGCGGCGAGATTCAGCTTACGGATGCCATCCAGAAGCTGAACCAGAGCGAACGTGTCTATGCTTATAACTTTGACGGTACAAGATATGATGTCGGTGAACGGCTGGGCTATATTTTGACCACACTGGAATTTGCCCTTGCGAGCGAGGATTTACGCTATCAGGTCATGGATGCTATGGCGGAATGGCTGAAAAAAGCGGAACAGACCACACTCAGCAGCTAAGCCGGTCAACCCGGATGCGGGAATGGCTCCCAAATGCTGCATAAACCTTTAAGGAGAAGTGAGGAGAGATGAGCATGCAAAAACTGCCGGAAGACTACGAGGCCGTCCTGCCGAAACTTTACATGCTGCATGCCAATGAAGGAAAGGGAATGGAATCCTATCTGGTCATGAAGCGGATGATTGACATCCTTTTCTCCGCCCTGGGTCTTCTGTTCCTGTTGCCGCTGTTCGCAGTGGTGGCTGTCCTGATTAAGCTGGAGGACCCGAAGGGCAAAGTGTTCTTCCGCCAGAATCGGGTAGGCAAGGACGAGAAGCAGTTCCCCATGTACAAGTTCAGATCTATGGTCTCCAATGCCGAGGAGCTGAAGGCGAATCTCATGGCGTATAACGAAGTAAGCGGAGCGATGTTCAAAATCAAGAATGATCCCCGCATTACACGGATCGGAAGATTCCTGCGCAAGACAAGTATTGATGAACTGCCGCAGCTCTGGAACGTGCTGATGGGCCATATGAGTCTCGTAGGTCCCCGTCCTCCGCTCGTTGAAGAGGTGGAGCAGTATACGGAATACGACAAGCAGCGGCTGATGGTTACGCCAGGCTGCACCGGCTACTGGCAGGTGAACGCCAGAAACAGTGTCGGCTTTGACGAGATGGTTCAACTGGATCTGACGTACATCCATATGCGGAGCACGATGCTGGATCTGAAGATCATTGTCAAGACTGCCCTGATGCTGCTCGGTTCCAAAAATGCGTATTAAAAATATGGGAATTGGGTGATGCCGATGTTTGTACACGGAGATGTACCTGAGATTTCCATTATCATTTGCACCTATAACCGGTCAGCTCTGCTGGTTAAGACTCTTCACTCGCTGCTGCCGCTGGAGAATTTGCACCAGGCCGAAATCATCGTGGTGGATAATCAGTCTACGGATGATACGGCGGCCGCTATCAAGGGGTTCATCGGGACCTATGGTAATGATATGGATATCCGTTATCTGCTGGAGCCGGTTCAAGGGCTGTCAGCAGCCCGCAATACGGGCATTCTGGCTTCCAAATCGCAGCTCATTGCTTTTCTGGATGATGATGCGATTCCTTGCCGGACCTGGATTTCGACCATTGTCAGCACATTTGCGGCTAAGCCGGAAGTGATGGCTATGGGCGGCAAAATCGCTCCGATCTTCGAGAGCAAACGCCCGGATTGGCTGATTAAGCCGTTCGAGCTTCCTTACACGATTGTTGATCTGGGCAACCGGATCAGAGAATATCCGAAGCGGCTTCATCCCTGCGGCGCCAATATGGCGATGCGCAAGCCGGTGTTCGATATCAGCCTGTTCCCGCTGGAGCTGGGCCGCAAAGGCGACTCGCTGCTCTCGGGTGAGGAGACCTGGCTGTTCAGCCAGCTGCAGCAGGAGGGACATTCTATCCTCTACCATCCTGAGATGGAGGTCGATCATTTCGTTCCGGCGAACCGTCTGACGGAGGACTGGATCATGAAGCGGTACTACAGCCAAGGCATATCGAACGCCATGAAAAGCGAAGGGATGAAGGATCACCTGCTGCTGCTGGGAAAAACAGGAGCCAAAGTCATCTACATCCTGGCAGACTCCGTTCTCTCCCGCAGTAAGGGAAGAAAGCTGCTCAATAAGTGCCGGCTGGAGAGTATTCGCGGAACTCTCCATATGATCTGGAACCGGAAGAGGGAATCCGCAGCGGGGTGAGGGGAGGGCGAGAGATGACTAACTTTGAGTGGGGCTCCAAAATAAATATATTGCCATACGGAATGCTCTATCTCGTATCTGCACTGTTCCTGGGAACAGCCGTCATCTTCCAGCCGGTAATCGCGGTAGCTGCCGTACTTCTCATTCTGTTGCTGGTAGCGTCTCTGTCACGCCCCGAACTGATCAGCTATTTCGTTCTGCTGACTACGGCGGTATCCATTAACTTTTTGTTCAGCGGCAGTATGTTCGGTATCGAAATCTTGTCGCTCTACAAGCTGGTTATTCTGATGCTGCTCGTGCCGTGTATCCTGGTCAATGGTCTGAAGTTCCGTCTCAGTCCTCCCTTATGGGCTATGCTGGCCCTGATTCTCCTCACCTTCAGCTTCTCGATCTGGCTGCCGGAGATGAGCGCGTCGATTGCGGTCAAAGCCTTCATCGGATTGTCCCTGCCCTTCGTCCTGTTGCTGATCAACTGGAAGAAGGAAGTAGCCGAGAAGCAGATCCGGATCATTACCCTGCTGCCTCTGGTCAGCATGTTACTGGGAGTGGTTCTGCAGGCTGCGAACTTGCATTCACTTGTAGCTGTTGAGTTCACAGGCGCGGTGCGGGTGCAGGGGGCGAACATTCCGCCCCACCTGGCTATGCTGGCCTTCATGGGAGTAGCGATCGCATTCATTGAGATCAAACGCAGCCCGCAGTACATCCGGTTCAATTACATCATGCTGGGTCTGAATTTCTTCATTCTGGTGATCACGGGGACACGGGGGCCGATTCTGGCTCTGGTGCTGATGGTACTCTATTATTTCTACGATATCTCCCGCGCCTTCCTGAAGGGCAAGAAGAAATTTCTGATCCCGCTGCTGTGTTCGCTGCTGGTCATTACCTCGGCCGTATACATGCAGCTGGACAACATCAAGAAGCGCTCCTTTGAACGGACGACCGAGACCGGGATAGACCTGTCGGGACGGGCGGAGGCCTGGGAGTACTTTTTGAACAAAGCCGCGGATTCACCTTATGCCGGGCGGGGGCTTGGAGCGGTAACGGTGGCGAATGACGGAACGCTGTACGGCGGGTTTGTCGTTCCTCACAATGAGTATATCCGCTTCTACTACGACGGAGGATACATCGGTGCCATTCTGCTGCTGCTGTCTTTACTCGCTGTGTTTATTCTGGTGTACAGGGTACTTTTACCAGCGGTGAAACCTTACTATCTGCTCTTTATTGCAGCTTTTCTGATCTACTCTTTCACGGATAACACGCTGTCGACGGTCCAATTCATCATTCCGTTCTGTTGGTACCTGAACTGCCTGTATCGATCTTCACAGCTGGCCGATTCCCCACAAAAAGAAGTGATACGATGAACCAAGTGAATATGTTCGATGTCAATTTCGATAACTATGATTTCATGGACCTGCTTGATTACATAGACAGAACCATTCAGGAAAGGAGCCAATCCTACATCCTGACCTGCAATGTCGATCATGTGATCAAGCTCCGCAAGGACAAAGAGTTTCGGGAGGTCTATTCCGAAGCAGGGGCTGTTGTAGCCGACGGAATGCCGCTGATCTGGGCGTCCAAGATGCTCGGTAAGCCGCTGAAGCAAAAGGTATCTGGGGCTGACCTGTTCAGCCAGCTGGGTAACGCATTTGAACAAAGACAGTACCGGTTGTTCTTCCTGGGGGCCGCCGAAGGCGTCGCAGAGCAGGCAACGAAGAATCTGAAGGCAGCCTTCCCGGGCATCAATGTTGTCGGCTGTTATTCTCCTTCCTACGGCTTTGAGCACAACGAAGAAGAGAACCAGCGGATTATCCAGATGCTGACCGAGAGCCAGCCGGATATTGTGTTCGTAGGCGTGGGAGCGCCGAAGCAGGAGAAATGGATCTATCGTCACTATACCTCCTATCAGGCGCCGATCTCGATCGGTGTGGGCGCAACCTTCGACTTCCTGTCAGGCTCGGTGAAACGGGCCCCGGATTTCATGCAGAGAACCGGAATGGAATGGCTCTGGCGGCTTAGCCAGGAGCCGGGCCGGCTCTGGAAGAGATACCTGGTCGACGATGCCCAGTTCCTGGTGCTGCTGCTCAAGGAGCTGCGCAAACGGGATAAAGTGAAGAACAGCAGTACAGATTGAAGCGAAAGCGGCGGAGACAGGAGGCAGGAATGAAGATGCTAAGCAGAGATGAGAATAGTCTGAGTCTTCCATCGGCAACAGCCGTGAAGTCGGCAGCCATGATGACCTTGATCTGCGGTGCAGCCGTAATTCTGCCGCTGCTGATCGGCTTCGCCAGTGCGAAGCTAAGCTCATCGAACAGTCTGCAGGGTGTCATTCTGGCAGGTATCCTCTTTCCGGCCTTTCTGCTGGCCCTGCTGAATACACGGATGCTCATCCCGTACACTTTGCTGATCTGGGCAGTGGCCCCGGAGCTGCGGCGGATCGCCGACTGGTATGAAGGCGTGTATCACTCCGTATCCCTGCTCAGTCTGGCACCGCTGCTGACCGGAGCTACCTTAGCCATTCCGGTACTGAAGGAGATTCACCGGATTCGCAAATCTTCCACCCGGATCATTCTGCTGTTCTCCATCGCACTGGCTTACGGCGCGATCATCGGCCTGGCGAAGAATGGGATCGGCTCGGTATACGATCTGGCGAATTACATCGTACCGCTGCTGCTGATTCCATTCTTCGCGGTAACGCCGTTCAAGCCGAAGGATATAGACCGGCTGCTGTATGCTTTTGCCAATATAGCCGTGCTGGTTGCGATCTACGGGATTGTGCAGTATCTGACCGTTCCGCCGTGGGATGCCTTCTGGATGCGCAATGCGGATATGATCTCGATCGGTACTCCGTATCCGCTGGAGATCCGGGTCTTCTCGACCTTGAACTCTCCGGGTCCGGCGGCAACCTTCCTGGTCTTTGCCCTGGTGCCGATGATTCTGGAGAAAAGATGGCAGGGCACGCTGCGCTGGATCGGGGTTCTGCTCGTAGTGGTCTGCCTGCTGACTACGCTGGTCCGCTCCGCTTGGCTGGTCCTGCTGGTGATGCTGCTGGTCTACATTGCTTCCTCTCCCTCCAAGGGCAAATGGAAGTCTCTGCTTCAGCTGGTCTTCGTAGCCGCGGCGCTTTTCTGGATTGTTCCCAAGCTGCCTGGAGCAGAGGGTCTGGTGGCCCGGGTCGAGACGCTCACCTCGGTGCAGGAGGATCACTCCTATAATGAACGTCTCAGCCTCTGGACGAATATGCTCCCGATGGTGGCAGGCAATCCGGTGGGGCAGGGGATCGGCAGTGTCGGCCAGGGCACCAAGCTTGGCAACGGCGGAGAGCTTGGCGAATATGGCAACATGGATAACGGCTTCATCGCCCTGCTGCTTACCTTCGGAGTCCTCGGCGCCTTGTTCTTCTTCGGCGCGCTGGGCGCAGTCATCAAGGAGATAGGCGCCAGAGTTACACGTAAGAATGAGCTGCAGCCCTACGCCAGGCTGTCGCTGGCAGCATGGATGGGAGCTGTGGTAAGCCTGGTATCAGATAACGGTTTTCCCGGTCTTAAGGGATATCTGATCTGGATGCTGATCGGACTTGGACTCAGCGCCAAAGAGTTTACTCAGAGCAGAAAGAAGGGAACACCGCATGCAGCAGTCGAACGCCAAATCACTTCCCGCTAACAGAGTATGGTCCACCTTCCGGAGATTCACGAAGAGTAAGGACAATAGCTCGGCTGCTGTCAAAACAATGTTCGTCAGCGTGCTGATCCTGCTGGTCAATATGCTGACCGGTGTGCTGACCGCCCGTTATCTCGGTCCGGCCGGGCGGGGGGAACAGACCGCCATGGTGAACTGGTCGCAGTTCCTGGCATTCAGCATGAGCTTCGGCATTCCTTCGGCGCTGATCTACAACGCCAAGAAGAATCCGCAGGAAGCCGGGGTGCTGTACAGAATCGCCCTGCTGATCGGCCTTGTGTTCGGAACCCTTGCAATGACTGTAGGGATACTCGTGCTCCCTTATTGGCTGGGCTCCTTCAGCCATGAGGTGGTGGTCTTCGCCCAGTGGTCCATGATCCTCTGCCCGCTGATTGTAATCTCACAGATTAACAATGCGGCCTTCCAGTTCAGAGGGGATTACAAAACCTTCAACTGGATGCGGTACCTGGTGCCGCTGCTGACACTGGGAGCCATAGGCATTCTGATCCTGACCGGCTACATGAATCCTTATACGACCGCACTGGCCTATCTGGTCCCGTCAGTTCCGTTGTTCATTGGAATGACCATCCTGCTGCTGCGGACCTACAAGGTGAAGCTTCGGGATTCCTACCGCAATTTCAAAAGATTATTTACTTACGGCCTGGGCTCATACGGTAATGATCTGCTCGGCCAGTTCTCAGTGTACATAGACCAGATCATCATCGCCGGACTGCTTAGACCGGCGGATCTGGGGCTCTATGCGGTAGCGGTCAGCCTGTCGCGTATGGTTAACTTCTTCGCGAATTCCATAACGGTGGTGCTCTTCCCGAAAGCCTCCGAGATGGCGAAGGACGAAGCGGTTGCCCTTACCTTCAAGGCTTTCCGGATCAGTACTACCTGTACTTTGCTTGGTGCAGTATTCCTGATGGTGGTAGCGCCGTTTGTCATCCCGCTGCTCTACGGCAAGGATTTCAATACCGCGCTCACCGTGTTCCGCCTGCTGCTGCTGGAAGTTACCATCAGCGGCGGGACGCTGATTCTGGCTCAGGTGTTCATGGCGCTGGGCAAGCCGAAGTTCGTATCCATCCTTCAGGGAGTCGGCCTGATCCTCGTGATTCCGCTGCTGTTCCTGCTGGTGCCGAAGTTCGGATTGTTCGGAGCCGGAGTGGCTATGCTCTCATCGGCTGTGCTGCGGTTCCTGTTCATTATTCTTAATATCAGATACAACCTGAAGGTTAAGCTTCCGCGGCTGCTCATTAACGCCCAGGACCTTCAGTGGATGAAGACGACGATGAATTCGTATATTCGCAAGAAACCTATGGATGTGTAAGTGGAAAGTGAGCAGAGGCACGATGCGAACTGCCCTTCTGCTAAAAAACCATGGGACGGTGCTTGGAGGAGCGTAGAGAAAATTTGGAGCTGTAGGAGCGTCAGCGTCCGCCTAAAAGCTTTTCGTAGAAAAGCTCGCATCGAAAGCATAAGCTGTCTTCTGATTTCTACCGCAGCCGCGGTCCTAATCAGGAAATCAGAAGACAACAGCGGCCGGAAGCCCAAACTTTTCTCGCAGCGACGACACACACCGGACCATAAAAGGAGGAACCCTTCATGGATTCACTGACAAGCGTGCTCGGCGGCCGGGGCAGTTACCCGATCTCGGCAATCATCATCGCCCAGGACGACGAAGTTCGAATCACCAAAGCCATTCAGTCCTGCCGGTTGTTCGCCGACGAGGTGGTAGTTATCGACGGAGGAAGCAAAGACGGGACAGTCCAGCTGTCCGAGAGCCTGGGGTGCCGGGTGTATGTCAACCCATGGCCCGGATATGCGAAGCAAAGGGAATTCGGAGTGGAACGCGCCAGCCATGATTGGGTCTTCCTGATTGATACCGACGAAGTGGTCAGCGAAGAGCTGGCGCAGGATATCCTGGAGCGCAAACCGGGACTGACCGATGCTACCGTGGCGTTCTCATTGTACCGGATCGGTGATTTTCTCGGCAGATGGCTGGATAAGGGCGAATACCTGGTGCGGCTCTATAACCGCAAGGAATATGGAATCCGCAACAGTCTGGTGCATGAGATGCCGGAGGTGTCCGAGGAGCGGACTGTGAAGCTCAGCGGAATACTGTGGCATCAAGGCTTCCGCAGCATCAACGATCATGTCGCCCGGTTCAACAAATACACGGATCTGGAAGCGCAAAGCGCATTCGCCAGCGGCAAGCCGTTCAAGCTCAGTCATCTGCTGCTGCGGCCGCCGGCACGGTTCCTGCAGAAGTATTTCCTCCATGGCCTGTTCAAGAAAGGAATCTCGGGATTCGCGGTATCTGTATTCTGGGTGATGTATGAATTCATGGTCGGCTTCAAGCATTACGAATTGCACAGCTCCGGCAAGCTGGCCCGGCATAACGCAGAAGGCCAGGCGGAGAAGGAGAACAAGGGGGAGAGAAGCTATGTCGTACAATGACGGATTGAACATTATGACGACCGGCCTCAGCTGGCCCTCGTTACAGCCCGGAGGATTGAATACTTATTTCAAATCGGTATGTGAGCAGCTCTCCACACGGAATCAGGTGCATGCCCTGATCTGCAGCCAGGAGACGCCGGAGACTAACAAGGAACTGATCATCCATAATGCCGGCGACCCGAAGGAGACGATCTGGAAGCGCAAGGATGCTTTTCAGCGCAAGGCGGCGTCCCTGATGGGGGATGGGAGCGGGCGGATTGATATCCTCTATACCCACTTCGCGCCTTACGGCATCGGTCCGGCGATTGAAGCGAAGAAGCGGGGGATTCCGGTGGTCATGACCTTCCACGGACCCTGGAACGAAGAGATGAAGATCGAAGGTCAAGGCATCAAGCATAAGGTCAAAACAACGATTGCCAAATCGATAGAACATAAGGCTTACAAGCTGGCGGACAAATTCATCGTCCTCAGCGAATACTTCCGTAATATGCTGCACGAGCTGCACGGAGTGCCGCTGCACAAGATTACCGTCATTCCGGGAGCGGCCAATGTGGAGCGGTTCATGCCTGCCACGAACCGGCTGGCGATCCGCCGGACGCTGAATCTGCCGGAAGGCGCCACCACGGTCCTGACGGTCCGGCGGCTGATGAACCGGATGGGGCTGCTGCAATTGCTGGAAGCCTGGAAGCAGGTCGCCGAGCGGTTTCCGAACGCGATTCTGCTGATCGGAGGCAAAGGCCCGCTGCGGGGGGAGCTGGAAGAGAGAATAGCCGATTACGGGCTGGGCAACAAGGTCCGGCTGCTCGGCTACATTCCCGATCATGAGCTGGCCTCCTATTATCAGGCAGCGGATATGTTCGTCGTTCCTTCTCAGGCGCTGGAAGGCTTCGGCCTGATCACCGTTGAGGCCCTGGCCTCGGGGCTGCCGGTGATGGCGACTCCGGTCGGCGGCAACAAGGAGATTCTCCAGGGCTTCCGCCCGGAGCTGCTGTTCAAGAGTGCCGCCAGCGAAGATATGGCGGAAGGCATGATTCATATGCTGAGCAACCGCAAGCTGCTGCCCGGCCGGGATGAATGCCGGAATCATGTGCTGGAGAAGTACACCTGGCAGCATGTAGGCGATCAAGTGGAATCTGTGTTCCTCGAAACCTTGGGAAAGGGTGTGAGCGTAGGATGATCAAAGTCGCTTATATTGATCACACCGCCAAATGGAGCGGGGGAGAGGTCGCCTTGTTCAACATTCTCACCAATATCGGTGAGCAGATTGAACCGCTGGTTATCCTCGCAGAGGAAGGCGCGCTTGCTGAACGTCTGCGGGAGAAGGGCATAGACGTCCGTATCATCCCGCTGGACGAGAGCATCCGCAGCCGTGGGCGCAATGCCTTGAACCTCGGTGCCCCGGCGGCTGCGCTTAAGCTGCTCGCCTATGGCCGTAAGCTTGCCCCGCTGCTTAAGGAGGAGAAGGTGGATTGTGTGCATACCAATTCCCTGAAATCAGCCTTTTACGGAGCAGTAGCTGCCAAAAAAGCAGGAGTGCCGCTGATCTGGCACATCCGGGACCATATCGGTGCGCCTTACCTCAAGCCGGTTGTCGCCAAGGCGATCCGGCTGCTGTCGCGCCTGCTGCCGAACGGGGTGATTGCCAACTCCCATTCCACGCTGAATGCGCTGGAGCTGCCGCGCTCGAAGAAGACGCTGGTCGTCTACTCCGCTTTTGCCAAAGCCATCGGTGAAGGCATCGGCAAGCGGGACCAGAAGGACTTCAACGTCCTGCTGGTCGGCCGGCTCGCCCACTGGAAGGGCCAGCATATTGTGCTGGAAGCCGCCAAGGCCTTCAAGCACGACAGCCGCGTGAAGTTCTGGCTTGCCGGTGACGCGCTGTTCGGCGAAGAGGAATACAAACAGGGATTAATTCAGCAGATGCAGCAAGGGGACATCACCAATGTCAGCCTGCTGGGTCATGTGGATGATATACAAGGACTCATGAATAAAGCGGATTTACTGATTCATACGTCGATCACCCCTGAGCCGTTCGGCCAGGTTATCGTCGAAGGTATGGCGGCCGGACTGCCGGTGATCGCCTCCAATGAAGGCGGACCGGTGGAGATTGTGGTTCCTGGCGAAACAGGACTGCTGATCCAGCCTGGAGATGCTACTGTACTTGCAGATTCCATCACCTGGATGCTGAACCATCCCGAAGAGCGTAGACGCATGGCGGACAATGGAATGAGACGGGTGAAAGAGCATTTTGTAATCGAGAACACGGTCAAGGACATCGTCGCTTACTACAAAGGTCTGCTGGCTGTCACCTGATCCTCCCGCTCACGATAATGATTAAGGCTTGCATCACATCTGTTTCAGCCATGCGTTCACTGCTTGATGATGCTGCTCCAAAAAACTTTGAGGATGATTCACATGAAAATTGCGATAGCGCACGATTATTTAATCCAGATGGGCGGGGCGGAACGGGTGGTGGAGGTCTTTCATCACATGTATCCGGAAGCTCCGATCTTCACAACGGTTTTTAACGGAAGCCGCCTGACCGATAACCTCAAAGACGCGGATATCCGCGCCTCCTGGCTGCAGAACATTCCGGGAGTGAAGCGGAATTTCAAAGGGGTGCTGCCGCTCTACCCTATGGCTGTCCGCGATTTGGACTTCAGCGGGTATGATATCGTCCTTAGCTCCAGCAGTGCTTTTATGAAAAGCATCCAGGTGCCCGAGTCCACCTTCCATCTGTGCTACTGTCATACGCCGATGCGTTTCGCCTGGGATTATGACACGTATATGGAGCGGCAGTCGAATTCGGGATTGTTCAAAAGACTGCTGAAGGTGTATATGCAGCGGCTCAAGAGCTGGGACCAGCGCACCTCCAAAAATGTAAACCAGTTCGTAGCCAACTCTTCTGTCGTGAAAACGCGGATTCAAAATTATTACCACCGGGATTCCGATGTCATCTTCCCGCCGATCAATACAGCCCGTTTCAGCAGCTCCTCGAACATTGGCGATTATTATCTGATTGTCTCGCGGCTGGTTTCCTACAAACGGATTGATCTGGCGGTGGAGGCGTTCAACCGTAACGGTCTTAAGCTGTATATTGTCGGGGACGGACCGGACCGGAAGCGTCTGGAAGGCATGGCCAAAGGGAATGTATCTTTTCTGGGCCGGCTGGAGGATGAGGAAGTTACAGGGCTGATGTCACAGTGCCGGGCATTTGTTTTCCCTGGGGAAGAGGATTTCGGTATCACGCCGCTGGAGGCGAATGCCGCAGGAAGACCGGTTATCGCCTATCAGGCCGGAGGAGCGCTGGACACGATTATTCCTTACGTTAACGGCGTATTCTTCCAGCACCAGGAGGTTGATGATCTGCTCCGGGCCATTGATGAGGTGGAGTCCTATGCATGGGATATTGACCAGATTATGGGCCATGCACGCAAATTCGATGAGCAGGCGTTTATGGTTCAGTTCAAGCAGTATGTGGAACAGGCCTACGTCAATTTCCTAAAAGGAGGATGAAACTATGAAACTCGCAGTAATTGGTACCGGCTATGTAGGACTTGTATCAGGCGTCTGCTTCACCTTGAACGGGAATCATGTCATCTGTGTGGATAAGGATGAGGAGAAAATCAATAAGCTGAACCGGATGGAATCCCCCATCTATGAGCCGGGCATTGAGGCCTTGATCGAGATGAATCTGCGCGAGGGCCGCCTAAGCTTCTCGTCCGATCTTCAGGAGTCGGTCCGCCGCTCCGATATCGTTATTCTTGCAGTAGGTACTCCTTCACTTCCGGGCGGCGAAGCCGATCTGAGATACATCGAAGGGGCGGCAACCGAGATTGCCCACGCGATGGAGGGCTACAAGATCATCATGACCAAGTCGACGGTTCCCGTTGGCACCAATGAGCGGATCCGCAAGCTGATCGCCTCCCATACGAATCATCCCTTCGATATCGTCTCTGCCCCTGAATTCCTCCGTGAAGGCTCTGCAATCCGCGACACCCTTCATCCCGACCGGATCGTGATCGGACTGGATAATTCGGCGCTTGAGCCGACCATGCGCGAGCTTCATAAGGGATTCACGGACAACGTGTTCGTTACCGATATCCGCAGCGCAGAGATGATCAAATATGCGTCTAACGCTTTTCTGGCGACGAAGATATCGTTCATTAACGAAATTGCCAACATTTGCGAAAAGGTAGGAGCTGATGTAACCGAGGTGGCAGAGGGGATGGGCATGGACCGGAGAATCGGATCTACCTTCCTGCAGGCCGGAATCGGCTATGGAGGCTCCTGTTTCCCGAAGGATACCAATGCGCTGATCCAGATCGCCGGCAATGTGGATTATGAGTTCAAGCTGCTCAAATCGGTCGTCGAGGTGAACAAAGGCCAGCGGTTCATGATCATCTCCAAGCTGCATGAATCGCTGGGCAGCCTGCGCGGCGCCGTGATCGGTATCTGGGGGCTTGCGTTCAAGCCCAATACCGATGATGTCCGCGAGGCACCGGCCCGCGAGATCGTGGAGGCACTCGTCGCCGAGGGGGCTACCGTGAAGCTGTATGACCCCATTGCCGCCGACAACTTCCGTAAGGAATACGATCATCCGCATCTGCGCTGGTGCGGTCTGGCTGAAGAAGCCGCTGAAGGCAGCGACGCCGTCTGCCTCCTGACCGACTGGAACCAGTTCAAAGAGATCAACCTGCATCAACTGGCAAAGACCATGCGCCGTCAGGTGCTGATCGACGGCCGCAATATCTATACCAAAGACCAGATCGAAGGCACCGGCCTGGAGTATATCTCTGTGGGGCGCCCGCAGATGGGCGGCCTTAGCGGCTTCTCCCAGAGCGTGGCTGGCGCGGTTTAGAGCGGCGATCCACTTGATGCGTTACGCCGAAAGTGGGCTATTCATTGAATGGAAAGGGATAAATCCCATTGAATACGCCGAACGTGGGCTGTACGGTGGAATGAGAGGGATAAATCCCATTGAATACGCCGAAAGTGGGCTGCACGGTGAAATGAGAGGGAAAAATCCCTCTGAAAGCGCCGAAAGTCGGCTGAGTGGCGAAAGGAGAGGGAAAAGTCCCTCTGAAAGCGCCGAAAGTCGGCTGAGTGGTGGAATAAGGAGTAAAAGTGCACTTCATTTCCCCGGTTGCAGGCTAAAAGTGGGAATGAGGAGCAAAAGTGCACTTCATTCCCCCGGATGCAGGCCAAAAGTGGGAATAAGGAGCAAAAGTGCACTTCATTTCCCGGAATGCAGGCCAAAAGTGGAAATGAGGAGTAAAAGTGCACTTCATTTCCCCGGATGCAGGCCAAAGGTGGAAATGAGGAGCAAAAGTGCACCTGATTTCACCTTTGCCGTCGCTTAGGTTGGCGGCGCCCCCTTGGAACAAGAGGCACGCAACATATGCGTCTTTAAATCTTTCCGCACCGCGCAAGCACGGCCCGCGGCCACGGTTCAATTGCCGCAACAACAAGCGGCAATATCCGGATCTTTAGCCGGGAGCTTCGCCCAGAGGGCAGCGAGCGAAGTGGAGAATTCACTGCCTGCGCGAATAGCCAGCAGTTGAAATCTTTATAGGTTACCTGTTAAGGAATGGAGCGGAGAGGAATTTTGGAGCTGTAGGAGCGTTAGCGTCCGCCCTTGTCTCCGGATGTTATCTGCTGCAAGCAATATAATCAACAACATCTGGAGACAACAGCGGCCGTAAGCCCAAAATTCCTTGCAGCGACCCTCATAACAGGCGGGATTTTAACTCACAGCTCCGCAACAAGAAATACCCAATAACAATACGATATGGAGGGTTCACATATGAAACTGGTACTTCTATCAGGCGGTTCTGGTAAACGGCTCTGGCCGTTGTCCAATGATTCACGTTCGAAGCAATTTCTGAAGGTACTGGAAAGCCCGGCAGGTGAACCGGAATCCATGGTACAACGCGTATGGAGACAACTGCAGGAGACAGGAATGGCGGAGTCGTCTTACCTTGCGACCGGCCGCAGCCAGGTGGAGATGATTCAGAGCCAGCTCGGCAGCGAGGTGCCGATAATCGTAGAGCCGGAGCGGCGGGATACCTTCCCCGCTATTGCGCTGACGGCAGCCTACCTGTATTCCATTGCCGGAGTCTCCCCAAGCGAGACTGTAGCGATCCTGCCGGTGGACCCTTATGTGGAATCCTCCTTCTTCGAAACGGTATTACAGCTGGAGAACACCATGCTGGTGAGCGGAGCGAATCTGGCGCTGATGGGCGTAGTTCCAGAACATGCTTCGGAGAAATACGGCTATATCATTCCAACGAGCGCAGAGGCAGGGGCGAGCGGTTACCTGCAGGTGAGCCACTTCCAGGAGAAGCCGGACCGCAAGCAGGCCGAGGAGCTGATCAGCCGGAATGCCCTCTGGAACTGCGGGGTATTCGCTTTCCGTCTGGGCTACCTGCTCGATATCCTGCAGCGCAAAGGGCTGCCGCTGAATTACGAGGAGCTGCAGAAGCAGTATAAGCTGCTCTCCTCTATCAGCTTTGATTACGAAGTGGTGGAGAAAGAGGATAATATCGTGGTCCAGCCCTATGCCGGATTCTGGAAGGACCTGGGGACCTGGAACACCTTAACAGAGGAAATGACCAGCAACCATGTCGGCAAAGGGTTCGTGACCGCTGACTCCGAGGGCACCTGCCTCATTAACGAGCTGGATATTCCGATCACGGTGATCGGGGCGAAGGATCTGATTATTGCCGCCAGCCCGGACGGCATTCTGGTGACGCATAAGGCAGAGAGTCCGCGGATCAAGGAAGTGCTGAAGTCTTTTGAACAAAGACCGATGTACGAAGAGCGCCGCTGGGGCCACTACAAGGTGATTGATTATGTGAAATATGATGAAGGCAATGAGGTGCTGACCAAGCGGATCTTCATCAACGAGGGCAAAAACATCAGTTACCAGCTGCATCACAAGCGCTGTGAAATCTGGACTTTTGTCAGCGGGGAAGCAAGCATTGTGATTAACGAGAAGATGCACAACGTGAAGGCAGGAGATGTGGTAAGGATACCAGAAGGGACCAAGCACGCGATTCTGGCGCTTACAGATGTGGAATTTATTGAGGTGCAGACCGGCTCTGAGCTGGTAGAAGAGGATAACATTCGTATTACTCTGGACTGGGAGGATATAGATCTACATCAGTTCATTTCGTAGGTCCAACTTATCCATTTAACCAATTGTTACAATTTCAAATCAGGTACTGAGAACTATTTTTTGGATAAATTTCGCCAATACTATACATTAAATTTGCATACTGACGATACTTACGGTAAGAGGGATTGATCCTTCCAAAACGACAAAGGCAAACCTAATCGAAAGATAGGGACGCAAAGCTATAGGGCCTTCGCAAGAGTGGCAGCCTGGCTACCGAAAGGAAGAGAATATTGTGAAAACTTACCGTAAGTCTCGTTTGCTCTGCACTGTGTTGTCGCTGGCCGTATTATTGTCTGCTGTACCTGTAGGACTCGGAATAGCCCCGTCATCGGTCAAGGCTGCATCTGCTTCCGGAGCACCTGTGAATCCCAATGCTTCAGCCCAGGCTGTCAAGCTGCTGAACGATCTCTATGAGATCTCGGGAAATGGAATTATCACAGGGCAGCATGATTATTTCGAGAGCCCGGATGAGCTAAGCAACAAGCTGAAGGGAACAAGCGGACATTACGCAGCACTGCATGGTTATGAGCTTGGAGCGATTGGCGGACAGACGGAGAGCGGAGTTGCCAAGCAGCGCAAGAATATCGTCTGGAGTGCGACGAACTGGTCCAGAGCGGGCGGGATTGTCGCTATGACGTTTCACCAGAGCCTTCCGGGCACCAGATATGAATGGTCCAATGTGCAGAAGCCAATCACCCAGGCGCAATTCGACAAATACGTAACCCCCGGCACGACTGAGTATAAAGCGCTGATTGCGGATCTCGATAAAGTGGCCGTTTCCCTGAAAAGCCTGCGGGATGCAGGTGTTCCGATTCTATGGAGACCTTACCATGAGATGAACGGCGGCTGGTTCTGGTGGGGGAAGAAGAACAATTTTGTTGCACTGTGGAATATAATGTATGACCGTTTCGTTAACGTTCATCAATTAAATAATTTGCTGTGGGTGTGGAACCCGAATGCGCCCAATTCCAACTCAGACCCTTACGAACGGACCTATCCGGGTGCGGACAAAGTGGATGTGCTGGCAGCAGATATATACAATAATGACTACTCGAATAAATATCATGATGAACTGTCCAGCCTGGCTGCCGGTAAACCGATTGGCATCGGGGAGAACGGTGAAATGCCAAGTATATCCAAGCTGAAGCTTACCCAGCAGAATTATGTGTTTATGATGAACTGGGGCAAGATGCTCTATGAGAACAACAGCACGGCGACAATCAAGAATTTCATGAATGACAGCTATACCCTGACTCGTGACCAATATAAAGCCTGGGCAGGACCTGTGGCAAGACCGACACTATCGCCAACAGCAACGCCTACACCTGTACCAACAGCAACGCCTACGCCAGTACCAACAGCAACACCTACGCCAGTACCAACAGCAACGCCAACGCCTGTACCAACGTTAGCAGCACCAACAGTCCCTCCGGTACCGAAGCCAGTCCCCGTTCCCAGTGATACGGAACAGCCGCCCCTCCAGAACGGTCTGACGGGAGAATATTTCAAGAATATGACCCTCTCAGGCACGCCAGTGATGGTGCGCGGTGATAATGTGGTCAGCTTCAACTGGCGCCAGGGAACTCCGGCTGCTGCGCTGGGTACAGATGCCTTTTCGATCCGCTGGACCGGCCAGATTAAGCCTGCTTACAGCGAAACCTATCAGTTCTACACTACCTCGGATGACGGTATCCGCTTATATGTGAACGGCACAGCAGTCATTGACAGCTGGGTCAAGCAGAGCGGGACAGTCCGTACCGGAAGCATAGCCCTTACTGCCGGGCAACAGTACGATATCAAGCTGGAATATTATGAGAACGCTGGCGATGCGAATGTCCATCTGATGTGGCAGAGCCCGAGTCAGGTGAAGGCTACCGTTCCGGCCAGTGCATTATTTATAAAAACAAGCAATACCTCCATACCTGCTCCATCTGCAGCACCAACGCCAACAGCAACGCCGGCACCAGTACCAACACTAACGCCAACAGCAACGCCGGCACCAGTACCAACACCAACAGCAACGCCGGCACCAGTAACTACACCGACGCCAACACCAGTGCCGACACCAACGCCGACAGCGGCACCTGCTCCGGTACCCACTCCTACAGCAGTACCGGAGAATCCTCCGGCTGCAAACGGATTGTACGCGGAATACTTCACTAATATGACGCTATCGGGCGATCCCGCTGTAGTGCGCACCGATGCTGTACTTGATTTCAACTGGCGTCAAGGCTCGCCGGATGCCGCCATCGGCATAGATTTCTTCTCCGTACGCTGGAGCGGCAAGATTAAGCCGCTGTATACTGAAACTTATCAGATCTATACCACTTCGGATGACGGTATCCGCGTACGGGTTAACGGTGAGCTTGTGATCGACAGCTGGGTGAAGCAGAGCGGGACCGAACGCTCGGGCAGCATAAGCCTGACCGCAGGCGAGCTGTATGATATTCAAGTAGAGTATTATGAGAATCAAGGGGATGCGAAAGCGCGCCTGATGTGGCAGAGTCCTAGCCAGGCCAAAGGAACGGTTCCGGCAAGCGCACTATTCCTCCCTTCCGCTTCCTAAGCTTATAAGGTCCGCAGCTGTGTTCATTCTTGGCGCTGTTACTGGTTAAGACGTTACAATTATAAATCCTGTAAGCCCACTCTTAATGGCCCTGCTGATCAGCAGGGCTACTAAGCTATAGACGATTCCGGGAAGGCTTAGCCTCCCGGGAGACCTAGTCTACCGGAGCAGTGCGGCTGGAGAAAGGAGATTACATTGAACACTTACCGTAAATACAGGCTATATATAACCATTCTTCCTCTTATCCTTATCCTTTCACTGATCCCATGGGGGACGGGGGAGGGGCGCAGTCTTCCCGCAACCGCCAAGGTTACGACATCTGCCGCCTCCGTACCCGTCAAGCCCATTAATCCCTCGGCCTCCAAGGAGGCTTCCGCATTGCTCAGTTATCTCAGTGATCTCAGCGGCAAAGGCATGATTTCCGGCCAGCATGATTACCTGGAGAGCCCCGATGAATTCAACAACAAGCTCAAAAACACAAGCGGCCAGTATGCCGTTCTGCACGGCTATGAGCTGGGAGCGATAGGCAACCAGTCTAAGGAGACCATCGCCAAGCAGCGGCAGGCTGTCGTAAACAGCGCCATCCGGTGGCATGAGAACGGCGGGATTGTCGCCATGACCTTCCATCAGAATCTGCCGGGAACCTCCCCCATATGGACCAATGTCCATATGCAGCTTAGCCAGGATAAGTTCAATGCTTATGTGACCCCCGGGACTGCGCAGTACAAAGCGCTGGTTGCGGAGCTGGATGAGGTGGCGAAATATTTAGGTGAGCTGCGGGATGCCGGAGTCCCTGTCTTATGGCGTCCTTATCATGAAATGAACGGCGGCTGGTTCTGGTGGGGGCAGAAGGATAACTTCGTTAAGCTCTGGGACCTGGTATACGACCGCATGGTGAACACGCACAAGCTGAACAACCTGCTGTGGGTGTGGAATCCGAATGCCCCGAACAAGTCGTCACAGCCTTACGCCGATTATTATCCGGGTGCCTCCAAGGTGGATATTCTAGCCGCCGATATCTATGACAATGATTTCAAGCAGTCTTACTATGACAGCCTCCTGAAGCTGGCCGACGGCAAACCGATCGGAATCGGGGAGAGCGGAGAGCTTCCAGACCCTGTCATCATGGCTCAACAGCAAAGTAAATGGGTATATACGATGACATGGGGGAAAATGCTGGTTGAGAATAACCCGCCCCTGAAAATCCAAAGCTTCATGAACCATAAATACACGGTATCCCGGGAGGATTACAAGCTTGCGATGGGCCCCAGACTCCCTGCGTTCGCTGCAGGTTCCCGGAAGGGTCTGAGAGGGCAGTATTTCGGCAATATGGACCTGTCCGGCTCACCGCTGCTTACCCGTAACGACAGCAGGATTCAGTTCAACTGGCACGGGAATTCACCGGCAACCGGCATTGCCAAGGATTCATTCTCGGTGCGCTGGACCGGGACACTGAAGCCCCTCTACAGTGAAAAGTACACGTTCACGGCTTCCTCAGATGACGGCGTTCGTGTATGGATCGGCGGCAAGCTGATTATTGACAGCTGGAAGAACCAGAGCAGCGCCAGCAGGGAGGGCAGCATTACGCTCTCCGCGAATACTCCCTACCCGATCAAAGTGGAGTATTACGAGAACCGCGGGGATGCCAGCGTCAGTCTGATGTGGAGAAGTCCCAGCCAGAAGCAGATGATTGTTCCCCAGAGTGCACTGACGCTTCCTTAAGGAAACGTGACGTAAGCCCGGTATAGTGCAGGACACCCCGGAAGAAAGCGAGGACAAGGGAATGAGGACTAGACTAAAAAAGAAACCCAACAAGCAACTTCACCGACTACTTAAATTTGCAGCATTGATCATTCTGTTACTGTTGTCCGTGTCTGTTTTCGGAGAGGATGGGACGAATACCGGCGAGGAGGGAGCCGATTTGTCTACATTGCCAACAGCCAAGGATGCCGGGCCGGAACTGCCGGAAGGGACTGTGATATGGAAGCTCGGCAAGCATGACGGTTCAGCGTCGGAGTTCAGGTCCGCAGGTTCTGCGGGTGTGAAAAAGAATGCCCGCATGGCTTCATCCGCAGCGAAGTCGGCAGAGCTTAAGACGCTGCCCTCCGGCCTGCACGGCGAGACCAATCCGGAGCTGCGGATTCAGTACGAGCTGGATAAGATCCCGGTTAACGGGGTCTTATTTCGCGTCAGCATTATAGATGCTTACAAAGCCGTACCGCAGATGAGTGTATTCTCCAACAGTCAGCTGTCAGGCATCATCCAGATTGCCGGTATTGCCGGAACAGGCAGCAAATATGATTTCCGCAAAAGCTATGAGCTGTACATTCCCAAAGAGCAGCTGGTCAAAGGCACCAACGAACTGACGCTGCGGACTGCCCGCGGCATCTATTCCTCGGAAGCAGAGGATAAGTACAACTGGTTTACATGGGATAATCTCAGTCTGGAGGCGCTGAAGTCTCCGATCAAGGAGCCGATTCACGGCAGCTATACGTTGACCGGGACCGTCGTGAATAACAAGCAGTTTTATTTTGACGAGGGTGCGGTTACCCATCTGCCTTATATTATGAAATGGCTCGGTGTTGCCTACAGCGGCAATATTATGCGCACCAGCTGTGCCAGTGATGTAGGCCGTTCCTGTGAGAACATGGAGGAATACTATAAGGTATTGAAGGATTACAATATGCAGGCCGTTGCGCTCTATCTGCATACAGGGGATATCAAGCTTAAGGCTGACGGGACACTTCCGGATGATGCCGAGAAGAAGCTGACGGATTATTTCCAGAAATACAGCCCTTATTTCCAGTACTATGAGGTGGATAATGAACCGGGTCTGTTCAACCGTTCCAAGGCGGTCAATCTGGCCATCGCCGAATGGCTGAACAGCAAGGGCAAGACGATTGCTCCGCATCTGCAGACCGTGGCCCCCGGATGGGCTTACTGGCCGGGATACAGCGAAGATTCCTGCGGCAACCAGAAGGGGCCGCTTAAGCAGTGCGGGGACCCGGACGGCTGGGAACGTGACCCGGCACAGCGTGACGAGCTGGAGGCCGTAACGGACTTGACGAATGGACACTCCTATGGCGATTCTTATATTTTCAGCCAAGGAGGGAGCTTCACAGAGAACCTGAAGACCTTTGGCGGAGCGGCGGACGGACTTAGCAAAAAAATGCTTGCCACCGAATTCGGTACCTCCGACTCCCATGTCGATGCTTATCAATACGGCGCCAAGGAGCGGACTTCGGCTGTCTTCGACCGGATTATGCGGGCACATCTCGGCTATGCCGATATGTTCGTACAGCATGCCGCCTTCTTCAAGAACTTCAGCCTCTTCAAATACGGCTTCAATCTGGAGGAGCATGATCCGGCCGCTACAGAGATCTACTACACGAAGGAAGGCGAGGACTCCCGCGTCAGTATCATGCGCCGGCTGGATCTGGCTTATGCTACGCACGGGGCTCCGCTGACCTACCAGATCAGCAACAAAGAGGAATTGGCCAATAAGCTGGTCTACGTTAGGGCCGTGGATACCTCTACGCTGGAGCCGCTGGCCGGTAGCAAGGCGAAGTCCAACAAGGTGCTTGTCAATTTCGTGAATTTTGAAAAAACAGAGCAGACCGTCAAGGTGAAGGTGACCCTGCCCAAGAAGACAATGTATGAAGGGGAGCGGTTCGGCAACGGGGACACGTATGAAGAGGCCCGCAGCTATATATCCGGCAGAATGGCTTCCCCTGAGCTGGAATTCACGGAGACGCTGGCCCCGGGAGAAGGCGTACAGTATATCCTGGAGCCTTCTTCCGAGGTGGCGGTCAGGGCGCCGCAAGGCTTGAAGGCTGCTGCCGTCAAAGGATTGTCCATGCAGCTGAGCTGGCTGGAAGCTCCCGGAGCAAGCTATGAAGTGCTCCGGGCTGACGGCCCCGGCGAGGCATTGAAGGTGATTGCAGCAGGAGTGAAGAGAACGGAGTACAAGGACAGCAAGCTGAAGGAAGGTACACTTTATACTTATGCTGTAAGAGTGTCCGGCTCTGGCGTGATGTCAGAGAAGACACAGATTACAGCCACCGGACTTGTCCCGCTGGCGCGGGCGGACTGGACAGTGACGTCGAGTGTTGATAAGGAGGCCTCCAATCCGGCAGGGGCGATTGACGGAGACCGGCGTACCCGCTGGGATACGGTCAAGCACCAGGCTTCAGGGGAGTACTTCCAGATTGATCTGGGCGCAGAACATACGGTAGAAGCAATAGATCTTGATTATCATTTATCCCCCTATGACTATCCGCGCGGATACCAGGTCCAGGTCTCGGAGGATGCCAAGAGCTGGCGACAGGTTGCAACGGGCAAAGGCCAGCTGGGAATGACCAAAATCGGGTTTACTCCGGTCAGCACCCGGCATATCCGGATTGTCCAGACAGGCTCCGGAGGCAACTACTGGTCCATCCAGGAGCTGCAGGTGTATTCAAGGGAATGAAGGACGGCATAATAACCTCCGTGGATTACAGCGCCCACCGGGGTTTTTTTTCTGTCCGAAGATTCATAAATATACTATATATCAAGGGGCTTAGGCGCATACCCTGCTCCCGGGAAAGGTGTGAACCGGAACCATGACTCATCTTGCAGATCAAATTATTCTGCTGCTGGCGGCGTTGCTGCTGATCGCTGTGCTCTCCACCAAATTCTCCACCCGTTTTGGAATGCCCGCGCTGGTCCTGTTTATTGCAGCCGGAATGATACTCAGCCATTTCATTTATTTCAACAATGCTTCGCTCACGCAGATTGCCGGAATTTTTGCACTGGTGGTGATATTGTTCGAAGGCGGAATGCAGACGAGCATGAAGGATATCCGCCCGATCATGAAGCCCGCGTTGTCGCTGGCTACACTCGGAGTGCTGCTTACCACCGTAATCGTCGGTATTGCTGCCAGATTGGTGTTAGGTGTGCCCTGGGCGGAGAGCTTCCTGTTCGGGGCCATTGTCGGCTCAACGGATGCGGCAGCAGTGTTCTCTGTCCTCGGCGGCAAGAATATTGAGAAACGGCTGACCTCGACGCTTGAAGCGGAATCCGGCAGCAATGATCCAATGGCAGTATTTCTCACCGTGTCACTGATTGAATGGGTGCAGCATCCAGGTATGGCGGTATGGAGTCTGGTGCTGGCCTTCTTTTGGGAGATGGGAGTGGGTCTCCTGATCGGGATTGTGGTGGGTAAGCTGGCTGTATATCTGATCAACCGGATTAATCTGGACTCTACTGGACTCTATCCGGTGATGGCGGTCGGTTTTGCCGTTCTGACTTACGGGGTCTCGGCTATGGTGCACAGCAGCGGACTGCTCGCCGTCTATGTTATGGGGCTGGTGCTGGGGAATTCCGAGCTGATGTACCACCGCACCATAATGAATTTCAATCATGGCTTTGCCTGGATGATGCAGATTGCCATGTTCATTCTGCTCGGACTGCTGGTCTTCCCGCAGGAGCTGGCGGCTGTCGCCTGGCAGGGGCTTCTGCTGTCTGTAATTCTGATGATCATCGCAAGGCCGCTGGGGGTCTTCATCAGTCTCTTGTTCAGCCGGTTCTCCTTCCGGGAAAAGACACTGATCTCCTGGGCCGGACTCAGAGGAGCCGTCCCGATTGTACTGGCGACCTACCCGCTGCTCGCAGGGCTGCCGCAAGGCAGGCTGTTCTTCAATGTAGTCTTCTTCGTAGTGCTGACTTCGGCGGTGATTCAGGGCACAACCATTTCGCCCCTCGCCTCGCGGCTGAGGCTGGTTGGCCGGGAGGGAGAGGCCCAGCCGTCCCTGATGGAGCTGGTGGCGCTCGGCAAGACAGACTCTGAATTCAACCATATCGGGATTAACCCGCAGATGCCGGTAGCCGGAATGCAGATTGCAGACATTGGTCTGCCGGATGATATTCTGTTCACAGCGATTATACGGAACAAGAGCATCGTAACGCCGCATGGCAGTACGCTTATTGAGCCGGGGGATACGGTATATGTGCTCAGCCCCAAGAGTAAGCGGGAGGAGATGCGCGCG
The DNA here is from genome assembly GCF_018207515.1 of Paenibacillus tritici. Taxonomy (NCBI): domain Bacteria; kingdom Bacillati; phylum Bacillota; class Bacilli; order Caryophanales; family Paenibacillaceae; genus Paenibacillus; species Paenibacillus tritici. The sequence continues at coordinate 1,172,296 of NZ_CP073365.1, forward strand.
ATCTTCCGGAGCGGGAAAGGGAAGGCGGCGGAAGCGGATATCACTTCAATCTAAAGGGTACTCTAGGGAGATCATTGCGGTGTATTTACTGGATTGTGACAGAAATAACAGGATTATGACTAAGAGAAATGCTAAAATCTGGAGTAGATCAAAGATTGAGGACAACCAGATTGCATTCCATCAAAAAATATGTTAAATTGTATATAGATTTAGATCGAGTCTAAATACATCGAAATTTGAATACACATCCCGGGAGGTTATTAAAATGAGTACACAAGTCAAGAGCCACACTGAACTACATGCTGCATTGAATCGTCAGACCGCGAACTGGACTTTGCTTGGAGTGAAGCTGCATCACTACCACTGGTACGTCAGCGGAACCCAGTTCTTCACACTGCATGAGAAATTTGAAGAGCTGTACAATGAAGCTGCCGGGTATGTCGATGAGCTGGCTGAACGGCTGCTCGCGATTGGCGGACAACCAGCTTCCACCATGGCGCAATACCTTGAGCTCTCCGGACTGAAGGAAGCTGCCGGCGGAGAGAGTGCGAAGGAGATGGTCTCACAGCTGGTTAAGGACTTTGCTGCTATCGCTGAAGAGCTGAAGCAGGGAATCTCTGCCGCTGAGGAGCTTAGCGATCAGCCGACGGCGGATCTGCTGATCGGAATCCGGACCAGTGTAGAGAAATCGGCCTGGATGCTGAACGCTTACCTGGGTTAAATTCCGGGGATTACTCCCATACAGTTACAGATAGAAGAGCGCCCGCGTTAGACTTCACGCTGGCGCTCTTTGCTGTTGAATGGCACAGGTACATCAGCGGGAGCCTACTTAATAAAGACACCGCCAAAGGGCAGCGCTTCACGCAGAAACCGTTTGATAATGCCGTCTTCATTATTGTCACGCTCGAAGCGCCTGCTCTGGCGCCCGGCCTGGAACAGTACCGGCCCGTGACCGGTCATCTTCCAGTGATAGCTCATATGCTGGCTGGCAAGATGGTTGCCGTAGACCGTAAGCTCAAGCTTGGCATTCTCGGGATAGGCGATAATACTGCCGGCATCGACATACAGCGGGTCAAAGGGATGCAGCTCGGCTTCACAGACCGTGCCCTCTGTCAGAATGCCGATGCTGCCACGGCCGGAGAATTTGACCTTGACGATATCCCGGGTAATCAACGCGTTTTTCATGCTCAGCACTCTCGTCTGCATCGTCACTCCTTTGCTGTAGAAGAAGAGATGCCTGAAATCATAGAGCAGATCACTTTTGCTGTCGAGCTGGATCGTCTTGACCCGGTAGCCGGGCGGAAGCGCGGCTGTGAACCGGCAAGGGCCGGTCATGTCCGAGCGGATCAGCTTCCGCTTGCGGTACATGCCCTTCACATCCATGAACCGGTCGGCCCGTCCCGATGAAGGACCCTGATACGCTATGATCTGCTGCGGATGCAGCACATGGACCTCTTCATTCTCCGCAACGCTAAAAGCAACAGCTTGTCCGCTGCCGCTGTCGCCTTCATCCTGAATATCAATGTTCATCTTGGAGCCTCCCTTCATGCTGTGCCGGTATTTACGCAGCCGCAGCCTGCTCCGGGCTTAACGCAGCCGGTCACTCTTTCTGGAACGGTGGCGCATTGTGAAGCGCAGCAGCCGGATCAGCAGGAAGTACCCCAGGACCAGGGCAAGTCCGGCGATGACCGTCACCTTAATCCGGTTGAAGTAATTCTCCCTCGCCGTCCGGTCGTTCTTCAGCTCATCGACGACCTGGCTGAGCTGGCGGTTCTGCTCCTGCAGGGCAGCATTCTGGGCCTGATACGTCTGCATCTGCTGCAGGCTGTCCGTCAGCTGGTCCTTGGCCTCACCCAGATCCTCCTTCGTCTGCTGAAGCTCCTCCGCAGTCTTCTGGTAGCTCTCCTGCAGCTTGGTGACTTCTCCCGGAAGCTCTGAGAAGCTCTGTAATCCGTTGTATATGTCATTGAGATAATTGGCCTTGGCCTGAGGCATATCGAAAGTGAAAGTAATGCCAAGCAGCAGCAGGGAGGAACCCAGCAGCTTCAGCATAACTCCTGTTAACCGTCTTTTCATTAGCAGATCACCACCTGTATAGCTAGTTGTCTTCCTATTTTATCATAGCTGCCTGCCGTTTGGACAACACGTGCTGTAGGCATAATTACCCGTACTGTCCATAGAGAGAACCATAGAAGTAATACAGCGTACAGGCAGTGATGGTTTCTGTTATATTGAGTGTCGGTGCAAATTAACGTATACTGTGAACGGAAAGGGGCTGTTACTTATGAATAGATGGCTCAAAACACTGCTGATCCTGGCGGGCTCCGCCCTATTGACCCGGTTTATTCCGTTCTCCTCCTTATTCCGTAATCTGGATACGATGTTCCATGAGTTCGGCCATGCCCTGATGACCCTGCTGCTCTCCGGAAATGTGCTGCGCATCGAGCTGTATTCCGATCATAGCGGTGTAACCTATTCAGCGATTGCAGCCGGGGGCAAGGCGATACTCGTGTCGCTGGCGGGATATCCTCTGGCTTCACTGTTCGCAGTGCTGCTGTTCTACTTATATAGTAGAGACAAGCGGCAATGGGGGCTGATCCTGGCCAGTCTCGTAGCGCTAATCATGCTTGTGCTGTATGTGCGGGGCGGCTTCGGGATGCTCTGGCTGAGCGGATTCATTCTATTGAATGCTGCCATGCTGTTCCTCTGGCCGAAGGTCAGCAAATATTATTACTTATTTCTGGCGTTTCTGACTCTGGAAGAATCTGTAATGGGCACGTTATTCCTGGTCTCTGCTTCCATCCTGACCCCCTCCCGTGCAGGGGATGCAGCGAACCTTGCCCGGCTGACCCCATTACCGGCGGTCCTGTGGTCCCTGCTGTTTTTTCTCTTCGCGCTGCTGTGCGCAACCTGGGCGCTGGGGCTGTTTTTCAGGAAGGAGCAAGCCGGCAGGCGGGCAAGAAGATTATAATGCGCAACATTTTGTTCGTCATAATTTGACAAAAGAATAGACTTTCGCAAAGAGGCAATCCCCTTTAGGGGGAGGTTGGCTCTTTTTTTGTCGATATTATAGGACCGAACATACATTCCATGACAAGGAGTTGTCCGCCAATATTGGTACATTAATAGAAGACCCAAAAAAAGAAAGAGGTGGAAATATGCAAGCAAGTATTCAGACCCTGTTTACATGGAGTCAGGATCGTATTTTGGCAGGCGGCGCGAAGAAAGTCGTTCTGCTTGTGGAGTGGACAGGAGTAGCCCAAGGTGAGGATTTCCGCAAGAGAAGCCGCAAGGTAGTAGCCCGGGATATTGAGCTGAGAGTGTGGCTGGAAAGCCATGTCAAAATAACAGGATGTTACGGTTGTAGTGCAGAAGAAGGAGAGGGACGGTCACTACTCCTGAAGCTTGGCAAAATCCATTCCGGACAGCGCAGGTACATCGCCCTGGAATTTATGATGAAGGGGATGCCTGCAGGCATCCATGAAGCCCTATGGCTGCAGTGGCAGTTCAAGCAGCCTTCAGTGGAACGAATCCGCGAGCTGCCCCTCAAGAAGCTGGGGATTGAATATTCCCACCATACCGACCTGCTGGGCTCCCGCTGCTGCTTCCATGTAGAGAAGCATCTGGAGCTGCTGCACACAGCGGCGCTGCTGGCGGAAGCCGGGGAGGCCCGGATCAGGAACAAGCCGGATGTACCCTCTGACAAGCTGCGCAGACAGGCCGACCAACTGCTGCTGATGGCCGCGCGCTCCGGTGATATGCAGCTCCTTAAGGAAGCGGAGACGCTGTATAAAAAGCTGGAGGTGGAGAATCTGCCATGGAGCAGGACGGGGATGAGATAATTACAGGAACGCTGCGTAGATATAATAGGCATTACTTATACATAGGACTCAAACTAAGAATCTCACTCCCGGAACAGATAACAAATTGCGTAATATATAAATGTGGTAATATAGTAAAATAGTTCTATTATATTTTCTTATCTCGGTTATTACATCCTTGGTTATAGATATATATAACTAATTTATTTAAAAATAATGGGTCTATTTTACCATAAGTCAAGGAGAACTGAATATGACAGACCGATTAATCAGGCTGATGCGCATCATTACGCTAGTTCAGGCCAAACCGGGAATTCTGGCCCGTGAGCTGGCGGAACGATGCGGCAACAGCGAGAGAACGATTTATCGGGATATGGATGCGCTGAGTGCCATGCATATCCCCATTACCCATATGGGGCACGGTAAAGGGTATGCTTTTATCGGGAATTTCGCATTGTACCCCCTGGATTGGTCAGAAGAGGAAGAAGAGGCCTTTTCACAGTTGCGCAGTATTATGACGGATATCAAGCCTTTACTGCCCCCCAGCTTCGAGGATGCATATGAGAAAGTGATGGCCGCTGATTATAAGCAAAAGGCAGAAAGGGAAGAAACAATGGAACGTACTAAAAAGGAAGCCGGACAGCATTGGGTGGAGAAGAACGGGTCTCAGGGAGATCAGCCATTCTTTCTGACTGACATTCTGGATGCCGTTATGAAGCAGAGAAGCATACAGGCCGACTACAGGGAGAACGCATACGAAGAAAAAGGTATCCGAATTGATCCCTATTGCCTGGTCCCGCTCGAGAATCGTTTTCACCTGATTGGTTTTTGTCACCGCTTCGGAATTATCCGCACCTTTCATATTAACGGTTTTTCCAGTGTGAATCCGCTGGACCGATGGTTCTCCAAGGATCAATTTGATCTGCAGTCCTTCATGGAGCAGAAGTGGTCCCTCGAGCAGGATAGCCTGCAGGTTGAATTCCGGGTCAAATTCTCACAGCGCATGATGGAACAGCTGAAGCATGAAGAGATGTTCGTGAAGCCGAGCAGGGTGGACCGCCAGAACCGCAGCCTGCACTTCAAGGTCGCTGTGGAGCAGGACATCGGCTTCGTCCACTGGATTATGAAATACAAGGAAGAAGCTGAGATTATGGAGCCGGAGTATTACCGGGATGTGCTGAGACATCAGCTTGAGAAATGGCTGTCGCTATACAAATGATTATCGTCCTCTAAAATACTTTTCTAACCGGGCATTTGACCTTCGTTCAATTTAAACAAAAGAGGGAGAGACGTTGTCGGTAGGTCAAATAACCAATTAGGCCGTAAGGGCCTGGTTGGTTTTTTTGTTCGTTTCTACATTTATCGACTAAATATAACAAAAAAAGTAATGGATAAATATTGAAAACGGGTTTATTATAGAGACATCTAAGGGAATAAAAACCATATTATTACGAAATGTGAAAAATATCACTAAAGCAGACAGCTTAAGAGAAAGGGAGAATACATAATGAATTTGAAGGAAGAAATAATCACTAATCTCCAGACTATTCTAGTAAATAAATTACGGCTTCCCCTACAGCCGTCGGAGATTGATTCTGAGATGGAATTGTTTAATAACGGGCTGGGGTTGGATTCTGTCGATTCTTTAGAATTAATAGCGGCAATTCACGAGGATTACGGCATTGAGCTGAATGCGGAGCATACCCCGTTCTTTAGAAATCTAAATACACTAAGTGAATATATCAGCTCCTCACTGGCGGCAATCCCGTGAGGAATGGAACACAATGCGTAGTTACTGGACTTGGGTCTATTTGTGCGAATGGGGCTGATACAGAATTATTCTGGAACAATAGCGTAAATGGACATTGTGGGATCAAGCCAATCTCAACTGACAAATTAGCGTGTGATATTCCGGGATGGTATGGTGAAGCCGAAGAATCCATTCCGTTGGCCAGGTCAGGCAAAAAGGTTCGGAGAATGGACAGGACTTCACTGCTCTGTATGAAGGCTGTGGAAGAAGCTATCATACAATCTGGAATTGAGTTTAGTAAGACGGATAGACGGCGAGTAGGTGTTGTTATGGGGAGTTGCACAGGCGGGCCGGGCAGTGCTGAACACTATTTAACCAGGCTGCGGAACGGGAAGAGATTATCCCCTTATGAGGTACTTAATATACCTATTCATGCGATAGCCGGTTATGTTGCGGGCTATTATGATCTCAACGGCTCTGTAACCAACATTGCCAACGCTTGTGCAGCGGGGGCCATGAGTATCGCCTATGGTTGTGATTTAATCCGTTATGGCCTGGCTGATGTGGTCATTGCAGGCGGTGCCGATGCCTTTGCCAAACTTCAGTTTGGCGGATTCTATGCCCTTAAGGCGCTAGATGCCTCTCCCTGCTCCCCATTTAGCAGAAGTGAGGGGATTTCACTCGGTGAAGGTGCAGGTGTCCTGATTATAGAATCCCTCCAGCATGCCGCTGACCGTGGTGCTGACATTGTGGCAGAGGTGCTGGGTTATGGCATCACTTCTGATGCTTACCATATCACGGCTCCGCGCCCTGACGGTGAAGGACAGATTACTGCGATCCATCTCGCCTTGGATGAGGCCGGTCTGTCAACAACAGATATAAGTTATCTAAATGCGCATGGGACGGGCACGCCGCTTAATGATACGGCTGAACAGACCGCTCTGCGAGCTGTTTTTTCTCCGGAGGATATCAGTATAAGCTCGACTAAATCAATGATTGGGCACTGTCTTGGAGCTGCGGGATCATTGGAAGCCGTGATTACCATCAAAGCACTTCAGAATCAGCAGATTCCTCCTACGATACATTTTAACAGTGATAAGAAATCACGGTTTAATTTTGTTCCGAACACAGCGCAGAATGTAAGTATTGAATATGCAATGTCGAATTCCTTTGCCTTTGGAGGGAATAACGCAAGCCTGATTTTTGGTAAGAATACGCATAACAACGTAAATAAGTCGTTACCTAATGTCAAAGTCTACATAACCGGGCTTGGAATCATATCCTCACAAGGCGACGATATTCATACTTATTGGAAGAATATGAACGAAGCAGACAAGGGAGAGGTACAGAGTTGCCTGGTTCCGGATACCTACTTAGCTTCAGAAGGTATTTCACCGGCATATACACGCCGCATGGACAGGTTATCCAAGCTGCTGCTTTTCTCAGGCCTAAGAGCCATCAAGGATTCTGGTCTGGAAATGGATGAAGAGCGGCAAAGGGATACCGGATTAATAGTGGGTACTTCGGATGGACCTGCGGATGAGATTCGAAGCTTTCTGGAGCAGCTGCTGGCCAAAGGTATTCAGTCAGGCAGTCCTATGCTGTTTCCCAATACTGTCTATAATGCTGCAGCAGCCCAGCTGTCGATCCACCAGCGAATTCAAGGCTGTAATATGACCGTAACGAACGGGATTTCTTCTGGCATGGATTGTATATCTGACAGCTTTGAAATAGTCAAAAGCAACAGGCATCAGGTTATGCTTGCTGCCGGAGTGGATGAATATTCTGATACTATCCACCAGCTCTATGACACGCTAAGAGCACTTAACCGGCACACGGACACTTCGCTCTCTAAGCCGTATGCCTTCACCGGCAAAGGGTTCTCACTGGCGGAGGGGGCAGCCACGCTGGTGCTTGAGTCGGAGGATCATGCGTACTCCCGTGGCGCATCCCTATATGCGGAGGTAGCAGGGTACGGAAGGTCATACCAATATTGCACTCCGGGGAAGGTTGATCCTGAAGCCGCTGCGCTGGACCATGCGATCCTTCAGGCCTGTGCTATGTCTGGAATATTACCTGAGAACATTGAGGCTATTGTGGGATTTGCAAATGGCGACTCTCTTATAGACGGAATGGAACTCTGCAGTTATGCAAGGGTATTCGGCAGGAGGGCACAAGACATACCCGTGTATGCCATAAAGAGCAGATTAGGGGAAGGGCGGGCAGGGATAAGCTCTTTACAGGTTGCTCATGCAGCTATGCTTTTGGCTACCGGGGAACGCCCTGTACCCCAGCGTGGAGCCCCCTTTCCTTCAGTTGAGAGCAGCTCCGGGAGTACGCAGGGGTTTCATACTATCCTGGTAACCAGCTTTTCGTTCGGAGGCAGCTTTAGTGCGATGATCCTCAAAGATGTCCCGAACCGGAAGGGAGTGCAGTCATGAAGCAGGTAGCTGTTGTTACAGGGGGTTCAAGGGGGATAGGCGCTGCATGTGCGCTGGGGCTGGCTCAGACCGGCATGGATATTGTAGTTAACTATCGGGAGAACAAAGACCGGGCGCTTGAGGTGGTTGAAGCCATACGCAGTTATGGGGCACAGGCTGTAGCCGTTCAAGCGGATGTCTCCCAGAGCAGTCAGGTAAAGCGGCTGTTTGCGGAGGCGGTCACGGCATTTGGCAGAGTGGATGTGCTAGTCAATAACGCAGGTATCTCTGATAGTACCCTCGGGATGATGATTACTGATGAGCAGCTGGATCGGTGTATTGATACCAATCTTAAGGGATGTATGTATAGCTGCAAGCAGGCAGCCCTTCTGATGATGAGGAACAAGAGAGGCAAAATTATAAATTTATCATCGGTGAGCTCTATCAAAGGACTAACCGGTCAGTCGCTATATAGCGCTACCAAGGCAGCAGTCAATGCATATACCAGAGTACTCGCTAAGGAACTGGCACGCTTTAATATTCAGGTGAATGCAGTGGCTCCCGGATTCATTGAGACGGATATGGTCTCTGCACTTTCAGCGGCCAAACAAGCAGAGTATCTGGAATTAATTCCTGCCCGTACCTTTGGGAGAACAGAGGATGTGGCGAATCTGGTTTGTTTTTTGGGAAGCGGCAAGGCCGATTATATTACCGGGCAGGTCATGGTGGTGGATGGCGGATTAGGGATCGGATGAGGTGAAGGGAAATGAGAGAGCTTTATTCATTGCTTGAGCATAGGCCGCCGTTTCTGTTCCTGGACAGACTTATAGAGCTTGAACATGGGGTTTACGCCAAGGGTGTCAAGAATATCAGCATTAATGAGCCGTTTTTCAGTGGACATTTCCCCCGGCAACCGATTATGCCCGGCGCTCTTATTATGGAGGCTGCAGCCCAGCTATGTGCTGTTGTCATGGCCAAAGCGGAGGAGGAGCCGGACAAGCTTCCTGTTCTGATCAAGGTAGAGATGATGAAATTTCTGAAGCCTGTTGTTCCGGGAGACAGGCTGGTGCTGGAAGCCCGGCTGCTCTCCCATACATTGTCGTTGTCAAAATTCAGCGTAGAGGGACTTGTTGAAGGCAACAAGGTAACATCCGGTATCCTCGTATTTTCATATATTTAAGACTATAAACACATTATGAGCGGAGGCACTATATGTACAGAGTCAGTAATTACACCATTTCAATTCCTTTAACTGAGGAAAAGGACAGATACATGCTGGTACACGGTTATTCGGGGGCATTCGATATTGTTAATGACTCCATTCATAACGCGATGCGAAGCGATGCTTCAGAGGAGGACCTGCTCCGGGAGATCCGGGCCGAGGACCGTAAAGTATTAGAGCAAAGAGGATATCTCACCAGCAAAACCCCGGATGAAGAGCTGGCGACACTGGGTAAAATTTCGGAAGTCCTGCACAGAGCGAGTTCAAAGGTAATCTCGATCACACTGATTCCCACGTATAATTGCAATTTTCGCTGCGAATATTGTTTTGAGAAAAAATTGTTTGATAAAGGAAAGGATTACCTGAAGCGCTCGATGGACAGTGAGACATTGGCCGCCGTCTTTGCTCAGATTGACCAATATCGAACTGAGGGCTATCAGATAGGCCAGATTACCTTATTCGGCGGAGAGCCGCTGCTAAGGACCAGCTATCCTGTAGTGAAGCAGATTGTAGATTTATGCAAAGAAAGAGGCATTACGCTATTTGCAGTAACCAACGGCCACGACTTGAAGCATTATCAGGATTTGCTCACTGCAGATGGCATTAACTCGATTCAGATTACGTTGGACGGCGAAGAAGCAACGCACGACAGCAGAAGATACCTCGCGGGGGGACAGCCGACGTTTGCCAAGATCGTTGAGAATATCACCATGGCTCTGGAGCAGGGCATTCATGTTGCGCTCCGGTCCAATGTGAACAAACACAATTTCGCCCAGCTGGAAGGGCTGATGAAATTGTATCAGGATAAAGGCTGGACGGAATATCCTAACTTCAGCTATTACTTCAAATCCACTCATAAATGCTATGAAGAGCCGGCAGCGGCCATTACAGATGTAGAACTTATGGAGAGGCTGAATTCTATATATGGCGGCGTTGAAGGGTTCTCCTTCAATAGTATATACAGCAATTTAACCCAGACACTCAGCAGTATGTTCAAGAGCGAAGGGTATGCTCCGCTAAGAGCCGGTTACTGCGGAGCCACCACCGGAATGTTCACTATTGATCCTTATGGAGATATCTATCCTTGCTGGGATGTGCTTGGTGACCAAGGAGAGAGTATCGGACGAGTCAGCCTGGAGCATTCCCGCTTTGAACTGAATGAACGTTCTTCCTTCTGGCGGGGGCGGACTGCAGACAAAATAGAGGAGTGTGCCAGTTGCAAATACGCTCTGTTCTGCGGCGGCGGCTGCGGGGCACATGCCAACATTTCCAATAAAGATCACTATACGGCGTACTGCGAGAATTTCAGGCTGATTTTCGATGAGGTGGTTGCAGGGCTCTACAGCAAAATTCTTAAGGAACCGGTTCAGGTATAGAGACGATCCCTCTTCTGAAAGGAGGTGACAACTATGCAGACAGACACTGTTCAATCATTGAACAAGAATGTTAGCTTTAATGAAAAAATGGATATTCTCTTCCAGGAATTATCCGAGCGGACTGAGATGTCCTGCTCCAGCAATCATTGCTCCATCGTTAGCACAACTCCGGGTGGAGGGTCATGCCTGGGCAATGTTTCATTCTGTGATGTGAATCTCTAATTCTATAACTCTATAACTCCTATACTACGCAAAGGAGGTGAGAAGAATGGAAGAAAAGAGCATCCAATCCGTAAATCAAAGCATTGAAATTGATGAAAAAATGGAATTATTATTTGAAGAATTATCCGAAAGAACAGAAATGAGCTGCTCAGGCAATGCTTGTGGCGGAAATATCTCCGGCTGTATCGTTGCAGCGTAACACGCCTACGCTGATCTGAGAAAGTGTGGTGACAAAATGATCCAATCTTTGAACAAAGAGATCCGGGTGAACGAGCTGGATGAGATGATGCTGGAGCTGGAGGAAAGACCGGAAATGGTCTGTTTCTTCCATGCCTGCGGTGGTGATCTCGGCACTGGATGTCTTCCGGTAGCATGTGGAGGATATTTAGGTGTAGGCATCGGGGTTTGTTTCTTGGGTATCTAATAGGCTACATATCATCATGAATAAGACAGGTCGGGATTATCTGCTCCCGGCCTGTCTACCTATTTGTCTGACGATAAGGACTACCTCTTGAGAAAGTAGTGATGTTATGAATCAGCAGCTTGTCCCCAAGCTTAAACGGGAAGTGACGATTGATAAATTCGATTCCAGTATGATTAGTGACAGTTACCTTTTAAGCTACGGTTCACGTCAATGGCAAATATCAGAGATTGTCTACAACGTAATTGTACTTGTTAATGGCCGGAACAGCGTGGAGGAGATTTGTAGTCAAGTGAATACGACGGGCGGACCCAGGGTCGATCCCGAGTCCGTCCATTATATTTTACAAGAGCTGCTATGGAAAAAGGGCGTCCTTGAAGGCTCGGAGAATACAGAGGCTCCCAAAAAATCGCTGAATCAGAGCTTATGGCTGAGGGGAACTTTGATGAAGGGGGAGATTGTAGAGAAATTCCGATTTCTTGGTATTCTGTATCATTCCAAGATCTTTGTCTACCTGGCGGGCCTCGCGCTTATATCGCAATTATATCTGTTATCTTATATGCTGCATCCCGGAACCTATCAGACTGTACTCAACACTAACGGCAAGGGATTTCTATATCTCCTGGGTGTAGGGATATTGGTCACGTTGTTTCATGAGTTAGGCCATGCCAGCGCAGCTATGCACTATAAGATTATACCTGGGAGTATAGGGTTCGGAATCTACTATGTTATGCCTGTTTTCTATTCGGATGTGACCAAGGTATGGAAGCTGTCCCGGATGCAGAGGGTTGTTGTGGACATAGGCGGTATTTATTTTCATTCGCTGCTGCTCCTGCTGATTTATGGCTGCGGATGGTTTTTCTCCAATCCCTATTTAATGGTATGTGCCATAGTTCTATCCATAGAAACGGTTCTTAACTTGAATCCGTTCATTAAATTGGACGGGTATTGGATTCTGTCCGATCTAACGGGAATCCCCAATCTTCAGGAACAGATGAAGAAGTTTCTTGCAAGTAAGGTCAGAGGCTTGCTCCGCCGTAAGGAGGAGGCGAAATTCAACCTTCCTATTGGTAAGAAAGAAAAGATATTCTTTTATATTTATGTTATTAGCAGTTCCTTGTTCATGATCTTTTTTTTCTATTGGATATTCTCTATGGCTTACACCGTTCTGTCCCATCTTGATAAATTGAAGGCGATCGTGATGGTTGACTATAAGAATCTTTCAATATGGAGTGCTGCGGCACAGGTGGCCCGGAATATATTCAATAACTTTGTTTATTTAATTTCTTTATTTTTTGTAGGAAGAATTGCATATGGATTTGGAGGCAAGCTAATCCGTTCTATTGCATACGCTGTTCAAAGGAGGGTTCGGCATGAGAAAACAGATCGGGGGATTTCAGAAAATTCCTGAGCGGGAGATGCTGGATTGCCGGATCACCTCTTTCCGTGAAATCTTGAGATACTACGGAATTATACTGGATTCCGCCTCGATTTTCCTGTTATCAGGGGGAGCAGGATTCCAGTTCGGACATCTCACACTACCGGAACTTAAAGGGGTGAAATTCTGGTTCGCAGGAAGCTCCATGCCCCGTCTTGAGGTGGAGTTCATGAACCGGATATCACTTCCAAGACAGAAACACCATATTGCCAACGATCGCGAGGGATGGGTAACGATTAAAGGCTTTACCGACCGGAACCAGCCTTTGCTTATTATGTTTGACAGCAGGTACATAACCAGCGGGCACAGCAGCGAGGTAACCTATCTGGCCAATCTCTATAATCCGTCCATGACGGTTTTTACGGGCTATGATACTGCTCAGGAGGAGGCATATATTGTCCTTCATCAGAATGACCATCAGGCTGAAGTTCTGGTTACCTCCTTGCCTGATTTTCTGGACTCCCGGAACAGTGTAACGATACCCTTTTCACCGGATGGAATTTGTTATGAACTGAATATAGATTCTTCATACTGCGAATGGTTTAGAACCGAATATCCATTGTTGCTGAAGGAATCTATTCTAGATACATGCGGCCGTATGCTGGGGGATATTAAGTTCGAGGATTTAGAGGTGGAGGCAGAGATTACGGATTGTACCCAGGGGATTTCAGGCATGAGCAGGCTCATAACGGAGATGGAGCAATATGCTTCTGAGCTTGCAGAGACAATGGCCTTCAATGCCAAGCAGTTCGTGGTAACCTTTCTGATCCTCAGGGCTAATCTGGAGCAGGGCAGTTATACGTGCAACAGGGAAGAGTTTGGCCGCAGTCTGCAGAAGGTGGCCTATCTTTTTGATACCGGTGCACTCCATGAGCTGGGGAGAGAGTTTATAGAGACTGGCGGGCTATGGCGAAGCGCGATGAGGCAGCTCTATAACGTAAGGTTCCGCAGCAATGATCCTGTGGCTTACCTTGGTGAAATCATACATATATTCAAGCAGTTGAAGTGTAGGGAAGAATCGCTGTTTACCCGGTTGAAAGAAACCCTGCGCTCATCTTAAATTCCCTTGTGAAATTCCGAACAATATTGAAATCACTTCGTAATGTAGATTGAAAGGGTGGCGGAGAACAGATGATGACCGACAAACAGCTCGTTGAAGGATGCAAGTCCGGTCAGCAGGAGCATCTTGAGCTTCTCATTGTCAGGTATAGGGATGATTTGTACCGGTTCTGCCGCCACCTTACGCTGAACCGGCAGGATGCGGAGGATCTGTTCCAGGAGGTATGGGTTCGGGTGGTCCGCAAGCTGGAGAAGTATGATGCACAGCGTCCCTTTAAGCCTTGGCTTTTCCAGGTGGCCTTTAATATGTACCGCGATCACTACCGGAAGTGGAAAAGTGTATATGCCCTTTGGACATGGTTGTCCTCGGATGCTGAGCTTATTCAGATCAGAGACCCCGCTTCTTCGGCAGAAGAGAAGCTGCTGCGAAATGAGGAGCACCGGTTACTTGAGGAATGCCTGCGGAGTCTGCCCAAACGTTATCTTGCGCCCTTAGTGTTGTATTACTATGAGGAGTTCAGCTATGAGGGCATTGCGGAGGTACTTGGTGTTCCCATCGGAACTGTCAAATCCAGATTGAATCAAGGGAAGAAGCTGCTGCACAATCTAATGAAGGAGATGAAATAATTGAAGGAGCCCAGAGACGAAGACCAACTGCTGACGGAATATTTCAATATATCTGTCACACCATCGCCAGAGCTTGTCTCTAATACGATTCAGCGGATACATGGGCGCGGGAGGATAAGAATGCTTGCCGGGTTAATGAGCCTGCAATGGCTAATTCTAGTCCTGTCAGGCATATGTTTCCTGGCCGGTCCGGCTGCCCTGCAATGGAAAATCAGCATGGGGCTGCTGTTCATCCTACTTCCAATGATTGCAGCAGCCTTAGTAATGTACCGTACTATGGGAAGCGGGGGAGGATCTTATGAAAGTTCACCTAACCGTTGAGAAATTCGTGTTTTGGGCGCTTACGCTAATCATTCTGTTCAGCTGCATTGCACTGGGATATGGCATAAGTCCTTATATGGATGAGTTTCTGGAGGAGAATCGGACCTGGCTTATCGTGATGAGCCTGCTGGCCTTGCTGTTCCTGAGCCTCAATATTCTAATTGCAGTATTCATTTACAAGGACGCTTCACGGCGGAGGATGAATGCCTGGTTATGGATGACTGCGGTCATCTATATTCCTAACTTCATCGGCCTGATCCTCTACCTCCTGGCCAGAAAACAGCATCACATTCACACAGCGTCTGATGAAGTTAAGGGTATCCAATGTCCGCACTGCGGGCATCTAATCTAAACCGGGGAGTGCTGAAGATTATGCACAAGAAATGGATCACACTGGGGATTGTAGTATTGACGGCTTCTATGTTGCTGACAGCCTGCGATAAGAGATTAATGTTCGTCGGGTCCAGTACCAAGAGTAAGATAAGTGCGTCCTACAAGCTTTTTACGGGCACGGAGGAGAAGAAGCTGAGCATGAAAAGCGGCGAAACCATCAGCATGGATTACAGCTCCAAGGTGGAAGAGGGGCAACTGTCTATGAAGTTGTATGGCCCGGACAATACGGTGCTTACTGAACTGGGAACCAATGAATCCGGAACCGAGAAGGTAGCTGCCGACAAGGATGGGAAATACCGGATTGAAATTAAGGGTGAAGAAGCCAAAGGAAGCTTCGAGGTTGCATTCAAGGTGGAATAATAGTCTACAAGGGGATGTGGGAGTATGGAATTTGGTACATTTACAATCGGGGAGAATGTGGATTCGAAATTCTGGCTGATGTTATCGCCGCTCATAGTTCTTCAGCTTGTGTTGTGGATCGTCGCGTTCGTAGATATGAGCAGACGAACCCGGTTTCGCTTCGGAAATAAGTGGATATGGTCACTGATTATACTCCTTGGCAATTTTCTTGGACCTGTAGCTTACTTTCTATTCAAAGGAGAAGAAGAGTGAGTTATATTCTGGAAACCGGGCAGTTATGCAAAAAATTCGGAGCCTTCACGGCTGTAAATAATATCACTGTAAAGGTTCCCGCACTATCGGTTTATGGCATATTGGGAGCCAACGGAGCAGGGAAAACAACTACCTTGAAAATGCTCTGCGGGCTGTCACGTCCGACTTCGGGGAGTATCCGGATTGATGGAGAAGAATTGCAATTCGGTAAGCCTCATGGTTCCCGGCTTGGTTTCGTACCGGATGTCCCGCAATATTATAAATGGATGAAGCCCAGAGAGCTCATGCTGTTTGTAGGGAATCTGCATCATAAGCAGGGGCCTTCGTTAACCAGCCGAATTGATGAGCTGCTCCACAAGGTTGGGCTTGAAGGGTGCAACCAAAAGATAGGAAGCCTCTCGCGGGGAATGAAGCAGCGGCTTGGCATTGCTCAAGCTTTGATCTCTGAGCCTACGATTCTTGTGCTTGACGAACCGACCTCCGCGCTCGATCCGATCGGCAGAAGTGAAGTAATGGATCTTATCCGGTCCCTTGCGGGTGAGCTGACCGTATTATTGTCCTCACATAATCTTCATGATGTTGAAGAAATCTGCGACCGGATTCTGATGATGGATCAGGGGAGGGTGATTGCAGATGATTCGCTGCTTAGCATTAAGAGCCAATTCGCCTTAAATACACTTGAGCTTCAGACTGAGGACATGTATCTTCTACAGTCCGCAGCCTCCTTGTTAAGCGGGCATTCAGAGGTGCTGGAAGTAGAGGTTCTGGAAGACAAGCAATCATTAAGCATAAGTGTAGCTAATTTAAGGACAGCACAAATCTATATTCCCAGTATGATGTCGAGTGCCGGGATTCCCCTTTCCTTGTTTAAAGTGACGGAACCAACCCTTGAACAATTTTTTCTGAAAATGGTGACGGCCCGATGAATGTTAAGGTGCTTTTTAGAAAAGATCTGAAAGAGC
Organism: Paenibacillus tritici; assembly: GCF_018207515.1. Classification (NCBI taxonomy): domain Bacteria; kingdom Bacillati; phylum Bacillota; class Bacilli; order Caryophanales; family Paenibacillaceae; genus Paenibacillus; species Paenibacillus tritici. The sequence continues at coordinate 1,188,940 of NZ_CP073365.1, forward strand.
TGATCGTGAGCAAAAAAATGCTGATCTTATTGGGGGTATTTCTATTTTTCGCCTTGTCAGGGCCGCTTTCAGCGAAGTTTGAACCGGAATTAATGAAGGCTTACTCCAGTAAATTAGGTCCGGGCAGCATCATTAATGTCCCCGCTCCTGTATACACCGATGCCTACAAGGATACTTTTAATAATCTGAAGCAGGCGGGAATTATAGTAGTGATTCTCTTGGTTTGCAGTACAATTGTAGATGAGAAGAGAAACGGGACAGCCGCCTTTCTGTTGACCAAGGGACTCTCCAGGTCTTCTTTTTTATTAAGCAAAATTGCTTCAAGAGTACTGATCTTCACTCTTGCTTGCGGTGCAGCCAGCTTCGTATGTATCTTGTATACCTTTATCATTTTTGGTGAGTTTTCCATTCCGAATCTATATTTGGCTTTTCTGTTGTACTGGATTTATGGGATTTTTATAATTTGTGTTTCCATCTTGGTCAGCGTGCTTGCCCGAACGTTTACGCAAGCCTTTTTTGCCGGATTCGTGGCCTATTTCGTTATAAGCCTTTTGAATATGGTACCTTATCTTAACCGCTACTTGCCCGGAAGGCTGAATACCATTATGTCCGATATCCTTTCGGAGAAAAGCCTGCCCGATCACTGGACTATTCCTCTGGGCATTACACTGCTACTCTCCATATTGTCGGTCTTGCTTAGCCAACGGATATTCAAGGAACAAGAATTATGAGGTTAATCCTAAAGTTGACGGGCCCTTTCCTTAATCATAGGACGGGGTCTTTTATTTGTTATTGGGGATTAAACTTCATAAATTCGATACTATTTATAGCTAAACATATACAAACATAACTAAATATATAGAATAATGAAAATTCATATGATAGAATATCACCTAAATATACACGGATGTATTTGGGGAGGTATGGAGCTTGCTGAAGAAGTGGATGATGGGATTGCTGGTGCTTATCCTGGTAGCGGGAGTGTCTGCCGGTTCGTTAGGGGATGCAGAGGCGGCAGTTAAGAAGACGGAGATTATGGTCTCCGCAGCGGCGAGTCTGCAGGACAGTCTCGACAAGATCGCGGTTCAATATGAGCAGCAGCATCCTGAGATTAAGCTGGTGTTCAATTACGGCGCCTCCGGTACGTTGCAGAAACAGATCGAACAGGGCGCACCGGCAGATGTATTCTTCTCGGCAGGCGATAAGCAGATGAAGGCGCTGGTGGACAAGGGCTTGATCGGGCAGCACAAGATGCTGCTGAAGAACCAGCTGGTCGTAGTCGTTCCTTCGGACTCGAACACGAAGCTTACAACCCTTACAGACCTTACCGGGCGAGCCTTCCGAAAGATTGCCCTAGGGCAGCCGGAATCGGTACCAGCCGGACAATACGCCCAGCAGTCCTTAACAGCGAAGAAGGTATGGGATACGCTGCAAGGCAAGCTGGTCTTCGCCAAGGATGTCCGCCAGGTACTGTCCTATGTGGAAACAGGGAATGTAGATGCCGGCTTTGTCTACAAGACGGACGCGTTAACCTCGAAGAAAGTGAAGATTGCCCTGACCGTAGGGGAACATGTACATAAGACGATTCATTATCCGGCCGGAGTTGTGAAGGATTCCCGGCATCAGGCGGAAGCCACAGCCTTCTATCGGTATGTGCAGACTTCTGCAGCAAGTTCGGTCTTTAGCAGCTACGGTTTTCAATTGGCCCAATAAGTAATTCTGAGTAGATGGGGTGGAAGAAATGGAGATCAATTGGACTGATTTTTTCGCCCCGGTCTGGCTGTCGCTTAAGATTTCGGTAGTAACCAGTCTCATCGTATTCCTGCTCGCAGTGCTAGCTGCCCGTAAGATGGCTGGACGCAGGTTCTTCGGACACAACCTGGTCGAGACGGTCCTGCTGCTTCCGCTGGTTCTCCCGCCGACAGTAGTCGGCTTCGTACTGCTGGTGATCCTCGGGCGGCGGAGCTGGATCGGCAGGCTGTATGAACAATTCACGGAGCAGACGATTCTGTTCACCTGGGGGGCGGCGGTCATTGCCGCAGTCGTGGTGGCTTTTCCGCTCGTATACCGCACAGTCAAAGCAGGCTTCGAGGGTGTGGAGAAGGACCTGGAGGATGCGGCGCGTGCGCAGGGTGCCAGCGAGCTGCAGGTGCTGCGTTATGTTACCCTCCCGCTGGCGGGCCGCTCACTGGCTGCCGGTTATGTGCTTGGATTTGCCCGCGGGCTGGGTGAGTTCGGGGCAACGATTATGGTGGCCGGGAATATTCCGGGACGCACACAGACGGTGCCCACTGCAATCTATGTAGCGGTGGACGGAGGCAACATGACCCTGGCCTGGATGTGGGTAGGCTCGATCGTAGTCATTTCCGCGCTTATGCTGATGTTCGTGAACCGCCGTTCCTGATAGGCTACAAGTAAGGCCCCTGTCTTCACCTGGTTTTCGGGTGAGGATAGGGGCCTTTTCGTTAAGAGACAGTGAAAGATGCCGGGAACAGCAATAGCAAGGTTTTTGGCTGCGCCTGCAGTATCCGGTAGTAACAGGTGATTGGCAGTAATAGATGGATTTCCTCCACTTGCTCAGGAACAAAATAACCCTTTGGAGGACGTAGTTGGAAAAAAGGCACTTACTAGGCTACGTATGGATCGGATTCGAGGATATGCATAAAATTAAATAGCATTTATCCAACTAAATTCCTCAAACGCTGCGAAACATCCAAATTAAGATACATTTTTCCAACTATATAAGAGGAAGCCAGTAACAGGCACCTCATAACAGTAACCTCATAACAGGAAACTCATAAGAGGCGCCTCATATCAGTAACCTCATAAATGGGGTCCTCATAAGACGCTAGTCAGCTAGCGGACGCCCCACTTTGCTTAGCAAGGATTTCGTCCGGAGTAGACGCTTCCGCCACCACCGGAGGTTGTTACATCACCGTACCCTGCCGGCGGTAATCGGATGGGGAGACCCCGGCCTCTTTTTTGAAGATGCGGTTGAAGGAGCGGTAGTTCTCGAATCCGATGGATTCGGAGATTTCGAAGGTTTTCTGATCGGTGGTGAGCAGCAGCAGCTTGGCCTGTTCAATCCGCAGGCGGGTCAGATATTGGATGAAGCTCTCCCCGACGGCTTTCTTGAACATGGAGCTGAAATAAGGCACGCTGTAATTGATCGAAGCCGCCAGCTCCTCCAGCTTGTAGGGATAGCTGAGGTCTTCGCGCATCTGCTGAATGATTCTTGTGATGGAGGCGTCAATCTTCCGGCCGCCCTCCTGGAGCTGCTGGAGCTTGCGGAAATAATCGCAGGTCATCTCGTGCACGGAGTTGAAGGTCTGACACCGCTCTATTTTTTTGCGCAGGTCGGCTTCAAGCTCCGCACCGCCATCGGCTCCGATTACGTTATGGCTCATATCCAGGAAGACTCTCAGATACAGCGATTTGACCTGCTCCGGGTCCCAGGATTGCTCCATGGCCTGACGGTACAGGGACAGGCGCTCCTGCTCCAGTGCCGCCGTATTGAGATGCGGCTCCAGCAGCGCTTTCTTCAGCACCTTGCTCCAGAACCGGCTGAGCGGCTCGGGAATCCGCTGGAAGCTGGAGAGCTGCTCCCACTCTCCAATGCCGATGCTCTCATCACAGCGGTAAAAGAACGGGTAGGGTGCAGAAGCCAGCCGCTTCAGCGCCTCCGGCCATTCCCCCAGACCCTGTTCGAAGCTGCACAGCAGAGCGATGCATCTCATTTTGAGATTCGCGGCAAAAGACTCCAGCACCTGCTCCAACAGGCTCGGGCGCCCTGTCCTCAAGGTATCGGTATATAAGGCGAGGAACCGCCCTTTGTCGAGGGCGATGACTTTATGCGGACCTATGCTGCCAAGCAGCTCCTTCAGCACGTTCACGCCGGCAAATTGCCACAGCTTCAGCTCCTCCAGCTGGTCTAACGGGAAGCGCAGGGAGTTGCGGTCCAGCTCCAGCAGCAGGGTCTTGAAGCCTTGGCCGTGAAGCGGAAGCTGGGATTCCTCCAGGCTGCGCAGCCACTTGGCTTCGGCCGCCGGACTGCGCAGCATGTCCAGGAACAGGCTTTGCTCGATCTCCACTTCACTCAGCCGCACCTGCTGCTCCAGCTGCAGGTAATTATCCCTTGTCTCATCGCGTGAATCCGCCAGGACCGCCAGCTCTTCCATCGTCCGGGTTAACAGGCCCGGATCAGAGAGGCAGTCATCCTTAATCAGATAGGAGGCTGCCTTCAGATGAATGGCCTGCTGGGCATAGTGGAAGTCCTGATGACAGGTCAGGATAATAATCTGCGGCGCACGCACCCCGCTTCGCTCAATCTCGCGCAGCATCTCCAGCCCGTTCATTCCCGGCATCGTAATATCGGTGACGACAAGCTCCGGCTTATGCTTCAGGAACAGCTCCAGCCCGTCCCGGCCATCTTCAGCTTCGCCGACAAGGGTGAACAGATCTGCACGTTCTTCAATGAAATGGCGGAATACCGTTCTTGCCGGAATCTCGTCTTCTACCAGGACAACTCTATAGTGATTCATGATGTTCCTCCCTAATAAGAACGGTCTCGGACGGCAGCAGCATACGGATGATCAAGCCTTCGCCCGGCGTACTGGAGAGCAGAATCTGGGTACCTGATCCGAATAGCAGCTTCATCCGCATCCATACATTCTGCAGCCCGATATTCTCCGTGGACTCTTCCTGCTGGAGATGGAGCTGCAGCTTCTTCAGTTCAGCCTCTTCAAGACCTGTACCATCATCCTTGACCTCAAGGATAATATGGCTCCCGCCCGGACTGCTGAACACGCGCACAGTGATATGTCCTTCCGTTGCCTTGCGCGGGAGAATGCCGTGGAACACGGAGTTCTCAATCAGCGGCTGAAGACTCAGCTTAGGAATCTGCATCCCTCTCAGCGGCTCCTCAATTTCAGCCTCCAGATGGATCTGGCACTTGTAGCGCATATTGAGCAGTCCGACATAATCCGCCAGATAATCAAGCTCCTGCTGCAGCTGCACCGTCTGCTCGAAGTTCTCCATCGAATACCGCAGCAAGGCCACCAGCCGTCCCATCAGCGAGTTAATCTTCTCATAATCCTTCATCATGGCGAACATGCGGATCGTATTTAAGGTATTGTACATGAAATGGGGGTTGATCTGCGATTGCAGCGCCCGGATCTCCAGCTTGCGCTTCAGGTCCTCGGAATCATGCAGGTCGGCCAGCAGATCCTGAATGCGGACGGCCATTGTATTGAGCATCCGCCCCAGATCGCCGATCTCATTGTTAGCGAAATGCGTGACCCGGGCATCAAAATGCCCTTTCTTCAGTGCATCGACCTGCCGCTTTACAGCCTGTAGAGGCCGGTAGAGCTGATACCCGAAGCCGACCACGCACAGCGCCCCGAGCAAGGCCAGAAGCACCAGGAAATAAGTGACGGTCCGGCGAATAATCTCGGCGCTGGCTGTAAGCTCCTTGGACGGAATCTCCGAGAGCACGATCCACTTGTCGTAGGTGGAGGTCTGTTTCACTGAGACAATGGAGGAGCCAGCTGCGAACTGGTCCGGGCGGTTCAGCTCCTTCCAGCGCTTCAGAATCTCCTGCACCCGCTGCGTATCCTCCTGTTTCTCCAGCTTACTGGTGGTGGCAATGCTCAGGCCGTCTTCGGTCAGCAGCGAAATAGAGCCCTTGCTCCCAAGCTGAATATTCTCGATCTGCTGCTGGTATTGGCTGTTGCTCATGGAGATCAGCAGCACTCCCTTAAGGTCCTTATATAAATCGAAGGGAACCCGTGAGATATAATAGGTGGAGGAATTCAGGATGGCAAGCTCCGGCAGCGAGTGTTTGTCCAGGAACAGATTCGGCCGTCCCGAAGCGAGATACGCTTCAATCAGCGGACGGTACGGGGACGCTTCCAGGGTGGCCGGGGCTTCCGTGGAGGAGAGGACTTCTCCTGTAACGGCCGAATAGACCTGCAGGCCTTCCACATTCCCGATAATGGCTGAGGCGCTGCTGAGCACCGAGATCAGATCCTTTTTGCGGACAACCTCTTCAAAATACTGGGCCGAAGGCGACACCAGTGCCCCTTGAATGGACGAGATCCGTGAGTATTGCTCACTTAATTCCCTCAACCGGGTCATCGTTAATTCGATACGGTCCACGACCTGATTGACAAGCTGGGCATTCAGGCGGTTCACCTGCTGCTCTACAGTTGTACTGGATACGCTTACAGAGATAAAGGACAAGACAATCAGCGGGATCACAGAGATGGCGAACATGACCACAATCATCTTAATATAGAAGCTCCGCCGCAAAAAGCTGAAGAAGGGTGAATTCATAAGGGCCACATCCGTTACTGGGTTTTGGAATACGGATACCGGGCAGGCTATCCTATACAGATTATAGTACATTGTAGAAACGGGAGAAACATCGAACCCGGCAAATCTTAAAAATGGTGACACTTTGGCTGGAATCCGGCATGTTCTTAAGTCCTGACGTCTTCTATAATCCAAAGTGTAAGCACGATGTAAACGCAATCAATACAAGCAAATGGGGGATGACAATGAGTTTCAAAAGAAAGCTTGTACCGCTTGTAGCCACAGCGGCGTTGATGGTAACTACCCTGGCGGGCTGCTCCGGCGATAAAAATTCAGCGGCAGGCAGCACAGCGGCACCGGAGGGTGGAAGCCAGAACGGTACAGCCGCCAAGCCGGCCAGCATCAAGGCGATGACCATTCTCTTCGGCAATCCGCCGGAGATGACGAACAACAAAGCCCTGGAGGACCTGGAGAAGCGCGGCAACGTAGATCTGAACGTAACCTTCGTGCCCTCTGAGGCCTACACCGATAAGCTCTCCGTGGCGGTATCCGCCGGAGATTCCTATGACCTGCTGCTGATGGACGGAGGGAAGGACGACAAGTTCAACAACCTGGTGAAGATGGGTGCCTTCCATGACCTGACCCCATATCTGGAGAAGACCAAGAATATCAGCCAGATTGATGAGGTGGTCTGGAACGGTGCCAAGATTGAAGGCAAAATATACGGCGTTCCCCGGCCGCGCGGCCTCTACGGCGGAGGCGAAGCCAATATCCTGATCCGTAAGGACTGGCTGGACAAATATAATCTGCCCGTACCGAAGACGATGGATGAGCTGACGAATGCACTTGCGGTGTTCAAGGAGAAAGATCCGGCAGGCGGCGGCAAAACCATTCCGTTCACGATCTACGGTTCAGACGGTGTGAGCAGCCCCGGTCCCTTCTCGGGCGTACTCCCGATCCAATATGCCTTCGGCATTCCTAATGTGTGGAAGCTGGACGGAGAGAAGGTTGTCCGTGATTTCCAGACTCCTGAATACAAGGCATTCCTGGAGTGGCTGAGAGATTCCTGGAGCAAAGGCCTGATTGACAAGGATGCGCCGGTACTGAAGAACCAGGGTCAGGCACGGAGCAAATTCCTGGCAGGCACAGCGGGGGCTTTTGTCGGGAATGTCAGTGATATCGTAGAGACTAATGTCGAGAAGCTGAAGCAGACAGACCCGAAGGCTGAAATCGCGATTGTGGATGTGCTTGAAGGCGCGAACGGACAGAAGGGCGTTTCTATCCTCTCCGGATACTACGGACTGTGGGCGATTCCAAGCTCTGTGCCGGAAGACAAGGTGCAGCAGATTGTCGATTTCCTTGATTTCTCCGCTTCCGAGGAGAATGTAGCGTTCTCCAAAGCCGGAGTCACTGGCATTCATTCCAGTGAGTTCAAGGATGGAATGGCTGTTCAGACTGAGGAGCAGAAGAAGCAGTATGAGCTGGATAAGCCGAATAACTTCATTCTGGAGAACCGGTCAGATCCATATGTGTACGCCAACTCCAAGGAACCGGACATCCTGGCGCTCCAAAAGGCTACACTCGATACGATCAGCAAGATCGGGGTGGAGAATCCGTTCCTCAGCTACAATTCACAGTATGCCAGCAAGAATCCGGACAGCTATAAGAAGATGAGTGCGGTCATGACGAAATATGTGCTGGGTGAAGGAGCTTGGGAGGATGTGCAGAAGGAGATTGATGCCTGGACTACCGGTGCAGGGGTGCAGATTACCAAGGAACTGCTGGATCAGTACAAGGCAGAGCATCAATAAATAACAGCTTACACAGAAAAATAACATATAAACAAAGGCAAAGAGGGGGGCTTCCCCCTTTCTCTTGAAATATAAGGATGTAAGGGTTCGCTTTCCCCATCATCCTTATGTTTCTCGCTGAATTTGCCCATGGATAAGGAGGTTTAGCCTGTGCAGAGAGCTTTACGACCGAAACGGTTTCATCAGCTATGGCCCTTTTATTTACTGGCAGCACCGGGTATTCTCTATTTTCTCGTATTTCATTACATCCCGATGTCGGGACTCATTCTGGCTTTCAAGGAATACAGCCCGTTCAAAGGCATTATGGACAGCCCGTGGGTGGGGCTGGATAATTTCAGACAGTTTTTCGGAACCTCCGATTTCTATATGTTGCTCAAAAATACGCTGCTGATCAGCCTGCTGAATCTGATCATTTATTTTCCCTTCACGATTCTTCTGTCGCTGCTCCTGAATGAGGTACGGCTTAAGGTATTCAAGCGTGTGTCGCAGACCATCGTGTATCTGCCCCATTTCCTCTCCTGGGTCGTTATCTACGGGATCACGATTTCCTTCTTCGGACCTTCGGGCGTGATTAACCATTATCTCGAGCAGTGGTTCGGCAGCAGTGCCAACTTCCTGGTCAGCAATGAGTGGTTCCGGCCGCTGGTAATCTTCCAGTCCATCTGGAAGGATGCAGGCTGGGGGACGATTATATTCCTGGCGGCACTGGCGGGGATTAATCCCGAGCAGTATGAGGCAGCCAAGGTGGATGGAGCAAGCCGGCTGCAGAGCATCTGGCATATTACCCTCCCTGGCATCAAGGGCACGATTGTCATTCTGCTGCTGCTCCGTCTGGGTTCCTCCATGGACTCCAACTTCATGCAGATCTTCCTGATGACCAACAGCCTCAACCTGGATGTCTCCAATGTGTTCGATCTGTTCGTCTACCATATCGGTCTGGAGCAATTCAATTACAGCTTCGCGATTACCGTGGGCATGTTCAAATCCGTTGCCAGTCTGATCCTTGTCCTGGGGGCCAATTATGCGGCAAGGCTGCTTGGCGAGGAAGGCATATTCTAGAACGAGAACAGGAGTGGAGAGGTTATGAAGCTTAAGGCAACCTGGTTTGACACCATTATTGTAGTTATTATTTGCTTAATCAGCCTGCTGGTTATTCTGCCTTTTCTATATATTATCGCGGTTTCCTTCAGTCCGCCGGGGGATTCCATGGCCGGGAATTTCTTCATCTGGCCCAAGCACTGGACGCTGGATGCTTACAGCTATCTGCTGAATGCCAATACGTTCCTGACCTCGGTCAAGAACTCCGTGATTATCACGGCGATGGGGACGCTGCTCAGCCTGTTTGTCTCCATTACACTGGCTTATGCCCTGTCGAAGAAGTTCCTGCCCGGCCGCCGCATTATGCTGCTGGTTATTTTCTTCACGATGATCTTTCACGGGGGGATGATTCCGAGCTATCTGGTGGTCAAGAATCTGGGCCTGATTGATTCCTACTGGGCGGTGGTGCTTCCGGCAGCCTCCAGTGCTTTTAATATTATGGTTATCCGCTCCTTCTTCCAGAGTCTGCCTGAAAGCCTGGATGAAGCGGCAAGAATTGACGGGGCGGGGGAGTTCAGAATTCTGTATTCCATCGTGCTCCCGCTGTCCAAGCCGATTATTGCCACCTTTACGTTATTCTTCATGGTGCAGTTCTGGAATGAGTTCTTCTCTGCGGTGATCTACCTGAATGATACGTCACGCTGGCCGATTCAGCCGCTCCTGCGGCAGATGGTGGCGATTAGCGCCTCCAATATTTCGGCAGAAGCGGCAGTGGATGCGCAGCTTGCCGCCAACCTTGGGCCGAATGTCCAGAATGCGGCTATATTGCTGGCGATGCTGCCGATTGTGATTGTGTATCCGTTCCTGCAGAAGTATTTTGCCAAGGGTGCTATGCTCGGTTCGATTAAGGAATAGACGCGGAGCCGCTCCGCTAAACGAAGCAAGGGTGAGGGTTCAAATGACGATTGGATATAAAGAGTTACGCCATAATCCGAAGTATACGAAGCCGCAGATGTCCGACGAAGCCTTCTTGCGCACGATGCTGGATCTGGATCAGCCGGAGCTTGCCGGTGTGGCTGCCCAGTTGAATCAAGGCGATATTCCCGGTGCACGGGATGCCTATTTAGAAGTTATTGCAGCGGGTAACAACGGGAGATATTGCTTTGAGGTGAAGGATGTTCCCAAGCTGCGCGTGTATGCCGCAAGCCGTTACAGCGGGGAGGAGGAGGTGCAGCAGGATATCGCCGAGGCGGACCGGATTGTGGAAGGCGATATCCCGCTGTTCAAAGGGAAACGAGTGGTCTTCCGCAATGGAGCTTATGACTGGAACAGCTGGCTCTTCGACAGCTCGCAGTATCAGCTTCATCTGACCCGGTTCGTGTATGTGAAGCGCCTGGCGAGAGCCTATGCGCTGACCGGTGATGAGAAATACGCCAAATGCTTCAATGATATGATCAGCCACTTCATTGATGATAACCCCATGCCGGTGGATGATACCTTCCGGGCGGAGCATTCCACCTGGGACCCCCTCTCAGTGGGTGTTCGGCTGTTCATGCTGCCGGAAGCCTTCATTACCTTCTTCGGCTCTGCGGCCTTTGAGCCTGCGGTGAAGCTGAAGCTGATTAAGTCCTTCCATCAGCATGGGGAGTATGTGCGCAAATATCATGCGAGCGGCGGTAATCATGTCTGCATGCAGCTCCGGGGGCTGATTCAGACCGCGCTGCTCCTGCCGGAGCTGAAGGATTCCGCAGAATGGCTGGATTATGGGGGGCGTGAGCTGCCGGGATATATCCGCCAGAACGTCTACCCGGATGGAGTGCAGTTTGAAGGAAGCCCCAATTATCACCTGATCGTGATGCGTGATCTGTACGAGCTGGTGACATTGTTCCATAAGCTTGGCCTGGATGCCGGAGAATACCGGGAGCTGCTGGAGAAAATGTTCGTCGTTACGATGCATCTCCTGGCACCCGACGGTCAGCTGGTCAAATTCGGCGATACCGATGTGCAGGTGGTCAGCGAGCTGCGCAATATTATGAGTCTGGGCGCTTACCTGTATCAGCGGGGAGATTTCAAAGCGCTGGGGTATGAGCGGCTGCCGTTCTCTCTGCTGTGGAGAGTCGGGCCGGATGCTGCAGCGCAGTATGATCAGCTGCAGGCCGTAGTGCCAGCCGAGACGGCAGCCTGCTTCCCGGTCGGCGGTTATGTGACTTCCCGGCAGGGCTGGAACCGCAGTGATATGTACATGGCGATGCGCGCAGGCGTAGGCATCGGCGGACATGCGCATTCCGATGCGCTAAGTCTGGTGCTGTATGCCGGCGGGCGCGAGCTGCTGGCCGACTCGGGCATGGGATTGTTTGAATGGAACAAGGAACGTAAATATACAGTCTCTACCAGGGCCCATAACACTGTGGTTGTGGACGGCCAGGATCAGCATGTGCGCAGCTTTCACTGGAATACACCGCCAACCGCGAGCTGCAGAATCTGGGATACTCAGTTTAAGGAAGCCTACGATTATACCTTCGCGAGCCAATACGGGTATACCCGTTACGAAGATCCGGTGGTCCATTCCCGCAAGGTGCTGTTCATCAAGAACAGCTATTGGCTGATCGTGGACCTGTTTGAAGCCAAGGGGCAGCACCGTTATGAGCAGTATTTCCATCTGCCGCCGGGGATAGCGGGCTACGATTCTATCAGCAGGGAAGTCTCTACCCGGCTGGAGGAAGCTAATCTGCTGCTGAAGCATCTGCCGGCCGGGCTGGCGGACGATCAGCTGACGCTTGAGTCTGGCCTGATCTTCAAGCAGGGCCAGTATGACGAGAGTCCGGTGGTGAAGCGTTCGTTAACGGTGGCAGGGAGAGCCGCCATCGTTACACTTGCCGTTCCGTTCGGGGCAGAGAAGCCGCAGGTAAGCGCAGAACGCCTGCCTGTGCGGCAGAACGGGGAGCTGCTCTCGGTACAGGAGGCAACGGCTCTGCGTATTGTCATGGAAGACCGGGTGGATGAGATCTGCCTGTTCCATAAGAGTGTTGATGTAACCAGCTACCTCGACCATACCGGCAATATTATCTCCGAAGCGTTGCTGCCCCGCAAGGCGGAGCCGGAGGCTATTGAATTTGCCGGAGGCCTCTTTAACCGGGATGTTATTGTTATTACGGGTTCCAAATTATAACGCAGCTGAAATGAGCAACGCCCATCCTGAACCAGGGATGGGCGTTGCTTCAGGAATTCAATATATCCCACCGCTCCTCAGCGGATAGCTTGGGGCAGGTGCTGCAATACTCTTCTGCATCAGGTGCAGTCTTGATCCGGTAGGCCAAGCAGCAATGCTTGCGCAGATAGAAGGGACGGCCTTGCAGCTTCGGATGCTCAACCTTGCGGAAGCGCATAGATAATTCATCAGGCTTCTCCGGCTGAAGCAGCGTATTATAGTCCTGGCTGATAATTAAGCCCCGCTCCCCGGAGTCCCAGAGTCCCCTGTCTGTGCGCAGTCTTCCATACAGGTCATGCAGATTATGCGAGACCAACGACCACATGACTCGTTCCTTGGCTCCTGTATAACTGGATACCGCTGCGAACACCTGCCGCAAATGCTCCAGCAGGTGCTCCAGATATCCGGCAAGGCACGCCTGACGGGCTTCCGCTGCGTGAACAGGAACTGTGCCCGAGGCTGCCAATTCCGCTTCATAATGCATGATCCCTCTGTCAGCCGGCCGGAACCGCAAAGCGCCGGGCAGCAGAGACAGTGAAGTGTCGAACAGGCTGATCGAGGCGGCCAGCCCCATAATTAATACGGAATATCGCTTGGCGAACAAAGTTCCGACCACAAGTCCTGCCGGCTCACCAAGCTGAACCGATTGCTGACGGAGGATTAGCGGTAGTTTCGCTTCGTCCAATAGATCTTCGGTGCTGTAAGGATAAGCAACACTCCGGTTCTCCCTGACAGTAACGGCAAAGTGCTGCTGCAAAAATACTTTTATCCACTCGTTGTCAACAGGTTGACCGCCACTCATTGCTCTATCCAGGCCATGATTTCATCTATAATCTCACCCCGGCCAATAACCCCCCAGCCCTTGAAGAGCCAAAAGGAATCGGTCTCATGGACCCTTCCCTCCTGTACGGCGGGGATGTTCTTCCAGAGCGCGCTCTTCTGCATATTGCCCAAAAAATCCCGGGCATTCGGGTCCGTCTCGAGGACGATAAAGTCTGCCCCAAGCTCCGGCGTTTTCTCCAGAGATAAATCTGTTCTTTGCTCTTCCGGCGTTAGTGCTGCAGGCTCAAATCCGAGATCATGGTAGAGCAAAGCATTGGTCGGATGACCTTTTTGGGCATACACTTGGAGGGTCTTTTCGCGTACACGGAGGTAGGCGAGTTTTTTGTTGTCCAGCACTTTGATTTTCTCGCTGGCCTCGACCGTTTTTTGTTCCAGTTCAGCAATTTTTTCCTTCGCCAGGTCCGTCTTGTCATACATCTCCGCAATGGTTAGCAGATCCTTGGTCCAAAAGGAAGTATCGTCGCCATAATCAAGCCATTCATTTCCAAGAACGATGGTAGGAGCGATTTTGTTCAGTTGCTCATACTTATTCTCGGCCGTCCGGCTCTCAATAAGAATCACATCCGGATCAAGCAAGGTAATGGCCTCAAGGTTGGGATTATCCGCCGAACCTACAGTTTGTACCCCCTGGAGCTTATCAGCCAGATAGGGAAGATACTCTCCTCCGTACCGGACCTCGGTGTTCACACCGGAGGGCTTCTCTCCGATAGTCAACAGATGATCTATGTACTCTGCCGCGAGAACAACGACCTTTTCGATTTTGGACGGAATCACGGCTTCTCCCTTAAGATGGGTAATTGTGCGTGTGCCCGGTTCCGCAGCCGCCTGATCCTTGGTTTGGGAAGCGGAGGGACTCTGCTCTCCGGAAGCCGGTTGTCCCGCTCTATTGCTGCAAGCGGCCAGTATCAGCAGCAGAACGGCAAGGAGCAGGATCTGGATGGATTTCTTTCTATTCATGGGTTTCTATTCTCCTTTGTGCGATAGATAATAATAATCATTATCATTATGATAGGAGAACGATACATACTTTACAATGGATTATAACCCTGTGTTGGTGTGGATAATTCTATCGTCCAGCGTTCCTATCCGGGATGCAACATAAGACATGGCCCACATCCGGCCTGTAGGTCCAAGGGTTTTGAACAACAGATCTCCTGCATCGAACACCCGGGACTGCTTCACTGCATCCAGTGAAGACCATTCTTGGGATGACAGCAGCGTCTCCAGCCGTTGTCTCGATTCCAGGGTAGGGTCCGCAGCCAAAAAGATGTACCCCGGGTTATACCGCGGAAGCTCATCAATCTCAAAATCCACCGCCTCGGTCTGTTCAGAGAATGAGAGGGAAGGGCGTAGTCCAAGATCTCTGTATAGTAGGGTTCCTGTCTGATTGGAGGCACCGTACAGGCGGTAGAATTCAGAGCTGACTCTGATAAAAGAAACTGTTGGCAGCCTGTCCCGTTTTTCAAGCCCCAATCTAATGAGGTGTTTCTGCTCAGCGTAGCTGTTCATCCAGTCGTCAGCCTGTTGCTCTCTGCCCAGAATACGGGACAACCGGGACAGCTGCTGCTCAACATTATCGGTATGCTTAAGGACAACCGTGGGTGCGATGGACTCCAACATCTCTCCTGGTAAGAAGCGGTCGCTCCCAATGATCAGATCAGGCTTCAGCCGTGCAAGCTCCTCATAATTCAGCCGGGAACCGTTCAGGCGGACAATATCCTGCTGCAGCACACCCGGATGGGGAAGGGCATAATTTCTGGACACCCGCTCCAGGTAAGACAGCGCAGCCACCGGCGTCAGTCCAAGTGTCATCAGGTAATCATCCAGTCCATAATATAGAACAGCGATACGGAGATGACTGTTTTTCAGATAGCTGGCAGGGGCTACCCCTTCGGATTTCTTGAACACCCGGCTGAAATAATGCTCGTCCTTGTAGCCTACTTCCTTGGCGATCTGCTTGACCCGTTCGGAAGAGAACAAGAGCTGCTTGGCTTTTTTAATCCGTTCCTCCAGCAAATAGGTCATGGGTGTCTTGTCAGTAAGCTGTTTGAAAGCTCTGATGAAATGATTGGTGCTTAGCCCGGCCATTAGAGCCAGCTGCCCAACTCTAAGCTCCTGGTTGTAGTTGTTCTTCATGTGGGCCAGCACCATATCCATCCCTACGGCCTTGTCCTGCGCAGTGCGCTCACTTGGTTGAAGAAGCATGAAGAGCAGCCGCTGCAGCCGGTACTTAGCGCGTAAGATATCCTCCGGTTCACGGGTGCGGCTGTGTACTGTCATTTGATTCATGATCTCAGCAGCCCGCGGCTGGCCGGATGCTTCAAGCTTCCCGCTAACGGGGAATGGCGGAGGATGAAGCTCCTGATGTCTGCGGTCCTTCCGAAGCTGCATACAGGAGAAGAAAATGATCATGTAACGTACAGGCTCTGAAGTCAGAGCTTTGCCTTCCACTGCCGTCCCGGGCAACAATAAAAAGAAGTCCCCTTTATTCGCCGTGAGCAGCATTCCATTCAGGGTCAGTTGCCCTTTACCCTCGGTCACATAACACAATGCATAGTGGGTAAGGAACCTTCGGGGCAATGCCTTCCCTTCTGCATGACTGCAGAAATAACTGTGCACACTTGAGAAAAACAAGCGCTCCAGCCTAAGCGTTGATTGCGGAATATCGGATATCACAGGTTCCTCTCCTTTCTGCTCACCTTCATAGTATACGATAATTCTGACAATGCCGGTTATAGAGGGAATCATTTGGTTATTGCAACCGTTATCATGTTATAATTTTAGATATAATTTGAATGAATTAAAGGAGGGACTCATGCGGAACTCTCTGGAACAGTTCGAACAGGTCGTGGATACACAGGCGTTGCAGGTCATTCAGGATGACCTGGCAGCGGTGACGGATATGGCTGTGCTTACGGTAGACGCGGCAGGCAAGCCGGTCACCAGGCACAGCAAATGTACGGATTTCTGCCGGGCGATGAGATCGGCTACCCGCTCCTCGCGGTTATGCGAGAGCTGTGATTACCGGGGAGGCCATGCCGCGCAGAGCATGCAGCGTCCCTATGTCTACAAATGCCACATGGGTATCGTCGATATGGCTGTACCGCTGGTAGCCGGGAGCCGATACCTCGGCTCAATTATGCTGGGCCAGATCTCAATTCCTGGACAAGAGGCAGCCAGAGAGCTGGATCTGCTGGGTGCAGGCGGCGGTACCGGCCAGCGGGAATATGACACCATGCTGGAGGAATATTACCGCAGCCTTCCGGTGATGTCGTATGAGCGGATTGAATCCGTAGCCCAGCTCGTCACCCATATGAGCCACTATATTACCGGGCGGATAGGCGCCAAGAACCGGACCTATGGATTTGGCAGTACTGCGGCTGCTGGGGCTGCTACAGATGCTACGGATGTGAAGCCAGAACAAGCAGTGCAGGAGCAGAAGGTTCCCCGGCAGCAGGTACAGGAAGCAGGCCCACCGGCTGGCAGGAAGCAGGCTCCGGGCACGGTAGGCGGCAGCATCAGGCTGAAGCCGGCGCTGGAGTATATTCATGAGCATTTCCGGGAGCGGCTGACGCTGGCCGGGATGGCGAAGTTATGCTGGATCAGCGCGGATTATTTCAGCAGACTGTTCCGGCAGGAGACGGGCAGTACTTTTTCTTCCTATATAAGTAGCCTTAGGCTGGAGGAAGCGAAGCGTTGTCTGGTGGACGGAGAGGATTCGGTGGTGAGCATCGCGTATGCCCTGGGCTTCGAGGACTGCGGGTACTTCATCCGCACCTTCAAGAAATCCACCGGGGAGACCCCGGCAGCCTACCGGCTGAAGAGACGGGGAGAAGCTTAGTAGAGCGTCAGATTTAAACAAGTGGCTGGAGCTCTATAATGCCCGAAAGAGTACAGGAGTGGAGGTTCCCCCTTCAAGTGGCATTCCCAGATGAAGATGGGAGCTGCTCATTCGGGCGTTTGGCAAGGCGTAACGGACTGAGACGCGCTTATTTCGAAGGAGAGTCACAACTTGGGCAAGTTGCGGACACCATGGACCTTATTCTTGGAATTTCTACTCTTAAACCTCTCGTAGAGAGACGATAAGGGCTACTCTGTCCGTTAACCCGCAAAACGTGGCATTTTCCAGGGAATAAGGCCTCTCAGGTCCGTTAGGAGCAAACTCGGCCGGAGGGCCAAATGTTCACCGCAGTGACGACGAAGCTTCAAGTTTAAAACTTAAGTACAATCTATATAGATGGTAATATATAGTCCAAAATAACGGAAAAGTTCTATACGGGATCGTGCAATGTAGAATAACAGCAAATCGCTTATACTGAATAGGAAGCGTTTACAAATCCTGCTTAAGGAGTGCTGTGACATGAGAACTATTCTGACCTCTCCCTCTAAATATGTTCAGGGCAAGGATGAACTGTATAACATTGGGGACTATGTAACGATCTATGGACGGAAGGCGCTGCTGGTCGCGCATAAGGATGACCAGGCCAGAGTGCAGGAGTACCTGGACAAGGCAGTGGCCACCGGCGGATTTGAATTTGTAACCGGCGGCTTCGGCGGGGAGTGCACACTGAAGGAGATTGACCGGCTGGAGCAGTTCGCGGCGGAGCATGGCTGTGACGTTATCGTCGGCCTCGGCGGCGGCAAAGCGCTGGATACAGCCAAAGCCATCGCCAACCGGGCGAGAATTGCAATTATTGTCGTGCCGACAATTGCAGCGACCGATGCGCCGTGCAGCGGTTCCTCCGTAATCTATTCCGAGCACGGCGAGTTCGAGTCCTACCTGTACGCCCGGCAGAATCCGAATGTCGTGCTGGTGGATACCGGAATTATCGCCAAGGCGCCGACGCGGTTTCTGGTAGCCGGGATGGGGGATGCGCTGTCTACTTTTTTTGAAGCGAGATCCTGTGTCCGCGGGTTTACCTATAACAATTCCGGGGCAGTAAGCACCAAGGCGGCAATGGAGCTGGCCCGGCTCTGCTACGAGACCCTGCTGGAGGATGGACTGAAGGCCAAGGCGGCCAATGACAGCAAGGTGGTCACCCAGGCACTGGAGAATATTATCGAGACGAATATCCTGCTCAGCGGGCTTGGCTTCGAGAGCGGCGGGCTTGCGGCGGCACATGCGGTGCATAACGGGCTGACTCTTCTGGAGGAGACTCATCATTATTATCACGGTGAAAAGGTGGCGTTCGGCACACTGGTGCACATGGTGCTGGAGAATGCGCCGCAGGCGGAGCTGGATACCGTGCTTGGCTTCTGCAAGTCGCTCGGGTTGCCTACCTGCCTGAAGGATCTCGGCGTTACGGATATTAGTGAAGCCCGGCTGATGCCGGTAGCCGAAAGAGCCTGTGCCGAAGGGGAGTCCATTCATAATATGCCGTTCCCGGTCACACCGTATGATGTGTATGCCGCCATTCTGGCAGCGGACCGGCTGGGCGGAAGCGGAGGCGATATTTAGGTGAAGAAGATCATCAATGCTCCTGAAGATGTTGTAGTGCAAATGATCGAAGGCATGGTGCTGGCCCACCTGGAGCTGCTGGAGTGGAACAGGAAGTACAAGATTATTACCCGCAAGGAGCTGAACCCGGATAAGGTCACCCTGATCAGCGGCGGCGGCAGCGGCCATGAACCGGCGCATGGCGGGTATGTGGGCAAGGGGATGCTTGACGCGGCGGTATGCGGTGATGTGTTTGCTTCGCCTTCGACGGTGCAGGTCTATCAGGCCATCACGAAGACAGCCTCCTCCCAAGGCACCCTGCTGATTATCAAGAACTATTCCGGGGACTGCATGAACTTCGATGCGGCGGCGGAGATGGCGGTTGAGGATGATGATCTCCTCGTGGAGAAGGTATACGTTAATGATGATGTATCGGTGGCCGATGATCAATCTACAGCAGGCAGAAGAGGGGTAGCCGGAACAGTATTTGTGCATAAAATTGCCGGAGCCGCTGCCGAGCGGGGAGATACATTGCCGGAGGTGAAGGCCATCGCGGAGAAAACGGTACGGAATGTCCGCTCGATCGGCTTCGCGCTAACCTCCTGTACCGTACCGGCCAAAGGCTCGCCGACATTCCTGCTTGGCGACGATGAGATAGAGTTCGGGGTTGGGATTCATGGCGAGCCTGGCATTGCCCGGGAGAAGCTGGTTCCGGCCGACGAGCTGGCCGCGAAGGCATTACAGGCGCTCCTCGCCGATATGCCGGTTAACCCGGAGGAAGAGGTTGCGCTGATGATTAACGGCTTCGGGGCAACGCCCCTGCAGGAGCTGTATATCTTGAACCGGTCCGTCAGCCTGCTGCTTGCGGAAGCTAAGATCAAGGTGTACCGGACCTTTGTCGGCAATTATATGAGTGCCATTGATATGGCGGGAGCATCGCTCACCCTGCTGAAGCTGGATGAAGAGCTGAAGCAGGCGCTGGATTACGGTGCGGAGACAGCAGCATACAGATGTTAGGAGGCGGATGGAATGGAGAAGCTGCATACAGCGGATATCGTAGGGATGGTAGAGGAGATGGCGAAGCTTATCATAGATAAGGAAGTCGAGTTCTGCGAACTGGACTCCTTCGCCGGAGACGGGGACTTCGGCATGTCGCTGGCCAAAGGCTTCCGGCAGCTCAAGCTGGAATGGGCCGAGCTGCCGCAGGAAGACATCGGCGAATTCCTCAAGGGCTGTGCAATGGTCATTATCGAACACTGCGGAGGAGCTTCGGGTCCGATCTGGGGCTCGGCCTTCCGCAGTGCGGCGAAATATGCCAAGGGCAAGACCGAATTAAGCGGACTTGAGCTGGCGGAGCTGCTGGAGAACGCGGTAGAGGGCATCCAGAAGCGGGGCGGGGCCAAGCTTGGCGACAAGACGCTGCTTGATGCGCTGATTCCTGCGGCTGCAGCCCAGCGGAAGAGTGCGGAGAATGGCGAGGCCCTGTTGGTCAGCATGCGCAAGGGGGCAGAAGCAGCGGTACAGGGTGCCGAACAGACCAAAGACATCGTTGCCTCCAAAGGCAGGGCAAGCTATGTGGGCGAGCGGAGCCTCAGCCACCCGGATGCCGGCGCTACAGCGATAGGCATTCTATTCACCGGGATCGTAGACCGGATGGAGCAGCAGTAGGGCCGGAAGGCCGCCAGGCTAACCGGCAGGGAAGCAGGCGGCTGCGGTCCGTTAGACCAGAGGGGCAGCCCTGCAAATAGCTGTAGGCACAGGCAAAGGGACATCCGGCGGCAATTCTGCTGCTGAATGTCCCTTTGACTGTTTGTCTATGGCTTCAAGTCTCGTAAATGATATTCCCGGTCTCGGACAGGTCGTAGCTGTGAATCGAGCTCAGCTCACTGCGGAAGGCTTCCGAACGCAGAATATCAATGACCGTGCTGATCCACGGTTCATTCTCCGGCTTCTTGATCATCACCAGGTCATAGCGCTCGCGGATCAGCGGGATGAAGTCGATGCCGTCCACGATCCGGGCGGCTTTCTCTGTGCCGATACCCACATCCGCGCCGCCCCGCGCCACGAGGCCCGCTACGGCCAGATGGCTGTTCTCTTCATTACTGTATCCGTTTAAGCGGGATGACGGAATATCATGCAGGCGGAGCTGTTCATCCAGCAGCACCCGGGCGCCGGAGCCGCGCTCCCGGTTGATCAGCGTCAGCCCGTGCTGCCGGAGGTCACTCCAGCTGCGGATGCCCTTCGGATTGCCCTTCTGCACATAGAAGCCTGCGCTGCGTGTCAGCAGATGCACAACAATATAGGAGAAGCCCACAAGCAGCTTGCGGATATAGGGCAGATTATATTCGCCGCTGTCGCCGTCCAGCAGATGAGTGCTTACAATATCGGATTCCCCCTGATACATGGCAATGAGGCTGTCCAGACTGCCGGCATAGGAACGGAGAGGGCGGGTGGACGGCAGGGTCCGCTCCAGATGGGTCGCCAGAATATCCAGCGACATATCCTGTCCGGTGATGACTACATTCAGTCCGCTGTGCTTAAGGCTGTGCGGCGGCGGAGAAGCAAAGGCCTGATACGGAGCCGTGAATGGGGCAGTCTGCTGTGGCTGCTGGGTCTGCGGCTGGTATGCCTCAGGGAATCCGCTCTCGGGAAGCGGATGACTGTAAGTCCCGCTGCTGCGCGAGTTCTGCTTGTACCTCTCCAGATCTGAGAGGTCCACCCGCATCTGCTTGCCCACCCGGTAAGAGGGCAGCTCTCCTTTTTTGATCAGGTCATAGACCTTGAGCTTGGAGATCTTGAGCAGGCGGGCAATCTCCTCGGTTGTATAGGAAGTATTCTCGGACATCTGTTAACCCTCCTGGGGGATGCCCTGCGGTATAGCCGCAGGCAGCCTTATCATGCTCAAGACTACCTTATTTCGTAAGCCTGTGCAATGAAAGACGCCCTGGACTTCAATAGGTGATCTGCCGGTCTGTCTTCGCCTGCTGCACATCGGATAACCCAATCAGCTCCGAGACGGTGACGAACCGGAAGCCTTGCTTCTCCAGCTCAGGCAGAATGATCTTCAGCGCTTCCTTGGTCTGCGATCTTCCGTGGACATGATCGTGGAACAGGACAATATCACCGCTCCTCGCATTGCGGATCACCCGGCTGGAGATACTCCATACACCGGGGCGGTTCCAGTCGCGTGTATCCTGATGCCAGGACCAGAGCACCGGCTTCAGGCCCATGCTGTTGGACACATCAATCAGGGTCTCGTCATACATTCCGCCCGGCGGCCTGAACAGGCTGCTGTGTCTGCCGGATACCTTCACAATCTCCTTCTCCGTAAGCTCCAGCTCCTGCTGAATCTGCTCCCCGGAGATGGGTTTTTTGAAATACACATGGTTATAGGTATGGTTCGCCAGCTCATGTCCTTCATTAATAACGCGTCTGGCGACATCCGGATAAGCGGCGATCCGCTTGCCAATGGCAAAAAACGTGCATTTCGCATGATACTCATGCAGCACCTCCAGAATGCCGTCCGTCTCCAGCGGGTCCGGGCCGTCGTCGAAGGTCAGCGCAATGACCTTCTGGCTGGTGCGCACTTCCCAGATCATGTCGCCCCGCTCCTCATAGTAGTAGCGGTTCTTGGGCTTGTCCAGACTGCCCTGGGCAAGCGCTGAGGAGGTGTGCATCAAGGTGAGGGCTGCAAGAACTGCTGCGGTTAGTCTGGAAGCTGTTGTCATAGTCTCGGGTTCACTCCACACTTGTGTCGTTATAAGCTGCTCCTGCAGTTTAAGTCTTAGAATGCTCTATCGTCCCCGGTTACTATGCATTTACAAGCGCCTGCACAGTGAATTGCATTTTAGAGTGAAAGTTCCGGCGGAAATGACTTATAATAAGTTACTAAATACAGATCAAGGAACAGGAGCGGCGGAGATGACACTGATTGAGCAAAGAGAACATAGACAATATCCGGAAATTACCAAGCTGGAAACCTCCAGAGCCGCATATGAACGCGACTATTCGCGTCTGATCCATTCGCCGACCTTCCGCCGGCTGCAAGGCAAATCCCAGGTGTTCGGAGCCGGGACCGGGGATTATTACCGGACACGCCTGACTCACTCGCTGGAGGTGGCGCAGATCGCCCGCGAAGCGGCCAAGAGCCTGCTGCGCTCTTACCCGGAGGTAGAGACAGGGGCGGCCGGGAACCCGGGGCTGGTCATTGATCCGGAAGTAGTGGAATGCGCGGCTATCGCGCATGATTTCGGCCATCCTCCATTTGGGCATAAGGGAGAGGAAGTGCTGGACAGCCTGCTGGAGAGCCTCATTGTCAAGAAAACTGCGGAGGCTGCAGCCAAAACCGGCGCCGGTCCGGTCCAGAAGCAGACTATCTATGAGAGCCTGAAGCGCAAATACGAGCATTTTGAAGGCAATGCCCATAACTTCCGCCTGATCATGTTCCTGGAGAAACGGGAGAATATCGACGGTCTGAACCTCTCTGATGCGGTGCTGCTGGGGATTAACAAATATCCTTTTCCCGGTACGGTCCTGAAGAAGGGCATGTATCTGCATGAATGGAACTATATCAACGAGATCCGCAGCCAGTGGGGGGTTCCGGCGGGCAAGAAGACACTTGAAGCCCAGCTGATGGACCTGTGTGATGATATTGCCTATTCGGCACATGACCTGGAAGACGGCATTAAGGCCGGGAAGATTGAGGTGCATGAGCATTTCATGCATGACGACTATATCCAGCGGCTGATTGTGGAGAAAATCACCACGCTGGAGGATGCCTTCTGGTCAGGCTGGAACGAGGCGGCAATCCGCTTCAAGGTAGAGGATGTGCTTAGCTCCTTCCTTCGCGTATGGATGGAGAAGATGCCGACCTGTGAGAATGACTATTCCCGCACCCGCCGTGAAGTTAAGGCCTATTGGGTTAGTACCTTTGTCGCCAGTCTCGGCGTCATTGAGGACGGGGATTGGAAGAAGGTCACGTTCATTAAGGAAGGCAAGGAAGACGAGGACATGCTGCGGACCGTCAGTGTGCTCAAAAGCTTCGCCTGGGTGACCATGATCCGTGATTTGCGCGTGCAGCGTCTGCAGAAACGGAGCGAATGGATTCTCCGGCGGCTGTGGGAGGCCTTTCTTGATCCCGAGACGTCGCGGAATATTATTCCTACCGACTGGCTCCAGCGGTTTGAGAAGGACCAGAAGTCGGCGAAGCCGATCTGGACCTGGGAGCATATGGTGATCGACTATATTGCCGGAATGACCGATGCCTTTGCCGAGAAAATATACAACGAGCTATACGGGCTGAAGGTCGGTTCGATTTACGATCTGGACTAAATATTGGGTTAGAGAACCTGTGGTTCTATTTACTTGTCGGCCATTTGGGCCGGCAGGTACAACCTTACATAGTGAGATGTATAAATTTTTAATCCCCTGTTGCCGAAATAGTACGTATATACTATTTTTTTTTGTCTTTTTATGAAAAAGAAAGGGTAACAGATGGAAAATGGTGTAATATTCTCGGCAATTATCAAGGGGGCATACAGGTATGGGTAAGGGTCAGCGACTGAAGGATTGGTTTAGTAAAGGGAGGAATGAAGCGGATAAGAAGCAGCGGGTCAGCCTGACCGGGCGCGGTAAAAGTATTGGCTTCAAGATTGCCTCCGGGTACGCGGCTCTGGCTGTGCTGGTTCTGGTGACCGGCGGGGTCTCGCTCTATCAAATGTACGGTATGCAGAAGAACACAGGTAGTATTCTTAATCAGAGCATTCCTGCACTGGATAAAATCCACAATGTTAATTATCTCACAGAGCATGTGATGGCGCTCAGTATGCAGCATATCCTGAACTCGGATATTGCGGAGAAAAGCGTACTTGCGGAAGAGCGGGCCAAATTCATCAGCAAAGTGTCAGATACGATGAAGGAATACAAGCTCACCTTGCACGGGAATAAGGAACTGGGGCAATTACAGTCGCTCGTCGGGAAATGGGCGGAGTTCCTGACCGTCAATAATCAGGCGATCCTGCTCAGCAGCTCGAATGACGAGGCATTGGCCCTGGAGGTATCGCGCAAGGGGATCGCGGCGTTTAATTCCATGCAGGTTGATCTCGATGCGCTCGTTAAGCACACTCAGGACGAAGCAGCGAAAGAGGGGGAAGTTTCCGAGCAAATTTTCCATACTTCGCTGACATTGAATATTGTAACTGTGCTGATTGTCTTGTTAGTCATCGGAATCATTAACATGGTGATCCGCAGAACGATCATCCGTCCGCTGAAGAAGGTAACCGCCCAGCTCCAGCAGATCGCAAACGGGGATCTGACGGCGGAGGAGACCGTGATCAGCAATAAGGATGAGATTGGCCTGCTGGCCAAGACCGTGAATGAAACCAACCGCACCCTGCTGGAGATGGTCAGCCGGATTCGTAATGTGTCCAACGTCATATCCGAGCAGGGTGATGAGCTGATGCATACGATTGCCGAAACCAGGGAAGGCAGCAGTCAGATTGCCTTGACGATGGAAGAGCTGGCTACAGCCTCGGGAAGCCAGGCTGAAGCAGCGGTGGAAGCCTCCAAGGCAGTAGAGGACTTAAATAAGCTGATCGAGAATTTTGCCGGCAGAGGCACGGATCTCTCCCTTCATTCGGAACAGGTGCGGCTTAAGGGTGAGAAGGGCCGGGCGCTCATGGAAAGCTCCGTATCGCAGATGAACCAGATTGCCGAGACCGTCTCACTGTCCATGGGAACCGTGGAGGAGCTGAACCGCAAGAATGAAGGCATCTTCCAGCTGGTAGGTGCCATCCGGAGCATCTCGGAGCAGACGCATCTGCTGGCCATTAATGCTGCGATTGAAGCCGCCAGGGCCGGTGACAGCGGACGCGGCTTCGCGGTAGTGGCCCAGGAGGTGCGTAAGCTCTCGGAGGATGTGCAGCGGACCGTATCGGAGATCACGGAGATTACGCAGGGAATCCAGCTCGACTCCAGAACCATGGTGGAGCAGCTTCGCGGAGGCGTAGCCAAGACGGAGGAGGGCAGCCGGCAAATTGTTGAGACAGGCGAAGCCCTGGCTGAAATCAACGGCTCGGTCCTTGGGATGGCGGTAACCATTGATGAGATGAGCCAGGACCTGCAGCAAATGACTGGAGCCAGCGAAACCATGAATGAGTTCAGCCAGCATATCTCGGCCCTTTCCCAGCAATCTGCTGCAGGTGTGGAGGAGACCTCGGCATCGGCGCATCAGCAGTTCACTGCCACTACGGAAGTGGCTAACGGCATCGGGCAGCTGAAGGTGCTGCTTACTGAGCTACGGGAGTCTGTTACGCGATTTCAGGTGTAGGGGGATATAAGCTGAAGGTGAAATAGAGTACTTAGGGATACGCCGTGACTACAGAGAATATTTGGACTTCCGGCCGCTGTTGTTCCCGGATTTCCTGATTGGTACCGCTAGCAGCGGTTGAAATCCGGGAACAAAGGCGGTCGCTACCGCTCCTACAGTTCCAAAATTCCCCTCCGCCACTTCTCCCTAAATTTAAATTTCAAGCTCAGTCTATATAGTGTGTATGTATATAATAAACAGCCTCTGCTTAGTTCAGCAGAGGCTGTTGGTATTTGTATAGGTGAATCCTGCACAAATTGCAACATTCGCTCATTAAATCAACCCTAAATCGAAGTTTGTTGCAGAAAAGGCAGCATTTTGCCCACATCCAGCAGGTTATCGTGACAAATTATTGCATTTGTTGCAACAATTGTATCAGGTGTGCGTTATCTGCGAGCCGGAGTTGTAATAAGTACAACATTTCGCCGGAGCGGGGCGTTCGAGTCAGGTTCATCCATCCGCTGACCAGGCGAGCGATCCGCCGGGACACCTTGGCCCCCCAGAGCACCAGCCTAATACTGGCGGCTGTAATCCACCAGATTGCGCGAAGGCTTGCCGGATTCCAGATACGCTTTCATGTTCTCCACAAAGATGTCCACGACCCGGTCAGCATAGCGGTCGGTTACCCCGGCACAGTGAGGGGTCATGATGACCTGCTCCATCCCCCAGAGCGGGTGATCCTCAGGCAGCGGCTCGGTCTCGAATACGTCGAGGCCCGCACCGGCGAGCTGTCCGCTGTTCAGCGCAGCGATCAGATCGTCCGTATGGGTAGTCACTCCCCGGCCAATATTAATATAATATGCCCCCTGCTTGCAGGCGGAGAAGATCTCTGCATCGAACAGTCCACGGGTCTCGTCCGTCAGCGGAAGCGTGTTGATCACGAAGTCAGCCTCGCGGACGGAATGCTTCAGCTCCCCGGTGGTGAAGACTTGATCGAAGTTCTCCACCGGCCGCCCAGAGCGGCTGACACCGATGGTCTTCATCCGGAAGGCCTTGGCAATTCTGGCGGTCTCGCTGCCGATGGCGCCGGTTCCGGCAATGACTGCGGTCTTGCCGGTCAACTCACTCTCTTGCCCGTCCGAGTGCCAGCGTCGGTTCTGCTGGTTGCGGATAGCGGTATGCATATTGCGCGTGAACATCAGCATGAAGCTGAGGATGACCGCCGTAATCGGTTCAGCATGTACACCGCTGGCATTCGTCAGCAGGATTTCGCGTTCCTTCAGCGCTTCCAGCGGAAGCTTCTCTACACCGGCAGACCAGGCTTGTACCCAGCGGAGCGGCGAATCCTGCCGCAGTACGGTATCGCGGATGCCTTTGCCCCAGCCGATAATAATCTCTGCGCCGGAGAGCAGCTCAAGATCAGGGTTCCTGGAGTCTCCAAGGGTAAGGGTGTAATCTGGTGCAGCAGCGCGGATCATCTCCTGCTGGCCTGACGAGAGGTGCTGCAGACAAACGATGGATTTAGTCATGTTGGTGCCCTCCTGTTCTACATTTCAGTAGAGAAATGGACGATAAGTATAGAATAAGCATAACAAATCTGCCTGGAAAGGTGAAATTAGCATGAGACCTATAGAACCGGAGCAAGAAGTTGAGCGCCTGTTTGTGGCAATACCGCTGCCTGATGCGCTATGCGATTATCTGAAAAATGAGTCTGCCCATGTGTCGTCCGGGCTTCATTTTGCCAGATGGACACATTTTAAAGATTTCCATATTACGCTGCAATTTCTTGGAGATACCCCCAGGGAACATATTCCAGCTCTTTATCAGGCACTCCGGGAGGTTGCGAAGTCAAGTAAAGGCTTTCAGCTGAAGCTCGGGGAGTGGGGCACTTTCGGTCTCCCGGATTCGCCAAGAGTACTCTGGACAGGGGTTTCCGGCGAATTGGAGCCGCTGAAGGAGCTGCAGAAACGGGTGGTTTCCGCGACCCTTCCATTAGGATATACGGCAGAGATGCGAACGTACAATCCCCATTTGACACTCGCCCGCAAATACCGCGGAGAAGGCTCTTTTACGCTGGAGCGGCTGGAAAATTTACGGATGCAAGGGCGTCCTGCGGGACAAGCACTTCCAGACATAGGCTGGACGGTTGATGCTTTTGTGGTGTATGCTACCAGGATGTATGCCATTCCTATGTATGAAATGACCGAAAAATTTACATTTTTCTCAACATAAATCGACAAGTGAGTTTTCAAGGCTTCCATTTTCGGTTACATACAATAGGAGTGTGCCGTAAAATAGGAGGTAAATTATGTTGATTTTTAAACAGAGCCGCTATATTGCGCTGCTGGTTGGTGTAATCCTAGTGTCTTTCTCAGCGATAAGTTTGATGAACCCCGCAGGATCTGCTGCTACCGGGGAGAATATGATAGAAATGGGTAAATTGAAGTCTGCAAGCCACCAGTCTGTGGAGCGGCTTGTCCCGCAAGCTGCATCAGTCCTGCATAGGACAAGCCCTTCAGCCAGCACGATTACACCCATGCTTTACACCACAGCCGCCAAACCGGCCCATACCTGGACCCGCACGGTTCATGCAGGATGGTTAAGTCCCGAGAAGCTTCAGCGTAAAGACGCTGCACAGAAGACTGCCATTCCGCCGAAGCCTAAGGTAACTGTGGTGAAAGCATCGCCGCCAGCGGCGCAAGTGCCGAAGATAGCGGCAACGGGGACAACGAGTGTCATTCCAAGCAAAGCTGTAACTCAGTATCATCCCCCCGCAACATTGTTCTTCTCTCGGACCAAGCTACTAACCAAGGAGCAGCAAGCTGAAGCTACCTGGAGCTACGCCGTATCCGAAGAAGACCTGCATCTGCTGCAAAAAATCGTTATGGCAGAGGCAGAAGGCGAACCGTACAAGGGCAAGGTGGCAGTTGCCAACGTTGTTCTAAACCGGCTGCGGTCAGCCAATTTTCCCGACACAATCAGAGAAGTAATCTATCAAAAAAGACAATTCAGTCCTGTGGCCAACGGGCGTCTTAAACGTGTGAAGCCTAATAAGGACAGTATTAAGGCTGTTAATGCAGCGCTGCTGGGAGTTAAGGAAGTGACGGACGATACGTACTTCTTCCTGTCGCTGACGCTGGCCCAGGACCTTACTGTGCATCATTCACGGACACTCGCCAAGACGATCGGCAATCATACATTCTATAAATAAACAAGGACACAATACATTAGGACGCTATAAGTCTATTCTATTACGGCCATTCAGCATTTCCGCGCAAAAAAAGAACCTCCAACTCCACGCTTACCGGTGGATTGGAGGTTCTTTGCGGCTTGGTTCCTATAATCCGCTTAAGGAGTGACATAGACAGCTTCTTCATTCCGCACCTTTTGCGGAGGGACATTCCAGGCCTCTGAGACGGCTGCAGCAGCGGCGGGCTTGCCCAGCAGCTGAAGTACGGTCGCTGCGCAGTGCTGCGGCTGCTGGCGGTCCGGGGAGGTCCGGCGTCTGTGCGGTGCCCCCTGTCCGGCATATTCACGCAGGAGCATCGTGAACCATTTGTCCACGACGGCCGAATCCAGCATCTCAGCCAGCCCCAGCTCAACGAAATATTGGCTGTTCTTCTCTTCCTGTCCCGGTATTGCGTTGTAGAACAACATCGGGATGCCCTTAGCCTGACCTTCGGTGCAGGTCATTCCGCCGGGCTTGGTAATCAGCAGATCGGAGGCATCCATCAGCTTGTTAATCTCACTGCTGTACCCCAGTATTCTTACATTGGGATGGTTCAGCAGGGGGTTGGCTTCCATCTTGGCTACCGCCTTGTCATTGCTGCCCATACAGAAGATAAGCTGAATCTCATCAATCCGGGCCGTGAGCGAGTCCATGATATCCTTGCCGAACATCAGCCCCCAGCCGCCGCCCATAATAAGCGCAGTCGGGATGTCGGCAAGACCCAGCTCTTTGCGCAGCTGGGTCTTGCCCTGGCACTCCCAGAACTTCGGATGCACCGGAATCCCGGTAACCGTCACAAGCTCGGAAGCTACGCCGCGTCCGGTAAGGATCGACTTGACCCGGGAAGTCGATACCAGATAGCGGTCCGACTCCGCATTCACCCAGCTTCCGTGGGCATCATAATCAGTAATCAGCGTATAGAACGGTACATCCAGCCCCTGGCGCTTCAGCCTGGAGATGACAGCAGCGGGAATCGGATGCGTACAGATAATCAGATCCGGCTTCAGCTGTTCAATGACCTGTGAGGCATGTGTATAAAAAATCCGGTGAAGTGCCAGCTGGGTCAACCGGTTCAGTGATTTATGATATTGGGTCTTATACATCATGCCGACCAGCTTGGGCTGGCTGCTGACGGTTTTGCGGTAAGCGGAAAGAATCCAAGGAGCGACCGTAGGATTTAGGAATTTCCCGAGCTCAATGACCCGGCACTGAACATCCGGGTTCAGCAGTCTTATTCCTTCAGCCAGAGCATAGGCTGCCCCTGTATGGCCCGTGCCGAAGCCTTCCGAAAACAGCAGTACTCTTTTCTTTCGCATAAGTTCACCTGCAACTTTCCATATAGGTAGATTTACGAATTCTCTTCATTAGTCCATGTGCTTATCCTGCGTGCTTGTTCTCTTACTCCTAATATTATACTAGGGATTTTGCTTCTTTTCTCACATTATACAAATAAGACGTAAATAGAAAGTTAAAACACTGCAATAAAATAAAAAAAATTATACAAAAGTATTGCAAAGACATAGGCAACATGATAAAGTTGGTCTTGACCGAATGACCGTATCAGTAAAACGGTCATAACGAGGATGTAAGACATTCCTGAGGGAAAGGAAGTGTATGAATGGCTGTGGTAGATCGAAGGCAGCAGGTGCTGCAGGCGGCGACCAAATCTTTTTCATTATTCGGCTATAAGGCAACAACCATGGATCAGGTCGCTAAGATTGCCAATGTCGGCAAAGGGACGATTTACACCTTTTTTACAAACAAGGAACAGTTATTTGATGAGATCCTGCGTGATGTTATTACCGAGATGAAAATTATCGCCGAGCGGGAGATTAAGCGTGACAAGCCGTTTTTTGATAATCTGCACCGCGTACTGGATGCCCTGCTGGAATTTCGCAGCGAACACGAGCTATTCATCAAGCTGTCCCAGGAAAGTCATGACTTCGGAACGCCGCAGGCCGGTGAAGGACTCGACAAGATCGAGAGTGTAGTGCTTGAATATCTGGAACGGGAGGTGGAGCAGGCCATTCGTCAAGGGGAGATCAAACCCTGCGACCCCCAGATTGTATCGGTGGTAATGTTCAGGTTATATATTGTGCTTACGGCTGAACTGAGTAAGGTACACGTGCCTTTGACCAAAGAACAGATCAAGAGCTATTTTCAGCTTTTTTTGGTAGAGGGGCTGGCACAGTAGATTATAAGTTCAGTATAGGGACGGCGTGTGCACCGCACTGCGCTATCCCGGAATAATTTTTTTTGCCCTCGAATGACTAAATGGGTAAAACGGTCATCTGGTGTTACTGTAACATTCACGAAACTATCATTTCGAAAAGCATTTTAAAGAGAGCATATGATCATAAGGAGAGAACCAGAATGAAATCTTTATCCGTGTTTATGAAGGATCTTGGCGCGGTTTTTAAGAATCCCAAGATGCGTATTTCCATGTTTGCCATTCTGTTTATTCCTGTACTGTACAGCGGATTGTTCCTGAAGGCATTCTGGGATCCTTACGGCAAAATGAACGAGCTTCCGGTGGCTGTTGTCAATGAAGACAAGGGTGCCGATTATGAGGGCTCCAAGCTGAGCGCAGGATCAGACCTGGTCGCCGAGCTGAAGAAGACGGACGGGTTCAAGTGGAATTTCGTCAGCCGGGAGATTGCGGAAGCCGGACTTGCCGATAATACTTATTATATGGCAATTGTGGTTCCGGAAGACTTCTCGGCCAAAGCAACTACACTGCTTGATGCGGATCCCCAGCCGGCCAAAATTATCTACGAGCCGAATGAAGGCTACAACTTCCTGGCGGGTCAGATTGGCGGCACGGCGGTGAAGGATATCAAGACCAAAGTATCTGCCAAAGTCACAGAGGCTTACACTAATTCTGTATTTGATAAAATTACTGAAATCGCCAGCGGTCTTGGCGAAGCCGGAGACGGCGCAGCCAAGATTGCAGACGGTGCCACCAAGCTGGATGACGGTGCACTTAAGCTGAAGGACAATCTGCTTGTGCTGACAGAAGGCACCGGCAAGCTGCTTGACGGAGTAGCGCCGCTTACCCAGGGTGTGAGTGATCTGAATAACGGAGCAGCCGCACTGAAAACAGGCAGCAGCACGCTGGCCGGAGGGCTTCAGCAGTTGTCCGCAGCGCATAAGCAGCTCCAGGACGGGGTGGCGCAGTCGGCGGCAGGCAGCAAGCAGCTTCATGCTGGGCTGCAGAAGACAACGGCCGGAGCATCTGCGCTCAAGGATGGAACACAGTCGGCTGTAGTCGGTACCGAGAAGCTGCAGGCGGGTACGAAGTCGGCTGTTGACGGCAGTGCGAAGCTTGCCGCCGGATTATCCTCCGCCGCCGAGGGCAGCGCGAAGCTCGAAGCCGGACTTACGGCATCGAAGGACGGCAGTGCGAAGGCAGCAGCCGGAGCCAAGGCGGTAGCCGATGGCCTGCAGGCGCTGGCGAAGTCGAATCCTCAGCTTGCGGCTAGCCCGGATGTACAGAAGCTGCTGGCGGCAAGCACCGCAGTAGCTGCGGGTACAGCCCAGCTGGACCAGGGCCAGCAGCAGCTCCTGGACGGAGCGGCAGCCCTGAACAGCGGCCAGCAGCAGCTACTGCAGGGAGCGAATCAGCTGCACAGCGGAACGCAGCAGCTGGATGCAGGGGTAACGCAGCTGCATGACGGAGCGCAGCAGCTAAGCACTGGCAGCGCACAGCTGCTTGAAGGCCAACAGCAGCTGGTAGCCGGTGCCGGTGCGCTTGAGACCGGCGGCGGCAAGCTGGCAGCAGGCATGAAGCAGTTCGGCGCCAAGCTGGGCGAAGCGGCAGCAGGCGGCACGAAGCTGGCAGACGGCGGCAAAGCGCTGGAAGCCGGTACAGCGAAGCTGCTGAACGGGGCAGGCCAGCTTGGCAGCGGCCTCAGCTCGGTAGCCGACGGGTCGAAGAAGCTGAGTGACGGAGCAGGCCAGCTTAAGGACGGCCTGGATGAGCTGAAGACAGGCTCCGGTGAGCTGGCAAGCAAACTGGGCGATGCCGCAGCACAGACGAAATCGGTGAATAAGACCGATGGAATGGTATCTATGTTCGCCCAGCCGGTACAGATCGAAGAAGTGAAGGTCAACGAGGTGCCTAACTACGGTACAGGGTTCGCTCCTTACTTCCTGTCACTAGGATTGTTCGTAGGCGCACTGATCTGCACCATTGTTATTCCGATGAGGGAATCCGAAGTGATTGGAGCCAGCCGGTTCAACCGGTTCATGAGCCGTACGCTTACGTTCTCCTTGATGAGTGTGCTCCAGGCTCTGCTCGCTATCCTGATTGTCTTGTACGGTCTGGGACTTGAAGTACAGAATGTGCCCTTGTTCTACGCTTTCTCCTTCATTACCAGCCTTGCCTTCATGTGGATGATCCAGGCCATTGTAACCTGGCTGGACCAGCCGGGCCGTTTCGTAGTCATCCTGATTCTGATCTTCCAGCTGACTACAAGTGCCGGAACCTTCCCTCTGGAATTGATTCCGGACTGGATGAAGATTGTAAGTCCGCTGCTGCCAATGACTTACAGTGTCCAAGGCTTCAAGGCAGTGATCTCGACAGGGGACTTCGGCTCCATGTGGAGTGATGCAGGAATGCTTGGCGTATATGGAATTATATTCCTCGCGCTTACCTTCACCTACTTCATGACCCGTGACCGGGGCAATGAGGCTGTGCTGAAAAGTGAACAAGTTTTGACTGTATAAAAGAACATTATTTCCTGTAAACCGTGTGAACTGGAAACGCCCCCTTAGGGGGCGTTTTTGGTTTATAGTGAAAAATAAACAGCTTAGAAAAGTGCCATCTCCATGGCAGGAAAAAAGTTGAAACGTTTTCAATGCATAAGTACTTATTCGTCATTTATGCATAAATATACATTCGAAAGTTTTTTTACGCTTCTATTCGCTAAAGCTGCGCTGCAAAAGCATTTGTTAATCAAGCTCATAAAAAAGTTTAAATTGCACTGATGTCAGCGCGATGATAAAATAATAACACCAATTCTGCCTGAATAATTATTAAGATTTTCCGCTGAAAAATTTTCCTGGAATTCCGTCTACTTTATAATAGAAAGGTTGCGTATGATGAGACACACTGAACTGCCCGGCAAACAGGGCCTTTATGATCCCCAGTTCGAAAAAGACGCTTGCGGCATGGGATTTGTCGCCCATATTAAAGGCAAACCGTCCCATGATATTGTTAGCAATGCGCTGACTATGCTCTTCAATATGGAGCATCGGGGGGGCCAGGGAAGCGAGCCGAACTCTGGTGACGGAGCCGGCATCATGCTGCAGATTCCTCACCGGTTCTTCGCCGGCGAAGCCGCCAAGCTGGGCTTCGAGCTTCCTGCACAGGGCCATTATGGCGTGGGCATGATCTTTCTGTCTCATAACGAGGAGATCCGGGCCCGCCATGAGGCACTCCTGAGCGAGATTATCGCTGAAGAGGGCCAGCAGATCCTCGGCTACCGTGATGTGCCTACCTTTGATGAGATGCTCGGCAAGACGGCTAAGGCTGCCAAGCCTTATGTACGCCAGGTATTCATCGGCCGCTCTGAAGGAATCAAGGACGACCTTTCTTTTGAACGCAAGCTGTATGTCATCCGCAAACGCGCGGAGCTGTCCATCCGCTACGGCGGGGGAGAAGAAGGCGAATCCTTCTATGTGCCAAGCTTATCCTGCAAGAAGATCGTATACAAAGGTATGCTCACCACTGTTCAGGTAGGACAATTCTATCTGGACCTTCAGGATGAGACCCTGGAATCTGCAATTGCGCTTGTCCACTCCCGCTTCAGCACCAACACCTTCCCTAGCTGGGAACGTGCCCACCCTTACCGCTTCATGATCCACAACGGTGAAATTAATACCCTTCGCGGCAACGTCAACTGGATGCATGCCCGCCAGTCGCTGTTCAAGAGCGAGGTGTTCGGAGAGGATCTCGGCAAAATCAAACCGGTTGTGAATCACGACGGCTCCGATACCGCAATGTTCGATAATACCTTTGAATTCCTGTACCTGAGCGGACGCTCCCTGCCGCATGTGGCGATGATGATGGTTCCTGAGCCTTGGAGCAATCATGACAGCATGGACGCGAAGAAGAAAGCCTTCTACGAATACCACAGCACTCTGATGGAGCCATGGGACGGGCCTGCCGCAATGGGCTTCACGGACGGTGTGCAGATCGGGGCTATCCTTGACCGTAACGGATTGCGTCCTGCGCGCTACTATGTAACGAAGGATGATCTGATTATTCTCTCCTCCGAAGCGGGTGTCCTTGATATTCCGGCTGAGGATGTACTATACAAAGACCGGCTGAGACCAGGCCGTATGCTGCTCGTGGATACGAAGCAGGGCCGGATCATCTCTGACGAAGAGGTCAAGGCGGAGATTGCCTCCGAGCAGCCTTATCAAGAGTGGCTGGATGAGCATCTGATCGGCCTCGATGAGCTTCCGGATGCGCCGGAGCTTCCGAATCCGAAGCATGATAACGTGCAGCAGCTGCAGCAGTCCTTCGGCTACACCTTTGAGGATCTGCGCAAGGTGCTGGAGCCTATGGCTTCGACTGGCGCTGAAGCAGTCGGCTCCATGGGTTACGATTCCCCGCTGGCAGTGCTGTCAGACCGTCCGCAGCGGCTCTACAATTACTTCAAGCAAATGTTCGCCCAGGTAACCAATCCGCCGATTGATGCCATCCGTGAAGAGCTGGTAACCTCCACGGCGACCACCATCGGACCGGAACGCAACCTGCTGAAGGCTGAACCGGAGAGCTGCCGGCAGATCTCGCTGGCTTCCCCGATTCTCTCGAACGAGGATTTCGCCAAGCTGCGCCATGTTCGCCGTGCAGGCTTCAAGTCGATGTCGATCCCGATTCTTTTCCCGGCTGAGCTGGGGGCAGAAGGACTGCGCATCGCGCTTGAGCGTATGAATGAGGCCGCAGACCGCGTAATGGGCAAAGGTCATAATATTCTTATTCTGTCCGACCGGGGTGTAGACCGCGAGAATGCCGCTATTCCGGCACTGCTGGCTGTCTCCAGTCTGCATCACCATCTGATCCGCTCGGGAACACGGACCAAGGTCAGCATTCTGCTGGAGTCCGGTGAACCGCGTGAAGTTCATCATTATGCGCTTCTGCTTGGATATGGCGTCAGTGCGGTCAATCCTTATCTGGCCTTCGAGAGTCTGGATGATATGATCGGCCAAGGCCTGCTCCGCGGAATCTCACATGAGAAGGCTGTGAAGAACTATATCAAGGCAGCTACGAAGAGTGTTGTCAAAATCCTGTCCAAAATGGGGATCTCCACCATTCAATCCTACCGCGGCGCACAGATTTTTGAAGCGGTTGGGCTGAATTCGGAGTTCGTGGACCGCTACTTCACCTGGACACCTTCCCGGATCGGCGGGATTGGCCTTGCGGAAGTGGCTCAAGAAGCGCTTGCCAGCCATAACCGCGCCTTCACCGACAAAGACGGCAACGACAAGGTGCTCGATTCCGGCGGTGAATACCAGTGGCGCAGTGACGGGGAAGAGCATCTGTTCAATCCGCAGACCATTCATCTGCTGCAGCATTCGGTGCGCAGCGGAGATTATGAGATGTACAAGAAGTATGCGGCACTCGTTCAGGGCGAGAGCGAGAAGCACCAGACGCTGCGTTCGATGCTCCAGTTCAGAAGTACGAATGCCCCTATATCCCTGGATGAGGTAGAATCGGCTGAGTCGATCATGAGACGCTTCAAGACCGGCGCGATGTCCTTCGGTTCGATCAGTAAGGAAGCGCATGAGACACTTGCGATTGCGATGAACCGTATCGGCGGCAAGAGCAACACCGGTGAAGGCGGGGAAGATCCGGCGCGCTTCATTCCGGATGCCAACGGCGATTCCCGCCGCAGTGCGATCAAGCAGGTGGCATCGGGACGGTTCGGCGTAACCTCTAACTACCTGGTGAATGCCGACGAGATTCAGATCAAGATGGCACAAGGAGCTAAGCCGGGCGAAGGCGGACAGCTTCCGGGCCGCAAGGTATATCCTTGGGTGGCAGAGGTCCGCGGTTCCACAGCGGGCGTAGGGCTGATCTCGCCGCCGCCGCATCATGATATTTACTCGATCGAGGATCTGGCGGAGCTGATCTATGATCTGAAGAATGCCAATCCGCGTGCCAGTATTAACGTGAAGCTGGTCTCTGAAGTCGGCGTAGGCACCATCGCCGCCGGTGTGGCCAAGGGCCGCGCTGATATTATCCTGATCAGCGGTTATGACGGCGGTACCGGCGCTTCGCCGATGAACTCTATCCGTCATGCCGGACTCCCTTGGGAGCTGGGGCTGGCGGAGACTCACCAGACGCTGATGCTGAATAATCTGCGTGACCGTGTCGTGCTGGAGACAGACGGCAAGATGCTGAGCGGACGCGACCTCGCGGTAGCTGTTCTGCTCGGTGCCGAAGAATACGGCTTCGCCACTGCGCCGCTGGTTGCTGTAGGCTGCATCATGATGCGCGTATGCCAGATGGATACCTGCCCGGTGGGCGTAGCTACACAGAACCCGGAGCTTCGCAAGAACTTCATGGGCGATCCGCAGCATGTAGTGAACTTCATGACCTTTGTAGCACAGGATCTGCGCGAGATTATGGCAGAGCTGGGCTTCCGCACCATTGAAGAGATGGTCGGCCGCACCGATTGCCTCGATGCGGTGAAGGCTTCCGCGCACTGGAAGAAGAAGGGCGTCGATCTGAGCAGTCTCCTGCATACTCCGGCTATGCCGGAAGGAAGCACCCGCTTCCGCAGCAAATTCCAGAACCACGGCCTGGACGAAACGCTGGATGTAACTCATCTGCTGGATATTGCTGCACCTGCGCTGGAATCCGGCACTGCAGTGGAAGCCTCCCTGCCGATCACGAACGTCAACCGTGCAGTGGGGACGATTCTGGGCAGTGAGCTGACACGCAAGTATGGCGCGGCAGGGCTGCCGGATGACACTATCCGGCTGCATTTCACCGGATCGGCCGGACAGAGTCTGGGCGCATTCGTACCGAAGGGCATCACCATTACGGTCGAAGGCGACTCCAATGACTATGTCGGCAAAGGGCTGTCCGGAGGCAAGCTGATTATCAGACCTTCCCGCAAGGCAACCTTTGCGGCGGAAGATAATATCATCATCGGGAATACGGCGCTGTACGGAGCGACCGGCGGCGAGGCCTACGTCAGCGGCATCGCCGGTGAACGGTTCGCCGTCCGCAACTCCGGGGCGAATGTAGTTGTTGAAGGTGTGGGCGACCACGGCTGTGAATACATGACCGGCGGCCGTGTGGTGGTGCTGGGTGCAACGGGCCGCAACTTCGCAGCTGGGATGTCAGGCGGTATCGCCTATGTCTATGATCCTGACGGCACGTTCATCAGACGCTGTAACCTGGAGATGGTGCTGCTGGAGCGTGTGGAGGAAACGGATGAAATCGCTGAGCTGCATGGCCTGATCACACGTCATACCGAGCTTACAGACAGTAATGCAGGCAAAGCGATTCTCGATTCATGGGATCAGGCGCTGCCGAAGTTTGCCCGGGTCATTCCGAAGGATTACAAACGGATGCTTGAGCAGATCCGCAAGGTGGAGAGCAGCGGGCTGACCGGTGAGGCTGCGCTGATGGCTGCTTTTGAAGCGAATATGCGTGAGCTTGCCCGTGTGGGCGGTTAAGATTCTAATCTAAGTTATTCAAGAGACCATGTCTTTCCATTGCGGAAGGATGTGGTCTTTCTTTAAAATATAAAAATTTATATGTTCCACATGATAAATTATCCTTCTATTTCTCGCTGAAACGGCTACGCTGTCCTTTAAAGGACGGCGTAGCCGTTTCTACTTGCTATTCCTGCATATTTTTCCGGTTTTCAGGAAAAAGGTAAACTGTGGTAAAATATAAAAATGGTTGAAACGGGTTTTGGATATAACAATAAAGTGTAAGTAACGGAGGGGATGTTTGGAACTGTAGGAGCGGTAGCGTCCGCCTTTAGGTTTGGATTTCTACCGCAACCAGCGGTTTTAATCAGGAAATTCAAACCTAACAGCGGCCGGAAGTCCAAACATTACCCGCAGTTACGATGGACACTTTAATTACAATCTCTACCCGTTTCATCCCAACCGACGAAAGGAAGTGAAGTTATGCCGAATACGGCAGAAGTGGTAAAGCCGGTGGCCAGTCTGATGGGGGTCACCAAAAAGATCGGCTCCAAAACGCTGGTCAGCGACTTGACACTCGATATTCCACCCGGGCAAATCTTCGGATTCCTGGGACCGAACGGAGCCGGTAAAACAACAACCATCCGCATGATGGTAGGACTTATCTCCATCAGCCGCGGAGATATTCTGATCTGCGGACGCAGTATTAAAGACCATTTTGAAGAGGCCATAGCCAATGTAGGGGCCATCGTAGAGAATCCGGAGATGTACAAGTTCCTTACCGGATACCAGAATCTGCGCCAGTATGCCCGCATGGTGCCCGGAGTAACCAAAGAGCGTATTAATGAAGTGGTCAAGCTGGTCGGTCTTGGACAGCGGATCAATGACAAGGTCAAAACCTATTCCTTGGGGATGCGCCAGCGTCTGGGGGTAGCCCAGGCCCTCTTGCACCGGCCGAAGCTGCTGATTCTGGATGAACCGACCAACGGACTGGACCCGCAGGGCATCCGCGAGCTGCGCGATTATCTGCGTCAGCTGTGTCAGACCGAGGGCACAACGGTGTTTGTCTCCAGCCATCTGTTATCCGAGATGGAGCTGATGTGCGATAGTGTAGCCATTATCCAGAACGGCCGTCTGATTGATGTGAAGCAGCTGAAGACGGTTGGTGATGTATTGATACCGGTGGGCGAAACCTTCTTCGAGGTGGATAATCCTGAAGCTGCGCTGGCCCTGATCGGCCAAGGTGTGCTGAAGGAAGGCGGAGTGGCGGTAGGGGCGGCACGTGAGGAGATTGCCGAGCTGAATGCGAGGCTGGTAGCCGGCGGCATTAAAGTGTACAGCATCAAGGCGCTGTCCCGTTCGCTCGAAGATCAATTCTTGGAAATTACAGGAGGTGAAGGCATTGGGTGAGTTCGCTGCTCTCATACATAATGAGAATATCAAGATTTTCAGACGTCTGCGGACATGGATTATGCTGTTCATTCTGGCACTGATAAGTGCGCTGTTTCCTGCGCTGATTCATTTCACCAGCAATGGCAATGATGTCACCGGGATTTGGGACAGCTTTCAGACCACAATGGCTATCGCTTTTTTCCTGAACACTATCTTCACAGCTCTGGTGGCTGCTGACTCCGTTGCGGGCGAATTCACCTGGGGAACGATTAAGCTGCTGCTGATCCGCCCTTGGAGCCGCTCCAAGATTCTGCTCTCGAAATATCTGTCCATGGTCATCTTCAGTCTGATTAGTACAGCGGTGCTGATCGGATTCGGGTATGGCTCCGCGCTGATCTTCTCTTCCTCGGCAGTAGAGCCGTTAGGCGGGAATGTGATGAGCTGGAGTCAGGGGGAATATGTCTTCCTGCTGATTCTGTGCAGCTATATTGAGCTGTTCCTGACGGCAGCTATTGCCTTCATGATCTCCAGCGTCTTCCGTTCAAGCGGCCTGGCGATTGTACTGTCGCTGTCCATCATGTTCACCAAAGATATCTTTATCGCCATCTTCAGCCCGGAACGGTATGAATGGGCGAATTATCTGATCTTTGCCCATATGAATCTGAGCAACTATCTGCTGACGGACACCGGTCCGGGAGGAGCTACGCTGGGGTTCGCCATTGCGGTCCTGGCCGTGTACTATGTTATTCTCATGGCGGTATCATGGATTGTATTCCGTAAAAGAGATGTCGCTGCCTAATTAGGCAGCCGGGCGGTACAAGCGTACAGGAGGCTGGAAATAAGCGGCTCATGCGCCTTCCAGACTGCTCTGTTTATCCGCTCTGCGTTTGCCTGTCTTATTCTTGGGAGTGACCGTATGCAGCCCGCCCGCTGTCTCAGTGGCGGGCTGTTCGGTCATGGTCATAGCCACAGCCCCGTTAACCAGGCTGCCTTCCGTAATGCTCAGGG
Organism: Paenibacillus tritici; assembly: GCF_018207515.1. Lineage (NCBI taxonomy): Bacteria > Bacillati > Bacillota > Bacilli > Caryophanales > Paenibacillaceae > Paenibacillus > Paenibacillus tritici. Next base: position 1,230,202 of record NZ_CP073365.1, read on the forward strand.
AGCCGGCTGTAATGTTGCCGTGCAGTTGTCCGGTTCCGGTAAGGATCAGCTTCCGCTGGGCCGTTACGTTGCCGTAGACCGTGCCGGCGACAATGATCTCCTGCGCCTCGATACTGGAATGGACCGTGCCTTGTTCACCCACCGTCACTGTGCCTTCGCACAGAATCTCCCCGCTGAAGTTCCCTTCAATCCGCAGGTTGGTATCGCAATGTACCTTCCCTTCGAGCGTGCCTCCATACCCGATAAGCGAGTCGGTGGACGGGTATGAGCTAGTCTGCCGTCTGTTCCACATGCCTGCATTCCCCTTTCTGTTCTTAAGGATTCACATAATTGAGCGGATTCACCGGCTTGTTCTGCTTCACGACCTGAAAATGAAGATGGGGACCGGTGCTGCGTCCGGTGCTGCCCAGCATTCCGATCTGCTCGCCTTTGCTGACCGTGTCACCAGGGGAGACCAGCATATGATTCAAATGCATGTACCAGGTCTCGAGTCCGTTATCATGACGGATCACAACATATTTGCCTCTGGCCCCCATCTGCTCTGCGGAGATGACCACTCCACCCAATGCCGCGTATACCGCATCTCCGATATTCCCCGCAATGTCAATTCCGGAATGATAGGCGGAGCTCCCCTTGAAAGGATCGGAGCGGTACCCGAAGCTGGAGGTAATGATCTTCGAGCCGGTTGGCCACATTACGGCCCGGGTTAGTCTGGATTGCTTCTCCTGTGCTTGCTTCGCCTGAAGTTCTGCCTTCACCTTATTGGCTTTCTCTGCCTGTGTAATGGTGATCGGGATACTGTTGATCATCTCATCCAGCAGGCTGTGGATCTCCTCAAAGTCGTCTTTCGCTTCCTGGACCAGCTTCTGCGGATCTTCCTCATAGACGGCGATGTATTCACCGCCAACCTGCGGATTAACCGTACTGCGCAGGGCCTTCCCGGCAGCTCTGATCCGAAAAATAGCGGCAGGCGAGCCGGCGGAAGGTACAGCTTCGGGCTGCTCCTGAATGAATGGACCGGCGCTTAACCGGCTGACTCTTCCGTAGGTTCCTGCGGCTGCGGCGCTGAGTTCCGGCGGGGCCGGGAGTAACGGCTGGCTGCCTTTACCGGAAGCGGAAGCTGCGGAGGATGTCGTATCGGCGTCGTACGTTCCGTCACCGGCATCGGCACCTACACCAGCAGGAGAGCCGGTCTCCTTGTCGATCAGCGATTGAAGCTGCTGCTCCAGCTCCGTCACACTCTTCAGCTTGTCTTTAATGTCCTCAGCTTCCTCCGAGAGCTCGGTCACCTGGCCGCGAAGCTGCTGGAGCGCCTGATCCTTATCGGCAACCTTCAGCTCCATGCGGATATTAGTCAGCGATAATGCTGCTGCTTCGGCCTCCAGCTCTGCGATGGACCGGGAGGCATGAATATGCATGGAGGTGACCAGACTGGAGAGGGACAGGGCGGCTGCGGCAGGCAGGGCCAGCGCGTAGGACTTCGACATCTCCAGCTGTCTGACGGGCCTTCCGGCCTCACGCATAACGAGCAGCTTAATCTTTTTATGACCTGGCTGACTCTTCATAACGTCTCCTTACTGCGGCTTGGGCAGCCGCTTGGTATGAATGACTGATTGCAACCTGTTCATGGTGCTGGGGCTTATCCGGTTCGTCCTACTACTCTATGTATTCCATAACTAAGGTGAACATGACAACGGTTTACTTGAATAAAGAAGGAGAGTTAAGGCAAAACCTGTAGTAGTCATGCATTTTTCAGGAGGCCTAGGATGAGGATATTTGCCGTTATATTATGCTTATTTATTGTGCAGCTTGCCATCATATTAGGTTCGGAATACCGGCGTCCGCAGAGAGCCGTCGCCTGGCTATGTATAACATTCTGCTGCCCGCCGCTGGGGCTGCTGTTCTATTATTTCCTGGGACGCGATTACTGGCAGAGCCGCAAGCTCGGCACAAGATGTGTCTCCCTGCTGCGCGAAATCCGCGCCCATATCACCGGTAAAATTCACAGGGTCAAAAATGTGGAGGAGACGGGTAATCCCGGGTTTGTGGACCGCCCTGAGCTGCTGCATCTGCTGAACGGACTGGCAGAGAGCCACGTTACGCAATATAACCGGTGTGAGGTGCTCTCCGGCGCGCAGGAGGCTTATAAGTCTATGCTGGAGGCGATGGAGGGCGCGCATGAGCATATCCACATGGAATTTTATATTTTCCGGGAGGATGGGATCGGCAGGCGGTTTCAGGAGCTGATGATCCGTAAGGCACGCCAGGGGGTGAGAGTACGTCTGCTGTGTGATGGCCTTGGGAGCCATAAGCTGAGCCGGAGCTTCGTGAATACGCTGAGGAATGCGGGGGTGCAGGTGCATTTTTTCTTGCCTCCGCTGACTGCGCTGCCGGACCGCCGCTTCAATTTCCGGAATCACCGCAAAATCCTCGTCGTTGACGGACTGGCCGGATTCACCGGAGGAATGAATATCGGGGATGATTATCTGGGCAAAAACCCGAAGATGGGGGAGTGGCGGGATACGCATCTGCGGCTTGAAGGGGATGCTGTATATCAGCTGCAATATGTGTTTCTTAAGGACTGGAGGCTGGTAACCGGAGACGTTCTCAGCCATCCGCGGTTTTTCCCTGATCATGCCTGCAGCGGCAGGGAGGCGGTTCAGATTGTAGCCGGCGGCCCGGATGGGGCGATTGATGTCACTCAGGAGATGTACTTCGCGTCCATCTGTGCAGCGAAGCAGCGCGTCTGGATGACCTCGCCGTATTTCATCCCGGACCCCGCAGTTTGCAGGGCGCTTAAGAATGCGGTGCTCAGCGGAGTGGACGTAAGGATCATCATCCCGGCGAAGCCGGATAACAGGCTGGTCTATTATGCAACGCTGTCTTACCTGGAGAATCTGCAGGATGCCGGGGTGAAATTTTACCGCTACACCGCAGGGTTCATGCATGCCAAAGTAATGATTATCGACAGCCTGCTGGCAACGGTCGGCAGTGCCAATCTGGATATGCGCAGCTTTTATTCCAACTTCGAGCTGACGGCGGTGCTGCTCCAGCCGGAGGTTATTGCCGAGCTGGCTGAGGACTTTAGCAGAGATTTGAAGCATAGCGAATACATTGATCCGATAAAGTTCAGGGAGCGCGGCCGTAATGTCAAACGGATTGAGAGTCTATGTCAGCTCTTATCTCCGCTATTATGAGAGAAAAGATGGCTGAATCATCGTTTATCGAAGGTTATATCAATTTACATGCGTTATTTGAGGTTCCTTTATGATATAATGTGAATATAAGAAGAACAGGGGAGAAGGCACGCCTGTCAGCACTGCTTTCGTATACTTCTTAGATACACTATTTAGAGGGGGAGTTCTATGACTGTAAGCCAACATATCTTTACGAGTGAAGAACAGAAGAAGCCACAGAAGTCCGGAGTTTTTAAGACGGCAAGACTGGCCCAGCGGATTGTGATGATTATCATCGGAGCGGCTATGATGTCTGTTGCGCTTGAGATTTTTCTTGTTCCCAATAAGTTGATTGATGGCGGAATCACCGGTATTTCCATTATGTTGTCCCATATTTTTAATATACCGCTTGGTATTTTGTTAACCCTGCTTAACCTGCCGTTCCTGGTTATCGGTTATAAGCAGATCGGTAAGACATTTGCCTTATCTACGCTATTCGCTGTAATTGTGATGTCCATCGGAACACAGTTGCTCCATCCTGTTCATCCTATTACGGTTGAGCCGCTGCTGGCAGCCGTATTCGGAGGGGTAATCCTCGGCGTAGGGGTTGGACTCGTTGTCCGTTATGGCGGATCGCTTGACGGCACGGAGATTGTAGCCATTCTTGTGTCCAAGAGGCTTCCGTTCTCTGTAGGGGAAGTCGTCATGTTCTTCAACCTGTTTATTCTGTCCGGCGCTGGTTTTGTGTTCGGGTGGAACAATGCGATGTTCTCACTTATTGCTTATTACATTGCTTTTAAACTGATAGATATTACACTTGAAGGTCTGGATCAGTCGAAATCAGTATGGATTATCAGTGATAAGTTCCGCGATATCGGCGAAGCCCTGACGGAGCGTCTGGGACGCGGAGTAACCTATCTGGATGGTGAAGGCGGATTCTCCGGCGATAACAAGAAAGTGATTTTTGTAGTCATTACCCGGTTGGAAGAAGCTAAGCTTAAGACTATTGTGGAGGATTGGGATACCGAAGCATTCATCGCAATCGGCAATATCCATGATGTTAAGGGCGGCCGATTCAAGAAAAAAGCAATTCATTAGCGTAGTCAGCCCGAGCTGGAACGCTTCCGAAGGAAGGTATATTTACGAACGACAGATTAACCAATACGGCGGTTCTGACATGCTGCGCCGTATTCTCATATAGAATACCTTCCGTCCAAGATTTGGACGCCAGGATAAGCCCGCAGCCTGATAAGGCATTGCGGGCTTATTGCTGTCCTGGGGGCAGCTTGGCAATAATTGCTTCGACAGGCTGGGGAGGAACCCCTGCGATCAGATCTCCTGTCCGGGCCAGACGGTCCTCAATATTCAGCAGGTGGTAATCTGTTGGCTTGACGTCCCGTTGCACTTCCTCCCACAGGAGGGGCGTTGAGACGGTGGCAAGCGGCCTGGCACGCGGGGTATACGGTGCAGCAAGTGTTTTGCCGCCGTAGTGCTGCAGGTAATCAAAGTATATTTTGTCCCCGCGGTGTTTCTTCAGGCGCTCCAGGGTGAAAAGATCAGGCCGCTTCTCCGTGACATAACGGCCTACGAAATGCCCGATCCGGCGCAGGTCATCGAAGGTTACGCCCGGCTCCACCGGAACGATAATCTGCACTCCGGTGGCTCCGGAGGTCTTCGGAACGGATTCCAGACCAAGCGACTTCAGCACCTCCCCCACAAGGGCGGCTGCCTCCATGATACGCGGCTCCTCTTCAAGCGAAGGGTCCAGATCAATCATCCATTCGCAGGGCAGTGTACTGCCGGCGTAATGTAGCGAGGGATGAAATTCCAGTGCGGCTAGATTGCCCAGCCAGAGCAGCTCCGGCAGCCCTTGCAGCACAATATAGGTAATATTCTCATGCACAGCCGTATGGACGTATTCCGGTAGCGGCTCCGGGGCGTTCTTCTGATAAAAGGACATTCCCGGCACACCGTGGGGATAACGGATCACCGTCAGCAGCCTGTCTTTGCAATAGCGCAACAGATAGGGGGAGAGGGCGGCCAGCTTTTGCAGATAAATCTGCTTGGTGATGCCGCGTTCAGGCCACAGCGGCTTATCCGGGTTCGTAATGGTAATCTCATGTCCCTCTGCGGTAATGGTGCCTCTAACCTTCTGCGGCATAACCCGGTTCCTCCTTCTGAGCTTAATGACTAACTCTTCTGATCCATCCGGCAGGATAATGGCGGCAGCCCGACCTGGGCTTGAATCACCGGCTGGCGGAAGGTGCCGGAGGGATTCCACTCCAGGAAATGCAGCTTGAACACCAGCTCCGGCTTAATCCAGACCGCGCCTTTGCTGCGCTCAGGAAGCTCTGCAAAAGGCATACGCTCCGTAATTAGCCCCTCTATCTGTGCGGTCAGCGTCCGCCAGTCCTGGACGGTCATCCTGCCCGCCCCGGCATGTCCGATATAATGCAGCTTGCCTGCATCATCATACAGTCCGAAGAGCAGCGCGTTGACCTGGCCGTCGCGGAAGGTGACGCCACCGGCGACAGCGGTGACATCGGAGATAATTTTGAGCTTCTGCCAGCGTCTGTCTTTGCCGCCGGGGGCATAGGTGCTGTTCAGGTCCTTGCAGACAATTCCCTCCAGACTGCCCTTACGGGCTGCGGAGAACAGCTGGGCAGGATCATGATAGCTCGGCACCTGCTGCACATGAGGATGGGGCAGCAGGTGCTCCTTCAGCAGCTCCTGCCGCCGGGACAGCGGCTCGTCCAGCAGCCATGAGCCGTTGCAGTACAGAATATCAAACACCATATACAGCACCGGAACCCGGGGCACTGCTACCGCAATCGCGGCCTCATTCTTCAGGCTGTCGCGCCGCATGACCTCGTGGAAGGAAGGCTTGCCGCCGCTTAGCGCTATAATCTCGCCATCCAGAATGACAGAGCCGGCCCGGCAGTAGGCCTCGGGCCTGGCGAGCTCGGGATACTGCAGGGTGCGCCGGTTGCCCCTCCGGTTAATCAGCTCAGCGCTGGTTCCGTCATAATAGGCGAGCATCCGTACTCCGTCCCACTTGATCTGGGCGATCCACTGGCTCCCGGAAGGAATCCCGTATGCCAGCACAGGTTCTAACGGAGTGAGCGGCTGCAGCTTCAACGAAGGGTAGGTGCCTGCCGCCCCAAGCGTCCGGCTTCTAGGCACCGGTACCCTTGCTCTTGGCCGTCCGGCGTTTCGGCTTCGGGGCGATCACCGGAATAGGTCCGGTGGCATCATCTGCAACCGGAGCAGCAGGCGTACCGGCGTCTGTACCGGTGTCTTTGGACTTGGCTGTCCGCTTCTTCGCACCGGCGGCTGTCCGCGGCTTCGCACCGCTGCCTGCCTTGGAGGGGCCGGGATCGGAAGGGATATGCTGCACGGCCTCGATACTGGCCTGGAGGGCCGCCATCAGGTCGATGACATTGTTCTCCTGGCGGGCCGGGGCAATATGGAACTCTTCTCCGGCAATCTTGTGCGTGATCAGATCAAGCATCCGCTGGCGGTAATCATCGGTATATTTGGCCGGCTCAAAAGGCTGGGACAGCTGAGAGATGAGCAGCTTGGCCATATCCAGCTCTTTGTCGTTGACCGTTCCCGGCTCCGGCAGGCCGGGTACCTGCGATACCGGACGGACCTCGTCCGGGTAGTAGATCGTCTCAATCGCGAGGCAGTCAGCCAGGACGCGGATTGCGGCCAGACTGCTTTTGGAGCGGATGGAGATTTTGGCGATGCCGATCTTTCCGGTCTGGCGCATGGCCTCCATCAGCAGACGGTAAGCATTGGCGCCGGCCTGATCTGGAGAGAGGTAGTAGGTTTTCTGGAAATAAATCGGGTCGATCTCCGTCAAATCCACGAAATCCAGAATTGTGATGCTCTTGCTGCTCTCCTCGCTGAGCTGGTCCAGCTCTTCCTTGTCGAACAGGACGAACTTCCCTTTCTCATATTCGTACCCCTTGCCGATCTCCTCCCAGGTGACTTCCTTGTCACAGACAGGACATTTGCGTACATAGGACAGCGGGCTGCCGCATTCTTTGTGGATATAACGCAGCGAGATGTCTTTGTCCTCCGTAGCGGAGAACATTTTGACCGGTACATGCACAAGCCCGAAGCTGATGGCTCCTTTCCAAACAGTATGCATGAGAATCGCCTCCTGATGATGTGTGTTATGGCTTAGTATGGAGCGTCAGGGCTGTTTCTAGCCGGATGCATGAATTGAGAAGTATGGGAAAAAATAAAGCGGTTCCGCTTAGAAAGAGGCAGAGTCTGCCCTTGTTAAAGGAGGCGCCATGGACAAAGAGCTGAATCACTGGAGCGATGCCTTGTCAGAGCAGGATATTCCGGCAGAGGCTGTCCAGTGGGAGAATATTATTGCCGACCCGGAGGATGCCGGGCTGGATGAAGCTGCAGCGCTGCTGGATGCCGAAGCAACGATAGGCGAACTTCCGGCGGAGGACGAGGATGAATAAGGAGGGAAGAGCAGAATGGATATAACACGGGCAAAGGATATTTACGACTCCAAAGACAAGATCGCGGTGCATCTTGACGGAGAGCCGGTCTGGATTGAGCATGTGGATACGGATAACGGCATGGCTACGGTTCAGGTAGGCTCCCGGCCGACTAATACACAGACTGTCGGGGTAGAACGGCTGGAGGAGCAGGGACATTAAGGTAACAGAGCAGGGGAACCTCCTGGGATCGTTATTCCGGGAATACCCCTGCTTTTTTGTTGTGTGGTCACTCCAGGACGGCCTGCGGCCTGTTGCGGTGCAAGTATCATACCGATATAATTAAATATATTGTTAACCGGTAAGGGATATTTAAATTAAGGTGGTCGTTGCAGTCTTGGACAATAATACAGAAACGGTGTTCACGTACCGTTCATTCGGCCTTCAGGATACGGAGGCGCTGGCGGCCGCTATTGCTGACGCGTCATCGGCGGGCATGGTGATCGGCCTGGACGGGGATTTGGGCGCGGGCAAAACCGCGTTCTCGCAAGGATATGCGCGCCATCTCGGCGTGGAGGGCATTGTGAACAGCCCTACTTTTACAATTATCAAAGAGTATGAAGGACGTCTGCCGCTGTATCATATGGATGTCTACCGGATTTCGGTGCAGGAAGCAGATGAGCTGGGACTGGAAGAGTATTTCTACGGCCAGGGTGTGAGCCTGGTGGAATGGAGCCGGATTATTGCAGACCTGATGCCGCCGCGGCATCTCCATATAGAGCTGAAGACAGCCGGCCCGGACGAACGGGAGATTACGGTGACCGGAATCGGAGAGCCATACGGCGAAGTGTGCCGGACGCTGATCCAGAAGTGGGGTAAAGAAATATGACGAACTCGAATATTGAGCCGCGCAAGCGGTTTTTGGCGCTGGATACCTCGACGGCTGTTCTGGGAGTGGCAGTGACGGCAGGCGGGGAGCTGCTGCATGAGATTAATGCTTCCGGGGAGCGGAACCACTCTGTCCATTTGCTGCCCATCATTGAACAGGCGCTTCAGGCTTCAGCAACTACTGCAGATAGAATCGGCGGAATCTCGGTTGGCATCGGCCCGGGCTCCTACACCGGAACGCGGATCGCCGTAACCGCAGCGAAGACGCTGGCCTGGGCCTGGAGCGTCCCGGTTACCGGCGTATCCAGCCTTCATGCGCTGGCCTGGGGCGGATACCATGCGGCTTTTGTGCAGCAGCCTGAAGCTCAGCACACGGAGCAGCCATCTGTGACCCCGGCGGCAGGACCCGACTGGATCATTCCGCTGATTGACGCCCGGCGGGGACAGGTCTACACCGCTGTATTCGCGGCAGACGGGGACAAGCCTCCCCGGCGGCTGGCGCCGGATGCCATCCGGCTGATGGCGGACTGGGTACAGGAGCTGGCCACGCGGCTTACGGAAGCCGCAGGCGAAGGCAGAATGCCGGGCAGCCTGTGGTTCGTAGGCGAGACGGCGCTGCATGGAAGTGCGGAATCACTGGCTCCGCTTATGGAAGCGGGCAATGTCCGCACCCTGCCGTATGAGCTTGAAGGCCGCTGGACCGGCTTCCTTGCCGAAGCGGGCATCTACGCGGAGAGCGGAGATCTGCACACGCTGATTCCCAATTATACGCAGCTGTCGGAAGCGGAGGCCAATCTGCGCCGCAGCAGCGAAGGGAGCCTGAACACACGATGATAGAACCGGAACCAGTAAGGGCTCAGGGGGCTGACCTTGTTTTTCGGCTGATGCGGCTTGAGGATATCCCTGAGATTCTTGTGATTGAACGGGAGGCCTTCACCATGCCCTGGACGGAGGAAGCCTTCCGCAACGAGCTGAACCATAATCATTTCGCCAAATATATGGTGATGGAGCTGGAAGGGCGGTTAATCGGCTATGCCGGAATGTGGGCCATTGTGGATGAGGCTCATGTCACCAACATCGCTCTGCTGGAGGCTTACCGGGGGCGCAAATGGGGAGAACGGCTGCTGGACGAGCTGATGCGAACGGCAGCTTATCTCGGGATGCAGTCGATCACACTTGAAGTACGGGTCTCGAACGAGGTGGCCCAGAATTTATATCGCAAAAAAGGCTTCCGGCCGGCCGGTACCCGCAAGGGTTATTATTCGGACAACCGTGAGGATGCGCTCATCATGTGGGCGGATCTGCCGGACTACGGGGAGCAAGCTGTAACGGAAGGAAGCGTGGACTTGAAATGAAGACAGACACGGGCTTACTTGAGCCTGTATTAATTCTTGCCATTGAGACGAGCTGTGACGAGACCTCTGTAGCGATCGTGAAGGACGGCTGTGAGGTGTTGTCCAATATCATCTCAAGCCAGATCGAGACCCACCGCGCATTCGGGGGGGTAGTGCCTGAAGTGGCCTCCCGCAAGCATGTCGAGGTGATTACGCTGGTGATTGAAGAAGCCTTAAGCACGGCAGGCATACATCCGCAGGAGCTGACGGCAGTGGCGGTAACCCAGGGTCCGGGACTCGTGGGAGCGCTGCTGGTTGGGGTAGTGGCTGCCAAAAGCCTTGCGCTGGCCTGGGGCAAGCCGCTCATCGGCACCCATCATATTGCCGGCCATATCTATGCCAACCGGCTGGTCCGGGAATTGAAGTATCCCAATATGACACTGGTAGTATCCGGCGGGCATACGGAGCTGGTCCATATGGAGCGGGAGGGCGAGTTCCGGATCATCGGGCGCACCCGTGACGATGCGGTTGGGGAAGCCTATGACAAAGTGGCGCGTGCCCTCGGCTTTCCTTACCCGGGAGGCCCGCATGTGGACAGGCTGGCCCATGAAGCGGAGGAGGCCTTTGTACTGCCGCGTGTCTGGCTGGAGCCGGGCTCCTATGACTTCAGCTTCAGCGGCCTGAAGTCTGCGGTGCTGAACGCGGTGAATCAGAGCAAGATGAAGGGACTTACGCCGGATGTGGCCGGAATCGCCCGAGGGTTCCAGGAATCCGTAGTGGAGGTGCTGGTGGAGAAGGCGGTCCGTGCGGTCCGCGAGTACAACGCAGGGCAGCTGCTGCTCTGTGGAGGCGTAGCGGCGAATAAGGGTCTGCGTGAAGCCCTGATCCGGCGCTGCGGGGCAGAGGGCATCGAGCTGATCATCCCGCCGCCGGTCTATTGTACGGATAATGCGGCGATGATCGGTGCCGCGGCATATGTGAAATGGAGACATGAAGGCGGGATTCCGCTGGATATGGTCGCCGATCCCGGCTTCTCGCTGGAGAAGTGGTCGGTAACTGCCTATTGACTTTGGGAGAAGCAGGCGGTTATAATCAGTTCAATTCAAGAAACTTATATTTGAACAAACGCAATGATCGGAAGCAGTAAGGTAACTCCGGGATAAGAGAGCTGCGGTATGGTGCGACGCAGTCGAAGGAGACCTGAACTCGTCCGGGAGCGGAGCGGTGGAAGCAGGCAGCTCGTTGTAACAGGAGCACTGACCGGAGTAATCCTTAATCCGGTGGCCTTATGTACACCGTTACGGTTAACCTCCGTGAGAGGGTGGTCAAGCAGGGGATTACGGAGTGAGAACTTCCGGAGAATCTTGCAGGACTTGGAGTGGGTATCGCAGGACAGCCGAAGCAAGTGGCTGAAGCCGGGTATCAACAAGAGTGGTACCGCGACAGTTAACAGCCTGTCGTCTCTTGAAGGAGACGACAGGCTTTTTTGTGCGCTTATCCAGGCACACATAGGAATGACACGCAATGATCGGGAGCAGTAGACGGCCAAGGTGAACAGAGAGCTGCGGGGAGGTGCGACGCAGACACCGGAGGCCGGCGAATCTCGCCCGTGAGCGGAGCGGCGGAAAGAGCACCAGGTACGCAGCTACGGATGTCCCCGTTACAGGACGGTTCATATCTCCCGGGCTTCGCGTTACGGAGCATGGGGATATGATGCTGAGCTGGACGCAGCTTGGGCTTGCAAGCAGGAGCCTTATGCGTCAACAAGAGTGGTACCGCGGAGGGGTGACCCGCCGTCTCTTATATGAGACGGCGGGTCTTTGTGTTTTTTTAGATGGTGACCCTTGAAGGATCAACCCAATATGAGGAGGAACTAACGATGATTATTCCGGTAAAGAAACGAATTCAGATCTTTGACACCACGCTGCGTGATGGAGAACAGGCTCCGGGGGCCAGTCTTACGCCCGAACAGAAGATTATTCTGGCTGCGAAGCTTGCCGAGCTGGGTGTAGATGTGCTGGAACCGGGTTTCCCTGTATCCAGTCCGGGCGACTTTGCAGCGGTGGAGACCATCTCCCGCAAAATTCAGGGACTGGAGATCTGCGGCTTCGCCCGCGCGGTCAAAGGGGATATTGATGCTGCTGTCCGGGCCACCCGCGATGCTGAGCGGCGGCGGATTCATCTGTTCATCTCCTCCTCCGACATTCATCTGCGCCATCAGCTGCGCATGAGCCGCCCTGAGGTTGTGGCTGCCGCGCGTGAGATGACGGCTTACGCCCGCCAGTTCTGTGATGTGGTGGAATTCACCGCCATGGATGCCGCGCGGACCGGAATCGACGATCTGATCGAGATGGTCGAAGCCGTGATTGAAGAGGGCGCGTCGATTATCAATCTGCCCGACACCGTAGGGTATGCGCTGCCGCAGGAATACGGCGAGATGTTCCGGCGTGTACGGCTTGGGGCGAGAGGCGGCGACAAAGTCATCTACAGTGCCCATTGTCATAATGATCTGGGCCTGGCCGTGGCGAACAGCCTGGCAGCGATTGAAGGCGGCGCAACGCAGATTGAGGTCACGGTGAACGGAGTGGGGGAACGTACCGGCAACTGTGCGCTGGAGGAGTTGGTTATGGCTCTGGAGACGCGCGGCGATTCCATTGGTGCCGAGACAGGAATTGTACTCGACAAGCTGTATGACACTTCGCGTATGATCAGCGGAGCGATGCATTTCCCGATTGCCTACAACAAGCCGGTTGTCGGCCGCAACGCCTTCCAGCATGAATCCGGTATCCATCAGGACGGCCTGCTGAAGGACCGCAGCACCTACGAGATTATGGACCCGGAACGGCTGGGCATCCCGCGCAGCATGATTATCCTGGGCAAGCATTCCGGCAGACATGCGCTGAAGGACCGCGCTGCGAAGTATGGAATTGCCCTGGATTCGGCGGAGCTCGACGCGCTGTACGAATCCTTCAAGGAGACGGCTGACCGCCAGAAGGCCGTCAGCGATGATGAGCTGCTGCGGATGGTCAGCAGCACCACCGGGCAGCTCGCCCAGGTATACGAGCTGGGCGAAGTGCAGGTGCTGGCCGGCAGCGCGCCGCGCCGGGTGGCCGCAGTGACGGTGCGCCATCTGCAGAGCGGCGCAGAGACGACGCAGACCAGTACCGGAGACGGTCCGCTGGAAGCGATCATTGCCGCCATCGGGCAAGGCATCGCTGAGGATATCCGCTTTGACGGCCTGGAGCTGCATTCTCTGGGCAGCGGCGGGAATGCCCAGGCAGAGGCTGCTGTAATGGTGGAGTGGAAGGACAGTAAATTCCGCGGCACAGCCATTCATCATGATATTGTGATGGCTGCGGGGATTGCTTATATTGCGGCCTGCAATGCGGCGCTGCTGTCCGATGCAGCGGTCGTGTATCCAGACACGGCTGTGAACGGCTAGAGCGAAGTTCCCCACAGCTTCAGAGCTGTCTGTTTCTAAATGCATCTGCCCATGTCAGTGCTGACATGGCAGATGTTTTTTGCTGATCTCAGTGACTACGTCTTTAACGTTTTATAGAGTTAGTTGGACAAACGTAGCTTAATTTCTCGATTTCTGACGTTTATCCGTAAGCAAGTGGAATAACAGCATCTAATGCTGCTGATTTTGCCGCTTTGACCTGAATTGTGATCCAGTAAGTGATGTTTATCCAACTGCTCTTGCAGCAGAACCCCATTCGTGCATCAGCAAGTGTAGATCATCTAACTGCTGTTGTTCTAAAAAACTAACATGATTTTTACTCTCAGCGGCTTTTGTCAAGCTGTGGACAACGTTATCCACATATTCCGCACGAGTTGTGTAAAAACCGTGTAAAATCAGCAATAACGCCTTTTTTCTGAACCCTATAAACAGGAGGTTATACAATGAAACATATTTGTGGGAATTGTGGATAATGTGGATAATTCGGTGGATAAAAAGTCCTTGACAAGCGGAATAGCGATATTACGCATGAAAAAAGCCCCGAAGGGCTATTTTTAACCAATAGTTATGCACGAAAACTGTGGATGGCGCTGTGGATAACTTTATTTGAACAAATTGGAAACCGTTAAAATTTATTTTTAGCTTCCTTTAGCTTATTCTTCAGCCAGTTTCTCCCATTCGCTAAATAAATCTCCCAGCTGCCGTTTTTTGTCTTTAAGATCACTTTCATGCTCCTGAAGCGCCAGATAATCCTGATAGACCTCAGGCTTGGTCATTTCATGCTCGACGACCGAGATGGCTTCCTCCAGCTTGGCGATCTGATCCTCCAATTCGGAGATCCGCCGCTGGCGGTTACGCTCCTCACGTTTGGCCTGCTTGTCCGCTTCATAGGAGAGGGAGGTGCCTTTCTCCGCTGAACTGGCTTCATTATCGGCATTCCGCGAGCTCTTGGCGGCCGCCAGCTCGGCTTGCTCCTCGGCAATCGCTTCGAGCTCGCTTTTTTTCTCAATATAGTCGTCATAATTACCCAAATACTGATCAATTCCGTCCGGATGCAGCTCTAGAACCCGTTCAGCCATTTTATTCAGGAAATAACGGTCATGGGAAATGAACAGCAGTGTGCCTTCGAAATCAATCAGGGCCGATTCCAGCACTTCACGGCTGACGAGATCCAGATGGTTGGTCGGCTCATCCAAAATCAGCATGTTGGCTCCCCGCAGCATCAGCTTGGACAAGGCCACCCGTGCTTTCTCGCCGCCGCTCAGGGCAGCTACCTTCTTCAGCACATCTTCACCGCTGAACAGGAAGTTGCCGAGAATCGTGCGGATCCGGGCCTCCTCCAGCATCGGGTACTCACTCCACAGCTCTTCCAGCACGGTGTTGCGCGGGTTCAGCCTTGTCTGCTCCTGGTCGTAGTAAGCGATCTTCACTTTGGTTCCCCAGTTCACGCTTCCGGCGGAGGGCTCGCGGGTGCCGGTCATACACTGCAGCAGCGTGGACTTCCCGATTCCGTTCGGCCCGATCAGTGCCGCTGTCTCGCCGCGCCGCAGCTCGAAGGAGGCATTGCGGAACAGCGGGGCGGCTTCTTCACTAAAAGCCACAGCCACGCTGCGGACCTGCAGCACTTCCTTGCCGGACATGAAGTCCGGTTCGAAGGAGAAGCTGGCTTTCTTGAGGTCGCCCAGCGGCCTGTCGATGCGCTCCATTTTGTCCAGTGCCTTGCGGCGGCTCTGTGCCCGCTTGGTGGTGGAGGCCCGCACAATGTTGCGCTGCACGAAATCCTCCATCCGTGATATTTCATCCTGCTGTTTCTCGTATTGCTTCATGCGGATCTCATATTCTGCAGCCTTCAGCTCCATATACCGGCTGTAATTGCCCGTGTATCTGCGGGTCTGGTGCCGTTCAATCTCCACGATGGTCGTCACCAGACGGTCCAGAAAATACCGGTCATGGGATACGACCAGAATACCTCCCGGGTACCCGCGCAGATAATCCTCCAGCCAGGTGAGCGTCTCGATGTCCAGGTGGTTGGTCGGCTCATCGAGCATGAGCAGGTCAGGAGCCTGGAGCAAAATGCGGGCCAGTGCCAGACGCGTCTTCTGGCCTCCGCTTAAGGTCGAGATGGGAGTCTCAGGTGCGAACTCCCCGAAGCCCATACCATGAAGAACGCTGCGGATACGCGTATTCATCTCGTAGCCGCCATGATCCTTGAACCAGTCGGAACGTCTGGCGTAGCGCTCCAGCAGATCCTCATAACGCTTCGGATCTTCGGCGAGTGCCGGATCGGCTATATCCGTCTCCAGCTGCCGCAGCTCAGCCTCGGCCTCCAGCAGCGGCGCAAATACGGCCAGCATCTCTTCCTGTATGGTTTTATCCGACTGCAAGCCGCTGTTCTGGGCCAGATAGCCAATCGTAGTCTCTTTGGACTTATGAATTTGCCCGCTGTCGTAAGACATTTCCCCGGCCAGAATCTGCAGAAAAGTCGATTTGCCCGCTCCGTTAACGCCGACGAGACCGACTCGTTCCTTCTCATTCACCATGAGGCTGATGCCGTCCAGCACACTTTGTATTCCGTATGATTTCGTAATTCCTGTCGCTTGAAGAAGCATTCTGTATGAAACCTCCGCCCTTGCAAATTGGCCTTGGCAGCTTGTGCCCCGGCTATATCATAATCTTATTCTCCAGTTTACATGAAAAAGGTTTGCCGTGCGAGGTTCATTCTTCTAACAAGGGTAATGGATCAACCTTGGCGAACCAGTGAGAAGAGTGGTAAACTGAGCTTACAAACTATGATAAGCTAGGAACAAGTTAAGGAGGAGGCTGCCCATGCAGGAGCAGAGCATGCAGCTTACCGAGTGGAAGCGCAGGCTGCGGGCCGGGAATACCGCGCTCCGGGACGCCCTGTCTATAGAGCAGCGGGCGCTGTTATCTGCCCGGGTATGCAGTCATGCCTGGAGCTGGTTCTCGCAGGCAAAAGCGGCTTCCCTGCTCGCTTATGCCCCGTTCCGCTCGGAGCTGGACTGCCGTCCGCTTCTTGCGGAGGCATGGGCGGGCGGGTGTGAGGTGCTGCTTCCCCGTGTGAACCGGGAGAGCGGGGACTTAAGTCTCCACCGCGTCCGCTCCTGGGAAGAGCTTGTCCCGGGCGCTTACGGAATACTGGAGCCTGCAGCCGGGGATATCGCTCTAACCGGACCCGGCACGGCGGCAGGCGGGAGGACCGGCTGGCCGGAGGCCGTTTTCGTGCCGGGTCTGGCCTTTGACCGGAAGGGCGGCCGCCTCGGCTACGGACGGGGGTATTACGACCGCCTGCGCGCGGCAAGTGAAGCCGGGCTTCCCGAAGGGGCTGTCAGGCCGCTATGGATTGGCCTGGCCTATGACCTGCAGCTGGTCCCTGAAGTACCGCTTGAAGAGCATGATGCCCTGATGGATCTGCTGATTACGGAGAACGGCATCTGGGATTGCCGGAAGGAGAGGGTTAGATGGAGTTAACTCATTTCAACGAGCAGGGCAGAGCCCGCATGGTGGATGTCAGCGATAAGGAAGTTACCAAGCGGACAGCTGCTGCCCGCAGCCTGGTGCGTATGGCCGCGGAGACGCTGAGCGCGATTAAGGCGGGCACGATCCGCAAAGGCGATGTGTTAGCTGTAGCACAGGTTGCCGGCATTATGGCTGCGAAGCAGACCTCAAGCTGGATTCCGATGTGCCACCCGCTGCCGCTTACGGGAGTGGATATCCGCTTCTCGGATAACAGCAAAGATGAACTATATATAGAAGCAACCGTCAGCACAACGGGTAAGACCGGGGTGGAGATGGAGGCGCTGACTGCCGTTTCTGCAGCGGCGCTGACCGTATATGATATGTGCAAGGCGCTGCAGAAGGACATGATTATCGGGCCAACACTGCTGGTGTCCAAGAGCGGCGGCAAGAATGGGGATTACGCGCTGGAAGCAGAATAGAGAGCAGCATGGAATTATTTGTACAGCAGAAGGCGCAGCGGCAGCTTCTTCAGCAGCCGGACATACATAGTACATAGAGAGGGAGGGACAACCTATGGCGTGGAAAACAGCAATCCTGACGGCCAGTGATAAAGGGGCCAGAGGCGAACGGGAAGACACGAGCGCCCAGGTCATTCGGGAGCTGGTGGAAGAGGAGCTTGGCGGTGAGATCATTGAATACCGGATCGTGCCCGATGAGCAGGATGAGATTATTGCTGCACTGATTGAGCTTACAGATTATTTCCAGGCAGATCTGGTGTTGACCACCGGCGGAACCGATCTGGCTATCCGCGATGTTACGCCGGAGGCAACGAGGCGTGTCATTGAGCGCGAAGTACCCGGACTCTCCGAGGCGATGCGCAGTACGGTTATGCAGAAGAACCGCGCAGCCATGCTGTTCCGGGGGATCTGCGGGATTCGCGGAAGAACATTGATTGTCAATCTGCCCGGTACCCCGAAGGGGGTCCATGAGAACCTGGCGGCGATTATGGATCAGCTGCCGGAAGCCTTGTTGATGGTTACGGGCCAATACCGCCAGTAATTCCATCTCCTTTTGTATAAAACGTTCATGATAGAAGATGGATGTGTGATATAAGTTATGGTATTATTATTTTATTGTTAACGATATCATGAACGGACAGAAGGATGGGAGGAAACCGGAATGATAAGTGGTATTGGCGCACCCGGAATTATTTTGCTCGTGATCTTGGCGTTGCTGCTCTTCGGCCCCAATAAGCTTCCTGAGCTTGGGCGGGCAGTCGGGCGTACCTTCCGTGAATTCAAGGACGGCGCGCGGGAGATTGTGAATGAGCCGGAACCGGCCAAACGGAGCGAATCACCTGCTCCTGCGGCTCCGCAGACTGTAGCAGCAGAACTTCCGCAGGACCGCCGTCTGCCGGAATAATCTTCAGGTTACCCATGCAGGGGCGTCTTTCCCAGGTCTGCTTCAGACTGGGGCGGCGCCCCTTTTTTCTCTAATGTATATAGCCATATTCATATTCGGGTGGTGTCAGTCATGTCTCTGGAAGCGGAAGAAATGTCCCTGGTCGATCATCTGACGGAGCTGCGCAGACGGCTTATCTACGTGCTGATCGTGTTCGTGGCCGGACTTGTGCTGGGCTTGTTCGTTGCCAAACCAATCTATCTGTACCTTATCGACGCTGACGCGGCGCAGGGCTTCGTGCTTCATGCCTTCTCCTTCTGGGACGGGATCGGCATGTACGTGAAGATTGCGATGGCGGTATCGCTGGTCTTCTCTGTGCCGTTTATTGTTTTTCAGCTATGGGCGTTCATCAGCCCCGGCCTGCGTCCCGTGGAGCGGAGCGCTGCACTGCGTTATGTGCCGTATGTGTTCGTTTTGTTTATTCTTGGTATTGCTTTTGCCTATTACATAGTGTTCCCTATGGCCTTATCCTTCACCATTTCGATTACGCGCAGCATGGGACTTGAGGAGACCTACGGCATCGCGGAATACTTCAGCTTCCTGTTCGGTCTCGTGATTCCGCTGGCCCTGCTCTTCGAGCTGCCGCTGATTGTCATGTTTCTGACCAAGCTCAGGGTGCTGAACCCGCTGCGTCTGCGCCGGATGCGCCGGTATGCGTACTTTGCGCTTGTGTTTATCGCTGTGGTGATTACGCCGCCTGACTTCATCTCGGACTTCCTCGTGACGATTCCGCTGCTGGCGCTGTATGAATTCAGCGTGTTTCTGTCTGCGTTCGTCTACCGCAGGCAACTGGCTGAAGATGCGGAGCGGGAAGCACGTTATGTTAAGGCGGAATAGGGGAGGGGCATATTTTGCCCTTTGGGGGATAGAATGTAGTAGAGTGTGTGTCGGACAAGCGCTGAAACCATAATTTTACCAAAAACAAATACGATTTTACGTAAAAGGACTTGAAATTCGTCTTCAAGTTGAGTATCATAAAAATTGTTGTTAGCACTACAGAGGGTTGAGTGCTAACGCTGCGAAAAAAAACGGGAATAGCCGGAGCAACATCCTTTTTCAAGGTGCTGATCAGCTATATTGCCGCCTAACGGCAGATCCCCGCAGTTCAAACTATGTTTTCAAGGCAAATAACATAATTTCAAAGGAGGCTATTTTTTCATGATTAAACCACTAGGTGAACGCGTATTGGTAGAACCAAGCGAGCAACAGGAAACCACTTCTTTCGGGATCGTGCTTCCGGACTCTTCCAAAGAGAAACCGCAAGAAGGTACGATTATCGCTGTAGGCAGCGGAGCTTTGAAAGACGGAGTCCGTGTAGCGCTGGAAGTTAAAGAAGGCGACCGTGTGCTTTTCTCTAAATATGCCGGAACTGAAATCAAATACGAAGGCAAAGAGTATCTGATTATGAAAGAAAGCGACATTCACGCTATTCTTGACTAGTCCGGGATGCTTCTCATAAGTTAGATTCAGAGTACTTATATTCAAGGCAAGTGAATGCTCACAATACTATTAGGAGGTTAACTATACAATGGCAAAAGAAATTAAGTTCAGTGAAGATGCTCGCCGTGCAATGCTGCGCGGGGTTGATGCTTTGGCAAATGCAGTAAAGGTTACACTGGGTCCAAAAGGCCGTAACGTGGTGCTTGAGAAGAAATTCGGCAGCCCGCTGATCACTAATGACGGTGTGACGATCGCCAAAGAAATCGAACTCGAAGATGCCTTCGAGAACATGGGCGCACAGCTCGTTAAAGAAGTAGCTACCAAAACCAACGATGTTGCCGGTGACGGTACTACGACTGCAACTGTTCTGGCTCAGGCGATGATCCGTGAAGGTCTGAAGAACGTAACTGCAGGCGCTAACCCGATGGTTATGCGTAAAGGTATCGACAAAGCGGTTAAAGCTGCTGTAATTGAGCTGCAGAATATTGCTAAGCCGATTGTAGATTCCCAAGCGATCGCTCAAGTAGCCGCTATCTCCGCTGCCGATGAAGAAGTGGGCCAACTGATTGCTGAAGCTATGGAAAAAGTGGGCAAGGACGGCGTAATCACCGTTGAAGAATCCCGCGGATTCCTGACTGAGCTTGAAGTGGTAGAAGGTATGCAGTTCGACCGCGGTTACATCTCCCCGTACATGATTACGGATACGGACAAGATGGAAGCTGTTCTGGAGAACCCGTACATCCTGATCACGGACAAGAAAATCAGCAGCACACAGGAAATCCTTCCACTCTTGGAGAAGATCGTTCAGCAGGCGCGTCCGCTGGTGATCATCGCTGAAGACATCGAAGGCGAAGCTCAGGCGATGCTGATCGTGAACAAGCTGCGTGGAACCTTCAATGCTGTAGCGGTTAAAGCTCCTGGATTCGGCGACCGCCGCGAAGCTATGCTGCAGGATATCGCTGCTCTGACAGGCGGCCAAGTGATCACTGAGAAGCTGGGCCTTGATCTCAAGAGCACTTCCATCGAGCAACTGGGTAACGCCCGTCAAGTGCGCGTAACCAAAGAAAACACTACCATCGTAGACGGAAGCGGCGACAAAGCGGATATCAATGCACGTGTAAGCCAAATCCGTTCCCAGCTGGAAGAAACTACTTCCGAGTTCGACAAAGAAAAACTGCAGGAGCGTCTGGCTAAATTGGCTGGCGGCGTAGCCGTTGTCAAAGTCGGTGCTGCTACTGAAACTGAACTGAAAGAGCGCAAGCTCCGCATCGAAGATGCCCTGAACGCAACCCGCGCTGCGGTTGAAGAAGGTATCGTATCCGGTGGGGGTACTGCTCTTGTGAATGTATATGCTGCTGTAGCTGCTGTTGTAGCTGAAGGCGACGAAAGAACCGGCGTCAATCTGGTGCTGCGCGCATTGGAAGAGCCAGTTCGCACCATCGCTGCTAACGCAGGCCAGGAAGGTTCCGTAATCGTGGACCGTCTGAAAAAAGAAGCTATCGGCATCGGCTACAACGCTGCTACCGATGAGTGGGTAAACATGTTCGAAGCAGGGATCGTTGACCCTGCCAAGGTAACCCGTTATGCGCTGCAGAACGCAGCTTCCGTAGCGGCTATGTTCCTGACTACCGAAGCGGTTATCGCTGACAAGCCAGAGCCTGAAAAAGGCGGCGGCATGCCGGATATGGGCGGTATGGGTGGAATGGGCGGCATGATGTAAATTAACAAAGAACCCTTGTAGTCACAAGGGTTTGGCGTTAGGGGAAGGGTATTTCCCCACATTTCCCCCACAAGGGGTAACACAATTAGAAGCTTCTCATGAGTTCATTGAACTTGTGAGAGGCTTCTTTTTGTATGGCCGGTGAATTTCTTCCCGGTGTCAACGTTCATATTATGTCGGGACACTGTGGGAGGAAATAGGTGGATTTACTCCACTTGCTGAGGAACAAATAGACTCTGCTCAAACAGCAGTTGGATAAAGAGCACTTAAATATTCGCATTTCAGCCCAAGTAGCAGAAACCCCGAACATTAAATGTTGTTTTTCCACTTGCTTGCCCCAAATCCGCCCAAATCCACAAATTAAGATACGTTTATCCACTTGCTTGTTGGAGCCGTTGGTATCGCCCGCAATTCACTCCCTTTTTGTTCAGATCATTCAGCAGTGTCCGAAGTAGAGCAGACGGTCAGGGAGTTGGAGATAGGTATATTAACAGGTTTTGGATTGACGGATATTTAGAACGGTGGTAATATTAACCCAAAGTAAAAACCTTTAAACTTTTGTAAAGATTAATAAGGTTTGTATGGAGAGAAAGCTGACATTTAATGTTCTATTATCAGTGGGGACAAGGATATATCATGATATGTAAGGAATTTTTTATTTTCACTAAAAGTTTAATCGTTTAAACTTTGGAGTGAAGGAGGCGGGTAATCTTAGATGAATATTCATGATGTAGCCAAAAAGTCGGGGCTCTCGGTAGTGACTGTATCCAGAGTGCTTAACCACTCACCGTCTGTGCGTGAGTCCAATAGACAGAAGGTGCTTAAAGCGATGGAGGAGCTGAATTATCAGCCCAATTCCGCAGCGCGCAGTCTGGTACGCGGCAAGACGGGAGTCATCGGGATGTCGATTAACAACTTTAACGATTCTTTCTATGACCGCGTAATTCGTGTGGTCAACCGCAAGCTGACGGAGCAAGGGTATTTCTTGGCGTTATCCATTGCCGAGAATGAGGATGAAGGGGATAACTTCCTGTTTCAGAAGGACCGTGTGGACGGGATTATCCTGTTGTCCCCGCTGGAAGAGGAAGCATCTGTAGAGGAACTGAAAAGAAAAAACATTCCGTTTGTACTGCTGGATAACCAGTTCCAGCATGAGGATGTTCCCAGTGTCGTGGTCGATAATTACCAGGGCGGTTATGAGGCAACCAAGCATTTGATTAATCTTGGACACACGCAGATTGCCTTTATCGGCGGCCCTTCGGTATTCCTGAGCGTTGCGGAACGTAAGCGGGGGTACAGCCAGGCACTGGAGGAAGCAGGGCTAACGTCGTTCGGCACAGATTCCTGCGGGTTCACGGTAAGCGGGGGGTATGAGGTCGCCAAACGCTGGGTCCGTGAAGATAAGCTGCCGACAGCCTTTTTTTGCGGAGATGACTTCATTGCTCTTGGAGTAGTCCAGGCGCTGCGCGACGAGGGAATTCGGGTCCCCCATGATCTCTCGGTTGTCGGATTCGATGATCAGCAGTTCGCAGGCGAATTCTACCCGCGGCTCACGACGGTCAGGCAGCCTGAGGCACAAATGGGCAGCATCGGGGTTGATCTGCTGATGCAATTAATCCATGGGGAGGTGATGCCGCCCGCTGTAACGAAGCTCGCTCCTCAGCTTCTCGTGCGCGAATCGTCAGCAAATGTAAGATTAACCTGAATATTAGGAGTGAAATGATCTGTGAAGTATTACTTGGGAGTGGATGCTGGGGGCAGCAAAACCTATGCCATGATTGCAAGTGAACAAGGTCAGGTTATCGCTGTAGGCCGGGGAGGAAACGGAAATCACCAAAAGAATTGCGAGCAGGCAGAAGAGAGCTTACAGCAGGCGGTATCGGAAGCGGTCATGGCGTCAGGGTTGACGAAGGACCAGCTGGAGTATTCCTGGTTTGGAATGGCAGGAGCCGACAGAGAGGCTGACTTCAGGATTCTGCGGCCGATCATCAGCCGCCTCAGCCTTCCCCGGACGGAGATTTCCTGTGATACCTGGAATGCACTGCGCTCCGGCACCGGGGAGAATTATGGAGTTGTACTGATTTGCGGTTCAGGTGTGAATTGTGCCGGCAAGAATCCGATGGGTGTTATGCATCAATGCGGGGGGTTCGGTTACCGGTTTGGTGATTTTGGCGGCGGCTATGATCTAAGTATTGAGGTATTCCGCAGCGTGATGCGGGCGCATGATGGAAGGGCGGGCAAGACGGTGCTGGCAGAGCGCTTGACCCGGCGGCTGGGCTATTCCAGCGTTACGGAGCTGCGGGAGGAGTATCTGGATCATTACCGGGAATTACCGGCTGATATTGCCGAGCTGCTGTTTCAGGCGGCAGAGGACGGGGACGAGGTTGCCACTGAATTACTGATCAGACAAGGCGAGGAATTGGGGCTGGCTGCGGCGGCGACAATCCGCCAACTGGCGATGGAGAAGGATACGTTTGACGTTGTACTGGCTGGCAGCCTGCTGACCAAGGGAGACCGTTCGGGAATCATCAAGCGCGCCATTGAGCAGAGAGTGAAACAGTCGGCTCCGAATGGCACCTTAAAGATATTAAACCGTGAGCCGGTGGTTGGTTCGGTCGTTCTGGCGATGGAAAGCAGCGGGATGCACGTTAATCACGAGGTTCTTGACCGCCTGTCTCTGGAGCAGGTAATCAAATGAAAATGGTGAAGGAAGGTTCTATCATGGAGGAAACATTGAAGCTGGTTGTAATCGGAGCCGGGTCATCGTATACACCTGAGCTTATCGAGGGGATTATCAAGCACCACCAAGAGCTGCCCATCGGCGAAGTATGGCTCGTGGATATTGAGGAGGGGCGGGAGAAGCTGCATACGATTACGGAACTAAGCAAGCGTATGATTGCGGAGTCCGGCCTGCCGATCACATTAACGGAAACGCTTAACCGCAGGGAAGCCATCGCCGGAGCGCACTTTGTCTGCACACAGATCCGGGTAGGTATGCTGGAAGCGCGGAAATGGGACGAATTGATTCCGCTGAAGTACAATGTGATCGGTCAGGAGACGACAGGCTCCGGTGGGATGATGAAAGGCCTGCGGACGATCCCGGTCATTCTGGATATCTGCAGGGATATGGAGGAGCTGGCCCCAGAGGCCTGGCTGCTGAATTTCACCAATCCGGCGGGCATGGTGACCGAGGCGGTACACAAATATTCTTCGGTAAAGAGCGTAGGGCTGTGCAACTCTCCCATCGGTTTTCAAAAGTGGCTCTCCGAGTTCTTCGGACTCCCTACGGAGAAGATTTACGCCGAGTTCGTGGGCATCAATCATCTGCACTGGGTATCTGATGTGGTGATTGACGGAAAGAGCAAGCTGCAGGAGCTGATTGACTATCCTCAGAATTACAAGGCCAGCAATGTACCGTTTGATTCCTGGGACCACCGGTTCCTGAATGGGTTAAAAGCGATCCCTTCCTATTATCTAAGCTATTACTATATGACAGACGACATGCTTGCGGAACAGAAGGAAGCGGCAGCATCAACCGGCTCGCGGGCTGAGGTGGTGAAGCAGGTGGAGGAAGAGCTGTTCGAGCTGTACCGGAACGTAGAGCTGAAGGAGAAGCCGAAGCAGCTGGAGCAGCGCGGCGGAGCCTATTATTCGGAGGCGGCGGTACTGCTGATGCGGTCTATCTATAATGATTCGCGCGACATCCAGACGCTGAACGTACGAAATAACGGAATCATTGATTTCCTGCCGGATGATGCTTCCATCGAGGTGAACTGTCTGGTGACCAAGCAAGGTCCGCTGCCGGTCCCGCTGCGCCGCATTCCACCATCCGTCAGAGGTCTGCTGGCGGCGGTTAAGCAATATGAGAGTCTGACCATCGAAGCAGCCGTTCGCGGAGACCGGGATATTGCCCTGCAAGCCCTGGTGCATCATCCGCTAATCCCTTCAGTCACCGTAGCTGAACAGCTGCTGGATGAGATGCTGGAGCACAACAAACCGTTTTTGCCATTATTTCATTAGACTTAACGCCGGGGGGAAGACGGATGAAGATGGCTGAGAAATCAAGGGTAAGGCATAAGTTTAGGGATCAGTTAGATTTACAGTCCATGGTTTGGCCGGGCATTATCTTTGTTCTTATATTCAGCTACATTCCAATGTATGGCGTGGTTATGGCCTTCCAGCAGTATGATATCTTTGGCGGCATGATGAAGAGTCCGTGGGTCGGATTTATGAATTTCAAAATGTTCTTTGAAGCGCCGGAGTTCTGGAATGTGATGAGAAATACAATTGTGATTAGCTTGCTGAAGCTGCTGATTACGTTCCCGGCCCCCATTCTGTTTGCGCTCATGCTGAATGAAATCGGGAATATGGCGTTCAAACGGTTCATCCAGACCGTCAGCTATCTGCCGTATTTCCTGTCCTGGGTCATTGTATCCGGGTTCGTATTCTCGCTGTTATCTGTGGATAACGGAACGCTGAATTATTTGCTGGAACGGCTGGACCTGATTGTAGAACCGGTTAACTTTCTGGCGATTCCGAAATACTTCTGGTCCATTCTGGTGAGTGTCAATGTGTGGAAGGAGATCGGATTCGGGAGCATTGTCTATCTGGCCGCGATAGCGGGTGTTGATCCGGCCTTGTATGAGGCAGCCTCTATAGACGGTGCAAGCCGCTTTAAGCAAATCTACCTGATTACCCTCCCCAGTATTGCTTCTATTATTATCATCTTTATGATTCTTGCCATCGGTAATCTGCTCAGTGCAGGATTTGAGGACATTTTGCTGCTGGCGACCAATCCGGTCTTGCGGCCATACTCCGATGTCATTGACACCTACGTATACCGTGTCGGGATATTGAATGCCAGATTCTCTTATGCGACAGCGGTAGGACTGTTCAAAGCGGTGATCAGTGTAATTCTGCTGGTGACAGCCAACAAAATCGCCCGCCGGGCAGATGTTAGTCTCTGGTAGACCTACAATCTATAGGAGGAGTGAACAATGAGACTAAGCCTGGGCGACAAAATCATGCAGCGGACGATCTATATCCTCTTGACACTGATGGCTGTTATTATGCTCTATCCGTTTTGGAATGCGCTTGTGATCTCCTTTAATCAGGGGAGCGATACGGCGCTGGGCGGCGTAACCCTGTGGCCGAGAGTGTACACCTTCGAGAATTATTATATTGTGTTTCAGGATCACCGCCTGCTGAACTCTTTCCTGATCACCGTCCTTAGAACCTTGAGCGGCACGGCCTTGTCGGTCTTCTTCACGGCCCTGTTAGCCTACGGCATGTCCAAAAAGACATTGCTGTACCGTAAGCAGTATATGGTATTCTTCATGGTTACGATGTTCTTCAGCGGCGGGCTGATCCCCACTTATCTGCTCATCCGCTCTCTGCATATGCTGGATACCTTCTGGGTACTGATTATCCCGGGAATCATCAGCGTCTACAATATGATTGTGATCCGCACCTTCTTCGCTGCGCTGCCTGACGGGCTGGAGGAATCGGCCAAGATCGACGGCTGCGGCAACTATGGAATTTTCTTCAAAATTGTCATTCCCGTCTCCGGCCCGGTCCTCGCTACGATTGCATTATTTACAGCGGTGGGGTACTGGAACGACTGGTTCACGGGAGCCATCTATATTACGAAGGACAATCTGCTTCCTATACAGACTCTGCTGCGGCAGATCATGAACTCCAACATTATGACTGAGATCGGCTCATCGAATGCCATTGCACTGGATCATATGAACCGGAATCGCACGGTCACCACGAAGTCATTGACTATGGCTACGATGATGATCGCCACTATCCCGATTATTTTGACGTACCCCTTTCTCCAGAAGTATTTTGTTAAGGGCGTACTGATCGGTTCATTGAAAGAATAGCAGTCTTTCATATCGTGTAGAAAGAAGGGGACAACATGCGCATTCAGTTGAAATGGGTATCGCTTCTGCTTACCGGCCTGCTGCTGCTCACTGCCTGCAGCAGTGGCGGGGAATCCGGCACTTCGCAGAACACAAGTGAGGGAGAGGCCGGGGCAGCCACAGATGACGGCGGCATTAAGCCTACTACCTTCAGCTTCTATGGGAACTACGACTGGCTTACAACAGCCTCTTGGGGGGAGAATGAGGCGACGAGATGGATTCAGGAGAACCGCAAGGTTACCGTTGAGCCGGTGCAATCCGGGGGGGCGGCCGCAGAAAAGCTTAACACGATGATTGTCAGCGGCGCGCTGCCGGATGTGATCTTCACGGACCGGGGAGCCACAGTGGAACGGCTGGTACAGGCAGGAAGGCTCGTGGCGCTCGATGAGTATTATGAGAAATATCCGAATTTCAAGAAATATGTAAAGGAATCCACGCTGAACCTGCTTCGCTCTGAGGACGGCAAAATCTATCAAATCCCCAACTGGTACACCTCCGGGCAGTTTGGTAACGGGGGCTATATGGTCAATAAGGATATCTATAACGCACTCGGCAGACCGAAGCTTGAGACCTTCGAGGATCTGTATCAATATTTGCTCCTGGTGCGAGATAAGTACCCGGATGTAGTGCCTCTGGAGGTCGGTGAGAAGGGGGGCGGCCTTGACATTATGTACGGTGGTTTCAAGGAGAATGCCACCAGCAAATTCATCTCCCTTATGGGTTATCCGGAAGGCGACAGGCTGATCCCGATCTATGACGATCCTGCTTTTGAGGACATGATGCTCTATATCAACAAGCTGTTCCGCGAACGCCTGATTACCCAGGATGCACTGCAGCAGGTCCAGGATGCGGTGAAGGAGAAGGTGAATACCGGCCGGGTGGCGGTCATGGTCGAATCCAACATCACTACGTACGGCGCCGAGGGGCACCGGGCACTGACTGCGGGCAACCCGGACAGCGGATATGAGATTATTTGGCCGGTGCATAAGGCGGGAATAGACAAGAATAAGGTGTTTGTCAGCGGCTTCGAGACACTGGGCTGGAACGTCAATGTCATTACCACCTCCGCCAAGAACCCGGAGGCCATCTTCGCCTACTATGACTGGATCACGGGTCCGGAGGGACAGAAGGTCCTGTTCTTCGGTCCGAAGGGTCTGTATTGGGATGAAGAGGATGCAGACGGCGCCCCGGTTCCGAACGAGAAATACAAGACAACACCTGCTAATGAGCGTACGGAAACTATGCGGAAGTTCGAAGATTTCAACTGGGCGGGCAACACGACGCTTATTGATACGGCAAAAATGAGCCTGGAGGCTTCGCTTGCCGCCAACCAGAAATCATGGGAGACGGTAGCGCAGTCCACGGTGACCTGGAAAACCGCTCTGGACATTACGGAATTCGTGAATACCGATCCGGTTCCCGATACGGAGATGGGGATCATAGCCCAGAATGTTCAGAATATTCATACCCTGGCTTTTGCCCAGATGGTTCAGGCGAAGTCGGATGAAGAGGTACTATCCGCGCTGGAAACGGCAAGAAAGAACGCCAAAAAAGCCGGGCTGGATAAGCTGCTCGAGTTCAAAACGCAAAGATGGCAGGGGAATGTCCAGAAGATTAACGCGAAGAAATAATTCTTGTTGTGACCCGAATAAGACTATTATTATGGAGGCGTGTCTATGACAATTACCCTGAGAGCAAGGTTCACTGCGGTGTTAAGCTTGGCGTTGGTTTTCTCTGGAATAGGTGCTTCGGTTCCGGCTATGGCCGAGGAGGAGAGCAATCCGCCTTTTGAGACGGAAGTCATTGTACGAACCGTTAACCAGTTCAAAAATGTGGCGGATGTCGAGGACTTTATTGAGCTGGCCGACCAGCAAGGAGTGGATGTCATCAGCTTGAACGTGAAGCAGGATGAAGATGATGAGGTCCCGTCCGGGCGGGTATTCTATCAGAGTGATATCGCTCCGATTGCCCAAGGCTACGAGAACTTCGATGCCCTTCAGGAGGTAATTACAGCCGCACACGCCGCAGGAATTAAGGTTCATGCGTGGATTCCGCAGTTCCATGACCAGGAGGCCTTCCTGGCGCACGATGAATGGCAGATGCAGTCGCTGGTGAACGGGGTTCAGACTCCGTTTACTGGCGCGAACGGCAACGAATACTTCGTCAATCCGCTGCATCATGAGGTGCAGCAGTATGAGCGCTCCATCATTCAGGAGGTCATTGAGAATTATGCGGTGGACGGTGTGGTGTTAGACTGGATCCGCTTCGATAATTACAACATGGATGTCAGCAATTATACGGTAGCCAAATATCAGGCAGCGTTCGGATATTCTCCGCTCACTATTAATTTCGATGTGGATTCTGCGAAGCGGCGGCAGTGGAATGAATGGAGAACCGAACAAATCGGCCAGTATGTAGGTGATATCCGGCAGGACATTACCGGGTCCTCGAAACCGGATGTGGAGCTTGGCGTGTATATTTTGCCGCCGGAATTCACTGAGGTGGGGCAGAATGTCGCCAAATTCAAGGATGATATCGACTTCGTCGCCCCGATGGCGTATTTTGATGACTGGGAATTCAACAGCGACTGGGTGTACAGCACTTCCTACGGTATCCTGAAGGATACGAGCGACCGGATCAGCGGCAGCCCAGTAGACATTGTGCCGACGCTGGATAATGATTGGACGAATGATCAATATCAGGAGATCTACCAGGGAATCCGCCAGAATTATCCTGGCGTGAAGCGCCTGTCGTTCTTTTCTTATGGGGCCTGGCCTGAATCCGAGTTAATCAAAATCAATGAACGTACAACCTGGCCGACCCCTGACTGGACAGCGCCGGGGGAACATGACTATCCGGCCCAGTTACCGGCAGGCTGGAAGGCCAGAAATATCGGCTCCAAGCCGGGGAGTGCCACCTATAATACTTCCAAGAAGCAATTTACGCTCAGCAGCAGCACTACGGATATTTGGGGAAATGGAGACCAGCTGAATTATATCTATCAATCCTTGAGCGGCAATGCGGAGATTATAGTTAAGGTGCAGTCCACAAGCGGACTGGACGGCTGGGCCAAGGCCGGGGTTATGATTCGTGAGTCGCTGAGTTCGAATTCGAAGCACGCGGATATGATGCTTACCCCGGAGAATGGGGCAACCTTCCAGTACCGGACAGCGACTGCGGGCACTATGACCGATCAGACTGCGGCGGCTTCGGTTCCGAAGTGGCTAAAGCTGAAGAGAACCGGAAATACCTTCAAAGGCTCTATCTCATCTAATGGAAGCAGCTGGCAGACGGTCGGAACCGTGCAGATTCCAATGAACAGCCAGGTGTATATTGGAATAGCTCTCAGTAATCCGGGGGATGCAGCCGGGAGTAAGGCCGTGTTCGGCAATGTGAAGATCACCAATTAAGCTCAATGAACCAGTTAGCAAGCACGCCCTGTAGGGGGGCGTGCTTTTTCTTGTTCTCGCCGGAACCGTTCCGCTCCTATCCCGGCTGCACTACAATATACCGCTCTACCCAATCCAAATAGCAAGTCCTGGAGTAGACTAGCTTGAGGGTGGTTTTGTTAGACTCGCGGCAATGGATTGCGCCAAAAATGTGGACAGGGGTTAAGATGCAATCCGTTCCGATTCCATTAGGAAATGGGGGATACAGATGGATTTCAGTGCGTTGACTGGCCTTTTCGTGGATAACAATGGTTCAGTCGTACTGAATGTTCTGTTATCTACTGCCTTGATCTGGAGTGTTAAGCAAATTGCGAACAAAGAGAAAGTGATCCAGAACTATCAGAAGCGGGATGAGGACAATGAGAAGCAACTGAGCGAATATAACCGCACATTAGTGAAGCTGCTGATTGAGAGAGGTACCGCTCAGACAAAACCTAATGATGAGGAGGTCGTCAACAAGTGAAGCTCCTCGATATATTCCGAAAACACGAGCTCAAGCCCAGCCGGGTCAAACGCGAAATTGAGACTTTGGGCCAAATTCAAGAGGCGTATGAATCCAATGATCTAGAGCGGCTTATTGATCTGCACCGCACCGGTTTAGGTAGAAGGGGAGATGATCTGCATGGACATTATTGATTTGATCCTGATCACACTGGAGACGATAGCCTTGATTGCTTTTACCGCGTATGTTATCCGCTACAGCAGGTATTTCATGGGACGGGGTCCTATGCGCACGTATAATTTGTATCTCCGCAGTGTATGGGTAACTTACGGTGCGGTAGCGCTGCTATGTCTTAATCTGTTGTGGGGAAGGTTAAATATCATTCTCGGATATAGTACAGAAGGCGCTCTATCCAATATCATGCGGGAGTATGTACTGGTTCTGACCCTCGTGATGCTGGTATTCGCTGGCTGGATGCACAAGGAGCTATGGGACACCAACCGGAAGAACAAGACCCGTCCGAAGCGTACCAAACAGCGGGAACTTGAATAGATAATCCTTAAGGGATCACTCCCGGCCAGCCTACGGCTATTCAGCCCTATAATCTCTCTATATGAAAAAGCACCAGCTCCAGTTGAAACCGCTGACCACTGTAAGAAAGATTAAACAACCCTCCGGCTCTCTCAATCGTCTGGCGCATGTTTCGCAGTCCGATACCGTGGGCACGCTTATCGCCTTTGGTGGTCAGAAGCTCACCGTGCGGGCTTAGGCGAATAGGACCGGAGTAAGGATTCTGAATTCGTATAAATAAGCTGTCATTCAGATAATGCATATGTACAGCGATGTACCGCTCCGCTCCTGATTCCTTCGGTACCTGGCAGGCAGCCTCTAACGCATTATCAAGGGCATTGCCCAGAATAACGCTGATCACAGCGGTATCAAGCATTAGCCGGGGCGGAAGGTTCAGCTCCAGGCGCAGGGCGATCTCCGCGGTGTCTGCCTCCCGCCGTTTGTAGTCCAGAATGGAATCAATGACCGGGTTGCCGGTATTGCAGAAAGCGCCGGACTGCCCGGTCCAGCCCAGTAGAGCATCCAGCTCGGCTGTGGTGGCCGCTTCTTCTCCGTTAAGCACGCTGGCCCGCAGGCCTAGCAGGATATGATTGAGGTCATGGCGGAATCGGAGGGCTTCCTCCTGAAATTCCCGGTTCCGGTGATACTGGTTCACATAATAGCTGTTCTGCTGCTCCAGCAGCAGGCGCTGGCTGCGCTCAGAGCGTGCACTTAGCACGCGGTCCGTCAGAATGAAGATCAGGACATTAATGGCGAGCAGCAGTGCCGGAACGACAGGGAATAACCGCGGATATAGCCGAAAGAAGGGACTTCCGGACAACTGGAGCAGAGCGGCAATACTCAGAAAAGGACAGAGCCAAATGGCAGACCCTAACCATCCGGTCGGCTGGCCCCGGCCTTCGCCTCTAACGACCCGGCGCAGCAATAGAACGATGAAGAGCATCAGCAGCTTGGAGAGCAGCAGGCCAAGCCTGTAGCCATTGTCTGTCGGGATAAGCGGAATCCCCGCATCGCTGAGAATAATCACAGCTGAGATAAAGAGCGCAGCGTACAGCCGCCACTTAAGCTCGCCCCTGTAGAACAGGGACAGACCGAGGATAAGTCCGACATTGCCTGCCAGCAGCAGCAGGGCGGGCAGGGAACTGTAATGGAGCAGAATATGGACAACTATGTACAGAATATATAGCGCCATCAGCCGCAGCCGGGACTCCGTCAGACGGGTGAAGAAGCGGCCGAAGAAGAGATGCAGTATGACTGGCAGCAGCGGAAGTACAGCTAAATAGATCAGTTCATCCAGGAGGACAGGATTCAAGCAAGCTCCCCCCTGAAACGCAGATAAGCCTTACGTAATGCGTGGCTGTATTTATCACTCACCGGCAGCTCGCAGCCGGTGATCAGAATGATCTTTTTGGCGCTAATAGCCTTGATTGAATAGAAGTTGACAATATAGGATTGGTGAATCCGCACAAAATGGCTGGCCGCCAGCTTCTGCTCCTCCAGGGCCAGCTTCCCGTAATATTGCAGCGTGCTATCCCGGGCAACCAGCGTGATCCGCCTTATACTGCTCTCCAGATAGAGAATTTCCCGGTGGGGAATCCGCAATTCCTGGTTCTTTAGCTGCACTGCAAGGAAGTTCGTCCGGCCCTGCTGCCTGGTGCGGATGGTTTTGTGTATAGCTCCGGCCAGCTTCTGTCTGAAGCTCTCCGGCTCCACAGGCTTCTTGATGAACCCTGACGGACGCAGGTCAAACAACTGCATATGGTACTCTTCATGGCTGGAAATATAGATCAGCTGCACCGGATCATTGCCGTCGTCCTCGCGCAGAAGCTGGCCCGCTGTAATGCCATCGAGTCCACCCAGCTCAATATCCATCAATATAATATCGAAGCACCGGCCGTCCCGGAGGGCACGGGCGAAGCTTTCTCCTGAATAATATAAAGAAATTTCAATGTGCTCGTCCAAGCTTTCCCCGGATTCCATGATCAGACGCTCGGCTTCTCCGGCTGCGCGGGGCTCATCATCACACACGGCAATATGAATCATCGTCTTCTCCACCTCTGCAAGTATTCCTTCATTATACAATTTATCCCTTAAAAACGACATGATCTCCCGTGAATATGACACTGGCTGCACCGGAGGGAGAGGGCGGTGTTAGGGTTAAGCCTGGAACAGAAATGAGATAGAGAAGGAGTGTTTGGTTTGACGGCAGCGGTATTTGAGGCTGAGGGCTTATCCAAGAAGTATCCTTCGGGTTATGCGCTGGATCAGCTCAACATGAGGATTGAGGCAGGGGATGTGTATGGATTCGTAGGAGAGAACGGGGCGGGAAAAACTACGCTGATGAGAATGATCGGCGGTGTCGTGCAGCCGACAGCCGGGACAATAGCCTTGTTCGGAGAGCAGGCCAAAGAGAGGCTGATTGCGGCCAGACGCCGGATCGGCTTCCTGATCGAACGGCCTTCACTCTACCCGCATATGAATGCGCTGGAGAATCTGGGCTTTTATTGCCGGATCTTCGGAATCAGGGATAAGGGCAGGAGCGCTGAAGTGCTGCGGATGGTAGGTCTCAGTGAAGCGGGACCGAAAAAAGCCGGAGAGTATTCGCTCGGGATGCGCCAGCGGCTGGGGATTGCAGTTGCTCTACTGAATCGGCCGGATTTCCTGGTGCTGGACGAGCCGGTGAACGGATTAGATCCTGCCGGAATCGTGGAAATCAGGCATATCCTGGAGCAGTTGGCCCATGAACGAGGGGTGACTATTCTAATCTCCAGTCATATTCTGAGTGAGCTGCAGTTACTGGCCGGCAAATATGGCTTCATTCATCAGGGCAGGCTGATTAAAGAGATTGCCGCTACGGAATTGCAGCAGTCTGCGCAGGTCATGATCTGTATTACGACATCAGCTCCTGCAGCAGCAGTAAATATGCTGAAGCAGGAGCTGCAGCGTGAGGATATTCGGATCAATAAGGCCGGAGAAATTGAACTTCCACGGGACGGGGTGGATCTGGAGCACCTGATGTCTCTTCTTGTACAGCGGGGAGTTCCGATTGACGGTTTTAACCTGACAGCGCCCAACCTGGAACAGTATTATATGGATTTGATCGGGGGCGGCGGAAGATGAGAAACTTGTGGCAGGCAGAAATCTACTATTTGCGTAAAGATCTGGCGTTCAAAAGCGTCACTGCCGTCTTCGCGCTCGCCAGCTTCGTGCTTGTTCTAATCCTGGGCAGCAACGGAGGTTATGCCTTAAGGAGTTATGCGGAGCCGCTAAAGTCCGCTGCTTCGTTCTCCATCCTGTTCTATCTGGTTATTCCGCTGCATGCCTGCTTCTTCGCAACGGAAGGCTTTGAGCATGGCTCGGTGCAAAATATTATTGCTGCCGGGCACAGCCGGATGAAATACTTCACCAGTAAATATGTGCTGGAGTTGCTTGCAGCTCTGGGTTGGCTGCTGGAGTTCTACGGATTATTCTATCTCTTCTATCTCGCCGCAGCGCTGATCACAGGAGCGCCAATGGGTCATGCCGGATTTACAGCTGATCTGATGGCCAGTATGACGGCATTGGGGCTGAACCTGCTCTATCTGGCTGCCTATTGTGCGGCAGTCATGATGCTGGGGATGCTGATCCGCAAACCGGCCTCGGCGGTGGTAGCTGCTTTTTTCTTTATTTTCGGGAACCTTCTGCTCAGCGGATATCTCAAGGATTCATCCTCTGCGGTTCTGCGTGTGATCTCAGAGTATTCCCTGATGACGCAGATTCTCAAATTCTCAGGGATCTACGTGGCGCAAGCCCGGCTTGTACTCCTGTCGGACGCGGGAGATTATATACGTGCGGTGCTGATTCCTGTAATTTGGATCGCTGTTTGCCTGAGCGCTGCCCTGCTTGCTTTGGAGAACAAAGATATTCATATATAATAGGAGAAAAGCGTACAGGGAGGCGGTCTGTTTGACTGAAGAGACTACGCTGCAGCTGGCTACCTTTGCCGGCGGCTGCTTCTGGTGTATGGTTAAGCCGTTCGACGAGCTGCCGGGAATCGTCTCGGTGGTGTCAGGGTATACGGGCGGGCATACGGAGAGTCCAACCTATGAGGAGGTGGGGTCAGAAACCACCGGCCACCGGGAGGCGGTGCAGATCGTCTTCGACCCGGAGCTGTTCCCCTATGAACGGCTGCTGGACATCTACTGGCAGCTGATTGATCCGACGGATGACGGCGGGCAATTCATGGACCGGGGGCATTCGTATGCGGCGGCGGTCTTTGTTCACAATGAGCAGCAGCGCAAGACAGCAGAGCTGTCGAAGGAGCGGCTGAAGGCCAGCAAGCGCTTCAAGGCGCCGATTGTAACGCCGATATTGCCTGCTGCACCCTTCTATCCGGCTGAAGCGGAGCATCAGCAGTATTACCGGACCCATCCGCTGGATTATAAGTTATATCAGAAAGGCTCGGGCCGCGATGACTTCACCGCGCTGCACTGGAATGGCCGTGAGGACAAGCAGCGGCTGCGCAAGCGGCTGACGGAGCTGCAATATGAGGTCACCCAGCATAAAGGCACGGAGCCTGCATACCAGAATGCGTATTGGGACCACTTCGAGGAAGGTATCTACACGGATATCATCAGCGGTGATCCGCTGTTCAGCTCGGCGGACAAATTCGATTCCGGTACGGGCTGGCCCAGCTTCACGGGGCCGGTGGAAGACGGACTGATCCGGCGGGAGGCCGATTATAGCGGCGGGCAGGTACGGACCGTGCTGCGCAGCAGGCTGAGCGGAGCTTATCTCGGGTATCTAACCTTTGATGGCCCGGAGCCGGCGAAGCAGCATTACCATGTCAATTCCGCCGCGCTGGAGTTTGTCCCTAAGGCGGAGCTTAAGGACAGAGGGCTGGGGCGGTATTTGGGACTATTTTCCACAAGTTGAAAGCTTGGTCATATTTATAGCTGCCGGGAGCATATGCTTGATCTATAGTCCTGTCCACAAAAGGGGTTGAAGATTTGGCGGGTGCACTTTTAGGCAGCTTTTGTTCTGCAATGGCAACGGTGCTGGGCGTTATTCCAATTCTGTTCGTAAGGCGGCTGTCCGAGCTGTGGAAGGATGTGCTGGTTGCCTTTACCGCCGGGATTATGGTCTCTGCAAGCACCTTCGGGCTGATGCCGCAAGCGATTAAGGAGTCAGGCATTATTGCGCTGACCCTCGGGCTGATTACCGGTGTGCTGCTGCTTGATCTGATTGAGAGCCATATTCCGCATATTGATGTAGAGAACAAGCCGGGCCTCAGCAACCTGGATTCCAAAGCGCTGCTCGTAATGATTGCGCTGTTCATCCATAACATTCCTGAAGGGCTTAGCACAGGCTTCAGTTATGCCAGCGAGCAGACAAGCCTTGGCCCGATGGTGGCGATTGCCATCGGAGCACAGAATATGCCGGAAGGGCTGATTCTGGCGATCTTCCTGATGAATGCCCGCGCCACCCGGCGCAAGGCCCTGACCATAGCCGCCCTGACCGGTCTCATGGAGATGGTATCGGCCGTGATCGGATATTTCACAGCCAGCTATGTACAGAATGTGGTTGGATACGGATTGGCGTTCGCTGCCGGAGCGATGCTCTTCATCGTGTATAAGGAGCTGATCCCGGAGAGTCACGGCCACGGATTTGAGCGGCCCTCGACGTATTCGTTTATATTTGGGCTGCTGGCGATGGTCTATATTACACAGTTCTTTGGCTAAGCTGCTTCTGTAGCACTGTCATTTGCATCTGCCGGCGGTAGCCGCTATACTATTACGCAATCCCCGGTTCCTATGGATGAGGAGTGATGACAGGATGATTAGTCTGGAATGGGAAGCTGTATTATCCTTCGTATTATTGATTGCTTCGTACCTGTGCTTGTATGCTGCCATTCACAAACGGACGAATTTCGCCCGCTACAGTATGATAGTTCTCCTGGTAGCCAGTGGAGCGCCGCTGGCGGTCATGCTGATCCTGGAGAGCAGGAGGGAAGCGCTGGATGCCAATATCGGGTTAGGTATGGCGTTCCTGCTTACATGGCTCATTAGCGCAATAGTATTGGTGGCTGCACTGATCACCTGGATCGTTAAGGCAAGAAAGCGTGCATCCTAAGAATTAAGAAACAAGAAAATGAAGCTGTCCAGAGACTGTATTGTCTACAGTATCCGGGCAGCTTCTTCTGTGCGTTCCTCTTTACCGATCGGCCGCTCTACACATGCAGTGTATACCGGCCTGCCTTGCTGATCTCCTGTACTGCCTCAAGCTCCAGCGCAGAGAGGGGCTGTGAACGGGCTGCTGCAATATTCTGCCGCAGCTGCTCCAGGCTGCTGGCTCCCGGAATAATAGCGGCCACCGCCGGATCGGCCAGCGGATATTGCAGCGCGGTCTGCGTCAGTGTCCGGGTGAGGGTAGTCTGGCTCATTAGCTGTCCGTGCAGCTCTGTAAGCTCAGCCTCCGTATAGTCCAGATATGCCCGCTTAGCCTTGCTGCTGCCATGCTCTGTCAGGATGCCGCTCGCCAGCGGCCCCCGTGCAATCAGGCTGATGCCTGCGCGGGCCAGCAGCGGAAGGATGCTCTCCTCCGGGCGTCTGTCGAGGATGCTGTACTGGCTCATCACGCTGACTATGCCGGAACGCTGTACATATTCACGGATCACATTCGGCCGGATGGAGGAGATGCCGTAATGCCGGATAACCCCTTCCCGCTTAAGCTCTTCGAAGGCTTCAATCGTCTCGTCAATATCATCCTCCAGCGTTCCCCCGTGAAGCTGATACAGGTCAATATAATCGGTCTGCAGCCTGCGCAGACTCTCCTTCACCGCGGAGCGGATATAGGCCTTGGAAGCATCCCAGCTCCAGCCCTCTTTACCGGGAATTCTGCGGTTGCCCACCTTGGTCGCCAAGATAACATCTGCGCGGCGGTGCCGGATGGCCCGGCCGATGATCTCTTCATTGCGGCCCTCATCGTAGAGGTCGGCGGTATCCAGGAAGTTGATCCCGCGGTCCAGCGCTTCGTGGATAATGGCCGTTGCCTGCGCTTCATCGGTGCCCAGTGACATGCAGCCGAGGCCCATGGCACTTACGTCTAAATCGGATGATCCCAATCGGTTAGTCTTCATCGGATGTCCTTTCGTTACTGCAGTTATAGTTGAATTCATTATAGCATTCAGGGCGTTCTCTAATCCCATTACACCAAAACGGCAATCCTGCACCACCGCGCGAATAAGCGGATGGGGAGGATTGCCGTCATGATCTATAGGTGGAGTGCCTGCTTAACTTATCCGCGCAGAATCTGCTCGATCTGCTCCAGTTCTTCCGCACTTAGCTCAGGCGCATTGAGTGAAGCTACAGCATCTTCGATCTGGCTTACCTTGCTCGCACCGATCAGTGCAGAGGTCACTTTGCCGCCGCGCAGGACCCAGGACAAGGCGAGCTGGGACATCTTCTGTCCGCGGGCTGCGGCAATTTCGTTCAGCTTGCTTACCTTGGCGATCACCTCGGCAGTGATCTCCTTCT
This sequence comes from Paenibacillus tritici, assembly GCF_018207515.1. Lineage (NCBI taxonomy): Bacteria > Bacillati > Bacillota > Bacilli > Caryophanales > Paenibacillaceae > Paenibacillus > Paenibacillus tritici. Next base: position 1,269,523 of record NZ_CP073365.1, read on the forward strand.
CGGAGAGGAACACACTCGGTCCGGCGGCACGGGAATCGGCAGTGATGCCGTTCAGGTAACGGTCGGTCAGGATGCCCTTCTGCAGCGGGGAGAAGGCAATGGTGCCGATGCCTTCTTCTTCGAGCACATCCTGCAGGCCGTCCTCGATCCAGCGCGACATCATCGAGTAGTTCGGCTGATGAATCAGGCAAGGCGTGCCCAGGCGGCGGAGAATCTGCGCCGCTTCGCGCGCCTCTTCAGGTCTGTAGTTCGAGATGCCGACATACAGTGCCTTGCCCTGCCGCACCAGCAGATCGAGGGCGGACATCGTTTCTTCCAGCGGCGTATTCGGGTCCGGGCGGTGGTGGTAGTAGATATCGACATAATCCAGTCCCAGCCGCTTCAGGCTCTGATCCAGACTGGACACCAGATTCTTTTTGGAGCCCCATTCCCCGTACGGGCCAGGCCACATATAATACCCGGCTTTGCTGGAGATGATCAGCTCATCGCGGTAAGGGGCGAGGTCCTTCTTCAGCATCTGTCCGAAGCTCTCTTCAGCAGAGCCGGCGGGCGGGCCGTAGTTATTGGCGAGGTCGAAGTGGGTAATCCCCAGATCGAATGCCCGCCGGACCATAGCGCGGCCGTTCTCAAATACATCCTGGCCGCCGAAGTTATGCCACAGCCCGAGCGAAATCGCCGGGAGCAGCAGGCCACTGCGGCCGGTGCGGTTATATTTCATAGTGTCATAGCGTTCAGGACTGGCAATATACATATTGGATTCCTCCTAAGTTTAAGTTGTGCAGACTGGATACCTCCCTAATTGTAGAGGATAAACGCTTCCAATCGTATGTCAGCATGGATGATTTTTATAGCACAATGTCCGTATCTGTATGGCGGAGCCGGTATTCTTTGGGCGAGCAGCCCTTCACCTTCTTGAACATCCGGGAAAAGAGCAGAGCATCCTGATACCCAACCGATTGCGAGATCTCCCCGATGGTGCAACCGGTCTCCGTCAGCAGCTCACAGGCCTTGGACATACGAAATTGGAGCAAATATTGCTGCGGAGGCAAGCCAACCGTCCGCTTGAACAGCGCCGACATATATTTGCGGTCCAGCTTCAGGGAAGCGGACAGGCTCTCCATCGTCACATTCTCGGCGTAGTGGGCTTGAAGGTAATGCAGGCACTGCTCGACATAGACACTTCTGCTGCGCGGAACCGGGCTTTCGGCAGCCGGGACCGTGCGCAGCAGCAGGGAGAAGAACTCATAGAGCATCACCTTCAGCGGCAGATCCAGCAGTTCCCTGCTGCTCCCCGTTTCAGATAACCTGGCAGACAGAGAGGGCATCAGCTCCTGGTCCATCGGGAACACCGGCTGCTCCGGGGTCAGTGAAGTCCGTGCCAGCAGATAACCCGCCTCCTCCCCGGTAAAAGCAATCCAGGAATACAGCCAAGGGTCATCTTGATCTGCAGCATAATGCGTTACCACATGCGGATAAGTGAGGAAGGCCTGCCCTGCGCCCAGTGTATGTGTGGCTTCACCGACGGTTACCTTGCCGGTTCCGGCGTGTATGAAGTGGATTTTGTACAGGCTTCGCACCCCGGGTCCGAACGAATGACCGGGTGTGCACTGCTCCTGGCCCCAGTAATGCAGATACAGGTCAGGACTGGCCCGGTGGGGGCGATGGGCGTTATATTTGAATACAGTCATGCTTTGCAGCCTCATTTCCGGGTAGTAAGATCGTGCTCCGCATGAAAGCGGTTATCTCCATTATACATCAGCCCGGTGAGAGCCAGACAACCCTAAAAAATTCCAGCGTGCAGTTTTCTGTTTCATAAATTTTTTTGTGGAACCCGGGCAAAGATTGAAAGTTACCAGTTTCGCGGAGGAGCGTTTGGTTAAGTAAGGGGTGTGAAAGTTAAGCGAGAACTAAATTACAAATCAGCTACCAGGAGGGAATCGTTATGAATAAGAAAATTGTAGGTGTATTCCATACGGAGCATGAAGCTTCGCGGGCTATTGAAGACCTGAAGGCACATGGATTTCTGACAGAGGATATCTCAGTGATAGCGAGAAATAGACGCGATGCGGAAGCGATCAATGAAGAGACAGGGACCAAGGCGCCTGAGGGGCTGGCATCCGGGGCGGCGACTGGCGGCGTGCTGGGCGGTGTGACTGGACTATTGGCAGGCATCGGCGCCCTGGCGATTCCGGGAATCGGGCCGATTATCGCAGCAGGACCGATCGCAGCGACATTGACCGGAGTGGCCGTAGGGGCAGGAACGGGCGGTCTCGTGGGCGGTCTGATCGGGCTAGGTATTCCTGAGGATGAAGCGGCAAGCTACGATAATGATGTGGATGAAGGCCGCATTCTGGTCATGGTGGATGCAGATAACAAGCGGGAAAGTGAAGTGTATTCTGTATTCCGCAATCATAATTCAGCGAACGCTGACCGTTATATGACTGATACAAGTGCTGCCGGGGATGCCCCGCGGGACTCCGTCACAGATGCTGTGGATGCGGCGTTCAACGGCTCTGGTCTTGAAGGCAGACATGATACAGGGCTGGATACTATGAATTCCGCTAGTGAGCATGACCTCCCGGAGCGAAGAGCGGTGGAGGACATGAACCGGCCGGGGATGACAGGAGACCTGTATTCCGGCACGCGTAACGGCATAGACAAGACACCGGATCATACAGCGGACCGCAGACTGGCGGATCTGGAGGAGAAGCAGGCACAGAATGCTGCAAGGAATGAAGGAGCACGAGCCGGCCAGAGCCGTGAGGGCGGACGGTTGTAGTGAACTGCTGCTAGACCAGAGCATGGTCGCAGCTGGCAAGCGATGAATGTAACATGTGAATGACACAAACAAGGGTTTCCCGAAGTCCCGCCGGACTTCAGGGAAACCCTTGTTTGTCGCTGTAACGAATGACGTCTATTAAAAGGATGGCGGAGCCTGTTCCTGCTTGACGGATAAGCTGCCGGGCAGAAACCTACATCCAAGCCGCATCCTGCCTGGCCGCAGCAATCTGCGGGATCTCCTTGCCGGGCAGAAAATGGATGCTGCGGATGTAACGGATCGTGCGGCTCTGCGCCCGCATGATCACGGAATGGGTCTCGGCGCGTTCCTTGCCGATGAAGCGGACGCCGCTGAGGAACTCGCCGGAGGTCACTCCGGTTGCGGCGAAGATCACATCACCGGTGCCGACCATGTCCTCCATGGACAGCACCCGTGCCGGATGGTCCAGGCCCATCTGCAGGCAGCGCTGCATCTCTACAGGGCCTTCGGGCAGCAGCCTGCCCTGAAGCTCCCCGCCCAGGCAGCGCAGTGCGGCGGCAGCCAGTACGCCCTCCGGTGCACCGCCGGAGCCCATGTACAGATCGACATCGCTGTCCGGCAGCGCGGCGGCAATCGCTCCGGCAACATCGCCATGGCCCAGCAGCTTGATGCGTACGCCCGCTTCGCGCAGAATGGCGATCAGCCGCTCATGCCGCTTGCGGTCCAGCACCATCACCGTCAGCTCGGAGAGCGATTTGCCGGTAATCCGGGCCGCATTGTGCAGCGTTACTTCCGCCGGGTCCGCCAGGCTGAGCCTGCCAGCCAGCTCCGGACCGCAGGCCAGCTTCTCCATATAGATGTCAGGCGCATGAAGAAGGCTGCCCTTATCCGCAATGGCAATGACAGACTGGGCATTATGCAGCCCGCAGGCCACCACCTCTGTGCCTTCCAGCGGGTCCACCGCCACATCGACGGAAGGGCCGTTACGGTTGCCGACCCGTTCCCCGATGTAGAGCATCGGGGCTTCGTCCATTTCTCCTTCACCGATCACGACGGTCCCGTCAATGGAGACGGAATCGAACATGGAACGGATTGCAGTTGTGGCAGCTTCATCTGCCGCGTGCTTGTCGCCCCGGCCGATCCAGCGGGCTGAGGATAATGCCCCAAGTTCAGTGACCCGTACAATTTCCAGTGCCAATTCGCGTTCCATAAGATTCCCTCCAGTTCAGTCTGATTAGATATAGCCCATAATAATGCCGGCCGTTTCTTCAATAGCCTTATCCGTAATATCAATGACCGGACAACCCAGCTTGGCGAATAGGGCTGCCGCATATTCCATTTCCTCTGTAATACGTTCAAGGCTGGCATACTGTGAGCCTGTGGGCAGACCCAGCATCTTCAGCCGCTCGGAACGGATCTTCAGCATATATTCGGATTTCATGGTGAGTCCGATGATCCGTCCTGCAGGCAGGCTAAGGAGCTGCTGCGGCGGGCCTACCTCCGGCACAACCGGATAATTCACAACCTTTTTGCCCCGGTGGGCCAGAAAGATACTAAGCGGCGTCTTCGAGGTGCGGGACATGCCGAGCAGGACGATATCCGCCTTCAGCATCGCACCGAGGTCGCGCCCGTCATCGCAGGCGACGGTGAATTCAATAGCCTCCATCCGCCGGAAGTAATCCTCGTCCAGCTGGTGCAGCAGTCCCGGACGAGCCTGGGGCGCATCGTCGAAGGTATCAATGAAGGCCTGCATCATCGGCCCCATGATGTCAACCACTCTCAGATCGAGGCGGACGGCCTCTTCACGGATCACCTCCCGCAGTTCAGGCTGAACGAGAGTATAAGCTACGAAGCCCTGGTGTTGAGCGGCCTCTTCCATTAACTTGCGCAGTTCATCTTCATGTCTGACATTACCGTATCTTCTGATGGTGACACGCTGATTCTGAAATTGGTGTATCACGGCCTGCACAACAGCCTCCGCCGTATCTCCAATAGAATCCGAGCATATCGTAATGAAATGGGTGGATGGCTCCATGCTCTATCAATTCCTCCGTTATCCTTTGGCTTCAAGCTCGAGGAGAAGCTTTACGATGGAAGTCTTGGTCAACCGCCCGACTACGTCCAGCCCGGTGGCGGACCCTTCCCCGCTGCCGGGAATAACTACCGGCAGACTGTCTACCTCGTGATATATCATGCGCTGCGCGGCGTCAAGCACCGTGTCATCGGGCGAAACAGTGACTACCTTGGGCTGACGCGTCATGACCATGCTCACAGGCATGGTTACCGCTCCGGGATTACCGAGCGTGACCTTCAGGAAGTCCTTGCGCGAGGCGACCCCGGTTAGCTTACCGTTGCTATCGCAGATGATCAGCGTACCGACATCCTGCAGGAACAGTGTAACTACAGCATCCTGAATCGTCGTATTCTCGCGGATAATGACCGGGATGCTCTGGATATCGCTAACCTTGGTATCCTGAAGCAGGCCCCGGCTGTTATGGCGCGCTGCCGCCTTGGTGCCGGGGAAGTAGCCGACCTTGGGCTTCGCGTCCACATATTCAAGCATGACCAGGATGGACAAGTCTCCCCGGATGGTCGGCCGGCTGAGGCCCAGGCTTTCGGCGATTTGGTCACCGGTAATCGGCGCTCTTTTTTTCACAATCTCAATAATTTGCAATTGTCGGGTTGTCAGTTCGATCACAATGTTCCTCCGCTTTCCGGTATACGAATAGATGCAGGCACTTCTCTATATAGAAAAGGAGTACCGTTCCGCCGATTCCCCCTTTCAATCAGACGTCCTAATGGAAGCTTATTCCCTAACTTGGTTATATAATACGCAATAATGATCATAAATGCAACATATAGTACGTCATATATAAAATTAATGAGACTTGGGCAAACAAAAGATAGGTGAGTTGTGTCCGACGTTGGGAAATATGGTAAGGTTTGGAGAGAGGTTCAGGCAAGGAGGTGTATTCATTTGAGGAAATCATGCTTCATTCTATTGTATAGCGTGGTCCTACTATCATTGTTAGTTGCCGGATGCAGCAAGGGTACCCCGAAGTATGCAGAACTGTTCACACAGGTGGAAAGGCACCAGGCTGTGTTCAAGCAGCCACTCGAAGAAGGGCTTGCTGCTCTGGAAATTACGGATGCCGTAGGGGAATACGATACAACTCTGGGGACAGTGATGCAGGATGAAATCCTAACCGTGAATGATATGGAGTTCATCCAGCAGATTACAGCAGATGTACCAACGGATAAGATCATTGGCTACCGGATCGGGACAGTATTTCCCAGATCAGAGTCCGGATATGAGAATGCGAGGGAGCTTGTGCGCGTATTCCTGGAACATTACAAGCCTGCGGATAAGGAAGAGGCGGCCAAAGTTGAGCAATCCATCCAGAAGATTAACCGGATGGCGCTTCCGCTTAAGCCGCTGACTGGATCCATCGAAGAATCATGGACCTACGGCGAGGGTGAGAACAAACTGTATATCACCTACAAGATATCGAACAGCAACCAGAGTGATGAGGAATTGCCGCTGAATTTGTATTTCAGTTCGGAAGAGAAGCATTAAACTCCAGGGCACCCCAAGCCCTATGAAAAGACAACAGAACAGCCTGTAACCCTTAAAGTCAGGGTACAGGCTGTTTGTGTTTCTGCAGGACACCTATAAGGAGTACTGTCTATAAGAAGCACTAAAGAAATAAACAAAAAGTAAAAGAAGCGGAGGGGAAATTTGGAACTGTAGGAGCGACAGCGACCGCCTTTGTCACCGGATTTCCACCGCGAAGAGCGGTATGAATCAAGAAATCTGGGGACAACAGCGGCCGAAAGTCCAAATGTTCACCGCAGTGACGATGAAGCTTCAAGTTAAAAACTTAAGTGCTACCCTTACTCCTGCGGAAGTGCTTCAATGCCCGCTTTTGGCAGCACGGGGATTATCGGTTTCGGCTTGAATATTAATTGCCTCAGGGCACCCGCATTCACCAGGATCGTTCCGGCGATAATGGTAATTACACCAAGCAGCGTTACCCAGGTGACCGCCTCGTTATAGAACAGGAAGCCTACACCGACGGCAATCGGCGGAGAGATGTACAGCCAGGTGGACGGAAAGACGGGATTCGTCTTCGAGACGAGCCAGTAGAACAGGGTATGTCCAACCATGGAGCCGATAATGGTCAGGTAGAGCAGAGAGCCGGCGGTTTGGAACGACAACAGGTAGGAAGGGTGCAGCGGCTCGGTGAACAGGGACAGGATAAACAGCAGCACCCCGCCGTACATCATCTGGGCTGCGTTTAGGGCCACAGGGGATACTCCAGAGAAGGTGGTGATTACTTTTTTGGAGTAAATGGCCCCTGCCGCATAGCAGAGTTCTCCGATCAGCACAACCACACAGCCGATCAGCCAGAGCGGAGTGACATCAGCCGCAAGGCTGGGCAGCACCAGCAGCAGGACGCCGGTGAAGCCGATGATACAGCCGAATAGAGAATAGGCGGGCGCTTTTTGCCGCATAAAGGCCATCTGCATGAGCAGAATCATCATCGGCCCGGTGGCAGACAATACGGCGGCAAGCCCGGAGGATACATATTGTTCCGCCCAGTAGAGAGCGGCGAAGGTGCCGAAGGTCAGCGCAGCTCCTGTGAGCAGCATTTCCTTGCGCAGCAGCAGGGAGAAGCGGGCTTTGCCCCGCAGGACCATGAACAGGAACAGCACCGCACCCGCCGTGAAAAAACGCAGTCCGGCAGAGAAGAAGGGCGGCGCTCCGGCGTCTACGCCGATTTTGATGGCCAGGAAGGTAGTGCCGAAGATCAGACAGACCAGTGAATAAGCTAACATAATCATGATTCAGTTCCCCTTTGCGGTGGTAATGAGGCAGCCTCTTAAAGTATTCTGTTCATCATATCCTCATAGGCACAGAACAGATTGCAGAACACAGAACAGTTACCGGGCGGAATGCTGTACAATAAGGCGGAGAGAAGTTAGCGGTAGAGTGTGCAGGAGCTAGCAGGAGTAACCAGTGAGCTGTGAAGCGATTGCGGTTAAATGAAGGAGAGGCGGTGTAATTATGAGAAAAACGGCGGGAGCCGAGCCAAGTCATCCCTTATTTCGCCAAGTCTATGAATTCATGCTGAAGCGGATTGAGCGCGGGGAATGGAAGGCCGATGACAAGCTGCCGTCGATCCGGCAACTGGCGGATGAACTGGGTGTCCACCGGCTGACAGTCTTCAAGGCTTACCGGGCGCTGAGCGAGAATGGCAAGCTGTATGTCAAGGATAAATCCGGTTATTATGTTACCCCCGGCAGCAAGCTGGACAGGAATATCGAGGAGGGAGCAGGCGTGGCAGGGTATAGGGTCCGCAGTCCGATGTCCGACATCCAGCGGCTGCCGGTCACTTACCAGTTCTCACAGGCATTGATTGATCCGGGCCTGCTGCCGAACCTTTTTCTGTCCGACTATGTCAAAAAAGTATTCGACCTCTACCCGAAGGTGATGGGCACCTATTCCTCCGTGCAGGGGGATGAGGAGCTGCGCACTACACTGAGCAGCCATTTCCACGAACGGTACAGGCTGCAGCTGTCGGCCCGTGAGCTGCTGATTACTTCCGGCGCACAGCAGGCCATTAATCTGATTGCCGGGATCATGCTCGGCCCGATGGATGCCGTATTGGTGGAGCGGCCTACGTATAGTGTGGCGCTGGATATTTTTCGGCGGGCAGGGGCGCGGCTCGTAGCGGTAGAGATCTCGCCCCAGGGGTACGATCTGGCGGCGGTGGAAGAGCTGATGCGTAGGCACAAGCCCCGGATGTTCTATATCAACCCGACCCATCATAATCCGACGGGGTATACGGTTCCTGCGAAGCAGCGCAAGCTGCTGGTGGAGCTGGCGGAGCGTTACCGCTGCCTGATCGTAGAGGATGATCCGTTCCGCGACATGTACTTCTTAGAGGAGCCGCCCCCGCCGTTCTTCGCTTATGATACGGAGGGATGGGTTATGTATATCAGCAGCTTCAGCAAATATGTGGCCCCCGGCCTGCGGATCTGTGCGGTGGCCTGCCGTTATCCGTTCATGGAGCGGCTGATCGCCGCCAAGTCCTTGGCAGATAACGGGACGCCGCTGCTGAACCAGAAGATATTCCTGCATTACTACACCTCGCCGCGCTTACAGCAGCATCTCGGGAAGCTGCGGATTGCGCTCCAGGTGCACAAGGAGATTATGGAGGAGGAGCTTGCAGCCACCGGCTGGGAATGGCTCACCCCGCAGGGCGGCCTGAGCCTATGGGTGAAGCTGCCGGAGGCGGTCCCGGTAGATAAGCTGTTAGCCCGCTGCCTGGAACATTCGATCTCCTTCGTTCCGGGTGAAATCTGTGATCCGCTGGGGGAGATGAAGTCCTGGCTGCGCCTTAGCTACTCCTTCGCCAGCGAAGCGCTGCTCCGCGAGGGGGTGCGGCGGCTCACCGCGATTGCGCGGGAGATTGAGGCTGAAGAGGGAAGCTGAGAGCAGAAGATAGATGCAGGGAGGAAATGCAGGAGGGCCTGCGTTTAATCCCCCGGACAACAGCAACCGGGAGTCTAGGCAGGTAATAGCTGTTCCGATTGTTCTCTCCGCTGCTGTTTGCCAATTTTGTTTTATTTTGGCTGGAGCGGTAACCTTTCTCCTGTTTTTCCGTCTTGTTAATAAGGAGAGTGATTGCGATGTTTGCGATAAGGAAAATCCGGGGCGTTATGCTCATGCTTCTCTGTGCCTTGATGGTCTTCATAACGCTGCTGACTGTTCGCCCGCAGGTAACGTATGCCTGTTCCTGTGTCATGCCAGCTCCGCCGCTGGAGGCGATGGAGAAGAGTGCGGCTGTTTTTGAAGGAACGGTGGTCAGGATTGAAGAGGAAGTTAAGCCTATGCAGTCCAGCATGGACCCGGTGTCAGTAACCTTTCAAGTAGGCTCCCGCTGGAAGGGAGAAGTGGGGGAGCAGGTGACTGTAACGACGGCATTGTCGGATGCGAGCTGCGGATTCGAGTTCACCGAGGGTGAACGCTACATGGTATATGCAAGTGGAGAGGAAGCAGAGGGCAATGGGGGAACCACTACTAAGCTTACGGTCAGCCTGTGCAGCCGGACGGCGCTGTTCTCTGGAGCGCAGGAGGATCTGAACGCGCTTGGTGCAGGGATGTTGGGGGGCTCGCCCACGGAGCCGCCTGGGATCGCTGACGATCAAGGGGCGGTCTCTGGTAACCATCCAACCTCAACTAACTATCCAGCTTCTGAAAATAACCCAACAACTGAGCCTGAACCCACATCTGCATCTTGGCTGCCATACGCCGGAGCGGGTGCCGGAATCGTAGTCCTTGGAGCCGCCGCACTGATTCTCCTGCGCCGCTAATCTAATTCGCGCAAGTAATCTAGAGCATCTGGAGTATCCGTAACTCCAGAATGCAGCGGACGGGGAGCGATGGGCATAGGAAGAGCTGAAGTGCACCTGAATTTGCCGGATGCGCGCTAAATGAGCGAATGAGGAGCACTAGTGCCTCTGAATGCAGCAGATGCGGGCTAAATGAACGAATGAGGAGCACTAGTGCCCCTGAATGCAGCGGATGCGGGCTAAATGAACGAATGAGGAGCACTAGTGCCCCTGAATGCAGCGGATCCGGGCTAAATGAACTAATGAGGAGCACTAGTGCCCCTGAATGCAGCAGATACACGCCAAATAAACAAAGGAGGGGCATTATCGCCCCTCCTTATTCCGTTGCTCTTTTTCCATCAGAGCTGATAAAGCCTATGCTCTGTCAGCCAGCTTATCAGCTCTTCCATACATTGTTCCGGCGTACGCTCCGCCGTGTGCAGCGTCAGCTCCGGGTCAGCCGGAGCCTCGTAAGGATCGGAGATTCCGGTGAAGCACGGAATCTCACCGGTGCGGGCCTTGGCGTACAGCCCTTTGACATCCCGTGCTTCACAGACGGGGAGCGGGCAGTCGACATAGACCTCCACGAAGCCCGGCAGCTCCTGCCGGGCATAGCTGCGCATGTCGGCATAAGGGCTGATCACCGAGACCACAGTGATCACGCCATGCCGGTTCAGCAGCCCGGCGACGTAGACGGCCCGGCGGATATTCTCGAACCGGTCCTCACGGCTGAAGCCAAGCCCCCGGCCCAGGCTGCGCCGCAGCTCATCGCCGTCCAGCCATTCCACCGCCTGCCCCTGTTCCCGCAGCCGGTCTGTGAGCAGTGCGGCAAGCGTGGACTTGCCTGCCCCCGACAGACCGGTAAGCCAGATCGTTAATCCATTAGGTGTGTGTGCATGTACCTGAGCCGTCATTGCTCTGTCCTCCGTCTCATGTCGTTATAGATAGTCACAATTGCTATAATAATGGAGCCAGTTGAACGGTAACGTTTCGGGAGCGGGCTATACTTAGGCATGAAGCCAAGCTAAGGAACCTTAGCTATAGACCTCGCTTATGGACCTTGCTTATGGACCTTGCTTATGGACCTCGCTTATGGACCTTGCTGATGAACCCCGCTTATGGCCCCCACCGGAATATAACTGTATTTGATGCAACTAAAATCATCAGATAACGGAAGGCAAGCACTTTAGTTGCACTTTCTACACTTAAAAAGTCCGTATTACCTCGAAAGTCCACTTTACGGCAATTTTAGCTGTACAGAATACACCTATCAGAACAATTTGATGTTTAAACCTGATTTTAGATGTACGAAATACAACTATTCGCGATCCGCCGTCCTGCCGCCATGTTTCAGCTCATTGGAGCTAAGGCGATAGCCACTCCTCGCACCCGGTTCCTGCGGAACCTTCATTTCCTCAGTTCATGGGGAATGATCTCTTCAGGGCGGGAAGAAGCCCCGCGCCGTAAGGAATCCGCTCCAGCAGGCCGGAGCCGTAGACCTGCTCCAAACCAAGCTCCGGCATGTGAATATAGCCGATGTAGCAGTCGCATACCTTCATGCGGCAGCTCCGCTGGGCAGCCAGTCCTTCCAGTCCGTCACGGTAGAGGTTGCCAATGACTGCGCGGTCTTTGTAGCACCGTTTCACCAGGCCGGGCCCCTGCACATAGAACACGTTGCGGCCGGCGTTGCAGCTTGCGCCGAGGCTGTCGTAGTCCACCGCATTAATCTGAAAATGCGGGTCGATGCCGCTAAGGAAGCTTATGTCCTCAGCGGTATAATAATCCGGCTTGTCCTTGTAGGCGTTCACCCACAGATAGACATCCTCCGGCAAGGCGGCCCGCAGCGAGGCAATGGCCGGAAAAGCGCCGCGCAACCCCACACTGCCCACACTGAAAGGAATGCCCTGCCGGTATACCGTCATGCACTGCGCCAGGAACTTTTCCTCACTCACCTGACCGGGATGATAAGTCGCCCAGAAGGCAGCTTTGGCCGGGTTCAGCTCAGCGGTGAAGTCAAGCCGGGCTGACAGATTGGTCTGGATGGCGACTTTGTCCACATGCTCCATATGGGACAGCGTAATCAGCGCGTCACGGTACCAGCGGTGAGTCAATCCCTCACCGTAAGGATTGAAGAATATAGACAGACGGTGGCCTGCCGCCTCCTGCTCCGATACCCAGCGAACGAAGGTGTCCAGGCCCGCACGGTCTTTGGCGAGGGTGGCGGCGCTGTCTTTGGTTTTGCCGAAGGGGCAGTAAGGGCAGTCGTAGTTACAGGAAGAGAGGGAGCCGCGATAGTAGAGGACCGCCTTCATGGCACGATGAACTCCTGCATCTGCTCCCTGATCTCACCGGAGATGAACCAGTCCCCGATCGAATCGGAGTATCCCAGCCCATCCGGTGTCAGCCGCAGAATGCCCTCTTCCTCCGTAGCGAACCCGCTCTGCACCAGCAGGCCCAGCTCGGGATGATCTTCCCACAGCGAAGATCCAAACCGCCGGTTGTAATCTGCCACGGTGAGTCCTTCGCTGTGCAGGATGGCTTTTAGAATGAAGCGCCGTTTCTGCTCCGCAAGGCTCAGCACGATGCCGTAATCGGCCGTATCGTAACGCTCAGCTGCAACATAATCGGCGATGATGCTCTCCGTAGCTTTGCGGCTGACGCCGTAGCGGGAGGCATAATGTACATTCCGGGTATAGGACCGCGCGCCGCAGCCGAGGCCGACCATCCCTTCCTCCTGGCAGCTGTAATCGAGAAGCTCCTTACTGGTTCCTGCATCCTCCTTGGCGAACCGCCGCATCGAATATTGGCGGTAGCCATGCGCTGCCAGCAGCGCACATGCAGCCTGATAACAGTCATGGCGGATATCACTCTGGCTGAGCAGATCGCCCGGCTTCACAATGGTATGCTCACGGGTGTAGAGCGGGTAGATGAAGATTTCCTCCGGTTCCTGCAGCAGCGCCTGATTCAGCGAATAGAGCCAGGAATCCACCGTCTGCCCCGGGAGTCCGTAGATCAGATCCAGATTGAGGACCGGAAAATCATATTGGCCCAGCAGCTCCAGCGCACGGTAGACCACCTCCGGGTCCTGCGGCCGGTAGATGGCAGCCGATTCGGCGGCGACGAAGCTCTGGATGCCCATGCTGACCCGGTCCACCGTATGCTCCTTCAGAATCGACAGCTTCTCCTCGGTCAGAGTCTCGGGCGAGGTCTCCACGGAGATGGAGGTGGTGCTGAGGTCTACTCCCATAATATCTGTGGCGATGCTGAACAGCCGGTTCAACTGCGCAGGGGCCAGCAGGCTTGGTGTGCCGCCGCCGATGGCGAAGCGCGCGTAAGGCTTGTGTCTGGTGAAGGCGGCCCACTGCTTCGCCTGACGTTCCAGCGCATCCACGTATTCGGCGTGGACATTCGCTCTTTTATCGGGCAGCGTGAACAGGTTGCAGAAGCCGCAGCGGGCGCCGCAGAAGGGAATATGCATATATAAGAAGAAACTCTCCGCAGGCTCATCCCGCCACAGCTCCGCTAAAGAGAGGGGGGAGGCGAACTCGCGGTAAGCGGTTTTGTGCGGATAGGAATAGAGATAATTGCGGTAGGGATGGGCCGTAATCTGCCCGGTCCACTGCTGAAGCTCCCCTGAAGAGAAGGGAGGTTGTCCGTCTTGGTTCGTGTGGTGCAGAGATTGCCGGATGGACGTCATACGTTCTCCTTCCTTGTGCGGGATCAGATTTGGATTAACTTGTTACATCATGAATTCGCGGTAAGGAACATTCCATACCGTGTCATGCGCCAGCCGGTGGCCCTGATAGCCGTCTTCGCCGTAAGCCGTACCGTGATCGGAAAAAGCCAGACAAAGAACCGGATTCCCGCGCTCACGGAACGCATCGAACAGCCGCCCCAGCTCTCCGTCGGCATAGCGGAGGGCCGCGCGCTGGCTGTCCACAGAATCCCGGCGGGCACCCGGAAGGAACATATGATTCGGGCCGTGGATCGCTGACACATTGAGGAACATGAATAGCCGCTGATCCAGCGGGGTATTGCCCAGCAGCTTGAGCGCGTGGTTGACCTGATGCTCCGTCGAGCGGGGGTTCGTCACCCCGAACGTCATCCGCCAGTAGCTGTGCTGGAAGTAGCCGGGCAGGACACGGGCGAGAGGCACTTTTTTGCTGAAAAAGATGACGCCTCCGATACACACCGTCTGATAACCGGCCGCCGCCAGCCCTGACACCATATCCGGCGTATCGAACAGCCAGGTATGGGGATGGGTCTTCATCCCGGTATTCCTGGAATGGAACAGCCGCACATGCTCCGCCTTATTCGTAGTGGCCGGAGTAGGCAGGAAGCCGCCGAAGAAGGCGTGATGAGCCGCGTAAGTGAAGCTGCCGGGGGTATGCCGCTGCTCCCAGGAGCCGCTGCCGCAGAGGTTAGGGCAATTCGCCTCCTCCAGAACAGCCGCATCATAACGCAGGGTATCGAGTGTAATCATTAAGATATCGTGGGTGCCGACGACGGCATTCATATCTGTCATAGGGACAGGTTCCTCCCGGAGAGCTGCTTCATTTCCCATTCATAGGTGCTGCAGCCCTGGTATTCAACATCGTACAATAAGTCGCCAAAAGGGTTCACATCCGCCGTATATGTCCGCCCGGAGCTTCCCACCAGCACATCAATCCCGGCGATAGAGCAGCGCGGAAAAGCCGCCAGCGACGCCTCCGCGCTGCGGCGTACCTGGGCCTGCATTTCCTCCGGGAGACCCGCTTCCGCCGGAGTCATCCTCTGGCTGCGCAGATGCAGATTCGTAATCGGTGTGGTGCTGACCCTGGCGACGGCATGGCAGGCTTCACCGGCAACCACCAGCTGGCGGATGTCGAAGGAATGCCCGCTTATGCCGGGCTTCGGAATCCACTGCTCGGCATAAGCGCCGTGGCGGTAGAGCCAGTTGATGATTCCGGCAAGGCGGGCCGAATCCGTATAGCGCTGCAGCTTGCCGGAATTATAATATACCGGGGGACGGGTGATATAGTTCTCGACCCCGATGGTGGTAACGGCCACCTCGGCTCCTGTTGCCGGGTTGAGCTGATAAGCAATAACGCCGGAGGCTGCGGAGCCGCTGGCCAGCTTGATGAACACGCGGTGCATCCGCTGCGTAAGCATGAGCTCACGCAGGGAGGCATAATCCACAGGGGCCTGCCCGCCGCTGCCGCAGAGCGGCCGGGGCACAGGAACGCCTGCCTCAGCCAGAATCTGCTGGGTCCGGCGTTTATCTGTCATGGCGGCGATCTCCGCCGGATCATTGGTCCAGCGGGAGGCTGGCAGGAGCTGCCCGGCCTCCCGCCGAATGCGTGCGAGCAGGCGGCAGTAGCCGCGGAACCATTGGGATGGATGATGCAGCACCCCAGGCATGTCCTTAAGGGCTGCGGCCGCCTTGAAGCTCAGCGGCCGGAGGTCCGGCTGCTGCCCGAACGGGTGCAGCGAGTCGTCCGTATCCGGCGCATCCGGCGCGCCCAGCGCGATGAGTGCCCGTTCCAGCCCGAAGCTACCGCCGGGAGATTCCAGCCGCAGCAGCGGGGGGCGCGCTTGCGCTGAGGAATCCAGCGCGGGGTGCCTGCTGAAGCTGCCGTCGGAAGATTCGAGCCGTAGCAGCGGAGGGCCTGCTTGCGCTGGGGAATCCAGCGCGGGGCGTCCGCCGCTGCCGTCCGGGAAATCCGGCGTAGGACGTCCGTTGCTGCCGTCTAGGGAATCCGGCTGTTCCAGCTGCGCTCGCCCCGGCGCTCCGTTCAGCCCCGGTGTGGGCAGCCCCGCCTGTTCCGGCATTCCGTCCCGGACCTGCTGCTGCACAGCCTGCTCCAGCAGATCGGCCAGCGGCTGGCCCTCCAGCAGCCCGGCGTACGGAATCAGGAGCGCGGGGGGCATCCCGAGGCGCAGCCGCGCCTGCTGAATGCCTGCCGAGCGCCTGTCGCCGGGACTACAGAAGACAATCAACGGCTCTGAAGCCGGCATTATTCAGTGATGGACGGATAACGCCAGTCATCATCGTCATCGGCTTTTTGCTGGTCGCTGATATCGACCGGCAGTCCGCTGTTTTTCAGGCGCAGCATCATCTCACCAGACAGGTAATGATGGCTCAGGTTGAGCAGCTTCAGTCCTTTGATCCGCTCGCTGGCGAGCAGAGCCTCAGCACCGGTGTCACTAAGCGTTCCCAGTGACAGATCAAGGGTGTGGAGCTGATCCAGAATCGGCGCATCCGCCAAGGCTGAGGCAATTTCATCCTGGATTTCACTGTTTTTGAGTCCGAGATAGGTAAGCTTAGGGAACTTTGCAGGCTCAATAAGCGGATAGAGGTCTTCCAGTCCGCCATCGAAACCATAGTTGTCCACCCCGAGATATAGTTCAAGCTTCTGCAGATTAGGCAGAGTTGAGGCGGCAATATCGGCCAGTACAACTTTGCCGAGTCCGCCTGTAATAATAATCAGTTCTTCGAGCTTCTCATGCTGCAATTGGCTTAGCCGCAGACTGGTGCCCCCTTGGATCGTCAATGACTGAAGCTCCGGATAAGCAGGGAGCAGCGGTGAGAGATCGCTCTGGGTAATCCACGAGATCTCACATTCCTCGTAGCCCATTTCACCGATGAACAGCTTACGCAGTGCCGGGAAGCTTGCGCTATGCTTCACAAGCGCCTGGACGGTTTCCTCTGAGCTGTTCTCATAGGCTTGTCCCCAGTCGCCAATCGTAAGACTGGTCAGATCAGCTGCCTCCGGGCTTGCGCTTAAGCGTTCAATCTCCGTCTCCATCCGCTTGCCTTCTTCAAATCCATCGTAATCAATACTGAGCTTCACTGCTGTCATGAACATCCCTCCAAGGTAATATTATGGCTTCCAAATCACCCTATCATTTAGCGGAAAGGGAGTCAAATTACCGCGATGGAAGGTTGTGAGAGAGGAATGGAATACCCCTTATTTGGAATTTGTTGGTTGTAATTGACAGGGTTTGAGCGGGAGGTACAACGGAGGGGAAGAGCGAATGAAGGGGAGCTAAGCAAAGGGGGCGAAAGCTAAGTGGAAGACTTGGGAGGTTAAACAAATATGCTCGTGTACCTAACAGTCCTGTACCTTCAGTTCTTGTACTGTAAAGTTGTTGCATTTTAACGTTCTGTTACTTTACTGGTTCTGGCACTTTAACGTTCTGTTACCTTACTGTTCTTGTGATTTACCCGTTCTGGTACTTTAATGTCCTTGTACTTTACCCGTGTGTTGACCGAAAACAGATGGATTTCCTCCACTTGCTGATGAACGAATCGGGCGCTTCTGGATAGCAGTTGGAGAAACAGCACTTAAATTCTCGCATTTTGCCCAAAGTGCCCGTTACCGCCAATAGTAGATGCCCTTTTTCCACTTGCTTCCTTGCATTGTTCGGAAATTGGCAAATTAAGATACGTTTGTCCACTTGTTTGTGACGGGAGCGCGGTATCGTGCCGGTTAGCACTCGTTAGTATGGCTCTCATCAGTGTGGCTCTCATCAGTGTGACTCTTGTTAGTGTGGTTCTCGTTAACTTGTTTGTGGCGGGAGCGGGTAACGTCCCGGTTAGCTCCCGTTGGTTAGCCCCCATCAGTGTGTCTCCCGTCAGTGTGGCACTCGTTAGTGTGTCTCCCATCAGTGTGGCTCTCGTTAGCGTGTCTCCCATAAGTGTGATTCTCGTTAGTGTGTCTCCCATCAGTGTGGTACTCGTTAGTGTGGCTCTCATTTATTAGCTCTCATTTATATGTAGCGTCATGAACGTTGTCATGTGGGGGGCAAATACGGGGGACAGACGCACACCGCGCGCGGGGTGCTGCATAGACAAGCAGCATCCCCCGCGCGCGGTGCTCACATCTCATATTTCGCATCTCATACTTCACATCCCGCATCCCGCATCGCACCACATCCCGCATCACGCCACATCCCGCATCACACCCAGCCGAACAGCCGGGCCGCCGAAGCCACGGCGAAGGTTACGCCGATTGCGATGGCGAGTGGAATCACAGCGGAGAGTACGGCCCACTTCATGCTTTTGGTCTCCTTGTAGATGTTCACCAGCGTGGTGCCGCATGGGTAGTGGAGCAGGGAGAACAGCATCATATTCAGCGCGGTCAGCCAGGTCCAGCCGTGGCTAAGGAAGATATCCTTGATGCTGCCCAGGCCTTCGATATCGACCATAGCCCCGGAGGACATATAGCCCATCAGCAGGATCGGCAGCACAATTTCGTTGGCTGGCAGGCCGAGAATGAAGGCCATGATGATGAATCCGTCCATGCCGAGCAGCTGGGCGAACGGATCGAACCAAGCCGCCATATGGTTAAGCACGCTCTCTCCGCCGACGAAGACATTGCCGAGAATCCAGGTGATAATGCCTGCCGGAGCGGCTACGATGATGGCACGGGTCAGTACATTCAGCGACTTCTCCTTGGAGGAGCGGACAATCGTCTTCCAGATCTGCGGACGGCGGTAAGGCGGAAGCTCAAGGGTGTAGTGGGTAGGGACACCGCGCAGCGCGGTTTTGGACATGACCCACGATACGCTCAGGGTGACAACAATACCGACCAGTACGATCCCCATCAATACCAGCGCAGTGGAAAAGGTACGCAGTGCCCCGGTGGTGGCAGCCCCGACCATGAACATGGAAGAGAGCAGAATAAGTGTCGGCCAGCGGCCGTTGCACGGAACGAAGTTGTTGGTCAGAATGGCCAGCATCCGTTCGCGAGGCGATTCAATAATGCGGGTGGACAGAATAGCCGCGGCGTTACAGCCGAAGCCCATCGACATCGTCAAGGCCTGCTTGCCGTGCCCCCCGGATTTCTTGAACAGGCGGTCCATATTAAAAGCTACCCGGGGCAGATACCCGAAATTCTCCAGCAGCGCGAACACCGGGAAGAAAATCATCATGGGCGGCAGCATGACGCTGATGACCCATGAGGTTCCGCGGTACAGTCCGAGGACAAGAACGCCATGCAGCCAGGCCGGCGCATGAACCGCCTCGAAGCCCAAGGTCAGGTAGCCTTCGATCCAGCTGAAGAAGGAAGCAATCCAGCTCGAAGGATAATTGGCTCCGGCAATCGTAATCCAGAAGACCAGGCCAAGCCCGGCAAGCATAATGGGGAAGCCCCAGATCCTGGAGGTAACGATATTGTCCAGCTTATAGGTGCTGCCGAGCTTCTTCTTGTCTTGGTAGATGACGGCATCCCTGCAGATGTCTGCGGATACACCATAGATTCCGCTGACAATCTCATCGCGGATTCCCCCCTGGTCAGCCAGCTTTTTCGCGGCAGTGAGCAGGGAATCCATCGGGTCGCGGCCGTTAATGGCATGCGGTGATTCCATGGCTGGCTACCTCCTCGCTTACGTGAATATTCTTGCGGCCCATATGGGCTTTGAGGGAAGCAAGCAGGCTGTGATCACCGTCCAGCAGCCGCAGGGCAATCCAGCGCGCCGGATATCTTGCGCCGACAGTCTGCTCCACCATCGGGATCAGCTCCGCAATACCTTGCTCAATCTCATCGTTATAGGTGATCTTCAGCGGTTCAGCCCTGAATTCACCGGTAGCCACGCGCGCGATCTGATCCAGCAGCTCTTCAATGCCGATCCGGCCCCGGGCAGAAATAGCTGTTACCGGAACCCCGAGTCTTTTGGCGATCGCCTTCAGATTAATATCAATGCCCAGCCGCCGGGCTTCATCAATCAGGTTGATGCAGACAACCGCGCGTCCGGTAATCTCCAGCACCTGCAGGGCAAGATTGAGGTTGCGCTCCAGCGAGGTTGCATCCAGAACCACCAGCGTGACATCAGGCTGCTCAAAGATAATATAGTCGCGCGCGGCCTCTTCATCGGCGGAATTGGAGTACAGGGAATAGGTGCCCGGAAGATCAACGGCCAGGTAAGTATGATCCTTATGGGTGAACTGTCCTTCGGCGGTGACCACGGTTTTGCCCGCCCAATTGCCGGTGTGCTGGCGCATACCCGTCAGCAGATTGAACAGCGTGCTCTTGCCTGTGTTGGGATTGCCTGCAAAAGCGACCGTATAGCGGCTCATCCTTCACCGCCCCCAATCAGTTCCCCGTAGATGAGGGAGCTCTCTTCCCGGCGCAGGGCAATCGTTGTATTGCTAACCCGAAAAGCCGTAGGGTCTCCAAGCGGGCTGCGCCGCAGCACTTCCACGCTATTCCCGGCGACAAATCCAAGATCCAGCAGTCTTCTCCGCAGCACACCCTGAACTTCGATGCCGCTGATGCGCAGCGTGCTGCCGTTCACGGCTTCTGACAATGGAATTACGGCTCCAGCCATACCATCTCCTACTTTCGTATTAAAAATAATAAATGAATCGTTATCCATTAGTATGAAGTATGCACTTGTATAGTATATTGTGCAGGGCATAGAATATTGCAGCCTGCCACAATATTAGTATAAGTAAATAAATTTGTCCTTGCAACAATAATGTTGCCCTCGGGAAAGAAAAAATACAGCAAGATTTATCAAAAAAGGTCCCGGTACCTGCTATATACTTCTAGTTGTCGGAGGAGGTGAGACATTGTACTACCAATTGATTCACAAGAGCATTGAATATATTGAACAGCATTTAGAAGAAGAGCTGGATCTGGAGAAGGTTGCCAAGGCTGCGGGGTTGTCCAAATTTCATTTTCACCGGATTTTCCGTAAATATGTGAATAAAAATGTGCATGAATATATCCGAACCCGCCGTCTTAGCCAAGCGGCCAATCTCCTGCTGTATTCCGAGGTGCGCATTCTTGATATTGCGCTGCAGTTTGGCTTTGAGAGCCAGGAAGCTTTTACAAGGGCCTTCAAGGAAATCTACGCTTTGCCGCCTGCCCAGTACAGATCGCAGGTGAGATTATTGATTCAGGGAAGAGAGGTCTACACAATGACAGAGATTACAGGCTGGAAAGTTACCGGAACGAACCCCGAGAAATATGAGGTCAGAATAGATCCGCGGATCTGCTATAAGACAAGTCCCTCCATGCAGCTTCAGTCTATAGAAGAAACTGCGCCGGACGCCAACGTATTCGGGACATTAATGCAGCAGTTTCAGGCAGGCCAGTATCTGGGAAGACGGATGCGCTTCTCCGGGTTCGTCAGAACGGAGGATGTCACCGGCTGGTGCGGTCTTTGGATGAGGGTTGATGACAGACAGCAGGAGCTGTTGGCGTTCGACAATATGCAGAACAGAAGCATACAAGGGACCACGGAATGGAATCACTATGCCTGCGTGCTGGAGATTCCGCCCGAAGCTGATATTATCAACATTGGAATTCTGCTGTGCGGAAGCGGGAAGGTGTGGCTGGGGGAGTGTGAATTTGAGGAAGTGGGTAAGGATATTCCTGTAACGGATGGCTCTTCGGGAGCAGAGAACCTTCCGTCCGAGCCGCAAAATCTGAAATTCGACCAGTAGCCGGAAACGCAGCGGCTGCTCCCTTGTTCAAGATTCGTTCTGCCCGAACCGCCCGCGCACCCAGATAGAAACCGCCAGCAGCAGCGGAATGGCGACCTGGAATACCGGGTCAAGCTTAAGGCTTGGCCCGAGGCCGATGGCAATGTGCTGGGTATAGTCCCGCTCCAGGAAGGAAGCGCCGTAGATAACCGCACCCACGGGGAACACCCACCATTTGGCGGGTTTGCCGGTCAGCCCGGTCATGGCTTTTACCGAACAGAAATAGAAGATCATCATCTTGATCAGCAGCCCCACGAAGAGCTGGGCGGTTACCAGGATATCAAGCCGTTCCACGAATTTGAGATTGGATAAGGTGCGGACGGTTTTGAGAAAAGGCAGCTGGCTGATTCCCGCGATAGCCGGGCCAAGGACCGCCACATTAAGCGCGTTCATGAAGATCAGGAACAGGCTGATGAGCAGATAAGCGTTCACCGTATATTTTACAGGCAGCCCGGGCTTCTCCCATAAGGACCACAGCATCAAAAAAACAATCATCTGCCCGAAGGGGAACGAGACGATTTCCGGCAGCGCAGCTTCAATCACCGGCATTAGCCCGCCCCCAAGGACAGGGGACAGACGGCCGAAGTCGATAGCCCCCATTATTCCAAGCATGATAACGAGCAGGATATAGAAGACAAGCATCACCGGCAGCAGGACCTCGGGCAGCCTGAATACAACCTCGGCCCCCTTCCAGATGGCGTATAGCGCAAGCAACACAAAAACAAGCATCGTGACAGACATAGGTGTTCTTGGCAGCATGGTCATCGCCGTCAGTTCACCGAGATCGCGGACATTACGCATGGACTGATAGGCAAAATACAGGCTATAGACCCCGCCGATGACGGCTCCCGGAAGCTTGCCGAAATGGAGCTTAAGCATCCCGATCAGGTCTGTACCCGGAGAGCGCCACTGAATCCACATCAGCAGCAGAAGCAGGATGAATCCGGCGGCGGAGCCTGTACACATCGCCAGCCAGGAGTCCTGCTTCGCCGTGCCTCCGAGTAGGAACAATGGCGTGCTGCCGATCTCAAACAGCATAATCATGAACGCAATCTGGAGGGAAGAGACCTGTTCTTTGTTGGGCATGATTACGAATTAGCCTCCTAACCAATAGATGATGGCTCTGCCGACAGGCTGGAAGAACGCCGTATATAGAAGGCTCAGTGATACATGAGGGGTTCTGGTTATCCCGCATAGGTTAATGTAGGCACAGTAGCCAAGAATACAGCCGAACCAGAGCCGCTGCAGGCGGCGGCCTTCTCCGCGCAGCTTCGTCCACCCCCAGAGATAAGCAATCGCGTAGAGTATTAGAGTTATAGCTATTTTCATAGATAGGCTCCTTTACTCCTGTTGGACGGATTTGAACGATTTATTGCTGAGGCCGGTCCGTTCAATCTCGATCGAGACCTGCGGGCGGATCTCAATCTCCTGAAATATGCGGTCCCAGCTTTTCTCCTCTTCGATCTGCTTCCAGCGCTTGCGGTCGCTCCGGTGGATTCTCACGGCAAATCCCGTAACGTCGGCACCCAGCCGCTTGACCTCTGTCCATGAATCATTGACGAGACTCAGCACCTGCTGTTCAAGAGAGGCTTCCATCTCACGGATGGCCTTGCGGTCATTCAGATCCATGACACTCCCAAGCTCGGTGAGTACGCCGCTGCCTTGGACCTCAATATTCATCACATAATGATCCTTATCCCAGACGGGATGGACCGTAGTAGCCGAATTCTGCAGAATAAATGAGGCGTCCAGCTTGTCACTCTTCGTGGGCTGAGAGGCGAAGGCGAGGGTCGCAGAGTCGATGTTATTGGTCAGAAAAGAGAGGCCAAAAGCCTGCTTCTGGCTAAGCCACCCCACGAACGTGTCCCCCTTGATGACGCCCAGTCTTCCCAGCGCCAGGCGTGAAGGCAGATCTGTAACGCCTGTCTCGCTCGTCTCATCCATCGTCTGGGGACCGGTCAGGAGAATCTCCGGCAATACGGCACTTCTTGACTCGGAGGAGAGGGCCATAGCCAGCTCATACAGGCGGGTTCCGGGATAATAGGACATAAGCTTCGCTTCCTGTTCAATCATGAGCTGGATACCGGCCCCCTGATTTTTGGTCATCTGCATGAGCTGATCCAGGATATCCCCGGCTTCTCCCTGGGTTATGAATACGAATACAGTTTCCCTGGCATCCTGCTTGCGCAGGAACATATCAATCAGCTGATTAATCCCGTGCCTGGCGAGGCTCTCGCCAATGACGGTTATTCTGGAGTGGGAGAAGAACATCTCCCGCGTACTGGTCAGATTGGTTCGTTCAATGGCCTCCATGATCGTCCGGCCTTTGACGGTGAAGGTGAGGAACGGCGGTGAGCTGGTACTGCCGCCACCGCCGCCACCGCCGCCACCCATACCGCTGGCCCCCGATGAAGGGTTGATCACCTGATAGGTCGCTTTCCACTGATTGTTCTCCCAGTCATAGGCCGAGCCGGAGGTAATGCCCAGTTCATTCAGCTCACGGTCATCCCAGCAGCCGGAGAGAAGAACAGACAGCAGCGGAAGACAGAGGATCAGGCACAGCAGGGTTCTCTGTTTGCTCTTCATGTCTCCAGCTCCTTCCGCCTGGACCTGGCCTTCTGCACCCTGTTCAACAGAACCGCCCCCAGCGGAACCAGCACATTGAACAGGAAGAAGACCACGAACCGCCCTTCCTTGTTGTAGTCATTAAGCTCGGCTGAGCTTTGCCAGGAGAACAGGCATTCCAGCGCAATGACCAGACCCAGCGCCCCGATGAAGGGACGGCTGCTGCTGACCCGGAACGTCTGCTTGAAGCACTCTACCGTGACGAACAGGAAGATCCCGAATTTGAGATAGATCGACAGCACCCAGTAGGAGATGAATAGAATATCCAGCTTCTCCACGAACCGGCCGATACGGACGATCCCCACGGTGGAGAAGCCCGGATAGGCCGTCAGCTTGATAAACTGGCTTCCGAATACCATCAGAGCGGAGACCAGAGAGAGCATCATCAGCGTAGCGACGAACAGCAGGCCCGTCCAGCCGATGATCCGCGCCCGCTGCGGATACCTCAGGTAGGGTGCCAGGAACAGCATCACGGCTACTTCGGACATCCAGGCCGTTGGCGTCAGGCTGGCCAGTGTCAGCTCCGCCAGGGTATGATCGAACATCGGCAGCAGCTGGTGCACATTCAGATCATGATATAACCCGAACAGGTACAACGGTGCGAAGAACAGGTAGAGCAGAATAACCAGGCTGTTCACCCGGGCAATGGCTTCGATGCCTTGTCTTACCATATAGATTGAAATGCACAGAATCAGAATCACGAGCACCGTGACCGGCGTGTTGATCAGTACATTGTCTTTGATGAAATTGACGAATTCGCGCAGGATCGTTGCCGAGGTATCCAGATAGAATTGCAGCATCAGCAGGCCCAGGATGGTTGAGACAACCGGAGAGCTTTTCTCCCCGACCCAGTCCAGAAAAGGAGCGCCGTTGCTGCTGCGAATCACAGTCCCGACGATGGCGGCAATCAGCAGACCGGCCAGAGTGGACATAATGATGGCCAGCGGTGCATCTTGTTCGGCATAAGTGCTGATAATGATGGGCAGCACGACGGTGGCCGTCGGCAATATGGTATTGACGATGAGCATGGCTGCCTGGGTAGTGCCGATTTTTCCGTTCATGCCGGCCCCTCCCCCTGCGGATTCTGCTGCTCCCGGGAGGGCCCGTTCGCGCTTTCCGCAGGCTTGGGCTTCTGGTGCGGTGCTTGTCTGCGGGTTTCTTTACCCAGGTTAGTCTTAGGACGTATGTCCATGCTCCACAGCGGAACGCGGATGAAGATATCCTTCAGATAACGCGGAATCATCGGCGCTACCGGAGACAGGTAGGGCACCCCGAAGGAACGCAGGCCCGCCATATGAATCAGCAGCACCATCAAGAAGGACATGATGCCGAACAGCCCAAGCGATGCGGCGATAAACATCATTACAAAGCGTATCAGCCGGATGGAGTTAGCGATAGCGAGTGACGGGATCACAAAGTTCGAGATCGCGGTAAAAGAGACGACAATGACCATCGCCGCAGAGACAAGCCCTGCCTGAACGGCAGCCTGTCCCAGCACCAGTGCGCCGACAATAGAGATGGCCGGACCGATGGTGCGGGGCATACGTACCCCCGCTTCGCGCAGCACATCGAAGGTCAGCTCCATGAGCAGCGCCTCCGCGAAGGCGGGAAGCGGCACTCCTTCGCGCTGGGCAGCCAGACTGATCAGCAGGGTGGTCGGCAGCATCTCCTGATGAAAGGTGGTCACTGCAATATAGAGCGCAGGCAGCAGCATGGATACGAAGAACGCACCGTAGCGTATCAGCCGCAGAAAGGATGAAATATCATACCGCTGGTAGTAATCCTCGCTGGATTGAAAGAAATTGAAAAAGGTAGACGGTGCCAGCAGGGCAAAGGGAGTACCGTCGATAATAATTCCTACTTGTCCTTCCAGGATACCCCCGGCCATAGCGTCAGGCCGCTCTGTATTCTGAATGGTGGGAAAAGGCGTCAGACCGCCGTCCTGGATAAATTCTTCGATATAGTTGCTCTCCAGAATAGCGTCGGTATCAATGGCGTTCAACCGGCGGCGTAATTCGGCCAGCACCTGCTCACTGGCAAGGCCCTTCAAATAGACGAGGGCAATGCCGGTCCCGGTCCGCTGGCCGATTTTATATTCCTCAATCCGCAGATCGGTAGTTTTCAGCCTCCGGCGCAGCATAGAAGTCCCTGTGCGCAGGCTTTCCGTGAAGCCTTCCTTGGGCCCGCGGATAACCCCTTGGGAGGTGGGCTCGTTAATGCTTCTTTTCTCCCAACCGGCAGTATCGGCGGCCACAGCGGTCTGAAGCCCCTCGATTAGAATCAGGGTGTAGCCTTCAAAAAGCAGGGGCAGCAGCCCTTCCAGGGTTGCCCCTTCCTTGACTCCCCCGACCGGCAGCATATGATCCTTAATCAGGGTGAAGGCCGCCCCGGTTGTAAGCGTGCCCCCATTCAGCGCGCCATTCTCCATGATCGGCTGAAGCACCATCTGGTTAACCGCATCGGCATTCACCAGGCCGTCAATATAGATGAAGCATAGAGAGAGAGAATGCGGGGATTCACTATTGAACTTACGGATAACAATATCCGAGCTGTCACCGATCCGGCGGCTGATTTCCTGCAAATTGGCCTCCAGTGAGAGATTCAGCGGCAGCGGCGCAGGTACAGAGGTCTCTGCGGGATCTTTGGTTGTTCGGGTACTTTTCTTCTGATTGTGAGGCATCTCGGATACCCCTTTCTGCTGAAATCTGGATGTTGTCCCTGTATTATCCCCCGCAATGGGATTCCTTATTCTGGCTGATATAATCGTATAATAGAGAGCGTTTACGACAAAAAAGAAACTGCACTTTAGGCATGGTATCTTCCCACCATTCCATAAAAGCAGTTTCATAATGAACATACGTATTTACGATAGATTGAACTTGTATTATCTAGTCTGAACAACCAGCGCATTGCTGATCAGGCGGCCCGGCGTAGTCAGATATTTGCCGTTGTAGTACAGGCCGCTTGAGGCGCCGCCATCGAGATTCATCGCCTGGTAGGCTCCGGCCTGCTTCATGATTTCTGCAAGCTGGGGAATGGTTGCCCCGCCGGAGGTCAGCAGAATCAGCTTATGGTCGCGGGTCAGACCCAGGGCGCTGCGGGAGCCCCCGCCTGTCAGGATCTTAGGGTCCTTGAAGCCCTCGGCCAGCACATTCAGGGCCACCTTTCCATTCACCAGGAGGCGCGGGCCTGCCTGAATTGCGCCCTGGATGGAACCGGCGTCGAAGCGTTCCCGGAACTGGCTTCCCGGGATCAGCTCAGCCAGGAGATTGCGGTCATAGGAGAAGACGGTCCGCTTGTCCCCGGAGCTGTTCTTCAGCATTTTGCCGCCGCTGATGATGTAACCGTAAGGGGCTTTGAAGGCGCCATTAGTATAAGCATCGAAAAATGTGCCGTTGATAGCAGCGGTTGCCTGACTGCGCTTGGCAATACTGGCCAGGGCTTCTGTCTTGCCAACGGTATTGCCGGCCAGAACGGCATCCAGCTTCACCGAAGGATGCAGCAGAGAGACCGTAACCGTCTGCACGCTGAAGGAGCGGCCGCCAACCTTGTATGTATGTTTCCCGCTGACCACAGCAGGCGTACCGTTCTTGATCAGGGCGCCGTTCTGGACGGGCAGGGTGGCAGTTTCATCACCGCTTGTAAGGGTAAGCGAGCCTGCTTCTCTATTCCACTGGAGCTGGATGCCGAGCGTTTGGCTTACGAGAGACAACGGGACATAGGTTGTCCCATTCTGACTGAAGGGCCGCTGACCGGATGCAGCGGGCTTGCCGTTAACTGTGGCACCTCCACCTGGATTGAAGGTAATGGAAGTATCCCCGCGTGTGATCTGGATCTGGCCGCCGGAAGCGGCGAGGACAGACTGGATCCCGGCGAATTCGTTAAGAGAGCGGAGCGGGATGAAGGAGTGATTCTCCTTGTCCACATATGCAGCAAGTTTGGTCTGCGGCGCCGCAGCGGCCCCGCTCTGCAATGCAGGAAGAAGTGCCGCCAGCAGACAGAAGGCGGTGAAGAGGGTAAGTATTTTTCTCATAGTACACAGAATCTCCTTTAGAATGATAGCAGTATCAGTTGAGATACCATCATATAATCGTCTCCCGTTACCGTCAATGGAGCATGCATCCAGGGGGCGGTTAGTTTATAATGGGATGACATATGGATATCAGAATAAAAGGCGGTTAGCGACGATGACAAGGATAGGCTTAATCCGGCACGGCAGCACACGCTGGAATCAGGAGGGCCGGGTACAGGGGCACACGGATAACCCTCTGGACGAGGAAGGCTTCCGGCAGGCTGCCGTACTTGCGGAACGGCTCAGCAGGGAATCGTGGGAGTACATCTATGCAAGTGATCTGCTGCGGGCCAGGCAGACGGCAGAGGTAATCGCCGGGAAGCTGGGGATTCCGCTGGCAGGTATGGTTCCGGGCCTGCGGGAAATGAATGGCGGATTAATTGAAGGAACCACCGAGCAAGAGCGGGTGGAGCGCTTCGGCAGCCAGTGGAAGACGATGGATATGAAGCTGGAGAGTCAGGAGGTGGCACGGGAACGGGGGGTGAAGGCTATCGAAGAGATTGCTGACCGCCATCCCCGCAGCAATGTGCTCATCGTCAGCCATGGTGCCATTCTGCGGAGTACGCTGGCCGGGCTGGTGCCTTCACTTGACGTTGGCATTCTGCTGAAGAATACCTCTATCACCTGTCTTGTACAAGAAGAGGGTGGCTGGAGCTGCGAAATCTACAATAGCGCAGAACATATGGATGAATAGAAGAGACCTCCCGCTCAAAAACATACAGGTTCTGCCGATAATAGATGTTGTATAGATAGACAGGCCCGGCATACCCAGCCGGTGATGTTCAGAAAATGTTTAGTCTGACCATGTACAGTAGCGCTTGAAAGTGATGGATTCTATGATAGACAAAAGGAGGGCGCAGGATTAATGGAAGAGGCCCGTAATTATATGCTGACGATTCTATCCCTACTGATAGGCGTCGTGACTGTATACAGTGCGTACAGACTGACCCGGAACTTCTCCAGGCAACAACAAAGAACCCGGGCGGTATGCTCGAGTCTTGTTGTTCTGGTTATTAGTGCCGGCCTTGGGGGTATGCACCTGCTCGGCAGGAGATCCCTGTCCGGTTCCGCTCCTGAAGACGGGAGCCTGTTCATGGCACTGGCGCTGTATCTGCTGACACTCGCAGGTATCCTGTACCTGTTCCTGCGGTTGCGCCAGCTCCTTGGGGAGCGTGAGCAATTGAAGGAATTGGCTTACCGGGATACCTTGACCGGTCTGCTTAACAAGAACGGATTGGATCATTTCTGGGATCACTGCAAAGCAAGCGAGCAGCTTGCGGTATTATATCTGGACCTGAACCGTTTCAAGTCCATCAATGACACCCTCGGCCATCATACAGGGGATTTGCTGCTGGAGGCTGTCGGTACCAGCCTCCAGCAGTTCACCCGCAAAGGCAAACGGCATATTTTCCGGGTAGGCGGAGATGAATTCGTCATTATCGCCAAACGCTGCAGCCGGAAGGAAGCCGAACAGCTTGCCCTTAAGGTTCTGGAATACATCACCCGGAACTACAAGCTGGAGGCGCAGGAATTATTCGTGTCCGCCAGTGTCGGCATCACGATGAGCCAGGGCAGACTCAACCCGAAACGGCTGCTCCAGGAAGCGGATACCGCCATGTACAATGCGAAGCAGCTTGGAAGCGGTCGTTATGCTGTATACAAGCAGGAGAGTCATGTTCCGCCCGTGAAGCTGGTTAGCAGCTCAAGGGCACAATAACAGGGTTATGTCAGGCGTAAGCAGTTTAATGCTTACGCCTGTTATCATTTTTTCAGACTCCCTTGGCTGCCAGAAGCCCGGCCAGAACATCCGGATAATCGGTGATGATCCCCGCTACCTCAGCTTCGATCAAGGCCTGCATCCGCTCGGGATCATTTACAGTCCAGGGATGATAGACTACACCTTTCTCTGCTGCTGCATTGACGAACTCCGGCAGAACCGAGGAATGATGGGCATGCAGTGCATCCGCCTGCAGGGACGCAGCATAATTCCATGGGCGGTACAGCCCCTCCCCGTATAGAATACCTGTACGGATCTCTGGTGCCAGGGACTTGCAGTAGGCCAGGGAGTAATGGTTGAAGCTGGAGATGACAACCCGCTCACTCATGCCCTGTTCCCGGACAGCGGCGATGACCTTTTCTTCCATGCCGGGGTAGAGGAAAGTCCCGTTCTTCAGTTCTATATTAAGAATCGTCTCCCGGCCCTGAAGCAGATCCAGCAGCTCGTCCAGTGTCGGAATCCGTTCTCCCGTGAACTCAGGGTTGAACCAGGATCCTGCATCGACCTCCAGCACTTCACGAAGCGTCTTATCCTTCACATAACCGCTGCCTGTGGTGGTGCGGTTGAGACTTTCGTCATGAATGACTACCACAGCTCCGTCACTCGTCAGCTGTACGTCTGTCTCGATGCCGGTTGCACCAAGCTCAAGAGCCTTACGGAATGCCGCCATTGTGTTCTCCGGGGCGACTGCGGATGCGCCGCGATGCGCGAAATTAATAATGTTCATGTTGTGTAGTTCCCTCCATCTCTGTGATGTAATACTGCCCGTGTGGACGGGCCCCTTATAGTATATTCCACAGTCTCTTAAGAAACCCTGTCCGCAGGGAACAAATACAGAAAGAAGTGATAGGGTTGAAATTTTGTCTGGAATGCGGAAGCCGGCTGGTGCTGAAGGAATGTAACGGGGAGGGAGAGGTGCCGTACTGTGAAGCATGTGCTATGTTCAGGTTCCCTGTGTTCAGTACAGCGATAAGTACAGCTGTACTGAACCGGGAACTGGACAGAATTCTGCTCATTCAGCAATATACACGCAAGGATTACATCCTGCTCGCCGGGTATGTGAATAAAGGAGAGAACGCCGAAGCTGCTCTGGTCCGTGAAGTGAAGGAAGAAGCGGGCCTAGAGGTCATTGCCTATGAATATATGCGCAGCCAGTATTTCGCGCCGTCCAATACGCTTATGCTTAATTTCATTAGTGTGGCGGACACGGAGGACTTAAGCGCGATGAGTGACGAACTGGATCATGCCGCCTGGTTCACGCTGGAGGAAGCTGCGGAGGCTATATTACAAGGCAGTCTCGCGGAGAGCTTCCTGCTGACGATCATTGATAAGCTGAGACAAGGACGGGCTCTGGAGGATTTTACAGCCGTTGCCCGGTAAGCGTGAATTAAGGCCGACACGATATCGCGGATACGTTCATGCACCTGCTGCGCCTCCAGAAGGGCTTCGGAGTGCACCTGAATTCAGCGGATGTGGGCTACATGAGCCAATGAGGAGCAATAGTGCACCTGAATTCAACTGATGTGGGCTATATGAGCCAAGGAGGAGCATTAGTGCACCTGAATTCAGCGGATGCGGGCTACATGAGCCAAGGAGGAGCATTAGTGCACCTGAATTCAGCGGATGCGGGCTAAATGAGCTAAGGAGGAGCATTAGTGCACCTGAATTCAGCGGATGTGGGCTACATGAGCCAAGGAGGAGCATTAGTGCACCTGAATTTACTGGATGCGGGCCAACTGAGCCAATGAGGAGCATTAGTGCACCTGAATTCAGCAGGCGCGGCCAAAAAAAGGTGGGCCACGCGTGAAAATGAAAGGGATAAATCCCTCCGAATCCGTCGAAAGTGGGCCACGTGTGGAAATGAAAGGGATAAATCCCTCCGAATCCGTCGAAAGTGGGCCACGCGTGGAAATGAAAGGGATAAATCCCTCTGAATCTGCCCAAAGTGGTCTACGCGTAGAAAGGAAAGGGATAAATCCCTCCGAATCCTCGAAAGTGGGCTACGTGTGGAAATGAAAGGGATAAATCCCTCTGAATCCGCCCAAAGCAGGCTACGCGTAGAAAGGAAAGGGATAAATCCCTCTCAATCCACCGAAAGTGGGCAGCAGTCGAGAACCCGGATGCTGCGGCCAGGAGTATGCCGCTGGAGAAGGGGAGGTTACTGTAGAAGGCTTCTCCAGCAGATATGGGAACATTACTTGCGAAAATAAAACGGCCATACGGATTCTTCGTGACCGGTACAGCCGTTTCAGCTTGTCTGCTCAAGTGTCTAGTTAACGAAATGGGCGAATCAGGATACCCTGTCCCACTTATCCTGCAGTGAACAGGTATGCCTGTTCACTGCTGCTTGTAATAGATCACCGTAGCATCCATTCCTCCGCTGGCAGAAATCACATAGTCGGGGATCCTTCCGGCCTCTATATATCCCCGTGACTGATACAATAGATTGGACGGATCGCCTTCCCTGGTGTCCAGTACCAGCAATGTCCGGCCTCCGGCAGCCGCAGCCTGCTCGGCGGTCTCCAGCAGCGCTCCCGCGATACCCTTGCGGCGGTGAGCCGGATGGACCATCAGCTTGGCGATTTCCGCCCGGTGCGGAGCGTTGGGCTTCAGTACCACATGGAGCTGCACTGAACCGACAATGGTATCGCCCTCCAGCGCTGCCCACAGCCGGACAGCAGACCCGGGGACATTCTGCCAATACGCTGCGGCTTCCTCCTGTCCCAGCGGAGGCAGAAATCCGATGGAAGCACCATCCTCCACTACAGCAATCAATAAGCTGCTTAATTGCTGTACAAGCTGAGGGCTAAGCTCCTGAAAGGATACAATCTTTAATTCATGGCCCATACTCATTCTGCAAACATTCCTTTCTGCTATATAAGACGCACTTAAGATTTGAACTTGAAGCTTCATCGTCACTGCGGTGAACATTTGGACTTCCGGCCGCTGCCCATCCCCAGATTTCTTGATTTGAACCGCTGTTAGCGGTAGAAATCCGGTGACTGCTGATGCTTCCGAAGCTAGCTTTCCTGCGGAAAGCTTTCAGGCGGTCGCTACCGCTCCTACAGTTCCAAATTTTCCCTCCGCTTCTTTTGCTTTTTGTTATTTTCTTTAGTGTTTCTTATATATTTACTATGATTATCATTATACTGGGAGTAGGGCCGGTTACAATTGATATATACGGTACGGATCATTACGAGCCAAGAAGGGGAGTAGAGCAAACTATGCTGTTAGAGGTTATAGCTACTACAGTAAGTGATGCGGTCACAGCGGAACGTTATGGTGCTGACCGGATCGAGCTGATCACGGCATTCGGTGAAGGCGGATTAACGCCCAGTCTCGGGCTGATTGAAGCGGTCCGGGAGAAGGTTGCTATTCCTGTGAGAGTGATGGTCAGACCCCATGCGCGTTCCTTCATATATGATGCGTCCGATGCGGAGACGATGCTGCGAGATATCCGGCATATTGCCGGAGTGGGCGGTCTCTCCCTGGTCATGGGAATGCTCCGCGAGAATCATACAATAGATGAAGAGCTGCTGACCCGGCTGCTGGAGCAGGCAGAGGGGATGGAGGTTACCTTTCACCGTGCGTTTGACGAGGTGCAGGACCAGCTTGAAGCCCTCGAATTCCTGAAGCGGTATCCGCAGATTACGGATATATTAACCTCCGGCGGCACTGCCGCCGCCACTACACCTGGCGGCATGGTGAGGCTCGCCGTATTGGAACGGCTGTCTGCCGGTTCTTCGGTATCCATCCTTGCAGGCAGCGGCCTGAATGCCGCAGCGCTGAAGGACTTCATTACACGGACCGGGGTTCGCCGGGTACATTTCGGCTCGGCGGTCCGGGAGGATGGCGATCCGCTGAAGCCTGTGGACCCCAAGCGGCTGGAAGCCGTATGCAAGATTCTCAAGCCTTAGGCTGCCCTGCATGACCGCTCTGCCCGCCCAGCAGCTTGGGCAGCAGAGTCAGCAGCCGCTCTCGGGTCAGGGCATCGCCGGAATTCCATTTGGCCCCGTCCAGCATGTAGGCATGGCCCTGCTGTACGGCGGGCAGACTGCTCCAGAGCTGCGACTGTAGCAGCAGCTCCATCGCTTCCCGCGAGTCTTCGCGCTCCGGGATCAGCATGAAGACGCGGTCTCCGGCGTAGCTGTGCAGCCTCGCGGGGTCCACCTCGCGGAACCCCAGACCCTTGTCCAGGATGTCCTTGATCTCCGCCGTCGGCTGCAAGCCGCCGGTGGCATACAAGGCCGCGGACAAGCCGGTCATTCCCATGGCGAATAGACGGTTGCCATGGTCATAGAACAGCGCTGAGGCCGTTTCACCCGCCTGAAGCCCCCCGTCGTACAGACGCTGCCACATGGCGGCGTTTTTGACATGGTAGGCTTCCAGCCAGGCCTCAGCCTCGCGCTGCTTCCCGAGCCACTCCCCGAGAATCCGCAGCCGCTGCTCAAGCGGTGCGAAGGAGTCGAAGGTGAGTGCCGGCGCAATGCCGGATACACCCCGGTAGACCTCCTCATCCGGGCTGGCGAGGATGATCAGGTCAGGGCGTATGGACCGGGCCAGTTGCGGGTCCAGCGGAAATCCCACATTGACCAGATGCTTAAGCCGGTGGCTATAGACGCTGCCCCGGGCACAAGCCTCGTCGCCTCCTGCAGGCTTCACCCCCAGTGCCAGCACATCGCCCAGTGTCTCCCCGTGATAGACCACCCGCTTCGGACGTTCAGGAATGTCTACCGAATGTCCGGTCCAATCCTTGACGGTAATCTTGCGCTGCCGTGACTGGGCATATTGCCCGGGAGTCACCCCCGTCTTCTGCCGGAAGCGGCGGCTGAAGTAGTATTCATCCGAGAAGCCGACCAGCCGGGCGATCTCGCGCAGCGGCTCGGCAGCTTCGAGCAGATAGTTCTTCGAGTGCCCGATGCGCAGATCTGTCAGATAATCGAGCGGCCTTTTGCCGGTCAGCTTCTGGAAGATGGGCGTGTATTGCCAGGGGGAGACGCCGGCCAGCTCTGCAAGCTGCTTCACCGTAATGCTCTCCCTATAATGATCCTGCATAAAATGTATCGTGCGCTCCACGGATTGCGCCGGACTTGGCAGCTGTCGGGTGGAGTGGTTCTGTTCAAACAGCAGGAGCAGCAGCTCCTGGAACCGCAGCTGTTGCCTGAGATGCTGGAGTTCGTCCCCGCTGTTATGGTGCACAAGCAGCTCCTCCGCCAGCCGGATCACTCTGGTGAAGGGGTGGACGAGCAGCTCTTGCCGGCCCGGAAATAATTCATCCAGATAGGTCGCAGGGGAATCCCCTGTGGTAATAGCAGTGAAGCTAAGCAGATAATAATAGAGCGTCAGCTCCTGATTATCTATGCTGTATGAGGTTCCGGGAGAGAGCAGACAGCACTTGTCTCCATGTACGGAAATTGAAGTCTGTTCCGGGATACTGAGCTCACCGCGGCCGCCCGTGAACAGCAGGAGGGTATGCTCCTTCGCAGTCTGCACTGCGGACACTGTGTCAGCGCTCTGCATCACCAGTTCCAACTCCCTCAGTTGAAACAGCAGGGACCGCAGAGGGACGGACGGCAGGTGTAAGGGCGGGGCAGACGGGAGTGCAGACAGTTGTTCAGGGTTGCGGGCAGTCTGGCGCAAGGGTCGGTACTCCTTTCAGGCTTATATTGAGAACGATTATCAATAAAGATCATTGTATATAAAATAAAGCAGCTTATCAACAGGGTTGATAAGCTGCTTGAACAGTGTGTCCGTTACTGTTGCTTGCTGAGCATTGCGGGAATCTCGCCCAGCAGCCACTCTCTTGTGGCAGCATCACTGGAGGTCTTCATGATGTCCTGCGTGTAGACGTAGCCGTTCTTAACGGCAGGGAGGCTGTTCCACACCGCGCTTTTCAGCAGATTACTGGTCGATTGCTTGGCTTCGTCTGCTACCGGAGTCAGCAGGAAGATGCGGTCTCCAGCGTATTCACGGAGCACTTCCAGCGAGATTTCCTGGAAGCCCATATCGGCATCCAGCACCTTTTGAATGGCCGGGGTAGGCTTGAAGCCTTGCTCTCCGTACAGTACCTGCGAGAGGCCCGTCGTTGCCATTACGAACAGCCGGTCTCCCGGATAATAAGTGAAGACCGAAGCGGTCTCGCCCTCCTTCATCCCCGAAGCCTTAAGCTGAACCCACATCGCATCCTCCTTCGCCTGATACTGGGCCAGCCAGTCCTCCGCTTCCTGCTTCTTGCCTAAAATATCCCCAATATCCAGCATCCGCTCCTTCAGGGGGGCGAAGGTATCGAAGATAATCGTTGGAGCAATTTTGGAGAGAGCGTCGTAATCAGCTTCATCAATCCCGGCATAGATAATCAGATCGGGCTGAAGCTCCAGCGTCTTCTCTAGATTGATCGGGAACCCGACATCTGCAATTCCGGTCAGCTTATCCTCGAAGACCTGGCCGTCCCCCATGGAGAGCGGATAGCCGATGGCCTGTACACCAAGTGCGAGCAGATCGCCATAAGTTTCCCCGGAATAGATAATCCGCTGCGGATTCACTGGAATCTCCGCCGTATGGCCTTTGTAATCCGTGTGTGAACGGGTAGTAGCGGCAGGTTCAGCAGTGGCTTGCGCGGCAGGCGCGGTGGTTGCTGCACTGCTCCCCTGATTATTCTTATTGCTGCTGCAGGCGAGCAGTAAGGTGCCCATCAGGACGATGATGCATGGAATCGCGAAGAATGGTCTTGCTTTGTTCATGGTAGATAGGCCTCCCCAAAGGTATGGTGATTACCAATAATGATAATCATTCTCGTTTAAGTCATCATAAAGGATGACCGACTGTTACTCAATAGACAAAACCCAATGCAGGATTTGAGTTTGTACAATAATTTTTTTCGCGGAATTTGTTATTAACATATTGATAATATCAAAATTTCCTGTTATGATGTTGTTAATAACAAATTAATAATAACATAATATGATTAACAAAATGCAGCTCCGCTAACCCAAGTGACTCTCAAACCTACTATAGGAGGTAATGACCATGTTCGGATTCCGGTTCGTGAAATTTCAGCCCAGTGATTATGTGCTTAAGGTGAAGAACGGCAAGGTAGTGCGTGAGGGGGTTGGACTTTCTTTTCGTTATTATGCGCCGACGACTTCGGTTGTTGTAGTGCCGGTCTCCTCGATTGATGTCCCCTTCATGTTCGAAGAGATTACGGCAGACTATCAGACGGTGACCGTGCAGGGGCAACTGACTTACCGGATCGTCGATTACCGCAAGACCACGCAGATTCTCAACTACACCTACAATTTGAAAAAGAATACCTATCTCTCCGATGATCCGCACAAGCTGGCCCAGCGGGTGATTAATATCGCCAAGGTCCTGACCAAGAAGCAGCTGGGGCAGCTGCCGCTGAAGGAAGCCATCCAGTCGAGTGAACGTCTCGCCAAGACTATCACCCATGAGATCGGACAGAGTGCAGAGATCGAGAAGCTGGGCATCGAGCTGATGGGGCTGTCCATTCTGGCTATTGTGCCGAATAAGGAAACGCTGCGTGCCTTGGAGGCGCAGGCCAGAGAGGAGATTCTCCGCAGCGCCGACGATGCGCTCTATGAACGGCGCAACGCCTCGATTCAACAGGAGCGGCGGGTGAAGGAGAATGAGCTGAATACGGAGATCGCTGTCGAAACGAAGAAGAGACAGATCCGCGAAACCCAGCTTGACGCCGAACGTTCGGTGAAGCAGAAGCAGAACGAGATGAAGGAAGAACAGCTTAGCTTCGATACGGAGCTGGAGGAGAAAAAGCAGGCGCTGATTGAGCTGGCGATTGCGAATAAGAGAGCTGAAGCAGATGCCAAGGCCTATGAGCTGTTAGCAGTGATGAATTCGCTGCAGGGGGTATCGCCTAATGTTCTGCAGGCGTTGACCAATGTGGGCATGAACCCGGATAAGCTGATTGCCATCGCGTTCCAGGAGCTGGCGGAGAATGCCGGGAAGATCGGGCAGCTTAATATTACACCGGATCTATTGCAGGGAATTATGGCCGGGTCGTCGGGTAACGGGGCTGGCACGGCAAGAGGAGGCAACGGCCGATGAGCAGCAGCCGGGGATCGGAGAATAAGATTATTCTGATTAAGCGCAAGACACGCCTGGAGGAGCTGGTGGTCCGCTACAATACGATTCAGCAGGCCCAGTTCTATATTGAACGGCTGGGGGCCGACTTCAGCGATTATCTGAGCGAGGACTTTCAGTACCGCAAGGCAGTAGAGACTGCTGTGACCCAGCTGAGCGCCATTGGCCGCCTGCAGGTTCTGGAGCGGCAGCATGTGCCGAACTTTATTTTTGGGGCTCAGGATACAGTGGTGGTCCTGGGACAGGACGGCCTGGTAGCCAACACGCTGAAGTACCTCCATGAGCAGCCGCTGATCGGTGTGAATCCTGATCCGCTGCGCTGGGATGGCGTACTGCTGCCCTTCAGGGTGAAGGAGCTGGGGCAGCTCGTGCCGGAGGTGCTGCGCGGCCAGCGTCAGGTCCGTGAGGTGAGCCTCGCCAAGGTGGAGCTGAACGACGGACAGAGCCTGTACGGGGTGAACGATCTGTTCATCGGCCGCCGGACCCATGTCTCGGCCCGCTATCAGCTTGAGCTGAACGGGGTGCAGGAGCAGCAGTCCTC
The DNA here is from genome assembly GCF_018207515.1 of Paenibacillus tritici. Classification (NCBI taxonomy): domain Bacteria; kingdom Bacillati; phylum Bacillota; class Bacilli; order Caryophanales; family Paenibacillaceae; genus Paenibacillus; species Paenibacillus tritici. The sequence continues at coordinate 1,308,285 of NZ_CP073365.1, forward strand.
CAGCGGCATTATTGTCTCCACCGGCATGGGCTCAACAGGCTGGCTCAAGAGTGTTCTTGCCGGAGCAGCAGGCATTGTCAGCCGTGCCGCACAAATGCAGACTGAGGATGCTGAACGGACAGCAGCGGCCCTGGCCGATATTGCCGGGGTGAGTGCCGGCAGGGGGCTGGCCTGGGATCATCCGGAGCTGTATTTTACAGTGCGGGAGCCTTTTCCGAGCCGGACGACTTCAGCAGAGCTGGTATTCGGGAGAATTAGCAGCAAGCTGCCGCTGCGCATCACCTCGCAGATGCCGGAGGACGGCGTGATCTTCAGTGATGGAGTAGAGAGTGATTATCTGGAGTTCAACTCCGGTGTGGAGGCGACGGTCGGACTCGCGGAGAAGACGGGGAGGCTGGTAGTGTAGATTATGTATGGACCGCTCAGCCCGAGGTACACGAAAAAGGGGTTCTCTGCAGTGTCCGCCTATGCGGTCTGCGAGAACCCCTTTCTAAATAATAAACCGGCGGTTCAGATGAATCCGCCCATGCTTACCGCTCCTACTGCTGGAAGCTGCGTCCCTGGTTCATTGGTGAGCTGAAGGATGAACCTGCCGACATTGGTGTATGCATCGGCTGCGGGTTGAATGAGTTCATCGGACGGTGCAGCGGGTTCACCGGCTGGCTGCCTGAAGTGAAGGACGGGCTGAACGAAGAGCCGATGCTCCCGCTTCCCATGCTGGAGTTCATGCTTCCCATGTTAGAGTTCATGCTCCCCATGCTAGAGTTCCCGCTTCCCAAGCTAGAGTTCATGCTTCCAGAGTTGAAGCCCGACATGCCTGTACTGTTCTGGATGCCAGTGCCAAAGCTCTGATGCTCTGGATTCATTCTGTGCATATCACTTGTATTGAAGCCGGTTGTCTGCGGGAACTGCTCAAGCGATTTGACGGTCTGCAGAATCTGCTGCATCTGCTGCATCGCTGTCTGATGGCCCTGCATCGCCTGCTGGATCATCTGAATCGCCTTGTTGTTGTGCTGGCTAAGCTCCTGGAGCTTGGCGGCATCCTGTTGTTCCTGCTGAAGCATCTGCTGATACAGCTGTGTTCCCTGCTGGGTCTGTGCCATCAGCTGCTGAATGATCTGTTCACATTCTCTGATCTGTCCGGATAGGTTGGAATTCAAAATATTTGGCCTCCTTGGCACTAAGGTTTATGGTCATGCGGCCTTATTATCTCTGACGCAGTTAGCAAATATTCATGGTTCTTGTGTATACAGCAGGAGTCCCGCCGGAACGGTTACAATTCTGCAAACGTTGCGTCAATCCAGGCGGGACGAGTTGATAAGAATAGGAACAAGCTGCTGTGCAACTATTACGGCAGATGAACGTCTATGTAGAAAGACGATCCAGAATCATCCATAACCCGGAGGTGGGGCAACCATGAATCAGCGTGAACAGGCAAGCCGAATGAAGAAGTATTTTCCCAAAAGCATCGCGTTGACATTAGTATTTGTAATGCTATTGACAGCGTGCTTCACAGGATCAGCCGCAGCATCGTCATCCTCAGATCTGATTATTGTGAACAAAAAAACGAACAAACTGGCCTATTACAGTGACGGCAAGCTGGTGAAGATTTTTCCGGTCGCTACCGGCAAGACCAAGAGCCTGACTCCTGAAGGCAGCTTCCGAATGGTGGTCAAAATCAAGAACAGACCCTATTACAAGGAAAAAATCCCCGGGGGCGATCCGGCCAATCCGCTGGGCGACCGCTGGCTGGGGCTGGAGGTTAACGATACCTACGGCACAACCTATGCCATTCACGGCAATAATAATGAGTCCTCTATCGGTAAGTATGTCAGCGCCGGATGCATCCGGATGCATAATGAAGATATTCACTGGCTGTACCCGAAGATCGCCAAGAATACGAGAGTGATTATTACCACCTCCGGGCTTGATATGGCCGGCATTGCCGAGAAGAATGGCTACCGGCTGGGATCAACGATGTTTGCCGGAGCTTTTATCAGGGGCGGGCAGAAGCTTCCGGTGAAGGATTCCTTCCTGCTGGAGGATTCCCGGGTGTACATTCCGCTGCGCGAATCCGTGATGCTGCTGGGCGGAAGCCTGATGCAGGAGAAGGGAACCGGATCACTTATCATTCACATTGGTAAAAATACAGCAGTTCATAGACCGCTCAGCAATACGGCAAAAGTGAACGGAAAAACAGTGGCGATGCTGCCCTCCAAAAGTGTGGACGGCCGTCTGTATATTCCTCTGGGCAGCTTAACGCCGCTGTTCGGCCTACCGTTCACATGGAGTGCCAAAGAGGCAGCGGTAAAACTCTAAAACCCGTGAACGATGCACAAGTTTGTTATCAATAGAATTCCCCGCCGCAGTCCTTGCGGCCCTGAAGCCGGCCTGTCACTGATGGGCCGGCTTCACTGCTTAAGCAGGATTACCAGAATACATATAGAATAGTTCATATTCCGGATCCTCCAGATCTTCCAAATATTACAGAGTGGATTTAGATTAGAATTCGGATCACCGTGCGTCATAACCGTGAGATTCTGCAGCATGTCAGCAGATATGCGGAAGAGGCCAACGCCCGGGTGGCGGGCCAATCTATTCATTGAACCGGAGGTACTTATGGGGAAATTAGCAACTTTTGGTATCGAGATGCTGCGTTTAGTCATTCTGCTGGTGCTTACGTTACTCGTGCTGGGAGGCGTGGAGCAATGGTTGTTCAAGCTGTTGTATGGATGGGAAGGGAATTTGTATACGGCTGTGCCCGGAAATCTGCTGGTGTTCTTTGTCCTGTACCGGAACTATTGGCAGTTCAAGGGCTGGTACCGGTCGGAGAAGAATCAGCGGCTGAAGCCGGTATGGACCCGAAGCCTGAGTATTGCCGCGCTGCTGCTGGTTCTGCTGCCGTTTGCTATTCCGGTAGTGCTGAGATCGTAGGTAATAGTCTAACTTCTATCTGAGGAGGAACAATATGGAGCAGCGGATCGAGCAGCAGCTGGATTGGAGCGACTATGTGGGCTTTTGGTCAAGAGTGCTGGTCACCTTCATCGACTTCGTGATTCTGGCGCTTCCTACCTTTGTACTGGACCGGATGTCTATTTCGGTTGCAGTGTCGGCTGGTTCGGTATTTCCACTCTTTATCCAATTTGCGCTGCTTATGGGGTTCAATGTATTCATGGTCGTCAAGTATGGAGGGACACCGGGTAAGCTGATTCTCGGCATGAGAATTGTCGATGGGGATGGGAGGTATCCGGGACTGAAGCAGGCATTGATCAGGGATTGTTTATTCATCATCAACGGCTTCCTGGCCGTGATTGTGAGCCTGAATTCTGAGGAGTTATCCGCCGTATCCAGCAGTCTCGCCAATTGGAGCCCGCTTGCTACCGACCTGAATGTCATCTTAGGCTGGGTTGTAGTCGCAGATTGCCTGATCGTTGCCTTCACCCAGCGCAACCGGGCACTGCATGATATGGTGGCCGGAACGTATGTGGTGAAGAAAACTTCACTCGACCATCTGGTCTGAGGATAAGCCATTCTATAGGACACTTCAATCGCTAGAATCCAATACCGCATCCTATATGGTGCAACCTTTGTCACTGCCTCAGCGTCTTAGGACTACAGTAGACATAAGAGGATATTTCCCATAACGAAGGAGATGGCATCATGATTACCTCATTCAAAACAATAGCCGGTCTTATCATACTTGGAGGAATGCTCAGTCTTACCGCTTGTAATTCCGGCAAGCCGGATGCGTCGCCCGGCGAAGTCACTTCGGCAACGGAAGCGCCGGCAGCTGTGCAGCCGGAAGCCAGTCCGTCACCGGCAGCGGACGCCGGAACGGTCAGTGAGCCTGGTGCAGATGACGGCGCTGCGGCGGGGGCAGAGCCGGTAACGGCAGATCCGGGAGCGGCGGCCGGAGCCTCTACAGTCACTGAGGCCGCAGAGGCTGAAGCGGAACTGGTGGCTCCCGCCACCCCGGAGGAGCGGAGCAAGCAGCTGAAGGAGCTGCTGGAGTTTGCCAAGCAGGGCAAAGTGCCCGGCGTAGAATATGCTGCGCACAGCGGACTCATCGACGAGGTGGAAGCCGCATGGGGAGAGCCGGATCTCAAGGAGTCGGCAGGCAAAGGGATGTATTCCACCTATTCAGGCAAGAATGCAGTAATTGGTTTCAATAAGGGCAGCAAGATTTTCGATGTGCGCTCCAACGCTTCGAACCTCCAGAGCCTGACGCTGGAGCAGATTGAAGAGGTTCTCGGCAAGCCGGATGCAACCTCCTCACTGGGCAGTGACAAGATCTATATATATCAGGCCGGCAAGCAGTATCAGCTCAAGTTCATCATCCCGGAATCGACCGGTACCGTAGATCATATCTCAGTATTCTCCGAACAGGATTCAATCAACAATATGGCGGGGTAGGTAACTCGCTGGCTGGGGGTTTGCTGTTCTTGGAACAACTACGGTATATGCGGTATGCGCTTGCTCAATTGCACTCTGTACAACTATATCGTCTGATATTCCACCGAATATCCACTTAGCTGTATTTCGTACAATTAAAATGCATCTGTCCCTTTGTTTCCGCCCATTCGGGCAGATTTAGTTGTACAGACTACAGCTATAAGTGGCAAGCCTTCCTTTTCACTGTTTTTAACTGCACGGAATACAGCTATCACAGAATGTTCACTTCAAACCGATCAAAGAGTCCTCCCGCAGCGGCAACTGCGTGGAGGACTTTTGATTTTCAACCTCACTTTAACCGAAGCCACAGAATGCTGAAATGCAGAGTTTGTAGTACAGCGTCAGATTTAGTTTAGTGAATGGAGTTCTAGAATGCCTGAAGGAGTACAGGAGTGGAGGCCCCCCTTCACGTGCCATTCCCAGATGAAGAGGGGAGTTGTTCATTGGGGCGTTTGGCAAGGCGTAACGGACTGAGGCGCACGTATTCCGGATGAAAGACACCCCTTGGGCAATGGAACGGACCCCACGGAGCTTATTCTTGGAATTTCTACGCTTAAACCTCTCGTAGAGAGACGATAAGGCCCACTCCGTCCGTTAAACCGCAAAACGTGGTGTTTTTCGGGGAATAAGGTCTCTCAGGTCCGTTAGGAGCAAACTCGGCCGGGCGGTGTAGTTCCTAGTTTAAAAGGAGCTGAAAACTGGTGCGAATGGCAAGCTCCCATGAAATCCACAGGTCCTTCGCACTTCAGAATTTGTCGAAACCTTATGTAACTGTAAGTGTTTATAAGAAGTCAATGATTGATGTATAATTTTCTTGTAATACATAAGGGGAATAGTACGGATTCATACGGAACAAGCACTATAGAGTGCGTAGATTGAAATATGATCGGCACAGACGGTGTGTTTGGGCTTCCAAGTCGCACTCCGTATAGAGTGCATGGATAAAGAATCACAGCGTTGAAAAGCACAAGAAAAGAGGCACAGCCATGCATCTCGAATTGGACGGAAGTGAATATAAGGTATCCTCCGGCGGATTGACGATTGAACTGCTGCCCAAGGAGTTTGCGCTTCTGCAGTTTCTGTACCGGAACCGGGGGCGGACCTTCAGCCGCGAGCAGCTGCTCGATAAAGTGTGGCCTATGGAGTATCCGGTGGAGCGGACGGTTGACGATCATATCTACCGGCTGCGCAAGAAGCTGCGCCAACTAGGCGGGATCGACATTAAGACGATTCGCGGATTCGGCTATAGTCTGGCTATCCCCGGCAGTCTTGAAGGGGTGGCGATGAATCCGGCAACGAATGACCCGGAGCTGCGCAATACGATGCGTGAGGTGTTCATGAAGTTCCATGTCTACGGTCAGGGGCAATCCATGCTCACCCTTGCCCGCCAGCAGGACATCCTCGGCTACGAGCTGGACCCGCATTATTCCATGGTCGTTCATTTCGTGCAGGGAGATTTGGACTGGCTGATCCATACCGGTGAGGTTCCGCTGAAGGACCGGCTTTTTTATCTCAATCTGTTCTACTTCTTCATTGGCGAACCCGGCGTGAAGGTAGAATATGCCGAGCGGCTGATCAAGAAGAAGCTGCTGAATGAACCGGAACAGCTGGAGCTGGAGATACTGACCATGCTGGATCTCTATACCCTGGCAGGTCAGCCGGAAAAAGCGCTGGAACGCCTTAAGCGTTCCTATCAGGTAATCTCTGAACCCGGCTTCGAGAACTTCGTTCCGGTTACGGTGATTACCGAGCTGTTCATTCATCTCGTAGCGGGCGCCGGTGATGTGGAGCTGGAACGGATGGATCAAGCCGCCAGCCGGATTCTCCAGGACAAGCCCTTTTTGCGGGAGATTGGCGGGTACAAAGTAGTGAAAGGGCTCTGGAAGCTGCGCCGTGCACAGTGGGCTGAGGGGGAGAAGCTGATCCATGAGGGATTGCAGGTGCTGGAGATGTCAGGCTTCATCCCGCTGCGGCTCTATGCGCTGTACCGGACTCATCATTTTTGCCGCATGTTCCTGACCGGGAGCGCCTTGGACCGCAAGTATGAGCGCCTGTTCACAGCGGAGCTTGAAGCCTGTGGTCTGACAAGGCTGGAGCAGTCCCTCGAAGGTCTGCTGCTGCGGCTGCTGGAGGCCCCATGATTATTCTCTGACAATTCTCCGTTACCTTAAGATCATAGATGGATCAGCATCTACGATTACAAGGAACCTGGAGGAATGTCAGATGGAGCTCTCAACCAGGCAAGGAACCAGCTTGCTTCATAACAAAACGTATATGCGGGTGTACAGTGCTTTTGCCACGGCAAGCTTTGGCGACTGGTTCGATACACTCGCCATTCAGGTGCTGGTCGGCTACCGCTGGCAGGCCGGACCGCTGATGCTGTCGCTCATTCCGGTAGCGCTGGCGCTGCCGAGCATTCTGCTCGGCTCGGTTGCCGGAGTAGCCGCTGACCGGCTGAACAAGCTGAAGCTGATGCGTGTCTGCGATCTGCTGACGGCGCTGCTGACGGTGCTGGTGTTATTCGCACCGAGTATGGCCTGGCTGCTGCCGCTGCTGGCGGTGCGTTCGGCGCTATCCACGCTGAACATGCCTGCCCAGCAGTCTTTGACCCGCAGCCTGGTCAGGGAGGATCAGCTGCTGCAAGCCTCATCGCTCAACGGGCTCGTCAACCAGGGCTCCAAAATCGCCGGCCCGCTGCTCGGAGGTCTGGCCCTGGCCTTCCTTACGCCGCAATGGTGCATCCTGCTCAATGCTTTGCTGCGCGGCTGCTCTTATCTGCTGCTGCTATCGGTGAAGAACATCCCTGCGGAAGAAGAGGACAGTAAGCAGCGTGAAGCCCGCCAGGAGGAGGCCATCCCGCTTCATCTGATGTGGAGGGAGGGCTGGAGCTTCATGCTGCGCAGCCGTTTGCTGCTGAATACGATGTTGTTCGGGCTGGCCGGAGCGCTGGTGATTCAGGTGGTCGACTTTCAATTCACCAGCCTGTTCCGGGTATTCGCACCGGAGCGGGAATCGCTGCTCGGCTGGATGGTAGCTGCTTCAGGAATCGGAGCGGTGATGATTATTCTGGTCCTGAACAAGCTGCAATCGGCTATAGGGTATGGCTGGCGGCTCGGCTGCGGATATGTCCTGATTGGCGGGTCAGTTGCTGCACTTGGGCTGCTTCAGCCGGGGGCATCCATTCTCTGGGTGCTGCTGATCGGATTTGTGCTGGGGATCGGCAACGGGGTGTTCATGATTACTTTCAATTATTGTCTGCAAAAAGAAACCCCGCCGCACATGACCGGCCGCATCTTCGGCATCCAGAACACCATACTCAGCACAGTACTCATTGTTGCGCCCTTGCTGGGCGGTATGCTTGTGCAGTATGCAGGTCCTGGCCGGATTTTTGTCAACATTGGTCTGCTGCTGCTGCTTCTGGGTCTGACCGGGGTGCTGTTCGGGCGGCAGCTCTGGCCTGTGGCGAGGAGTGCAGTGGAAGGCGTACAGTCTGTAGTGAAGGCCAACTAGGGAGAGAGGCGGGCAGCTCCGAGTCCAGATTAAGCTGCCCGCACTACCTACTCAGGAGGAAGTTATGACAACTTATATTTACATGGTGAGGCACGGGGATTCACTCCGAACCGGAGTGGATGAATGGACACGCGGCTTATCGCCTAAGGGCGAAGAGGATGCCCGGAGAGTTACGGAACGCTTGCAGAAAGAAGGGATTAATGCACTGTACAGCAGTCCATATCTCCGGGCTATACATACGATTGCTGATTTGGCTGACCGGCTTGGGCAGGAGATATCCCTCCAAGAGGAGCTAAGGGAGAAGGTCTGGATGGAGGGCAACCGGCAGCTGCCGGACGAGAAGTTGCGGGATGAGCTTCAGAAAATGTATGCCGATCCGGATTATGCCCTGCCGGGCGGGGAGTCGAACCGCGACTGCCAGGCACGGGCGGTGGGAGCGCTACAGGAGATCCTGCGGACCCATGAGGGGGAGCGGGTTGCCGTCGGAACCCACGGGCTGGTGATGGCTTTGATGATGGGCTATTTTGCTCCGGAATATGATCTGGATTTCTTGCTGCAGACGACGAAGCCTGATATTTATGTCATGGCCTTCTCGGAAGGCAGCTTGACCGGGGTCGAGCGTCTTCTAGTGAACGAATACTAAATAAGATTAGTGCCCGAACCTAAAGCCCATAGAACCGCCTTGTATTCGCCGTCAGTATGGCCTTGGCCTCGGGAATAGAATAGCCATGCAGCGCGCCCCAGGCGGCGGCAACGTCATGCACCATTGCCGGATGGGTGGCGCGCCCGGTGAACGGCCCTTCAAACGGCCAGGGGCCGTCCGTTTCGGCCATGACAAGCTCCGGCGGGTAGCGGCGGGCAAGGTCTTGAATCTCCTGCTCGTAGAGGATGTCAGGAGTGAAGGAGATATAATAGCCGCAGCTGATCATACGCTGGACAGTAGCCTCAGGACCCTTGAACCAATGGAAATGGGCTTGTGTAATGTTATGCCGCTCCAGCAAATCGCATACGGTCCAGGCATCTTCATAGACAGCATGAAGCACAACCGGCTTGCCAACCTGTGCGGCCAAGCCAAGTAGCCTGTCGAGAAGCTCTATGTAGGGCCCCATATCCCAAGCTTCGCCTCGGGCTGCAGCCTCGGCCCGGGAATAGTAGGGAAGCCCGATTTCACCTATGGCAGCCATGTCCCCGGCATGAGCTGTAATCCAGTCCAGCAGCGCTGTCAGCTCCTCTGCCTCAGGCAGCGTCTGTTCAGGATGGAAGCCATAAGCAGGCTTCACCAAGCCGGGATAACGGGCGGCAATCTCCCGCGTACGCCTGCTGGAAGCAAGGTTCATCGAGACGGCTATCAGGGACTCGATGCCCTGCTGGGGCAGGCCCGCCAGGAGGGAGGACCGTTCGTTATCCTCATATTGTTCGAGATGAATATGGGCATCAATCATAGGTAAGCGGCTCCTTCCGCAGCGGATTATTTCTCAACGAATGCTTCAGTGGTATCATGCGGCTCAAAAGTAATGGAGCCAGACTCCATCCCCGTTAGTCCTGCTTTGTATTCCAGCCTCAGTGTTCCCATGCTCTCGCTCATGCCTAGCATCAGGCTGGTATCGGCGAGCAGCTTGTTTTTCTCCACCGTGTAATAGGTGACCGCACCAATCGCCGCTGTTTTGCCAAAATATTTCAGCCCGTCCTCCGCACGGTCCGGAATTCTCATCGTCACCTTGGAGGGCGTGGGTCCTTTGAGATCGAGCTTCAGCAGGACATCGTTCTGATCTATGGAAATACTGGAGGATACAGCGGCGGCTGCTGCTTTGTCCGCAGCAGGCACGGAGAGTTCCTTCCACTGCTCCGGCTTAACGACATGAACCTCCTGCGCGACCACTGAGGTTCCGGTGCCGAGTGTGAATACAACCGTTGCCTCCGGTTTGCCGTCAGAATCTATATCAGCGTAGAAAAGCTGGGGCGGATGTGAGTAATCCCGGGGTACGTTCCAGTTGAAGCGTTGCTTGCGGCCGTTCACCTCAAGGATGAATCCTTTGTAGGTATTGCCGTCCTTCAGCGCGGCGTACAGCTTCACCTTGGCATTATTGTCTGCGACAGCAAGGGGGGCTGCGGGGACCCTGACAGTTGTGCTGACATCGCCCGGTGTAACGGTAACCCGGCTTCCTCCCGTCTTCAGCTCCGTGACCGCTCCCGTAAGGGAGTCCAAGCTAGCTGCCGCGATATAGACCCGGCCGGCCTTCAGCAGGACTGGGGCGTCCAGCTCTTCATTATAACCTCCGTCCGTTTGCGTATAACTTACATGCATGGAAGCGCTGCCCGGTGTAAGAACAGTTTTGTCCCAGGCGGTCGAAAGTGTAAGCTGCTTGCGGCTGTTATTCCATTGCAGTTGTACAGGGAAGTACTCCAGCAGAGCACGGGCCGGAATATATAATACTCCATTGGACCGAAAGGGAGGAGCTTGGGGAAGGACGGCTTGTCCGTCGACAACAAGAGATAGGGGGGCAGGGGCAGAATGGGCAATATTTATGGATGATACTGCCGCATGGCCTGCGAAGAGCAGGGCGATGGCGGAAGCAGCAATTAATTTTTTCATAAGATAACCTCCGGAGTCTGGAAATTCCAATCCATTATATTATAAATGAAAAACTCCGCTTGCGGGTCACGTTCTGATAACAAAGATAAGACAAGCCTGTTACGGACCTGTTCTGGGCACATAGCCTATCACCGGACTTCAACAAAGACGCGCTCCCCGCTCCAGTCCATGCTGCACTGTGCCAGCTCCCCTGCAATTCGCCATATCCTTATAGAATACTTGCAGGAGGGTATGTAAATGGATCAATTGGAAGCGATCGTGCAGCATATAGAAGCAGAACGGATCAGATTGAATCAGCTGGAAGAGCATTACGGCCGGCTGCATCCCAGCGTCATCAGACAGTCCAGAATCCTGGATGAGCTAATCAATGAATATCACAAGGCAGACCCTTCCGGCAAAAACCGGGATTCCAGGAGGGAATAGCGTCACGCTTCAATCCCCTCAAATGCGAGTAACACCAGGGATCTGACAGAGGCTTCACTCAGTTCATCCCCGGTCAGCAGCAGCCGGTAAAAAATAGGGCCATAGATCAAGTCGATACAACTCCCAATATCAAGTTCCTGCTTCAATTCCCCCTTGGCAATACCCCGTTCAAGCAGCTTCCAGGCTTCCTGGCGGCGCGGGCCGAAGTATCTGCTCCGGTAAGCGTCGGCCAGTCCCGCATCGAATTGCCCTTCACCAATCAGCTCCGTAATGACTTTGCCTTCCCTGCTGGTCAGGAACTGGGCAAGGGTCCCTGCATGAATCAGTATATCCTCCTTCACGGAGCCGGTGTCCGGTAAGGGCAGTCTGGCAGACGCGGCAAAAAGATATCCATCCATCACGACAGCAGCTTTATTGGGCCACCATTTATAGATCGTTGCTTTACTGACCTGGGCCTGCTCCGCAATTTTCTCCACGGTAACTGCACCGAATCCCATCTCCAGCAATAAATCATATGAAGCATTTAGAATAGCGTTCTTCGCCTCGGTATTGCGCGGGCGGCCTCTCTTCTTATCCATTGCGATTCCTCCTATAATAGAGCTTGACCAACTATAACTGGAGTATAACATAAAATTGCCTATTTACAATACTGAACGTATAGTATATTATTTGGTCATGGTAATTATTGAACTGAACGTTCAGTATTTAAATTTGAAGGGTGGAATTCATAATGAAACAACAAGCAGCATCTCCTGTGATTCAAAAAGCAGTTCCCGGCTGGATCACTTTTCTGCTGGCCGTCTCCTGCGGACTGATTGTGGCGAATCTCTATTATGCGCAAACACTGGTCGGACCAATCGGGCAAGCGATTCATCTGTCGGCCGGGGCGACGGGGCTGATCGTTACGCTGACACAAATCGGTTACGTGGCCGGGCTGCTGTTCATTGTCCCGCTCAGTGATATTATCGAGAACCGGCGGCTCGCCGTGACGTCGCTTGTATTGGTTGTAGCCTCACTGGCCTTGGCGGTCCTGGCGCCGAATGCTCCGCTGTTCCTTGCAGCCTCCCTGCTGATCGGGCTGGGTTCCGTAGCAGCGCAGATCCTGGTGCCGTACGCTTCCTATCTGGCGACGGAGGAGGAACGCGGCCGGGTGGTCGGTAACGTGATGAGCGGATTATTGCTGGGAATTATGTTTGCCCGTCCGGTAGCCAGCTTCATGGCCGGACTGTGGGGCTGGAAATCTATATTTATGGTCTCTGCTGTAGTAACCGCACTGCTGACGCTTCTCTTATCCCGTATTCTGCCGGCCCGCAAGCCGGTTCCTACCTTGAATTACGTGCAACTGCTCCGTTCCCTGGTCACACTGCTCATGCATACCCCGGTTCTGCGGCGCCGGGCATTATACCAGGCCAGCTTATTCGGAGCCTTCAGCCTGTTCTGGACAACGGTTCCCCTTCACTTGGCCAGCTATTATCACCTGTCCCAGCAAGGAATTGCCCTGTTTGCTCTGGCCGGAGTAGGTGGAGCGGTAGCCGCGCCCATTGCGGGCCGCTTGGCCGACAAGGGCTGGACCAGACTGCTGACCGGTCTTGGCATTTCACTGGCGGCGGTCTCCTTCATTCTGGCCTATCTGCTGCGGGACTCCTCCAATCTTACACTCGGTCTGCTGGTGCTTACGGCCATTCTGCTCGATATGAGTGTGTCCGGTAATCTGGTTCTGGGGCAGCGGGCAATTTATTCACTGGGATATGAGACCCGGGGGCGGCTGAACGGATTGTTTATGGCGATCTTTTTTGTAGGCGGGGCTGTCGGCTCCTCGCTGGGCGGCTGGGCCTATGCTTATGGCGGCTGGAATCTGACCACCTTAATCGGGCTGGCGCTTCCGGCGCTGGCACTGGTGTACTTCTTGACGGAGAAGAAGGAGCTATAAACGGCATAGCGGGTAATTCCAGATCAGAATAGAGTAGGCAGAGGACTTTTGTTCTCTGTAACACCAGACTGCAGCCCGAGAGGGAATGCGGCTCTGGTGTTTTTTTGCCTGAAAATCCGCCCGGGAAGAAATACTTCTCTTCAAGCTTGTCATGCCCGTCTGCATATTGGGGCCAAGTCCCTCATAGACATGTACTAATCAATGCATTCAAAACAGGTTAAGGGGATGATGTCATGCGCCGGATAACATGGGTACTCGCGATCATTATGAGCGTGGCCTTAGTATTGACGGGGTGCGGGAAGAAGGATGCCGCCTCTGTGGTCAAGGATCTGAACAATGTGTCTGACAAGCTGGAGAGCAAGCAGGGAGCTTATCAGGGCTCAGGCACAATGACCTTGTACACCGGGGAGCAGCCGCAGGAATACAAGGTGGAAGTATGGTACAAGAATCCTTCGTACTACCGGATCAGCCTGTCGAATGTCCAGAAGGATGTGAAGCAGATTGTGCTGCGCAATGATGAGGGCGTATTCGTTCTGACCCCAAGCCTCGGCAAAAGCTTCCGCTTCCAGAGCGACTGGCCGGACAAACAAGGTCAGGTATACCTGTACCAGACGCTGCTCAAGGGTATTGTCTCCGACAACAACCGCCAGTTCGTGGAGGACGGGGATAATTATGTATTTGAGGTAGCCGCGAACTACCAGAGCAGCGCATTGGTCCGTCAGAAGATATGGCTGGCCAAAAAGACGTATGAGCCGAAGCAGGTTCAGGTCTCAGACTCTGAAGCCAAGGTTGTGGTGAACGTGAGCTTCGACAGCTTCAAGTTTGATCCGGAGTTCACCGCAGATTCTTTTGACATGCAAAAGAATATGGCGGCCGGCAGCCCTTCCGAGAACACGATGGCTGAAGTGGACATCAACGGCAACCCGGTGGTCCCTGCAGACGGTGAAGAGACCGGTGAACCGGTTACAGCAGATCAGGGCGACTTCGGCATCATTGAGCCGGATTATATCCCGGCCGGCGTGAAGCTGAAGGATACCAACAAAATTGAAGACAGCAAGGATCACGCGGTGCTGATCCGTTATGACGGGCTTTACCAGTATACGATTATGGAAGCCCGTCCGCTGGACCGTGCGGTATCACTGGCTCCAGGATCATTGATTGATCTCGGGTTCACGGTCGGCCTGCTTAGCGGGGATGAGCAGCAGACACTGACCTGGATGAGCGAGGGTGTGGAGTACCGGATTACAAGTGCAAATCTGCCAGTTACGGAAATGATGCAAATAGCCGCTTCTATGGAGGAACAATCGGGTAAATAAAGTTCAGTGGGCGGATACTGCGCAAGGTGGGAATCATTCCTCTACCCGCAGTGTCCGTTTTTTGCTACCTTTGCTCACATTGACAGCGGCCTTCCCGAGCATTACCATTGCAGTAAGACTTCTGATTCTGTGCGAAAAAAGCAGAGATGTTTTACTACAATGTAAGAAGGTGACCTGAAGTGGGGGCAAGCTATCGGCCGACAGCAGCCGAGATTAACCTGGATGACTTGCGTGCCAATTACGAGGCTTTCCGCGCGGCATTGCCGCAGGAGACCAAGTTCATGGGATGCGTCAAAGGAAATGCGTATGGACACGGAGCCGTGGAAGTAACGCGGGAGCTCCAGCGGCTTGGAGCGGATTATGTCAGTGTTGCCTTTTTGGATGAGGCATTGGAGCTGCGTCAGGCGGGAATACTACTTCCTATTCTGGTGCTGGGCTACACCTCGCCGGAAGGAATAGCCGTTGCCTGGAAGAACAATGTTACCGTTACACTGTTCACACCGGAGGTACTGGAGGCGGTTAGAGCGCTTCCTGTAGACCCGGAGCACCGGCTGAAGGTACACATCAAGATTGACAGCGGAATGGGCAGGCTGGGATTATTGCCGGCGGATGCACCTGCATTCATCGCTGAAGTGCATTCTGTAGCACAGGCGGAGCTGGAGGGCATGTTTACCCATTTTGCCAGAGCAGACGAACATGTCAAAAGCTATACACTCATGCAGTACCGACGATTCATGAACGTGGTGGAAGCGCTTCGGGACATGGACATTAAGATCCCGATCATACATACGGGCAATAGCGCTACGGCCATTGATACACCTCTCCTATCCATTAACATGGTGCGTGTAGGCATAAGCTTGTACGGATTCTACCCCTCGGCTGAGGTGAACCGTGAGCTGGTGGCTCTACACCCGGTAATGACGCTGAAGACGCAGGCTGTCTATATCAAGACCCTGCCGCCTGATTCAGGCATCAGCTACGGCACCCGGTACTTCACGGCAGACGATGAGATCATCGCTACGCTCCCCGTGGGGTACGCTGACGGATATTCCCGCATGCTAACAGGCAAAGCGGAGGTGCTTATACGCGGACGCCGCGTTCCTGTCGTCGGAACCATCTGCATGGACCAGTGTATGGTATCACTCAAATCTTTCGCTGCAGAAGCGGAACAAATCCAAGCAGGCGAAGAGGTTGTACTCATCGGCCGCCAGGGCACCGAGTCGATCACGGCAGATGAACTGGCGCTCCATTTAGGGACGATTCACTACGAAGTTATCTGTATGCTGGCTCACCGGGTACCGCGCGTATATGTACGCAGCGGTACACCGCCTCATCTTGTGAATCCCTTGCTGCAGGCTTAAGCCCCTGACCAGATTACCCAGTACAGGAATTGGAATATAAGGAACGTACCGTATAGAGCATGTGACTTATAGTCTATACGAACCGCCATTTCTAGTTTATAATGGGATGCAGCATACTTGATATACTGGCGGCATATATTCCTTGTATAAAATTCCTTGTATATTGTAACACTGGAACACAAGGGCAGAAGGTTTGTGGGGGTGGAAGAGAAGGTGGCCAATTTGCAGAACACCAAAAGAATCATGATCAGCTTGCCCGATCATCTCTTGCAGGAAGTAGATGGGATCGTTCAATTGGAGAACTCTAACCGTAGTGAATTGATCAGGCAGGCCATGAAGCTGTATCTGAGCGACCGGAGGAAACGTACCATCCGTGAGTCCATGCAGCGTGGCTATATGGAAATGGCTAAGATTAATTTGACCATGGCATGCGAGGCCTTTCTCGCGGAGGAAGATGCAGACAGTACTCTTGGCCGCTTAGTAAGCGGGGTGTAAATATTGATTGTTAAACGCGGCGACGTTTTTTTTGCCGACCTTTCACCGGTTGTAGGTTCTGAGCAAGGTGGAGTAAGGCCGGTACTGGTCATTCAGAACGATATTGGCAATCGCTTCAGCCCGACTGTGATTGTGGCAGCTATCACTGCCCAGATCCAGAAGGCCAAACTGCCGACGCATGTAGAGATTGATGCGGCTGCACATGGCTTTGACCGGGATTCCGTGATCTTGCTGGAGCAGGTTCGGACAATTGACAAACAACGCTTGACCGATAAGATCACCCACCTGGACGATGAGACCATGAAGCTGGTGGATGATTCGCTGCAAATCAGCCTGGGGCTGATTGATTTCTGAACCCTCCGGGGATTGGATCGAACATCAATAATCGTAACAAAAGGCAGGCCGGATGAATCCCGGTGCTGCCTTTTTTAATAAGATAAGAATTTATATATTTTGGGGCCCCCGCAAAGTACCTGAGTAAACATCGAAGCAAAGCCCCACTTTGTGGGGTTATTTAAAAAGATAAGAATTTATATGCTTCGCGCTATAATTATCCTTATCTTTCTCGCTGAAACGGTACCGTCCTTTAAAAAGGACGGCAATGCCGTTTCCACTTGCGTGTATGGATATACGTAAAGTGATAGATAGGCTGATGGATAACCATCTGTTACGGGTGCTGCTAGGTATATTTCAGCCGGGGTTGTGTAAGGTTATATCTGCGTGATATAATTGGACCGATCGGTCGGTCTAGAGGAGGGGTAATGATCAGAGGACGTTCAGATGGAGAAGAAACCAAAAGCCGTATTCTGCACAATGCTTCCAGTCTATTCGCGCAAAAGGGCTACGGAGCAGTAAGCATGAATGAGGTCTGCCTGGCTGCGAAGGTCAGCAAGGGCAGTTTATATCACCATTTTCCCAGTAAGGATGAGTTGTTCCTGCATGTGGTGGAAGAGGATACACAGAAATGGATCTGTGAGTGGGAGGAGCTGAAGAGCAAGCTCAGCGGAACGGAAGCCCGCCTGTTCGCGCTGGGGGATCATTATGCGAATGATTTTCAGAATCCGCTGATTCACGCACTGGAGGAATACGCCAGATCCCGCACACTTCCGGACGATATCCGCCAGCGTCTCTCGCAGATCTATGAGTTGGTTGCACGGGTCTGCCGTGAGCTGCTGCAGGAGGGAATGGATTCCGGGTACCTGAACAACATAAATCTGGAGAGCTGTGTAATCACACTCAGCGGGATGCTGGAAGGAATCGGCCGGGTCAATGAGATTACAACCATCGCCAATACCCCGGAGGAGATCAGGGCATACTACCGTGCAGCCGTTCAGATCCTGCTGCAGGGGATACGCGCCGGGGAACGTTAACCAACAGATACAGATAGATATAGATAGATGAACCTAGGAAATTCGGAGGGAATCACAATGTCATTACTGTTAAGGAACCGGGGAGCGATGCTGCTTCTCATGCTGAATATCTTTTTGGCGTTCACGGGGATCGGTCTGGTTGTCCCTATTATGCCTACCTATATGAACGAGCTGGGTATCGGCGGGAGTATGGTCGGGCTGCTGGTGGCCGCATTCTCGCTGACTCAGCTGCTGGTCTCGCCCTTCGCCGGAAGACTCTCGGACAAAATGGGCCGCAAAAAAATCATTGTCGGCGGTCTGGTGGTGTTTGCGTTCTCGGAGCTTCTGTTCGGTCTGGCTAACGCATCATGGGTGCTGTTCGTCTCGAGAATGCTTGGCGGTATCGGTGCAGCGATGATTATGCCTGCTGTTATGGCTTATGTGGCGGACACCACCTCCTCAGAGGAGCGGGCCAAAGGAATGGGCTTCATCAATGCGGCGATTACCACCGGCTTCATCATCGGGCCGGGAATCGGCGGCTATCTGGCCGAGCTGGGCATCCGTGTTCCCTTCTTCGTTGCTGCGGGTGCTGCCGGGATCGTGGCCGTCATTACGTTAATCGTCCTGCCGGAATCGCGTTCGGCGGAGCTGCGTGAAGAAGCCAGAGACCAGAAGGGGAATAAGGATAATCTAATTCTCCAGCTTGTACGCTCTTATCGTGAGCCTTACTTTTTCGGACTTATTATTGTATTCGTACTGTCTTTCGGGCTGGCTAACTATGAAACGGTATTCGGACTGTTTGTGGATCATAAATTCGGGTTCACGCCCAAGGATATTGCGTTTGTCCTGACGTTTGGCTCGATTGCCGGGGCTGTGGTACAGGTTACCGCATTCAGCTGGATTCTGAACAAGTTCGGGGAGAGCCGGGTCATTTCCGCCTGTCTGCTGGTCTCGGGCCTGTCGATCCTGTTGACGCTGTTCGTGCATGGCTTCGTGGCGATTGTATCTGTGACCTTTGTTGTGTTCCTCGCCATGGATATCCTTCGCCCGGCTGTCGGGACACAGCTGTCCAAGATGGCGGACGAGACGCAGCAGGGCCTTGTGATGGGAATGAATTCCGCGTACACCAGCCTTGGCAACATTGCCGGACCGATTGTGGCGGGCATCCTGTTCGATATGAATCTCAATTTCCCTTATGCGGCGGCTGCGCTGGTCATGTTCCTCAGCTTCCTGTTGTCAGTGAGCTATGGAAGACGGAGAAGAAGCAAGGGGATTCCGGTGGTACGGTAACATTGGGAGAGGGATTCGGACCACTTTACATGCCAATAAGATAAAAATTCCTATAAAATAAGAATACGGCTATGTCATCCCGGAGGGGGCGGCGTAGCCGTATTTTGTATAGGCGTGCCCAGAGGCACGCATTATCTAGTTGGTGAAAGTCCAACCAAAGGAGGGACCAAGCTACCTTTGTAGCTAGGATGCTTGCACATGGCGAAATCTGTGTGTAAAAGCGCATCGACAAAAGTACTGGTCAGAGACCGGGCGAGCAACAATTCAGGCCGCAACATCAAGTGAATCCTGCCGCGTCGTCAAAAAGGCCCTGCAAAGGGGAACAGAGGGAGCCGAGTCCCGCTATTATGGACGAAGGCCAAGGAAGCTGTGCAGAACTTGGAACAACAGTGAAGAACCCTCCGGCGTATAGGGAACGGCATGGATTGAAAGATAATGCAGTGAACTGGGGAGACCCTCCCCCACACGGAATTTTTTTTTTAGGAACCCGTAAAGAGGCGCTCTATAAGTCCAGAAGACGAAGTGAACCGTCTGTGGGAAGGGAGTCCGAGGGGCTCGTAGTACCGAAGAACCTAAGGACAACATAACCTTAGGGAGGGAAGGAGCCCTGCTTTGTTTACGCTTTTGGAGGAGGTACGAGTGAGTGAATGCCAAACGGCTAACGACACCCAAGGAAAAAGTTCAAGAACTCCAAGAAAAGCTAGGTCATGCGGCCAAGGAGAACAACAAGCGTAAATTCCACGCCTTGTACGACAAAGTCTACCGGTGGGATGTGCTATGCGAAGCCTGGAAACGGGTGAAAGCGAATAAGGGAGCTGCGGGAGTGGATGCCGTAACGCTCGCTGAAATCGAGAAACAAGGAGTGACGAGATTTCTCAAAAGCTGTGAGCAAGAATTGAAAGAAGGCAGCTACCATCCGCAGCCGGTTCGGCGGCACTATATCCCGAAGAAAGATGGGAAGCCAAGACCGCTAGGCATCCCTACCGTACGGGACCGTGTCTTACAAATGGCAACCAAACTGGTGATTGAACCCATCTTTGAAGCCGATTTTAAAGAAGTCTCCTTCGGATTTCGTCCAAAACGAAGTGCCAAAGGAGCGCTGGAGCGAATCCGGAAAGCCTGCAACCGCAAAGGAAATTGGGTAGTCGACGTCGATATCCAAGGTTACTTCGACCATATCAATCAAGAGAAACTCATGAAATTGGTACAGATGCGTATCAATGACAGACGGATTCTGAAGCTCATACGGAAGTGGCTTCATGCGGGAATAATGGAAGAAGGAAAGGTACGGCGCTCCGATCTAGGGACACCCCAAGGTGGTGTCATCTCGCCACTGCTGGCGAATATCTATTTGAACTACTTTGACCGGTTATGGGAAAAACACGGAAGTGGACTGGGAGAACTGACGAGGTATGCAGACGACTTCGTCGTGGTCTGTAAAACCAAAAAGGATGCAGAACATGCGTATGAACTCATCCGCACCATTATGGAACGTCTAGAACTCACGCTGCATCCGACCAAAACCCGCATTGTAGGTCTGTGGACAGGAGACGAAGGCTTCGACTTCTTAGGAATGCACCACCGAAAAACGAAAGCAGAAACTTCTCAAGGGAAGGTGTACTATACCACCCAGCAGTGGCTAACGAAGAAGGCAGAGGAACGTATCCGAGGCGTGGTCAAAGACCGATTAGCACCGCCCGGCATGCGCTGGAAATCGTTCGTGGAACACGTGGAATGGCTCAATCCAAAGATACAGGGATGGAGAAATTATTACTACACGAACTACAGCCAAAAGAGATTAGCCAAGCTGGATTGGTATATCCTGCAGCGATTTACGCGGTGGTATGCGAAGAAGAGACAACGGAGGAGATGGATGAGTTCATTCCCGGAGGTCAAGTATATGGTCAATAAGTGTGGACTAAAAACGCTATTGTAATCTGCATGCCCATGAATGACAAACATCGGAAAGCCGTATGAGGGAAAACCTCACGTACGGTTTGATGAGGAGGGGCTGGGTTGTACCAGCCCTTTACTCTAGAACTTAGGGGTTGAAAATAGCTGGATTTCTTCCACTTGCTGATGAACGATTGAACGCTGCTGGGACAGCGAGTGGATAAAAGGCATTTAATAATCTCTTTTCAGCCGAAATAGGGGAAACGCTCTATAGCAGATGTTGTTTATCCACTTGTTCAAGCATATTTCTCAGAAATCGGCGAATTAAGATACGTTTGTCCACTTGCCTGCTGCGGAATTCTGTATGCCTGCCTGGTGGTGTCGGACTTTGGTCCGGCGGCAAACTGTGATAGTATTTCAGTAGAGAGCTATGAACTCAGACTGTGTATAGAAAGAGGGATCTACTTGAGCGTTGATACGAATCAGGCGGGGAAGGCAGCGGAGGATGCTGCTGCCCGTCAGGAGCAGGAATTGATACTTGCAGCCATTGCGAAGGAACTGAGCATCAGCCTGAAGCAGGTGCGGACTACGGTGGGGCTGCTGGATGAAGGCAATACCATTCCGTTCATCGCCCGCTACCGCAAGGAAATGACCGGGGAGCTGGATGAGAACGCGCTGCGTGACATCGAAGAACGGCTGGGCTATCTGCGCAATCTGGGTGACCGCAAGAAGGATGTTATCCGCAGTATTGAGGAGCAGGGCAAGCTGACCCCGGAGCTGCAGGAGCAGATCATGAGAGCGGTCAAGCTGCAGGAAGTGGAGGATCTGTACCGCCCGTTCAAGCAGAAGCGTAAGACAAGAGCGAGTGTGGCGAAGGAACGGGGACTGGAGCCGCTGGCGGATTGGGTGATGGAGCAGCGCCGGCAGGGAGTTCCGCTGGAAGAGGCGGCTAAGTATATTGATGCAGACAAAGGTGTAGATAGTGCCGAGCTGGCGCTGCAAGGGGCGATGGACATCATTGCCGAGAATATTGCCGATGATCCGGCAATCCGTTCGTGGGTGCGTCAGTATACGGCGAGCCAAGGGATTCTGGTCTCCGAGGCCAAGGATGCGCAGCAGGAAAGTGTATACGAGAATTATTATTCATACCGGGAGCCTGTGCACAAAATGCCGCCGCACCGTATTCTCGCCATCAACCGAGGGGAACGGGAGAATGTGCTGAAGGTCGGTATTGAGGTTGTGGCCGACAAGATCCATGCATTCATTATCCGCAAGCTGGTGAAGGGGCCTTCCCCGGTCAAGGAGCTGCTCGAAGCGGTGACCGAGGATGCGTACAAACGGCTGTTAGCCCCTTCCGTCGAGCGCGAGGTACGCGGGGAGATGACGGAAAAGGGGGAGATGCAAGCGATTTCCATCTTCTCCGGAAATCTGCGCAGCCTGCTGCTGCAGCCGCCGGTGAAGGGACGACATGTACTTGGTGTCGACCCGGCCTACCGCACCGGCTGCAAGCTGGCCGTAGTGGATGATACCGGCAAGCTGCTGGAGGTAGCGGTCACTTATCCGACGCCGCCGAACAACAAGAAGAAAGAGGCGGCGGCCAAGTTCAAGGAGCTGATTGCCAAATATGGCATCCAGCTCATCGTGATCGGCAACGGCACCGGCTCGCGGGAGACGGAGCAGTTCACGGCCGAGGTCATTGCCGAGGTCGGTAACCCGGAGCTGGCCTACCTGATCGTCAACGAGGCAGGGGCCAGCGTGTATTCGGCCTCCAAGCTGGCGCAGGAGGAGTTCCCGGATCTGGATGTGGCGGAGCGCAGCGCCGCCTCCATCGCCCGCCGCGTGCAGGACCCGCTCGCGGAGCTGGTGAAGATTGACCCGAAGGCCATCGGTGTCGGGCAGTACCAGCATGATGTGTCGCAGAAGCATCTGGAGGAGAGCTTGAAGGGCGTCGTGGAGTCGGCGGTTAACCACGTCGGTGTCGACGTCAATACCGCCTCGGCCTCCCTGCTGTCCTATGTGGCGGGAGTGAATACGACGATCGCCAAGAATATTGTGAAGTTCCGCGAAGAGAACGGCAAGTTCTCTACCCGCAAGGCACTGCAGAAGGTGCCGCGCCTGGGCGCGAAATCGTACGAGCAGTGCATCGGCTTCCTGCGTATCCCCGGAGGGGACAATACGCTGGACCGCACGCCGATCCACCCGGAATCCTATCCGGTGGTGGACCGGTTGTTCCGCGAGCTGGGGCTGGATGTGAAGCAGCTTGGCAGCAAGGAGGTTGCAGCACAGCTGAGTGCCCAGGATGCGGCAGAGCTGGCGGCGAAGCTGGAGGTCGGCGTACCTACGCTGCGCGACATTCTGGAGAGCCTGCAGCGCCCGGGCCGCGACCCGCGCGAGGAGCTGCCACTGCCGATCTTCCGCACGGATGTGCTGAAGATCGAGGACCTGGTGCCCGGCATGGAGATGCAGGGAACCGTGCGCAACGTGATCGACTTTGGCGCTTTTGTCGATATCGGGATCAAGAACGACGGGCTGGTCCACATCTCCCAGCTCAGCGGCAGCTTCGTGAAGCACCCGATGGATGTAGTCTCCGTTGGCGACAATGTCACCGTATGGGTGATGGGCGTTGACCTGAAGAAAGGCCGCGTCAGCCTGACCATGCGCCAGCCTCGTGAGGCCGCGGGCAGCGGGAAGTAATTCGAGGACGAACCAGAGTGTAGTAAGAGCACCTGCCAGAGCGCAAACCGAAGTACAAACCGAAGTACAAACCAAGTACGAACCAAGTAAAACCAGAGCACGAACCAAAGTATGATCCAAAGTACAAACAAGAGTACAAACTACAAACCAAAGCATAAACCAAGTACAAACCAAGTACAAACCAAGTACAAACCAAGTACAAACCAAGTACAAACCAAAGCATAAACCAGAGCACTAGCTATAAGTACAAACTTTAGGGCCCAACCAACTAATCAACCAGCAGCCCCGGCTGCGCTTCCTTCATTAGGAGCGCAGCCGTTTTGGTTGTATAAGAAATTAAGATATCCCAAGAAACCCTCTGATCCCGCCGAAAGTAGGCGGTACGGGGAAATGAGAGGGATAAATCCCTCTGGTCAAGCCGAAAGTGGGCGGAACGAGGAAATGAGAGGGATAAATCCCTCTAATCCCGCCGAAAGTGGGCGGTACGGGGAAATGAAAGGGATAAATCCCTCTGATGCCGCCGAAAGTGGGCGGAACGAGGAAATGAAAGGGATAAATCCCTCTGATCCCGCCGAAAGTAGGCGATATGGGAAAATGA
Organism: Paenibacillus tritici; assembly: GCF_018207515.1. NCBI lineage: Bacteria > Bacillati > Bacillota > Bacilli > Caryophanales > Paenibacillaceae > Paenibacillus > Paenibacillus tritici. The sequence continues at coordinate 1,332,189 of NZ_CP073365.1, forward strand.
GAGGGATAAATCCCTCTGGTCCCGCCGAAAGTGGACGGTATGTGGAAATGAGAGGGATAAATCCCTCTGGTCCCGCCGAAAGTGGATAGTATGTGGAAATGAGAGGGATAAATCCCTCTGATCCCGCCGAAAGTGGACGGAACGAGGAAATGAGAGGGATAAATCCCTCTGGTCCCGCCGAAAGTGGGCGGAACGAGGAAATGAGAGGGATAAATCCCTCTGGTCCCGCCGAAAGTGGGCGGAACGAGGAAATGAGAGGGATAAATCCCTCTGGTCAAGCCGAAAGTGGGCGGAATGTGGAAATGAGAGGGATAAATCCCTCTGATCCTGCCGAAAGTGGGCGGAACGAGGAAATGAGAGGGATAAATCCCTCTGGTCCCGCCGCAAGTGAGCGGAACGAGGAAATGAGAGGGATAAATACCACCGACTAAGCCAGAGACACATGCCAATTGAGCAGCTGAGGAGCAATAGTGCACCTGAATTCAGCAGACACATGCCAAATGAGCAAACGAAGAGCAATAGTGCACCAGAATGCAGCGGGTACGAGCCAAATGAGCAAACGAAGAGCAATAGTGCACCAGAATGCAGCGGCTACGAGCCAATTGAGCAACTGAGGAGCAATAGTGCACCTGAATTCCCCGGATACGGATCAACCGAGCAAACGAAGAGCAGAAGTGCACCACGTTGCTCCCGATATGTCCCAGGAAAGTAGTCTGAACGGAACAATATAAGGTTATGTTAAACGAGCAACAGTAGAAAACAACTATAGTCGTTTAGGATCAGCTGGATGAGCGTTGGAAGTGGTAGGATGGGGGAAATTAGAGACAAGGTGGCGGGATGGAAATGGTGAACAGAAGGATCCGGCAGTTTGAGCAGGGCGATATGGAGGCACTTGGGGAGATGTACGCGCTGGTGTCGGCGCAGGAGGATGTGCTGTTCTGGTGGGTGGGGGACGAGGAGAACTGGGAGAATGTGTTCTGCGCCTTTGAGGGGGATAAGATGGTGGCGAAAGGCCAGCTACAGATCTTCAATGTGGTACCTCCGGGACGGGCGGCAGAGAGCAAACACAAGATTTTTATGAATCTGAAGACGCTGCCCGGACGGGAAAAGGATCTTGAACTGCTGGACGGCCTCTACTCCCGTCTGCTGAAACGGGCACATGAACTGCGCGGTACGCTGTCCAGGGAATATGGCACAATTCTGTGTACAGGGAATTATGCTGCGGAGGAGAGCTACCATACTTATTTTGACAAGCATCTGGGTTACCTGCCGTATAGCCGCTTGTATACGCTCCATCGTGACTTGAATGAACCTATAGCGGCGGCGGAGCCCGATTCAGGGTTGGAGGCGGTTTTTGCTCCGCTGGATTCACCGGAGCAGAGAGAGGCTTATCTGGAGCTGGAGGCTGAGATCTGGCCGGATACACCACTGGGTATGGAACGTCTGCTGGAATACCAGGAGCATCCGCTCTGGACCTCCATTGTTGTGAGGGATGCAGGCCAAGTAGCCGGCAGTCTGATGGTCTGGCAGGAGGAACAGACCGGCATCATTGAAGATGTATTTGTCCGTGAGCCCTGGAGAAGACGGGGCATCGCCAAGGCTCTGCTGAGCCGCGCGCTGTCGTATCTGAAGGAGCAGGGGCTGGAGCAGGCGCAGCTTGTCGTACTGACGGACAATGAATCGGCCTTGTCTCTGTATAAGTCAGTCGGGTTCCAGACGGGACGGCAGGAGATCAGATATTATACGGAGCTGGGGTAAGGGAGCAATCAACCTGCAACTATCTCCGCCCGGCAAGCGTCTAAATAGAATAAGAATAGCATCATAAGGAGGAATTGCAGGTTCATGAATACATCCAGAACTATTGGTTTTACTGCACTGCTGGCTCTAACGCTGGTTCTGGCCGCTTGCGGTTCTGCAGAGAATACGGCGCCGGAAGCTACGTCTGCTCCAGAGCAGACTCAGGCCCCTACGCTGGCACCTGCGGAGACCGCGTCTTCCCCGGCACCTTCATCAACGGCTGCTCCAAGTCCTGCGGCCACGGAAGCACCGCCGGTAGCGGAAGATCCCGGACCGCCGGAGGAAGGCACCCCGCCTACAGCATTGGAAGCGGCAGCAACGGTGATGCGGGCACTGAAGAGCGGCAATATGGAGACGCTGGCGGCCTGGGTGCACCCGGAGCGCGGAGTACGATTCTCCCCCTACGCCTATGTCGATACGAAGCGGGACGTTGTGCTTAGCAGGGAGGAGCTCGAACAGGCGATGCAGGATACCCGCAAGCGGGAATGGCGGGAGTTCGCGGGTACTGGCGAGATCATTGAGCTAACCTTTGCCGACTACTATAAAGACTTTGTGTACGATGCTGATTTCGCCAGCAAGGCTGAGATTGCGCTGAACCAGGGTCTGGGCCAAGGGACGACACTCAACAATCTGAGGGAGGTATACCCTGCAGACAGCCATGATTTCGTAGAATATCACATTGCCGGTGTAGATCCTTCGGCAGAGGGGATGGACTGGAGCAGCCTGCGTCTGGTTTTTGAGAAAATAGGCCAGGACCACGCGCTGGTTGGCATTATCCACGATCAGTGGACTCCCTGATTCCCGCAGCATGTGAATAGAACCAACTGCAAACAGCGCACCGCCGGATGTCCGGACGGTGCGCTGTTTGTATATAAATATCAACTTATCTAACTGGAGGAGTGGTCGAAGTCTCCTGGCCTGCTACGGGTTGGGCTACTGCTGTGTAGCCTTCCGGCAGATAAGTGACTGCGGTACCTGCCGAGATAACCTGCGGATTCATAGAACCGGGAGCAGGCTTAGTCACCCTGAAGTAGATCACTGCGGTGTGGTCTGCGCCGAATTCAATCCGTTCAATGAACAGGCCGTACCCCGGGTTCGGCAGATTGGAGACAGTCACAGTGGCTTTGTTGACACCAGTTGCGGCTTTGTCCAGCTTCACTGCGGCTTCGTAGGTGTAAGCGGGAGCCGTATTGCTGTTATCCATGTTAATCACTTCCTTGGCGAATTTGGCGGCATCATAGACCCATACCGCAGCCTCCGCGCGGGTAACCGGTTCATTCGGACGGAAGGTGTTATTCTTCTCCAGTGCGATCAGCCGGGTGTTGACCAGGATCTGCAGGCTGTTCATCTCCGCGGCGGATAGCTTGCCGCCGTCCGAAATCTCTGCGTACCTCTCCGTATACGCGAAGTCCCCTTTGTTCTGGAGCGTCTGAAGCAGCAAATGTGCGAACTGGATACGGGTCATGACGGCGTTAGGATCAATGGACCTGTCCAGCGGCAAGCCGCTCTCTTTGGCCGTCAGGAATGCGGGGGCATACCAGGCCGTATTCTTCACTTTGTCGAAGTAATCACCGGCTTGCTTGCCGGAGGTGTTCTGCGGAGAGAGCTTCAGGCCGCTTACAATGAACTGCAGGCCTTGGGCATAAGTCAGCTTGGATTTCGGTGCGAACTTATCGCTGGTCACTCCGTTAAGGATGCCCTCTTGATGAAGGGCATTGATTTTGGATTCGGAAGCATGGCCCTTCAGGTCCGAAAAGGCAGAAGCCGATGCTCCGAAAGTTACCGTTGACGCCAGAATGCTGCATGCCAGAGTGATTTTTGCAGTACGCATCTGGAAAGATTTATTCTTCATTGTGCCTCACCTCGTATACTCTTAGATGGCATTACGGGGTAAAAGGTTGCAGTCAGAGCTACATAAACAGGAATTATTATTCTCCATCCGCGCACAAGTGATTCCTGTTCCTCGCAAGAACCCTTATGTGTCAATTTTCACCTACTTCAAGCCGGTAGAACCCTTGTAATATCACATTCTCTCTGCCAAAAAGGTCAAAATACGATGATTAAAAGGTAATATACGGTGAGACATGGGCAAGAAGAAAAATTATAATAATGATAACGCTTACCTTAATAAAGAAAGAATTAAATGTATAAATTGTTAATTCTTATATTCCATCTGAGGGGGTAGATTAAATGAGAAAAAAGAGTGTTCTTGCCTTACTTTTGGCAGGCTGTCTGGCGGGACTATCATTGGCGGGTTGCAGCAGCAAGGAGAATAGTTCGGATGGGCCGGATTCGGGCAACAGCTCACCGGAGGGGAAGACGAAGCTGAAGGCCATTATTGTGAAGCACTCGCTTACCAAAGACGTCGGGGAAATGAAATGGCTTACGGAGTTAGAGGAAAAGGCGAATGTAGACATCGAATGGCAGCAGATCTCCGCCGACTGGGATCAGAAGAAAAGCGCTCTTTTTGCCAGCGGTGAAATTCCGGATTTGCTGTTTAATGCTACGTCCAATTCGGATTTCGTCCAATTCAACGGATTATTTGAGGACTTAGGTCCGCTGATCGACCAAGGTGCACCCAATATCCAAAAGATGTTCAGCGAGCACCCGGAATTGAAAACGCTTGCTACACAAATTGACGGTAAGCTCTATGGCACTCCGCGATATAAGGGGATCTGGCCCGGCTCCACGGCCTCCATGTTCATTAATAAAACCTGGCTGGACAATCTGGGCCTTAAGGTGCCTACGACCTGGGATGAGCTTGAAGCCGTGCTGATTGCCTTCCGCGACGGAGATCCGAATCAGAACGGGGATAAGACGGATGAGATTCCGATGGACTTCAATCCGATAGGCTGGGACTTCACGCCGAAGCTGCTGCTGGGCAGCCTGGGGCTTCCTCTGTCCAACGGGGCAAGCGACGGATATTTCACGGAAGAGGCGCAGGTTAAGAATTTCTACGTGGATGAGCGGTTCAAGACATTGATGCAATTCCTGCAGAAGCTGTACAGCCAGAACCTGATCAACAAAGAGGCCGTCACACAGGATTACTCCAAATTCCAGTCCGTTGCCCGGGGCAGCGGCGCTACTGCCAAAGTCGGATTTACCTGGGGCTGGGAGACGGGGGACCGCTTCGGCAACGAGCTGAAGGATCAGTATATTACTTTGCCGCAGCTTAAGCACCATGCAGACTCTACAGATGAGCTGTACTGGAGCGATGATTACTACTATCAGAATTACGGCTCCAATGCCGTATCGGTCAGTGCCAGCTCCAAGAACAAGGAAGCTGCGATCCGTTTCATTGATGCTTTTTATGAGCCGGTTGTCAGCCTGCAGGTATTGTTTGGCGGGATGAATGACACGGACAAGGGTATGAAGGACAACGGGGATGGCACCTATGAGGTTCTTCCTCCGGCGGATGCTTCGCTTGACCCGGGCTCCTGGAAATGGACGAATTCATTCGCCGACAACGGTCCGATGTATATTGCCGATGCGCTGAAAGACAAGCTGACTCTCGGCTCGGATATGCAGAATGTCCTCAAAGAAAAAGCCGTCTATGACGAGCTGCTGAATAAGGCGGACCAGAAAACGAATGTCTATCCGCAGAACTTCATGAAATACAGTACGGAAGACACCAATACCCTGGCTATGAATCAGGCGAACATTAATAATATCACCGACCAGAAGTGGGCCAACTGGCTGACAACGAAGGTAGATATCGAGAAGGAATGGGCCGCGTATGTTGCTTCCGTCAATAGCTCCGGTCTTGAGCAGAACCTGCAAATCCGTCAAAAAGCCTATGAGGAATACCTCTCGACCTTGAAATAGTGGACTTGAATGGAAGGAGCGCTCTTAAATGAAACCAGCACAGACGACGGTGCCGCCTCAGACCCTTCGCGGGAACGGATGGTTACGTAAGCAAGCCGGGCATGTTCAGCTATGGCTGATGGTGCTTCCTGCGGTTATCTATATCGCCATATTCTGCTATGGTCCGATGTATGGCATTCAGCTTGCTTTCCGTGAATTTGATTTCAGCAAAGGGCTGACGGGGGGAGACTGGGCCGGATTTAAATATTTCGAGCAATATTTCACCAGCCCGATGTTCTGGCCCACGCTGAGAAATACCTTTATCATCGCTTTTTTCTCCATCCTGCTGGGCTTTCCGATGCCTATATTGCTGGCGCTGGTTGTCAACTCGATCCGCAGCAACAGACGCAAGCGCATCCTCCAGACTACCGTATATATGCCTTACTTTATTTCAACCGTAGTTCTGGTAGCGTTGCTGCAGATTATGCTGTCTCCTACCACCGGACTGATCGACGGCTTCCTGAAAACGCTGCATCTGATCCCTGCGGATACGAACCTTATTGGTGATCCCGGCGCCTTCGTCCCTGTGTATGTGATCTCTGCCATCTGGCAGGCGTGCGGCTGGAACAGCATTATCTTCATCGCGGCCCTCTCCTCGGTGGATTCACAGCAGTACGATGCTGCCAGAATTGACGGGGCCAACCGCTGGCAGACGGTCTGGCATGTGGAGCTTCCGGCCATCCTGCCGACCATTATCATCCTGCTAATTATGAATATGGGCAGCATCCTCAGCGTGGGCTTCGAGAAGACTTTTCTGATGCAAAACAGTCTCAACAAACCGGTCTCGGAGGTCATCTCCACGTATGTGTTCAACGTAGGCGTGAAATCCAACCAGTTCAGCTTTGGTTCAGCGGTCGGACTATTCAACACCCTGATTAACTTTACGTTCCTGATGCTGGCGAATGCACTGGCCAAAAAAACTTCAAAAATCAGCTTGATGTAAGGAGGGGATGGGATGTCAAGCAAACAAGCCTCACATTCGCAGAGCCTGAACTACTCTGGCGGCATCGCAGACAGGCTGTATACGCTGGTGGTCGCGGTCATAAGCATTGCAGCGTTCGTGATGGTCGCCTATCCATTGTATTTCATCATCATCGCCTCGGTCAGCAACTCCACCATGGTGAACCAGGGACAGGTCATTTTATGGCCGAAGGCGGTTAATTTTTACGGCTATGAGCAGATTTTCAAGGACACCCGGATCTGGCAGGGATATATGAATACGATCATCTACACGGTGCTGGGCACACTGCTGAATCTGCTGGTTACGCTTCCTGCGGCTTATGCCTTGTCCCAGCGGAAGTTCAAGGCACGCAGGTTCATTATGCCGCTATTCGTCATCACGATGTACTTCGGCGGCGGCATGATTCCTACCTATCTGCTTATCCGGGATCTGAATCTGCTCAATACGCCATGGGTAATGATTGTGAATGGAGCGATTAGCGTTTACAATCTGATTATTACGAGAACGTTCTTCGAGACTTCAATTCCGGAAGAGCTGCACGAGGCGGCTACCCTGGATGGCTGCTCGCATTTCCGTTACTTCGTATCGGTTGTGGTCCCGCTGTCCAAGGCGGTAATTTCAGTCATTACGCTCTATTACATGGTCGGTCACTGGAACGACTTCTTCAACGCTTTGCTCTATATCAATACGGATAGCTTACAGCCGCTGCAGATTGTCCTACGCAATATTCTGCTGTCCAATCAGGCGTTCGCCGGCGGAGCCGGATCAGGTGCGGGAGCCGGTGCGGGCAGCTATGCCCAACAGTTCGCGGATCAGATCAAATATGCAGTCATTATCGTATCGACGGTGCCGGTGCTGATTATCTATCCGTTTATCCAGAAGTATTTTGAGAAAGGTGTAATGATCGGTGCAGTGAAAGGCTGAGTCATGCTGCGGGCTGCATCTTGCGGGCCGGGAGGGAGAGAACTTCGGTGAAAAAAACGCTTGAACTGCTGGAACCCATCGGCGAGCCCGTCTCTCAGGATATGAAAGAGAAGCTTACTCATGGCAGCAGACAGTTCCGCATGAGCGTGCATGTGACCAAGGTACCTCCCATGAATAATCTGGTGCTGTATTCCCACTGGCATGAAGAGCTGGAGCTGCTGTTCATGCTCAAGGGGGCGGCCAAGTTCCATGTGGGGCAAGAGAAGATGGTCGTGCAGAGCGGAGAGGTGGTATTCATTCAGCCGAATATGCTGCATTCTGCGATCCGGCTGAATCAGGAGGAGATTATCTTCTGCGCGGTGCTGGTGCACTTCAATTTCCTCTCCAGCCTGGAGAATGATCAGATACAGCAGCAGTATGTCTTCCCGTTGTTCTTGAATAACCGCCGTTATCCGCTGCTGATCAAGCGGGAGCTGGAGGAGAAGCTGCGGCTTATTCCACTGCTGGAGGAAGTACGGGATCTCTATCAGCAGGAGGCTCACGGCTATGAAATGCTGATCAAGGCGAGGATGTTCGAGGTGCTGTATCGTCTGGAGAAGTGTGCGGCCGAGCATCCGCCTACGGGGTTGCCCGGGCAGTCCAGGGGCGGCAACAGTTCCATGCTGGCCAAAAAAACGCTGGCCTACGTCCAGCAGAACTACAGCAAGCGGATCACACTCTCCGATATGGCGCAGCAGGTCAATATGAGCCCGTCGTACTTTTGCCGCTTCATGAAGAAGCAATTCGACCTGTCTCCGATGGACTTCCTGAACGAATACCGGATCTCGGAGGCGGTGAGCCTGCTGGAGACCACGGATAAGAAAATCATGGAGATCTCCGGTATGACCGGCTTCAGCAATGTTAACCGTTTCACGGAGATGTTCAAGAAAACCTACGGCTGCCGGCCGATGGATTACCGGAAGAGACTTAGGCAGAACCGGTAGGCGGAGCAGGATAGACTAAGAAAAAGCAGTTCCCCGTGGGGAACTGCTTTTAACTTCTCGTTGATCCATCCTTGGAGGATCGTCACATCTTATTGAGTCTGGGTGGACGGCTGCAGCCAGCGCGAACCCATTACAGGCTCTGCTGTCGCGGTGTAGCCTGCGGGCAGATATGTGGATACCGAACCTTTGGTGATCACCTGAGCGTACATTTTATCCGGGTCAGGCAAGGTGACTTTGAAGTAAAGCACTGCTTTGGTGGCACTGGTGAACTCGATACGCTCAACTACCAAGCCGTAACCTGGGTTAGGCAGATTGTCAACGGTGATGGTGGCTTTGTTGACGCCTTCAGCCGCTTTTTCCAGGACTACATCCGAGACGTAGTTATTGACCGGAACCGGCTCCGGTTCAGAAGGCTCAATCACCGGATTATTCGGAGTGATCACCCGTGCGGCAAAATCAGCGGCATCATGGATCATCACCGCAGCCTCGGAGCGTGTAATGACATCTGCCGGGCGGAATTTGCCGTTGTCCAGGGTAAGTACCTTCGTGTTCAGCAGGACCTGGAGACTGTAATTAACCTCTGGAGAGAGTTTATCGCCATCCTCAATCATGAAGAACATTTTGGTGACCGGGAAATTGCCCTTGCTCTGCAAGACTTGCGTCAATAAGTGGGCGAATTCTGCCCGGGTCATAGGCGCGTTCGGGTCGATATCCTTCGCCAGCGTAAGGCCGCTCTGCTGAGCAATTGCGAACGAGGAAGCATACCAGGCATTATCTTTTACATTGTCAAAAAAACTGCTGGCCGTGGAAGCATTGCTGTCCGTCCCCGGTTGTGGGGCAAGCGCCAATCCCTTGACAAGAAACTGGATGGCTTGGGCCGTAGTCACTTTAGCCTTGGGGGCAAACAGATCACTAGTTATACCGTTGATCACACCCGCGTTATGCAGTGCATTGATTTTGGTTTCGGCAGGATTTCCTTTAAGGTCCGAAAATGCAAACGCGGACGCTCCAAACGATAAGCTGGCAGCCAGGATTCCGCACGCGATGCTCATTTTTTTTGCGTGCTTCGTTAGATTAGTTGGTTTCATTGTGCATCACCTCTATATACTAAGATGGTCATTTGAGGCGAAATGTTGCAGTTGGTGCAGAAAAATTTATGACAGCGGGATAAAACGGGTTGTCCATAGGTAAAATTTGTTCTGAGGATCAACAAAGCCCCGTTTATTCTGATCCAGGGCAGCGATTTGACCCATCTCTTCGTCAGACAGAGCAAAATCAAATACTTCCAAATTTTGTTGCAGTCTTGCGGGAGTGACCGATTTCGGAATCACTGCGATATCCCGCATAAGGTTCCACCTCAGGATGACTTGCGCCGCTGTTTTATTATACTTGGCTGCAATTTCGGCCAGTACAGGGTGGGCAAGTATCTCCTTGTTCCCGTGTCCAAAGGGGCTCCAGGCAACATGCTGTATCCCGTGCTTGCCCATGTATTCATGAAGCGCACCTTGCTGCAGCAGCGGGTTCGTCTGGATCTGATTCACAGCAGGAATGATGGTTCCCTGCTTCATAACCTTGTCCAGATGCTCCTGCTCAAAATTAGATACCCCAATGGCCCGGATCTTCCCCTCCTTGTACAGCGATTCCATGAGATGCCAGCTCTCCAGGTAGTTCTTCGCTGGCCAGTGGATCAGATAAAGATCAATATAGTCGGTTTGCAGTTTTTGCAGACTGGTCTCAAACGCCTGACGGGTCTTCCGCCCCAGATCAGTACTCCATACCTTGGTCGTAATAAAGATATCGCTTCGCTTGACGCCTGATTTCCGGATGGCCCTGGCGACCAGCTCCTCGTTGCGGTAAGCTGCCGCCGTATCCAGATGCCGGTACCCGTTATGGAGCGCCCAGAGTATAGCGTCTTCATTATTATCTTTGATGTTATACACACCCAGACCAATCTTTGGCATTACCACACTGTTATTCAACACAAAATGTTCCATTGCAGAGTCACCCTTCCTCTTTCATTACTGGTGTAGAGCTAGCTTGAAGCTGGTGTACAAACGCCGCAGAGTCCTCAAAAAGCTGCTTCAGCTTGAACAGGTCACTGTGTAAAACCTCTAAATAGTAGTAGTTCCTGGTGCCAACCCGTCTCATACAAATGAAATGGGCATCCTTCAAAATCTTCATATGGTGGGACACGGCCGGGCGGGACAGGTTGGTTCTGGAGGCGATCTCACCCACCCGGCTCCCTTGATTGGATTCACCGCTGCCTTCAATCAGGGCCAGAATGATCAATTGGCGTGTCGGATCTCCAATCGCAAATAAGGCTTGTTGACATTCGCTGAATGCTGCGGCAAGCTCATCCAACCGCTTTTTTCGGTCCATATTGTCCAAGTTGCCTACCCCCTGTATCGAATGGTTTAATCTTGTGGACGATTATAGCATAAGAAGATATCTAATCCTCATTGGGAAAGAAAATCGAGACGAATCGTCTTCATTCCAGGCTTGCATTCCCTAATATAACCCCATATAATTAAACCGAACAGTCGGTTTTATGTAGGAGGAATGAAATGAGTACACCCAAAGGTTCGGTAAAGCGGAGTTTGATCCTTGACCAGGCGCTGGAGCTTTTTGTGCAGAAGGGATATGCCGCCACCTCGATGGAGGATATCGTCAAGCACACCGGGGTCAGCAAGGGCAGCATTTATTACCACTTTTCCAGCAAAGATGATTTGTTTGTGAGTATGGTAGAGAAAATAAACCGCGAATGGGTGGAGGAGTGGGCGGAGATTCGCCGCCAATTTCCGAAGGTCGGAAGCAGACTGATGGGAGCAAGCTTGCATTTCGTGAACAGCTTCCAGAGTCCTCTGACGAAGGTCGCTGAAGAATTTTCTATGAATATGCAGGATGGTTATCAGGAGGTGCATGACCGGCTGATCGAGATCTCAATGGTGCAGATTGAAGTATTCACCGAGATATTCCGGGAGGGGATGGAGCAGCAGATTTTTACTGAGGCGGACCCGGGCAAGCTGGCTGTGTTATTCACCAGTATGTTAAGCGGCTTGACGCTGTACCCCCAAGTGTTCCCCAAAGACGGGATGCACCAGCATACGCAAGACGCGGTGGCTGTGTTATTAGAGGGGATTCAGAAAAAGTGAACGAAGCGGAGCCTGTTCGAGTGGTTGAACCGAATTTCTCGGGCAGGCATGTTTATTTGCGAATAATTAAACCGAACGGTCGGTTTTATCTACGAAGGAGGTAATTACATGAAAGAATTATTGCGCAATCGGGTATTCCTGCTGGTGATGGCTTCGGATGTGCTGCAGCAGGTGGGAATATGGGTGCGAAATATGGCTTTGCTCTATTATGTGGTGCAGCAGACGCAGGGCGACCCGGTGGCTGTGTCTTTGCTTACGGTTGTGGAATACGCGCCGATTTTTTTGTTTTCCCTGGTGGGCGGTGTGCTGGCTGACCGCTGGCGTCCCAAGCGCACCATGATCTGGGGTGATATTCTAAGCTTTCTCTCCATTGTGCCGATTTTATTCGTGGTGGCCTGGGGATACTGGCAGGCGGTGTTTGTTGTGACGATGATTTCCGCGATTGTGTCCCAGTTCTCCCAGCCTTCCTCGTCTAAGCTACTTAAGACTCATGTCCCGGAACAAGAGTTGACGGCTGCCATGGCAATGACCCAGATGGTCAGCTCGCTGTTCATCATCCTGGGCCCCATCCTCGGCACCTTTGTGTACTACACCTTCGGAGTTATGGTTTCCTTAAGCAGCCTGCTGGTAATCTTTGCGCTTTCCGCTTGCTTTTTGTTCTTCCTGCCCGATTCCCCGCGCTCCATGGAAAAGTTGTCCGTACAGGCTGTAGTCAGGGATTTACGGGGCGGTCTGCTCTACCTGCGGGAACATGCCAACTTGAAAGTGTTGATGGTGATGTTTGGCGTCCTTGCCTTGGGAGCCGGATTGACTGCTCCGCTCGACATCTTCCTGGTTACGGAGCGGCTGGGATTGGCGGAAGCAGACTTGCAGTGGTTTACCGCCTTGTCCGGATCGGGCCTCTTGATCGGGGCCATAATCGCCGCCAGCCTGTCCGGCCGCCTGAAGGGCAAAGGGGTGGTTTTCGCCGGTTTGATTTTGCTTGGAGCGGGGACGATGATTGAAGTATGGTCGGTCTGGCCGGTGCTCACAGGCGGGATGCGGCTGATTACCGGTCTGTTCCTGGCTTTGACGCAGACTGTAATTGGCACATATATGCTGACTTTGGTGCGGGCCGAATATATCGGACGGATTAATGGCCTCATCACTCCAATTTTCACCGGGTGTACGCTGATCGGGACAGGACTTTCTGGCATGCTGGTGGCGCAAAGCTCGCTAATCTTTGTCTATATGTTATCCGGTTTGATTTTGATGCTGGCGGCCCTGGTAGCGCTTCGTCTACGCTTCGATTACCCTGTGGCTAAGCAGGCAGACGGGGTAGAAATAGCGGGTAAGTAATGCTGATAGAGGGCTGCCGCAACCCAGAGGACCGTAGCGAAAATGCGCGGCCCTTTTTTTGTTCATTTTTCAAGTAGAAAACTATGATATTTTTCCTTTTTTATCCTAATTAATACTATAAAATAGAAATAAGAAGCTTGGTGAAATTAGGTCAATGATGAGAAGAATGGATTGGGGAGAAGCGCATGCGGGTTGCACTGGTATGTTGTGCGGGTTCCACAGAGCCTTGTGAGGATTGTAGGTTTCAGAATGTTCATTCTTTTTTTGCCCGGGTGTACGGTTGCAAGGTGTTTCATTTCAAGGAGCTTGATGCGCTGGTTGATATTGTGAAGGAAGGCCTGAGGTTTGACGGTGTAGTTGTGAGCACTCCGGATTTCAACCCGGGATTCCTTCATACGATGCAATATCTGCAGCAGCTGCTTACGCTGAAGATGTTCATTATTGTGGAGGAGACCGGCACTCAGGGCATTCCTGTCCAAATCCCGTCTAATCACATTTTCTTCGGCAGATATGAACGCCATCGCTTCCAGGATGAATTATTCAGCCGTTTGCGCTGCTGGTTTGACGAAGGGCTAAGCAAGGACACCCCCTGCTCCAGACGATCTAAGGGGATCGCGCTCAACCTTCACTCCAAATCCTTAAAAGTCGGCGAGACGGTCATTGAACTTACCTGTAAGGAATTTGAACTGCTTGACCTGCTGCTGGAATGCCAGGGCCAGTATATCCCCACCGAGCAGATTCTGCACCACCTGTGGGACAGCTATACTTCTCCTGAAATTGTCAGGCAGTATGTATATAAGCTGAGACACAAAATTGAGATGACCGCCGGCCGAAGCGATGTCATTCTGTTCCGCCGCGGGATTGGATATTCAGTTAGCCTCTAGATCTGACAATTTATTGTCAGGTCTTTTTTTTGCGGCGTGGGTGAAAGAGGGAGGAGAGTTGGAAAAAAGGCACTTAAATCTTCCGCAACAGAGTGTTATGGGGAAGCAGTTGGAAAAAGTACACCTCCTCCACCGAATCTTACGGATTCAGCAGAAATTGGGCCTTGTAAGTGTTGTTTTTCCAACTTATTTCTGGAAATCCATCGCTGACGCCAAATTAGATGTACAAACTCCACTTGTGTATATCCACCGCGCTTCTGCAAAAAAAGGAATAACTGTAAATTAACGCAAACTTAACAGCCGGGTTATGTCTCCAGCTGAACTTTAGCGTTACGATGTTCCTAATACTATTGGGGAGGCATGTATAGTGGCAACGATTCAGAACAGTATCTGGATTCATGCAGACCGGATCACCGTATTTGACAGGACCAATGACATTGCGGGCTGGACAGACTTATTCACGGAATATCAGGAAACGCGGGTGCTGGAGCAGGGGGACGCCTACATCCGCTTTGAGCTGACTACTCATCCCGAGAGTAACCGGCCTTCGCGCTCATGGATATCGGAACGATGGCTGGACCGGCCGAACTTCCGGATTACCGCGAAGCGCCTGGAGCCGCTGCTGCCGTTCAAGCATATGAACCTGGAATGGCTCTATGAGGAGCAAGACGGGGGTACGTACATGACCTGGATTCAGGAGTTCGAGGTAGATCCCGCCAGCGGCCTCACCGAAGAGCAGGTTGAAGCCCATCTGAACCGCACGACCAAGGAGCAGATGGCAGCAGTCAAGCACAATATCGAGAAGCAAACGGTTCGGAGCTGAGGCTGGATGGAGAATGTGACGGGAAGAAGAGTTGTGATCACCGGAATGGGGCTGCTTACTCCGCTAGGGAATACGCTGGAGAAGTTCTGGAGGAATAGCCTGGAGTGTAAGGTTGGATATGACAGCTTGCAGGGTTATGAGCATATGGCCTTGAAAAGCCGGGTCACCGGAAGAATACCGGAGTTCGAGCATCTGGGCCGGACGGCCGATGAAGCGCAGAGGGCTGGCATGGGCCGGCCGGGTATACTGGCGGTCAACGCCGCTGTACGGGCGGTCGCCGATGCACGGCTGGAGTTCACGAAGGAGCTGCGGGAGCGTTCCGGGGTCTGCATCGCCAATGCGATTGCCGATACCCCGTTCTCGGAGCAGACCTTTCTGCGGATGACGGAAGGCGGCCAGGGGCCGATTGATCACGGGTTCTGCCAGGATGACCTGTACCGCCAGGGCATGTTCTCTTATATAGCTTTTGAAGTGGCGCATGAGTTCGGGCTGCAGGGAGAAGCACTGGTGATGTCAACAGGCTGTACTGGCGGCATTGATGCTGTCGGTTACGGGTATGAATCTATCGCCGCAGGTGAACACGACATTATGATCTGCGGGGCAGCGGAAGCACCGATCAGCTCCATGACCATTGCTTCGTTCGATGCGATTGGTGCCTTGACCTCGAAGTTCAACGATGATCCGAAGCGGGCCTCCAGACCCTTTGAGAAGAACCGGAGCGGATTCGTGCTCAGCGAGGGTTGTGCGGTTGTTGTGCTGGAGGAGCTGGAGCATGCGCTAAGCCGGCAGGCCAACATCTATGGTGAGGTCACCGGATTCTCCAGCACGAACAATGCTTTTCATATGACGGATTTGCCGCAGAACGGGGATGCGCTCAGTCTGACGATGAACGAGGCGCTGAAGAATGCCGGCCTTACAGGGGAGGACATTCAATATATTAATGCGCATGGAAGCTCGACTCCGCAGAATGATGCATTTGAGACGGCGGCTTACAAAAGAACCTTCGGCGACCTGGCCTATTCCATTCCGATCAGCTCGACGAAATCCATGGTGGGTCATCCGCTCTCGGCAGCAAGCGCCATTGAGATTGTTCACTGTCTGCTGGCCCTGAACGAAGGCTATGTCCCGCCAACGGCCAATCTGGACGAGCCGGACCCGGCCTGTGATTTGAACTATGTGCCGAAGCAAGCGTTAAAGCGTGACCTGCACCATATTCTGACCAATGCAAGCGGGTTCTCCGGCATCCATTCAGCGATGATTCTGACGGAGAACGAGTTCAGTAATATGGCAGGGAAGCTTCAGACTGAGCAATGGATGTGCAGCCCATGAAGAATAAAGTGTTCGTAACCGGAGTTGGCATGGTAGGGCCTTGCGGGAATAACGCAGGGGCATTCTGGGAGGGGCTTCTGAGCGGCGTCAACTATATGACTCCGCTTCAGCTTGAGGGTACGGTTGGCGCCGCACCTCCCTTCGCCGGACAAGTCAGAGGGATGGAACCGGAGCGGGTCATCTCGAAGCGTCTGCTTAAGAAATGCTCCCGTTTCTCTGTGATGTCGATCCTGGCCGCTAAGGACGCCATGGATGATGCCCGCTGGGAGCTGGGTTCGATGAGCCGTGAGCGGATCGGCATCTTCGTCGGCAACAACTCGGGGGGCTGGGAGAGTGCAAGGAATGGCCTGCGCGTCCTGCATACCGAGGGTGCCCCCTTCATTGACCCGAACCTGGCGAGCAACTGGTTTCCGGCTGCTGCACAGGGGCATATGTCGCTGGCTTTTGATATTAAGGGTTACAGCAAGACCGTCATCGCGGACCGGAGCAGCGGGCTGCTTGCCATAGCGTATGCGGTCAGAGCCATCCGCAGCGGGATTATTGATGCGGCCATCGTGGGCGGTGCAGAGACGCCGCTTGATCCGTGGGCGCTCTCCTTCTACAACTCGGAGGGGCTGCTGAACCTGAAGGCGGATAGTCCGCAGGCAGCTTACCGGCCGTTCGTAGAAGCCCGGAACGGAATGGCGTTAGCCGAAGGGGCGGCCTTCCTCTGCCTCGAATCGGAGCGCAGCCTCCAGCGGCGTGAGGCGTCCGGGCGGGTGAGAGCGAGTATCCAGGGCTTCGGATTCACGAATGACGGGCAGGAAGCGGCTCCGCTGGAGGACAGTGTGGCGCAGTGTGCCAGAGCCATCCGGCTGGCGATCGGGCATTCGGATACGCCGCCGGAGAGCATCGGCTATCTCTCCCTGGACGGGGCGGCATCCTCCCGTGAAGACGGGATTGAATGCTCGGCCATCCAGGAGGTATTCGGCGCCAGTGCAGCAGACAAATGGGCGGGCTGTCCCAAGACCTCCTTCGGCAACACGGTTGGAGCCGCAGGGGCGTTCGACGTCGCACTGAGCGTGCTTGCCATGAATCACGGGGAGCTGCCCGGTCTTCCGTATCTGGCGGAGTCTGTTCCAGACCATAACTTGAACTTTGTGCCGGGAATCAGCAGCCGGATAGCGGTGGAGTCCTCACTTATTCTCGCCAGAGGGAGGGGAGGCGTCTCTTCGGCACTGGTTGTGAACAAGGAAGCGTAAGGTCCATTAACTCTAACGGGAGGGTGTATCTAATGGTATTCGAGAAGATTAAGGACATTATTGATGACATTGGAATTGAGGAAGAGATTACAGAGGCATCGCATTTGTATGAGGATCTGGCACTGGACTCGACAGAGCTGGCGCTGGTCTCAACAGCCATTGCCAAGGCCTTCGGCATCTTCATTGAGAGCAAGATGCTCAAAACCTATACAGTGGCCCAAGTGATGGAAGCTGTTGCCTTGAAGGCATGATTAGAGGGATTGGCATGGATCTGGTCAGCGTTAGCTTTGTGGAGCAGATGCTGGCGAAGTGCGGTGAACATTTCATGCAGCAGTACTTTTCCCCGGAGGAGAGGGAGCTGTTCACCAGTAAAAAAAGACATGCGGAAGAATTCCTGGCCGGCAGATTCGCCGCCAAGGAAGCGCTGCTGAAGGCCATTGGAACCGGAATGAACTGTGAGCTGGACTGGAACGGGCTGGAATTCCTTAACCACCCCAGCGGCCAGCCCTATCTGGTTCGCAGTCCGAACCTGGAGCCTTATGTACAACAGCAGGAGACTATCCATGTTAGCATCAGTCATCACGGTGATTATGCTGCCGCATTCATCATTATTGAGAGCAGTCAATGACTGTGAGGAGGACGATTCACATGAGCAACAACAAAATTTTCACACTTTTAGCCGTCAATATTCTACTCGTATTTTCGATTATGGTCAGTATCTTCCCCATCGCACCGCTGATTAGCAGTGATCTCGGCATGACCTCCGGTGAGATTGGAACCATCGCGGGGATTGCCTCGCTGGTGATGACGTTCCTGTCGATTCCATCGGGCGTCTTCGCCGACCGGTATGGGCGGAAGAAGATTATCGTTGCCTCCATGGCCCTGTCAGCAGTGGCCGTGTTCATGGTGGCGGCTTCCCACGGGGTGATGTTGTTTACGGCAGGGTGGCTGCTGTTCGGCTTCGCCAGAGGGTTCGTGTCCACGCCGATTTTTGCGGTGGTCATGGATGTGTGCAAGCCCGAAGAGCGGGGCAGAGCGATGGGCATTGTGTCGGGGGCGATTGGCGCCGGGTCAGTGCTGGGATATGTACTCAGCGGCCTGCTCAGCAATTATTTTGGCTGGCATACCTCCTTCGCAGTGCTGGGTTCCCTGCTGCTGCTGTCGACGCTGGTTACGACTGTGCTGCTGAAGGAGACCGGGGTCAAGAATGCAAGCAAGAGCATCGGGCAAGCGTTCAAAAGTTCATTCAAGTGGCTGGGCGTCCGCGAAATCCTGCTGGCAGGAATTGTAGGAACCCTGTGCTTCATGGTGGGTGTGTTTACGACCTTCCTGGTGCCGTTTGCGGCCAAGGAACAGGATATTTCCCTGGTGCTGCTCAGCCTGCTCTTCATTCCTTATGAAGCCGTAGCTTCGTTCGGGGCGGTATTCATTGGCTGGATCTCGGATAAAGTGGGCAGACATGCGCCCCTGATCTGGGCCCAGTCGATCTGTCTGGGAGCGCTCGTGCTGCTGTATGCGCTTGACTTCAACCCCTGGCTGCTGACCTTCGGCTATGCGCTGATTGGACTGACTGAGGGGCCAATTATCACGCTGGTCAACACGATTATTACGGATAAGGTCATCAAGATCAATCCGATGGAAATGGGCGCGGCCTTAGGGACCTTCCGGACCTTGCAGGGAGTCGGGATTGCGCTGGGATCAACGCTTGGCGGCTTCTTTTACAGCAGGATCGGCACGCATCCCAGCTATCTGGTAGCCGCCGGACTCATGGTGCTGACGATTCTGATCTCGCTGGGCCTCGGCAAAAAAGAAGCAACAGGTGTAACCGAATATAAATCAGCCGGATAAGGGAGTGCAGTGATGAAGCAGATGTACGCGAGTACAGTGGTTCAATTGGAGGATGTGCCGGTGGTTCATGCCAGGGGAGGACAGATGCGTGTGCTGGCCAGTCCGGCAACGATCGGGGCCACGCAGTTAATTATGGGCCATGTGCTCCTCCAGGCAGGGGAAGAGATCAAGGAGCATCTCCATGATTACGGCGAAGAGACCGTATTTGTGGTCCGGGGACAAGGCACGGCGTTCATTGAAGATATCCCGCATTCCATTCGGGAGAACTGCCTGTTCATTGCGAGGAAGGGAGAGCGCCACCGCGTGGTTAATGAGGGGCCGGGCGACATGGAGCTGGTCTTCGCCACGGCACCGCTGGCCCCAAGGCCGGAGATCGGTCATAGAGAGGTCTAGAGTCCTGCGCTTGCAATGCTAATTCTAAGCAAAGTGGTGAGAAGAACAACGTGAAAAGCAATCTTGTTATTGTAGATACTCATGCCCATTTCGCCGTCAAGGAGAATAAGAGTCTGGAGCTTAGTCTGGCTGGAGCCGGAACCGTCCCGGATTACAAGAAGCAAAGAGGATTCGACGATCTGCAGTACTTGAAGAAAATGGTAGGTGCGGCTCAGGATGGATTCGTCGATGACAACAATCTGCTGGAGGATTATCTGGCCTGTATGGCCGAGAATCAAATCGCGATGAGCTGGGTTCATCAGCTTAGCTTCGAGGATGTGTACGGCTATGAGGTGCTGTCCAATGAGAAAATCGCTGAAGCGGTCCGGGCGCATCCCGACAAGCTGCGCGGCTTCGCCAGCGTCAATCCCTATAAGGGGAAGGAAGCGCTGGTCGATCTGGATTACGCCATTAATACGCTCGGCATGCAGGGCTTCAAGCTGAACCCCAATGATTACGGGGGCTTCGTCCTGAACGACCGGGAGCTGCTGTACCCGCTGTATGAACGGTGCAGCGAGCTGGGAATTCCGGTAAGCGTGCATACGGGGATTACGCCGGGCAGTATTTTTCGGATGAAGCATAACTACCCGATTCTGCTCGATGATGTTGCGGTGGATTTTCCTAACCTGACCTTGATTGTGGAGCATATGGGCCATCCCTGGAATGACCTGTGCTATTACATGGTGGGCAGGCACGACAATATGTATGTGACCATTACGGCCGTAGCCAACATCCTCATTCACAACAATCCCAAGGTGTTCCGCATGGAGCTGGCCAAGATGATCTCGGTCTGCGGCAGCCATAAGATCCTCTGGGGCTCGGACTGGACGGTCACGCCGAACATCGCCGAAGTGCTGAATTATATGCAGAAGGTAGCCATTCCGCTGCCCATGAAGCTGATGATGGGGGTGAAGGAGATCAAGAAGGAGGATGTCCAGAACATCCTGGGACTGAACGCACTCAGAATTATGAAGTAGGTGAGGGCATGACATATCATTTCATTGATCTAAGTGTGCATATGGAGGAGAATCCGGGCGAGTTGGCCCCGTACGGGTTCGAGCAGACCGGCCATAAGGAGGGGGCAGACCGCTTTGCCCGCCAGTTCGACGGAAGCCGGAAGGACTTTCCGGGAGAAGAGTTCCTGAACATGGAGATGATCACCGCTTCCACGCATACAGGGACACATTTCGATGCCCCGCTGCATTTCGGCTCCATGAGCGAAGGCAAGCCGGCAGCATCCATTGATCAGGTGCCGCTTGAGTGGTGCTACGGCGACGGCGTGGTATTGGATGTCACGCATATACAAGCGGGGGAAGCGATTGAGCAGCCGGATATTGAGCAGGCGCTTGAGCGGATCGGATACAAGCTAAAGCCGCTGGATATTGTGCTGATCCGTACAGGTGCGGACCGGCATTGGGGTACACCCCGGTATCTTACGGATTACCCGGGGATGAGCCGGGAGGCCACGCAATATCTGACCGGGCAGGGCATCAAGGTGATGGGCATTGACAGCTACGGGTTCGACCGGCCGTTCAAGAATATGATCGGCGATTATAAGCGGACGGGCGATAACGCCTATCTGTTTCCGGCCCATTTCTGGGGAAGGGAGCAGACCTACTGCCATATGGAGCGCCTGGCGAATCTGGAGCAGATTCCGGTTCCGTACGGCTTCAAGGTGGCTTGTTTTCCGGTTAAGATCAGAGCGGCCGGGGCGGCTTGGGTCCGTGCAGTGGCGATTGTTGAGTAGCGTATGGCTAATTAAGTGAAACGAATCACACAATCCAATGAGGAGGGTTTACGAATGAATTATGAATTTGAACTTAAGGTAACGGGCGTTAAAGGGCATTGCCGGGCAGGGCACAAAGAAGGGGATATTATGAAGGTCTCCCCGCTGAATGCAGGCAATCTCTGCGGAACGGCATTTCATGCGGTCTTCCCTATGCTGCTGGCGCTGAACATGGATGCGAAGCTGCCGTGGGACCCTGAGGGCAATATTGTACACTCGGCTTGCCCGGATATGCGCAACCAGATGACCATGGAGATCCGCCGCATCCCGGTGGAGCCGTCCGAAGATTCCCCATATGCGGGCCGGATGCTGCAATCCAAATGAAGGGGGACCGCTCCATATGAGCAGAGCGAAGCAATATGTTGAATTGTTCAAAGAGAGAGATTCGATCTGTGTCTCTCATTATCCGGTGCCTGTCTCTCAGCATGAAGAGTCTGAAGTAAGGTCGCTGATGGAGCTTGATCAGGTGAATACCAAAGATACGCCGACGGCCTTGTATCTGCACATTCCCTTTTGTGATGCTACCTGCTCGTTCTGCCCGTTCAACCGTTATCTGAAGCGGCAGGATCAGGTGGATGATTATCTGGCGGCAGTCCGCAAGGAGATCGACAGATATGCGGCTACGCCGTTTGGCGGCAGCATTACAGTCTCTTCCATTAATCTCGGCGGCGGTACTCCTTCCTGCCTCTCCACGGAAGAGCTGACCGGCATTCTGCAATACATGAAGCAGGCCTTTCATGTTGAGGAGGATGCCATGATCTTCATCGAAGGCAACCCGCGGAATTTCACGGCAGACAAGCTGGAAGCCTTATCCCTGCAGGGACTGAACCGGATTAGCGTAGGGGTGCAGACCTTCCAAGAGGAGCTGGCCGGGCTGCTGGGGCTGTACCATAGTGTCGAGGATTCCTTTGAGCTGGTGAAGAATGCCCGAAGCTGCGGAATCGACAATATCGGGATTGATCTGATGTACAATCTGCCGGGTCAGACGCTGGATCAGTGGCGGGCGGACATCCTCACCTCTATCGAGCAGGAGATCGACCATATCTGCGTAATTTCGTTCTGTGTGGTGCCGCATACCCAGATTGCCTCGCGTATCGCTGACGGTAAGATTCCGGGGATCGGAGATGTCTACAGGGAGATCGAGCTGTATACCATTGCCAAGGAGATGCTGCTGGAAGCGGGGTATGTCCAGTACAGTGTGATTGATTTCGCTAAGCCGGGCAAGACGGACCGCCACGCTACCCTGTACTTCTCGGAGCAGGCGCATATGATCGGGATCGGTGCGGCTGCCTTCGGAATCATCAACGGCTATATGTATATTAACAGCGGGAATCTGAATGAATATATGACCCGTGTGCAGGACGGGCTGCTGCCGGTCAATTGCGGGGAGAAGGCTGACGAGCTGGAACTGGCGCACGGAGCGATGGCCAAAGGCTTGCGGATGCTGTCCGTTAACCGTGCGGAGTTCGTACGGATGTTCGGGCAGGAGCCGGAGCAGCTGTTCCCGGATACGATTGAGCGTCTGGTGCAGGACGGGCTGCTGATTCAGGATGCCGAAGGGATTCGGCTGACTGATGACGGAATTATATGGGGCAATAATGTCAGCAAGCAATTTTTCTCCGCGAAGTATGCGGATTACGGGCTACAGCACCGGATGAAGCTGGCCAAAGGGCGTCCGGTACATTCGGTAAAATGACAAGGAGGGTATAGCTAATGAGCGATATGTTGATGAGAGTTAATCCCCGGGTGGGTACCGCTTTTGATAGCATGTGCAAGTCGATTGAGGACACGGGGACGCTTGAGCCGAAGGTGCGGGAATTGATCCGCCTGGCTTGTGTAGTGACAGACCGTTCTCCCTTCGGCATCCGGCTGCATGCGCTGAAGGCTTACGAGCTGGGAGCAACTGCTGAGGAAGTAACGGAGACGGTGATGAATTGTCTGCCTGTGGCGGGCATTGAGGCTGTATCCTCCGGTCTGGCTGCGGCAATGACGGCGCTGGAATCGAAGCGGGGTGTCCACCATGGCAGTTAAAACATCCTATGAGCCATTCTACAACGTGTATCCCCATAGAGACCCGATCTGTGTGTCCCACTATCCCAATCCGGTGACCGAGGTTGCCCCGGCTGACATTTATGGACGGATGGGTCTTGGCGGCCCGCCTCCGGCGGATAATGTGGGTGCCGTCTATGTGCATGTTCCGTTCTGCGCCTCCGTCTGCATCTTCTGTCCCTTCAATAAGATGGCTTACCAGGAGAAGCAGGTGGAGCAGTATATGGAGGCGGTCAAGGCCGAAATCGGCATCTATGCCTCTTCACCGTATGGCTCCCAGTCCACAATCAGCGCAGTGACCTTCGGGGGCGGTACGCCGTCGGCTCTGTCTGCTGAGAGAATGGTAGAGATGCTGAAGAGTGTCCAGGCGAATTACCGGGTGACACCGGATGCGCAAATCTCATTTGAAGGAAGCCCGGCAACCTTGACGCTGGAGAAAATGCAGGCCATCCGCGCCCAGGGAGCGAACCGGATCAGCATTGGGATACAGACCTTCAATGATAAGATGGGGCACCATCTGCGGATGAGTCACGATTCACACCGGGCCTTCGAGGTGCTGAATGAAGCGAAGGAAGCGGGCTTCGAGAATATCGGCATTGATCTGATGTACAATCTGCCCGAGCAGACCATGGAGGAATGGCTGGAGGATGTAAGAACAGCCGTGCGGCTGGGAATTGACCATATCACGGTATTCTCTCTGTGTGTAGTGCCGTTTACGGCCCTGTTCAAAATGATCAAGGAAGGCAAGATTCCGCCTACCGGCAGTGTCGAGCTGGAAGTAGATATGTATCTGGAGGCCAAGCGGCTGCTCCAGGAAGAGGGGTATGTCCAGTACAGCGTGTGGGATTTCGCCAAGCCGGGGTTCGAGGACCGGCATGTCCTCTTGTACTATACCCAGCAGAAGGATCTGTTCGCGCACGGCCCGGCGGCCTTCGGGTATGTCAACAAGCTGATGTATATCAATCAGGGTGATATCCAGGAGTACAGCGACCGGCTTCAGCAGCAGTTCCTGTCCGTCTTCATTGCCAGCCAGGCGGATGATCTGGAGGCGATGCACGGAATGATGGCCAAGGGTCTGCGGATGCTGGCGGTGAAGCGGGAGGATTTCACCGGCATGTTCGGCTACCAGCCGGAAGAGATCTTTGGTCCTACGATCGACGACCTGGTAGCCAGAGGTCTGCTGGAGACGGATGAGCAAGAGATCCGCCTGTCCGCCAAAGGCATTGTCTGGGGCAACAATGTATGTAAGGAGTTCTTCTCAGAGGCGAACCAGCAGACGTTCGAGAGCCGTGTGAAGCTGGCACGCGGGCAAAAACCGGCCGAAGCTGCCGGGGAGGAGCTGAAGTGATGAAGCTGTCTGTCGGCACCAATTTCGATGACCGGTTACCTTTGCTGCTGCAGGATTCGCATGTTGATGTATTCTATGGCAAATTATCCTCTGATCTGGTGGGCGGGGGCCGGCCGACCTTTGCGCTGCCAACGATAGACCGGGCAAGAGTGGAGGAGCATGTGAAGCTCCTTCACGCCTACGGGTTCAAGTTCAACTATCTGCTGAATGCCACTTGTCTGGATAACCTGGAGACCACCAAGGACTTCCATTACCGTCTGCGCGAGCTGCTGGAATGGATCGGTACCCTGCAGCCGGAATACGTGACGGTATCCCTCCCCATGCTGATTGATATGGTGCGCACCGCGCTGCCGGATGTCAAGATCAGCCTGTCTACCTTTGCGAACGTCAACACGCTGAGACAGGCGCAGTATTTTGAAGAAAAAGGTGTCAGCGAAGTTACCCTGCCCGAGAGCCGGAACCGTGACTTCGCCTTCCTGGAGAGCCTGCGCAAGAATACCCGGCTCGATTATCAGCTCATTGCGACCAATGACTGTCTGCTGGATTGCCCGATGCGCCACAATCATGCGAACTTCCAGAGCCATGCCTCGCAGTGCAACCATGTAACCGATGGCTTCGCGCTGGATTATTACATGCTGCGCTGTACGGAGCGCAAGCTCCAGCATCCCGAAGAGCTGCTGAAGTCGCAGTGGATTCGTCCGGAAGACATGTATCTCTATGAGGAGCTGGGCTATCACAAGTTCAAGCTGACCGAGCGCATGAAGACCACGGAGAAGATTGCAGCTACGGCTGAGTCCTACTCCCGGCGCAAGTATGAGGGCAACCTGCTTAGTCTGCTGAATTCGCGGATGGCGGAGGCCGATTTCGAAATGCCCAACTTCTCGAAGAATATCAAGGAGGAGTTCGCGCCGTCTGAGAAAATGCGGCAGGTCTACAGCCTGCTGTTCAGCTTCCAGGCAAGCATCGACAATGAGAGCCTGGACGGCTTCCTGGAAGGCTTCCGTTCCAAGCGCTGCGACCGGATGGACTGCGACAAATGCGGGTATTGTGCCGAATGGGCCAGCCGTACCGTTCAGGTGGCGAAGCCGGGTGAGGCTACTCTGGCGGAGTTCGAGCAGCTGTTTCAGGCGCTGGCTTCAGGCACCTTCTTCGATTCTGGTGCAGCAGCGGCGGTAACCTGGACAGCGGAGGGCCAGAGCCTCTATGAAGGGATTGTTGCGCGTAAGCCCGAGTTCATCCGCGATATGGCAAGTACCGAGATTCGGAAGAAGGCGGAGGAGCTTGCCGCAGCACGCGGAACAGGCCAGGTCTCCCGATATGATGTAGCCAAAGCCAATGTGCTGTGTACCCCGGCCGACTTCCGGATGTTCGCGCTTAGCGATCTGCGGGCGCTGGGGTTCGATACGGCTGAGCTGGACTTAGAGGAGGCAGCCGGATGAAGAAGATCATCGGGCTTGCCGGGTCCATGAAGAAGCATCACAGCTCCAGCGAATATCTGCTCTCCGTTGCGCTTGAAGCTGCAGCGGAGCAGGGGGTGCAGACGGAGCTGCTGCGGCTGAATGATTACAACATTCTGCCCTGTGACGGCTGCGGCAACTGCATGAACGGCAAGCACTGCCACCTGCTGAAGGACCCGGAGGACCAGTTGACGGAGCTGTATGACAAGCTGAAGGAGGCGGACGGGTTCGTCTTCGCCTCCCCGGTCTATGCGCTCTCGCTTCCGGCCGTCTGGAAGAACTGGATTGACCGCTGCGAGCCTTGCAGCGACGAGGATCTGGACTTCGAGTATTACAATTATGACCGGGTTGCCGGGGTGAAGGGCAAAGCGTTCACGGGCAAGGTAGCCGGACAGATTGTTGTCGCAGCAGGTCCGGGGCATGAATGGGCACTGGCTTCGCTGATGCCTTGCTTCACGGCGATTAAGCTGTCGATGATCGCCAGCGCAGGCATCAGTCTGATTGAATATGACGGCCAGCCAGGCATCCGCAAGCGCTCCTGGAGCAAACCGATTGAAGAGGCGGAAGAGGCCAAGATGATGGCCCGGGCGGTCGGGATGCGGGTGGCCTCCTCCTTGGGATTCTCTTACTTCGACCTTCCCGGGCAGTCGGGGGCAGGGCAAGGGCAGGGAAGCGGGGGGCAGGACCCTATGGAGCAGAGTCGGGAACACGGGATGCAGGCTGATCCTTGGTCTGCCTTCACTGTGCAGAACGTCAAGGATGAAGAGATCGCACTCGGTGAGCTGGCAGCGGAGCGGCCGCGCATCTTCGTCATCGGCGACCAGCAGGCCAGCGTCCGCTGCGGGCCGCTGCTGGAGCAGCTGGAGCAGCAGTTCGGCGGCAAGGCCGCCTGTGCGCTGATCGCAAGAGTAGGACAATTGCCGCACTTCATTACCCATGAATTCGTAAAGGAGAAGACCGGGCAGACGGTTCCCGGCTTCGAGCTATATTATGACTGGGAAGATAAGCTGGCCTCGCGCTGCAGTCTGGCACCCGGCCAGCCAGCCATTCTGGTGGGCCGCAGCCGGGAGGAGTGGCGGCTGTTTGCAGTAGATGAAGCGGAAGGCCGGGAAATCGGCCGGGTCGTGGACTATCTGGACGAAGTAGTTGTATGAGCAGTCAGGACGGGGAAGTGCTAAGGGAGGAGAGAAAGTAAATGTTGAAGACTAAGGGCGTACCTTTATTTCACAGCTGCCAGGGCACCGGGGAGGCGATTCTCTGTCTGCACGGCAACCGGGACTCTTCGCTCGTATTCCGGGAATTGGCCCAGTCGCTGCAGACCTCTTATCAGGTGCTGTGCGCTGATTTGCGCGGACACGGCCAGTCAGAGTACTCAGGTCTCCCCTTCACCCTAGAGGATATGGTTGATGATATTCTCAGGCTGCTGGACGAGCAGGGGCTGAAGCAGGTCTCGATCGTTGGACATTCTCTGGGAAGCACGCTGGCGCTGCTGCTGTCTGCACGGGAGCCGGGCCGGGTGAAGAAGCTGGTCCTTATGGGGGCCGCTGCCACCTTTCAGGTTCCGTTCAAGCGGCCAAGCCACGGTGAAGAGATCACGCCGGATACCGTGAGGCAGACGAATGCGGCGGCGGTTCCATATTTTTTCACAGAGGGTCATGAAGAGGTGCAGCACCGGATTCTGGAAGGCTGGTCCAGGCTGCCTGCCGCGACCCACCGTCTGATGATCCAGATTCAGCATCCCGATCTCCGGCCGATTCTTCAGAATATCCGGCAGAGAACGCTGATTATAACCGGCCAGGAGGACCGGATCACTCCGCTGCACAAGGCGCTGGAGCTGAACCGGTACTTGCCGGACTCCCGGATGATGGCGGTTCCGGGTTCGGGACACTTTATGTTTCTTGAGGAGAAGGATGCCGTAGCGGATGCCATGCTCAATTTCCTCAGGGAGGAGTAGTATGGGCAGAGTACTGCTGATATCGGCGAATACGGAGAAGCGGCCGCCTGTGTTCCCGCTGGGTCTCAGCTATATTCATGCCAGTCTTGCCGCTTCCGGCTGGGAAGCCGGGATGCTGGACATGACCCAGCTGGACTATACCCGGGAGGCCGTCACCTCCTACCTGGATTCCTATGCACCGGACTACATCGGCGTGTCGATCCGTAATCTGGATAATTGCTGTATGCAGTATCCACGGAGCTTCGTAGAGCAGGTCTGCGCTCTGGTGGACTGGGTCCGGCAATGGAGCGGCACGGCGGGAGTGATTCTGGGGGGAGCGGGCTTCTCGCTCCTTCCCAGGCAATGGCTGCAGGAGACGGGAGCGGATTATGGAATTGTCGGCGATGGCTGTGACAGTATGGTTGAACTCCTGTCGCAGCTGGAGAAGGGGGAGGAGCCGTCCGCAGTAAGCGGACTGATGTTCAGGACAAGGGCCGGGGTATGGAATTACTGGCCGCCTGACGCGCCTGAGCAACTGGATCAGGAGTATTTCCCGAGCCGCAGCGGGTTCCTGCACAGCTATGATGTCGAGCGTAAGGTGCGCCATAATGTATTGACCAAGAGGGGCTGTGCACTGAGCTGCACCTATTGTGCTTATCCGTCGCTGGAGGGCAGGGCCGTCCGCCTGCGGTCGCCAAAGGGGGTAGTGGATGAGATTGAACAGATGGTGCGGCAGCATGACATCGGATCGTTCGATTTCGTGGACAGTGTGTTCAACTTCCCGTTGGAGCATGCCGAGGATATCTGCCGGGAGCTGATCGGGCGCGCGGTTCCTGTATCCTGGGGCTGCTTCCTGAATCCCAGGTTCTTCACCGCAGAATTCGCCGGGCTGCTTAAGCAGTCGGGGTGTACGGAGGTGGAATTTGGCATTGATTCCGGCAGCGATATCTGCCTTAGGTCGTTCAAGAAGAACTTCCGGCAGGGCGAGATCCGGGCGGTGGTGCAGCTCTGCCGGGCCCAGGAGCTGGACTTCAGCTTCTGTCTACTGATCGGGGGACCGGAGGAGACGCCGGAGACCCTGAAGGAAACACTGGATCTGATGGAGGAGCTGGAGGTTCAGCGTATCTTCGGCCTGTTCGGCATCCGCATTCTGCCGTCCACCGATATGTACAGCTATGTCGGCTCCCCGGAGCCGGATGAGCTGCTCCATCCGAAGTTCTTCATGTCCCCGCAGTTGAAGCTGGAGCAGGCCAATAGTATCTGCGCCCCTTACCGGGAGCGGAACCCGGACTGGATGTTCATCTAATTTCACAAAAACAGGGTGGAGCGTAATCATGAGAATACTGGTAGTGTCTACGAATACTCTGCTGAAGCCGATGCCGGTGCTTCCGGTTGGGGCGGGGATGGTCTACTCGGCCCTGAAGGCTGCCGGATTCGAGGCCCGCTTTCTGGATATGGCGTTTGTGGCCGAGCCGCTGGAGGCCCTCCGCGATGAGCTGCGGGCGTGTGAGCCGGAGCTGATCTGCCTCTCGGTGCGCAACATCGACAATCAGGTGATTCAGCAGCCGGAGAGCTATCTGTCTTTTGTACATGAAGTCATGAAGGTGTGCCGTACTTGCAGTTCAGCCAAGGTAATGATAGGCGGGGCTGCGATGCTGGTGATGCCGGGTGAGCTGGTCGAGGAGCTGGGGGCGGATTACGGAATCAAGGGGAGCGGGGGCGAAGCGGAGGCTGTCCGGCTCGTCCATGATCTGGAACGGGGAATGGCCCCGGACACAGGTACGGTAAGGAATGCAGATCCTGCCTATCATCCGGTGTACAGCCGTATTCCGGCCAAGTCGCTGTTCTCTCCGCAGTATTTCATCCCGAACCCACGCATCAAAAAAGCCTCCATGGGCTATCAGGCCTCCAGAGGCTGCAGCCGGCACTGCATCTATTGCTCGGAGGGCTATATGAATTCCGGCGCCTGCCGGATTCCTGCGGAGCAGTTCATGGAAGACATGAGGATTGTGCAGGCGGACTATCAGGTGAACAGCATTACTTTTGTAGACGGTGTCTTCAATCATGAGGTGGAGGAGACGATAGAGTTCTGCGGGCAGATCGGCCGCACAAGCACCTCGCTGGAATGGAGCTGCGCCCTGACGCCTGCCAATATTACGGAAGAATTGATACGCTCACTGAAGCATACCGGCTGCCGCTTCGTGGATATCGGGGCCGATTCGGGCTCGGGGCGTATGCTCCGGCGTATGGGGAAGCAATTCACCCCGGAACACCTGCTGGAGCTGGGGCGTCTGCTGGAGCAATATCATATCCCGTATTCGGTATCGCTGCTGTTCGGCGGGCCGGGGGAGCATGAGGAAACGGTGCAAGAGACTGTGCAATTGGTCAATCAGCTGAATCCTGTCTATATCCTGGCCAGTCAAGGCATCCGGATCTATCCTCATACCGCCCTGTACAATATCGCCCTGCAAGAGCAGGTGATTCATCCGGCGGATAACTTGCTGCTTCCGGCCTTTTACCAGTCCAGGGACTATAGCACAGATCTGCTCACCAAGGCTCTGGCGGCATCGCGCCACATCTATAAGGATATGCTTATGAATTCAATTGGAGGAAGGACTTGATCGAATGAACAAGCCGGCTTACCCGTTCCGGGAGATAGGGATAGGACATTATCCCATGGGGAATTCTCCGGTTGCACCGGAGGACAGCAAACGTCTGCCGTCCATGATGAACTTGAATGATGCCGCTGCAAGCTCTAAACTGGTATATGTACATATTCCGTTCTGTGATTCCATCTGCCCGTTCTGCCCGTATCCCAAGGCGTTCAATGAGCAGGGAGCCCGCCAGGAATATTTGACCGCGCTGTTTCGTGAACTGGAGATGTACGGCTTCACGCCGCAGATCCGCAATTCCTCGGTGGAGGCGCTCTACATTGGCGGCGGTACGCCGAGCGTTCTTAATGAGGAAGAGATTACGGCTCTGTTCGAGCAGCTACAGTCTACACTTCCCATGCACAGTGTCGAAGAGATCACCTTTGAGGGGAATCCCGCCTCGTTCACCGCAGGCAAGCTGAAGCTGCTTCATGCCCTGGGTGTTAACAGAATCAGTCTGGGGGTGCAGACCTTCAACGATGAGCTGGGGAGACGCCTTGGACTGCTTCAGACCTGTGAGGATTCACTGCGCACCATTCAGCAATCCAGAGAGGCCGGAATTTCCAACGTCAGCCTGGACCTGATGTACAATCTGCCGGGGCAGACGATGGAGGAATGGCTGGAGGACTTGGCGAAGGTAGTGGAGCTGGGAATCGGTCATGTTACCTTATTCCCGCTTAAGCTTATTCCCGGCTTCGGACTCTTCAAACGAATTGCCAGCGGCGAGCTTCCACCCTGCGGAGATCTTGAACTGGAGCAGCAGATGTATGTTGAGGCCTGTCATTATCTGGAGTCACAGGGCTATGCGGTCGAATCCACCTATGACTTTGTACGGCCGGGAGGACATCATATCTACAGCCGCAAGCATTTTGACGATCATCTGGACCTGCTCTCTGTCGGGCTGGGTGCGTTTGGCGATGTGGGCGGTTATGCCTACCAGAATGTGAAGCTTCTCCCTGAGTATGTGAAAAAAGTTACATCCGGCGACCTGCCGGTTGCCTTAGGCTACGAGGTGAAGGCAGACGATCTGCCTAACCAGTTCCTGGCGATGGGCCTGCGCCGCACGGCTATTGACCGCCAGCTCTTCCAACGCAAATTCGGCATCTTCCCGGAGGAAATGTTCCCGGAGCTGTTCGATAAGTTTGTTAAGGCGGGCCTGGTGGAGATTCGCGAGGATACCATTGCTCTGACGCGGTTTGAGGGATTGTTCTGGGGCAACAATGTGTGTAAGGAGTTCTGCGAGGAACATATCAAAATGGCTTTTCCAAAATGATGGAGGGGTACTATGAACAGCAAAGTGACCAAGAACATCTTCTATGAGGAGCTTCAGGAGGCCGGGAAATTCAAGCAGCTTGAGCAGCGGTTGCTCGGTGAGTCGAATCTGCCCGGTCCGCGGGCAAATCTGGGGGCGGCGTCCACATTCGCAGATGCCTTCACGTCCGATTGGGTTTCTGACGACGCCTGGAACCTGCTTATGGAATGGAGCGGCAAGCCGGAATCGGCAGCGCCTACGGACGATCCCCGGGAGTTCTTGCCGTTCTGCGCCTTGCAGGCGATGGGCAGCTATTACCGTTACGCGGAGCCTTCCCGGCAGCAGATCATTCTGGAGCGTTGTCAGGCAGCCATGAATGATTCCCGCTGGCGGATGCGCGAAGCGGCAGCGATGGCACTGCAGCGGATTGGCGAGCAGGACTTCAGCGCACTCCGTAGCTTGTTCGATGGGATGAAGGACGCAGCCGGTCCGCTGGAGCAACGGGCCTTCGTCGCGGCGCTGGCCCATCCGCCCATGCTGAAGGATTCCGCGAATGTCTTGTACGCGCTGGAGCTGTCAGAGGAGATTCTGGATGAGATTGCCGCCGGACAGACCCGTTATGGTACGGAGGATTTCCGCATCCTGTCCAAGGGTCTGGAGTATGCACTCAGCGTATTCGTGGAACGCGCCCCCGAGCATGGCTTCCGGATGCTAGCCAAATTCGCCGTGACCGACGACAAACGGATGCAGAAGATCGTAAAGTCCAACCTCGGTAAAGCCCGCCTGGCCAAAAAATTCAGCCAGGATGTGGAGCGCATTCAGTTGATGATGAATGCTTGAGGGTGCTGATTAGTCAGGGTAACACAGAAACAGCCGGATCACACGCAAATGCGCGGGTTGGGCTGTTTGTTGTGAATTGAAACACTGACATGGTAGAGTCTAAGAGTTATCGTTAGTTCCATTATTAGCTTAGTAGCTCTGATCTCTAGCAGTCCGTGTGGTTCAGAATTTATCGGGATTCTTAATCCTAATGGACGCTACTTCGCCGCATCTTTTACAAAATGTATATATAACCGGAGAACCGAAAGAAAAAGTTTTGCCTACTGGCATAACTCTAGCGTCAACAGCGTTAACTTCACCTTTTGCAAAGGTAGTATATCCACAGGTTTTACAAGTTAAGTTTTCCTGATTCATAATAACCATCCTCAATGAAATATTTTACAATATGTGTGGAGTAAGATAGGAACTGATAGCTGGTGCGAATGCCAAGCTCTTATGAAATCCCCGGGTTCTTCGCACCTCGGAATTTGTCGAAACACAATTGAGTTGAGAACGTTTATAAAAAGTCAACAATTGATTCATATCCTTTATTGTACTATATTGGCAGAAGAGTAGAAAATTAATATGGAAAAGGCATAGGTCATGCTGATTTCCGCTGTCGCACTTCGTGTGGAGTGCGTGGATTGAAATGCCCATACCGTGGCTGCCGTGCAAAAGCCCATCCGTCGCACTTCGTGTGGAGTGCGTGGATTGAAATCATATCAGCAGCCAAGCGTTCGTAGTTTTTTTCGTCGCACTTCGTGTGGAGTGCGTGGATTGAAATTTAATGGGGACGAAGCTCATACGTTTGTAGCTGTGTCGCACTTCGTGTGGAGTGCGTGGATTGAAATGGCAAAGATGCGGTCGTCATTGATTTCCATCACGTGTCGGACTTCGTGTGGAGTGCGTGGATTGAAATAATTTATGCGGCGAGCTGGTCAGCCATTTCTGCGTCGCACACTGTGTGGAGTGCGTGGAATTGAAATAGCCAGAATATGAGGGCCGTTGCATTGGGATGGTCGCACTCTGAGGCACTATCCCGATTTTATTTGGAAAATGTAGATCCGTTAGATTATTTGGGGGTGGACACGAGCTGGAGGGGTGGCCGAACTGGCTGTTAATTTTAGTAAAGAGAATCCCGCTCTAACTTTAATTGAAGCTATCGAAAAGGCAGAGAGGAGGCAAGAGATTACATAGGTGTATGAAGGGCAAATATAGTTTTGCAGAACACAATCAGTGGAGTAAGATAGGAACTAAGGACTTGTGCGAATGCCAAGCTCCCATGAAATCCCCGGGTCTTTCGCACCTCAGAATTTGTCGAAAGCATTAGAGAAAATGAGAATTTATCAAAAGTCAATGATTGATGTATACTTTTTTTAGTACAGTCTGATGAAAAGATAGTGAATTGATGCGGGGGAAGCATAGATTATGCTGATTTCCGCTGTCGCACTCCACACGGAGTGTGTGGATTGAAATGTTCTTGCGCAGCTTTCTCTTGCGCCTCCAGAAAGGTCGCACTCCACACGGAGTGTGTGGATTGAAATCTAAACAAGTTGGCGAAGAGATTGGTGAGCGATGTCGCACTCCACACGGAGTGTGTGGATTGAAATGCCAGCCAAGTCACCTTAAGCCAACCATTACCGTCGCACTCCACACGGAGTGTGTGGATTGAAATTTCAACATACCTACGGATAAGGACGATCCTGACGCGTCGCACTCCACACGGAGTGTGTGGATTGAAATACTCTGGCGATACTCCAGAGGAGTTGATGAAATAGGTCGCACTCCACACGGAGTGTGTGGATTGAAATGATTGCCAAGATAATCCCTCCTTAATTCATGGCTCGTCGCACTCCACACGGAGTGTGTGGATTGAAATTTTTTGGAAAAGGAATGGTTCTCCCCGGTGCCTGGTCGCACTCCACACGGAGTGTGTGGATTGAAATCCTCACCCCATAAAATCCTTGATGGGTATAAGGCGTCGCACTCCACACGGAGTGTGTGGATTGAAATAATCGGAGTCCGGTAGCCATGTTACAAGTTACCTCGTCGCATTCCACACGGAGTGTGTGGATTGAAATTCCGCAGCTCGCTCCGTCTTGGGCAATGGGAACCCGTCGCACTCCACACGGAGTGTGTGGATTGAAATAATAATAACTGTCCAAGGTGGGTACGCGCCCATGTCGCACTCCACACGGAGTGTGTGGATTGAAATATATTATCTAAGGGGGGATAACCATGAACTGGAAGTCGCACTCCACACGGAGTGTGTGGATTGAAATAAAAACAACCAGCATAGCAGGCCGTGGGTGAGAGTCGCACTCCACACGGAGTGTGTGGATTGAAATATGATGGCCTGCTGAATCTCATCAGGTAGAGCGTCGCACTCCATACGGAGTGTGTGGATTGAAATTCTCTAGCCGCAGATCCTGTACTGTTAAGGGCTGGTCGCACTCCCTAATCTAATAGTCGCCTGATTTGGATCATAAGCAAAAGCACTGGATTTCTGCGTAGCCGCAGGACCCAGTGCTTTTTTGATCATAGACTATTTTTTACGGCGTACCTCAAATAAATCGTTAGGAGTGACATCGAAATAGAGACATAACTTCATTATCAATTCTGCGGATACTATCTTCTTGTCCATGTTGGAGTTGTGCATTAATTTCATAATAGTTGTTCGACGGTTCCCAATTTCTTTGGAAAGTTTAAGGACTGAGATTTCATGCTCCTTCAGAATTTAATCCAACTTGCAATATAGTATGTATTTGTTAAATTCCATGCGGCTCTCCAAAACTAAAATTAGTTGTACTTTTTATGAAAATGAAATTAGTGCCACTAACAAGGAAACGAAGGAATGTATATGTCTAAAGGCTACTCTTCAACTTCAGATTTTAAGACTATGTATAGTCTTAAGCCAATTAAGGCATTAACTCGATTTATGTGAAAAATGTAGATACGTTAGATTATTGGAAGCGGATATAAGTTGGAGGGAGGGCTGAATTGGCTGTTAATTTAAAAAAAGAGAATCCTATTCTAAGTTTAATTGAAGCTATTGAGAAGGTAGAGTGGAGCAACGGGACAACGTAGGATTCGGAAGTAAGGGGGAGTAAAAAGTAAATTAGTTTTGCAGAATTTAAGCTGTGGAGTAAAATAGGGGGTAGACTGGTGCGAATACCAAGCTCCCATGAAATCCCTAGGGATTTCGCACCTCGGAATTTGTCGAAATCCTAAAGGTATGAGAGGTTTCTTGGAAAGTCAAGGGTGGACGCATACTTTTTTAAGAATAGAGTTAAGGAAGATTCAACGAATTAATATGGGAAAAGCATAGATGATGCTATTTTTCGCTGTCGCACTCTATACGAGTGCGTGGATTGAAATGTCAATCCCACGATATTCCCCAACTGCCATCAGAGTCGCACTCTATACGAGTGCGTGGATTGAAATTCCTGCACAGCTCCAGGTGCATCCTCGTCAAACAGTCGCACTCTATACGAGTGCGTGGATTGAAATCTGTCCGCAGTGTCCGCCGAAGTGTAACCCCCAGTCGCACTCTATACGAGTGCGTGGATTGAAATCTCACAATTGGGGGTCCTCGCGCCCCCGCCTGAAGGTCGCACTCTATACGAGTGCGTGGATTGAAATAAGAATCTCGCAAACATCCTTAGAGCCGGCAGTGGTCGCACTCTATACGAGTGCGTGGATTGAAATGGCATCTTGCTGTAACTCCACGCCGTTGACTTTCGTCGCACTCTATACGAGTGCGTGGATTGAAATACTGGTGATCGGATGCTCTGAATCGCTGCCATAACCGTCGCACTCTATACGAGTGCGTGGATTGAAATACGCACCGCGAATCACCCCCGCGAACCGAGCCACGTCGCACTCTATACGAGTGCGTGGATTGAAATGTAGTTCTTTTCGTAAATCCGTAACATGATTAAGTCGCACTCTATACGAGTGCGTGGATTGAAATATGGCCTACGAAATGGGAGACCACAATTGGCACATGTCGCACTCTATACGAGTGCGTGGATTGAAATGTAATCAAATTTAATTAGGAGTGAATTTATATTGTCGCACTCTATACGAGTGCGTGGATTGAAATGGGAAGGGTAAGAACACCACGGCTGTGATTAAAAGTCGCACTCTATACGAGTGTGTGGATTGAAATCGACTTTGGCCACTGGGGATTAACCGATGAAGCAGTCGCACTCTATACGAGTGCGTGGATTGAAATAAGTCGAACGCCGTTTGCCTGCATCGCTCGGGCCACGTCGCACTCTATACGAGTGCGTGGATTGAAATGCAAATGGTGCGGGTATTACCGTCAAAAATGCAGTCGCACTCTATACGAGTGCATGGATTGAAATAACACCGCCGCGAGGCGGTTTAACATATGCTTTAATGTCGCACTCTATACGAGTGTGTGGATTGAAATATCCAGCGCTGGTCGATGGCGTTCTCTTTGCCGTCGCACTCTATACGAGTGCGTGGATTGAAATCACTGCCAAGTTGACTCTCTAGGTGAGACGGATTGTCGCACTCTATACGAGTGTGTGGATTGAAATTTGCTGCCTGGTTCGTATAGGTGAACCTGGGGCCGGTCGCACTCTACACGAGTGCGTGGATTGAAATGGGCAACTGCGGAAAGGTATCCGAGATATGGCGAAGTCGCACTCCGTGTGAGTGCGCGGATTGAAATGCCTCCAGATAAAGCGCGTGCATACCCTTTTCAGGTCGCATTCCGTATGGAGTGTATGAATTGAAAAATCCAGCAATCGAAACGCGAGCGTACAATCACATCGCATTTTTACAAAAAGCATCCAACATTGATTCCATGTTGGATGCTTTTTCTCTAGGCTTTGATGGTAAATGTGATAAAATGTTCAAATTATCACCAAATTATGACTCCCTTTTCACAAAGAAATTGTTATGATGGGAGGGTGAATTCCTTATAGTGGAAAAGACCTAGACGAGGGTGGAGGTAGGATGGACTACATTGCTCATATCCGTGAAAGTGACGGGTGCATTCAGACGGTGAATGAACATTTGTTGGGTGTCTGTGCATTAGCCGAAAACTTCGGTGAGAAATTGGGAGTACGGCATATTGCGGGACTGGCTGGACTCTTGCATGACCTAGGCAAATACACAGAAGAATTCAGAACATACATACTTGAAGCAGTTAATAACCCGGATGCTCCACCCAGAAGAGGCAGTGTGGACCACTCGACAGCTGGAGGGAAGTTATTGTTTGACTGGTTTCATCCCTCGTCGCCCGAATATGTGAATGAGAAAGGTAGCCAGACAAAAGCTATTTTAGCCGAAATTGTGGGTAACGCTATTATTTCTCATCACTCTTATTTGCAGGATTTTTTGAATCAAGATTTGGAATCCAGCTATCTAAAACGTGTTCGTGATAAGAACCTTGAGGAGTTCGACTCTCTGACGGTCAAGAGTTTTTTCGAGCAGGTGATGGATGAGCGGGAGTTTCGTCTCTATGTAGACAAAGCCGAGCTTGAACTGATTGCTTTTATTAAAAAAGAGCCAAAAGTAAACCTGGAGCATAAATCAATGCTCCTAAGTAAATTTATTTTCAGTACTCTAGTTGATGCTGACCGGACCAATACACGATGTTTTGAACAGAACAAAAAGGACGAGGAGATCGACTCCAAGGCCTTATTTGAGCAGTATTATGACCGGCTGATGTCCCGGATTGAATCTTTCAACACTCATAAACATGCTGGTTCGGCTATCAATCAGTTGAGACGGGAGATGTCGGAGCAGTGTGATGCCTTTGCAGAGAGGGCCACTGGCATATACACCTTGTCGATCCCGACGGGTGGTGGAAAGACACTGGCCAGCCTGCGATATGCGCTCAAGCACACAAAGAGGTTTTCGAAACAACGTATTATTTATGTAGTGCCATATACGACAATCATTGAACAGAACGCTGAAGAAATCCGGAAAATTCTCCGGGATGATCAGCACCTGCTAGAGCATCACTCGAATGTAGTTGAGGCGGAGAAGAAAGATGACGAAGAGGATGAAGGTAAGGCTAGCATTCAGCAAAAGCTGAAGCTGGCTAAGGACAATTGGGACGCTCCGATTATTTTTACTACGATGGTCCAGTTTCTAAATGTCTACTACGCAGATGGAAGCAGAAATATTCGCAGACTTCATAATTTGAGCAATGCCGTTATTATCTTTGATGAAGTGCAGAAGGTACCGATTCCGTGCATCTCTTTGTTTAATCAAGCGGTGAATTTCCTCAAAACATATGCTAATTCAAGCATCGTTCTGTGTACTGCTACTCAGCCGGAGTTAGACTATGTTCGGCATAAATTGCAGCTTAGTCCTGATGCCGAGATGATCCACCACTTAGACGATGTCATTCAAGCGTTTAAGCGTGTGGAGATCATAGACAGAGCGACTGGAGAGAAATTCAATACAGATAAGCTGGCGGATTTTGTGATGGACAAGACCCAAGAGGTAACCAGTGTGCTGGTCATTCTTAACACCAGGTCTGTAGTTAGGTCTCTATATAATAGGTTGCTAGAGGAAGAGTTATCTACTCCAGTCTATCACTTGAGTACTTCTATGTGTGCGGCTCACCGGAATGAGATTTTGACTAAAGTTAAAAAGCTCCTTGAAGCTAAACAGCCAGTAATCTGCATTAGCACCCAATTAATTGAGGCAGGGGTGGATGTAAGCTTTGAATGTGCGGTTCGATCCTTAGCGGGACTGGATTCCATTGCTCAAGCCGCAGGCCGCTGCAATAGACACGGCGAAGATGAGTTGCGGCAAGTCTATGTTATTGATCATGCGGAAGAGAATTTGAAGAATCTGAAGGAAATCCGGATCGGCAAAGTAGAAACGGCTAAAATCTTCACTGATTTCCTATGTCATCCAGAAAGTCTTGGGGGTCATTTACTGTCTGTTCAAGCAATGAAGCAGTATTTCCAAGCATTCTATACGCAGTTAGCACCCAATCTGAACTACCCTATTCCCAAGCTGCAACTAGAAATGACCGAGCTATTGTCGTCAGACAGAGCGAATAACACATATCATCAGGAATACCGTGGTGAGCAAAAGGTCAGCTTGCCCTTATTCCTCCATAACAGCTATAAAACGGCTGCCGAGCATTTTCATGTGATTGATAGTCATACCACCTCAGTGATTGTGCCCTTTGGAAAAGGGAAGGAGATTATCGCTGATCTCAATGGTCAGCACAGCATTCAGGATTTATCCCGACTATTACGTGAAGCACAGCAGTACACAATTAATATATTTAGCTTCGAGAAGGAAGCACTCAGCAAAAATAACGGGATTGTTTGTTATCTGGACGGCAAGGTTTTTGCTCTGAAGGAGGGGACGTATTCCAGCGAATACGGCTTGGATTTGAAGGGCGAGAGTGTAATGGAAGTGAGCTTATTTTAACCATATATCGAGCTTGATCCTAAGAAAGGAGGCAAAGCCTTATGAGAAACTCAATTGAATTCAAAGTTTATGGTAAATACGCACTGTTCACGGACCCTTTAACCAAGTTGGGCGGGGAGAAGTTGACGTATAGTGTCCCTACCTATCAGGCGCTTAAGGGAATTGTGGAATCTATCTATTGGAAGCCCACGCTCATCATGATTATTGATGAAGTTCGAGTGATGAATGCGATCCGCATGGAATCCAAGGGAATACGTCCTATGGAATACGGTGGAGGGAATACTCTTGCGAATTATACGTACCTGAAGGACCCGCATTATGAGGTTAGGGCGCATTTCATATTTAATGAGAATCGCCCGGATCTGGCACATGACCGTAACGAGCATAAGCATCACAATATTCTCAAGCGGTCGCTGGAGGCCGGAGGCCGGAGAGATATATTCCTGGGGGCAAGAGAGTGTCAGGCCTATGTGGAGCCTTGTGTTTTTGGGGAAGAGCCAGGATATTACGACAACTATAATGGAGAAATTCATTTTGGCAGCATGGTACATGGAATTAACTATCCTGATGAGACCGGCAGGGATCAGATGGAGGTTCGGCTGTGGAATCCGGTGATGAAGAATGGGTACATCCAGTTTGATAGGCCCGAGGATTGCACCAAGGTGCGAAGAATTGCCGATATGCAGCCTAAGCCTTTTGATCGTAACAATGTCCAAGCGGTGGATGAACTGTTCGAGGAGATCGAAGCGGGAGGGCATTCATGAGCTGGCTATTGAATTTATATGAGACGTATGAAGCCAATCTGGGCCGTGTCGGCAAGATTGAATTGAAGCACAATGATACCGAGTATACGCTGTTGCCTGTATCTCATACCACACAGAATGCCCATATCACAGTTGAGATTACTGAGGACGGAGAGTTCCACTCGGCAATCGTGAATGATAAAAGCGATATCAACACATTGATTCCTTGTACAGAAGAATCCTCGAGCCGGGCCGGTTCCAAGGTTGCACCATACCCTCTCCACGATAAATTAAGCTATGTCGCTGGCGACTTTGTAGCCTATGGCGGCAAAATCAAGAAGGAAGAGCCTTTTGCAGCCTATATCAAGCAATTGGAGGCTTGGGCAAATTCTCCTTACGCAACCCCAAAGGTGAAGAGTATATACCGCTATTTAAGCAAGCGGGAATTGATTCAGGACCTGGTAGCCAGCAAGGTTATATATCTCGACGCCGATCATAAGCTCATTGATAAATGGGACAAGAAGTACGAAGCCTTGCACGGGGATAAACCCGCTATCTTCTCTTTAATTGCCGGTGAGCAGGAGAGTGCATTTGTCCGGTTTAACGTTCGTAAGCCCAACGAGCATACTGAGGTTTGGAAAGATCCTGATATGTATAATTCCTTCGTTCAGCATTATTCCAGCCTGTTAGGTGAAGAAGATTATTGCTACGTAACCGGCAAAATACTACCCAGTACGGACCGCCATGCGAACAAGATCAGAAATGCCGGAGATAAAGCTAAGCTCATTTCTGCCAATGATAATAGCGGATTTACATTCCGGGGACGTTTTGCCCAAAGCAGTGATGCAGCCAGCATCAGCTATGAAGTGTCCCAGAAGGCACATAATGCCCTGAAGTGGCTGATTAACCGGCAAGGCAAAATCATTGATCAGCGTGTCTTCTTGGTCTGGGGAAACCAGGAGCTGAATATCCCTGACCCGATTGCGGATACCTTCACCCTGAAGCTTGAGCTGGAACCGGAATCAGAACCAGAACTGACACAGGTTACTGTCCAAGAGAGTACCAGTCATACCTTCAAAGAATATGCGCGTGAAGTATCCAAAAGCCTTAGCGGGTACCGTAACAAGCTGGCATCACGAACGAGATCGGATGTGAATATTCTTATTCTCGATTCCGCGACAACCGGTCGTCTTGCTGTCCTATACTATCGTAATATGGAGAAAAATCTGTATGTAGACCAGCTGATTAAGTGGCACTCAACCTGCGCTTGGCTGCATAAATACCGTAAGGATGAGCATGGAGGTGTAGCCACTTTTTACGGGGCGCCCTCTACCAAGGATATCGCTTTTGCCGCTTATGGTCCCAAAGCCAACGAGAAAGTAGTCAAGGGAATGATGGAGCGGGTCCTGCCTTGCATCGTCGACGGACATAAGATTCCTCACGATATTGTACGAAGTGCCTTTTACCGGGCATCCAATCCCGTAGCAATGGATACCTGGGAGTGGGAGAAGACACTAAGCATTGCTTGCGCTCTAATTAATACAGAGGAGGAGTACAGCGTGGCACTAGACACTGAGAATGATGACCGCAGCTACTTGTTTGGAAGATTATTAGCGATTGCTGATGTGCTGGAAAGACGGGCATTGGATTCAGATGAGAAACGTTCGACAAATGCGATTCGCTATATGAATTCTTTTTCCAAATATCCGGCGAGAACCTGGAGCACGATTCAATCCTGCCTGCAGCCGCATCAAGCTAGACTTGGAACGAGAGTGAGATATTACTCGAATTTGATAGACGAAGTAGCTTCGAAGATCAAAATTGAAGATTTCAACAATAATGTGCTAACAAGTAAATATTTGCTTGGATTCTACTCTCAGCGGCATGAGCTTAACTACGGCAAGGCTAAATCGGGCGATTCCACACCAGCTTCCACATCAACCAATCAAGAGGAGAGATAGACTATGACCACACTCGATCATAAAATTGATTTTGCTGTTATTGTATCCGTTACCAAAGCCAACCCTAATGGTGATCCGCTCAATGGAAATCGGCCACGCCAGAACTATGATGGCTATGGGGAGATTTCCGATGTTGCCTTGAAACGTAAAATAAGAAATCGTCTACAAGATGCTGGAGAATCCATATTCGTGCAATCCAACGACCGTAAAACGGATGCCTACGGAAGCTTAAGAGAACGTGCAGATGCCAATGCTGAACTGGATAAAATTCTGAAAGCCAAAACAAGCTCGAATGAAGAGTTTGCCCGTATCGCTTGTCAGGAGTGGATCGACGTACGCAGCTTCGGTCAAGTATTTGCTTTTAAAGCGGATAGCAAAGGTTCCGGTGTCTCTGTCGGGGTGCGAGGTCCCGTGTCTATCCATACAGCGACCAGTGTAAGTCCTATTGATATTACCAGTATGCAGATCACCAAAAGTGTAAATTCTGAACCAGGCAAAGACAGAGGTTCTGATACGATGGGAATGAAGCACCGGGTGGATTTTGGAGTGTATGTATTCCAGGGCAGTATTAACACACAACTTGCCGAGAAAACAGGGTTCACAAACGAAGACGCAGACAAGATCAAAGAGGCACTGGTCACGCTTTTTGCAAATGACGTATCTTCCGCAAGACCGGATGGAAGCATGGAGGTACATAAGGTGTACTGGTGGGAGCATAACTCTAAATTAGGTCAATATTCTTCAGCTAAGGTTCACCGATCACTTGATATACGGGCGAAGAAGGACGAGCCTAAATCTATTGAAGATTATTCGATTGAAGTATATCCATTGGAAGGATTGCAGCTTGAGGTTATAGATGGCCTATAGTGACGATGATGATGCACTAATGCTCTCCGGGATACAGCATTATCATTTCTGTAAACGGCAGTGGGCCTTAATCCACATTGAGCAGCAATGGGCAGAGAATACCAGGACGATTGAGGGTCAGCACCTTCACCGAAATGCAGACCAGCCTTTCACACGTGAAAAACGTGGGGATAAGCTCGTAGTTCGTGCAATGCCCGTGAAGTCGCAGGAGCTTGGAATTACCGGGATTTGTGATGTTGTGGAATTTGTAGCTTTTGGTTTCACCGGAGCGAGTCCGGCATTGATGGGTTACTGTGCAGACCACGATGTCTCGCTGATCTTTTTGACGATGAACGGAAGATTTCTGGCCAGGGTAACAGGGGAAAGCCGGGGAAATGTTATTTTGCGCAAGAAGCAGTATGCTCTGTCTGAGGATGAGATGAAGTCTGCAAAGATAGCCCGGAATTTCATTATCGGCAAAATTTATAATCATAAATGGATACTTGAAAGAACGACCAGAGACTATCCGATGCGTGTGAATGTAGAGCAATTCAAGGAGGCCTCGCAGCAGTTGTCTGCTCTTATCTTTGAGGTGAGAAGCTGTGAGCAGTTGGACCGGTTGAGGGGATTGGAGGGGCAAGCGGCGATCACGTATAACAAGCTGTTTGATTCAATGATTTTACAGCAAAAAGAAGACTTTCAATTTCATCTCCGTTCCCGGAGACCTCCGCTGGATAATGTAAATGAGATGCTGTCTTTCGCTTACACCCTGCTTGCACATGATACGGCATCTGCGTTAGAGGCGGTTGGACTGGATGCTTATGTGGGATTTCTTCATCGGGATCGTCCGGGCCGGGTATCTTTGGCTCTTGATCTGATGGAGGAGCTGCGCGGGGTAATGGCAGACAAATTTGTCTTGACCCAAATTAATAAGAAGCTGGTTAACAAAGACGATTTTGTGAAAAAAGAGAATGGTGCAGTAATTATGACAGATGAGGCTAGGAAGAGGTTCCTTACG
The DNA here is from genome assembly GCF_018207515.1 of Paenibacillus tritici. Taxonomy (NCBI): domain Bacteria; kingdom Bacillati; phylum Bacillota; class Bacilli; order Caryophanales; family Paenibacillaceae; genus Paenibacillus; species Paenibacillus tritici. The sequence goes on from NZ_CP073365.1 coordinate 1,377,065, forward strand.
GCTTGGCAGAATAGGAAGCAGGAAAAAATAACACATCCCTACTTAGGAGAAAAGATATCCTGGGGACTGGTGCCACACGCTCAAGCGTTATTACTTGCCCGTCATTTGCGTAATGATCTGGATGAATATCCGCCGTTTATGTGGAAGTAGGTGTAATGAATGCTGGTGTTGATAACTTATGACGTAAGCACAACCAGTAATGCAGGGCAAAGCAGGCTGCGCCGGGTGGCTAAGGTCTGTCAGAATTACGGGCAGCGTGTTCAAAACTCGGTGTTTGAATGTATCGTAGATGCCGCACAATATACTGAGCTTAAGCTAAAACTGAAGGACATTATTAATCTGAAAGAGGATAGCCTCCGGTTCTACCAGCTAGGAAATAACTATAAAAACAAAGTTGAGCATGTGGGAATAAAAGAGTCTTTGGACCTTGAAGGACCTCTGATTCTATAGTGCGAATGTGAACCTCACATGAAATCCCCGGGAGATTCGCACCGGGTTTATAGAAATAATTGTAAATTTATTATGAGATACTGATGCGAAATTGATAAACTGTGTGATTTTTCGAATGAATATAAGGATTATTTTCCTTATTTTGATGGAAAATCGCTGTCGCTCCTCGTGCAGGAGCGTGGATTGAAATTATGGTCCCCCACATCTATCGGCACCACCTCCGGGTCGTCGCTCCTCGTGCAGGAGCGTGGATTGAAATATCAACCCATTAGCGCCGATTCCGCCAGCCAGGTCGCTCCTCGTGCAGGAGCGTGGATTGAAATATCTATGGGTTAACCTCCTTGAGGGGAGGGGCTTGTCGCTCCTCGTGCAGGAGCGTGGATTGAAATGGAATGACCCGGGATGTAATGAGGACCGAGATTAGCCGTCGCTCCTCGTGCAGGAGCGTGGATTGAAATAACGGGCGGGGCTTGGAATCGTACTGGTAATTCTGGTCGCTCCTCGTGCAGGAGCGTGGATTGAAATATTACATTTGAAGGGGTGTTTTTATGTCTGATAAGTCGCTCCTCGTGCAGGAGCATGGATTGAAATTACTATTCCACCGTAATCATTGATACGACCTTCAGGTCGCTCCTCGTGCAGGAGCGTGGATTGAAATTCCGATGACCATATTGCCCTTCGTATCCGTGCACATGTCGATCCTCGTGCAGGAGCGTGGATTGAAATATGGTGTACCTCCTTGGAAGTATTATCCTTTATAGTCGCTCCTCGTGCAGGAGCGTGGATTGAAATGTTACGGTAACGTTACTATTTTTTCTTGCCGTCTCGTCGCTCCTCGTGTAGGAGTGTGGATTGAAATACATAACGTCCAAACTCCGTATTAGGCGGAATTTCGTCGCTCCTCGTGTGGGAGCGTGGATTGAAATCGTTGGAGCGCTCCGATATAATGGCGGATAATCCATGTCGCTCCTCGTGCAGGAGCGTGGATTGAAATATTTCATAGCAGCCGAGTGCGACCGCCACTATACGTCGCTCCTCGAGCAGGAGCGTGGATTGAAATCGTATGTATCCAGTGGATGCATTTTCAATCGATCGTCGCTCCTCGTACAGGAGCGTGGATTGAAATTTATCCTGTCGGAACTTGTATTCTGGATGCCAGGTCGCTCCTCGTGCAGGAGCGTGGGTTGAAATAACCCCCCAATCAATCACGCGATAAACTTTCCCATATCGCTCCTCGTGTAGGAGCGTGGATTGAAATCTCCCTTAGTGGGAGAGGAGGGATACTCCTACTGTTGCTCCTCGTGCAGGAGTGTGGATTAAAATCATCGACTTCACGTAGCGCTTGTTCACAGTCAGCGTCGCTCCTCGTACAGGAGCGTGGATTGAAATTTTAGCTGCTCATCCTCTATAAATCTCCTTGGTTGTCGCTCCTCATGTAGGAGTGTGAAGTGAAATCATCAGGTCGATGAGCTGGTGTACCTCTTGTAGGTGTCGCTCCTCATACAAGCCCCCCCCCACCCATTAGTACATATCCCCCAAGAGAGTATCCGACCCGGCCCCTGGCATGTTAAAATAGGAGAAATGTGTACATCGAAATGTGTGAATCTTATCTGGGGGCGGCAGGTGAAAGCGTTGAGATTAAGAGATTTCATGGGCCCTTCGGATACGTCTGCTCACCGGCAGGCCCGGTGGATCAAGCGGTTTCTGTATACCTATTGGCTTGTGATTGCGCTGCATTTTCTGGCTCAGTTGGGGGCTTTTTGGTGGCTGGCTTATCCCATGGGGCCGAAGGAATTTTACTGTGAGGTGCTGTTGTATCCGACACTTCTGATGAGTGCGGTTGTCGGGATTACGCAGCTTGTGGATTATGCAGCACCGAAGTATTCCTTCGTGCTGCTGTTTGTAGCGGGGACGATTATAGCCATGCTGATCATTCATCTGAATATGGATATTCGGATCATCGGGGCACTGATGCTGCTGCCGATTATGGCGTCTGCGATATTCTTCCGTTTGGATCTGACCTTATTTACGTCTGCCCTGCAGGCGGCTGCATTCTTCATTCTCTACCGCTGGGATTACCGGTTCAAGATGTACTTGAATGATTTTGACCTGATTGCCATTCCGCTCTTCCTGCTGGTAGGCACGCTGGTAGCGGCTATTATCATTATTAACGGGCGCGAGCTGGCGAGCGATCTTGAAGCCACCCTGACCGCCAAGCAGGATCTGATGATCGAGAATGCTGTCATCCGCAAGCTGTCTACCACCGATGCGCTGACGGGGCTGTATAATCATATTTCTTTTCACGAATTCTATGAAAAAGCGCTGGAATACGGCAGCCAGGGAGCCCCGTTCCATCTGGCGCTGCTTGATATAGATAATTTCAAGCGGATCAATGATAAATATGGACACCGTACGGGGGACCTTGTGCTGGCTCGGGTCGCCCAGATCATCAAGGAGTATATCTCTCCCGCGGACATTGCAGCCCGCTACGGCGGGGAGGAATTCGCCATATTGCTGTTCGAGAAAAGCTTCGAGGAGGCTTACGAGCTGATCGACGGAATCCGCCGCCAGCTGTCGGAGACGTTCCATGAAGAGATGGAGAACCGGGCGGTTACCGTCAGCGTTGGCCTCCAGAGCTATGCCGAAGGAGCCACCAAAGAAAAGCTGTTCGAGGAAGTGGACAATCTGCTCTATACTGCCAAGCATTCCGGCAAGAACACCACGCTAACCCCGTTGTCCCGCCAAAATATCGTATAAGTTACTCCGCTGTCCTGCCGGATCATCGTATCAGTTACTCTGCTGTCCCGCCGAAACATCGTATCAGTTACCCCGCTGTCCGCCGGATCATCGTATGAATTACTCTGCCGGAGGTTCATCCTCCGCAGCCTTCTTGCGTGCCCGGAACCGCCGGACCTTCATCAGATTCCCGCAGAGCTTGTCGTCGCAATACCGCTTCGAGCGGTTACGCGTATCATCGTAATAGACCCAGAGGCAATCGGGATTGCCGCAAATGCGGAAGCGTGAGGGCTCTTTCTCCAGTAAGGCGGCCGCAAAAGAGGCAGCAATCTCCGCCATGATCTGCTCCCAATCCGCCCGCTGCGGCAGGAGGGAGATCCCGGCTTCGCCTGTGGCATTCCAGACCACCTGGCGCACAACCGGCCCGTTGCCCAGATAATCATTGAGCTGCTCTAGCAGAGCTGTAGCCGGGGCCTCGCCCGCGACCAGCCTCTGCAGCTCGTCCCATAACAATCCGCGCAGCCGCTTCAGCCGCTCCAGCTCCTCCGGCAGGAGCGGGGCGGCTGCAGGCAGCTTCTGCTCCACCAGCCATTCCTCCAGCCACTTGGGTTCCTCCAGCCGGTCCCGGTCCTTGCTCCGGTCGCTTGTCCGCCAATCCCGCCAATAGCTGTTCATGAAATCTACCCACAGCAAGCTTCATCGGTCCTTTCGCGTCATCTTTGCTTTGATTGTAACAGTTAAAAATAATATTTGCTAGTTACTTGATGCGCTCCGGGAAATATGATACATTTCTCATGTAACTGTTATTCGGGTTATTAAGTCGTTACAGGAGGGATACAGGTGAAAAACAAAATTAGCGATGTTCTGGTTGAAAATTGGGATTATGTCATGGAGGTTGAGGATTGGCAGCCGCCGCTTAAGGACGCGCTCGAAGGCGTGAACAGTGAGCAGGCCAGCTGGAAACCGGAGGGGGCTGCGGGCAACTCCATCTGGGAGACTGTGAATCATCTGACTTATTATAAGGAACGTCTGCTGCGTAAGCTGAAAGGGCTGGAGAAATTGCCTGATCTGGAGAGCAATGACGATACGTTCACCGTAACGGAGAGCGGGGAAGAGGCCTGGAACAAGGCGGTCGACAAGCTGAAGTCCGTTCACGCCTCTTTGCGGGAGATCATTGTGGCCCTTGAAGAAGGCGCCTATGAATGGGGCGGCTCGGGACATGCGCCGGGCGAAGAAGTGATGAGCCTGATTCTGCATGATGCTTACCATACCGGACAGATTGTGCTGGTCCGCAAGCTGCAGGGCTCCTGGCCGGGCACGCGCAGCTTCGACTAAGCAACACCGTCACTTTTTTAAAAGTAGCCGGACCTTAACAAGCCGCGATGACCTTTAAAGGTTCTCGCGGCTTGTTTGGATTGTATAAGCTGTTCTGCATCCATCAACCAGACTACACGTTGTTCTGGATGTACTCCTTGGGTTCAGCGGAATTCCGGTAGAAGAACCAGCATTCGTTCAGCAGTTTGATCTGACGGCTGTCTTTTTTGAAATAGGCCTTCATGAGCTGTTGTCGAAGCCACTGTGGCACGGGTACCCCTCCTCTGGCATGCATCCTATGTATAGATAGCATATGGGGGAATTCGCCCAAAGGTGCGACTTTGGCATCAGTTTTGCAGGCAGAAATTAAGAGGGCCTGCCCATACCGGGCCTACTGTACCCGTTCTGCTTCTTCTTCATACCATTGCTCGAGCTGCGCCTGGAGTGCACGGATCTCCGTCAGCAGAGAGATCAGCGGATAATGATCCTCCTTGATGGAGGCAAAAGCACTCTCCAGCCGGTTAATATACGCCAGCCCCGATTCCAGGTGGTGCTCCTCGCGCAGCAGCTCCAGCGAATCGCATTCGGCAACGGCGAGCGGCAGTCCGGGAACATTCTCAGCGGTCAGCTTGTCGATTTCTTTATTCAGGCGCAGATTAAGGGCGCTCAACTGGTAAGCATACTCCTCCGGCATCTCCACGAATTGCAGTTCCTGATCCTGCTGCATGATTACGTACCGCATTTTCGGCATAACTCATTCTCCCTCCGGACTTGTCTTCCTTCTTGACAGTGTAGCCTATGGGCAAGTTACAATTCAAGTAGAGATCTAATTTCCTTAAGGAAGGACCGTGAAGGAACGCTATGACCAGTATGAGCAACGAAGAGCTGCAGCTGTGGATCGAGCAGGTGTCGCTGAGCAGCTTCGGCGTGCCTTTCCGGCATACGGCCAGCTTTAACAGCAGACTTACGACAACGGGCGGACGGTATTTTACCAAAAGCCATAATATAGAGATTAATCCCCAGCAGCTTGCCATGTACGGACGGGAGGAGACGGAGAAGATTATCAAGCATGAGCTCTGCCACTACCACCTGCATCTGGCGAAGCGGGGGTATATGCACCGGGATGCCGATTTCAAAACCCTGCTGGCCCGCGTCGGCGGCAGCCGTTACTGCCAGACTCTGCCCGGAGCCAAAGCGCGCAAGCCTCAGCCGTACCGGTACAAGCTGGTATGCATTACCTGTGCCACCGAATATTTGCGCAAGCGCAGAGCCGATCCGGGGCGTTACCGCTGCGGGAAATGCTCCGGCAAGCTGAAGCTGGTCACCCTGACCACAGATGCGGGTCCGGCTACTTAATCTTTGATTACGAGGCCAAGCAGTCCGGCAAAAGAAGCGGCCTGCTCCGCAGAGATGATACAGCCCTCCAGATCCTGAAGATCCACCAAGAGGCCGGTGAACTCGCAATCGCTTAAGTCAATATCCTTCAGCTTGCACCCGGCCAGCGTAGCTTGCTCCAGATTGCATTGCGAGAAGTACAGGCCGTTCAGAGTGGACTTGTAATAATCCGCACTGGCCAGCGAGCTGCGCTCGAAGGAAGCCCCTTTGAAATTCGCAAAACGGAACACCGCGAACTCCCCGAGGCATCCGGTCACCGACACATTTTGAAACCGCGCTCTCGTGAAGTCCGTCCCGATTAACCGGCAATCCCTGAATTCGGTCCGGTGCATGAAGGCGTCGCTGAAATCCACATTGGACAGGTCGCAATGATCGAAGAGGACATCGGTCAGCTCAATGCCGTGCAGGGAAGATTCAGTGATGGTAACGTTGCGGAAGATGGTTTTGTCAAAGGACACCCTGGCGGCCTCCTGATACTCAATCAGCGCACCTTCAATGAGGCAGCGGCTGAATTCGTCCTTGGAAGCGAGGGCATGAATCTGCTGGGGCAGCAGTAGCTCCGGTTCCGGGATTCTGGGTTGTTCAATGGTATGATTCATGATTACCTCCGAGATTTAGTGTGTTATCCAGCTGTTCACCATTTCCTATTTGATCTGGCCCATGTCCAGGTTGACGCGGTAATTGCCGTACACCAGCAGCTCGTCGAGCAGAGCGTTCAGCGCTTCCTGATTCACAGTGCGCACCCGCATCCAATAGCAGCCCTCCCCGCTGATACGGTGCACCTCGGCTACGTTATCATGGGCCTTCGCAAACTCCTGAAATGGCAGGTGGTCACCCTTGGTGCTGAGATAAACCGTAATAAAAGCATGAATATTCTGCCCGATCCGGAGCGGGTTCCAGCGAATGGTGTAGCCTTCAATGATCTCCAGCTCCCGCATTCTGCGGATACGTGCGCCTACAGCTTGACCTGTCAGGTGGACCAGAGCTCCAATATCCTTATGGCTTAATGTAGAGTCTTCTATTAGAAGCTGGAGGATGCGGTAATCCGTATGATCTATGTGAGTAGCGGTCATGACGGTCATTTCCTTTCCGGCTGAAAGTAGAACCGGCGAATCTCTTTCGCGGCACAATGGTCTCTCTTCCGCAGCTAATTTATAATGAATGGTAACAGAATGCAAGCTTGAGGAAGAGGTGTATATAATGAAAATCCAACTTATCCGCCACGCCGCCCTATGGCTGGAATACGGAGGTGTAACGTTTCTGGTCGACCCGATGCTGAGTGCGCAGGGAGTTAATCCGCCGATTATGAATTCAGGCGATGAACGCCGGAATCCGCTGGTTCCATTGCCCGGCCCGGTAGAGCAGTGGCTGAAGCCGGATGCTGTCCTTGTGACACATCTCCATCAGGATCACTGGGATACAGCGGCCGTAGATCAATTATCTCATGAGCTGCCGGTATTATGCCAGGAAGGTGACGGTGAGAAAATATCCGCTCAGGGTATGCTCAGCGTTACAGAGATTAAGGACAGCAGCTCTGCTTCCTTCGGTGCAGTGACCCTGACGCGTACAGACGGCCGTCACGGGACGGGGGAGATCGGGGAGAGAATGGGCAAGGTATCCGGCTTCATATTCCAGGCAGAAGGGGAACCAGTGCTGTATCTGGCGGGGGATACGATCTGGTGCAGGGAAGCGGAGCAGGTGCTTGCTGATCATCGGCCTGAGGTCATTATCCTGAATGCAGGGGGTGCACGGTTTGCAGCCGGGGGACATATCACGATGAACGAACAGGATGTTGTCGATGTATGCCATGCCGCCCCGGAAGCTTCCGTGATCGCCGTTCATATGGATGCCATCAACCACTGCCGCGTTACCCGCGAGTTATTGAAGCTTCGTCTTGAACAGGAGGGGCTGCTGGACCGTGTCGCTGTACCGCTGGATGGGGAGTGGATATACAAACAGGACCAATCTGTATAAGTTGTAAACGATCTCAATATCTTATTCTCTGCCCTTGACTAACCTTCAGAATCATGATAAATTAATCCTTGTTCATGTTAATGTTCCCTGATAGCTCAGTTGGTAGAGCACTCGACTGTTAATCGAGTTGTCACAGGTTCGAGTCCTGTTCGGGGAGCCATTACTTGGAGAGATACCCAAGTGGCTATAAGGGGACCCTCTGCTAAGGGGTTAGACTGCGTAAGCGGTGCGAGGGTTCGAATCCCTCTCTCTCCGTTCTGAAATACTTCATTGCCAGGGATGAGAACCCTCGGTGGTTCGTTGGAGCATAAGCTTCGTTAGCAATACTTCGCAATCTCTCGCGTAGCGAGAGTATCCCTCTCTCTCCGTACTTTAATCAACACATAAGGAGCTCATATTGAGCTCCTTTTTTGCGTCCATCCAGCTGGAGCAGGCGGAATCTGTGAACGATACGATTTTTCTCAAAATGTCGTAATTCCATATACCCGATGTCGCATTTATCTACTAAAAATCCTGCTTATTATATGATACTTTATAGGTGATGTCAGAATAATGTATATGGAGGTGCAGGCGGATGAGCATTAGGATTGGCAAGATCAGCTTTTGGCATGTACATGCTTGGGATTATACGAAGCAGGCTCAGGAGCATGGCGATACGGAAATTGCTGCGGTATGGGACGAGGATGCGGAGCGGGGCAGGAAGGCGGCAGAGAGCTTGAATGTCCCGTTCTGTGATTCTTTGGATGATCTGTTGGCCCGGGAAGATATAGATGCCGTTATTGTCGACGCGCCAACCTATATGCACCGGGAGGTCATGATTGCGGCGGCCAGAGCAGGCAAGCACATCTTCACCGAAAAGGTTGTAGCTGCAACGCTGAGTGAGGTTAACGAGATCCTCTCCGAGGTCGCAGATCATGGAGTGAAGCTAACCGTCTCCCTGCCGCGGCTAAATGACGGTTATACATTATCGGTTCAAGACATTCTAAGCCAGGGACTGCTGGGGGAGATCACCTATGTCAGAGTCCGCTTATCCCATAACGGGGCAACGGCCAACTGGCTTCCTGAGCATTTCTATAGCCTGGAGCAATGCCAGGGCGGTGCGTTGATTGATCTGGGATGTCATCCCATGTACCTGACCAGACTATTCCTGGGTCAAGAGGTGACCGGGGTAAGCGCGAACTTCGGATATGTGACGGGCAAGGAAGTGGAAGACAACGCGGTAGCAACGCTCTATACCGATTCGGGAGCTATCGGTGTTGTGGAAGCCGGTTTTGTGAATAGCTACTCCCCGTTTACCATCGAAGTGCATGGAACAGAAGGCACCCTATTATATGGAACGCCTGAAGAGAAGCTGCTAGTGAGAAGTACCAAAGCGGCCGATCAAGGGGCTTCCTGGAACGATACGCCTGTGCTGGCCAATCGGGAGAGCGCTTTCCAGCAATGGGTCGCCCACATCCAGAACAACACGCTTGCTTCTGACAATATTCAAGCGGCAACCGAGCTTACCCGGTTAATGGAGGCGGCGAATCTCTCGGCGAAGGCAGGACGGGTGGTCCGGTTAGCCGAATTGAAATCTTGATTTGCAGGAGGTTAACATGAGTCCTTTTCCCTTCGAGATTATGTTTGAGAAGATGGATCTGCTGGAACGGCTGGATATTTCCATTCTGTGGGGACATTATGAAATTTCAGTGCTCCGGTTTCATTTGACCTCTTTTCCGCCGGGGAAGGTCATTGATTTCCATAACCATGCTGAATTTGAATTTCATTTCATCCCGCGGGGCAAGGGAACGGTCATTCTTGGCGATCAGCAGTATCCTTTATCGGAGGGAATGCTCTATTTGACCGGACCTGGAGTCATGCACCGTCAGGAAGCGGATGCGGAAGAGTCGATGGAAGAGTTATGTCTGCATGTCAATATTGCGGAGAAGCCCAGAGACGACGCAGATCCATGGGAGGTTGCGGAAGCAGAGGAATGTGTGGAGAAGCTGAGGAGGCTGCCGCTTATCCCTGCGCAGGATTATCACAGGGCGATGAAGTGTTTTCTGGAGGCCTATGAAGCCTGTGACGGCAAGCTGGCGGGATATTACACATCCATCAAGCATCTTGTGATCAGTATATTGCTGAAGGTAACCAGAGCTTATGATACAGGCGGGATGGGCGCTGCGGCACCCGTACGGGATATGTTGACCTACCGCTATCAATACGCCGTTCAGTACATGGAAGCGAATTATTCATCAGCCGTGACGCTGGAGAATGTTGCGGAGAAGCTGAATATCAGCTCCAGACAGCTGCAGCGGATCTTTAAGCAGGTCCATCCGGATCAAACGTTCAGCCGGATTCTTGAAGAGATCCGGTTGCAGGCGGTGTGCAGCAAGCTTGAAGCCAGCAGCCTGTCGATCGAACACATCGCGGAGTCCGAAGGGTTCACCAATGCGACCTATCTGCATTCGGTATTCCGCAAGCGGCTGGGCATGACCCCGGCTGCATACCGCAAGGCCCGAAAAATACATGAACAGTGAGGATGAGAGACTATGAGCAAAGTATATCGTGTTGGAGTTATCGGCTGTGGAGGAATTGCGAACGGGAAGCACCTTCCCAGCTTGAGCAGACAGGATAAGGTTCAAGTGGTGGCTTTTTGCGATATTATCAAGGAACGGGCGGAAGCGGCTGCTGAACAATTCGGCGGTGCGGAAGCGGCTGTCTACACGGACTATCAGGAATTATTGAAGGATGCTTCCATTGATATTGTTCATGTTCTTACGCCCAATGATGCGCATGCGGAAATATCCATTGCGGCCTTGGAAGCGGGCAAGCATGTGATGTGTGAGAAGCCAATGGCCAAAACTGCGGCAGATGCCAAACGTATGGCTGAAGCAGCGAAACGTACAGGCAAGAAGCTGACCATCGGGTATGACAACCGGTTCAGACAAGACAGCCAGTATTTGAAAAAAGTCTGTGAAGCTGGCGAGCTCGGCCATATCTATTATGCGAAAGCACATGCCATCCGGCGCAGAGCGGTTCCGACCTGGGGAGTATTCCTGGATGAGGAGAAGCAGGGGGGCGGCCCGCTGATTGATATCGGAACCCATGCGCTGGATCTGACGCTCTGGATGATGGACAACTACAAGCCGAAGGTTGTGCTGGGGACCAAATACCACGAGCTCTCACAAAAAGAAGACGCTGCCAACGCCTGGGGACCCTGGGACCCGAAGAAATTCACCGTGGAAGACTCTGCGTTCGGGATGATTGTGATGGAGAACGGCGCAACGATTACGCTGGAGGCGAGCTGGGCGCTGAATTCGCTGGATGTGGATGAAGCCAAGTGCAGCTTAAGCGGAACCGAAGCGGGAGCGGACATGAAGAATGGTCTCCGGATTAATGGGGAGAATCATAGCAAGCTATACACGAATGAGATTGAGCTTGGTGCCGGGGGAGTAGCCTTTTATGAAGGCAAAGAAGAGAAATCTACGGATGTGGAACTGCGAAAGTGGATCGAAGCAATCGAACAGGATAAAGATCCGGTCGTGACTCCTGAACAGGCCTATGTGGTATCCCGGATACTTGAGGCTATCTATGAATCGGCGCAGACGGGTAAGGCGGTCTATTTGGATTAACGTTACACGACCCTTGCAAGACTATATCTGACATGAAGCCGGACCTTCGATGATCGAGGGGCCGGCTTATTTGCCAGTTCAATCCGTGACAAATGTTATATTAATTACGCAGAAACAAAGTATTGTATAAGAAAAGGAAACCACTGCTAACACCATCCTGCTGCAAAATCCTCTGTTTTACTCCTGTTTTCTACACACTCTACAATAACCAACTTAAACCTACCGGATACTACACATATCACGTTATGTAATATAACACCAAATATTGAATTTTATATTAATTCGCACAAAAATTAGTGACTACCTCCTGAGCATGTGTTAATATAAGTGACATCATATTCCAAGTAGAGAAGGTACACAGCGAAAGGGGATTTAAGATGAATATAGGGAAAAGGGGTTGGCGATGGAGTACTTCATTCAGCAACTAATTAACGGGATTTCCGTAGGCAGCATCTACGCTCTGATCGCCCTTGGTTACACTATGGTTTACGGGATTATTAAACTGATCAATTTTGCGCATGGCGATGTATTTATGGTAGGGTCATTCATCGGCCTGTACAGTGCCAAATACTTGGCGGCTGCCGGATTACCGCCCGTCGTTGTTCTGCTCCTGTCGCTGATCATCTCAATGACCATCAGTGCATGTCTCGGGATTAGCATTGAACGTCTGGCCTACAAGCCGCTGCGCAAGTCAACACGGATTGCAGCGCTGATCACAGCGATTGGCGTATCCTTCCTGCTCGAGTATACCGGAGTGCTGATTCTGGGGCCACAGGCCAAGGGCTTCCCGGATATTATGGATAAGAAGCAGGTTCATCTGTTCGGTTCCTCGATTCAGGTGGAGTCCAATCAGATCATGATTCTGCTGACCACGATTATTCTAATGCTTGTCTTGCAGTATATCGTTCGTTACACCCGGACGGGCAAAGCCATGCGGGCCGTATCCTTCGATGTGGAAGCCGCGCGGCTCATGGGAATCAATGTGGACCGCACCATTTCAGCCACCTTCGCTATTGGTTCGGCGCTGGCCGCCGCAGCCGGTGTCATTTTTGGAATGACGTACAATTCGGTTGATCCTCTGATGGGCGTGATGCCCGGACTTAAGGCTTTTGTAGCGGCGGTGCTTGGAGGTATTGGAAGTATTCCCGGTGCGCTGGTTGGCGGCTTGCTGCTGGGGACAGTTGAGACTGAAATTTCTTCACTCGGGTTCTCCTCCTGGCGTGATGGCGTGGCCTTTGCGGTACTCATTCTAATCCTTATTTTCAGACCCTCCGGGCTGTTCGGCAAGAATGTCCGGGAGAAAGTGTAGGAGGAGGCTGCCGTGCGAAAGTTAAATAAAAAATTCTGGCTGGGCATTCTTGTCGCCCTTGCGTTCTATGGAATCGTTAAAGTTCTTCTAACAACGGGAATACTTAGTGATGTGAATCAGTCTATGCTGCTTCTAATCGGAGTCAACATCATGCTGGCGGTGTCGCTCAACCTGATTACCGGGATCACCGGGCAGTTCTCTATTGGCCATGCCGGATTTATGTCTGTGGGTGCATACACTTCGGCGATCCTTACTCTGGACTACAACGTGCCATTCGTTCCAGCTATTATTGCAGGCGGGCTCCTGGCGGCCGTGTTCGGCGTATTGATCGGAATGCCCACCCTCCGGCTGAGCGGTGACTATCTTGCTATCGCCACGCTGGGGTTCGGTGAGATCATCCGGATTATCATGCTGAATACAGAATATGTCGGCGGAGCTTCAGGGCTTAGCGGTATTCCGGCCAAAACCACCTGGACCATGCTCTTTTTCTTCACGCTAATCTCGGTAGTGCTGATTAATAACTTCATTAGATCCACGCATGGCCGGGCCTGTATCGCTATCCGCGAGAATGAGATTGCCGCTGAGGCGATGGGGATTAATACAACCCGCTATAAGATTATCGCGTTTACCATTGGTGCTTTGTTCGCCGGTATGGCGGGCGGCTTGTCAGCCCATACGTTCTATGTGATTACGCCGGGCAGCTTCAACTTCCTGAAGTCTTTTGAAATTATCGTGATGGTGGTTCTCGGGGGGCTTGGCAGTACGGCTGGTTCTATTGTTGGAGCGGTGTTCGTTACTCTGCTCTACACCTACTTACGTGAATTCCCGGAATGGCGCATGATTATCTATTCGATCGTACTCATCCTGATGATGATCTTCCGTCCAAGCGGCCTGCTGGGCTCAACCCGGTTCTCATTCGGCAAGTCCGGCAAAAAGGAGGCAAAGGCAAATGACGCAATCGAGAGCAGCAGTACTTCTTGAGGTGAAGGAGGCCAGCCGGGCCTTTGGCGGACTTAAGGCTGTAAGTGAGGTTTCCCTCCATATTGACCAAGGGGAGCTGATCGGTCTGATCGGGCCTAACGGTGCAGGCAAAACAACCTTATTCAACCTGCTGACCGGCGTATACCCGCCCTCATCGGGCAGCATTCTGCTGAATAATGAATCTATCGGCGGGATGAAGCCTTACAGAATCAATCATAAAGGCGCTGCACGTACGTTTCAGAACATTCGCTTATTTACGGCGATGACGGTTCTGGAAAATGTCAAAATTGCCTTCCATCAGCATGCCAGGCACTCGTTGTTCTCTTCGATGCTACGTCTGCCGAAGCACTTTCAGGGAGAAGAAGAAATCACCCGGAAGGCCATGGACATTCTCTCTATCTTCAATCTGGCCGACCAGGGGGATGAGATCGCCAGCAACCTGAGCTACGGGAATCAGCGCCGTCTGGAGATTGCCCGGGCGCTGGCGGCCGGACCCAAGCTGCTGCTGCTCGATGAGCCGGCTGCCGGGATGAACCCGAATGAGACGCGTGATCTGATGAATCTGATCGCCTGGATCCGGGAGGAATTCGACCTGACCATTCTGCTGATCGAGCATGATATGTCACTGGTGATGGGGGTCTGCAATCGCATATATGTCCTGGACCGCGGCATCCTTATCGCTGACGGAACACCGGCGGAGATCCGCAATAACCCGAAGGTCATCGAAGCGTATTTGGGACAGGAGGTGTAGCGCGATGCTTACAGTACAAGGGATTAACGTCTATTACGGAGCGATCCATGCCTTGAAGGATCTCAGCATCCACGTGAAGCAGGGAGAGATCGTGACCCTGATCGGAGCCAATGGCGCTGGCAAGTCTACGCTGCTTAAGACGCTCTCGGGACTGCTTAAACCGAAGACAGGAAGTATTGAATTTCTGGATAAATGGATTGTGAATCAGAGTGTTCAGGCGATTGTCAAAGAGGGGCTGATCCATTGTCCCGAAGGGCGGCGCGTATTTGCCAATATGTCCGTCGAGGAGAATCTGGAGATGGGGGCTTATCTGCAGGTTGGCAGCAGCCTGACCGCTGATCTTGAACGGGTCTACCATATCTTCCCCCGGCTGCTGGAGCGCAAGAAGCAGCAGGCCGGAACCTTGTCCGGCGGGGAACAGCAGATGCTGGCTATGGGGCGGGCCATTATGGGCCATCCCAAGCTTCTGCTGCTGGATGAACCGTCCATGGGACTGGCGCCGCTGCTGGTCCAGGATATTTTCCGGATCATCAAGGAAGTGAACGATGCCGGAACCACGGTCCTGCTGGTGGAGCAGAATGCGCATCAGGCGCTCAGAATCGCCGACCGGGCTTATGTACTGGAGACGGGCCGCGTAGTACTTGAAGGGGATGCCAAGGAACTGGCTGACTCGGATGAGATCCAAATGGCTTATCTTGGGCATTAAGCAGGATATGCCGGACTACAGCAGCATCACAGAAACACCATATATAAAAATCAATTAACCGGGAGGCTGGGAGAAACAATGAAGAAACTTGGGGCCATTATCTTGTCGGCAGTATTGACTGCGGTGTTAGCATCTGGCTGCGGCAACAACACAGAGAACAGCGGTAACTCTGCAAGCGGCGGCAATACTGCCGGAGGCACAATCAAAATCGGGGCTGACCTTGAGCTCACAGGCGGTCAGGCTTCTTTCGGCGACTCCGTATCCAAGGGCGCGAAGCTGGCAGTGGACGAGATCAACGCCGCAGGCGGTGTACTCGGCAAGCAGCTTGAGCTGATCGTTGCAGACAATGCGTCGAAGTCGGAAGAAGCGACGCAGGCGGCGCAGAAGCTGATCACAAGTGACAAGGTGGTTACCATCATCGGCGCTTCCACTTCTACCAACACCCTGGGTATCGTTCCGGTAGCCACCGAGAAGAAGATCCCGCTCGTCTCCGTAGGTGCCACCAACCCGAAGGTTACCGTGGATGAGCGCAGCGGCAATGTGAATGAATATGTGTTCCGAGCAGCGTTCATTGATCCGTTCCAAGGTGAAGTGATGGCTAACTTTGCCCTGGATTCCCTGAAGGCCAAGACGGCTGTAATCTATACAGATACCTCAAGCGACTACTCCAAGGGTCTGCAGAAGTTCTTTGAAGAGACCTTCAAAGGCAAAGGCGGCGAAGTGCTGAGCCAGGAGTCCTACCAGCAGAAGGATTCTGACTTCAAAGCGGTGTTGACCCGGATCAAAGCAACGAACCCCGATGTCATCTACCTGCCGGGTTACTATGAAGAGGTAGGGAAAATTGTGAAGCAGGCCCGTGAAATGGGCATCACCGTTCCGTTCCTGGGCGGCGACGGCTGGGATTCCCCGCAGCTCGTTGAAATCGCCGGTGCCGCAGCGCTGGATAACACCTTCATGTCCAATCACTACTCGTCCGAAGATACGGCTCCTGAAGTAACCTCCTTCGTGGATGCTTACAAAGCGGCTAACGGCGGCGCGGTTCCGGATGGTATGGCTGCCCTGGGTTACGACGCCCTGAAGCTGGTTGCCGATGCCATCACCCGTGCCGGTGAAGCAGATCCGGCCAAGATTACAGAAGCGCTGGCAGCGACCAAAGATCTGCAGCTTGCTACAGGCAAGATTACGCTGAACGACAAGCATGACCCGGTCAAAGCCGCAGTTGTGCTGAAATTCGTTGACGGGAAGCAAACCTTTGAAACCAAGGTTAACCCTTAAGCTGTCCATCTGCATATAGTGAGGAGAGGAATTAACTTCTATTCCGCAGGCGGCCAGAGGCCTCTTGCCTTACTTAGCTGTTAAGAGGAAGGCTCGACTTAGAGCCTTTCTTTTCGCATCTCAGAGCGATAGAATGTTGACTATGCTATATAAGAAGCACTGAAGAAAATAACAGAAAGCAAAAGAAGCGGAGGGGAAATTTGGAACTGTAGGAGCGGTAGCGACCGCCTTTGTCACCGGATTTCCACTGCGAATAGCGGTATTAATCCAGAAATCTGGGGACAACAGCGGCCGGAAGTCCAAATATTCACCGCAGTGACGATGAAGCTTCAAGTTTAAAACCTAAGTGCTTCTTATATAGCGCAACTAAGTCTATGCTTACAAAACTTTTAGGGGGAATCCGCATGATCGTTGGCGTACCCGCAGAAATCAAGAATAATGAGAACCGTGTCGCCATCACTCCGGCCGGGGTGGAAGCGTTACGTAAGGCCGGGCACGAAGTGTTGTTTGAATCCTCTGCCGGTACAGGCAGCGGGATGAGTGACAAGGAATACATGGATAAAGGCGCAGTGATTCTGGACACGGCTGCAGAGGTCTGGAGCAAGGCAGAGATGATCCTTAAGGTGAAGGAGCCGCTGCCGGAGGAATACGCTTATTTCCGCAAAGGGCTGATTCTGTTCACTTATCTGCATCTGGCTCCTGAAGCAGAACTGACTAAGGCGCTGGTAGAGAGCGGCGTGACCGCCGTGGGATATGAGACGATTCAGCTGGAGGACGGCTCGCTGCCCCTGCTGATTCCCATGAGCGAGGTCGCCGGGCGGATGGCGGTGCAGATCGGTGCCGGGCTGCTGGAGAAGCCGCATGGCGGCAAGGGCGTTCTGCTCGGCGGTGTGCCTGGAGTGCGGCCTGGTGAGGTAGTCATAGTAGGCGGCGGAATTGTCGGCACCAATGCGGCCAAGATTGCCCTGGGGATGGGTGCGCGCGTTACGGTACTGGACCTGAATGCGAGCCGTCTGCGTGCGCTGGATGATATTTTTGGCGGACGGCTGGTTACCGTGATGTCGGATTCCTATCATCTGGAGCAGGCAGTACGCCGGGCCGATCTGCTGATCGGGGCCGTGCTGATTCCCGGTGCCCGTGCCCCCAAGCTGGTCAAGGAGTATATGGTGCAGCAGATGGAAGAGGGATCTGTAATTGTGGATGTTGCGATTGATCAAGGCGGGTCGATTGAGACGATTGACCGGATTACCACCCATGAGAACCCGACCTATGTGAAGCATGGCGTGGTTCACTACGCTGTAGCCAATATGCCGGGGGCAGTCGCCCGGACCTCGACGCTGGCGCTGACCAATGTGACGATCCCCTATGCGCTGCAGATTGCCAATCTTGGCATTCAGGCGGCGGCAGTCCAGAACGCGGCGCTTGCGCGTGGTCTGAATGTAGTGGCCGGACAGGTCACCAACGCAGCGGTGGCCGGGAGTCTGGGGTATGAACACGCGGACGGAATAAGTGTGCTTGCTGCTGTTGGCGGCGGGAAGAGCTAATTCTAAGGCGGAAGAATATGGATTCTGTCCTGCGGGAAGGCGGGGCAGGAGCGGGGAGAGAAGCAGAGGCTGCACACTGCGGTTCTCCCTATATTTTTCGCAGACCCTAGCTTTCGAAAAAAGGCTTGTCAAATCCGCCAGCGTTTGATATACTCATTTTTGTTGTCACAAAGAAAAACTTCAAATTTGGCTCGTTGGTCAAGGGGTTAAGACACCTCCCTTTCACGGAGGTAACATGGGTTCGAATCCCATACGAGTCACCAATATGCGGTAGTGGTGGAATGGCAGACACGCTATCTTGAGGGGGTAGTGGGTGTATACCCGTGGAGGTTCGAGTCCTCTCTACCGCATACGATTTAAAAAGCAAAAGCAGCAAAAGCCTTTGGTACTTCAAGGGATTTTGCTGCTTTTTGCGTAGAATCAGTTATAAATTCTCCAAGGAGAGATGGTATGAATAAAATCAACCGGGTGATCTTAGGATTAATTTTGACTACAATGACTTGAAAAGGATAGATAACTTTATAGAGAATTTTAATCAAGGAAAATCTGATTATTTAATGTTAATTCCCCGGCCTGTTGATAGTGGCTTTGTAATCAATGATGTATACACGGAGGGGAAGACAATCACTTGGGGCATTGACAATAGCAGAGATGCATTGAGTACAGGAAAAGGAATGAAATATTATTGCAAGAAGATCGAGAAAGCAGAAACCAATGATTTTTATACCGTATTGCTTAGCAACTGTGTTAATTTCGATCCTGATGAAAAGTTGAAAGTTTTTACCATTGAAAAGAAAAATTAGACAGTCGGCAGAGACATGGGTACACAAGTAGCGCTCCTCCTGTTATGGGAGGGGCGCTGCTGTGCATTCCCGGACATTTTTAACTTGCAGAAAGAAGGATTTTGCGGGGATCAAGTGGAATTAAAGCCAACAGGAATGATCATGCCGGACATTCCCGGACTGATCACCACTTCAGAGAAGCGGCGTATTGCGGATACAGCTCGCGGATGCAGTCCGGGCAGATATCGTGAGTGAATTGCAAAGAAAGCTGCTGCTGCAGGAATCGTTCGATCCTGATCCATTCCTCCTGGGTGCTGCGGATAGATTTGCAGGAGGCACAGATCGGGACAAGTTGGCGTATGACAGGGGGCAGCCCTATATCGCGTATGGCCAGAATAGCAGCCTTGTAGGCAGGAGCCGGTTCAGCAATAAACGGACACATATTCAGCTCGAAAAGCCTGCTGCCCCTGTTCATTGTCAGGAGAGCCAGTTCGGTACTGGAGGACAGACGGGTGCCTTGAACAATATCCTGTAGCAGTTGCTCCAGCTTATGGATGTCTGCGGGAACGATCAGTATATTCTGAAACAGCTCAAGTATGCTCCGCTCCAGGCAGTCCGGGGTGCTTGTGAGTCCATATTGCCGGTTAAATTCATCCCACCGGGCGCTAACGTAGCGGATCATTCCGCTGCTGTCGATTACCAGTGCATTATGTGTCAGCGCATCAAGAGACGGGAAGAGGGTTGAGAGACTGTCAGGCAAAGATAATCGCTCCTCAGTATGCGGGTTGAAGGCACTAAGATGGAGGCAGGTTCAACAATTCAGCGACTTGACGACGGTATCGGTCTGCCTTGCGCGTACCGTGAATCAGGTTGGACAGCCGATAGGGTGGGATGTCGTGTAACTCACAGAATTTCTTCTGATCCAAGTGCAGTTCTGCCAGACGTTTCTTAATAGCCCAACCGTAGGCAGTAATGGGGCGTTTGCTGTTCAGATTGCTCACCTCGTATCGACTATCCAGCCGCTATGATATAAAATAGGTAAAGATATAATAATAGTTAATTATATACTTTTTTACGTCATTTTTCAATAAAAAATAACGTTTTTACGTATTATATTTTCTGTCGGGAGGCGGTTGGGTGATGCAGACCATATACGAACGAATTGAATTTCTGATCAAACGGCAAGGTCTTACCAAGAAATCCTTCTGTGCGCAGCTTGGAATCAGTACCGGCAACATGGGCGATTGGAAGCGGGGCAAGTCTACACCCGGCACTCATAAGCTGATCGAGATCGCCGCGTTTTTCCATGTCAGCCTCGATTGGCTGATTCTGGGCAAACAGACCCAAACGGTGCAAGAAAGCGGCGAGGATTATTTTTTTGGCCCAATGCGGCAATTGAATTGCCAATCGGAGGAGCTGCAGCCGGAGGAGAAGAATTTCATCAAGGAATATATCGCTTTCACCGAGTATCGCAAACGTAAGGATAAGGACCAAAATTCTTAAGCCAGCATCTTTACTTTTGAGCGCAACCGATTTATAATATTGAATGTTGGCCTCAAACAATGCTTCAACGTTAGACACACCGCGCGGTAGTGGTGGAATGGCAGACACGCTATCTTGAGGGGGTAGTGGGTGTATACCCGTGGAGGTTCGAGTCCTCTCTACCGCATACTATTGGAAAAAAGCCGAGACCTTTGATGATTCAACGGTTTCGGCTTTTTTTGTCTCAAAAAACACCCTTCGCCCCCGTTTCGATCCGGGTATGAAGGGTGTTTGCTTTTCATTCTACTTCAGCAGCTTGGCGATCTCATCTTCGATCTGATCCGGCGTTGTCTGCGGGGAGAAGCGCTTCAGCACGCGGCCTTCCTGGTCCACCAGGAATTTGGTGAAGTTCCATTTGATACTCTTCGAGCCGAGGACTCCGGGTGCCTCTTTGGACAGATATTTGAACAGGGGATGGGCATCGGCGCCATTGACATTAATCTTCTCGTACATGGGGAAGGACACACCGTAGTTAATCTCGCAGAACTCCGCGATATCCTCACTCTCACCCGGCTCCTGTCCGGCAAACTGGTTGCTGGGGAATCCCAGAACCTCGAAGCCGCGGTCTTTGAATTTATCGTACACTTCCTGGAGACCCTTATATTGCGGGGTGAGTCCGCATTTGCTGGCTGTATTCACGACGAGCAGAACCTTGCCTTTGTATTTGGAGAGCGATTCTTCCTGACCCCGCAGGGTGTTGGCTTCATAATCATAGACACTCATGGATGATTCCTCCCGAACAAATGATTTATCACAATTTAATTGTACACCATTCACCAGCAGAAGCAAGCCTCAAGGTGGATACATCAGCTATAATCGTTTCAAAAACATGAGGTGGTTTAAGTTATGGGTAAGTGTTCTTACAAAATTTGTGTCAAAAAGGAGAAGATTAAAGATGACTGCATTGAAACTGAAGGCATTATATACAGCTACAGCTAAGGTTCGCGGAGGCCGTGAGGGTTCAGTTGAATCTTCGGATGGGGCGCTTAAGCATGACCTCAAAATCCCCAAGGAGCTTGGAGGCCCAGGCGGTGCCGGCACGAACCCGGAGCAGCTGTTCGCGGCGGGCTATGGCGCTTGCTATGAAAGTGCGCTCGCCAATATCGCCCGTAAGGAAGGCGTGAAGCTGCAGGATGTCGAGATTACCTCGAATGTGCTGATCGGCAAGGATGAGAGCGACGGAGGATTCAAGCTGGCCGTGAAGCTGGATGTGAAGCTGCCGGGTATCGAGCGTTCTGTTGCGGAAGATCTGGCTAAAAAAGCCCATGATTTCTGCCCTTACTCCAAGGCTACCCGTGGTAATATCGAAGTGGAGCTGAACGTACTGTAAGAGGATACTCGGAATTCTATAGCTGCAAAATACTTCAAAAATATTCGTAAACACTTAAGGCCGGGCAGCAAATGTCCGGTCTTAAATGCTGTGAACATCCGGGTTCATTATAACGGGTAAGAAAGCACAATGCTGGGAATAATGGCTAAATAGAGTCGAAGAAGGATAGAAGTGTAATAAATAGCGGCCTTCCGCCACTGCTTTGGTTGACATCACCCCGAATATTCTTTAATATGTCTAAGTATCTGTTAGTGTCGTGTGCGCTATTAATTTACCAAAAATTTAAATAATGGGTGATGAAGATGTCTTACAAACCGAGTATTACGAATGTGACCAAAGCCAGCAGCAATGATAAGGAAGGATTGTACGAGTTCATTATCAAGCTTGCTGACGGAACGGAGTGCCGCGCGTTCTACAATCGGTTTCCGGAATGGAAAATGACGAACATCAGCCGCCTGCTCAAGACTCCTTGTCCGGTATGCCGCAAAGATTTCATCTGCAAATGTATGGAATCCTTCACAGCTGATTTTGAAGAGCAAATGACCGGAGACGAGTGGATTAACAAGGCAATTGCCGAGTAATTAGACGAACGGACATTGTAGGCGCGGGAGCTATCCCGCGTTTTTTGCTGTTTTCTGCAGAGGAGTGAAGGGTACACTATGTCTAAGAGGAAGGGGCGGAAGAAGTGGCGGAGACCAACAAGGAAGTGCAGAGAGAAGCGGTCGTGCTGATTGATGGAGTCTGTCATCTGTGCCAGGGGCTGGTCCGGTTCATTATTCCCCGTGATCCGCAGGCAAACTTCAAATTTGCTTCCCTGCAGAGTGAGGCGGGCCGGGAGCTGCTGAAGGCAGGCGGCCTGCCGGAGCGGCAGTTAGACACGGTTGTGCTGGTAGAGAACGGCAAGTATTATACAGAATCGGCGGCAGTGCTGCGGATTGCCCGCAGGCTGCGGTTTCCGTGGCCTCTGGCGTATGTGTTCACCCTGATACCAAGGCCGCTGCGCAACGCAATATACAGGATTGTGGCAAGGAACCGCTACCGCTGGTTCGGCCGGGATGAGCAGTGCCTTTTGCCGACACCGGACATGAAGCGGAGATTTCTCTAGCCGATCAATAAGGTGAATTCTGGAGTGATCTGCCGGATGCTGGAAAAAATCTATTGCTGTGCTCTTATATATATGCTACTATAGCTGTAAATTACAGGAACAGTAACGGAAGCACCGTTCAATGACCGTATCCCACGGTTATTGGCGGTGCTTTTTTTGCTGCCGTTTTTCTCAATATTCTTCAAAGGAGGGTGATTTCATGACGGCAAGAATCGTGCTTGCAGTCCGGGAGAGTGAGTACATAGAACCGCTGCTGCATTATCTTCATCACAGTGAGTACGGGGAAATCATGCGGATCACGGCTTTTAGCAGACTGGACGCTTTTATGGAATTTATGACAGGCGATGAGCTGCCGGACGCGGTTGCAGGAGATCCGTCCTTCATTGAAGCCTGGCTGGTGGAAGGAAGAAGCACGGTTCCCTGGGCAGTTTTAACCGAAGCCGGAGAATTATCCGAACGCGGAGACCTGGCAGGGGGAAGGAGAATTGCCAAGTATCAGGCCCTGCCGTCGCTGCTGGAAGCGATTCTTCAGCTAAGTGACCTGAAGCGGATTAGAACCGCTGCGTTGTCTAAGGAAGCAACACTGCTGCTCGGAGTCGTCTCGGCGAGCGGCGGCAGCGGCAAAACAACCGTAGCGTTAAATATGGCGAAGCAGCTTGGAGCCACCGGCCTGTCCGTGTTCTATCTGAATCTGGAGAGTGTGGACAGCAGCGGATTCATCCTGCGGATGCCGGGCAGTAATGTACCTGGTATGGAACGGCTGCTATACGAGTTGAAGGCCGGAGGCGCAGAGCATAAGGGGGGACGGGGCAAGCCGAAGTGGGGCGACTATGTGTTTAGACATGACAGTCTGCGGTGTGATGCCTTCCGGCCTGTGGAGAACTTCAAGGAGATGCTGCAGATGTCGCAGCAGGACACGCTGGAGCTATTGGAGGGGCTGGCCGGGGCCGGAAGTTATGATGTGATTATCGTAGACACCGGCAGTATTGAGGAGGAGCGGGCCCAGGCTGTTCTGCACAGGTGTGGAGTCTTGCTGTGGGTGCTGAAGAATGAGCAGGTCAGTATCCGCAAGACTGAACGCTGGATCGAGTATATGGCAAGTCCGCATTCCGGGATGCCGCCGGAGCTGATGAATAAGAGCCGGTTAGTGTTGAACAACTGCACCGGGGCGGAGAATGAGCGGCTGCCCTCTTCGGCGCTCAAGCTGGATGCCGTCCTTCCGTATATCCCTTCCTGGGGGCTGCAGCATTACGGAGAGCTTTGTCTTAACTCCCCCCAATTCATTGATGGTATTCAGGAGCTCTGCCGGGGGATCGTAGAACCGGCATTGCCCGGGGTGTTCACCGGGAGTTCTGTATGAATGAAGAAATGTTCAGAGCGCTGCGCAGCGATATCCGGGCCGGGCTGGATGTGACCTCGGTCATCGGGAACCATGAGCTGGCTGCTTTTATAGAACGGATTATCCTGGAGCGGGAACACTTGCGCCTCCTGACAGCCCAGGAGAAGCATGAACTGGTGAAGAAGCTGTTCGATTCCTTCCGCGGGCTGGATATCCTGCAGCCCCTGGTGGATAATCCGGCGATCACCGAGATTATGATCAACAGCCATGAAGAGATCTTCATTGAGGAGGACGGGATGATCCGCAGGCTGCCGCTGGCCTTTGAATCCGGGAGCAGGCTGGAGGATATCATCCAGATCATCGTCTCCGGCGTCAACCGTGTGGTCAATGAATCCTCACCGATTGTGGATGCGCGGCTGCCGGATGGCTCACGTGTCAATATCGTACTGCCGCCTGCGGCGCTGAAGGGTCCGGCCATGACGATCCGCAAATTCCCGGAGACCCCGATGACGATGGAAGAGCTGGTGAAGCGTGAAGCGCTAACTGAGGAGGCGGCAGAGCTGCTGCAGATTCTGGTAGCCGCCAAATATAATATTTTCATCAGCGGCGGGACCGGATCAGGGAAAACAACCTTTCTGAATGCTCTGTCACAGTTCATCCCGCCGCAGGAGCGTGTCATCACGGTGGAGGATTCGGCAGAGCTGCAGATTGTCACGGTTCCGAATCTGGTCTCCCTGGAGACCCGGAATGCCAATACGGAGGGACGGGGCGAGATTACCATCCGTGACTTGATCCGCACTTCATTGCGGATGCGCCCGAACCGCATTGTTGTCGGCGAGGTACGGGGAGCCGAATGTCTGGATATGCTGCAGGCGATGAACACTGGCCATGACGGCTCATTATCGACTGGGCATTCCAACAGCGCGCTGGATATGCTCAGCCGCCTGGAGACGATGGTGCTTAGCGCGGCTGAGCTACCTGTGACCGTCGTCCGTCAGCAGATCAGTTCGGCGATAGATATCTTCGTGCATCTGTCGCGGCTGCGTGACCGTTCGCGCAGAGTGATGGAGATCAGCGAAGTTGCCGGTGTGCGCAGCGGCGAGGTCGTACTGAATCCGCTATACGAATTCCGTGAATCAGGCGAACTGGACGGCAGGGTGCAGGGCAGACTTGCGGTCTGCGGGAACCCGCTTCTGAGTACGGTCAAGCTGCAAATGGCCGGAATCGGCGATTATCCGTTGAAGCGGTATGGTATTGCAGGTTCCGGGAAGGAGGCGATTGTATCCTAAAGGTCATGAAGAAGAGGGGACAGTCGCCCCCGGGCAGGCACAGAAGAGGCTTCATGAAAAGAACGCCGCCAGGGCTGCCGGAAGGCTCATCTGCTGCGGGAGAACAAGTGCTTCTGCCCGATTATACCGTATACGAGTTGACCTCCCTGCAAAGAATGTTGGTCATTCTAGGTGCCGGGGTCCTGTTGTTCGGGATTGGTTACTTGTTCTACCATCAGCTGCTTCTGGCGGCGCTGCTTGTCCCCGGCAGCGCGTACGGGCCACGGCTGCTGCGCCGGTATCTGCTGCAGCGCCGCCGGGCTGCGCTGAATCTGCAATTCAAGCAAATGCTGTTCTCGCTTTCTTCGTCGCTCTCTGCCGGACGGTCGGTGGAGAACGCCTTCCGGGAGGCCGTGCTAGATCTGCGGATGCTTGACCCGGAGGGCGCAAGCGACATGATCTCAGAGCTGAATATCATCTGTGCCCGCATGGAGAACGGGGAACCGATTGAAGATGCGCTGTATGAATTCAGCAAAAGAGCGGGAATGGAGGATGTAGAGCGCTTCGCCGATGTGTTCATGGTCTGCAAGCGGACAGGAGGGGATCTGGTGGAGATCGTGCGGCGTACGTCGACCATTATTGGGGAGAAGCTGGATATTCAGCAGGATATTGCGGTCAGTATTGCCCAGAAGAAATTCGAAGCCAAGGCGCTGCTGGTCTCTCCCCTGATGATGGTGATGTTCATGAGTCTGAGTGCCGGTGACTATATGCAGCCCATGTACACCGGAGCAGGAATAGCGGTGTCTACACTCGCCTTAATTGCGTTATTCCTCTGTTATCTCTGGACCAATAAGATCATGAACATTCCGCTGTGAAGGGAGGAGAGTGAAGGGGATGTCATGGATCTGCGGTATTGTCCTGCTCCTGCTCGCAGCAGGCTGGCTATTCCTGCGCATGAGATGCGGAAGCCGCTATGCGGCACTGCGGGAGCTGTCTATGGAAGGCCTGCGGCTTCGCCGGTTGGGTGAGCCTCTGTTGTTACTTGTAGAGCAAGGCAGAATCGCCAGTTATCTTCCCTCGGTGATGTTCAGGATACAGCGCTCGCTTCAGCGGCTCTATGGGATGCGCTACAGTGCAGAACGCACCTTGCTCTTCCTGGGAGAGATGCTCAGCTACAGCTGGCTGCTGCTGGCAGGCGGAAGCGCACTGACCTTGCTAACAGGCGAGCAGACCGGAATGATCCTTGGAGGACTGCTGGCCGTAGCGCTTCCGGTGGCCATGGTCAGCGATCTGCACAAGAAGGTCCGTGTGCGGGAGCAGAATATTATGCTTGAGCTTCCCGAGCTGCTGAACAGTATTGTCCTGCTGGTCGGCGCAGGAGAGACGGTGCAGCGGGCCATTATCCGCTGTGTGAACAGCCGCCATGGAGACAGCACCCATCCGCTGTACGCGGAATTAATGAAGATGACGGCGGAATGGGACGGAGGTTATTCCTTCCAGCAGGCGTTTGAGAACTTCAGCAAGCGCTGTGCGGTGCAGGAGGTCTCCATCTTCACCACTACGGTGCTGCTGAATTACCGCAGAGGCGGGGCCGACTTTGTTCTGTCACTGCGCGATCTGTCACGGATGCTCTGGGAGAAGCGGAAGGCGATCAGCCGGACACGCGGGGAACAGGCATCGTCGAAGCTGGTTTTTCCGATGGTGGTTATCTTCTTGATTGTGATTGTGCTGGTGGGCACACCGGCGCTTATGATGTTAAAAATGTAGGAGGTAGAAGTGAATGTTAACACAGATGGTAGAAGGAGCAAAAAGCTTTTGGAAGGATGAAGAAGGGCTGGGTACGCTGGAGATGATACTGATCATTGCTGTGCTGATTGCGGTAGTTCTGGTGTTCCGTGAGGAGATTGTAAAGGTGGTCAAGGACCTGATCAGCACGGCTGGAGATAAGAGTCAGGAAGTATTTGATTGATTCCGTTGCGGGAGGATGAGGGCAGCTTCACCATCGAGGCTTCGCTTCTGCTGCCGATCATTATGGGGATTACGCTGGTGCTGCTGTTCTTCTCCTTGTACACCTATCAGAAGTCGATGCTGCTGCAGATCGCCTCAGCTACTGCGGAGCGTGCCTCCTATAACTGGGAGAACAGTAACCGGGCGACAACCGGAGAATTTCAGGCCGGTAATTATGACCCGCTGTACTGGAGAGTCGGGGAGGATGGTCTATTGTCTTCCCTGTTCGGAATCGGGACAGATAACGGCAGTACAGCCATTGCGCTCCCTGATAAGGCAGAGGGCGGAGGCCCGTTGCCGGTGGTGAAGCTGCGCCTGGCTGCGCAGATGGTACCGGCCGGTCTGCAGGGAGAGATGGGCTATGCTTACAGTCTCACAGGCCGCAGAATCAGTACGGAGTTGAAGAAGCTGCTGCAACTGCCTGTCCTGGACAATCTGCTGGCTGATGGAGCTGTTCCTGAGGTGTATGCCCGTTCCTATGTTACGGAGCCTGTTGAGTTTATAAGAACGGTGGATCTCATGCGTTACTATGGGGCCAAGTTCAAACGTAATTCGTCCGGCAGCAAGGAGGGCAATGGTATGGAGAAGAAGAATGCAGCCCTTATGCTGGACAAGCTGCGCTAAGGTCTGCCGGCCGGAGCAGCCGGGAGCTGTTCCGGGGATAAAGGTAGGGGGAGATCATATGCGTATTTTCAAGCACAGCAGTTCCTTGAACAAGCTCTCTGGCCGGAGCCGCTTCCTAGGCTATGAAGTTAGTATTACTAGCAGCAATGCGGGCAAAGGAGCAGCAGGAGTAGCTGGATATACCTTCAGAGGTCTTCGTGCAGCAGAAGGTTCGGTTTCGATCTTTCTGATTATGGTTCTGGCCTTTGTATTTCTATTCAACGCTGTACTAATTGATTATGCACGGATTGCAGCAGTGAATGTGCAGGAGGAACGCTTGGCGAGAGCCGCTATCCGTTCTGTGATGTCTGCTTATGATATTGAACTGCGGGAGGGTTATGGATTATTTGCCTTCGGCGGCGGAGACGGGAATCAGCTGTTGTCGAAGGTGCTTAACGATAATCTGTACGAGAGCGGACGGGGCGATGCCTTTAATCTGCTTCCCGTGATGGTGGATTCCTCTTCCCTGGACTGGAGCCGTCCGCTGGGCAGCTATGAGGTCTTCCGGCGGCAGATTATTGAAGAGATGAAATACAAAGCGCCGGTTGATTTCGCCCTGGAGCTGGCAGGCAAGCTTAAGCCGTTGTCGGCGGCAATGACTGAGGCTTCACGGACAACGAATGTACTGGGAGACCTCCAGCCCTTGTACGATCAGCGCGAGGAAGCACTGGATCTTATGCTGCGGAAGCGGAGGGAAGCTGCTGACAGTGCCCGGAAGCTGCAGAAGCTTCTGATGGACCCTCCCGGGAATAGCATATCCGCGCTTACGCTTGGACCTCTGGCTTCTGGCTCTGACATCCCGGCGATGTATGGGGATTATGTGAATAAGTATTATGAGGATTATTACCGGGATTCCAAAAGGTGGCCGAGGTATACAGCGGTTCTATCACGTTATGAGAATCAGACCCTTGAACTGGCAGGCCGTATCCCTGCAGCTCTGGCAGACTTTCAAGAGAGCAATAACCGCCTGCTGGAAGAGGCAGCGGCTGCGTTTGAACAGGTTAAGGCGCTGAACCTTCAGATGAAGAGTGTGATTGAACAGGCCGATGCAGAGGCCAGTGCTGCCGGGGATGATCCTGCGCGCAGCTGGGACATTCCGGAGACTGCGGGAGAACTTAGCTCAGAACCGCTTAAGAAGCTGAGGGAACAAGTGGAGGGGCTTATCCTCCCTTCGTCAGAGATTAGCGAGATGGAGAATAACATCGGGGTACAGCGAAGTGCAGCTCTGCCTATGGAACCGGTGGTCTCCAGTCTACCGGCTATATTAAGCACGGCAGCGGGGCTCTATGCAGACCATTCTCTTATGACTTCCGGGGTTCTTGATGCTTCTCAGGCCGTTAACGGCTATATAGGGAGCTATGGACAACACGGCACTGTTATTGCCGCAGAAGCCGCACGGATCGAGAGCCGCCGCACCTCCGACGGCGAACGCAAGCAGATAGAACGGCAGGCCAAGGAGAAGCTTGGGGATGCCATGAATCTGCTGGATCAGATCCGCGCCCTTGGAGGCAGCGCAGGCGAAGGGATGGAACAATATCGTAGTCTGCGCCGGTACCACCAGGAGAATGTTTCATTCAACGAAGGGGTAGAACAGGAACCGGCTGCTTCCGTGAACACCTCCAGTCATTATGCTGCGGGCCAATCTTCGATGAAGGATATGGATGGTATCTATGCTGCAATGGGCAGTGTGCTGGAAGGAGCCAGGGACAGGCTATATCAGACAGAGTATTCTGCGATGTACTTCCGGCATTTTGATCTGTCGGCGCTGACCTCCTTGGCTTCCGGGTCCGCTGAAGGAGCCGGTGAGCAGCTTGGGGAACAGCTGAAGCCGCAGGCACAGGAACTCGAATATATCTTGTATGGATTCTATAATCCTGCCGGGAATGTAGCGTCAGCATATGGGGAGATCTTTGCCATGCGGCTGGCAGTGCGGACGATGGAGGGGATGATAGAGAAATCCGGCCTGGGCAATCCGCTCGTTGTGCTGGCGGCTGCACTGCTGTACGGCATTGAGCAGGCTATTCAGGATATGATCCTTCTCTGCACGAAAGGGGAGATTCCGTTATCCAAATATATGACTGCGAAGCTCTCGTACCGTGATTATTTGCGGCTGTTCCTCCTGCTTCATGGAGGAGGCGAAGAGCAGCTGGCCCGGATGCTTGCGCTTATCCGTCTGAATACTGGCATCAATCCGATAGAGAAATTTACATATGCCTCCACAGAACTCACGCTGGGGATGCCGCTTTGGTTCCTCCCGGGTGTGGTGAAGCTGGTGGATTACAGTGCAGGACTGCCAGGTGATATACGGGGCAAAACGTATTTGAGAACAGTAGGGGCTGACTTTTCTTATTGAAGGGGGACAGGAGAATGAAGCACTGGCTGCGGAAGTCACCGGGCCCGCAGGAGGAAGGCAGCATGGTTGTCGAAGCGGCGCTGGTTCTGCCCATGTTCCTGTTGTTTATCTTGTTCCTCATCTTCATTATCCAAATGACTTTGTATTCGACAGCGCTGCAGAGCACAGCTTCTGATACCGTCAAAATCATCTCAACCCATATGTATCCTGCGGCATTGGCTGCGCAGCAGCGGGATGCTGCTGGGGAAGATGAAGCCGGGGAGACAGGTAAAGCAGGTGAAGCGGGTGAGGCAGGTGAAGCAGGTGAAGCTGGCAGTTCTGGTGACCCAGCCTCTGCGGGAATCTGGAACATTCCGCGGCTGTCGCTAACGGAATGGAGTGAGGACTACGTCAGTAAGCTTCCAGAACCCATGGAAGCCTGGGTCAGGGCTGCTGTCCGGGAGGGAGAGGGACCGCTGCAGAAGGTGCAGGCGGGAGCCTCGGAGGCTGCGCTGGATCTGGTGCTTAAGCCTATGCTGCGTCCCTATATGTCCTCGGACTGGCTTGAATATAGCAGAATTCATGTTTCCAATGTTACTGTGCCAGATCTTCAAAAGGGTACGCATCCCTATTTCGGTCTGGTGGTCAGCTATGAACTGCCGATGAAAGTCCCGTTCCTGAATCAAAAAATCGTGCTGGAGGCCAGCGCAGTTGAACGCTTATGGATCGGCAACACGGATTCTTCCGGGGAGGGAACTTCGGCTGAACCGGAGGAGGAGACCGGGACGATCATGATCCTGGAGAAGCCAAACCCGGGAGTGGCGAATCGTCAGGGGACAATAAAGGTGAAGGTGCCTCCCGGGGCATCGGCCAATCTGTCGATTTTCTACAAGAGCGGCCGGAGCACTGCCAAGTATCTGGGCTGGAAGCAGGCGGATGAGAACGGGTACATCGAATGGGAATGGAAGATAGGCGTCAACACAACGCCGGGGACCTGGCCCTTCGTGATTAGTCTGGCTGATGGAACTACGTTGGAAGCGACCTTTACAGTGGTGAAAAAATAAAAGACTAGGAAAGAGGAACACGGATGACGGAATGGGCACTATGGGGCTGCCTGCCGTTTCTGACAGCGGCATTATTCACAGATATACGCTGGATGAGAATTCCTAACTGGATTACACTGCCTGCGTTGCTCGGGGGGCTCATCCTTCAGACGATTATAAAGGGCTGGCCGGGACTGCTGTTTTCTCTTTGCGGCGGCGCAGCAGGATTTTTGCTATTGCTGATTATGTATTTTATCGGAGCGGTAGGGGCCGGGGATGTTAAGCTGTTTGCCGCCATCGGAGCCTGGACCGGAGTACTCTTCTCACTTCAGGTGATTGTATATTCAGTCCTCTTAGGGGCGGTTGTGGGCTGGGTAATTATTCTGTTCAGACGGGAGACCGGCCGCAGGCTCCGCAGCATGATTAGCAGGACAGCGGGCTTCCTGCTGCTGCGCAATAGGAGTTCCTTCAAAGGGCGGGAGGGGGAACTGCTCCGATTTCCTTTTATGCTGGCAGTATTTCCGGGATTCATCTGTGCTTATATTTATTTCTGACATCAAGCTTATTATTGTCAGCTCAGGAGGTGAGGGAGTTTGTATGGACTGGAACGTGATTTCATCCAGCAGGACGGAATAACCATGCTGCTGGGCAGATCCGCAGGACTCAGCGCAGGAGAGCTGAATATGGTGCAGGCCCGGATGCTGATGAATAGCGGTATTCCGCATCATCTGCGGTTGCTCCTCAGAGAGATAGATTTACAGGTAACACTGGAGTATAAGGTTTCCAAGCGGAAGATGCTGGGGGCATTACTTAAGAGTGAGAAGCTCAGCATGATGGAGTTCTTCGGACTGCTGCTGCAGATCGCTGCCGGAATGGAGGAGGGGCAGTTATATATGCTGCGTACAGAGCAGTATGCGCTCCATGAGGACTTTATTTTTATTGAAGGCCCGCTCAGCAGCGGCAAGGTATTCCTGACTTATATTCCGCTGCAATGCACGGAGCCGGCGCTGAGACCGGGTGAAGCATTGAAATCGCTGATCATGGTATTCATGGCTGCGCTCTATGAGTTGTCCGGTGACGGTATCCAGCGGCTGCTGCAATATTGCGGGGAGGATACCTTCAGTCCGGGAGGGCTTAAGGAGCTTTTGGCGGAGCTGCTGACGGGAGCGAACAATCATAAGGTCCATGCTGAAGCAGCGGAGCCTGTCCATGGGAGCCAGGTAGCTGGGGCGGGTACCTCTGCTGCCGGATCAGGGAACAGGATAGATTGGGTACAGCCTCCGCTCCGCAGCATGGCAGAACCGGCAAGGGAGTTCCCGGCGGCCGCAGCGTCCCCGCGTGGACAAGGAGATAATCAGGCGCTGTCTTCTGGCTCGATGCTTAATCCGGCTCCTTGGATGAGCGGTACGCCGCAGCTGAAGCGGAAGGAGGGTGCGACCGGTGGGCAGACGGCAACGGACCAACCACTGAGAGCCATTCAGGATGCGGACAGGCCTAGTAGTCCTTATAGGACATATCTATTGCTGGGGGCCGTCCTGTGTGATGCGCTGCTATGGAAGTTTCTCTATTTACATGATCCCGGGACGTTGTGGCTCATAGTCTGTGCTGCGGGTACTCTGATTCTTGCAGCTTTTGGCTGGCTGGTATGGAGTGGAAGAGTGGCATGGGGCGAAGCTGAGGAAGACTTGGAAGCTGCGGAAGAGGAGGATGAGGATTATAGTGGTGCAGCCCGGAAGCGGAAGCTGAGAAGCGAACTGGAGTGGGATTTCGGCAGGAATCCGGTAGTTCAGCAACAATTAGCTGATGTAGCAGCCAATGGCTTCACAGGCAAACCGGCCAGCAGCCAACAGGCATCGGCTGGGACAGCCGGGAGCGGTCCCCCGAAGAAGGAGACAGCCATGGCTACAGCACTGCTGACCCGTGAACCTCAACAGGGTACAGGCAGCGGGCCACCCTTAACCGGCCGGACAGGGCCTTATCTGGAAAGAACCGATTCAGATGAGAGCGGAGTTCCGGAGAGAATTGAGCTGAACCGTCCCAGCTTCATTATCGGACGCTCATCAGAGGTGGCCCAGTATGTAGAGAAGTCAGAAGGAGCCTCACGGGTCCATGCTGAAATCTCCAGAGGCCCGGGAGGATACATTCTGAAGGATTTGGACTCCAGGAATGGTACGTTTCTTGCAGGTGAGACGATGGTTCCCTATAAAGAGTACCCGTTGACCGAAGGGGCTGTATTCACAATTGTTAGGGGGTGCTACACATTTCATACTGCCTAATCTACTGGGATCTTAATTGCTCCAGAGCAGGCTGAAGTGTCGGGTAGGTGAATGTGAACCCATGGTTGATCGCTTTGGAAGGCAGCACACGCTGGCCCTCCAGCAGAATCTCTGACAGTTCACCTACAGCGCTCTTCAGCAGAAAGGCCGGGAGAGGAAACCAATGCGGACGATGGTAGACTTTGCCGATCATTCTTCCGAATTGTTCATTGGTGACCGGCTGTGGAGCCGTGGCATTGACCGGACCTTCCAGCTCGGGATGAAGAATGCAGAATTCAATGAGCCGGACGATATCTGTGAGGTGAATCCAGGACATCCACTGCTTACCGGTGCCGATTTTGCCGCCGAAGCCAAGCGAGTAAGGCAGCTTCATTTTGGGAAAAGCACCGCTCTCATTACCGAGTACGACACCAGTGCGCAGCTTAACCAGCCTTACACCCTGGTATGCTTCATCAGCAGCCTCCTCCCAGGTCTTGACGACTTCTGAAGGGAAGTCCACAACACGGACAGGAGAAGATTCGTTATAAGTATCCTGCAGTGAAGTACCATAGATGGCGACAGCAGAAGACTGGACGATGACCTGGGGTTTATGCTGAAGGGAATTCAGCAGCTTCCCGGCAGCGGTAACGGTTTCAAGCCGGGATGTCATAATGGCCTGCTTACCCTTCGGAGTCCAGCGCTGGCTGAGTGAAGCTCCGGCCAGGTTAATCAGTGCATCTGCACCCTCGGCAGCTTCTGGATTTGATTCGAGGCTGTCCCAGGTAAGATAGCTCAGACCCGGATGTGCCAGCTTATTCTCCGGGAGCCGGCGGCCGACACTGATAATCTGATGTCCGCTATTCAGCCAATATTCCGTAAGCTCACTGCCAATGAATCCGCTGCCTCCGCAGATGATATATTTCATAGGGATTCCTCCTGTTCTGGACGCCCGGTAGTGAAGTAACTTATTTGACCAGATGTTTGTAGGGAGCGTAGTCGATGCCGTTCTTTTCCAGAAAAGTGACCAGGAATCTGTTGTCGCGCCGAGGTGTGGCGATAATATAGCCTTTGATGCAGTGCTCACGGGTGACCTCCGGCGCATCGCTCTCCACGGCAAGCTTGCCGATCTCGGCAGCAATGGAATGCTTGGCAATGTCGCGGAAGGGGGTAGGCACAGGCTGTACAAGCTGGTCCAGAAAAGCCTTCATCTCGTCGCTCCATAGCGGACGGCTGCGTTCTACCCAGTAATTCTGCCAGTCCAGCTTGGATTTGCCGTCAGCCTTGGGCAGTACCTTCAGGAATTTGCGGAACATAAAGTAGCCGCCGATGCACATACAGCCCAGCAGTAAAAACGTCCAAAATGCGATGGAATTCATAAACCAATTGCTTGGTCCCGTGGATAACAGGCTTGAGGGTGAATGAAAATGCATGGTTACACCGCCTTTGACAATGATGATTGTCACTTTCCTTTACTTATCTTGAGTATAGCGTATTTCCCAAGTTTTGCGAAGCCAAAGCAGCCTCTCCGGGCTTGCCTAGATTTATTCTCCCGATCACGGTAGAATAAGGGTTAATTCGTGAAGGAAAGAGGGAAATAGGCATGCTGAAAATAGGTTCACATGTGTCCTGCGCGGACAAGGGTCTCTTGAGCGCGGCCAATGAAGCAAATGAGTACGGATCTACCTCGTTTATGATATATACGGGAGCGCCGCAAAATACGCGCCGTAAGCCAATTGAGTCAATGTTCCCTGAGGAAGGCAAGCTGGCGATGCGGGAGAATGGCGTAGAGGAGATTGTGGTTCACGCTCCTTACATTATTAACCTGGGCTCCTATAAGGAAAACACCTACCAGCTGGCAGTAGATTTCCTGCAAGAGGAGATTCGCCGCACCCATGCACTTGAGGTCAAGCATATTGTTCTGCATCCGGGTGCATTCACCGACAAGGATTCTGAATATGGCATTCAGCGTATTGCAGACGGACTGAATGAGGTGCTGGGCGGTACGAATGAGACGGATGTGCATATCGCGCTGGAGACGATGGCCGGCAAGGGGACGGAGGTCGGCCGCAGCTTTGAGGAGCTTGCCTCTATTATTGATAAGGTCGAATTCAATGAGCGGCTGTCCATTTGTCTGGACACCTGTCATATTCATGATGCCGGATACGATATCGTGAACGATCTGGATGGGGTGCTGAAGAAATTCGATGACACCATCGGCCTTGAGCGTCTCGGTGTTATTCACATCAATGACAGCAAGAACCCGCGTGGAGCGGGCAAAGACCGCCATACTCCGATTGGCTCAGGCTATATTGGTTACGAGGCAATCAACAATGTTGTGCATCATGAAGCGCTGGCAGGTCTGCCGTTTATTCTGGAGACGCCTTGGATCGGCAAAGAAGCGAAGAAGGTCCGTCCTATGTATGAAGTGGAAATCGCCTTGCTGCGCGGCAATGTCTCTGAACGTTTCGGAGCGGAATTCCTGAAGGAGCTGGAAGAGCTGCATGCTTTTTTTGCCAAGCAGGAGCTGGATTCCCGCCGTTATGTCCTTGATGTGTGGGAACTGCTGAAGAACGACGCGAAGGCCAAAAAGGCAGATCCCCGTGAACCGCTGGAACGTCTCTATGATCAGGTAATGGCCGCCGGATTATTCCCTCAGCTCAGTGAGGAGGCCGTTAATCACCGGCTGATCGCCTGGCTGGCAGGCAAACAGCTGCTCGTGAAGGCCTAATCAAACAACAGATTGCGTTAACAGATGAGAGGATGGACGGAGAAATATGGAATTACATGTGAAGAGAGATCATTCATCAGGCACACAACATCCTGACCGGGCGCGTATGCTCATTTCTTGTCCTGACGGTCCGGGGATTGTAGCGGCGGTGTCGCATTTTTTGTACCAGCATGGCGCGAATATTGTGCAGTCGGACCAATATACGATGGACCCGGACGGCGGAATGTTTTTCATGAGAATAGAGTTTGACCTGCTCGGGCTGGATGAGCGGATTGAAGAGGTGCGTACGATCTTCGGCGGCGTTGCCGAACGCTTCAAGATGAACTGGCAGATCTTCAAGGTGAGCCACAAGAAACGGCTGGCGATCTTTGTCTCCAAGGAGGATCATTGTCTGGTGGAGCTGCTCTGGCAGTGGCAGGCCGGTGATCTGGATGCGGATATTGCCCTAGTTGTCAGTAACCACACCGATATGCAGGCTTATGTGGAGTCCTTCGGGATTCCGTTCCATCATATTCCGGTTACGGCAGAGACGAAGGCTGAAGCAGAGAAGCGCCAGCTTGAGGTAATCGGTGAAAATATAGATGTGATCATTCTAGCCAGATATATGCAGATTATCTCTCCTTCGTTCATCGAGCATTACCGGCACCGGATCATTAATATCCATCATTCGTTCCTGCCCGCATTCGTCGGCGGCAAGCCTTACGCCCAGGCCTATCAGCGCGGAGTCAAGATCATTGGGGCGACTGCCCATTATGTGACCGAGGAGCTGGACGGCGGGCCGATTATCGAGCAGGATGTGCAGCGGGTCAGCCACAGCGACGATGTGAATGAGCTTAAGCGCATTGGACGTACGATTGAGCGGGTGGTTCTGGCCCGTGCCGTGAAATGGCATATCGAGGACAGAATTCTCGTGCATCATAACAAGACAGTAGTATTTAACTAATCAGCGGACTACTTCATGTAGCCTTACAACCACTCCGGTAAAAGCCAGGGAACATGCGAAAGCAAATGTACATCACATCGTTCCTTCCTGGCTTTTACCGGAAATTATCTTCAGCCGGGAACTTCCCGCAGCCTCAAGCTAGACAACCTCACATGATAATCTAATACACTTCTCACCATGACAGGTAAAAAAGCATTTTACCACATTTTGGATATTAATCCTAAGTGTATTTTGTTATGTGCAAAATCACATTCAAAGGGGGTAAAGGGCTTGGCAACACCACACGGACGTTTATTGAAACGCAATTACTTCTTCGCTTGCCTCATTCTGATCATCGGCTTCGGCGGACTGCTCGGCTATGATCTTTATTTCAAGCCTTATGTGCTGTCACAGACTGTTGTCAAAATTAAAGTGGATAGCGGAGGGTTTCTGCCGAAGAATCATGAGCTTAAGGCGGAGAATCTCTATCTGGATTCCGTGCAGACCAAAGATATTCCGGCCGGGGTCATCACAAGCCTGGATCAGGTGGAACGGAAGATTACGAATGTCAATCTGACAGATGGAAGCATCCTGACCGAATCGCTGGTGGATGTAAGCGAGCTGGAGCCGCAGCAGGATGAAGGGATTTTCCCCGTTCCCAAGGATGCTATCTATGCCATTAACGGTTCTCTCCGCAGCAGGGATAAGGTGGATATCTATCTGGTAGAAGGTGAACCGGCCGCTAAAGAGCGGAGGGGAAGCAGCCCGGTGGCAGCAGCACCTGCATCAGTAACTACTCCCGGAGGGAGTATGGCCTCAGACGCTTCTTCCCTGCTGGAAGCAGAGGTTCCGCCCGAGGTACCGGCCCGCAAGGTATTCTTAAGCGGAGTGACGGTGAACTATGTGCGTACTGAAGACAACAATGATGTCCTCGACTCGGAGAATGGCAACAACAATAACCGCTTTACTTCGACCGGGAAGGTGGCAGCACCTGAGCTGAAGCTGAAGAAGAGTGACGGTGAGCTGCTGGGTGCTTATCTCGAACAGGGCAAGAAGCTATGGATTGTAAGGGTAGAGTAGCGCGGAGCAGAAGCAGAAGGGAGGAAGGATGAGCTTGAGAATATTCAGTCTGGGAATTGATCAGCTGACAATCAATGAAATTAAGCTTGCAGGATTTACGGTCATTGCACAAAGTGTGCTGCCGGGGCCTGAACATACCGGAGGGCATCTCTTGATGGTCACAAGCGAGCAGGTGCCGGTGGCGGATTTAAGTGAGCTGAGAGGGAGGTACCCGGACTCTTCTATTTTGTATATGTATTTGCAAAAAGGAGTGAGGGGTTATCAGGCCATACATATGCACTGTGAGGGTCTGGGCATCTTCTTCATGCCCCCGCGTTCAACCTCGGCGGCTATCATAGATAAGCTGCGCTACATCATGGAGGATGAGCTTAAAGACAGCGGTAATCTGGTCGGATTCTTCGGCTCTGGACCGGGTATTGGCTGTACAAGTGTCGCCAAGCTGTTCGCCAGAAGAATCGCAGCTTCAGGTCTGCGGGTGATATTGCTTGGTCTTGATCTGTACGATCCGGGCCATGACCGGAAGACAGCGGTTAGTCTGGACAGGCTGCGGCCGCGGATTACCGGCAAAATGCTGCATGCTGAGGATTTTGACGGATTGGTGAAGCAGGAAGGTTATGCTTATCTGCCTGGCAACTTCGATTATCTTAGCGCGCAGGATTACCAGGAAGAGGAGATCGAATATCTGCTGGCCAGCGCCATTGAGAGTGCTGATGTGGTTATAGCGGATTTCGGATCGATTCCCGAGAGCGCCGCCTGGTATGTGGGTATGCAGAAATCCGTACTGCGCATGATGGTGACGCATCCACGCCATGAATACAGGCTGCAGCCCCTTATGGAGCTGGCCGGGCATATGGACCTGCACCCGCAGGACTTCCAGTGGATTATTAACCGCAGCAATGTGGAGGAGCTGACATCAGCGAAGAATCTGGCCCTGCATTTCGGCTGCGAACTGCTGCTGGAGCTTCCGCATTATCCATCTTTCCCGGAGAGTCTGCCGCTCGGCAAAAAGGAGCTTCAGCAAGCGGACGACAAGGTCCATGCTTTGCTTGTATCGCTGGGCCTTGCCCGCGAAGTCCGCAAGAAGGGGATATTTCAATGACACAGGTTTTCTCACTGAAGCAGAGCGTGCTGCGTACCAGCACACCAGGCAAAGAGGACTTTTACGGATTCCTGCAAAAAATGAAAAATGAAATGAACGCCGGGCTGGAACGTGAAGATGACAGCTATTTTGAACTGAATGCCAAGGCGCTGATTGGTGATCCGCAGGCGGTCAGCTTTTTCATGAACGAGATTGAGAAATATCTGCGGCGGACCCCGTTTACCGGCAAAGTGCCGGAGGCTTACCGTACAGCGGCAGAAGCGCTGTTTCATGAATGGAAGGGCTTTGGCCCCGCCTACCGCTGGTTTACAGACCGTGCCTATAGTGAATCAACCGGACTGCAGATGATCGGACGTCAGATTTTCTACAACCATCAAGGGAGGTTTGTCGCTTATCCGTACGAGATGCCCTCGCTGGACCGGGTGGAGCAGCTTAAGCGTTCTCTGCTGAAAAGTGATCCGAACAAGAAGCTGAACAAGGATAACCCTTCGGTGGAATTCAAAATGGATGATCCCCTCTGGCCGGGCCGGTTCATTCGTCTAGCCATCTGGGTCTCGCCGCGGGTCTGGGAGGGCTTCACCACCATCTCGTTGCGGCGTCAGGTTGTTGAATTCCTGGATCTTGACGATCAGGCCGGTACGGAATGTATTCCTGCAGAAGCGATTGATCTGATCCGCGCCCTTACAGGCACGTTCCGCAATACAATTATCGCGGGGGCGGTAGGCTCAGGCAAAACCACTTTTGCCAATACGATTGTCGGTGAGCAGCTGCTGGGCTCCTCTTCCTGCATGGGAGTAGTCATGATTGAGAAGCATCCCGAGTCGATTCTGCCGTATCAGATTAAAGGCCACCGGATCATCCCGATCCAGGCATCCAATGAAGAATTAATGGAGGTCGGAGTGGAGTCCCTGCGGCATGACCCGAACATTCTCTACATGACGGAAATGCGCTATAACGAATGGGAATTCTATCTGTGGAGCGGAGAGAAGGGCTATGACGGCATTACAGGAACCTTTCATACTGTAGATTCAGAGGATATTCCGTATCAGGGGGCATTTGCCGTATCTACACGGATTGGCGGCAGCCTGAAGGGGCATTTAATCTCAGCGCTGAAATCCTGTGAGCTGGTATTTATTCTGGAGAGTGTCCCGGACGGGAAGAAGCGGCTGACGCGGATTTCCGAGGTCTTTTATGAAGAAGCCAGCAACTCGGTATTCGCCAGTGATCTCATGCGCTGGGAACCGGAGCAATCGGCCTGGAGCTATAATGACAAGCTGACACCGGGGCTGATGCTGAAGATGAACAAGAAGAATGCCAGAGCTGCACGGATGCTGCTGCAGGAGCTTGGACATCTTGCTGCGCAGAAGCCGATGGCTAACCCGCTGAAGGAAAGTCTGAAATCCAAAATTGTTTTGAACGAATGAGAGGAAGCGGAGCCTGTGGAACTGCTGTTATATATCATCCAGTTTATCCTTCACTTACTCGTTGTAGGCGGACTCTGGCTGCTGGTGAAGCCACTTGCCCATCGCGGGCTGAAGCAGTGGGGGCAGAAGCTGGAATTCCGGATGGACCTGAGAAGGAGCCTGTTCGGCAAGAAAGTCAGTACGGTGAAGAGGAGAAATTGGCTGTACCGTCATCTGGATGATCTGCTGTATTTTGCCCATAAGAGATATGAGCCGGGCCTCAGTGTTCTGCGCTTTACCGCCCGTTCAGGAATGCTGTTCCTGGGGGTGTTTCTATCCAGTTTGCTGACACTGAGGGAGCTGCCGGGGCAGATGAGCTTCAGCAATCCTTTTCTTGAGGGAATGGTCCTGAATGACGGCGCACCTGTCCAGAATGCCTGGCGGCTTCCGCTGTTCCTGGCAGTCCTCTCGGCATGTATTCCTTATCTGCGGATGAGATATGCCCATGCCCAGAGAAAGGTACGGGGGAGCTACGACCTGCTCGATGTGATCAAAATCGCCACCAAATTCACTCATTTATCAGCAGATTCTATTTTGTCGAAGACCAGTGAATTGCTGCCCGGGGATAACGTGCTGAAGACTCCTCTGAAGCTGCTTGGGGCAGCGTTCGCCAATTACAGCAATGAACGGGAGCTGAATGAGGAAACAGGGCGTTTCGCCCGGGCGATTGG
The DNA here is from genome assembly GCF_018207515.1 of Paenibacillus tritici. Taxonomy (NCBI): domain Bacteria; kingdom Bacillati; phylum Bacillota; class Bacilli; order Caryophanales; family Paenibacillaceae; genus Paenibacillus; species Paenibacillus tritici. The sequence goes on from NZ_CP073365.1 coordinate 1,418,743, forward strand.
GACGACGTTTGCCGTAGAATTCGTCTCCGATCTGCTCTACTGCGAGAAGGAGGGGACACGTTATCTCAAAAGCTCACTCATGACGCTCAACCGCTCAATGGAGCTGCAACGGGAGACCATTATGACGGTGAAGGCAAGCAGCAGGGATGCGATTAGCCTGGGGCTGTACGGAAATCTGATTGTGCTGGTATCTTCTGTTGGAACGTTTATGTACATGCTCAAGCCGGATGTCTATTTCAAATTACAGTTTGAAACGACGGTTGGACTTACCTTTATGATGGTGATCATTGCGGGATTATTCATCTCGTTCATGATCAGTACCATCCTCGCCAGACCCAAGCTGGACTACCACTAAGGTGATGAATAATGGATAGATTACTACTATTAATAGCTGTAACAGGTATTGTGTATCTTGCCCTATTGGTCTTTGTCAGCAGCAGCAGCCGTCAGGAACGGTATGTGCTCCGTCTGGGCATGCAGTGGAAGGCCTTCGGGGAACGGGTGCAAAATGAGCGTCTCCAGCAATTGCTGAATCAGAGCGGGCTGTCCATCTCAGCGGCCAAAATCACTCTGTTCCGTTATTCGGCGGCTGTGATGTATCTGGTTATCCAGGCAGCGGGAGACTTCGTACGTTCCGAGCCGATGTCTGTGTATGATCCGCTTATTGCCTTACTGATTCTGCTGATTACCAGTCCGAAGCGGGCTCTGCCGCTTGGCTGGCTGCTGATCTGGCTGCATCAGAAGACACTGATTCAAAAAGACGGGGAACTGATCTCCTTCATCCGTCTCTATGAGAATAATCGGCTGCGCAAGCGGGGATATGTGGAATTTGGAGCCTTCTGCGCCGGAACGGCCAACCATTTCAATTACATCCGCCAGGATCTTTACGAGCTCTCGGAAAGGGCGGTGGATGAGGGAACGGAGCGGGCGATTGAATGGTTTTGCGGCAAATTCCCCGAGAACCATACGTTTATCAACGATATCCGCTCTATTCTGCTGGCGACGGAGGGTATGGATGATGACCATGAAGCGGCGAATTATTTACGGGAGCAGGGCAAAATCATCACCAAAATCTCCAGCGATCAATATTTGAAGAAGTGGTCCTTTATCGGAGATATTTCCACTATCATCAATGTCATTCCGTCTATCGCTACCTTCCTGATGATTGTCTCACTGGCCATGCAGTACATTATGCTGATCAAAGGAAATTTTAACGGCGTAGGTATGTTTCAGTGAGCAGATTTGGCCATTGGCAGCAAGAAAGTGCTACAAGTGAAATTTTTGTTATATTCAAGCAGCATTTTACAATATAAAATCATAAGGGAGATATTAACAATGAAAAAAGACGCTATTTCTACCGGTTTATTTATCGCTATCGGATTCCTGTGTGTGGCTATCGTAATCGCTATATTGATTCCTGTGGTGCGGGACGTAATTGACAAAGCCGACGACAACCGGCCTGATATTCCCAAGGTTAGTCTGGTTCAACCGGCAGATTCCGGGGAAACTGCCGTAGCTTACACGCTCGTTCATCCCTTGGTTTAACTGAGATGAAGAAGGACTCGATTTCCGTCGCGCTGTTCCTGGCTATTGGCTTTGTGATTGCAGGTATTTTTATTGCCGGGGCTACAAGCATTATCGGCGGCAGCCAGGATGATATTATTACCCATGTCAAAGCTGTCGAGCAGTATTAAAAGGAGGCGCTGCGCTTGAAGGCAACCGTCCTCCGGGCATTGTTCATGTGGCTGGTGCTGTTCATAATCCTGCAGCCGATTTTTACGTATATTGATTATCTGCTCGATCTGCAGGTCAAGGCCAACACATCTTATATCACGCAAAAGGCAGCGACAGAAGGGATGGTCACGGCCTCTATGAAGGCTGAGGTCATCTCTAATCTGAAGGCCGTCGGATTTCCGGAGAGCTCGATTCAAATTACCAGCGGAACAGAAGTGATCCTAGAGCGCAAACAGCGGATTGATGTGTATGTGACAGCACCGCGGGTGAACTTGTTCCCCTATAATTTCTCCGGCGTATCCCAGCCCACACAGTATTACGGACATGGCTCAATCATGAGTGAATATCTCGATTAATTAAGGGATGAAGCTAACCAATGGATTATATTATTAAGCTGGCATTTGTCCTCCTGATCTTTATTTATTCCTGGTTCTTTCAGATTCAGAATCAGGAATGGGATACTATGCGAAGTATGCTTAAGGACGCCAACAACATGGCTGTCCATGACGCATCACAGGAATTGAACGAAGCAGCGAGAGCACAAGGCCGGCTGGTCATTGACCCCGCTGAGGCGTATGCCACCTTCCGCCAAACCCTGCAGAGCAATCTGGGACTGGACGACGGCTTATCCCCCCTGGCGGGGAGCCGGCTTCAGGCTCAAGTGAAGATCGTCAAGTTCGACATTGTGGATGAAGCAACCGGAGCCACTTTTCCGCTGCTCTATGAAGACCGTACTTACGGCATCACCAAATACATACAAGGCCCTTCGGTCATAGCGGTTATTCAAACCGAGCATCCGGTTCTCATCTCCAGAAACAAGGTCCAAGAGGCCATCACGGTCCCGGCGGTGCAGGAGTATAGGATGAATCGCTGAACTAAGCGGCACAAACTACTAAAGGAGAGATACAAATGAAAAAGATAATGATGAAATCTATTTTAGCAACTACACTGTTGGCCGGTACAATTTTAGGTCAAGCGGGTTCTGCACATGCAGCAACTGCAAAACCGACGGCAGCCCCAGTAATGACTGATAATTTAGCGAAATATGGCTTGAAGAAAAGTATTGAATTACCCGTAACTATGTCTGACAAAAATTTTAGCTACACGCTTCATAAGATTATGATCTACGATTTTAATTCTAAAGAAGCAAAAACACTTAGAGATAAGTACGGGTATCAAAACTTTGGGAGAGTCCTTGTTAAGCCTAAATATTTCATGTGGACGAAAATCACTATTGCCAACACTTCTAATAAGAATTTATATGGGGGTGGTGGAGATTTGGGGATGGCAATTAGACTTCACTTTGATGATTCTAGATCTATCGTCGATATTATCGGACCTATGAAACATATGGAAAAAACGAACAATAAGGATGCCATGTGGACCTATGATCTAGACCCAGGAGAGAAACTCACCACCTATTTCGCATATGTCTATGAGGGAGAGTTCGACTATTTTTCGATCCAACATTTTGGAAAAGAATTAACTGAAAAGTATGTGGTTAAGGAATGAAGAGATTTGCTTTATTATTTTTGCTTCTTTGTTTAGGTACTTCTCTTATTTCGTCGGGTGTTGCAATGGCAGCAGATACTAAATCATCCTCAATATCAATACCCATTACTACGGGCTTAATCGGATCTAATAATAGCGCTAAAGTCTACTATTTAGATCTGCCTTCAGGAGTTACTAGTCAGTCCATAAAGACAGGAACACTTAAGTATAACGGTTCCAATGAAACCGTTGGAGGAGTTACTGTTGAGAATGGAAAAATTAAAGTTACGCTTAGGGGTACAGCGAATACTAAGGTTATCTCAGGTGTTCAAGGTTATCAGGCTTCTTACAAGCAAGACTTTCAGGCCAATCCAGGAAACTCCATATGGCGATATTCGGATGGACAAAGATGGCAAATTAATGAATACGATGAAAATACAAATGGTATGAAAACCAAGGATCGAGGAGGAGAGGATGGGCAGGTTCCTTCTGCAAATCCTCCGCATGTCGTAGTATCTGCTGGCCCCCCCATGGATACAAATTATTTGAAATGGTACAACGGGTCGCAAACAGAAGTTATTGATTCATCAGCCATCATTCAATCGACAATCAAGCCAAATTTTACTACAGGGTCACCCCAGTTGAAGGACAATCCGAAATTTAAAAATGGCAGAGTTATCGTAAATTATTACATTCCCTATTATGGAGACAAAGTTTATTTAGACTTTAAAAATCAACAGGGGGATGCAACCCATCCGCTTGTTGGTCATGCAACAGGGAGAATGTACGAAGTGTATGCGTATTATTATTACACAGCCGATGCCAAAGTAACCACTTACAGCTACGGAGGCCTGGTCACCTTCGACTACTCCCCACCAGACCAGGCCACCCTAAGCGGAACAGCAACGCTGGAGAAGCCAAGCCCGAACCCGATCAAGCTGGAGGGGAGCAAGGTCGATGTGAAAATCAATGTTAAGGGCGAGCTGCTCGGTTACATGGATTCGTCTAACATCGAGGAATGGGTGTTTTATGCCAATGAGAAGAATGGTACAGGCAAGGCCGACATGAAGAAGGATTACAGCAAGCAGCTTACAGCATCCAAGAGCTTTGACTTCTCCATCCCGGGGAGTCGTGTCATCAATGATAATTTCAAGCAGGATTATACCCTGACTGTTGTCATTCGATTCAAAAAGCCGGTCATCACCAAGACTGGAACCATAACCTCCCTAGAGCAGAAAATGGAGGTCTCTGCCGGGGTGTACAAGACGGATAACCCCATCACCTATCCATCCGTACCCAGCAAACCGACCAAGCCAGAGGGCAAACCGCCTATCGCCCGCATCAGTGCTCCCAAGTACATCAAAGCCGGTTCTGACATGATGGTATACGGGGGAAACTCCTCTGATCCAGACGGATATATTACCGACTATGCGTGGGGAACTCCTGGAGCGCAAGGGGGCATAGAGAATACGGCCAGGGGTTATGTGTGGTATACCCGAGATGATGTTGGACAGACGTTCCCCATTACTCTTACCGTTGTCGATAATGATGGCCTGATCGGGAGCACCAGTACGGAAGTAACGGTTATCGAACCGGTTCCATCGGCAAACCTGGAAATTATCGGATCACTCAAGCAGAATCGGAAAACTACATTGATCAACAGCAGCCAGAGTCCAACCCGGTTTCCGATCATTAAGTCCAAGACACAGGTCACGATCAGTGCAGTCAGCGGTGGGACGAATGCAGACATTAAGTACAGCGGCAACTTGGCCGAGCTAGAGAGTAAAGATATTCTTTTTAAAAAGCCAGGAAAGTATAAAGCTACAATTCACGTAGAGAATACGGCCGGGTATGCTTCGGACAAGGAGATTATCTTTGATATCGTCCCCGACGAATCCCCTTTTGCCTACTTTGCAATGCCGATTGGTTCCTATCGGGACCCGGGTAATGGAAACAAAGCGATCATCTCGATTGATGATATGTCATTCTCTTCAGACAAAGATAATATCATTCAACGGATCTGGGAATATCGCTACGATTCTAATAACAACGGAAGTTTCACAGATGAGGGCTGGGTTCAGTTCAGCGACGCCAACCAAACCCGCCTAAATTTGGAGCTGTATCAGGTTGGGAAGTATGAGGTGCGAGTTACCGTTCTTGAAGAGTTCGGACAGCCAACCATTGAGGATTTTGTCACTGATGCAGATCGGCTGCGGACGAACTCTGAGGCGACCCAGAATGTGATTGAGCGAATTGTAGAAGTGAATAACCGCGCGCCTGAAGTAGATTGGGATTTATAAGGGAGGAGGGGAAGCTGGCAATATGAAACATCAAGTTAGAAGGATCATTATCCTTTTTTTAAGTTTAACTTTACTGCTGCCTTTGTTACCGCAACCAGCCCTAGAGGGAGTAGGAATCGGAACGGTTGTGCAGGCAGCAGCAGACGATTTCATATATTACAAGGATATTAACTTTGAAGCTGGACGAGGGGGACATGGCAATCAGGATGATAAGGTTGTCATTGATTTTCCTGCTCTGAAGGTAACCAATCTTAAATTTAATAAAACTACCAAAAGGTTGACCTATGATATTGTTCCAGGCTCTAATTTACATGTCACCTATACAACGGGAAGACCTGATTGGGCCGGATATACTGAGCCAATGCAAATCGAAATGTGTAGTACCGTGTATACCAAAAAAGCATATCAATATGAAATAAACAGACAAGATTATGGCCGTGACGAATTATGGAGCTGTAACGATCCTAGAACACCTGATTATTATGGTCAGTATTACAACTGGTCAGCAGATTGGGGAAATTTACACATCAATGCAGTAGCATCACAAGGATATTATATGCCTGCTGTTCTTGATGTAGATATGTCCAAAATACGGGGTTTAATGGCGAACACATATCCGAATGAATATGCACAAGGATATAACTATTATCAGCCAAATGAATACACTCCAGGTCTAGCGGATGATCCAGAATTGTTCCGGTTTAGAGTGCTGGCTAGGACAAACACCTATTGGTGGTCGCCATACATGACCAGAGTTGCAGAATTAATACCCAATTATGCACCAAGTCTTTCTATCGGGACAGCCAATGGTATTACTTTAGTCAATGCCCCCAACTTAAGCGGGATTAATATTGAGGGGTATGTTAGTGATCCCGATAACGAGGATCTCACCGTAACAGCCGAGATTCCGGATGTTTTTTACAAAAAGACCGTGGTACCTCAAACCAAGATGTCAAAAATATTTAATATTCCACTGGATGTTCTTCAAGACACGATACCACCAGGAACCTACACCATGAACATCACAGCATCGGACCCATCAGGAATGACAGCCCGGGGGACGCTTACGATTAACGTCAGACAACAAATGAGAAATAAATCGTTTGTCTTGATTAATACTCCCGTGGAGGTTAGAACCAAATACTCTGACTCTGAAGGTGACCCGAAGCGGGAAGAAAGATACAGATTTGACCATGATCCGTATTTCTTTGACAATTCAATGGGGATCATTGGTGATTCCGGATTATGGCGAAGTTCACCATATGCGTCCTTCCCGTATAGCGGGGTGTACGTGGCTAACTTCCAGGGAAGAGACAATCCCAAGGGTGATGACCGGTTCGATGTCTACCGCAAATGGAGCCGGAATAACTTGTCCTCCATGACCTTCCATGTTCACCGCAAGCCGATTGCCTTGTTCAGTGCCAGGCTGACGGGCGGATGGTTGCAGATCACTGACAGTTCATATGATTCAGATCATATCACTGCCTCTAACAAGGGGCTGATGGACTGGCAATGGCAATATAAGAAGACAGAGGGGCAAGTCTGGACGGACGGGTATCCTCCAGCCCAACTGCCGACCAATGACCAGTATGATATCCGTCTAAGAGTGAGGGACGTAGATGGCGAGAGTGGGGTTGGTGTCTGGAGCGACTGGTCGCAGCAAACAGTAGGTGCAGCAGGCAACTTGCCGCCGGTGGCGCTGTTTACTGTCGAGCCCAGTATTGTGTCCTATCGTAAGGCCATGGCGATCACTGACAAGTCATTTGACCCGGATAATGATCCGCTTGATGTATACAACTGGACTGTGATCAAGGACGGGTGGCAGCAGGTATGGAGTCATTGGGGCGGTGCGGCGGTGCCGCCGAATATCGCTGCCTTCGGTGTGGGGACGTATCAATTGACCCTTCAGGTCCATGATAACCGGGGGCTTTGGTCACAGCCTTACAGCCAAACAGTACAGGTCATAAATCATCCTCCGGCAGCCGCGTTCAATATGCCCGCTGAGGTGTATCGGGATACATTGATCTCACTGGAGAACCTGACTCCCGATCCGGATGAGGACGGAGATAACCTAATCTATGGCTGGAACGCACGGATCAATAACAGCGGGTATTATTATGCCAGTGGTAACCGATATCCATCTATGACGATCCGTGATTTGATTGCAAGAAATGGGATTTCACAACAGCAGGCCATTTCAGAGGGCTGGGAGATGAGGCTTACGGCATCGGACGGGTCGCTGAGCTCGAATGCTACGCGACTGTTCACTGTCAAGAATCATATTCCAACCGCAGAGATTAACGGACCTTCGGTGGTATACCAGTATGACAGTAAGACTTATTACGGGATTGATGCGGATGAGGATTACTCTGATGCTGGCAGCCTGCAATACTACTGGAAGGTGACTTACAGCGACGGGGCTACCCGGATGTACAATACCCGCAATATCAATGTAGTGTTCCAGGACAAAGGGATATACACACTGGAGCACTGGGTAGTAGATCAAGTTGGGGGCAAATCGAATATCGCTGCGTTAAAAGTCAATGTGAATCCAAACCTGCCGCCGTCCATTATACTCAGCACTCCTGCGGGAACCCTGTCTAATCCTTCAATTATTGACGCAGAGCTTCAAGGAGATCCGCTGATTGAATGGCTATACTCTGACCCTGAGAATGACCCGCAAGAGAAATACCGGTTGGAGTTCTTCGCCAAAGACGGTTTGCTGGTCAACACGATTGAGGATTCAGACCCTTCGGGCGGGGTGCGGCAGCATCAGGTGGCGAATCCCACCTTTGAACGGTTCGCTCTGTTCAGCTTATACGCCCGGGCCTATTCCAAGGGTTCCTGGTCTGAAATCTCCAACGAAAAAGCCTTTATCATCGACAACCCGCCGAAGCCAGGATTCACCTTAATGACGGATACAGGACAAGATGCGGCCAAGCAGCCGATTTACCGGACGGATCTCCTTACCATCAAAAGCACGGCCACGGATGAGGATATCCCGAAAGGCGACAGCATACGGTATCAATATTTCCTGAAGCCGGCAAGCGGAGTAGAGGGGCTGTCGAACACGCAAAGTGATTTCACCAAGCAGTTTACTACCAACGGGACCTTTGCGTTACGGCAAGTGGTTACAGATTCTTTGGGCCTATACCGGGAACGGATTCAAAATATTACAGTGGTGAACCGGCTCCCTGTAGTCAACGTCACCTACCCGACGAGTACAGTATCCACGAATCCTACCATTGTAAGTACGTTAACTCCAATATTGAAGTGGGATTATCAGGATGACGACGGGGATGTGCAGCAGCGTTTTAAGGTACGGGTCATCGACTTGTCCAATGGGCGCATACAGGTCCAATCCGGTGAACAACTATCGGAAGCACATCAGTGGCAGGTGCCAGCCGGCGCACTTGTAGAGAATGTGAGATATGGAGTGGAAGTAGAAGCCTATGACGGCTTTGAATGGAGTAAGGTATCTCCGAAGAAATTTATGATGGTTAACCTGCTTAGCATTAAGGGGGCTGTCCAGCATACAGAGGAGTGGAATAACAACCGTCAGGCGTACAATCTGAAGCAAAGCGGTTCACCTGAAAGTCCGCGGGGATATAGCGTGTATTGGGCGGGCGAGAAGTTTGTGCTCCAGGGAAAGGCAACCGGATTGCCGGATACGGTGCAGGTTACGATGACTGGCGGGTACACAGCAGAACTGAGTCCAACCGGGAGTGACAAGACCCTGTGGACAGGTGAACTGGCAGACCCGTCTTTTGAACAGCTGCCGGATGGCCTAGTTACGTTCACTTTTACGGCTACCAATGAATACCACACCAAGGTGGATCGGGTTACGGTAACGATACTCGGAGATTGGACCGAATATTATCAGAGCCACCGTGTAAAATAACGGAGTACTCCACCTCTGTGAGCCAGTGGCTTAATCTATAATTCTCATCACACGCAAGCGGGCGGAGGGTGATCGTTCAGACGATCCCCTCGGCCCGTTCTTCATTAAGCCGCATTCTTCTTGCAGCATATTCTGCCGGAACAGAGGACGGGGTATTATGTAGACTGGAATTAAGGTGGGCCATACGATTGGTACGGTGCATATAATAGGAGAGTTTGCCGCTGAATATCTTGTGGGCGCACAGGGATGACGCGAAATCCTCCGGAGTGACGAAGCAGGAGGGCTTGGCTACCGGATGAACGGCTGTTTCTTCAAATACAGAGGCTACGAACTGGGAGCAGAAAAAAGCATTCTCCCGGTCAATCCGGATGTTCAGCAGCACGCCGACCAGGCCAAGCAGGTGATACTTATAACGTTCCTGATTCTGCATCATCCCCTGCACATGGTTGTACATGGTGTCATACTCTTCCGTAGTGACTCTGAGCTGATAGATGGCACAGTCTGCGCTGCTGTAGAACGGATGAACGAAATCCTCATGGATAAGGCCGGCGATAAACGGATTGTATACCTTTTTTCTGCCGAAGCTGTAGACCTCGCGCAGTTCACTGTCAAAGGCAATCGAAGCATGATTCAGCTCTGCTTTGGTGAACCATTTTATAAGTCCGCTGAAGGCTGTGCCTGTTCCGGTCAGCACAATATAAATATCTCTGTTTGCAGTCATCTTCAGTATTCCTTTCTGCTGGAAATTATGGATAATCCGGTTAAAAATCTTGCTGAGGTACTTCCATCTTACTGTATAAATCCGCTTTGTAAAACAAACTTTAGTCTTAGATAGAAACTAGACTTAAGGCTAAGTCCCGGGCATAGGAGTGCATAGACCCGGCCGAAGCCGCAAATTATAAGCTGCAGCAAAAACAATTGGAAATGCTTCCACTTACGTGATACAATAATAGTCAAAATGACATTCTTGATTTGAGGAGGATTATTTTAATGACTGAACAAGCAAAAGATCAAGCCATTCATAAAGCAGAAAACTCAACGGTGGACAACCTGGCCATCACAACGATCCGTACACTCGCCATTGATGCCATTGAAAAAGCAAATTCAGGACATCCGGGTATGCCGATGGGTTCGGCACCGATGGGATACCAATTGTTCGCTAAGACGATGAATCATAACCCGGACCATCCGACTTGGATTAACCGTGACCGTTTCGTATTGTCCGCCGGACATGGCTCCATGCTCCTGTACAGCTTGCTGCACCTCAGCGGCTATGATCTGCCAATGGAAGAATTGAAGCAGTTCCGCCAATGGGGCAGCTTGACACCGGGACATCCGGAATTCGGCCACACTGCCGGTGTAGATGCAACAACCGGTCCGCTTGGACAAGGTATCGGTATGGCTGTAGGTATGGCAATGGCTGAAGCGCAGCTGGGTGCCACTTACAATAAAGATGAACATAACGTGATTGACCATTATACGTACGCCATTTGCGGCGACGGCGACTTGATGGAAGGAATCTCCTCCGAATCTGCATCGCTTGCCGGCCACTTGAAGCTGGGCAAACTGATTGTAATGTACGATTCCAATGATATCTCCCTCGACGGCAAGCTGAACCTTGCGTTCTCCGAGAATGTTGCCAAGCGTTTCGAAGCTTACGGCTGGCAGGTTCTGCGTGTAGAAGACGGCAATGATCTTCCTGCACTGGGTAAGGCTCTTGCCGAAGCTCAAGCAGACAGCAGCAAACCGACATTGATCGAAGTGAAGACAGTAATCGGCTACGGCAGCCCGAACAAACAAGGTAAAGGCGGCCATGGCGGTACTCACGGCTCCCCGCTGGGGGCTGATGAAGCGAAGCTTACGAAGGAATTCTACAAATGGGTCTATGAAGAAGATTTCTATGTACCGGATGAGGTCCGCGCCAGCTTCGCTGAAGTGAAAGCTAAAGGCATTGCAGCTAACCAGGCATGGGATGAGAAATTTGCAGCCTACAAAAAAGCCTACCCTGAGCTTGCTGCACAGCTCGAAACAGCACTGAACGGTGAGCTTCCTGCAGGCTGGGATGCGAATCTGCCATTCTACCAAGCAGCAGACAAAGCGGTATCCACCCGTGTGGCGTCCGGTAATGCGCTGAACGGCTTGACTGCCGGTATCCCGCAGCTGGTAGGAGGTTCTGCTGACCTGGAGAGCTCGACTATGACGCATCTGAACGGTCTGTCGCAGTTCACTTCCGAATCCTATGACGGCCGCAATATTTATTTCGGCGTACGTGAATTCGGTATGGCTGCAGCCATGAACGGGATTGCACTGCACAGCGGTCTGAAAGTATTCGGCGGTACGTTCTTCGTATTTACGGATTATCTGCGTCCGGCAGTCCGTCTGGCTTCCATCATGAAGCTTCCGGTTACTTACGTGCTTACCCATGACAGTATCGCAGTGGGTGAAGATGGTCCTACCCATGAGCCGATTGAACAGCTGGCGTCCCTGCGTATCATTCCAGGCCTTACGGTAATTCGTCCGGCGGACGGCAACGAAACCTCGGCTGCCTGGGCTTATGCTATGGAGAACACCTCGAATCCGGTAGCCTTGGTACTGACCCGTCAGAACCTGCCGATTCTGCCAGGTACTGTAGACGGTGTGCGCGATAACATCAAACGCGGCGGTTATGTTGTCTCTGACTCCAAGAACGGTACTCCGCAGGCGCAGATCATCGCTACAGGCTCTGAAGTACAGCTGGCGGTTAAGGCGCAGGCTGCTCTTGCCGAAGAAGGCATTGATGTTCGTGTAATCAGCTTGCCAAGCTGGGATCTGTTCGAGAAACAGGATAAGGTATACCGTGATTCCGTCATCCTGCCTGAAGTGAAAGCCCGTCTGGCGATTGAAATGGCGCAGACCTTCGGCTGGGAACGTTATACAGGTGATCAGGGCGACATTCTGGGTATCACCACCTTCGGCGCTTCTGCCCCTGGCGATACAGTAATCAGAGAGTATGGCTTCACCGTAGAAAATGTAGTCAGCCGCGTAAAAGCACTGCTATAATAGACGGATCTAAGGACAAAGGGGAGAATAAGCATATGAGTCAGTTTACGGGCGCGACAATTCAAAAAGCAGCTAATATCTATTACGACGGTAAAGTTACCAGCCGTACAGTTACTCTGGAGAACGGTACTAAGGTGACACTCGGCATTATGCTGCCTGGAGTATACGAATTCAGCACAGATGGCCCGGAGACCATGGAGATCCTCTCCGGTAATCTGAAAGTGCTGCTTCCCGGCACTGAGGTGTGGAAGGACATTAACGGAGCGGAAACGTTCCATGTTCCCGGTAACTCCAAATTTGCGCTGGAAGTATTCGCATTAACTGATTATTGCTGTTCTTACCCGATTGTGTAGTATGAAGCAGTAGCAAAAAAGCACCCTGGGAGATTATGTCCCGGGGTGCTTTTTTTTAGGTGATAATCAGGCTCCTTCTGAATCCGCCAATAGCGGGCCGGTAATCCGCTCATACTGCAATGAATAGACGCAGCCTGTGATCCGGCTGCGTCTGAAGTATTACTGGAAGTCTCTTATTCCTGCTCCCCTGTACCGCCGATCTTCCGTCCGATCCAGTCTTCGTAGGATTTGACCACGGCGGACAGGTCCTCGTCGCCGTAGCCGTGATTGAAGCCCGCCTGGAACATGCTTTTGGCTACGCCAAGCATAGGGGAAGGAACGCCGGTGGAATCGCTGAGCGAGGACGCCAGCTTGAGATCCTTCAGCATCAGGGCAAGGGAGAACTGGTTACTGAAGTCATTGTCGATAATCTTCTGTCCCTTGAGTTCGGCCTGCTTGCTGCCGGCAGACCCGTTCTTCACCAGTTCCAGGAACTTGTCTGCGGGAACGCCGGACTTCACGGCGATGGAGAAGCCCTCGGCAAGCGCCACGTTGTGAATGCCGACCATGGCATTGTGGGCCAGCTTGGCTACAGCTCCGCTGCCGTTAGCGCCCATATGCAGCAGCAGACGGCCCATGGAGTCGAAGAGATCCCGGTGCTTCTCAATCACTTCGGCATGTCCGCCGACCATGAAGACCAGAGTGCCGTCGATAGCTGCCGGCTTGCTGCCGGTTACAGGGGCATCAAGGAAGCTGCCGCCCCGCTCCTCTACGGCAGAGGCAATCTCCTTGGCCAGACCGGGGGAGATGGTACTGGAATCAATGACGGTTGTTCCCGGCTGAAGGGCAGCCAGAATACCGCTGTCGCCGTAGAAGACTTCACGGATCGAATCGTCATTGCTGATCATGGTAATAATAACATCTTTGCCCGCAGCCGCGGCCTGCGGCGTAGGGGCGGTCTTCGCGCCTTCCTGTTCCAGGGGTCTGCATTTCTCAACGGTGCGGTTGTAGACCGTAACCTCAAAGCCGCTGCGCAGCAGATTGGACGCCATAGGCGCCCCCATCGTTCCGAGTCCAATAAAACCGATTTGCTTCATTTGATTTCCACCTTTGCTCAAGTGAGATCCTATTCTAGAAATTAAGTTTGTCTACATTCTATCAGAAGGACCCAGCAGGTTCCACAGAACAGAATACCTGTTCTGCCTGGCAAACGCTTTCATGAAACTTTCAAAAACATGGTTCCAAAGCCGGGGTTATGCCTTAAGACCTTGCCAGTCAAGGCAAATTAAAGTATCCTAGATTATAATGTTGCAACAAACGGTGTCAAATCTAAAGAGATAAACAGGAGGCTACCATTACCGATGTCCAAGAAGATTAATTTTGACTACACCAAGGCCCTTTCCTTCTTCAGCCAGACCGAGATTGACTATTTCGCCGCTCCGGTGAAACTGGCCCACGAGCAACTGCACAACAAGAGCGGAGCCGGCTCCGATTACCTGGGCTGGATTGATCTCCCTACAGCGTATGACAAGGAAGAGTTCGCCCGCATTCAGCAGGCCGCCAAGAAGATTCAGAGTGATTCCGAAGTACTGATCGTAATCGGTATCGGCGGATCTTACCTGGGAGCCCGCGCAGCGATTGAGGCGCTATCACATTCCTTCTACAATAACCTGTCCAAGGACAAGCGCAAGACTCCGGAAGTATATTTTGCCGGGAACAACATCAGCTCCACCTACATCACGCATCTGCTTGATCTGGTAGAAGGCAAGGACTTCTCCGTGAATGTAATCTCCAAATCCGGTACGACTACTGAGCCGGCGATTGCTTTCCGCATTTTCCGCGCAGCACTGGAGAAGAAATACGGCAAGGAAGAAGCCCGCAAACGTATCTACGCAACTACAGACAAGGAGAAGGGCGCACTCAAGAAGCTGGCTAATGAAGAAGGCTATGAGTCGTTCATTATCCCTGATGATGTCGGCGGACGTTATTCCGTACTGACCCCGGTAGGTCTTCTGCCGATTGCCGTAGCCGGTATTAACATTGAAGAGATGATGCAAGGGGCCGCAGCCGCAGCCGATGAATTCAACAATCCCGATGTGGCTACCAACCAGAGCTATCAATATGCTGCAGTACGTAACGCACTCTACCGCAAAGGCAAAACTACAGAAATTCTCGTGAACTACGAGCCGTCCCTGCACTTTGTCTCCGAATGGTGGAAACAGCTGTACGGCGAAAGCGAAGGCAAGGACTTCAAGGGAATCTATCCGTCCTCGGTGGACTTCTCTACAGACCTGCACTCCATGGGCCAGTTCATTCAGGAGGGTAACCGCAACATCTTTGAGACGGTTATTCAAGTGGAGAAGGTACAGCACCATGTAACGATTGAGAATGATCCGGATGATCTGGATGGATTGAACTTCCTGACTGGCCAGACTATGGACTTCGTGAACAAGAAGGCCTTCCAGGGAACGATGCTGGCGCACACGGACGGCCAAGTGCCGAATCTGATCGTTACCATTCCTGACCAGACCCCTTATACCTTCGGTTATCTGGTGTACTTCTTCGAGAAAGCCTGCGGCATCAGCGGATACCTGCTGGGTGTGAATCCGTTCGACCAGCCGGGTGTTGAAGCCTACAAGAAGAATATGTTCGCACTGCTGGGCAAACCAGGCTACGAGAAAGAAAAAGCAGAACTGGAAGCCAGACTTACAGAATAGTTCTACACATAACCACAGGACCGCAGATTATTCATACGCATATAAGTCATCAGGGAGCAGTCCAGAGGTAACCATTACCGGGGCTGCTCCTAATATATATCAAGTTATCATATGTAGATTAAGGAATGGACAACAATGCTGGAACAATACCGGACGGTGCGTACTCCCGGTTCACGGGAAGTCGTAATCCGTAAATCACGCTTCATTGGACATGTAATGCCAGTGGAGAACGAAGAAGAAGCTGTTCAATTTATCGATCATATCAAGAAGCAGCATTGGAACGCTACACATAACTGCTCTGCTTATATGATTGGTGAGAGGGATGAGATCCAGAGACAGTCGGACGACGGGGAACCGGGCGGAACGGCCGGGAAACCGATTTTGGAAGTAATCCGCAGCCAAAAGGTTAAAAATGTAGCAATTGTAGTTACCCGTTATTTCGGAGGTATTATGCTGGGTGCAGGCGGGCTGATTCGTGCTTATACAGACGGTGCGGTTCTTGCACTGGAAGCCGGAGAGGTAATCACACGTGTGCTGAGGCGGGAGGTGTTCGTAGAGATCGAATACACTTGGCTGGGCAAGGTGGAGAACGCGCTGCGGGGCAGGAACATCCAGACCGGAGAGACTTTATTTACGGATAAAGTTACACTGCTATGCCTTCCGCGCAATGACGAAGGTGACGCATTTATCGCATGGATAATCGATCTTACGGAGGGGCAATCCCTTGTTACAGAAGGGCGGCGGCTTTACTACAGCGAAGGGGAATAGACTATGGCAAGAAGAGCAGTGGAACAGGAGTTGTCGAGAGAAAGAATCTTGGAGGCGGCGAGGCATCTTTTTATAACCAAAGGGTACCGTGCCATTTCGATGCGCAGCATTGGTCAGCACCTGGGGTATAGCCACGGCTCTCTATATTATCATTTCAAAGAAAAAGCTGAACTTTTCTACGCGATCGTGGTCGAGGATTTCAATCATGTAGCCACGTTATTGAATGATGCAATGAGCACTCCTCCTGTAGAGGGAATGACCCGAGTGGAACAGCTGGTTATGGAGTTCATCCGCTTCGGACTGGACCATCCGTATCAGTATGAGATCATGTTCATGATCCGCGACGAAGAACTGCTGGCTTATTGCCGGGCAGAACAGGGCCGATGTTTCGAGTTATTCGCAAGTATTGTCCGCCGTCATATGAAGGAAGAGGGATATGTGTCAGAAGACTGGCAGAATGTGCCGTTGACTCTGTTCCTGTCTGCCCACGGATTTATTTCTTATTATATCCAGGATAAAGTGTTGTTCGAGGATGTGAAGCAAGCTGCTCTTACGCATGTCAAAGTATTAAGCCGCAGTCTGTAAAAGCTGTTTTTTTTAACAGCTCACACTTTAGAGCGTTGCATTGGTATAACATTGATTGGTGAAAGTGTTATAGAAGCTATCAATTGTATAGAGAGCAGCTCCGCAGGAACCGGCGAAGCTGCTCTTCTATAAGTTTTTACAAGGCAATAATAGACTAACCTTCGATGATTTTGAGGTGGCACTGGCGCTGCCTCGGACCATCGAACTCACAGAAATAAATGCCCTGCCAGCGGCCCAGCAGCACAGCCCCTTCATGAATAATGAGCGTCTGTGATGGTCCGGCAGTGATGGATTTCAGGTGGGAGGCCGTATTACCCTCGGCGTGGCGGTATTTGGGATGCTCCCAGGGATAGACCTCATCCAGGCGCATCAGCACATCACGCTTCACATCAGGGTCTGCGTTCTCGTTAATCGCAATCCCTGCAGTGGTGTGCGGGCAATAGACGAAGACCAGCCCGTTAAGCACTCCGCTTTTTTTCACATAAGATTGAACCTCGCGGGTAATGTCCCGCATTTCATCCCGCTTGCTGGTGGTGATCTCCATAGTATGCAGCATTATGAATACGCCCCTCTCTGATTTGAACAACAATGATGATACTTATACTTTAACCCAAAACTTAACAAAGTAATTGACGGCAGCAAGCAGTCTTTGGTAAAGTAGGGATAACTTTAAACCAAGTATATTAATAGGAATAATTACAGCCTTAAAGTCGAGTAAACCGACCGGTTATCCGCCGGAGGTGGGAGGTTGAGCATTGAATTCGTTGATCAGGCACAAGGGCTGGACTTGGGGATTTAGAACAACAGTCGTACTGTATTTCGTCATACTGATCGTGTTGCCGATCCTTGGAGTCTATTACAATTCATTCTCGTCAGGGTTCGGAAGCTTCGCCGAGAGTGTGACCGACCCGATTGCTTGGAAGTCGGTTGTATTAACACTTAAGCTGGCTGTCATTGCTGCACTTACGAATGTACTTCTGGGCACGATGATTGCCTGGGTCCTTATCCGTTATAAGTTCCGGGGCAGAGCGCTGCTGAACAGTCTCGTTGATCTCCCGTTTGCCCTGCCTACTGCAGTTGGAGGACTAATGATTCTGCTGCTGCTGGGTCCCGGAAGCCTGATCGGCGGCCTGGCGGAATCTCTGGGCTTTACGGTGGTTTTTCACCAGCCGGCCATTGTGATTGCTATGGTCTTCGTCACGTTCCCCTTCGTAATCCGGGCGGTACAGCCGCTGCTGGAGGAGCTGGATGCTTCGGAAGAGGAGGCGGCGTATACGATGGGGGCGAGGCCCAGCCGGGTCTTCCTCCAGGTGATTCTTCCGTCTATGGCACCTGGCATGATCGGCGGCGGGATGCTGGCCTTCTCGCGGGCGCTTGCTGAATTCGGTGCGGTTGTACTCGTAGCGGGCAATATCCCGGGGCGTACCCTGGTGTCTTCTGTCTTTATCTTCGGGGAGGTCGAAAGTGACAATCCGGCCGGGGCGGCAGCGGTGTCAATCAT
This sequence comes from Paenibacillus tritici, assembly GCF_018207515.1. Taxonomy (NCBI): domain Bacteria; kingdom Bacillati; phylum Bacillota; class Bacilli; order Caryophanales; family Paenibacillaceae; genus Paenibacillus; species Paenibacillus tritici. The sequence continues at coordinate 1,437,111 of NZ_CP073365.1, forward strand.
TCTGCTGACCCTATCCTTTCTGATTCTCTGGCTGATTAACCTGCTGCAGATGCGGGGGAGAAGATCATGAGAAGACTGTGGATTGGCCTTACTTATCTCGTATTCTTCGTGCTGATCGCTGCCCCGCTTGGCAGAATGACGATGGGCGCCTTCAGCGAAGGCTGGAGCGGCTTCTGGAATGCGCTGACCCGGCCGGAGGCGCTGCATGCGCTGCTGATGACCGGAGGCGTGGTGGCCGTAGTGACACTGCTGAACACTTTGTTTGGCATTATGATGGCCTTGTATCTGGTAAGGGCAGACTGGCTGGGACGGCGTCTGAAAAGCCTCTTGAACAGCATTGTGGATTTGCCTTATGCGGTATCGCCGGTTATCGGCGGCCTGATGATCGTCCTGCTGCTCGGGCCGGACAGTGCGCTTGGTGCATTATTTGAACAAATCGGAGTGAAGATTGTTTATGCTTTTCCGGGAATGGTCATTGCTACGCTGTTCGTGACGTTTCCGCTGATGGTGCGTGAGGTGATGCCGGTGCTGCAAGAGATCGGCTCCCAGCAGGAAGAGGCTGCGTCAACACTTGGCGCCTATGGCTGGACCACCTTCTGGAAGGTGACCTGGCCTTCGATCCGCTGGGCTGTCATCTATGGAGTGATTCTGACCGTGGCCCGCTCGCTTGGTGAATTCGGGGCGGTGCTCGTCGTGTCCGGCAATATTATGAACCGGACGCAGACGGCAACCACGCTGATCTACCAGGATGTCGAGAATTTCAATGTTACGGCTGCGGGTGGTGTAGCGCTGGTGCTGGCCGCATTCTCTGCGGGGCTGCTGCTGTTGATGGAATGGAGCAAGAGAAGAAAGGGAGGGCACTAGTTATGCATGTAGAGGTCCGGGGACTCGATAAGCATTTTGGAGATTTTCATGCCGTGAAGGATGTTCATTTCGGAATTACCAAGGGTCACCTGATCGGGCTGCTCGGCCCAAGCGGCGGCGGCAAAACCTCAATTCTGCGCATGCTGGCAGGCCTTGAGACACCGGACAGCGGGGAGATTATATTCCACGGCAAGACCGTGAACCATCTTCCGCCGCAGGAGCGTGAGATCGGCTTCGTGTTCCAGAATTATGCGCTGTTCAAGCACATGACGGTGTTCGAGAATATCGCCTTCGGGCTGAAGGTCAAGAAAGCCAGCAAATCGGCCATTCGTGACCGTGTCACCGAGCTGGTGGAGCTTACCGGACTGAAGGGCTTCGAGAAGCGGTATCCGCATCAGCTGTCCGGCGGGCAGCGCCAGCGGGTGGCCTTTGCCCGGGCGCTGGCGCCTGAACCGCAGCTGCTGCTGCTGGATGAGCCGTTCGCGGCAATAGATGCGAAGATCCGCCAAGAGCTGCGTTCCTGGCTGCGGGAGCTGATTGAACGTGTTGGCATCACCTCGATCTTCGTCACTCATGACCAGGATGAAGCGATTGAAGTGGCGGATGAGATTATGATCATTAACCAGGGACGGCTGGAGCAGAAGGGAACGCCTTGGGATATCTATAAAGAGCCGAAGACGCCGTTCGTGGCGACCTTCATCGGGGAATCCACGCTGATCGAAAGTGCCTCTGAGCTGAAAGGCTTCCAGGGAGCAGGCGGCGGCAGGCCGACCAAAGCGCTGATCCGTCCCGAGTATATTGAGGTGGGCCATCTGCATGAATTCAAAATGGCTTCGGCCACGGAGCAGGGTACGGTCAAGCATCTGCATTTCCGCGGAAGTGAATGGCTCGTGGAGGTTGAGGTAAAGGGACATAAGCTGGTCACCTACCGCTCTCTGGAGAAAGAAACGCTGACTCCGGGCCAGGAGATATCCGTGCTGGTACACCGCGCTTACCTGTTCAATGAGGAGCGGAGCTGGATTCAGGAGAATGGCCTTAAGAAAGATCCGATGCCTGTATTTATCTAAAAAATAAATGATCTAGGATGTGTCGCCGGGATGAGGCTTATCAGAAGGAGCAGACTACTGCACGGATGGCTGACAGTCTTCATGCTGGCGGTGTTCACCCTGAGCGCTGCCGGCTGCGCAAATGAACAGCAGGCCTCCGGGGAAGCAGGTACGCCGCCGCAGGGAGATGTGACGCTTGTGGTGGGTGCGTATAGCGTGGTGAAGGATGCCATGGGCGAGATTCTCCCCTTGTTCGCGAAGCAATGGCAGGCGGATACCGGCCAAAAAATCGTATTCCAGCAGTCCTATGAGGCCTCTGGAACCCAGGCGCGGGCGATTGCCGGCGGCTTCGAGGCGGATGTCACTCTGCTGGCGATGGAAGGCGATGTGGAGAAGCTGGTCAAGGCAGGACTGGTGGAGAAGAGCTGGAAGAATCACGGCGAGGCGGGTATGGTGACGCGGTCAGTAGTGGCCTTGGGAACGCGGGAAGGCAATCCGAAGGGCATTCATGATTTTGCGGATCTGGCGAAGCCGGGTGTGAAGGTGCTCTACCCTAACCCTAAGACCTCCGGGGGGGCCCAGTGGGATATCAACGCGATCTACGGGGCGGGTCTGAAGCGTTCTGAGGAGCAGGAAGGGGCGAAGGACCCTGCTGCTGCCAAGGCCTTCCTGGAGAGCATACACCGAAACGTCGAATCTCTGGATAAAAGCGGGCGGGCTTCCATGGCTGCCTTCGAGTACGGGGTCGGCGATGTGATCGTGACCTATGAGAATGAGCTGCTGGCGCGGATTGCCGAGGGGGTCAAGTATGAGGTGATCCTCCCCCGGAATACGATGCTGATCGAGAATCCCGCTGCGGTGGTGGATAAATATGTGGATGAGCGCGGCACCCGCAAGGCCGCAGAGGCGCTGGTGGATTATCTGACTACGCCGGAGGCGCAGGAGATTTTCGCCAAATTCGGCTTCCGTCCCGTGAACCAGCAGGTCTATGCCGAGCATGAGAGCCAGTATCCGGTTCCTGCCGGGCTGTTCGACATCAGCTACCTTGGCGGCTGGGAAGAGGTCCGTACGACGTTATACTCCAAGCGGGGCATATGGTACCAGGTACTGGCCGGAATCTAGGCGGGTAAGAACGAGGTAGGTCTGGCGGAGGGTTGATGAAGCGTACTGCGATTGGACGGTACCTGTTGGGTGTGAGGTGTGCATGAAGAAGAGAGCTGTTCTGCGGCCGGGTCAGGCTGAGGGGCGGCTCTTTGTTTGAAATATAAGAATTTATATGTTTCACATGATAAATTATCCTTCTATTTCTCGCTGAAACGGTACCGTCCTTTAAAGGACGGCTAAGCCGTTTCCACTTGTATCGGGCTAAGGTGCAAAGGACCGGCTGCTGTTCTATAATGAACTGACGGATACACGCTGAAAAATAGACGATGATGGAGGGCAGGCATATGGATACATTAGTGTTCCTTGGAACAGGGGATGCCATGGGGGTACCCCGGGTCTACTGCGATTGTGAGACCTGCACGGAAGCAAGGACAACCGGGCGCAATAGCCGCCTGCGTTCTTCTGTGCTTATAGATAACGGAGCCGGATTCCTGGCGATTGACTGCGGACCGGACTGGCGGCGTCAGATGGAGCTGCTGGGACACCGCCGCATGGAACGTCTGCTGGTGACGCATGCGCATTTCGACCATATCGGCGGCCTGCCTGAATGGGCGGACAGCTGCCGCTGGATGGGCTTCAGGGGAGAGCTGTACGCTCCGGCCGAGGTCATTCCCGTCATTGAACGGCAATACCCGTGGCTCAGCGGGCATATCGACCTGATTCCCTGCGATGACGGCGTTACGCTGGACGGCTGGCAGATTACTACGTGGCGGGTTAACCATGGCAAGAATGGTTATTCCTACGCCTACAGGCTGGAGAAGGAGGGCTATGTCTGGATATACTGCCCGGACTCCATCTCCCTCACCCCGGAGGAGACGAAGTCTATGCACGGAGCGGATCTGCTGGTGCTGGGAACCAGCTTTTATTACGAAGCCGCAGCATTGTCCACCCGCTCTGTGTATGATATGACCGAAGCCGCCGATCTGCTGGAGACCGTTCAGCCGCGCCGTGCGGTCTACACGCATATGTCGCATGACATCAATCTGGAGAAGGATTATATTCTGCCGGAGAAGGTGACCCTTGCGGTTACGGGGATGAAGATTCCGCTGCACCCGGAGGAGTCCTGAACCCCAGGATCAGAGGGAGTGCTCTACTCCAGGGATTTTTGACAGGATAGCAGGATTCTCCCGTATTCACTCCAGTCAGCCCCGAGACCGATTAAGGAATCCATCTGCCGCCGCTGGGTTCCTTGCTTTGTGGTATAGTAAACTGAATGCATGAGCTAGAAGGTAATTAAATACAATGCAGGATGTTGAATTCCAATGGGAGCTGATGATGTGAAGAAGAAAGGTGCTTTTGCGAGACTGGGTACATACATGCTTAGACACAAGCTAATCTATGCTGTACTGCTGCTGGTCACCGTATTAAGTATTATGCTGGATCTTACGATGGCCTGGTTTCTGGCCCGGATTACGGATGCGGCCGTGCGCTTGGATGTGGAGGCGTTCAAGGGGCTTGCCTGGTTTGGAGTGTTATTCCTGATTGTCGCTGGCCTCAATACCTTCCTTAATGAATTTCTCAAAACCAATATCTCGGCCAAAATCAGAAATGAGCTGCGTCAGGATATGATGAGTCATACGCTGGCCTTGCCGCAGTCTTACTTCGACCGTAATCATTCGGGGGATTTGCTGTCCCGGTTCACGAATGACAATCAGTCGGTCGGCGAAGCCTGCGGGCGGGTGATGATGGATCTGATGCGCAACCCGCTGCTGGCGGTAGCCTCCTTCGCCTATCTGCTCTATATTAACTGGGTGCTTGCGCTGATCTGCCTGTCTATAGGCCCGCTGTTGTTCCTGACCGGCAAAGTCTTCGGCAATGCGATGCGTGTCAACAGTGTGCGGGTGCAGGAGAGCATGAGCAGAACGACATCTTTTCTGAATGATATCCTGGGCAGCAGCATGGTGTTCAAAGCCTTCTCGATAGAGCGCAGGCTGCAGAAGCAATACATAGATTACAGTGAGAGCATCGCCTCTGGGGAGAGGAAGAAGGCCGGTATCGAGGGTGCAACGGGAGCCATTTCTTCTCTGCTTGGTAACCTCACCTTCCTCCTGGCCCTGGTCATTGCCGGCTGGTTCGTGGCTAACGGAAGGCTTGAGGTCGGGGCAATGATCGCCTTTATTCAATTGATGAATTATCTGGTAGGGCCGTTCTCGGTGCTGCCGGGCCTGGTGGCTTCCATGCAGCAGTCGCTGGGTGCGGCTGAACGGATTTTTGAAGTGATGGATGCTCCCGCAGAGGTTGAGGTGCTGCCTGAGGTGCAGGCGGTGCCGCCGGAGTTCGGGGTGCTTCAGCTCACGAATCTGGCCTTTGGATACCCGGATAGTGAGAAGCGGAGTCTTAACCAGATTAGTCTGGAGCTGACGCGCGGACAACAAATGGCTGTGGTCGGCCCGAGCGGCGGCGGTAAATCGACGTTGTTCAAGCTGCTGCTCGGGTTCTATACACCGGATGCTGGTGAGGTCTCCATTAATGGCAGTCCGATTACCGGAATGCGGCTGGAACAGCTAAGAAGTTATTTCGCCTATGTCCCCCAGGAGTCGGGCCTGTATACGGGGAGCATCCGTGACAATATCGAGAGCGGTAAGCCCGGTGCGGCCGACGAAGAGATTATGGAGGCGCTGCGGCAGGCGAACGCTTATGAATTCGTTATGGAGCTGCCGGAGGGTATACACACGGATATTGGCGAGCATGGCTCGAGATTGTCGGGAGGGCAGAGACAGCGCCTGTCCATTGCCAGAGCGATGCTTAAGAATGCGCCGATTCTGCTGCTGGATGAAGCTACGGCTGCACTCGACAACGAGTCGGAGAAAATGGTCCAGCAGGCCATCCGCAAACTGATGAAGGACAAAACAACGCTTGTTATCGCCCACCGCCTCTCAACCATCCAGAATGCCGATATTATTCTGGTGATGGAGAACGGGGAGATTGTGGAGCGGGGCAGTCATGAGGAGCTGCTTGCTGCAAGAGGGCGGTACTCCGAGCTGTATAATACTCAATTGGAGCAGGAGTCTGCGGAGGAGCAAGGGACTTCCGGTAGTACGGAGAGCCGCGGCAGCGACGGAACGGAGTCTGTCAATCAGAAGGCTTCGGTAGCCGGAGCCGTGTAATCGGAGCGGTGTAATTCACAGCGTTGCACGAAAAAAATAAAGGGTGGCGTGCCGCCGGGTTCAATGAATGAACCTGCGGCACGCCACCCTTTTTATGGAAATACGGGGATTGTAGGTTGGGGTCCGGTTGGCTTACGCCTCTTGAACTGCCCCCAGAATGAACTTATCAATCGCGTACTTCACACCGTCTTCATTATTGCTGAGGGTCACGAAGTCAGCGATCTCCTTGAGCGCAGGGATGGCATTCGCCATCGCTACACCGAGTCCGGCAGCTTCCAGCATCTCATGATCGTTCCAGGAATCGCCTACAGCGATGGTCTCGGACAGGTCACAGCCAAAGTGCGCGGCCAGGAATTCCAGCGCCAGACCCTTGGTGCCCTCGTGGTGCATGATCTCCAGGAAATGCGGTTTGGACTTCGTGATATGAACCGAATCGCCCAGGAGGCTGCGCAGGATCGGGGACAGCTCATCCAGGAAGGCCGGATCGTCGATGATCAGCATTTTTGGAGTTTTTTGCGGGACGAGCTTCTCTTCCCAGTCCGGTTCAATGTAGTACTGCGTACCGTTCAGGGTGGAATAATCAATCAGCTTCTGGTTCTCTTCCCGGGCATACAGCTTGTCGTCGATGTAAGTCTGCAGGTGAAGATCATGCTCCACACAATACTGGAACAGCTTGCGTACCGCCTCCTGCGGCACATAACGCTCATAGAGGACTTCTTCATCGAGCAGGTTCTTCACCAGCGCGCCCTGATAGGTGATAATCGGCACGTTGAGTCCGGTCTGGCGGGCAATCGCCTGGGCGGAAGCATAAGCACGTCCTGTAGCGAGTGTTACTACAACGCCTGCGGCTACAGCCTGCTCCAGCGCGGTTTGTGTGGCCGGGGTCACTTCCTTATCGTCATTAATCAGGGTATCGTCGATGTCGATGGCAATCAATTTGTACATTTGGGTTCTCTCCTAAAAGTATGTTGTAGTCCGGCTATCCGCTGCATTTCCCCGCATACCGCCGCCAGTTGCAGACTTAGACCGGCGATTCGTGTGCGATGCACAGGTCATCCATTACAGGGCCAGTTGAGTTGTCCAAATTGTATCCTAAATCAGGGGACAGGACAAGCCGAAACTGCGCCGCCTGCTTGGATGGACGGACGGGAATGACCCGGGTACCAATTATAGTCTGGACAAAAAAGGAAAGCCTTGGTATACTTCGATAACCGCACACACGTTCTCATTTCAGGCATCTCAGAATCATTATACTCTTATATGAAGGAGCGGATTCACCATGATGGGCAAATCCCATTTAGTTATCAGCACCGGGGTTACCTTGTCCGCCATGAGCCTGCTGGGACTGGAAATCACCCTCCCGGCCGTCGCCGTTGCCGTGGTCAGCTCCCTGCTGCCCGACATCGACGAGCCGAATTCCCTGCTGGTACGCAAGGCAGTGCCCGAGTTCCTGCTGCGTATCCTGCAGGTAGCTTTGATCGGCGCCGGCATCTATCTTTATTTTGCCGGGATTGCCGAGCCGCCTTGGAACATAGCGCTGGCTCTGCTCGTGGGCAGTGTATCCTTCCTGCCCAGCCGCAGGCTGCGGCATCTGGTGATGCTGCTGATTGCGCTGGCCTTGTTTGCTTTTGCCGATGCCTATGATCCCTGGAACTATATCGCCGCCTGTGTGCTGGTCGTAGCATCGGTAGTTCCGCACCGCGGGATCACGCATACGCTGTATGCCGTTGCCGGATGGGGGGCGCTGCTCTACTTCGTCTCACCGGGCATGAATGACGGCGGCAGCCTCTGGATTGCCGGGAGTATGTCCTACGGCTTGCATTTGCTCGCCGATTCCCTGACCCAGCGCGGGATCACTCCGCTGCCACCGATCCCGCTGAAGCTGCGGCTGAGGCTGATGAGTACCGGTACGAAGAAGGGCAACGCAGTGGAGAAGGTATGCGTGATGCTTACGCTGGCGCTCGTTGTCTATGTGTTTGTGCTTACGCCATCTTTGGGATGACGTCTGATAACGAACGGGTCAGGTAACGAACGGGTCAGGCCAGGACGCGGTGAGGACCGGAGATAGCAGTTGGATTTCGTACACTTGCTGATGAATGAATGCTTCCTGCTGCAACAGCAGGTGGATAAACAGCACTTACAACCTCTCGATTCACCCTAAGTAGCAAAAAGGAGCAATTATAGATGCTGTTTATCCACTTGCTTCCCTGGATTCCTCAGAAACGGGCGATTTAAGATACGTTTATCCACTTGCTTGTTAAGGGGAGCGACACAGAGCCTGATACAATACCGGCAAGCGTGTACGGCAAAGCCCTCCGGTGCGGAGATCATCCGCGCGGGAGGGCTTTGGCTTGTAATGCCTTCTATTTATTCCTCAAGTTTATTCCTCAAGAAATACCAGACCGATGAAGTCCTCCGGCTCAATGCGGCCGAAGTAATGCTTCAGATCGAGATCCGCGAGCGCCTGCCGTACCTCGGCTTCCTCATAACGTTTGCCGCGCAGCGCGTCTTCCACATCAGCTACATCGCCCACGCCGAAGAAGTCTCCGTAGATTTTGATCTCGCGAATGACAGAATCCTCAATATCCATGCGGATATCGACCAGCCCTGCCGGGAATTTGCGGGTATGCTTCACATTGCTTTTTGGCGAGAGGCCGTAGTTCCAGTCCCAGTTCTGGTAATGCTCCTTGGAGATTTCGTTGATCCGCACCCAGTCGTCCGTGGTCAGCTTGTACTGCGGAACCTCGGCGGCCTCCATCCCGAAGATGGAACGCAGCAGGCCTTCGCGGAACTGTTCAATCGTAAGATCCGGGTTGCCCAGGAGCTCCTTGATATTGGCGACACGGCTGCGTACGGACTTGGTGCTCTTCGATTTGAACTTCTCGGGATTCACATTCAGTGAAGCCTGGACATCATCCAGGTTAAGGTCAAACATTAAGGTGCCGTGGCTGAACATGCGTCCGCGCGTGGAGAACTGGGCGTTGCCGGAGATTTTTTGCTCCCCGACCTGAAGATCATTCCGTCCGCTCAGCTCGGCATTCACCCCCATGGATTGCAGGTAGTCGATCACCGGCTGGGTGAATTTGAGGAAGTTATGGAAAGACTGTCCGTCGTCTTTGGTAATGAAGCTGAAGTTGAGATTGCCCAGATCATGATACACCGCGCCGCCGCCGGACAACCGCCGTACGACCTGGATATTATGCTCCTTCACATACTCCTGGTTGATCTCTTCGATGGTATTCTGGTGTTTGCCGATAATGATCGAGGGGCTGTTGATATAAAAGAGCAGGTAGCTCTCGTCCATCGGCAGGTTTTTGAGGGCAAACTCCTCAATGGCCAGATTGATGGATGCGTCTGTAATTCCGGTATTATCAATAAAAAGCATTTGTGATTCCTCCGCTTGACCATAGTAAACTGCTGTACTTATTATAACCAAAAGAGAGATTTCCACAAAATCGAAAGTTTAACTTATCCCGGGGGAGCTGTGCAAGGCCGCCAGTCCCTCCTCCACTGAGGCTGCCAGCGGACTTCTGTCCGGCAGAATCAGCTTCGCCTGTTAGTTCTCCGGGAGATGATGAGTGCTCGGAACCATGCCGGATGCACTAATGCGTTACTGTGAGCGCATTGACGTATTTCCCGCTGCGGGCTGATAATTGGGAGAAGGGTTACTGAAGTAAGGATGAAGCCCAAAGGGAGTGTATCTATGCTTGAGAAATATGGCCATGGCGGTGATCTGCTGACAGCGGCTGAGCTATACGGGGAGAAGGGCGGCGGCTTCCTGGATTTCAGCGCCAATATTAACCCGCTGGGGCCGCCGCCGGGAGTGCTGGCGCTGCTGCGGGAAGCTGTACCTGCGATTACAGCTTATCCCGATCCGGGTCACCGGAGGCTCAAGGCGCTGCTGGCCGAGAGCCTGGGGGTGGGCACAGACTGGATTACCGTTGCCAATGGAGCTGCCGAGTCGATGGCTCTGCTCCTGCTGGCGGCTGCGCCGCGCCGGGTAGGCATCGTCGAGCCGTGCTTCTCCGAGTACCGCCAGCTCGCGGAGCAGTTCGGCGCGGAGGTGCTGTCCGTTCAGGGGGCCAGCGGCAGGGAGTACCGGGCTGACGTCGACCGGATCTCCGGCCTGCTGGAGCAGGTCGATCTGCTGTTCCTCGGCCAGCCGAACAATCCGAACGGCGTCCAGTATCCGCTGGACGAGCTGCGGCTGCTGGCCCGCAAGGCAGAGGCCTGCGGGACGATTCTTGCCGTGGATGAAGCGTTCATCGACTTCATCCCGGAGACGGACCGGCAATCCCTGCTGCCGGAGCTGGGGGCTTACCGTCATACGGTGCTGGTGCGCTCGATGACGAAGTTCTTTGCCATTCCGGGGCTGCGGCTGGGCTTCACCGCCGCGCACCCGGAGCTTGCCGCGGCGATGACCGGCAAGCAGGTGACCTGGAGCGTGAACGGCCTGGCGCTGCTGGCCGGGGAAGCCTGCCTGCAGAGCGGCGACGGCTACGGGCAGGAGACGCGCGCGCTGATCGCAGCAGAGCGGCAGCGGCTGCGCCAAGGTCTGCTGGAGCTCGGCTGCGAAGTGCCGCCGGGCGAAGCGAACTTCCTGCTGCTGCGGCTGCCCGCTCCGTGGAGCGCGCAGGAGATGCAGCAGCGCCTTGGCGCGGGCGGGATTCTCGTCCGCAGCTGCGCCATGTACCCGGGCCTTGAGCCGGGGCATATCCGCGTCGCGGTGAAGGGCCGGGCGGACAATGCCCGGCTGCTGCGGGAGCTGGGGGCGTTGCTGCAGGCGGGAGTGTGAAGAGGACAACACCTTTGTATGTGACGCCAACAGAAACGGCTGCTCTATCCTATGAAATTCCCTCTGGTAGAGATGGAGGGTTCTTCGGCTGACATCCGCCCTGTCGGAAATATCTTGTATCGTAATTTGAGCGAATTCTTTTTCGATCTGGGACTTGTGTATTTTCCGATCCACCTTACGACTTGATAATCACCAGCTTCGCTAATGAGAAATGCACAATTCCGGCGAATGTGTGAACTAATGTACGGAATCAGACTTTTAAGCAGTATCCAATACAATTTTTTGTTAAAAAATTCAAAAAACAAGTTAGTATATAATCATAAAGTGGATATGAATCACTGTGTGGAAGGAGTGGATGCAAAGTGGAAGAAGTCAAGGTGAATTTGCCCTTTAAGCTTGAAGACGGGGAGACGGCATACAGGAGCAAGGTGTGGCCCGGGCTAACGCTGGACTGGCGCGAAGGCCATCTGCTGCTGGAATTCCCGGCTGAGGCGGAGAGTATATCGAGCGCGGTGTATGGCGGAGGCACAGGACGCCTGAAGCGGGCGGTGAATCAATATGTCACCCGGGACTATGAATGCAGCAATCCGGTACGTGATATGGAAAATAAGCTGCGCGAGTGGGGGTATCCGCTAGAAGGCTGCGCTGGACTGATGACGGCCGTTCCGCTGGAACATGCCGCAGTTGCTGAAGAGGATACCGGATCAGCGGGGATATTCTGCTGCGTGACAGCCGCTGCCGGCAATGCCGCCCGGGCCGGGTCGCAGCGCAGTGTACTGGCGGTGTACCGCCCGGGTACGATTAATATCATGCTCGGCATTGACGGATGGCTGTCGCCGTCGGCCATGGTCAACGCCGTGATGACAGCTACGGAAGCGAAGGCTGCGGCGCTGGCCGATCTCGGAATCGCGGATTCCGAGAATGGGCTGATCGCAACCGGAACCACTACGGATGCCATTGTGCTTGCAGTGAGCGGAAGCCGCCGCTATGCTGCGGAGCATGTATATGCTGGAACCGCTACCGACCTCGGCGGAGCTATCGGCAGACTGGTGTATGGCGCGGTGACGGAGAGCCTGCGTTCGGTGAAGGCAGCGGAAATTCTGCGGAGGGAACAAGAGGAGGCGCCGCAGGCTGCACAAGCGGTAGTGGCGGAACAGGCGGGACAAATGAGGCCAACGGTGCATACGGTGCAAACACCACGGTCGGTGCAGAGGGAGCAAGCACAGTTATCTGGGCAGCATCAGAATGGCGGCCGGGAATGACAGGCATGGACTGCCAAACCCAGCAGTGGGGTGAGTGGAAGTGAGGCTTGCCTTAATCCTACTAGCTGCTTATGTTGTGGACCGGATCGTTGGCGATCCGCGCAAGCTTCCCCATCCTGTTGTCTACATGGGGAAGGCTATTACTGCGATAGAGCGGTTTATCCGCCGCTTCGCCTCGGGGCCTCGTGCCCTTAAGCGGGCTGGCCTGCTGCTTCCGTTGCTGGTGGCGGGCGGCGCATGGGTGCTGACTACGCTGCTTGTCATTCTGCTCTCCCGCCTATCTCCCTGGCTGGCTGGTGTTGCCGAAGTCTGGCTAATCTCCACGACGATCGCCTCCAAAGGCCTGAAGGACGCAGGGATGGCAGTGTATGCCGAGCTGCGCCAAGGCGATATCCCCGCGGCCCGCAGGGCGCTGGGGATGATCGTCGGCCGGGATACAGCCCACCTGGAGAGCCCGGAGATTGTCCGCGGCACGGTGGAGACAGTGGCGGAGAATATCGTGGATGCGATACTCTCGCCGCTGTTCTTCGCCCTGCTGGGCGGGGCACCGCTGGCGATGGCTTACCGTGCGGTGAATACGCTGGATTCCATGGTAGGTTACAAGAACGATAAATACCGCGACCTCGGCTGGGCGTCTGCCCGGCTGGACGACATTGCTAACTACATACCGGCGCGAATTACCGCGCTATTGCTAACCTTATGTGCTGCGCTCTTGCATCTGGACTGGCGTAGATGCTGGCGCACCGTGCGGCGGGATGCCCGTCTTCACCCCAGCCCGAACAGCGGCTACCCTGAATCGGCGGTCGCCGGAGCGCTGGGCATCCGCCTGGGCGGCGAGAATGTGTACCATGGCATAACCTCTTTCCGTGCTTACATGGGCGATCCGCTGCGGACGACGGAGCCGGAGGATATTATAGCAACTTCGCGGCTGATGATGCTGTCTTCCGCCATATTTGTCTGTTTATGTGCAGCCGCCGCCATGCTGTGGCATGGGATTGGAGGCTGATCATGGTGCAGATGGACAAGGATAGGGATAAGGGTAAGAGTAAGGGAGGGCACTTGAAGGAGTTGCACCCGGCAGAACACGGTGCCCCAAGTGATCTGGCACATGAGATTGAGCTGGAACTGGTCCTGATCCGCCACGGGCACACCCAGTGGAATGCTGAACGCCGCTATCTGGGCCAAACGGATCTGCCGCTGCTCCCGGATGCGCATCAGCAGTTGTCCGCACTGAGGAGCCAGCCGATACTAAGCAGAGAGTTCAGCCGCGTCTATTGCAGTGACTTGCGCAGATGCAAGGAGACGCTGGCAGACATGGCTCCGCATCTGGAGCGGCAGGCGATCTTTGACCCGCGGCTGCGGGAGGCAGATTTCGGCGCTTGGGAAGGCTGCACGTATGAGCAACTGAAGGATAACAGGCATTACCGCAGCTGGATCGACGATCCCGGGTCGGTAACCCCGCCGGACGGTGAGCCGTGGGAGGAATTTGCAGCCCGTGTAGACAACTTCTGGTCTCAGCTCCAGCGGGAAGCAGAAGCAGGATTATGGTCAGGAGTAGGAGTAAGTACGGGAGCAGGTGGAAGTGCAGAAGCAGGGGCTGATATAGGGGCAGGGGCAAGTGAAGAAGCAGGAGCTGATGCAGGTACAGGAGTAGGAGCAATTACAGGTGCGGGAGAAAGAACAGGAGCAGGTGAAGACTCTAATGCAGGGAAAGATGCAGGAGCAAATTCAGGAGCTAGTGCAGAAGCTGCAGTAGATACGGGAGTAGGAGCAAGTGCAAAAGTAGAAGCAGGAGCTGATGTAGGAGCTGATGTAGGAGCACTAACAGGATCAGGAGCGGTGCTGGTACATGAGGCTTCTGTAAGGCCGGAAGAACATATTACGAGTGGATGTACTCCAGAGACCACAGCAATGAAGCCAGGGTCAACGCAGGTTCCTAAGGTTTATCGTGTGCTGCTGGTAACGCATGGCGGCGTAATCCGGCAACTGCTGGCACGGATCGTCGAAGGCATGACGTTCTATGCCGCAGCGGCCCCGGATCCGGGTGAGGTTATGGTAATGAATCTTCGCTGTCAGGCGGGAGTTTGGCGTATGATACCATGCGAAATCTAGCGGCCGGGAACAGCAGGGTGAAGCAGGAAATAGCAGGGGATAGCAGGGAATAGCAGAGAGTAGCAGGGTATATAGCCCGGATTAGCAGGGGGAACAGGGAATTACCAATTGGCCGTGTAGCTACTTTTAAGGATTTGAGAATAACAAGGTAGCCATATTGCCGGGAACAGTCCGGTATAGCTGAGAGTAATTTGAAAAAGCAGAAGGTGATTGCACTATGTGCAACAGAATGAGGGGGGAAAGGTCCAAAAACACATTCTATTGTATTTCCTGCAGCAGAATATCGGAAATGGGCCCGATTAGGGTGGAAATCCAAAATTCTAATGTACATAGTGCAACAGAACACAGAAAAGGATAAGTTCTCCCCACTTCTACTGTACAAAATACAACAGATTACCCAAGGTGAATCTTGAACGGGCACATCAGCCCTGACAGTTCCGTTAGCACTGATCAGGTACGTTGATTCACACCCGGAAGTCCCCAGTCACACCGCTTACCCATCCATAGAACCACGGCCGGAAGAAAATCCCGGGGCGGTGGTTCTTTTTTTACGGCCGCGTCTGTGCCATGATAGCTGTGGGGGCGATCACAGGATGTTCAAGGATTTCAAGCTCATTGCCGGACGTCCGGTATATATCCAGGTGAAGGATTATATGAAGCATCTCATTATCAAAAGCGCACTCCAGGGCGGCCAGAAGCTCCCTTCGACACGCGAGCTCAGCACCTTGCTGAAGGTCAGCCGCAACTCGGTAATTTCGGCCTACGAGGGTCTTGAAGACGATGGTTTCGCCTACACGGTGCAGGGCCAGGGCAGTTATGTCTCACAAGGCGCAGCGGCGCAGAGCGGCCCGGAGGCTGCCTCCTGGACTCTGGACTGGACAGAGCGGCTCAGCAGCCAGGCGCTGCTCGCGGAGGAGCTGGACATTATGAAGCGGGGGATACGCGCGGAGAAAGGAACGATTTCTTTTACCAGCATCGCCCCGGATGAGCGCCTCTTCGAGCTGGATCAGGTCCGGAGAGCTTTTCTGGAACGTATGTCCGTAGAGGGCAACGTTCTGCTGAATTATGGATATGCAAAAGGCTATAAGCCATTAATAGACTATCTTAAGCAATATATGGAGCACAAGGGCGTGGATCTGCGCGGGAAGGATCTGCTGATTACTAACGGGTTCACGGAGGGTTTTGACTTGGTGTTGTCGGCTCTTGGCAAGCGGCATGGCGCTGTGGTCTGCGAGAATCCGACCCATCATACGGCGATCAAGAATCTGAAGCTGCACGGCTTCGGCATTCACGGGGTAACGATGGAACGGGACGGCATCCACCTGGGAGAGCTGAAGCGGGCGCTGGAGGAGCGGGAATTCGACTGTGCTTATCTGGTTCCCTCCTACCATAATCCCACCGGCATCGTCATGTCTCCCGAGAAAAGACAAGGACTAATGGAGCTGATGCAGCACTATAACGTGCCGGTGATTGAGGACGGGTTCAACGAGGAGCTGCGTTATTCAGGTGCCCATGTGGCTCCGCTCATTGCGGCGGCAGGCGGCGGGAACGGCGTAGTCTACCTCGGCAGCTTCTCCAAGGTCCTGTTCCCCGGGCTGCGGGTGGGCTGGGTGCTGGCGGATCAGGAGCTGATCTATTATCTCGAAAGCGTCAAGCGGGCACGCACCATTCATACCTCGACGCTCGACCAGTCTATTCTGTACCAATACCTGCTGGGCGGCAATCTGGAGAAGTATCTGAAGAAGGCCCGGCTGGAGTATAAACGCAAATACGAGCTGACCTTGGCCTGCTGCACCGAGCATATTCCATATGCCTCCTTGTCGGGGGACGGGGGGCTGCATCTGTTTGTAACGTTCGCTGAAGGCTTCAGGACAAGGGAGTTGCTGGCGGCGTGCCATGCGCAGGGGGTTATTTTTACAGCGGGAGACATCTTCTTCACAGACGGTACAGGGCAGAACACGCTGCGGCTGGGATTCTCCAGAGTGGCGGATGAGGATATACGCAGAGGGATTGAGATTATCGGCAGGACAGCACGGCAACTAATGAGAGGATGAGGTGCGGATATGATCAGAGTAGGTGTCATTATGGGCGGCGTATCGTCTGAATATGAGGTGTCGATGAAGACCGGCAGGGAGATGCTGAAGGCGCTGGACCCGGCAAAATACATCGGGATTCCTGTACCCATCACCACGCGTAAAGAGCTGCTGGAAGGCGTAAAAGGGCTGGACTTCGCTCTGCTCGCCCTGCATGGAGCCTACGGAGAAGATGGCACCGTACAAGGTACGCTGGAAACACTCGGCATTCCGTATTCCGGGAGCGGGGTGCTCTCCAGCAGCTTGTGTATGGATAAAAGTCTGGCGAAGACGGTGATCCGCAGCCACGGGATTCCCACCCCTGACTGGCTGTGCTGGGACAGTATGAAGGAATACGAACCGCAAGCCGTGGAACGGCTCGGTTATCCGGTGATGGTCAAGCCGAATTCGGGCGGCTCAAGCATCGGCATGACCAAGGTGAATCATCCGCAGGAGCTGCCGGGGGCGGTGGAGAAGGCTTTTGCTTGTGCCGAAGAGGGCCCGGTGCTGATCGAACGTTATATCACAGGGCAGGAGATTACCTGCTCGATTCTGGGGGGAGAGATGCTGCCGGTAATCGGGATTCAGTCCTTGGGTGCTGACTGGTTCGATTATAGCGCCAAATACGAGCAGGGCGGAGCAGAGGAGCGGATCATCCAGCTGCCGGATGCCCTGGACGAACGGGTGCGGACGGCGGCGTTAACCTGCTACCGGGCGCTCAAATGCGCCGTGTATGCCAGAGTGGATATGCTGCTGAAGGACGGCATTCCGTACGTGCTGGAGGTGAATACACTGCCCGGGATGACCGCAACCAGCCTGCTGCCCCAGAGCGCTCAAGCGGCTGGTATTTCCTTCAGTAGCCTGCTGGATAAAATAATAACCGGGTCGCTGCAGGAGCGCGGAGGGGCGGGGCTGGAACCGGAACCGTTGCAGGGAAAGTCGGCGGATTCACCGGATAACGATTTGCCGCAATATGCTGAAGCAGGGGGTGTCAGACGATGAGGAAGAGTCAATCTGCACTGCTGAACGGCAGCAGCTCCTTGTATGAGGAGTTCGTTACTCCCCGCTTAAGGGAGATTCCGCCTTCGGGCATCCGGGCTTTTTTTGATATGGCTGCGGGTAACAACGATGTTATATCACTTGGGGTCGGCGAGCCCGACTTCGCTACTCCTGAGCAGGTAAGGGCTGCCTGTATCCGCGCGCTGGACCGTGGAGAGACAACGTATACCCCGAACAGCGGGATGCCGGAGCTTCGGGAAGAGGTTTCCGGCTATCTGCGGACCAGCTTCGGACTGAGCTATGAGCCAGCGGACGAGATACTGGTTACGGTAGGCAGCAGTGAAGCGGTGGATCTGGCATTGCGTGCGTTCATTGCTCCCGGGGATGAGATCCTCATTCCTTCTCCGGGCTATGTCGCTTATGCGCCTATCGCCTATCTGAACGGCGGGACGCTGGCTACGGTGGAGACGAAGGTGGAGGAGGGCTTCAAGCTTACAGCCGAAGCGCTGCGGCAGGCGGTTACGCCGCGGACGAAGCTGCTGATGGTGAATTTTCCAAGCAATCCTACGGGGGCGGTCATGACTTACGAGGATTGGCTGCCGGTCGCTGAAGTGGTGAAGGAGCACGGGCTGATCGTAATTTCGGATGAGATCTATGCCGAGCTGACCTATGGCGGAAGACATGTAAGTATCGCCTCCCTTCCCGGCATGAAGGAGCGGACGGTGGTGATCAGCGGGTTCTCGAAGGCTTTTGCCATGACGGGCTGGCGGGTGGGGTATGCCTGCGGGAACCGCGAACTTCTCGGAGCCATGCTGAAAATCCATCAATACACCGCCATGTGCGCACCTGTGCTGGGTCAGATTGCCGCTACGGAATCGCTGCGCACGGCGCTGCCGGATAAAGACCGGATGAAGGAGTGCTTCAGAGAACGCCGGTCGCTGCTGGTGGAGGGTCTGCGGTCCGCCGGACTGTCCTGCCATATGCCGGAGGGAGCCTTCTACGCCTTCGCTTCCATCGCCCGCACGGGTATGGGATCAGAGGAGTTCGCCTTGAAGCTGCTGAAGGAGGCTGGCGTTGCAGTGGTTCCGGGCCATGTGTTCGGAGCTGGTGGAGAAGGATATATCCGCTGCTCCTATGCCGCTTCTACGGCGAAGCTGACCGAAGCGCTGGAGCGGCTGGAAG
The DNA here is from genome assembly GCF_018207515.1 of Paenibacillus tritici. Classification (NCBI taxonomy): domain Bacteria; kingdom Bacillati; phylum Bacillota; class Bacilli; order Caryophanales; family Paenibacillaceae; genus Paenibacillus; species Paenibacillus tritici. The sequence goes on from NZ_CP073365.1 coordinate 1,455,714, forward strand.
GCTTCATGAAAGTGGACACCCGGAAGGGAAAAATCTAATTGTAAGATTATTTTATATCACCTATAATCCTTAAAGGAAGAAATAGGGATAAGATAGAGTAGATTGGCTTGCAGCCAGTTCAGCGGAGGCCCCCTTCTTCGAAGTTGGGGGGCTTTTTATGTTTTTAAGCTGAAGAGAGTTGTGGGACCGGATGGGTTTTGTGAAATATCAAGGACGGCGTAGCCGTTCAACTTGCAGGGGAATCACTCCTGCATGATCTGACAGGAGGCAATATCATGATCGCAGCCATTCAAGAAGTAACCGGACGAATCACCCCGCCTGACGAACAAGCCGCACTGCGCGCGGTACTCCGCCTGAACAGCCTGACCAAGCCGCCCGGCAGTCTCGGGCGGCTGGAGGAGCTGGCTGTCCGGCTGGCCGGAATCTCCAGAGATGAGCAGCCCAGTTACGGCAAACGTATGGTAGTCGTTATGGCTGCGGACCATGGGGTCTGCAGTGAAGGCGTCAGCGCCTTCCCGCAGGAGGTCACCATACAGATGGCGTATAACTTCCTGAACGGCGGGGCTGCGGTGAACGTGCTGGCCCGCCAGGGCGGCGCAGAGGTGCGGTTCGTGGACATCGGGATCAACGGGGACATAGCACACCCGCAGCTTATTGACCGCAAGGTGCGCCGGGGTACGGATAACATGGCAGCAGGTCCGGCCATGAGCCGGGAGGAGGCCTTGCGCGCGGTTCTGGTTGGGATTCAGGTGGCCCAGGAGGCGGTGAAGGATGGCGCAGAGCTTCTGATTACCGGTGAGATGGGAATCGGCAATACAACAGCCAGTGCTGCGGTATTATGTGCACTGGAAGGGATTCCGGCAGAGGCGGCAGCCGGACGCGGCACAGGCATCGGCGATGAGCGGCTGCAGCACAAGGTCGCGGTGATCGAACGCGCCCTGGAGGTGAATGCCCCGAATCCGGCAGACCCCATAGATGTGCTCTCCAAGGTCGGCGGGCTTGAGATAGCCGGCTTGGCCGGTCTGATTCTCGGGGCGGCCGCGCTGCGGATTCCGGTCATTCTGGACGGGTTCATTTCCGGGGCCGCAGCCTTGGTGGCCAAGGCATTGGCGCCGGAATCCACGGCTTACATGTTCGCTTCCCATGTCTCGGGCGAGCAGGGCCATAAGCTGATGCTGGACCGTCTCGGCCTTGCGGCCCTGCTGGATCTCGGGCTGCGCCTGGGTGAAGGCACGGGCGGCGCTCTGTGTCTGCACTTCATTGATGCGGTCAGCCGGATTATGCGGGAGATGGCCACCTTCGAGAGTGCGGGAGTCTCCGGCTCGGAGAGCGTATGAGTATCCTTGTAACCGGCGGGGCACGCAGCGGCAAAAGCGGCTTCGCCGAGCGCCTGACCCGGAAGCTGGCTGTTTCGCAGCAGGCGGTCTACGTGGCGACCGGTCAAGCGTTCGATGAGGAGATGGAGGCGCGAATTGCCCTGCACCGGCAGCAGCGGCTGGAGGACGGCTTCCGGTGGGAGACCCTGGAGGAGCCGCTTGCACTTACGGCGCTGCTGGAGCGGCTCTCCGGCAGCGGGCAGACCGTGCTGGTGGATTGTCTGACGCTTTGGCTGTCGAATCAACTGCTGGCCGTGGAGGAACGGAGTGACAGGCAACCATGGATAGAGTCTGAGATTACCGCCCTGGAGCAGGGGGTCGCCAGCTTCCAGGGGACGCTTATTCTCGTTACTAATGAAGTAGGCGACGGCATTGTGCCGGAATATGCACTTGGACGGCTGTACCGTGATTTAGCCGGGCGGATGAACGCCCGTTTAGCTGCCCGCTGTGAACAGGTATTCCTGGTTACGGCCGGGATACCGGTTGAGCTAAGAAGCCGGGAGTATCTTCTGTGAGTGCGAGGGGAAATGCCGCTGCCGCCTTTCAGTTCCTGACACGGTTCCCGGTCAGGTACAGCCCGGACTTCTCACCCGGGCTGCTGCGGGCAAGCGTGGTCTATTATCCGCTTGTCGGTGCGGCAATCGGACTCAGCACCGCGCTTGGCGCCGCAGCGGCAGCCTGGCTGCTGCCGGCCTGGCCCGCCGCTGTAATCACCCTCATCCTGTGGGTGGGTCTGACCGGCGGGCTGCATCTTGATGGCTGGATGGACAGCGCCGATGCACTGCTGAGCTACCGCTCCCGGGAGCGGATGCTGGAGATTATGAAGGACAGCCGCGTAGGCGCTATGGGCGTGCTGGCCTGCGTGCTGCTCCTGCTGCTGAAGGCCTCGCTGCTGGCGGCATTTATCGGGGGCGGCAGCTTCAGCCTGCTGCCGCTGCTCCTGCTGCCGCCGGTCTGGGGCCGCTGGTACATGGTGCGGGCCATGGCCCGCTATCCGCTGGCCCGCGGCAATGAGGGGCTGGCCGCCACCTTCGGCGGGCTGCCTGCCCGGCTGGAGCGGCGCGCGCTTTTAAGCGCCGCGCTGCTTACGCTGGCCGCAGCCGCAGCGCCTCTGGCGCTCGGCGCGGGCAGCGGGGCCTGGCCGCTGCTTGCGGCGGCGGCCATCCTGGCGCCGGTGGCTGCGGCTGCCTGCGGCAGGCTTGCAGCACGGCGGGTCAGCAGCCGGCTCGGCGGGCTCACCGGCGACGTCTACGGCGCGCTGTGTGAGCTGCTGGAGACGGTGGTTCTGCTTGTGCTGGTGCTGGTGCAGCACAACCTGCTGTAGCAGGCCGCATCCGGCCTGCACTCAAGGCGCGCATAGCGCTCGAATCGTTCGGCGTTCGCCGCCCTGCACTCAAGGCCGCGCAGCGCTCTAATCGTTCGGCGTTCGCCGACCAGCATCAAACCCGCGCCGTAGCGCTCAATAGGACTGCACCGCCGTCAACTCCGGCCGCAGCAAGAAAGCGAGGAAGATGAACATGGAAGACACATCCGCAGGTAAGACCGCAGCCCAGGCAGGAGCGGGAGAAGCAGCGGAGGCGAATTTCGAGACTATTGCTCCATCGGCCCGTCAAGCTACAGTCCCATCTGCCAGTCAAGCAAAAGCTCCAGCGGTACACCGAGCCGCAGCTCCATCGGCCCGCCAAGCTACAGCCCAGCAAGCTGCGGCGCTATCGCCGAAGCCCGGGCCTGCCGCTGTGCTGATGATCCAGGGGACCGCGTCCGATGTCGGCAAAAGCCTGGTCACTGCCGCCATCGGACGGATCATGACCAGGGACGGGTACCGTACGGCCCCGTTCAAATCGCAGAATATGGCGCTGAATTCCTATGTTACAGCGGACGGCAAGGAAATCGGCCGCGCCCAGGGGATGCAGGCGGAAGCCTTCGGCATTACGGCAACCAGCGATATGAATCCAATTCTGCTGAAGCCTTCCGGTGAGATGAGTGCGCAGATCGTGGTCCACGGGGTGCCCCATGCCGCGCTCAGCGCAAGGGAATACCGGGAGAAGTTCCTCCCCGAAGCCAAAGGGACCGTGATGGATGCGCTGGGTCGTCTGCGGGAGGCCTATGATATTGTGCTGCTGGAAGGCGCGGGCAGCCCGGCTGAGATCAACCTTAAGGCCCGGGATATCGTCAATATGAATCTGGCCGGCTGGGCAGATGCGCCGGTGCTGCTGGTCGCCGACATTGACCGGGGCGGCGTCTTTGCCTTCATTGTCGGTACGCTGGAGCTGCTGGAGCCGCAGGAACGCGCCCGGGTCAAAGGCTTCGTTATCAATAAATTCCGCGGGGATGTCTCCCTGCTGCAGCCCGGACTGGACTGGCTGGAGGAGCGCACCGGCATTCCGGTGCTGGGCGTGCTGCCGTTCCTGCCGCAGCTGCGGATTGAGGCGGAGGATTCCGTAGTTCTGGAAGGAACGTCCGGACGTTTGCGGGGGGATTCAGCGAAAGAGCTTGATATCGCGGTCATCCGTTATCCGCGGATCTCCAACTTCACCGACTTCGATCCGCTGGAGGAGGAGCCGGATGCTGCCGTGCGTTACGTTACCTCGGCAGACGAGCTTGGAACACCGGATGTCATCATCCTGCCGGGCACGAAGAATACGGCGGCTGACCTGCAGTATCTGCGGGAGCAGGGGTTCCCGGAGGCGATAGAACATGCGCTTGGGCAGGGAACACATCAGCTTGCCGGAATCTGCGGCGGATATCAGATGCTGGGATTGAAGCTGCTTGACCCCGATTCCGTAGAGAGTGCAGAACCGGGCGAGAGTGAAGGTCTCGGGTACCTGCCGCTCTCGACATCGTTTCTCCAGCAGAAGACTACGGTGCGTGTGAGCGGAGGGCTGGCTGCGGGCCATCCCCTGCGGTTAAGCCCCGCAGATACCGGAAAAATTGGGAAGCTCCCTGTGACCGGATATGAGATACATATGGGAACGACAACGAACCATGACCCGGCCTCCGTCTTGAGCCTGTTTACGATTGCGGGACCGGAAGAGCTGGCTGTGCCGGAGGGCTGGGGAACCCCGGACGGCAGAATCTGGGGCAGCTATCTGCATGGGCTGTTCCATAACGATGAGCTGCGCCGGAGCTGGCTGAACGGGCTTCGTATAGCCAAAGGGCTGGCGCCGTTAACCGCAACCTTCTCGGCCGCTGCTCTGCGTGAGCAGGAATTTGACCGGCTGGCAGATACGGTGAAGTCACATCTGAACATGGCTGCGGTTTATGAGATTATGGGCTTATCGGCAGGTGCGAACTAGAGAAGCTGGAGGACTAGAGAAGGAGGGGACAAGAGATGGTATTTGCAGTGCTGCTGTTCATTGTGGCCGGTCTGGCTGAGATCGGGGGCGGATATCTCATCTGGCTATGGCTGCGGGAATCCCGTCCGCTATGGTACGGATTAGCAGGCTCCGTCATCCTGATTGCTTATGGAGTAATCCCAACCCTGCAGAAGTTCCCATCCTTTGGCCGGGTGTACGCCGCTTATGGCGGAGTGTTCATTGTGCTTGCTGTGCTGTGGGGCTGGCTGGTGGACCGCAAAACCCCGGACTTCTACGACTGGATCGGAGCGGGCATCTGCGTGATCGGTGTATCCGTCATTTTATGGGCACCCAGGCATTGAGCAGGCGATCCCACCCCATCCTTTGCTTCATCAACCGGACCATCTACATAGCCACATAATCGCATCAATCAACCAATCGAATCATCGAACCAATGGCACCAATCAAAACATGGAACCAATCAAATCCAATCGCGCCAATCCAATCAACAAACCAATCAATCCAATCAAACCAACCGAAAACAAACATGTCTTTCAAGGCACAACTCCAGCATGAAAATGAGCAACGTGGCTAAAAAACAGAACATCGTCTTTTCATTTATTTAACATATTTTAACGGAAAACCAAACACAATTGGACTGGGTACGCCACGTAAGCCAAATGTAATCGAAAAACCAAACACAATTGGACTGAGTACGCCACGTAAGCCAAATGTAATCGAAAAACCGAACACAATTGGACTAGGTACGCCACGTAAGCCAAATGTAATCGAAAAACCGAACACAATTGGACTGGGTACGCCACGTAAGCCAAATGTAATCGAAAAACCGAACACAATTGGACTGGATGTGCTACGTAGGCCGTGCGTTTATCGAAGGTTGTACCAGACGTATTTTCACAGAAAACCGCACCAATATACCAATCCAACCAATCCAATCCGTTCAACCACACCAATCTCACAACCTCATCAGACCAAAAAGCAGTTCCATTAGCCAAGAGGCGTCTGGAACTGCTTTTTAACTTTTACTATATAGATATGCCCCTCACACTGAAACTCATCCTGCTACTTCTCTACGCATTCGTCTTAAGGTACATAGCCTATAAATGTATATTGTACAATTAAAAGACCGCGAAACCCCGGATAAATCAACTTAAATGTACTCTGTGCAATTAAAAACAGCAGGGAGCCCTCGTTTGAGTAATATGGGCGAGTTTAATTGTATGAACTACAATTAAACTTACCATAAGCGTAATCTCCGCCGTTTTAGTTGTACGTTATACAGTTAGAGTTACCGGAGCTGGTCTCATCCCTGTTCCCATGCCCTGCCTCAGCCTGCTGCCATTCATACAAGCCCGGACCCCTCCGGGAATTCCCCGGAATTCACTATATAGAAGGCTGAAATGGTAATAGCCGCCAGGCAGGTGACAGGAAGGTGACAGGTTACCGGTTAAATCTTGAACTGCTCGACCGCCTGCTGCAGCTTCACCGCCTGCTGATACAGATGCTCGACGGTCATGGCGTGGCCTTCCAGCTCCTCATGCTGGCGTGCAGAATTGTCGGCAAGGGTGTCAGCGCTTTGCTGGGACTTGGCGGCAATCTGCGCCGTTTCTTCCACGGAGGCACTGACCTCCTCGGTGCCTGCGGAGATCTGCTGGGTAGCGGCAGATACGGACTGGATGCTGTGGTTGATGCTCTGAATGAGGATCAGCAGGTGGTTGAAGGCATTGCCTGCTTCTACAACCTTATTCACCCCGGAAGCGACCTCTGCGTTGACATGGTTCATTTCCGATACCGAATGGTTCATATCTTCCTGCAGACTGAGCAGGAATTCACGGATCTGTTCATTGGAGGTCTTGGATTGCTCGGACAGCTTACGCACTTCCCCGGCAACGACAGCGAATCCCCGGCCATGCTCGCCTGCGCGGGCGGCTTCAATGGAAGCGTTGAGCGACAGCATCTGAATCTGCTTGGTAATCTCGGTAATGCCCTGCACGACCTCGCCGATCATGAGGGAGCGTTCATTCATCATCCGGAACTGCTCCAGCGACTGTTCGGATGCCTGTTCAACCTGGCGCATCTGCTCCACTGCACTCTGGGCAATATCATTGCCGCTCTGGGCTTCCGTGGAAGCTTCGCTGATCTGCTCGGTGACTTCACCGGCGGCGGAAGCGATATGCTGGATGCCCATATTGATCTCATCCATGGCCCGGGAATTATCCCTCGCACTGCTGGCAATCATGGTGCTGCCCTTGCCGATCTCCTCTACAGAGGATGCCGATTGTTCGGCCATGTGATTCAGAATCTGGACCCGTGCCTTCAGATCATTGGAATCGGCGACAACCGTACCGGAGGTATCCAGCACATGTCCGATCATCTCCTTCAGCCGCTCGCTCATGGTGCGGAAGCTTTCAGAGAGCTGGCCAACTTCATCCGTGCCTTTGAGGGTGAGCGCTTCAGTGAAATCGCCCCCGGCCAGCTTGTTGCTGTAGGCAGCCAGCTGGGTGATCGGGCGGGTGATTCTGCGGCTCATGTAGGCTGCGGCCGAGAGCCCAATTGTAAGTGCCAGCAGGGTAATGCCTGTACTGGTCCAGAGAATGCTGCTCATTTTGTCTTTTACAAAACCCATATCCGAGCTTACCGCCACAATCATTGTGGTTCCGGGAACTCCAACATAGGCACTCTTATGTATACCGTGGCTGTCTTCATAGAGTTCACTAAGTCCGGTTTTTCCTTTGGAGGCCTGCTCCATGGCAGGCGACACCTCAATGGCTTCGTCCGGCTTAAGCTTGGCGCCATGATCTGCGGTCAGCACCTTGGCCTGGCCCTCCTTCAGATCAATAAGGAAGACGGTCTCCACATCCTGCTTCTTCCGCTTCTCCTCAAAAAAGAATTCGACATTGGTCCGTGCCTGTTCATTCTTGTTAAGCGTCTGCTGCGCACTGGTTGCATTCAGGTTCTTATATACATCCTGGGCGGCGGCAGTCAGAGACTTGTCGATCTGCGGCATCACATAGCTGTTTATCGTACCAATAGAGTTGACATAGAAGCTGATACTTAACAAAAGCGAAGTGAGTAACAAAACGACAAACAGCAAAAGCGTAAACTTGCGGCTAATTGATTTTTTGAAGCTAAACATGGCATTCGCTCCTTTTCCGTAAAGTGCATCTTAATCTCCCAAGCCGGACAAAGAGCCAGCAAGCTGCAATATATTCCATGGGTATAGGTCATATATTATGGTTAGCGGAAGGTGATTGATAACTATTCTATAGAATTAACCTCAGGTTGAATAGTGAAAAATTGCTATATACCGCATTATTTTCAGAAAAAACTGAATATTTAAGAAGTCGATCACCAATTCGCCAAAAAGAATGAATCAATTTCCATTTTCATGAAAAATTAAAATTCCATAGCATGTTAGCTTTATATGTGATAGAGTATTAGTGTTTTGTGGTCAGAAGCTGATCTCCGCGGTTCGTAACCATCCCGCGTAACCAAAACTAGGAGGAGTACCAGGCACTATGTTTAATTTGTTGTGGGGAGCTTTATTTGTTGTTGTTAATTTTGTGTTTTTTCTGATCTGCTACCGATTTTTCGGTAAAAAAGGGCTGTATGCCTGGGTCGGCATGGCAACCGTGGTTGCCAACATCCAGGTAGCCAAGACCATTGCGATGCCGTTTGATATCGTCATGACGCTGGGCAATACGATGTACGTCACACTCTATATGACCAGTGACCTGCTCAATGAGCGGTACGGCCGCAAGGAAGCGCGAAGCGCCGTATGGTTCGGATTCTTCACCTTGCTGATGACGACCGTCATTATGCAGATGGTGCTGAAGTTTGAGCCGCAGGAGACGGACATTGCCCAATCTTCCCTGCAGCTGATTTTTGGCCTGATGCCAAGACTTGCTCTGGGCAGTCTTACCGCGTATTTCATCAGCCAGTTTCTGGATGTGCGGCTCTATTCGTGGATACGGAAGTACTACGGCAGCTCACGCCAGCTCTGGATCCGCTCGAACGGCAGCACGATGGTCAGCTCTTTTGTCGATACGCTGATCTTCTGCACGATTGCTTTTGCCGGAATGTATGATCTGAAGGTATGGACCGAGATTCTGCTGACCACCTATCTGGCCAAGTTCATTCTCACTGCCGCAGGCACGCCGGTATTGTATCTCGCCCGCTCGTTCAGATTTGCCGAAGAGGAACAGCCGACTGCTCTGCGGGAGAACGGACAGCTTCCTTTATAGATTGCATGTTGTAATAGAAGAGCCTCTCATTATAAAACCCCAGCCCCCGGATCTCCCGGGCGGCTGGGGTTTTTGTTAAAATATAAGTTATAGCTTTCACCTGATCACTTACAGGTTCAGCACAGTCCATTCTTTGGGGAAGCTGGTCAGAGTCTGCGGGCCTTCTGCTGTAACCAGCACATCATCCTCAATGCGCACACCGCCCAGATTCGGGACATAAATTCCCGGTTCTACCGTGAACACGTTGCCGTTCTGGATGACATCCGTATTCAGCCCATGCAGCGAAGGATATTCATGGGTGTCCATGCCAAGCCCATGACCGACACGGTGCATGAAGTATTGGCCGTAACCGGCGGCTTCAATCACATCCCGCGCCGCCTGGTCGACAGAACCGAAGGTCGCTCCGGCCACGGAGGCGGCAATACCGGCTTCATTGGCCGCCAGCACAGCGTTGTAAATATCCTGCAGCCGGCTGTCCACTTCTCCCACCGCGAAGGTCCGGGTGATGTCAGAGGCGTAGCCTGAGGCATAGACTCCCAGATCGAACATAAGCAGATCGCCCGGCTGAATGAGGCGTTCCCCCGGGACGCCATGCGGCAGGGCCGTGTTCGGGCCGGACAGCACCATGGTGTCGAAGGAGGGGCCGGAGGCGCCCACTTTTTTCATCAGATATTCAAGCTCGGCAACCAGTTCAATCTCGCTGATTCCGTCTTTGACATGCGACAGGCCGCGGCGGAGAACCTCCTCCACCAGCTCGGCGGCATGCCGCATGATGCGGACCTCCTCCGGTGTCTTGATTGCGCGCATCGCGCGGAGCAGGTGGCCGATATCAAGATATGAACCGGCAGCGACGGATTCGGCCAGCAGCTCATACCGGCTGACGGAGAAGTGTTCCTTCTCGATACCGAAGCTGCCCGGACTTCCATTGCCGAAGCGTGACTTCAGCAGGGCGTAGGGATTGTCCGTATCGCTATGCGTCAGAATCGTCTTCACCGAGGAGGCAGCCTGCGCCGCTTCGGCGTCCAGCGCCGGAACGATCAGCACCGGCTCCTCGCTGCGGATCAGCAGCAGGCCCAGGAAACGTTCATGCGGGTTGCTGGCGAAGCCCGTCAAATAGTATACATGCTTGGGATCGGTTACGAGCAGGGCATCCAGGCTTTCGGCTGCCATGTCCTGCTCCAGAGTCTGCAGAGCTACATTCATTTCAATAGTTCCCCTTTCATCTACACGCTATCAACAGCAATGCTCCCATTATAATTCATAATCAGGGAGCCTGCACATCCCGGGGACCCGCAGGATCAGGCGTTTGAGGGAGAGGGGCGCCGGGTAATAGTTGCCACTCTATCTATAATAGACTTGCAGGAGGTTATGAACATGTCTCGAACGGGAAAAAGAATGCTCTCAAATATAACTCTGCTGCGCGGAACACTGATTCTGCTGATGGGCCTGCTGTCAGCCTGCACCACTAATACTGACGCTGAGCCTGGCGGAGCTCCCGCTGCAACCGGGGGCACTCCGGTAACGGAAGCACCGGCGGCGGTCACGCCGGAGGATTCTGCTGAACCGGAGCGGACGGTATCCCCAGAGCTTCCCTATACGGCCCATACACTCGCCAATGGACTGGATGTTCCATGGGAGATGGCGTTCGCGCCGGACGGGCGGATCTTCTTCACCGAACGGCCGGGCAGCCTGCGGGTGATCGAGAACGGCAAGGTGCAAGAGACTCCGCTGCTAGAGTTCCCTGCTCCATTTATGAGCAAGGGCGAAGGCGGACTGCTGGGCCTGGCGCTTGATCCTGAATTTGAACGTAACGGATTCGCGTATGTATACCATACTTACCGGACGGAAGAGGGCGGGACGGCGAACCGGGTGCTGCGGATCAAGATTGGAAGCAGCATAGCAGAGATCAGCCGGGTGCTGCTGGATCACATCCCGGGCGATACCAATCATAACGGCGGACGGATCAAGATCGGGCCGGACGGGAATTTATATGTCACCGCAGGGGATCGCTACGAGCCGGAGCTTGCGCAGGATCAGACCAGCCTGGGCGGCAAAGTTCTGCGGATCACCACCGCAGGCTCCATCCCGGAAGATAACCCGTGGCCCGGATCGCCGGTCTACAGTAAGGGCCACCGCAATCCGCAGGGACTGGCCTGGCAGCCGGAGAGCAGGATGCTCTTCAGCTCTGAGCATGGTCAATCCAGTCATGATGAGCTTAACGTCATTGAGGCCGGAGCCAACTACGGCTGGCCGCTTATTGAGGGCGATGAGACCGGGGATGGCGAGCCGAAGCTTATAGCTCCGCTGGCACACAGCGGGGATGAGACCTGGGCCCCGTCAGGCATCACCTTCATTACACAGGGGCCCTGGTCCGGTGAACTGCTGGTTGCTACTCTAGCAGGGCAGCAAGTCTTGCGGGTATCGCTGTCCTCTTCAGGCGGTAAGCCTGCTGTCACAAGCTTGTTCAAGGAGAAATACGGAAGAATCCGCAATGTGGCGGAAGGGCCGGATGGTACGCTGTACCTTATGACGAACAACCGTGATGGCCGGGGGAACGCGGATGCGCAGGATGATAAGCTGATTGCGCTGCGGCCGAACTGGAAGTGAGGAAGGCTTGCGGTGAACTGCTGGATTCACGGGACTATTTTAACCCTCAGAAATGATGTAACATTAGCTTAGCGCATACACTCGGATAGGGGGGGCGGTATCATAGCCAAGCTGCCCGCGAGAGAGGGGAAGAAGTCCATGCAAGGACAAACTGTACTGATCACCGGTGCGAATTCCGGGATGGGGCTGGCTACAGCAGTAGATATGGCCCGCAGGGGAGCAAGCGTGATTATGGCCTGCCGCAGCCGCAAGCGGGGCGAAGAGGCTCTTGAAGAAGCGGTGCGGCAGAGCGGCTCCGGCAAGATCCGGCTGATGCTGTGCGATCTCGCTTCATTCGCAAGCATCCGTGCTTTTGCCGATGAATTCACCGCCGAATACCCTGTGCTTGATGTTCTGATCAATAATGCAGGTGTGGTCTCGCTCAAGCGTGAGCTGACAGCCGATGGATACGAGCTGGATCTGGGTGTCAACCATCTGGGGCATTTCCTGCTGACCGATCTGCTGCTGGATAGCCTGAAGGCCGCTGAACAGGGACGGATTGTAGTAGTTGCTTCGGGTGCGTTCAAGATGGGCAGGCTGCATCTGGAGGATCACACGTTATCCCGTGGCTTCAATCCGGCCAAGGCATACGCCCGTTCCAAGCTGGCTAACATTCTGTTCACCCGCGAGCTGGCTTCACGCCTGCAGGACACCAGGGTTACTGTGAACTGTCTGCATCCCGGCGCGGTAGGGACGAGTATTGGTGTGAACCGGGAGACGGGCTTTGGCCGCGGCGTGCTGAAGCTGCTGTCATACTTCTTCCTCACCCCTGAGCAGGGCGCGGACACAGCGATTTATCTGGCGACCGCACCGGAGCTGAGCGCAGTCAGCGGACACTATTATTACCGCCGCAAGCTTAAGGAATTAACGCCACGGGCGAAGAATGCAGATGACGCTGCACGCTTGTGGAAATGGAGTCTGGAGCAAACAGGGCTTGACTAAAAGCTTCAAGTTCAAAACTAAGTGCATCTTAATATAGTCACATCACTTTGAGGAGGAATCATAGCATGGATTGGCAGGCTTACAGCATAGAGGATGCAGCAATTGAGGATTTGGGGGAGATTGTGGAGATCTATAATTCGACGGTTGCCGGAAGAGTGGTAACTGCGGATCTTGAACCGGTCAGCGTGGAGGAGCGGGTGGGATGGTTCCATGAGCATAGCAGCCAGCACCGGCCGCTCTGGGTACTAAGACAGGGCAGCGAGATTGCGGCCTGGTTCAGCTTCCAGTCGTTCTATGGACGCCCGGCTTACAATGGAACAGCAGAGATCAGCGTCTATGTGAGCGAGAAGTTCCGCGGCAGCGGCGCCGGAAGTATTCTGCTGGCTAAGGCGGTTGAGGAATGTCCGCGTCTGGGCCTTCAGAACCTCGTCGGCTTTGTCTTTGGCCATAATGAGCCGAGTCTGGCCCTGCTGCGGAAGTTCGGGTTCGAGGAGTGGGGCCTGCTGCCGGGAGTCGCCGTGCTGGATGGTATCCCGCGTGACCTCGTGATTATAGGCCGCAAGCTGTGAAGGTATAGCAGGCTATCGCACGCAGACACAAGGTATGCTTATTGAGGCTGCGGAGGAGCGGTGGAGGCGGGCTGACATTCCTCTTCAGTGATCCAGGATTCCGACCAGTCCTGCAGATCGCGGATGACCGATTCCAGCGCCCGGCCTTTGCCTGTGAGCGAATACTGGATGCGGACAGGGGTCTCAGGGAACACCTCGCGCAGCACGATGCCCTCCTGCTCCAGCTCCTTCAGCCGTTCGGACAGCAGCCTGCCGCTGACAGGAAGCGAGGACTCAATTTCCCCGAAGCGCTGGGGGCCCTGCAAAAGCTGATAGATGATTAAGCCCGTCCAGCGTCTGCCGATAATATCCATGCTTTTTTGTAACCTTGGACATAAGTCTGTGGATTTCATTAGGCTCACCTCTTACTGTACATTATAAACGAAAAGACCTATGCCTAAAACAAAATTGCCCGAAAAGAACACCATGAAAGGATGATTTCCCTTGGCTAAAAAGAAGAAGAATACACCGGCCCCGCGCCCTGCGGCAACGGATGCCCCGGCAACCCTGAAGGATATGCTGAGCGGCGAGGTGCTGGAGAAGCTAAAGGCGCAGTCCGATGCGCTCAAGGTTGAAGAACGGGACAAGAAGGAGGCTGCCCTAAAGGCAGTCGAGGATAAGCGCAAGGCTGAGCAGAAACGGCTGGAGAATGATTTCGGCCACCTGCTGGAGAACAGCAACCAGGACTGGTCCAAATTTAAGTAAAATCATTCTTTACCAAAATAAGGGTTGACAATCTGCTGCAAGGCCATATATTATTGGGTTTATCATTTAGAGAAGGGAGGCTGACAGGTCATGATTGGAACAAATGAACGGAACAGACAGCAGGATCACCTGACAACCGCATATGTACGATCTGATCTCATCGCCTTCGTCCGGAAGACATAATGCGCAGGGTACTGCTTCTGATGTCTGAACTGAATACGGGTGTGCTTTGAACGGGTGCAAGCTTCAACGGGAAGCTGCACCTTGCACGCCGGGAGCCGCAGGATCAGAATCTGATCTGCGGCTCTTTTTTGTGTACCCTGAAACTCGAAATTTACTGAACCCCCTATGGAACCAAACCAGAAACCCAACCTGAGAGGAAATGAACAAATAGATGAATAACATGACACCCCAAGCGGGGGAGATGTCCCGCTACAAACATGAGGTAGCCCTTCCGGGCGGCGACCTTAAGGTCTACGCCAGCGAGCAATTATTCGGCTCACTGGATTACAAGGTCCTGGAAATGGCCAACAACAATCTGCAGATTCCGGGTATTGAATATATGAGCTATACGCCCGATGTGCATGTAGGCGTCGGAACCTGCATCGGAACTACTGCGGTCTGGGATGCCGCGTCCGGCTATGTGTCGCCGTCCATCGTGGGCAGCGATATCGGCTGCGGGATGCGTGTGCATCTGACCAATCTCCATATGGATGATCTGCGTGAAGTGAAGCTGCGCCGGAAGCTGGTCCGTGCGATTGAGAAGTATCTGCCGATGGAGGCCCAGCAGCGCGGCCATTACAGCGATATCCGGCTGGAGAATATTGTCCGCAAGGGACTGCATGGCCTGCCGAACAAATATGTGCCGGACAGCTACACCCCGAAGAAATCAAGCGCGCTGTCCCATGTGGAGATCAGCAAGCTGGCCTTCGATGACGAGATCCTGAATGAGCTGCCGGATATGGCCTGGCACCGCGGCCACCGCCAGCTCGGCACGCTTGGCGGCGGCAACCATTTCGTCGAGATTCAGGCGATTGAGATCGCTGAGGAGCAGCGTGAGGTCGCTGAAGCGTGGGGACTGAAGGACGGGCAGATTGCCGTGATGATCCACTCCGGCTCCCGGGCCTGGGGAGGTATGGTCAATCAGTTCTGTACCCCGGCCTTCGCCAAGGTCATGGGCCAGCTTGGACTGGGCAGTGCCGACCCGCGCCTGATCTATGCGCCTCTGGCACATCCGCAGGCCCGGCGTTATGTTAATCTCATGTACTCGGCGCTGAACTATGCGGTGGTTAACCGCCATCTGATCGCTTATGGTGTACGTGAAGGCTTCCGTGACGTCTTCGGTACGAAGTGCGAGCTGCGTACCCTCTACGATCTGATGCACAATTATGCCTGGGAAGAGGAGACTTCCTCGGGCACCAAGTTCGTGCACCGCAAAGGGGCGACCCGCGCCTTGCCCGCAGACCATGCAGATAACCCGAAGGCTTATGCGGCGACCGGGCATCCGGCGCTGATTCCAGGCTCGATGGGCACTGCTTCCTACATCATGGTCGGCCAGCCCGGAGGAGAAGAGAATTATTATTCAATCTGCCATGGAGCCGGACGTATCCGTTCCCGCTCGGCAACGAAGCGGCTGGTGTCTGTCCATGAATTTTCCCGGTCGATGAAGGTGGGTACGGCAGATGAGATTGTAGTGAATCAGCATTCCCTGGAATCTATCATTGACGAATCTCCCCAGGCCTATAAGAATGTAGATGAGATCATAGAAAGCGTTACGGGCGCCGGCCTGGCTGCCGTTGTGGCCAAATGCAAGCCGCTCGCAGCGATAAAGGGGACGAAATAAAGATGGAGCAGGAGAATAAGAAGCCAGCTGTGATCTATGAATATCATGAGGACAGTGCCGGAATCATCAAAGGTTATGAGGTATACGCGCGCCTGGTAGACGGTATACTTGAAGCCCTTCACACCCGTTACGGCGTCCGTTATGAGCTGTATGCCAGCGATGATCCCAACAGTGAGTACTGGAAGCTGCTGGAGAACGATGTGCAGAGCGGGAATGCCGGAGTGGAGCATGTGGCGCGGATTTTTGACCGCCTGGAGGACCGGACATTCGTGTTCGATGATGAGAAGGAGCAGCCGGAGTACCATATCCATCTGTCGGTCCGCAATAATGTGCTGGCTTATCCGGCCATGGGCGTAGCGCTGGCACGGGTGCCGGTGTTTCAGGAGAACGGCATTAACTTTCAGGATTATGTATTCGCCGCATCCGATGCGCAGCTTCAGTTCTTCCTTGGCAATGTGCGCAACCGGCAGCGGGAGCAGAATATCAACAAGGTGACGGTGTTCACCGACAGACGGAACGGGATCTCCCGTGAGGATGAACCGATTACGCGTGCTGTAAGGCGGGAAGAGGTGATTTTGGATGCCGGTATCAAAAAAGAGATCTACCGCTCACTCGACCAGTTTTTTGATAGCGACCGCAGCTTCTATGTGACCTATGACATCCCGTATAAACGGGGGATTCTGCTCTACGGACATCCGGGCAACGGCAAGACTACGCTGGTCAAATCCATTGCCGGAAGCGTTCCGGGACCTGTGCTCTACTGGCAGATTACGGAGTATACGAGCAGTGAATCGGTGAATGAGGTGTTCGAGGCTGCGGCCCGGCTGGCACCGATGGTGCTGGTGATTGAGGATATTGATTCTATGCCGCAGGAGGTCCGCTCCTTTTTCCTGAACACGCTGGACGGGGCCACCTCCAAGGAGGGCATCTTCCTGATCGGCACCACCAATTACCCGGATAAAATCGACCCCGGCCTCATGAACCGCGCCGGGCGCTTCGACCGGGCTTATGAGATTAAGATGCCGAGCGAGGCGCTGCGCCTTGAATACCTCCAGCTCAGAGGCTTCTCCGCCTTCGTCGGAGAAGAAGGCACGGCCACGGCTGCGCGCCTGACCGGAGATTTCTCCCTGACCCAGCTGGGGGAGCTGTATGTCAGTGCGGCACTGGAATGGCATGAGAACGGCACGGCTGAGGTGGAGTCGCTGGTGCGGGGGATGCGCGGCGAGCTGGACAAGGGCCGCAAACGGGAATGGATGAAGGATGCTTCGTCCAGTATCGGATTCTATTGATTAGTCGGCTGGAGATAGTCCCTATGCGCTCGCGGCAGGGACTGAACTGAATACGAAGCTGTACCGGAGGGAGCCTTGAGGCTCCCTTTTTCCTGGAAGGATAAGAGTTCATGTGTTTGGGGGAGGCGAAGCTTACTCCTTATTTAGGGGCTGCCAGGACTGCTGGCTTAGTTGGAAAAAAGGCACTTAATTCTGCTGAAACGGAGAGTTGTGAGTGAGCAGTTGGAAAAAGTCCACTTCATCCACCGAATACCCTGAATTCAGCTGAAATCGGACCGATTAAGTGTTGTTTTTCCAACTGCTACCTATAAGTGGAACTTTGGCGCCAAATTAGATGTGCTAATTCCACTTAGGTCATCCGTTAACAAACTCAGCTTCCCCTCTGTCCCCTCAGCAACGGCGTGGATACGGGGAATTTCCTGCAGAAGTGTAACTTTTGGCGTTCTCATACGTGGATGGAGTAAGGGGGGAGGAGATGGAGCCGAATTCGCTGGATGAGGTATACGAAAATTATGTTGCGGACATCTACCGCTATCTGCGCTCCCTCTGCCAGGACCACCATGCGGCCGAAGATTTGATGCAGGAGACCTTTTACCGCGCTTATCTGTATCTGGAGGATTGCCGGGAAGAGAAGATTAAGCCGTGGCTGTTCCGCGTGGCTTACAATGCTTTTGTGGATTACAAGCGCAAGGAGAAGCGGAGTGTGTCCAAGGAAGCCGGGTACTTCAGCCGTATGGCTCATCCGGACACGACAGAGGGGACCTTGCTGCGTCAGGAACGCTGGGAGGAAGCGGCCCTTGCGCTTAGTCTTCTGCCGGAAGGACAGCGCCATGCGCTGCTGCTGCATGATTATCACGGGCTGAGTTACAAGGAAGCCGCAGACATTATGGATGTGGGCCTGTCCCAATACAAGATACTGGTATTCCGCGCCAGGCAGAAGCTGCGTGAGGCGGAGCGGAGGAGGAATGAGCATGAGTGAGGAATTCAAAGAGAAGCTGCGCCAATACAGCGAAGGTACCCTTCCGGAGGAAGAGCGCGAGGAGCTGGAGAGTGAGCTGGCGAAGCTCGAAGCGTATCAGCAGTATCTGGAGGAGCAGATGGAGCGGGAGGAGCAGACCAGCGGACGGTGGACCAAGGCGGACCCGGAAGGAGGGGCAGCTCCAGGGCCCAAGAAGGCGAAGAGGAAGGCGAAGCGAAGAGAAAAGTCTATTATTCGCCGGGGCAAATGGAAAGCACGGATCACCAACACGTTTACTGTATTTTCTGCGCTTCTGATCTTTACGGTCATTAGCAGCATTATCACAACGGTCTTCTACAACACCGGAGACCGTGGGGACACTTACAGTGATGTAGTGTCATCGGCGATTGCCGTTACCCGTCCCAATACGACGGTAAGGCTTTCATCGAATGCGCATTATTTTTTTCGCCTGGAGTTAACCGGGAATCTGCTGAGGCAGGTGGGCAGCGAGAGCATTCAGGTGGGCAGCTATACCCAGAACCTCTTTCTGGGAAGAGGCAATCCTGGGGAGTTTAACTGGACGGATGAGCGGAATGGGTCCGGGAATATTTTTTATTATCCGTCTGCGAAGGGCACGGCCGGGAGAGGGGATAACAGCGACCAGTGGAAGAGGCTGGAGAAGCTTCCTGAAGGTACGGTTGCCGAGGCGTATCTGTCGCTGGACCATTTATATACTACAGATGAGCTGCTGAAGCAGCTGGAGCCGCTGAATCTTCAGCCGGTCTGGTTCGGAGCAGATGCCGGATCTTCAACGAGGGAGAATGATGTGGTCGTATATCCGCTTGGCTTCCCTTATCAGCCTATGTGGCACAAGGACGATATGAAGAAATCCGAAGTTACCACTACCAAGACAGGCTGGTTCAGCTCGGTATCCTCCTATAGCAGCGTATCGCCTTCCGTTGAAGAATACGGTAGCGGCGAGTTGCGGGATGCCAACTTTATCAAGACGCTTAAGCTGCTTCAGCAGCATCAGACACTGGCTGGCAGAGCGGTGCATATCAATCAGTTAGACACCTCTCTGGCCTATCTGGAACAGAATGGGGTTAAGCTCTACGGAACCGTTGTCACCGGACCGGTCAAGGAGCTGCTGAAGCTGCGCGAGGCTTCATGGGTCAGCCATATGCAGGTAGGGGAAGTGCGGCTGTGGAACTGGCAGGAATGAGGAAGAGGGAGCTGGGAATATGGAGTAGGAGTAGGAGTAGGAGTAGGAGTAGGAAGCGCCGCCCGGAGACTGCGCATAGGGAGGGCCTGGACTCCGCTTGCTTCTCCCCCCTGCACATCGTACAATTATAGGACGTAAACTTGGGATCTGAACATGAAATGGCTGAGAGTCGCAGTTTACAGCGCTTCTCGGCCATTGTGTTTTTTGAAATGCCGGGTAGGATGACAATAGGAATGGGGAGTGGATGCAGATGAAGGTAGGCGTGGTATCGGATACACATCTCTCAAGCAGGGCCAAGGGGCTGCCCTCCGTGCTTATGGAAGAATTCAGCAAGGTGGATATGATTCTGCATCTGGGCGATTGGGTATCGCTGGAGATATACGATCTACTGGCCGGGCTTGCTCCGGTAGAGGGAATTGCCGGCAACAACGACGGCTATGAGATCATTCAGCGCTTCGGAGAGAGCAAGATCGTTACGCTGGAGGGTATGCGTATCGGGATGATTCACGGACATGCGCCATATTCCCGTAAGGGGACGGATGGAAATGCGCTGCTGGCCTTTGAAGGCCAGGAGGTGGACTGTATTCTCTTCGGCCACTCCCATCAGCCGCTGATGCGCCGGGAGAATGGTATTCTGCTGTTCAACCCCGGCTCTCCTACGGACAAACGCCGGGAGAAGCAGTATTCCTTCGGTCTGATGGACATTGAAGACGGGAAGATTACAGCCCGTCATGTCTTTTACGATTCGAGAGACTAAGGGAAAGCAGGGGAGCAGTTATGTTAAATTACCGTTTTGAACGGGCGGAGCTTGCAGATGTAGAGGAGCTTGCTCCACTCTTTGACGAATACCGCAGCTTTTATGGGCAGGCTCCGGACCCGGAGGCTGCCCGGGAGTTCCTGGCGGCGAGGCTGCAGAATGAGGAATCCGTTATTTTTATGGCCGTTGCCGGTGAGGGTGCAGAACGCCGCACTTATGGCCTGGCCCAGCTATACCCCTCCTTCTCTTCCATCTCGGTCCAGCCGGTATGGATTCTGAACGATCTGTTCGTAACGAAGGAGCAGCGCGGACAGGGACTTGGCTCACTGCTGCTTGAAGGCGTGAAGGGATTCGCACAGGGAACCGGTGCCAAAGGCCTGACGCTGTCTACAATGACCACCAATACCGCTGCACAGCGCCTGTACGAAGCCCAGGGTTATGTGCGGGACGAGAGTTTTTTCACTTATCATTTATATTTCTGAAGCCTAGTTAGGAGAGTTAACGTGGTAGAGACAAGCAACAAGCTGGCTGTGTTTTTTGATCTGGATGATACGCTGTACGACCATCTGGTCCCGTTCAGGGAAGCCGTTCGTGAGGTGCTGGCACCTGATGAGGACAAGCTGGATTACGCGGAGCTGTTCTATACCGTACGGCATCATAGTGACCTGCTGTGGCCGAAGTATCTGAGCGGGGAGCTTGAGCTGGAGGAGACGCGGGTGATGCGGCTGGAGCTGGCTTTTGCCGAGTATGGCTTGCCCCTGACCCGGGAGCAGGCTGTGCGGATACAGGCTTCCTATATTGCCCGCCAGTATACGATTGAGATGATCGAGGGTGTGGCGGAGCAGCTTCAACGGTTCATTAGCCTGGGACACCCGGTAGGCATTATCACCAACGGCCCGCTGGAGCACCAGACGGGCAAGCTGCGCGGGCTGGGCATCGACAAGCTCATTCCGCCGGAGATGATCTTCATCTCGGACGCTGTCGGCCTGGCCAAGCCGGACCCGGCGATCTTCGCCCATGTCAATCAGATGACGGGAACCACGCCGGAGAACAGCCTCTATGTAGGCGACACCTGGGCGAATGACGTAGTGGGTGCGCTTGCGGCCGGCTGGAAGGTCTGCTGGTATAATCCGCGCGGGCGGAAGCCGGGTACGGATCATACACCGAGCTATATTTTCACCAATTATAAGGAGTTCAGTGAGCTGCCGCTGGTGTGAGCCTGGCCTTAATTATACTTTCCATAGTCTTTAATGATTACCTTGGGATGGAATTCAATCTCAATCGAAGGATACACTTTGCTCCAGTCGGTACCCTTCCATGCTCTGTGCGAAAGACTGTTCCTTACATACTGTCCGATGCCCAGACTGTCTACGTGGTGCTGCTGTAAATTCCGGATTATCTGATTTCCCTCGGAAGACAATTTGGCAGAGATTTCATGCTCCAGCTCTTGGCGTTCTGCCTTATTCTGAAGTCTGAGGCTTCCGGTATACTCCAGAACAGAACCTTGAATTTGGACATTGATCTTTACTCTGAACGGAGGGTTCTCCGACCGGATGACCTTAAGTTTACGCTGGCTGACCAGAGAGCTGAACATAACTATACGCTTACGGCCCCCATCTTCACCCAGATTAAGTGCCACCTCCCCTTGTTTGAGACCGCCCCGGAGAAGAGCAAAGATCATGCCGTCTGCGGCAGGGATTTTCATGCGGTAGCGGTCTTTCTCAAAGCAGGCAATTCCTTCAATAGCCACATGGTCTTCCGTCTCTTTAATGATCGGGGCAATGGGATCAATACCATCGTCATTATAATCCCTGGAGAACTCATACAAAGTAATTTGAGGAATACTATTGCTGCCGCCTTCTTTTTCCAGAAGATGGTCAACATACTGCCCGGTGTCCGCATGCTGTTTGTAATTCTTGGATAGCAGTGTACCCGCATCCCCGTCAACAACGGATACCCTAACCCCAAGGGCTACCGATGGATCTCTCATAAGAGTATCTACATAGTCTCCGAGTCCCGCTTTGGTTAGATTCAAGCCAAATAGAACATTCCTGAGTTGTCCGCTCACCACAAATAATTCGGTTTTCCGGGAAAATAGCAGCCTTGCTTCTTTGATGCTATCCGCCTCTACCAACAATAACTCTCTTCGGCTTTCGGATTCCGGATTAACAACTGGAATGCTGGAGGTCACTTTAAGCCTTTGATCCTCACTCAGATCATAGCTTGAGGTCTGTACCATTCCCAGACGCTCCAGAATTCTTTCATCACTTTTACAACCGCTTAACAGGAACATGAGAACAATCACAGCCGACAGCTTACGCATATGAATTCCTCCGTTTTCTTTGAACAAGCAGCAGAACTACCAGCAGCAGAGGCAGGCCGAAGGCGATTCCGGTAGCAGCATAACTCAGATACATAATCCAGGTACTAACCTGGTCCAGAGTTGTGGGTATATAGGAAACGACAAAAGAAATTCCAACCAGAATGCTGCACAGGATAGAAATATTTGCGCGGGGAAGAATTCTCTGCACTGATTCTGCCGCCGCCCACCAATACATGACAACAGTAACAAGAATAAGGAACAGAAAGAATCCATATAGCAGATTCTCCAGCCGTTCAACAAAGGGGAACTGAATGAAGGCCAGTAAATCCAGCAGGGGATAGAGCAGTTTTTTTAATTGGCCCAGGCTGAAGAATCCGAAGCAAATGAAGGCAAAGCTGATATATGCCACACTTAAAATCGTATTCCCCGCATAGACACCGCGCATAGATTTTTTCTTATGATCCATATAAGGGAGGTACAACAGAGACAATTCATACCCGAGGAACGCTGTATAGATATCCAGTCCCCCCCGTACCATATCGTGACCTTCCTTGAAAATAAAGGGGGTCAGCCGGACCCACTGGAAGTTAGGTATAAATCCCAGCAATAATAGATACATCCAAATGGTGACCCAGAAAAAAACTGTCGTAGCTTTGGAGATGGTATAAATCCCTTTCGTAAGCAGCAATAAAGCCAGCAGGTCTATGGCCAGCTTGAAGATCATTGGATTGGTCGTCGGAAAAGAGATCATTTGAAAGAGCAGCACGTATTTTTTGCCAATCATACATCCGAAGATTAACCACACAGATGACAATCCTATATATAGCGGATACAGCACCACTTTGGAGATAGACTGTTCCAGGATTAAGAATATAGACCGTCCCTTACCCATATGGTACACCAAAGAAATCAGGTAGATATTTAGAGAAGAGATCACAAAGCACGGAACCATAAACAGCCAACCGTTTGTCCCGAAATACTCAGCCAGCTGGCGGGGCAACGTGAATATAATGATCCCCGATTGGGTCATGTACACCAGGATGGTGATATGAAAGGGAGTCAGTTTCTCGGCCATCACAATTTCCTACTTTCTCATTTTCTGCCTGATAGTATTAGGTGTCCGGGTCTGGGACGGACGGGTCTTGAGCAGTGCAAACGGAGCGCGGATGAATACATCCTTCCAATCTGTACCTTTCATAGGTGCAACAGGGGATAAGTAAGAAGAGCCGAGACTGGTAAGGCTCGAGAGATGGATGATAAGCAATGCTACTCCCATCGACAACCCCATATTTCCCCATATTCCAGCTAGGATAATGAGCCCGAAACGAACCAGCCGGATGGAAGCGCTCATCATATAGCTGGGAATCACAAATGACGCAATCGCTGAAGAAGCTACGGCAATAATCAGGATATTGCTGGTTAATCCGGCTTGGACCGCGGCTTGTCCGATCACGATCCCGCCTACAATACCGATGGTTTGTCCGATTTTGGTCGGAAGACGCGCTCCAGCCTCTCTTAACAGCTCAATCATGGTTTCCATAAGCAACGCTTCGTATACAGGGGGGAACGGAACTCTGGTTCTGGATTCAGCCAGGGTCCGTAGCAAGGCTTCCGGAATCATCTCATAATGATAAGTGGTTATGGACACGTACATCGCTGTGAATATGATCGTTATAAGCAGAGCCGAATATCTTAACAGTCTTAGTGCCGTTCCCAAAGCCCAGCGCTGATAATAATCATCGGGGGAAGAGAAGAATTCAAAGAAAGAAGCTGGAGCACTGATAGCAGTAGGGCTGTTATCAATAATTGTAATGATTTTGCCGCCCTCCAATTTGGATTCAGCAGAATCCGGCCGCTCTGTAGTCAGAAATTGCGGGAATACCGAGTTGGGGTTATCTTCAATGAATTGGCTTAACATCGCACCTTCATTGATCGCATCAATCTCTATTCTTTGAATCCGTTGCTGCAGCTCTTCCACGTACTCCAGATTAGCAATTCCTTTAATATAGAGGATATACACATCAGTTTTGGAGATCTCCCCGACAGAGCAGCGGATCACTTTTAAATGCGAACTTTTGATCCTCCGCCGGATTAGAGACAGATTCGTACTGGCGGATTCCACAAAAGAATCATGGGGTCCGGTAATAATAGTCTCCGTTTCGGATTGCGCTAAGCTCCGGGTTTCAGGCCCGTAAGCGTCAAACATATAGACCTGATCCATATGGAAAATGGCCACACTGCCCCCCAGTATGCCAACCACTACCTTTTTAACATCCGCCTGAAAAACAAATTGTGATTGTTCCAGCAGTTGTTCTATCTTTTCGCCTTGTGGCCTTGCAAAAGGTTCCAGAATTTCATCCGTAAGAAGCTTGCTGCTTACCAAATGAGGGAAATAGACGATATCGACCCGTATCTCCGGAAAGTTCCGCCGGGATAGATCAGCACATTGGTCAAATTCCTGAAGGATGTGCTGTAAAGACGGTGTCGTTTTCTGATCTCTTCCCATATCAAGCAGCCCCCAATCGTAATTATCTAAGGTAGTATCCCCAAATATTCCAAGGCTATTATAGGCAGGATGAAATACACAAACGTTAAAAAGCAGCGATCCCCGTTATTGGAGAATCGCTGCTTTCTGTTTGTTTTTAGAGTGCTAATTCGCGAAGCTGTACGTCGGATCGGTTAGATTCAGTCGTTCTTTGAGAGCGGCGGTGGCATAAATCTTATTGTCATCTGTGATGAAGAAGGCATCGACCTTCTCCGGCAGTGCTTCAAGATACTTCATGCCGTCTTCAAGGCCCATCAGGAACACGCCGGTAGACAGAGCGTCCGCATCGGTTGCATTCGGACTCATAATAGTAATGCTCTTGAGTCCGTTCTGGGAAGGGAAGCCTGTACGCGGGTCCAGGATATGATGGTAACGTACCCCGTCCTGCAGGAAGAAGCGCTCATATACCCCTGACGCGTCAACCACCTCATCGGTAACCTTAATGGTTCCCAGCTGGCTGCCGCGGCTCTGATCGGGGTCCTGCAGGCCGATATTCCACGGAGAGCCATTGGGCTTGTTGCCAAGGGCGATAATGCTGCTGCCCCCGAGATTGATCATCGCGCTGTTCAGGCCTTCAGCCTTAAGATAGTCTGCGATCCGGTCAGCCGCATAACCTTTGCCGATTCCGCCCATATCCAGCACCATGCCTTCTTTGGCCAGCTTAACGGTCTTCGCAGCCTCATCTACAATAACATCCTTGTAGTTGGTCAGGCTCCGGGCCTTATCAATGGCAGCCTGATCGGGCACATGTTCCCCGCCTTCGCCGATTGCCCAGAGATCTACAAGCGGTCCGACCGTCGGATCGTACAGCCCGTCCATTTCTTCGGCGTATTTAAGGGAGAGCTTCACAATATCCAGTGTTTCATCGGACACGGCAACGGCTTCCTTACCGGCTGCCTGATTCACAGCGTATAATTCCCCGTCCTTCTTGGTACGGCTGAACTCCGTGTCCATCCGTTCCAGCATGGCCTGGATATCATCCATATTCTTCTGCGCTACCGTATCGCCGAACACCTTGATATTCACGACCGTACCATAAATATAAAACGTCTGTTCCAGGGACTTCGTATCGCCATCCTTAGAGGCCGTTGCGCCGCCAGGGGTTGCCGTAGCAGCCGGGCTGTCTTCCCCCTTGTTGCCCAGGGTAAGCCAGATTACCACAGCCGCAGCGATAACAAGGACGAGAACGGCCAGAATGACAACGGTTTTTTTGTTCTTAGATGTTTTTTTGATTTCAGACATATTCCACCATCCATACAATTAGTTTCGTGGTTGCATCTTTACTATCATACCCCAGAAAGAATGACAATGGATACTCATTTGATGACATTTTGTGCAGAAGAGCCGCTTGCAGGGAGGGAGCAGCAGGTAGAATATTGTCTGGGAATATTGTCTTCTTCCCGTTGACATGGTAAATTGCTGGTACCTATATAAGAAGCACTGAAGAAATAAACAAAAAGCAAAAGAAGCGGAGGGGAAATTTGGAACTGTAGGAGCGGTAGCGACCGCCTTTGTCACCGGATTTCCACCGCGAAGAGCGGAATAAATCAAGAAATCTGGGGACAACTGCGGCCGAAAGTCCAAATGTTCACCGCAGTGACGATGAAGCTTCAAGTTCAAAACTTAAGTGTGTCTTATATAATTAATAGCTGAACCCGATAGGAAAGGAGCTTCACCCATGTCCATTGACCGCAAGGCGTTGATCCTGCAGGCAGCAACCTTGTCCTTTGTACAATTTGGCTATAAAGCTACGACTATGGATCAGGTATCCAGAATCGCCAATGTGGGCAAAGGTACGATTTATACCTTTTTCAAAACAAAAGAAGAACTGTTCGAGGAAATTCTGGACAAGGCTACCTCCGAATTAAGGTCGGTGATGAGCCGTGTAGCTGCGGAGCAAACAACCTTTGTCCATAAGCTGCTCAATCTGCTGGATTCCATTCTGGAATTCCGTTCAGATCATGAGCTGTTCGTGAAGCTGGCCCAGGAGGTGCGGGATATCGGTACGGCCCAGGCACTAGAAGGGGTTAAGCGGATGGAAGAATACGCGCTGGAGTTCCTCCAGCAGCAGATTGAGGCGGCTATCGGCAGCGGAGAAGTGAAGTCCTGCGATTCCAGTGTTGCCGCATTTATGATTCTGCGTATGTACCTGGCTCTGACCACAGAATGGAATAAATCCCATGACCCGCTGGACCAGGACCGGATCAAAGAGCATATGATTCTGTTCATTTCAACCGGAATTCTGCAATAACATGAGAGGAGGGTGAGCGAAGTGGAGGAGTACAACAGCAGCAATGAACTTAACAGTCAGGAGGGGCCGGCAGCTCCCAAAGATCCGGTGCAGCGGCGGGACGGCTTCTTCGTCATGTTTGAAACAGCGATAGAGGCGACCGCCAGGGCGGAAGGCAAGCCTTCGGAGGAGGTCTATCTGGAAGGGAACTATCTTATTGATAAGGCCAGGTACATAGGCGGGGTTACGGATGAACAGATGCTGGCGATGCTCACAACCTGGGCCGGCTTCCGCCAATTGGTGCATAGCATCGGAGTGTCCGTGAAGACCGCAAGAGAAGGGGAAGAGGTCTCCTTTCTTATGCAGAATTGGGGCAGAACCAGCAAATATGAGACAGGAACACAGCACCGCGTCGTCTGTCCGGGGGATGGCACAGAGGTGCTGCTGGTACTGGATGAGATCGCCTGGTCTGAGGAGGATACGGCTCCCGGCAAATATGCCTTTGAATTTGGCGGCGAAGGGGAGCTGGCAACGGCGAGCATTGTCCTCTATCTGAATGACGGGTATACTGCGCCTGAGCTTACAGCGGAACCTCGGGTTGACTTCGACTCCCAGCCGTACCGTGAGATGATTGCCAAGTCTCTGCTGCATACCGGCAATAACCGGCGGCTGAAGAAGGCTATAGACAAGGCGGCGAACGGCGAGAATGTGACTATTGCCTATATTGGCGGGTCCATCACTCAGGGGGCCGGTGCTAAGCCGATCCATACTGAATGTTATGCCTATCAGTCTTACCTGAGATTTAAGGAGCTGTTCAGCAAGGGTGGAGGAGAGAACATCCATTTCGTCAAGGCCGGGGTTGGCGGAACGCCCTCCGAGCTTGGGGTGATCCGCTATGAGCGGGATGTGCTGAAGGATGGCGCTGTAGCACCGGATATCGTAATCGTGGAGTTTGCAGTGAATGACGAGGGGGATGAGACGAAGGGCAACTGCTTCGAGAGCCTGTGCCTCAAAATCCTGTCCGCCCCGAACCAGCCTGCCGTAATCCTGCTGTTCAGTGTATTTGTGAATGACTGGAACCTGCAGGAACGGCTCTCTCCTGTGGGCAGGCGCTATAATCTCCCGATGGTCAGCATCAAAGATGCGGTGACCGGGCAGTTCCGGCTCAGCAAGGCAGAAGGGAATATCATCTCAAAACGGCAATTTTTCTACGATATCTACCATCCTACGAATGACGGGCACCGGGTAATGGCGGATGCTCTGGGTTACCTGTTCGCTGAGACCAGCCGGTCGCTTAGAAGCGAGGAAGAGGATTGGACGGCTGGGTTACCGGTGTTTGGTCATGATTTTGCCCGCATCCGGCTGCTGGACCGCAAGAGTGATCTGAGTACTGAGGCTGCCTTGATTGAGATTGCAGCAGGCGGCTTCCACGGAACGGATGAGGATCTGCAGCAGGTGGAGATGGATGCCGATCACTTCGGCACCCCGCAATTTCCGCATAATTGGCTGCACACGGCGTCCTCAGGTGAGGCCGGCTTCAGGCTGACGCTGGCCAGCAAGAACCTGATCCTGGTCTTCAAGGATTCGGGCAGCCCTGATTTTGGCAAAGCGGAGGTCTGGGTTGACGGCAAGCGGGTCCTGACCGCTGATCCGCATGTGAATAGCTGGACACACTGCAACGCGGTGATTCTATATCAGAATGAACAGAGCCGGGAGCATGTAGTCGAGATCAGAATGGCGCCTGGGGATCAGGACAAATGCTTCACCATTCTGGGCTTCGGTTATACAGCATGAGGATTAACTAATCAAGCATGAATTCCCTGTATTTGTCCTTGCGGGGATTGAGTACGAACAGAATTCCGCTGGCATAGCCTGAGACGGCATTGAAATTCCGTTTCAGGGTAGCTTTTCCCGTCAGATAGGTCAGAGTCCAGAGCAGAGCCGCATAATTCTTAACGGGTGCTTTGCGCAGATTAAGCAGATAATAATGATTGACTGCGGTAGCCCGGGCCACCCGGCCTGCCTTGTCACGGGAGCTGGGGGATTCATGGTGGAGGATCTTCATCTCCGGGTTAATAACCAGCTTACCGTATCTGCTGGCCAGATGGCACATATAGATGTCGTCCGCCACTGCATAGCTGGTCATCCATGGATAGGGCTTCATATCCTGCAGCGCCGAAGTACGGAAGGACATATTGCAGCCGTGGAAGAAATCCGTCTCGAATATATTCTCGGTCTCCCCCCACAGCAACAGGGAACCGGCCAGCGTGCTTGCCGACAGTCTGCCTGGGGAAGCCGACATTTGACAGGTCAGTCTGCCGAGCAGCTTGCCGGACTTACTGCTGGAGAGACCCTTGGCGATCCCGCCGACCCCGACAATGGACGGGTCTGAGTCATAGGTATCCAGCATCCGGCGGATATAGAGCGGATCGTCCAGCTCTGCATC
The DNA here is from genome assembly GCF_018207515.1 of Paenibacillus tritici. Lineage (NCBI taxonomy): Bacteria > Bacillati > Bacillota > Bacilli > Caryophanales > Paenibacillaceae > Paenibacillus > Paenibacillus tritici. Next base: position 1,485,165 of record NZ_CP073365.1, read on the forward strand.
GTCATCGAAGCTGAGCAGAATCTCACCGTCGATGAGACCGAGGGCTTCATAGCGGGAGAGCCAGACGCCGGGTTTGGTTTTGCGGTAATAACGCAGCTCCGCATCAGGCAGACGCCCGAGCACCTTGCGGAAATAATCCAGCACATGCTCTTCGATCTCGCCGTCGTCCACAATCAGCAGTTCGATGGAGACATCCTCCAGCCCGGTCTGCCCGCCGATGGATTCAATGCAGAGGGTCAGATCGCTGATCCGGTTGCGTGTGGGAATGACTATAGACAGGTCATGCATGCCGCTGACTCCTTTCGGGACGCGTTAGACCGTCCGCTTTTAATTAGAGATACAATCGTAGCTGCTCTAATTTTACCCGCCCCGTGTGCCGGACGTATATACCTCTTTGGTTTACTTTTATCCTGAACGCTCGCCGGAACTGAGGATACAGGCATTCGGAAAGTTTGTTTGTAATTTTCGGTTTATAACTATATAATAGTAAGCGTATAAGAAGCACGAAAGAAATTAATAAAACCCTTCAGGAGGAATTTCCATGAGAATTGATATATGGTCCGATTATGCCTGCCCGTTCTGCTATATCGGCAAAAGACGGCTGGAGCATGCGCTGAGCCAATTCCCGGGCCGTGACAAGGTGGAGGTAGTGTACCGCAGCTTCCAGCTGGACCCGAATGCCCGCACCGATGAGACGAGAGATATCCACGAGCTGCTGGCCGGCAAATATGGCATGACCCGCGACAAGGCGAAGGCTATGAACGAACAGCTTGGAGAACAAGCGCAGGGAGTAGGGCTGGAATTCAATTTCGATACGATTCGTTCAACGAATACCTTCGATGCCCACCGTTTGAGCCACTATGCGGCAACGGAAGGCAAAGCTCCGCAAATGACCGAACGGCTGCTGCGTGCATATTTCACCGATTCTCTGAATCTGGGTGACCGCAAGGTGCTGGCTGAGCTGGCTGCCGAGGTTGGACTGGATCAGGCTAAGGTTACCGCCGTGCTGGACAGTGAGGCTTATGGTGATAAGGTTCATGCCGATATTGAGCAAGCCCAGCAGTTGAATATTACCGGCGTGCCCTTCTTTGTCTTCAACAATAAATATGCGGTGTCCGGTGCCCAGCCGGGTCCGGTATTCACTGAAGTGCTGGACACCGTGTGGGCCGAGGAGCAGAATACACCTGTGCTTCAGGTAGTTGGTAAGCCGGAGTCCAAGGCTGCTGCTGCGGACGGCTGCGATGACGGCTCCTGCAGTATCTGATTGCGGTCAGATGCAGTGGAGAACACAACGAATGGATGCATCAAACCCCCGCCGCATGTAATTCATGCAGCGGGGGTTTGATTTTTGTACAGGAACCACTCCCCTTGAGCGAAAAACCGAACACAATTGGACTGGGTGCGCCGCGTAGGCTGAATGTAATCGAAAAACCGAACACACTTCCGGTCTGTTACCGGAACGAAGTCACCAGACTGGAGAACAAGGTGCGCACATCATGCTGGTACGCATTGATCGGTTCCACCGGACGGTTCAGGCCAAACAGGGTGTAGACGGCGATTCGGGCGGCGCGGACAGAATACTCTTCCGTGAAAACGATATCGTCCGGGATTTCGCAGTATTGGCCGATAAAGGCCAGATTGGTTGAGCCTTCAGGCACCACCTGCGGCCGGTCGCTGTTCAGGCGCGGCATGAACTGGGAGGTGATGTACGGCATCATGCAGGGAATACAGTTGGCGGTAGCCATGATCTCTTCCTTATGCGCCTCGAAGTGCAGATGTCCGATCAGCTCCTCCATAATCTCCTCGCCGGTACAGTCGCACATTTTTTTGTGCACATAATCGCCGACCCTGTCCGGGTACAGGCCATATCCCCAGAAGACCCTGACATGCTCCGGTTGGTTGCGGAAATGCGGCTGGAAGGCCAGCACGACAGACATCAGCCAGCTGGAATCCTTGAAGGTGACGAGTGCGCCGGTTCCGGCCCGGTTGCGGGTGAACTTCTCCATAAGGTCGAAGAACTTAGAGTCCTGGAAGGTCACCGTGAAGGATTCCCATTTGGATTCATCCACATGATCGTCGAAGGAGGAGGGATTGCCGAGACCCGGCTTCTTCGCGGCGATCGTCTCCCACAGCTTCCATGAGCTGCCCTTACCGTTCATCCCGGGAGCAGAGGTCATGGACCCGAGGCTGGAGCCTTCGGTCATCGAGCCGTTGGTCACAATGACGCGGTCGCCTTCATGAACCTGGATCATGTCCTCCACGCCAGCGCGGACGACCTTCATCGCTGTTACAGTAATGCCGTCGCCTTCTTTGAATTCCAGATCAGTTACCGTACATTTCAAGGTGAAGTCTACGCCCAGCGGCTCCAGATATTGATGCAGCGGCAGAATGATGGAATCATACTGGTTGTATGGGGTGCGGGTTACGCCTTCAAGTGTTTGAATTCTAGGGAACTCGTGCATGAAGCGCAGCATATAACGTTTGAACTCAACCGCACTATGCCAAGGCTGGAAGGCGAAGGTGGTCGCCCACATGTACCAGAAGTTAGTGGTGAAGAAATGCGGGCCGAACCAGTCGTTAATCCGCAAGGTGCCCAAGGCTGGCTCCGGCGTAATGATCAGCTTGCCCAGAGTCAGGCGGTCTGCCATATCGAAGCCCATAGAGGTGACGTCCTGAACCACGCCTGCGCTGTCAATCAGCCGGGCCTGGCCGCGGGTTGGATTGGATTCGTCGAATTGAACGATTTCTTCCCGTAGCGTCAGCCCCGGCTGATCAATGGACGGAATGGTACTTAATAGCTCCCACAGGTTCTCATAGGTCTCATCGTTCAGCATCCGGCCGCCGCGAATGACATACCCATGCTGTGCATCACCGGCTCCGTCATTGCTGCCGCCAAGGATCTTCATCTCTTCAATAATGTGAATGTTCTGTCCGGGAAAATTGCAGTCTCTAACCAGATAGGCCGCACCCGCAAGGGATGCAATGCCACCGCCTACGAAATATACCTGCTCGTTACCGTACTCTTTGTTCACTGATTACCGCCTCCATAGGTTTGCTTGAATACTGGACCTGAACCGAGTGTAATCCTGTCACGGCCCGGAGGGTATGATCAAAGCAATGAATCTGTATAAAATTTGGACATATGGAACAAAGTGTAACGTTTTTGAGCAGAAAAAAGCCGCAACCTCAAAGGTTACGACAATTCCTTCTCATATTCATGCAGCGCCTTCAGGAAGTTCCCTTCAATCAGCACGCTGAGCTTCCCGATGATCTGCTTGGGCTGCTCCTTCATCCCTTGCTGCATCCACTGAATCACAAGTCCGGTGAAGGCCAGTGTGTAAAAGTTAGCGATAAACTGCTTATCCGCCGGCCCGACATTCATTCCCTCCGCCAGCTCGTTGATGACGCCCATCACCAGATCATGGGTCACCTCATAGAGATACGCGTCCAGATGCGTCCGTCCGAGGGAGTCCAGCGTATTACAGCAGAATGCCTTATTGCTCTCAATATAACAGAATATTCTATAAAATCCGTCTGTCCACGTGCTGTAGCTGCGGTACTGGGCGATGCTCTCGACGGCCTCTGTCCTGTATATCCATCCCAGAAGGTCAAAGATATCCTGGAAATGATAATAAAAGGTCTGCCGGTTCACACCGCAATCATCGACCAGATGCTTGACGGTGATCTTGTTCAGGGGAAGATGCCCCATCAGTTCCTTCAGGGAGCGGGCGAGCGCATTTTTGGTCAGCAGGGAATTGGACATAAGGCTCATCAGCTCCTTAGCGTCTGTGCAGATATTGTACCAGCATCCGGCCGCCCTCCACGATCAGACCCAGAACGAAGCCGCCTGCCGTACATATTAGAAAAGTAAGAAAACCCGCAAGATCCTCCCAGCCCGACATCTCACGGTAGGTGTAAATATACATGAGGCAGATCCCAAGCACGATCCCTGCTGTGGAGAAGAACCATACGAGCCGGGCACCGAGCCAGCCGAAGCCGTTAATGATCCCGGAGAACACAAGGGCCAGAAGCGCCCAGCGCACACCAAGTGTAAGATTGGGTTCATTCCCAAGCAGCACGAACCGGTGCACAATCAGCAGCAGCCATACCATCAGCGCGTAACCGGCACACCATGCCAGCCAGCGGCCCGTCCGGGCAGGAGGCAGGAGATTCATAAGCAGCTCACCCCGTGTACAGATTTATACCTCTTCCAGTTCCTCGGCACTCTGCAGCAGGAACTTCAGGAGGTTCGGAATATCTTCCATTTGGTCTTCCGTGATTTGCCGCTTGAATTGCAGCTCTACACAGTTATTGTACGTATCGTTCTCCTGCCCGTAGCGGAAGCTGAGCGATTGCACAGGCTGGAAATCGGGTCCCCATATGGTAGTCAGGATCTCTTCGATAGCCGGACACTGCACGTTCACATCCTCAATCTCCATATAAAAGCGTATTAAAAGACTACAGCCGGGATCACTGCCCGGTGTTTCCAGAATTTCATCGCCCAGCTCTTTCACTGTGGACTGCAGCAGAATCTCGGAGGTTACATTATGGCCTTCGGTCCGCTTGAACGCGAGGCTGAATTCCCGTGACATCAGCGCAAGATTGAGCAGATCGGAACGGTCCGTGACCATAAGAATTCCATCCAGGTTATCATAGTCGTAGATCTGGTTCTCCATTGCAATTTTAATATTGTCAAAGACAGTAGGATGGAACAAGAGCGGCACCTTCTTACGTTTCTCTGTATTGTACCATGACCAGAAAAATAGTGGTTGGGTATAGACACAAAAGGTACCGCGCACGGGGAAAGTACGGGTACCCGGTTGAGCTTGCTCATCTGCACTTCCGGCCAGGAATCAGTTCGTGGGTGCAGGTGCAGTGTATTTCAGGAACGTCTTCGGAATCGCACTCTCAAAAGTCAGGACTTCACCCGTAGTCGGATGAACGAACGAGAGTACGCGGGCGTGCAGCCCGAGGCGGCCGACAGCCTTGGTCTCTGCGCCGTACTTCTTGTCACCGGCAATCGGATGCCCGATGTCTGACATGTGGACCCGGATCTGATTCTTGCGTCCGGTCTCCAGATGTACCTCCAGCAGGGAGAAGTGGCGGTTCGCCTGAATTAGCTTATAACGGGTTACGGCATGCAGCCCGTCTCCTTCATGGGGACTGGAGTACATCTTCAGCGTCGAGGTCTCCTTCAGCCAGGAGCTGATAGTGCCTTCGGCTTTTTTGACAGCCCCTTCCACAAGAGCCACGTAGGAGCGTTCCTTGACGGTCTCCTTCCAGCTGTTCTGCAGGGACTGCTGAATCGCTTCGCTTTTGGCAAACATCATGACGCCGGAGGTATCGCGGTCCAGCCGGTGTACCACAAAGACGCGGTTCTTCGGATTGCTCAGACGGACATGCTCCATCAATTGGCGGTAAGCCGTCAGCTCGTTGTCTTCTCCGGTAGCAATGGACAGCAGGCCGGCATCCTTCTGAATCACAATGATATCGTCATCCTCATGAACAATGGTCAGCCCGAGCATCTCTTTGGCTTCCGCCTGCTTCTCCAGATCAATGGTCACGGTCTGACCGGGATGCAGCTGATGGTTATGCTTCGTCACCGGCTTGCCGTTCACAGCAATCTGTCCGCGGGAGAGCATGGATTTGATGGAGTTGCGTCCCCGGCTGGTCATCGTTTTCAGCAGAAAAGCAAGCAGTTCCGCAGGCTCGGTTACCGTATAGGATTTGGGCGCGGCAGCCGGTTTGGCAGTGGCTCCGGATCTTGCTCCCTGTTTATGGTTAGAGGGTTTATTCCCCTGGCTTCTGGTTCTTCGTGTATTCATACCTGCATTCTCCGTCCTCTAATATTGTACTCCTCAATATACCATGGGCCGGGAAGAAATACTACGGAAGACGCCGGGGCGGCTAGATATATATGATCAGGATGATGATAAGGAGCAGGGAGAGGAAGCCGTAGCTCCAGGCCAGGATGGTGGCGTATTTGTGCTCCCGGAGCCAGCCTCTGCTGCTGTAAATCCTGACATCTACAGCCAGCAGCAGTATAGCGGAGAATAACAGCATCCCGGCGATGCTTCCCAGTAACCGAACCATACGTTCCCTCCTCCTTGCACGGATATTGGACTGGGGCCGAACTTATTTATGCTTGAGTCCGACTCTCCGGATATGCAGGGTCAGCTTAATATCCACATTAACGCTGCTGTACATGCTCTCCCAATCGTTCTTGTCGTGAATATGCTCTTTCCAGTAGGCCGGATGATGGCTTCGGATCATTTCGCCCATCCCGAAGATATCGGAATGATCCTTCTGCGTCTGTTTGACCAGCCGGGTCAGTACCGTCTGAATCTGCTGTTCGAAATCCCGCTCAATCTCACGCAGCTTCAGGGGAGAGTCGATGGGAATATCGCTGCTGTAATGCTCATCCAAATCCCCCTCCAGGAAAATATGATAGCTCAAATGCGGCTTGCCGTCCCTGATCTCGCTGCGGGTCCGGGTGAAGCGTTCATTAATCTGGGTCATAACGATTCCCAGGTTCCCGGTATGGAGCATAGTGGAATACCCGCCGGGGTCCATCCCCATCATGGCCATGAACCCGCCGATCTCTATAGGGGCAGTCTTGCTGACCATCTTGCCGCCGCTGAAATAAGCCAGCCCTTCGATCAGAATATTATCCCTGTTGCGCAGTGCAACATAAGGCAGATAGGCGCTTTGTCCCCACTTGGAATCCGCTGACCAGAAGGTGCCGATATAATCGCGGGGGAACTTGCCGGAGGAGACCGATTTCTCCATCATCGACAAAATATAGAGCGTAGGCACGCGCTGCAGCGGAGGATTCACATCCATAAATGCCGAAGCGCGGCCCTCGGAGACGAGCAGCCAGGTTCGGCGCCGGATTTCCGGATTGCGCCGGAGATAATCATTCAGCTCTTCAAGGTTGCCGCGGGCAATATCCTCGCTGATGATGACGATCCGCAGGTGAACCAGATAACGCGGGTCGGCAATCTGCTGCTGCAGGTTATTCATGGCATCGTCGAGGGATATGCCGTGGACCTTCACCACCCAGACGGGACTGGTCTTGCTGTCACCGGCACTCCCTCCGCCGGTGCCGGGTCCAAGAGGAACTCTGCCCGGGACGGCAATCTGTGCGGTGACACTGATCATCTCAGCCGGCAGACTGCCGTCGTGGATGTGTGTGACTCTGTCTTCCATTTGCGCCTCCTCCGCAGAGATCTTGTCAATGGACAACCCGAGGACAAGGGCGCGGTCCTCAATCTCCACCTGATCCCAGCATCCGCTGAGCAGCGGGGCGGTTATAACCAGCATGAGCAGCAGGGCGAGTGTATGCGGAAGCTGCCTGTTCATGAGGGCACCTTCTTTCCGTGTCGTCTGATCAGATAGACCGTCCATAAGAGCAGCGAATAGCCCAGCATCATTATCATACCGGCATTGCCCAGATGAAGAGACCACCTGTAGGTCTCGAACACATTGGAGGGCAGCATGGCCAGGATGAACATCACCGGCAGCAATACACTTGAGGCCATACGCTGGTCGCGGAGACGCAGCAGCTTGTGCAGCAGATAAGCTGATATGTAGTAGGTCGTATAGATCGTCGTGAAGACAGAGATTACCCAGATGATGATGAAGATAGCATCCAGCCGCTCCAGGAACCCCTCACCGAAGGCCGCCGAACGGGCCATCTCCAGTGTGGGGTAGATCAGCAGCTTGGTCTCTTCGGCACCGAACATACCTACAGAGGCAATTACGATCAGCACGTAGACCGCCCCGGACATGAAGATGGCCCATGCTCCTGCCCGGACGGCATGATTCGGCTTCTCCATCAAAGGAATCAGCAGAACTACAACGAAGGAGCTCTGGAACAGATAGGTGGCTTGCCGTGCGCCGTTCCAGAACTTAACGCCAGGTGCCATCAGCACAGGCTGCAGATTGAGCATGTCCACATTTTTGAGCGAGATGAGGATGGTAACCAGAATAGAGCCTACAATCAGCGGCAGATAGAAAGAATGGATATAAGAGAACTTCAGAACATTGCGCCTGGAGGACAGAAGACTGATGAGCAGCATCAGGAATATAGTTGCTTCTATCGGCGTTTTTTTATACAGCACGGTTGTGGCCACATCCCCGAACTGGCGTACGGTGAGGCCGGTCAGCACAATGAACAGCAGCATGATGGCCAGGGTGAATACAGCGGCAAGCGGACGCCCGATCAGACGGCGGCTGAACACAAACAGGGTCTCCTGGGGGAAACGCTGGCACAGGGAGACCAGCAGCCAATAGATGATGAAGGAGATCAGCACACCGCTTAACGCAACGAATGGAGCGCTGGTGTTGCCCGCTTCTGTCATATAGCGCGGGAAGCTCAGGATTCCCACTCCGATAATCGTGCTGCTGATCACGGCTACCGCGCGCAGGGTTGTGATCTGGCGTGGCTTATTCATTCTTCTCATCTCCCTGCCTGAGAATCTGGTCTATCGCCCGGGACGGAACACTGCGGGGCAGCCTGTCACTATCCTGGGTATGCAGGAAGCTGGGACGGCGGCGCATCCACCATAGCGGCGCCCTTACCAGAGTATCCTTGAGATCGCGCCATTTGCCCGGAATGAACGGGGACATATACGGAACCCCGAAGGATTCCAGGAACAACAGATGATTCAGAATCAGAATTGTACCGATCATGCCGCCATAGAGGCCGAACATACCGGACAGGATGATTAGCGGAAACCGCAGCATCCGCAGGGCGATTGCCGCATTATAGGCGGGGGTGGCGAACGAACCGATCGTCGTCAGGGCTACTATAACAACAGTGATCGGGCTGGCCAGCCCGGCACCCACTGCAGCCTGTCCGATGACAAGGACGCCCACAATAGACAACGCCCCGCCGATCATCTGCGGCAGACGGATCGTCGCCTCACGCAGGACCTCCATGGACACCTCCATGATCAGCACCTCCACAACTGCCGGGAACGGTACGCCCGCTCTTCCGCCCGAGATGGCCACCGCGAAATCCGTAGGCAGCAGCTCGGGGTTGAACGAGATGACAGAAACATATAACGCCGGGAAAAAAAGCGAGCAGGCCAAAGCAATCAGCCGGATGATGCGGATCAGGCTGCCCATAATGAAGCGCTCCGTGTAATCATCCATCGTCTGAAAGAACTGATTGAACAGGGCGGGAACAATCAAGGCAAACGGTGAGCCATCGACCAGAATGGCTACCCGTCCTTCCAGGAGGGCTGCAACGGTCTTGTCCGGCCGCTCGGTGCTCTGCACCTGCGGGAAAGGGGACAGGGGCTGGTCTTCGATGAACTGCTCAATGTACCCGGCATCCAGGATGCCGTCGGTATGAATCATCGAGATTCTGCGCATGGCTTCCGCAACCAGAGCACTGTCAGCGAGGCTGTCTATGTAACACAGAGCCACTCTAGACTGGGTACGCGTACCGAGCGGACTGATCTCAATCCGGAAGTCCGTACTCTGCAGCCGGTAGCGCAGCAGGGAGAGGTTATTCTCCAGCTTTTCCACATAGCCTTCCCGGGGACCCCGGATCACCTGCTCCGTCTGCGGCTGCTCTACACCGCGCATCTCGATCTGCCGCATGTCCAGGTGGAGCGCTTCGGGAACCCCGTCAATCAACAGAATGAGGTCCCCCTTCACGGCGGCCGGAGGAAGCCTGGACAGGTCTGCCGTAGTTGTCCCTTGTGTGACCTGGACTACTGTGCTCCAGATATAATGGGTCATTCCGGCTGCTTGATCCGGCATTCCCGGATGTTCAGAGGGGCGTGCCATTAGCGGCTTCAGCACATGCTCACGGACCTGCTCCGTATTCACGAGGGAAGAGAAGAAGATCATCGCGGCCTGGTGGGTTCCGAAGAGCTGAAAGTCCCGTACGACCAGATCGCCGTTCTCCCCGAGCCGTGCCAGAAGCTCCTGGATATCGGTCTTCAGGTTGCCTGTAAGCTGGCTGCCGCTGGCCGGCTGCGGCGAAGAAGCCTGCTGCTTGTGTAAGTAGGAGGTGTATTTATCCTTCCAATCTTGCAAATAGGTTACCTCCTTAACAGGCAATTGGATTGAATCTATATAAAGTGTTGCTTGATCTTGCTGTTTTTATGTAATTTCTAGGCAACAAGCTCTGAAAGAGTGCTAGGATATCTGCTTCAGGCGGTTGCTTGGCAGCCTGTTGCCCGGTAAACTAAAAGATAGAAAGTCTTAAGGAGTATGAAGAGCTATGGAGATGCAAGGAACATTAATGGAGCAGGCCCAGGCCGAGCTGCAAAAATATTACGGTTATCCCGATTTCCGGGAGGGCCAGAAAAAAATTGTGAACAATCTGCTGGAAGGCCGCGATACGCTGGGTATTCTGCCTACCGGAGGCGGCAAATCCATCTGTTATCAGGTTCCGGCGCTGCTGCAGCCGGGGCTTACACTGGTAGTCTCACCCCTGATTTCACTGATGAAGGACCAGGTGGATGCGCTGACTACGGCAGGGATTCCGGCGGCCTATATCAACAGCACCTTAAGCGGTAAAGAAGTAAATGATCGCATCCGCGCTGCCCGCCGTGGTGAACTGAAGCTGCTCTACGTAGCCCCTGAGCGTCTGGAGCTGGACTGGTTCCGCCTGGAAATGGCGGGTCTGTCCATCTCCTGTGTGGCTGTCGATGAGGCGCACTGCGTCTCGCAGTGGGGTCATGACTTCCGCACCAGTTATCTGGCGGTCTCCCCGTTCGTAGAAGAGCTGCCGCAGCGTCCGATTCTGGCCGCCTTCACCGCTACGGCTACCCCGGAGGTCATGGAGGATATGGTCCGGCTGCTGCGCCTGCGTGAGCCGGGCGTCTTCATGACCGGACTTGGCCGCGATAATCTGGCGATGTCAGTGCTGCGCGGAGAGAACAAACGCGAGTTCGTGCTGGATTATGCGGCGCAGCATGCCCACCAGCCGGGCATCGTCTATGCCGCCACCCGCAAAGAGGTGGATGATCTCTATCAGCGCCTCCAGGCCGCAGGCGTTACAGCCGGGCGCTATCATGCCGGAATGAACGACCAGGAGCGGGCGGACAGCCAGGAAGGCTTCCTCTATGACGATATCCGTGTCATGGTCGCCACGAATGCCTTCGGGATGGGGATCGACAAGTCCAATGTACGTTATGTCATTCATTACAATATGCCGAAGAACATGGAGGCTTATGTCCAGGAGGCGGGCCGTGCCGGGCGTGACGGGGAGCCGAGTGATTGTATTCTGCTCTTCAGTGCGCAGGATATCATGACCCAGAAGTTCCTGATTGAGCAGAACCCGCAGGACACGGAACGCAAAGCCAATGAATACCGCAAGCTCCAGCAGATGATTGATTACTGCTACACCACCCGCTGTCTGCGCAGTGCGCAGCTCGACTATTTCGGGGAGAGCCATGACGATGACCATTGCGGGATCTGCAGTTCCTGTACCGACGAGCGTGAGCTGGTGGATATCACCGTAGACGCGCAGAAGATCTTCTCCTGCATCCACCGGATGCGGGAGCGCTACGGCGTGGCGCTGGTCTCATCCGTGCTGAAGGGCTCGCGTAACCAGAAGGTGCTGCAATACGGCTTCGAGAAGCTGCCGACCCACGGCGCCATGTCCAGCCGCAGCGAGAAGGAAATTACCGAGATCATCAATATGCTGATCTCGGAAGGATATCTGGCCTTGTCTGAAGGCCAGTATCCGGTGGTCCGGCTGCAGCCGCTGGCAGCCGAGGTGCTGCGCGGCCAGCGCCAGGTGCATCAGCGCGTCGCCCGGACGCTTGTCACCTCCGGCACGCGGGACCGCAGCCGTTCGCGCGACACTTCGCCGTCGGCTGTCAACGAGACGGTGTTCGAGCAGCTGCGCCTGATCCGCCGCGAGCTGGCAGGGCGCGAGCATGTGCCTTCGTACATCATTTTCAATGATGCAACGCTGCGCGAGATGAGCGTGGTTTGTCCGCAGACGGAAGCGGAGATGCTGAGGGTGAAGGGTGTCGGTGAAGTGAAATACCGGAAGTACGGCAAGGCCTTCCTGGAGTTTTTTCAAAATGACATGTAAAGAAGGTTATAAGGCATGAGAATCATCCTGGCCACATTAAATGCCAAATATATTCATACGTCGCTTGCGATCCGGCTGCTGAAGGCGTATAGCGAGCATGAGTTCGAGGATATCCTTTTGGCGGAATATACCATCAAAGATCCCGCGATGAACATCGTGTCTGACCTTTTTCAGAAGCAGCCGGATGTGATTGGCTTCTCCTGTTATATCTGGAACATCGAAGAGACGATCAAGCTGGTCGGCATTCTCAAGCAGGTGATGCCGGAGGTGAAGATTGTGCTCGGCGGGCCGGAGGTGTCCTATGAGCCGCTGTACTGGATGAAGCGGGAGGCCGGAGTGGACTTCATCGTGAACGGTGACGGGGAGGAGACCTTCCATCATCTGCTCCAGGAGATCCGGGACGGCCACAAGTACCATTTCGTCTACGGTGCGGCGTACCGCAAAGGCGAGGAGCTGATCGTCAACCCTCCCCGTCCCAAAAGCGACCTTAATACCCTGCCGACCCCGCACCGGTTCGCCGAGGATCTGCCGGAGCTGAGCAAGCGGATTGTGTATTTTGAGACCAGCCGGGGCTGTCCCTTCAACTGCCAGTTCTGCCTGTCCAGCATTGAGGTGGGCGTGCGTTATTATGATATTGAACGGGTGAAGTCCGATCTGCTGTATCTGATCGAAGGCGGGGCCAAGGTCATAAAGTTCCTGGACCGTACCTTCAACATCAACCGCAATTATGCGATGGAAATGTTCCAGTTCCTGATCGACAATCATCAGGGCTGCGTGTTCCAGTTCGAGATTACCGCCGATATTATGCGTCCCGAGGTGCTGGATTTCCTGGCACAGAATGCACCTCCGGGCGTCTTCCGCTTCGAGATCGGCGTCCAGTCCACGAATGACGAGACGAATGAGCTGGTCAAGCGCCGCCAGAACTTCACCAAGCTGTCGCGCACCGTGATGAAGATCAAGGCCAGCGGCAATATCGACCAGCATCTCGATCTGATCGCCGGATTGCCGATGGAGGATTATGCCACCTTCCGCAAGACCTTCAATGACGTCTTCGCCATGGAACCGGAGGAGCTGCAATTAGGCTTCCTCAAAATGCTGCGCGGCACCGGGCTGCGCGCCCAGGCCGCCAAATACGACTATACGTATATGGAGCATGCGCCATACGAGATCCTCAGCAGCCATGTGATGCCGTTCTCGGATATTATCCGGCTCAAGCGGCTGGAGGATGTGCTGGAGAAGTACTGGAACAGCCAGCGGCTGGCTCATTCCGTCAAGTATCTGATCCGCCATGTCTTCCCGTCACCATTCGACTTCTTCCAGGAATTCGGCGACTACTGGGAAGCGCGGGGCTGGCAGAAGATCGGGCATCAGCTGGAGGATCTGTTCACCCGGCTGCATAACTTCCTGACGGACCGTGGCACGCCCTCCATGGACATTGTCACCGGCCTGATGAAGCTGGACTACTTCCTGGCCCATAAGTACAAGCCGCGCAAGATCTGGTGGGAGGATGTACTCGATAAGTCAGAGTGGGCGAAATACCTGAAGCAGATTGCGGAGCAGCCGGAGCGGATCTCGGCCAAGCTGGCCAAGTCCCGTGTCAGCGAACGGGAGCTGCAAAAGTTCATCGTGCTGGATGTGCTGCCCTTCCGGCTGGAGCCGGTGCTGGCGTCGATCAGCGGGCTGCGGTTCGACGGCTTGGCTGGCGCGGAAGCAGAGCCGCAGACTGAAGCTGCGGCTGAGGGCGGCGCTGGAGCTGGAGCTGGATCGGGGGCTGTAGACGCCGATGGTTTGGCGGACGGCCTGGTAGAGAATCTGGGGCTGCACATGGCGGTTAGCGGGAGCGGCAAGAATGAGGGCGGTATGGTTGCTGCCGGGCAATCAGACGCACTGTATTCAGCAGTAGCGGTAGCCGAAGGAATCGTACCGGCCCCGGCCGATCCGCATCCGGATGCAAGGGACGGCCGAACGCTGCTGGTCGTCCTGTATCAGCAGGACGAGAGCCAGCGGGCGCAGTATTACGCTTTGTCTTTATAGGGAAGAGTGACCTGATCTCACCAGACACAGGCCACGTGCACGTGTAGATGAAAAACCGAACACATTCGGCGCTGCGGAGGCGTGTGTGCCAAATGTAAGCGAAAAACAGGCATGACAAGACAGAGGCCTTGTCACCCCCAGGAATGAAAATAAGTGGGTGGCATCCGTCGCATCCATTCTAAAAGATGCTGTAGTCGTCAACACTACATATACAAATCAAAGGGCGGACGCGGTTACTGGGATACACCCCGTGCGAAAAACCGTTCTATTGCGCTTTTCGAGCATCGCCTATTGTAACCCCCCAAAAAGTACGTGTATTAAATTACACTCACTCGAGCGCATGATTTGTAAGTTGACGATGGAGGATGGTTGGAATGGATGCTGTACGTATGTGTTGCGCGGGTCTAGACGTGCACCAGGAAACCGTTGTGGCCTGCGTGTTGAAAGGACCGATCGAACAGAAACCACAATCTCACCTGAAAACCTTTGGGACGACAACCAAAGAATTGCTAGGCCTACAAGATTGGCTGAATGAACACGGCTGCCTTGAAGTGGTGATGGAGAGTACCGGCGTGTTTTGGAAACCGGTATGGAACATCTTAGAGGGCAGTTGTGATCTTGTCTTGGCCAACGCCCAGCGGGTAAAGAATATGCCGGGTCGAAAAAGTGACATGCAAGATGCGCGCTGGTTAGCGCAATTGCACCGTTGCGGGCTCATTGAAGGCAGTATGGTGCCAGAACAGGACATCCGGGATTTGCGAGATTTGACCCGTTACCGGAGTAAGATGGTGCAGGCGGTGACGGCGGAGAAAAACCGCATTCACAAAATCCTGCAGGATGCCAACATCAAGCTAACCACCTTTATGTCCGATCTATATGGGGTTTCGGGACGGGGCCTGCTCCAGAAGATCATGGACGGCGAGGTCGTAGACGAAGTGACCGTTAAAAACCTGGTCAAAACCCGTTTAAAAAAGAAAGTTCCGCAGTTGCTAGACGCGCTCAATGGCAAGTTGCGCCGTCATCATCGGGAGATGATTCGAGACCATTGGGACCACTTGGTCTATTTGGAGAAACGGATCACTGAGCTGGAAGCTCGAATCGAGGCGAAGGCAGAACCCTACCTGGAGATGATCGAACAAATTGACTCCATTCCAGGAATTGAGCGGACGTCTGCCGTGACCATCTTTGCAGAAGTGGGGCCGCATGTCGCGGAAATGTTCCCGAGCGATGCGCAGTTTGCTTCATGGGCGGGGGTGTGTCCAGGGAACAACGAAAGCGCTGGAAAGCGAAAAAAGTCAAAAACGATGCAAGGGAACAAGCATTTGAAAGGGGCCTTGTGCCAGGCGGCTTGGGCGAACTCTCACTCATCGAACCGGATCGGCCAATTCTTTCGACGAATACGTAAGAGACGAGGAGATAAAAAAGCAAACGTCGCCACCGCACATTTGTTGATTCGAATCCTCCATGCCCTGATGCGGGAGAAAAGGTTATACCAAGAAATAGACGTCTCACTAGGCGATGAGACGTCCAAGAAAAACCCGTTGGATCGGTACGTGCAATATATCCAGCAGTTAGGGTATAGCGTGCAATTAAATCCTATCCAATAGTCTCCCCTTTTTCAAAAAAAACGAAACGTTATTTTGGGGCGGTGGGTCTTTTTTTGTCAAAATCCAGTCTGCGGCGCATTTTCCGATACTTTTATTTTCGTATTAAACCGAATACATTGACAGTTGGCCGACTACAGTGACATCACTGGGGGCCAGGCTTGCCTTGAATGGAGAATGGCAGCTTTATGCTCCATTTGGTCTGGAGGATTTGTTTCAACATTACCGGACATGGGATGGCTATCCGAACCCTGATAGGAGAAGCTGCAGAAACACCGCATGCTTCAATTAGCGAGTATACTAAAACTGAGAGTCCTCTGAAATCTAAGCTATTCTCAACAGTACATCATTGAGATTTACCTCTATTCAGTGTTAAAATCACTAATGAGATGCCAATAAAGGAGCATATACCTTATCATGTGGATTACTCTGTAAGGATTACTTAACCGGAAGAATGCCAGATCAGCAATAGTGGAGATCACTATGCTATTAGGCATGACTTTCTTTAATCTTACAGGGTATGCAGGGTAGGTTTGCTTCATAGACCGACACTTCTGCGGATACCTTCGGGTATCCTTTTTTGTTGCCGGGATACCGCATCTCTATGGCTTCTTGCCTGCTTAACCTCCTAAATAGTGAACGGGGGAACGAATATATGCAACCTAAATTAATCCTAATCGAGGGCTTACCCGGCTTCGGGAAATCCACAACGGCGCAACTGGTTTCTGACATTCTTACGGAGACGGGCATCCCGTCCCGGCTCTTCCTGGAGGGGGATTTAGATCATCCGGCGGATTATGAGGGCGTCGCTTGCCTTACCAAAGCCGAATACGATGAGCTATGGATGACCAGCGAGAATTCAAGGAATATATTAGCTTCGCGAACTACTTATCAGGCCAGCCATTACCTTGTGGAATACCGGAAAATCCTAAATGAACATGGGTCCCTTGTGCCAAAGGAATGGATGGATGTTTTTGCCCGGAATGATGTGTATGAATTGCCGCTCGCTCAGAACAGGGAACTGATTACGGCAAGATGGAGGCAGTTTGCGGAGCAGGCCTTGAAGGGGGCGGACACGTATGTGTTTGAGTGTTGTTTTATACAGAACCCTGTGACCATGGGGATGATCAAGTATGATGCAGCCAAGGAAGACACTATAAGCTACCCTCTGGAGCTGGAGGCCATTATAGCGGAATTGAATCCGCTTCTGATTTATGTTGAACAGGATAATCTGGAGCATTCTTTCCATAAAGCGGTCCGCGAGAGACCCCGGGAGTGGTCGGAAGGATTCGTCGAATATTACACCAAACAAGGGTATGGCTTAAGACGGGGTCACCTGGGCTTAGAAGGAACTTTGAAGGTTCTTGAGGCAAGAAGGGAGCTTGAGGAGATTATATATAACCGTTTAAATATTTCCAAGACCAAAGTTAATAATTCATCGTATGATCTTCCGGCGTATAAACAAGTTCTAGCAGGGAGACTTAAGCCTGGAAATCCTGCATGAATTGCAACAATCGGTGCTGCTAAGCTATCGGTATGCTGGAATCCTGCACAAAGTGCAACAACTGGTGTTGTTAGAGCTTTAATTTGTTGGAAATTATGCAAAAACTGCAACATTTGCTGCTGCTACGGTACCCATATGGCGGGAATCCTGCAAAAGGTGCAACAATGCCTATAATCGCTACTGCCGGATCGGCGGCAGACCTTGCGGTACTGTTAAGCTAGGGCTTACCGTCGAGCTTAGCTTGCTACGGCTAAGGATACCGAATAGCTTAGCTACTAGCTACAGCTAAATAAACCAAACAAGAGGCACTCCACCGCGGAGTGCCTCTTATGGTACCATCTATGCGGATCAACATGAATCAGCGCCATGAATCAGCATTGAGCTCCCACCTGCGCCATAGACTATTCCGCCGTAGGCTGAAACCGCATGGATTCTGCAGGCAGGTGGCGGGCGAGCCAATCGAGTACATCGGCAGTGACCTCGTCCCGGTTGACCTCGTTCAGCATCTCATGCCTGCCTCCGGGATATAGTTTGTATTCTACGTCCTGTACCCCTTGTTCCCTGTACAGCTCGGCCAGACGCTTCACCCCTTGACCGTTCATCCCAACAGGGTCCTTCTCTCCGGCGAACAGGTAGACCGGCTTGTCACTGCATAGGGTCCGCAGAGTGGACTTGGTGTGAAGCTCGCGCAGCATATGGAAGAAATCCCGGAAGAAACGGGTGGTACAGATCGCCCCGCAGTACGGATCTGCAATGAACTGGTCCACCTCCTTGGGATCGCTGCTGAGCCAGTCAAAAGCCGTCCGCACCGGAGAAAATGAACGGTTATAAGCGCCGAAGACAATTCCGTTCAGCAGTACGCTGCGATGGTGGTCTCCCTGCAGCCGCTGCTGCACGGCCGATAAGGATTCCGCCATCCGCAGCATACTACGGGGCCCATTGGTACCACTGAGGATGAAGCCGCTGTATATTTCATGGCCTTCTTCACACATCAGCTTTTGAGCGAGAAAGGAACCCATGCTGTGGGCGAACAGGTAGATAGGAGCTTGCTCATGCCGGGAGCGGGCAATGCCCCCAAGCTGCAGGAGATTGCGCCGCATCCAGTAGAAGCCGTTCTCCCCGCTGTCGCCGAGCAGATTAACCTTGCCTGCGGTAAGGCCATGGCCCCGGTGGTCATTGGCATACACCGCATAACCGGCTCCGGTGAGCGCTGACGCCAAGCGGGCATAACGAGCGGCCGTCTCACACATGCCGTGCGCAATCTGCACAATCCCCCGGATATCTGTTCCTGCTTCCGGCAGCCACTCGTAGACATGGATTTTGACGTCTAGTGGATCGGTCATTGTGAAGGTATTCTCTATCATCGCCTGTCCTCCTGAAAAGTTAAAGTTCAGCAATCCTAGCGTAAGAGTACTTCGTTGAAAATTTGATCCGTCCCCATATTCAAGTTACGAAGAGATACATTCGGCTGCTTAGGGCAGATAAGAGCGCAGCACGGTAGACTTCCCTTCGATGCTGTAAGCGCCCAGGCTTGAAGGGAGCAGGTAGCATTCGCCTGCTGCATAAGGCTGGGAACCGCCATCCCAGATCAGGTGGCCGCTGCCTTCGCAGATCACCAGAATGGTGAAGCTGTCGGTTGTTGTGGCCAGCTGCCATTCACCTGCAACGACACCTTTTTCCACAATGAAATAAGGGGAGGAGGCGATTTGCAGCCATTCACCGGCCACTGCGCCATCGGTCTTCATCGAAGTGGCTCCTGCGCCTTCATAGGCCGTAACATTCAGAGAATCCTCAATATGCAGCTCGCGCGGCTTGCCGTCCAGGCCCGGACGGTCATAATCGTAAATCCGGTATGTAGTGTCGGAATTCTGCTGGATTTCCGCTACAACCACTCCGGCGCACAAGGCATGAACAGTACCGGCGGGGATATAGAAGGAGTCTCCGGCAGATACAGTCACTTCCTGCAGGCTGTCCATCACGGTTCCGTTCTCCAGCGCTTCCTGCAGCATCTCGCGGGTTACGCCTTCCTTCAGGCCGTAGATGATTTTGGCGCCCGGTTTGGCATCCAGCACATACCACATTTCTGTTTTGCCCAGTTCGCCCTTCGGTAATCCGGCATAATCATCAGTAGGGTGTACCTGTACAGAGAGATTGTCATTGCAATCGAGCAGCTTGATCAGCAGCGGAAATCTTCCGCCATCCTCCGTAATGCCCTTGCTGCCGAACCACTCATGCCCGAACTGCTCACGGATGGCATCCAGACCTTGCCCGGCCAGCTCGCCGTTCACTACAGAAGAGGTGCCGTTTGGATGGTCAGCGATCATCCAGCCTTCGCCGATATGGCCTTCCGGCAGATTAAGGCCGAATTTCTCCAGCGCCCGTCCTCCCCAGACACGCTCTTTGAACTCCGGCTGAAATTTCAGAGGATATGGTTTCGTCATTACAACATCTTCCTTCCTGATAATAGAATAATCATTCGTTATATTGTGGCTGTACATCTCAACCTTATTCTGTCCGGGGAAGCGGAGAAAAGCAAGGCGCACTTCATCTTCCTGTGGACCTGCAATGCCGCGTTCAGTGAACGGCTCCCTTTTTCTTCTCCACAGCGATAACATAAGGGGCAGACTCGCGCTGAAGCTGCCGGTACACGATGGTCTGCGCCTCCGGCTGGGCCAGTCCGGCGGCCCAGGCTTCGACAGCGGCGGCTTCGCGGCCGCCGCCTTCGTGGCCGGGATACAGCACGGCCGTGATGATCCCGCCCGGGCGCAGCAGCAGGAGCGCCGCCTCCAGCGCGGCCAGCGTGCTCTGCGGCTCGGTGATGATACTCTTATCGGCATCGCCCGCAGGCAGATAGCCGAGGTTGAACATCACCGCCGAGACCGCCCCGCGCCAAGCGGGCGGAACGGCTTCAGCCATAGCTGCATGGCTCTGCTGCAGCAGCGTTACGGGAGCCAGCGCAGCAGGCGCTTCCTCCCGGGCCAGCCGCAGGCGCTCTCCGGCGAGAGCCAGCGCCGCGTGCTGGATGTCGAAGCCGTAGACCGCGCCGCGCGGCCCGGCCGCCCTGGCGAGGAACAGGGTGTCGGCACCTGCGCCCACGGTGGCGTCAATAGCCAGTCCGCCGGGAGACAGCCTCTCCCCGGTAAGTTTGTGGGCAAAGCTAAGCACGGACATGAAGCCCATTAGCCCTTCCTCCAATACTTACCCTGCCAGGTATCGCGGGCGGTCAGCTCATGATCAATGGCGTTGAGCACTTCCCATTTTTTGAGGCTCCACATCGGGCCGATCAGGGCCTCGCGCGGGGCATCGCCGGTCAGCCGGTGGACAATCATGTCCGGCGGCAGGATTTCCAGCGAATCGGCAATCAGCTTCACATATTCATCCTGCTCCAGAAACCGCAGCAGGCCGGCTTCATACTGCTTCACCATCGGCGTTTTGCGCATGAGGTGGAGCAGGTGAATTTTGATCCCCTGCACGCCCATATGGGCTACAGCCGATACGGTCTCCAGCATCATTTCATGCGTTTCCTGCGGGAGTCCGTGAATGATGTGGGTGCACACCCGGATGCCGTGACGGCGCAGCTTGGCAACAGCTTCCGTATAACAGGCCGTATCATGCGCCCGGTTGATCAGATCGGAAGTGGACTGGTGAATGGTCTGGAGCCCCATTTCAACCCATAGATAGGTGCGCTGGTTCAGCTCGGCCAGATACTCCACGACATCATCCGGGAGGCAGTCCGGGCGGGTGGCAATAGCCAGGCCGACAACCCCCGGCTGCTGCAGGATGACTTCATAATATTCCCTCAGCTCCTCTACCGGAGCATACGTATTGGTATAAGCCTGGAAATAGCCGATATACTTGGCGTTTGGCCACTTCAGATGCTGGCGGTCGCGGATATCATTGAATTGGGTGACCAGGTCATTCCGGCGGCTCCCGGCGAAATCGCCTGACCCTCTGGCGCTGCAGAAGGTACAGCCTCCTTTGGCAATGGAACCGTCACGGTTCGGACAGGTGAAGCCCGCATCGAGCATGACCTTGAACACCTTGGTATCCATCTGCTCGCGCATTTCATAGTTCCAGGTATGGAACCGTTTGTCCCCCCACAGCAGCGGAGAGGAGGTCTGTAGAAGATTAGACATGTGCAGCTCCTTTCATTAACCTTCCCATTGTATCAAAAATCCAGGATGAACGTAACAATCCCACCCGGAATTCCGCCGAAAATAAAGCTGAAAATAGGCTGCGGATCAACGGGAATTCGCTTGAAAATGCTTACATAATGTGTTATATTTAAAGAGTAAAAAAAGCCGCTGCAGCAACCACAATCACATGCTTGAATTCATAATTTCGTGTCGTCCGGTCCATAATAAACCTTAGAGGTGATAACGATGAATTCTCAAACGGTATATGCTGATAACAAAGGTTCGATTGATGTGCAGCTGACTCCCGACGAAGCTCTCGCCCTGACAGGCGTGGAATTTAACGGCAACCACAAGATCAAGACCGAAGCGCAGCGCAAGATCCGCAGTGCATTCGAGAAGACGTTTGAGTTCAATTCCCCGGCCAAATAGATAGGATACCGTGATAATAAGGCGGATCATATTTCAAAATACACCAATAAAGGGATTTCGTCCGGTCATTCAGACCGGCCGGGATCCCTTTTTTTCTTTTTGCGCGCGATGATCTGAACATGTCTGCCCACCTAATAAGGGCTTCCTGCTTAAACCTCTTTACTTTTGCCGGTAAGTTCGGCACAATATTGCAAGTGGCAGTTATCCTATTCACAGATAAGGCAATAAGAGATAAGCGGAGGAGTACCTATGCGTTTACGCGGAAGAAAAGGAATACGTGAAAGTCTTGAGGAGCAGACCGATCTGGTCATCCTGGAACCACGCAGCCTGAAGGGCCGGTGGTCCGAATTGTTCGGCAATGACCATCCGATTCATGTGGAATTCGGAATGGGCAAAGGGCAGTTTATCAGTCAAATGAGCTTCAAATATCCGGATATTAATTTTATCGGCGTTGATATGTACGATGAACTGGTGCGGCGTGCCGCCGAGAAGGCCAGAAATGTATGGGAGCCGGCAGGCGAAGAGACACCGCCGAACGTCAGAGTGGCGCTTGCCAATATTGATTATGCGGAGGAAGTGTTCGCTCCGGGCGAGCTGGAGCGGATCTATCTGAATTTCAGCGATCCTTGGCCGAAAAGCAAGCATGCCCGCCGCCGTCTGACCCATCCGCGTTTTCTCGACAAATACCGCGGTCTGCTCAGCCCGCTTGGCGAGACTCATTTGAAGACGGATTCCCGGAGCCTGTTCGAATTCTCGCTCAACGCGTTTGCCGACTATGGCCTGCAGATGAAGAACATCTCTCTGGACCTGCATGAGGGCGGCGTGATCAACGAAGAGCATGTGATGACGGAATACGAGACCAAATTCTATGGACGCGGCGTGAACATTCACCGCTGCGAAGCCATTGTCGGGGAAGAAGCGCTGAAGCAGTACCAGGCTACCCGTCTGGATAAATACCGTCTTTAAGCCAGCGGAAGGTTTCTGCCCCCAGACAACGGACAGATAAGGGATATCACAGTAAAAGGCAGTCCGGGGCTTGGCCCTGAACTGCCTTTTACGTCATTCCGGCTTATTCTCTGTTCAGCCTGCCGGACATACTCCGGGCACCTTGCAGCGTTGAATCCGTAGGCGCTGTAGCGGCTTCGCAATATTTGGCGTAAGAGTATAAAATAGGCGGTGCAGGGCAAGTGTGGTAAGACGATTGAATGCCCGGCATCATACCCACAGTGCAAGCGTACCGGCTGCGACACCTGAGCCGATGACCGCGCCTGCCAAGACGTCCGAAGGATAATGCAGTCCGAGATAGATCCGGGAGAAGCCGACCGTGCAGGCCAGCGGAAGCAGGATTGCGGTCAGGACAGGGTAGGCTATCATATAAGGAACCGTTGAGGCGAAGATAGCGGTCGTATGGCCTGAAGGAAAAGAATGGTCCTTAAGCGGATTACGAAAAGTATGGGTGTCCGGCAAGGTCAGATAAGGACGCATACGCGGGTACAGCTTTTTGGCGACGGCTACGGGCACATGGCTTACAGCCAGTGCGGTGAGCGCTTGCAGTCCTGTTGTTCTCCAAGGCTGCGGGCACAGTGCCCAGATCAGAACATTGATGCCAATGGCGCTTGTCGCACCTCCGAGATGAGTGAGGTAATAGAGCCAGAAGTTCAGAAAAGAATTGTGCATCCGTCCGTTGATCCATTGAAAAAGGCGCTGCTCCAAGAGATGCAGTTTCTTAAATAAAGGTCTCATATCTTGTCCCTCCGAATAGTCCGGCTAAAGAGATCTGGCGCAGCTTAAGCAGCAGGCTCTATGTCCTGAAGCTGTCTTTATCATACGTTTTTAAGGTTGTCCGTTCAAGAAAAAGCTCGGGTCCGCTCGAAAAATGTCTCTTTTGACTTCGGAGGCCCTTACGACTTACAATGATTCAAGCAGGAAGATCCCGTTTATAAGGTAACAGAGAAATAAGGAGCCGATCAGTCAGGCGGAATCCATATTCATATCTTCTGGAACGGGACATAACCCACTGGGAATCCTGCCCGATAAAGGGAACATTCTAGTCTACTGTAAGGGATGCAACAAAAGGGTCAGATAGAACGTTAACAAGCAGAGAGAGAGACAAAGAACATCTAGACTTGTAGACTCGGAAAAAGGGGGCATCAAAAGATCATGACAGACGCACTGTTTGTTACGCTCCAAGTGATCTTGGCAGCAATTGCAGTTTATCAGTTTGGATTTTCACTGTTTGGACTGCGCAAGAAGAAGAACAAGGTTAATCATGCGCCGCAAAAGTCATTTGCCGTACTGGTTGCCGCGCACAACGAAGAAGAAGTGGTCGGCGCACTGATGGAGAATCTCAAGCAGCTTAATTATCCCCAGGAACTGTACGATGTATTTGTTATCTGTGACAATTGTACAGACAGTACAGCTGCAATCGTACGGGAGCACGGCATGAATGCCTGTGTCCGTACCAATGCGAACCTGCGCGGTAAAGGCTATGCGATTGAGTGGATGCTGAAGGAGCTGTGGGCATTGCCGCGCCAATATGACGCTGTCGTAATGTTCGATGCCGATAACCTGGCACACACGGAATTCCTGACAGAGATGAACAATGATCTGTGTTCAGGCGGACGCGTCATTCAAGGGTATATTGATACCAAGAATCCGGAGGATTCCTGGATCACTGCTGCTTACGGCGTATCCTACTGGTATATCAACCGGCTCTGGCAGCTGTCTCGCCATAATCTGAAGATGGCCAATTTCCTCGGCGGAACCGGAATGTGCTTCGAGACGAACCTGCTCAAGGAAATGGGCTGGGGCGCAACCAGTCTGGTTGAGGATTTGGAATTCACAATGCGCAGCGCCTCTAAGGGCGTGTATCCAAGATTTAATTATGACGCCAAAGTGTTTGATGAGAAGCCGCTTACGTTCAAGGCTTCCTCCAGACAGCGTCTGCGCTGGATGCAGGGGCACTTCACCGTGGCCCGCCGTTACTTCTTCCCTTTGCTGTGGCAGGGGATCAAGGAACGCAGCCTGACCAAGTTCGACCTGGCGCTCTATGGGGCGAACGTATATATTGTGCTGCTTACGTTCCTGATGACTGCCGTAATGTTTGTAGACAACGTATTATTCGACGGTCCGAATATCGCCAATATTTATGGCCATCTGCCGCTCTGGCTGGGTTACCTTGCCGTCGGCGCCAATATTTTGACCTTCCTGCTGGCGATGGTGCTGGAGCGGGTGAAGTTCAAGAAGGTCTATCTGTACCTGCTGGTCTTCCCGGTCTACCTGCTCTCGTGGTATCCCATTACGTTCTACGCGTTCTTCACGCAGAACAACAAGCAGTGGAGCCATACCAAGCATACACGCGTAGTGCGGCTTGAAGAGGTGCAGAGCAAGCAGGTCTCGTAGGTTCGCGGGTAAATATAATTATGGCAGAAGGTGTTGACACCTTCTGCATGATGTTGTATAGTATTCAAGTATGCAAAACATAGGGATTGCAAGCAGAAGCACCGGCTTCTCACCTGAACGGCTAAATTGCCGTCTGGTTTTGATCTCAATGCTTTATGAATGGTTATAATTCATGAACGTTGATCAAACGGGGTGTCGGGGAATTACCGGCATCCCTTTTTTATGGAGAACCGCAATATATTTCCCAAAGAAATCCGGAGGTGGAGTATTATCAGTAAGGAACATATGATCAATGATGAAATTCGTGCCAAAGAGGTTCGGCTGGTCGGAGCAGAGGGTGAACAAATCGGGATCAAGCCGATCCGCGAGGCGTTACAGATGGCGATCGATCTTAATCTGGATTTAGTCAACGTAGCACCGCAGGCGAAGCCGCCGGTATGCCGCATCATGGATTACGGCAAGTTCCGTTATGAAACGCAGAAGAAAGAGAAGGAAGCCCGCAAGAACCAGAAGATCGTGGATCTCAAGGAAGTCTGGTTCCGTGCAAACATTGAGGAACATGATTATCAGACCAAGTTCCGCAATGTGATCAAGTTCCTGGGTGAAGGCGATAAAGTGAAGTGCTCCGTTCGTTTCCGCGGACGTGAGATTACCCACGCTAGTATCGGCCAGAAAATCCTGGAGCGCGTGAAGAACGAAGTGGAAGAAATTGCTGTTGTTGAGCGCCATCCCAAGCTGGAAGGCCGCAGCATGATTATGATTTTGGCTCCAAAAGCCCAATAATCCTGGAGTCATTTGCACAGCAATTTGGCGCCGCATAATATTCAAGGAGGAAACACCATGCCTAAAATGAAAACACATAGCAGCCTGAAAGGCCGCTTCAAGATCACTGGAACTGGTAAAGTATTGCGTTACAAAGCCCACAAGAACCACTTGCTGTCCCACAAATCGAAACGCGCAAAACGCGTATTGAACGGCAATCCGGTAATGGCCCCTGGGGATGTAAGACGTTTGAAACAAGGACTCGCTAACTTGAAATAGTTAATCACACATTTTTGGGAGGTTTATTAATATGGCAAGAGTTAAGGGCGGATTTGTAGTTCGTCGTAGACATAAAAAAGTATTGAAGCTGGCAAAGGGTTATTTCGGTTCCAAGCACCGCATTTTCAAAACAGCTAAAGAGCAAGTAATGAAGTCGATGGTTTACGCTTACCGTGACCGTCGTCAGACCAAACGTAACTTCCGCAGACTGTGGATCGTTCGTATCAATGCAGCAGCTCGTTTGAACGGTCTTTCTTATAGCAAGCTTGTATACGGCCTGAAACTCGCTGGTGTAGAAGTTAACCGTAAGATGCTGGCTGATCTGGCAGTAAACGATCTGAACGCATTCAACTCCCTGGCTGTTGTGGCCAAAGAGAAGATCAACGCGTAAGACGATAGAAATCGAAAAGCACCGCCTGCGGGAGTTTCCCGTGTGACGGTGCTTTTTTGCGCGGTGAGAATGGACGGGTATGTTGCACGTTGCCCTTCTGGAGCCAGTTGTGCTGGGGTTTGCTATTCCCAGTATTTTGTTGTTCCGAGCAGAGAAGCCAGCTTCTTGCTGCTGGCGCGCCGCAGCTTGCGCAGTGCTGAACGTTCGTCGGCGGACTGGCAGATCAGCTTCTCTTCATCCGTCTGGGCTACGACAGCCGGTACAGGACACGTAGAACCGTCTTCATTGACGGCGACGAAGGTCAGGAAGGATGTGGCGGCAACCGCGCGTTCGCCTGTGTACAGATTCTCTGAGATGATCTTAACGAATACCTCGATGCTGGTGCGTCCGGTCCAGGAGACGAAGGATTCGAAGCAGACGGAATCCGTTGGCCGGATCGGCAGCAGGAAGTCTACAGAGTCAGCGGAGGCGGTCACCACGTTGACACGGCAATGGCGCATAGCCGAGATGGAGGCCACTTCGTCAATCGTGCTCATCAATTTGCCGCCGAACAACGTTTTGTGATTGTTCACATCATTCGGGAAGACACGGCCGGTTTTGAATACGCGGGACTCATGACAGTATTTGAAGTCTGGTGCAGCTTGTGGTGTATGTTCTTGTTCCATTTTTCAGTAACTCCCTTTGCGTACAATATGTAATCATACATGATAATAGAAAAGCCGTCCCTGTGCAATAATAATGTTAATGCCTTGGAGCCAGGAGATACATTTTGAGGTTTTCTAACATTGAATGGACATAGAGATTACGCGACATGTCAAGGTAAGCGATTTCTTGTTGAAAAATGCAAATTATTATTGACCTGAGGTCATTAATAGACTGGATTTTAGCTTTTTTTGCAGGTATAATTTGTACTAATGGTATGTCCAAGCAGAACACAGAAGACATCCAATTTTCTAAGGGGGATCACTTTCGATGAAGAAGTTTTACCAACTATCTTTGGTTATGGTTATGGCCTTCACTGTCATTTTGGCAGGATGCGGTAACAATAACAGCGCTAACTCCGGTAACGCCGGAACAGCGACTACTGCACCATCTGACGCAGCGGCAACAGAAGCACCAGCAACAACTGAGGCTCCTAAGGCTGTCAAGCTAGGCCTCGTAACTGACGTAGGCGGTGTTAATGACAAATCCTTTAACCAATCCGCATGGGAAGCACTGGAGTCTCTTAAGAAAGATGCTGGAGCTGATATTAAATACCTGCAAAGTAAATCCAATGCAGATTATGAGCCTAACCTTAACCAATTCGTTAAAGGCGGCTATGATCTGACTTGGGGGATCGGTTTCGACCTTGGTGATGCTGTACTGAAGGTTGCCAAAGAGAACCCTAATGCTAACCTGGCGATCATCGACAGCGTAGTAGATGCTCCGAACGTTGAATCTGTAACCTTTGCTGAGAATGAAGGTTCCTTCCTGGTAGGTGTTGTTGCAGGCCTGACAACCAAAACCAACAAAGTCGGTTTCATCGGCGGTATGGAAAGCCCGGTTATCAAACGTTTCGAAGTGGGCTTCAAAGCCGGCGTAGAAGCTGTTAACCCTAAGGCAGAAGTGAAGATCACTTATGCAGGTGCTTATGACAAGCCGGATACTGGTAAATCATTGGCTGCTACTCTGTACGATGCCGGTAACGACATCATCTTCCCGGCTGCTGGCGCAACAGGCAACGGCGTATTCAATGAAGCTAAATCCCGCAACAAAGCCGGTGGTACTAAAGTATGGGTTATCGGCGTAGACAAAGACCAATCCCTGGAATTTGGCGATGACGTAACTCTGACTTCCATGATCAAGCGTGTAGACGAAGCAGTTAAGAAAGTCTCCCAGCAAGTGGTTGACGGAACCTTCAAGGGCGGTACTATCACTGTTCTTAGTCTGAAAGACAACGGTGTAGGCCTTCCTGAGACTTCCAAGGCTAACGTTAGTGCTGAGATTCTGGCGACGGTTGATGAGTACAGCAAGAAAATCGTTGATGGAACAATCGTTGTTCCTTCCAAATAATTCAATGCCTCACCTTTACTGGATCTAACATAACGCAGAAGCAGGGCCGGTCTATGTGCTGGCCTTGTTCCCTGTTACAACATCTGTTATAGACAATCACAGCTGTACCGTCCTGTTTGGGGCGGTACAGCCGTGTCTTTAAGGCGAAAATTATATATTCTGTGATGAGGGTGATTCCATGAGTGCTGCGGCTCCTGTCGTAGAGTTGAAGCAAATCACAAAACGCTTTCCCGGTATCGTTGCGAACGACTCTATTAGTCTGACGCTGGAAAAGGGGGAGATCCATGCGCTGCTGGGTGAGAACGGGGCAGGCAAATCAACCTTGATGAATATCGTATTCGGACTGTACCAGCCCGATGAAGGCAGCATCGAAATCGACGGGAAACCGGTTATTATTGATAACCCCAATAAAGCTATTGAGCTTGGCATTGGTATGGTTCACCAACATTTCAAGCTTGTAGATCCCTTTACGGTTACCGAGAACATTGTTCTGGGGATGGAGCCGAAAAAAGGTCTTAAAATCGACTATAAATCCGCTGCGGAGCAGGTTCGTAAGCTATCGGAGCAATACGGTCTTCAAGTCAATCCGAATGCCAAAATTCATGACATTTCGGTGGGCATGCAGCAACGGGTAGAAATTATGAAAACCCTGTACCGCGGAGCGGATATACTTATATTCGACGAGCCTACCGCTGTACTAACGCCGCAGGAAATTACAGAATTGATGGCGATTATGAAGCGGCTCGTTGCAGAAGGCAAGTCCATTATTCTTATCACACATAAGCTGAAGGAAATTATGCAGATTTCCGATCGTGTAACCATTATCCGGCGCGGTAAAGTGATTGATACGGTGAAGACCTCCGAGACCAATCCTAATGAGCTGGCGGAGAAAATGGTTGGACGCGGAGTCACGTTCAAAGTGGACAAGCAGCCGGCGCATATTGGCGATAGTATTCTGAAGCTGTCAGGTGTCCACAGCAAAAGTAAGGATGGCGTCTCTGTACTGAACGACCTGAGCTTTGAAGTGAAGGCAGGTGAGATTCTGGGGATTGCCGGAGTGGACGGGAACGGCCAGAGTGAGCTGATTCAGGCGATTACCGGGCTGCGTAAGATTGATTCCGGCTCGATCAAGGTCTCAGGCAAGGAGATTGCCAATCTGTCGCCGCGCAAGGTATCTGAAATGAATGTCTCCCATATTCCGGAGGACCGTCACAAGCATGGTCTGGTGCTGGACTTCACGGTCAGTGAGAATATGGTTCTGGAAACGTATTATATGAGCCCGTATAATCAGAACGGATTCCTGAACAAGGATGTGATTAACCGGCATGCAGAGGATCTGGTGAAGCAGTTCGATGTGCGTACACCATCCATTGAGAACAAGGCGCGTTCATTATCCGGCGGTAATCAACAAAAAGCGATTATTGCGCGGGAAATAGACAAGAACCCGACTCTGCTGATTGCTGCACAGCCTACCCGTGGTCTTGATGTCGGGGCGATAGAGTTTGTACAGAAGCAGCTGATTGCCCAGCGTGATCAAGGCAAAGCTGTATTGCTGATTTCTTTTGAGCTGGATGAAATTATGAATGTGTCCGACCGGATTGCTGTTATTTATGAAGGGCAGATTGTCGGAGAAGTATTCCCGCAGGATACGAATGACCAGGAACTGGGTCTGATGATGGCGGGCAGTCTGAAGCGGGGAGGTCATGCGGATGTCTAGAATCCGGAAAATATTCGCAACAGACAGCTATATTGTTCCGCTTGTAGCCATTCTGCTGGGCTTTCTTGTCGGGGCTGTTGTTATGCTCATTGGCGGTTATGACCCTATAGCGGCTTACTCCGCGCTCTTCAAGCGTGTGTTCGGCAGCCCGTATGATTTCGGTGAGGCTGTACGTGAGATGACTCCGCTGATGCTGACAGGTCTGGCCGTAGCCTTCGCCTTCCGTTCAGGAATGTTTAACATTGGTGCGGATGGGCAGGTAATGATCGGCATGACGGCTGCATCTGTTGTCGGTATCAAGCTTGGCGGGGTATTGCCAACCTTCCTGTTAGTCCCGCTAGCGGTGATTGCAGCTGGTGTATGCGGCGGACTGTGGGCCGGTATTGCCGGATATCTGAAGGCTAAGCGCGGCATTAATGAAGTTATTACAACGATCATGTTGAACTGGATTGCATTGTTCCTGTCGAACTATATTGTCCGGACGTTCCTGCTGTTAGAAGGGCAGAACCGGTCGGAGGATAATCCGGCTTCTCTCTCCATGACCTTCCTGTTCTCCACCTTTGATAATGCCCGGCTGCACTGGGGGACGGTGATTGCCCTTGCGGCTGCGACCTTCTTCTATGTCTATCTGTGGAAGACCAAGCAGGGCTACGAGATGCGGGCTGTGGGTCTGAACCCGCATGCTGCAGAATATGCAGGGATGAATGTCGGACGAAACGTGGTCAAAGCAATGTTCATCAGCGGCGTGTTCGCCGGACTCGCAGGCGCGGGCGAAGTACTGGGTGTATTCCATTATCAATCGGTATTTGCAGCTTCACCAGGCTATGGATTTGACGGTATCGCTGTTGCCCTGCTCGGACTGACCCACCCGCTGGGTGTTATTCTGGCAGCTATTCTATACGGTACACTGACGTATGGTTCTGCCGGAATGAGCTTTGGTGCGGATGTGCCTCCAGAGCTAATCCGTATCGTCATCGGTTCGATTATATTCTTCATTGCTGCGCAAGGCATTGTACGCTGGGTGCTCAAACCGTTTTACTTCAAGCGCAAGAAAGAGAAGGTGTTGTAGATGGAAATCTTAGGCCAATTGCTCAATACGACGCTCGTATTCTCCACGGCGCTAATATTTGCCGCCCTTGGCGGCATCTTCTCTGAACGATCCGGTGTCGTGAACATTGGACTTGAAGGCTTGATGATGTTTGGTGCCTTTGCGGCAGCAGTAGGCGGTTACTACGCCCAGGAAGCAGGAATGGGTGAATGGGCGCCATGGGTTGGCGTACTTAGTGCGATGGCTGTAGGGGTGATTGGTTCACTGATTCATGCGGTGGCTTCTATCACCTTCAAGGCGGATCAGACCATAAGTGGTACGGTTATTAACTTCCTTGCTGCAGGCAGTACACTCTACATGGTTAAGCTAATCTTCGAAGGATCCGGTGAGACCCCGCTGATTGACGGCTTCAGCAAGTTGCCCGTTCCCGGACTCTCCAAGATTCCGGTCATTGGAGAGGGGATATTCAACTCCTATCCGACGACGTACTTGGCGATTATATTGGTTATTGTCATTTATTTCGTCTTGTTCAAGACTCCATTCGGACTGCGTCTGCGTGCAGTCGGCGAACATCCGAGTGCGGCTGACACCCTGGGGGTCAATGTCAACAAGATGAGATATATCGGCGTAATGCTGAGCGGCCTGCTTGCAGGGATCGGCGGAGCCACGATTACTCTGACCACTACAGGTACGTTTGCACATAATACCATTTCCGGACAAGGCTTCATTGCCATTGCGGCGATGATCTTCGGTAAATGGAATCCGCTGGGTGCGTTCGGCGCTGCCGTATTCTTCGGCTTGTCCCAGGCGATCCGTAACTATGTGCAATTGTTTGAATGGTCCAAGAACATTCCTCAGGAATTCATCTTCATGATTCCTTATGTACTGACTATTATCGTACTGGTGAGCGCAGTGGGCCGTTCCTCGGCACCGAAGGCGCTCGGTGAACCGTACGACCCGAGCAAACGTTAGGATTAAGGCGTACCATCCATAGGAATGAATATTACAAGAGCGCATTTCCGTATTCAGGGAATGCGCTTTTTGACGTTTAGGGTAGCAGGTGCGGATTACATTGAAGTCCGGAGCCGGGCAGATGTACAGGCAAATACCGGGGGAGGCGCATAGACTGATTAAGAAACTTAAGGAGGAGAGATATTATGGCACAGCCGGTTACGAAAAAACAAGTGATTAAGCTAATCGGAAAAAATATCGTTGCAGTAAAAAAGGATGGTTCCAGGGTGACGGGGAAATTGGTCCGCATATCAGGAAACCGACTTATCCTGCAGCGTATCAGCGGTAAAAAAGTGCAAACCAAGGCACTGATTCCGCTTGTGTTGTTTGATTTACTGGCGGTTGGTACGGCTCCTTACGGTTATGGCGGAGGTTACGGATATGGAGGCGCCCCTTATGGAGGCGGTTATGGTTATGGTCCTGTTCCCCGTCCCGGTCCTTACGGGGGATATGGCTCCGGTTACGGTATTCCGCCTATCGGCTTCTTTTAAGCCCTGAAGCCTGAAGGCTTATTAGCGGAACTGTTTCTCAAGCTCATAACAGTAGTTTTGCGGTTGATAACGGGCTACGCTGTAGCCCAATTTTTCATAAAAGGCAAGAGCGGCGGTATTTCCCGTATCTACAGAGACTTTTGCTCTATGACATGCACGGGATAGTGCAAACCGCTCGGCTCTGTCCATAAGCATATTTCCGTAACGTTTACGCTTTGCAGCAGGTGTAATGGCCAGCATATCGATGTATAACAAATCACCATGCAGCATGAAGTGCACGAACCCCACCGGGTCGCTTTCGTAGTCTGGACAAGCAACCAGTGTGACTCCCTGTCCCAGGCGGCGGGGCAAATCCTTCCTGATCTGATTAATAATCGTCTGCGGAAGATGGGATAACGGGACAAGCTGTTTTTCAATCAAGTCATATATCACGGTGTCATCCTGCCTGGGTCTGCGGTAACGAATCATCATAAATGCCCCCTTTCCACGCATCGTCGTACATCATATGCCTGGCGGTGTGTGGGCGTTCCGGCAAAAATAGAACAACATTTTATGAAGAATTTAATGTATAACCTGCAGATGGGTATTGACTAACCGTGTGAGGAATCATATAATGTGTCTAAACATTTAACGAGCATACATGCATCGGCGATGATGAGGACGAAGTTTTAAGGGCTCTTTTGTTCAGAGAGTGAGAGGAACTGCTGCAACCTCCACCAGAATCCCTTATATACGAGCTCACCTCGGAGCTGTTTCCCTGAAAGGTCCATCAGCAAGAGCGGTGGAATTATTAGGGGGAATCGTTTGGTCCGCGTTACGGACTTCAGGTTACAAAGATTTGGGCCCTGCCTACATCGATGGATTTTTGTATCCTGATAAGGCGTTGCATCGTGAGATGTAATGCAAACTTGGGTGGTACCACGGAAGCTAAACCTTTCGTCCCTCACGCGCTTCTTCTGCGCGTGGGAGGCGAAAGGTTTTTTTGTTGAATAGGAAGGATTTACGGCCTGTTCGCTAATATTAATGGATGAATGTGAACGATCGAAGGGAGGAATACTGATGAGCGCGCAATTACCGGAAGAAGTGCGGTCGATAGAGCAGTTACGTGAGAAATGGAAAAATCCAGAGGTGGTTTCGGGTTCCGAAGTCCTCCTGCGCAGTCTTGTACTGGAAGGTGTAGATACTGTATTTGGATACCCCGGCGGTGCTGTGCTCTATATCTATGATGCTCTTTATGGATTCGACGATTTCAATCATATTCTGACACGCCATGAGCAGGGAGCGATCCATGCGGCTGACGGGTACGCCAGAGCGAGCGGTAAAGTGGGCGTATGTATTGCCACTTCAGGCCCGGGGGCAACCAATCTGGTGACAGGAATCGCTACAGCTTTTATGGATTCGGTTCCGCTGGTGGTCATTACCGGTAACGTATTCTCCAGCCTGATTGGCACAGATGCTTTTCAGGAAGCGGATATTACCGGGATAACGATGCCTATTACGAAGCACAGCTATCTGGTACGGGATGTTGAGGACCTGCCGCGCATTATTCATGAAGCCTTCCATATTGCGAATACGGGACGCAAGGGCCCGGTACTGATTGATATTCCGAAGGATGTATCGGCGGCGATGACATTGTTCACTCCTGCAGAACAGCAAGGGGTCAACCTTCGAGGTTACAATCCGCGCACGGTTCCGAATAAGCTGCAGCTGGATAAGCTGGTGAAGGCGATTGAGGCAGCGGAGCGTCCGATTATTATTGCAGGCGGCGGAGTTATCTACTCTGGAGCGCATGAGTCCATGTATGAATTCGTGAAGCGCACGGAGATTCCAATCACTACTACATTGCTGGGACTGGGATGTTACCCGAGCGGCGAAGACTTATGGATGGGAATGCCGGGAATGCATGGCACATACACTGCCAATAATGCCATTCAGCAATGCGATCTGCTGATTAACATTGGTGCCCGGTTCGATGACCGCGTAACCGGCAAGCTGGACGGCTTCGCTCCCAAAGCGAAGATCGTGCATATCGATATTGATCCGGCCGAGATTGGCAAGAATGTAGCAACTGATATTCCCATTGTGGGCGATGTTAAGACGGTTCTGGAGATGCTGAACCCTGATGTGAAGCGCGCTTCGAAGGCTGATGCCTGGAGAACACAGATTGCCCAGTGGAAGCTGGACCAGCCGTACCGGTACAAGGATTCGGAGACAGAGCTGAAGCCGCAATGGGTGATCCAGATGATTAATGACACCACCAATGGCGAAGCGATTGTGACTACAGACGTAGGCCAGCATCAGATGTGGGCTGCTCAATATTACAAGTTTAACCATCCGCGTTCATGGATTACTTCGGGCGGCCTTGGAACCATGGGCTTCGGATTCCCGTCGGCGATCGGGGCCCAAATGGCCCATCCGCAGCGGCTCGTAGTCTCCATTAATGGTGACGGCGGGATGCAGATGTGTTCCCAGGAGCTTGCCATCTGCGCGATCAATAAGATTCCGGTCAAAATTGTTGTAATCAACAATGAGGTGCTCGGAATGGTCCGTCAGTGGCAGAACCTGATCTATGAGAAGCGTTACAGCTATACCGATCTGGCCGGCAGCCCGGACTTTGTGAAGCTGGCTGAGGCTTACGGTGTGAAGGGCCTGCGGGCAACGAACAAGGAAGAAGCCAGCGCCGCCTGGAAAGAAGCCATGGAAACACCTGGACCCGTCCTGGTAGAATTCGTTGTCCCGAAAGACGAGAATGTCTACCCGATGGTAACCCAAGGGTCTACCATTGATCAAATGCTGATGGGGGATGAATAACAGTGATGAGACATACGATTGCTGTGCTTGTAAATGACCAGCCTGGCGTGCTGCAGCGGGTATCCGGATTATTCGGCCGCCGGGGGTTCAATATTGAGAGTATTACGGTTGGGCAATCCGAAGAGGTCGGATTGTCCCGGATGGTCATAGTAACATTAGGTGATCAGCATACTCTGGAGCAGATCGAGAAGCAGCTCTACAAGCTGATTGATGTAATCAAGGTGGTTGATCTGGGTTCCAAGCCTATGGTTGCCCGTGAGCTGGCGCTTATTAAGGTCAAGGCAGAGCCGTCCGAGCGGCCTGAGATTATGGGCGTAGTCGAGACCTTCCGTGCCTCGGTAGTAGATATCGGTACGGCAAGCCTGCTGGTGCAGGTAGTCGGAGAGACTACCAAAATCGATGCAATGATTGAGCTGCTGAAGCCTTATGGCATTAAGGAGCTGTCCCGGACAGGAGTAACGGCGATGATCCGCGGGAATGCCTGATCGTCACAATTTACAGCTTTAACGAATTACTGCTTGTGTGCATTAATTTAATTAAGATTAGGACAGACTTTGCCCGCTAAAGAGCGGGGGCTTGAGGAGCACGCTATAATAGAATAAGCCTAACAGGAGAGTGTTCTTGAAGCACCCGCTCTTTACGATGGGTCCCAAATTAAAGGAGGATTTTGACAATGGCAGTTACAACGTACTATGAACAGGATGCAGAACTTAGCGTTTTAAAAGGAAAGACAATTGCAGTAATCGGGTACGGTAGCCAAGGACATGCTCAGGCACAGAACCTGCGTGACAGCGGTCTTCAGGTTGTCATCGGTCTGCGTGAAGGCAAATCTTTTGAAACTGCCAAGAATGACGGTTTTGAAGTATTGTCTGTAGCCGAAGCAGTATCCCGTGCTGATGTGGTGCAAATCCTCATGCCGGACGAAACACAGGCATCCGTATATAAGAATGATATCGAACCGAACCTCAAGAATGGCGCGGCTCTGATGTTCTCTCACGGCTTCAATGTACATTTCGGACAGATTGTTGCTCCTAAGGATGCGGATGTGCTGTTGGTAGCACCTAAGTCCCCGGGACACATGGTCCGCCGTACTTATGTTGAAGGCTTCGGCGTTCCCGGCCTGATCGCTATTGAACAGGATGCAACCGGCAATGCTAAGGCTATTGGTCTGGCATATGCCAAAGGTATCGGCTGTACCCGCGCGGGAGTTATCGAAACTTCCTTCCGTGAAGAGACCGAAACGGATCTGTTCGGTGAACAGGCTGTACTTTGCGGCGGTGTGTCCGAACTGATCAAGGCTGGTTTCGAGACATTGACTGAAGCCGGATATGCGCCTGAGATGGCTTACTTCGAGTGCTTGCATGAGCTGAAGCTGATCGTTGATATGGTATATGAAGGCGGATTGTCCAGCATGCGCGATTCCATCAGTAACACTGCAGAATACGGTGACTATGTAACCGGACCACGCATCATTACAGCTGAAACTAAGAAAGCCATGAAAGAAGTGCTGGCTGACATTCAACAAGGTAAATTCGCCCGCGACTTTATCCTGGAGAACCAATCCGGCCGTGCCTTCCTGACCGCTACCCGCCGCAATGAAGCCGCTCATCCGGTAGAAGTGGTTGGCAGCCAGCTGCGCGAAATGATGCACTGGATCAAGAAATAAAATCATATACTTAAGAATACAAGTAACCATAGTGTGATTCTCAGATGCGGCCGTAATTTTGCGGGCCGCATTTGAGGGTTTATGGACAATCTTCAGGAGGTGCTCAGCATGCGGAAAATTTATGTGTTCGACACGACGCTGCGTGACGGGGAGCAGTCGCCGGGTGTGAACCTCAATACGCGTGAGAAGGTGGAAATTGCTTATCAGCTGGAGAAGCTGGGGATTGACCGGATGGAAGCAGGCTTCCCTGCGGCTTCGCCGGGAGATCTGGCTGCAGTTAACG
The DNA here is from genome assembly GCF_018207515.1 of Paenibacillus tritici. NCBI lineage: Bacteria > Bacillati > Bacillota > Bacilli > Caryophanales > Paenibacillaceae > Paenibacillus > Paenibacillus tritici. The sequence continues at coordinate 1,522,852 of NZ_CP073365.1, forward strand.
CAGTAGCCAGAGCCGTCAAGAACGTTACGTTAATCGGTCTCTCCCGATCCAGAGAGAGTGATATTGATGCGGTTAAGGAAGCGCTGCAGGGGGCACAGGACCCTTGTATTCATATTTTCCTGGCTACATCACCGATACACCGGCAGCACAAGCTGCGCATGGATAAGTCACAGGTGCTGGAAACGGCGCAGTCGGCTATCCGCTATGCCAAGAAGTATTTTCCCAAGCTGGAGTTCTCGCTGGAGGACGCCGGTCGTACCGAGCGTGATTTCATGGCAGAAATGGTAGCTATGGCGATCCGTGAGGGTGCGAATGTAGTGAATATTCCAGATACGGTAGGGTACCTGAATCCTTCGGAGTACGGCGCTATCTTCAAATTCCTGAAGGACACTGTTCCGGATATCGAACGGGTTCAGCTTAGCGCCCATTGTCATAATGACCTCGGTATGGCCACTGCCAATACGCTGGCTGCGATTCAGAATGGTGCAGATCAGATTGAAGGCACGATCAACGGGATCGGGGAACGTGCAGGCAACACAGCGATTGAAGAGGTAGCATTGGCGCTGGAGACCCGGAGTGAATACTTCGGAGCCAGAACCTCTCTGGTCCTCTCGGAGATTTCCCGTACCAGCCGCTTGGTCAGCAAGCTAACCGGGATGGTAGTACCCGGGAACAAGGCCATCGTCGGCGCCAATGCCTTCGCCCATGAATCCGGGATTCATCAGGATGGTATGCTGAAGGAGAAGACCACCTACGAGATTATGACACCGGAGACCATTGGCCTCAAAGAAAGCAAGCTGGTGCTTGGCAAGCATTCCGGCCGTCATGCCTTCCGTGACAAGCTGAGTGATCTTGGCTATGAGGTCGCCGAGGAAGATCTGAATACTGCTTTTGCCAAGTTCAAGGATCTGGCGGACAAGAAAAAGGAAGTCTCGGATGAAGATATTCTGGCTCTCCTGGAAGAGAAGCTGATTGATACGCCTGAGACCTTCAGTCTGCAGACCATATATGTTACGTATGGTAATGAGGCTACGCCAACAGCCAAAGTTATTATTAACGGGCAGGACCCGCAGCCGATTGTCGCTGTGGCTGAAGGCAACGGATCGGTAGACGCGATCTATAATGCCATTGACCAGGCTACAGGGGAAGAAGTCACACTTGGGGATTATTCGATCAAAGCCGTCAGCCGGGGTAAGGATGCCCAAGGCGAGGTGCATGTCGTGCTCTCTCAAGGCGAGGTTGCTGCACAGGGCCGTGGACTCAGTACCGATATTCTGGAAGCAAGTGCCAGAGCCTATCTGGATGCACTGAACAAGCTGATTGAGAAGCGTAAGACATACACCAAGCGGGAACATGCAAACCTGTAATCGCTCAACAAACCTAAATGAAGCTTCACCGGACCAGCATGATTTCTCCGGGGACAGCTTCTTTTTTTTGTTCAACAATCTGTTGAAAATCTTTTTTTGGCGAGAATCCAGGCGGAGAATCCAGAATATCCTCTATTGAAACAAGTTTGAGCGGAAAAAGTTTGAACAAGATTAGTCTGAAAAATGAATTTTAATTCACAAATTTTTATGGATTCCTCATATTATGCATTTGAAACACCTTTTTTGTCGTAAAAGGTGTTTATTTTTGTTTTTATCTATGATGTATCTCATAATCTTGTTCAGAAAATGTTCAGTAGCAGCCTTTACAGTTACAGAAGTGCTTTATTAGCGAAATGGAAGGTCCACATACATATCTGGGATAGGGGGACGATCGGGGAGAGGGCAAGAGATAGCGGGGAAATAGCCGCAGAGAATAGTGAACGATTATAGCAAGAGAGAGAGGTAATAACTATATGAAGAAAAAGACAATTGGCGCTTGGATTATTGTAGTCATGCTATTTACACAGTTTGTCAACAGTTTTGGTTTCATCTCGCAGGTTAATGCGGGGGGGACAGAGATAACAGATCCACTTATTACAAGTGTCTCACTGGCTGTTTATACAGATAGTGATTATACGGAGACAGTTACTGGTAGTGTGTATCAACTGGATTCTTATGCGGAACTTAACTATACCTGGGAGCTTCAGGATAGCCATGGTTATTCAGCAGGTTCCACATACAGATTTAATCTTCCTTCCCAATTCGAGCTTTTCAATGATTTGGACGGTAAACTTGATTATGATGGCGAAACCGTTGCAAATTATACTGTGAACAAGGATACTAATGAGGTTGTATTCACGTTTAATGAATTTATTACTAATTATGACAAAGTAGGCGGGACATTTAAGGTTCAATCTCTGCTCAGCTCGAAAAAGATTACTGGCTCTACGAAGCAGATCTTGGAGTTCCCAGTAAAGGGCGGAAGTCAATTTATTGAGCTTAACTTTAAGCCTGAGGTTGGGAAGACTATAGAGAAGAGCGGTTTACCCAAACCACAGTTCTACAATCCGGAAAGTATCGAATGGACCATTGATGTAAATAAGGCGCTGGATAGTGTCGGCCATGCGGTGGTTACTGATAAACTGGCTGATGGATTATCACTTGATACAGGTTCAATTATTGTTCATGAGCTTGCAGTGGATGTTCACGGCAATGTAACAGAAGGTGGCCTTGTGAATAGCAGTCAATATGTAACAACAGACTCCACAGAGGATACCCTGAAGCTTAGCTTTGTGAGCAGTCCGATTACAAAGGCTTATCGGATTAGCTTTTCTACCACAATCAATGCTAATGGTGCGGATGAGACTAAGTATCTAAACACCGCAATCCTTACGGGAGATGGAATCTCCAAGGATCCAGAGGCGACTGCTACTGTTACGGTTGGACGCGGCAAACCTCTAGAGAAATTTACTACGGGTTATGATCCTGCCAGCCAAGTAATTTCATGGGCGGTCAATTATAATTATAATGTTAAGACCATTCCATCAGCAAAGGCTGTGCTGAAGGATTTCTTCAACAATTCTCAGGATCTGATCTTAAACTCCGTTAAGGTATATCCGGTTACTATTGATAATAGCGGTAATGGAGTAAAGGGTGCTGCAATTGATTCCAGTCAATATACAGTAACCCAGACCAATACTGCTTCCTTAAACGGATTTGAATTGAAATTCAATAACGAGATTAATACAGCATACCGAATTGAGTATCAAACTAAGGCAAACGGCCGCGTCTTTGACGATGGTAAAATCACTAACACAGTTACTTATGAAGGAGAATCGAAAGAAGCTACACGTGATGTGAGTCAACAGATTCTTCACAAATCGTACTCTAACGTAGATTACTCCAAAAAAACTGTGCAGTGGACAATTAATATTAATGATGACAGTAAGAAAATGAATAATCTTGTTGTAACAGATACATTTGGGAATGCAGGACTTAAGCTTGACCGGAGTACCCTGAAAATCACGCCCAAAAATGGTGGGACCCCTACGGTTCACTCGGTAGTTTATAATGAATCTAATCCACCTGCTGCAACGGACGGATTCGTGATTACATTTAACGGATCAATAAACGAACCTTATACTATTACGTATACTACAAGCTTTAATTATGATTGGCTGAATTCAGGCAAAGACAAATTTTTGAATACAGCAGCATTAAAATGGTATGAAGATGGGGACCTTGGTCTGAAAGAAAAAGAAGCTTCAGCTGTATTTAATCCAAGAGACGAAGTGAAGAATAATGGTCTGAAATCCGGGTCATACAATGCCATGACCAAGATAATCTCTTGGAAAGTTGGGGCAAACTATAACTTCAAAACGCTGAATGCCGCCGAACTCGTGGATACCATTACAGATGGACAAATCGTCGATTTGGCTTCTGTAAAAGTCAGCAAATTAGAGTATGGCCCGAACGGAAACCCTTCTGCTGCTGCCAGTGTGAGCGATGCTGATTATAAAGTCACCTTGGACGGTGATAAACTGAAGGTAACCTTTAACAAAAAGATTGATTACGCATTTTATGTTACCTTTAACACAACATTCGTAAATCAGGCGATTGACTTAACGAAAGTGAATAATACAGCTGTGCTGTATGACGGCCAGAATAAAGAATCGAAGGATTTAAATGCTTCAGTAAATATTCCCCAGGGTGGTGAATATGTAGATAAAGCTGGCGTGCAGGCTGGAAGCAAAATCAACTGGACAATTTCTATCAACCGCAACCAGTCACTTGTAAAAGAAGCTGTACTTACGGATACACCAAGTGAAAACCAGATTCTCTTGTCCAATACATTCCACCTGTATAAGACTACAGTCGCACAAAATGGAGAGGTAAAGGAAACAAACATAGAGCTGGTTAGAGATACGGACTATAAGCTGGAAATTACTGCAGACAGTGATGGTAAGGAAAGCTTTAAGCTAAGCTTCCTCAAGGATATTTCTGAAGCTTACATTCTGAAGTATCAATCTTTGATTACTGCAAAAAACAATGAGACAGTAAGCAATAAAGTCAGCTTTAACGGCAAAAATGTAAAAGAGATAACTAAAGAGAGCATTGAGAATATTACCGTTCAACTCTCCAGTGGCTCAGGCACCGGCAGCGGAATCAGAGGTACACTAACCTTAACAAAAACAGAAGAAGGCAAGAGCAGTCATTTGCTCGCTGGAGCAACCTTTGATCTATATCGTGTCGTTGATGAGGATCGGGTCTGGATTAAGGACGGAACTACTAATGCACAGGGGGTAATTGAGTTTACGAAACTGATCGGCGGGAACTACGTTTTAATCGAAAAAACGGCCCCTGAAGGTTTTGTGCTCGATCCAACACCACATGCAGTTCAAATTAATTCAACAATAGGATTTAGCCTGGCAGTCAGCAACAAACTGAAGCTTGTACCAGCAACACCGACACCAGTGCCGACAGCAACACCAACGCCGGTACCAACAGCAACACCAACGCCGGTGCCAACAGCAACACCAACGCCGGTACCAACATCAACACCGGTACCAACATCAACACCAGTACCAACATCAACACCGGTACCAACATCAACACCAGTACCAACATCAACACCAGTACCAACATCAACACCGGTACCAACATCAACACCGGTACCAACATCAACACCGGTACCAACATCAACACCGGTACCAACATCAACACCGGTACCAACATCAACACCAGTACCAACATCAACACCAGTACCAACATCAACACCAGTACCAACAGCAACACCAGTACCAACAGCAACACCAGTACCAACATCACCGCCGGTGTATTCCACACCGACGCCTGTAACATCAAGTGTGCCTGGAGTTGTCGGTACACCAACACCGGCACCATCTGCAACACCAGCGCCAACAGCTACTCCGGATGCTTCAAGCACGCCTGGAGCAACTGCAACACCGTTGGTGACGCCATCAGCTACACCAGTTCAGCCTGGAACGGTCAGCACACCGACACCGCAAGCTACACAGGTGACTACGATTGAGGATATCCCTATCGAAGGTGAGATTCCACTGGGCGGCATTCCTAGCATCGGCGAGGAGCCTGAGCATGGTAAGGTAACGATCACACCGGATGGCAAATGGATCTATACTCCTGATCCTGGTTACACTGGCAAGGATAAATTCACGATCGTAGTTACGGATGAGGATGGCAACGAGGAAGAGATTACGATTGAAGTTGGAGTCGATGAAGTGCCTAAGGGCACAGTTACAGAACCATCAGACAACGGCGGCAACGATGGACTTCCCGGCAAGCTTCCACAGACCGGAGAAGAAAGTCCTCTCCCGCTGTATCTGACTGGCGGCGGATTGATTCTTCTGGGAGTTCTGCTTTCTAGAAGATTCAATGCCCGTAAGAAAATGTAAGATATCTCTTAGTACGAGACAGCGACAAAGGGAATAGGGCAACATACAAAGACACCCGCAGAAGGCTGCGGGTGTCTTTGCTCTTTTATAAGAAAATTACATACTTCGGAGGTTAAGATGTCTCCATTCATCATACCAGCGCTTAATGTTGGCAGGCGGTTCTACGCTGAGTTCCCGGCTCAGAAGATCCGTCAGAATATGATACTGCTCCTCTACTGCCGAACGCTCACCAATGCTGCTATAGACCTTCATCAATCCCAAGTGGCCCTGTTCAAAATATGGCTGAAGCTGAACCACCCGCTGGTACACGGTTACCGCTTCCGCGATCCGGCCGCTGCTGATATAGAATTCAGCGATTCCCATGGCATGATGCAGCCAGATGGTCCGCAGCCGCTGCCGTTCACCTTCGGCCCATAAATAATCGTAATCGTTCAGATAGTCACCGGAATAAAAATCAAACAACCGCTGATGTTCCTCGAAGTTGTCCTTATTTATGGCATCCTGGGTAAGAATACCCTTTTCCCATTCATAGCTGTCGATCAGCAGGCTGCCCGTTTCCAGAGTGTAACCTTCACCCCCGCTGACATTGCTGATCTGCAGATCAATCTCTGCCTGCTTGAGGCATTGCCGAACCTGATATATCGTTGTATAAAGATGAGTAGAGGCCTTCTTGGCATTGAAATCCGGCCATAGCAGATCGGTTAAGGTATCTTTGCTGACAAAACGGTTGCGGTTATGAAATAAATAAGCGAATAATTCCTGTGCTTTGGAAGTACGCCAGCGAACATTGGGCAGCGGCTGGCCGTTTCGTTCAAACCGTAAAGACTGGAAGCTGCGGATCATTACCGTCTCAATAGGCTTGCGGGAATCCTGTTGTGTATTGCTCATACGTTGCTCCAGCCGTTCGATGGTCTTCAGCAGACGGCCCCGCTGTACCGGCTTCAGAACATAGTCGAGCGCATACAGCTCAAACGCCTCGATGGCGTAGCTGTTATGCGCAGTAACAAAAACAATGCTTGCCTGTGGACATAATCTTTGCATCGCCTCGGCAGCCTGAACCCCGTTCATCTCCGGCATATCAATATCGAGGAAAATAACATCAGGGCTGAGCTGTGAAGCCGCACGGACTGCCTCGGAAGGATCAGTATAAGCAGCGATTACATTTATGGTAGTCAGTTCCTCCAGCATCATTTTCAGCTTCATGAGAGCAAGCCGTTCATCATCTACCAGCAGGGCTTGAATCATTTCTATCCCACCACTTCATTAAGGAATGTTGTCTTCTCATAGGTTGATAAGGTGTATTCTACCGCATTACGTCGCAGATTGGACAGAATTTGGAAAATTATTTTCTAATCGGATAGATTGAGCGGGTACAACCTATAATGTTAGCATAATTCGACAAGGATGCGGGTTTTCCTCCCTTGGAATCTGCTGCAGACGTTGATTTTTAACCGGGATGTAGCTTTTATAAAAATAATTCAAAAACCCTGCAGGGGAACCCTGGGCTCCGGCGTCTAACGTTATGTAACTGAAGGAGGGGAGAACGACCTTGGAAGAGACGGAGTGGATTACTGCTGTGCTTAGCGGAGAGCATCAGGCTTTTGGGAATCTGGTGACGCGTTATCAAGGCATGGTGTATAGTGTATGCATCAAAATTACAGGAGAAACCGAGTCCGCCAAGGATATGGCTCAGGAAGTCTTCATCAAAGCCTATAAGGCCCTCCCCTCCTTCAGAGGACAGTCTTCCTTCTCCACCTGGTTGTACCGGATTGCTTACCGTACCTGTCTGGACTGGAAACGGGCCAACGACCGGGAATGGCGGCACCGGAGTGCAGCGGATTACACAGAGAATGACTGGGTGACTTCACAGACACCAGAGCAGGCAGCGCTTCGCAAAGAAGCCTCCCGGGAGCTGGGTGAGAACCTGAATAGTCTGGCGGAACCGTACCGGTCGGTTGTGCAGCTGTACTATTTTCAGCGTCACTCGTATCAGGAGATTGCCGAGCAAAAAGGAATTTCGGTCAAAACGGTTGAATCGCAGCTCTATCGGGCCAGACAGATGATGCGCAAAAGCGGGGAGGAATGGCGATGAATTGTGCAACAGTAAAGGAATGGATGCCGCATTATATTGATGGACAGCTGTCACCTGAGGCGCAGCATACGATCCGCCTGCATGTAGAGTCCTGTCCCGGCTGCGCGGAATGGCTTGAGGAAGCGCGGGGGCTTGCATTGATGTGGAGCGAGATGGAAGCCGGACTGGATAGCACCGGAAAGGAACCCGTGATACCGTTTGAATTCCCTGATTTTACTGCCGGGGTTATGGCTCAGATTAGCCAGCTGGAGAATGGACGCAGAGAACGGGTGATCAAATCCACGATGTCCAGACGGCGTACAGGAACCTCCTGGATGCATTACGGCGTAGCGGTCGGCCTGACGTTTCTCCTGCTGCAGCTTGGCGTGTTTGAGAATTTTGCCTACGGCATCACTGAGATTAACGGCCATATGTCCACTTCGGTCAGCTCCTGGTTTGGCCCGCAAAGCAACAATCAGTAGATCAACAGCGGCTTTGCCGGCAATTCCATGCGGAAGAAGCACGTTTAGGATACAAGGGCACACTGCTGCCCTGATGTTCCATAATACTTTTGGGAGGGTAACATATGATTAAGAAAAGACGCTGGCTCACCTTTCTTCTGGCCATGGTTCCGGGACTGGGCCACATGTATCTGGGCTTTAAAAAAATGGGCCTGGAGTATATGATTGGAGCATCACTGTGTATTATATTTATTCCATCCATGCCCACAGTGTTTCCATTCGCGCTGGCAGCCCTCTGGTTCTACCAGTTATTCGATGCGCTGCAAAAAGCGGCCTGGATGAAGGTTACCGCTGCCGAGCATGAACGGATGATGTTCCACCCGGACAGCTTTGGAGCCCCGTGGACCATGGGCATTACGCCCCCTCCGGTGTATCCGCATGATGATGTGAACCCGGTGTGGGTCGGCATCGGCTGCGTCATAGCAGGGATTCTGTTAATGCTCATTACGGCATTTCCAACCCTCTGGAGAATACTGAACGATATGAACATCGGGGCGGTCCTGTTATCGCTTGCATTGATCGGTTATGGACTTAGAATGCTGAAGAACAATTCAAAAGTATAGTGAAATGGGGAAATGAATGATGGGGAGATGGAAAATCGGCAGCTTCACCGCCGCAATAGGCTGCATTGTAGTGGGGGTTATTGTAGTACTTGCCCAGTATGGTGTTATCACTTATGAGGTGCTGGGTTATATCTGGCCAGTACTGCTTATCCTGTTCGGCCTGGAGATGCTGCTTCGGCTCTTCATTAAATCGGATGTCAAAAATCGTGTGAGCGGCTGGGCAATTGTACTGATTCTCGTGCTTGTTGCTGCAAGCGGGGCGCAGACCGTCCTGGCCGGCGGTTCACTGAGCAGTATCTTTGGCAATACCAAGCTGGTGCCGGTGGACGGCAAGGTGGAAGTGCAGCAGGAAATCAAGACGGTAAGAATTGAATTGCCCCAGGGCAAGGTTAAGCTGGAGGGCGTGCAAGGGAACGCAGTGGAGTACGAAGGGAAGCTGGAGCTGCCGGGCAATACTGACAATGAAGCGGCAAGCGCGCTGGAGCGTAAGTGGAAAGTCACCACCGAAGGCGACACGCTTGTCATGGAGCTGGAGGGTGAATCAGGCTGGCTCTCCAATATTCAGATCGGATTCAATAACAATGCTCCTTATCTGAATGTCAGCGTTCCGCAGAATTTGGCTATTGAGGTGGAGACCAGTGACGGGTCCATCGAAGCCGGTGGACTGGCGGCAGGGGTCAATGTGGATACGAGCAACGGTACTATGGATATTCATGACGTTTCCGGAGGGGTGAAGGCCCATACCAGCAACGGCACATTGACCGTACAGAATATACAAGGGGATGTAGAGCTGGTTAGCTCCAACGGAGCGATTACGCTTGGTAACATTGACGGTGCCTTGTCTGCCAAGAGCAGCAACGGCAAGATTACGGTTAACTCTGCTGTCACAGGCAGATGGGAGCTGAAGTCGAGCAACGGCAAGATTATGGTTGGCCTTCCGGCTGCAACGGATGCCAAGATCACTGCGGACACCAGCAATGGGTCGCTTAAGGGAAATGTAACCTGGGACGGCGAGGACGAGGATCATGGCACGGCTGTACTTGGCAAAGGAACACATGAGGTATCCTTATCTACCAGCAATGGTTCGGTAACGGTGGATACGGCACAATAATGAATGGAACAAAGGGGCTGTCCCAAAAGTAGATTTTCTACGGCGGAAGACCGTTCTCTTCATTCTTAATGCTACAAAAAGTGAGCAGAGCAGCGATTCTCCCGTTATTGGAGGATCGCTGCTCTGCGTTTTTGGTCATTGGCGGCTTGCTTCAGCAGATTATGTGCAAGGGAAAGCCACCCGACCTCAAGCGTCACTTTCTCCATGCCGCGAAGCAGAAATCGCCGGAACCCCCGGTTGTTCTTCAGTTGTCCGAATACACTTTCCGGCTCCGTCATTCGGCGTACGGCCAAGGCGTAGCCCTCTTCACTCCGTAGAATTTTCCGTGCCTGGTTCTGGTATCGCAGCCGTTCCAGACTGACGACCACCTCCCGATTTCCTGCCGCTTTCGTGCAACGCTCCTTTAGGGGGCAGCCTTCACAGGAGCTGCTTCGGTAATGCCGTCTGCGAATTTCATAGCCGCTTTCTAGGGTCTCCTTGCTTTCCCTGTGGAAACGCAGCATGTTCCCAGCTGGGCATACCCAGTGATCCTCGCCTGTATCGTATGTCCAGTTTTCGATTTTACCAACATTCGCTTTCCAGGCTTTAGTTTTTTCCTTGTGGTAACTGCCGTACTTCACCACCGCCTGTATCCCTCTATTTTCCAGATAGGCGTAGTTTTCTTCGCTGCCGTAGCCTGCATCCGCAATGACTGTCTTTGGCCATTTCCCGAGGATCTGCTGGGCTTTTTCCAGATGCGGCTCTAAACAGCGGGTGTCGGTTGGTCTTTGATGTATACTGTAGGTTAAAATAAATTGGTTTTCGGTCCCGATTTGCACATTGTATCCCGGTTTCAGTTGGCCATTTCGCATGTGATCTTCTTTCATCCGCATAAACGTTGCCTCTGGATCGGTCTTGCTAAAACTGTTCCGGTCCCCAAGCAGCTTTTGATATTGTTCGTACTTCTGCAGTCGGGGGAGCAAATCCTTACGCAACTTCCGAACGGCTTTTTTCAGGGGCTTGTCTTTGGGTTTTTCGAGCAGTTGTGACTCCAGCGCCTGAGTCATTTGTTCGAGTTTCTCACTGCTGATCTCAGCGGACTCGCCAAGTTCGCTCAGGTCCTGGCCGCGGTGTTCCTGTTCTTCTTGTTTCTCTGCAGCCTCAATGCCCTCAAACAAAGCCTGTACCTTTTCTTGCAGCTTGGACTTATGTTTACTAACGGCTTTGCCCCATACGAAGGTATAGCGATTGGCGTTGGCCTCAATCTTGGTTCCGTCCACAAAGTAATGCTCCAGGGAAACGTATTTTTCGTCAGCCAAAAACTGAAGCACGGCGGTAAATACCGTTTCAAGGACATTCTTCATCCGCTGGGAACGGAAGCGATTCAGCGTACGAAAGTCAGGTCGCTGCCGTCCGGCTAGCCACATGAAGGGGATGCTCTCACGCACCGCTTTGGCGATTTGACGAGAGGAATAGATGCGTTGGGTGTAGGCGTAGATCATGACTTTAGTAAGCATTTTGGGATGGTAGCTGTCGCGGCCGCCCCCAGGATACGCAGCGTCAAAGATGGAGTCGTCCAGCCGATTCACAGCTGTGTTAACGACACGAGCGAGGTGGTTCGAAGGAATATCTTCTTCGAGATCCATTGGCAAGCAAAGTTGGTCCATGGTATATTGAATGTACAAAGAAACCCCTCCTTTGAAATGGTTGTGTGGTAACTCCATTTTACCAAAAGAGAGGTTTCTTTTTTGCGTTTTTATAAATATTGTCGTCCATTTTCCACTTAAACAGCGGAGAGAACGGAACGATTGTGGAAAAGCGGCAGCGTTCGCCTTGGTCTCCGGATTTTCACCGCTAAGGGGAATGAAAAAAATCTGGAGAGCACAGCGATTGGAATAACGGTCCGTTCGCGCAGCGTCCACCCAAGTGCTCACGTTGATCTTACTCCAAAACAAAGGGCCGTCCCAAGCAGCCATTTCATGGCTTTTGGGACAGCCCCTTATTGTTAAAATATAAGGATTTATATGTTGCACACGATAACTTATCCTTCTAATACTCGCTGTAACGAATGCCGTCCTTAACAGGACAGCAAGGCCGTTTCCACTTGGGAAGAGGCGAAGGTAGAGACTGCTTCTTACCAGGCGTAGGCCTTAGGTGCTGCACCGCCCGGTCCGGGGAAAATCTCGTCCAGACGTTTCAGCACGGACTCGTCCAGGACGACCTCCAGACTGCGCAGCGCGCTCTCGAACTGCTCCAGCGTACGCGGCCCGATAATAGGAGCCGTCACGGCCGGGTTCGCCAGCAGCCAGGCCAGGGCGATATTATCCTGCGGCTCGCCGAGCTCCAGGCTCAGTTCGGCAAAGGCCTCCAGCTGCTTCTTGTACTGCTCCACACGTTCGGCGTTGCCGCCGCTGCGGCTGCCCTCAATCTTCTTCAGCGCATTGCGGCCGAGCAGCCCTCCGTCCAGCGGACTCCAGGGAATAATTCCAAGTCCCAGATGCTGCGCGGCAGGCAGGACCTCAAGCTCGGGCAGGCGGCAGGTGAGGCTGTATTTATGCTGCTCTGACACCAGACCCAGGAAGCCCCGGGCCTTCGCTTCCTGCTGGGCAACGGCAATATCCCATCCGGCGAAGTTACTGGAGCCGACGTAACCGATCTTGCCTTGGCTTACGGCAAGCTCAAAGGCGCCCCACAGCTCGTCCCACGACACGTTGCGGTCGACATGGTGCATCTGGTAGAGTTCAACATGATCGGTCTGCAGACGCTGCAGAGAGGCTTCAAGGTGCCTGCGGATAATATAAGCGGAGAGGCCGCCCTCATCGTTCGGGCCATCCAGCTTATCGCTCATTGCGCCATAGACTTTAGTGGCCAGCACAACCTTCTCCCGGCGTCCGCCGCCCTGTTTGAACCAGCGTCCGATGATCGTTTCGGTAAGGCCAGAATTCTCGCCCCATCCATACACGTTAGCGGTATCAAAAAAGTTGACTCCGGCGTCCAGCGCCGCATCCATGATGCGGAAGGCCTCCTTCTCATCGGTAATCGGGCCGAAATTCATCGTTCCCAGACAGAGGCGGCTAACCTTCATGCCGGATTTGCCAAGCTTTGCGTAATGCATCTTCATCTCACTCCCTCTTCAATGTGAATAGGTATCCGGGAAGTACAACTGCCCATTAATTGTAATTCATTGCAGGAATGAGGGCAAATCAGTCTATCCGGATCACTTATAGGCTCTATCTATGAACGTGATAGAATCTATATCTTTGTCCTTTCCCCTCCGTTATGATACAACAATATACAGAAGAACTATGTCTGCGAGCAGCAGGACTACCTAAGGAGTGACAGGAATGAGCGAGGTCAAAAAAATCGCCGTAATTGCCGGGGACGGTATCGGACCTGAAGTTGTGGCTGAAGCAGAGAAAGTATTGAAAAGAACGGAAGAGCTGTTTGGTTATACTTTTGAAACGGAGCATGCCTTGTTCGGCGGAATTGCCATTGATGAACGCGGAACTCCGCTGCCGGAGGATACGCTTGCAATCTGCCGCAGCGCGGATGCTGTACTGCTCGGAGCTGTAGGCGGACCGAAATGGGACAACAATCCGAAGGAACTGCGTCCGGAGACCGGACTGCTGGGCATCCGCAAAGCGCTGGGGTTATTCTCCAACCTGCGTCCCGCTGTAGTCTTCGATTGTCTGAAGGATGCTTCGACGCTGAAGCCGGAAGTGCTGGAAGGTACGGACCTGATGGTGGTGCGCGAACTGACAGGCGGGATCTACTTCGGGGAGAAGCTGCGCCGTCAGGGTGAGCATGGGGAAGAAGCCGTGGATACTTGTGTCTACAACGTAACGGAAGTGGAGCGGATTGTCCGGCAGGCGTTCGAGATTGCCGGCAAGCGCCGTAATAAGCTGGCGAGTGTCGACAAAGCCAATGTTCTGGAGACCTCCCGTCTGTGGCGTGAAGTGGTGAACAGACTGGCACCGGAATATCCGCAGGTAGAGCTCGAGCATGTGCTGGTGGATAACTGTGCGATGCAGCTGCTTCGCCGTCCTTCGAGCTTCGATGTCATTGTGACGGAGAATATGTTCGGGGATATCCTTAGTGATGAAGCAGCAATGCTGACCGGTTCCATTGGAATGCTGGCCTCCGCTTCGCTGGGAGAAGGCAGCTACGGCCTGTATGAGCCGGTCCACGGCTCTGCGCCTGATATTGCCGGACAAGGACTGGCGAACCCGATCGCAACGATCCTGTCGCTTGCGCTGATGTTCCGCATGACCTTCGGCTACGAGAATGCAGCCGCTGCCATCGAAGCCGCTGTCGCTGAAGTGCTGGATGCCGGTCACCGGACCAGCGATATCGCAGTGGATAAGAGCAAAGCGATCAGTACTACAGAGATGGGAGACCTGATCGTAGCCGCTATCCGCAAAGCCTAAGTTCTACCACATATATCCCTTTTGACGCAGAACGAAGAAAAACTTCACAAAATGTTGCTTATTTATAATTATTATAAAAAAGTAATCAATGTAATATTGACTTTGATTTTGTACGATGATAACATTTGGTTTGTACCCTTTAGAAGGTAACCATTCATCAAAATCAAGAAAAGCATATTACATCCGGCTACGTCCGGCAGTTGTTTTTCTTACATATTCAAAGGAGGATTTAAGCAATGGCAGAACGTTTGGTAGGTAAACCCGCCCCTGACTTCTTCATGGAGACAGTAACAGGCGACGGTAAGGATTTCGGTAAGGTTAGCTTGTCCGACTATCGCGGCAAATGGCTTGTATTCTTCTTCTATCCGCTTGATTTCACTTTCGTATGTCCGACTGAAATCACAGCCTTGAGTGATGCTGCTGCTGATTTCGCAGAGCTTGATACAGAAATTCTCGGTGTGAGCATTGACTCTATCCATAGCCACAAGGCTTGGTTGTCTACACCTAAGGATATGAACGGTCTTGGCCAGATCAACTTCCCGCTGGCTTCTGACATCACGAAGAAGGTTGCCAGCGATTACGGCGTCCTGATCGAAGAAGAAGGTATTGCTCTGCGCGGATTGTTCATCATTGATCCTGAGGGCGAACTGAAATATCAAGTCGTTAACCACAATGATGTGGGCCGCAGTGTAGAAGAGACATTGCGTGTTCTGCAGGCTCTCCAATCCGGCGGACTGTGCGCTATGAACTGGAAGCCAGGCGACAAGAACCTGTAAGCTCCGCGCTTCATAAACTGCGACCTTTGAGATACTAAGAGGACCTCCTTCCCGGGAATATTTTCCCGGTGGGGAGGTTTTTTGCACCAAAGACCTGTACCGTCCGGGTAAGCGTTTGAAAATGGGCGTAAAGGTTAATATATAGCTTGTAAGGGGAGGAATCTCCCCCGCCACTTTGTAATA
Organism: Paenibacillus tritici; assembly: GCF_018207515.1. Lineage (NCBI taxonomy): Bacteria > Bacillati > Bacillota > Bacilli > Caryophanales > Paenibacillaceae > Paenibacillus > Paenibacillus tritici. Next base: position 1,538,283 of record NZ_CP073365.1, read on the forward strand.
TACTAATAGGAAATCGACGTTAACACTCAAGGAGGGTGAACAAAAATGAGCTTTTGCTGTGGAGCGAGTATGGTTGGAACAAAGGGAACCCTAAAGCATTATCGCACGCAAGTCCATAATGTTCCCCTGCTTTTTTGTCCGGTATGCCACCGGGTAGAGGTCCATTACAAGGTCGAAAATGAATATGAGATTCTGGCAGAATATGCCCATGGCGACGGTGTTACCGATGTTGATTTCCAGGATTATGTGATGGAGGACGAGGAAGCGATCTTCGAGAACGTCATCAACGTGGAGACCGAGGACCCGCTCGCTATCGTACGCAGCCAGATCGACATGTCGCTTGACCTGCTGGCCGTAGCCAAGCAGATTGGCGACTCCAAGTGGGAACGTGAGCTGAAGAAGCGTCTGGCTGTAATGAGCCAGCGGCGTCACCGGCTGCAGCAGAAGGCTTGAGTCTCATGCGCATACCATGCTTCAATTAGGTCATAAATAAGCGAGCCTCCGCCATTTGCGGGGGCTCTTTTCAATGTATTTGCAGGAAACGTAACATTCTCACAATATTAAATGTGTCTTAAGAATCATTTTAAGGATATTTTCGTCATTCGACAGATTCTCTGATTGCGTTGTCTTCTTCTCTTGGATATGATTGGAATATAGTTGAAACGGTTGGATAATATAATACGATTTCCGAATGTTCTGGCGGCTTCGTCATATACTCATATACATAGTAATTTGATGTCGCTTAAGCGTCTTCGTCAATTGCAGTAAAAGGGGGAACTTCGTATCGTGATAAGCCAATATCAGGAAAGCTTGCTGTTGCCGGCAAGAACGTTTCAATCTGGTGCAATGGATACTACTTTTGAGGATGTGCTGGAGCACATCGACAGCGGAATTCTGCTTTTTGATGATGAGGGGGTTCTGACCTTCGTCAATAAGCAGATGTACGGTATTCTGGAGCTTACTCGTCATTCTCTTCTGGGCTGCACAATGCATCATCTGTTATCCCATATTCAGCTGAGCCGCTTCAAGAAGAAGCAGGTCTTGCGCAGTTATCGTGAAATGGTGCTCAAAGGTAAGCCAAGCTATGAATTTGTTGATGAATATGGACGATACTGGCGTGCTTCTCTCGTCAGCGGAGAGCAAATGAAGGGAAGCTACCTGTTCACGCTCAAAGAGATCTCCGATTACAAGCTCATCGAGCAGACGGCCTACCAGAATGACAGCCTGGCGATGCTGGGCCGGTTATCGGCCTCGATTGCCCATGAGATCCGCAATCCGCTGACCGCTATCCGGGGGTTCATACAACTGCTGCATCCTCATCTCCACTTGCTGGGCAAAGAGGAATATGCGAAGATTATATTAGCTGAGATTGACCGCGCCAATGACATTATTCATGAATTTCTGACCTCCTCTAAGCCTTCTGTACCGCAGGTTGGCTTGATTCCTGTCTCCGCCCTGCTGAAGGAAGTGGTCCTGCTCACAGAGAGCGAAGCCTTGATGAAGGGCTGCCAGATTAATCTGCAGGTGCTTCAAGAGGACCTGTTCATCTCGGGGGATGTTAAGCAGATGAAGCAGGTTGTACTTAACATGATCAGGAATGCTATGGAAGCCATCTCCGAACTGGAGGATGATTCCATGGGCAGAATAGAGGTCGGTGCCCGCAAAGAAGGGACAGAGGTGCGCATCTTCATCTCTGATAACGGCAAGGGGATGGATATCTGCACGCTCGACAGACTGTTCAATCCGTTCTTCACCACGAAGGAGAATGGAACGGGACTTGGACTCTCCGTCAGTGACCGGATCATCAAGAATCATGGCGGCTGCATTTCGGTCAGCAGTCAGTTGAATGAAGGAACCCGGTTCGTCATTTCCCTTCCGCTGATTCACTAATGATTACAATAAACCCGGCACTTTCTAAGCATCCGGGTTATCATCTATATTCAAGGGCTGATTCCTGCAATGCACGTTCAAGTGCGGGAGATCAGCCTTATCTGCGTTATTAGCGTGAGACAACCAGCATACGGGGGGATGAAGCTTGATCTTGGAATGGAGCAGTAATGCGGATATGACCCCGCTGCAAGGGGAGGTTGTATGTCTCATATTCTCAGAGACACAGGTGCTGGGAGAGGGACTGCCGGCGGAATGGGCCGAGAGAGTCCGCTTATTATCCGGAGCAGGGCTCTTTAGCGGTAAGCAGGGTCAAATATATATCCTGCCCGCCATGGACCGCCCGGAGCAGCCGGTAGTCATTCTGGCCGGAAGCGGGAAGGGCCGGCCGGGGGTTCACGAGCTGCGGCAGCTGATGGCGCAGACTGCCAGGGCTGCGTACAGACTGAAGGCCGCTTGCCTTGTTGTGCAGATACCGGATGAGCTGAACCGGCTGCCTGAGTCGCTGAAGGCGGAGCAGGCCGGTCAGGCCATCGCGGAAGGGCTGGTCCTGGGGGCGTACCGCAGAAGACAATATAAGCTGGAGCAGCCGGCATACGCTGGTCTTGAGACTGTACGTCTGCATATGGAGCGCTCCTGTGAGGCTATGGAGGAGGAGGCCTGGAAGCAAGGAGTCAAGCGGGGGCAGGCCTTCGGGGAGGCGGCCAATCTTGCCCGTGATCTGACCAATCTGCCGGGGAATCTGCTGACTCCGTCAGGTCTTGCGGTGGCAGCTATTGAAATTGCTGAGCGGCACGGACTTCCGGCTGAAGTGCTGGATGAACGTGAGATGGAGCTTAAGGGAATGGGCGGATTGCTCGCCGTCGGTAACGGCAGCGTGAATCCGCCCCGAATGATTGTCATCCGCTATCAGGGGACTAATCAGTGGGAGAATGCCGTGGGGATTGTGGGCAAAGGCATCACCTTCGACACCGGAGGCATCTCGCTGAAGCGGGCAGCAGGCATGGAGAGCATGTTCAGTGATATGGGCGGTGCAGCAGCGGTCCTTGGGGTTATGGACGCGCTGGGGCATTTACGTCCCCAGGTCAATGTAGTCATGCTTATTCCGGCGGCAGAGAATATGCCGGCAGGGAATGCTTTTAAGCCGGGGGATCTGATCACTTCCTTCAGCGGAAGAACGATAGAAATCATTAATACCGATGCAGAAGGCCGGGTCATCCTGGCAGATGCCCTTACGTATGCAAGGGAGTGGGGAGCGGAGCGGATCATTGATGTAGCCACGCTGACAGGGGCTGTGTTGTCCATTCTGGGCGATGTGGCTACAGGTGCAGTAACCAATGACCAAGCCTTCCTGGAAGAGATTCTGGAGGCCTCCAGACGGTCTGGGGAGCCGATCTGGGAATTGCCAGCCTATCCTGAGTTCAGGGAGATGCTGAAGAGCGAGGTGGCTGATCTGCGCAATGCTGCCGGAAGATATGGAGGTGCCAGCACGGCGGGACTGTTCATTGGAGAATTTGCCGAGGGGCTGCCCTGGGTGCATCTTGATATTGCCGGGACGGCCTTTCTGTCGTCAGAACGGGGAGTGAATCCCAAGGGAGCCACGGGTGTGATGGTCCGCACGTTGCTGGAATATCTGCTGCACGCAGCTTCTGACCCGGGATTTCATCCCGGCCAGTGATAATACAAACAGCCGCAAGTCTTCAGTTTCCTGAGGACCTGCGGCTGTTTGCTGATTGGAGCCGTGTTCCGTTTCGCCTAAGGGATGGCAGCCTATTTACGGGCCTTCATCTGGGCCGTTAAGGATTGGACACCGTTCATAATCTTGTCCCGCGTATTCTTATTCTTCAGCAAGTAGGCTGCTCCCAATGCTACCGTGGTAAACAATGTTTTTTTGGTGTTCATGGTAATTCCTCCTTGGTAAGAATCTGGTTGTAAAAGCTTATAACTAACATACCCGCATGCCAGGGTTTCTAAACGAAAGAATACCAATCCCTGTCCGCAAACGCTATGTGCTAGTGTTTGCCGGACAGGGTATTTCCGCTGCAGGACAGAGGGGAATCCATGGATGCTGCGGGGCAGGTTTTACCTTTGTCACAGCCGGCGCAGGCGCCTTCCTTGCCCTTTTGGGTATGGCGGTAGATCATCCAGCCGGAGTACCCGAAGACAAGCGTGATAATCAGGATATTTATGATCATAGCTGCTGTCGCTTCCTCTCACTATAACTTGGACTTGCTGCTGTTACGACCATCCTAACAAACGGCCGCCCTGATAAATCACCAGCGACACCGCATAGGCCAGGACCAGGGAATATCCCATGGAGAAAAGGGTCCATTTCCAGGACGCGGTCTCCTTCTTGATGACGCCGACAGTGGCCAGGCAAGGAATATAGAGCAGGATAAAGGCCATGAAGCTGATCGAGCTAAGCGGTGTAAAGACTGATGCAATCTGGCCTTCCAGCCCCGCTGCATCGGGAGCATGGTAGATGATGTTCATGGTGGAGACCACAACCTCTTTGGCGAGGAAGCCGGGCACCAGCGTAGAGCCGGCCTGCCAGGTTCCGAAGCCAAGCGGCTCCAGGAGCGGAGCAATGAATCCGCCGAATTTGGCCAGGAAAGAGTGATCCATGTCCACATTGACTCCGGCAGGACCGGCGTAAGACATCAGCCAGATCAGGACCGAACCGGCAAGGATGATGGTCCCCGCTTTGCGCAGGAAGCCTTTGCCCTTCTCCCAGGTACTCCGTCCCAGCGTCTTCAGCTGCGGCATCCGGTAAGGAGGCAGCTCGATAATGAAGAGGGAGGATTCATTCTTGAACAGATACCTGGAGAACAATTTGCACAGAATCAGGGCGAAGACTACGCCCATAACATACATCGCCAGCACGGCAGTTGCCTGCCGGGCCGGGAAGAAGACTGCGGCAAACAGCAGATATACCGGCAGCCGGGCTGAACAGGACATCAGCGGCAGCAGGAGTGTGGTCAGCATCCGTTCTTTGGGCTGCTCAATACTTCGGGCAGCCATTATTGCCGGCACGTTGCAGCCGAAGCCGATAATGAAGGGAATGAAGGCTTTGCCATTCAGCCCCATCCGTTCCATAGTGCTGTCCATCAACAGGCAGACACGGGCCATATATCCCGAATCCTCCAGGAAGGAGATCATCAAGAAGAGGATGAAGATCTGTGGAACGAATACGATGACGCCGCCGACACCGCCGATAATCCCGTCAACGATCAGGGCGTGCGTGAATTCCGAAGCCCCGATCGCCTGCAGCAGCGAGTTCGTCCAATCGCTGAGCGGACCGCCAAGGAAGCCGTCTACCACATCCGATAAAGGCCCACCTGCCCAGTCAAAGGTAGTTTTGAACATCGCGTACATAAAGAGGATGAACAAGGGAAGTCCGAGAAAACGGTGAGTGAGGATGGAATCCAGCCGTTCGGTCAGATTATGCGGTTTTTGCATAGTGGCATCAATAGCGGCTGCGCATACCACGCGGATGTAGTCCATACGGACGGAGCGAATCCACTGCGGAAGGGTGAGTGCCAGCTTCTGCTTCTGCAGCCTGGTCTGACAATCGTCGCAGAGAAGCATCAGGCCGGAAATATCGATCCGTTTCTTGAGCAGCTCGAGGACTACCGGGTTCTGCTCCATGAATTGCAGGGCAACCCAGCGGAGATTAGGCAATCCCGGGAGCTGCTGTAGTTGACTAATCATAGATGCAAGCGTTCCTTCAACGATCCCGCCATAATCCAGATGGAAATTTGCAGCCGGGATATTCGCCGGCTCAGCCACCGCGCTGAGTACCTGGCTGCTGCCTTTGCCTGTTCTGGCAATCAGCGGCAGCACGGGAACACCCAGCTTGGCCTGCAGGGCTTCAGGGTTCACCTGAATGCCGCGTGCCTTGGCAACATCGGTCATATTCAGTCCAAGTATGGTCGGCTTGCCGTATTCCAGCAGCTGCAGCGTAAGCAGCAGATTCCGTTCCAATTGCGAAGCATCGACAATATTGATCAGCGCTTCGGGTGTCTCTTCGATCAGATATTGGGCGGCAACTCCCTCATCGCGGGAGAGGGGATGGAGAGAATAGATTCCGGGCAAGTCGATCAGCTTCCCGGCCCCGTTTTTCAGACTGCCGATCTTTTTCTCCACCGTAACGCCTGCCCAGTTCCCTACGTATTCATACGAAGAAGTTAGGGTGTTGAACAGCGAGGTTTTTCCGGTGTTGGGATTGCCCACAAGTGCGATAGAACTCATGAGACCTTCACCTCTATCATAGATGCTTCTTTCCGGCGGATAGCAAATAGCTGACCGTTGCACTCAAGAGTAACCGGCCCCATAAAAGGCCCTTTGCCCTTCAGACGGATCATTACACCCTCAGAGACTCCCAGATCAGTCAGCCGGCGCCGCAAGATAGGGTCCATACCTTCTATTTTTTGAATGGAGCCGGTAGAGCCCGGTTGTAAACGTAGTAAGGAGCAGGATGATAAAGCCATTGTTATCCCTCCAAAAGAGACTGATAATCAATCTCAATGATTTCTTGTAATGTAGCATTTTTTTGACATATTATCTGTGATTAATATCATTGTTTCATTCTGCGGAAATGGATATGGGAATTGCTGAAATTTTCTTTACAATATATTCTTCATTAAAGTATGATTGAACGATAATGTAAGCATAGTATGAAAATGATACCCCGAAGGGAGAACAGATTGTGAAGACGAATCAGAGTAAAATTGTCGATTGTACCATCCGCGATGGGGGACTGGTGAATAACTGGGATTTCAGTATTGAATTTGTTCAGAAATTATATGCCGGTCTGAATGAAGCCGGTGTTGATTATATGGAAATCGGATATAAAAACTCGCCGAAGCTGCTGAAAGGGGCAGAGGGTGCAGGACCATGGCGTTTTTTGGATGATGACTTCCTGCGCAAGGTGATTCCGCAAAAGGGGCACACCAAGCTGTCGGCTCTGGTCGATATCGGCCGTGTGGACGAGAATGATATTCTGCCCCGCAGTGAGAGCATGCTCGATCTGATCCGCGTGGCCTGCTACAGCAAGGATGTGGACAAGGCCCTCCAGCTGGTGCAGACCTTCCACGACCTGGGGTATGAGACAACAATTAATATCATGGCCCTGTCCAATGTGATGGAGAATGAGCTGCTTGAAGCCTTTGAGCAGATCCGCGACAGCGTTGTGGATGTGGTGTATATCGTCGATTCTTACGGCAGCCTGGATCATAATGACTTCCATTACCTGGTGGAGAAGTTCAAGACGCATCTGCCGGAGAAACGCCTGGGTGTACATACTCATAACAACCTCCAGCTGGCCTTCTCCAATACGCTGATTGCAGCCGAGAAGGGGGTAGAGCTGCTGGATGCTTCCTGTTATGGAATGGGCCGTGCCGCAGGCAATTGCCCTACCGAGCTGCTGGTTACCCATTTGAAGAATACGAATTATACCCTCCGTCCCGTTCTGGATATTGTTGAGAATCTGATGATTCCTCTGCGTGAAAAGGAAGAGTGGGGATATATTATTCCGTATATGATTACAGGAACATTAGATGAGCATCCACGCTCAGCAATGGCGCTGCGATCTTCTGCCGATAAAGACAAAGCGGTTGACTTCTATGACAAGCTCACAACACCTGAGGTTAATTTCGGGGATAAATAACCGTCTGGAAGGAGAAAGCACTGGCCTCTATTGTAGGCAGGTGCTTTTTTTCTGCCAAAGCTGCTCCGTTTCAATATTGTAGGTGGCTAATGTAACTTTACGGAGCCATCCGGCCGATATTTATACATAGGACAACATATACATCTACCTGTTATTATAGATATCATTTTAGACGCGAGGGACTTATGAGACAAGAAGAGAGAAAGACGATTCATGCGGCTATTCTAGGAGCTGTGCTATTCCTCCTGATCCAGATTTTTCGTACACCGCTGGGCCATATTGAGGATAAAGATTTATTTATGGCGTTTTATCTCATTTTAGGCTGCTGTACGGTGGCGTTTGGTTTTGCGGTTTTTGCCCAGGGCTGGCTGCTGTTCGCCAATAGATTATCCAGAGCAAGGCTGTATACCTCTGCATTATTTCTGGGCGTGTGCATCTTTGATTTCCTGCATGTCCTCGGGTTTGTAGGCATTCCCGGAATCACCTCTTATATCAGCCCCGCGCAGTCCTTATGGCTCTTGACGTTCTCCCGGCTGGCCAGTGCGCTGGGCATTATGCTTATATTCAGCAGGGCAGATCAGCCGGTTGGAACAGGCGGCAAGGGAAAAGTGTTCCGGAATTCATTTGTGGTCATTCTGCTGTCCCTGGTTGTGTTCAGCGTTGGCAACCTGATTGTCTCCGGGCTGGCGGACGAGCCTTGGGTCGAAACCACCAGAAACCTGATGAATATGGCGGTACTGTTTGTTTATTTGCTTGGCGCAGCCTTTATTATCTATCCCGGCCAAAGGGAGAAGTCGGCCTCTCTGCTGATTATTATCCGTTCCCTGGTATTCTTCTCGCTGGGCCAGGTGTTCTTCATGAATCTGTTCAGTGTTGGAGATATAGACTATCTCTTCGGAATGCTAAGCAGTGCGGCGGCTTATTATCTGCTGCTTACCGGGGTCTACCGATTGACGATTGAGGAGCCGTTTCAGGAGAATCAGCAGGCGGAGGCGCGGATTAATTATCTGGCATATCACGATGAGCTGACCGGTCTTCCGAACAGACGCCGCCTGATGCAGCGTATGGAAGAGGTGGTTCGCCAGAGCGAGCAGGACAAGAGCCGCGGCTTCTCCGGGCTTGTCATCATGAATATCAACCATTTCAAGAATATCAATGACTCGCTCGGACATTATGCCGGAGATCTTCTGCTGCAGCTGGTCTCCCGGCGGATTGCGGATGAGGCCAGAGCCAATGAAGAGCTCTACAGTATGGGGGCGGACGAGTTTGCTTTTCTGATGACGGAACGGACGGGTCTGGAGAATTGTCTGGTCCGGGCGAATGAGCTGCTGCGGCTGTTCGAGACACCAGTGGGTCTGGAGTCGGGAGAATACCATATCTCGCTTAGTCTGGGAATGAGCATCTATCCAGGGGACGGAGACACGGCTGAGCAATTGATACAGAATGCGGATACGGCTGTCCACAACGCCAAGGAGCAGGGGGTAGAGATCCGCCGCTATATTCCGGCTATGCAGATGAAGGCGAAGGAACGGCTCAAGCTGGAGAACGACCTGCGCCGGGCGCTGGAGCGGGACGAGTTCTATCTGGTCTATCAGCCCCAGGTGTTGCTTGAGACGGAGGAGATTGTCGGGATGGAGGCGCTGCTGCGCTGGAACCACCCCAAACGCGGCTTGGTCTCCCCGGTAGATTTCATTCCTATCGCTGAAGAGAGCGGGCTGATTGTTCCCATTGGGGAGTGGGTGCTTAAGACGGCTTGCCAGCAGAATAAAACGTGGCAGAATGCAGGCTATCAGCCGATTTGTGTGTCCATTAACCTGTCTATGCGCCAGTTCCTGCAGCCGAATCTAGCCGGCAAAATTGATGCCATCCTGAAGGATATCGGCCTCGATCCCAGCTATGTGGATTTGGAGATTACGGAGAGTATGACGCTGGACAAGGAGACGGCCTTCGACCAGTTGAACCGTCTGAAAAGACTTGGCGTATGTATCAGCATTGATGATTTCGGGACAGGCTACAGCTCCCTGCATTATCTGAAGAATATGCCGATTGACCGCTTGAAGATCGACCGTTCCTTTGTGTCTGATGTGATGGAGGACAGCAACAATGCGGCCATTGTCTCTACGATTACCTCTATGGCCCACCACTTGAAGCTCAAGGTAACCGCCGAAGGCGTGGAGAACAAGGAGCAGCTGCACTTTCTGCGCCAGCAGCATTGCCATGAGGCGCAGGGATATCTGTTCAGCAAGCCGGTGAAGGCGGCGGAATTTGAACTGTCTTTTTTGAAGCCCCTGCTGGAAATGCCATCATAACCTCTCAAAATCCGCTTCTAACAGGGTTGCAATTTATTCCAAGTGATGCTACAATGTTTCTTGTACTCAATTTGAGTTGCGGGTGTAGTTCAATGGTAGAACTTCAGCCTTCCAAGCTGATAGCGTGGGTTCGATTCCCATCACCCGCTCCATATTTTAAGCCAAAACCTTTGTATATCAAGGGTTTTTTTGTTGTTTTGGAGTGGTTGTAGGGGATTAGAGTGTGGATAAGGCTTTATCGGAAATATAGGAGTCGCACTAGATCCGCTAAAAGTAGGTGCGGCTTCATTCAAGGGGATAAGTCCCACTGATTCGGACTGAATTGGGCGATAGGTAGAAATCAGAGGGATAAATCCCACTGATGCAACTGAAAGTCGGCTACATGGGAAAATCAGAGGGATAAATCCCACTGATGCAGCCAAAAGTCGGCTATTCGGGAAAATCAGAGGGATAAATCCATCTGATTCCGCCAGCTGTTGGAGATACGGGAAATTAGGCGGGCTGGATTGGAAAGGTGAGCAGTAGTACAAAGACTGCATAAGCCCCAGCATATCCAACTCCGCCGAAAGTCAGCGGTAAGAGGAAATGAGGCGCAGAACTGCACCTGAATCGGCTGAAAGTCGGCGGTAAGCAGAAATGAGGAGCAGAAGTGCACCTGAATTCACCAAAAGTCGGCGGGAAGCGGAAATGAGGAGCACAAGTGCACCTAAATTGGCCAAAAGTCGGCGGTAAGCAGGAATGAGGAGCATTAGTGCACCTGAATTAGCCGGACGAAATTTTAGAGTTAAAAAAGGCAGGCCCCCGATTCTCCGGGGGCCTGCCTTTGCTGATAAATCTGTCCCATTAACAGGTAAAGCCTGCCCTGGACGTTAAACGGTCTTCAGGAACTCGACCAGGGTCAGCAGGCCTTTGTCGAAGTTCTCGAGATTGAAATGCTCGTCCGGAGCGTGGAGGTTCTCGTCATCGAGTCCGAAGCCCATCAGGACCACCGGAGCCTTAAGGATGCGGGAGAAGCTCTCCATGATCGGGATGGAGCCGCCGTCTTTGGTGAAGAGGGCACGGGTGCCGTATACCTTGCCGTAAGCATCAGCAGCGGTCTGCAGGATCGGGTGCGAAGGATCAATATTGAAGGCGCGTGCTTTCTCCATCTGCTTCACCTGAACCTTGGCGCCCTTCTGGATATTGGCCGTCAGATGGGCTTCAACGGCATCGAGAATATGCTGCGGGTCCTGGTCGCCGACCAGGCGGCAGGTGATTTTGGCATGGGCTTCCTTAGGGATAACCGTCTTGCTGCCTTCACCCTGGAATCCTCCGTATACGCCGTTCAGCTCCAGCGTCGGACGCGCGCCGACACGTTCCACGAAGGTGTAGCCTTCCTCGCCGTATAATTGCTCCAGGCCAAGCGCTGTCCGGATCTTATCCTCATCCACGCCCTGCTTGGCGAACTCTTCGCGCAGCAGCGGGGATAGGGCAGGTACGCCTTCGTAGAAGCCATCTACCGACACGAGGCCTTTGTCATCGTGAAGGGTGCTGAGCAGCGAGACCAAGGCATGCAGCGCATTGGGAACACCACCGCCGTACGAGCCGGAGTGCAGATCGGTCAAGGCGGTGCTTACAGTGACCTCCAGTGAACATAATCCGCGAAGTCCGGTGCAGATGGCTGGACGTCCGCGTTCCAGCAGGGAGGTATCCGAGACGAGGACGGCATCTGCTGCAAGCTTGTCCTGATTGGCTTCCAGGAATGGCGGCAGGTTGACGCTGCCGATCTCTTCTTCGCCTTCGATGCAGAGCTTAATGTTCACAGGCAGCGTACCTTCCTGCTTCAGAATAGCCTCGATAGCCTTGATATGCATAAACACCTGGCCTTTGTCATCCGTAGCTCCACGCGCATACAGCTTACCGTCGCGGATCTCGGGTTCGAATGGAGGGGTGGTCCACAGGTTCAGCGGGTCAACCGGCTGTACATCATAATGTCCGTATACCAGAATGGTCGGCTTGCCGGGTGCGTGAAGGTAATCTGCATAGACCACCGGGTGTCCGGCTGTAGGGTGCAGCTCGATGTTCTCAAGGCCAGCACGCTTCAGGGTCTCTACCAGCCAGCCGGCAGCGGTGTTGATATCCTCCTTATGGATGGAGAGGGCTGAAATGCTGGGAATAGCCAGCCATTGCTTGAGTTCGTTCAACTGGGCTTCGCGCTCAGCCTGAAAATAAGTTTCGTAAGACATAGTAGTTATGTACCTCCTTGGAATTCGCTGCTTAATACCGCAGGTACCCGTAATATGCGAAGCATAACGGCAGGCCTCTGCGGCTCAGGTTCGGCAGTGTAATGCATCCATTATACTGGAGATAGTCCTATGGATCAAAAAGGAGTGTTCAAACCGCTGGCCGGCAGGATGGCGGATGGTATTTTCACGGATAACCAGTTCCGTTCAGGTCGTTGATTACTAACAGTAACCATGATAGACTTAGTTAGCTTAAGCGGCAAAAAGGCACGATTAACTGCTTGGGTTACATGGAGGTAACTGCCTTGAACAATCAAGTGAATGAACGGCAAGAGCGGCAGCAGGAGCTTACGGTGCTTGAAAATAGTACAGTTACCCGGCAGATCCTGGACCGTGTTGGCGATAAATGGAGTATGCTGATTATTGTGAACCTTGGCGTGCAGTCTTTGCGGTTCAAGGAACTGCAGCGCCGTTCCAGCGGCATCTCGCAGCGGATGCTTACCCAGACGCTCCGCCATCTGGAACGGGACGGTCTGGTGTGGCGCAAAGCCACGCCCACTGTTCCGTTAACGGTGGAATACGGCCTTACGGAGCTGGGTGAATCTTTGCTTGCCCCGCTGACGTCACTGGTAGAATGGGTGAACGGCAACCGTGGTGAAATTGTCCGGGCCAGAACCGACTACGACAAGAGTCATGGGGATACAGATACAGAAATAGAATCAGAATCAGCATCGCCTGAAACGGCGGGAACGATAGGAGCGGAATAACAGTGTCAGCGAATGTACCGGCAAGTGTTCAAGAGCAAGCAGAAGATACTATACAGAAGAACGGGAACCCGTCTTACATATATACCTATGCCCATTCACCGGACGAGACTTCCCTATGCGGGATGGAGCTTCGCTGCCTGTTCGGCCGCGAGATTCCTGTGGCGATATTTGCCAGCGGGGTCCAGGTGGATGTCAGCCGCAGCCCTTTTATTAAAGAGCGGATTGATGTCATGTACGAAGGGGATACCCTTCCGGAGATTTACAAGCAGACCGAGCAGGTGGAGGTGGGAGAGCGGACCTTCAAGGTTATTTTTGTGAAGACGAATGATTTGACGCCTGAGCATAAGATTGAATATGATGAGCGTAGAGCGATTGAGCGGGAAATCGGGATGCGCATCGAGGGAGAAGCGGATGTGAATCAGCCGGAGCTGGTGTACGGGATTGTAACGCTGGGCGGACGCTGGTACTTCGGCGCTTATCACAAGAACAAGGCAACCTGGTTCCGGCAGATGAAAAAACCCCGCAGCTACTCCATAGCGCTCAGCACACGGGTGGCCCGGGCAGCGGTGAATATGGCGGTTCCCCGCATAACCGGAGTGAAGATGATAGATCCTTGCTGCGGAATTGGCACGGTTATGGTGGAGGCGCTGTCGATGGGGATCGACATTGTCGGCCGTGATATCAACCCGCTCATAGCTGCCGGTGCCCGGACGAATATCGCCCATTTCGGCTTCGAGAGTGAAGTGACGCTCGGGGATATCGCAGACATAGAGGAGCATTATGATGTGGCTATTGTGGATATGCCGTATAACCTGTATTCCCGGATTACCCCCGAAGAGCAATTTGCGATTCTGACGAATACCCGCCGGATTGCGGACAGGGTGGTTATTGTGGCGATTGAGGCCGTAGACGAGATGATTGCCGCTGCCGGATTTACAATTATAGACCGCTGTGTGGCGCGAAAAGGTGCGTTCTCCCGTCATTTGATGCTGTGTGAGTAGAGTGAGTGGAATGAATTGAATGAATGCTGCGGAGGTTGCCGCAGTATTCCAATCTCCATATATCTGAGTAAAGGCGGTGTGCTTGTGGAACAGAAATGGTTATCCTGGGCCAAAGAAATTCAAGGGATTGCCCAGACGGGACTGACCTATGCCAAGGATGTATATGATATCGAGCGTTATCAGGCTTTGCGGGAGCTGAGTGTAGATATTTTGGCGAATTATACTTATGAGAGTAAGGAACGCATCCGGCTCTCCTTCGCTGAAGAGGGCGGATACAGCACGCCTAAGGTGGATATTCGCGGAGTGATTTTCCAGGATCATAAAATTCTGCTCGTACGCGAGAAGCTCGACGGAAAATGGGCGCTGCCCGGAGGGTGGGCGGACATCGGCCTGTCTCCGAGCGAAGTGGCTGTTAAGGAGATTGCCGAGGAATCCGGTTACCAGGCCGAAGCCGTCCGTCTGCTCGCAGTACTCGATAAGAAGTTCCATCAGCATCCGCCGGAGCCTTACCATGTCTACAAAATGTTCATACTCTGCAGAATTACCGGCGGTGTAGCGGCAGGCGGGGTGGAGACAAGCGCTGCGGGATTTTTTGCCGAAGAGGAGTTGCCTGAATTGTCTGAAGAACGCAATACGGCCGAACAGCTGCATACCCTATTCCAATATTTACATGATCCCGAAAAGGCAGTAATATTGGACTAAAGCACTGCATATGATAAATGACCAAGGGTATATATAAGTTTAAAGGATACATTTTTTGGTTAATATTATTTATGTAAGCCTTTCCAATTATATTCCGCTGAGCCTTTATATCTAAAAAATTCTCGGAAACCTATCTTTTTGGGTCAAGCGGTCTACATTTTTTCCTCTGCTTTGACGATAGATATTTGTAGGAGGGGATCGCATGGAACAAGAAGAGTTAAGACTTCCGCTTACGCAGGAGGGTATAACAAGACCTGCAGAAGGCAATATCGCCACCGGCCTGGTATGGGGTGTCCTGATTAGTATTCCCTTATGGATCTCGGTGATTGGCTGGGTTATGGGCATCTGGAAATTCTAAGACCTGTTCGCAGCAGTAGCTATATACCTATACTAACTTGCAAATATACAATGAAGGCTGCCTCTTCTAAGCGAAGAAGCAGCCTTTTTATAGATATAAGGAGTTACAGGTTGTGGTTGGTATGCACCAGCCGGAAGGTCTCGCAGATGACCCGCATATTAGGGTCAAAGGACTTATCTTCGCGCTGGAGTTCCCGGGTGAAGAACACTTCATGCTCGTGGCGCCAGGATTCGAGGCTGCGGTCATCCTCGCCTTCGGAATAAGCAAATTCCGCTGTGACCTCAGCGAACGGGACAATCTCAGCCTTCGTAGTCTCAATGATCCCGCGCGGCTGTCCTGTGCTGTCCAGCAAGATGGACAATCCGCCTGTAAAGGGCAGAGGGAGTCCCTGCGCTTCCAGCAGATCGTAATTCTGCGCCGTTCCGGTCTTGATTCCCCTCAGGACCAGATCAAGTAATTCATCTGCCAGCCGGGGGTTGTCGCCAAATGCCCAGGCGCTGTCGAATTTGTCGGCCGCCTCTGGATGTTGAACAAGATAAGTCTCCCAGTATTTCGCAATTTCCGGGGTTAGTGTCATTACGGTCACCTCTGTCTTCGGATTTATATAAGACGCACTTAAGATTTGAACTTGAAGCTTCGTCGTCACTGCGGTGAACATTTGGACTTCCGGCCGCTGTTGTCCCCAGATTTCTTCATATATCCCGCTCCTAGCGGTAGAAATCCGGTGACTGCTGATGCTTCCGAAGCGAGCTTTCCTGCGGAAAGCTTTCAGGCGGTCGCTACCACTCCTACAGTTCCAAATTTCCCCTCCGCTTCTTTTGCTTTTTGTTAATTTCTATAGTGCGTCTTATATAGTTGCTTTTTGTATAAATATTACTCTGTCGCTTCGTTTAACCAGCTGCTGTACAAGTCATCCAGCTCCTGTTGGACGGCATCGCGTGTGCCTTGCAGCTCGGCCAGTCTCTGCGCATCGCTGGCCAGCTCCGGGTCCAGCATCTCGGCATCGATCCGGGCAAGGCGGGACTCTACAGCGGCGATGTCCTGCTCCCAGGAAGCCGCCGGACGCGGCTTGCGGTTGGGGCCGGCAGATGCAGCTTCGCCGGAGGGCTTCCCGCCATTGTTCCGGCGGCGTGCAGCAGCATCCGTACCTGCTGAGGCGGGGGCGGTTTGTGCTGCCGTCCCGGCTGCAGCGCGGGGCTTGATGCCGCCAGCTGCAGAAGGTTCAGACGCTACGGCTTTCCGCTGGGCAGCGGCGGCTTGCTCGGCTTGCTTCTCCTTGTAATACTCGTAATTCCCGGAGAAGGAGGAGAACTGTCCGCTATGAATACTCCAGAGCTTGCCGAAGCAGCGGTTGATGAAATAACGGTCATGCGATACGGCCAGCACGGTACCGGGGAACTCCTCGAGCGCTTCTTCCAGGGCTTCGCGGGAGTCAATATCCAGATGGTTGGTCGGCTCATCGAGAATGAGCAGATTCGGCCTGCGGTGCATCAGTACCGCGAAGCGCAGCCGGGTCCATTCACCGCCCGAGAGATTGGTGATGTTCTTGAAGACATCGCTGCCGTAGAACAGGAAGCGGGCCAGCTGCCCGCGGGCTTCTCCTTCTTCCAGGCCGGCTTCCTCGCGGAAATACCGCAGCACAGACTGCCCGTTCTCCTCCGGTACGGCTTCCTGGGCGAGGTAACCGACAACAGCTCTGGAAGCAAGTGTACAGCTGCCGCTGTCCGGTTCCTCCTGGCCGAGAATCATCCGCAGCAGGGTGCTTTTGCCCGCGCCGTTGCCGCCGATCAGTGCCGTGGTCTCTCCGTATCTCAGGATATCGCTGGCAGCCGAGAAGAGCTTACGCTCTCCGAAGGCCTTGCTAATTTGGTCAAGGATTACAACCTGATTGCCGGTCCGGTCGTCCTGCTGGAGCTGCAGATCCATGGACTTGCGCTCCAGAACCGGACGTTTGACTCTGACTATCCGGTCCAGTGCCTTCTGCATGGAAGCTGCCCGGCGGGGGAATGAAACGTTCTGCGGATTCAGCTTTCCCCATTCAATCAGCCGCTTGATGCTCTCCTGCATCTGCTTGATCTTCTTCTGCTGCTCCTGATAATCGGCGAACTGCTGAAGGAGTCTGGCTTCCTTCTCTACCTGATAGCCGCTGTAATTCGTATGGAAGGTGAAGGCCTCCCCGTCTTCAATCTCAATAACCTTCTTCACGACGGCATCGAGGAAATAACGGTCATGGGAGATGGCCAGCACGGTGCCGTCATAGCTCTGGAGGAATTGCTCCAGCCATTCGATAGCATCCATATCGAGGTGGTTGGTCGGCTCATCCAGCAGCAGAATATCGGGACGGCGCAGCAGCAGCTCGGCGAGGCCAACCTTGGTCTTCTCCCCGCCGGAGAGGGAGGAGAAGCGGCGTTCGTATTGGCGGGTCCCAATCCCTAGCCCGGCGGCAATGCGCTGGATGGAGGACTCGATTTCATATCCGCCAGCGGCTTCGAATTTGTCCTGGAGGTTGCCGTATTCTTTAAGCAGCCGGTTCCAGGCCTGTTCATCGTCACTCGCACCGGAAACGGACATTGTCTGCTCTAGCTCCCGCAGGCGGCGCTGCCACTGAAGAGGCTCAGCGAAGCTGCGCTGAAGGACGGCATAGACGGTTTCATTGTCACCCACCTCCTGAATCTGGGCGAGCAGGCCAATGACACTGCCCCGGCGGACCGAGATCTGCCCTTGATCCGGGCGTTCTTCGCCGCTCAGCAGGTGGAAGAGGGTGGTTTTGCCGCAGCCGTTGCGGCCGATCAGACCGATTTTTTCGCCTTGGCGGATATCGAAGGTGACATCGCTCAGGACGAGCTGGGCACCGTGGTATTTTTGGACATTTTGACATGAGATGATCATTATTATTCTCCTTTATAGGAATGCCCTGGCTACTACAAAACAACATAAAAAGGCCGCAGGGAAATTTCCCTGCGGCCTAAAAATTCTTCGGGTTAAACGATCCGTTGAAGTGTAGGCGAGAAAGGCATTTCACAATGTTGTAGTGTTATTAAGTTCTTGTAAATGGACAGACTTCTCCCGTTGTCCGGATTTACATGAACGATGCCCGCCATAATATTAATCAGCCGGCTGCTAACACTGTTGGTCCGATTGTGATCCATTCTCCTACACCTCCTTTTTTGTAAATTTAGAATTAGTGTAACCAAAATGACAGGAATAAGCAAGGGGGAATTATGCCCGCCCAGGTATAAATGCATAGATCCACAAGTAGTATGGAGTGTGGCGGAGAGGGGCTGCCCTCAGAACAGCTGCGGGAAAAGAGGAGAAATATGGCGATTTTTAACGGATTACTAGGCAATGCGTCCCAGGTTGAGCTAGGTGCAGTACAGCGGGAATATGCGCAGATTCTGGCTCCGCAGGAGAAGATTGAACGCGCTTATAAGCTGATCCGAGATATGTTTATTTTTACGGACAAACGGCTGATCCTTGTAGACAAGCAGGGCATGACCGGCAAGAAAACAGAATATCATTCGGTTCCTTACAAAAGCATCAGCCATTACTCTGTGGAGACCGCCGGGCATTTCGATCTGGACGCAGAGCTGTGCCTGTATATCTCGGGAGCGGCGCTGCCGCTGAAGAAAACCTTCAACAAATCCGTCAATATCTATGAGGTCCAGGCTGTGCTGTCACAATATATCCTGAAGTAGCGGGGAGCGGACAGCCGGTCGGATATGAGAGGGAGGTCGTCGCAACTCTATATAACAGATGGATTGAATGGTTACCAGACCTGGAACTACTTCCATCCTGAAATTTGTGCATAGCTCACAAAAAAAGCAGCGGCAAATTTACGGTCCCGCTGAAGTGATTGACAGGGGTTTCGGGCGTGCTGTTAAATGACACTAACTTGAACGGCAGGGAAAGGGAAAGGCGGTGGCGGCATGACGAGAGGACCTGTGATCGGAACGGCAACCATGGTGGTCAGCCCGCACTATCTGGCATCTGCAGCGGGGGCGCGGATCTTGGAGAAAGGCGGCAACGCCTATGATGCGGCCGTTGCAGTCAGCGCTACGCTGGCTGTGGTCTACCCGCATATGACCGGGCTCGGCGGCGACGCCTTCTGGCTGACCTACAGCGCCGGTGAAGGGCGCGTGCGGGCCTACAACGGCAGCGGACGCTCGGGCTACGCCGTCCGCCGGGACTGCTATGCGGGGGAGGAGGCCATCCCGCGCCGGGGGGTACGCAGCGCCATTACGGTACCCGGAATGGCGGACAGCTGGGAGGCCGTCCAGCGGGAGTATGGACGGCTGACGCTCGCCGAGGTGCTGGAGCCGGCTATCGGCTACAGCGCCGGGGGATTCCCGCTGTCGCCGGACCAGCACGGGGGCAGCCTGCTGGCCGGAGCCGCGCTGACTCCCGAAGCGGCGGCGGTCTATCTTCCCGGCGGCCGGATTCCGGCGGCGGGCGCACGGTTCGTGCAGCGGCAGCTGGCCGGGACGCTGCGGACTTTGGCGGCGGGAGGCCGGGATGCTTTTTATAAAGGGAGCATTGCTGAAGAGATAAGTGAATATATGCTGGCTTCCGGCGGCTATCTGACCCGGGACGATTTCGCTGATCACCATGGGAGCTGGGTAGAGCCGCTCAGCACAGATTACCATGGATATACGGTCTATCAGGTTCCGCCCAACTCGCAGGGGTTCACGGCGCTTATGGCGCTTAACATATTGGAGCATTATGACTTCGCAGACATCGCGCATGGGTCGTATGAATATTATCATCTGCTTGTGGAGGCGCTGAAGCTGAGCTTCCGCGACCGGGACCGGGTGCTTACAGACCCGGACTTCAGCAGCATTCCGCTGGAACACTTGCTGGGCAAGCCCTATGCGGCTGAGCTGGCAGCAATGATCTCCCCCCGGCAGGCGTCTGTAATAAACAGTGAACCGGTCGGCCGGGATACGGCTTATGCTGCTGTGGTGGATGGGGAGGGCAATGCGGTTTCGTTTATTCAGAGTCTGTATTTTGAGTTCGGGTCAGGTGTGGTAGCCGGGGATACGGGCATTCTGCTGCAGAACAGAGGGTCCTTCTTCTCGCTTGATCCGGCCCACATCAATCGGCTGGAGCCGCATAAGCGCACATTCCATACGCTGATGCCGGCGATGGCCTGCCGGGAGGGCAAGCCTGCCTACCTCTATGGCACACAGGGCGGTGAAGGGCAGCCGCAGACCCAGACCCTGCTGCTCACGCGGATGCTTCACTACGGCATGGACCCGCAGACTGCGGTGAATGAACCCCGCTTCGTCTGGGGCAGAACCTGGGGAGATCCGACCCAGGAGCTGAGAGTCGAGAACCGGGTGGAGGCCACAGTGCGGGCGGAACTGACGGAAGCAGGGCATCTTGTCCGCGAGGCAGGGAGCTATGACGGTATAGTGGGTCATGCCCACGCCATCTCGGTGGATGACAACGGCTACCGCAGCGGAGGCACGGACCCGCGTTGTGACGGAGCGGCCATCGGGTGGTAGGCGGCTGGATTCGCTCGCAGCGAAGCGGGAGAGACAGAATAACCCGGCCCGGCCGGGAGGAAAGGCAGGGAGCAGCATGGCTCTTCATAATCTGCACGGTGCATTCCGGGTACCGGAGCTTGAGGTTCCCGGCAGCGGACACGGGGTTTTGCACGGTCTAACCTTCACGGTAAAAGACGTCTTCGCAGTAGCCGGGCACCGTTCTTCCGCCGGCAACCCGGACTGGCTGCGCAGCCATGAACCGGCGGCTGCACATGCAGCCGCTGTCCGCAAGCTGCTGGAAGCGGGAGCTACGCTGCGGGGGGCTGCCCACACCGATGAACTGATGTACAGCCTCGGCGGTGAGAATTATCATTACGGCACACCGGTGAATCCGCGCGGGGAGAACCGGATTCCCGGCGGTTCCTCCAGCGGGTCTGCGGTGGCGGTGGCCTGCGGAAGTGTGGATTTCGCCCTGGGTACGGATACCGGAGGATCGGTGCGTGTTCCTTCGGCTTATTGCGGCGTCTTCGGCTTTCGTCCGACACACGGCGCGGTGTCACTGGAGGGAGTGATTCCGCTGGCACCGGGTTTTGACACGGTGGGCTGGATCGCGGGAAGTACGGAGCTGCTGCTGAAGGCAGGCCTCGTTCTGCTCGGGCCTGTGGACAGCGGCGGAGCCGGGGCTGCCTGTAGCGGGGATAACCGCATGGAGCAGAGCAGGGGAAGGATGAACAAGTCTGCTGGTGAGTACATGGATGCGAAAGGAAGTGAGTACGCCGGTAATCGTACGAATGCGAATGGAAGTGAGTACGCTGGTAATCGTAAGAATGTGAATGGGAGTGAGTACGCCGGTAACCGTACGAATGAGAATGGAAGCGGGTATGCCGGTGACCATACGAATGAGAATGGAAGCGGGTATGCCGGTGACCATACGAATGCGAATGGAAGTGAGTGCGCCGGTAATCGTACGAATGCGAATGGAAGTGGGTGCGCCGGTAATCGTACGAATGCGAATGGAAGTGAGTGCGCCGGTAACCGCAGGCCCGCCCGTCTGTTCATCCCGCCGGAAGCATGGGCATTAGCTGAGCCGGACAGCGCGGCCTTCCTGAAGTCGGGCCTGGATAAGCTCCAGGAAGGGGCCTCCTTGCAGGCCACTGAAGCAGTGATTGCCCCCGAAGGCTTGAAGACCTGGATGGATGTCTTCCGGGAATTGCAGGGTGCCGAAATCTGGGCAACCCATGGCGAGTGGATCGGACGGGAGCAGCCGGTCTTCGGGCCGGATATTGCCGCCCGGTTCGCTTGGGCGGCGGGGCTGGCCCGGGCGGATCACGGCCCGGCCCATGCCATGCGCAGCCGGATGGCTCAGCGGCTGCGGGCGCTGCTCGGGAATGACGGCTGTCTCGTCATTCCGACTGTGCCAGGGCCGGCTCCGCTGCGCGGGGCTGCGCCGGAGCAGCTGGAGCGCAACCGCAGCGGAGCCATGATGCTTAGCTGCATGGCCGGACTGGCCGGGCTGCCACAGGTTACGCTTCCGGTGGCCGGACCCGGCGGATTGCCGCTGGGACTCTCGGTCATCGGCGGGCCTGGACAAGATCTTGAGCTCCTGTCGTGGATACAGGAGATATGGCGGTAGCTGCTGTGCAGGCAGCTTAAGGATCAGCGGGGCCTGAGCCAGGCGCTGCAAGTATTGTTGTTACAAGTGGATAACTTGTAAGGAATAATCATCTAAGCTCTAGTTCTCTGTACGCAGAGAATTAGGGCTTTTTATTGAAATATAAGAATTTATAGGTTGCACACGATGGTGAAGCCGTTTCTACTTGCACAGCACTCTTATTGTGGATGAGAATTGGAAATCCAAAAGATAAATGACTCGGAGCTGCTTAAAGTCGGCTCACATAGTGGGAACAAAGGGCTAATCCTTCTGATTCTTCCGAGTGTGGTTGGAGAGTGATGAAGAGCATTAATGCACCTGAATTCACCGGACGCGGGCCAAATGAGCCAATGAAGAGCATTAATGCACTAGAATTCACCGGACGCGGGCCAGATGAGCCAATGAAGAGCATTAATGCACTTGAATTTACCGGACGGGGCCCAAATGAGCCAATAAGGAGCATTAATGCACCTGAATTCCCCGGACGCGGGCCAGATGAGCCAATAAGGAGCATTAATGCACTTGAATTTACCGGACGGGGGCTAAATGAGCAAATGAAGAGCACTAGTGCCCCTTGTTAGGCGAAGACCGCCAGAAGTCGGCGAATGGAGAATGGTTTGGAAACGGCACCGTCCTTTAAGAGGACGGCGAAGCCGTTTCTGCTTGTGTGGGAAATTATAATATCTGTCTGTTGTGGATAAGAGGGGCATAGCGTGTGCCGGATGTATGCGGAAAACCGAATACAATGTGCGGGTGCGAGGGTGCGTGTGCCGGATGTATTCGAAAACAAACATGTCTTTCAAGGCACAAATCCAGCATGAAAATGAGCAGTGCGCCTAAAAACAGAACGTCGTCTGTTCATCTATTTAACAAATGTTAACGGAAAACTGAACACAATTAGACCGGGTGGGCAGCGTAAGCCAAATGTAATCGAAAAACCGAACACAATTGGACTGGGAGCACCGCGTAGGCCGAATGTACGAAAAACCGAACACAATTGGACTGGACTTGCCACGTAGGCCGTGCGTTTATCACAGGTTGTGCCAAATGTATGCGGAAAACCAAATACAATGTGCGGGTGCGAGTACGCGGTTTAGACTGTCTGCCCCGGAAAGGGGCAGACGGGTAGGGGCAGGTAGCCATACGAAAATGGTCGGGACCGCAGAGGTTCTTACATTATCTATCCGCAGGGTGATATGGTTCCTTAGCATTCATTCGGAATTGGTTATCCGATAACAGCCCATAAGCCGATAAATCCACCGTTAACGTAATATTACCTAACACCAATAAATAATAATCTAACATCCATCTTCCCAATGGGGTTCATTTTATCTATAATGTTACATAAAGTAACATTATAGACCGTAAGCAACATTATGAAACCACAAAAGGAGGGATGGCCTATGCATCTTACCGTTGAAGAAGCGTTGTCCATTTATCCTTTATCCGAAGCCAAGCTTATCGCAGGGTCCAGGGGGAAGCACCGGATTGTGAAGTCGATCAATGTGATGGATGCACCGGATATCTCCGACTGGATCAAAGAAGGGGAAATGCTGCTGACCACAGCCTATCTGATCAAGGATAGCCCGGGGGATGCCTCGGCACTGCTGCAGACGCTGAACCGCCGCGGCTCGGCGGGGCTGGGGATTAAGCTGGGCCGGTTCTGGGATGCCGTGCCGCAGTCGCTGATTGCCGAAGCGGAGCAGCTGAATTTCCCGCTCATCGAGCTGCCGTTCCAGTTCACGTTCTCCGATCAGATGAATGGCCTGTTCCGTGCGGAACTCTCACGCAGCGTGGGTGTCCTCCAGAGCATGATGGAGAAGCAGCGGCTGCTGATGCGCCTCGCTTTGCGTTCCGGACGCAGCCGTCCGCTGCCGGACTCCGTCTCTGAGGTGATCGGTTATCCGCTGGCAGTTATCAGCGCCCGGGGGACGGTGGTCTTCAACAATTCGGGATACTCCGAGAGCGAGCTGCTGGAGGGATGGCCCTGGCAGCCCCGCAACCAGCGCTTCCGGCTCGGCGGGGGCACGGGCTTCCGGATACCTCTGCTCCAGGCAGGGAAATGCCAGGGGTATCTTCACTACTGTGATATTGATCCCTTGCTGCTGCCTGTGGAGGAGAGTCTGTTCGTCCAGGGAGCGGAGCTGATCTCTTATCACATTCATGCCGGGCTGGAGGATTATTTCGAGCATGCCGGACACCGTGAATTCAGCGGGCTGCTGCGGCGTTACCTGAAGGACGGACTGAAATCTGCAGAGCTGTCGCAGGCAGCGCTCAAGCTCGATATTACGCTGCTTCAGTCCCCGTTTCAGCTTGTGCTTACCGAGGTGACCGCTGCGGGAGAGGCCCGGCAGGGAGAGCTGCTGCGTCTGAAGGAGGAGTATTCGGAGCACCCGGCGCTGCAAGGGCAGGGGGCGATTCACTGGATGATGGAAGAAGGGCTGCTCTCGCTGTATCCGGCCGGACCTTATCAGCCGGAGCAGTTCCGGGAGCTGATTCGTGAATGCTTCGGCAGCCTGAAGTCCGATCAGGGGGAGGGTCCGCGGGCTGCTGTCAGCAGCGTGAAGGTGAGGCCGGAAGAGCTGAAGGAAGCTTTTGCCGAGATTACAGAATGTATAGGAATGTCCCGGCAGTGGGGGGCGCACGGAAATGTGGTGCATTACCGCCAACTGGAGCTTGATTTGCTGCTCAGCAAGATTCCGGCAGCGACCATGGAGCGTTATTACAGTGGCAGCCTGCGCGGATTGCTTAGCAGGGAGCCGGAATACGTCAAGGAGATGCTCCATACACTGGAGGTTTATCTGGAGAATGACGGCCATGTGAACGAAACGGCCAAGAAGCTGTTTATTCACCGCAATACGGCGACTTACCGGATGGAGAAGCTTAGCGAGCTGCTGGATGTGGATTTCAAAAAAATCAATGATCTCATGAAGCTGAAGCTGGTATTCCTGTTCCGCAGCATGCTGGAGCGTGAATAACGGGCCATCCGCAGCAGAATGCCATGAAAAAGGAGTGGAGAACAATGAAGGTGGCCGGAATCTATCTGGCGGCAAGCCGGAGCATAGGTGCAAACGTCTCTGCAGGTTCTCTGAACCGGACGGGGGACAGTTCCCCCGGTGCAGCAATGCTCCGTGAGCTGGAGAACTGCGGGCTGGAGCCGCTGGTGGTGGTCGTCCGGGCCAATGATCCATTAAGCTGGCTGCCGCCTCCCGAGAACCTGGAGAACACCCGGCGCATTGAGACTTGTCTGACGGCACACCTGGGCTTGTCGTTCTCGCTTCGCTGCGGTCTGAATGCTGTCTCACCGTTTCAGCCTGATGCCGTAGTCATTGCGGATGCAGATCAGCCGCTAATCGAAGCGTCCTATGTCCGCCGGTTAATCCATACCTTTGAGCAGGAGCAGGGGCTTGATTATGTCGCAGGTACCCATGAAGGGCTTCAGATGGCGCCTGTTCTGTTCGCCAGATCGTTGTTTGGCGGACTTCAGGAGCTGGACGACGGGGACGGTATAGCGGCCATTATACGATCTCCGGAATACAAGGGCATGACATTGCAGGAGGAGGCTTCCCAGATGTTCACGGAGGCAGAGCTGCCGGGAAGCATCGGAGAGCTACGGTGGAAATAGGGTGCGCGTCGGGGCGGCAATGAGCAGTGAATTCTTTATTTTTCGAAAATGTTGTTAGGTAACCTCACTCATATTACGAATAATTTGAAGTAAATTCGTGCATCAAGCACAAAACCGGCCACGGTTCTTATCACGCAATACAAAGCTATGTTATATAAATTTACGTAACTGCTGCGCCTCAGTATAGTAGAGATACATTAATGGCTATAGCCATTAGGAGAGATCTTCTGGAGGAGGAGTATTATGAAAAAAAGGGGTCAGGGAGCATTTACATTCAGCTTGATAACCATGTTCCTGCTGGCGGTGATCTTAAGCGGGTGCGGCACGAACAATACAGCATCGAATACGAATGCAGCGGCAACGGAGGCGCCTGCGGCAAGTACGGCACCGGCAGACAGCGGGGCAGCGGCAACAACAGAGCCGGCAGCAGAGAAGCCGACGGTTGCTTTTGTCTATATCGGACCTCCGGGTGACGGCGGGTATACGTATCAGCATGATCAGGGCCGCCTGTATATGGAGAAGGAGCTGGGGATCAAAGCGGATTTCGTGGAGAATGTACCGGAAAGCGCCGACGCCGAGCGGATCATCACGGAACTCGCACAAAACCATGATATTGTGTTCACCACAAGCTTCGGCTATATGGACTTCACCTTGAACGTAGCCGGTAAATTTCCCAATGTGAAGTTCCTTCATGCCTCCGGTTACAAGACAGCCGAGAACATGGGAACTTACTTCGGCAAAAACTATCAGGCCAGTTATCTGTCCGGGATCGCGGCAGGCAAAATGACGAAGAAAAATCATCTGGGTTATGTAGGAGCCTTCCCGATCAGCGAAGTGATCTATAATCTGAACGCCTTCACCCTGGGGGCGCAAAGTGTAAACCCTGATATCAAGGTGGATGTGGTATGGACCAACACCTGGTATGATCCGGCGACTGAACGTCAGGCGGCTATCAGCTTGCTTGACAAAGGCGCAGATGTCCTGCTGGCCTACCAGGATTCACCGGCTACGCTTCAGGCGGCGGCGGAACGGGGCGCTTTTGCCGGAGGAAATGACTCGGATATGGGGAAATATGCACCGGATAACTATCTGACCAACCCTGTATGGAACTGGGGCCCTTATTACGTCAAAGCCGTTCAGTCCGTCATGGACGGAACCTGGAAGAGCGAGCAGTACTCCGGCGATATGGCGGACGGCATGGTTGAGCTTGCACCGTTCGGCAACAAGGTCCCGGAGGATGTGAAGCAGCTGGTGGAAGAGGCCAAGACGAGAATCATCAGCGGTGAGCTGGAGGTATTCACCGGCCCGATCTCGGACAACAAAGGCAAGGTCGTGGTTCAGGAGGGGCAGAAGCTGACGCTTGAAGAAGTGCTTGCCATGAACTGGCTGGTCCAGGGCGTGGAGGGCTCGATCCCGCAATAACCGCAGCTTCAGCTTCATATATTCATACAGCACAGCCTTACGGGTGGGGCGGGGTCCGCGGGTCGGAGCCTTCCCCACCCGTACTATAACTATCAGGAGAGGAGCGTCCCGCCATGCAGGACCCTTCGGTTGAAATGCGCGGAATCGTGAAGAAGTTCGGTGCTGTAACGGCCAGCGATCAAGTTGATTTTTCGGCAAATGCGGGTGAGATTCATGCGCTGCTTGGGGAGAACGGAGCAGGGAAAAGCACAGTCATGAGCATGCTGTCAGGGGTGTACAGGGCGGACGCCGGAGAGATTCTTATTCACGGCCAGCCGGCCAGAATCCGCTCTCCGAAGGATGCGGCACATCTTGGGATAGGCATGGTCTTTCAGAACTTCAGACTGGTGCAAAGCCTCACGGCAGCGGAGAATATCGTGCTTGGCGAAAAGTCGTCTTTCTGGCGTGGCAGCAAGTGGATGAGGAACAAGCGTGAAGAGATTGAGGCGCTCGGTGAACGGTTTGGATTGAAATTCCCTGTAGACCGTCCGATCTGGCAGTTGTCCGTCGGTGAGCAGCAGCGGGTTGAGATTGTCAAAACGCTGTACCGCGGCGCAGACATCATTATTCTGGATGAACCCACCTCGGTGCTGACGCCGGGAGAGGCGGAGCAGCTGTTCGCGACCCTCCGGGTTATGAAGCAGGCGGGGAAGACAGTCATCATGACCACGCATAAGATGAAGGAAGTCATGGCGTCCTCGGACCGTATCTCTGTTATGCGGAAGGGAAAAATGATTGCTGCGCTGAAGACGGGCGAGACGGATGAGCTGGAATTAGCCCGGCTTATGGTAGGGCGGGAGATCGCCATCAGCCGTCAGGAACGGGAGGCCACGGCGGGGCTGCCTCTGCTGGTTGTCCGGAATCTGGAGGTCGCTGCGGATCATGGACGCAACGCGCTGGACGCTCTGTCGCTTACCGTGCATGAAGGGGAGATTGTCGGTGTGGCCGGAGTAGCGGGCAACGGGCAGAAGGAGCTGGCGGAAGTGTTGACTGGACTTCGGACATGGAGGACAGGCGAGATTATATTTGACGGCAGTCCTGTAAAAACAGCCTCGGTCCGGGCGGCCATTGATTCAGGCATTTCGCATGTGCCGGAGAACCGGATGAAGAGCGGTCTGGCCGGACGGCTGGGTTCTGTTGATAACCTGCTGTTCAAGTCCTACCGCAGTGAGGAGCATTCCAGATTCGGCTTCCTGAAGGCGGCAAGGAACCGCTCCTGGTCGCAGGAGCTGGTCCGCCGCTTCAATGTGAAGACGCCGGAGCTGGATACTCCCGTACAGCAGCTGTCCGGCGGGAATCAGCAGAAGCTGCTGTTCGCCCGCGAGGTCAGCCATCAGCCGAAGCTGATGGTGGCCGTCCATCCGACCCAGGGGCTGGATGTCGGCGCAGCGGCCGGGGTCCATGAGCTGCTGATGGAGCTGCGCGGCTCCGGCAGCGGTGTGCTGCTGATCTCTGAGGATCTGGATGAGCTGCTGCAATTATCCGACCGTATTCTGGTGATGTACAGCGGATCAATTATAGGGGAGAGTGATCATGAGCATGCGGACCGGGAAGTAATCGGCCTGATGATGGCTGGTATCCGAAGCATGGAGGGGAGCGCCGTATGAGTCCGAAGCCTGGAAGTGATTCTGTAGTACTGAAGCCCTTGCCGATGCGCAGCGGGCGGTGGTATTCCCTCAGGCTGGAATACGATTCAAGCCGTACCCGCTCCCCCTGGTGGACACCGGTTCTGTCTGTTATTCTGGCACTTCTGCTCTGTGCAGGCTTCATTGCGGCGAATGGCATGAGTCCGCTGGTTGTGTATGAGAAAATGCTCCGCGGGGCGTTCGGAACCTCCTACGGCTTCACCGAAACAATGGTCAAAGCCATTCCGCTGCTGCTGTGCGGACTTGGCATCGCGGTGGCTTACCGGATCTCTGTCTGGAATATCGGGGCGGAAGGCCAGCTTACAGTAGGCGCTATGGCGGCTACTGCGGTAACGATCTATTTCCCTGATCTGCCCTCCTTCTGGTCCATTGTGCTGATGCTGGTCTTCGGCACAGCGGCCGGGGCGCTGTGGGGTCTTATGACGGCCGTCCCGCGAACCCATTTCGGAGTCAATGAGCTGATCACCTCGCTGATGCTGAACTATGTAGCTCTGCTGGCGCTGGATTATGTAGTGTTCGGCCCCTGGAAAGACCCGAAGGGCTTCAACTTCCCGGGTTCACCGGTGTTCACGGCGGCCCAGTCTCTGCCGGTGCTTGGCAGTACCCGGCTGCATATCGGGCTGGTGTTTGGTCTCGTGGCTGTCCTTCTCTATTATCTGATGATCCGGTTCACCCGCTGGGGATATGAGCTGCGCCTGATCGGGGCCAATCCTACAGCGGCCCGTTATGCGGGGATTCATCTCAAAAAGCATATTATCATCGTCATGCTGATCAGCGGCGGCCTTGCCGGGATCGCCGGAATGGCTGAGGTCTCCGGGGTTACCCATAAGCTGATGCAGGGCATCTCCCCGGGCTATGGCTATACGGCGATCATCGTCGCCTGGCTCGCCAAGCTGAACCCGCTGGGCCTCATTGTGACCTCGATCCTGTTCGGCGGCCTGATTGTCGGCGGCTACAGTGTTCAGACGATCGGACTGCCTTCGTCGATCTCGGAAATGCTGCAGGGCGCGATCCTGTTCTTCCTGATTGCCGGCGATATGATTCACCGTTTCCGTATCCGCCGGAGCGCATAACAGCATTCTCGTGCAGCTCGTACAGAAGGGGGTTCACTCATGGATTTCACAACACAGTTACTCATTGCCGCCATCTCCGCCGGAACGCCGCTTCTGCTGGCCACCTTGGGAGGCATTTTGACTGAACGGGCCGGAATTATCCAGCTCGGTGCCGAAGGGCTGATGCTGATGGGGGCAGTTACGACTTGTATCGTCTACATCCGCAGCGGAAATCTGCTGCTTGCCCTGCTCTCGGCTGTGGCTATTACCGCCCTTCTGGGCGTAGTCCATTCGTTCTTATGTGTCACGCTCCGGGCGAATCAGACGATGTCGGGCCTGGCGATGACTTTATTCGGCAGCGGGCTTAGCGCCTATATCGGCAAGCCCATCAGCGGAATTCCGCTTCCCGGCACATCGCCCAAGCTGGATCTGGGCGTGGTAAAGCAGGTGCCGGTGATCGGAGAGATTGTTGGACGGCTGGATGTTTTGACCTGGTTCAGTCTGCTGCTTGTGCTTGTGCTGCATCTGCTGATTCACCATACCTCATGGGGCCTGCATCTGCGGGCAGTCGGCGACAATCCGGCTACGGCAGACGTCATGGGTATCCGGGTGCAGCTGATCCGCTACAGCTATGTTACTGCCGGGGCTGCGCTGATTGGCCTGGCCGGTGCGGACATGGTGCTGGCCTATGCGCCGACCTGGAATGAAGGCCTTACCGCCGGGCGGGGCTGGATTGCTGTCGGTCTGGTTATTTTTGCCAGATGGAACCCGCTCCGCGCCCTCTTCTGCGCTTACTTTTTCGGAGCCCTTGACTCCATCGGCTTCCGTATTCAGCTCCTTGGGAGTGCGGTGCCGCCTTATTTTCTCAAAATGATTCCTTATGTCGTAACCATTCTTGTATTGATGTATCTGGGTTACCGCAACCGCAACAAGCCTTCCGGTACACCGGAATCGCTGGGAACGCCTTATATACGGGAACAGCGGTTCTAAGGACGGAGGGCGAGGGCGGTATGATGCAAATTAGACGGATGGAGGCGGGTCTATGAATACACCGGTGCACAGATTAACACTGCAACAGATTAACGCTATGGAAAAGCTGGAATTCGTAGAGAGTCTCGGCGGCATCTTCGAGCATTCTCCCTGGGTGGCGGAAGGTGTGTATGGGAGGCGGCCGTTCGAACACTTGCAGCATCTGCATACTGAGATGATGGATATAGCACAGAATGCGGAGCCGGACCGGCAGCTGGCCCTGCTGAAGGCCCACCCTGATCTGGCTACAAGACTTGCGGTCAGTCCGCTGTCGGCGGCAGAGCAGCAGGGGGCCGGACTGGACCGGCTGACGCCGGAGGAATTCAGGCAGCTTACAGAGCTGAATGCTGCATATACGGAACGATTCCGCTTCCCGTTCATTCTGGCTGTACGGGGCAAGGATAAAGACGATATCCTGAACGCCATCCGTGAGCGGGTAGGGCGTTCCTTGGAGGAAGAGCAGGCTCAGGCGCTGCGGGAGATCGGGAAGATTACCCGCTTCCGGCTGGAGGATCTGCTGGGAACGGGGTAGCTAGAGCCTGAGAGCATGAGCGATCATCTGATTTCACCTCTGCTGCATATTCTAAATCACTCACAGGAGGGATGCGCTATGAACGGGCAACTGACTACGCATGTGCTGGATCTGTCACGGGGCATACCTGCTGCGGGCTTATCGCTTCAGCTCTGGCGGCTGGGGGACGGGGAGCCAGAGCTGAAGCGTCAGGCGGTCACGAATGCGGACGGCAGGCTGGATGCCCCGCTGCTGGCCGGTGATGAACTGGAGGCCGGATGTTATGAGCTGCTGTTCATGGCCGGTGATTATTTCCGGGGCGCTGAGGCTGGGGCAGGAGCGGGTTCCGGTGCCGGTGTCGGTGTTGGTGTTGGTGTTGGTGCCAGTGCCAGTGCCAGTGCTAGTGCAAGTGCCGGAGAACGGGGTGCTGAGGCCGTGAGCCTGTTCCTGGAGCATATCCCGATCCGCTTCAACATTCTGGACCCGGCAGCGCATTATCATGTACCGCTGCTGGTTGCGCCAGGAGGATACAGCACTTACCGCGGCAGTTAAGCTGCTGCCTATATCCCTGGACCGGAGGTGATCTATTCATGAAGGAAGAAGTCTATGAGCTTATCATCAGGAACGGGGAGGTGGTCCTTCCCGGAGAGGTCCGCAGGCTGGATATCGGAGTGAAGGACGGCAGGATCGCTGCTCTGGGCGAAGCGCTTCAGGCTTCACCAGACACCAGAATCATCAATGCCGAGGGACAATATCTGTTGCCCGGCATGATTGATATGCATGTTCACTTCAATGAACCAGCGCTTGGACACTGGGAAGGCTTCCGCAGCGGATCGGCAGCCCTTGCGGCCGGCGGCTGTA
The DNA here is from genome assembly GCF_018207515.1 of Paenibacillus tritici. Taxonomy (NCBI): domain Bacteria; kingdom Bacillati; phylum Bacillota; class Bacilli; order Caryophanales; family Paenibacillaceae; genus Paenibacillus; species Paenibacillus tritici. Next base: position 1,570,519 of record NZ_CP073365.1, read on the forward strand.
CCTGTTATGCCGATATGCCGCTGAACGGGAATCCGCCGACTGTGAATCTGGAGGCGTTACGGCTGAAGGCGGAAGCCGCAGCAGGGAACTCGGCGGTGGATTATGTCCTGTGGGGCGGGCTTGTGCCCGGCAATCTGGAGGAGCTGGACGGACTTGCGGCTGCGGGCGTTACGGGGTTCAAGGCTTTTATCTCGAACCCCGGAGGTGAGGGAGAGGGGCGGTTCCGTGAGGTGGACGATGGTACGCTGTACCAGGGAATGCTGCGGATTGCCGCAACCGGCGGAATCCTCGCCCTGCATGCGGAGAGCGAAGCTATAACCTCAGTGCTGGGAGCGGCTGCCATCCGTGAAGGACGCCGAAGTGCGCGTGATTTCGTGGCTTCGCGTCCCCCGGAAGCGGAGCTGGAGGCTGTGGCCCGGGCGCTGTTGTACAGTGAGCGGACCGGCTGCCGGCTGCATTTCGTCCATATCAGTACAGCGGCAGCCCTGGAGCTGATTCATGACGCCAAACTGCGCGGCCTGGATGTTACCGCTGAGACCTGCCCCCATTATCTGATTCTGGATGAGGGCAGCATGGAGACGCTGGGACCGCTGGCCAAATGCGCTCCGCCCCTGCGCAGCAGCACGGAGCGGGAGCGGCTGTGGGCAGCGCTGGCTGCGGGCCGGGTGGATCTGATTGCCTCAGATCATTCCCCCTGTCCGCCGGAGCTGAAGCTGGCGCCGGGGTTGTCGTTCATGGAAGCCTGGGGCGGAATTTCCGGTGCCCAGAGCAGTTTGGAATTGATGTTCCATGAAGGTGTCCGGGTGCGCGGCCTGCCGGTCACGCAGATATCCGCGCTGCTGTCCGGGCAGCCTGCCCGGCGGTTCGGGCTGGAAGAGCGCAAGGGCTCCATTGCTCCGGGGCTGGATGCCGATCTGGTGCTGCTTGATCCTGATGCAGCGTATACGCTGCGGGCGGAGGACTTATTGTACCGGCACCCGCATAGCCCCTATGTCGGAATGACCTTATCCTGCAAGGTAACCACAACGATCTGCCGAGGCAAGGTAGTCTACACAGCCGGGGAAGGAGTTGTTCAGGGCGGCGGGGGAGAATGGCTGCGTATTACCCGCAGCCGTCCGGGTCTATGATGCGCCAGGACCCGCCTGTTCCGGCAGGAGAGATGCTGAAGCTGCTGGATGAACTGGCAGCCTTCAGTGCTCCCGGTCCCGGAGTTACCCGGCTGCTGTATACACCGGAGTGGTGTGGGGTTCAGCATTTTTTGCAGGAAAGGATGACTGGACTCGGGCTTGAAGTCAGGATGGATCAGGTGGGGAATGTCTACGGTAGACTGGCCGGATCAGAAGCAAGTGACAAGGTCATTCTTACCGGTTCTCATATCGACACGGTGGTGAACGGCGGACGGTATGACGGTGCCTATGGAATCGCTGCTGCTGTTACCGCGCTGCATTACCTGCAGGCGACCTTCGGGCAGCCGCTGCGGACGCTGGAGGTGGTGTCCTTCTGTGAGGAAGAGGGCAGCCGCTTCCCTTTGACATTCTGGGGTTCAGGCCATGTGACAGGACTGTATAGCGGGAGCGAAGGTCTGGATTGCGCAGATGCTGAGGGGATAACGATGGGGGCGGCAATGGCTGCCTGCGGTCTGGGCGGGATAGCAGTGTCAGGCGCTGAAGCCGCCGCAGGCCTGGAAGGAAGCTATCGCTTCAAGGATAGTCCGGTACGCAGCGATGTCGCTGCTTATGTGGAGCTGCATATCGAACAGGGCATCATTCTGGAGCGGACATCCCGTAAGATTGGGGTGGTGCAGGCTATCGCCGGTCAGCGGAGATATCTGGTCAAGGTCTGCGGGACGGCGAATCATGCTGGGACAACACCCATGGGCTTAAGGCAGGATGCACTCGCGGGCAGTGCGGAGATGCTGCTGGCGCTGGAGCGGTCCGCTGTAGCGGAGGGTGATCCGCTGGTGGCGACAACCGGACGGCTCGAGGTATCTCCGGGTACGCCGAATGTGATTCCCGGGGAGGTGCAGTTCACACTGGATATCCGGCATAGCGAAGCCGGGACGCTGGAGCGCTTCTGCGCAGCTATCCTGGCGGAGTTCGCAGAGCTTAGCGGAAGACGCGGTCTGACGCTTGCGGTGCAGCAGCAGCTGGATACCACCCCTGTTCCCATGGATCAGGAGCTGTGCGCGACGCTTGAGGAGATCTGTCTCGGGCAGGATAAGCCGTACCGGTGTATGGTCAGCGGAGCAGGGCATGATGCCCAGCTGTTCGCTTCGCTCTGCCCGGCGGCAATGATCTTCGTGCCCAGCCGGGGAGGCATCAGCCATTCTCCCGGGGAGTATAGCTCGCCGGAGGAGCTGGCTGCTGGATTGGAAGTGCTAACGGCATTATTATATAGATTAGCTTATATAGAGAACTGAAGCTTGGTGGTTCTTAAGAGGCTGGAGCCTTACGGCTACTGAAGAGGTCGAGGCCTGAGAATTCAAGAGACGCCAGTCTCAGGAGATTGAATGTGACAAAGGGGAGAAAGTGATGAAGCGGTACGAAGATCTGTCGCCGTCCTTGCGGTGTATTATGACTCCCGGCCCCGTGGAGGTCGATCCGCGTGTGCTGCGGGCCATGTCTTATCCGGTGCTGGGACAATTCGATCCCGAATTCACAGAGCTCATGAATGAGACGATGGAGATGCTGCGGGGGCTGTTTGCCACAAGCAATAAGTGGGCCTATCCGGTGGACGGCACCTCGCGTTCCGGGATTGAAGCGGTGATGGTCAGTCTGATTGCACCGGGAGACCGGGTGCTGATTCCGGTCTTCGGCCGTTTCGGCCACCTGCTTCATGAGATAGCAGAACGCTGCGGCGCTGAGGTGTTCACGATCGAGCAGACCTGGGGCAGCGTCTTCCCGCCGGAGGAAGTGATCGCGGCGATCCGAAGCTTCAAGCCGGATGTGGTGGCGATGGTTCACGGGGAGACTTCTACGGGCCGTGTTCAGCCGCTGGCTGAGATCGGGCGGGCCTGCCGGGAGCAGGAGGCGCTGCTGATTGTGGATGCGGTGGCGACCATCGGCGGAGTGCCTGTGGAGACAGATGCCTGGATGCTGGATGCCGTGGTCGGCGGGACGCAGAAATGCCTGTCCATCCCTTCCGGCATGGCTCCGATCACGTATAATGACCGTGCCGAAGCCAAGCTGCTGAAGCGCAAGCAGGTGGAGCGCGGGCTCCGTTCCGGCGCCGGCACTGCAAGTGAGCTGCCGGTTGTGCGCAGCAATTACTTTGACCTTGGTATGTTACAGGATTACTGGAGCCCCCGGCGGCTGAATCATCATACGGAGATGACCTCCATGCTCTATGCCCTGCGGGAAGGCCTGCGGCTGGTTCTGGAGGAGGGGCTGGAAGCCCGGCATGACCGGCACCGGTTCCACGAGCGGGCGCTGGTCGCCGGTCTGACAGCTTTGGGCCTGGAGTTATACGGGGATGCGGAGAGTAAGCTGACTGTAGTCACCTGTGTCCGCATTCCTGCGGGAATCGACGGAGAGTCCGTCCGTTCCATGCTGCTGGGCCGCTTCGGGATTGAGATCGCCAGCTCCTTCGGTCCGTTGCAGGGCTTAATCTGGCGCATCGGTACCATGGGCTTCAGCTGCCGGGAGAATAATGTGCTGCGTCTGCTCGGTGCATTGGAGGCTGTGCTGGTGCGCCATGGATACGCAGTAGCTGCCGGAGAGGGCGTTCAGGCGGCACTTGACGTATATGAGTCAAACGTAAGATAATCATAAAATGTGGTTACCGGCCCCGGCGGCCGGACGGAGAACCCCGGGGAATAAGTTCTGGGCAACGGCTTGCGACCCGTGAGGGGCGTCAGGGCCGTTTTTGCTAAAATGATAAAAAACTATATAGATTGAACTTGAAAATTAACCAGACAGGGAAAAGTGGCGGAGGAGAATTTTGGCACTGTAGGAGCATCAGCGACCGCCTGAAAGCTTTCCGCAGGAAAGCTAGCATCGTAAGCATCAGCAGTCACCGGATTTCCACCGCGAACAGTGGTATTAATTAAGAAATCTGGGGACGGGCAGCGGCCGGAGGGCCAAACATTCTCTGGAGTCACGGCCATCCCGGAACGTAAAACTATCAAGTACAATCTATACAATAACCGGAAGGGAGTGCACATAATGACATTTACACGACAACCATTGGCTGACTGTGTGCCAGAGCTGGTAGCAACAGCGCGGGGCGACCAGGCGGCTACACTGGTGATTACGGGCGGCAAGCTGGTCAATGTATGCTCCGGGGAGATTCTGGACGGCATGTCTGTTGCGGTGCAGGGCGGACGTATTGCCTATGTCGGCAAGGATGTCTCGCATACGATTGGTGAAAATACGAAGGTGATTGATGCGGCAGGCAAATACATTGCCCCCGGCCTGATTGACGGCCATTGCCATATCGAGAGCACCCAACTGACGGTGACTGAGTTTGCCCGTGCCGTGCTGCCGCTGGGGACGACCGGAGGTTTTTTTGATGCCCATGAGATTGCTAATGTATTCGGGCTGAAGGGAATTAAGCTGATGCTGGACGAGATGCGGGGAACGCCGTTGGCTGCCTATATGCAGGTGGCCTCCTGTGTACCTTCAGCGGGTGCCGAATTTGAAACGACCGGAGCATCCATCGGACCGGAGGAAGTAGCAGAAGCATACACCTGGGGCGAGGATGTAATCGCACTCGGCGAGGTGATGAATTTCCCGGGCGTAGTCTACGGCGATGAGAAAATGCTCGGCGAGATCCAGGCAACGCTCCGGGCGGGACGTTATGTCGATGGGCATTTCACCTGGCCGGCGAGTGACTGGAGGCTTCCGGTTTATGCGGCAGCTGGCGTGACCGGTGATCATGAGTGTGTGACAGCGGAGGATGTAATCGAACGCGTACGTCTGGGGATGTATGCCAAAATGCGCCGCGGCTCCGCCTGGCATGACGTCGCCAAAACCATCACCGCGCATACCGAGCACGGGCTGGACCCGCGCCGGATGATGCTGGTGACGGATGACCGCAGCTCCGAATCGCTGCGCGATGAAGGCCATATGGATTTTGTCGTGCGTCACGCCATCTCCCAGGGCGTGAAGCCGGTCACTGCTTTTCAGATGGCAACGATCAATACAGCTGAACGCTTCGGAGTAGCCCGTGATATCGGCTCAATTACTCCAGGCTCCTGTGCGGATATCATTCTGCTGGACGGGAATCTGGCTGATGTCCATGTCGTCCTGACGATTGCGGCTGGAGAAGTCGTGGCGGAGAACGGAAGGATGACGGCGAAGCTGAATCCGTTCACGTACCCGGATGAAGTGCTGGCCTCGGTACATCTGCCGCAGCCTCCGGTACCCGCAGACTTCGTGATTCATGCGCCGGTTGCCGACGGCGTTCTGGCTACACGGGTCATTCAAGTCATGGAGAACCATGTGGAGACCGGGGAACAGATTATGCTGCTGCCGGTGGCCGATTCCAGGCTGGTGGTTGAAGACGGCCTGTGCAAAATCGCAGTTCTGGAGCGCCATAAGGGAACGGGGAATAAATCGGTTGGAGTGGTGCAGGGAATCGGCTTCCACGAGCCTGCGGCTATAGCGATGACAGTAGCCCACGACAGTCATAATGTGCTGGTCATCGGCAACGATGATACGCTGATGGCTGAAGCGGCGGCTGCGGTGGCGGAAGCGCAGGGCGGTGTTGCCGTGATCACCGCTTCCGGGACCACGCTGTTCCCGCTGGCGATTGCCGGACTAATGTCCGCAGAGCCGTTCGAGATTGCGGCCGCCCAGTCTGCTGCTATCAGCAAAGCATTATATGATGCGGGCTGTACACTGAACTATGCTTTTATGACCTTGTCCCTGCTTGCGCTGGCGGTCATCCCGACACTGCGGATCTCCGATAAGGGTCTGGTTCGGATCTCGCCGGAAGAGGGCATTCAACTGGTGCCGCTGTTCGTCAGCTAACAAAGCCTAATCCGGGATTCGTGCCGGGGGACATGTGCTTATTCACGGCAATGTACGGCAATACACAGCAATACACAGCAATACACAGCAATACACAGCAATACATGGCAATGCAGCGCAATGCACAGTCATTCAGTCTTTGAGACTGGATGGCTTTTTTGTGCAACTATAAGAATTTATAGGTTTCACATGATAACTTATCCTTATATTCTCGCTGAAACCCACACCTTCCTTATAAAAGGACGGCAAAGCCGTTTCCGCTTGGCCCATGCTCCGTAACCCACTGGAGACGATTGGAACAACCTGACCGGATGCAGGATGGAATTCGGAAGCAGTTGGATTTTGTCCACTTGCTGAAGAGTAAATGGTCGCTGCTATAACAGCAGTTGTATAAATGGCACTTAAATGATCACCTTTCACCCATAGCAGCGAAAATGAACGGCAGCAGATGCTGTTTTTCCACTTGTTCAATCATATTCCTCGGAAAACGACGAATTAAGATACGTTTATCCATTTGCTTCCTGCGGGAGGGGGCTCAGTGCCTCGAATCCTCGATTCTGGTGCCCTCGAATCCTCGAATCCTCGAGTCTGGTGCCTCGTGCCCTCGAGTCTCGTGCCTCGTGCCCTCGAATCCTCGAGTCTCGTGCCTCATGCCCTCGAATCCTCGAGTCTCGTGCCTCGTGCCCTCGAATCCTCCTGTCCTCAGTACCCATTACCTCAAAAAAATAAATAAATTAACCGATTTCCAGCAGCCTGAAACAGAATTTTTAAAATTTTAATTGAAAAGCATTAACAATAACTAAGAAAAAGTCGATAATACTATAAATTAGTTAAAATTATTGTCGAATCATGAAATCACAGCATATGCAGCATATAGAGGAAAGTCCGAATATGAGGAACGGGGTGCATGAGAATGATGAGATTAGAAACACAAGACATCTTGAATATCACCAGGAAGCAAATTGCCGGTATTTTTAAAATGGAGCCGGTTGAACTGAAATTTGTCAATGATTTTCAGGGTGAGCAGTATCTTCTGACCAATGATAAGCTGCATCTCAGCAACCAGCATTATTGGGCGAAGGTAATGGATTGTGTCTTCGATAGCCATGTCAGACCTGTCCTGATGTGCGAGGTGCTCTACTTCCTGCGGAATGAGTTCCTGGAGAGCGATATCAAGCTGATGTTCTCTTATGATTTTGCAGAAGGTGCGGATGGGGCGGCGGCTGCTTCGGCAGAGATCTGCTTCAATGATTCGCCGGAGCTGCAGCCTGAGGAAATTGCTGAATTGATTGATTTTGCCCTGACTTTGCAGGATAAGCAGTGGTTCGAGGAACTGACTGCCAAATATAAACAGCTGACTGTTCGATAATCATATACCAACAATAAACCGCCCGGTTCACAGGATCAAGATACCTGTAGACCGGGCGTTTTTTTTATAAAAATTCGTTATCAGACCGGTTGGACAGCCGTCTTCTCAGTTACTGCGGAAGGGAGCCAGCCCCGGGCAGTGCCGCTTATCAGTCCGGCGAGGAAGCTGATCCACTCTTCCGTGTCATTCAGGCACGGGGCCACCTCCAGATTCTCTGCGGCTCCGCCGCCTGCGGCGAAGAGTTCCCGGCCTTCTACAGCCAGCTCATGCAGCGTTTCGAGGCAGTCCGTGACCAGTCCCGGCGAGAAAATCAACGGCCGCCGGATTCCGCGTCCGCTAAGCTCTTTCAGGGTATCGGCGGTAGACGGGCCTACCCAGGTCTCCGGCCCGAAGCGGGACTGGAAGGAGAGCTGCCAGCGTTCCGGGGGCCATTTCATAGCCTCTGCCAGCAAACGGGCCGTCTCCTGGCACTGCTGCGGATACGGGTCTCCGGTCTCGGCATAGCGGCGGGGAATTCCGTGGAAAGACAGAACATAGTAATCAGGCTCTTCACTCATTGCACGGATCTGCCGCAGCAATAAGGATCTCATCGCTGCGATGTAGCCGGGCGCATCATGGTAGGCTTCTACATACCGCAGCGCCGGTACGAACCGCTTGGATACCTGACCGGAACGGCTGTGCCGTCCCAGGGCGGCGAAGCTTGCAGCTTCATAGACAGAAGCAGTTGTAGTCGAGGAATACTGCGGGAATAAAGGAAGTACAATGATCCGGGTAATGCCCGCAGCTTCCAGCTTGCGGAAGGCTTCAGACATACCCGGCTCACTGTACGCAAGTCCCAGCTCCACTTGATAGCTGCTGCCCAGCAGGATCTGTAGCGCATTCTGCTGGGCTCTGGAGTGGACGAGCAGAGGGGAGCCCTCTTCCATCCAGATCTCCTGATACAGCTTCGCGGACCGGCGCGGCCGGGTGCGCAGAATAATGCCCCGCAGCAGCGGCTGCCAGAGCAGCGGAGGATAATCAATAATTCTGCGGTCGGACAGAAAGCGCTTGAGATAGGGACGGACCGCCTTGGCACTAGGGGCGTCGGGGGTTCCGATCTGAGCGAGAATAACACCTATAAGCGACTGATTCATGAGTAGCTGCAGCCCCTTTCCGTGAACATGACATCGTTTAAAAGTATCATATATAAGCAGAAACATACAATATAATATATCGCACGAATATCATATGAAGGAGTAAATGGGAGATTATGAGAGGCAGAGGAAATATATATTTTAGTATAGTGCAAAAAAGTGATGTTTCTTATAGGGTATGTGATTTTATGTACAGAGAAAAGAGTTTCAATTTTGTTACCATCAAGCCAGAAATGTTCACCAGCCGCTTGAAGTCCACTTATGTGAATTAATTCACTTCACTATGTGAATTGTTTCACCTTTTGAAAGATTGTATATATAGATGAATCTTTTCTTACACGGGATGGGCCCAGCAGGAATGGCAAAGGGGGAATGTACTTGTCAGGAGGAGTCGGCTACTCTTCATAATGAGCAGGAATTGAACGAAAGCGAACGGGTTGAAAAATGCTACATATTACTGGGGATATAAAGGAGAATACGCATTTGAAAAAATTAATTTCTTTGACTGTAAGCGCAGCCTTGCTGCTCGCGCCACTAGCCTACACGATTAACGCACCGGCTTTGAACCTGAAGGTGGATGCGGTTTCAGCAGCCTCGGAAGAAGCTCCGGCAGCGACTGCGAAGCCCGCTCCGAAACCGGCAGCCACTCCGAAGGCAACAGCCAAACCGGCTCCTACTCCGAAGGCAACAGCCAAACCGGTACACACTCCGAAGGCAACAGCTAAACCGGCGGCTACTCCGAAAGCGACAGCCAAACCGGCAGCTACCCCGAAGGCAACAGCTAAGCCTGTAGCAACCACCGCCCCGGCGGCATCCCCCAAGGCAACAGCCAAACCGGCCGCAACAGCTAAGCCTGTAGCAACTGCAGCACCGGTTACTGTGCACGAAGCCGTATATCAGGATGGAGTATATGTAGCCTATGGAGATGCGTACTCCAAAGGTACAGAAGGTGCTAAAGTTACTATCAAAGACGGCAAGATCGCCGACATCGAGCTGCTGAGAACCAGTCCCAAAATCATCGACCGCAATGCCCGCGAGAATTACAGCGGAGTCTGGACGGCCTATGGCCTGATGAAAGACAGACTCGTAGGCAAAACCAGAGACGGCGCTGCTGCTGTTGACGCTGTATCCGGCGCCACCCGCACCAGCAACGGCTGGAAATTGTCGGTGGACAGAGCGTTCGCAAGATCGCTACAGGATAAGCCGGCTGCTGCCGCTTACTTCTCCGGTGTCCACATGGGTGTAGATCCTGAAGCCAAATATGCCGTGTTTGCTACTTATGAGGCCAACAAGCTTACGGATGTTAAGCTGTACCCGCTGAGTGCAAACGGTGATTTCGTGGATGAGAAGACTTATACTGCTGAACAGACAGCAGCGATTGCAGCTATCACACCTGCACTGCTGGCCAAAGGTTCTGCTGCACAGCCGGTAGCCGGTTTCGAGGCCGAATCCATAGCCGCAGTTAATGCTTTCTGGGATGCGGAGCAAAATGCCAGCGTCCATAACACGGCTGCTTATATCGACGGATTCTATTCTTCCTACGGTACGGCAAGAAGTGTAGGCGTGGAAAGAGCGGATGTTGTAATCCGCAACGGCAAGCTGGTTGATGTGAAGCTGTTCAGACTTGGCAACAACCTGATAGACAGAGGCGCAACCGCTTATGCGGAGGTTGTGAAGGCGAATGCCCCGATGACAGCCAAGCTGCTGGCTAACGGCTCTTATTTTGCCAAATATGACAAGAAGGTAGACGGAATCTCCGGTGCTACCGAGAGCAGCCACGGCTGGAACCAGGCGGTAGAGCGTGCTTTTGAGAAAGCCTTGAAGGTTCCGGGTGAAGGTCAGTACTTCGACGGCAAATTTGCCGGTGTAGATAATCAGTCGAAGGTTATGGTGCTGGTTGATGTCGAGGCTGACCAAGTAACGGGAATCAAGCTGAGCCTGTTCGGTACAGACGGCAAGCTGATTGCTGACGACAAGCGTACCGAAGCACAGAAATCCCTTGTAGACCAGCTGACTGCCGGTTTGCTTGCAAAAGGCGTAGACACTGCTGATATTGCCGGTCAAGAAGCGGTATCTGCCGCAGCAAAAGCAGCTCTGACTGATGCTTTGACCAATGCGTCCAAATTACAAGGCACTTATAAAGACGGTACCTTCACCGCTTACGGTAATGCTTATGATAAAGGCACCAACAAAGCTGATGTTACGCTGCGTAACGGCAAGATCGTAAACGTTGCTCTTTCCCGTGTGGGCATGAACATGGCCGATCTGGGCAAAGCTGCTTATGCTGAAGTTCAAAAGGCTATTCCGGTGTTGACCGCCAGCTTCCTTGCCGCAGGTACAAGAGAAGGTGCGCAAGGGGTTGATGCAGTATCGGGCGCTACCAGCAGCAGTGATGCACTGAAAGCTGCCGTTGACAGAGCTTATGGTAAAGCGGAAATTACAGAAACGGATAAAGCGGCTTACTTCGATGGCATTTTCATCGGTGCAAGTGCTGACAAGACTGTAAATGTTATGGTTACGACTGAATACAATGTGCCGGTAACTATGGCTGTGTACTACCTTGATGATAAAGGCAAAGTAAGATACGGCCTGAACGATGATGAGCTGCTCGTGAAATACGAGATCGAGAACACCTCGAATGGCAAAGGATTGCATAAGTACGGATACCGTGCAGCAGCCTTCGGAGTGAATGATGCCCAGAAAGCCATCTCCGCCAAAGTCATCGAAGCGATTAAGGCAGCGCTTGAAGCCGCAGGCAAATAATTAAATCCATTCACCAGGGGTTGTCCTTGACCATGCAAATGGCGGGGACGCCCCTTTTTCTGTTGTTAGATGAATTATAGAGACTTGGCAGCCGGAGCGGGACATAAATTGGATTGGTGATTGCATAGTAATTTAAAGGGATTTGGGAAGTGAATGTCTAAACCTTAATATACACACTAATATACACAGCAGGCCGAGACCTGTAAGTAATAGGAGGCTTCACAATGACATTAATCAAACAGCTATCCCCGCAGGATGAATTCACCGGCTTCTATCTGCTCAGAGAGCTGGGGCTGAAGCAGACCAACGGTACTCCTCCCAAGGATTATTTCGATATTGTACTCGGTGATTCCAGCGGTCAGATTTCGGCTAAATATTGGGACGTCAGTGTGACGGATAAGGAGACTTTTTTCCCGATGGCACTGGTGAAGGTCCGCGGTATTGCTCATACCTACCGGGAGAAGCTCCAGGTCAAGGTCACCAAGATTAGACTGGTGGATGAATCCGACGGCGTGTCGCTTACGGAATTCATCCGCTCGGCTCCTGTGCGTCCTGTAGACCTGGTCCATACGATCAAAAACGCGATGGCAAGCATAACCGACCCGGACATTGCGGCGGTTGTTAACTTCTGTGTCGGTAAGGTAGAGGAGAAGCTGATGCATTATCCGGCGGCCAAAACCCATCATCATGCTTATTTTGCCGGACTGGCTTATCATATGGTCAGAATGCTGGAGATTGGAGATTTCCTGTGCAAGCAGCGTCCGTTCCTGAATCCTGATCTGATGAGAGCGGGCATCATTCTTCATGATATCGCCAAGCCGGAAGAAATGATCTCCCAATACGGCATTGTGTCGGATTACAGTGTGCAGGGCAAGCTGATCGGGCATATCTCCATGGCTTCGAGCTGGATTACGGAAGCGGCCATCCGGACCGGGATTGATCTGAATTCGGAGAAAATCCTGGCGCTTCAGCATCTCGTATTGTCCCATCACAATCTGGGAGAGTGGGGAAGTCCGGTTCAGCCCCAGACGGCTGAGGCGGTGGCCCTGCATCATATTGATGCCATGGATGCCAAGCTGCAGATGGTGGAGGATGCCCTCGACACCACTCCGGAGACGGAGGAATGGACGCCATTCATTAGAGGACTGGAGAATAAGGCCGTGTACCGGCTGAAGATATAGGATACTCTGTATTGCTGAAAAGCAGATAATTGCAACTCTCTCAAAAGCTTCAAACGCTAAAAAGGCAGCGGCTCCCGTTATGGGGGAATCGCTGCTTTTTGTTGTTGCTCCATTGCTGCTTGCTTCAATAGTTCCGATCACTCAGCGCGTCCACCCGATGCTTAAGCTGATCCTGCTCAAAAACAAAGAGCTGCCGCCAGGGGTATTTGGCGCTATGAGTGGTAAGAGGCCGGAGGGAGCTTGTCCGCAAGTCTCCTATGATCCGTAGTTTCCGCCGAGGCTGCCGATTCAGCCGCAGGCTGATCTGCAGGACCCTCAGCTTCCACCTCAAGACCGTAGTGGCTGCATAGGGCACGGAGTCCGCCCGGGAATTCCTCACCAACCGCTGCAAATCTCCATTTGCCCTTATAGCGGTAGAACTCGCCAATGACGATGGCAGTCTCAAGACGGAAGTCCTGATCCAAGGAGAAGCGGGCAAGCCTCGCTCCCGATTGGGCATTCATTAGTGAGACGGAAGCGTTTTGAATCTGCTCTGCTCGCTGTCCTGCACGCTGGCTGGATATGTCCCCACCCAGCGTGCAGGTCAACACGATCCGCGTCGTGGCGGCTGACAGCTTCGATAGCTGAAGCTGCAGAATTCCCGTGTGCGGAGCAGGCTGGATATAGGAGACCGATCCGCTCGGGTCTTCCCTGTTCCCGTAGAAGACAAAGTCCTGGTCCTGTTCGCAGCGCCCTGACTCCCGGAGCAGACAGGCAGAGATCTCCGGTTCCAGCAAGGGAGCGGGAGAATCCCACTCCACAGCGACCAGAAGCCGGGAGGCGCTGAGCTTATCGCCGATGTCCACGCGCTGGCCGCGTACCAGCTCAGGAATAGGTGGTGAGGCAGGCGCAGGCGGAACAGGCGGAACGGCAAGCGGAGGAGTGACGGAAGCCGTGACATCCTGAACCCTATCTGCAGACGGCGTTTTCATGCCCGGTATACCGGATACTGCGGGCTTCGGCGTCTTCATAGCAGTTTTGGCAGCCGATTTCGGAGCTGCCGGCTTCTTCGCGGGCTTCTTGGGCGCTGCCTTGAAGGGCGTATATCCGCCTGCATACAGCGTCCCGGCCTTGTAGCCCTGGCTGTCCGCTAACAGCAGGGGATCGAACTGCTGCCACTGCTCCATTAATTTCAATAGAATGAGTGCCGACGCTCTGGCGTCATCCAGCGCATCGTGGTGCTTCAGCCGGATGCCGAAATGCGCTGAGACTATATTCAGCCTATGGGAGGGCAGCTCCTGGAGCATTTTTTTGCCGAGCAGATAGGTACATAAATATTGGAAATCCGGATAGCCAAGAGACGAGTCATCCAGGCAATACCGCAGTACACTCATATCGAAGGCAGCATTATGCGCGATCACAATTTCGCCTTGCAGCAGCGGCTTAAGGGTGGGCCACAGCTCAGCGAAGGTAGGCTCGCCCTTAACCATGGAGGGTGTAATGCCGTGAATGGCGATATTCATCCCGTCGAACCGCTGCCGCGGGTCAATCAGCCAGTCATATTCCGCTGTCACCACACCTGCCCGAACCTGAACAAGCCCGAGTGAGCAGGCGCTGGTGCGGCTGGAATTGGCTGTCTCAAAGTCTATTGCTGTGAAGTCCATCTGGGTTAGCCCCTTATCTATTATCTCTACTAAACTTCATATTAAAGGAGCAAACGGAGAAATACAAACGATGCAGGTTGTACAAAGAGTGCCGGGTATGGTATTCCTTATCTATGACTTCCGGATTCACTTCTATGAAGAGGAGATGAGAGATTTGCAGTTGTTAAAAGGGCAGAAGGTAGATATCACCAAAGGAACAGGCGTTCAAGATATAACCGTCCGGCTCTGCTGGGACACGAAGTATGGCGGAATTGGTGTCGATGCGGCAGCTTTTCTGTTGTCGGGTCAGAACCGGTGTGAACGGGATGAGGATTTCATTTTCTATGGGAATCCAGTATCAAGGGATGGGGCCGTAGCTCATGCTGCGGAGGGGGAGAGCGGGGAGAGTCTGACCATCTGCTTATCCAGAATTCCAGAGTCCTATGCCCGGATTGCGTTGACCTTGACAATCTACGAGGGCGAGCAGCGCAATCAGGGGATGAAAGATCTGTCCGGCTTGCAGCTGCGGCTAATGAACCGCAAGAACGGGGAAGAAATATACCGTTTTGATTACGGAGCAGATCTGTCAGAGGAGACAGCAGTCGTAGCCGGGGAGCTGTACCGCTATCAGGGGGATTGGAAGTTCAGCGCCATCGGCAGCGGTTATAACGGAGGACTGGCTGCACTCTGCAAGAGCTATGGGCTTGAGGTTGAGGAAGCGGCCGGGAATGAGGTGGCAGCAGCGGCAGAAGTGGCGGAAAGGGTGGAACGGGTAGAGGTGGCAGCAGCGGCAGAAGTGGCGGAGAGGGTGGAACAGGTAGAGCCTGCCCGGCCACAGGCGGAAGACAGCGCACCGGTTAATGTTCTGTCTTCTATCGACTTACGCAAAAAAATAGTAGAGCTTACCCTCATCAAAAAACAGTTAACGGATGTAACGGCCAGAGTGGGGATCGTGCTGGACATTACCGGCTCCATGAGAAGTCTGTATGCCAGAGGGGTTGTCCAGGAAGTAGTGGAACGTATTCTCGCTGTCGCCAGCAAGTTCGATGACAACGGCTCTTTGGATGTGTGGGTCTATGATACGGAATTCAGCAGACTGCCGCCGGTTACGGAACAGGAGCTGGGCAGCTATGTTGTCACTCATATCATGAATAACGATTCGATCCATAAGTTCGGCCGCAATAACGAACCGCCGGTCATGGAGGATGTGATCCAGAAATACACCCGGGAGGAGAAGGATTCAACCCCGGTATTCATTATATTTATTAACGACGGAGGTGTAGTTAAGCCTACCAAAAAAGTAATTATGGCCTCCTCCGCCCTGCCGGTCTTCTGGCAGTTCGTTGGGATCGGCGACTCCGACTTCGAGGTGCTGAAGCAGCTTGATACGATGAGCGGCAGACTGGTGGATAACGCAAGCTTCATCCATCTGGACCGTATCGAGGAAGTATCCGATGAGGAGCTGTATGATCAGCTGTTGAATGAATTCCCGCAGTGGCTGAAGGCGGCGAAGGCGAAGCGGATTCTGTAGCTTTGCGTTGTGTGTTCGTTCAACCCTATCTATTGTGCTTACGTTCGCAGTATAGGCATTTTCAAAGTATATAGACATGAATGTTGCACTATTTGCAGCTTGGATTCCTTGTTACCCGGGTGTAGGGAGGAATGTTGCAGGAAATGCAGGAATTGTGCTGCTAAGCCGTCCGTAGGGGGAAGATATCCTGCCTTTTATGCAACAATGTTGGATTCTGGCTGGGATGTTGAGGGGAATGTTGTATTTTGGGCAGGATTTTGCAAAAGCCTGCGGCCGAAGCGAAGCTTGTGGCAGATCGCCGGAAGGTTCTCAAATTTCTCAAAAGCTTCAAATGTTAAAAAAGCAGTGGTTCTCCCGTTAATTGGAGAATCATTGCTTTTTGTATTTGGCCAATACTTGACCAAAAAGGCGGTTTCTCCGTGTTCTTTGGAAAATGTGTTTTCGTATCCCGCGCAGCGTCCATCCAAGTGTTTACGTTGATCCTACTCAGAAACTAAGGGCTGCGGACGTTCATTTCGTCTGCAGACTAGCGGAGACCGGCAGCGCCAGGCAGTAGCCTTTGACCAGAGTATCCCCGTTCTTCAGATCTGTCTCATAAGCCCGCTTGAAGCCTAAGCCTTCATACAGCCTGACCGCAGACGCCATCATATCTGAAGTATGAAGATTTAAGCTGGCTGCCCCGAGGGAAATGGATCTTCCTGCCGCTTCAAGGATCAGAAGCCTGGCAACCCCGCGTCCCCGGACAGCCGGAGAGACAGCGAGCAGACGGATGATCGGCGTATGGATTCCCAGCTCGGGCCTGCCGTAAGCGGCCTCGGAAGAGGTGAACAGCAGCACGCTCCCTACGATTTGTCCATCCAGTTCGGCTACAATCCGGGAGACCGGTGCATCGCCATGGACGGAATCAAGAATGGAATCGCGGTAATCCGCCCACGAAGCCGCGGGCAGCACGGCTGAATATTCGCTGTAGGCTTCGAGTAATACTCCGGCAATGGCTTCACGGTCTGCGTCTGCGGCTTCACGGATTACAATCTCTGCGGAAATGTTCATCTGGCGCCTCCTGTTCGGAAATGGGGTGTGCCGCTTATTATAATCTATAAATCCGATGAGTATAAGAGGAATTTAACAATTTCGATTAACGGATAGAAAAGTTCTATCTGCAATTGTGATCCATGTAATGGTATTGGCTGTATATTAGAGGATAAGTCTGTTGACAAAAAAAGGGCCGGTGACTAAGATATAAACAAATTCTATAGAGAAGTGCGGCCCTAATTCATTGTTAGTCGATTGGAATAGTAAATTATAAACTGTGGAGGGGGACTACGCTTGAACATTGAGAATATTGAGGCCTTTGTCTACATCAACCACTACGGCAGCTTCAACAAAGCGGCAGATGTACTCTACATCTCGCAGCCGACAGTAACGGCCCGTATCCAGTCGCTTGAACGGGAGCTGGACTGCAAGGTATTCGACCGGCTGGGCAAACAGATTAACCTGACGGATAAAGGCCGTCAGTTCCTCCCCTACGCGCAGCAGATTCTGCAGGTCTATCAGAACGGCAAACATCAGCTGCAATCCAAAGGTCAAATCCCGGGCGAACTGAGAATCGGCAGTACGGTCTCGGTCTCTAATTATCTGATGCCGCATCTCTTGCTGCATTTGAAGCAGCGGTATCCCCACATCCGCATCAAGCTGACCACGGCTTCCACCGAACTATTAATTGAGAAGCTGAAGGCGAAGGAGATTGATCTCGCTTTTATCCGCAAGGTGGTTAATCCGGCCATCCAGTCGTTTCCCTTCTGTGAAGATCCCATCTCGCTGTATGTGTACGCCGGTCATCCGCTGGCCCGCAAGGGCCGTGCTTCCATCGAGGAGATCTCTGACGAGACACTGGTATTCTTCGAATGCGGCTCGCTGGACTGGATGCGCCTGCACCGTGTATTTGAGAGCATGGAGCAGCCGCCGGGCATTGTGTATCAGGTGGATAATCTGGAGACTGCCAAGAAGCTGGTGCTGAAGCAAGCGGGGATCTGTTTCCTTCCAGCGCTGAGTGTGCAGGAGGAGGTGGAGGCAGGAACACTGATCCGGATAGATATCGCTGAGACGGAAGGGATCTCTCTGCGAACCAGCCTGATCTCCCTGAACGGAGAGAATGCGGAATTCATTGAAGCCCTGCTGGAGTTGGGAACCCCGGGCAAGCTGAATCGACTTCTTGTATAGCTGTATTAAAAAACTCTATTAGCGCATGGCAACATGCAGTGATAAAGTTAACTGCATATAATCACCACTAAACATATAGGGATTGTCTAAATTGAAAGGGGACAGAGAGATGAAAAAGACCATTTCATTCGCATCAGCACTAGCATTAACCTTGGTGATTGCCGGATGCGGCAACAATAACAGCGCGAACAGCGGCAATGGCGGGAAAGTAGCAGAAGCAGCACCGCAGAGCAGTGCGGAGACAACAACTGCAGCCGCAGAACCGGCTGAGGTGACCAAGATTGTGATCGGCACGGGCACCGCTTTTCCAAATGTCTGCTTCATTGATGAGAACGGCAAGCTGACCGGGTTCGACGTAGAGCTGCTGAAGGAAATTGACCAGCGTCTGCCGGAGTATGAGTTTGAATTCCAGACGATGGATTTCAGTAATCTGCTGCTGAGTCTCGAGACGAAGAAGATTGATCTGGTAGCCCATGTTATGGAGAAGAACCCGGAGCGGGAGCAGAAGTATTCTTTTAACAAAGAAGCTTATGCCCACTGGAGAAACCGCATCGTTGTAGCCAAAGGTAACACCTCGATCCAGACACTGGATGATCTGAAGGGAAAGAAGGTACTGACCGGTGCCACCAGCGCGCAAGCGCAAATTCTTGAGAACTATAACAAGGAGCATGGCGCGGATTCGATCAAAATTGTCTATCAGAACGGTGCGGCCAACGATACGGTGAGCCAGGTTGACTCGGGCCGTGTGGATGCCACGCTGGCTGCGGATTTCGTACTGCCGATTATTGATCCGCAGAGCAAGCTGCAGGCAGTCGGTCCTGAGCTGTCTTCCGCTGACATTCTGTATGTGTTCCGCAAGGAGGATGCCCCCTCACAGAAGCTGTCGGATGCCATTGACGGAGTAGTTACAGAGCTGAAGGCAGACGGCACATTGGGCAAAATAAGCACGCAGTGGCTCGGAGCGGACGTGACCACATCAGCAGTTCAATAATGAACATGCTGTACAGCGGAGAGGAGGAGCAGAATGGGTGCACCGTTTGATCTTGGATTTATCTTCTCGTTCCTGCCCAAGCTGCTGACTACGCTGAGCACTACGCTGCTGATCGTAGCCTGTTCGCTGCTGGCAGGGATGGTGGTTGGATTTATCATTGCCCTTCCCCGCCTGTATAAGGTGCCGGTCCTGAAGACCTGCGCGGAGGTGTACATTTCTTTTTTTCGGGGGACGCCGATACTGATCCAATTATTCCTGTTCTATTACGGTCTGCCTGAGGTGCTGAAGCTGGTCAATCTTGATATGACGCGGACGCCGGTGCTGGTCTTCGTGATTCTGACTTACGGTCTGCATACGGGAGCTTTCATGTCGGAGATGATCCGCGCAGCGGTAACGGCAGTCGATAAAGGCCAGGTGGAAGCAGCGTACGCCACGGGAATGACCTCATATCAGGCTTTTACCCGGATCGTATTGCCGCAGGCGCTGGGAATTGCGATTCCCGTATTCTCGAACCTGGTCATTGCGCTGCTGAAGGATACCTCGCTGGCGTTCACGCTGGGAGTAATGGAGATGACGGGCAAGGCACAGACTTTGGGCAGCGCGACTCAGCATTTTATCGAAACCTATATTGCCCTTGCACTTATCTATCTCGTAATCAGCTTATGCGTGGAGAAGCTGCTGCTGGTGGCGGAACGGCGGTTACTGCGGCATGAAGACCAGGGCAGTCCGGTGAAGAAGAGGTTCACTCTGCACAAAAAATCGTCCTTCCGCACTATCGTCGCAGATCTAGGATCAGGCAAAGGAGGCGGCGCGTAATGAAGCTGGACCCATCATTTATCTGGACGGCGTTCGTGCAAATTCTGAGTGCCATCCCTACGACGCTGTATATCACGGTAGTCTCGGTATTGGCAGGATTCGTAATAGGCATTGTGGTAGCGCTGATCCGCATCTATAGAACACCCGGGCTGTATCCGCTGGCGGTGGGGTATGTCACCTTCATTCGCGGGACCCCGATGCTGACCCATCTGCTGCTGATCTATTTCGGGCTGCCGATGATCATCGACGGGCTTGCCGTACAGTTCGGCTGGAGCTTCCGCTCGGTATCCATTCCGATGATCGGCTTCGCTTATATCGCCTTCTCGATCACGGCTGGGGCATATATGTCCGAGGTGGTCCGTTCCGGCCTGCTGGCGGTGGACCGCGGTCAGATTGAAGCTGCGCATTCCATAGGGATGAGTACGCCCCAGGCGCTCCGGCGGATTGTGTTCCCCCAGGCGCTGGCGGCGAGCCTGCCCAACCTGTCGAATTCGGTGATTGGGATGCTGCACGGGTCTACGCTGGCTTTTACCGTGTCGGTCGTGGATATCAATGCCCAGGCGCAGATTGTAGCTTCAACGAACTGGAAATTCTTCGAGGCTTACTTAGCGGCGGCGCTGATCTTCTGGGGGCTGACGTTCCTCATTGAACGGGCCACCGCCCTGATCGAGAAGCGGATAAATCTGTATAACCGGGGGGGAGTCGCATGATTAAGCTGGAGCATATATCGAAGTCCTTCGGGCGCCATCAGGTGCTGAATAATATTGATCTCAAGGTATCCAAAGGGGAAGTAGTCGTCATTCTCGGCCCCAGCGGTTCCGGCAAAACCACTCTGCTGCGCTGCGTGAATTATCTGGAGAAGCCCAGCGGCGGCGAAATCTCGATCGGTGAGTTCAAGCTGGACTGCCGCCATGCCCGCAAGAAGGATATTCACCAGCTGCGGCAAAAGACGGCTATGGTCTTCCAGCAGTACAATCTGTTCCGGCATAAAACAGCGCTCGAGAACGTGATGGAGGGTCTGCTGATCGTCAAGAAGCTCCCGAAGGAAGCGGCCAGGGAGAAGAGTATTGCCCTGCTGGAAAAGGTCGGACTCGGCGCCAAGCTGGATGCCTATCCGAGCCAGCTCTCCGGCGGCCAGCAGCAGCGGGTCGGGATTGCCAGAGCACTTGCCCTGGAGCCGGAGGTCATTCTCTTCGATGAGCCTACCTCGGCACTGGACCCGGAGCTGGTGGGCGAAGTGCTTGAGGTGATCCGCAAAATCGCCAAGGAAGGGATCACGATGATTGTGGTGACGCATGAGATGGGCTTCGCCCGCGATGTGGCGAACCATGTGGTATTCATGGACGGCGGGGTGATTGTCGAGGAAGGGACACCAAGCGAGGTATTCAACCATCCACGCGAAGAACGCACGAAGCAGTTCCTGAAGCGGATCACGCCGGAGCTGAACTATTCCATCTAGGAGGCATATCTATGGCAATTACAATCAGCGTATTGGACCAAAGCCCGATCTATCCCGGGGAGACGCCGGAAGAGGCTTTTCAGCATACGATCGAGCTGGCGCAGCTATCTGAGCGGCTGGGCTTCCGCCGGTTCTGGGTATCCGAGCATCATGATTCCGAGCAGGTGGCGGGTTCTTCGCCCGAGGTGCTGATCTCTCATCTGCTCGCCAGGACGGAGCACATCCGTATCGGCTCGGGCGGAATTATGCTTCAGCACTATAGTCCTTACAAGGTGGCGGAGAACTTCAACGTGCTGGCTTCGCTGGCACCGGGACGGGTGGACCTTGGCGTCGGCCGCGCTCCCGGCGGATTGCCGCGCAGCACACAGGCCTTGCAGCAGGGAGGCGGCGAAGCCTCTTCGCTGACGGACAAGATTGTGGAGCTGGACCAATATGTCCATAACCGGCTGGAGGCGCATCATCCGCTCACCGGGCTGAAGGCAGGCCCGCTGCCGGGAACGCCGCCGCAGCTGTATGTGCTTGGCGCGAGTGTCGCCAGCGCCGGGATTGCGGCGGAACTTGGACTGTCGTATGTATTCTCTTTGTTCATCGGCGGCGATCAGGCCGTGGCCCTGGACGCGGTGCGGACGTACCGCAGCGCCTTCAACACGAGCGGCGGGAAGCAGCCGCAGGTCATTATCGCGCTGGCTGTTATCGTGGCGGATACGGAGGAGGAGGCCGGGGAGCTTGCGGGAGCGCAGAAGCTGATCCGCATCCGCTTCGCCAGCGGCAAGACGCTGACGCTGGCCAGCCGGGAACAGGCGGAGGAGTTCACCCGCCAGAGTGAAGAATCCTATACGCTGGAGGAGCGGGAACCTGAGATTACCAAGGGAACGAAGGAGAGCGTCCGTGAGCAGCTGCTGGCATTAGCCGAAGCCTCCGGGGTAGAGGAGTTCATCGTCACGACGAATGTGCAGCCCTTCGGCAAGCGGCAGCGTTCCTTCGAGCTGCTCAGCGAAGCACTGGCTGAAGTGCCGGCGGAGGCATCCCGCTAATGACAAATTCAGCCACGGAAGCTGCGGCACAGGAAGTACAGGCGTTATCTTTCAAGGAGCGGCTGGCCCAGATCCGCCGTCATCTGCACCGGCATCCTGAACTCTCCAATGAAGAAGTTGAAACTACAAGATATATCACCTCACTGCTCAAGCAGGCAGAGGTGAAGATAGTGGATTACGGGCTGAAGACCGGAGTGATTGCCGAGATCGGCGGCTTGCAGGACGGTCCGGTGATTGCCCTGCGGGCGGATATTGATGCTCTGCCGATTCAGGAAGAGACCGGACTGCCTTATGCTTCACAGGCTCCCGGCAGAAGCCATGCCTGCGGTCATGACTTCCATACGGCGGCGCTGCTTGGGGCGGTCTATCAGTTGAAGGAGCAGGAGGACAACCTCAAGGGAACGGTCCGCTTTTTGTTCCAGCCTGCCGAGGAGAAGGCGCAAGGCGCGCAGCAGATCATCGCTGCCGGAGGGCTGGAGAAGGTCCGCGCTGTCATCGGGATGCACAATAAGCCCGATCTGCCGGTAGGGACCATCGGCATTAAGGAAGGCCCGCTGATGGCAGCCGCTGACGGATTCAGAGTGGAGATCCGCGGGTTCGGAACCCATGCGGCGGTGCCGGAAGCCGGGATAGATCCTATCGTGGCAGCCTCGCATATCGTAACGGCGCTGCAATCCGTCGTCAGCCGCAATGTGAGCAGCCTGAGCAGTGCTGTCATCAGTGTTACGCAGATTCACAGCGGGAACTCGTGGAATATCATCCCGGAGAAGGCGGTGCTGGAAGGGACGATCCGTTCCTTCGATGAAGCGGTACGCGCCAGGGTGCTGAGGCGGTTCGAAGAAGTGGTATTGGGTGTTGCAGCCGCCTTGGGGGCCGAGGCCAGCGTGCGCTGGATTGGCGGACCTCCGCCGGTCATCAATGATCCGCTGCTGGCCCGGCTGGGAGAAGAAACGGCTGCGAATCTGGGTTATACCTCCGTGAAGCCGGTGCCCTCACCGGCCGGGGAGGATTTCGCCTTCTATCAGCAGGAGATTCCCGGTTTGTTTGTCTTCACCGGCACAGCGGGGAGACAGGAATGGCATCACCCGGCGTTCGATCTGGACGAAGCGGCGCTGCCTGTAGGCGCCGGGTTCTTCAGCGGTCTGGCGGTACGTGTACTTGAGCATCTCTCGGCTGAAGGGGGTACAGATCATCGCTGACACTCCCATATATGATGTGATTATTGTCGGCGCAGGCTCAATGGGGATGAGCACGGGCTATCATCTGGCCCGGCGCGGTGTGAAGACGCTGCTGATGGATGCTTTTGATCCGCCGCATACCGAAGGAAGCCATCACGGGGATACCCGGCTGATCCGGCATGCCTACAGCGGTGACCCGGCTTATATTGACCTGGCACTCCGTGCCCAGGTGTTGTGGGAAGAGGCCGAAGCGGAGAGTGACCTGGAGCTGCTTGTCCCTTCGGGCGTGCTCAATCTGGCGGACAGCGGCGTGTATTCCTTCTCCGGCCGCCTGGCGGAAGCGCACAAGCGGAAGGTCCGTGCCGAGCAATTGGATGCGGAGGAGATCCGCCGCCGCTGGCCGGCCCTGAACCTTCCGGAATCCTTCGAAGCGATGTATGAGCCGGATGCCGGTTACCTCTACAGCGAGCGCTGCATTACCGCCTACCGGCAGCTTGCGCTGGCTCACGGTGCGGAGCTGCTGACGAATACACCCGTGCAGCATGTGACCGCCCGTGAAGGGAGTGTCACCGTTCACACGAAGCACGGCGATTATCACGGAGCGGCTGCTGTTCTCAGCGCCGGTGCCTGGTTCAGTTCATTGTCCTCCTTCATCAGCCTGCCGATTAAGGCGGTCCGCAAGGTAGTGGGCTGGTTTGGGAGTACGCCGGACTTCGATGCCGGGAGGTTCCCCGGCTTCACGCTCGGTTCAGAGGAAGGCGGGTTCTACGGCTTCCCAGGTATTGGCGGAGCAGGGCTGAAGATCGGCCGCCATGACATAGGCGAGGAGTGGAAGCCCGGCGAACCGCTGGCACCGTTCGGCAGTCTGGAGAGCGATGAAGGCGACCTTCGCCGCGTGCTGGAAGCCTATATGCCCGGAGCAGCCGGGCGGCTGCTGAAGGGCTCCGTCTGCAAATATGAGCATACGCCGGATGAAGATTTCATTATTGACCGCCACCCGGCTTACCGCCACGTGCTGCTGGCAGGAGGCTTTTCGGGACATGGCTTCAAATTCTCCAGCGTGGTCGGAGAGATCCTTGCGGATCTGGCTGTGCAGGGACATACCAGGCAGAATATAGCTCCGTTTGCATTGTCACGCTTCAATAGCAGCGCATCCGATTTGAGATAGTAGTGTAACACACCTCAATTCAGGGATAGTTGTAAAATGTACACTTAAAAACAGCAAAAAGACGTACGTGCAACGTATAAGTGTAGCCTGTACAACTATATTTGCCCGAATGGTTGAAAATCAGAAGCAAAAAACTTTTAATTGTACGAACTACAATTAAACAGATAATGGGTTGTAAATCAGACGTTTTAGATGTACAAAGTGCAATTAAACATAGTGACCTGAACAACGGTAATTAAAACCTATACTGGGGGAATAGCAATGAGCAGCGTGGAGCTAACGGAGTACTTGAATACGCACGGGCAATTAGTGCAGGCGCTGGAAGGCTTATCCGATGAGCTGCTGAAGTGGAAGGCGGAGCCGTCAAGCTGGAGCGTAACCGAGGTGCTGGCGCACCTGGCTGATCACAGTATCGTGGTATCCTTCCGCATCCGTGACATTCTGGCAGATACGAAGGTACAGCTCCCGGCGTTCCAGCAGGATGCCTGGGTCAGCGGACAGCACAGTAATCAGGGCCGGGCGGCTGACAGCCTGGAGCTGTTCCGCAGCCTGCTGCATTACAACAGTCTCCTGCTGGGAAGGTTGAGCGATGCAGAATGGGAGAAAAGCGGGATTAACCCTAAGGGAGAGAGTGTGCGGATTGCCGATATCGTCCGCAGCTTCACCGCTCATGTCCAGAACCATCTGGCCCAGATCGAACGGATCAAGCGCGGAGCGGAGGCGGGTGTATCTACGCAGCAAGCAGCACTATGAACCTGCAGTAAACCTGCTATAAGGCTGCTCTGAACAGCCGCAAGTGAACGGTAATACACCATCTTGAGGAGGAATGATCATGACTACACCGAGACAATTGAAGCTGGGAGCACTGCTGCACGGCGTGGGGGGAAGCACCTCCATGTGGCGTCATCCCGATGCGAAGCCTGATGCCAGTGTGAATTTTGAGTTATACAAGGAATGGGTACGCAAGGCGGAGGAAGGTAAGCTGGATCTGATCTTCATTGCAGATGGTCTGTTTATTAATGAGAAATCCATTCCTCATTTCCTGAACCGCTTCGAGCCGCTGACGATTCTTAGTGCGCTGGCAGCAGTCAGCAGCCGGATCGGTCTGGTCGGCACCTTGTCCACTTCCTACAGTGAGCCGTTCACAGTGGCCCGGCAATTCGGCTCGCTGGATGTCATCAGCGGCGGACGGGCCGGCTGGAATGTGGTAACCTCACCGCTTGAAGGCTCTGCGCTCAATTACAGCAAGCAGGAGCACCCGGACCATGGCAAGCGTTACCGCATCGCCGCTGAATATCTGGAGGTGGCACGCGGGCTGTGGGATTCCTGGGAGGACGATGCCTTTGTCCGCAATAAGGAGACGGGCGTCTTCTTCGATCCGCAGAAAATGCACACGCTGGATCACCAAGGTGAGTTCTTCTCGGTGAAGGGTCCGCTGAATATCGCCCGCTCGAAGCAGGGACAGCCGGTTATTTTCCAGGCAGGCTCCTCCGAGGTCGGCAAGAATTATGCTTCAAGCGTAGCGGACGCCATCTTCACGGGTCATGACTCGCTGGAGTCTGCCCAGGCGTTCTATAAGGATGTGAAGACCCGGGTAGCTTCATTCGGTCGCAATCCCGAGGAAGTGCTGATCTTTCCGGGCATCGCACCGATACTGGGGGCTACCACAGAGGAGGCAGAACGCAAATACCAGGAGGTTGCCGGTCTGGTGACGATAGAGAATGCGCTGAACTACCTGGGCCGGTTCTTCGAGCATCATGATTTCTCCCAGTATCCGCTGGATGAGCCGTTCCCGGATGTCGGCGACCTGGGCCGAAACAGCTTCCAGAGCGGCACGGACAAAATCAAAAAGGATGCCAAAGAGCAGGGCCTGACCCTGCGGCAGGTTGCCCTGCAATCGGCAACGCCGCGCAGCAGCTTCATCGGGACGCCGGAGCAGGTGGCCGATCAGCTTCAGGCCTGGTTCGAGGGCGGAGCTGCCGACGGCTTCATGCTGGCCGCCGCCGTACCGGATGGTCTGGAGGAATTCGTGGATCAGGTCGTTCCGATTCTCCAGGAGCGCGGGCTGTTCCGCACCGAATACGAAAGCGATACCCTGCGGGGGAACCTTGGGCTGCCGGTACCGGAGAACCGTTATTCCAAGGCTTCTGAACCGGCCGGGCAAGTGTGACACAAGCACGGTCAGGTGCAGAGAGTCTGAACCCGGATCTTGAAGCCATGATGAAGTATGCTGGCGGGCTGGAGGCAGAGCTGATTGCGATCCGCCGTGATCTGCACAGCCACCCGGAGCTGCTCTACGATGTGGCCCGCACTTCCGGCAAGGTTGCTGCGCACCTGGAGTTATGGGGAATTGAGGTGCGGCGGAATGTGGGCCGGCATTTCGGGATGGGAGTTACCGGGACGCTCCGGGGAACGGCAGGGAGCGGGCCGGTGATTCTGCTGCGGGCGGATATGGACGCGCTGCCGATTAGTGAGCTGAATGAGCTGGACTATAAGTCCAGGAATCCCGGCGTAATGCATGCCTGCGGACATGATGCCCATACGGCGATGCTGCTCGGGGCCGCGCAGACACTAGCGGCATTCCGGCATCAGCTGAGCGGCACGGTGATCTTCGTCTTTCAGCCGGCGGAGGAAGGCGCAAGCCGCAGTCCGCTGGACGGGCGCCTGCTCTCCGGCGGCAGGGATATGATCGAAGACGGCATTCTGGAAGGGGTGGACCAGTGTTATGCGCTGCATGTGATGCCGGAGCTTGCCATTGGAACGCTGGGTATACATCCCCGGTATGCCATGGCGGCCTCCAGCCATTTCACCGTGACATTCCAGGGCACCGCCGGACATCACAGCGCACCGCATGAAGCGGTAGACGCTATCCAGATGGCGGCACGGTTTGTTACCGAGGTGAACGGGCTGATGGCGAGTGGGATTAATCCGTCGGAAGCAGCGGTGCTGTCCTTCGGGACATTGCGGGCCGGTACGGCGATCAATGTCATTGCTGAGCACAGTGAGCTGACCGGCACCTTCAGGGCTTTCTCGAAATCAACCGTCAGCCGGATTACGGAAGGGCTGAAGCGTCACGCGGCAGCGATTGCTGAAGCCTATGGCGGCAGCAGCAGCCTGGAGCTACGCGAAGGTATCGCTGTGGTGAACGATGCCCTCTCAGTTCAGCAGATGCTTGTGGCAGCGCGCAAAGTGCTGGGAGATGAGCAGGCGTATCTGCTGGAGCAGCCGAGCCTGGCCGGGGAAGATTTCGGCTGGTATCTCGATCAGGTGCCTGGAGCGTTTGCCTTTATCGGCTGTGGCAATGCGGAACAGGGAAATACACATGCGCTCCACCAGCCCCTGTTCAACATTGATGAGGCCGTGCTGGTACATGGCGCCAGAGTATTGGTGAGGCTTGCTGCACAGGACTATAAAGCGGAAATAGTATAGAAAAGGTTGTTCCCCGGCCAGTAATGGCACCGGGAACAACCTTTTGTGTTCAGGAAGAACAGTTATGCGTCCCTGTTCACGTAATTGCCCGGACCGTTTGTCTTTCCACAATGGAGTGGGTGCAGATTTGACTCTCCGCAGGCTCCCCCGTTTCAATCATGCCGATCAGCTTCTCGGAAGCGAGCATTCCAATGTCATACAGCGGCTGGCGCACCGTAGTCAATGGCGGATTGGCCATCCGGGCTAACCGGAGATCATCGTATCCCATGATGGAGATATCTTCAGGGACATTCATTCCATGCTTCGTAACGACCGACAGGGCACCAATCGCCATTTCGTCACTGGCTGCGAAGACAGCAGTAGCCTCGGGCGTTCTCCGTAATAAGGCTTCCATGGCTCTGCAGCCGCTGTCGTATGAAAAGTCTCCATATACGAGATAACGGCTGTCGAAGGCGATGCCGTGTGCTTCCAGCGCTTTGCGGTATCCTTCGACCCGTGGAGTTCCGGCGATGGGATCTCCCTTGGTTCCGCTGATCATGCCGATGCTGCGGTGGCCTTTGGTGATCAGATAATGGACAGCGTCATAGGCCGCCTGATAATCATCGACCTTCACATAAGGGACATTGGCATAATCCGTTCGGGAAGAGACCAGCACCACTGGAACGTTCATGCTCTCCAGCATGTCATAATACTCTTGCTTAAGCACTTCACTGGAAAAAATAATTCCGTCAACCTGCTTCTCGCGCAGAAGCTGCAGATACTTCAGCGTACGTTTGCCGTCCTGATCGGTGTTACAGACTATCACACTGTAATTGTGCTCATGGACGAATTCGCTGATCCCGTGGAGCAGATCGGAGGAGAAGCTGCTCGACACATCAGGAAATAAGACGCCGATGGTCTGGGTGCGTTTGTTAATCAGTCCGCGGGCGATTGCGTTCGGCTGATATTTAAGCTCTTTGATGGTCTGATCTACCTTTTGCTTCGTTTTATCTGAATATCCGCCTAAGTTATGCAGAACCCGTGAGACAGTGGCAATGGATACGTTTGCCTTTTGAGCAACATCTTTAATTGTGGGCTTCATGGACTCTCCTACCTGCCGTTTAGCAGTAAACGTTTACTGAAAATATAAGTCCTTGCTTTTTCTTTGTCAATTGAAATTAATATTCCGGGGGAATTGAGCATTGACAAGGAAAAATAAACAGGATACCTTTTAGGTGAACGTTTACGTTAACGTATGAAATTACACTTAAAGAGTTGCTCTTTGCACGTTTGAGTAAACGTTTACTCAAACGTGGTAGTATCCCTGCGGTGACTCTATCTTATGTTCTGGTGTAGAAAGGATACATGATGAAGAACAGGAAAAACTCACTGGGTGTGCGACTGATTCAGCTGTCTGCTGCAATAACGATTCCGCTCCTCGCCGTTCTTTTTGCCGGGGGATATTATGCCAAGGGAATTGTACTCGATCAGGTATCCAGATCCTATCAGAATCTGGTCAACTCCAATCTTAAGATGATGGAGAGCAGCCTGAATGACATTACGATTAATCTGGTCGATATTGTCGATCATGATGTGAATTTTCTTCAATTGAATCAGCCGGGGCTGACAGAGTCCGAATATTATTTTGCCCGCATGGGGATTATGCAGAGAAATCAGGCCTACCAGGCCTACTACCATAGCGTGGACATGTTCTATCTCTACTCCGGAGTTACTGATACTCTGACACTATCCAATGTACTGGGAACGACAGAGGATGATATGGACCAGATAAGGGATTGGATCACGGCTAAGGTTCAGAATGAAGATCATCTGGAGTCGCTCCAGTACAAATGGACGATCGTTAAAATTGCCGGAGAGTACTATTTAAACCGGACCGTCAGCAATAATCTGGGCAATACCGCTTGTATTGGCGCTCTGATCCGAATCGACTCTATGCGTTCACCGCTGGGCAATCTGAACCTGCAATCGGGCGGTGATGTGCTGATTGTGGATAATGAAGGGAATATCTTAACCCGTCCTTCCGCATCCATGGGCTACGACTTCAAGCTGCCGGGTGAGAAGATGAATCTGAATTCTTCCTTTTCGTTTACGCATGACGGCCTGAAGTGGTTTGTAGTGTCCAGCCAGTCCTCCGCCCTGGGAATCAATCTGTCTGTGGTCATCCCCGCTTCCGAGCTGCTCCAGGGACTCAATACCTTCCAGACGATTATTAATGTCCTGCCTTTTATTATTTTGCTCATTTTACTGGTTTACTTATATTATTTCCGCCGTATGGTTATCCGTCCGATTCTGGATTTGCTGAGCGGCATCCACCGGATTCGCAACGGCGCCATGGAAACCAAGCTTCCCGGTTCTAACCTCGTGGAGTTCCAGGCGCTGAATCAGGCCTTTAATAACATGGTTGTGGAAATTCAAGATCTGAGAATTGATATCTACGAGGAACGGATAAATGCGCAAAAGGCAGAAATGAAGCACTTGCAAATGCAAATTAATCCGCACTTCTTCTTGAATACGCTCAATATTATTTTTCAGCTTGCCGATCTGAAGCGTTTCGAATTGGTCAAAAAGACCGTACGGCATCTCGTGCAGTATTTCCGCTTTATGCTTCAGGTCAAGGATAACCGCATTACATTGGGCCAAGAGCTGGAACATCTCCGCAATTACCTTGAAATTCAAAAGATGCGCTACCAGCAGTCGTTTGAGTTTCAGATCACCATAGCCGAAGAGCTTAGCTGCGCCTCCATACCCTCCTTGATCGTACAGCCCTTTGTAGAAAATGCCATGCTTCACGGCATAAGTCTGAAGGCTGAGATCTTTCATCTGGAGATTTCGGCGGGTCTCTCAGAAGAAGCGGCCGATACCATGATTATTGAAATCTCGGATAACGGAAAAGGCAGCAGT
Organism: Paenibacillus tritici; assembly: GCF_018207515.1. Taxonomy (NCBI): domain Bacteria; kingdom Bacillati; phylum Bacillota; class Bacilli; order Caryophanales; family Paenibacillaceae; genus Paenibacillus; species Paenibacillus tritici. The sequence continues at coordinate 1,601,286 of NZ_CP073365.1, forward strand.
GCAGAGAAGCTGCAGGAGCTGAATTCACCGGATTACAACCCGGCCACAGATGAAGGGCATATCGGGATCTGGAATGTGAAGCAAAGGCTGGCAATGATCTATCCGGGGAGAGCCGGAATTCACTTCAGCGGTAATCAGCCGTCCGGATTTCGTGTGCGGCTTAGCCTGCCTATTGAATATATAGAAGGAGAACTTTGAGAGATGCGATTATTGATTGTAGATGATGAACAATTCGCTGTGGAGGGGCTGCTCTACTGCTGCGACTGGAAGGCGTATGGGATTGAAGAGGTGTTGACGGCAAACAGGGCCGACAAGGCCAGGGAGCTGCTGAATAACGACAGAATAGAATTGCTGATTTGCGATATTGAGATGCCGGATGAAGACGGACTTTCACTGGTTGGCTGGGTGAGGGAGCATTCTCCCTGGACGGAGTCGATCTTTCTGACCTGCCATTCCGAATTCTCCTATGCCAAGAAAGCCGTTAACCTCGGTAGCTTTGATTACTTGCTGAAGCCGGTTGACACGGATGAGCTGTTGTCTGCCGTATCGGGGATGATGGCGGCTATCCGCGAGAAGGAAGAGTATGCGTCCTACAACCGAATGTATCATAAGTATCTGAATCTGTGGCAACAGGAAAAGCCGAAGCGGGTAGAACGTTTCTGGCAGGATTTGCTGTCCCGCAGCATTCTGTCGTTCGGGGATTTTTTTGACCGGGAGCTGGCGGGTGCGGGAGTAGGATTAACGCCTGATGATCAGGTGCTCCCGATTCTGATCAGTATTGAGGAGTGGTCCAAACCGCTCAGCCCGCGTGATCAGGAAATCATGGAATATGCGGTGAAGAAAGCGGCGAAGGAATGTTTCACAGCAGAGCATCCGGGGGAGGCCGTCACCGATAAAAGCGGGGTGCTGTTCATTCTGCTGTATGCCGGAGGTGTAGAGGGGGAACATGCAGCTAAGAAGGTTAGCCTTCAGCAGCTCACGGCCATAGGTAAACGTTTCATCCAAGCTTGCCAGGAGTTGTTCTACAGCATTGTAACCTGCTATGTCGGTTCATTCAAACCCCTTCAGGAGCTGCCGGGAATGTGTGAAAGTCTAAAGACCATGGAGCGTGACAATATTTCCCGGACCCAATCCGTGCTCTTATACTTACCGCAGGACCAGATGTTGTCCGCTAATTCTAATTCGGAGGATATCCTGCTGGGTGATCTGATCTCTTATATGCTGAACGGCAAACGGGAGTCCGCTGTGCAGTTCATTCATCATCTGACAGCGAAGCTGGAGGCCAATCCTTGCTTTCAGGGAAGACATCTGGACGCCCTGCATCAGGATACCCTGCAGATTATATATCACTTCCTGCAGGTCAGAGGAATCAATGCGGGAAGCATCGCCCTGTTTACAGATTGGACAACCGCCCGGATACGAGGACTGCTTCAATACAGGCATTGGGCGGAAGGGATCGTGTCGGCAGTCATGGAAGCGGAATTCGAGCGGCAGGAGAAGGGCGGAATGATTGAGCGGTCCATCCGCTACATCCGGCAGCATGTGGAGGAAGAGATCTCCAGGGCCAGTGTCGCTGATTATGTGGGCTTGAACCCGGCTTACCTCTCCAGGCTGTTCAAGAAAGAGACCGGCCAGAACCTGATTGATTTCCTGATTTCGGTGAAGCTGGACCGCACCCGCGAGCTTTTGGACACCACGGATATGCCGGTCAGCGCGATCGCGCAGCAGGTAGGCTACAGCAATTTCTCCCATTTCACCAAAATGTTCCGCAAGCAGTTCGACGTCAATCCCCAGGAATACCGCAAGGTCACAAAACGAATAGACTAAGGTTACAAAAACGGCAGAGCAGCTGCAGGCAACTCCTTATAATGAAGCCATAACCCAATAAGAAGGTGTGGAACTATGGCTTCGGAAACCAGCTCAAAATGGAAAAGCATATGGAAGTACAGGGCCTTGGCCGTGCTGGCATTGCCCGGTGTGCTGCTGATGCTGATCAATAACTACCTGCCCATGTTCGGTATTTTCCTGGCCTTCAAGGACCTGAATTATACGGCAGGAATCTGGGGCAGCAAATGGATCGGACTGGATAACTTCAAGTTTCTGTTTGCTTCGAACGACGCTTGGCTGATCATCAGGAATACCTTACTGTACAACCTTAGCTTCCTGATCATCAATACGATACTCGCTGTGATGCTGGCACTGCTCCTTAACGAGGTCAAAAATAAATTCGCCTCCAAGTTCTTTCAGAGCACAGTAATCCTGCCCAATTTCATCTCCATGGTCATTGTCGGCTACATCGTGTATGGATTTCTCAATCCGGAGCTGGGCTTCATCAACAAATTCATTCTGGAGCCCTTCGGGATCGATCCCAGGAACTGGTATGCGGAAGCAGAGCATTGGCCTTACATCCTGACCCTTGTTAACACCTGGAAGGGTGTGGGTTACTCGGCCGTTGTCTATCTGGCAGCCATTGTCGGCATAGACTCTGAATATTATGAAGCGGCCGTCATTGACGGGGCCACACGCTGGAAGCAAATGACGAAAATTACGATTCCGCTGATTGCTCCGATCATCATCATCATGACACTGCTGGCGATCGGCCGGATATTTAACGCTGACTTCGGTCTGTTCTATCAGGCTACTATGGCCTCCGGCATGATCAAAGAGACAACGGATGTTATCGATACCTATGTCTACAGGGCGTTAATGGTTACCGGTGATACGGGACTTGCCTCCTCGGCAGGGCTGCTGCAATCGGTGGTTGGCTTTACACTTGTCATTACCGTCAACCTGGCCGTCCGTAAATTCAGCAAAGAAAATGCTTTGTTCTAGAAGGAGAACATCATGGAGAAAAAACGAACGAATCCCTTTATCCTTATTGTCCTGTCCTTGTTCAGCCTTGCCTGCCTGATTCCGTTCTGGCTTATATTTATGATCTCGGTCGCCGACGAAGACTGGGTAACGGCGAATGGATACAGCTTCTGGCCAGGTAAATTCAGTCTTGTCGCTTATCAGTATCTGTTTGAAGATGCCGGAAAAATATTGCGGGCTTACGGTGTGTCTGCCTCAGTAACGCTCATTGGAGTTGCCGTCAGCCTGTTTGTGACTTCGGCCATGGCTTATGCATTATCGCGGAAAGAGTTTCCCCTCAGAGGTGCTCTTAGCTTCTACATTCTGATCACGATGCTGTTCTCAGGCGGCTTGCTGCCCTGGTATCTGGTCTACACCCGGTTCCTGCATGTTCAGGATACGCTGATGGCGCTTATCATTCCGGGTCTGATCGGCGGCTTCAATGTGATCATCATGCGGACCTTCTTCACGAACAGCATACCGCCTTCCCTGATTGATTCCTCTCAGATCGACGGGGCAGGTGAATTCCGGACCTACTTCAGCATTATTCTGCCGCTGTCCTTGCCCGTAATGGCCACCATCGGGTTATTCACCACTGTATCCTACTGGAACGACTGGTTTACAAGCCTGGTCTTCATCCAGAATGAGAAGCTGTTCTCGCTGCAATATCTTTTGACCAAAACCTTAATGAACGCTTCGTTCCTGCAGACGATTGCCAATAAGGCTTACAGTTCAACCGCACAGGTCACAACGCCGCTTGAATCCATCCGGATGGCGATGGCGATGATTGCCATTGGACCGCTGGTGCTGGTATTCCCGTTCCTGCAAAAGTATTTCGTCAAAGGCCTTACCGTAGGCGCTGTGAAGGGCTGATCCCGGTAAACGGCCGGATTAGTATAGGCAAGTTCAGAAGGAAGAGGCAATAATACAGAAGAATTCCAGGGAGGTCTATTATTATGAAGTGGTTGAAAAAAAGTTCTGTTGTATTGTCATCGCTTGTGCTGACTTCAGCTCTAGTAACCGGCTGCGGCGGGAATAATGCTGCCAATTCACCGGCGGGCACAGCCCAGCCTGGAGGCGCGGCCAGCTCCGGATTGAAGCCTTACGAAGTGGTAATGGTATTCCCCGATGCGCCGCAAAACGATAGTCAGCGGGTACAGGATGCGATGAATGATTATCTGGCAAAGGCCTATCCGGAAATGAACATGACGGTCAAGCTGAATCCTATCGACTGGGGCGCGTGGAGTGATAAAACGAACCTGATGATGGCCTCCGGCGACAAAATGGACCTGCTGTTTACGGCGGATTGGCTCGGGTTCCAGCAACAGGTGACCAAAGGGGGCTTGCTGCCGCTGGATGAGTTGCTCGCTAAATACGGCCCGGACATCGAAGCTGTAGAGAAGGACTATCATGGGCCGGCTAAGCGCGGCGGCAAGCTGTACGGTATTCATACCCACCAGGAGCTGGGAGGTGCGCAAGGGGTCTACTTGAACAAAGAGCTTGTAGATAAGTATAACTTTGATCTGACTGGACTGAAGTCCGGTAAAGTCGAGGAGCTGGAGCCGATGCTCCAGACCATCAAGGAGAACGAACCGGGGATTACGCCGCTGGTCGCACCGAGCTTTCCTCTCGAAGCGTACTATTCATCCACGAATTTGGATTCTATTGTGAGTATTGCAGCGATTAACACCGTGGGAACAGCGGCAGATGATTATACAGTCATCAATTCCTACACGACTCCGCGGTATATGGAGCTTGCCAAGCTTACCAACAAATGGTACAAGGCAGGGTACATTAACAAGGATGCACTGACACCTGGTCTGGACGCCTGGAAGAAGATTCAAGCGGGGAAAGGCTTCGCCTTTGTCTCTGATATGGATATTATCGCGGATATGGAGATCGGCACAGCAGCCGTATCACCCAATGGTTCGATTAAAGCAGGCCGTGAGATGCTGCAGGTTCCGCTTAATATTGACCGTTTGCAGACAGGCAAGATGACAGCAACCATGTATGCGATTGCAAAAAGCTCCGGTGATCCGGAACGTGCCATGATGCTGCTTAACCTGTTCTATAAGGACAAGGAATTGCTGACCCTGTTCAACTTCGGGATTGAAGGAACCCATTATGTGCTCAAAGACGGGCAAATTACGCTGCCGGAAGGCAAAACGACAGATAATGTCGGCTACTACCATGATATTATGTGGCAGCTCGGGAATCAAATGATCAACTATACCCGTGTAGGCGAAGATCCGAATAAATATAAGAACTACGAGAAGTTCAACGAACAGGTGTCTTCTAATCCTTCGCGGATCTTTGGATTTGTCTTCGATCCGGAGCCGGTAAAAAATGAATTGATCTCGATCGACAACGCCAACAAAACCTTTGTTGACGGTCTGAAGTCCGGCCAGCTCGATCCGGAGGAGTCGCTTCCTAAAATGCTGGACAAACAAAAAGCGGCGGGAGCAGACAAAGTACTCGCGGAGGTGCAAAAGCAGCTGGATGCCTGGCTCGCTGAAAACGGAAAGAAATAAGCGGAATAACTAAGCTCAATTTACATGGAATGGAGTATTCATATGGACAATGGCGTATTGACGCATATAGATATCTATCCCGATCAGGCCCAGTACAAAACCGGTCAATCCGGCAGCGTGATCATTGAAGTAGAAACCCGGGAGAAAGTAGTTCTGGAGCTGGTTGTCGGCTTCTATAAGCTGGAGCAGCAGGTTGCTGAAGAAAGACTTGGTATCCGTACGGAACCAGGCGTGAGACAAAGAGTATCCGTTCCCTTGTTCACTGAAGCTACAGAGTGGGCAGGTTACGGGGTCAAGGCTACAGTGCTGTGCAATGAAGCTGTAGTGTCAACCGCCTACACCTCCTACGATATTGCCGACCATTGGAGCCGGGCGCCACGGTATGGATTTCTAAGCGATTTCCGGAGTGAAGAATCAGGAGACACGCGTGACGTTGACAGCATGAACAAATTCCACTTAAATGTCATACAGTTCTATGACTGGATGTACCGGCATGATGAGCTGGTTCCGGCAGAGGATGAATTTACCGATCCGATGGGCCGGACGATGTCCTATAAGGTAGTCCGTGAAAAAGTCGCAGCTGTACACGATAAAGGGATGGCCGCCATGGCCTATGGAGCGGTATATGCAAGTCTTAAGGATTTCTTGCAGGCGCGTCCGGAATGGGGACTGTATAACCGCCAGGGAGATCCGTTTCACTTAATAGATCTGTTCTATATTATGGACATTACCCCGGATTCACCTTGGACCGATCATATTGTTGAACAGTTCCGTCAGGCCGTACAGGCCGGATTCGACGGAATTCATATGGACCAATACGGCTTTCCCAAGAAAGCTGTGCGCCGGATCGCCGGAAAAGAAGAGCTGGTCGATTTGGCGGAATGTTATCCGGCACTGATTAACCGGACCCAGGCGGCCGTGAAGGAAATCAAGGCAGAGGCCGGGGTTATCTTCAATAATGTGGGTAATTATCCTATACACAAGACGGCCTCGGCGGATCAGGAGGCGCTTTATATTGAAGTGTGGCCGCCGGTAGTCCGGTTGCGGGAGCTTAAAGGACTGATTGATCATGCGCGTTCACTCGACCCGCACAAGCCGGTGATCCTCTCCGCCTATCTGCCCTCCTTCTACCCGGAAGCCGGACATGACAAGGAATGGGCGGAGAACGGGGCGCTGCTGACGATGGCCTCCATATTCGCCAGCGGGGGATATCACCTCTTGCTGGGTGAGGATCATGGAATGCTGACGATGCCCTACTATCCCGATTATGCAGTGATGCGGCCTGAATTTGCCATTGAGGTCAGACGCTACTATGATTTCATCGTGCGTTTTGGAGTGCTGATACATGATGCTCAATTGGAGGATGTGTCTTATACCTATACCGCCGGGGTTAACACCGAGATTACCTTTGAGGGCCATGTGCCTTTTGCCCCGAACGGAGATATTGACTCTGTCTGGACGATCATTAAGCGCAAGCCGGGCTATCAGATCCTGCAGCTGATTAACCTTGCCGGGCTTGAAGATGACTATTGGGAGCATGGCAAGAAACAGCGGCCGGAAGCTCAAAATGATGTGGTGTGCACGCTGCTGATCGAACAGCCGATTGAATGCATCTACACGGCCAGCCCGGATGATCAGGCCCAGGAAGTGATTGTTCTGGATTACGAGGTGGTTCCTCACGGGCAAGGGCTTGCGGCCAGATTCACTTTGCCGTCCCTGCGCATCTGGTCCATGGTTGTAGTTAAATTTAGCTTACAGGAGTGAATGGGTTGAACAATACAAAATGGTGGCAGACCGCTGTAATATATCAGATATATCCCAGAAGCTTTCAAGACAGCGACGGGGATGGAATCGGCGATCTCCGGGGGATTATCAGCAGGCTGGACTATCTGGAGCAGCTTGGCATTACCGCAATCTGGCTTAGTCCGGTGTACAAATCACCCAATGACGATAACGGCTATGATATCAGCGATTACCAGGATATTATGACCGAATTCGGAACGATGGATGACATGGATGAATTAATTGAACAGGCCAAGCGGCGCAATATCCGGATGATTATGGATCTGGTCGTCAATCATACCTCGGACGAGCATCCATGGTTCATTGAAGCCCGCAAAGGAAAGGAGAACCCGTACCGTGACTATTATATCTGGCGTGATCCGGTCAACTGCGGCGTTCCCAACTCCCTGCGTTCCACCTTCAGCGGGTCTGCCTGGGAGCTTGACGAAGTCAGCGGCCAGTACTTTCTGCACTTATTCAGCCGCAGACAGCCGGATCTGAACTGGGAGAACCCCAAGGTCCGCCAAGAGGTATGGGACATGATGAATTTCTGGCTGGATAAGGGCGTCGGCGGATTCCGCATGGACGTCATTGATCTGGTCGGCAAAATTCCTGATCAGGAGATCACAGGAAATGGTCCGAAGCTGCATGAATATCTGCAGGAGATGAACCGGGAGACCTTCGGAGCCCATGATGTTCTAACGGTGGGAGAGACCTGGGGGGCGACGCCGGAGGTAGCCAAGCTCTATTCCAACCCGGACCGCAAGGAGCTGTCGATGGTGTTCCAGTTCGAGCACATCGGTCTGGATCAGCAGGACGGGGGAGAGAAGTGGGATCTGAAGCCCCTGGATGTGAGCGAATTGAAGCGTGTGCTGGCGAAATGGCAGACTGAGCTGGGGAACGAGGGCTGGAACAGCCTGTTCTGGAACAATCATGATTTGCCGAGAATTGTATCGCGCTGGGGCAATGACAGGCAGTACCGTGTACAGAGCGCCAAGATGTTCGCCATTCTCCTGCACCTGATGAAGGGCACGCCATACATTTATCAGGGCGAGGAGCTTGGAATGACCAATTATCCGATTCAGGATATCAGCGAAGCGCAGGATATTGAGGCGATCAATATGTATCATGAACGGATCGGGCAAGGCTATGCCAGGGAAGCTATCCTTCAGTCCATTAATGCCAAGGGAAGAGATAACGCCCGTACCCCGATGCAGTGGGATGCTACCCATAACGGAGGATTTACAACCGGAGAGCCATGGCTGCCTGTCCATACGAATTATAAGGAAATTAATATGGAGGCGAATCTGAAGGACCCGGATTCGGTGTTCCATTGCTACCGTAAGCTGATTGAACTGCGGAAGAACAACCCGGTTGTGGTATGGGGCGAGTTCGAACTGGTGACCGGCGTGCCGGATCAGGTGTTCATGTACTTCCGCCGCTATGAAGGGCAGACCTGGCTGGTAACGGCCAACTTCAGCGGGGAGCCCATCAAGCTGGAATTGCCGGAGCTGGGTCAGGCTGGGGAATTCGTCATCGGCAACTATTCCAGAGATCATGTGGACTTCAAGCAACTGCAATTACAGCCTTATGAAGCCTTTGCTGTCATAATCGCATAGGCTAACCTGTCTAGCCCTATTTGGAACAAAGTACATTGCACAACAAGGATGCCTCCCTGATGAAAGGGGAGGCATCCTTATTGTGATTGCTGGCTTCACACCGCCAGCTTATTTGCGGTTGCGGAGGCGTTCAAGCTCGGCCTCAACGGCGCTATTCAGCGGAGCGTCAGGTGCGGCTGCGGCCGCCAGCCCGGATTGCTCGGCCAGTGCTTCCTGCATGGCGATCTTGTCTTCCATCCGTTCGAAGCCGCGGGCTGCGGAACCGGCGTTCAGCACGTGGCCGCCGTATCCTGCCGGGAAGCTTGAGGCGCTGGCTTGTGCAGCCTGCTTGATCTCCGCAGCTTTGCGGGCACGTTCAGCCAGCTCGGCTCTTTTGGCTTTGAGGCGCGTATGTTCTTCCTTAACACCGGCAAGCTGTACTTCCAGCGAGGCAAGTGCTGCCTGCGTCTCTTGAAGTCCGGCGGTGCATTCCTGTCCGCTCTCCGTGTAGCGGAGCTTAGCCATTACCGCCAGGCGGGCAGCAGGTTCATTGCCCTCGCTCATGAACTGCACTGCTTCCGCTTCACTGCGCTCTGCGAGCACCTTGTATTCGTAGATCCGGCGCTCCAGCACACTGGCTGCTGCCTTGAGTTCACGCTGTTTGCCTTCGGCGCCTGCGATTTTATCATCCAGATCCCGCAGGTATTGGCCGGTCAGCAGGATCGGATCTTCCAGCTTGTTCAGTCCTTCATGAATGGCAGCCTTGGTTAACGTGGTGATTCTTTGGAATATACTCATTATAATAATCTCCTTTAATGTTGGTTTAGTTGGTTTGGTTATTGTGGCAAGTAATTAGTAGTTGAAGCTGTCATCGAATCCGCCGTAGGATTCCTGAGGGATAAGGAGACTGCCGATGATATAGAGAAAAACAACAGTACCGAAGCTGAAAAACGTAGCGGCAACAACAAGCAATCTTACAAGGGTCGTATCAACGCCCAAATAGCGTGCCAGTCCTCCGCATAAACCTGTGAGCTTCTTGTCTTGTACGGAGCGGGTTAATTTTTTTGTCATAGTGATATCTTCCTCTCTTATATGGTGATCGCCGGTTCGCGGCGTGTTCACTGCGTTGTCTATGTATGTATTGTACGAATATTTCCGGCTTGGCAAAACGGCCTGCAGACTGTTCTTTGTTCCCGACCTTAGTCGGGGATGCTGTCCGCAATAGGGCGGGGAGAGGCTGGGAAATAACGTTAGATGCGCGCAGCCGTGCGGATTTTACACAATGGTGTGCTGAGGTTCATCCGGGGATAACACTGGAGGATTACACTCTAATCTAGAGCATATTCAAACATACGGGAGGACAAGGCCTCATGGGAATTCACAAGTATTTTCGCTCGCTGAATGAACTGGAACGTATTATCCGTTGTCCGGGCAAATTCAAATTCGAGGAGCATAGCGTAGCGGCCCATTCCTGGAAGGTCGTACAGTATGCCAAAACGCTGGCGGATATTGAAGAGAAGCACGGCGCGGTGATCGACTGGAAGAAGCTGTACGAGATTACGAGCAGCCATGATTATGGAGAGATATTTATCGGGGATATCAAAACACCGGTGAAGCACTCCTCGCTCCAGCTAAGGTCGCTCATTCAGCAGGTGGAGGAGGGCATGATCGACAACTTCATCAAGGAGCATATTCCGGACGAGTTCAAAAGCATCTTCTACCATCAACTGCGCGAAGGCAAGGACGAGTCGATCGAAGGCTTGATTCTGGAGGTTGCCGATAAGATGGATCAGGTGTACGAAGCTTTTGCCGAGCTGCAAAGGGGAAACACAGAGAAGGAATTTGTGGTGATGTACCGCAATGCCCTGATCAAGATCAAGAATATTGACCTGAACTGTGTGGATTATTTCCTGGCAGAGATTCTGCCGGATATGGTGAATGAGGAGACGCTGTCTCCGATTGATATCAGACAGATTACGGAAGAGGCGCTGGCTCTGTAGATGAGCTGTGGCTCTTTTTTCATACATATATAGAGTTATAGTCAGGCCTGAAGGTGCTTCCTTGCGGAGGCGGCCCGGGCATACAGCACGGCTGATCCGTTAAAAGCGATATGGAGCGGAATCGTCAGCAGGATGGAACCGGTAACCTGTGCGATCAGCCCAAAGAATATTCCTCCGCTAAAAGCAAACAGCATAAACCTGACGCTCTCGCGGTTCAGCCTGTAATACTGCAAATGGGACACCGCAAACAGCAGTGAGGTAAGGAGGATCGCCCCGCTGACATCAATGACTGAAGTGGAATGCAGTTGACCGAGTACCGGATGGCTCGCAAGTATCGGCAGGACAAGTCCCCGGAAGGCGATCTCCTCAAAGACAGGGAAGCACAGCACGAAGTTGACCGTATTATAAGTTCCCGCAGGAGAATACCCTGAGGATCTGGAGATGATCAGGTTCACAAGCAGAATAATAAGGAACAGCGGGAGCACTCTCATTACATCTTGTGGAGCGTTGAAGGTGTAACTGCTGCTCCAGAGAAGACTCCCACCAATCATGGCGGCTCCCCAATAATAAATCGTATTCCGTTCTTGCGGTTTAGAGATAACCCTGAGTATCCTCTCGAATATTCTGTATGAAAAAGAAAGCAGTACAGCAATAACGCATAATTTCAGCAACAGCATGAGTGATTAGCCTCCATATATATGTTGAAGTGTAAGGAAATGAAGGAGATGAATGTTACGGCGGGCAGGTCGGCGGAAATGCTACAATAAAAGGAAAAATAAGGATGGTGTATCACTTTTGCAGTATTTTACTCTTATCCCGTTCTCCACTACGGTGGTCTGGTTCAGCGTTCTGCTCCTGTTCGTCTGGATCGTAGACTTCCTCCAGGGAGGGGCTTCGGCTCAGCTTCCGGCGTACAGCTTTAGAGAAAGAACCAAATTCATAATGGCGGATATTCTGATCTTTGCCGGGATTAACGGCTTGCTTATGTATGTGCTTCATCCGATGGATAATCTGCTGCTGATTTCGCTGGCTGCTGCGGGACTGCTCGTTACATACTACTTGTCTTCAAAAGCGGACAGGAAGCGCTTACCCTTCCGACCCTGGATCTTGCTGATCCATGTGCTGCTGGGCATAAGCTTCTACCTGCTGTTTGGTATGCTGCTGATGAGCAGGCTGATTGTCACCTATAACCTTAACATGACGGATCAATTCGATATACTCTTTTATGTCAATGGACAGGACCGTGGGGTGGTGTACGCAGTGCTGCTGATTATGCTTGTCCTCTACTTCGTGATCGGCAAGCTGCTGATGCGGCCGCTGTATAGCTGGTATAGAGCGCATGTGTATCAGGCCTCCAGGGTGAACATCAAGCTGGTTGGGGGAGAGCTTCTGAGCGGACTGTATATTCTGCGGGACACGGATAGAGGATTCCTGTCTGCAAGCGACAGCCTGAATCCGGGGCCGGATGCCAGGCTCTACAGAATCAGCCGGGAGAAGATAGAGTATATGGAGAGAACCGGCAGTGTAAGCTAATCTGAATAGGTGATGCGAAGATAGCCCCCAGGCCGTATGGACGGTCCGGGGGATATTTGCTGTGATTATATTTGCTTGTAGCTAATGACGGCTGCTTGGGTGCAGGCTTAACACTTAACGTAGGAAGCGTATAAGTATATAATACTAGAAATACAAAACCAGGTAATTACGGCAGGAGGAGCAGGATGGAACAGGGGATTCATAAATTCAGCTGGGTAGGCAGTGATGAGATGTATTTGGATCATCCAACTACATATGCGCATAAAAGTATGGTGATCGGCCGTTACGGCGGCAACACTGCGGCCGGTGCCGACAAAAATGAAGACGGCGCCTACGTATTAAGCGAGCCGGGCGGCGGCTGGGAGTGGGTAATGCTTCTGGATGCGCACCATACAGCAGAAAGCGCGGAGCTGCTGATCCGCACAATCGACAATGAAGCTGATGAGATCATCAGGCTGCTGGCGCTGCCGGTTCAGCAGGCGTTCCGGGCGCTGGAGGAATTCCTGTTGTCTATTTTCACATCTGAGGCGTTCATCAGCGAGTGCAAGCAGGTAACAGGGGAGACCGCATGTCTGATCTGTGTTCGGATGGAGAATTATCTCTGGTGGTTCTCGGTAGGGGATAACTCGCTCTATGTACTCCATCCTGAGCTGGCTGCCCGTGGGCAATATCTGCTGAATCAGCGCAATTACTACGAATGGATCGGCTTCGTGAACACCTTCGCGCAGCCTGTTGCCTGTTACTCCTCAGGCATCCGTGAGCTGCGGCAGGGCCGTAACGTGATTGTGTTAACGACGGACGGTCTTTTGGAGGTTGGAGCAAGGGTAATGGAGGACCCGCGCAGGCTTTATCTTGCTTTTACAGGGGAAGAGGATCTGGAGAAATGTGTGGACAAGGTATTAGCGGGTGTACATGAGCAGTTAGGCCGGGACAGTGCTACGGTTGTTGCCTGGAGCTATTATAATAGTAGAGAAGCGGCGATGCCGAGTGATTAGCTATAAATGATGAAGATGGATTTTATATTGAGAAGGTGATTATTATGAAGATTACTATGAGAGCAATTAGAGACTTCTGCGGAACTGACTTTTATAACCGGGGGAAGTCTTATTATGAACAGGGGTGTGTCCGCAGCCTTACCTTCTATCCGGATGATAGCAGCTATGGTGCACAGGTGAAGGGAAGGAAAGTATATGAGGTGAATATTGATATTTATGACCGTACCGATACCTTCAAAGCAGACTGTTCTTGTCCGGCCTTTGAGAACTATAGTAACTGTAAACATGTGGCGGCAACACTTATTGCTATACACATGCGGCAGATTAAGGAGCCTACCGATGCACAAGCTGCTCCATCCAGACGCGTAAATAAGTCTAAATACAACCAGATGGAGCAGCTTATTTCTTCTTTTCAGAAATCAGTTCTTACCAGAGAGAGTGAGCCGGTGCTATTCGGTCATGCAGATTCGCTGCAGTTTGAGTTCACGCTTAACGTTCATGGTGGTTACAATAGTAATCCGCACTTCTCCGTTGAAATGCGTGTGGGAATCAAACGTCTGTATGTAGTGTCCAAAATAAACGAGTTTCTGGAGCATTTCGAGCAGCGTAAGCCGCTATACTTTAAGAGTATATTTACCTTCGATTCTGAAAACCAGCATATTAATCCTACGGATATGAAATTCCTTGAACTGCTGCTTCTAATGAAAAACACTGAGAAAATTTATAGAAATGATCTCCCCAGCTATCATAGTAGCTCCTTAAAGGACGGGAAAACAATTGTCGTCACCCCGCTGGCCTGGGACAAGCTTAAACTGCTTTTTTCAGAGGTGAATGTCATTATGGGGCGATCGGGGAACCAGGGAATTCGGGCTGAGCTTGCAGGAGAGGCATCTCCGCTTGAATTTACGATTGGACCAGGGCAGAAGAAGGACTATGTTCTGTCAGCTTCAGCACTGGATAAGCTGATGTTGTTTCCGGACTACTCCACTATGATCATGAACGGGAAGATATATTCAATAAACAGCGATGTTATAAGCATGATTTCACTATTAAGGCAGCAGTTTGCGGCATCGCAGAACATTGAGATTGCTCCCGCACAAATCGAATCGGTCGTACAGCAGGTGCTGCCAGCCTTAAGAAAGCTAGGGAAAGTAAGTGTGGAACAGGCAGTAAGCGAGCGAATTGTGGAGCCTGAACTGCAGGCTAAGCTGTATCTGGATTATGTGGATGGCACCTTAACGTTCCGGCTGGAATTTCATTATGAGGAGATTGTGATTCATCCGCTGGAAGAGAATGGCGTGGATGCAGCGCGCAAGCAGAAGATCCTGATCCGGAATGTGCAGCAGGAGAACAAGATCATTGCTGTTCTGGACCATTCTCCACTCAGGCGGGAACAGCAGCACTGGGTTTCGGTTAGTGAGCCGGTCATCTACGAGGCGTTATATGAGCTTGTGCCGGTTTTGGAAGAGGTTGCCGAGCTGTTTGTCACCCCTGCTGTTCAGAGACTTGTACAAGAGCGTAAAGTATTTCCCAAAGTGAAAGCGGAGCTGAGCGAGGGTCTGGATTGGCTGGATATCTCTTTTGAGCTGGAAGGCTTGAATGAGGAGGAGACCGTTCGGGTCATGCAGGCGATTGTGGAGAAAAGGAAGTATGTCCGCCTGCGCAGCGGGGCTTTTCTGCCTATTGCCGTGGACAGCTTCAGCGAATTCGGTACCGTTGCCGAACGGCTGAATCTCAGGCAAAGGGATCTTAAACACTCGGTAATCCGCCTGCCCTCCGTACAAGCTCTTCAGCTTCCAGAGCGGGGGCATGGCTTCAAGCATACGAAGTGGGGCAAGTCCTTACGGGAATTCCTGGACCAGCTGCGGGAGCCGGACAGTCTGGAATTCGAGCTGCCCGCTGAGCTGAAGCCGGTTCTCCGGGATTATCAGGCCCGAGGCTTCCAGTGGATGAAGACATTGTCGAAGTTCAGGTTCGGCGGAATTCTGGCGGATGACATGGGGCTGGGTAAAACCATCCAGAGTATTGCTTATATCTGCTCCGAGCTGGCTGAGATGCCGTCCAAGGTACAGGGGAGAGCTCCGGTGCTGATTCTGTGTCCGGCTTCCTTAACCTATAACTGGAGCCATGAGTTCGCCCGGTTTGCACCAGCAGTTAACGTATTAGTGGCGGCAGGACAGAAGGAGGAGCGCAGTGGTCTGCTGGAGAGTAAGGCCGTGGAAGAAGCGGATGTGATCATTACCTCATACCCTCTTCTCCGCAGGGATATTGATCTGTATTCCGGCATAACCTTTCATGCGCTAATTCTGGATGAAGCCCAGGCGATCAAAAACTCGGCCTCCCAAACCGCCCAAGCGGTTAAATCGCTTAAGGCTGCACGGAAGTTTGCGTTGACGGGCACACCGATTGAGAATTCGGTGGATGAGCTGGAAGCTATTTTCAGCACCGTCTTCCCGGCACTGTTCACCGGACGATTGACCTTCAAGGAGCTGCCTGCCGGACGTATTGCCAGCATCGTGTCTCCCTTTATTCTGCGGCGGCTCAAAAAAGAGGTTCTGGAGGAGCTGCCAGACCGCATTGATACCGAACAGCGTACGGAGCTGCTGGACGAGCAGAAACAGGTCTATCTCGCTTACTTAGCGAGGCTCCGTTACGATACCGAACAGGATTTGCTTACGGACGGGTTCCATAAGAGCCGGATGAAGATTCTGGCGGGAATTACCCGGCTGCGGCAAATCTGTTGCCATCCTTCATTGTTCATCGAGAATTATACGGGCGGCTCAGGCAAGCTTGCGCAATTGCTGGAGACCGTGCAGGAATGCCGCGATTCAGGCCGGAGAATGCTGGTGTTCTCGCAATTCTCCAGCATGCTGGAGCTGATCCGGCAAAGCTTAGACGATGCGGGGGTCCAGCCCTTTTATCTGGATGGCTCGACTCCGGCCAGAGAGCGGGTGGAGCTGTGCAGGCGTTTTAACGAAGGAGAAGGCGAAGTCTTCCTGATCTCGCTCAAAGCAGGCGGAACGGGCCTTAATCTGACCGGCGCGGACACGGTTATTTTATATGACCTGTGGTGGAATCCGGCAGTAGAAGAGCAAGCTATCGGAAGAGCGCACCGGATGGGGCAGCGGAATGTGGTACAGGTGATCCGGCTGATCACCGAAGGCTCTATCGAGGAGAAGATTCTGGAGCTCCAGCAGCGCAAAAAAGATCTTATCGAAGAGGTCATCGAAGCTGGCGAGAACAAGACCACCCGGCTGTCGGAGGAGGATATCCGCGAGCTGCTTCGGGTATAGGAAGCCCGTACCTATTTTCCCCGTACATGCACTTCTAGGCACCTACCCACATACAATAAAAGGACCATGAACCCGTTGTTCTCATTGCTGATCGGTTTCATTGTACATGTGCGGGAGGTGTCGCCAAGTTGCCTGGAATCATAAGCACGATTGCACTGCTGATCAAAGAACTGACGCTGCTGGTATCTTACGTAAGGAACAACGCTTTTCCCCAACCTCTATCGGAGCAGGATGAGAGCAAATACTTAGGGATGATGGCCGAGGGAGATGCCAAAGCGCGAAACCTGCTGATTGAGCATAACCTGCGGCTGGTTGCCCATATAGTGAAGAAATTCGACAACACCGGCGAAGACATGGAGGATCTGATCTCCATCGGCACGATTGGGCTGATCAAGGCCATTGAGAGCTACCGCCCGAACAAGGGCACGAAGCTGGCTACTTTTGCGGCTCGTTGTATAGAGAATGAGATATTGATGCACCTCCGTTCGCTGAAAAAGACCCGGAAAGATGTGTCCCTGCACGATCCGATCGGGACCGATAAGGAAGGGAACGAGATCACGCTGATCGACATTCTCGGTTCGGAAGCGGACGATGTAATTAAAGAAGTTGACCTTAAAATCGAGAAAAGCAAAATCTATCGTAATCTTGATATATTGGATGAGCGGGAGAAGGAAGTCGTGGTTGGACGATTTGGGCTCGATACTGGCGGAGAAGAGCGGACGCAGCGGGAGATTGCGAAGGATCTGGGGATCTCGCGGAGTTATGTGTCGCGGATTGAGAAGAGGGCGCTGATGAAGCTGTATCATGAGTTTTATAAGGTGAAGCGGTGAGGTAGGAAATTGCCTGTAGGAATGAGATGTTAGATGTCTCGATCCTGCAGGTTATTTATGCGTTTATGCATAGAGCTTAGGGTGATATAAAATACACTGTACTGTGATATACTCGAACTATAAGTGAAAAACGAGGTGTTTGTGTAATGATGAATCTTACGAAGGACCTTGCTAAATTGATCCGGTTAACGGGTGACCGTGCGAGATTGGATGCCAAAGCATATGGGACATATATAGTCTATAAGACAGCTGAAGGACAAATCGTAAAAGAATATACCACAGGAAAGATTGAAAAATTGAATGAACAGGATTTCACTTATGAATGAAACCGTTGCAACGATGTTTGTGTTTGCAGGAATCTGTTAACAATAGCGCATTTATAAAGCAACTTGTCTGCGGATGAGTTGCTTTTTGTTTATCAAGCTTAATTTTGAACAGGTTTTGTTTTACGGATATATCGTCCAGGAGATATCCCTTCTGACTTCGTAAATTGTTTGGTGAATGAATATATATCCCCGTAACCCAGACTAACGGCTACGTGTTTGATGGGAAGTCCGGAGAGCAGCATCATTTTGGCCTGTCTCATTAAATGCTCAGTGTGATATCGCTTAGGGGAAATCCCGGTAGTCTCTTTGAAAAATTTCCGGAAGTTCTCGTAGCCCATATTCACGGCAGATGCCACTTCCTGAATATCAAAGTGAATATCATTGGAGACACTAATCAGCTCGCAGGCTTTTGTTATTTTACTATCATTTTCATTGTTATGAGCATTATGAATGCTACTGTGTAATCGGATAATCAAATCCTGAGACTTCATTAGCAGGGAGGGAAGACTTTCATCTGTTGCACTTTTCAAGGCTTTCAGCAAGGAAACAAAATCAAAGAAAAAATCACTTGTATGTTGTGTCGATTGGACTTCCTTGTCGGAATTAATAATTCCAAGTGTCTTTAAATATGAATAGACAGGATACCCGACACTGATATAGAACTCGATCCAATTCCCATCTGGTTCAATTGCAGTAGTGTGCAAACGTTCTGGTAAACGTTGAACCAGATCACCTGCTTGCATAGGAGTAACGGTACCGTCCGTCGAAATAAACGTTCCACTGCCTTGCAATACTACAAAACAGCTGTAATAGCCTATCTTAAAATCATATTGAGAACGCTCTGCTGATCTTTTCCGCATAAAGCCGCAAGATACAATCCCCTGATTAAAATCTTTGCCGATACAGCGGTAGATTACATCATTTTCATTAATGTCTTCAAAATTCATGTATTCACACTCCTACCAAAATGGATAAATGAAATACCATACTCAACATTTAATATAACGGATTTTCCTTATATTATAGGGGTATCTATATTGAAAGATCAACCAATTAGAACAATGGATGGGAGTGTTATTTAAGCCGATGAAGCTAAGCAGAGATTGGGAGAATCAATATGTTACTCAAAAAAACCGTTATCCCATGCATGAGCCCTACGGAGTATACGAAACCGTTGAACAGGCTTTAAGCGGAGACCGGAGAAAGTCTAAATACGTAAAAAGCCTGAATGGAATGTGGAAGTTTAAAATGTTCGGATCTCCCGATGAAGTAACGGATGAATTCTATAGTCCTGAACATGATGTTTCCCATTGGGATAATATTCCGGTTCCTTCCAATTGGGAGCTTTCGGGGTATGGAAAACCTGTATACACCAATATGTTGTATCCCTTTGTTCAAAAAGGGGAGGGTTCAAGTCACGAAATTCAACTCAGGAATAATGAATACATTTTGAATCCGCCTCATGTGCCAGAGAGTAACCTTACCGGTTGCTATGTCCTTACGTTTGAAGTTGACGAACATTTTAACGAAAGGGATATATTTATCGACTTTGGAGGTGTAGAATCGTGTTTTTATCTTTGGTTAAACGGCAAAATGGTTGGTTATTCTCAGGACAGTAAGCTTAACGCTTCTTTTGATATCACGGATTACATTCAAAAGGGACAAAACCGTATAGCGGTTCAGGTGATGCGGTTTGGAGCCGGTACTTATCTGGAGGATCAGGATTACTGGCATCTCTCGGGGATCTACCGGGATGTTCTCATTTATGCAAAACCACGTATGCGCATTCATGATTATAAGATCGAAACCCTCTTTTCAGGGGATTACAACAATGCCGAATTAAAAGTGACGGTTGCACCTAATAATCAAGTGAACGGTTATGGTGAGGCTCATGTGCGGTTATCACTGTATGATAGCGAACAGAAATTGGTAACTGAGTTTGAAACGCCAAAGTTTGCGGATTGTGATTTCTACCTGCGGGAAAAATATGTAGCAAAGGTTACGAAAACCATTTCAAATCCTCAATTGTGGAGCGACGAGAGCCCTTATCTCTATAAATTGGTATTAGAACTGATTGATTTGTCTGGAAATGTAGTTGATATTGAAAGTGCGAATGTCGGCTTCCGTGAAGTGAATATCGATCGAAAAGGGATCCTGAGAATTAACGGGAAGCGTCTCATTATACGGGGAACCAATCTTCACGCCTTTTGTCCTGAATCAGGACGAGCCGTAACAACAGAATATATGCGCGAGCAGATCAAGGTCATGAAATCGCTGAATATCAATGC
This sequence comes from Paenibacillus tritici, assembly GCF_018207515.1. Lineage (NCBI taxonomy): Bacteria > Bacillati > Bacillota > Bacilli > Caryophanales > Paenibacillaceae > Paenibacillus > Paenibacillus tritici. The sequence continues at coordinate 1,621,312 of NZ_CP073365.1, forward strand.
GGTAAGAACAAGTCACTATCCGCACGCAATCGAATGGTATGACCTGTGTGATGAACTGGGCATTTACCTGGTGGATGAAGCCAATATTGAAACACACGGTCTTGGCGGCCAGTTAAGCGCATCCCCCGAATGGACAAATGCGTATATGGACCGGGCTACACGGATGGTTCTGAGAGATAAGAATCATCCATCCATTATTCTCTGGTCTCTGGGTAATGAATCCGGTTATGGAGCGAATCATGCTGCGATGTACGGCTGGATTAAGGAGTATGACAAAACAAGGTACGTTCAGTATGAGTCTCTGAATCCTCCGGCAAACATCTCCGATATTATGGCGCCTATGTATCCTCAGAAAGATTGGATCCTGGATGTCATGGCTGAAAGCGAAGATTTGCGTCCTTTTATTATGTGTGAATATGCGTACGCGAAAAGCAACAGTAACGGAAACTTTAAGGAATTTTGGGATCTCATTCATAAATTTCCGCGGTTTCAAGGAGGATTTATTTGGGATTTTCAGGATAAAGCGCTGGTTAAGCATGATAAAGACGGAAATAAAAAGTATGTCTATGGCCGGGCATTCCAGGAAGAGGTTACTGATCCTGCTCCTGATATGTGCCTGAATGGTATTGTTTTCCCAGATCTCACGCTCAAGCCGGCTGCGAATGAAATCAAAAATGTACAATCTCCTATCCAAATGGATTACATGCCCGGGAATGATGGCTATCGAATTTATAATCATTACACGCATCGGGATTTAAGCCATTTGAATATGGCTTGGGAGCTGGTTTGCGATGGCAATGTGATGGAAAGCGGTAGTTTGCCTAAATATCACACAGCACCCGGAACCGTTGATAAGCTTCAAGCGCCATACGATTCGTCTAAAGTCTCCGGGGAAGCTTTTCTTAATTTCTATGCTTATTTGGACGAGGACACCTTTTATTCTAAGAAGGGAACCTGTATTTATGCCTGCCAGATAGAGATTAAGGATTCTGTTAATAAAGTGCATACCGGAGATATTGAAAAGGATAGCTTGAAGTATGATGAAACAACAAATGAAATTCGTATCTATAATGAAAATACAACGGTTCTTTTCTCGAAAGAAACGGCAGAGTTCATCTCTGTAAAATACAATCACAAGAATTATTTCACGGGAGGAACCAATAACTTCTATCGCCCGCCAACAGGAATTGATGGAGGTATTCATCTTGAATCGTCCAATTATGCAGATGAATGGCAAGCTCTCGGGCTCCATTCCAATGAGAAAGAAATCAAGAATATTCGGGTATTTGCAGCACCCGCTGCTGTTATCATTCAAGTTCATGGTATCTATCATGGATGTATTGAAACCAAAACCAATTATACCGTCGGCGGCAAAGGGATAGAAATCACAAATACCGTTGTGAACAATGCCAAGGTCGACACCCTCCCGAGAATTGGGCTAAGCTTCAAGTTCTCTGATGCCTGGAAGAAGATGAAATGGTATGGCCGCGGGCCATGGGAAAACTACGCGGATCGTAAATCTGCCGCATTCGTTGGAGTCTATGAGAGCACCGTAGAACAGCAGCACATACCCTATATTTTACCGGTAGAATGCGGTGGGAAGGAGGATGTCCGGTATTTATATTTGTCATCCCAAGAACAAGCAGTAAAAGTATCGGCAGCGGGACATTTCCATTTCGATATTCATGGGCACAGTATTGAGCAATATGACAACGCCGCCTATGAAGACGAGCTGGGACATTCAGATTCTGTTTATCTTAATATTGATTACAAACATGCAGGTCTTGGCGGAGATACCGGCTGGACCAAAAATATTCACGATCCCTATAAAATTAAGAAAGGTATTTATGTTTATACGGTGACTATAGAAATCATTTCTTAAAAATCAAAATAGAAGCATCCGCTGAGGATAATAGCCTGTAGAGATGAGAGAATAAAGTCTCATCCCTGCAGGTTATTTATGTTTCTCGTAGAGCATTCTACTTTCCGCTATACTTATCTAAGTAGCTTGAATATGCCATTAAAGAGCTTCGGATAGGAGGCAAAAGTGCAAACTTTAGATGAGATCCTTTCGTTTCTAAGCCAAAATTATTTGAAAAAAGATGAGCAACTGGAGATGCCGACAACAATAAGTGATGATTCACTTATAGATATAAATATTGTAAAAAGGACTGCCCGTACGCTACGAAGAGTAGGGATCATTACAATGGCAGGGCAGTATGGCTTAAGTGCTCAAGAACCTCCGGAGCAGCAGCTGTTACGCTGGACAGTGGGGAAGCGCGCCCTATTAGATGACAACCCACAGACTTTTGACTTGCTGAGTAAGGGATGGATTGTGAAGGAGGTCCGGTTCAAGCAAGACGGGAAATCGGTAGACCGGATATATTACCGTATGGGGTATTTATTATATGTTCAATGGGTAAATAAGCAAAAAGACGCAGAACGGGATATAATAGATCAATTTACGTTGTATCAGTCAGAAGCTGCCTGGAGAATGGAAGAAATGATGTGTGTACCGGGCGAACGGATGCTTCAGTTAAAGAGTTTGACAGTATTCTTAACGGATAGTTTAGCGTGGAGTATTAGTACTCTGAAGGTTCAGGCTGTTTTCCCTGCGAATTGGGGTGTATCTAAACGAATCCATTCCTTACACTTTTTACTGGCTTTTGGCATGATTTCTTGTACCAAAGAGATATTTGACTGGAAAGAAATTGGCGCGCTGTATTACCCGGGTATTGGAGGATCTAAGGCATTTGATCCCTCTAAAATAGAGTTCCTTAACATTCTGGAGACGATAAGCGGTCAGCCAGCGGAAGCATTAGGAATGATAAGCGGAGGGCAGATTACGCCCATCTATTTTGCTGGCACGCTTCAAGGGAAATGGTCAAATTTCCAGGCAGGGCCTGTCCATGCTTTAACGAATATTTCCATCTCCCAAGACCAGTATTCAACCACAGCAACAACGTTATGGTTAGTTGAGAACCGGGCTGTTTTGACGCGGATGTCAGCAGAACCCCATTTCTTGCAAGAGACTCATTCTATGATTGTATGTGTAGACGGCCATATCCGAAGTGTACACCGGTATTTTATCAGACAATTAATGAATAGTAGCTCCATCGGTCAAGTGATCTTGTGGAGTGATTATGATGAGGCGGGGCTGCAAATTGCAGAGGAAATGTATCAGTCGCTTAGGGGACATGATGTGCGGCATAAATGGGTCTGTCCTGATCACTCCATAATAACAAGTTGGCCGGAGTATCAACAGCGCATGAGGGATTTGTTACAGTATATGAGGTTGGAACAAGAGATTGTGTTAGGGGAGGCAGAGGATTGGAGAAGCTGGATCAACCATTAATTTCGATATTTCAGACCGACGAATCCAAACCGGAAATGCATCAGGCCTTAAGGGATATTGCACTATTATCAGGAGTGCTGAATGATCTGAACTCACAGAACTTTCTGCAAACACCTATCGAAATATTACGGTTCTTACGTATTATTCAACTGATCAATGAAGAGGCCCTGGGACTGGATGAACCGATTGAGAACGGTGATACACTGTATTTTCGTTACCGGAACCGTTATAAGGACCTTGACCCGCCAAGCAAGAAAAAGGTTGAACAGATTGTAAATGTCCTGGTGAAGTATAACTGGATATCCAAACAAACAAGGCAGCTAAAAATGCGTGATGTAGGGAAGCGGATGATGGATACGCTCATACGACTTGCAAATGATTCTTTAGCCTATTACATGCATGATGATATTGGCCGATCGTTATTTCAGGCCAGACGGGATGCCGAGCTTAGTGAAGCCTATGATGATCATGGCATTTCCGGCGGCAACAAAATTGCCAGTATGATTCGCAATGTGGAAAATGCTATACAATTGATGAAGGAACGTGAATTAGAAATGCTGGCGGACCGTAATGCACTGCCTCAGCTAGAGATCATCCATCAGTTAATGCAGGAGCTTGAAATAAAGCTGACAGAGCGTTTTCGTAAATTTCATACGTTAGAGGACAGTCTTGTGCTCAGTCATTTAATGCAGGCAGGAACATCTGCGCTTGCCGATGGCACGAATCTGAGCATGGGGATGATTAATAAATATCTTAAATTTACGATGATGAAGCAAACGATGCTCTTGTCCTCGATAAATCCGGAAAAAGTCAGAATGTTCATTACACAAATGTATGACCCGCCCCAAGAATCCGACATTCCTAATGCTCATCAGATTATGAGCTTTATGGAGCAGAATGAATACGAAGGGGAGTCCATGGATGGTCTATGGATGCCGGTCAAATTCGCCGCGCCGCTGTCCGGTGCAGCCATTGGTGAAGCTATTCAATATCTGGAGGACTATGAGCCGCTAGTGGACAGGATGCAGGAAGATGTCCAGGACACTCAATATATCAATGAGGAGATTGATATTGCACAATTAGAGGAGTTGATGGGAGATTCAGAGTGGTTGCTGACTAAATCTATGATTGAGACGGCCGCCATTGAACGATTCATGCAGGAAGTGGAGCAAGCTCCGCTAGAGACGGTAATCATTGAAGCAACCTCTACGGAGTGGGGCGATGCGATTAATGCACTTACTGCGTTATCTGCGTTAGTAGGCAGCAAGAAGCTGACGATAGAGGAAGCGGCGGAGGATTCAGAATCCCAAGCCCCGCTATATGACAAAGAATGGGACTGGATGAATCCGGAGGATATTAATCAAGTGGTTAAACATAACCAATCTTCAATGAACAGGCAGAAGAGGAGTGACGATGAGCTTGACGGATGAATTAAATGTAAATCCGCTTAATGCCATGCAAGCAATCAAAGGCATGCTGACCGAGGCGGAAGAGATCGTGTTCATGAATCTTTTATTCTCATCCTCTGCAACAATACGTGTGGGCAATTTCGGCTTATCCCGGCGCGAGGTAGAGAAGCAATTAAAGATCTCTGATGATGGCGAACAGTTCAATTCGTTTTTAATACGGGTTAATCAGGCGGTAAGCCGGTATTTCAAAGTAATCTATGATGTGAAAAGAGATCAGGTGATCGTGATGATGCGGGTTCCTGCCCGATCGGCACGTAGTACATTGTCCAAAGAAAGTCTGGCCATTCTCTTGTTTATCTTTTATCAGCAAGAAGTGTTGCAGCATGAGTTCACGCTATTCGATCAGTTGCTAAATGCCCTTGGACATGAGACGACAAAGGCTAATCAGCGTTTGATTCTAAATATTGATCAATTGAAAAAAATCGGGGCACTCGAAGAATATGATACCAATTCAAATGAGAAGGCGTATACCATCACCGGAATTGGTTCCAATATGTTCTCGGATTCCTTTCTGCGGCGTACGGTTGAGTTCAGTCAATCCAATCAATTAAACAAAGAGGAAGTTCTGAAGTTTTTCAAAAGATATAATCTGTATCAGGAAGGAACTGACGAAGAATAATGATACCTTGGAAAATGTGGTTTACTGGCATCCGGGATTATCAACCAACGATGATGGACTTGTCGGGAAAAGAATCACATATCCTGATCACCGGCCCTAATGGAGCAGGGAAATCTACCATAACGTACTGTATGGGGGTTGTTTTGTATTCTTCCAAGGTAGATATAGAGGGTCTGAAATCCCGCAATCTCCTTCCGGAGGATACGTGGAAAGCTCATATCCGGCTATTGTTTAAGAACGAGGGAAGCATGCGCATTGATGCCCCTGCTTTTATAGAATTCTCGGTTTATATTCTGAAGGAACCGGGACAACCCGCGAAGAAGGAGTTCATCATTCAATCGGGGGATGATCCGGAGCAATGGGAGGAGACGATTAAGTATACTTCCGGTGACCGTCAATACAATTTCACTACGTACAAGAAGGACCTCCAGTACAAATACAAAATTGATCCCGATTTGTTCTACCTGATTTGGTATCAGCAGGAGGTCAATCAATTCGCGGTCATGGACCCGCAGGAGCGGTTTCGTATTTTTGCTGAAATGCATGGCATTGATCAGGTACAGCGCAACTGGGAAGAAAGTATGGAGAAGTTGAAGGAAGTACAGGAGAGTCTAAGAACAGCGGATATAAACGTGGCCAATAAAAAGCAATGGCTGGGGATGGCGAAGGTAGCGCTGGAACGGTATGAGGATAATCGCAAGCGCCTTGTAGAAGGAGGCCGGATGTATGCTGGGGCACTGCTGAAATTAGAAAGCTTTTACAAGCAGGAACAACACCATTTAGTAGCGAAGCAAGACCAATTGCTCGTGGACCAGGAAGCAGCGAAGGATAGCCTTGACCTACTGCAGGAACAAGCCGAGCGGATTAATTATGAGCTGTCGCAGGTCCAAACGGAAAATGAGCGGATGAATGAGGAAATCACTTTATTGCAGGAGAAGCTATCTCTTGTGAATAATGAAATAAATGAAACCACGAATGTTATTAATGAATTGAACCACCAGCTGAAGGAGCTGAATCAAGAAAAGTCTGGAATTACACGGACTGAAGAAGAGGTACAGGGGCAGCTCGCGGCCATCACTTTACAGCTTCAAGCGTTGAATAATGACACAGGGAAAGCCGAAGCTGACATTCAGGAATCTGAGGCTGTTATAGAAGACTTAATGAATTCAAGCTATATTCTGCATGCGCAAATTCAGCAGGATAAGGCACTGGAGTATGAACACCAGGGTCGGTTATGGCAATATCACAGCAGTTATGATGTGAATAAGAATATTGCAGCATTAGAGCAAAGAATTAGCGATTTCAAGCATGAACAGGACAGGAAAGTGAAGCTGCTTCAGGAATTAACAGAAGAGGGACTTCAGCTTGAGCATAATAGATTATGGTCTGAACGCCAGAGGGAGTCACTTGCGCTATTCAGAGCGAATGGAGTACGTGCCTATACCCTAAATGAGCTGATCGAATTAGACGATTCCGCACGGCCGGCAGCAGAGGAGCAATTCGAAGCTATTAAATATACAGTATTTTTTGATGGTATGCATGTACAGGCTCCGAATGATTTGTATCATGTTCCTCTGCGGAGTATCGTGCCGGATCGATCGGTTACTGACATTCAAAAGCTTCAGATTCATGTGAAAAAAGGCATCAGTGATGATGTATTCCCGCATGCAGTTAAAGCTCTATGGTGGGTAGAGCAATTCTATCAGGTAGGAGAAATACGTGTAGAGAAGGGTATGCTGATTGATCCGAGGGGGATTCGCGGGCCACAGGAGAAGAAGAACTATATCCTAAGCCAGAAGGCTCTGCAGAAACGCAAAGAGGAAATTCAGAAGAACACTAGCCAATTAAATACAGTGCTTGCGGATATCGAAGACTCCATTAAGAATGATACACAGACTATGCAGGAATTGCATGCGATTATTCAAGCTGTTCGTGAATCTGAAGCTTTCCTCACCAGGAAGCATGAACGTGAAGGACGGGTCACGAAATATACACTTGAGGTGCTGCGTCTTGACGAGCAGAAGCAGCAGCTTCAGGAAATAAAGGTTGTGCACAAAAAAATCCTTGAGAAACTGGTCAAGCTGAAGCATGCAGAGGAAATTTTGCAGCAGGAAGCGGATTTTTATGTGCGCTTAGGACAGCAGAAGGAACAGTTTGAAACGTTGCAGCAGAAGACGAAACACCGCCAGAGCCTAACTGCGCAACAGGATATGATGAAGCAGCAATCTGACACACTTGAAGAACAGCTTGATCAAATAAAAGACAATGAACGCCAGCTTAACCGCAAGCAGGCCAAGAATCATGACGATGCTGAACAGGTAACGCGTACGTTACAGCAAGTGAATGTTCAATTAAAAGATACAAATGAGGGGCTTGATGCATCACAAATAAATCTGCTTACGGCTATCGAAGAAATTGAGGATTTCAAAGGAACAGCCCGATTTATTTATGATGAGCTGATTAACGAGCTTGAACCAGAACCTAATAATGTCAAAAAAAAGCAGTCGCTGGTCAAGCTTCGCCAAGAGTATGAGTCCGGGAAAGTTACGTTTAATAATGCCAGATATGAAACGGGTCTTGATCCTGCGGCACCTGATAATTATAAAGTCATTGAAGAAGAGGTTCTCCGGCTGCAGGATGAGTATAAGCGGACAAGCTTATTGTTTGAAGAGAATCAGGAACGGGCTGAGACGCTCAGGGATCAATTGGAGACGACCATCAATATGAGAGTGCTGGAAATTCAGCAGCGATTCAAGAACTACATGAGCGGTTTTCAATTCGAGGGGCAGATTGACTGGAAGCAGCAAGAGGATCGCAAGGGACGGGTACTGTTCCATTTATTCATACGAGCCCGTAAGGAAGGGCACCGCGGAACGTTAGAGGATGTCAGTGTGAAGGCACGGGGAGGAAGAGTGGGCAAAGGTGTCTCTGGCGGGGAGGAATCGCTTAGTTCACTTTTGTTTGCACTCGCTTTGTTACAGAATCTGCAAACGGCCCCCGGCTTTATTGTAATGGATGAATTCGATAGTGCGTTAGATGAGCAGCGGAAGTTAAAGGTATTTGATCTCTATGCCAGCGAGCTTAAGCGCAAATTAATTATCCTGTCTCCGAAGTCGCACGAGAACTCCTACCTGGACCGGTTCTCCAAAGCGTACATTGTGCATCATGATCCTACTGTACCCTGGAGTAAAGTGACGGGGTTAATTCTAAAGCGTGAATGAGAGCTTAAGAGTAGATTAGCCCGTTAGAGTAAGCTGAACATTATTGGGTCTAACGGGCTGATTTGGTTTGTGAGGAATATAGGCTTTAGCAAAAATAAATTACACTGTACTGTGGTATACTCGATCTATAAGTAGAAGATGAGGTGTAAGCATAATGATGAATCTTACAAAGGACCTTGCTAAATTGATTCGGTTAACGGGTGACCGCGCGAGATTGGATGCCAAAGCAAATGGGACCTATATAGTCTATAAGACAGCTGAAGGACAAATCGTAAAAGAATATAGCACAGGAAAGATCGAAAAATTGAATGAACAGGATTTCACCTATGAATGAAACCATTGCAACGATGTTTGTATTTGCTGGTAATAATGGAAGTGGTAAGAGCGCTGGAGATCAAGTCCTCCATGTCTTCGCCGGTGTCGCCCGAATTTTTTGAGGTTATGCACACGGGTGTGATGTCAAAAAAATAAACCAATCACGATCGCTTCCGATTCGAATTGGTTATTTTAACGATTTGTATTAATCTGTAATTGTTTATCGATTATTTTGACCCATTCAGGTAATTCATTTAAATAATATTTTATCCCGCTTTGATCTGCTTCAAGCATAAACTCCCCATCAGCTTTACTATTATCAATAACAATTAATTGATTAATCAGGTCTAAGTGACAAACCAGATTATTCATACTTGTTATATTGCGCCTAATAATATCCTCAGTTTCAATATGATGCCCCCCGTTCTTTACTCTCATAGCTACACGTTCAATATTAAGCTGAACATCCCCTAGCCCCACATAAAACATGATGATTTCGAAACCTTGTTCCTTTGCATCTCGCATCTGTCGAATAACATTACCACCCGCTAGAGTAGTTTCTACAGTAAAGTCCCACTTATTCCGGATACATTCCCTGGCTATTCTTATGGCTTCCTTTCCAGCAGATACTTTACTCTTTTCAGGATGCCCATTATTAATTTTACGGGCCAGTGCATCCGGATCAATGTTTACACTTACCCCAAGCCGGTCAACAATCAAGTTGCAGATAGCAGCACGATCGGGCTGATCAGGGCCATCGAGAGCTACCGTCCGAACAAGGGCACGAAGCTGGCTACTTTTGCGGCCCGTTGTATCGAGAATGAGATATTAATGCATCTGCGCTCGCTGAAAAAAACCGCAAAGACGTATCCCTCCACGATCCGATCGGAACGGATAAGGAAGGCAACGAGATCACCCTGATCGACATTCTCGGCGCGGAAGCGGACCATGTGATTAAGGAAGTTGATTTGAAGATTGAGAAGAGCAAAATCTATCGGAATCTGGATATATTAGACGATCGGGAGAAGGAAGTCGTGGTCGGCCGCTTTGGGCTGGATACCGGCGGGGAAGAGCGGACACAACGGGAGATTGCGAAGGAACTGGGGATCTCGCGGAGCTATGTGTCGAGGATAGAGAAGAGAGCACTGATGAAGTTGTATCATGAGTTTTATAAGGCGAAGCGGTGAGAGGATAGGGTCTGGACCTTTGTCAAGAAAGTAGACGCTCACGCAACGGATTTTTCAGTACATTGCTTAGCAAAACGGATGGGTGAAAGATACCCTAGCGCGCCGTGCATTCGCTTACGGTTATAGTAAAATTCAATGTACTGGTAAATGGCTTGGTAAGCCTGCTCAGGCGTTTTAAAACGGGGGTTACAGTATATGAGTTCCTTCTTTAAGATACTGTGCCAAGACTCAATGCAGGCGTTATCGTAACAGTTTCCTTTGCGGCTCATGCTCGATTCCATCTGGTATGTCTTTAGCTGCTGGGTGTATTCAGTAGAAGTATACTGAGACCCTCGGTCCGAGTGGTGTAAGAGTCCCGCACCAGGCCGTTTGGCTGTATAGGCCGCCTGCAGGGCGTCCAGAACCAGGCTAGTCTCCATGTGGTTATACAACCGCCAGCCTACGATTTCACGCGTGCATAGATCCATGACACTGGCCAGGTACAAGCGACCTCCCCGGCAAGGGATATACGTAATGTCAGTCACCCATACCGTATTCGGTTTCAGTACTTTAAACTCTTGGTTCAGCGTGTTCGGTGCAATGGGATTGCTATGCTTAGAATCGGTGGTCTGTACGCGGTAGGGTTTAGATACCACCGAGCGTAGCTTCATTTGCCGCATATACACACTCACGGTACGTTCCGTGACGGTATAGCCTTCCTGGTGCAGCAACCGGGTGATTTTCGGACTCCCATACCGCATTTTGTGGTCGGCAAAATGGTACCGGATTCGCTCCTTCACCGCAGCCTTGTGGAGTTCTTGTGGACTGGGTTTGGCGCTCAGCCACTTGTAATACCCGCTCCTGGATACTTGTAGGGTTATGCACATCTTCTCCAAGCGATACTCGGAGCGATGGTCCTTCATGAACTGGAATCGGAGTTCCTTGGTCTGCTGAAGATGTGCACTGTTTTTTTATGATAGCCAATTCTTCATCCCGGTCGGCAAGTTGATCTTGGTGTTCCTTGAGCTGACGCCGTGCTTCCTTCAGCTCTGCTTCGAGCTCCCTCACCCGATCCACACTCGCTACCGGTTCATTCTTAAGCTCTCGATATTGCCCCATCCACTGATGCAGTGTGCTTTTCGGGATGTCTAGCTCTTCCGCTAATTCACTGAAGCTCTTCGTCTGTTCTTGAATAAATTTCACAGTTTCCCTTTTAAACTCTTCGTTATATCGCTGACGCTGTTCTCCCATGTGAACACCTCCGTTACTTCTATTATCGGTCCGTACGTTAACGGTTGTCCACAGTCTATTCTAGTCGCAGTCTGTCTTTTGACAGGCTCTTTTTTGTCGAAATTAAGGCATGTAGTGCAAAACATTTATGTAAAAAGTAGGATTTACATGTAATATATTTTAAAAATAATGTTATAATTTGGATATCGTTATCCTATTTTTGTGTAACTTGGAGGGGTGAAGGTGGCTCGAAGTTTCGGAAGTACAGTTAATAAAATCATAAAAGAAACTGCAAAAGCACAGCGCGCAGCAGAAAGATCCAGAAATGCTACTATTCGTGAGCAGGAAAGGCATTTAAGACTGCAACGGCAATACGAACGTGAGCAGGAGCGCGCAATTAGACAATCGATACGTGAACAAAAGGCATATGAGAAAGAACAAAGAGTGTTATACATAGAAGGGCGTAAAGGAGAAACGAATGATTTAAATGCTGAGATCCATTACCGCCTGAACGAATTTAAATCCATTATAAGTGAAACACTCAGTGTGGACGGGAGGTTTTCTTTAGAAACATTATATAAGAAAGATGAATACCCTGCGTACGTGGAACCTTATGTTAAGCCAGTTCCAGCAAACTCAGTACCGGTGAGAGAATACTCTACGGAACCCTCCTTTATAGAGAGGATCATTGGCTTTGGGAAAAAGGCGCGACTTAAGGTTATTTAAGCATATAAAGTGATTATTTTCACATTATTTTGAAATTAATTGGGTTAATATACAAATATAAAGTATATTATGTATTATAATGAAAATTATTCAATGACAAAATTATGCTAAAAGGAGTGCACATGTAGTGAATTTATCTGAGAATTGTAAAATTTTATTTAATACTAATCGTGTAGTTATTCTTAATAGAGAAAACGGAGCTTGGATGAGGATTTCGAAAGAATGCTATGACATCTTAGAAGAATCTATTAGAAATAATGAATCACAAGAAGAATTATTAATGAGATTGTATGATGACGAGGATAGAACATATTTTAAAAAAATTTTAGATAAGCTGGATGCGCTAGGTGTATTAGATCCGGAACATAAAAAATGGGGGGTTAATGATGTTAGCATCTACCTCACAAATCGCTGCAATTTGAAATGTTCTCATTGCATAGTGGATGCTAGCACGATAAATGAATGCGATAAATATAATACAGAAGAGATTTATCGGATTATTGACAAGGTTAGTAAGACGCATCCAAAAAATATTACATTTAGTGGCGGAGAGGTAATGGTTCGGAAAGACTTTTTTGACATTATAGAATATGCAAAAAGGTCATTTGATGGAGAAATAACTATAATGACTAATGGAACCTTAATTAATGAACAAAACATTAAAAAACTCGTTAAAAATGTAAATTACATAAGTATTAGTATGGATGGAATAGATGAAGATTCGTGTTCAATTATTAGAGGAAAAGGAGTCTTCTCTAAAGTAATGAGAAGTATAAGTTTACTCCATAATGAAAACTTTCATCGAATTAGTTTATCAATGGTTCTTACGAAAAATAACGAAAATTTAATCAATGGTTTTTTTGAATTAAATAAACGGTTAAATACTAAACCAATGCTCAGAGCATTAGCTATTGAAGGAAGAGCAAAGAAGAACGTAAATTCTTTAATGAAAAATCCAAATGTTGTTAGCAACCCTGTTTTTTCTGATACTCAAGAACCCAAAGATAAAGTAGGGTGTTCTTGTAAAGCGGGAATTACAGAATTTACAATTGATTGCAATGGAGATATATATCCATGTGATTTATTTGTTGAGAAGTCTTTTAAACTGGGAAGTGTTGATGAGTTCGAAGATTTGACTTTATTGTTCAATAATACTCAAAATTCCTGTATACACCCGATACTATCAGACTATAATCCGGAAAATTATCTGGCCTGTAAAGATTGTGATGTTAATTATTTTTGTTGGCGGTGTCCACATGACTTATATTCTTTGAAAGATGATATAACTGCTTTCACAGAGCGCTGTGAATTCATGAAACCTAGACTAAGAAAAGTAATATGGGCAGAAGAGGCGATATCATGATAGCTACAATTTTTCTAACAAATAATTGCAATATGGCATGTAAATATTGTTACGAAGGGGAAAAAAGTAATAATATGATCGACAAAAGTACAATTGATAAAATTGTTGTATTTATTAAAAAACATATGATTGAATTTAAATTTGAGGATCTCATGGTAGTAATTCATGGGGGAGAACCCCTGATTCCTTGGCCGGAATTAACTTATATAGTGGACCAATTTAAGCAGAATATAGATGGAGTTTACTTCTCAATAACTACTAATTCATTGTTGCTAACAGATCAAAAAATTGATTATCTTGTCGAGGAATTCCGCTATATTTCAGTTAGTGTTGATGGTGATAAATATTCTCATGATAGCAACAGGGTCTTGCTAAACGGTACGGGAACTTATGATATTATAATGCCCAAAATAAATAAATTGCTTAATAGAAGAGATGACATACGAGCAAGAATGACATTCAATTCTACAACAGTGGATAAATTATCTGGTAACGTAATTCATCTATTAAATTGTGGATTCAAAGTAATATCTCCTGTTCCGGATCATTTGGATGAAAATTGGGACGAAACCTCAATGAAACAGTTATCCGATCAACTGATTTCTATAACAGACTATACACTTGAAATGAAAAAAGAAAAGAAAGTAGAAGTGGGTCTGATTAATGAAGCAGCAAACAAAAAAATTAACAGTATTTGTTCTGGGGGAGAATCCTCAATTAGTATAGATACTGATGGTAGTATATACCCATGTACTCTCGCAGTCGGAAAAAGTGAATTTATTATAGGTAATATTATAGATGGTATCCAAAAAACTAAAGTGGCAGAAATAAAAGAAATAGGAAAAACAGAAAACGAAAGTTGCATAGGTTGTGCACGTGCTCAGTATTGTACTTCTACTAGATGTAAGATTATAAATAAAATTACTACAAACGATTTTCACACACCTTCTCCGATCATTTGCAATCTAGAACATATAAGCTGTGAATCGAGCAAATATTATATTGAAAAAGAAAAATATACTGAAATTGAAAGGAGGTGATAAAAATGAGTCTGAATGTTAAAAAAATATCTGATAAAGATGTAAACCTGGAAATAAAGGGACAAGGGATTTGTATTGATGATTGTGAGATTACTGTTTGGAAAGGTAAGACATCACATGGTACTTCGGGGTGCTGGTCGACAACGGGCTATAATAACCAATATGCTGGTAGTTTTTTCTAATTTTAATCGAAAATAAGGTGCCTAATGGAGGGTGATTTTGTGGAATTGAAAGTAAAAAAGATAAGTGATTTTGAAAATAATTTATCGATAAATGGACAAGGAGGATGTAAAACAGATTGTTTGGAATATAATGTATGGGTAGGGAAAACTAATGGCAATGATGGTTGTGTAATCTATTCAAGTGCATACACACCAAAAGATAGAGCTTGGTGGTAAAAGCCGAAAAGAAAAGATGGGGAGGATCGAAATCCTCCTCATCTTCATTATGGGGGGGTTATATGAGCGATTCTGATGTGATCATTCTTGATAGTGGGATGAAAAGTGAATTAATAAATAGAGAAATTACTCTAGGTGGCTATTATGAATTTGATAATGACTCTAATGACTTGCATGCCTCAGAAGACTTTACTGATAATAATGGTCACGGAACTGCTTGTGGGCTTGCTGTATGCAAAGTATCTCCAAAAACAAAACTACATGTTATTAAACTCCTCAATGACAATATTCAATCTTCATTTGTGAAGCTAATTGAGGCTCTTCAGTTTTGTGATAAGTTGGAACCAAGAATTATTAATTTAAGTTTAGCTACATTAGATGCAAGAGATATAAGTAAAATAACTTCCTTAGAGAATGTATGCGAAAAATTAACACGAAATGGAAAAATTATCGTAAGTTCAGTTTATAACGGGTGTACAACTAGCTGGCCCGCTCGCTTTAACTCTGTTATAGGTGTAAGAGGAGCAATTCTTAAAAATGATTCGGAGTATTGGTTCAATAAGGAAAACGAGGTTCAGTGTATTGCTAGTATGGTTCCCATTTTTACTTCCAGAATTCTAAATGAGAATTGTTACTTCGGTGGAAATAGCAAGTCAGCTGCTATTATAACAGGTTTAATTTCAAATATAGTTGACGAAAATGTTGGGATAAATATAGATGAGCTAATAGATATGTTGTCTGAACGTGCTACCAAAAACTATTGGACCGAGGATGATGTTAATACTTCTTTGAATGAATTTATTTTTGATACTGGTAAAAGAGAGTACGATATGGATTCTGCAAGGAAAATAATAGAACTACTGAATCCCTTATTGAATAAACAGATGGTGATTTCTGACTTATCTTTAAACAAGAAGTTGTGGGAAATAGGTCTAAGTAAGTGCCACGTACCAGTTATATTGAATTCCTTAGAAGAAATTTTTAATATTAAAATTGATGATGCAACTTTGAACTTTAGCACATTTAAATCAGTTTATAATCTCCTGGAGCTGATTGAGGAGAATAAGAAATGAAAAAAAAAGATATGATTAAATATTTATTTAAGGTAATGTCAAATTACAAAAAAATGTATTTAATGGGCGTCGCTTTTATGGTTATAAGTAGTATTACGGCAATTTGTATGCCATATTTTATAATGATGATAATGGATGAGGCTGTAGGGGAAAGGGACTTAAAACTACTGATATATTTTGTTGTTTTTGCGTTGTTTGTTGATATTATTCAGGAAGTATCAACTTTTTTCTCTGACTACTTTTTCACGAAAACTGGAAGGCTATTTGTTAAAAACTTGCGAATAGAATGTATTAAACATATACAAAGGCAGGAAGGAAAAGATTTAGTTGATCAAGATTCTGGAGAGACATTTACCACATTATTTTCTGATATTGAGAATGTTCAGCAAATAACTACAACTGAACTTGTAAAGTTAGTTTCAGATATTATTATATCCGTAGGGATGCTAATCTTTTTAATATTTTTACAATGGGACTTATTATTAATTATTATTATGGTGCAGTTGATTATAATATTTCTGCAAAAAATAATGAGTAGCACGGTTGAAAGACAAAGTGAACTGCTGAGAGATGGAAGCGGAGAGCTAAATTCTATGGTTCAGGAGATGTTGAGTAATATTCTGAATTTTATTGTTACAAACGCTAAGAAACTCTTTATGCCTAGATATATCCTTTCAGAAAATACAAACTCGAAAATGCTTCTTAATCTACGAATGATTTTCTCCGTTGGTATGAGCATTAATGGATTGCTAGGATCTATTATGACTTTGTCTATTTTAGGTTTAGGAGGTTATAAAGTAATTATTGGTACTTTAACCTTGGGTGGTCTAGTTACATTTAACATATATTCACAGAGACTGGTATCCCCTTTAATTAGAATAACCCAGTTTAATATGAAAGTCGCAAATGCTTTTGTTTCCTGGAAAAAAATAAATGACATTCTCGCCACAACTGCTGTTGAACAAAATAATACTATCGATTTGCCTCAAGATCATGGTGATATAACATTTAAAAATGTTTGTTTTTCATATGGAGAAAAAACGATATTTGATAATTTGAACTTAAAACTAGAAGCGGGTAAAACGCATGCTATTGTTGGAGAAAGTGGCGTAGGAAAAACCACTCTTATATATCTTTTGCTAAGAATATGGCAGATTAATGAAGGAGAGATAAAAATAAATGGAATAAATATAAAAGATATAGACATAGAAATACTTCGGGAGTTTATTGGAGTGGTAACACAAAACACATATATTTTAAATGACAGCATATTTAATAATATCCTTTTAGGACACCAAATAGAAAACTTTGATTTTGAAAATGTTTTATATAGTTCGGATTTGTACGGATTTGTAGATGGTTTACCAAATAAATGGGATACAAAGGTGGGGCAAAATGGAGTAAAACTATCGGGCGGACAAAAACAAAAGATATCGATTGCCAGAACTATTCTGCGTAAATCGCCAATCCTTGTATTTGATGAAGCAACTTCAAACCTAGATAATAAGTCCGAGGATAGTATCTTGAGTAGCCTGTTCAGAAATATGAAAGGTAAAACGAAAATTATCATATCACATAGACTAACTACTATTATCGAGGCGGATATTATTCATGTTATCAAGGATGGAAAAGTTATTGAAGAAGGAACTCATAGAGATTTAATGATTTGTAATGGGTATTATCACTCATTGTATAATGTTGGAAGAAGGGAAGACACTATAAGCTTACAAAGATAGTTTCTATAAAATGCAACATAAGGAGATAAAATAATGTCTATATTAATAAAAGAATTAAGCAAGTCATATAATTCTCTTGTTGCTTTGCATAACATCAATCTTTCTATTAAGAAAGGTGTTTTTGGTTTACTTGGAAAGAATGGTGCTGGTAAAACGACTTTAATGAGAATTCTTGCTACATTATTGGAACCCTCATCGGGAATTGTTGAAATTTATGATATATCCTTACATAAAAAAAACCATAATGAAATAAAATCAATGATTGGTTACTTACCCCAAGAGTTTGGTTTTTATGAAAACTTGACGGTCTATGAAGCAATGGATTACATGGGCATTCTTAATAAAATGAACACAAGTGTACGTAAAGAACGTATAGACTACATGTTGTCTGAAGTGAATCTAAATAAAGAAAGACAGAAAAAAATACGGCAATTATCAGGCGGAATGAAAAGAAGACTGGGTATTGCACAAGCAATGTTACATGAGCCACGAATTTTAATTATAGATGAACCGACAGCAGGGGTTGATCCAGAAGAGAGAATTGGGATTCGAAATATGTTAAGTAACTTTGCTCAAGATCGTACTATATTACTCTCTACACATATTGTAGAGGATATAGCTAGCACTTGCCAAGAATTAGCGATTCTAGATGAAGGTAAACAGGTTTACTGTGGCAGTTCTACAAGTTTAATAAGTTCGGCACGAGGTCATGTATGGACTTGTAGACTAGAAAGTCAAGAACAATTAATGAATTTAAAACAACATCATTTAGTTATCTCACAGAACCACTTGGAAAATGGGATTGAGGTACGGTTTGTAAATATTCATCAACATGAACTAAGAGGGGATTACTCTGAAGTTACCCCATCACTTGAAGATGCGTATATGTTTATGATAAAGGGGGGGAGCAAATGAGGTCTATCTGGCAAATTACTAAATTTGAAGTAAAACAACAGAGTAAAAGTCTGTTGTTTTTAATTTGCACGATATTATTAATCTATAATATGTATCAAGAGTTCCGTCCGTTGTTAACCTATTATCCTATACAGAGCGATTCTGATATAAGCCAGTTAGCTCAATCTGGAAATCCAGAACATCTACAGGTATTAAGAAGTGAAAAAGAGTTAGCTCTTGCTGTCTCAAAATACTTATTAGATTTATCTCCAGAATACTTTGAAAATAATCTTGAAGCTTCTAAAAAGTTAAGAAGATTGGGAGAAGAAATCCAAAAAAAACAGATGAATATATCACAAATTCTAGCTTACTCTAAGGAAAACCTAAATGATTGGTTTTACTGGGTAGAGGGGGCTATAGAAAGTGAAAAGTATAGATTTGGTACAGTAGAAGAAGTGAATGAAAAATTGAAAAAAGACTTAGATGGAAAATATTTTACATATGAAGTTGCGATGAGATTCGTTGATAGAGCTCAAGTGTTCAGCTCCATAATTGTGATTCCTTTATTCGTATTGATGTTCTATAAAGATCGTCGTTATCAAATGGAGGAACTAATTCATTCTAAGAAAATAAAACCGCATGAATATATTATAGGAAGGTTTTCTGGCGGAATGCTCCCATTGGTTGCAGTATTATTTCTTTTAGCTACTATTATAAATATTTGGATGTGTATAAAATTTATAAAGGTAGGCGAGACAGTGAATTTTCTGGATATGTACATAAATTTTTTCCTGTTTCTCTTACCTTCTATTCTTTTCTCTAGTGTTTTTGTAGTGTTTCTTTCACTTGTATTTAGGAATTCAATTGCAGCTCTTCCAGTACTGTTTATGTATTTTATATTTAATATCTCAGAACAAGCTTTTACTGGACGAGAGATGAATACTGTAAGCATGTATAAATTTATGATTCGGACAGATGGACTTATTATTGATTATAAATTGTTTAGTATTATAGTAGAGAATAGACTTTTGTATTTGCTAATGTCCCTTGTTTTTCTTGCTTTATCGGCTAAGCTATGGAGAAAAAGATCAATTTCTGCTGCAAAGGGGTGAGAAGCATTTATGCGCTTTAGCATATATCAATTTAAAATAGTATATTCGCCAATTAAATGGGTTTTATGTTTGCTATTTGTATGTTTAATACCAATAGCGACGTATGCTCCAAGCCTTATAGATGTTTTAAATACATTTGAAATTTATATGCCATTAATTGGGGTGATTCTGTTGAGTGATTTGCCCTTAATTGAATCTTCATCTCGAACGGAGGAATTAATTTATTTATGCAAGCGTAGCAAAGCCCCCACTATTCTCATTCGCCTCACTACTCTAATTATTTTGATAATTTTACTTGAATTGATTGGCGTTGCTCTACTGGCTCTAAATCTCTCGCCTCATGGATATATTTTCAGAGAAGAACCTTTAAACTTTTGGAAGCTTATAAGTATAACTCTTCCGGGAATACTATTTTTAGGAGGAATAGCATTATCCTTTTCTAATGCATTTAAATCATCAGCTATCGGCTATATTGTTAGTCTATCATATTGGAGTTACTGGATGATTGGAGCCAATATGGATAAGAATACACCAATGAATTTATTCGCTTTTGCTAACCGACAAGATTATAGGATATCAAAAGTCCTATTATTATTAATTTTTATTGTTTTAGTTGTTTATAACATATATTTATCTAATAAAAGCCCATTAAATAGGTTGAGTTTGAATAAATTTAATAACTTTTTTTTGAAAATAAAAAACCTTTAGGAACCGGCTTAACCCAAAATGGTGGATGAAAAGGCATTGTTTTTCCTGTACTTGTGTATCTTCCTTCACTAACAAGGAATATAAAATAAGGTGAGATTTCACTGTACTCGAGGGTCTATAGGGTAAGGGTAAGTTAGTCCTAAGGAGTACTATAGCAATCTTTTAGTTTGCAAACTGTTAACCAAGCATTGAGTTCTACTACAGCACTTAGCGCGAGAATCTAAGAAGTTAAACTATGCTGGACCTACTTGCTGGATATGTTTTTTGCTTGCCCCAAACGGTACCCGGATTTATTGTGATGAATGAATTCGGTAGTAAGTTAGATGAGCAGCGAAACTTAAAGGTATTTGATCTATATACAGTCAGCTAATACGCAAATACGCAAATAGATCATCCTGTCTCCGAAGTCGCAAGTGAACTCCTACCTGAACCGTTTCTCCAAAGCGTACATTGTGCATCATAACCCTACCATACCTTGGAGTAAGGTGACGGGGATGATTCTAAAACGTGAATGTGACCGGGAGAATAGAATTGGTCCGTTAGAGGAGCTTAACATTATTGAGTCTAGCGGGTGATTTAGTTTGTGAGGAACATAGACATAAGCAGATAATTACGGAGGAAGAAAGAGTAAGTTTAAAGGTACTATCTTCGTATCCGGTAATAATTTTATTGGATGCCAGTGCATCAATGGAGTTATAATACCAGGCCTCTTTTTTAACATCTTTGAATGATGCAGTGCCGGTACCCGTCAGCTTGAACGCTCTGGTGATCAGTGTTGCTAATTCACTACGGCTAATCTTCGCATTGGGGCGGAAGTGCCGTCGCTGTATCCGTTCATCAGGCCGGCACTGGCTGCTGTGCCGATGTACTTATTCGCCCAGTGCGTTGCTGATACATCAGTGAAGCTGCTTGCTTGTCCGTCAAGTCCCATGTGCGTTGTAATGACCTTAATGGCTTCGGCACGGGTCAGGCCTGAATTCGGACGGAAGGTTCCATCTTCATAACCTGTTAGTAATCCTTTGGAAATCAGCAGGTCAATGCTTGCCTTTGCCCAATGATTCAGTGTGTCCGTGAAGCTGACCACTTCCGGCTTAGGTGTTGGTGCTGTTGTTTCAGCTGGTGCTGGTGTTGCTGTAGGAGCTGGTGTCGCTGTAGGTGTAGGCGTTGGTGTGGCCGGGGGAGTTACGGTACTTCCTCCAGGACTTGGATTGCTTGGTTCATTATCGGTTGGATCAGGAGTAGTAGGGTTTGGAACATATGGGAGTGCTGGAGCAAAAGCGGTAAGCAGTCTGGCTTGACTCTGCTGCTCAAGCGCATAGCCCATACCTAGAACTTTGGCATCGTCCCACGCTCTGCCCACAAGCTGCATCGAGATCGAATAGCCGCTGTCGTTCGTTCCTACAGGAACCACTACGGTAGGGAGAACGACATTAGACGTTAATACGCCAGTGTTGCGGTCAGAACTCAACTGAGAGGCTGATGCGTCATTGTTATATACGTCACTAATGAAACCTGCATACACAATAGTATCCACGCCGTTCTCATCCATCCAGCCTTTGATAACATCCTTATAGTCCGTTCTATACTTGATGTAATCTTGTACAGCCTGTTCCGTATCCGCGTAGGTGCAGTATATCCTCTTTGATTATAGATAAGCGCCTTATCGGAAGCGAGGACACTTGCTCCATCCGGGTAAGGGAATGCCTTATGAAGCTCGATATAGCGCGCCCAGCCTTCCGTTGATCCGTTAATGCCTGCTGGACGGGTAGGGGCTGCTGGCATTTTTGACATTTCAACCATTTCCGCTCCCGCAGCTTGCAGTTCTGAGAACTTATTCTTTACGGCTTGTCCGGTATCATCATCTGCATAACTGGAGACAAAGGATTCGGGGATGAATCCGATTTTCTTTCCTTTCAAGGCCCCGGCATCCAGCGATTCCTTCCAGTTCTCTGGACGTTTATGATCGGCATCAGCAGTTACGGTGAAAACATCCTGTGGGTCCGTACCTGTTGTAGCATTCAGCATAATGGCCAGGTCCGTTACGGTTTTGGCGATGGGCCCCGCATAATCCTGTCCCTAAGTGAGCGGCAGTACACCTGTTGTACTCGCCATACCGTCTGTTCCGCAGAAGCTCTTTAGGCTGGCGCTTGTAGTCGGTGCATAGAGAGACACCCCTGTCTGCGAGCCCATAGCTGCTGCTGCGAAATCAGCTGCAACCGATACGGCCGATCCACCGCTGGAGCCAAAAGAGGTTTTGGATGGATAGAGTGCGTTCCATGTCTGCATCCAGCCGCTTTCACTGAAGCTTCCGCTGTTCGCGAACTCCGAAGTATTGACTTTACCAAATAATGACAGCGCCGGTTTCCCGCAGCTTATTCACC
The DNA here is from genome assembly GCF_018207515.1 of Paenibacillus tritici. Taxonomy (NCBI): domain Bacteria; kingdom Bacillati; phylum Bacillota; class Bacilli; order Caryophanales; family Paenibacillaceae; genus Paenibacillus; species Paenibacillus tritici. The sequence continues at coordinate 1,644,118 of NZ_CP073365.1, forward strand.
TGGAAGGCATCCGATTCTGGCCGCCAGCCTTCAAGCGCTTTACTGCCGCCTGTAGTCGGCATGTCCTTGGTGTCATAGATATCTTTGATCGCAATCGGGATTCCCAGCAGATCACCCTTGGCGCCTTGTGCACGGGCATCGTCAGCAGCTTTGGCTTGGGCCAGCGCAGTTTCCGACACATGCAGGAAGGCATGGAAGCCGAGTTGCCCCATATCGTACGCCTTGATCCGATCCAGATAGGCTTGCGTAATTTGCACAGAAGTTGTTTTACCGCTAATCATATCCTGCTGCATCTCTGCAATGGATATTCACAACATTATAGGGGGAAGAGGTGACGAAGCTTTGCAGGAGCCTCTGGAATGAACAGGTTATCTCCAGTATTTAGTCCCTCTATGCCTGAGATATCCCAGTTGCTGATGGAGCGGATCTGTGCAGGGGTTAAGCCGGATACATCCAGCTGTTGATTGAGTCCATTAAGCGTGGCAACCAGATTGCTCAGCCCAGCTTCACCAGCTTCTCCAACTTGTACAAAATTCACCAGGGATTTCGACTGGCCCGCTTCAAGATTCAAGGTATTAATGAAGCCATAGAAATTCGCCTCATTACCGGACTTGGCCAGAGGTGTGGTGAATGGATTCTGCTGCTGATTCCCTAGAGCGGTTAATCCATTATTAAATGGATGTGGAGACCCGACTGCAACAACTAGAGGTTTATTGTTTCTGGCACTGCTATCGACTACAATCCATGAATCGTCTGTCGTCACCTCCAGATCATTGGAGTAGGTTGCCTTGACCACTGAAGCATTGGCCGCTGTGCCATAGCCTAAGGAGCCGCCGAAGGATACATCTGTTATCAAGGAAGTGAATCTGAAGATTGAGAAGAGGAAATTACTACATTTACTATGCAGCTTGTCTACTTACGAGTTGCTTTTATTATTTTATAGAACATAAAAGCTTAATAAATATAACTAAATTTGAGTATCCTGCGAAAATAAAAAACCACTTATGCCCGCAAATCCCAAGCTTGCTTAAGTGGTTAATCGTGCAAATGAATCTTATAACAAACCTTAAACGGTAGGGCTCAATGCCCTTTGATACTCACTCATTAAATTGTCGATAATCTGCTGGACGGACAGAATCTCTGTAATCTCATGAACTCTGGACCCGGCAAATACCAAGCCGTTCTTAACATCCCCTCTAAGGGAAGTGAGCAGGGACTCCATTGTACAGAAGCGATGTGAACACACCTTTAGACAATCATAGCATTTGGCTATCTTTAATCTGGCATCATTACTGATCCGGTCCGTAAAGTCATTGCGAATCGCTCTTCCTTCCAGACCCACAGTAGACTTGATCAGGACCGTATCTCCTTGCTGAGCATCTACATACTTTTGCTTGAAGGCCAAGGGAGCATCACACTCGTGGCTTGCCACAAAACGGGTACCCATTTGAACACCAGAAGCGCCCATCCGAAGGGCTTTTGCGATATCATCCCCTGTCAGAATTCCACCTGCAGCAATAACCGGAATCGAAACGGCCTCTAAGACTTCAGGAAGGATATCGAACATGGGTCTGTCTGTACCTAAATGTCCCCCGGCCTCGAATCCTTCTACAACGACTGCGGAGGCACCAAGTTTTTGGGAGATTCGGGCTAATTTGGCAGATGAAACAATCGTTACGACAGGAGTATCATATTCTCTGCCCCATGCATAAATATCTCTAGAAATTCCGGCTCCGGAAATTATAAAGTCAACCTTTTCTTCTAAAGCAACCTTCATTTTCTCGGCAAAATCCTTCACTGCGAAGAGTACATTCACACCGACATAGCCAATTCCATTAGAGAGTTCTCTTGTTTTGCGAATATGTATTCTCAGCTCTTCTGCAGTGATTCCTGTACCAGAGATGGTGCCGATCCCGCCTGCATTGGCTACAGCAGCGGCTAGTCCGCTTAAGGATATGCCTACACCCATTCCACCTTGAATAACAGGAACTCTCGATTTAATCTGTCCGAATTGGATTGTTGGAAGTTTCAATTACACACCTCTTTCGCAAGTTATTGACATATCGTAACACAGTTAAGTCTTTCCCGGATGTGACTGTAAACATGCTCAAACTATGTTAAATATCATGTCTTTCCACTTGTGATACAATATTTTAAATGGAAGTGGTGCTTGTTAATGATGATATTCAAAGGAGATTTAGAATGAAACGCTTTCGCTGGAGCATTACAGTTTATTTCGTGCTGTTCGTGTTTGTCTTATTCGTATTATTCAACGACTATTCACCAATCCTGATAGTAGTTGGAGCTGTGGTGGCTTGTCTCATTGCTTTTATAGCCCAATTCTATTGTCCTGCTGTTTTGGAGAAGCGGGTGGACCGCGTGGAGTCTTTTTTACGCAGCCAGAAAAACAATCCTGCCCTGTATATTCAGTATGTTCTTGCGAACAGACTTGACGATGAAGCAAGAACGGTTATGGAGAAGCTAATGAGCAAACATAAGCAGGCAGCGGTACAGGCAACATTCAAGGCGGCTTACGGACTGTACCGCAAAGAGATGGCTGCTGTTCGGGAAGCCGTCCCGCATATCCGCCATGCCGATTACCGGACGTACTATGAAACGGTTCTGCTGTTGGAGGAAGGGGAGAGTGCTCAGGCGCGGGAACATCTAGAGTCAATTAAGAAGCAATGGATGAGATCAGCGCTGCTCGCAGAAATTGAACTCAAAGCAGGTAACAGTGAAACTGCTATCACTCATGCGAGGGAAGCAGTAAGCGCTTCGAGAGGCGTCCAACGTTATGTGTTACATAAGGAATACGAACGAACGTTACCGCAAGCTCTTGAAGCTGTATCATGAGTTTTACAAAGTAAAAAGCGGGAATCCTCCTCATTCAAGGATGATACCCGCTTCTGTTAGTTAGAAGGCCAGTCTCACTGTCCCAAACAAAGCCGGATCAGATCATCGACATGGGCGGTAGCCAGACATTCTACGGTGTCGGCGGCTCCGTAATAGATTTTGACTTCGCCATCGTCCTCCAGGATCATGCCGCCGGGGAAGATGACATTATTGCGGAAGCCTCCGTCTATTTCGTAGGGTGCTTCAGGTGCAAGCAGCGGCGATGCACTCATCCCGAGAATCTTCTTCGGATTGTCCAGGTCAAGCAGCATAATACCTGCGGTATACCGCTTCTTCCAGGACGGCTCCCAGCCGTGCTTCCCTCTGGCGGAGTCGATATCCACCGCATGGAAGGTGGTGAGCCAGCCCTTATCCGTCTTCACTGGCGGCGCTGCCGGACCGATCTTGTCATTGGCGAACGGTACCTGCTCCACCGCCAGCAGCAGATCCGAACGTCCCCAATAGATCAGATCCGGCGACTCCGAGATCCAGGTGTCGAACCGGTCCTTGCCTCCGCGGCTGTATACGGTGAATGGCCGTTCCAGCCGCACATAGTTGCCGTTGATCTTCTCCGGGAACAGTACCATATTCCGCAGGTCCGGCGTAGACAAGCTCAATATTTCAAAGGATTCGAAGTCATCCGTGACTGCGACCCCTCCCCGGATACCATGCCGTGTATCTACAGCGAAGCACATGTAGCAGCGTCCGTCAATCACCGTCAGACGCGGATCGTAAGCGCGCACGACCTCTTCGTCATGTAGCTTGAATACCGGCTTGGGTCCTGCCGTCCAGTGAATTCCGTCTTCACTGAAGGCGATACCCAGATCCGTTGTATTAGTCGGTTCAAGGGTCTGCTTGTCGAGTGAGCCATAGTCATTGCGGAATACCATCACATACCGGCCGCCGAACTTAACCACTCCTGCATTGAACACAAGTGCGGTGGGATAAGGGACCCGGGCCGCATCCAGCACAGGATTGGCCGGATGACGGCGGATGAGCGGGCTTGAGGCCAAAGCTCCTATGACAGCTGTATTTGCATGATTCATCGTTTGAATATCCTCCTTGTGAGTACGAACTGTGATTTAGACAATGCTTCCATAGGGTGCGAACGGATAGTCGATCGTAATACGCCCGGCCTGGCAATCACCAACACCGCTGTACAGATCAGCCTTGCCGTCCCCCCGCATCACGATCCCCGAAGAAAAGACGCAGTCCGTCAAATATGGGAACTTGGCGGGCCCCGGCGGGTAGCAGGAACGGCTTCCAATCAGATGCAGGTGATGGGATTCCCTGGTGATGGGATCGAAGATAAAGGCCATATTCAAATATACCTTTAGAAGCTTGCCATCCTCATCCTTATCCTGATAACAAATATGGCCGATAATTCCGATCTTGCCGCTGTCCAGCAGATAAGCCTGATTAACGCCTCCCCATTCGCCTGCACCAAAAATACCATGAATGTAAGGCGCATTCTCAATGACGTCTGCAGTCAAATCCTCCAGGTTGTCAATAACGGTGAAGCCGATCATGGATTCGCTGCCGTATTGGCCCTTCATCTCGCTGCCCCGCGGGCGTGAGAAGACGCCAATCCTGCCGTCTGCCAGAGCAACAAGGCGGATATCTTTCATTTTGTTAGGACCGGTAGTGAAGTAGTACAAATCGTGGAGGTCAGTCCCCCGGTAAAAATATCCGAAAAACGTGCTGTATTTGCCGCTTTGATATTGCACATGCGTTCCGCCCAGGACAAGCTCATCACCGATTTCACTGATAAACGGGTCCTCCAGCGTATAGATCATACTATTATCTACCACGGTCCACTCATCCTGACCGGTCTCCTCGAAGAGGCGGACCCAGGAGCGGGCCCATTCTTCGCGGCGTTCTACCCGGCCGAACAAGTAACGTTTGCTATCCCGTTCAAAAGGAATCGAAATATTATAGACATCAAACCCTTCCACGTTTTTAAATGATAAGGTTGCGCTTTCATAAATAGTTTTTGACGCTTCAAATTCTATTTTTTGCTTATGCAGGCTCAACATTTCCGCACTCCTTTATTGTATCAGCTCTTTTTATTGAAGAGAAGATTGATATTCCTGAAACTGTTTTTGGTATTCCGCAACTACCTTGTCCAGGCCCGCTTTCTTCATTTTGCCCAGTGCTTCAGTGAAGGCTTGGTTGTAGTCCAGAACCCCCATATAGATTGGAGTGATGCTGGCTGAAGCTTCCGAGAGAATATTAGTATATTCCGTTCTCACATTCGTTGGATCAAAAATAAAGTTGGCCGCAATACTATTAACCGCTTTGGGATTTGGCTCAAATAAGACTTTGTTATTGTCAGGTATACTATTCTCCAGGTCAAAGCGCATAAAGTTCACATTCCCGTTCTGCGAATCGGAGCCCCTGTACCTCGGATTGTTATTGTTATTCGGATCTTTGATCGGCTTTAGGCCCTTTTCGCCATCTTTGGTGTAGTGCTCACCCTCTATGCCATATTGAACCAGATCATAATTGTCCTGACTGGCCAGCATCCAATCCATGAATTTAACGGCTGCCTCCGGATGTTTGCTGTTCGCCGGTACGGCATTTCCGTTCTTGAAGGAGAGGGGACGCAGATATTCTTTCTCCGGGTTAAACCATACCACTCCGATATCGTCTACTGTAGCTTTTGGATTGTATTTCTGGAGCCCGTTCAAGCTTCCGCCCGTTCCCAGGCGTACGAACCACTCCCCGCTGTCGAGCTGAGCATCTACCTGCTCCTGCTTCATGACTAGGATATCAGGATTCGTAATTTCTTTGGTGTACAGCTCGCGCATGAAAGCAGCATCCTTCTTGAATTCTTCTGTCTCAATCCAGGATTTGACCTCACCGTTCTGATTGACATAAAAGAACTTATCTTTAACGGTGAACGGGAAGCTGTCATAACTCCGGTGTAAGATGGAGGTATGCAGGGATATCGGGTCAAAATCTGCCCGGGTGCCCAAATAGGGTTTGTTTTTCCCTTTCCAGTTCTTCATCACAATCTCCCAGGCGCTAATCAATTCAGCCGGAGTTGTCGGCTCTTTCAGATTGTTCTCGCGGAGAATGTCGCGGCGGATATTGAACTCTCCCTCGCTCGCCATTTCAACCCAGTAGGAGGGGACGATATAATATTTCCCGCCGATGGTTGCGCCGCTAAAGATATCCTCCGGGATATGCCTTTTCAGGTTTGCTCCATATTTTTCAATTTCCTCTGAGATATCTGCCAGCGCCCCCCGGGTATAGTAGTTGGAGAACGGAGTGCGGTCCTGCATGACATGGAACAAATCGAACTCTTCACCGGTGGACAGCATCAGGTTCAGCTTCTGGTCCCATGCATCCCAGGGGATGAAGATTTTCTCCACTTCAACGCCGACACCATCTGCAGCCAGCTTCTCATTGACTTTTTCATACACCTTTTGGTAGTCTTTGGGCTCGGTGCCGGGAACCACGTATTTGATCCGGACGATATTGTCCGACTTCGGGGATGAAGCGTTATTTTCCCCGTTTGCGGCAGGGCTGTCGGAAGCCTTGCCGCACCCGATCAATGTAGAAAGGGCAAGCACCACAGCACATAGAATGGCGTAATGTTTTTTCATGAATAATATAGACCTCCTCTATTTATGCCTATTTATGTTAACCCCTTAGGGATGACATCAGCCTTTAACTGAACCTATAACCAGCCCTTTCACGAAGTACTTTTGCAGATACGGATAGAGGAGGACGATCGGCCCGATCGTCACGATGGCTGTCGCCATCTTGACCGACTCCGAAGGAAGCGTAACGTCGCTTGTTCCGGCCAGCATAGCCATATCGTTCAGCATACTGATCTCCGATTGCATCTGCAGCAGCATGAATTGCAGCGGATACAAATCTTTGGTGTCAATTAGCATGATCGCATTCCACCAGTTATTCCAATAATCCAGTCCATAGAAGAGAGCAATGGTCGCGAGTACCGGCTTACATAACGGAAGGTAAATCTTAAAAGCAATGACAATATCACTCGCTCCGTCTATGGTAGCTGATTCCCGCAGCGAGTCGGGAATTCCGTTCATGAAATTGCGTACCAGGAAGAGGTTGAACGGGCTGAACAGGAGCGACGGAATAATCAGAGCCAAGATATTATTGGTTAATCCGAGTGACCGGTTCATCAGATACCAGGGCACAATCCCGGCTGTGAAAATCATGGTGATAAAGAAGTAAAGAGCCAGCAGATTGCGGTTCTTCACATTTTTGTTCGCTAATGTATAGCCTGCCATAGAAGTAATCAGAATAGCCAGCGTGGTACCGACGACCGTGACAAAGATAGAAATTCCGTAGCTCTGAATGACTTGGGAGCCGCCCGTGAAGATCAGCTTATAGGCATATAGAGAGAATTTCTCCGGAAAGAGGTTGTAGCCGTTCTTAAGAATAGCATCCTCATCCGTGATAGAGATCATCAGCACGAGTAGCATCGGAAGCAGGCAAAGCGCCGAATACACCGCAGTCAGCGTGTACATGACCGTCTTGCTGATTGACATTTTTTTCATAGTTACTCCTCCGGATTTAGTATAATGCGCCATCTTTGAAGAACCTGCGGGTAATGGCATTGGTACCAAAGACAAGGATGAATCCGATGACCGACTGGAAAAGTCCAACAGCCATGGCTTCGGAGGGGTCGCCAATCTGACGCAAGGACCGGAATACATACGTATCAATGATATCCGTGGTCGAATACAGGGTGCCGTTGTCACCGATGAGCGCATAGATCATTCCGAAATCGCCGTACATAATTTTGCCGACCGAGAGCATCGTCAGGATAATAACCGTGGGCATCATTAGCGGAAGCGTAATCCGGAAGCACATCTGCAGGCGGTTAGCCCCGTCAATCTCGGCTGCTTCATACAACGTCTCGTCGATACCGGTAATGGTCGCCAAGTAGATAATGGCACTCATTCCGGCCCCCTTCCACACATGCATGACGGTAAGAATCGCCGGCCAGGACTGCGCCTCGGTATACCAGTTCACAGAGGACATGCCGAGCTGGTTCAGCGTTTTGTTCACAATTCCCATATCCATTGAGAATAGCGCATACAGCACATAGCTAATGACGATCCATGAGATGAAATTCGGGAATAACATCAGGGATTGACTGATCTTGACAAACAGCTTCTTGCGCAGCTCGTTTAGAACCAGTGAAATAGCCAGCGCCATCAGCGTACCGAAAATAATAAAGAGTAAATTGAGGTAAATGGTGTTGAAGGTGACCGTAAGCGCTTTGTTGGACCGGAAGAAGAACTCGAAGTTCTTGAATCCCACCCATTCGCTATGGAAGATTCCCTTGGTATAATTGAAACGCTGGAAAGCAATGACCATATAAGGATACGTCATATAGCCGAAAATAAAAGTGTAGGCCATTGCCGGCAAAACCAACAAATAGGATGTACCATTCCTGCGGATGTCAGAAAGTATGCTGAGTCTTGGACGCCGTTTTTTTGTCAATTTCCTGTTCCCCCCATTTGTTATAAATGACGCTTGCCTTGATTCCAGATTAGCCATACCCTCCCGAAGAGTCTATTTCAAAACCTGGAAAACGCTTTCAAATTCAAACACAAGGCTTTCAAAAAAACGGAATGACTTTCATTTTGGCCTGATTCAGTACCTTTTCGGTCCAAAATGTACTATAGTTTAGAAATGATAACGAGCAGTGTTGGGAGGAATTCAACATGCGGACAACCATCAACCGGCTTGTTCGATACAAGGCATTTCAAAAGCTCACCATCTCATATTTCCTTCTCGTTCTTCTGACCGTAAGCCTGCTATCCGGTGTGCTTTTCTCACTATTCTCCAGAAGTGCTATTAAGGAGATCGAACGTAATTCCCGGGCGATGTTATCCCAGATCACCTACGCCTCCGATGTAGTCTATAATCAGGTCGTTACTATAGGAAATACACTGCTGATTCAACCGGAAATCCTGTCCTTTCTCAATGAGACGGTGGAGGACAAGGTCAGCAATTATCATATTTTTCAACAGATCGAACAAATTACAAATGTGAACCCATATATACACAGTATCGGGATACACCGGCCTTCCACAGGAACTACCATTGATACAGCCGGGCTTCCGTTTGATGCTTCGCTTACCACCCTCAGCGCGAAGCAGTATATGGAGTTCCATCCGCGCAGTCTGAAGGTTCCGGGCCGCAACAACGGGAAGTCATTACAGTTCCTGACCTTCTTGCTGTACCCGAATTTCTCACCCCGGACCACAGGCAATCCGCTGATCTATATCAATGTGGAGGAGCAGTCCATTCTGACGACCATCCGCAAGATCAGCAGTGCGGACGCCGCTAATAATGTTTTTGTAATCAATAATGAAGGTAAAGTGCTGTCTCATACCGATTCCAACCTGTTTCTGGAGGATTTATCCGAAGAGGAGTATGTGCGGAAGATATTAATCGAGAACCATAAGGAGAGCAGCTTCACCACAATGATTTCAGACCAAAGGAATCTGGTCACTTATGTGAAGTCAGAGGAACTGGACTGGTATTTTGTAAGCGTTTCACCGTATTCCGAGCTCATCTCTAACATCGACCAGCTCCGGGGGATTACGCTGCTGGTTACAGCCGGAATTGTACTTGCAGGTCTGTTGCTCTCTGTCCTGTTGACCTCCAACATGAATAGACCCTTATCGGCGCTGCTCGAAAAAGTCATGCCTAACCCGGCCCATCCGGCCTCCGGGTTGGCACCTATTGATGAATACAAGCTGATGACCGAGGTGTTCCATTCCTATCATGAACGTGAGAAGTCGATGCAGTTTGTAATTAACCACTCCTCCCGGACCGTCCGTGAGCATTACCTGCATGCCTTGCTGCGTGGTCATTCCCTGGAGCACTATGTTTCGAGCGAAATTCTTAAGGATATCGGCGAGGAGGTGGCGGGGCCGTACTTTGGCGTGCTGGTGTTCAGAATCAATGAGCTTGAACCACTAGGGGAGAGGATGGAGGGGAAACAGCAGCCTTTGCTGAGCTTCGCACTCGGGAATATCGCCAAAGAGATGCTGGAGCCGATCGGCCCATGTGATGTGCTCATTATGGGAGGAAGTGAAGCCGTGGCTATCCTTCAATACACGGACAATCAGCTTCCGGAGGAGCTGGGGCCTGCCTTGCGCAATATTCAAAGCTTCCTGAACCGCTACTTCAAGATGACAGTATCTATAGGGATAGGAGATATATCCTGTGGCAAGGGGAATATTCCGTCCTCGTACACTTCTGCGCAGCAGTATGTGAAATACCGGCTCATCTATGGGAAGGAAGCAATTCTGGATGCTATAGCGACACGCCATCATGTGTTGACGGCCCTCAGTTACCCCAGCGCCTACGAGAAGAAACTGATTGATGCTGTGCAGGACGGCAAGCCGGAAGCAATGGTTAGTGCAATCGAAGAATTTATAGATAAAATATCCGGCGGTTCCGTTCATCAGGTCATCACCTTTAGCACTCAACTCATGTTGTCTTTGCTTAAACATTTTGACTATTTACAGCATGTGCCGGATTCTAATTTCAATGATTACCTGCAAGCGGTAACCGATATTGAACGGGCTGAAGATCTGACGGAGATCCGTAACCTGTTCAACCGCTATTGCAGCACCATCTGCACATTAATTGAAGACAAGAATCACTGGCTGAATGCTCAAAAGCATAATATCCTTATCGAAAAAGCACAGAATTACATTCATGAGCATTATGCCGAGCCTAACATCTCCCTCGATCTGGTGTCGAGCATCGCCGGACTGTCGCCCAGCTATCTGGGGAAACTGTTCAAAGGAGCGACCCGGCAATCCTTCAGTGAATACTTGAACAACACCCGGCTGGAAAGAGCAAAGGAACTGCTTGCTTCTACCTCGGAGACTGCGGCCAGGATCAGTGAAGCGGTAGGGATATACAACATCACTTACTTCTCCACCTTGTTCAAGAAAAAGTACGGGCTGACACCTTCGGCGTTCCGCGAACAGGAGGCGATGAAGAGCACTGTGAGTGAGGAGGAGTGATCGGTCCATTTACGGCTGCTCCGCATATCTCCACCAGGCAAAGGTTCCGGCTATTCCGACTATCCCTGTATACGCAAGTATCAATATACTGCTGAGCTGTAAGGAACCGGTGCTTTGAAATACCGACGGGATGGTCCATGGGAAATAGGGTGCAAATCCAAATGAGGAGAGCACATTGGACAGAATGACGATGATCAGGATGAGCCCCAGGGGTGCCAGATAGCCTTTGGTCACATTGGCCAAAAGAATGGTTGGTGCGGTCACCAAAATGTACATTAGCGAGGTGATCAGGAACTTAAAGAACAAGCCCGAAATGAAGGAAGCGGACCCGCCTTGGACGCCCATGATTGCCCCTACGGCAAAACCTACGGCAAACATATAGACGGAAAGCAACAGGCACCATGCTAAAATGACAAGGAATTTGGACAATACAATTCTCGCTCTGGACACGGGCTTTGCCAGCAAATCCTTGATGGTTCTATCCGCAAACTCCCGTCCGAATACCCATGCCGCAACAAAGGTATATCCGATAAGCCCCAGCGGGGCAAGTGTATCCAGCAATCCGGTTAAATACTGCTCCCAGCTGACACCGCCGGCGTCACTGGATAATACATTTCCGACGCCCATCATGATGGGCCCGAAGCCTAAGACAAGAAACATGATCCAGAACACATTGGAGCGGATAATCTTGCGAATCTCACAATGTAACACAGATAGAATATTCATTATTTAATCCCCCTGGTCATCCCAATGGTGCGGAGAAAATATCCTTCCAAATCCTCCGTAACCACCCGGAGCGATGTTGGCGGCTGATTGCGTTGTACGAGCAGTTCAGCCAGCCGTTCAGGATGATCTGCCGCGTGCTCGTTGGTTAGTTTGATATAGCCGTCCGAGGTATCCTCAAAGGTATAGCCATGCTCTTCCAGCACCTTCTTTAAGGCAGGTTTGTTCAGTCCGTTCACCACCAGGTTTTTCTGTAAGGACTGCTCCAGCTTATCCATTGCGACTTCTTGCACCAGCCGGCCGCCGTGAATAATTCCTATGCGTGTCGACACCTTCGAGAGCTCCTCTAACAGATGGCTGGATATAAAAACAGTTACGCCGAAATTGGTTGCCAGATTATATAACATATTCCGTATCTCCGCTACGCCTGCGGGATCAAGACCGTTGATCGGCTCGTCCAGGATTAGAATTTCCGGATTGTGAATCATCGCTTTGGCAAGTCCCAGGCGCTGCTTATTACCGAGTGAGAGATGTTTTGCTTTTTTCTTTTGATGCGGCTCAAGTCCCAGCTTATAGATCACCTGATGTACGGCATCCTTGTCAGCCAACCCTTGCATACGCCGTGCGATGTCAAGATTCTCAGTTACCGTGAGATCGGGATAAAAAGTAGCCTCCTCCAAATATCCGACCTTGCTCCATAATGTAGAGTTTCCGGCATCGACCTTTTCACCTAACATATAGAGCTTGCCGGAGGTTGGCTTCAGCATCGCCAGGAGCATCTTGATCGTCGTTGTTTTCCCGGCGCCATTCAGTCCCAGGAATCCAAAAATCTCACCGCGGCTCACCTCCAGCGAAAGATTGTTTAATATGGTATAGTCGCCAAACTTTTTGTGCACACCGTCAATTTGTATAGCGGGCGTGCTGCTTTTTTTTCTCTCTGATAAAATTCGCATAGCTGTTAACTCCTCCTATGACAATCCCTAATATATACAAGTTATTTTCACATTCGAAGATGAAGCTCCGGTAAAAGAAACATAAAGGTTTATAAAGAGAATATAAAAAACTATAAACTGCTAAAAAAACAAACAGGCTGTTGCCTGGGTGTCACACCCGGCAGCAGCCTGTAATCTTTGGTTGTTGAAGAAGAAGTGCTTACCCACAATCAGTGAAGCGAAGCCAGGGGGAGGCTGAATCGTATCCCCAAACCGCCATATTCGGAAGAGAAGGCCGTAATCTCTCCCCCGTGATGCTCAATAATAGATTTACAGCTTGCCAGGCCCAGCCCAAGGCCGCCCTTTTGGATTTGCCGCGATTTATCCACCGTGAAGAATTTAAGGAACAGAGAGGAGAGATCCTTATCCGGCACGCCAATTCCGTTATCCTCGATCTGGAAATAGGCATGATGCTCCCGCAGGTATCCGGTCATATACACGTTCAGCTTATTCTTCCCCCCATATCTTACAGCATTGCTGAAGAGGTTGCCGAACACCCGGCGGATCATCGGTTCATTGACCCTTAGCCAGATACTGTCCGTGAATGAATGGCGGCAGGTCAGTTCGTTGTCAAGTCCAGCCAGCTCAACCTCATATTCAAAAGCAATGTCTTCAAATAACTCTGTTGCCCTTACAGGACCGGCTACCATGGATTCCAGCTCCAGTTTTTGTTTGGTGAAGCTGGAGAGATCATTGATGAGCTCGACCATATAGGCGGACTTCTTTTGAATCAGTTCATAATACTCCTGCTTTTCAGTGTCGGGTAAGTCCCCATGTGTAGCCAGCAGTTCGGTGAAGCCGTTAATAGAGGTAAGGGGTGTCTTCAAATCGTGGGCGATGGCTGCAATCATATCGGTTTGTTCTCTGTGGGCGAGCTGCAGCTTATGCTCCATCTTATTGAAGTGCTTGTACAGCTCTCCGATCTCGTCATTACCTCTCGAAGCCAGCGGAGGCAGGGGATGGACCACATTGACTTCCCCCAGCCGGGTATTCAGAAGCCGGATGGGCTTCTCTATGCTTCTATAAATATAGATGATCAGAATGAGAAATATGCAACCCGCGATGGCAAAGATGGGCAGCAGCAAGGCTATATATCGGGAGTCCAGCAAGGTGGTGCGTATAGGAGAATACACTGCAAAGATAAACTTCAGGTAGATTCCAATGGAAAACATAAGAATGAGAAGCATCAGCAGGAATAAGAGGGGAAGTTTTATTTTCAGTTTCATCTTATTGCTCTCTTTCCGTATATTTATAGCCTATACCCCAAATGGTTTTAATGAAGTTATGTTCAGGACCCAGCTTCTTGCGGATATTCTTAATATGAACCGTTACGGTATTGATCTCTCCGTACTCGTCCCCCCAGACCTTCTCATAGATCTGCTCACGGCTGAGTACCTGATTGGGATGACGCATAAGGATAGACAGAATTTGAAATTCTTTCGCGGATAAGTCGAGCTTCCGGGTATGCAAGAAGGCTTCAAACGTTTTATCATTCAAAATAAGCGGAGCGTCCGCCTTTTCTTTACCGGGACTAAGCTCATCCCACTCTTTATGCAGCCTGTCCACTTTCCGGAAATGGGCCTTGATCCTGGAGGCCAGCTCCTGAATACTGAACGGTTTGGTCATGTAATCGTCTGCTCCTATTTCGAGACCGACGATTTTATCAATATCCTGATCACGCGCACTTAAAAAAAGGATGGGAACATTATAGGAAGTCCGGATATTCCGGCAGACATCAAGCCCATTCATATCAGGCATGACTATATCCAGAACGATGAAATCAATGTGATTATCATTCACTACAGATAAGGCTTCTTCTCCGGAACTGGCTGTGATGACTTCAAATTGCTCGTACCTTAAACTTTTGGTGATGAGTTTTACGATTTCTTGATCATCGTCTACCACTAATATCGTTTTTGACATTTTGCACCTCCCAACCTCATCATACCGCAACCCTGACGTTCAACGCCAGATACGCTCGGAGCAAGCTTGCCCAGATGTTTTGCAAACAGGAGAAAGACCATCCTTTTCGGGATGGCCTTGTCTTTTATGGATTGAACCTCTTAATTCGCAGTCTCCAGTAATCTGGAAACCACTGTTGCAAACTCTGCCCGGGTAATATCTTTTGCAGGCTTAAAGGTACTATCTTCGTATCCGGTAATAATTTTATTGGATGCCAGTGCATCAATGGAGTTATAATACCAGGCCTCTTTTTTAACATCTTTGAATGTTGTATTTCCGGTACCCGTCAGCTTAAAGGCTCTAGTGATCAGTGTTGCTAATTCACTGCGGCTAATCTTCGCATTGGGGCGGAAGGTGCCGTCGCTATATCCGTTCATCAGACCTGATCCGGCAGCTGCGCCGATATACTTATTGGCCCAATGCGCCCCGGATACATCTGTGAAGCTGCTTGCTTGTCCATCAAGTCCCATGTGCGTTGTAATGACCTTAACGGCTTCGGCGCGGGTCAAGCCTGTACCCGGACGGAAGGTTCCATCGGAATAACCCGTTAGTAACCCCTTGGCAATAAGCACATCAATGCTTGCTTTGGCCCAATGATTAAGGGTATCTGGGAAACTGACAACCTCCGGCTTAGGTGTTGGTGTTGCGGTTGCTGCTGGTGCTGGTGTTGCTGTAGGAGCCGGTGTTGGTGTAGGCGTTGCTGTTACAGGGGGAGTTACGGAACCTCCACCAGGACCTGGATTGCTTGGTCCATTATCTACCGGATCAGGAGTAGCAGGGTTAGAGACATATTGAAGAGCTGGAGCGAAGGCTGTAAGCAGTCTGGCCTTACTTTGCTGCTCAAGAGCATAGCCCATACCTAGAACTTTGGCATCGTCCCATGCTCTGCCCACAAGCTGCATAGAGATCGAATATCCGCTGTCGTTCGTTCCTACAGGAACTACTACCGTAGGGAGACCGACCGTAGATGTTAATACGCCCGTGTTGCGGTCAGAGCTTAATTGAGAGGCGGAGGCATCATTGTTATATACGTCACTGATGAAACCGGCATATACCAGGGCATCCACACCATTCTCGTCCATCCAGCCTTTAATCACTTGCTTATAGTCCGTTCTATATTTGATGTAATCTTGTACCGCCTGTTCAGTCATCCGCTCAGGCTTGGTATATCCTCTCTGATTATAGATAAGCACCTTATCCGAAGCCAGTACACTTGCCCCATCCGGGTAAGGGAAGTCCTTATGAAGCTCAATATAGCGCGCCCAGCCTTCAGTAGATCCATTAATGCCTGCAGGGCGGGCAGGACCTGACGGTACTGCCGACATTTCAACCATGGTTGCGCCTGCTGCTTGAAGCTCGGAGAACTTGTTCATGACGGCTTGTCCCGTATCATCATCAGCATAACCGGAGATAAAGGATGCAGGAATGTATCCGATTTTCTTTCCTTTCAATGCATTGGTGTCCAGAGCTGCCTTCCAGTCCACTGGACGCTTATGATCTGCATCGGCAGTCACTGTGAAAATATCCTGTGGATCGGTACCCGTTGTAGCGTTCAGCATAATGGCCAGGTCCGTTACTGTTTTGGCAATGGGACCTGCATAATCCTGTCCCCACGTGAGCGGCAGTACGCCTGTAGTGCTGGCCATGCCGTCTGTACCACGGAAGCTTTTTAAGCTGGCGCCTGTCGTAGGTGCGTAGAGGGAGACCCCTGTTTGCGATCCCATAGCTGCTGCTGCGAAATCAGCTGCCACCGATACGGCCGAGCCGCCGCTGGAGCCAAAAGAGGTTTTGGATGGATACAGTGCATTCCAGGTCTGCTGCCAGCCGCTCTCACTAAAGCTGCCGCTGTTAGCGAACTCCGAAGTGTTTACTTTACCAATAATGACAGCTCCGGCTTCCCGCAGCTTATTCACCTGGAAGGCATCCGAATCCGGCTGCCAGCCTTCAAGCGCTTTACTGCCGCCTGTGGTAGGCATATCTTTGGTATCATAGATATCCTTTATCGCAATTGGAATACCGAGCAGATCACCTGTTGCACCTTGGGCACGGGCATTGTCAGCAGCTCTTGCCTGGTTGAGCGCAGTTTGAGAGACATGCAGGAAGGCATGGAATCCAAGTTGGCCTTCATCGTATACCTTGATTCGATCTAGATAGGCTTGAGTAATTTGTACCGAAGTAGCTTTACCGCTAATCATGTCCTGCTGCATGTCTGCAATGGACTTATTCGTAACATCATAAGGGGAGGAGGTTACGAATGATTTGGCTGCAGGAGCCTCAGGAATAACCAGGGTATCTCCAGTATCAAGCCCCTCGATAGCAGATATATCCCAGTTACTAATGGAACGGATCTGGGCGTTGGTTAAGCCGGTTATATCCAACTGGCTATTCAGTCCATTTAGCACAGTCACCAGCTTCTTCAGCCCATCTTCACCGGCCTCTCCAACTTGTACATAATGCACCAGGGATTTCGACTGGCCCGGCTCCATATGTAATGTATTAATGAACCCGTAGAAATTCGCCTCATTTCCGGACTTGGCTAAGGGGGTGGTGAATGGATTCTGCTGCTGATTACCCAGAGCACTTAATCCATTATTAAATGGATGCGGAGACCCGACGGCAACGCCTAACGGCTTATTGTTCCTGGCGCTGCTGTCGACAACAATCCATGAATCATCTGTTGTCACCTCAAGATCATCGGAGTAGGTTGCCTTAACTACGGAAGCATTCGCCCCGGTACCATAGCCTAGAGAGCCGCCGAAGGATACATCAACCTTGACAGCTATATCATTCTTATTCGTAAAAGTATCAAAGAATCTCGTTCGATTATTAATAGTATCCACATAGACATCACGGGTAACTGTTACATTGCCCAGATTTACAGATTGAGCCGAGGTAAACTTATTAACGCCATCGTATTTCAGGTTAAACCCGCGCATCATTTGACCATTCATCAGTGAAGCGGAAGGCGAGGACACCTTCACGAAGATATTACCGAAGCCTTGTACTTGTGTAGTGCCAATTGTACGTAAACTTCCCGTATCTAAACTGGGCGCAAAAACATCGTGAATCTCCCATACCGTGCCGCTTGCTGAAGTCACCCGGGTTAAAGCATCAGCAGTTTGAAACGGAATGACTCCCGACGCAAGCACAGATAAGGCAATGGAAGTGGCCATAACCTGCTTTTTAGTTTTACGCAGACGTTTGAACTTATTCATAACGGCAATCTCCTTTTCCTATATGTATATTTTTAATATGTTAGGAAATATAACACCGTTAATCTATTCAGTCAATAAATATTAATAATTTAATATATTTATGCGGTTTTAAGATAGATTAAATACTATATTTATTAAAAAATGTAATTTTAATAGTGGTTAATAGACATGTTAAGTGACATGATGCGTTATGTGTCGCTCGTATTGAGCTATTTTGTTGCATGGGCCCATTTCGCCTATTAAACTATACATTAAGAAGAGGACCAAGTTTCTTGGTCCTCTTCTTAAAGCTGGAGCTAATTTTGGCGGTATCAAATATCATGATCCTGCTCACATGTTATACGATAATAAGTAAATTCTATTTTTATCAAGATTCATCATTCCAATCATTACATTGTCGAAGCTGGAGTTAAATACATCAGTCCCTGAAATTGAAGCGTTGGTTTGGTTATTTCTTATCACAAAGTATCCTTTGTCAGCATTGAGTGGTATTAGTTTAGAAGTTGTCTCATCTGTTATGGCCCTGATCTTTTTGGAAAATGAAGCCGCAAAATCTGAAGGAAGCGGGAGTTCGGACCAATGATTCTCGCGGCCCTTTTCCGCTATTATTTTCATACTCTCAGAATCGACTTGATAGATATACACCCGATACCCATCTCCCATTGCCCCATATGATTTCTTACTCAGTATAATTTCGCTTTTTTTTGGCAGTTGTATTCCGAACTTATCGTTAAAAAATTCTATTTCTTTACTACTATCAAAATAACCTTTATACAACACTGCTAATAAGATTATTAAAATAACGAATCCACCAATAATTACTCTTGTGTTTTTCATCAAATCATATCCTCTATTTTTAATAGTGAGAGCACAATTTGTAAATATATGGGTATAATTAAAATTAACACTATTTAAGAATGACTAGAAATTCATTACTACAAGAAAGGGGACAATAACTCCCTTTGATTGAGCAAGCCACATTGTATTTACGGCAGTTCCGGCTATACCTTGATAATCAGCATTAACGGCATAATCATATCTATCTGTAATACTAACGGTTCCGTTATTCCATTTGTAATTATAATTATGAATAGCATAATATAGATCATTATCTTTAGTACTAGAACCTTTTGAAAAGGCTCCACTACCAGATCCGGTGGATTGAGTAGTTCTAAGTCTCGCTAATTCGGCAGTTCCATTTGCCTGACTTTTATAGTATGGAGTGTATGAGCCACCATTTGAAGATTGTTTGGCATAAGTTAGTAACTCAGAAGCCAATAGATAACCTGTTTTCATCGCCGGCTTTTTAGGTTTTGTGTTCATCCTCTCTACGGGAAGTATTCTGTACTTCAAACAAATGACTGAGGCTGAACAAGAAAAAAACCATTACCGGACATTGCGTCAGCTCGGATTTCAAGTGGGCGATATAATGAAAGGCATCATCCGTAAACAGCTATTTGTTTATTTAATTCCCCTGGGTGTAGGGTTAATTTACGCTGCCTTTGCTCTTAAAGTAGGTTCTATTCTCATCGCCACAAGTATGATTACCCCAATCATCATTAGTATGGCAGCGTAAATTGTTATCTATTTGATATTTACCGTGGTAACCATCTGGTATTACAAAAGCATTGTCACGAATGCCATAGAGAAAGGGAGAAAAGGGATGAATATCAGGAAACATAAAAATAAACCAATTCGACGCGTGACCGGTCGGCATTGGTTTATTTTTAATTCGTATCAGGTTGGGCTGATTTCGGCGCGGTAATGTTTGGGGGAGGAGCCCTTTACCTTCTTGAACATTTTGGAGAACAGCAGGGGATCGTTGTAGCCTACGGACCTGGAGATGTCAGCAATAGACAGCCCGGTGTTCCCCATCATTTCGCATGCCTTATTAATTCTATGGCGGATTAGATACTCCTGAATGCTGAGATGCATGCTCTGCTTGAACAACGAGCACAAATAGCTTCGGTTGAGTCCGATAAACCGGGCGATATCCTCAACGGTGAACTTATACGGATAGTTCATTTCAATGAAATTCGTTACCTTCTCGACATAAATCTCTGTTCTTGATTCCGTATATTCATACTCTGGGGAAGTCACCGGACTGGATTCAATCAGAAGAGACAGTAATAAATACAGCAGACCCGTCAGCTTGGTTTCCCGGGCTTTACCTAATCCACCCGATTCAATCATCATCTGTAAGTACTGTTCAATCCTATTGTCCTGGTCATAGCAGAAGATAGGGGAGCTCTTCGATATACCTGCTTGCTTGAGAAGCGTCTCCGCAGAGGTCCCTTCAAACCCGAACCAGCAATAAGACCAGGGGTTCGCGGTTCCGGCCTGATAGTATGTGATTATATCCGGACATATCAAAAAGCCTTGTCCTCTCCGCAGCTCATAACGGGTACCGTCAACCTCAAAGAACCCTTCCCCATCTACAACATAGTGGAGTAAATAGTGACTCCTTACCGCCGGCCCGAAGAAGTGACCCGGCAGGCATTCCTCATTGCCAAACTGATTAAGATGTAATCCTATATGCTGCTTACTGCGGGGCAAATATTCAATCACAGCAAAACTCCTTTGAAATTAATTTCAAGCATTATAACATATTTAGTGATCATCATGCTATGTACTTAATGTGTATAGATAGTATATCCTTTTAGGAACAAACATCATTAGGTTAAGTATTAATCAAGTATTACACCATGAATGAATAGGGTGTGCTTATCGGAAGAGGGGAGTTAGGTCATGGGCATCATCGTTCAGGAACAAGCAGGGCTGTTTCATCTGCAGTCATCGGGTATGAGTTATATCATTCAAATTATAGACGGGTACCCGGTACATATCTATTGGGGAAGCAAACTGAATCACCGGGAGCCAATGTCCGATATGCTTATCCATACCCCGGATACCGCCGGATTAGACCGCTTGCCGCAAGAATACCCGCAATACGGAAGCGGAGACTTCCGCAATCCGGCGTATCAGGTTGAGCTTGTAGATGGAACACGGATTACAGAGCTGACATACACGGGTTACCGGGTGACTAAGGGTAAGCCGTCTCTGGCCGGTCTTCCGGCCGTATATACCGAGGATGAGGCGGAGGCGGACACGCTGGAGCTGGAATTAACCGATGCGTATTCGAGTCTGAAGGTAACATTGTGCTACAGTATCTTCGCAGACCGGAACGTGATCGTCCGCTCGGCCCATTTCAGCAATGCAGGCGGACAGGAGTTACGGCTTCGCCGCGCCTTGAGTGCAAGCATCGACTTTGCTGGCGGACGGGATTTAGAGATGATGTATCTTTCCGGCGCCTGGGCCAGGGAGGGGAATATTACCCGTACACCGCTTCATCAAGGAGAGACCCGGATTGACAGTAAAAGAGGCATGAGCAGCCATCAGTTTAATCCTTTTGCCGCTTTGGTCACTCCCGAGACGACGGAAGCTCAAGGTGAAGCTTTCGGGTTCAGTCTTGTATATAGCGGCGGCTTTGAGGCGGATGCCGAAGTAGATTCCTTTGGCTCTGTCCGGTTCAGCATTGGCATCAATGCCTTTGATTTCGCATGGCTGCTTGGTCCCGGTGAGAGCTTTCAGACACCGGAAACGGTCATGGTCTATTCCGGACAAGGACTGGGAGAGATGTCGCGGACGTATCATCGTCTGTATCGCACCCGGTTGTGCCGGGGAAGGCACCGGGATGAGGAGCGCCCTGTTCTGGTCAATAACTGGGAAGCCACCTATTTTGACTTTAACGCAGACAAGCTGGTATCCATAGCGGAAGAAGGGGCGAAGCTGGGGATCGAGCTGTTTGTACTGGATGACGGCTGGTTTGGTAAACGGGATTCAGACAATTCCTCTTTGGGCGACTGGTTCGAGGATCGCCGGAAGCTTCCCGGCGGACTGGCTGATGTTGCGGAACGTATTAACGGGCTGGGGCTGAAGTTCGGGCTCTGGGTTGAACCGGAGATGATCTCTCCGGACAGCGAGCTGTACCGCAGGCATCCGGACTGGTGCCTTCATGTCCCGGGACGCAGACGCAGCGAAGCCAGATGGCAGCTGGTTCTGGATTATGCCCGCCAGGAGGTGCGCGATTATATTTTCGACTCGCTTTCTGCTATATTTTCCGCTGTTCCTGTTTCTTATGTGAAGTGGGACATGAACCGGTGCCTGACAGAGATCGGTTCTGCCGAATTGCCGCCGGAACGGCAAGCAGAGACCGCCCACCGCTATGTGCTTGGTTTGTATGAGCTGTTAGAACGTATTACACAGGCGTTTCCGGATATTCTTTTCGAGAGCTGCTCCAGCGGAGGTGGCCGCTTCGATCCGGGTATGCTCTACTACATGCCGCAAACCTGGACCAGTGACAATACGGACGCGGCGGAGCGGCTGAAGATTCAATTCGGCACCAGCCTGGTGTATCCCATAAGCGCAATCGGGGCTCATGTATCGGCCGTGCCGAACCATCAGGTTGGAAGAATAACTCCGCTTGATTTTAGAGGCAATGTTGCTATGTCCGGAAATTTCGGATACGAGTTGGATTTGACGAAATTCACTGACGAAGACAAGGAAACGGTCCGGCGCCAGATCGTTACCTACAAAGAAATTCGCGGCTTGGTCCAAAAAGGGGATTTATACCGGCTAAAAAGTCCTTTTGAAGGCAATCAGTCCGCCTGGATGTTTGTATCCGGGGACAAGAAGGAAGCCTTGGTCTACTATTTTCAAGTGACAGCGGTGCCGAACGCACCCCGGAGTTATCTGCAGCTCGCCGGTCTTGAACCCGAATTCGGCTATGAAGTCCTGCCGGAGTGCAGCGGGTCTAGGTCTATTTATGGGGGAGATAGACTGATGAAGCTGGGACTGCCCCTGTCCTATCAACAGAAGGACTATGAGAGCGGCTGGTTCAGAGTCCGGGCTACAGATACGCCGAGAGAATGACTGCAATGCATTCATCATAATTTCGAATAATGACTGCCCCTTTCCTATGAGAAGGGGGCATTTTGCGTGAAGCGGCCTATACGGTACGGGAGGATGAGCGATGTTTTTGTTCCGCATGATGAACGATATGAAAATGAAAAAGAAATTGGCCCTTACCTTTATCTCTGCTGCCGTTCTTCCACTGGTGTTATCCGGTCTGTTCTTAACCGGGAAGCTTCGGGAGATTGTTATCAAAGATGCCTTAACCCAAATTTCAAACAACGTGGAGCGTGTTCAAAAACGGACGGAGGAGCTGCTTAAGGTGCCGCTGGATATTTCTTACCGGCTGACGGTTGATAACAGGATGAAAAGAGTAGCCACCCAACAGTACGAGGATTACGCCGATGTTATTCAAGCCTACCGGGAGTATACGGATATCCGGGATTACATTCAGCTGTACAAAGAGATATCCGGCATTCGTGTGTACGTTGTGAATCCGGGGGCGCTCAATAACTGGGAGTTCATTCAACCGGATGAGAGAATCATGGCAAAAACCTGGTACAAGGAGGCCATAGAACAAAAAGGGCTTGCCGGCTGGAATCTGATCAAAGATGAACAAAGCGGATCAGAGCAGCTCAGCCTGATCCGTTCGTTCTCGGCGGATTCGCTTGGACGTAAGGGCGTTCTGGCTATTAACATAGATCAACGGCAATTAAGCTCTATTCTCGATCAGGAATCCTTCACCACAATGATTGTGGATAACAAAAACCGGATTGTCGGCTCCAATGAGGCCGGTTATTGGGGGAGGGAATTATCTGAAATGGATGGAGACCAACAGATTCTATCCGGGCAAGAGGGAAGTTACGATACGGTAATCAACGGCAGAGACTCTAAAGTAGTTGTCGCGAGCCTGGAACCCGAGAACAGCTGGAACGGGCTGCGCATTATTTCGATTTTTACTTATTCAGACATGATGAGGGATGCCAACCGGGTTATTCGGCTTGGGGCCATTGTAATAACCGCCAGCCTGATTTTTGCAGCGGTGCTCATCTATGCATTTGCATCTCTGCTGTCCGGGAGGCTGCTTCGTTTAAGCAAGCATATGACAAGGGTAGGGTCCGGTTCCTGGGAAGCTTACCTCCATATTGACGGCAAAGATGAAGTGGGATTACTGTCCAGGCAGTTTAATTCGCTTATTAGAAGCGTGCATGAGCTGGTTCAAGAGGTTCAGGAAACGAATAATCAAAAAATTCTGGTAGAGCAGAGACAGAATGAGATGCGATTCAAGATGCTGGCGAGTCAGATCAATCCGCACTTTCTGTTCAATTCGTTGGAGTCGATCCGCATGGAAGCCCATATACGCAAGCAGGATGATATCGCGGAAGCGGTATGGCTTCTGAGTACGCTTCTGCGCAGCAGCCTGGAGGCCGGTAACGGGAGTATTCCTCTGTCCAAGGAGCTTGAGCGTGTGCGCTGTTATCTTGATATGCAAAAGTTCCGGTATGAAGACCGCTTGGAATACCGCCTGGTGTCTGATCCTGATCTGGATACCATGCCGGTCCCTCCGTTGATTATCCAACCGCTGGTGGAGAACTCAATCATCCATGGTCTGGATAACCGCGAAGAGGGAGTAACGGTTTGGGTTGAAATAAGCAGGGTGCCGAAGGGTGCCTCAGTTAAAGTGAGTGACAATGGAGCAGGCATCACGCCGGAACGGATCGCGGGTATCCGGGCGGAGCTTGCCGAATCCATACATGAGCAGGAGAGCGAGCGGATCGGTATTCGAAACGTGAACGACCGGCTTGTGCTGCTGTACGGGGGAACGAGCGCCCTGAACATTGAGAGCACGCCGGGACAAGGCACTGTCATTACATTTTATATTCCTGGAGGTGTACCTGTTGATTAAGGTCGTTATCGTGGACGATGAGCCCAAACTCAGGCAAGGACTGCAGACGCTAATTCCATGGGGAAGCCTGGGTTATACCGTTGTGGCTGCCGCAGGCAACGGCAGAGAAGCCTTAAAGATCATTGAGGAGGAAGCTCCGGAAGTCGTTGTAGCAGATATCCGGATGCCCGTTATGGATGGCTTGCAGCTCATTGAGCAGGTAAGAGGTGCTGGTCATAACACGCAATTTATTATTTTGAGCGGATATGCGGATTTTGAGTATGCCAAGCAAGCGATCCGTTATGGTGTGGCCGGATACCTGCTTAAACCGGTGAATATCGGTGAAATGTCAGCTACTTTACAGCTTGTGAGGGAACGGATTGAAGAGGAAGAACGCAAGCGGACAATCCCTCAGGCAGAGACACTGGACCGCGACTTATACCTGCATCGTCTGCTGGTCCCTCAGGAGAAGCCGGGAGAATCGATAAAGCTTGGTGCCGGCATAGGACAACCTGATGGGTTATGGAGCGGCAGCTACGAAGTCGTGGTAATTGTTCCGCGTGTTCCGGAAGTGGAACTGCCGGATGCGCTCAACCGGCTGGCGGCCGGGCTGAAGGCAATGGCAGAGGAGCGGGACCTGGGGGCTGTAACCGTCATATCCCCCCACGTGGTGCTTCTGCTCAACACGCCGCTGCGCGGATCGCAGCGGCGTGATAACCTGTACGGCGAGATCCGGAATATTGCCGCCGGAATCCGGTTTATTGCGGCAACCGGAGGGGCTGTTACCGAAGCCGGACTTATTTGCAATTCATATTCGAAAGCCAGAGAAGCGGCGAAGCTGTCTTTTTTCAGTGATAGAGACCGTCTGCTGGAGCCGGATTATCCTCCTGTCTGCCCGCCGGTACCTGCCGGTTTGACAGAAGACAACAATGAAGAGTATATGAGGGATGTAATCCTCCGCCTGTATTACTGCCTGGATGTAGGGAATAAGGCGATGGTAGCGCAGCTGCTGAATGAGGCGGCAGCGATGTATTGCGGGCAGCGGCAAGATGAGAATCACGTTAAACAAGCCTTCTTTTTTCTTTGCAATGGAATCATTCATAAGCTTGCCGCCGCCTCCCGTTTAGAAGGGAAAGAGACGGAGAAGGTCTCGCATTTCTTGAACGGAATCTATCAGCATGACCGGTTACAGCAGCTAATAGAGGATATCCGCCGCTTTCTTCTGGATTTTGTGGAAGAGTCTGATACACAGGGCAAAGAGCATGAATTCAAGCGGATGATCGACTTTATTCATAAGCATTATGCGGAAGACTTGAAATTATCAACATTGGCCGGGCTGCTGAACTATAGTACCCCTTATTTGGGTCAGTTGTTCAGAATGAAGACCGGAGAGTATTTTAACACCTACCTGGACAAGGTCCGTATCCAGAGAGCCAAGGAACTGCTGGCCCAAGGAATGAAAGTGTATGAAGTGGCAGAGCAGGTGGGTTACACGAGCGTAAATTACTTTTTCAGCAAATTTAAAAAGTATGAAGGCCGGTCGCCGTCGGATTATAAGAATCCATAATTTCTAGATGATTTTTCCCGAAATCATTGGTATAGGAAGCCCCTCTTCTCTAATTTATGATAGTTATGGAGAGAGGGGAGGAAGTATGAAAACGATAACGTTGAATACGGAAAACGTATACACAAAAAGAAAAAAGAGCGTTTGGAGGGAGTTAGGAAATCAGAAGTATCTTTACTACATGTCAGTACCCTTTGTACTTTGGGTGTTTGTCTTCCAGTACTTGCCTTTGTGGGGCTGGACGATGGCCTTCCAGAAATATAGACCCGGAGTGAGTTTTTTTGAACAAAAGTGGGTGGGCTTTGATCACTTTCATACCTTGTTCAAGGATGACCATTTCTATCAGGTGCTGCGCAACACGCTGGCTATGAGCTTTATGGGGCTGATTGCCGGTTTTATCGTGCCGGTCGTTTTTGCACTGCTCCTCAATGAGGTTCGTGTTCAGGCAATGAAGAGGTTCGTCCAGACCGTGTCCTATCTTCCGCATTTTGTCTCCTGGGTAGTTGCTGCAGGGATCGTTACCAAAATGCTATCCACGGACGGCGGAATTGTAAACGATATCCTTCTCGGCCTGAACCTTATTGATCAACCGATTCAGTTTATGGCACAGGGGAACTTATTCTGGGGAATCGTGACCGGTTCAGATATATGGAAGGAAACAGGGTGGAACGCCATTATATACCTTGCCGCCATTTCCGGGATTGGCCCGGAATTATACGAAGCGGCCAGGGTGGACGGAGCGAGCCGTCTGCGGCAAATGTGGCATATTACGCTGCCTGGCATCCGGCCGACCATCATCGTTCTTTTAATTATGTCGATTGGCCATTTACTGGGTACAGGGTTTGAGAAGCAATTTCTGCTGGGGAATCACCTGGTCATTGATTACTCTGAAGTGCTGGATTTGTATGCGCTTAATTATGGTTTGGCTATGGGCAGATACTCCTTCGGAACGGCAATCAACATTTTCAACTCGGTGATCAGCCTGCTTCTATTGTTTGCTGCCAATGGTATATTCAAGCGGTTTACTAACGAAAGCATCATGTAGATAGAGAGAGAGGAGGGGTTCCACATCAACCACCGTTCGAAATCAACACAGGACCGGATACTGGCATTCGTAGTTTATCTGTCTATGATTGTGGTAACCGTATTGACGATATATCCGTTCTTGAACGTACTGGCGATTTCGCTTAACAATTCAGTAGATACCGTCCGGGGCGGGATTACCATCTGGCCGCGGGAGTTCACGCTGGATAACTATAGCCTGATTTTCACTTATGGAAGCTTAATAACCGGATTTAAAATATCGGTACTGCGGACGCTTATCGGTACTATAGCAGGTCTGATCAGCGGTTCAATGCTTGCTTACACTCTTGCTCGCAGTGACTTTCAGGCGAGGAGATTTATATCCATCTTTCTGGCGGTTACCATGTACATCTCCGGCGGTCTGATTCCGGGATTCATATTGATGAGAGATTTGAACCTGATCGGTACCTTTGCGGTGTACATTCTGCCGGGACTTGTAAGCGCCTTTAATGTCTTCGTGATCCGCTCCTTCATTGATGGACTGCCGTATGCGCTGCAGGAGTCAGCGAAGCTGGACGGAGCCAACGACTTTACGATTTACTGGCGTGTAATACTGCCGCTGTGTAAGCCGGCCTTGGCTACCGTAGCCCTTTTCCTCGCGGTAGGACAATGGAACTCCTGGTTCGATACGTATCTGTTCAACGGGTCGGACGAAGCTTTGACCACGCTGCAGTATGAGTTAATGAAAATTCTGCAAAGCACAACGACAAGTGCAACGAATTCCCAGGACGCGGCGAATATGGCTGAGCGAATGTCACAAATTTCACCGGAATCGGTCAAAATGGCAATCACGATTGTCGTCACTGTGCCTATTCTTATCGTCTATCCCTTCCTGCAAAAGTATTTTGTCAAAGGCATGACGCTTGGAGCTGTTAAGAGTTAGACCGTTCTTGTTCCAATAGCATTTATCCATTATCTAGGGGGTTAGCTTCATGAAGCCAGATAAAAAAGGAATGATACTGTCTTCCGTGCTTGCACTGACTTTAGCGACCACGCTTGCCGGTTGCGGAGGGAATAACGGCTCCAGTGCCGGAGAGGACAGTAACAAGGAAGGTGCTTCCGGTTCGGATGTAAAGCCGGTCACGCTCTCCTATTTCTCTGAGGACAGCAGTACCAATTGGAATAACATGCAGGATGAAGTAGGTAAGGTGATTGCCGAAAAAACCGGTGTGACCCTGGATGCCGAGTTTGCAGTGGGTGATCCGGTTCAAAAGATGTCACTGATTGCAGCCACAGGCAATTATCCTGATTTGATCGCGGCAAAAGCGGATGTCGGCAAGCTTGTTGATGCCGGAGCGGTACTCGATTTAACGGAATTGATCGACAAGCATGCCCCTAATATCAAAAAAATGCTCGGTGATAAGCTTGTCCGGACCAAGTACAGCTTGGATGACCAGGCTATCTATGCGATTCCAACCTGGTCCTCCGTAGATGAGAGGAAGTTTAAAGCCGACGGAGGCTTTGAGCTGCAGCACCGTGTTGTCAAAGAAGCGGGTTATCCGGAAATACGTACAGTACAGGATTTTGAAAAGGTCATCCAGGAGTATATCACCAAGCATCCGAAGGACGAAAACGGAAACAAAAATATCGGTCTTTCCCTGAACGGAGACGACTGGCATATGTACCAGGTCACCAATTCGGGATTTCAGACGACCGGAGGGCCGGATGACGGGGAATATTTCATTGATCAGGAAACCCATCAGGCAACGTATCATTTTCGCCGTCCGGAAGAAAAAGAGTATTTCCGCTGGCTGAATCACATGAACGATATCGGTCTGCTTGATCCGGAGAGCTTTGTGCAGAAGACTGACCAGTTCAAGGCGAAGGTCGCCTCCGGCCGGGTTCTGGGTCTGGCTGATCCGGAATGGGATTATGGAGATGCCCAGAATGCGCTAAAGGCTGCCGGAAAATTGGATCAGACCTATGGGCATTATCCGGTCACGATGAGTGAGAAATACAAGGACACCAGCTTCTGGCCGGCCGGCTTTGACGGAGGTTATGGTATTTCAATCTCAAGCAAGTGCAAGGACCCGGTGCGTGCGATTCAGTTCCTCGATTACCTTGCCTCGGAAGAAGGGCAAATCCTGAACAACTGGGGAATAGAAGGGAAGCATTACAGTGTTGAAAATGGTAAACGGAAGGTTATCCCGGCTGTACAGGAACGCATGGACAAGGACAACGCAGCTTTCCAAAAAGAATCCGGTGTCGGGCTCTACTGGAATCTGATGGTCCATTACGGAGACGGTATTAAAGATTCTACCGGAAATTACTTTACCCGCAGTTATCCGGAGCAGCTGACCGCAAGTTACAGCGCACCGGAGAAGGAAACGCTGAAAGCATACGGCGCCGAACATTGGAAGGATCTTTTCCCGTCAGAAGATGAATTTAAGCCCAGAGCTTATGGTGCGGCTTACACGATGTCACTCGCCAGCGACGATCCTGCTGTGATCCTGGGAGCCAAGATGAAGGACATCACCTGGAAGAGAATCCCTGAGGCTATTATGTCCAAGCCGGGAGAGTTCGATCGAATCTGGGATGCCTATATGGCAGATCTGGATAAGGCCGGAGTGAAGGAAATGGAAGAAGCGTATACCCTGCATATTCAGAACCGTATCAAGCTGTGGTCCACTAAGTAAAATTGTTGATCAAGCGGGCTCGTTTCCAGCATGACAAGAGGGGGACGAGCCCGCTGTTCTATAGAGAGAAGCTCATTAGACACAAACGAGTGAGAGAGCACAATATTAATGTAAGCGGTTAATAATGCGGAAAAACCGTGCTGCAATTTAATCTGCCGGGAGGAAAGCTGATGCGGTTATACATCAAAAGAAAGCTAGTAGGCTCGCTGTGTTTAATGATCCTTTTTACTTTACTGACCAACCTGGGTGAGGGTGATTCAAAGGCTGCTGCCTTCACGAATAATGAGCAGCCGAGCGTCATCCAAGCCACTTATGCGGATGCAGTGTTGAACGGTTATGGCATCGAGAAACGCGGTCCTGTCTATGAGGATCATGACCAGCTCTACGACGGTGACGGCTATATTTCCTTCTTTTTCGCGGAAAATGCTTCTTCACCGGAAGAGGCCGGTAATGCAACCTTTAAGGTGAATGCTCCAGAGGCCGGATTATATAAGCTAAGCATAGGCTACTATATCCCCGAAGGCTACGGCGGAAAAGCAACCGGGATACAGGTTAACGGGACTGGTGCTGGAGAACTTATGCTGGATGCGCCTGCGGCAGGCACCGTCCGGGCCGAGAAAATGGTCAGCAAAGTACTGCTTAACGCTGGAGAAAATACAATTAAGATTACCCGGGGCTGGGGCTATTAAGGGATCGAGTTCATCCTGCTTGAACCGGCCAATGCCCAGGCGGCTGGAAACCTGCTTGAGGCAGAGGAAGGTATGATGAGCGGCAGCGTCTCGATAGGGGCTGACGGGTCCGGATATTCGGGAGACGGATACGCGGCCTTTCAGCAATCCGGATCACTGACCCTGAATTATAAAGCTCCTGCTGCCGGAATGTTCGATATTCTCATAAGGTATAGCTCGCCAAATGGCGAGAAGAAGACCAGTATCGTGTTGAACGGGAACACCACTGAAATTACTCTGCCGGAGACGGCCGGTTATAAGGAGATTCCTGCCGGAAAAACATGGCTCAAGGAAGGCGATAACGTCATTGAATTCCTGGCTAACTGGGGTTGGTACAATATCGACTACGTTAAGCTGACGGCTGCGGCTGCGCCGGAGCGGCCCGTTGTGTCAACAACCCTGATTAATCCGGACGCAAGTCCCGAAGCCCGGTCGTTAATGAACTTTCTGGATCGCCAGTATGGCCGGAAATTGATTTCGGGTCAGCAAACGCTGGAGGATGCTGAGTGGATCTTCCGGCAAACCGGGAAATATCCGGCGATACTCGCCACCGATGTTATGGACTACTCCCCCTCGCGTGTCGAGAAGGGGGCTACTTCAACCGAAATTGAGAAAATCATCGCTTGGCACAAGCGCGGCGGAATTATATCGCTGTGCTGGCACTGGAACGCGCCCAAGGGAATTGGCGGGGAAGAGCCAGGTCATGAATGGTATAAAGGATTCTATACGGACTATACGACCTTTGATGTAGAGTATGCGCTCAACCATCCGGATTCCGAGGATTATCAGTTGCTTCTCCGTGATATGGATGCCATTGCGTTCCAGCTGAAACGGCTGCAGGATGCAGGAGTACCGGTGTTGTGGCGGCCGCTTCATGAAGCGGAGGGCGGCTGGTTCTGGTGGGGGGCCAAGGGGCCGGAACCGGCAAAACAGCTATGGAGATTGATGTATGACCGGCTGACTAACCATCACCATCTGAATAACCTCATTTGGGTGTGGAACTCCGAGAAGCCGGAGTGGTATCCGGGAGATGATATCGTGGACATTGCCAGTATTGATATATATAACCCGGCAGGGGATTACAATCCCAGCATCGCAAAGTACGAAAGTCTGGTTTCACTGGTGAACGGCAGAAAGGTCATCGGACTGGCAGAAAACGGGCCGATCCCTGATCCGGAAATGCTGCAGGCTTATAATGCACACTGGAGTTTTTTCACTACCTGGACCGGCAGCTTTATTAAGGATGGAATTACAAATTCACCGGAGCATTTGAAAAAGGTGTATGAGCACGACAATGTGGTCACCCTTGACGAGCTTCCGCCTGATCTGTATTCCTCACAAAAACACGAGCCGGAGAAGGAAGAGCTCCCGGACTGGAAAGCGATAAATCATTCAGGAAGCACCGTGGATAAGGGGAAGGCGGACCCTTCCAAAACGCAGGTTATCCAGGTCGACGGGGCAGCTCTGATTGCCTCACTTAGACAACAGATGAACAAGCCTGCAGAGTCGCAGCTCTTCGTGATTCAGGCAGATAAAAGTGAGGCGGCAGAGTTCAGGTTCCCGGCATCGGCACTCGTACAAGCAGCCGCCATCACGCCGGATGCGGCAATCCTGATCGAGTGGGACACGGCTTCCTACCGTTTCCCGGTTGCCCTGATCAATGCCGCTGAGGCTGCAGAACATCTGGGAGCCCAGACTGCTGATGTGCAGATCTCGCTTCAGATGAGGAAGCTGGGCAGCAGGCAAGCCGAAGAGATCAGTATGCGGGCTAAGGATAAGGGAGTCCGGTTGGACTCTGAGATGTTTGAATTGAAAGTCGTTGCGTATGCTGGAGAACAATCATTCGAGCTTAATCATTTCGGCAGCCGGTATATATCCCATACGTTCACAATTCCCCAATCTGCCGGCAACGGGTTAACAGCAGTAGGGATTGATCCCGCCACAGGAGAGCTGTCCTTTGTGCCCGCTGTAACCCAGTCAGCGAATGGCGCCACGGTTATAACAATTAAACGTAACGGCGGCGGTATTTATACGACAGGCCAACCAGACCGGATGTTTGACGATCTCCGTGGTCACTGGGCCAAGGAGGATATCGAATTCATGGCGAACAAGCTGCTTGTCCATGGGATGGACGCCCATCACTTTGCTCCCGACCAGTATATGACACGGGCTGAGTTTATTATGTTAATGGCAAGAGCTCTGAGTCTCCAGGCTTCCGGGGCAACCGCTCCATTCTCCGATGTTCCGTTAGGCAAGTGGTATACCGGGGCGATTGCCGGTGCTCATGAGGCAGGGCTGATTACCGGTTATCCGGACGGTACCTTCCGGCCGGATGCTTGGATTACACGCCAGCAAATGACGGATCTGATTGACCGCGCTGCGGCATTCGCAGGGCATACCATGGAACCCGCACAGGCTGCCCCTGGCTTAACCCCTGATCAGCTTGCGGTTCAAGACCGGGTAGACCGTGCGCAGGCGGTTGTCATGATAAAGCGTCTGCTGATGCACTTAAATTTGATTAATCCTTAATTAATCGGGATTGAATACAATAATGAATGGAGTCTGGACAATGAATGATAGGATTCATGCAGCACCTTGCAATCCAAATGCAACTCAGGAAGTAAAAAACGTATTGCGCTATTTAAGCGAACTATCCGGCAAGGGGATTATTACGGGACAGCATACTCAGACTACCGTACAGAAAGAGCTGAGGTATATTGAAGAGGTAACCGGAAAACTGCCGGCTCTCTGCGGATTTGAATTGCTTGCATACTCCCCTAATATTAACTATGAGGATGCCAGCGAAGATTGCCTGATTGAGGTGGAGGAAAATAAAAATACGCTGGATCAGGCCTGGGACTGGGTTTTGAATAAACATGGACTTCTTACCTTTACCTGGCACTGGTTCTCACCCTTCGGCAGCCGGGATAAAGGATTCTACACCGAACACACCACATTTGACGCCTCCCGGGCAGTGACTGAAGGAACAGAAGAACATACAATGCTAGTGGCTGATATGGATCATATGGCGGAATTGTTAAAGCCATTCTGTGAGCAACAGATCCCTATTTTATGGCGCCCTTTTCATGAATCGGAGGGAGAATGGTTCTGGTGGGGCGCCAAAGGCCCCAAAGTTGCCCTGCAGTTGTATCGTATGATGTATGAGCGGTATACAAATCATCATGGCTTGAACAACCTGATATGGGTGTGGAATTCACCGCTGCCCGAAGGGTATGTAGGCGACGATGTCTGTGATATTATCTCGCTGGATACCTATCCGCCCAAGTACACTCACACTGACTTGGCGGACGAGTATCATCGGCTGGTACAGATTACACCGGCGAACAAACTAACCGCGCTTGGAGAGATTGGTGTTCTCCCGAGCATCCCCCGCCTGTCGGAGACGCTTATTCCGTGGGTGTGGTATATGACCTGGTCGGGCGACTTCGGCTCTACCGAAGAATGGACGACTAAGGAGGAGCTTCGGCGTGCTTATGAGCATCCCTTCTCGGTTACGTTAGACACGCTGCCGCGGCTGTATTGAAGAAAGTTGATGTGAATGAAGGACGCGAAGTTGGCTACTTTTGAGGTCCGTTGAATAAATTACCTAAAATAACCAATTTGAATCGGAAACGATCGTAATTGGTTATTTTTTTGACATCATATTGTGTCCACAACCTCATGAAGTTCTATCGTGAATTCTATAAAGCTAAGTGGTGAGGGCATACATAAATTAGGAGGTAGAACCGATAAATTGTTAGAAGGATTTGAGAAGGATTAAGAGGAGTAACTCATGGTCATTAGTCTGATTTTTGTTATTTGCAGTGCCGCTTGGGGGGCTGGGATATGGTATTTAATAATCAGGATATTATTATCTTTAGGAGGCGGTTTATTCGTAACTCTTTATGACTCTATATTCTTTTACATTACGATTCTCATAATATGGACTGCAACCGGAATCCTATTTGCAAATCATCTGCAGGAACAAAAACTCGAGCTGTTGTTGTTTACGTGTGGGATAACGGCAATTCTAGCTTTTTTTGTAGCAGCAATGTTTTTTCTTTTGTGATTATTGTTCCAAATTTTAAGTGTGTGAATGGGTATATTACAAAGTATTTGAACAAGTCAGATTCTCAAAGTTCTCAAAAGCATCAAACGTTAAAAACGCAGCGATTCTTCCATTATTGGAGAATCGCTGTTTTCTGTTTTTTGGTCGATTGCTTGATTCAATAGATTATAGATGTTGAAAAAGTGTTTTCGTATCCCGCTTAAACAGCGGAGAGGACGGAACGATTGTGTAAAAGCGGTAGCGGTCGCCTTTGTCCCCGGATTTTCACCGCTAAGGAGAATCAATAAAATCTGGGGACAACAGCGATTGGAACAACGGTCCGTTCACGCAGCGTCCATCCAAGTGCTCACGTTGAACTTACTCTCAACATATATAAAATTTTAATCAAAACGATAAAAAAGTTTGATATATTTACATTTATTAGGATAAAAGGGTATGATGCACATGTATTTATTTTACTTTTTATAGAAAATTATATGAGATTATTCCTTTGGAGGTGAGAGATTTGATCTACGATAATGTGCTGCAATTGATTGGGAACACACCGATTGTTAAATTGAATTATCTTCCACAGCCGCTGGGGGCGCAGGTATTCATTAAGCTGGAGGGACTTAATCCCGGAGGCAGCATGAAGGACCGCACGGCGCTGTACATTATCAGCCAAGCGGAGGAAGCGGGTCTGCTGCAACCCGGCGGCACGATTGTTGAATCTTCCTCCGGGAATCTGGCGATCGGGCTTGCGCTTGTGGCCCGGCAAAAAGGGTACAAGCTGATTTGTGTAGTCGATCCCAAAATAAGCCCGGTCAATCTCAGCATTATCCAGGCTTATGGCGCAGAGACCGTGATGGTGGAGCAGGCTGACGAGTACGGAAACTTTCTTAGAGCGCGCATAGACAAGGTGCAAGCTCTCGTCCAGCAGCTCGGGGCATTCTGGCCGAATCAGTATAATAATCCCAGCAATCCGGAAGCGCACATCCAAACCACCTCACGGGAGATCTATGAAGCCTTCGGCAAGGAGCTTCACTGGGCGGTGATTCCCGCAGGGACCTGTGGCTTAATCACCGGTTGCAGCTTGGGGCTGAAGGAGCATATTCCGCAGATCAAAATAATGGCTGTGGATGCAGTCGGCTCCGTTACCTTTGGAATGCCGCCGGGTGTCCGGTATCAGATCGGCATTGGTTCAGCCATTGTACCGGGCAATATGCGGAGACATTTGTACGATGAGGTTACCCATGTGTCGGATGCGGAGGCCTTCGCTACTACCCGCAGACTGGTGAAGGAGGAAGGGCTGCTGGTTGGAGGTTCTGCAGGTGCGGCGGTGTTCGCTGCGCTTAAGCTTGCAGAGCGCCTGCCCGCTACTGAGAAAGTGCTGGCGATTCTGCCTGACCGGGGAGACCGCTATTACAATACTATTTTCTCGGATGAATGGCTGGAGAAGAACGCGATTGAACTGGATAAACACACTGTCAAAATTTGAGCCGGGGGTGGACCCAATTTCTGTTTCGTTACGCCGCAATGTCGTTGACCGTGCAGTAAGACAGGCCCGACAGCAGCTTACCAGGCTTGCTTCATTACCGCCTTCAGAGGAGATCAGACTTCCCTATGTCACGCATCACGGAAAATATATTCTCGGGGATAAGTGGTCGTCCGGATTTTTTATCGGCTTGCTCTACCGGCTCTACCAGCTGACCGGCGATCCAATCTATCTGGAGGAGGCGGACCACTGGATCGGCCTGATCGAACCCTACAAGAATCAAGGCGATTATCAGGATATTGGATTTCTGTTCTATTATTCTTATGCGCTGGGGTATGAGCTGACCGGTAAGGAAGCCTATAAGGCCACCGCGCTTGAAGCTGCCGATCATCTCTTTGATTCTCAGCTTCCGGGGGGTATCTGGAGTGTAATTGGCTGCCTGAAGGGAAGCATTATGCCGGCATTGACAGTATGATGAATATCCGTTTGTGGTTATGGGCCAGCCGGGTAACCGGTGAGACACGCTACCATACCGCTGCCATGGAATCCGCACGTATTACCAGTGAAGCGATGATGAGGGAAGACGGCTTTACTTATGAATACATGCGAATGAACCCTTTTACGGGAGCTGCAGAGCAGCCCTATAACAAGAATGCAAGATTCGGCACCGAATCGGTCTGGGCCAGAGGTCATACATGGGCATTGTATGGGGCTGTACAGCTATATGTCCTGAACCGTGAAGAGGAGTGGAGACACAAGGTCCAGCAGCTCTCCGCCTTCTACTTATCCCATGTCTGCACAGATGGTGTTCCGGCATGGGATCTGATGTTGTCCGGCGAAGATACAGCCTTGAAGGATGCTTCGGCCGCTGCCATTACCTGCTCTGCATTTTTTCAATTCGCCGCAGCCTTAAGCGATCACGATCCCTTGCGCCAGCCCTTCCTGCAACACGCAGAGCGAATACTGGATACTTTGACTTCTGCGGAATATGCTCCTTCGGGTCCTGACCACGAGGGAGTGCTGGTGCACGCCAGTTCACCCCTGCATATCGTTCAAACCGCAGGAGAATCCCAGATCTGGGGCGATTATTTTCTTCTGGAGGCTCTATATTACGCATTGGAGGTCGGTTCTTAGTGAATGTCAGTGTCGGATCAATAGAATCTAGCGATATTAAAATCGTTATCGAAGAAGGGCATCCTGCGATTCAATTCATCAATATGGTGCCGGAGCTCCCGGACCAGCAGGTCTATGATTATGTCGTCCCTCTATTGGAGCAATATGGACTGGCGGGCAGGTCCCCTCAGATCTGGTTCAATGGAGCCAATGAGTGGGTGGTCCGCAGCCGCTGCGAAGCATTGGCCTACTCTCTGAATCCTGTGAATCAGCGGGAAGGGGTAACGGGATGAGTCTAGCTGCCGAACAACTCGTCTATTTCTATGTTCCGGGATACAAACCGAATTACATAGAGTACGCCATGACCTTCTATCCTATGAATATTATTCTCTGCCTGGAAGACGGCACGCCGGAAGACAAGAAGCTGGAAGCAAGATACGTGGTCAAGAATGCGCTTCAGGAGTTCACGGACTCGGAGCATACTCTCATTGTCCGCATTAACAGTGTTCATACCCCGCACTGGGAGCAGGATCTGGAGGAGGTTGTGCCGCAGCGCCCTGACCGCATCCGCTTGCCAATGGTCAAGACGGCGGATGATCTGCGTCAGATTGAACGCAAGGTGCAGGAGATGTTGCGGGACCTGGGTCTGGACTATACTCCCAGCTATGAAGTCATGATCGAATGCTGTGAGGCTATTGCCAATATCGGCGACATTCACCAGGCCAGCGACAATATTTATGCCTTTACCTTTGGGGGAACAGATTATTTCAATAACTGTGTAGCTAAGGGGCTGTTGGACCCGGCCCGGGAGGTGCTTAGCGCCAAGCAGAAGCTGGGAGCTTACTGCCGGAGTATGGAGCTTCAGTGTTTTGACACGACTTATATGGCCTTCCGCGATCTGGAGGGGTTCCGCGAGGATTGTCTGCTGTCCAGGGAATATGGCTTCACCGGACGTTCAGTCATCCATCCTGACCAGGTTGCCGTTGTCCAAGAGATTTACGGAACTTCATTAGCGTAGGAGGCTGTTATGTTCACAACATACCGATTAGAATTACCTGATCCTGTGACCCTTAATAAGCTGCAGATCCCTGTCTTCACCCATATGTTCCTTCAGCAGGTATCCGCCCATAAAGTCCAGGTCGATCCGATCCAGGGCAAGCGTATCAGCATCACTTATTTGTCCGCCTATCCCAGAGAGCAAATCGAACAGGAAGTAGATGCATTCCTGGAACGCTTCACCCGCAAGCCTAATGAGCATCCCGCAGCTTCCGAGGAAGCCCGGGAGCATACGCTGGATGTGGTTGAGCTGAACGAGCCGCCTCTGGAGTCCCTGTGTTCCTGCTGCAAGCCCAGCAATCTGATGAATATCTCGGATGATCTGGTGGAACAGGGCTGGCTGACTTTGCTGAAGAATCAGGAGCTGGCCTATCATCGTCCGATCATCCGCCTGCTGGAGTATTTTGACCAGAGTTATGTTGATTATGTCGGCCGGAAGATTGGGGACTGCCAGGAACGGCAGTATTCGGTCTTGTTACCTACTGCGTTCGCCGAGAAAATGAACTACTTTCACAGCGCGCCGATGCATTTGCTGCTGGCCACCCATTTAAGCCACGATCAGGAGAAAATGCTCTCCTTCGCAGAGGATGTATCGAGGAGTAACGGCAGGCTGCCGGAGGATAGCGGCCAGTATCTGGAGGCTCCTCCTTATGTACTGCAATCAGCGCCGTGCTACAAGGTCTATCTGGAAATGGAGGATCGTGTCCTTGAGGACAACACCGCTTTTGTACTCAAAGGCCAGTCCTTCCGCAATGAGGGCAAACGCGTCTACTTGCTGGAACGGTTATTGAATTTCACGATGCGGGAATTTGTATTTCTGGGGACTCCCGACTATGTAACCCGGATGCGTGATTTAACCTTGCAGTGGACCATGGAATGGATGGAGACGGTCGGGCTGAAGGGGGAGTGCGCTCTAGCCAATGATCCGTTCTTCCTCCCGGCTAAGGTCAAACAGAATTTCAAAGTTCCCAAGCATGTGAAATACGAGGTCCGTGCGGATATTCCGTATAAAAACGACACGATTTCTATTGCTTCCTATGATACGCATGGTGATTTTTTTGCGAAAACCTTTAACTTTAGACTGAGGGACAATACGGAAACGTGGTCGGGCTGCATCGGGCTTGGACTGGAGCGGGTAGTCTGGAGCTTCCTCCAGCAGTATGGCCTGGATCATGACAACTGGCCTGAGGCGATCCCGGAGAGCGCACAATGACAGCTTCGCAACAGGATACATCCTATTCGCTTGCTGAGGCGATGACTTACAGTGTTCTGGCGGAGGCGGTGAGCTGGCCTTCTCCCGGACTGGTCTCCGCCGTCAGCACGGGTTCTCACGGGGATATGGATATCTACACTTTTCTGCGAAGCGCACTCCGCATTCAGCCGTATTACCAGGCCGCAGCCCGCTTGGGCATAGAAGAATCTGCGGACAGAACCGGCAGGGAAGATCTGTTCAGAATGCTCCAGAAGCTCGGGCGGCGTGCAGAGGCTGGCATGCTGAGGGCTACCGGGGGAGTGAATACCCATAAGGGAACGATCTTCCTGGGGCTGATTCTATGTGCGGCTGCGGGAATAACCAGCCAAGGGCCATCCGGCGGCGCAGAACCACAGGACATCTGCCGGCTTGCCGGAGGGATCGCCGGGAGCCCGCTTCGTAAGCAGCTTACGGACATCCTGAAGGAGACACAGATTACAAGTACTGGCGGACGCGCCTACAAGGAATGGCGGATCAGAGGCATTCGCGGTGAAGTGATCGACGGATTTCCTTCCATTCTCCAGCAGGGTCTGCCTTCCTTCCGTTCTGCGCTTGATCAGGGGGCGGACATGCGAACGGCGGTTATTCATTGCTTGTTCTCCCTGATGTCTGTCGTTCAGGATACAACGCTTCTGAACCGTGACTTTGACAAGGAGCGGATCAGCTATACTCAAGCGTGTGCCTTGGAGGCTCTGGACCGGGGGAGCCTGTTCACCTCTGAGGGCAGGACCTATATCCGCAAGCTGGAGAAGGATTTCCAGCTTCGTTCCTTGTCGCCCGGGGGATCAGCCGATCTTCTGGCCATGACGGTTGCCCTGCACTTGTGGGACGAGCATCAAGGAGGGGAAGTATGTGGAGAACCACTCCGTTATGTCTGCCATTCTTCGTGACCGTGGGCGCCTCCCTGAGCTTAGAGAGGCGAGGGTTCCGGCGGCAGGCTCGCTGATCCAGATCATGATGAATATTCCCGGACCGTGCAAAAGACTGGATTGCACCTATGAATTGTTCGGGCTCTGTATCGGGGCTATGCAGAAAGCGCTGGCTTCATCAGCTTGTGAGATGCTGTCCGTGGAGCGGATAGACTTAAATGTTGGTCCGGTCGCCTATATGCAGGTGTCCTGGGAGGCTACAGCGTTGAAGCGGTTCTGTTTGTTATTCGAACAGGGACATCCGCTGAGCGCCTATTGGGATATTGATATTTACAGTTATTCGGGAAGAGCAGTGGGCAGGAGGGAGATCGGGGCCGCGCCGCGCCCCTGTTATCTGTGCAGCCAATCTGCCAAAGTGTGCGGATCACAGCGTCGCCATTCGCCGGAGGAATTAATAGGCCGCATGACCGCTGATCTGACAGCCTACAGACAGGCGCAGATGGGTGTGCCGATTACAAGGAAGGCAGGGTTATGAAGCTGTTCCACAGGTTAAAGGTGCCCCGGCCGATATTTTCCATCTGTCTGAATACGCTGATTACCCACCTTGGCTTCTACGCCATGACGGCTGTACTGACGGTCTATCTGTCTCAGGTCAAAGGGCTGCCTCTTTCGGTGACCGCCCTCGTTACGATGATCTTCACGGTCTCCTACCGCAGTGCAAGGTTTCTCACCGGCCCGCTGCTGGACAACCTGGACCCGTTCAAATGTATGCTGTTTGGCTGTTATTTAACCGGAATCTCCATTGCCTTGGTAGACTTCTGGGATTCGCCGGTATGGATTACGGCACAGCTTATTATTGCGGGTGTCGGGTACTCGGTAAGGGGGTTATCCTCGAAGGCGGCTGTCTCGCTTGTTGGAAGCAAAGATGGTAATTCTCTGTTTTATTTTGCCAATACCAATATGTATCTGAATGGGGCAGCGATTGCCGGGCCTGTAATCGGCACCTTTCTATTAACTGGTCCCCTGAAGAGCTACACGTTAACGTTTGTTGGCGGGTTCTATGTTCTGGGAGCCCTCCTGTTGAACCTGGTTCCGCCCGGATGTGATCTGCTGGACCGGGAACGGAAGCCGGTAAGCTTCTGGAAGGGATACCGGGCGGTTCTGCTGGATGCAGGCTTCCGTAAAGTGCTGCTGTTCAACACCATCGGCTGTTTTTTCTTCACCCAATTATTTAATTCATTCCCTTATTTAATCGGCACCCATCTGAACGCACCGGAGAAGCTGGGAAGCCTTCTTATGCTGAACGGAATCCTTGTAGTCCTGCTGCAGATTCCTGTCGGGCGCTGGATGAATACCGTTTTATCTGGTCCACGGGAGAGATACCGGCTGATGCTGGCTTTTCTGCTATTCGGGCTATCGTTCACAATCAATGGAGTAGTGGGTTCTATGGGGGGCTACTATGTATTTGTTGCTTTATTCACCCTTGCCGAAATGTTATTCATCCCTACCATAGATGCGTTTGTGTCTACTGCTGCCCGCCCGGATCTGCGCATCACATATTTCAGTGTCATTGGATTGTCAACGGCGCTTGGAGAAGGCATCGGAGTGTATACCGGGCTGCAGCTCATTCAGATGTGGAGTCTGTATGGAATATTGTCTTACTTCTGGTTGTCGTTGGCACTCCTGTCCGGGCTCTCTCTAATCCTGTACGTAATGTTAAACCGGTCACCTGTTCATCACAAGGAGGAAGGGAAACTATGGCGATATTAATTCTGAATCAGAGGAGGCGGGCATTTGCTCCTTATCTGACATGGCTGGAAGACCTTGAAGAAGAGGTATATCTGTATACCTCGGCAGCATATGGTGAGACCACTGAGCCTTATGCCATAATGCAGGTGTTCAACCATTGGACGACGAACGACCGGGTGGAGATTGAGGCGTTGAAGCTGTACGAGGAGCATCCCTACCGCCTAATCATTGCCCTTGACGAGAGTGATCTGATTCGTGCGGCCCGTC
This sequence comes from Paenibacillus tritici, assembly GCF_018207515.1. Taxonomy (NCBI): domain Bacteria; kingdom Bacillati; phylum Bacillota; class Bacilli; order Caryophanales; family Paenibacillaceae; genus Paenibacillus; species Paenibacillus tritici. The sequence goes on from NZ_CP073365.1 coordinate 1,686,600, forward strand.
TGCGCGAACGGCTGAGCTTACCCGGACAACGGCTGGAGAGTGCTATGGCGTACAGGGATAAAGCATGGATGAAAAGTCTGGCAAGCCAGTCTGTGTTATGCCCGGCATTCCGCAGGCTGGATTCGCCGCTTCACTTGTACGATTTCGTACAGGAGCATGGATTGCCGGTTGTGGTCAAACCGGTGGACGGCATGGGCTCGATGAATACGGACATTATACGGACCCCGGAGCAATTGAACGAGGTGTGGGAACGCGGGCTTGGCGCCGGACTTATGGTTGAAGCCTACATTGAGGGTGAGATGTATGAAATCGACGGACTTATGATGGGGCAGGAGATCCGGTTTGCTTCTGCGGGGAGATACTCTTGCCAACCGGTTGAGATCCTCGGGAAGGAATGTTTTGTTGAGCTGCTAAGCCCCGCCGACCCGATCTTTCAACGGCTGGTCCAGGAAGTCCAACAAGTCATCGAAGCCTTGCCTTCACCGGGGATATCCACCTTTCATTGTGAGTTGTTCCATACCCGGGAGGATGAACTGGTGTTGTGTGAAATTGCCAGCCGCACCGCAGGCGGACGGATCAGCGAATCCGTCAGTGCTATGTACGGTGTTAATCTGAACCGGGAGTGGGTTCGGGCGCAGTGCGGTTTGCCGCTGACCCTGCCGACGTCAAGTCCGCCACGGGTAGCGGGAGTATATCTAATGCCCAAACGTCCGGGGACGGTGAAGAAACTCCCAGAGACACTGCCGTTCGATTGGGTGACAGAATATGTCCCGCGCGTCAAGGCAGGGGAGCTATTGGACGCTGCCCATTCCAGTGTGGATGCAGTGATGACCGTAATCATCGTCGGCGGGGATTCGGTGTCCCTGCAAGCCAGGCTGTCACAGCTCCTGCAGTATCTGGAGAGAGAAGTACAAATTCTGCCTGCACTGAAGGAGGTTGCATGGAGTGAAGCATCTGTTATTGGTAGAAAGTAATGAATCGATCACGGGAATCCAGGCTTGCCGAGAGCTGGGGTATACCGTTACTTTGATTACCCAGGATATCCAGCATTATCTGAAGGGCCAGCCGCTGGCGTCTCATCCGCTTCATAGGGTGGATTACATCCATGAAGTGGACACCTTCAATGAAGAGGCCGTGGTTGGTTTTGTCAAAGAGTACCACAAAGTACATCCGTTAACGGGAGTCATGTCTTTTGCAGAATTCTATGTGGTTCAGGCAACGGCTGCTGCTCATGCTATTGGTGTACCGACCATGCATCCGCTGGCCGCCAAGAATGCCCGGAATAAATATAAATCCAGAGAACTATGCATTCAGAACGGTGTTCCGGTTCCGGTCTCATTGTTGGCAGGCAGCGTTGAGGAAGCTTGTCAGCATGCTCAGGCAATGGGCTATCCCTGCATCATTAAACCCTGCGACGGGGCCATGAGCATTGGCGTGGTATTGGTTAACAATGAGAGAGAACTACGGCAGGCGTACGACAGTTACGTGAACAACAGGAATTATGGGCGGAATCTCTATGGAAGTGCCGATGTGCTCATTGAGGAGTTCGCAGCAGGGCCATTAGTTAGTGTGGAGATGGTTACTTATCAAGGGAAGGATGTTCTGATCGGGATTACGGACCGCCGTCTGGTCGGGTTTCCTTATTTTGTGGAGACAGGGGCGAGCTTCCCGGTTCAATTGAGCAATGAGACAGAGATTGTTGAGGCCGTGAGCCAAGGATTACGTGCGCTTGGGGTTGATTTTGGCCCGACCCATACGGAGGTGGCTCTTACCCCTGAAGGTCCCAAGATCATTGAATTCAATCCCCGGATGGTCGGAGGCCCTGTTCCGGAGATGATTAAGTATGCAACCGGCATCCATCTGCCCGTTGAAGTGCTTCGTATGCATATGGGGGAAGAGCCGAATCTGACGGCAACGGTCTCCCGCGGAGCCGCTTCCCGGGAATTCTGTTCGCCCGTGGACGGGACGTTACTGGAAGTTACCGGGCTTAACGCATTAGAGGGGCGGCCGGATATCCTGAAGTCGCATTTCATTGCTGCCGGGCGCGAGGTATCCTATCCACGGTCTAATTTTGACTGGATTGGCAGGGTTACCGTTGGAGGGGACGATGCAGCGCAGGCTGAGCAGAAATGCAGTGAAATCCAGAATGGGATTGGTCTGCACATTGTAGCCAGACCTTTAAGCTGAGGAGGCTAACGATGTTATACTTAAATACTGCAAATTTACAGAGCATACAGCTGCCCTGGAGCAGAAGTGTCGAGATGATACGGAGAACGGTTCAAGTGATGGCCGCCCATGAATTCTCCCAACCCATTAAGCCGTATTTACTGTTCGATAAAGATCCAAGCAGCCGTATTATTGCGATGCCGGCCTACGTTGGCGGCGATATCGCTATGGCAGGCATCAAATGGATTGCCAGCTTTCCGGGGAACCATGCCCGGCAGATCCCCCGGGCCCACTCGGTGACTATACTGAATGACTCCGATAACGGGAAGCCGCTGGCCGTCATCAACAGTCCGCTGATCTCCGGAATTCGCACGGCATCGGTCAGCGGGCTGATGATCCGGGAATATGAGAAGGTGCGTCCTTTTGCGGATAAAATAGTTGCCGGTATAACCGGATTCGGTCCCATCGGTCAACTGCATCTGTCTATGCTGACTCAGCTTCTCGGAGACCGGCTGGTGGAGATTCGGATATTTGATCCGAATCCGGGTGCTATGGATCATATCCCGGAAGAGCTTGGGACAAGGGTGCGGCCTGTGGATTCATGGGAGGAAGCTTACGAAGGGGCAGATCTGTTCATTACCTGTACGATCTCCAGCTCCGGTTATATTGACCGCAAGCCCACAGAACAGAGTCTCTTGCTGAACGTGTCTCTGCGCGATTTCACCCCGGCTATCTTAAGCTACACCTCTGCCATTATTGTCGATGATTGGGATGAAGTGTGCCGTGCGAATACGGATATTGAACATATGCATAATCAAAGAGGGCTGCGGAAGGAAGACACGACCTCCATAGTCGAGGTGGTCTGCGGCAACGCGCTGGCGAAATTCCCGAAGGAGGAAGCAATCCTGTTCAATCCGATGGGCATGGCTGCCTTTGATATTGCCATCGGCGCCCTTTATTATCAGGAGGCGCTGAATCGCGGGTGTGGTGTGGTGTTGGAGGATTAGGCAACCTAATCGCTCCAACGGTACTCTTGTTGATTCAGCTAGAGTGATTTCTATAATCAGCGACTTGTCTACGGATGAGTTGCTGTTTTTATGCATAACATAGGAGGCATGTAACAGATTTGTATCACTCAGAGCTTGGACGGACTTACTTAGTGATCTCAGTCTGAACCCCGATACCGGTACTGTTTCCGAGTAGATCAGTTGTATAAATATGAGTAGTATAAATACCAGTTTCATTATTATGCTCACTAAGTGGAATGGAGATTTTCCATACACCGGATGATATTTTTTGCCCGCTCATCTGTTTGAGATCATCTTGCCCGTTAGCTTCAGTCCATGTATAGAAAGTTACTTTAGAGATATCATCACGAATACCTTCGACAATGACCTCATAAGAGCCGTCCTTAAAATTTACTTTCGCAGGAATCTGTACATTATTTCTCTTAACAAGAGTATGACTTCCCCCAAAATAAACCCCATCGACCCAAACATCATTATAATAAATTCCGGTTTCGTTATTATGTTTATTGAAGGGAACGACAGCTTTCCAAATGCCATCAGATACTTTTTCGCCAGGCACCAATGGAATAGCCAAATCATCATTTCCATTATAGGCGGTCCAGGTTGGGAAAGTGACATTCAGGGCGTCCCTCTTAACACCATAGGCATAGACAACATAAGAGCCATCTAGCAGATTTGCTTCAGTCGGAGCTTGGATGGACTTAGTGATCTCAGTCTGAACCCCGATACCGGTACTGTTTCCAAGTAAATCAGTTGTATAAATATGAGTAGTATAAATACCAGTTTCATAATTATGCTCACTAAGTGGAATGGAGACTTTCCATACACCGGATGATATTTTTTGCCCGCTCATCTGTTTGAGATCATCTTGCCCGTTTGCCTCAGTCCAGGTATAAAAAGTTACTTTAGAGATATCATCATGAATACCTTCGACAATGACCTCATAAGAGCCGTCTTTAAAATTTACTTTCGCAGGAATCTGTACATTATTTCTCTTAACAAGAGTATGACTTCCCCCAAAATACACCCCATCGACCCAAACATCATTATAATAAATTCTGGTTTCGTTATTATGTTTATTGAAAGGAACGACAGCTTTCCAAATGCCATCAGATACTTTTTCGCCAGGCACCAATGGAATAGCCAAATCATCATTTCCATTATAAGCGGTCCAGGTTGGAAAAGAGACATTCAGGGCATCCCTCTTAACACCATAGGCGTAGACAACATAGGAGCCATCTAACTGACTGGCTTCAATCGGAGCTTGGACAGTTGGCTTCTTCAAGAGTTTTTAGAAGTGAGATTTCCATTTTTATCATAGAAGTAAATGATTATTGTTCCGTCATCATTTACTACACTACGTAACCTGCCATCTGAATTCGAGTAGTTATATTGGATGGCAGAGGATCTTTCTGGTGCTACAACAACACAAAACGATATGACAAATAAAAACAAAATGGTTTTAGCATGAAAATATTTAAGCAATGTTAAAGTCCCCCCAAGTGTAAATCTTAGAGAAATATACACTTAATAATCCATTTTGTATATGCTCTTTATAATTTTGGCGGTCCCACATTAAATTGCAATAGCTTTTTTAGAATCTTCATTTTTATCCGAATATTTTCACTGTTATTTGGAAATTTGACTATTAATAGTTTTATTCGACGAAATAACTATTTGTTCGACAAAATATCACCGTATCAAAAGATGAAATGGTGAATTATGATTGTTGAGGATTGTTTATTTCGAAGAGGAGATGTTCCATGAATTCGAGAATAAGAAAGAAATTTATAGGTTTTCTAATTTTGTGTGTGTTCTTCAATATCGTTGGGATTCTGAAACCAGAATTGATAAGTGCAAATACAAGCATTGGTACTGACAATTTAATTGTTAACCCCGGTTTTGAAGTGATAGCGAACAATAGTAACACAGCGGCAAATTGGAATCACCATGGTGAAGGAAACTTCACAATTATTAGTTCACAAGTCTCAGGAGGAAGTAGGGCTCAGAGGATTTCAATAAGTAGTCTGCCGATGAATCAATTTACTGGTGTTAGCCAATCAATAGCCGTGAAATCTGGACAACCGTACACCATGAATGGAAGATTTTTTGTTGAGAGCATATCCAATGCGAAGGTACAATTATATGCTGATTTTTTTAATGCAGGAGCTTTCGTGGATAGCAAAGTTTTCGATTTGTCAAGTCAGAATACAGGACAATTCGTTACTCTAGGCGGGAAGGGAATCGTTCCTGATGGAGCTACAACTGTTGTTATTTATGCGTTGATCCGTTCTACTTCTGATAATGGATCGGGAATTTTTATAGCTGATAATTTATCTTTAAAATATACCAATGACAGTAATTTGATTGCAAATGCGGATTATGAGAAGTTCTCAGCCGCCTCCACTAATTCGGAAGACTGGGACTACGCTGCCTCTTATAATTCTGCATTCAGTTCAGTTCCTTATCCATCGTTAAGTGGAGCCAGAGCACAAAGAATTAGTGTCTCATCCCTTCCTGTTAATGGTTATGTAGGAGTCTTTCAAAAAATAAAGGTGGATTCAGGAAAAAAATTTCATACAAGTGGAGCTTTGTTAATAGAGAGTTTATCTAATGCCAAGGCTCAATTATATATTGATTTTGTGAACTCAGCGGGCCATTATCTGGGGACGACTATTATTGAATATGCCAAACCAACCAATGGTACATATATGACATTATCTGACACCGGACAAATTCCAAAGGATACAGCTTTCGCTGTTGTATATGTAATGATTCGTGGTACTGGCTTAAATGGTTCTGGAACAATCTATGCAGATTCTTTAGATTTTCATTATACAAATGAAGCCAATCTTTTTAATAATGGAGACTTTGAAGCGCAAAGTGCAGCCTCGTTAGGAAATGGTTGGTTGCCAAGTTACGCGAATGATATCCATAGTTATCAATTAGTTTCAGATAACTATGGGAATACGATACAGAAAATCGAAGCATCCAATATTAAAGTGAACGAATATGTTGGGATAAGTCAGTTAATGAAAGTTGTACCTAATCAAAAATATACAATGAGCGGACGATTCAAAGTGGATAGTATTAGCAACGCTAAAGTGCAGCTGTATGCTGATTTTTTTGCAGAAACAGGTGTCTTTCTTGGAGCTAATATAGTAGAACTGCCGGCTACTACTCAAGGGGCATATGTAACAACTTCTAATACAGGAATAGTACCTATTAATGCTGCTTATGCCCGTATTTACGCGATTATTCGGGCGGTTGGGGGAAGCGGGGCGGCAAGTATTTTTGTAGATGATATGAGGTTTAGTTATACGACTAATTTATTGAGTAATGCTGGTTTTGAAGTGAATAATTTCGGATCTGAAACACCGTATAACTGGACCTTACATAAACAATCAGGAGCAGGGGAAGTGATCCAGTTAGTTGAGAACACATCAATTAAAGCTGGGGTCAAAAACTCTTATTCGGCATCAGGCCGCCTGCTTAACCAGACCTATAGTAAGGGAACCCAGACCTCTAATACTCTTTTTAAATATGACCTAAACGGAAATCTAACGAAGAAGTTAACGATAATGGGCACATTGCAGGATGATCGTGTATTCGCTGAACAGAAGTCATTGGAAATTAGTGGTTACTGGATACCTAATAATTATTTTGTGGGTGTTTCTCAAGATCTGCGTGTAATTCCTGACAAGTCTTTCAATATTTCAGGGAACATTAATATAAATATGCTGCATCAAGCGAAAGTACAGGTGTATATTGACTTTTACGATATAGATGGGTCATTTATATCTAGCACGATTAAAGACACTACTGAAGCGAATGGGAAGTATACGTTATTGGCTAATCAAGGAATCATTCCGAATAAAGCTGTAATTGCAACTGTGTATTTCCTAATCAGATCCACAGGAGATTTTGGGGCAGGAGCAGTTTACCTTGACTCAGTATCATTTAATTATAATTAGGAAGAATCAAAGAGATATAAGTATATAAATAGAGGAGAAGTCCGTAGTGGTAAAAAATAAAGTAATCATTTCTGTGTTCCTTGCACTCTTTTTTGTATATTTGGTCCCTTACATAACTCATACGTATGCAGCTAACCCATCCATTCAGTATTTTTATGATGCGTCTGGTAGATTAGATAAGCAATGTCAGACTACTTTAAGCTGTCAGTTATTTAAGTATGATCAAAATGGGAATTTGTTAACCAGTGGGAAAGCTCGTTCAATGTCTTTTCCTAATGGTGATTTTGAGAATGGAATGGAGGGTTGGTTCATAAATAATGCAGTAGGAGGAGGGGCGACAATAGACAATACAGTCTATTATTCTGGTATCCATTCTCTAAAGGTTAAAGTAGCATCTTCGGGAGATCAATATCAGTTTAAAGGCGCGAGCTATGGTACAGATATAAGTGGGAGACAGTTCTCGATCTCTGCATATATCAAAACCTCAGGAATGACTGCAGGCGGTGTGAAGATACTAACTTATTGGTCGGATGCAAATGGCAGCTTGATATGGGCAAATATCCGGCCCTCGAATTCAATTAAGGGTACGACTGAATGGATTCGTGTAGAATCAACCGCAATAGCTCCATATGGTGCTCAGAGCCTAGTCATACTTGTTCAGCCAACGGTGGGGAGCCAAGGCTATTATTGGTTGGATAAAGTTGAAGTGAGTGAACTTGCTTCACCTGCAATCATGCCACCAAACCCTAGCTTTGAAGAGGAAGCGGACAACTGGGTTATTAATAATGCGATTGGTGGAGCTTCTGCGATCGTCAGTACAGAGAAGCACACCGGTAGTCATTCACTAAAAGTTAAGGTAGCATCTTCGGGAGATCAATATCAATATATCAGTAAGGATTTTAATACGGATATTACGGGCCGCCAATTTACAATCTCGGCTTTTATCAAAACTGAAGCATTATCGGGAGATGGAGTGAAAATATTAACCTATTGGCAGGATGAGAGTGGCTGGATCTGGAGTAATATTCTCCCCTCCAATAAGATCTCAGGTACAACGGATTGGAGCAAGGTATCCGTAACTTCAATTGCTCCTTATGGAGCGAAAACGCTAACGGTATTAATTTTGCCCACCATTAATGGTCAAGGATCGTATTGGGTAGATAGTATCGAAATGTCAGAGTCCAAGTCACCAGCCTTTAAATTACCGAATCCTAGCTTTGAGGAAGGGAAGGGGGGATGGGTAATTAATGATGCCAATGGAGGGGATTCACTTATTGACTCCACATCCAGAATTACCGGGGTGCAGTCTTTAAAAGTTAAGGTGGCTTCTTCTGGAGATCAATTTCAGTATAATACCTATGATTTTGGCAGAGATATTAGCGGCACACCCTTTACAATCTCAGCTTATGTAAGGACGGAGGGCCTGTCAGGGAATGGGGTCAAGATTCTGACTTATTGGCAAGATGAGAACGGTTGGATCTGGAGTAACCACTCCTCCTCTAGCTCGCTCACTGGCACTTCAGATTGGAGAAAACTTGAAACAACTGGGATTGCACCAGCAGGAGCTAGAAAAATATCAGTACTTGTACAACCTACCATTAATGGACTGGGTTATTATTGGGTGGATAATGTAGAAGTTAAACAGGCTGTGAATTGACTGAATAATCGGTTGAAATTAACAATGACAGGAGAAACTTAATATGAAGTTTCATTCCACACTTCATCGTTGGCTGGCTATTATTATATCTATCGCTCTATTGCAATGCTATTACAAAGGAGGGATTATTAGAGTTTAGAAAACCTGTTGACAATGAAAACGATAGAAAAGCTAAAGAAAATTTATTTAATAAGGCTCAGAACCAGCCTCATATTTAAAAAAAATTAGTGGGGTGCTCCATGGACAGAAGTGGAAATGGGAATAGCTCAAAGTTAGGAAATGATTTTAAAGAAGATGTCCTTTTTATCGTTGATTCCCTTGAGACCTGCATTGATAAATTCGGGTTTTCTGAAGAGCTAAGGAAAGAAATAAATGCTTTTTTTGAACAAAATCATAGTAAACAAGAAGAAGAAATTGAAAAGAAAATAGCAAGTATTTATATGGAGTTCTTAGGGAAAACAAATTTTAAAAATAAGAATGCTGCAACAAATAAAGAGTTATTTAGTCAACTGAAAAAAGAGATTGATGAAGTTAGAAACTTAGTAGCAGAATGATTATAAGAGACGTAGCTTCTGAAAAGTTAGAAGATGCACTTAAAACTGAATTGACGAATGATTCAAAGACCTTGAGGATGTTCTCCCTCAAGGTCTTTCTTTTACCCAGTGCTCCAAATGAATGGGGCATTTAAATTTATATTTTAAAATGTGACAAATCTATTACGCAGTCGACAAAAGTAGTTATATTTCGACAAAATACAACCGTTTTAAAGGCTAAGCGAGTCACTTATGATGGTTGAGGAAGTAAGTAGAACCTTCATAATATTATAATGAGGAGAATGGACAATTTGAAGTTTCTAATACGCTTGTTGTCATCATTGATTATATTAGCGCTCACTCAAAATGTATGGGGGAGCTATACTCTTCAACCCTCGTTAAATTCTTCGATAAAAAATCATTCAATCGTTGACGCTGCTGGTAGTAAAGGGCTTAAGGGAGAATACTATGACAATTCCAATCTTACTGGGCTCAAGCTGACACGGACGGATACGAATGTGAATTTCAACTGGGGATTAGGTTCTCCTGATGCTTTAATTGGAGTGGATACGTTCTCCGTAAGATGGACGGGATCTATTCAACCTCAATATAGTGAAGTGTACACCTTTTATACAACGGCGGATGATGGTGTCAGGCTTTGGATTAATGGCCGATTGTTGATAGACAAATGGATACCCCAAGCAAGTGAGCTAACGAGTCAACCGATTACACTGACAGCAGGACAAAGCTATGATATCCGGCTTGAATATTTTGAGGACGGGGGCGGTGCAGCGGCGATTTTGCAATGGTCGAGTCCCAGTCAAGTTAAACAGGTTGTTCCGCAATCGCAATTCACCCCACCCGTTGAATCCGCCCGAGTTGGACTCAAAGGAGAGTATTATGACAATTCAGACCTAAGCGGGCTTAAGTTGACCCGAACGGATGCGAATGTGGATTTCAACTGGGGATTGGGTTCTCCTGATCCCTCCATTGGACAAGACACATTCTCTGTGAGATGGACAGGGACAATTCAACCTAAATTCAGTGAAAGGTATACCTTTTATACCGTTGCCGATGATGGGGTTAGGCTATGGGTTGACGGCCGCTTGATTATTGATCAATGGATGACCCAAGCCGGTGAACTAACGAGTCAGTCTATCACACTGATTGCCGGACAAAACTATGATATACGTCTCGAATACTTTGAGAATGGTGGAGGAGCCACAGCAATCCTGCAATGGTCAAGTGTCAGTCAGGCCAAACAGACCGTTTCTCCAAGTAAATTGCATCTTCCGGCGGATGTGCAGGGAGTAGGTCTGAAAGCAGAGTATTACGACAATCTGGAGATGAACGGGCTAATACGGACACGTACAGATGCGACTGTGAATTTTAACTGGGTAGAAGGTTCACCGGACAGCCTGATCGAGCCGGATACCTTTTCAGTTCGCTGGACGGGAACGATCAAGCCCAAATATAGTGAACCCTATACATTTTATCTCAATGCGGATGATGGGGTGCGTGTATGGATAGACGGAAAACTCATTCTAAACCGTTGGGTCAACCAGTCCGATCAATTTCAAAGCAGTACCGTGCAATTCGTAGCTGGAAATCAATACGACATTCAAATTGAGTATTTTGAAAATCTGGGTGGAGCAGCTATCGGACTTCTGTGGGCAAGTCCTACTCAAGCGAAAGAGTTCGTTCCCCAAAGTCAATTGTATCCACCCGTTGAGGTTCCTGGAGTGGGCCTAAAGGGAGAATACTATGACAATATGGAATTGACTGATCTGAAATTCACGCGCACAGATGCTAATCTGAATTTTGGCTGGGGAGAACGATCTCCAGATGCGAGCATTGGAGCAGATACATTCTCTGTGAGATGGCAGGGGGTAATCCGTCCCAAATCTAGTGGAACATATACGTTCTACGCGAATTCAGATGATGGTGTTCGTCTATGGGTAGATGGGCAACTCCTACTGGATAAATGGATTCCACAGGCCAGTGAATTAACCAGTCTTCCCATCCATCTGATAGAAGGGCAGAATTATGAGCTCCATATCGAATATTTCGAAAATACCGGAGGTGCGTCCTTTGGATTGTCTTGGTCCAGTGACAGCCAAGTGAAAGAGATTGTTCCACAATCGCAGTTGTATTTGCCATATAAAACATATATGCCAGTAGAATATCACTATGATTCCAATGGGAGGTTGGAGTCAGCACTTCTCTCAGACGGGAGCGTTATACGCTATGACTATGATGAAAATGGGAATCTGATAAGGGTGGGTAAATGATAGACTTATAAGTCTAAATAGAATGAGAGAGGAATTATTACACATGCTTATGCGTAGTCCAAAGAAATGTAGCCTAGCAGTCCTAATAATTATGCTTATTTATTCCCTAAGTATGCCATCCTTAAATACTGCGGCTGCTGCAGGAACATCCAGTCAGAATAAGCTCAGCGGTTACCTTCCATGGACATGGAGTACAGCAAGCCGAATGATAGATGATAGTAGTTCGATGTGGTTTGCGGATGTGAATGGAGATGGGAAGAACGATCTGATCTCCAAAGGTGAAGCCGGGGCATGGAATGCCGGAGTGGTATATGTGTCATTAAGTACGGGGAATGGCTTCCAACCTTGGACGTGGAATTCCGGATCCCGAATGATTGATGACAATAGTACGATGTGGTTGGTCGATGTGAATGGAGATGGTAAGGCAGATCTGATCACCAAAGGTGAAGCCGGGGCATGGAATGCCGGGGTTGTGTACGTGTCATTAAGTACGGGGAATGGCTTCCAACCTTGGACGTGGGATTCCGGATCCCGAATGATTGATGACAATAGTCCAATGTGGTTGGAAGATGTAAATGGAGATGGTAAGGCGGATTTAATATCCATAGGGCAAGCGGGGGCGTGGAATGAAGGAAGGATATACGTATCTTTAAGTACCGGAACGGGGTATCAGCCCTGGACATGGACATCGGAGTTTAAGATGCTTAATGCGAAGGATACCCCCTGGTTTGTAGATGTGAATGGAGATGGCAAGATGGATCTGGTTGCTAAAGGGCAGCCCCATGCAACTAATGCCGGACAGTTATATGTCTCTTTGAGTACCGGGAGCGGTTATAATCCATGGACCTGGACTTCGGGATTCCGAATGGTTAATGACAATGATGTTCAGTGGTTTGCGGATGTGAATGGAGACGGCAAGGCGGATTTGATCTCCAAAGGTCAACCCGGCATAGCCAATGCAGGATATGTCTTCGTCTCATTAAGTAACGGGGCAGGCTATACATCCTGGACGTGGAACAGCGGTAGACGAATGATTGACGATAGCGGGTCCATGTGGTTTTCAGATATTAATGGAGACGGTAAGGAAGATATGCTATCTGTCGGTCAAAATGTCGGGTATAACGAAGGCTGGTTGTATGCTTCTCTAAGTACCGGGATTGGCTATCAACCGTGGACTTGGAATTCTGGCAGTAAAATCATTGAAAGCAATAATATTTGGTTCAGCGATGTGAATGGTGATAGAAGAGGAGATTTAATCCTTAAGGGAAGCGGGCGAGATGCAGGTTTTGTTCGGGTTGCAATCAGCAAGGAACTCAATCAGGTTCAGCATGAGTATAATGCAGCAGGTCAACTCATAGTGACTATCTTGCCGGATGGATCGAAAGTTGACTATACATATGATATGAACGGGAATTTATTGAAAATTCACAAGAGATGATTATTACATGAGAAATAGGGGAGTGAATTTATAATCAAAATGGAAACCTAGAGTTTGATGCTACCCAATGGAATCCATCTATTACCTATAATATGATGCAAACGGGAAGGTGAGTCGGTGGTAAGGATGAGAAGTATAACATTAATTATTTTAACCTTTGTTTTAATAGCTGTTTTGCCCCACAATGCCTACGCCAGTGATTACGAATATTTTTATAATAAAAACGGTCAATTAGAATCAGTGAAATCAATTAATCATGCGGTTGATTACTATTATGATTTAAACGGGAATTTAATAAGGAAGAATTCAAATGGTAATTTTATAAAAAATGGAAATTTCGAATTGTCTGATGAGAGTGGCGGAATTGCCCAATATTGGAACACGTACAATGGTTCTGGCTTTCAACAGCCTAAAGGAGAAATGGAGGTAACGACAGTTGCAAGTGGAAAACAAGCCCAAAAAATAATAACTACCGGCATAGGAGGGTTATATCAGGATATCAAAGTAGTTGAGGAAACCTCATATGATATAAGAGGGCAAATCAACCTAAGCCTCATTAATAGTGGAACGGTGATGCTGAAGGTGGATTATTATAATGCTTCGGGTGATTTCATCGGCGGTGAGAATCTGGCAGAAATAGGTGTTCAAAACACTTGGACAACTATCGGAGGGACTGTAAAAACTCCAAAAGGAACGGTTATAACAAGGATTCATTTTCACGTGACTTCGTCATCTGGAGCTACCTTATTCATAGATATGGTTTCCATGTATAAAAGTACATACGGAAATATGCTGGAAAATGGAGATTTCGAGTTGTCTCATATTAATGGTGCAGCGGATGGCTGGAGAAAATACGGAGCCTTCGGTGAATATGAACTCGTATCCTCCAATGTGACTTCTGGAGCACAATCTCAAAAGCTTGCGATGACTAATATAGGAGGATTGTATCAGGATGTAGTTGTAAATGGGAATACGCTATATGACTTGAACGGTCGAATAAACACTGAGAGCTTGATAAGTGGAAAGGTTCAATTCATCGTTAATTATTTCACTGCTTCAGGAGAAATGCTCAGTGGTGCTAGCGTGGCAGAGGTGAGAGCATCACAAAAATGGACTACTGCTGGCGAGACTCTAAAAACACCATTGAATGCTCGGATAGCACGTGTCCATATTCAAGTAGATTCTTCTTCTGGTCGTGCGGTGTTAGTAGATATGTTTACTATGAAAAAAAGTGTAGACGGAAATGTGTTAGCCAATGGGGATTTTGAAGCATCCCAGATCGCTGGTGTTGCTGATGGATGGGCGAAATATGGGGCTTCAGGAGAATATCGGCTTTTAACGTCGATGGTTACTTCAGGTAGACAATCTCAAAGTATCTTGATGACGGGTACTGGTGGATTGTATCAAGATGTAATGGTTAGCGGGAATACCTTGTATGATTTAATTGGCCGTGTAAACATAAGAGATTTGAAGGCTGGATCGGTGAAGCTAATCGTAGATTATTTTGATAACTCAGGGAAGGCCATCAGTGGGACGAGTCTTGGAGAAATCAATACTTTAAATGTATGGACAACCGTTGGTGGTACTGTTAAAACTCCAAATGGAGCCGTAGTAGCGAGAATACATGTTCATACAACATCCCTTCAAGGGAGCGATTTCGTAGTAGACATGATGAATTTTAAAAGGAGTAAAGATGGAAATCTGCTGGCTAACGGGGATTTCGAGGGATCTCAAATGGGTGGTGTAGCGGATGGTTGGGAAAAATATGGAGCTTATGGTGATTATCAATTGACCACCTTGACTGTAGCCTCAGGGATTCAAGCTCAAAAAGCTGTTATGACTGGTATAGGTGGAATATATCAGGAAGTAGCTATAGTACCAGGTTCAAATTACAAGTTAAATGGTCTTATTAATATTATTGACTTACCAGGCAACACCGTAAAAACAATCGTAAACTATTACGATGCGTCAGGAAAGTTGATCAGCGGAGTGACACTGACAGAGGTAAGTAGTTTAAATGCATGGCGTACAATAAGCGGAACTTTGAAACCACCCGTAGGATCAGTGTCCGCGAGAATCCATTTTCACGTTGATTCTTCTTCTGGTGGCACATTTGTAGTTGATAAGGTTACTTTTACTAAAGAATGAAGTGGTTAAAGGCGGAGGTAATATGCAAAAGTATTGGAATAAAATCAGTCTGTTGTTCATCTTGCTGCTTAGCTTCCCGGCAGTAGTTGCTCCTTCAATCATTCACGCTTCAGGTAGAGGAGCGACAATCCTGTCACATACCATTCCCTCAATGATGCAAGCAGGGGTTACTTACCCGGTTACTGTCACTGTTCGTAATGACGGAACTGAAATTTGGTCAGAACAGAATGTATTCCGGCTGGGGGATGTGGGGGACAGTGATCCGCTTTCTTATGGGAGGAAGTTTATCCCTAATGGACAAATTATCTCTCCAGGACAATCCATCACCTTTTCGTTCAACATGACAGCTCCAACTACAACGGGAAGTTACATCACGGATTGGAGAATGTTGAAGGAGGATGTCGAGTGGTTTGGAGACACCCTGACCGTGAATGTCTCTGTTGTCTCATCGATTTCATCCAGCTCAGCCACACTGATGCATGAGAATATCCCATCTGTTATGGCCAAAGGTCATAAGTATCCAGTCACTCTGACCTTCCGCAACGATGGCGGAGATACGTGGTCACCAGAGGAGTGGTACCGTCTAGGGGGTGCAGGGGATCAAGATCCGTTTGCCAACACCCGTCAAGTCATTCCTGATGGAAGAAGAGTGAAGCCGGGAGAGGTACAAAGCTTTTCTTTTATTATGCAGGCGCCGACTGAGACAGGAACGTATATGACCGATTGGGGAATGGTTCATGACGGGGTAACCTGGTTTGGTCAGACGTTGACGAAAAATGTCCAAGTTGTAGAGGGGACTCGTAACGCGAGGGTGATCACGCATACGATTCCTTCTATCATGGAAGTAGGTCAATCCTATAACGTGACTGTAACTATGCGAAACGAGGGCGAGACATCCTGGTATGAAGAGGGAACCGCAACGGGAATGTACCGCTTGGGTGCGGCAGGAGACAATGACCCGTTTGCACAAGGGCGTTATTATTTGCCTTCCGGCATCATTATTAAACCGGGTGAAGATTACACTTTTGTTTTTACAATGTCAGCTCCTGCTGTACCAGGAACCTATATAACCGATTGGGGGATGCTTCAGGAATACGTTACCTGGTTTGGCGAAACGCTCGTGAAGCCGGTTACGGTTATTGATCCTTCTAAAACGAATACATATACTTATGATTCCTCCGGAAGACTTCAATCGGTAAAACTTACTTCAGGGCAAACCGTTTACTATGAATATGACGCGAATGGAAATCTGATTAAAAAACGGGTTCGAACGAATTAATTACTGCACAAACTATTATTTCTATTTCATATTGACAGGAGAGTTTATATTGAAATTCATGAAAAAAATCAAGCCCTTCCTAACCATTCTACTGGCCATCGTCATGCTTCTATCCTGTATTCCTCCTATGAATTCAACGGTGGCTGCAGAGGGAGCCAGCAGTCGTTCCAAAGAGAAAACGGTCTCACAAGAAAGTCACACCCCAAGCCCAAGTGCTTCGCCAGTGCCAAGTTCCATCAGTGAACGTTCTGCTGAGCTTGAACCCACAGCGAGACCAACAGAGCTTTCGTCAAAACCACCGTTATTCCCGGAAACTCCTCCGGTTGAGGCGAAACTTCCGGTAGTCCAGGATGTTTACAGCCCGGAGCAAATGTCTGTCATCCCCCTTCTTAAACTGCAAACCTTAGAGAAACAGGGGATATTGGATACTTCCTTCCTGCTCCAGTCGCCCACTCTTCAAAAGCAGATGCAGCAGAAAAGCCTGACCTCTTCATCCAAGGATTTAAGTCAAAAAGATATTGAACAATTGATAGCAGCCGGAGCTTCAAAGGAAGATGTATATTGGATCAATCTGCTTCAACTGGATCGTCCAGACCTGACGCCACTTGCGCTTTTGAAGCAGCATCAGGAAGGAACGGCGTGGGAAGAGATCCAGTCTGAACTCTACCGCAACCCTAGGGGATTCTCCTCCGAGCACACTGGAGTATCGGATGCCGTATATCTGCAAGAGCGCATTTTGTTCCCCCAAACGTATCGTACAGTAACCGAAGAAGTATATCGTGACGAACCAGAAAAAGCGGCAAAATTCAGTAAAGACCAGCTCGAATGGGCTGCCTCTACCGTTACCGCCTTTGACAGGGCTTATTCAGGTGTGATTGAGGCCTACAAAATGGCGCAAATTAATCAAAGCAATAAACGCCAGTATGAAGACCGGAGTAGCACCACGGAAGTGGTTGACCCGATCTCAGGATCTTTAACCTGGAAACAGAATCAAATCCATTTACCGGGCCGGGATGGGCTCGATTTAGATATTGGGCTCATGTATAAATCGAATCAAACCCCTGTGTTCGAATGGGTAACTAGTACGACAGCAAACCCCTATTTATTGGTAAAAGATTATTATTCCAGTAAATTCAATTTAGGAACAGGCTGGGCTCTTCAGTTCCCTTCCATACAAGCAGATAATGGGAGAAGATACTATCATGACGGCAAAGGCAGTGTGTTCCTGACCTCAGGTCCAGCCGAGGAGATGTATGGACTTACTCCGTATACAGGATTCGTGAACTATTATGGAAGAAATATGCGTTACTCCACTAATTCTACACAACATTCATTCAGTAATGGTCAAACGGAATCAAGTCAGTGGGTTGAATATCTGGATGGGCGGCGGGAGTACTTTTCCATCAGCGGGGATATCCTCGGTATTGAAGACCGCTTTGGCAATACCATTACCTTCAACTATAATCAACAGGATCAGCTGATCTCTTCCATTACGGATAGTGTCGGCCGGAAAGTAACCTTTAGCTATGAGCACAATTTGAATACAACAGATGTATTTACTGGAGAAGATGTTGTTATCCGTGTTCTGGACGGCGAGCGAGAAGTCGAAAAAGTAACCCTGAAAAAGTGGCGGGTATCCCAACCTGTGAACTGGACAGGTGAAAAAATTGACCCTGTAATGATGCCTTATTTATCGTCCGTAGAGAATCAGGCGGGAGAGTACACCACCTTTGATTATGATGTCGAATTTACACAGTATAAACCGGATAGCGGCTATTCTGGCCCGCAAAAACTAAACTATTATGCAATGTTGAAAAATATTAAATATCCCCGTTCTTCGACGGCCTATGAATATAAATACACGACTAGAAATTACGCGCCATATGATACTGTAGGAGATTACCAAGTAAAGTCTAAAAAAGACATGATCGGCAGTAAAACGTATAATCAAGTGGACTACCAGTATAATGGAAATTATACGGGGAATACCCCTGAACAATATCCAGGGAACTTACCTGATGATTTTCGTTATGGGACCACCGCCAAAATCATCAGTACTACCCCGAGCAATAACATGGCTACAACCCAAACCTTTGACCGGGATGGAAGATTAGTGCTGACCGAAACAGCCGCGGCGAATGGAGAGCGGAAGGAGGTTCAGAACACGGCGTTTGATACCACCTTTATCTATTCTCCGACGAAGTCGACAATTACCGAATACGGTGCAGGCGGGGCAGCCAACAGCCTCTATTCCGAGACAGTGTATAACGACTATGGACTGGTTGCTTCCCAGACGGGGCCACTTACCGCAGGACAAGCGGGCAATCCATCACTGAAACAGCATTACAGCACCACATACACGTATGAACCAAATTATCAATTTCCGGCATCCAAATCGTGGTACCAGGACGAAAGCGATGCAGCTCCGCTGATAGAGTCTTACACATATACTGCGCAAGGACGTCCAGCAACGGTAATCAATGCTAAGAATGAGCAAATGTCCTTTTCTTATAGTTACGTGAAGACTGATAACCAAGACAAGCTGGAACAAACAACTGCTGAAACGCGGGTGGACAATCGTCTTATAGCTAAGTCGGTGGTGCGGTATGGCAGCGAAAATAACTATGCCTACCCCACAGAGCAACAGCAGTGGTTCAATATCGGTACTGCTGACGAAAAGGCTGTTACCACCAAAACGGTCTACAATAAAGGCAATGGTCAAGTCATCCAGAAAACCGAGGCCAACAACCAGACTGTTGCCTATGAATACGATGGTGCAGGGCGGTTAAAAAAAGAAACGTATCCAATAAAGACGAACACCAAGGGTCAGCAGATTCAGGAGATTGTGGACTACAATTACTACAATCAGTCTTCACCGAATTTCGATGCGACAAATGCAGGAACACAAGTATTAAAGGTAGATTCCATTACGACGGTCACCAACATAACCAGTGGCACTAGCATGAAAACCTACAGGAATGTGCTGTATGACGGATTAGGTCTCACCTTGCTGGAAGAGCATTATGACGAGAACGTGAACAAATGGGTTTTTACCCAATATCATTATGACGATCAGGGTCGTCCGGTGTACTCCATCAATCCTGCTGGAAATATACTGACCGCCAGCTATGATGCCTGGGGCCGACAGAACCGGGCCACGACACCGAGCGGGGATGTGATGGTCAGCGACTACGATCTGGGATCTCGCACGGCCACCAGTTATATCCAGGACCAGGCTACTGGCCAGGCCCTGAACTATGTCCAGGAGAGCTACGATTCTAAGGGGAATAAGTTGTCTGCTTCCACCTACAAAGACTGGCCGACGAAGCAGCAGCCTATTAGCGAATCATATCGCTACAATATTGCCGGACAGGTGATAGGATATACTGATCCCAACCATAATTTGAACGAGGATGGGGTGACAAACAGTTACCGATATGACGCCTTAGGCCGGTTGACTGCCCTGAAGGATGCGTTGAATCAGACGACGAACTACAGCTATGATGGGAACGGCCAAGTAAGCAAGGTTACGATTCAAGCCAAAGGCGGTACTCCGCAAACCCTAAATACAAAGACCTATAACGAACTGGGTCTGCCTAGCGTTAAGCAGGACGGCTCCTCTCAAAGTGAGAGCTACACGTATAACAGCGCCGGGCAGTTAGCCGACAAGACGGACCGCAATGGCAGCAGCTTTACCTATACGTATGATGAAGCGGGCCAGATGAAGACCAGCACCATTCGTGGAATTCTTAATAATGTAGAGCAAACACAGGAAACCAAAATGATTACCGGCGATGGCAGCCCGGATAAACAAACGATCCTAACCTTTACCAATGGGATACAGACTGCTTCACATACCCAAACCCAGAACAGTCTGGGTCAGCTACGCAGTACGTTTTCGGAATCGGGTGGGCATACAGCATGGGTCGGAAATCAGCTGGATGTGTTGGGAAGAATGACGCAGATCAGTGACCAGTACATGAGCTTTTTCACCAACTATACGTACCAGCAGCAGCGGCTGACCCAGGTGCAGACGAACGGGAGTGCAGTGGTAACAGGTTCAGCAACTGCCAACGCGCAGTACACCTATTTCGGCAATGACAGCGTGAAGTCGATTACGTATCCGACGCTGACAGATGGAAGCCAATTGATCACGACCTATACGTACAACAAAGCACTGGGCTGGACAGAAAGGATGGAGAATACCAAGGGAGGGGGTAGCCTATCCAGTTACTCCTACAGCTATGACAACAACGGGAACCGGATCGCGGTCAGTGAGTCGCGAAACGAAGGCGCTGAGCAAAGGACGAATTACGGCTATGACGCACTGAACCGGTTGATCTCGATTAGCCGCCCGGACGGTGGCCAAACCACGTATACGTATGACGTGCGGGGTAACCGCCTAACATTGTCCGATACGAGCACGGTAAGCCTGGATGCTGCGGATACCAGCTATACGTATGATCTGCAGAATACCTTGACGAGTGTGACCAAGGGCGGAGCCAGCACCAGCTTCAAGTACTATGCCGACGGAATGCGGTCCATGAAAACCAAGGGCAATACTCAGACTCAGGTCAATTACGACTTCCAGGGCCAAGTGATCTCGGAAGAGAAAATCGTCAATGGTGATTATGTAGAGCAAGCGAATTTTGTGCGCGGCGATCGGGTATTGGTGAAGAAGGATAAGAAAGCGGCTAAGGATTATTACTACTTGTACAATGGCCACGGTGACGTCGTCCAGATCGTAGATACCAACGGAAAAGTCGTGAATAACTACACCTACGATGAGTGGGGCAACATCACCAGCCAGAAAGAGGAAATCTCTAATTCCTTCAAGTACACGGGAGAAGTGTATGACGAGGAGACGGGACTGTACTACCTGCGTGCGCGATACTATGACCCAAGTATGGGACGGTTCTTGAATGAGGATACGGTTGAGGGGCAGATTGATAATCCACTGAGTCAGAATTTGTATACGTATGTGCATAATAATCCGTTGATTTATACAGACCCCACGGGGATGTGTGTTGCTGGAAAAGATTCAGGTTGTTATTTAGATTCATTTAGTGGTGTTGACGGATTGATTGACAATCCTGGATTCTCAAACAACACAAGCATGTGGGGGGAACTTCAGAGATATATTAACAATTACTGTAGCAATGCTTCTTGTGTAGCTAAGCAACAGGCAAAACAAAAAACATTAGAAAAAGCGAATGATGCAATTCGCAATAATGTTTGTAGCTACGTTGATTGTTCCATAGGAGAAGCAAGCTTTATTCTTGAAAACAACAAGGCAATTGGAGTAAGAATAAAAGTTGAGATTGCTGATCTTGAGCCTGGCTTTTGGGGAGGGCTTGGAAATTATATAATGCCAACCGCCTATGCTTCTGAGTTACCGCCTAAGACGCTAGGAAGTAGTAGTTTTGGTTATATTGAGCATTATTACAAAAGTGGTGATCATGCACCTGCTCATGTCCATGTTATTGATAATAAAGGAAATGTTGTGAGAGTAGGGCAAAATGGTAAACCTCTTGAAGGTGAACCAGAATTAAACCGGGCACAGCAAATGCTTGTGACCCAATATAGACCACAGATTAGAAGCTCAGTGTCTCGAATTATGAAATGGTATAGATACAACAATCCTAATAAATATGAAAAATAGTTTTAGAGAGGAGCTAATATGCACGAAAGCACACTTATTTCCATTAAAAGAGTTTTGGAAAAAGATAACTCTAATATGGATAAAATGGTAGAAGAGTTAAATAATTATATTTCTCGACTTGAAGTTGGGGAGCAGGCAGAATTGCATGGGGAACTATCTAAACATCAATTAACTAGCCTTTATAAAGTGCTAAACTCAATTGTTATATCACCTTCAGCCAAAGAGCATATTACTTGGTTGTACTTTAGACTTAAATGTGAAGATAACAGTTTGGAATTCTTAAATACAGAATTAGTCAACGAGATGATTGTTAGCTATAAACAACATAAATATTTAGGGATTGAAAGTCTTATTATAGATGCTATAAAGTCAGAAAAAATAAATCCACAGTTACTTCTACCATTGGAAATGGAATTCACCAGTAAGGCGTTTAAGAAAGAACTAGCAACTTATAAATGTAGAGAAACAGTAAGAAAAGGCGGCAGACTGAATAAAGAACAAGTTGTAAAATTGCTGGAATATAGATCTTACAGGTCACTTGAGTATGCTTTAGATTGCAATGCTATTACAAAGGAGGGATTATTAGAGTTTAGAAAACCTGTTGACAATGAAAACGATAGAAAAGCTAAAGAAAATTTATTTAATAAGGCTCAGAACCAGCCTCATATTTAAAAAAAATTAGTGGGGTGCTCCATGGACAGAAGTGAAAATGGGAATGGTTCGAATTTAGGAAATGATTTTAAAGAAGATGCCCTTTTTATCGTTGATTCCCTTGAGATCTGCATTGACAAATTCGGGTTTTCTGAAGAGCTAAGGGAAGAAATAAATGCTTTTTCTGAACAAAATCATAGTAAACAAGAAGAAGAAATTGAAAAGAAAATAGCAAGTATTTATATGGAGTTCTTAGGGAAAACAAATTTTAAAAATAAGAATGCTGCAACAAATAAAGAGTTATTTAGTCAATTGAAAAAAGAGATTGATGAAGTTAGAAACTTAGTAGCAGAATGATATATAAGAGACTTAGCTCCTAAAAAGTTAGAAGCACTTATACTGAATTGACGAATGACTCAAAGACCTTGAGGGAGGCTGCCTCAAGGTCTTTCTTTTACCCAGTGCTCCAAATGAATGGGGCATTTAAATTTATATTTTAAAATGTGACAAATCTATTACGTAGTCGACAAAAGTAGTTATATTTCGACAAAATACAACCGTTTTAAAGGCTAAGCGAGTCACTTATGATGGTTGAGGAACTTATTGGGGGAGAGTGGAATGAATTGAAAAGAACTAAATGTTCTGTCTGTTGGATACACATCTGTCTTATAGTCATACTGTTTGCATTGGGTCAGAGTAAGGTCTCGGCTGAGGAAAATATACTTGTGGACTAAGGAAACCTTTGAAAATGGATCTTATACAGGTACGCGTTATCTGCCCATTCAAGGAACGATCACAAGCGATCCGCAAAAAGTGGTTAGAGGGAGGTATTCAACGCTGTTAAGTTCTCTTTCGTCAGAGGTGTGGAAAGAGTTTAACTATACGGATTCGGTTACCGTCAAATTCGAAAAAAATACTACATGCTCAGTAACCTTCGCCTATAAATCCATTGATATGAATTCTATGGATGCCAACCGTTTTTTCTATTTTCTTGCCCGCAGCACGGATGGTCAAGAGGACAAGAGTTTTACCTCCTGGAAGGATGCAAGCGGAAGTACGGGAATAAGAACAATGACGTTTACCACTGGAAATAAAGAGAACTATTACTTAATCTGGGGGATTCATGCGGGCGGTAGTTTAGCTATCGACGATATTCAGATTGTAAAAGCAACCTCATCCCGTAGCGAAGGCTTTGAAAAAGGGTCCTACAGTCAAACGGATTTCTTGCCTGGTTCCGGGAGTATTACCGAGGATCCGAACCACATTGTGAGTGGACAATATTCTGCTTTTCTGAGCTCATCACCAACGGAAGACTGGAAAGAGTTCTCATATACGGATCCCAATAAAGTGAAGTTCGAAAAAAACACGACCTACCAAGTGACTTTTTCATATCAATCCATTGAGATGGTGCCCACAGGCAATCATCGTTATTTTTATTTTTTGGCAAGGAGTACAGATCATACAGAAGATAAGGGGTGGAGGGACTGGAATACGATTAGCGGGACTAGGGGGAGTCAAGTTGTAACATTTACGACCGGAAATAAAGAAAACTATTATCTGATTTGGGGAATCCATTCAGGAGGGGCACTTTCAATTGATGAAATTGAGATTACAAAGGTAAGTGAGTCTTTCGAGATCGGTACATTTACAGACACCCAGTTTACGGCAGGCTCTGGTGTGCTTACAAAGGACCCGGCAAAAGTTATAAGCGGGCAGTACTCGGCCTATCTTGTGTCTCAATTAAATGAAGACTGGAAAGCATTCGCTTTTTCAGATCCCAACAAAATTAAATTTGAGGGGAATACGACGTACACTGTTAGCTTTTCCTATAAATCTTTAGATATGAACCCGCTTCAGAATACCCGTTATTTTTACTTTTTGGCGAGAAGCACAGATGACCAGGAGGAAAAGGGCTGGACCACTTGGAATGAAAGCAGCGGGAATCAAGGCAAGAAAAGCGTAACGTTCACGACCGGAAATAAAGAAAATTATGTTCTGATTTGGGGGATCCATAACGGAGGGGCTCTTTCCCTCGATGATGTGACCATCCATAAAGATAGTGAATCTTTTGAGAGAGGGACCTATAGCGGGACGAAATATATCCCGGATTCAGGAATTCTTACCAGTGAGCCATCTAAAGTAGTGAATGGGTTGTATTCGGCTTACTTAAGTTCGCCAACCACCACGGAATGGTCAAATGTCGCGGTAAGTGATAGTGACACCATGAAGTTCCAAAGGAATACCACGTATAACGTACGTTTTGCTTATAAATCTGTGGAAATGCAACCGGAAGATCCTAACCGACATTTTTATTTTTTTGTCAGGGGGATGGATAATGTCGAAGTCATGGGTTGGACCAGTTGGAATGAATCGAATGGAACGCGTGGAGTGAAGACGATCACATTCACGACCGGAGAGCAGGAGAATTATTACTTAATCTGGGGCATTCGGAATGGCGGCGCTCTTTCATTAGATGATATCAGCGTTCAGCAATTAACGACGTATCAATATGATTCGAATGGACGGCTAGTTCAGGTCCGATATCCGGACAATAGAGTGGTTCGATACTCATATGACAGGAATGGGAATTTAATGAAATCTGCAGAGATTTGAAGAAATATAGCACATGATTTTATCAGAGGAGATGATCCGGTGAAGGGATATATGTCAATGATATGTATACTCATTTTGGTTTTGGCCAATTCCCAGACGGCTGCCGCTATGAAATATACATATTCTAAAACAGGAGGGTTAAGTCTAGTCAAACTAACCGAAGGGACCTATCTGAATTTTCAGTATGACAACAATGGTAACTTAATCGGGAAGAAAAACTTAAATTGTAAGCCGTCCGAATATAAATTACTGAATTTGAATAGCAATAAGGCGCTTGATGTCTATGCAGGAAATACTACCAATGGGACTAAAGTTCAAATAGAAACAGATAACGGAACAGATGCACAGCGGTGGTTGCTTTGTCACGCAATGAACGACTCTTTTAAGTTGATCAATGTGAATAGTGGGAAGGCACTCGACGTAGCGGGTGAAGCAACATCGAACGGGACTAGAGTCCAAATATGGAATGATAACGGAACCGAAGCTCAAGCCTGGCGAGTAATTGATCATGGAGACAGTTCTTATGAGCTTGTGAATATACATAGCAATAAAGTTCTCGATGTCGCAAACGGAGACACAACAAATGGAACGCCTGTGCAGATATGGACCGGAAATGGGACAGCGGCTCAGAAGTGGAGACTCGTTAAGGCGATTTCAAATGGAGCAGAATACAGGATACTAAATGCTGGGAATGGAAAAGCCTTGGATGTCACCGGAGGAAACACTGCAGATGGAACACCTATACAGATTTGGACTGATAATCATACCCCTTCTCAAAGATGGCAAGTGTATGATTTGGGTGCAAATAAGTATAAATTGATCAATGTAAATAGCGGAAAAGCGCTCGAAGTGTCAGGTGGGGGAATAACGAATGGATCTGCTGTTCAGATATGGATGGATAATGGAACAACCGCTCAGCAATGGATATTTAGAGAGAACCCGGACGGAACTATCAGCCTAATCAATGTTAACAGTAATAAATTACTTGATATTCCCGGAGGAAGTACTGTAAACGGTACCCACCTGCAAATATACACGGATAACGGGACAAGTTCTCAACAATGGGAATTGATTAACTAAATAGCACTAGGTTTTAAGATATCATCCCATCCTTAAACTGTAGAAGGAGCGTTAATATTGAACTCGAAAATAATAAAAAGTAAACTGCTAATTTGGCTGTTGTGTGTAAGTATTATAGGAGGAAGTTTTTCTGGAAACATCTCAATAGTGCAGGCAAAAACGGATACCAAGAGACAAGATACGATCTCGTTGAATCGTTCAGAGGAGAAAAGTTATCCTGAGCCGGTGCCAACTACTTCACCTCCTGTTACCAGTAACTATGAAGCAAGACCTATATCAGAACTGTCATCGCCGTTATCTTCACGAACGAATGCACCAACTGTTCAATCAGATACATACATAGAGGAATCGTCTAAGCCTGCCGATGGGTTAAAGATCCTGGAAGACCCTGCCATTAAGGAGCTGTCGGCGAAATATGTCACTCGATTCGGAACAAAAAATCCTTATTTAAGCAAAGAACAAATTGAGGCGTTATTCTCTCAGGGTGCTGAGTTTACAGATGTCTATGCAATTGCATTATTACAGGACCTGTATCATACAGAAGCGCTTGAGCTTTTAAAAATGAAACAGACGCGGAAGGTTACCTGGTTAGAGCTGGACAGTCTATTGAGTCTAGCAGAATCAACTGAAAGTGAACGCTCTGAAAAGGTATCTACGAACGTATACAGAAACCTATTTATCGATCCTCTGATAACTTCGGAAATAGCTACACCGTTCACTGTGTCTGACGCAGTCTACATGAATGCAAACCTAGAATCCACCGTTCAAGAGAAACTCAATTCTGCATTTGCTCTTTTAAGTGCCACGATTAGTTCTGTCATTCAAAGCTCCACAATGTCACAGATTAACCAAACCTTTAAGGAACAGTACTCTGATCACTATGGAACTAGCGAAACCATCGATCCAGTGACGGGCTCCTTAACCTGGAAGGATAATCAGATCAGTCTTCCCGGTAGAGACGGATTAGATTTAAACGTGGGTGTAATCTATCAATCCAATCAAGCTGCATCCGGCGGCCCTTTTAGCTCCTATGAACAAGGTGTCTTTTATAATAATAAATCAGGCTATAACTATGGTGATCTTAAAAGTTATTTAGGGTTAGGCTGGTCCTTTCGTTTTCCGTCCCTTGAATTAAGCAATGATTATAATAAATTCAATTATCATGATGGCGAAGGCGGGGCATATGAGGCCGAAAAACTAACTGATTTCTCGTGGAGATTAAAAGATTATCCTACAGATGATATTGTAATTAATATTAACGACGCAGGTATATATACTGTCGAGCATATCGATGGAAAGATTGAATACTATTCGCCGAAAGGTGATTTAACCAAGATTCGTGACCGGTTTGGAAATGAGATCCAATTCAACTATCTAACCTTGGATAATTTTAGCTATGATAAACAAGTCCTTCAAAGTATCACCGATTCCTTAGGGAGAAAAATCATCTTTACTTATGTTCGCCCTACCCCGAATAACCATGAAGGTGAGAAAGTTAAACTGGAAGTATTTAATGCGGATAACCAATTTGTTCAACGTGTCATCTATCTCAAACATATCAGTAATTACGCAAGGCTTCCCATATTAAAGAGTATTGAGGTTGAGGATGGTGATCAAACCTCGTTTGAATATGACACGGTTCAATCTAAATTCGACTTTTATCATACCGATTATTATGAAGGAGTCACTAATTTCTTGCCTTATCAATTTTTGAAGAAGATCAAGTTCAATCAAACCTCTGAGGTGAATTTCACGCATGAAAGTGCCAAGCATTCTTTTCAGTGGGAAGGTTACATTGAACAAGAACGTATCACCCGACGGTATGATTTGATCATGAAAAGCAACGCAGCACCCCAGATCGTTAATCAGGTCAGCTATTCCTATGAGGCGGAATATAGCAATTATCCTCAGCCGTTTGGAAGACCTGATGAACCTCTGCCTGCTGGTTATCAATATTCAAGCTCGGCTACCCAGATCGGGAGTAATGGACAGCCTGAGAAGATTACGAAAACAACGTTCAACAATCTAAAAAAGACAGAATCGGTCGAAACAAGAGTATTAAGTGGGGCGCAGACCGGCGAGCGAAAAACGGTGCTGTACTCAAACTATCATCCCAAATTCAAGTATAATCCAACCACTATCGAGAGTCGTGAGTATAGCAGTGATGCAGACAGCAATCCCAATTCATTATTCACAGATGTAACTTATGATGATAGCGGGTATGTGATTGCACAAACTGCAGCGCTAACTCCAGCACAACGAAACAATACGAATGTGCGGGCCAAATACACGACAAGCTATACCTATAATCCAACCTTTCATTTCATTAGCACACAATCCGGATATCAAAATGAGAGTGATGGCGCACCGTTGACGACAAGCTTAACCTATAATGCGCAAGGGAGAATCCTGAGCTCGGTTAACGTGCTGGGTGAGGTGACAACCTATACATATGAGAATGCGCCAGATGGGTCGGGCAAGCTATATCGAGCCACTGAAGAGAAAACTGTCAACGGGAAAGTGGTCTCCAAATCGGTAACAACGTATGGTGGAGAAACTCGGTATGCTTACCCTACCAAGCAGGAGATCTATTCCAATATAGGCCAGAGCAATCCACAGATCCTGAGCAAGACCATGGCCTATGATATGGACAGAGGCAGTTTACTTAGTGAAACGGACGGTAATAATCAAACGACTAGTTATACTTATGATGCGCTCGGCAGGTTGCTGAAGGTCACGAAACCCAATTTTACCAATGCAAATGGTACAAGCTATAGTGAAACGGAGGAATATAAATACACATACAATCAAGTTTCTACGAATTATGATGCCGTTAATGCCGGAACGCTCAGTTTCGTTGTAGACACTATTCACAGCCTGACTCAAATATCTAACGGAAGCTCGGTAAAGTCATATGGCATTGTGTTTTACAATGGTCTGGGACAAGCCCTCTTGGAAGAACGTTATGATCCGAATGTTCAAAGGTATACTCAGACCCAGTATCATTATGATGAGTGGAGCCGTCCGGTGTATTCTATCGATCCCGCTGGGAACACTCTCACCGCCAGCTACGACGGATGGGGACGACAGAACCGGGCTACCAATGCCAATAGCGATCAGATGCTCAGTGACTATGATTTCAAATCACGTATTAGCACTAGTTATATCAAGGACCATACCACCGGCGAGGTGCTGAACTATGTCCAGCACAGTTATGATCCGTGGGGGAACAAACTGTCGGCGTCCACCTACAAGGATTGGCCCACCAAGCAACAGCGGATGGAGGAAACGTACCGGTACGATATCCTGGGAAATGTAACGGGCTATACCGATCCCAACCGTAACCTGAATGAAGACGGGGTGACGACTTCCTACGCCTACGATGCCTTGGGCCGACTAACCAGTCTGAAAGATGCTTTGAACCAAACGACGAACTACAGCTATGATGGGAATGGCCAAGTAACCAAGGTTACGATTCAAACCAAAGGCGGTGCTCCGCAAACCCTAAACACCAAAACCTATAACGAACTGGGTCTGCCTAGTGTCAAGCAGGACGGTGCCTCGCAAAGTGAGAGCTACACGTATAACAATCTGGGCCAACTAGCAGAGAAAACCGATCGTAACGGCAGTTCATTCGGATATGTATACGATGAAAGAGGCCAGCTGAAGACCAGCACCATTCGTGGAAGCATTAATAATGTAGAGCAAACGCAGGAAACCAAAATGATTACCGGCGATGAGGGACCACAGCAGCAGACCATTCAAACCTTTACCAATGGGGTGCGGACCGCTTCACATAAGCAAACCCTGAACAGTCTGGGTCAGCTACGCAGTACGTATTCGGAATCGGGTGGGCATACGGCATGGATCGGAAATCAGCTGGATGTATTAGGGCGAATGACCAAGATAACAGATAACTATATGGGTTTCACAGCGAATTACCAATACCAGAAGGAACGGCTGGACAAAGTCCAGACCAACGGAAGCTCCGCTCTCAATAGCGACCCCTCTGTAAATGCCCAGTACAGCTATGAAGCGAATAACCAGATTCAGCGGATTGTTTATCCGACCCTGACGGACGGAAGCCAACTGGTAACGACTTATACGTACAACAAAGCACTGGGCTGGACAGAGACGATGGCGAATACCAAGGGAGGCGGTAGCCTATCCAGTTACTCTTACAGCTATGACAACAATGGGAACCGGATCGCAGTCAGTGAGTCGCGAAACGAAAGCGCTGAGCAAAGGACGAATTACGGCTATGACGCACTGAACCGGCTGATCTCGATCAGTCGCCCGGACGGCAGTCAAACCACTTACACCTATGATGTGCGGGGCAATCGTCTGACCTTGTCCGATACGAGCACCACAAACCTGGATGCTGCGGATACCAGCTACACCTATGATCTGCAGAATACCTTGACGAGTGTGACCAAGGGCGGAGCCAGCACCAGCTTCAAATACTATGCCGACGGAATGCGGTCTATGAAAACCAAGGGCAATATCCAGACCCAGGTCAACTACGACTTCCAAGGCCAAGTGATCTCGGAAGAAAAAGTCGTCAATGGTGATTATGTAGAACAAGCGAATTTTGTGCGCGGCGATCGGGTATTGGTGAAGAAGGATAAGAAAGCGGCTAAGGATTATTACTATTTGTATAATGGACATGGCGATGTGGTGCAGATCGTAGATACCACGGGTAAGGTCGTAAACAATTATACCTATGATGAGTGGGGAAATATTACTGGCCAGAAGGAGGAAATCTCTAATTCCTTCAAGTACACGGGAGAAGTGTATGACGAGGAGACGGGACTGTACTACCTGCGTGCGCGGTACTATGACCCAAGTATGGGGCGGTTCTTAAATGAGGATACGGTTGAGGGGCAGATTGATAATCCGCTGAGTCAGAATTTGTATACGTATGTTGAGAACAATCCTTTAAAATACATTGATCCCTCAGGTCATTCAGCAATGGCGGCAGGAGGACTGTATTTAATTCCTGGGTTTGGAGAGGTACTGGCTGTTGTTACTGGTGCAGGTATTGTATTTTATGGAGGGTATAAGATTTATCAGTGGGCTACTGCTCCAAAAGAGGCACCGAGTGTATCTATTCCAAAAAAACCAGAACTAAAAGTAATTCCAGGTGGTAATAATAGCAACAAACCAGAATCAAATCCTAGACCAAAAGTTTCGCCTGTATCTCAACCAAATAATGACAAACAAAGAAAAGAACCGACAAAAATCTATAGACTAGGGAGTGATAGTCCATGGAACTTGACACCTAGAGAAAAAGATGGAACAACAGGGTTGTCATTTTTATTAACTCGCCCTACCTCTGGCTCTTATATTGAAACAACAGTCGAAGATGTTAATAATTCTGGATTACTTGTAGCAATTATTGACGGGAAGAATCACGTTTCAGTTGTGCCTTCAGATGGGAGACTTACTTATTGGGCTTCACAAAGACCAAATACTGGAGATGCTGCACGAGATTCGTACAATTATAACATCCAAGGAAGTTGGAATGCTTATACTACCGAAATGTTAAAAATATTTGGTTCTTATGATAAGTGGGTGCAAAAGAAAGGAGGATTGTAATACATGAAAAATTACAATGATTTAGATATTGCAACTATGATTGTAACACTGGATGATTTACAAAATTCTCAACTAATATCAGAAGCGCTAGAAATTCAAAAAAGACTTATTGAAATAAGAGACGGTATTATCCCGTTTCTTAAACTATCAAAGAAGGACTCGAGCTTTATACATTATTTTTCTGCATTTTTCATCCCAGCATGTGATAAAGAATTTTTGGGAATGATGAAACAAGAGTTATTTGCAGTTATAGATAACATGGATCTTACTGAATATGTAGATTTACTGATTGCCGAAAGTTTGATTAGAAAACAGGTTTTTGTTGAAGAATTGAAGAAAAAATTACTTGAAAAACAAGAACATGTTCAATATTTTTATAATTATTCAAATATGAATAAATTTGTGCTAGGTGATTATTTGGATAAATTATCCTTTTTGTTAAACATATAAAACTCTCTTTTTAAATGGTGTATAGAATAGAAGTGCCACTTTTAGACCCTATGTAAGTTACATGGGGTTCTTTATTTTATTCAGGGCCTTGAATGAAATGAGTGATTTTGTCTAAATGAATGATAACCCTCGCAAGACCTTATAAAAGAGATTTGCTTTCAAGTTTATGATTGAATCCATATTTTAAATTGTGACAAATATATTACAGGCTCGACAAAAGAAGTTATATTTCGACAAAATAAAACCGTTTTAAAGGCTAAGCGAGTCACTTATGATGGTTGAGGAACTTATTGGGGGAGAGTGGAATGAATTGAAAAGAACTAAATGTTCTGTCTGTTGGATACACA
The DNA here is from genome assembly GCF_018207515.1 of Paenibacillus tritici. Lineage (NCBI taxonomy): Bacteria > Bacillati > Bacillota > Bacilli > Caryophanales > Paenibacillaceae > Paenibacillus > Paenibacillus tritici. The sequence continues at coordinate 1,719,515 of NZ_CP073365.1, forward strand.
TCTGTTTTATAGTCATACTGTTTGCATTGGGTCAGAGTAAGGTCTCGGCTGAGGGAAATATACTTGTGACTAATGAAACCTTTGAAAATGGATCTTATACAGGTACGCGTTATCTGCCCATTCAAGGAACGATCACAAGCGATCCGCTAAAAGTGGTGAGGGGGAGGTATTCGACGCTCCGAATATAAATTACTGAATTTGAATAGCAATAAGGCACTTGATGTCTATGCAGGAAATACTACCAATGGGACTAAAGTTCAAATAGAAACAGATAACGGAACAGATGCACAGCGGTGGTTGCTTTGTCACGTAATGAACGACTCTTTTAAGCTGATCAATGTGAATAGTGGAAAGGCACTCGACGTAGCGGGTGGAGTAACATCGAACGGGACTAGAGTCCAAATATGGAATGATAACGGAACCGAAGCCCAAGCCTGGCGAGTAATTGATCATGAAGATAGTTCTTATGAGCTTGTGAATGTACATAGCAATAAAGTTCTCGATGTCGCCAACGGAGACACAACAAATGGAACGCCTGTGCAGATATGGACCGGAAATGGAACAGCGGCTCAGAAGTGGAGACTTGTTAAGGCGATTTCAAATGGAGCAGAATACAGGATATTAAATGCTGGGAATGGAAAAGCCTTGGATGTCACTGGAGGAAACACTGCAGATGGAACACCCATACAGATTTGGACTGATAATCATACCCCTTCTCAAAAATGGCAAGTGTATGATTTGGGTGCAAATAAGTATAAATTGATCAATGTGAATAGCGGGAAGGCGCTCGAAGTGTCAGGTGGGGGAATAACGAACGGATCTGCTGTTCAGATATGGACGGATAATGGAACAACCGCTCAGCAATGGATATTTAGAGAGAACCCGGACGGAACTATCAGCCTAATAAATGTTAACAGTAATAAATTACTTGATATTCCCGGAGGAAGTACTGTAAACGGTACCCACCTGCAAATATACACGGATAACGGGACAAGTTCACAACAATGGGAATTGTTTAACTAGAGGGGGAGTCATCCCACAGTTGCACATATTCATATAAAAAAGAATAGGCGGGGACTTTTTTGAAAAAGATAGCATATTTGTTCATTTGCTCGCTACTGTCAATGATATTAATTCTACCGAATGTAGAGGCAAACTCTAGAACGAAATATATTTATAACAAAAATGGACAGCTAATTGAATTGAACAACTCCACTAGTAATTATGAATTTGAATATGATAGAAATGGTAATTTAATTAATAGGTCAAAAAGCAATAATCTATTATCTAATTCAGGGTATGAAAATTATTCAGGTACTGAGAATGTTGCAGATAGCTGGAATCCATCTATAGGGTCAGGGGTCCAAGGAACTTATGAAATTTTAACCACAGGAGCAACCGAAGGAAAACGAGCCCAGAAGCTAACCGTAAGCTCCTTTCCGAACTCTGGTGATGGGGCGAATATCTGGCAAGAAATGTTTATTAAGGGTAATCAAAGTTACAACATAAAAGGGATGTTGAAGCTGAATGACATGAAGAATGCGAAGTTCGAGGTGATCGTCTTCTTTTATGATGCGAACAATCAATACGTCGGAGGTCAAACTCCATTTACGTACAATCGCAATACTGTAGATTGGGTGGCATTCGCTGGGAATATAACGACTCCAGCTCATGCAACATCCGCACGTGTGCATTTGCATTTAAGCTCAACGGCAAGTCAAGGGAAAGGGACTGTATTTCTTGATGGAATAACCGCTACATTACAGGAAGATAGTAATCTGGCATTTAATAATGGATTTGAATCGGACAAAAGAAGTGATGGAGTAGCAGATGGCTGGAATTCATATTTAGAGTCAGGGGTTCAAGGGACTTATGAAATTTTAACCACAGGAGCAACCGAAGGAAAACGAGCCCAGAAGCTAACCGTAAGCTCCTTTCCGAACTCTGGTGATGGGGCGAATATCTGGCAAGAAATGTTTATTAAGGGTAATCAAAGTTACAACATAAAAGGGATGTTGAAGCTGAATGACATGAAGAATGCGAAGTTCGAGGTGATCGTCTTCTTTTATGATGCGAACAATCAATACGTCGGAGGTCAAACTCCATTTACGTACAATCGCAATACTGTAGATTGGGTGGCATTCGCTGGAAATATAACGGCTCCGGCTCATGCCACATCCGCACGTGTGCATCTGCATTTAAGCTCAACGGCAAGTCAAGGAAAAGGAACTGTGTTTCTTGATGGAATAACCGCTACATCACAGGAAGATAGTAATCTGGCATTTAATAATGGATTTGAAACGGACAAAAGAAATAATGGAGTAGCAGATGGTTGGAATTCATATTTAGAGTCAGGGGTACAAGGGACTTATGAAATTTTAACCACAGGGGCAACCGAAGGAAAACAAGCCCAGAAGCTAACCGTAAGCACCTTTCCGAACTCTGGTGATGGAGCGAATATCTGGCAAGAAATGTTTGTTAAGAGTAATCAAAGTTACAACATAAAAGGGATGTTAAAACTTACAGATATGAAGAATGCGAAGTTCGAGGTAATTGTCTTCTTTTATGATATGAACAATCAATTCGTTGGAGGTCAAACTCCATTCACGTACAATCGCAATAGTATAGATTGGGTGGCATTCGCTGGAAATATAACGGCTCCGGCTCATGCCACATCCGCACGTGTGCATTTGCATTTAAGCTCAACGGCAAATCAAGGAACAGGGACTGTGTTTCTTGATGATGTCTCACTTAAGAGCTTTTAAATTTTACGGCTGGAGATTCTCTTTATTTTAAAGTCAATCAAAATGGAAACCAAATTATATTTGGTGATAGCTTCAGTCCCAAATAAGATAATTTGTACATGGTTTGCTATGTTTAGATAAGTTCTATTCGGAGGGTATATGCGGATAGAAAGTAAGAACCTCTTTTCTAATGTTTTATCCGATCTGGACTCCGGCAACCGATCGGATGATGTGGAGTGGAGTTTTAGAAGGGATTATATTTCCTGTAGTGATTCAACATTTATTAAGAAGATAACAGACATTGACGGGAGAGCTATTCATGAGAATTTCAGAATTATCTAAAAAAATTATATTGTTCCTAATGTGTTTTATTTTAATTTTGCCAAATGAACCCTTACTGGCGCAAGGAATTAAACCAACGATAGAACAGAAATCCGGACAGACACAAGACATTGATCCATGGGACACAATGAGAAATCCCAAAATGCCTGTAGATAGCGGTCAACCATTGACCACGCAGGATATTGAAGAACAGACGCCCCTTGATCTGCCTGAGCTTAAGGATGATTCGTTGACCGAGGCGATAAATCCGGCATTGCGGAAAAACTCTGTTGTAGCAGATACCTATGGAGCGGCGGAGCCAGTGGAGCATGAGATTCTGAAGCTAAAAGAAATGACGCTTGAAAAGCAAGGTCTCATTCCCACTACTGGCGCTTCCATGCAGCGGGGGTTGAACGATCTGAACATCTCCACGGCGTCCGATAAGAACTTATCCATCGAAGTGATCAAGGAATTGGATCTGCGGGGGGCTACCAAGCTAGAATTTTACTGGATGAACCTGTTGTTTCAAGACCACCCGGATTGGAATCTGACCGAGGTATGGGATTGGAAGCAAGAGTCCGGTTATGATTGGGAGGCCATCTATGACAACCCGGCCGTATTCACACCTTCTTCCCCACTTCAATTGAAACGAAATGTGACCTCTCAGGTATATCAAGAAGAGGCACAGGATTGGAGCCCGGCAAGCGTAACCTCAGAGGTATACCGTCCGCTGGAAGTGTCCAAGAACAGTTCAAGTTTTGCGGCAGCTAGCATGAGAGCCTTCGATAATAATGTGGACAACGTCACCAAAAATCGCTTGCAGGCTCAAATTAATCAGACCGGCAAGCCTCAATATGGAGACCGTTACAATGCGGGAGAATTCGTCGACCCCGTTACCGGCTCCCTGAGTTGGAAGCAGAATCAGATTCATCTGCCGGGAAGAGACGGCCTGGATCTGGATATCGGAATTAAGTATAGCTCCAACGAAGCCATGGCCTTCTATACGTCCAGCAGCTATAACCCGAACTTCAACAGCTATGATGTGACCACTAGCCTATATAATCAGTCCGTTCTAGGAGCAGGCTGGTCCTTCCAGTTCCCGTATATTCAGAAGGTTGGGGATTATAGCTATTACTATCACGATAGCAACGGAAGTGTCTACCCTATCGGTGATGAGGGAGGACTATCGAGTTACACCCAATTAAGAAATTATGAAGGCAAGGACAAGCGCTATGTCTGGGAAACTGCGGTGTGGGAGCATGAATTCAGCAACGGTCAAATCGGCTCCAAGCACTATATTGAATATGCCGACAAAAGAAAAGAGTACTTCGACCGTGATGGAAAGTTATTGGGCATTAAAGACCGGTTCGGCAATACCATTACCTTCAAATATGAAGGTCCAAATTCCTGGCAGATGTCCTCGATTGTGGATTCTGTAGGCAGAGAAGTCAGATTTACCTATGATGATAACCTGATGAACAGCAATTTTAATGGGGAGAACGTAGTTATTCAGGTGTTCGAGACAGGTCGCCAAACCGAGCAGGTTGTGCTCACCAAAGGCCGGCAAGCCATCAAAGTCAACGAACTTCAGACCTATGTTCCTTTTCTGCAAAAAGCAACTAATCAGAACGGGGATAACGTCTATTTTGAGTATCAGCACGAGTTAGCCAGATACAATCCGATGGGTATCAACCGCAATTATGAGAACAAGAATTACTATGCACTCTTGAAGAAAATTCAATTCCCGAATTCAAGCTCGGAATATAGCTATGACAATGTTGTGCGCAATCTTCCGTATGAAGATTCGGTACAAGAATTCCGAATTCATTCCCGGAGCGACCATACCGGATCCAAAGCCTATAACCAGTATAATTACACTTATTGGAAAGATTATACCGGGGAGCATTTCACGCAATGGCCGGGGCATCTGCCTGACGGTTATCAATTCACCACCAGTGTCATCCAGGTCAGCGGTACAGCAAGCAATGGAACGACAGCACTGAGAGTCTTCGATAAAGACAACAAACTGCTACGGACCGAGACTCAAGCACCGAATGAAGAAAAGAAAGTAGTCAGCCACACCGCGTTCGATCCTACCTTTGTTCATCGGCCGGTGAAGACCACACTATCCGATTACGGAGTAGGCGACAGTGAGCAAACGGCGAATCACCTGTATACTGAAACGATCTACAATGAGTGGGGTTCAGTCCAAAAGGAGACCTTACCGTTAACCTGGGAACAGATGAACAACGCAGCCGTGAAAGAACATTACACCACTACGTATGAATATGAGCCTAATTATCAATTTGTCCGCGCCAAGACGTGGTATCAGAATGCATCCGATGCAGCGCCGCGCAGCGAGACGTATACATACACCGGAGACGGACGTCTAGCCAAGATCGTTAATGCCTTGGGGGAAGAAACCCGTTATAGCTATAGCTATGACTCGAACAAGGTCGTAGAGGTACAAGCGGAAATCTGGGCGGGCGGCCAGCGTGTCGCGGCTACCGTCACCCGGTATGGACCGGAAAGCAACAACGCGTATCCCACCGAACAGCGTCAAGTGCAAAATCCCGGAGCGGAAGGCAGCCAAGAAGTCATCACCAAGATGAGCTATGATATGGGAACCGGATTGCTGAGGACAAAGACAGATGGATTGAACCACGTTACGACGTATGAATATGATAAGCTTGGCCGTCCGACCAAGATCACTTATCCCGAAGCCGTGAACGGCAATGGCAGCCGCTATACACGGACGGAAGATTTAAGCTACATGTACTACAGTCCAGACGGGCTAGATGCATTCAATGCAGGTACGCCCACCCTGCGGGTAGGAACCAGCACCCATCTGACCGAAGTGGCGACCGGCAAGCAGTCCTTCATGAGTGGAGAAACGTATTACAATGGGCTGGGACTGCCAATTCTCGAGAGTAACTGGGATGCCTTTGGCGGAGTGTCCCTCATGAAACAATATCACTACGATGATCAAGGACGTCCGGTATACATGATGGACCCGGAAGGAAATACCGTAACCGTGGGCTATGATGCCTGGGGCCGTCCAAACGTATCTACGGATGCCTTTGGTAACCGGATGATTGCAGAGTATCAGTTGAAGGCGCGTCAGGATGCCAGCTACCTGATTCCAGCCGATGGCAGCGGCAACCTTAATTATATTCTTCAGCAGTATGACCCCTTAGGCCATGTAACCCAGCAAGTGACGTATAAAGACTGGCCGCAGAAGACACAGCCTCTGACTGAAGATTATCAATACGATTTGGACGGGAATATTACAGCGTACACCGACCCGAATCGAAACCGGAACAACGAAGGGGTAACCACTTCCTACCGGTATGATGTGCTGGGAAGGTTAACATCCGTTAAAGATGCGCTTAACCAGACCACTCAATACACCTATGACGGGACCGGACAAATTAAGGAGACGTCGATCCAGGCATCTGGAGGCGCCGCCCAGAAGATGTTCAGCAAGGCATTCAACGGGCTAGGCCAGATGACAATGAAAGAGGATCCCTCTTCTCAAAAGGAGAGCCTGACATATAATGAACTCGGGCAGCTTGCCACCCGTACCGACCGGAATGGAACGTCGTTCACTTATGATTATGATGAGTGGGGACAAGCCAAATCAGTGAAATTGGCGGGCACTGGAGCAGCAGCACAGCAAAGTCTGGAGACCAAGTTCCGCATTAGTGGCAGCAGCATCTGGGATACCGTCACCGAAAAAAATGGCGGGACGGTAAAAGCGACACATACGCAATGGAATGACAGCCTGAACCGGACCCGGGCCATGTATGAAGAAGTGAACTGGAACGGTGCCGTTCATAATGCGAACATCACGAACACCCTAGACCGCTTGGGCCGATACACGCAGGTGAAGGATGCCAATCTCTCGTTCTCTACCAACTACCAGTACGAGCGGAGCCGGTTGCTGAAGGTACAGACCAATGGTGCGGCTGCAGTCAATGGAGCGGCGTCAGCGAACGCAGAGTACCGGTATTATCCGAATGGACTGGTGGAATCCATTACGTATCCGACGCTGGCAGATGGCAGCCGCCTGGTCACGCGATATACGTACAACAAGGCACTGAACTGGGTCGAATCGGTAACGAACGAGAAGAGCGGTGTGGTCCTGTCGAAGTTCGATTACGATTATGACAACAATGGCAACATCATAAACGTAACAGAGAAGCGGCTGAATGAGGATAAACGGACGACCGCCTATACCTACGATGCGCTGAACCGTCTGTTGACCTTAGGTCAATCCAATGGGGCGCGCGAGGCCTATACGTATGATGTGCGCGGGAACCGCTTGACACTGGAAAGCAGCGCCACGCTGAGCGCGGAATCAACGGAGACCAGTTATCAGTACGATTTGGAGAATACGTTGACTGGACTGACCCAAGGAGCACAGAAGACCGAGTTCGCCTATTATGCCAATGGGCTGCGTGTAGCCAAAGCGGCCGGTGCCAAGAAAACAGAGTACAACTACAATTTCAACGGTGAAGTGATCTCGGAAGTGAAGAGTGGTAACGGAGCCTCGGAACGGTCCCATTACGTGCGCGGCGATCGGGTGCTGGTCAAGAAAGAACAGAAGACAGGCAAAGATTATTACTACCTGTACAATGGGCATGGCGATGTCGTCCAGATCGTGGATACCACGGGTAAGATCGTGAACAACTATGTGTACGATGAGTGGGGCAACATCACCAGCCAGAAGGAAGAAATCTCGAATTCCTTCAAGTACTCAGGCGAGATCTATGACGAAGAGACAGGCCTCTATTACTTGCGGGCGCGATATTATGACCCAAGCATGGGGCGGTTTTTGAATGAGGATACGGTTGAGGGGCAGATTGATAATCCGCTGAGTTTGAATTTGTATACTTACGTTGAAAACAACCCTATGATGTTTAAGGATCCAAGTGGTAATATTAAAATGAGGGTAGATGGAAATCTAGCACTTGAACTTTTGGGTATAACGTTTTCAGATTATCATCCAGATAATACTCTAGTATGCAGGGGGATTTTGACATATAAGAGTAGGCAACAGAGGAAAGATTTAAAAGAACAAGAGAGATATGTTGTTAATCTCCTTCTTGAAATGGGGAAAGATGTTTATTTGAACCCCGAAGCTAAGGGTGACACAGGACAGTATGATTTTAAAATAAACGAATATTATAAAGTCGAGCTAAAAACTGCCTTTCCTGAAAATAAAAAATTTAATGAGGGTAGTGCACTTAAAGCAATTAAATATGCGATTGAAAAGCAAAAAGCAGAGGTTGTTATATATGATTTAACTTTTAAGAATGTGGACTATGAATTGACAGATATTACTAGTCTGTCTTCAAAATTGTATAATTATTATAAAGATACCACATATATGTATGATATTCAGGTTTGGACAAATGAAGGTATATATTATTTTGATTGGCGTGGAGGAGATAAAAATCTGCTTAGTAAAACTTAGGAGGTTCTAAAAATGGATAAGCAAGAAATTTTTATGAAAGGGTATTTAAATGGAGGAATAAAAGTTACATTCTTGGATAATTTATTTGTAATAGGTACTTATATTAATTACTATAATAATAATGTAATTGTTATATTACCTATAGGGGGACCTGTTGATAGACATCTTTTTATTCCGCTTAGTGCAATAAAAACTATAGGACCATGGTCCATTAATACCTATGATTATTTGGAAGATGATTAATTTGAGTCGAAATAAAAACTAGGTTAGGAGGCCGTTATGGAACAAGAAGTGATTTTTATGAATGAGTATTTATATAAAGATATTAAGATAACATTTCTTGATAATTTACATGTATTGGGAATGTATATGGGTTATTACTCTTTCAACAACACTATAGTGATAATGCCTGAGGAAGATCATGATGATACACGCCTGTTAATTCCGTTAAGTGCAGTAAAAACCATTGAGCCATGGCCGATTGATTAGTGAGATTTTATATTGATGAATATAAAATAATTTAAGTTAGGCCACATGTGATTAATTTACCATGTGGTCTCTCTTTTTTATGACTTCATTGGTTACTGAATGTACTTACACCACTCCTTCATATTAATTCCGTTCACTTTTGAAAAGTAGCCAAATCTGTTGCTGATAATAAAATATGGGAAAATTTGAGTCCGACTTACTAATTGAAAACTAGGGTAAGGAATTCGCTACCGTATGTCGAAGTAGTGAAGTAGTTTAGACAATAACTCTCAGACAGGTAGGGGGAATAATTTGGACAAAATTGCTTCTTTTCTAGAGATCGGAACCGTAATGAAATAAGCCCAAAAGCGACGGATGCGAAGGCTATAATGTTAAAAACCGTGAAAGGTTACATTGAAGCGTATGAAACAGGAGGACTTCAAAGTCTTGATACTTCGAATTATCAAGACTACAGGTAAACATACGGTGTGAAATTACTGGTAACCGTAGATTATGAAACAAGGAAAAATTGTATGCTAGGAAGATGAGCAGTATACAGCAGAAACCTGTTTGAACTTTTTGGAAAAAGTTACGCAAGCGTATCCGACAGGCAATATTGTTATGGTTTGGGACAATGCACGGACTCACCATGCCAAACTGCTAGAACCGCTGCTTCTGGAGATGAAAGAACGACTAGAACTGATTTTCCGGCCTCCTTAAATCCCACAATTGAATGCCGTTGAAGGTTTGTGGAAGTGGCTAAAATCGGACGTAATCAATAATGTCTTCTACCACACGGTTGCTGAAATTCGGGCCAACTTACACCAATTTATGGAGGAAATCATGATAACGCCTTTGGACATTATTGACTGACTTTGTGTGAGGTTCTAGTCTGTTGTTTCTTTATTGTATTACGAATTGTTTGCGACTCTAAAGCTACGGGAACAGCTTATGTGGACAAAGTACAATTATTAAAAGTTCCATAGTCTATATAAAATATTATTTTTTGTGGAGGTTATATGCGTATTTTTAAGATTAGCATAGCTGCATTTTTTATATTTTGTTACTCCTTTTCTCCTGTATTTGCACAAGCAAATTATGCATATATTTATAATACAGCAGGAAAGCACCTTTATACTTCTGATATTTTGAATAATAGATTTATACAATATTATTATGATTCTAATGGAAATAATGTAGAAAAAAGGGTTTGGGGCTCCCAATCTTATAGGGACATGTCTAGTTTACTGCTAAATAATACTGGGAATTTCGAAAATGATAGCAACTTTGATGGTCTGGCTGATGGATGGATTACTTCTGGGCAAACTGCAAAGGCTTTATCTCCTGACTCTAGGTATGGTCTGAGAAGTCAAAAACTACAAACTGATAATGGATGGGGATCTTTGAAAAAAGAATTAGGTCAAATAAGTTCTGGAAGGCACTTCATAGCACTTATTGATTACAAATCTAATGCGTCTAATACAATTTCTTTTCGAATAAACGATAATAAAACAGATTGGGGTATTAATTTAGGCTGTACTTACTTCATTAACGATAATACTTGGAGGACTGCTCACCTAAAATTCACCTCCACTGGAAACCCAATATCAATCATAGGTGCTTATCTAGATGCGGGGAACAATAAGGTAATGGTTGATGGATTAAGATTATTTGAGATTACAGAAACAATGTACAATCAAATTGATAGAGTTCCTTTGTTAAGTGGTAACAATTTATCAGAAAAGTTTAGTTATGGCGATTTATTGGATGAGAGAGGACAAATTGATAAAGATGATGATAGAAATGGTGTTGCAGATGGCTGGGCAATTTCAGGTCATAGTAAGGCGACTTTAGCTGGACTTACTATGTATGATGGATTAAGCCAAAAGTTGGTTACAGAATCTAACTGGGCATCAATTTATAAAGAAGTAGGTTCAATTCAATCTGATCATTATTTTTTGGCTCTAATTGATTATAAGGCAACTTCATCTAACCAAGTTTCTTTACGAGTTAATGATACCCAAACCGATTGGGGAGTGAACTTAGGTGCCAAGTATTTTATATTAGATAACACGTGGAGAACTGCTTATTTAAAATTCAAATCTACTGGAAAACCGATTTCTATAATAGGAGCATATATAGATCCAGGGGAAAGTATGGTTTATCTTAATAGTTTGCGTCTCTTTGAAATTAGCGAAACAATATATCGGAAAATTGATATTGACCCTAATTATACTGGTCTTAAACTAGTAAATAAATATCCATATCAATCTTTCACAGAAAGGTAGACGGTAACACTCATACTACTAAAACTCTAATATTCGATAAGATTTAGCTTAATTTAGATAAGAGTTTTTCGCTGACCGGATTGATGAAGACTGGGAGCGTGTACTTGCTTCAGATGTCACGTTACCAGTTTGTCATTGATATCGGCATGATGGGGAAGGAGTAAGGGACGTCTTTGTTCATGTCCACAAAAGAATAGCCCGGACTCTGCAAATTGCCGTCCGGGCTACTCTATGGGATGGATGCTCAGTCCTTCGTTTCCTTCTGATCCGGTGCAATACCGGGAGCCGATACCTCCGGTTCATCGCCCATCAGAGCGCCTACGATTTCATCCAGCTTGCCTGAGGCACCCTTGTCCCCGTCAACGCTTGAATCGGCTTCAGGAATGGGATGAACGCCCGGGCTGCGCCCGTCAAGCGGAGCTTCCTGATTCTTCTTCATCTGATCATCTCCTTGTAAATGCAGGTTCTGTCTTAGAATTTGTCAAAATATCCGTTCTATGTATTCGATAACCGCCGCTACGCATGGTGAACCATAAAACTTCCACAAGCTATTCATATCAATAACAAAAAGCCGGTTGTCCAGAAGAATCTGGATAACCGGCTTTGGTCTTACATGAAGCTATACAGGCGTACGCCGTGTGCAGGCACGGTGGTCTGCAACACGCCGCCGCTAAGCTCAGCAGGCGTCTGGCTCCACATCTCCTTACCGGAGGTAACATCGCTCAGTCCAATCTCTGCAAGTCCGAGGTTCAGCGGCAGCGGGCTATCGCCAACATTGAAGACGGCGGCATACCGGGTGCCATCGTCATGAGCAGCCGTCCAGACGATAAGCTCATCCCGGCACAGGGCTTCTCTGGCGCCGTGACTCTCGCGCTGCATACGCAGCACCTCGCGGTTGGTGAGCAGCGACAGGGTCCAGTCGTCATTGTCCCGTAGCTCGCCGCCGAAGATCAGCGGCGAACGGAAAATACTCCAGAGCGACATCATCGTCAGCTGCTCGTCCCGGGTGAACCGGGTCCAGCGGTCATCCCCGCCGCCGTCAACGGAGCGGACGCCGATGTGGCCGAGCGGCAGCATGTCGCAATCCGGCCAGGAGCCGGCCTGCGGGACGCCCTGCCAGCTGCGGCAGCGGCTGAACATGTCCAGCAGCAGCTCCCAGCGGTCCCAGAAGTCATCCGTTATGCGCCACATGTTGGCATGTTCGGTGAAATGTTGTGCATATTCTACCGGAGCAGGGCCGGGGGAGAGGCTCAGCACCATTGGACGGCCGCAGTTCTTGATCGCCTGGGAGATCAGGTCAATCTCCGGCTGATGGGTATCGTACAGTCTGGAGGCGGCGATGTCATCCACCTTAACCAGATCGACACCCCACTGCGCGTACAGTTCAAAGAGTGAATTATAATACTCCTGCGCCCCCTCCTTGGAAGCATCGACTCCGTACATATCTGTATTCCACGGACAAATGGAGTTCGTGTGCGCAATCTCCCGGGCGGTTGCGCTTGTGCCCAGAACTGGAGTGGCAGCGTGAGCTGCCTGGCGCGGGATTCCGCGCATAATATGAATGCCGAACTTCAGGCCCAGACTATGGACGTAGTCAGCCAGCGGCTTGAAGCCCTGGCCGCCCGCTGCGGAAGGGAAGCGGTTCTCGGCCGGCATCAGCCGGGAGTATTCATCCATGATTAGGGGGACGAAGGGGCGGTACAGAGAGGACACGGCACCAGGCTCATACCACTGGATGTCAACGGTGATATAGCTCCAGCCGAAGTCTTTGAGATGCTCGGCCATGTATTCGGCATTGCCGCGGATTTCTGCTTCCGTTACGGCCGCGCCGTAACAGTCCCAGCTATTCCAGCCCAGCGGCGGTGTAGGTGCAGCCAGCTTATGATTCATTGTAATTCTCCTTTACAGATGATGATTGCTCTTGTCTTGTTCATCATAATCAAGGAGAATCCTGATATCTATAGTAATCTTACAAGCGGAATAGCACTATATTGCGCTTAGTCGAAAAAGAGCCGGCGGTAAGTTAGGCTCTCATCTCCGCTGCGGAAATCGCCCGGCGTCAGTCCGGTCAGGCTGCGGAATGCCTTAATGAAGTAACTCCCGCTGGAGTAGCCGATCTGTGCAGCGATGGCTTCGATGCTTAAGCCTGTCCCCCGGAGCAGCTCCATAGCCTTCTCTGTCCGCACCCGGGTCAGATAAGCGCCAGGCGTCAGTCCCGTGCTGGCCGAGAAGCGCCGGATCAGATGATATTTGGATAGAGAGACATGCTCCGATAACTGGTCGATGCTGATCATCTGTGAGTAATGCTACTCGATGAATTCGGCGGCGCGCCTGATATTCTCTGACCAGTTGTCCCTGTCCCGCAGGGTAGCTGCCTGTATTCGGGTTAGTTCCGTCACGAATTGATAGACGCTGGACGAGGCAATTAGCGGATCGGATATTCTTCCTGCCCCGGCATCCGCCACAATCATCCGCGCCAGCCGGACGGGTGCACAGTCTGCGGGCAACCGGGGCACTTCGCCCGCTTCACGCAGGAACTTACGCCAATGGGGCAGAATCAGGGCAGGGCGGAACAACAGGAACAGGAACTCCCAGGGCTGCGCCGAATCCGCCGGGTAGTAATAGCGGTGGGGGCCGGGGATTTCCGCCAGTATAGCCTGTCCGGCCGTGACCCGGTAAATCCGGTTCTCCGACTCAAATACGCCTTCGCCGGAGAGGGTGTACTGGAACAGCAGGAGCGGGCCGTCATTGCGCTCCAGGCCGTCCCAGCGGTAAGCGGGATCGGAGATGGAATCATAACCGGCCGCAAATAACACGCATAGCTGCAGCTCCTTATCTTCGGCAAAACGAAACCCGTAGGTGCCTCTGGGAATGTCCATGAATGTCCTCCTTCTATAGAAGAAGCACAGAAGAAATGAACGGAAGGCTTTAAGTTCAAATGTTATGTGCCGTTTCTGCTTGTCAGCAAGTATTTTAACACATAACCCTTATATCTTTGTTTACGACTTGTTATTTTGTCGCCATGAGGTTTGTCCGAGCAGATCCCGCATCGTGGACATGAATTCGTCTTCCGATGATGACCATCTCAGCCTGGCCATCTCTTCCGCAGCCGCACCCGCAGGGTAACGCAGCCGGTCGGTCCCGTCACAAGCGGCTTTGTATACCAGAGCAGCCACCTGTTCTTCCTCTGCATCTTCAAAAGGATAGTGGTTGATCATCGAATCCATCATTTGATCGAAATAGGACTTGTACTCTATAGGAATGGGCGTGTTCAGGCCTGCTGTGCGGCTCGATGTGAAGTTTGTGTTCCGCATAGCTCCCGGCTCAACAAGCTTAATCCGGATATTTTGCGATTCAAGTTCGTAAGCAAGGGATTCCGAGAGTCCTTCGATTGTATGTTTCGTTGCGGTATAAATCGAAAGCAGCGGGGAGGCTGCATACCCCACGGACGAACAGACATTTACAATGCTTCCGCCACCTTGCTTGCGCAGATAGGGCGTAATCGCTTGAATCACATTCATAACGCCAAAAACATTGGTCTCAAATAGCTCACGGATGAGCTCCATGGGCGTGGCTTCAAAAATAGAAAGAGTAGTGATTCCGGCATTGTTCACAACAGCGTCTATCTGGCCAAATCTGGAGATCCCTGCCGAAATCGCCGCCTCGATGCTCGCCGGGCTGGTCACATCAAGTGCCGTGACCAGGAATTGGTCAGGATGCCCTTCTGCAATACGGCCGTCCGGTTTACGCATCGTCGCGATAACATTCCATCCCTCGTCTGCGAACTTTTGGGCTGAAATATAACCCAGACCTGTTGAACACCCTGTAATTAGCACGGTTTTTGCCATTGCAATCTCTCCTTTGTAAGTACAGCTTAGGATAAGTTAAATCTGCGTATGTCTAACATTAATCCTACATGGTTATAGTCTCTCTAAGTCAAACTTACCTAGTATGTCCTTATGATTGCAGGGCTTCTAATTGAAAAATCCCCTATCAGAATGTAAAATAGGTTAGAGTAACTCTAATCAACTGGTGGTGAAGGGATGACTTATACAGTTAAGGAAGTCTCGGGGAAAATGGGCATCACTCCGTATACGCTGCGGTTTTACGAGAAAGAGGGTGTCATCGCTCCGGTTGAACGAAATAAGAACGGGGAGCGGATGTACACGGACTCCGATATGGATATGATCGGGACGGTTCAGGCGCTTCGTTCCACCGGCCTGTCTTTGGGGGAAATTAAACAATACGTGGAGCTGTATCATGCCGGGGACAGTAAGCTGCAGGAAAGAAAAAGTCTGCTGGCCCGCCAGAAAAGCAAGGTCGAAGATCAGATCGTTCTCTTAATGAAAACCCTGGAAAAAATCAACTACAAGATGGCATTAATTGATGCCCAGGATCATAGATTCGACAAGTTGCCGTAGAGTACTTGGGTGCGGCACCCCAAAATGAGAAATAAGAGAAGGAAGGTATTGGAATGTCTCAGATGCACGTGTACCAACCAACGGAGAATCATGTCAAAATCATCGGGCGGACCCACTGGGTTAAGGATGTACTGTGGCTGGCTCTTTCGGGCGGAGGGGTGGAATTCTCACTGCGGGGCAGAACAGCCCGGGTAACCTTGCAGGGGGATGATGTGGCCTTAACCGGCAATAACCTGGCCCGGATCGGCATCAGTGTGAACGGCATGCGGGTGATTGATGATCAGGTGGACCAGCCGCTCAAGACCTATACGATATTTGAAAGCGATACAGACCAGGCGGTCACTGTAAGAATCACGAAGCTGTCAGAGGCGGCAATGTCAACGGTGGGCATCCGGGAGATTGCGGTGGAGTCTGCGGAGGGGATCAGGCCAACGCCGCGCCAATTACATACGATTGAATTCATCGGCGATTCCATTACCTGCGGCTATGGGGTGGATGATGAAGAGGCGCTGCATTCTTTTTCTACTGCTACAGAAGATGTGACAAAGGCCTATGCCTACCTGACTGCCGAGCAACTTGAAGCGGATTACAGCATGGTGTGTTACAGCGGATACGGCATTATTACCGGCTATACGGAGAATGATCAGAAGCTGACCACGCATCTTCTTCCGGATTACTATGAGAAGGTGGGCAAGTCTGAAGGGAAGTTCGGCAACAGCCTGTTGCCCCAGGAGGTACCTTGGGAGTTCAGCAGATTCACGCCGGAGCTGATTGTCCTTAATCTGGGAACGAACGATGACTCCTACACCAAGGACGATACCGCCAAGCAGGCGGATTATGTAGCGAACTATACACAGTTTCTCGAAAAAGTAAGAAGCCATAATCCCGGTTCTATGATTCTATGTACACTGGGGATCATGGGAGACAGGCTGTATCCTCATCTGGAGCAGGCGGTGGACCGCTATTCCCGGGAAACCGGCGACAGCAGGATCTCAGCTATGAAGTTTGAGGTCCAGCTTGAGGAGGATGGCTATGCCGTCGATTTCCACCCTTCCCAGGCGACTCACCGCAAGGCCGCGGACAGACTGACGGCAGAGATCCGGAAGCTGATGAAGTGGTGATCCGGGCAGATTGAGGCTGGCCCCCAGCCAAGCGCCTTCAGCACTCCAACAGGCCGTACCGGGTCAACGTCACCGATGTATCCCCTTTTCACGCACAAACTTCTCCAGCACCCCGAACTCCTCTGTAACCTTGGTGAAAGGCAGCGCCGCAAGCACCTGCTCCCGGTAAGGGTTGCGGGCTCCGGCAGACAGGCGGGAATCGAGGATGCTGAGTACACCAAGGTCCGTCTCACTGCGGATCAGGCGTCCGGTGCCCTGTCTTAAGCGGAGCAGCATGTCCGGCACGAATACCTCCATCAGCGGATTCTTGGCCTGCGCGGCTTTATATTCATAGACAGGGTCGGCGGGAACCGGGAACGGCAGCCGAAAGACAATCAAATGCGACAAATCCGCACCCTCAATGTTCACACCCTCCCAGAATACGCCGGTACTCAGCAGCACACCCTTGCTTCTCCGGAATTCAGCGATCACCCCGTCCTGGGACGAGCCTTCCCGCTGCATATGCAGCGCCCAGCGCAGCTTCTCCGCACTTAGCTTCTTATGAATGTACTTCATATCCTCTTTGGCCGAAAAAAGCACCAGTGCCCGCCCGTCCGTTACATTGCACAGCCTCAGCAGCTCCTTATAGGCCGCTTCCAGGTAAGCTTCCCGGTTGTTGTGGTTATACTGAGGAACGTCCTTGGCGATATACATCATAGTGTGGTTGTCATAGTCGAACGGTGAAGCCTGGCGCTCCATGTATTCTCCCCTGTAGCCCAGCGACCGGGTCAGATAAGCGTATTGCTCCTCCGGTGTATCGCCGGATTGGCTGAGGGTTGCGGACGTTAGAATGACTGGTGTTTTACCGTTGAACAAGCTGTATTTCAGGAACTGGCTAATCCCTTTGGGACAGATGCTGACCGTGGCTTCCCCGCGCGGATGACCGGCCCAGAGCAGATAGTTGTCCTCTGTCCCGGCAAGCACCTGGAAGAGGTCAATCATTCCGTTCATAGCCTCGAAGGTATTGTCGATCTCCCGCTCGCGCCGGGAAGCCAGAACCGAGAGACTGAGGCGGAACTCCTGCAATACCTGCACTCCCCGCCCTAGCGGGACGCCCGTGATCTCCGTTATTTTAATCCGGTCATTGTCCTGTTTGGCGGTGTGCAGCAGGTCTGCTTCAATTTGTCTGAACAGATCCTTGACACAGCCTTTGACAAATTTGAAGGACTTCATCAGACTGTGATCTGCCGATTGCTTGAAAAGAAGCTGCATAGCGTCCTCCAGCACCCGGCACATTCCCCGGCAGGTGAATTCAAGCGTCTGGGCATCCCGGACCTTGGCTTCCAGATTATGCGCTTCATCTATAATGATCAGCGCAGGCCGTTCTGCGATCAGGCCCCTGGTCCCTTCCTTTTTCTTGATCAGGTCGCGGATCAGCAGGTCCTGGTTCACGATGATCACATCCATCTCGCCCGGACCGGCGTTGATTTTGGCCCTCATCTCGTAGAAGGCGCAGGTGTTCTTGTAGTGGCAATGCTCGAACTTGCAATCATTCACACACACGTTAGACCACAATACGTCACTGACTCCGCCCTTCAGATCTGCCCGCTCGTCAATTTCAGCATCCATAATACGCTCTGCCAGCGCCGCTAGGGGGGAGCCTGGCTCTCTGGGCTGAAGCAGCTCCGCAGCCCGGTACCGGCAGGCATATTGCCCCATGCCCTTGCCGACTACAGAGCGGACCATGGAGAAGCCGAGCCGGCTGCCGATGAACCGCAGATCCTTATGGATCTGTTCGGAGAGCTGGATGGAGGAGGTGGCAATAATGACCGGCTGCCGGGAGAGCTGGTTAATGAGCAGGCCGGGAATCAGGTAGGCGAAGGATTTGCCGATGCCGACACCGGCTTCAATCATTGCATTTCGCCCATGGACATAAGCGTCAGCGATATCCAGCGACATATCCTGCTGGCCTAAGCGCTCGGTAAGGCCGAGTCTCTGGAACCGGTCATACATCCGGAAGATGGCATTGACCAGAGCGGGTTCGGCATCTTTTACCGGCTCCCGCTTCTGTAATTTGTAGAGATCATTTAACCAGCTCATGCCGACCGCCCCTTTTCCTAATCAATGATATCCTGCATGTATTTCGGGTAGAGGTTGTTATTATCTTAGATGGCGGGCGAACAGTCAAGGGCCGGAGCTTCATTCGACCACGCAAGTCCGCCTATAATATAATGAAAGTGATCCGGAAGGGAGAGAGATTATGAGTGAACGTCTGCCCTGTCAGACCCCCGGCTGCACGGGAAGCATTCTTCCGGCAACGGCGCAGAGAACAGGCGGTATCTGTATGCCCTGCCAGCAGCGGAAGCTTGCGGAGCAGAGACAGGCTTATATTGAGCAGAACCGGAAAGAGATCAATAGATATGCAGGTGTGGAAGACCGGGTTGAAATTCTGACAATCATGCACAGCCCGCAGAAGCCTGACCCGCTTATCCGGGAAGTGCCCTACCCCCTAACAGAGCAGGAGCTGTATCATGAGCTGACCGTGGAAGAACGGGAGCGAATGGAGAGCTACGCGGTTCAATTATTGGAAGAAGAGGAGGTTGACCAGGCGGAGACGATTCTGTTGTCCCTTGTCTGTTACACAGATACACGGCTCGGCCCGGGCCTCGAAAGCTTCCTGCGCACAGGGAATTATTATCCGGCGATCCTCTACAAGGATGCGGACGCGGTGATCCGGGACCGGCTCATCGCTCAGGTGGAGACTGATCCGGGGAACCGGAATCACCTGCTGCTGGCACTGGCCTGGATTGGTGATGAAGAAGTGGTCAGGCTGTTTGCGCAATGGCGGCAGTCCCCGCCGGTGTGGGCGTCAGCGTTATATATAGCTCCCGAGATGTATGCCCGTGAAGCAGGCTGGGAGCTTGATGCCGGAGGCGGCAAGAGACTGCTTATACACCCGGAGTGTTATCCATTCAAAGTATATAAGGAAGAAATTGCGGAAGCTCCCCGCACTCCTGCGGCGGTGACAGCGCTCCAGACAGGGGCGGCGTCCTGTCCGTGGTGCGGAGGCGGATTGACCGTCTTATTCGATTACGATTTGCAGCATCCTTTGCTTCAATTCATGAAGCTGCCCGGCAAGCGTCTAAGGATTGCCGCCTGTATGCACTGTAATTGCTACGGCACCGTGTTCATGAACGTTGATCTGGAAGGAGGTTATGCATGGAGCGATTATAATGTGGTTCCTGAATATCTGCCTGACAATAACGGAGGGCCAGCGTCCCCCGCATGGCATGTGATGCAATTATCGGAACAGCCTGTAGGCACTTATGAAAGTGCGCATTGGACACTTGAGACGCCGGCATCGCAGATCGGGGGACATCCGGCCTGGATTCAGGATGCGGATTATCCCGCATGTCCCTGCTGCTCGCAGACGATGACCTTCACCGCACAGATGGACATGGAGCAGGCGGAAGACAGCGAGGGAATCTATTATGCTTTTCTATGCAGCGATTGCCTGATTACAGCAGTGAATTACCAGCAGACCTGACGGGGTTTCGGGATTTGAATTTTTGGGTATATAAGCTATATTTTCGAAATATAAACGTAAGCAAGCCACAGGTTGGAAAGTGAGGGTCCTCATGGATTATCCAATCAACATCCTGCTCGTAGACGATCATCCCGAGAACCTGCTTGCCATTGAGGCCGTTCTCAGCGGAGAGCCTTACCGGTTATTTCGGGCCTATTCCGGGATTGAGGCTTTGCGCTGTTTGCTGGAAGAGGAATTTGCGGTCATTGTAATGGATGTGCAAATGCCGGGAATGGACGGGCTGGAGACGGCCCGCCTCATCCGCACGCGGGAGAAGAACAATTTCGTGCCGATTATTTTCATGACCGCTAACAGCACTACCATGGAGGATATCTTCGCTGGCTATTCCGTTGGCGCTATGGATTATATGACGAAGCCCATCGTCCCGCAGCTGTTCAAATCCAAGATTGAGGGTTACGTCAGTATGTATGAAGCGAACAAAACGCTGCTGCTCCAGAGCGAAATGCTGAAGATGCAGGCGAGGCAGATGGAGAGAACCAATCAGGAGCTAAGGGAAGCGAAGGAAACAGCGGAGGTGGCCTCCCGGGTGAAATCGGAATTCCTGGCTATGATGAGCCACGAGATCCGGACTCCGCTGAACGGGATTATCGGGATGTCTGATCTGCTGCTCGCCTCGGATCTGCCGGAGGAATACGCTGAAATGGCAGGGATTATCCATACAAGCAGCAATGCCCTTCTATCGGTGATCAACCCCATTCTGGATTATTCCAAGCTTGAATCCGGCAAGCTGGTGGTGGAGGAGGCGCCGTTCTCGCTGCAAGACTGCCTGAGTGAGACGATTGCCCTGTTCACCGCCAAGACCCGTGAGCGGAAGCTTGATATGGTGGTAATGATTGACCCCGCCGTGCCGCCCTATCTGTCGGGAGATGTGAACCGCCTCCGTCAGGTGCTGAATAATCTGGTAGGCAACGCAGTGAAGTTCACCCATGCAGGCAGTGTATACATAATGGTTAACAAGCTGGGGGAAGCGGCGGATAAGCTTACGCTTGAATTTACCATCAAGGATACAGGAATCGGAATTCCCCGGGACAAAATAAACGAGCTGTTTCAGCCCTTCTCCCAGCTCGATGCGTCTACTACACGCAGGTTCGGAGGCACGGGGCTTGGTCTATCCATCAGCAAATCCCTGGTTGAGCTGATGGGCGGAATGATCCGGGCAGAGCCGTCCGATGAACCGGGGGCTACCTTTGTGTTCACCATCGTTGTCCATGAGCATCATGGCGAGCTGCCGGAGGAGTACGAGCCGGTGCCGGGGGTTGCAGGCTATCCGAAGACAAGCCCTGCGGCTGCGCCGGTACATGTGCTGATTGCGGAAGAGGATCAGGTATGCCGGAAGCTGCTGCAGCGGATGCTCGGAACGCTGGGGTTCTCCGCCGACTTGGCCGAGAATAGTACGGAGATACTGGCTGCGCTGGAGCATAGGCCTTATCCGCTGCTGTTCCTTGATCTGCGGACCCCTGGCCGGGAAGGCTGGAAGGCGGTTCAGGCCATGAAGTCGCAGTCCATAGATGAGCCTCCTGTCATTATTGGGATGACGGGCGACTTTTCCAGGGAGTTCATGCAGCAGTGTATATTGTCGGGAGTGGATGATTTCATCGCCAGACCGGTGAGGCTGGATGTTATACAACAGGTCATGCAAAAATATGTGCTGGATAAGGGGCAGGGTTGATACTATGAGCGATGACAACCAAATCAATGAGATACACGGCGATGTAATAGACACCGGCGAGCTGCTGAGCGCCTTGATGGCGATGAAGAAGGGCAATTTCTCCCACAGAATGCCTTATGACCGGACGGGAATCGCCGGGAAGGTAGCGGATACGTTCAATGAGATCATGGATATTCAGGAGAGCCTGGTGCATGAAGTTCAGGCTGTGGCCCGGGTAGTCGGCAAGGAGGGGAATCTGTCCAGAAGGTTCGCGCAGAAGAATCTGGGCGGGTCCTGGGAGACGGTCACCGATTCCTTGAACGGTCTGGTGATTGACCTGATTCAGCCGACCAGCGAGATGGTCCGGGTGATTAACGCTGTAGCCAAAGGCGACCTGTCCCAGAAGGTGGAGCTGGAGATCGAAGGGCGGCCGCTCACCGGTGAGTTCCAGAGAACGGCAAGCAACATTAATATGATGGTCAACCAGCTCAGCACCTTCGCCTCCGAGGTGACCCGTGTAGCGCGCGAGGTCGGTACAGAAGGCATTCTGGGTGGTCAGGCCGATGTCAAAGGGGTCTCCGGCACCTGGAAGGATCTGACCGACAGCGTGAATTATATGGCGACGAACCTGACGGATCAGGTGCGCAATATCGCGGCGGTCACCACTGCCGTTGCCAATGGGGATCTGTCGAAGCAGATCACGGTGAATGCGCGGGGCGAAATTCTGGAGCTGAAGAATACGATCAACACGATGGTGGATCAGCTCTCCATGTTCTCTTCCGAGGTGACGCGTGTGGCGCGTGAGGTGGGGACAGAAGGCAAGCTCGGCGGACAGGCCGATGTGAAGGATGTCTCCGGGACCTGGCGGGATTTGACCGAAAGCGTTAACTATATGGCGTCCAATCTGACGAACCAGGTACGTAACATCGCGGTGGTGACCACTGCGGTGGCGAACGGCGATCTGTCAAAGAAGATTACCGCCGATGTCCAGGGCGAAATTCTGGAGCTGAAGAATACGATCAACACGATGGTGGATCAATTATCGACGTTTGCTTCTGAGGTGACCCGGATGGCCCGCGAGGTGGGGACGGAAGGGATACTTGGCGGACAGGCCGATGTCAAAGGCGTGTCCGGAACCTGGCGGGATTTGACCGAAAGTGTAAATTACATGGCTTCGAACTTAACCAATCAGGTACGTAATATTGCAGAGGTAACCACTGCGGTGGCCAAGGGCGACTTGTCGAAGACGATTACCGTCGATGCGAAGGGCGAGATTCTGGAGCTCAAAAGCACGATTAACATCATGGTGGACCAGCTCAGCAACTTCGCCTCCGAGGTGACGCGGGTAGCGCGCGAGGTATCTACTGAAGGTATTCTCGGCGGTCAGGCCGATGTGAAGGGAGTCTCCGGCACCTGGAAGGATCTGACTGACAGCGTTAACTTTATGGCGGGCACGCTGACGGATCAGGTGCGTAATATCGCCGAAGTGACGACAGCCGTGGCCAAAGGCGACCTGTCCAAGCAGATTACGGTGAATGCGACCGGCGAGATCCTGGAGCTGAAGAACACCATTAACACCATGGTGGAGCAGCTGTCGATCTTCGCCTCCGAGGTCACGCGGGTGGCGCGTGAGGTGGGCACCGAGGGGATGCTGGGCGGACAGGCCCAGGTGAAGGGCGTGGCCGGGACCTGGCGGGATTTGACCGAGAGCGTCAACTATATGGCGTCCAATCTGACCAATCAGGTGCGCAATATTGCGGTGGTAACGACAGCGGTGGCGAACGGCGACCTGTCCAAGAAGATCACTGCGGATGTGCAGGGCGAAATCCTGGAGCTGAAGAATACGATCAATACGATGGTGGACCAGCTCTCCATGTTCTCCTCCGAGGTTACGCGTGTGGCGCGCGAGGTAGGGACGGACGGCAAGCTCGGCGGACAGGCTCAAGTCAAGGGGGTCGGCGGCACCTGGAGGGATCTGACCGAAGGCGTAAATAACATGGCCCGGAATCTGACGGACCAGGTGCGTAATATTGCCGATGTAACCACAGCGGTAGCCAAGGGAGATCTGTCCAAGAAGATTACGGTAGATGTCAAAGGCGAAATTCTGGAACTGAAGAACACGATTAACACGATGGTGGACCAGCTCTCGATCTTCGCCTCGGAGGTGACGCGTGTAGCGCGTGAAGTGGGCACGGACGGCAAGCTGGGCGCACAAGCCGAAGTTAAGGATGTCTCCGGTACATGGAAAGACTTGACCGACACGGTGAACTACATGGCGAGTAATCTGACGATCCAGATGCGCAACATTGCCGGTGTCACCACGGCGGTAGCGAACGGGGACCTGTCCAAGAAGATTACGGTAGACGTCAAGGGCGAATTGCTTGAGCTGAAGAACACGATCAACACGATGGTGGATCAGCTGAATTCGTTCGCCTCCGAGGTTACGCGTGTGGCGCGTGAGGTCGGTACAGACGGCAAGCTGGGCGGACAGGCCCAGGTGCGCGGTGTCGGGGGGATCTGGAAGGATCTGACCGACAACGTTAATATTATGGCGACCAATCTGACCGATCAGGTACGCGGAATCGCCAAGGTCGTGACGGCAGTGGCGAACGGTAACCTGAAGCAGAAGCTGACGGTGGAAGCCAAGGGCGAAATTGCCGAGCTGACGGATACGATCAATAACATGATCGAGACCCTGGCGACCTTCGCCGACCAGGTTACCACCGTGGCCCGCGAGGTAGGTGCCGAAGGGAAGCTAGGCGGACAGGCCAGTGTGCCGGGGGCGGCGGGGACCTGGCGTGATCTCACGGACAACGTTAACTACATGGCGAGTACGCTGACCACGCAGGTGCGCGCCATCACCAACGTTGCCACCGCAGTGACGAACGGCGATCTGTCACGGGCCATCGACGTATCCGCCTCAGGAGAAGTGGCGACACTCAAAGACAATATCAACGAAATGATCCGCAATCTGAAGGAGACGACCCGGATCAATACCGAGCAGGACTGGCTTAAGACCAATCTGGCCAAGTTCTCGCGGATGCTGCAGGGGCAGAGGGACCTGTATGCGGTCAGCCGTATGATCCTGTCCGAGCTGGCGCCGCTTGTGTCGATGCAGCATGGCGTCTTCTATATCAATGAACCCTCCGGCGGGGAAGCGGTCCTGAAGCTGTTCGCCAGCTATGCATATCAGAACCGCAAGCATCTGGCGAATGAATTCCGCGCGGGCCAGGGGCTGGTCGGCCAGTGCCTGATTGAGAAGCAGCGGATTCTACTGACCAACGTACCGGGTGACTATGTGATGATCTCCTCGGCACTGGGGGAAGCCACGCCGCTGAATATCATTTTGCTGCCGATTATCTTTGAGGATCAGGTGCTGGCGATTCTGGAGCTGGCCACCTTCCGTCCATACAGCGATATCGACATCGCGTTCCTGGATCAGCTTACAGAATCCATCGGCAGTGTGATTAACACAATGCAGGCGAACCAGCGGACGGAGGAGCTGCTGATTCAGTCCCAGTCGCTTACCGAGGAGCTCCAGAAGCAGCAGATGGAGCTGCGGAGCACGAATGACGAGCTTGAGGATAAGGCGAAGCTGCTCGTCCTCCAGAAGGCGGAAGTGGAGAGCAAGAACCACGAGGTAGAGGTTGCCAAGCGTTACCTGGAGGAGAAGGCAGAGCAGCTTGCCCTGACCTCCAAATATAAATCTGAATTCCTGGCCAACATGTCCCATGAGCTGCGGACCCCGCTGAATTCCCTGCTGCTCCTGGCAGAACAGCTGGCCGAGAACCCGGATGAGAATCTGCACGAGCTTCAGGTGAAGTTCGCCAAGACGATTCAGGATTCGGGACTGGAATTGCTGCACCTGATCAATGATATCCTGGATCTGTCCAAAATCGAATCCGGCACGATCACGCCGGACTTCAGCGAGGTCTCTCTGGCAGAGCTGACGGGCGGACTGGACCGCACCTTCCGCCATATGGTGGATGCCAAGAAGCTCGACTACCGGATCACCGTTGATCCCGGCGTGCCGGGCAGTATCGCAACGGACTCCAAGCGGCTGCAGCAGATACTGAAGAATCTGCTCTCGAACGCCTTCAAGTTCACGGAGCAGGGGCAGATCATGCTCCAGATCCGCAAGGCAGAGGATGGCTGGCACCCGGACAATGAGTCGCTGAAGCGGGCCAGAACGGTGATCTGCTTCTCCGTAAGCGATACCGGGATCGGCATTCCGCAGGAGAAGCAGCAGATTATCTTCGAAGCCTTCCAGCAGGCGGACGGCAGCACGAACCGGGAATACGGCGGAACGGGCCTGGGGCTTGCCATCTCCCGCGAGATTGCCGAGATGCTGGGCGGAGAGATTACCCTGTACAGCGAAGTGGGCAAAGGGAGCGTATTTAATCTGTACCTGCCAACGGAAGCGGAATTCACAGAGCCGGTGCTCCCGCAGGCTCATGTTCCCGAGGTCATTGACATTACTCCGGCCAAACGCCGCAGCAGCCTAGCGAAGCCGGCAGAGGAATCCTTCGTTGACGACCGCGAGGATATCAAGCCGGGAGACCGTGTGTTCCTGATCGTTGAGGATGACCAGAAGTTCAATGAGATCATTCTCGGGATGCTCCATAAAAAGGGGATCAAGGCGGTCATCGCCACCAGCGGGTGGGATGTGATGGAGCTTGTTCATCAGTATCAGCCGGCGGCGATTACGCTGGATCTGCATCTTGGCGGGGATACCGACGGCTGGCTGGTGCTGCAGCAGCTGAAGAATGATATCAATGTGAGGCATATCCCGGTTTGTGTGATGACTGTGGATGAGGACGAGGTGCTGCTGCTGCAAAAGGGAGCTTACGATTACTTCCGCAAGCCGGTGACCAACGAGGAGCTGGAGAATGCGCTCGACCGTCTGAACCGGTTCGCAGATAATACCACCACGAAGCTGCTGGTGGCGGTCCGCGATGAAGAGGAGCGTAAGCATATAGCCGGGCTGCTGGACAACCCGGATATCCAGCTCACGGTAGTCGATACAGGGCGCAAAGCCTTGAACCAGCTGGGCAGCAAGGAGTTCGGAGGTGTGGTTGTGGACAGCGGCCTGACGGATATGAATCTGATCCGGTTCATCCGGGAGCTGTACAAGAATGCCCGGAACAAAAGGATTCCCGTCCTGGTGCATATGAGCCGGAAGCTGACGCCGGAGGAAGAGACCGAGTGGGATGAGCTGGTGAAGATGGCGGTGCTCAAAGAGGTGAAGTCGGATATCCAGCTGATTGATGAGACAACGCTCGCCCTGCACCGCAAGGCAGAGAATCTGCCGCCTCTCTCCAGAGACAAGCTGCTTAAGCTGCATCAGTCGGATGAGATGATTGAATATAAAAAGGTGCTTGTAGTAGATGATGATATCCGCAACATCTTCGCACTCACCTCCATTCTGGAGCGTCATCAGATGAAGGTCATACCCGCGGAGAACGGCCAGGATGCCATCACCCTGCTGGAGCAGACACCGGATATCGAGATTGTCCTGATGGATATCATGATGCCGGGAATGGACGGCTACGAGACAACCCGCGAGATTCGGCAGAAGCCGGAGTTCCAGGACCTCCCCATTCTTGCGCTTACCGCCAAAGCAATGAAGGGAGACCGGGAGCTATGCCTGGAAGCAGGCTGCTCGGATTATATTACCAAGCCGGTCAACAGCGGCCAGTTGTTATCCATGATGCGTACCTGGCTGGACCGCTAGAGCCATAAGCGGCAACGGCTGCGCCGACCTTTTTTAAGGGCGGCATTCATTTCAGCGGGAAATAGAAACAGGAGCTGCCTCAAGCCGTTAGCGCGGTTGGGGTGAGGCTCCTGTTTTTTTTGCGAATATAAGGAAGTCTATGTCCTACAGGTCTGTAACGGGTTCAAGCCGCCTGCAGGAGGATCTTGCGATAAAAAGCGTATCGACTTTGATCTTCGTGCTGACCACGGGCGGTACGCCCAGGGAGGATGTGAACAGGTCTACTGCCCATGCGGCCATCCGTTCTTTCTCCACATGAACCGTCGTCAGCTCCGGGGTCACAATCAGCGATTCATTGATATTATCGAAGCCGATAACCGATACATCCTCCGGGATGGAGAAGCCCAGTTCACCCAGTGCCTTGATGGTGCTGATGGCGATATAGTCGCATTCACAGAAGAAGGCGGTAGGAAAAGGCTGGCCGCTGTCCTTCAGGTGCTGGAGCTTGTCCCGCAGGGGTCCCTGGGAGGAGAACAGGGTAGGGGGCACCGCCAGGAGGCTGCTCCGGGGAATCTCCACCTGAGCCTCTGCCATGGCCGCCATGAATCCCCGTTGCCGCTCCTCAAAGTTATGGATACGTTCCTCGGAAGCGATATAGCCGATTCTCCGGTGTCCATGCCCGGTCAGATAGGTACCCGCCTGATAGGCGCCCATATAATTATTGATCTCTACAAAATGGACAGGGAGTGCATCGAAGCAAGTATCCAAAACGATCAAGCCGGGCAGCTTATCCGCAATATCGGCTATTCTGGAGGACTCCAGGCTGGTGCCGAGAAGAATAACACCGCTGGTCGGTTCCTCCATAATGGTGCGGATTCCCTGCTCATAGTGCTTCTCTTCAATCGCGGAGAACATCAGACGGTATCCACCCATGCGGCAGCGTTCTTCAATATGGTGAATCAGCTCGCGGAAGAAGGGCTGCTGATAATATTCCTCATGGACCAGTCCGGCATTGGTGAATACCAGGAAGCGCAGGGTTGTGCCGTTCGCCTCAGCGGCTGCTGTTTTGCCTTTGCCTTTGCTGTTGCCTGTATATCCTGATTCCCTGGCCAGCCGCAGGATTCGCTCGCGTGTCTCCTGCCCTACCCCCGGCTTCCCGTTCAGGGCAAGAGAAACAGCGCCTTTGGAGACCCCGGCCAAGCGGGCAAGCTCCTCCATATTCAATGCATATTCCTCCATTCACAGTATCTTAAGTATGTTTAGTGTAAGGGAAGAGATTAGTTTTAGCAATGAAGCAAGGGGGAATGGATTTTGTTTAGTTATGTTTAGTTGGAGGGTGACCAGTAGACCCTGAATACCGTTTGATAAATAAGACTATTGACGATATTTCAGGCGTATTGTAGGATGGAAATATATAAACGGCATGATTATCGTCGGTTTTGTTTAGTTAATGTTTAGTTGGATATGGAAGGGAGCAGGTACTATGGCTAATCAGGAGGAAGCAAGGCAGGCTGCTGGATTCCAGGGGAGCGACGCTGTTTCAGTTACGGACAGGGCTGTCCGATGGGGCGTATGTGAAATTGTACTGCACGGGGGACCCGCCGGGGGCAATCCCTTTACAGAGGTAGCCCTGCAAGCGGAGTTTACGCTGGAGGAACGCTCCATTCTGGCGCTGGGCTTCTATGATGGTGAAGGCGTGTACCGCATCCGGTTCATGCCGGACCGTGAAGGCAGGTGGACCTTCCGGACCAGCAGCAATGAACCTGCTCTCCATGGGATCGAAGGGGATTTTGAATGTACGGCTGCTGCTGGCGGCAATCACGGTCCGGTCCGGGTCAGAAATACCTTTCATTTTGTCTATGAGGACGGGACGCCCTATCTTCCTGTTGGCACTACTTGCTACGCCTGGACCCACCAGGGCGATGAGTTGGAGGAGCAGACGCTGGCGACTTTGAAAGCGTCTTCTTTTAACAAAATAAGAATGTGTGTATTTCCGAAATCCTACTCTTATAACACTAATGAACCGGTCTATTATCCGTATGAGGGTTCGCTTGAGGAGGGCTGGGATTACAGCCGGTTCAATCCGGCGTTCTTCAGGCATCTGGAGGAGCGGATTGCGGACCTGGGGGAGCTTGGCATCGAAGCTGACCTGATTCTGTTTCATCCGTACGACCGCTGGGGGTTCGCAGATATGGGCAAGGAGGCGGATGACCGCTATCTCCGTTACATTGTGGCCAGACTCTCGGCTTACCGCCATATCTGGTGGTCCCTTGCCAATGAATATGATTTCATGAGAACCAAAACACTTGCGGACTGGGAGCGGTTCGCCCACATTGTTACCTCGTATGATCCTTACGGGCATCTGATTTCTAACCATAATGGTCTTGCGTTCTATGACTTCAACCAGCCCTGGGTTACGCATTGCAGTATTCAGCGTGTGGATGCCTACAAGACCTCCGAGAATACGGACGAATGGAGACAACGCTGGAACAAGCCGGTTGTGATCGACGAATGTGCCTATGAGGGCAATGTGGAACATGGCTGGGGGAATATTACCGGGGAAGAAATGGTCCGCCGCTTCTGGGAAGGAGCGGTACGCGGAGGGTATGTCGGGCATGGCGAAACCTATCTGCACCCGGAGGACAAGATCTGGTGGGCCAAGGGCGGCCAGCTCTACGGAACCAGCCCTGAGCGTATTGCTTTTCTGCGCTGCGTATTGGAAGAAGGACCCGCCGGGGGACTGAACCCGTTGCCTTCGGAATGGGATCTGCCCAGAGCCGGGATTGAAGACGAATATTATCTGTACTACTTCGGATTTAACCGGCCGTCGTTCCGTCAGTTCACGATGAACCCGGATGTCCGCTATAAGGTGGAGCTGCTGGATACCTGGAATATGACGGTGGAGCGGCTTGCGGGCAGCTATCAGGGGACCTTCCGGATCGACCTGCCCGGGCGGACCTACATGGCGGTGAGAATGACGCGCTTGCCCGGGGACAAGGACTTGGAGGATGAATAAGATGTGGAAGATTGGTGTAGTGGGTGCGGGGTATTGGTCCGATAAGCATTTGCAGGCCTGGCGGCGTATCCCCGGGGTTCAGATTCAAGGTCTGTGCGATCCCGATAAAAGCAGGCTGTACAGCAAGGCAGAGGCCTATGATATTCCCGAAGATAAGCTGTATGGGACGCTGGAGGAGATGCTGGCTGCTGCTGATATCGACGTAGTAGATATTATTACTCCGCCGGATACCCATCCCGAATTAGTCGGCAGAGCCGCCCGGGCAGGCAAACACATCATGTGCCAGAAGCCGTTCGCCCATTCCATGGAGGAAGCGCGGGAGATGGTCGAAGCTGCCAAGGCTGCGGAGGTCCGGCTGATGGTCACGGAGAACTGGCGCTGGCTGCAGCCGATGCAGACGATCAGGGAACTGCTGAATAGCGGAGCAGCGGGAGGGCTTCACACGATCCGCTACATTCATACAGACTACTATTCTCCCCGGTTTGCACCGGAGAATGAGCTCCCGCAGCCGTTCTTCCGGGAGATGCCGAAGCTGCTGTTCTACGAGATGGGCGTTCACTGGTACGATACCTGGCGGTTCCTGTTCGGGGACCCCAAGCGGCTATATGCGGAGACCCGGCGGGTCAGCCCTTATATTACCGGCGAGGATGCGGGGCTGATTACGCTTGGATACGAGGACTATATGGGCTTCATGGATATGAGCTGGGCGACCCGGCAGAATCTGCCGGGCCTGCTTACGATGCCGGTGCTGCCCGAGCATAAAGAACAGCTGATCATCGAAGGAGATCAGGCAACACTGAAGCTGTACAGCAGCGGCACCCTTAGCCTGATTGATAACAGCGGGACGGAGACGATTGTTACGGAGAACAACGGTCTTGATTTTGAAGAGAGCCATTTCCGTCTGCAGTCTCATTTCATTCATTGTCTGAACACCGGAGAGGAATTTCAGACCAGCGGAGAAGACAATCTGAAGACGCTGGAGCTTGTATTCGGAACCTACAGGAGTGCGGAGGAGCATGAGGTTATTCATTTTGGGCAGCGCTGACTTAGGGCGGAAGTGACGCAGGAAGTAGAGTAGGAGGTGAGGCGGGAAAGTAAGATAGTAAGTAGAGTGAGAAGTGGAGTAGGCGGTAGAGCGGAAAGAAACGCAGCGAAAAGTTGGCTCGAAATAAAACACACCTTATCTGTGCCCCAAGCCATTCCGCCCAGGCGGAGCGGCTTGGGGTTGTTTGTGTTTAGAAGTTGGGCGGTTGTGGTATTCGTCAGCGGAGCGGGCCAAACAAGGGTATAAATCCCTCTGAATTCGCCGGAAGTGGGCGGAGCGGGCGAATCAAAGGTATAAATCCCACTGAATCCGCCGGAAGTGGGCGGAGTGGCCAACCAAAGGGATAAATCCCTTTGAATCCGCCGGAAGTGGGCGGAGTGGGCCAACCAAAGGGATAAATCCCTTTGAATCCGCCGGAAGTGGGCGGAGTGGGCCAACCAAAGGGATAAATCCCACTGAATCCGCCAAATGTGGGCAGAGTGGGCAAACCAAGGGTATAAATCCTTCTGAATCCGCCAAATGTGGGCGGAGTGGGCAAATCAAAGGGATAAATCCCTCTGAATCCGCCAAATGTAGGCGGAGCGGGGAACCCAGAGGGTAAGGAGGAAATGAAGAGCAGAAGTGCACTTGAATTTCTCAAATGTGGCCCTGAGGAGGAAATGAGGAGCAGAAGTGCGCTTGAATTTCTCAAATGTGGCTCCAAGGAGGAAATGAAGAGCAGAAGTGCACTTGAATTTCTCAAATACGGCCCCAAGGAGGAAATAAGGAGCAGAAGTGCACTTGAATTTCTCGTATGCTAACCCGAATCTAGCATGATTCAATCGGTGTGCGAGGTTCAGACATTAATTAAGGAGCGGTAGCCCAAGGGACGCCGTTCCTTTTGGATATCTAAGCCTGTTCAATCATTTGAAGCAAGGCTGACAACGCACTGGAGAACACAGAGTCCCGGCGGTGGACAAACCATACCTGCAACTCCCGGTAATCTTCAGGAAGGCCGTGGGAAGCGATTAGTCCGGCCTCTTCGGCTTTGGCAATCGACGATTGTGGCAGCATAGATACGCCGAGCCCCGCCGATACCCCGTTTATAATCATTTCTAAGGTTCCAAATTCCATAATCTGATAGGAGGGGATTCCACTTTCGTCAAGGAAGCGCTCGGCTTTTGCCCGGTGCGTACATCCGACGTCGAAGAACAACATGGGCTTCGTGAGCAATTCGCGCATGTCGCTTAGACCCGGTTCCGAGATAAGCACCAGCTCCTCTTCAAAAGCCGTAACAGATTCTATATCAGGCTGGTCAATGGGTCCGTAGACGAAGGCACCATCTAATTTGTAATCGAGCACCTTCTGTAAGAGACCATGCGTCTCACCCGTTATTAGCGATAGATTAACTTCGGGATACCGGGAGTGGTACGCGGTTATAAGAGAGGTCAGGTGAATGACCGCTGTCGTCTCGATTGAGCCTATCCGTAAGGGGCCGGCAGGGTGCTCCGAGTATTGCGTGGATTTCACAGCCTCGTCCATCAGAGTTAGGATCTGATCTGCATATTCCAGTAAATTCTCACCTGCCGGCGTTAAGATCATCCCCCGATTGGTCCGGCGGAAAAGGGGTATCCTCAACTGAGCCTCAAGGAACTGAATCCGGTTCGTCACATTGGACTGGACATAGTTCAAGACTTGCGCGGCCTTCGTTATGCTGCCTTCACGGGCGACGGCTTGAAATATTCTCAAATCTCCGCTTTCCATATCTATGTCACCTTCTTGGTATGATGAATTGTGATAGTCACTTTCAGTTCTGATCATTTTACCGGATTCCTTCCACTAAGTACAATTGAGTATAGATTCATTACTAACGACTTAGGGAGGATCAGAATGAAAGCAGTTGTACATGTTGGATATGGCGGCCTGGAGGGCTTGAGATACGAAGATATGGTGGACAAACAGCCGGGGGCCGGTGAAGTAAAAATAAGATTAAAGGCTGCAGGGCTGAACCACAGGGACTTGTTCATCATGGCAGACCGGACAGAACCGGATGTCCCTCTAATTATAGGTTCTGATGGTGCAGGCAGGATTGAAGCGGTAGGGGAAGGTGTAGCCAATCATACGGTAGGTGATGAAGTGATTATTAATCCGTGTATTGGATGGGAGTCGGCCGACAAGGTCCCGGACGTCCCAGCGATTGTGGGCGGTCCTTCGGATGGCACTTTTGCGGAGGCTATTATCATTCCATCACAAAATGCTGTCAGTAAGCCAGCTTACTTGTCGTGGGCAGAAGCGGGTGTGCTGCCTTTGTCCGCTTTGACGGCTTATCGGGCTCTGTTCACGAGAGGCTGCTTACAGCAAGGTGAGCATGTTCTGATCCCTGGCATTGGCGGCGGTGTGGCAACGTATGCCATGATGATGGCTGTAGCAGCTGGTGCGCGTGTCAGTGTTACTTCACGTAGTGAAATCAAAAGACAAGCTGCCCTCAACCATGGGGCTGACCACGCATTCGACAGTCATAGCGATTGGACAAAAAGTATGAACGGAGCCGCCGTGGATCTCATCCTCGACAGCATCGGACCGGCAACGTTCCCGCACTACTTTGAGGTTATTAAACCGGGTGGCCGGATTGTCACCTTCGGAGCCAGCTCGGGAGATCAGATGCAGTTCCCCATGAGATCCTTATTTTTTCCTCAGATCAGTATCATTGGCAGCTCAATGGGCAGTAGTGAGGAGTTCGCTGATATGCTTCAATTTATGGAGCGTCACGCACTGCATCCTATCATTGACCGGGTATATCCGTTACAAGACGCGGTACAGGCATTTCACCGTATGCAGCAGGGGGAGCAATTCGGGAATATTGGAATAACAATGTATTGAGTCCGGAAAAATCGAACGAAATATTC
Source organism: Paenibacillus tritici (assembly GCF_018207515.1). Classification (NCBI taxonomy): domain Bacteria; kingdom Bacillati; phylum Bacillota; class Bacilli; order Caryophanales; family Paenibacillaceae; genus Paenibacillus; species Paenibacillus tritici. The sequence continues at coordinate 1,754,250 of NZ_CP073365.1, forward strand.
TCTATTTTGCAATTGCTCACAAATAGTTGACAACAAGTACAAAGGGACAGGCGGATGCCTGTCCCTTCTTAAGCGATTAATCGAAATGTAGGGCGGCCCTCACTCAGCCTCCACCCCTCAGCCCGTTGGCAGAGCGACCCAATGGCCCGGCGAGACCTCGACCAGACTGGACTGGTCAAGATTGTATTTGTCACCGCCGCCGCTGTGTTCTTCCAGCAGGACACGCTTTTTGGCCGCTTCGATCTTCGGGTCGGGTACGGGGATAGCGGCCAGGAGCGACTTCGTATAATCATGCTGCGGATTGGTGTACAGCTCTTCGCTCTCGGCCAGCTCGACAATCCGGCCATTGTACATCACGGCAACCCGGTCGCTGATATGTTTGACCATGGATAAGTCATGGGCAATGAACAGGTACGTCAAGGCAAGACGCTGCTGCAGATCCTCCAGCAGCTTGACGACCTGGGCCTGAATGGACATATCCAGTGCAGACAGCGGTTCATCGCAGACAATGAACTTCGGCTCAACGGCCAGGGCACGGGCGATGCCGATCCGCTGCCGCTGGCCGCCGGAGAATTCATGCGGGTAGCGGATCGCGAGCGCCGGGTCCAGCCCGACCAGGTCCAGCAGCTCCTCCACCCGTCTCTTCCGCTCGTTCTTGCTGCCGGCGAGCTGATGCACATCCAGAGCTTCGCCGATGATATCCATCACCTTGAAGCGCGGATTCAGGGAAGCGTACGGGTCCTGGAAGATCATCTGCATATGGCGCCGCATGGTCTTCATCTCCTGGGCGTTCAGCCGGTTCACTGCCATACCGTGGAACAGCACATCGCCGCCTGTCGGTTCGTGCAGGCGGAGAATAGAACGTCCAGTCGTAGACTTCCCGCTGCCGGATTCACCGACCATGCCGAGCGTCTCCCCTTCACGGATATGGAAGCTGATATCATTCACTGCACGCAGCACCCGGCCTTTGCCCAGGTTGAAATGCTGCTTCAGCGATCTGACCTCCAGCAGCGGCCGCTTGCCTTCACCCTGTATAATCAGGCCGGGCGGCTTCGGCTTCTTCTTCTCGTCCAGCCGGGGCAACGCATTCAGCAGCCGCTGCGTATAAGGATGCTGCGGGCGGGCGAAGATGTCCGCGGTGGTGCCGGTCTCTACGATCTCCCCGTCCTTCATCACCGCCACGCGGTCACACATCCCCGCAACGACCCCCAGATCATGGGTGATCAGAATGATGGAGGTGCCCAGGCGCTGCTGCATATGCTTCATCAGATTGAGGATTTGGGCCTGAATGGTCACATCAAGCGCCGTAGTCGGCTCGTCTGCAATGAGCAGCGCCGGCTGGCAGACCAGAGCGATGGCGATCATGACCCGCTGCCGCATCCCACCTGAGAATTCATGCGGGTATTGCTGGTAGCGTGCTTCGCTGTCGCGGATGCCGACCTGCTTCAGCATCTCCAGCGCCTCCTGCTTCGCAGCCTTGCGGGACAACTTGCGGTGCTTGATCAGGCTCTCGCTGATCTGTTCCCCGATGCGGATCGTCGGGTTCAGCGAGCTCATCGGGTCCTGGAAGATCATTCCGATCTCCCTTCCGCGGATATTCTCCATCTGCTTCTCCGATTTCGCTGCGAGATTATCTCCGAGGAAGAAGATCTCTCCGTCCTTATGAAGTGCGGGCGGGGAAGGCAATAGTCTCATGATGGAACGGGCGGTGACGCTTTTGCCGCTGCCCGATTCCCCGACAATTCCCAGCGTTTCCCCTTTATGTACTTCAAAGCTTACGCCGCGGACGGCGGCGCGCTCCTCATCATGGCTCTGGAAAGAGATGTGCAGATTATTTACTGTCAAAATCGGTTCCATAGTTACACCTGCCAATTTTCCTGAAATTTTAGATAACATAGCTTGACTTTAGACCACTCTATTAATAAAATATACCTTATCTATCGGAATAGTACAAATTCAAAAATGAAAAATGAAAGATTGAGGAGGACAGGTACTATGGAGGCGGCAAAAAGTGGAGGCATACCTGTCGCAGAGGTCATAGGTGATGCTTACGGCAAACTGCTGCAGAACGCCTCATACCGTTATTTCGCCCTGGTGCTCGGCGCACCTGTTAATCTGTTCACGCTGCTTGTTCACCGTACCCGCACAGCCGGGGATATCCATACCTCCGTCCTGCGGGAGACACGGGAGGAGCTGCTGGCTTCGGGGCTTCAGAAGGAGCTGCAGGCGGACTTCACCGACCAATTGCAGAGCAAGGCCAGATTCTTCGGGCAGCAGCTGACTGACACTGAGCTTGAGGCAGAAGCGCAGAAGCTGACAGCAGAACGGTTCGAGCATATGGCTGCGCAGCGGGCGGAGCGCAGGCTGCAGGAGCAGGGACTTACCAGATCAACGTTTATCAGTACCTTTCGGTCACTGCTGCAGCATCCGTTATTTTTACCGTTATCATTCATTCCGGGCCTGCCGCTATATCTGTTAATTTGGCTCTATAGCAGCCCGTATCTCAAATACATATTTGAAAGATTAGTAATGACGGTATTCGTTATTTTCGGCGTGGCAGTGCTTGTCTTCACCATATTGTATATCTCGCCGTTCGATCCCGCAGTCAATATTCTCGGCCAGACAGCCACCGATGCGCAGATCATCGAATTCAACAGGGTATACGGGCTGGATCAGTCTTATCTGGTGCAGCTATGGGATAATATCAAAGGAATTGCGATGTTCGACCTCGGCAAATCGTTTGCGGGGAATGAAGAGATTGTCTCGGCCATCGGACGCAAATTCCCGGTTACGCTGGAGCTGACGCTGTTCTCCCTGCTGATGGCTGTGGGGATTGCCATTCCCATCGGCATTATCTCGGCCGCGAAGCCCAATTCCTGGTTCGATTATACCTTCATGCTGATTGCGCTGATCGGCTTGTCGATCCCGAGCTTCTGGCAGGGGCTGGTCTTCATCCTTGGCTTCTCCATTAAGCTGCAGTGGCTTCCGGCAACGTTCAATCCGGGGAACTGGCTGACCTTCATTATGCCGGTGGTGGTCCTGGGAACAGGCCTGACGGCAGCGATTGCCCGGATGACCCGGGCGTCCACGCTTGAGGTCATTCACGAAGATTATATTATCACAGCAACCGCCAAAGGGCTAAGCAAACGTAAGGTGCTGCTGAAGCACGCTGTACGCAATGCGCTCATCCCGATTGTGACCGTGATCGGCCTTCAATTCGGAGCCATGCTGGGCGGGGCTGCCGTTACAGAAAAGGTATTCAACATCAGCGGGCTGGGCAGCTACATCGTAGATAAGCAGTTCATTCCCGACATTCCGGCCATTATGGGCGGGGTGGTCTATACGGCAATCACCATTTCCTTGATCAATGCCATTATTGATATTCTATATGCTTTTGTGGACCCGCGTATCCGGTCCAAGATGAAACAATACTGATAGCAGGTGACATTCATGGTTAACACTAACGCTGACAGGCGCGCAGCAGAGCTTAGACTCACAACCTCCCAGGATTACCGGCAGGCAGGCTTCGCATGGGCCGGATCGCTGATCATAACCCTGGTCCTGCTGCTTGGCAGTTATGACTGGGAGAGAGAAGCGTTCAAGCCTTATATAGGGATTGCCTGCCTGATCTATGGGATCTTTACCCTAATCCAGGTGCTGGTAACCCTGCTGATTCGCCGGGACCTTATCCTTAAGGGAGACATCCGCGCCAGAACCCGCGCTCTGGGTTATATTCAGCTCCTCAGCCTGGTGACTGCCAATGTATTCCTGGTAACAGCAGCGCTTCAGTTAATCCAGAAGCGTAAGTCACCGGAGTACACCCTGGCCGTGTACACCCTGCTGACACAGATAGCCGTGATTGGCATCTCGGCCTTGAACCTCTACAAGCCTTATGTAGCGGACACCTTCCTCACAGGAATGTTTGTCCTGCTGGCGGTAGCCGTATTCCATCTACTCGTGGTTGTGCTTACGGCCAGATTCGTAAGCCGCCGCCAGATCTCCCGGAAGCTGGTCTGGATCGCTTATCCGCTGCTCCTCACCTCGCTGACCGGTAATTTGTTCGCGCTGGCCCTGGGCATCATTCTGCTGGTCCGAATCCGCAACCGGGACAATCCGGCAGTAGCCGGGTGGGAGGATGTGCTGGAGCGGATGACCCGGAACACGACGGCGATGCTGGGTCTGCTGTTCATTGCCTTTCTGTTCTCCGTCTCCGTCTGCAGCTATGTTACCTTTGATTACGGAATGGCGGTAGACAACAACTATTCACTGATTCTGCAGCCGCCGTCATTAGCGTATCCGCTGGGCACGGATAATTTCGGACGCTGCCTGTTTACACGGATTATTTTCGGGGCGCGCATTTCCCTGATTGTCGGGGTCATGTCTACGGTTCTCCCGCTTCTATTAGGAGGAACGCTGGGAGCGATATCCGGCTACTATGGACGTTATACCGACAACATCATTATGCGTGCGCTGGATGTGCTGTATGCCATTCCCGGCATCCTGCTGGCGATTGCGATTATTGCCGCCTTCGGTGCCAATACAGTCAACCTGATTCTGGCGTTAAGCGTCGGGGCGATCCCGACCTACGCCCGGACCATGCGGGCCAATGTGCTGCAGGTCTCCACTTATGAATATGTGGATGCGGCGCGGGCCTTCGGCTCAAGCAACAGGTCGATTATTTTCAAGCATATTGTTCCGAATTCGCTGGCGCCCATGATCGTCAAGGCAACACTGACCATCGGCGGTGCGGTAATATCCACCAGCAGCCTCAGCTTTCTGGGTCTGGGCATCGAACCCCATATCCCGGAATGGGGCAATATTCTCAAGCTGGGCAGTACGTATCTGGAGACGAACTCGTATCTGGCGATTTTCCCGGGACTGGCGATTATTGCCCTGGTGCTGTCGTTCAACTTCTTCGGCGACGGGCTGCGCGATGCGCTTGATCCCAAAATGGATTAAACGGGAAATTGGAAAATTCGTCTGAAGCTGACGTTTTTCATAGAGAAATTAGATATACCACCTGGGAGGGAACTGTAATGAAAACAAAATTCACACTGGCTCTGCTGCTGACTCTGGTACTGATCCTTAGCGGCTGCTCTGTAGCAACCAAATCGGATAGCACCGGCAATAAGGCTGAACCCTCTTCTTCTGAAGCTCCGGCAACTGCGCCTGCGGGCGAGGGGACACCGGTTAATATTGAAGTGCTTGGCATGAGCAGCAATGAATCTGACCTGAATATTGTCAGAGATCAGCTGACCAAGAACGGATTCAACGTGAAGCTGAATATTCAGCCCGATTATGCCAGCTTCAAGGCCCAGGAGGATGCAGGCAACTTCGATGTGTCGCTCTCCGGCTGGACTACCGTTACAGGGAATCCCGATTATGCAGTGAGATCGCTGTTCACCACCGGCGGGGACTACAGCATTCAGTCCGATGCCGAGCTGGATACGCTGATTAACAAAGCAGCCGCGCAGACGCCGGAAGAATATGTGCAGACATACAAGGATTTCGAGCAGCGTCTGGTGTTCGATGAAGCCCGTATCGCTCCGCTGTATATCTCCCTCAAAAGCCAGGCCGTCAACAAAGAGGTACTGAAGGCCGATTCTGTGAGACTGTCCAAATCCCGCGCCCTGGCCTGGGAGGATATAGACTTCATTGATACTGCCAAACGTGCGACCACTCCGCTGATTCTGTCCCAGGCGTTATCCAACCTGACTTCCCTGGACCCGATCAAAGGAAATGACGGTTCGATCAACCAGCTGAATACGAATATGTATGTGCGCCTGGTCAACCTGACGGATGATGACAAAATCACTTCCGACGCTTCGCTGTCCCGCAACTATAGTATTGCAGACGGTAATCAGGACTACTATTTCATCCTGCGCGACGACATCAACTTCGCCAAGATCGAGAATAAAAAAGCGGTGGATACCGGAGAACGTGTAGGCGGCGACGATGTCGTGTTCTCCCTGGACCGTGCCAAGAATAAGGATTCCGTGCCGGATCACCGTACCTACAGTCTGCATGAGCATATCAACAAGGTTGAGGTGTTCACTGACCTGAACGCTCTCGGCTCCATTAAGCAGGCAGGCGGTAAGGGGACGGTCAAGGAAGCGCTGGAGCAGGGGCTTGAAGCGCCAATCTCCGAACTCGTAAGCGACAAGAAGCAGGCCAACAACAAGCAGGGCAAATATCAGGTGGTCAAGCTGACGACGACCGAGCCTTTTCCGCAGGTGCTGAATTATCTGGCGCATCAATCGGCCGGTATTGTGTCCAAGAAGCAGGTTGAGAGCATCAACACCTATGATGTAGCTACCTTCGATGTCAACAAGGATATCCCTTATGGTGACCAGAATACCGTTACAGAAGGCGACAAGTACGACAACAAGCTGTATGCCAGCGGTCCTTACATTCTGTCTTACAAGAATGACTACGAAGGAGTCTTCCTGAAGAACCCGGTTTATCAAAAAGGAACAGACAACGAAGCGCTGATCAATCAGGTCAATGTACGCTTTATTGCCGACGCTGACAGCACCTTGTCCGCTCTGCGCAGCGGTGAAATTTATGTATACTATGGTGTGCCGGAGACCAAATATGATGTGGTTGAAGGGGACAGCAAGCTGCAGCTGAAGAGCATTCCGAGCAACGCGATGAGCTACCTGCTGTTCAACACCAAGAACCGCGATGTAGCAAACAGCACAGATCTCCGCAAGGCTGTACTCTACTCCATCAATCAGGATGAGATTCTGGCCTTCTATAAGGGGAAAAAGATCAAAGCCGTCTCCACGGTCAGCCCGCTGATCGACACCGGAAATGAACTGAAGGCCGATCCGGCCAAGGTAAAAGAATTCCTGGCCGCTTATCAGGCCGCCAAGTAATAGAGCTGAAGCTGCCTGGCTGAGGCTTAACCAATTCATATCCAGAGAGGGCTGTCCCCAAAGTCATGATATGGCTGATGGGGACAGCCCTTTTTTTGTTGAGCGTGCCTGTTAGAATTTGCTGTACCTCCTAAATTGGCAAGCCGGATGCTAGAGACCGGAATTAGTTGGATTAGTTGGATTTCCTACACTTACTGATGAGCGAATAGGAGCTACTGGGTCAGTAGTTGGAAAAACAGCACTTAGCTAACTCCATTTCACCCAAAGTAGCGAAAACCATCAATAGCAGATGCTGTTTTTCCACTTGCTTACCCACAATCCGCCGAAATCAACAAATTAGGATACCTTTTTCCACTTGCTTGTTGTAGGGAGCGGAGACGAATTAGCTGATTCTCTTGTTTTGTCGTAAACTAGACGGATAGAGTAACAATTGAACAGAGCTGCGGGGTGAGTAGAAATGGAGAAGCTGCTGGAGCAGATCACAGGTGAACTGCTGGACAAGGTAATCGTAGAAAGTGTTGATCCGCAGGAGCCGGTGCAGGTCCGCAGCGTACCCAAGCCCTGGAGGCTTCTCGGGACCGGGAATTATGCCGCTGTCTTTTATCATCCGGGGGCTGCGGAGTATGCGGTGAAGGTCTATGCTCCGGGCAGGCCGGGCCTTGAGGAAGAAGCTGAGGTGTACCGCCGTCTCGGCCCCCATCCTGCATTCTCTGAATGCTATTATACCGGACCGGGCTTCCTGGTCTTGAAACGGCTGAACGGGGTCACCTTCTACGATTCTATGAAACGGGGAATTCTGATCACGGAACAGGCGATAGAGGATATTGACAAGGCCCTTCAGTATGCCAGAGCACAGGGGCTTCATCCGCATGATGTCCATGCCAAGAATGTAATGCTTCAAGACGGCCGCGGCCTGATTGTGGACGTATCCGATTTCCTGAAGCAAGAGGATTGCAGCATGTGGGAGGATTACAAGAAGGCGTATTACCAGTTGTACCGGCCGGTGGCCTCCCGCTGGATGTTTCCGGTTCCCCGGCTGGTCCTGGAGATGGTCCGCAGGGGCTACCGGCTATGGAGGCGGCGGAAGCAGTGGCGCAACTGGTTAGCGCATTTGAAAAAGTAGCTTTTACTGCACCCGAAGCTATTATAACTGATTGAGCTTGCTTTCAGGCTCTTCACCATTGTCTACACGTTTTATGTTATTGATGAAGAAATCATATCTTTTTTTATGGAATTTACGGCCATCCGGCATTCCTGCGGTATGAGGAGTAAGGATCACATTACCCAGATTCCGGAGCCCGCTGTCCATAGGAAGCGGTTCTGATTCATACACATCCAGGCATGCGCCTGAAATATCCCCGTTTTTCAAGGCATCCATCAAGTCTCTTTCATGGACAATACCGCCGCGGGCTGTATTGATGAACAGACTGGTATTCTTCATTTTCTGGAATGCCTCTTTGTTGATCAGCTGTTTGGTTTGCGGAGTCAAAGGTACATGTACACTGACGATGTCCGATGAGCTTAGAAGAGTATCTAAATCTGTCATGTTCACCAAACCGTCAGACTGAGAAACACCATGTCTCGCATAAGCCAGTACATTCATATCAAAAGCCCTGCAAAACGCAGCTACTTTTTTGCCGATAGCACCCAGACCGATAATTCCAATCGTTTTGCCTTGTAATTCACTCCCTGTATAGTCCAGTTGATGTTCATCCCGCTTGTTTTTCATGAAGTTATCAAGAAACGGTATGTTTTTATAATAAGACAAGATCAGTGCCATTACGTGCTCGGCCACTGCCTGTGCATTCACTCCGGCAGCATTGGCCACCCAGATCCCGAGCTGTGTACAGGCAGGGATATCTACATTATCAAATCCAGCACCCGTCTGAACCAATTTTAACTCTTGGGCGTTAGCCAGCAGGCTGTGATCCACTTTAATATGTTCAGGGATGAGCACCTGGCAATCTTTAATATGATGCAGCATTTCTTCCTCGGGCGGGACAACCACAACGTTCCAGTCTTGCGGGAAATACCTTACAATATTTGATTGTGCAGACTCATTAAAATAGCCAACGATCAGAATCTTCATTACTTAACCACCTTTCTTAGCCCATGGAGGATCGGAATTAGTATTAATGATAATTTTAAACCTACAGGTTAATGTTGTAAAATCAAATACCGATACCATCTGCGATGGAGAAGGAATATACGGGGCTGGGCGTAGGCAGATCATAGGCTCCATGGTATATTGAGTGCATTTAGTGGTTGTCAGGAGGGATACTGAATGTTGAAGCATTCCGGCCGCAAGGCCGCCGAAGCCCCATATGCTATAGGTCTGAAGCGGATATATGAGCCTGCGGCGCCAGAGGACGGGTACCGGATACTGGTGGACAGGCTATGGGCGCGCGGAATTACGAAACAGCAGGCTGCGATAGACGAGTGGATGAAGGAGATTGCTCCAAGCCCGGAGCTGCGCCGGTGGTTCGGCCACCTGCCGGAGCGGTTCGCGGTATTCAAGGACCGTTATACAGTGGAGCTGGAGGAGAATCCTGAATGTGTAAGACTTGCTGAGTCTATCCGGGAGCGGGCAGTTAAGCAGCAGGTTACGCTGGTCTATGCCGCGAAGGACCCTATCCATAACCATGCGAATGTACTTTATGAATGGCTGATCTCCCGTTAAAAAGCACACGGGCCGCCTACGAATGGTTAAGAATTCGGCAGGCGGCCCGTGTGCTTTTATTAAATCGGTTCTACGCGTTGCTTAGCTGAAGGGCGGGTCCGAAGAACTCGTAATGAATCTGCTCATCCTTCATCCCGAGCGCCCGCAGTTCTCCGATCATCGCTTCCATGAAAGGAACAGGGCCGCATACGTAAGCATCTCCGGTAACATCTACATAGCTCTTCAGGATTTCGCCAGTGATGACGCCATCCGGGCCGCCGGAGTAGAAGGTTCTGGTCTGTACATTGCTCATGGCCGCAGCATGTTTCTCAATATCCTTAACGAAAGCGGCGAGCGATTCATTCCTTGCAGAATGCAGGAATACGGTTTTGCGGTCCGGTGTTACAGCTGCAACGGTCTCGAACATACTCATCATGGGGGTAATACCTACGCCGCCTGAGATGAAGGCTACAGGTGTGGTTGCGGCCGTATCCAGCAGGAATTCACCGGCCGGTGCGCTTACCTCAACAGTATCTCCTTCATTCACCTGGTTATGGAGATAGACGGAAACTACACCATTCGGATCATTCGTCTCTTCACGCTTCACGGAAATACGGAATTCATCTGCCCGGGGAGCCTGCGACAGGCTGTATTGGCGGATCATGGTGTATTGCTCTCCGGGAATCAGCACACGGATCGAGATGTACTGGCCCGCCTTGTAATCCGGTACGCCTAAGCCGTCCGCCGGCTTCAGGTAGAACGAGGTGATACTGCCGCTCTCCTGAACCTTACGCACAACGGTAAAAGGCTTGAAGAAGTTCCAGCCATTGTCCTGTTCGCGCGCTTCCTTGTACATGCTGTCTTCGACGCCGATGAACGCACCGGCAATGACGCCGTACGCCGCTTCCCAGGCACTGAGGATCTCATCCGTAGCAGCATCGCCCAGCACTTCCTTGATGGCTTTCAGCAGGAATTCCCCGACAATCGGGTAATGCTCCGGCTTGATGCCGAGACTGACATGCTTGTGCGCGATCTGGACTACCGCCGGAAGGATGTTCTCCAGGTTGTCTATATGGACTGCTGCGGCGTAGACCGCATTGGCCAGTGCCGCCTGCTGGCGGCCTTGCGCCTGGTTGGCGTGGTTGAACACATTCAGCAGTTCCGGGTGGGCCTCGAACAGATTCCGGTAAAACACCGTTGTAATCGTAGTACCGTGTTCCGCCAGGACTGGCGCTGTGGATTTGACAATGTCACGAGTGTGTTGTGATAAAATATCAATCATCCCCTCTCCATATATTACAAAATTAATATATACGCTTTTTAAGATAAAAGATATATTTAAAATACCACTTTAACAAAATGGACAAATAATATGATATCATCTGTAAAAAATATCACTTACTTGAGGCGAAATGCGTATCTTCCTTCTTCGCTTGTTGGCTATACGTGCACAAGCCGGGATGTTAGATGGCGTGGTATAGTTGGATGGAGGGTATGGTTGGTTCCGTAGTTTCGACGGGAGGGCATAACAGGTGGATTTTCTCCACTTGCTGATCTCTGGAAGAGTCCTGGCTGGCCAGCAGATGGATAAACAGCACTTAATTATTCGCAATTTTTCCAAAGAGGCCCAATCGGCGTTATATAGATGCTGTTTTTTCACTTGCTTTCGTATAATCGGCAGAAATCGAGAAATTAAACTACCTTTTTCCACTTGCTTGTTTTGTTGCTGGGGGACTTGCTCAACTTCCTTCTAGATTGGACGCTGTTTCTGTCCGTATGACATCGACTTGATGGAAGCCGCTGTTCGCGGCAGAAATCCGTTGACAGCATTGCATTTGTAAACAGAATGGAGAGAAGAGAATGAGGCTGACGTTATATACCGACTACTCCTTGCGCATCCTCATGTATCTCGGAGCGAAGCAGCGGGAAGAGCTGACTACTATACAGGATATCTCCAGTGCTTATGGCATCTCCAAGAATCATCTGATGAAGGTGTCGCATGAGCTCGGCAAGGCGGGTTATATTGAAACGGTCAGAGGGCGCGGGGGAGGGATCAGGCTGGCGCGTGCGCCGGAGACGATCAATATCGGGGAGGTCGTGCGCCGGATGGAGGATGATTTCTATCTCGTCGAATGCTTCCAGCCTGCAGGCGGCAGTTGTCCGATCTCCCCGGTATGCAGACTCAAAGGCGTGCTGAGCAAAGCCCTGAACGCCTATCTGCAGGTACTGGGCGAGTATACGCTTGAGGATCTGTTAATGAATAGAGATGATCTGCGTGCCATTCTGCAGGAGAGCAGCAGCCATGCTACTCCCCGAACAGAAGACGTTCCTCATCCCGGCTATGAATCGCATTCACTACCAGCAGCGCGTGGAATTGGTGAAGCACCGCAGGAGTAAGCCCTTCTTCCGCCAGCATGGCTTTGACATCCTGTACGATGATCCGCAATAGCTCATGATCCCGCTTCAGCCGGATAACGGGTGCCTCCAGGTCCGGATTCTTCGCAATCATCTCCTGATAAAAGCCGTCTTCTTCCGCATCGGCATGGCTGAGAATCCGCGTCTCCCAGTACTCAATCAGGTGGTCCGCCGCCTGGCGGGCCACTTCGGCTTCCTTCATCTCCAGCAGTTCTTCCACTTCTTCTGTCTTGGCTACAGCGCCGGAGAGCCCGCCCTGATGTATGGCATGATGGGCGTGCAGCTGGCGCAGTGAGGGTCCTGACATCCTTGTTCATCCTCCCATGTATTGCACCTATAAGATTTCATATGTTCCACAGTATAACACATAGGGCTGCAGTGGAATTCCCGCTAAGAGCTTCCCCCGGGGATAAAGAGGGAACTCCCTAATGGGGACTCCTGCCCGGCAGGTACCATGCAGAATCACAGCTTTTCTCCTCAGCGGGAAAGGCTTGTTTGCTGTGGGCTGAGATCGAGGGAATTCCCGAGGTTCAATAGGTGTTTCCCTAATGGGAAGCGCGGCCGGGTAGATCCATAATGAGATTAATTGAATAGATTCGCGGAAAAGGAGTGTTCTGGATACATGAAGAAGAAATTCGGCCTTAACTTTTTTAAGCCGGTGGAGAGCTATTCCGGGAACTGGTCCATACTTGAAGAGAAAAATAGAGATTGGGAGAATATGTACCGCCAGCGCTGGTCTCACGATAAAGTAGTACGCACCACCCATGGGGTCAACTGTACAGGCTCCTGCAGCTGGAAGGTGTTCGTGAAGAACGGAATCATCACCTGGGAGAACCAGCAGATCGACTATCCGTCCTGCGGACCGGACATGCCGGAGTTTGAACCGCGCGGCTGTCCCCGCGGAGCCACCTTCTCCTGGTACGAATATAGTCCGCTGCGCGTGAAGTACCCTTATATCCGGGGGAAGCTGTGGCGGCTGTGGCAGACGGCGCTCCAGGAGCATGACAATTATGTCGATGCCTGGGCCAGTATTGTGGAAGATCCCGGGAAGGCCAGCCTGTATAAGAAGGCGCGCGGCAAAGGCGGTCATGTCCGGGTAGCCTGGGAAGACGCATTGCGGCTGATCGCGGCACAGCTGATCTATACGATCCGTAAGTACGGTCCCGACCGTATCGCCGGGTTCACCCCGATTCCGGCCATGTCTATGGTCAGCTACGCTTCGGGTGCACGGTTCATCTCGCTCCTGGGCGGTCAAATGCTGAGCTTCTATGACTGGTATGCCGATCTTCCTCCGGCTTCGCCGCAGATCTGGGGCGAACAGACAGATGTCCCGGAATCCTCGGACTGGTACAACGCCGGTTACCTGATGATGTGGGGCTCGAACGTACCGCTTACCCGGACGCCGGATGCCCACTTCATGACCGAAGTGCGTTATAAAGGAACCAAGGTCGTGTCGGTAGCCCCGGATCTCGCCGAGAATGTCAAATTCGCCGACAATTGGCTGGCACCGAATCCCGGTTCGGACGCAGCGCTTGCCCAGGCCATGACGCATGTCATCCTGCAGGAATTCTACCAGGAACGCCAGGAGCCGATGTTCCTGAATTATGCGAAGCAGTATACCGACATGCCGTTCCTGATTCTGCTTGATCCCCATGAGGATCACCTGAAGGGCGGACGTTTCCTGCGGGCGAGCGATCTTGGAGATGCCTCCCCGCATTCAGACTGGAAGCCGGTCATCTTCGATGAGGCTACAGGTGAGATGATGGTTCCGAACGGTACGATGGGGCAGCGCTGGGAAGAGGGCAAGAAGTGGAACCTGATTCTGGAGCGGGAGGACGGCAGCAGGGTCGAGCCGGCCCTGACCATGGAAGGCCATGGGGAAGAATGGACGGAAATCGTGTTCCCGTATTTCGACAATGCCGGTAACGGCACGTTCAGCCGGATCATTCCGGCCCGGAAGATGAAGCTTGCGGACGGTACAGAACGTTATGTAGCCACCGTATACGATTTGATGATGAGCCAATACGGCATTAAGCGCAGAGACAGTCTGCTGAACGCCAAGGGGTATGAGGATGAACTGTCCCATTACACTCCAGCCTGGCAAGAGAAGATTACCACCGTGAAGGCAAGTGTAGTCGTTCAGATTGCCCGTGAGTTTGCCCAGAACTCCATTGAGACGGGCGGACGCTCCATGATTATCATGGGTGCAGGCATCAACCACTGGTTCAACAGTGATACCATCTACCGCTCCATCCTGAATCTGGTCGTACTGACCGCCTCCCAGGGCGTTAACGGCGGCGGCTGGGCCCATTATGTCGGCCAGGAGAAATGCCGTCCGATTGAGGGCTGGTCAACTGTTGCGTTTGCCAAGGACTGGCAGGGGCCGTCGCGGCAGCAGAACGCAACCTCGTTCTTCTACTTTGCCACAGAGCAGTGGCGTTATGAGGAGAGCGGCACCGATTCGCTGAAATCGCCGACAGGCGGGGATGTAGCTTACCAGCATCCGGCGGATTACAACGTTCTGGCTGCGCGTCTCGGCTGGCTGCCTTCCTTCCCGCAATTTAACAAGAACAGCCTGCTGTTCGCCGAGGAAGCAGCGCAGCAGGGCAAGAAGACGAACAGTGAGATTATCAGCCACACCGTGGAAGAGATCACCTCGCGGAAGACACGTTTTGCTGTGGAAGATCCTGGCGCACCCGAGAACTTCCCACGCTCCCTGTTCATCTGGCGCTCGAACCTGATCTCAAGCTCTGCCAAAGGCCAGGAATACTTCATGAAGCATTTGCTCGGAGCCTCGGACGGTCTGCTGGCGGAGCCGAATGAAGAACAGAAGCCGGAGGAGATTGTCTGGCGCGGGGATGTGGAAGGCAAGCTGGATCTGATGGTAGCCCTGGATTTCCGGATGACGACTACGCCGCTGTATGCGGATATTGTGCTGCCTGCTGCAACCTGGTATGAGAAAACAGATCTGTCGTCCACCGACATGCATCCGTTCGTCCATCCGTTCAATCCGGCCGTGAATCCGCTATGGGAATCCCGTTCCGACTGGGATATCTACCGCCAATTATCAGAGGTATTCTCCGAGATGGCGAAGTCGCAGCTCCCTGGCGTCTATAAAGATGTGGTGATGTCTCCGCTGGGCCATGACTCCATCAGTGAAATTTCACAGCCGATGGGTCTGGTCAAGGATTGGACCAAGGGCGAAGTGCCGGCCATTCCGGGTAAAACTATGCCGAACTTCACCATTGTGGAGCGGGATTACACCCAGATTCATGACAAATACACTTCGCTAGGACCGAATCTGGCAACCGGTAAGGCCGGCGCGCACGGCATCAGCTTCTCTGTCGCTGAGGAATATGAGGAGCTTAAGAAGATCAGCGGCGTGCATTACGATGAAACCATCAAAAACGGACTGCCGAAGCTGCAAACCGCCCGTCAGGCTGCGGATACCATTCTTCATCTGTCTTCAGCCACCAACGGCCGCGTCTCCCAGAAGGCCTATGCTGCGGCAGAACAGGATTCAGGTGTAGAGCTCCGCGACATCTCGGCAGACCGGGCCGCCGAGAAAATTACGTTCCAGAGCATCACCGCCCAGCCGCGCGAAGTGATTCCGACACCGGTATTCAGCGGCTCGAACAAGCAAGGGCGGCGTTATTCACCGTTCACTACGAATATCGAACGTCTCGTTCCGTTCCGCACCCTGACGGGGAGACAGCATTTCTACATTGACCATGAGATCTTCCAGCAGTTCGGCGAAGCGCTGCCGGTCTATAAGCCGACACTGCCTCCGATGGTCTTCGGGCCGCGCGACAAGGAAGTGAAGGGCGGGATGGATGCGCTGGTCCTGAGATATCTGACACCACACGGGAAATGGAATATCCATTCAACCTATCAGGACAACCAGCACATGCTGACATTGTTCCGCGGCGGTCCGACGGTGTGGATCAATAATGAGGATGCAGCAGCCCATGACATTGCGGACAACGACTGGCTTGAAGTCTATAACCGTAACGGTGTCGTCACGGCACGAGCGGTTGTCAGTCACCGGATGCCCAGAGGCACCATGTTCATGTATCACGCCCAGGATAAGCATATTCAGGTGCCGGGCTCCGAGATTACGGATACGCGCGGCGGAAGCCACAATGCGCCAACCCGGATTCATCTGAAGCCAACCCAGATGGTCGGCGGATATGCCCAGCTCAGCTACGGCTTCAACTACTACGGTCCGATCGGCAACCAGCGTGATGTCTACGTAGCCGTCCGCAAAATGAAGGAGGTCAACTGGCTTGAAAATTAAAGCGCAAGTGGCAATGGTAATGAATCTGGATAAATGCATCGGCTGCCACACCTGCAGCGTGACCTGCAAGACGACCTGGACGAACCGCAAGGGTGCGGAATATATGTGGTTCAACAATGTGGAGACGAAGCCGGGCATCGGTTATCCGAAGCGCTGGGAAGACCAGGAGCTGTACAAGGGGGGTTGGCAGCTGCGCAAGGGCAAGCTGGAGCTGAAATCCGGCAATAAGCTGTCCAAGATCGCGCTTGGCAAGATTTTCTACAACCCCGACATGCCGGAAATGAAGGATTATTATGAGCCGTGGACGTACAACTACGAGCATCTGACGAATGCAGGGGAGCAGAAGCATTCCCCGGTAGCACGGGCCCACTCTGCTGTAACGGGCGAGAAGATGGACCTGGAATGGGGACCGAACTGGGAGGATGATCTGGCAGGCGCACATGTTACCGGGCCGCTTGACCCGAACATTCAGAAGATCGAGGAAGAGATCAAGTTCAACTTCGAGAAATCCTTCATGATCTATTTGCCCCGTCTGTGCGAACATTGTCTGAACCCGAGCTGCGTGGCGTCCTGTCCTTCAGGCGCGATGTACAAACGCGATGAGGACGGCATTGTCCTCGTGGACCAGGAGGCCTGCCGCGGCTGGAGATATTGTATGACAGGCTGTCCTTATAAGAAGGTGTACTTCAACTGGCAGACGAACAAAGCGGAGAAATGCACGTTCTGCTTCCCTCGTGTGGAGGCAGGTCTGCCAACGGTATGCTCCGAGACCTGCACCGGCCGTATCCGTTATCTCGGGGTACTGCTGTATGATGCCGACAAGGTGCTTGAGGCGGCGTCCACCCCGGACGAGAAGGATCTGTATAAGGCACAATGTGATTTGTTCCTGAATCCGCATGATCCGGAGATTATGGCTCAGGCCAGAAAAGACGGCATCTCCGAGGACTGGCTGGAGGCTGCCCAGAACTCGCCGGTCTACAAGCTGGCGATTGAGCACAAGCTGGCCTTCCCGCTTCACCCGGAATACCGGACCCTGCCGATGGTATGGTACGTCCCGCCGCTTAGCCCGATCATGAATTACTTTGAAGGCAAGGATTCGCTGAAGAATCCCGATATGATCTTCCCGGCGATCGAAGAGATGCGTACGCCTATCCAGTACCTGGCGAACATGCTGACAGCCGGCGATACGGAGACTGTGAAGGAAGCTCTGCAGCGGATGGCGATGATGCGCTCCTATATGCGCGCCCAGTCCACCGGCCAGGAGTTCGATCTCAGCCGTCTTGACCGGGTCGGTATGACCGCACAGCAGACGGAGGAAATGTACCGGCTGCTCGCAATCGCCAAGTACGAAGACCGTTTCGTTATCCCGACCTCCCATAAGGAGCAGCACATGAACCCTTACCGTGCCCAAGGCTCAGCCGGTTACGGCAACGGGATGGGCGATATGGGCTCCGGCTCCGGCTGTGACGGCTGCGGACCGGCCAGCCCTTCCGGTGATGCCATGAAGACGGGCAAGGAGATGTATGAAGAGAATTTCTACGGGGGGATCTGGCGTGATTGATCTGATCAAACTGCATCATTATAAGCAATCCTTCGGTTATTTCGCCCTGCAGCTCATGTACCCGGAGAAGCTGGATTTCCATCCGGCTCTGCTGGAAGAGGCGTTTGACCCCCATCACCCGGGCTATGCCCATGTGCAGACCTATTGGCAGCAGATGCAGAGCTTCAGCCTGGAAGAGATTCAGGAGAATTATGCAGCTACCTTTGATTTCCAGAAGGACTGTGCGCTCTATATGACCTATTTCAAATTTGAGGAGGCCAAGGAACGCGGGCAAATGCTCGCCAAGCTGAAGCTTCTGTATGAAATGTTCGGCCTAATCATGCCGGAGAGTGAGCTGCCTGATTATTTGCCGCTGATGTGCGAATTTCTATATGCCGCGGAGTGGCTGGATATCCCAGGCGCGCCGGAGAACTTCCGGATGCTGATTGCGGTGCTGGAGGATGGCACGTATCATCTGCTCACGGCGCTGGAGCGTAATGAAAGTCCTTATTATCACCTGGTTAGAGGTTTGCGTAATACCTTCAAAGCTTGTGCGGAACAGGAGGCCCTGAGTCAATGAATATGGCGGGTCAGTTTTTATGGGTTATTTTCCCTTATATGTGTATGGTGGTGTTTGTCGGCGGTCATATTGCCCGCTACCGGAAGGATCAGTTCAACTGGACGGCCAAATCCAGTGAATTCATTGAGAAAAAACAGCTGAAATTCGGCAGCATTCTGTTCCATCTCGGCATCATGCCGGTCATTCTCGGCCACATCGGCGGGCTAGCCGTTCCAAAATCCTGGCTGGAGGCCGTAGGCGTAAGTGATCATCTGTACCACATTGGCGCAGTATACATCGGAGGAATCTTCGGTGCGGCTACCCTGCTCGGGATGCTGATTCTGACCTCACGGCGCTTCACACTGAAGAATGTCCGCCGGCTCAGCAGCGCCTCCGATCTGATTGTCAACTCGCTGCTCCTGTTCATTGTATTCATGGGGATGTACTCCACTATTGTCACGAATGTGGTACAGCCGGAGTTCGATTACCGGGATACGATATCTGTGTGGTTCCGCGGCTTGTTCCTGTTCCGGCCGGACCCGTCGCTGATGAGCGGAGTGCCCTTCTCCTTCAAGCTTCACATCCTGTCAGGGTTCGCAATCTTTGCCTTCTGGCCGTTCACCCGGCTGGTCCATGTCTGGAGCGTTCCGTTGAATTATGTAGGCAGAAGTTATATCCTATACAGAAGAAATAAAT
Source organism: Paenibacillus tritici (assembly GCF_018207515.1). Classification (NCBI taxonomy): domain Bacteria; kingdom Bacillati; phylum Bacillota; class Bacilli; order Caryophanales; family Paenibacillaceae; genus Paenibacillus; species Paenibacillus tritici. The sequence goes on from NZ_CP073365.1 coordinate 1,773,294, forward strand.
CAAATTAACGGAAGAGAGCAGCGTGGACTTCTTTCCCTGTTCTATCCGAGGAGAGAAAGCGATGATGAATCAGGTGGATTACCAAATCAAGCTTGACCAGATCCGCATAGCCCTGGGGTATGACTTCATGTCGCTGGCGTTCGCCGAACCGGCGGAATATGACTATGTGATCCGGTGGAAATACGCCTCAGGCAATATCAGTGACCGTTACAAACGGATTGTGCTGCAGTCCGGCAGAGGGATTGCAGGAATCGTATTCAAGACCGGTAAGCCGTTCTTGATTCCGTCTGTGAAGCTCGTAGTGAAGGCCGATACCTTATTCAATTATCCCATCACCAAGATAGAGAATCTGAACAGCATCGGGGCTGTGCCGATGTGGAATGATGCCCGTGTGGCAGGCGTGCTTCTGGGCGGCTTCAGGGGTGAACAGCAGGTAACCGCTGAAATGCTTAGAGACCTGGAAGCGGTAGCGCGGAGGGGGATTGGAGACTTGAACGGGAAGGAATTGTTGCTCAGTTGATGATATCCGGAACGGATTTGCGTAGCACGCTCATGACGAAGCTGTTCGAGAACAGCTCGGAAGCGATGTTCTTTTTTGACCGGGAAGGGAAAGCCTTGGCCATGAATCCGGCTGCCGAAGCCATCGTCGACAAGGATGTTCTGAAGCAGCTGTATCAGGGGAATCCTGAAGCACTCTGCGGAACCTGCCGGGGATATACCAGTGAGACGGAGCTGCGTACCTGCCTGAATTGTTATTTTCATACACCGGACTTGGAGGAGTTCACCTCGTATCAAGTCTATCTGGAGACTAGGGACAAGGGGGTTGTCCCTTATGCGGCAACCTTCCACACTATAGATGAAGAGAACGGGATCAGAATCTTCATGCTCAGGGATCTGACGAGGCAGTTCAAGACGCAGGAGAAGTTCTACCAGAACAAGATGATGAAGCATATTATTGAGGCCCAGGAGAATGAACGCAAGCGGATCTCCCGTGAACTGCATGATAGCGTTGCGCAAGAGCTGATGAGTGCTGTGATTGATCTGCGTGTGCTGAAATATATGACAGCCGACGACGGGCTGCTGAAGAAGATGAAGCAAACTGAAGTGTCCATGACCCGGCTGCTGAATGATATCCGCAACCTATCGGTAGAGCTTAGACCGGCTGCCTTGGATGACTTCGGGCTGGAGGCGGCCTTCCGCTCCCACTTCAAGCGGGTGGAACAAACCTACGGCCTGCTGATTGAATATGAATCCCGGCTCTCGGAGAAGCGGTATGGGAGCGAGATCGAGACGGTCATGTACCGGGTATGCCAGGAGGCTGTGCTGAACGCCCTGAAGTATGCCCAGGTGGACAGCGTCAAGGTCTCGCTTACCGAGACCGGCGGCATCCTGCTGCTGCGGGTTGAGGATGAGGGTATCGGCTTCCATCCGGGAGACGAGCCTGCGGGAACCGGCCTTGGCCTGTTCGGGATGCAGGAACGGGCGGAGCTGGTGGGCGGCACCTTCAGTGTGGATTCACAGCTGGGCAGGGGGACCCGAATTGTTTTACAGGTGCCGGTAGGAATGGCCCAAGGAAAGGAATGAGCTTCTGATGAAGATCGTCATTGCAGACGACCATGCGATTGTGCGCAGCGGATTCTCCATGATTCTCAATTTCCAGGATGACATTGAAGTGATCGGAGCGGCGGCTGACGGCAGGGAAGCTTATACCATGGTAGCCAAATTCCGGCCGGACATTCTGATCATGGATTTAAGTATGCCTCCGGGAGAAAGCGGGCTGACCGCGACCGGCAAGATTAAAGAGGATTATCCCGATACCAAAATTCTGATTCTCACGATGCATGACGATGATGAATATCTTTTCCATGTCCTGAAGAACGGGGCCTCCGGTTATGTGCTCAAGAGTGCGCCGGACGAGGAGCTGCTGCTGGCCATCCGGACTATCTATGAAGGCGGCACTTATATTCATCCCAAGATGGCTACGTCGCTGGTCCGCGAGTTCATTAAGCAGGAGAAGACCGCCGGGACCGAGGACCTGTTCGAGCTGTTGTCCAAGCGGGAGCTGGAGATTCTGCCGCTCATTGCCAAGGGATACGGGAATAAGGAGATCGCCGAGAAGCTCTTCATTTCCGTGAAGACCGTGGAAGCCCACAAAGCCAAAATTATGGAGAAGTTAAACCTTAAAAGCCGGCCGGAGCTGGTCGAATATGCTTTGAGGAAAAAAATGCTGGATTTCTGACCGGCAACGGGAGGGGTTAGCTGTATGCCGGAACATACAGGCCTCAGGTTTACGCTGCCCGCGATGCGTATCCTTGAGAATGAACACCGCTATTTATCTTTTCTGATGGAGGAATGGCATGAGCTCGTGCTGTGGTATGAGCAGGAGCCGCTCGCTCTGGAAGAGGCCCGGACCCGGCTCCATAAGCTGCGCCAGGCGATCCTGGAGTTCGTGGAGCCGCTGAAGAAGCATACCGGGAAGGAAGAAACGCATTTCTTCCCGCTGCTGGGTAATTATATCGGCTTTGAGCAAGGGCCGCTGGCCGGCATCCAGGAGGAGCACCGCGAGATTGACGGATATATCGGGCATTTCCTGCATCACTCCGAGGGGAATATAGACCAGATGCCGCTTGAGGCGATCCGTTCAGCCGTTCAGGATGCGGGGGAGGCCTTTGAGGTGCTGACGGTGCATTTTGTCAAAGAAGAGACGGTGATCTTTCCGATGGGCGAGACTCAGTTGAGCGCGAAGGATAAGGAACGTTTAAGTAAACAGTTAAATACGCTTATTACGTGACAAAAAACAGGCCGCTCCAATTCCATTGGGCGGCTTTTTGATACTTTTGATAATAGGAGAATTTATACTTTTTCAACAGGAGGTTCGGTCAGTGCTTCCCCATCTGTGATTTCAACCTTAAGATTTGTTGTTCTGTGAGACCTGAAGCTTTAAGAATAACTGAGGTTTCTACTCCAAGCGCAAGAAGTTCAAGTACTATGGCTTCTGCCTTTTTTTGTTCACCCTTAGCAATTCCCTCCGCAATTCCTTCAGCAATTCCTTCCGCACGTCCTTCCGCACGTCCTTCCGCTTTAGCACCGTTCATCCGTGAAGCCTCGTCACGCAAATACTTCATCCGGGCATCATACTCCATACGTGTAGCGGCATCCTGGCTCAGAAATTCAAGTGTATCCATTGCTTTTTTTAACATGGGTTCATTCATGGTCAGCACCTCCCAGTTTGGTTGTTCAACACCCTTCAGGAATAATAACCAGTTGATTAAACCGCTTGTTAACGGTATTACCTGCTCCTCGAGCTTTGTTAATTCCATCACATGAATCTCTAGATCATTGTTAAGCGGAATCCCGGTATGATCTTCCCGAAGGCGAAAGACATTATGATGGCGGTCATTCGGTAGGCAGGAGTAGTTCAATATATTAATCGTAACACACTTTTTCAATTGGCTGTAATCGTCGCCCTTTTGAATTTGGTGATAGTACATCTCACTCCAGTAAAAAAGTGTCCGCTTCTCCATATTGTAAGGATTGAACAATTGCATTTCGATGTTGATCCGCTTGCCCTCTGCCGTTTTCGCCTTGATGTCCAGTATGGACTGCTTTTCAGCCGGAGCATCTTTATCTGTATAAGGATTCATTAATATGATCTCAGTCAACGGTGGTTCACCGGACTCCATAAAAGTACTGTTAAGAAAGGCTAAAAGCACATCTTTGTTGTTTTCACTGCCGAATATTTTCTTGAAGATAAAGTCGTTCCTTGCATCGAGCAATTCCACTATTATCACTCCAATCTAATAGGCTTATTATATCATGGCAGAATTACGCGTTGTAGACAAAATCAGCCTTTTTGTATACACACACATAATGCTATTCTGTCCCTAAAACTCTGTAATGCATACAGTCAATTAGGTGGCGTTATTTTTTCAGGGTTTACCCTGTCAGGGAAAGGGGACTCCCCTATATCTGAGCCGGGGAACGGCGGATACAATGAGTACAGAAGTATCTATAGGCATAAATCACAAGAAAAAACGGCGAAAAGGTGAGTCGAATGATTAGAAAAATGCAATTGCCCTTGCAAACCTTAAACTTGATTACCGGATTCATGGTGTGGGTGATTATCTCTTCCCTGATGCCCTTTATTTCGGAGGATATCAGCATCCCTCCAGGGCGGCTGGCCATGGTTACGGCCATTCCGGTTGTGCTTGGCTCGGTTTTAAGAATTCCGTTAGGCTATTATGCGAATATTCTGGGAGCGCGAATTATTTTTATGTCCAGCTTTATCCTGCTGCTGTTCCCGGTCTACTTCATCAGTGAAGCGTCCTCGGTCACTCATCTGATTATCGGAGGGCTGTTCCTGGGTGTCGGCGGAGCCGTATTCTCGGTAGGCGTAACCTCTCTGCCGAAGTATTATCCCAAGGAGAAGCATGGCCTGGTCAACGGAATCTATGGCATCGGGAATATCGGGACGGCGGTCACGACCTTCTCGGCCCCCATTGTGGCTGCACAGATCGGCTGGGGCCCTGCTGTCAAAATGTATCTGATTCTGTTACTGGTCTTCATCGCCCTGAACTTCTTCTTCGGGGACCGTCAGGAGCCTAAGCTCAGAACACCGATTATCGAGCAGATCAGGGGCGTATCTAGGAATGAGAAGCTATGGCTGTTCTCCCTGTTCTATTTCATTACCTTTGGCTCGTTCGTGGCGTTTACCATTTATCTGCCGAATTTTCTGGTCTCCAATTTCAGTCTGGAAAAAGTGGACGCCGGGATGCGTACCGCCGGCTTCATTGCAGTAGCCACCTTCTTCCGTCCGATCGGAGGCTGGCTGGCCGACAAGTTCCAGCCTTTGTTCCTGCTAATCTTCACCTTCAGTATCTATACGGTTGCAGCCATTATTCTGGCCTTCATGCCGGATATGGGCTTATACACAGTAGGTTGCCTGGCGATAGCAGTAAGCGCGGGAATCGGCAACGGGGTCATATTCAAGCTGGTTCCGCTGTACTTCAACAAGCAGGCGGGAATTGCCAACGGAATTGTGTCCATGATGGGCGGTCTGGGCGGATTTTTCCCTCCGATTATGCTGTCGGTCATTCATACGGCGACCGGACAATACTCCATCGGGTTCATGCTGCTCTCCCAGGTGGCGCTTGCCAGTCTGGTGCTGGTGGTATGGCTGTATTTCCAGGACCGTCTGGCCCTTACCTCTGAAGTGTTCAATTCGACCGGTCAGGGGATTCTGGTTACCGATGTATCCGGTCATATCAAGACGGTTAACCCGGCCTTCACGAAGCTCACCGGCTATACCGAAGAGGAGGTGCTGGGCAGACAGCCCAGCCTGCTGAAGTCCGGCCGCCAATCCAAGGACTTTTACCGCGCGATGTGGGGAGAGGTCAAGGAGAAGGGGATGTGGCAGGGTGAGATCTGGAACAGGCGCAAGAGCGGAGAAGAATATTTGCAGTGGCTGAATATCAGCGCAGTGAAGGATGAGACAGGGGAAGATGTCCGTTATGTAGGCACCTTCAGTGATATTACGCAGAAATAGACGGGGGATTGGGTATCCAGTCCGGCACCGGGTTAGGAGCAGATGAAGGTGGAGAAGACGAGAACGCCGGTTACTGTAGCAGAAGCTGTATTCCGGGTTACCGATAGAGTATGCCGCACAGGTACAGAGAGAGTCCCGCTTGACGCAAGTTATGGACGCATACTGGCGCAGCCGCTCACGGCAACCCATGATGTTCCGCATTTCACCCGTTCCCCGTATGACGGATATGCTATTGCTTCGGCAGATTCTGCCGGTGCTTCCGGCAGCAGCCGGGTCAGCTTCACGGTGGTAGATCATATAGGCGCCGGGGAAGTCTCACAGGCTGTGATCGGCCGCCATGAAGCGGTCCGCCTGATGACGGGGGCAGCGCTCCCGGATGGGGCGGATGCGGTAGTCATGTTTGAGCAGGCCGTGTCCACGGGGCAGACGTTTACGATCCGCAAGGCTTTTGCGCCGCAGGAGAATCTGTCTCTGCAGGGTGAGGATATGCAGGCAGGGGAGATGGTGATTCCGGCAGGCCGCTTCATTCATCCCGGAGTGATCGCGCTGCTTGCTACCTTCGGTTACGCGGAGGTGGAGACGGGGAGACGGCCGGTTGTAGGGATTCTGTCCACGGGAACCGAGCTGCTGGCTGTGAATGCACCGCTGGTCCCCGGCAAAATCCGTAACAGCAACGGGCCGATGATTGCCGCCCAGCTCGCCCGGATGGGGATCCCTTACCGGATGTATGATACGGAAGCGGACCAGCTCGAAGATTGCCTGCTGACAGTCCGCCGGGCCATGGCTGAAACCGACTGTCTGATCACAACGGGCGGAGTGTCGGTTGGAGATTATGACTACCTGCCGGAGATTTACAAGCGCCTCGGGGCTGAGGTGTTGTTCAACAAGGTGGCGATGCGCCCGGGCAGCGTGACAACAGTGGCAGTTGCCGGGGATACCTTCCTGTTCGGACTGTCCGGCAATCCTTCGGCGTGCTTCACCGGCTTCGAGCTGTTCGTCAGACCTGCCCTGCTCCGGATGATGGGAGCGGACAACCTGTATCTGCCTCATACGACGGCCCTGCTGGCAGAGGATGTGCCGAAGGCCAATCCGTTCACCCGGTTCATCCGGGCGGTCTATGACGGGACCACGGTACGGCCCGCCGGCTTCAATAAGTCGGGTGCAGTATCGTCGATTGCACGCGGGAACTCCCTGATCGTGCTGCCGGGCGGGACAAGAGGTTATGCTTCAGGAGATAAGGTGGATGTCCTGCTGCTGGGCACTGAAGAAGGTACGGATGAATGGGGACTCTAAGGCTACCGGAAGGAGATAGACGCACATGAATACTCATCCACTACAGGATCAGCTGCGGCGGCCTATCCATGATCTGCGGATATCGGTCACCGACCGGTGCAATTTCCGCTGCTCCTACTGCATGCCGAAGGAGATATTCGGTGAGGATTATGCCTTCCTCCCGGCCAGCGAGCTGCTTACCTTCGATGAAATCTGCCGGTTGACCAGGCTGTTCGTCTCGCTGGGTGTCAGCAAAATCCGCCTGACCGGAGGCGAACCGCTGATGCGGCCTAATCTGCCTGAGCTGGTCACCCGAATCTCCGCTACGCCCGGTGTAGAGGATATGGGACTGACGACGAACGGGGTCCTGCTAGGCAGACAGGCGGCGCCGTTGTACGCGGCGGGCCTGCGCAGACTGAATGTCAGCCTGGATGCCCTGGACCCTGAGCTGTTCGGCAGAATGAACGGGCGCGGCTTCAAGCCGGGAAGCATTCTCCAGGCGATTGATCAGGCGGCCGCCGCCGGGTTCGAGGTCAAAGTGAATATGGTCGTCCAAAGAGGTGTGAATGAATCGGAGATTCTGCCGATGGCCGCCTACTTCAAGAGGCGGAAGATCACACTGCGCTTCATCGAATTCATGGATGCCGGCAACGATAACGGCTGGAGCTATGATAAGGTCGTTACCAAAAAAGAAATACTGCAGCAGCTGCAAAACGTCTATACGCTGGAAGCCCTGGAGCAGAATTACACCGGCGAAGTCGCACAGCGTTATGGCTATCAGGGAAGTGTGGGCGGGGTCGGCTTCATCACCTCCGTGTCCGAATCCTTCTGCTCCACCTGTTCGCGGGCCCGGCTGTCTTCCGACGGCAAATTGTATACCTGCCTGTTTGCTTCTGAGGGCTTCGACCTCAGGACCATGCTGCGCAGGGGGGCCAGTGATGCAAGTCTGCTGGCAGCGATCAGGCAGGTATGGGAACAGCGCAGCGACCGTTATTCCGACGAACGGACGGAGCAGACCCGCAGAAGCAAGGCCAAGATTGGCATGTCCTATATTGGAGGATAATTTTTGTATGACAGGAGACGAATCGTACCTATGAACGGAGCAGAGCTGCTGATTGAGCTGCTGATCGGGAAGAAAGTGGAGACCCTGTTCGGCTACCCCGGCGGAGCCGTATTGCCTTTATATGATGCACTATATGATAATGACCGGATTCAGCATGTGCTGGTCCGGCATGAGCAGGCTGCGGTCCATGCAGCGGACGGATATGCAAGAGCCACGGGGCGTCCGGGGGTGGCCCTCGTAACCAGTGGTCCCGGAGCCACCAATGCGGTCACCGGCATTGCCACAGCATTCATGGATTCTGTTCCGTTGATTGTGCTTACCGGCCAGGTAGCCACTGATCTCATTGGTCTGGATAGCTTCCAGGAAGTGGATATTTACGGAATGACCATGCCGGTCACCAAGCATAATTATATTGTCAGGGACATTGCCGATCTTCCCAGGATCGTACACGAAGCCTTCCATGTAGCGACCACAGGAAGACCGGGTCCGGTCCTGATTGATCTGCCGAAGAATGTCATGAATGCAGCGTACACCGGGGAGAATGGGGCAGCGGCACAGAGTGCCCCGCCAAGCATAAGAGGCTATCAGCCCGATCCGTCCATTGACCCTGCGGATATCATGCTTACGGCAGAGTGGCTGAGCCGCGCGGAGCGTCCGCTGATTCTCGCCGGCGGAGGCTGCATGCAGGGAGATACCCCTGCGCTCCTGAGGGAATTCGCCGAGCGGCATAACCTTCCTGTAGCCAGTACGCTGATGGGTCTCGGAGCGTTCCCCTCGGGACATCCCCGGCATCTGGGCATGGTCGGGATGCATGGAACAGTGGCTGCTAACCGTGCGCTGCAGGGTGCCGATGTGGTGTTATGTCTCGGAGTACGGTTCAGTGACCGTGTAACGGGTAAGCGGAAGGCGTTCTCCCCGGGCTCCTACAAAATCCAAGTGGATCTGGACACCTCGGAGCTGAACAAGAACATTCCTGTAGATCTTGCGGTAAACGGCTCATGCGAGGAGCTGCTTAGAGGAATCCGGGAACAGGTACATACCGCGGAGCGTTCAGCCTGGGATCAGCAGATTATGACCTGGCTCCATCGCCCGGTGAAGTCAAGCCGGGAACAGGAGGCTAAGCTGACTCCCCAGGAAGTGATCCGCTGCCTTCAAAAGGCTACCGCAGGCGATGCGATTATTGCCACGGATGTCGGCCAGCATCAGATCTGGACGGCGACGCATTATGAATTCTCGGAAGCCCGGTCCTTCCTGACCTCCGGCGGGCTGGGCACCATGGGGTACGGTTTGCCTGCTGCAATAGGCGCTGCCGTTGCTTTTCCGGAACGCGATGTGGTGTGTATTACAGGGGACGGCAGCTTTCAGATGAATATGCAGGAGATCATGACGGCCGTGGACCATGGCCTGAATGTCAAGGTGGCGATCCTTAAGAACGGGTATCTGGGGATGGTCAGACAATGGCAGCAGTTGTTTCTGGGCCGGCGGTATTCCTCGGTGCGGATCAGCTCGCCGGATTTCGTGGCCTTGGCGAAGTCCTTCGGCGCCCACGGGTTCCGGGCACGTACGCTGTCTGAAGCGGAGCAGATTATCCAGCTTGCGCTGCACACAGAGGGGCTGGTTGTGATGGAATTCGATATCACCGAGGAGAGCAATGTCTATCCTATTGTGCCGCCCGGCTCCAGCAATCAGGATATGATCGTAGAGTAGACAATAGACTGGCGGACATGAAGGAAGCTCCTCTGCGCGGATGACCGGCGGAAGAGCTTCCTGGTTTTTTAGAGGCTGATAAGCCGAATATAATAAGAAAAGCGATAAGGATCGGAGGGGGATTTTGGAACTGTAGGAGCGATAGCGACCGCCTTTGTCACCGGATTTTCTACCGCTAACTGCGGTTCCAAATCAAGAAATCTGGGGACAACAGCGGCCGGAAGTCCAAATATTCTCCGTAGTGACGATTAAGCTTTAGAAATATAATACAAGCACAGACACATACAACATGACGGAGAAGCCGATCTCGATGATTCCGGTACGTTTGGCGGTAATTCCTGTCCTCGGCAGAATGGCTGCCCGCAGAAGCAGGATCAGCAGCGGGACCAGCAGAGACGGGAACAGGAACAGCCCGGCTGCGGTGAACAGCAGATGATATCCCACGGAGCCGTAATAGAAGCGGGGATTGTTCCGTTCACGGATGACCGTTTTGACATAGAATGCGGTTCCGGTAAAATACAGCACAGCCAGCACGAACAGCTCGTTCACGGCCTGCCAGCTCTCTCCCCGCCCCACATAGAAGACCGGATAAATCACCAGGCAGAATGCCACAATAGCCGCGATATCATTGAGCAGGGCCCGTTCATTCTTCGTTCTGGCATAATAGAGATTTACAGCAAATAACGGCAAGAGCAGCAGCACGAACCCTAGCAGTACAGGCTGGACGATCACCAGATAGAGGGCGAACGGGACCAGCAGAATGCCGTATACCTTGAGCGGACCGGCAACCCGCGCGAATCTTCGGGTCTTCACCGCCTGTAATAACGGGAAGCTGAACAAATAGATCAGCAGCCAGCAGATAAACAGCGGAATATGTATGAATTGGCCTTTGGAGGCGGCGACTCCGAGCAGAAACGGGAGAACGAGCATTGCCCAGGCGCCGTGCTGGTTAGGGATATATTTTTTCATTGAGACATGGAGCTCCTTCCTTGAACGATCATGGGGTGTCAGGTACCAGACTCTTTAACTATACTTTTTGTGGGCGGGGAACACAGGTGATTTGAAGCACATGTGCGGCACCGGCAGAGTGGGAATGGGAAGCGGGCTGAACAATGTTATAATCGGATAGATACTCAAGAAGAGGAGTAAGCACTGTGACGAAGGAATTTCAGTATGCAGGAGCAGGAAGTCCGGTTCCTGTATTGCAAATCATAGGCTATAAGAACAGCGGCAAAACAACCCTGGCCTGCCGGCTGATCCACGCTCTATCCGCGCAAGGGATACGTGTCGGCACTGCCAAACGGGATGCCCATGATTTCCGGTTGGATGACCCGGGGACCGACAGCAGCAGGCATCTGCTGCACGGTGCGGTTGAGACTGTGCTGACCTCTTCAGAGGCCACAAGGGTCATGCGGAAGTCGGGGACTTCCCTGGAAGCCATTGCGCAGTCGATGCGCGGCAGGGTGGATCTGCTGATCGCCGAGGGGTTCAAATCTGCGGATTATCCCAAGATTGCCTTGATTCGCCGTTCAGAGGACAGGATAATGCTGCAAAAAGAAGCATCAAATATATGCCTGTGGTTAAGCTGGGAAGAGACGGCGGATAGGCATAGTGCAGCTTCCCAAGCTTGGAAGAGCCAGAATGGCCCCCCAATATTGCCGCTGCGGGATCAGGCGCTTGTATATCAAGAGATCCTCGCTCTGGCTCTGTCGCTGCTAGCTTGAATACAACCTACAGGAGGTGTCCCTTGTGCTGACAGGAATCATATTGGCGGGCGGACGGAATTCCCGGATGGAGGGCCGGAATAAAGCACTCCTGACCTATCACGGGGAACCGTTCATTGTCCGGCAGGTGAGGGAGATGCGGACCGTTTGCTCCGCGGTGATGGTGGTCACGAACGATTCTTCCCCTTATCAGGACCTTCTTCCGTCTGATATCCTGTATCTGCCGGATGTATACGCAGGGCATGGGCCGTTAAGCGGGTTTCATGCTGCTTTTGCCAGAGTGGGGACGGATTATTCCTGGGTTGTAGGCTGTGACAGCCCTAATATCTCGGCTCCGGCTGCCGCTTGGATGCTTACCCGGCTGGAGGAAGGCGGCTATGATGCGGTTCTTCCCGTAATTGACGGCAGACATCAGATGCTGCATGGGGTATACCGGACGCGTCCCGTCTTGCCAAGGATGATTGCAGGACTGGAGGCCGGACAATACCGGCTGGCAGGTCTACTGGATTCGATCTATTGGCTGGGGGTTGACCAGGACGAGCTTGCCGGGGCGGGATTCGAAGCGGAATGTGCGGCAGATGTAGATACACCCGGGCAGTATGAGCAACTGCTTGCAGCTATCGAAAGGGAGTGAGCCTATGGACAGTTCATTGTTTGAAATTACAGACCAAGCTATAATACCGGCAGAGGTATCGGATAAAGTTCTGCGCCGGGAAGCCGGAGCGATTACGTTATTCATAGGCACGGTACGGGAGTTCACGCAGGGGAAAAGAACCTTATATCTGGAATATGAAGCGTACCCGTCCATGGCTGTTGCGCAATTGAAGCGCATCGGGCAGGAAGTGCTGGAGCGTTGGCCGGATACGAAGCTTGCGGTTACCCACCGGGTAGGCAGGCTTGAGATTACCGATATCGCTGTTGTGATCGCAGTCTCCTCCCCCCACCGTAAGGCCGCTTATGAGGCGAATGAATACGTGATTGAGCGGATCAAGCAAATCGTTCCGATCTGGAAAAAAGAAATGGGAGAAGACGGCCAAGCCTGGATAGGCGATCAGCTGGGTCAAACGGTTTATCCGCAGGGACGGCCGCTATTGCCGGATGTTCCGGCAGAGGACGGGAAGTAGCGGTAGGTCTACATTTTGAAGAGAATACTCGAATAAGGAGTGTTGCACAGGTGAATGCAGAACAGGTTATGCAGGAGCTTGAAGCGCTTGGCAAGGAACGGACGAAGAAAATGTATGTCGCAAACGGCGCACGGGAACCGCTCTATGGAGTAGCTACCGGTGCCATGAAGCCGATCTTCCGGCAAACCAAAATCAATCAGCCGCTGGCTGAACAGCTATATGCCACAGGCAATTATGATGCAATGTATTTTGCCGGGATCATTGCTGATCCGAATGCCATGACGGAAGCGGACTATAACCGGTGGATGGACGGGGCTTATTTCTATATGCTGTCTGATTTCGTGGTGGCTGTAACCCTGGCTGAAGCGGATATTGCCCAGCAGGTGGCCGATGAGTGGATCAAGAGCGGGGAGGACCTCAGAATGTCGGCGGGCTGGAGCTGTTACTGCTGGCTGCTGGGAAGCCGCCCGGATCAGGAATTCTCAGAGAGCAAGCTTGCCGGTATGCTGGAGCTGGTGAGCCAGAGTATTCATCAGTCCCCGGAGCGCACCCGTTATTCAATGAACAACTTCCTGTATACCGTAGCCGTGTCCTATTCCCCGCTTCATGATCTGGCGTGTGAGACAGCCAGGCAGGTGGGACCGGTTGAGGTCGACAAGGACAAGCCGAAGAGCAAGCTCATCAACGCTTACGATAATATTCAGAAGGCTGTCGATAAAGGGCGTACCGGCTTCAAACGCAAGCATGTAAGATGCTGATCCACCGGATTGTAGTGAAATAGATAATGCTTCGCCGCTTCTGGTTAATAAATGCTATGCGTTTGGATAACCTATTCCATATCCCGGAAGAAAAGAGGCGGTTAGTATGTCTACTACACACCACAGTCACGAGGAGGCCGTTGAGACGGTCCGCAAGCTGATCAAAGGTATTGATATGGCCATGTTCACGACCATCTCAGCCGAAGGGCTGGTCTCCCGGCCCATGAAGACGCAGGAAGTTGAATTCGACGGGGATCTGTGGTTCCTGACCAAGAAGGATACCAGCAAATTCGGAGAGATCCTCTATGATCCGAGAGTGAATGTCGTATATTCCGATAAATCCTATGTCTCCATCCGTGGAACGGCCGAGATTGTGGAGGATGTGAACAAGAAGAAGGAGTTCTGGAATGCGGGGTACGAGGCGTTCCTGAAGACCGGTTACGATGACCCGGATGTGATTCTGATCAAGGTCCATGCCGAAGCAGCCGAATATTGGAAAAGCGGTAATCTGGCTGAGAAGGCGATGTACATGTTCAAACGCATCACCAATCAGGATACAGACAAGCTGAACCTCAATCAGACCGTCGAGTTGGAGTAGACGGTTCTGGAAGCAGGTTCTGCCCCGGAGACCAACAGGATGTATCTGTTGGTCTCTTTTTGTGCAACAATTTTGAAATGGAGCCGGAATAAACAGGGGAATGTTGTATTTTAGACAGGATTTTTCCCTAATCCTATGAGTTGAACAGGACGCACGCCCCGCAAGGGCGTCGTTTTTTTACATACGGATTCCGCCATAAATAAATGTCACGCTGATGGCTGCTCAGGTGTTATATCTTATAGAAACAGAAGAAAATAGAAGAATTAGAAGAATTAGAAGGAAGGAGACCAACGTGGATTCTATTGAAGAGAAGATCAGAAGAATACAGGCCGGAGAGGCCCCGCTGTTCTCAGATGTGATCAGGCTGTACCAGCAGCGGATATACCTCTACTGCTTCCGCCTGATGAACAATAAGGAAGAGGCTGAGGACGCGGTGCAGGATGTCTTTATCAAGGCTTACCAGAATATCGGGCAGTTCAGGCCGCAGACGAACCTCAGCTCCTGGCTCTACAAGATCGCTTACCACCATTGTCTGAACCTGCTGCGGCGGCAGAAATTTCAGCTTCAACTGCGCAAGCTGCTCCGGCAGGAGGTCGCGGTGGACGGCGCCGAGCAAATGGTTGAGAACCGCCTGTTCAGCGAGCCGGTCTCGGCTGCTCTGGCGAAGCTTGATGTAGAGGACCGGAATTTGTTGATTCTGCGTATTTACGAAGATAAGTCCTTTGCAGAAATAGGGGAGATTCTGGGGATAAGTACGCCTGCGGTGAGAAAAAGATATGAACGGACAAGAGGCAAGCTCAAAAAGGCTATTGAACGAAGGGAGAAACAGCTATGGGTAAAAGCGAATTGACCCCGGAGGAGCAGTTCTTGAAGGACGGAGACCGGTCTATGGATGTCAGACCTGTGGATATCCATGATCCTGTGATGGAAGCCATAGGGTTCGGCAAAATCCGTTGTACTCCTGAGCTGGAGACACCCCTGCCTGGCGGGGAGGCAATTGACATTATGCGCAGAGTTGAGACCGAAACCAGATTGGCACGGGACCGGAAGCGGATACTGCGGATGCCGGTGAGAAGCTGGGCCGCGGCGCTCATCCTGATAGTCTTGCTTGGAGGAGGGTATTCCTGGTACACCGGAGGGCCACGGCAGGCGGCCGGATTCCAGTATGAGGTGCTGCCCTACAAGCCGCTCCCAGTTACGAAGTCAGGTCTTATGATATCGTTATTGAAAGCTCCCTTAACTCCCGGTTTACCCCCCGATCCTGCTGCTTCTCAGCCCCAGCCGCGAAAGCAGCGCGAAGAGGATGAACTGTGGACTTTAAAATATAATAAGGGCTTTAATGCCATAAAAAAATTATTGCTCCCCGGAGAGTACGCTACATTTGTATTAAAACAGGATGGTCGGGAAGGACGCAGTCAGCTTGGGGTGTATCACCCGCTGATGAAATTTACGGACTATTCAGCGTTTAAAAGCAGTGCAGAGAAGCATTTAGCTCCGCATTTGAAGCAGCCGGGGTATATGCCGGACGGCTATAAGTTTGACCAGGCATGGATTCCTCCCTCTATCAAAAAGATTGAAGAGAAAGAGCTGCTTGCCGGAACCGGCGGGATCAAGCTTGGGGATGGCTTCCGGGTGATCTGGAGACGCGAGCCTGCGGGGAACATTGCCTTTAATTCCTCTTCATTAATGTACAGGAATGGTGAGAATCAGATAAATTTAAACGCCAAACGTATTGATGAAAAGGCTGAAACGGCAGAGACTCTGCTGTGGACCAAAACCACAACGATCGAGAATATTGATATTGGCGGCAAGCAGCTGATCTATCTCGAACCCTCCGGTAATGAAGACTTCAAGGTCGGGTATAAGTATAAACTGGTCTGGGCCGATCCGGAAGCGCAGATTGTCTATGATGTGACAGCCAATGCTGAGAATACCACATTGACCAAGGATGAGATTATCCGCATTGCTGCCGGTATGATGAATTAAGTATTGTACACATAAAGAAAGGTGGAAACTCAATGAATTACAGAAAAATGTTCATGGCTGTGACAAGTGTGGCACTATTAGTGGGTATAGAGTGCGGGGCTTCAGTGGAGGCGTTTGCTGCCCCATCCAGAATACAATCTGCAGCAGCCCTGCCTGCCATCAAGACGGATGTTAAAGATGTAGCGCAGGTCAGCATGGAGGAGGCTAGAGCGAAAGCGGAGCAGGAGCAGAAGAAATTCAAGAGTCTTCTGGACCAGCAAAAGAAAGCGTTAAGCGGTACTTATCAGCCTGGAGAGATCAGGTATGCGTACATTAATGACAAGGAATACCAGGCCAGTCCCATCGGCTCGTCCTATGGGAGTAACTCGTATTCACTTATATTCAGAAATTATGATGAATACGTCAAGAAGTATGCGGCAGGGAAGACCGCAATGCGTCTGGAGCTGAACCTGCTCCCGGATGGCTACAATTTTACTCTGGCAAGAATTGCACCCTATCAAACTTCTTCCGAACAGAAGCAGATATTGAACCAGGTGATTGCTGAGGGGAAGGCGTCCGGCAAAAAAATATATGTTAAGAAGCTGCAGGAGAAGCGGATTTCTATAGAGCTAATCTATACTATGGCCGCTCCGGTCAATGGAATAACTGGAGTCCTCGCTTTCAGAACCGAGCCCGCAGGGGCTGCAGGGAAGACGGTTGAATCGGAGCCTGTACAGCCGCAGTCGGAGAAACTGAAAGTCGATGGGCAAGAGGTGATATATACAGCTAACGATAAGCAGGAGCACAAGTCGGTTGTATGGATGAATGCAAAAACACATGTCAATTATATTCTCACGGAAGACCGCGGGCACCTGACCAGGGAGGAACTGCTGGCTTTGGCAAGACAGGTTATGGAGGCATCGAAATAGCCGCAGGTTCTGTTTGCTTGACAATCATCTGCTCCGTTGCGTGAAGACCTGCCGTAAAGCACCTTCAAAATTGGCCCCTATCGCTAGGATGGGGGACAACCTTGGAGGTGTTTTTGGCGTGCCCGCCGATATTATTTCCGTGAGATTTTATAAGAATTCGTGCATTGCCCTTCTATGAACTTCCAATCCATCTTGTTACTATAGCAATGTAGCAAGACAATACAGATTTATACAGGAGGGTTAAAGATGTTGAAATGGAAGCGTTCTCTTTCGGTGTTGGCCATGACAGCGATAGTAGGTACACTGGCTGCCTGCGGCGGCGGAGGAAATAAAGTGAATAATGCCGGAGCGGCTACGGAGGCACCTGCCAGCACAACTGCTGCTGCTGCTGCAACTGAAGCTCCAAGCACCAATGAACCTGTCAAGCTCCGTATTATGTGGTGGGGCTCCCAGCCGCGTCACGAAGCTACCCTGGCGGCGCTCGACTTGTATACGAAGAACAATCCGAATGTAACGTTCGAGCCGGAGTATTCCGGGATGGACGGTTATCTGGACAAATTATCTACGCAGGCTGCGGCCAACAATGCTCCTGATGTAGTACAGCTTGACCCGGGCTGGATGCCGGACTGGATGGCCCGCCAGCAATTGGCCGATCTGGCTCCTGAGGTGGATGTCAGCAAATTCGACGGGAAGCTGCTGGCCGGGGGGCAGAGGGAAGGCAAGCAGTATGCCGTGCCGCTCGGATCGGTAGCCTTCGGTATGGTATATGATAAAGCCGCGATGGATAAGCTGGGCATTGCGAATCCGGCCAACGGCTGGACCTGGGATGAATTCTTCGCCCTAGCCAAGGAATCCAAGGCCAAGCTGCCGAAGGGCCAATATTTCACCCTGGACTATGCGGGTAACTACTTCATGTATTCCGCCTATCAATATGCCAAGGGCAAAGGGCAGGTCATCACGGATGACGGTCATTTCAACGTAGATGAAGCCTCCTATCTGGAATGGACCAAGAAATTTGAAGAGCTGCGTAAGGAAGGCCTGGTTCCCCCGGCGGATGTCAATGCCTCCGATAAGGAAAATGATCCGCAGATGGACCTGCTGGCAGCAGGAAAAGTCCTGTTCCGCTATAGCTTCTCCAACAATCTGGGAACCTGGGACAGTATTAAACCAGGGGCTTATGCTCTTGTAACCATGCCGCGTGCCGAAGAAGCCGGAGGCTGGCTGAAGCCGTCGATGTACATGGCTGTCTCCAAGAATTCCAAGCATGCCGAAGAAGCCAAGAAATTCATCAACTGGTTCGTGAATGATCCGGAAGCGGCTCAAATCACCAAAACCTTCCGCGGCCTGCCGGCCAACAAGGAGAATGCCGCCCTGCTGGAAGCGAATATGAGCGATCTGGATAAAGTCGGCTTAGAACTTCTCCGTGCGACAGAGCCGGATGGCCAGACCTGGTCGGCCGGAGCCGGCGGCTGGACCAACTTCGTGGATAAAGACTGGGTGCTGGTCCGCGATCAGCTCAGCTTCGGGAAATCCACACCGGAGGAAGCCTTCAAGCAGCTTAAGGAAGCTTCGCAATCTTACGAGAAATAAGCTGTGAACTTTAAGCCCGGGCAGCCATGTCCCGGGCTTTCTTTATCAACGGGTCTCTGAATTAATCGTTATATTTTGAAAGAATTCGAGCATTGCCCTTATTTAGAAGAACCTGGGCCAATTATATACTTAAGCTATACAAATTGACCACAAGAGGTGACCACAGATGAACCGCTCCACAACCACTTTAGCCCAAGCCGCACCATCGCCCAAAAAAAGCTCCTATTTCAAAAGCCGGTGGAACGCGCCGCTTGCAGGCTATTTGTTTATTTCGCCCTGGCTGATCGGGTTTCTGGTGCTGACAGCGTATCCGTTATTCCTGTCGCTGTACTATTCGTTTACCGACTACACCCTGATGCAGCCCATGCAATGGATCGGGTCGCGCAATTACGAACGGATTTTTACAGCAGACCCCAAATTCATTCAATCCGCCAAAGTCACTGTTATGTATGTGCTTGCTTCCGTGCCCCTTAAGCTCATTGCGGCCCTGCTTGTAGCTATGGTTCTGAGCAAGGCTGTCAAAGGGATCGGCTTCTACCGCACAGCGATCTATTTCCCCTCACTCATCGGAGGCAGCATCGGGGTATCCCTGCTGTGGCGTAACATCTTCGGCGTAGACGGGATTTTCAATAAGCTGATTGCTATCTTTGGCATCGAGGGCAAAAGCTGGATTACCAATCCCGACACAGCGCTCGGCACACTGATTCTGCTCACGGTCTGGCAATTCGGCTCAACCATGGTCATCTTCCTGGCAGGACTGAAGCAGATTCCGAATGACTTGTACGAGGCTTCCTCTGTGGACGGGGCCAACAAAATCGTTCAATTCTTCCGCATCACACTGCCCATGCTGTCGCCTATCCTTTACTTCAACCTGATCATGGCCGTTATTAATGCCTTCCAGATGTTCACCTCGGCCTTTGTGATTACGAACGGCGGTCCGATGAATGCTACATATGTGTATGCCATGTACTTGTACGAACGGGCATTCAGCCGCTATGAGCTGGGCTACGCTTCCGCACTGGCCTGGATTATGCTGGTCGCCATAGTAGCCGCAACGCTCCTGATCTCCTACACCTCGAAGTATTGGGTATTCTATGAGACTGACACTGGAGGGAAAAAACGCAAATGACAACAACTCTGAACTGGAAGCCTGCACTCCGGCATGTATTCATGATTCTCTTCAGCTTCCTCATGGTCTATCCGATTGTCTGGTGGATCGGGGCATCCCTGAAGGACAGCACCGAGCTAAGCTCGCCGGGAATCTTCCCGTCCGTCCCGCAATGGGAGAACTTCACCAAGGGCTGGAATTCGGTTCCCGGACACACATTCACTGATTTCTACCTCAACACCTTCGGCCTTGAAATTATGGTGCTGATCGCAACCCTGTTATCCTGCACGCTGGTTGCCTTCGGCTTCGCCAGACTGGATTTCCCGCTGAAGAAGTTCTGGTTCTCCATCCTGATGCTGACGCTGATGATGCCGGGACAGGTGCTGATTATTCCCCAGTATGCCTTGTTCCATCAGCTAGGGTGGGTTAATACGTATTTGCCGTTTGTCGTTCCCCATCTGCTGGCAGGCGGGGCCGGGGGCAGCTTCTTCGTCTTTCTGCTGATTCAGTTTATCCGCGGTGTACCCAAGGAGCTGGATGAATCGGCCAAAATCGACGGCTGCTCATGGTTCGGGATTTTCTGGAGAGTGGTTATGCCTCTGGCGTTCCCGGCGGTGGTGACGGTGACGATCTTCTGCTTCCTGTGGAACTGGGATGACTTCCTGGGTCACCTCCTGTACATCAACACGGTTGACAAATACACGGTCGGTCTCGCGCTGCGCATGATCAATGACTCCCAATCTGCGGCCGAGTGGGGCCAGCTCCTGGCCATGTCGCTTGTCTCGATTATTCCGGCTACTCTTGTATTCATATTCCTGCAAAAGTATTTCGTGGATGGGATTGCGACAACGGGGATAAAGGGATAAGATGTTAAAAAACATCCGTCTGATAACGGTAAAGCGACAGAGCCTTATTCGCCGCTTTACCGTTTATTTCGAAATATAAGCAATTATATGTTTTACACAATAATTTATCCTTCTATTTCTCGCTGAAACGGCACCGTCCTTTGAAAGGACGGTAAAGCCGTTTCTACTTGTGTGAGCCGGAGGCGAAGGAAGGGGATAGCTTGATCAATCCTTTTAAGAAATACAGGATCGACCGACTTTTTTTTCATAGCTTTGCTATCGTTCTTATTCTGGTAATAGCCGTTACTGCATGGACCAGCTACAGCAATTCCTCCAAGGCCCTTGTACAGACCACCTCTCATTATCAGCAGCGGCTGCTGGACGAATTGAATAATGAAATCAGCACCCGGCTGGATATGATTGAGCAGATCTCACTGTCCACCTCACGGGACAACGAGCTGACGACCTTTCTGCTGAACAGGCAGGATGATTTCGAGCGGTACCGCAAGCGTGTGAGCGTTGAGAGTGCGCTCGGCAATTTGACCTATGCCATTCCGTTGATTCAGGGGATTGACCTGTATATGGATGAGCCGATGCCGAGCGACGGCCAGAGCTACATTCAATTCCGGAATATTCGTGATCTGGATAAGCAGTCCTGGGCCAGGAATCTGGTGAAAAGCGATTTCGCCTGGTCGGGGGAGCATTCCATTCCCAGCGTGCAGGGGGAGATTCCGGTTCTAAGCTTCGCCAGAAAGGTAATGAACGAGAACGACTATCTCGGTGTGCTGGTCGTCCATATTAAGGCCAAGGAGATCCGTGCGCTGCTGACCGGTAACTCCTCCGGGTCGAACCGGATCATGGCGGACAGCGGGGGGAAGCAGATTCTGAGCATCGGGGAGACGCTCGAACAGAGTGAATGGTCCAAATGGATCGATCTCAAGAGTAACAACTCAGGTTATGTCCATATTCCCGGGGATGAGAATTCCGGCAATACCCTGCTCGTCTATTCCAGAATGGACAACTCCATTTGGACGCTGCTCGAATTCACCTCCTGGAAACAGATTACGGCAAGCAGTCTGGAGCTGGCGGAATGGATTGGACTGATCGGGATTGGGGCTATTCTGCTGGTCCTGCTGCTGACGCATTATCTGAGCAAGCAATTTACCAAGCCGATCAAGCAACTTGTAAGCGCTATGAAGATATATTCTGTAGGCGGGCATAGAGAGGAGCTGCCTATAGATTACGAGAATGAATTCGGTTATTTATTCTCCGGCTACCGCAAGCAGAACGACCGTATCGAGGAGCTGTACCTGTCGCTCGAACGGCGTTATGAGCAGCAGCGCAAAGCGGAGATTGAGGCCTTGCAGGCCAATATTAATCCTCACTTCCTCTATAATATGCTGGACCAGCTCAACTGGATGGCTATTGATGCCGGACAGGATGAGCTCAGCCGGATTCTGGAGCTGATGGGCCAGATGTTCCGTATCGGCTTATCCAATGGGGCGAGCTTCATCATGATTTCTGAAGAGCTGCAGCATATTC
Organism: Paenibacillus tritici; assembly: GCF_018207515.1. Lineage (NCBI taxonomy): Bacteria > Bacillati > Bacillota > Bacilli > Caryophanales > Paenibacillaceae > Paenibacillus > Paenibacillus tritici. The sequence goes on from NZ_CP073365.1 coordinate 1,795,064, forward strand.
AGTGTTATCTGGAGATCCAGCAGCTCCGCTGGGGGGACGGGCTGGAGTACCAGATTGATGTGGCACCGGAGCTTCAGGAGATCTACCTCCCTAAGCTCACCTTGCAGCCTTTCGTGGAGAATTCCATTGTGCACGGATTCAACAAGCAGCGCAGCGGTCATATCTCTATCCGCATGGCTATGTTAGAGGAAGCGGTGCAGATTATTATTGACGATAATGGAGCAGGCCTGAAGCAGCCGGAGGAGCGGCCGAGGAGCCGCCGCACCGGCGGCTATGGCATACGTAATGTGAGAGAGCGGATTGCCGGATATTTCGGCAATGAGTACGGGGTTACGCTGAAGGAGCGTGAAGAAGGCGGGACCCGGGTGGAGATTATTCTGCCGCTGCTCACAGAGGCTCCGGCACAGACACTGACGGCTTCGCTGGCTGCGAAAGAAGGCTGATACCGCTGCTGCGGGGATGTAGAAGCTTAAGGAGGCACAGATAATGTGGAAGATCGCTATTATTGACGATGAGCGCCAGGTACTTCAGGGAATGAAGCGGGCGATTCCATGGGAGGAGCTGGGTGCAGAATGGGCCGGTGAGGCGCTTAACGGGGGAGACGGGCTTACGATGATCCGAGCAGCCAGCCCGGACATTGTGATCACCGATATCTATATGCCGGTGATGAGTGGCCTGGAGATGATGGAGCAATTAAGGAACGAGGGCTTCAAGGGCAAAATTATTATTTTGAGCGGATATTCGGACTTTGAGCATGCCAGGCAAGCCCTCAGGCTTCAGGTCAGTGACTATGTCTCCAAGCCGATCAGTCTGCCCACGCTCCGAACGATTCTGTCCAAGGTCATTGCGGAGCTGGTCAAAGAGCAGGAGAAGCGGACCCGGCAAGGAGAGCTTGAGCTGAAGATGATGTTATACGAGCCGTTTGTCGAGAAGGAATGGGTTCGTTCGGCAGCAGTCGGCACGCTGGACCCTGCGTACCGCAACAATACCCATCTTCCGTCTTCGTATCATTATTGGCTGGAACGCCGCCATGCCACGATCGGAATCGAGCTGATCCGCGATGACAGGGCGAGTTCCTTCTCGGTCTCTGACTGGAATCTGTTTCGCTTTGCGGTCAGCAATATTGCCTGTGAGGTAACGCGCAAGCATTTTGCCAACATGGAATATACGGAGCTGAACAGCAACAGGGCATTATTGATTATTCATCCCGATGCAGAATGCACGCAGCAGCTTGAGGAGCTGGCGACCCGGCTGATTGACAGCATCAGCTCGTATCTTCGGCTGATGGTCCGCATAGGTATAGGAGGACTGAAGGATACGTGGACGAAGATCCCCGAATCGACGGAAGAGGCCTTCCGCGCCATGGATCACGGAGCTCTGCGGATCAGCCCGGCTTATGAAGTGTACTGCTACCGGGAGAGTCACAGCAGCGGGCAGGACCGGGGAGTCCTCTTCCCGGTCAAGTTCTCTTATAAGCTGGCCGCTGCAATGAAGGCTTCACAGGAGGCTGAGGCACAACAGCTTGTATACGGTTACATCGCGGAGCTGCAAGCGCAGCAAGGGGTCTCCGCCAGCTACGTGCAGATGCTCGGCAGTGAACTGTGGGGAATTATTGCCTACGCCTTATATGAATCAGGATTCGTGCTCGATGACCTGTTCACCAATGATCAGATCGCCCAGGAGATCGGCAACCTGGCCGTGCCGGATCAGCTGGCAGGCTGGTTATCCGCCAAGATCACAGCGATCTGTGCCAGCCGCCAATGGAAGGGCAGCAGCAAGCACAGGCAGATTGTTGATTTCATGACGAACTATATCCATGAGCATTATGCCGAGGAGCTTACGCTGGCCGATCTTTCGGATAAGGTGTTCATCTCCCGGAATCATTTGTCGATTATCTTCAAGAATATCACCGGGGAGACATTCAACAACTACCTGACCCGGGTACGGATTGAGAAGGCCAGAGAGCTGCTCATGGAACGCAATATGCTGGTCTATGAAGTGGCGGAACGGGTAGGCTACAAGAACATTCCTTATTTCAGCACACTATTCAAAAAGATCACCGGTATGAACCCGACAGAGCTGATCAAATGAATGCGCCTAATGAAGTCCTATGGCATTGGCGGGACGGCCGGTCCTGCCATGGGCAAAAGATCATAGCCCGGGTTCAAGGAGATAGAGCGTACTTACTGTAGTACAGCATCATCACACCAGTTCACAGGGGAGGACAGGTTATGTCCGTAACATTCAGTATTATCGGCGGGGCCGGTTTCCGTGCACAATATTATCTCAGAATTGCCCGCTCGTTGCCGGACCGCTTCCGGATTGGCGGCCTTGTGGTAAGGGACCTGGCCAAAGGGAAGGCCATGGAAGCGGCATGGGGCGTTCAGACATATCGTTCCCTTGAAGAGCTGCTCAGGAACGAGGACCCGGACTTTGTCGTTGTCTCGGTCAGCGGTCAGGCTTCCCTGGACTATTTGTACCGCTTGGCGTCTCTGGGCCTTCCCGCGCTGACGGAGACACCGCCTGCCTCAGGCCTGGAAGAGCTGGAGCAGCTGCATAAGGAGGTGACCCGGCACGGGGCGTGGATTCAAGTCGCCGAGCAGTATCCTTACCATCCTGTTCAAGAAGCGAGACTGTCGCTGATCCGTTCAGGCAGGCTCGGCAGAATCACAGAAACGACGGTCTCCGTGTCGCATCTCTATCATGGAGCAAGCATGATCCGCAAGATGCTCGGCATCGGGTTCGAGGAGGCCACCATCCGGGGGATGCGGTTCGCCTCCAGCTGGGTGGGCGGCCCGACCCGGAGCGGTCCTCCGGCTGAAGACAAGCTGATTCCGCTACAGCGGGATCTGGCCTGGCTGGATTTCGGGGACCGGCTGGGTATTTACGATTTCACCAAGGATCAGCACCGCTCCTGGACACGCTCGAATCATCTCTCCGTACGCGGCGAGCGGGGGGAGATCTTCGACAACCGCGTGCTGATCCAGCAGGATAATCTGGTGCCGCTGCAAATGGAGCTGAGACGCATCAACAAAGGGGAGCAGGAGAATGCAGAGGGCTATTACCTGCAAGGGATTATCTGCGGTGAACAATGGGTCTATAATAACCCGTTCACTCCTGCCCGGCTGTATGATGATGAGATTGCCATTGCCACCTGCCTGGACCAAATGGCCAGCTACTCCGCAGGCGGCCCGGGATTCTACGGACTGGAGCAAGCCTCGCAGGATGCCTATCTCGGACTGATGATTGACAAGGCGATTCAGACCGGCGAGACGGTGAGAACTGAGCGGATGTGCTGGGCGGAGGACAGGTAAGCGACGCTGCGCTGGTGCAATTAATCAGAAATTTCATAATAAAATAACCAAATTCAGGAATATCTCTGCGAAATCAGATATATTATGATCTATGTCACATCGCTGTGTGATTATCATTTGATAATTTGTGGAGGTTGAAATAATGCGGGGAACGGTTAACAAATACATCCGTCTATCTTTAATTGGAGTTCTTTTTACCGGTACAGTCGGTACAGCCAGTCTGGGAGTCCATTCGCTGAAGGCTTATGCGTCGGATGAGTTCATTGCAGCAGGGCATAGCTCACCTTCGTCCATGACCCTGTTCTCTCAGCCGCCCTGGCCGCCCAATGTAACTGCAGATGATGAAGCCAACACTATCATAGGTGCGAACGAGAAGATGGAGTATTCCACTGACGAAGGCTTGAACTGGACCGCCTATGATCCGCTCTGCCCGCCGGTCTTCTGCGGCGACCTGACGGTGCAGGTGCGGATCGCAGGAGACAGCGTGAATTATATTCCGGCCGGATTTATCAAAACGCTGACGTTTACAGCGGATACGCCGGATGTCTGATACGGCAGTTTAGCGGACGCACCCCGTACACCGAAATTAGCGAGTATAGCGTAGCGGACTGCGGATTAATGTTAGGTGCGGCTTTAAGGCTATCTATCAATTGAACAATTATGTTCCCTCGCCATATCTAATCACGATTCCGTCCGTCACAGGACGGGGGCGATGTCATTGACGCTGGCAGCAACAGACACTATAATCTATAAAAACGGATGAAGCACATCCCGTACCCATGGTTTGTTGGGTGCGGGATTTTTTGTTTTTTTAGGGCACAGTACGGTTCCACGTTTTGCGGATGATGTACAGAGGAGGATGAAGGGAATGGCTTTTGCAGAAGAGCATCACAAATGGCTGGAGTATCATAAGAAACGGAGAGCAGGGGAGCGTAAGGACCGGCTGGAGCGGGGACACCGGCATGGCGAGCAAATGTTTGTGGAGCGGGTGTGGTGGCCGATTTTTGGTAACATGGATGATCTTCACCCGGAGTATGAGGTTGCGGATTGGCGGGGGATGCCCTATTTCGTTGATTTTGTATGGAAGCAGGGACAGGTGAAGTTTGCTATTGAGGTCAAGGGCTATGGCCCGCATGTGGCCAAGACGGACAGGACCCGTTACCGCCAGGAGCTAAATCGAGAGACGTATTTGCAAATTGCCGGGTATCGGATCGTCGCAGTCCCTTACGATGAGCTGGAAGCCGCACCGGAGCTGATCATCTCTCTGTTAAAAGCTCTGCTCACTCCATGTTTGCTGAAAAATATGGCTGAGGGAAGCCGTCCGTTTACGAGGATCGAAGCCGACATTCTGCGGATGGCAAGCCGGAAGAATGGTTATCTCAAACCTGTGGATGTGGTGAGGGGGCTTGGGCTTGATCCCCGTACAGTAAGAAAATACTTGAATGCTTTGTGTGAGAAAGGCAAGCTCAAACCAATCTTGCAGCAAGGCAGTAATAGAGTGTGCCGGTATGAGCTTATTCCATCCTTTACGGATAATGAGCTATGGTAGCTAGCCTGAGTTACCCTCCCTGAATCCGCCGAAAGCAGGCGGAAGGAGAAAAGGAGAGGGATAAATCCCTCTGAATCCGCCAAAAGCGGGCGGAAGGAGGAAAGGAGAGGGATAAATCCCTCTGAATCCGCCGAAAGGGGGCGGAAAGAGAACAGGAGAGGGATAAATCCCTCTGAATCCGCCAAAAGCGGGCGGAAGGAGGAAAGGAGAGGGATAAATCCCTCTGAATCCGCCAAAAGGGGGCGGAAAGAGAAAAGGAGAGGGATAAATCCCTCTGAATCCGCCGAAAGCGGGCGGAAGGAGAAAAGGAGAGGGATAAATCCCTCTGAATCCGCCAAAAGCGGGCGGAAGGATGAAAGGAGAGGGATAAATCCCTCTGAATCCGCCGAAAGCGGGCGGAAGGAGGAAAGGAGAGGGATAAATCCCTCTGAATCCGCCGAAAGGGGGCGGAAGGAGGAAAGGAGAGGGATAAATCCCTCTGAATCCGCCCAAAGCAGGCGGCCAGCACACAAAAAAATCCAAAGGGATAGATTCCCCTTTGGATTCTCATCATTTCATTCAGATGAATCAGGACTAACCCTGGTTACTCACTGCGCAGCGCAGCGACCGGGTCCTTCCTCGCCGCCATTTTGGCTGGAATGGCACCGCCGAGCATCGTCAGCACGACACTGATCACACCCAGAATGAGCGCATGGAGCGGATTCAGCTGGGCGACATTCTTCAGCTCGGTCAGGTTATACAGGACGGCGTTAACCGGAATGGTCAGCAGGTAGGTAATGCCGATCCCCAGAATCCCCGAGCAAGCCCCGATAATGAAGGTCTCGGCATTGAACACCCGGGTAATATCCTTCTTCCGGGCACCCAGTGCGCGCAGTACGCCGATCTCCTTCGTACGTTCCATGACGGAAATGTAAGTGATGATCGCAATCATAATCAGCGACACCACCAGGGAAATAGCTGCAAAAGCAATCAGTACCATCGTAATCCCGTCCATAATTCCGCCGGAAATGTTGGTGACTATAGCTGCGAGGTCGGTGTACTGTACCTGAGCTTCGGCAGCCTTTCCTTCATTCCACTTGTCCAGATAAGCTGTTACGGATTCCTTGGCACTGAAATCAATCGGATAAAGCGAGACTGCGCTTGGGATATCCGTTGCTCCCAGAGCAGCAAGTGCATGTTCTTTGGTCATGGACGACATGCTGGCTGCTGCTGCCATTCCGGCATTCATGAGCGGCATCTCGCCCATTCCGGCACTGGAGCCGCCGCCTGCGATACCCTCCGACAAGGCTTGCCCTGTCAATACGTTAATATCAGATTTCTCTTGTGCGAGTACAATTTCCGATTTCTGTGCATCTGCAATGAACGTAGAGGTCAGCTCATCAGAATAGACAAGACCGGGAGACAGTGTAGAGATTCTGGACCCTTCCTGGGCACGCAGAACACCGACAATATTAAGGGTTACTGCCTTGGGGCTGTTGTAGAGGTCATTCAGATTTCCGCCGGTTGCATGGACTACAAACTGTTCACCATTTTTTTTGTAATAATCATTGTTCATGACCAGCTTAAGCGGAGTTCCGACCAGATCACTCAGATTGATACTCTTAGCTTCATAATCCAGTCCAAGCGCATTCACTGCGCCTTCGGTCAGACGGTTGTATTGATCCACGATCAGCACCAGATCCGTCTTCTCGGCCGGGAATTTCCCCTCAAGCAGATCATAATATTGCTCCAGATAGCTGCCCGAGGCACTGCCCTGTTTGCTTGGATACGGAGCTGTCGTAATCTTGCTTTTATCCAGAACCGCCGCCTTGTCCCCGTTCTTCACCAGCCAGTTCATATTCACGGTACGGGTGTAAGAGACGCCGTCAATCAGCTTGGGATCGATTCCGTCCAGATATTCAATATACTCTTTGGTCAGCACGTTCGTGTGGATGGCTGAATTCACCGTAGGGTCGTATGGATACAGCTTTTTGTCGGCCGGATAGGAAGGGAGTTCCGTAGTTTCCTGCCCCGGAGGACCTGCATTCTGCAAATTCATGGCCGTCTGGTTGATAGAAATCGGGAAGTTGGATAATGCCCCGGTTTCGTACGAGCTGATCTGTTTGTCGAAGCCATTGGACAGCGACAGAATCAGGGCAATGCCGATAATTCCGATACTGGAGGCAAAAGCGGTCAACCCCGTGCGCCATTTCTTGGTGGCAATATTTTTGCCGGATAATTTCAGGGCGGTGAAGAAGCTCATGCTCGTCTGCTTCAGCTTATAAGCACTTGAAGTCTTCTGCGTGGCCAGCGGATTGCTGTCCGAGATCGCATGACCGTCCGAGAAACGGATGACGCGGTCTGCATAATTCTCCGCCAGCTCCGGGTTATGGGTAACCATAATGACGAGCTTATCCTCCGCAATGGTCTTGATCAGCTCCATGATCTGTTCACTGGTCTCCGAATCCAGAGCGCCTGTAGGTTCATCGGCGAGGATAATATCCGGATTGTTGGCCAGCGCCCGGGCAATCGCTACACGCTGCATCTGTCCGCCCGATAGCTGATTCGGCTTTTTGTGCACATGATCCTTAAGGCCGACCTTCTCCAGTACCTCCAGCGCCTTACGGTGCTTCTCGGCTGAATCGACCCCGCTGAGCGTCATCCCCATCTCCACGTTATCCGTGATGCTCAGGTGTGAGATCAGATTATAACTCTGGAAAATAAAGCCGACACTATTATTGCGGTACGCATCCCACTCGCTGTCTTTGAAACGCTCGGTCGATTGGCCGTTAATGATCAGCTCTCCGCTGTCATACTGATCCAGTCCGCCGACGATATTGAGCAGCGTGGTCTTGCCTGATCCGCTCTGGCCCAGAATGGCGACGAATTCACTTTGTCTGAAATTGAGGTTCACTTTATCCAGCGCCACCTGTGTAAATTCACCGGTCTTATAGCTCTTGGTAATGTTTTTTAATTGCAGCATTGTCCAGTCTCCCTTTCCACTCCTGTAATCTTGTTGTTCTCTATATAGACTGCACTTGTATTTTTTCTATTATGGGATAGCCGTGACTCCAGAGAATGTTTGGCCCTCCGGCCGCTGTTGCCCCCAGATTTCTTAATTAAACCGCTGCTCGCGGTAGAAATCCGGTGACAAAGGCGGACGCTGACGCTCCTACAGTGCCAAAATTCTCCTCCGCCACTTTTCCCTATCAGTATATTTTCAAGTTCAATCTATATAGACTCTTCTTGTCCTGCTGTACCCTAGTATAATCGTCCAATATAAACTAAACCTAAACTCCCAGTTGAGATTCACTTGATCTTGGCAGGTTAAAGCTATACGCTTCATTACATATGAACGTTCCAGGAGGAGACCTTATGTTTAATATTCTTGTGGTTGAGGATGATGCCAAGCTGCGGCAGCTCTTCTGTACCGTACTGACCCGAAACGGATATCGCGCGCTGCCGGCGGTCAATGGAGAGGACGCGCTGGATGTGCTGGATAAGGAATATATTGATCTGATCATCTGCGATATTATGATGCCCCGGATGGACGGCTTCGAGCTGACACAGACGCTCAGGGACAACAACCAGCAGCTTCCCGTTCTTATGGTGACGGCGCGGGAGAATTTTGCCGATAAGCAGCAGGGCTTCCTTGTGGGAATCGACGATTATATGGTCAAGCCGGTCAATGTGAATGAGATGATCCTGCGTGTGGGAGCACTGCTGCGCCGGGCCAAAATCATCAGCGAGCGCAAAATCGAATGGGGAGAAACCGTGCTGGATTATGATACGTTAATGGTAATTCAGGGGCCTGAGAGTATCCTGCTTCCGCAGAAGGAGTTCTATCTCCTCTACAAAATGATTTCTTATCCCAATAAGATCTTCACCAAACAGCAGCTGATGGATGAAATCTGGGGGATGGACTCCGAGTCCGACGAGCATACCGTGGTGGTCCATATTAACCGCCTGCGGGAGCGTTTCAGGGAAAGTGCGGATTTTGAGATCGTTACGGTCAGAGGGCTGGGCTATAAGGCGGTGAAGCGGGGATGATCCGGGGGAAAAACAGAGGGTTATGGTGGTATTTTGTCTCTATGGTGTTTGTGATCATTCTGTTCTTCGTCCTGCTTATGTCTGTATGGGCCTTCCTCTATTTCCGGATAGGAAACAATACCTGGGAGCATGGCAACCCATTCCCGCCTATTCTGACTATGGTGTTATTCAGCCTGGTTATCGGGACTACCATCAGTATCATGGTGGGCAGGACCATTCTGGCCCCGATTACGGACTTCAGCAAGGCAGCCAAGGAAATTGCAGGCGGCAACTTCGACATCTATCTGAATGAGTCGCACCGGGTCAATGAGATCAGCGAGGTGGCACACCACTTCAACCTCATGGTTCAGGAGCTGCGCAGCATCGAGACCCTCCGCAATGACTTCGTCGTTAATGTGTCTCACGAATTCAAGACGCCCATTGCGGCAATCGAAGGATACGCGACGCTGCTCCAGGAGGAGAACCTGAGCAAAGAGGAGCATGACGAATACACCGGGATGATCATCGACAGCTCGCGGCAGCTGTCCAATCTCTCCGGCAATATCCTCAAAATATCCAAGCTCGAGAACCAGGAAATGCTTACAGAGCTGGCTGAATACCCTCTGGATGAGCAGCTCCGCCAGGCGCTGCTGTTGCTGGAGTCCCTCTGGTCTGCCAAGCACCTTCATCTTAATCTCGACCTGGAGGAGCAGCCCTATTATGGAAATGAAGAGCTGATGATGCAGGTGTGGCTCAATGTGCTTGGCAACGCGATCAAATTCACCCCGGAAGGCGGGGCCATCTCGGTATCCATCCACTCGGACGGCTCCTGGATCTCCGTGGTCATCGCCGACAACGGCATCGGAATGACCCCGAAGGTGCGCAAGCACATCTTCGAGAAATTCTATCAGGGCGACCCCGCCCGCTCCGCCGGGGGCAACGGCCTCGGCCTGCCGCTGGCCGCCCGGATCATCAGCCTGAGCAAGGGCATCATCGAGGTGCAGAGCGAGCCGGGCCAGGGATCGGCGTTCACGGTCAAGCTCCCGGTGGCGGGAGAGTAAATTAATCACAGACAAGCAGAAAAGGTATGGGATAAAATAACATAAATGAGAGTTATTCAATTGAGTTGTTCAATGGAGTTATTCAAGTGCACAGGAGGGATCGAATGAAAACGAGAAATATCATCCTAATCATTGCGTGTTTGGTTGGACTGGCGGCTGTGATTACAATGCATGATATGTTCAAGAATCAGAGTCTGAGAATAGTGCTGTCTTTAGCCGTCGCTGTTGCCGCGGCCTACCTCATTTCAAGAAGCGCCATTCCGAAGCAGGTATCCGCCAGAACGATGAACGTAGTGTTAGCGTCATTGTTGGTGTTTACTTGTGCGTATCATATCCTGCTCTCCGCAGCCTTAGGGCAGAGTATATTCGCTAACTACTTTTGGGGATTCTTGTGCGTGATCTATTGTCTAATCTGGCTGCGTGCCCGGCAAGATCAGAAGGGTTAACGGCCTGGCTCTGCTGAAGTGAACCGGTCAGCCAGGCAACGGGTTATTCCGCAGACGGGAGCTTGGCGCGTGTGGACTTCTTTTTATTAATCTCCTTGGACAGCTCTAACTGCTGCTGGGAGATTTTTTTGAGTTCTGCCTGTAATTTGGTGATCCGGCTCATTTTACTGCTGAGCGAGCTTGGCGAAGAGCTGAGTTTGCAGTCTTTCTCCAGCTGGCTGATCTTGCCCCGGGTGGTGTTGGTCTTCTTCTGCAGCTCCGCAATATCCGATTCCATCTCGGTGATCTCCTGGTTCAGGCGGTTAAGCATAGATTTCGTGAAGCTAATAGCCATTCTGGCACCTCTTACTTCCCTTAATATAATGTGCATCAAGATATTATTGTACTACAAGCGTTACGTATATGCGAGATACAGAAGAAGACCCGTGGAGTGCGCTCCGCGGGTCTTCTTCTGTATGAAACCTATAGAATGGCAGAGAATGCAGGCGCGCTCCCTAGACTTCCTTGGCAACAACCATCTTCTGCTCCACACCCGGTTCCTTGGCCTGCCCCACCTGCTTAATGAAGAAGGAGAGGACCAGCCCGATCACGCCGATGCCAACAATGACCAGATAGGAATCGTTGATGCCTTGGATGGAGGCTTCCATTATCATATGCTTCTGAGCTTCGCCGGTAGTTCCGCCGCTGGCCATCATATCCTGGAAGTGGGCGGCGGTGCGGCTGGTCATCACGGTGACCAGCAGAGAAGTCCCTACGGCACCGGCTACTTGCCTTACAGTATTGGAGATCGCTGTACCATGTGAATTCAGCCTTGATGGGAGCTGATTCAGCCCGAGGGTCTGAATAGGCATAAGCAGCAGAGCCATTCCGATCCGGCGGCCGGTGGACATCAGCATCAAGTAGCTGTAGCTTGTCGAGTCTGTAAGATTCACGAAGCTGAGGGTAGTCAGAATCGTGATCGTGAGGCCGATAATGGAGAGCCATTTCGCTCCGAAGCGGTCGAACAGCTTACCGGTGACCGGCATAAGCGCGCCCATAATGACCGCTCCGGGAAGCAGCAGCAGGCCGGATTCCATGGCGGTGAAGCCGCGGGCATTCTGCAGATAGAGCGGCAGCAGCATCATATCCGCGTACATCACAATCGTAACCGCCACACTGATGAGGGTGGTCAGGGAGAACATATTATATTTGAAGGCCCGCAGATCCAGCAGCGGGCTATCGGAAGTGAGCTGCTTCCAGATAAATAACCCGAGCGACAAGAGTCCTGCTGCCAGAGACAATAGCACCTCTGCGCTTGACCAGCCTGCACTGGCCGCCCGGCTGAAGCCGTACAGCAGGGTACCGAATCCGAGGGTGGACAGGACCACGCTGGTGATGTCGATTTTGGGAAAAGCACGCTCTGCCACATTTCTCAGATAAATAAATCCGCATACGATGACAATAACGGTAAGGGGAAGCATGCCGTAGAACATCGTCTCCCAAGAATAACGTTCCATAATATATCCGGCCAGCGTAGGGCCAATGGCCGGGGCGAAGATAATGGCGAGTCCGACCATACCCATGGCGGCGCCTCTTTTCTCACGCGGGAACAGGGTTAAGATAACATTGGTGAGCAGCGGCATAATAATGCCGGCACCGGCAGCCTGAATCATCCGTCCGGTAAGCAGCACGGGGAAGCTTCCGGCAAGAGCAGATACAAGGGTACCCGCAAAGAAAATAAACATCGAGGCCTGGAACAGCTCGCGTGTAGTGAAGCGCTGCATCAGATAGGCTGTGATCGGAATCAGCACACCGTTAACGAGCATATAGCCGGTAGTCAGCCACTGGGCCGTTGCCGCCGTGATGTTGAAGTCATTCATCAACTCCGGTGTAGCCACGCTCATGATGGTCTGATTCAGTGTGGCCAGGAAGGCGCCGAGAATCATTACGAAAAGAATAGGTCCCTTTTGAATAGAGGGGACTTTGTGGTTTGCTGTCTTGTTACTCAATATTCTCCATCCTTTCAAACCGCCGAATCATGGACTAAATTTACAATGTGTCGTATAGTTTACAATGTATAAAGTAGATTATAAATGAAAATTTCATGCGATCAAGCAACGATTTTCGGGAAAATGTAAAGTAGTTTACACTTAGAAGAGATGTGTAGTGTATGTAGGTGAAAAACGACACTTTAGACTGAAATTGTAGCCTGCCCTTGGGCAGCCGCAGATAGGAGAGAACAGAATGGCCAATTCCCCCCAGCGGACAGATCCGCGTGTCCTCCGCACACGCCAATTCCTTAAGGAGGCGCTGGTTGAGCTGATGGAAGAGATGAGCATTGAGAAAATCACCGTCAACCGCCTTGCGCAGCGGGCCCAAATTAACCGTGTGACCTTCTATCTGCATTACCGGGATATCCCGGATATGCTGGAGAAAATGGCGGATGACATGGCTGAGGAGGTGCTGGAAGTGGTGAGGGATGATGCGGACCCTATGGAAGCTGCACAGGAAGAGAAGTGGCCGATGCTGGAGCGTCTGCTTGTGCATATTGCTGAGAACGCCAAATTCTACAAAATCGTACTGACGTCACGGAAGAGTACGATCTTTACCGACCGGCTATTTAAACTGATGGCGGACATTATAGCTGCACGGGTGGAGAGCCGGGTTAGTGCGCATGACGCTGCGGAGGTAACGGTGCAGAGGGACATCGCGGTGTGGTACGGCTCGGCGGCCCTCATCGGGACAATCATCGCCTGGCTCCGGGAGGATATGCCGTATACGCCGCAGTATCTGGCCAGGCAGATCACTTCGCTGCGGGCAAATTGATGGACTCACAGGTCCAAGAGCGGCCAATTCATCCAGCATATAAATAGTAGGGACTACTATGTGTTCTGCAGCTATTTATAATGGATGGGGTGGTTCGGGATGAAGAGGAAGAGGAAGGCAAAATCGGCACGGAAGCGGGTAATTCCCGCCAGGCTGCAGGCTATACTCAGAGTGAAGCGCAGAATCAAGGCGCAGACCCTTGAGTTTGCGGTATTTGGAGACAGCCATGTAGGATACGGCGACAGCTTAAGCATATTTAAGAGCCTTTTGCCCAAAGCGGTGAGCAGCGGGAACAAACGGTTGTTCATCTTCGGGGGAGATAATACACACGCGGGTGCGGACCAAGGGGAGAACGCCGAAGCGTATTACAAAGAATTCAGAGACACAGTAACAGGCACGCTCGGAAGTATTCCTTATAAGGCCTCGATAGGGAATTGGGAGGCCACCACCCGGCCTCTGTTCACCCAGTATTTGGGGGCGGTAGCCGGACAGATGAATTTCCCGGGAACCCAGGGCAAAGTGAAATATGTGTGGCTGGATTGCGCACTCGGACAATTCAGTCCGGCAAGTCTCTATCTGCTGCGAAATCTGGATGACAAGCATTACTATATTGTGGATTTCCATTGGCCTCTGAGGGTGCAGGGAATTTCAGTGGATTCCAGCCATGTGCTCAGCGCAGCGGAGACCACCAGATTCTTCTCGGCGATTCCGCCCCAAGCAAGAGATAAGGTTCTGGCTATCTTCACACACCATGGTCATAAATTCTACCGCAAGCTTAGTAATATCTATCCGGGATACGCTAAGACGAAATTCTTCGTCTGCGGCTGTTCCGGGGAATATAAATGCAAGACTGACGGGAACATGGGTTACTACAGTGCCACCTTAACCGGCAGCGCATCAGGATATATGGTCGATGCGTATATTGAGCACTGAGTGTAGTACAGCGGGACACGGCGGAGGGCTTGACAGCCCTTTCATGGGTTGGGTATGGTTGTATGGTTCATAACATGAGACATACGACAGGAGGAATCACACGATGAATATTCTGATTACCGGGGCCGGACGCGGACTGGGGCTTGATCTGGTTGCCGTAGCACTGGAACACGGACATGACGTTATTGCCGGAGTACGTGACCCGGCGCGCGGGCAGGCAGCACTATCAGCGCTTGCGGCTGCATACGGGGACAACCTGACCGTGGCTGCTCTTGATGTGACAGATGAGGCTGGAATAGCGGCGCTGGCTGCAAGCTTGAAGGAGCAGGGGCGGACGCTCGGTGTGATCATTAATAATGCCGCAGTGCTGAATGCCACGGACACTCCGCTTGAGGAGCTGGATATTGCAGAGATGCAGCTTGCGCTTGATATTAATCTGTACGGGCCGATGCGTGTGGTCAAGCACTTCCTGCCGCTGCTAACAGAGCAGAAGGCTTCAATTATCAATATCTCCTCCGAGGCAGGCAGTATCACGAATGCTTACCCGGGCAGTTATCCGTACACGATCTCTAAGACCGCACTAAATATGTTCTCGCAAAAGCTTCATGTCACGCTGAAGGAACGCGGTATCCATGTACTCAGCGTACACCCCGGCTGGATGCCCACCGATATGGGCGGATCTAAAGCGCCAACGAGTCCGCGTACCAGTGCCGAACGCATTCTTGGCCTGATTGAGCAGCGCACCGCGCCGGAAGGGCACTTCAGGTTCGTGGACTATACGGGCAAGGACATGGAGATTTAATTGGAAGACACAGATTGCGGTTACCGCTGCTGGTGCCGGCTGATTCAAGCAGCGCTTCCTCCAGCGCCTGAAGACCGATAGGCTTAAGCAGGGAGTCCATGCCGCCCCGGCAGAAGGCCTTCAGGATGAAGGCGTGGCTGCTAGTCACGATCATTCTGCCGTAAGTATGCTGCCCGTACAACTGCTCCAGCAGAGGGGCTTCGCCCAGCAGCAGCAGCTTGGCATCCGTAATGATCAGTTCAGGTCTATGCTTCTGAATCAGCCGCAGGGCGGAAGCATCACAGCCGGCTTCCATAACCTCTGCGGTATCCGGGGAGAGCTGCTCCAGCATCTGCCTCAGGCTGTTCCGCACATGAAGACTATCATCAACGAGTATGATTTGCATTGCAATTCCTCCTGTTAAGATGCCAAGGTCTCCTTAATCTTTGCGTCCGGGGAGCGGCGGGGCCATAGCAGCAGTCCAAGTGAACCTCCAATGAGGAGCAGGCAGAGCAGGTAAGAATGCCGGTATCCTAACCACTGGGCTGCGGCTCCTCCCGCCAGGCTTCCGGTCAGTCTGCCGATGGTTGTGGCATTGGTGTACAGCGTAGAGGCGTAGCCGGGAAGATCCGGCAGCAGATCCTGAATATAGCTGATGCCAATGGCAGAGATTACGGCGACAAAAAAAGCCAGCAGCACCTGTCCGGCCATGAGCTGCCAAAGCTCGCCCGCCCCCAGCACCAGCGCGTAATACATTCCTCCCAGCACCATGCCCCAGCCCATCAGCAGCTTGTTAGAATATTTGGCCGACATCAGTCCCAGCATGAACATGAACGGAATCTCCAGCAAGGCGCAGATACTCGCAACCGAAGCCACGTTCTGTGTACTGCCTCCAAGCGTATTGACGATGAATAACGAAATGTTCAGATTATTGGCCCAGTGTCCGGCATAGAGCAGGGTCAGGATGAGAAAAGGAACCAGTACCCGGGCATCCCGGTGCAGCCGGACTGGCTGTTGCCGGGGCTTATGGCTCTGCCGGTTAGCGGCAGGCGGCCGTACGAAGCTGAACACAAGCAGCGCATTCACCAGGAAGATCAGGGTTGTCGACAGGAATACTCCCTGGAACCCGAAGCGGCTCAAGAGCGCAGCTCCTGCCAGCGGCCCGCTGATGAAGCCAAGCGAGAACATCGAGCGCAGGGTAGAGTTGGCATAGGCGTGATCGGGGGAACGGCTGGCGTTCACGGCTTCCCTGGCACTGGCGAATAATTGCGGCATCGCCGGGGCGCCTACTGCGGTGAATACAGTCATATAGACCAGCAACGGGTAGAAGTCATGGATGAATATGTATCCGGCAAAAGCAATTGCATTAAATATCATACAGATCACCATCAGCCTGCGGCGGTTCAGACCGGCATCAGAGCGCTTGGCGATGAACATGCTTAAGGCCACACCGCTAAGCAGAGTCACCGCCGTGAAGATTCCGAAGGTTCCGGCGGATACGCCGAGCTCTTCGGTGAAGTAGACAGCCAGGAACGGGGCGCTGATAGAGATGGCCATTCCCTGAAACAACATACATAACATGAATATGGGATAGCTTGGAATCCGGAGCAGAGCATAGGTTCTTTTGAGCATAGAGGCAGTGAGCTTCCTTTCGGCATCGCTTGTAGTCTTATCTTTGATTTGGTTATAGTATAGTTAATGTTACGGGAATATTGAATGTTTTATCTGATTATTTATCTATACTATTTGGCTGGGATGGTGAACATTGTGGATGTAAGGCTGCACGCCTGCGCGTATTCTTTTCATGTGCTGCCCTTCAAAACCTCCTTCACGCCGCCGCCCTTCTTCCTCTTCAGGCTGCAGGTGGTAGGCAACTGCCGGGCGCTGGTCAACGGAAGGATGACCCGGATTCAGCCTGGAGATTTGCTGATCTATAAGCCCGGGGACCCTTATCATCTGGTAGTGGAGGAGATGGACGGGAAGATCGAGAGCGGAGATTATTACCTGCTCTGCGAAGGCTCGTGGATTCAGCAGTGGTGGGAAGCGCGCCCCCGTCTGCCGCATCAGCGTATTCACCTGGATGCAGGGATGCTCTCCCTATGGCAGCAGCTTAGCATGGAGCAGCACCGGATCATCCAGGACAGCCCGGAGCTGATCCGCCATCTGCTCTGCGCACTGTGCCTGTCACTGGACCGTTTGCCGGTAGAATCGTCTCCCCTTGAGGATACGCTGAGATCCTCGAATGAGCGGGTGATGAGGATGCACCGTTACATTAACGAGCATGCGCTGAGTCCGCTGCGGGTGGAGGAGGTTGCGGCTTATGCGGGGCTAAGCGTATCGCGTGCGGTGCATCTTTTCAAGGAGCTGTCCGGGTACACCATCATTCAATATACGCAGGAGATCCGGTTGTCGAACGCTCTGGAGCGCATCCGTTATACCGACTTCAGTCTGGAGAATATTGCGAACGCCTGCGGCTTCGGGACCTATTCCTATTTCCACAAAGTATTCAAGGCCAGATACGGCGTCTCCCCCAAAGAGATCCGCAAGCGGCCGCTGGAGAACAAGCCGGAAGGGGATTATGTCATTACGGACGGGGACCTGAAATATACCGGACTGTCGGCAGATGCGCTGAAGTTCCATTATCCGCAAGGGAATCCCCCGCAGCCGTGAATCTCTAATTATGAACTGATTTTTGGGTTAATTATGATGGTGTTGCCGGAAGCGCCAATCTTTTATGATGAGATGAAACCGTTATCATGAAGATTGAAGATTAAAGGAGCGATTGAAATGGACACTGCTGCATATCCTTTTAGACAAACTGACTTACCATTGGGTGAACGTATACAGGATTTGCTCTCCAGGCTGACGCTGGAGGAGAAGGTAAGTCTGATGCCGCAATATCAGGCGGCGATTGAACGGCTTGGCATAGGCGGCTACAAGCATGGGACGGAGGGGGCGCACGGGATCTCGTGGCTGGGCAAAGCGACCTCTTTCCCGCAGCCAAGCGGCCTGGCCTGCACCTGGAACCCGGAGCTGCTGCAGCGGATCGGCTCAGCCATCGGGGATGAAGCCAGAGCCTTCTACCGGAAGAATCCGGCCGTCAACGGCCTGACCCTGTGGGCACCGACGGTGGACATGGAGCGGGACCCGCGCTGGGGGAGAACAGAAGAAGCGTACGGGGAAGACCCGGAGCTGACAGGCCAGCTTAGCACAGCACTGGTCCAAGGTATTCAGGGCGATCATCCGGTGTATTTGAAAGCGGTAGCAACCCTTAAGCACTTCCTCGGCAACAACAATGAGATCGACCGGGGGGTGGCGTCCTCCAGTATTGACCCGCGGAATATGCGCGAATATTATCTGGAAGCCTTCAAGCCCGCCTTCCAGGAAGGTGGCGCACAATCTATGATGACCGCCTACAATTCAGTGAACGGAGTGCCGGTCATCCTCCATCCGGCCGTGATGGAGATTGTGAAGGGCGAATGGGAGATGGACGGGTTCATTGTGAGCGATGCCGGAGACCTGTTCGGAATTGTGAAGGACCATAAGTATTATGATTCCTTCGCCCGGTCGATGGCCGAGTCGATCAAGAACGGCATTGACAGTGTGACGGAAGAGACCGAAGAGACCATTAAGGTCATTCATGAGGCGCTCCGTGAAGGACTGCTGACCGAGGAGGATCTGGACCGCGCCCTGTCGAACACCTTCCGCGTCCGCTTCCGGCTCGGGGAGTTCGATCCGGAGGAAGGCAATCCGTATACGAGTATAGATGACTCTGTCATTCTCAGCAAAGCGCATGGCGAGCTGTCCCTGGAAGCCGCGAAGCAATCTATTGTGCTGCTCAAGAACGATAAGGCTACCCTCCCGCTGAAGGCCGATTCGTTGTCCAAGGTGGCTGTAATTGGTCCGCTGGGGGATGAAGCGTTCAGGGACTGGTATTCCGGAACAATGCCTTATGCGGTAACTCCTTATCAGGGGGTAACCAAGAAGCTGGCAGGCAAGCAGGTAACCTTCGAGAGCGGGGATGACCGGATCATCTTAACCTCTGCGGCAGGCGGTCAGGCTGTAGGCATCACGGGTGAGGACGGCCGGCTGGCGGTGCTGCATGATCAGCCGGAGCGCGGCGAACTGTTCCGCCATACGGCGTGGGGCTGGACGGCCAATACCCTGGAGTCTACCAGCCGTGGGCAGTATGTTACCCTGAGCGATGCCGGAACACTGACAGCTTCCGCTGATGAGATCTACGGCTGGTATGTGAAGGAATCGCTGAATCTGGTCCCGGAGGCAGACGGCGCAGTCAGCTTGCGGACCTGGAACGACCAGCCGCTGTGTATCAGTGCTGAGGACGGAACCATTCGCGCGGCTGAAGAAGAAGCATCTGCCGAAGCAGCACTATTCCATAAGAAAATTGTCGTGAACGGCATAGAAGCTGCGGCAGAAGCGGCCCGGGCTGCTGAGGTTGCAGTCGTCTTCGTCGGCAACCACCCGCTGCTGAACGGGAAGGAAGAGATCGACCGGCCGGACATTGTGCTGCCTGCTGAACAGGAGAACCTGGTTAAGGCCGTCTATGCCGCTAACCCGAATACGGTGGTAGTCATCGTGGGCAGCTACCCGATCTCCTCCACCTGGATCGACGAGCATATTCCGGCAGTACTCTATACCTCCCACAGCGGACAGGAGCTTGGCCATGCGGTGGCAGAAGTCCTGTTCGGCGGGTACAGCCCGTCCGGCAAGCTGAATATGACCTGGTACCGCAGCGTGGACCAGCTTCCAGAATTCATGGACTATGACATTATCAAAGGCAAAAGAACCTACATGTACTTCGACGGTGAACCGCTGTATCCGTTCGGGCATGGTCTGAGCTACGCGCAGGTGGAGTATAAGAAGCTGTCGCTGGCGGCGGAGGAAGTGCAGCAGGACGGCACGATCAGCCTGACCGTAGAGCTTGAGAACAGCGGCAGTGTAGAGGGGGACGAGGTGGTGCAATGGTATGTGCAATCCTTGTCCACCCGGATCAAGCGTCCGCTTAAGCAGTTGAAGGGCTTTGAGAAGCTCCGGCTGGCTGCCGGGCAGGCAGAGACAGTCACCTTCACCCTGCCGGTATCCGAGCTCTCCTTCTGGGATGTAAGCCGGGAGCGGTATTGTGTGGAGGACGGGGAATACAAGCTCCTCGTAGGCCGTTCTTCAGGCGATATCCGGCTGAGTGCTACCATCCGGGTGCATGGCGAGAATGTTCCGCCGCGTAATCTGTATACAGCAGTGAAAGCCGAGAACTACGATGATTACGAAGCGGTATTCCTGGATGAGTGCAAGGCAGGCGGCGCTTCGGTACATCCGGTGAAGGATGGGGCATGGATTGCCTTCCATAATGTACAGTTTGCAGAGGGCGCAGCAGGTATTGAGCTACTGGTATCCTCGGTCCAAGGAGGCGGGATTGAGGTCAGAACCGGCGGTCCGACCGGCAAGCTGGCAGCTACGCTTGCGGTTCCGGCAGGCGAAGCCCAGAGCTGGCATAGCCAGTCCGCCCTGGCAGGCGTGGATGCCGGAACCGCCGATGTGTATCTTGTATTTAAGGGTGAGGTTCTGCTCAGCCGCATTCATTTTACGGTGTAGAAGGTTCCAAAAGTATAATTGGTAAGGAACACAACTTGAAACTTCGTCGTCACCGGGTGTACATTTGGACTTCCGGAATGAAAAAATCTGGAGACCACAGAGATTGGAACACCGGTCCGTTCGCGCAGCGTCCACCCAAGTGCTCACGTTGATCCCTCCAAAATAAAAAGCAGTCCCAAGTAGTCATTTCATGGCTTTTGGGACTGCTTTTTTGTTATTTTTGTCAGGTGCCGGAGATAGTTGGATTTACTCCACTTGCTGATAAAGGAATGAACGCTGCTAAGACAAGAGTTGGAAAAACAGCATTTAATTTCTCACAATTCACCCTCAGAAGCCCAAATGACTGATTTTAGATGCTGTTTTTCCACTTGCTTCTATCAATCCCTTAGAAACAGACAAAATAAGATACCTTTTTCCACCTGCTTGCTGCATGATCGACCGAATCAATACGACCGCGTGGACGAAGCCGCGCCAGACAACCCTTGCGCCTTGCGGAACGCGGAAGGTGACATGCCGCTCTGCTTATTGAAGATGCGGTTGAACTGGGAGAAGCTGTTGAATCCGCATTGTCCGGCAATGTCGGAGATCTTCTGACGGGTATGCAGCAGCAGTTGCTGGGCTTTGCGGACGCGCGTCATCTGGATGTATTCCGTCAGAGTGAAGCCGGTAACGGTTTTGAACTGATGGGACAGGTAATAAGGGCTGATATAGAATTCCTTGGAGATAGAATCCAGGGACAGCTCGCTGCTGTAATGGCTGTGGATGCGGGCGGTGATCGAATAGATTTTTTGCATCATCGCGTTCCCGATCTCCTCCAGCACATAAGCATTCTGGCCGCACTGCTGGGATAAACTGCACAGAAATTGCTGGAACAGGCTGTGGATCAGCACCGGATTCAGCGGCGAAGTATTGTGGGACAAGGTAAAAATGGCATTCAGCGGCTCGAACACGGCACTGCGCGGACCGCCCGTGAACCGGTAGATCGGAACCTCCGCGGTGAAGGGCTGCAGCATGGTATGGTAAGCGGCCTCAAGTCCGGGGATATCCCCGGGCAGGTTGAAGTTGATGATCAGCCGCTTATGCGGCGGCCCTGCGGGATACTGGGTCATATGCAGCCGGTACGGGGCGAGCAGAACAATATCATATTGCTGCAGGGCATGAATATTACCCTCAATAATATGTGTGGCGCTGGAATCGAGCAGAATATGGATTTCATAAAAGTCATGATCATGCTGAAACTCCATATTAATGTCGTGGGACCGCTGATCGTAGTCCAAATAATAAAACAGCGGATCAGCCGGAGTATTGATACGTACGCTATACCCTTGCTCATACAACAGGTCGCTTTCAAGCATAACCTCTCTCCTCACCACTTACAGATTACCCGTATATTATAGGCCCGAAAAAGCAAAAAATGCAATGTTTAGGACGTAATATAGCAAAAGTAAGGTAGTTTTTGAGACGGAGGGTTTGTTATAGTGATGATATGAAAGCGGATACAAGGAGTGATAAGATGTTATTCACAGAAGAAAAGCTGATTAAACGCCAGGCCGAAGTGGAAAAGCATAGATATCTTAAGGTTGTGGAGCTTACAGAGTTTGCGTTCGCAGAGGATGAGGAAGGGGCTAACGGCGTATACCCGGAGGCCGTCTCCTTCGATGGCATCATCAGACTTCAGGAGCATTGGTGCGGACGGGACCGTTATGTCTGGCTGCGTACAGTGATCGTAATGCCCGAGAGTCAGGCTGGCTTCAGACTCGCCGGCAGATTTGATTTTGGCAAAACAGGGGACTTCAATAACTCCGGCTTCGAATCGCTGCTGTTCGTGAACGGCTCGCCTTACCAGGGCGTAGATAATAACCATAGAGAGGTGATCTTCGGCGATGAATGGGGCGGGCAGACGGTAGAGCTGGTCTTCCGGCTGTGGTCGGGGCTTGAAGGCGGCGGGCGTCCCAGGATTCAGGATCACCGGATCAGCGAAGCCTTCATCGGCTATTTGGACGAGAGAATTGATGATCTGTTCTATATGTCGAAGGCCGCGCTGGATACCTTCCGTTACCTGGGCAGAGACCAGCCGGAGAAGCAGTGGCTGCTTAGAGCGCTGAACGACGCCTTCCGCCTGATCGACTGGTCGGAGCCCGGCTCCCCGGAGCATATCACCTCGCTGTACGAGGCAGGCTCCAGTCTGAATCAGGCGGTAGAGGGGATGCCGCAGACTTTTGACGTAACGCTCACGGCTGTAGGCCATACCCACATTGATGTTGCATGGCTCTGGCGGCTTAAGCATACCCGTGAGAAGACGGCCCGCTCCTTCTCCACCGTCCTGCGGCTGATGGAGGAATTCCCGGAGTACCAGTTCCTACAGACACAGCCGCAGCTATACGCGTACCTGGAGCAGGATTATCCCGAGCTGTTCGGGCGGATCTCGGAGAAGGTGAAGGAAGGACGCTGGGAGGCGGAAGGTGCCATGTGGCTGGAGGCCGATTGTAACATCCCGTCCGGTGAGTCGCTGGTCCGCCAGATTATGACGGGCAAACACTATCTCCGTGAACAATTCGGAGTTGAGAGCAAATACCTCTGGCTGCCGGATGTATTCGGGTATAGCTGGGCGCTGCCGCAGATTCTCCGCAAATCGGGGATTGATACCTTCATGACCACCAAAATCAGCTGGAACCAGTTCAACCGGATGCCGCATGATACCTTCTGGTGGCGGGGGATGGACGGCTCGGAGGTGCTCACGCATTTCATCACCACCTCCGAGAAGGACGGGGCGGAATACACATATAACGGCCGGATGACAGCGGCGCTGCTGCGCGGGATCTGGAATTCCTATCAGGACAAGGAGATCAATGATCACCTGATGTTTGCCTACGGCTGGGGCGACGGGGGCGGAGGACCCACACGGGAGATGCTGGAGCTTCGCCGGCGCTTCGACAAGCTTCCGGGTATCCCGAAGATTGAAATGGGCAGTGCCGGGGACTATTTCACCGGACTGCATGAACGAATCGGGAATTCGGAGGCGTTCGTGCACACCTGGAACGGCGAGCTGTATTTCGAATGCCACAGGGGAACGTATACCTCGCAAGCCCGCAACAAGAAGTATAACCGCCGGCTGGAGCTGCTGCTGCGCGATGCGGAGTGGCTGTATACGCTGACCGGGGTAAGACGGGGGAATCTGGAATCGGGATATCCTGCGGCTGAACTGGGCGGGATCTGGGAAATTTTGCTGCGCAACCAGTTCCACGACATCATCCCCGGTTCGTCCATCCAGGAGGTCTACCAGGACAGTGACCTTGAATACGCGGAAGGAGAGGCACGTTCACTCGCGCTGATTAACAGCGCAGCTGAAGGAGAGACTGGCAGCCGGATCACCCTGCTGAACAGCTCGAACTGGAACCGTCCGCGGGTTGCGCTGATTCCCGCAGAGGCCGCAGACGGCGCACAGGTTCATGACGCGGAGGGGAACCGGCTGATGCAGCAGCAGACGGCAGACGGCGGAGTGCTGGTGTATGTTCCGTCGGTGCCTGCACTTGGCACGGCAGTCCTCCAGATAGCACCCGGACAGGCTGAGGAGGCGTCCCGGGAGGAACAGGTTCAGCCGCTTGCAGCCGTATCCGGCAACACGCTGACAACACCGCTCCTGGAGGTCGTGTGGAATGAGCAGGGCCAGTTCACTTCGATGCTTGACCGGCGGAGCGGCCGCGAGCTGCTGGCTCCGGGGCAGCGCGGCAATGTGCTTCAGGTGTTCGAGGATAAGCCGCTGGACTTTGAGGCGTGGGATATTGATATTTTCTACCAGGAAAAGATGACGGAGATCTCACAGCTGACCGGCTGTGAGCTGACCGAGAACGGTCCGCTGCGGGCCGTGCTGCGTATGAGCTGGACCTATCACCGTACAGCGGTAACCCAGGACATCCTCTTCTACCGGGATACCGCCCGGATTGATTTCCGCACAGAGCTGGACTGGCACGGACATAACCAATTGCTGAAGGTGGCCTTCCCGGTGGATATTCATGCGCTGGAAGCTACCTATGATATTCAGTTCGGCAATGTAAAGCGCCCGACTCACTGGAATACGAGCTGGGATGTAGCCCGCTTTGAGACGGTAGGCCACCAGTGGGCGGATATCAGCGAGAAGGGGTATGGCATAGCGCTGCTTAATGACTGCAAATATGGCTACGACATCAAGGATAGCGTACTGCGGCTGACACTGCTGAAGTCGGCTGTTCATCCCGATCCCGAACAGGATCAGGGGCATCATGCCTTTACGTATGCGCTTTATCCGCATACTGGCGATTTTGTGGAAGGCGGGGTAGTCCAGGAGGCGTGGGAGCTGAATAATCCGCTGCGCACCGTGGCAGGAGAGCTGGCAGGAGCGCCGCTGCTTGATATCGCAGGCGCACATGTGATGGTGGATGCCATCAAGCGCTCGGAAGACGGTAACGATGTGGTGCTGCGGCTGCATGAATATGCCGGTTCCCGGACGCAGATCACGGTGGAGAGCGCATATTCCATTGCCTCCTGGCAGGAATGCAATCTGATGGAGGAGCCGCTCGGAGCCTGGCAGGAAGCAGAGCTGTCCTTCCAGATTAAGCCTTATGAGATCCGGACATTCAGAATGAAGCTGCGCGGGGCGCAAACATGAGAGGGGAGCATGGCGGCATGGAAGCAGGACACAACCTGAAGGTGTATGGAAGAACTATTAATAGAGAGGAGCTGCTCCGTAAGCTGGACCTGGTTACAGATAAGCTGATGAAGCTGAGCCGGCCGGACAACGAGACGGAATTGCAGAAGCAGGTGGAGGGGGCGGGACGGCATCGTTATTTTGCCCGCGACTTCGGGATGGAGGAATGGGATTGGCCGCAGGGCGTAGGGCTGTATGGTCTGCAAAAGCTGGACCGCCACTTCGGGGACGGCCGTTATGAGGCCTACACCAAGCCGTGGATGGCCCGTCAGCTGGAGAAAGGCCTGCCCAGCCGGAACATCAATACGACCGCTCCGCTCTTGTCGCTGATGGAACTGGAGGAGGCCGGGGAGCTGAGCCTCGAATGGATGGATTGGCTGATGCATGGCCTGCCCCGGACACTGGAGCAAGGGTATCAGCATGTCACCACGGGGGCGGAGAAGCATGAAGTCTCTCTTCATGAGAATGAGCTCTGGATTGATACGCTGTTCATGGCCATTCTGTTCACGGCCAAAATGGGAGTGAAGCACGATAACCCGCAGTGGCGGGAAGCCTCACTGCATCAATTGCTGCTGCACATTAAATATCTGTATGACAAAAAAACCGGCCTGTTCTTCCACGGCTGGCACTGTGAGCAGCGGCATAATTTCAGCGAAGCCTTCTGGTGCCGCGGCAATAGCTGGTTCACACTTGGCCTGCCGGAATATCTGGAGCTGATGCGCCCGTATCTGGCAGAGGGGATCTTCATGTATCTTCAGCAGATCATGCAGGCCCAGGCAGAAGCCTTACTGGCTTGCCAGAGCGGGGATGGACTGTGGCATACGCTGCTGGATGACCCGGACAGTTATACCGAGACGTCCGGCTCGGCCGCCATTGCCGCCGGTATTCTGAACGGTGTACGCACCGGAATGCTGCCGGAGGCGTACGCGGAACCGGCGCTGAGAGCGATCCAGGCTGTGCTGGATCAGATTGATGGCGAAGGCACCGTGCTTGGCGTATCGAGCGGTACTCCCATTGGTGCAGCCAAGGAGGATTACAAAGCGATTGTCATTGCCCCTATGGCCTACGGCCAGGCGATGGCGCTGGTTGCACTGGGCGAGGCTCTGCATTACTGCTGAGAATCTATAGAGTGAAAAAAGCGGCAGCCAAAGACCAGGCAATAGTCTTTGGCTGCCGCTGTTGTATTGAGCCAGGCCTACACCTCAATCTCAAAAATGGAATCCACAATAACTGGAAGATTGTCTCTCAAGGAAACAGCTCCTAATACAGAACGGGCATGAATCCCCTTTTCACCAAAAACATCCAGCATTAAGTCAGAACAGCCGTTTAACACTTTGTGATGTTCTTCGAAATAGGGATCGGCATTGATGAACCCCTGAATCTTAACCACTCTTTTTACTTTTTCAAGAGAACCTAATGCTGAATTCAGCACAGCCAGAATCTCAATCCCGGTCTGCCGAGCGAACTGATAACCTTCATCCGTTGTATAATCTATTCCCAGCTTGCCGCTAGGCTTACCGGAGGGGCCTTTTCCCGAGACAAACAATAGTCCGTTAACTTCAACGAAGTTTGCATATTTAGCTGCGGGCTCACTGGCATTCGGCAAAACAATGCCCAATGCCTCCAGTCTGTCCATTACCGTTTGCTCAGACATTGTATTCCTCCTAAACTCGTTAATTTGGAAGGATTATACTCTTTTATTCCGAACGCAGTCAATCAGATCCTTCAAACTAACTGTCAGTCAGGTGTGCATATGCTCGATCTTGTTTCTATATAAGTTCAGGATTCGAACCTCGGCCTCGCTTAACTCTTCGAAGTTCCAGTACTTGTGCATCAGACTATATTCAAAACATTCCTTCAGCTTCAAAAATAACGGGAATTTCGTAAGCATCTCAGAAGAGAGATGATGCTCCTCCTGATAGCCTTCGAGCATTGCCTTAGTAATGGATCGTTCATAATCCCTCAGATTTCCGCCGCCCATGAAAGAGTACTCCAGCGCAGAATAGATCGGCACCACTAAATCGTATATATAGAAATGCTGTTCACAATCTTGAAAGTCAATCATGGTTAGTGCGGAGTCGCGGTCAACAAGGATATTTTCCAGCCACAGGTCGCCGTGGATTAGGCCGTAATTGGATGGGTTCCGGGGCAGCTCTTTAATCTGGGTGACCACGCCGGCTGCAATCTCCCGTATGGACTTCTCTTCTGCGGGAATATATTGGAGGAAATCGTATTCTTCACTTTCATGCCAATGACGAATAGTTACAGCAGCTTCAGTATTCAAATATCCTCTACTTACCCGGTGCATCCTGCCGATTTGTTGTCCAAGCCCTCTGAACACAGCTTCATTCCACTCTGTCCGCGGCAGATGGATTCCGGGTGCAGCCTTAAATACAACGCATAGCTGTTCTTCATCCAGGCTTAATGGTTCAAGGAATGAACCCTTGCTTGAGGGTACAATCTCTGCGACGCCTACGCCCTGGTTGAATAAAAAATGAGTCCACTTAAGCTCTTCTAATTGTTCTTCATAGGTCTTGTAATTCGTGATTCGGGCGTAGAAGATACCTTGCCGGGAGTGACAACGGTACATTTCATTGGTTACTACTTCAACCTGATAAAACTCTACTTTATAGGTCTCGTTTAAAAATAGTAATATTCGTTCTTCCATAAGTTAATCCTCCACATGTTTTTCCTGGGTAATTAGAGCCTTGCAAACGTGATGTAATCGACTGGAGCAGGCTCTGCTGAATCCATCCGAAGCGCCCGGTTGATCTGTCCCCGGTGATATTGCCCATGTAAAAGGACCTGCAACAGGATATCCCGGACGGATGTTCGGAACGGAACTCCGCTCTGGCTGGCATAATCAATGATCTTGTCCAGCCCGGATTCCTCCAGCCCTTCGATATAGATGCGGTACTGCTCAGCATTCTCTTCAAACATTTGCCGGATCGCCGCCAGCTCTTCGGTGTCCTCCCACAATGAATATTGTGCGCTGCCCTGACCTTGCAGCCGGGATAGCCAGACCCGCTCCGCGACCGCAATGTGCCGCACTAGCTTCAGCAGCTCCTTGTCCTTCGTGTCACTCGCCTGAAGCGCCTCCAAGATCCGGCCGTCCGCCCAGTACAGGTGATTTAGCATGGATTTTATGGTTTTCATTACGTTTCCTCCTCTTTATGATTCAAGCTGATGTTCGGCCGACCAAGAGAGTGCCAGCTGTTCCATACTTTTTACAAAAGATTTTTTGGCTGGGCTATACTCACTTGTATTGTCGAAGCGTTCAACTAATTCTTGCTTGAACTTACTGTACCTGGTTACTTCTTCCGGATGACATCTCAAGTAATCCCTAAATATTAGATGCCGTTCAATTTGAGGATTATCTGTTTGATAACAATGAATGTGGTGAGTCCTTTCTTCACAGCCTTTGCGGAATAATCTTCTGCCAGGAATTCCCCAATCTCCGGCAACATCATATCCGAGCGAATGCATCCTATCGTTATATAAGTCGATCTTGGTAATGTCTTTTACAATACACATCATATCAATCACGGGTTTAGCCTGTAAGCCCGGGACTGAAGTACTTCCAAAATGCTCAAAACGCACGATTTCATCTGTAAATATAGTAGTTAAAAACGCAGCTTCCTCTTGGTAGCGGTTAACCCAGTCCGGATTATACTCGCTTAGTCTAACTTTCATGAAAAAACCTCCTACGGGGTGAATATAGGTCTATACTTATCTACCCGCTGGCTAACGATTTAACTGTTTTGAGAGAGTTCTTTGGTCAAATAATAGTGAGAGTAGCCGCCAGCGTCAGGTATCGTTCCAAACACTTCGAAGCCTTGCTTCAGGTAGAAGTCCAATGCCTGAAAACTCAAGGTGTCTAATTTGATGAAATCGCATTATTTCTCTTTAGCCATTTGTTCGGCTGCTGACAGCAGTTGCTTACCATATCCGAATGTCCAGTAGGCCTCTTCCACGAAAAGATATTGCACCTCTAACCAGTTCCAGCATATCTCACCCACCAGTCCGCCGTAAATATTTCCAGCCTCATCTTGTAAAAGCGGGTTCACTTCCTGGTATCTGCCTTTCAACTCATCAGGGAAATGCTTAAGCCATCGGGAACACTCCTTCAAGCAAGTACATGCTAACTTAAGTGTACCATTGGGTCCCAGTATTTGGCTGTAAAAAACAACTAAACTTAAGCTATCCTGTAGCTCAGCCTAATCCAGGTGGAGCCGGGTAAAAGATTTGCTTGAAGCTTCCGGGAGCATGAAGTATACTATTCTTGGGAAGGTTAAGCGCTTACCCTCTGAGGAGGATAAGTGAAGATGGTAAATCCGATTGTAGTTGGCATTATCGGCGCGGGAAGAATCGGGCGCCTGCATGCGGATAATCTGCGTGCGATGCCGTCCTATAAGCTGAAGTCTATTGCAGAAGCAATGATGAGTGATGAATTGCTGGCCTGGGCGGAGAGCCGGGGGCTGGGTTCTGTTTTTGCAGCGGGTGAAGATATTCTGAAGGACCCTGAGATTGAAGCGGTGTTCATCTGCACACCGACGGATACGCACGCATCGTGGATTGAGCGGGCTGCGCTTGCGGGGAAGCATATATTCTGTGAGAAGCCGATCAGCCTGTCATCGGAGGAGACCCTTCGGGCATTACAGATTGCAGAGGAAGCGGGCGTGCTGCTCCAGGTCGGCTTCAACCGCCGGATGGACCCCAGCTTCCGTAAGCTGAAGCAGCTGGTTGAGTCCGGGGAGCTGGGCAGCCCGCATATTGTGAAGATTACCTCGCGTGATCCGCAGCCTCCGGGCGAGTCTTATGTGCGCTCCTCGGGCGGGATGTTCATGGATATGACGATTCACGATTTCGATATGGCCCGCTACCTGATGGACGGGGAAGTGGCTGAGGTCTACACGCGGGGGGCGAACCTGATTGATCCGATGTTCGGCCGCTGCGGGGATGTGGACACAGCTGTCATCACACTGACCTTCGAGAGCGGAGCAATCTGCGTGATTGATAACAGCCGCAAGGCTGTCTACGGCTATGACCAGCGGGTGGAGGTATTCGGCACGCTTGGTTCGGCGACTGCCGACAATTGCCGCCCGACAACAGTGGAGGTGTCCACCGCCACTTCGGTTACCCGCGACCAGCCGGAGCATTTCTTCCTGGAGCGCTATAACCGGGCGTTCATGGACGAGATTGCCGCGTTTGCCCGTTCGGTACGGCTGCAGGAGCCGCTGATCTGCAGCGGCCGTGACGGTCAAGCGGCACAATTGATTGCCGAAGCAGCCAGAGCGTCCTATGTGAGCGGGCTTCCGGTCAAGCTGTCTGGTGCAGGAGCAGGACTATCGGAGATGCAAGCTTTGTAAGCGGATGCAAACCTTGAAGGACGAAGGAGGATGAGCGAAAATGTCCGAACTAATCATTAAGGCTGGAGCGCCAGACAAGGACGGACTGGTGGCTGCGGTCAGCCCGGAGACTGCCGGATGGAAGTATGTAGGGTTCGAGGTGTACCAATTGCAGGCCGGGGATACACTGGACCGTAGTACAGAAGGGAACGAGGTCTGCCTGGTACTGCTTGCGGGCAAGGCCGATATCAGTGTGGATGGCGAGCTGTTCGCAGGTATCGGCGGGCGTATGTCGGTCTTTGAAGATATGGCTCCATACGCGGTGTATGTTCCGGCGGGAGCGAACTACAAGGTTACAGCACTGACAGAGCTGGAGCTTGCAGCCTGTCTGGCTCCGGGAACGGGCAAATATCCGGCACGGCTGATTACTCCAGCCGATGCGGTTGCAGAGGACCGGGGGTATGGCAGCATGTCACGCCGTGTCGTTAATATCCTGCCGGAGCAGAGTGTGGCTGAGAGTCTGCTGGTAGTGGAGGTGCGCACAGGCGGCGGCAACTGGTCCAGCTATCCGCCGCATAAGCATGATCAGGATAACCTGCCGGCCGAATCCTATCTGGAGGAGACGTATTATCACAGGGTGAACCCCTCCCATGGCTTTGTGGTGCAGCGGGTCTACAATGACGACCGCAGCTTAGACGAGACCCTGGCTGTATCTGACCGGAGCATCGTGCTTGTTCCAGAGGGATATCACCCCGTCTCCGCGCCGCCGGGTTATGATTCGTATTATCTTAACGTGATGGCGGGTCCGGTCCGCACCTGGGTATTCCATAATGATCCAGATCATGAATGGCTGTTCAAGTCGGGGCAGAGTACGGCTGCTGTGGAAGATTGAACGGAGCCCGGGAGGGAAGAGTGCAGAGTCCGAGAGGGAAGATTGAACGGAGTCTGCGAGGGGAAATTGAACGAAGCCCGCGAGGCAAATTCATAGATTAATCCGGGGCTTCCGCGTAGCGGAGGCCTTTTGACGCGGGGATACACAAATTATAGATAAGCACAGCGGTTCACATCTGAAGAAGCCCCGGAGCGGGCAGCGGCTGGAGGACCCGCGATTATCTGGAGTGAAATAGCAGTAATTTTGCAAACAACCTAACATTTAATGGGACTCCAAAAAATTGCACAAAAAAAGAGATTCCTTTATCGTAGAAGTTGTTACGACACCCACGAAAGGAGATCTCTTGCTTTATAAGTTAGCGGAAAAAGGATTGTTGTGTCAAGTCACTTCATGGTTAGAAACGAAAGGGCGCTTGTTGTTCGGTGACCGCTACGCTAAAAAACTGAAGTGGGGCAGTACCGCCTTTCTCTTTTTAGAAGCCATATTAAGTCGTCGGCCCGGGGTACAAAATATAGCAGACAATCTGTTGCGGACGCCGTGCTATCAGGAGCGGACCGGGGTGACTTCCATTCACCCTTCGTCTCTGAACCGGAAGCTAAGCCAATTACCACCTGAACAAATGCGAGAACTCTACCACTCCCGCCTCCAGCACTTACTTGAAAAAGAAGGGCCGCCTCTGCCCAAACACTTACAGAAACTCGGTCCTTTAGCAGCGGTCGATTCCTCCACACTAACCTTGGGAAGGCTTCGCGGGGAGTGGGCGTTTCAGCAGACAGGGACCAATGCGGTGAGAATGCACACCTGCTTGCAGTTAACCGGCGAAACCAGCGCCATTCCTACTGCTTCGGTGCTTTCCACAGGAACGGTGGCGGACTTGGATTCGGAAGTACTGGAGCACCTGGTGCTAAAGAAAGAAGTCACTCATTTGCTGGACCGAGGCTACCTCCACTATGCGCAATTTATGGATTGGGAGCGCAGAGGAATCAAGTTCGTAGCCCGTCTGAAGCACAACAGCAAGGTGAAGGTTCTGCGGACGCGGAAAGTCACGAAGCCCTTTCTGAAACGGGATGCCACGGTGGAAATCGCTTCGCCGGAAACCGGGGAAACGGGTGTTTTTCGGCTAGTGGAGTACACCTATGTGGACAAGAAAGGAAAGTCTCACCTGGCTCGCGTCCTGACGAATCGCTGGGATGTGACGGCGGCAGAGGTGGCGGAGTTGTACCGGTATCGCTGGAAGGTGGAACTCTTTTTTAAGTTCATGAAGTCTAACCTCCACCTCAAAAAACTGTACAGCAGTCGTACACCGACAGCTGTATGGAACCAGATCTATTTAAATCTGATTGCCTATGTGCTGTGTGAGCACCTTCGTTTGCGTCATGCCCCCCACCAGCGAATCGGACGACTATTAGCAGTGTTCCGGTTGTATTTGACTGGAGAATACGCAGATTTTCTAAACCATCTAAACCAGGTAAAGACGCGAACCAGCAAGGGGCGAAGGAAAAAGGGCGGAAGGCCAAGGATCCATCCCAAGCGACTGAAAAAAGACCGTATTCTCTTTTACTAACTGAACGGGAAGCAAACAACTGAAGCTAGACCAATCCAAAAAAACGGGTGTTGTTAAACGCTAAATTGGGGAAGGCTTTTTTTTGTCTTTTGAGCTCGCACCAAGCAAAATCCCCCTCAGACTCGCCTCATATAAAGGTGGAAAGATATACATTTCCAGTAATCTGCCCCCTGTAGATATACCGTGTTAACTTTTATGCAAAATTACTGGTGAAATAGTGAAATGCTGAAATGCTGAAATGCTGAAATGCTGTAGTTATTGCAACTTGTGTTCATAGATAGCCGGGTGCCCGGGAGAGATGTTGCAGAGAATACAAGAATAGTCTTGCTACAATTGCTTAGAGAGGGCGAAATCCTGCTTTTGAGGCAACAATTATGGTTTAGAGCCGATGACGGTGAAGGAATGTTGCATTCTGGTCAGGATTTTAATCTGGACAGGATTTCAATAAGGAGGAAGTCTGAAGGCAGAACAAGGAAGCTGAGTACAGAATAAGGAAGCTTAACCCAGAATAAGGAAGTCCGAAGGCAGAACAAGGAAGTCCGAATCCAGAACAAGGAAGTCTGAATGCAAGCCAAGGAAGCCGAATCCAGAACAAAGAAGTCCGAAAGCAGACATTGTCTGAGTTTCTGCGGTCTCTATTTTGCGGAGAAGGCCGTGTGCCGGGTAGATAGACACCGCCGGAGGACTTCCTTATAATCGAGTTATAAGAAGGCTAGAACGCAAAGGCGGGCTTAATAACGATGAAACCTACAATCTATGATGTGGCAAGGGAAGCGGGAGTCTCCATCGCTACTGTGTCCAAGGTGTTGAATAAGAGCGGACGGATCAGTATCAAGACACGGGAAAAGGTAGGGCGGGTCATGGAGGAGCTGAATTATCAGCCAAGTATGGTAGCTTCCGCCCTGACCAACCGCCGGACAGGAACCATCGGGCTGATGATTCCCGATATTGCCAATCCTTTTTTTGCTGAGACGGCCCGTGGTATCGAGGATTATGCCCAGGAACAGGGCAGTGACTTAATCGTGTGCAGTACGGACCGCAGTGATGAGAAGGCTGCACGGTATATCTCGCTGCTGCTGCGCAAACGGGTGGATGGCCTGATCATTGCGTCTCATCCCGGGAATCCTGAGCTGATTCGCGGATTGGTGGCCGATCATGTGCCGCTCGTGCTGTTCTCAGCCGATATCCGCAGCTTGGAGAGCCACAGCGTCACGGTGGATGATTATAAGGGCGGCTATCAGGCAACAGAATATTTACTGGCCCTCGGCCATCGCAGGCTGGGGATTATCTCCGACAATCTGCCGGGGAGCAAGCTGTGTGTGGAAGGTTTCCTGGATGCGCTGAAGGCGGAGGGAATAGCTTGTGACAATCCGGCTAACATGATACACACCTCGGCCACACTGGAGAACGGCCGCACGGCAGCAGCAGAGATGCTCAATCAGGCCACAGACATCCGTCCTACAGCCATCTTTGCCTGCAATGACCTGCTGGCGATCGGGGTGCTCAAAGAAGCCCGGAGTGCCGGACTGTCCATTCCCCGCGACCTGTCTGTAGTAGGCTTCGACAATACGGTACTGGCAGAAATCTGCCATCCCACATTAACCAGTATCGCCCAGCCTTTGCGCGAGATGACAGAGCAGGCGATGATTCTGCTGAATGAGTCGATCAGTAATCCGGCCAGCCCCAAGCGGAAAATTATGCTGATGCCGGAGCTGGTAATCCGCCATTCTACAGGCCCGGTTCCGCGATAAATTCATAGGCTGGGCAGCACCAGTGTGACCCTCAAGCAGAAACGGCTGCGCCGTCCTTCGACAGGATGGCATCCGTTTCAGCGATAAAGATTAAAAATATCTATTGAGCGAAGCATATCAATTCTATATTTTAAAGATAGACCCCACTTTGTGGGGTTTTTTGCTGAGACGGAGGCTGTCCTATGAAAGGACGGCCTAGCGGTTCCTACTTGTGAAACAAAGCTAAAAGCACCCAGAGAACAAGTTGGACAAGCCTGGAAGTTAGAGTAATCTGGAAGTTAGAGTAATCGGGAATTAGTTGGATTTTCTCCACTTGCTAATGAATGAATGGACGCTGCCAAAACAGTAGTTGGATAAATGACACTTAAATTAGCATAATTTCCCCAAAGTAGCGAAACTGCCGCCAGTAGATGCTGTTTATCCACTTGCTTCCGTCTATCTCTCAAAAATCGGCGGATTAAGATACGTTTTTCCACTTATTTACTGTGAGAGCTGGAATACCCCGATGTTCTCTCATCAGCTTAGTTTGCAATCCCCCGTTTGTTATCGCTTTCAAATTGATCATTGCCAAATGTCTTGTTCTAATCTATACTAAAGAGGAAAATTAGGTTAAGCGCTTACCCTACCCCCACGAAAAAAGAAAATAACTTTCTGAGAAAGAACAACTGGCCAATTAATCAACTATTCAATCGACCAATCGACCAATCAACTAATAACCAACCAACCAACCAACAACCAACCAACAACCAACCAAGCAACAATCAACCAACCAACACGCGGTCACTCAACGACCTTATTCCCTAAGCTCGATCAAGGAGGCATCACTATGAACGGTTTACAGTTCGACCCTACCCGGCAGATGGATCTAATCGCCGTTGGCCGGCTTTGTATAGATCTGAACGCCAATGAAACCGGGAGACCGATGGAAGAGACGATGACCTTCACCAAATATGTCGGCGGCTCTCCGGCTAATATTGTCATCGGTGCAGCGCGGCTTGGCATGCGCACCGGCTTCATCGGCAAGATTGCCGATGACCAGATGGGCAGGTTCATCCGCAGCTATCTGCAAAAGGATGGCATTGACGACAGCCAGGTCTGCGTGGACCGGACGGGTGCGGTGACGGGGCTGGCTTTTACAGAAATTAAGAGCCCGCAGGAATGCAGCATTCTAATGTACCGGGATCATGTGGCCGATCTCCTGCTGAAGCCGGAGGAAATCTCGGAGGAGTACATCCGCAGCTCCAAAGCGCTGCTCATCTCCGGAACCGCTCTCGCGCAGAGCCCTTCCCGTGAAGCGGTGTTCCTGGCGCTGGAGTTTGCCCGCAAGCATGGGGTTACCGTGTTTTTTGATCTCGATTACCGGCCTTATACCTGGACATCAGCCGCTGAAACAGCGGTTTACTATAACCTCGCTGCCGAGAAAAGCCACTGCATCATCGGCACGCGCGAAGAATTCGACATGATGGAGAATCTGTATAATCTGGCTGGTGCCGATGATCAGGCAACGGCAGCCCGCTGGTTCGCGCATCAGGCGGAGCTGGTGGTCATCAAGCATGGCGGCAGCGGCTCGATCTCTTATACAGCGGATGGTCAGAGCCATAGAAGCGGTATTTTTCCGGCTAAGGTGCTGAAGACGTTCGGTGCAGGTGATTCGTATGCGTCAGCCTTCATCCACAGTCTGATGAACGGGCATAGTGTCAGCGAGGCGATGCGGCGCGGCAGTGCGTCGGCATCCATCGTCATCTCCCGCCATAGCTGCTCCGATGCCATGCCAACCCTCAATGAGCTGGAAGACTTCCTGCTCTCGAACGAGGAGATTACATCAGGCGCACAATAAGCGCATATGCGGGGGACGGAAGGAACCGGCGGCGATTACACATTCAGGCAGCAGCAGAACAGACGGAATCATTACCAGCAGACATCAATAGAGCCGAAGGAGTGGACAGAATGACAGTACCAACTGCACAAATACTGAAGAATTATATTGACGGACAATGGGTAGAAGCGGATACAGCGCAGACGGAGCAGGTAGTTAATCCGGCGACGGGTGAGGAGCTGGGCAGAGTTCCCCTGTCCTCGAGAGCCGATGTGGACCGGGCGGTGGCGGCGGCCAAGGGAGCTTTTGCCGGATGGTCCACCACACCGGTGCCGCGCAGGGCACGGATTCTGTTCAAATACCAGCAGCTGCTGGTCGAGAATTGGGAGCCGCTGGCGAAGATCATCACGCTGGAGAACGGCAAAAGCTTCAAAGAAGCCTACGGCGAAGTGCAGCGCGGCATCGAATGTGTAGAATTCGCGGCAGGCGCCCCGACGCTGATGATGGGCCGGCAGCTGCCGGATATTGCGACTGGCATTGAGTCCGGTATGTACCGCTATCCGATAGGGGTGGTCGGCGGGATTACTCCGTTTAATTTTCCGATGATGGTACCCTGCTGGATGTTCCCGCTGGCGATTGCCTGTGGCAACACCTTTGTGCTGAAGCCCTCGGAGCGTACACCGCTGCTGGCGGCACGCCTTGCGGAACTGCTGGAGGAAGCCGGACTGCCGAAGGGTGTGCTCAATGTGGTGAACGGTGCGCATGAGGTGGTGAACGGCCTGCTGGAGCATCCGGATGTGAAGGCGATTTCTTTTGTCGGATCGCAGCCGGTGGCGGAATATGTCTACAAAAAAGGAACAGACCACCTGAAACGCGTCCAGGCGCTGGCCGGAGCGAAGAACCATTCCATCGTACTGGCGGACGCGAACCTGGAGGCTTCGGCTTCCCAGATTGTGAATGCGGCCTTCGGCTCTGCCGGGGAACGCTGTATGGCCTGTTCTGTGGTAACGGTGCAGGAGGAAGTGGCCGATGAGCTGATCTCCATCCTCTTGCGTGAATGCAACAGCATGACTATCGGGAATGGCTTGGCGGAGGATACGTTCCTTGGGCCGGTGATCCGGCAGGGGCATAAAGACCGGACGGTTGCCTACATTGAACAGGGGATCGCCGAAGGGGCGAAGCTGCTCAGGGATGGCCGGGAGGATGCTGCGGTGCAGGGAGCGGGTTATTTTATCGGGCCAACGTTGTTCGACGGAGTGACGGAGGAGATGAAGATCTGGCAGGAGGAAGTCTTTGCGCCGGTGCTGTCGGTCATCCGGGTGAAGGATGTCGCCGAGGCGGTGGAGATTGCGAACCGCTCACGGTTTGCGAATGGAGCGTGTATCTTCACCAATGATGGCGGCAAAGTCCGCTACTTCCGCGAGCATATCGAATCCGGGATGCTGGGTGTGAATGTTGGCGTACCGGCACCGATGGCCTTCTTCCCGTTCTCGGGCTGGAAGGATTCATTCTACGGCGATCTTCATGCGAACGGAAGCGACGGGGTGGAATTCTATACGCGCAAAAAAGTGGTCACTGCCCGTTGGCAATAGGTTGAAGACGAAGGGAGGACATCAGGTGGAACGGATCAAATTAACGACAGCGCAGGCGCTGGTTAAATTTCTGAATCAGCAATATGTCGATTTCGGCGGCGGGCCGGAACGGTTCGTGCACGGTGTATTCACTGTGTTCGGACATGGCAATGTACTCGGACTCGGGCAGGCTTTGCAGGAAGCGCCGGGGGAACTGACGGTCTATCAGGGACGCAATGAGCAGGGAATGGTTCATGCCGCGACCGCGTTCGCCAAGCAGAGCCGCAGGCGGAAGATTATGGCCTGTACCGCTTCGGTAGGGCCGGGGGCGGCCAATATGCTGACGGCTGCCGCTACAGCGACGGCGAATCAGATTCCGGTGCTGCTGCTGCCGGGGGATACTTTTGCCACCCGCCAGCCGGACCCGGTGCTGCAGCAGATGGAGCATACCTACAATCTGTCGATCTCGGTTAACGACGCCTTCAAGGCCGTAAGCAAATACTGGGACCGGGTCTGCCGGCCTGAGCAGTTAATGTCGGCCATGCTTAATGCAATGCGGGTGCTGACGGATCAGGCGGATACCGGGGCGGTAACCATCGCGCTGCCGCAGGATGTACAGGGGGAGGCTTGGGAGTATCCGCTTGATTTCTTCCGCAAAAGAGTTCACCGCGTCCTTCCCCGGCTTCCGCACCCAGCGGAGATCGCTGCTGCTGCCGAGCTGATTGCGGGCAAGCAGCGGCCGCTGCTGATCTGCGGCGGCGGTGTCCGGTACAGTGATGCCGGAGAGGCGCTGCGCGCTTTTGCAGAGAAATTCGCCATCCCGTTCGGAGAGACGCAGGCCGGAAAAAGCGCGGTCGCCAGCAGCTTCGAGTACAACCTCGGCGGTATCGGTGTCACCGGCAATGGCTGCGCCAACGCGCTGGCTCCGAAGGCTGATCTGGTGATCGGCGTCGGCACCCGGTTTACGGATTTCACGACAGCCTCGAAGAGTCTGTTCGGTCATCCAGAGGTGGAGTTCCTGACGCTCAACGCCTCGCCTTATCACGCGGCCAAGCTGGATGCGCTGGCTGTTGTCTGTGATGCTGCGGAAGGATTGAACGCGTTATCCGCAGCTCTAGAGGAGCGGGGGTACCGCTCAGCGTATACGGATGAGATCGCAGAGGCCAAGAAGGCTTGGGGAGCGGAGAGAGAACGTCTCGCCGGTGTAGAGTATCCGGGAAATGCCGGAGATGAGCGCAGCTTGCAGGGTGGCATGACGGAAGGCGGCGTTACGGAGGGTCAGGCTGATCGTTCAGCGGAGCCTTTTGTCCCGGAGGTGGCCGGTCATTTGGATGAGAAGCTCCCCGAGTATGCCGGGGTGCTGGGTACTTCACTTACACAGACGCAAGTGTTGGCGATCATCAATGACACCATACCGCAGGATGCAATTGTCATTGGAGCCGCAGGCAGTCTTCCGGGAGACATGCAGCGGATGTGGAACTCGGAGGTGCCGGATACCTATCATATGGAATATGGATTCTCGTGTATGGGCTATGAAATCTCGGGTGCGCTGGGTATCAAAATAGCCGAGCCGCAGCGCGAGGTCTACGCGCTGGTCGGCGACGGCAGTTACCAGATGCTGCATTCCGAACTGGTAACCAGCCTGCAGGAGAACCGCAAGATTAATGTCATTCTGCTGGACAATGCAGGCTTCGGGTGCATTAATAACCTGCAGATGGAGCAGGGAATGGACAGCATGGCGACGGAATTCCGTCACCGGGGTGCGGACGGCCAGCTCAGCGGTGAGCTGATGCGTATCGACTATGCTGCGAGCGCAGCTGGTTATGGGGTTCAGACCTTCCGGGCAGCAACAGCCGGGGAGCTTCAGGCTGCTCTGGCGGCGGCCCGGAAGTCGGAACGCTCTACGCTGATCGACATCAAGGTGCTGCCCAAGACGATGACCCATGGCTATGGGGCCTGGTGGAATGTGGGTGTAGCTGAAGTATCCGGCAGTG
Source organism: Paenibacillus tritici (assembly GCF_018207515.1). Lineage (NCBI taxonomy): Bacteria > Bacillati > Bacillota > Bacilli > Caryophanales > Paenibacillaceae > Paenibacillus > Paenibacillus tritici. Next base: position 1,835,191 of record NZ_CP073365.1, read on the forward strand.
AGGCAGTGCAGGCTGCTTACCGGCACAAATCCAGCGAACTGGAGAAAGCCCGTAGCTACTGAGGATCATGATGAAGATGAAGCCTGCCATACATGGGATTGTGGAAGGGGAAGAACAAGATGATGTTCCGAGAACATGCCGTCCGGCTGGCCATTGCTCCGATTGCCTGGACGAATGATGATATGCCTGAGCTTGGGCAGGGTAATACCTTCGAGCAGTGCATCAGCGAAATGGCGCTTGCCGGGTATCAGGGCAGTGAGGTGGGCAACAAATACCCGCGCTCCCCGGAGGTGCTGCGCCGGGCCTTGGAGCTGCGCGGTCTGGAGATCGCCAGTGCCTGGTTCAGTGCTTACCTGACGGTACGCCCGTATGAGGAGACGGCAGAAGCTTTTGGCATACACCGTGATTTCCTGCATGAGATGGGCGCCAAAGTCATTGTAGTGTCCGAACAGGGACGAAGCATTCAGGGGCAGATGGACACGCCGCTGTTCGCTGAGAAACCGGTATTTGACGATCAGGAGTGGGCGGCGCTTGCGGCTGGTCTGGGCGGACTGGGACGGCTTGCGGCTGAGAAGGACATGACACTGGTGTATCACCATCATATGGGGACCGGTGTGCAGACGGCTGCGGAAATCACCCGGCTCATGGAGCTTACCGACCCTGGTGAAGTGTCGCTGCTGTACGATACGGGGCATCTGGCCTTCTCCGGTGAGAACCCGCTGGAGGTGCTGCGCGAGCATCTGCCGCGGATCAGGCATGTGCATCTGAAGGACATCCGGCCGGAAGTAGTCCGGCGGGTGACTGCGGAGAAGCTGAGCTTTCTCCAGGCGGTAAAAGCTGGAGCGTTCACTGTCCCGGGGGATGGCTGTATTGCGTTCGGTGAGATTTTTGCCGAGCTGGCTGCCTCGCCCTATACGGGATGGTTCGTCGTCGAAGCGGAGCAGGACCCGGCGCTGGCCGATCCGCTGGAATATGCCATCAAGGCACGGCATTATATCCGGGAACTCAGTGGTTTATAGCAGTTTATAAGTCATATAGGTGGCAGCCTTTATGGCTGACGGGTGAGAGAATGCGGGGATGCACGGCTGCGGCTGTGTGTACTCCGTTTTTTCATGGAATGGTGGCTGATGGGGGCTGCAAGAATATGAGGAGGAGCTTATCACCCGCCGGAAGTGTGGGGATGGTAGCTAGATGGCGGCTGGAAGTAGGTGATACGCTGGAAGTGGGCGATACGCTGGGAGGAGAGGGATAAATCCCTTTGAGTTTGCTGGAAGTGGGCGATACGCTGGAAGGAGAGGGATAAATCCCTCTGAGTTTGTTGGAGGTAGGCGATACGCTGGAAGGAGAGGGATACATCCCTCTGAGTTTGCTAGATGTGGGCGGGAGGCGGACCTGAGGAGCAAAAGTGCACCTCATTTCCAAAAGTCGGCGGTAGACGGGAAGGAGTAGGCGAGAAATCAAATCCCGGGTGACCGCCGCCCATCCTTTTAAGCTATATAAATTGTACTTGCAAGCTTCTGCTTATCCGTGACTCCAGAGAATGTTAGGCCGCAGGCTGCTGCCCAAATAATCTATATAACTCATCGTTTCTGCTGGCATCCGTCCACCGTATGTTTCCACATATATCCACACCTAGCGTGCTTAAACCAAGCAGGCGGGGCATATTAGGCTGGCGGGGAAAAAAGCTGCGGTGAGTTGACTTTATCTGGTTGGCTGGACCGGGAGTGCGTATGCTATAATGGCAGGAATTCGCACAGAGTTATACTCCTGTATGCCAGCATCAGAACACCTATGGCCGCTACATCAGAGTTACTATAATGCCAGCATCAGAACACCTATGTTCGCTACATCAGATTTTTATAATGTCAGCATCAGATTTTCTATAATCACTACAGCAGAATGTGTATGCCCCTCAGCAGAAGGTCTGCATTGGCAGCAGCTTCGTTCTGGGCGGTGTTTGTGTTAGAGCGGCCGGACCGCGGCCTGGTATATTGAATGGTTGTGGAGGAGGTTATCTATTGTTTCGTACCTGGTATCGCCGATTGCTGCTGTCCTATTTCCCTATTTTTTTGCTGACGGTGACGATTCTGATCTTTGCCTCATTTGTGTTCATTAACGATATCTCCCGGATGGAGACGAAGAAGGCCGACCGCATCTCAGCCAGCTATCTCAGGGATAGTGTGGACCGGACGATCAAAGAAGCCGAGTTGTCGGTGCTGGAAGCGGTGGAGCGAACCGATATCTACAAGCTCTATTTCAATAATCAGGGCGAGCCGGACCAGGGAACGGTCTATGCGGTTGCCCAGAGTCTGCGCAATATGATGAAGGAATCTTCGTATATTCAATCGGTCTATTTGTATGACCGTGTCCATGGAAGCGTTTTAACGGAGTCAGGCTTGAAGGAGCTTGAAGGATTCTTCGACGAGGACTGGATCAAGGCCATGACCTCTACTCCAGTAGTGCCGGAAGGGTGGCAGCCGGTCAGGGAGTATAATTCCGACCAGTTTCAGCGTACTCCCATCCGTGTGCTGACTACCAACAAAGCGATGCCGCTTCCCTTCGGCTCCGGGGGGATGCTGGTCATCAATATCAAAATGAGCGCCGTGGAGCAGCTAATCGACAGTATGGTCAACCAGCAGCTTTCTTTCATGACCATTCTGGACAGCAGCGGGAAAATGGTATATCAGGCGCATTCCGATACTGAGGGTGCCGCCCACGGCAAGCTGCTGAATACGCTGAATCTGGAACGAAACGGCTGGACGTTCACAAGCGGAATCAAGGCGGGGAACCTGTTCAACTGGGTTTCTGTAGTCTCCTATCTCTGGGTAGCGATTGCCGTCGGGACCGTAGTATGTGCGATATTGTATCTGATCTATGTGACCCGGCGCAATTATAAACCGATCCAGGTGATTATGAACCGGATTGAAGGCCATCAGATCCGCATGATGGACCAGTCCACCGACAGGCCTGACGAGATGATGCTGATTGACGGGGTGCTGGAGGATCTGATCAACCACATGACCGATTATGATAAAAAAAGCAGGGAGAATCTGCTCCTGCAGCGCAGCAAGCTGTTCACCGATCTGCTGCACAGCGAGCGGCTGGAGCAGGTGACCCAGCGGCTGGAGGAGTTGTCGCCGCTTACCGGCGCCGAGGCCTCATCGCGCTTCATGGTTGTACTAGCCGAGATTAACCGGTATGAGCAGGTTTTCGAGGACCGCTATACCCGCGGCGACCAGAATACGCTCAAGTTTGCCCTGATGAATGTGTTCCAGGAATTGGCGCGGAATGCGGAGCTGCAGGGCTGGGCAGAGTGGGTAGGAACCGAACGTGCCGCGATTCTCTTCCTGGCAACCGGCAGCGATGAGGAGATGGCGGCCAGAATCCGCATCTTCACGGAGGACTGCCGCTCCTGGGTGGAGCAGAATCTGCGGATCTCGCTCAGCTTCGGGATTGGCTCTGCAGCCGCCGGGCCGGCCAAGATCCGGGAGTCTTATGCGGCAGCCGAATATGTCATGCAGCATAAGCTGCTGATCTATGGGGATATCGCTCTGGCCGAGAGCGGCGAAGCGCGCCAGCCGCTGCTGGAGACGTATAAATATCTGCAGATGATCGCAGAGTTCGTGAAGCACTTCCGCATGTCGAGCGGACAGTGGCGGGAGCAGCTGGAGCGGATTTTTGAGGCGTTTGAGCAGGACTTCCTGAAGGACGAAGGGATCCGTTCCTTAATCCAGGCTATGCTGCAGATGCTGGGCCGTGAAGTAGCCGTGATGTCCGAGCAATTGCAGGACGAGCTGTCGGCGGAGAATGCGCAGGTCCGGCTGAAGCAGCTGGAAGAGGCCGAGGCCATTCATGAAGTGAAGGCTATTTTATTCGAATATGTCACCGATTTATTCCGCACCTATGTCTCGGTCAGCGAGACCAAAAGCTACCGGGCCATGGTCAATGAGATGAAGGATTATATCGAAGAGAATTTCGCCAATCCCGATCTGTCGCTGAAGCATCTGAGTGACCGGTTCCAGGTCTCCGGCAAATATGCCAGCTATCTGTTCAAGACAGAATTCAAAATGAAGTTTGTGGACTTCCTCACGGAGCTGAGGATGAAGGAAGCGGAGCAGCTGCTGGCGGAGACGGATTATTCCCTGCAGGATATCGCGCTTCAAGTAGGGTATGCGAATGCCATTTCGTTCGGCAGGGTATTCAAACGGATTGCCGGCATCACGCCGGGCGATTACCGCTCCTCGAAACGCCGCGAAGCCTCCAGAACCTGAGCCGCAGGCTGGGACACAAGCTTCAGCATGGTTACATCAGCTACACTCCCGTTACACCCAGGCCGCATCCCTCGTCCGCAAACCTCCGAAAAAGGGTGCGAACAGCGATGCGGCCTGTATTTTTGCCCATGTGAAAGCGGTTTATCGTACGAAAATCGTTGGTCGGATAAACCGGATGTCCGAATTAAGGTGCTATTGCCCATCCGAAACAGGTTTATTGTCAGACCCGCCAAAGGTATGGAATACTGTGGTCATCCCGAAGCAACAAGCAAGCAGCCTTGAACACCACAGGCCGATATTGCTTGAGGGACACCGCTAAGAATCGGGCACTATAGAAGCTCGGGGGTATCATGAAGTCACCATTATAGCCTGCTAAGGCGAGGGAGATGGAACAATGACAGTGAACGTAAACCAAAGAGTTCTGAAGAAGGCAATCGGCATCGGATTGACCGCAGTAATGGGGGCTACGCTGCTTGCAGGCTGCTCCTCTGATGGCAAGAGTAATTCGGCAGCCGGAGGTACAGAAGCACCCGGTAAAGCCGAACGCGTCACTCTAAAGGTGGAGATCTTCGACCGCGGTAAAAGTCCGAAGCAATACACCATTACCAATAACTTTATGTCCCAGATGATTCAGAAAAATTTCGGTGATCCCAATAACATTGACGTTGAGTTTGTACCGGTCCAGCGTTCAGAGGAAGTTACGTAGCTGAATGTACTGATGGCGAGTAACTCCGATGTGCCGGATATTGTCTTTACTTATGATTCCAGCGTTTTCTACCGTTATGCCCAGCAGGGCGGTCTGACGGATGTCGGTCCCCTTCTTGAAGAGCATGGTCAGACGCTGAAGAAATTCATTGGTGACGAGACGATGGCTTTCGGCCAGCTGGACGGCAAGCAGTTCGCCATACCGGGCAAACGGGCCATCACGGGCCGCTACGCCTCCTACATCCGCCAGGATTGGCTGGACAAGGTGGGTCTTCCGGTACCGAAGAACACTGATGAGCTGTACACTACTTTGAAAGCGTTTAAGGAGAAGGACCCGGGCGGGCTTGGCAGCAAAACCATCCCGATGGGAATGTCACTTGGCTCTGCTCAGTTAGAGACCCTGATCTACTCCTTCATTAAGCCGATCAGCGGCGATCTGACCTACAGCCAGCGCTACGAGCTGCCGCTGCATGAGGGCTTCAAGGATGCGGCACAGTTCCTCAACAAGCTCTACAATGAAGGGCTGGTCAGCAAGGACTTCAGTCTGGATGAAGACAAAGCCCAGGTGTCCAAGGACATTCAGAACGGTAACGTCGGCTTCTTCTCCGAGGATGTGGATACCTTGTTCTATGCTGACGGTACGCTGGATAATCTCTACAAGAATGTACCGGGCAGCAAGCTGCTGCCTGCGGATATCCTCACCAATGCCAAGGTGGACAATAAATATATCAAATCCCGCTATGCCTCGAACGGCATGTACATCATGATCCCTAAGAGCAGCAAACGTGCCGTGGAAGCGGTGAAATACCTTGACTGGATGGCGACAGGCAACAATCTGATTGACATCTACAACGGTGTTGAGGGCGAGAACTACGATATGGTGGACGGCATCCCGGTGGTGAAGGCTGATGTATCCCAGGAATTCCAGGACCGTCTGTTCACTTCCGGGGACACCGCGATTATCTCCAACGGCAAGAACCTCGGCGACCAGGCTATGAATGAGAAGGCATGGATCAGCGGATTCCCTGTGAACAACCAGGAACCATTGAAGCAGTCGATCGACATTGCCAACACGGATACCGTGGGTCCTATCGTCTTCGGGAAGCCGATTGAAGCAGAATCCAAATACGGCACTACGCTCAGCGACAAGCTCAACGTTATTATCGTGAAGACCGCGATGGCGAAGCCGGATCAATTCGATGCTATATTCGAGCAGGAAATGAAGGACTACATGTCTCTGGGCGGAGACAAGCTGAAAGCGGAGCTGGAGCAGGCGCTTACAGAGATTTCAGCCAAATAAACTAAAAAAAAGTGAAAACCGGGGGGAGTTGGCATGCTGCTCTGCCCGGTTTTTTCTCCATAGGAGGAGAGTAACTTGAGCAAAGCGTCCTACATCAGACGGTACTGGCAACTATACGCGCTGCTTTCACTGCCCATTATGTATTTCCTGATTTTCCGCTACGGCCCGATGTATGGGGTACAGATTGCCTTCAAGGATTTCAACCTGTTCCAGGGAATCAACGGCAGTGAGTGGATCGGCTTCGATGCCTTCCGCGAGGTCTTTGGCATGAAAGAGTTCTACAGCAGTCTGCGCAATACGTTCTTGTTGAACTTTCTGGATTTGATAGTATCTTTCCCGGCCCCGATTATTCTGGCCATTATGCTATATGAAGTGAAGTCGGTATGGTTCAAAAAAATATCACAGACCCTTCTCTACATTCCCCACTTTATTTCCTGGGTGATTATCGGGGGAATCGTCTATCAATTGTTCGGCAACCAATCCGGTATGGTGAACGGTTTGCTGGAGAGCATGGGGCTGAACCCCATTCCTTTTTTGACCGAAAAAAATCCATGGCTGATTACCTATCTGTTCACTGGTGTCTGGCAAAGCGCCGGCTGGGGAACCATCCTGTATCTGGCAGCGCTTACCGGTGTCAACCGCGAGCTGTTTGAAGCGGCCGAGGTGGATGGGGCGACCAGAATGAAGAAGATCCGCTACATTACGCTGCCCAGCATCAAACCTACCATTATTACCCTGCTGATTCTCAACCTGGGGAAAATGGTCAGCATCGGCTTCGATCGTCCTTACATCATCGGGAATACGGCAGTGCGTGAATATTCCGATGTGCTCAGTACCTTCGTCTACCGGATTGGTCTGGAATCGGGCCAGTATACGCTGGCGACTGTAGTTGGATTGTTCCAGGCAGTGGTTGGACTGGTATTCATCCTTGGCTCCAATTATATATCGAAAAAAGTGACCGGCGACGGCATTCTATGATCATGAAGAAAGGAGGCGGAGTTCTATGAGTGAACGTACCTCAAACCGGATATTCGATATCGTTAATGTGACCTTTATAGCCCTGTTCGTACTGTTTTGTCTGGCTCCGTTTGTACACGTGATTGCGGTGTCCCTCAGCTCCACGCGGGCCATTACCTCGGGGGAAGTAACGATTTTTCCGATTGAACTGAACTGGAAGGCTTATGTGCAAGTCTTTACTGACAGTGCAATGATCCGCTCGCTGATCTTCACTATTATCCTGACCGTGGCCACTACGGTATTATGTATGCTCTTCACCATCGCAGCCGCTTATCCGCTGACCAAAAGCAAGCTGAAGGGCCGCACCATGTTCATGTATCTGATCATCATCACCATGTTCTTCAGCGGCGGGATTATTCCCGAATACCTGCTGATCCGTGATCTGCATATGATTGATACCGTCTGGTCGCTGATTCTGCCTGGTCTGGTCAGCCCGTTCAACCTGATTATCCTGATCTCGTTCTTCCGCAGCATCCCGCCGAGTCTGGAGGAATCAGCCGAGATCGACGGCAGCTCGCATTTCCGTACTCTGATGAAAATCGTCCTGCCGTTATCCATGCCGGTTATGGCTACACTTGCGCTCTTCTACGCGGTTGGCCGCTGGAACGGATTCCAGGATTCCCTGATGTATATCAATAATCCCGATCTGTATCCGCTTCAGCTGAAGCTCTTCCAGATGGTTCAGAACAATATGATCTCTGAGCTGACACAGCTGGAGGGGGCTGTCCGTGCCAAGCTGCCGCCGGAGAGCCTCAAGGCTGCTACTGTCGTCTTCGCTACCGTTCCGATTCTCGTAGTCTACCCATGGCTGCAGAAATATTTCGTCAGTGGTGTTATGCTTGGTGCGGTCAAGGGCTAACCTGCAACACTGCGGTATAGGGAAAGGAGAGAAGGATATGGAGGATAAAGGCGAATTCTCATTCTCCACCTGCTGGAACATCAGACGTCACACTACAGGTGACGGGATGCTGAATGAGATCCGTGAGCTGGGCTTCCGGCGGGTGGAGCTGAATTATAATGTGACGGAGGAAATGCTGGCTACGATCGAACCGATGCTGGAGCGAGGAGAAATCGGCGTATCCAGTGTGCATAATACCTTCCCCCACGTGGCGGACCCTGATTATGGCACGGATTCCGTGCTGCTGGGCTTCGCAGACAGGGAGAAGCGGAAGCGGGCAGTAGACCTGCTGGTCCGTTCGGCGGAATACGCCCATCGCTATGGCGGTGAAGCCGTGGTGGTGCATCCCGGCGAAGTACCTTTTCCGGGGGATATCTCCGGGGAGCTGGAGCAGCTCTATGGCGGGCAAGGCAAGGAATCGGAGGCTTACCGCAGGAAGTGGGCAGAGCTGATGGAACGGCGTGAAGCCTATAGCGCAGGTTATGTGCAGACCATTATTGAAAGTCTGGACGAAGTGTGTAACCGCGCGGTGTCTAAGGGGCTGAATGTCCGCTTCGGCATTGAGACACGCTCCAAGCCGCAGCAGATTCCGACGCTTGCGGAAGCGGGGACGATTATTAATGCCTTAAAGGGAGCGCCGGTCGGTATCTGGTATGACACGGGTCATGCCATTATGATGGACCGGCTGGGACTGTACGACAGCATCGGGGAAATGGAAGGGCTGATGGATGACATCGTCGGTGTCCACATCCATGAGACGATTGGCCTCTCCGACCACTGGTGTCCCTATGTGAACAGCGGGAATCCCGATTTCTATGACGCCTATCTGCCCATGATTGAACGGGCGCAGGTCAAGGTCTACGAATTGAAGGCAGCCTGCCGTCCGGAAGAGATCCATGAGAGCCACCGTCTGCTTACGGCTAAGCTGGCGGGCAGGGGATAGGCTGAACAAAAAGCAAAAGAAGAAATCTGGGGATGGGCAGCGGCCGGAAGTCCTATATAGCAAGATTTTCTGCAAGGAGGAAGCACAATGTATAAGCAACTGGTGGATAGCAATGACAGAGCGGTAGAACAAGGGATTCCCCGGCAGGTGCTGGATCAGGAGAGTCTGTATTATGGTGGGACCATTGATCCGCATACGGGGATTGCCTGGGTGAATCATACCACCGGCACTCCAACGGACATGTGTTATTGGGGGGCCGCTCTGGTGAACCCGGATTCCAGATACTACCGGGATGAGGAGCTTCTGGACCGGCTGAAGCTGGCCACAGAGTTCGTGCTGCGCTTTCAGCATAAGGACGGGTCCATTTCTCCGGGCTGGACGAACTATCATTCTCCGCCGGATACGGCTTTTGTCGTGGTTGGCTACGCCCAATTGTATCAACTGCTGCTGAAGCAGGAGTGGCCGCCGCTTCAGCCGGTTCTCGCCAATATGCGCCTGTTCCTGGAGCGGACTCTTCCCGTCATGCTTACAGGCGGGATTCATACTCCGAATCACCGCTGGGTCATGTGCGCGGCCCTTGGGTTTCTTCATGAGCTGTTCGGCGGGGAAGAGGTCCTGCAGCGGGCGGAGCAGTGGCTCGCGGAAGGCATGGACATTACACCGGACGGGGAATGGACAGAGCGGAGCAACGGCATCTACAGCGCAGTCAGCGACATCATGCTTATACATGCCGCCCGGCTGCTGAATAAGCCGCAGCTTTTGGACCCGGTCCGGCGGAACCTGCACATGATGGTCTATCTGGTCCATCCTTCGGGTGAGGTCGTGACCGATTATTCCGGCCGGCAGGATCTGGGGAGCCTGCATGATCTGTCTCCCTACTATTTGCCTTATGCCATTCTTGCCCGGTCCGACAAGGATGCCGTACTGGCCGGCATGGCCGAATGGGCGGGGCGGTCACTTCAAAATCCGGGCGTCTGCTCGGTGAATGCCCTGGTGCGGATGTTGCTGGAGCCGGAGCTGCAGCAGCCGCCGGAGACAACGGCGGAGCTTCCGGTACAGTATGAGAGAATACTGAACGGTGATTTCCTGCGGAACGGTTATCTGGAGCGGATGGAGTCTGCCGGGCATCAGGGGCGGATCTACCACAGCCGTCTGCATACCGATTTCGGGGCGCCTGTGGCCCGGCTCAGAGACGGGAAGACCAGCGTGACACTGATCACGGAGACGCCCTCCTTCTTCGCGATGCGTCACGGTGCCGTAAGGCTGCTGGCGGTGCAGCTAACCTCCAGCTTCAATCCCGGCTTCGTGCCGATGCAGGAGATGACCAGACTGCCGGACGGCTACCTGCTGAAGGGCGTGCAGAAGAAAGGCTACTATGGACCGGTTGAAGGAGCGCTGCTTCCGCCGGAAGCTGCTACAGAAGTAAGTCCCTGGTATCTCCTGCCGCATCAGAGCCGTCCGCTGACCCATGAACAGACGCTCTCCGTGGAGACGGAGATACACCGTACAGCGACAGGCTGGACTCTCCGGCTGCATTGCGAGGAGCCTGCACAGGTTATGGCTCAGCTATCCTTCAACTTCGGCTGGGAGGGCAACCTCACTTCGGGAGGGCTGGAGACGGCGGGTGAGGATAACGCCTCGGGGGAGCTGGAGATGGTGGATGAGGATAACTCACTATGGAGCGGAGGACAGTTCCGTTATAGTTATGGCGGTGACTGGATTGATTTTACAGGTGGGGAAATGGCTCATCTGGGCGCTACGGCCCGTGAGTCCAGGCCGCCTAAAAACTACAAGTCGGTCCTGGTGAATCTGGTGACCCCGTTCGACAAGACATTTACCCTTACCCTCTCTCCTGCTAAGGAATGAGATATTATCGTGTAGACGAGACGGTCAGCATCAAGATGCTGGCCTCTTTGGGTGTGTGTACATGGGGTCGCCTAGCTTTCAATTGTGCTGAATCTGCTGAACTCGCCGATCCCGTCGATTCCACCGCAACCCGCCGAACCCACTGAACTCGCTGGATTCGCTAATCGCGCTGAGCCCGTCGCCCCCAATGATTCCGTCGAACCCGCTGAACCCGATGGATTCGCTCATCGCACTGAGCCCGTCGAACCCACTAATTCCGTCAATCCTGCTGAATCCGATGGATTCGCTGATCCCATCGAGCCCGTCGAACCCACTAATTCCGTCAATCCTGCTGAATCCGATGGATTCGCTGATCCCATCGAGCCCGTCGAACCCACTAATTCCGTCAATCCTGCTGAATCCGATGGATTCGCTGATCCCATCGAGCCCGTCGAACCCACTAATTCCGTCAATCCTGCTGAACCCAACCAGAACTCTCTGATCCCGCTGTACCCGTCGAAAGTGGGCGGCAGGAGCGAATTGGGAGCAAAAGTGCACCTCAATCCGCTGGAAGTGGGCAGCAGGCGGGAAGGAGGAGCAAAAGTGCACCTCAATCCGTTGGAAGTGGGCAACAGGCGGGAAGGAGGAGCAAAAGTGCACCTCAATCCGCCGGAAGTGGGCTGCAGGAGGAAAGGAGGAGCAAAAGTGCACTTCAATCCTCTGGAAGTGGACAACAGGCGGGAAGGAGGAGCAAAGCTGCACCTCAATCCGCTGGAAGTGGGCTGTATGAGAAAATGAAAGGGATAAATCCCACTGATCCGGCCGGAAGTGAGCTGGATGAGAAAATAAAAGGGATAAATCCCACTGATCTGGCCGAAAGTGGGCTGGATGAGGAAATGAAAGGGATAAATCCCACTGATTCGGCTGGAAGTGGCCTGTATGAGAAAATGAAAGGGATAAATCCCACTGATCTGGCTGGAAGTGGCCTGTATGAGAAAATGAAAGGGATAAATCCCACTGATCCGGCTGGAAGTGGGCAGTAGGCGAGATTGAGGAGCAGAATCGCCGCCCGACTCCGGGCCTCAGGGATAGCAGGTGGAAAAATGTATCTTAATTTAGCGGGTTCTGACGATTATAGGGTAGCAAGTGGAAAAACAGCATCTACTGATGCGGTTTCCTGCCTTTTTGGGTGAATTGTGATTATTTAAGTGCTGTTATTCCACCTGCTGTTGTAGAAGCGACCATTCGTTCATCAGCAAGTGGACAAAATCCAACTGCTATCGTTCACAGTAACATCCTATTATCGTTCACAGTAACATTCTATAATTCACAGTAACATCCCGGCTTATCCAATCGGTAGATAGATTTAGCAGAAGAAAATTCACCGCCGTTCAACAAAACGGGTTCTATGAAGAGCGAGATCGAGGGGTTGAGGGAAGTTATGGGAGAACAATAATAGTTAGTTTTAAAAGCAGGCGCCCACTTCTGCCCGCTCACCACAAGAGCCTCCCGGCCGCCGTTCATGGCAACTGTGAGGCTCGGTTGTTCATTCTGTTAGTCTCCGCCACCGCCACCGCCGCCATCCCCGCCACCGGAATCGCCGCCGCCGTGGCCGCCACTGTCCCAGCCGCCGTGGCTGCCGCTGCCCCAACTGCTGCCGCCATGGTTATGATCATGTGTATGATGCCCATGGTGATGGCTGGCGCCGCTGTGCCCGTCATGGTGACGATGATTATCGCGGCTGTCCCCGGAGGAGATGTTCGGATCAACTCCCGGGAAGAAAAAACTATCCGCAGAATTATTCCTTTTCCAGTAGCTCCTGTTATTCCTGTTCCCGTAATTCTTATGGCGGGCATTTCGGTTGCTGTGATTAATGCCTAATATAGCGATATACACAACTACTCCAACAAATACAAAGCTACCAATCAAATGGAACCCCTCCTATTATAGAAAGTAGTAATGCGTTCTTACCTGAATCATACTATAATTTCTCAGTTATTGAAGGTCATCCAGGTTACAGAATAGTCCAGCCTTTGCTACCAGCGACGGAGTCACAGTCACAGCCAGACTAACCAGACAGCTTGAAATTACTTATCTGAAGCGCGGAAACTGCTCTGGATGCTGTTTGTATTGTCCGGGTGTGAGACCCGTATATTTCTTGAACACTTTGGTAAAATAGCTCTGGTCGTTGAAATGCAGACGCGAAGCAATATCCGACAGGGTAATGCCGGGAAGTCCGATCAGCCGCTTGGATTCTTCGATCCGTTCCTGCTGGATATAGTCACTGATGGCGGTTCCGGTCTCTTTTTTGAACAATTGGGACAGGTAGCTGGCATTAAGACCGGTGAATTCGGCCAGCCTGCTGAGCGGAAGCTCCTCATATAAATGATTATATATAAAATTCTGGCACAGGGCGGAGATACGCGTGAGCTTGGAGCTGCGGCTGCCCAGTACCTGATCGGCGAAGTCACAGAGTGCGGCAACCATGGCGCGGTCCACTGCCGGAATATCACGGAGTTCCTCTATATGCTGAATGTGGAAGTCGCTGAGGGTATAGGCGATCTCCCAGAACAGCCCGCCTTCAATCGCTGCGCGGGTTGCCAGGGTTATGGAGGAGACGGCCAGGTTTTTTTTGCTGCGCAGCTGGCTCTGCTTGGAAAGCCGTCCGTAATTCTCTTCGGCAAAAGAAGCCTGGGTCCGCAGCAGCCCTGCCTTGTCTCCGTTCGTAATATGGCGGAACATCTCCCGCTCCAGCATCGGGTCATGGTGCAGCCAGGTCGTCTCGCGGCGGTAGGAAAGATCCAGATCCGGGCTGTCGCCCGGAGAAGGAGCAGGCCCGGCAGGCGTACTTGCCGTCAGTAGCAGCTCCGTTATAGACAACTGCTGCCCCGTAACAAGGGTGTAGAGCAGCAGCGCCGCATGATACCAGCGCATCCGGTTTAATACAGGCAGGCTGCTGTAATACTGGAGCCAGTCTTCCTGCTGCCCGGGCGGAATGCTGTGGTCGCGCATCAGGCTGGCGGCATTGTCTCCGGTAATCGGGGCACTAAGCACCGGACCGATGACGATTGCACCGCAGCTTAGATCTGCTTCGGCTACCTGGAGAATAATGAAATTCTCCAGGTAGCCGGTGGTATACAGAACCGGCAGAGCGGGGGTGACGGGCGCCGTCCCAACACTAGCAGGGGCATCGGTGTCCGCTACCTTCGCCGTGCCCGTGGCTGTTTCAGCCACGATGTCCGCTTCCAGCCCTGTGCTTGTGCCCGCCGGGGTTCCTGTCGCCACGCCCGCTGCCATGCCCGTTGCCGTCCCCGCCACCGAACCCGTTGCCATCCCTGCGGTTGTACCCTCCGCACTCTGCGCCGCTATGTCCGTCGCCGTCCCCGCCACCATGCCCGCTGTCATCCCTGCCGTTATGTCCGTCGCTGTTTCTGCCGCCATGCCCGCCGCCGCCCCAACACCAGATCTGCTCCTGCGGGCATGATCCATAATCTCAGCCAGCAGGCTGACCGCCTCCTGAACGGCAGGCCGGCCGGCGACCGCCGGAGGCAGGGTCAGATCCGGGTGATCTTCTTCATCCAGCCACATGACCGGAACCCGGTAGGCCTCATAGATCAGCTTGCAGATATAGGGCATCCTTTGATTTTCCTTCATTGGTTCCTTCATTGGTTCCTTCGTTGGCACCTTCATTGGCACCTTCACTGGCTTCTCCATGACTGCCTCCTCAACATCTAACCAAAATACCAAAGTTCCAATTATAATACCATAAACAAGCAAGCAAGTCGTTTAGAATGAAGGTAAGAAAACGCATTCTTAGGAGGACAACACTATGGCAACGGATATTCAGAAGCTCATGTCGCAAATGACACTTGAAGAGAAGGCAGGACTCTGCTCCGGGCTGGATTTCTGGAACACCAAAGGGATTGAGCGTCTGGGCATTCCCTCAGTGATGGTAACGGACGGACCCCACGGGCTCCGCAAGCAGCAGGGAAGCGCGGACCATCTCGGTCTGCATAACAGCGTACCAGCCACTTGTTTCCCGTCAGCAGCCGGGCTGGCCTCCTCCTGGGACCGCAAGCTGATCGCCCGGGTGGGCGAGGCGCTGGGAACGGAATGCCAGGTGGAGAATGTGGCTGTTCTGCTCGGGCCGGGCAATAATATCAAACGTTCTCCGCTGAACGGGCGGAACTTTGAATATTTCTCGGAGGACCCGTTCCTCGCCTCGGAGATGGCTGCGAGTCATGTGAAGGGTGTGCAGAGCCAGGGGGTCGGGACTTCCCTGAAGCATTTTGCCGCCAATAACCAGGAACACCGGCGCATGTCTGTGGATGCGGTTATTGATGAGCGGACGCTGCGTGAGATTTATCTGGCCAGCTTCGAAGGCACAGTGAAGCAGAGCCAGCCTTGGAGCATCATGAGCTCCTATAACCGTGTGAACGGGGAGTATGCCTCCGAGAGCCATAAGCTGCTAACTAAGATACTCCGCGAGGAGTGGGGTTTTGAAGGGTTCGTGGTGTCCGACTGGGGTGCTGTCAATGAGCGGGTGAAGGCGCTGCAGGCCGGGCTGGAGCTGGAGATGCCGTCCAGCGGGGGCATCGGGGATGCCAAGATTATAGACGCCGTGAACAGCGGCGAATTGTCTATGGAGACGCTGGATCTGGCGGTAGAGCGGATGCTGGGCTTTATCTTCAAAAGCGTGGAGAGCCGCAGCGAGGACGCAGTCTTCGATCAGGACAAGCATCATGCGCTGGCGCGGGAAGTGGCCCGCGAGAGCATGGTGCTGCTGAAGAATGAAGGTGGCGTTCTGCCGCTGGCGAAGAGCGGCAAGCTTGCCATCATCGGCGAATTCGCCAAGAAGCCCCGTTATCAGGGCGGCGGCAGCTCACATGTGAATCCGACAAGACTGGATGACGCCTTCGCGGAGATGCAGGCGATTGCCGGTGATTCGGCCAGCTTCCTGTATGCACAGGGCTACGAGCTGGCCAGCGATGAGGTGAATGCCGGACTGCTGCGTGAAGCCCGGGATACAGCCGCCCAAGCGGATGCTGCAGTGCTGTTCCTTGGCTTGCCTGACCGCTACGAATCGGAAGGCTATGACCGCAGCCATCTGTCGCTTCCAGCGAGTCATCTGGCGCTGATCGAAGCCGTGGCTGAAGTCCAGAGCGAGATTATTGTGGTGCTGAGCAACGGCTCGCCGGTAGAGATGCCTTGGCTGGATCAGGTGAAGGCCGTGCTCGAAGGGTATCTGGGCGGGCAGGCTTTTGGCGGCGCGGTTGCGGACCTGCTCTTCGGTGAAGTGAGTCCTAGCGGCAAGCTGGCAGAGACGTTCCCCCGGAAGCTGAGCGACAATCCGTCCTTCCTGAATTTCCCCGGAGAAGGCGATACTGTGGAGTACAAGGAAGGTTTATTTGTCGGCTACCGTTATTATGATACCAAAGAAATAGAGCCGCTGTTCCCGTTCGGCTTCGGACTCAGCTACACAGAGTTCGAGTACAGTAATTTGTCGCTGGATCAGACCCGCATCAAGGATACAGATACCGTACAGGTCTCGGTGAGCGTTAAGAACACAGGCAGCAGAACAGGCAAAGAAACCGTACAGCTCTATGTCAGCGATACCGAGAGCAGCGTGATTCGTCCGCTGCAGGAGCTGAAAGGCTTCGACAAGCTGGAGTTGCAGCCCGGAGAAGAGCGTAAGGTAAGTTTTACACTGGATAAGCGCTCCTTCGCCTACTATAATGTGACGCTGGCCGACTGGCATGTGGAGAGCGGAATGTTCAAGATCACTGTAGGTTCATCCTCACGCGATATCCGCCTGTCCGCCGAGCTTGAAGTAGTGACAACCACGAAGCTTGCCGGTAAGTTCCACCGCAATACTACAGTGGGTGATCTGCTGGCGAATCCGCTGACCGCTGATAAAGCGAAGAACTACGGCAGTATCTTCGGTCTGGAGGATGCACTGGGTGATAATCCGGAAATGTTCCTGGCGATGATGCAATATATGCCGCTGCGCGCGATGATCGGCTTCGGCCAGGGCAAATACACCGAAGCCGATCTGGCAGAGGATTTGCGTGAATTGAACCGGCTTGCCGGACAGGAGTAGGGTGTATTAACGGAACGGAAGGAGAATCTGTCCCGGAAGTCATAATCATCTCTTAGACAGCGGACCGCCCAGTGATCTGGAACCCTGGGGAGTCCGGATTATGCTGGAGACAAGCTCCGGGAATTGATCCGGCAACTGCTGCCGGAGAATAGCAAGGGTTGCTTTTCGCAGTGTTATTTGCTAACATACGACGTAAGTTCATAAGCTTTTATTGTTCTCTAGGGTTCCGCAGCGAAGGTGAACACCGCTGGCTGGTCCGAGGGAGAACGCACGGATAGAGTTCATATCCGTGTATACACGGAGGGACAAAAGCCCGGGAGGTATCGTCTGCAGAGACGATAACCTTCCGGGCTTATTATTTTGAATCACAGGAGGCAGGACGGAATGAAGAAGAGCACGAAGAGCTGGGTAATGATAGCAGGCGCAGCATGTTTTGAAGTGATATGGGTTATCGGGCTGAAGCACGCTGCTTCGCCTTGGGAATGGGCGGTAACGGCAGCAGCCATCCTGATCAGCTTCTATGCCCTCATCTGGGCCAGCGGCAGGCTGCCGGTGGGGACCGTCTATGCTGTGTTCGTGGGACTGGGAACAGCAGGCACTGTTCTGGCGGGAGGAATCCTGTTCAATGAGCCGCTGCGGCCGCTGAAGCTGCTGCTGATCGGCCTGCTGCTGGCAGGGGTGGTCGGCCTGAAGCTGGTGACTCCTGCCGAGACTGAATCTACACAAAAGGAGCTGAACTAATATGGCGTGGATCATGCTGGTAGCCGCCGGTTTATGCGAGATGTTCGGGGTAGCAATGATTGGCAAGCTGCACAAGAACCGCAATTGGCAGTCTGTCGTACTGCTTGTTCTGGGGTTCGGAGCGAGCTTCCTGCTGCTGTCCCTGGCGATGGAGAGCCTGCCTATGGGGATCGCTTATGCGATCTGGACGGGGATCGGAGCGTCCGGGGCAGCGGTCATGGGAATGGTATTCTATGGTGAAGCGCGTGATCCGCGGCGGATTGCCTGCATCGTGCTGATCCTGGGGGCTGTCGCCGGGCTGAAGCTTATCGGCTGATTCTGCTCCAAACGTTACAGACTTAGACACTTGCCGGATGTTTCACAGGAGCTAATATGGTAAGTATAGTAAGTAATAACATTATCCTATAAGGAGACTTCCATTATTATGAGCAAACCTGTATCTGATACGATCATTTTACCGGATGGAGCTGTATTGCCGAGAGTGGGACAGGGAACCTGGCAGATCGGCGAGGAGCCTGCGAAGCGGGCAGAAGAGATTGCCGCATTGCGGCAAGGTGTGGAGCTGGGCATGAATCTGATTGATACGGCCGAGATGTACGGGGACGGCCGCTCCGAGGAGCTGGTCGGTGAAGCGCTGGAGGGCATCCGCGACAGCGTGTTCCTGGTCTCCAAGGTGTACCCGCATAATGCTGGCGGGACTAAGCTGGTCAGCAGCTGCGAAGCCAGCCTGAAGCGGCTGGGCACGGATCATCTGGATCTGTACCTGCTGCATTGGCGCGGCACCATCCCGCTGGAAGAGACGGTGGAAGGGATGGAGGCCTTGGTCGCTTCGGGCAAAATAGCCCGCTGGGGCGTATCCAATCTGGATACCCGGGATATGCAGGAGCTGTTCCGCATTCCGGGCGGTAATCACTGTGCAGTGAACCAGGTGCTCTATCATCTTGGCTCAAGAGGCATCGAGCATGAGCTGCTGCCCTGGATGAGAGGCCACAAAATTCCTGTCATGGCGTATTCCCCGCTGGCCCAGGCAGGAACGCTGAGAAAAGGGCTGACCGAGAATGAAGCGGTCCAGCAGATTGCCCGGAATCACGGGGTCACCCCCCTGCAGGTTCTGCTGGCCTGGAGCATCCGCGAAGGGGATGTACTAGCTATCCCCAAGGCCGGAAGCGTCAAGCATGTGGTTGAGAACGCGGCTGCCAGCAAGCTGGTGCTTACAGACGATGAGCTATGGCAGCTGGACGATGCTTTTCCGCAGCCGTCGTGGAAGGTTCCGCTGGATATGATCTGATGTAGAAGTGACCCTGATATAGTGTAAGGCTGCGAGGCTGTCTCCACAGTGGAGGCGGCTTTTTTGCTGTGCGTGCCCTTAGGGAACTCATGATATTTTATGAAAAATGGTGCATTCTATAAAGGTTATTATAGGCCGCCAGGAGCAGTGGAAATACCGGACTTTAGCCCCTTGGCAGGAACTCTTAAATGTTGTCAACAACGTTCATGACGAAACCGTGTTTTCAATTTGATGACAAAGAAAGCGCTTTGATTTACGATGTGTTCAAAGGGAATAACCTTTCAGGAAGAGTAGCGGAAAGGCTTCCATTCATTTCAATAAGGGGGCATCTTAAATGGCCACAACGGCAACTACACAAACTTCATCCGGCGGTGCAAGGGTGAAGGTTCAACAATTTGGTCGTATGCTCAGCGGTATGGTTATGCCGAATATCGGCGCTTTTATCGCCTGGGGATTAATTACAGCATTATTCATTCCGACCGGCTGGTATCCGAATGAAAGCCTGGCAGCACTGGTTGATCCAATGATCAAGTATTTGCTGCCACTGTTGATCGGTTATACCGGCGGACAGATGGTTCACGGCAAACGCGGCGGTGTCATCGGCGCGCTGGTGACCATGGGGGTTATCGTCGGCTCAACCATTCCAATGTTCCTGGGTGCCATGATTGTCGGTCCGCTGGCCGCCTGGGTTCTGAAGCAGTTCGACAAAGCGGTGGATGGCAAAATCAGAGCCGGCTTTGAAATGCTCGTCAACAACTTCTCCCTTGGTATTATCGGCGGGGCCTTGACCATTGGAGCGCTTAAAGGGGTTGGACCACTGGTTCAGGGATTGACCAATATTTTGTCCAACGGCGTTGAGTTCCTGGTCAACCATAACCTGCTGCCGCTTATCAACATCATCATTGAGCCGGCCAAAGTATTGTTCCTGAACAATGCGATCAACCACGGTGTACTGGGTCCGATCGCGCTTGAAGAATCACAAAGAATCGGCAAATCCATCCTGTTCATGCTTGAATCGAATCCGGGTCCCGGTCTGGGTATCCTGCTTGCTTACTGGCTGGCGGGTAAAGGCTCTGCGAAATCTTCCGCACCAGGCGCCATTATCATTCACTTCCTGGGCGGAATTCATGAGATCTACTTCCCTTACATCCTGATGAATCCGCGTCTGATTCTGGCTGTCATCGGCGGCGGGATGTCCGGTACATTCACCTTCCAGATGCTGGGTGCAGGTCTGGTAGCCTCTCCATCACCAGGCAGTATCTTTGCTTACTTCGCAATGACGCCTAAGGGCGGATATCTTCCAATGATTGCCGGTGTAGTCGTTGCTACAATCGTGTCCTTCCTGATCGCGGCAGTACTCTTGAGATCCTCCAAGAAGAATGATGAAGAAGAGATGGATCTGGAAGCGGCAGAAGCCAGAATGAGAGACATGAAGTCTGCCGGTACAGCAGCTCAGACTGCCGCAACCGTAGCCGCAGCTTCCAATGTCCGCACCAAAGCCAATGTGAACAAAATCGTCTTCGCTTGTGATGCAGGGATGGGATCAAGTGCTATGGGGGCTTCGGTCCTGAGAAAGAAACTGCAAAATGCAGGGGTGAACATCACTGTTACGAACTCTGCTGTCAGTGAAATTCCGGCGGATGCCGACATCGTGGTTACGCAGAAGACCCTTACAGACCGTGCGATTGCCAGCAATCCAAGGGCAGAGCATATCTCGATCGACAACTTCCTGAAGAGCCCGAAATACGATGAGCTTGTGGAACGTTTGAAGTAAGAAGCAGAAGTGTACAATTTAAGTATAGGATAAAAATGTTAAATAAGGAGACGCTGGCCCCCAAAGCCAGCGTTTGTCTCCATATAGGGCGAGGGTTTGCGGAAATGAGGAAAATTACCGCCAGACAGCGCCAGATTCTCTGGCTTCTGCTCGGAGTCAACGGAGAAATTACAGCCGTGAAAATCGCCGAGGCTACCGGTGTCAGCGTAAGAACGGTACACCGGGAGATGGAGGAT
The DNA here is from genome assembly GCF_018207515.1 of Paenibacillus tritici. NCBI lineage: Bacteria > Bacillati > Bacillota > Bacilli > Caryophanales > Paenibacillaceae > Paenibacillus > Paenibacillus tritici. The sequence continues at coordinate 1,856,309 of NZ_CP073365.1, forward strand.
ATTGAGTCCGCGCTGAAGAATTTCGGTCTTGATCTGATCAGGAAATCAGGGAAAGGCATACAATTGAGCGGCCCGGAGGCCGGTCTTGCAGAGCTGCGCCTGTTTTTACGGGAAGAGAAGCCGGCCGAGTATTCCGGGGAGGACCGCAAGGTGTATGAGCTATGCGCCCTGCTGGAGGCAGAGGAGCCGGTGAAGCTGTTCACCCTTGCCCATTCCCTTCAGGTGACGGTGGCTTCCGTCAGCTATGATCTGGATGAGCTGGAGCACTGGGTCCGCAAGTTCGGCCTGGACCTGGTCCGCAGAAGAGGCTATGGGGTTGAAATCACCGGCAGCGAGATCGACAAGCGCCGGGCGGTTGCCCGGCTGGCCGCCGAGCATCTGGACCTCTCCGATCTGGTCGGTCATGGTTCCTTGGCCGAGAGTAACCCTGCCTTCCGGGTTCTGCTGACTACGGTAGGCAAGTCGAATCTCATGGAGATTGAGAATACGCTGTGGGATATGGAATGGAAGTGGACGGCCGAGCTGCCGGAGATTGTCTATATGGAGATGCTGCTGGGTCTTGCTGTAACGACCCGGCGGATCGAAATCGGACGGAGCATCGACAGCGGAGAAGAGGCGGGTTATTCCAGAGTGTCGGACCACCGCAATATTGCCGGGGCCGAGCGATTCGTGCAGCAGCTTGAAGCGGTGCTTAAGATGAAGATTCCCCGGGTAGAGATCCTGTATATTGCAGGATTATTCGACCGGGTCCAGGATTCCTTCTCCTCCTCAGGCTATGCCTATGGCGATATTGAATTAATGGAGATTGTCTACAAGCTGACGGAAAGTGTGGTCAAGCGGACAGGGCTTCCCTTCCAGAGTGACCGCACTCTGCGCGAGGGGCTGCTGGAGCATATTGATCCGGCGCTGAAGCGGATTCGTGAAGGCACCCGCATCCGCAATCCGCTGCTTGGCCCCATCCGCAGGGATTATGAATATCTGTTCAACATCGTCCGTGCCTCCGTAGAGGATATGGAGCTGGAGCTTGAGATTCCGGATGAAGAAATCGGCTTTCTCGTCATGCATTTCGGAGCCTCCGCAGAGCGGCTCAACCAGCTAAGGCGCAATGTTAGGGCGATTCTGGTCTGTGCCAGCGGACTTAGCTCCTCCCGTCTGCTGGCTACCCGGCTGACGAAGGAAATGCCGCAGATTGAGATTCTCGGCAATATATCCTGGTATGAAGCTGCACGGCTGCCGGATGTGGATTACGATCTGATTATCTCGACCATTGATCTGCCGATTGATAAGGAGCGTTACATCAAGATCAGCCCCCTGCTCACAGCGGAAGAGATCGAGAAGCTGCTGAGCTATATCCAGAACATCACACTGCGGGAACGGGAGAACAGAACATCCGGCGGGCCGGACCAGCCGGTACGGAAGGAAGCTTCCCTTGAACAGCTTAGGAGCTATAAGGGCATTCTGGATGAGATCGTCAGTCTGCTGGAGCGGTTCCGGTTCCATCCAATCAACAACAAGGGGATGGATTTGTCTGCGACATTAGTGGAAATGCTGGAGATGCTGAGTGGACACGGCGTGGTCGGGGATGCCGGAATTGTGCTGGAGCGGCTGCTCGAACGGGAGCGGATGACCAGTCAGGTCATCCCGGATACCGCGCTCGCTCTTTTCCACACCCGAAGCAGTCATATTCACCTGTCGTCGCTGACCCTGTACCGGCTGCATCAGCCCGTCATTCTGGAGGGAGATACAGAGGTCAGAGTCATTCTGCTCATGCTGGCTCCGCGCAGGCTGTCTAAGGAGAGTCTGGAGGTGCTCAGCGAGATCAGCGCCTTGCTGCTTAACTCCGAGCTGGTCCAATTGCTGGAGGAACGTACAGAGACAGAGATCCGGGGGTACCTGTCCTCGGAGCTGCTGCATTTTTTCCAAAATAAACTTTGAAAGTGAGAGAAATCATATGAGTATACTGTCAGAAAACAAAGTAATTATGCACGGTGCCGCAAAGGATAAATACGAAGCGATCGCTATGGCGGGCAAGCTGCTGGTCGATGCAGGACATGTAACGGAAGAATATGTGCCCAAGATGCTGGAGCGTGAGGAAGTGGTCTCTACTTATATGGGCGGCGGGCTGGCCATTCCCCACGGTACCAAGGAAGCGCGGCCTTTTATTAAATCGACTGGCTTATCTATCATTCGTTTCCCGGACGGTGTGGACTTCGGCGGCGATGAGCCGGCATTCGTGGTCATTGGCATTGCCGCAGCAGGCGACGGTCATATGGAGGTTCTGACTAACGTGGCGATGATCTTCACTGAAGATGATGCGATTGACCGCGTCATGAACGCCCCGACTGCCGCTGATGTCATTGCGATTTTTGAAGGGGGCATGGAGTGATGAAGGCGGTCCATTTCGGCGCGGGCAATATCGGCAGAGGTTTCATTGGACTGCTGCTGTCGCAGGCAGGCTATGAAGTTACGTTCGTGGATGTGAATGAAGCATTTGTTGCGCAGCTTAAGGAGCGGGGCGAATATCCGGTAACGCTGGCCAGCGATGGTCAGGAAACGGTGATGGTGAAAAATGTAACTGCGCTCAGCAGCGTAACTCATGGTGAGGAAGTTGCCGCAGCGATTGCGGAAGCTGATCTGGTTACTACAGCGGTCGGCGTATCCATACTGAAGCATATTGCCGGTACCTTGGCTGAAGGCATTGGCAGAAGGCTGGCTGTCTCTTCATCTCCTCTGCATGTTATCGCCTGCGAGAATGCGATTGGCGGCAGTGCCCAGCTCAAAGAGCTGGTCTACGCCAAGCTGGATGAAGCGGCCCGCACGAAGGCTGACGCTTCGGTTGCTTTTCCTAACGCGGCTGTGGACCGGATCGTTCCCTTGCAGCAGCATGAGGATATTCTGAAGGTCGTCGTTGAGCCGTTCTATGAATGGGTGGTGGATGCTTCGCAGATGATCCCGGGCTATACGCCGGTTGAAGGTGTGCATTACGTTGACAACCTGGAGCCTTATATTGAACGCAAGCTATTCACGGTCAACACGGGTCATTGCTCAGCGGCATACCTTGGCTTCCTGCAAGGCTACGAGACGATTCAACAGGCCATGGCGGATGAAGTCTTGACGGCACAGGTTCGTGAGGTGCTGGAGGAGACCGGTGCAGTGCTGATCCAGAAGCACGGCTTCGATGAGGCTGAACACAGCAAGTATATCGACAAAATTCTGGAGCGCTTCCGCAACCCCGCGCTGACCGATGAAGTATCCCGTGTCGGCCGTTCGCCGCTGCGCAAGCTATCGCCGAGTGACCGTCTGGTGTCTCCGGCGACGCAGGCTTATGACCGGGGGCTGAGCTATGCGGCCCTGGCCCGTTCTATGGCCGGTGCGCTGCTGTTCAAGGCGAGCGACGACCCGGAAGCGGCCCAGCTGCAAGCCGCCATTGCCGAGCTTGGTGCAGAAGCTGCGCTGACGAAATACACGGGACTTGCTGCGGAACATCCTATTCATCAGTCTGCGATGGAGCAGTATGGGAAGCTGAAATAAATGGCGAGATAAGACGCACTTAAGTTGTAAACTTGAAGCTTCATCGTCACTGCGGTGAACATTTGGACTTCCGGCCGCTGTTGTCACCAGATTTCTTGATTTAAACCGCTCTACGCGGGTGAAATCCGGTGACAAAGGCGGACGCTACCGCTCCTACAGTTCCAAATTTCCCCTCCGCTTCTTTTGCTTTTTGTTTATTTCTTTAGTGCTTCTTATGTATATATAGAATTACAGCCGCAGGGGAAGCCTATCCCTGCGGCTGTTTGCAGTTCACAACAAATACGATGCCCCCTACCAGCGGGGCATCGTATTCAATCAGCTGTTCTCCAGAATCGTCTGCAGTGTAGTGCGGTCCAGTCCTTCGACGAGCTTGATCAGCAGCTCTTTGGCCGCTGCATAATCATCGCTGTGAATGATGGAGGTCGCTGTATGGATGTATCGCGAGCAGATTCCGATGACTGCCGAAGGAATGCCGATTCCGCTAACATGCACCTGTCCCGCATCCGTTCCCCCCTGAGACACGAAATACTGGTATTTGATCTTATGGGTGTCCGCCGTATCCTGCACATATTCGATCAATCCGCGGTGGGTGATCATCGTAGGATCGAAGATACGCAGCAGCGCGCCCTGACCCAGATGGCCGAACGCCTGGCGGTCGCCGGTCATATCGGCAGCGGCGCTGGCATCCAGACCGAAGAAGATATCCGGTGCAAGCAGATTGGCTGAGGTCCGTGCGCCGCGCAGGCCGACTTCTTCCTGGACGGTGGCGCCGCAGAATACGGTATTCGGCAATGGCTTGCCGTGCAGTTCCTTCATTAATTCAATGGCGAGGCCCACGCCATAGCGGTTGTCCCAGGCCTTGGCCATAATCTTCTTCGGATTGGCCAGCGGAGTGAACGGGCATACCGGCACGACCTGCTGGCCTGGAGCTACGCCGAAGCTCTGGGCTTCTTCGCGGCTGTCGGCGCCGATATCAATGTACATTTTGCCGATATCACCGGCTTTGCCGCGCTCCTCGGGACTTACCAGGTGAATCGGCGTGCTGCCGACTACGCCGTTCAGCGTTCCCTTGGGTGTGATAATCTGCAGCCGCTGCGAGGCAACCGCCGAAGCCAGCCAGCCGCCCAGCGGCGTGAAGCGGATCATTCCGTTGTCCGTAATGCCGGTTACCATGAAGCCCACTTCGTCGAAATGTCCGGCAACCATAATCTTGGGACCGTTCGCTTCACCGCGCAGTACGCCGAACAGGCTGCCCAGGCGGTCCTGTATGAATTCATCCGTGTAAGGCGTCATGGTCTCCTTGACATAGGCGCGCAGCTCGCGCTCGAAGCCGGGGGCTGAGGGGAATTCTGTCAATGTTTTGAACAACTCAAGTGTTTCTGTATTCATATACATATCGCTCCTTTATGTCATCTAGTATGAACATTGTTGCGCTGGTTGTCCATGTCAGAAAGGCAAATGAACACAGTGGGCAAGGGTACGAATACTATGCAGTAAGGGCTCTGCAGGCAGGAGCCGGGGAAAGGAAGCGAGGAGAATGTGGCTCTCAGGGAGCGTAGCCCACACAGGCAGCCAAGTAAGGCTCAGGAAGGTGCCGGTCCGCAGACAGACCCTGCCCGGGCGGTATCGCCGCCGGTACCGGCGGGAGAATGAGGCGGTGCTGATTCTGGTGCTGTTTATGCTGCTGATTGTTGTACTGTTTTATTTTTCCTGAGCAGAAGCAGACATAACGAAGCCGCCTAAAGTGAACAATAAGGAAAACTTAATCAAGCATGGCACGAAGGGACGGGGAACCGTTTGTCTGCTGCCCGTTCCCTTTCGTATCTTTGTCCAGGAGGTGTCTATATTGCCGGCAAAAACAAAAAAATCAGGCGTCAAGCTGAACCTTGACGGTCTGACCCCGCAGGCTTATCAGGAATTGGCCAAGCCGTATGTCCCTTCGCGTCCTGTATTCAAAAATTGTATACGCGCCTTCCTCTCCGGGGGCTTGATCTGTGTGCTTGGACAAGGTATCCAGGAAGCGTTCATGGCAATATTTGATATGAGCTCAAGGGAGGCGGCTAGTCCGACGGTGGCGATTCTGATTCTGCTCTCCGTCATTCTTACCAGCTTCGGGGTGTATGACAAGCTTGCCCAGTGGTGCGGTGCAGGTACAGCGGTGCCTGTCACTGGATTCGCCAACAGTATGTGCTCCGCTGCACTCGAACACCGGGCGGAAGGACTGGTGCTGGGCGTCGGCGGCAACATGTTCAAGCTGGCGGGATCGGTCATCGTCTTTGGGGTCGTTGCCGCTTTTATCGTTGGCGTAGTGTATGCCGTTATGGGCTGGGGAGGTGCACATTAACTGATGAAGCAACTCGGCAGCCAGACCTGGGAATTTACGAATCGTCCGGTCATCCTCGGCACTTCGGCAGTGGTAGGACCGGAAGAGGGAGAAGGACCGCTTGCGTCAAGCTTTGATTATATCTACGATTCGCTGGAGATGGGCGAGAAGACATGGGAGAAGGCAGAACGTGCCCTGTTTGAAAAAGCCTCCAAGCTTGCCCTGATGAACGCGAATCTGGATCAGGACAAGCTTGAATTCTTCGTCGGCGGTGATCTGCTGAATCAGATCATCAGCAGCTCCTTCGCCGCGCGGAAGCTTGGCGTTCCTTATCTGGGTGTATTCGGTGCCTGCTCCACTTCTATGGAGAGTCTGGCGATCGCCTCAATGATTGTCGATTCCGGCGGCGGAAAGTATGTGCTGGCCGGTACATCCAGCCACAACTGTACCGTGGAGAAGCAGTTCCGCTACCCGACAGAGTATGGCTCACAGAAGCCGCCGACCGCCCAATACACCGTAACAGGCTCCGGCTGCGCGGTGGTGGGTGTCAATGACGGCACTGCCAAAGGCCCGCATGTAATCTATGCAACGCTTGGGCGTATCATGGATCTGGGGCTGAAGGACCCGTTCAATATGGGGACCGCGATGGCACCGGCGGCGGCGGACACGATTACTGCACATTTTCGCGATACGGGTCTGTCGCCCGGTTATTATGACCTGGTTGTCACAGGCGATCTGGCTTCCATCGGCTTGCCGATTGCCAAGGAGCTGCTGGCCAAGGAAGGTATTCCAATGGAGCAGACAGTCTTTAATGACTGCGGCCTGATGATGTACGACCTGGACAAGCAGAAATATGTCATTGCCGGGGGAAGCGGTGCGGGATGCTCAGCCACAGTAACCTACGGGCATATCATAGGCCGGATGAAAAAGGGGGAGCTGAAACGGGTATTAATCGTGGCGACCGGGGCGCTGCTCTCCCCGCTATCTTACCAGCAGGGCGAAAGTATTCCATGCGTGGCCCATGCGGTAGCCTTGGAGAGCGGAGGTGAAGGAGCATGATTTATTTATGGGCTTTTCTGGTCGGCGGTGCGATTTGCGTCATTGGCCAGCTGATGTTCGATGTGATTAAGCTGACTCCGGCTCATACTATGAGTACGCTGGTCGTGATGGGTGCCGTCGCCGACGCTTTCGGTATCTACGATCCGCTGGTGAAATTTGCCGGAGCGGGAGCAAGCGTCCCTATTACCAGCTTCGGGAATTCGCTGGTCCATGGCGCGCTGACCGAGCTGGAGCGAGACGGCTGGGTCGGTGTCGTCACCGGGATCTTCGATGTAACCAGCGCGGGGATCTCCTCCGCGATTGTCTTCTCGTTCCTGGCGGCGCTGGTGGTACGGCCGAAGGGGTAGGGGATTTGTTATTTGGACGGAGAGATAAGGGCCAGGTTAGGGATAGAAGATGGATAGTTAGTTCCGGGATCGCCAGGCGGCGGTCCTTTTTGCGTGGAGATGATGTATTTCCGCCGAAATTGCAGAAGTGCACCCCAATCAGCCGAAAGCGGGCAGTCGGCGAGAAGGAAGAGCAGAAGTGCACCCCAATCGGCGGAAAGCGGGCGGAAGGAGGAAAAGAGAGGGATAAATCCCTCTGAATCGGCGGAAAGCGGGCGGAAGGAGGAAAGGGGAGGGATAAATCCCTCTGAATCGGCCGAAAGCGGGCGGAAGGAGGAAAGGAGAGGGATAAATCCCTCCGAATCAGCCGAAAGCAGGCGTAAGGAGGAAAGGAGAGGGATAAATCCCTCTGAATCGGCCGAAAGCAGGCAGAACGAGGAAAGGGGAGGGATAAATCCCTCTGAATCGGCAGAAAGCGGGCAGAAGGAAGAAAGGAGAGGGATAAATCCCTCTGAATGGGCCGAAAGCAGGCAGAAGGAGGAAAGGAGAGGGATAAATCCCTCTGAATGGGAGGAAAGCGGGCGGAAGGAGAAAAGGAGAGGGATAAATCCCTCTGAATCGGCCGAGAGCAGGCAGCCAGCGAGAAGGAAGAGCAGAAGTGCACTTCAATCGACCGAAAGCGGGCAGCCATTGAGAAGGAAGAGCAGAAGTGCACCCCAATCGGCCGAAAGCGGGCAGTCGGCGAGAAGGAAGAGCAGAAGTGCACCTCAATCGGCCGGAAGCGGGCAGCCAGTGAGAAGGAAGAGCAGAAGTGCACCTCAATCGGTCGAAAGCGTGCAGCTAGCGAGAAGGAAGAGCAGAAGTGCACCTCAATTGGTGGAAAACGGGCAGCCAGTATGAAGGAAGAGCAGAAGTGCACCTCAATCGGCTGAAAGCGGGCAGCCAGTGAGAAGGAAGAGCAGAAGTGCACCTCAATCGGCGGAAAACGCGCAGCCAGTGAGAAGGGAGAGCAGAAGTGCACCCCAATCGGCGGTAAGCGGGCAGCCAGCGAGAAGGAAGAGCAGAAGTGCACCCCAATCCGCCGTAAGCGGGCAGCCAGTGTGCAGACGGGGGGAACTCACTTCCCGCTTTTTTGGGATAAATCCCGTAAGCGGTTCTATAAATTCAGGGGACCTAACATGTACTTTGGGTGCTCCTATCATGTAAAATGTATATATTACTGCTTATTCTGATATAGGAGGGTTTACCATATATGCCCGTACGTCAAGAATCGACGCAAATAATGAACGCTGTTCGCACTAATCTGGAATCCTGTATTCTCGGTAAAAGCTTTGAAATAGAACTGCTGCTCACGGCCCTGCTTGCAGGCGGACATGTCCTGATTGAGGATGTTCCGGGCACAGGCAAAACCCAGCTCATCCGCGCGCTCTCCCGCTCGATGTCCGGTGAATACCGGCGGATTCAGTGTAACCCGGATATTCTTCCAAGTGATATTACCGGGGTATCTGTCTATCATCCGCGCGATGAGATGTTCCACTTCCGGCCGGGGCCGGTCATGACCAATATACTGCTGGCCGATGAGATTAACCGGGCGACCACCAAGACCCAGTCAGCCCTCCTTGAAGTGATGGAGGAACGCAATGTCACGGTCGATGGAGAGACTTATCCTCTTCCTCATCCGTTCATGCTCTGTGCGACCCAGAATCCGATAGATTTCGAGGGGACGTATACGCTTCCTGAAGCTCAGCTCGACCGCTTCATGCTGCGGATCAGCCTGGGCTATCCCGATGCGGATACCGAGAAGAACCTGCTGCTGACCCATCAGCAGGGCCAGCCGGTGGACAGGCTGACTCCTGTTACCAGCATGGACACGATCGCTGCCATCCAGGAGGAGATCCGCGATGTCTTCATCAGCGAGCCTGTGCTGAACTACCTGCTGGATGTGGTCCGGCAGACGCGGGTGCATCCGCTGGTCCTGCTGGGTGCAAGCCCCCGGGCATCCTTGTCGTTCATGATGGCCTGCAAGGCTTACGCTTTCCTCCAGGAACGGGATTATGTGCTGCCGGATGATGTGAAGACCCTCACCCCGTATGCCCTGGGGCACCGTATCCTGCTGCGGCCGGAATCGCGCCTGGACAATATCAGCATGGACTCCCTGCTGCAGAAGCTGCTTCAGAGCATTCATGTGCCTGTAACCATGAGGCAATAAGATGAGAGCCATTCTTACGAGGGCAGCCGCTGTGATTCAGCCGAGGAAGTTCATGGGCGTTCTTGCGATATGGGTCATCACACTCTGTTATGTGCTGTTTCAGGGCGGCAAAACCTCGTTCATGCTGTTTATCATGGTCTCTGTTCTCATTCTGTATCTGGTTATTGGAGGTCTTGAAGGCGTCCGGCGGGCCAAAGGCACCCGCAGCTTCTACTCGGAGCAGGAGAAGCCTGATCTGCTCTACGCCGGCGGTTATCTGCGGGTGAAGCTGGAAGTGACGATTCCGGGATTTCTGCCTTTGCCCTATGTAGTGGTACGGGAAATTCTCAAGCGTCATAATGGAGAATCCTGGGTGTTCGAGGAGAGCCTCATTCCCAATATGGGCGGGCGGGGAGAGCTGCTGTTCCAGACGCCGCTGCTGGAGCGGGGGCGTTATACCTTTGAGAATACGGATATCCTCAGTGAGGACATCTTCGGTCTGATGGAGCACAAAGGGACATTCAAGGCGGAGGGTCAATTCCGGGTGATGCCACGAACGGTCATGGTGCCGCGCTGGCAGCTCTATGAACGCAAAGCGCGCCTGTCCGGGCCGCAGGTATCACTGCTTCAGTCCCGGCGTGAGACCACGCAGATCAACGGTGTCCGTGATTATGTCTACGGAGACCGGCTGACACGGATTCACTGGAATGCGACGGCGAAGACCGGCGACTGGAAGTCCAAGGAATTCGAGCATGAATCTGTTCCCAGAACGATTCTGGTGCTGGATGGCAGCTCAAGCAGTTACTACAACCCGGCGCACTTCGAGCTGGCGGTATCCATAACGGCTTCGCTGCTCGGCTTCGGTATCCGGGAGAGAATCGGGATCGGGCTGTGCTGCCTGGATAAGAATACGAAGGTATTCAGTCCGGCAGAAGGCAGTGCGGAACGGCAGAAGATGATTCAATATTTGATTGATATCAATGCGGAAGGAAGCGGTCCGCTGATTAACCGGCTGGAGAGTGCCCAGCGGATGTTCCCCAAAGGGGCGTACTTCGTGCTGATCAGCCCGCAGAGCGGCCGGGCGGCACTCGACACCCTACGCTGGGCCGACAGCAGGGGGATGACCCCGTCCCACATTCATGTCCTTCATCCTTCCGGGAAGTACCGGGCCGGGGAGTGGCAGAATATTCTCCAGTCTCATGGAATTACCGGTCATAGCATCAGTACACTTCAGGAGCTTCCTGCGGTACTTGGAGGTGATTCTGTCCGATGAAGCAATGGTTCCGTGCAATTAGATCCTCCTGGCATCACGGGCTGACGCTGCTATGGCTGACCATCATCGCTTTGCAGTGGGTCTCCTACACGGTGCCCTTTTGGCTGGAGGAGACGACAGTCGCTGTTGCGTTAAGCCTTTTTGCAGTCACTGCTATTGAAATCATTCTGCCATTCAAAAAGATATACCGCCTTCCTCTGGAAGGTGCGGCAGTTCTTTATATTATATACAACATCATTGTCCATTACGGGGTGTACACTCCTGATCCGCTGCTGCCTGCATTTCTGGACCGGCTGCCGGGTATAGCTATACAGATGAGCCCTTATATCTGGTTTGCCTTGGGAGCCTGGCTGCTGCTGCTGGTGTCCGCCTGGTGGGTGAACGGCAAGACGCGGATTCTGATGTTCATCGCGATGAATATTACGGCCTTCGCCGCACTGGATTCGTTCACTACAGCAGTATTATGGCAGGAGGTAGCCTGGACCGTATTTGCCGGCATGGGCTGGCTGGTCACACAGCATCTGAGGAATTTCCAGCTTCATTATCCCCGGGGCTGGACCTACATGCTTAAGTATCCGATGAAGGTAGCCTTGAATATAGCCATCATATTCTCATTGGTCATTCTTGCAGGGGTGAATATGCCCGAGGTCCGGCCAACCTTAACCGATCCTTATACAGCTTGGCAAAAGTGGAACGGAAAGTCTGTTTCCTCCGGTCCTTCCTCCGGCAACGGGGACAGTACAAGCAGCGGGTCAGGCGCGAACGGGACGACGTCCGGATACAGTCTGAATGATGACAACCTGGGCGGGGGCTTCAACTTCGATTACTCGCCGGTGATGACCGTGACCTCCGATCTGCGCACCTATATGCGCGGCGAGACCCGCAGCAAGTATTCGGGAAAAGGCTGGCCTGACGATGATTCATCCGGGCGGGGCGAGCAACGGGAGGTGCAGGTGGGCGAGCCGCTGGAACGCGCCGTAGCCCCCAAGACAGAGACCCGGACCTTGAAGCAGACGGTTAAGCTTTTGGGAGGGAACAGCTATCCGGTGGTCTTCGGCGGCTATTCGATCTCGGGAGTAGACTCCGTGGACGGGCAAGAACAGAGCAGCGGCTTGTCATGGCGGAGTGAAGACAGCGAGCTGCTATGGAATTCCGCAGGGAAAACGCGGGCCTACCCGCAGACCTATGTGGTAACTTCAGAGGTGCCGGTTATTCCTTTTCAGGAGCTGAGCATTCAGACCTTTGAACAGCTATACGGGAATAAGAATATCGACCCGCAGTACCTTCAGCTCCCGGCTAACTACCCGGAGCGGGTGAGCGCGCTGGCTAAGGAGATTACGGCCAGGGCAGACACGCCTTACGAGAAGACCATATTGCTGCAGCAATATCTCCAGCAGACTTTTCCTTACACGAATCAGCCGGATACCTCACGGGCCAAAAGCAAGGATATGGTCGAGAGCTTCCTGTTTGAGATCAGGGAAGGCTACTGTGATTATTATTCCACGGCCCTGGTTACCATGGCGAGGTCACTGGATATACCGGCCCGCTGGGTGAAGGGATATGCGCCGGGGGAACAGGCCGAAATTCCGGATAATGTGATGCTTCAGCAAGGCGGTACCCTAGTGAATAATAATTATACGATTACCAATGCGGATGCCCATTCCTGGGCTGAGATTTATTTCGGGGACTACGGATGGGTTCCGGTAGAGGCGACGCCCGGCTTCAATGTTCCTGTGCTGACGCAGAGTGAGCAGGACAATGCAGAGCAGACTGAAGCTCCGGAAGTGGAGCCGGAGGAGCTTGAGCCTGCGGCAACCGGTCAGGCTGACGGAGATACCGGATTCCACCCCGGTACCTGGGTAGTGACGGGGGCGGTGGCAGTGCTTCTGCTATGGGGCGTATTCCTGCTCTGGCAGCGGCGGCTCAGCCTGCGGTTCCTGATCACCCGGATGCGTATCGGCGGCCAGCCGACTCCGGCGCAAAAAGTTATCGCAGAAACACAGCGCTGGGTAAGGTATGTGCACCGGAAGGGTATGCTTAAGAAAGAGCATGAAACCCTGCGCGAATCCGTGGAACGGTGGAGCCGTGAACGCCCGGCGTCTGCGGAGAGTTTCGCAGCACTGCTGGGGATGTATGAACGGGCGAATTACAGCCCGGAGGTTATTGAAGACAAAGACTGGCACAGCGTGTATACTGAAGCTTTGCGGCTGCGAAAAAACATGAAGTCCGGCAGGGTAATGCCCCTGTAACACATTACCCTGCCGGACCCGGGGTTTCAGCAGCCGAAATAGAACCGGGCAACAAGTTTCCTGTATGAAAAAGAGGTGAATGAATTGTTTGAAAGGTTAGTTCCCAAACTCCGGGTAAATACCGTATTCGATATTTCGCTGGAAGAGCTGTACCGGCAAGGATACCGTGGGATTATCACGGATTTGGATAATACGCTGGTCGGCGCCAAGGCGCCCCTCGCTACCCCTGAGCTGCTGCTCTGGTTCGCGAAGGTGAAGGAGCTTGGCTTCAAGCTTGTCATCGTATCCAACAACAATATGGACCGGGTGTCGCGTTTTGCCACCCCGCTGAATATTGAATTTGTGCATCAGGCCCGCAAGCCGAGCAATTCCCCGTTCCTGAGAGCCATGAAGCTGATGGAGCTGGGGCCGGAGCAGACGATTGTTGTCGGCGACCAGATGCTTACAGATGTCTACGGCGGTAACCGGCTGGGACTGTACACGGTACTCGTGATGCCGATCTCCGTCAAGGATGAAGGGATTGGAACAAGAATCAACCGCAGAGTGGAGCAGATTGCCCTGACACGATTGCGGAAGCAAGGATTGTGGCAAGAGGAGGATAAATCTTAATGAGTGAATTGAACGACGAAACGAAACGGCCTGTGAAATGCAGCGGCTGCGGCATCAAGCTCCAGAGTGTGGACAAGGAGCTTCCCGGCTATATCCCGGAGGTCGCATTTGAACGGGAGCCGGTGATCTGCCAGCGCTGCTTCCGGATTAAGAACTACAATGAAGCTTCTTCCGTATCGGTCGACCAGGACGAATTCCTGAAGCTGCTCAGCGGCGTCGGCGAGAAGAACGCGCTGGTGATCCATATTGTTGATATTTTTGATTTTGAGGGCAGTCTGATATCCGGGCTGCAGCGGTTTGTCGGCAATAACCAGGTCATTCTGGCGGTTAACAAAAGCGATCTGCTGCCGAAGGTGACCAATTGGAACAGGCTGCGCAACTGGATGCAGCAACGCTGCAAGGAAGAGGGGCTGCGCACAGCAGAGATTGTCCTGGTCAGCGCGAAGCGCAACCAGGGCTTCGACCGTCTGCTGGAGGCCGTAACCGAGCTGCGCGGACAACGTGATGTCTATGTCGTCGGGGCGACCAATGTGGGCAAGTCCTCGCTGATTAACCGCCTGATCTCCGATTACAGCGACCTGGAAGAGGAGCTGACGACCTCCCGTTATCCGGGCACGACCCTGGACATGGTCAAGATTCCGCTGGATGACGGCCATTATATCATTGATACTCCGGGTATTGTGTACCCTTGGCGGTACAGTGAGATGGTTGAGCGCAAGGATCTCGGCGCTGTAATGCCGGAGAATCCGCTCAAACCGGCGGTATACCAGCTGAATGAAGGCCAGTCGCTGTTCTTCGGCGGACTGGGACGATTCGACTTCATCCAGGGGGAACGCCAATCCTTCACCTGCTTCATCAGCAGTACGCTGAAGATTCACCGTACGAAGCTGGAGCGTGCAGATTCCTTGTATCAGGACCACCGGGGCGAGCTGTTGTCTCCGCCGGGAACGGCTGATATGGACAAGCTGCCGCAGTGGCAGCGGCACGAATTCCGGATAGCCAGGAACAGCGAGACAGACCTGTTCATCTCCGGGCTGGGCTGGATCAAGGTGAACGGCACTGCGGGTGCGGTAATCGCCATACATGTTCCGCGCGGCGTGAAGGTACTTACCCGTCCTTCGCTGATCTAAGGAGGGCGACGATATGACTGACATTGGCAGGAACGTACAGGATAACCGCCTTCCCGGGGAACTCCTGCTGGGCGTAATGGGTGATCCGATTGCCCAGTCCAAATCCCCGCTTATGCACGGTGCTGCACTTCAGGCACTGGGTCTCTCAGGCGCTTATGTGCCGCTGCATATTACTCCGGACAAGCTGGGAGAGGCCGTGCAGGCCATACGGACCCTTGGCTTCCGCGGGGTGAATGTAACGATCCCGCACAAGGTTGCGGTAATGGAGTATCTGGACCGGCTGGATGCAAGCGCCGTGGATGTGGGCGCAGTTAATACCATTGTTAATGACAAGGGGATATTAACCGGGTTCAATACGGACGGAATCGGATATGTCCGTTCGCTGAAGGCAGAGGCTGCGCCGGAGCTGTCCGGTACCCGCATCCTGGTGATTGGAGCCGGGGGTGCGGCCAGAGGCATTGTCTCGGCACTGCTGAAGGAGCAGCCGGCTTCCGTCCTGATTGTCAACCGCAATCAGGACAGGGCTCAGCAGCTGGCAGACAGCTTCGCGGGCAGGGGAGCTGTAGCCGGAACGGGAATGGATGCAGTACCCTCTGTCATCGGCGGCATGGATATCGTGATCAATACGACCTCGGTAGGCATGTATCCGCATATGGAGGATATGCCGATCGACCCGGCCTGGCTGCATGAAGGGATGATTGTAAGTGATCTGATCTACAATCCGCTGCATACCCGGCTGCTAACGGAGAGCCTGAAGCGGGGCTGCAGGATTCACGGCGGGCTGGGAATGTTCGTGTACCAAGGTGCCTATGCACTGGAATACTGGACAGGAATGGAAGCCCCCGCTGATATTATGCGGCAGACCATTGTGGATTGCCTCGGCGTAACGCCGGGCAAATGATTTTGAAGCAAAACGGTAATAATATATGTTAATTAAGGAGTTTTCACATTTATGTTAACTGGCAAACAAAAACGCTATCTCCGTTCTTTGGCTCATCATCTGGATGCAGTATTTCAGGTGGGCAAAGGCGGCGTAAACGATCATCTGATCCGTCACATTGAAGAAGCTATTGAGAAACGCGAGCTGATGAAGATCAGCATACTGAATAACAACGCTGATGACCCTAAGGAAATTGGTGCCGCGCTTGCCGAGCAATCCGGTTCGGAGCTTGTTCAGGTAATCGGCAAGACTATCGTTCTGTACAAGGAATCACGCGATAACAAGACGATTGAGCTTCCAAGATAGGAGGTTGGCCTCTTGAAAGTAGGAATAATGGGAGGAACCTTCGATCCTCTGCATATCGGCCATATGATGGCGGCTGAGACGGCGCGGGAGAGCTACGGTCTGCAGGAGGTCTGGTTCATGCCTTCGCATATTCCGCCTCATAAGCATGAGGCCGGGGCAACCGGCGAGGAGAGGCTGGCCATGGTGGAGGAAGCAGTGAAGGACCATCCCTCCTTCGGCATTCTCGATTGGGAAGTAGTCAGAGGCGGGGTATCCTACACACTGGAGACGGTAATCAGTCTGCAGGAGGAATATCCGCAGCATGAATTCTTTTTCATAGTGGGTGCGGATATGGTTCAGTATCTGCCTAAGTGGCAGGGGATCGAAGAGCTGGTGAAGCGGCTGACGTTCATCGGTGTCGGACGTCCGGGGACTCCGCTCGATCTTGGGCTGCTGCCCGCCTTCATTGCGGGCCGGGTACAGCTTGCGGATATGCCGCTGGTGGATATCTCCTCCACGATGCTCCGGGCCCGGGCCGCCGAAGGGAAATCCATCCGCTACATGGTGCCTGACGCTGTGTATGAATATGTTCAAAGGAGTGGATTGTATGGAGTACAGCCGTGAAGCGCTGATTGAAGAGGTATCCGGCCAGATGCCGGACAAACGCTGGAAGCATACCCTCGGTGTGATGGAAGCCTCTGTGAAGCTGGCACAGCGCTATGGCGCTGATCCTGAGCGGGCCGAGACGGCGGCGATTCTGCACGATGTCGCCAAGTACTGGCCTGTAGAACAGATGCGTGAGATTATTGAGCAGAACGGGCTGAACACCGGGCTTTTGAAATACGATAAGCAGCTATGGCATGCCGAGGTGGGCGCTTTTGCCGCTGAGCATGATTATGGAATTAAGGATGCTGAGGTACTGGATGCCATCCGTTACCATACCTCGGGCCGGGAGAACATGAGCCTGCTGGAGCGGATCGTCTGTCTGGCCGATTATATCGAGCCTGGACGGGACTTCCCCGGTGTGGATGAGATACGCAGGCTGGCTAAAGTCAGTCTGGAGGAAGGGCTTATTGCAGGACTGGATTCCACCATCAGCCTGCTGCTGGAGAGACGCCGGATCGTGTTCCCGCTTACGGTGCTGGCGCGCAACGATTTAGTAAGAATATTGGAGGATAAACGATGAGTGTACAATCTAACAAGCTTCTGGAACTGGCTCTGAACGCCGTTCAAGATAAAAAAGCAATGAACGTGGTGGCCCTGGATCTGCGCAATGTGTCGCCGATCAGTGATTATTTCATCATCTGCCACGGTAATTCCGATACCCAGGTTCAGGCGATTGCCACTGAGGTACGCAAGGTAGTCCATGAAGCAGGCGGTATGATCAAGGGCATCGAGGGAATGGACGCGGCTCGCTGGGTTCTGATGGACCTTGGCGATGTCATTGTCCATGTCTTCCACCGCGATGAACGCGAATATTACAATATTGAGCGTCTGTGGTCCGATGCCAAGGTCGTGGAGACGGTATGAGTCTGATTGCTGGAACTACGGTTACGCTTGAAGTGATGCGGGAGGTATCCCCTTACGGATACTTTCTGAGCGCGGGCGACCAGGATATCATGCTTCACTATACGGAGCTTGTGGGCAGCAAACCGAAGATCGGCGACCAGGTGGAGGTATTCATCTTCTTTGATACCGAGGACCGTCCTGCCGCTACTATGAAAAAGCCTTACCTGACGCTGGGCGAGATGGCGCTGCTTGAAGTGGCCGATATTCATCCGCGTCTGGGCTGCTTCCTGGAGATGGGACTGGGACGGCAGCTGTTGCTGCCGCTCGGCGAGCTTCCTGAACTGGTGGAGCTGCGTCCGCAGATTGGAGACAAGGTCTTCGCGATCATGGAGCATGACAAGCAGGGCCGTCTTCGGGCCAAGCTGGCCGGAGAGCAGGAGCTTGCGCCGCTGGCGCTGCCTGCACCGGAGTCCTGGCAGGGGCAGACGGTATCTGCCCGGGTGTATAAGCCGCTGCAGATGGGCACCTTCGTGCTTGTAGACGCCGGTGTGCTGGGCTTCGGCATTATCGGCATGGTTCACTCCTCCGAGCGCAGCCGCCTGCTGCGTCTGGGCGAAGTGATTGAAGCGCGTGTAGCGCATATCCGTGAGGACGGGCGCGTCAACCTCAGCATGGGCCACCGCAAGGAAGTGGGCCGTGATGTGGATTCAGCGGCATTGCTTGATTTCCTGGCTTCCCGGCCGGGCGGCGGAATGCCTTATTCGGATGCTACACCGCCGGATATCATCAAGCAGCGCTTCGGGATCAGCAAGTCTGCGTTCAAGCGTGCGCTGGGCAAGCTGATGAAGGAAGGCCTGGTTGTCCAGAAGGAGAACTGGACCTATCTGGCCACACGTGAAGAGGAATCCTCCGAGCCGGAATCGGATGACAACCAATAGTATAGAGAAAGCGGTGTAGCAGTGTCTTCCTATGGCAAATTTGCTTATGTATACGATGAGCTTATGGCGGATATGCCGTACCCGGAGTGGCTGACCTTTGCCGAGACGGCATGGAGTAAGTACGGCAAGCCGCGTACGGTAGCCGAACTCGGCTGCGGTACCGGCAGCCTGACTATTCCGCTGGCTGCGGCAGGCTATCACATGACGGGGATCGATCTCTCTTCGGACATGCTGGCAGTAGCCCAGCGCAAGCTGGAGCAGCAGCCGCAGGGACGGCGTTTTTTGCGGGAGGGGAGTGTACTCTGGGTCAGACAGAACATGAAGGAATGGGAATTGCCCGAGCTGGTGGATTCCGTCATCTCCTTCTGTGATTGCCTGAATTATGTGCTGGAAGAGCAGGACATTACGGAGGTATTCTCCAGTACGTATGCCGGACTGAAGCCGGGCGGCACCTTCTTATTCGATGTTCATCATCCGAATACGCTGATCCGTTATGAGGAAGAGCAGCCTTTTGTACTGGATGAGCCTAATGTATCCTATATCTGGACCTGTGAGCTGGATGAGCCGCGCCGTGAGATTGAGCATCATCTATCCATCTTCGCCCGTGAAGAGGGCAGCCGGGATGTGTACCGCCGGTTCGAAGAGACCCATACCCAGCGTGCCTATGACCCGGAGTGGATGAAGCAGGAGCTGCTGAAGGCGGGCTTCAGCGGGGTGTCGGTCTATGCGGACTTCGAGTGGACCCCTGCAGATGATTCCTCGCAACGTTTGTTCTATGTAGCTGTGAAATGAAGAGCTAAATATGGTTTAGGTTTTATGGAGGTCCTTACCCGGGTGGGGTGAGGGCCTTATTCGTTCTTTGAACTGTGCACGATCAGCCTGAAATGTATGCGAAAACGGGTAGGCCAAATGTAATCGAAAAACCGAACACAATGGGACTGTGAGCGCCACGTAGGCCAAATGTAATCGAAAAACAGGCATGACAAGACAGAGGCCTTGTCACCCCCAGGAATGAAAATAAGTGGGTGGCATCCGTCGCATCCATTCTAAAAGATGCTGTAGTCGTCAACACTACATATACAAATCAAAGGGCGGACGCGGTTACTGGGATACACCCCGTGCGAAAAACCGTTCTATTGCGCTTTTCGAGCATCGCCTATTGTAACCCCCCAAAAAGTACGTGTATTAAATTACACTCACTCGAGCGCATGATTTGTAAGTTGACGATGGAGGATGGTTGGAATGGATGCTGTACGTATGTGTTGCGCGGGTCTAGACGTGCACCAGGAAACCGTTGTGGCCTGCGTGTTGAAAGGACCGATCGAACAGAAACCACAATCTCACCTGAAAACCTTTGGGACGACAACCAAAGAATTGCTAGGCCTACAAGATTGGCTGAATGAACACGGCTGCCTTGAAGTGGTGATGGAGAGTACCGGCGTGTTTTGGAAACCGGTATGGAACATCTTAGAGGGCAGTTGTGATCTTGTCTTGGCCAACGCCCAGCGGGTAAAGAATATGCCGGGTCGAAAAAGTGACATGCAAGATGCGCGCTGGTTAGCGCAATTGCACCGTTGCGGGCTCATTGAAGGCAGTATGGTGCCAGAACAGGACATCCGGGATTTGCGAGATTTGACCCGTTACCGGAGTAAGATGGTGCAGGCGGTGACGGCGGAGAAAAACCGCATTCACAAAATCCTGCAGGATGCCAACATCAAGCTAACCACCTTTATGTCCGATCTATATGGGGTTTCGGGACGGGGCCTGCTCCAGAAGATCATGGACGGCGAGGTCGTAGACGAAGTGACCGTCAAAAACCTGGTCAAAACCCGTTTAAAAAAGAAAGTTCCGCAGTTGCTAGACGCGCTCAATGGCAAGTTGCGCCGTCATCATCGGGAGATGATTCGAGACCACTGGGACCACTTGGTCTATTTGGAGAAACGGATCACGGAACTGGAAGCTCGAATCGAGGCGAAGGCAGAACCCTACCTGGAGAGGATTGAACAAATTGACTCCATTCCAGGAATTGAGCGGACATCTGCCGTGACCATCTTTGCAGAAGTGGGGCCGCATGTCGCGGAAATGTTCCCGAGCGATGCGCAGTTTGCTTCATGGGCGGGGGTGTGTCCAGGGAACAACGAAAGCGCTGGAAAGCGAAAAAAGTCAAAAACGATGCAAGGGAACAAGCATCTGAAAGGGGCCTTGTGTCAGGCGGCTTGGGCGAACTCTCGCTCCTCGAACCGGATCGGCCAATTCTTTCGACGAATACGTAAGAGACGGGGAGATAAAAAAGCAAACGTCGCCACCGCACATTTGTTGATTCGAATCCTCCATGCCCTGATGCGGGAGAAAAGGTTATACCAAGAAATAGACGTCTCACTAGGCGATGAGACGTCCAAGAAAAACCCGTTGGATCGGTACGTGCAATATATCCAGCAGTTAGGATATAGCGTGCAATTAAATCCTATCCAATAGTCTCCCCTTTTTCAAAAAAAACGAAACGTTATTTTTGGGGCGGTGGGTCTTTTTTTGTCAAAATCCAGTCTGCGGCGCATTTTCCGATACTTTTATTTTCGTATTAAACCGAACACAATGGGACCGGGGGCACCGCGTAGTCTGAATGTAATCGAAAAACCGAACACAATGGGACTGTGAGCGCCACGTAGGCCAAATGTAATCGAAAAACCGAACACAATGGGACCGAGTGCACCGCGTAAGCAGGCACGAGATGTATAGCCGCTTCGGCTTAAGACATAGCAAACCAGCCCGTATCTGAAAGATACGGACCGGCCATCTTCCAAGCTGCTTACCTGTGTTCGAACAAGTCGATGGTGCCGAGTACAATATGCGCCAGACCAAATCCAAGAATGCCAGTTGCAGCGATCTTATATCTGCTCCCCAGAAAAGCTGCACTCGAAGCAGTTACAACGGTCCCCAGTACGGCGGGTATCATCCCTTCACGCATTCGAAACACTCCCTCACGGTAGTTTGAAAGACATTCGTTAGTGTGGGTTACAGAAGGGATAATTATACTTCGAGTTTATGTCAGCGGCGGCAGGGAAGCGGCTGACAATCCTAACCGGTCAATCTGCTGCCAGTCCTAACCGGTCAATCTGCCGCCCCCGCCGTGGTCACACGGCCGGCCGGATCTTCAACCTCATGTACATTGTAGAGCACGCGCGCCAGCAGATCCTGGCTGTAATTGCCGAAATGCTTGCCGTAGATCGTCAAGCCGCGCTTGTTCACCGGTTTGTCGGTGACGGCAATGCGGAAGGTCAGCTCGCTTTTGTAATCCAGCTTGATGTCGTCAAGGGTAATGTCGGAGATCCGGCAGCCGTCAATGAAGCTGCCCTCCTTATTGATCCGGATCAGCTTCAGCATTCCATACTGGTTAAGGTGGGGAGGCCACCAGTCGGGATTGAAGGTGCCGCGCGCATCGCCGAAGTCCCCGGGGCTGGTCCAGAAGCCGATCTCGATTCCGTTCACATAGAAGTACAGATCAGAAGGATAATTGTCGTTGAATCCTGGAGCCTCGGAGCCAATCTCCATGGAGAACTGAATCTCCCGGAAGGTCTGGTTGGCTTTGAGATAGTTAGGGATACGGTACTCCAGGAAGCCTTCCGCCATCCAGATAATCTCGGAATCAATCCGCTGGGGATCGGCGAAATAACGCGGCTCGTCGAAGTCGCCGATGATGCTGTCCTTGGTGGCCAGTCCGCAGGTGGGAACCGCCTGATAATTGCTGTAATGGCCTACCTGAATCTCGACCTCGTACAGATTGTCAACATCCTTGCTCCGCAGATCCACCATAAGCTTATCCTTGTTCAGGTAGCAGACCTTCTGAATTCCGTGCTTGCCTACTGCGGTATTAATCTCGATTAAGCCGCTCTCCTCCAGCTTCTTGATATGCATCGTAATAGCCCCATTGCTGAGATTCAGCTTCTTGGCAATTTCGTTGAGATTAAGGGCCTGATTGGTCGCCAGCAGCTCAAGAATCTGGATGCGGATCTCGGAGCTGAGCGCCTTGAAGATATCAATCCCGCTCATCAGATCTTTGATATAAATCATATTTAGGGTACCTTCTTCCAGTGAGGTCATTAGAAAATAAACTATTTTACAAAATTATAAACTAATCAATCCTAAAAGGAAAGCATTCAGCCTTTATTTGTAGAATTCGATTAAATTTAAGCTAAAAATATAGTATAAGGACTATTTACTTTATAATAATATAAATTAATATTGTGTAAAAAGGTCAATAATCAATGATTTTTTTCAGAAATAAGAATATATTCTACATTTAGTTTGTATATGTTTAAATAGATTTATACTTTTATGTTTACAGGGTTCTTTATATATGCTATTTTATACCTGTAAGCGAATACATTCAATTGTTTTTCAATCATTCAATTAAAGTGTGAAATATATTGCTTGAAAGCGGTAGCTTGAACTAACAGGCCTCAGCGGGGTTTCTTGGTTCTTCTATATAGCATGTACATTCTAATGGTTGAGCAAATCCTAGGAGGGGTTACAGTGTTAAAGAAAAAGGGCTGGTTCACACTGCTGTCGTTGGTTCTGATGGTATCGGTTGTACTTACAGGCTGCGGCGGGAACAACAAAACATCGTCCGGAGGCAATAGCGGAGGTGAAGCCACGGCAAATGCCGGGAAGAAGGATTCCAAGGAGACCAAGAATCTTACCTTCATGTTCCGCGGGGGAACTGACGAGCAGAAGGCCTATGAAGGCGTTGTGAAGAAATTTGAAGCCGACCATCCGAACGTCAAGGTGAAGATTGTCGTGACTGCGGCAGATCAATATGCTACCAAGCTGAAGGCCTCCATTACAGGCAACAGCGTGCCGGATGTCTTCTATTTTGAATCCGGTGACTTGAAGGCCTATGTGAACAGCGGCGTACTGCTCGACCTTACCAGCCATGTAGAGAATAATCCTAACATCGACTTGAACAACATCTGGAAATATGGCGTGGATCTGTACCGTTATGACGGCACCATGGCCGGACAAGGCAATCTGTACGGAATGCCCAAGGACGTAGGCCCATTCGCACTCGGCTATAACAAGACCATGTTCGAAGCTGCGGGTGTACCTCTGCCGGACAAAGACAAACCGTATACCTGGGATGAATTCATCAAAGTCGCCCAGCAGCTGACCATTGATAAAGACGGGGACGGCAAGCTGGACCAATTCGGCGCAGGCTTCAACGTGCAGTGGGCATTGCCTTCCTTAGTCTGGAGCAACGGCGCGGACTGGCTGGATGCTACCAAGACCAAGGTCACCATTGATGATCCGAAGTTCATCGAAGCCCTGCAATTCTTCACCGACATGCAGCTTAAATACGGGATTACACCATCCACGGAACAAGCGCAGACTCTGGATACCTACCAGCGCTGGATGAAAGGCGAAATGGCCTTCTTCCCTGTAGGCCCGTGGGATATGAGCACTTATGAGACTCTGCCGTTCGACTATGATCTGATTCCGTATCCTGCAGGCTCCACCGGCAAATCGGCTACATGGACCGGCTCACTCGGGATCGGTGCTTCTGCCAAAACCAAACACCCGGACGAGGCCGTAGAGCTGATCAACTATCTGACCGCCTCCAAGGACGGGATGGAAGCGCTTGTGAAGGCAAAAGTGCAAATTCCTAACCTGATTGACATGGCTACAGAATGGGCCGCAGATACAAGCACCAAACCGGCTAACAAAGAAGAATTCCTGCAGGTAGTGAATGAGTACGGACGCGTGCTGCCTGGCCATTATACGTACAATGCGGAATGGTATAACCTGTTCTACACCGACATCCAGCCGGTCCTTGACGGCAAAGTTACCCCGGAAGAGTATGTGAAATCGGAACAGCCGAAGATGCAGAAGCTGCTGGACAAAGCGGTAGAGCAAGAGGCGAAATCCAAGAAATAAGCGCTATCACATAGTACTTATCCAGCATTAAAGTGATGTTTGGTCTCCTGTAACAGCGGACCGGCATCACTTTGTTGCTGAACTATCCGAATTTGAGGTGATTCTTATGAATGCTAAGTCCAATCTCTACCGCAAGGAGAAAATCTACGGATTTCTGTTTATCCTGCCTCCGCTGCTGGGATTGTTGATTTTTACACTATACCCGATGATTTACTCCATCTATGGCTCATTTACGGATTGGGATGGACTCGGACAGATGAATGTGATCGGGCTGAGCAATTTCGCGGATCTTTGGTCAGATGAGCTGTTCCACAAAGCCTTATTCAATACCTTGTTCATGATGCTGGGCATTCCTATCGGCATCACGCTGGCACTACTGCTCGCCCTGGGCCTTAACCGGGGGGTGCCCGGGACAACGGCCTTCCGGGTGATCTATTATGTTCCGGTTATTTCTTCACTGGCAGCAGTATCCATCATGTGGAACTGGGCCTATAACGGTGACTATGGTCTCGTCAACCAGTTCCTCGATCTGTTCGGCATCAGCGGACCGAACTGGATGGCGAATAAATATACGGTCAAGCCTGCGCTGATTATTATGGCGGTATGGAAGGGACTCGGCTATACGATGCTGCTCTATTTGGCGGCGCTGCAAAGTGTCTCCCGCTCCTATTATGAAGCGGCAGAGCTGGATGGGGCGAACGGCTTCCAGTCCTTCCGGCATATTACCTGGCCGATGGTGCGTCCGGTAACCTTTTTCATCATCGTTACCAATATTATTGGAGGATCACAAATCTTCACCGAGATGAACATCATGACCCCGACAGGCGGTCCGGAATATGCTTCGGCATCCGTAGTATTCTACATTTGGCAGAAGGCGTTCGGCAATTTCCAGATGGGTTATGCTTCCGCAATGGCGGTATTCCTCGGCGTGTTCATATTTGTCGTGACTCTTATCCAATTCCGAATGAACGAGAAGCAATCGTTCGATGTCGATTAACTGAAGAGGGAGGAGACCATAACTATGACGAGCAGAAGAAGAGTTACCCATACCATTATATTTGTCCTACTATCCATAGGCGCGGTGTTCATGATCGGCCCGCTGCTCTGGATGCTGTCCACCTCATTCAAGGATAAGCAGGATGTGTTTGCCCTGCCTCCGGTGTGGATTCCGAATCCGTTCCATTTCGATAAATACAGTGAGATTTGGGAGGCGGGTCCGCTGCTGAGCGGGATCAGGAACAGCTTGATTATCGCAGTGACAGTAACGATTGTAGGGACATTCACCTCCAGTCTGGCGGCGTTTTCCTTTTCCAAATTGCGGTTTCCCGGTAAAAACAAGATCTTCCTGCTGATGCTGTCTTCGCTGATGATCCCGTATCCGGCGGTCATGATTCCGCAATTCTTCATGTTCTCCAAGCTGGGCTGGATTGACACCCTGCTGCCGCTGATCGTTCCGGGCCTGTTCGGGAATATCGTGATGATCTTCTTCCTGCGGCAGTACCTGAGCAGTGTGCCGAATGCTATTATTGAAGCGGCCAAAATCGACGGAAGCTCGTATTTCCGCCTGTACAGCTCGATCACCTTCCCGCTGATCAAACCGGCAGTAGCTGCACAGCTGATCCTGTGGTTCATGGGAATCTGGAATGACTACCTGTCTCCGATTATCTACCTGAATTCACCGGAGAAGCAGACCCTTCAGCTGGTAATCGCCAACTTCAATGCAACCTATGCGATCCAGACGGACTATCCGCTAATTATGGCAGCTTCGATTATTGCCCTGCTGCCGATGCTGATCATCTTCCTGGTATTCCAGAAGCAAATTATTGAATCTGTAGCCATCTCGGGCGTAAAGGGATAACAGATATAAGACCAAAGGAGAAACCATAATGAATACAAATAGAGAGTACAATAACCCCCTAGTAGAACAGCGTGCAGACCCTTGGGTATACAAGCACTCAGACGGTTATTACTATTACACTGCTTCTGTGCCGGAATATGACCGGATTGAAGTACGCAGAGCGTTAACGATTGAGGGGCTTCGGGAAGCACAGCCGGTAGTCGCCTGGCGCAAATACGAGAGCGGCCCGCTCAGCGCCAACATCTGGGCTCCCGAAATTCATTACATCGACGGTAAATGGTATATTTACTTCGCGGCGGCCCGGACCACGGAAACGAAGGAGGGGCTGTTCGACCACCGCATGTTCGCCCTGGAGAATACTTCGGCGAATCCGCTGGAGGGCGAGTGGGTGGAGAAGGGGCAGGTGAGAACGGCCTGGGAATCCTTTGCACTGGATGCGACCTCGTTTGAACATAAGGGAGTACAATATTATGTATGGGCGCAAAAAGACCCCGGTATCGACGGGAACTCCAACCTCTATATCTCAGCCATGGAGAACGGCTGGACGCTGAAGGGTCCGCAGACGATGATCTCTACCCCGGAGTATCCGTGGGAGATTATCGGCTTCAAGGTGAATGAAGGCGCTGCGGTGTTGAAGCGGAACGGCCGGATCTTCATGAGCTTCTCGGCAAGCGCTACCGACCACAATTATTGTATGGGGCTGCTCACCGCATCGGAGGACAGTGATCTGCTGGACGCGGCCTCCTGGACCAAGCATCCTGAGCCGGTCTTCAAGACCAGTGAAGAGAACGGGCAATACGGTCCGGGACATAACAGCTTCACGGTAGATGAGAACGGTGAGGATGTGCTGATCTACCATGCCCGGAGTTATAAGGAAATTACCGGAGATCCGCTCTATGACCCGAACCGCCACACCCGTGCCCAGCGCCTGCGGTGGAACGGGGACGGGACTCCTGATTTCGGGGTGCCGGTGAAGGACGGCGGGGAGTA
The DNA here is from genome assembly GCF_018207515.1 of Paenibacillus tritici. Taxonomy (NCBI): domain Bacteria; kingdom Bacillati; phylum Bacillota; class Bacilli; order Caryophanales; family Paenibacillaceae; genus Paenibacillus; species Paenibacillus tritici. The sequence continues at coordinate 1,883,445 of NZ_CP073365.1, forward strand.
GGCTGGCGGGGGGAGTACAGACCTGGGGGAAAGAGAGCGGGATGCAGCGTGCCGGGTCACATGCTCCGGCGCTATGACGCTCGAGCCCGACTAGTACAGCGTCAGATTTAAAAAGGTGAGTGGGCGCGATGAGGCCTGAAGGACTATAAAAGTGAAGTCATTGGGCCAGATGTATGCGAAAAACAGGCATGACAAGACAGAGGCCTTGTCACCCCCAGGAATGAAAATAAGTGGGTGGCATCCGTCGCATCCATTCTAAAAGATGCTGTAGTCGTCAACACTACATATACAAATCAAAGGGCGGACGCGGTTACTGGGATACACCCCGTGCGAAAAACCGTTCTATTGCGCTTTTCGAGCATCGCCTATTGTAACCCCCCAAAAAGTACGTGTATTAAATTACACTCACTCGAGCGCATGATTTGTAAGTTGACGATGGAGGATGGTTGGAATGGATGCTGTACGTATGTGTTGCGCGGGTCTAGACGTGCACCAGGAAACCGTTGTGGCCTGCGTGTTGAAAGGACCGATCGAACAGAAACCACAATCTCACCTGAAAACCTTTGGGACGACAACCAAAGAATTGCTAGGCCTACAAGATTGGCTGAATGAACACGGCTGCCTTGAAGTGGTGATGGAGAGTACCGGCGTGTTTTGGAAACCGGTATGGAACATCTTAGAGGGCAGTTGTGATCTTGTCTTGGCCAACGCCCAGCGGGTAAAGAATATGCCGGGTCGAAAAAGTGACATGCAAGATGCGCGCTGGTTAGCGCAATTGCACCGTTGCGGGCTCATTGAAGGCAGTATGGTGCCAGAACAGGACATCCGGGATTTGCGAGATTTGACCCGTTACCGGAGTAAGATGGTGCAGGCGGTGACGGCGGAGAAAAACCGCATTCACAAAATCCTGCAGGATGCCAACATCAAGCTAACCACCTTTATGTCCGATCTATATGGGGTTTCGGGACGGGGCCTGCTCCAGAAGATCATGGACGGCGAGGTCGTAGACGAAGTGACCGTCAAAAACCTGGTCAAAACCCGTTTAAAAAAGAAAGTTCCGCAGTTGCTAGACGCGCTCAATGGCAAGTTGCGCCGTCATCATCGGGAGATGATTCGAGACCACTGGGACCACTTGGTCTATTTGGAGAAACGGATCACGGAACTGGAAGCTCGAATCGAGGCGAAGGCAGAACCCTACCTGGAGAGGATTGAACAAATTGACTCCATTCCAGGAATTGAGCGGACATCTGCCGTGACCATCTTTGCAGAAGTGGGGCCGCATGTCGCGGAAATGTTCCCGAGCGATGCGCAGTTTGCTTCATGGGCGGGGGTGTGTCCAGGGAACAACGAAAGCGCTGGAAAGCGAAAAAAGTCAAAAACGATGCAAGGGAACAAGCATCTGAAAGGGGCCTTGTGTCAGGCGGCTTGGGCGAACTCTCGCTCCTCGAACCGGATCGGCCAATTCTTTCGACGAATACGTAAGAGACGGGGAGATAAAAAAGCAAACGTCGCCACCGCACATTTGTTGATTCGAATCCTCCATGCCCTGATGCGGGAGAAAAGGTTATACCAAGAAATAGACGTCTCACTAGGCGATGAGACGTCCAAGAAAAACCCGTTGGATCGGTACGTGCAATATATCCAGCAGTTAGGATATAGCGTGCAATTAAATCCTATCCAATAGTCTCCCCTTTTTCAAAAAAAACGAAACGTTATTTTTGGGGCGGTGGGTCTTTTTTTGTCAAAATCCAGTCTGCGGCGCATTTTCCGATACTTTTATTTTCGTATTAAACCGAACACAATTGGACTGGGTGCACCGCGTAGGCCAAATGTAATCGAAAAACAGGCATGACAAGACAGAGGCCTTGTCACCCCCAGGAATGAAAATAAGTGGGTGGCATCCGTCGCATCCATTCTAAAAGATGCTGTAGTCGTCAACACTACATATACAAATCAAAGGGCGGACGCGGTTACTGGGATACACCCCGTGCGAAAAACCGTTCTATTGCGCTTTTCGAGCATCGCCTATTGTAACCCCCCAAAAAGTACGTGTATTAAATTACACTCACTCGAGCGCATGATTTGTAAGCTGACGATGGAGGATGATTGGAATGGATGCTGTACGTATGTGTTGCGCCGGTCTGGACGTGCACCAGGAAACCGTTGTGGCCTGCGTGTTAAAAGGACCGATCGAACAGAAACCGCAATGTCACATGAAAACCTTTGGGACGACAACCCGAGAATTGTTAGGCCTGCAAGATTGGCTGAGTGAACACGGCTGCCGGGAAGTGGTGATGGAGAGTACCGGCGTGTTTTGGAAACCGGTATGGAACATCTTAGAGGGCAGTTGTGATCTTGTCTTGGCCAACGCCCAGCGGGTAAAGAATATGCCGGGTCGAAAAAGTGACATGCAAGATGCGCGCTGGTTAGCGCAATTGCACCGTTGCGGGCTCATTGAAGGCAGTATGGTGCCAGAACAGGACATCCGGGATTTGCGAGATTTGACCCGTTACCGGAGTAAGATGGTGCAGGCGGTGACGGCGGAGAAAAACCGCATTCACAAAATCCTGCAGGATGCCAACATCAAGCTAACCACCTTTATGTCCGATCTATATGGGGTTTCAGGACGGGGCCTGCTCCAGAAGATCATGGACGGCGAGGTCGTAGACGAAGTGACCGTTAAAAACCTGGTCAAAACCCGTTTAAAAAAGAAAGTTCCGCAGTTGCTAGACGCGCTCAATGGCAAGTTGCGCCGTCATCATCGGGAGATGATTCGAGACCACTGGGACCACTTGGTCTATTTGGAGAAACGGATCACGGAACTGGAAGCTCGAATCGAGGCGAAGGCAGAACCCTACCTGGAGAGGATTGAACAAATTGACTCCATTCCAGGAATTGAGCGGACATCTGCCGTGACCATCTTTGCAGAAGTGGGGCCGCATGTCGCGGAAATGTTCCCGAGTGATGCGCAGTTTGCATCATGGGCGGGGGTGTGTCCAGGGAACAACGAAAGCGCTGGAAAGCGAAAAAAGTCAAAAACGATGCAAGGGAACAAGCATCTGAAAGGGGCCTTGTGTCAGGCGGCTTGGGCGAACTCTCGCTCCTCGAACCGGATCGGCCAATTCTTTCGACGAATACGTAAGAGACGAGGAGATAAAAAAGCAAACGTCGCCACCGCACATTTGTTGATTCGAATCCTCCATGCCCTGATGCGGGAGAAAAGGTTATACCAAGAAATAGACGTCTCACTAGGCGATGAGACGTCCAAGAAAAACCCGTTGGATCGGTACGTGCAATATATCCAGCAGTTAGGATATAGCGTGCAATTAAATCCTATCCAATAGTCTCCCCTTTTTCAAAAAAAACGAAACGTAATTTTGGGGCGGTGGGTCTTTTTTTGTCAAAATCCAGTCTGCGGCGCATTTTCCGATACTTTTATTTTCGTATTAAACCGAACACAATTGGACTGTGAGCGCCACGTAGGCCGAATGTAAACGAAAAACCGAACACAATGGGACTGGGAGCGCCACGTAGGCCGAATGTAATCGAAAAACCGAACACAATGGGACTGGGAGCGCCACGTAGGCCGAATGTAATCGAAAAATCGAACACAATTGGACTGGGAGCGCTGCGTAGGCCGTGCGTTTATCGCAGTGCCAGACGTATTTTCACAGAAAAACCGTGCACATTATGCTGGCGCGAAGGTAATCGGGTCAATGTAAGCGAAAAACCGAACACAATAGTAGGTGGTTCGATCTTACTGATTCAATCTACTGTATAAATTCTGATGCTCTACTAGTAGCCCTCTGTGAACCCTACAGTGTCTCCCCGTGACCGACAGTACCCGCCGTGAACCGACCCGCCGAAAACGGCGAAGATCCCGCAACCCTATCAGGGGAGCGGGATTCTTTATGCTGTATGGAGGATTGCTGCACAAAATGCAACCTTCCCTTCGTGATATGGTCGCTAATCAGAAATTGTTGTACGAAAGTCAGCATTCCTGCGACATTAAGCCGCATGGCGGGACTATTCATGCATTTCCTGCAACAATTCTCTAAAGTGCACACTATCTATCATCCTAAGCTGCAAAACGTACAACATTTGCAAACCTGCCTATACAGAACAGAATGAGCTAAAATGCTGGCGGTTAACTCTTCAGCGTCCCCTGCCTATATACCCACAGCTATGCGTAAGCGGCGGGACTGCGGCACATTATTTCTGGGCTAGTGCTTCATATCATCAATTGGGCCAGTGCTTCATATCTTCAATAGAGCTAGTGCTTCGCATCCCCTACTGGAACCGGAACAGTTTGTCTGTAGAACTTAATATAGTCGAAGCCATCCATCAGCAGGAACTGCGGTGGCTCCATGGTCTGGAAGGAATACGTACGTTCCCACAGGATGTTACCGTTCTTGAGGTCCCATGGACGGGAATCGGATATAGTTGTGACGGGAACGGTTGCTCCTCCGGCACGAACAGCCAGAGTGTCCTTGTCCAGCATCGTGAACTGCTTCCCGGCGATCACGATATCATAGCCGTCAGCAGTCTTGGTGACACTGCGAATCCACAGCTTCTCGTTGCCGACCGGAACGGAGCGGTCCGAGGGTGAGGCCAGGGAGACGGGCTGCTCTACGGTCTGATATCCCATGAAATTATCTAGCACCAGCTCAACGCTTTGCAGCTTGTCTGTCGGGAGCACATCGTATTCAATTATAAATTCCGGGAATCCCTTTTTGTTGAAATTCGTACCCCGCATCGACCACCTATTCACTTCAGTCCCATTCACATAAAGCTTGGTTGCCGCCGGGAATCTCGGAACCTCCCCATTATCCATTTCGTAATGTCCCTTTACGATGGTTGAGGTGGGTGAGGCTGTTATGGAATCATAGAAGACTTTCCCTTCGTCCACCGGCACAGCCTGGTCAATATCCGCAACGAGCAGGCTTTTCATGGCAAGGTTCGGGTCATATTTGAAGGAGATAGGGAAATGGACTATTTCTCCGCTTGTCAGCTTTGCATTGAGATTCACGGTCAATTTTTTGGAAAAAGGGCTGACCGGCTCAAATTTGTATACACCCTCGAACCGGGTCTTGTCCGGGCTGTAATCTCCGCCGCCTCCGGTAGGATCAGAGTCAGTAAACAAGCCTTTAATATTATTGAAGGAGTAATTGGAGAAGCCCGTCTCATCAAACACCAAGCCTGGCGGGCGCTGTATACTGTAATGCATCAGCAGGTTATTGTCGTCTGCAATCACAGCTTTGATAGCGAAGATAGTCCCGTCCTTAAGTGTCTTGCTCTGGTTGACCGCTTGTCCGTAACCCTCCTTAACCACTTGAGCGAAATTCACAGTATTCAGCTCGCTTTGACTGAACAGCTTCCCGCCGTAATAAGCTAAGGCAGGATATTGATACACGCCTACAGTCAGCAGGAGTGCGGCAGCCGAAGCGGCGACCCATGTTCTTGCTCTTCTAATCCGTGATCTTGGCTGTCTGGCAGGTGCCTGCTCCAGTGCCTTACGCAGTCTGCCCTCAAGTTCTGATGGCGTCCTGGTCTGCTGATGCTCCTGTAGTCTCTCCTCGATCGTTCTCATAACGGTCCCCTCCGATCATAGCTTTTAGTTTCTGTATCCCTTGCGAAATTCTCGACTTGATGGTGCCTACCGGTGCATCGGTGATATCGGCAATCGTCTGATACGACAGATCGTGAACGTAGCGGAGTTCAATCGCTTCCCGCTGCCGCGGATTCAGATGAGCGAGCAGCAGCGACATGTCCAGTTCAGACTCCGTATAACGATAGGGGTTATCTGCAGTCCAGGCCTCAAGTGCAGGCTCCGGCGGCCCGTCCTCCTCCAGGGCAACGAACCGGTTCTGTGAGCGGAGGACCGCTTTGCAGCGGTTGACGAGAATGGTCTTGCTCCAGCTGTAGAAGGCTTCACGCTTCTTCAACTGCTCCAGCTTCTCATACAGCGTGACAATCATGTCTTCCATCACATCCATCGCATCATGCTCATTCTTCATGTAGCTATAGGCCAGGCGATAATAAGCGTCCTGTTCGGCTAGGATTAGTTCTAATAATGCTTCTTTGTTGCCTCGCTGGGCCGCTCTGACAAGACGGCTTATATTCATGTTCTCACCCCTTTTCATAGATAAGAGTCCCTGGCAGCCCTAAAAGTTCATTATGCTCCAAAAAAAATCTCCACAGCCGTTCTCAGAGAAAAGTACTCTCTCTAAGGAGGCTGCGGAGGAAGCGGGAGGAGGAACAACCCTCACTCATAGAACAGCAGACGCTTGGCATAAGCATTGCGGAACTCGGTGGGGGTGAGGCCGACGATTTTTTTGAACGATTTCATGAAATTATGGCAATCCTTATAGCCGAGCTGCTGCGAGACTTCACTGACATTCTGATTGGTGTCGGTCAGCAGGAATTTCGCCAGCTCCATCTTTTGCTGCAGAATATACTGCTTCAGGGAGATCCCGGAGATTACGGTGAACAGATGGGAGAGATACTTCTCGTTGTAGCCGAAATAGGCGGCGATCTGGGAGACCTTGATATGCTGGCTGCGGCTCCATTTGATGTAGTCCACGATATCATGGTAGAGCTGCTCCTGCTTCGTTCTTTTGAACGGATCGGCACCGGTATGCAGGGTCTGGTTGTACAGCTCGCACAGAATGACGGTGGACATATAGTTGCTCAGCGCCGTCTGATTATAGCTCCGGACCGAATCCTGAAGCTGCTTCATCATCACAATGAGCTTCTCCGCATTCCGCAGGGTTCCGTATTGGGGCAGATGGATTACGTATTCTTCCTGCCCGGAGGTCTGCGGAGGGAGATCCGTAGTCTGAGCGTTGCCCGCAGCTTGAAAATGCAGCCAATAGAAGCTACAGTCCGAGGACTTGGTTCCGTATTGTCTGGTAAGCGGCGGGAGCAGCAGATATTCGCCTTTGGAGACCACGAATTGCTGGTTGTCCCCCGCGAGGTAGAGCACGCCTTCTGTCATGACGATAAGCTCATAGTCCTGCAAAATCCGGCTCAGGTGAATCCACTCCGCAGAGGGGGCAACAAACTTGCCGGTCATCTCCAGCGTGACAGGCTTATCCACAAGCAGCTTGAATGCAGTCATGTATGTGTCTCCTTATATTCTGGCCTTCATCCTGTTTATCGTAACGGAGCGCCTGGGCAGAAGCAAGGAGTAGCTGCAAGATCTGTTAGTTCAAGCCTTTATGTTAGGGGTTCAGATGAATCTGGAACCTGTCTCCTGCCTTGCCGCCGAACACAATCGTTCCGCCTTCCGGGAGGATTACCGGTGATGTATCCTTATTCACGATTGAGGAGTACACCATCGCACCTTGGTCATCGTACACGATAACCCCTCCGCTGGCCGGAGCCTCTACGCTCATGGCTGAAGCAGCCGATTTGGCATCAATCTTGAACCATACAGCATGACCGCTATCCGCAATCGTACAGATCGAGGCATTTCCGCCGTAGATCGGATGGATGGCATCTTCACTGAGGTAGGACTGCCCGTCTATCATCAGATACTCTTGCTTGTTCACAGTGTGGAAGCTCAGATCGAAGGCATCTCTTCCGCTCATCGCCGGAATTTCAGCAACATTGACGGCGGTATGTTCATCCACAATTCGGGTGCCTGAGGCATAGCCGTTCTTACTGTCAACAGCGATAGTATAGATTAGGTCTTCAGGGGTGAGATAGAGCAGGGAGTTGATTTTTTCATCCAATCCGTAGTAGCTTTTATGGTTTCTTGTCTCCCACGCAGCTCTGGTGGCCGGCGCTAGAGGATTGGCGTCCAGCTTCTGATATTCATAGGCGACCACAGACGTATACCCAATGCCGGGCAGTTCCACATAGGCCTTCAGCTTAAAATAGATATGTCCGTTGGACTGTTTCTCAAAGCTTATCGTCACGGTACCATCCTTGTTGGTGAATTGTCCTTGGCCTGTATACACATAGGCTTGTGGAGGGATAACGCCCCCTTCGAGGGCGGGGAGCGAGAGCTCCCCATTCTTGATCTCCACCTTCAGCGTTGTGCCCACTGTGCCGTATAATCCGGCATACGCAAGCTGGTCCGCCGGCATCTTGACCTTGATGGAAGGTTCGAAGACAGGGCTCGGGATCAGCTTGCCGGTCTTGCCGGTGTCCTGCAGATAGGCCAATAGAACGTTGGTGGCAAAAACACTGTTATACAGCGAATTTCCGTTCGAGGACAGGACAGCCATCGAAATATGATGTTCAGGCAGTGTAGTCAGAGCAGCATGATACATAACGGTATCCCCGCCTTTGGACAAAGCCTGGATGCCATATTGATCGAACGGGGTCAGGCGGACGGCATCCCAGCCCAGGCCATAGTTCACGCTGTTGGTTTCCTCTGGTACCCAGATGCCTTTTCTATATTCTGCGCTTTGCATGGCGGCGGCTGATTGCCCGGATAACACATCGGGCCGGCTCCCGGTCAATACTTCTCCGAACGCAGCCAGCTCTTCAGCCGTAGAGTATAGCCCGCCGGCACCAATGACATTGGTATTCTCCACGGGCAAAGCCTGTGGTATTCCAGGGTAATAGGTTTTGGCTAATTGTGCTCTGTCAAAGGTGCTGAGCGGCGTTTGGGTGGAGGCGAAAATCAGCGGCTGGTTGATCTTCTGATCCAGAAATCCGGTATAGCTTAAGCCGCTAACCCGTTCAACCAGGAGCTCCAGCAGCTGGAATCCATCGTTGCAATACACCGAATATTCACCCGGCTTCGACTTCAGGCGCTCCGATTGCAGCCTCATTAATAATTCATCCCGGTTGCCGGTGTCATGGTCATCGAACAGGATGCTGTTGGCATAATGACTGCCGTAAAGACCTGAGGAGTGATTCATCAGCATACGCGGCGTAATGTCCTTATACCTCTCATCTGCCATGCTGAAATCCTTGATATAAGTGATAAGCGGCTGATCAATATCCACTTTGCCCGCATCCGCCAGCATCATCACTGCAGCCGTTACATACATTTTGCTCACCGAGCCGATGCCGAACATGGTATCCTTTGTAACGGGAGATTGGCTGGCCCGGTCACGGACACCTGTGCTGCCGGATAATACAAGGGTTCCGCTGTCCATAATGGCATACTGTAAGCCGGTTACTCCATAGTCGGATACAATCGTCGATGCCAGCTTGCGGGCTTTCTCCGTTGCCGTATTCTTAAGGGGCTGTGCTGAAGCCTGGTTCATGGGTTGAAGGATGGTTATAAGCATAACACTCATTACTGCTGCACGAATTCTCTTCACTCTAACTTCCTCCTCGGCACCCTGTAGCGGACTTATCTGGGCTATAGTTCAGCATACAAGAGAGAAGGAGGGAGGAATACGAATATACCCTGAAACGCCAAAAGCAATCCCTAAACAACCATTCGTCTAAGGATTGCCTGTATCGCATCGTCCGGCAGCTTGCCGGGTAGGGCACATAAGTCATTACGGTCTATGCATTTTCAACTTTATGTAACGTCGTCCGGATATGCTCCAGCGCAGCCGCCGGATCCTCCCGCTTGAGGCACTCCTCGATATAGAGGTACTGCTGGTTGGTGTCGTGGATGATTCGGTTGACCGATTGGAAGCTGCGTACCGTCTGGTCGTAACTGGCTTCCTGCTCGTTCATCTGCTGCTCCAGGCGGGCATTCTCAAGCTTGAATTGAAATTTATCAATCATCGTATCCAAAATATAGATGATCATCACATTGATCCATAGAAACCCGATCGCGGAAATAAAGTAATGGATGTTCATCTCCGTGTAAAATGTGAGTACATTAAGCTGGTAGATGCTGATGAGAGGAATAAGGATTAATAGGATGTAGTAACGATAAGGCAAGGGGAAGCTCCTGCGTGTGGCGATCAGCCGGATGATCTGGATAACGGCTAACATGATCATGAAGCTAAGCAGATTGGCCTGGAATAACAGGAACGTATTCTCTTCGTCTGTTACAGTAAGACTAGCGGTATCAACCAGGTTCAGCATATAGAAGCAATAGACCGAAATCATATTTACAATAGACATTAATACTGCATAGAGCACGGTGAATATAATCTTCGTTTTGAGTTCCGCGTTGAAGACTAGAGACAGACTGAAGATGGCGGATGTCACCAGAAGCGAAGAGACCACAAAAGAATCGGGAACAGATAAATAAAGGTAACCAAGGACTCCGAAAACGACAAAACACATCCACTTCTTGCGCTTGTGAGCCGGCTTACCTAACACCGAGTTGAAGAAATACAGGATCTGAAAACCCAGAATAAGCTCAAGAAACAGCACGATGAACCCTTCGCTGGTGGTCATAGCTGTGCAACCCGTTGATCCATTGGGGACCCCCTCTCCTTCTAACAACTAAGCAGGCCAGCTTCGAAAAGCGTCCGCAGTCCCGGACTTTTTGCCGCCACAGCCCCGGCCTTCCCCCGCCGCAGTCACCCGTTCTTCCCGCCGCCGGCAGCAGGGGGAAGGACGGTATTCAGCGTGGTGACTACGATTATACCTTGATTATGGTGACCTTGTATTCCTGCTCCGTAAGATGATCCTCGGCCTTAACCGTGAGCTTCAGCCCGGTATAATCATGCAGCAGTCTGATCGTGCGCGGGAGCGAATCCTCGATTAATATGCCGTCAGCATAGACCAGGGCATTCTGATGCTGGGGGGTAACGTTCAACTGTACTTGGCGGGTGTCTTGCGGAACAGTTAGGTTGTAAGCCGTTACTCCGCCGGTGAAGGAAGTGGACAGCGTTCCTTCGCTGAAGGCAAGCTGTCTCAGCCCGGCGTTGTGATCATAACCGGTCATCATGCGCAGCAGGTCGAATATACCGTTCTCCCGGCCCGGAACAACGAATTTGACTTCTACCTCTGTCTTGGCACCAATGGCTTCAGCCGGGATCAGATAACTCCGGTTGTAGAAGCTGCGGGCTTCAGCCGTATGCAGGATTTCGGACGCGATCCGCTCACCATCCACATAGATGGCAATTTCCTTCCCGTTATTTCCTGAGAAATAAGTCACCGAGAGATAGTTGTCCGTACGCGGCGCGACCTTCATCCGGTAGCTGAACCAGCCGCCTGCCTCCGCTTTGCGGATATTGTAACCATCCCAGGTAGCTACAGAGGTATTCTCTCCCTCAATGCCGTGCTCCAGCTCATATTGGTCATTGCCGACAGGCAGGCTGTCCAGAGTGGCGTCCTGCATACGCTGCCGGATTTTGCCCTGCAAAATATGCTGCTGCAGCTCAGCCGAATCGGCTTCCACCAGCCGCCAATAGATGCCGTACCGCTCACTATGCTGCTTATAATGTGGAGTGAAGACCAGGCGGTCATCCTCATCCGTCCCCCGCAGCGCAAAAGCTAGCTCATCCTGCTCCAGCCGGACCATGCGGCCCTCAAGCTGCTCCAGCCAAGCCTCCGGAGCTTCGTTCACCGTAGTGATGAAATCCTTAACCAGCAGGTTCTGGGTCGGAACACTGACCGCAACGCCCGTTGCAGATATAGACAGATCGGTCTGGCCCAGAGCCGCGCTCAGCACCACCGGCCCGTATTTGAAGGCAACCACCTGGGGGGCATCCGGCAGATTGAAGGAGGCAAGCTTCATCGGCAGCCGGAGCTGAAGCGTATCGCCGTCTGCCCATATTTTACTAAGAGTGATATAATTTCCGCTGACCTCTGTATTCACAGGCTGTCCGTTCAAGAGAAGCTCAGGCTCAGCGGCCAGCCAGTCCGGCAGACGGAGCTTCAGCGCGAGCGATTGAACCTGCGGCTGCAGCACCCATACAGTGAATTGTACACGATCACTATAAGGCAGATCCGCTGACTGTGACAGCTTCAGGCCATGTTCAGCAGAATTCAGGGTAGAGCTAAGATACTGGTTGACCACAATGCTGGACGCATCATAGAAGTACAGGCTGTCGTTCAGCTTGGTGAAGCTCTCCATGCCTGTACCCGTACAACACCAGAAATGCTCGAACGGGGAGCTGTACACCTTGAAATAGCCAGTCGCCATAGGCTGGAAATACATCGTCATCCCGGTATGCGGATGCTGGGACGAGACGATTGCATTCAGGTACGTATTCTCGTAAAAGCTGGCATAACGGGAGTCCCCAGTGATTTTGAACAGCTCGCGGGTCAGCTTGAGCATGTTGTAGGTGTTACAGGTCTCCGCTGTGAAGTTGGAGCGCTCCCGGTCCAGCATATCCGGGTCGCCGAAATGCTCCCATTCGCTGTTGCCGCCGGTGATGTAGCTGTGATGATGGACCACCATGTCCCAGAACTGCTTCGCGGCCTCCAGGTAAAAAACCTCGCTGTCCCCAAGCGTCCGGTAACGGTTCAGCGCACCGAGGAACTTCGGAATCGTGGTATTGGCGTGTTTGCCTTTGAGGATGTCCTTGCCCTCATGGACAGGGGTGAATAAAGTCAGCTCGTCAAAGCTATGGGCGGCGTTTAAGTGTTCAGCTTTCCCGGTGAGCTTATACAGCTCGTAGAGGCAGTCATTCATTCCGCCATATTCCACGGATAATACACGCTGATGGACCTCCTCCGACCAGGAAGCCGTGCGGCGGCTGACCCAATCGCCCAGCTTATCCGCCACAGTATAAGCGGTCTTGCTGCCGGTAGCCGTATAAGCGGCAGTGAGTCCGGCGATGATCTTGTGCATCGTGTACCAGGGAACCCAGGCGGGCTGCTTGTTCTCGACATTATCGAACAGTTGCTCCCCGAAGGCGGAGAGGTAACCGCTCTCATGCTGGCACAACGCCAGCTCCTCCAGAAGGTATCTCAGCCGGAGCGCAAGTGCGTCATCCCGGGTGCTGGCATAAGCCTGGGACAACGCCGACAGATAGTGGCCCAGCGTATGGCCGCGGATCTCCGTATTCTCCCACCCCGGATATCTCTCGCCCTTCTCCGGCAGTCCCCGGTTCTCACGGAAGCCGGCCAGCAGGCGGTCGGGATCATAGCTGGTAAGATACTCTATCTCCTTGGCGAATGCGTTGACGATATAGGGATCGGATACGGAGACCTGGTCCATACGGTATTCCTGGTACATCGGTGTGCCCGGAGTCCGGGCGGCTTGCTGCGGCTTGTGTGTAATAGTCACTTTTTTATCCTCATTCCTATGAATTCTGTAGGGTTGATGCAAGGTATGCATCCTATGTATAAGCTTATATATAAAGGGCTTAAGGGTAAATAGTGATAGGATTGAATATGTGTGAAAAGGTTAGAATGAAGCAGCCTGCTACAGGCGCAAAAAAGCCACAACTGCTGCTAACGGCATCAGACTGTGGCTTATAGAAGGAGTATGAATGCTAGTAATCTTGTATCTTCGTTATGGAGTATACTGCTGCACGATAGATACGATTTGTCCATCTTTAAGAGTAAGGTGATAAGGAGACTGGCTTAGATCGAATACCTCAGTCAGGGCAAATTCATGAATGAACTGCTGCAGGCTCAGCGCTTCGTTCCAGTTGATATCCAGCTCTTCAAGTTTGCCTGTGCGGTCATAGATCTGCATGGTTACCTTGGCATCCGGAGCTACGGTATAGGTACTCAGCGAGTCGCTGTCATTCACAATGTAGTAGCCGTCAGGGGCACCGCCGATTTCGGCTGCAGATTCAGGCTCACGCTGTGCAAAGACTGCATCGGCGGCGGCACCTTCGTACCATTCAATCTCGTCCCCGGTGAGAGTCGTCTGACCCTTCAGGGTATCAATGGAATGGATGTACACGCTCAGGTGCTGGAGGCTGCTGCTGCTCTTGGCGTCAGCGGTCTTCATGGTTGTGCTTGCCGTAGTTACGAGGGAGAGGAACAACAGGACCAGTACAGGAAACAGATAGACATTTTTGTTCTTTAGCATTATGAATTTCCCCCTTGGCGTAATAGTAACACGGCATAAGTCTATAAGATGTATTTACCCTGCCGGAACATTCTCAAACTTGGTTATACCCTAATAAACGTTGCTGGGCCGGAAATGTTGCAAAATATTTTTGCAGCCAGGCGGAAATGGGGATATATAACATTTATTCCGGTTTTGTCAACCTCTTTTGAACCGTTCAAACTCGATTGACCTGTCTAATTAAGGGACTTATTATATAGGAATATCTGGGTTTTTACTAGAATATCTGGTTCTCGAGGGGCGGTATTGGTTTGCAACACAAGTCTACAATTCAAGCAGAACTGGCTGCTTTTCTGAAAAAAGAGAGCTATACCATCAATCAGTTTGCAGGGCTATCCGGTGTCAATTCGGGAACACTGAGCAGCATTATTAATGGCAACCGTCCTATTGCCATGCAGCAGCTTGACCGGATTACCGCCGGAATGGGGCTCCCTGAAGGAACATTTTATGAGCTATATATAGATGAATGTGTCGTTCATTCCACACCTGACTGGCGGCGGCTCGGACCCTTCCTGCACCGCTGTGCGGAGCTTCACAAGCTGGACTGTATCCGGCAGGTTGTTCTTATCATTATGGATAATATTACATATGCTCCGCTGCTGTTCGATACGGCAGAAGAATTCTACGGGCAAGGCAAGCTTGAAGCAGCAGCTCTGCTCTATGAGGGGGTAGCCGACAGTGAGAAGTATCAGCATTCAGAACGGCTGGCCCTCTGCCAGTACCGGTTGTTCAAGATCAGAATTGGCCAGAGCCCGGAAGCGGACTTCCGCGAGGCCACCCGGTTCGAGTGTTTCGTGGAGCGCCTGGAGGAACTCGACCAATTGGGTGCAATACAGCAGCTTGCGGACATCTACATCTCTTTGCGGCACTGGGATAAGGCCGGAATACTGGCCCGGGAGCTGCATCATAAGACCTCTATCCAGTACGAGCTAAGGTATTACAAAACCAGAAAGCATAAGGAGATAAAGGAAGCGCAGAGGCCTCTGTGCTTCTATATCCTATATTCCTACTGGCTCCAGTCCAAGGTATGTGAGGAATCCGGGGAATATAAGCAGGCGCTTGATTATGTAGGCATGTACTCCGACATGGACTGGATTGTGGAGGAATCGGAAGAGGTCCGGCAGATCAAAGAACAGTTCACGAAGCTTGGTATAGTCTATGCGTGTCTATACCGTCTGATGTGCGGTGAACTTGAAGTTATCCCTGAATATGGGAAATATATCGGCACCCCTGAGCTGGGGCTGCTGGACGGGCTGCTTAAGGCCGTTCAAGCGGCTAACCGCTTCCACTGGGATACAGATAGCCTGATCAGCCGCTTCCAGCCGTTGCTGGCGCAGGAAGGAATGGTCTTGGGGCAAGCTGCTTCCCGTGCGGATATCCCGGATAACTATCCGGTATTGCTCTATGAGCTGGCGGTGTATTATCTGCACACGGAGAGAGCAGAGCAGGGGCTGGCTTACCTATTCGAGAGTCTGGAGGCTTCGGCGGCTCTCTGCAGTGTGGCCTATGTCATCCGCTCCGTAAGATTATTCGAGCAGTTCCGGCCGCTTGCTTCAGCGGAGGATCAGGAGCGGTACAAGCAACTGATCAACAAAGTGCAGCAGGCCCACGCCGGAGCGAAGCGGACCACAGGGTCCCTGCGGGAGTAATGAAGCTGCTTACAAATTATAATAAGCCCCTTCCCGGCTGGGAGGGGCTTATTATATATTATCTTGTTTTTTCTGTTATGATAAGGACCAGTCAAGTCTATCGTTACATATTTAGGCTTGGGAAATGAGGTTCTGGTACGAAGATGGAGAATACGAATACCCGTAGTCCGGTAATACGTAATTTAGAGGATGCCGCAGACCGGATGATAGAGCTGCTAAGCCAACTTTTCAAGTCCAACACGATTCTGATTTCGGTGTATGGTGTAAGCTCAGATCCCCTGCTGCGGGTGTTCAACCGGGAAGAGCTGACGGTGCCGGATACGGATGGCTCTGCGTTTTTTGATCCTATTTGCAGTCTGATCACTCTGAATGACAATAAGCCGTTACTGGTCGCTGATACGCATACACAGCCCGCGTCCCCTGCGCTCGACTTCATACACACCCGGGGAGTGCATTCATTCATTGGCGTTCCTCTGATTACTGAGGATGGCGAATCGCTCGGAACGATCTGCCTGATGGACCCTGCGGCCGGGAGTCATACGAAGGAAGACCTGGACATCTTAAGCGCAATGGCTTATTTTTTCACCTATATTATGAATTTGGAACGGAAGTATGAAGCTGTAGAGCAGCGGAGCCAATCGAAATTGGATCTGTTCGCCATGCTCAGCCATGAAATCCGCACCCCTATGAACGGCATTATCGGCATGACGGATCTGATGATGACGACTGATATGAACGAGGAACAGCGGTATTACATGGAGATCATTGAATCGAGTAATGCCAAGCTGCTGCAATTCCTGAACGATGTTCTGGATTTCAGCAAGATGGAAGCGGGCAAACTGCTCATTGAAAAAGAACCGTTCGATATTATCACCGCCCTGGAAGAGAGCGTCTATCTGTTCTCCACCAAGGCTTTTGAGAAAAACCTGGAGGTTATTCTGAATGTGGATTCGGAGATTCCCCTATATGTTCTGGGAGATGCCCCCAAGATACGCCAGATCATCATGAATATCGTAAGCAACGCCCTGAAGTTCACCCACGCCGGGGAGATACTGATCGAGCTGAAATCCTTGCCTGTGCGCGGGGAAGAGGTCGGGATTAGGATCAGGGTTCAGGATTCCGGGATAGGGATAGCGCAGGACAAGCTGAAGCGGCTGTTCAACAAATATACCCAGGTTCACCAGAACAGCGAGCTGCATCATTACGGAGGTACCGGACTGGGGCTGGCCATCTGCAGACAGCTGGTGGAGCTGATGGGGGGAGAGATCTCTGCCGAAAGCGAGGAAGGGACAGGGACCAGGCTCGAAGTCACACTGTATCTGGAGAAGTATACAAGCCTGCCCTCGATTCCTTTCGAGAAGGATGTGCTTGATGCCATTAAGATCCTGGTTGTGGATGATAATCTGACCAGTCTGCAGGTCATCTCTTCGGTACTTGAGGACTGGAGTGTGGCTGTGAATTCTGCCCGTACTGCCGGAGAGGCCCTGGAGCTTGTGGCGGCCAATAACGACTATGATCTAATCCTTATGGACAAGGATATCGCCGGGACAGAAGCCACAGAGCTTGCCAAGCACATGCGCCAGCTTGCTCCGGGCAGGAAGCTGCCCGTCATTCTGCTTGCTCCCCTGGGGACGAATCTGGACGAGGAGACCAAGGCGCAGTTTGCCTCCATCATTATCAAGCCCATCCGCAAGGTGCATCTGCTCAATAACATATTGGCCTTGCTGAAGCACAGTAAGCCGGAATCATAATTCGTACAAGAGCCTGTTTGAAGCCGGGAGGATGCCGGAATTCAAGCAGGCTCTTTGGATTGTACATACGGTAAATTCATGCCCGGCATACGGTGATTTCACTGTTTCTTGAGCGGCTTATTGCCCGGCCCCGGTTCTTGATGACATAATCGAAAGAGCAGGCATGTTCACGGGAAGGCGTGAAGAAATTGGACTATTTCCGGAAGCAATCGTTCCGCAGTAAATTAAAAACCGCATTCCTGGCCGTGATACTCCTCTCTGTGCTGATGACCGGAGGGCTGTCCTATTCCATCTCGGCGGCGATCCTGGAGAAGAATGCGCTGAAGCTCACCCAGGATACCGTCGTCAAATCGGCACAGATCATCGACGAGAAGCTGAACAAGCTTACCCTAATCATGATGACCTTTATGATCAGCCAGCCTTTTCACGATATGATGAGGGATGTTGTCTCCGGGGACACAGGCGGATATTATACCCACCTGAATGATCTTGATAACGTGTTCTCGCAGGCGCGGATTGCCGAGCCGCTGATTCAGTCCATCTATGTGTCCACGCCGATCGGGGAGTTCTACCCGTCGTCAATGAACCGCAACCGGCTGACGGAGTTCAAGGATACGTTTCTGTATGAGCGCATTGAACAGGAGAAGAAGAACCTGTGGGTTGAGGGCCATGAGGATATGCTGTTCTCCGGTAAGGACCGGGTGATCTCACTGATCCTGGAGCCCATATTCGATACTCCGGTCAGCGGTGTGTATATCGTAGTCAATATCCGCGAAGACGGCTTCCGCAAGCTGGTAAGCGGAGGTACCGGCGGCGGGGGGCACAGCTTCCTGCTGAACGCTTCAGGTGAGCCCGTGTATTCTGTGAAAGATCCGCTGGTCCGGCAGGCGCTGGAGGGCAGTCATCTGGGCGGTATGATCAGCAGCAGCCGGGATCTCAGCAATACGTTCAGGCTGGGCGGTGAATCCTACCTGCTGAACTATGCCCATCTGGGCATTGCGGATTGGACGATGACCACGATCCAGTCCAAAGCCAGCGTGCTGAAGGATATGATCTATGTCAAGTGGATGCTTGTAGTGGTAGCCCTCGCTGCCTTTACAGTTACGATGATGGTATCCGGCGCATTTACCCGTTATCTGTTGAGGCCCCTTCAAGGTCTGATGAAGGTCATGAAAAAGGTGGAAAGCAACGATCTGAGCGCCCGGTTCGAGAGCAGCAGCGGGGACGAGCTGGCTCAGGTCGGTATCCGGTTCAACCGGATGCTGGAGCAGATTGTAGTGCTGATCGGCGAAGTCACCGAGGCGGAGACGAATAAACGCTCGGCGGAGATCAAGGCGCTGTCGGCGCAGATGGACCCCCATTTCCTCTACAACACGCTGAATACGATCTACTGGAAGCTGAATCTGAAGCAGGTGGAGCAGTCGCAGCGGATGGTAGTGTCGCTGTCCCGGCTGTTTCAGCTGGGGCTGAATAAAGGGCAGGAGATCACCACGCTGTCCAAGGAGCTGGAGCATGTCGGCCAGTATCTGGAGCTGCAGTGCAGCTGCTATGAAGGGTTATTCCGTTATGAAATCTACGTAGAGGATGAAGCGCTGAATACACTCCCTCTTCCGCGCATTCTGCTTCAGCCGCTGGTGGAGAACAGCATTCTGCATGGCTTCCGTGATCTGGAAAGCGGCGGAGTGATTGATATAGAGGTATTGGACGAGGGGGAACGCTGGTGTATTACGGTCCGCGACAACGGAACCGGGATGGAGGAGGATCAGGTCCGGGCGCTGTTCTGGCAGGAATCGGAGAAGGGGTATGCCGTGTCCAATCTGATCCGCAGGCTGCAGCTCTATTACGGGGACAGCGCGGTGTTCCGGGTGGACAGCGGGCCGGGCAGGGGAACGGCGGTCATCCTATCTTTACCCAAGAGAGAGGAGCATCAGGATGGACGATAAGGGTGTGATCAGCTTGTGCATTATAGACGATATCAAAAGCGTAGTTGCAGGACTCACCTGCATGAACTGGGCGGAGCAGGGTATCCGGGTGGCGGGTACGGCAGCCAACGGGGAGGCTGGGCTGGACATCATCTCGGAGCTGCGCCCGGATCTTGTCATTACGGATATACGGATGCCGAGAATGGATGGACTCTCCATGCTGCGGGCCGTGCTGGAACGCCACCGGGATTGTAAAGTGATTCTGATTAGCGGCTATGCCGATTTTGAATATGCGCAGCAGGCCGTCCAGCTTGGCGCTTTTGACTTTGTCGTCAAGCCGTTTACCGAAGAGGATATTATGAAGACGGTGCTGCGGGCGAAGGCGGAAATTATGGAAGAACACTCGAAGCTGCTTACCCTGCGGGAGATGGAGAACCGATTGCGGGAGAGTCTGCCGGTGCTGCGGCAGGAATATTTCGCCCTGCTGGTCAGCCACCGTACAGCCTGGGAGCAGGCGGCGGCCCGCTGGGAATTCCTGAATATTGATCTGGATCCGCTAGGATTCGTGGTCATGCTGCTTGAGATTGATCACTTTCAGGAGCGGGCAGCCGAGCTGTCCATCCGCGAGGTGGAGCTGATCCGCTTCTCGCTGCTCAATATCACACAGGAGACGATTGCCGAGCATGTACGCTGCGTAGTCTTCCGCGCCAGACATAACCGCTATCTGGCGGTTATGAATGACTGCAGCACGGTAAGTGCGGTCGAGATTGCCGAACGCTGCTGCCGGAATATTGAACGCTATACCAAATTCACCGTCTCGGTCGGGGTCGGAGGCCGGGTGGAGGAGACAAGCGAGCTGCCCGATTCCTATCTGCAGGCCAACCGGGCGCTGGCCTATCATCTGTTCACGGAAGGCAATGCAGCCATCCGCTATGACGATATTCTCCCGGCCGGCAGCCAGGAGCCGCTGTCCCTGGAATACAAGGACGAGCTGCTGCTGGCGCTGCGCTCGGGCAATGCCGGCAAGGCAGCGGCCATTCTGGAGGATATCTCAACAGGACTCCAGAGTCTTGTGTCCCGGCAGAACCCGGATTATCTGCTCAGCTTGTACGATGAGCTGGCTGCCTCGGCGATCCGGAGCTTCTATGAGCTGATTCCGTATGCGGATATCCAGCCGCTGATCCAGAGGTTCAGGGCCATTCAGGGAACAGCCGGACTGCCGCTGGCGTCTCTGCAGCGGCGGCTGCTGGAGTTATGCGTGGAAGGGGCCGCACTGGTGCGCAAGAACAGCCTGTCCGAAGGGCAGAAGGTCATCTATGCCTCACTCGATTATATCCAGAGCCGTCTCTCCGAGGAGATAACGGTAGGGGATTGCGCCGCTCATGTCCATCTCAGCGCGAGCTACTACTCCAGTCTTTTCAAGAAGGTGACCGGTATGACAGTGACCCAGTATGTGACCACGGAGAAGATCCAGAAGGCCAAAGCGCTGCTGATCGAGGGGATGCCTGTGCAGGAGGTCGCCCTTGCAGCGGGTTACCAGGAGCGGCGGTATTTCAGCGAAATGTTCAAGAAAATCACCGGGCAGACGCCTTCGGAATTCAGGGCGGGCTATCATCCTGACCGGCCGGAGGAGAAGCCTTACCGATGATGAAGTCAGAGCCGCATCGTTCCGGTGTCATGTATGCTAACTATTTCGCACACACGAAGCCCCACTCCGTGAAGTACGAAGAGGGGCTGACCTACTATCTGTTCCGGTTTCAGGCAGAAGGAACCTGCCGGGCGCTGGTGGCGGGGAATTACGAGACCATCATCCCTGGAGACCTGCTCATCTATCCTCCCGGCCAGCCCTACGAACTGAGCGTTCAGCCCCGAAGCGTACCAGCCTCGGGTGAGATTCAGCCTGCTTCGGACTATTTCCTGGCCGGCAAGGGGGAATGGCTGGACTTGTGGTGGGCCAACACAAGCCTGCCGGTAAAAACGAATATCGGTTTTGACGATACGGTGCTTACGTTATGGAAGCATATCATCAGCGAGAAGAGAAAAATGATGCAAAACCTGGACGAGATCATGGACTATCTTCTGAGAACATTTTGCCTGACCCTGGAGCATGTGATTGGGGTCAATCCGCGTACCAAGGGAGAGGACACCGCGTACAAGCTTAAGTTATTCATAGACAAGCATGCCCATGAACCGCTTAGCCTGGAGCAGATATCGGCCTCCGCCGGGTTAAGTGTGTCCCGCTGCTCTTATCTGTTCAAGGCTTCTTTTGGCCAATCTATGTTCGCCTACTGTATTCGCGTCAGACTGAAGCTTGCACAGCAGCAGGTGCTGTACAGTGACCTGACGCTTGAACAGATTGCCGACAAAACGGGCTTCCAGAGCTATGCCCACTTCTGCCGGATGTTCCGCGGACACTTTGATTATTCCCCGGGAGAATACCGGCGCAGATTCGGGTTCCGGTTCCATCCGAGTGGATGCACAGATTAGACGTCTGTATACAAAACCTGATTTTCTTGAAGAAGGATGGAATGCAGCTTCTCCACCTCTACATTCTGAACAATCCCGTCCGCGTCAAGCGCCAGCGCGGCTGCAGCCGCAGCCGATTGCCCCAGGATCATAAATACCGGTTCCATGCGGATTGAGCCGTAGGCGGCATGAGTAGCAGATACACATACCGGTACGATCAGATTGGTGCACTCCGTCCGTTTCGGTACAACCGCCCGGTAGCTTATCGGGTAAGGTGCAGCCAATCTCACATAGAATCCGCCCTCTGTGCTTACATGGCCGTCTTCGTTCACATAGTATTGGGTATGGTGCGAGTCCATGGCGAAGGAGCCCATGCCGATGGAATCCAGAACCGGATTGTCCAGTCTGACATCATGCTCCGTAACCACATAATCGCCGATCATCCTGCGGGATTCCCTGATATATAACTGGGGTGTCCAGTGGCCGCTGTCCGTGAATTCATCAAGCGGCAGCCCCCACGGCTTGTAGACCGCCCGGATGTCCTCCGGCACCCGCGGATGATTCTGCAGGGTCCAGACATAACCTTGCTGATAGATGCGGTGGGCCTCCCACATGGCTTCTCTTGCCGGATAATCCGCCTCTGCATAGCTATGGTTCATTCCGTTGTAATCCGTAGAAATGCCGCTATTGTTGTTGGAATCCGTCTTCTCTGCAGTAACCCGGTTTAATTTAAAGAAACGGGAGCGCTGCCCCTGCTCAATGGCCCGGAACAGAATTTCATAATCGGCCTCGTTATACCTCTCAGGCTTCCCGAGCTCCAGGCGGTTGCCGGGATTGTCCGTCAGGCACATGCGGAAGTTATACGCCTGAAGCTTGTTGTCACCGTCACCGATACCGCCGCCGCGGGTAGCATTGACACGCGGGAGTAAGCCGCTTGAAGGTACTCCTTTTATGATATAGGGATCAATACCGGCTGGAAGCTCGTTCAGCTCGTCGCCGGGCTGAATACCGTTAAGCGTCTCGCCATAGGCTGAATTCGGCTCCCGGCCGACAGTATAGGATACGCCTGATTTGCCCATCAGATCGCCTTCATACGTAGCATCAATAAACATCCTGCCCCTATAGAGGTTACCCGATTCCATGCGGATAGAAGTGATTGTGGTGTCTTGTCTGGCCACCCCGTCCTGAAGCTCAAGCCTGTCTCCGCAGACAACCTCGATAGGGTGTTCGAGCACGAGGTCCTGCAGTACTTCGAGCGCCACTTTGGGTTCGAACAGCCAGCGTGCCCCGTCTTCATTATATTTCCGGGCTACCCGCCGGTAGAACTCCAGGGACAGGCCGCCGACCGCCTGCTTCATCCCCACATCCGTATCTCCCAGACCTCCGCTGGTAAGGCCCCCTATGCGCTGTCCCTGCTCGATCATTACCACAGATTTGCCCATTTTTGCAGCTTGGACCGCAGCTGTAATTCCTGCAGCGGTTCCGCCGTAAATGACAATATCATACACCTTTTCCCGGTTCATAGTACGCCTCCTAATGCCTGATTTCACCTGCAAAAATTATCATAACCGCTGGCCGGCCAGGCGGGAATGATGGATCTTCCTTTTTGATTTGACGGATCTTACTGTTTTAGTTCAGAAGCTGATTTTATGGCAAAAGGCTTTTGAAATCAGGAGTTTCGTATGATAAGGTGATTCCTGAAAAACGGCAAAAGCTCTTATTCTATGATGTTAAACGGGAGGAAATATGAAATGATGAAACCGAAATTCCGCTATTTGGACAAACCGGCGCTTGAGCCTGTACCCGGCTGTGATTGGGCGGATAAAATGGTTCTGAATCCGGCTATTATTAAAGACCCTGATTCTGATGAAATCCATATGCTGTTCCGGGCCACCGGGCCATGGCAGCACAAAAGAAGAGAGGGCTGTCATGATCCCTATCCGATTTTTCTGGGTTATGCGAGCAGCAGGGATGCGGGAGAAACCTGGGAGGCAGACTTTTCAACACCTGCACTGGCGCCTGCGCTGGGGTATGAGGAGCACGAGCTGTACATCACGGATATATACGGAAATGAAGTGCGGAATTATGCCAACGGCTGTGTGGAGGACCCGCGTATCTTTTATATCGAAGAGGAGCTATACGTCACGGTGGCCTGCCGGGCGTTTCCCCCCGGCCCCTATTGGCTCAGCAGCCAGCAGCCTCCGGTACAGACGCGGTTTGAATATGTTCCGGACTGGATCTTTACCGGAGATGAGGCAGACCCGTTTATTCAATCGGCGCGGGCTAATGACACAGTCAGTGTGCTCTACAAGCTGAATCTGGATAAGTTGAAGCAGGGTGACTATGAAAGCGCTTTTCAGTATGTGGGCCCGCTTACCGAGGGGCATATCAGCGATAACCGCGATGTGTTCTTATTTCCCCGGAAAATGAGGATTGCCGGTAAAATGCAATATCTGATGCTGCACCGGCCGATGAATGTCCTTCCCTTTGAAGGGGGAGAGCAGGAGGGGAAGCCCTCGATTTATCTGGCAGCAGCGGAATCCATAGCGGATTTGGCCTCGCCCAAAGCGGCGCACAGGCTACTGGCTTATCCGGTCTTTGATTGGGAGGAGAACCGGGTGGGCGCAAGCTGGCCGCCGGTAGCCTTGGGGAATAGAGAATGGCTGGTATCCTATCACGCGAAGAAAAATATACAGTTCGGGTATACGCAATCCTTCATGATCCTCAGGGAGCAGGATAATGATTTCCCGGCTGTTATACACCGGTGCTCCGACCGTCTGATGTATGCAGAGCGGGATTGGGAAATGCCGGAGGATTACCCGACACCCTGCCTGTTTACGACCGGAGGCATTGTCTTGGGCGATGATTTAATCATGTCTTATGGCGCAGCAGATCAGAAGGTGGGGATATCGTGGGTTAATTTTGCAGAATTGCTGGCGTATATCCGGAACTACGATGAGAACGGGAACCTGACCGGACAAGGAACATCCAGCAGATAAGAACCATGGATTTCTGTCCCTAGAGAGTGAGTCTGCCGCACTCCTTTTGCGGGGGAGGGGGCTTATAATGAGAACGAGCTCACAATACAAATGTTAATCAAAGGGGTAGAATGTATGCAGAAAAAATGGTTGGGTCTCAGCTTGAGCCTCATGCTGGCCGCCGGAATCGCCGGCTGCGGCGGGAACAACAACAACACGGGGGCGGCAACTGAAGCGCCTGAAGCGGGCACGGCAGCTCCCGCCGCAACGGCCGCTGCTGGCGGCAACACTGCCGCAAGCGAGCCTGTACAGCTTAAATACTGGACGGACGACCGTCATGACCAGGAATATATCAAAGAGCTGATCAACAAGTTCAATGAGACGAACGGCGAGAATATCCAGGTCGAGCTGACGGTGATGTCCGAGAACTACGCGCAGAGCGTCGATATCGCTTTTACCAGCAATCAGGCACCGGATCTGCTCCGCCTGAAGAGCGGCAATACAGCCGAATTTGTCAAAAAAGGATATCTTGCACCGATTGACGGTTATCTTACCGATGACATGAAAACCAAATTTGGCAGCGTAATTATCGACAATGTCAACCGGATTGACGGCAAGGTATACTCCTTGGCGAATACCGGCCTCACCCTGCGCCTGATCTATAACAAGGACCTCTTTGCCAAAGCGGGGATTGCGAATCCTCCGGTATCGCTGCAGGAAATGGTCGATGATGCCAAGAAAATTACCGAGCAGGGCAAAGGAGAGGGTGTGTATGGCTTCGCGCTGAACTTCAAAAGTCCGAAGTCGGCTTTTGACCGTTCAATCCGGGAGATTCTCTCCTTGAGCGGCTATCAGGGACTCGGCTTTGACCTGAAGACAGGCCAGTTTGATTTCGCGCCTTACTCCCAGACCATCGAGTACTTCAAGCAGATGTATGAAGACGGCAGCATCCTGCCAGGTGCAGAGACACTGGACATCGACCCGCTGCGCGCCCAGTTTGCGGCAGGCAAAATCGGGATGTACCTCTCCTTCTCGACAGAGCCGGGGGTGTATCAGGACCAGTTCCCGACTGAAATCAACTGGGCGGGTGCCCTGGCTCCAACACTGGATGGCCAGATTAAAGGAACCTCTGAAATCGTGTCCGCCGGTACCTGGCTCGGCATCAGTGCCAAATCAGCACATCAGGAGGCGGCCTGGAAATTCATGCAATACATGTACGGTGACGATATTCTGAAGACGTATCATGAGAAGGGCTTCGGGATTGCCGTAGTGCCAACCATTGTAGAACAGGCTAAGAACCCGGAAATTAACGGCATGGAAGGGTTCCTGGTCGGCGAGCATGACTCGCTCTGGCCTGCAGTGCCAAGCGTTACTCCGGAGGGCTCTACCTATGCGGATGCTTTCTTCAAATATATCCTTGCAGGCGGAGACGCCAAGGCCATTACTGAGGATTTGAACGCAAGATACAATGCAGCCTTGACCAAAGCAGTGGAGAAGGGCGAGGTTACCGTTACGCCAAATGCTGCCTTTGATCCGCTGAAACCGCAAGGAGAATAACAGGTTAGGAAGGGGCTTGTACGGGATTCCCGGCGCAGCCCCTTTGCTATCCCCGAAGGAGGACCACGCATGATTTACAAATGGAGAAGGCTTGGGGAGAACTCCCTGTTCCTTGCGCCGAGCATTATTCTGACGATTACCCTTGGCATCTATCCTTTATTCTGGATGCTGCGCTATATGTTCTATGATTACGCCGGGTACGGCGAGGCGCTGTTCGTAGGATTGGACAATTTCAGCAGGCTGCTGCGGGATGGCTTGTTCTGGGAGTCAGTCCGCAATACCTTCGTCTTTGCCGGAGGCAAGCTGCTGCTGACCCTGCCGTTGTCCCTGCTGCTGGCTGTCATTCTTAATGGCAGACTGCGCGGTTCTAATCTGCTCCGGGGTATCTATTTCATGCCGACTGTGATCAGTACGGCGGTGATCTCCGTTGTTTTTTATAACATCTTCAATTCCTATAACGGGATGGTTAATACGGTTCTGATGAAGCTGCATCTGGTCTCCCAGCCGATTGACTGGCTTGGTCCGAAGCATGCGATGATGACAGTTATTATCGTGGCGGTCTGGGGTGCGGTCGGCAACTACATGCTGCTCTTCCTCGCCGGGCTGCAGAGTATTCCGCAGGATTTGTACGAGAGCGCGGCCATTGACGGGGCGAACGCCGGAAGACGCTTCTGGAATATCACGCTTCCGATGCTGGCTCCGGTTGCCCAGATGGTCATTATGCTGGCGATTATCGCTTCCCTGAAGGGCTATGAGAGCATCATGGTCATTACAGAAGGCGGACCGATCGGCAAAACCGAAGTGATGTACCTCTATCTGTATAAGCTGTTGTTCCCTGTATCCACCGGTTCACCGGTAGCGCAGCAGCTGGGCTACGGCAGTGCCGTGGGCTTCGCATCCGCCGTGATTGTCGGCGCGGTTACCGGATTGTATTTCTTCTTCAGCCGCAAAATGAACAAGGTGTATTAGGAGGTTTATTGATATGAACGAACATGTGATATCCAAGCAGCCGGCCGGACGGCCGCAGACGGCGCTCCGGCCATCCGGCCATGCCGGAAGAATTGCGGTCCGGGCGCTTATGTGGCTGTTCCTGCTGGCAACGGCGCTCCTGACCTTGTTTCCGCTGCTGATGACGCTGACCGGATCGCTGAAGACCGGAGCGGAAATGATGACCGGCGGCAGCCTGCTTCCGGCGAAGCTTCAATTCGCCAACTATGCGGAAGCCTGGAAGCAGGCCAACTTTGCCCGCTATACCTGGAACAGTGCTTTTATGAGTGTGATGGTTACGGTGGGGACGCTGCTGGTAGCGTCGATGGCTGCCTATGTGGTGGACCGGCGTAATTTCCCCGGCAAACGGATATTTGTAACGGTGCAGGCCTCCATGATGTTCATCTCGGTGGGTGCGATTGTGCTGCGCCCGCAGTTCGATCTGATGGTTGCCCTGCATCTGAATACCACGCTGTGGGGGGTTATTCTGATTCTGGTGAGCGCCCATTCCAGCACCTTTTTCATGCTGCAGGGCTTCTTCAAAGCAATCCCCCGGGAACTCGATGAAGCAGCTATGGTCGACGGCTCCGGCTTCATCCGCACCTTCTTCCGCATCATTCTGCCGCTCCTGACTCCAGGACTGGGCGTTGCCGGACTATTCGCCTTCCGCCATTCGTGGAACGAATATATCCTGCCGCTGGTGTTCACCATGACCAATCCGAAGCTGCAGACGCTGACTGTCGGGCTGGCGAATCTCCGCTACGGCTCCTCGGCCGCGATGCAGATTCATCTGATGATGGCCGGTGCCTGCCTGTCCATTCTGCCGATGCTGCTGGCGTATATTCTGGCCAATAAGACCTTCATCCAGGTTACAGCCGGTTCGGTGAAAGGGTAGCTCTAATCTTGTATATGCAAAGGAGAAACTTCCATGATGAACGATCTGACGATAGGAACACTTACCTCAAGTCCGGTGATAGTCCGGCATCCGCTGAACCCCATTCTGAAGCCTGCGGATGTCCCGTACGGGCCGGCCATGGTCTTCAACGCCGGTGTGGCGAAATTCAAAGGCAGATATGTAATGGTCTTCCGCAATGACTATGGGGATGAGGGCAAGGGGATCGTCGCCCCCCACCATACAACGAATCTGGGACTCGCCTTCAGCGATGACGGAGTAAGCTGGGAGGTGCAGCCGGAGCCCTGCTGGTCCTGGCATGATGAGGAAGTGGTCCGGGTATATGATCCGCGCCTGACCGTGATTGGTGAACGCTGCTATCTGTGCTTCGCGGTTGATACGCTTCACGGCCTGCGCGGCGGGATCGCCGTGACGGACGATTTCCGCTCCTTCGAGGTGCTGAGCCTGTCGCTGCCGGATAACCGCAATATGGTGCTGTTCCCGGAGAAGATCGGCGGCAGATACGTCAGGCTTGAGCGTCCGCTGCCGGTCTACAGCCGGGGCGGACTGGACCGCTTCGATATGTGGATGAGTGATTCCCCGGACCTGAAGTATTGGGGGAATCACAAGCTGCTGCTGGCTGTAGAGCATGTGGCGTATGCCAATGACAAGGTGGGGCCCGGTGCCCCGCCGGTCAAGACGGACAAGGGCTGGCTGACCACATTCCATGCCGTGGATCTTGACCGCAGCCGGGGCAAGAACGGCTGGGAGGACAGCTGGAAGAAGCGCTATACCGCCGGGATTATGCTGCTTGACCTTGAAGACCCCAGCCGGATTATCGGCCGGGCGGCAGCACCGCTGCTGGCACCGGAGGCGCTGTATGAGACCTCGGGCGGGTTCCGCAACGATGTGATTTTTCCCGGCGGGATGATTCTGGAGGATTCCGGGGAGGTCAAAATGTATTACGGTGCTGCGGATACGGTGGAATGCCTGGCGACTGCGCATGTAGATGATCTGCTCCGGCTGTGTCTGGAGAAGGGGACTGAATAACTAAACCGGACTTACAAGGAGGGCGATTATGAATCACGGAGATATGAGTTACGGACATATAACACTGCCGGTGGCAGAGGTGCCGGTCTCCCGCGAGGTGGATGTGCTGGTGATCGGCGGGGGAGCGGCAGGGATAGCCGCCGCCATCGCGGCTGCCGAAGGCGGTGCAAGCACCATGATCGTAGAGCAGCGGGGTTATCTGGGCGGCATGGGGACTGTAGCGCTTGTGCCTGCCTTCTGTCCCTACACGGACAAGGTCAAGCCGATTATCCGCGGCCTCGGCCTGAAGCTGATGGAGCGGATGAAGCAGGCCTGCGGGCCCGGCTATCAGGACGAATACCGCGAAATGCTGGACTGGGTGCCGATTGATCCTGAAGTGCTTAAGCGCGTCTATGACGATGCCATTCTTGAGAGCGGTGTGACCCCGCTGTTCCATACCTTTGTCTATGATGTGGTGCTGTCCCCGGATAGGCAGAGTGTCGAGGGCGTGATTATTGTCAACAAATCAGGGCGGTCCTTCATCCGCTGCCGGTATATTATCGACTGCACGGGTGACGGGGACATCGCTGCCCTGTCGGGCGTTCCATTCCAGAAAGGCGGAGGGGAAGGGGAGCTTCAGCCGGGCAGCATGTGTTATCTGCTGGCGAATGTGGACCGCAGGGAGTTCAGCCGGTTCCTGGAAGAAACGGGGGATACGGGCCAGCTGCACCGGACAGTTGAGCAGGCTATGGCTGAAGGGGCACTGCCGGAAGGCCGCAAGTCCATTTCCGGCCTGGCCTGGGTGAGTGATTATCTGGTCGGAGTCAACTTCGGCCATGTGTTCGGGGTGGACGGAACGAAGGCCGAGGAGCTTACGCGCGGAGCCATCGAAGGCCGCCGGACCGTGCTGCGGCAGCTGGAATTCTTCCGGAAGTATGTGCCGGGCTTCGGGGCGGCACATCTGGTGGCGAGCGGGGAGCAGCTTGGCATCCGGGAGACGCGGCGGATTCAGGGCGATTATATGCTGACCGTGGACGACTTCATTGCGGCGCGTTCCTTCCCGGATGATATTGCCCGCAATGCCTATTACATTGATATCCACCTGGCTACCAGCAAGAGTGATATGACCTTCAATCATCTGCCGCCGGGAGTCTCCCACGGCGTTCCTTACAGGGTCATGCTTCCCGCAGGTATCCGCAATCTGTGGGTGGCCGGACGCTCCGTGTCCTCGGACCGGGCCGTTCAGGGCTCCCTGCGGGTGATGCCGAACTGCTTCTCGATGGGCCAGGCCTGCGGGACGGCAGCATCGCTGGCGCTCCGGGATAGCGCGGATTCCCGCAGCATCTCGATCCCTGAGCTTCAGCAGCGGCTGCTGGATCAGGATGTGTGGCTGGGGGAGAACTTCATTCCGGGTACCGGTGCGGACCGCAGGGAAGCAGGGGAAGGGCATTGAAGAGCCTTCCGCTGACAGATGAATGGTTTCACGGCGCAGTTTCACTGGAGCACCGGGGGGAGGGGATCAAGCCCTGGCGTATTCCTTACCGGGATTACGAGTTGTATCCGCCGGACGGGATCGGGGGCAAGGCGGAGATCTGCTCCGGTATCCGGCTGCGGCTGGCCACCGGCTCCAAGGCGCTGGCCTTGTCGTTCAGTCCGCTTGCGGAGGCTGCCGCGCTGGATTGTCTCAGCGGCGGGGTGCTGCACCAGACGCTCCGGCTTGCGGCGGGCGGCACGGAAGCCTTGTTCACCGGGCTTCCTCCCGGAAGGAAGGAGCTGGACATCTATCTGCCGCAGAATACCGGCATGACGCTAAGCGGCCTGCAGATCGAAGCTGAAGCCGCTGCTGAACCGCTGCCGGATCACCAGCCAAGGTGGATCACCTATGGAAGCTCCATCACCCAGTGTGTGGCAGCGTCCAGCCCTTCGCGCACCTGGCCGGTCATTGCCGCCGGGAAGTGCGGCTATCATCTGACCAATCTCGGCTTCTCCGGCAACTGCCTGATGGAGCCGATGACGGGCCGGCTGATCCGGGACTTGCCGGCTGAACTGATTACCTTGTGCGTCGGAGTCAATATATACGGTGCAGCCGCCTCCAGCCCGCGGATGTTCAAGCCGCTGCTGATCGGCATACTGGAGACGATTCGTGAGAAGCACAAGGAGACGCCGCTGGCCGTCATCTCTCCGATCTACGGGACGGAGCGGGAGGCGGAGGAGAACCAGCTCGGGTTCACCCTGCCGCTGATGCGGCGGCAGATCGCAGAGACAGTGAAGCTGCTGCAGGCGCGTGGAGACCGCCATCTGCATTACCTGGACGGGCTGGAATGGTTCGGCCCGGAAGACGGGCACCTGCTCACGGATGGCCTGCATCCGGGAGCCGAAGGCTACGAGCTGCTGGGAAGCCGTTTCGGCGGCAGGCTGAAGGCAGCGCTTCAGGGTGGGCGGCTGTAGCCATCCGCAGAGCGTTGATGGAAAGGATTGTACTAAGCAGCAGGCCCTCTGGTAACCGGGGGGCCTGCTGCTATTATTAATTTTACCGCTCCAGTTCGACTGGCGGAGATTAAGTGGAAAAAGATCATTTAATTTCCTTGAAATTGACTATTTTATTGAATTAGTTGGAAAAAATACATTTAGTTTCCTTGGATTGGCCTACTTCGGGTGAATTGTCTTGAATAAGTGTCGTTTATCCATCTAATTGTATATGATCGCTTGGCAGCATGAAATTAGGTGTACTATTTCCACTAAATGTTCTTGGACCTTCATTTAAGAAAGTTATGATGGGTTACAGCATACACCTCTCAGCATCCGTTACTCTTGACGCCGGGCGGGGACGCGCCGTATTGTACAAGGGACAAGTGCTGTAAGTCTCCGGTATGATTAGGCAGGTCAGAGAGACGAAGCGGAGGAAGGGTAGAATATGAATACATTCATAGCTTATTGCGGGCAAGTCTGGCGGCAGCTCGCAGGCAGGTATTACCGGATATCAATCAAACAGAGGATTCTGTTTTCTTTTATTGTTCTGATAACGCTATCAATTGGTGCGATGGGCAGCTTCTCTTATTGGACAGCCGCCCAGGAGATTGAGGATAATGCCTATGCCGGCAGCCAGGAGACGGTAAGCAAAACTACCCAGCTGCTCGATTCCCGGCTGAACGATGTAGCCTTGTCCGTGCAGTCCCTGATGCTGAGCGATGCCTACCGGAAGATGATGATTGATGTGTTCAGCCATGAAGTGTCGAATTACTATGTGCATCTGTCGGAGCTGCAATATGTGCTCTCCCAGGCAACGTTCAATCAGCCGATTATCGAGAATGTGCTGATTGTTACGCCGATTGGCGACTTCTATTCCACCACGCAGATCCGTGCGCAGGATAGTTCGTTCTACGGCTCGGAATTATATGATCTCAGCAAGGAGCAGCCGGGCGGCTATTGGGCCAAAGGGCATTATGACCGGTTGTTCACCGGTAACCAGCGGGTGATCTCGTTCGTGGTCCGGGGAATCTATGAATATCCGTATACACCGATCAGCAATGTGTATATTGTGGTCAACATCAAGGAGAGCCGGATTGACGGCCTGCTGAATCAGGGCGGAGAGCCGCTTGGCCGGAATTATTACCTGCTGAGCGGCGAAGGGGATGCGGTGGTAGAATCCCGCTGGCCGTTCCGCGGCAAGTTCCCTTGGAGGCCCATGATGGCGGAGGACGGGGAAGAGGCGTCCGGGCAGGAGCATACCTACCCCTATGACGGCAAGGAGTACCTGGTGAATTACAAAAGATCGGCAGTCTCACCGGACTGGATTATCTCCGGCATGCAGTCGCGGGACCAGCTGCTGGGTAAGCTGCAGCGGGTGCAGCGTACAACGCTGTATGTAATCGGCGTCTTTCTGCTGACCACCTGGCTGATCTCCAATCAGCTGACTTCAGCCCTGCTGAAGCCGCTGTTCAAGCTACGGCGGCTGATGCGCAGGGTGGAGGAGAACCAGCTCAGCGTAGTGTATGAGAGCAGGTACGAGGATGAGATCGCCCAGGTAGGCTTCCAGTTCAACCGGATGATGTCGGAGATCAAGACGCTGATCGAGGATGTGAAGTCCAAGGAGAAGGACAAGCGGCAGGCGGAGCTCCGTGCGCTTACGGCGCAGATGGAGCCGCACTTTCTGTATAATACGCTGAATACGATCTACTGCAAATCGGTCATGGGCGAGAACGACGATGTGAATGAGATGATTCTGGCGCTGTCGCAGATGTTCCAGATCGGCCTCAGCGGAGGCAAGGATCTGATCCCGCTGGAGGATGAGCTGTCCCATGTCCGGCAGTATTTTGCGATTCAGCAGAAATGTTATGAGGATCTGTTTGAATATACCGTAAGCGTGGAGGATGAAGAGCTGCTGGCCTGCCAGATTCCGAAGATCATGCTGCAGCCGGTTGTGGAGAACAGCATCCAGCACGGCTTCAGCGACCGGTCCGGGGGTGGAAGAATTGACATTACGGTGGGCAGGGAGCAGGGCATGCTGCATATTTGCCTTGAGGACAATGGGCGGGGACTGGATGCCGCGAGCGTGAAGCAGGGCATGAACACTGCACCCTTGTCCCAAAAAGGCTACGCCCTGTTCAACATCAGGCACCGGCTGGCGTTGTATTACGGGGCTGACGCCCGCATGGAAATAGACGGAGCACCGGGCAAGGGAGCGCGGACGGATCTATGGATTCCGCTGGGGGAGGAGAGATAAAGATGGAACAGGAGCTGGACAGGTTCAAGCTGTGTATTATCGACGATATCAGAAGTGTAGTGGAGATGATCTCCCGTAAGCCGGCCTGGCAGGAGCACGGCATTGAGGTCTCCGGCACCGCGCTGGACGGAGAAGAGGGGCTGCGGTTGATCCGTGAGACCCGGCCCGACATTGTGCTGACCGATATCCGCATGCCGAGAATGGACGGGCTGCAGATGACCCGGGCGATACTGGATTTTCTGCCGGACTGCAAGATTATTATTCTTAGTGCCTATTCCGAGTTCTCCTATGCCCAGGAAGCGATCCGTCTGGGTGCGCTTGATTTCGTGAAGAAGCCTTTTTCCCTGGATGAGATTGTGAATGTGGTGCTGAAGGCGAAGGAGCTGTGTCTGCAAGAGCGGCAGAAGGCGGCCAGGCTTGCCGTGATGGAATCCAAAATCAAAGAAAGCATGCCCATACTGCGCCAGGAATACCTGACCTTCCTGCTGCATCATCAGACGACGGAGGCAGATGCCCGGTCCAGATGGGCTTATCTGGATATCCCCCTTGCACAGCATGATTTCTTCGTGTTTGTTGCCGAGATTGATCACTTCGCGGAGAAGCTTATGGGCCAGCCTGTACAGGAGATCGAGCTGCTGCGGTTCAGCCTGCATAATATTCTCGAAGAGACCATTACCGCCTGGACCCGCGGAGTGATCATCCGTGAAGATACCGACCGCTATGTCTGCATTATCAACGGCTCAGACCCGGACACCGCCGTGCGGATCACGGAGGCCTGCTGCATGAACGTAAGCCAATTCTCGCGCAATACACTTTCGGTCGGCATGGGGCTGGGCGTATCTTCGATACATGAACTGGCAACGGCATACAGGCAGGCGCTCAGCGCACT
The DNA here is from genome assembly GCF_018207515.1 of Paenibacillus tritici. Taxonomy (NCBI): domain Bacteria; kingdom Bacillati; phylum Bacillota; class Bacilli; order Caryophanales; family Paenibacillaceae; genus Paenibacillus; species Paenibacillus tritici. The sequence goes on from NZ_CP073365.1 coordinate 1,918,194, forward strand.
GGGGTATCATTTCTATACCGGCGGCAACGGTGTGTACAACTACGGCGATATCGAGAATAAGCCGCTCGCGCTTCACAGCTATTCCGCAGCCGCCGAGCAGGAGCTGCTGTTCGCCCTGCGTTCCGGGAATAGCGGCAAAAGCCTGCAGGTGCTGGATCAGCTGTTCGCAGAGCTGCTGGACAATGAGTTGCTGCCCGAGCCGCGTTATGTTGAAAGCGTGGGCTATGAGCTGAGCTTCCGGATCTGCCGCGTTATGCTGGAGCAGTTCCCGTATGAGCAGGTAGGGCCGCTGGAGCGCAGCATTGAAGTGATGAGGAACCGCATACATCCGTCCCTGCAGGATATCCGCGGTCTGCTTGACCACCTGTGCCGGGCGGCCTGCTCCCTGGTGGAGGAAGCGCGCTCCGTAGAATCCACGCGGATTATTCAGCAGGCCAAGGCGTATATCCGGGATCATCTGAACACCAGTCTGTCGCTGGAGCAGGTCGCGAGGCAGATCAGCCTCAGCCAGGGCTATTTTTCCAATCTGTTCAAGAAGGTGCAAGGGGTCTCGTTCCAGCAGTATGTGATGCATGAGAAGATGGAGAAGGCCAAGACGATGCTGATTGACGGCCTGCAGGTGCAGGAGATCGCCCTCGATCTTGGTTATGAGCACAGGCGGTACTTCAGCGAGGTGTTCAAGAAGTACACGGGCATGACCCCGTCGGAGTTCAAACTGCATTACCTGGGCAAAGATTAAGAGGGACAAGGGAGGGATTTCCGCCGTGGCGGGGATTCGCTCCCTTTTGTGTACAGGGACGCTTCAGGGGCTTCAGCCTGTCAGCAGCTCTGGCAACTCCCGCAAAAACCTGCCCTCAATGTGGGCTTACCCGCCTTATGTGTAAGCGCTGCTCATTCTATAATCAGGTTGTAAGTTAATTTCAGCAGCGATAAATAAGGGGGCACTACCAATGATGAAGCGTACGCTTATGACCTCTGTAAGCCTGGTTCTGGCACTTGGCCTGGCAGCCTGCGGCAACGGTAACAATGCAGCAGAAGGCACAGGAGATGCAGGGACAGGCGGTTCAGGTTCAGGGGCAAAGACTAAAATCAGCTACTGGACGGGCGACCGCCATGATGCCGAATTTGTGAAAGAACAGGTTGCCAAGTTCAACGAAACCAACACCGACGGAATTGAGGTGGAGCTGGTCGTGAAGGGCGACGACTTCGATACGGCGCTGGATCTGTCCTTTCAGACCTCGGATGCGCCGGATGTGATCCGGGTGAAGGAGAATACCATCCAGACGTTCTACAAAAAAGGCTTCCTGGCTCCTATTGATGAATTCCTCACCGATGAGCTGAAGACGAAGTTCCCGGCTATGCCGGATCTGAACGAATTCGAAGGTAAACGTTACAGTCTGCCGAACTACGGAACAACAATGCGTCTGGTGTACAACAAGGACCTGTTCGCCAAAGCAGGCATTGAGCATCCGCCGACTACCCTGCAGGAGCTGGTGGATACAGCCAAGAAGCTGACGGAAGCGGGCAAGGCGGACGGCGCTTACGGCTTTGCACAGAATTTCAAGAGTCCGGGCAGTGCGTTCGCGCGTTCGGCGCGGGTCATTGCGGAGTTGAGCGGCTTCGGCGGCTTCGGGTATGACTTCAAGACCGCACGGTACGACTTCAGCGGCTTCGAGCCTATTATCAATGCGTTCAAGCAGATTAAGGATGACGGCAGCATGCTTCCGGGCGTAGAATCCCTGGATATCGATCCGCTGCGGGCACAGTTCGCGGAAGGCAAGATCGGGATGTATCTGTCCTACTCCTCCGAGCCGGGCGTCTACAAGAATCAGTTCCCGGCCAAAATTGACTGGGCAGCAGCACCGGCTCCTACGATCGACGGCAATGTGAAGGGCGCTTCCGGCTTCCTCGGCGGCCAATGGCTGGGTCTGAGCTCCAAATCGGAGAATAAGGAAGCGGCATGGAAGTTCATGCAGTTCATGTATGAAGATCAGGTGCTGACGGATTATCAGGAAAAAGGCTTCGGTATCTCCATGGTTCCATCGGTCAGCTCGGTAGCCAAAACGCCGGATGTAAGCGGTATTGAAGGGTTCCTGCCGAACAAGTATGACGGGGTATGGCCGGTCTATCCGGCGGTTGCTCCCGAGGGCATGAAATCGGATGACGCCTTCTTCAAGTACATGCTCAACGGCGGCGATCTGAAGGCGATTATCGCTGACCTCAACAAACGTTACAATACAGCGCTGGACAGCGCAATTCAGAATGATGGTGTAAAAGCTGAGCCCGATGCCAGCTTCGATCCGGCCAGCCTGGGCGGCAAGTTCGCCAAATAATCAGCGGTTGAGCATACAGATACAGGTCAGGGCAGCGGGGATGGGGAAGAAGTCTTCTCCATCCTCCTGCCCTGACCGCAAGGGAAAGGAGCCGGAAGAGACCCTATGAATAAAACAAAAAATGCCTTATTCTCATACAGCTTTATCTTTCCAAGTGCCTTGCTGACACTTGTACTCGGAATCTATCCGATTGCCTGGGCGTTCCGCTACATGTTCTATGACTATAAGGGTTATGGAGCCGCCCGGTTTACCGGGCTGGATAACTTCAGCCGCATCCTGAAGGACACCCAGTTCTGGGATTCGGTTGTGAATACGTTCATCTATGCAGGAGGCAAGCTGCTGATCACCATTCCGCTGGCTCTGCTGCTGGCCGCCATTCTGAACCGCGGGCTGCGGGGCAGACAATTGCTGCGGGGGATTTTTTTCATGCCGACCGTCATCAGTACAGCTGTTATGGCCGTAGTGTTCTTCACCATATTCAACTCCTATAACGGAATTCTGAATCAGTTCCTGATCAAGTTCAATCTGTCGGACACCGGCGTTGACTGGCTGGGGCCGAAGTATGCGATGCTCACCGTCATTCTCGTGGCAGCGTGGGGGGCGGTCGGAAACTATATGCTGCTCTTCCTCGCCGGTCTGCAGAATATTCCTGAAGATGTGTATGAGGCCTCTTCCCTGGACGGGGCAGGCAGAATCCAGCAGTTCCGCTATGTAACGCTGCCGATGCTGGGTCCGGTCATGCAGATGGTTATCATGCTGGCAATTATTACAGCCTTGAAGGGCTACGAGAGTATCATGGTCCTGACCGAAGGCGGTCCGGTAGGCAAGACTGAGGTGATGTTCCTGTACTTATACAAATTATTCTTCCCTGTCGGCGGCGGCAGTGCGGCGGTTCAGGTACAGGAGTTCGGATATGGCAGTGCGGTCGCCTTCGTGTCCGCGCTAATCGTAGGGATGATTTCACTCATTTATTTCTATGCATCCAGACGAATGAATCAGACCGATTGAGGAGAGACGCGAGATGAGAATAAGAACCATACTGGGCAACACTGTGCTCTGGATATTTTTGCTGGCTTTTGCTTGTATAACCCTGATTCCGGTCGTGATTACGATACTGGGCTCCTTCAAAACGAATGCCGAGCTGACCACCGGAGCAACCTTCCTGCCAAGCAGCTGGCATGTCTCCAACTATTCCGAAGCCTGGGAACAGGCGAACTTCTCCAGGTACACCCTGAACAGCCTGATCATCTCCCTGTCGGCGGTGGTCGGCACATTGCTGGTCTCATCCATGGCGGCTTATGTGGTGGACCGGATGGATTTTGTCGGCAAAAAAATATATATCGGCCTGCAGTCCTTCACCATGTTCGTTGCCGTGGGGGCGGTAGTGCTGCGTCCGCAATTCGATCTGATGGTCAAGCTTCATCTGCACAGCAGTCTCTGGGGGGTCATTCTGATCCTGATCTCCGCGCATGCTTCCATCTTCTTCATTCTGCTCAGCTTCATGAAGGGGATTCCCAGAGAGCTGGATGAAGCCGCGCTGATTGACGGCAGTTCGCTGGGCCGGACCTTCTGGAGAATCATACTGCCGCTGCTGGGACCGGGACTCGGCGTAGGCGCCTTATTCACCTTCCGGGGCGCATGGAATGAATATCTGCTGCCGCTGGTATTCACCATGACCAAGCCGGAGCTGCAGACGCTGACCGTTGGCCTGGCGAACCTGAAATACGGGATATCGGCGGCATCCCAGACCCACTACATGATGGCAGGCGCCTGCTTATCCATCCTGCCGATTCTCGTCGCCTATCTGTTTGCCAACAAGTCCTTTATGCAGATGACGGCGGGTTCCCTCAAAGGGTAGATGCCTGCTGATGCTGTATGAGCTTAACTATATTCAAGGAGGTACACCCCATGACATTACAGGTTCCTGCTATTCTGCAATCCGCCCCGTTCATTCAGCGCTATCCGGGGAATCCGGTGCTGGATGCATCCAAGGTCCCTTACCCTACCGCACTGGTATTCAATGCCGGTGTAACGAAATTTAACGGCAAATACGTGATGATCTTCCGCAACGATTACGGCTCGCTGGACGAACAGACGATTGAGCCGCATCATACGACCGATCTCGGCATTGCATACAGTGATGACGGGGTGACCTGGACAGCCGGCCCGAAGCCGGTATTCAAAATGCATGACGAAGAGATTATCCGCGCCTACGACCCGCGCCTGACGGTGATCGGCGGACGCTGCTATATGTGCTTTGCCGTCGATACGAAGCATGGCATCCGCGGCGGAATTGCCGTGACCGATGATCTGGAGCATTTCGAGGTGCTCAGCCTGTCCACACCGGATTTGCGCAATATGGTGCTGTTCCCGGAGACAATCGGCGGCCGTTATGTCCGGCTGGAGCGTCCCTTCACCGTATACAGCCGCGGGGGGCAGGACCGCTTCGATGCGTGGATCTCTGAGTCCCCGGATCTCAGATATTGGGGGAATTCCAGCCTGCTGCTTGCTGTCGAGCAGGTGCCGTTCGCCAATGACAAGGTCGGTCCGGCTGCGCCTCCGGTCAGAACGGACAAGGGCTGGCTGACCACCTTCCATGCGGTGGATATCGACCCGGCAAGAGGCAAGCACGGCTGGGAGCCTACCTGGAAGAAACGGTATACCGCTGGCATCATGCTGCTGGATCTGGAAGATCCGCGTAAGATTATCGGCATGGCCAGGCAGCCGCTGCTGGCACCGGAGACGGATTATGAGATTGACGGGGGCTTCCGCAATCATGTTATTTTTCCGGGCGGGATGATTCTGGAGGATAACGGTGAGGTCAAAATCTACTACGGCTCTGCGGATACAATTGAATGCCTGGCTACGGCCCATGTGGACGATCTGATCAGCTACTGCCTGAAGGGCTGAGGACGGGCGTTGAGCAAGCTGTGGGAGAAGCTGGCCAATCCTGCGGCAGAATACCGGTCTGCACCGCTCTGGTCCTGGAATGACAAGCTGGAGCCGGCCGAGCTGAAGCGGCAGATCGAAGAGATGCATGCAGCCGGGATCGGCGGGTTCTTCATGCACGCCCGCAGCGGACTACAGACCCCGTATATGGGCTAAGCCTGGATGGAGGCGATCCGCCTCTCGATTGTGAAGAGCCGGGAGCTGGGCATGAACGCCTGGTTCTATGATGAGAACGGCTGGCCCAGCGGCTTCGCGGACGGTGAGGTTCCGGCCAAAGGCATTGCCTATCAGCAGAAGATACTGGCCTGGGAGAAGCCGCCGTTCCATTATCCGGTGGAGAGGGCAATTGCCTGCTATTCACTTGATGCAGCTTCCGGCGAGTACCGTCTGCTGCCGCCCGAAGAGAGCGGTACTGCGGATCTCGCCATGTATTATGAGGTGAATCCGCATTATACCGATACGCTAAGCAAGCTGGCGGTAGGTGAGTTCATTACAGCCGCCTACGAACGGTACTGGGAGGAGTTCGGCAAGCTGGAGGCGGAAGGTGCTGCCTTGCCGGGCATTTTCACGGATGAGCCGCAGTTCGCCAGAGGCAGGCTGCCGTGGTCCTTCGAGCTGGAAGAGGCATTCGCCTTGCGGAGCGGTTATACGGTGCAGGAGATTCTGCCTGCGCTGTTCTTCCCCCAGCACCGCTCAAACAAAGCGCGATATGATTACTGGAGCACGGTGACTGCCATGTTCACCGAAGCCTATGCCAAGCAGATCGGCGATTTCTGCGCCGCCAAGGGCTGGGCAGCCACGGGTCATGTGGTCGACGAGCAGGAGCTGATGCATCAGGTTACTTCCGTCGGCGATCCTATGGCCTTCTACGAATATTTGCAGATTCCCGGCTGCGACTGGCTGGGCCGGTTCGTCGGGGAGGAGCCACTGGTTCCGAAGCAGGTCAGCTCGGCGGCCCGCCAGACCGGGAAGCAGCGGACAATTACCGAGAGCTTCGGCTGCTCCGGCTGGAATGTCAGCTTCCAGGATCTGAAGCGGATCGGGGAGTGGCAGTTCGTCCACGGCATCAATTTCCTCTGCCAGCATCTGCAGGGCTATTCGCTCCGGGGGCTGCGCAAGCGTGATTATCCGCCGTCCCTGTTCTATCAGCAGCCGTGGTGGAAGGATTACCGGGGCTTCAACGACTACTTCGCCCGGCTGTCGATGATTCTGGCGGAAGGAACGGGCCGCGCGGAGGTGCTGCTGCTTCACCCGGTAAGGTCCGCGTGGCTGGCCCAATGCGGAGAGGACACTTCGGCGATTGTGCCTTATCATGAGGCTTTTGCCCTGCTGAGCCGCTGGCTCTGCCAGGCGCTTATCGAGCATGATTACGGCAGTGAGAGTATTATTGCGCGGCATGGCCGCGTAAGCGAAGGACAGTTCATCATCGGGGAGGCGGCGTACCGCACCGTGATTATTCCGCCGAGTCTGACGCTGGACCGGGTAACAGCAGCGCTGCTGGAGGAGTTCGTTAAGCAGGGTGGTCATCTGGTTGCCTGTGGACCTGTTCCGGCACTAGTGAGCGGAGAGGACAGCGGGCAGCTGGAACGGCTGCTACTGCATGCGGTTCAGCCGGAATGGAATTCGGAAGCACTGCGCGGCGCGGTAACAGCGCTCTCTGCACCCTTCGTGCAGATTACCGGTGAGGCAGGCAGGAAGCTTGCATCCGATACGCTGAATGTACGGTCGGTGACTCTGGAAGATTCGGTGGTCTATTATATCGTCAATTCCGGGACGGAAGGCTGCGGCCATGTGAACATCGAGCTGCGCCAGCGGGGCCGGGTATCCCTAATAGACCCGGAAACCGGGAGCATCACTGAACTGGATAGCGAGGCTTCTGCACAAGGCACGCGGGTTGTCTTGCCGCTCTATGCAGCGCATTCCCTGCTGCTGAAGGTGGACGAGTACGGTGATGCGGATGAAGTAAGGGAGATAGATGAGAGTATGGAAGCGGCAGAGAGCCGGGAGGTAGTGGAGAGTGAGGAAGCGGCGGAAGGCCGGGAGGTAGCGGGAAGTGAGGAAGCAGCTGTAGCACTGGAGCTTGGCCCGGAATGGATAGTTGCTGCCGCTGACCTGAACAGTCTGACGCTGGATACCGCCCGGATGCGGCTGGATGGCGGCGAGTGGTCCATTGAGCAGCCGGTTATCTTCATTCAGGAGCAGCTGCTGGCATATGGCCGGGCAGCGGCCGTTGAGCTGGAGTTCCGTTTCCAGGCGGATTCCAGTCTGCTGGAGGTGCAGGAGCTTTATCTGGCTCTGGAGCAGCCTGAAGAGATGGAACTGCTGCTGAACGGACAGCTGCTGTCTCCGGCGGATTGCGGCTGGTGGCGGGATATCTCCTTCCGCACCCTGCCTATCGCCGGAAAGGTAGTTGCTGGAGAGAATATCCTGCAATGGAGTACCCGGTTCAGTCCCAGCGGTGAGCTGCTTGCCAAGCTTGAGAAGGCGAAGCAGTTTGAAGCGGAGGGCAATAATCTGACGATGGACCAGGAGTTTGAGAGTATATATATTGTTGGCGCTTTTGGCGTAGAATCTGCTGCGCCATATACGTACGGAGAGCGGCGTGCAGTGTTTACGGAAGGACCTTTTAAGCTGACAGCACTGCCCGGGTCCGTAACAACCGGTGATCTGGTCCAGCAGGGCTTCCCGTTCTTTGCCGGCACCCTCACGCTTGAGCAGAACGTTCATATTAATGAAGGCGCAGCACTTCCGGCAAGCTGGTCCTTCCAGTCACCGCCGGACACCATTGTGTCCCGGCTGTTCATCAACGGTACAGAGGTGCGGAGATTCCTGTGGGAGCCGTACACCGCAGGTATTTCGGGGCTGCTGCATGCAGGAGAGAACCGGATACGGCTGGAACTGACCGGCAGCAGCTGCAATCTGCTCGGGCCGCATCATCATATTCAAGGTGAGGTCTACAAGTTAGGTCCGGGCAGCTTCAAGGATAAGCCCGGCTGGACCGACAAAGACCTGGAGCCGGAGACCATGTCTATCAGGACCGCTACGCCTTTGTCCGCTTCGGATTATCTTCGGCACCTGTGCTCCGGGGCTAAGTCCCTTAAACAACAGCAAGGCAGCAGTTATCCCTTACCGGGAAGCGGCTGCCTTGTATTTGTTGCTTCGGTAAGATCCCTGACCCACACTAGTATGGAAGACCCATGAAGCAGAACCGGATGACGTCCACAATCCCGTGGGCGAGCATAGCGGAGGTCAGATCCCGCTTCCTTTGCAGCACAGCAAAGGGTAGACCGAACAATATGACATACATAAGTATAGTGACGATCCCTGGAATAATTCCCCCATTAATGAAGCTGTCCGGAGTATGTACTAGCACATGCGGGATAATCATCATGAACCAGACGGTGAATTTCTGGGCTCTGGTTTCGATTTTGCCGTGTAGCATAGAGAGGCAGAGGGCATAGAACAAGGCGCGCAAAGCGATTTCTTCATAAATGGCCGGACTGAGTGCGACTTTGAAATAGGCCAGCCTGATGCTGTAACCGTCCAGGCTGCTGCCGCTCAGCATTAAGTTGATGATCCCCAGAAGGACGCCTACCGCAATACCGGTGAGCAGACTCACTGCTACTGATTTCTTACTTGCAGTATTCAAGAAGACAAGCTTTAAGCTGTTATATCTGTTGAAAGTACTAAACACAGCCAGCGATGCAAATAGAGTGATGATGCTTACTTCTATCATGGAGAAAAGAGATAGGTTAATATAGGCCGCAGCGACAGCAAGGGCTAACAGTAGAGAGATCAGGATCTGCCGCTTCAGGGGCAGCTTGTTCTTAATAAGCAATACCAAACTGATGAGGAATGCCCACACGCCGAGCAGAAGCCACATTCTGGCTGTTGGCATAGGATTGTCACTGTGGATGCCGAAATTCAGGATAAACAGCAATAGGAATACACCAAACATTATCCAAACAGCTAACAGGTTACTCTTGGTAGTCACACATTCGTTCTCCTTCCAGATTACACATTTATTTGTATGCGGACTGGATCATTCTATCTTTATAAGGATTAGGCGGAAACGAATTAAGTCACTCCTGCGGAAATAACAACAGGGGCTGACCCAAGCCTTCTCACGGCTATCGGGTCAGCCCCTGTTCCCTAATTCGTCAGCTCCTGCAGCACCATAGCGCAAGCACCCGCTGCCACGGAGCGTTCACCCAGTCTGCTGCGGGTGAAGCGGACATTATACTGCTCGCGGTAATAGGTCCGCTCAAGGGCGATCCGGGTCGCCTCCTGATAGAAATCCTCTGCCGCGAGGAACAGCGGGCCGCCGAGGATGACCTCCTCGGGGTGAAGGATATTGATCAGATTCGCCAGCCCGATACCGCAGTAGACGGCCATCTCATTGAATAACCGGACCACCACAGGGTCGCGGGCCTGGAGCGCTTCTATCAAATGAGCGAACTCCAGCTGCTCCGCACTCTCTGCCAGGCCGTGGAGCAGCCCGCTGCTGCCCAGCCGCCACGCATCGCGCGCCTGTCTCTCCAGGGTCTGGACGGACACGTAGCTCTCCCATGCCCCGGCGTTGCCGCCGGGAATATGCGGCGGCAGACCGGAGCCTTCAATGATCATCTGCCCGACAGCTCCCTCGGTATCAATCATGCCATAGAGCAGCCGTCCATCATTCATGATGGCGGAGCGCAGGCCGATTCCGGCATGGAGGTAGAGCAGATGATGCTGCATCCGGTTGCTGCTGGCCCAATATTCGCCGAGCAGGGCCGTGTTGGCTCCATTATCCAGATATACCGGCACACCCAGCCGCTGTTCCAGCTCCTCCTTAATAGGTACCTGCGACCAGCCCGGGGCCGCGAACCGCGCCGGATTCAGAATCACTCCGGCTCTGCGGTCCAGCGGACCGACGGCACCAATGCCAAGTCCGGCGACCCGGCTAAAGTCAAGGGAGACTGAGGCCAGCATACGCTGCGCCTCTTCCTGAAGGGATTCCATCAGATGCTCCGGGGTAAGCCCGGCATCCATATTCCAGGTATATTCGCCCAGCAGCTGCAGATGAAAGTCCATCAATAACAGCTTAGCGCGGGTCCGGGAGATCTCCAGCCCCAGCAGATAGGCATAGGCCGGGTTGGTCTCATAGAGGATAGGACGGCGGCCCCCGGTAGATTCGCCGAAGCCGACTTCAATCAGCAGTTCCATGGACAGCAGTTCGTCCAGTATTCGTGTTAACGTGCTTATGGTCAGTCCGCTTTCGTCCAGCAGACTTTGTTTGGAGACGGTACCGTGTTTTCTTATGGTGAGATAGATTTCCCTGGCTTTGGGATTGGCAATAACTTCATGAATAAGCAGCACAGACGGTTCTCTCCTTATGAATATACTTCACCTGATGAGCAGACTACAGCTGCTTCAACAATGACACAAAAAGCAAGGTGCCGCAACTGGCCTAAGGAGAGAGGCGGGTGAGGATATAAGGGTGGTGTTCATGCGGTGGCGGAGACGCTTCAGCAGCGGGCAGCGCTGCTAGAGCTGCTAAAGCTGTCCCGTAGGAGGGGCCTGGGCTAGAGCAGCGCCTTGAAGGAATGGCGGATGACATCGCCGCGGCTGATAATACCCACCAGCACACGGTTCCGCTCCACGGGAACTTTTTTGATCTGCTTTTTGCCGAGAATGGTTGCGACCCGCTCAATATCTTCCTCCGAATGTACGGTGATTACCTTCTTCTTGGCGATGGCCATAACGTTCAGGCTCAGCAGCTTGCGCGTCCGTTCCTCGAACTCATCATTATCCCCGACAAACACGTTGATCTGGAAAAAAGAATCCACAATCAGATCCTCATGCCTGCCGATATAGCGCATAATATCTCCGTCACTCAAATAGGCGACAATCTCGTTCCGGTCATTAACTACAGGCATGCCGCTGATCCGGTGAGCAATACATTTCTCGATAAAAGTCCGTACCGTGTCTTCCTGCTTGACCTTGTAGACCTGGCGGATCATGAACTCATGGGCTTTCATAGTATAGGTTCCCCCTGAAAAGTATCTCATGCACAAATAAGTTGCATAATGAAAGTATATACTTGTATTATACAAGTGGAGTGATTGATGTCAATGAAGAAAGAGAAGGGGATGGGACTGCATGGAGAAACGTTCAATTGAGACGATAGAGCTGGAAATGGCGGTTCTTGTCCGCCGTCTGACTTCGCTTACCACGTACAAAAAAATCGGCAATCTCGACCGTGCGGCCTATCTGCTGCTGCATCAGATTGCTTTTAATAACGGAACCGCAGGGGTAAAGGTCATCTCCGATGAATTCCAGCTGGATATATCGACTGTCAGCAGACAAGCTGCCGCGCTGGAGAACAAGGGGTATATCACCCGGATACCGGACCCTGAGGACGGCCGGGCTTATTTGCTGCAGATTACAGAGCTTGGCGGGGAGATTCTGGACGAGAACCGGCAGGTACGGCAGGAAATTATGGGCAAGCTGCTGATGAACTGGTCGGATGAAGAGGGGGATTCCTTCGGCGAGCTGCTGCGCAAATTCAATGCGACTTTTCTGGAAGAGGATTAGATAGGGCGGAGCCGTCTCCTGAGTGGAGGGTTGGGGCTGTTTTGGGCTATACTTAAGTCAATAAAGCTTATGGGGTGTACCGATGAACGAAGATAAATATGAACATATTGATGATTTAATGGAGGCCTTTCAGCAGTTTGCCCGGATGAATTGGCGCAAGACGACGCTCTGGGGGCTGAAGCCGAGTGAAATCCGTGTGCTGGTCTCGATCAAGAAGGGCATGGAGCAGGAAGGGGGCAAGGGGCGGACGGTGTCCGATATCAGCAAGCTCCTCAAGGTGACTTCTCCCACGGTCACGCAGATGGTGAACAGCCTGATTGCCCAAGGGTACGCTGTCCGCACGCCGGATAGCCAGGACCGCAGAATCAGCGACATTACGCTAACGGACAAGGGAGCGCATCTTGCGGATATGGCAGTGGCGAAATCCCGGGAGACCTTCCGGGGAATGATTGATCATCTCGGCAAAGAACAGAGCGAGACCTTAAGCGAGCTGCTGAACGGGGTGTACGAATATTTCGAGCAGTTGAACAGCGAGCAGAATGATAACTGAACAGTAGTTTTAAGCATTTATACTAAAAGAGATGTCCCGCAGCTTCAAGCTGTTCCGGGACATCTCTTTGTTGTTTATAAGGATTAACTTGTGAATCTGTTAACGCCCGGCAGGCGCAGTCTTCTTCCGCAGCTTGCTTCCTGCACCGGCTTCCTCCACAGCAGCTACTGTCTTGGATTCGCTGGAACGCAGCGGAATCTCCTTCAGGAACAGAACAAGCACGGCTGCAATAACGAGCAGCGCAGTACCGCTCAGGAACACTACCGTCAGGGAGTCGCTCAGCGCTCCGCGCACCATCTCAATCAATTGATTGAAGAGCGGCCGGATCTGCTCCGGCAGCGAGGTATGCAGCTCCTTCAGCTTAGGCTGGTCGAGCAGCAGCTGCGGGTTCATGAAGGCTGTAAGCTGCTTACCGGCTTCAGGATCAAGCTTGGACAGGTCAGGGCCTTGGCCTGAGGCTACCGCAGATTCCAGCTTATGCGTAAGTGTGGTGTTCATCACGGTACCCATAACGGCAATCCCGATGGTTCCGCCAAGGTTGCGGAACAGGGTGTTGGTAGCGGTAGCCACGCCCAGCATCTGCGGAACCACGGCGTTCTGTACGGTCAGCGTGAATACCGGCATGGCCAGCCCGAGGCCGATCCCGAACACAACCATGCTGGCTACAGCCATGACGATGCTGTTCATGAAGGCCATCATGATCATGGCGGCGACCATGAACGGCATACCGATCATGGCATAACGCTTGTATTTGCCGGATTTGGAGATCCAGCGGCCGGCCAGTGTGCTGAGCACAATCATCATCAGCGACATCGGCATGTTGATGAAGCCGGAGTTGGTCGGCGACACGCCCTCGACCCCCTGCACGAAGAACGGCAGATAGATCATGGCGCCCATCATGCCCGCATTCATCAGGAACCCGATAATCATCGAGATGGTGACAATCGAATTCTTGAACAGGGAGAGCGGCAGCACCGGGCTCTTGGCTTTGCGCTCAATCCATATCAGAATGACTGCGCCAATAATGGCTGCCGCGAACAGTCCGAGAATCTCCGGTGAACTCCAGGCATATTTGGTGCCTGCCCAGGAGAAGCCGAGCAGCAGGGCGACGATGCTGAGGGACAGGAAGATGGAACCCGCATAGTCAATCGTTTCGGAAGCGGCGCGCGTGCTTTTCGGGAACATTCTCAAGATCATAACGAACGCTACAATACCGAGCGGCAGGAAGATCCAGAAGATCCAGCGCCAATTCATATGATCGACCATGAATCCGCCCAGGGTAGGCCCGATTACGCTGGAGAATCCGAAGATGGCCATCATAATTCCCGTCCACTTCGCCCTTTCCCGGGGAGCGAACAGGTCACCTACGGCAGTGACGGTGGCCGACATCAGAATCCCGCCGCCGACGCCCTGTATCCCGCGGTAGGTGATCATCTGGTAGATGTTGTCGGACAAGCCTGACAGGAAGGCCCCGATGATGAAAATAACGATCCCGCCGAGCAGGAAGGGCTTGCGGCCGTAGATATCGGATAACTTACCGACCAGCACCGTCGCAATGGTGGAGGTCAGCATATAGATGGTAATTACCCAGGTGTAATGCTCAATTCCGCCCAGAATGGCAATAATCCGGGGCATCGCGGTGCTGACAATCGTCTGATTGATCGCCGCGAAGAACATTGCCGCCATTAAGGCGACCATAATGGTTACTTTCTTTTTTTGCGTGAGATGCTCCATGGCAGGGTATTCTCCTTTGATCCTGTACGTATTATAGTTTGGCATAGTATGATATTCTAATTAGGTAGCCAAACTACCTTTTATGTATAATACACAAATATTTTGAACATCACAATATTTTTATTTTTGTCAGCGGAGAATCGCGGTTTGTATTGATTTTCACATGTTAGGTAAGTAATCTAATGATATAGATCGGAGGTGTCTTATGAGTATTCAGGACAGCCGGGAGAGGCAGCTGCTTATCACACTGGAAAATATAAAACGCCTAAGCCCCCGTCAGCAGGGCATGGACTCTATCCCGCATGGAGAATTCGTCACGATGTTTGCCATTCATGCAGCCATGAAGCAACAGGAGGCGGATGAACAGGAACAGGGAGGCCCGTGCCGCGGCCTGATGGTCTCCCGGTTAAGTGAGCTGATGCAGGTCAGCCGGCCGACCGCTTCACAAATGGTCAGCACGCTGGAAGAGAAGGGCTACATTGAACGTATAATGTCCGAAACCGACCGCAGGGTCATCTATATCTGCCTGTCGGCCAAAGGCCAGGCGGTATTCGGCAGCAGAATGGACCGCTACTCGGATGTGCTGTCCGAGATTATTGATAAGGTGGGCGGCGAGGAGATTGATCAGCTGATCTCCACCTGCGGCCGACTGCTGGAAGCCGTCAACGAAGTGCGGCCCCGGATGATGGGGAATCCGTCCGAATGAGCCGTGAATTTCACATTTGTTAACCGTCTGATTTCAGGCGGTTTTTGTGTTGCTTGAAGTAGCGCAGATTGTGCCAATGTCCTCTCCGCAGCAGACCCTTTCTGTTTGGCCCAACCGTATGGAAGAGAAGGGCAGAGGGCAGCTAAGTGGAAAAACGGCATCTAATAACGCAGAAATCTCTGTATACGGTAGATTAGTTGGAGAAACAGCACTTGCTGCCACCCGGATCGGAGAAAAGCGAGGGAAGAGGAAAAATTAGGTGGAGAAAATCCAACTAAAATCGGTAAGGCTACCCGTGAGGTCTTAGGAAGTGGAGGAAATCCAGCTAATCCCCGAACGCCATTCACCGTCACAAGGAGTAATAACTGCAGGGAATCTGGATGCCCGGCTGAGTTTTGTCCCCCATGGGCAGGGGGAGCTGTACGCTGAACACCGCAGATGTACCTATCCAAGGGGGCGGCAACGGCCTATGATCTTCTCGAAAGAAAGCGCTTTATAATTTGCCGAGGGGAGCTGGGGGAGTTGAAGTCACTGGGTAAGAGAATCGGCCTGTGTCTGCTGATGCTGATCATGACAGCGGCACAGGCCGGACTTGCGGGAACCGGGCAGAATGTTGCAGAGGCAGCGGACAAGGAGCTGGCGCAGAAGCCTTATATGGGCTGGAGCAGCTTCAGTATGCAGGTGTATGAGCCTTCAGGAAACTGGATATCGGCGGACAGCATCAAGAAGCAGTCGGATGCCATGCATGAGAAGCTGCAGCAGCACGGTTATGAGTATATTAATATTGACGCAGGCTGGAACGGGAGTATGGATGAATACGGCAGACCCCTGCCAAGTACGGAGCGTTATCCGGACGGGTTCCAGGAGGTCATTGATTATGTCCACAACAACGGGCAAAAAATCGGAATCTACCTGATCCCCGGCTTGTCCATCGACGCCTATAATCAGAATCTTGAAATCTACGGTACAGGCGGAGAATGCCGGATGCAGGACATTGCCGTGCAGCCGCTGAAGATTGTGGATGCATGGAACGCCTACAGCTACAAGATTGATTTCAGCAACCCCTGCGCGCAAAAGTATATTGATTCCATCGCTGATATGCTGGGCGAATGGGGTATCGACTTCGTCAAATTTGACAGCGTGACGCCGGGGTCGGGAATCAACAATCTTAGCCTTGATGCACGCGGCGATGTGGAAGCCTGGTCCAAGGCCTTGGCCCGCCATGACATCTGGTTCGAGCTCTCCTGGGCGCTGGACCATAACTATGTGGACTTCTGGAAGAAGTACGCCAACGGCTGGCGGATTCAGTGGGATGTGGAAGCCTATGACAGCAATGTGGGTCTGACCCAATGGGCCAACATTGCCCGCTTGTTCCCGGATGCGGCCATATGGTGGCGGGATGCCGGCCCAGGCGGGTGGAACGACTTCGATTCGCTGAATGTCGGAAACGGTGCGATGGATGGTCTGACCAAGGATGAACGGCAGACTGCCATGACCTTCTGGGCGGTGTCTGCCGCTCAGCTCTATATCGGCAACGATATGACCCGGCTGGATGAGTACGGGCTGCAATTGCTGACGAATGATGAGGTTATCGCCGTCAACCAGTCCGGTCGTCCGGCCCATCCGGTGTCGATGGATACCAAGCAGCAGGTGTGGTATGCGAATAACGGCGATGGCACCTACAATGTGGCCCTGTTCAATCTCGGCAGCCGCAGTGCAGAGGTAGGGATGAAGTGGAGTGATATCGGCCTGGAAGGGCCGGCTTCTGTCCGTGATCTGTGGAGCCACACCGAGCTTGGAACCTTCGGGGACGGGTACAGTTCAGGCGCGCTTGAACCTCACGCTTCGCGGCTGTTCAAGGTGACCGCCAAGGAAGGCATCTCGACGGTGAACGATGATGATACCGGGCTGCGCTATACAGGCTCCTGGAAGCGTAACGGCGGGAAGGAGCAGATTCCGGGCAGCCAGGATATGAATATCAGCATCAGAGATTCCTCACCTGCCCCCGGTGAAGGAGAGCCGGGGGACGGCGGACAACAGGGAGGCAGCGCTGGGCCGGAGCCGGGCAATCCCGGAGCCGGAGGCGGAGCTTCGGTTACCCGCTCAGTCTATGTCAATGACAGCAATCCGGCCATTACCTACAGCGGGGCGTGGTCTTCCTCGACCGGCAGATCTGCCGGGGACCACAGGGCAGATGTGCATTATACGGAGCAGAACGGCGACTATTTCCGGTATACCTTCAGCGGGACGGGAATTGAGCTGCTGACGGAGAAGGACCCGGCCCAAGGCGATATGCTGGTGTATCTGGACGGGGCGGCAGAGCCGCAGCGGATAAGCACGTATACTGGCGGGGACAAGGAGGCCCAGCAGATTGTATACAGCGCCTCGGGGTTGACGGAGGGCGAGCATACCTTGAAGGTGGTCAAGGACTCCGGCCAGTATATGCTGCTTGATGCGCTGCGGATGACGACTGGCCAACTTGTTGATCCGCAGACAGGCAGCTTCGATAAGTCATCCGGCAGCCAGGCCGATCTGGAGATTGCGCTGGCCGCAGGCAGCGATTCGCTGCTGGTAATCAACAATAAGGGGACTGCCCTGCAGCCGGGCACCGATTACACTGCTGACGGCAGCACAGTCATCCTGAAAAAAGAGTATTTGCTCAACCAGCCATCCGGCCTGGCAGAGCTGACGCTCGTCTTCGACGGAGACTGCAGCGAGCGGTTCACGGTCCAGATCACAGGCTCCTCCGCAGTGCGCTACGAACAGATCAACAATGATGATCCGGGAATCACCTATAACGGGTCATGGTCCCGCAGCACTGGCAGAGGCATGGGAGACTATAAGGATGATGTGCAGTACACCGAGAATAACGGTGACTCCTTCGAGTATGACTTCAAGGGTACAGGGATCAGCCTCTATACCGAAGTTGACAGCTCGCAGGGAGATATGGATATCTATGTGGACGGCGAATACAAGGAGACGGTAAGCGCGTACCGCAACGGGCGGCTGGCCCAGCAGAGCCTGTACCGCATCTCCGGCCTGGAGGAAGGCATTCACACTCTGCGGGCGGTGAAAAAATCGGGGCGGTTCATGCTGCTGGATATGCTGAAGGTGGAGATTCCCGACCTGATCAATCCGGTGGAGGCCGCCTTCAACAAGGCAGCTCCTGCTCAAGCGGACATTGAGGTAACCCTGCTCCGGCAGCCGGGGCTGTTCGGCGGCATCCGCCAGGGGGCAACGCCGCTGGTGGAGGGCACGGATTATACGCTATCCGGCAGTACGGTCACGCTTTCTAAGTCTTATCTTGCCGCACAACCGGCAGGAACGCTTGCACTGACCTTTGAATTCCTCGGGGATTATCAGAACGATGTGCATTCCACGGAGACGGACGGGGACTATTTTGAGTATGCTTTTACAGGTACGGGGATTTCACTGGTGGGACCGAAGGGCCCGGAACTGGGGGACATTGAGCTGTATGTGGACGGCGAACTGCGGCAGACAGCCAGCGCCTACAGCGGGAACCGGCAGATTATGCGGACGCTTGCTGTAATCCCGGGACTGGGTGCGGGCTCGCATCTGCTGAAGGCCGTGAAGAAGTCAGGCGGACTTATGCTGGCCGATCAGTTGCGAATCACCCTGCAGGGTGCTAACGGGGGCCCGGGTGAAGAGCCGACGGCAACCCCGGCTCCGGGTACTACCCCGGAAGCCACTGCAACGCCGGAGGGTACAGCCACACCCCAGCCAGGAGGCACAGCGCACACCGGAGGGAATTCAGCTCCGGCAGCAACGGCTTCGCCGGTAGTGACCGGGACGCCTGCATCGTCTCCAGCGGTCACCCCGTCTTCTACGCCCGGCATTGCAGTGGAGCAGCATTCTGCATATGCCAAAGGCTATCCGGACGGCTTGTTCCAGCCGGACCGGAAGATTACCCGCGCCGAGATGGCAGCGATGCTCGCCGCAGCAATATCCCCGAAGACCGGCGGAGGGCCGGCTTCCTTCAAGGATGTGAGCGCAGGCCACTGGGCGGCAGGAGCCATTGCCCGGGTGGCAGAAGCCGGGCTGATGAAGGGCTACAGCGACGGCAGCTTCAGGCCCGGGCAGCTGATTACCCGAGCGGAGATGGCGAGTCTGGCATCCGGGCTGATCCCGGCAGACCGTGCCGCCGGCCGCGGATTCCCGGATATTGCCGGACACTGGGCGGCGGAAGCCATCCAGAAGGCGCAAGGTGCCGGAATCCTGAGCGGCTATCCTGACGGCAGCTTCAAGCCCGGCAATCCTGTAACGCGGGCAGAGGCGGTTACGGTGCTTAACAGACTGACCGGCAGAGGGCCGCTGAAGGGAATCGCTGCTTCTCCGTGGAGGGATGTTCCACTCACCCACTGGGCTTATGCGGACATCATGGAGGCTGCGGTGAATCATGGCTGGAAGCCAGCGGAAGGAGGCGGTGAGCAGCTCAGTGAATCCTAGCGCCTGAGTCTAAGCTTGTGAAGGATAGTATCCTTCGCGCTGACACTGCCGCTCCCGCTCCCGCGATGACCGCGCCGGGCGGCAGCGGGGTGCAGGCAGCGTAATCGGAATGGCTAATAAAAAGCAGCGATGCCGGCTTCGCATCGCTGCTTTTTATTCATTCCCGACTCCTGCTATGCAAGGTGCGTATGACAAATGCTTGACTGGATGGCAAATTGTTTTAAGCTAATATAATGATAGCGCTACCACTAGAGGGGGAATCTTTTCATGCCCAAGTACTCCAAGCTGTTCCGCAGATTTCTGATCTCCTATCTGGTCATCTTAATCATTCCCAGCATCGGGGGCTATATGTCCTACCGTACCTCCATCTCTGTAACCCAATCCATCTCTATTGAGAACAGCGTAACCCAGCTCGAGAAAAGCCAGGAGATCCTGGAGCGCCGCATGGCTGAGGTCGAGGGGCTTACGCGGCAGCTGGCGATTAATCAGGAACTGAATGTGCTGATGAATGAACGGGGCGGTGCAACCAACGTATTCGGAATCTGGAGAGCGATGCGCAATGTTCTGACGTTCGGACAGACCAATGATTTTCTGCAGGATTATTATATTTATCTGGCCAATTATGATCTGGTGCTGACCGCCGGCTCCTCTTACCGCCCGGATCATTATTATGATATATACCATTACGCAGACCTCTCCCTGGCGGATTGGCAAAAAGAGATTCTGGAACGGACGCACCGCAGTGAAATCAAGCCGCTGAGTGCTTATGTAAGCAAAGGGACGCAGACCTCGGTGATCACCTACATGCAGTCGCTGCCGCTGGACAGCTTCAACAACTCTTCTCCGGCAGTCGTAGTGGTCAATATTGACGAGAAGATCATCGCCAGTCTGCTGTCCGGGCTGACCGGGCGTGATGGCGGCTGGGTACATATCAGTGATGCGGACGGCAATACCATAGTCCTTCAGGGGCAAAACGATGCCTATGTGGATAGAATGGCTGCCGACCCCTTGTTTGACGGGGATAAGGTAAGCCAGTTCTACAGGGACGATCTTGTCATTACGACCCGCTCCGGCACGAACGGCTGGGTGTATCAGGCAGGTATTCCGCGCAGTGTGCTGATGGAGAACGCGAATACCATTAAGCATATGACCTGGATGATTACCGCTGGTGCCCTGTTCCTCGGTCTGCTGGCCGGGCTTGTCCTGGCCCACAGGAACAGTATGCCGATGAACCGGCTCCTGGCTGTAATGAAGGAGCAGTTCGGCAAAGAGGGCAGCCCGGAGCGCAATGAATTCGACTTCCTGAGCGGGAATATCGCCGATATGATTACCAAGAACAAGCTGCTGGAGAGTGAGCTTACCCGCCAGCTGCCTGTGGTCCGGGATGCTTTTCTCAAGCGGCTGATCGCCGGGGAATTCGAATCCAGGGAAGAGATTATCTCCGCAGCCGAGCAGGCGGATATTGGTCTGGGTGAAGGAAGCGGATATGCCGGGGTTCTGCAGATCAAGGGTTACTCCGGGATGGACAGCGTCGAAATTCTGAATGAGCTGAATGCCGCCCGGCTTCTGCTGAAGCAGATGTTCACGGACCTCGCGGGCCCGCTCCCGATGACGGATATGGGTTCGGACAAAATAGTCATCCTGTTCTTCTCCAGCACAGAGGACGGGGGACCAGCGGGCCATGAAGACGGGACGGAGCATCTGATGGATCGGTGGGTTCAGCAGGTGTTCGAGGAATACCGCATCTCGGTGCAGGGTGGCCTTGGGGCGTATTTCTCTTCAGTTACAGAGGTTAGCGAATCCTTTGAACAGGCCAGACAGGCCTTGGAGTATGCCGTCTATACGAACAGCAAAGGAGTCGTACGCCATCAGGAGGTGCAGATTGAGAATACCACCTACTATTATCCGCTGGAGACGGAGCAGCGTCTGATCAGCACCATCCGTGCCGGAGAGGTGGCGGAGGCCAGAAGAATCATTGAAGCTACCTTCGCGCAGAATCTTGGCCCCCGGGAGCTGTCGCTGGAGATGAAGCATCAGCTGATCGGGGAGCTGAAGGGGACTTTTCTCAAGCTGCTCGATCAAAAAATCTTCATGGAGTCTCCGCTCGGGGAGAGCGTCAAACGGCAGATTATCGACATCGGCACTTCTTCGGCGCTGGAGACTATCCAGGCGGAATTCCTTGAGCTGACCGGAGAGCTGTGCGGATACATCACTCACAAAAAGAAGGACGCCCATACCCAGATCATCAAGCAGATGTATCAGTATACCGCAGAGATGTATGCCGACACCGAGCTTACCCTGTACCGCGTCGCCGAGCATGTGGAGCGGCCGGAGAAGTATATCTCGCAGCTGTTCAAGGAAGTAACGGGTGTGAATTATTCGGATCATCTGATTAAGGTGAGAATGGATGAAGCGGCTATCCTGCTGAAGGAGAGCCGGTACACCGTCGATGAGATTGCAGCCAGAGTCGGTTACAACAGCTCGCATTCCTTCCGGCGGGCGTTCAAACGGCTGACCGGCCTCTCGCCGAGCACCTACAGACGTTCGCATAACGACTAGGAAGGCATGAATTCACACACTGAAGCGGCTGCTGCTGTCCACGAACCGGATAGGGCGGCCGTTTTTGGGGTCGGGATATATCCGAGGAAGGCCGGGAGCGGGCGGGACGAGGCGATGAGGGGTAGAAATGCACCTCATTCGGCTGAAAGCGGGCGGGACGAGGGAATGAGGAGCAGAAGTGCACCTCATTAGGCTAGAAGTGGGCGGGACGAGGGAATGAGGAGCAGAAGTGCACCTTATTCAGCCGGAAGCGGGCGGGACGAGGCGATGAGGGGTAGAAGTGCACCTCATTCGGCCGGAAGCGGGCGGGACGAGGCGATGAGGGGTAGAAGTGCACCTCATTCGGCCGGAAGCGGGCGGGGCGAGGAAAAGAGGAGCAGAAGTGCACCTCATTCAGCCGGAAGCGGGCGGGACGAGGAAAAGAGGAGCAGAAGTGCACCTCATTCAGCCGGAAGCGGGCGGGACGAGGCGATGAGGGGTAGAAGTGCACCTCATTCGGCCGGAAGCGGGCGGGACGAGGAGAAGAGGGGTAGAAATGCACCTCATTCGGCCGGAAGCGGGCGGGGCGAGGGAAGGAGGAGCAGAAGTGCACCTCATGCGGCCGGAAGCGGGCGGGGCGAGGGAAGGAGGAGCAGAAGTGCACCTCATGCGGCCGGAAGCGGGCGGGGCGAGGGAAGGAGGAGCAGAAGTGCACCTCATGAGAAGTCTAAGGGATAAATCCCTCTGAATTCGCCGCGAGTGGGCGATCGGGAGAAATGAGAGGGACAAATCCCTCTGAATTCGCCGCGAGTGGGCGATCGGGAGAAATGAGAGGGACAAATCCCTCTGAATGCGCCGGAAGTGGTGGATCGGGGGGAATGAGAGGGATAAATCCCTCAGATATTCAGGCGACTGTTACCAGAGTCAGCAAACAAGCTCCAACGGTACTTGCCCCCCCAACGGTACTTGCCCCCCCCAACGGTACTTGCCCCCCCCAACGGTACTTGCCCCCCAACGGTACTTGCCCCCCAACGGTGCTTGCCCCCCAACGGTACTTGGCCCCCCCAACGGTACTTGCCCCCCCAACGGTACTTGCCCCCCAACGGTACTTGCCCCCAACAGTACTTCTACCTCCTAAGTTACCTGATTCACCAACAGGTCTTCTTGCCAAGATGAGCAGCTGTTACCTCCATTGTGGGGGTACGGGGAACAGCCTGTACAGGCGGAATTCAGGATGTAAGCGTATGCTATGAACCCCGGATTCCGGGTTAACTGTACGTAAAATACGGAAGTGTACCTGTTCAGGACCCGCCGCCGGACCTTATGATCGAGTCGTGGAGAAAGCGCTATCACACACAAGCAACACTGACGCTGGCATCATTCATAGGGGGGATTATTCTGGAGAAGAATCTGATATTACACCACAAGCCGGCGCCCCGCAGCAAAGGCCAGAGCTGGCTGTCAAACGCCGGAAAAAGCATGCTGAAGCACTGGCAGCTCCATCTGCTGGTCATTCTACCTTTGCTGTTTTTTCTGATTTTCAAGTATTATCCGATGGCGAATGCGGTTCTGGCGTTCAAGGATTATAACGTGATCAAAGGCATTTGGGGCAGTCCATGGGTAGGCTTTAGGAACTTTGAACTCTTTTTCGAGAATCCGATGTTCTGGACGCTGGTGAAAAATACCATTCTGCTGAGCGGCTTCCTGCTGCTGGCAGGGTTCCCGATTCCAATCCTGCTGGCACTGATGATCAACGAGATCCGCGGCGGACGGTTCAAACGGTTTGTCCAGCTTGTATCCTTCGCGCCTTACTTCATCTCGACGGTGGTTATGGTCTCCATTATTATGCTGTTTCTGGCCCCGCGCCTCGGCTTCGCCAATATTGCCCTGAATTTCTTCGGGCTGCAGTCGGTGAATTTCCTCGGGGAGCCTGGCATGTTCCGCTCGATTTATGTCTGGTCCGATATCTGGCAGACCGCCGGCTATAGCGCCGTTATCTATCTGGCCGCCCTGGCCGGCATCGACCCTACTTTGTATGAAGCAGCCAAGGTGGACGGAGCCTCACGGTTCCAGAAGATCCGCCACATCGACCTTCCGGGCATTGTGCCGACGATTGTGATTATTCTGATCCTGAATGTGGGCAATGTGATGGCGATCGGTTTTGAAAAGGTCTATCTGCTGCAGAATCCGCTGAATATCGTGAATTCTGAGATTATTGCCACCTATGTGTACCGGATCGGCCTGCTGAACGCCAATTACAGCTTCGCCACCGCCGTCGGCTTATTCAACTCCTTCATTAATCTGGTCCTGCTGCTTACGGTTAACGGCTTGGCCAAACGAATCACGAACAACAGCATCTGGTAGGAAAGGAGTGCGCGTATGGCCGCTTTGCCAGCAGTTTCCCACAAAATCAAAGAATCCACCGGTGACCGGATCTTCCTCACGGTGGTCTATACGGTACTCGTCCTTGTAGTGATCGCCGTACTGTATCCGCTTATCTTCATTATCAGCAGCTCCATCAGCAGTCCGGCGGCAGTTACCTCCGGCAGGGTGTGGCTCTGGCCTGTCGATATCTCCTTCAAGGCGTTCAGGGTATTATTCAGCACGCATGAGATTGTTTCCGGCTATGCCAACTCGATTTTTTATACGGCGGCTGGTACCTTAATCAGTGTGACCCTTACGGTTATGATTGCGTATCCGTTATCGCGCAGAGCGTTTTTTGGCCGGAATGTGTTAATGATGGTGATTACGTTCACGATGATCTTCAGCGGCGGGCTGATCCCCACCTATATGGTGGTCCGGCAGATGCATCTGATTGATACCCGCTGGGCGCTCCTGATTCCGAACGCGATCTGGGTATGGCAGGTGATTATTGCCCGTTCCTTCTTCCAGTCCTCCATCCCGGAGGAGCTGCTGGAAGCCAGTGAGATTGACGGCTGCAGTGATATGCGGTTCATCCGCAGCGTCGTGCTTCCGTTATCCAAGCCGATCCTTGCGGTGCTGGTGCTGATGTATGCGGTGGGACAATGGAATTCCTATTTCGACGCGCTAATCTATCTGAAGTCGGCGGATCTGTTCCCGCTCCAACTGGTCCTGCGCAGTATCATCATCCAGAATAACAGTGCCGGAGCGATGGATGCGATGGCGATGGTAGAACGGCAGCAGATGGCGGAGCTTCTGAAATATGCGCTGATTGTTGTGGCTACGCTGCCGGTGCTGGTGATTTATCCTTTTGTGCAGCGTTATTTCGTTCAAGGCATGCTGGTGGGTTCCGTCAAGGGCTAAGGTCCGGCAACCGCATCTGCATTCACCCTGTTCAATTATAAAGAGGGAGTGATTGATTTTGAGAAAAAGCCTAATTCGTTTGTTCATGCTGGTAACGGTACTTACCGTTGTAATCAGCGGATGCTCGGGCAAAAACACAAACAGCCCTTCGGGCGCCCAGGCCACTAGTGGAAATGCAGGCGGAAATACACCAGCGGCAGCGGCACCTGTGGAGGTCAGTGTGTTTGCGGTTCAGGAATCGGGCATTGATATCCCGACCAATAAGTTCACCGCCTTCCTGCAGGACAAATTCGCCATCAAGTTCAACTGGCAGATCAACCCGTCCGACGGGGCCAAAGAGAAGCGCCAGATCTCGCTGGCCAGCGGGGACTATCCCGACGCCTATCTGCTAACCTCTTATATCGACGAATTCTCCCAGGGCGATGTGCTGAAATACGGCCAGCAGGGCGTGCTTGTTCCGCTGAATGATCTGATTGAGCAGCATGCCCCGAACATCAAGGCAGCGATGGAAAAGACCCCTGCGCTGAAGACGCTCGTCACAGCACCGGACGGTAATATTTACGGTCTGGGCGCCTACACGGAATGCTTCCACTGCTCTTATCCCAACAAAATGTGGATCAATACCGAATGGCTGAAGAAGCTGAATCTTGAAGAGCCGAAGACTACCGAGGAATTCAAGCAGGTGCTGGAGGCCTTCAAAACCAAAGACCCGAACGGCAACGGCAAAGCGGATGAAGTGCCGCTGAGCGGCTCCACGGAAGACTTCGGCGTACGGATCATTCCTTATCTGATGAACAGCTTCGTCTATGACGATGACCGCAATTACCTCAACCTGACGCCTGACGGCAAGGTTGAATCGGCAGCCGTTAAGCCGGAGTGGAGAGAGGGCCTGGCCTACATCAAGTCCCTGTTCGATGCCGGGCTGATTGATCCGGGAGCCTTCACCCAGAATGCTGAGGCCTTCAAGAAAATCGGCGAGAATGCCGATGCAGAAATTCTTGGCGCCGGTGCGGGCATGCACCCGGCCATCTTCGTGAACATTGATCCGGGCAACACCCGTTCGGCGCATTACAATCCGCTGGCTCCGCTTACCGGTCCCTCCGGCGTATCGTTCACCACACATGATGCAGGCGGTGTAACCTCAGGAGCCAAGTTCGTCATCACCAACAAAGCGAGTGAGGAAGCGAAGATCGCCCTGATCAAAATGGTGGATTATATGTTCACACCGGAAGGCCAGACCAATGCGGCCAGCGGAATGAAGGGCATTGACTGGACTGATCCGGGCGAAGGTGATGTGGCACTCGGCAAGGATTCCAAGCCGATGATCAAGTCGATTCCGCTGGCGGAGGGTGAAGCGCCGCGCAATGCGGGCTGGAGCGGAATGGGCCATTTCTATATGCCGAAGGAATACCGGGACACCTTCGTCCAGGGAACGGATATCTATGCTTCGAGCGGTTATGAACGCAGACTGTACGATGCTACCCTGCTGTATCAGGGCCATGAACCGAAGGATCTGTTCCCGCTATGGTCGATCTGGATTGATCCGAGCGATATCGACGAAGCCAGCATGCTGCAGACGAATCTGAGAAATTACATTGAGCAGAACGAGCTGCAGTTCATCACTGGCAATAAGGATCTGAACAAGGACTGGGACGCTTATGTGAAGGGTCTGAAGGACCTCAAGCTGGACCGTTATCTGGAGATTCTGCAGAAGGCGTATGATGTGTCGGCCAAATAAAGCCGCATAACGCGGTAACGCGGGCGGGCGGAATGCTGCAATAGTGATGCCGGCCACTTGGCCGGCATTGCTGTTGATAGCGAGTGCGAACTTTTACCGCAAGGGCAGGCTCAGGCAGATTCATTGATTATGGAGGTGAAATCATGTGCGTTCAGAATAGCGCCGGCAATGTCGGCCACCCAAGTATCATGCCGCGCCGGGGGTTGCCCGGAATGCGGAGCAAGCTTGCGGGGAATACCCCGCTGACGGTAGCTTTCCTTGGCGGCTCGATTACGGAGGGGGCGGGCGCTTCGGATGCGAGTGCGGCGAGCTGGCGCGCACGGACCGGAGCCTATTTGCAAAGGCTGTACGCCGGCCATCCCGTGCGCTGCATCAATGCCGGAGTCGGCGGGACGACCTCCATCTTCGGAGCGCACCGGCTGCAGGAGCATGTGCTGCGGGAAGGGCCGGTAGATCTGCTGTTTATCGAATTCAGCGTCAATGACGGGGAGGACCGCGGGGAGTCCATCCGCGGCATGGAGGGAATTGTCCGCCAGTGCCGGCGGCTGTCGCCGGAGACGGAGCTGGTCTTCGTGTATATGGCGGCGGATAAGAACCTGACCGGCTACAAGCCGTTCAACATCGCCGTGCATGAGGAGGTGGCCGAATATTACGGCATCCCTTCGATTGACTGTGCAGCCATGGTATATACGATGATCCGCACAGGGGAGCTGGATTGGAAGCGGTTCGCTCCTGACGGCTACCATCCGCTCGACGACGGACATGCGCTGTATGCCGCCTTTGTGCAGGAGTATGTACAGCAGGAGATTGCGTGCGGCGGCTCTCAGGCGGAAGGTAAGGGGGCGGCGGGAGCGGCGACAGGGGCGAAAGGAAAAGAAGCAACGGAAATGCCGGGAACGTCCATGGAGAAAGAGGCATCCGAGGTGAGAGCGGCGGGAGAATCGCAGGATAATGCGGCCACGAGAGCGGCGGTGTTGCCCGTACCTCCGCTCGATCCCCGGAGTTATGAGTACGCAAGAATGCTGGATTACAGCACTGCCGAATATTCGGCAGCCTTCCGCGTGCAGGAGCTGCAGCCGGGGGAGCCGCTGATGAATTGGCGGTTCGCTACAGCACATGCCTGTACGGAGGACCCGCAGGCGGAATTCACGTTCACCGTGACCGGACAAGGTGCCGGGTTGGTGCTGCTGTACGGGCCTGATTCGGGGATTCTGGAATACTCGCTGAACGGCGGGCCTTACACTGAAATCAATCTGTTCGATGACTGGTGTCCGGGAGCCTACCGTCCTGTCCTGGCATTATTCCCGGTTCAAACGGAGCGAGGGGTGCTGCAGATCGCCGTCCGCAATACAGGGCGCAGGGACAGCCGGAGTACCGGGAACGGCCTGCGGGTGCTGGGGCTGCTCTGTAACTGAAGACAAGACAGACAGGAGAATGCAGGATGAATGATTATAAATTATGGTATTCAGCCCCGGCAACAGGCTGGTCTCAGGGACTGCCGCTGGGCAACGGAAGAATAGGAGCGGTGGTGATGGCTGCTCCGCTCCGTGAAGTATGGAGCATGACCGAGCTCACCTACTGGTCAGGGCAGGCTGACCCGGAGCCTGCTCCCGCACGGGGCAAAGCTGTGCTGGAAGAAATGCGCAGGCATTTCATGAACGGGGATTATAAGGAAGGCGACCGTCTTGCCAAGCAGCATCTGCAGCCCGGGAAGCAGAATTTCGGCACGAATCTTAGATTATGCGAGGTGGTGATCGAATTCGTGGAGCAGGGGCAGCAGCCCGGAGAGACCGGGCACTTCCGGCGGGAGCTGGATTTGACTGCTGCGGTGGCCGGTGCCGTGTATCACGGCCGGAGCGGGGCACTGCATCGTGAGGTCTTTGCCTCACATGCCGGCAATCTGGTGGCGTCCAGAATCTGGAGCAGTCAGCCTGGGACGGTGTCTTTTACGCTGAGTCTGGTGAAGGGAACAGAGGAGTTCACAGTGGCAGCCGCAGATGGCGGTACGCTGGATTTCGAGAGTCAGGCGACAGAGAAGATACACAGTAACGGCGCTTGCGGAGTCTATGCCAAGGGACGGGTCCAAGTGATAATATCCGGCGGCAGGATTCATAGCAGGGACGGGCAATTGGTTATCGAAGGAGCAGATGAGGCGCAGATATATTTCGCTGTCAGTACCAGTTACCGCCGTTCGGGCAAGGACTGGGAGTCCGAGAGCCGCAGAACCTTGGAGCAGGCCGCAGGGAAAAGCTACGGACGGTTGCGGGAAGAGCATATTGCCGATTACCGGGAGCAGTATGACAAAGTGAATATTCAGCTTGGCCGTTCATACATGGCCGATCTCCCTACGGACCAGCGGATTCAATCCCTGGCGAGAGGCGGGGAGGATGACCCTCAGCTGTTCGCATTGTTCTTCCAGTACGGACGGTATCTGACGATTGCCGGGTCACGGGCTGATTCGCCGCTGCCGCTGCATTTGCAGGGCATCTGGAACGACGGCGAAGCCTGCCGGATGGGCTGGAGCTGCGACTATCATCTGGACATCAATACTCAGATGAATTACTATCCTGCGGAGATCACGAATCTCGGGGAGAGCCATCTCCCGCTGATGCGTTACATTGAAGAACTGGCACAGGCAGGAAGAACTACCGCCCGTAATCTGTATGGAAGCCCGGGCTGGGTCGCTCATGTCGTCTCCAATGTCTGGGGCTTCACGCTCCCGGGCTGGGAGACTTCATGGGGGCTGAATGTTACAGGCGGACTATGGCTCGCCACCCATCTGATCGAGCATTATGAGTACAGCAGGGACCATGGATTTCTGGAGCGTCAGGCGTACCCTGTGCTTAAAGAAGCTGCGGTCTTCTTCCTGGATTACATGTGTGTCCATCCCCGGTACGGCTGGCTGGTGACCGGCCCGGCGAATTCACCGGAGAACAGCTTCTATCCGGGGGCTCCCAGGCGAGGGAGCACAGCAGCTGTCCATGGGACCGGCTATGGATCAGATGCTGGTGCGGGAGCTGTTTGAATTCTGTCTGAAGTCGGCGGAGCTGCTGGGCAGGGACGATGACTTCCAGCGGATGCTGCGGGAGGCGATTGCCAAGCTGCCGCCGCTTCAGATCGGCAGGCGAGGACAACTGCAGGAATGGCTGGAGGATTATGAGGAAGCCCAGCCGCAGCACCGGCACCTGTCCCATCTGTTCGCCCTGTATCCCGGTCACCAGATCACTCCCGGCGGGACACCGGAGCTTGCCAGAGCAGCCAGAGTGACGCTTGAGAACCGGATGCTTCAGAATGAGCTGGAGGATGTGGAATTCACGGCGGCCTTGTTCGGCCTTGGTTTTGCCAGACTGCACGACGGGGAGAATGCCTACAGGCATATCTCGCACCTGATCGGCGGCCTGTGCTTCGAGAATCTGTTCACCTATTCCAAATCGGGCATAGCGGGAGCGGAGAGCAATATCTTCGTGATCGACGGCAATCTCGGCGGTACGGCTGTAATTGCCGAGATGCTGCTGCAGAGCCGTGCAGATGAGATTCATCTGCTGCCAGCCCTTCCTGCGGCATGGAGCAATGGAACGGTAACCGGACTGCGGGCCAAGGGCAATGCTGAGGTGGATATCGTCTGGAATAACGGCCGGCTGACGGCAGCAGCGGTCCGCACTTCATCTCCGGGCAAGGTGACGGTGCGCTCGGGTGATGCGGAAATTTCGTTCCTGGCAGAAGCAGGAGGAGGTTATCTATTCAACGGCCGGCTAGAGCTGTTGCCATAATTCGGGGGCAGAGTCCCCTCATTTCACAAGCTTAAGAGCCATAGAAGCAGCGCTCCTCCTATTCTGGAAGGGCGCTGCTTGTGTGCTTTGGGGATCTCCCCCACGTATCTCACCTCTGATTCCGCTTAAGGATGCGGATGGTCTCCCCGGAAGCTGTCTGCATCTTACCTTGTGGTCCGGTATGGACCTGTACCTCCCCGGAGGAACCGGTACATTCGGCCCCCTGCTCCCAGGGGATATAGAAGGATAGCGGTGCGCCTGCTTCACTGAATACTTCCATCCACTGCACCTCACCTGCCTGGAAGGCTGCGCTGACCAGGAAGCCGCCGACTGCGCGCAGTCGCTGGAATTCCGCGCTCTGTTGCTCCGGCCAATTGGGGAAGAAGCGGAGCACACCATTGTAGCTCTGGAGCAGGCATTCATTGATGACGGCGGGCAGTGCGAAATTCTCGAACCAGATGCCCATGCGTGACATGTAATTGAAGTCGTCCGTATCGGAGTAGCGCCCGCCGCTCATCAGCACTTTATCTGTGCAGGTGCCGTTAGGAAGCAGGCAATAGGCTACTTGCCGCTTGAACCGCTCCAGATCCAGAATGCCGAGCCGTGCTCCGGCCAGGGGCTGGAATACCAGCTCATTGCCGCCTTCATTGAGATGATTGCGGTAAGTATTCACCGCCATCTGATACTCCGCAGGAGGGGAATGCAGGCCGTGTTCTTCGCCGGGAAAGACCGTGGACAGCGGTACCGGAACGTTGTATACAACCTCCGGGTCTTCACCTGCCACTGAGACAAATACACGGCCGGATGTAGAGTCGGCTGTCGGATATTCCGGGAAGTGGTTCAGGATATCCTGTACTTGTGTAAGCAGCATGGCTTCCGCTTCTTCCCGTTCCAGCACGGCGCAAGCCTCGATGAATGCCCGGAAGATAAACCGGGTTAGTGTCAGATCAATCAGGCAATCACTGTTGCGGGCGAATCCGGGGGTGATCTCATACAGCTCAGGGACAACGGTGGGGAAAATATGATAACAGCCGTCTTCCCGGAGCTGCCTGTTTACCTCAGTGCGCTGCATGTAAGCCGTCATGAACAGGACAGCTTCCTTCATGGGGGTGAAGGCGCGGCTGCGCAGGAATTCCTTATCCATCGAATACAGATAATGCCACCATAGACTCTGTACAGTCCAGGGAGTCTCACAGATCTCCCAGCCCCAGTGCGGGACAGGGTAAGGCATCATGCCCATCTCTACCGGATAAGCTGAATGCGGGAAATAGGCACCGGGCAGGCCGTAATAGTCACTCGCCCACTTGCGGCTGACTGGCAGGACATGATCCACGAGATCTGCATAGGGCAGATGCTTCTCCAGATGGTTGCTGGAGAACGTCACCCAGAAGGGCTGCTGCGTGTTGTAGTTCATATGATAGTCTCCGTGCCATTCCGCTCCGATTGCGCCGTAGCTCCAGTTGGCGAACAGACCGGGGCAGGTGACCCCCGCCTTGACCGAGCAGTTCAGGAAGTAGAGATTGCGGTACCAGATCTGCTCCAGGAATTCATCCTCCAGGGCCACGAAGGAATGCTCCCAGTATTCCCTCCAGGCTTCACGGGTCTGCGCCAGGGCATGGCCGTAACCGGCACGTGTCGGCGTGTTCACCTTAGCTGAAACGCCGGGTCCGGGTCCGGTTCTGCCAATGGGTATCTCCGTTGCGAGTCCCTCCCGCAATTCGGCGCAGGCCAGGAAGCCGCCGGATTCCCCGGAGGTGTCCAGACGTACGCCATCGCTGCCAGAGTTGCCGTCTGCCCCCGGCAGCCGGAGTGCCAGCCGGAAGGCCTTATCCCGCTCGTGCGGGATGTATGGCGAAGCGGGAAACTCCAGGTACGGCAGAATCTGTGTAAAAGCCAGCAGGCCCGCAGCAGCCTCATTCTCCCAATGCGCCGGAGGGAATTCCAGCGGCGTCTTGGGATCGGGGATCAGCCTTGCCTCATGGAATAACGGCACCTGGTTACCGGTTGCTGAATCTGTGACCGACATCCATACCCGGTCCTGGTCTGCTTCCACAAACAGCTCGAACACCGCCGGGTTACCGCCGATCAGGAAGTCAATCGTGCAGCGCCCCTCGCCAATGTGGACGGTATGGCCCAGTACCTCAGCCTTGCGCCGGTCGAACCGGAGCAGGAGCGAGCCGCAGGGCATCGGGCGCGGATAGGGCTGGCTGTAATTGTCTCCGGCCATTTCGCAGTATTCCCGGTACCAGGGGTTGTCTGTGAGGTGCGGAAGATCGGCCGGAAGGACGGCGATGCGGCCGTACACCTCCTGGAACGTCATGATCTCCTCCGCGTGATGCTCGGCAATCCGGATATCCCAGACATTGTTGTGTCCGAAGTGCAGCATGAGCGCATCCGGCCGGGTGGTCACCACCACGCCCAGCCCGCCGTTGCCCAGCAGCGCCCCCTCGAAGAAGTCCGCCGCCGGGCCTGCGAAGGTGATGTTATGCCGCCGGGCCTGCTCCCGGGTATGAACCTGACCGCTTGCCGTATGATTAGATGCCGCTGCTGATCCCTTATCTGCTGCCTCCAGCGGCGCTGCCTTAGCCTTTACCTCCGTCACTGTCGTCACCGTCACCGTCGCCTCCGTCACTGTTGTCTCCGTGGCCGCCGCCGAGGGTACACTGTTTGTTGTCATGATCGTTATGCCTCCTCCAAGCTGTGTTCACCTATTACTCAGGTGCGCCAAACCTTCGTTATGGTTTACCTGTATGAATCGTAGGCGACTCCTGCCCGAATGTATTTAGCGGAGCGTCCGGTTGTTGCACAATCGGCAGGTAAAATGAACCGGAGCCTCTATAGCCCGGCCCGAACGGGGAAAAGGTACGCTGCCCTTGCAACTGTACCTTTACGCTGAGCAGTCAGCGGCTTATAGTCAGGTCAGAAAGCGCTATCAAATCATAGTAAGAGTGATATCCATGTGGAGGGGGAACCCTGTTGAACTTTTCAGCCATACACCCATACGTCTATCTGGCTACACGGTACCCCTTTGCAAGCGGGCAATCCAGTTCCCCGCGGATCTGCTATATGAGTTCAGTCTACCTGATCGGCGGAGGCTACGGGACGCTGCTTACCGGCGGACAGACCCTGCGGGTCGGTCCGGGAATGCTGATTCACCTTCCGCCCGGGCAGCTGCATGAATGGCGTGCCGACGATGAGCACCCGATGGTTCATCTGTGCTGCTATTTCGACTGGCAGCATGTGGACCGGGAAGGCTGCTTCGACTGGGCCTGCCCGATTTGTTATAAGCCGGAGGAACTGCAGGAGGAGATGCTGGGTCCGTTGTTTCCGTATCCGCTTCCGCAGGTGACGGATGCGGGGCTGCTGCGCGGGTGGACGGAGCGGTTTCAGAAGTTCTACAAGGCAGGGGAGTTCGACCATGCGCAGACCTTCTTCCGCAATCTGACCATCCAGCGTAATTTCCAGGAATTCATAGAGGATCTGCTGCATCTGCTGCTGAAGGACCAGCGGATTCCGGACCGGCGGATCAGCGGGCTGCTGGAGCAGCTGGAGCAGGATCTGCTGCATGATGTGCCGAAGCCGCTGGAGACGTATTACAGCAGGCTTCAACTGAGCAGAGGGCATTTCTTCGAGCTGTTCCGCAGATCTACCGGGGTCTCGCCGGTAGAATACATGAACCGCTTCCGGATTAACCGGGCCAGAGAAGATCTGCTGCACAGTCCGCTGAGCATCACCGCTATTGCCGCGAAATACCATTTCAGCTCGCTGCATTATTTCTCGCGGCTCTTCCACCGGCAGACGGGCCAGACTCCGCGGGAATTCCGGCAGCTCCGCCGGTGAACAGCGGTCCGGCCGGGCAGGATAGAGCAAAAGGGCCGCCGGCAGCTATATTTCACGCTGCACAGGCGGCCCTTATTGAACACATCCAGAAGCAGAACAGATCAGGCAAAGCCCGGATTCCCCTTCATCCCCACCCACAGCCCGGATTGTTCCAGGCAGGCGGCCAGCTGGAGCAGCAGGTCCTCGCGTCCCTTGGAGGCCATGACCTGAACGCCGATCGGCATCCCCTCTGCCGTAAGATGTAACGGCACGCTCATGGCCGGCTGGCCGGTCAGATTGGCAAGCTGAGTGAACGGGGTGTAGGTCAGGCTGGGCTCGAACATCTCGTAGATCATCCGCCGCTGCGCGTCCTTGGGCAGTCCGCTGACTTGCAGCAGCTCCTCTGTCTGCGACGCGTTCTGCGTCAGCTCCCCGATCCTTGGTGCGGAATCCGCATTGGCTGGTGTGATGTACAGATCGAAGCGGTCCATCAGCGCTGCCATCTGCGCAGCAGCCACATCCCATTCGTGCAGACTATGCACGAATTCTGCCGCCGAGACCTGCTTGCCGGCTTCGGCCAGCACCCAGGTGACAATATCCACTTCATCCGCCGCAATCGGACGGCCCATGCCGCTCTCCAGCGACAGGAACATCGCGGAGACTTCTCCGGCGTTCATCGTGTAGTAGTTATCCATCAGCCGGACTCCGTTGACCGGACTCAGCTTCTCTTCGACCTCATAGCCCTCGGACTCCAGCCATTGCACGGTCTTCAGCACCGCTTGTACCGCCTCGGCAGATACCGGTGTTCCCACCGGCGACGCCGTGGTGAATGCGATCCGCAGCTTGCGCTGTGCAGGCTTCAGCATATCCTCCAGATAGACGCCCGGATACAGCGGGGTCTGAAAAGCAGCTTCCGGCTGCACCACCTGCAGCAGATCAAGCATCGCGGCACTGTCACGCACAGACCGTGTCAGGGCGAAATCAATCGACGCGCCTTGCCACTGGCGGCCGATTCCCGGCCCTACCGGCGTGCGCCCGCGCGTCGGCTTCAGCCCGAACAGGCCGGTGAAGGAGGCCGGAATGCGGATCGAGCCGCCTCCGTCACTGGCTCCGGCGGCCGGAACGATCCCTGCGGCAACCGCCGCCGCCGCTCCGCCGCTGGAGCCGCCGGGCGAACAGGCGGGATTCCAGGGGTTGCGCGCCGGGCCGTGGAGCAGGGGCTCGGTGATGTTTTTGAGGCCGAATTCAGGAGTGTTCGTATGTCCCAGCGGAATGAAGCCGCCCCGCCGGATACGGGCTACATAGTTGGAGTCACGCTTCGCAATATGGTCCTTCATCAGCAGGGCGCCCGAAGTCAGCGGTTCTCCGCCGATCGCCTGGGAGATATCCTTCAGCAGGAAGGGGACACCGGCGAACGGACGGGAGCGGTCTGCGGGATCGGCAGGCATCTCATCGGCTTCCCTCAGCGCGGCCTCCCGGCGGGTGCGCACCACCGCATTCAGCAGCGGGTTGATTTCATCCATCCGGGTGAAGGCTGACTCTACAAGCTCACGGGGGGAGACTTCACGTGCTTTGACAAGGGCGGCAAGCCCCAGAGCATCGTAACCGGAATAAGCAGACAACGACATATGAATGACCTCTTTCTGGCAGGGGCGGGCAGTCTACGGAACGATAGCTGCGGTCTGCAGGTAGTGATAACGGGATTATGGCGGCGGCTGATCAGGTACGATCTTCAGTCAGATATTGCTTCACCGGAGGAGGGGTGTAGTCTGCGAACTGCCGCAGGATTCCCTCGGGAGTCGTATCGTTCAGCATGATGGAATGATGTTTCTCCTGCATGAACTTGTCCTTGGCCATGTTGCCGAACAGGGCAATCAGCGGATCATAATAATGATTCACATTGAGCAGTCCGCAAGGCTTCTGATGCAGGCCGAGCTGCGCCCAGGTGAAGATCTCGAAATACTCCTCCATGGTGCCCGGTCCGCCCGGCATGGCAATGAATCCGTCGGCAAGCTCAGACATCTTGAGTTTCCGCTCGTGCATAGAGTCGACCATGATCAGTTCCGTGAGCTGCTTATGCTCAATTTCCCGTTGCTTGAGAAAATGCGGCAGCACCCCGATCACGCGTCCCCCCGCCTGCATGACGCTATCTGCAATGGCCCCCATCAGGCCGACGGTGGCTCCGCCGTAGATCAGTGTGAGGTTGCGGGCGGCAAGCTCCTTGCCCAGTTGAACCGCATATTCTTTATATACGGGTAAGGCTCCGTCACTCGAACCGCAGAAGACAGCGATACTTTTCATATGAGTCTGACACTCCTTTACCTATGGTAATGTGATCATGGGAACAATTGTTTTTCCCTAATAATGTATCACGGATTTCCGGCTGTGCAAATTTTTCTCCGCTTGGAGCAGGCCGGTGATCCAGGGTGCGGCCTCTGCATTGACAACATTTTATGAAGCGGCTATACTTTCTGTAATCTTATAGTTGGTATACGTTGAACGAGCCAGTAGCAGACTTGTCCCTGTTCCCAGAGAGCCGGGGGTTGATGGAACCCGGTACACACAAGCGGACTGCGAATTACGCCTCGGGAGTATCTTGGGTAATGCCAAGCGGAGCTAAGCGAACGATAACTCGCCTAAGAGTGGTACGGGCCTGATACAGTATGAGGTCTGTGCAATTTGGGTGGTAACACGGTTAATTCTAATCGTCCCTGTGTCTGAATAGACAAGGGGCGATTTTTTTTGTTGGGCGTGCCCAGAGGCACGCATTATCTAGTTGGTGAAAGTCCAACCAAAGGAGGGACCAAGCTACCTTTGTAGCTAGGATGCTTGCACATGGCGAAATCTGTGTGTAAAAGCGCATCGACAAAAGTACTGGTCAGAGACCGGGCGAGCAACAATTCAGGCCGCAACATCAAGTGAATCCTGCCGCGTCGTCAAAAAGGCCCTGCAAAGGGGAACAGAGGGAGCCGAGTCCCGCTATTATGGACGAAGGCCAAGGAAGCTGTGCAGAACTTGGAACAACAGTGAAGAACCCTCCGGCGTATAGGGAACGGCATGGATTGAAAGATAATGCAGTGAACTGGGGAGACCCTCCCCCACACGGAATTTTTTTTTTAGGAACCCGTAAAGAGGCGCTCTATAAGTCCAGAAGACGAAGTGAACCGTCTGTGGGAAGGGAGTCCGAGGGGCTCGTAGTACCGAAGAACCTAAGGACAACATAACCTTAGGGAGGGAAGGAGCCCTGCTTTGTTTACGCTTTTGGAGGAGGTACGAGTGAGTGAATGCCAAACGGCTAACGACACCCAAGGAAAAAGTTCAAGAACTCCAAGAAAAGCTAGGTCATGCGGCCAAGGAGAACAACAAGCGTAAATTCCACGCCTTGTACGACAAAGTCTACCGGTGGGATGTGCTATGCGAAGCCTGGAAACGGGTGAAAGCGAATAAGGGAGCTGCGGGAGTGGATGCCGTAACGCTCGCTGAAATCGAGAAACAAGGAGTGACGAGATTTCTCAAAAGCTGTGAGCAAGAATTGAAAGAAGGCAGCTACCATCCGCAGCCGGTTCGGCGGCACTATATCCCGAAGAAAGATGGGAAGCCAAGACCGCTAGGCATCCCTACCGTACGGGACCGTGTCTTACAAATGGCAACC
Organism: Paenibacillus tritici; assembly: GCF_018207515.1. Classification (NCBI taxonomy): domain Bacteria; kingdom Bacillati; phylum Bacillota; class Bacilli; order Caryophanales; family Paenibacillaceae; genus Paenibacillus; species Paenibacillus tritici. The sequence continues at coordinate 1,956,311 of NZ_CP073365.1, forward strand.
AAACTGGTGATTGAACCCATCTTTGAAGCCGATTTTAAAGAAGTCTCCTTCGGATTTCGTCCAAAACGAAGTGCCAAAGGAGCGCTGGAGCGAATCCGGAAAGCCTGCAACCGCAAAGGAAATTGGGTAGTCGACGTCGATATCCAAGGTTACTTCGACCATATCAATCAAGAGAAACTCATGAAATTGGTACAGATGCGTATCAATGACAGACGGATTCTGAAGCTCATACGGAAGTGGCTTCATGCGGGAATAATGGAAGAAGGAAAGGTACGGCGCTCCGATCTAGGGACACCCCAAGGTGGTGTCATCTCGCCACTGCTGGCGAATATCTATTTGAACTACTTTGACCGGTTATGGGAAAAACACGGAAGTGGACTGGGAGAACTGACGAGGTATGCAGACGACTTCGTCGTGGTCTGTAAAACCAAAAAGGATGCAGAACATGCGTATGAACTCATCCGCACCATTATGGAACGTCTAGAACTCACGCTGCATCCGACCAAAACCCGCATTGTAGGTCTGTGGACAGGAGACGAAGGCTTCGACTTCTTAGGAATGCACCACCGAAAAACGAAAGCAGAAACTTCTCAAGGGAAGGTGTACTATACCACCCAGCAGTGGCTAACGAAGAAGGCAGAGGAACGTATCCGAGGCGTGGTCAAAGACCGATTAGCACCGCCCGGCATGCGCTGGAAATCGTTCGTGGAACACGTGGAATGGCTCAATCCAAAGATACAGGGATGGAGAAATTATTACTACACGAACTACAGCCAAAAGAGATTAGCCAAGCTGGATTGGTATATCCTGCAGCGATTTACGCGGTGGTATGCGAAGAAGAGACAACGGAGGAGATGGATGAGTTCATTCCCGGAGGTCAAGTATATGGTCAATAAGTGTGGACTAAAAACGCTATTGTAATCTGCATGCCCATGAATGACAAACATCGGAAAGCCGTATGAGGGAAAACCTCACGTACGGTTTGATGAGGAGGGGCTGGGTTGTACCAGCCCTTTACTCTAGAATGTGCTGCTTCCGGCTCCCGTGGCTGTTACGGGCATACTCACTGCTCAGTCAACGAATACCAAAGGATATCCAAAAACAAACCAAAAAGGGGCTGTACATGTTGAACATTATCGACGAGCTATTGTGGCGCGACGCCATTAACCAGCAGACAGATGCGGACGGACTGCGTGAATTAACGGATAGTAAGGCAGTCTCGCTGTATTGCGGCGTGGACCCTACAGGCAACAGCATGCATATCGGTCACCTGATTCCCTTCATGGTGCTTCGGCGCTTCCAGCTGGCCGGTCACCGTCCTGTGATTCTGATCGGAGGCGCTACGGGAACCATCGGCGATCCGAGCGGACGCCAGAGCGAACGCTCCCTGCAGACGCTGGAGCAGGTGCAGGAGAATGTGGATGCGCTGACGGCCCAGATGAAGAAGCTCTTCCAGGCAGGGGACGACAACCAGGTCCGGCTGGTCAATAACTACGACTGGACCAAGGATATGAATGTCATTGAATTCCTGCGTGATTTCGGCAAAAACTTCAGCATCAACACAATGCTCGCCAAGGATGTAGTCGCAAGCCGTCTGGACAGCGGGATCTCGTTCACCGAGTTCTCCTACCAGATCCTCCAGTCGATTGACTACCTGCACCTGTACCAGCATGAGGATGTGCAGCTTCAGGTCGGCGGTTCGGACCAATGGGGCAATATCACCAGCGGCCTGGATCTGATCCGTAAAAAAGAAGGCAACGAAGCCAAAGCCTTCGGCCTGACCATCCCGCTGATGCTTAAGGCAGACGGTACCAAGTTCGGCAAAACCGCCGGCGGCGCGATCTGGCTTGATCCGAAGCAGACTACCCCTTACGAGTTCTACCAGTTCTGGGCGAACACCGATGACCGCGATGTAGTGAAATACCTGAAATACTTCACCTTCCTGAGCAAAGAGGAAATCGAGGCGCTGGAGGAGAAGGTGGCGACGGAGCCGCATAAACGCGAGGCCCAGAGAACCCTGGCCGAAGAGATGACCCGCTTCGTGCACAGCGAGGAGCTGCTGGAGCAGGCCAAGCGGATTAGCGCCGCGCTGTTCAGCGGGGATATCCGCTCGCTGACCGCCGATGAAATTGAGGAAGGCTTCAAGGAAATGCCGACCTTCACAGCCGGCAAGGAATCGAAGAACATTGTGGACTGGCTGGTGGAGCTGGGGATTGAGCCGTCCAAACGCCAGGCGCGTGAGGACATCACCAAAGGCGCTATTTCCATCAACGGGGAGCGTGTGAACGAGCTGGAGACGGAGATTACCGCTGAGCAGGCCATCGGCGGCAAATTCATCATCGTCCGCAAAGGCAAAAAGAACTACAGCCTGGTGAAGCTGGGTTAACCGAAGCTGCGGGTGTAGAGTGTTGAAGGAGATAAGTTTCTAAAGAAGCAGGTTGCAAAAAGAAGCTATCCCGCTGTCAGGAATGACAGGGATAGCTTCTTTTGTTGCATGAAATATAGCCTAACAGAAACTTATCTCAGAAAATATAGAAGATCAGACCTTTACCGGCGGCTGCAGTCCGGCTGTAGAAACGCTTGATTTCGTTGAAAAACTGAAGCAGGTAGGCGAAAAAGGCAGGCCCATCCTCATCTGTAACCGAGCCAGGCTCAAGAGGATACACCTCGTCCTTGACCATGGCCGGGAAATCATACCGCTGGCGGAGCTGCGCTTCATCCAGCCCGGATATAGCCTGGAGCGCTTCGGCCACTTGCCCGGCCCGCAGATAAAAGGCCCCGAATGAGCCGAATTCAAGGCCATTGTCTGATGTTAGCGGAACCACGTAGCCTAACGGGGCCGCTCCATCTGAAATATCTCCGCAGAGCAGGTAATGAATCGCCTCCCAGGTTCTATCAATATCCAGTCCGGGATAATCGTCTATGTTCAAACTTGTAAGTGAGGTATTGCCTGCTGCAACTTGCTCCACCAGGGTGTCCTCCATCGCAAAGTAATATCCGCGCATCGCCATTGACAGCCATCCTCCCATTGTTGATGATCTTGATCACATGAAGCTTAATCCTCAAGCAGCGCAAGCTTGTCTTCGAGTTCAGCCAGCTTCGCCCGGATGGCTTCCACGCGTGGTTTGTCTTGTGCCTGTACAGCCGCTGACAACTCATCCTGTGCAACACCGATCTGATATTCGAGATAAGTGTAATCCGATGCAGCGGCAGGGTGGGTGGAACGTTGTGAATAGGTCATGTACCGAGTCCTCCTTTCTATACAATCACGTGATGGTTACGGCCTCGTTAACATTGCAATGATATGTTCATGATACAATCTTTACCGGAAGGGCTCAACCTCGTGCCGTGGGACAAGCCGCGGACGTTATTGCGACATTTTTCACAGACAATGAACCCTGTTCTGGTTTTACCATAAGAAGGTATTGAAAATTAAAGCTTAATTTTTCAGTAACAGTGTGCGGAGGCGCAATCCGCAAAGGAAGGTTGATATACATAATGATAGCTGTATCTTTTAACACAATGAATGAAGCCAGACGCCATCTGGAGGAACTGGACGGGAACCGGGGACTGGTGCTGTTCGCTTCGGCTGCGGCCGTCCGGGAATTGTCCCTCCATGCCCCCTCCCGGGCGGTATTGTGCTCAACCAAAGGGGAATACACTCCGCAGGGCTACCGCAGCGGCGTAATTACAGGGTTCGAATACGAAGCGGATCTGGCAGATATCGTAGAGATTCTGCATCCGCCTGTGCTTAGCGCAAGTGCACTGGATGCGGCTTACCGCAAAGTCGAGGGCAATGCGAACGCTTTTCTGCTGCTCCTGTGTGACGGTAAGGGTGGGATGGAGGAGATGATCCTCTCCTCGCTGTATTTTATGGACCCGCAGTTCAAGGTGATCGGCGGCAGTGCGGCGGATGATGAGGGCGGCGAGACTTATCTGTATATGGGCACCCGCCGGGTGAGGAATCTGGGGATTTATTTCAATATGTCTGCCCGTACAGCCCTGGTCAAAGAGAATATTTATGTCCGGACCGGGAAGACACTGCTGGTGACGGAAGCCGATGTCTTCGGCAGAACGGTATATTCCTTCAACGGCCGGCCTGCCGCCGGGGAATATGCGCGTGTGCTGGGCGTGCCGGAGGAGGAGCTGGCAGAACATTTTCTGAGTAACCCCCTGGGCAAAAGATATGAAGATGATCTGATCATAGCCTCTCCGATGGCGGTCCGTCCGGACGGTGCGGTCACCTTTTACAGCCAGGTTATGTCTAGTACTTATGTGGAGGTGCTGAGTTCAGCCGACCCGCTTGCCGTGCTGGAGGAGACGCTTGGCGGCAGTCCGTATAAGCCTTCCTTTGTGCTTAACATTAACTGTACGCTGCGGGATCAGCTGTTTACACGGGATGGTCTTTGGGGGGCTTTTGACATGGCGATGCTCGAATTCTGCGGCAATACTACAGGCTTCATCAGCTACGGAGAACAATATTATAACAGACATGCCAATCAGACGATGATTCTGCTGCTGGTTGAATAAGGGAGAGCTTACATATGATGCAGTGGATAAGTAAATTGCGCACTTCTTGGGGGAAAAACACCTCTGCCGGAGATATTCATAGTTACAGTAACGGTCAGAGCAATGAAAGCGGGTCAAGAGAGAGGGGCATGGCAGAGCGCGAGATCGCGGCTAAGGATATGGCTGCAGCTACGGGGACGGTTATGGCAAATGGAAAGATCACAGCAGGAGGAGCAGGCGCTTACGCATCTGTCCCTCAAGCTGGCATGGATGGCAGCAGGTCGCCTGCATCTGCTTCCGGCGCTGTGTCCTACGGGGAACATGCCTATGCCTTGGCAGAGCAGCTCCGCCATGAAACCGGAGAAATCCTGAAAGAAGAAGCCCGGATGGTTGAGGAGTTCGAAGCGTTGCGGGCAGGCGGCGGCGAGCTGATCGGTCAAATTGGCGGGACCCAGAAGCTGCTGGAGCATTTGAAGGACAACAGCGGACAGACCGAGAATCTGATTAATGAAATGTACGGCAGCCTGTCCTATTCCTCCAACAAAATCGAATTTGCCAAGGAAGCCAATATTCAGATCTCTGCGGAAATGCAGAAGGCTTCGGCGGTCTTCACTGAATTCGTAGCCTTGAATGAGGATCTGCGGCAGCATTTCCATAGCATTGAACAGCTGGCGAAGATCATCACGGATATCGCTGAGCAGACGAATCTGTTATCGCTGAACGCAGCGATTGAGGCGGCGCGGGCCGGAGAGCATGGACGCGGCTTCGCCGTCGTCTCCACTGAAATCCGCAAGCTGGCGGACAGCACCCGCAGCCATGTGAAGGAGATCATGGGCTCGCTCTCTGGAATGACCAGCGTGATGGAGCAGCTGCACAACAAGTCCGGGGACGGGATGCTCGCCATGAATGAGACCACTGCCAAGATCGGCGAGTCCACGGTCTATATGAATGAGATTGTTGTCGCTGAAGAGCAGGTATTCGAGCATCTGGAGAAAATCCAGGAGTCCCAGGAGAGCAGCATGGAGGATGTCGAGCAGATCAACGGCGATCTGCTGCGGATTCTGGAGAAGTCGGGCCAGGATACCGACCAGTTCCGCCTGCTGGTCCTCACCGTCCAAAAGAAAGCCGACCATTACCAGCAGCTGCTGAATCATCTGCATCAGATCGGGCTGCTGCAGCAGCTTGAGGAGGCAGAGAAGATCAGCGTGTAAGGAGAAGCGGCTAACTAGAATGCAATTAACGGCTCTTTAGCGGGCCATAAGCGGGCAGATGATAAGAGAGATAGCGGGCATAAGAAAGAGACAATGCGGGCGTAAGATATGAGACTGCATCCTTCAGCGGAGCTGGCGGGTGTGGTTTTTTTGTTGTGAGTAGTGATAATATCTCTGAATCTAACTAGTTAGTGCGCCTGAATTCACTGGACGCGCGGAAATGAGCGAATAAGGAGCAGTAGTGCACCTGAATTGACTGGACGCTGGGGAAATGAGGAAATGAAGAGCAGTAGTGCACCTGAATTCAGCGGCCACGGGCTAAGTGAGTAAATGAGGAGTAGTAGTGCACCTGAATTCAGCGGACACAGGCTAAATGAGCCAATGAGGAGCAATAGTGCACCTCAATTTAGCAGCCACGGGCTAAGTGAGTAAATGAAGAGTAGTAGTGCACCTGAATTCAGCGGACACAGGCTAAATGAGCAAATGAAGAGCACTAGTACACCTGAATTCAGCGGACACGGGCTAAATGAGCAAATGAAGAGCACTAGTGCACCTGAATTCAGCGGACACGGGCTAAGTGAGTAAATGAAGAGCAGTAGTGCACCTTAATATGCCGGATGCCTCCCTCCCGTGAGTGGTAGTCGGAGGGAGTCGGAGGTATAAATCCCTTTGAATCCGCCAGAAGTTGGCAGTAGGCGGGAATGAGAGGTATAAATCCCTCAGAATCAGCCAGAAGTGGGCGGTAGGCGGGAATGAGAGGTATAAATCCATTTGAATCCGCCAGAAGCGGACGGTAGGCAGGAATGAGAGGTGTAAATCCCTCAGGAATCAGCCAGAAGTGGGCGGTAGGCAGGTATGAGAGGTATAAACCCCCCAGAATCGGCCTGAAGTAGGTGGTAGGCAAAAATATTTGAATAAAAGAGTAGAGTAGCCACCCCTCCAACCTATCATAGCATCGCTGAACTATCCCTGCCCCCAATCCAAACCAATCCAATCTATCCCCACTTTCCAACTAATCCCCCATCCCCATTCCCATCCCCTAATCGCCCCTCCCGCCAGTGGTACGGATGAAGTCCACGAAGCTGCGGATGTGTGCGGCATAGATTGGCTCATCCCGGTAAGCCAGGCAGATATGCCTCCGGTTGGTATAGCCTGCTCCGGGCAGAGGGCGCCGGATTAACTCCCCGGCAGCGGTCTCTTTGAGCACACTGCGCAGCGGGAGTACACCGATGCCCGAATTGAATTTCAGCGTCTCCTTAATCGTCTCAATGGCTCCAAGCTCCATCACGGAATGGAACTGCAGTCCGATGTAGGCTGCCCATTCCTCAGCGAGCTGCCGCGAGGTAGAGCCTTGTTCATGCAGCAGGAAAATTTCATGCTCAAGCTGATCCACGCTGAGCGTTTCTGCGGATGCCAGAGGATGCCCCGGATTCAGGACAAGCTGCAGCTCGTCTTCGATGAGCGGCACGATCTGCAGTCCCTTTTCCGGCTCATTCGGCAGGGAGACGATTGCGGCATCAATTTCATGCTGCCGCAGAAGGTAGAGAATGGTCTCCGCTTTTTTTACGGTCAGCAGCAATGCAGTCTCCGGGTGCGCCTGCTTGTACTCCGCGAGGAACGGGGGCATGAAATAAGTGGCCGGGGTATAGCTGGCGCCCAGCTTCAATTTGTTGTGACCCTGCGCTGCCCTTGCCTGCATCCGGTCAGCGGCCTCTTCCATCAGTGAAACTACACGGCGTGCATAAGGCAGCAGCTCGTCTGCCGCTTCGGTACGGATCAGCTTGCGGGACTGCTTCCGGAACAACTGTGTTCCGAGACTCTCCTCAAGCTTCCGCAGATGAAAACTGACGGTAGGCTGCGTCAGCCCGAGCTGATCAGCTGCTTCCTGCAGAGTCCCCCTGCGCATGACCTCGACAAACACCTTTAACTGCTGCACATTCATAGCATTTCGCTCCCCTCTTTTTTGAATATAGAGTTTATCTATCAAACATTCAATACACATAGATATATTTAATAAAACTACCTACCGGGCTTAACGCTGCTCTTACACTATCTTGTTAAAGTTTGAAGTAACGCGAAGGCGAAAAACGATTCTCAAGGGGGATTCTTCAAGTGAAAAGAGAGTGGCGGAAGACAGCGGGTGTTGCAGCAGGGTTGTTATCATTATTGGCCGTGACGGCCTGCGGGGGACAGAATCAGAACGCAGCGGGTGCTGCCGCAAACGGAAACAACCAGGGTGCCGAAGCGACAGCAACAGCCTCATCTACAGCAGTACCAACAGATACAGCCACAAGTACAAATGCCGGCGGTGAGACCCTAACGGTGTATTTGAATGATTTTGACGCGGTAATCGGGGAGATGTTCGAGAAGAAAAGTGGAATCAAGCTCAATATCGTATCCGGGAACGGCGCGGAAATCATGTCCCGGATCGAAGCTGAGAAGGGGAATCCGCAATGGGATGTCGTATGGATCGATGCGATGCCATCCATCTACGGACTGGATGCCAAGGACCAGCTTATGACCGGCTGGACACCGGAGAATGTGGCCGGACTGAAGGACAATTATGAATCGCTGATCCCGGAAGACGGCTCCTACTATCCTACCGGAGCCCATGCCTCTGGAATTATCGTCTACAATAAGACAACCGTTAAAGGTGCAGATATCCCGGCTTCCTGGGAAGATCTGAAAAAAGCGGCTTACAAAGGAAAGCTGGGGATGGCTGATCCTGCAATCGCAGCACCGGCATACCCGTTTGTAGCGAGCTTTTTTGAGGATAAAGGAATGGATGGCGGCAAGGAATATTTCAACCATCTGATGGAGCAGGGGCTCCGTGTCTACCCGAAGAATCCTCAGGTGGTACAAGCCCTTACTTCCGGTGAAATTGATATTGCGGCGCTGCAGGAATCCAATGCCTACTCCATGCTGAGTGCCGGAGAACCGGTGGAGCTGGTATGGCCGGAGGAAGGCGCACCAGCCTCTGTCCGTGTTGCAGCCATTCAGAAGAATACAGACAAAGCCGATGCGGCCAAGCAGTTCGTGAGTTTCCTGCTTGAACCTGAGGTGCAGCAGGAGCTGATTGACAGCGGCGACGAAAGTTATTTTGAACCCTCCGCAGAAGGCGCAACTCCCAAGGCTGACCGGGCTAAGGGTGCCAAGCTGAACTTTACGGATGCCGCCTATGCAAGTGAGCATGAAGCCGAGATCAAGCAGTGGTTCGCTGATCAGGCGGTACAATAGACGGTCATGCTCAGAGTTCTGAATGTAAACCGGCTGGGCTGGATAGTCAGCATTCTGCTGGGTGTTCTAGTCCTGTGCCCGTTAGCGGCGGTAATCATTCAGGTGCTGCTGCCGGGAGTATTCTTTGGAGAGCTGAACTTCGGGGATTTGTCCCTGTTGCTGGATGTATTCAACCGTCCGCTATGGAGAAAATCCCTGGAGAATTCTCTCCTGCTGGGGCTGGGGACGACGCTGTTAGGAACCCTTCTGGGGACAGTGCTGGCGGTGATCCGTTCCCGCTGGAGGTTCGCAGGCGCCGCTGCCCTGGATGCGGCAGCCTGGATCTTGTTCATCATGCCCTCCTTCATCCTTGCCCAGGGCTGGATTATGTTCTCGGCAGGCAATGGTCTGGCGGCTTCGCTGCTGGGCTGGAAGTGGGTCAGCGGTGCGGTGTTTTCTCCCGGAGGACTGATCGTGGTGATGACCTTCAGCAAGTTTCCTCTGGCATATCTTACGGTAAGAGCGGCCATGGAATGGAAAATGGATATGCTGTCACAGGCAGCACGGTTATGCGGTGCCCGTCCATGGCGGGTCTGGCTGAGCATTGAGGCGCCGCTGCTTCTGCCTTCGATCTGCTCAGGAGCTCTGCTGGTCTTTATGGATACCATAGGTGATTTCGGATTGCCTTCGGCGATAGCCGTGGTGTACCGTTTCCCGACACTGCCTTATTCTATCTACTCGGCCATTTATACTTCACCGATCCGTTTTGACATGGCCGGGGTGCTGTCATTATATCTGGTGCTGCTGATTACACTGGCAATCGCTGTCCAGTTCTACATTCTGTGCAGGTCCCGTTACGATATTTTGTCAGGACGGGCCGAGCGCCTGATTCCCGGGTCTTCCGGCCAATATCACTGGCTTCTTAGCGGCGCGGTCATTCTGCTGCTCATTGTTGTCATTGGTATTCCGATTGGCTCGAGTCTAGTGATGTCTGTTCTGCAAGTGCAGTCAGACGGCCTGGTCCGCAGCAACCTGACGCTTCAGCATTATGCCGAGCTGTTCCGGCAAGGAGCAGATTTGTTCCCGGGAATCGGCAGATCCCTGGCGATTGCCGCCATTGCTTCGCTGGCCGGGCTTCTCATCGGTCTGGGCGCTGCGTTCGTCCTTTCGTATTCCCGGTTCAGGTTCAAAAAAGCCATCGAGACCGCGACACTAATCTCATTTGCAGTGCCGGGAGTGGTGCTGGGGATCGGGTATATCTTTGTCTGGAATCAAAAATGGCTCGAGGTGCTGGGACTGAGGCTCTACGGCACGCCAACGATTCTCGTATTGGCGGCTATTGCCGGAGCTATTCCGGTGATTACCCGGATGATTACCGGCTCGATGGCTAAAGTCCCCGAGCATCTGCTCGATGCCGCCCAGCTACAGGGAGCTTCGCTGGTCAGCCGGGTGAGAAGGATACTGATCCCGCTGATCCGCGGAGCACTGGTATCGGGTGCACTTGCTGCGTTCGGCTCCTGTGTGTTCGATCTGGCAGTCAATTCGATTCTGTTCCCGCCGAATTTCGTGACTCTGCCGATTGTAATAGATGATGCGTTCGAGGATATGCGGTTTGGCTACGCCTCTGCGGCAACGGTTACCGGAGGAGGCATTATTGTACTGATTCTGATCGTGATTGAAGCGGTCTTCAAGAGAAAAGGGGCTACAGCATGAGAGAGGCACAAGCACAGACGGTTCCGGTGACAGGCAAGCCGCTGCTTGAGGTTAGAAATCTGCAGAAAAGCTACGGCGATTATAAAGCATTAACCGGCCTCAGCCTCGAGCTTCAGGAAGGTGAAATCATCAGCGTGCTGGGCCCGTCCGGCTGCGGTAAATCGACGCTGCTGCAGCTTGTGGCTGGCTTAAGCCGTCCAGACGGTGGCGAGATTCTGCTGCACGGCCAGACCATTGCTACAGCGGCTAAGATGCTGCCGCCCGAAAAACGCGGCATCAACATGGTCTTCCAGGATTATGCGTTATGGCCGCATTTGAATGTGTTTGAGAATGTGGCGTATGGACTGAAGGAGAAACGGATGCCCGCCCAGCAGATGAAAGACAAGGTGGCCGGTGCTCTTGCCCTGCTGCAGCTTGAAGGCTTTGAGCGGCGTCTGCCGCCGCAGCTGTCCGGCGGGCAGCAGCAGCGGGTAGCGATTGCCAGGGCGCTCGTAACCGAACCGAGGCTGATGCTGCTCGATGAACCGCTCTCCAATCTGGATATGCGCCTGCGCGTCGAGATGCGGACGGAAATGTCAGTCCTCTTCCGCAGGCTGAGGATGAGTGTGTTCCATGTCACGCATGACCCGGAGGAAGCCTTTGCTATGGCGGACAGGCTTCTGCTGATGCGCAGCGGTGCGATCGACCAGTTCGATACGCCCTTTGCCTGTTATCATAAACCGGCAAGCCGACAAGCAGCCTCATTGCTCGGAGCCATCAACGTGCTTAAGGGACAATTTGCCGGCACAGCTGAAGAACCGGCTATCGCTTGTTCCGCCGGACGTGTCTCCGGAATCCTGTGTGAGCCGGGAGGGATACTTCAGGTGAACGGCCCCGCTGAGCTGCGTTTCCGTCCGGAAGCACTTGCACTCCTGAGGGAGAATTCAGATATAGCCGGTGAGAGGGACAGGAAGACGAATATTCTGGAGGCCAGGGTCGTCCATTGCACCTTTGAAGGGACGAGATGGCGGACGCTGGCAGAAACGGAAAGAGGCGAAAGACTGTATCTGTTCAGTGAAGACTATGTGGAGACAGACAAGGATATCCGTATGGAACTCCCCAGCCACGCCGCTTATTTGTACGGGCTGTGAGAGAAAAGCGATTTTACCGGAAAGGCCGTTGATAAAATGCCGCACACCCTACAGAAAGCTTACCGGCTGCTTGCAGTATCGGACATCCATGGACATGCCGCAGGACTGCAGCAGCTGCTCGATGCCGCCGCCTATAATCCCAGGACAGACCAGCTGATTCTGGTGGGGGATTACATAGATGAGGACCCGCAGAGCCGCTCAACGCTTGAGTTGATACGAAGCTTAACCCGGGAGGGAGCACTCGCCGTTCCGGGTAATATGGAGACGAAGCTGCTGAGCCAGCCTGAAGGACACTCGGCAGTGGAGTTAACCTTCCGTAACTGGCTGTGTCAGTTACCTCCGTATGTGGAGGCGGACGGATATCTGTTTGTACATGCCGGGTTCCGTCCCGGAGTGCCGCTGGAGCAGCAGACGCTGCTGGATATGACCGAGATCCGCCAGGATTTCTGGGAAGCTCCGCTGCCCGCCTTCGCCGGACAGGGCATTGTGTTCGGACACACCCCGACCTTCAAACTGGGAGCGGCGGCGGGGAAGATCTGGAGAAGCGGCGGAAAGATTGGCATTGACACAGGGGCTAAGCATGGCTGCCGGCTGACGCTGCTTGATGTCCATAATGGTATAGCGTACTCGTGTTCTACAGAGTCCAGACAACGGTATGGAGACTTCCGTGCCGATCTTCTGTGAAAATGTTTTAGATTGATCCATTAAATGAAACAGCGGCAGAACAAGACTAGATAAATAAAGTCTTAAACTGCCGCTGTTGTTGTTCAATTAACGTGTCCCGTTTGATGAATGAGAACCATGAGAACCCTACTTTAAATCACTAAAATAATCTACGTAATATCCTTCAGAATCCCAGTAATCATCGTATTCTTTATAAATATCAATAATTTTCTCTTTAGGTGTTCCGCAACGTTCAAGAAGCCAATTCCTTATAAAATGGATATCCTTATTTTCATCTTCCCAAATAAAATCTAGAACTCCTGACTCTCTTGATCCACTGTCCGGTACATAAACTGCATATTCTGATGAAAAATAACGGGCTAAATCGAAGGTGACTTTCTTTAAATAAAGTTGAAGCTCGTCCTCTAAGAGAAAGCTTCTCCATCTTATATAATGATGAAAATAACAAACCTTTTCCGAGAATGTTAAATTCATTCCGCAAGGTCCGCTGATTTCCACAGTGCCACCAATCTCCTCATGAACTGTAAAAAGTTTATCCTCATCCTTAGGGTTATGTGGGAGCAGGAAGTTAATGAATTCACCGACGTGCTTTAAAGATCTAGAATTTAGTGCATGACATAATATTTGAATTTCATCCCTATTTAAATTATGTCCTAAGAAAGCTGTGAAATCTGCCCCCATTTTCTTCCGCTCCCTTAAATCAATTTAAAAAAACTCTTGGCAATAAGGCACAGGTACTGCTCCTGACAACCTCAATTTAACACATATTGGAACTAAACTGCCTTCTACACTGCCCCTGGCAGTCCCTTAGCATCAATATTAAAGTTCACTGAGTCATCCAACTAAATAGTTGAGAAGGGAAGTTGTGTCACCCACAAAAATCTTGCCCAAGTAATCATAACCCGCAGGTAGAGGTCCTCTACCCTGCGGGTTATTTACGTAGAATACATCACAGGTATGTAGCACAGACCAACTGTGCGGAAGCTTAATCCTTATCAATCAGCTCCAGCTTTTCAAGGATTTTCAGGGTGGTAACGGCGGACAGCTGCACGGCTAATTGAATACTGGCCTGGCTGTTTCCAGCCTGCTCCAAGGCGGCTTTGTTCTCGGACATGACTTCTTCCGTAACCTGCCCGATCAGACTTTTGACGATTTCATTATTCATCAGAGACTCCTCCTCCCGCAATAAATAGTCACAAGCTATATTTCGGACAGATCCAGGATTTTACTTAGAGCGAAAGGGATGGCAATGGAGTACGTGTTTCTATTTTGTCATCGTCGTCTAAAAAGTAATACAGACTTAACACAGACTTGGAATGGAATCTGTAGTAAACTGGAAGGAATGTATGTATTGTATGCCTGCAAATATTCTACAGAAAAGAATGTGATATGTTTATGCAGCTTCAAGCCCGTCTGCCGGCCAAGAAATGGCTGGAGAAATATCTGTCCGGGGAAGGAATGGATTACCGGCAAATTATCGCCCTGTTTCTTCCGATTCTGATTGACCAGGCCTTCATTATCGGGCTGAATCTGGTCAACACTGCGATGATCAGCTCGTCGGGGATGGCGGCGGTTAGTGCAGTGAATATGGTAGATTCTCTGAATATTTTCTTGATTAACGTATTTGTTGCTATTGCGACGGGAGGAACGGTGGTAGTTGCCCAGTATAAAGGCAGCGGAAATGACCGGATGGTCTCCCAGGCCACGGCCGGTTCGGTCGCCTCCGTATCGCTGATCTCGGTGGGGATTGGTCTCTTGCTTATGTCCTTTCATACGCCAATATTGAATTTACTGTTCGGGAACGCCTCCGCCGATGTGCTGGACAACGCCCGGGTCTATATGATCGGCAGCAGTATTTCTTACTTAGGAATCGCCGTGGTTCAGGCCGTATGCGGTGCGCTGCGGGGCGTGGGGCGGACGCGGGCTTCGCTGTTGCTGTCGCTGATTATGAATCTGCTGTATGTACTCCTGAACATTGTCTTCATTAACCTGCTGCACATGGGTGTGCTGGGGATGACGCTGGCGGTCAACATCGCGCGGTATGCGGGCATGATCTTTGCCCTGGTGTACCTGTTCAAGATTGATACAGTGCTGCGTGTGCAGGTCCGCGACCTGTTCCATGTTCCGCTCTCCATGCTGCGCAGAATCATGTTCATCGGTGTGCCGTTCGCTGCGGAGCAGATGTTCTTCAACGGCGGCAAGCTGCTGACCCAGATATTCATCGTCAGTCTGGGCACCTATGCGATTGCCACCAATGCGATCGCCGGGTCGCTGGCGATGGTGTTTCAAATTCCGGCCAGTGCGTTGTCACTGACGATCGTAACGGTGGTCGGCCAGTGTATCGGGCGGGGGGATGTGGCAGATGCCCGAAAGTTTATCAAGTCCTTCCTCTGGATCGGTTCCGCCTCTTATGCTTTGGTGGCCTTGATCCTGATGCCGCTGTTCCATCCGCTGGTGTCGATCTTCTCCCCGCCGCCGGAGATTATTGATGATCTGTTCGTGGTGCTGCTGGTGAATGCGATCGCCCAGATTCCGCTGTGGGCCTTCAGCTTCATTCTGCCGTCTGCGCTGCGGGCAGCGGGCGATTCCCGCTTCACCTCAATAGCTTCGATGCTGACCATGTGGCTGTTCCGGGTCATATTCGGCTACATTCTGGGGATTGTGCTGGGTTACGGGGTTCTGGGCGTGTGGCTGGCGATGAACTGCGAGTGGGCCGTCCGCGGAGCTGTGTTCCTGTGGCGCTTCCGGGGGAAGAAGTGGTATGCGCATAAGCTGATCTGATAGCTGCTGGTGATAAGGCTGTCCTCTGTTGGCGGATCACCCATATATGAAATAGTCCTGTTTAAGAGAAAAGGATAACAGAACAGCATTTCTCGCGTTACTGAGAAGTGCTGTTTTGCGTTTTTTTGCATCTTCGTGCAGACTCCCTGCACGTGGTGTAATGAAGGCTGGCACGATACGATGCCGAGCTACGTCAGGCGGTCCAAGTGTTCTCAGGTAGGAGTGGCTTGTCCCGGCCAGCAATTGGATAAACGTATCTTAATTCGTCAACTTCCCAGCAATCTGCTGAAGCAAGTGGAAAAACAGCATCTAACACGGATGGTTTTCACTACTTTGGAGGAAATGGGATGATGTAAGTGCTGTTTGTCCAACTGCTGATTAAGTACGGGGCATTCGCTCACCAGCAAGTGTTGAAAATCCAACTATTTCCGTCCTCTGTAGCATCCGGCTTGTAGAGTAGGGGATAGGTGCTGCTTAAATTGTGACACTCCAGTGAAATGAACTATAAAAAGCACGGTACAACCTTTAGTTTCGGGTAAGACGCATTTTTGTCCTTGTGCTACGATTTGGGTGGTGAAAGGAAAGGCTTTCGATTGCCTTGGAAGCGCTTAACTTATTGAAACCTAAATTTCATACAGAGGAGTGCAATGCATGAAGAGAATGATCAAGCAAGTCTCTCTGGTACTGCTGGCAGCCCTTCTGCTTCTTCCGGCAGGCGGATATGTTCCGGCGGCTCAAGCGGCGGAGGCCACGACCACGGTCTATCACGAAACGTTTGCGGGTGGCATAGGCAAGGCAGTCCCATCCGGGGGCGCTAGCCTTAGTGCAGTCAAGGATGTTCCTTTCGACGGGAATACCGATGAAGCGGCGTTGTACGTAAGCAACCGGGTGAATAACTGGGATGCGGTTGATTTCAAGTTCACGGACATAGGTCTCAAGAACGGAAAAACGTACACCGTCACTGCGGTTGTCTACGTTGACGCAAATGTGGCGGTCCCAAGCGATGCTAATGCAGCCCTACAGACAGTGGACGATTACACCAACGATGCATCAGTACCTTATAAAGCAGGGCAATCTGTAACCCTGACTAAGAAATTTACGGTGGATACCAGTAAGAAGGATCATTCCCTGCGTATCAACTCCAACGAGGCCGGGGCCGCAGTACCCTTTTACCTTGGAGATATTCTGTTCACTGAGGAGGGCACACCAGGCGGCGGGGAAGATCCTGTAAGAGAACCGGCCTTGCCGTTCAGCACGGTTGATTTTGAAGACCAGACGGCGGGCGGATTCACCGGCAGGGCGGGAACCGAGCTGCTCACGGTGACCAATGAAGCGAATCATACGGCGGATGGTTCCTATGCGCTGAAGGTGGAAGGCAGAACGGCTACCTGGCACGGGCCTTCCCTGCGTGTCGAGAAATACGTGGATAAGGGCAGCGAATATAACATCTCCGCCTGGGTCAAGCTGATCGATCCGGCAAGCGCGCAGCTCCAGTTGTCCACGCAGGTGGGCAATGACAGTGGTGCGAGTTATGTGGCCCTGTCCCCCAAGACCATCAGCAACGCTGACGGCTGGGTCAAATTTGAGGGCAGCTACCGCTATAACAGTGTGGGCGGCGAATATCTGACCCTTTATATTGAGAGCTCCAATAACTCAGCAGCCTCCTTTTATATCGACGATATCACTTTTGAGCATACAGGCACCGGCCCGGTTGATATTCAAAGGGATCTGGTTCCTCTAAAAGCGGCTTATCAGAATGACTTCCTGATCGGCAACGCCTTATCCGCCGAGGATCTGGAAGGGGTCCGGCTGGATCTGCTGAAAATGCATCATAACGTGGCTACCGCAGGCAATGCCATGAAGCCGGATGCGCTGCAGCCGACTAAGGGTAATTTCACGTTTACAGCGGCAGATGCGATGGTGAACAAAGTGCTGGCTGAAGGGATGAAAATGCATGGGCATGTGCTGGTATGGTATCAGCAGTCGCCTGACTGGATGAACCTGAGCACGGATGCAGCAGGCAAAACCGTTCCTTTGGGGCGTGCCGAAGCACTCACCAATCTTAGAACGCATATCCGGGAGGTTATGGAGCATTTTGAGGGCAGGGTGATCTCCTGGGATGTAGTCAATGAAGCAATGAATGATAACCCGTCTAACCCGTCCAACTGGCAAGACGCTCTGCGTCAGTCTAACTGGTATAATGCCATCGGTGCGGACTATGTAGAGCAGGCTTTCCTGGCGGCCAGAGAGGTGCTGGACGATCATCCGGAGTGGGATATCAAGCTGTATTACAATGATTATAACGATGATAACCAGAACAAAGCCCAGGCTATCTACAGTATGGTCAAGGAAATCAACGACAGGTACGCGCTTGCGAACCCCGGGAAGCTGCTGGTTGATGGTGTGGGGATGCAGGCACATTACAACATCAACACAAATCCCGATAACGTCAAGCTGTCGCTGGAGAAATTCATCTCGCTTGGCGTAGAGGTCAGCATTACCGAGCTGGATATCCAAGCCGGAAGCGACAATAAGCAAACGGAGAAGGAATTGGTGGACCAAGGCTATCTGTATGCGAAATTGATGGATCTCTACAAGACATATGCCGCCAATATTGCTCGTGTTACCTTCTGGGGAATGGATGACCGTACGAGCTGGAGAGCTGTCTCCAGTCCGCTGCTGTTTGACCGGAATTTGCAGGCCAAACCGGCCTATTACGGCGTCATTGATCCGGCAAAATATATGGCTGAGCATGAACCGAACAGGGCAGAGGCTAATGTGTCTGAGGCTGTTTACGGCACACCGGTTATTGACGGAACTGCGGATGCAATCTGGTCCTCGGCGCCTGAGATGGCAGTGAACCGGTATCAATTGGCCTGGCAGGGTGCAAGCGGAACCGCACGTACGCTGTGGGATGACCAGAATTTGTATGTACTGATTAAGGTCAGCGACGCCCAGCTCGATAAGAGTAACCCGAATGTATGGGAGCAGGACTCTGTCGAGGTCTTCCTGGATGAGAATCTGGGCCGCACCACCTTCTATCAGGACGATGACGGACAGTTCCGGGTCAATTATGACAATGAAGCCTCCTTCAGTCCGGTAGCCATCGGTGCAGGCTTCGAGTCGGCCACCAAGGTAGCCGGAACAAGCTATACCCTTGAAATGAAGATTCCGTTCAAAAAAATCACCCCGGCCGGAGGCACTAAGGTCGGCTTCGACACTCAGATTAACGACGCCAAGAGCGGCGTCCGGCAAAGTGTTGCCGCCTGGAATGATACCACCGGGAACGGTTATCAGGACACCTCCGTCTACGGAGTGTTGACGCTTAAGGCCAAAGACGGCGCTGAACCGCCGACGAAGCCGACCCCAACGCCAACACCGACACCGGCAGCAACGCCGGAACCGGAAGCCACACCATCGCCGACACCGGAACCTGTGTACGGCGGTACGAACTACAGCAGTAGCACACCGGCGCCGAAGCCTGTGAATCTGGAGAGTAAGGATGGCGTAATTACGCTCAGACCAGAGGTGAAGACCGAGGGCGGAGAGGCGAAGGCCATTGTTACAAGCGAACTGTGGCAGCAGGCCTTGAAGCAAGCCGTCCCGGCTGCGGACGGCCGCAAACAGATCGTCATTGATCTGCCTAAGCAGACAGGTGCGGTCTCCTATGAAGCTCAGCTGCCGCTGTCAAGCATGAAGGGGCAGGAGAAGTATCTGCTTGTTATCAAGAATGGTGTTGCCACGCTGTCAATCCCAAGTGAGCAGTTGGCTGGTATTACAGCGAGCACGGATTCCATCTCTATTCGTATACAAGAAGTCCCGGCATCGGGCCTGGACGCAGCAGTTACTAAGCAGACCGGCACCCGTCCGGTAATGGAGCTGAGTCTATGGGCCGCGGGGCAGCGGATAGCCTGGAGCAATCCGGGTACGCCGATTACCGTAACCATTCCGTATCAGCCTTCAGTGGAAGAGCAGGGGAACTTGGATTCGTTAGTCATCCGCTCTCTGACGGGCAATGCCTCCCTGACTGCTGTTGTGAACAGCCGTTATGACGCGGCTAAAGGAGGATTTGTATTCCAGACCTTCGGGTCCGGCACGTTTGTGGCAGCCTATGCTCCGCTATCGTTCACGGATCTGGGGAACCTGTCATGGGCGAAGCAAGCTGTCGCTGCCATGGATGCGCGCGATATCATTCCGGGCGGCAACAGCTTCCTGCCTGCGGCTCCTATGAACAGAGCAGACTTTACCGCCTCGCTGGTGAAGGTGCTGGAGCTTAAGGCTGCTGCTGAAGCAGTTGCAGGCTTCAGCGATGTCCAGAGCAACGCGGTATACAGCAAGGAGCTTGCCGCCGCGAAGCAGCTCGGTATCGTCACAGGCTATGCGGACAATACCTTCAAGCCAGCGGGCGTCATTACCCGCCAGGAGATGATGGTGATTGCAGCGCGTGCCCTGAAGGCGGCTGGAATCACGGGTGAAGGCAACGGAGCAATTGCATCTTACAGCGATGCCGGTCAAATCTCCGCCTATGCCAAGGACAGCGTGTCCGCCCTGCTGAAATACGGCGTAGTGAACGGTAAGAACAACAAGCTTGCTCCGGGGGACACCCTCTCCCGCGCGGAAGCAGTAGTGATCTTGTACCGGATCTGGAAGCTGTAAAGGATACTCGCCAGTCTTAATTGATAGAATGAATGGATAAGATACAGACGCAGTTAAACAACCAGCCGCCGGGAATCTGCCCGGCGGCTGGTTGTTTGGGTTGCGGTTTATTTTCAAGGGGAGCTATTAGATTGCGGGATAAGCATTGGTAATAGAAACCGGAGCTGTTCTTAAGTATGCCGCCTGTCAGCGTCCATTGTAATTCCGTACCAGTTCATCCATCACACGGCTGGTACGGATAGCGGTATCGCCAGTGCTGAGAGCGGTGCCGTATCCCAGAAGCTCATCTACAATGGACTGGATCAGCGGCTGCTGGATATGGGGCGGATGGGCAATGAATTCAGGCTGCTCCCCGTCTTCGGTCCGGAGAATAACCGGCTGCTCCGCAAAGGTGGAGAAGGTGATACTGCCGCGGCTGCCGACGATTTCAGTAAGGTCTTCGTTAGAAAAAGCATTAAAGCACCAGATGCCCGTCCCATGGACACCTGTCTCAAAGCGGTATCTTCCTGAGACGGTATCCTCAGGTGTGTAAGGACTTCCAAAGTTGGACGCATGTCCATTGACATCCTGAATCGGGCCAAGCAGGAAATCAAGCAGATCGAGTGTATGACTGCCCACATCGAGCAATAAACCGCCGCCGGAAATTGCCGGGTCCACCCGCCAGTTCTCCTCACTTACTGCCGTAAGCGGCTTAGTCATATGCAGAGTACGAACGAACCTGGGTTCGCCGATCGCTCCCGTATCCAGCCACTCCTTAACCTTGCGGAAGCGCGGAAGGCCTCTCCGGTAATAAGCAACGTAGAGTGGGACCCCTGCCTGCCCGCAGGCAGCAATCATGGCTTCGCATTCTGCTGTATTGAGAGCCATCGGCTTCTCGACATAGACAGGTTTTCCGGCTTGGGCAGCCGCTAAAGTGTACTCCATATGAGTAGACGGCGGTGTGGCGATATATACGGCATTCACTCCGGGATCATTCAGGAGATCGGTTGCCTTGCTATACCACCCAGGCACTCCATGCCGCCGTGCATAATCCTCTGCCAGTGCTCCGTTTCGTCTCATGACAGCCGTAAGCTGTGAACCCTCAGCCTTTTGCAGAGCCGGACCACTCTTGACCTCAGTTACATCCCCGCAGCCGATAATGCCCCAGTTAATGATTTTGCTCAATTCCGTATCCTCCTCCGGGTCTGCTTCTACCATTCTCCCTGACACTATCAACTTCCCGCCAAAATCATGCACAAATTACAACATTCCCCCTCATTATACCAACCGCAATCCTGTTATGTTGCATAAAAAACAGCATTTTTCCGCCCCCAGTCCGCTTAGGTGGATGTAATCCCGCAGTTACTGCAACAATGTCTGATGGACGCTGGTTATCTAAGATTCCGAGTTGCAGATGATGCAACATTAGAACAACCCAAAATGAATGTGAGGGTAAGATTCACGACAATGCGAGATCGGCTATCATTCCAGGCTGTAATGGCTACTAGCTGAAGCTCTAACGTTTGCAGACTTGCTCTTGCTGTCGAAGTAAGAATAGTGCGGAATCGAAAACGAATGGCTAATTATGTCGTTAGTGAAAGATCTGTGAAAGATATGGTAGAAAAAAGGATTATTTTGAAAAAAGTCGAATATGTCGATTATCATGTTGAAACAAAAATAATGCGGTGTATTTCTAAAGAAATATATCCTAATAACTCAGAATTATTTGGAGGTTTAATTTAAGTGCCATTATCCAGAAAGCAATTAGAGTTTAAACAGAAAATTGTTGAAGGGATAGAAAATTCCAAAACAAGTATTGTTCATCTCCATGGTCCATTGGGTGGTGGGAAAACTGAGATAATAAAAAGTTGCTTAAAAGAATTACGCACTAATTATGAGAATTGGGCTGCTTTCTACATTGAAGGGAAGTTAGGACTTAATGACCCTTACTCAACAATTACGTTATCGGAAGATGTCAATCATCCTTATCTTGAACATAACAATTTTGGTTTTAATTTTGGATTTAAAATATTTGAATTTATAAATTTAGGGTTAACAAATTCTTTCAAAAAGAAAGAAGTTTTTGACTCGAAAATCAATTTTTTCGCCAAAAAAATAGCGCATTTGGCTGAAGAAAATATATTGATAATTGCTGATAGCTATCACTTTTGGGACAAATCATCTCAATCATTTCTCGAAGCTTTAAGACATTCCAAAAAAACGCTAAAAGACAAAAAGGTAAAGATAATTATAATTACCGACGACGAGGAAAAACAAAGCAGTTACTTGAATTCAAAAATGTTATTTACTGAAGGCCTGAATATTTATTTAGAACTGCCTAAAATAGATGAAATTGGAGAAATGCTTAAAGTATTGGGATACAAGTTATCTTTATCTAGACATGACCTTGAAAATATCATGTCTCTAAGTGGTGCGAACATCGACTTTATTAAAATTGTTGTAGAAGGGCTCTACTTAAATAAATTAACAAATGTTGTAACTGATCAAGCAAACTTGGACTTGAAAGTATTACTGGAGTGTAGATTGGACCTATTAGGTGATAAGAAGTTGGATTATTCTGATATATTAAAAGCTTCATCCATTATCACTGGAGACTTTAGTACAAAGGAAATTAGTTTTTTATGTAAGGAAAAAACTAATATAGACGAAATATTAAACAATTGTTGTGAAAACCTACTCTTAAAAAAAGGTAATCAGTACGTTTTTTCAAACAGTTTTATTCAGGACTTTTTTTATATGAAGCTACACGGAACACATTCAAGATTCCATTTGCAATACTACAATTTTTTAAAAGAAAACAAGCCAGAGGACTACTTAACACGTGCCATTCATTTATCATTAGGTGATATTGAAGGCATCCATACTCAAGAAATAGTTGGACTTTTCATATTAGCCTATTGCCGGAATATTTTTGTAGCATCCCAACCCGGGGATTGCGATTATATTGAAAAAGCGCTTAGAAAAACAATTAAGAATAGTGATAACTATAATATGAAAGTCTATCTAAGAACCTTTAATAATATGATAGATGCTTGTAAGTCCTACTTGGAGGAAGATTATTCTTATGCTTATGAAAAACTAAAATCTATTTCTGATACTGGTTCTCTATTACTCAAGTCAGAAGTTGCCCGAATGGAACTTCTTGTATCACTTATGCTTGATATGAACACTGATCGTATCAAATCCCACGTTCAAAAACTGGATTTTTTACTTAGGGAACTTGAGGTGAATGAAAAAGAAGAATGGGCAATTTGTTCTTTTGTCTTATTTTCAACGTATTCAAATAAATTAGGGGATTTCGATAAAACTGAACAACTAGCGTTAAAGTTACTAACTTTTATAACAAATAATCAGCATAATAAATTCTTTGAATATTTAGGTAAAGTAGTACAGAGAAAAGCCTTCTTATATAAATCTCCTGTAATGTCTGAAGTGGCAATAGAAGATGCTGTTATTTATTTTGAGCAGTCATCAGACTATCTTCAATATTATTTTTCTCTCTGCAATCTTGCTGGAATATTAATGGTCTTGAGTAAATTTGATAAGGCTTTATCCCATTTAGATGGGTGTCTGCATTTAATAAGTGATCACAAATACATCAACTTTCCATCCAAAGAAAAGATTTATAATAATCTTTATTTAACTAGGTTTTTATCACACTTGAGAAGAGAAGATTTTGAAATAAGTCACCCTATTGTAGATGAAACGATTGTTAATTTAAAAAGTCAAATATCAATGAAGCCAAGTGAAAAGGACGCTATAATGCTGCTTAATCTTGCTAATATTTTTCTAATGAAGAAAGATTTTCATAATTGCAATAAAGTAGTAGATGATTTAAGAAAATATATTCTTATAGCAAATGAAGATCGTTTTTATGAATATTATATTAAAAATATATATTTAGTTATTGAAATACTAAATAAAAACTGGGAAACTTCAAAGCAGTATTTAGCCGATTTCAAACAGTGTGTCCCTGAATATCATAGAAAAATACAAAAACAACTTACGAACCGAGTTCTCGCTTTAGATAATCTCATTAGTAGGAAATTAGATCTTGACCCAGTTGCTCTTGATCGATGGGTTTATGAACAATCGTCCCCTATGGAAGCGGCATGTAGTTTTTATTGTAGGTTGTTTTTGTTTTCCGATTTACAATTCTCGTCACTTTAGTAAGTAGCTACACATTTGTTGCTAAAGCAATAATTGAACTATATATATGCTGAGTTTCAAAGCCCAATCTATCAAATACAAAAGAAAATGAACTGTGTTTAGTGGTATAAGGAGAGGCAGCAATATCCATCAAGTAGGGAATACCATTGTTATTAATCCGAAAATCGATTCTCCCATAATTTCTGAGTCCAACAAGACAAGAAATGATTTTTGCGGATTCTTTTGTCTTTTCTATTATGGATTGTGGCAACTCTTCACTTAAAGCGAAAAAATTATAAGAATTATTGTAAGAATGATCAAAAGTTATAATCGCTTCATTTAATAATCTTTTATCATTTATTGACACCCCAACTGGCTCGAAAGCAAAAGGTTTATTTGAAATTAATAGTGGAACTTCACATTCATATCCTTCAATAAATTCTTGAACCAAGAAGCTTTTGTTACTTGAATAGGATAAATCGTGAAGTTCAATAGCTTTTTTTGAGTTGAATTCAATTATAGATTCAGAGCTTAAACCGATACTTGCAGACTCATATAGTGGTTTAATGATAACTTTCTTTCCATCAGGCGGTCTTTTATCTAGCCATCCCATGGGTGACAATACCCAACTATCTGGAACAAAAATATTGTGACTTTCTAAAAATTTAGTATATGTATACTTAGCTCTGCTAAGAGAAATAACAAATGCATCTGCTCCGGTATATGGAATATGTAACAGGTCGCAAAAAGAAGGGATTAACGATTTTTTTCCAACGTAATCACCATTTCTAGCGAGATTATAAACTAATCTTTTGTTTTTGTAGTATGCCTCTCTAAGCACAGTCATAATAAATTCAGGCTCATTAAAAAAAGTTTCGACAAAGAAGCCAGTTCCTTTAATACCTTCGAATACCTCATCGTATTCTTCATCCGAAAAAAATTCATTACTTAAAGAATAATTGACTGGCTGACCATTTATTTCTCTAGTTTGTGAACGGGTATTGGTAATTAGTGCTATATTATACTTTTCACTTATTTGTTTTGCATGTAACCTCAACTCATGGATTAGGGATATTAAATCATTCATAATTAAAAACCTCCAAATAATTCTGAGTTATTAGGAGGTTTTTAACTATAATTTCAGATTATTTCTTGCATTGAATCGGTTAAGAACTTCTTTCTTTCGTTCTACAGAAACTTCTGTATAAATTTGGGTAGTACTGACATTGGTATGCCCAAGAATTTCTTGGACGGAGCGGAGATCGGCTCCATTGTTTAGTAAATGTGTTGCAAAGCTATGTCGTAAGTAGTGGGGAGTGGACTTCTTACTGATGTTTGCAAGATCTCTGTACTTAGCATAGATATCCTCTATAGAATAAATGGAAAGACGATCTCCATATTTATTGATAAAAAGCGCATCTGAGTTTGGGTTTAACTCTTCCCGAATACTGAGCCATGCATTAATCTTTTTGACTACCTCAATACTAGATATATATAGAAGCCGTTCTTTACGTCCTTTCCCAAAAATCAGAATAGTGTTCTCCTCCAAATCAAAATCCTCTAGATCAATGGAAACGAGTTCCCCTATTCGTATTCCAATCACATATAACAACTCGATAATTGCATTATTCCGTGTACAAATTATTCTCCTGAAGGAGGAGTGTAATTGTTTCATATGTTCTTGAGGGGAGTTTAGAAGGCGCTCAATTTCGTTTACAGATAGTGTCTTTGGAATGCGTTTTGCTGTTTTGAAATGCCTCCCGAAGCTTGCTATAGGTGAAACTGATATTTTTTCTGTCTGAACAAGATAGTTGAAAAAGGCTTTGATACTGATATATTTTCGTTTGATTGTTGAATCACTCAATATGTTTTTTGAGTTCAATTCTTCTAAATATGTAATCAAATTTTCTTTTGTAATCAAGTCTAGAGACTGAAGAATGTACCAAGCGTATAATCCATTCAAGTCAGATAAATAAGCTTTAATTGATTTTAACGATAAATTACGTTCTACACTTAAAAAAAATTCATACTCCTTGAGATGTTGTGTAAAATCAGCGATGGTTAGTTTCATATTGCCTCCTAATTTCTGTGTTTTCTTGAAGTAATAAATTACAAATTGATTATTAATCAGCTTACTTCATTTTGACTTAAATGGCTTGGTGTTTTTATGCTTGAGAATTTCCCTACCCAAGATTGACAGAAAACCACCCGCTGGCTATACTTGAAATGTTAAAAAGCAAATCGGACAAAGCGTTGATGAAAACAAGTACGCCGGAGAATGGCTCCATCAGAGAACAGGTTCCTTTGCGGATGGCCCGCATCGGGTGTGAGAACCTGGAAGTCAGGCCGGCAGAAAGCTACTTTCGGAGTGCGGGGACAACCCCGCCGGGGGCGCCCGTTAACAGCCGCACAAGGCGATCGTCTGCAGTTGTCCGTTTTTTTACGGATCAGGACGATAACCAGGGTGGTACCGCGATAATCATCGTCCCTGAATCTAATTCAGGGGCGTTTTTTGCATTTAAATGAAGAGACGGGAGCTGTACATGATGAAAGCAAGTGAAATCCGTTCCAAATGGCTGCAGTTTTTTGAGAGTAAAGGTCACCGCATTGAGCCGAGTGCATCCCTCGTGCCGCACAATGACCCATCGCTGCTGTGGATTAACGCAGGCATGGCGCCGCTGAAGGCGTACTTCGACGGCCGGGAGATTCCTGAGAATCCCCGCCTGGCCAATTCGCAGAAATGTATCCGCACCAATGATATTGAGAACGTGGGCAAGACGCGCCGTCACCACACTTTTTTTGAGATGCTGGGTAACTTCTCCATCGGAGATTACTTCAAGGAAGAGGCCATTACCTGGGCTTGGGAGTTCCTGACCGGCAAGGAATGGATCGGCTTCGACGGCGAACGGATCTCCGTTACCGTATATGCCGAGGACGAAGAAGCGTTCAAGCTGTGGAACGAGAAAGTCGGTCTGCCCGCAGAACGCATCATCAAGCTTGGCGACGAGAACTTCTGGGACATCGGCGAAGGCCCGTGCGGACCTTGCTCGGAAATCTTCTATGACCGCGGCGAAGCCTACGGAAGTGATATGAGTGATCCTGAAATGTACCCGGGCGGTGAGAATGAACGCTGGCTGGAGGTATGGAACCTCGTATTCTCACAGTTCAACCATAATAAGGACGGCAGTTATACGCCGCTTCCGAATAAGAATATTGATACCGGCGCAGGTCTGGAGCGCTTCGCCTCCATTCTGCAGGATGTAGACTCCAACTTCGATACCGATCTGTTCCAGCCGATCATCCAGAAGACGGCTAAGCTGGCAGGTGTGAACTACAAGGACCAGGTAGAACAGGATATCGCGTTAAAAGTCATTGCCGACCATGTACGTACCGTTACGTTCGCAGTGGGTGACGGCGTGCTTCCTTCCAATGAAGGACGCGGCTACATTATCCGCCGTCTGCTCCGCCGTGCCGTGCGTTATGGGAAGACGCTGGGGCTGGACCGTCCGTTCCTGCATGAGCTGACCGAGACTGTCGGCGAGATTATGGGCGTGTACTATCCTTCTGTGGTGGAGAACCGTGAATATATTGCCAAGATCATCCGGCTCGAAGAGGAACGCTTCCACGAGACCCTGTCCGATGGTCTGGCTATCCTGGGCGAGATCAGCGCCAGAGCCAAAGCTGACGGCCTCAGCACCATTGCCGGCGCCGATGCGTTCAAGCTCTATGACACTTACGGTTTCCCGTTTGACCTGACCGAAGATTTTGCCTCTGAGCAAGGGCTTGCCGTAGACCGCGAGGGCTTCGATGCTGCTATGCAGGAGCAGCGTGACCGTGCCAGAGCAGCCCGTCAAGACAGTGCCAGCATGAAAATTCAAGGCGGCGCACTCGCCGATCTGACGGTTAAAAGTGAATTTGTTGGATATAATGACACGGTAGCAGAGTCCAAAGTACTGGCGATTGTCATTGACGGCGCACTTGTTGATGTCGTCAGTGAAGGCGCGCAGTGCCAGGTGATTCTTGAAATGACTCCGTTCTATGCAGAAAGCGGCGGTCAAGTCAGCGACACCGGAGTTCTGACCGGCGGGTCGGTGACAGCCAAGGTGAACGGCCTCTTCAAAGCACCGCACGGCCAGCATGTTCACCTCGTTACGGTTGAAGCAGGCGATCTGAAGGTGGGCGATACCGTCCGTGCCGAAGTGAACCGGGCAGAGCGTGAGGATATCGTGAAGAACCACACCGCAACCCACTTGCTGCACAAAGCACTGAAGGAAGTGCTGGGCAGCCATGTCAACCAGGCAGGCTCTTTAGTAGAAGGCTCACGCCTGCGGTTTGACTTCTCGCATTTTGGAGCTATCACTCCAGAGGAACTCAGCGATATCGAGCAGCGTGTGAACGCCCAGATCTGGCGGAGTCTTCCTGTAGTTATTGAGAATAAGCCGATTGATGAAGCCAAAGCCATGGGAGCTATGGCGCTCTTCGGAGAGAAATACGGCAATGTGGTCCGGGTCGTTCAGGTCGGAGATTACAGCCTGGAGCTGTGCGGCGGATGCCATGTAGCCAATACCTCGCAGATCGGAATCTTCAAGCTGCTCAGCGAGAGCGGCATCGGTTCCGGTGTGCGCCGGATTGAAGCGGTGACCGGACGTTATGCGTATCAGTTCACGGAGAGCCAGCTGGACCTGCTGAAACAGTCGGCAGCGCTGCTGAAATCTTCGCTGACCGATGTGCCTAAGCGCATCGAAGCCCTGCATGCCCAGGTACGCGAGCTGGGCCGTGAGAACGAATCCCTGCAGTCTAAGCTGAGCGCAACCTTTGCGGCTGAGCTGACCAGCAGTGTGATCACTGTAGGCGGAGGCACACAGCTTCTGGCTGTCTCCGTGCAGGCCGGCAATATTGATGCGCTGCGCTCAACCGCAGACGAGCTGAAGTCCAAGCTTCCGGATGCCGTACTGGTACTCGGTGCCGTGATGGATGACAAGGTTAACTTTGTGGTTGCTGTACCGCAGGACCTCGTCAAGAAGGGTTTCCACGCCGGCAAGCTGGTCAAAGAGATTGCAGCGGTCTGCGGCGGCGGCGGCGGCGGACGTCCGGATATGGCCCAGGCCGGCGGCAAGGATGCCTCCAAGCTGGACGAAGCCCTGAAGAAGGCTGCCGAGCTGGTAGCTGCACTGGCTTAAGCGTCATTCAGTGATTGAATTGTTGTAAGAAACTGTGAAGATTTATTAACGGTGAGATACGGCGGTACTGAGGGCTTTATATCAGTGCCGCTGCTTTATTCACAAAATGTATATTTTTGAGGGTTATTCATTATTGACCTGGGGCTTGCAATAGCTTAAAACCCAAAAAAACATCTGTTTTTGTAGACAAAATGCCAAAAAAAGCGCTTTTACAGGGCAGGATTTCCTCGTTAGGGCATGAATATGTTATGATGAAGGCAGCAAGTAAGCTGTACAGCAGCAACTTTGCGAAGCCGCCCGGGTAGGGTGATTTTGCAGAAGGAAGGTGTCACCAAATGGACTCCATGGACAAAACGGTCAAATTCAATGTGAAGGGCGACGAAAAGGAAGCCTCCCCCCAGGAAATACTGCTCGCCGTATACGACGCGCTGGTGGAGAAAGAATACCATCCGATCAACCAGATCGTAGGGTATCTTCTGTCTGGAGATCCGGCTTACATTCCGCGCCACAACAATGCGAGAAGTTTGGTCCGGAGAAAAGAGCGTGATGAGCTGATCGAAGAACTGGTCCGTTTCTATCTGGCCAATCACCGGGTGGACCCGCCGAAATGATGAAGAAGCTGGGACTGGACTACGGCGACCGCAGAATCGGTGTCGCCACAAGCGATATTTTCGGATGGACAGCACAGTCTCTGGAGACCATTGAGCGGCGCGGAAACGGCAACGAATATGACCGTATCCGTGAACTGATCAAGGAGCATGAAATCGGTGAGATTGTCGTTGGGCTGCCGAAGAATATGAACGGCTCAGTAGGACCCCGTGGTGAAATTTGCATTGAATTCGCTGCCAAGCTGCGGGAGCAATTTGATTTGCCCGTACACCTTTGGGATGAGCGTCTGACGACGGTATCTGCTGAGCGGGTGCTTATTGATGGGGACGTCAGCCGGAAGAAACGCAAGGGGCTTGTGGACAAAATGGCCGCAGCGCTGATTTTGCAAAATTTTTTGGATGCTAACAGTAAAAGGTGAGGGGTGTGCGGATATGACAAACGAACAGATCGGCCAAGAAGAGGAACCGGAAATTATCTATATTCCCGATGAGGAAGGTAATGAAGAGGAATTCGAGGTCATCATGAAGTTTGAAGTCGACGGATCGGATGCCAAGTATATGATGGTGGTTCCACTCGATTCCGAGGATGAGGAGACAGATGAGGTCTACGCGTTCCGTTACGAGGAAGACGGCGACGATCTGCAGCTCTTCATGATTGAGAATGACGAGGAATGGGCCATCGTAGAAGAGACCTTCAATACTTTGGTTGACGAGCTGGATGGAGGAGCAGAGAATGACTGATTTTTCCGCTGATCAAGCGGTATGGACTTCTAAGCTCAAGGAAGTATACGGAGAAACAGTAGAACTGGAAGATGAGCAGGGCAAGTCTTCCGTTTACGATATTATTGCAGAATTTGCTGTCGGTGACCGTGCTTATGCGGTTCTGGGCGGTTCGGGAAGAGCTGCGGAGCAGGAAATTCTGCGGATCGTAGTTTCTCCGGACGGACTTCCCGAGCTGGAGAGCATCATGGACGACGATGAGTGGGAGAATGTTTCCGAGCTGTACGATGAGCTTACCTTCCCGGCGGAAGACAGCGAATAAGCATCTGCGGCAACTTAATCTAGAGCGGGTACGGAAGAGGGCGGAATTTTTCCGCGCTCTTTTTGTTTAAGGATAAGGGATTCTTGTTTATGCTGAAAAAATAAGTTGAATTTTGGACAATACAAATTTATACTTTATAGTCGGAAAGTGAGGCGTAATATTTGAAAGCCGTGATCCGCACTGTGCTTATCTTAATCCTGGTCCTGGCAGCTGCCGCAGGAGGAGGAGCATGGTATATTTGGAATGGAATGCAGCCGGTAGAGCCCGCAGGGCCGCCTGTAACGGTTACGATAGAGAAGGGTATGGGCAGCTCGCAAATTGCTGACCTGCTCGAGCAAGAGGGAATTATCAAGAACAGCCTGTTTTTCAAAGGGTATCTGAAATGGGTTCAGGAGGGCTCCAGCTTCAAGGCTGGAACGTATAATGTAAGTCCCGGCGACTCTTACGACACCCTGATCAGCCGGATGAATGCCGGAGACGTAGTGAAGGAAGAGATGGTTACATTCACGATTCCTGAAGGGTATACAGTAACCCAAGTGGCAGAGAAGCTGGCTGCTGCTTGGAACCAGAAGCCGGAGGTTTTCCTGAAATTGATGGATTCCGGGGAGGGCCTGGAGGCGGTAAGCCTGCTGGAGATCCCGTCCAACCCGCAGCTGCGCCATCGTCTGGAGGGATATCTGTTCCCGGAAACCTATGAGCTGGTTAAGGACAGCACTCCGCAAGAAGTGATTGAAGCCATGCTGGATCAGCTGGTGAAGAAGCTGGATACGATTCCTGAATGGAAGTCGAAGCTGGCGAACCGCGGACTCTCCCTCCATGAACTGCTTACCGTAGCTTCACTGGTGGAGCGTGAGGTTGTGGTGGATAAGGAACGCCCGCTGGTTGCCGGTATTATCTATAACAGACTGGACAAAGGGCAGAAGCTGGAGATAGATGCTACGGTTCAATATTTGCTGGACAAGCAGAAAGAGCGGCTGTATGAGAAGGATCTGAAGGTGGACAGCCCTTATAATACGTATAAGCAGGCAGGACTCCCGCCTGGACCGATCAGCAGCCCCGGCCTTGCCTCCATTGAAGCAGCGATGACTCCGGAGGTATCGGATTATTTCTTCTATGTCACTAAGAAAGATGGGTCACAGGGGTATTTATTTGCCAGGACCTACAAGGAACATTTAGCCAATATTCAAAAAAGCAAACAAAATCCCTAAGAACCCGCTACAATAGTAGGGATGCGCTACACACAGGAGGTAACACAATGAATAACACACCGGAGCTGCTGGTTACAGCGGCTTCTCTGGAAGAAGCGGCTGCCCTGCTAACGGCAGGAGCGAATGCGCTGCTGATCGGTGATGACCGCTTCGGCATGCGGCTTGCCGGGCATTTCACGCTGGAGGATACGGCGGCAGTGGTCAAGCTCGCACATGCCCGGGGCGCCAAGGTATACGTAAGTATAAACGGACTGATTCCCAATACGATGCTGGAGGAGCTTCCGGCTTATGTGAAGGCCATTAGCGAGCTGGGTGTGGATGGGGTAGAGTTCGGTGATCCCGCCGTTCTTGCGGCAGTGAAGGCGGAAGCGCCGGGAATGAAGCTGCACTGGAATGCGGAAATGACGTCCACCAACTATGCTACAGCCAATTATTGGGGCAGCAAGGGAGCTTCGCGGGTCGTGCTGGCACGTGAGCTCAATATGGATGAAATGACGGAGATGGTGCCTCATTTGGAAGTGGAAGCCCAGGTGCAGGTGCATGGCATGACCAATATCTATCATTCCAAGCGTAAGCTGGTAGCCAGTTATATGTCCCATCAGGGCCGTCCGAGTGATGGCGGAAGCCTGGGCAAGGAGCGCGGGCTGTTCCTGATTGAAGCAGAGCGTCCGAATGAGAAGTTCCCGATCTATGAAGATGAGAACGGAACGCATATTATGAGTTCAGATGATATTTGTATTCTGGAGGATCTCCATTTCCTGCTCAAGGCCGGTGTGCATAGCCTGAAGATTGAGGGACTGCTGAAGCCTGCGGCCTACAACGTGGCTGTCGTTAAGGCTTATCGTCATGCTATTGACTTATACGCCGCTGATCCGGCGGAATATGCTTATGATGAAGCTTGGCTGGAGGAGGTCCGGGCGTTGCAGGACCCTGAGCGTGAACTGTCGTTCGGCTTCTTCTATAAAGAACAGGTATATTAATATAAAAGGGTTTGTCTCAGCTCTTTAAAATGGGTTGTTAACTTTACCATCGAGATGGGTAGCAGCGGAGGGGAATTTGGAACTGCAGGAGCGATAGCGTCCGCCTTTAGGTTTGAATTTCAACCGCTGACAGCGGATTATAATTGGGAAATTCAAACCTAACAGCTGCCGAAAGTCCAAATTCACCGCAGCAGCGTGGACCACCCGATGTCAGCCTTAAGAACTTGCAGAAGATGAGACACAGAAAGGAGAACAGGAAATGGGAACCATGACCAAGCCTCAATTCAAAGGCAAACGTTACCGTCTGGACAAACCGGAGCTCCTGGCTCCGGCAGGGAATCTGGAGAAATTGAAATTCGCCGTACACTATGGTGCGGATGCAGTATATATTGGAGGCCAGAAATACGGCCTGCGCTCGGGGGCAGATAACTTTACCTTCGAGGAAATGCGCGAGGGCGTTGAATTTGCGAAGAAATATGGCGCCAAAGTATTCGTTGCGACCAACATTTATGCTCACAATGAAGATATCGCGGGGATTGAAGAATACCTGCGTAATTTATATGAGGCCGGGATTGCAGCTATTATTGTGGCCGATCCGGTAATTGTGGACACCGCCCTCCGCCTGGTACCGGGCCTTGAGGTGCATCTAAGTACCCAGCAATCCACGCTCAACTGGCAGGCGGTGTCTTTCTGGAAGCAGGAAGGACTGCCCCGGGTAGTATTGGGCCGGGAGACTAGCCTGGAGGAGATTGCCGAGATCAAGCAGCATGTGGATATTGAGATTGAGAGCTTCATCCACGGGGCCATGTGCTCCTCTTACTCCGGACGTTGTGTTTTGTCCAATCACTTCACAGACCGTGACTCCAACCGCGGGGGCTGCTGCCAATCCTGCCGCTGGAAATATGATCTGTTTGAAGATGCCCGTCCGGAAGGGGACTGGGTATCCGAAGAGGATCAGGCGGAAGCTCCGCAGGCCCTGGAGCCTGGAGTAACGCAGTTGCCGCTGCATCAGCCTGAGGATAATCCGTTTACCATGGGGTCGAAGGATTTATGTATGCTGGAGAGTATCCCTGACCTGATCGAGGCCGGAATAGACAGCTTCAAGATTGAGGGCCGGATGAAGTCGATTCACTACGTGGCTACTGTAGTGAACGCCTACCGCAAAGCCATTGATGCTTATATGGCAGACCCGGAAGGGTATGTGCTGAAGCCGGAGTGGCTGGAGGAGCTGCAGAAGGCGGCTAACCGTCCGCTGAATACAGGATTCTTCTACGACACACCGGACCATGAGGACCACATTTATGAGCCGGAGGAGAAAGCTGCTCCTTACGACTTTGCCGGTCTGGTGCTGGAATATGATGCTGATACGGGGATGGCGCTCGTTCAGCAGCGCAATAACTTCAAGCCGGGACAGGAAGTCGAATTCTTCGGACCGGACGATACCTTCTTCAAGCAGACCGTAGGCGAGCTGTGGGATGAGGCGGGCAATCCGCTGGAGGTTGCCCGCCATCCGCTGCAGCGGGTGCGGATGAAGGTCGATCAGCCGGTTGCTTATTTTGATATGATGCGCAAGAGAAAATAGCAGCTTCTTATACGTGGAGTGTCCGTTACTAAATGGGCACTCCTTTTTTGAAAGATAATAAATTATAGGCTTCGCTAATAAATCTTCCTTATCTTTCTCGCTGAAACGGATGCCATCCTTTTGAAGGATGGCATCCGTTTCTACTTGTATGCCAAATTACTTATGCAGTTCGGTAAAAATATATGAATATTGAAGTGATTTGTAAAAAATGCTAAGAAAAATGAGACTTTGTGCCGATATAAAGGGCAGGTAACGCTTACATACGTCTTCCAATCTAATGGATAGGTAGGGTGATGGTAATGGGGGCTCCGAATCCGGAGAACGAGTTAAACAAACCAAAGGAGAGAAGGATAAAAGTGGCAAAGAACAGTAAAAAGCCAAAGAGTACACAAAAGGCTAAGGCCGGTCAAACAGAAACGTCACAGACAACAGGCAAAACGGCAGAACAGGGAACGTTGAAGAATGTATTGAACGGCTCGTTGCGTCAGGTCAAGAGAGTAAACCCGACGAAGTCCGTGGGGGTGAAGCTGTTCCTGATCTTCTTATCCTCCATTGTGGTGGTGGTGCTATTCCTGGGACTTCTGTCGTACAACAAGGCCAAGAATACGATTAAGGATAGTGTGTCCGAAGCGAACCGGCAGACCATTATTCAGACCTCGGAGAAGCTGGATATTACCTTGAAGCAGTATGAGAGCCTGGCACTTCAGCTGTATTTCGATACACAGATGCAGGCGAATCTGACAGAGCTGTCTTCTGCGAAGAGCAGTTATGATAAGTTTGTGGCTACGGATGCCATCAGCAAGAAGTTGTCCAGCCAGACGACAACGGATTCCAATATCGTGGCCATTTCACTAATTCCAGACGATCCTGAGATGACGATTATCTCCAGCGGAAGCGCCAGCTTCGACGGGGACGGTCTGAGAACCCAGGAATGGTTCAAGACAGTTGTCGCTAATTCAAGCTCTTACGAGCCTTATTATACGGCAGAAGCCAAATCAGCACAGAACTACTGGTTCCCTACGGCGGTTCAAGGCAGTGGCGGCAAGAATCTGGCAATGGTCAGAACGCTCAAGAATCTGGGTTCCAATGCCTCTTATGTTGTCATGCTGGAGCTGAAGAGCAGCCTTCTCGAAGAAGCCTTCAAGAGCGTGAAGCTCGGGGACAATTCACGGATTCAGCTGGTTTCACCGGATGGAACCGTAGTAGCCTCCTCCAAACCGGAAGAGGACGGGCAGGTGTCAGAGCTTCCCTTCATTATGGAGAGCAAGCAGAACAGCAAGAGCCAGGAAGCCGAGGATGCGAACGGCGATGATGTGCTTGCTGTATACAACCCGATGCAGAAGGCAGACTGGAAACTGGCCGGCGTAGTTCCTACCGGAGAACTGGTCAAGTCCGCTACGCCGATTCTCGTTACAACCTTCATCGCTGCGGGTGCTGCAGCCCTGCTCGCTATTCTGGTTGGATTCTGGATGGTACAGATGATTGCCAAGCCGCTCGCACGGCTCAAGGACCTTATGGTGGAAGGAGCCAAGGGGGATCTGAGTGTCCGTACCGAGTATGTCTCGAAGGATGAGATCGGCGATCTGTCCGCTTCGTTCAACCTGATGATGGGGCGGATTACGGAGCTGGTTGCCCAGACTACGGATACTGCCCGGGAAGTACTTGAGACTGCAGGCGAGCTTGGGGACGCATCCCGCAAGACGGCCATATCTGCCAAAGAGATTGCGGCGGCTACGGAAGAGATTGCCGGGGGGGCCGGCAGTCTGGCTCAGGAGGCGGAGCGCGGCAATGAGCTGACTGATCTGATTGCTACGCAGATGCAGAGTGTAATTGCAGCCAATGCCGAGATGGATCAGGCAGCACGCGGAGTCGGGGAAGCCAGCGGACAAGGGGCCGTTCAGCTCGAGGAGCTGCTGCAGCAGACCGGACGTACCGGTGAGATGACCTCTGCACTGGTGGATAGGGTCAATAACCTGAAGGAAACCGTGTATTCCGTGATCAAGGTGCTGGATGTTATGAAGAATATTACGCAGCAGACTAATATCCTGTCTCTCAATGCCACGATTGAAGCCGCAAGAGCAGGCGAAGCCGGCCGCGGCTTCATGGTAGTAGCCGGGGAAGTCCGCCAGCTTGCGGACCAGTCGAAGCAGTCCATTGCACTGGTCGCCGGAATTACAGACAAGATTGTGGCTGAGATGGACGAGACGGTAGCTGTACTGTCGGAAGTAGCCCCGCTGTTCAAAGAGCAGATGGTTTCCGTGAAGAGCACCAGTGAGATCTTCGTGTCCGTGAAGGGGCAAATGGAAGACTTCATCACCAGTCTGGAATCTGTGACAGGCGCAATCGACAGTCTGAACCATTCGCAGGGCGTGCTGTCGGATGCCATGGGTAACGTAAGTGCGGTAGCCCAGCAGTCGTCGGCAACCTCCGAAGAGGTGGCTTCGCTTAGCAGTGAGCAGCAGAATGTTAGTGATCACCTTGTAGCCTTGTCAGGCAAGCTGCAGGGTGCCTCGACACAACTGGAGAGCAAGCTGTCATTGTTCAAGATCTAGAGTGAGATTAGATTTACTGTTGTGAATGCTCCGTATACTAGAGACCGCTTCTTCACCCTCGGTGAAGAGCGGTCTTTTTATGCAGCCGAAACGGTATCATTTGTTGAAAAGTAGGACAAAGCCATTTCTGCTTATTGTACTAACGTTCACTGACCCGTATACTTATTTTGTTATATAAGAAGCACTAATGAAAATAACAAAAAGCAAAAGAAGCGGAGGGGAAATTTGGAACTGTAGGAGCGGTAGCGACCGCCTTTGTCACCGGATTTCCACCGCGAAGAGCGGAATAAATCAAGAAATCTGGGGACAACAGCGGCCGGAAGTCCAAATGTTCACCGCAGTGACGATGAAGCTTCAAGTTCAAATCTTAAGTGCGTCTTATATAGCTAATTGTTATGGATTCAAGAAAAGTTAGCTACAATGAAGATAAGGATTTCACTGAAATTGTTAATTGGAGCTGGAGGTCTTACTATAATATGGCTAAAAAAGTCACTATGCAAAAAATTGCCGACCATCTCGGCGTATCTAAATTTGTTGTGTCCAAGTCCCTTTCGGGTAAAGGCGGTGTTAACGAAACCACCCGGGAGAGGGTGATTCAGGCAGCCTCGCAGCTGGGCTATTTCACGCAGAAGAACGCATACGTCCAGAGTATCAAGCACCCTCAGCAGTCTGCAGACCGTGACCGGAATAGACAATCTGTCCTGGTGCTGATGCCCAATATCCGCGCACAGACCCAGGACTCTCTATACTGGGGGAAGATTGTAGACGGTATCGCGCTGGCTCTCGATCAGGAAGGGCTCGGCATGGTCATTATATCCGAGCATCGTACCGATAATTTCGTAAATATCCTCAATCCTGCCGGCCTGCTTGGATTAATTGGGGTAGGGCAGATCTCAACCTCGCTGCTGCTGGAAGTGCACCGGACCGGTCTGCCTATGATGCTGATTGACCATGAAGACCCGCTGATTCCCAGCGATACGGTATTTGCCAATAATACAGATTCCATGGTCCGGCTCACCAATCATCTGATGGGCATTGGACATACAGAGATGCATTTTATTGGGAATAACCTGTATTCCCGCAGCTTCCGTGACCGCTGGATCGGCTTCCGTAGTGCGCTTGAAGAGAAGGCCATGAAGACACCTGCCGGCGATGACGAGATGCTTCAGCTGGAGGGCCTGGATGACGGTACATTCGATGAGAGCTTCAGGCAATGGATGCGGGGGCGTATCCGGGACAATGCTCTGCCTACCGCCCTGGTCTGTGCCAATGATTCCACTGCGTTAATCGTCTGTGAGGTGCTGAGGGCGGAAGGTCTTAACATTCCGCAGGATATTTCAGTAACGGGCTTCGATAACATTGAGGATGCTACCAGAGGCAACCCTCCGCTGACTACGGTGCATGTCCCCAAAGAAGCGATGGGCCGGGCGGCAGTAGAGAAGCTGCTGAACCGGATTCATAACCCTTCCGCACCTCTGGAAAAAATCCTGATTGCAGCGGATATTGTCCATAGGGATTCGGTGGCGGAGCCGCTCCTATCAACAAAGTCACAGCGGTGAAATAACATTTATCCAAATTAAGTGTGTGATCTTATATTTCAGGACCGCTTTTCCTACAGGGAAAGGCGGTTTTTTTGCCGCTTGGGGTGGGTATAATAGTAGCCATGGTTCTGCAGCACACTAGATGGAGGTATTGCCTTGCACAAGCTGGTTCATAAACGTATATTCTGGGGATGCCTAATCCTGTGTATCATGCTTGCCGGCCTGATAATCAGGCTGGCCTGGGTACAGCTGCTGATGAAGGACAGCCAAGTAAGCGGGACCCGGTACACGATGGCCCAGATGGCCGAAATTCAAAGTGAGCGGGAGACCGTGCTGGACAGCGGTAGAGGGCGGCTGTACGCCAAGAACGGGGAAGCGCTCGCGGGAGAGACCATATGGATGGCTGCGCTGTTCCCGCAGGAGGAGCAATTTCACCTGCATAACGATGCCGGAAGCCACAAGGAAGACAAGCAGCTGCACCGGCTGGCGGAGATTCTTGGCGTCAGCTACAGCCAGCTTCAATCCAGACGCACAGGGCTTAAGGAGCCGCTTCTCTGGCCCTCGGGGCAAGGGGTTGATCCGCTGGCATTGACATTGCCGCAGGCGAGAGAGGTGGAGAAACTGAAGATTGAGGGAGTCAGGGCGCTGCCTTTTGCCCGCAGATATAACGGGTCTGATACAGGCCGTCAGTGGCTTGGTTATCTGTCTGAAGCTTCGGGTGACGCGCTCCGGCAATCGCCCACAGGCCTGAGAATTCCCAGAACAGGCACAGACGGGCTGGAGAAAACGCTGGAACCGCTGCTGCAAGGTGTGGGGCACACGGAGGCAGTAGCCCAGGTCGATGCTCGCGGCAATAGGATTCCGGGCAGTCCGGTCAAAGTTAAGGCACCGGGCAACCCCTATTACCCGCTGTCTTTATATACCACGATTGACTTGAAGCTTCAGGAAGGAATCGAGGAGCTGGCTGCAAAAGCGGGTGTGAAGGAAGGGGCCATTGTTGTATTGGACAGCCAGAGCGGAGATATTGCGGCGATGGTCTCTTTGCCATTCTATAATCCGCAGCAGATCTCCCCGCAAGGGGGAGAATGGAACAATCATGCGCTGCAGGCGGCAGCCCCGGGCTCCATCTTCAAGATTGTAACAGC
This sequence comes from Paenibacillus tritici, assembly GCF_018207515.1. Lineage (NCBI taxonomy): Bacteria > Bacillati > Bacillota > Bacilli > Caryophanales > Paenibacillaceae > Paenibacillus > Paenibacillus tritici. Next base: position 1,996,198 of record NZ_CP073365.1, read on the forward strand.
CGCGGCCGCGCTTGAAGCCGGGGTGACTACCCCGGACGAACCCTTCTTCTGCACAGGCCAGTATGGCAAATATGGTCTGTCCTGCCTGCACGGCAAAGGACACGGCGCCCTCACCATGGAGCAAGGGTTCGCCGTGTCCTGTAATACTGTATTTGCTACGCTGGCCGAGCGGCTGAGCGGGGTGAAGCTCCAGGCTGCTGCCCTGGCCCTGGGGCTGGGCCGGGACATCGGGTGGCAGGCGGAGAATACGCTGGGCCTCCCGCTGCTCCGGCCGCTCGCCGGGGAGCAGCCGGGGACTATCTTCACCACGCTGCTGCCTGATGACGGCGGGGCCAGAGTCCAGACAGCCATCGGCCAGCGCGATGTGAGGATCACGCCGCTGCAGGCGGCGAATCTGGTGGTCACGCTGCTGCATGGCGGCGAAGTCAGAGCGCCGCGTATTCTGCAGCGGGTCGCTTTTGCCAACGGGCAGACGCTTCAGAAGCTTCCCGGGCATCTGGCGCCTGCGCCGGAGGGCCGAATCTCAGCCGACACTGCCCGTGTGCTGCTGGGAATGATGCGCCGCGTGGTGACAGAGGGAACAGGCCGGATGCTTGCGCATTCGGCCTGGCCGGTTGCCGGCAAATCGGGCACTGCCCAGACGCTGGTCAAAGGGAAGGCCCGCAATAATCAATGGTTCATCGGCTACGGTCCGGTAGACCATCCGAGATATGCGGTGTCCGTTGCCGTAGAGAATGTGGCACCGGGCAGTCCGCAGGCCGCGACGCGGCTGTTCGGTCAGGTATTTGAGCTGCTGTCCGAGCTGGAATCGGGGCGGGCAGGTGCCTGATGGTCTGGTCCGGTAGGATCTGTGGCAACATCCCCGCTAACCGGGCCGCCCGCTGTAGAAGTCCCGGACGCCGCGAACGGAGACACGACGAACTCCTCCTGCGGCAGATAGATCCACTGCTGAAGATATCCCTGCTGGATCAGCTCTTTAAGCAGGATGAGCAGAATCGGCGACAGAATAAGTCCGGCTATGCCGAATAAGGAGGAAGACAGAATGACGAAGGAGAGCATCAGGAAGGCGGAGGAGACACCGATCGAATTCCCTGTGATTTTGGGCTCCAGCAGCTGTCTTACGACCATCACCACGACCAGCAGAACAATCAGTCCGATGGCGAGCGAAGAGTTGCCGACAATGAACAGATAGATGATCCAAGGAATCAGAACCGCAGGTACCCCGAGCAGCGGCAGCAGGTCTACGAGTGCGCAGACCAGCGCCAGAGTAAGCACATTTCCTGTCCGCAGAATCAGCAGACCGGCAAGAATGATCACGAAGGTGATGCTGATCAGAATCATCTGGGCTTTGATATAAGAACCGATGGCCTTGAACACATTGCCCTGCAAAAAAGCAAAGGCTGTCTTAAATGTCTTCGGCAGCTTGTCATGGGCGATACGGCGCCAGTCCTTGATCTCCATACTGAGGAAGAAGGCCAGAATGATCGCAATGCCGAAATTAGCCATAAAGGAAGAGAAGGAGCCAAGCACTCCGACCATATATTTAAAGAAGGCCACCATCCACTGGGAGAGAATATTCGTGGCATCCCTGAAATAGCCGTTCAGCTTGTCTGTGAGATTGGCCGGGAGCGCATCCACTTTGTGCTGAAGATAGGTTGTTGTCTCTGTGAAATGCTGCTGGACCACGTATGTATATTTGGGCAGGTTATTCTGGAGGTGGATCGCCTGGGTTGTAATCAGCAGTCCGGCACCAAACAGTGCGCCCAGAAGAATGACCAGGAAGAGAAATACGGAGATCGCGGAGGCAAAAGGCTTGGCTAACCCCTTACGGTTGAGGAAGCGGGCCAGCGGCTCAATCAGCAGAAATACAAAAAAGGACAGGAATACCGGCGCAGCCAGCTGATACAATTTGCTGAAGCCAAGCATCACTAAATATAGCGTGAGAAAAACCAGCCCGATGTCGAAAAAGGTACGCCAATATTTTTTGTACAGCGGCAGCATAGATTTAAACGACTCCTTTTTTAGATCAATTATTTTTAGAGATTTCTTTCATTTCATTGTACACGATTTTAATAAAAAGCGTCTATTTCTTTGACAGCTGTGTTAAAATAGGAGGTAACGTTTTTTTCTTGAAAGTTAAGAGTTCATACAGACGCTTCTACTTACACTCCTACTTGGCCGTATCACATCTATCTGTTTACAGACGTAGGGCGAGCCAAAGTCAACTCTGGAAAAGCGGTGATTTTACATGCAGACTTTGCTGCTCTGGCTATTTTACATCTCTACCTTTTATGCTTTTATTCCTGGAATGATCAGCCGCTTATTTGGTTACCGTGTCTTCCGCAAGGGAATTGGACGCACGGATTACGGACTGACCTTCGATGACGGGCCGGACCCGCATTATACACCGTTACTGCTTGATCTGCTTAAGCGTTACGGGGCGAAGGCGACATTCTTCGTCGTTGGCTCCCACGCGGAGCAGCATCCCGAGATTATTAAGCGAATGCATGATGAAGGGCATTTGATTGGCATTCATAATTATGTGCACAAGACGAATTGGCTGATGCGTCCCGCTACAGTAAGGAAGCAGATTGACCGGACGGGCGACATCATCTTCGGTATTACCGGCGAGCGCAGTACGTATTACCGGCCGCCCTGGGGGATCGTGAACCTGTTTGACATCTCCAAGCGCCGGCAGGTGCAGATTGTGCTGTGGTCGGCCATGTTCGGTGACTGGAAAGAAAAGCTTGGAGCGGAACGGCTCACCGAGAAGCTGATTGCGAAGCTGGGCCCGGGTGAAGTCCTGCTGCTGCATGACTGCGGCACAACGATCGGTGCCGATCCGCATGCGCCGGAGCATATGCTTATTGCACTGGAGCGGATGCTGGAGGAAGCGGACAGACGGGGACTGCGCAGCGTCCGGATTGATGAGATGATTAAGGCGGTGCAGCGCTCCCCCATCACGCGGTTGTCGTTCGGCAAACGGCTGGTCGTCGGATTATGGCTGGCCTGGGAGAAGGCCTTCCAGCTGCTGTTCCGGATTAAGACGATCACTCCGGCAGATCCGTTCCTGCATTACCGCCTGCGTAAGTACCAGGGCAATCCTGTTCAGATGGATAACGGCGAGTCCTTAAGCAAAGGCGACAAGGTCATCGAGCTGCATATCGACAACAGGCAATTGTTCGAGCTGGGCATTCATTCCCGTTCCTCGGCCCAGCTTGCCATCCGCATGATCCGCCGGATGGAGAAGGATCTGCCGGTGCTTGCGGAGCGTATTGCCGGTGATCTAGAGCTGGCCGAGGCCAAGGCGCTCTACGGTGTGAGCTTGCTGAACCGCGGGCCGGAGAAGTTCGGATTCATGGTGCTGGATCTGCCAAGCGGCCTGTTCGCAAGCTCCACCAAATTCTATCTCAGTATTCTGCTCAGCGTCATTCATCCGTCAGGCGGAGCGAGACTTAAAGTCCGCAGTGAGCTGCTGGTACCCAAAATGATGCTGATGCCCGTGTCGCAGCTGCTTGACCAGATGAATCAGCAGCGGCCGCAGAAGCCGGTGAAGCAGCGGGAACGTGTCCGGGAAGAGGAGCACTCCCTTGAAGCTGAGCTTGAACTGCCCGGAGCAACGGTGGTTCATTGAAGCAGTTGCGTAATTAAATGAAATAGCCATAATAAGCTAAGCTTCCATAACCTTTGGGTTATGGAAGCTTTTTTGTTTGTTAGCTTAGAATGATCTGAATTCTCACGATATAATCGCAATTTTATGGGATATTTCTTTCGGCGGGGCCGGGCTATGATTAATTCATACACTGGGCGGTATAAACAGCCGGACCGAAAGGTGATGAGGATGATGGCAGGGCGGTTGCTGCTCCGCCGGGTAAGGCGGATGAACGGTGAAGAAGTGGATTTGGTGGTGGAGAAGGGAAGGATTGCGGAGATTCTGCCCGCAGGTACCGCAGAGGCGGGCGGCTGCCGGGTATGGGAGACCCCGGGAGCCTATGTCTCCAGCGGCTGGATTGATATGCATGTTCATGCTTTTCCCGCTTTTGACCCGTACGGGGATGAGATAGATGAGATAGGCGTGAAGCAAGGGGTGACCACTATTGTGGATGCCGGAAGCTGCGGGGCTGACCGGATTGCTGAGCTTGCAGAATCGGGGCGGAGAGCGGCTACCCGGCTGCTGGCTTTCCTCAATATTTCACATATCGGGCTGCAGCGGATTGATGAGCTGGCCGATATGGAATGGATTAACCGGGCAAGGCTGCTGCTGGCGGTCTCGAAGCACCCGGGATTTATCGTAGGACTGAAGGCGAGGATCAGCCGGAGTGTGGTGAAGGAGAACGGACTTGAGCCGCTGCATGCAGCGGTTCAGCTCTCGGAAGAGACGGGCCTGCCGCTGATGGTACATATCGGCTCGGGCCCTCCGGATATCCGTGAGGTGATTCCGCTTTTGCGCCGGCGGGATATCATCACCCATTATTTGAACGGCAAAAGCAATAACCTGTTTGACGGCGCGGGCCAGCCGCTTGAGGTCTTGAAGGAAGCGGTCTTACGCGGAGTCCATCTGGATGTCGGCCACGGAACAGCCAGCTTTTCCTTTGAAGTGGCGGAAGCCGCAAGGCGCAGCGGTGTCCACCCGGATACGATCAGCAGCGACATCTACCGGGGCAACCGGCTGCGCGGTCCGGTCTTCAGTCTGGCCTATGTGCTGACTAAATTTCTTGCGCTCGGCTATTCTCTTGAGGAAACCGTGGCACGGGTAACGACACAGGCTGCAGACTGGCTTGGCAGACCTGAGCTGGGTGAAATACGCACCGGAGGCGAGGCTAATCTGACGTTATTCCGAGTGAAGGACGAACTGGCGGAATTGGTGGATTCAGAAGGGACGCGGCGGGTAGGCCGGCAAATTATTGAAGCGATGGGAGTGTTCGTTGATGGCAGATTCATTGAATGCGAAATACGGCCTGAAGCGGGTGATTAATGCCAGCGGCCGCATGAGTATCCTAGGGGTATCCGCCCCTACGGATACGGTGATGGATGCGATGAAGCAGGGAGGGCAGCGGTATGTGGAGATTGCCGAACTGGTAGATAAGGCTGGAGACTATGCGGCACGGCATATCGGTTCGGAGGCTGCGGTGATTGTCAATTCAGCTTCCAGCGGAATTGCACTTGCGGTAGCGGCGGTAGTAACACGCGGCGAACTGCGTGCAAGCCTTCGCCTGCATCAGGACAAGCTGTACCGGAATGAGATTATTATGCTGAAGGGGCATAACGTGCAATATGGTGCGCCTGTTGAAACTATGATCTACCTCGGCGGCGGGGCAGTGCTGGAAGCCGGTTATGCCAATGAAGGCCGGGCAGAGCATCTCAGGGATGCTGTGTCGGACCGGACGGCTGCCATTCTGTATGTGAAATCCCATCATGCAGTGCAGAAGAATATGATTTCTGTCGAAGAGGCCTGGGAGGTCGCCCGGGCGGCAGGGCTTCCGCTGATTGTGGATGCCGCAGCGGAAGAGGATCTGCAGAAGTATGTGCAGGTGTCCGATCTGGTTATTTATAGCGGCTCCAAAGCCATTGAAGGACCGACCTCCGGCATTGTCGCGGGCAAGCGGACCTATATCGAATGGCTGAAGGTGCAGCTCCACGGCATCGGACGGAGTATGAAGGTCGGCAAGGAAACGACGTTCGGGCTGCTGCAGGCACTGGATGAGTATGCGGTTAAACAGGACAACAGCAGCCAAGAACAAGCAGCCTTGCAGACGTTGCTGACTCTGAACGAGCTTCCCGGCATACAGGTGTCTGTTGTCCAGGACGAAGCTGGACGGGCGATTTTCCGGGGAAGAGTCCAGGTGGACCCGGCTTTGGCCGGAATTTCTGCACAGGAGCTGTCCGAAGGGCTGCAGCAGGGCGATATCGCGATTTATACCCGTGACTATGGCGTCCGGCAAGGTTATTTCGATATTGATCCGCGTCCGCTCACGGGCGATGACATTCACATCATTGCGGCGAGAATTCGCCAATGGACTGGAGGAGAAGCAGATGTCTAAGATTGCAGAACGGTTCTACAAGGGACGGGTCGCTTTGAATGTGCTGGCCCGGGATATCGGGAACGCCAAAGAGGTGTTCGAGGCGTCCGAGGGGCATGTACTGGTTGGCGTACTCTCGAAGGATTATGCGACTGTTCAGGAAGCGGTAACCGCAATGGAAGCCTATGACCGGGAAATTGACGGCGCAGTCTCCATCGGACTGGGAGCCGGGGATAACCGTCAGGCTGCGGTGGTGGCGGAAATCGCCAGGTACTATAGCGGAAGCCATATCAACCAGGTGTTCCCTGCCGTAGGCATCACCCGCGCAAGTCTGGGCGGGAAGGACAGCTGGATCAACAGTCTGGTCTCTCCGGCAGGGCAGCCCGGCTATGTTAATATCTCCACTGGACCGGTTAGCGCTGCTCAGACGGAGCAGGCAGTTATTCCTGTGAAGGCGGCGATCGCCCTGGTCCGGGATATGGGCGGCAATGCACTGAAGTATTTCCCCATGCAGGGGCTGAGCAGGGAAGCAGAGCTGCGCGCGGTGGCTGAGGCCTGTGCCGAGGAAGGCTTTGCACTGGAGCCGACAGGCGGCATTGACCTGTCCAACTTTGAGGCTATATTGTCCATTGCGCTTAGTGCTGGCGTCCCGCAGGTCATTCCCCATGTCTATACTTCCATTATTGACCAGGATACCGGACTTACGCGGCCTGACAATGTGCAGAAGCTATACCGGATGATGACCCGGCTGGCGGATAGCTATGTCTAAACAGATCGCCGCCTTCGGCGAAGTGATGATGCGGTTGCAGGTACCCGGATATGAGCTGCTGTCACAAGCCAGTACTCTGAACTATTCATTCTCCGGGAGTGGTGTGAACGTATTGTCCGCTCTGACCCGGTACGGGCATCAGGGCAGTCTGGTAACGAGACTGCCCGAGGGTCCGCTGGGCGATGCCGCAATCGCGAGCCTGCGCAAGCTGGGCATTCATTCCGGTTATATTGAGCGCGGCGGGCAATATATCGGCATGTATTTTCTGGAGAACGGGTTCGGGGCAAGGCCCGGCAGAGTGACTTATACGGACCGGGCCGGAAGCAGCTTCAATACAGCTCCGCAGAATACGTATTCCTTCGCCGGGCTTGCCGGCAAAGCGGATGCTGTCCATTTCTGCGGCATTACGCTGGCGATGAATGACGGTGTCAGAACGGCGATGAAAAGCTACGCCGAAGCGGTCAAGCTCAAGGGAGGCCTCGTGGTTTTTGACTGCAATTACCGCCCGTCCCTCTGGAGGGAAGGCGGCTATGAGCTGGCGAGGCCGCATTATGATGAGATGCTTCATCTGGCCGACATTGTGCTCATGAACGAGCAGGATGCCATGTTCATCCTGGGTATGGATGCGGTAAGCGGCGAACGGGAGGGACAGCTTCGTGAGCTTATTCCTGAAGTGGCTGCCCGTTACAGTCTCTGTACGGTTGCCGGAACACACCGGACCATTCATGAGGACAACCGCCACTCCCTGCGCGGATATATCTTCAAGGCAGGCAGCTTCTCATTCTCGGATCATCTGACATTTACAGTCCTGGACAGGGTCGGAGCGGGAGATGCTTATGCCAGCGGGATTATTCACGGCGAGCTGGAGGGCTTTGATCCGCAGCATACGGTTTCGTTCGCTGCTGCTGCCGGAGTGCTGGCACACACCGTAGCGGGAGACTCGCCGATGTCCTCCGAGCAGGATGTCTTTCGGATGCTGATGAATCCCGGCGGCGATGTTCAGCGCTGAGGCTTCTCCCTTAACCGGGATATCAGCGCTATTATTCGGATGATTTCTATACTATGCGGGATATTTTGACGCCCGGGAGCGGGCTATAATGGGGATAATTCAATACAAGTACAGGTTAACCCTGAGGAGGCAGAGCAATGAGAATCAACAGACATCCGGAGAATCCAATCGTGGTGCCGGGCAAATATGACTGGCGGCTGGCGACGGTATTTAATCCGGCAGTGATCAAGGATAACGGGAAATTCTATATGATTGAACGGACCGCAGGCTCGCTGACGCCGTGCAAAAATGTCCTGGGTCTGCTGGAGAGCGAGGACGGTGTCCATTTCACCCATGTGAAGGACGAGCCGGTGGTTACACCCGATATGCTCGGCTTTCCTTACGGCAGTGTACAGGACCCGAGAATAGTGAAAATTGGGGACCTGTTCTACATGAGCTTTGCGCTCCGCCCCTGTGCAATGAATTATTATCCGACCGGAACCGGCATTCCAGAGCGCTCCATACCTGAATATCCCGATGGCTGGGGCGAGGAGGAAGGGCACTGGCTGACACGCTCGATTCTGATGTCCTCCCGCAATCTGACGGATTGGGAGTATGTAAGCACTACAACTCCGCTTGAGATTAACGACCGCAATAATATGCTGTTCCCGGAGACAATAGGCGGCAAATACGCGCTGCTGCGCAGACCGGAGGAGTACATCGGTGAAGCTTACGGAACGGAGCAGGCGGCAATCTGGATCTCGTATTCGGAGGATCTGAAGGAATGGGAAGAACCGAGTCTGCTGGCCAAAGCGGAAAACGCGTGGGAAAGTAAAAAAATCGGGGCGTCCACTCCGCCGATCCGTACCGCTCACGGCTGGCTGCTGCTGTATCACGGTGTGGACAGCGATACGGTGTACCGTCTCGGCGCCATGCTGCTCGATCTGGAGGACCCGTCCAAGGTGATCGCCAGAACGAAGGACTTTATCATGGAGCCGGAGACGTATTATGAGAAATTCGGCTACCAGATTCCCAATGTTATTTTTCCGACCGGCTGTGTGCTCGATGACGGCATTCTGCATATCTACTACGGCGTAACCGATACAGCCATTGCGCTGGCAACGGTTCCGCTCTCCGATATGCTGGAGCATTTGCTGGGGCAGACGGTATTGTAGAAGGATGTTCGCTAACCGCTTGGATATTTTCAAGCGGTTCCTATCCGCTTAATATTGGAAGCGTTTACCCAGAAAAATTCCCGTAAAAGAGGAATTTATATAACGTATAGTGTAATATAATATGACTCACTTTCATGATTTTCAGTGTATTTTTCATATTTCTTGCAAATTCGCTGTAGAATATCGGATATAATCTAACATTTGTGGGATATAGACCGCAGCCCATAGCTTTTATAATTAACGTAACAGCTCAGGTAGTCCTGCAAGAGGGAATCTGAGGTGCGGGAATAGCAGATACTAATAATAGTAGAAAGAGGGTTGATTAGGGTGACAATGAAACAGACCAAAAAAGTAGCTTTGCTTGGGATGGCGGGCGCGCTGGCTTTGTTCACAGCAGCATGCGGCAACAGCAACAACGCGGGTAATACGGGCGGGAGCGGGAATAGCGAAGAGACCATCACCCTGAATATGATGCATCCCTGGACCTCGCCGAATGTGGACAATGAGGTATACAAGGCGCGGATCGCCAAATTTGAGGCGGAGCATCCGAATATTGTAATCAAGCAGGACGGAGTGCCTTCCGCACAATATAAAACCAAGCTGCGGACGCTGGCAGCCGCCAACAATCTGGCGGACATTAATGTCGTATGGCCCGGAGCCGATCTGGAGCCGCTGGTGGAGGGCAGCCTGGTAGAGCCGATTGATAGTCTGATGGATAACTGGAAGTCGATTCTGCCGGAGAGTGCCCTGGCCGGGTTCAATATTGGCGGCAAGCAGTATGCCATTCCGACCAAACAAACCTTCGTAGACATCATTTATTACAACAAAGAGATGTTCGCCCAAGTAGGCTATACAGAGTTTCCTGATACGTACGATAAGTTCATCGACGCAGTTACCAAGCTAAAAGCGGCGGGGATTACACCAATCTCGCTGGGCAACAAGGAGCAATGGCCGCTGCAGTCCTCCTATCTGTCCATTCTCGGGGACCGCTTTACCGGCAGTGACTTCCTCACCAAGGTGGTAAATAAGGAAGCGAAATTCACAGATCCGGAGTTCGTCAAAGCGATTGCGGTTATTGATGAGCTGACTAAGCTGAAGGCCTTCAATACCGATGCCAACAACATGGATTCCGTACAAGGCCAGGATTATTTCATCCAGGGCAAAGCAGCGATGCATATCTCTTCCTCAACAGTAGATGCGAGAATCCGGATCAATAATGACGAAGGCGACAAGTTCGGCATTGCCCTGTTCCCGGGTGTGGAAGGCGGCAAAGGTGATCCGGTGAAGAGCGCGGGTGTGGTGCAGTACGGCATCGCCATTAAGAGCGGGCTGAATGAGAAAACCAAAGCGGCTGCTGAGGAATTCATGAAGTATTTTGTCAGTGAGGACCTGTACAAGGAGCTGATCCGCAACGGGGTAGTAGTTCCGGCCACCGTGGAAATTCCCGGGGATGCCAGCCCGTATCTGAAAGAAATGCTTGAGCTGACCGGCAAAGGCACAGCCCCTGTATTCGACAGCATCATTCCGACACAAGTGGTTGACGTTGTACAGAACGGCATACAGGCGCTCACGATAGGCCGCGGCACACCGGAAGAGGTCGCCAAGGACGCACAGGCAGCTTTTGACCAAATGAACTAGGATGAACAGGGAGAAACGGGGACCGCCGCTTGCAGCATTAGGCGAAGCCGTTTCTCCATTTCATAAGCAGAAGAGGATTCAACTGGAAGGGGGATGCCCTGTGCATACGCTTAAGCAAAATAAACTGGCGATCTTTATCGGATTATTCCCGGCGCTGGTCATCTATCTTGGAATTGCGATCATACCGATCGGCATTTCGCTCTACTACTCGGTGATGGACTGGAACGGGATTGGCAAGATGTCTTTTGTCGGCTTGGACAACTACTCCCGTATTCTTACGGATGATACGTTCTGGCTGTCTGTGCAGAATAATATTGTCATTATGCTGACGGGGCTGGTTGGTCAACTTCCGCTGGGCCTCATCATGGCGATGCTGCTGAACAAAGGGCTGAAGGGCTCAGGCTTTTTCCGTACCGTAGGGTTCATGCCTGTTGTTATCTCGTCCGTTATGGTTTCCTTAATCTGGGGCATGATTTATAACACGGAATACGGGATGCTGAACAGCATGCTGGCCTTCTTCGGACTGGAGAGCTGGCAGCAGAACTGGCTGGGGGACATGAAGTGGTCCATGCTGTCCATCAGTGTGGCGTACATTTGGCAGAACTGTGGGCTGTACATGGTTATTTTCCTTGCTGCTCTGCAGAATATCCCGGATGAAGTTAATGAAGCCGCCGAGCTGGATGGTGCAACAGGCTTCCGCCGCACACTGCATATCACGATTCCTATGCTCCGCAGTACTATTATGGTAGCGGTCGTATACAGCATCAGTAACTCTTTCCGGGTATTTGATTTGATTCAGGTGCTGACCGGCGGCGGTCCGGCACATCAGACAGAAGTCATGACACTCTATATGTACAATAGCGCATTTATGAATTTGCGTTACGGCTATGGCAGCGCGGTATCGATTCTGATTCTGGTGTTCAGTCTGGTCGTGATTTCCATCGTTAACCGGATCGGACGGGAGAAGGACGCCTGATGAAGATGTACAGAAAGGAGGAGAGAAGCTATGAATAAAAAAACACCGTTATTCAAAGTCATGGCCTACACATTTTTGAGTCTGTTCGCTATTATGAATATAATTCCGATATTCTGGATGATCGTGAATTCGTTTAAGGAAGAGCAGGAATATGCGGCGAACCCGTTCTCCTTCCCGACCACGCTGCATTTCTCCAACTACACCAAGGCCTGGGAAATCGCAAATATGAACATTTACTTCTTGAACAGTCTGCTGATTACGTTCGTATCGCTGATTGTGACCGTGCTGCTGGGCTCGCTTGCCGCCTATTTCCTTGCCCGGTTCACCTTCAAGCTCCGCGGCTTCACGTATGCGCTGTTTCTGCTGGGGATGCTGGTGCCGATTCATGCCACATTGATCCCTATCTTCCTGATTATGCAGAAACTGAGTCTGATAGATACGTATTTCTCACTGATTCTGCCATATACGGCCTTTCACCTGTCACTTACGGTGTTCATTCTGGAGGGCTTTATGCGGGGCTTTCCCAAGGATCTGGAGGAGTCGGGGATTATGGACGGAGCGGGTGTATTCCGCATTTTCTGGTCCATTATTCTGCCTATCACCCGCCCGGCTATGGCTACCGTCGTGATACTCAACTTTATTTACAACTGGAATGAATATTTATTCGCGCTAGTACTGATCACCTCCAATTCGCTTAAGACGCTTCCGCTGGGGCTCGCGAACTTCGTCGGCGTGGAGACGGCGAGCTATACGCTGCAGATGTCGGCGCTGACGATTGCACTTGTGCCCATATTGATCTTCTATCTGCTGCTGCAGAAGCAGCTGGTTACCGGAATGACCGCCGGAGCTGTCAAAGGCTAAATGCAGGTCCGCAGTGAGGAGTGAAGCAGCGGCGGTGGAGGAAAAAAGGAGTCTGAGGATGAAAACACGCTGGAGAAAGGCCGGTAATTTCGGCTTGAAACGCAAGGCTATGGTGATATTTCTGCTATTTGTCTTTCTGCCGACCATCGGGGTCGGGGTCATCGTTCAATATAAGTATAACAAGGTGCTCCGCGAGCAGTTCATCAGTGCTACCCGCCGCAACCTTGATAATGTGACCAGCCAGCTTGGCGAGCAGACCAAAATGGTGGAGGATATCGCCGACTACTTCATTCTCAGTCCCGACATGCGGAACTTTCTCCGCAGCTATCCGCCGCTTGAGGCTGAACAAAGGTCTGTATATAAACGTAATATTGAGGATTTCCTGACCTTCCAGTTAATGTCGAGAAGTTATATCCGTTCCATTGAGATCTCCGGGTACAACGGTAATGCTATCGAGATGGGTGAGCCGTTCAGCGGGGATGAAGGCAAGTGGGAGCGTGAGGCGGTAGCCCGCAAAGGCGGGATTCTCTGGACGGAGGGCTATCCGCTGAACAGCTCCTGGAATGGGCAGGTCCGGGTGCTCTCCATGATCCGTGTCCTGAATTCCTTCAGTGAGATTACGAAGCCGCTCGGCATGCTGACCATCCGGCTTGATGAGGCGGAGATCGCCGCTCAGCTTGAAAAAGGTGTGCTGGCAGCAGGTTATGGCAGCGTGTTCGTAATGGGCGGAGCGGGTGATCTGATCCTGGAATCGGTCAACCGTCTGCCGGACGGCTATGTGCCGGACCAGAGCCTGATGCAAAGGCTCACGGCTGGCAGCAGCAAGCTGGCTACCGCTGAAATCGGGGGCAAACGGTACCTGACTATGTATAACCAAATTGACAATTCCGACTGGAAAGTGGTCGTTCTCATCTCCGAAGGGAAGATGGCGGAGGAATTCCGCAGCGTCAAGATCGTGATGTCCATTATCCTGATTGCTATTCTGGTGCTGGCGCTCACTGCGCTCCTTGGATTCCACTATACGATTATCCGTCCGATTCTGCGGCTGAAGATTGAGACGGGGCGTGTGGCCGGCGGTGACTTCAGCGCGAGGGTGCCCGTCAGCTCTCAGGATGAGATTGCTGAACTGGGCAGTAAGTTTAATGAGATGGTCATGACCATCCAGCAGCTGATTGATCATAAATACAAGCTGGAGCTCCGCGAAAGGGAAGCGGAGCTAAGGCTGATGCAGAATCAGATGGACCCTCATTTTCTGTACAATACCCTGGATATGATCCGCTGGACGGCCCGTCTGGAGCAGGCGGAGCAATCCAGTCAGCTGATCGAAATGCTGTCCAGATTCTTTCGCGCCAGCGTCAATAACGGAAGCTATCAGACGACGTTGGGCAAGGAAATGGAATTTGTACAGGCTTATTTGTATTTACAGCAGTACCGGTTGGGGGATAAGCTGTCCTATTCGCTGCACCTGGAGCCGGGTATTGAAGAGGCAGTCACTCTGAAGGCGACCCTCCAGCCGCTGGTGGAGAACTCGGTCAAGCACGCTATGGACAGGAGCAAGGCTGTTCATACGATTGAAGTGAAGGCTTATACGGCTGAAGATGAAATACGAATTGATGTGACCGACAATGGAACAGGCATGACTCCGGACCGGGTGCGGGAGATCGCAGCTACCCTGGATCGCAGGCCTTCCATGCGCGTCAGCGGCCATGAAGGGGCGCTGCGCAATATTCATGAACGGCTGTCTATTTTTTTCGGACAGGATTACGGGCTGCGGATTATCCATACATCGGGTGAAGGTACACGTATCCGTGTCACACTCCCGCTGCGGCAGGCCGGAAGCGAGGGGGGAGAAGATCATGGGCAATAACGGACGAACAGACACCAAAGGGCTTAAAATGCTGATTGTTGATGATGAACCGGTCATTTGCAAAGGACTTCGCCTGACCATCGACTGGGCTGCGCTGGGAATAGAGGTCATCGGCGAAGCTTACGACGGTGAGGAAGCGCTGCAGATTATGGGGGAGCATGAGGTGGATTTCGTACTCTCGGACATCCGGATGGATGGCATGGATGGTCTCCAGCTTGCTGAGCAGGTGGGACGGCGTTATCCCGGGGTCCGCATGATAATTATCAGCGGCTATGAAGATTTCGATTATGCACGCCAGGCGATCCGGCTCGGGGTGAACGACTATTTGTTGAAGCCGGTTAATATAGACGAGCTTACCGGGGTAGTGGGCAAGCTGGCAGAAGATATCCGGCAGCAGAAGCAGGAGGGCGGCAGAGATGAAGTGAAGCTCTGGCTGACCAACATGGCCCGGCAAGGGATGGCGTACCGCAAGGCTGCCCCCTCTTCACTTCAGGGAGCACAGTTCAGAATTCTTGCCACGCAGCTGAGCTGCTTCCACGGGCGTTATTCGGAGCTTGGGCAAGAGGAGTATGAGCAGCTTCAGGAGCAGTGGATAGGCTGCCTTCAGGGGCAGCTGGCATTACCCGGCCTGAAGCTTGTCTCTATCTTCGCTCATGAGAATCTGCTGATTACATTGGCGGCGGCAGACCACCGGCTGGAGCCGCAGGAATGGCGTGAATGGCTGGACGGCTTCGTTCCCGGGCTTATCCCCGGGGCGGAGCTGCACTGCGGAGCATCGCAGACTTATGACGATGCCGCAGAGACGTCGGACCGATGTGCGGAAGCCGCGGGGCTGCTGCGCTATGCTGTACTGGATAACTCTGCTGTGCTTGAGGAAGATATTGTCCGGCAGTGGAGCGGTACAAGAGAGCCTGCGGCATTGGATATTGCCGGTACGGTGCAGAATCTGGTAGCGGCTCTATTCAAGCAGGATGCCGGCGAGACCGGGGAGCTGGTATCGGAGATGCTGAGATTTTTCAAGCGTGAATCGTATTTGCTGCATGAGATTGTGACTGTGTATGAGGAGCTGTTCGCTCTGCTGCGCCAGCGGCTGCGCAAGAGCGGAATTACCGGTATGGATTATGGCCGCCAGTCACCGGACCTCTACCTGTTCAATTCTTACGATGCTCTCCAGGAGCTGATCCAGAAGGACATGGGCGACCTGCTGGAGCTGATTGAACAGAATGGCACAGACCGCTCCTACTGGATCGTTGAGAAGGCCAAGCGTTACATTGAAGCGCAATACCGTACGGATCTGAAGGCATCCGAGGTCGCGGCCTGGCTGAAGATTACGCCCAGTTATTTCAGCTATATTTTCAAGCAGAGCACAGGAAAGGGGTTCACGGAATACATGAACGAGCTGCGGATCGAGCAGGCTAAGGCACTGCTTGCGGCTACACATGATAAGATATTCGAAATTGCCGACAAGGTGGGCTACAAGGAATACAAATATTTCGTGACGGTGTTCAAGTCCTATACGGGCATGACCCCCAAGGAATACCGGGGCTTGCGGGCGAGCAAGGACTTGTAAGGTTAGGCGGGACAAGGCAGTTAGATAAGAAGCACTAGAGAAATAAACAAAAAGCAAAAGAAGCGGAGGGGAAATTTGGAACTGTAGGAGCGGTAGCGACCGCCTGAAAGCTTTCCGCAGGAAAGCTCGCTTCGGAAGCATCAGCAGTCACCGGATTTCCACCGCGAAGAGCGGAATAAATCAAGAAATCTGGGGACAACAGCGGCCGGAAGTCCAAATGTTCACCGCAGTGACGATGAAGCTTCAAGTTCAAATCTTAAGTGCGTGTTAAATAGATGACTTTGGGCAAGCGGGGGGAGCAAGACGATGGAAATATATAAGCAACCTTCCTGCAGTGTGGAGGAACGGGTTCAGGATCTTCTGTCCCGCATGACACTGCGTGAAAAGACGGGCCAATTGAACCAGCGGATGTATGGCTGGGATGCCTATGCCTGGGAGAACGGGGAGCTTGTGCTTACCGAGGCCTTCCGCCGGGAAGTGGCTGCAGGCGCAGGCATGGGGGCATTGTATGGATTATTCCGCAGTGACCCGTGGTCCGGCGTGGATTACAGCAACGGAATTACAGCCGCCGCCAGCGCGGCTGCTGCGAACAAGGTGCAGCGCTACGTGCTGGAGCATACCCGGCTGGGCATTCCTGTGCTGCTTAGTGAGGAATGCCCGCATGGGCATCAGGCACTGGACGGAACACTGCTGCCCGTGAATCTGGCTGCCGGAGCAACCTGGAATCCGCAGCTGATGGAACAGGCTTACAGCCGGGTAGCGCTGGAGCTGCGGAGCCGGGGGGCTCACCTCGGGCTGCTGTCCGCCCTGGATATTCTGCAAGATCCGCGCTGGGGCCGTTCCGAGGAATGCTACAGCGAGGACCCGTTCCTGGCGGCTGCCTTCACGGCAGCGGCTGTGCGCGGAATGCAGGGAACAAGGCCGGAAGAGCTGGATTCACCTGACAAGGTTGCAGTGATTCTCAAGCATCTGTGCGCTCAGGGAGCCGCGCAGGGCGGGAGGAATGCCGGGCCGGCCGCAATCGGTGAACGTGAGCTGCGCGAGATTCATCTGCCGGCCGCGCAGGCAGGTGCAGCGGCAGGTGCGGCCGGATTCATGGCAGCCTACAATGAAATCGACGGCATTCCCTGCCATGCGAATGAGGCGCTGCTGAGCGGTATTCTACGCGGGGAATGGGATTTCGGCGGGATCGTTATGGCTGACGGTCAGGCGGTTGACCGTCTGATAGCGCTGACCGGCAGTTATGAAGGCGCAGCAGCGCTGGCCTTATCCGCCGGCGTTGACCTCAGCCTGTGGGACAAAGCGTTCAGCACGCTTGAGGAGGCAGTGAACCGGGGCCTTGTCCGCGAGGCTGATATTGACCGTGCAGTATCCCGTGTGCTGGCGCTGAAATTCCGGCTCGGCTTGTTTGAACGCCCCTATACGGATGAGCAGCTGGCGCTTTCTGTAGTTGGTCATGCAGATACCCGCAGGCTAAACCTGCAGGTGGCACGGGAATCGGCCGTTCTGCTGAAGAACGAAGATGCTTTGCTTCCGCTCTCCGGCAAGCTCCGGCGGATTGCGGTTATCGGTCCGAATGCGGATCGGCTGTACAATCAGCTCGGCGATTATACCAGCATCCAGCGGGAGGGAAGCGGTACGACCGTACTCCAGGGCATCCGGCAATGTGCCCCCGCCGGTGTTGAGGTTGTACATGCTCTGGGCTGCGGCATCCGCGAATCTTCCACAGCCGGTCTGAGCGAAGCGGTGGAGCTGGCACAGCGTGCGGATGTTGCTGTATTGGTGCTGGGAGGCAGCAGTGCACGGCAGTTCGGCGGCGACTTCGAGGCCAACGGTGCCGCAATTATCAGTGAAGGCAGTCCATCCGAAATGGACTGTGGAGAAGGCGTGGATCTGGCTGACCTGCGGCTCGGCGGCATCCAGCTGCAGCTTGCAGAAGCAGTGGCTGCCACCGGTACACCGGTGGTCGCAGTTGTGATCCAAGGCCGTCCGCATGCACTGGACGAACTGGAGCCGCTAGCCGGTGCGCTTCTCTGCGCGGCATATCCCGGGTCGGAAGGCGGACAGGCCATCGCTGAAATGGTGTTCGGCCTCGTGAATCCCAGCGGCAAGCTGCCGGTGTCTCTTCCGCGTTCCTCCGGGCAGCTGCCGGTATATTACAACCAGAAGGACCCGGGCCGTCCCCGGGTATATGTGGATATGCCGTCTGCCCCGCTGTATGCCTTCGGACACGGGCTCAGCTACACCAGTTTTGAATACGGCAGTGTCTCTTTATCCGCTGACTCCATCTCAACAGCTGATCTGGGTACCGGCAGCCGGGTAGCTGTCAGTATCAAGGTGAAGAATACCGGCGCTATCTCAGGTATGGAGACCGTTCAGCTGTACATCCGTGCCCGGGAGTCGGGGATCACCCGCCGGATTGCAGAACTGAAGGGCTTCAGCAAAATCTCTCTGCAGCCGGGAGAAGAGCAGACCGTAACCTTCCATCTGGGCGTGGAAGAGCTGGGGATATGGAATACTTCAATGAAGTTTGCGCCTGTCCCCTGCCGGGTTACGGTGATGGCTGGAGGGAGCCTTGCCGGCGCCCGGACAGTGGAGCTTGAGATTACGGACGGACTTGGTACCGGAGTATAATCAACGAACAAAAAAAGAGCAGCGGTTCTCCAGTCAACGGAGAATCGCTGCTCTATTGTGTTATATCCGGTCGCTGCGGCTAACTATTAGATCTTCAGCACGCCGCCTTTGCTTGCATTGGTAACCAGCTTGGAGTAACGGGCGAGGTACCCGGTCTTCACCTTCGGTTCGAATTCCTTCCAGCCGCTGCGGCGGACAGCCAGCACTTCTTCTTCAACCAGCAGCTCGATCTTGCGGTTGATCAGATCCAGCTCGATGATGTCGCCATCCTCGACAAAAGCAATCGGTCCGCCCTCAGCCGCTTCCGGCGAGATGTGGCCGATGCTGATGCCGCGGGACGCACCGGAGAACCGGCCGTCAGTGATCAGGCCGACCTTGGCGCCAAGACCCATACCGACGATCTGCGAAGTCGGAGCCAGCATTTCCGGCATACCCGGTCCACCCTTCGGACCTTCATACCGGATCACAACGACATGGCCTTCTTTGACCTTGCCGTTCGCGATTCCTTCCAGCGCCTGCTCCTGGGAGTCGAAGCAGATGGCAGGTCCTTTGTGGTAGCCGCCAACGGAAGCGTCTACGGCACCAACCTTGATGATGGAACCTTCAGGAGCCAGATTGCCGTAGAGTACAGCCAATCCGCCTACTGGGGAATAAGGGTTGTCTATTGTATGAATAACTGACGTATCCTGAATCTCATGACCGGTGACATTCTCGGCCAGAGTCTTGCCGGTTACGGTCATGCAGTCGCCGAAGATGGCGCCCGGCTTCTTCAGCAGCTCGTTCAGCACGGCGCTGACGCCGCCTGCCCGGTCCACATCCTCGATGAAGATATCGGAGGCTGGAGCCAGCTTGGCCAAGTAAGGCACGCGGTTGGCTACTTCATTGATGCGCTCCAGCGGATAGTCGATTTCAGCTTCTTGAGCCAGGGCCAGGGTATGCAGCACCGTGTTGGTGGAGCCGCCCATAGCCATATCCAGTGCAAAGGCATTATCCAGCGATTCATGGGTTACGATATCACGCGGTTTCAGATCCAGCTTGATCAGCTCCATGAGCTGGGTAGCTGATTTGCGGACGAAATCTCTGCGTTCTTCTGCTACAGCCAGAATGGTGCCGTTGCCCGGAAGTGCCAGGCCCATAGCTTCGGCCAGACAGTTCATGGAGTTGGCAGTGAACATACCGGAGCATGATCCGCAGGTTGGACAGCCGAATTGTTCCAGTTCAAGCAATTCAGCGTCATTGATCTTGCCGACCTGATGGGCACCTACGCCTTCAAACACGGAAGTCAGGGAGAGCTTCTTGCCTTTGCTGTCTACGCCGGCCTTCATCGGCCCGCCGCTGACGAAGATGGTCGGGATGTTGACGCGCAGTGCGCCCATCATCATGCCCGGGGTGATTTTATCACAGTTAGGGATACATACCATTCCATCGAACCAGTGAGCGGAGACCATCGTTTCCACAGAATCAGCAATAATCTCGCGGCTTGGGAGTGAATAGCGCATTCCGATATGTCCCATGGCAATACCGTCATCTACGCCGATGGTATTGAATTCGAACGGAACCCCGCCGGCTTCACGGATCGCTTCCTTCACGATTTTGCCGAATTCCTGAAGATGCACATGACCCGGTACAATGTCGAGATAGGAATTGCAGACCGCGATGAACGGCTTGCCGAAATCCTCTTCCTTAACACCTGCGGCCCGCAGAAGGCTGCGGTGCGGAGCGCGGTCAAAGCCTTTTTTGATCATGTCTGAGCGCATTTTTTTGTTTGCCATGATGACATTTCCCCTTAAAAGTATTGGTGAAGCAAATATAGTGCCGCATTAACGCAATGCAATCCGGGAATTCACGTGTCTGCGGTGATTGGTTAAGAACGTTAATAGAGAGTCTATCACAAAAAGTCTCTTTTTTCTACCGGACAATGTGAAGTTTGTCGCAGTCCCGGGGCGGCGGATTCATGGAAACGGCTTCATTGTTGTGCAAACAGAAAGAAGCCCCTCCCGGACGGGAAAGGCTTCAATATAGATAGATTTGGAACAATATTCCTAATCTAGAGCGAACGTCTGAGCGCTGCGCGCTGCAGCGAGATTATCCAGTCCACAGACGGCTCGACGAGCGGATTCAGCAGGCGTCTGAGCGCAGGCTGGGCCAGCAGCACCGTACAGCCGACTGCACCGGCAAGCAGCAGGGCAACTCCGGCAGGACTAGTGATATAGTCGTACAGGCCGGAAACGGCAGCCGCCCGGACGATGAATCCGTGAAGCAGGAACGCGTAGAGCGTACGGCGTCCCAAGTCCGTCATACGGCTTAACCTGTAAGGGACCAGGCCGAGAAACGCCAGGGAAGCGGCAAATTGCAGACCGTACACAGCGAGCCGGAACAACCCCGCATACCAATCATGGGCGCCAAGCTGCATGTAGGTCATACTGCCGTACAGCCAGCCTAGCGGGAGATCACGGCCGAACAGGCCGATTAGAGCGAGCAGCAGGAGTGAGGCGGCAGCGGCAGTGATTTTGACATATTGCTGATACAGCTTGACGAAAGCTCCGAAGGAGAAATGGGTTCCGATGACGAAAAAGGGCAGATACACAAAGGTGCGGCTGATGCTGAACCAGATCCCGTCCAGTTGCAGATAACCTACGGCCACCCCTGCGGTAACGGCGAAGGCCAGTTGGGCGCTGCGGCTCCAGCGGCTCATGCCCAGCATCAGCAGACGCCAGAAGGCATGGCTGGCCAGGAACCACAGCAGCAGATAAGGAGCGAAGAAGGAATGCTGTATGTTATTTACATGGAACAGGGAAGCGTCGAGTGCGGAATAGAGGCTCTGAAAAATGATGTACTGGAGGGCAATTTGCAGCAGCATCTTGCGGCCGGCCGCTCCATTTAAGCTTGTGCGGGCAAAGTACCCGGTCACAAGCACGAAGAGAGGCATATGGAAGCTGAAGATCCACTGGTAAAGGGTGTGGAGTCCGCTCATTTCCTGAATCAGGGGTTCCATCGCATTGGCCACGAAGACAGTTACAATAAGCATGAAGCGCAGGTTAAGAAAAAAGGTCTCTCCGCGCAGATCAAGCGAGCTTTCCCGGGTCATGACGTAACCTCCAAGTGAGATTCGGTTTACGTGTTGCGCAGTGTTTAAATACTTTAATTTTAAAATACATGATTTCCGGTAAATAAATTGTGAAATATATCACAATAGTAAGCGCTATCATTGGGAATAGATGCGCCCATATGTGGCGAACTCTTGAAGGTTGTTTGATTTCATTGATTACTTTATAATTTTCAGTATGCAATAACCGGGAGTGAAGTTGAATGAACAAGAATATTACCAGACGCCGTGTGCTTATAGGGATCGTGCTGATTCTGCTGGTGGCAGGGGTGTTTATATGGAGGTATCTGACCCCGTATAAGCCGGAAGAACGGGCCGAAACAGCCCTTATCTCTGCCGGAGGAGTATCTGTGGAGCAGAATGACAATTGGATCTCGTTTGACCCTGCGGTTGTGCTTGGCACATCCGTGATCTTTTATCCCGGTGCCTTGGTCAAGGCGGAGGCGTATGCCCCGTTGGCCAGAAAAGTGGCTGCGGCCGGCCACCCGTTCTACATTGCCAGAATGCCGCTTAACCTCGCCGTGATTAAAGGGGATGCGGCCGAAGAGATTATCCGCGTTCATCCCAAGCAGTCCTTCGTCCTTGGCGGCCACTCGCTCGGCGGCGTCATGGCCTCGCGCTTCGCTGCAGATCATGCCGGTCAGCTGGAAGGCGTTTTTTTGCTGGCCTCGTATCCTGACGAGAAGGGCAGCCTGAAGGACACTACGCTGTCTGTATTGTCTGTGCTTGGCACGGAGGATAAGGTGGTTGATCAGAAGAGCTATAACCAAGGACGCGCCTATTTACCCGGCAATACTGTATACGTGTCGGTTGAAGGCGGCAATCATGCCCAGTTCGGGAGTTATGGCCCGCAAAAGGGTGACGGTGTCGCTGCGATTACAGAAGAAGAACAGCAGACGCGGACTGTGCGGGCAATGCTGGACTGGATGGGCAATCTGCGCCAGACCAAATGAATATAGAATCATAGAAATAATGTAATCTATGCAGAGGAGCGATGGAATGCCTGTGTTGCATATTAATGAAATCACCGTTCCCTGCCGGGGTATCCTGTTCGACAAGGACGGAACGCTGCTGGATCTGCTTGGCACCTGGGGCCATTGGGCGAATCTAATGCTTGAGGGATTAAGCAGCCAGCTCACGCTGATCGGAAGCTCTTCCGGTTCAGGAGCGGACCTTGCCAAGGTGCTGGGAACGGTCCATGATTCCGCAGGCAAGGTGACCGGGTATGATCCCGCCGGACCGCTCTCCATGGCGACCGCCGAAGAGACGATCGGGATTCTGGCCTGGCAGCTGTATGCTGCCGGTGTTCCCTGGAATGAGGCGGTCACGCGTGTAAATGCAGTCTCCAAGGAAGCGATGAGCGAGCTGCGCAGAAGGCAGGCAGCGCTGCCAATGCCGGGCTTACAGGATTTTCTGGAGCAGTGTAAGGCAGCTTCCTTGAAGCTCGGTGTAGTGACCTCAGACAATATGGGGACTACCCGTGAGCATCTGGAGTGGCTTGGAATTTCCGGTTATTTCGGTTCGGTCGTCACCAGAGACAGGGTGAAGTACGGTAAGCCTGCACCGGAGATGGCCGAGACCGCCTGCCGCGAGCTCGGTCTTCTGCCCGGCGAGACCGTTATTATCGGTGACAGCAATGCAGATATGCAGCTTGGCGCAGGCGCGGGCCTCCGTCTTGCCATCGGGATATCTCCGGACGGGAGTTCAGGTCACCTGCTGGATGCGGATATCGTGATCTCCGGATATGAACAGCTTCGCCTTACAGCATTCTAAATACATTCCGTACAGAAGGGAAATGTGTAGAGACTATGGATCAATTGCAGCTGCTGGCTTCCTGGTTGAAGAACAGCAATAATATTGTATTTTTTGGCGGCGCCGGAACCTCGACGGAGAGCGGCATCCCGGATTTCCGTTCGGCAGCCGGACTCTACCAGACACAGCACAATTCTCCTTACCCGCCTGAGGTGATGCTCAGCCGCAGCTTTTTCATGTCCTCGCCGGACATTTTTTTTGATTTCTACCGCAGCAAGATGATTCATCCCGGTGCGAAGCCGAACGGCGCCCACCGGCTGCTTGCAGAGCTGGAAGCCTCTGGCAAGCTGAAGGCCGTCATTACGCAAAATATCGACGGCCTGCATCAGATTGCGGGCAGCCGCCGTGTGCTCGAGCTGCATGGTTCGATCCACCGTAATCACTGCATGGGCTGCCAGCGGTATTACGGCCTGGAGGAATGGCTGGAGCAGAGTGATGCAGTGCCGCGGTGCCTGGACTGCGGCGGGATTATCAAGCCGGATGTAGTGCTCTATGAGGAAGCGCTCGATCATGAGGTGCTGGTGGAGGCTGTAGACGCTATTGCAGCGGCGGATCTGCTGATCATCGGCGGCACCTCACTCACTGTTCAGCCAGCCGCGAGTCTGGTCACTTACTTCAGAGGACGGCATACGGTACTGCTAAACGGCGAACCCACCCCGTACGATGATCAGGCGGATCTGATTATTACAGAGCGGATCGGTGAGGTGATGGGCAGAATACAGGGGCTGCTAGGCTAGACTTTAAGCTTTTCTGGAGAATAAGATTACAAATTCCGTCCTGAGTTTAAAGTAGGGTAATGCATAACAAAGCGAAACGAGAGGCAGGGATAAGATATGGTATATGTGGCTAATGAGGAACGGTATGAAGTCATGCGTTACAACCGCACCGGCAGGTCTGGACTGAAGATTCCGGCCATCTCCCTGGGCCTGTGGCATAATTTCGGCGGCATTGATACCTATGAGAACGGCCGTGAGATGATTACCCGCGCTTTTGATCTCGGGATTACCCATTTTGACTTGGCGAACAACTACGGGCCTCCGGCCGGATCAGCAGAAGAGCTGTTCGGCAAGGTTCTGGCCCGGGATCTCTCCCCTTACCGTGATGAGCTGGTGATATCGACTAAGGCGGGATACAATATGTGGCCTGGCCCCTACGGGGACTGGGGTTCACGCAAATATCTCCTGTCCAGTCTGGACCAGAGTCTGAAGCGGCTGGGGCTGGATTATGTGGATATCTTCTACTCTCACCGCCCGGACCCGGAGACGCCCATGGAAGAAACGATGGGAGCGCTGGATCATGCCGTACGTTCAGGCAAGGCACTCTACATCGGCTTGTCCAACTATACGGCGGAGCAGACCTTGCAGGCGATTACCATCCTGAAGGAGCTGGGAACCCCGCTGCTGATTCATCAGCCGCGATATTCCATGCTGGACCGCTGGATCGAAGGCGGGCTTCAGGATGTGCTGGAGGAACACGGGGTGGGCAGTATCGCCTTCACTCCGCTGGCGCAGGGTCTGTTGACCAATAAATATCTGAACGGTATTCCCGGCGATTCCAGGGCCGCCGGGCCTTCAACCGCTCTGAATGAGAACCGGATTACACCGGAGGTGCTGCGCAAAATCCACGCGCTGAACCAGATGGCGGTAGCCCGCGGTCAGAGTCTGGCCCAGTTCGCCTTGCTCTGGACGCTGCGCGGAGGCCGGGTAACCTCGGCGCTGATCGGCGCGAGCCGGGTCAGCCAGATTGAGGAGAATATCGCCGCTCTGTCCTATGGCGAGTTCTCCCAGGAGGAGCTGGAACGGATCGAAACGATCCTGAAGACGGAGAATGAAGCCTGAGCGTCGTCAACCTATCAACCTGTAATGTCAGAGGATTAGCTTAATAAACATAGCAGCATGAAACAGCCCGCTTCCGGTTCAGGATTCGGGCTGTTGGTCCAGGCTATTTCCCGCCGGGGTTCACCGTTGCCAGGCGGTAGGTGGTGGGGGATTGGCTGTAGAAGCGTTTGAACTGCCGGGAGAAGTACAAGGCATCCGTCAGTCCCACCGAAGCCGCAACCTGCTCCACGGATAGCTCGGGACGTTCACGCAGCAGCTGGCGTGACTTCTCTACCCGCAGCTTCAGCAGGTAGGTCACCGGAGAGAGCCCGGTCTCCTGCTTGAAGATACGGGAGAGGTAGGCCCGGTTATATCCCAGGCTGCCGCACATTTGTTCAATCGAGACCGGATGGGCATACTGTGAAGCCATATAGTTGATCATTTGCTTCACCGTCCGCTTGACCTGCGATTCTGCGCCCGGGAGCCGGGAAGAAGAGACCAGCAGCTCCGCAGCTTCGCCTGCAATAAGGTATAGATATCCCAGAGCGGTGAGAGAGGCACTCTCCTTATTGGTATAGAAGGCGGACATCATACCGGTCAGCGCACCGGGAATCACGCTGCCTTCAGCGGTAGACAGAACCGGTGCAAATGGAGTGAAGCCCGCCTGCTGCGCAAGCTGACCGGCGTCACCACCGGTGAAGGCGGCCCAGCGGTACCGCCAGGGCTGCTGCGGATCAGAGATGTAGCTGACGAGCTGGCCCGGGTGAATCAGGAAGCAGTCCCCGGCCCCCAGCTCATAAGTTCGCTGCTCCGTCCGGAAGACCCCGGAGCCGGATTCAATATAATGCAGCAGATAGTATTCGTAGATCTTGGGGCCGGCCTGATGCAGCGGAAGCGTCTGGCTCTCCCCTGCAAAGAGTACATGCAGCACTTGCTTATCGTAATATACAGGATTAGATCCTACAGAATAGGTATGTTGCACTTCTAAGCCGCCTTTCCTGAATATAACGCTACCACTGCTATCTGAAAGGGTAAGCGCCAAGTGAATTTCCTTCTTACCGAGTATAGCCTGAGTAAGGATAGAAGTCACATTTGTCCATACATTGCACACATGATTGCATTATCAGGGCAAGTCTGATTTTATTATAATGTAGTCATGAAGGACGCAAGTTGAATTCCAAAGTCCAAGCACAAGCACCGAAAGGATGGAGTGGCAATAATGAGCATACAGGCACTGAACAGCAAATTTATCGAGAAGTACGGGGAGAGCGGGGAAGAGGCGCGGGTATTCTACGCACCAGGCCGCGTGAATCTGATCGGAGAACATCTGGATTACAACGGCGGCTATGTGTTCCCGGCAGCGCTGGACTTCGGAACCACCCTGATCGTGCGTCCGCGCACAGACGGCAAGGTTCAATTCGCATCGACGAATTTCCCTTATGAAGCCTCTATCGACTTCAGTGAGATCGGCCATGCCAAGACCGGCGAATGGGTGGACTATCCCGTAGGCGTAATGGTAGAGCTGGCCAAGAAGGATCTTCCGGTATCCGGAGGCTACGACCTTTTGTTCCACGGTGAAATTCCTAACGGTTCGGGCTTGTCCTCTTCCGCTTCCATCGAGGTAGTAACAGGCTTTGCCTTCCTGACGCTGCTTGGCGGTGACACAGACACCGTTGAGATCGCCCTGTTGTCCCAGCGTGCGGAGAACCAGTATGTCGGCGTGAACTCCGGTATCATGGACCAGTTCGCAGTGGCTAACGGCAAGCGCGACCAGGCCATCCTGCTGATGTGCGACACTCTGGAATACAGCCTGGTTCCATTCGTGACCGGCAGCTATAAGCTGGTGATCAGCAATACGAACAAGAAGCGCGGACTGGTGGACTCCAAGTATAATGAGCGCCGCAGCCAGTGTGAAGAGGCGCTGGCTATTCTGAAGCAGGAGGTTCCCTCCCTGTCCTATCTGGCCGAGATGAAGCCGGAGCAATTCGGGCAGCATCAGGATAAAATCACCGACGAAACGGTTAGACGCCGTGCCCGCCATGTGGTGGAAGAGAACCAGCGCGTGCTGGACTCGGTTGAAGTTCTGAAGAACAATGACCTGAAGCAATTCGGTCTGTATATGAATGACTCCCATGTCTCGCTCCGCGACCTGTATGAGGTCAGCTGCGAAGAGCTGGACGTTATGGTTGAAGAAGCACAGCGCATTCCGGGCACACTCGGCTCGCGGATGACGGGCGCAGGCTTCGGCGGATGTACGGTATCTCTGGTGCATGAGGATGATGTGCAGCGGTTCATCGCTGAGGTAGGTGAAGCTTACAAGAACAGAACAGGTCTGACCGGCGAATTCTATGTATGCGGCATCGGTAACGGTGTGGAAGAATTGAAAGGAGTGAAGTAAGATGGCGATTCTGGTAACGGGCGGAGCAGGATACATCGGTTCACACACAGTAGCAGAGCTGCTGGACCGCGGGGAAGAGGTTGTGGTGATTGACAATCTGCTGACCGGGCACCGTGAGGCGCTGCTTGGCGGCAAGCTGTATGAAGGAGACCTGCGCGACAAGGCACTGCTGGCCAAGCTGTTCTCCGAGAACGAGATTGAGGCAGTGATTCACTTCGCAGCCAGCTCCCTGGTGGGCGAGAGCATGAAGGACCCGGTCAAATATTACGACAACAATGTCTATGGAACACAGTGTCTGCTGGAAGCCATGCAGCATGCAGGTGTGGACAAAATCGTCTTCTCCTCTACAGCCGCAACCTACGGCGAACCTGAAAAGGTGCCCATCGAAGAGACCGACCGCACGGAACCTGCGAATGTCTACGGCGAAACCAAGCTGACCATGGAACGCATGATGGCCTGGTTCGACAAAGTGCTGGGCATCAAGTATGTAGCGCTGCGCTACTTCAATGCCGCAGGCGCTCATGCCAGCGGCAAGATCGGCGAAGACCACCGTCCGGAGAGCCACCTGATTCCGCTGGTGCTCCAGGCTGCCCTGAAGCAGCGTGAGAACATCGCAGTCTTCGGCGAAGACTATCCGACGGAGGACGGAACCTGCGTACGCGACTACATCCATGTCAGCGATCTGGCAGATGCGCATGTCCGTGCAGTAACCTATCTGCGCAGCGGCAGTGCAAGCAATATCTTCAACCTGGGCAACGGCCTGGGCTTCTCCGTGAAGCAGGTGATTGAGACGGCGAAGAAGGTCACCGGCCTTGATATTCCGGTTGTGATCCAGGAGCGCCGTGCCGGAGACCCGGCAGTGCTGGTCGCTTCCTCTGCCAAAGCCCGTCAGGTGCTGGGCTGGGACCCGCAGCACGCCGACCTGGAAGGCATCATTCAAAGCGCCTGGAACTGGCATTCCGCGAACCCGCAGGGGTACGGGGAGTAAGCCTGGCTTGAAGAATAAGCAATCATATGAGGAGAATTGAAATGCAGAACGATAATAGTACGGCTGCTGCCTCTGAGAAGGCGCTGTATGCGATTGAACAGCTGGTTCTGTTCGCCGGGCACACGGGGCTGATTCAGCCTGCAGACGTTGATTACAGCCGCAATGAACTGCTGGACCAGTTCGGCTTCAGTGAGCCGTATGCAGGTGCATTCACGGAAGCTCCGCTGGACAGCCCGCAGGCCCCGCTGGACCAGCTGATTGACTACGGGTTCGGCATCGGGCTGATCCCGGAGAATACAGATACGTACCGCGACCTGCTGGATGCCAAGATTATGGGCCTGCTGATGGCCCGCCCGTCTGAGGTGAATGCCGGATTCGCCGCGACGCGGGCAGAGCAGGGGATTCAGGCGGCAACCGACCGCTTTTACAGGCTGAGCATTGATTCCAATTATATTCGTATGGACCGGGTGGCCAAGAATGTATATTGGCTCCAGGATTCGCCTTACGGGGATATCGAAATGACGATCAACCTCTCCAAGCCGGAGAAAAGTCCGAAGGAAATCGCCATGGCCCGGCTGCTGCCGCCTCCGGTCTATCCCAAGTGCCAGCTCTGCCGCGAGAATGTCGGCTATGCCGGACGGGTGAATCACCCGCCGCGTCAGAACCTGCGCGTGATTCCGCTCTCGATGAACAACGAGAAATGGTTCTTCCAATACTCGCCTTATGTGTATTATAACGAGCATTGTATCGTGTTCCATCACGATCATGTGCCGATGAAACTGACGAAGGATACGCTGAAGCGTCTGCTTAGCTTTGTGGAAGCCTTCCCGCATTATTTCATCGGCTCGAATGCCGATCTGCCGATTGTCGGCGGCTCTATTCTGACCCATGACCACTTCCAGGGCGGGCGGCATACCTTCCCGATCCAGAAGGCGCCCAAAGAGGAGACCTTCTCCCATGCTTCGTATCCAGGCGTCAGCTTAAGCACCGTGAAATGGCCGATGTCTGTGCTGCGGATGCATGCGGAAGATCCTGCGGTGCTGCTGGAGGCAGGCAACCATATCTATGAGGCCTGGAAGACGTATAGCGATCCGGCAGCCGAAGTGCTGGCGTTCAGTGAAGAGGGCGGCGAGAGCGTGCCGCATAATACGGTTACCCCTATCGTGCGCCGGGCAGAAGACGGCGGCTACGAGATGGATCTGGTGCTGCGCAACAACCGGACCAGCGAAGAATATCCCGAAGGGATTTTTCATCCGCACCGGGAGATGCATCATATCAAGAAGGAGAATATCGGCCTGATTGAGGTGATGGGACTGGCGATTCTGCCGGGACGGCTCAAGGAAGAGCTTGATGCCATTGCTGGCGTACTGGCAGGCGATACCGCACTGCTGGAGGCTGTCCAGAGCCAGGGGGCAGCTCATCCGCTGGCACTGCATACCTCCTGGATTGTGGAGCTGGCAAGCCGCTTCGGCACCTCCCTTAGCCGTGAGGAAGCGGTGAAGACGGTCCAGAACGAGGTTGGCATGAAGTTCACGCATATTCTGGAGCATGCCGGAGTCTACAAACGCACGCCGGAAGGACAGGCGGCGTTCCGCCGGTTCCTGAACAGCAGCGGGTTCAACTAAGAGCTGGATGAAGTGGCCCTGCCGGGATACCGGCGGGGTCTTTCTGTATGGATTTGAATGCGTTAAGCAGGAGGTCTATAATATACAAGTGCTTCACATTCACATACTCATGGAGGTTTACCCATATGCGCAAGTTTGAATTTTATAACCCTACCAAGCTGATTTTTGGACAGGGGACGTTGCAGGCACTACGCACCGAAGTGCCGAAATACGGCAAGAACGTACTGCTGATGTACGGCGGCGGCAGCATCAAACGCAGCGGCCTGTATGACAATGTCATTGCTGAGCTGGCTGCTGTAGGAGCTGTAGTGACCGAGCTGGCAGGAGTGGAGCCGAATCCGCGTCTGTCTACGGTACATAAGGGTGTGGCCTTATGCCGGGAGAACGGCATTGAGCTGATTCTCGCCGTCGGCGGCGGCAGCGTACTGGATTGTGCCAAGGCAGTGGCCGTCGGTGCGAAATATGAAGGGGATATGTGGGACTTCGTAGAACGCAAAGCGGCCCCCCAAGGAGCGCTCCCGCTGGGGACGGTGCTGACTATGGCGGCAACCGGCTCGGAGATGAACAACGGCTCGGTTATCAGCAATGAAGTGACCAAGGAAAAAATGGGCTGGGGCAGCGTACATGCTTATCCGGCCTTCTCGATCCTTGATCCGAAGAACACCTTCTCCCTGCCGCGTGACCAGACGGTCTACGGTATGGTGGACATCATGTCCCATACGCTGGAGCATTATTTCCACACAGACGGCAATACGCCGGTACAGGACGGCTTCTGCGAGACTCTGCTCCGCACCGTGATTGAGACTGCGCCGAAGCTGATTGAGGATCTGAATAACTTCGAGCTGCGCGAGACCATTATGTACTGCGGAACGATGGCACTGAACGGTATGGTCAGCATGGGCTTTGCCGGTGACTGGGCTACCCACAATATCGAGCATGCCGTATCGGCAGTGTATGATATTCCCCACGGCGGAGGTCTGGCCATTCTCTTCCCGCAATGGATGAAATATAACCTCAGCACGAATCCTGCCCGCTTCCGTCAGCTTGCTGTGAATGTGTTCGGAATTGACCCTTCCGGCAAAACAGATGAGCAGACCGGCCTCGAAGGCATTGAAGCGCTTCGCCGCTTCTGGGATTCGATCGGCGCTCCGAAGACGCTTGGCGATTATGATATCGACGACAGCGAAATCGGCAGCATGGCAGACAAGGCGGTCCGTTTCGGCCCGTTCGGCAACTTCCGCAAGCTGCAGCGTGAGGATGTTGTGGAGATTTACAAGATGGCCCTGTAATGGTTACACACAGCCGCTTCCATTCTACGGGAGCGGCTTTTTTTGTCGTAACTGACATACAATAATGAGAGTTACACCCAACTTTGTGAAACCAAGGGCATGGTTGCTGCGTTTATAGTAGTATGGCAGTCCGGAAGTATCGACGGGAGGAGACTATAATGCAAACGCTGTATTTGGGCTGTTTGACACTTGGTGTTTTATTTGCCGTAGTCAGTGTGGTGATTGGTGACCTGATCGGGAGTGCGCTGCACGGGGTTTTTGACATTGTATCCTTCGATTTCCTGAATCCTACCCTATTGGCAGGAGGGATAACTGTATTCGGCGGAGCAGGAATGCTGCTTAACCGCTACAGCGGACTGGAAGATGGCGTAATTCTTGCCTTGTCTCTGCTGATTGCGGCATTCATGGGAGTGGTCATGCACCTGGTGGTAGTGAAGCCGATGAGGAACAGTGAGATGTCCAGCGGGTTCTCCATGAGCGAGCTGCCGGGCAGGATCGGCGAGGTAACCATTCCGGTTCCCGGCGCAGGCTATGGTGAGATCATGGTGAAGTTCGGGGCAAGTAACAGTCTGCATACGGCAGCCAGCTTCGAACAGCAAGCACTGCCGGCCGGGATCAAGGTTGTAGTCGTAGAAGTTCGCGAAGGTGTAGCCCTTGTATCTGAATTCGAAGAGAGAAGAGGAGTGGATTCTTAATGATGGATTATATTCCAGAGAACATATTCATACCCGCAGTAGTGATCGCTGTATTGCTTGTACTCGGACTTGCGTTCTGGGCGCGTTACAAGACGGTAGGCCCGGACGAAGGCATGATTGTCACCGGTTCCTTCCTGGGCAAGAATCATATCTCGGATGACGGCTCCGGCCGCAAAATCAAAATCGTCCGCGGCGGCGGTGCGTTCATTCTGCCCGTCTTCCAGAAGGCGGAGTTCATGTCCCTGCTCTCCCACAAGCTCGATGTGACGACCCCAGAGGTCTACACCGAGCAAGGCGTACCGGTTATTGCCGATGGGGTGGCGATTATCAAGGTGGGCAGCTCCACCGAGGATGTTGCAACAGCTGCCGAGCAGTTCATGGGGAAGCCGATTGAATCGCTGAAGAGCGAAGCGCAGGAAGTGCTGGAAGGGCATCTGCGGGCGATTCTCGGAACGATGACCGTGGAAGAGGTCTACCGCAACCGTGACCGGTTCGCGCAGGAGGTTCAAGGCGTAGCCGCCCGTGATCTTAAGAAGATGGGACTCCAGATTGTCTCATTCACCATCAAGGATGTGCGCGACAAGCACGGGTATCTCGAAGCGCTCGGTAAGCCGCGGATTGCCGCAGTGAAGCGGGATGCGGAGATTGCGGAAGCTGAAGCGGTGCGTGATGCGCGGATTCAGAAGGCCAATGCTGAAGAGCAGGGGCAGAAGGCAGAGCTGCTGCGCGATACCAATATCGCTGAAGCATCCAAGGAGAACCAATTGAAGGTGGCGGCGTTCAAGCGTGATCAGGATACCGCCAAAGCGGAAGCCGACCAGGCGTACCATATTCAGGAGGCTCGTGCCAAGCAGACCGTGGTGGAAGAGCAGATGAAGGTCGAGCTGGTCCGCAAGGAACGCGAGATTGATATCCAGGCGAAGGAAATTCAGGTACGTGAGAAGCAATATGATGCAGAAGTGAAGAAGAAAGCGGAAGCGGACCGTTATGCGGTTGAGCAGGCGGCTGAAGCCGATAAGGCCAAGCGGATGCGTGAAGCCGATGCGCTGCAGTACAGTATTGAGACTCAGGCCAAGGCAACCTCCGAGCAGAAACGTCTGGAAGGTCAGGCGATCGCCGATGCCGAGCTGGCTAAGGGTAAAGCGGAGTCCGAGGTTATCCGGCTGCGCGGTCTGGCGGAAGCGGAAGCCAAGGAGAAGCTCGCGGAAGCCTTCCAGAAATTCGGCGAAGCGGCAGTACTCGATATTATCGTCAAAATGCTGCCTGAGCTGGCTGGCAAGATTGCCGAGCCGCTGGCATCTATCGACAAGCTGACTGTGGTGGATACGGGCAACGGTGAAGGGGCTGCGCGGGTCAGCAATTATGTGACCCAGCTCATGTCCACCGCTCCTGAGATGCTCAAAAGCGTGTCCGGCATTGACGTCGAGGCGTTGATCAAAGGACTGACCAAGGGCAAGTCCGAGCATAAGGACGTTGTCAGACATACAGCAGCACCTATAACCACTGTGGTCAGCAGACCCGCTCATGTACCCCCGGCTGCTCCGGCCGGCCCGGCGGAACAGCCTGAGGGATAACAGCGCAGCAACCAGGTATGGCTGGCAGCATTACCCGCCAGTCATACCTTTTTTAGAAGAATTTAACTATATAAGAGGCACTATAGAAATAAACAAAAAGCAAAAGAAGCGGAGGGGAAATTTGGAACTGTAGGAGCGGTAGCGACCGCCTTTGTCACCGGATTTCCACCGCGAAGAGCGGAATAAATCAAGAAATCTGGGGACAACAGCGGCCGGAAGTCCAAATGTTCACCGCAGTGACGATGAAGCTTCAAGTTTAACTCTTAAGTGCATCTTATATAAGCAGAGATTCTTTATCTTTCACGCTGAAACGGAGGTAGAGGCATGGAGCTCATACTGGATAATATACGCAAGAGCTTTGACGGCAGGGAAGTACTGAAGGGCATTGACTTTACCTTTGAGCAAGGCAAAATTTATGGCCTGCTCGGCCGGAACGGCGCAGGTAAAACCTCATTGTTCAACTGCCTGAGCGGGGAGATCCGCATGGATAGCGGCGGGGCTTTTCTGCGGCGGGACGAGGTGAGTCTTCCGCTCTTGGAAGAGGAGATCGGCTACGTCTTTTCCTTGCCGATTCTGCCTGATTTCCTGACGGGCTACGAGTTTGTGAAGTTCTATATGGACATCAATAAGGACAAAATCGGGCCGGGGCGAACCATTGAGGAATATTTCGATATCATCCGCTTTGAGGAGGAGGACAGGCACCGCCTGATCAAGGGGTATTCCCACGGGATGAAGAACAAGATCCAGATGCTCTGCTTCATCATTTCCCGCCCGCCGCTGATCCTGCTGGACGAGCCGTTAACCTCGTTTGATGTCGTGGTGGCCCTGGAGATCAAGAAGCTGCTGCGTGAGATGAAGCAGGACCATATCATTATTTTCTCCACCCATATTCTGCAATTGGCCGCCGATCTCTGCGATGAGCTGGTCATTCTGAATAACGGTACGCTGCGGGAGATTCCTGCTGAGACCCTGCACAGTCCGGAATTTGAGGAGCAGATCATTGCCCTGCTGAAGGATGAGGACCATGATTAGGACGCTGAAGGCGATTCTGGAAGTGCGGGGGATGTCCGGCGCGAACCGGCTCATGTTCTATGTCCGTAAGCTCCCGGTGCTTGGCAAGCGGGTCCCGGCTTCCGTCTATGCGGAGACTGCGCTTAAGCAGACCTTATCCGTTGTCGTGCATATTCTGAAGGTACTCATGGCCTTTCTGACCAAATTTGCTTATCTCGGGATCATGATCTATCTTCCGGTGAAGTTCATCGGCAATGATATTACCTTATCCCTCTCTGTTCAGTACCAGCTCTATCTGCAGATTCTGCTGTGTCTAAGCTTCCTGGTTGGTGCGGTGTCAAGCGTCATTATTCTGGAGCCGAAGCGGGATAAATACATATTCGTGAAGCTGATGAGGCTGCCTGCGGAGAGGTATATGCGGACCACACTGACCCTGCGCGGAGTCAGCTTCCTGGTCACGTTTATTCCGGCGATGATGGTCTTCGGGAGCCTGCTGGGCGCTCCGCTGTGGCACGGGGTTGTTCTTGCGCTGCTGCTGGCCTTCTGGCGGGCTGCTTGCGAGGCGCTGCATCTGTGGATTTTTGACCGCTACGGCATCGTTGTCATCAAAAAAACAGGCGTGGTCTGGACCGCTATCGGCATAGGTTACCTGCTGGCTTATATTCCACTGCTGCCCGGCTTCGCCGTGGTGGACAGCGGGATGCTGTTCAACCTGCCTGTAGTGCTGAGTGTCATGGTGCTGGGCACACTTAGTGCAGTTTATATTGCCCGGTATGCGGGCTACCAGAACGCAGTCGATGCGGTTACCAAAATAGATGATCCGCTGCTGGATATGGGACGGATGATGAAGGAGGCGCGCGTAAAAGAAGTTGCGACCCAGGAGCAGCAATACACGGCTGAGCAGCTGAAACCGGGTCCATTCGAGGGGAAAAGCGGGTATGCTTACCTGAATGCGATCTTCTTCTCGCGCCACCGGCGGCTGCTCACCAGTCCGATTCAGCGGCGGCTGGTTATTATTGGTGCGCTGTTCGCCGCTGCATTGCTGACGATGCTATTGTCGCATGCAACTTTTACCAAGCTGGCCCATTATCTGATCAGCGCTTTGCCGACCTTCCTGATCGTTATGAACTATACCTCCATTGGTGAACGCCTATGTAAAGCTATGTTCTACAACTGCGATCTCAGTCTGCTGCGCTACGGATTCTACCGGGAACAATCGGCTATCCTGAGCAACTTCCGGATTCGGCTGCTGCGTCTCAGCGTGCTCAATCTGATTCCGGCGGCAGCGATCTGCCTTGCTGTCAACGTGCTGCTGCTGTTGTCCGGGGAGAGCTGGGGTGCGGCGGATGCGGTGATCTTCTGCGTGACGATCCTGGCGTTGTCCCTGTTCTTCTCGGTGCATCATCTGTTCATGTACTATATTTTCCAGCCGTACAGCACGGAGCTGAATGTGAAGAATCCGTTCTTCACGATTGTGAACAGTGTAGTGCTGGCGATAGGATTCATCGCGATGCAGTTCAGGAGTGAACCCGGGATGTTCGCTTGGGTTGTAGTGCTCTCTGCCGCTGTCTATATGCTGGCCGCTCTGGTATTGGTCTATAAATTCTCAGGCCGGACATTTAGGGTGAAATAAGCCTCCATGCTCCTTGCCGTACCCTTCTAATTTGAGATTCTTGATGTTATGATAGTAGGTATCGTGCTGCCAGAATAAATCGGGTATTCAGAATTAAAAGAGGTGTCGCAAGTGAGCAGCATTACAGTGGCCAAGGTGCTTAATAATAATGTGATCATTGCCGAGCATCCCCAGCATGCCGAGGTTGTCGTCATTGGCAAGGGGATCGGCTTCAACCGCAAAACGCGGGACCGGATCAACCTGTCCTCTGTGGAGAAGATGTTCATTCTGCGGAGCCAGGAGGAGCAGGAGCAATATAAGCAGTTGGTGCCGCAGGTTGACGAGAAGCTGATTGAGGTGGTTCAGGAGATTGTACTGCATATTATGCAGAGCAGCCGCCAGCCGCTGAACGAACATATCCATATCGCGCTTACGGACCATATTTCCTTCGCGATCCGCAGGAGCGAGCAGCATATAGCCATTCATAATCCGTTTCTGTATGAGACGCGTGAGATTTACCCCGAGGAATATAGCCTGGCGGAGTATGCGGTGGAACGCATCAATGAAGTCATGGAGGTTACGCTCCCGCCGGATGAGATCGGGTTCGTGGCCCTCCATATTGTCAGTGCGCTGAGCAACCGGCATATCTCTGAGGTGAAGCAGCATTCCCAGCTAATCGGAGATATGGTCGGGCTGGTGGAGGATAGCCTGGAATACCGCATTCCGCGAGAATCTCTGGACTATTCGAGACTGGTGACCCATTTACGGTTTGTGCTGGAACGGCTTCGCCGGGGGGAGACGGTCCGTGAGACGTCGTCGCTGGACGGATTAATGAAGCGGGAATATCCCGAGATGTACATGCTTGCCTGGAAGCTGACCAAGGTGATCGAGCAGCGTGTGCATATACCGGTCTATCCTGCGGAGGTAAGCTACCTGACGATTCATCTGCAGCGTCTTGCCCAGAAGAAGGAAGATGAGACAGGGATGGAGGAGTAGACCGGCTTTAGCGATTTTTGGGGTTGCAACTTCAAATCAATGGTGCTACAATGATCCCTGTTATGAAACAGAAGCAGAATACAAACGTGTAACTGATACGATCAGGCATGAGTGATTTACAGTATTATGGTTGTCCTGCCCCAACTCGGGGTACTCTAACGTTAGCGTTAGCCGGGCAATCTATGTGCTGTATTGCTCATGCCTTTTTTGGCTTCTGTTGAAAGAAATTTAGGAGTAGGAAGTGACCTTGAATGTTCAAAAAATTATTTGGCGTTCTGCAGAGAGTCGGTAAAGCGCTTATGCTTCCTGTTGCCATTCTGCCTGCAGCGGGCTTGCTGCTCGGAATCGGGAACATGCTGGTGAATCCGGACTTCCTGCAATACGTGCCTGCACTGGAGAATAATATAGTACAGGCCATTGCCACGGTACTAATGAACTCCGGGCAAATCGTATTCGATAACCTGTCCCTGCTCTTTGCCGTCGGCGTAGCCATCGGGCTGGCCGGGGGGGAAGGCGTGGCCGGGCTGGCCGCGATTATCGGCTTCTTGGTGATGAACGTAACCATGGGTACGGTAGTCGGTGTCAATGCTTATGTGCTAACGTGGAAGGATTTCTCGTATTCCAGTGTGCTGGGGATTCCCACCTTGCAAACCGGGGTGTTCGGTGGTATCCTGGTCGGGATATTGGCCGCATCCATGTACAAAAGGTTCTTCCGTATAGAATTGCCGTCGTATCTCGGCTTCTTCGCGGGAAAACGTTTCGTACCGATTATGACGGCGGTGACCTCCCTGATTCTCGGTCTTGCATTGACACTGGTATGGCCGCCGATCCAGCACGGTCTGAACTATGTGTCACAGAGTATGATCAATACCAACCTGACGCTGTCGGCCTTTATCTTCGGGGTCATCGAGCGTTCCCTGATTCCGTTCGGCCTGCACCATATCTTCTATTCGCCATTCTGGTATGAATTCGGAAGTTATGTAGACAAGGCAGGAGATCTGATCCGCGGGGACCAGCGAATCTTCATGCAGCAGCTTCGTGACGGTGTGGATTTCACAGCGGGTACATTTACTACAGGTAAATATCCGTTCATGATGTTCGGCCTTCCGGCTGCGGCCCTTGCGATCTACCACGAGTCCAAGCCTGAGAACAGACGGATTGTCGGCAGCTTGATGGTCTCGGCTGCACTGACTTCGTTCCTGACAGGGATTACGGAGCCGCTGGAATTCTCATTCCTGTTCGTAGCTCCGCTGCTATTCGCAGTCCATGCCGTGTTTGCCGGTCTGTCCTTCATGACCATGCACATCCTTGGTGTCAAAATCGGGATGACCTTCTCCGGCGGCTTCATCGACTATGTGCTGTTCG
The DNA here is from genome assembly GCF_018207515.1 of Paenibacillus tritici. NCBI lineage: Bacteria > Bacillati > Bacillota > Bacilli > Caryophanales > Paenibacillaceae > Paenibacillus > Paenibacillus tritici. The sequence goes on from NZ_CP073365.1 coordinate 2,034,984, forward strand.
GTGTCATTCCGAACCGTACCGCCTGGTGGCTGGTGATTCCGGTAGGTCTGGTGCTTGCGGTGATCTACTACTTCGGATTCCGCTTTGTCATCCGCAAGTTCAACCTGAAGACTCCGGGCCGTGAAGATGCCTCGGACGATGCTGAAGAAGTCAGCACAGAGAGTGTATCCAAGACGGGCGACGATCTCCCGCGCAACATTCTGTCTGCCCTGGGCGGCAAAGAGAACATTACCCATCTGGATGCCTGCATCACGCGTCTGCGTGTCGAAGTCAAGGACAAAGCGGGCGTAGATAAGAACCGTCTGAAGAAACTGGGTGCTTCTGGTGTTCTTGAAGTGGGTAACAACGTACAAGCGATCTTCGGAACACGTTCGGACACGATCAAGTCCCAGATTCAGGATGTGATGAACGGCAGAACACCGGCTGCTGCTCCTGTAGCGCCTAAGCCGGAGCTTGAGCAGCAGGCCGGCGAGCAGGGTGAAGCTATTATTGCCGAGGATATCGTATCCCCGGTGAACGGTGAGCTGATGGATATTACACAGGTTCCTGATGCGGTCTTCTCGCAGAAAATGACCGGTGACGGCTTCGCCTTCCTCTCCGAAGACGGCAAGATTGCTTCGCCGGTATACGGCAAGGTATTCAACGTGTTCCCGAGCAAACACGCGATCGGCATTATGTCGGACGGCGGCAAGGAAGTCCTTGTTCATATCGGGGTCAATACGGTTAAGCTTAAGGGCCAGGGCTTCACGGTTCTGGTAGAGGAAGGCGATCTGGTAGCTGCCGGACAGCCGATTATGGAAGTGGATCTGGAGTACGTGAAGGCCCATGCACCTTCCGTCATTTCTCCGGTTATTTTCTCCAATCTGCCTGAAGGCTCCTCCGTTACCCTGAAGAAGCCGGGTAAAGTGGTCATCGGCGATAAAGATATCATCACCATTCAGTAAAATGTGCAAAGGCGAAACGCTTCCATTATAATGAAGGGAAGCGTTAGCCTTCACCATAAATAAGATCCCAAATTAACAGAAAGCGAGTTGGATATTATTATGCAAACAACTTTCAGAATTATTGACGAAGATGGAATTCACGCACGTCCGGCAACAGCGCTGGTAAATACAGCTACAAAATTCAAAGGCACCGAGGCTTTTGCGGAAGCCAAAGGCAAAAAAGTAACACTCAAGTCGATCCTGGGCGTTCTGTCCCTGGGCCTTGAAGCAGGAGATACCCTTACCCTGATTACTGAAGGCAGTGAAGAAGCCGAAGCACTCAGCGCATTACAAGAGATTATGGTTAAAGAAGGGCTGGGAGAGGTCCATGAATAAAATTTCAGGAATCGCGGCTTCCGCAGGTATTGCAGTAGCCCGTGCCTTTATCCTGGAACATCCGGACTATACCATTACCAAAACAGCAATTACTGATGTAGATGCTGAGCTTGCGAAGCTGAAGGATGCCCTGGACAAATCCAGAGGCGAGCTTCAGGCGATCAAAGAGCGTACCCTGGCTGAGCTTGGCGAGAAGAAGGCGGAGATTTTTGAATCCCATCTGCTGATCCTTGATGACCCTGAGCTGATTACGCCTGTAATGGATAAAATCCGTGAGGAATCGGTTAATGCGGACTATGCCTTGAATGAAGTAGCCACCCAGTTTGTAGAAATGTTCCAGAACATGAAAAGCGCATACCTGCAGGAACGTGCAGCCGATATGCGTGACGTCACCAAACGTGTGCTGAACCACCTGCTTGGCATTCATTATGTGAGCCCGGCAGAGATCAGTGAAGAGGTTATCGTCATTGCGATGGACTTGACACCTTCGGATACCGCACAGCTTAACCGCAATTTCGTCAAAGGCTTCACGACCAACATCGGCGGCCGGACTTCCCACTCGGCGATTATGGCCCGTTCCCTGGAGATTCCGGCAGTTGTAGGGACCAAGAATGTTTTGTCCCTGGTCAAATCCGGCGATCTGATCATCGTTGATGGTCTGAACGGCGATGTGCTGATCAACCCTTCGGAAGCCGAAGTTGCTGAGTACACTGCGAAGCAGGCAGCCTATGATCTGCAGATTGCTGAGTGGAAGAAGCTCCGTGATGAGCCTACCGTATCCGCTGACGGCAAACATGTAGAGCTGGCTGCTAATATCGGTACTCCGAATGATGTCACTGGCGTGATTGAGAACGGCGGCGAAGGCGTAGGCTTGTACCGTACAGAGTTCCTGTACATGGGCCGCGACAAGCTGCCTTATGAAGAGATTCAGTACAACGCCTACCGCACTGTGCTTGAGAACATGCAAGGCAAGCCGGTAGTGGTTCGTACGCTGGATATCGGCGGGGACAAGGAATTGCCTTATCTGGATCTGCCGAAGGAGATGAATCCGTTCCTGGGCTTCCGGGCGATCCGTCTCTGTCTGGACCGTCAGGATATCTTCCGCACCCAGCTTCGTGCCTTGCTGCGAGCAAGCGCACACGGTGACCTGCGGATTATGTTCCCGATGATCGCCACCCTTGGCGAATTCCGTGCAGCCCGTGATCTGCTGCTGGAAGAGAAAGCCAAGCTGCGTGAAGAAGGCAAGGAAGTATCGGACAACATTCAGCTCGGTATCATGGTTGAGATTCCTTCGACTGCTGTGCTGGCGGACCAGTTCGCCAAAGAAGTGGATTTCTTCAGTATCGGCACCAACGACCTTATTCAATATACAATGGCTGCGGACCGTATGAATGAACGGGTATCCTACCTGTATCAGCCATACAACCCGGCGATTCTGCGTCTGGTCAAAATCGTGATCGACGCTGCACACGCCGAAGGCAAATGGACCGGCATGTGCGGTGAAATGGCCGGTGACTCTACAGCTATTCCTCTGCTGCTGGGTCTGGGCCTGGATGAATTCAGCATGAGCGCTACCTCCATCCTTCCGGCGCGCAGTCAGATCGCTAAGCTCTCTGCTGCGGATATGAAGGATATGGCCGCCCAGGCGCTGCAGCTCGGCACTGCCGAGGAAGTAGCGGCACTGGTGCAAGCCCGCGTGAATTAATCCGTTCGTCTGTTTACGCTTCACACTTTTCCAACTACTTTGCCGGCCTCCGATCTCGGGGGCCGTTTTTTTATTTTTTAGTTTAAAACAAACTGGGAACAGCTTGTTTTGGCAGTATTTTATATAATAAATCCATTACCGGGCAGATTGAAGGATTAAGTTCCCGAATTCAGTCTTTACAGCTTTGGAGGGTGGTTTATTGTGCAGAGGTTTAGTGCATCACAGATTTATTTGTTCATCGTTTTTATGATGTCATTGGCAAGCAGTACGATATTTACAACCTACAGTATTTATTATGTTTCTGAGCTGCGGTTAAATCCGTTTCAATTGGTGCTGGTAGGAACGGTACTGGAGATAACGGTGCTTATATTCGAGGGGATTACCGGGGTGGTTGCCGATACATACAGCCGCAGACTGTCGGTTATTATTGGAATGTTCGTGCTGGGAAGTGCTTTTGTCCTGGAAGGGAGTATTATCTGGATCATGCAGCCGGCTTCCTTTCTCCCCGCATTTGGCTGGCTGGTGGTCTCCCAGATGCTGTTTGGAATCGGCTGGACGTTCGTCAGCGGGGCAGATACGGCCTGGATTGTTGATGAGCTGGATGAGGAGTCGACGGGAAGCCTCTTTCTGCGTTCCAAAATCTTCGCGTTAAGCGCTTCTCTCCTGGGCATCGCCATCGGCGTAGGTTTAACCATGCTGGCGCCTAACATGCCATTTCTGGCGGGCGGGGTTTTCTATTTCATCCTGGGATTGGTCTTGATCCGCTATATGAAGGAAACGGGGTTCACCCGCAGGGAGCGTCTGCCTCATTCATCTCCTGTCCGTGAGCTGGGCAAGACCTGGATCAGCGGTGCATCCATACTAAGGCATCATCCGCTGCTTCTGCTGCTGACCGTTGTAACTTTATTTAGTGGTGCTGCGTCTGAGGGATATGACCGCCTGTGGCAAGTCTATCTGATGAATGAAGTCGGCTTTCCGGAGACGGTGTTCTCTGTGGCAACAGGGTTCGGGCTGATCAGTGCAGCAACGACCCTTCTGGGTATGCTGGCTGTCTATATTGCCGGAAAGGTCATTGATTTGGAGCGGGAGCGCCAGGTAGCGGCCGCCTTGTTCCTGCTGACATTACTCCGCATGGGCTGTATTCTGCTGCTGGTGTTTGCATCTGATTTCTACTGGGCCATTGGGGCTGTGCTGATCCTGGGGGTAGTGACTTCCGTGAGCGAACCTGTCTATACGACCTGGCTGAACACGAAGCTGCCGTCACAGAACCGCGCCACCCTGTTGTCCATGATCAGTCAATCCGATGCCCTGGGCCAGAGCGCAGGCGGTCCGGCTGTGGGTTACATCGGCAGCAGGATCTCCATCAGAGCTTCGCTGCTGTCCGCAGGCATCCTCTTGCTTCCTGTCATCGCGTTATATGGGAGGCTGCTGCGGAAGCGGTCCGTATGATCTGGGAGATTTTACAATTGTAATCGGGCGGTGAGACAAGTATACTTCCGATTAACTAGCGGCTATAACTTAATTAGCTTAAATCCCGGGAACTGAATGCCGATATAGGGTATATCACAGGGGTACAAATCTACCCTTAACCCAAACCTGTGACTATAATGTTACATATTATACAATGAACCCTTTGAAGGAAATCCCGCGTAATCCGCTTGCAGAGCAGTGCAAGTACAAGTATTAGTTGTGCATGATGTGGATATAGCTTGAAAGTAATAGAATGATTCGTTTTCCGGGGAATATGGCGGAGAGCATTAGGATGGTGAATGTCAATGAATAGCAATTATATCGAAGCAGAGCCCGTAATTGAGACCTATGAAGGCAATGACCTCGGTTTAACGTATACTGCGGAATTCTGTGTATTCAAAGTCTGGGCACCTACTGCATTTACAGTATCGCTTGTATTGTATGCTACAGGCGGCCACGGGATCACTCCCCAGGATGGAAAGGTTAAGGACGGCGGCAAAATCCTTGGCATGCAGCGCTCTGAGGGCGGGGTGTGGGAGATCCGGGTTCCCGGTAACCTGAAGGGTAAATATTATATGTACCGGGCCGTATTTGCCGACGGATCTATTAATGAAGCGGCAGATCCATATGCAACTGCTGTATCGGCTAATGGCCTGCGTACGGCGATTGTGGATCTGGCGGAGACGGACCCGGAGGGCTGGGACCGCGATGCTTCTCCAGTTCTGCCGCATCCGGCTGATGCTATCATCTATGAGCTGCATGTACGGGACTTCTCGGCACATCAGAGCTCTTGTCTTAAGCACGCAGGGAAATTCAAAGCATTCACCGAAACAGGACTGCGGGATGCTGCGGGTCATGCGCTGGGCATTGACCATCTGGCAGAGCTGGGTATTACCCATGTACATCTGATGCCGGTCTTCGACTATCAGACAGTGGATGAGCTGGGGACTCCGGGTGAAGAACCGGCGTCTGCGGTCTTCACGGACTATAACTGGGGATATGATCCGCAGCATTATAATGTGCCAGAGGGCTCCTACAGCACAGATCCGGCTAACCCGCTTACCCGTATCCGTGAATTCAAGGAGATGGTACAGGCGCTCCACAGCCATGGCATCTCGGTCATTATGGATGTGGTCTACAATCATACGTATGGTCTGGAGAAGGGGCCCTTCCAGCCGCTGGTGCCGGATTATTATTACCGTCACGACCAGAGCGGCAGGCTCTCGAACGGCTCGGGTGTCGGCAATGAGCTGGCTACGGAACGGCCGATGGTCCGCAAATATATCAAGGATTCGTTGTCCTACTGGGCTTCGGAATACCATATCGACGGGTTCCGCTTCGATCTGATGGGACTGATGGACAGTGTAACCATGCGTGAGATTACCGAAGAGCTGCGGCTGGAGATTAATCCGGATCTGCTGCTCTACGGTGAGCCTTGGACAGGCGGAGACTCTCCGCTTGCAACCAAGACACTGAAGGGCGTTCAGCGCGGTAAAGGCTATGCCGTCTTCAATGACAACTTCCGCGCTGCCCTTAAGGGAGACAGTGACGGCTGGGGCAAGGGCTTCGCTACCGGAGAATACGGCAAAGAAGGCGCAGTGGCTTCCGGGGTGAAAGGGGCCATTCATGAATTCACCGATGCGCCTGTAGAGACGGTCAACTATGTAACCGCACATGATAATCTTAATCTGTGGGACAAAATTCTGGCTACCCAGGGACTCCGCGGGGAAGCCGGGCTGCCGGATCTGGAGAATGGCAGACTCCGGGGCGGAGGTGATCTTCAGGCCGCAGTGGAGCGGGCTAATCCTTACTTTGCCGTTGATCCCGAGGATGTGCTGGAGAATGAGACGGTCCGCCGTTCCTTGCTGGCTAACGGAATCATTCTGACCTCGCAGGGAATTCCGTTCCTCCATGCCGGGGATGAGCTGCTTCGCAGCAAATACGGTGATCATAACAGCTACCGCAGCCCTGATTGTATCAACGCGATCCGCTGGGAGAACAAGAAGAGGTTCATTGCGGTATTTAACTATTACAAAGGCCTGATTGAGCTGCGGCGGAGCCATCCGGCTTTCCGCCTGCACGGCCGCCAGGAGATTGAGCGCAGCCTTGAGTTCCTGCGCTGTGACGGCGGCGTTGTCGCCTATATGCTGAAGAATCATGCCGGCGGCGATTCATGGAGTAATATAGTGGTGATCTACAATGCCAACATGGAACCAGTCACCCAGTATCTCCCGGAAGCTTCCGGGGGCTGGAACATCGTAGTTGATCATACCCATGCCGGACCGGAGGCCTTCCGGCAGACGGATAGCGGCAGCATTGAGATTGCCGGACTGTCGATGATGGTACTCTATGATAAATATGGTGAACCCGAGCCAAGATCGAAGGTAGTGGAGGTTCATTATGAACGGCCGGATGGCGATTACCGGGGCTGGAATCTCTGGGTATGGGGTACAGGCATACAGGATGGACAACGGGACTTCCAGCACATGGAGGACGGTCATGCGGTCGCCCGGATTGAGGTGCTGCCGGAGACGTCTTCGATCGGCTACATTCTCCGGCTGAACGACTGGGAACAGAAGGACGGCGCCGGAGACCGCTTCATCGACTGCTCCGGCAGCGAGGAGCCGGTTAAGGTCAGGGTCAGCGACCGCCGGCAGGCGGACGAGGGCCACGCCGATGTGGTCCATGGCGAATTGAGCCACTCCGAAGGACCGCTTGAGCGGAGCGGTTGAGTCGTGAGTTAGAAGCTGGAGCTTGGGGCTAAGAGCTGAGAGCTATTCTGCTTGTCCCCTTTTTAGGGGGCGCAGGATAGCTTTTTTATTGTGAGGTAGATTTGAAATGAAAGGGATAAATCCCCCTGAATGCGCCGGAAGTGGGCTGAGAGTGGAAATGAAAGGGATAAATCCCTCTGAATGTGCCGGAAGTGGGCTGAGTGCGGAAATGAGAGGGATAAATCCCTTTGTATGCGCCGAAAGTGGGCAGAGTGAGTGAATGAAAGGGATAAATCCCTCTGAATATGCTGGAAGTGGGCTGAGAGTGGAAATGAAAGGGATAAATCCCTCTGAATGCGCCGAAAGTGGGCTGAGTGCGGAAATGAAAGGGATAAATCCCTCTGAATGCGCCGAAAGTGGGCAGAGTGAGGGAATGAAAGGGATTTATCCCTCTGAATTAGCTGGACGCGGGCCAAATGAGTAAATGAGGGGTAATAGTGCACCTGAATGCGCCGGGTGCTGGCCAAATATGAAAATGAAGAGCATTAGTGCACCTGAATCCGCCGAACGTGGGCCAAATGAGTAAATGAAGAGCATTAGTGCACCTGAATGCGCCGGACGCGGACCAAATGAGTAAATGAGGGGTATTAGTGCACCTGAATCCGCCGGACGCAGGCCAAATAAGTAAATGAAGAGCATTAGTGCACCTGAATGCGCCGGGTCCGGGCCAAATGTGGAAATAAAGAGCATTAGTGCACCTGAATGCGCCGGGTGCTGGCCAAATGAGTAAATGAGGGGTATTAATGCACCTGAATCCGCAGAACGCGGGCCAAATGAGTAAATGAAGAGCATTAGTGCTCCTGAATCAGCCGGACGCCATCCAAATGAGCGCCAGAGCAACTGAGGAAGAGTAAGCGGCCACGTACAACCCTTCTAAAATCCAACAAACAGGGGGAGTTTCATCAGCCACTGCATGGCTTTTGAAACTCCCCCTGTTTGTCGTTGCCTAAGTCGGACATGTGTGCTATTTCCGCTGGTCGTTATATTTTTTATCTACATGCTCGCTGTACAGGTTAGCCTCGTTGCCGCCATGGTTCTTGGAGCGGTACATTGCCAGATCGGCGGCACGGAGCAGCTCGTTGATGCTGCTGCCATGCTGCGGGTACAGGGCGACGCCAATGCTGGCTGAGGTATGGAAGCTGGAGCCTTGGTTGACGGACCACGACTTATTGAACAACTGGAGCAGGCGGTTCAGCATCTCATCCAGTATTTGCGGGCTGGTGAACCGGTGCAGCACCACGGCGAATTCATCACCGCCGATCCGGAAGGCCTGGCCGGAGCCCTTCACAGTCTGCTGCAGTTCCCGTGAGAGCATCTGCAGGAATTCATCCCCGGCAAGATGGCCGAGCGTATCATTAAGCTGCTTGAACCGGTCGCAGTCCAGTAGCGCCACGGCGATTTCCTGTCTGCGCTCCTCGGGCTGGTTGATCAGGTTCTCCATGTACATTTTGAAATGGGCACGATTGGGAATCGCTGTCAGATGATCATAGAAGGCCAGCTTGTGTAGCCGCTCCTCATATTGCTTGCGCTGGGTAATCTCACGCGATACCAGCATGAACTGCGCCGGGAAAGCGCGGCTGCCCGCAATAGGTGTAACTTTGGTCTCCAGCCAGACCCAGTGGCCTTCGGCTGAACGCATACGCAGCTCGGATATTCTAGGTGCGGACTGAATGACACTTTTCAGCTTAGCCCAAGAGATTTCGGCTTCACGTATATAGTTGGAGAGCGGCGCCCCCTTACTCGGCACATAACCAAGTGCAGTTGCATGGGATGGGGAAGCATACAGAATCAGACCATTCGGGTCCGTTAGAATAATAAAGTCAGACATCGTCTCGCCGATCAGCTGATACAGCGATTTCTCTTCCCGCATTTCATTCTGCAGGGAGATCAGTCGGCGGGAGAGATAGATGATAAGCAGCACGAGCAGAAACAGGAACAGGGAGTAGATGGCGAACAGCGAGCTTTTGAGGTTATTGAACTCCAGCATGACCTGACTGGCATAATTGTCGATCATATCCTCTGCGTTATCCAGACGTCCTCTCACTTCGTTCAATTGGGTATGTACGGCGAGGGCGGAGTAGGATTCAGCATTCCAATCATTCTGGACCCGGCGCGAGATCAGCTCCCGGCCGCTATCCTTCCAGTCGGCAAGCGTAGCCCCGAAGTGGTCCAGCTCGCTTCTCAGCTCATCCAGCAGCAGCTCACTCTGCTTCATTCCATTGAACGGGCTCTCCACGGAGTCCAGATTATATCTGGCGGTACTGACCCGCTGCTGCGCCTGGGCATTATTATCCTCGAATTCTTGAGATAACTTACTGCGCTGCGCACCATTCAGATTCCCGCTAACCGAAGACTGAAGCGCCAGAGCAGCCTGATACAGATCTCGGTCGGCATTCAGAATAAGCTCGGAGTTCAGGTATACGTCACTGTATAAGGAGTCCGATAATTTGTTCATTGTATGATTCAGATACAGCAAGGAAGCCACACTGATACCAACCAGAAGAACGGAGATGGAGGTGAATAATAGGATTAGTCTGCGTGTACTTGTGATTTCGGAAAAAACTGCCACTGTCATCCTCTCCCCGCACAAAACTTATACAAATCTCAATGGTGTAGCTTGGATGCATGCGGAACTTATCCTAATTGCGGAATAAGGCATCTTGCAGGCATGAAAAAGAGAGTTATGTTAGCGAGTCCTAGGAAGCAGGGGAAGAAGGAGGCAATGAAAACACAAAGTTCCGGTTTGATCGCGGTTTCTTTTCACCAGTATATAGGACATCCCTTAAGCAGAGCAATTGCTGAAATAAGACATATTCCTTGCAGCCGATAGAAGAACTATTATGTATAACTTACTACTATATAAATATTCTGACCTTTGAGTCCTATTACCCACTTTTACTGCAAACGATACCCCTAAGGCATCAATTCTGCATTAAAATTATGCTAAGCCGTTTGACCCGTCAGCCCCGCATTCATCGAAAGACTTGTAAATTGAGCAGAGGTGTAATCTGTAGCATACCTTCCGGGTCGCCTTGTTGTGCAGGGCGTACTAAGGGCGTATTCATGCTTGTCAAAATGTCTGTTTTTGCATATAATAAATAGACATATCTTCTGAATGTGAAGATTGAAGTTTATGTTATTCATCCACAAAATGCATTGATGGAGAAAAGTACGCAGTGCCTGGCTTACAGGGAGGAAGCGCCGCAGATTGAGAGCGTTTCTAAGAGAGCAGAGCTGCCGAAGTTCACTCCGGAGCAGTTCCCTGAATTCCGTTCAAGGCTTCCTTGAGCGTGATAGTAGGGGGGACCGGCCGCAGACCGTTAGTTCTGTATAAAGTGAGACAGGTCTCCGCTGTACCCTAAGAGGGAATATTACTCTTATAGGGAAGCGTACCGGCCGTCTAACAAGGGTGGTACCACGGTCTTTTCGTCCCTTTACCGGGAGGAAAGGCCTTTTTTTGTTGAACAATATGAGATTTGAGGGGGCAGTACAAGCCATGAAAGAAAAATTGGAAGCACTGAAGGCTGAGGCGCTGGAGAAGCTACAGGCGGTAACCGATCCGCAGATGCTGAATGAGCTGCGCGTCAAATACCTAGGTAAAAAGGGTGAGCTTACAGAGGTTCTGCGCGGCATGGGCGGACTAAGCGCGGAGGAGCGTCCGGTGATTGGCCAAGTGGCCAATCTGGTGCGCAGTGCCATCGAAGAGGTCATCGGCACGAAGCAGGAGCTGTTCCAGCAGCAGGAGACCCAGGATCGACTGAATGCGGAGAAGGTCGATGTTACGCTGCAAGGCCGCGGCCTGCCGCAAGGGGGGATTCATCCGCTCAGCCGGGTGATCCAGGAGATCGAGGATATTTTCATCGGCATGGGCTACCAGGTTGCAGAAGGACCGGAAGTGGAGACAGACTACTATAACTTCGAGGCTCTGAATCTGCCGAAGAACCATCCGGCCCGGGATATGCAGGATTCCTTCTATATTACAGAAGACATTCTTATGCGCACACAGACCTCGCCGGTTCAGATCCGTACCATGCAGGCGATGAATGGTGAGACTCCGGTCAAAGTGATCTGTCCGGGCAAAGTATTCCGCCGTGACGATGACGATGCGACCCACTCCTTCCAGTTCCATCAGATTGAAGGCCTGGTGATCGGCCGCAATATCCGCATGAGCGATCTGAAGGGCACCCTGCAGCAGTTCATGAAGGAGATGTTCGGGCCTAGTGCAGGCATCCGCCTGCGTCCAAGCTTCTTCCCGTTCACCGAGCCGAGTGTTGAGGTGGATGTGAGCTGTTTCAAATGCGGCGGTGAAGGCTGCCGTCTCTGCAAGCAGAGCGGCTGGCTGGAAATTCTCGGCGCCGGTATGGTACATCCGAATGTGCTGCGGATGGGCGGCTACGACCCTGAGATCTACAGCGGCTTCGCGTTCGGTATGGGTGCGGAACGGATCGCCATGCTGAAATACGGCATCGACGACATCCGTTATTTCTATACGAATGATATGGGATTTGTGAAGCAGTTCAAGGGTATTTAGGGATTTGTCGGCTGTGCGTGGGGGGCTGGATTGGATTCTGGCAAGCCGGACGGATGGCGGCTATTCTATAGAAATGACTGTAATAGAAGGACCGGAGGGGAATTTTGGAACTGTAGGAGCGGCAGCGACCGCCTTTGTCACCGGATTTCAACCGCGAAGAGCGGTATCAATGAAGAAATCTGGGGACAACAGCGGCCGGAAGTCCAAATATTCTCTGTAGGAACACTGCTTTACAGGAATTTTAATAGAACTTGCCTCGTGGCTTGTACTATATCCGTTCCTGTGCGCCAAGCATAGACGGCATGGAGATCAATACATCTGAAACAAAAAGGAAGTGTGCGATTATGAAAGTATCAACCGCCTGGCTGGCCGATTATATATCGCTGGAAGGGGTGACCGCAGGTGAGCTGGCGGACAAAATCACCACCGCCGGCATCGAGATTGACGGAGTAGAACGCCGCAACAAAGGAATTTCCGGGATTGTTACCGGCTATGTGAAATCCAAAGAGAAGCACCCGGATGCCGATAAGCTGAATATCTGTATCGTGGATGCAGGTCAGGGCGAGGATCTGCAGATCGTCTGCGGAGCCAAGAATGTCGCAGCGGGCCAGAAGGTTCCGGTTGCACTGGTAGGCGCCAAGCTGCCGGGCCTGGAGATCAAAAAAGCCAAGCTGCGCGGCGTGCTGTCCCAAGGGATGATCTGCTCGGCCAAAGAGCTGGGCCTCAACGACAAGCTGCTGCCCAAAGAGCTGCAGGAAGGCATTCTCGTGCTGCCTGAGCATACAGAGGTGGGCCAGGATATTCTTAAGGTGCTTGGACTGAATGACGAAATTCTTGATTTCGATCTGACGCCGAACCGTTCCGACTGCCTGAGCATGATCGGTGCTGCTTATGAAGTGAGCGCGGTGCTGGGCCGTGAGCTGAAGCTGGCTGATCCGGCTGCAGAACTCGTAGAAACAGGCGGAAAGGCTGCGGATTCTATCGCCGTGACGATCGAGAATGAAGCCTTCTGCAGCCATTATGCTGTGCGTTATATTGCCGGAGTGAAGACTGCACCGTCCCCGCTGTGGATTCAGAACCGCCTGATGGCAGCCGGAGTACGTCCGATCAACAACATTGTGGACATCACCAACTATGTGATGCTGGAATACGGACAGCCGCTGCATGCTTTTGACGGCGGGCAGTTACAGGGCGGGACCATCGGCGTACGCTTCGCCCGTGAAGGTGAAGGGCTGACGACACTTGACGGCCAGGAGCGCAAGCTGGAGCCGCAGATGCTGGTGATTGCCGACGGTTCGGGGGCGATTGGTCTGGCTGGAGTGATGGGCGGACTCTCTACAGAGGTTACCGCAGACACCGTCAATATTGTGCTGGAGTCCGCCAAGTTCGACGGGGGAACTGTACGCAAGACCTCGCGTCAGCTGGGCCTGCGCTCGGAGGCTTCCCAGCGGTTCGAGAAGGAAGTGGACCCGAACGCGGTAATCCCTGCACTGAACCGTGCGGCGGCATTGATAGCCCGGTATGCCGGGGGGGCTGTGCATGAAGGGATTGTTCAGGCCGGTGCAGTTGCGGAGCAGGAGAAGGTGCTGCAATTATCGCTGGAGAAGCTGAACCGTTATCTCGGTACGGATCTGTCGCTGCTGGAAGTGAAAACCCTCTTCGGCCGTCTGCACTTCAAGTGCGGCGATGCTGCCCAGGGAATCGTCGAGGTCCAGGTGCCGACACGGCGCGGCGACATCAGCCATGATGTCGATCTTATTGAAGAAATTGCCCGCTTGTACGGATATGATAATATTCCGACAACCTTGATCGAAGGCACCACTACACCGGGAGCACTGACCAGACAGCAGTTCCTGCGCCGTGAGCTGCGCCGCCTGCTCTCGCTGGGCGGATACCAGGAGGTTATGGGCTATTCCTTCATTCAGCCGGAGCAGAGCAAGCTCTTCCCGATGCTGGCGGACGGCAAGCTGTCTGTGAAGCTGGCGATGCCGATGAGCGAGGAGCGCAGTGTGCTGCGCACCAGCCTGCTGCCGCAGCTGCTGGACATTGCTCTTTACAACACCAACCGCCGCCAAGGTGACCTGGCGCTGTTCGAAATCGGCAATGTATTCTTCACGGAGGAAGAAGTGCTTACCCGTCAGCCAAGCGAGCTGCCCGTACTCGGGCTGCTGCTGAGCGGCACGCGTGCCGCCAAGCAGTGGAACGTAGCGGCTGAGCCGGTGGATTTCTTCGATCTTAAGGGTGCACTGGAGACCGTATTTGAACATCTCGGCCTTACGGACCATGTGATCTATGAGGGGGATGCCCCTGAGGGTTATCATCCGGGACGTTCGGCTTCGATCTATCTCCAGCAGGCAGAAGGCCGCGTGAAGATCGGTACGATGGGCCAGCTTCATCCCGAGCTGCAGCGTCAGATGGATCTGGAGGATACTTATGTATCCGAGGTACTGCTGCAGCCTCTGTATGATGCGGCGCGTGCCGAGCTGCATTATAGCGAGCTTCACCGCTTCCCTGGCATGGAGCGGGACATTGCGGTTGTTGTGGGTGCCGAGGTTCCGGCAGGCCACCTGATCGCAACGATCCGTGAGCATGGCGGGACACTGCTGCAAAATGTGCAAGTCTTCGATGTCTACACAGGAGGCCAAATGGAGGCAGGCAAGAAGAGTGTAGCCCTGTCGCTGCTGTACCGCCATACCGATCATACGCTTACCGATGAAGAGGTAGTGGAGGTTCATGGCAAGGTGGTCGCTGCACTTGAACAAACTTTTGGCGCTGAATTAAGAAAATAGCAGGAATTGTGCAAAGCCGCAGCGAATCCATTTAGAAACAGAGATTCGCTGCGGCTTTTCTGTACCCTTGTGAAGTGCGGAGTTCATGTAAATGAGTGATATGGACACGTTCTTTTGCCAAAGGTTAAGGAATAACGCTACAATAGGAGCATGAGAGTAAAGAAACCATCTAAGAATCCGCACACATACAAAGGAGGGCACAACTGTGGCTATGGACCGGACCCGTGTCGCCGTGGAGATATACGGAACTTCCTATAAGCTGGTTGGAAGCAGCACTGAATACATGAAGCAGGTTGCCCGTTATGTAGACGAGCACATGCGTGCAATATCCCAATCACATTCCAGACTGGATACACCGCGGATTGCGGTGCTTGCAGCTGTACATATGGCTGAGCAGGCCATCCAGGTTCAGGATTTCAAGAATGAGCTGAATATGCTGACAGGTGAACGTACCGAGCTTCGGGTTGAGGTGTCACGCCTCCAGGAAGCACAGCGTGAACGGCAGGAAGAATACGAGAAGCTCGAAGCGGCGGCGAAGGAAGAGGCGGCGCGGCTGATTGCCGCCGCCGAAGAAGAACGCGCAAGGCATCTGGAGCTCCAGGAACAGGAGCGTAAGCTCCATGCACAGCTGCTGGAGGAGGAGAAGCAGGCTGCTGCTTCCGGCCGCGAGCAGCTGGTGCAGGAGCTGAAGGAACGCGAGGCAGAGCTTAAGGCGCTGCGCGAGAGTCATGAAGCAGAGCAAGCCGCAAGCCGTGAAGCGGCGCGGCAGGAACTGGAAGCTGCCGAAGCCATGCGGCTGCAGCAGCTTGAAGACCTGCAGAATGCCCATCTGCAGGAATTGACGCAATTGCGCGAGACGCTGACCCGGGAGAAGACGGAGAAGTTGTCAGAACTGGAGCAGGAGCTGCTTCAGACGCGGGAGTCAATGGGTAGCGAGATCGTGGAGATCCGTACAACCTTAAGCAAGGAGCTTGCCGATACCAAGGCTGCGCTCACCAGTGAGCTTAGCGGAGAGCGGGAAGCGCTTGAGAAGGAGCTGGCCAAGAATAAGGAGCTGCGTCAGTCGCAAGGGACGCAGGAGCATAGACACAAGCAGCAGCTTCAGGAGCTAGAGAAGCAGCTTGCGGAGCTGCGCGGCGGAACCGGGCAGCTGCAGTCCCGGCTGCGTGCGGCGGAGGCCGGGCTTAAAGGGGAACGCGATGCGCGCCTGACGCTGCTTGCGCAGTACGAGGCCGTGCTGAAGCGCGAAGAGCAGCTGGGCGAAGAGCTGCGGCTTGCGGCAGAGCAAGGCCAGCAGCATAGCGCGGAGCTGGAAGAGGTACGCCAGCGTTACGGACAGGCTCAGGAGGAAGCGGCCGGGCTTAACCGCGCCCTGCAGGAGACAGCGGACAAGCTTAGCGCGGCACTTGAAGAACTGAGCACAGCCACGGAGCTTGGCAATCTGCTGAATGATGAGCTGGAAGGCCTGCGCCAGCGTTATGAGCTGACCCAGGAAGAAGCGGCGGCTCTGCGCAAATCTCTGAAGGAGACAGCAGATCAGCTTAGCCGGACACAGGCAGAATTCGACCGGACGGCTGAGGAGGCGGTGTCCTGGCAGGAGCTTGCGAACAAGCATATGGAGGATATCGGCGAACTGGAGATGAACCTCTTGGAAGCCGAGGAGAAGTCGGCAGCGCTGCAGCGTGAAGTGGAGACCCTTCGCGGACAGGCAGATGGTATGGTGCAGCAGCTTGACCGGGAAGCCCGGCTTCGTGCCGAAGCTGAGCAGGAGGTTGCCGTTCAGCATGAGGCAGCCGAGACAGCACGTAAGGAGCTGTCTGCGCTCCGCGGCCGTTATGAGGAGCTGATCGCCCAGTACGACGAGATCCTGCAGGATGGGGAACAGCTGAAGGAACGGTACGAGCTGCTGGAAGCCGAACGCGAGGAATCCGCGCGGCGTCTGGAAGAGCTGTACGAAGCGGGCCGTGAAGCTGCCGCAACGGTAGCAGAGCAGCAGGAAGCACTCCGCGAGACGAAGGAGTATGAAGCTTCCTGGAAGCAGAAGTACGAGGAGCTTCAGCAGCGCGAGCAGCAGTGGAGCGAGCAGGAAGCGCAGCTGCGTGAGGAGATCGAGATCTGGCAGCAGGAGGCCGGGGAAGCTGAAGCCCAGGCGGAATCGGTGAGCCGCTCGCGCAGCGAGACGGCGCAGCAGCTGGAAGAGATTGGTGAGAGCTACGAGCTTGTCCAGGGCCAACTGCGGCTGGTTCAGGCCCAGTTCGAGATGCAGCAGAGTGAGCTGGAGAAGCTCTCCAGGGAACACCACAGCCTGCAGGCGGAATATGCCAAGCTGCAGAGTGAATATAATGAATGGATTCAACTGATCGAACAGGACAGTTGAATGGCGGATGTTTTACGAAAGGGCTGTTTTAAGCAGGAGACTGCCGGGAACAGCCCTTTTGTTGATGTCTGGTTTAGTAGATTAGGATATTCGTTAGTGATAGATAAGGTATACACGGGATACATAAAACCAAGAGTAAGTTTCTTTGGAGCTGACAAGCTTGCAGGACAAATTTGCTCTAAGTCAGGAGACCTGCTGAGTCCAACGGAAGTGGGGTAAAGGCAGAATTAGGGTCTAAATAGGTCAGAGGCGAGAATGAGGGGCAGAAGTGCACTTGAATCCGTCGAAAGTGGGCAGTAGGCGGGAATGAGGAGCAGAAGTGCACCTGAATCCGTCGAACGTGAGCGGTAGGCGGCAATGAGGAGCAGAAGTGCACCTGAATACGTCGAACGTGAGCGGCAGGTGAGAATGGAGAGTAATAGTGCACCTGAACTGGCTGGAAGTAGCTAGGGAGCGCGAATGAAGAGTAATAGTGCACGTGAATCAGCCAAACGCGGGCTGCAGGCGGGAATGAGGAGGCAGAAGTGCACCTGAATTGGCTGGAAGTAGCTAGGAGGCTGAGGTGGAGAGCAAAAGTACAGCTGAATCCGTCGAAAGTGGGCAGCAGGCAGGAACTGAGAATAGGGGAGGGATAAATCCCTTTGAATGGGTCGGAAGTAGGCGCAGCGAGGAAATGGGAGGGATAAATCCCTCTGAATCAGCCGGAAGTAGGTGCAGCGAGGAAATGAGAGGGATAAATCCCTCTGAATATGCCGGAAGAAGGCGCAACGGGGAAATAGGAGGGATAAATCCCTCTGAATCAGCCAGAAGTAGGCGTGACGGAGAAATGAGAGGGATAAATCCCTTTGAATGGGTCAGAAGTAGGCGCAACGGAGAAATGAGAGGGATAAATCCCTTTGAATGGGTCGGAAGTAGGCGCAACGGGGAAATGGGAGGGATAAATCCCTTTGAAATCGCCCGAAGCAGGCTGGACTGCGATAGGTTCAACGTCTGGTGTGAGGCTTATTTTACCACTAGCTAGTTTTAGCCGCCGATTATGCTATTCTCATAAATCAACTGTTGCAACCGTTTATAACTGGGCTGGGATAGGGGTAAACACGGAATGTTGGAGTAAACACGGAATGTTGATGTAAATACGGGTATGGTTGTAACCAATGAATGTAGGTGTGAAGTAACCAAGAGATATGTATGTAACCAAGAAATACGGGTTGTGGTAATAAGAGACTTATATTGTGCTATTAAAGTTCGGTATGTGCTATCAAAGTTCTATTGTGCTATTAAAGTTCAGTTGTGCTATCAAGGTTTGGTTGCCTACAAGGTTCGGTTTCGCTACCAACGTGTGGTTTGTGCTACCAAGGTGTATTGTGCTACCAAAGGCGGGTTGCAGTAACCAAGAACTGTACGCTGAGAGGAACAAAGGATGTTGGCTGAGGTGAGGGAGATGGATAAGAAATGGGTCAGCGGCGTGGGGGTGATTGTGCTTTTTGTGCTGCTGGCATATCTGTTTATGGGGTTCGCGCGTCATTCGGCCCGGATGGGCAATATCGTCAAGGAATTAAGCGGTCGTCCCAGCGGGAACAGTCCCGGTTATCATATTGTGCTGATTGAACAGGAGCGGTACCACCCGTATTGGGAGATGGTCGAGAAGGGGGCGAAGGAGGCCGCAGAGAAATACGGGATGGATATCGAATTTACCGGACCGGTGCGCAATAACATGGAGGAACAGATCAGTCTGCTCGAAAAAGCGATTGCCGCTCAGGTGGATGCCATCATCGTGCAGGGGCTCAACGACGAGAAGTTCACTCCGGTGATTGACAAAGCGGTCAACCGGGGGATTCCGGTGATTACGATAGATACCGATGCTCCGGCCAGCCGCCGGCTGGCTTATGTGGGGACCGACAATGTCGCTGCAGGCGAGGCGCTGGGACGTATGGTGGTGCAGACTACCGGCGGTAAAGGCAAGATCGGCGTCATCATCGGCAGCGAGCTGGCCAAAAACCAGCTTCAGCGGCTGGACGGCCTGCGGAATATTGTGAAGAGCTACAGCGGCATGGAGATTGTCGATGTGCGCAGCTCGAACATCTCGCACATGGAGGCGATCCAGCAGGCGGCGGATATGCTGCGCTTTCATCCGGAGATTGATGTGATGGTCGGCACCAGTTCAACGGATGCGCTTGGTGTTCTGCAGGCTTCAAGGAGCCTGAAGCGCGGAGACCTGACCATTATCGGATTCGATAACCAGGCGGAGACGCTGGATGCCATCAGCCGGGGGGATATCGCAGCCACTGTTGCACAGCAGCCTTATCTTATGGGGGATATGGCGGTCCGGCTGCTACATCAGTATTTTGCGGGAGTACAATTGCAGCCGAGGTATTACACCGGAGTGAAGGTGCTGGATAAGTCCAATGTGCAGGAGGGGGAGAGCCTATGAGTATCCGCCTGAAGCTGCTGATTTGTATTCCGCTGCTGGTGCTGCTGATGAGTTCGGTGTCCTTTGTGCTGTTTGAGAGTGGGAAAAATGTGCAGGAGAGCTACCATCTGATGATGAACCGGATCATGCTGTACAAGGAAGTGTCCTATGAGGTTGGAGAGAATATGCGCTCCTTGAACCGCTTCATTATGCAGGTCGATACGGACAGCTTCCCGGAGGTGGAGAAGCATCTGGGCGCAGTCCGGGAGCTGCGTGGCAGGCTGGAAGGGATGGCGACCATCGGGGGAAGCGGTCTTCCGCTGATGAACTACAGCCATATCATTGATACGTTTCTGGAGCAGGCCGGGCAGATGATTACTGAAATTGACGGCAAGGATTCCAATACACTGGCCGGCGCCTATATCGAAGCAGAGCAGACGCAGCGGTTCATCCGGGAGGAAGCGCAGGAGCTGGTTGATCTTGAGCTGGACCAGTACAAGCCGATCTACGGGGAGATCATGTCCACGACAGCGAAGCTGAACCGGATGGGCAGTCTGCTGGTGATCACCGCCGCGCTGCTTAGCATCTGTATGGCCGTCTGGCTGTCCAGCAGCATCACCGGACCGATCCGCCGCCTGGTGGCAACGGCGAAGCAAATCTCGAAGGGACGGATGGATACCAAGGCGCCGGAGAGCGTCAATAACGATGAGATCAGCATTCTGTGCCGTGCTTTTAACGGGATGATCGACAATATCCAGGAGCTGATGAAGGAGAATATCAAGAGTGCGGAGAAGGACCGTCTGGTCAAGGAGCTGGAGCTGAAGATGCTGCAGAGCCAGATTAATCCGCATTTCCTATTCAACACGCTGAATTTCATCGCCAAGCTTGCGTATCTTGAAGGGGCGGCGAGAACCAGTGATCTGACTGTGTCGGTATCACGGCTGCTTAGGTATAACCTGCAAAAGCTGGATCAGGCGGTTCCGCTGCGCGAGGAGGTGGAGCATGTGAACGAGTATATTAATATTCAGCGGGCCCGCTTCCGTGACCGGATCGCCTTCGAGATGGAGATTGATGAGGAGGCGATGGCCGGAATGGTGCCGTGTCTGACGCTGCAGCCCATCTTCGAGAATGCCTTCGTTCACGGTCTGGAACAAATGGAGGAAGGGGGCGTATTGTCGCTGTCGATCCGCTACCGGAGCGGGCAGGTGGACATCAGGATCAGCGATAACGGAGCCGGCATGAACCGCGAGACTGTAGCCAGGCTAATGGGATCGATTCAGGAGGAAGCTCCGTCTTTCAGCGGCAAAGGGCAGTCTACCGGGCTGGGTACCCATAATGTATTCAAAAGGCTGCATCTCTTCTTCGACGGCCAGCAGCTGATAGAGATCAACAGCCGTGAAGGGCAGGGGACGGCTGTGTTGTTCAGATTACCGTTCCGCCCGTCGGCCTAGAGGGCAGAAGAGAAAGGGGAGGCGATAAGGATGTACAAGCTGCTGATCGCAGATGATGAGGCGCTGGAGCGGGAAGGGCTGGAGCTGATGATCCGGCATATTTTGCCTGATCAATTCGAATTCCTGCATGCCGAGAACGGCCGCAAGGCGATTCAGCTTGCCGAGGAGCACCGGCCGGATATGGTCTTCATGGATATTAAGATGCCGGGCATTCAGGGACTGGAAGCGGTGCGGCAGATTCTGGAGAAGCTGCCCGCCACGCAGATTGTAATGATTACTGCCCATGACTACTTCTCTTATGCCAAGGAAGGGCTGCTGCTGGGCGTGCGCGACTATCTGCTGAAGCCCGCCAGACGCGAAGAGGTAGCGGAGGTGCTGAGACAACTGATTGCGGTCATCCAGGAGGAGAGGCGCCGCAGGAATGAGCAGCTGGAGCTGGAGGAGAAGCTGGCCCATCTGCTGCCGCTGGCCGAGAACGAGCTGACCCTGATGCTGATGCTGGAGCATGTGCAGGATCTGGAGCCGCAGCAGCTTGCGGGTCTGCTGGATATACAAGTAAGCAAAGGGTATGCGATGGTCCTGTCGTTCCCCCGGCCCGGGGGAGCCGCCTGGGAGGAATTCCGGCTGGTGAGGCGCGAGATCTATGAGGCGGTCAAGCAGTTCGCCCGGACGGGGCTAAGCTGCCTGGCCGGGCCGCTGATCGGGCATCAGCTGGCGCTGTTCATCCCCTTGCCGCCGGGACGGAGCGGATATTCCCAGCGTGTCAGCTCGCTGGACTTAGGGGAGCGGCTCCGGGGGTATGTCGGGCAGCGCTTCGGACTGCCCGTCAGCATTGGCATCGGCTCAATCCGTGAAGGCTGGGACGGACTTAGCCGGTCTTACCGGGAAGCCGTCCGGGTATGTGCAGATCACCATGATTCGTTCACGGTCCACCACTATGATGATATTATCCAGAGCTCGGGGCAGTCGGCCGTCTCTCTGGATGAGGAGAAGAAGCTGCTGGATGCCGTACTTCAGCGCAGCAAGCAGGAGGCTATAGAGCGGTTCGGCAGGTTGTATGCTTATTTCGAGCAGGGTGGAGAGCAGCCGCTTCCCGCCCTGCGCGGAGAGGTAACCGGCCTGCTGCTGTTCCTGGCCAGGAGCGTTCACTCTGTAGCCGGTGCGGAGATTCTGGCTTCCTTGAATGCTGCGGAAGATCCCGTCTCCCTGAGGCTAAGCGCAGAGTCCTGGGTGGAGCGGCTGATCGACAGCCTGGAGGAGGAACAGGAGCATAACCGTTCCCATGTCCATCAGCGGGCGCTGCTCTATATCAGCCAGCAGTATAAAGAGGATATTTCCATGGAGCAGACGGCGGAGTATGTGAACTTAAGCCCGCATTATTTCAGCAAATTGTTCCGGCAGCATGAAGGGGAGACCTTCATCGACTATGTCACACGCCTGAGAATCAATGAGGCGAAACGCCTGATCGCCGGGGAGCAGCTGAACCTGAAGGAGATTTGCTATGAGGTAGGCTATAAGGACCCGAATTATTTCAGCCGGGTCTTCAAGAAGGCGACCGGGATGACGCCCAGCGAATTCCGTCAGCAGCATGAGAAGCAGGGTCCTTGCTAAGTGAGCAAGGACTTTTTTGTGCTGAATCCCCGGAATATCCTATGAAAGCCGGAGGGAAGAATTACATTACAGCAGAGCGTACCGGAGTGCGGGTGGAAGGCAAAAAAGTGCAGGGAATCGCAGCTCCAGGCCCGGATTTTCCATGCTACACTTTCCATGTAAGCGCAATCAAATATAGGTATGAAAAGGGGCGTAGGGCAGAGTGAGAAAATATGGAAGAGCAATTTCCCTGGGGCTGGCAGCGTTAGTGCTGGCGGCGTCAATGGCGGGCTGCGGTGTGGTCTCAAGCGGTGACAATCAGAAGAAAGAACCGGCAGGCGCTGCCAAGGACGGGGATAAAATTGTCATCGGCATGTCCATGGACACGTTGAAGGAGGAACGCTGGCAGAAGGACCGGGATATCTTCACCGCGAAGGTGGAGGAGCTGGGCGGTGAAGTGAAGGTGCTGGCTGCCAACGGTGATGATGCGACCCAGTTAAGCCAGGCGGAGCAACTGATCTCCCAGGGTGTAGATGTGCTGGTGGTCATTGCCCATAATGCAGAAGCCACCGCTCCTATTGTAGAGAAGGCCCACAAGGAAGGCATCAAGGTCATTGCCTATGACCGGCTGATCAACAATGCCGAGGTGGATTATTATATCTCGTTCGATAATGTGCGTGTCGGAGAATTCCAGGCTCAGGCAGTCATTGATCAAGCCCCGAAAGGCAACATCGTCTATATCGGCGGTGCGGACACGGATAACAACGCTCATATGTTCAAGGAGGGAGCGATGAATATTCTGAAGCCGCTTGAGGAGAAGGGCGATATCAAAATCGTCTACGACCAGTTCTCCAAGGACTGGAAGCCGGAAGAAGCGCTGAAGAATATGGAGAATGCGCTGACCGCGAACAATAATGATGTTCAAGGGGTAGTTGCAGCCAATGACGGGACAGCAGGCGGCTCGATCCAGGCGCTTACGGCGCAGGGGATGGCTGGCAAGATCCCGGTATCCGGCCAGGATGCTGACCTTGCCGCTGTGCAGCGGATCGCTGAAGGTACCCAGCTCATGACGGTCTACAAGCCGATCAACGCGATAGCAACCAAGGCTGCAGAGATGGCGGTAGCGGCTGCCAAGGGCGATAGTATTTCCACTGAAAAGACAGTTAACAACGGTAAAATTGATGTTCCTTCTGTGCTGCTTGATCCGCTGGCAGTGAATAAGGATAACCTCGATGTGCTGATCAAGGACGGGTTCCACAAGCTTGAGGAGGTCTACAAGAACGTTCCGAAGGACCAGTGGCCGAAACAATAAGGGCGGCCTGAACGGCAAGCAGATGCGGCGCCCGTGGCGTTACCGCATCTGCTTGCCGGTTCAAGGGCCGGAAGGAGGAACGGCAGGCATGGATGTACTTGAAATGGTGGAGATCAGCAAGAGCTTCCCCGGCGTGAAGGCACTGGATCATGTGAACTTCAAGGTCAGGCAAGGGGAGATTCACGCCTTATGCGGTGAGAATGGTGCGGGCAAATCCACACTGATGAAGGTGCTCAGCGGATTGTACCCTGCGGGGACATACGAAGGCGAAATCCGCATAGGCGGGGAGAAGAAGGCCTTTCATAAAATTACGGATGCGGAGCATGCCGGGATTGCGATCATTCACCAGGAGCTTGCGCTTGTGAAGGAGATGACGGTCGGCGAGAATATTTTCCTGGGGGCAGAGCCGGTGAAGCGCGGGGCCATCCAGTGGAATGAGCTGTACCATCAGGCTGCGCTGTGGCTGAAGAAGGTCGGGCTGAATCTGTCACCGGACACGAAGATCGGCAATCTCGGCATCGGCCAGCAGCAGCTCGTGGAGATCGCCAAGGCGCTCTCCAAGCATACCAGGATCCTCATTCTGGACGAACCGACGGCGGCTCTGACCGAGAGTGAGGTGTCCATCCTGATGGGCATTCTGCACCAGCTGCGGCGCGAAGGCGTTACCTGTGTCTATATCTCGCACAAAATGCCCGAGGTGTTCGCGCTGGCCGATTCGATCACCGTGCTGCGGGACGGGCGGACTGTGGCAACGCTGGACCGCAAGGAGACCAACGACGACCAGATCGTCTCGCTGATGGTCGGCCGTGAGCTGACAGAACGTTATCCGCGGGTGAAGCATTCACCAGGTGACAAGGTGCTTGAGGTTAAGGATTACACGGTGTGGCACCCGGAGAAGCGCCATCAGACGGTGCTGCGTGACATTGAATTTACGCTGCGCAAGGGTGAGATACTGGGCATTGCCGGACTGATGGGAGCGGGACGGACGGAACTGGTCAGCAGTCTGTTCGGCGCTTATGGAGGACGCTCGGAAGGTACGGTGCTGATCGAAGGCAAGGCTATCAAGATCCGCTCCATTGCCGAAGCGATCAAGGCGGGAATTGCCCTGGTCACGGAAGACCGCAAACGCCAGGGGCTGGTCATGGGAATGGATGTCAAACGCAATACCACTTTAGCCACACTGGGCAAAGTCGCCAGGCTGGGAGTCCTTAATGAGAATGAGGAGATTAAGTGGGCGGACCGGTACGTGCACGATCTGAAGACCAAAACAGCATCGCTGGAGACGCCGGTGGGCACGTTGTCCGGGGGGAACCAGCAGAAGGTGGTCATCGGCAAATGGCTGATGAGTGATCCCAAAATACTGATTATGGACGAACCTACCCGGGGCATCGACGTCGGGGCGAAGTACGAAATATATCATTTGATGAATCAGCTTGTGGAGCAGGGAGTAGCGATTATTATGATCTCTTCGGAGCTTCCGGAGGTGCTGGGCATGAGCGACCGGATTCTGGTGATGTGCGAAGGGCAGTTTGTACGGGAATATGATTGGCGGGAAGCCACGCAGGAGAATATTATGCTGGCCGCTACGGGAGGTAGATAGAGATGCAGCTGCAAAAAGAGGGTAAGGAACCGGAAGCGGTTCCGGCAGCCGGAGGATCGCGCTTACGCGGCTTGTTCGGCAAAATGGATATGCGTGCCTATACGATGGTGGGGGCACTGATTCTGATCTGGGTGCTGTTCGGAATGCTGAATCCGACCTTCCTGACCTCGCGGAATCTGTCCAATCTGTTCACACAGATGTCAGTGACCTCTATTCTGGCCATTGGCATGGTGCTGGTCATCGTGGCCGGGCATATCGACCTGTCTGTCGGCTCTATCGTGGGGCTGACCGGCGGGATGGCGGCGATTCTCAGCAATTGGCTGGAGCTGCCCGCGATTGTGGTTATTCTGGGTACCCTGGCCGCCGGTGCGGTGCTGGGTCTGATTCAGGGCTGGCTGGTGGCGTATAAAATGATTCCCGCCTTCATCGTCACCCTCGGCGGGATGATGGTCTTCCGCGGGGTGCTGATGGGCGTGACCGAGTCGATGACCATTCCGGTATCCGACCCGGTGCTGGCCTTGCTCGGCAATGCTTATTTTGCCCCGGGCTTCGGGATCATCCTGGGGGTGATCGCCGTGGCTCTGCTGCTCTGGAGTGCGTTCACGAAACGCCGCTCCCGCAAGAAATACGGCTTCGTCATTGCCCCGCTGGGCCTGGATATCGCCAAGGTAGCGGGACTGTCACTGCTGGTGGTGGTTTTTGTAGCCTTAATGAACAATTACAAAGGGATTCCGTTCCCGATTATCTTCGTCATCGTGCTGGCGGCGATCTTCTACTTCTTGTCCACCAAAACTACGTTCGGACGCCATATTTATGCCATAGGCGGCAATATTGAAGCCGCGCGCCTCTCCGGGATCAACATCAAGCGCAAGTCGATGCTGATCTTCGTACTCAGCGGGCTGCTTGGCTCCATCGCCGCGATCGTGTTGACCTCGCGGCTGGCTTCGGCTACCATCACCGCCGGGAACATGGCGGAGATGGATGCGATTGCCGCTTGCGTCATTGGCGGCACCTCCCTGATGGGAGGAGCAGGAACCGTTATTGGCGCCATCATCGGGGCGCTGGTAATGACCTCGCTCGATAACGGAATGTCGCTGATGGGACTGGAATCCTTCTGGCAGTACGTGGTCAAAGGCTCGATCCTGGTCATTGCGGTCTGGCTGGACATTTCAGGCCGCAGCAAGGGTGTGAGATAGCAGGAGCTTCAGAATAAAAAGCCGGTAAGGATCATATCCTTGCCGGCTTTTTCCAAATATAAAAATGTACTTGCAACTACTGAAGGCGTCTATTCCACGATGATCTTGGCGCTCATCCCGCTGTGGCCGGAGCCGCACATGATCGCGCAGGTCATCTCGTAGGTTCCGGCCTCTTCGGGAAGAATGACCTGGGAGGAATCCTTCGCATCCAGCCGCAGCTTCATCTCGGGCACCAGGATGCCGTGGTTCCCGCTTTCATTTTTGAACGTGATTTTGACGGGCACGCCTTTTTTGAGGTGATATTCCTCCTGGTCGAAGCTGTAATTCGTTGCTGTAATGATGAGCTCTTCATCAGCCGTCAGTTCGGTATCGGCCGCTGTGCCCTTAGCGTTCTCAGTGCTGCTGCCGCCGGAATTCGCTCCGCAGGCCGTAAGCAGAAGAGCAAATAAGATGAAATAAAGAATAGCTGACTTTCTGATCCTAACCATCCCCCTTGAGAATTGTGAGCAATTGACATTAAGCATAGCCTAAATCTGCCGAATTGTCTCGGGGAAAACCTTGTCGAAATTTGCAGAAATATGATGCAAAATAGATTAAAATTTAATATAATTAAGTCTGTTATAATTAAAATTTTATCTTATCTGGCGAGAAGAAGTAGGGGATTCAGATCATTATTGATTACGCCTTGCAAAGTGCAGAGAAATGGCACCGGAGAATACTGAGCGGATACTGGATTATCGTGTTGTGTCTGCTCATCGCCCAGTTCCTCTATATGCAGTACTCCCGCTCTATTGGAATGGAGAGTATTTTCGGTTCCGGCAACGGGCATATGTTCGCCGCCTGTAACCTGATGATACTCATGGCTATGGCCTCTGCCGAGATCTGGCTGCGCCGCTCCCAGGATCATCATAAGCAGGCGGTAGTGATTTGCGGTTTCATCGTTTCCTATCTGATGTATTTTGTGCTGGAGCCTTATGTAGACGGTGCACAGATGACAGTGATGATGCCGATTATGATTGCCCTGGTCTATTTCGACCAGCGGATGCTCTACACGCTTGGGGTGTTCAGCACCCTATTCTACGCCGTGATTTATTTCGGGCTGGAACGGCCGGTGCTCGGTAAGCCGCTCCTGGAGTTTCTGCTGGTGGAGTGTGTATATATCGTATTTGCCCTGATGGCGCAGGCGGTAATCATCCGGGGCCGCGAGACCCGCGAGTATCTGGAGCAGCTCACCAAGTCAGAGCAAGAGCTCGTGGTGGAGCGGGCCATCTCCGACAAGCTGCTGAAGATGGACGCGCTGACCGGCCTGTATAATCACAAGTCGTTTCATGAATATCTGGATTCGCTGCTGGAGCAGTGTGAGAGCAACAGGCTGAGGCTGCAGCTGGCCCTGTTTGATATTGATAATTTCAAATGTGTAAATGATACGTACGGTCACTGGGTCGGCGATCTTGTCCTCAAGGAAGTGGCGGCGAAGGTGAACAGCCTGATTGGGCTGAATGATTTTGCGGCCAGGTATGGCGGCGAAGAATTTGCGGTAATTTTTACGGATAAAAGCTATCAGGAGACCTATGCAGCGGTTGAGGAAATGCGGAGGAGCATCGCCGCGATGACGCATCCTTATGCCGGAAACAAGCCGATCACGGTCAGTATCGGGTTGTGCCATTATCAGCTTGGAGACGGCAAGGAACAGCTGTTCCGCAAGACGGATGATGCCCTGTATACAGCCAAGCGGGGCGGGAAAAATGCGGTTGTTACTTCTTCTGCAGCTCCTGGCGAATTTCTTAACCTTACAAAAAACCCCCAATTGCCGGTATAATCCGGGAGCTGGGGGTTTTGTTGTCTGCACTGGCTTAAGCCGCGCGGCTATTTGCCGGCTTCGAACGGAGTGGATACCGGCAGGAACAGGTCGATGATCCCGATGACCAGGGCTGCAAGCAAGGCGCCGAGGACGGAGACACTGACACCGCTGACGACAAATTGGGCAATCCAGATGACCAGGGCGCTGACCAGGAAGCCGACGATACCGCGGCCGAAGGGCGTTGTTTTTTTGCCGAAAATACCTTCAACGACCCATCCGAGCAGAGCGATAACCAGAGCAAGCAGGAATGCGCTCCAGAATCCCCCAACCGTGAACTGCGGGACAATCCAGCCGACCACCATCAGGACGATGGCTGCGACTATAAAACGAACCACATGACCTAAGAATCTCAATGAACTAACCTCCTTTGGCGTTCGCTTAAGGATATGTGCGTTGTTATTGTGGCCTTCCTTCGTTTTTCTATGCCCAGAAATCATACCCAAATAGCGAAAATGGGCTAAATTAGGTATAATGGTTGCATCTATGAAGGGAGCTGTGACGGTAATTGGACGACAAGATTTTGCATACGCTTGAATATCGCAAGATTTTAAATAAATTGATGCAGTATACGCAGACGCCGATGGGACGGCTGACCGCCGAGCTACTGAAGCCCTCCGGGGATTTCGAAGGGGTGAAGCTGCTCCTGCAGGCTACGGATGAGGCGGTTAATGTGGACCGGCTGAAGGGGATTCCTTCGTTCGGCGGCGTGACCGATATCCGGCCTGCGCTGAAGCGTGCATCAATTGGCGGGATGCTGGGAACTGCGGAGCTGCTCTCGGTGGGCAACACCATTGGCGGAGCGCGCCGGGTGAAGCGGTTCCTCCATGCCATGAATGAGGATGAGAGCATTCCTACGCTCTTCGCGCAGAGTGATCTGCTGTCGGAGCAGAAGCCTGTCGAGGATGCCATCCGGCAGTGTATTGACGAGAACGCCGATGTCATGGATTCGGCGAGTACGGAGCTTGCCTCCATCCGCCGCGAGCTTCGCGGGGGAGAGACGCGTATCCGCGAGAAGCTGGATTCGATGATCCGCTCCTCCTCGGTATCGAAGATGCTGCAGGATCAGCTGGTGACGATCCGTGGAGACCGGTTCGTCATTCCGGTGAAGGCCGAATACCGTGCCCATTTCGGCGGCATTGTACATGACCAGTCCGGGTCGGGGGCGACGCTGTTCATCGAGCCGGAATCCATCGTAGCGATGAACAACAAGCTGCGGGAGACCCGTCTGCGTGAGGAACGCGAGATCGAGATCATCCTGCACCGCTTGACTGCCCTTGTCGGCGACATCGCCGAAGAGATGGCTTATGACATCGACATTCTTGGCGGGCTGGACTTCATCTTCGCCAAAGCGCGCCTCGCACGCGATATGAAGGCTACCCAGCCGCGGATGAATGACCGCGGATATCTGCGCCTGCGCAAAGGGCGCCATCCGCTTATTCCGGCGGAGCAGGTCGTGCCGCTGGATGTGGAGCTCGGCAACAACTACAGCTCCATCATCGTCACCGGACCGAATACGGGCGGGAAGACGGTTACCCTGAAGACCATTGGCCTGCTCAGCCTGATGGCGATGTCGGGGTTGTTCATTCCGGCAGAGGAAGGCAGCCAGCTCTGTGTCTTCGATGCCATCTACGCCGACATTGGCGACGAGCAGAGCATTGAGCAGAGTCTCAGTACCTTCTCCAGCCACATGACCAATATTATATCCATCCTGGAGCGGATGACGCCGAAGAGCCTGATTCTGCTGGATGAGGTGGGGGCCGGTACAGATCCGGCGGAGGGCTCCGCTCTGGCGATTGCCATTCTGGAGCATATCCACCGGACCGAATCCCGGATGGTTGCAACCACCCATTACAGCGAACTGAAGGCTTATGCTTATGAGCGTGCAGGCGTCATTAATGCCAGTATGGAATTCGATGTGCAGAGTCTGAGCCCAACCTACCGGCTGCTCGTGGGTGTGCCTGGACGAAGCAATGCGTTCGCCATTGCCGAGCGTCTGGGGATGCCCGGCGCAATTCTTGAGCACGCCCGCGGCGAGGTCAAGGAAGAAGACCTGCGCGTCGAGCATATGATTGCTTCGCTGGAAGAGAACCGCCTCACCGCTGAGAACGAACGCTTACGGGCGGAGGTTATCCGCCGCGAAGCGGAAGAATTCCGCAAGCGGCAGCAGCTGGAGCTGGAGAAGCTGGAAGGCCAGCGCGACAAACGTCTGGAGAAGGCGGAGAAGGATGCCAGCGATATCCTTGCCAAGGCCCGCAAGGAAGCCGAGGAGATTATCAGCGACCTCCGCCGCCTGGCGATGGAGGAAGGGGCTTCCGTCAAGGAGCATAAGCTGATTGAAGCGCGGCGCCGTCTGGATGAGGCAGAGCCTGCGCCTCGTAAGAAGGTATTGCCGCGCAGCACCGCCAAGGCGCCGCGTAAGATTCAGCCGGGGGACGAAGTCAAGGTGGCGAATGTGAACCAGAAGGGCCTTGTGGTCGAGCTGAGCGGAACCAAGGAAGCCGTAGTCCAGTTCGGCATCATGAAGATGAAGGTGAATCTGAGCGATCTGGAGTTCCTGGCTTCCGCACCGGATTCGCCTCCGCCCGCCCTGCGCCGGGCCACAACGGTCAAGCGTACTCGTGATGAGAATGTCCGCAGCGAGCTTGATTTGCGCGGTGCCAATCTGGAAGAAGCCATTATGGAGACCGACCGCTTCATCGACGAAGCGTTCCTTGGCAACCTGGGGCAGATCTCGATTATCCACGGTAAGGGTACGGGAGTCCTGCGTACAGGAATACAGGAATACCTCCGCAAGCATAAGCATGTCAAAAGCTATCGGCTGGGGAATTACAATGAAGGCGGCGCGGGTGTCACAGTGGCTGAACTGGAGTAGTTCCGGCAGAAAGAGGGAGAAGCATGCAGGATAATATTGATCTTTTGCTGGAACATCCGCTGGGAGCGCTGCTGGGCTACTTCACTGTGGCCATATTGGGTCTGGTCGTATTCCTGTCATTCTTTGAGATGGTGACGAAATACAACTGCTGGGAAGAAATCCGCAAGGGGAATGTGGCTGTAGCGATGGCAACCGGAGGCAAAATCTTCGGGATCTGCAATATTCTGCGCTTCAGTATTGAAGCGGGAGCGTCGATCTATGAGACGATGAAATGGTCGGTGGTAGGCTTCATGCTGCTGATCCTGGCTTACTTCCTGTTTGAATTTCTGACTCCGGTCTTCTCGATTGATGACGAGATTGCCGCAGACAACCGGGCTGTAGGACTGACAGCTATGCTGATTTCCGTTTCATTATCTTATGTGATCGGCGCGGCTATATTTTGAATTAGGGAGCAGGGAATTATGAAGATTCTGGTTCGGATTCTGTTCATTTCCGCCCTGGCTTTTATAGCGGCCGGCATTATCTATTTAACGGTTAATTGAACCGAATGTGAGCAGTGAAGGAGATTGTACAGATGGAGACAACAGTTTGCCCATGGTGCCATACCGAGATTGTATGGGATGAGGAGTTTGGACCCGAGGATACCTGTCCTCATTGCAATAATGAGCTTAGCGGCTACCGCACAGTTACGATAGGGGCAGAAGATCTTGTAGAGGAGGAGCCGGATGCTGCGGAGGCTTCCGGAGAGGAAGAGGTCAGCGACGAGGATCTGTGGGATGATGACGATAAGGATAGCGTTGTTCCTATATTCAACACCCTGGTCCAGTTCGGTGACGATTATGATCTGACGCGTTATGAGCAGAGTGTATCGGCCATTCTGGCGGCTCAGCTTGAAGCGCCGGAGTGTCCGCAATGCCATGAGCTGATGATTCATTCCGGTACCCAGCAGGTAAGCGGGTTTACCCCGGCAACGCCTGAAGCGCTGGGCGGCACAGCCGTGCTGAAGCCTCCGTTCTCGCTGAATTTGTTCGTGTGCCCTTCCTGCTTCCATGTGCAGCACAGCCTGGCGCAGGAAGACCGCATCCAGCTTGTCCGTAATCTCAGTACTGCCGCCGAATAATTCGTATTCATGCTTTCCCTGCAAATTGGACATGTTAGTGATAGATGAGATGCCAAGAAACTGCAGGGAGGTATAGCATGAGAGGTTTAGTACGGGGACAGGCGGCGCTGCTGCTTGCCGTAGGCGGGCTATATCTGCTGGCTACGGTGCTGGCAGGGACTTTTTTGAACGTGTACCTGTGGAAAAGCCGGCCGGATTTCGCCATGATCGGCTGGTTTACGGTGGCACAGCAAATGGCCGTCGGTCTCAGCTTTTGGCTGGGCGGCAAATGGGTGAAACAGCATAACAAAATGAATGCCCTGCGGCTGGGAATTGCCGTTTCGGGCTTTTTTTATTTGCTGGTGCTGTGGCTGCGCGGGGACGCTGTGCATTATATCTGGCCGCTGGGCTTGATTCTCGGGCTTGCGATCGGGTTCTACTGGCTGGCCTTCAATATTGTCTTCTTCGAGATTACCGATGCTAGGAACCGCGATTTCTATAACGGCTGGATGGGGCTGCTGGGTTCGCTGACAGGGATTGTAGGCCCGTGGGTCTCCGGCTGGATGATCTCCTATTGGCAGGGCGGGCGAGGGTACCGCATCGTATTTATCCTGTCACTCTGTATTTATGGGGTGGCGGCTGTGCTCAGCTTCGGTCTGCACAAGCGGCCGCGCGGCGGAGCCTACCTCTGGCTGGAGCCATGGCGCGAGCTTAGCCGCCGGGATAGCCCCTGGAGGCCCGCTGCGGCCGCGCTATTGTTCCAGGGCATCCGGGAGGGCGTATTCTCATTCCTGATCGGACTGCTGGTCTACATTGCGGCCCGGGAGGAGAGCAAGCTGGGGCAGTTCGCGCTGCTTACCTCCGCCGTATCGCTGATCAGCTATTACACCGCAGGCAGATGGTTCAAGCCCCGGGCCCGTCTCGGCGGAATGCTGGCGGGCAGTCTGCTGCTGGCAGCCTTCGTCCTGCCGCTGCTGTGGAAGGTGAATTACACCACGCTGCTGATCATGGGGATCGGCACCTCACTGTGCCTTCCGCTCTATATGCTGCCGATGGTTTCTACCAGCTTCGACCTGATGGGCGTCTCTGAGGAGAGTGCCGGTAAACGGGTGGAGCTGGTTGTGCTGAGGGAGCTTAGCCTGATGAGCGGCCGGCTCCTTGGCCTGCTGGTGTTCATCGCTGTGCTGTCGGTCAATCAGTCTCCGCAGACGATTACCCTGCTCATGCTGCTGCTGGGTGCAGCGCCGCTGGGAAGCTGGCTGGTGCTGCGGCGGTTGCTGCATTAAATGTTAACAAAAAGTACAATATGGTCTGATCATAACCATTCGAACTACAAAGGCAAACCTGCACGAAAGTCAGGGACGCAAAGCCACGGGCCTTACGCACAGGACAGTAACAGCTGATCTGTGAATGGTAGCCGGGCCGCTTTTTCCAGTGGTTTTTGGCGTGCCTATTGAATTTGAGGATGATGAAAAGGTCGTTTACCGATTCGGACCGAATGAACAAGTAATGGGGAAAATTGAATTAAATAAAGAAAGAGAAACTATCCAAGAAATTGAGCAGTTCAAAATGCTAATAATGAATCGAAATTTTATTTCGATAGAGCAGCACAAAGATTGGCCAGGTGTTTGTATAATGAAGGTGGACAGTTTTCTGACAGAACTACTTTTGAATCATAATGCTATTCTAACCTTGATTGGCTTCGCGCCTTTCGAGGTTTTAAGAGCAACCAATAATGCTGATCGAGGTTTAAATAACACTATTCGGTTATATCAAATAGGTTTTAGAAGTAGGGCAGCAGACTATGCAGAGGATGTTGTCGAATAGCTCCAGTACGCTTTCTTAATCAAATTTAAACCATTAAGTAAATAGGAGGTTGCAATGGAGATTTCGGATAAAGTATTTGGTGCACAATCATTGGTGTTTATTCAATATGAAGGCACTTTAGATGAGCTAGTAGCTCATCAGTCTTTAAACTGTGGATATAACCTTTTGAGTTTGACTCGTGCATCTTCCGTAGTGAATTGCCAATCCACTCCTTTTTGAACAGCGTTTCGAGTCGATTCCCATTCGGTTAGTTCGCTGGAGAGCTCTTCCATAGAGGGAATCCGTCTGTCTAAACATTGGCTTGTCATGACGCTCAGCTCAATTTCAGCAATGTTTAGCCAGCTGCCATGTTTAGGCGTGTAGTGGATCTCGAGCCGTTTGGCTAGACGCAGCGCCGTCTCGGGTTCAAAAGCTTCATATAACGAGGCAATGGAATGTGTGTTTAAATTGTCCATCACCAAACGAAGGGTCGGTGCGCTCGGGTAATGAACGTCCAAAAGTTCCCGAACTTGCTCCGCCCATTCGATTTTGGTACGTCGTGGACGAACGCTGACATGCCGCCAGCCTGCAAGTGGTTCTGTGAAAATAAAGATACTACAGGTTCCATGGCGTACGTATTCGGAATCTTCTCGCAATGGCTTGGCTGGTTTCATCGGAATGGGGTTGCGCCTATCATCCAGCAGTTGGAAGGGTTTCTCATCCATGCAAATGACAGGACATTCTCTATTGTAGGGCAAATGGTAGACCTCTAGCACATCTTCCATGGCTGCCACAAACGCCGCATTCTGCTTTGGCGGGATACACCAACATTTACGAAGATGGGGTTTGAGTTCGTTTTTTTAAAATCCGATCGACCGTGTCGTACGAAATGCTGTCAATGTACCCCAGTTCTACGGTCTTATCTGCCAACAGCCGAAGGGTCCACCGACTTCTTCCCACCGGTGGTGTACTGCAACTGAGCGCGATGATTCTCGCCTCCAATTCGCCAGTCACTTTTGGAGGATTGGGCGGAGTCAGTCTCTTTTTTCGTTCAAGCGCCGCCTGCATTCCGTTCACTGCAAAGGACTTGCGCACCAGATATACGGTGTTCGTATGGATGTGTAGCTGCTTGGCAATTTCTACATCTGTAAGTTTTCCGTCCAGTCGATTCTCATCTGCCCACAACAGAATTTGGGCTCGCCGAAGAGATCGTGCGGCCACCTTTCCTTTTGAGCAAATCTCCACTAATTCATTCTGCTGATTTGCGGTTAAGCAAACGGTATATTCACGGTTTCTCATAGTCGACACCTCTTTTTATCTCGACTATATCACATTCACCATATTTTAACTATTTTAAATCTGATGCTCTACTAGGCTTAAATTTAAAGGAAGGGCTAAACATCCCAACCTTTAGGTATGAGAACATAGAAGATGAACCTTATAATTTGGTGGGTTACGCTGAGGTTCTTGGCTTTGAGATTTTCAAACTTATTGGTAGAGAAGGGAGGAACGTCAGTTGAATGTTATAAAAAACTTTGAGGTTGTTACAGATAATTTAAATGTTCTTGGTGCCTGGACATTTAAGGAAATAATCGGAATTAATTATACTGTGGACTATGATTATAAAGAGCATAATATAACTCTATTAACTCTTTTGTTTCATATTGTGGTTATTAAAACAGGTCGGAGATTCAAAATGAAAATTAAGTACTATAATGTTTCAGACCTAAGTGTAAGAAAAATAACAAATCTTTATTTGAATAAAAGTTTGATAGTACATGATAAAAAAGAGTTAGGTTGGGAAATATGTAAACGATAACATGTTCATGATGACAGTGGGTATGGAGAGAATGATGGCTATAATTTTATTGAGTTTTATTGCAGTTCTATAGAAGCTGTTTCACTAGAAGAATTCTAACTTTTCACTCTTCCTTAACTTCTAACAACCATAACCGAAGTTTTTTAAGCATAGAGAGCTATTCGGAATCCATCCGTTACGCCGGAGAGTATTATGATGGGGAGAAGGGGCTGTATTATCTACGGGCACATTATTAACCAATATGTTGCTCAATCTAAATGAAAGAAGGGTTTACTACCATTTTGAAGGGCAACTTGCTCAATCGGTTATGGAATTGATGGTTTAATTGATATAAAACCTTGAAGTAGGTGAGAATAATATACGAATTTCACGGTTGGGCTACAATTCATGAGACAACTACAGAAGCTGATGCAGGTAATTTAGATTCGATTGTGAAAAAAATACAGAGATTCATTTCAGAGTTAAATTGGAGTAGTGGACTTCTAGAAGTTTATCCTGCAAATGGTAATTATCATCTTTCTGTAGGTGGCTTCTTGAATCGTAAAACTTCCGAGGCGGAGGAAGTAATTAAGCTATATCAATTTATCGCAGATAATTCATCAGGTTCTTACGGAGTTCTTTATACAAGGGACGATGAAGATACTGAAGGGTATGAAAATAACTTTAGAGTATTCGTTTTAGCCCGTGGTAATATTCAACTAAAAGAAGATGAGTTTTTATCTCCGTTTGTTCCGGGAGTGGAAGATAACGAATAATGTTCCTCTTCATACCTTGATCGGCTTCGTGCCTTTCAAGGTTTTTCTATCTGTTGGTGCTACCAATTATAATGAGTAATGATTTAGAGTCGCAGCGAAAAAAGATTTCGCGCTAGTTAAGTTCGCAGCATTCCGGAACAGTAACGAAAAAAATGGGCGATGGAAATAATCTCAAGATAAAGTAGGAGGAGAACATGGAATTATATAAAGAAATAAAAAAAGTCAGTGACAAAGATCAATTTTCGGAATTTATTGGTGTATTAGTTAATGATTTCAAATCAAACCCTGGTGATTGGGAAAATAGAGACATTGAGAGTTTTCTTGAAGGAATAAAGTCTTGGGTAGAGGATATGGAAGGTTATTATGAAAATAATAATTTACCAATACCTCAAAATATAGATTGGAACTTTCTTGCGCATTTATTTTATGTCGGGAAGTTGTATGAATAAATGAATACATCATTCAACCAGTAACACATATAACCCATGTAATACCCGTATAGGATAGTTCGATACTATATTGCGAGGCTGTATCTGAACCGTTTTTACAAGGAAGTATTCAACGAATTCGACAGTAGTTACGATCTTTATTGTGTAAGGATAATCTGGTGGTATAATGACCGCCTCAGTAAGTAGTTGGAGCTTTCAGC
The DNA here is from genome assembly GCF_018207515.1 of Paenibacillus tritici. Classification (NCBI taxonomy): domain Bacteria; kingdom Bacillati; phylum Bacillota; class Bacilli; order Caryophanales; family Paenibacillaceae; genus Paenibacillus; species Paenibacillus tritici. Next base: position 2,072,366 of record NZ_CP073365.1, read on the forward strand.
CCCACACGCTAGGTATAACCCTGAAAAATAAATTAGGATAGGGGAAAAATATGTACTTGTTGAAACTATGCAATCTACAAGAGAGTAAAGAGTGCCATACTGAGTTTGACTATTACGTCCCTTTTAGTATTGAGATAGGAAATAATTAAGAATTCATGTGCAAACGAAGAAACTGTGTATTGGAGAACAGGAGATATAGAAAGATCGTTAATTGAGGTTGGAATAGTCTCAAGAACAGGGGTACTTAAAAATCTAACATTAACGGCCGTTAAGAATGCAGTATTAAGTGACGTAATTATTAAGAATAAAAAATTAGTTGATGCTACTCCTGTTTTTGATTTAAGCATCATTCCTGAGAAAAGAATATATGATTACATCAGTGATTTTCAAGTGTGTTTGGGAAAAGAAGCAACAACAATCATCAGTGGTGAAATAAATGAATGCCATACATTAGTCAGATTTGGAAGAACAAGCATTGGTGTTAATTATGAGAATTATATCACTCATGTAACTGTAAATGAATTAACGACAGATGAGTATAAGGAATTGAAGGACTCATTAAAACTGTAATTCTATAGTGGATACATAGCTCAGGCTTTTTTGACCTTCTTGGACAGAGACTGGTAGTACCCACCCAAGAAGGTCATTTAACCTATGTTTTATCCGTATTAAGTCTTCTCATTTAAAAAAGAATTATCGTTAAGTACTTCTCAAAGCGATGAGTCAGTCATTCTTTCAAAACTGGACAAAAAATTTGGTGCAGGAGGGTTTACACCAAAGTGAACCTAAATAATAATTTAATTACTCAACAAAAGATTGATGGTCAACTCGTATATGTTTTAGCTACAGAGGCTTTTGAACTTTTGGTAAACAATCCTGTAATTGAGGGGCAACCAATAAGTGCATTTGACACAGTTTGTAATATGATGGATTTCGTACGAAAATATGTTTCTTTTTCTCTTGCATTCTATTCAATAGGGAATCAGAAAAAGTGGATGTTCTGTTTATTATTCGACAATAAAGAGAAACTGCAACGAGTACAAATTGAGAATGTGCAATGCAAAGTATGCAATTGGACTGGATTTATTGCAAACCCGACAATCTTAGAATTATATTATGGTTGTCCTGATAGATGGGGAGTATTGGAAGAGGCTAGTAAAACACCAATCGTAAATTGTCCCAATTGCAACAGCACATTGCCTAGACATTCAATTTGGGCTAGTAGCTAAAGCCTTTTGAATTTGTTAACCTTTTCGTATCAACCTTGATTGGCATTGTGCCTTTCAGGGTTTCTTTTTTTGGTGGGGCTACCCAGTACCGAATGAAACTATCATTCAACCGAGTACAAACTTACAACGGGAAGGTCATGTGTTAAAGGTTAGCCACCTGCCTCTATATAAGCTCGAATTTCATGAAAAAATTCGGGAGGGGGTGGCATATGAAAGGGTAACGGTATCCATAGACCGTATTGTCATTGACTTTACCAGACGGGTACTGGGACGTTTTCATGAGTTTCACAAGGCATCCTCCCTTAACAGCGTTCCAAAGGAATTGAAAGATAATTGTCCATCATGTACTGTTATTAGGTCAGGTAAACTGAAAAAGCGTGATTTTGTTTTTCGGATTATCGCATGGAGAGACTCGGGTTGTACCTATCAAGAAAAGTAAAGAGAAAAAGGGAGATTTTCAGTGATGACACCAAGTTTATCGTTGATGTACCATATGCTGCAAAAATAAGGAGAACCCATGAACATTAAAGTATTAATTGTAGAAGATGACCCGATGGTGGCGAAGTTCAACCGCCACTATCTGGAGCAGATTCCGGGCTTTGAATTTGGAGGCTGGGCCCCTTCAGGAGATGAGGCGATGAAGCTGCTGAAGGAGCAGTCCATCGACCTCATGCTGCTGGATATCTATATGCCGCATACCAGCGGCCTGCAGCTGCTCTCCTCCCTGCGGGAGCAGGGGAGCAAGGTGGATATCATTGTGATCTCTGCGGCCAGTGACAATGCCAGCATCCGCAAGGCGCTGCAGAACGGGGCGGTGGATTATCTGATCAAGCCGTTTGAGTTTGCCCGCTTCCAGGCGGCGTTATCGGCGTACCGTGAAGATTATCAGCTGATGCACAAGGAGCATCTCAGTCAGGAGCAACTGGATAAGCTGCTGCGCCATTCGCTCGGTACCGAAGAGGACAAGCCGGCTCTGTTGCCGCAGGCCCTGCCCAAGGGGCTGGCTGAAGGTACACTGGACAGCATCTGGAGCACGATCAACCGGCTGGAGAGTCCGGTATTCTCCACGGAGGATATCAGCAGCCATGCGCCGATCTCGCGGATCTCTGTCCGCAAATATCTGGCTTTTCTGACCGAAGCGGGGATTCTGGAAATGGAGCTTAGCTACGGCGCGGTGGGCAGACCGGTCTATATGTACAGGGTGAAGCCGGAGGGGTATGAACGGATAAGTAAGTACTTATAAGCGGGTGGAACGGAACGATGAGGATAGCTGGGGATAGTGTGGAGTCACGGCTGTCCCGAGGTTGCCCCCAGGCGGTCCATGACTCCATAGCCGTTGCGAAATGCTGTGAAGTAATTATGCTGTGCCATACCTAAGCGTGCGCTGAATCACTCGAAGGCCTGCTGCAAGGCCAGCGGGTTGAACGGGTTCATAATTTTGTAAGCCTTCAAGTGAGGGTTATTCAAATCATTGTCATAGATAATCATATGCTGCTTACCCTTCAGAATAATATCGAAGCGCTGCTTGCGGTCCGTCTGTACGATAGTAATGTAATAGCTGTACCTGCTGCCGGAGCTGACATTTCTGGCTGATTTCATTAAGCGGACGTCAGAGAAATCCTCACAGATCTGTCTGATCGCTTCCGGTTCAGTAACGACAATATCCTTCTGTTCACCGGGAACAGAAGACAACCGGGTAATCTCCAGGGCAGCGATATCTTCCAGAGTAAGTGATCTGGCAACGACTCGTTTGAATGAAGTATAGCGGTTTGCGGAATAGGTGATCAGAGAGACCCCTGCTGCTGCCAAAATCGTTCCGGCAAGCATATATTTTTGGCTTTTTTCCATAGTTTCTGCTCCTCCTAGTAATACAGTCGTGTAAGTCCCCATTATAAATCTATAAACACATCCGGGCAAATGTACTAACTTTATTTACTTTATTATTACTTTAATCACTATATTATTTCTTTAATCACTTAATAGCGGAGGGCGGTCTCTTTCAGGTTATGATGATTGTGAAAATATGCACAATTACAATTGGAGGAACAATCAATGAACCGAAAGAGATGGGCAAGTCTGCTGGGCACAGGGTTGCTGCTGGCAAGTCTGGTGGCGCTGCCAGCCTGCAGCAGTAACAAAGGGGAGTCTACGGACATTGTTATTATCGGCGGCGGCGGGGCGGGAATGACCGCGGCCATTGAAGCGCATAATCAGGGTGCGAAGGTTATTTTAATTGAAAAAATGCCTATGCTCGGAGGCAACACCGTCCGCGCGGAAGGCGGGCTGAATGCCGCAGGCACACCTTATCAGGCTGCGGCGGGCATCACCGACAGTCCTGAGCTGCATTATGAGGACACCATGAAGGGCGGCAAGAACCTGAACAACCCGGAGCTGGTCAGAACGCTTACGAATGGCGCGGCCGCTTCAGTAGAATGGCTGAAGGAGAACGGAGCCGAGCTGTCTGAGGTAGGCCGCGCAGGCGGGGCAAGTGTGAACCGGATTCACCGTCCGGCGGGCGGAGAGGCGGCAGGTAATTTCATAGTGGTTGCACTGAAGAAGAAGCTGGAAGAAGACAAGATTGATGTGCGGCTGCAGACGACTGCGGATGAGATCGTCAAGAACAAGGACGGCGTGGTTACCGGAGTGAAGGTGACGGATAAGGAAGGCAAGCATTATACGATCAGCGCGAATTCCGTGATTCTGGCGGCCGGCGGTTTTGGAGCCAATATGGATATGATCAAGGGCTACCAGCCGCAGCTTGAGGGGTTCTCCACTACCAACCATCCGGGCGCGACGGGCGATGGAACAACAATGGCCGAGAAGATCGGGGCCAAGCTGGTAGATATGAAGGAGATTCAGATTCATCCGACTACCATTCCGGGTCAAGGCGTGCTGATCACCGAAGGCGTGCGCGGAGACGGTGCGATTCTGGTGAATAGCGAAGGTAAACGATTCACGAATGAACTGCTGACCCGCGATGTCGTGTCCCGGAACATTCTGGCCCAGTCCGGCAAGGTGGCCTACATTATTTTCAATGATGAGCTGCGTGCCAACCTGAAGGCGACTGAAGTTTATTTTGGAATGGATCTGGTACAAGAAGGGGCGACCCCAGCGGAATTGGCTGAACAGATTGGCGTAGATGCTGCAGCGTTGACCGATACGATGGACCGTTACAATGGATTCGTCGCTTCCGGCAAGGATACAGAGTTTGAACGGCCGGATCTTAAGCTGTCTTTTGAGCAAGGCAAATATTACGCTATTCAGGTAACACCGGGAATTCACCATACGATGGGAGGAGTAGCCATTAACAGTCACGCGCAAGTGCTGGATACCCAGGATCAGGTGATTGCCGGGCTGTATGCTGCGGGCGAAGTGACCGGCGGGGTGCATGGCGCTAACCGGCTTGGCGGAAATGCGCTGGCGGACATCACCACCTTCGGCCGGATTGCAGCAGACGAAGCCGTGAAGTCGCTTAAGAAATAGATCATAGAAGGAGGAATTATCCATGCAAAAGCGGACAAAAACCATGCTGTTATCAGCGATCGCCGCTGTGACTGTACTTGTGACGGGATGCTCTTCTTCCGGCAAGTATGTGGACGGGACGTATGACGGTACAGGCAAAGGCGTAAAGAGCGATATTAAAGTCGCAGTAGAAATCAAGGATGAGAAAATTGAGGGCATTACCGTTAAGGAGCATAAGGAAACCGAAGCTATGATTGATGCGGCGGTGGAGAATACGATTCCCGAAATTATCGAAAAGCAGACCACCGAAGGCGTCGACGCCCTCTCCGGTGCTTCCGGCTCCAGCGGTGGGATTATCGAAGCGGTGGCTCAGGCACTGGAGCAAGCCAAGAAGAAGTAAGCTAGCTATTCTATTATTTTAGGTGAAAAGGTTGTACACAAGCCATACAAGCCCAGCCCTCCTGTCTCCGGCAGCAGGACTGGGCTTGCTTCATTCCCTCGAACCGTTCCTAAGGAGGAGCTTTACAAATTCAAGTTCAACAAATATAGTTCGATATTGTATAGAGGGTTGGAAGGAGGGCTTGTGCCCATGGGCAAAACAAAAAGCCTCAGTCTCAGGACAATGGTAGCCGTCATGGTCTCTGCCGTTGTGCTGCTGGTATTGCTGATCTTATACTTTATCTTCCGCAATCAGATTATTCCCCAGACCCGGCAGGCACTGGAGGATAAGGCGATTACGATTGCCCGTACGATTGCCCTGATCCCGCTGGTCTCAGAGGGGCTTAGCGAAGGAAACAGCAAGGAGATCCAGGACTACACCTCCAGGATCGCCCGCCGCAATGACATTATGTTTGTAGTGGTGACCGATATGAAGGGTATCCGCTATTCCCATCCGGATGATTCTCTGGTCGGTCTGCCTTTTGCCGGAGGAGGGCAGGAAATCTCCCTGCGCGGGGGCGAGAGCATCTCGGAAGGAGCAGGGCCGCTGGGCAGGTCGCTGCGGGGCTTCGTTCCGGTCTATAACAACCGGGGACATCAGGTAGGAGTGGTCATCGCCGGTCTGTCACTAGAGAGGGTCGAGCGGCTGGTCCGTCTGAATGAATGGACGATTATCGTGATCCTGGTCTCGGGAGCCTTGCTTGGAGCTGGCGGCTCGTTCATTCTGGCGGCACGGATCAAGCGGATGGTCTTCGGCATGGAGCCGGCGGATATCTCCAAGCTGCTGCAGGAGCGCAGCGCTATGCTGGAGTCTACGCGTGAGGGAATTATCGCGGTAGACCAGGAAGCACGGATTACGATCCTTAATATGGAGGCCCAGCGGCTCTTGAAGGCAGCGGGGATTGGAGGAAGCGCCATCAACCGGCAGATAGCCGATTATTGGCCGGAGCTGCGCCTGGAGCGGGTGCTGGTGAACGGTGAGGGGATACAGGACCGGGAACTGGAGCTAGGGGACAGCTCTCTGCTTGTGAACAGTTTGCCGGTCCGGGTCAACGGTACAATCGTTGGAGCCATTGCCACCTTCCGGGATGAGACTGAGCTTGCGGTGCTGGCTGAGAAGCTGTCGGGAGTCTCCGTCTATGCAGAAGCCCTGCGCTCCGGTGCCCATGAGTTCATGAATAAGCTGCATGTGATTATGGGCATGACGCATATGGGTCTGTATGATGAGCTGCAGCAATATATTCTGGGCACCGTAAGCAACTACCAGAAGGAGATCGGGTCGATTACGAGACAGATCAAAGATCCGGTAATGGCCGGTTTCCTGCTGGGTAAGCTGAGCCGGGCGCGCGAAGCGGGGATTGAACTGCTGCTGACAGAGGACAGCTATCTGCCGGAGCCGGCAGATCCGCAGGTGATTCATGAGCTGATCACCATTGCCGGCAATCTGCTGGATAATGCGCTGGAGGTACTCGGAGCATTCCGGGGTCAAGCCGGTAAGCGGGTTGAACTTGCTTTTCAATATGAAGAGGGGCGGCTGTTATGTGAGGTAAGCGACAACGGTCCGGGAATACCAGTGAACCAGCAGGAGCAGATATTTGTCCAGGGCTTCTCCTCCAAGGGAGAGCAGCGGGGGATCGGGTTGTATCTGGTCAGGAAAAGTGTGGATAAACTGAACGGCCATGTTCAGCTTGCCGCGGGCAGCGGTCCGGGAGCCCATTTTATCGTGGATGTGCCCTATGCGGTCAAGGAAGAGGAGATGTAGACTTTGTGACGGTTATTCACTTACTTTAGTTACAAAACTCTTTAATAAGTTACGGAAGCTTCCAAAACCTCCTCTATTGCCTCTATGATAATTGTGAAAATATGCACAAGGGGGCAAGTCTTACAATGAATAAGAGATTAACAGCGACGCTCATCCTCGTTCTGTCTGTGATGCTGGTTATCGCGGGCTGCGGAAGCAACAATGCAGGCAGCAGCACCAAGGAGAGCAAAGGAACCAACAGTGCGGCCACAGAGCCTGCAGCAACCGCTGCACCTAAAGAGACAGCCGAAGCCTTATCGGGAGCATCCGAAGCGAGCTATACACCGTACGATCAATTACAAGATAAATATGATATCGTCATTGTCGGTGCAGGCGGAGCAGGAATGTCTGCGGCGTTGGAAGCCAAGGCAAACGGCATGAATCCGGTCATTCTGGAGAAGATGCCTGTAGCCGGCGGCAATACTACGAAATCGTCCTCCGGGATGAATGCTTCGCAGACGAAGTTCCAGAAGGAACAGGGAATCGAAGACAGCAATGAGCTGTTCTATGAAGAGACACTCAAGGGCGGTCACGATACGAACAACAAGGAATTACTTCATTTCTTCGTGGATAGCTCCGCAAGTGCTATTGACTGGCTCGATTCGATTGGCATCCGCTTGAACAACATTACGATTACCGGCGGAATGAAGGAGAAGCGTACCCACCGTCCGGAAGACGGCTCTGCAGTCGGACAATATCTGGTTGCGGGGCTCGTAAGAAATGTTCAGGAGCAAGGGATTCCGCTGTTCGTTAATGCGGATGTGAAGGAGCTTACAGTGCAGGACGGTAAGGTGAACGGCGTCAAGGTTCTGTTCAACCAGGCTGATGAGAAAGTCATCAGTGCAGCAGCGGTTATCGTGACCACCGGCGGTTTCGGTGCGAACAAGGAGCTGATCTCCAAAGTTAGACCTGACCTGGAAGGGCTGGTAACCACCAATCAGATCGGCAGCACCGGCGATGGCATCACCATGATTGAGAAAGTCGGCGGAACCACCGTCGATATGGATCAGATTCAGGTTCACCCGACAGTACAGCAGGAGAAATCCTACCTGATCGGCGAGGCTGTCCGTGGGGAAGGGGCTATCCTCGTATCCAGTGCAGGCAAACGTTTCGGCAACGAAATGAATACCCGCGACAAGGTGACCGCTTCGATTAATACTCTCCCTGAGAAAACAGCTTATCTTGTCTTTGATTCCGGAGTGAAATCCCGCGTCAAAGCAGTGGAGCAATACATCAAGATGGGCGTGGTCCTGACAGCAGATACTCCTGAGGCGCTGGCGGAACAAATGAAGATTCCTGCCGCTGAATTGAAGACTACAGTGGATACCTGGAACAATGCGGTGAAGAGTAAATCGGATGCAGAATTCGGCAGAACTACCGGCATGGACCATGATCTGTCCGGGGCCCCCTATTACGCGATTCAAATCGGCCCTGGGATTCACTACACTATGGGCGGTGTGGTCATCAACACCAATACTGAAGTCCTGAACAAAGACGGCAAAGCCATCACAGGCCTGTTCGCAGCAGGTGAAGTGGTCGGCGGGCTGCATGGTGAGAACCGCATCGGCGGCAACTCGGTAGCCGAGATTATTATCTTCGGCCGCCAGGCAGGGATCAAGTCAGCTGAATTTGTCAAAGCGCAATAAGCTATTATTCCAAATGGGTACTATCTATTCTTAGAGTGAAAAAAGGATGCTCCACAGCCGTCAGGCTTGTGCGGGCATCCTTTTTGCGTCTATCATCTCTTGGCTATCAAATGCCCTTTTTGCGTCCCGGCAGGACATTTTGATGGTCAGGCTGGAAAATTAATGCATATCCTACTTCAGACAACCTGATGCAGAATCCGGAACAACTGGCGCGCCTGCATCAGCTTGTCGGTCTGCTGGAACCAGTGAGTCCATAAGGTCCAGCTACAAGAAAGGGGATTTTACAAATGAATCAGAACGAGATCAGCAACAGCGGTACTTTAGCAGGTTCGATTCCTTACCTTTATGCTTCCTATGAGGTTGGAGTAAGATTTGGGAGAGTTGCCGTCATTGATCCCACGGATGATAGCATCGTCACCCATATTCCGGTTGGTTCTCAGCCTGGCGCTATGTGCATGGACCCTCTGGGAAACAAGGTCTATGTGGTTAACACGGGCGAGAGCAGTGTCTCCATCATTAATACCGAGAACAATAAAGTAATGGCTACTTTACCTGTCGGCCGTGGAGTAACGGCTTTAGCTCCTGCCGCTCCTACGGCGGTCATCGTTCATCCCTTTGGTCAAAAAGCCTACGTCGCCAATTCCAATAATCACTCCATCACGGTCATCGATAACCGTACCAATAAGGTATTGACAACCCTCCCTACTGGAGTTGGCCAGCCCTTTGCCTTCGCCGTCTCCGACAACAACCCGCTTGTCTTTGTTGCTTGTAAATATAAGGATAACAAGGATTATATCTTAACCATTTCGGTTGATAATAACTCGATTTCGACATTTGGAATGAATTCTGAGCTTACCTTTGATCCTCCCCATAACCCCCTTGTGATTCATCCTGATGGGCATACTGTGGGAGTGCTGGGACCGAACGGCTTCCTGAAATATTTTAACGGTGCAACTCCGGGTGAAGAGAAAAACACAAGTGTGCTGGATAATACGGTCTCCGGAGTTTACTTTGGCAGCGCACCGGCTAAATTGTTCACTACCTCGCCACCCAATAAGGCCTACCTTAAATATTTTGAGGATCTCTCTATAAAAGCTAGCGGAGAGATTACTCCCGTAAAACTTAGGGATATTAAAAGCTATAGAGGTCAGGACCAGATTCGCGTATGCCCCAACCCGGAATTCGTGTGTATCACGGTTCAAGCTACAGCCAATACGCCGTGTGGCTTACAAATTTATAACGAGGTGGGAACGGTATCTCAGTTCATTGAACTCTATTACGCAGGCGATCTGACGATTACTCAGGATAGCACCAAGGCTTACGTGGAACAGAGATCGGTTATTGTTCCGATTGATCTGGCCACCGCAACTGCCGGGGCAGCCATTGACATTAGCTCTGGCTCCAGTGATTCTAATGTCATTATCAAGAATATTGTCGCCTCTTACGAAACGCAGAATTCGGGTACAGTGGTCAGTTCATAATCCCAGATTCAGTGGTTCTTAGGAGATAAAAGATGAGCTGCCCGGAAGCCGAATCGGCTTCCGGGCAGCTCATTTCTACATAACAGCCGGAGAGGGCGCCGGCTTGGCAGGGCGGGTCAACGAGAACAGGTCCAGCTCCGGGCGGATCTTGCCGGCCAGCGTATCTGCCAGCAGCTCGGCGGCGATCATACTGTAGACGGTCCCGTTCCCGCCATAGCCCTCAATGAAATAACAATTCGGATACTCCGGATGTTCTCCGATATAAGGCAGTCCGTCATGGGTAGTGCCGAATACGGCTCCCCATGAATATTCGGCCTGGACGCCTTGGAGTTCAGGGAACAAGGCCACCAGCTCTTCTATGAGACGCTGGCCCTGGGAGAGCACCCGGACATCCCGCCGCTCGGGACTGGTAAGCGCCTCATCCTTGCCTCCGGCAATAATCCGGCCGTCCGGAGTGGTCCGGAAGTATAAATAAGGCCGCGCCGTTTCCCAGAGAAGACTTTGTTCATGCCATTTAGGGAGACTGCGGAGAGGCTCGGTCATAATGGCATAGGTATTGATCAGCTCAGCGCCCCGGTCCTTCTTCATCTCCTGGGTTTCATACCCCATGGCAAACACCACCTTCTTCGCGAAGATCCGGCCATTCTCTGTATGGCAGATTACACCGTCAGCATTGTATTCGTAATGAAGGGCTTCGGTGTGCTCATAGACCCGGACCCCGCCGGAGTGCGCTGTTTGAATCAGGCTGTGCGCGGTCCGCAGCGGATTGGTCTCCGCATCGCCTTTGGAGAATAATGCACCGGGCTTGGAGAAGGAATAATGCGAGCGGATAGTATCCTCATCCCAGAACTCCGAGTCGAAGCCGTGCTTGATCAGATTCTCATTCTCCTGCTTCAGAACAGGTACGTCTTCCGGCACGCTGGCGTACAGCAAGCTGCTGCGCTCCATAATCTGAGGATCTATATCCAGCTTGCCGGGCAGCTCAAGAATAGCACGCATAGCCTGCTGACAGAGCTTATAGAACAGCACGCCGTTCTCTTCACCGAAGGTATTCATGCAAGAGGTAAGCGATTTGTCATTGGCGATCTGAATCAGCCCCGTATTGGCGTGGGAGCTTCCGGTGACGACTGTTTTTTTGTCGATGAGGACGGTGTCTGCTCCGCTATGGGACATCCGGTAGGACATCATGGCTCCGCCCATACCGCCGCCCACAATAAGACAGTCGCAGGTGATGTCTTCAGTAAGTACCGGATACACCGGAGGATGAAGCAGGGTATGCTCCCAGGGCAGATGCCCGCTGATAAGTCTCATGGTTTGGTCGCTCCTTTGAATATCCAGAGTTATATTGTTTGCAATTGTACAAATTCTAATGCGTAGAGCACGGGTTAATCCATAATTGGTTAGCTATCATTGTGCCAGAAGGCACATAAAGATTTTCCCTCTGAGGCATACTAAGCAACGCTTGAACATCCAGAAGGAGGGAATACCGAACATGCAATCTAACCAAATGCAGGCACTTAGCGGAAAAGAATTGGAATACATCGCCGATTCCATTTCCAACGAGGATTTGCTGATTAAGCAGCTGGCTGCTACAGCCGGAACCACCCAGAATTCCACGGTTCAGGGAATCTGCATCCAGCAGATCCAGAGTCATACCCACCATATGGATATGCTGGTACAGCTGCTGCATCAGCATCAGCAGTATGCGCCGACCCAGCCGCAATAAGTAGGGTCTGTAGCAACCGGAAGCAGATGCTCACAAACTTTAAGGAGGTATTACGGTGAACGTACACAATGGAACGCCATTTATGGCGGATGAGGATTTACTCTACACGATTCTGGCTGATTTGAAGCGGACAGTCCGTGAGTATACAACAGCAGCCACAGAATCGAATTGTCCGGCAGTAAGACGGGTGTTCAATGAATTAACGATGGATACCCTCAGAATTCAGGGAGATCTGTACATGCAGATGTCTCAGTTGAACATGTATGCCCCTCCCGGTAAAGCACTGCGCCAGGATGTGGACAAACAGATTCAGAGTGCCCAGCAGACTCAGCAGAAACTGCAGCAGTTCGTACGCGAGAAAACGGGCGGAGCAGGTGCCTACAACCACGGCTCCAATGTTCCGCAGCATCAGGCTAACGTGCAGCAGCATAATAACGGTTCCTATTATATGTAACCCTGACGCCTGACTGGTGAAGCATAAGAGCGCTTCATCTATTATAACCCCGCCCCGGCGGGGTTATTTTGTTTGCAGAACGGTTATTTTCATGTCATATTAATACTAAACTCTTTTCGCAGGAGGCTAGGAAATGAATGAAGAATTGAAGAGGAAAGTGCTGGAACTGCTCAAGGAGGATGCGCGAAGCTCAACAGCCTTAATGGCGACCCTGCTTGGTGCGGAAGAAGAAGATGTTAAATCCGTGATTGCACAAATGGAACAGGATCATGTTATTGTGAAATATGCGACGGTTGTCAATTGGGATAAAGTGGATGATGAACGGGTGACTGCCCTGATCGAGGTGCAGATCACGCCGGAACGGGGCCGCGGCTTCGAAGGTATTGCCGAACGGATCTATCTGTATCCGCAGGTGAAGTCAGTCTATCTGATGTCGGGGGCTTACGATCTGCTGGTTGAAGTGGAAGGCCGCAATCTGCGCGAGGTCGCCAATTTTGTCTCAGAGAAGCTGTCGCCGATTGATGCCGTGCTATCAACCAAGACCAATTTTACGCTCAAAAAATACAAACAGGACGGTATCATCTTTGAAGAGCATGAGGAAGACAACCGTCTGATGATATCTCCGTGAAGGATGTAATGTCATGATCATTAATAACAGTCAGCATACAGGAGATACAAGCAAGTCCATGAACTCCTATTTGGCCCCGCTGGTCCAGCAGATTCAGCCGTCGGGCATCCGCAAGTTTTTCGACCTGGCAGCAGGCAGCAAGGATATTATCTCGCTGGGTGTCGGTGAACCGGATTTCAAGACCCCGTGGCATGTAAGGGAGGCTTGCGTCTATTCGTTGGAGCGCGGCTTCACCGGCTACACCTCAAATGCAGGAATGCCGGAGCTTCGTGAGGGCATTGCCGAGTATTTGCATACCCGCTTCGCGGTGCAATATGATCCTGCGAACCAGATTATCGCCACGGTCGGCGGCAGCGAAGCCATAGATCTGGCGCTCCGGGCTCTGATCGCCCCGGGAGATGAGATTCTGATTCCCGAGCCTTGTTATATCTCTTATTCTCCGATTACAGCGATTGGCGGCGGGATTCCGGTTGGCATTGAGACGTTCGGGGAGAATAACTTCAAGTTGACTGCTGAGGATCTGGAAGCCAAGATCACCCCGCGCTCCAAGATTCTGATTCTCTGTTATCCGAGCAATCCGACCGGCGCAATCATGAGCCGTGAGGATTGGGAGCCGATTGCCAAGGTAGTGGAGAAGCATGATCTCATTGTCATTTCGGATGAGATCTATGCTGAACTGACCTATGGGAGCAATCATGTCAGCTTCGCCTCCCTTCCGGGGATGCTGGACCGGACCATCCTGGTCAGCGGATTCTCCAAAGCCTTCGCCATGACCGGATGGCGGATGGGTTATGCCTGCGGTCACCCGGACCTGATCTCCGCCATGCTGAAGATTCACCAGTACACTGTTATGTGTGCGCCTTCGATGGGCCAGGTGGCTGCACTGGAGGCACTGACCAACGGGATGGAAGAGAAAGACCGCATGGCAGACTCTTATAACCAGCGCCGCAGACTGATTGTCAAAGGGCTGCGGGAGGCGGGACTGGATTGTCATGAGCCGCAAGGCGCATTTTATGCGTTCCCGAGTATTCAGCGCACAGGACTCACCTCAGACCAATTTGCCCAGCGCCTGCTGCTGGAATATAAGGTTGCAGCGGTCCCGGGCAGTGTATTCGGTCTGGGCGGTGAAGGCTACCTGCGCTGCTCTTATGCTACCTCAGTGTCCCAGTTGAATGAAGCGGTTGAACGAATTGGGGCATTTGTCTCAGAACTCGCCCGGGAAGGGGCATAGAAGGCATCCAGAAAGAAGTAAATCGGACTATAGCCGATCACCTTTTGACATGGTATTATTTAACTATAAGGACAAGAAACACCTGTAATACACTTACATGGACCTCTTATTCCGGGAATAGGGCGCACAAGGCCGGACGAACAGAACCACATGTTCTCTGTCCGGGTGCCGCGCAATAATACATCAGGAAGGGTGATTGTGCTGAGCGCAGATTATTACTTACCTTCCTATGGCGGGAAATGTGGTTCCGGAAGCGGGATACATCCTGCCAGAGGGGATGCTGATGCACGCAGGCTCTCGCTGGAAGATGAAATTCAGATGCTCCGCAGCAGAATGGAACAGCTCTTTATGCAGGAGAATTCCTTTACCTCGGATAACGTCATTGCAATCAGCAGCTTGCTCGATCTTAAGATTAATGAGTATATGCGAGGCCGCCACCGCAAGCGGGATTAGCGCGGCGTCGCAGCGTAATGATAGTATAACGGATGTCTCCTTGGCGGGAGATGTCCTTTTTTTGTGACCGGATTTTGTGGCCGGAAGCAGTTGGATTTTCAGCACTTGCTACTGAACGAAGGAGACCTTGCAAGGTAACAGTTGGAACAACAACACTTAATAGACCGCAAATTAATCAGAGTAGAGGAAACGTACGAAATTAAATGACGTTACTCCAACTAATTACCTCAGACGCTCGAAATCATCTCAACTAAGATACGTTTATCCAATTGCTTGTGCAGTGGCGGAGGAGATAGCCGCCCTTCAAGGACGATATCCGTTGCTTTTGACAATACAATCATCCAGAGGATAAATTAATACCTTACCCAGGTTAAAATAGTGCGTCTTCCAGGCTGAATTCCCCCATTCAAATTAGGAGGTGCATAGAATTGCATTCATGAGGAATTCGTCTTTTGTTCATTTACTTATTTATCCATAAAATAGTATTATAACTACGGCTACTGTTCCTGTTCCATCAATAGAGCTGGTTCTGCACTTCATGACAATAGAATCAATAGCACCCATCCCAAATCCAAAAGGTGGAAAGATCCATGATCAAGGTATTTAAAAGCGCTTCCGGTAAAGAACGGGTTCATAGCTCCTATAACGAACTGCTATCGCAGTGGGGAACAGAGCACCGGGAATCAACTATTACTACAAAATACGGTCTGACCCATTGTATATCATCGGGCAATCCGTTGAATCCGCCCTTGCTTTTGTTCCACGGGGTAGGTGATAATTCGGCCGTGATGTGGCTGCTCAATATGAAGGAGCTGTCACGGCATTTTTATTGTATTGCAGTAGATACGCTGGGAGGACCGGGTAAGAGTATTCCAGGTGAGAGGTTCAATAAACGGACTTTTGATCAGGTAGATTGGATGAACGGGGTTGCAGATGGTCTGAACCTTGAGCACTTTTATGTGGCAGGGGTATCGAACGGAGCGTACATGGCCTTCAACTATACAGTTCACGAGCCGCGAAGAGTATTGAAGACTGTCTGCATGGAAGGAGGAATGGTCACTGCCCCGTTAAAAAGCATGCTACATACGCTGTTGATGATGTTCCCGGAAATTCTTGTTCCCACACATAGCAATCTGCTGAAAGTAGCCAGGAAGCTCAGTTCGCCTGCGTCCGGCTTTTTTGACAAGCACCCGGAAGTCGGAGAGCATCTGGTGTTATTGATGAAAAATCATAATCAGCAGGCCATGTTTCCCCATAAGCTTCAGCCATACGATAAAGAGAAAGCGATTGCGGTAAGGGATAAGCTTTATTTTCTGCTGGGTGATTATAAGCTGCGTCATAAGAAGGAATTCTTAGGGATACTTGAGGACGGCGGGTTTCGTTACTCAGTCATACCGGATGCCGGGCATGGCCTAAATCATGAGCAACCAGAGCGAGTTAACCGTGAGCTGATAGATTACCTGAAGGGACGGGACGTCCACATCTAAAAAAGCCCCCTGTGTCCGTCCGAGGACAGCCCAGGGGGTTGTTGCTCTAGCTCACCTTGAACGTTGCCACTGCCTGCTGCAGCCCGTCCGCCATCTTCGCAAGCTCAGTAGAGGCAGCGGCGACCTCTTCCATGGAAGCCAGCTGCTCCTCGGAGGAAGCAGCCACACTCTGCGAACGCTCCACGGCTTGCCGTGCGATTTCGGCCATCTGTTCTACTGAGGAGGTCAGCTCCTCCGTTCCGGCCAGGAGCTGCTCGGAAGAGGAGGACATCTCATGAACCTGGGAGTTAATCTCGCCGATGCCGCCGAGGATGTCCGTGAACAGGCGCCCCGCTTCCCCAACCATCCGTGAGCCTTCCTGAACGGCGTTAGCATTGGCAAGCACGGCATCCGACGCAGCCAGATTTCCCTGCTGAATCTCGAGAATCAGGCTGCTGATATGACCGGCAGCCTCTGCCGTCTGCTCGGACAGCTTCTTCACCTCACTGGCAACGACCGAGAAGCCCCGTCCATACTCACCCGCTCTAGCCGCCTCAATCGCCGCATTCAAGGCCAGCATACCGGTCTGATCGCTGATGCCTTTAATCAGTCCGACAATATTTCCGATCTGCTTGGACTGGGAGTTCAGGGACTCAATCAAGCCGGAGGTATCTGCTGCGGCCCGTTCCATCTCCTCCATCTGTTCCACGGCCTCCATAATCACCGAATGCCCATTCTGCGCCTGGCTGGCAGCCCGTCCGGCTGCCTGGGCCGTGTCCATCGAAGCTTCCGCAATCCGCTGGACTCCGGCGGCCATCTCCTCCATGGCTCTTGCAGACTCGCGGGTAGACTGAAGCTGAGTATCCGCCCCGCCCGCCAGATCCTGAATGTTCTCCACAATGACCTCTGTCGTAAGATTGGTCTGATTGGCGCTCGACATTAATTCCTCCGAGGTGGAAGCCACCTGAAGCGAGTGGTCGGCGATGCTTCCCAGCAGTCCGCTTAGATTGTCAATCATCCGGTTCATATGTCCGGCCATATCGCCGAGCTCATCCTGGCTGTCCACACTGAGCTTCCCCGTGAAGTCCCCTGCCGCCATCCGCTGGGACATCTCACTGACGCGGGCCAGCTTCCGGGTAATATATCGGCTGTACAGATACACCGCCGCGAACGTCAGCACAAGACCGATAAGACTAACCAGCACAATCGACCGGAGCAGCCCCTTCAGCGGCGCGTACAGCTCCTTCTCCGGAATAGCGAGGGCAAGAGTCCAGCCGGTATCCGGCAGCTTCTCATAATACATCTGAATGGGTTCGCCGGAAGCAGGGTATGTAACCATCCCGCGGTCCTGCTTAAGCATTGCTGTTCCCGCTGCGGCCAGCTCTGCATCCGGTTCGGCGGTGATCTGCAGCTGCATATTCTTCTCTTGATCAGGTCCGGCAATGTAATTGCCCTGCTTGTCCAGCAGGAAGGCCCAGCCCGTATTCCCGACCTTGGTCTGTTCAATCCGGTTCTGCAGCGTCTGCAGATCTATATCACCAGCCATCACACCCAGCAATTGATGGGCCTCATCATAAAAAGGCACGCTGAACGTACTCATCGTCGTCTTGGTAACCGTATCATAGAACGGATCAGTAATGCCGGCGTGCTCCCTGCCGGCCGTATACCAATTCTGCTTAAGATAATCATATTCCGGGTCATTGTACTGCTCTGTAGTCACAATCTTGGCACCGTCGCGGTAAGCATAGGTAGAGAAGTACTTCAGCTTACGGTCATACCGTCCCGGTTCAAAATAAATACCGGCCCCAAAAGTGTCTGTATTCGCTGTCAGCGCATGGCTGATCATGGTTCTGTATTGATCCAGCGTGAATGCAGTAGCACGGCTCTCCAGCGTCCGTGCAAGCACCTCGGGAACCTTACTGTGTTCATTTAGATTTGCATTAATTTCGCCTGAAAGTTCCGATATTTGCAAATCCATTTTTTGTCTGACCTCATCCCGGATCATATTCTTGGAATACAGGTACGACAATAAGGCGACCAGCAGAAGCGTGATCAGGAAGATAGGCAGGATGAATGCAAATGTTCTCATACGTATGCTTTTGAACCGGAGTCTTGAACTTCCCTTGTGAACAACATTTGCCATGTGAATCCCCCCATTATGATAGTGAAACTTTTAAACAAGTATATTGAATATCATCGGCTGGAGATCTCATTTAGTTGTTATCTTTTGTCGAAAAAAATAAAAAAATGTCGTATCTTATACGACCTGAGGCTGAGTCTGCGGCAGACCCGGGGACGGATGGAGGCTTCGGACTGCGGGTATATAATGAATACTCAAGAACATTTCAGAGTAAGCGGCTGAACTGTACGATGTCAGGAAAGAGGATGATAGAGATGCTGCAAGCACAAATGCTGAGGGACCCGAGTACATACGGTGAGCTTAAGCTGGAGGAGACGGGGGCCGTCAACCCGGAGAACGGGCGGCAATATCCGTGGAAGCACGGGTTTTTGGCCTTTTTGGAAGAAGAGGATGCCGAAGGCAGCAATAAAAAGTACCTGGAGCTGTACAACCGGATTGCCCGCTTTTACCGGCTGTCCAACAAGGCCTACTTCGCCCTGAAGTTCGGCGGGGAACGCAGCTACAGAGAGCAGTTCCTGTCATCGCTTGAGCTGCGTGACGGTCAGCGTGTGCTGGAGACCTCGGTGGGCAGCGGCGATAACTTCCCGTATCTTAGCGCGAAGGCGGAGCTGTACGGGCTGGATATTTCCAGCGGAATGCTGAAGCAGGCGGTGCGCAATGTGAAGCGCTGGAAGCTGCAGGCTCATCTGTTCCAGGGGACGGCAGAGAGACTGCCTTTCCGGGACAACAGCTTCGACTGCGTCTACCATGTCGGCGGAATCAACTATTTCAGTGATCCGCTTGCTGCGGTGCTGGAGATGATCCGGGTGGCGAAGCCGGGCACAAGGCTGATGATTGCCGATGAGACGGAGAAGCTGGTGAAGGGGACGTACGGGAAGGTGCCGGTGGTTAAGGGGTATTTTCAGCAGGGGGAAGAGATGCCCGGGATACTTGGTCTTATTCCGCCTAATATGCTGGAGATCGAATACAAGGAAGTATGCAAGGGCCTGATGTATTGTATAACGTTCCGCAAGCCGTAAATGTTGAACTTTGTTTGCCACCATACCTAAGAACGATTACACTATTACTATGTGATTTGCAACTTAGGAGGGAATTTCGATGGCGATCTATACGCGCACGGGCGATAAAGGCGAGACCTCAGTCATCGGTGGCCGGGTGGGCAAGGACGATGTCCGCGTTGAGGCTTACGGCACCATAGATGAGCTCAACTGCTTCGTCGGCCAGGCCCGGAGCCTGATGGAAGACGAGCGGTTCGCGGATGTCCGCGAGCAATTGCTGGAGATTCAGCATGAGCTGTTTGATTGTGGTTCGGACCTGGCGTTCGTGAAGCTGAGCGAGAACAAATATAAAGTCAAAAGCGAGATGGCCGTACGTCTGGAGGGCTGGATTGATGTGCTGCAGGCCGAGAATCCGGTGCTGGAGCGCTTCATTCTGCCCGGCGGAAGCCAGCTGTCTTCCGTGCTGCATGTCTGCCGGACCGTCTGCCGCCGTGCCGAACGCCGGGCTGTGACGCTGGGACGGAGTGCGGATATCAACCCGGAGGCTGTGATCTATCTGAACCGGTTATCCGATTATTTCTTCGCGCTGGCCCGTGCCGCCAATACCCGGCTCGAGATTGCTGACGTAGAGTATGTGCGCAGCAAAAAGGTGTTCCGGAACCAATGACCAGCTATTATCCGCCAATCTCCTATAATGTACCGCCGTCCGAAGACGGATGGCTGCTCAAAACCATCCTCCAGAAGCGGATGGATGTCTCCCGTAAGCTGCTGTCCCGGCTCAAAATGACGGACCTTGGCATTACACTGAACGGAGAGCGTGTCTATATCAGTGTCAAGGTAAGCAGCGGAGACCTGGTGCAGATCCGGATGGAGGAGGAGACCTCGGAAGATATTCTGCCGCAGCCGATCCCGTTCGAGATTCTGTATGAGGACGGGCATCTGCTCGTTGTGAACAAGGCTGCGGGGATGATCGTCCATCCGACTCATGGTCATTATACCGAGACCCTTGCGAACGGAGTGGTCCATTACTGGGCGGAGAAGGGGGAGCGGGTCCGCTTCCGCCCTGTCCACCGGCTGGACCGGGAGACCTCCGGTGTGCTGGTCATTGCCAAGAATCCTTACAGCCATCAGCATATCTCCGAGCAGATGATCGCCGGAACGGTGGACAAGCGGTATGCCGCTTGTGTGCACGGTGTTCCGGCGCCGCGCAGCGGCGATATCGACGGTCCGATCGACCGCGACCCGCTGGAGCCGCACCGGCGGATCGTGACGCCGGATGGTTATCCCTCCTTGACCCGGTACGAGGTCAAGGAGGTCTATGGCCGTGCAGCTTCACTCGTAGAGCTGAAGCTGGAGAGCGGGCGCACCCATCAGATCCGGGTGCATATGAGCTCTATAGGCTGCCCGCTGATCGGTGACGGCATGTACCGTCACCCGTTATACGGGCGGCTGCCGGAAGGCGTGCAGCTCGGGACGGAGCTGATTCAGCCTAGCGGTGCACAGCTGGAGGAGAAGAAGCGGGAGGCCGGGCTGGTGCCGCCTTACGGCGAGACGCAAGGAGTCAGGCTAACGCTGCCAGGCGGCGAGACGCAAGAGGCGAAGCTGTCGCCCGCGGAAGCGGCGCAGCTCACGCAGATCGCCGAGCTGGACGCATCCATTCCACGGCAGGCGCTGCATGCGGTGCGGCTGTCCTTCCGGCATCCGGTCACGCATGACGATCTGGTCTTCGAAGCGCCGCTGCCGCCGGATATGGTGCTGCTGCAGGAGAAGCTCCGGCAGTCGGCAATCCGTTGAACCGGATATTTGCTGATATCCGAAGGTATCTGGAGCCTGGGAACCTGTGTGCTGGCGGAATAATAGAGGAATGCTGCGGCCGGTGATGTACGTCCCGGATAGGCCGGATGCAGCTGCTGCTGAAGTGCCGGGCTTAAGAGTAAATAAGTGCGAGACAGCACTTAATCACAGTCATATAGCGGCTGAGAGGTAAGCAAGTGGAAAAAGTACAGCTAAAATTACCCAATGGACTGCAAAGTAACGATAACAGCTGATTTAAGTGTCGTTAATCCATCTAATTCCTTCAGTCGTGCAGTTTGAGGAGCAGCAGGTGTACTTTTTCCACTTATTATTATTTCGAAGCATGATCAACTACTACCACTAGCCTCCGCACTCGTATGATGCTGATCTGGCAGCATAGATTGCGGGGTTTCTGACAGGGAACGAAGGAGAATTCGATGAGTGACTTGAAGGTATATCAATATCCCAAATGCAGCACCTGCCGCAGCGCAGTGAAATGGCTGAAGGAGCAGGGGCATGAGCTTAACATCCAGCATATTGCCGAGCAGCCGCCTACCGTAGAGGAGCTGCGCGTGCTGGTGAAGAACAGTGGACTGCCGCTGAAGAAGTTTTTTAATACGAGCGGTGAAGTATATAGAGAGCTTGGCCTGAAGGACAAACTGGCTGATCTTAGCGAAGACGAGCAGCTTGCGCTGCTGTCCGCCCACGGGATGCTGATTAAACGGCCGGTCGTCACGGACGGCAAGCAGGTTACGGTCGGCTACAAAGAGGATCAGTACGCTGAAGCCTGGAGCAACGCCTAAATTACAGAATACAAGGAGAGGTTACACATGAGCACAGAAACAGAAATGAAGGGCCGGGTAATGATCGTTGATGGAATGGCTCTGCTGTTCCGGGCTTTTTATGCTACCTCTTATGGAGGATATATCCGCAAGACCAGCGCCGGGCTTCCGACGAATGCGGTGTATGGATTTTTGCAGTATTTTTTCGACGCGGTAAGTACGTTTGAGCCTTCACATGTGGTCTGCTGCTGGGATATGGGCAAGGGCACGTTCCGCTCGGAGAAGTATGACGGCTATAAGTCCAACCGCATTGACGCCCCGCTGGAGCTGATTCCGCAGTTCGATCTGGTGAAGGAAGTGGTGGCTGAGCTGGGCGTGCCGAATATCGGTCTGGTGGGTTATGAGGCAGATGACTGCATCGGTACACTGGCTTCGTGCTATAGCGGGGAGTCGGAGGTCTATATTCTCACGGGTGACCACGATATGCTGCAGCTGGTGAATGACAGTGTCAAGGTCGTGATTATGAAAAAAGGCCGCTCCAACTACAAAGTGTATGATCCGGCGGAACTTTTGGCTGAACGGGGACTTACTCCTGCGCAGGTGATCGACCTGAAGGGCTTCATGGGCGACACCAGCGATAATTATCCCGGTGTGAAGGGCATAGGCGAGAAGACCGCAACCAAGCTGCTGACCGAATACGGTACGGTGGAAGGTGTGATCGAGAACCTGCATCTGCTGCCCAAAGGCGTACGGGCCAAAATCGAAGCTGACCTCGACATGCTGCATCTCTCGCGGGAGCTGGCGGAAATCCGCTGCGATGTACCGGTGGTCTGTGAACTGGCGGACTGTCTGTGGTCGCTGCAGCGGGATAACGCGGCACGCAAGTTCAACGAGCTGGAGTTCGGCAGCCTGATGCATCTGATCGGCGGGATCGCCGAGGTCCGGGATGACCGGGGAATCGTACAGATTGAACTCGGAGATTTGGGCTGAAGCAGCACGATAGAATTAGTACAAAAGACAGTAATGCTCACCTATTTGGGAGCAATACTGTCTTTTTTAAATAGAAGAATTTATATGTTTCACATGATAGATTATCCTTCAATTTCTCGCTGAAACGAATGCCGTCCTTTAAGAGGACGGCGAAGCCTTGTCTACTTGCGGGTGAAGATGTATACAGCGTTGTCCTCGGACGGCGGCAAGATGAGGCGGGATAATTCCTCATTCAGCTCCATGTCAAAATCTTTGGCATTGTAGTAGGAATCAAAATCACCGGTTATCGCAGGGTCACGGGTACCAATAACGATGTACATCTCCACAGAACCGGAGTGAAAGACATGCTTCTCGTAAGGGTTGCCGGGGACCGGCCATGAACAGATGACAACCTTGGGAGCATAGCGGTTCAATGCGGTTTTGGCGTCTGCTCGTACTACATGAGCGGGATAAGAGATATAGTGTGCCCAGCTATAATCATCGGTTGCTGTGCATGGCGTACCGTTATCGTTCAAGAATCCGGTTAATGTGCCGTCACCCGCAGCGATCTCCAGACACTCGCGATCACCAATCAAAGCGGACAGCTGCTTGATTAAAGGCTTGGAATAGAAACAATATATCCCTTGTTTATTAACAAGCGGCATTAGAATTTTGGGGTTGATGATCAGTTTCCAGAATACCCGGAACAGGATGAGAGATACGGGCTTGCGAACAAGCTTTTCCCGGAACAGCAGTCTTTGCAGAATGAAACCATCCCATAGATTGAAGCGCACGGGTCCGGTAGAGGTCTCCGAAGAAACTGCAAATTGCAGCTGTTCAATCAGATAAATCGCAAAGCGGGCCTTGATAATATGGGGAAGAAAGGTGTTGATGGTGGTTTGATTGAAGCCACTTTTGACAATTTTATTCTTAGCAATGGTTGCACTGCTTGTATATTTCCGGAGTGAATGCTGAATGAGGTTGGATCGTCCACGGCTGGATAAGGCATTGATCTCAAGCAGCACCTCGTCTTTGTATTCAGGGTATTCTGACAAAAGCGTGCGGGTATCAACTTCATTCCTCAGAATCTGCTCGGCAACAGTTTTATTGAATGTCTGCATGGTTGTCTCCTAGTTCAAATGACAATGCCGTCGCAATGATCCACCTCATGCTGGATGACCTGCGCCGCAAATCCTGTGAACTTCTCATAATGCTTCTTGAAATTATAGTCGAAATATTCTACCTCAATATAGTCGTATCGTTTCGTTGTGCGTACACCTTCAAGCGACAGACAGCTTTCCTCGGCTTCATAAGGACGGGCGCGCTTCTTGATCACCGGATTGATCATTGGGATGGTCAGCTGATGCTCGATGCGGATGGCGATGATGCGCTTGTTGACACCGATCATATTAGCAGCCATGCCGACACATCGGTCTGAATTGGCGCGCA
Organism: Paenibacillus tritici; assembly: GCF_018207515.1. Lineage (NCBI taxonomy): Bacteria > Bacillati > Bacillota > Bacilli > Caryophanales > Paenibacillaceae > Paenibacillus > Paenibacillus tritici. The sequence continues at coordinate 2,096,513 of NZ_CP073365.1, forward strand.
GGGTTTCCACAAGATCCATTAACACCATCAAATCCTTGTCCGTCGCCGGAGTGGACCGCTGGCTTAGTATCGTTACATCTTTACAAATAGGTCTGATCATCATACTCTCCATTTGTGCGTTATTTGTGTGTTAATAATATCATTTTTTGCCGGGAAGTGAAATGCGGGGGGCACTGTGTGCTGTGCAAGATAAAGATTGACGAACCGGAGGAAGCTTGACTATAATATTAATATAAGTGTTAAATGATTAACAAATATATTAACCTAAAGAGGAGCGTTAACTTCCCATGGCAGAACGCATTGTACTGAACACCGACATCCGCAAAGGTAAGATTGACCGCAACATCTACGGACATTTCGCTGAGCATCTTGGACGCTGTATCTATGAAGGCATCTGGGTGGGCGAAGATTCCCCAATTCCGAACACTAAGGGTATCCGCAACGACGTAGTGGAAGCGCTTAAGGAAATGAAGATTCCGGTACTTCGCTGGCCGGGCGGCTGCTTCGCCGATGAATACCACTGGAAGGACGGTATCGGCCCGAGCGAAGAGCGCAAGCGTATGATTAACACACACTGGGGCGGCGCGGTAGAGAACAACCATTTCGGTACGCATGAATTCATGCTCCTCTGCGCGATGCTGGAATGTGAGCCGTACATCAACGGTAATGTAGGTAGCGGAACCGTGCAGGAGATGTCCGAATGGGTGGAGTATTTGACCTTTAACGGCGTATCCCCGATGGCTGAGCTGCGCCAGAAGAACGGCCAGGAAGAGGCCTGGAGTGTAACTTACTTCGGCGTGGGCAATGAGAACTGGGGCTGCGGCGGCAATATGCGTCCTGAATATTATGCTGATCTGTACCGCCAATATCAGACGTATGTACGTAACTATGGAGACAATAAGATTCACCGGATCGCCTGCGGGGCGAATGCGGATGATTATAACTGGACGGAAGTATTGATGCGCGAAGCTACCCGCTTCATGGATTCCCTTACTCTGCACTACTACACCCTGCCGACTTCCGATTGGGCGAATAAAGGTGCGGCTACCGGCTATGGAACGGATGAATATTTCAACACCTTGAAGAAGGCGCTGTTCATGGATGAGCTGGTGACCCGTCACAGTGTCATTATGGACAAATACGATCCTGAGAAAAGAGTAGGCCTGATCGTCGATGAATGGGGCACCTGGTATGATGTAGAGCCGGGTACGAACCCGGGCTTCCTCTACCAGCAGAACACGATCCGCGATGCGCTGGTGGCCGGCTTGACGCTGAATATTTTCCACAAGCACAGTGACCGTGTGCGGATGGCAAACATTGCACAGACCGTTAACGTGCTGCAGGCTGTCATTCTGACCGAGGGCGAGAAAATGCTCCTGACTCCAACCTATCATGTATTCAACATGTACAAGGTGCATCAGGATGCAGAATTGCTGGAGCTGACTGTAGACAGCCCGGTATACAGCTATGAAGGCGTAGAGATTCCTGAAGTATCGGCTTCGGCTTCAGTCAATGCTGAGGGCATCATTCATGTCAGCCTGTGTAACCTGAATCACGCTGCACCGGCAGTATTGCCGCTGGAGCTGCGCGGACTGGCTGGACAATCAGCAACCGTAAGCGGTACTACACTTGCCGGATCTTCCATTGATGCTCACAATACCTTTGAGCAGCCGGAAGCTGTAAAGCCGCAGGCGTTCAACGCCTTCAAGCTTGAAGGCGACACGTTGACTGTAGAGCTGCCGCCAATGTCGGTAACTGTACTGGAAATTACTCCGAAAGCGTAAGGAGAGTATCAGCATGACAACCACTTCAGCCTGCAAGGGATGCCGGGAGGAGTACAAGGTAACGGACGCGCAGATTGCCCGGATTCTGGCCTCGTCCATGTTCAACCCCGGCAATTCCGCTTCAGACGAGGTTTACGCCGAGCGGCTTGCCCTTTGCGGGACTTGCCCCAAGCTGCAGGATGGCGTGACCTGCACCGCCTGCGGCTGTATTATACCTGTCGTGGCCCGGCTGAAGGCCCGCAGCTGTCCGTTGCCGGGCGGCGGGATGTGGCAGCCGGTCAAGGAATGACGGCTGGGGTAAGCGGCTGAGCGGGTAGAAGATAGCGGATAGAAGATAGCGGATAGAAGATAGAGGCAATGCCATATGAACACCTCCAACCTGCATAATTGCAGCGGGTTGGAGGTGTTTTTGGTTTGCAATGGGAAGTCTGATAGCCTTCCATTGAAGATAGGGGGCGAAATCAGAAGGATATAGGATTCGGGAGCTGCCGGAGGCAGGCTGGGAGGAGACGGTAGTTGGCTGATAGGGTCGGAAGGGGACGGTAGAGAGAGCTGAAGGAGAAGCAGAAAAGAGACAAGGGAGAAACCAAGGAGTAAACAAAGAAAATAAGGGGGAATAAGGCGAGAAGCCGAGGAGAATCAAAGGAGAAACCAAGGGGAAATAAAGTGAGAAACCAAGGAGAAACCAAGGAGAAATAAAGTGAGAAACCAAGGAGAAACCAAGAGGAAATAAAGTGAGAATCCAAGGAGAATCAAAGGGAGAAATCCCTCTGGTATAGCGGAAAGTGGACTGGATGAGGAAATGAGAGGGAGAAATCCCTCTGGTTCAGCGGAAAGTGGGCCGGATGAGGAAATTAGAGGTATAAATCCCTCTGGTCCAGCGAAAAGTGGACCGGATGAGGAAATGAGAGGGAAAAATCCCTTTGGTTCAGCGGAAAGTGGGTCGGATGAGGAAATGAGAGGGAAAAATCCCTCTGGTTCAGCGGAAAGTGGGCCGGATGAGGAAATGAGAGGGAGAAATCCCTTTGATCCAGCTGTAAGTGGGCTGGAGGAGGAAAAGAGAGGGAAAAATCCCTCTGGTATTGCGGAAAGTGGGCTGGAGGAGGAAATGAGAAATGAAAATCCCATTGGTTCAGCCGAGTGTGGCGTAAGGAGAGTAATAAGGAGCACAAGTGCACCCGAATTCCCCGGACGCGGGCCAAATGAGCAAAATAAGGAGCACTAGTGCACCCGAATTCACTGGACGCTGCCCTAATGAGCCAATGAGGAGCACAAGTGCACCAGAATTCACCGGACGCGGGCCAGATGAGCCAATGAGGAGCACAAGTGCACCAGAATTCACCGGACGCGGCCCAAATGAGCCAATAAGGAGCACAAGTGCACCAGAATTCACCGGATGGCGGCCAAATGAGCCAATGAGGAGCACTAGTGCACCAGAATTCCCCGGACGCTGCCCAAATGAGCCAATAAGGAGCACAAGTGCACCAGAATTCACCGGACGCTGCCCAAATGAGCGAATAAGGAGCACAAGTGCACCTCAATTCACCGGACGCTGCCCAAATGAGCCAATGAGGAGCACTAGTGCACCAGAATTCCCCGGATGCGCGCCAAATGAGCAAATAAAGTGCACAAGTGCACCAGAATTCACTGGACGCAGGCCAAATGAGCCAATGAGGAGCACAAGTGCACCTCAATTCACCGGACGCTGCCTAAATAAGCCAATAAGTAGCACAAGTGCACCTTATTACGCCCCATGCCACCAGATGCAGGCGAATGGAGAAGCAACTTCTAGATGGAAGCGGGCAGGTCGGCAGCAGTGTCCGTATAAAAAAGTTCAAAAACTAGATCCTCGTTATAATTACCGAATCCCTTGCCGAACAGCGTAAGACCGCCGATATGCTCGGCATTCTCCTCAACCGAGAGTCTGAAGGTCCACTGTTTATTACGGATACCTACCTGATCCAGAGTAACCTCGGACAGCTTCTGTCCATCCATGAAGGTGCCAGCCTTGGTAATCCGCAGCTGCTTGAGCAGCCCGTATTGGTTCGTAAGCGCTGGCCACCAGGCCGGGGTATATTTACCCGGATTATCCCCGTAGTCGCCGGGGCTTGTCCAGAAGCCGAGAGACTGCCCGTTCAGGGTGAAGGTAATGTCCGAGGGCCAGTTATTGTTGACGGACGGGGCTTCGGAAGCAATCTCCATGGTGATCGCAAGCTCCTCCGGCATCTGGCTCGACAGCAGGAAATTCGGAATTTTGTATTCCACGAACCCCTTGCCGAACCACAGGATACCGGCATTCACCCGCTCCTGATCCCAGAAATAACGGGGATCGTCGAAGTGGCCGATGACCCGCTCCGTTGTAGACAGTCCGCAGGTAGGTTCAATCTGGAAGTCCGAATAATGTCCCACCGGAATCTCCTTGCGGTACCCCCTGCGCGGGGTCCGGGCTTGTCCGGGAAACACAATCTCCGCTCCGTCGGCGGCGAGCGTACAGATCTTCTGCAGGCCGCTTTTGCCGGGAGCCATATGGCTGCGGATAAGCCCTGCCGCTTCCAGCTTGCGTACATGCATCGTCATAATGGCGCTGCTAAGCTTAAGGGCTCCGGCCAGCTCCTTCACGTTCATGGGGGTATCGGACAGCAGCCGCAGCATGTGCAGGCGCACCGTGCTGGATAAAGCTTCGTATACGGGCAGTGATTGTTCGGTTAGATCAAGTTTCATCGGATGCCTCCACGCTCAGGTTATATAGTTAATAATTATATTACTCAAACAAACTTTCTACAAGCAAATGAATGCAATGGATAGCTTATTGGGCTGCCTTTCCAATTTATATCACAGACAGGCTAATCTCTGTCCGCTATGATGTAGGATGAATTAGCGATGAAACAAGGTGCTCTTGCCCCGACGGGCAAGGGATAACAGGGAATCGGGTGCAAATCCCGAGCGGTCCCGCCACTGTAAGGAAGAGCTGAACTTCATGAGGTCACTCGGGAATCCCGGGGAAGACGAAGTCCACAGCGCCGGTATTCCAAGCCAGGAGACCTACCTTGTCGACGCACACCACGACTCTACGCGGATAGGAGCGGTGTACGGATAGGTTAATGAGATGAAGCGTTCTGCCCTGAAGGACCGGAGGAATCTTGAGTTTAGAGAGGACACCCGGTTTATAGCTGCTGGCTACAAGGACACGGCCCAAGTGATGGGACGATGAAAAGCACCTTGTTCCGTTTAGCTACGGACTGCGCGCTCTATCAACTTGCCTGCGTACATACACTTCCCACCCATCAGGGTGGGTTTTTTTTGGGAAGATAAGAATGTATATGCTCCGCGCATGAACATTCCTTATCTTTCCCGCTGAAACGGATTGCGTTCTCTTGAAGGATGGCGCAGCCGGTTCTGTTTGAACTTGCAAGGATGTACAGAAACTCAAAAACATGGAGGCTGACAAATGAAGAAGCGTAGTTTTTGGAGCTTTGCGGCACTGGTTGCCGGATTTACCATGTACTTTATGTTGAATGAGCCGGGTACGGCCCGGGCCATGCACATTATGGAAGGGTTCCTGCCGGTAGGCTGGGCCGTGTTCTGGTGGGCGGCGTTCATACCGTTCTTCGTGCTGGGGATCATCAGGCTCAGAGCCATGACCCGGGAGAATCCGGAACTGAAGCTGCTGCTGGGTCTGGCAGGGGCGTTTACCTTTGTACTGTCTGCGCTCAAAATGCCTTCCGTAACTGGAAGCAGCTCCCATCCCACCGGTACCGGACTTGGTGCTGTGATGCTGGGGCCGCTCCCGATGGGCGTGATCGGCTCTATTGTCCTGCTGTTTCAGGCGGTGCTTTTGGCGCATGGGGGGATCACTACGCTGGGTGCCAATGCGTTCTCGATGGCGGTGGCGGGTCCTTTTGCCGGATATGCCGCGTATAAGCTGATGATGAAGCTGCCGGAACGGGAGAAGCTGGCCTTGTTCTGTGCCGCAGCCGTAGCGGATCTGAGTACGTATGTCGTGACTTCCTTTCAGCTTGCGGTGGCTTTTCCGGCGGCGGATGGCGGTGTTCTGGCCTCTTTTCTCAAATTCGGGGGAATCTTCGCCGTCACGCAAATCCCGCTGGCTGTCAGTGAGGGGCTGTTGACCGTATTGCTGTGGAACTGGCTGAAATCGTATAGCCCGAATGAATTGTCGCTTCTGAAGCGCAAGGTGAACGGAGGAAGAGCCTGATGAGCAATAAGTGGAAAAACGGATTGATGCTGCTGGCCGTTGTCCTGCTGTGTGTGCTGCCGCTGCTGCTCGTGGAGGGGGAATTCGGCGGGGCCGATGATGCAGCCGAGGGAGTAATTACGGAGCTCAATCCTGACTATAAGCCCTGGTTCAAGCCGCTTGCCGAGCTGCCGGGGGAGACGGAGAGTATGCTGTTCGCCTTGCAGGCAGCAATCGGTGCCGGAGTGATCGGTTATACCCTGGGGCTGCTGAAAGGAAAGCAAGGCGGGACGAAGCAGAATAGCAGCAAGTGATCAGACGGATTGACGTTCTGTCCTATAATAACGCGCTCAGGCTGCTGTCTCCCATGTGGAAAAGCGCATTCGCAGCCCTGATGTTCCTGCTCTCCTATACCGTGCATCCATTGCTGCAAATGGCAATCACCTTATGGATGATGTCGTGGTGTATTCTGCAGGCCAAAATTCCCTTCCGTGCCTACGGACTGCTGTTTGGTACAGCGCTGCTGTTCTACGGCCTGAGCATCCCGGCCCTGCTGGTGGAATTCGGGCATCCGGCAGCGGGGCAGGCGGGTGTATTCCAGCTTCCGGGCCTGCCTCTGCCGGTATATATCACAGCGGCAGGACTACAGCGGGCCGGAGAACTGCTGGCCAGGATCTCGGCCTGTATGAGCTGCTTCTTCTTCCTGATGTTCACTACGCCGTTCAGTGAACTTCTACAGGTACTCCGCAGGCTGCGGATGCCGCAGATTGTGCTGGAGCTGATGCTGATTATGTACCGGTTCCTGTTCCTGCTGACAGATGCGGCGCACGGGCTATTGCTGGCCCGGAGGCTGCGTGGAGGCCGTAGGGGGTACAAGGCGAAGCTGCGGGAGACTGCGGCTATGGCGGGAGCGCTTTTTGGCAACACCATGCACCGTTATTATGGATTATCGCAGGGGCTGCTGGCCCGCGGATTCACTGATGAGATTATTCTGCCGCCCTATAGCGCGCCCCCTGTGCCGCGGCGTTATGCTGTCCAGGCGTATGCCGGGATAGCAGTGCTGGTGCTGGCGCAGCTCTGGCTGTGGGTGCGGGGGTGAAATTTGGCCAAATCACATTAGAGGAGTAAGTAATGGATATGGAATATAGTCTGGCTTTTGACGGGGTGATGTTCCATTACCCTGACACGAAGGAGCTCGCGCTGCATGAACTGACACTCTCCATTCCCAAAGGCAGCAAGACGGCGGTGCTTGGTCATAACGGCTCGGGCAAATCAACGTTATTCCTCCATGCCGTAGGCATACTGCGTCCCCAGAGCGGCAAGGTTCTACAGGGAGGCAAGGAGTTATCCTACGCCAAAAAGGAGCTGGCTGCGCTGCGGCGGAGGGTGGGCCTGGTCTTTCAGGACCCGGAGCAGCAGCTGATCCTGAGTACACCGCTGGAGGATGTGTCGTTCGGACTGCGCGGGAGCGGCATGGATGAACCGGCTATCGCTGCACGCTGCCGGGAGGTCATGGAGCTGCTGAATCTGGCTGAGCTGGGTCATAAACCGATTCACCAGCTGAGCCTGGGCCAGAAGAAGCGCACCGCCCTCGCCGGTATAATGGCCATGGAGCCGGAGCTGATTCTGCTGGATGAGCCGACCTCGTATCTGGACCCTTTATCGGAGCTGCAGATGCTGAAGGGTCTTGAAGCTATACATGCTAAAGGTACAACTGTGGTTATGGCTACACATGACATGGATCTGGCTTACCGCTGGGCGGACTGGATTATTGTACTGGATCACGGAATGTGCCGGGCAGAGGGAACACCGGAGGAGATTTTTGCCGGAAGGGAGAAGCTGGAGGCGATCGGGTTGAGACTGCCGCTGCTGGCTGACTTATGGTACAGCCTGCCTGCAAGTCTGACCGGTGGGCAAAGCGCCCCCCGCACAGCCGGGGAATTCAAAGCACGGCTCCATCCACTGCTGAAGCTTGAACACAGTTATTTATGAACGGGGGAAGAAGGATGAAGAACCAAGGGAAACTGCTGATTATCGGCTTCGGCCCCGGAGCGCTGGAGCATATTACCGGCCGGGCACTGGCTGCCCTCGAAGAGAGTGAAGCGGTAATCGGCTATAACACTTATGTGGAGCTGATCCGGCCGCTGCTGCGGCACCAGGAGATCGTGGGCACGGGGATGACTGAGGAGGTCAGCCGGGCCCAGGAGGCCGTGCGCAGAGCCGAAGCCGGACAGAAGATTGCGGTAATCTCCAGCGGCGATGCCGGTGTCTATGGAATGGCCGGTCTCGTCTATGAGGTACTCATGGAACGGGGCTGGAACCGCAAGGAGGGTGTGGAGGTGGAGGTGATTCCGGGAATATCGGCGATTCAGTCTTGCTCGTCTCTGCTTGGGGCGCCGATTATGCATGATTCCTGTATGATCAGCCTGAGTGATCATCTAACTCCCTGGGAGAGCATTGCTGCACGTGTGGAAGCGGCGGGGGCTGCGGATTTCGTCATCGCCTTCTACAATCCCAGCAGCGGCAGACGGACGCGGCAGATCGAAGAAGCGCGCAACATCCTGCTGCGCTACCGTGATCCGGCTACACCGGTCGGCATTGTCAAAAGCGCCTACCGTGACCGTCAGCAGACGATCGTAACGACGCTGCAGGATATGCTGGAGCATGAGATCGGCATGCTCTCGACAGTTGTGGTCGGCAATTCTGCGACCCTTGTCTATGAGGGGCTCATGGTTACGCCGCGCGGCTATGAACGCAAGTATAGTCTTGGCGCGCAGACGCAGACGCTGAAGCCGCATGAGCGGCTGCGCACGGCAGCAGAGCCTTGGTCGCTGGCTGCGGCGGAGTCCGGCCGGGCGGAGGAAGCGGCTGCTGCGGGAGGGATTGAAGGAGCAGAGGTAGGAAGCATGGCTGCTGCGCGCGGACTGGAGATTGCTCCCCCCATCGGCAGCCGCAGCTTCAGCGGCATCCAGTTGAAGCTGCTGGCGGAGCTGGCAGGGGATGAGGGGCAGCTGAGCTATACGAAGGACGGATGGTTTTGGCTGCACGGAAGCCGGTGTGAAGAGGCTGAGGCAGGAGCAAGGCTGATAGAGGCTGGATTGAATGTAAGTCTCCCTGGAGATTACATAAAAGTGAAGACCTGCGGGTTCTGCGAGCTGCGCAAAAGCGGGGCGTTAAGCGCAGCCGCACGCCTGCACACCCAACTGCACGGACTCGCTGCGCCCAGAGAGCTGCACATCAGTGTGGCTGGCTGTGGTATGGCCTGCAGCTCGGCTGTTCTGGATGACATCGGTCTCGTGCTGTCACGAGGCAGCTATGAGCTCTATCTGGGCGGGAAGAAGTCCGGCCGGGCAGCCCATGCCGGTGTTCTGGTCCGTGAAGGGATGAACGAAGAGGAAGCAGTTACAGCTGTCGCTGCGGCCCTGGAAGACTACAGAATCCATGGACGGGAGAAGGAACGGTATCATGCTTTTTGGGAACGGATGAACAGCACAAGAGGAGCTATCAATGAACAGGACAGCTTAGAAGGAGCGCAAACGATGAGAACTGTACTGCTGGTCGGACACGGAAGCCGGATTCAAGCGGGAAATGATGAGCTGCTGGAGTTCACCCGTCTGCTTGCGGCGCGCAGGCCGGAGCTTAAGGTTGAGACCTGCTTCATAGAGTTGGCCTCACCTTCCATAGCTGGCGGGATTGCCAGATGTGTGGAGAGCGGTGCGAAGCAGATATATATTGTACCGATTATTTTATTCGCGGCAGGTCATTCCAAGCTGGACATTCCGATGGCGATTGACGAGGCCAAGCTGAAGTATCCCGGTGTGGAGTTCATCTACGGGCGTCCGCTTGGAGTACAGGACCGTGCTGTAGATATATTGCTGGAGCGGATTCGGGAAGCAGATACGCTGTCGCTTCCATTGGTGCAGGAGAAGACGGCTGGCGGAATGGGCCTGGACCTGCACCTGCACGGGAAAAGTCCATCCACAATAGAGAATAAGGATACCATCGTGCTGCTGATGGGACGCGGGGGAAGTGACCCGGATGCCAACAGCGATCTCTATAAGCTGAGCAGAATGCTCTGGGAGAGAACCGGCTACCGCAGCGTGGAGAGCTGCTTCATTGCCATTGCTAAGCCATCGCTGCCGGATGGACTCGAACGCTGCCTTGCGCTGGGAGCGCGCAAGATTATAGTTATCCCCTATCTGCTGTTCACCGGAGTGCTGATGAAGCAGTTTGCAGAGCGGGTCTCGCAGTTTGCAGCAGAGCATCCCGAGCTTGAAGTGGAGATTGGCGGCACGCTGGGCGCACATCCGCTGCTTGTTGATATGCTGGCAGAACGGATCGACGAGACGCTGGAGGGACGGTCCTTCAGCAATTGCGATAACTGCAAGTTCCGCGATGAAGCTTCGCTCCATCACCACCATCACCACGGTGAGGATGGGCATGGGCACGGACATCACGGGCACGGGGATCACGGGCATGACGGGCATGGGCATCACGGGCACGGGCATCACGGGCATGGGCATCACAGTCATGAGGAGCACGGGCACCACAGCTATGGGGAGCATGAGCACCATAGCCATGGGGAGCAAGGGGATCATGGGCACGGAGATCACGGACATGGTCACGGGCATCACAGTCATGAGGAGCACGGGCATCACAGCTATGGAGAGCATGAGCACCATAGCCATGGGGAGCAAGGGGATCATGGGCACGGAGATCATGGGCATGGGCACGAACATCACGGGCACGAACATCACGGGCACGAACATCACGGTCACGGGGATCATGGTCACGGGCATCATGGGCGGCATGATGTAACGGAGACGGCGGCTCCGGCGGACAGCCCGGGGCTTCGCCAGCCGCGATGATCTTCATGTTATGCGGTACCAGCGACGCCCGGGAGCTGGCGCTGAACCTGTCGCGCCAAGGCCTGGAGCTACAGGCCAGTGTCGTGACGCCCAGTGCGGCTGAACGTCTGGAGGACGCAGCGATCCGCACCCGGGTCGGCAGGCTGGATAAGGCAGCCATGATCTCGCTCCTTCAAGGTGGCGGGTATCGTGCCGTGGTCGATGGCAGTCATCCTTTTGCGCTGGAAGCCCATGCCAATGCTAGGGGAGCCGCTGCTGAGGCGGGCTTGCCGTACTTCCGCTACGAGCGGCAGAGTCTTATCTATGACAGCCATCCCCGGCTGATTCTAGTGCATTCCTATGAAGAGGCTGCGCACAAGGCCAAGGAGCTGAAGGGCTCCATTATGCTGACCACCGGCGGCAAGACCCTGGGGGTTTTTGCAGAGGAGCTGCTGGGAGATCCGGATATCCGGCTGACGGTCAGGCTGCTGCCTTGTCTGGAGAATCTGGAGAAGTGCCTGAGGCTTGGCATTGAGCAGCGGAATATTATAGCGCTTCAGGGCCCTTTTAGCAGAGAAATGAACGAAGCGCTCTATCGGCAGTACGGTACGCAGGTGATGATTACCAAGGAGAGCGGGGCCGAAGGCTCGGTGGATGAGAAGCTGTATGCCGCGCTGGATATGGGTTTGTATGTGATTCTGATTATGCGGCCGGGAGTGTGCTTTGGAGACAGCGGGAAGGTATTTGATTCTTTTGACGAGATTACAGCTGCCGTGAAGACTGCGCTTCTAATGACAAGGGAAGAGGGATGAATGTGGATTTCGGTACGGATTTCAAGCCGGTGACAGTACAGCCGCAGGAAATAGAAGGTCTGAGCTTTCAGATGATAACGGCGGAGCTTGGGGAACATTCCTTCAGCAGCCTCGAGTACCCGATTGTACAGCGGATCATTCATGCTTCGGCTGATTTTGAGCTGGGGCGCAGCCTTGTTTTTCACCCACGGGCGATTGAGGCCGGGATTAACGCCATTCTGCAGGGGAAGCCGATTATAGCGGATGTGCGGATGGTGGAGGCGGGTATTGCCAAGGAACGGATTCAGCGGTACGGCGGCGAGGTTAGAGTGCATATCTCCGATCCTGATGTGATGGAGGAGGCCAATGCGCTGGGAACGACCCGGGCGATTATCGCCACGCGTAAGGCCTGTGCACAAGCACCGGGAGGAATCTATGTCATCGGCAATGCGCCGACTGCCTTGCTTGAGCTGATCCGTCTGGTAAAAGAGGGCAAAGCACAGCCGGGTCTTGTCATCGGTATGCCGGTTGGCTTCGTCTCGGCGGCGGAATCCAAAGAGGAGCTGCGCAAGCTGGACATCCCCTACATCCCCTACATTACCAATATCGGCCGCAAAGGCGGAAGTACCATCGTGGTTGCTGCGGTCAACGCTCTAAGTCTGCTTGCGGTCCGCCGGGCTGCGGGCGAGCTGGTGTAAGGCTGGCGTATAGCAGGAGGAGTATTAGCGTAGTAACAGATGTTGGATTGCTGAACTGGTGGATTACCGGGTAAATCGGGCATTTCTCCAAAGAATCAGGATAAAGCGACTGTACGTATTAGCTTAGCTGTAGCTAGATATAGATTAGTTGACTCACTAATTGTATTTACTGCAATAGAATTCGAAGTTTTATGCGGGAAATCCGATTCTGTTGCAGTTCGTACACTTGATTTCTGGAATTAGGCTTTAAAACACCTCCCTCTCCAAATTCTAATGTACGTAGTGCAGCAGATCCAATTATTCGGCGGATATTGGGTTCAACTAGTGTATAAAGTGCAGTAGAACTAGATTTCCCCATCGGCTTGTAAATCAGACATTGTGAAAACACGCAAATTTAATAGATTGGCCCGATAATGGGGCGTGAACTGGCTCCTGGTAATGATTTTAACAATATTTGGTTAATGGAGAGTGAGAGAAGGTTGCCTGCCAAGGGTGAACGCTCAGAGCGTATGCTTCAGTTATTATCAGATTGTGCAGATTCATTCTTATATCATCAGCAAAGAGGGATTGCCATGACCAAAGAGAGACCACATCATCCCGCCAGGCAGAACAGGACCGAAGGGGGGATGAAGGCTGGTGCCGAGCAGGCGGAGCAAGCCGCCGAGCCCGGATTCGAGCAGGTAGCTACACAGGCGGAGCAAGCCGCCGAGCCCGGATTCGGGCAGGCAGCTAAGCAGACGGAGCGAGCCGCCGAGCCCGGATACGAGCAGGCAGCTAAGCAGATGGAGCAAGCCGCCGTCCTGGAATCCGGGCAGGCACCCCCTGCTCCGCCGCTGCGCAGAGGGTACACGACAGGTGCCTGTGCCGCCGCAGCAGCCAAAGGCGCAGCCCTCCTGCTCATTACAGGGGAGCGCCTCCCTGCTGTTGAGATTGATTTGCCGGCCGGCTTCCGTCATACCTTTGAGCTGACCGGGTGGCAGTGTACAGGAACTCACACGGCAAGCTGTGCAACGGTTAAGGATGCCGGAGATGATCCGGATGCGACACATCTGGCCTGGATTGAGGCAGCGGTGAGCTGGCTGGACCGGCCGGGGGTGGAGATCGACGGAAGCCGTGGAGTGGGCCGGGTGACGAAGCCGGGCCTGCCGGTGGCCGTCGGAGAAGCGGCGATTAATCCGGTGCCGCGGCGGATGATTCAGGAGGCCGTAGCCGCCGTACTGGAGGAGCATGGTGCTGCGCGGGGGCTGCGCGTAGTCATCAGCGTGCCGGAAGGCGAGGCTATCGCCCTTAGGACCCTTAATCCCCGGCTGGGCATCCTCGGCGGTATTTCCATCCTGGGCACCCGTGGCGTGGTTACGCCGTTCTCCACCGAAGCCTATAAGGCAAGTGTGGTGCAGGCCATCTCGGTTGCGGCTGCGGCGGGGAACCGGCAGGTGGTTCTGACTACAGGCGGGAGCAGTGAGAAATACGCTATCGCTATGTTTGTGGAGCTTCCGGAGGAAGCTTTTATCCAGATGGGGGAATATGTGGGCTTCTCGCTGGAGCATGCCAAGGCTTACGGGCTCAGCAAGGTCACCTTCGTCGGGATGGCCGGCAAATTCTCCAAGGTCGCACAGGGGGCCATGCTGATCCACTCCAAAAACGCGCCCGTAGACTTCGGATTTCTGGCGTCCGTTGCAGCTGTTGCGGGAGCGTCCGGTGAGCAGGTGCAGGAGATTGCTGCCGCCAACACAGCCTCACAGGTAGTGGATATGATGACGGAGGCGGGGAATTCCGCTTTTTTCGAGCTGCTGTGCCATCATGCCTGTGAACAGAGTCTGAAACACATGAACGGAGGCATGATTGTGGAAATGGTGCTGATTACAATGAAGGGCCGAGTGCTGGGAAGGGCGGAGATTCATGGATAACCTGATTTACGTGATCGGGATCGGTGAGGATGGCGCCGGCGGTCTGACCCCGGATAGCTTAAGCATAGTGAACAACAGTGAGGTGCTGCTCGGCGGGGAGCGGCAGTTGAATTTTTTCGGCAGGTACAGTGGTGAGAAAATCGTTCTGCAAGGCGGGCTGAAGCCCTTCACAGACAAGCTGGAGGAGGTATGGCGCGAGCGGCGGACGGTGGTGCTGGCCTCGGGGGATCCGTTCTTTTTTGGCATTGCCGGTTATCTTGTCCGCAGGTTCGGGCCGGAGCATGTGGAGGTGATTCCCCACTACAGCAGCGTGCAGCTTGCGTTCGCCCGGCTGGGGGACAGCTGGCAGGATGCCGAGCTGATCAGTCTGCATGGGCGCCCCATTCAGGGACTGGCCCAGCGCATAGACGGCAAGCACAAAATCGCACTGCTGACCGATGAGAACAACACACCTGCGGTCATTGCCGCTTATTTGCGGGAGTTCGGGATGACGGAATATGAGGCTTTTGTCTGCGAGCGGCTCGGAGGGGCTGAGGAAATTTGCCGGTTCTGGACGCTGGAGGAGATGGAGACCAGTGAGTTCGCTGCACTGAATGTCGTGATTTTGCGTATACAGCAGGGCATCTCTGCCCCGGTGCGGCGCGGGTTTGCTTACCCGGACGGGGAATTCCAGCAGCGCAAGCCGGAGAAAGGCCTGATTACGAAGCGTGAGGTCCGTGCGCTGGTGCTGTCGGAGCTGAACCTGAGCGAGAATGCGGTGGTGTGGGATATCGGCTCCGGCTCGGGAGCGGTAGCGGCGGAATGTGCACGGATTGCCCGGCTCGGGAAGGTCTACGCTTTGGAGAAAAGTGCGGAGAATCTGCCGAATATGGCAGCGAACCGCTTGAAATTCCGGGCGGATTTCCAGATCATTCAGGACAAGGCACCGCAGGGATTAGCGGCTCTGCCTGACCCGGATGCTGTCTTCATCGGCGGTAGCGGCGGGGAGCTGGCGAATATTATTGCGCAGAGTGCCGCAAGGCTGCGGCCCGGGGGCCGGATTGTGGTGGGAGCGATCACGGTGGAGACGCTGCATGGCAGCATGGAGGCCCTGAAGTCAGCCGGGCTTGCCTGCGAGGTCACTATGCTCCAGGCGTCGCGCGGCAAGCCGATTCTCGGCATGACCCGTTTTGACGGAATGAATCCCGTCTATGTGGTCTGCGGCCGTAAGGACTGATCCGCAAGCGTGAGCCGCAGGACATGCAGCTTCAGCACCGAATCATTCGTAGTAGCAGAAGATTACTGGAGAGTTGTCCGGACGAGGACGGCGGCAGATCAGATACAAGGAACCTGAAGGAACAGAAACGAGGGAGGAACCCGCAATGAAGAGCGATGTAATGGAGCCGCGCCAGCAGGCTGCGGACGGACAGGAAGTATCCGGGGAGGCTGCTGCCGGAACGCAGTGGGCAGAAGCGGCGATGCAGGCGGCAAGTGAGCTGCTCGGCACCTTGGATGAAGAAGAGCTGAAGCTGGAGGAGAGACTGACGCCCCGGGCTATAGGGACGTTATACGGTGTTGGGGTCGGCCCCGGTGATCCCGAGCTTATCACGCTCAAGGCTTGCCGTCTGCTGCGGGAATGTCCGGTGATTGCTTATCCGGCCACCACCAAGGGCGGTAAATCCTACGCCTACGAAATCATCGGAATGCATGTTAATCCGCAGGATAAAATAATGCTCGGCCTGGTCTTTCCGATGACGAAAGATCCCGAGCTGCTGGCCAGCGGCTGGACCCGCACAGTGGAGCTGTGCTGGGCGGAGCTGAGGCAGGGCCGGGATGTGGCTTTTGTGACAGAGGGTGATCCTAATCTCTATAGTACGTTCATTCATCTGGCCCGGCTGATGCAGGAGCTGCATCCCGGTGTGCCGGTTGTGTCGGTTCCGGGAATTTCTTCGGTGCTGGGCGCGGCGGCTGCGCTGGAGCAGCCCTTGGCGGATGGCAATCAGCGGGTGGGAATTATCCCGGCCACGGCTGATAAGGAGGCGCTTAGAGAAGCGCTGCTGCATCACGATACGGTGGTGTTCCTGAAGGTGGCTAAGGTGCTGGATCTGGTGCTGGATGTGCTGGATGAGCTGGGCTTGTCCGGCCGGGCTTCGGTGGTCACCAAGGTAACCTCCCCCTATGAAACGGTCTGGCGGGATGCGCGGGATCTGCGGGGCAAGGAAGTGGAGTACTTAAGTCTGATGGTGGTGAGCAAATGACGGATATGGTGCTGGAGCCGAAGGTATATATCGTAGGTGCCGGACCGGGCGACCCCGAGCTGATCACGGTAAAAGGAAGCAGAATTCTTCGCTCGGCAGATCTGGTGCTCTACGCCGACTCACTGGTCAGCGAGGAGCTGATCCGTAGTGCCAAGCCCGGTGCTCAGGTGCTCCAAAGCTCGGGTATGGATCTGGAGCAACAGGTGGAGCTGATGACGGCAGCCGTGCAGTCCGGTAAAAGCGTAGCCCGCGTGCACACCGGCGACCCTGCCATGTACGGTGCGATTCTGGAACAGATGTCGCTGCTGAAGCTGAGCGGCGTCCGCTATGAGATCGTGCCGGGCGTAAGCTCGGTATTTGCTTCTGCTGCGGCGCTGGGCGCAGAGCTGACCGTGCCGGAGCTGACGCAGACGGTGATCCTGACCCGTGCGGAAGGACGCACACCGGTGCCGGAGCGCGAGCAGCTGCGCAAGCTGGCGGAGCATCACTGTACGGTGGCGCTTTTTCTTAGCGCTTCATTGGCCGGGCATGTGAGCGGGGAATTTCTGGCCGCCGGCTGGAGCCCCGAGACACCGGTGGCTGTGGTGAAGCGGGCGACTTGGCCGGATCAGCAGATTCTGCGGACAACGGTCGAGAAGCTGGAGGCGGACCTGCGGGATGCCGGCATCACCATGCATGCCATGATCCTGGCCGGCTGGGCGCTGGACCCGGGGCTGACGGACCGTGACACGCACCGCTCCAAGCTGTACGACAAGACATTCACCCACGGCTGCCGGGAAGGAATCGGCTCCGGTGAGTAAGCGGTATGCGGCAGTTGCGATTACACGCAGCGGAATAAGGCTGGCCCTGAAGCTGGGGGCGCGGCTGGACGAGACGGAAGTCTTTGTCTATGCCAAGTATAGTGGCGGGCTGGAGGGGCGGAGCGGTGAGATCACGGTTTTTGACGGACCGGTTCAAGCATTGCTCCTTAAGCTATTCGGGGATTATGAGGGGATTATTCTGTTCTTCTCGCTGGGGGCGGCTGTCCGGCTGACGGCTCCGCTGCTGCGGGATAAAAGAACGGACCCGGCGGTCATCGTCATCGACGAGCGCGGTGAACATGTGATCAGTATGCTCTCCGGCCATCTTGGGGGAGCCAACCGGCTGACCCTGCAGATTGCCGAACTGCTCGGCAGCCATCCGGTGATCACCACAGCCTCGGATGTGCAGGGCACCTTCGCTGTGGACCTGCTGGGCCGGGAGTATGGCTGGCGTGCGGACAGCTTCATTCCCATGAAAGCGGTAAGCGCCGCGCTCGTTAACGGGGAAGCGGTAGCTCTGGTCCAGGAGAGCGGGGAGCGCAGCTGGCTGCCTCCCGGAGCAGAGCTGCCGGGGCATGTCCGCTTATTCGCAAGCAGAGCAGAGCTCCAGGAAAGCGGACTTAGCTTCAGCGCAGCGATCTTTGTAAGCGACAGGCTGGCGGAAGGACCGGGGGAAGTGCCGGGTGAAAATCAGGGTGAAAAGCAGGACATAGCAGTCCCTGCGGAATGCACAGTAGTGTACCGCCCGCGCAGTCTGGTGCTTGGACTCGGCTGCAACCGCGGGACGAGTGCGGAAGAGCTGGAAGCCGTGGTGCGGCATACGTTAAATAAGCTTAGGCTGTCATTCAACAGTGTGCGGAATGTAGCTACAGCTGGGATCAAGGGCGATGAAGCCGGGCTGCTGGCCCTGTGTGCCAAGTACAGCTGGGACCTGGTTTTATACACGCCAGAGCAATTGAATACAGTAGAGCTGGACAGTCCTTCCGAGGTGGTGTTCAGGGCAACGGGTGCTTACGGTGTCTGTGAACCTGCTGCACTGCTGTCTTCAGGTGCGCCTACCCTCCTGCAGCCTAAGCTCAAAAGCGGCAACGTAACCATCGCTGTAGCCCGGGTTGTCTATTCTGAAGAGATGGAGGGGAGCGTCTGATGGACGGGTGCAGCAATGAAGTGAAACATGAGACGGGAAATAAACTGAAGGGTGAAATGAAGCTTAATAGCCGCAGGAGTGAAATGAAGATTAGTAGCTGCAGGAGTGAGAGGTATGAGGCTGAGGTTGGGACTGGGGCTGAGGCGACCTTCCGGCAGCCGCAGGAGCGTCCCCGCTTCGTAATCGCAGGCACAGGCAGCGGCTCCGGCAAAACAACGGTCACGCTGGGTCTGATGCGCGCTTTTGCCCGGCGGGGCCTGAAGGTCCAGGGCTTCAAATGCGGTCCCGATTATATTGATCCCGCGTATCACAGTGCAGTCACGGGCCGTGCTTCCCGTAACCTGGATTCCTGGATGACTTCAAGCGCCTATCTGCAGGAGTATTTCCTGCGCTCCTCGGCGGAGGCGGATATCTCCGTAATTGAAGGTGTGATGGGGCTGTATGACGGCAAAGAGGACACTGCGCTCACCGGATCGACGGCGGAAATCGCCATCCTGACGGACAGTCCGGTCCTGCTTGTGGTGGATGTCCGCAGCATGGGACGCAGTGCTGCGGCTATTGTGCTGGGCTTCCGGCAGCTGGAGCCGCAGGTGCGGATTGCAGCCGTTATAGTGAACCGCTGCGGCAGCGAGGGTCACTACCGGATGGTTAAGGCTGCCATTGAGGCAGCCTGCGATATCCCCGTGATCGGTTGGCTGCCCCGCGACAGCGGCCTGGACATCCCGGAACGGCATCTGGGCCTGCTGCCCGCTGTGGAGCGCGGGGAGCTGGAGCCCTTGTTCGACCATGCCGCCGATGTACTGGCGCAAGGCTCGGATCTGGAGCGGCTGCTGGAGCTAGCCGCTGCCGCACCGGCTATGCAGGTTCCGCTGGAGGCAGCGGCTACGCTCAACTCCACTTTGACCTCTGGTGAAGCCTCACAGAGGTCTCCCCTGGCGGAGGAGGGGAATAAGGAGGGCGACCTTTCTTCTCCGGGTGCGCTGACAGCACTTGAGGAGACAGAAGGCCTTGCGCAGCCTTCCCCGGTTATCGCCGTTGCCCGGGATGCGGCGTTCAATTTCTATTACGCCGACAATCTGGAGCTGCTCGCCCGTGCCGGTGCCCGGCTGGTTCACTTCAGCCCGCTCAGTGGCAAGGGGATTCCGCCGGAAGCTGACGGCATCTATATCGGGGGCGGGTTCCCGGAGGAATTCGCGGCAGAGATTGCCGCGAATTCGCTCTTCCTGAGCGGGCTCAGGTCCGCTGCAGCCGCCGGAATGCCGCTATATGCGGAATGCGGCGGCTATATGGTTCTGGCCCGCAGTTTGACTGACCGCTCCGGCGCGGTACATGAGATGGCCGGAATCATTCCGGCACATACCGGGATGCAGGAGCGCCGGGCGGCACTAGGGTATCGTGAAGTAACAGCACTTCACGATTGCCTCCTGCTCAATCGGGGTGAGCGTCTGCGCGGCCATGAATTCCATTATTCCGTCATGAGCTATCCTGACGGCGAGGCCCGGACCTATGCCTACGAGAGCAAAGGCAGAGGGGGCAGCCAGCCTGAGGGATACATCAGCGGGAACATCATGGCTGCTTATGCGCATATTCATCTGGCTTCGTATTTCCCGGCAGCGGAGCGGCTTGTAGCAGCCTGCCGGACTTACCGGGAGGAGAAGCTGGCCAAGTTGCAGCAGATCTAGAGTTCCAAACCGGAAGCGCAGCAGAAATTGAACTAGTGACAGCTAACTCACTGTATAGATTGAACTTGAAAATATACAGACAGGGAAAAGTGGCGTAGGGGAATTTTGGCACTGTAGGAGCGGTAGCGTCCGCTTTGTCACCGGATTTCTACCGTGATTAGCGGCTTGAATTAAAGAAATCGGGTGACAACAGCGGCCGGAGGGCCAAACATTCTCTGGAGTCACGGCAAACCCAGTTCATAAAACTTACAAGTTCAATCTATATAGCAGCTAACTCAGCAGTAACTGAACTCAACACAAATCCTGCACGAAATACAACATTCCCCACATCATATGGCCCCCTGAACGGGGAGTGTTGTACATAAGGCAGCATTTCACTTCGAAGCAAGCCGATTAGTGGAACAATTCTTGCATTTTCTGCAACAATGCCTGCATTTACCCAAGTAGCTTCCCTATATGTCAACCGCTTGTCATACATCGGTGAGCCACGTATAATAGGAGCGAGAGAACGCTTTATTATCCCGCTGGCCGGCGACCGGCTTGTCTTTTTTCAAGGGGAATAGTTGGTATTATATGCTGAGGAATTGCAAATTCCGGAAGCTGTCACCTAATGATGTGTATGGAGAAGGGAGAACGCTGCAGTGAAATTGTTGGGAGCGATTGAAGCAGGAGGAACAAAGTTTGTATGCGGAATCGGGAATGAGGACGGGACGATTATCGACCGGGTGAGTTTTCCGACGGAGACCCCTCAAGAAACAATGGGCCAGGTGATCAATTATTTTGCGGGCAAAGAAGTGGAAGCCATCGGCATCGGTTCGTTCGGACCGATTGACCCGGTTATTGGCAGCCCTACCTATGGATATATTACTACCACACCGAAACCCCACTGGGGCGGATATAATCTGGTGGGAGCCGTTGAGGAGCATTTCCAGGTACCCATCGGTTTCGATACGGATGTGAACGGGGCAGCTCTGGGCGAGTACACCTGGGGAGCAGCTCAAGGGCTGGATAGCTGTCTGTACATCACTGTGGGCACCGGGATCGGCGCTGGCGCAGTCGTTGGCGGGAAGCTGATCCATGGGCTGTCCCATCCGGAGATGGGCCATATTCTGGTCCGTCGTCATCCCGAGGACCACTACGAAGGCTTCTGTCCTTATCACGGGGACTGCCTGGAAGGCCTGGCAGCCGGTCCGGCTATCGGCAAACGCTGGGGCAAGCCGGCGGGTGAGCTGCCTGCGGACCATCCGGCCTGGGCGATGGAGGCCCACTATCTGGCCCATGCCCTGATGAACTATGTGCTGATCCTCTCGCCGCAGAAGATCGTTATGGGCGGCGGCGTGATGAAGCAGAGTCAGCTTTTCCCGATGATCCACACTAAGCTGCAGGAATTGCTCGGCGGATATGTACAGCATCCGGCACTCAATGAGGCGATTGGCAGTTATATTGTTCCTCCGCAGCTTGGGGACAACGCGGGTCTGTCCGGCGCGCTGGGTCTGGCTAGGCTGGCTTTGGACCGGAAGTAGGCATTCTGTTAAAAAGACATTGACTGTTACGTAATATATGGTATCCTAGGTTTTAACAGTATAGCATTTAAGAGGAAGCACCTCTTTCACGAATTTCGTGGGAGAGGTGCTTTTTTTTGTGCCAAGATAAGAATTTATATGCTCAATGCTATAAAGAGTTCTTATCTTTATGCATACTGTAAGACGACGAAGGTAGGGATTCATATGCAGATTGTATTTATGAACCGTTTGTCCAGAATATCAGGAGTGGACCAGGAGGTTTTTGCCCAGCTATGGATTGGAGAAGAGGAAGGGCTGTGGCGTCTGGGCTGGCGTGACTTCTCCGGCGAACAGGAGACGGGCGACAGCCTGTGGTATGAAGGCGGGTCGTGGAATGAGATGCTGTGTGTATACCGGCATGAGCTTGCAGTGAAGATGGGGGATGGCTACCGCCCGCTAATTGACGGTGTATTTCATGAGGAGGATAATCTCAGCGGCCGCAGCCAGGAGCAGCTTAAGCTGCAGTATTACAGCGAGCATTACGGGAATGAAGCGGTCTTTGAGGAGCTGTGCTCCTGGCGCAGGGGGAAGGCCTCCAGCGAACGGAAGGCACCTTATATTCTGGCCAGCAACCGTCTGCTGCGTATGATCAGTGCATTTCTCCCCCGTACACCGGAGGAGCTGCTGCAGCTTCCGGGGGTGGGTGAAGGCAAAGCTTCGCAGTATGGCGCCGACTGGCTAAGCATTACCTCGGCTGTAGAACGCGAGCATGACTTTCCGTTAAGCTGGGTGAATCATACGATTGATGAAGAGAGCTTTGTGTCCTGGCATTATAAGCAGAAGGAGCTTAAGTACAAGAAGCAATTAGAGCGGCTGAGACTGCGCCGTGTTCTGCTCCAGGGGATTGAAGAAGGGCAGGGAATGGAGCAGCTCACAGCGCTTAGCGGAGTGTCCCGCCGTGAAGTGCTTGAGGTGGTGGAAGAGCTGGAGAAGGACGGCTATTCCGCCGAGAAGCTCATTGCCTTTGAACTCAGTGAAGTGACCTCTGAAGAACAGAACAATATATGGACAGCCTATGAGCTGATCGGCGACAACTTCCTGAAGCCTGTCCTCTACAAAGTGTATGGGGAGGATTTCGCACCTGCTGACGGCCTGGATCTGTATTACGAACGCCTGCGGCTGATCCGACTCCGCATCCGGCGGGAGCAGCCAGCTACCCTGGGAATGGCAACTTAGCTGCTAGTGAGTATCCGAATGCGGCGGAGAGGTCAGGAGGATCTGAATTCCCGGCTTGTGCAGCGGTAGGTACATACAGGCGACACAAGTGGAAACGGCTTTGCTATTCTTGTAAAGGGCGACATACCAAAAAGACGAAGGCTTCCGAAACCCTAAGGTATACGGTGCCTTCGTCCTGCATATTCGTCCGCCGTCCTTCATAGCCAATCCTTCTTGCGGAAGATCACAAGCATTCCGCAGCCGAGGGTTACCATAACGGCAATGACGCCATAGTAGCCGTACTCGGTGTGGATCTCCGGGATATTGTCAAAGTTCATGCCGTAGATTCCGGTAATCACGGTCAGCGGCATGAATATGGTGGTAATTGCCGTAAATACACGCATGATTTCATTGGCGCGGTTCGCAATACTGGATTGATAAGCTTCGCGTAAGTTGCCCATGAGATCGCGGTACGTTTCAAACGTTTCAGAGATCTTGACCGCATTTTCGTAGATGTCACTGAAATACTTCTGCAATTGATCGTCGATCAGGCGAAGATCCTTCTTATTCAGCGTGTTGATAACTTCCTTCTGCGGGCCGAGCATCTTCTTCAGCCAGAGAATCTCACTGCGCAGACCAATGATCTCGCTCAGATGCGTTTTCTTGGTATGCATGAGGATGTCTTCTTCCAGCTTCTCAATCCGCGCTTCAATCCGGTCACCGACCGAGAAGAAGTTGTCGACAACGAGGTCGATCAGCAGATACAGGAAGCGGTCAGGTGTACTGACCTCCTGCTCCCACAGTGCGGGCTTCAGGACACGCAGCTCATGGATCTTCTGCTTCGTAACGGTAATAATGAAATGTCTGCCCAGGAACACGTTGAGCGCACGGAGGAAGATTTCCTCATCATCGAACCGGATACTGTTCACTACGATAAAATAATGGCTCTCATAAATCTCCAGCTTCGGACGCTGATCCTCTTCACTGAGACAGTCTTCCACAGCCAGATCATGCAGCCCGTATATAGGCTGAAGCTCTACAAGGTCCTCCACATCTGCATCAATCCAGTAGAACCCCTCGGCAGGGGCGGTTAAAGTTTCTTCAATATTGTCAATAGGCGTAAAAACCCCTGCATTCACCAGCCGGATTTTCATCTGATTCACTCCTTCACTCCCCGGTCTTCTCCGGGGGTATGCTAATTTCAGCACACGGAAAAAATCAGCTTGGCCGGTGGTACAATCATGGATGAAGGCCAAAAGACGGTCCGAGAGCATGAAGAATAAGGGCTCCCGCCGCCGGCAAGCTGATGTTAATCCTGTGTGGTTGTTCGTTCTGCACGCATATTCGCGAGCCCGGGTCGCCTTCCATTCTTCTCTCACCTCTTCTTTTCGCCGTTTTGGGTTTGAAACACTTGTCTAGTATAACGCCGGGGTATGCCTCTTACAAGAGAAATTCTTTTCAATCTCAAGGCTCCTTAAGCATTGTATGGACTTGACGAAAAGGAGGTTCATGATTTAAAGTGAAATTTAAGAAAAAGCATCTACGGATGCTGTGGTACATCCAATTGAATACAGCTAAATCTTATCAAGAGCAGGTGGAGGGACTAGCCCGATGAAACCCGGCAACCGGCGTGTGAACGCACGGTGCTAAATCTTGCGGAAGCTTTGCAGGGACGTTATGCGTCCGGCGGAAGTTCTCTGGCAGATGAGAGGGCGCATATGACTGAATTATATGACCTTTCTCGCCCGGGAAAGGTCTTTTTTCGCTACCCTGCAACAAGCTCAACCGCCTAAGCGGAACCCAATTTCAGTTAAGGAGTGGATACAGCAATGCCTATCAAAATTCCCGACAGCCTGCCGGCCAAGGAAGTATTATCCGGTGAGAATATATTCGTAATGGATGAAAGCCAGGCCTTTCATCAGGATATCCGTCCCCTCAGGATCGCCATCCTGAATCTGATGCCAACGAAAGAAACTACAGAGACACAGCTGCTGCGCCTTATCGGGAATTCCCCGCTTCAGGTGGATGTGGTTCTGCTGCATCCCAGCTCCCATACCTCGAAAAATACATCGGCTGAGCATCTGAAGAGCTTTTATAAGACCTTCGATGAGATCAGCGACCGCCGTTTTGACGGCCTGATCATAACCGGCGCTCCCGTAGAACAGCTGGAATTCGAGGATGTGAACTACTGGGAAGAGCTGAAAGTGATTATGGAGTGGAGCAAACAGAATGTGACCTCGACGATGCACATCTGTTGGGCTGCGCAGGCAGGGCTGTATCATCACTTTGGCGTACGTAAGGTGAGCCTGCCGGACAAATGCTTTGGAGTGTTTCCGCATACGCTGAACCATAATAATGTCAAGCTGCTGCGCGGCTTCGATGAAGTGTTCCATGTTCCGCATTCCCGTCATACCGACGTCTCCCGTGAAGATATAGAGCAGAATCCTGAGCTGCAGATTCTGGCCGAGTCCGAGGAGGCCGGGGTCTACCTGGTAGCCACTCATGACGGGAAGCAGATTTTTGTCACCGGACATTCGGAATACGATCCGTTCTCGCTGAAATGGGAGTATGACCGGGATATCGCCAAGGGGATGGAAGTGCAGCTGCCGAAGCACTATTATCCAAAGGATGATCCAACCCGTACACCGCCGGCTGTCTGGCGCGCCCATGCCAACTTATTATTCGCTAATTGGCTCAATTACTATGTATACCAAGAGACTCCTTACGATATCGGGGCATTTATCTAAAAGTTAAAAGTTATATTTATATATAGAAGCAATGGTTATCGCACACAAACTTTTAGGAGGCAGTGGAGATGGATGAGAAACTGAGAATTGAGAGCAGACTGGCACAGATTGGTTCAATGGAGGACCCCGCCACCGGGGCGATTAATTATCCGATTTATCATGCGACGGCCTTCCGTCACCCTAGACTTGGACAGAGCACAGGCTTTGACTACATCCGCACCAAAAATCCTACCCGCACTGTGCTCGAAGATGCAGCAGCAGCACTGGAATCCGGGGATGCCGGCTTCGCCTGCGCCTCCGGAATGGCTGCACTGACTACGGTGTTCACCTTGTTTGGACAAGGGGATCATCTCATTGTATCACTGGACCTGTACGGCGGAACCTACCGGCTGCTCGAACGGATTCTCGCCAAATACGGCATCAGCGCCTCGTATGTGGACACCAATGATCTCGATGGCCTGGAGGCGGCCCGCCAGCCGGGCACCAAGGGCGTATTCATTGAGACACCAACCAATCCGCTGATGATGATTACGGATATTGAAGCGGTATGTACCTGGGCCCGTCATCACGGGCTGCTCTCGATTGTCGATAACACGCTGCTGACTCCGTTCTTCCAGCGTCCGCTTGAGCTGGGGGCAGATATTGTTGTTCACAGTGCGACCAAATATCTGGGCGGGCATAACGATGTACTAGCCGGGCTTATTGTTACCAAGGGCGCGGAACTGTCGGCAGAGATGGCTGTGCTGCATAACTCCCTGGGAGCCGTTCTTGCCCCGAATGACAGCTATCAGCTGATGAAGGGGATGAAGACACTGGCCCTGCGCATGGAGCGGCATGAGAGCAATGCGCTGGCCATCGCCCGCTATCTGCTGGAGCATCCGGCGATTGCCGAAGTCTTCCATCCGGGACTGCCGGACCATCCGGGGTACGCGATTCAGAACCGCCAATCCTCCGGCAACACGGGCATCTTCTCCTTCAAGGTGAAGGATGCAAGATACGTGGAGCCGTTGCTCCGCCATATCCGCCTGATTGCCTTCGCCGAGAGTCTCGGCGGGGTGGAATCGCTGATGACCTACCCGGCGGTGCAGACCCATGCCGATATTCCTGCGGAAATCCGCGATGCGGTCGGCGTAGATGACCGGCTGCTGCGTTTCTCGGTCGGCATCGAGCATGTGGAGGATCTGATCGCTGATCTTACGCAGGCATTGGAAGCCGCCCGGAGCGAATTGGAGTAGAACAGCATTCGCCCTCCGTCCGGCTAAGCCGGATCAGCATAGGATTAGAGCAGCAGCGCCCAAGGTGCTGCTGTTTGACTTTGTATCAGGACCGTAATCTCATTTCTGGCCCTAAAAGATTTTTCAAGCTCAGCGGATTGTGATACGATGGGGGAACGGGTTAATAAAATGATAAAAATTTATATAACTTCATAGATTAAGAGGAGGCCGTCAACGATGAGTGCAATTGATCTTATTCTGGATAAGACACTTAAGGGTGAACGTCTTCAATTGGAAGACACGATCACGTTGTTCGAGAGCAATGAAATTGAGAAGATGGGGGCGGCGGCAGATATTATTATGAAGCGCTGGCACCCGGACCCGCTGGCTACCTTCGTCATCGGCCGCAATATTAACTATACGAACGTATGTGATGTGTACTGCCGCTTCTGCGCCTTCTACCGCAGACCGGGTTCTGAGGAAGGCTATGTGCTTCCCGATGAAACGATCTATCAGAAGATTGCAGAGACAATCAGTGTGAACGGGACAGAGATTCTGATGCAGGGCGGCACGAATCCGAATCTGCCGTTCAGCTACTATACGGATATTCTGCGCGGCATCAAGCAGCGGTTCCCGGAGATTACGATGCACTCCTTCTCACCGGCGGAGATTATGAAGATGGTGGAGGTCTCCGGTCTGCCGCTGGAGCAGGTGATGCGTGAGATCCATGCCGCAGGTCTGGATTCCCTGCCCGGCGGAGGCGCCGAGATTCTTGACGACCGTACACGCCGCAAGATCAGCCGGCTTAAGGGCTCCTGGCGCGAGTGGATGGATGTCATGCAGACCGCACACCGGATCGGCATGAACACGACAGCCACGATGGTTATCGGGCTGGGCGAGAGCATGGAAGAGCGGGCGCTGCATCTGCTGCGTGTCCGTGAAGCGCAGGATGAATGTATTGCGAACAAATACGACTCCGAAGGGTTCCTGGCGTTCATCTCCTGGACCTTCCAGCCGGATAATACGAACCTGAAGCTTGACCGGCAGACACCGGAGGAATATCTGAAGACTGTAGCCATCAGCCGTCTGGTGCTGGATAATATCAAGAACTTCCAGTCTTCCTGGGTAACGATGGGTCCTGAGGTGGGCAAGCTCTCCCTGCAATACGGTTGCAATGACTTCGGCAGCACGATGATTGAGGAGAACGTAGTTTCTTCGGCGGGCGCAACCCACAAGGTCAACATCGAGTCAATCACCCAGCTCATCCGCGAAGCAGGCAAGATCCCGGCGCAGCGCAACACGCGCTACGACATCCTGCGGGTGTTCGATGATGCGAATGCGAAGATCGACAATGATTTTGTAATGCAGAACTAGAGGCTAGCTATAGGGTGCTTTTGGCATAATAGGATAACAATAACGCTTATTTAATATTAATCCGTAAGGCGAGGATTAGTTATGGATAAGCGTTATTTGTCTTTTATAAGTACAATGATAATTCGGATAGCTTATGGATGTTTAGATATTCGGTGCTTTCTTGCGAATCCGGTCTTGAAAGGACTAATACTATTCTCCCAGTTCAAAACTAAGTGTCATATTATCAAAATAATCATAAATACCGGCATTTTTAAGAACCCTTTTGATGGATGGGTCTGTATCTGAAATAATTCCAAGCTTATACTTTTGTTTCAAATCTCCAAGTGTCTTTGTTGTATGATCCAGAAAAACATAATTAGAATCGTTATACACTCTATCATATGCAATGATTTCAGCTTGTTCGTATGTAATGTGAATTTCAGGTAACCATTCAGCAAGGGTTCTATAGTAATTGATATACCTTTCAAGCTCTTCCTCTTCAGTTTTGTAAATTTCATTTTTGACGTATTCATTTGCTTTTGAAATTGCAGTGTTAAATGTATCTTGGGGTATAGACCATAGGATTTGTGGGTTTATATATTCCAAAGCTTTCACTGTTATTCTCCAATCCCCTGTTGCAGGGCGGAAAATCGTCCAGCCAAGATCGAAAAATATACCACGTACTGGTTTATTTATAGTCATCTCAATCCTCCTGAATTTAATCTGTTTTTTTCCTAATTCACCCATACCCTAAACACAATGTGTCCATCCCGCACCTCCTCATCGGCATAGATAGTATTGAAGGAAGCGCCCCCCAGAGTCTTCAACCGTGTCAGGTTATAGACTAGCGCAAACGCCAGCTTAGGATCACTGGTCCGATAGCCGTCATACTCGCCTTCCCCAAGCCGGTTGTAGGCATCGCTCATTACCCACTCTTCCGCTTCCCGCAAAGTATCAAACGTAAGCATTTCCTCAAACCAGCGTATATTTTGCAGGGAGAGAGCTCGCTTCTCAGCTTTAAGCCATAAAAACTCCTCATGGGTGTTCTTTTCCTCGTCCAAGGTTAACCCTCCTTTTACCAATTGTAACGCTATCGCTTCTACAGTTCCAAATTTCCCCTTCGCTTCCAAGTTTACATCCCGTTAATGATCGTGTCACAATTTACAAAACTCGCAATCCCCGTTAACCCAATCTGATAGATTCATTTGTATTTAATATGTTACGCTTTGACGGTCAATTTAAAGAGATTAACTGGGAGGGTATAAGATTCTATGGGACAAAAGCGTTGGAACAAGCCTGTCGCTTCACTATTGGCTACCACTGTGATTACGGCTCAGGTACTGGGCGGAGTCGTTGCCGGTTCAGTACTTGGAGCGGAGAAGGCAGAAGCGGCCGGGAGTGCAGAGGTTGCATCAGGGGCCATCAACCTGCGTCTGATGAGCACTACGGATGTGCATACCAATGTGATGGGCTGGGACTACTTTAAGAACAGCGGATCTGTAACCGTGGGACTCGACCGGACGGCAACGCTGGTGAAGCAGGCCCGGGCTGAAGCCAAAGGGATTAATAACCTTTTACTGGATAACGGTGATTTGATTCAGGGGACACCTCTCGGAACGCTTGCTTCCAAGCAGGTCGATGCCGAAGGAAGAACTACGCAGATCAATCCGATGATTGCGGCGCTGAATACAATGAAATACGATGCTGCAACCCTCGGCAACCATGAATTTAACTATGGCCTTCCTTATCTTGAGAGCATTACTTCGGCTACTTCCGCCACCTATGAATATACCAATATTCCTTTTATTAATGCGAATGTGTATGTCGATGATCAAGACAGCAATGAAGCCAATGATGTCAACTACTTCACCCCATATATTATATTGGACAAAAAAGTGCTCGACAGCAGCAACGTGGAGCATACCGTAAAGGTCGGGCTCCTGGGCCTGGTTACTCCGCAGATCATGGAATGGGACAAGTTGAACCTTGAGGGCAAGGTTGTCACCAAGGATATCGCTGCCACCGCCGCTAAATTTATTCCGGAGATGAAGGAAGCCGGTGCAGATATCATCGTTGCGATGGCGCACACGGGGTATGATTCCAAAGCAGCTTTGGGCGACGGATCCGAGAATGACATCAACGCACTTAGCAAGGTGGAGGGGATTGATGCCATTACCTTCTCTCATACCCATAAGGTGTTCCCTGCTGCGAGCGTAGATCTGCTGGATGCTTCGTTCAAGGATGCTTCCGGTAAGGCTCCTCTGCCAGGCATTGACAATGACAAAGGCCAGATCAACGGGGTTCCCGCGGTCCAAGCCGGATTCGGCGGCGGATACTTGGGGATGATCGACCTGTCGGTGGTGCCGGACCCGAATAGAAGCGGGCACTGGATGGCCGATAAGCCGAATTCCCTCTCCTCCACCCGTTCGATCTACCGGATAGAGAATAAGGTTAACCTCTCCAATGTAGAGCCGGATGCTGAACTCGGCAAAGTAATCGAAGGCGCTCATCAGGCTACCATTAACTATGTCAACCAGCCGCTCGGACAGACAGATGTGCCGATGAACAGCTTCTTCGGACTGGTACAGGATGATCCGACAGTTCAGATCGTTACCTATGCGCAGAAGAACTATGCCGAGAAGCTGATCCAATCCGATCCGGCACTGGCTGCGTACCAGGGAATGCCTATTTTGAGTGTAGGCGCACCGTTCAAGGCAGGACGCAATGGCCCGGACGAGTACACTGAGATTGAAGCAGGACCGCTGACCATCCGCAGTGCGAGCGACCTGTATCTATATGACAACACGCTGAAGGTGATTAAGGTCAAGGGTGCTGCGGTCAAAGAATGGCTTGAGATGAGCGCAGGTGCGTATAACCGCATTGATCCGGCCATTTCGGAGCCGCAAGCCTTGCTTAACTCCAAATTCTCTGTGTTTAACTTCGATGTTATTGATGGAATTAAGTACAAGATTGATGTCACCAAGAACGCCAAGTACAACGTGGACGGCACGGTGAATGACCCAGCTTCCAGCCGGGTTACCTCAATCACCTACGATGACAAGCCGCTTAATCTGGAACAGGAATTCCTTGTCGTTACCAATAATTACCGGGCAAGCGGCGGCGGGAATTTCCCGGGCATCAAAGCAGGGGCTTCCGGCGTGACCATGGTTCTGGATACGATTGAAGAGAACCGTCAGGTGCTGATGGATTACATCAAGGAAGCTGGAACGGTCAACCATCCGGCAGACAATAACTGGTCCATTGCTCCAATCGAAGGAGATGTGAAGGTTACCTTCACTTCCTCGCCTAAGGCGAAGAATGTCCTTCCGAAGCATGATAATATTACCGATACCGGAATACAGGACATCAAGGGCTTTGAAGTCTACAACCTGGATCTTAGCGGGGACATCAAAGTCCACCTGCTCGGAATCAATGACCTTCACGGTCAATTGGATACTACCTCTTATGTCACTGTGGGTACAGAGAGTAAGCCGGTAGGAACTGCTGCAATTCTTGCTACCTATCTGAAAAAAGCGCGTGCGCAATACGACCACACCCTGCTGTTCAACAACGGGGACTCCGTCGGAGCTTCTGCCCCAGTATCCTCGATGGAGCGCGATAAGCCGACGCTGGAGTGGATGAACATGATGAAGTTCGATGTAGGTACACTGGGTAATCATGAATTTGATCAGGGCGTTGCCGCGATGAAGGCTCAGATCTTCGGCGGGGTGGACCCGGTTAATCCGCTCATTACTCATGCACCGCTGAATTTCGATTATATCAATGCCAATGCGGTGGATGCCAAGAGCGGCGAGCCGCTGATCAAGCCCTACACGGTCAAAGAGATTGGCGGCGTCAAAATCGGATTTATCGGAGTCGTTACCAAAGCAACCCCAAGCAAGGTATCGCCAGCCGGTACAGCCGGTGTGAAATTCCTGAGTGCCGGGGAGGAAGTGGCGGCTATTGAGAAATATGCTGCTGAACTGAAGGGGAAGGGCGTTAATACAATTATCGTCCTGGCCCATGACCCGGCAACAACCAAAACAGACGCCGCAACCAAGAAAAATGTCTCTACCGGTGAAGCGGTAGATCTGGCGAATGCTCTTCCGGCTAATTCCCCGGTAGATGTGATCGTGGCGGGCGACAATCACGCCTATGCTAATGATATGGTGAACGGCAAGCTGGTGGTTCAGGCGTATTCTTACGGTACTGCCTACGAAGACATCCGCCTGGCTATTGATCCTGACACAGGAAAAGTAAAGAGCAAATCGGCTGCTGTAATCACTACGTTCCAAGAGAACGTTACACCGGATGCCGAGACTGCGGCACTGGTCCAGCATTACCTGGACAAGCACCCCGAGCTGAGTAAGCCCGTAGGGACAACAGACGGCACAGTGACCCGTACAGATGTATATCTGAAGGAAGCTCCGCTGGGCAATCTGATTGCGGACGCCATGCGTCAGGCTGATTTCAAAGACGGCGCTGCAGGTCCTGCTGATTTTGCCTTTATGAATCCGGGCGGTATCCGTGCCGATCTTCCGAAAGGCAATGTAGCCTTCGGGGATCTGGCCAAAATCCAGCCGTTCGGCAATACGCTGGTGAAGCTGACGCTGACCGGCCAGCAGATCAAGACACTGCTGCAGCAGCAATGGGCAGTGAAGGCAGACGGAACAGCAGACACGAAGACCCTGCAAATATCAGGTCTGAAATATACAGCCAACATGTATCTGCCGGTTGCTGAACGCGTGGCTAACCTGACCAAAAGCGATGGAACACCCATTGAAATGACCAAGAGCTATACAGCCGTAGTCAATAACTTCATGGCTGCAGGCGGTGACAATTACAAGGTCTTGACACAGGCAAGCGCCTCGCTGGCCGGTCCGATTGACCTGGATGTATTCTATGATTACATCGTCGATACTTTCAAAGGCGGCGCCATTACGGCTGCTATTGAAGGCCGGATTATCAATGTGGACAAAGACCCTGGAACGGTTATTCCGAACCCGAGTGCCAGCCCTAGTCCCAGCTCTAATCCTAATCCGAACCCAGGGTCTAACCCTGGACCGGTTACAACAGCGGCACCTAAACCAACGGCATCGCCTTCGGCCACGCCAAGTCCGGCCGCATCAGCAACTCCGGCACCGGCTGCAACGGCAGCACCTACCCCAAGTCCGGCAGCACCAGCTGTAGCATTCAAGGACTTAGGCAAAGTCGCTTGGGCTGTGGATGCCATCAATGCGCTGGCGGCCAAAGGGATTATCAAAGGCATGGACGGCACAACCTTCGCTCCGGCAAAGAGTGTGACCCGTGCGGAATTTGTAACCATGCTAGTTCGTTCGCTTAACTTAAGCAACAATGCAGCACCTGCGAAATTCAGCGACGTGAAACAGGGAGCCTGGTACTCCGATACGATCGCTGCGGCGGTGAATGCAGGTCTCGTGCAAGGCTCCGGCAACGGCCGGTTTGAGCCGGGCCGTGAGATTACCCGTGAGGAGATGGCGATTATGATCGCCAATGCCCTCAAGGATCAGCTTCAGCAGGTTGACACTGCCACGCTGAACAAGTTTACCGATAAGGCCAAGATTGCGCCTTACGCCCAGCAGGCGGTGGCTGCGCTGACCAAGGCCGGGATTATCAACGGCATGGATGCCCAGAGATTCGCACCGAAGAGTATTGCGAACCGCGCCCAGGCTGCCGTAATGATCTTCCGTATGCTGGAGAACCAAGCTTCATAATAGAAGCTGCTGAGTTTATATATTTGCCAAGGCCCGTGCGTATGCTGCACGGACTTTTTTCTTTACATCTATATCCAAAAGTGATATCATTATTATATCAAATACATATCGTATGGAGGCGTCATTATGAAGGAGAAACTACTGCGTCCGGTCAGCGGCTTCTGGGTTATCGCTCTGATTGCTATTTGCATCGGAGGCGGGATTTACGTTGCGGTTCAGGAATATGTGGCATTGTCTGTGCTGCTGTTTGTTGCGGCGGGAGTTCTATGTACCAGCATTACCGTGGTTCAGCCGAATAAGTCGGTGGTAGTGACCTTTTTCGGTCAATATGTGGGTACCATTGCAGCCAGCGGCCTGTTCGCAGTCATTCCATTCAGCATCCGCAAGACCGTATCGCTGCGGGTCCGCAACTTCAACAGCGTGAAGCTGAAGGTCAATGATGTGGAAGGGAATCCGATTGAGATTGCTGCAGTCATTGTGTTCAAGGTCATTAATTCGGCCAAAGCGCTGTTCGATGTGGATAAATATATGGCATTCGTGGAGATTCAGAGTGAGACAGCACTGCGTCATGTAGCCAGCAAGTACCCGTACGATAACTTCAATGAGTCTGGCATGTCCCTGCGGGCCAATGCGGATGAAATTGCCAAAGAACTGGCGGTAGAACTTCAGGAGCGCTTGTCCTTATCCGGCGTAGAGGTTATTGAGGCCCGGCTGACCCATCTGGCTTATTCCACAGAGATTGCCAGCACGATGCTGCAGCGCCAGCAGGCTTCCGCCATTCTGTCGGCCCGGCAGATCATTGTAGAAGGTGCGGTCAGCATGGTGGATCTGGCGATCCGTCAACTCAAAGAGAGCGGTGTGGTTGAACTGGACGAAGAACGCAAGGCGGCGATGATCAACAATCTGATGGTGGCGATTGTGTCGGAGCGCGGTGCAAGTCCGGTAATCAACGCCGGCTCGTTATACTAAAGGTGGTAATCTTATGGCGGCCAAAAAAAGCTTTCCGCTGCGGATCGATCCCGACCTGCACGAAGCACTGGAACGCTGGGCGGGAGAAGAATTTCGCAGCGTAAATGGACATATTGAATATTTGCTGCGTGAGTCTTTGAAGCGTGCAGGCCGCTTGCCGGTTAAAAAACGCCGGGAAGAGGAATAATCCCCCGGGCAGTGCGTTTTCTTCGCTGGAACGGTACCCTCCTTATATAAGGAGGGTACATCCGTTTCCACTTGACGGAAGATATGCGGAGATTTATAATTACCGTAATTGACGTTATCTGCTTTGACAAAGATATGAATCATTGCTTTGGACCGTTTCAGAGAGAGGAAACCTCAGGCTGTAATTTCCTCCGGTACCGGCTATTGGTTTACCCCTTTGTAGCTGCGGTTATGAACTCCTGATGGATTCCGGCCTTCGGAACCTTCTTCATGGATAGTAAGAACCGCCGGTTCATGGCCGTTACCCCATGCTGACGAAGGATTATACTCTGCATTGCCGCTGAACGGTCACACGATCAGCAGCTTCTGCGAGGATGAATCGAATTTGGGTGGAATCACGGGTGCAATCACTCGTCCCTTTGCGGGACGGGTGTTTTTTGTGTGTATGCTAACTAACTTGTAGGAGGAAGAACAATGTCAGTAAATATCAAGCTTCCGGACGGATCGGTCCGGGAAT
Organism: Paenibacillus tritici; assembly: GCF_018207515.1. Lineage (NCBI taxonomy): Bacteria > Bacillati > Bacillota > Bacilli > Caryophanales > Paenibacillaceae > Paenibacillus > Paenibacillus tritici. The sequence continues at coordinate 2,132,036 of NZ_CP073365.1, forward strand.
ACGCAGACGGCAGCAGCATTGATGATGTAGCCGCCTCGATCAGCAGCGGACTGCGCAAGAACGCCGCAGCCGGCAAAATCAACGGTATCGTCGTAGATCTGTCCGCACAGCTACAGGAAGGCGATCTGGTAGAAATCGTAACACTGGATTCACCGGAAGGTCTGGAAGTGATGCGTCACAGTACCGCTCACCTGATGGCCCAGGCGGTAAGACGCCTGTTCGGCACGAAAGAAGTCAAGCTGGGCGTGGGTCCCGTGATTGAAGACGGCTTTTATTACGATATGGATCTGGAGCATCCGCTTAATCCTGAGGATCTGCTGAAGATTGAGAAGGAAATGGAACGTATCGTCTCGGAGAATCTGCCGATTGTGCGCCATGAGGTCAGCCGCAAGGAAGCGCTGGACCGCTTCGGCGAGCTGGGTGATCCTTACAAGCTGGAGCTGATTGAAGCACTGCCTGAGGACAGTGTCATCACCATCTATGAGCAAGGCGAATTCTTCGACCTGTGCCGCGGGCCGCATTTGCCGTCCACTGCCAAGATCAAGGTATTCAAGCTGATGAATGTGGCCGGAGCGTACTGGCGCGGAGACAGCAAGAACAAGATGCTGCAGCGGGTATACGGCACAGCCTGGATCAAGAAGGCTCAGCTTGATGAGCATCTGCGCCTGCTGGAGGAAGCGAAGAAGCGTGACCACCGGAAGCTGGGCAAAGAGCTGGAGATCTTCACCTTCAACCAGCTGGTTGGACAAGGCCTGCCGATCTGGCTGCCTAAGGGCGCGAAGCTGCGCAGCATTCTGGAGCGTTACATTGTGGACCTGGAAGCAAGCCTTGGGTATCAGCATGTCTACACTCCTGTACTGGGTAACGTAGAGCTGTACAAAACTTCGGGACACTGGGAGCACTATCAGGAAGACATGTTCCCCAAGATGACGATTGATAATGAGGAGTTCGTGCTTCGGCCGATGAACTGCCCGCATCATATGATGATCTACAAGAGCTCGATGCACAGCTACCGCGATCTGCCGATCCGTATTGCCGAGCTTGGAATTCAGCACCGCTATGAAATGTCCGGTGCCTTGACAGGTCTTCACCGCGTCCGCTCCATGACGCTGAATGACTCGCATATCTTCTGCCGTCTGGACCAGATCAAAGGCGAGTTCATCCGCGTGCTGGAACTTATCAAGCAGGTCTACAGCGACTTCGGTATAGAAGATTACCGGTTCCGCCTCTCTTATCGTGATCCTAAGGATACCGAGAAGTATTATGCCAACGATGAGATGTGGGAGACTGCACAGCGTATGCTGCGTGAGGTTGTGGAAGAAGCCGGGTTGCCGTTCTATGAAGCCGAAGGCGAAGCGGCCTTCTATGGTCCGAAGCTGGATGTGCAGATTAAGACCGTTCTGGGCAAAGAAGAGACATTATCGACGGTACAGATCGACTTCCTGCTGCCGGAACGCTTTGAGCTGGAATATGTCGGCGACGACGGACAGAAGCACCGCCCGGTTGTCCTGCACCGCGGGATTCTGGGAACCATGGAACGCTTCGTAGCGTTCCTGCTGGAGAACTTTGCCGGATCACTGCCGCTCTGGCTGTCCCCGCAGCAAGTGAAGATTATTCCGGTATCGTCAGCCTTTGACGATTATGCCAAGGAAGTGGAAGCGAAGCTGCTGCGGAGCGGAATCCGGGCGGAAGTGGATCTGCGCAATGAGAAGATGGGCTACAAGATCCGTGAAGCACAGCTGGAGAAGCTTCCATACATGTTCGTTGTCGGTGAGAACGAGATGAACGCAGGCAGCGTATCCATCCGCAAACGCGGCGAAGGTGATATCGGTGCCCGGCCGCTGCAGGAAGCCATTGACTCGCTGGCACAGGAAGTCGCGGAACGCGTAATCTAGATGATCCCAATGAGCCTCTGTTATAAGCATGTATAGAATTTTGTGAAAAGGGAAACCCTCGTTATATGGGGAGGGTTTAACTAATGAACAAAATGGGCTTATACCAGAGGTTTTGGTGTCTTTTCGTCACCATCGTTCTTCTGCTGACCGCAGCCGGGATCTACCCGGATTATTCGCATAAGTTGGCTCAGGCGAGAGGGATGGAAGACACTGCAGGACAACTTGGCAGCAGCAGCAAGCCACAGCATTCACAGGTTCAGTCTCAGCAAGCAGGTGCAGCATCCCGTCTGGGTGGATCTTCCAGATCCGTTCAGCCAGCTCCTAAGCCTAAGACAGCGGTCAAGTCTCCGGCATCTGAACCGGTAGCCGCACCGGCGCCGGAGCAGATTATCACTTCACTGAAAGTAACGGCGACCGGGTATACAGCCGGGTATGAGTCTACAGGTAAGACTGCGAAGCATCCTGAATATGGAATTACGTATTCTGGAGTTAAAGTACGCCGGGATAAGAATGCCGTATCCACGATTGCCGCAGATCCGAGAGTTCTGCCATTGGGAAGTATTTTATATATACCGGGTTACGGATATGCGATTGTGGCCGATACCGGATCAGCGATTAAGGGACAGAAGATCGACCTCTACTTCCGTACCACCAAGCAGGTCTACAAGGAATGGGGCAAGAAGACGGTTGTGGTTCAGCTCATCAAGCGCGGCAACGGAAAATGTACCGAGAGTATGCTGAAGAGTCTTGGCCATGCGATCCAGACCTATAAAGCGGTTCCGCAGTATTTGCTGGAAGAAGTTATTTAGGGATGATACTCCAGTACCTGGAAGTATGAATTTATTTTCACGTGAAAATGCATAATACAGCCTGCCGCTTCCCATAATATCGACTGGGGCAAAACACTTGCTTCTTCGAGTAATAAGGGAGGTGATTTCCGTGGCCAATTCCAAGAAACCAAAGGTACAAGAAAACTTCAAAACACCTAATGAAAAATTCAATGCAGAGTTCGCTGTTGAAAATGACGGTGCTACTAAGCAAAGCAGCAATACCTTTGCCAAGCCGGTTCAGAAACCGCAGCAGTAATGCTGGGATTCCGGTAAGCCTATGAGGTAACAAGACTGTCCTTTCATGTCCGGATTACGGGCTGGAAGGGCAGTTTTTTTAATGAGAACAAGACGGTTAACATATAATCCCAAGTGCCTCAGTCTGGAGACCGAGGACTGTTTCCTACTCGCGCCGCTGTTCTCTGCTGCATTCTTCCTGTAGACTAAGGCTATAAGCGACACATGGAAGATACGTACTAACGACAAGGGGGCACGACATTATGAAACGAAGGTTCACCAGCCAGGTTCTTGGAGGACTGATTCTCATCGGTCTGGGGGGATTATTCCTGCTCCGGCAGATGGGTTACACTGATTTTAGCCTGGGCTCACTGATCTCCACCTATTGGCCGGTTATTCTAATCCTGATGGGGCTGAAGCGGTTTTTGTCTCCGGATGAGGAGCATTCGAGATTCTCTGCAACATTGGGCGGTTTCTTCTTTCTGGCCATCGGGCTGTTCTTCCTGGGACGGAATCTAGACTGGTTCTACTACTCCGCAGGCGATTTCTTCAAAATGCTGATCCCGTTTATGCTGATCGGCGGCGGCCTGGCCGTCATCTTCAAGCCGCGGCGCAACACTCCGCCGATTCCACCGGCACCGCCTTCACCACCGGATTACTATCCGCCCGGACCGGGCAAGGGTCCGCTGGATGTGCAGCCGCCGGGACCGCTGGAATCTACGCTCGACCAGCAGTTCGAGCAGAAATTCGGCAAGCCGGCAGGCAGCGTTGACCGGAACTGGGATGATTATCTGCATAAGGGTGCTGAAGACGGGCAAGGCAGCCAGCACTCCTCCTCGGCAGATGCCCGCTGGCAGGAGAAGCAGGAGCGCCATGAGCGCAGACGCCAGGAGCGTCAGGAACGGCATGCCCGCCGCCATGGCGAATGGCATGAGGAGTTTCAGAATTCCGGACATGATAAGGACGCGACGAACCGCTCGGCTTTTATCGGCGATGTGCATATGGGCCGTGAGCATTTTCAATTGAAGCGGACCAACATCTCGCAGTTCATCGGAGATACAGTGCTGGACCTGACCAATGCACAGATTCCTTACGGCGAAACGAAGATTAATGTCTCGGCCTTTGTCGGCGATATTAAGATTTATATTCCAGAGGATATGGATCTGGGCGTTGCGGTTACCGGCAGCTCGTTCATCGGGGATATGCAGGTGCTGGAGCAGTCGCGCAGCGGGTTCATGAGCAATGTGCAGTGCAAATCCCCTTATTACAAGGAAGCCGGCAAAAAAGTGCGCATCAATGTGAGCTGCGTCATCGGTGACATTAAAGTCAAAACGGTGGGTTAGATGGGGATGATCTTCAGTAACACCAAATGGATGCTGCTGGTGTATTTCCTGCTTAGCGGCGGGGTGACGGCCGGACTGATGTATGCCGGGACATGCCTGGGCTACATCCAGGTAGTGGACACGAGAATGTGGATCTACCTGTGTCTGGGCATCGTGCTGTTCACGGTAATTATCGGCTATATCGCCGGGCAGCGGATTCAGAGACGGATTGATCATCTGGATCTGAATATGCTGCAGGTAGCCAAAGGGAATATGTCCGTGCGGATGCCGGTGAGCGAAGACCAGTCTTTTGCCCAGGTCTATCATGAATTCAACATTATGATGGATACGGTGGAGAAGAAGATGAAGCGGCTCCAGCAGCTCGGGGAACAGGAAGTCATTGAGAAAGAAAAGGCGGCGGAGAGCGCGGTACTGGAAGAGCGGAGGCGTATGGCCCGGGATCTGCATGATACGGTGAGCCAGCAGCTGTTCGCTATTCACATGTCCGCTTCTTCGCTGCCTAAAGTGCTTGAACGCAGCGCCGAGCACGGGCAGACGGTCATGGATCAGCTGATCAGCATGTCCCAGATGGCGCAGAAACAGATGAGGGCGCTGATCGCACAGCTTCGTCCGGTGGAGCTGGAAGGGCGCACACTGTTCGAGGCACTGGAGAAGTGGTTCCCGGATTACTGCCGCCAGAATGGGCTCAAAGGGGTGAAAGAGCTTGAACTGCAGGGAGAGCTGTCCGAAGCGATTGAGCATCAGCTGTTCCTGATTATTCAGGAGTCGATGGCGAATATCGTGAAGCACGCCGGTGCGCGCGTAGTCAGCCTGTCGCTGCGCGAGGTGACGAGGCAGGTCGTGCTGAGCATCAGCGATGACGGGCAGGGCTTCGAGCATGTGCAGCATAAGCAAGGCTCCTACGGCCTCACGACGATGCGTGAGCGTGCCGAGAAGCTCGGCGGCCAAGTCGAGATTATCAGCCGCAGGGGAGCGGGAACGACCATCCGCGTACATATTCCAAAGTTCGTCCAAGGCCACGCGGAGGCAACCGGTGCCGAGATGGAAGCCGATTCCGAAGAAGTGTAAGGACGTCTTCAGGAAGCATTAAGCGTACACCATTTGTAGGGGGAAAACAGAATGAGTCTCGTTAAAGTACTGCTAGTAGATGATCACGATATGGTGCGGATGGGCCTCAAAACGTATCTGATGCTGGAACCGATGTTTGAAGTGATCGGGGAAGCGGCCAATGGGCATGAAGCGCTGAGGATGCTGCGTGAACTGGGACAGGAAGCGCTGCCGGATCTGGTACTGATGGATCTGATGATGCCGGTCATGAACGGGGCCGAGACGACCCGCGCTGTGCTGGCTGAATTCCCCGGGCTCAAAATTGTCATCCTGACCAGCTTCCTGGAGGATGATCTGGTTGTCGATGCGATTGAGGCGGGGGCGGTCAGCTATGTACTCAAGACCGTCTCGGCAGAAGAGCTCATCTACGCATTGCAAGGCGCCTATCGCGGCATGCCGGTTATGACCGGGGATGTCTCACAGGCCCTGACCCGCGGTATCCGCCAGCGTACCGTGCAGGGCGATTCCTCCGGCCTGACCGAACGGGAGAAGGAAGTGCTGCTGCTGATCGCCGAAGGCAAGACCAATAAGGATATCGGCGAGGAGCTGCATATCAGTATCAAGACCGTCAAAACCCATGTCAGCAACCTGCTGATGAAATGCGAGCTGGATGACCGCACCCAGCTTGCAATCTATGCCCACCGTAAGGGTTGGGCGCAAGGAGGCCATCTCAATAGCGAACGCTAACTTAATGAAGGAAATTAACTTGAACCATGTGCGTCAAGTGATGAAACGTATGGAGACCGCTACCAAACCACAGTTAGCCTCACGGACCAAGCTGAGTGTCGTAACCATCAACTCCTTAGTCAAGGAACTGTCCGAGTTAGGGGAGCTGTTTGAAGACCTGGTGGTGCCATCCAACGGAGGCAGACCTGCGCAGACTTACCGCTATAATTATAACTTTAGCCTTGCGCTGGTGATGTACCTGACAGAAAAAGAGGGCCAGGTACTGGTTTCTGCTACCGTTGTAAACCTGAAGGACGATATTCAGATGAAGGATGAGCATATCATCCCGGTCTTTGAAAGAGACTTTTTCTATAAAATAATTGAACATGCTCTGGGCCAGTATCCTTCGATCAAGGTGATCGGCATAGGCATTCCGGGGCAGGCGGTAAACGGTGAAATTAAAGTCAGCAGTCTGCGGGAGCTGACGGGCTCGCGGCTGATTGAAGAGATTGAGTCGCTGTACGGACTCCCGATCCTGGTGGAGAATGATGTGAATGCAGCGGTCAGCGGGTATTGCCTGAAGCATAGGGAAGGTGAGCAACAATATTTGCTGGGTCTCTACTTTCCGAACGGGTACCCGCCTGGTATGGGGATCTACCTGAACGGGACTCTTCTAAGAGGGAATCAGGGCATGTCCGGAGAGGTGAAGTTCCTGCCTGATATGCCGGATTGGAGCCTGGAGATGACCGAAGGGAAATTCACTCAGGCCATTTGCAGAATCATTCAAACAGTGAATGCGGTTCTGGCCCCGGACAGAATTGTGATCTATCAGGACAGAGTGGAGGATGAAGTCTGGATGTCCGCCTGGCAAGCCTATCAGCTTCGGTACCCTATGCCCATCTATCCGGAGGTTGTATCGGAGCATACCTTTCAAGAGGATTTTGAGAGCGGTCTGCGCAGGCTGACCCTGAAAGAGCTGGAGCCGGGTTCAGCCTAGCATGATCATTTTAACAACGGAAACCCTTGGTAATCACAGGGTTTTTTGTTGTTTTATAGAGATATGAATAGATTCCTTGACAAGGAGATGAAGGCGTTACATACTTAGTATAATTACTTTATAAAGTATATATATTAAGTATTGCTTAGGGGGATTATTTTTGACTACATGGTTTTTGATCATTATCTATCTGGCGTTTATCAGTCTGGGACTACCCGATTCTCTGCTTGGCTCTGCATGGCCTGTGATCTGGCCGGAGATGGGCTCGTCGCTTGGATCGGCAGGAATCATCTCGATGATTATTGCGGGAGGGACCATTGTGTCCAGCCTGTTCAGTAACCTCATGGTGGAGCGTCTGGGGACAGGGCGGATTACTTTTGTCAGTTGTCTTCTTACGGCAGCCTCATTGTTCGGCTTCTCCGTATCGCCCTCCGTGCTGTGGTTCATAGTGATGGCTATTCCGCTTGGCCTTGGGGCAGGTGCAGTGGATGCAGCGCTGAATCATTATGTGGCCGCATACTATAAGGCCCACCACATGAGCTGGCTGCACTGCTTCTGGGGGGTGGGAGCTACCCTGGGGCCGATGATTATGGCGGTTCAACTGGCAAGCCCCGAGTCCTGGAGAGGCGGTTATGCGGTGGTAGCGGCTATTCAGTTCCTGTTCGCCATCATTCTGTTAGTGACTCTGCCTCTGTGGAAGAAGGTAGCGGCCACGCGGGAGCCGCTGCCTTCCGCAGCGCTTACCGACAGTGCCCCTGCAGAAGCAACGCCGGCAATCAGGCCGCAGGCGAACACCATCCGGCTGCGGGGAGTGCGGCCCACTCTTCTGACGTTCCTGTTATATTGCGGCATCGAAGCGATGGTTGGACTGTGGGGTGCCAGCTATCTGGTTGGCTCCAGAGGGGTTGCGCCTGAGAAGGCGGCGGTCTGGATTTCCTTGTACTACGCCGGGATTACAGTAGGCCGGTTAACCACCGGCTTCATAACCTTGAAGGTTCCTAACCGCCTGCTTATCCGTTACGGCCAGCTGCTGACTATAACCGGCGGTGTGGTTCTCTTATTGCCGCTCCATCCAAGCCTGTCCCTTGCAGGCCTGATATTGATTGGCTTAGGCCTTGCTCCTATTTATCCGGGACTCCTGCATGAGACACCTGCCCGGTTCGGCAGGGAGAACTCCGCCCGCTTAATCGGGTATCAAATGGCCGTAGCGTATACGGGAACCACATTAATTCCGCCGTTGTTCGGGCTTCTGTCTGTGCGTACCGGCATAGGCGTGTTCCCCTTTACTGCGCTTGCTCTTCTGCTGTTGATGTTCTGGAGTGCGGAGACAGTGAACCGGCTTCTGGGCCAATCTGCGTTAGGGAGGGAATAAAACGATGGCTTATATCCTGGTATGTGCAATGATCTGGCTGGCAGCCTATGCTCATCTGGCAGCATTCCATGAGCCGATGGAGGTGCAGCCGATCCGCACAATAGAGGACCTGTTCGAGCAATGAAATCGCAATCGTCTATGTATCTTTTATCTCCGCTTAAATTGTTTTTAATGTGACCTTAAGGTTTAAAGTACACAATAAGAACAAGAAAACAAATAACACTTTGCCTGACACGGCAAGGCGCGGGAGGAAAGCAAACATGGACGATAACAAAAACAACTTCAATCGTGATCATGAACCGGGACCGGATCGTGAGTGGGGCACTAATGATAGCAGTACCGTGAATAATAACAACAATCCTAACAACAGCACTGATTCCTCTACAGAAGGCGGCTCTTACTACTATTCTTACGGACCTTTCAAATCCTTGAACAACGACGACATGAACAGCAATGATCCGCAGCACTATAACCGCCGTGAACCGGAGCGGGTGGAGGTTACACCGCCACAGCCGGTGAAGTCACTGCCTTATAACACCTCGCTTCGCACCACAGGCAATGACGGGAACGGCGGACGCGGCGGTAATTCTCCGGAGGGGAACAACAGCTGGCAGTACAACCGCAAGCCGAAGAAGCCGGTCAAAGCGGTATTGATTTCTTTTCTCGCCGGAATGGTTGTCTTGTCCGGTTCCATGTTCATGGCTGACCGGGGCAACTGGTTCACAGGAGATCAGGCGGCATCTAGCATCGTAAGTAATACGACAGCCAAGACTGCGAACGGCAATCCTAACATTACACCTTCTACCTCCACTGCCGCTCTGGTGACCGGGTCGGGAGATGTATCCAGCGTTGTAGACGGAGTAGGACCTGCAGTGGTTAAAATTGAGACGCTTGTGAAATCAAGCAACTCCAGAAACAGAAGCAGCAATCCGAATATGAGTGATCCGTTCTCCCAGTTCTTCTTCGGTGACCAGTTCGGCGGAGGAGGCTCTTCCGGCTCGAACTCACAATCTCAGCCGGAATCGAATAATTCGGATTCCTCACAGCTCACTCCTTATGGAGTCGGCACAGGCTTCATCTATAATGCTGACGGATACATTCTTACCAACCAGCATGTGGTGGATAATGCCGATGTGATTCAGGTTACAGTGGACGGCAACACCAAGCCTTACGGAGCGAAGCTGCTGGGCTCAAGCAAGGATTTGGACTTGGCTGTACTCAAGATTGAAGGATCGGATTTCCCTCATGTGGCCCTGGGTGATTCCGACGGTATTAAAGTCGGCTCAGAGGTAGTGGCGATTGGTAACCCGCAGGGCTTTGACCATACAGTTACAGCAGGGGTACTTAGTGCAAAAGGCCGCAGCATTGACATCGCCGCAGAAGACGGCAGCGGTACAGTCACCTACAAGAATCTGCTGCAGACCGACGCTTCAATTAATCCGGGGAACTCAGGCGGACCCTTGCTTAACCTGAACGGCCAGGTTATCGGCATGAATGTTGCTGTTAGCAGGGATGCCCAGGGTATCGGCTTTGCCATTCCGGTAAATACCATTAAAGGCGTTGTGGATAAGCTCGAAGCCAATCAGGAAATACCTAAGGAGCCGGTGCCTTTCATTGGTGCTACTCTAATGACGATTACCGATGAACTAGCCAAGCAAATGGGTACAGACCTTAAAGAAGGCTCCGTAGTGGCTGAGATTGTCTTCAAATCACCGGCTTATACAGCAGATCTGCGCCCTTACGATATCATTACAGGGATGAACGGCAAGAACTATGCGACCAGCCAGGATCTGATCACTTATATTCAGACACTTAAAGTAGGCGATCAGGTGACCCTGAATGTGGTTCGTGACGGCAAGAAGCTGGAGCTTCCGGTAACCATCGGCAACAAAAATGATTTCGACACTACGCAGAATCAGAAGCAATAAGCTTACCGGACGGTGAGCGGCACAGCGGGAGGGGGAACCCTTCCGCTTTTGCTGCCTGAGTGCGGGTGCGGAGAGACGGATGCATCTGATACAATAGAGATATATGAAATAGACAATGGGGGCTGCCGGATGCGACCGAATATACTAATTATTGATGATGATGAGAAAATAATCTCCATGCTGCGCCGTGGGCTGGCCTTTGAAGGCTATGATGTCAAAACAGCGGCCAACGGGGCCGATGGCCTGCGCGCTGTACTGAACAGTGATCCCGATGTAGTCATCCTGGATGTTATGATGCCGCAGGTGGACGGATTCGAGGTGTGCCGCCGTCTGCGTGAAGGCGGCAGCAGTGTTCCCGTGCTAATGCTGACTGCCAAGGACGAAATTGAACACCGGGTGAAGGGGCTGGACCTCGGCGCGGATGACTACCTAGTGAAGCCGTTTGCCCTGGAGGAGCTGCTGGCCCGGGTGCGGGCGCTGCTCCGGCGCAAAAGCGAGCAGGGCGGAAGCGCTGATCAGGCGGTCTCCTATGAGGATATTACGCTGGATGTGGATTCGCGGGAAGTAACCCGTGCAGGCCGCCGTCTAGAGCTAACTGCGAAGGAATTTGAGCTGCTGCATTTGTTCATGCAGAATCCGAAGCGGGTGCTGTCCCGCGATCTGATCATGGACAAGATCTGGGGGTATGACTATAGCGGGGAATCGAATGTGCTTGAGGTGTATATTGCCATGCTGCGCCAGAAGACGGAGGAGCATGGCGGCAAAAGACTGATTCAGACGATCCGGGGAGCCGGCTACATCCTAAGAGGTGACTAATATGTCCATACGATTGCGGCTCACTGCCTGGTATTCAGGGATTCTTGCCGTCATGCTGCTGGTCTTGTCGGGCGTGATCTACGGCTTTGTCTATATCAATACGTACGGTGATCTGAAGAACCGGCTCCTGAGCCAGTCCCATCAGGTGGAGCTCAAGCCGGGTCTGAACGTTGACGGCACCCTGCAGCCGGTGCTTGGCGGTCCAGCGGGTCAGAGTCTGTTTGCTCAAATGTATATTTATGATCTGGACAGGCTGATCCCCAGTCCGAACATGACGGAGATCAGTCTGCAATTCAAGATCCCTGCCAAGGAGGATCTTCAGAGCCAGGAGGGATACCTACAGGCCAGCTATGGCGGCAATCCTTTTCTGATCTATCAGACGGCGCTTGATATTAACATCAACAACACCAGTATGCCTGCTGTGCTTCAGGTTGCCGTATATACTGGCGAACAAGTCACGCTGCTCAACCGACTGAAGAATATTCTGCTTGCCGGTTCCCTGGCTACCTTGTTTGCCGCCTTCACCTTCGGCTTATTTCTGGCCCGCAAGGCGATGAGCCCGATCGGCAAGGTGATTGAGGCCGCCAACGGGATACAGACCGGAACAGACCTCAGCTCACGGATCGAATACGACGGGCCGGAGGATGAGATCGGGCGGCTGATCGAGACGGTCAACAGTATGCTCGGGCGGATGGAGGGCTTCTATACGGGACTGGAGGAGGCTTACGCGACACAGCGCCGCTTCGTCTCGGATGCTTCGCATGAGCTGCGGACACCGCTTACAACGATCCGCGGAAATATTGATCTGCTGGAGAAAATATGGGAGATGGAGCCGGATGACAGCCGGATGACCGAGGCGGAAATCCGCCAGCTCTCCATAGAATCCGTGAAGGATATCGCTGATGAATCGAAGCGCATGAGCCGTCTGGTGGCGGATATGCTGTCCCTGGCCCGGGCGGATACCGGCCGGACCTTCGAGATTGAGCCGGTAGCACTGGAGCCGATGATGACCGAAGTGGCCCGCCGGGCGTCCTTCCTGCCGCGTGAGGCAGAGTGGTCTGTAGGGGAGCTGGGGCATTTGAACGGCAAATATATTCTCGGCAACAAGGATTATCTGCAGCAGATGATGTTTATTTTCATTGATAATGCGTTCAAATACACACCTGCGGGTCAGGTTACGCTGGACGCGGTCTTGTATCAGAATCAGGTGGGCATCCGCATTGCCGATACAGGAATCGGGATGGATAAAGATGAGGTGCCGCATATCTTCGACCGCTTCTACCGTGCCGATGAGTCGAGAGGCATCACTGAAGGCATCGGGCTTGGACTGTCCATTGCCAAGTGGATTATTGAGGAGCATGGGGGCTCTGTCGAGGTGGTCACCCGTCAGGGGGAAGGGACAACCTTTGTGATCTGGCTGCCGCTTCTCTTTGCCCCGCCGCTGGAATAGGGTATAATTATAAGGATTCCTATTACAGCAGTCATTGACAGCAGAAAGCGGTGAATTCATGGAAGTCATCAAAATCTCTCCCCGGGGTTATTGCTATGGCGTAGTCGATGCTATGGTAATGGCACGGCAGGCTGCGCAGAATCTTGACCTGCCCCGGCCGATTTATATACTGGGTATGATTGTGCACAACAGCCATGTCACGAACTCCTTCGAGGACGACGGAATTATTACGCTGGACGGGCATAACCGTCTGGATATTCTAGATAAAGTGGATAAGGGTACCGTTATTTTCACGGCGCACGGCGTATCTCCTGAGGTACGCAAGATGGCACGCGCCAAAGGGCTGACTACGGTGGACGCCACCTGTCCGGATGTAACGAAGACGCATGACCTCATCAAGGAGAAGGTTGAAGAGGGCTGTGAGATTATTTATATCGGCAAGAAAGGCCATCCCGAGCCGGAGGGCGCGGTGGGCATTGCTCCTGAGCATGTCCATCTGATTGAGAAGGAGGAGGATATTGCCAGCCTGAGAATTCCTCCTTCACGTATTGTCATTACGAACCAGACCACCATGAGCCAGTGGGATATCAAGCATATTATGCGCAAACTGCTGGAGACCTTCCCCGGAGCCGAGGTCCACAATGAGATCTGTATGGCGACACAGGTCCGTCAGGAAGCAGTGGCTGAGCAGGCGGGCCAGTGTGAACTGGTTATTGTTGTCGGCGATCCGCGCAGCAATAACTCCAATCGCCTGGCACAGGTGTCGGAGGAGATTGCCGGCGTTCCTGCTCACCGCATCTCTGACGTATCCGAGCTGAATACAGCTTGGCTGAAGGGAATTAGCAAGGTGGGCGTAACCTCCGGCGCTTCCACGCCGACTCCGATTACCAAAGAGGTTATCAACTATCTGGAGCAGTATGACGAAGCGAATCCTGAGACCTGGGAGATCAAACGTACGGTCAATATGGCGAAGCTCCTGCCGCCGGTGAAGAACAAGACTGCAAGCACCAAGTGACAGGTCAGGAAAAATGAACTCATAGGGTAATTAGTCGGCAGTGCAGCCTTAGGGTCTGTACTGCTTTTTTTGAAAATATGAGAATTTATATGTTTCAGGGAGATCATTTAGAGGGAATTCGCCTAAATCCTGCGGAAGCCGGGGAATAACGGTTGACTGAAACGGAAACATGCGGTAAAATCACTTTAGTGCTTAAAAGCGTACACGCGTCGTAGCGAGATAGTGTCGGACATTGAATTGGCCGATACCGTTGATAAGAATATCCATCCAAAAGGGGAGCTATAATATGATCGTTATTACATCCAACCAAACACCTCAAGAACAGGTGAATGAAATTATTGCCGTTATTGAAAAGGAAGGCTTGCAGGTTCACCTCTCCGTAGGGGCTGATCACACGGTAATCGGACTGGTCGGGGGCGTCACTCCGAAGCTTGCCGAGCATCTGCGCCAGATGAAGGGCGTAGAGAATGTTGTGAAGATTACCAAGTCCTACAAGCTCGCCAGCCGTGACTTCCATCCGGAGGATACGGTTATCGACATCCGGGGAGTGAAGATCGGCGGAGAGAATCTGGTCATTATGGGTGGTCCGTGCGCCGTGGAATCTCCGGAGCAGATTGATGAGATTGCCCGGCTTGTCAAAGCTTCCGGCGGTCAGGTGCTGCGCGGAGGTGCCTTCAAGCCGCGTACCGGACCTTACAGCTTCCAGGGGGTTGGTGTGGAAGGACTTACGATGATGGCCGAAGCCGGCAAACGCCACGGACTGCTGACGATTACTGAGGTCATGACACCGGAGTATGTGGATATCTGTGCCGAGCATGCGGATATTCTGCAGGTAGGTACACGCAACATGCAGAACTTCGACCTGCTGCGCAAGCTGGGAACCTGCGGCCGTCCGGTGCTGCTGAAGCGCGGATTCAGTGCGACTTACGATGAGCTGCTGAATGCGGCGGAATACATTCTCGCCGGGGGCAACCGGGATGTGATGTTATGTGAGCGGGGAATCCGTACCTTCGAGACCTACACACGCAACACGCTGGATCTGTCTGCGATCCCTGTGCTGCAGAACCTCAGCCATCTGCCGGTAATCTCCGATCCGAGCCATGGTACCGGACGCCGTGAATTGGTGGCCCCTATGGCCAAGGCTTCGGTTGCGGCAGGCGCCAATGGTCTGATTATCGAAATGCATACCGATCCTGATAATTCGATGACCGGTGACGGGGTGCAATCTCTGTTCCCTGAGCAGTTCGACAGCCTGCTGCGGGATCTTGAGAAGCTGGCGCCGCTGGTTGGACGCAGGTTCTCCCCGTCCCTGGAGGCCGCTCCAGTCGTGTGATTTTGAGTGTGCGAATGGCTTATGAACAGCTCTCTTCCCGCCCGGCTGGGCGCAGGAAGAGGGTTGTTTTTGTTGAATACCGGACAAAGGTGACATGGAATAAGGGCAAAATCGGTTTTTTCACCAAAGCGTTAGAATATCTTACATGTTCGCAAGAAATACCTGACATAAGCATTGACGATGTTAGGTATGCGATTTATAATGACGACAGCAAAAAAATAAAAACAAGAACATTTGATACGAAGAGCGGGCTAATGTTCGGAACTTGGGGAGGAATTAAGCATGTCGGTTGAAAAAGTGTTGCAGACGATCAAGGAAAACAATATCGAGTGGGTGGATTTCCGTTTTGTAGATCTGGGTGGACGTGCCCATCATATCTCATTGCCAGCATCCGCAGTTGAAGAAGAAACATTTGAGAATGGTGTAGCCTTTGATGGTTCTTCCATTACAGGTTTCCGGGGGATCGAAGAATCGGATATGGTAATGATGCCTGATCCAAGCACAACATACATTGATCCTTTTACAGCTCATCCGACGCTTAACATTATGTGCGATATTTTCACGCCTGATGGCGAACGTTATGAGCGCGACCCGCGCGGTATCGCAGTGAAGGCAGAAGAATTCCTGCAATCCAGCGGTGTAGGTACAGCGGCATTCTTCGCACCTGAGTCCGAGTTCTTCATCTTCGACGATGTCCGTTACGAGAGCGGCATGAACACTTCCTCCTTCTTCGTGGATTCTGAAGAAGCGGCATGGAACACATCCCGCAAGGAAGAAGGCGGCAACATGGCCTTCAAAGTTGGCGTTAAAGGCGGATACGTGCCTGTAGCTCCAGTGGATTCCCAGCAGGATATCCGCAGCGAAATGTGCCGTCTGCTTGGTGAAGCAGGCCTTGAAATTGAACGCCATCACCATGAAGTGGCAACAGCGGGCCAGGCGGAAATCAACTTCCGTTTCGATACCCTGAAGAAGACAGCTGATAATCTCCTCACATACAAATACATTGTGCAGAACACTGCACGTCAATACGGCAAGGTAGCAACCTTCATGCCAAAACCGCTGTTCGGCGATAACGGCAGCGGAATGCACGTTCACCAATCCATTTTCAACGGCGATTCACCTTTGTTCTACGAAAAAGGCGCGTATGCCAACCTCAGTGAAATGGCCCTGCATTACATTGGTGGTATCCTGTATCATGCTCCTGCATTGATCGCGCTGACCAATCCAAGCACCAACTCATTCAAACGTCTGGTTCCCGGCTATGAAGCTCCGGTCAATCTGGTCTATTCCAAAGGTAACCGTTCCGCTGCTGTACGTATCCCGGTAGCTGCTGTAACCCCTAAGGGCTGCCGCATCGAGTTCCGTACACCGGACTCCACAGCTAACCCTTACCTGGCCTTCTCCGCCATGCTGATGGCAGGTCTTGACGGAATCAAGAAGAAGATCAACCCTGAAGAAATGGGTTACGGTCCGCTGGACAAGAACATCTACGAATTGTCTGATGCAGACAAAGAGAAGATCCGCAGCGTACCAGGCACCCTGGACGAAGCGCTTGATGCTCTGGAAGCGGACTACGAGTTCCTTACAGAAGGCGGCGTATTCACTAAGGACTTCATTGATAACTATATCGCCCTGAAGCGTTCCGAAGCTCAAGCCGTTGCGATTCGCGTTCATCCGCATGAATACTCCCTGTACTTCGATGTATAAGAGAACTTATTGTGAATAGAGTTAGATGAAGAAGAAGTCCCTGGAATCTTTGATTCCGGGGACTTTTTTGCGAATATTACGCCTTATCTCGCTGAAGCGGATGCTGCGGATCATACAATCCTGCCCAAATTACAACATTTCCTTCGCCGAACAGGCTGTAATCAGGAAATGTTGCACAAAACGCAGGATTTCAGCACCTAGTAAGCCGCAGAGCGGGGCAGATGTTGCAATTCCGGCAAGAATTCTCCCGGACATCCGTAGGCCGGGATTTAGAATTTCCTTTTTTACAACATTATAGGTTACAAACAGCAGAGACAGCATTAAAGAGCACAAACAGAGAGTAGCTTCAGAATCAAAATGCAAACCATAGGCAGCAATATTAAAGGTTAGTTTCGTTGATTTTCGTAAATTTTCGTTAATATAGTACCTTTAATGCAATGAAATTGCAGTTTTGATAGGAGGATTGTTTATATCTGAGGGTGAACTCTGATTTGGCAACGGAAAACGGGTGTGAAATATGTATTATAACACAACTATTTGTATACATAATCCACATGGCGGAAAGCGGTTTAAATAAGGTGTAGTTCATAAGCCTATCTTTGATAAAGCCTGATTTATCAGTGTTTACAGTAAAAATTATACCCCTGTATATAGTCATAAAAAACGCTTTACAAAGGTATACAACGATGTGATAATGAAGAACGAAACCGATTTCGGAAATGGAAGTTAGTAGAGTGGGGAGGATGATGATTTCAGTGAGTCATAAATCGGATAGGTCAAAAGCAGGCTGGAGCTTCACCGGGAGTAATGGGGACTTTAAGTTAGAGCAGCCGGACCGGAGCAGCTTTTTATATTTTCCGCTCGTCAACGAAGGGGGCATGATGTCTTCCGTCAGTCCTAAGCTGCATGGTCAGGTTACTTCAGGTCATAATACTTTTCTTACACCGCCAATCTCCGTAGAGGATCTGCATAATTCGCGCGCCTCGCGTAATTTCTGGGTCTATGTTGAAGGCAAGGGCGCCTGGTCGGCAGCGGGCAACTCGGCCCGGCAGAATGCCGCTTTCTACAACGAAACAGCAGATGATTCCTTGCTGGAAGCAGGACTCTTGTGGCATAAGGTAACCCGGGAGAGCAAGGAGCTGGGGCTTAGAGCTGAGATCACCAGCTTTGTGCCGTGCGGCAATGACAAGGTTGAGCTAATGAAGGTTGTATTGACGAACAGCGGCACCGGGGAGCTTACGCTGACTCCTACTGCAGCTATTCCGCTGTATGCGCGGTCTGCGGATGATCTGCGGGATCACCGGCATGTCACCTCGCTGCTGAACCGGATTTATACTTCCGCTTACGGAATAGAGGTGCAGCCTGCCCTGTCGTTCGACGAACGCGGACACCGGGTGAATCATACCTCTTACGGGGTGTTCGGCGCAGCTGACGGCGGGGTACAGCCTACCGGATTTTTCCCGGTGCAGGAGGAGTTCATCGGTGAGGGAGGAAGCCTGGACTGGCCGGAGTCGGTAGTGAATAATCTGGCTCCACGGATCGGCGAAGGCGGAGGAATAGACAGGGAAGGTTATGAGGCACTGGGCGGTCTGCGGTTTGCGGAGGTTACCCTTGCGCCAGGCCAGAGTCACTCTTATGTCGTAGCAATGGTTATTGAGAATGAGAGAATTGATGTGCCGGCTTTGATGGAAAAGGTTGGCTCGGCGGCTGCTTTTGATGCACTGCTTGAAGAGAATAAGAGCTTCTGGGCGGATAAAGTCAATACGGTGGAATTCCATACCGGAGATCATGCCGCGGATGAATGGATGAAGTGGGTAACCTTGCAGCCTGTGCTGCGCAGATTGTACGGCAATTCGTTCCTGCCATACCACGATTACGGCAGAGGCGGCCGCGGCTGGCGCGATCTCTGGCAGGATTGCCTGGCGCTGCTGATTATGGAGCCTGCCGATGTGCGCAGCCTGCTCCTGAACAACTATGCCGGAGTTAGAATAGACGGCAGCAACGCGACGATTATCGGGCAGGAGCCCGGAGAATTCATTGCGGACCGCAATAATATCCCCCGGGTCTGGATGGATCACGGCGCCTGGCCGTTCCTGACCACCATGCTGTATCTGGATCAGAGCGGTGACCTGGACTTCCTGCTCCAGGAGCAGACCTATTTCCGCGATACCTTCATGAACCGCTGCAAGGACCGCGATACTTCCTGGGAGCCGGGTGCAGGCAGCAGTCTGCGGACGGCAGCGGGCGAAGTCTATACAGGTACTATTCTGGAGCATATCCTCCTGCAGAATCTTGTTCCGTTCTTCAATGTGGGTGAGCATAACAACATCCTGCTGGAAGGGGCGGACTGGAATGACGGTCTGGACATGGCTGCCCAGCGGGGCGAGAGTGTAACCTTCACCGCCTTCTATGCCAGCAACCTGCTGGATCTGTCCAGGCTGTTGATCACCTTGAAGGAACAGACTGGCAGAGATACGCTGGAGCTTGCTGAAGAGATGGTGCTGCTGCTGGATTCTCTCCGGCAATCCATTGATTATGAATCTATTCCCGCCAAGCATGAACGGCTGAACCGCTTCTATGCGGCTGCACCGAATAAGGTGAGCGGTGTGCGGTCCGTCTTGAAGCTTGAGGAGGTTGCAGCAGATCTAGCCCGTAAAGCGGAATGGATCTTCGATCATCTGCGCCGCAATGAATGGGTAGAGAGCGGGCATGGCGACGGCTGGTTCAACGGATATTACAATAACGACGGGGAACGTGTAGAAGGCGAAGGTGCCGGAGGCACCCGGATGACGCTTACCGGACAGGTCTTCCCGCTCCTGGGCCACGCTGCGGCTCCAGAGCAGATTCCTGCGATGATCTCAGCTGTGGAGCGCAATCTGTTCGATGAGAAGATCGGCTATCGTCTGAACAGCAACTTCGGCGGCATTCAGCAGAATCTGGGCAGGGCGTTCGGCTTTGCCTTCGGACACAAGGAGAACGGGGCCATGTTCAGCCATATGACCGTAATGTACGGTAATGCGCTGTACAAGCGCGGTTATGTCAAAGAAGGCCGCAAGGTGCTGAACTCCCTGTACAGCCTGAGTGCGAACTTTGAGGTCAGCCGGATGTATCCGGGAATCCCGGAATATATCAACGAAGAGGGCAGAGGAATGTACACCTATCTGACAGGCTCGGCAAGCTGGATGCTGTTAACCATGGTCACAGAGGTATTTGGGGTCAAAGGCAAGCTCGGCGACCTGCTGCTGCAGCCGAAGCTGGTTCAAGAACAGTTCGACGGGGAGCAAAGCGCCTCGATCAAAACGATTTTTGCCGGACGCGAGCTGAAAGTCGTCTATACGGCTTCAGGAAGCACGGAGTACGGAGAGTATCAAATACACTCTGCCGCCTTGAACGGGGCTGAGGTAACGCTTCAGCGCGTCTCAGAGGGCGCTGTGATTCCGCGCAGCCTGCTGACCGCTCTGCCTGAAGGGGAAATTCATCTGCTTGAAGTAAAACTGGCATAAGCCGGGGCTGCCTGCCCCATAGCGCCTGCTCTGACGGTCCGCCGGAGAGCAGGCGTTTTAATATCCGAATACGGAGGATAGAATGGGCTGGAAATGGTATGATAGGATGTGCTGTGTAATTCAGGACAGAAAGGACAGATAGAAATGGCACGTATACTTTCAAACGGAATACTTACAGTGGAGATTGCGGATGTGGGTGCCTATGGGGGTACCCGTTTTGACTGGACCGGATTTATTACAGGCGTTACGCTGGAGCAGGGCGGACATACCTTTTGCGTTCCCGAAAGTCTGGTGCCTGGACAAGGCACGGGCGGTATCGGTCTCTGCAATGAGTTTGGCATTTCCCGGGCAATTGGCTACGAGGAGGCGGCAGTGGGGGAATGGTTCCCCAAGCCCGGCATCGGACTGCTCCAGAAGCAGAGCGGAGAGCCGTATTCTTTCGTAGGGGAATATCCGCTCAAGCCATTTCCCATTATTGAGGAGTGGAGCGAACAATCGGTTACATACACGGTTGAGCCGTTGGAATGCCGGGGCTACAGCATGAGGCTGGTCAAGTCGCTGAAGCTGGAGGGGGACCGGTTGAACATATCCTATAATATGGAAAATAATGGAACAAAAGCCTTGCGGATCGAAGAGTATATCCACAACTTTGTTGGAATTGACCAAGCATTCGTAGGAACGGATTATGAGCTTAGGCTGCCGGGAGTCCCGCAGATCGTTGCCCCTGAATCTTCTTATACGGAGAATCTGCTGAGTGTATCCGGGAACAGCCTCACATGGGCAGGGGAACCGGACCGTCAGTTCTATTGCAGGCTCGAAGGCTGGGAGCAGGCTGAGGCGAATTATTACTGGGAGCTGCTCCATAAGCCGAGCGGTGCCTGCATCAGGGAGAGTGGAGATTTCACCGCCGAGCGGATTGCTTTGTGGGGGGACAAGCATGTTATTTCTCCAGAGGTTTTTGCGGACATCACTATTTTACCGCGTCACAGCAAGGGTTGGAGCCGCAGCTATCAGTTTTTCACCTCCTGAACCCTGCCTGGCTTACCTTATATGTGAATAATTATACTTGCTGGTGTTTATCGTTATCTGCTATCATAGCGATATCCATATTCATAGGAGAGAAAGGGTGGGAGTTATTTTGAGCAAGAGAGCATACAATTTTAATGCCGGTCCGGCAGCATTGCCGCTGGCAGTATTGGAACGTGCGCAAGCGGAGTTTGTCGAGTTCCGGGAGAGCGGAATGTCCATTATGGAGATGTCGCACCGCGGGGCGATATACGAATCTGTGCATAATGAAGCTCAGGAACGCCTGCTTTCGCTTCTCGGCAATCCGCAAGGCTACAAGGTATTGTTCATCCAGGGCGGGGCAAGCACGCAGTTCGCTATGGTGCCTATGAACTTCATCTCTGAAGGCCAGGTCGGCAGTTATGTGATGACAGGAAGCTGGGCGGACAAAGCCTTGAAGGAAGCCAAGCTGACAGGCGGCGGTCATGTAGCCGCATCCTCAGCAGACAAGAAATTCCTGGCTATTCCTGAGCTTGACAGTATTAAGGCCGCAGACAATGCCGCTTATCTGCATATCACCTCGAATGAGACGATCGAAGGCACGCAGTATGCGGAGTATCCTGATGCCGGTAACATTCCGCTGATTGGCGATATGTCCAGTGATATTCTGAGCCGCGACTTCGACATCAACAAGTTCGGACTGATCTATGCCGGAGCGCAGAAGAATCTCGGACCGTCCGGTGTCACTGTAGTGATCGCCAAGGAAGAGCTGATCTCCAGTTCCCCTGCGAATATTCCGACGATTCTGCGGTATGATACCCACTACAAGAATAACTCTCTCTACAATACGCCGCCATCCTTCTCTGTATATATGGTTAACGAAGTGTTAAAATGGATTGAGGAGCAGGGCGGGCTTGCCGGCACCGAAGCCAAGAACCGTGACAAAGCAGGTCTCCTGTATGACTATATCGACGGCAGCGACGGCTTCTACCGCGGAGTTGCGGAAGAAGGCAGCCGTTCCATTATGAATGTAACGTTCCGGATGCCATCGGAGGAGCTGGAGAAGCAGTTCATCAAAGCTTCCGAAGCAGAAGGCTTCGTGGGGCTCAAGGGCCACCGCAGTGTAGGAGGCTTACGCGCCTCTATCTATAACGCAGTCCCTCATGAGAGTGTTAAGGCGCTAGCCGACTTCATGAAGCATTTCCGGCAAACTCAAGGTTAATGAAAGAACGTTCCTGACCTTCCGCCTGGCAGCGGAAGGTTTCTTCTTGCCCGCCTGCCTCAGGAATTCTAAGACCCTACAGAGAGGAGTATCGTAAATTATGGCATTACACATTGTGCTGGTGGAACCGGAAATTCCGGCCAACACCGGCAATATCGCCCGCACCTGTGCGGCCACAGGAACCCATCTCCACCTGGTACATCCGCTGGGCTTCCGCACAGACGATGCAACGCTGAAGCGTGCCGGACTCGACTATTGGCATGCGGTGAATATCGAATATCATGATTCCTTCAGTGAAGTGCTGGAGAAGTATAAGGAAGGCCGGTTCTTCTACGCCACTACCAAGGCAGAGAAGCGGTATTCTGATTTCACCTTCCAGGATGGAGACTTCTTTGTTTTTGGCAAAGAGACCAAGGGACTGCCTGCGGATATTCTGGAGGCCGGCAAGGAAACCTGCATGCGGATGCCGATGAGCGAAGCGGTAAGATCGCTGAATTTGTCCAATTCTGCAGCAATTGTTGTATATGAAGCGCTCCGGCAACTGGATTTCCCAGAACTTTTCTAAAAGTTGACATCATTTTTTATTTTTTTCAGCAGGATTCGACATTTTAGTAACGAAATAGTTGATTAGTGCCGAAGTAAGTAATATAGAACGTGAACTTAGAAAGGCCAAGAAGGGCACTACTAATCATAAGTTGAACAGGAGAGTGTAAGTTAGATATGAAACCTGCTGGCGTTGTACGTAAAGTGGATCAGCTGGGCAGAATTGTTCTGCCTAAGTCTCTGCGTAAAAGGTATCAAATGAATGAAGGCGACCCTGTAGAAATTCTGGTTCAGGGCGACCATATTATTCTGGAGCGTTACCGTCCGAAGTGTGTGTTTTGCGGATCAATGGAAGGCGTAAGCGAATATAAAGACCGTTATATTTGTGCAAGCTGTCTTTCGGAAATGACGCAATTGCCAAAACACGCGTAAGCGTAGACCGCATCGCTATCTACATAGGATAAACGCCCAAGCGGCGTCCTATAACAGGGATGCTGGCTGGACATGCTTAAGTTAATAGTTCCACAAGTAGAAACGGCTATGCCGTCTATTGGAAGGTCGGCATTCGTTTCAGCGAGAAATAGAAGGATATTCACAAAAAAGAGCGCCGCACATCAGTGCGGTGCTCCTTTTTGTAGTAATACGCTCAGGGATGGATGCGCAGGGATCTGTTTACAATCCCTTAGTCTTGTCGTCGTTGTAGGATGAAGTAAGAATACCGGCCATAAACAGCACAAAAACCAGGGTTACGATCCAAAAAGTCAGGGAGAACGACATGCTGGGCACCTCCGTTATTGACGATCTTCATTAACCTGAGTATACCCTTTTATTCTGTAAAAATAAATATAAAGTGTGATATTTGGCATTGACGAGCTATACTGAATCACTTGAAGAACAGAAAGTTCGTCGGGACACGGCGCAGATTGCCGTCTGAAGGCCTATTAATGACCTTTCCCCTGAAGATCAGGGAGGAAGAGCCGCCGCCATCCAGGTTATAGGCATCAATAACACCGAGATTGTACAGCTTGTCTTGAAGCTCGGCCAGCGTGGCGCCGGAATTGCCGTTCTCGTCATATCCGTCTGCAACCAGAATCAGCAGCTGGTCGTCCTTATAATTGCCGATAACGGTCCGCGGTGCCCGCTTGGGGGCGAGCTGCCATTTCAGCGGAATGGCGGTTTTGCTCTGATTCTTCAGCAGAACGGGGACAAAGGTTGCGCCGAATACCGGCTCCAGCCTGTCCAGCTCTGTACGGCTGTTGAACTTGCCTCCGATGAGCTTGCCTGACTTGTCCAGGCCGACGAAGCTGAGATCCTTGTAGCTGGGCTCGAAGCCGTACAGATACTCTCCGCCGACGACGGTTGTCGAGAGCGGATAACGTTTGCCGTTCTGGTCGGCGAACCCGCCTGCATTAATACCGGCTGAAGCGCCGTAGCGGTTCACGGCCTGCAGGGTGGTCTCAGAGGCACCGGTGCCGTCACCGGCCAGGCTCATCTTCATGGCTGACGGGTCCTTCAGCTTGATCTTTAGGGCGTATGCTGTATAGTTGCCGGGGTTCAGCCGGTATAATTCGATGGTAATCCGGTCACTGCTGATGATGTCGGCGGGAATGCCGAGCCGGGAACTAATCCGGTTGTTATAGATCCGCTCCGGACGGGAGGTCTGGGCTGCCGCTGTAGTGACCAGTGCGTTCATGGCGCTCGTGGTCTGCTTATAGAGCTGTGCGCTGGTGCTGATAGAGTCGATGGTGTAGGCGGCATAGCTTTTGGCCACGGCCAGATCCTGCTTCAATTGCGCGGTCTCATTCACGGGTCCGGGAACAGCGGCGAAGGGTCCGGTATTCAGCTTAAGCTCAAGCGGGGGCTGGTACAGCCACAGACAGAGCAGCAGTCCGAACAACGGGGCGGTCAGGAGCATGAAGAACCGGTTTACTCTTTTGACAGGAGTCATCATTTAAGCAGATCCATCTCTTTCTTGAGCGAATCAAGCTGTTTCTTGACCTCGCTTAATTGCGTGTACAGCTTGTTGCTGTTGTCCGTCTTGTTGCTGGCATTATCCTTGGTGAAGGTTAGCAGCTCATTGAACGTCTGAACGGTGCTCTGGAGTTCCTTCACCTGCTCGGACAGAACGGCAATCTTGGACTCATAATCGGTCTTCAAAACGGTAAGCTGCTGCTGGCTCTGAGATCCAAGCTCGTTCAGCACCTGATCTTTCAGATGATTGGTGTAGCTGTACACGGCATATACGCCGCTTGCGATCATCAAAATCCAGAACAGTAGAAACCATTTTACGGAAGAGCCGCTTCTCTCTGCGCTCCGGCGAGAGTGTACCCGGGTCGATTCCGCTAGCGGTTGCATTTCATCACCTCAAGCCATTATTTTTCAAGTCCCCATTCTATCAGACTTTCAGGTTTTTCGCAAAAGTGAAAGAGCCGTGCAGAAACGACAAAAAGTAATTGCATCCTGTTAAACTACTGCGATACAATTTCTATAGATTGGAATATCTGATGGACGTATTCAAGGTAAAAGCAGGAAAACAGACTTGGGCAGCATACATCCTTGCTTGCGTGTTGACAGGAAACGCTAATAGCGCTTTCCATTCTGGAATATTATATAGATAGCAGGAGGTCTGGGCATTAATGATGAAGGTCTGGCGGGTGGTCATCGTGGGATGTCATCCCACAAGTATGCTGGGAACAAAATTGATACTGGAAGATGAGGAGGGACTTACGGTAGACGGCATGTACTCTACCTGGGCAGAATGCATCCCCGTCGTGGAGGAGTGCCGGCCTGATCTGGTGCTGAGTGATTATCAGATGCCCGAAGGAACAGTGGAGCAGGTGCTGCCGGAGATGAAAAAAAGCTCCAAGTGCTCCCACATTATTATTATGACTGAGGAGAACGATAAGGAAATGTTCCAGCCCCTGATTGAGCTTGGGGCCAGCGGGGTATTGTCGAAGGGGGCCACTCCGGGCCAGCTGCTGCAGATGATTAACGGAATCCGTGAAGGGTTCCTCTCGATTCCGCTGGAATGGATCGAAAAGGGCTTACGGCCGGTCACCTCTTCCAGAGGACTGGAGGGCGTGATGCAGCTAACACAGACAGAGATGTTCATCATGGAACGAATTGTGCAAGGAATTACATACGACAAGATCGCACTTGAAATTGAAGTCAGCCGCCGTTCGATCGACAACTATCTGCGTAAGATTTATGTCAAGCTGGAAGTATCGACCAGAGCGCAGGCGATTGAGAAATTTGCGCTGTTCTCAAGACAGAACAAGCAAATCTACGCATAATCCCTGTATTACGACATAATGGCGTCAGGAGCGGAATATTCTTAAACCAGATAAAGGGGGGAGCGTATGAAGTATGAGTTTTCTTCGCGCGCACATACATTGTTATCTTCACCGCTGCTGAGTATCCGTAAGGAGACACGCCGGGGTACGCTGATCTCGCTGGCGGAAGAGCTTCCGGCGGAAGAATTATTTCCGCTGTCACTGCTGTCTGAGGCGGCATCTACAGTGATCTCGACAGATGCCAGTGCCTTGCAGTACGGGGAGCCGGAAGGGTATGGCCCGCTCCGTGAATGGCTTACCGGAGATTGGCTCAGCAGCAAAGGAGTCGCGGTAGCCGAAGGCGGCGTTCTGCTGACCACAGGCAGCCAGCAGGCTATTGATCTGTTGTCCAGGGTATATATTGATCCCGGAGATCATGTTCTGGTAGAGAATCCGACCTCTCCTGGTATTCTGCAGGCTCTGCGGATGCAGGGAGCCGTTATTATTCCGGTGCAGGGCGATAAGGATGGCCTGCTGCCGGATCATCTGCGCAGCATGATCCGGCAGTACAGGCCCAAGATGCTGTTCGCGGCGCCGAGCTTCACCAATCCCAGCGGAGTGCTCTGGAGCCTGGCGCGGCGTCATGAGATTCTGGAGCTGTGTATCTCCCATAATGTGCTGATTGTGGAGGATGATTCTTATGGCGATCTGCACTTCCAGCGGAGTGAAGGACATCCTTCCAAGCGGTATCCAACCCTCTACGCGCTGGAGAATGTCAGCGAGGGCGGGCATGTGCTGTATATCGGCTCCTTCAGCAAAACCGTCGCGCCCGCGCTGCGGACGGGCTGGGCGGCGGGAAGCCGGGAGCTGATCGGTATGATGGCAGCCGCCAAGCAGATGGCTGACTGGCAGTCCAGCTCGCTGAATCAGCGGCTGCTGCATCATCTGCTGAGTGTATCTGCCTTTGATCTGCGCGAGCATATTGCCCTGCTGAACCGTGAATACAATACCCGCCTGAAGCTGATGGCGGAGCTGCTGAAGCGTCCGGCCTGGAAGAGCAGCGTGTACGATATGCCGGTGGGCGGCATGTTCCTCTGGGTATCGCTGCCCGCAGGCTTAGATGCGATGGCTCTGCTGCGCGCCGCTCTGGCGAAGGGCGTCGCCTTTCTGCCCGGGCCTCTGTGCAGTGTAAGCGGAGGCACTGACCGCATCCGCCTGAACTTCAGCCATCCCGGCCGGGATGAGCTGCTGCTCGGAATGAACCTGATGAGTGAAGCTGTCACTGAGTTCACGGCCCGTAGTTAAGGGACGGGGAGCGAGCGAACGAATGAACCCCTAAATGGAAGAAGGATGACCGCTGGGCCTGGATGGCTGGCGGTCATTCTTTTTTTGTGCAGGCCTCCGCAGGGATTACGATGTGTACTACGTCTAAGATAACAAGTGAATATATTCACATGTACTAAGCAGGAAATACATATCTAAGGAGTTGCAGGAGATGGAGAATGTACTGGAGTGCAGCAATGTAACCAAAAGGTATGGAAGGAAGACGGCGCTGGACGGTCTTAACCTGTCCATTCCCGCCGGGAGAATCGTAGGGCTGCTTGGACCGAACGGGGCGGGGAAGACGACGCTGATGAAGCTGATTGTCTCTTTGCTCAGGGATTATAAGGGGACTCTTACGGTCAGCGGGATGCGGCCCGGCCTGGACACCAAAAAAATCGTCTCTTACCTGCCCGACCGCGAGTTCCTGTACCCGTGGATGACGATTGAAGAGAGCATTGCTTTTTTTGACCACTCGTTTGCCGATTTTCAGCGGGAGAAGGCGTACAGCATGATTGAAGCCCTGGGACTGAATCTGCAGGACAAGGTGAAATCCTTATCCAAAGGGATGCAGGAGAGGGTAAGCCTCTCGCTGGTGTTTGCGCGTAAAGCCCGGCTGTTCGTTCTGGACGAGCCGCTGGCGGCGGTGGACCCTTCCACGAGGGATAAGATCATAGGCATCATCCTGGATAATTTTGATCCGGACAGCTCAATCCTGATCAGTACGCATCTGATTCACGATGTCGAGAGTCTGTTTACGGATGTGGTGTTTGTGAACGATGGCAAAGTGCTGCTGCAGGGAAGGGTGGAGGAGCTGCGGCGGGAACACGGTGTGCCGATTGAGGATTTATTCAAACGTCTGATTTGAGCTACTTTACAAAAGGGGAGAACATCATGGTTTATTTGCATCAATTCAAGCTGGAATGCCGGAAGCATAGTGCCGTATTTGCCATCTTTACTGTCTTAAGCGGTCTGGCTAACCTGTATTTTCTGTTGGATCACGGACAGGATATTGCTTTCGTCTTCCTGCTGGTAAATATGGTAATAGGCATACTGCTGCCGGTCTATATCTATATGGATTATTACAGGGAATTCTTCACGGGGACGATGCCGATTAACCATATGCTGCCGCTCCGAACCTCCGCTCTGTTCGGTGTGAAGTCCGCTGTATTTATGTTGGGGCTTACGGCGGTCTGGTCCACTACTCTGCTGGATGTATTCCTTAATCCCGAGGGGCTGTATCAGACACGGGTTATCCATTCCTCCAGCCCGCTGCTGGGGATGACCTACTTCATTCTCTCCAAGCTGTGCAGCCTTCCGGCGGGACTGGCGCTTATAGGTCTGGCCCTTGCGGCTGCCAAAAGATTCCGTAAGCCGGCGCTAAGCCATCTCTGCATCGCTGCGTTCATTCTCATCACAGTCGGCATCCAGTTTGCGCTGGTGGTCCGCGGCAGCACTCACTGGAGTATCGGCTCCTCATCGGCGGCAAGCTTCAAGCAATACGCAAATCTGCTGACGGTGAGTCCGGTAGGCCGGGAGCAGCCGGCTAACATCAACGAGACCATTAACTGGCTGTCCGTAGGCATGAACCTGCTGGTGGCGCTGCTTGCAGGAGCGATAGGCAGTGCGCTGCTGAACGGGCGCAAATATGAGCTGCATGGGAAGTGAGTGGGGAGTGAATGGGTAGTGAGTGAGGAGTGTGGTAGGGGGTGAGCGGGGAGTGAGTGTGGAGTGTGTAGGGAGTGAGTGTGGAGTGAGTGGGGGAGTGAATGGGGAGTGTGTAGGGAGTGTGTGGGGAGTGAATGGGGTGTGAGTGAGGAGTGTGTAGGGAGTGAGTGAGGAGTGTATAGGGAGTTTGAGTGGGGAGTGTGTAGGGAGTAAGCGGGGTGTGAGTGAGTAGTGAGAGAGGAGTGAGTGGGGGGTGTGAATAGGGTATGAGTGAGGAGTGAGTAGGGTGTGGAGTGAGGAGTGTGGTAGAGGGTGAGCGGGCTTTTGGAGTTGTCGCGCCGCAGCCTTGCAGCGATACTGTGTGCAGAACAACCTGCGCAGGATCATCCGTGGGCCGTCAGCAGGAGCTTACGATTGTGGCTTTTTTGGGGCGTGGGTGGATAGGGAATAGTCTAGGTCAGGCTACCCTGGTGACCGTTCCCAACCTAACGTAATAGCAGTTGGAAAAAAGGCACTTAATTATGCTAGAATCCTGAAATTTAGGAGTTTAGTTGGAAAAAGTACATCTACTCGCCCGGGATAAGCTAATGGGGCTCAGAATCACAGAAAATAAATGCTATTTATCCAACTAATCTTTTTGGACCGGATAAACCAGTGAATTTAAGTGCCTAAATTCCACCTGCTGTTGGGCAGGTGGAACGGGTACGCGATTCGCCTGTAGGGATATGGCGCTGGAAGTGAGCGTGGTTGGGCTTATTATGGGCGCATCCGCCAGAAGCAGCAGTGGTAGGCTAGGCAGCACGCCTAGTACGCAGCCAGCTTGGTACCCCGGGCGCGGGTTGTAGCAAGCGCAAGCGTTGCTGCCCGTGCCCTGCGGAAGGCGTCGCTTAGATGGATCGGCGGCCGGTTGGGGCTGGGCGAATCCCGGAGCAGCTCCCCCGGGCGCGGCCGAGATGGATAGACGCCCGGTTGGCGCCGCATCCAATCCCGTGAGCGGCTCCCCCGGGCGCGGCTGAAAAGGATAGGACGGCGGTTGCGGCCGGGACGAATCCCGGAGCGGCTTCCCCGGTCGTGGCTGAGATGGATAGACGGCCGGTTGGCGCCGGGCGAATCCTGGGAGCCGCTCGATCCGGGTCACGGCTGGAAAGGATAGACGGCCCGGTTGGCGCCGCGTCCAATCCCGTGAGAGCGGCTCCCCCGGGCGCGCCGCCTACAGCTTGGCGGCGCTGATCTCCGCGATCGTGGCATACTCGATCAGCGCTGCCCTTCCGGCGGCCGTGAGCGTGTAGCGGCCGCGACCCACCCGGAAGAACCACGAATAGTAGTTCTTCTGCAGGAAGGCGGCGGCGCCGGGCACGCCGCTCCTCTTACGCAGCGCGGCGGGCGTTACGCCGCGCGGGGCCTCCGCCCGGCTGAGCGCAGCCGCCGGGCCCGCACCCGCAGCAGCGTCCCCCGCTGCTGCTCCAGTATCCGTGGCCGCCGTCCCGGCAGCGGCCACGGCAGTTCCCGGCGCGCCGCTCTGCGCCGCGCGCCCCCCGCCGAGGCCGGCCGCATCAGCGGCTTCGGCCTCCAGGGCCTGCAGCGCGAGTGCGACGCGCAGCGCCTTCTCGCGGTAGGCGGTCACGAGCTTGACGCGCGTGCTGCCGCCGGTGTTGTAGTCTCCGCTGCGTTCGCGGAACTCGTAGAGCAGACGCTCGCGGCGGCGCCCGGCGCTGCGGGCCTGCGGCGGCGCCTCGCCCGGCTCCGCGAGCACCTCGACGAGCGGGGCCTTCGTCTTGTAGAAGACGACGGTGATCAGCCCGAGGCCCAGGCGGCGGCACAGCCCGCTGAGCTCGCCCCAGCGCTGGTTGACCGCGCCCTTCTTTTCCCTAACGCGTTCTACCGCAAGGTAGACGTTAGGGCTTAAGCGCAATCGTTCAATCCCCTGCAGCAGCAGGGCGAGATTGAACGATTTTTTCATCTCTACGATCAGCGGCTGGGCCTCGTCCTCCCGGATGCCGACCAGGTCGCAAGTGCGCACCTCGCCTTTGATCTCATAGCCCTGCCGTTCAAAAAATCCCTTCAAAGGAGCATACAGCTCCGTTTCCTGCTTGATCGCCATTGGTTGTCACTCCTGCCCTGGATTGCAGCGTAATCATTCTTCAGAAATCATGATTCTCTATTATAGCACAGCAAAAAAGAGGTCAACTATTCCGGGCTCGCCGCATAGGTATGTAATACACTTTCTAAGCTTGGTGGAGCAAGTAGGAGCGCAAGAGGAGGCAGCGAGCCATGGATATTTTTGAGCGTATATCTTCGTATCGGGCTGAGAACGACCGTTTGGCGTGGAGCGGCACTTTCAAGGACTATATAGAACTGCTGAGACTAGACCCCTCTCCCGCAAAAACGGCTCATTCCCGCGTATACGACATGATCAAGTCACACGGCGTCGAGGACATTAACGGACGTAAACGGTATAAGTTTTTTGAGCAGGAGATCTTTGGTCTGGACCGTGCGGTGGAGAAGCTGGTGGAGGAATATTTCCATTCCGCAGCCCGCAGACTGGATGTGCGCAAACGGATCCTGCTGCTGATGGGACCGGTCAGTGGAGGAAAGTCCACACTTGTCACACTGCTGAAGCGCGGACTGGAGCAATATTCGCGTACAGATGCGGGGGCGGTATATGCCATTGAGGGCTGCCCGATGCATGAGGACCCGCTGCATTTGATTCCGCTGGAGCTGCGTCCGGAGATTGAGCGCGAGCTGGGGGTGCGCATCGAAGGCAATCTCTGCCCGTCCTGCCAGATGCGGCTGAAGAATGAGTACCACGGGGACATTGAACAGGTTGGGGTGGTCCGGGTGCTTTTGTCGGAAGAGGAGCGGGTGGGGATTGGTACATTCAGCCCTTCCGATCCGAAGTCGCAGGATATCGCTGACCTGACCGGCAGTATCGACTTCTCAACCATTACCGAATTCGGCTCGGAGTCCGATCCGCGCGCTTACCGCTTCGACGGGGAGCTGAACAAGGCCAACCGCGGCCTGATGGAATTCCAGGAAATGCTGAAATGCGATGAGAAGTTCCTGTGGAACCTGCTGTCCTTGACCCAAGAGGGCAACTTCAAGGCCGGGCGGTTCGCGCTAATCAGTGCTGATGAACTCATCGTGGCCCATACGAATGAGACAGAATATAAGTCCTTCATCTCCAATAAAAAGAACGAAGCGCTCCAGTCGCGCATGATCGTCATGCCGGTTCCTTACAATCTGCGGGTCTCGGAAGAGGAGAAAATCTACGCCAAGCTCATCGGCCAGAGTGATATGAAGCATGTGCATATTGCCCCTCATGCGCTGCGCGCAGCAGCGATCTTCTCGATCCTGACCAGGCTCAAGGAGAGCAAAAAGCAGGGCATGGACCTGATCAAGAAGCTGCGCATGTATGACGGCGAAGAGGTTGAGGGCTATAAGGAAGCGGACCTGAAGGAGATGCAGACCGAATATCTGGATGAAGGCATGTCCGGCATCGACCCGCGTTATGTCATCAACCGCATCTCCAGTGCTTTGATCAAAGGCGACCTGCAGTGCATGAATGCGCTGGATGTGCTGCGGGCGATCAAGGACGGCCTCGATCAGCATCCTTCGATCACGAAGGAGGAACGTGAACGGTACCTGAACTTTATTTCCATTGCCCGCAAGGAATACGATATTCTCGCCAAAAGCGAAGTGCAGAAGGCGTTCGTCTACTCTTTTGAGGAATCCGCCAAAACCCTGTTCGAGAATTATCTCGACAACATCGAAGCCTTCTGCAACTGGTCCAAAATCCGTGACCCGCTCACCGATGAGGAGATGGAGCCGGATGAGCGGCTGATGCGCTCCATTGAAGAGCAGATCGGCATCTCCGAGAATGCCAAGAAGGCCTTCCGCGAGGAGATCCTGATCCGTATCTCCGCTTACTCCCGCAAGGGCAAAAAGTTCGAGTACAACAATCACGACCGGCTGCGGGAAGCCATTGAGAAGAAGCTGTTCACCGATCTGAAGGATATCGTCAAAATCACCACCTCCTCCAAAACACCGGATGAAAGCCAGCTCAAACGGATCAACGAAGTCAGCCGCCGCCTGATTGATGAGCACAACTACTGCCCGATCTGCGCGAATGAGCTGCTGAAATATGTTGGAAGCCTGCTGAACCGCTGACGGGAAGCCATTGACGTCAGTAGATAATGGAAAAAGGGACGATCTCCGGCCATCTTCATGGCTGGGGATCGTCCCTTTGCATTGTCGAGCCGGTCTACTGCACTCCCGTGCAGCTTCCTTACGGACTGGAGAGCCGTTATTTTCTACAAAACGTCACTGCCACAATTTCCTGAGGTCTTATTCCTTAGTGTCCTTAGCCAGCTGCTCCTTACCGCCAATCTTAAAACCTACTTGCCCGTTGTATTTGCCTACCTGTCCGGTGATATCTAATCCGGCACCTTGCCCTCCGCCGAGCTGTGCCTTGGCCTCGGCACCGAGACCCTTCTCACCGCCGAGCTGCAGATGGGTCTGGAGTCCGGCCCCTTGACTCAGACCCAGGTGACCTTCCGCATCCGCACCCAGACCATGTTCACCTCCGGCTTGCGCTCCTGCATGGAAGCCTGCCCCCTGGCCGCCGCCGAGCTGGGTTGTGGCCTGGGCTTCAAGCCCATACTTGCCGAAGGCCTGGGCCTCTGCATCAAGTCCAAGGCCCTGGCCGTTACCGAGCTGGGTATTGCCCTGTGCCTGGATTCCGTAGGAAGGGTGGCCGATGTGGGCGTCAGCATGAATACCAGCGCCAGAGTAAGCTATATTTCCGCCAGCGTTCAAGCCGATGCCGTGTTCGCCGCCAACTTCGCCTCCGGCATCAACATGAATTCCCTGCCCGCTGCCCGCATTGGCGTTCATATGTCCCTTCGCAAGTTCATTTGTGGCTGCCGGATGTTCAGTGGCCCGGGTGTTCTGAGTGTTCTGAGCGGTCTCCGGGCGGATCAGGTAGTAGTAATGCGAATAAGGGTACGGCTGCGGCAAATGACGAAAGCCTGACGGGTGAGCTTGATTGTGTGAATCTTCGTTGCTGTAGTTCATACGGATACCTCCATTCTTCAATTCATTACAATAGACTATTCATCAATATTAGAAGTGATACGTGTCAGACCAATATAAAAGTGTATAGGCTGCATCGCTATGCTACATTATGAATGAAATGAATATTATTCACTCAGGCACGGAGGACATACGAATGGAAGCTAAGAAGGCAGAGATTTTCAGATGCGTTACAGAGCTGTTCAGCTCCAAGGGCCGCTCGGCTTCAATCTGGATAAAAAAGGGCATCCCGATGAGCAGGACGTCAAGAATGCCCGTGCATTTACAGCTGGTGTGTCTCTTCAAATTATAAATAAGTCTAAGGTGCACTAGTTAGCTGCTGCGGCAGTGCTTGCGGTTATGCTGCCTCCGGTCAGGCTGTCGATAACAATGCTATAGACAGTTGACGCCGGAAAGTCCGGCTCCCCCCCGCTCAGTTGCCAGTTGGCGTATAGGCTGGGGTTCTTGCTGGTGGCTGTGCCCCCTGTAAATTCGGCCAAGCGCTCCCGGTTCAATATATCTGCGTCATTAACTGCAGCGTTAAAGCCAAAGACGGTCCCTTCCTGCAATTGAAGAGGCGTTATATTAGCCAGGGGCAATCGGATCAAGTATGTGGACAGCTTGACCGCTTCGTCCCGGAGCACCTGAACCCATTCCGATGGCTTTTGCCCGTAGCTCTGGCCGTATGCCGTTGCTGCCTGCCAGGAATACACCTCATTGCCTGCTCCGGTGTAAGCAAAGCCATATTCGTAATCATCCGTGCTGTATTTGGTGGCCTTGTCGTTCAAGGGGTCGATGCTGATCTGCACATTGTCTCCATCCCAGATATTCATACCCGATTTATTATTGAACTGGTAATCATCATACACCTGGGCTAGCACGTACAAGGCATCCTCATCCCATTGAGTATACATTCTGGCTGCTATATTGCTGGCCTGCCAGGCTTCGGCGGATAGGGGATCGGCAGGCGGATTGAGGTAGATGGGATAGGCCTTCTTCCAAGCATCCAGGTTGCCGTCAAAGCCTGCTGTTGTCAAAGTCTGCTCCGCCTTCACTATA
Organism: Paenibacillus tritici; assembly: GCF_018207515.1. Taxonomy (NCBI): domain Bacteria; kingdom Bacillati; phylum Bacillota; class Bacilli; order Caryophanales; family Paenibacillaceae; genus Paenibacillus; species Paenibacillus tritici. The sequence goes on from NZ_CP073365.1 coordinate 2,167,391, forward strand.
ACCGCAAAGCTCAAGGGCAGTATGGCGGACTTCAGCAGATTCCCCTCGGTGTCCTTCACCCGGACTGCAAACGAATATTCGTGTAAAGGTTGGTTGCGCGTCGAGCTTACGGAAAAGGTCACCGCTTGAAACTCTCCGGCACTCAGGCTATAAGGTTTACTGGCATCCATGGTCCACCCTGGAGGAGGGTCAATTTCAACTGTACCGCTTAGCACATCAGTGAATAGATTGTTCAAGTTGACCGTGATACTATCGAGCTGATCCATGGTTTGCCCGCTAGGCTTCAGGCTATAACTCACCTTTTCGGCAATGTTCATAGGAATAGCTTTGGTACGAAGCACTTCGCCGTTTGGATTCTCCAATATCAGATTAAGAGAAGAGGGGCTGCTTAATTGAAAATCAGAAGAATGAATAGTGAAGGGAAGCTGCACATTTGTTCCTGGCTCAACAGATACTTCAGTTTCGGCAATGATTCGGTTTGCGCCTGATTCCACTAATTTAATCTTGCCGGACAGCGCTGTTGCTCTTGCATTGGTTACGGCAGCCTGGATCGAGGCAGATCCTCCCTCGAACAAGGACACCTTGGAGGGGTAGCTGCTCAGCAGTAAGTTTGTTGGCTCTGCCGCCTCGAATTCGCTAATCTTGGCAGCCCAACGCGCCAAACGCCCGGCTGTCTGATCCCAGACCAGCGCCATCTCGGGGCGGTCAGCCTGAAGATAGGCATCGGCCTTCACGTTCCATTCACGGGCATGCCGCATGATTTCCTGGGCAAATGACTGACTGCCTCCGGAAATATTCTGCAGCTTGGCCTGGATCAGGCTGCTCGTATTCACAAGCTCAGCGGTGGAGGACAAGGCGGTCAGCGTTGGCTGATTCTGTGAGTCCTGCATTAATGCCTCCAAAGGCTTCACTGCCAGGTGATAGGCGTATAACATACTCATAGCATTCTCCATGGTGAAGGTTCCCGCCTGTGCTTCCTCCACGATGCCTTGGCCAAGCAGCTCATATTGATCTGCCAAAGCCTTGATCTCGGCGTATGCACCGCTGCCGAAGCCGCTCGCGTACAGACCTTGCAATTGGCTCTGGAGAGCCGGGGCTGCGGATAAGGAGCTACCCCATTCCGCCAACCAATTCTGATGGAGGCTTACCGCCAATACCTTCAACTGCTCCTTGGCCCAAGCCGGGTCAATGCCGGTAAAATAAACAGGAGAGGAGCCGACGGTATAGCTGCTGCCGGAACTGGGGGATGGAAGCTGATTGCCCATGTAGTCGGTCTTCGTCAGATTGCCGGTCAAAGTAATAGATTGGCTCCCGCCTGTCAAGGACCAGGCAGTGATGACATATTCCTGTTCCTTTTTCCACAAATAAGATTTCACTTGGCTTCCTGAATTCATTTCACCGACAAAGTAGGCATCTGCCAAGGCTCTGTTGAGCTGCTGAAAGGAAACCGAGGCTGGTTTGGGCATCCGGTCAACCCGCACGATGCCGAAGTTGTCTTCAGTATACGCAGGGTCGGTACCGTCATCACGCAAATCATAGATGGCGCTCTGCCTAATGCCATTGGCGGAAGAAATCAGAAACTGCTTAGTAAGATAGACAGATTGTAGCTCTTCATTGACGCCTCTGGCATCGGTAGAGGTTGGCCAGCCCACCTCAGTAATATTTTGGTCTTTCCAGGCTCCGTATTTCTTGGTTACGTCGGTATATGATTTCAGCCTGGTCTCATAGCTTGTATCCGGATCGTTCGGATAGACGTATGGATGGAAGGAAACCGCATCAATATAGGGATATACCTCCTGCAGGAACATGTCATCCAAGTACTGGGGACCGTTCTGATTAGCTACGCTGCCCGCAATGATCACTGCATCGGGATTGATTCTGCGGATGGTCAGCGAAGCGGCTTTCACTAGACGTGCATAGTCGCTGACATTGGGCTCCGGCTGCCAGAAGCTGATGTTGGGCTCATTCCACAGCTCGAAGGTGTTGATCTTGCCCTTGTAGCGGCTTACCACCTGTTCCACATAGTTGAGATAGGCATCCAGTTGCTCCTGGGTGGCGGGTCCGACCTTTACATCCTGTCCGCCATTATATAGCGAATTGGAAAAGCCAAGGAGGGAAACAATCTGCATACCCTTGGAGACGGCGTCATTCACCCATTTGTCGGTCTGGGTGAAATCAAAAACGCCCTTTACCTTCTCCACCTTGTTCCAGGATATACCATCTCTGATATAGCGGATACCTGCCCTTTCCATCAAAAGTGTGTCTGCAGCATCTGTTTTGTTGCTCTGGTCAAAGTGGGTGGCTACGCCGAACAGGGACTGATCATCGCCGAATTGCCGCTCGTAATCGGGAAACACTGCAAAGGTGGCGGAATCGAAGCTGACCACCTGACGTTGAGCCTCCTTCACCTCTACGTGAAGGGAATGGATGCCATTTAATTGTGGAGACAGCATGATGGTTTTCACCAAAGATTGAGAGGCCGGGACCACGATGGTTTGTTCCTCCAGCGCTCCGCCTGCAATCTGATGATAGACGCTGTAATTTACCGAATGCTCCGTATTATTGGTGAAATAGACCGAATAGGATACGGTATCCGGGCTATATACCCGGTCTGTCCGGGCCATCTTGACCTCGACAATCTCAGGCACATCGAAGCCGATAAGGCCCAGCTCCCGTTCGGTGTAGCCGATGGCACGAAGCTGCTCGATGGAGTAGTGATCCTGCAGCACCTGCTTCACCTTGCTGCCCATGGCAGATACATCCAGCTTTACGGTGCCAAAGAAGCTATCTTTGAGGAAAAAGGCCGGTCTGATCATGTTAGTGGTTTTGGCTTCAGCACCGGAAGTTTCTCCTAGTCCACCTGATGGCACGCACAGTACAATGTTAGTGCCCACATTTTTGCCTCGTGCTGAACGAAGCCACCAGCCCCAGGAGGTCATATTATCCTTATATCCCAGTTTTGAAGCATACTGGATATATTCGGTCTGGGACAGCAAGGCGACGCCGGCCGTCGTGGTGAAGTCTTGTGTATAGGTCGTATTAACATTGCCCCCTTCAGTCAGCCATTGATGCTGGAAGTCAATATGATTGACGATGGCTGGTTCCAGCTTGACAGAGCTTGTGGAGCTGGGATTAATAAAATCATGATTCAACCAGTAGGCGATATTATTGGTATCGCTTACATCAAACTTTGCAGTGTTGTCCGGATCAAAGGTGCTGGCGCCGTAATTATTTTTGGACAGCACGAAATACTGGTAAACTCCCGCCGTTACAGTACTGTCGAGCAAAACGAATTCCCGCGTGCCGCCTGCCAAACGGAACAGATTGTCCGCAGGGGTCGTCGCGGTGGCTCCAGCTGGTGCAGTATATAACCGATCGATTGCCGCATAGGCGGGCAGCGCACTCATCAGAAGCAGAATTGCCGCAAGGAGCGCTGCCAGTTTTTTTGAATGATAATTTATATACTTCATGCAATGAATTCTCATGCTGTAACCCCATTTCCCTATAATAGACTGATAGTTAATAAGGCAAATTCAGAAACATGGGTGGATGTACACCGATTTAACCGGAGCAAGCCATTCAAGCTGACCCGCTCCTCAGCTTCTGCATGAAATTATTTTAATTGGTTTTTGTTCTCCAGATACCACTCGTTGACCGTCTTCTCTACGGCATCGCCACCCAGGCGCTTCCATTCCTTGCGGATTTCATCAATGCCGGTTTGTGCAGTCATGGATGTCCCGCCTGTCACCACCTTGGCCTCAATTTGCTGGGCAATCGGAGCGAAGGTGGCAATCAATTGGCTGACCTCCGGCTGGCTCGGACCGTAAGCGATATCCCGGCGGTACGTATTTTTCATGGCCAGTGTCAGGGAGTTGGCCTTTTCCTTGGCGTATTCTTGGGACAAGGCGTCGGAGGCCGCCATGACCGGGAACCATTCCGGCTTCTGCTCATATTGGTTGACAATAGGCAGCTCCCGGGCAAAAGTAACTTCCTTGCGGAATTTATCAGCATCAATAATCTGGGGAACACCTTCTACATCTTTGTAATGCACATTTTCCTCTCCGTACTTCAGAGGCTTCCAGCCAGTGTCGATCATCCAATCCAGAAATTTGAAGGCTGCTTCAATCTTGTCCTCTTTGAGATTGCTGTTAAATGATACGAAAATTCCCGGTGCTGCCTCCTGATACAAGCCGCTTTTGCCATATGGGGTGGAAAGGGATTCCAGTGCTGTCATCTTGGCTTCAGGCACATTTTTTTTCAAATCAAGGAACTCGGCTTCCATATTCCAGGCCCCCAGCATAATGCCTGCCTTGCCCGTCGTCCAGAATTGCATGGATCTCTGGAAGTTTTTATCTGTGATATACTCCTTGTCGATCAGGCCACCGTCGAAAAGCTGCTTTTGGAAGGCCAGACTGTCCATATAGCGGTCGGTCACTCTGCCGTATTCCAGCTTGTCGCCGTTTACATACCACTGGCTCTCCGATGCCATAAATAATTCTCTAATAATCGGCACGCCATTGCCGTTGAACACGATCGGTACGGTATCCGCCTTGCCGTTGCCGTCCGGGTCACCATCCTTGAATTTCTTGGCTACCTCGATCAATTCGTCCACGGTTGCCGGCGTCTTGAGTCCCAGCTTATCCAGCCAGTCCTGTCTGATCCACATGCCATGATTAGCAATGCTTTCAACACCACGCACGCTGGCAACGGCATATTTTTTTCCGTCAAAGGTAAGAAAGGAGTCGAGCTCCGGATGCTCCTCCAAATATTTTTTGTAGGAGGTGCTGTATTTCTCTATATAAGAATCCACAGGCTGTATAGCACCCTGATTGACCAGTTGGGCAATGTAGTTGCGGTCGTACTCCCAAATGAGGTCTGGAGCGCCGCCGGAAGCAATCAGTGTATTCAGCTTGGTCTGGGCCTCGTTCCGGGGAACCGGCACCCACTTGACAGTCGCAGGAGCATTGTTATTGATCCACTCAGTCCAACGATTGCTTTCATAGTTTCCCTCCTCAGCAGGCACCTCGCCACGGTCAAAGACCGAAATGCTGATCTCTTTCTTTGCTGAAGCTTGCGAGGAGGGGCTTGTCCCACCCGCTGTCGAGGCACTTGAATCCTTGTCGGAACCACAGGCTGCCAGAGCTGATACCGCCAGGCAGGCTATCACTACTTTTAAGGCGGTTTTCTTGAATGTTGCCAATTGCTTCATCCCCTTAAACAATTTTTTTATATATCAAGAGAAGGCAGCTGTTGCAGCTCTTCTTCAATGATATCAGCCTTTAACGGAGCCAATTAATACACCTTTGACAAAATGCTTCTGGAGAAATGGATAAACGCATAGAATCGGCAGGATGGCTATAACCACGGAAGCTGCCTTGATTCCTTCCGGTGTTAGGATGACGCCGGTCGCCCCTTCACTGCCGCCTCCGCTGTTCAGCAGACTCTCGTCCACCTGCTTAATCATCTGGTAGAGCTTGAGCATCAAGGTCTGGAGCTTGGAGCTGTTAATATAGAGCATCACGTTAAAATAGGAATTCCACCATCCCACAGCATAGAATAGGGACAACGCTGCGATAATTGGCTTGCATAAGGGCAGCATGATCTGGATCAGGATACGCCAGTTTCCCGCGCCATCAATGGAGGCAGATTCCTCAATCTCCTCCGGCAGCCCTTCCATAAAGCTTTTCATGACGAACATGTTGTAGGTACTGATCAGCCCCGGCAACCATAAGGCCAAGTAGGAATCCATCATTCCCAGGTTCTTAATCAGAATAAAATTGGGAATAATTCCGGATACGAAGATCATGGTGAAGGTGATGAACAAGAGAATCGGTCCCCGGCCATACAGCCTTTTGCGGGACAAGGGATAAGCTGCCAGAATGGTCATAAGTATGTTTAAGGCGGTGCCGACTAAGGTTACGATGACCGTATTGCCCATGGCGTGGAGCAGTTGGCCATCCTCGAGCAGCCTACGGTATGCTTGCACATTGAACTCTACAGGCCAAAAGTATACCTCTCCGGCAGTAATGGCTCTGCTGCTGCTGAAGGATGCGGATATCTCATACCAGAAAGGATATAAGGTGAGGAGAGACAGCAGCCCCAGAAGCAAATAATTCAACAGGCTGCCGGCAAGAGCCAGCGGCGAGGCATCTTTCATCATTCTTTTCATCATGATTACCATAGCCCCCTTTCCCCGAACAGGCGGATCGACCGGTTCACACCAACAACAAGAATCAGACTGATCAGGGATTGGAATAAGCCCAAGGCTGTCGTATAGCTGTAGTTCATATTTTGCAGTCCTACCCGGAAAACGTAGGTACTGATGACATCAGCTACATCTAGTACAGAGTCATTTTGCAGCGAAAGTGTCTGCTCTAATCCCACATCCATCATGCTGCCCATCCGCAGAATAAGCAGGATGGCAATGGTGCTGCGGATGCCCGGCAAGGTAATATGCCAGGTTTGACGCAGCTTGTTGGCTCCATCAATCTTGGCTGCTTCATACAACTGTGTATCAATAGCGGACATTGCAGCCAGGTAAAGGATCGTTCCCCAGCCAGCTTCCCGCCAGATGGAGGAAGCAGTGTATGCCACCGGCCACCAGCTGGAACTGGCCATGAAGTAGATGGGCTTCATTCCGAATACATGCTGCAGAATCAGGTTGATGACCCCTGTGCTGGGGGACAGCATGGTAATCAGGATTCCGCCAAGCACGGCCCAGGAAATGAAGTGGGGGATGTACAGCAGGTTTTGGATCAGGCGTTTGAAGCCTTCCAACCGAATTTCATTCAATAGGAGAGCCAGTACAATCGGGACCGGAAAGCCTATTGCTAGACTGTATACATTGAGCAGCAGGGTGTTGCGGAATACGCGCCAGAAGTCTGTGCTTTCGAACAGCATCCGAAAATGCTTGAATCCTACCCAGTCGCTTCCTACAATGCCATCGGCAAACCGGTAGTTTTTGAAGGCAATAATCTCACCGGCCATAGGTGAATATTTAAACAACAGGTAGAAAACAATAACGGGCAGCAGCATGAGGTACAGGGATTTATCATATTTAATGCGCTTCCATTCGAATTTCTTTCTCGTAATGGAAGCACGCATTGCCAGGGCCTCCGGTGAACCTGAAGCCTCTATAGCGGTTAACGACTGTTGCTTTCTCATCTCTAGCATCCTCTCCAATCCACAGGCATTTATATGGAGGGGCCCCCTCGCAGATTTAATCTTACTGGCATGACCATCGGCTGAATACAGATTTGTTATGACGAACGTCGCTTTTTTTGACAAATGGCAGGTTTCATTTTTCTACTATGGTATCCATTTTTGCAGTGTGCTCCTCGCAAGCCTTATTCCGTAAGGCTTTTTATGCATACAAAGAGTCCTGCCGTGATATCAGGCAGGACTCTGCGATGGCCTCTTTTACAAGAAGCGCTCCCGGTATTCCGTTGGTGTAAGACCTGTGTACTTCTTGAAGCTGCGCATGAAGCTCCGGCTGTTGGTATAGCCGACCGCCTCGGATACGTCATAAATCCGGACGGTTTTATCCTTCAAAAGCTCTTTGGCTGCATTGATGCGGATTTCGATCAGGTAGTCGATGAAGTTGCCTTCGGCATGCTCTTTGAACTGCCGGCTAATATACGCGGGATTCAAATGGAATTCATCAGCCAGTTTGTCCAGGGACAGGTCACTATCCTGATAATGCTGACGAATATAAATCAGTATTTGGTCAATGGTGTCATTTTTGCCCCTTTGCATCCGTCTGTCTTCTATAGCCCCCAACAGCCGCAGCAGCAAAGTACTTACCAATTCCTCAGCTTGCCTCCAGTTGTCAGATTTCTGAATCACCTCGTGTGCCGTGCCGATTTCCGCCTGGATCTCATTGACGTCAATGCCGATGGAATCTATCAATTGCATGGCTCTCATGACCAGCTCAAACGATAATTGCTTGATAAGCTCCGGCGGAGCATTGTTGTTGACCGCTGAGCTAAAGACATCCTGAACCAGCACTTGAAGCTTGTCCCGATCTGCCTGCTTAAGGGCTTCCAGAATGCGGTCAATCCGCTGGGTAAATTGGTAAAAGTCCTGGTTTTGCAGGGGCTGCAAGTCCTCAATGGAGATGACTGTCTGGGGTCCGGTTACCATTTTGTAGCGTAATGCAACCTTGGACTCCTCATAAGAGCGGGGAACGTTGCACAGCTCCCGGTAGCATCTTCCTACACCTGCGGTAACCACCAGCCCAATCTGCTTGCTCATCACATCCAGAACATGCTCCAGCAGTGTGGCGGCACGCAGATGGTTCTGTGCTTCGTCTCCCTCCGAAAAACTCAACAGGATAACAACCCGGCAGCCTCCAAGATCAATGGCCACACCTGCGTTCTCTCTATAAATAATTTCCTCGGCCACATTGCATAGCGCATAGGCATAGAGGGTTTCATCCCGTGGTGGAATTCCGCCTTCCTTGCTGAATTCAGCGGTGCACACGACAAACCATTCGGGATACAAGCGCACTCCCGTGAATTCCAGATGTGGTATCACCGCCGAATATACGGTCCGGTAACCGGTCAATATATCCATCACGGTTCGCCATTTCAGCATAGGCTTGCCATCTCTCACCTGCTGCTCCAGACCCTCCCGATCCAAAAACATTTGGTCGATGACATCGTCCAGATAGGACAAGCCCTTGTTGGGAGTACCGTCAAACCGTCCAGCCTGCACAGGCCGATACTTGCCGGACAGCTTGCCAATCAATGCATCCATGGGACGGAATGTTCTGCGGCTGACGTAGAATAGAATGATTAGCGCAATTGCAAATATCAGTACGCTAAAAGCAAGGAGCAAATTGCGGGTCACTGTAAGGGGGCGGTACATCTGGTCCTCCGGTACAATGCTGACAATCTTCCAGCCTGTGTAAGTCGAGGTTGTATAAAACACCATCTGCTTTTCCTGCTCCGGCTTGATGCTGAAGGAACCGGCATCCGGGCCAGTCAGTACGTTTTTGAGATATGGCATGTCCTTTAAGGAGCTGTGCAGCTTGGATTTGTCATTATGGGTAACGACATGACCCTGCTGGTCAATAACGAAGGTTTGTCCCTTGTTTCCTTCCTGGTAAATATCCTGAATCATCTGGTAGAGCACACTTTCCTTCATATTTACTGCCAGCAGCCCGGTGCGGAAGCCCGGCTTGCTTAGTGCCGGATAAGAGCGGATCAAAGTGACCACATCCTCCAAGGACATGCCATCGGTAATCTGGTGTGTAGGCAGCCATTTGAAGTAACCATCCATATTCAGATATTGGGTAAGCCATTGGTCCTCTGTTCCATCGTTACTGATGTAATTTTGCTGGGTTAGAATGTCACCGCTTACATGAGAGTAAATGTAAATGGATGAAAATTGCAGATTCCGGTTCATGAACGTTCCAAGCTTACTGTCCAACCCATAAAAATTGGCATATCTCTGCGCATCATCCTTATAGACGTTGTTCATGAAATAGACAAATTCAAGCTCATTGGTCAACTGCAGCAAATCCTTTTCTGTCTGCTTGAAGGAAAGTTCTAATTTTTGATTAATCTGGTTTAATAGCGCAAAATTAGTTTCCTTCAGCTGACTGCGAAGCCCTCTGACGGTTCCCATGTAAGAGAAGAGAAAGGTCATGGATATGACCACCAGCAGAACACCTCCGTAAATAAGGATTACTCTGCCTGTGAAACTGGATTTCATTTCAGCGCCCCCTCAAAGGTTGTAAATTCCATGATCATAAAGCGTGACGAGGTGAAACGCCGATAACGCTTCAAATTTATGTGCATGCTTGAAGGCAGATTTTCCACTGATTTCCGTTCAATCAGTTGCTCTATCCTGATTGTCTGAACAGACGCAATGGGCCTCCACGCCGCGCAAATAACGGTTCAGTACAACGACAGGATATTGCTCCATGGTCAGACGAAGCACTTATTCGTTATATGGTTCACCATGAACCGGGAACAAAATAATAGTTTTTGGCGCCGCTTTGGACAGCTTCCTTCAGCATGGCGAGCTTCCGTTCCGGGGGTTCCCTGGCGTTCATGTACAGGACCAGGAAGCCTATATTGGCTGTTGCTTCATCTGTCACCTCTCATACTTTTGTATATTAGTATATACAAATATACAACTTAATCTGGAGGAATCCAATATACCGTTTACCAAAAGAATCGAACTTTTTATTCAGCTATTGCATCCGTGCTACATACAGCAGGGACTGATTTTGCATGATTTTCCCCGCCTGTGTTACTGTATAACGGACAAAGGAGGCGACCTATGGAAACCATTCTGATCATTGAAGATGATGCCAAGCTTGCAGGACTGCTGAGTGCATACCTCTCTAAATATGATTATCGCACCATCCTTATTGACGACTTCTTGAACGTGCTGGAAGCCTTTAAGGCAAGCGCTGCCGGTCTTGTGCTGCTGGATGTCAATCTGCCCAAGTACGATGGTTATTACTGGTGCCGCCAGATCCGCCAAATTTCGCTTTGCCCCATTCTGTTCATTTCGGCCAGAGACAGCGGGATGGACCAGGTGATGGCACTGGAGAACGGCGGGGATGATTATATTACCAAACCGTTCCACTACGAAGTCGTTTTGGCCAAAATCCGCAGTCATCTGCGCAGAGCCTATGGCTCTTATGCACAAACTCAGGGGGAACGTACGCTACATTCAGGAGCTCTAACCCTGTATCCTGAACGTTATACCATCCGGTATGCCGGGGAATCCATGGAATTGACCCAGAAGGAGTCTATCCTGATGGAAGCGCTGCTGCTGAAGGAAGGGCGTGTGGTCTCCCGGGAGAAGCTGCTGGATCTGATGTGGGAGGACCAGCATTTCATTGATGATAATACCTTGAACGTCTACATTACGCGTGTCCGCAGGAAGCTCAAGGATCTTGGTGCGGGAGAGGTTGTTGAAACGGTAAGGGGCGCCGGGTATCGTCTGAATGTACCGGGTGAAGCACCATGAGATTATTCTGGAAGGATCAGGTTCCGCTGCTGCTCTTCTACCTGCTGCAAATGCTCCTGGTTCCGGTGTTGTATTGGATCTCAGGCGAGAACAGGCCCCCGGCGATCATTGGATACGGTGTGCTCCTAAGCGGCAGTATTCTTCTCTTGTACCTCGGTTACCGTTATGTTCAGCACCGCAGATTATATAAGCTGTTAAGCTCTCCCGGTACCTTCTCTGCGGATCAGTTGACACCCCTTGGAGAGGTTGCGCTTCCCGAGGCCGTTCAAGAGCTGCTACAGAACATGGACCGCCAGTATCAGGAGAAGCTGAACGGGCACATCCGGCAGATGGACCAGCATATTGTGTTCATTAACCGCTGGGTGCATCAGATGAAGACCCCCATCTCTGTCATACAGCTCATCCTGCAGGATCTGGAGGACGAAACCGCCGGCAGTATTCAGGAGGAGGTGGAGAAGCTGCGCAAAGGACTGGAAATGGTCATCCACACCTCCCGTCTGGAACGTTTTGAGAATGACTTCCATGTGGAGCTGTTGTCCCTCCGCAAGACTGTCGGCAATGCGGTAGCCGGGAACCGGAGATTATTCATCCGCAGGAGCGTCTCCGTGAATATTCTGGTGAATGAAGGGACCCAAGTATACAGCGATGCCAAATGGCTGATGTTCATGCTGGGCCAGATTTTGACCAATGCTGTCAATTACACGGTCGGTTCCGGCAAAACGGTGACGATCTCTGCACACCCCCGCGGCAAGGATACGGTTCTGGAGATTTCAGATCAGGGCATCGGCATTTCTCCCGAGGATTTGAAAAGAGTATTCAACCCGTATTTCACCGGTGAACGCGGGCGTCAATATCATGAGTCCACCGGAATGGGGCTGTATCTGGTCAAAGAAATCTGCATCAGACTGGGACATGCCGTTGAATTGGAATCCCGGCCCGGGGCAGGAACTGCGGTCCGGATTATTTTTAACGGCCAAGCCCCTGTACAGTAACCGAACATAACCTTAAACGGGGTGTAAGATAGCCTTAAGGTAAAGCCATAGCAGCAGAATTGCTCATCCTGTACATTGGAACAAGGATAAAGACCCACACACAGGTAAACACTTGTTTCCCTAAGGAAAGGATGATTTCAGTGAATGTATTGGAAGTGAAAGGACTGAATAAAGTATATCCCGGCAAAGTGAAGACCCAGGCGCTTACCGATATTCATCTCAGTGTCGAGAGCGGGGAATTCGTAGGGATCATGGGGCCCTCAGGCAGCGGTAAAACCACATTTCTTAATATGGTATCCACCATTGACCAGCCTACCTCCGGAGAGGTGAATATCAACGGCAGTAATCCGTACAAGCTGAATAAGAAAGAACTGGCTCATTTCCGCCGCAGACAGCTCGGCTTTGTCTTTCAGGATTTCAATCTGCTGGAGACGTTAACTGTGGCTGAGAATATTGTGCTTCCCCTTACGCTGGATAACCGCAAGCTGAAAGAGATGGATTCCCTGCTGCTGAAGGTTGCTGAACAACTTAACATTACAGATATCCTGAATAAACGCACCTATGAGATATCGGGCGGACAGCGGCAGCGGACTGCCCTTGCGCGTGCAATCATTACGTCCCCTGCGATGATCCTGGCTGATGAGCCGACCGGTTCCCTGGACTCTAATTCCTCGCGGATCGTGATGGAATCGCTGGCGAACATTAACCGCACACAAGGCACTACCCTGTTGCTGGTTACCCATGACCCGCAGGCAGCGAGCTACTGTAACCGGATCATCTTCATTAAGGACGGCAAGCTGGCTGCCGAAATTCACCGTGGCGATAACCGTCAGGCCTTTTTCCAGAAGATTATTGACACACTATCGTTTTGGGGAGGGAATAGTCATGAGCTTTCCTCAATTCGCGTTTAATAATGTACGGCGTAACGCCCGGGCTTATATTGCTTATTTCCTGAGCAGTTCATTTATGGTCATGGTATTTTTTGCGTATTCCGTATTCATTTATCATCCCGGGATTGCGAGTCAGAATATAGGGACCATGGCGGTAACGAGTATGCGGGTCGCAGCCTGCATTGTGTATGTGTTCGCTTTTTTCTTCGTACTGTATTCCATCGGAACGTTTTTGAAATCACGGAATCTGGAATTCGGAATTTTGACCATCCTGGGGGCCCGGCCCAACCAGATTAACCGGCTCATCTTCCTTGAGAATATGCTGATCGGCATAGTTGCCATTGTAACCGGAATCGCAGGGGGCATGCTTCTCTCCAAGTTATTTCTGCTGCTCAGCACAAGGGCGATTGGAATTGAGGATCTGCCTTTCTACTGGCCTGTAGAGGCTATGCTGGTCACCTCCCTGTCCTTCGTCTCCTTGTTTCTGTTCATCTCCTTCTTTACGCTGCTGCTTATCCGCAATAACAAAGTACTCGATCTGCTTCAGGGAAATGTTAAGCCGAAAAAACAGCCGAAGGCCTCCGTGTTTCTGTCCTTAATGGGCGTAATCCTGCTGAGTACCGGTTTTTATGCCCTGCGGATTGAACTCAGTCCCGTTGCTATTATTCTGGCCGCTGTTGCGGGAATTAGCGGCACCTATTTGTTCTACTCCCAGCTGTCTGTTGTTGTCATTCGTCTGCTTAAGCGCAGCCGGAGATCCACCTGGCGCGGCACGCGGCTGTTGTGGACTTCAGAGATGAGCTATAAACTGCGGGACAATTCGCGGATGTTATTCATGATTACAGTAGTCACGGCCTTGGCCAGTATGGGGGCAGGTTATGTTCTGTCCATCAATCAGGCCGGAAGAGACGAGTACAATGAGAAACCTTTTGCCATCACCCAAACCTATTACCGGACCACATCGGCAGACCCTGACCGGAGCACAATTCACCAGGAGCTTAAGGCGGCGGGTGTGGAGTACACGGAGAAGAGAACCGACTTGCTCTCTGCATCGGCTCTGGATGAAGAGGGAAGGGAGAACGGCCTGTATCTGATCGGACTTGCCCAGTATAATGAGCTGGCGCCTTTGGCTGATCTTCCGGCCGTAACCGGACTGGGTGCAAATGAAGTCGTTGTTGTGGCGTCGCCAGAAGTGGAGAAGAAGGAATATATCCGTGACCAGATGGTCACCTTGGCTGAACAGCCCGCCGTATCCCTCTATGTCAAGGAGAGTGTAACCACAGAATCGGTTGGGTTCATCAGTTCCTTCGCTCCTGTGCTGATTGTGCCGGAGAAGTGGATGGAGATGGTCAGAGTAGCCCGGTCGGCTGAAGAGGGCAAGGAGGTCAGACCTTATATCAGTTATCACTATAAGGTTCCGGCATGGGATACAGGATCACTGCCTTCCATCGACAGTCAGGAGAATATCATTGGTACCAAGCTGAGACAATGGAATACCGCAAGGGAAGGGAAAAGCGATGAGGTGTTCGATTTAACTTCACGCGCCGCTAATTATTGGGCCCTTAAACAAAGTACGGCCATGCTCAGCTTCGTCAGTGTTTTTGTGGCTCTGATTTTTTCGGTGGCATCGGCCAGTTTCCTGTACTTCAAGCTGTACAGTGATCTGGCTGCAGATATTCGTATGTACCGTGCGTTATCCAAGATCGGGCTAAGCACCAGTGAAATGTCAGCATCAGCAACCAAACAGATTGCGGTACTGTTCTATATACCTATTGTAGTGGCTGCTGTTCAGAGTCTGGTGGTCATCAGCCCTATCCTGGAGACGGGAATCATGAATGTGCTTAAGCCGGTACTGACCACCTTTGCCGGGTATCTGATTCTGCAAAGCGTCTTTTTCATCATCGTGAAATCAAGATATATCCGCAGTCTGAAGAAAATGATGGTATGAACAAAGAATAGTAACTTCTTACAAGACGGCAGCCCAATTAGGGCTGTCTTCTTCGTTCAATCACGTATATACATTTGACATTAAAATGAAAAAGTTCTAGAATAAAAACTGATTGAACGATCAAAATAAAAAATGACTGATCAATATTTTAAAAGGCGGATGAATATATTGGAAAATAAGCACTCTTTGATAGCCGATGCGCGCCGGGAACAAATCATTAAAGCTGCCATCGTAGTTCTAACGGAAATTGGATATCTTAGCACCAGCCTGTCCAAAATCGCGAATAAAGCGAATATAAGCACAGGCCTTATATCTTATCATTTCTCGGGCAAGGAAGATTTGATGAGGAACACTTTAATCTACCTGGTTGAGCAGGAGCGGGCTTTTATTAAAGGGAAAGTGGAACCGAAACAAACGTATATGGAGAAGTTAATGGTTTTTATTGAAGCAAGCTTAGCCTATCAGGGCACAAACCGCGCCTATAACATTGCTCTGCTTGAAATTGTTTTTAATGGGCGTACACCTGATAACGTCCCTTATTATCTGGCAGAGATTAATGATGAAGATGAATTGAATGTTTTGTTGAAAGGGATTCTCTCCAAGGGGCAGGAAGCTAAGGAATTTGGTGATTTTGATCCTATTGTAATTGCAATTGTCATTCGGGGGGCTATATCCGCTTCCCTGTCTTTGTCTAAAACTGAAATGAGTCTTGAAGATTACAATGAAAAAATCATAAAGAGCGTATTGAAAATGCTGAAATAACGCAGCAGGCAAGCCAGTTGATGTCTCTGTTGTTAATGAACTGAAAGGGAGTGAAGAAATGTTCACCAAGAGGAGCCGGAGCAAAGCTATGCAACGGGTCAAGCCGGGAAACGGACGTCCATTGAAGGACTTCCGCTGGTGGCAACCGCTCTCCCGGGCCCTGTTCTACCTCCCGTTGACGAACAATGAGGACCAGCAAGGCGTTTTTGCTGTGGATGTCCCCTATTGGGAGCGGCTGCTTACGGATGACGGTAAGGGTAAGGCCCATCTGTATCTCAATGGCAAGCATTACGCCCAATCCAAGCTTCCTGCAGTCTTTCCTGTAACTGGTGGAACGATTGAAGTAGTGTCCACGGTTTTCGGCCTTAGACGTTGCCACTACGTCACGAGTGAAGGAGCCGTGAGACAGCTTATCCCGGATGAGAGGTCGGCAGAAGGACGGCGTGCCCGTCTTGCCCGTAAGCATTCGGTATTAAGCCGCTGTATCGGATACATTTCACTGATTATGATTCTGGTTCCCACGGTTCTTGCCGTCCCTCAGGTCATGGACCAGATTACCCGAGTGCCTGAGATTGCTGAGCGCTTCGGAACCTTCAACTCGCCCATTGCGCTGCCGGTGTGGCTGAACATGCTGCTTGGTCTTTGCGCCGCCACGGGCAGTGTGGAACGCGCAACCCGTCTGCGCTGGAACATGCTGCTGGATGGCAGCTCTTAGATAATAGGTCAAGAAACAGCCGGAGGGGTAACCATTTAGCATTTGAATTTGCTATGTGGTATAATGTGGTCCGCCAGTTTAGTTTAACAATAGACATCCGGCAAAGGAGTTAACCATGGTCAAACAACGTAAGATCTTACTAACTATAACTGTGTTGTACACATTGCTTGTTCTTTATTTTATGTTCTTCGCTTTCGGCAGAGGAGAGGCTTCGGATCATACCATCTACACCTTTATTTTCATGCCCGATAACTTCCTTAAGCTGCCGTCCCCATCTGATCTTATGCCTCCAACCCTGATGGATTTGGTGGGGTTCGGGAACACGATTGCGTTTATTCCTTTCGGTATATTGATTCCATGGCTGTACCGGGTCAGCTTCGTCCGGTTCATCAGCTTGTTCTTCATCGCGATTCTTGTGCTGGAAACGCTCCAGGCTCTTACCTTCCTGGGCAGCTTCGATATCAACGACGCTCTTCAGAATTCGATTGGCGCAGCTCTCGGTTTTGGGGCGTACAAGCTTGGTTTCCGTTACCGGAGCCTCGGGCGCAATCTGGTGGCAACGGCTTTATCGGGGTTGGTCCTTTTTATAGCTTTATGGGGACTAGGCGCGGCGGTAGACAAATTAATAACTAAAGTAGAGGGTCCGTTTACGGCGATCACTGATTGGAAGGACACCTCGGGTAATTCATCCACAGGAGACAAACCGGACAGTATTCAAATCAACGGACAGAAGATACCGCTCCGCTAAAACCTATATAGCGCTGAAAGCTTAGATTCCAGAACGTTCACGTACAAGTCTGAAGGCCGGACGATTTTCTGCTTCACTTTCGGAAACCCCGAACCAACGGATTATTCCGGTGAGATCAGTATTACCCGGGATGGCCAGGAGATCTTTAATTATACTGGAGACTTTCAGCGTACTAATCCTGAACAGTACCCTGTGGTATACGAGATGCCGGTTGAGCCGGGGGAAGAGCTGAAGATCACGATTAAAGGCGGCTTGGAAATATGGGATGTCGGGTATAAGAAGATGCAATATATCTGGAACTAAACATAAAAAGGCAAGCCCCTTAAACGGAGCTTGCCTTTTTGGTCGTTACTGCCCGGCTGCGGCATCCAACTGAACGGCTACGTAACTTCCGAATTCAACCATACCCGCCTTATCCAGCTTGGTTGCATCGTGTTGCTTGATGACCTCGGCGGTTTTCTTCATCAGCTCTGAGCTGTCTGCATCGGCCAGAACGCGCAGGACCACCAGGGTCTCGCCTTTCTTCAATTGCTCTGCCAGCTTGGACTTGTACGCTTCAAGGGAATCGACCTCAAGCCCTTGGGTCACATAATAATCATAAGCATTGCTGGTGGCCTTGAACAGGGACAGCTCATGGTCCAGCCAGTAAGCCTTGTCCATCACATACTCTACATCTGTGGCAGTGGCATCGCTGGAATTGTAGAGCAGATAGGGAAGTCCGGAATTGGTAGCATTATTCGTCGGATCGACATTGACCCATTCGTCGCCGATTTTCACTTTGTTCCAGGCGTGATTCACGCCGCTCATGGTTCCCGTGACCACCATCGAAGGGACTTGGGACAGGTCAGCGAGCAATTGGAAGGTGTGGGCATAACTCATGCATACGCCAACTTTTTTGACCAGAATGCCGTAGGTACTGAAGGAATCATTGAATTTCGCATCCACACTCTTGAACTGCTGCTCCTGGGCATTCTCCAGCGCGGCATCGTCATAGGCGGTATTGTCATTCAGATAATCGTAGATCGCCATCTGCTTCTCATCAGCACTCATACCGTCCTTGAATATGGCGGCGATTACTTTGTCTGCCTCTGAGAGAATCTCACGCTGCTTGGACGCAATGACCTCGGACGAATCATCGTATTCCACATGCAGCGTCAGGTTCTGATAATCGTAGCCATAGCTGCGGAATCCGAGAATGAGCGGGTTCTGGTAGACTACCTTTTCCACTACATCGACCAGGGTCCGCGCATTCTGCGCCTCCGGGAAGGCCAGCAGCGGAATATCGGTCTTTCCGCTGATCAGGGATAAGGCGAGATACTCTTCCAGCGCAGAATCGGCATGAATCAGGTCCGCCCGGATTGTTGAGGCAGGCACGGCCTGCTTGTTCCCCTCATCTACCTTGCTGCGTGTATTCTCCTTCTGCCGGTCAATGGCATTATCGCCATCGCCGGATTCGCCCGTATTGTCGTTGTCAATGATGGTCGGAACATCAGGAGCAGGCACATATTCCGTATTATTCTCCGGCTCCACATACCCTGGATTGGCCCCTTTGCTCTGGGCGGCTGCAAGACCGGCAATATCGGCATCCGTCAGCTGCGTAACCTGAACGTACCCTTTGAGTGCCGTTCCTTGAATGGAGTATGGCACATCGGTTGGACCGGACTTCTGAATCGTGATGGAATCCGTGTCATAGATCACAGTTCCCGCGGCTTTGGAGCCGTCAATGAACTGGACCGGGACATTCTTGGGCAATTCGGCAGCGTTCTTGAACAACTTTAGGTTGATATTATCCTCGGAAGCTACGGTGCGCGGCAGCAGCTTGGATAACGAAACCGTATCCACCGAGCGGCTGAACCTGGACTCTTTGCCTCCCTGAACAGCGGTGACATAATATTCACCTTGCACATTGTTGTTCTGAAGGCTGGTGATGGTCTCATCCACAATCCCGAGTGCGCCGCGCCCGTCCTTCATGAAGTCGTTATAAGAAGTTCCGGGCACCGTCGCAATCTTCAGCGGACGCTGATTCGCATATCCTTGCTCCGCCCCGTTCAGCGCCTCGTTGGTATTCTCCATCGTGATATGCGAAGCGCTGTAAATATTGTAGCTCTCAGCGCCAGGCACCTCAGTCCACACCAGAGTCAGTCTGCCGTCAGGGCTGATGTCGGCATCCAGAGTCGGTGTAGGCAGATCCGATTTCACCGTAAACGGAATAATAATCGGCTGCTTCAGCGGAGTAGGTGATTTGGCATCCAGATCATAGTTAAGCCGGATGTAGTATACCGGGGCGTTCCCCCAGGAGCTGCCTCCGGCTTCGCGCAAGGAATCGGAAGGGAGTACGCCGAAGCCGAGCGGCTTGATGGAGTATACGCTTTTGCCGCCTACAAGCTGTGAGTCTTCAAGGGTCCCTACCTTACTCTCCGGCAGTGCCTTGATATCGGTATGTACGGATAACGTCTTGCCTATTGCTTCGGAACCAAGATCCGTATTGAATCTGAAGATAAATTCCATATCCTGCTCAACATTATACATAGGCATGATGCCCGGATTGTTGTCAGTATCGTATTTCTGCTTCAGATCATACACCGTCTGCGAAGCGTCCGGCGGAGTATTCTCCGGGGTATTCGTCGTTTCTGCCGCCGGACTGGCCGTCGGTGCAGGTGTAGACGCTGGACCCGCTTCCTTGCCGCCCCCCATGCAGCCTGTCAGAATTACACACATGATGAGCATAAGCATTGCCAATTGTTTCACTTTCACTAACGTCCTCTCCTGTCTCGGTTGTCTTAATGAGGGTAATGGTGTGTAATCCAAAATTACCCATACAAATCACAGGAGATATATAACCAATTTGAGAACGATTAAAACAAATTTGGGATATTTTATATTTAAGTGATAGAAGCCGTTAGGAGAGGGGACATGTATGCGCTGAGAATTCGCAGCTATTCATGTTATAATTCAGTTACACTCAACCATCGTGTAACGAAGGAGGCAGGGTCCAAGTGTCGAATCCGGATGAGAAGCAACAGCATACGTATCAAGATTGGCTGTCATGGGACGGTGCATGGGAATTAATTAATGGCAAAGCCTACAATATGTCGCCAGCTCCGACTGCCCTTCACCAGTTTATTGTAGGGGAGCTGCATTTTGCGCTGCGCGCACATCTGCAGAATAAGAGCTGTCATGTGTTTGTCGCTCCGTTCGATGTGTTCTTCAGCGAGAGCGATCAATCCAGTACGCCTGATCATGTAACACAGCCGGATCTGTCAGTGGTCTGCTCCAGGAATCAAATTCACAAAAACGGCTGTCACGGTGCGCCGACCATGATTATCGAAGTACTATCGCCATCCACTGCCCTTAAGGACTTCAATGAGAAGTTTAATTTATATCAAAAATACGGCGTACAGGAATATTGGATCGTCGATCCCGGCAATCGTACGGTTCATGTTTATACGCTTTTGGACGGTGTGTATCAGGTGCGGGACTTATATTCGGAGCAGGATAGCGTGCGGTCGAATGTGTTTAGAGATTTTCAGATACCGCTTGGCAGACTGTTTGACTTGGAAGTCTAATACGACAAGCAGAAGGATAAGTTATCATGTGCAACGTATAAATTCTTATATTTTCAAATAAGCCGCAGTTGAATTGCATTTCGCAATCCGCCTGCGGCCTGTTAGACGAGCACATACACGTTACCTACATAAACTTCCGCTGCACCTTCTTACCATCATAGGTAAAGAGGGCTTTTTTGTCTTCGACAACAGTTTGGAGATGCACGGTGCGGCCCCACAGGGCGTAGATATGCGGGAGCGTGCGCTCCAGGTATTTCAGATCCAGCTCAATGCTCTCGTAATGGTGGGCGATCAGCAGTTCGCCGTTGCGCTCATAATCGGCATCCTGGACGACGAGGTACGGGGAGCCGCCGTTGACCCGGGCCAGCACCAGCTGGTCGCGCACATTCTCCCAGGCCTTGTCGGTGATCTTCCATTCCGGACCTTTTTTCTCGAAGACATAGAGGTCGAGATCACTCACCAGTTCCTTGGACAGATAGCTGCGGATAAAAGAGGTATCCGAATCCAGCTCGCGGACCTCGAAGATTTTGTCACGGTCCCAGCGCTTCTCGATGTCCTCGAAGATCTTCAGCCCGAGGTAATACGGGTTCAGACTCTGCCGTGAGGGCTGCACCACGGCTGAGTTGAGCTTGGCGTACTCGATGGTCTCCTCGGCTGTCAGATCCAGCTCGCGCATGATCCGCTGATGCCAGTAGGAGGCCCAGCCCTCATTCATGATCTTGGTCTCCATCTGCGGCCAGAAATAGAGCATTTCGTCATGCAGCATGGTCATGATGTCGCGTTGCCAGTCCTCCAGAGCAGTGGAATACTGCTGGATGAACCAGACGACATCCTTTTCCGGCTCGGGCGGGAAAGTGCGTTTGCCGGCGGTTTCCGGCACGGGTGCTTCGGCATCCGGGTTTTTCTCCAGATCCCACAGCTCGCTGTAGGCATGAGCCGGTCCGGGACCGCCTGGCGGGAAGTCCTTCCGCTCCTTCATCTTGGCTTCGAGCAGATGGGTCTTGCCCAGCTTGCGGGGCTGGATCAGGCTGGGATCGATATGCTCCTGAATCGCCAGCACCGAATCAATGAAGCTCTCTACCGCATCCGTTCCATAGGTGACAGAATAATCGTTGATCCGGTCGGCGGTGGCTGCCATACTCTCGACCATATCCCGGTTGGACATGGAGAAGCGCATATTGTTCTTGAAGAAGTCGCAGTGCGCCAGCACATGCGCGACAATCAGCTTATTCTGCACCAGGGAATTGCCGTCGAGCAGGAAGGCGTAGCACGGATTAGAGTTGATCACCAGCTCATAAATTTTACTCAGACCGAAATCGTATTGCGACTTCATTTTGTGAAAAGTCTTCCCGAAGCTCCAGTGCCCGAACCGGGTGGGCATCCCGTAGGCACCGAAGGTATAAATAATATCCGCAGGACATATCTCATAACGCATCGGATAAAAATCGAGGCCGAACCCGGTAGCGATCTCCGTAATCTCGGCAATCGCCCGTTCCAGCGCTTTAATCTCATCACCGGGCATGCATCCATCTCTCCTTCCAGCTTGCGAACCGTTCTTCCTATGTATATGGGCGGAGGGGAGGGAGTATGATGGGGAAGAATGCGGCATGAGAGGGCAGATGAGTTATTGTACAAAAAATAGCCTAACCCACAGCGAATATGCTAAGAGGTTAGGCTATTTATTCGTTCTGGATCTTGTTCAGTAACTGGGCAAATTCCTCTTCGCTGTCACTGTAAGTGGAAATTCCATCTCTGCGATCTTTTTGAGCTTGTTGAAGTTGGGAGAGAACACCTTCATCTTTGAAGATAACCGAAGTCATTTGCTTCTTTTGTTCATCTGTAAGTATTCTGTTCATTCGAGCCACTCTCGGTCTACTAAAAACACGAATCTCAACCTTCAAATCATCATTTCCGGTATGTGATGCAAGGATTTGCAGCTTGATGTATTGATTGAGATAAATCTTCCGAACCTCTTCCCATTGTATGGCTGGCACCTCCAGTTGGGTTTGTCCTTTTATTGTATTCAGAATACTATCCATATAAAAGCTCTCCAAAACGATGTATATCGTTCATGGAGAGCCTTTTTGCGTAAGCCCCTTGGGAGATTCGAAGTCGGATTTCCACCGCGAAGAGCGGAAGTAATCAAGAAATCTGGGGACAACAGCGGCCGGAAGTCCAAATGTTCACCGCAGTGACGATGTAGCTTCAAGTTCAAGTCTATTCCGCTTCCGTGTAGAATATTTTAAGCAGCATATTCTGCGGATAATTTCCAAAGTGCTCCCCGAAAATAGTAAGTCCACCTTTGTTCTTAGAATGATCATCAATACTAATCCTCAGCTTGATGAAGGGGGAATCTTCGATCTTTAATTGGGCAAGGGTAACCGATGATATTTTTTGACCGTCTATTCCTGTATCTTTCTTGGTGACTCTTAAATGCTTCAAAAGGCCGTACTGGCTTAGTTCATTATCCCACCAGGCTGGTGTTAATTTCCCTCGCACATCTGAAAAATTACCTGGGGCCGTCCAGGTGCCTAGAAAAACATCGTTGATATAAAAAGCAATATCACTGGGCCAATTATTGTTGGAACCAGGAAACTCTGAAGAGAGCTCTAAGGATAACTCTAATAATTCTGCAGTGAAATTGTGGTTGAAATCATTCGGAATCATATATTCAACGAAGCCCTCCGCAAACCAAAGTAAGGAAGCCTCAATCCGGTCATTGGAGACGAAGGTCCGTTGATCATCTAACTTTCCGATTACTTTGGCGGGGCTGGCTAATCCGCATGTAGGGGTGACCGAAAAATTAGAATAGTAACCGAGCTTAATTTCATTAGTAATTACATTGAAAGGAAGATGGAGCTTCTTCGGTAAGTTGAGGGCAATATGATCCACAGCAAGAATGAAATTCTTCTTACGGCTATCGGTAACCTCTAAGTTGTCCTGGAGCTTGATGATCTTGGCGTCCTCCAGTAAACGGATATGGCGTGAAACGATAGCTTTGCTTAAATTCAGCTTTTTGGCGAGCTCACTGACCGTAAGCGGTGTATGTAACAATAGTTTGAGAATGGAAGCTCTGGTGTCAGAGGCCAGTGCTTTCAAAACAGCAATACCATTCTCATCGAGTTCTAAGAACATAAGTACCTCCAATTGTTAACTTTTTAGTTTACAATAAACGATCTGGTTAAGCGCTAATTTTATTTAGTATACCACGAAGTTGAAAATAAGGAATTACGCTGATATAAGCTTGAAAGAGCGCTTTCATCATGATAGTATTTGCTTGCTTGGTGAGCGTTCACAGTGAAACACACAAAAAAAGTTAACGATTATTATGGATCGAACAGGAGATGAAGACAGATGACACACCGGATGGAATATCCGCGTCCACAGTTAGTTAGAGACGCATGGCTTAACTTAAATGGAGCATGGCAATTTGAATTGGATGATAAGAATGTTGGAGCTGCACAGCGCTGGTTTGATCCAAGTGAAAATTTCAGTCAGACCATTCAAGTTCCCTTTGCTTTTCAAACCCCTGCGAGTGGAATACACGATACCTCTTTTCATGACTATGTCTGGTATAAGCGTAATTTCACACTCGAGCCAGGTTGGTATAAACAGCGTGTTGTCTTACATTTTGGAGCGGTAGATTATAGAGCCTGGGTGTATGTGAATGGTCATTATATCGGCATGCATGAGGGAGGACACACCCCATTTTCCTTTGATATTACACATGCCTTAACCGGGCAGGAGGAACAGGTGACTGTTCATGTGGAGGACCCTTCACAGGATGAGACTATACCCCGGGGCAAACAGTTCTGGGTAGAGAAGCCGGACAGCATCTGGTATACCCGCACGACAGGGATTTGGCAGACCGTGTGGCTGGAGGCGGTGAACCCTGTTTATATTCATCAGGTGAAGTTTGAGCCCGATGTAGACCGGGGGAGCATTGGAATAGAAGTTAAATCTGAGGGATATGGATCAGAGGAATTAGATGTGGATATTCGGATTTCTTTTGGGGGAGTCCCTGTTATTCAGGACCGGGTACGATTGCTGCAGACCATAACACGTAGAACGGTAGATCTGTTTGGTTTGAAAATCTTCCGGACAAACTTTCATAACGCCGGCTGGACCTGGACTCCGGAAACTCCTAATTTGTTCGATGTTGAAATGAAGCTGTACGATCATGGGGTTGAGGTGGATTGTATACAATCGTATTTCGGCATGCGGAAAGTTCATACAGAGAACGGTATGGTCTATCTGAATAACAAACCTTATTATCAAAAGCTTGTACTCGACCAAGGTTATTGGCAGGAAGGATTGCTTACTGCGCCCACGGATGAACACCTAAAGCAAGATATTGAATTAGCCAAAGAATTAGGGTTCAACGGTTGCCGTAAGCATCAAAAGGTAGAGGACCCGCGGTTTTTATACTGGGCAGATCGTATAGGGTTCCTTGTATGGGGAGAATGTGCTGCCAGTCCCTCTTACAATAATGATGCTGTAGCCCGGTTAACCAAAGAATGGATTGAAATTATTGACCGTGACTTCAATCATCCGTCTATTGTGGCCTGGGTTCCGCTTAACGAGAGCTGGGGAATTCCGATGGTGAAATCGAATAAGCAGCAGCAGTATCACAGCTTAGCCATGTATAGTCTTATTCATTCCTTGGATGATACCCGGTTAGTGATCTCGAATGATGGCTGGGAAATGACGCAGACGGACATTTGTGCGGTACACAATTATCAGCATGGCAGAGCAGATGAGACCGATAAGTATGAGGAATTCAAACGGATTCTGTCCACGAAGGAAAC
This sequence comes from Paenibacillus tritici, assembly GCF_018207515.1. Classification (NCBI taxonomy): domain Bacteria; kingdom Bacillati; phylum Bacillota; class Bacilli; order Caryophanales; family Paenibacillaceae; genus Paenibacillus; species Paenibacillus tritici. The sequence continues at coordinate 2,192,809 of NZ_CP073365.1, forward strand.
ATTGCTTGCTTCCAAGCCGTCCGCCCGCAGTGTATATGCAGATGGTTATGAGCATCGGGGAGAGCCCATCCTGTTAACTGAATTTGGGGGTATAAGCTATAAGGCTGGCGCTGACGATGGCTGGGGGTATACCAGTGCACAATCCTCAGAGGACCTTGTTCTGGAATATGAGAGAATTATGAAGGCTGTATACGCTTCTAAGATTATCTATGGTTATTGTTATACGCAGTTGACCGATGTGGAGCAGGAAATTAACGGTCTATTGGCCTATGATCGGACACCCAAATGCGATACGAAGTTAATTAAAGAAATTAATAATCAATGGCATCTGCGGACCATTTAACCGGAACATATTGAATGACAAGGAGCTTAGGAATCCATGACAAATGAAATATTGCTTCAAAAAATTGGGCTGGTAGTAGATAAGCTGATGAATCTGGGCGGCAGCGACTATGAAAAGGATAAAACCGTGGTTCAGGCCGATACAAGAGTAGGGATTGTGCAACGGGATTTCGGAATTGAAGAATGGGACTGGCCGCAGGGCGTCGGTCTGTATGGTCTGTATAAGCTGCAAAATTATTACAGCGATCAACGCTATATGGAATTTTTGCAGCATTGGTATTCCCGTAATCTGGAGGCTGGACTGCCTTCCAAAAATATTAATACGACAGCTCCTTATCTGGCTCTGGTTCTGCTCCTGGATCAGCTTGAGCCTTCCAGCCAGCTGGAGGAGCTATGCCGGGAACATGCGGATTGGCTCCTTCATGAGTTGCCCAAAACCAAAGAGGGAGGCTTTCAGCATACGGTTACTGCCATTGGCAACCGGGATGGAATTCACTTGCACAATGGGCAGCTATGGATTGATACGCTCTTTATGGCGGTTCTGTTTCTGAACCAGGCCGGGCGCAAGTTTAACCGGCCGGAGTGGCAGCATGAAGCTGAACACCAGATTCTGCTTCATATCAAGTATTTGTTCGACAAGCATACCGGCCTGTTCTTCCACGGCTGGAGCTTCGAGCGTAATGATAATTTCGGCAGTATCTTCTGGTGCCGCGGCAATTCCTGGTTCACTTATGGAATCGTCGATTACCTGGAAGCTTGCCAGGATACAATTAGCCCGGGTATCCGGAACTTTCTGGTGGACACGTATAAAGCTCAGGTCAATGCCCTGGTCTCCCTTCAGGCAGCTTCCGGCCTGTGGCATACAGTCCTGCAGGACCCCGCCAGCTATGAAGAGGTATCCGGTTCGGCCGCCATTGCCGCAGGTATCCTAAAAGGCATTAAAGCGGGTATTCTGGATTCTTCCTATCAGGCTGCGGCCGATAAGGCCATTCAGTCGGTATGTCACAATATTAGCGGAGATGGAACCGTGCTGAATGTGTCGGCCGGAACCGGGATGGGAATGGATAAGGATCATTACAAGAACATTACCCTCATGCCAATGGCATACGGACAGTCCCTGGTGCTTATTGCCTTGTATGAAGCTGTGAACTACCCCCACCTATAGAGGTGGCAGCTTCTTGGAAACAACCCGGACTTGCTCAAAACGGCGTACATCCGTGAGCAGCGGTCAGATTTATTGCGCGCTTAAGCAAATGGAGGGAGCGGCTTCTCCCCTCCCTTCGCATCTGCTCAGCGCCCTACCCAAGCGATCCCCGCAGTCCCTGCGGTTCGGGGTCCAGTTAACGCACTCCTGTGCCTTGCAGCAGGCGAAGCCCTTCGGTTCGAATGTTCAAGCTCGCATTGACGTCACGGTCATGGTGGACACCGCAGCTGGGGCAGCTCCATTCCCGGATGTGGAGCGCCTTCTTCCCACCTGGATGCCCACAAGCCGAGCACAGCTGGCTCGAAGGAAACCAGCGGTCCACCTGTACGACTTGTTTGCCGTACCACGCCGCTTTATAGGTCAGTTTGGATAGAAAGCTTGACCACGAGGCGTCATGAAGCGACCGGGCAAGTCTGCGATTCCGAACCAACCCTTTGACATTCAGCGACTCCACACTGATCACATCGTGGTTGTTGACGAGATCCGTGCTGAGTTTGTTCAGAAAGTCATTTCGTTGGTTGGCCACTTTTTCATGCAGCTTGGCGACCAGAATTCGCTGCTTCTGGTAGTTGCGGCTCTCACTGAGCAGATGTCCGTCCTTCTTCGCCTGCTGCGCCCGGCGCGATAGTTTGCGCTGCGCTTTCGCTAGGGTAGCGGCGGTTTGGGCGAGAACTCTCGGATTCGGTACCTTTGTTCCATCCGAGAAAACTGCAAAATGCGCAAGACCGAGATCAATCCCGATCACCGAACCCGTTTGGGCTTTGGGCGGAATGTCCGTTTCGCACAGCAGGGAGACAAAGTACTTGCCGGATGCGGTGCGGGAGATCGTCGCTGACTTGATCACCCCTTCCGGTTGTCGATGTAGTTTGATACGTACCGGCTTCATTTTGGGCAGCTTCAGATAGCGACCCGCCTGAATTGCAATCGTTCCTTTTTGATTATTCGTGGTGTAGGATTGAACGGGATTTTTGCGGGATTTCCACTTGGGGAAACCAGAGGCGGGCTGCTGGAAAAAGTGGCGGTAGGCGGTATTCAGGTGGAGTTGCGCATTAGCCAGAGCCAAACTATCGACTTCTTTAAGAAAGGGAAATTCATTTTTGTATTGCGCTGGTGTCGGGAACTTGATTTTCTCACCGGTTTCTTGATTCTTTTGGTACGATTCGATACGGTCATGGAGCATGAGATTGTAGACTTTGCGTACGCAACCGAATGTTTTGGCGAATAGTTCCGCCTGCTGTGTTGTGGGTTCCAGGCGATATTTGAATGCTTTGAGCACAATAAGGCCTCCTATGTACGTGGTGCGCCTTCGATTTGCTGTTCAAACCGAAGGAGAGTCCGCAAAATAGAACAAAGTTCCGGCTGGCCAAATCAACTATGGTCGCAATCCACGAACAAATCGACCAAGACCATTACGGGAACGTACATTCGCTTCCATAGCATAACCGAAATCCCTTTAAAATCCAAGTCCAAACCGTTGTCATTCATCCCGCCACTTTAGAAGTGGGGGAATTCTGACAGCTTTTTGTTAAAATAAACCCTGCGTAAGCACATTTTATTCATGTCTTCCTGGACATAAATAGCCTAATCCTTGAGCATTTACGCCAAAGGATTAGGCTATTTTATCTTCTTTACTCAGTTACTCGTAAACCCGCACCTCAATAATCTCCGCATACTGGCTTCCGTTAGTCGCCCCGATCACAACGCGCAGGCGATCAGTTGTTACAGCTTCGGCAAGTGTGTGCACATGCTTACGCTTGTGATTGTCACTTCCGGCGGCGACTGCTGTCCAGTTGCCGTTCACGTAAGCTTCAATACGATAATCCTTGACGAGCGTCGGCAGGATTTCATATGGCGTAATATGATGATGCAGGTTAATCAAGTCCTCGTTGACATCGTCATTGAAGGTAACGTGTACCTCACGAAGGGTTACAGGTGCGCTCCAGGCCAGCTCCAGCCATTCCGGGCGGCCGGAGTTCATCCGGTCAGAGGACCACAGATGCGGGCCGCCGTAAGGACGGAGGTATCCGTCCACCGCTTTACCAGCGGCGAAGGCATTTGTCGGTCCGGACAGCCGGATGCAGGGGGCTGTGTGATCGAATTTCTTTTTGTCCCACAGGACTACAGGCTGTGCGGGCTGATTCTGGAAATCCAAGGATACTACCGGTGTGTTGCTGTGTCCATAGGCGAGCATCCCCGAAGTCGGCTGATCTGCCATATGCAGGGTGATTGCCGCATTAGCCTTGATGATCAGAAAAGCATTGCAGGGCGTCTCCGGCTGCCAGCGCAGGTCGAGCTTCACCCATTGCTGCGTACCGGAACTGACAGAAGCCGATGCGGATTGCAGGAGCGCATAGGGAACATAATTCTCGGGCCGTCCGGTCTCCCATAGCTGAACGGTCAGCTCTGCCGCTTCGCTTGCGTCGATCAGCAGCTCAATTCCGTCCAGCAGAGGATCGACCGGAATGGTGACGCCGATGTCAGCCGTAAGAGGGACGCTGAACGCCGGATGCTCCACTGCGAACCGGCTCCGTTCGCTGGAGGCGCTGACGGCAGCCTGGAGTGCCAGATCGGCTGCGTCTTCATTGTTCAGACCCAGGATAGAGGCGTCCTGACGGAGCATCGTCTGCTGCAGCTCCTTCAGGTGGTTCGCATGCAGTTCGCGCGGCGTCATTCCCTTGGCGGCGCAGAGCGCAGCGCCGGTGCCGGCCGCTTCGCCGATGACCGCGCAGGTAGCCATAACGCGGGTCGTCCCGAACGCCACATGCGAGGCGCTGATGTCGCGGCCGGCCATTAGCAGGTTGTTCACATTCACGGAATAGAGGGAACGGAACGGAATGTGATAGCTGCCGTCAGAATACATATGCTTCGAGCCGGATTCGGTGGCATAGACTCCCTGCGGCGGATGCAGATCAATCGACCAGCCGCCGAAGCCGATGCGGTCATTGAATTCCCGCTGCGCAAGGATATCGTTCTGGTTCAAGATATAGTCGCCTACGAAGCGGCGGTATTCGCGCTTGCCCGGAAGCGAACCGACCCATTCCAGCGTCATGTTCCCGGCATCGAAATTCCCGGAGTTCTTAATATAGTCCCAAATCCCGTAAATGATTGACCATAACTCGCTGCGAATGGCCTCGTTGTCATGAACCGTATCCTGTTCGCCGCCGAACTCAATCCACCAGTAGGCGCAGCCATTGTCGCCGCTGCGGATGATGCGGTTCTCGGTGATGGATGTCTTAGTAATATCTATAGCCATTGCCGGAGCTATATATTTAACCGGATGGCCGGCATCCTTGGTATAGAAGAGCAGGGTGCTGCCGAGAGTGATATCATCTGCAACCAGCGGTGCCCATTCTTCGCCCAGTTCATCGCGCGCTTCGCGGCCCATCCGGTATTCTGCACCCGCCAGGAACCCGACCAGCCCGTCTCCGGTGCAGTCCAGATAGACCGGGCTCTCGAAGCGGATGCTGCGCTCTGACCCCATCATCCATCCGGTAACCGAGCGGATACGCCGCCCGCCGCCATCCTCCTCATCGGCCTCGGCTTCATGCACATCCGTGTTCAGGAACAGCTGAATATTCGGTTCCGCCTGCACGGCTTCCAGCACAACCATATCCCACAGGTACGGATTCCCGTCCTTGTTACGGTACTGGTTCTCTACAAATAGTTCCCCCATAATCCCCGTCTCCCGGGCATACCGGTGAATGCCATGCGAGGTGGCGCCGCACACCCATACCCGTACTTCACTGCTGGAGTTGCCGCCGAGCACCGGACGGTTGTTGATCAGAGCGACGCTCTGCCCCAGACGGGCCGCTGCAATCGCCGCACATACTCCTGCCAGACCCCCTCCTATAACGGTGACATCCGTTTGGACCGTTTCTTTGCGCATGATTGAACCTCTCCTCTGAATTGTGATAATATATCCGTAGTTTCATGATAAAATAATATATCATCAAATGACATGCATATAATTTCTGGGAACATATACTTTATTTCAGAAGTTTGATATCGCTAGAGGAGAGTTAGACATGCGTATGAATTGGTCCGTCCGTCCGGTAAGCTATCTCTATTGGGAGCAGAAAAAGCAGTTCCTGCTGGAGCACGATACCTATCCCGTGTGGACGATATTCGCGGTTGAACAAGGACAATTTGTGTACCGGTTCGGAGAACACGAAGGGGAGGGCGGATTCGGGGACATTATTGTATGTCCGCCCGGTACAGCCTTTTACCGGAGAACGCTCACCCCTCTAACCTTTCACTTCATTCAATTCGCATGGGAGGCAGAGGTAGAGCCGGAAGAAGCGGTAACGCTTGGCGGAAGGTGGGCCGTCAGGGATGTGGAGCGCTTAAGGTCAACGTACCGCTACATGCGGAGCATCGGAAGAGGGATTCAAGAGGAGCCCATGCTGGGCCGGATCAAGCATCTGCTTGAGGATGTATGGAGGCTGCTCGAAATCGAGCGCAGTAATGCAGCGGAAGAAGGGCATGTCGATGAGAAAAGTCCTGATCCAACGATGCAGCAGGCCAGACAATGGATGGTTGAACATGCCTGCACACCGGTGACCCTGCAGGAGCTGGCCGTTACCTTGAACATTACGCCGGTACAATTAACGCGGCGGTTCCGTGCGGCCTACGGGGTCACCCCTTCAGAATTCGTGACCGGACTCAGGCTGAGCCGGGCATGTCAGCTGCTGGAGGACTCCACACAGCCCATCGAGCAGATCGCCCAGCAGTGCGGTTATGAGAACGGCTTCTATCTGAGCCGGGTATTCACCGCGAAGCTGGGGTTAACGCCATCGAAATACCGTAAGCTGCACCGGTTATAACAACAAACGCGCCTCTCCTGTTAAGGAGGGCGCGCTGCCGGTAGCTCATATTAAGGCTGTCATAATCACACCGCTGTGCGGCTGCGGCTGAATTCTATTGCTGCTTCGCATACCACGCGGAGAACTGCTTTTGGTATTCGGCGATGTATTTGTCAATTCCGGCTGCTTTTAACCGCTCAAGCGCCTTCGGGTAAGCAGAATCATAATCACTGAAGCCGCTGCCGATCGGGGCCAGGTATTCGGTGAATACGCCGTTCAGCTTGGTTTCTTCATTCTTGACTGGCGTATTGTCGAAGTTGAAGCCCGCACCCTTGGAGATAATGGCTCCATCATCCCAAGCTTTGTAATCGGCAATGAAATCATCCGGTACGGTGTTATCAAAACGCATGAAGTTCTTGTTCATCAGCAGCCAATCAGGAATCAGGGAATCGGTATTGATTTTGGTCAGACGGCCGCTCTCATCCAGCGTATAATCGGTGCCTTCAATACCATAGGCGAACAGGTCATACAGCTCCTGGTTTTTTTGCAGCAGGTTGAAGAACATGACATAACGTTCAGGGTCCTTGGCTGCGGCAGAGACGAAGAAGGCGGTGCTGTAGGTGCCTCTGCTGATTTTTGGACGGCCGGTGCCCAGGAAGTAATTGACCAGCTTGGCTTCAGGCACGGCCTGTGAGATGGTAGCGGCACCTTCGAACGGACGCGCTGCGGTTCCTGCCCAGAACATCGCTTTGCCGGAGTTCCAGTCAGACTGCAGCTGCGGCACATTCGTAGCGGCATATTTCGGAATAATCCCTTTCTTGTACCAGCCGTGCATCAGACCGGCATAGGTCTTGAATTCAGGCGACTCGAACCAGCTGATAATCTGATCATCCTTGGCCGACTCATCCAGGGCGATGAAATCATTTTGCCAATACAGGTTCTTATCGGTGAAGTCATATTGCAGCATTCTGCGCGCGTCTGTGTTAGCATAGCCAATCAGCTCGGGATGAAGGGCATGGGCTTTATCATAGAACTGTTCAAGCTCGGCAAGCGAGGTGACCTGGGTCATGCCTGCTTCCTCCAGCAGATCCTGCCGGACAAGCACACTATAGAATTCAGCAGAGTTGGGTTTGTTGCCGACAGGAACCGCATATTGCTTCCCGTCCAGCTGGAAGGCCCGGAAGGAAGCCTCATCCACCGTAGCACTCAGATCTGCTGCTGCTGGGATGTAGGGAGTAAGGTCGGTGTAGAGTCCTTTGGCTACAGATTTCACCATATAGTTGGCATCCGTGTAGGTTGCGAAATCCTCGCCGGTTGACAGCATCAGGTCTGTTTTACCGCCGCCGTATTCCGTCCAGGGCAGGAACTGGAATTCAACCTCGGCATTGATTTCTTTTTTGACCACATCATAGAACTCCGTCTTGGCCAGCTCCTTCATCCGGTTCGACTCGTCCCCGTACAGCACGATCTTCAGCTTGGCCGGCGCCAGAGCCGTACCTTCACTGCCTCCCGCCGTGGCCGGTGCTGTGCCTGTGCCGCTATTGCTGTCCGTATTGCCAGGGGTAGCGCTTTCATTGTTACCCTGCGAACAGCCGCTTACGAGGAAGACCGTTGCCAGGAGCAAACTTAACCAGCCTTTTTTCTTGATCATGATGAACCCTCCTGAATTAGAATTAATCTGTGAGGCTTATATTGCCAAGGCGGTGCTCCCGTAAGCATATTGTACAACATGTTGAAGCCCGGGAGCACACGCCTGCTGCAACCAATATTAGGTCTGTGTGTCTATAGGATCAGCCTTTCACCGAACCCACGATAATCCCTTTAACGAAGAATCCCTGTAGAAAAGGATACAAAATAGCGATCGGCAGAACGGTCAGGCAGGTCATCGCCATCTTCGCGGTCTCCAGCGGCGGGGCAATAATTGCGCCTCCCACCTGTGCGGCATTGCCGGAGGCCAGGAACTGAATGTTCGCCATCATGTTGTACATCAGGTATTGGATCGTATAGAGCTCCTGATCGGTTACCAGCATCAGCGGCAGATAGAAGTCATTCCAGAACTGGAGCGCATAAAAGAGTGAAATCGTCACCAGCCCGACCCGGCCGAGCGGGATCATAATACTGAAGAAGATCCGCAGGTGCCCGGCACCGTCTATTTGCGCAGACTCCACAATCTCATGCGGAATGCTGCGGAAGTAGTTGGCCATCAGGAACATCAGGAACACGCTCAGCACATAGGGAATGAACAGGCCGAGCAGCGTATCGCCAAGATGATAGTATTTGGTGCTGAGCAGATACCACGGCAGCGTGCCGCCGCTGAACAGCATCGTGAAGTAGGCAAAGAAGGCGAAGAAGTTCTTCAGCCGGAAATTCCGGACGGAGATGACATAGGCATAAGCGGTAGTCACCAGTACAGCGGTCAGCGTGCCCAGCACGGTTACGAACAGGGACATAGCGTAGGCGCGCAGAATCTGCTCTGCTTTGGAGCCGAACAGGAATTGATAGGTTTCGAACGTGAACCCCCGGGGCCAGAAGGAATAACCCTCCGCAGCAATCCTCGACTCTGTAGAGAGAGAACCGGATACGGCCAGCACGAACGGCACCAGGCAAATGACCGAGAATACCGCAATACAGACATAGAAGAAAATAACCAGCCCTTTGTTTTCAGTAGTTTGCATCGTATCGGTCTCCTAGAATAGTTTGCTGTCTTTGTCATACCAGCCGGCCAGCTTGTTGGCTACCAGCACCAGGATGAATCCAAAGACGGATTGATAGAGCGTAATGGCGGAAGCAAAGCCGAATTCGCCGGAACGTATAGCTGTACGGTATACATAGACGTCGATAATATCGGTAGTGGGCAGCAGCAGCGGATTGAGGAACGTTACGCCCATGATCATACTCAGATCACCCTTCAGCATGCCTCCGATTCCAAGCAGCGTCATCAGGATGATGGAAGGAATCAGCATCGGTATGGTGATTTTGGTGATAATCTGCCAGCGGGAGGCACCGTCGATCCGGGCCGCTTCATAATAAGAGGTGTCCACTCCCTGCAGCACTGCGTAGTAGATGATCGCGCCGTAGCCGGCACTTTTCCAGATATTCGCGAGCACCAGGATCACTACGAACAGCCACGGGCTCGAATACCAGTCCATTTGCGCCAGGCCAAGCGATTGCAGCAGCTGGTTGAGAATCCCTTTGTCATAGTCGAGCAGGGAGAACAGGATGGCTCCGATAATGATCCAGGAGATGAAGTAAGGGAAGAACATGACGCTCTGGGTGATTTTGATAAACCACTTGCTGCGCAGCTCGTTCAATATAATGGCGATGGCCACCGAGAAAAAAGTGCCGGTCAGCATGTACAGCGCATTCAGCATAACCGTGTTGCGGGTCGCCCGCAGGGCATTCTCCATACTGGAGAAGAAAAACTCGAAGTTGGCGAAGCCCGCCCACGGGCTGCCGAAGATTCCGTCGTTAAAGTTGTAGTTCTTGAAGACGAGAATCAGTCCGCTCATCGGCAGGTACGCAAATAAAATCAGAATAATGATGCCCGGCAGGGCGAGCAGGTACAGCGAGCTGTCCTTCCTCAGCGATTTGCGGAAGCGCGGGGCGCTGACAGTCCGTTTCGCCGGAACAAGCTGTCCGGGTGCGCCGGGTGTTGCCTCTTGCGTCATATACAGTCCACTCCTTTATGCTAGCGTTATCATTTCATCCCGGGATTCAGGAGAACGTTGTACAAGGCAAATCATAATCCGCCACAGAGTGTAAGCGCTATCATAATAAACGGAAAAAAGTTAAAAAATGCGGAATGAGCGGGCTTAAAAAAACAGAAAAAGCAGAAGTTTTCTGCTTGAGCAGGGTTAAATGCCTGATAAAAGCGGGGAAATAGGAATGTGAAAGGGGGGGAGTGCCGTGGTTGGAGATTAATGCAACTATATGACATCAGAGCTAAAGAAGTAAGTTCGTTCAATGCAGCAATTTATGTATCCAGTTCCAAATGAAAATGAAATTCAGAGATAGTTGTATAATGTGCAGTTAAAAACAGCGAAAAGATGTGCTAGCATCGTATAACTGTATTCTGTACAACTAAATCTGCCCTAATGGGAGAAAACTATCAAAATGTCCCAGTTTAATTGTACGAAATACAACTAAACGGAGAATTGGTGGGAAATCAGACGATTTAGTTGTACAAAGTGCAGTTAAGTCTATCGCGTACCGTTAGCGGGTTACTTTAAACCTCAAACCTCAAACCTCAAACCCTCACTAGGTAATTTGCCAAAGTGATTTTCACCAGTTTATATCTGACGTTATAGTAGAGGCTAACTGTGGAGAATGAAGTAGTGGAGTGCAAAATTAAGTGATAGACTTGAGGAAGAAGGCATGGAGCGGGCGCGAAAATCCTGCACATACTGCAACATTCTCCTCATAATCTCGGCTATAATCCCAAATTGTTCTATAAAAAACAGCATTTCTCCTTCTCCAAGTTGCCTAGCAGGACAATTCTTGTATTTCATACAACCAATCTTCCCAAACACCCAGGTATTTAGGTAGCCGAGTTGCAAAACGTACAACATTTAAGCCTTTACTGACCAATACCGTGTGAAAGGTAACAAAGTGAGCAGCTGTAATGATATTATTTAGGGTTGTATCGACTATTGCTTCGCTTATCCTCATTTATAGTAATTGCGTTTAAAAGGTGGTGGGTTATTATTTTCAATAATCATATTGATATATGCGTTGTTTCTTTAGAAAGTCCTTTTCCTCATAGAAAAGGATGAATAATTATGATTATAGGGACAGCTATGTCCTAGTGTGAAGGGAGAAAGAATAATGAGAGGTCGTGTGCATACAGAGTATCGGCGTTTAGGGGTTTTTGCTGTAGAGACTGAAGACCATGATTTCTCCATAATAGAGGTTCGGAGCGGGCTCCCATCCTTAGGTGACGAACTGATTGGCAAGCTTAATTCCCTTGGTGAAAAGCAGCTATACAATGATACAACTCTAGAAAAATTGGATGTGTCTATTAAATCTATACATTTAGCCCGTGACGATGTGAAGAGAGCTATTATAGATGCTGTAAGAGGGAAGTAGGGAGAAAGCTCCTAAATTTGAAGTGTTTGTAATAGAAAATTTGATCAAGAACGCAGCTTTGGATCTGGCTAAGAATGATTTGGAAATTGGATAAGAAGATTATGCTGCAAACGGAGAATTTCCAATAGGTGATGAATATATGAATAAAAAAACTAGGAAAATCAAGGTTCAAGATAAAAATTACGTTTATGTGATTAACCAAAAGTACCACCAAGGCGTAAGCGAAATCAATCTTTCTGTATCATTAAAAGGACAGAAGAATGTAACATGCTCTTTCCAATTTTGTACATGGGATGACCCGATTTCAGGAAGTCCTCTGTTAGTTGGTGTTCACTTAAAGAAGAGGGCTTCAGATGATATTGAAGGTTTTAACTTAAATTACCCGGGAGTAGTGAAGTAGTTTATTATGTATGGTCTGGAAAATGGGTGGAGTGGATCAAACAGAATCACGTTCAGTGATGGGTTAGAAATACTCGAGAATATGGGGTATGACGTGTTATGGCTTAAAATAGGACCTAATCTGCAATAATTAATTGATACTCTTACGCAGGAGGCGCTAGGGTCGTCGGATATGCAGAGGTAACACAAATTTTCAATGAACTATTGATAAAATCAGATTGATTCGATGAGCACTTATCATGAAGAGGTGAGGATGATTAAAAAATCGGAAATTGAATTTAAAATGCGTCTAAGGGATGGTTATCCGGGACCCACACGTTTTGCGGATTTTATAGTTGACGGACAATCCTTATATGATAGTTATGCTAAGCATTATGACTTTGTATCCTGTTTAGGATGGGGCAGTGAGGATTTTCAGCAAAAACACATTTCAAGATTGATATTATTGAGTCAGTCAGATTTCCCCAATGGAAAGAATTCAATATACATATGCCCTGCATGTGCTGATCTGGGGTGTGGGGCAGTATATTCATTTATCGAAATGAATAAAGACATTGTATCTTGGACTTTCATTGATGACAGAGAACAGTTAATGAATAACTCAAAAACGTTTCACTTTGATAAACAAGATTATATTAAACAAATTAATAGTACATATGGATTAGGCGGGTTTAAATTCCCTTAGGGAGTAGCCTTATTCACAATAAGTAAAAACCTCCACTCAACAAAACAGCGGCAGCCCAGGACTATACCCGTCCCAGGCTGCCGCTGTTCCATTTCCTCTATCCATCCCCACTACTCCCGCTGCTGCAGGATATGATTCATTCGCCATTTGGATGGGGTGACGCCATAACGCTTCTTGAACTGGGTTGTAAAATAAGTGCTGCTGTTATATCCGACCCGGCCGGCAATCTCGCGGATATCGAGCGCAAGCTCGGTGACCAGCAGCAGCTCTGCCTGCTCCAGCCGCAGCTGGTTGACGAAGTCCGGGAAGCTGCTGTCCACTTCTTCGGCAATCAGCCTGCTGAGGTAGGCAGGGCTGACCGACAGCTTCTCGGCCAGCGCATTAAGCGACAGGGCCGGGTCGCTATAATGCTCCCTAATATAAGCGGCAGCCTCAGCGGCAATGCTGCGGGTCTGCACCGCCCTCATGCCGGCAATCCGCTCCACGGCTGCACCGCAGCTGTGTTCAATCCACTCGCGCAGCTTGTCATAGCTCTGAATCTGCCACACCTGCTGATAATCATCCAGAAAGCCGGAATGGCGGTTCCCCCCGCTGCTAAGATCCGCCGTACGGTTCAGCTCGAAGGCAAGCCTTGATACAGCAATGGCAGCAGACTCTGCACGGTAGCTGCAGGCTACCGCTAGCAGTCTTTCCACTGCCTGCGGGACGTGGCTTGCCAGCTCCGGCTGCTTTACCGCCTGCAATACCGGCTCAAGCGCACTGTCAGGTACCGCGCTGCTGTTCAGATGGACGGTATCGTCGGCGAATATGATATTCTGCTGCGCATGAAATTTGAAATATTGCATGCAGTCTGCGGCTTCAGCGTATTTGGCCTTCAGCAGACCCAGATCACTTTCCAGCCCGCTGATGCCGAACCCGCAGCGGCCGCCGGACTTAAGGCCCATTGCAGCGAGTTCCTCCCATGTACTGCGGTAGAGGGCATAATCCCCGAAGCTTCCGCTATATAGCTCACTCAGAATAAGGACGGCCGACCCTTGATGGGGGCGGAAGATTTGAACCTCGGCCAGCTCCGAGAATGCAGTTTGAATCCGGTGAATGCCTTCCTGGACAGGTTCCGGAGCATCCCCGGTCTGTCCCGGTTCGAGCACGGCCAGTACACAGACGCAATAAGCACCTCCCGTTGCGCCGATGCCCATCATCGGGAGGCCGCCGGAAGGGTCTGCCGCACCGCGCGGGGAGAGCAGCCAGCGCATCAGGGCACTGCCGTCACTCTCCTTCTTAAGCTGTGCCAGCTTCACACCTATAGATTCCAGCTCCAGATTCACGGTACCCAGGTCACTGCCGGCCTTCAAGGCTTCTTCATTGCCGGAGATACTAGCGATACTGCCAAACAGCCTGCCGATCGGCTTATAGATCCGCCGGGAGATCAGGTTGGCGGTTACCGCAGCAGCCAATATAAGGGCCAGACAGAGACCAATCATTAGATTACGGGCATTCGCAAGCTCACGGATGCTGTCTGTATAGTACATCTCTGATATAAACCACAGCTTATCCTGCGCGGAATAGACATAAGTAATCAGCTGCTTGTCCCCGTTGCCCTTATAGACGAAGGAGCCTCTTTCAGAGGTGGAGGCAGCGACCTGCTTCAGCATCTCGGGATGTAAGGTGCTGTCGGAGAGTGTGCTGTGCATAAGAATTTCGCCATTCCGGTCAATGACGGCGTAACGCGTAGTTCCGCCTTCTTTTTGAGTGAACAGATTGTTCTGGAGCTTGGCGAAATTGACGGTCAGCGCAACTGCGCCGTAATATTCACTGTCTGCAAAGGCCCGGTCGTTATAGAAGACAGTCAGCAGGGTGACCGGTGTACCGTTGTTCTGTGTAGTCTTCCACACAAAAGGGGATTCAATAATACGGCTGCTCCGCATCCTCCGGGCCAGCTCCAGCTTGGCTTCCGGGCTGAGCGGCATGTTCTCATAGATGACAGCAGGTTCCTTCTCGCCGAAGATATAGGCATTCTCCAGATACTGGTTAACGATCAGCGCACCGCGAATCTGGCTTAAGACGCTGTAGAGCTGGTCACTCCAGTCTGTCTCTCCGCTCCGCATCAAGGTGCTGATGTTCGGGTTGGCATAGAAGTCCATCGTATAGTTCTGAACAATGACCTTATAGTTCGTGAATACGGTTTCAGTATTTAGCAGCACATTCTGGTTAGCCTTATCGACATTATCAATGGATATATTCCGGTACCAGTAGAAGATCGCCATAGCCAGTACCAGAATGCAGCAGACGGAGATCAGGGTCAGGCTCATAAAAAAGCGGGTATACAGTTTCTTTCTCTTTCCCAAGATGATCGCCCCTTTATGTAAATCCTACTACACCTATTCTAGAGGGACAAGCTATTCATTGACAAGATGGGAGATGGAGCCAAATAGCATGGAAGTATAAAAAACGGGAAAAAGAGCATAGAAAGAGCAAGAAAGTTAAACTTATACGAACTATAATTGGTTATGCTTACATTTTGCTCGTTTGAAGGAGGATTTCTGTATTGAGAACATTCCGCAATCCGGTGCTGCCGGGCTTTTATCCCGACCCTTCCGCTATCCGCGTAGGCGAGGACTACTATCTTGTTACGTCCAGCTTTGAATTTTACCCTGGTGTTCCTATCTTCCACAGCAAGGACCTGGTGAACTGGCGCCAGCTCGGCCATGTGCTGGACCGTCCGTCCCAGCTTAATCTGGACCACACGATTCCGTCGATGGGCATTTGGGCTCCTACCCTCCGATATCATCAAGGTCTCTTCTATATGATTACAACCTACGTGGACAATAACAAGGATCAGCATAATTTCTATGTGACTGCCGCCGATCCGGCCGGAGACTGGTCTGATCCGGTATGGCTGGAGGATGCACCGGGGATCGATCCCTCCCTGTTCTTCGATGAAGACGGCAAGGTATATTACACCGGCAACCGTGTTCCTCCCGAAGGGCAGGATTATCCGAAGCATATGGACATTTGGCTGCAGGAGATTGATCTGGAACAAGGCAAGCTGACAGGTCCGAAGCTCAGCATCTGGCAAGGTGCCCTTAAGGTGGGTCATGCGCAAGAGGGACCTCATGTCTACAAAATCGGCGGCTGGTATTATGTGCTGATTGCCGAAGGCGGCACCGGCCATACCCATGCGATCACGATTGCCAGAAGCCGGAACGTGACCGGCCCTTATGAAGGCCACAAAGCGAATCCTATTCTTACTCACCGCCATCTCGGTAGAGAATATCCAATCGTGAATGTCGGCCATGGTGAGCTGGTGGAGACGCAGCATGGAGACTGGTGGATGTTCTGTCTTGCTTCCCGGACCTGCGGCGGCTATTACCGCAACCTCGGGCGTGAGACGTTCCTGACCCCGGTGAAATGGGAGAATGAATGGCCTGTTGTGAATCCGGGCAAAGGCGTGCTGGAGCTGGAAGCGGCAGCGCCTGATCTGCCGGAAACGAAATGGCCGCAGCTGCCTGTACGTGATGATTTCGAGTCCGCAGAGCTCAGCCTGATCTGGAACTTCCTGCGGACACCGCGCGGGGAATTCTGGAGCCTCACTGAACGTCCGGGACATCTGCGGCTGCGGCTCAAGCCGGAGCAGCTGACGGAGATCAGCAATCCGTCTTACATTGGAAGACGCCAGCAGCACTTAAGCTTCAGAGCGGCAGCGGAAATGGTCTTCAAGCCGGGGGCAACAGGCGAAACCGCCGGACTGGTCCTGATTCAGAATGCGGACAACCACTTCCGCTATGAATTGAAGCTGAAGGACGGGAAGCAGGTGCTGCAGCTGATTGTGCGCAGCCGAGGGGATGAGCAGTTGCTGGCATCCGCGCCTTATCCGCAGGACAAGGTGCAGCTTAAGGCAGAGGCCAGAGGGCAGGACTACAGCTTCTATTATAGAGCCGACGAATTCGGCTCATGGACGGCATTACATGAACGGGCTGACGGAAGAGTGCTCAGCACGGATCTGGCTGGCGGATTCACAGGGGCGTACATTGGCATGTATGCCAGTTCCCAAGGGGCGCCAAGCACCAATTATGCCGATTTCGACTGGTTCAGCTATGAAGAAATTGAATAGACAGGAGGGAAGCGGCCTATGAACAGCCAGCAGGATTCCAATCCTTATCCTGTACCTGAACTGCCGCAAATTCCGGAGCGGACGTTCAGGATTACGGATTATGGGGCAGCAGGCGGAGAACTGCTGTGCACTGCTGCCATACAGGATACGCTTGATGCCTGCGCTGCTGCAGGGGGCGGGAAGGTCATCATCCCGCCGGGAATATGGCGTACGGGACCGCTGACGCTGCACAGCCGGATTAATCTGCATGCCGAGCGCGGGGCACTCGTATGTTTCGAACCGGACTTCGCGCTGTATCCGCTGCTCTTCTCCCATTATGAGGGGAATGCCGGCTGGCGCTGTCAGGCTCCGCTGGATGGGGAAGGTCTCAGTGATGTAGCCATTACCGGCGAAGGGATATTCGATGGAAGCGGTGAGGCCTGGCGCCCGGTGAAACGCTTCAAGATGACGAAGCTTCAATGGCAGAGCCTGATTGCTTCCGGGGGAGTAGTGGATGAGCAGAATCAGATGTGGTGGCCTTCTGGAGAGGCGTTGAAGGGAGAGGCTTACTACCGGCGGCTGCTGGAGGAAGGGCAGACTGCAATGGAAGCTTATCTGCCTGCCCGGGCTTATCTGCGTCCTGCACTGCTAAGCCTGCGGAACTGCAAGCGGGTGCTGCTGGAGGGAGCTACCTTCCAGAATTCACCTGCCTGGTGCCTTCATCCTATGGGCTGTGAACAGGTAACGGTCAGGCACATCCAGGTACGTAATCCATGGTATTCCCAGAATGGGGACGGGCTGGATCTGGAGTCCTGCACACACGCCCTTGTGGAGCACTGCCGGTTCGATGTAGGGGATGATGCGATTTGCCTGAAGTCGGGCAAAGACGAGGAAGGACGCAGAGCAGGGATGCCCTGCCGGTATATTACGATCCGGCATTGTACGGTATATCACGGACATGGCGGAGTGGTGATCGGCAGTGAAATGTCGGGCGGCGTGCATGCGGTCAGAGTCAGCGATTGCCTGTTCATCGGCACGGACATCGGGCTGCGCTTCAAAAGCGCCCGGGGAAGAGGCGGCGTAGTAGAGGATATCCGGATGGAGAATATCCGCATGACAGGCATTATCCATGAGGCAGTATCCTTCCATATGTTCTATGCGGGAGTTGAAGGCTCTGAAGGCTACGATGAGCAGTCCGTCCCCGTTACCGAGGAGACTCCGCAGTTCCGGAATATCACACTCCGCGATATCACCTGCCATGGTGCGGCAACTGCGCTGCTGGTGAACGGATTGCCGGAGATGCCGCTTGCTGGGCTGACGGTGGAGAATTTCAGCGCCATAAGCAAGCAGGGAATGGTTCTGCGGTATGCCAGCAATCTGAAGCTGGACCGGATCCGGCTGAGGACTGAGGAAGCAGAGCCTGTGAAGATGCATAGATGCAGCCATGTAGAGCTCATCCGGTCTGGAGAGCTTATGATTGCAGAGAGCTCAGGCTGATGCCCGGGAGAGGCGCTATTCTTCAATCCTTCATTCAGACTTGGAGTCAGCCCGGGATTTGGATGCCTTGCGGTATTGGAGCGGAGTCAGCCCGGTTGATCTTTTGAAAGTCTTATTGAAGTGGGACAGATGCTCGAAGCCGACTGTGGAAGCGATCTCCTGAATCTTGGCGGAGGTTCCGGCCAGCAGCCGCTGGGCTTCACGGACTCTGATATGAACAATGTATTCACGGAAATGAAACCCGGTCAGGCGGTGAAACACGCGGCTCAGGTAAGACGGGCTGATGAAGAAGTGTCCGGCAGTCTCTTCCAGCGTAAGCGCTTCACGGTGATGCTCCCGGATGTACGTGGCGACATCGGTTACCAGATGATGCAGCGGGTGCTTCGTCCCGCCGGCCTGTGTTGTACTCTCCGAGCGCTGGAGCAGAATCATCAGCTCGGTGAACATCGCCACGATGGAGGCTTCATACAAAGGCCGCTGGACACGCGCTTCCTCCAGGATACGGCTTAGCAGCATCTCCGCCTCATTCTGCTCGCGCAGGGTCAGCCTGAACAGACGGTAGCGGTGATTCTGGAACCACAAGGCTTCACCTTGCAGCACAAGGGGCAGCAGCTCAGGATCGTAATTGATCAGAATCCGTTCGAATTCGGCCATTTCAGAGCTTGCGGTAGCATGCAGCTCCCGGCCTGGAATCAGAATCAGCTCGCCCTTGTGAACCGTAACGACCCGGTCATCCACAAAGTATACGCGCTCACCCTCTGTCAGATAGTACAGCTCGGTGAGTTCATGACTGTGGGGGCGCGGCATCGCAGTGATGCCTTTGCGCTTCATATGCTGAATGCTGAACCGTCCTTCTTCGATATGATATTTCGGATTAGGGCTAGTCACGCTGGTCATAAATCTCCTCTTCTCATCTGAACCGTTACGGTTATTATAGAATAAATAGAGGTCGCCATGAAAGGAGCCGCACATGTTAATTACTGTATCGAAGAATCCCGGAGAAGGATACAGCAGCCTGCAGGAGGCGCTGGATTCCATTCCGCCGCAGCAGAAGCAGGCCGTAACCATCCGGATCAAGCCCGGCATTTATGAGGAAAAGATTACAATCGTCCGCGAAGCCCCGCCCATTCTGCTGTTGGGGGAGGACCCGCATTCCACCGTGATTACCTGGAATGATAATGCCCACACTCTGGGAGCGGACGGTGAACCGCTCGGTACCTTCCGCAGCGGTACCCTGAATGTGTTCGCGGAAGGCTTCACCGCCGAGAATCTGACCATAAGGAACGCATCCGGTCCGGGAACCGGACAGGCGGTGGCCGCCTTTGTTGATGCCGGACAGGCGGTGTTCCGGCGCGTCCGTCTGCTGGGTGACCAGGATACACTCTATACTGGGCAGGGTAAGCAATATTACAACGACTGCTATATTGAAGGCGATGTCGATTATATTTTTGGAGCCGCCACGGCGTTGTTCGATGGCTGCCATCTGCACAATAAGCGGTCCAGAGGTTATATTACAGCCGCTTCAACACCGGAGGGAGCTGCATTCGGCTATGTATTCCTGAATTGCCGGATTACCGGCGGTGAAGGTGTCAGTGAGGTGTATCTCGGGCGTCCTTGGCGTCCCTATGCGCATGTAGCTTTCATCCGCACGGTCATGGACGGTTCAGTGACCGGCGAAGGCTGGCATAACTGGGGGCAGCCGGACAGGGAGCAGACCAGCCGTTATGAAGAATACGGCAGCAGCGGGCCAGGGGCCTGTCCAGAGAGCCGCGCTGCATGGTCTCGACAGTTAACTGCAGAGGAAGCTGCGGAGTACCGGGTTCTGACCGTTCTGGACGGCTGGCATCCTGAAGGCTATTAAGAACCAGGAGGAACCCCCGATGGAATCATTGGAACAATATATGAAGCAAGTGACGGATTCCGCAGCGCAGGGCGCTGCCTTCCGTGAGGATATCCCTTACGGAGAGTGGCGGGCAAAGCTTACTGCAAGCTTTACCGGACGGCTTGGCGGCTTGCCGGAGGAACGGGCAGCGCTTGCACCTGTGCGGCTTGAGCGGGTAGCCTGTAACGGATATATACGTGAGCGTGTGGAGATTACCACTTATGAAGGACTTAGAATGGCTATGTATCTTCTGATTCCGGGGCAGCCGTTATCTTCTCCCTGCCCGGCTATTCTGGCTATTCATGGGCATGGCTACGGCAGCCGTGAGATTACCGGCCTCCATCCGGACGGTTCGCAGCGGCAGGGTGACCCGGGGCTGCATAAGGATTTTGCCGTCTCACTGGTGAAGCAGGGCTTCGTGGTCGCAGCGCCTGAAGTCCTCGGATTCGGTGACAGACGGCTGGCAGAAGATCTGGAGAGCGGTGAGCCCGGGCGCAATTCCTGCTTCCGCCTATCCTCTGCGCTATTGATGGCAGGGCAGACGATGGCAGGCTACCGGATCTATGAAAGTATGCGGGCGCTCGACTATCTGCAGACGCGGGAAGAGGTTAACGGTGAACGAGTAGGTATTATGGGCATATCCGGCGGCGGGCTGGTCGCCGGCTTCACGGCTGCACTGGATCAGCGGATCACCTGTGCGGTCGTCAGCGGGTATGCCAATACGTTTGCGGACAGTATACTGACGCGGAATCATTGTCTGGATAATTATATTCCGGGCATTCTGCTGGAAGCGGAAATGCCGGATCTGCTTGGGTTAATTGCACCTCGCGGCCTGTTCCTGGAGTCGGGGGATGCCGACCCTTTGTTTGGTCCGGCTGGCGCGAAGCAAGCCCTGGAGCGGCTCGGAGTGATCTATAACGCTGCGGGGCATGGCGGAGAGGTGGAAGCGGATTTTTTTGCCGGAGGACATGAAATTCACGGGGAGCCGGCGTATGCCTGGCTGCGGAAGCAGCTTGCCGGTGCCTGAGCTCAGACTTAGGCTTGTAAATAAAGCGACAGGAGGAATAAGGATGTCTATCACGGAATCAACAATGTCAGGCTTGTCCCGCAGAATCGCGGATACCTTCATCAGTCAATGCAATGAACAAGGGGAGCACGAGTATGTCCTGGAGCGCTGGGCCTATGTGCCCGGTATGCTGCTGATGGCAGTGGCCCGCGCCGGTGTGCAGCATGGGGAGACCGAATATCTCTCCTTCATGCAGCGTCATATGGATAGCTTCATCGGGGAGGACGGCTCGATCCGCTCCTATTCGCTGGAGGAATATAACCTGGATCAGATCAACCAGGGCAAGAATCTCTTCTACCTGTACCGGCAGACCGGGGAAGCACGTTACGCTGAAGCGGCTCATCTGCTGGCGGCGCAGCTCATTGGGCAACCCCGTACTTCAGAGGGGGGATTCTGGCATAAGAAGGTGTATCCTTTTCAGATGTGGCTGGACGGATTATATATGGCGTCGCCGTTTCTTGCCGAATACGGGGCCGTATTCCAGCGTCCCGAGCTGATAGATGAAGCTGCCCATCAGCTGCTATTGATCGAGCGCCGGACCCGTGATCCGCGGACCGGTCTGCTCTATCACGGCTGGGATGAATCCAAAGAGCAGGAATGGGCGGACTCGTCCACAGGACTCTCTTCCCACTTCTGGAGCCGGGCGATGGGCTGGTACGCCATGGCCGCCGTGGACTGCCTGGAGCATTTCCCGCTCACCCATCCGCAGCGGGGAACGATCATCGGGATTTTCCAGCGGATGTGCGGTGCACTGCTTGAGGTGCAGGACCAGGAGACCGGCCTGTGGTATCAGGTGCTTGATCAGGCAGGGCGCAAAGGCAATTACCTCGAGGCCACCGGCTCCTGCATGTTCGTCTATGCGATGGCCAAAGCCCTGCGGCTGCGTTACCTGGAGCCTTCGTTCAAGGAAGCGATGCTGAAAGGCTATGAGGGCATCCTCACGCATCTGGTTACCGAAGATGAACAAGGCGTTCATCTGCATCAGATCTGCCACGGGGCAGGCCTCAGCAAGGACCGCAACGGTTCTTATGATTACTACATTTCCGAAGCGGTAGTCTCTGATGTGCCGATGGGTGTTGCGCCATTATTGCTGGCTTCCCTTGAGGTGGAGAAGTTACAGACAGCCGTGAACTAAACGCATATCTGCTAGAATCGCAGCCGATCCGGGTCCGCTTTTTATGATAGTATAGGATATTGGATACTTCTAATCGAGGACATGCGGAGGAAGCTATGAATCAGGAATTGCACAGAATAGCCGAGTGGATTAACGGTCAGACAGAGAGAGTGATCGTGGGCATTTCGGGTCACGGGGCATCGGGAAAGACGACGTTTGCCCATCATCTGATCACTCTTTTGCGGCAGGAGAACTTGAATGTTCTCAATACAGACTCCTACATTATCGGATCTGATCTTAGACGGTACGCCAGGATTGACTACGAATATAACAATGAACAATATCGTGACAAAATGACTGCCTGTCATCCTGCCGCCCATAACGTGGCTGCTTTGGAGCGAGACGTTCGTATGCTGCGGGACGGTTTGGATCTGTATACCATTGGTACGCATTATAGCAAGAGTGCGCTGTTATCATCTGGTAACAGGATTAATATTGTAGAGGGCATGAGCGTGGCTTTTACGGACCCGAGTCTGTATGATCTCAAAGTCTACTTATATACGGACGGGGAGACTGAGCTGAGGCGAAGGGGAATCCGTGATGTGGCTGAGCGGGGGACAGATATTCAGTATTTAATGAAATCCCACGAGCAGCGCAGAATTCAGTATGAATTATTCATGCATCCGTATCATGACAAGTTCGATATTGTGATCAGGAATCATGATTAAGCTTAGTTTCAGTGATAAAAATATCATATACAGCTACGGCCCCGCCTTCCGGTATGGAGGAATGGGGCCGTTTTTTTCTTTCTGGAATGAAGAAAAAAATCCGGAAATATTACCAATCCTTAACCGGAATCGTGCTATAATTTTAACGGATTAATAGGGCTTAAGCGTGCTTTTATAACTACATAGTCGGGGGAATTCGCTTGTTCATTACACAAAAAGTTAGAAAGAAAGTAGTCGCAGGGGCACTCGCTTTATGTCTGGCTATACTGCCGTCGGGCGCAGCCTTGGCGGGTAACATGACGGATCTCAGCGGAAGCTGGGCAAAGGAACAAATTCATAAATGGATGGATCAAGGTTTGGTTTCCGGCTATCCGGACGGTGAATTTAAGCCTAACAATCCGGTCACCCGGGCTGAATTAACGGTTTTGATCAATAGGGCTTTTGGATTTACTGAAATGAAAAAAGTTGATTTTAGCGACATCTCCAGCAGCAAGTGGTATTACACAAGTATTTTGCAGGCCAGTGCAGCGGGATATGTTCAAGGCTATGCAGACGGCTCCTTCAAGCCGGATCAGAAGGTTAACCGTCAGGAGCTGGCGGTTATGATCAGTAAAATGCTTAAGCTGACAGCCGCAGCAGACGCCCCTGAGTTCGGTGATCTTAAGGGTAGCCCGGATTGGAGTAAGAACGCAATCCGGGCGGTAAGCGGGCAGGGTATCATGACAGGTTATGGTGATGGGAATTTTCGCCCGCTCGCCTATGCAACCCGTGCGGAAACGGTGGTCATTCTGGATAGAGCCTTGTCCTTGCTCGATGCTGAGTCGGGGGAATATGTAATCATTTACGATAAGCCGGGCATATATGGTCCGCTGTCGGGAATGTCCCAAGTAGACAGCGATGTCGTGATCAGTGTGCCGGGGATTACACTCCGTAATATGAACATCACCGGAGGTCTGCTGCTGGGAGAAGGCATAGGTGAAGGCGATGTGAAGCTCCAGAATGTAACGGTAGGGGGCAATACTGCGGTTGAAGGCGGCGGAGCGAATAGTATTCATCTGGCGGATTCTACACTGGGTTCTGTGCGTATTGACAAGAAGGATGGCAGTGTAAGAGTGGTTGCTGAAGGAAAGACCCGAATCAATGAGCTTCAGGTCCGTTCAGCGTCAGCCGTTGAAGCCCTTCCAGGAGCTGAGATCAGTACCCTTACGTTATCACCTGACATTCCGGCGGATGCCCGCATCCGGTTAACCGGCAGCTTCAAGGCTGTAAATATTCTTGCATCACATCTTGATATTGAGATCAGCGGGGGCACTGTGGAGACAGTCAGTGTTGGCCAATCAGCGGGCAGTAATAAATTGGCCAATAACGGCAGTATCAAGTCAGTGACGATGAACGCCGGTATACAGATTTCAGGTAAAGGCAGCATCGAGAATGCGGTAGTCAACGCTTCAGGCATTACAATAGAGAATGCGCCAGGTAAAATTACGGTCGGCACGGATGTACCGGCAGATGTGAAAGTAAATATAGCCGGTTCTGATAAAACGGCTGCGCCTGCTTCTGCAATACCAGCGCCGGCTGTACCAGGTGGCGGCGGTGGAGGAGGTGGCGGTGAAAGTGCGGCGGCTACACCAACACCGACGGTAGAACCAACAGCGACACCCACAGCGACACCAACGCCAGTAGCAACAGAGACACCAACGCCGGAACCAACAGCGGAACCAACGGCAGAACCGACAGCAGAACCAACGGCGGAACCAACGCCGGAACCAACGCCGGAACCGACGGCAGAACCGACAGCGGAACCAACGGCGGTAGCAACAGCGGAACCAACGGCAGAACCGACAGCGGAACCGACAGCAGAACCAACGGCGGTAGCAACAGCGGTGTCATCAGCGACGCCAACTGCGGCAGCAACGCCTGTAGCAACGGCGGTGTCATCGGCGACGCCAACAGCGGCAGCAACGGCGGTAGCAACAGCGGTGTCATCAGCGATGCCAACCGCCGCTACTTCGCCGTCACCATCTGCTCCGCCGACGCCAACCCCATGGCCGGTAGTAACACCGACACCCACACCGTGGTCAACGGTGGCACCTACACCGCCTATTATAAATCATGGAGTTGTAGAAGGGGTGATTGAGCGTGCAGACGGGAAGGTTGCGGATTCAGGTACTGTATACTTAGAACGGGATAGCGATTATATGAGTTACACCGCTGCACTGACGAATGGAGAATTCTCTATAGATTTGCCGGATGGGCCGTACCGGATTTACTCCATGCGTTCCACTACAACACAAGAGGTTATTTCACTCTACTATAGGTTCTACGTTATGAATGGCAAGGCAGATAGAGATGTGCATATTCTCATTCCTGAGCAGCAGGCAGGCACGTTACAGTACTCGGACGGGACCATAGTTGAGGATGGGGAAATTATTGTAAGGAGATTGGACAGCGGACAGTATGCCTCGTATAGTACTGAAATCCAAGCAGGCAGGTTCAGCTTTAATTTACCGGACGGTCATTATAATGTTGAAGTCTTAAACTACGGCGAAACAAACAATCATTTAAGAATTAATTATTTATTTGAGGTCATTGACGGGAAAACCAATCTAAATATCAAATTGCCTCCAAAAATTGAAGGAAGCATTAGCTTCGTGGATGCTTCCCCGATTTACGACGGCTGGCTGGAAATCAGAGAAATGAATGCTCTGAATTTCGGAATTTACTGGGTCCCTGTGGTTGCTGGTAAGTTCAATCTTTATTTAGCGGATGGCGACTATAACATTCTATCGTTAGACACTGACGAGGCAGGAACTATAGATTTGCGTACTCAGATAAAGATTGTTAATGGTGAGCCTGCCGCAGGACCGATTGATATTAAAGTGCCTTTAGCAATACTACAACATCAAATTCCCGTATTATAGCTTCTCGGTGCTGGACGGACAGTCTGATACGCGTGAGCTTGTAATTCATTTGCCCGCCAATAATGTCACTTATGGAGAACAACAGAGCAGCGCTTCCCGTCACAGGAGAGCCGCTGCTCTGTTGCTGTATTGCGTGTGAGAATGTTAACCACTTAAAGTGAGCGGGTGTGTGGTTCTTTGTAGTAGAATCGTGTGCGCAGCATTGGTATACTTTAACAAAAGCTCCATCCGATCATGATATCAGGGAGGTCATTAGCCGTGGAAGTAATGCCTGGCTCAAAGCTGCTGCGCAAGCTGAGAATAACGGTTATGCTATTCAGAAAGCTGACCTGGGCAGCTCTTCCGGCTCTGCTGCTGCTGATTCTGGCTACAGGCTGCTCGTTATTCGAGAGTGGAGGCTCATCCGCCATCAGCCACAAGATTGACCCGGAGGAGGATGTCATATCCTCCAACGGCGGTGGAATCAGCAATCTGGACAAGCTGGACAACTTCATGGAACGGGGAAGCGGCAGCCAGCGGGTAGTTCATTACACGATTGAGGGCGATCCCGTCTTTACGGAATTAAGATATGAAGGCGGACGGCTGGAACTGAGCTATGATACCACTGAGGATGCCTTCGGTTCCCATGAAGTGAAGACTTACAGCTGTAATGAGCTTGTACGGACGGAGGAGAAGCATCAGTTGAGGTACTCTTTGAAGGGGTGCGAGGGGGATATGGGGGATGGAGACTTACTCACCGTAAGCTTCGATCTGGGCTCGCAGAATACATTTGAGTTCGTGCTCAAATACGGGTTCAATCACGGGAATGAGATCAATACGGTGAAGCAGTCCGTGGTAAAAGATATGCTGAACGGTACTGTCACCGAAATCAGCGATTTCTCCCTGCCGCAGGCAGACAGGCAGAGCATCTACCGGAAGCTGGTGCTGGCCAATTATCTTGGGGAGAAGCAGCTTAGTACAAGCTGCAACCTCAAGCCGTATGAGAGCTATGATCTGACGGTGCTGATCAATAGTGCCGAGAAGCATTATGCCTGGAGCGAATGTGATACCGGCAGGGATGGCAAGGTGATGACGGAGGCCGCAAATTACATTATCGGGCTTGTAGAGGCCGGCGATAGTTACTTACAGCTGCCTGCTGCTACAGGCGGCGTCAAATAGACTACAGGAGGTTCAATATGCTGCAACGGGTGCTGCTGATTGAGGACGATGAGGCCATCAGCGAAATGGTCTATTCATATTTAACTAAAGAAGGCTACGAGGTGGAGACTGCCTTTGACGGGGAGAGCGCGGTGAAGAAATTCCTTGCAGGTCTCCCTTACGACCTTGTGCTGCTGGATCTGATGCTGCCGAAGCGCAGCGGCACGGATGTGCTGCAGATGATCCGCAGCGGGAGTCTGGTGCCGGTGCTGATCATGTCAGCGAAGGACAGTGATGTGGACAAGGCGCTGGGTCTGGGCTTCGGCGCAGATGATTATATTACCAAGCCGTTCTCGATGATTGAGCTGGCCGCGCGGGTGAAGGCGGCGATCCGCCGGGCCGGGTATGCAGCGCAAGGCAGCCAGGCCGCTGCCGGTGGGGAACTGCAGCCGACATCGAAGGTGATCACGCTGCGCGGGCTAACGGTTGATCTGGATAATTTCTCGGTGCTGAAGAACGGGGAAGAAGTGAAGCTGACCGCTAAGGAGTTCCATATCCTGAAGCTGTTCGTAAGCAGCCCCGGACGGGTATTCACGAAGGCGCAGATCTACAGTATGGTCTGGGAGGATGATTACTTCGGGGATGAGAATGTAATCAATGTACATATGCGCAGACTGCGCGAGAAGATTGAGGATGATCCTTCCCATCCGGAATATATCCGAACGCTGTGGGGCATCGGCTATAAGCTGGGAGATATGCAGCAATGACCGTCTTGCTCATGATCGTTATTGCGCTGCTTCTATTGGCCCTTGGAGTGCAGGTAATGAATTCACGGCAGCACGCACGCCAGTTGAACTATATTCATACCAAGCTGGAGAGTATTGTGGAGAACGGCTCCCATGAACGCCTGCTTCTGATGAGCAGCAGCCCGGAGCTGCAGATTCTGTTGACCGATCTGAACCGGCTGCTGGATGTTAATCATAAGGGAGCTGTGGAGCGGGCCAAGCTGGAGAAGTCCATGCGCAGTATGCTGGCTAACATCTCCCATGACCTGAAGACACCGCTGACAGTGGTGCTGGGGTACATTGAGACCCTGCTGCATGATACAGACACGCCTCTAGAAGAGCAGGAACGTATTCTGCGGACCATTCATGCCAAAGCGGGCGAAGTCATTACGCTGATGAACCGTTTCTTTGATCTGGCCAAGCTGGAGTCGGGGGACCGGGATATCCCGCTGTCCCGCGTGGAGCTGGGTGAGGTCTGCCGCAGGAATATTCTGGTGTTCTACGATATTCTCAGTGCCAAAGGTGCTGAGGTGCAGATTGAGATACCGGATGAGCCGCTCTATATCATGGGCAACGACGATGCGCTGGACCGGGTGTTGTCCAATCTGTTGTCGAATGCTATTACCTACGGCGATGCCGGAGGGGTTCTGGGGCTGAAGCTGTACAGCGAAGCTGGTCAGGTGTGTATAGAAGTATGGGACCGGGGCAAAGGTATTGCCGAAGGCCATGAGGACAAGGTGTTCGAGCGGCTCTACACCTTGGAGGATTCACGCAACCGCGACTACCAGGGCAGCGGCCTGGGTCTGACCATTACCAAGCGGCTCACCGAGCAGATGAACGGCCGTATTTCCTTAAGCAGCAAGCCGTATGTCCGGACGGCATTTAAGCTTTCTTTTCAGCGGCAGACCTTCTGAAATTCCGGTTCTGGCGGGGCGGTCCGCGTATCCTGACGCAGCTTAAGATTTACGTAAGATTCAAGTAATAAAAAAGCAAACTCCGCCCTGTAGAATAAATACCAGGAAGACAAAGAAGAAGTCAAAGGGGATAACGGACATGACAACCATACTTCGGACATGGGATCTAACCAAGGTCTATGACGAGAAGGAAATCGTACGCAGCGTGAATATGGAGATACAGCAGGGGGAGATTTACGGGTTCCTGGGACCCAACGGGGCCGGCAAAACGACGGTGATGAAAATGATTACGAATCTGGTAAAGCCGACGGCGGGCGAGATTGAATTTTTCGGCGATAAGATGACCCACCGCTCTTACGAAATGCTGAAGCGTATGGGCAGCATCATTGAATACCCGGTCTTCTACGACAAGCTGAGTGCGCGCGAGAACCTGGCGCTGCATGGTGAATACATGGGATATTACGATGTCCAAGCGATGGAGGAAGCACTGGAGCTGGTGAAGCTGAGTGCAGTGGACAAGAAGCCGGTGAAGCAATTCTCCCTGGGGATGAAGCAGCGGCTGGGCATTGCCAGAGCGGTGATGACCAAGCCGGAGCTGCTCATTCTGGATGAACCGATCAACGGGCTGGACCCGCTTGGTATCAAGGAGCTGCGCGAGGTGTTCCGCATGCTGAGCCGTGAATACGGTATGACCCTGCTGATCTCCAGTCATATTCTGGGCGAGATCGAACAGATTGCCGACACAATTGGCGTGATCCGCGAAGGCGTGCTGGTGGAGCAATTGGCAATGGATACGATCCGTAACCAGAATACGCAGTACATTGAACTGATTACAGGCGAGTGCACCAAGGCTGTCTATATCCTGGAGCATAAGCTGGGCTTAACCAATTACAAAGTGCTCGATCCGCGCACCATCCGGATCTATGATGATATTCCGCAGCTGGAGCTGAGCAAGGCCATGGCGGAAGCAGATGTGGAGCTGGAGAGTATGAGCAAGAAGCATCATTCGCTGGAAGATCACTTCGTGGAACTGATGGGAGGTGCCCACAATGCTTAAGCTGATTCGTTTGGAGCTGCGCAAGAACAAATTCAATTTTCTCAAAAGTGTGCTGATTGCCGATCTCGCCATTCTGGGCTTCATGATTCTTATCGCCTTTACATCGCTTAACGAAGGGGAATTCAGCTCGTACCCTGATTTGTTTGATGGCGTGTTCGTTTTTGTAAAAGCAATCTATATCATCTTCGCCTCTGTACTACTTAGCAAGCTGGTGATCGACGAATACAAGAATA
Organism: Paenibacillus tritici; assembly: GCF_018207515.1. Taxonomy (NCBI): domain Bacteria; kingdom Bacillati; phylum Bacillota; class Bacilli; order Caryophanales; family Paenibacillaceae; genus Paenibacillus; species Paenibacillus tritici. The sequence continues at coordinate 2,222,750 of NZ_CP073365.1, forward strand.
ATACGATTACTGTGCTGTTCATGTACCCGGTTCCCCGCAAAATGCTGCTGACGGCAAAGCTGATTATCGTCTTTGTGTTCACCTTCCTCAGTATTTTCCTGTCTGATATTGTGATCAGCAGCATTCTTACCGGCGTTGATTATTTCGTGCCGGCGACCATTCAGGGAATGCTGACACAGGATCTGATCCTTACCCACTTGATGAAGGCCGGGACGGATGCGCTATACGCGGCAGGCATGGGGCTGATTCCGTTATACTTCGGGATGCGCCGCAAATCGGTACCGGCGACCATTGTCACCGCCATCTTCATTGTTATGCTGATCTCATCCGGCTTCGGGAGCTTCCGCATGGGCAATCTGATCGGGGTGTCGCTCTCTCTGGCGCTGGTCGGTGCGGGAATCGCGTACCTCTCCATCCGCAATATTGAGCATCAGGATGTTGCCTGAGGCTGAAGCCCTTCCCTCTCACATTACCTGCCATAAGCAGTGCGGTCCTTTTACAGGGCTGCGCTGTTTTCTCATTTCTTTGCAGAAACGTATACCGTCCTTTAAAAGGAAGGCGTAGCCGTTTCTGCATGCTGTACAGCTGCTCGAGCACCGTGTTTTTGTGGCGACCAACCGCAGTTTATTTGTTATAATAGGTAATAATTCAGAGAGTTCTACATAATCAGAGAATTTTCGCAGTTTTCGGACTTCTTTACCATAGCAGATTTGAAGCAGCGAGGAGGTGGACCATGCTTAAAGATTGGGCTTCTATTCTGGGCCGGGCGCTCTCGGGGGATAGTGCTTACAGAGCGTTGTTTGATCATCATCCGAATCTCATTATTGTGCTGGACAGGCAGGGCCGTTATGTGGACAGCAACCGGACCTTAAGTGCGGAGGACGCTGGCAGGCTGACCGGAAGCAGGATGCATCCTCCCGGCGGGACCTGCTTCGCATCTGCACTGGCTGGCATTACATCCAGCTTCGAGCTGGATATGGAAGCAGCAGAGGGCAGCGTGGGGACGGATGGAAGTTCATGGAGTGCGGCCGTTTCTGTCCAGTATGTGCCGCTTCATACAGATGAAGGCATCGCGGGTGTATTTGCCATCCTTCACGATCCCGGGCACCGGCCGCAGTCTCTCCTGCTGCGCAGCTGGGTGAACGGGAGTACCAGTCCTTCTGCAGATGCTGATCGGATGGAGCAGGCTGTGCAGGTGGACTCCCTGCTGTTAGATGAGGAGTCCTCAGCCGGGCAGGAAGAGAACGAGCTGCAACTGGCTGAGTTTGCTTATGAGATGGCGGAGGACAAACGGCTTAGCCTGATTCTCAATTCGGTCTCTGCCGGAATCTTCGGTCTGGACACGCTGGGCCGGACCATCTTCATCAACCGCGAAGGGGCGGAGATGCTAGGCTATGAGCCTTCAGAGCTGAGCGGGCTGCCGATCATGAATATGATCCATTATATCCATGGAAGTGCGCCCCGCCATTCCCTGTCCGAATGTCCCATTCTGCTTACCCTTCAGGATGGGGTTACCCGCAGCAAGGCGGATGATATCTTCTGGCGCAAGGATGGAACCAGCTTCTTCGTGAATTACCGGATTGCTCCGCTAATGGATAACGGAATAATCTGCGGAGTGGTCATTTCCTTCAGCGACATCACGAATGAGCGGGAGATTCTCCGCGCCAAGGAATCGGCAGAACAGGCTGCGCAGGCCAAGTCTGATTTCCTGGCAATGATGAGTCATGAGATCCGCACCCCCATGAACGGAATGATCGGGATGGCGGATCTGCTGCTGGAAACGGAACTGGAGGAGGAGCAGCGCAATTATGCCGAGATCCTGCGCAGCAGCAGCTACAGTCTCCTGCAGATCCTCAACGACATTCTTGATTTCAGCAAGATGGAAGCCGGCAAAATGCCGCTGCAATCGGAGCGCTTCGATCTGCGTGAGATGCTGGAGGGCATTATTGATCTCTTCACTCCGAAGGCGGAGGAGAAGAAGCTTGCCCTGCGCTGGTGGGCGGATACCAGCGTACCGGATATTGTCTCCACGGACCCCAGCCGCTTGCGGCAGATTATCGTCAATCTGGTCGGCAATGCGCTGAAATTCACCGATCGGGGCAGCGTGACCCTGTCGGTGAAGAATATTCCGCTGCCGGCCTCGCCGGAATATCTGCTGGAATTCTCCGTCCGGGATACCGGAGTAGGCATTGCCGACAGCAAGCTGAACCTGCTCTTCCAGTCCTTCTCCCAGCTCCACCCGTCCATTAACCGCAAGTACGGCGGCACTGGACTAGGCCTTGCGATCTGCAAGCAGCTGGTGGAGCTAATGGGCGGAACCATCTTTGTGGAGAGCGAAGAAGACCAGGGGTCCATCTTCCGGTTCATGCTTCCTTTTGTGAAATAGACCCGAACCACCCGTTCCCCTCAGCTAAGTTGGGGAGCGGGTTGTTTGTGCAGGCAGCACCCACTATGGAACGGAACGGGGAGCTGGAACAGGTGGATTTTCTCCACTTGCTAATGAACTGCTGGCTTTTACAGAGGAAGTAGTTGGAAAAACAGCACTTAAAAAAGCACAATTCACCCATGGAAGAGAAACCCACAGTATTAGGTGCCTTTTTTCCACTTGATTCCATATCATCCTCGAAAAACGTTGAATTAAGATACGTTTTTCCATTTGCTTGTTTCATGCAGGAACAGAGGTCGAGTACAAATTAAGCAGCTTGCGGAAACGAAAGTTTTTGCCAAACCGCTTCCCAAGCTTTGATCCGGCCAAAATAAAAAAACAGCAGGTCTCCCGCAGGAGACTTGCTGTTTTTTTCTGTGAAGCTAAGCTATTCCATAGCTGCTTGATGCGCTTCCTTCGTATTGCACCGACCCTAGTGCATATACATGAGACCAACGGTAGCCGGTCCGCAGTGGCTGCCGATGACACAGCCGGCGTGAATGACAGCGATCTCATGGACGCGGGTCTGCTCGCGCAGCGCTGTCTCCAGGAACTTGGCGTCCTCTTCGGCAAGGGTATGAGCGACAATCAGCAGCTCCTTGTCCATATGGTCCGCATTCGCAAGCGCGTGCCGGAGCATCTGCTCTACGGCCTTTTCTTTCTTGCCGCGTACTCTGGCAACGGGTACAATCGCCCCGTCCATCAGCCTTAGGACAGGACGGATCTTTAGCAGGCTGCCGATGAAGTTCTGCATTCCCGAGCAGCGGCCGCCCATATATAAATAATCCAGCGTATCGACGACAAACTCTGATTCCACCCGGGCACGGGATTGCTCGACCATGGCTGCAATGTCGGCAGCGGTATGGCCTTTGGCAGCGGCACGGACGGCCTTCATCACCAGCAGCGCGATCCCGCCGCATAACGTCTGGGAATCGACAACATGTACCCGGCCTTCAGGGAATTCTCCCGCAGCCAGCAGGGCATTCTGGTATGTAGAGGATAAAGATGAAGACAGACTGATGTAGACGATATCTCCGCCGCCGCTAATGACGGGCTGAAAGGCAGCAATGAAGTCCGCCGGGGAAGGGGCTGCTGTCTTGGGCAGGGCACCGTCCGCTGCGACACGGCGGTATACCTCTTCCGGTGTAATCTCTACACCATCCTTGAATGTGCCGTCCTCGAATACAACATATAACGGGACAATGCCGATATCATACGTGTCCTTCCAGCCTTGCGGCAAATCGGAAGTGCTGTCTGAAAAGATTTTTACAATAGACATGAATATCTCCTTCACCGATCTCGGATGACAATACACTATATTAAGACCCTATAATCTGTTTATTATACCAAGCCTGTCTGGAATCTCAAAATAAAAAATGCTAGATTGTGAGGCTGGCGGGTTATGCCGCTTCTTCATCCGCCTCAGGGCTGTCTGTGCATAGGCAAAAAAGCTTCGCCGTCCTTGCAGGGACAGTGAAGCTTTTTGCAGGTATATTCCGGTATAGCGGAGAAATGCATTCTCTATTTCTTCATTACTGGAATCCATACTTCGCAGACGTAATCCTCTGCTGAGGTGTCGCCGGGAGGATACAGCTCGAATTCCGGGCCGCCCGTGTGCTCGTAGCCGGTTCCCGGGAACCATTCCTGGAAGATACGCTGCCAGACATTCTGAATGGCATGGGGCAATGCGCCTTCGGACTTGAAGACCGCCCAGCTTGCCGCCGGAACCACTGTAGTCTCATACCCCTGCGGATCAGTGGAGGCGTCTGCTTCAACTCCGATCCAATAAGACAGCATTTCCTTCTCCATATCCATGTTCATACAAATCCCGAGCCATTCACCAGAGGGAGCAAACTCAACCAGCTTATCCGAAGTGCCGTCTGCGTTGCATTCATCCCAGAACTGCGGGATTCTGCGGAAGTTCTCCCCGTCCTTGGTGGTAACCTCCATTGATTTGCCGATCACGGTAAAAGCCTCTTTATTCACGATTTTGTAATCCATTTCCTGATCTCCCTTCAATGACAGTTGGAAAGAGAGGCGGGGGAAGGCTTTGAGCTGTACGCCAGATTCGCGCGCGGCGGAGGGCGTAATCCCATGGGCCTTGCGGAACGCTTTGGCGAAGGACTCCGGGGAGTCATATCCGTATTTCAGCGCCACATCCAGCACCCGGAGCTTGGACACCGCCAGCTCTTGAGCAGCCAGTGTCAATCTGCGTTTGCGGATATAGTCAGCTACCGTTACACCGGTCAACATGCTGAACATGCGCTGGAAGTGAAAAGGAGAGACATAAGCCACCGCAGCAATCTCTTCGATGCGGAGCGGTTCGGTCATTTTGCTCTCCATGTAATCCAGAGCATTCTTCATACGGATCAGCCATTCCAAGTATCCCATCTCCCTTTAGATTCATACTATCATGCTGCCGCATGGCCGGTCCTGTTATTCTGTGCTCATTGATGACAGGGGTCAGCCTACAGTCTATGATCCTATGATGTCATGTTTCAAGGGATTTGTCAGCTTCCGGCAACAAGTTATCCTAACCGACAGACTCTTGCCTCATACGGACGCAGCGTACTGCGGTCCATGGCAGCCTGTTCCTCCGGGTAATTGCCGATGATCGTTCCGGTGACCGCATTCAGCTCGTCTGGCAGATCAACGGTCTGGGGAGTATCGCAGAAGTTCAGCAGAATCAGCCACTTCTCACCTTCCAGGGTGCGGGTATAGGCATAGATATATTCGTGTTCCGGCAGCAGCAGCTCATACTCGCCATAGACCATGATGAGATGCTGCTTGCGTAGCCGAATTAACTGCTGATAATAGTAAAATACCGAGTCCGGATCGGCCAGCGCCTGTTCCACATTGATCTCCGTGTAGCGCGGATTGAGCTTCAGCCATGGCGTTCCGTCGGTGAAGCCGGCGTTCGCCGCAGCATTCCACTGCATCGGGGTGCGGGCGTTATCGCGGCCTTTGGTATGAATCGCCTGTAGAATGGTATCATGATCTGCGCCGCCTTCGGTCACCTTTTCCCGGTACATATTGAGGATCTCGATGTCCTTGTAGTCTTCCAGCACAGGGAATTTCACGTTGGTCATGCCGATTTCCTCACCCTGATAGATGTAAGGCGTACCCTTAAGCGTGTGCAGCAGGGTAGCGAGCATTTTGGCCGAAATCACGCGGTATTTGCCGTCATCCCCGAACCGGGATACCATCCGCGGCTGATCGTGATTGTTAAGATAGAGGCTGTTCCAGCCTTTGTCTGCCAGACCGACCTGCCATTTATGCAAAATATCGCGCAGACCCTTCAGCGTCCACGGAACCACATTCCACTTGCCGCCCGGGCCGGAATCGACATCCATATGCTCGAACTGGAACACCATCTGCAGCTCCTGCCGGTCTTCGTCCGTATAGAGAATGGCGTCTTCCACACTTGCCCCCGGCGTCTCGCCGACGGTCATTACATCATATTTGGAGAGGACTTCCCGGTTCATTTCCTGGAGATACTCGTGGACTCTCGGCCCATTCATATAGAATTCCCCGCCGCCCGCCAGCTCTCCCGGAGCCAGCTCCTCATGCTGAACAGAAGGCAGGCCGTCCACCTTGGAGATCATGTTAATGACATCCATCCGCAGCCCGTCCACACCTTTATCCAGCCAAAAGGCAATCATCTTATACAGAGCTTCACGCAGCCGCGGATTCTCCCAGTTCAGGTCCGGCTGCTTACGCGAGAACAGGTGGAGGTAATATTCGCCTGTGGCTTCATCCAGCTCCCAGGCCGGTCCGCTGAAGATGGAGCTCCAGTTGTTCGGCAGCGCGCCGTCCGGTCCGCCGGGACGCCAGATATAATAATCGCGGTAAGGATTATCCTTGGAGGATCGGGATTCAGCGAACCAGGCATGCTCATCCGAGGAATGGTTGATGACCAGGTCCATCATCAGCTTGATGCCGCGGACATGCAGCCCGTCCAGCAGCTCCTCCCAGTCCCGCAGTGTACCGAACTCATCCATAATATCCTCGTAGTCGCTGATGTCATAACCGTTGTCATCGTTCGGAGATTTGTAGACGGGCGACAGCCAGACGACATCGACGCCCAGCTTCTGGAGATAATCCAGCCGGGAGATGATCCCCTGCAGGTCTCCGATTCCGTCTCCGTTGCTGTCCTGGAAGCTGCGGGGGTAGATCTGATAGACTACGGCTTCTTTCCAAAAGGCTCGTTTCATTTGGGTGGGCTCCTTTGAGAGTTTATTTAGAATTTGACCTAGAGATACTCCAATGTTGATGTTGGCCGTTACTGCGGTGATTTTCGGACTTCCGGCCGCTGTTGTCCCCAGATTTCCTGATTAAACCGCTGATCGCGGTAGAAATCCGGTGACAAAGGCGGGCGCTACCGCTCCTACAGTTCCGAAAATCCCCTCCGTTACTTTCATCTTTTAATTGTCCTCACAAGTTCAACTTATAAAAAAAGCCCCGAAGAAGCTTAATACCTCCGGGGCAGGGGAGACAGAGACTACACCGTTACAGGGGAGCCGTCAGCAGTTACACTGCTCAGTCCGTTCACCGTGTACTCCTTGCCATGAATCGTGATGGATGCCGGAACATCGGTTTCATTACTAACCGTAACCTGTACATCGGTAACTGTAACTTTTAGACGGGAGCCGCGGAACATGATTTTGAACGAATAAGAGGTCCAGTGGCCGGGGTTAGACGGGCTTAGGGCCAGCCGGTCCTTCAGCACACGAAGTCCGCCGAAGCCATGTACGACCGACATCCACGTACCCGCCATGCTGGTCGTATGGCAGCCGTCCTCCGTATCATTATTGTAATTGTCGAGATCCAGCCGCGAAGTACGCAGATACATCTCATAGGCCTTCTCTTTGTAACCCAGCTCACAAGCCAGAATCGCATGGATACAAGGGGAGAGGGAGGACTCGTGCACGGTAATCGGCTCGTAGAAGTCGAAGTTGCGCTTCTTGGTCTCCAGATCATAACGGTCGCCCAGGAAGTAGAGTCCCTGAAGCACATCGGCCTGCTTAATGAAGCAGGAGCGCAGGATGCGGTCCCAGGACCATTTCTGGTTCAGCGGCAGATTCTCCGGCAGGACATCCTTTACCTGGATAATCTCCTTGTCGAGGAAGCCGTCCTGTTGCAGGAAGATGCCGCGCTCTTCATCGGCGGGATAGTACATTTTGGCGATAATCTCGTTCCACTGCGCCGTTTCGCTCTCCAGCAGCTCCAGCTTGTCGGCCAGCTCAGCATATCTCGTACCCTCATTCTCTTGCAGATACGCCAGCGCCTCCAGGGTATATTCCATGGTCCAAGCGGCAATCCGGTTCGTGTACCAGTTGTTGTTGACGTTGTTCTCGTATTCATTCGGGCCGGTTACGCCGAGCATTACGTATTTGTCCTTATGCGGTACGTAGTGCACGCGTTCCTCCCAGAAGCGGGAGATCTCCACCAGCACCTCAAGCCCGTATTGGCCGAGATAAGCCTTGTCGCCGGTATAGTTCACATAGTTGTAGATAGCGTAAGCAATCGCGCCGTTACGGTGGATCTCCTCAAACGTAATCTCCCACTCGTTATGGCACTCCTCACCATTCATCGTCACCATCGGGTAGAGTGCGCCTTTGGAGTAACCGAGCTTCCGTGCGTTCTCTTTGGCCTTCTCCAGATGCTTGTAACGGTAGATCAGCAGATTGCGGGCAATCGCGGAGTCGGCGGTACTGAGATAGAACGGCACACAATAAGCCTCCGTATCCCAGTAGGTGCTGCCGCCGTATTTTTCCCCGGTGAAGCCCTTCGGTCCGATGTTAAGACGGTCGTCTTCGCCCGTATACGTCTGATTCAGCTGGAAAATATTGAACCGGATCGCCTGCTGCGCCGACACATCGCCCTCGATAATAATGTCGCTTTCCTTCCATTTGTCGCCCCAAGCCCCGGCCTGTTCAGTCAAAAGCGCCACAAACCCCGCTTCACGCGCACTCTGCAAGGCGGTCTTGGCGGCGTCCACCAGCTGTCCCAGCCCGTAATTCCGGGAGGTGACGTTCGCGGCATACTTATAAATAACCACCTGATCGCCGGATTTTACCGGAACCGTTACTTTGCTGCCCACATATTTCTCCTGCTCGATAGCCTCCGCTTCTGCGGCAACCGGCTCACCGTTCAGCAGAATATCGTATTCATAGGCCGAGGTTACGTGAAAATCAAGCTTTTTGGTCTTCAGGGTCAGATGCCCGCCCGCCGGTTCGGCTTTCTTCTCAACTTCGTTCCAGAACTTCTCGTCGTAGTTGGCATCCTTGTTCTTGATGTCGCCATCCAGATATGGAGTCACGGTAATCTCACCGGAGAAATTAAGCGGCTGGATAGAGTAGCGGACCGCCCCGATCTCATGACGGACCATGCTGACGATGCGGATGCTCTCTACCTTGACTTCCTTGCCTTCAGCGGTGGTGGCTGTGAAGCTGCGGGAGAGTGTGCCTTCCTTCATATTAAGCACCCGGCGGAATTCACTGACCGTGCAGTTCGCCAGATCGAGCGGAGTACCGTCCAGCTCAATATTAATGCCGATCCAGTTGGTGCTGTTCAGGACTTTGGCAAAATACTCGGGGTACCCGTTCTTCCACCAGCCGACCCGTGTCTTGTCAGGATAATAGACCCCGGCCATGTAGCTGCCTTGCAGGCTGTGCCCGCTGTATTGCTCCTCGAAGTTGGCCCGGCCGCCCATATAACCGTTCCCGATGCTAAATACGCTCTCGGAAATTTCCTGGGTCTGCGGATCAAAGGATTCTTCGATGATGGACCATTCATCAATTTTGAGGTATTGTTTCATTGTTTTGGCTCCTTTTAAGTGGGGGATGATGATATAAAATGAACTGAGCCTGTGGCATTAAAATCATGGTGACTCCATCGCCACTGCGCGGAATGTTTGGACTTCCGGCCGCTGTTATAATCAGATTTCTCTATTAGTAAGCGATATACAGCGGATGAAGTCTGATTATAAAGGCGGACGCTTCCGCTCCTACAGTTCCAAACTTCCACTCCGCAGCTTCGCCCCCATAATTTTAATGATCATTTTCAGTTCTTTTATAAAGAGTAGGGCAGAAGAGAAGGACTCCTATTACACAGCAGATGTTAATATTCGTTAAACAACGGAAAAAGATTCCCGGAGCGCCGCAACGCTAATCTGCTGCAAAGAAGGGATGACGAGGGTTGCGGCACCCAGCGTCTCGGGCGAACCAATGCCGACGCTGCGCATACCGGCACGGGTAGCAGCAAGAATGCCGGCTGCGGCATCTTCGAAGACTACACACTGTTCAGGAGCGGTGCCCACTGCCTGTGCACCCAGCAGGAAGACCTCGGGATCTGGCTTGGCTGCGCTGGTGTGTGTGCCGTCGATGATGGCATCGAAATACGGGGTCAGGCCGGTATTGTTCAGAATGGTCATCGCATTCTTGCTGGCGGAGCCGAGGGCAACCTTGATGCCCTGTTCCCGGCATTCCTTCAGGAAGCCGAGCGCACCCGGCAGAATCTCTGAGCTGTCCATTTTGGCGATGTATTCGACATAGCGGTTATTCTTCTGCTCGGCGAGCCGGGCTTTCTCGGCTTCGCCAAGCTCAATGCCGCCGATCTCCAGCAGGATATTCAGGGACGCGGCCCGGCTGACACCTTTGAGCCGTTCATTATCCTGCTCGGTGAAGACGAATCCGAGTTCCTCTGCGAGTTCTCTCCAGGCAATATAGTGATATCTCGCGGTATCAACGAGTACGCCGTCCAGATCGAACAGGCAGGCTTTGATTTCTGACATGTTGAACCTCCTTGAATGTATTGGCGGGCAAAATCCTGCCCAAAATGCAGGATTTCGAGGCAGGGCATCCGCGGACGCCGGGGCAGGGAAATCCTCACCCAGAACAACAATCCGGCATTTAGCGCAAACGTTTGTACAAAGCTCCAAAAAAGAAATGAAGCGGTAAGCTTCATTCATTTCTTGTAACAAGTTACAGGCTTTATTTTCCCGGAGCATACATAGATGACTCCCGTACGATTAGACGGTGGGGAATGACAAAGCGGTTCGTATATCCGTCCTGATTACCCGGCTTCTGGATGCTCTGGATCAGTACCTGCGAGGCCGTATAGCCAAGATGATAAATTCCGATATCAATACTGCTGATCGGCGGACTGGACAGCTCGGAGAGCGGAATATTGTTGAAGCTGACAATCGCCAGGTCCTCAGGGACCTTGTACTTCAACTCGTTCAACCCGCGGAGTACGCCGAAGGAGACCATATCATCCACCGCGACAAGCGCTGTTGGGCGGTTCGGAAGATTCATGAAGAAGGACATCGCCCGGTAGCCGCTATCCTGCAGGAACTCGCCTTCCACAATCCATTCATCCTTCATTTCCAGACCCTTGTTCTGCATAGCTGTACGGTAACCCTCCAGCCGGTCGCGCGACACAATAAGATTCGGCGGGCCGCTAACGAAGCCGATGCGCTCGTGCCCCATGGAGATAAGATGGTTCGTCGCATCATAGGCAGCCATGATATTATCATTGTCCACTGACAAGATATCCTCGTAACGGTCGCTTCGTCCAACCAGGACAAACGGATAACCGCCCGACTGCAGAAAGTCGATCACCGCATCGTCTTTACGGGAATAGAGCAAAATAACACCGTCAACGCGGCGTCCTTTGAGCAGGCGGGAGACAGCTTCCAGCTCTTCCTTCTCGTTTGCCCCGGAGCTGATCAGCACATCATAGCCGGAACGGCTGGACTGAGTGACAATCCCGCGGATCAATTCCATAAAAAACAAATTGGAGAACAGCTCTTCTGCCGGTTTCGGAAGAATGATGCAGATACTGTTGGTGGTCTTGGAAACAAGACTTTTGGCCATCATATTCGGGGTGTAGCCCATTTCTTCCATAATCACTTTGACTTTACGGGAAGTTTCTAAGCTGATTCTGGGATGGCCTGACAACACCCGGGACACCGTGGAGGGAGAGACCCCCGCTTTCTTGGCTACGTCCTTAATGGTAACTGTCATAGAAACCTCCTTATGGAACCGTTTGCTTTACACAGTAATATTAATCGAAGTGTTGAGGATTGTAAATAGAGAAACCCTGTATCTGGCGTTGTCCGGGCAGGTTTGGGTGAGAAGAGCAGCCTTTTTCCCGGTAAAACAGCAGCACAACCCGGCTGAATATAGGGCCATCGCCCTACAATACAGAATTCGATCATAGCGAATGTGTGCAAACGATAATCATGAAGAGGGTTAATTCCAAATGATGCCCTAAACGGAGTGCTCTGCATTCCTCTGCGTTGCTCTGCATTCCTCCGCCTATCCTAAGCAATGAGCCATACTGGCAAGCACCAGAATAAATACAGAATAAAAATAGGGTATTCCATCAGCTTAGAGGCTGCTGTTATGGAATACCCTGTGTGCAGCGCACGATCTCAAGCCGCTAACAGTGTGTAGCGCGGAATTTCAGCGGCTGCGCGTCCAGCTTGTTAAACAGCTCCCGGAGCGGACACCAGATTAGGACAAGCTGGCCTGAAGCACCGCGAAGCCATAGGCGGGCAGCTTGAACGACAGCTTGCCGTGTTCTGCACGGAGGGCTTCGCCGTTCCACAGGTTCACCCAGTTGCGTTCTTCAACATCAAGCCGGAAGGTCTGTGCCGTCTCCTCCGTATTGATCAGCACGATGATAAGATCATCGCCCAGGCTGCGTTCGTAAGCCAGCTTGCTGCCCCCGGGTCCGGCTTCCAGGAAGGTGAAGCGTCCTGTACGCAGGGCCGGATGGCTGCTGCGGATCTCAATCAGCTTGCGGTAAAAGCCCAGCAGGTCATGGTCCTGCCGCTGCGGGTCCCATTCCATACATTTGCGGCAGTCCGGGTCGCCTTCGCCGTCCATTCCGATCTCATCCCCGTAATAAATGCAGGGTGTGCCCATGAAGGTGAACTGGAACAGCGCGGCCAGCTTCATCCGGTTCTTGTCTCCTCCGGCCACGGTCAAGAGCCGCGCCGTGTCGTGGCTGTCCAGCAGGTTGAAGGCAACCTCGCTGGCCTGCAGCGGATAACGGGATAGCTGTCTGCCAATCGAATTGGCGAAGCCTTCGGCATCAAGCGTCCCTTTGACGAAGAAGTCCAGCACGGCATCCGTGAACGGATAGTTCATGACAGCATCGAATTTGTCGCCTTCCAGCCAGGGGGCCGATTCATGCCAGATCTCTCCGAGGATATAGGCCTCGGGGTTCGTGCGCTTCACGACTTTGCGGAATTCACGCCAGAATTCGTGGTCCACCTCGTTGGCCACATCCAGACGCCAGCCGTCAATGCCCACCTCTTTGATCCAGTACTCGGCCACCTTCAGCAGATAGTCTTTGACCTCTTGATGCTCTGTATTCAGCTTGGGCATCAGCGGCTCGAAGGCGAAGGCATCGTAGGTAGGGATATTGTTCACCACCTGCAGCGGATATTCACGGATATGGAACCAGTGCTTGTACTCAGAGTCCTCGCCTTTCTCCAGCACATCTACGAACGGGGCGAAGGTGCGGCCCGCATGATTGAATACAGCGTCCAGCAGCACCCGGATTCCGCGCTCATGGCAGGCCTTCACCAGCTTCTTCAGCGTGTCAACGTCACCGAAATGCGGATCAACCTGCATATAGTCCTCTGTGTCATATTTGTGATTGGTGGTGGCTGTGAAGATAGGCGTGAAATAGATGCCTGTAATGCCCAGCTCCGTAAGATGATCCAGATGGTCGATGACACCCTGCAGGTCTCCGCCGAAGAAATTATCAGGCTGCGGTGTTCCGCCCCAAGGCTGCACGTTCTCAGGGTTCAGAGTTGGATCACCATTCGCGAAGCGTTCGGGGAAAATCTGATAAAAGACAGCATCCTTCACCCAGGCAGGAGGCGTGAAGACATCCCCCCGGCTTATGTAGGGGAATTCGAACAGCCGGTTAGGGTTCGCGGGACGCTCCTTCTGGAAATCACTTTCTGTCATCCAGATACGTTCGTGGCCCTGCTGAAGCAGGAAGCCGTATTTCAGCCTGCGGTAGAGCGGAACCGACTCGCATTCCCAGTAATCGAACATCGCGTCGGAAGTGAACAGCGTCATCGGGATCAATTCTTTGGTAGTATCCCAGGCATATTTATCACCCGCCCAGGCGAAGACCTCCGTCAGATCGCCTTTTTTGGCCCGCAGACGCAGGTGGATCGTATTGTGGTCATAGGCATACGACCAGTTAAGACGGGGACGATGGTACACAGCTTCTAATAACATAATAATTCCTCCCAGATTAGATAGAGTAAGCATCCAATTCTGCACACAACAAAGAGGCACAACCGCCGCAGGGTATACTACGCCGAGGTTGTACCTAGAAGGAACAGTGCCTTTAAATTATGTGAAGAATAGGGGCTTCATAATGGTTTGGATTATAGCATGGAATAAAAACAGGTTCAAGAGGTTTGTACAAACAGTTGCACAGATTTTTTAACTCGGGAAACCGATTTCCAAAGTCTGTAAAATGATAATATTTAGCAATTTTTCAACATAATTCGCCTTTATATTACAAAAAAATCAAAATCGGATTTCTGAATTGAAGTAATATCAAGTTATTTAAAGAAATCATGCGATAAAAAGAGTAAATACAGCATATAGATATGTTAAAGACGCAATATTGATGAATTTGGTATGTGCAAACGTTTTTACAAGTGCAAGTCTGCTGATGTATTATGAATTCATGAATGAAGCGCTTTCCAAACCGGGTGTAACGTATTAGGAAGAGGTAATCGGAGAAACCGGAATATTTTTTTGAATCTTCTGAAATCGTTTGCGCAAAAAGTTGAAAGCACTGTTAAAAGCACTATGGTCAAATCAAGTGATAGACAAAAACGGGAGGGGTTAAACGGAATGAAGCTCAAAAAATGGATGGTTCTCACCGCAGCATGCTCTATGGCAATCTCAATTACGGCGTGCGGCTCAAACAACAATGGGGGAAATGCAGCAGCGACGAATGCTCCTGCGGATAATGCAGCGGCTACAGACAACGCTGGTGCCGGCGGCGCAAACACACCGGCAACCGATGAGATCGTTCCTGAAGAGGGCGCTTCACTGGTCATTTGGGAGAGTAAAGAAGAGAGACAGTTCGCCGAAGAGATCGCCAAGCAGTTCACTGCCAAGTATAACGTCCCTATCAAAATCGAAGAGGTAGCCCCGCCCGATCAAGTCGGCAAGCTTACCCAGGACGGTCCTTCGGGTCTGGCCGCTGACGTTGTCGTCATTCCTCATGATAACCTCGGCAAGGCGGCAAGCGCGAGTCTGGTGCTCCCTAATGATCTTTTCGCAGAGCAGACCAAGGCTGAGAACACGGAGGCTTCCATCGTAGGCTCCTCTTATGACGGTGAATTGTACGGGTATCCGAGAGCGGCAGAGACCTATGCACTGTTCTACAATAAATCTCTGCTGAAGGAAGCTCCTAAATCCTTCGACGACGTCATTGCCTTCAGCAAAACGTTCACCGATAAAGCCAAGAACAGATACGGCATTATGTGGGAAGTCGGCAACATGTACTTCAACTATCCGTTCATCGCCACCACCGGCGGTTACCTGTTCGGCAAAGACGGTACCGACAAGGACGATATTGGTCTGAACAATGAAGGCGCGATCAAAGGCCTGACGGAATTTGCCAAGCTGAAGGAAGTGCTGCCGATCAAGAGCGGTGATATTAATCCGGACATCAAGCGCAGCTTGTTCAACTCAGGCGATGTAGCTATGGACATTACAGGACCATGGGAGCTTGCCGGGTACAAAGAAGCGCTGGGCGACAACCTTGGTATTGCGCCGGTTCCTACCATTGACGGTAAAACAGCGATCACCTTCTCCGGAATCAAAATCTTTACAGTCAACGCGTATACGCAATATCCGAATGCCGCTAAACTTTACGCCCGCTTTGCTTCCGGCAAAGATTCGCAGCTTACGCTCAATAAGCTGATCGGTTCTGTGCCGACGAACAATGAAGCTCTGCAGGATGCGCAAATTACTGGTGATCCTTTCGTATCCGCTTTTGCTGAGCAAGCCAAGAATTCACAGCCGATGCCTTCGATTCCTGAAATGGGGAACGTCTGGAGCCCGGTGAACGCAGCCCTTCCGGCAATCTGGGATAACAACACTGATCCTAAGACTGCGATGGACAAAGCTGTAGAACAAATCAAGGATCTGAACAACGGGGCCACTGCCCAGTAATTACACAACCATGAGCTTACAGTGGAATTCAAGCCGCCCGCCGCATAGCCTTGCAGCGGGCAGTTTCCTTGAATTCGGCACGGAGAGGAGAACGGAAGGGAAATGCAGCGACACAAAGCGAAAGCTGGGATACTGTCGGCCATTTTTATGGGACTGGGACAAATATATAACCGCCAATTCATTAAAGGGCTAATGTTCATAGCTGTAGAAGCTGTAGCACTTATCTATTTCATTAGCAATTTGGGAAGAGCCTTCTGGGGAATGACCACACTTGGTGAATCTCCAAGCCGTCTGGAGAAGGTAAAAGGGATTGCCAAAATGGTTCCCGGAGACCATTCCATTGTCATTCTGATTGAAAGCCTGATTACCCTGCTGTTCTTTGTGTTATTCCTGATCGTCTGGTACATGAATATTAGGGATGCCTATAAAATCGGAGCAGAACGCGAAAACGGCCGTCCATCGCATACATTTAAGCAATCCGTACGTTATATACTGGATTACAAATTCGCCCAGAGCTTCTTGCTGCTCCCGGGTATGGGCATTCTGTTCTTCACCATTATGCCGATCATATTTATGATCATGCTGGCTTTTACCAACTATGCCGCACCGAATCACATCCCTCCGGCCAAGCTGGTGGATTGGGTGGGCTTTGAGACCTTCCGCAACCTGCTGGTGCTAAAAACCTGGAGCCATACCTTTTACGGTGTACTTACCTGGACCATCATCTGGGCGGTTCTGTCAACCATAACTACTTATTTCGGCGGGATGCTGGTCGCCCTGCTGATCAACCAAAAAGGTATCCGCTTCAAGGGCATGTGGAGAATGCTCCTGATCATTCCTTATGCCATTCCGCAGATGATCTCCCTCCTCTTGATGCGCAACCTGTTCAACGGGCAGTTCGGCCCGATCAACCAGTATCTCGGATTTTTCGGACTGGATGGATTGCCTTGGCTGACCGATCCGTTCTGGGCCAAGGTTACAGTAATCGTGGTGAACATGTGGGTAGGTATTCCGGTGTCCATGCTGCTGATTATGGGGGTGCTGACCACGATTCCCCGCGATATGTATGAGGCTGCTGAAGTCGACGGGGCGACGAATTATCAGAAATTCCGGATTGTCACTCTGCCGATGATCCTGTTCTCTACCGCCCCTACTCTGATTATGCAATTCGCCGGCAATATCAATAACTTCAATGCCATCTTCCTGCTGACGGGAGGGAACCCGGTGAACGGGAACTATCAATACGCCGGTTCGACGGACCTGCTCGTCACCTGGCTTTATAAGCTGACGCTGGATCAGAACAAGAATAATATGGCGTCCGCGATAGGGATCATCCTGTTCATAATTGTTGCCGGGTTCTCCCTGTACAACTACCGCCGGACCAAATCATTCCAAGAGGAGGACATGATTCAATGATCATCGGACGCAAAGCTGTCAACTTTATTCGTCTGGGCTTAAGCTACATTGTTCTGGTTGCACTGGCGATTGCTGCCATCTATCCGGCACTCTGGATTCTGCTTGCCTCCTTCCGGCCGGGTAAATCCTTGTACAGTAAGACGCTGATTCCTGAGCAGTTCACACTTGCGCACTACAAGGAGCTATTCACCTCACCGGTGTATATGTTTGGAACCTGGTATGCCAATACGCTCAAAATAGCGGTATTCTCGATGCTGATCGGCGTGGTGCTGACACTTTTGACCAGCTATGCCTTATCCCGGTTCCGGTTCAAAAGCCGCAAGACGACGATGTCCACGCTGCTGATTCTCGGGATGTTCCCGGGCTTCATGAGCATGATTGCCATCTATCTGCTGCTGAAGGAGTTCAACCTGCTGGATACCCATCTGGCCCTGATTATCGTGTATGCGGCCGGAGCGCCGCTCGGAGGGACGCTGATCGCCAAAGGCTTCCTGGATACGATTCCGCGTTCACTGGATGAAGCGGCACGGATTGACGGGGCGAGCAACTTCGGGATTTTCACCCGGATAATCCTGCCGTTGTCCCGTCCGATGATCACGTATATAGCGCTGACCCTGTTTGTCGGCCCGTGGGTGGACTTTATCTTCGCCAAGCTGATCCTGCGGACCAAGGAGAACTGGACGGTCGCGGTGGGCATGTGGGATATGGTCAATACGATGCAGAATTCCAATTTCACACTGTTTGCGGCGGGTGCAGTGCTGATCTCTGTACCGATTATGATTCTGTTCGGGTTCCTGCAGCGCCTGCTGGTTGACGGTCTGACGGCAGGAGCCAGCAAGGGATAGGAAGTGTTTAAGTTTTGAGAATAGCAGGTGCGGCCTTTAAGCAGTTATGAAGGGCTGCGCCTGCTATTTATTTTGGACGGTTTATTAAACCTACATAAATAAGGGGAGAGTGTCATGAAACGGCGGCGGAAATTAAATGTCAGGTCGGTTGGCTTCAAGCTATTTGTGATTTTATTCTGTACCATTGTGCTATTGTCCTCAGTTCTGGGCTTAACCTCCTATTATGCGGCAAAAAGGATCATCACAGACGAGGTCGCTGCGGCCTCCTCGCAGTCCATTGTGCAGGCGGCGGACAAGCTGGATTTCCTCTTCGCTGAGTACGAAGCGCTCTCCAGGCAATTTGCTGTAGACTCTGTGTTAAAAGTGGATATGGAAGCTGTCAACAATCCAGCCGCCGGTACAGTTGCCAAGGCAGCGGCGGAGGATAGAATCCGCCGTAAGCTGGATTCGGTCAGGGGGTCGGATGAGCGGCTGCTGGGTGTCCGGCTGGTCTCCAGAAGCATGGTGGATGCCGAATCCTATAAATCTACGGGAATTAGCGGTGTGCGGAGTGATGAAGGTATCCTTGCCCGGATGAAAGAGATTGATAACGGCAAAGGTGAGCCTGTCTGGTTCCCTGTACGTGCCAAGGGTTTTTTTGACGCGTACAGCGAGTCCTCTCTGACAATGGGCCGTCTGCTGCGGAATATTCAGAATCCGGCCGCCGAGTATTATATGCTGATTGAGGTGAAGGGAAGCGCGCTGACGGGTGTGTTGTCTAATCTGCATATCGGGCTTGCCGGGGAGATCCGCATCCTTGATCCTTCGGGCCGGGTGGCATACGGTGCTGACAACGCGCTGCTCGGGCAGCCTTCTTATATACATACCGCAGAGATGAAGACCGGGGGACAGGAGCAATCGGGAAGGTTAAAGGATGAAAAGCGGCAGTCCGGTACGTCAAAGGCCGGGGGGCCGGTGCATTCTTTCACTACCGGGGATGAGCTTGGAACTCCGCAGCTTGTGGTCTACCAGCCGCTGGCTACAGCGGACTGGACGCTGCTGGGATATGCGCCGGTGAGCGACTTCACCAAATCTGCGGACAGGCTGCTCTATATTACCTTCCTGGTAGTATTGGCAGCAGCGCTTATTGCTCTGGTCATCGGCTATGTTCTGGTCCGGCTCATCGGGCGTCCGCTCGGCAAGCTGGCCCGTTTGATGGAGGAGGGTGAGCAAGGCAACCTGCAGGTGCGGACGGACTTCAAGGGCCGGGATGAGATCGGACGGCTGGGCCACAGCTTCAACCGGATGATGGAGCAGATCTCCCTGCTGGCGGGCCGGAGCAGCAGCTCGGCTGCTGAAGTGCTGGCCACCTCGGAGCAGCTTGTCGCAGCTTCGGGAGCGATCAGCGGCCAGGCCAGCGAGGTAGCCGCTGCGACCGGCGAAATCGCAGGCGGAGCTGCCAGTCTGGCGGCTGAAGCGGAGAGCAGCAACGCCAAGGTGGAGCGAATGCGGGACAAGGCGAACGAAGTGGCCGGGACGAATGCGGTCATGGCCGCTTCGGCAGGGAAGGTCATGGAGGCCAGCGACCAGGGAGCGGAGCGGATGAAGAAGCTGGTTGCGCAAAGTGAGAGCGTCCTGAAGATGATGGACTTGATTCAGGAGAATTCAGCCATGCTGCGGGACAGCACAGTGCTGATCCGCAGCATCCTCTCCCCGATGATTGCCATGAACAAGCAGACGAATATCCTGGCACTGAATGCATCCATTGAAGCTGCACGTGCAGGAGCCGCCGGCAGAGGGTTCATTGTCATTGCTGATGAGATCCGGGGGCTGGCCAATCAATCTAGCCAGTCGATCGCATCCGTCTCTAGAATTACGGAGGAGATCAGCAGCCATATTGAGAACACAGTACAAATTGTGGGTGAAGCTGCACCGCAATTCGGCAGCCAGATTGTCTCGGTCCGCGAAGCCTCGCTGATCTTCCAAAGCGTGCGGACAGAGATGGAAGTGTTCAGCGGTTATCTGAGCCAGTCTTCAACGGCTGTCGCCGAGCTGACCGAATATCAGCAGCAGCTGGGACAATCCATGGCAAGTGTGATCTCGGTCGTGCAGCAGACCAGCGCCTCCACGGAGGAGGTGGCCTCCATGTCTTCACAGCAGTTCCTGGTAAGCAGGGAGCTGGTGGCTCTCTCGGGCAAGCTGGAGACGCTGGCAGAGAACCTGAAGCAGTCGATGCGTTCTTTTGGGGGTTAGTGGGTGGGGCCTGGCCGGGATAGCGGCGCCCCAGTCCGCATGTATCGCAGCAATAATATGGAATGCAGCAGGTTAATAAATCGCAGCAACGATATGAACCTAGTAGTAACAGTAGTTGTAGTAGCAGTTGGATTTTCTCCACTTGCTGATGAATGAATAGACGCTGCGAGAACAGGAGGTGGATAAACAGCACTTAAATCATCGCATTTCACCCAAAGTAGCTGAATCCTTCATTAGTAGATGCTGTTTATCCACTTGCTTACCCACAATCCGCCGAAATCGAGAAATCAAGCTACCTTTTTCCACTTGCTTGATGCAGGAGGCCTCCCCTCTCAGGCCCTCTCAGGCCCTCTCAGGTCCCCTTCGGTAGATCATTCCCTCTCGACATCCCCCTTTTGTTGCTGCCTAGTACTTATAGTTAGGATTTGGCACCTTAACATCTGCTCACTTTTACATATAAGCTCCTTTTTCCTGGAAGTGAATGTACAGCAGATTTTTCATTACACATCGTGCAATCAGCCGCCTGTTTCTTGTCCTGCTCAGCTTCAGCGGGTACACTTGTGCTATTGATTACTTGGATGAGAGGAGTTATGCGGAGTGCCGGAGTTGAACGGGAGTCTTTTTGAGCAGGCTTTGCTGGACGGGGATTACAGCCCGCATTTCCTGGCCTATTACTACAAGCAGTGGAGCAATTATACGATGGCCTATCATCACCATAACTCCACGGAAATTATGTATCTGATCTCAGGCACCTGTGTGGTGGATGTGCGGAACGAATCGGGCGGAGATACGCCCTTCCGGCTGAAGCGGGGCGAACTGATTCTGCTGGATGCAGGGGTCCCGCACCGGTTGATCGTCGAAGAGGGCTCCTCCTGCCGGATGCTGAATGTGGAATTTGCTTTTACAGAATACAGGGGTGTGGTTCCTTCCGTCGGCAGACTGGCCCGGGAAGAGGAGGCGCTTGCCGAGTTGCTGCGGCATCCGTTCGACAGTCTGGTACTCTCAGACCAGGAGGAGGTCTTCCATGTCCTGAAGGCACTGGTGCTGGAGCTGGATCAGCGGGGGAGGACGGGAAGCAGCATGGTGCATCTGCTTTTCTCGGAGCTGCTGCTGCGTCTGGCGAGACTGCGGAAGGAGTCGCTTCCGGCCAGCCAGCAGCCGTCACAGCTCTATGTCCGGCGGGCGATAGAATTCCTGCATCAGAATTATGACCGGGGCATACAGGTCAAGGAGATTGCACTCTCCGTGAATGTTCACCCCGGCTATCTGCACCGTATCTTCAGAACCCATACAGGGCAGACCTTGACCGATTATCTGAACAGGCTGCGCATGGAGAAGGCCCGGATGCTGCTGGGGCAAGGGGAGATTCCGGTAGCGGAGATCGCCGATTATGTGGGCATCAGCAGCAGGCAGTATTTTCATCTCCTGTTCAAAAAGTATGCCGGCTGCACACCAATCGAATACCGTAACTCTATTGAACGTCATTTCTGGAGTGAGGAATAGACGGAATCCGCGCGATTGGTATTCTGCACATTAAGTTAGGATTGTTGACACTATACCGGCAAAATGGTCATGATATTGGTTACGCTTCCGGCAGTCTCCTTGTTACAATGGACAGGAATCAACAATTCATTGCCGGAGGATGATAACGATGTCTTTTAAAGTAACCTTTATCGGGGCGGGCAGTATCGGATTCACGCGCGGATTGCTGCGCGATCTGCTAACTGTACCGGAATTCCGTAATATTGAAGTTTCCTTCATGGATATAAACAGTCATAATCTGGACATGGTCACCGAGCTGTGCCAGAGGGATATTAAGGAGAACGGTCTGGATATCGTAATCTCCCCCACTACGGACCGCAGAGAAGCGCTGAAGGATGCCAAGTACGTATTTTGTACTATTCGAATGGGGGGGCTGGAGGCCTTCGCTACCGATGTGGACATTCCGCTGAAGTATGGCGTGGACCAGTGCGTAGGCGATACGCTGTGTGCGGGGGGGATCATGTACGGACAGCGCGGGATTGCGGAGATGCTGGAGATCTGCCGCGATATCCGCGAGGTGGCCGCACAAGATGTGCTGCTGCTGAATTACTCGAATCCGATGGCTATGCTGACCTGGGCCTGCAATAAATACGGCGGTGTGCGGACGATCGGACTCTGTCATGGCGTACAGCATGGACATCAGCAGATCGCCCATGTCTTCGGGCTGGAGAAGTCGCAGGTGGATATTATCTGCGCCGGGATCAATCACCAGACCTGGTATATCTCCGCCAAGCATGAAGGCAGGGATCTGACGGCAGGTCTGCTGGAGGCCTTCGAGCAGCACCCGGAGTACAGCCGTACAGAGAAGGTGCGGATTGATATGCTCCGCCGCTTCGGCTATTACAGCACAGAGTCGAATGGCCATCTGAGCGAATATGTTCCCTGGTACCGCAAACGCGCCAGCGAGATCATGGACTGGATTGATCTCGGCGTGTGGATCAACGGGGAGACGGGCGGATACCTGCGGGTCTGCACGGAAGGACGCAACTGGTTCGAGACCGACTTCCCGAACTGGATGAAGGACCCGGCCCTGGAGTATATCCCGGAGAAGTGCGGCGAGGAGCATGGCTCCTATATCATCGAAGGTCTGGAGACTGGACGAGTGTACAGAGGCCACTTCAATATGGTGAATAACGGAGTCATCTCCAATCTGCCGGCTGATGCGATTATCGAAGCGCCGGGTTACGTGGACCGTAACGGCATCTCGATGCCGCTGGTCGGCGACCTGCCGCTCGGCCCGGCGGCTGTCTGCAACGTCAGCATTTCCGTGCAGCGTCTGGCAGTGGAAGCGGCTGTGCATGGTGACGATAAGCTGCTGCGCCAGGCCTTCATGATGGACCCGCTGGTCGGCGCGGTCTGCAATCCGAAGGAGATCTGGCAGATGGTCGATGAGATGCTGGTTGCCGGGGAACAATGGCTGCCGCAATACAGTGCAGCCATCGCTGAAGCGAAGGAGCGCCTGGCTTCCGGGAATCTGATTCCGACGAATGCCGGCAACGAGGGAGCGGCCCGGCTCAAGGTGAAAACGGTGGACGAAATGATGCAGGACCGCGAAGCCGCGAACAAGAATGCCGGAGAGTCTGATAAGGGTAAGGACCGTGAGAAGGTGCAGTAAGCGGAGCCAAGCATAAGCCTAACGAAGCAAAACAATCATGCCATGAGCCTCTCCCGGAAGGGAGGGGCTTAATTTTTGTATAGGTGTAGGTTTGGCGTGAGTACACGTGGACCGGATGTATGCGAAAAACCGCTCTCCTTGCCATGATGGGGGAAATAGGTGGATTTTGGGCACTTGCTAACGAACGAATGGACGATATTCCGACAAGAGTTGGAAAAACAACACTTAAATGTTTACATATCTCCCGGTAGCAGCAAAATCGGCGATAGCAGATGCTGATTTTCCACTTAATTCCCTATAATCGTTAGGAGGAGATGAATTAAGCTGCATTTTTCCAATTGTTATCTGCCGTAGCTATCGGTCTTATTACCCGTAGGGTGATTCTGTTCTGATATTGATGAATGATAAAGGGAATACAATGATCGGAACGAATTATAAATTATAGAAATATAAATTCATCTGTCGAAGGGGAATAAGGAAATTGAAGAAAAAAATACATATGGCAAATGTGCTGTACCTCCTGCTGATTACCCTGCTGGGCGTAACAACGACCGCAAATACAGTAACCGCAGCAACAGCTACCCAGACTACAAATGGAATCCGTGTATATGTGCAAAATAAAGAGGTCCATCCGCGTGTGGCTACGGTGATTCACGGAGGAAAAGTGTATGTCGAATTCCGCAGTGTGGTGCAGGCGCTGGGCTTTATTTTCAAGTATGATGCTGCCGGTAAGCAGATTACAGCGAAATCAGAGGATGCTTCTTTTAAGATTGATCTAAAAACGAAAAAGACTTTTGTAAATGGTTCTCAGTACACCTATGATTCTAATATTCCAATGGTCATTGGTACGGGTGCGGATGCCCAGGTTGCGCTCTCCCTGTTCAGCGAGACTGACTATATCAGTGCTGACTATGATAAGACGAACAAAATAGTTAAAGTATACGAGGATCTGCAAGGCAAGCCTAAAAAGGCGGACCTGAAAAAAATGCAGGCACTAATTAAAGCCCATTATCAGACTCTGGATGGCTTTAAGTCGATCGACATGCTTGAAATGAAATCGTGGGGAGAGTATACAGTAATGCTTGCTGATGTCTCCTTTCGTAAGACAGAAACTGAACTTCTGGACCGGATTGAGCATGTAACATTGGAAATGGAGCATAAGCCCGATGCCAGTTGGACGATACATCATATAGAAATCAATAATACAGAATATCTAAACTATACTTCATTGATAAATAAAGAGGTAAGCGTTCCGGCCGCAGATAAAATGGCCATTCGTGAGTTGCTCGCTGCTTATTCTAAAGCTATAAATGATAAAGATGTGGATGCGGAACTGGCGCTGCAAGACCCTGCCAACCTAACTGCCGACTACGAGCAGGGTCTCAGAGATCTCCGGGAATGGTCTACTCGAAAGTTTGATCTGGAATATACTGAAGAACAAGCTGTCATTGTCTCTTATTCGGCAAATCAAGCAGTTGTTTATTGGGTCTGTACACTTCAAGCTAACAACGATCCATCGAAGTTTAAGGAGCGGCTCTACTCACTTACTTCTGTAGTTAAAAATAAGGATAGGTGGTATTTTGATTCAAATGAAGAAGTTGCACTCGGTAGGGAGGTTATCAAGTAGTTATTCTGCGCATCCACTCATTCCCTTATCAGCTTCTCATTCTTCAACCGGAGGATCTTGCGGCGGACCGGCAGGCTGAGCCACACGAAGAACAGGCCCAGAATGATTACAAGGACTCCCACGATGAGGTTGATTTTGTAGATGTTAGAAGAAGTATTCAGCAGCATCAGCATGATATTAAAGGAGCCGATGATCAGTTCCAGCAGCGCGAGGGACAGATAGACGTTATGGATTCTCTGATAGTGTTTGATTTTGGAATCTGTATCGGAATAGATCTGGAAGGGGCCTTCCGAGGCCTTCCTTCTGAAGATCACCCAGCGCTGGTTGATCAATGTACGCTTGGCCTTTGCAGGGGCTCCGGTAGGCACACGCTCCGCTCCGGTCTCCTCCATAAATTGCAGATAGTCGGACTCCTCCTTCGGGTCCTTCTCCAGCAGCTCAAGCCGGTAAATGTACTCTCCCTTGGCACTCTCCTCGAACACATAACGGGCCCATGAATATTCAACGAGTGCGAGCCCCTTAGCCGACATCTCATTCAGCCAGGCCTCTTCCTTCTCGAAATCTATGAAATATTTGCGTACCACCTGACTCATTACGCTTCGCCTCCCAGTAGCTTTCTTCCATTTGTGAGCAGCTCGTCAAGCCTTGTCATTTCACTGCCGACTATAGATTTGCCAAGCTCTGTAATCTGATATTCCTTCTTGCGGGAATCCTCTCCGCCTGCCAGCAGCTCGATCCAGCCCCGTTCCACAAGTGTGCTTAGCGCACCATAGAGTGTGCCTGCCCCAAGCTCCACACGCTGATGGCTCAGCAGCTTCACATTCTGCATAATGCCGTAGCCGTGCATCGGGGTGAGCAGAGACAAGAGGATATAATAGACGCCTTCGGTCAGCGCCCCGTATTCATTGTTGCCGGACAATGCCATCACCTTCCTTATTGCATCTTTGTGTAACATTCCACAGACCTTGAAGTTCCAGTACCATCATTCGTCGTTATACCCATTGGCGTTATAACACTGAACGTTATAACATTTGGCGATATATCGTCAACCGATACATTGAGTATATCGGCTGGCGATATAGTTGTCAACAGGCTTGTGTACCACAATCTGCCCCCGCATACACAAAAATCCCCTGCCCGCCGTTCGCACGGTTTGCAGGGGATCATCCTCCCGGTATGAATCAGCGCGCAGTATCGCTTCACTGTCAGCCTGGAGAGCAAGCGCTCAGGCTTCTGTTGCCCTTTTGCCAAAAAACGTCTTCAGCGCCTGATACACTTCCTTCTTATCCTTGATCACATAATGCATGAACTGCTCCTGCTTCATGTGGCGGTAGGCGGACATCAGGGTGCTGCTGCGGTTGTACTGGTTCACTTCGCCATAGCCGAACATGTTGCTGCGCTTCAGGAGCTCTCCGATCAGCTTGACGCAGCGTTCATTGTCCGAGGTCAGGTTGTCGCCATCCGAGAAATGAAAGGGATAGATGTTGTATTTGGCCGGAGGGTAGCGGCTGTCGATAATCTCCAGCGCCTTCTGGTAGGCCGAGGAACAGATGGTTCCCCCGCTCTCCCCGCGTGTGAAGAAGTCATGCTCGCTGACCTCTTTGGCTTCCGTATGATGGGCCAGGAACACAATATCCACCTTCTCATACTGGCGGCGCAGGAAGCGGGTCATCCAGAAGAAGAAGCTGCGGGCGCAGTATTTTTCAAAAGTGCCCATCGAGCCTGAGGTATCCATCATGGCAATAATTACGGCATTAGAGTGGGGGGTCGTGATATCATCCCAGGTTTTGTAACGCAGATCATCGGGGCTGATGCTGTGAATGCCGGGAGTGCCTCTGCTGGCATTACGCCGCAGATTCTCCAGAAGAGTACGTTTTTTGTCGATATTCGACATCATGCCTTTTTTGCGGATATCGTTGAAGACAATGGATTTAACCTCGATTTCTTCTTTATCCTTCGGCTTCAGATGGGGAAGCTCCATATCCTGGAACAGAATGTCCTCCAGATCCTCGATATCGACTTCGGCCTCAACGGTATCCTGCCCGGGCTGATCTCCGGCTTTATCCCCTTTGCCCGGCTGGGCAGACTGTGAATCGCGGCCGAGTACGTCACCTACCTGACTCTCCCCGTCGCCCTGGCCGACATGCTTCTGCTTGCGGAAATTATAGATAATCCGGTATTCATCCAGACTGCGGATCGGCACCTTCACAATCTGCTTGCCGCCCGACAAAATAATGTTCTCTTCAGTAACCAGATCCGGCAGATTTCCCTTAATGGCTTCTCTGACCTTCTGCTGGTGACGCTCCTGATCCTGATGGCCTTTGCGGTGAAGGGACCAGTCTTCTTTGGATACGACAAAAGCGTATGGACCGGATGGCTGTGACAGGATGACCACCTCCCATGGACTGTGTTATTCGGTATTGTCAATATTGAGGCTGAGGATCATGCGGCAGGTTGTAACTAAAGTATATTCAGGGAGATGGGGGATATGTGAGCTGTATTATTCACTGATTTCTTCAATGAGCAGCCTGTAGCTGTTAGAACGGGCTTCACCGGAGTACCGGCGTCCGTCGATGGTGAATAAATACAGGGCGGCCGAATATCCTTGCAGATCCTTGCCCATGTAATCCGGGTTTATCCTGACAAAATAGGTGAGTGTGACGCTTTGCCCGGCCTGCAGCGTCCCTAGAGCAACCGTTCCGCTGAATGGAGTCCCGGGTACGGTTACGGCGCTGATGGTAACGATCTCCGGCTCCATGACGGTTCCTTGCGGCACAATCCGGATTACGGATACCTCTGCGGGATAATTCCCGCTGTTCGCTACGTAAATGTTGAATTCAGCAATGCTCCCGGGGTCGACAACCGGCGGCTCTCCTTGCATTTGAATAGAGATGACGGGCGTTAACAGCAACGTGGTCACTGTGCCCGACCGGGCGAGCTGCCGGACATTACGTCCGTCGGGAAGGGAGAACGTATACTGGACAACTCCCTGATTCTGAATGGCCGGCGTCTGGCGGATATCGGTGGCACCCGGAATGGATACGAGAAAATCGACCACGGCTTCAGCGCCTGCCCGTAGGGTGCCAAGTGGAATTCCGTCCCCGGGGCGGACACCCTTTTGCGGAACACCGTCGATACGGACGCTGTCCCAGACGAACAGTACGCCTGGCGGAATGGCATCCAGCAGCAGTGCCTCCACGGCCAGGTTCCCGTTGTTACCCACAGTGAACTCATACCGCAGGTTGTCGCCGGGAGCTGCGCTGTAGAGATCCACCTTCAGGCTGACGGTTACTCCCGGCTGGATCACGGTAATCAGAACGGTGTTGCTCCCGGTGGTATTCCGGCTGTCATTAGCCACATAGGAGACCTGGGCCTGCGCCTGCAATACCGAGTCTGGAGGGGTTGAGGTTACCCGGACACGGTAGGAGATCCCGGCGGCTGAGCCTGTACTGAGCGAACCCAGTCCAATGCCTGAAGCCGGATCAGCCTCAGGCTGATAGACCCCGCCTGCAACCACGCTTCCGGGGAGGAATACGGCCCCTTCCGGGATAGGCAGAGTAGCGATAATCCCGGTCAGCGGCCGGGAGCCTTCATTTCTAAGCTGAAGGGTATACGTGACGACATCCCCAATGAAGGTAGTAGGTGTGCTGGCAGAGAGCAGCGTGGACAACTGGTAGGACAGAAGGGAGACACTGACAGGATTGGAGCGGATGTCCGCGCTCACTGTTCTCCCTTCCGGAGTGGTGAAGGAATACGTGCCAACCGCTCTGTTGTCCAGGACAAGCGAAGGCGGGAGGGAGACTACAATGACCTGGAAAGCGATGGTGACCCCTGAATGCGGAACAAGAGTCCCCAACGGGATGCCGGAAGACGGAGTAACCCCCGGAAGGGGCACTCCGTCTCTAAGCACACTGTTGGCTATGAAGGATACTCCCGGGGGAAGAACGTCAACGATCGTGAGCAGTGCCGGTGTATTGCCGCTGTTCCTGGCGGTAACGGTATAGACCAGCGTATCTCCCAGGGAGGCGCTCAAGGGAGCCGCTTGTTTGAGCAGGGATAGAACCGGACCCACAACGGACGTATGGACGGTATTGGAATAGGCAATAGCGTCATTCCCTTCTGCGGAGCTGTACCGTACCATGGACTGATTGCTTACGACAGGCTGAAGCCGTGAGCCGTCTGTCATATAACAATGACCTGAACCTGGAAGGTTACCGTAGAAGAAGCTCCCGGAGCAATGGTTCCGATCACTACACCGGAGGCCGGGTTCGCACCAGGACGCGGAACACCGTCCACAGTCACACTGCCTGCAACGAATTGGCTGCCGGCCGGAATCGGGTCAACCAGCACCACGTTGTTGACAGGAACAATACCGTTGTTCGTCACAACGATGGTATAGGTAATGATGTCGCCGACTATGGCATCAATGGCCGGAGTACTCTTGACGGCTGTTACATCCGGGGAAGAGACCGGAATGACCAGCGTATTGGACAGGGCAGAGCCTGAGAGCAGACGGCCATCCGGCGGAGAGTAGGTGAAGGTGGCGGCGGCCTGGTTCACGAGCTGCTGCGGTGAAGGCAGGGAAGCTACCGTAACCTGCAGAGTGACGGTCATCGTGACAGTGGCGCCTGCTGCTACTGTCCCCAGGTTGATACCGGTAGTCGGATCTGCACCCGGAACGGGCTGGCCATTGACCAGTACACTGTTCGGAATGAATACGGCTCCCGCCGGGATGGAGTCGGTTAAGGTGACGACGGCTGCAAGATTGCCTGTATTGGTCACGCTGAGGGAATAAGTGACGGTATCCCCGACCGTTGCATTGGCGGTATCTGCACTTTTCAAGATGCCGATAATCGGCTGGAAGACAGGAGTAACCAGCGAATTGGAGTAGGAGGCGCCGGAGAATGCACCGGAGGTGAAGCTCACCGAAGCCTGGTTGCTGAGCGTGGCCGGATTAGGCAGCGTGTTAACAACGATGCTGAAGGTGACCAGGACCGATGCGCCCGGGGCCACGGTGCCCAGAGCAATACCGTTGGCAGGATTCGCCCCCGGCAGCGGAGTGCCGTCGACGACTACGCTGCCGGGGACAAAGGAAGAGCCGGCCGGAATCGGGTCGCTCAGTACAACATTATTGATCGGCGCTATGCCGCTGTTGGTAACGCTTATGCTGTATGGAACGGTATCTCCCACGACTGCATCGGTTACTGTAGAGCTTTTGACAACCAGTACATTGGGCGAGGATACGGTAATCTGATTGATGTTCGAGCTGGCCGACTGGTTGAAGGTCCGTCCGTCCGGCAGCGTGTAAGCAAAGGCGATGATCGCCTGGTTGCTGAGCTGCTGGCTGGCAGGCAGTGTATCTATGACAACAGAGAACACGATTTGCAGTGTGGCACCCGCAGCGACCGGGCCCAGCGGGACACCTGAGGCGGGATCAGCGCCCGGTGCCGGGAAGCCGCCAATCAGCACACTGTTCGGAACCAGCGTTGTACCGGCGGGGATGGTATCGGTCAGAGTGGCGGTTGCCGCATAGTTACCTGAATTGCTGACATTGACAGTATAAGTGATCGTATCCCCGACCGTTGCATTTACCGAGCTGGAGCTCTTGGCGGCAGCGATAATCGGCTGGAAGACCGGAGTGGTCACAATGTTCGAGAAGGCCACGCTGGACAAGGCCCCGGAAGTGAAGCTGACCGAAGATTGATTGTTAAGCACTTCTGATCCCGGCAGGGACGTAACGGTTACGTTGAAGGCTACAGTGACAGAAGCGCCCGGAGCGATACTGCCAATCGTCACCCCGGTAGCTGGCGAAGCTGCCGGACGGGGAACACCGTCTACCAGCACACTGCCCGGAACAAAGGCGGTACCGGCAGGCAGAGCATCCGTGAACACCACATTGTTAACGGTAGTGATGCCGTTATTGGTCATCGTTACTGTATACGTAATGGTATCGCCAACATGGGTTGCGGTGGTCGCGGTGGTTTTGACAACCGCCAGGTTCGGGTTCGAGACGGGGATGGTCAGGGTGTTGGTGAGCACCGAACCTCCCAGGGTTCTTCCGTCAGGCAAGGTAAAGCTGTAGGCAACGGTTCCCTGATTCACCAGCGTTTGCGGTGAAGGCAGTGAAGTGATGATTACGGAGAACGATACAGCAACACTTGCACCCGGGGCGATGGTTCCGGCCGCAATTCCGGCGGTGGGATTGGCCTGTGGCAGAGGCAGCCCGTTAATCAGCACACTGTTCTCTTCAAAGGTAGTCCCGGCAGGAATATTGTCCGTTAAGGTCAGAATTGCTGCGTAGTTGCCTGTATTGCTGACCGTTATCGTGTAGGTTACGGTATCGCCGACTGTTGCATTGGCGGTATTGGCCGTTTTGACCGCAGCGATATTGGGCTGGAAGACAGGCACCGCCACGGGATTGGAGAAGGTGGAGCCTGTAAAGACACCGGAGGTATAGGTTACAGTAGCCTGATTATCTATCGAGGTGTCTGCCGGTACCGAAGTTACCGTAACGCTGTAGGAGACTACGGCAGAAGCGCCGGATGCCAGTGTGCCAATGGCGATCCCTGTTGAAGGATGGGCATTGGGGAACGGCACGCCATTTACAGATACGCTGCCCGGCACGAAGGCTGCCCCATCCGGTGTTGGATCACTGAGCACTACATTATTAACCGGGTCTATTCCGTTGTTGGTGATGTTAACGGAATAGGCAATGGTATCGCCGAGTGCCACTGAGGTGGAAGACGTACTCTTCACGACCTCCAAATTGGGGGCGGAGACAGCGATCGTTACGGTATTGGAGATGGCGCTTCCGCTCAGCAGCCGCCCGTCCGGCGGTGTGAAGGTGTAGGTAGCAGCCGCTTGATTCACAAGCTGCTGCGGGGAAGGCAGGGACACAATGAACACAGTGAAGCTTACGGACACACTGGCGCCGGGAGCGACAACGCCGACGGTAATTCCAGTATCCGGTGCAGCGCCCGGCTGAGGGAAGCCGCCGACAATGACGCTGTTGGGATCAAAGGCGGTACCAGCCGGAATATTGTCTGTCAAGGTAACATTGGCCGCAACGTTGCCGGAATTACTGACGAGCACGGTATAGATGACCGTATCGCCAACTGTGGCGTTCAGGTCATTGGCGCTTTTGACAAGCGTGATCTGCGGCTGCGTGACCGGTGTGGTAGTGACGTTGGAAGAGGAAGAGCCGGAGAAGACCCCGGAGGTGAAACTGACGGTGGACTGGTTATTGACCTGTGAAGGAATCGGCATTGTTATCCTCACCTCGAATGTTACGGCAACGGAGGCCCCAGGCCCCAGGCTGCCGATTGGGATACCGGCGGACGGAATTGACAGCGGCTGGGATACGCCGCCAACAATTACGGTTCCGGGAATGAATGCTGCATTCTCAGGCAGGGGATCGCTGAGAATGATGTTGCTGACAGAGGTAATGCTGTTATTCGTCAGCACGGAGGTGAACGTAAGAATGTCGCCGGTCACAGCATCAATGACATTGACGCTTTTGACGACACTGACATTGGGTGCCGAGACGGGAACGGTCAGTGTGTCCGACACTGCATTTCCGCCGAGCTGCCGTCCATCCGGCAGGGTGAAGGTGAAGGAAGCCGCTGCCGAATTAAGCAGCTGCTGGTTCGGAGGCAGCGCAGTAACCGTAACAAGGAAGCTGACTATGACGCTGTCTCCGGGAGCAAGCGGGCCCACCGGAATTCCGGTCAGGGGGCTGTACCCGGGCAGCGGTGTTCCGCCGATGCTGACACTGTTGGTCTCGAATACCGTCTGCGGCGGCAGGCTATCGGTCAGATTCAGCAGGGCGGCAATATTGCCGGTGTTGCTGGCCAGGATGGAGAAGGAGAGCAGACTGCCGACAGAGGCTTGGGCCGGGCTTGAGCTTTTGACCAGTCCGATGACCGGGATGAAGACTGGAGTAAGCACCGTGTTGGACAGGGCTGTTCCGCTGAACATGCCTGCTGTAAATGACGCGCTGGCCCGGTTGCTCAGTTGAGCCGGAATTGGAACGGTAGTGGCATTGACCTGGAAGACTACGATGCTTGTGGTCCCGGCGGCGAGGGTGCCCAGAGCGATTCCGGCATTCGGATTGGCAGAGGGCACGGCAGTCCCGTTGACGGTGACGGTTCCCGCAACAAAGGCGCTGCCTGCCGGAGCCGGATCGGACAGCACTACATTGTTAACCGCTACCCCGCTTGGATTGGATACCGAGACGGTGTAGGTGAGATATTCCCCTACCGCGATTGCGGTGAGATTGGCATTTTTGAGAATCGTGAGGTTGGGGGCGGATACCGGAATAGTGACTGTATTCGAGACACTTCCGCCGGACAGGGAGCGTCCGCTGGGCAACTGGTACGTGTAGCTGCTGCTTCCTTGGTCGGTCAAGGTGGCCGGAGACGGCAGTGACTGAACAGAGGTCAGGAAGGTCACCGTGAAGGCTGCTCCGGGAGCCGCTGGCCCAAGCGGGATTCCGCTAACCGGAGAGGCGGCAGGAAGTGCCGCTCCATTCACGGTTACACTGCCGGCGACGAAGGCGGACCCGGCCGGAATCGTGTCGGTTAAGGTTACCGTTGCAGCGAGATTGCCGGTGTTCTGGACCTGTAGCGTGTATTGCACATTCCCTCCAACCTTGGCACTGCCGGGGCTTGCGCTTTTGACGATGCCGATTACCGGCTGATATACAGGAGTCAGGGTGGTATTGGACTGCGTAAGGGCATTGAATGTCCCTGAGCTGTACGACACCGATGACTGGTTGGCGAGCTGACCGCTTCCCGGCACAGAGGTGATGGACACCTGAAAGATTACTGTCACACTGGCCCCCGCAGCAAGGGTACCCACGGTAATCCCCGAAGCCGGATCAGCGGAAGGCCTGGCACTGCCGGCCACCACGACACTTCCCGGCACGAAAGTGCTGCCGGCGGGAATCGGATCGGAGAGCACGACATTCGTCACGGCTTCAATTCCATTATTGGTGATCACTGACGAATACAGCAGGGTGTCGCCTACGGCGACATCCGGGAAGCTGGCGCTTTTGACGATGGAGACGTTGGGCAGTCTGACCGGTATGATCAGCGTATTGGAGGCTGCGGTACCGGAGACGGTCCTGCCGTCAGGAACCACGAAGGTATAGGCTGCCGTAGCCTGATCAACCAGTTGTGGAGGGGCTGGCAGACTGTTAACCAGCACGCGGAACTGGACGGTAGAGCTTCCTCCGGCCGCGATAGTACCGATAGCGATACCTGCGGCAGGATTGCCGGCCACGGGAGTGCCGTTTACCGTAAAGCTTCCCGGAACATAGGTGCTGCCCGCAGGAATGTTATCCGTGAGTGTAGTGGTGGCACCGATATTGCCGGTGTTGGCTATCTGCAGCGTGTAGGTAATCTGATTGCCGACGGTTGCGTTGGTTGTATTCGCGCTTTTGACAATGCCAAGAACCGGAGAATATACCGGCAGTGATTGTGTATTGGAGGGAATCACTCCGCTCACAATCGGGCCGCCGGCCACACTCTGGAAGGTGAAGGCGGCGGTGGCTGTATTAGGGACGAATTGCGGATTGGGCAAGGAAGTAACCCTGGCTTGGTATGTAATGGTTATGGAAGTGCCAAGAGTTAGCGATCCGAGCGGAATGCCTGATGTTATATCATAAGACGGTCTGGCAACCCCGGCTACCACTACGCTCCCTGCGACAAAGGTAAGACCTGCCGGGAAGGTGTCCGACAATACAACACTGGCTGCACTTGCCGTGCCGGTATTGCTTACCGTTACTGTATACGTCACGGTATCGCCAACAATCGTACCGGCGGCATTGGCGGATTTGGTTAAGGAGATTTTGGGTGCATTGATATCAATCTGCAGAGCATTGGCATTCACGACATAAGCATCGCCCGATGTAGTCAAGGTAAGCAGGGCGGAAGACTGATTGTTGACGAGGCGTGCGGAGACATCCACGTTCGTGATATCCCAGCCCTGCCTGCCGCCGACAATGTTGGAGCCCGGACTGCCGTTAATCTGGTTGCGGGTTCCGAAGGTTCCGGTGGTATTCAGGTTGCCGGCATCATTGTTAATCTGCGAGGCGAAGAAGTTATTGGCGAAGTTGTTAGGCCCGGACAGGGCGACCTGGGTGGAGGAGGTAGGACCGAAAAGCGCCTGGTCTCCTGAGCGGTTGGCATCACCTTCCTGGGCGCTGAACAGGGTGCGTCCCCCGAGCGCGCCAGTGACAGGGGTAGCGAATCCGGTAATGGTTGTAACTACCGGAGCCGAGGAAGCCTGGACAAGGACAGCCCCTGCGCGCAGTGACATGTTGCGGAAGGGCAGGGACGGATTCTGATAGATGACGGCGAGTGTCCAGCCGGCATGGTTGGCAGTAGAATCGCCGGGAATTACGATAGTCCCGACTACACCGCCGGTGACATAGGTTCCGGCGCCGGAAGCTTGAATGGTGCTGGTCACATTAGCGGAACGGACATACGCGAGTGCCCCGCCTCCCAGATCTACGGAATTGGCCGTGGCTGGATCGGGCGATACGCTGACCGTGGTTCCTAGAGGGGGAGTGAAGGAGACGGGATTATTGATTGCTGCGGTAAGGTTGACTGAGCCGTTGACATAGGTACCCCCCCAGATTAATTCCGCATACAGAATCGTACTTCCGGCGGGAAGGCTCAGAATGGCTGCTGAGCTGTTATTCTGATATAGACTGGTAGTACCGGCGGGGTAAGTGCCGAATACAGAAGCAGTGTTTATAGTAGTAAAGCCTCCGATGCTATCCTGGGTACCCGGTACGCCAGCTACCTCTGAACGGCTCAGCCCCAGTGTATTCCCTGTGAAGGTAATGGCACCTGTTGCATTTACCGTAGACCGAACGACTAGAGGAATGTTTATCACCTCCTTTGGAATGAATGCGCATAGAGAGGCAGACAGCATAAAAAAGCAGACCGGCTCCTGCGGGAAGCCGGTGTGCCCTCTTTCTTGTGTTGATATAGCCTATGTGAAGTTCTGTGTAATATTGTATGTCCATCAGGAAATTTATAACATATATTTCCTGTTCTGCAGCCGAAGCCGGCGTTTGAGCAGCGCCCGTGGTTCGGGATAGACTTTTCTGCTCATAGCTTCCAGTTCTTCACGGGTGATCTCCTGCTTAATTACAGCGAAGTGATACATGATTTCATGAATAACGTTAGACTGCAGCGTCTTCAGGACCTCCAGCTCCTCCGTATCATAGAGATCGTCGTCAAAAGGATATTGGTAGAACAGCTCCATCCGCAGCAGTCTGAAATCAAACGGAGGCACAGGTACGGGATAATCCGGTATCTCCGGGCAGAGCGGGCTTTGATAAGGCTGATAGAAGCAGCCGGTCAGATAACGGGGGGTATATTCATCGAACTTTTGTTTAAACATAGGATTGGATACATGCGGGAAACTATGGGCATAGGGTGAGAGAATGCATACAACAGCCTGATGGGTACTTATTCTATAAATCTCTGACATCGCTGCAAACAGGTCGTTCACATAAGGCATGACCCGGCTGGCCATTACAAATTCGGCCGTATTGTCCGGCAGGGGGATTCCTTCGCCAATATCGCAGACGATATCAACTCCGGGGTACAGTGTGCGGTCAATTCCCAGATAACCCGATTCTTTGTCCGGGCCGCAGCCGATATCGATTCTCAGGGGAAACCACCACTCCTTCAAGGTGCTGAATAAGGCTCTTCACTATTGTATTAGTCCAGTGCTTCCGTGTGTACGGCGGATGCCCACCTTATAACGCCAAGTTTACACAACCGGGCTTACGGGGTAATCCTTAATAAGGTAGGCAAGCTTCAGGCTCTGGCCCTACCGCAAGATACAGAGGAGGTACACAGCATGAGACCACAACGAACATTACCCGCTATGGCAGCAATCGCTGTATTACTATTCACCTTAACGGCTTGCGGCGGGAATAGCCCGGCTGAAGCACCTGGAGAATCGTCTGCGGGCCAATCATCGGTCCCTGTCCAGACAGAAGCGGTCCCTATTGCCAGCTCTGTCCTTAAGCCGAGTCCTTCCGCCGCCGGAGAGGCACAGCTCATTCAGGGATCAGGTATTTATGTCGGACAGATTGATAACCATTCGGTAGAGATTGAGACGGAAGAAGGGCCGACGGCCTTTGAACTGGGAACAGGCGTAGAGGATGCGCCTGAGCTGCTTGAGATGGATGATCCCGTGGTTTTTGCCTATGTGGAAAAAGTAGTCGGAACTGACCCTGTCGTGATTCAGCGGATACTGTCCAGTCTGGCCAAGGCAGACAGTGAAGAGACGCCGCCGTCACAGGCCGGGGTGCTCCCGGATACCCGTACCTTCAAGCTGACGCTGGAAGGCATGGAAGAGGAGAAGACGGCAGCGCTGGCCGCAGGGGACGGATTCTCGTTGTACGTATTCGATATCTTCACCTTTGATGCGGCAAGCGGCAGACTGGCGATGAAGGTGGACCCCGGGTATTATGCCGAAATTACGAAGCTGCCTCCGGATTACAATCTGGATAGGCTGGAACAAGAGAGCCGTGCAGAGCTTGCCTCCACAGGCAAGGTTACAGCGCTCGGCGAGAAAGAGCGGGACCGGCGGATGTCTGATGTCCGCCTGTATCTTACGGCTATGGAGTCTGGTCTGACCCGTCAAGTAGTGGTGAAGGAGACGGAGGGACAAGGCTATCTGATCCGGCTGAACATTCCGCAGCGGGAGGCCTCGGAGGGGTTCGGACCGCATGTATATGCTACGCTGGATTCACTGGTCAATCAGGAATAATACCGGGCTGCGCACCTTGACGCTGCTGCTTGCCCGGAAACAGGACGGCAATGGAGACACCTGTCAGGGTATCCTCCGGTTGCCGTCTTTTGCTGCCTTTGGGTCCGGTCCCAAAGGTTATTTTGTTGTAACCGGGGTAGCAGAGAAACTTTTCCCGCCTAGCTTGCGTCAAAGAGAGAGTGAAAATGAGAATAGTTTCCTATCCGGGAGGGTGAGCTTGTGAAAAAGTTATGGATTTCTATGGTTGCAGGATTATTGATATTGCCGATGTTGTTCCAGGCTCCGGCCCAGGCAGCAGCTAAACCCATCAGAGTTATTATTGATGGAGTGACATTGACCACAGATCAGCCGCCGGTCATGGTGAAGGGACGGACGATGGTACCACTGCGGGCAATCTTTGAAGCCTTCAATGCCGACATCAAGTGGAATCAGAAGACGCAGACAGTAACAGCTTACAAGGATGACACAACGGTTGTACTCAAGATCGGCTCCAAGATCGCCACGATCAATAACAAGGCGGTCAGCCTTGATGTGCCGGGTCAGAATCTGAAGGGCCGGACCATGGTTCCGACACGGTTCGTAAGTGAAGCGCTGGGCCGGGAAGTGGGCTGGAATAAGGAAGCCCAGCTTGTGACGATCACCACTCCGGTTCAGGCCGGCGGGAATGCGGCCCCGGTATCCGGAGTCGCTGCCCAGGATATCGGTGATTACGGCGACGGACGGGATTTGCAGGTCAGCTTCAACCGGGCGGCCGATGAGTCGCTGGTGGATCACTATCGTGTGCTGATCGTCAAGACAGGTACTGCGCTGGATCTGTCATCCGCACTGGCAGTGGGCTCCTATAATTATTCCGTGGTTCTGGTAACAGGGGCGAACCCGGTGGTGAAGCTGAACGCTGCTACCAGAACCCTGGACGGTGATCTGATTAAGAATAATCAGGGATACACCGCTTATGTTGTGACCGTCGGCAAAGGAAACAATACCAGTGCCCTCTCCGGTGGAGCGGCCCCGGTAACCCTCACTAACAAGGCGGTTCCGGCACTCGGCACCGTGCAGGTTAAGGATACCAGTGATTACGGGGACGGAAGGGATATCTCCGTCAGCTTCAGCAAGCTGGCAGATGAGACTAAGGTAAGCTCTTACCGGATATTTGTAGTCAAAGCCTCGAATAGCTCTGTTTTCGATCTGGGCAGAGCGAATGCAGTGGCAAGTGCCAATTACACACAGACTAACAAGACAGGGAACAATATCAGTTTGAATCTCCTTTCCGGTTCCCGGGATACAGATGGAGCGCTTATTAAGACAGGAGTCGGCTACCGGGTCTTTGCACTGGCGGTGGACAGCAGCAATGCAGCGAATAATGTGCTGTCTCAAGCTTCTGCGGTTCTTACGCTTTCCAATGTGGGGATTTCGAGCCTGAGTGTGACTGATGTGAATGATTATAACGACGGCCGCGATTTGAAGGTCTCATTCAACCATGCTTCAGATGAAACCTATATCAGCCAGTACCGGATTATGGTAGTTCCTACGTCATACTACAGCAGCTTCAGCTTGAATGATGCGAATAATGTACAGAGTGCCAATTACACGGCTGTCAACACATCGGGATCTGCTACCGAACAGATTCTGAATTCCTCCAGCCGAGATGTGCGCGGCGCACTGATCAAGAATGGAACCAGCTACAAAGTATATGTATTGTCTGCCGGTAACGGAAACAATCCAGGCTCGAATGTACTATCGGCGGCATCTTCGGCCATTACACTTCTGAATACCTCCGGCCTCAGCGCAATATCCGGTCTGAACGTGAGTGATGTCAGTGATTATGGGGATGGCCGTGATCTGAAGGTATCGTTCACTCATGCCGGAGATGAATCTTACATTAGTCATTACCGGATTCTGGTTGTACCTACGAACTACTACAGCAGCTTCAGCCTGTCCGACGCGAATAATGCAGCCAACTATATCACGGCCAGCACCTCCGGGAACAGCACCAGTCAGGTATTGGATGCCTCATCCAGAGATGTGCGCGGTGCCGTGATCAAGCCGGGAACCAGCTATAGGGTGTATGTATTAACCGTCAGAAACGGCAGCTATCAGGGTGCTAACCTGTTGTCAGATGGATCGGCAGCCATTACCTTATCAGCCAAAGAAAAGCTTCCGGTCACCTCCGTGACCAATGTGACCTACGGCATGGATAACGGCGGAATTGTGGTTAAATTCGCCAAGTCCTCCCGTGAATCGAATCTTTCGGAATACCGGGTATTCGTCGTTCCGTCCAAGCAGAGCTTCGGTTCCGCAGAGGCCCTCGGAGTGCAGGGTTCTTATTATAGAGCAGTAGCCCCTAACGGAAGCAACCAGTCTGTTGCGGCTGCAGGCAGGGATATTAACGGTAACTCTATAGTCAAAGGAACCAAATATAAGGTGTATGTGCTTGCAGTAGCCAATAGTTCAGGAATACAGAATGGCGGACTGTCTGATTCGAGCGAAGAGTTTGAGTTGTAAACGGCATTCTAGACGCTTATAGCTATTAAAAAACACAGCATGTCCCGGACAAAGGGGATGTGCTGTGTTTGCTGTGGAGGCGGTTGTCAGGAAGCTCCGGCATTCACCAGAACAGTGGATAACAGAAGCATGAACAGGAGCAGGAGAACAGCGTTAATGATCGTACCGGTGATAGCGAATACCTTGCGGCGTCTGCGTAGAGTAAGTCCGATAATGCCGGTAACCGCCCCGATCACATTAACCGCTACAAGAATAAGTACAGTTAAGCCGAGATACATGATCGTTTCTGCCGAATCGGCAATAAGCTTATTATTCTCATTCATGAGTGATGCGGCTTGTGCTCCTACGTAGACAAAGGTAATGGCGTAGCATACCAAAGTAAACAGAGCGATAACGAATGAAGCGATACCGGGCCCGGAGTGCTTATAATCGCGTTTATTCTCTTCGTATGCATATTCGGGTTCGGGAGATGAATGATAGTCCATGGGCTGCGCTCCTTGAGATGAAATAGGGTTACTACCACTTTTCCATAAGCTGGCTCCAAATGCAAGTCTACTGGCCAAATACCTGTAAGAACCAGTGGCTGGCAATAGGCGGCGCAGATACGTTAAGATAGGAGGAGTTCAAGACACAAAGGAGCTGTGGAACCATGCAACGAAGATTGATAGGCTGGGGAGCTGTGCTTGGGATGCTGTCTGTGGCAATCGGCGCGTTCGGATCGCATATTCTGAAGCCTGTAATCAGTGCAGACTATCTGAAAGTGTACGAGACCGGCGTCCAGTATCATATGTTTCATGCGCTGGCCTTGATTCTTATCGGCTTGACCGCAGGCCAGTGGGGGGAGAGTAACCGCCTGCGCTGGTCAGGACGGCTGATCGGCGCCGGAATTATCCTGTTCTCAGGCAGTCTGTACGTCCTCAGTATTTCCGGTATCAAAATTCTCGGAGCGATCACCCCCCTCGGAGGCGTATGCTTCATCGCAGGCTGGATCTGCTTTGCCCTGGAAGCCTTCAAGCGTAAGAATTGAACAAAAGCACCCGTTCCGGAGTCCCGGGCGGGTGCTTTGTTGTCCTACAGAAATTCATCAATCTCATTGAGCTTGAAGGTGTAGACCTGCTTCTCGTCCACATGGTATACGCTTAACGAATTGGCCCCTTCGTCAAAGTTCAGAATACGGCAGGGCATGGATACCTGCTTGCCGTGCCGGTTCGCTCTCAGCCGGACCAGCTGGTTATTCTGAATGTACTGCCGGATCTTGCCGAATACATCGGCTGGAGTCTCTGCAGGTGCTGCAGGCGGCTTCTTGGCTGCGGGCTGTTCGGCAGGCTTGTCCGCCGGAAGGTCCGCTGGCTTCTCTGGCAATTTCACTGACATCGGAGCCGGTGTGAAGGAGTCGTTTTTCAGAGCCATTTTTGCAGATTTCAGCAGGTGATCAATGGTTCTTCCAAGCTCCAGACCGGAGTTGATGTTGAAGTCAGTGATTTTGTCACTGCTATTCAACATTTCAAGCATAAATTGCAGTGCAAGCGGGTTAGTGCGGGCATTAATCAGGATGTCGACATTGAACAGATAATTGCCGTCGGTGTGTTGTAGTTTCTTATCCATTAATCCCCCAGCTTCATCGTTTGGCACGATTTATCGTTTATTAATAAAGTATATAAACTATACCATTAAACAGGCAAAAATTATATACCCTCGTGTATAGAAGTAAGGACTTACGGCCCTCTTATTTATCCGGGAACTAGGACCATCGTCCACACGCGGCCAGAACCGGACGCATAACCTACAACGTAAATGCGAAAAAGGGAGGTGCTGCAAAAATGGTAACGTTAGAGCCTGTACAGGTGGGCGATCATGTTCTGGTAGGTGTGGAGGTCAAGCTGCCCAAAACTACGCTGCTCAGCATCAGCACAAGCAAGGGTTATATCATGTGCGGAGCGCTGGATATAGGGCTGCTGAATGAGGTGCTGAGTGACCGGCAGATTATTGCTGCAAGAGCTGTAGGAGTGCGCACGATTCCTCAACTGCTGGCCGCGCCGCTTGAATCTGTAACTATAGAAGCGGAAAAGCTGGGAATTGTGCCAGGCATGACTGGTGCAGAGGCCCTGCTTCTCATGATGTAGGGTGCATGTCCATGAGAGGTCAGCCCGGGAGCTTCCCGCCCTTTGGCTGACCTCATTCTGCCTTTGAAAAGTGAATTTTAGCATAACCAGCCCAAGCTTGGCTCATCCTACGGGGTAGGGCGGAAAGAGGCTTGTCCGGAGTCATCTTTGTTTCGCCCTGTAGCCGAAAGGGTAAATGGAGAATAGACACCTGCAAGGCCGGACAATGGACAAGCAGCCGGCTAAATTCATGGATAAGGAAGGGATCAACTCATGGCTAAAGCATCAAACAAAGTAAACACAAGCTCATTGGAACAAGTACTTAACCGTCAGGTGGCCAACCTGAACGTATTGTATGTGAAAGTGCATAACTATCACTGGTATGTGAAAGGCGAGCAGTTCTTTGCCCTTCATGTCAAGTTTGAAGAGCTGTATGATGATATTACCCTCAAAATGGATGAGGTTGCAGAACGCCTGCTGAGCATCAAAGGCAGCCCGGCAGCGACTATGAAAGAATATCTGGAAATTGCTACGATTCAGGAAGCCACAGGCAAAGAAGATGCCCGGGGCATGGTTCAGGCCCTGATCGAAGATTTCGCTACAGTAGCGGAAGAATTGACTGAAGGCATCGAATTGGCTGAAGAGAACAGCGACCAGCCGACAGCGGACCTGTTCATCAAGATTCGTGCCGACCTGGAGAAGAACCAGTGGATGCTGCGCTCTTTCCTGGGCTGATTGCCGGATAAATTAGCAGAATAATTTCAACTATAGGAATAAAGTCTCCCTGGAGGGAGACTTTATTTATTTTCGAATGATAAGGATGTCATTGAAACGAATGCCGTCCTTTAAAAGGACAGCGTAGCCGTTTCTACTCGAAGTCACTAAGAGTTAGGTGGAGCGTTGTATTCTCATCAATCATCATTTGAATGAATTTCAGTGAAGCCTGCATCTCCGGTTCCGAGAATTCACTCATTTTCTCGATGAACTTCTGCTCCAGGTTCTCGTGCATCCGGGCGTGGAGTTCAAAGAGCTGTCTGCCTTTCGGAGTAAGGCTGAAGTAGATTTCTTTCTTGTTGTCATTCATCCGGCTCCGCTTAATGCAGCCATCCTGGAGAAGCTTGGCGCTGATCTTAGTGATGCTTGCCTTGGACAATTTCATGGCCTCCGCAATGGTAGTGCTGTTCACAGGCTCGTGCTTGCCGATACAGTCGATGACATGAATACTGGTCAAGCTGGTTGAAGTGAGAGTAATTCCGTGCTTCCGTGTGAGATCCGTAAATGCATCCATTTCGGTTGCAAAGGTCTCTTCAACTAAATGGGAGAGGTGGAGAAACCGGTCATACAGCAGCCGCTTAAGTCCTTCAGAAGAATGCATAGGGCTCAGCATCTCCTTTCTGTAGAAGTATCTTTATTCTAACTCGAAATGATTAACGTGTAAACTAACTTCACAGACAAGTTATTTATAATAGAACAATGGTTTTAAATTAAATGAAACCATTTGACATCGTATTTCATTCAAAATATAGTTAACTGGTAAACAATATTAATTATTGGACACCAAACGATATTTTGGGGGGATGAAGATGAAGGATGTGTTCACTACCGTTAGAGAACGGCGGACTATTAGGAGATTCAGCGCTGCACCGGTTGAACAAGAACGGATTGTTGCCCTGCTGAACGAAGCAGCTGGCTTATACGAGGCCGAAGGAACGCCGCACTGGCGCTGTCTTTACTTTGGCACTCCCGATTCCCGTGAAAAGCTGGCTGAATCCATGATCGCGAAGGTGACAGGCAGCCGTCTCGGGAAGCTCCTTCCTGCCCCAATGACAGATCTTCTAAAAAAGCAAATCACGGGGACTCCCGCTCATGTGATCTTCATTGCCGAGTCCGCCGGCACAGAGCGGGAACGGGACGAGAATTACGCCGCGGTCTGCAGTATCATGCAGACTGTTCAGCTTCTGGGCTGGGAACAAGGACTGGGTATGCTGTGGTACTCAGATCCCATGATTCTGAGCGAATCGTTCTATAAGCTCATCGGTTGGCGTGAAGGAGAGAGGTTTGCCGGGATTTTGGAAATAGGCTACTTCGACAAAGCACCGCGAGGACGAAAAAGAACACCGGCAGAACGGAGCTGGACTACCATCGGTGAAGGCGGCAGCATACATACCGTGGCCGCCCCCTTCTCTGAACAAAATATCCAGAAGCTGCTGAACGAGGCGGTCTGGGCGCCGAATGACGGGATGCGGGAGCCTTGGCGGTTCATCTA
Source organism: Paenibacillus tritici (assembly GCF_018207515.1). Lineage (NCBI taxonomy): Bacteria > Bacillati > Bacillota > Bacilli > Caryophanales > Paenibacillaceae > Paenibacillus > Paenibacillus tritici. The sequence continues at coordinate 2,267,352 of NZ_CP073365.1, forward strand.
TGTGACGGGGGATAAGACAGAGGCCGCAGGCAAACTGCTGTTCTCTGAAGAGGCACCTTCACCGCCATTCCTTCTGGTCGTAGCCAGAGAAGAGGCAGACCCGCACAAGCAGGACGAGGATTATGCGGCGGTGTGCAGCTTGATCCAGAATTTTCAACTGCTGGCCCAGTCCGAAGGGTGGCACTTACGCCGCAGGATTCCGGAATGGGTCTATGACCGGAAGCGGTGCGAGTCCTTCGGGCTTCGTCCGCTGGAACGGATCGTCGCAGTGCTTGAAGCAGGGGAACATCAGCGGTATTCAAATTCCGGTTTTCCTCCGCACGCAGTGAAGATAACCATTAATTAATTTGATTAAAAAGGGCCGATGTAATAAAATTAGTGAGAATCATTGATAATCATCCTGATTCAATTTATAATAATTATAATGTGATATAAAATCTAATTGCTTGTAATCAGGGTTAACCTGTGACAATACAACTTTCTGATTTCGCAAATCGATCAATGGAGGGAATAATAATTATGGCAGCAGATTTTGTCATTGAGGGACTGAAAGCGACGATTGAAGGAAAAGAAATTCTGAAGGGGATCAACCTTCAGATGAAGGGCGGGGAAATCCACGCCGTGATGGGACCGAACGGTACTGGTAAAAGTACGCTGGCCTCAGCTCTGATGGGTCATCCCAAGTATGTGGTTACAGAAGGTACAGCTACGCTTGAAGGTGAAGATCTGCTGGAGATGGCAGTGGATGAGCGCGCCCGCGCCGGTCTGTTCCTCGGCATGCAGTATCCAAGTGAAATCAGCGGAGTGACGAACTCCGACTTCCTGCGCAGTGCGATCAACTCGCGCCGTGAAGAGGGCAGCGAGATCTCACTGATCCGCTTCATCCGCCAGATGGAAGCCAAAATGAAAGAACTGGATATGAACCCTGAATTCCTGCACCGTTATCTGAATGAAGGCTTCTCCGGCGGGGAGAAGAAACGTAACGAAATTCTGCAAATGATGATGCTGGACCCTAAGATCGTCATTCTTGACGAAATTGACTCCGGCCTTGATATCGACGCACTCAAAATTGTTGCCGATGGTGTGAACACCATGCGCAGTCCGGAACGCGGATTCCTGATTATTACCCACTATCAGCGTTTGCTTAATTACATCAAGCCTGATTATGTGCATGTCATGATGCAGGGACGGATTGTCAAATCCGGCGGCCCTGAGCTGGCTCACAGACTGGAAGCGGATGGTTATGAATGGATTAAGGAAGAACTCGGCATCGAAGACGAAACTGTAGGACAAGAAGCTTAGAAACGCTGGAAGGAGGAAACCACTTATGACGACGCAAACCATTCTTCCCGTGGATGCACAGCAGCTCAGCGTATGGTCGCAGAGCAGCAGCGAACCGGGCTGGCTGAAGGACAGCCGCTTGAAGGCTCTGGAGCTTGCCGCAGGGCTTGACCTGCCGAAGCTGGAGAAGACACGGATTGACCGCTGGAATATCAACAACTACGGGGAATTTAAGACAAGTGCGGCTTTTGCCTCACTTAGCGAAGCTCCGGCCTCCATTGCAGGACTGATCGAGGGGCAAGAAGAAGGCAGCCTGATTATTCAACGGAACTCAGGGGCAGTGTATGCCCGTCTGGCTCCGGAGCTGGCTGCGCAAGGCGTGATTTTCACCGATTTGCAGACTGCAGTCAGAGAGCATGGAGACCTGGTTCAGCGTTATTTGCATAAGGCAGTATTGCCTGAAGAACACTCTATCGCAGCACTGCATGCAGCCTTATGGAACGGCGGGGTATTCCTCTATGTTCCGAAGAATGTCATCATCGAGACTCCGCTGCAGGCGGTCCTGCTCACGGATGACGCGGAAGCTGCCTTTGTACCGCATATTCTGATTGTTGCCGATACTAACAGTTCGTTGACCTACGTGGATAACTACGTATCAGATAAGACTGAAGCGGGTCTGCATAACGGCGCCGTTGAAGTATTCGTAGGTGCAGGTGCCACTGTAAGATACGCTACTGTACATCAGATGGGGCAGGATACTACGGATGTGACGTACCGCCGCGCCGTTGTGGAGAATGACGGCACCATTGAATGGATTATCGGTGAGATGAACTACGGTGATACAGCCAGCGACACCAAGTCGATCCTGAAGGGCAACGGATCGAGTTCGGATGCGAAGGTAATCGCTGTAGGCTCCGGTTCGCAGAAGCTGAGCTATACTACACAAGCCCAGCACTTCGGCAGAAATACACCAAGTGACATGATTACCCGTGCTGTGATGCGGGATTCGGCGACTTCGATCATTAACGGAATCACCAAGATCGAGAAAGGCGCCACCAGAGCTGACGGACAGCAGACAGAGAAGGTTCTGATGCTAAGCCCTAAGGCACGCGGTGACGCTAACCCGATCCTCCTTATAGATGAAGATGATGTAACCGCAGGCCATGCCGCTTCCGTAGGACAGGTCAATTACGAGCAAGTCTATTACCTGATGTCCCGGGGAATATCGCGGCATGACGCAGAAACACTGATCATTTACGGCTTCCTTGCTCCTGTAGTGTCGCAAATTCCACTGGAGGGACTGCGCAATCAGCTCCAATCTCTTGTGGAAAGGAAGTTAGGCCAATGATTAGCAGTATAATCCGGGAGCAGTTTCCCATACTGAACCAGGAGATTAACGGCCATCCGCTGGTCTACCTGGACAGTGCGGCAACTTCCCAGAAGCCGCGTCAAGTCATTGACGCGGTCAAGTCTTATTATGAATGGGATAATGCGAACGTGCACCGCGGGGTTCATACCCTGGGAAGCCGGGCAACCGATGCTTATGAAGGCGCCCGGGAGAAGCTGAAGAATTTCATCAATGCCCGCAGCACCAAGGAGATTATCTTCACACGCGGCACAACGACCGCACTGAATATTGTAGCTTCCTCTTACGGCCCTTCCGTCCTGCGGGAAGGCGATGAGATTGTGATTACCCAAATGGAGCATCACAGCAATTTCATTCCCTGGCAGCAGCTGGCCAAGAAGACCGGGGCAACCCTGAAATTCCTGCCGCTGCAGAAGGACGGGACCATCACACTGGAGGATGCTGAGAAGACGATCACGGCTCAGACGAAGATCGTGGCCATAGCTTATGTGTCCAATGTCATGGGCGTTACCCATCCTGTCAAAGAGCTTGCAGCGATTGCTCACCGCCACGGCGCGGTAATCGTTGTGGATGGGGCCCAGAGTACACCGCATATGAAGGTAGACATGCAGGAGCTGGACTGCGATTTCTACGCGCTGTCCGGTCACAAGATGCTTGCGCCTACCGGGATCGGCGCTCTATATGGCAAGAAGGCCCTGCTGGAAGCCATGGAGCCGGTTGAATTCGGCGGTGAGATGATTGATGATGTTGGGCTGTATGAGTCCACCTGGAAAGAGCTGCCCTGGAAGTTCGAAGGCGGGACGCCGATTATTGCTGGCGCCGTCGGCTTGGGGGCAGCGATTGATTTCCTCCAGGAGGTTGGAATGGATCATATTCACCGCCATGAAATGCAGCTTGCCGCCTATGCGGAGCAGCGGCTGTCGGAGATCAGCGATCTGACGATCTACGGCCCCCGTAACCGTCAGGTGGGGGTAGTTACCTTCAACCTTGGGGATGTCCATCCGCATGATGTAGCCACAGTCCTGGATGCCGAAGGCGTTGCTGTACGTGCGGGACATCACTGCTGCCAGCCGCTCATGCGCTGGCTGGAGGTTAGTTCCACTGCCCGGGCCAGCTTCTACCTGTACAATACAGAACAGGATGTAGATTTGCTGGTTCAAGCTTTAATCAAGGCAAAGGAGTACTTCAGCTATGAACTTGGATGACTTGTATAGACGCGTAATTATGGATCATTACAAAAATCCCCGGAACCGTGGTTCATTTGAAGATGACGCTCTGAAGATTGAGCTGAACAACCCTACCTGCGGTGACCGCATTACGCTTCAGCTTAAGGTGGAGGACGGCGTTGTCCAGGATGCCCGTTTCAGCGGCGAAGGCTGTTCCATCAGCATGTCGTCGGCTTCGATGATGACGGAAGCGGTCAAAGGCCAGACGATAGCGCATGCGCTTGAGATGGCGGACAGCTTCTCCTCTCTGATGAAGGGTGAAGAAGCGGATTTCGGAGACTACGAAGATATTGAAGCCTTGTCCGGTGTGAACAAATTCCCTGCGCGGATCAAGTGTGCCACTCTGGCCTGGAACGCGCTTCGCAAAGGTATAGATACGAAAGAAGCTCAGCGATAACATTACAAACGAGGAGGCTTACACCATGGCTAAGAAAGCGCCTGATATGGAGGAATACCAGTATGGGTTCCGTGACGAGCACAAGTCGATATTTCAGTCTGGTAAAGGACTCACGGAAGAAATCGTCCGGGAAATTTCTGCAATCAAAAACGAGCCGGAATGGATGCTGGAGTTCCGTCTGAAGTCCCTGGAGCAGTTCCGCAAGATGCCAATGCCTAAGTGGGGCGGCAATCTGGACGATCTGGATTTCGAGGACATTCAATATTATGTAAGACCTTCTGAGAAACAGGGTAAGACCTGGGAGGAAGTTCCATCCGAGATTAAGGAGACCTTCGATAAGCTGGGGATTCCGGAAGCGGAGCAGAAGTTCCTGGCCGGCGTCTCTGCACAGTATGAATCTGAGGTTGTATATCACAGTATGCAGAAGAACCTTGAAGACCAGGGTGTAATCTTCACGGATACGGATTCTGCACTGCGTGATCATCCTGAGCTGTTCAAAAAGTTCTTCGGTACGATCATTCCTCCTGCCGACAACAAGTTCGCAGCACTTAACAGTGCAGTCTGGTCCGGGGGCAGCTTCATTTATGTTCCGAAGGGCGTGAAATGTGAAGTGCCTTTGCAGGCTTACTTCCGGATCAACTCCGAGAACATGGGGCAGTTCGAGCGCACTCTGATTCTGGCGGATGAAGACAGCTTCGTGCACTATGTCGAAGGCTGTACCGCACCGATCTACAGCACGAACTCTCTGCATAGCGCAGTGGTTGAGATTCTCTGCATGAAGAATGCCCGTGTCCGTTATACCACGATTCAGAACTGGGCACCGAATATCTACAACCTGGTAACCAAACGTGCAGTTGCCGAAGAAAATGCCACCATGGAATGGGTAGACGGCAACATCGGCTCCAAGCTGACGATGAAATATCCGGCGGTTGTTCTTAAAGGCCGCGGCGCTAAAGGCTCGGTATTGTCCATCGCAGTAGCGGGCAAGAACCAGCATCAGGATGCCGGCGCCAAAATGATTCATCTGGCACCGGACACTACGTCTACGATTGTGTCCAAGTCGATCAGTAAGCACGGCGGCAAGGTCACTTACCGTGGACTCGCCTCCTTCGGCCGTAAGGCAGAAGGCGCGAAATCCAATATCAAATGCGATACGCTCATTCTGGATAACGAGTCCACCTCGGACACGATTCCTTACAATGAGATCATGAATGATAACATCGTGCTTGAACATGAAGCTACCGTCTCCAAGGTGTCCGAAGAGCAGCTCTTCTACCTCATGAGCCGCGGCCTCTCCGAAGCCGATGCCACCCAAATGATCATCATGGGCTTCATCGAACCGTTCACCAAAGAACTGCCGATGGAGTACGCGGTTGAGATGAACAGATTGATTAAATTCGAAATGGAAGGAAGCATAGGGTAACCTGAAGCTTCTTTCATTCTTCCAGTAATATCCTGCGCGTGTCCACAGAATCTTGACGCAATCTGGTCGAGGATCTGGGGGCACGTTTTTTTATACGGAGCTTGTAATTATTATACATAATATCCCTTTTGCAGGCGGCTTAAGGGCTCTTCGCAAGCGCTGAATCTTGCTATATCTTAATTGAGCAGTATTTGCGAGGAAATAGCAGCAATTAAAACGAAGGGCGTCCTTTTCCGCCTGCTTAGGCCCTGTTCTTTCCGAAAAGAGAGGAAAACGGAGGTTTATCCCCTTTGCCGCATTAAATTATGGATGATAAACTGCTTAAAGTCCCTAAATTGAAAGCGTTAAAAAAAGGTGGGTTAAGATGTGGAAGGTTGCTGTATGGGACTAAGTTTATGCTTACAAAGTAAGCTGTACTTCGTAAAGCCAAGTTTATGCTTACGGAGCAAGCTGTACTTCGTAAAGCTTTAAGGAGGAGAGATATGGATGTTCTCAGGCAACTGCGGGGCTTTTATCGGGAGAAGCTGCACTATTTGATTCTATCGATTGTATGTTTGGCGGCCGCAACTGCAGTGGGGCTTATTACCCCCAATTTGTTAAGGAGATTGATCGACGATGTTATTGTTCCCCTAAAGTTTACTGAGGTGCCCGTACTCGCTCTTAGTGTGCTTGCGGTCATTATTGTTAAGGCGTGCCTGCAGTTTGCCCATGGGTTCTTCGGCGGACGGCTGGGGAATTTCCTGGCGTACCGGCTGCGCAATGCCTGCTATGAGAAGCTGCAATTCCTGTCCTTCCGCTATTATGATACCGCGAAGACAGGTGACCTGATGTCCCGGCTGACCGGGGATTTGGAAGCCATCCGGATGTTCATCGGCTTCGGATTTGCCCAATTGCTGAATGTGTTTTTCATGGTTCTGTTCGGCTCCATCATGATGTTTACCATCAACTGGCAGCTGACGCTGGTTACTCTGATCACTATGCCGTTCCTGGCTGGAGTAGCACTCAGATTTGAATCCAAGATTCATCCGGCCTTTCAGGAGATGCGCCTGGCATTAAGCTCCCTGACAACGGCTGTACAGGAGAATGTCACCGGGGTGAGAACGGTCAAATCGTTTGCGAGAGAAGCATACGAAGTTGAGAAATTCTCACACCGTAATGAACGTTATAAAGATAATCAGATTTTTGCGGCTGAGCTGTGGAGTAAATTCTTCCCGTTCATGGAGCTGCTCGCTTCGGTCAGTGTTGCCATATTGCTGGGCGTCGGCGGTACGCTGGTCATTAACAAGCAGATGTCACTGGGAGAGCTGGTCGCGTTCTTCAGTCTGATCTGGTACATCATTGGTCCGGTGTGGGGACTTGGGTTCCATATCAATAACTACACCCAATCCAAGGCCTCCGGTGAACGTGTGCTGGAAGTGCTGAATCAGCAGATTGATGTCCAAGATAAAGAGAACGCGCGTGAGCTTGCTCCGGCTGAAGTAAAGGGTGAGGTGGATTTCGATCATGTCACTTTTGCTTACGGGAACAAAATGCCGGCGGTTAAGGATATTCATTTCCATGCCGAGCCTGGTGCGGTCATAGGTTTCCTTGGCGGAACAGGGTCCGGGAAGTCCACGATTACTCAGCTGATGATGCGTGCCTATGATGTGAATCAAGGAAGTATCAAGCTTGACGGAGTGGATATCCGTGAATTCCAGGTCCGCAGTCTGCGCTCGCAGATATCGACGGTATTCCAGGAGACCTTCCTGTTCTCGTCGTCGATCCGCAATAATATTTCATATGGACTCAAAAATGTCAGCATGGATGAGATCATCCGTGCCGCCGAGCTGGCGAAGGCGCATGACTTCATTATGGAGATGCCGGAAGGCTATGATACGGTCGTTGGTGAACGGGGAATGGGTCTCTCCGGCGGCCAGAAGCAACGGATTGCCATTGCCCGCGCACTGCTGAAGAATCCGCGGATTCTCATTCTGGATGATGCAACCAGTGCGGTTGATATGGAGACGGAGCATGAGATTCAGGCCGGATTCCAGGAGGTTATGCGCGGACGGACGACCCTGATTATTGCCCACCGCATATCTTCTCTGCGTCATGCCGATCAGATCATTGTAATGAATGAAGGAAAGATGGTCCAGCAGGGCACCCATCAGGAACTGATCGCCGTCCCGGGACCTTATCAGGATGTGTACCGGATTCAGTACGCCGATTATTTAGCCAGGGATAATGAACGAGAGGCGGGTGATCCGGCATGAACCTTCAGACCTCCAAGAAGACCGCAGAGGGCGCAGTAGAGACTGATAATAGTAAAGTAGAGGAACAGACGCTTGAAGAACGGTTTATCTATAAAGATGATGATGTGATAGACAAGGCTTTTGACTGGAGGCAGTTCACCCGCTTGTTCGGTTATATGAAGCCATACGCGAAGCAGATGCTGCCGCTTGTCTCCATCATGATGATTCTGGGCACCATTACCAAGCTTACAGTTCCGTTCCTGACAAGTATGGCGATTGATAAAGCGATTGCTCCAAAAGACGGAAATACCAGCTTGACGCTGCTCTATACGTTAACGGCAAGTGTAATCATCCTGTATCTGATCCAATGGATCGCCGGCGTATACCGGATCAAATATACGAATGTGATCGGCCAGCGGGTGATTTATGACCTGCGCTCGGACCTGTTCCGGCATATCCAGAAGCTGTCCTTCAACTTCTTCGATAAACGGCCTGCAGGCTCGGTACTGGTCCGGGTAACGAATGACATTAACTCGCTTCAGGATTTGTTCACGAACGGGGTAGTCAATCTGATGATTGACTGTGTGCAGCTGCTGGGCATCATGGTTATTCTGCTGCTGATCAACTGGAAGCTGGGGCTGGCGGTGATGATCACCGTACCTATTATGTTCCTGATCTCCACCAAGCTGCGGCAGCGAATCCGGATCGCCTGGCAGGATGTGCGGATGAAGAACTCCCGGATCAACTCCCATCTTAACGAGTCGATTCAAGGGATTCGCGTCACGCAGGCCTACACCCAGGAAGAAGAGAATATGCATTATTTCGATGCCATGAATATGGACAGCCGGAAGTCCTGGAACAAAGCATCCGCTATGAACCAGGGGTTCGGCCCTATTATTGAAGTTACCGGCGGCTTCGGAACGATGATTCTTTTCTGGTTCGGGGCTTACCTGATTCAATCGGGAGAGCTTACCATTGGTTATCTGGTGGCCTTCAGCAGCTATGTCAGCAACTTCTGGGACCCGATCAACCGGCTGGGACAGATGTACAATCAGCTGCTGGTTGCGATGGCTTCCTCAGAGCGGATCTTCGAGTATCTCGACGAGCAGCCTGCGGTTCAGGATAAGCCGGGAGCCACGCCGCTGTCCAAGATTCAAGGGGATATTCACTTCAATAATGTAGTGTTTGAATATGAGAAGGGCCGTGCGGCACTCAAAGGCATCAATCTGGATGTCAAAGCAGGCCAGTCCATTGCCCTAGTAGGACATACCGGCTCCGGCAAAAGCACAATTATCAATCTGATTGGCCGGTTCTATGATATTAAGAGCGGCCACATTACGATTGACGGCCGGGATATCCGCGAGGTTACTCTCCAGAGTCTGCGCGAACAGATCGGGATTGTATTGCAGGATACCTTCATCTTCTCGGGAACGATCCGCGACAACATCCGCTTCGGACGGCTCACCGCGACCGATGAGGAGATCGAAGAGGTGGCCAAAGCCGTGGACGCCCATGATTTCATCATGAAGCTTCCAGGAGGGTATGACACCGAGGTGGAGGAGCGCGGCAGTGCACTGTCCATGGGGCAGCGTCAACTGCTGTCCTTCGCCCGGGCGCTGCTGGCTGATCCGCGGATTCTGATCCTGGATGAAGCGACAGCCAGTATTGATACCGAGACGGAGATTAAGATTCAGGAAGCGCTGAAGCTGCTGCTTCAGGGCCGGACCTCCTTCATCGTTGCCCACCGGCTCTCCACCATCCGCCATGCGGATAAGATTGTGGTGCTGGATCATGGCGAGATCAAGGAAGAAGGCAACCATGCCGAGCTTACCGAGCACGACGGCATCTATAACGGTTTGATTGAAGCGCAGTTCCGCTTCTTATAGCAGCTCTTACAAGCAGCAGCCTGTCCCCGAATGGAGGGATGGGCTGCTGCTTTTTTTTAATATTTAAGCCTACCCCGGCCGTTTGCCGGACCTGCCGCTTACCCGGACCTCCAATAGTTGTGCGCTAATCTCCTGCTGCCAGGCGGTGTCTTGTGTATCAGCTGCCAGCAGGCCCTCCATATGGAGGCGTGCCATCTCCCAGCAATAGACAGTGTTGATATGCAGACAGTGCTGAAGCTCGTCTTGTTCCGCCGGAGCCAGCGGACGCTTCAGACTCAGAGTGTACAGTTCAGCCAGGCGTTGATGAACCGCAAGCATAACATTCCTCCTTATCAGGCTGTGAGCGAATAGCACCGGAGCTGATGCGCTCAGTATCTGCTATTAGCCTGGCCCTGGAGGGGCGGATTCAAACCGGAAGGAGGCATAATTTGATTATTCAGATCAGCGGATAAATAAAGTTCTTGAAATCGCTTTTATTTATGCTACAATAACAGTAATACAGGATTGTGACCGGTAACGCGGGCAATGCCTAAGCTGATTCGAGTATCATTTTATGAATGATATTGGGATCAACTTAGGCTTTTTTTGTACAAACTATGCGTCAGGGGGTGAAATAGAGATGATTATCGAAAAGGTGCTGAACAATAATGTGCTCCTGACCAAGAACCAGAAGGGCAAGGAAGTTATTGTGATGGGCAGAGGAATTTCCTTCAATAAGGTTGCGGGTGATTATGTTGATCCTGCCAAGGTGGACAAGATTTTTCTGCTGAACGAGAATGAATTCACAGCCCGGCTGACCGAGCTGCTGAATGATATTCCGGTGGTTCATCTGGAGCTGGCGAGCGGGATTGTATCCTATGCCAATGAAGTGCTGCGCACGGAGCTAAGCGATAATCTCTATCTGACGCTGACGGATCACATTCATTTCGCGCTCCAGCGTTTCGAGAAGGGAATTCTGCTGAAGAATGCGATGCTGTTTGAAATCAAACGTTTTTACAAAAAGGAATTCGGGATCGGGCTGGATGCGTTGAAGATGATTGAGGAGACTACGGGTCTTGCACTTGGTGAAGATGAAGCCGGGTTCATTGCCCTGCATCTGGTCAACGCCAGAATGGATGGCACTGAGGTAAGGTCTACCATCAAGATGACGGAGATCGTCCAGAATATTCTGAACATCGTTACCTATCATTATAAAGTGGTACTGGATGAGAATTCGCTGAATTACTCGCGGTTTCTGACCCATCTGCAGTATTTTTCCATGCGGATTCTGAAGAAGGAGACGAACAACAGCGGTGAGGAGTTTCTGTATAACCAGGTGAGGCAGACCTATGTCAAGGCTTTTGAATGCGTGGGCAAGATCAATGAATATCTGGAGAAGACCCATGGACAGAGCTTAAGCAAGGATGAATACGTCTATCTGACCATTCACATCCAGCGTGTAACGGACCGCAATAGTCTGGAGTAACGCGTAACATCAACAACCATCCTCTATAATTTCATATTTTCATCGGACAGGGTGTAACTGGTAATGCAGGCAAAACCTGAACTGATGGCAAAATAGCGTGTACGGACGCCTTCTTTTGCCTTGAGTTCAGGTTTTTCTTGTTTGCAGAGGGGAAAGATAGAACATTGCTGGCACAAATCGCCTCTGCAGCGATGCTTATAATACAGATTCTCAAAAGGAGCAAACTCACATGAGCAACAAAGATTTATCCAAACAAATCATTACACTCGTTGGCGGAGAAGGGAATGTGAATTCCGTCTTCCATTGTGCCACACGCTTAAGATTCAAGCTGAAGGATAACAGCAAAGCCAATAAAGCAGCACTGGAGAAAACGCCGGGCGTCATTACAGTAGTCGAAAACAGCGGGCAGTTCCAGGTCGTCATCGGCAATAATGTCAGCCAGGTGTTTGAACAGATTATGAAGGAAACCTCGCTTCAGGATGCCGAGAAAAACGGTGGTGACGAGAGCTCGGAAAGTACCGGGGTGTTAGGCAAAGCGGTAGATATTATCTCTAGCATTTTCTCGCCGATTCTCGGAGCACTGGCCGGGGCAGGGATTCTTAAGGGCTTGCTGGCCCTGATTCTCTCCCTGAAGTGGATTGACGCCACCAGCGGCACTTACATGATCCTTAATGCAGCTGCCGACAGCGTATTCTATTTCCTGCCTGTCTTCCTGGCGGTTACAGCAGCGCGTAAATTCAAGGCGAATCAATTCGTGTCCATTGCCATCGCCGGAGCCTTGATCTATCCCGCTGTCGTTGCGGCCGTAGGCTCACCAGACCCGCTGCACTTCCTGGGGATCAAGATTATACTCATCAACTATTCCTCCAGTGTAATCCCGATTATTCTGGCGGTATGGGTACAATCCTATGTGGAAAAATGGTTCCGTTCCTTCATTCATGAGTCGGTCCGGAACATTCTGGTTCCCATGTTCGCACTGCTCATTGTTATTCCGCTTACGTTCCTGGCCTTCGGACCTGTAGGTTCACTGATCAGTGACGGACTCGCTTCCGGTTATACCTGGCTCTACAATCTCAGTCCGCTTGTGGCCGGAGCCATTGCGGGGGCGTTCTGGCAGGTATTCGTTATCTTTGGTGTACACTGGGGCTTCGTGCCGATCATGCTCAGTAATATTGCTACCCTGGGACAGGATACAATGCTGCCTATTCTCAGCGCGGCAGTACTGTCGCAGGCCGGGGCAGTCTTCGGCGTATTCCTGAAATCGAAGAACCCGCAGCTTAAGGCGCTTGCTGGTTCTTCCACACTGTCGGCGGTCTTCGGCATTACGGAACCGACGATTTACGGGGTGACCCTGAAGCTCAAAAAGCCGTTCATCTACGCCTGTATCTCCGGCGCGATCGGCGGTGCGATTATTGCCACAGGCGGCGCAAGAGCATTGTCCTTCTCCCTGCCGGGTCTGCTGGCTTTGCCGACGTATTTCGGCACCGGATTCATCTGGGTAGTCATTGGTATACTTGTAGCATTCGTACTGTCTGCTGTACTGGTATTAGTTCTTGGATACAATGACCCTGAGGCAGCTCCGGCGGCTTCTGTTAACCAGGGTGGAGTTACCGGTACCACGACCCCAACGCTGATTGATAAAGAAATCGTGGTAAGCCCGCTGTCTGGAGTGCTGCAGCCGCTGGAGAGCCTGCCTGACGAAGCTTTTGCTTCCGGCGCCATGGGCAAAGGGATTGTCATTGAGCCGTCTTCCGGCAAGCTGACCTCTCCTGTGAACGGAACAGTGACCACTGTATTCCCTACAGGACATGCCATTGGGATCACCTCGGATAGCGGAGCTGAGCTGCTGATTCATGTCGGCGTTAATACCGTGAAGCTCAAAGGACAGCATTTCAACAAAAAAGTAACGGAAGGCGATAAAGTGGAAAAGGGCCAGCTCTTGCTGGAATTTGATCTGGAAGCCATCCGGGCAGCGGGATTTGTAACCGCAACTCCGGTCATTGTAACCAACTCGGCACAATACCTTGATGTGCTTAAGAGTACAGGAACAGATGTTACAAACGGCGAGCTTCTGCTGACATTAATCCGGTAATCAGTGACACAGGTAATATTCAACACCAATAAGGGCTGTCCTCAGCTTGGCCAATTGCTGGCTCAGCGGGACAGCCCTTTTGTCTGGGCGGAGAAGTCTTGCCGGGTTATTCCATATAAATCTCCACGACGGCAATGGTGCGTTCGCGTGACAGGTCAAGGAATTTACCTTCGCTCTGTACGAGCGGACGAAAGACATCCAGCGGGTTGTTCATAATGATGACTCCCATATCTCCGGTGCTCAGCAGGACGCGTTTGCCGATGAAGTTGGGCATCAGATGATTAATGAAGGCCTGGACCGGTTTGCCGTTCAGCTTGCCGAAGCTGAGTGAGTTGATCTCGCGCAGGACGGAGATCAGCTCCTGCTTGGACTGATAGACCCGGTGAGTCGTCATCGCGCTGTAAATATCAGCAACGGCTGCAATCTGGGCGTAAGGGTGAATATCTGTCTTGGTCAGCTGCCGGGGATATCCGGAGCCGTCTTCCCGTTCATGATGCTGTAAGGCAACCAAGGCTGTAAAGGGGTCGTTCATGGAATTCTGAATGATCTCGTATCCGTATACCGTATGTAATTTGATCTCATCGTATTCTGCAGGTGTCAATTTGCCGGGCTTGTTCAGGATAGCGGGGGAGATGCGGCATTTGCCGATATCAATCAAGTATCCCGCACGGCCGATCTCGTAGCATTCTGTCTTGGAATAGCCAAGCCATGTGGCGAGGTAATACGAGAGCATGCCTACCTGAAGGGAATGGTTGTAGGTGTAGTTATCTTCCCGGTCCAGCAGCAGAAGGAGTGACACTACATCCTTGTGTTTGTCGAGCGTGGATAATGTCGGCTGAAGAATATCGTCCACCACAGACTGATTGAAGCTGCCTTTGCTGAGCGCTTCCATATATAGAGACTCGAAACCGTCAATCATGATATCGAAGCTGCCGGTTGCAGCCTGAATGATTGAGGTCCGGCTGGAAGGGGCAGGCTCTTCCTGCACGGACTCGATATCTACATAATCAACGCCATGCTGGATGAGCTTGGCGATTTCCTCCATGTGCAGCCGTGATCCCTTAGGTAGTACATGAAGCCCGCGTGAGCTGAAGGTATCCATCCGCAGATGATCACCCGGTTTAAGGTCCATCACGTGTACTCTCAATGAATAGGCCACCTTACTATAGCAATTTTTTTGAGCATAGCAACAAATTATGTAATATTCAATGGTGTAAGAGTACTGAATTATGACTTGCGGCTTGTGCAACTGCGCAGATTAGCGGGGGGCGGGCAGGCCGGGTTAACCGCCGGATACAGGAGGGATCAACGCCACCTCTGAGCCTTCAGTAATATCCATGTCATCAGGCGCGTATTCATGGTTAACAGCGATCAGGGAGACTCCAATCTGTGGGGCTGCATCGGGATAGGAAGCCGAGAGGAGCTCTTTGAGCCTGCCGGCAGTGACAGGGGACTCATGGGCATGGAAGATCAGAGTGGAGGAGCCGATGACTTCGGCCAGGCCGGCGAACAGCCGAATGGAGATGTGCATGAATTTTCACCCTTTCAGGACGTAGGTCCGGACAGCTTATAATGATTACAATATACCATAATGAGCCTGAAAATGTTATGCTAACTCTAGAAGAAACACAAGCCTGCCGCTTACACTATAAACGGCTGTACAAGTGGGAGGGAAGCCAGATTATGAAGCCTGGGCCGCAAAGATTAACGATTATTCATACCAATGATATACATAGCCACTTCGAAATGATGAGCCCTGTCGCGGCTGAGATCAACGCCATGAAGGCTGCCGCAGGAGAGGAGCCTGTGCTGCTGCTTGATATCGGCGACCATATGGACCGCGCTGCCGTAGAGACAGAAGGCACAATGGGACAGGCAAACATTGATATTATTAATCTGACCGGATATGATGCGGTAACCATCGGCAACAACGAGGGCCTCACCTTCTCCCGGGAGATGCTCTCAGCCCTGTATACAGGCATCCAGTGTCCTGTGGTATGCTGCAATTTCCTGGAGACGGCCACGGGAGAGCCCCCGCACTGGATGCAGCGCCACGCCATCCTGGAGAAGGACGGCATCAGGATTGGCCTGACCGGAGCTACAGCGGCGTTCAGCTCCTTTTATTCCCTGCTGGGCTGGGATGCGCTGGACCCGGAAGCCGCGCTGCGTGAGCAGTGCCAGCTCCTGTCACCGCAGGTGGATATCCTGATTATTCTGTCCCATCTGGGGCTTCCCGCAGACCAGAAGCTGGCAGAGAACCTGGAAGGTGTGCATGCTATTCTGGGCGCACACACCCACCATCTGCTGGAGCAGCCGCTTATGATTAACGGCACAGCCGTATGCGGCGCCGGCAAATTCGGCCGGTACGTCGGCCGGCTGGTATTTGAGCGGGAACAGCCGGGAGAATCGTTCCGGCTGGCAGAAGGAGGCTGTGCCGCAGTCGATCCGGCACAGCCTGAGGAGAGGATCGCTCCGGCAGCGGCTATCCATCTGCAGCGCGGCCGTGAGGCACTGCAGGAGACCGTTGCTATCAGTGACCGGATGCTTCCCCTGGACCTCCAGGGAGAGTCTCCCTTCGGCAACCTGCTCGCACAGGCAGTCCGCCGGTTCACGGGCAGCCCGATCTCGCTTGTCAATTCCGGCCAGCTGCTCGGACCGCTGCCGGAGGGCAATATTACGGCAGGCATGCTGCATGCGTTATGCCCTTCTCCGATTAATCCCTGTATTGTTCAGCTTACAGGCAAGGATATCCGCACGGCGCTGGAGCAGAGTCTCATGGCGGAGTACCGTAATAAGGTCATCTACGGCTATGGTTTCCGGGGAGAGGTGCTGGGCACCCTGGCCGTTGACGGATTAAAAATCTTGTACGATCCAAGGGTCATGCCTTATGATAACCATATTGCCGTTTTTGCCGGCGGAGAGAGGCTGGAGGACACAAGGGTGTATAGCGTCGGCACGCTGGATATGTTTACTTTCCGTACGGGCTATGAGAGTATAGCTAATGGCCGGGAGGCGGTATATTTATTGCCTCATTTCCTGCGTGATCTGCTGCGGATGGAGCTTCAGCGGCCGGGGAGTCTGGAGGAGTCTGAAGCGGTCCGCTGGGAGCTACGATCCACCTGATCATACCTACAACATTGTATGAACATTAGTAATTATCGCTATGCCAGGTTTCATTGACTAGATCAGGAGGAGTAATATGGATACAATTACAGCAATTATTCTCGCTATTGTAGAAGGAATTACCGAATTCATTCCGGTTTCATCCACGGGTCATATGATTCTGACCACTAAGCTTCTGGGCTTCAACGAGCAGGATGCCATCATGAAGACGTATGAGATCGTGATCCAGCTGGGGGCGATTCTGGCCATTGCGATTGTCTACCGCCAGCGGATTCTGAACCTGCTCGGCATCGGCCGCAGCCGCAGAGACAGAGGCGGAGTCATGCCGGCATCACGCCTGAACCTGATCCATGTCCTGCTGGGTATCGTTCCTGCGCTCGCTGTCGCCTTTTTCGCCCGTGATTTTATCAAAGGTCTCTTCGGCGCATCTACAGTGCTCTGGGCGCTAGTGGCCGGCGGGGTTCTGATGATTGTTGCGGAGTGGGTGAACAAACGCAAGATCCGGGTGACGGCGCATGATTTGGACGATCTGTCCTACGGGCAGGCGCTGGCAATCGGACTGTATCAGATTATTTCTGTACTCTGGCCCGGGTTCTCCCGTTCCGGCTCGACGATATCCGGGGGGATGCTGAGCGGGGTAAGCTACAAGGCTTCGGCGGACTTCTCCTTCCTTATAGCGATTCCCATTATGTGCGCGGCCTCGGGGTATGAGCTGCTGGATTCCTACCGTAATTTCACGAATGAGACGATCGGGTATTTTGTCATCGGCTTCATTATTTCCTTCATCGTGGCTTATGTGGTGGTGGTTCTGTTCATGAGAATGATCCAGAAGATCAGACCGACGCATTTCGCCATCTACCGGTTCATCCTTGCAGCCGTCTTCTGGCTGTTTATTATGCGTTGATCTCAGCTTGGCATCACCGGGAGGAACGCGCAGCGTCTACATATGCTTGCCCGGTCGCTCATCATGGTAACGGTATAGGCATCGTGTCTGACCCAGGGATTCCACAACAGAGTAGCAATTTTACCGTTAAAGGCAGGAGTGAGCCAAGGTGCGTCTAGTATCCATGAATCGGCTTCAGGCGGGAATGAAGCTGGGTAAAAAAATATATAATGATGAAGGGCTGGTTCTGCTTGCGGACGGAGTGGAGCTTACCGATGCCTTGATCAGGCGGCTCGCCAAAATTGATATCGGCTATATCTACATTGAAGATTCGCTCACAGAGGATATTGTGATTCCCGGAATGCTGCAGGATGAGACGCGCAACCAGGCGCTCAAGGTCATCAGGAACCAATTCCAGCAAATGTCCGGCGCTTCTGGAATTACCAAGGGCTTCTATCATCTCGACAAGAAATTCTCCAAGGTGATGGATTCCATCCTCGACGACATGTCCCTGCAGGAGGACCCGATGATCATGCTGCTTGACATGCATACGGCGGACAACTACCTGTATGTCCATTCCCTGAACGTATGCCTGTATACTCTGGTGCTTGGCATTGCCCACGGCTACAGCAAAGAAGAGCTTCGGGTCATCGGACTTGGTGCGCTGCTGCATGATATCGGCAAGACGCAGATTCCTGTCAAAATTGTACAAAAGCCCGGCATGCTGAGCGAGGAGGAATTCCGCCACATGCAGGCACATACTGAGATCGGATACCGGATTCTCAAGGAGGAGCCGAATATTCCGCTGCTGGCGGCCCACTGTGCCCTGCAGCATCATGAACGGATTGACGGCTCCGGCTACCCGCGCGGACTGACCGGCCCGCAGATCCATGAATATGCGAAGTGGCTGGGGGTCGCAGATTCCTATGATGCGATGACCTCCAACCGGATATACAAAAAAGCCATGCTGCCCCATCAGGCAGTAGAAGCGCTGTATGTAGGCTCCGGAACACTGTATGAGCAGAAGCAGCTGGAGCTGTTCAGAGACCGGGTGGCCATCTACCCGCTGGGCCTTACCGTGAAGCTCAGCTCCGGCGAGAGCGGTGTTGTGGTCAAGATTGATCCAAGCACACCGCATAGACCCGTTGTCCGGGTGCTGAACGGACCGGAAGGCGAAACGGTTCCCCCCTATGAGCGTGATCTCAGCAAAGCCCTCTCTGTAGTCATTGTTGATGTGACGGACGGCGGAGAGCCTGTAGTGAAAAGTACCGGATAGGTGTTCTGGGCAGCGAGGAGAGAATATAGGCATCCTGCAGAAACTGCGGAGCTGTATTCTCTGCCTGGCTGTTTTTTTGAAAAGATAAGAATGTATAGGCTTCGCGTGAGAAGAGGGCCGGATGCGCAGTTTTTTATTAGTCGTGGTATGATATAGCATAAGTTATCGTTCTTTTTCATTAGATTTGGGTTAATAATAAGGAATAAGCATTAAAGGAGCATTAAGAAATGAGTATATTAGAGCCATCATCATCTGTAGTACCTGTAAAAGAGCTATCGCCGGAATACGATCCATGGGATCCGATTACTTCACTCCGCCGGTACGGACAGCATGTACTGACCAGTGTAGAGATGACGGTCACGAATCTGTGCAACATGCGCTGTGAGCACTGCGCTGTCGGTGACAGCCTTACTATGAAAGAGGGGGAGCTGCTGCCTCTGACCCATATGCTGAACCGTTTGGAGGAGGTAGAGCATCTGCAGACCATCAGCATTACAGGCGGAGAGCCGATGTTCCGTGCCGGAACGGTGGAGAATACCATCGTACCGCTGCTGAAATATGCCAGGGAGCGGGGCATCCGTTCACAGATCAATTCCAATCTGACCATGCCGTATTTCCGTTATGAGCAGCTGCTTCCTTATCTGGATGTCATGCACATCTCTTTCAATTATGTGAACGGGGATGACTTCCATGAGGTGGGCTTCGCGAACAGCGGGCATCCGGTCTCGAAGGAAGCCGCCTACCGGCTGTACGACACGATGCTGGAGAATTCGCGCCGGCTCAGCAGTGACGGGATGCTGATCTCTGCGGAGTCGATGATTAATTACCGTACCCATACCAAGCTCCCCGAGATTCACAAGCTGATTGGAGAGATGGGTGCAAGAAGGCATGAGGTACATCCGATGTATGCTTCCAGCTTCGCCTCGAAGCTGCCTGTATTGTCCCTCAAGGAGATGAATGCGGCCATTCATTCTCTGCTGGATGCGCGTGACCCGGAGATGTGGATGCTGTTCGGCACCCTGCCGTTCTTCGCCTGCAGCTTCCTGGAGGAAGACCAGCAGCTGCTGCGCAGACTGCGCAGCGAGAAGAATGTGACGCTGCGCAATGACCCGGACGGAAGAAACCGCGTGAATGTGAATCTGTTTACAGGCGATGTCTTTGTAACGGACTTCGCGGACATTTCAGCTTTTGGCAATATTAGCAGCTCCAGGCTGGATGACATTTTCACCGAGTGGCAGACTAAGCATCCACTCAATCAGAAGGTGAACTGTCACTGCGATGCCGCAGGCTGCTGCGGACCTAACCTGCTCGTAGCCGATATGTACTATCCTGAGGTTGATTTCAAATCAAGAAAAGCGATCACTCTGTAGAAATGGGGCGTTATTATAGTGCATACGGAATTCGACATAGGAAGATTAGTGCTTAATCTTTTGCTCGTTCTGGTGCTCGTATTATTGAATGGGATCTTCGTTGCGGCGGAATTCTCGCTGGTCAAGGTCAGGCAGTCTCGTCTGACCCAGCTGGTCAGTGAAGGCAACAAAATGGCCGGATATGCGCTGAAGGTCAACAAGCGGCTGGATTCGTATCTGTCGGCTACGCAATTCGGGATTACACTCGCCTCCCTAGGCCTTGGCTGGGTCGGGGAACCGGCAATCTCTGAGCTGCTCGTGGAACCTCTGATGTACCAGCTGGGGGTTACAGATCAGACTCTAATCTCTACGGTATCTGTAGTTATCGGCTTCTCCATTATTACCTTCTTACATATTGTGCTGGGGGAACTGGCACCGAAGTCTCTGGCTATCCAAAAAACCGAAGGCTCCGCATTGCTGCTGTCTGCACCGCTGATGTTCTTCTATAATCTGTTTCTGCCCTTCATCTGGGTATTGAATGCGTCAGCCAACGCTCTGCTAAGACTGTTCGGCGTGGAGCCGGCCAGCGAAGCCGAGGCTGCCCATTCGGAAGAGGAAATCCGGATTCTGATGAATCAGAGTGCGAAGAGCGGGGTCATTGATCAGGATGAGATGAAGCTGATGGATAACATCTTCGAATTCTCGGACCTGCTGGCCCGCGAGGTTATGCTTCCGCGAACGGATATGGATGTACTGTACAGCAATCTCCCGCTGGAAGAGAATATGCGGATCATTACGGAGACGAAGCATTCACGTTATCCGGTTGCCTTCGAGGATAAGGACCGGATTATCGGCTTCATCCATATCACTGATCTGCTGTTCGCTCCGCAGGAGCAGCAGAATGACCTGACTTCCCTGGTCCGGCCGATTCTGAATGTGCCGGAATCCATGGAGATCAGCCACGCGCTGCGGCTGATGCAGAAGAATAAGGCCCAGCTGACGCTGGTCGTAGACGAGTACGGCGGAACAGCGGGGCTTCTGACCGCTGAAGAGATTCTGGAGGAGATCGTCGGCGATCTGCATGACGAATTCGAGGATGAACGCCCTAGCGTAGAGCACAACGGGGAGTATATCTCCGTGGAGGGCCGGATGCTGATTGAAGACGTCAACGATCTGACCGGCGTCGTAATCGAAGATGATGAGGTAGATTCCATCGGCGGCTGGCTGTTCAAGGAGCTGGAGGGCAATCCGTCCAAAGGCAAAAAGATTGTCGTCGGTGACGTCACCTTCGAGGTGGAGGAATCCACCCGGCTGCGGATCACGAGGATTAATATCCACCGCGAGACTCCGCCGGTGACGGAAGAGGAGACAGAGGCAGAGGAAGACGGGAAAGAATAAACGGATTGAAACGCTGAATCCGTAATGCCAAAATTAACAGGGTACATCAGAGGCCATGCAACCGGGCTGCTGGTGTGCCCTGTTTTTTTGTTGAATTATAAGAAGTTATAGGTTGCACACGATAACCGTCTAAAAGGACGGAAAATCCGTTTCCACTCTAGGGTGATTTTATTCTCTTGCAGTTCTTTTCTACCCTGGAGCTGTCATAAGTTAGTTACGAGGTAACGATAAGAGATCTGGAATTATGAAGGAATGCCGTCAAAACTCTTTAAGAGGAGGAATGATCATTGAACTCCCAGGAACGCGTATGGACACCATATAGGGGACCGTTTGACCCTTGTCCGCCGGTGCCGTTCAAGACGTATGTTGTGCCGCCGAATCAATTCATTACGTTTCAGCCCCCGAATCTCCCGCAGTTCTCTCTGCCGGAAGCCCTGAAGCATGGGACCTTATGGCCATCGCTGTACAGCCCTTATGAGTCCAAGTTCAAAGGAGTGAGGTAGGTTATGGAAGCTAATCCTTGCGAGCCCCGTTATTATGAGATGCTGGAGCAGCTGCAGGTACTCGATTTCGCACTGGTAGAGCTGAACCTGTACCTGGATACTCATCCCCAGGATGTGAAGGCGATTGAGCAGTTTAATCAGCTGACGTATGAACGCACGAAGCTGGCGAATCACTTCC
Source organism: Paenibacillus tritici (assembly GCF_018207515.1). Taxonomy (NCBI): domain Bacteria; kingdom Bacillati; phylum Bacillota; class Bacilli; order Caryophanales; family Paenibacillaceae; genus Paenibacillus; species Paenibacillus tritici. The sequence goes on from NZ_CP073365.1 coordinate 2,289,429, forward strand.
AGGAGCTATACGGACCTTTGCAGAATTTCGGCCGCGCCTACTCCAAAGCTCCCTGGCAGTGGAGCGAGAGTCCCTGGCCTTGGCAAGTCTGAGACATGAATGAAGCCGGGAATGAAATAAGTCTGAGGAGGGGGAAGTTCACGAATGTGGATCTATGAGAAAAAACTGCAATACCCGGTGCGTGTCGGCAAATGTGATGTGCGGATGGCCCGGTACCTGATGGAGCAATACGGCGGTGCGGACGGGGAGCTGGCAGCGGCACTGCGTTACATGAACCAAAGGTATGCCATACCGGACAAGGTCATCGGCGTATTGACAGATATTTCCACCGAGGAATTCGCTCATCTCGAGATGATCGCCACGATGATCTACAAGCTGACCAAAGACGCATCGGTGCAGGAGCTGGAAGCCGCCGGTCTGGGCCCGAACTATGCGCAGCGGGATCACGCGTTGTTCTACCAGAACTCTGCCGGTGTACCCTGGACAGCGTCCTACATCCAAGCGAAGGGTGATCCGATCGCCGACCTGTATGAGGACATCGCCGCAGAGGAGAAGGCGAGGGCTACATACCAGTGGCTGATCGACATGACGGACGATGTTGATCTGCAGGACGGCCTGAAATTCCTGCGCGAGCGGGAGATTATTCATGCCATCCGGTTCAAGGAATCGGTGCAGATTCTGATTGACGAGAAGGATAAGAAACGGATATTCTGAGGGGATACGATTTGCATGACAAAGCAGCCTTCTGTGAGGCTGCTTTTGTTGTGGTCGGTGACGGATTTCAGATGAGATAAGGGATGAGCAGGACACTTTGGAGATGATTATTCCAGAGCACCAGATCCTGCGTTTTCAGTTTATCTTTCTCGCTGAAACGGATGCTATCCTTTTGAAGGACGGCGCAGTAGTTTCTACTTAAAATATCTAGCGTAGACCATGGGATTACCCAAGGTCTTTTTTTATTGTATAGGAAATTATATTATCCGTCTGTTGTGGATAAGAAGCGTGGGCAAAATGTATGCGGAAAACTGAATACAATGTGAGGGTGCGAGGGTGCGTAGGCCAAATGTAATCGAAAAACCGAACACAATTGGACTGGGAGCGCCGCGTAGGCCAAATGTAATCGAAAAACCGAACACAATTGAACTGGACGTGCCACGTAGGCCGTGCGTTTATCGCAGGTTGTGCCAGAAGTATTGTCACAGAAAAACCGAATACAATGTGAGGGTGCGATTAAGTGTGAGCCAAATGTATGGGGAAAAACCGAATACAATGTGCTGGTGCGAAGATGCGTGGTCCGGATTCTCGGCAATGGGCAGAGGGATAAGGGAGGTAGCCATACGAGTTGACTGGACCGCAGAGGTTCTTACATTATCCACCCGCAGGGTGATTTTGTATTGTCCTGGAAATGAAGAGCATTAGTGCACTTGAATTCAGCGAGCGCGGACAAAATGAGCCAATGAAGAGCATAAGTGCACCTCGCCAGCTGCCCCCGGGAGTAGGGGAAGAAGAAGGGGGCAGAAAATATTAAACACAAGGACAGAGGAGGGCGATGCCATCGCCGCCTAAGCCCCTCCGGTAACCCCACGGTGCCAGATATCTTCATCTATGAGATAATAGCATCACGAATATTTGAAGCGCAGCAGGGAATGGAGGGGACCTTATGGTGTTGGAGCGGTGGCGCGGATTCATCCGGGCCTGGCGGGATTATCCCTTACCGGGTGGGGCTGTGATTGGCGGACGATACAAGATAGACCTCCTGCTTGGAGAGGGCAGCTACGGGCTTACTTACCGCTGCTATGATACAAGAGATGGCGCTCTGTTGGCGCTTAAGCAGTCCAGACCGAGCAAACAGGCGTTGGGCCGGACAATGCTGGCCAAGGAGAGCGCAATTTTGCAGGCCATGGATCATCCTAATATTCCGAAGTGCCGTGACTATTTCAACTATAAAGGCTCGAACTGGCTGGTGACGGACTATATTACAGGACAGACGCTGGAGGATCTGATCTTTGATGAGCATGTGATCTATGGTGAGCGGGAATGCCTGGCTATGGCGCTGAGATTGATGAACATGGTAACCCATGTGCATTCGCGCGGATATGTTCATCTGGATCTGCGGATTCCTAACGTAATTCTCCATAAGGAGGACCTGTACTTAATTGATTTCGGATTAGCAGAAAAGATTGGAGAGACGGATACCGTGCTTGAGCGGCTGAAGCCAAGGAAGGAGTCGTGGCCGGAACGCAGGCCGCCGGTGATCGGCTCAGATCTGTACGATGTGGGACAATTGATGCTGTTCATGCTCTATTCTGGCTATCAGCCGGAGCGGGGTGGGCCGGAGCGAAGCTGGCAGGAAGAGCTGGAATTGTCGCCTGGAATGCTGCTGCTGCTGACCCGGCTGCTTGGAGAGCAGGAGTGCTATCCCGACTCAGCTTCATTTGTCCGTGAGGCCGGAGAACTGTATGAGCAACTAATGTCTTGATCTCCGCCAAAAAAAGACGCCCTCACCAAACGGTGACACGGCGCCTTGTGCATGTGTATGAAGCAATTAAGCTAAGCTCAGCTTGAACTGCCGTAACGGTTCTTATAATATTTATGTCCGGTTCCTCCGCGGCGGGCGTCTGATGAGGAGTGGCGCTTGTATCCGTGGCTGCTGCTTGAATGCCTTCTGGATACTGGCCTCCCTTTATGACTGCTCGAATACCTGCGGTGCCCGCCATGTTTGGACTGCTCTACGGAGTGCAGGACCTTGCCAAGAATTTTCTTGAACATTTTGTTTCCTCCTCGATGGTGGTATAAGCTATTGCAGCGCAGCTATAATCGTTAGTTACCCTTAAGTACGGCCACCGCACCTTACAAGTTTCAAAAAAAATTCATCTGCCAAAATATGGGGTTGTACCCGATTGCCATTTTGCTATAGGATTGGGATGCGTTTACATTTCATAGGAATAATCCAATAATGGGAGGGCAATTAAATGATTAAGACTGATTTCGCAGCGTACAAATGGATGAATGAGGGGAACATCAGATTTGAGGATCACTCGATCATTATGGAGGCACCGGCTAAAAGTGACTTTTTCTGCAATAACGGGGCTATAGCCGAAGAAGGGCTTACACCTGAGAATCTGACGAATGCGCCCTTCTTCTATACAGAGGTGTCGGGAGATTTCGTGCTGCGGGTGAAGGTGAGTCATGACTTCCGGGATACTTACGATTCTTCTTCGATTATGGTCATGCAGGACCTGGCGGTCTGGGCCAAAGCCTGCTTTGAGCTGACAGATTTCGATACTCATGCTGTGGTCAGCGTAGTCACGAACCAGACCTCGGATGATGCGAATGGATGTAATATCGACGGGAATGAGGTATGGCTGCAGGCGGCCAGGTCCGGGAATGCCTTCGCTTTTCATTATTCTACCGATGGCGTAAGGTTTGATATGATGCGGTTCTTTAACCTTCCGGTGGAAGATACGATTAAGGTAGGGTTGTTGGCACAAGCTCCTACCGGCGAAGGCGGGGCTAGGGTCTATAAGGAGCTCTCGCTCGAACACCGGACGGTTAAGAATATCAGAGCCGGTTCATAGAACCGGGCTGGTCAAGCAGAATCAGCTTGTGCTCTTGGCCTGTCTGGGCCAGATGAAATAGGTAACGGTGATGATCAGATCAATGCCGACCACAACGGACCATACCGAAAGGATGCCTGACAGTGCTTCCGTGCGGGAGGCGTCGTCTATCCAGACAATGAGTCCATAGAGAATCCCTGCGGCGAGCGCAAAAGAGAGCAGATGCTTGACGAAGCCTTGGAGATAATGCTTGGCATGATCCATACCGTAACGCTTGACCGGCTTCGTCCCTTGCTTGGTAATATAGTAGCGGAAGCGTTCATCGGCCCAGGCGATCATGCTTTTGCCGAAGACAATGGATATGGAGATATAGACGGCTGCAAGCGCATGTGCTGTCGTCGCGGAAGCACCATGAGCCAGATCAACGCCGGAGATAACTAACAGAATGATGTCGAGTACCGGAGTCAGTGCCAGGAAAATAAGCCCCAGGGTGGGCCGCTTAAAAATATAACGTGCTGTAAAGCCGGCAAGAATGACTACCCAGAATAATACCTCACAGGTGACAATCGCCCATGCTACCAGATTCATAATACACCCCTTATCTTAGATGGTGGTACTAATGGAAGTATAGCAGCGATAATTAAATAATACAATTGTATTATTTAAATTGTGTTTCATATTTGGGCTATGCTACAATATGGATATGCCAAAAATCGTAGATCATCAAGAACGTAAATCGAATATTGCCGAAGCCACCTGGCGGGTTATTATCCAGCAGGGAATCCAAGCGGCTACGGTGCGTAAGATTGCTGCTGAGGCGGGAGTCTCTCTGGGAGCGCTGCGTCATTATTTCTCCACTCAGCATGAACTGCTGTTATTTGCTATGAATCTGGTGAAGGAGCGGGTAACTGCGCGGATCTTGGCGATCATACATACGGATCTTCCTCCCAGGGAACAGGTTGCCAAGGTGCTGCTGGAGCTGCTCCCCACGGATGACGGCAGCATGGCTGAAATGGAGGTATGGTTCGCATTTACCTTTCATCTGAGGTCTGCCGGGGATAAGAGTGCTGAGCTTGACGATGCTATCTATCCTCTGATCGTCCGGCTCATAGATTATCTGGATCAGCATGGGCTGCTCAGGCAGGGGTTGGACAAGGGCGATGAAGCGGAACGGCTGTATGCCCTGGTGGACGGGCTGGCCATGCACGCTATGCTGGAGCCTGAACGGCTGGACAGAGAGCGGATGGTCCGGGTGCTGAATGTGCATTTGGAGTCTATCTGCTTCGGCTGAGGGCCCGGTCATAGGCTGTATTTCAAGACTTTACTTCAATTCAAAGAGGCAAAACCGTCACCTGAACGAGGGTGTGGTTTTGCCTCTTTGTTGTTGGGAGATGACGCGGGCTATTCCTGTTGTCTCTGGATCACTAATTTCCCCCGGTACTTCCCGGCTTCATAATGAGCATGGGCACCGGTTACTCCCTGTATGGTGAACGGAAAAATTTTGTCGACATGCACCTTCAGCCTGTTCTCGCTGACTTGCCGGACAATGGCGGACAGGTCCTCGCGGTTCGGCTCTATATAGGCAAACTGGGCCTCGATACCACGAACCTTGGGATGAGTGGCGATCAGCGGGTCTACAAGGGAGACCAGCCTGCCGTGATCCCGCAGAATCTGGATATTCTTCCGTTCGGTTGCCCCTATCCCTGTCTCTGCATCTACAGTACGGTCCCGCACCATATCCAGCACGACATCCACCGGGCCTGCCGCTGCTGAGAAATCAGTGATTGTATAGTCAATGACTTCATCTGCACCGAGCTGCCGCACCAGATCATGATTATACGCACGGGCTGTGGCGATGACATAGGCGCCATGCTGCTTAGCCAGTTGAACGGCGAGGTGTCCCACGCCGCCTGCGCCTGCGTGGATAAGAATCCGCTGACCGGCCAGCAGCTTGCCGTACTGGAACAGGGATTGCCAGGCCGACAAAGCAGAGGCCGGTAGAGCACCTGCTTCCTGGAAGGAGAGGCCGGGCGGAATGACAACGGCTGAGCTTTCTTCCAGTGCTACAAAGTCAGCGTAACCGCCGCCGGATCTGGTGAGTCCCATGACGCGGTCGCCAGTCTTCAGATGCGCTACCTTCCTTCCGGTCTCCCGTACCATTCCGGCTACCTCTACACCCAGCACATGCGGGAACTGAACCTGCATCACCTGCTTGAATGCACCTGAGCGGACCAGGGTGTCTGCGGAGCTTGCAGTGGTTGCGTACATCTCAACCAGCACCTGGGTATCGGTAAGGGCGGGAGCAGGGAGACTCTGTTCTGTGAACACTCCGGGGTTACCGTAATGCTCGATCACAATGGTATTCATAATTGAATCCTCCCGTCTCTATAGTTGAGCGTCTGTTGATTTATGAATAGGCGTTCAATATAATGATCCTACCAGTGCGTTATCGCTGTATCAATTGCTAGAATTCCAGAATCCGTTCAGTATTGCACACAATCAGGAGAAGTGTTCAACTGATCCAACTAGGGTGAATGGAGTCAAGAGGGAGTTATCTATGGACAGACGGATACGTAAATCACGCGAAGCTATTATCGGAGCTTTTATCCAGCTGATCGGGGAGAAGAATTTCGAACAGATCACGATTAACGAAATTGCCGAGCGGGCCAATGTAAGCCGGGGCACGGTTTATTTACATTACACTGACAAATACGATCTGCTGGATCAGTGCATCCGAACTCATTTTGTCCAGCTGATCGACAGCTGTCTCCCTTGCGGCGAGCAGGCGCTTTTCCCTACAGCAGAATCTTTGCGCTATACGTTCCGTTATCTGGATGATCATGCTTCCTTCTATGCCGCAGCACTGGCCAATCAAGGTGTCCCTGCGTTCAGAAACCGTCTGCAGGCGGTACTGCTGCGGGGATTCGACAAACAGGTGGATATGAGCGGCATTAACCGGGGGATGGAGAAGGGCATTCTGGTGCAATTTCTGGCTGTGGCGATGACCGGTATGATTGAGCACCTGGTTACCCGGGCCACGACATATTCAGCAGCAGAGCTGGCAGAACAAGTGTGGGCGCTAATGGAGCGCAACCAGATGGTTCCGCAGGTACAGCTTACCCCTTGAGCGGCTCAGGTTCACTTGGCGGACTACTTCCTATTTCATCCAAATTGTTCTAGAATGAACATGTGTATGGAGTAACCGGTTAGACAAGCCGGATTCAGAGAGGAGCAGTTAAATCGTGAAATATCGCAGATTAGGTGGAAGCGGACTTAAGGTCAGTGAGATCAGCCTGGGAAGCTGGTTGACCTACGGAGGTTATGTAGAGCAGGACAATGCCGTTAGGGCGATTGAAACCGCTTACTCCTTGGGCATCAATTTTTTTGATACGGCGAATGTCTATGAGAAAGGGGCGGCGGAAAAAGTGCTGGGTGCTACCCTAAGCAGCTATCCGCGTGAATCCTATGTGCTGGCGACCAAGGTATTCGGTGTAATGGGTGACGGTCCGAATGACCGCGGTCTCTCCCGTAAGCATATTACCGAGCAATGTCATGCCAGCCTGAAGCGGCTTGGCGCTGAATATGTGGATCTGCTGTATTGCCACCGGTATGACCCGGAGACCCCGATCGAAGAGACGCTGCGGGCACTGGATGATCTGGTGCGGCAGGGCAAGGTCCTCTATGTGGGAGTAAGTGAGTGGACGGCAGCACAGATGGCCGAGGCTCTTGCCGTTGCGGACCGTTATCTGCTGGATCATATCGTGGTTAACCAGCCGGTCTACAATATGTTCGAACGTTATATTGAGAAAGAGATTATTCCGCTTGGCCTGCGCAAGGGAATCGGACAGGTCGTATTCTCACCGCTTGCCCAGGGCCTGCTGACCGGTAAATACAGCTCGGTCTCCGATATTCCGGCAGATAGCCGGGCCGCGAGGCTCGACTGGATGCGCAAAGGGATTACAGAGGAGAAGCTCGGCAAGGTTCAGGAGCTGGGCAGGATTGCCGCAGAGCTGGAAATTACAGTAGGGAATCTGGCACTGGCCTGGATCTTGCGCCAGCCTAATGTAGCAAGTGCCCTGGTCGGCGCCAGCCGTCCGGAACAGGTCGAAGAGAATGTGAAGGCTTCCGGTATAGAGCTTACAGAGGATGTATTGACACGAATTGATGAAATTATCGGCTAAGAGAGAGGGAGGATTCAGATGAAGGTTCTATTTATCGGAGGTACGGGACTTATCAGTCAGGCAGTATCCCGGCTGGCAGTGGAACGGGGAATAGAACTGTATCTGTTCAACCGTGGAGAGCGCAGCGGATTTGTGCCTAAGGGTGCGCAGGTGATTCAGGGCGATATCCGTGATAAGGATAAGGCGGCCGAGGCGCTGAAGGAGTATGATTTCGATGTTGTAGTCGATTGGATTGCCTTCACGCCGGAGCATGTGCAGGCGGATATTGATCTGTTCACAGGCAAGACGCGGCAATACATCTATATAAGCTCGGCTTCCGCTTACCAGAAGCCGCAGCGTAGTTATCTGATCACAGAAGAGACACCGCTTGTGAATCCGTATTGGCAGTATTCCCGGGACAAGATTGCCTCCGAACAGCTGCTGCTGGAAGCTTATCAGAAGAGCGGCTTCCCGGTGACGATTGTCCGGCCTTCCCATACTTATGGGGATACAGCCATCCCGGCGGCGCTGACCAGCTGGAGCCATCCATGGTCACTGGTGGAACGCATCCGCAAGGGCCAGCCGCTTGTTATTCATGGCGACGGCACCTCTCTGTGGACCTTGACGCATAATACCGATTTTGCCAAAGGATTCGTCGGGCTGCTGGGACATCCGGAGGCGATTGGAGAAGCGGTTCACATTACCTCGGACGAGGTGTTGAACTGGAATCAGATCTACGCTGCCATCGGGGCGGCCGCAGGCCGTGAGCCGAAGGTTGTGCATATCTCGACCGACTTCATCGCTGCGAACACACCGGCCGGAACAGCGGACGGGCTGATTGGTGATCAGGCGGTCAGCAGTGTGTTCGACAACAGCAAGATCAAACGTCTGGTCCCTGACTTCCAGGCTACCGTCCCCTTCGCCGAAGGGGTGAAGCAGTCTATTGCCTGGTTCGAGTCTCATCCGGAGCGCTGCACCTCCGACCCTGACTTCTCCAAAATGCTGGACGGGTTAATCGCCAAGCATGGCGTTGATGCGAAGCTGCTAACCTATTACGTATAAGCAGAATCAGATAAGCTAGGCTGTTAAAAGTGGGTTTTCAACGAGGAAGACTGGCCACCTTCAATTTTAAAAGTATAAAAGTCTATAGAGCAGCGCTCCTCCTGTTATTGGAGGGGCGTTGCTCTATGTTGTAGTTCATAGCGTACAACAGCGATTGGAACAACGGTCCGTTCACGCAGCGTCCACCCAAGCGCTCACGTTAATCCTGCTCCAAATTAAAAAGCTGTTTGTACTTGGGTGTTCATTCAGCTTATGTCAGCTTATAGCCTGGTTATAGCATGAAACCCGGATTCGTGAATATACTCTGACTACCGAAATCCCCTCGAAAAAGGAGTCCTGGCCATGCCGACACACCCTTACGTCTCCCGTTTTTTTGTGAACACCGATGCACGCCGTGAGAAGCTGATTTATGATTTGCCGGAAGCCTGGTGGAGCCGTCCTTATGAATACGAATGGTGTACCCATTTCATTTCACCGCATGATGTTGTGCTGGATGCCGCCTGCGGGATTTGTCATCCGCTCAAGTTCTACCTTGCCGAGCATAGTGCAGAGGTCCATGCCTGTGATAAGGATGTGCGGATTCTGTCACGAGAAGCGATCATGCAGAATATTACCGAGGATATCGGAGCAGAGGCAGCAAAGCAGGTGGGGGCAGAATCTATGGGCAGGCTGCATCTGGCCCAGGCGGACCTGACCGCACTGCCGTATGACGATGAGAGCTTCGATACAGTATTTTGCATCTCGGTGCTGGAGCATCTGTCCGTACAGGAGGCGGTGCTTGCCGTCCGCGAGTTCCATAGAACACTTAATGGAGAAGGGCTGCTCGTCCTGACCTTTGATCATCCGACCGTCAACCTGCCGCGGATGAATGAGATTCTGCTGCAGGCCGGATTCCAGTACTGGGGGGAAACAGACTTCAATCTTCCGGCAGATGCTGCGCATACGGATCTGTATGGCGGTCTTAACTGCTTCCGGGCCGTTCTCAAAAAAGCGCAAATCTAGCAAATACCCTACCCCCATTTGGTTGTTTCCCTCCGGTGTAGTAGAATAACTTCAAGACTGAAGAAAGAAGGAGACAACCTCATGGGGATGATTGGCAACTATCTTGCTGTAAATGCAGAACTGCTTCAGGCTATACGGAATGAAGAAGTGAGCCTGCATGGGATCGGACCGAAGCTTGATATTGATAAGTCCTGGCAAGCTCTGCATTATATACTGAACGGCGGACAGGAGGGAGACGGCTCGCCGCTGGGTGCTGCTGTACCTCTGACCAGTCATTATATCGGGCACTATTCGGATGCCGAGGTCTTTGCCGTGGAACCGGAGCAGGTGAAGGAAACGGCAGCGGCGCTGGAAGGAATAGAAGAAGCCTGGCTGCGGGAACAATATTCATTCCGGCAGATGATGGAGGAAGGGATCTACCCGCTGGTGGAGGATGATGAGGCGGAAGAGTTCTTTGATTATATCTATACTTATTTCACGGCCATACAGGAATTCTACCGGACGGCAAGCGCAAGTCAATCCTGCGTTCTCTTCTATATTTCTTAAGCCAGGGTAACTATCACAGTCTACATTCATTAGTTAAAGGAGTCAGAGAACTTGCGCAGATATGCTCTATTATTCATGATTCTGCTCCTGCTTGTCCCGGCTGCGGGTGTTAGCGGCCAAGGTGCTGCTCCGCAGGAGGATATCCGCCTTGCTTTTGCCGGGGATATTCTGCTGGACGGCTTCGTCGGCGATCAGATCGCCAAGTACGGAGTGGATTTTCCATTTAAAAAGGTAGCTCCGGTGCTGCAAAAGGCAGACCTGGCTTTTGCCAATCTGGAGACTCCGGTCTCGGTGCGCGGTGAAGCGGCCGGCAAGACATTCACCTTCCGCTCGAAGCCGGCGGCATTGGCGGGATTAAGTTATGCAGGGATCGACGGGGTGTCCCTGGCCAATAATCATATTCTGGATTACGGGCGGACCGCCATGCTGGATACGCTGACCCATCTCGACCGGAATAAGATTGGGCATACAGGGGCAGGCCATAACATCGAAGAGGCTTTTAAACCGTATATCAAGACTGTCAAAGGCAAGCGGATCGCCATCCTGGGAACAAGCCGGGTGCTGTCTGACCCTTCCTGGTATGCAGGCAAGAGCAGTCCGGGTGCAGCCTCTGCCTATACGGCGGAACCGCTGCTGAGTGCAATTAAGAAGTCTGCCAAGGATAATGATTATACGATTGTATATATCCACTGGAATCAGGAATTCAAGGATTACCCGGAGGAATATGCCCGGAAGCTGGCCAAGCAGATGATTGACAGCGGAGCCGATATCATCCTTGGGGCGCACAGCCATTGTCTGATGGGGATCGAATATTACAAGCATAAGCCGATTTATTATTCGCTGGGTAATTTTGTGTTCAACCGCTCTACGCGGGGCGGGGACAAAACGCTGCATTCCATGCTGGTTAACTTCACTATTAATAATTCAGGGGTGACGAGCAGCATTACTCCGGTCAAAATTATTGGCGGTCAGCCGAACTTCATGGGGGAAGCCTACAATAAAGAGACCATCCGGAAGCTCAATCAGCTCTCCTTCAATGCGAAGATCGCAGCCGGAGGGGCAGTCAGCGAGAAGCTCTGAAGCAGCGGCACGGATCATAATATCAGACCAGCCCGGGGGAGGAGCTTCTAATCCCTTCCTGGGCTGTTTGGCGTCTTCCCGGTATTATTCATTTTGTGCTATTCATTCTTAGCATTGTACTAACTGCGTGGAGCTAATCTACTCTACAATATGAATATTAGTCCATCAAGGAGGGTCACGCACAAGTGAGAACGGGAACGGTGAGAAGTAAGGTTAAGTTTGACGGGGACTGGAGCTTTTATCGGGGGGAGCTTCATATTCCGTATGCAGTCAAAGGCGGAATGACAGGCGGGATTACAGATACGGGCGCTCTCCGGGAGGGGGAGTGGCTGGATATTGCTTTTAATGATAAAGGAATGAGTGAGCAGCAGCTGGAATGGACGGCGGTAAGCCTGCCGCATGACTGGTGTGTGGAGCAGGAGTACGTTCAGGATGAGGGATTGGGCTCGAGGGATGGCAGCCATGGTTATTTGCCGGGCGGGACCGGCTTCTACCGCAGAACCTTCACGCTTCCGGCAGAAGCATACGGGTCCAAGTGGAAGATCCGCTTCGACGGAGTATCCGGCACCAGCACAGTCTGGGTCAACGGGCATCTGCTCGGCTCGCATCACGGCGGTTATATCGGGTACAGTTATGATCTGACGGATGTACTCCGCTATGGCGGGGAAGGCACCAATGTCATTGTCGTCAAGGTTGATGCCACGGAATGTGAAGGCTGGTGGTATGAGGGCTGCGGCATATACCGGCATGTCTGGCTGGAGAATACGGACCGCCTGCATGTGGCTGAGTACGGCACCTATATTACGACGCCGGAGGTTGCCAAGGATCAGGCTGTGGTTCATCTCCGTACCCGTATCCGCAATGACTATCCCGAAGGGATGCAGGTATCCCTGCGGACCGTAATCTATGATGCTGCCGGAATGCAGGTCTGCGCGGGATCGGCGGAAGCCTATGCGGACTGGTACGCGGATACGGAACTGGAGCAGAGCTTCCATGTGGAGCAGCCGATGCTCTGGTGTCCTGATTCCCCTTCCCTGTACAGGGCTGAATCGACGGTTATAGCGGGAGGTCAAGAGCTGGACCGGTACGAGACGATCTTCGGTATCCGCAGTATCCGCTTCGACCCGGAGGAGGGATTCTTCCTGAACGGTGAACCGCTGCTGATCAAGGGGACATGCAATCACCAGGATTTTGCCGGAGTAGGGGTAGCGCTGCCGGACAGCCTGATTGAATACAAGCTAAGACTGCTGCAGGAGATGGGCTCTAACGCTTACCGCAGTGCGCATCATCCGCCAACGCCTGAGCTGCTGGATATCTGCGACCGGATCGGGATGCTGGTGATGGATGAGAACCGTAAGCTGGACAGCAGCCCGAATGGCCTGAGCCAGCTGGAACGGATGCTCTACAGGGACAGGAATCACCCTTGCGTCATTATCTGGAACCTGGAGAATGAGGAGGTTCTTGAAGGAACCGTGACGGGGGCCCGGATTCTTAAGACGCTTGCGCAGACGACCCGCCGGATTGACCCGACCCGCCCGACCTCGGCTGCCATGAATCACGGCTGGAATGAGAATGGCTATAATGATGCGGTAGAGATCACAGGCTATAATTATGGACACAGGGCAGACCAGAGCATTGACATCCGGGACCACGGGCTGTATCCGGGCCGCCTCATGATTGGCAGTGAATGTGCCAGTTATACTGCAACCAGGGGCATCTATGAGGATGATCCGGTCAAAGGCTATTGCTCTGAATACGGGACGAACATTCCGTCATGGGGCTGCACTCCGCAGCAGGCATGGAGCGATCTTGTGAAGCACCGCTTCCTGACCGGTGTCTTCATGTGGACAGGCTTCGATTACCGGGGAGAGCCGACGCCTTACCTCTGGCCTTGCATCAATTCGCATTTCGGGCTGATGGACACCTGCGGGTTCCCTAAGGACAGCTATTACTACATGCAGTCCGTATGGAAGGAGGAGCCGATGGTTCATCTGCTTCCGCACTGGAACTGGTCCGGGTCCGAGGGCAAGCCGGTGGAGGTGCGGGTGTTCGCGAATACCGATACGGTAGAGCTGATTCTGAACGGCAGAAGTCTGGGTGAACAGCAGGTGGATATGACCGGGTATTTGTCGTGGGAGGTTCCCTATGAACCCGGTGAGCTGCAAGCTGCCGGCAAGCGCGATGGGCAGATGATCGCCGAGAAGACAGTGGTCACTGCCGGTCAGCCTTACCAGATCGGATTGTTCCCGGATCGGCTGGACGCCCGGGCGGACGGCTCGGATACAATTCCGGTCCGTGTCGCCATTCTGGACAAACAGGGGTATGTCGTTCCGGGAGCCGACAACGAGATCCGCTTTGAAGTGACGGGAGCCGGTGCGCTGCTCGGCACAGGCAACGGCAATCCAAGCAGCCATGAGCCGGATAAGTCTGTGCTGCGGCGGGCTTTTAACGGGTGGTGTCTGGCCTTAGTTCAGACTTCAGCAGCAGCAGGCGCTATTCAGGTGCGGGCCGTATCCATGGGGCTGAAGTCTGCGGAAGTGATGCTGCAATCTGCTTCAGAATCCGAGTAAGGCTGGCAGCAGACTTCCGGGCCGGACTAATGATTAGCCGCTGGTGGAACGATAATATACAGATAACGAATTCCTTGCAGAGGATGTCCCGCGAATGATGCCTAAGCTTAAGAAATATATGCCGTTCACCTATAAAATGATGATTCCCTATCTGCTGCTGGTTCTCCTGACCGATGTGTTCATCGGCTATATCTCGTATTCCATGCTGACCGACTCCAGAACAGAGATGGCCGAGTCCAACATCAGAACGGGAATGGAGCAGTCGAGGAACAATATCCGCTATCAGATGGATGAAATCCAGCGGATGTCGGACAACCTGTTCGGCAGCCAGCCGTTCCAGCGTGCGCTGGAGATGAAGGGGACGCCGTTCGAGATTTATCTGACGATGCTTGATGAGATCGTGCCCCAGATTACCGCGCCCCTGCAGCTCTTCGGGAATAAGATCCGTTTCATTCTTTATACTCCGAATGCGGATCTCAACATTGTATCCGGGGACAATCTGAATGAGCCGATCATTAAGAGCGACTATTATATTCTGTCCTTGGATGACATTACCGGGAGTGAATGGTACCGGTCCCTCAAGGATTCCAAGCGCGACAACCTGTGGCTGCAGATTGATACGGACCAGAAGCTGGGCAATCTCTCGCATGTGCGCAGACTCGTCAATTTCAGTGATTACCAATCCCTGATCGGCTATGTGCGGATTACCGTATCTCTGGAGGACCTGTTCGGCGGCTTCGATACCTTCCCGCTGGATGAGGGGATCACGCTGCGGCTGGTGGAGGAGGCTACCGGAGACATTCTGTTCCAGCGGGGAACCGCCAATTATAACAGCGGAGAAGAGAATTTTCTCAGTCTGCATGAACAGATTCCGGGCAGTAATTTCATCATTGAAGCCCTGGTCCCGCAAAAGTATCTGACTCAGGACGCCGGACGGCTGCGCAGGGTAATCATTGCGGTCTGTAGTCTGAGCTTCCTGGTGATGACCATTATCGGCTATGTGGTGGCACGGATCTCCGGGCGCAAGATGAGCCGGATTGTAGGTCTGGTGCGCTCCTTCCAGGAGGGGAATTTCCAGAAGCGGATCCGCTTCTCGGGCAATGATGAATTTGTACAGATTGCAGATTCCTTCAATGACATGGCTACGAATATTCAGGAGCTGATCAACAGCGTCTATGTACAGGGAATCCAGAAGAAGCAGGCGGAGCTTGAAGCGCTGCAGGCCCAGATTAACCCGCATTTTCTCTATAATACGTTATCTACGATCAGCAGCCTGGCGAATCTGGGCGAAATCGGCAAGGTTACGGAGATGGTGCAGGGATTGTCACGCTTCTACCGGCTGACGCTGAATCAGGGCAATGTCTACATTGAACTGGAGAAGGAGCTGGAGCAGGTGGAGACCTATCTCGAGATCCAGCGGGTTAAATATGCGGATGCCTTCACGCTGTACGTTGATGTTGATGAGGAAATTAGACATATGCAGGTGATCAAGCTGCTGCTTCAGCCTTTTGTGGAGAATGTGTTCAAGCATGCCTGGTTCGGAGAGACCATTGCCATCCGGTTGACCGGCAAGCGGGTGGGAGGCAACATTGAGCTGAAGGTAATAGATAACGGGATTGGGATGCGCCCGGAGGTAGTCAGGCGAATGATGCAGGGACCCGGCCAGTCCGGCGGTTACGGGGTCAGGAACGTGGATGAGCGGATCAAGCTCAGATACGGTGAGGCGTACGGGGTGAGCATTGCCAGCTTCTACGGAGGAGGAACAACCGTGCGGCTGCTTCTTCCTGCCGGGCTTCAGGATGATGAGGATCTGTAGCCGGGCCGCTAATTAGCCTTGCGGCAATGCAGCACGTACACACAGGAGGGCAAGATTGCGATGAGTATCAATGTATTACTGGTTGACGATGAAGCTATTGATCTGGAGTGGCTGCGGCGCAGAGTGCTGGCCAGCCCGCTCGATCTGGCAGTGGTAGGAACGGCGAACAGCGGCTTCAATGCGCTTAAGATCATGGAGCAGGAGAGGGTGGATATCATCCTGTCCGATATACGGATGCCGATTATGACGGGAACGGAGTTCGCCCGCCGGGCCAAGGTCATTCATCCGAAGGTCAAAATCGTCTTCATCAGCGGGCATGAAGATTTCAGTTATGCCAAGGAGGCGATAGAGATCAATGCTTCAGGGTATTTGCTGAAGCCTGTGGAAGACAAGGATCTCTACGAAATGCTGGAGTCCCTGTCTGCATCTCTGGAGCAGGAACGGGAGCAGAACCGCTCCTTCACTGAAGCGCTGTCGCTTGTGAACAAGGAGCTGATTCTGCGCTGGTTCGAAGAGGCCTCGCCTGAACCGGCGGAGCCGCATCTGCGCAGTGCCTTGAATCCGTTGCTGCAGAAGGGGGCGGCTGCGGCCATTGTTGAGATTGATGATCTGGAATGGAAGCTCCGCGACCTGTCCGAGGAGGAGGCGCGTGTCAAGACGCGGCAGATGACCGGACTGATCAGAGCGTTCGTGGAGAGTGCCAAGCTGGGGACGCTGATTCCGGTCCATCATCACCGGTTCGTCATTCTTTGCAGCCTTCCGCCGGACAGCTTCCTTAGTCTGCTGGATGAGCTGATTCAACATATGGCGGGCAGCTCCCCCTGCACATTAACTATCGGCGTCGGGCGTTATGCCCAGGATGAGGCGGGCCTGCACGAATCCTACCAGCAGGCAACGGCCGCACTTAGCGCGAAGTGGCTGCTCGGGAAGAACCGGCTGATCCGTGATAACCTGGAGTCTTCCCCGCGCGGTACGCCGGGGGCCCGGATCGAACAGACGGTTGTGCAGCTGCTGGAGGCGATTATCCAGTACGACCTGGTGGCGATTGACGATCATCTGCTGGAGCTGTTCAAGAGCGCCGGCAAGAAGGATGTCTATGAGCTGATTGTCCGCATTACCTCCAAGCTGCATGCCGACCTGCAGCAGCAGAACGAGAATCTGTATGAACTCCTGCAGTGGGAGTCCCACCAGCCGGACATCCTGTTCCAGTTCGAGACGATTCACGACATCCTGTCCTGGATGAGACGGAGGTTCTTCGAGCTGTCGGAGCTGCTGTACGTGAAGCGGCAGCGGCAGAAGCGCAAGCTGATTGATGAGATTATGAACTATGTGGAGGAGAATCTGGAGAAGAAGATCACGCTGAAGGAAGTAGCGGCCCATTTCGACTTCACACCGAATTATCTGGGCTTCCTGTTCAAGGAGGAATACGGGCTCCCCTTCAGTGAATACGTCAATGAACGCAAGACGGGCAGAGTCTTCGAGCTGCTCAGCGATCCGACGCTCAAGATCTATGAGATTGCAGAACGCATGGGCTATAAGAACATTATCTATTTCAACCGGCAGTTCAAGCAGATTACCGGCATGACGCCGGGGGAGTACCGGAAGAAGCAGAAAATATAAGTTTTGAAATACCAAACGTTGCCAATCCTGATTTTCATATCAGAGGCAACGTTTTTTGTTTTTTTGGACAGTATATGTTTTAAACGGATCGTTGAATAAGTATTACTTTTAGTTGATAGCCTTAATCCCCACCGGGAGGACGCTTATTTATAATAAAGCTATAGAGAAATGGGATATTGGAAAGGGGATTCAAGATGAAACAGAAACAACATGGATTCTGGGACGATGTCAAGAAGTACAGATCCTTGCTTCTTATGCTGACACCGGCTGTATTGTTCTTCCTGCTCTTTGCTTATATACCAATGTCAGGCATTATTCTGGCGTTTAAGCAATACGACTACACCGGCGGGGTGTTCGGCAGTCCCTGGAACGGATGGGACAACTTCAAATTCTTCTTCGACTCCGGTGACGCCTGGCGCGTAACGCGTAATACGGCACTGTATAACATTGCATTTATCGTTGTGAACAACGTGCTTCAGATCTTTGCAGCGATCCTCCTGTTCGAGGTAGCAGGCAAATGGTTCCGCAAGCTTACGCAAACTGTGTTGTTCCTGCCTTATTTCATCTCCTGGGTTGTGGTTGGAGCGATTGCGTACAACCTGTTCAACTTCGATGTAGGAACCATCAACGTATTGCTCAAAGGCCTCGGCATGCAGCCGGTGGATATCTATAATACAGCAGCCTACTGGCCGTTCATCCTGGTTATTGTCTCCGCCTGGAAGACACTGGGTTACGGAACGATCATGTATCTGGCCGCGATCACCAGCATTGATACCGAGATGTACGAAGCCGCCGAGATTGACGGGGCGAATATTTTCCAGCGGATTATGAAAATTACGGTTCCGAACCTGATGCCGACCGTCATCATTCTGGTCCTGCTGGCTATCGGTAATATCTTCCGCGGGGACTTCGGGATGTTCTACAACATGGTCGGCAACAACGGCCTGCTGTTCTCATCCACAGACGTAATCGACACCTTCGTCTTCCGTTCGCTGACCACATCCAATGAAATCGGAATGTCCGCAGCAGCAGGCTTCTATCAATCACTGCTTGGCTTCGCAACGATTATGCTCGCCAACTATGCGGTACGCAGATATGACAAAGATCGTGCTCTATTCTAGGAAAAGGAGGTAATGCCCAATGAGTTCAACCACTGCTAATCTTAAAACACCGGAAGTACGCAGAAAGTCCGGCAACAGAGACAAGATGATCCTGTCCTTAATCGGATATGTAACCCTTACTGTGCTGGCTATCTTCTGTATCTTCCCGTTCATTCTGGTGATATCCTCCTCTCTGAGTGAGGAGAGCGCGATTATCGAGAAAGGGTTCCAGATCTTCCCGACCGCCTTCTCGACAGAAGCCTACAGCCTGCTGTTCAAATATCCGGCTGAGATGCTCAGAGCTTACGGCGTGACCATCTCCGTGACTGCCATCGGCACACTGGTTGGATTGTTCCTCACCTCGATGACGGCCTATGTGCTGTCCCGGAGAGACTTCAAGTGGCGCAGCCGCTTCTCGTTCTTCTTCTTCTTCACTACATTGTTCAGCGGCGGTCTGGTGCCGTGGTATCTGATGATCGTCAATTATCTGCATCTGAAGGATACCCTGCTGGTGCTGATCCTGCCGATGATGCTGAACGTGTTCTATATTATCGTCATGAAGTCTTTCATGAGCAGCATTCCTGACGCCATTACCGAATCCGCCAAAATCGACGGAGCCGGCGATTTCCGGATCTTCATGCAGCTGATTGTGCCGTTGTCCAAGCCTGCCCTGGCGACCATTGGTCTGTTCATTGCCCTGGCTTACTGGAATGACTGGTACAACGCGCTGCTCTTCATCTCCAAGTCAGAGCTTATGCCGCTTCAGTATTATCTATACAAAATGCTGGGTAACATGGACGGCATGCGTAAGGCAATGATGGCCTCCGGCGCGGTGGTCAACACCGATCTGCCAACCGAAAGTCTGAAGATGGCCATGACGATTGTGGCTACAGGGCCAATCCTGCTGGCGTATCCGTTCATTCAGAAATATTTCGTAACAGGTCTTACGATTGGTGCAGTCAAAGGATGATCACAGGGTAACCTGGTTATCAATATAAAGCCTAAGCAACTATTTTCTTAAGGGGGAAATACAGGTCATGATGAACAAGAAAAAGAAACTTACAGTTACGCTTGCAACGATGCTGACACTGGGGACGGTCCTCAGTGCCTGCGGTGGCGGCAATAATAACGGGAATACAGGTGCGGAAGCTACGAAGGCTCCGGCAGCATCGGAGGGAACTACGGATTCCGGCGCTCCTGACACCTCCAAGGAAGTTAAGCTCAAAATGATTCTGGTCGGCGGACAGCCTGGCGATTACGACAAGGTATTCGGTGAACTGAACACTAAATTGAAAGAAAAAATCAATGCTACAGTGGAAACGGAATTCCTGGACTGGTCTGACTGGACACAGAAATATCCGCTGAAGTTCGCGGCTAATGAAGATTTCGACCTTGTGTACACTGCGAACTGGGCCTTCTATAATGATCAGGCACTCAAAGGCGGATTCCTGGAATTAACCGAGGATATGCTGACCAAGTATATGCCGCAAACCTGGGAAGCCATGCCGAAAGTGAACTGGGATCAAGCGAAAGTGGACGGCAAGCTATATATGGTTCCGAACAACAATGTTGAAGTAACCGACAAGGTAGTCCTGTACCGTGAGGATCTGCGCAAGAAGCACAATCTGCCTGAAATCAACAGTGCGGAATCGTACGCCACCTATCTGAAGGCTATTGCCAAAGATGAAAAAGGCATCACTGCCTTCGGTGCCAAGCCTGCAGACGGCTGGAAGTTCCATGAGCTGGATCAGACGCTGCTGGAGCAGAACAACAACTTTAACCTGGTAGATGCAAGCCTGCTGCCGCTGGCGTACAAGCTGGACGATGCTTCCGGCAAAATCTTCAATATCTACGACACACCGGAATTCACTTCCCTGCTGCAATACTACAAAGATCTGGCCGATAATGGAGCATGGTCCAAAAACGTAGTCAGCAACAAAAATGATGTATGGCAGGATGTCAAAGCAGGCAAGGTGTCCTCTTATGCCCACAACCTGGGAACGGTAGCGGCTAACCTGGCCGAAATGCGCCGTGACAAACCGGATGTGGAGCTGGGGATTGCCGACCTTACACCGGACAAAAAGAAAATTGCCGCGATCTCAACCCAGAACGGAATGTCCATCCATGCAAGCTCGAAGAATCCTGAGCGTGCGCTGATGCTGATTGACCTGCTGCAAAATGACAAGGAAATTCATGACTTGACGATGTATGGTATCGCCGGAAGCAACTATAATCCGGAAGGCGACAAGAAGTTCACAGCAGGTCCTGCTGCCGCGAACTACACAGGCTTCTCCAACTGGGGCTGGAACTCCCCGCTGAACCGTCAGGATGCAGCTTATCCTAAGGAAGCGGATGACATGTTCAATAGCTGGCAGTCCAGCATCTATCACTTCCCGCTGGAGACCTTCGTCTTCGACTCCACACCCGTGAAGAACGAAGTAGCGAATATCGGTAACGTGATGCTGCGTTATGCCATTCCGCTGGAATACGGATTGATTGATGATCTGGCCAAAGGTCAGGCAGACCTGATCAAGCAGCTGAAATCGGCCGGTCTTGATAAGGTGCAGACTGAAATGCAGAAACAAATTGACGCCTTCCTGGCTGCTCAGAAATAATAGCTGAATAAGAGAGAAGCTTATGTAACGGCTTCCGGGCTGCCCCAAAGCATAGCTTTGGGGCAGTTTGTATGAAATTAACTGCGAAGGAGCAACTTCCATGAAATACACGATTCAGGCTAAGGCAGCCCCCAAGAATATCTATCCGTCAACGCTGCGTCTGGGCGGAACCAGTCCCCAGGGGGATGAGATCAGCTTCACCAATTATTATATGGAGCTGAACGGCAAGCCTTATTTCGCCATCTGCGGCGAATTCCATTATTCCCGTTATCCTGAAGCGGATTGGCAGAGCGAGATCCGCAAGATGAAGCTGTCCGGGATTAATGTGATTGCTACTTATATTTTCTGGAACCATCATGAAGAGCTGGAAGGGGAATTTGAATGGGCGGGCAACCGGAATCTGCGGCGGTTTGTGGAGCTATGCCGGGATAACGGCCTCTATGTCATTCTGCGTGTCGGCCCGTTCTGCCACGGCGAGGTCCGCAACGGCGGGCTGCCGGATTGGCTGTTCGGACGGGAATTCGATGTCCGCTCGAATGATGAGGGTTATCTGAGCTATGTGAACCGGCTGTTCCGGGAGATCGGGAAGGAGGCTCGCGGCCTGATGTTCAAGGATGGCGGCCCGGTCATCGGCATTCAGCTGGAGAATGAACTCAATGCTGCAGCCGCATTGTGGGAAGAGACAGCCAAGCAGGGCGACGAGTATCTCAGCGGAGGAGCGAGCGGCGAGGCAGGCTCGGAGCATATGCGCCTGCTTAAGCAGTATGCGGTGGATTCAGGCCTGATTGCCCCGATCTATACCAGCACCGGTTGGGGCGAAGCGCCGTTCCTGGAGGATGAGGTGCTTCCGCTGTATGGCGGGTATGCTTATACTCCATGGAGCATCAGTGATCCGAACCAGGTCCAGAAGCCGACTCCGGAATATGTATTCGTGAACTTCCATGATGATGAGGCGCCGGGCGGCGAATTCAACCCGCCGTATGTGCGGACGAAATATCCGTTCGCCTGCTGTGAGATGGGCGGGGGGATGCAGACCTGGTATCTGTCCCGGTTCCAGGTGGAGCCGGAAAGTGTAATCGCTATGACCTTAATGAAGCTTGCCGGAGGCTGCAACTTCATCGGGTACTATATGTTCCATGGCGGAACGAATCCCGTAGGCAGAACCGGATACCTGAACGAGAGCACCACACCGAAGCTGACGTATGACTTCCAGGCGCCAATCGGAGAGTTCGGCCAGATCCGCGAATCCAATCATCTGCTTCGTCCGCTGCATTATTTCCTCCGCCGGTTCGCAGACCGGCTTGCGCCTATGGTGACTGTACTTCCCGAAGGGGCAGAAGCGATCACACCGGAAGATGCACATACGCTGCGTTATGCGGTCCGTACAGATGGCAAGTCCGGATTCCTGTTCGTCAATAATTATCAGGATCATGTCGATATGGATACCCATGAAGAGGTTGTATTTGCCGTAGAGCTTGGAGAGGAGCGTCTCAGCTTCCCGCAGCGGAGTTCACTGACGATCCAGGCCAAGGCTTCCTTCCTGCTTCCGTTCAACTTCGCGCTGGATGGCTTGAATCTTAAGTATGCTACAGCCCAGCCGGTAACGGCTGTGGAAACGGATGAAGCGGCTACCTATTTCTTCTCCATGCCCGAAGGCGTAGACGGTGAGTTCCATATTGATGCGGAAGCCGGCATTCTGGAGGTGGCTGCCGATGGAGGAGACGTTGCAGAGGTTGGCGGCTACAATGTGCTGATTCCGCACGACAAGTCGTCCATGATTGTCATCCGGCGGGACGGCGCCAGAGAAGTCCGTATCTATGCGATGAGCGCCAAGGAAGCGTCAACCTTATGGGAGCTTGAAGAGGGCGGACAGAACCGGGTGATGTTCTCGCCGGTGCCTCCGGCTCAGACCCCGGACGGGATTGAATTCATCGGCTCAGGGCAGAATGAATTCACGTTCCGTGAATATCCGGGCGGAGCTGATGCAGCGCAGTGGAATACTGTACAGGCGGACGCTACGGTCAGCGGACGGAGCGAAGGCTGGTTCCAGGCTTATGATGTGGAGGTTCCGCTGAAGAGCATCGAGTTTACAACACGGCGGGTCCATGACCATAAGGTGATACTCCAGCTGCCCGAGGATGTATTGGAAGGCGCGGAAGAAGTACTGCTGAGTATTGATTATACAGGGAATGTGGGGTATGCCTTTGCCGCGGGCCAACTGTTCCACGACCATTTCTACAATGGGCTGCCTTGGGAAATCGGGCTGTCCCGGTTCCGTGATGTGCTGCGCCGGGGCGAGATTGTGCTGGAGACCACGCCGCGCCGCACAGGTGCGGTATCTGTCGCCGCTGATGCAGCGATGGCGGTGGAGAAGGTATTCGAGGGGGAAGCTATTGCTGTGTTCCACAGCGTTACTGCTGCGCCAGTCTACCGGATCGGGCTTAGACGGCAGAAATGAAAAAGTGAAGGAATGCTACTGACATACCGTTGTCAGTAGCGGGGTTGTACAATTAAGACATAACCAGCCACATATTCTAAGGAGGACATTATGTCAGTAATTGGACCCGACTTTATTTCACTTCAAGTGAGCAATCTTGAAGGCTCTGCTGAATTCTATCAGAACTATCTTGGGCTTGTCCGCTCACAGGCGGGCCCCCCTCATGCTGTGGTCTTTGAGACCAAGCCTATTGCCTTTGCTCTTCGTGACCTGATTCCGGGAACAGAACTCGGTTCAGGTACTCAGCCTGGACTGGGTGTCGCGCTGTGGCTTCATGCCCCGGATACGCAAGCAATCCATGACAAGCTTGTTGCAGCAGGCGTACAGATTACATCCGCACCCATAGATGGACCCTTCGGGCGAACCTTCACCTTTGCCGACCCGGACGGTTACCAGATTACCCTTCATAGTAAAGGTTGATATCCCAAAAGCCATGAAATGGCTGAGCAGGATCAGCGTGAGCACTTGGATGGACGCTGCGTGAACGGACCGTTGTTCCAATCGCTGTTGTCCCCCGATTTTATTGATTCCCCTTAGCGGTGAAAATCCGGGGACAAAGGCGACCGCTGACGCTTTTACACAATCGTTCCGTCCTCTCCGCTGTTTGAGCGGGAAAAGGTTCTTCAAATCTTTCTAAAATCACAAAAAGAAACCATCCTTTGGTAAATGGAGTTACCACACCACCATTTCAAAGGAGAGGTTTCTTTTGTGCATTCAATAGTCCATGGACCCACTTTGCTTGCCAATGGACCTGGAAGAAGTCATTCCGGAAAATCACCTCGATCGCGCTCGTGAATGCCGCTGTCAATCGGCTAGCCGACGCCATTTTTGACGCTGCTTATCACGGCGGCGGCCGCGATAGCTACCACCCTAAAATGCTCACCAAAGTCATGATCTACGTTTACACTCAGCGAAACTATTCGTCTCGGCAAATCGATAAGGCCGTACGAGAGATCATCCCTTTCATGTGGCTGGCCGGACGACAGCGACCCGACTTCCGCACGCTGAACGCTTCTGTTCCAGCGGATTGGAGAAGGTGACGCATGATGATAACCTTTTATTGTGGATTAGGATTAGCAATCTAAAGGCCTGAATTCAGGGAACGGAGGCTAAATGAACCAATGAGGAGCATTAGTGCACCTGAATTCAGTGGACAGAGGCTAAATGAGCCAATGAAGAGCATTAGTGCACCTGAATTCAGGGGACTGTGGCTAAGTGAGCCAATGAAGAGCATTAATACACCTGAATTTAGTGGACGGGAGCAAAATGAGCGAATGAAGAGCATTAATGCACCTGAATTGAGCGGACGCTACCTAAATGAGCTACTTTTTCCATTTAAACAGCGGAGCGCCCCCCAAGTGCATACATTGATCCTGCTCCAAAAGAAAGGGGCTGTCCCAAGCAGCCATTTCATGGCTTTTGGGACAGCCTCATTCTTGTTTCAACAAGCTCAGAATCAGCCCTTAACCGCCCCGGCGACTACGCCCTTGACGATGTATTTCTGCAGGAAGATGAAGACAACGATGGATGGAAGCACGGCCATTACCATGGCGGTCATGGCATACTGCCAGTCCGAGGTATACTGGCCGACGAAGGTGTAAGCAGCCAGCGTCAGTGTCTTCGTATCCGGCGAGCCGTTCACCATCAGCAGCGGGAGCAGGAAGTCATTCCAGATCCACATTACATCAATGATAACAATGGTGGTGGTGACCGATTTCAGCAGCGGGAAGATGACGCTGAAGAACAAGCGGAAGCCGGAAGCGCCGTCGATTGTCGCGCTTTCATCAATTTCCGTCGGAATTCCCTTCACGAAGCCGTGGTAGATGAATACGGCCAGCGGAGCGCCGAAGCCCCAGTACAAGAGGCCTAGTCCCCAAGTGCTCTCGGACAGATTCAGGTTCTTGGCTGTCTGCAGCACGGTAAGCATGATCGACTGGAACGGGATCAGCATCGGCATAATACACAGGAAGTACAGGACGCCGCTCCATCTGGTTTTGGTCCGTGCCAGCTTATAGGCGGCAATGGAGGAGATGAACACGATACCGAGCAGGCCGACGCCGGTGATAATGAAGTTATTCAGGAACAGCCGCGGATAGTTGATGAACTCCCAGACATAGGAGTAGTTGCTGAAGGTGAGCTGCTTCGGCAGGGCGATGACGTCGGTCATGACCTCGCCGAAGCTTTTTAACGAGTTAATGATCGTCAGGAACAGCGGATACAGGAACAGCAGAGACAAGAGGACCAGGACAACTTCCAGGATGATCTTGCCCGCCTTGTTATGGTTTGTTTTCATTAGGCCTCTACCTCTCTCCGTTTGAAGACTGTCAGCTGGATGATCGTTACGACTAGCACTGCCAGGAACAGGATCAGCGCTTTGGCTGTACCATAGCCGTACAGGTTGTTCTGGAAGGTATCCCGGTAGATATCATAAGCGATACTGTAAGTGGTTCCACCGGGACCGCCGCCGGTCAGCGACAGAATGACATCGAACACCTTGATCGAGTTAGTCAGCGCCATGAAGACGGAGATCGTGATCGACGGAGCAAGCAGCGGCAGCGTAATGCTGAAGAATTTTCTCATCGGTCCGGCCCCGTCTACCGTAGCGGCTTCCTTGAGATCTTCAGGCACCGACTGCAGACCGGCAATGTATATGACCAGATAGAACCCGATGGACTGCCAGATGGATACGCCCAGGATGGAGATGAAGGCCAGTCCCGGTGTCCCAAGCCAACTTAAGTCGAAGATGGCCCAGCCGGTGCTCTCGCCCAGCGAGTTGAAGCCCTGCATGAAGATGAATTTCCAGATGAAGCCGACAATGACAAGACTGAGGATATAAGGGATGAAGAAGGCCGCTCTCAGCCAGGAGGTACTCTTCAGCTTCATGTCCAGCAGGACCGCCAGCAGAATCGCCAGCACGTTGACAATGACAATATAGAGCACCGCATATTTAATCGTGAACCAGGCGGCATCAGAGAAGTTGGTATCGCCTGAGAAGATCTGCTTGAAGTTGTCCAGGCCGACGAATTTGGGATGCTTGGAAATCCCGTTCCACTTGGTCATCGAATAGCGGATGGTCATGGCAAAGGGAATATAGAAGGCTACAGCGATACAGATTAGAACCGGGAGTGTGAAGATTCCGAATTCGAATTTCTCGCGCCATTCTTTTCCGAGTCTTTTTAACATGGATGCACCTCTTCTTGAGTTATAGGGTGGGAGTATTGTGCCTGGCTTGCCACACTTAACCATTCCGGTTAGTCTATATTGTGTATTATAGAGCAGACCCCTATACTCAAAAATGGATTTAAGAGTACAGTTAAGGGTAAAAAGGTGAACGGACTGCGGAGGCAAAAAAGACGCCTGAAACGGGCGCCAGGGAGGACGGAGGACATCATGAAAAAAGGTTGGTATACGCTGATAGAGCCTTTGCTGGAGCGGATTTCCCGTCGTCTGGTCAACAAGCTGATTCTGTTGTTTACGGCTATCATCATCCTGGTGGTCAGTTCACTTACATACATTTCTTATAGAATGCTCCAGCGGGAATCGGTGAATAACAGCATTGCAAGTACGGGGAATAACCTGCTGCTGGTTGGCCGTAATCTGGAGAGTTACCTGAATGGGATCGAGCAGTTGTCCCTGCCCCAGATCTCCTACGATGAGTTCAATTATGCCCTTCTGCATGAATCGGAGGACTACAGCTCCCGGATGTATGTGGAGGATTACCTGAGGAATCTCTACTTCTCCCGCAATGATCTGGAGGCGGTATACCTGTATGTGATCAAGGAGCAGAAGTATTATTATGTCACCAAGGAGAATTATAATATTACCGTCCGGGTGTCCGAACATCCACCGATCGGGAACCTGCCCTGGTACAAGCGGGCGCTGGAGAGTCCGTATAACCGTTCTTATCAGTCTTTTGCAGAGGCAAGTCCCGTTCTGGAGAATAGTGCAGATTATCCCGTTAACAAAGACAAGGTCTTCATGGGCTATCACCGGCTGATACGCTCCATCGTCTCCCGGGAGCCGCAGGCGGTGTTATCGCTGTACCTGAATTCCTCGGTGACGGATGAGATAATGCGGGACATCCCGTTCAGCACCGGAGAGCATCTGATGTATATCAGCCCGGATAATGAACCGTTCATGGTGGATGACAAGGAATTCTACCGGGAGAGCCGGGAAGCGGGGCTGAGTGATCTGTTGACCCCGGCACAGAAGGGGCGTGTAACATGGTCCGACAAGGAGCAGAAGTACCTGGTGATCTACGACATCAGCCAAAAGGAAGGCTGGAAGCTGGTCAAGCCGATTCCCTACTCCAAAATCTATGAAGCAGCGACAACGACGCGTACGTTAAGCGTAGCGATTGGCCTGCTGTTCCTGATCGTATCTGTGGTGCTGGTCAGCTTCACTTCCAACCGGATTACTCATCCGCTGAAGAACCTGTCGCTGCAGATGAAACGGTTCAGTACCGGGAGCTTCGACGCCCAGGCCACCGTTGAGGGCAAGGATGAGATCGCTTACCTGTCGCGCCATTTCAACAAGATGGTCGAGAATACGAATGAACTGATCAATGAACGCTACAAAATGAAAATCACTGAAAAAAATGCCGTCCTCAAAGCACTGGAGGCTGAAATTAATCCCCATTTCCTGTACAATGCGCTGCAGGCGATCTCTACCAAGGCGCTGAAGAACAACAATGATGATATTGTCGAGATGGTGGACAACCTGGCCCTAACCTTACGGTATTGTATTAGCGGCAGGGATGTCGTCCAGGCCAGGGAGGAGCTGCGGCATATCGAGCGGTATCTGGCGCTGCAGAAGGCGCGGTTCGGTAGCCGGATGCAGGTGGTGTATGCCTGGGAGGACAGTCTGATGGAGCTGAGGATACCCAAGCTGTCGATCCAGACGCTGGTCGAGAACTGCATCAAGCACGCGCTGGAGAAGGTATCGAGCACGGTTACGATCCGCATTGAGGCGCATGTCACCGAGACACACAGCATTATTTCGGTGCTGGATGACGGGCCGGGCATCAGCGCAGAGCGGCTGGAGCAGGTCATGAGCTCTCTTCAGATCCAGTGGGAGGACCGCGGTTCGGATACAGAGGAAGAGAGCGGTCATGAGAGTATCGGCCTGAAGAATCTGAATACCCGGCTGAAGCTTTTATATGGAGAAGAGGCGGGCCTGGTGATTCATAGCACGGAACAGGGAACACAAATGGATATGCGGCTGCCGCGGGGAGGAGTGGGACAACATGTATAGAGTGCTGATTATTGACGATGAGGAGCCGCTGCGCGAAGCGATCCATATCCTGGGGGACTGGGAGGGAATAGGTGTCAGCGAGGTTCTGGAGGCGACAGACGGGAAGGCGGGCCTTGCCATGCTGCGCCGGGAGAGATTCGATCTGGTGCTGGTGGATATGAAAATGCCCGAGCTAAGCGGGGCCGAGCTGCTGCAGATAGCCGAGCAGGAATTCCCGGATCTGCTGCTGATTGTGATCAGCGGCTACAATGACTTCGAGTATACGCGCCAGGCGATCCGCTCCAAGGTGGTGGATTACCTGCTCAAGCCGGTGAACCGTACAGACCTCAACCAGGCCTTGCGTAAGGCCGTCGGGGTGCTGGATGCCAAGCGGAAGCGGGAGAGTGAGTTCATCAACCGTAATATAACGCTTAACATGTCGGTGCCCAAGCTGAAGGAGAAAATGTATGTGTCGATTATTGAGCGGAGCTTCAAAACCCAGTCCAATGAGGCCTTTCTGCCGCTGATTGGTGCTGACGGAGCGGCCAGCCACTTCGCTTGCGGCATTCTGCGAATGCTTAATCTGGAGAAGGTACGTAAGGAAAGATTCCATGGAGACCGGGATTTGCTGCATTTTGCCGTGACCAATGTAATGAATGAGAACAGCGACGGGCAGTTCGAGTCGTTCAGCTTCGCCAGTCCCAAAGGAGAGCGGGAGTTCATTGCGATCTTCACGATGAAAGGCGGATACGAAGAGGATGCAGCCTTCCTGTCGCTGCACCATATGAAGAGAGCGGCGTCTACCCTGAAGGAGTTGTTCGGCATCATCTGTGCAGGCGGCATAGGGGAGCCTTGCAGCGATTCGCTTAGCCTTGCCGGGTCTTATGAGCAGGCCAAGGAGGCCCTGGACAGTATGGATCTGCTCAGCTTAAAGGGCAGTCTGATCCGGCAGGGCGGGTCTGCTAAGCCGGTATCCCGGGATAATCCCTCGCTGACCGGACGGATGCCGCAGATCCGCAGCGCACTGGAGAGCGGGAACGTTAACCATGCACGGAGTATTCTGAGCGAATTCATCCGGAAATGCCAGGAGACAGAGGTGTTCACGCTCGGGGAGGCGGACAGAACCCTGCAGGGGTTCGTGCTTGTATTGAATGAGATTGCTACCTCGCTGGATGCGGTGCCGCCGCAGATCCGCAGCGGGAAGGATGGCGGTCTACATTCCTCTGGAATCAGCAGTGACTTTGCCTCCTTTGAGCAGTTCGGGGGCGTGCTTAACGGAATCTTTGACCTTTATTCAGGCCAGATCAGCCGGACGATGTCAGCAGACCGCGGCAGTGTGCTGGAAAATATTAAAGCATACATTGATAACCATTATTTTGAGGATATTAAGATATCGAAGTTCACGGAACAATATTTCCTGAGCAGAGAATACTTGATGAAGCTGTTCAAGGGACAATATGGATACGGCATTCACGAGTATGTGCAGAAGGTAAGAATGGACAAAGCCAAAGCGCTGCTGTCCGATCCGGCCCTCAAAATTCAGGATATCTCCGAAATGCTGGGGTATAAGGACAAGAACTATTTCAGCAAGGCGTTCCGCAATTACTATGATTGCTCACCTTCTGAATTCCGGCTGCAGCGGCCAGGGGTAGAAAAGTGAAACGGTTACATGAACACACTTTTTTACCCTCATCAGTTCACTTATGTACATTCTTATCCTTTTTCTTTTTATTTAGAATGATGAGCAAGACCACAAGATGCATAAGGAAAAAGGGGGCAACATCATGTTAAAACGATTCATGGCACTATCTGCGAGTCTGCTGCTCGTAGGCGGATTGCTGGCCGGTTGCGGCGGAAATAACACCAATAATGCCGCTAACAACACGGGTGGAACAAATGGAGCAGGCAATACGCCTACTGATTCTTCCAAGCCGGTCACCATTAATATGTTCACCGCATCTCCTGAATACACTGAGGCCTTCAATGCTTATATTGCCGAATACAAGAAAGTAAAACCTAATGTAACGATCAATCTGGAAATTATGCAGGCTGACTACAATACGGTGCTGAAATCCAAAATTGCTGCAGGCAGCACACCGGATGTGTTCCAGACCACTGCGGGCGGCGATATCGACACGTTTGCCGAATACAGTGCAGACTTGACCAATGAACCGCTGGCTGCAGCGATGACAGATGCGGTCCGTTCCAACATGAGCTCTACGGATGGCAAGGTACTCGGACTGCCGGTCAAAGGCAATCTGTTCGTCCTGATGTACAACAAGAAGCTGCTGGCAGACGCCGGAATTACTGAGGTTCCCAAGACTACTGCTGAAATGGATGACGTCATCACCAAGCTCGAAGCGAAAGGCATCACGCCCTTCGCCAACGCTTATAAAGAGTGGTGGGTATGGAAGCATATCTTCCAGCACTTCGTTGACGCTGCGGCAACAGATGCAGGCACCGATGCCAAGACGCTTGTAGCTGACTTCATCGCCGGCAAGACGACCTTCAAGGATCATCCGGTATTAAGCGACAACTTCTTCAACTTCATTGATACGACGGTTAAGCACGGTACGGACAAGCCGCTGGAACGCGACAGCAATGCTGAAGTCAGTGACTTTGCCCTTGGCAAAACAGCCTTCATGACCGGTAAGGGCGCATGGGATGAAGAAGCGATCAAGAAAATCACCCCTGACTTCGATCTCGGCATCGCCGGCTATCCGGTCAGCGACAAAGCAGAGCAGTCCCAGATTATCACCGGTGCTGACCAGGCGCTGCGCATTAACAAGGATTCTGCTGTAGCCGCTGAGACGATTGAATTCTTCAACTGGCTGTACACGTCCGAGTATGGCAAGAGCTGGTTCTCCACAGTAGCCAAGGTTATTCCTCCAATCAAGGATGCACCGATGCCTGACCTGCAAATGCCTAAGGAAATGGAAGAAATCCTCAAAACCGAGAAATCCGGCGACCTGTCGGTGAACTACTCGCTGGATACGTTCCACCAGAAATTCGGTGAATTGATGCAGGCTTATATCGGCGGCAGCAAGACCAAAGATCAAGCGATTGACGAAATTCAGAAGGCCTGGATTCAATTCGGGTCCGCACAATAAGAGTTATTAGTCCCGGGACGGCCTCCTTTATTACTGAGGGGGCCTTCTTTTTATGTAACATCGAATTTTGGAGCGAGCGATGTTCAAGTGGCTGGACGTAACTCCGGGAGCTTTGGATTTCCGGCCGCTGTTGTCTCCAGATTTCCTGAATTATACCGCTTACAGCGGTTGAAATCCGGAGACAAAGGCGGGCGCTATCGCTCCTCCAATTCCAAACCTCCCTCCGTTACTTCGCCACTTATGCGGCTGCACAAAAATTCAGGGATTACGAATATAAGAGAAGACCTTATATTCAGGATGGGCAGGAAAACAAGATAACCAAAGAGATCAGAGAGATAAGAGATAAGAGATAAGAGATAAGAGATTAAAGATTAAAGATAACTACCTTTGTAAGGAGGCAAACTAGACATGGACAGCAAGCTTATAGAAATAAGCGAGAACGGGCTTTATCTTACCATAGAAATTACAGAGGGGCAGGATGTACGGCTGCTGCATTTCGGCGCAGCACCGCTGGAACCGGGGAGTATTGATGAGGAACGTAAGGCGGGCTTCCGGCTGCTGGAATTGCAATTATCGGGCGAAGACCGGGCGGAATATCACGGACGTACGCACCGTGCCTCGTATCCGGGATTGCGCATGGTGTATGACGGACATAGGGATACCGTTAATCCGCTGGGACGGAAGCTTGAGGTCACGCTGACTGATCCGCTCACGGGCGTGAAGGCGGTCCAGCACTATCAGTTCTATACAGGTGTGCAGATTGTACGTTCCTGGACCGTACTGCGCAATGACGGGGCTAACGAAGCTGCGGTAGAGTACCTGTCTTCCTTCGCCCTTACCGGAGTAGATAAAGAGGGCAGCAGAGACCGAAATGACAAAATCAAAGTGAGTATTGCTCACAGCGGGTGGCAGAGTGAGCTGCAATGGAAGAGCTACAGCCTGCCTGAGCTGGGCATGTCTCATCTGGCTGACCGCGGCTCTAAGCGCATTGCCGCAAGCAATACCGGCTCCTGGTCGGCGGCTGAGCTGCTGCCGATGGCAGTGCTGGAGAACACGGAGAGCGGGACGAGCCTGTTCTGGCAGATTGAGCATAACGGCTCCTGGCACTGGGAGCTGACGGATCAGGTTGATCAGCTCACGCTGCTGGTCAGCGGACCTACAGAGCATGACAACCATTGGTGGCTGAAGCTGGCCCCGGGCGAAGAATTCACCTCTGTGCCGGTAGCCGCAGGTGCTGTGCAGGGCGGCCTCCAGGGAGCGGCAGAGCAGCTAACAGCGTACCGGCGGATCATCCGCAGACCGAATGAGGATAATGAGCTGCTGCGGATTATTTTTAACGACTACATGAACTGCCTGTGGGGGAGCCCGACGACAGAGAAGCTGCTGCCGCTGATTGATGCCGCTGCCGATGTCGGCTGTGAATACTTCTGCATCGACGCCGGCTGGTATGCTCCCGGTGAGTGGTGGGATGGTGTCGGCGAGTGGGAGCCGTCCATCGAGCGCTTCCCGGAAGGTATCAAGTTCGTGCTGAATTATATCCGCGGCAAAGGGATGATACCGGGTCTGTGGCTGGAGCTGGAGGTTATGGGGATCAACAGTCCGAAGCTTGCGGAAACGGATGACAGCTGGTTCTTCATGCGTCACGGCAAGCGGGTGAAGGACCGCAGCCGCTATCAACTCGATTACCGCAGCCCGGCAGTGATCAGACATGCAGACAGCGTAATTGCCCGGCTGGTAGAGGAATATGGGGTCGGGTATATCAAGATGGACTATAACATCAATGCGGGAATTGGCACAGAGACGGATGCTGACAGCTTCGGGGACGGCCTCTTGCAGCATAACCGCGCCTATCTGGCCTGGCTGGACAGCATCTTCGCCCGTTATCCGCAGCTCGTCATCGAGAACTGCTCCAGCGGCGGAATGCGGATGGACTACGCCATGCTCAGCCGCTACAGTATCCAATCCACCAGTGATCAGGAGGATTATGTGAAGTATGCAGCCATTGCCGCAGGCTCACCGGCGGCGCTGACTCCGGAGCAATCGGCGGTCTGGTCGTATCCGCTGCGCGAAGGGGATGATGAAGAGGTCATCTTCAATATGGTCAATGCGCTGCTGCTCCGCGTCCACCAGAGCGGCCATCTGGCCGAGCTTGCGCCGGGGCGCAGGCTGCTTGTGAAGGAGGCGCTGGATTATTACAAATCCATCCGCGCCCATATCCCGCAGGCCTTTGCCTTCTGGCCGCTGGGCCTGCCGGACAGCGGGGCAGAGTGGGTCAGCTTGGGTCTGCATCATGGCGATATCCGCTATATTGCGGTATGGCGGATTGCCGGAGAGACAGCTGGCATCAAGCTGCCTATTCCTGAGCTGCGGGGACGCAACGCGGAAGCCCGTTGTGCTTATCCTAAGGAACACGGGGCGGAGTGGAGCTGGGACGCTGCGGAGGGCAGCCTGAGCGTCTCTCTGCCGCCGGGCAAGACCGCGAGACTCTTCGAGCTTCGTTCTTAGAACAACAACGATAATCCGGGTACACCAAGATGAGAACACGAGGCAAACTTAGATTGTCCTGAATCACTACAGGGGTATTCCAGAGCGGGTCAAGGCTGCTGGAATACCCCTATTAGATTGAGCTTGAAAATATACAGCCAGGGAAAAGTGGCGGAGGCAGTTCAAGCCTTAAGAAAGCTTATACATTTCCACAGCAAACGCCGGGTGTAATAGAAGGACAAGGCCAGGAGAAGCGCCAGGCATAAGCTGAAGGGCAGACTAAGATAGGTCGGTACGGAATAATAAGGGGTCAGCTGCATTCCTATAGCCGTAACGCCGAAAGTCCGCAGCAACCCTCCTATTGGAGCAATCGCCGCACATACGGCGCTGCCAGCGAGCCAGGCGCTCAGGATGGGCAGCACAAACAGGAGGATCGCCCCTTTTGCCAGAACATTCAGCAGAGAAGACATCACCTTAGAGAATGGCTTCATATCTAATCCCTCCCTTCCGGGTCGTTGATCCGAGTAATTTTGCCTACCTGTGATTTGGGGTGAAGGGTCAGTGTTCCGCTATAACGGATTTCCTGAATGACGCATCCGGAGCCTATGGTAACGTTCACTCCGCTTACGTTATCCGCTGAGGTTCTGTACAGACTTAGATCAGCGCCTTCAATGGTTTCGCATTGTAACCTCCGAAGAGGGTTAAGCGGAATTTGGATCAGCCGGGAAGAAGGAGAGACAATAATTGCGCCCTCAGACATCAGGTGTCTGACCTTGCATAAGGTGCCCAGCTTGATGCTGATGCGTGTCTTGCAGGATAAGCGGTCTATCCGCACACAGCCATCTGCCAGGAACTCCTCTGCGGCAGCGACCTGGGTCACAGACAAATATCCGTCAGAGACTACCTTCACTGCCTGAAGGTCGTGAACGCGCAGACTTCCAAGGCTGGTGATCTCTTGCGCGTTGCAAGTCAAGCCAATGGAGCATTCCCCCTTAAGCTTCAGCTGTGCGGTTGTCAGCTTCCCGCTGACATGCAGATGGCCCAGCACCTCCACCATGGAGGCGTCCAGATTTCCCCGGCAGATCCGGGAACCGTAGATTTTGAGCGGTTCCGTGTTTCCCGCAGGAGGATTCAGTACAGGCATAGTTGAATACACCGCCGTTTCATATATAGTTAAGTAACTATAATATATATTAACTGTAATATATAATCAATATAGTATTATGCTCAAGAAGAAGATGGGTTCGCGCGAAGCCTGTGAATACCTACATCTGCACAAATATCTGAACAAAAAACTGCATTTCCTGAGGAAATGCAGTCTATATAAGAAGCACTAAAGAAAAAACAAAAAGCAAAAGAAGCGGAGGGGAAATTTGGAACTGTAGGAGCGGTAGCGACCGCCTGAAAGCTTTCCGTAGGAAAGCTCGCATCGTAAGCAGCAGCAGTCCCCGGATTTCCACCGCGAAGAGCGGTACTAATCAAGAAATCTGGTGACAACAGCGGCCGGAAGTCCAAATGTTCACCGCAGTGACGATAAAGCTTCAAGTTCAAAACTTAAGGGTGTCTTATATTGGCAGAATGTTAATCCCACGGAATTACTGGACGATCCCGCCCATCAGATCATCAATCATTTGCAAGGTCATTGATATTTTGCCCAGGTCTGCCACCTCAAAGGTCTCGAACAACGAAAGATTATGCTGTTTGCCTTGTTCGGTAAGAACAATATTCACGACTCTGCGGTCTTCCTTGGTGCGTATTCTCTCGATATACTCCAGATCCTCCAGCTTATCGCACATGAAGGAAGCGGCTCCTGGGGTAATCACGAGTCTCTCTGCAATGTCTGTAATATTAAGGGAGCCGGTGAGCTGCAGCTGAAACATCAGCATAATCTGATTCTGGGACAGCGCCCCTCTCTTCGTGATCAGTTCTACGAAAGCCTGTGACTTCTGCTGCACGCTGGCCATATGATCCATGACCTTATAGATGGCTTGTTCTTTCTCTGCTTCTCTGCTCATGGAAACACTCCAATATAGTATGGTAAGTAAAATATATAGATGATATAACTTTTTTGTCAAGTGAAGGCAGGATATAGTTCTAAAGGATCAGCCGTTTGGAAAAATAGTTATAAAAGAATAAAATGGATATAAAAGTGTTTCAGTTATAGTTTTGTCGAAAAAACTCTAAACTTTGTCGAATTATTTGTCGATAAATATCAAAAGATGTAGAAATAAAATTGACAGGAAAGAAATAGCACTTTACAATGCAATTATAGAGTAATCATTTCTACTATTTAGAAGCTTTGATAGCTTTTAACACCGAATGATGATCCAAGTGTTATTTCAAGGGAGGATGCATAATGATGAAAGCAACAGGTATTGTGAGAAAAGTAGATGAACTGGGACGTATTGTGATTCCGATTGAACTGCGTAGAACAATGGGAATTGACATAAAGGATCCGCTCGAAATTTTTGTGGACGGCGAAAAGATCATTCTCAGAAAATATGAACCTACCTGCATTTTCTCCGGAAGTGCCGAGAACCTGATCAACTTCAAAGGTAAAATGGTCAGCAAAGATGTTCTCGATGAACTGATCTCAAGCTTCGACAACATCTAAGTTAATGTTCTGAAGCTGGATGCAGTATGAATAGAAGGGACCGTAGCGCAGGCACTTTAACAGTGTCTGCACTCCGGTCCCTTCTATATATATCTTGCACAACAAATCCGGAAGTTAGACAATACATACTGCTTTCCTTTATCATGTTACATGCAGAACAATTTGGAAGGGATGGGTCACCTCATGAGCAACGAAGAACAGACACAGGCAGGGAACAAACCGCTGCCGCAATTAAACCGGCCGGAAGCTATCGTATTTGATATGGATGGAACGCTGTTCCAGACGGAGAGCCTGCTATTGCCAGCCTATCATAGAATGTTTGATATCCTGCGTGAGGAGGGGCTGCATACCGGGCCGACTCCGCCGGAGGAGCGTATACTAGGCAGCCTTGGCATGCTGCTGGCGGATATCTGGAAGAACGTAATGCCGGAAGCGGATGAAGCCGTTCACCGCCGGGCGGATGAGCTGCTGCTGCAGCTGGAGATCGAAGGACTGGAAGCCGGGGGAACGGTGCTCTACCCTAAGGTAGTCGAAACACTGCGTGCCTTGCACGCGCGTGGAGTGAAGCTGTTCGTAGCGAGCAACGGGCTGGAGGACTATATCCACAGCATCGTGGTCGTGCATGAGCTGAAGGAGCTGTTCGAGGGTCTCTACAGTGCAGGCGGACAAGGGACGGCAACGAAGACTGAGCTGCTCGGTATTTTGCTGGAGAATCATAAGATCAGCAGCGCCTGGATGGTAGGGGACCGTTCCTCGGATGTGCAGGCAGGCAAGGGCAACGGACAGACGGTCATCGGCTGCGCCTATGCCGGATTCGGGCGGCAGGATGAGCTGAAGGGCTCTGACGTTATTATCTCTTCCTTCGATGAGCTGATTGGGCTATACGACAACAGCGCAGCACCTGTCCTGTAATCCGGCAGAACCGAAGTGAATATTCACTATTTGTAAAAAATCTTATATTTTAAGCAAAAACCGGGTGTTCTTTCCGCCGTATCTTGGCGTTAAGGGCATCCGGTTTGATGTCTGAAGGAGAAGGTACGGATACATCTCGAAATTTCATACCTTTTCTCGAATGGGGAGCATTTCTTTGCGGCTGCCCAGATTTTATACTGTTACTGTAAGCGTTTCACAAAGGATAAGCCCTTGGGAGCTTGACGGAGCGGTTGCGGTGGCCGGATGCTGTATTTGGAGGGGATGGGGTTGCACAAGCTGTTTCTGGTGGAAGATGAAGCCCTGATCCGTGCGGGCCTTAAGCATTTGATTGAGAAGGTGATCGGCGGCTATCAGGTGGTGGGGGAAGCAGAGAATGGACGGCTTGCACTGGAGGCGCTCAAGAGTGTGAAGCCCGATGTTCTGATCACGGATATACGGATGAATGAAATGAACGGTCTGGAGCTGATCAAGCGGATTCGTGACCAGTATCCCGACATGTACATCCTGATTTTGAGCGGGTATGCCGACTTCGAGTATGCGAAGCAGGCGATCAAATACGGCATCAGCGATTATCTGCTGAAGCCGGTTGACCGCACAGAGCTGGCCCAGGCACTGGGAGATTTCAAACGCAGGCACGGAACGCAGAGTGATCCGGAGGCACAGCCGGGTGAGGGCGAATCAGACCAGAAGGGCAGGCAACTGATCCGCAAGGTGAAGGAGCTGGTCGCACTGCGGCTGGATCAGGAAATTTCACTGCAATATATGGCAGAACAGGTGCATCTGAATCACCAGTACCTGTCGGTGCTGTTCAAGTCGGAGACTGGACAGAACTTCACGGATTATGTCTCGCAGTGCCGGATGAACCGGGCCAAGCAGCTGCTGAAGGAGAGTAATCTCAAAATCTATGAGGTGGCTAAATTGTCAGGCTATTTAAGCTCCAAGCATTTCATGGCGGTATTCAAGGACTATACCGGCAAGACTCCTTCCCAGTTCA
The DNA here is from genome assembly GCF_018207515.1 of Paenibacillus tritici. Classification (NCBI taxonomy): domain Bacteria; kingdom Bacillati; phylum Bacillota; class Bacilli; order Caryophanales; family Paenibacillaceae; genus Paenibacillus; species Paenibacillus tritici. Next base: position 2,328,421 of record NZ_CP073365.1, read on the forward strand.
GGGAACAGCCGGATTGTAATCGCTAACATTAAGCAGGAGGGGAACCAGGATGAGGAAATATGAGGTTATTGTAGCGGGAGGCGGAGTATCCGGCTCCATCGCTGCTATCGCGGCAGCAAGAGCAGGTGCCAGAACATTGATCATCGAGGCAGGAGGCTTCCTCGGCGGAACCCTGACGGCTGCGGGGGTCGGGCCGATGATGACTTTTCATGCCGGGAACAAGCAGGCGATTCAAGGGATTACCGATGAGCTGATTCAGCGGTTACAGGCGCTGGGCAAATCGCCGGGACATATCCCGGATGCGACGAACTACACCTATTCGGTGACACCGTTCGATGCCGAAGCGATGAAATACGAGCTGGATCTGATGCTGCAGGAGAGCGGAGGCGAGGTGCTGTACCATACGATGCTTGCCGGGGCGAAGGTATCGGGCAGACGGATTGACTCGCTGACCTTATGCAATAAAGCGGGGCTTAGCGAAATCTCGGCGGATGTGTTCATTGATGCTACCGGAGACGGTGATCTCTCCGCATGGTCCGGGGTTCCCTTCACCAAAGGGCGTGAATCCGATGAACAGTCGCAGCCGATGACCCTGAAGATGAAGATGAGGGGAGTGGACACGGAGAAGATAAAGACGTATATCCGGGAGCATCGTGAGGACTTTCCGCGAATGAACCAGGATATCAGCGTGATGGACTCGGCGGCAAGATTATCGGTCGCAGGCTTCGACCGGCAGTTCCGTGAAGCGAAGGCGCGCGGCGAGATCAGTATCCCGAGAGAGGATGTGCTGTTCTTCGAGACCAGTAATCCCGGTGAGGTTATTATGAACACGACGCGGATTCTGGGCAAGGACAGCACGGACCCGTGGAGTCTCAGCGAGGCCGAGGTTGAAGGACGCAAGCAGTGCCGGGAGCTGGAGATTTTTCTGAAAAAGGTTATTCCCGGCTTTGAAGATTCTGTAGTCATCTCCACCGGTCCGTCCATCGGCGTCCGCGGCTCCCGCCAGATCAAGGGTGTGTATACTTTGACCGCGCAGGATATTCTGTCGGTGAGGCCGTTCGAGGATGTGATCGCCCATTCCGGCTACCCGATTGATATCCACAGCCCGGACGGCGAGGGAACCGCAACGGATCATCTGGAATGGGGAGCGATGTACAGCATCCCTTACCGCTGCCTGATCACCAGCGAGATTGACAACCTGATTGTCGTCGGAAGATGCCTCTCGGCCACCTTTGAAGCCCAGGCGGCTGTGCGGACAACGCCAACGGTAGGGGCTATCGGGCAAGCGGGCGGTACGGCGGCGGCATTGGCGGTGCAAGCAGGAATTCCAGTGCAGCAGGTGGACTATAAGAGACTGCAAGAGACGCTTGTGGCCCACGGCGCTTATCTGGAAGTGTAATTTAATTCTTATAACAACGTATATTACTCATGAAACTTTAGGAGGAATAGGTTTGGAAACCGTGCAAATTATCGGAATTCTACTTGTATTCATTGTGTTTGTGGGCCTGATGATGACCCGCAAGCTGACCACGCTGCTGGCATTGCCGATGATGGCGATTCTGCTGGCCGCCATTGCGGGCATCCCGCTCTTGTCGGATAACCCGGACACCTTCACCATCACGAAGGGTGTGCTTGCAGGCGGAGCCATGAAGCTGTCTACCGCCATCGCCGGACTGATCTTCGGCGCCTGGTTCGGCCAGATCCTCAGCAAGGTCGGCATCACCAAGACCATTATCCGCAAGGCAGCGGAGCTGGCGGGTGATAAGCCGCTGGCGATTGCCATTATCTTTTTCCTCGCCGCCTCTGTAATCTTCTCAGCCGCGAACGGCCTGGGTATGGTTATTCTGGTGGGCACAATCGCTATCCCTATTATGCTGACAGCCGGGCTTAAGCCCTTTGTAAGCGGTCTGGTAGTACTACTGGCCAATGCGGTCGGCGTGGTGTTCAACGTCTCCACCTGGGCGATTTATACCGATGTGCTTAAGGTGCCGACGAACACGATTGCTTCTTATTCGCTGGTCTGCGCTGTTCCGCTGATCGTGATTGCCCTGATTATGATCGTCTATTATACCCGCAAAGACGGCAAGGTCCGCCGCGCCTGGGCGATGCCGCTTAAGCCGGAATTCCAGGCTCAGGACAGCAAGAATGTAAGAGCGATTGCGCTCATCAGTCCGCTTGTTCCGGTGCTGCTCGTATTTTTCCTGAAGGTCGATATTGTCTCTGCGGTCTTCATGGGGGCGCTGGTCACCCTGCTGCTCGCCACCCCTAAGCGTCCATTCCATGTGTTGTCGAGTGCGCTGGTGGAAGGCATTCAGGATGTAGCCGGTGCGCTCGGTCTGATGATCGGAATCGGGATGCTGCTCAGTGCGGTAACTGCGCCCCAGGTGGCCTCATTAATCCAGCCGCTGATCGAGGTCATTATTCCGACCAGTCCGCTGATGTATATCCTCGTCTTCACCCTGCTGTCTCCGCTCGCAATCTACCGTGGACCGCTCAATGTATGGGGGCTCGGCAGCGGAATCGCGGCACTGATCGTGGCTGGTGGTATGGCCCCTGTGGCAGCGATGCTCGCCCTGCGTATTGTGAGCAATCTGCAGGCTGTCAGTGATCCGACCAACTCGCACAATGTCTGGATCGCCGATTACACGAAGACCGATATTATTGAAACGCTGCGCAAGACGCTGCCGTGGATGTTCGTTGCTGTGATGATCTCGATGATTATCGCGGGAATGATTGCCTTTTAGCCTGCGGCAAGTGAACCACAGACTGTAGAGACCTAAGCTTCATGGAGAGGAGAACCTGCTATGAACCATAAACAGATCAGAATCGGCATTGATGTCGGTGGAACCTTCACAGATGCCGTTGCCATAGACAATGAGACCTTTGAGGTGCTGTCCAAAGTCAAAATGCCCACCACGCACCACGACAAACGCGGGGTCGCCAGCGGGATTGTCCAGATCATTCAGCGGATTATGAGCGAGAACGGGATTCTTCCCGGCGATATCAAGTTCATCGCCCACGGGACTACGCAGGCGACTAACGCGCTGCTGGAAGGGGATGTTGCCCGTGTAGGCATCGTGGGGATGGGCACGGGGCTGGATGCCCGCAGTGCCCGCTCCGAGACCAATGTGGCGGATATCGAGCTAGCTGCGGGGAAATTCCTGACCACTTATCACAAATTCATTGACTCCAGGGAGCTTACGGCAGAAGCCATTGATGATGCGATTGATCAGCTGCTGGCCCGGGGTGCGGAGGTCATTGTAGCTTCAGAAGCCTACAGTGTCGATGATCCGGCCAATGAGCTGAGGGTGATGGAAGCGGCGCGCAGCCGTGGGGTGTACGCCACTGGCGGACATGAGATCTCCCAGCTCTACGGGCTGAAGACCCGGACCCGAACAGCGGTAGTCAACGCGAGCCTGATCCCCAAGATGATGGAGACGGCCAATATGACCGAGCAGGCTGTCAAAGAAGCGGGAATTACCTCACAGCTCATGATCATGCGCTGTGACGGCGGGGTCATGAGCATCGACGAGGTGCGCAAGCGTCCGATCCTGACCATGCTGTCGGGGCTGGCGGCCGGAGTGGCCGGCGCCCTGATGTATGAGAAGATCTCGGACGGTATTTTCTTCGAGGTCGGAGGTACGAGTGTAGATATTTCCGTGATCAAGAACGGAAAGGTGATGATTGAGAATGCTCAGGTCGGCGGGCATAAAACCTATCTGCGCTCGCTGGATGTGCGGACGCTGGCCGTGGCCGGGGGGAGCATGATCCAGATCGGCGGGGGGAAGATCACGGATGTCGGACCGCGGAGCGCCCATATCGCAGGTCTGGAATACGAATGCTTCACCGGCAAGGAGAACCTGGAGCAGCCCGTGATCGGTCTTGTCAGCCCGCGTGAAGGAGACCCGGATTATGTCACGGTTCGTAGCAGGGGAGGACATGAATATGCGCTGACCCTGGCAGGAGCGGCGAATCTGCTGAACCATGTGCCGGAGACGGATTATGCCCGCGGGAATATGGAGAGCACGCGGATCGCCTGGCAGACGCTGGGTGCCCATCTGGGGATGTCTGCCGAGGAGGCGGCAAGGGCCGCGATGGATATTGCTATCCGCAAGGTGATGACGGTGGTGAATCAGATGATCAGCGATTATGAGCTGGACACCGGATTCATTACGCTGGTCGGCGGCGGAGGCAGCGGAGCGGTTCTGGTTCCGGCCATGGCTGCCAAGGAAGGCTTCAAGCACCAGATTGCGAACAATGCGCCGTATATCTCCACGATTGGCGTCGGGATGGCGATGGTCCGCGAGCAGATTGAGAAGACTGTCGTTGGCGCGACGGAGCGGGATATCAAGCTGATCCGGGCAGAGATTATGGACAAAATCGTCCAGTCCGGGGCGAACGAATCCACGGTCGATGTCACGATCGAGATTGACTCCCAGCGCAATATTCTGCGGGCGATTGCCACCGGCTCCACCGAGCTGCGCTCGAAGGATCTGGCCAGCCGCGAGGTGCCGGTGAACGAGCTGATGCGGACGGCGGCGGATGCGCTGGGCCAGCCGGCGGAGCAGACGGAGCTGAAGGCAGCCTCCGGCAGATGGTATCTGTTCGAGTCCAGCGAGATTAAGAAGTCCATGTTCGGGCTGGTCAAGAAGAAGCTCAGCCATGTCGGCGTGCTGGACCGTGAGGGGGTGGTGCGCTTCAAGAAGACGAATGCGTATCATCTGGCTTTTTTGAAGAAAAATATGGCCGACCGGTTCGCCTCGTTCCTGGAAGAGAATACGATCTATTCGGACGCCAATGCCACGATCCCGAAGACCTTCATCTTCTATAAGGAAAAAATGCTCGATCTAACCGGGATGCAGACCAAGGAGCAGTTGTTCTCCATTCTCGAAGTGGAAACACAATTGCTTGAGGACAACAGCGAGATGCTCGCTGTCGTCTATCAGTAGGAGGTGCACCTAAGGATGAAGACCGCAGCGAACACCGTGCCGGACGACCGCGTGCTGGGTTATGCCGAGCTGAAGAATGATCTGCTGTTCCACCGGATACCGCAGGGCAAACGGCGTTATTATGTGGAGCGTCCGCTGGCCATCGGGAAGGAGCAGGCTCTGGCGTTCAAAGCCCGCTATGGCACGGATGTCGGAGCCATCTGCAGGGACAGGGGCATCCGGGTGAATCTCAATGAACGGAAGGGCACCATCGGGCAGATCCGCTTCCGCGCCCAGATTGAGCTGTCGGACAAAGAACGGGTCATTACGCTGTACCGGTCCTCCATGGAGGAGCTGCGGCAATGTGCCGGGGTGCTGCTTCCCGGCCGTTCCTTCAGCCTGAAGGAAGTCACCGACATACATCTCGCTCATGAGCTGTTCCACGATCTGGAATTCACGGAGCTGGGATATACCAACAAGCGGCTGGATGATATCAGCAGCCTCTCTCTGGGGCCGCTGCGTATCCGGGCCAGCGTGACCCGGACCTCGGAGATTGCCGCCCATGCGTTCAGCCGTTATCTCCTGGACCTGCCCTGCCTGCCGAATCTGCTGGATTACGCTTATATGATTCACAGCGGCACCCTGACAGCCGCCGAATTCTGGAGGCAGACAGACGTTTGGGCGGAGGAGCTTGAGAACGGCTGAGCCGGATGCTCTGAGCGGCTGCCCCCGCTGGTAAATACACCTGGCGAACGGCTCTGACTTCATCCTCGAATTATGCTATCTTGGTGTAAGGAATCAGAGTCCGGGAGGCTGCCTGACATGCCGTTCAGAAAAGGAACCAATAAAAAAACACTCTATGTGCCGTTGCGTACCAAATTTATCATATTATTCTGCCTGCTGATCACCATTCCGTTTGTGGTCATCGGCACCATCAGCTATAAGAAATATACCGCCGGAGTTGAACGCAGCACGGTGGAGCTGTCCGATCAGGTCGTAAGCCAGATCAGTATTAATCTGGAGCATTATATTAAGGAGCTGGACCGGCTTACCCTTGCGCCGCTCTACGATGAGGATATGATGCAGATTCTAAGAAAGCACAGGGGCGCGGGACCCGCCAGCACCTATCTGACCATGGATGAGACGCTGAAGATGAATCTGTTTATTTCTTCTCTGGCTTTTGACAGGGGGGAGATCGAGAGCATTCTGGTGTTCACCAATGACGGAGGAATCTTCAGCAACCTGGATCAGAGCGTAAGGAAGCGGTGGGACCGCAGCATGGCAGAATGGATGGAGACCATTGAGCAGGAGGACGGCGGCCTGGCCATCCTTCCTCCGCATACTGCCGCTTATTATACAGAGCCGAAGCAGGGGGTGATCTCTGTAGCCAGAGTCATCCGTGAGCCATACACTCATGCTATGCTGGGGATCGTCAAGGTGGATCTGATGCCCCGTGGCTTCGGGTCTATTGTCTCGACGGTCCGCTCCAGCGGGAGTGGTCTGCTACAGATTACAGGCAAGGATCAGGTGGTCCTGTACTCCGGGGCCGGAAGGCTTCCCGACTCACGCGAATCGTATATTACGGCCTCTGCGGAGTCTTCCTACACGGGACTGAAGGTCACCTCCCTGATTCCGCGTGCGCAGCTCCGGGAGGACGCCCGTGAGTTAACCAACTCTACACTGGTGGTGTCCATCGTTGCCTTGATGGCGGCTTATGCGGCAGCCATTCTGCTGTCCAGCCGCCTGATTAAGCCGATTGCCCACCTGCAGTCGAAGATGAGACAGGTGAAGCGGGGGCTGTTCCTGGAACGCGCGACGGTCACTACCAGCGATGAGATCGGGCAGCTGACCGAGGGGTTCAATACGATGATCGGCGAGATCGACCGTCTGGTCAAAGAGGTCTATGAGACCCGGCTGAAGGAGCGGGAGGCAGAGCTGCTGGCATTGCAGAGCCAGATTCATCCGCATTTTCTGTACAACACGCTGGAGATGGTGAACATGCTGGCCTTGCAGGGCAATACCCGCGAGCTCTCCGGTGTAGTGACCAGTCTGGGGAAGCTGCTGCGCTACACAGTAGGCCACCGGGAACAGATGGTGTATGTGCTGGATGAGGTAAGATTTGTGGAAGCCTATCTGCGTATTCAGGGCATGCGCCTCGGTGACAAGCTGCAAGCCGTCATTCACATTGATTCTTCCTTCGACTACTGTGTGGTGCCGAAGCTGATTCTCCAGCCGCTGATCGAGAATGTCATTGAACATGCGATGGGACAAGACAGGCTGCACCTTACCTTGACGGCTTCTGCCAGGGAAGAGGACCTGATTCTGTCGGTGAAGGATGATGGCCTGGGCATCACCGCCGGACGGATGCTGGAGCTTGAAGAGCAGCTATATGGCCGTCAGCCCCGGGCCGCAGCCGATGCGGAGCAGGGGGGCTTCGGCCGGATACTCAAGGGGTTCGCGCTGCGTAATGTCCATCAGCGGCTGCGGCTGCTCTATGGGGAGCCTTACGGTCTGACACTGGATAACACGGCAGGGCGCGGCGTAACGGTCTCGCTGCGGCTGCCGATGAACTGGGAAGCAATGAACAACACCGGCCCCGCCGGGGACAGACAGGAGGAGGCATAAGGATGCGGACAAGGCTGCTAGGTCTGATGGCTGCGGTGCTGTTGGCTGCAGGCTGCTCCTCAGGTGCAGGAAACGGAGCGCCTGAGGGGACAGCAGGGGACGAAGAAGCAGGAACTAAGACGGCTGCGGAGCAGGAGCCTGTGAAGCTGAAGTTCAGCATCTGGGGCAATGATGCGCAGAAAGCAATGGTTGAGGGGCTGGTGGATGAATTCGAGCAGCTTCATTCCGGGATAGAGGTAGAGGTCATGACGATTCCTTTTGCCGACTACCAGCAAAAGCTGTCGATTATGCTGGCCTCCCGTACAGCCCCGGATGCCGGCTGGCTGGCGGAACGGATGATTCCGCAGCTCCTGGAATCAGGCCAGCTGGTGGATATTGCAGCAGAGGTGGAGGAAGACGCCGGGTACAATTACGCTGATATTTATCCGTCTACCCTCGATATCTTCAGGCGTGAGGACCGGCTGTACGGAATACCCTTCTCCACGCCCCCGGTACTGATCTATTACAATAAGGACCTGTTCCTTGCCAAAGGCCTGAAGACGCCAACGGAGCTGTACGAGGAAGGGAAATGGAACTATGAGGAGTTCCTTAAGGCGGCGCGAAGCATCACCGACCCGCAGCGCGGCATCTACGGTGTGAAGCTGGTCCGCGACTGGAACAACTGGTCGGACGCACTGCTGCCGCTGTTCTGGTCGCACGGGGCAGAATTGTTCGACAGCGGCGGAGCATCGTTTGCGCTGAATTCCCCCGCAGGGAAGGAAGCTCTGCAGCTCTACAGCGATATGATGTTCAAGAACAAGGTGCATCCGCTGCCCGGGGATGAGCTGACGTTCGACAGCGGCCGGATCGGTATGTATACAGACCGTTACAGCTATACCTCCAAAGCCCGGGCGGTCACCGATTTTGCCTGGGATATCGCCCCGATGCCGGCGGGCATTAAGGGGACAGGGACCTCCCTCGGTTATGCGGGAGTGTCCGTATTCGAGACGGCGCATCCGGCGGAAGCGGCGGAATTCCTCAAGTTCATCACCAGCGCCGGGTCCATGAGTATCTCCGCGCAGTATTTTGTCCCGTCACGCAAGTCTGTGCTGGAATCCGACGTCTTCCTGCGGGCAGCCGCCGAGCCTTCACCGGAGAGCATTCAGCGGGCGGTTCTCGACCAGATCTCCACTGCCCGCATCGCACCGGGGCATAAGAACTGGCAGCAGATTGATACCAAGATCCAGCTGCTGATGGACGGGCTCTACACACAAACTTCTACTGTAGAGAAGCTGCTCGCACAAATGGAGCAGGAAGTTAACCCGCTTATGAAATAGGCGGGTTGTTCTTCTGTGCGTGCCAACCTAAGGGAGAACGAAGGGGGCCGCGCGAGATGAGGCTTAGAGATCCTGCACAAAATGCAACATTCACCTGAATAAATGCGCCATAAACGGGAAATGTTGCACAAAAGGCAGGATTCTATCCCCATACGAGCGGCCATGTGAGAAGAATCTTGCATTTCCTGCAAGATTTCTTCCATGCACCAAGCCTCTATGAATCCAAGTTGCAAAATTTGCAACAATACTGGTACCCAACCCAACCCAACCCAACCCAACCCAACCCAACCAACTTTGCTACCGGGCGTAGCCCCTGCCTACTTAGTCGCCGGGACCCTGGCCAGTTAGCTATCGAAACAAATCAGGCACCCCCTGCACAGGCTCATAATAACAAATATACGTATTTTGCATGACCGGGCGCAGCAGCCCTTTGTGGACCAGCTCCTGCAGTTGTTTACGCGCCGTACGGAAGCTCACATTGTATTGCAGCATCACATCTCTGGGGCGTATTCCCTTCTTTTGACTCCAGGATAGTCTAACGATCTCCCGTTCCAGCGGTGTAAGAGACGGGCCGGACGGAATGCGCAGCAATGCAGGGGCAATGACCATTTGCAGCAGCATGCGGCAGATTTCCGGGCGGTTCTGCACATCATCGAAGGAGAAATGGATGATTCTCCAACCCATTCCGCTCAAGAAGGTATCCCGGTTAAGCGAGTAATTGAATCTCTCCCGGTCCATATCCTTCACATGGCTCTGATATCCGTCACATTCCAGTCCGAATCTCCCGTAGGCCGGGAGAAATGCACAATCCAGAAACTGCGATTTACGGTTCCAGTCGTAGACCTCATACTCCGGATGCAGGTCATCCAGGTTGCCAAATAGCGGCCACCAGACATTGCGCAGCATTAGCTTCTCCGCATACTGATGCCCCCGTGACAGCCGGCCTCTGCGCTCTCCGGTTCTGACCGACAAATGCCGGTCCATTAGCAGCTGATGTGCTTTTTCAAACTCCATATGTATTTCCTCCCTCGTGTTAACAAAAAAAGAACGCCCCTCTGCCAGCGATGGCTTGGGACGTTCTTCGTCTGAGCTAATTATACGCCGGCACATGGGCGAGCAGCAATAGATGCTTTATAGTCAACCACCAAGAGGATATTTCCTCCCAGATCGTTTATACTGAGTTTACATACATAACGTAATTTAGTACCTGCACACGCAAATGCAGAGATGGAGGTTTGTTCGTTTGGAGTTATTTGAGTATATTTTGTTGATGCTGGCAGCCGTATCGCTGTCTAATCTGGTGAACCGGTTTATCCCCTCGCTCTCCGTGCCGATCATTCAGATTGTGCTGGGTATGGCCTTGACTTGGTTGCCTCTACATTTCGAGCTGGAGCTGAACCCGGAGCTGTTCCTCTTATTATTCATTGCCCCCTTACTGTTCAATGATGGCAGGCTTGCCGATAAAGTGGCCTTATGGAAGCTGAAAAAGCCGATATTGCTGCTGGCGCTGGGACTGGTTTTTCTAACGGTAGGGGTGCTGGGCTATTTCCTGCACTGGCTGCTGCCGGTATTGCCCCTGGCTGCTGCGTTTGCGCTGGCTGCGGCACTGGCCCCTACGGATGCGATCGCTGTAGGCGCATTGGAGCAAAAAGTGAAAATCCCCCATCAGACGATGCAGATTCTCGAAGGAGAATCGTTGATTAACGACGCGTCGGGTCTGGTGTCCTTTCAATTTGCAGTCGCAGCTATGGTTACAGGCGCCTTCTCTTTTAAGACGGCCAGTCTGAGCTTTATTGGCATCTCGCTAGGCGGTGTGGTGCTGGGCCTTGTGCTCACGCTCATTAAATACGGGATCGTGCGGTGGCTGCGCAGGCTCGGGATGGAGAATGTCACGCTACATATGCTGATTGAGATCCTGACGCCGTTTGCTATTTTTATGGCCGCTGAGGAGCTTGGGGTCAATGGAATTCTAGCGGTGGTAAGTGCAGGGATCGCCCATTCCTTCGGATACAAGCAGATGAATCCTGAGGTAGCCAAGCTAAGCGTCGTGTCCAAAAGCACCTGGTCCGTCATTATTTTTGTCCTGAACGGCCTGGTCTTCCTGCTGCTGGGTACCCAGCTGCCGGAGATTATTCAGACCGTCTGGAACAACCCGGATATAGGGAATATCCAGGTTATCCTGTATACCCTGCTATTAACCGCTGCTGTCCTCGGTCTAAGGCTGGTCTGGATGCTGGTCATGGATATTCCCGAAGGGGAGGAGCCGCGGGGGCCCTGGAAGCTGGAGTTCAGGAAGGCGCTCATTCTCACGCTGTCCGGGGTCCGAGGTACGATTACTCTGGCGAGTACGATGTCACTGCCGTTTTTCCTGGATGACGGCTCCTACTTTCCGGCCAGGGACCTGATTATTTTCCTGGCAGCGGGTGTTATTCTGTGGACCCTGCTGGCGTCTAACTTTCTGCTGCCGCTGCTGCTTGGCTCCGATCATGAAGCGGAGCATAATGCCGAAGAGGTGGAGGCCAAAATTGAAATCCTGCGCAGCGTAGTTGCCGGACTAAATGAGCAGGCTACGGATCAGTCCCGCATGGCTTTGAATCATCTGACCGGCACTTATAATGCCCGAATCCGCCTGCTTAAGAAGAATGAAGACGCTGAGGAAATGGAACGGAAGCTTGGGGTGACAGCACTCAAGTGGCAGCGGGAATACACCATGCATGCGCTCAAGCAGCACGAGGTGAATCCGTACACGGCATACCGCTATCTAAACCGCCTGAACCGGCAGCTGTTCATATACACCCGTGATTCGCAGTACAAGAATGACCTGATTCCGTTCAAAAGCTGGGAAGAAATCACAGGTGTCATTCAGCAGGTCCGCTTAAACGCGCAGGAGCGGCGAGAGGAATCGAACCGGCTACAGTCCGGGATTTTCGCTTACGTTCTTGAACAGCTGAGAGTGCTGCAGAATACGGGGGAGATGGAGCCTGAAGTAATTAGCTCCCTGATTCTTCGTTATGAGCGGGGGCGCTTGAGACTGACCCGTCAGGAGTCTATCTCTGCTACGAAGCGGGAGTTCGAAGAGTCGCTGCATGAGCTGTCCCGCGCGGGGATTCAACTAGAACGTGATCATATTCAACTTATGTTCGAGTCCGGACGGATCTCCAGAGCTAGCATGAAGGAAATGAAACGTGATATTCTGTTCATGGAGCATGATCTGCGGGAAGAAATGGGCTGAATTCCATTACAAGGAGATGAATCTATATCATGAATAATAAATTGGTCGCAGGTACCTGTGCGGTGATTGCTGCGCTAGGAATCTATCTGTACGCGGGAAGCGGGGGAGCGAAGACAACGGAAGTTGCCACAACTCCGGGCAGCAGTCAAAACATCAAGCAAATGGTGACTGACTTCAGCTCACGCACCTTGACGGCAGAGTCCGCTTCGATTACCTCTACCCAGCTTATTGTGGATAGCGGCGGTTCTAACGAAGCAGTCTACGGGCTGCCGGAGGATGAGTTCTTCCTGTCGGTTGCCCCCTATGTGCAGAATACACATCCCTGTGCCACGCACAGCCTGACCGGCTGCCAGGGAGAGATGGTCGGCCAATCCTTCGGGGTAACGATCGAAGACGCGGATGGTAAGGAGATCATGAACCAGACCGTCAAGTCACAGCCGAACGGCTTCATCGACCTATGGCTGCCGCGTGATCAGAACTATAAGATGACCATTACGCATGAGGGCAAGAAGGCCCAGTCTGAGATTTCCACCTTTGAGAGTGATGATACCTGTCTTACGAGTATGCAATTGAGCTAAAAGTATAGCAATCCTGATTCTGTCTGTACCATCTCGTTTGTAAGAAGAATAATAAAAATATTGAATAAGTTGGGGCCGTATCTGTATACGGCTCCTTTTTTGCGGTTCTTTGATATACATAAATCAAGAGGAGAATCCGATATTCGGTGTATAAGGGGAATTTTTATAATCGCAGGGGGGATCCCTATCAAGACAATATATCAAGCCGTTCTTTATAATTTGGCAGCAATTGCAATACACCTGATATTAATCTATTTTCTTGAGATAAGAATTGAGGGATGGGGAACAGAAATGATGATATTTCTATGTAAAACATACCTTCTCCCTGTCTGCTTGTGCTTCGTTAACTCTTTATTGTTTATAAGGGCTGATAGGGGAAAACAAATGACCTGGTTTTTATTCACTGTCATTCCAAGCAGTTTACTCCTATTTCTTTTTGTGGAACTACAAGGTGTTGAACCTAGAGGCTATGCTGTAGTCTCTTTTGAGCTTTTCCGAAAATATCAGGCTGAAATGCTCTATTTACTTCCGCTGGGTATTTTAGTAATCCAATCTCTTATAACTTTATATTACCTAATCAATGTGAGAGTATGGAAAAGAAATTAATCGTTTAAAATTATACTGAAGCTGAATGATGATCTGGGGATCAAGAAGATATTCAATGCCCTGTACATAAGACGAAGAACGTCCCAAGCTGCCGCCCGGCAGAGCGGGCGTTCTTTTTTGCGCACTCCTTTTTCCACTGAATCCTGGCAGCAACGAAGTAAGTATGTTAAGTTCTCAGTTTTATAGGCATAATTGTTGTAAGAAACTTTATCCTTCGATCAATGAAAATTCTTGGCTAATGAACCTGCTCTTGAAGCATTTATAGTCTTGTTAACGTTCCATTCACACTACTCTGATAATCTCTATAAGTGTCAGGCGGATGAAGCTTAAAATAGACAGATGATGCGGAGGGTAATAATGTTAATATTCATGAAAAAAAAGCTGATCGCTGGTATGGCAATGCTGGTTGTGCTTGGGTTAGGCGCAGGCCTTATATTTCCCGGGAAACATGCCAAGGCGGAGACGGGGCAAGCCGCTTCACCGGGTTCCCGGATTGAAGCACCTGCCAATCTTGAGGATGCGGCAGGCCTGACTGCCTTTGTGGATGGTATGATGGAAGAGTATATGAACCGGCTGCAAATTCCGGGAGCGGTGATCTCCATCGTCAAGGACGGCAAGATCATTTTGGGTAAAGGGTATGGCAGTTCCAATCTGGAGCAAGCGGCTCCGGTTGACCCTGCCACCAGCATGTTCCGAATCGCTTCAACGACCAAGCTGTTCACCTGGACAGCTGTGATGCAGCTGGTGGAACAGGGGAAGATTGATCTGGATACGGACATTAACACCTACCTGAAATCCGTGAAGATTCCTGCCACTTATCCTGAACCGATCACCATGCGTCATTTGATGACCCATACAGCAGGCTTTGAAGAGGGCGGAGTCGGTTATCAGATCGTCACTAATCCTGCCGGATTGCCCGGTTCCATCTCGGAGACACTCAATAAACATATGCTCGCCCGGATCAGACCGCCCGGTGAGATGAGTGCCTATTCTAACTATGGAGCCACGCTTGCCGGGATGATCGTAGAGGACGTCAGCGGTATTCCTTATAATGATTATATTCAGAAGAATATCTTCGATCCGCTGGACATGAAGCATTCGACGGTCGTGGAGCCATTGCCGGAGTCATTCATCCCTAACCAGGTGGTAGGGTATAACAGCGAGAACGGCAGCTTTATTCCAGGCACACCTACCTTCGAGGGCGGATTTCGTCCTGCCGGCTCGGGTACCGTATCTGCATTAGACATGGCCCATTTCATGATCGCGCATCTGCAGAACGGTAAATATGGCGGCGGGCAGATTCTGAAGCCTGAGACTGCTGCATTCATGCATTCAACGGCATTCCAGCTCGATAAGCGCCTGCCGGGAGTCGCTCTCGGATTCGCAGAGAAGCGGGTGAACGGGGTGAGAATAATCTCTCATGGCGGCTCCGATCCCATGTTCAATACGGAATTGTATCTCGCGCCTGCCAAGCAGCTGGGGATTTTCTTATCCTACAATGGCGGTCAGGGCAGTGAAGCTGCGACCCATCTGGTCCAGGCCTTGTTCAACCGGTATTATCCCGCTTCCGAAGTGAAGCAGCCGGAGTTCTCCGCTTCCGCAGAATCCGTGCAGAAATATGCCGGCTCTTATCAATTTACACGCCGCAACCTAAGTGATATTGACAAGTTCTTTAACTTTTTTGCCCAGCTGAATGTTACGGTTGTGGATAACAAGATATCCTTGGGAAGCGGCAGCGAACAACAGCTGTACAGAGCAATCGCCCCTAACCTGTTCCAGCTGGAGGAAGGGACGGATCAGATCGGCTTCCTTACGGATGAGTCCGGCACAGTGACACATATGCTACTGGACATGGCTCCTGAGATGCCGCTGGAGCGTACACCGCTTTTGGATCAGAGTAAGTTTTGGCTCATCCTGCTTGGAGTCGTGGGATTCATCTTCCTCACGGCATTGCCCGGACCTATATTCTTCAGACGCAGGTTCAAGGCGATGACGCTCCCGGAAAAGCGGGCCATCCGGTTATCGGCGGGAACTTCCGTTTGGGCACTGCTGTCTTTTATTACTCTGTTTATGATTATTATGTCCATGGACATTATGCAGAAGCTCAGCGGTATCAGTCCGTTACTGTCTGTCAGTCTGGTTATGCCAATCATTATGGCGGGCTTGACCTTGGCAATGTTGGTCTCGGCTGTGCTGGTCTGGAGGAATAAGTATTGGACCGCCCTGAAGCGGGTGCACTACACTTTAGTGACGCTTTCGGCTATCGTACTGACGATCTTCTTCTACTATTGGAACCTGCTCGGCTGGCAG
The DNA here is from genome assembly GCF_018207515.1 of Paenibacillus tritici. Taxonomy (NCBI): domain Bacteria; kingdom Bacillati; phylum Bacillota; class Bacilli; order Caryophanales; family Paenibacillaceae; genus Paenibacillus; species Paenibacillus tritici. Next base: position 2,344,016 of record NZ_CP073365.1, read on the forward strand.
TTTGGATAACGCTTAAGAGAGAAGGATGCCCGTGGCTACAATACTTATCGCGGATGATGATGACAATATCCGGAAGCTGATGTCTCTATATCTGCGCAAAGAAGGGTTCCAGCTCGAAGAAGCCGGGGACGGCACCAAGGCCTTGTCCATCATAGAGGACTCACAGATCGATCTTGTCATTCTGGATATTATGATGCCGGGGCTGGACGGCTGGGAGCTGTGCAGGGAAATCAGGCGTTTGGATGCCAATCTCCCTCTCCTCATGGTGACGGCCAAAGCGGAATCCGCCCACAAAATCAAAGGGTTTCAGCTCGGAACGGACGATTACCTGACCAAGCCGTTTGATCCGGTGGAGCTGGTGATGCGGGTAAAAGCGCTGCTCAAACGCTCACTGGTAGTTACTTCCCAGTCTGTGCAGCTCGGCAATGTGGTGCTGAACCGCCGGACCTTTCAGGTTACACGCAGTGGGGCGCCGCTCACGCTGCCTTTGAAGGAATTTGATCTTCTGTTTCTGCTGGTCAGCCACCCCAGGCAGATCTTCACCAGAGAACAACTGATTCAGCAAGTCTGGGGACTCCATTATGAAGGGGACGGGCGGACGGTAGATGTGCATATCAGCCGGCTGAGGGAGAAGTTCAGCGGCAATGGCGAGGGTTTTCAGATCGAAACTGCCCGCGGTCTGGGATACCGGCTGATCCCTGAGCCATGATCAAGACATTGTATGTCCGGATCATTCTCACGTTTCTTGGCATTATTGTCTTTAGTCTGATCTGTTCCTTTTTCATCGGCTTGTATGTATTTCAGAAGCAGATAAGCTATGAGGGACAGAATGAGATGATCACAGTGGGCAGGGAGATTATTCACCGCTATGATGACGCCAAGCCTACAGATATGGACGAGTTCCTGAATAGTATGGTTAAAATATCGGCGCATCCTATCCACATGTACCATCCCTCGGGGGAACATAGCTTTTACGGTCTCTCGGATAGTCCGGCTGTGACCATCACCCCAGAGGCTGTCCGGCAAGTGTTGCAGGGAAAGGTCTATCGTTCCTCCACGGAAGATGATGATACGTTCATCGGAATGCCCTTCTTGCTCAAGGGGGAGTGGCGGGCGATGTTCCTGCAATATTCTGCCGAGAACGAACATCTTGTTAACAGGCTGGTACTCTTTGTGCTGCTACTCGTGCTTGTGCTGGGAAGTGTATGTATTGTTGTCGCTGCCAGATATCTGGTGGAGCCGATCAAGGCTTTGACGAATGCCACCAGAAGATTGGCCAAAGGTGATTTCGAAGTGGATCTCAGAATGAACCGTGTGGACGAGATCGGGGAGCTGACCCAGAGCTATGTGGAGATGGCGGGGGAACTGAAGCAGCTGGAGCAGATGAGGCAGGATTTCGTCTCCAATGTCTCCCATGAAATCCAGACACCGCTTACCTCCATATCCGGTTTTGCCAGGGCGCTGCAGAGTAATGATCTGATTGCCGAAGAGGAACGTAAGGACTATCTGGATATCATCATTGCGGAGAGCGGACGTCTGTCCCGGCTAAGTGATAATCTGCTGAAGCTGGCTTCCCTGGATTCCGAGCATCACCCCTTCACGGCAGTCCCCTTCCGTCTGGACGAGCAGATCAGAACCATCGTGGTGACCTGTGAGCCGCAGTGGTCAGCCCGGAGCCTCATTATTGATCTGGAGCTGCCGGAAGCTGTTCATATCACAGGGGATGAAGATCAGCTGAAGCAGGTATGGATGAATCTGCTCAGCAACAGCATCAAGTTCACGCCGGAAGGCGGGAAGATCAGCATCCGTATAGACCACAGTGCAGCGGAAGTTGCCGTCACTATCAGCGATAATGGCATCGGGATCTCCCCGGAGGAGTGGGGTGCCGTGTTCCAAAGATTCTATACCGTAGACAAGTCGCGGAATGGAAGTAATAGCGGGAACGGTCTGGGACTGGCTATTGTTTCAAAAATCGTCTCCCTGCATCAGGGCAGTATTGACGTAGACGGTGCGGCAGGAGTAGGCACGACGATTATTGTCAGGTTGCCCGTACGCCAGACATAATGAAATCCTTGAATTGCCGGTCTGTTGCCCGGTCTTCTTCCGTAACTGAACCGCCCCGCTGGCGGGTAAGAATAACCGCTTTTTGTAAATACATGAAATACAGGTGGGTGGACTTCTGTAGAAGGTCCAGCCACTTTTTTTGATGCTCCGGAGCCACCGAGGCGCTCTCCAGGCTGATATACCGGGAATACCAGACTTCCATGGCCTTCTTGAAGTCAGGGAGTTCAGCCGGATTCTTGGAGAGAGTACTATAGTAGACTCCAAAAAGGGCATCATAATAGATCAGTGACTCCTGATGCTCTCTCAGCGCCAGGTATTGATCCAGAATCTTCTCCAGAGACTGTACCGGCTGTGCAAAATCAAAATCAAACAGCAGCTGTCCAAACATCTGCTCCAGATTATCCACATAGAGCTCGGCGGCTAAATCTTCCTTGTCCTTATAATGAAGGTACAACGTGCGGCGGGAGACACCGGCTTGTCCGGCGATCTGTGTCATATCCGTGCGTTCGATCCCCTGGGCACAGAACAGCTCCAGCGCAGTATCCTTAATAAGGCCCCTCGTTAATTGTTGCTGCTTCTCACGCAAATTCAATGATTTCCTCTCCTGTCTTATGCTGTTATTCCGCTGCTTCCCGGACTATTCCTTAGCTGGCTCCGGCTTCCCGAGGAACTTGCTGCCCACCGAATAGGGGTTGTGATGATTGACCGCATCCCCCAGCCACTTCAGCAGCTTCACCCCATCCTGCTCCGCCTGATAGAAGGTCTCCCGGGTGGCAAAAGTATGCGGGGTCGTCCCCTTCGCTGCCTTCAGCCCATAGTTGGTCAGATAGTAATAGTAATTCGGTACAGCAGCAGCCACAGAGGATACAGACTGCCGCATTTCCTGTGACCATTCATTAATAACCCTCTGATCTCTTGGCCCCTTGTAATCGTTAATATTGTTCTGGAAGTGGATCAGTATCTCGTCGTATACCGAGTAGGATTGCAGGAGCACCGTACCCGCAGGCAGCAGATGACCGTTCGCCCGAAAAGCAGCCCCGATGATATCCGCTTCCGGGGCGTATCCGAAATTCTTAACAAAGTCTGCGTGCCATTCCTGGTCTATCACATTAGGCCATTTGTCTGATTTCAGAAAGGAGCTGTCCGAATATTGGAAGATCTCCGAGTGTTTGTAGTGTTCCGCGATCTCAGGCGCCCAGAAGGCAGCTCCGAACCCGCCCGCACTTTCCCCTGCAATCAGTAGCTTCTCCGGCTTATCGACATTCGCATAGATCCAATCGAGGCTGCTGCGCACATTATTACTCCCGTTATAACGCATCGTGAAGGGGGTGCCATCCTCTTTTCGGTATTCAGCTGTGCGGTTGCCGATATGGAAATCACCGGTCGAGTAGGGGAGATAGACCACATTCCAGCCATGAAAAGGATTCACCGGATTATCCGTATCCATCATTCCCCTTAGCAAGGTCAGCATATAGAAGGGGATGTCCGGGAAATAGTTGCCGGTATCCCCGCCTTTGATGAAGTTCATAAGCTTAATGGGGTGTGCGGCACTTTGCGCATCCCAACTGGCCCCGCCCCCGGAGAAGAAAACGATCCAGTTATCCGATTCCCCGGTTTTATTCCATATGAAATACTCTGATCCATCACTGGAAAGGGTATTCCCGCCTAGCTTGACCTTGTTCCACTCGTAAGGCTTCACTTCTGCGATTACGGGGGTAGTGGTCACCGGCCGCCGGATTACGAAGGCGTAGACCGCAACAATGGCAATGACAACAACGCTCAACAATCCAACACCCGTAAATATCGTGATTTTCTTCATTCTGCTCATCTCATCGCCCCCTATTAGAAGTATACGCCCGGATAACTCGTTGCACAAGGTGTATACTTTTTCCCCTGGCACAATTCAACTTACTCATTAATTTTTGGTTTCGCATAAATTACGATATAATCATCCCTAAGATTACCAGTGAAATGATAAGAACTTGGAGGGATTGTATGACACTATCCAAATGCTTCAAGCTTTCAATGATATTGCTATTTGTCTTGATCTTATGCACAGCCTGCCAAAGTAATAAGGAGCAAGGAACGAGCGGCTATATCTCGTTAAATGAATTAGAGAGCTTAGCGGACAAGGGAGCCGCACTGAATTGGAGCCGCACTGAATTGGAGCGATTTTGACAAGTATCCGTATGAGGATATCGGTTCAGGAGTGTATATAAGAAGGTACCCTATCGAAGGGGAACAACAGCTGTTAGTTAGAGGGAAGAGCCTGGAAAAACCACCTGAGCAAATTTCTATTGTGGATCAAAAGGGTGAGGAGCAGGACATTCTGCTATGTGTTAATCTAACGTGCAAGGTAAGTGAAACGACAACGTCAATCAAACGTATGATCCTTATTCAACTTTATCCGATATGGCTCATACGGAGGTGAACCTGGCTGGAGCATTTTTATGACTTGGTTCAATTGGCGTTCTCGATCGCTCTTATCTATTCCTTAGTTTCATTTCCATTCGCCCATTTTTCTGTACGAGAGATTCACTGGGATTATGACATTGCTGCAGCGGGTTCCACTTGGTATGTGGCTGTCAGACTGTCGCAATCGAGCAGCATACAGCGTTGGATCGTACGTACTGCCAGACGAAGAGAAGCACCGGATGAAGCGGACAATGGTCCTTCCCCACATTGATATTCATACTTTCAATTAGGGAGGACAACGATGAAAAAGATCATGCGGTTTCAACCATGGGCCAAGCCCATTCTCGTATTGGTGATGGCAGTTATTCCAGTTATTGTGCTTAGTGGATGTTCGACAGCAGCCCAAACAGACTCGATTACTGCCGATACAACAGGGGTATTCAACCACTTTTTTATATATCCATTATCGTTCCTGATCAAATTCTTCGCCGATGCATTTCACGGAAACTACGGATTATCTATCATGCTGATGACGTTCATCATTAGACTTGCGATCATGCCGCTCATGATGAATCAAACCAAGAAACAAATGGACATGAAAGAGAAGATGACCGTCATTCAGCCGGAGTTAACTGCACTTCAGGAGAAGTACAAGAACGACGTTAGTACGGATGCCAAAAAGCAACAGCAAGCCGAGATGATGCAGCTCTACCAAAAGCATCAATTCAACCCCTTAAGTATGGGCTGTTTACCGATGCTTCTCCAATGGCCGATCACTCTTGCCTTTTACTATGCCATTCGTCGTACCCCGGAGATTGCCGCTCACGATTTTCTGTGGTTTAGCTTGGGGCAGACTGATATGATTTTGCCGTTTATTGCTGCTGCGGTGTATTTCGTTCAGTTCCGCTTGTCGCAATCCGCTTCCACACAGAATCAGCCAAACCCAAATAACCAAATGGCTTTCATCGGATTGTTGTCACCGGTTATGATGGGTGTATTTTCTTTTGGGATGCCTGCTGCGCTACCCTTATATTGGGTGGTGGGCGGTATATTCATTATCGTGCAGACGATCCTACTGAATAAAATGTACACGAAGCCACATGCAACAGTTAAAAACCTGCCTACAGGTGTAGAAGAATAATAAAATTTGATAAATCAACGGCAGTCTGGGGCTTTTAGTTCAAGACTGCTGTTGGTTTTTATAAAGAATTGGCTGGTGTGTGTATGTCGAATGTGATTTTTGATTGCTCCCAGTTTTTAAGTTTTAGCTTTACTGACGGGATTTATAAGCATGAAGTAGAACGATTCGAAAGACTTGGAATGAAAGTATTATTGAAAGAAGAAATATCTAAGAAGAAACTGAATTATTTGAGGTCTGTCCTTCAAGAAGAAGTACTTGAACTGTTCAACCAAGAATTTATAGGTTTATTTGAGGATTGGAAAGAGGAAGGGAATCCGCCCATTGAGCTTTATAATTTAAAAGAAGAACTCAGCGAATTTCAAAGAAGCAGCCGATAATTTAGTCCTTACAATTAATCTTTAGCATGTATTTATAGATAGGCTTTGTGCCCTTTTCTAGGTACGGTCCCTATCCATTCAAAATGAGATATGAAACAGAGTATGATCTATGAATGGATGGTGAAATATAAATGGAATTTATAAAAAACATTAAATTAGTCACAGAACTATTGCCTAGCTTTAACGTCAGACAATTAACTTTTTTCACCTCATTAAATTATTATATCGACCAAAATATTGACTACGAAAGTATCTCGTATTTAGAGATTATATTCATCATTGAACAGAAAAAAATGAGACAAAGGTTAAAAGTATTAATGAAATTCAATAATGTTTCATCCTTATATGTGAAAAATCTTGGAGGAAGTTACAATCAAATTCTTGGATTTGAAATTGAGGATAAAACTAGTAGTCAATGGGAGAAAAGTGGGAGTTATCATGTAAAGGATTATGAGGATGGGATTTTAGATTTTTATTGTGAAACAATTGAGATTTTAACTGTGAACAATGAAACTGATTTCTAATTAAGCTACACCCGGGCCAGTAAATTTTTGGATGAGGAGAATAAGCCATGTCCATCCAACATTCCGTAAGTCATCTAAGTGAGGTTTCAGGCAAAGAAATGAGCTCAGTGGTATTCATAAGCGATTATATCCAGCTAATCTTTGAAGAAGATTATAAAGAGACAATGATATTTACAGCGTTTACACTTCCAACAATAAGGGCAGGCTCATCATTCTACATCAGATCGGATATAAGTTATTGCAACATTCTTTGTTCCCTTATTAACCAGACTGTTACGGAAATAGATATTGAGGAAGGTATAGCTATAACCTTGCTATTCCAAAGCAATATTGCGCTTGAGATTTCATTAAAGAGAGAAGCAAACGGAGGGCAGGAGGCGGCTATGTTTAGTAGTGAAAATGGACTAACTATCTGGCAACTCCCATAAAGAAACAGCTAGGAGGGAACCTATGAAAAGAGAAAGTCCAGTAGACGAGTTTCAAACGGTATATTTTATTACTGATTGGTGGGACGGGCCAAAAACCGGATTTGCTGATTTTAACGGTACTGTTCATTGTTTTGAGCGATTTTTTGATAAAGTGAACGATGATTGGTCAAATTTGTATTTGCTAAGACCTGTTTCAACGGAGGAATATTCACTACAAATTGAGTCCCATAAATTATTTTTAAATTGGATAAATGATAATTCATCAAGAACACATCCTTCTTCAGACATGGAGAACAAAAGGTATCATGAAATAGAGCACCTTTTAGCTGAATTTAAACATCAATTTTATAGTGAAAAGTACATCGGAGAATTCATATCCATAGCTAAAGATGAAGCGGGAAATGCCAGCATGATATATGACTTCAATTATAAGGTAAAGTGGAATGAATCGCCTGAACAGCCAGCCTCAACGCTTTAATCCTCCGCTCCAAAAGTGTTCTTTGTGGACTGCCCGCCTTTGACTTGGCATAACTGTTCTCCACTGAAGGGGTTAAACCAGTGAGAACCTTGCCGGCCTCTGCTAAATCTTCAGGTGTATATGGATGAGGCTTTTGATTCCAGACATTTTCCAGAACCGCTAAGCCGATGGATACAGCATGGAGCCGTTTGGTTACCAGGGTAGTATTGGCGCCACTTTGAGTCATTTGGGACAAAGCGCTCTCAAGTTTTTTGACTGTGGATTGCATAGAGGTTATGGATTCCAATTGATCTGCATTTGATACATTTTCCATATTCACTGTCCTTTCTTTGCTTCTGAATTTATACTTCATGCCAGTTTTATTTCATAAGCTCTACAGAATACTCCGGATCAGGAGTATTTTTAAACTGTGTTTCTGTTCCGACAAAAAACTCCTGCACCGTAGGTCCCTCTATTTTACCGGAACTATTAACAGACTCGCCGTTGCCTATGTGGTGACCGTGGATCATTTGATCGACATCTATTTTTTGTTGCCTATTTTGTTCATCATAGTAGTAAAATTCATCGAAAGATACTCTATATTCAACTGGAGTGGAAGTTTTTAAAATACCTGATTCAGGAATGGTATAAATGTTTTTCCCGTTAACCTGCTTGATAGGGTCAAATCCCTCTTGATTATAAATAATCTGCACCCAGCCGACATAATTTTCTGGAATAAGATAAGTGTTTAGATTGCTTTTATTAGAGCTGCAGGCGACGAGGATCAGCAACCAGGGAATGAATACTGAAAGTACTTTTCTCAAGGCTTAACCTCCGTGAGATCATTGTATATGTAGTTAATTATAGCGGAAGGAGCAGTTTCTTGCAGTAGATACGTTGTCGCCGCCGGTGTGAATAGCTTTGCCTGAATCTAATCGTGAATCGAAAGAAAGGCTCTGCTCTTCATTATCATCTCAAATTCCGATAATTACATAAAAAGGGGGCCGAAGATGAAATCATTGAAGGCAGCACTCCAAGCCATTCTTTATGTACTTGTGGTACTTGGACTACATCTGATCCTGATTTATTTACTAAAAATAAAAATTGAGGGATGGGGAACAGAAGTATCAATAACCTCATTAAAGGTGTATTTTATACCGCTTTTATTCTGTTTGATTAATTCTTTTTTGTTAATAAGGACACAACGGATAAAGTACCATATCACCTGGTTTTTAGTAACTATACTATCAAGCTTCTTATTTCTTTTATTTTTCAAAGCAATACAAACGAGTGGAGATTATGAGCAGGCATTCGTTACTATTAATTTCTTTCCGAAATATCAAGCTGAAATGCTCTTTCTGCTTCCTTGGGGTATTTCTATTACTCAATTTATTTTGAGCGTATATTACGTAATCAAATTAAGAAAAGATGTTAAGCTTTTGAAAGTGTAAAGAGGATAAGGGCAATTTCACAAGTTTTTTTCATAGTAGTTTTACATATAGGTGTAATTTATTTTCTGAAATTGAGAGGAGGGAATTGGGACAAAGAGGCTATACAACAAGCCGTTATCATTTATTCAGTTCTAATAGTTTTATTGTACTTAACTTGTGTGATGTGTTTAGTGACACAAAAAATAAGATATAACTTATTGTGGTTTTTGATAAGCACTATTCCTAGTATTAGCTTCTTGTTTCTTCTAAATAAAAATAAGGGAAATGAGGCTTCTGAATATGGTTTTGTAGATTTAAAATTCGACAGTGATTTTTTTGGATTGGCTCTTATATTTCCTTTAGTTTACTTTGTAATTCAATTAACTCTAATTGTTGCGCTATGGATATTAAAATTTCCGAAAGAATGATTATATACCTATGAATTCTTGCGAGGTGTGAAGATTTGCTTGGGAAATTGGATATCAAGTTGAAAGTTTTAATCCAAGTTGGATTAGTTATATTGTTTCATATGATAATTATTTATTACTCAAATATCAGAATAGAAGGGTCAATAGAAGCTGGAAAAATATTGATTTATTATTGTAGCCCCCTTATTTTATTATGTACAACTTGTATGATGTCGTTAAAAGCAAGAACGTACAAGTATAAGCTTATATGGATCATATGTAGTACTTTTCCGAGTATTGGTATATTGAGTTATTTTAAAAAATTGGATGGAAATAACACTGTCGCAGGTGTGGTTGATATCACTTATCTAAACTTAGATAATAACCGGATTCTAGTTTTATTCTATTTCCCTTTAGTATTTTCGATCATACAAATAATATTAATGTTTGGTTTATGGATAATACAAATTGCCAAAGAAAACGGGAAGAGGTGAATGATTTATAAGTGAGGATAAAATATGGATGTCTAACATGCGATTTGAAGTTTGGTAACAAGCGCCTCTCCAATATAACGGAGAGGCGCTTCTCGTTTACAGAGCACTACTACCCTACTCCTCAACCACCTTCGACGAGCTAGGCGTATTCTTGTTCTTATACACCCACATGGCATATTCCAGCGGGCGGACCAGCGCCTTGCGGTAGGTGCCGCTGTCGCCGGAGCGGGCGAAGACTTCGCGGGCGGGTTTGGGGTTGACCTCCAGCACGTAGATCTTGCCCTCGCGGTCGATGGCAAGATCCAGGGCCAGCTCGCAGAGGGCGCCGAAGCTGTCTTCGAGGTAAGCGGCAGCATCGAGGCCCAGCTTCTCGGCTGCGCGCATGGCTTTGTCTGCCCGTTCTTCGCTCCCGAGCCACTGCTTCAGCAGCGTCTCTGCCTTCATTGCATGTCCGCCGCCATGGAGGTTCGAGGTGACGCTGCGGGCAGCGCCTACCCGGCCGGCCATGCCGGTGAACTCCCAGTCCCCTTTGCCGTTCTTCTGCACAAGCATCCGGTAATCGTGGAACCGGCCGCTGGGCAGCCGCAGGGGAATGCCCTGCTGGACCAGGAACTTGCCGCTGATGCACCACTGGCGGACTATGGTCTCCAGGCGGTTCAGCGATACCTTCCGGGGCGCGATAATCTGGCGGGTCTGGCGGCGTCCCTGGATATCGAACAGGGACTTGCCTTCCCGCTGCCGCTCAATCCGCAGGATGCCGCGTCCGCCAGTGCCGTTGATCGGCTTCACGTAGACAACCGGGCTGGATTTCAGCATCCGGTGCAGGTCGGCGGAGGACTGATAGAGGAGCGTCTCCGGCATATGGGGCCGGAAGCGGCTCCGCTGGGAGAAGGTCTGGTGCACCGTCCATTTATTGCGCAGCGGACGGTTAAGGAAGGTCAGATGGTCATACCGCGCGCGGAAGCGCAGCAGCTGCTGGAAGCGCTGGCTGCGCTGAATCCGGCAGCGGTCATAGATCATGTTCGGGAAGGAGCGCCATCTGCGCGACCATATTCCGCTTTTGACATCATAGACCATCGCATGGATCTGGTCCTTGCTGACATGTACATCTGCTGGGGTAAATACAAAGACATCCAGGCCAATCCGGTTGCCTTCAATAATCATCCTCCGGTATACGCTCTTCTCTTCAAGCTGTTTGGCGTCGTTCAGATACAGCGTGAGGATGCCTAAGACGGGCTCTGGCACAGGAGTTCACCTTCTTGTGGAAGAATTGGGGGAGCTGCTGAAGCCGCGCGGGACCGCAGCAGCAGGGTGGGCTTGCCGGTAGGACCGGTGAGCAGGTCGACGGCGGCAAGCCCGCTGTTGAAGCACATTTTCAGGCTGGCTGTATTGTCGCAGGCGACCTGGCATTCCAGATGCCCCAGCTGCTCCAGCTGCGCGGTAAGCAGGACTGTGCCGGTATGCCTGTTCCGGTACAAGGGATGGACGGCGACGATACACGCCTCCTTCCCGAAGCCGGATACGAAGCTGACACCTGCAAGCTGGCGGCCGTTCTCACCCCGAACGGTGGCAACGAGCAGGGAGGCTCCCGGCAGTGCGAGCTGATCCGGTGTCAACCGGGCCAGCTGTCTGCATCCGCGAAGAGTGATCCGCTGTTCCCCATAGTCCCTCAGGAACTCAAGCAGTCCGGCGAGCCTCGATTTCCACTGTACGGGATCGCTGTCATAGAGCGAGGATATCTGCATGGTGTCACTTCCTTTGACGGGTTTGTGGATCATTTGGTCAGCCGGGACAGGTGAGTGCCATATTGGAATATCCGTTCCAGGGACAGCTTGCGGATCGCCGGCTCATCGAATTTCATCGGGCGGGAATTGGCTTCAAAAAACCACAGTCCGCCTTCTTCATCGACGCCGAGGTCCATGGACATCTCGCCCAGCATCATGCCGGAAGCCCGTTCAATCTGCCGGGCGATCAGCAGCGCGGTAGTGGGCACATTCTTCAGGATGAGCGCGCCCTGCTCTGCACCGAAGGTTCCCTCCAGCATGCTGGAGGGGTCTTCAATGCTGCCGCCGCGCGGCACATGGGTCGTAATACTGCGGGCTCCGGCCAGGCGGGCGCCAATGCCGGTTACTGCCCAGGCTCCCCGGCCGTTCTTCTGTAGCAGGACACGGAGGTCGAAGGGCCGCCCACGGTGTGTGGCAAGTACGATCGCCTGCTGCACGATATAACGGGAGGTTCCTTTTTCCCGGCCGATTCTGGCCCACAGACGATCAACAGACGCGGCTTTATATGTGGTGTTTTTCTTGCCGCCCTGGATCTGCAGCCGGTAGGGGAGCAGGGTGTCCGGCCGGTATCTCAGCCGCATAATACCTTTACCTGCTTTGCCTTTCTCCGGTTTGAGATAGAGGCTGTCATGATTCTTCAGCATAGCTGTAAGGGTGGCTGCACTGCGCAGGCGCCGGGTTTTGGGCACATGCCTGGAGGTGGCCTTGGATTCCTTGAGCCATTCAAACAGATTCCATTTATTGAAGAAACTCGGGTTGTACAGCTGAATTTCCGGGTGCGCCAGACACTCCGCAATTTTGCGGATGACTGGCGCTTTTTCCTCCTCCTCACGGTTGGGAATCCGGTTGTAAATGACCTGCGGCAGCGGAACGGGAATGGCATACCAGAGCTTGCCGCTGGCTGAAGGCACGTAGCCGGTCACGACTCGTTCCTCGAGCTTCAAGTCGCGGACCGTGACGACATATACGAGATAACCCAATTCTTTGCCGGTACGGATAATGTCACGGAAGTTCGTGCGGTTGCCGCGGAACTGCTGCAGCCGGTCACTGGTCGTCAGGATAGCGATAACTGGCTTGCTGGGGTCTGGAATCCGGCTGTTCACAAGTCATCCCTCCTGCGGAATTTGCTGAGATACAGACAATGCTCCAGGATGTGCTCAATGGAAGCTTTGCCCTCAGCGCGCAGGGAGGGGTGGCGGAAGATAGAGCGTCCCGGTTTGGCATTGGCCTCGAACATCCAGATATCCTCATCCTGGTCAATGCCAAGATCGAATCCGATCTCACCAAGCAGATGGCGGTGCTGGATCTCCAGGGATTCCGCAAGCTTGACGGCTGTAGTCTTGGCGCGCTGCAGCACTTCATCCGATCTTGCGCCAAAGACGCGGCCGAGCGCCTGCTGTGGAGTCAGCAAGGCACCGCCGTTCTTCAGGTGGGTGGTCACGCTGCCCCGTCCGGCTTTTTTGGCTCCGATGCCGACGACAATCCATTGGTTGCTGCCGTTCTTATGCATATGGAAGCGGAAGTCGATCGGGCAGCCGTCGATCTCAATGAGCCGGATGCCCTGCTGCACCACATAGTTCTGCATGCTCTGCCCATGACGGCCCCGCAGCATGCGCATCAGGCTGTCGAAGCTGGTGAAGCGCAGCAGCACGTTTTTACCATTCCTCCGGTAACGGGCGAAGTATCCTTTCTTCGGCAGATAGGTCAGACGGTAGATTCCATGTCCGAGGCTGCCGGCGGAGGGTTTGTAATAGACGAAGTGGTGACGGTCCAGCATTTCCCGCATTTGTTCGGAGCTGGGGTTGCTGTGCGTTTCGGGCACGAAGCGGTTCGCCGCACCGTCGTTCTCCAGCAGCCGGTAAATATCCGATTTATTGAAGAAACTCCAGTTGAAATAAGGGATCTTCTTGCGTCCGAAGCGTTCGCGCAGCTGGTTGATATAAGGTGAGGTCTCAGCTCTGCGGCTGGGCAGACGATTGTAGACTACATCCGGCAAGGGCACCAGCTTGCGCTCAAACCTGCCGGTTGCCGTCAGGAAATAGCCGTTAATCTGCTCCTGCTGCCAGTCGATATCGCGCGGCATGAAGGCGAAGATGTAGCATTTGTTGCTGCCTTCGCGCAGCAGCTGCTTGATGAAGCCGGTACGGGCGCCGAAGGGCTGGGCCACAGAAGCGGGGCCGTCTGATAATACACCGACCAGCGGGCCTAGCTGGACTTCATCATTCTGCAGATTACGCAGGTAGATGCCGCCTGTCTTCGGAACCTTGATGGCACTCTTGACTCCCGAAGCCAGGAATAGATGTTTGCCGGCACGGTTAATCGGCTTGATCGTGGCCGGGATAGCATCTCTTCCGAGGCGCAGGCGGATGTTTTTCTTACCGGATAATTTCAGGCTTTTCATCAGTTCACCCGAGACATATACGACTCGATCAGGCTGCTTGGTGAAATGTACATTGCAAAAAGTGAGACCCATTTATGAATCCTCCTTTGGAACCATAGATATCGTTCTCCCGTGTGAACGGAGCTGCCCTCGAGGCAGCTTGTGATGGCCGCTTGATGTAAGCAGCAGATGGCGCGCATAGCGCAGCGGGTTCTCGGCAGCGAGTGTAGCAGCCCGGCGGTCGCCCGTCAGCCGGAACACCGTGCGCCCTGGTTTGGAATTGGCTTCCAGCAGATAGATTCTTCCTCCGGCATCAATACCGTAATCAAGGCCGAGTTCGCCGAGTCTGCCGCAGGATTCTTCCAGGAGCGGGGGCAGGAGAGCCGACGCAGAGGTCAGCTCCTCCAGCAGCTCCTGCCCTGCCCCGCCGTATTCGTGCAGCAGGAAGGGCAGGGCAGGAACCGCGGTTCCCCCGCCGTGCAGATTGGAGGTCAGTGATCCCCGGTTGCCCAGACGGACGGCCATGCCGGTCAGGGTCCAGGCGCCGGTGCCGTTCTTCTGCATCAGCACACGTACATCGAACGGCTGTCCTCCGCTGCCGGTGAGATGCAGATAAGGCTGTATGATATAGCGGTGCTGGCCGATGAAGCGGTCAATCCAGTCAAGACTTTCGTCCAGCGTACCGAAAACATAATGAAAAGGTTCGTTCTTCCGGTCTCTTCCCCGCACCTTCACGCCGCCGCCTTCACGTTGGCCCAGCAGAACAGCGTGCAGGGTGCGTTTGCCGTGGGAGCCGGTTCTGGGCTTCAAAAAAACGCCGAATTCCCTCCCGGCAAGCATATTGCCGAGCGCTTCACGGCCGCTGTACAACACGGTTTCCGGCAGCAGTCCAGCCGCAGTACGGCTGCGCCGCAGAATCTCGTAGACCCCCCACTTATCTGGAAGTCCGCGTGACCAGGGAAGACAGCGGGTTAATACAGAGAGGGCCGATGCCGCTGCTCTTTTCTCTTCCGGTGTCCGGTAGAAGCAGCGGTTGTAGAGAATGTCGGGCGGGGGAGCCTGGATAGGCTCCCATTGTCCGTTCTGCCATTGGTAGCCCTTGACATAGGAGCCGTCTGCCGCCACACCTTCCGGATGAAACACAAGGACCTTCAGATCATACAGCGGGGCCGCCCGGCATAGCTGACTGCAGAACTCCGGTTCTGCGATGGGAGGAATCCCGTGGCGACGGCCTGTCATAATGCCAAGGAACCCCATTGCTGTTGTGGTCATGATGTCCTCCTTATAACCCGGCCAGATAACGGCAGTATAGAATCATTTGTTTGACTGAGGGTCTGATTTTCTGGTCATTCAGTGGTGTATTGTCATTCTTGGACGGCTTGGAGTTAACCTCCAGCAGCCAGATTCTGCCGGACTGGTCAAGCGCGAGGTCGATGCCCAGTTCCCCGAAATGGGCAGGAATGTAGGTCTCAACCCCTCTTGCGATAGCCAGCGCCGCCCTGGGAAGCTGAATCTGGGTGCTTTCCTTGACGCCGGCCGGGAGACTGCTCTTGGCGATGGCTTCACGGACGGTACTGAGAGTGCCGCCGCGGGCGAGATTGGAGACGAAATGATTGCTTCCGGCGGTCCGGGCCACTATGGAGGTGACGCCCCATTTGCCGGTGCCGTTCTTCTGCACAAGGGCCCGGAAATCGACCGGCCGCCGGCCCAGCTCCATCAGGGACAGACCCTGCTGAATCTGGAAGCGTGTAGTCTTCATCTTGGGACCAATGGAGCTAAAAAGCTTTGCCAGAGTGGGATAGCTTTGCTTGCGTGTACCCATCGGAGTCGTGGACAGCAGCCGGTAGCTGCCGCCCTCTTCCCTGGAGATGCGCAGAATACCTTTGCCGAGGCTTCCGCGTACCGGCTTCAGGAACACGCTGGGGTAACTGCTGCACATCCTTTTCAATATGGCAAAGCCATTCAGGGCATGGGATTCAGGCAAATACCGCTGCAGGGCGGGGTCCTGGGCCAGTGCTTCGAATACCTCTGTCTTGTCTAGGAACTTTTCGTTGAAGAAGTGGGTTCCGTAGCGGGATTTTACATCCGCCAAAAAATGCTGTACGCTAGGTTTATTCTCTACCTTTCGCGTGGTCAGCCGATTGTTGATCACATCGGCAACAGGAAGGCTCAGCTTCCGCCAGCCCTCATCATATACCCAGCCCTGGATCGTAGTGCTGCGTGTTTCCAGCGCTTCCGGGGTGAAGAAATAGACATAGGCGCCTTGTGCGTGGCAGGCATTGGTCAGCTCCCGGCAGAACATTGTGATCTGGCCGAAGACCCGCTCCGGCTGCTCGGGATGGTCCCGGCTGACCAGGACGCCGATGATCGGCCCCAGCCGCAGGATGCGGCTGCCGGAGCTATAGGAGACGTTAAGCATCAGGCGTTGCCTTAAGCCAAGCCGCCGTCCCAGTGCCTCACTTACGCGCAGGCTGTCGGATTTGGGGACCGGAATAACGGTAACCTCCTGCCGGAAAGAACCGAAGGTTAGCTGAATTGTTCCGTTCGCCGGTATTTTGAGCCTCTTCATGGATTTGTCGCCTAGCATTACAGCATTTTCCTGCAGGATGCCCGAGTGAACCGTTTGGACTGGGATCTTAAGCTTAGACATCGTGGATCTCCTTCCGGTAGGCAAGCATGATGCCGGCAATATGAATCTTGAGGGTTACATATCATTCATCATATGGAGACATCTGACCCTTGGTGATTGACCTATTCCTGAAAAAGCCGTGCCGGGCGGATTAAATATCGCTCGCGGCAGCGAAGCAGGCGGGTGTCCCCAGTCCCAGGGCGTGAGCACAGAAGGAAGCAGGCGTGCCTGAGAGGAATTGCGCGGCTCCGAAATTTGGGCGCGGATTGCCCCGGAGACGGCCGGGTGGCCGGGCATAGGCCCGGCTGAAGGGGTTGGAGCTTCCGGAATGGAACAGAGACGAACATAACTTGGAGGAGGAAATAGAATGAACGTTATTGATAAAGCGCATGAATTGGCGAGGGCCATTAAGGACAGCAGTGAGGTATCGGATATTACCAGCGCGATGAAGGTTATCGAAGCAGACCCGGAGAGCAAGGCTATGCTCGACAACTTCCGTCAGAGCCAGATAGAGCTGCAGCAGCGGATGATGAGCGGAGATATGCCTCCGCAGGACGAAATGGAGAAGATGGAGAAGCTATTTGAGGTGCTTAACCTCAATCTGGGCATTCGCCGTCTGTTCGACGCCGAGCGCCGGCTCAGTGTTGTCATTGAAGATGTGAACAAAATCATCACGGACAGCCTGTCCCAAATGTACGGCGGACAATAGGAAGCGGGAGACGGGATGCTCTCGGACACGGCAAAAGGGTGATTTCAAGGCCAATTGGCTCTGAAATCACCCTTTTCTGTGCGCTTTTGTGAATGATACCTATGAAGTGTGCTAATCCTGCTTCCCTTCAATCACACAGAGCAGAACGGCAGCGGCAATTCCCATGCGCCGGTCCAGCACACCCTGGCGGTCCTCGGAGAAGTCGGCGATGATCTTGGTGACGAACGGGTTGAAGTTCTGGCGGTAGGCCGGAATCACGAGGTTGCCGATCTCCACATTATATTGCTGCGGGATCAGCGTGATAAAGCGCCGCAGCAGGGCCGAGAATAAGCTGCCCTCCTTAATGAAGCCGAGCTCGTTATCCCGCGTGTCGAGAATGGCCCATTCATCCTTGACGATGGATTTCAGGCCCTTGCGGCGGAGTGCGCCCAGAGATTCCCCGGTCTCTGAATCGTATACATCATAGGTAGCGCTGAAGTCGATCATATTGCGGGCTTTGATGCGCAGCAGCTCCTTGTCCATCGTCTCATCGGTATAGAGCGCGATGTCCTCTTTCAGCTTGAAGGCCTTCATTTGCGAGAACAGCAGCAGCTCCTCCGAGTTGTTATAGATGTGTACTTTGGCTCCCACCACAGAGAATACTTTTTTACGGATTATGTATTCGGATTGGTTCCAAATGCTATTCAAGGTAAATCCCTCCTCTTTCTGCCTCTATCATCTCACACCCTTGGCCTACAGGCTAGACCATAAACGGACTTGGACGAAGGCGAAATAAGTCTGCCGGAAAAATTACTGTGCTTGTCTCATAATTCAGGCCGCAGGTTCATAGAGTAGAGATATAGATTCAATCCCATCATCTTTTAGAGCGAAGGAGCGGTCCTGCAATGAGAAAAAAAAGTAAATTCAAACACTCCGTGTATCTGCTGGTAGCCCTGGCCATGCTGTTATACGCGCTGCCGAAGCTGTCTTTTCAGAATGGCCCCGGCTGGGTACTGGGCTTCGGCATTGTCTGGTGTATCTTCGCGTTCATGGTGATTGCCTCTCATCTGCATTTCATTATCGGAGTGGATGAAGAGAAGCAGAAGCGCCTGGATGCCGTCCGCAAGGCTAAGCTTGCGCAGTGGCAGGGCAAATGGAATGAAGAGGGCCGGGTGTCGCAGAGATCCTAGAATTTGTATACTGTCATCCATTCTACAAGCACCCTCTGTCTGGCCATTGAGCCGGACAGGGGGTTAGCTGCGTGGGCCGCTGTAAGTCAGGAATAAGCTGATGTGTGTTATATATATTCCCGGCTGTATTCATTGATGCATTTCCCGGGCAGGTTCATTCGGATGGCGTTCATCCGGGGTGGATAATGGCTTGTCATAGAGCTGTCATATCTTTGAAAAGATACAGATGAACCTGCTGTACTCCGGTGTTGCCAGCATGTATAATGGGTACAGAATAGTACAGATCGGGGTATGGGGGTGTAACAGTTGGAAGGTCAGGGCGATAACATCACAAAGCACGAACAACTGCTGCAGCACATTGAAAGCCTGAAGGTTGGAACCAAGATATCCGTCCGCAAGCTGGCCAAGGAAATGGGCGTCAGCGAAGGTACGGCTTACCGAGCAGTGAAGGAAGCGGAGAACCTCGGGATCGTCATCACCAAGGAGCGGATCGGCACAGTCCGCGTGGAGAAGAAGCCGCGCAATATTTCCGATCAGCTTACCTTCGGGGATGTCGTGGATATCGTTGAGGGGCATGTGCTCGGCGGAGCCGAAGGCCTGAACAAGCATCTTCATAAATATGTAATCGGCGCGATGAAGGTCGATGCCATGATCCGTTATATCGACGCGGACAGCCTGCTGATCGTGGGTAACCGCGATGATGTGCACTCACTTGCGCTGGAGCAGGGGGCAGGGGTGCTTGTGACGGGGGGCTTCGGCACAAGCCGGGAGGTTAAGGCGCTGGCGGACGAGCTGGACCTGCCGGTTATCTCCTCCAGGCATGATACGTTTACTGTGGCTTCGATGATTAACCGGGCGATATTTGACCGGCTGATTAAGAAGAAGATTATGCTGGTCGAGGATATCGTTGAGGGCAAGCCGCGGCTCAATACACTCAAGATCTCCAGCACGGCCGGAGAACTGCGTGAATTATCACTGGCAAGCGGCGAGCAGCGGTTCCCGGTAACAGATGAGTGGAACCGGGTCATCGGAATCGTGGGCCGGCGCGATGTGGAGGAGCTTAGCGAAGGCCAGAGCATCGAGAAAGCGATGGTCCGCAGTCCGGTCACCGCGGCACTCCAGACCTCGCTGGCTTCGGCGGCGCAGATTATGATGTGGGAAGGGATTGACTTTCTGCCGATTGTGGACCGCAACCGCAAGCTGGTGGGGTCGGTAACCCGGAGAGAGGTGCTGCAGAGCCTGCGCGATGCCAGCAATCAGCCGCAGCTTGGAGAGACCTTTGATCATCTGATCTGGAACGGCTTCGCGGATGAGCGGGATGAGGAGGGCAGGCTGTTCTTCCACGGCTTCATTACCCCGCAGATGGCCACCGACCTTGGGACGATCTCGGAAGGGATCTTGTCCACGCTGATGACCCTGGCCGCTTTCAAAGCTGCGAAGGATATTACCGGGAACGACTATGTGCTGGACAACATGTCCACCTATTTCATCCGTCCGGTGCAGATTGAGCATTCCATCATCGTCATGCCGAAGCTGCTGGAGATCAGCCGCCGTACCTGTAAGCTGGAGATTGAGATCAGCTATATGGACACCATTGTGGCGAAGGCCGTGCTGATGCTCCAGTCTATTGACCACGGGTAGCTGGGGAGTCTGCGCACAGTAAGTGGCAAGTGCAACTCCTATCTCCTATCTATAACTGATTATCGTTGAACAGAAATTGAAGAGTTTCAGCCAAAAATAGACCAGACTCTCCTGGAGACCGGGAGGAGTAACTGGTCTATTTGCGTCTATTTGCGTCCATTTTGCGTTCGGCGGCAGGCTGCAGGTCTAAGGGCCGGGGGCCAGCGCCGCTGTGGAACACCCGTAGTTGGCTTAAGAGTATTTAGTAAACAAAACAGCAAGTGGAAAAAGAGCATCTGTTGGTTCTGAATTCACCGGTTTTGGAACAGCAAGTGGAAAAAGGACATCTAATTCGCCTCCATCTGCCCCAGGCCGGTGAAATGGACGCAAGTAAATGCCTTTTTTCCAACTACTTCCTTGAAATGAACGGTTGGGCCGAATTTAAGTGTACAATTTCCACTTCTCATAGATGCTCTCAGAGAGCGGGGCAGGGAAATCTCAGCTTCCGCTCCGAATCCGGCTGTAGTAGCTGTAGCTGCGCAGTCCCGAGAAGATATTGAAGATACCCAGCAGCAGAAAAGCTGCTTCAATCACAACATTAAGCGTCGAGCCGCGGAAAATGAACATCGACATCAGGGAGAGCGTGACCAGCATTCCCCCCAGCAGCATATTCATGACCGAGCGCTTGCTTCCTTTTACAAGCGGGTCGGCGGCCCGGCGCGAAGCGATGCTGTAGACGGCGGCGCACACCATGAAGATCACGAGCAGAGCAAACAGCAGATACTTAATGAGCATAACCATGAACAGCAGCCCCTTTGCGGAAGACCGGCCAGCGGTGATTCAGCCGATATTCTGTATTCTGTGATTTGTCCACTATTGTATCATGATTCCTGGCTCAGCTGCGCTTATACGGGCTGATTTCCACCCAAATCTGCAGCACTCCCTCCATTACCAGCATCGTGCGGATTTTGACGGTGTATTCCTTCTCGCGGACCAGATAGATTTTGCTGTCCAGCAGCAGGCGCGCCAGCTTCCCGTCGGAGTCGATATCGAACATGCTGCGTCCGCGCATCGGCTCCAGATCGCCCGCCAGCTTGCTGAGGACTTCCTTGGCGGTTACAGGGTCCAGTGCAGCCGTGCCCTCCTTAACCTTGCTGTCCTCGCTGCGCACCTTAATCTCCCGGATGACGGTGGAGGTCTTATTGTATTTTTTGAGTGTGAGAATGTCATTCCGGTACTGTTCAATTTCCAGCCGCAGATCCTGATTGTTGACCCAGAGCATGTTGTAGCCCATGTGATAAATCGCGTTATACAAGGCGGCTCCCACAATCATCCCGAGGACAAATACAGCAGCAATCTGCGAGAAACGGCGGTAGCGGTCAAACGGAGGAAGTCGCATTTATCTGTTCACCCCTTGAACTATAGGCAGTATGGAATGGCTGGTGTAACAGTTCTACTTGCCGCATACCCACTTGACCAGCTCGCTGCCCATATGAGCGCCCAGGAAGGCGAACACCAGATAGAGAATCTGCTTGATCGCCGGGGAGAGATTGCCTCCCAGCATGTTGCTCTCAATGACGCGCATCGGATCGATCGTTCCGCCTACGGCGGCGGCCAGCGCCCAGATTTTGATCCGGTCGGCAATTTCCAGCATGGTGTTTGTTGGAGGCTGCAGAGAGACTGCCGCACCGATCCCGCCCAGCATCGCTCCGCCCAATACAATCCCGAAGGCGATGAAGAAATCGAGGACGGCTTTGCTTAAGAATATATTCATGACAAGCTCCTTCCTTGGATCAGGCGATAGCGTGTCGCTGCCTGTCCAGATGCTCTTAATCCATTCTATGGGCGGCTCCCCCTCTAATATGATAAAATAGTTTCATCTTATGTTTTGATTTGGAGCTGAAGGGAAGTGGGGAATATGAGCCCATTCGTGCATTTGCATGTGCACAGCGAATACAGTTTACTGGACGGGGCGGCGCGCATTACGGATCTCGTGCGCCGGGCCGGCGAATACGGCATGAAATCGCTGGCGCTGACGGATCATGGTGTGATGTACGGGGCCATCCCTTTCTATAAAGCCTGCCGGGAGCAGGGCATCAAGCCGATTATCGGCTGTGAAGCCTATTTGACCGCAGGCTCCCGCCGTGAGCGGGGAAGCCGCAAGGATCAGCCGATCTACCATCTGATTCTGCTGGTGAAGAATATGACCGGCTACAGGAACCTGATGAAGCTGATCTCCATCGGCCATCTGGAGGGCCAGCATTACAAGCCGCGGATCGACATGGAGGCGCTGGCAGCACACGCTGAAGGCATTATCTGCCTCAGCGCCTGTCTGGGAGGAGAGGTGCCGCAGCATCTGCTGCACGGGCGGGAGGACGAAGCGCGCAAGGCGGCGCTGCGGTATAAGGAGATTTTTGGCGGAGACTTCTATCTGGAGCTGCAGGATCACGGGATGCCGGAGCAGAAGCGGGTGAATCCGAAGCTGATCGCGCTGGCTGCCGAGTGCGGGATTCCGCTGGTGGCCACCAATGATGTCCACTATATGGACAAGGAGGATGCCGAGGTTCAGGATGTGCTGATCTGCATCGGCACAGGCAAGTCTGTGGACGATGAGGACCGTCTGAAGATCGGCACGGATCAGCTGTTCTTCAAAAGCGGCGAGCAGATGGCTTCGCTGTTTCCGCATGTGCCGCAGGCGATAGAGAACACGCAGCGGATTGCCGAAGCGTGTAATCTGGAGCTGACCTTCGGCCAGCATATTCTCCCGGAATATTCGCCGCTGCCGGAAGGGCTGGATGCCGCCGCTTATTTGCGTGAGCTGTGCCGCAGCGGGCTGGAGCAGCGCTACGCGGACACGCCGCTCTGGGAGTCACCGGAGCAGAAGGAGACCGCTGAGAAGCGGCTTGACTATGAGCTGGGGGTCATCGAGAGCATGGGGTTCAGCGATTACTTCCTGATTGTCTGGGATTTCATCGCTTTTTGCCACCGTAATGGCATTGTTACCGGTCCGGGCCGTGGATCCTCGGCAGGGAGTCTTACCGCTTACACGCTGAAGATTACCGATGTAGACCCGCTGAAATATAACCTGCTGTTCGAACGTTTCCTTAATCCCGAGCGGATTACGATGCCCGATATTGATATTGACTTCAGCGACGAACGCCGCGATGAGGTCATTGCTTATGTGGTTGATAAGTACGGCAAGGAGCATGTGGCCCAGATCATCACCTTCGGAACGATGGCGGCAAGAGCTGCGGTCCGGGATGTGGGCCGGGCGCTGAATCTGCCCTATAACGAGGTGGACAAAGCGGCGAAGCTGATTCCGGGCCAGCTCGGCATCAGTATTACCCGGGCGCTGGAGAGTACACCTGAGCTGAAGGCGCTGTATGAGAGTAATCCGAAGACCAGAGGCCTGCTTGACATGGCGATGAAGGTGGAGGGGATGCCGCGACATGCTTCTACACATGCTGCCGGTGTGATCATCTCCAAGGGCCCGCTGACCGATGCCGTTCCGCTTCAGGCGGGCAATGAGAGCACGGCACTGACCCAGTATTCCATGGAGCATCTGGAGAGCGTCGGGCTGCTTAAGATGGACTTCCTGGGACTGCGGACTTTGTCGATTATTGAACGCTGCATGAACTGGGTGAAGGAGATGACCGGCAGTGTTCCGGACTTCCGCTTCATCCCGGATCATGATCCGCTGACGTATGAAATGCTGGGGGCGGGTGAGACCACCGGCGTGTTCCAGCTGGAATCAGCGGGTGTCCGGCGGGTGCTGAAGGATCTGAAGCCAAGCGGATTCGAGGATATTGTCTCGGTGGTCGCTCTGTACCGTCCGGGCCCGATGGAATTCATTCCGAAGTTCATCGGGGGCAAGCACGGGGAATTCGAGGTGGTCTATCCTCACGCGGATCTGAAGCCGATTCTGGCTGATACGTACGGGATTATCGTCTATCAGGAGCAGATCATGCAGATTGCTTCCCTGATGGCCGGATTCTCGCTGGGCGAAGCGGACCTGCTGCGCCGTGCGGTATCCAAGAAGAAACGGGAGACGCTCGATCAGGAGCGCAGCCATTTCGTGGAGGGCAGTCTGAAGCAGGGCTATCAGGAGGCAGATGCCCATGCGGTCTATGACATGATTGTGCGGTTCGCCAACTACGGCTTCCCGCGCGCTCACGCTGCCGCCTATGGGGTCCTCGCTTTCCAGACCGCGTATCTTAAGGCGCATTATCCGGTGCAGTTCATGGCCGCTATGCTTACCGCCGTGATGGGTAACCACCGCAAGGTGGCGGAGTACGTACTGGAATGCCGCCGCTCCGGGATTGGCGTGCTGCCGCCTGATGTCAACGAGAGTGGTGTGCTGTTCACGCCGGTGCCGGACCAGGGGAGCGGGCATATCCGCTTCGGGCTGGGAGCGGTCAAGAATGTGGGGACGCAGGCTGTAGAGAATATTATAACCATCCGCAAGGAGCGGCCGTTCGACAGCCTGCTCGATTTCTGCCGCCGGGTCGACTTACGCGTCTGCAACAAGCGCGTGATCGAATCGCTGCTGCAGGCCGGGGCCTTCGACGGGCTGCCCGGACACCGGGCCCAGCTGCTGGCCATGCTGGATGAGACCGTGGATGCTGCGGTGAAATGGCGCAAGGAGCGCGATGAGCTGCAGATCCAGCTGTTCGATGATCTGATTGAGACGCCGAACTGGGAGATCCGTTACCCGGATATCCCGAAGTTCAGCGGGACTCAGCAGCTTGAATTGGAGCGCGAGCTGCTGGGCCTCTATCTCTCCGGCCATCCGCTGGATGACAGTGCGGCGCTGCTCGAGGAGCCGGGGATGCAGAAGCTGATGGATCTTGGCGAAGCGGCGGACGAGAGTATGACGGTGACCGCCGGTATGGTCGTATCGCTGAAGGAGATTACGACAAAAGCCGGCAAGGCGATGGCCTTTGTCGAATGGGAAGATCAGATCGAGCGCTGCGAGGTTGTCCTCTTCCCGGAGGTGTGGAAACGCAGCCGCGCCCTGATCGAGAAGGGCGCGCTGCTGGCCCTGCGCGCCAAGGTGCAGCAGGAGGATGAGGGCTTCAAGCTGCTGGCCGAGGAGGTGGCGCCGCTCACCTCGGACAGCGTGCGCGCGCTGCTGCAGCGCCGCAGCGCCGGGGGCCGGCCCGCCTACGGCGCGGGCCGCAGTTCCCCCGCAGGAGCGCCTGCGGCCGCTCCTGCAGCCCGTGCGGGCGCCGGTGGCCCCGGCGCCCGGCCCGGCGGTGCAGCTGGCGCCGCCGCTGCACCGGGCACGCGCACACCGGCGGCACAGCCGCCCGGTGCGCGAGCTGACGCGGCCGCTGCGCAGGCCGCGCCTGGGGCCCCGGCCGCGTCAGCCGCGCGGCCGGACAGCCCTGCCCCGCTGCGCGCGGGGCAGCCGGCTTCTGCTGAGCGCGCAGCAAGCTCAGCGGAGAGCACCGGGCGTGTCTTCATCAAGATCACGCCGGGCGCCGAGCTGAAGGGTCTGCTGCCGCGCCTTCAGGCGCTGCTGCAGACCCACCCGGGACCCGCAGCCACGCTGCTGTTCTACGAGCGCAACCAGAAGGTGCTGGCGCTCAGCGACAGCTACCGGATCGAGCCTTCAGAGGAGCTGTTCGCAGCCATCGAAGGTATGCTGGGAGCCGGGACCGTCCGGATCAAGTAGGAGCGGAGCTGCTGTGCGCTAAGGGTATGTATTCCTTGTGAAGCAGCGGGACGGGACTACGTATCGACTTCAGGTATCCGCTTTAGCATGCTGTGACCGCAGCCGGAGGACTGATTCGTGTAATGTACTTAAGACGACAAGCTAATAAGTTGCGGATCAATCGCTGTGGGAGCTTACACGTGATTCGCTGGGGGCAGTGCGGAGACTTCTTGGCAAGCAAGGCAGCCAGGCAAGCCCGGCAGACATGAATGTTGTACATTTTGCAGCTTTGATCCATAGATCACCGGGTGGACGGAGAAGTGTTGCATGAATTGCATGTATTCCTCCAATAAGCCGCTTGGAAGAGCCAGAATGCTGCCTTTTGTGCAACAATTGTAGACTTGCCCCGATTCATTGAGGGAAATGTTGCATGCTTGGCAGGATTCTGAGAAGTTATCAAGCTTAAACCTATTTTCTTAGATTTAAAGTTAGCACATCTCCGCCCTTTTCCGCATACATTAGGGAACCAATAGAGTGAACTTGGGAATCTGCCAGTCAACCTTCTTAAGTTCAGTTTATATAGCGGGACATGGTCCCGTGCGGAAAGGGGAGGAACAGGATGTCCTATCAAATGGCAGAGAATCTGCTGGAGCGCCGGGGAGTGTCGCTTGCTTCTATTGCGGAGATCGTCTATACTCTGCAATCGGTCTATTACCCGGATCTGACTGAGGATGAGTGCCTGACCAGCGTCAAGTCGGTGCTGAACAAAAGAGAGGTGCAGTACACGCTGATGACAGGGATTGCGCTGGATGAGCTGGCGGAGAAGAAGCTGCTGCCCCAGCCGCTTCAGGCCGTTATGGAAGCGGATGAATCGCTCTACGGGGCGGACGAGACTCTGGCCCTGGGCATCACGAGCGTGTACGGAATGATCGGCCTGACCGGTTTTGGCTATCTGGATAAAATAAAGCTTGGAATTATCGGCAAATTGAATGATGATAAGGAAAGCATTCATGTCTTTCTGGATGATCTTGTGTCCGGAATAGCGGCTGCAGCTTCAGCCCGAATCGCCCACCGGCATGAGGGTGCGAAGGTATATCCGCATGTTACGGGGACGGAATAACCGCTCTTCCGGCATTCGCTCTGTACGGCCTTCCGGTCATGCCTCCTTCCTGCCAGGCTTGCTTGCGGGAAAAAAGAAAACTGTGTTATCATAATTTCATTATATTCAGGATACGGCTGGATTCGAGATTAGGGAGGCCTTGCAGGGCATGTGGACGGTAATCTATATAGCGCCGACCGCCAAAGTGGCGGAGATGATCCAGAGGAAGCTTACGGAAGAAGGATTTCTGATCAAATGCCGTCCAATCAATATGTCCAAGCAGCAGTTTGAGATTCTGGTTCCTTCGGGAGAGCTTGAAGAAGTGCAGGAGGTCCTGAATCTGATTCTGCATCCATGAGAGTACAACTTTAGAGAGATAAGAGTATTCATGACAGCGGCAAGCTGCTATTTACGCAAATAAACGGCTGAAGAGGTGCGACCCTTGTTCAAAGATTTATTTCAGAAAAAACGGAAGTACGCGATCATTCCTTCAGAACGTCTGGAGCGAAGCGGCGGACCGGCGGAAGGCGAGCGCCCCAAACGTGAGATTCCCGAGGGCCTCATGAACAAATGCAACAAATGCGGAACGATCCAGTACAGCAAGGAACTGGAGAAGAACTTGAAAATATGCCCGTCTTGCGGCTATCATATGCGCCTGAATGCATCGGAACGGATTGCGATGACGCTGGACCCGGAAGGGTTCATTGAATTCGACAGCGAGATGGCTTCCGTTGATCCGCTGAAATTCCCCGGCTATGCCTCCAAGCTGGAACAGCAGCAGTCCAAAACTGGACAGGTTGAAGCCGTCATCACCGGCCAGGGAAGCATCGGCGGACATCCGGTTATTGTTGCCGTGATGAACTTTGAGTTCTTCACCGGCAGCATGGGGTCCGTAGTTGGCGAGAAGATTACAAGAGCGGTTGAAGAAGCTACGGAACGAAGACTTCCGATGCTGATATTCTCCACATCCGGCGGAGCCAGAATGCAGGAGAGCATTCTCAGTCTGATGCAGATGGCGAAGACAAGTGCAGCGCTGGCCCGGTTCAGTGAAGCGGGCGGCCTGTATATTTCCATAATTACTGATCCGACCACAGGCGGGGTATCGGCGAGTTTCGCCAGCCTGGGTGATATTATTATTGCCGAGCCGGGAGCGGTATTCGGCTTTGCGGGACGGATTGTCATTGAGCAGACGATCCGCCAGAAGCTGCCCGAGGATTTCCAGACGGCAGAATTCAATCTGCAGCACGGACAGCTGGATCTGGTCGTGCACCGTAAGGAAATGCGCTCCACGTTGACCAAGCTGCTGGAGCTGCATGATGTGAAAGGGGGATTTTAGGTTGGCAGGAGAGATGCCTTTTGAAATGCCTCTGGTAGAAATGCGCAAAAAAATCGCCGAATTGAAGCAGTTCGGCGAAGAGAAGGGCATAGATTTCAGCGATGAGGTAGCCCGGCTTGAGGAACGCTACAGCGAGCTGGAGAATGAAATCTATTCCAATATATCCCCGGCCCAGAAGATGCATCTGGCCCGTCATCATGTGCGCCCGACCTCGCTGGATCTGATCGGGCTTATCTTCACGGATTTCATAGAGCTGCATGGCGACCGCCTGTACGGTGATGATCTGGCTGTAGTCGGCGGGATTGCCAAGCTGAACGGCCGTCCGGTCACGGTCATCGGACAACAGCGCGGCAAAGATACGAAAGAGAACATTCTGCGCTTCTTCGGCAGTGCGCACCCGGAAGGCTTCCGCAAGTCACTGCGCCTGATGAAGCAGGCGGAGAAGTTCGGCCGTCCGATTATAACCTTTGTTGATACCAAAGGCGCTTATCCCGGCAATACCGCAGAGGAACGCGGACAATCGGAGGCGATCGCCCGCAACCTGTTCGAGATGTCGCAGCTTGCCGTACCGGTTATCTGTGTGATTATAGGCGAGGGCGGCAGCGGCGGAGCCTTGGCGATGGCCGTAGGCAACCGGGTCCTGATGCTGGAGAATGCGATTTATTCTGCGATCTCTCCCAATGGCGCGGCGTCTATTCTCTGGAAGGATGCCACCAAGGCGGAGCAGGCAGCGGAGGCCATGAAGATTACGGCGACGGATCTGCTGGAGATGCAAGTGATCGAGGAGATTATTGCTGAACCCAGAGGCGGCGCGCACCGTAATTATGAATCGACAGCGGAGGCGGTTAAGGATGCGCTCTGGCGTCACCTGGAGGAGATCTCCGTCATGGATGCAGCAGAGCTTAAGGAAGACCGTTACCTGAAATTCCGCAAGATCGGCGAGTTTTCCGAGTCGGTACTGGAGCAGGATTCCGATCAGGAAGAAGTGCAGATTGTAGAATGAACGCTAGCCTAACCTCAGGGTAAGGACTGCTTAGACGATACCGCTGGTTTGCACTTTTCGACATATCCCAGCTTATTCCAGTCCATAAGTGGAACAGGACCTATTATACATTTTTTCCCACTCTAATCATCCTGTGCTTCTTGCGGGATGATTTTTGTTTTAAGGGCAATCCTAATATTATTCGACTTTAATTTACAGCAAAAACAGGCACTAACATTGATTTTGTCTTCAACTTGCAGTAATATTCATAAGGGCGCAACAAAACGTGCATGTCTTTACATGTGATAAAGTTCCTATACAGAGAGCGAACCTTATAGTAGATTTTGTAGTTGGAAAAAGTGAGACAGAGAGAACGAAAAAACGGAGGAAAACCTAATGCGGAAAAGTAAAATTGTATGTACGATCGGACCTGCAAGTGAATCGTTGGAGAATATCAAAAAATTGATTTTGGCTGGTATGAATGTGGCCCGTCTGAATTTCTCCCACGGTGATTTTGATGAGCATGGAGCCCGGATCAACACGATCCGTCAAGCTTCCAAGGAACTTGGCAAGACTGTTGCCATCCTGCTCGATACCAAAGGACCTGAGATTCGTACAGGCAAGCTGGAAGTTGAACCGATTGAACTGGTACAGGACGAGTATCTGACATTGACTACGGAAGAGATCCTTGGCGACCAAAACCGTATCTCCATCACCTACAGCGACCTTCCTAATGATGTTCAAGTGGGATCAACCATCCTGATCGACGACGGCCTGATCGGCCTTACTGTTGTTGACATTCAAGGCACCGAAATCAAGACCCGTATTGTTAACGGCGGTACTATCAAGAGCAAGAAGGGCGTTAACGTACCAGGAGTTTCCATCTCCCTGCCGGGTATTACGGAAAAAGACACCAGCGATATCATTTTTGGGATCGGACAGGACATTGATTTTATTGCCGCTTCTTTCGTCCGCAAAGCCAGCGACGTTAAGGAAATCCGTGAATTGCTTGCGAAGCACGATGCTTCCCACATTCAGATCATCTCCAAGATCGAGAACCAGGAAGGTGTCGATAACCTGGATGAGATTCTGGCGGCTTCCGACGGCCTCATGGTTGCCCGTGGCGACCTGGGTGTAGAGATTCCAGCTGAAGATGTGCCTTTGGCGCAGAAGCTGATGATTCAGAAATGTAACATCGCCGGCAAACCGGTAATCACAGCTACCCAAATGCTGGATTCCATGCAGCGCAACCCGCGTCCTACCCGCGCTGAAGCGAGTGACGTAGCGAACGCAATCTTCGACGGAACAGATGCAATCATGCTGTCCGGTGAAACGGCTGCCGGGAAATATCCGGTAGAATCCGTACTGACCATGTCCCGCATCGCTGAGAAAGCGGAATCTGCCCTGAACCACCGTGAGATCTTCATGAAGCAGCAGATTGCTCAAGAAACTACTGTAACTGAAGCGATCAGCCAATCCGTAGCGATTTCCGCTCTGGACCTGAATGCCAAGGCGATCATTTCTTCGACAGTAACGGGCCACACGGCACGCGTGGTTTCCAAATACCGTCCGAAATCACAGATCATTGCTGTAACTACCCAGGAAAGAACAATGCGTCAGCTGGCGCTGGTATGGGGCGTAACTCCTGTATTCGGTCCTGAAGCTCATTCCACTGACGAATTGCTGGAAACTGCCCTTAACGGCGGTAAAGCTTCCGGTCTGGTCAAAGCAGGCGATCTTGTAGTGATTACTGCAGGTATCCCGCTTGGACGTTCCGGTTCCACTAACCTGGTGAAGGTAGACACGATTCCAGCCGACTAGGATTTGGAAGAATGCTCTGCAGCACGAATTGAATAGATAGATAAGAGCAGCGGTGCCTCATGCCGCTGCTCTTTGATTTTTAAATAGATGAAATTGTATGTTTTAAGTAGATATTTTGTGGATGGGTATTACTGCAGGTTGATGTAAATGCTGCTATTGTATATATTGGATTGAGGGTTTTTACGGGAAGCGGATGATCAGGCTTTTTAAGCGAATGCCGTCCTTTAAGGGGACGGCGTAGCCGTTTTTACCTGGCGGCAGTTTTTCTGGACTTTCCGGCGGGCTGGCTTTTGGGATAGAGCCGTCTGACCGAGAAGGCATCTCCGCAGGAGCGCGGGGCTGAAGGCAGTGCCAGCAGGACATTATTCTGGATCATAATGCCGCCGTCGGAGGCTTTAAGTCCGGGGCTGCGTCCGTTGATCCGGCAGCAGGTGAAGCAGACCGGAGAGATTTTGGCCAGCGGTGCAATATCGAAGCCAATCTGCGGAGCCTCCACAATCCATTCGGCGGAGCTTTGCGGCCCGTTATAGCGCTGTACGGTGCGGAATACCCAGCACTTGCTGAGGTTGCGCAGGGTGATGCACCATTTGCCGGGACTGAGCTTGACGATGGAAGCCCGCATGTGGTCACCGGGAGATACCGGCAAGGGAATAACAGTCTCCGAGGCAGGAAGGATTTCCCACCAGGCATAATAGCGGACCTTCCCGTTTACCGATTCGTGGCCGGTTCCGGTCTGAATCAGACTGCTGTTCTTGAAGCCGTCGATGCCGATCCAGGCCGAGGAGAACGTAGCTTTTACTGTTGGCTTTACATAAGGGACGATCCAGTCGGCGGATATCCGCCGGTAGGTGCCCTTTTTGCCGGAGATCGCATAACCGCTCCAATTACTGGAGGTCCAGCCGAAGCCGGAATGGGCGGCTCTACCCGTATTGAGTTTATCCGTTAGACAGGGTTTGCTCCGTTTCAATCTATTGATTTGGCCCACTTGTCCACCGCCTTAATAGGTTTTGCTCTATTAAATGCAGCACTTGGCCAGGAAGGTTGGGTATTCTGTTAAAAAGAATGAGAGAGGACTTGTAATCCCCATGGAAAAAATAACAAAGCTGCGCGGGTTCTATCTGTTTCTGGGACTGGCCGGGGGCTCCTTCGGCTCTTATCTGTCGCTGCTGCTGAAATCGAACGGACTTGAAGTCAGCCAGATCGGCGTGCTGATGGCTATAGGAACCCTGATCGCAATCTGCGTCCAGCCCTTATGGGGAATGGTGTCCGACAGATATAACCAGGCGCGGCTGGTGCTTATTCTGAGTGTAGCGGTTCCGGCTGTGCTCGCTGTAATGTACCGCTCGGAGTATTTCATTGTGCTGATGCTGGTGTATACCGTGTCCACGATCTTCTCCTCCACACAGGCGCCTATTGCCGACTCCTACGCCATAGCAGCCGCGAACAGAGCCGGAGCGACTTACGGCAGCATCCGGATGATGATGAGCATAGGCGCTGCCGTAGGGGCCATTGCGGGGGGACAGTATGTGTCCAAATTCTCCGTATCGACGATCTGGCTGCCGTTCTTGCTGCTTAACAGCATTGCGGTGGTGATCGCCTTCACCCTGCCTAAGCAGGCCGAGGAGAATCACATGATGAGCCAGTCCTTCTCCCAGGGCGTCAAAAAACTGCTGGGCAACCGCATCTTTCTGGCTTTTTTGGGCGGGAGCTTCCTGGTCAACCAGACCATGACGGCGTTTGGCACGTATTTTGTCATTGCTTTCCAGTCTGTCGGGGGATCGACCGGCACTGCCGGAATCGCCCTGTTTCTGGCGTCGATTACCAATGTGCCTTCCATGTTCTTCGCCTCCAAAGTGATCCGCAGACTGGGGATGGAGCGGACGCTGCTGCTCGGCGCAACGATCTATGTGCTGCGCTGGGGGATTCAGGTGGCCTTCCCATACCCTTCGGTAATGATCGGGGTGCAGGTGCTTCATGGCCTTTCCTTCGGCTTTTTCTATATTGCAGCGGTTGAATATGTATCGAAGATTACCTCGGCGGAGATGCAGGCGACCGGGCAAAGTGTATTCAACATCGTATTCTCCGGCTTAGCCGGCATTCTCGGGAATCTGCTGAACGGAATGCTGCTGAATCAGGGCGGTGTTGGCCTAATGAACCTGTCGTGTATGCTGAGTGCGGCAGCGGGGGCGGCCCTCTTGTTCTATGTCGCCCGAAGCTCGCGGCGCAAGCTGCCGCTGAAGTCGGCATCCGGCGGTGTCAGCGCGTAGCTGTCTGATGATTGACGATGAAACTTTGAGAGAGAGGAGCATAAATATGAATCCACATCAACCGGGGTGGACCAGCCGCTGGCACAGTACCTCCCTGCGTGTGCGTTATCAGGAGACAGATCAGATGGGCGTGGTCTATCATGCCAATTATTTGATCTGGTTTGAGTGCGGCCGGACGGAGATGTTCCGCGAGCTGGGCTTCGACTACCGGAGGCTGGAGAGCCTGGGGCTATTGTTGCCTGTAACCTCTGCAGATTTGCAATTTAAAAGCCCGGCGCGATATGATGATCTTATCACCGTGTATGCGCGGTTAACGACCTTCTCGGCTCTGAGGGTTGTCTATGAATATGAAATCCGCCGTGTGGCGGCAGGCAGTGAAGGCGAAGAGTCCGGGACCGTTAAGGCGCATCCGGCGGACAGCGGCACTCTCCCCGGCGAGCTTCTGGTCAGCGGATCGACGAGCCATGTCTGGCTGAACGGGGAATGGAAGCCTGTGCGGATCGACCGGGCACAGCCTGAGCTGTTCGTTGCTATCCTGGCTGCGTTACAGGAAGAATAGCGTTAATGGAAGAAGAAGGAGGAGCAGTATGATCAGGAACAAATGGCTGTGGGCCGCACTTTTTGCAGTCCCGGCCGTGGAATTATTCGGTTTCATCTATGTCTCAAGTCTTCTTGGAGCGCCCAAGACACTGCTGATCATGCTGGCCACTTCGGTGATCGGTTTGCTAATGATGCGGTTCGAGGGCAAAAAAGTGCTGCAGGACAGCAAAACACATATGCAGGAGGGACGGGTGCCGGGACGGACGATGCTGGACGGCTTATGTATCTTTTTTGGCGGCCTTCTGCTGATTCTGCCGGGATTCGTTACGGATCTGATCGGCTTTACCCTGGTGTTTCCGCTGACCCGGCCGCTGTACCGGGTTTTTCTGCTGAAATGGATCGAGAAGAAAATGAAAAACGGGACGTTCACCTTCTACCGCAGGTAGAGCAGGGGAGCGCTGTAAGAAACATAGGAAAGAGAAGTGTGTGAAAGCGTTCGGCTGCAGTTGCTGCGGCTGGGCGCTTTCTGTGCTTGGACCGGAGATCGCGCGGATAAGTGACGGTGAGGAGCAGAAGTGCACCCGATGCCGCTGGGTTGCTCCCTAGTCCGCCTAATCTCGTAACTTACACACATTAAGTAATTTTATTTTAAGTTTGTTGTCTGAATAGAGCGACCTCATCTTTATATGCTGAGTTCTTGCGTGAAAAATGAAAGGGATAAATCCCTCTGATCCAGCCGAAAGTGGGCTATATGAGAAAATGAAAGGGATAAATCCCTCTGGTGCCGCCGAAAGTGAGCTATATGAGAAAATGAAAGGGATAAATCCCTCTGATCCAGCCCAAAGTGAGCGATATGAGAAAATGAAAGGGATAAATCCCTCTGATCCAGCCGAAAGTGAGCTATATGAGGAAATGAAAGGGATAAATCCCTCTGGTGCAGCCGAAAGTGGGCTATATTAGAAATCGAAAGGGATAAATCCCTCTGATCCAGCCGAAAGTGGGCGACATGAGGAAATGAAAGGGATAAATCCCTCTGATTCAGCCGGAAGTGGCCGGGAGGGGAAGCGGCGGCAACAAATCGCATCCATAGGTGTGTTGATGGGATGGATAGCCCCGGCAATACTGTTACAGAAGTAAATTAGTTTTAAAAAGCGTGCCAACTCCAGTGTAGCCGCACCATTCCCAACTGTAGCCGCATAAACCCCACTGTAGCCGCCCCACGCCAATCCCGATCTTAGCCGTGCAAACCCCATTGCAATCGCACCGCGCAATCCCGCGAGCCACGCGTTACTCCGATGTACGCGCCCTCTCTTTGAAGCACGCACCCCGCCCTAATGCAGCCTGCCGCTAAGAATATAGCTGCGCAGGGCGCGGAACACACCGGCGCGGGCGAACGCATCCAGAATAACGAGCAACACCGGGCCGAGAATCAGGCCGAGCATGCCGAAGAGCTGGAGCCCGGCGAACATGCCGATCAGCATGGCGAGCGGATCGACTCCGATACTGCTGGCGAGCACCTTGGGCTCCAGCACCTGGCGGGTGATCAGAATGATGCCGTACAGCACCAACAGGCCGATCGCCAGAGCCATGTTCCCTGTCATATAGGAATATAGTGCCCAAGGCAGAATCACGATACCGACCCCCAGATAAGGAATGAGATCAACGATGCCGATGGTCAGACCGATGGCGAAGGCGGAGTGAACTCCCAGTAGCAAAAGCCCGATAATTACAATCACCGCAGTTACGGAGATCAGCACCACCTGGGCACGGAGATATCCGAACAGCGCCTTACGCAGATCCTTCCAGATCTCCGACACCGGCCTCAGCAGCGGAGCAGGGAGCAGGGAAGTCAGCCTGGCGTTATGCCGTTCCCAGCCGGTGCTGAGGAAGAAGGCGGCCAGCACGATCACAATCAGAATGGTGCCCAGGCTTGGCAGCGAGGAGATCAGCTTCAGAATGAAATTGAAGAATCCCGTGATCATCTGCGTCATGGCTTGGCCTACGGTTTCTGTTGTTCTGCTGATATTGCTGTCAATGGTGGCATGATAGCCCGGGTTATCGTGGTAAAATTGGTTGATTTGGTTAATGATATTCTGAATGCTGGCATTGCGGCTTAAGGACAGCAGCAGCTCCCGCCATTGGTCGGTATGCAGATCGAAGGTCTGGAGCAGGCCGATCAGCTCTTTTACGAGCCGCGTGATCAGGGCAGTCAGGACAAGGACCGTGCCGCCCATATAGAACAGCAGCGAGAGGGAGACGGCCAGCCAGCCGGGAAGCTTCATTCCCTTCAGGATCAGCACCAGGGGATGCATAAGATAAGCCAGCATCCAGGCGAGCAGCAGAGGATACAGGAGCGGCAGTAATACATATACAGCCAGCAGGATCATTGCGGCAGCAAGCACGACCCATAGGCCGCGCAGCATTCTTTTAAGCACAAGTGTGTCGATCTTCGGTCCCTCCCACTCTGACGGATTGCCGGGAATCACTGCTCGTCTTATGTATATTCATAGGGAATATGAAAAGACTAGAAGCGGCACAAAAGGCAGATTGCGGCCCTGTCTGTAACCTGGAAGCGTAATCATGAAACAGTTATTGCGTTCGTTTTTTTCTATCTCTCCGATAAAATCATTTGATCCCCTTCATAGCTTCCACGTTGTTCACATAACCGTCAAAATCCGGTATGATAATTAAAGGATAAACAGCAGAAATTTAGTTGCAATCTCCACAGCCAGTCCTGATGCGTTTTTTCAGAGAGTTGAAATATTTGAAAATGTAAATGTTTACATGAGCTTTGAAGCGGCACTATATACCCTTGTTGGCAAAGGAGAGAGACTATGACAGCTACTAAAGGACTTGAAGGCATTGTTGCAACGACCTCCTCGATCAGCTCTATTGTGGATGGAGTGCTCACTTACCGCGGCTATGATATTGACGACCTTGCGGATAATGCCACGTTTGAGGAGACCGCTTATTTGTTGTGGTTCGGCAGTCTGCCGACGGTGCCGGAGCTTGAAGCTCTGCGGCGTGACCTCAGCTCATATGCTCCCATCCCGGAGCAGGTGCTCACTCAGATGAAGCTGTATCCCAAAGAAGCCAACACCATGGCCGCCCTGCGCTCAGCCGTATCCAGTCTGGCCCTGTATGATGAGGCTGCTGACGACATGAGCCGCGAAGCGAACCAGACCAAGGCGCTCAAGCTTCAGGCGCAGATTCCAACCGTAGTCGCCGCACTGGCCCGCATCCGCAAAGGTCTGGAGCCGGTGGCACCCAAGGAAGGCTTAACCATCGCCGAGAACTTCCTCTACATGCTGTGGGGAGAACAGCCGGACGCTGTATCGGTGAAGGCGCTGGACACGGCGCTGGTGCTTCATGCCGACCATGAGCTGAATGCTTCGACTTTTGCAGGACGGGTAACGGTTGCTACCCTGTCTGACATCTATTCCGGCGTTACTTCGGCCATCGGCGCGCTTAAGGGACCGCTGCATGGCGGGGCGAATGAAGCCGTGATGAAGATGCTGGAGGAGATCGGCAGCCTGGATGCGGTTGAACCGTATATTCAAGGCAAGCTGGAGCGCCGTGAGAAGATTATGGGCTTCGGTCACCGGGTATACAAGAATGGCGATCCGCGCGCCAAGCATCTCATGAAGATGTCCAGCGAGCTGGGAACCATGAAGAATGACACCAGTCTGTATGATATGTCGGTCAAGGTGGAAGAGCTGATTACCAGCCAAAAGGGGCTGAAGCCGAACGTGGACTTCTATTCAGCTTCGGTCTACACACAGCTGGGGATTGAACGGGAGCTGTTCACCCCGATCTTCGCGATCAGCCGGACATCAGGCTGGACGGCCCATATTCTGGAGCAGTATGAAGATAACCGTATCATCCGTCCGCGTGCGGAATATACAGGCATGTCCGACATGAAGTATGTCCCTGTGGACGAACGATAACAGGGCAGCCCTTGCGGGCTGCTCCACCCCTTTAGTACAATGAACTATATTAATGCTTGTACATCATACTTTTAGGAGGAATTCCCACAAATGTTGAAACTGGAACAATACGATCTGCCCACAGAAGGCGAACAAATTACAATCGAAGATGGCAAGCTGCTGGTTCCGGATCATCCGATCATTCCATTCATTGAGGGTGACGGTACAGGCCGTGACATTTGGAAAGCCTCCAAGCGGGTGCTGGATGCAGCTGTAGAGAAAGCCTACGGCGGTGAAAAAAAGATTGCGTGGTACGAAGTTTTTGCCGGCGAGAAAGCCTTCAATACATATGGTGAATGGCTGCCGAACGACACGCTGGAAGCTATCCGCGAGTATATCGTGGCTATCAAAGGCCCGCTGACTACTCCCATTGGCGGAGGTATCCGTTCTCTGAACGTGGCGCTGCGCCAGGAGCTTGACTTGTATGTATGTCTGCGCCCCGTGCGTTACTTCGACGGTGTTCCTTCTCCGGTGAAGCATCCTGAGCTGGTCGATATGGTTATTTTCCGTGAGAACACAGAAGATATCTATGCCGGAATTGAGTATCAGGAAGGCTCCGCCGAAGTGAAGAAGGTTATCGAATTCCTGCAGAAGGAAATGGGCGTTAACAAGATCCGCTTCCCGGAGACATCCGGTATCGGCATCAAGCCTGTATCCGAGGAAGGCTCGAAGCGCCTTGTCCGCTCCGCAGTAGAATATGCCATCAAGCACGGACGCAAGAGCGTTACACTGGTACACAAAGGCAATATCATGAAATTCACCGAAGGGGCATTCAAGAACTGGGGCTACGAAGTGGCTGAACAGGAGTTCGGCGACAAGGTCTTCACCTGGAACCAGTATGATGTCATCAAAGAACGCGACGGTGAGGCTGCGGCTAACGCTGCCCAGAAGGAAGCTGAAGCAGCAGGCAAAGTAATCGTCAAAGACGCTATCGCAGACATCGCGCTGCAGCAGGTCTTGACACGCCCGACTGATTTCGATGTCATTGCGACGCTGAACCTGAACGGCGACTATCTCTCCGACGCGCTGGCTGCACAGATTGGCGGTATCGGTATCGCTCCGGGAGCGAACATCAACTATATTACGGGACATGCTATTTTTGAAGCTACTCACGGTACAGCACCGAAGTATGCAGACAAGGATGTTGTGAATCCGGGCTCCGTGATCCTCTCCGGCGTAATGCTGCTTGAGCATCTGGGCTGGCAGGAAGCTGCTGACCTGATCTACAAGGGAATGAGCACGGCGATTAACAATAAGACGGTTACTTATGACTTTGCCCGCCAGATGGAAGGCGCGACAGAGCTTAAATGCTCTGCTTTTGCCGACGAGATCATCAACCATCTGTAATTAGGCCAGGACGGATAGCACGACAAGTATAAGCTGCACATCTGTGTAGCTTATACTTGCGTCAGGCCGCCTCAAGGTCAGCATTATATTCGGAGGGAGGGGTACTATGGCCATCAGACGCTCAAAAATAACTGTCGTAGGTGCCGGATTCACGGGTGCAACTACAGCGCTTATGCTCGCTCAGAAGGAGCTTGGCAATGTGGTGCTGCTCGATATTCCGCAGCTTGAGAACCCGACCAAAGGCAAGGCGCTGGATATGCTGGAAGCGGGGCCTGTGCAGAAATTCGATGCTCAGATCACCGGGACCTCCAGCTATGAGGATGCAGCAGGCTCGGATATTGTCATCATTACGGCAGGAATTGCACGGAAGCCCGGCATGAGCCGTGATGATCTGGTCAACACGAATGCGGGTATCGTGAAGTCGGTCTGTGAGAATGTGAAGCGTGTTGCTCCGGAGTCCATTGTGATCATTCTGAGCAATCCGGTGGATGCTATGACGTATGTGGCGTACCATGCGCTCGGCTTTCCCAAGAACCGCGTCATCGGACAATCCGGTGTGCTGGATACGGCCCGTTACTGTACATTCATCGCTCAGGAGCTTAATGTGTCGGTGGAAGACGTACGCGGATTCGTGCTTGGCGGCCATGGAGATGATATGGTGCCGTTAGTGCGTTATTCCAGCGTAGGCGGCATTCCGATCGACACCCTGATTCCGGCAGAACGAATCGCCGAGATTGTGCAGCGTGCCCGTGTCGGCGGCGGCGAAATTGTCAGCCTGCTGGGTAATGGCAGCGCTTATTATGCTCCTGCCGCCTCGCTGGTTCAGATGACGGAAGCCATTCTCAAGGACAAGAAACGTATCCTTCCGGTCATCGCTCTGCTTGAGGGTGAATACGGCTACGATAACTTGTTCATGGGAATTCCTGCACTGCTGGGTGCGGAGGGCATCGAGAGAATTTTTGAACTGGAGCTTACGGCGGAAGAGAAGGCGGCACTGGATAAATCCGCTGATTCTGTCCGTGCAGTAACTTCTGTAGTTACCTTGTAACATTCGAATTGGAGGAGATTACGATGGGTCACATTTTCTTTTTTCTGCATATGATCGGGACACTGGCGCTCGGCTTTTATCTGGTGCTGCCGTTTATTCTGAGCGGGACAGCTAAGTTATCTGCTCCGGCCAAGGAAGGTACCCTGAGTGCTATTGGCGGGTTTAACCGTTTTGCCCAATACGGGCTTGTGATCCAGCTGCTGACCGGCGGCTACATGATGACTAAGGGCGAATATTCAGTGCCCTGGATGATCATCGTTACTGTGCTGCTGCTGGCTATGTTCGCCTTCGGCGGGATCATGAGTAAGCCTCTGCGCCTCGCTGCGGCTGGGATGAGAGAGAACCGCGATGTCTCTGCGGAGACGTCCAAAATCCGTACCATGAGTATGCTGCTGATGCTTTCGCTGGTAGTCATGATCTTTTTCATGGTGTACAACACGATTATTTAAGCTGCTGCCCGGTCAGATTATCCGGGGATAGTTATTAAATAGCTCTGGAGGCTTCGGCTTCCGGGGCTTTTTGTTGTATGGAATGTGATCGGGAGCTGTTCCCATTTGTTAGATATTCAGCATCGTTCACCCGTCTATTTCCCGGAAATCACCCGGTACTCCCGGTCCAGTATCGCGTAGAAGTATTGATTCACCCACTTGTCCTGCCAGAATAATTCCTCCCGGAATACGCCTTCGCGGACCATGCCTAACCTGTCCAGCACCCGGGATGAAGCCGTATTGAATTCATTACACATGGCAACCACTCTATGAGCCTTCCACTCTTCAAAAGCAAACTTCAAGGCTATCTGTGCAGCCTCTGTACAATATCCCTGTCCCCGGTATTCGGGAAAGAGGGAGTAGCCCAGCTCCCAGCTGTCGCGCTCTTGGACATACCAGTGGATACTCAGCTCCCCTATAGGTGTGGCCTCGGGATTATTCAGCCTGATGACGTATTGCTTGTGCCAGTCACTGTTGATTTTCTCCGCTACCTCCTTCTTGACGGCTTCCTTATCGGTTGGAATGATCTCCTCGAAGGGCCAGAGGGAGGGGCTGGTAGTGATATCAACGATGTAATCTACATCGTCTAAGGTTGCCGGGGATAAAGTGAGTCTTGCGCTCATTTTGTGTTACCTCCTAATTTAGCTTTGATCTTGATACAAACTGAATCTATTTCAAGCTTAAGATAGAACCCCAACCGGGTATAGATAATGTTCTTTTTGGCAACGTTCCTTACTTACCGTACTATCGTTCGGCTATCCGGCTCTCAGGAGAGAATGACGTAAGAGTATGGGAAGCATTGAATGAAGATTTGTTGTTTGGCTGGCTCCCGAGTGTGGTAAGTAACATAACGTAAAGCAATTCAGGCAAACTACCAGGATGCATAAACACCAGACCTTAAGCCATGCTAACAAGAATGAGTTCAACATTATTGTGAACCGCGAAAGGAGAATGGATTATGCCAGACACAAGTAATCAGCCTACCAAAACCCTGCCTCCGCAGGTACAGGATCAGCAGCCCGGAATTGAAAGTGAGATGAATCCGCTTCCGGAGTTTGAGACACCGGCTTACAAGGCAGCAGGCAAGCTGCTGGGTAAGGCTGCGCTCATTACGGGAGGCGACAGCGGGATCGGGCGTGCAGTTGCCGTTCATTTTGCCAAAGAGGGTGCAGACGTTGTGATCTCTTATCTGAACGAGCATGAGGATGCGGAAGAGACCAAACGCCAGGTGGAGCAGGAGGGCAGAAAGTGCATTCTAATCTCCGGCGACATCGGGGTGGA
Source organism: Paenibacillus tritici (assembly GCF_018207515.1). NCBI lineage: Bacteria > Bacillati > Bacillota > Bacilli > Caryophanales > Paenibacillaceae > Paenibacillus > Paenibacillus tritici. The sequence continues at coordinate 2,385,895 of NZ_CP073365.1, forward strand.
GGCCTTCTGTCAGGAGCTGATTAATAAAACCGTGGAGGGGCTCGGCAAGCTGGATATCCTGATCAATAACGCCGCTGAGCAGCATCCGCAGGACAAGATCGTGGACATTACAGCCGAGCAGCTGGAGCGTACGTTCCGGACGAATATATTCTCCATGTTCTATCTGACCAAGGCAGCGATGCCTCATCTCAAAAAAGGCTCCACGATCATCAACACCACCTCCATCACGGCGTATCGCGGTAGCCCGCAGCTGCTGGACTATTCGTCCACCAAGGGAGCGATTCTCAGCTTCACCCGTTCCCTGTCGATGAATCTTGCGGAACAAGGCATCCGAGTAAATGCCGTTGCACCGGGCCCGATCTGGACACCGCTAATTCCGTCAACGTTTGACGCGAAGAAGGTCAGTGAGTTCGGCGCCACCCAGCCGATGAAGCGCCCGGGACAGCCCGAAGAGCTGGCACCGGCTTATGTGTATCTGGCCTCTGACGATTCTTCTTACGTGAGCGGACAGGTTATACATGTGAACGGCGGCGAGGTCGTCAACGGATGATAGCTTTCACAGGAATAATATGCTAATATACAAAAGGCATAAACATACAATAGCATAGAACGATCACTAGGGGAGCCGCAAGGCTGAGACGGGCAGATCTGCTCGGACCCTTTGAACCTGATCTGGGTTATACCAGCGTAGGGAAGTGGAGAAACGAATAATGCAGCGGGGGTTCCGGCCAGCCGGTATCCCTGCTTATATTCCAGACTGCTTCCTTATGGGGGCGGTCTTTTTTGTGTTTGTGTGTTTATGGAGAATGGAGCGGAAGAGAGGGGCGAAGGCGTTGCACGAACTTCATGTCATCTCAGACGGGCGGCTCCATCCTGAGGCGTTGGCCGAACTGGCTGCGGCGGTACATCCTATGGTGGATTATATCCATCTCCGGGAAAAATCCCTGTCTGCCCGGGAGCTGTTGGCGGCAGCGGGGATGCTGCTCCAAGCCGGAATTCCACCGGCGAAGCTGGTTATTAATGACCGGGTCGATGTCGCGTTAGCCGTAGGGGCTGCCGGAGCCCAGTTAGCCTGGCACAGCCTGCCGCCAGCCGGAGTGCGCGGGATCGCACCAGGCCTGCGCCTGGGCAGGTCGGTACATTCCCGGGAGGAAGCGGCGGAAGCCGGGCGGCAGGGGGCGGACTTCTGCCTGTATGGGCATGTGTTCCCGACTGCCTGTAAACCCGGGCAGCAGGAACGGGGCCTGGAGCAGCTGGCGGAGGCCGTCCGCTGGAGCCGAATTCCGCTGATTGCGCTCGGAGGAATTACACCGGACAATGCCGGGGCTGTTCTCGCTAAGGGAGCTGCGGGAATTGCTGTCATGTCCGGGATCTGCGGGGCCCCGGACCCTGCGGCTGCGGCCCGGGCCTACAGGGCAGCCGTTCATCAGGCTGCGGCGCAGGCTGAAGCACTGAATATAGTTCCAGCACCGGGTGAAGGAGGTGAACAGGCATGAATTTGACCGTGAACGGGACCGTGCAGCGGTATGAAGAGAGCTGCCGGACGCTGGCTGATCTGCTGGCCCGGCCGGAGTGGGCCGGTAAGCTGGTGATTGTCGAACTGAACGGTGAGCTTGCCGGCAGAGAGGCTTACGGGGATACGCTGCTGAACGAAGGGGACCGGGTGGAGCTGGTTCATTTTGTAGGCGGAGGTTAGGGATAGCGGGCAGAGGAGAAGCGAACGAGCAAGCAGGCAGGCAGATTGGCGGTTTAGATACAGGCGATAACTTATCCAGGAGGCGGTATGATGCAAGACCCTTTGATGATTGGCGGAGTGACTTTAACCAGTAGACTGTTCATAGGCACCGGAAAATACAGCCGAAACACCCTTATTCCCGAGGTCATTGCGCGTTCAGGCTCGCAGGTTATTACAGTGGCCCTGCGCCGGGTAGACCCGCAGAGCAAGGACAATATTGTCAGCCATATTCCTTCCCATATGACCTTGCTGCCTAACACCTCCGGTGCGCGTACCGCAGAAGAAGCGGTGCGGATTGCCCGCCTGGCAAGGTCGGCCGGCCTGGGCAATTGGGTGAAGATCGAGGTGATCAATGATCAAAAATATTTGCTGCCCGATAATATCGAGACGATCAGGGCTACGGAGATTCTGGCCGCAGAGGGCTTCGTGGTTCTTCCTTACATGAGCCCGGATCTGTCAGCCGCGCTCCGGCTGAAGGCGGCCGGGGCCGCAGCCGTTATGCCGCTGGGAGCGCCGATCGGCTCTAACCGGGGACTGCAGACGAAGGAGCTGATCCGCATTCTGATCTCGGAAACAGATCTGCCTGTCATTGTGGATGCCGGAATCGGCAGGCCATCAGAGGCAGCGGAGGCGATGGAGATGGGCGCAGCGGGTGTTCTGCTGAACACTGCCATTGCCACCGCGAAGGACCCTCTGCTGATGGCAGAGGCCTTCTGCGAGGCCGTATCCGCCGGACGCAAGGCCTACCTGGCCGGACTGGGGCCGGTGGAGGAGACCGCCGCGGCCTCTTCGCCGCTGACCGGATTTCTGGCCTGATGGATGGAATGGGGAGGGGGAGAAGGGCATGAGCTTTTATGAAACGATGACCCGGCTGGAGCAGCTTCCTTACGGGATGCTGTGGAACCGCTATACGGCGGAGGATGTGAAGCGCGCGCTTCGTGCAGAGCGGGTCGATGAAGAAGGGCTGATGGCTTTGCTGTCACCGGCAGCGGAGCCTTATCTGGAAGAGATGGCACAGAAGGCGCAGAGATTGACACGTGCACATTTCGGTCATGTGATGCAATTATTTACACCGATGTATCTCGCTGATTACTGTGTGAATCATTGTACCTATTGCAGCTTCAGCTCCATTTATGATTTTCCGCGCAAAAAACTCACGCTGGAAGAGGTTGCCCGCGAAGCGGAGACGATCGCGGCCACAGGCCTGCGCCATATTCTGATCCTCACCGGGGAATCCCGCATGGACAGCCCGGCCAGCTACGTAAGGGATTGCGCCGAGGTGCTTCGCGGTTATTTCTCTTCCGTCAGCATTGAAGTGAACCCGCTCTCTACGGAAGAATATGCTGAACTGAGAGGGGCAGGCGTAGACGGTCTGACGCTCTACCAGGAGGTCTATCACCAGGAGACTTACCGCGAGCTGCATGTGAAGGGTCCGAAGCGGGTGTACCGCAACCGTCTGGACGCGCCGGAGCGGGGCTGCCTTGCCGGCTTCCGTTGGGTCAATATCGGAGCCTTGCTCGGCATGTACGAATGGCGCCAGGAGGCTCTGGCCACTGCGCTGCACGCCAGGTACTTGCAGGATAAGTACCCGGAATGCGAAATCGGATTCTCCATTCCAAGGTTCCGGCCGTACCTGGGGGAATTCAATCCCGCAAGTGATGTGACTGACCGTGCACTGGTGCAGATTATCCTGGCGTACCGTCTGTTTCTGCCGCGTTCCGGGATTTCACTGTCCACCCGGGAGCCGGCGGCTCTGCGCGATCATTTGGTCCATCTCGGCATCACGAAGATGTCGGCAGGAGTATCCACCGAGGTGGGCGGACATTCCTTGGAGGGCGGAACCCCGCAGTTCGAAATCTCGGACAACCGCAGTGTGGAGGAGATCGCCGGGATGCTGCGCTTGCAAGGGCTGGAGCCAGTGTTCAAGGACTGGGACATCCTGTCCGAGCCGGTTTGCTTGACTTAGCCGAAAAGAATTGGATGGATGTAGTCTGGAGTAACGGACTGGATTGACCAGACTGACGAAACTGACCGGACGCAAATAACCCGCCGTGAGGCGGGTTATTTGCATAATCTAAAGATTACAGGGCTTCTCGCGCCGACTTCTCCTTCTATCGTGAAGACGTATGGCCGGATGTAAGCGAAAAACGGAACACATTGTGCTGACGCGAAGATAGATGGCCGGATGTGTGCGAAAAACCAAACACATTGTGCTGCGCGAAGGTGCATGGGCCGGATGTGTGCGGAAAACCGAACACAATTGGATTGGGAGCGCCACGTAGGCGTTGCGTTTATCGCAGGTTGTGCCAGAAGTATTTTCACAGAATAACCGAACACAATAGTAATGAAGAGCATTAGCGGTGCTCCTCATGGCTAACACGGGATGCAGCCAGAAAGCAGGCGGATGAAGCAAATGTGGTGCCACTTGCGTAAGAGGGGCACAAGGCATCAGCATTGTTCACTGTAAGGATATCAGCCCACGCAAAGCAAATGCTGTATTCCATTCACTCTACAGAATCGGGCTGTCCGGCGGACTGTCCCCGGCTCACGCTTGAAGACAGCTCGTCCAGGGACATCTCGAAGCCCGGTGCCATGTGGGCAAGGAAATACTCCATCTCCGGCATTGCCAGAGCATGCAGCCTGTCTGCGGTCTGCTCTTTGGCGGCGGCAAATTCGCGGTTGCCTGCGGCGACTTCCCAGACGCATTTGAGGTAAGCGTCCAGCACATCCGCTGCCTTGACGTAGCGGAGCAGTCCGGCATCTTCGGAGCCGGGCGGGCTGGTCTGCGGCTGCAGGAGCGGCGCGTAGACTGCGCTCAGCTCCGGCGGGATCATGGCGGCCAGCCGGTCGGCAGCCACCTGCTCCATCTCGCGGAAGCTGGACAGCAGCTGCGGGTTGTTATGCTTCACCGGCGTAGCGATGTCGCCAGTGAAGACCTCGGTGGCGTCGTGGAACAGCGCCATCGCGGATGCGCGGTCGGCGTTCAGCGAACGGCCGAAGCAGGCATTGCCGATGGTGCACAGCATGTGCGCCAGAAGGGCGACCTGGAACGAATGCTGCGCTACGTTCTCCGGGGCGGTGCTGCGCATGAGGCTCCAGCGCTGGATATATTGCAGCCGGTAGAGATATGCTGAAAAATGGAAGTTCAATTTTGAAGTAACCCCTTTCATGAGCGTCCTAATATGATATTATAGTAACTAATTGTACCAGAGTTAGGGCAGCTTGAACCAGATGGAGAGGAGACTGAATGAAGATGCAGCATTTTGAAGAGAGCATTTATAATCTGATCGTAGAGACCTCCACGAATTTGCCGGGGGATGTGCGCCGGGCGGTTGCCAAAGGCCGGGCGCTGGAAGACCGCGCAACCCGCTCCGGGCTGGCACTAACCACCATCGCCCAGAATATTGGCATGGCTGAGCATCAGGTATCGCCGATCTGCCAGGATACAGGGATGCCGACTTTTATTATTCATACGCCGGTGGGCGTGAATCAGATAGAGATGAAGAAGGATATTCATAGTGCGATTATCCGCGCTACGAAGAACGGTAAGCTGCGGCCCAACTCCGTAGATTCGCTTACCGGCGAGAACAGCGGGGACAATCTGGGGGCAGGCACTCCGGTGATTCATTTTGAGCAGTGGGAGGAAGAAGGCATAGATGTCCGGCTGATCCTGAAGGGCGGCGGCTGCGAGAATAAGAATATTCAGTACAGTCTCCCGGCAGAGCTGGAGGGACTCGGCAAAGCCGGACGCGATCTTGACGGTATCCGCAAATGTATTCTGCATGCCGTATACCAGGCGCAGGGCCAGGGCTGTAGTGCGGGCTTCATTGGAGTAGGCATTGGCGGCGACCGTACCACCGGCTACGAGCTGGCTAAGAAGCAGCTGTTCCGCAAGGTAGAGGATGTGAACCCCAACGGGGATCTGGGCAAGCTGGAAGATTACATTATGGAGAATGCCAATAAGCTGGGGATCGGCACGATGGGCTTCGGCGGTGAGGTTACGCTGCTGGGCTGCAAAATCGGGGTCATGAACCGGCTCCCGGCCAGCTTCTTCGTCTCGGTGGCCTACAATTGCTGGGCCTTCCGCCGCCAGGGGATTCTGGTTCATCCGGCCACCGGAGACATTAAGGAATGGCTCTATGAGAGCGGCACCGGAATATCGGTGGAAGGAGAACAGGCGCCGCAGCCTGTAGCGGAACCGGTGGGTATAGCTGCCGCAGACCGGGCAGCCTCCGGTATTGTTCCAGAGGATGCGACGATTCCTGCGGCACCGGCCATTGTATCCGGTACGGGTGAAGCAGCTTCCGAACCGGCTGTTCCGGGACATGGAGCGGCCTCCGAACCGGCTGCGGCAGCTTCCACCGGCTCAGGCGGCTCGCGTGAAGTCCGCCTGAGCACACCGATCAGCGAGGAGGACATCCGCAGCCTGCGTGTCGGTGATGTGGTGATCCTCTCCGGAGAGATGCATACCGGCCGCGATGCGCTGCACAAATATCTGATGGATCACGACACCCCGGTGGATCTGAACGGGGCCGTCATCTATCACTGCGGTCCGGTTATGCTGAAGGATGACGAGGGCTGGCATGTGAAGGCGGCCGGACCGACAACCAGCATCCGCGAGGAGCCGTATCAGGGAGATATTATTAAGAAGTTCGGTATCCGTGCCGTAATCGGCAAAGGCGGTATGGGCCCCAAGACCCTCAAGGCATTAGGCGAACACGGCGGCGTCTATCTCAATGCTATTGGCGGAGCGGCGCAGTATTATGCAGAATGTATCAAGAAGGTTAATGCGGTAGACTTCATGGAATTCGGCATACCCGAGGCGATGTGGCATTTACAGGTGGAAGGGTTCGCAGCAATTGTGACCATGGATGCCCATGGTAACAGCCTGCATGCCGATGTGGAGAAAGATTCCGCCGCCAAGCTGGCCCAGTTCCGGGAGCCGGTGTTTAAGTAACAGGACCTCAAACAAACCAAGAAACAGCGTCAGTCATGGACGAGTAAAGTCCATAGACTGACGCTGTTTTTAAATATAAGAGGTTTATTGAATTAGCGTATACCGGAATTTTTCAATATAGGATTCTTTCTTATGCTCGACACGTTGTAAATGGTCATAGAAGCTGTGGGTGAATTTAAACACGTGACCATAATCCCAATCCTGCCCGCTATAGTCCTTTTCCCAAAACTTAATGTCGGTCGGCAGTACGTCCGCACGCTCAGCCGGCTTCAGGGGCAAATGATCGACAGGTGAAACCAGCTTGATGGGTTCTCCAGGTACAAGGTTACGGCTGTGGCGCAGAACTTTAATCAATTTCATCAGAGGCGGTAATCCTCTTTGGAAAAAGGAGATATGGCCAAGGTCATACAGGATGTTTAACGCGTGGGAGAAAGTCAGCATATGACCCATCAGATCATGATGTGCTTCTGCCCGGTAAATGACAGGGAAATCAGCTAGTTCTTCCAAGACAAGCGAAGAAAGCTCACCGGGATTCGATATAACCGGAAAGCCGTCCTCGTTAGTAACCTCCATCCTCTTCACCTCGGAAGCAGAGAACCCAATCCATGACCGCCCCGGAATTGTCCGCTCAAACGAGCGGATAAGATCGGTTATTCCTGCAAGATCCTCCGCACTTCCCCAGCTCTTAAGTTCATGAATGGCCAGCAGACACGATGCGCTGTAAATCACATTATGACCGACCCAGTGTAACTGATCAATCGTTGTATCAAGGGCCTCAAGTATGGCAGTTACAGCAATTTGCTCGTCACAAGCGGCACGATGCTGTATGCCGTTCTCCCCAAGAACCCTTTGGATCATCGCTTCGGTCTGTAAAGCTACAAGTCGGGCAAGCTCTGGAGCCGGATTATTCGTTCTAACAAAAAAATAACTGCCGATAGCGGCAGCACCAAAGTGAGCCTGCCAAATATCCCCTGTTTCTTTTTTACATGAAGAGATGATTCTTAATCCGTCCCTCAGAATGGATGGGTTCATCATAAATCTCAGTCCCCTTATACGCAGCATTTCCTTTTATCAGTCTAACATTATATTTTCTGGAGGCAACAGCTTCCTGAAAAGCACAAACAGGTATAAAGCTGTGCTGAATAATGATTTTTCTATGTATTGCAGAGTCGGCAGCCCATATAGGATGCGGCTTGTCGAAGTTATAAATTATATGTCTTGACAGCGCATACAGGGACATGTTAATTTTTAGTGGGGAAACCGGTTTCCCTGTAATGCAAAGATTGGAGCTATTGACGGCAGCTTATTCCTTGCTGAAAGTGTGTTGCATCCGTTTTTTATGAGAGGGAGATGAGGAATGAAAAGTAAACGTACACGTTGGCTAGTTCCCGTTCTAATCACATCTATTGTACTGTCGATCACGATGAGCATGTTCGTTCTGCCCCCAGCCAAGGCTGAAGCAGCAAGTATTGGTACAGTAACCGAGAATGACACCATCTATCAGATTATGGTTGACCGCTTCCATGACGGAAACACTTCCAATAATGCCACAGGAGCAGCCATCCGCTACGGGGAGAACTCTGAGGAGGATTTCCGTTACATGAAGGGCGGCGACTGGCAGGGGATCATTGACAAGCTCCCGTATATTCATAATATGGGCTATACTGCGATCTGGATCTCACCGGTAGCCGAGCCGCAGATGACCAACCGCGAGAACAACGGCACAGGTAAGAACACGGCCTACCACGGCTATAATGTAAAAGATCCCAATGCGGCCAATCCTTACTTCGGCACTAAAGAGAAGCTGAAGGAGCTGGTAGATTCTGCACATGCACTCGGGATCAAGGTAATTATTGATGTCGTTCCCAACCACATCGGTGATTACATGCTCGGCACTCAGGCCTATTATGATATCCCGTCCCTGCAGCCGGCTGCTCCGTTCAATAATCCGGCCTGGTATCACCATAACGGGGATATTAACTGGTCACTTGCCGATGGACGGTACGATCAGTGGGCCCAGGATTATCTGGAGAACCATGATCTGGGCGGTCTGGATGATATCGACTTCGATGTTCCTGCCGCCAAGCAGGCCATCTTCAGCTCCATTAAAGGCTGGTTCGACTATACGGGGGCAGACGGTGCCCGTGTAGATGCGGCCAAGCTGATCAAGCCGACAGATATCGGCGAACTTCAGAACCTGCTGGGCGTGAATACCTTCGGGGAGAACTTTGACGGCAATGCCGAATTCGTCTCCCGCTGGGTCGGCACCAATAAGGAGTGGGGGATGCTGGACTTCCCGCTGTTCTTCTCCGTGCTGAACAGCTTCGCGTACGGGCAGTCTTTTGACGCGAATATTAAAGGTACCCTGGCTCAAGACTCCTACTACGGCGGCAATGCCAACCATATGGTTACCTTCATCGACAATCATGACCGCAACCGCTTCCTGACAGAAGCCGGGGGCAGTGTAGAGAAGCTGCAGAATGCTTTGTCCTTTATTTTCACCGTGCGCGGAACGCCTGTGGTCTTCCAGGGAACGGAGCAGAACAAGGGCAACGGCAACGGACAGATCATGACGGGCGGCATCGCTGATACTTGGAACCGCTGGTCGATGGTGAAGCGGGATACAAGCGGTAATGTGCTGGAGAATTATTTCAATGAGAATGCAAGTACCTTCAAGCATGTAGCCAAGCTGAACGAGATCCGCAAGAACAATCCGGCCCTGCGCACCGGCACCCAGCGTGAGATGTGGTCCGCCCAGAATCTGTACGCGTTCTCGCGGCGGATTGACAGTGGCACGAATGTCGGCCAGGAGGTCATCTCCGCATTCAGTAATGCATCCGGCGGATCACAGACGGTAACGCTGCCGCTGCGCGCCGAAAGCACGCTTACCGCAGGTACGGTTCTGATTAACCAGTTGAACCCCTCCGATACTGTAACGGTGCAGGCAGGCGGTGTCACCGGTAAGCAAATTACAGTTACCCTGGGCGCCAATTCGGCCAAAATCTACTCCAAGACTCAGTCCATCGTTGATACGAAGGCTCCGACTGTTCCGGAGAATGTAACGGCTACGGTCCAGAATGCCTCCAGTGCACTTGTGTCCTGGTCGGCCTCCACGGATAATGTCGGAGTTACAGGGTATGAGATTTACCGCAATGGAGTCAAGATCGGAACCTCTGCGACTACATCGTATACCGATAGCGGATTATCCGGCAGCACTAATTATTCTTATACGGTAAAAGCGTATGACGCAGCCGCCAATCTGTCGGCACTTAGCGCAGCGGCACTGATTGTCACACCAGCCGGGAACAGTGTAACGATATACTACAAGCAGGGTTACACCAATCCGTACATTCATTACCGCCCGGTGGGCGGGACTTGGACGACATCACCGGGTGTGGCCATTCCGGCCGCCGAGGTAGCAGGCTATAACAAAATCACCATTAACATCGGCGCAGCCACCCAGCTCGAAGCCTGCTTCAATAACGGCAGCGGCACCTGGGATAGCAATGGCGGCAGCAATTATCTGTTCGGCACCGGCACCTGGACCTACACGCCTACAGGCAATATCCAGGCAGGTGGCCCGGTAACGCCAACGGCATCGCCGACTGCTACGCCAACCGTAGCACCAACAGCGACACCAACCGTGGCGCCGACCGCAACACCGACCGTAGCGCCAACGGCGACACCTACTGTAGCACCGACCGCAACACCAACGGTAGCGCCTACGGCAACACCTGTGCCAACCGCCACTCCGGCGGGTAACACTGCGACAATCTATTACAAGAATACGGCGTTCAGCAACTCCTATATCCATTACAAGCTGGATGGGGCAACGGTCTGGACGACTTCACCGGGCGTGCAGATGCAGGCCTCGGACTTCAGCGGCTACAAGTCCATTACCGTTCCGCTGGGCAGCGCCACAGGTCTGACCGCAGCTTTCAATAACGGCAGCGGCACCTGGGATAGCAATGGCGGCAACAATTATCATTTTGGCACCGGCAGCTCCAGTCTGGTGGGGGGGAGCTTGACCTCCGGCGAACCTCAGGCAGACAGCGTGACCTTCCGCGTCAGCGTTCCGGGGTCCACTCCGGCGAATGCACCTGTCTATCTGACCGGATCGTTCAACAGCTGGAATGCGGCAGACTCAGCTTACCTGCTGACTCGTGGCAGTGATGGTGTCTATTCTGTCACCTTGAATCTTCCGGCAGGCACCGCCGTGACGTATAAGCTGACGCGCGGAAGCTGGGGCACGGTAGAGACTACATCCAGCGGCGCAGAAATTGCCAATCGGACGCTTACGCCGGCAGGCGGAGCGCAGACAGTGACAGTAAGTGTACAGCGCTGGAAGGATCAGTAAGCAGCTAGAGGGGGCGCAGGATGAATGTCCGGCGCCCCCGTTTTTTAACGAAGAAGAATGAACCTGATGAGAAGGAGTTGACCAATGACCAAGAAATCTACCTCCCTGCGCAAAATTACAGCCCTGCTTCTGGGCGGGCTTCTGAGCATTCCGGCAGTATTGTCTCCTGTCTCGGCAGATATTGCTGCTACGCATGTCTACCATAATCATATGCCGAATTTCTGGGCCTACTATGACCTAAACACTTACAATTCAACACCTGTAGGCAGCCCGATCCGCTATACCTACGATGGAGAAGTCATCCAGCTAAAGCAGAATCCGCCCTCAGGATATCCTTATTATCTGCCGAATGGATCTCCGATGCCCCACGATGACCTAGTCTCCTATTATTCGCATCACGCCAAGACCGGTGCGTATTTAACCTGGCCCTGGAGTGTAGCGAATGCGCTGAACAGTAATCATCCCCAGGCGCAAATGCATGTTACCATGTCGGGGTCTGTAGTGAACAATGTGAACAGCATTATTCAACAAGGAAATGTAAGCGGATACAATAATCCGGCCTGGGGAACTCCGTGGAAGAATGCCGTGAATCAGCTCAAAACCACGGGCGGCGACAACATGCTCGACCTGATTCATTTCTCCGGGCATCATTCGATGGGACCGCTGGTCGGCAACGATTATTTGCTCAAGGATATGATCTATCATGGAGCATCAATGGCCCAGCCGTATTTCCTTGGCAGCAGCTATAAGTCATCGAAGGGATTTTTCCCGACAGAGCTGGGGTTCTCGGAGCGGATCATCCCGGTGCTGAACAAGCTCGGCATCCAGTGGTCCGTGATCGGCAACAACCATTTCTCCCGCACACTTAAGGATTATCCGCTGCTGGACAGTCCCGGCACAGATACGATGGTCTCACCGCCTAACCGCAGTGATCTGCAGAATGTCAGTACGGCCGGGGCCTGGGTGAGTGAACCGATGTTCAATGAGCAGCAGGTGGTCTACAACAAATACCCTTTTGCTTCCACGGCCCATTGGGTCCGTTATGTGGACCCGGCAACCGGGGCTGAGTCCAGGGTGGTCGGCGTACCAGTCGCCCAGGCGCAGTCCTGGGAGGAAGGATACCTGGGCCAGGTAAAAGCAGATGTGCTTAAGCCGTATGAGAATCTGGTCGCGCAGAAGCAGATTTTTGTCGTGGCCCATGACGGGGATAATTCTTCGGGCCGGGCCGGCTCCGAGGAGACTTGGCGTAATGCCGGGAATGTCACCTATGCAAGCAGCGGTGTGACCGGAATGGGGATTGATGAGTATCTGCGCAGCAATACACCAGCAGCTAGCGATGTGGTTCATGTACAGGACGGCTCCTGGATCGATACCCGGGATTCGTCCTCTGATCCGACCTGGTACCACTGGCATCTGCCGTTCGGAATCTGGAAGGGACAGTTCACGGCCTTCAATCAGGTGAATGGAACCGCGTACGCTCCGAAGAAGAATCTGGCGGGTGTCCAGGAAGGTATGACCGTCTCCTTCGAGAAGGGCTATCATTATCTTGAGCGGAACTTTGCCCTGCTCCAGGCTTCTCTGAATTATGCCAAGACGGCTGAGCAGATCTGGCTGGATGAGCATCCGAATTATTGGAAGCCGGGGAATCCGCTGGACCGGGAGGTGACCTACGAGGGCAACCAGTTGAATCCTTGGATGCTCTCCTATCCTGTGAAGGGGAACGCCGCGAATGATTACGCAGGAGGTGCCAATCCCGCTGAGCTGGCCTGGTATTTCCTGCTTCCTGCGATGGACTCGGGATTCGGCTATTATGATGAGAATGTGGATGACAGTGTGAAGCCGGCGTTGTCCTTCAATCAATCGCTCTATTTCTCCAAGCCCTATGTATCACAGAAGCAGGCCAAAGATAAAACCGGCCCTTCCGTCTGGTGGCCGCAGCGCTACCCGTACAATCCGGGCAGTGCCAATGTCAGCAAGGCAGAAGGCTGGACTCTTCAGCATTACAATAATGCTTTTGCCATTTATACGTATGCGTTCGATACGAGCGGGATCAGTGAGATTAAGGTTAAGGTCCGGGCTCACCGCGATAAGACGGCAGATGCAGCGGATAATACCTTCAAAGTATATGATCCCGCTGCTTTGGCTGCAGCCGGTGTACCCGGCATTGATCCCGTCAAAGTCGGTGCGTGGACGGAATACCCGATGAATGTCCGTGACCTGAGCGCGGATATTAACGGTGTAGACTGGCAGCCAAGCAGCAAGACGATCATGCAGAAGGTTCCGGCCACGGATATCGGGAATCTGTATTTCTCCTACATCTCCGATTACCGCAATCAGCTGTTAGACTACTATATTGAAGCCAAGGATGCCAAAGGCAACGTCACCAAAAGCGATATCCAGCAGGTCTATGTCGGTGCCGGAAAATATACGCTGGCGAACGGCAAGTATACGGAAAGTATGCAAGGCACTATTGAAGGAACGCATCCGTTCATCACCGATGTGCCCGCTGTCCCGGATACCGAAGCTCCGACTGTCCCGGCCAATCTTCAGGTTACGGTGGTTAATGCTTCCTCTATCGGGCTAGCATGGGATGCCGCTACAGATAATATCCGTGTTACAGGCTATGAGATCTACCGCAATGGTGGCAAAATTGGAACAACTGCCTCTACCTCATATACAGACAGCGGCTTGTCAGCCAGCACTGCATACGAATACAGAATTAAAGCCTATGATGCGTCCGGCAACCTCTCCGGCTTCAGTGCCGCAGCAGCTGCCACCACCCCGGCAGGCAATAATGTTACGATCTACTATAAGCAGGGTTATTCCACTCCTTACATCCATTACCGCCCGGCTGGGGGGACATGGACGAGTGCACCAGGCGTAGTGATTCCGGCATCGGAAGTGGCAGGCTATAACAAAATCACCATCAACACCGGCGCAGCTACCCAGCTCGAAGCCTGCTTCAATAACGGCAGCGGGACCTGGGACAGCAACGGCGGCAGCAATTACCTGTTCGGCACCGGCATCTGGACCTATAGCGGGGCAGGTAAAATTCTGCCGGGCGCTCCGGCTGCGCCAACGGCGACACCGACCGTGACGCCTGGGGCGACGCCAACGGCGACGGTGATACCAACGCCAACGGTGATGCCGAGCCCAACGCCCACGGTGGCACCAACTGTAGCGCCAACGGCATCACCGACCGCAACGCCTATTGCAACTCCAACAGCTACACCAACTGTATCGCCGACCGCAACACCGACTGTAGCTCCAACGGTAGCGCCAACAGCTACACCGAGCGTAGCGCCAACGGCAACACCTGTGCCAACCGCCACTCCGGCGGGCAACACTGCGACAATCTATTACAAGAATACGGCGTTCAGCAACTCTTATATCCATTACAAGCTAGATGGGGCAACGGTCTGGACGACTTCGCCGGGCGTGCAGATGCAGGCCTCGGACTTCACCGGCTACAAGTCCATTACCGTTCCGCTGGGCAGCGCCACAGGTCTGACCGCAGCTTTCAATAACGGCAGCGGCACCTGGGATAGCAATGGCGGCAACAATTATCATTTTGGTACCGGCAGCTCCAGTCTGGCAGGGGGGAGCTTAACCACGGGTGAACCTCAGGCAGACAGCGTGACCTTCCGGGTAAGCATTCCGGGGTCCACTCCGTCGAATGCCCCGGTCTATCTGACGGGATCATTCAACAGCTGGAATGCGGCAGATCCAGCCTACCTGCTGACACGCGGCAGCGATGGAATCTATTCGGTCACCTTGAATCTTCCGGCAGGCACCGCCGTGACGTATAAGCTGACGCGCGGAAGCTGGGGCACGGTAGAGACTACATCCAGCGGCGCGGAACTTGCCAACCGGACGCTTACGCCGGCAGGCGGAGCGCAGACAGTGACACTAAGTGTGCAGCGCTGGAAGGATCAGTAACGTTCAGTATAGTGGCGCAATTAAGTCTGAGTAGTACCGGTCAACTGCTGGGGAGTTAGCGGAAGAAAGATGATTTCTAAAGACTCCCCGACGGATGGAATGATGCTGGCAAGAAGGAGCTCAAGTAAGCCTGCGGCCATAAATGTTGCATTTGTTGCAGCTTCGATCCCTAGATGCCTGGGTGTGCGGGAGGATTGTTGCATGGATTGCAGGAATTATTCCGCAGATCCGCCTAGAGATAGTGAAAAGCTGCTTTTTTAAGCGTGTTGATTTCCCAAAAAAAGGGACAAAAAAGGCCGCCATTTCGGGTAATGGTAAGTACGACCAAACCAAACCGAAATGAGGCGACCTCATGAATAATAATACCCCATTCTTGGCCGTGTTCAAACAAGTATTAACTCCGGAAGAAGTTGAAATGGTGACCGGACAGACCGAGGACTATACGGATACAGCAACCAAAATGACGGTCGGGTTACTCCTCGACTACTTTGTCCAAGCCAGCTACCACAAATGGGACGGCTTTCGGCAAAGTGCCCGCTTAGGCCCAAGCGTTGACTTGCCTGAGATTCATTACTCCACGTTTTCTGGCAAAGCCGGTGAAGTTCCTTACGATATTTTCAAACGTTTGTTTCAAATGCTCGTCCAGAAATGTAACCGGCAAACCCAGCGGCACCTGAATCTGCCTAAAGATCTTCTGCTTATTGACTCTACGACGATTACGGCGGCAAACTCCCGCATGTCTTGGGCTCCGTATAAAAAATTCAGAGGAGGCATTAAGCTGCATGTGGCTCTTTCGCATGGACAGCATTCACCCGTGAATGTGGTCGAATCGTTTGCCCGGCGCAATGACGCTCCATTTGGAGAAGTCTTGGCCGATAAGGACTACCTTTTAGTCCAGGATCGAGCGTATGGAAAAATCGGTCGATTGGATCAATATGTGCAGCAAGGTCAGTCCTTTGTGATTCGTCTGAAGGACAATCTCCATTTGGTGATGCCGCGAAAGCTTCAGCGACCGGCGGAGGGAGATAGCAAAATTGTACGCGATATCACCTGTTATATCGGTCAAGGGAAACACCAATCCGCCCAGCGCCACCGCGTCGTTGAATTTGAAAATGACCGGGGTGAAGTCGTAAGGGTCGTGACCGATTTGAGGAAAGAGTCCGCTCATGTGATTGCTGAAATTTACAAAGCACGCTGGGAGATTGAAGTCTTTTTCCGCTGGGTGAAACAGCATTTGAATGTCCCTTGTCTCTTTGGAACCACCGAAAATGCGGTATATAGCCAATTGTTTGTGGCCCTTGCCACATATGTGCTTTTGAAGTACATTTTTGATGAAATTCATCGAAGGTACCGGTCTTCACTCAACTGACTCTTTGGGAATTTATGCAGTACTGGCGTATATTTAATCTTCCGCTGGAGTGGCAGGTTCAGTTTAGTCTGCTCAGGCGTAAAGGTCATCTAGGCGCTTTTGTCATCCCATAATATGGGTAATCAACACGCCTGCTTTTTGTGCAACACTTTTGGTTTTGGGCCGAGCTAATGAGGAGAATGTTGCATATTGGGCAGGATTTCAGAAGTAACCGGATCTCTCCCGCGAATAGCGAATAAACCAGTAGATGATACGCTGAAAGTTAGTGGGAGACCAAAGAGTCATTGGTTATAAGTATATACAGAATTGCTCTTTATTTAAGTGGCATGATACTGCCCTTTAATAAAGGGCGATTTCTTTTTTAATTCATTATATGGACTGGGTTTAGGGTTAAGGGTTTAAGGTTTTCCGTAACTCCCACTCTAAAACAGCGGAGCGGACGGACTGATTGTGGAGAAGCGCAGCGTTCGCCTTTGTGTCCGGATTTTCACCGCTAAGGTAAAAATAATAAAATCTGGACTGGGCAGCGATCGGAACAACAGGCCGTTTGCGGAGTGTCCACAGTGAGTTCTAACGTTACTGCTACTCCAGGCCCTCTTCATTTTACGCTCGCATGACAATCACCTTACACTCCGTTGATAATCACCGCCGGAACTGGTATTTTGACGAGAATGAAGGTAGAGTGTTCTCAAGGACATAATGACAAGGAAGAGGACTACTGCTGATGAAACCATTCCGCATTCGACTTACCATCATACTTATGGCTTTGATAGGGATATCAATGACCGGGGCCGGAATAACCATGGCTCAGTTGTTCAAGGACTCACATATTTCCGTACTGGAAGAGAACATGTCCCGGGAAATAAAGCTGCTCTCCGGCACCTTTTCATTCCTCAACACCAACAGTCCGGACGCCTTGAATTACTATACCGAACAGGCAGAGAAGATCTCTTCATTGACCGGATCACGGATCACCTTCATTACCAAGCAGGGCCGGGTGATTGGCGACTCGGAGAAAAATCCGCTGGATATGGACAATCATTCCACCCGTGAAGAGGAGCTGCTTGCCGCGAAGGAAGGGATTGGCCGGGCGATCCGCTACAGCGATACACTGGACCGCGAGATGCTGTATGTTGCCGGTGCGGTTGTGTCTGATCAGGGGTTCGACGGATATATCCGGCTGTCCATGGGTCTGGATACCGTATCGGAAGGATTGAACCGGGCGTGGATGATCATGGCAGGGGGACTTGTGCTGCTCTTTATCGCGGCCACCCTGGTGAGCTACAAGGTAGCCTCCAGTATGACTTCACCGCTGGAGCAGATCACCAGAGTGGCCCGGCGGATTACCGATTTGGACTATGACGCCCGCGTGCCTATGAAGCGCAAGGATGAGATCGGCCAGCTGGCAACGGCAATCAACGCGATGGCCGACAGCCTGCAAGCCCAGCTCAAGACGATCCGCGATAATGAGGACCTTTTGCAGAGCGTACTTGATAACATGACCGGCGGAATTGTGATGATCAACGCAGAAGGGGAGATCGCCTTGCTTAACCGGGCGGCCGAACGCTTGCTCGATGTGAAGCACAGCGAGATGACCGGGCATTCTTATAAGGAGATCAAGCATCATTATGAGCTTACCCGGCTGATTGATGACGGGGTATCCGCAGGCGAGCCCATTCATGAGGAGCGCAGCATCTATAACCCGGTGGAGCGGATTGTACGTGTGGACGGGGTGCCGATGATACAGGACGGCTGCTCCCGGGGAATGCTGTTCCTGTTGCAGGAGGTTACGGAGATCCGCCGTCTGGAGAAAATGCGCAGCGAATTCGTCGCCAATGTCTCCCACGAGCTGAAGACCCCTGTCGCTGCCGTAAAAGGCTTCGCCGAGACCCTGCTGGGCGGGGGGGTTACGGATGAGAAGACAGCGCGTTCGTTCCTGCAGATCATATACGACGAGAATGAACGGCTGAACCGCCTGATCGGCGACATCCTGGAGCTGTCCAAAATCGAATCCAAACGCGTTCAACTGGAATGCTCTCCGGTCCATCTCATCGAATTCTTCGATTCTGTCCTGGAGACACTTAGTAAGGTAGCGGAGAAGAAGAAAATTACACTCAGCTCTGATGTGCCAGCCGAGCTGTTCATTGAGGGAGATGAGGACAAGCTGCGCCAGATCTTCATGAATCTGCTCTCCAATGCAATCAACTATACCCAGGACGGCGGGAATGTAAGAGTCACCGCCATGAACATTCAGAAGCCGGATGGAACAGAGAGCGTACGCTTTACCGTAAGTGATACGGGGATGGGAATTCCGCGCAAGGATCTGCCGCGGATCTTTGAACGCTTTTACCGGGTGGACAAAGCCCGCTCCAGAAGCTCCGGCGGAACCGGTCTCGGGTTATCCATTGTCAAGCATCTGGTAGAGCTGCACCGCGGCTCCATTAATGTAGAGAGCGATCTTGGCATCGGCAGCTCGTTTATCCTGGAACTGCCGCTATTGCAGGAAGATCATCAATAGGGATCATAGGGATCAGCTTAATTTAATTCGTATTTTTACACTAAGTTAACATTGTGGTGCTATGATGTGCATATGTGCAGTTTTGTAAATTAATAACCTATGAAAAGACGGGGGAACCTATGGCACAACGATTGCTTGTCATTGAAGACGAACCGACACTGGCCCGGCTGCTGTCGTATAACCTGACACAGGAAGGCTATGAAGTGACGGTGGAGGATCATGGAACGGCAGGATACGACCGTGCGACTAGAGAACCTTTTGACCTGATCGTACTGGATCTTATGCTGCCCGGCATGAACGGCATTGACATTCTGGATAAATTGCGCGGACAAGGCATACGGACACCGGTCATTGTACTGACGGCCAAGAATGCCGAAGAGGATGTCGTGCGGGGACTGAAATCCGGGGCCGATGACTATATTACCAAGCCATTTGGCGTATCCGAGCTGCTGGCCCGTGTCAGCGCCGTGCTGCGGCGGATCTCCGGCATTGCCGAGGAAGCCCCGCCGGAGACGGCCGTGTCTTCATCGACGATTATTCTGGGACAACTTGAGATCTACCCCGAGCGTTATGAGGTCTCCCTGGGCGGACAGAGCATCAATCTGCGTCCCAAGGAATTTGAAGTGCTGCTGTATCTGGCCCGGAAGCCGGGCGTAGTCCTGACGCGGGATGATCTGATGAATGCAGTCTGGGGCTTTGACTATATCGGGGGGCAGCGTACCGTAGATGTGCATGTCAGCTCGCTGCGTAAGAAGCTTGAGCTTGATCCTGAATCCGTGCATATTGATTCCATTCGCGGCGTAGGATATAAGCTGGTTGTGAACAAGAAGAGAACACCGGTCACTTAAAAAGATAATATATAAGCTTCATATGATAATTGATCCTTCTGTTTCTCACTTTGATTTTACATTGTGTTAACAATTCTCTGGAGCTCTATTTACACTGAAGGCTTATCATGGGGAACGAAGATGATGAGAAGGAGACAACAGAAACCAATGAAATCCATCATTGACATAGAGAAGCTTGATCTCTACTATGAGTCGTTTCACGCACTGAAGAATGTGGATCTGCAAATCCCAGAGAAGCAGGTAACTGCTTTTATCGGCCCTTCCGGCTGCGGGAAATCCACCCTGCTGCGTACCCTTAACCGTATGAACGACATGATTCCCGGAACACGTATTGAAGGCAAAGTGAACATCGGCGGCAAAAATATTTACAGCGACGAGGTTGAAGTGGAGAGTCTGCGCAAGCAGGTAGGGATGGTGTTCCAGCAGCCCAATCCTTTTCCCAAGTCGATCTATGACAATGTGGCTTATGGTCCGCGCCTCCATGGGGTGAAGGGCAAAGCCGAGCTGGATGTCATTGTGGAGCAAAGCCTGCGCCAATCCGCGCTCTGGGAGGAAGTGAAGGATTTCCTCAAGAAGTCTGCACTCAGCCTGTCCGGCGGCCAGCAGCAGCGTCTCTGTATTGCCAGAGCCCTTGCAGTACAGCCGGATATTCTGCTGATGGATGAGGCGACCTCCGCACTTGACCCGGTGTCCACGCTGAAGATTGAGGAGCTGGTACAGGAGCTGCGGGATAAGTATACGATTGTGATGGTCACGCATAATATGCATCAGGCTGCACGCGTATCGGG
The DNA here is from genome assembly GCF_018207515.1 of Paenibacillus tritici. Classification (NCBI taxonomy): domain Bacteria; kingdom Bacillati; phylum Bacillota; class Bacilli; order Caryophanales; family Paenibacillaceae; genus Paenibacillus; species Paenibacillus tritici. The sequence goes on from NZ_CP073365.1 coordinate 2,406,406, forward strand.
CCGCACCGTATTTTTCCTGAACGGCGTAATTGTGGAGGCTGCGGATACAGAACTGCTGTTTTCGAACCCGAAGGACTCCCGCACAGAAGATTATATCTCCGGCCGTTTCGGCTAAGTGAGGCTTAGGTTCATGCTTGGATGACCATATGTTTTGGAGGAGGATCGTTTACCCATATGATTCGCAGAAAAGAATTCGATAAAGATCTGGAAGAGCTGCGCACGCTGCTGCACCAGATGGGCGAGCATGTAACGGATGCCCTGGATGGTGCGGTATTGGCACTGCAGACTCTGGATACCGTAAGGGCCCAGGAGATTGTCAAAGCCGATCTGCGGCTGAATGCCATGGAAGACCGGATTATGGAGATCGGCTCACGCCTGATCATTACCCAGCAGCCGGTAGCGAAGGATCTGCGCCGCATTATTGTGGCCTTCAAAATCTCCAGTGACCTCGAGCGTATGGGGGATCTGGCACTGGATGTAGCCAAGGTGACAATGCGCATCCAGGGGCAGCAGCTGATCAAGCCGCTGGTGGATATTCCGCGGATGGCTGAGCTTGTCACTGTAATGACCACGGAAGCCATTCAGTCTTATCTGGACGAGAACACGGATCTGGCCTACAAAATGGCGCAGGATGACGATCAGGTAGACGGGTTGTACAGTGCGATGATCAATGAACTGTATGCCTATATGGTTGAGAAGCCGGAGTCCCTGAATCAGGCCATGCTGCTGACCCTGGTGGGCCGTTATATCGAGCGGATCGCCGACCACGCAACCAATATTGGCGAGAGCGTTGTCTATCTTGTTACAGGCAAACGCCCGGATCTGAATCAATAAAAGCACAGCTTACGACAACAAGCCTTCCTTTCCCCGGGGGCTTGTTTTTTTTGCGCTACACGATTTCAACTTGGTGCAGGGCATATGGTACTATATATAAGAAGTAAGAAAGACAAAGGCGAGGTGCTAGTGTGGACAAGCTGATACTGATTGATGGAAATAATATCATTTACCGGGCGTTTTTTGCGATGCCCCCGCTGACGAATACGGCGGGCCAGCAGACGAATGCGGTATACGGATTTACGACCATGCTCCTGCGTTTAATCGACGAATACAAACCGAGTCATATGATTGTTGCCTTCGACGCCGGGAAGATTACCTTCCGGCATGAAGGCTATGAAGATTATAAAGGCGGACGTCAGAAGACACCGCCGGAGCTGTCCGAGCAGTTCCCGCTGCTGAAAGAATTACTGAAGGGCCTGGGGGTTCCGCAGTTTGAGATCGGCGGCTATGAGGCCGATGACATTATCGGCACGATCTCCCGGGAGGCCGATGCCGCCGGGCGTCAGGTCATGATTGTGTCCGGGGACAAGGACATGCTGCAGCTGGCTTCCGAGCATACCACGGTGGCCCTGGTGCGCAAGGGCGTTACAGAAGTGGAGCTGTACGGTCCGCAGCAAATCCGGGACAAATATGATCTCACCCCGGAGCAGATTATTGATCTGAAGGGGCTGATGGGCGATGCCAGCGACAATATTCCCGGAGTTCCGGGAGTAGGGGAGAAGACGGCGCTTAAGCTGCTCCAGCAATTCGGATCGGTGGAAGGGGTACTGGCTGGAACCGGTGAGCTGAAGGGGAAAATGAAGGAGAAGCTGGAGGAGCACGCAGACAGCGCCATCATGAGCAAGAAACTGGCGACGATCTATAGGGAGGTTCCACTTGAACATGCCTGGGAGGATATGGTCTTCAGCGGAATCCATACGGATACGGCCGGTCCGGCCCTTGCCAAGCTGGAATTCAAATCCCTGCTCGAACGTCTGTCCCTGAGCGCTTATTCCCATGCAGCAGGCAGCAGCGGTTCAGATCCCGCAGAGGTGGAAGCAGCAACGCTTACCATCACGATTGTGGACGAAGCGGGGCTGGCTGGCCTGATTGCCGCCTTGCCGGACATCTCTGCGCTGCATGTGGAGTCGAATGGTGAGAATCCGCACCGTGCGGAGGTCATTGGCCTCGGGCTGTCTTCGCCGGAGCAGCATTATTTCGTGCCGTTTGATCTGCTGAAGAGTCCCGCGGCGAAGCCGCTGCGGGATTGGCTCGGCGATGAGCAGGCGCCGAAGAGCGGGTATGACCTGCACCGTGCCGATCTGGCGCTGCATTGGCACGGGATTGCTTTTGCCGGAGCGGCGAATGATGTTCAGCTTGCTGCCTATCTGCTGGACCCGACGGAAGCGAGCCAGAACCTGAATGATCTCACCAGCAAATACGGCCTGCCCCGTCTGTCGCCGGATGAAGATGTGTTTGGCAAAGGGGCTAAATATAGAATACCGGAGCTTGAGATTCTTGGGAACCATGTCGCCCGCAAGAGTGCAACCGTGCTTGGGATCGTGCAGAAGCAGCAGGAGGAGCTGGACAAGACGGGAATGACCGGACTGTTCCAGGATCTGGAGATGCCGCTCTCGCGGATTCTTGCCGATATGGAGAAGCAGGGAATTGCCGTCAACAGAGACGACCTCCTGGAGCTGGGCAAAGAATTCGAAGCTCAGATCGCCAGGCTGGTGGCCGAGATCTATTCCATCTGCGGTACGGAGTTCAATCTCAATTCACCGAAGCAGCTGGGCGAAATCCTGTTCGTGAAGCTTGGCCTGCCTGTGGTGAAGAAGACAAAAACTGGGTATTCCACCGATGCCGAGGTGCTGGAGAAGCTTGCGCCTTACCATGACGCCGTGCGTCTGATTCTGCAATACCGTTCCATTGCCAAGCTGCAATCTACCTATGTGGAAGGCCTGCTGAAGGAAATCTCGCCGGAGACCGGCAAGGTGCATACCTTCTACCGGCAGACCATTGCCGCAACGGGCCGGTTGAGCAGCCAATTCCCGAACCTGCAGAATATTCCGATCCGGCTGGAAGAGGGCCGCAAGATTCGCAAGGTGTTCGTGCCTTCCGAACCGGGCTGGTCAATTCTGGCAGCGGATTACTCGCAGATCGAGCTGCGTGTGCTGGCGCATATCTCGGGTGATGAGCGGATGAAGGAAGCTTTTGTAGAGGATATGGACATTCATACCAAGACAGCCATGGATGTCTTCGGAGTCACAGCGGACAGTGTCGACAGCAATATGCGCCGCTCCGCCAAGGCGGTTAACTTCGGCATTGTGTATGGCATCAGCGATTACGGCCTGTCACAGAACCTGAATATTCCGCGCAAGGAAGCGTCCCGGTTCATCGAACAATATTTCGAAGTGTTCAAGGGCGTCCGCCGTTATATGGATGATATTGTCGTGGAGGCCCGCAAGCAGGGGTATGTCACTACACTGCTGGAGCGCCGCCGTTATCTGCCGGAGATCAATGCGAAGAATTTCAATCTGCGTTCATTCGCTGAACGTACGGCGATGAATACGCCGATTCAGGGAACGGCTGCCGATATCATTAAGCTGGCCATGGTTCACATGGACAAGGCGCTGCATGAGCGCGGTCTTAAGAGCCGGATGCTGCTGCAGGTGCACGATGAGCTGGTGTTCGAGGTGCCGGAGGATGAACTGGAGCAGATGAAGCTGCTCCTGCCGGAGGTGATGGCGGGTGCGCTGGAGCTATCCGTTCCGCTGAAGGCGGAGGTAAGTTTTGGCAGCAACTGGTACGAAGCGAAATAGGGTCCCCGCATCCGCTGTATATCCGGTATAATGGAAGGGAGGTGAGCCATTATGCCGGAACTGCCGGAAGTCGAAACAGTCAGAAGAACACTTAATGATTTAATTACAGGCAAGCAGATAGAGCATGTCACGGTCCGGCTGCCGCGGATTATACAGCGCCCGGATGATATTCAGGCCTTTGCCCATATGCTGGCAGGCCATACAGTAGTAACGGTTGAGCGCAGAGGCAAGTTCCTGCGGTTCGTGTTCGATGGTCTTGTGATGGTCTCCCATCTGCGGATGGAAGGCCGTTACGGGATGTACCGTAAGGACGAGGTGCTGGACAAGCATACGCATGTTATTTTCCATTTCACGGATGGTACGGAGCTGCGTTATACCGATGTCCGCCAGTTCGGAACGATGCATCTGTTCCAGCCGGGCGAGGATCTGCTGCTGAAGCCGCTGAACAAGCTGGGACAGGAGCCGCTGGACGCGGGGTTCACGCTGGACCGGTTCAAGGAGATAGTCTCGAAGCGCAGCACCAAGATCAAGCCGCTGCTGCTGAATCAGGAATATATCGTCGGGATCGGCAATATTTATGTAGATGAGTCCCTGCACCGTGCAGGAATTCACCCTGAGGAAGCTGCGAAGTCACTCTCGGAAGAACAGCTCGCCAGGCTGCATCATGCCATTGTCGCAACGCTGACAGAAGCAGTGAATGCGGGAGGTTCCTCAGTGAAGTCGTATGTCAACGGCCAGGGAGAGAGCGGGAACTATCAGGATCAGCACCGCATATACGGACGTAAAGATCAGCCTTGTGTGACCTGCGGCACGCTGATTGAGAAGAGTGTTGTCGGCGGCCGGGGTACGCATTATTGTCCAAGCTGCCAGCCTCTACCCGTGCTGATTCAACAGCCGCGGTGAAGCCTGCGAAGCTCCATTCTGAGTAAGTTACACCTTAAGTTATCCATGTTACATCAAATGGCAGGCACTCACTGCCCGTCCCGCCCATATAATGTGTGAAGATTGCTGATTATGGCGAAGCGGAGCGCGGATCGTATGATCCGTCAGGCTCCGGTTCTTCACGGGAGGGATTGCGGGTGCTTAGCCCATTGTTGTCACTGCTGCTGCTTGCGTTTGCTCTAAGTTTAGACGGATTTGGTGTTGGCATTACATATGGACTGCGTAAAATGAAAATCCCCTTGCTCTCCATTATGATTATCTCGCTCTGTTCGGGAGTGGTCATCTATGGTTCGATGCAGGTCGGCGTACTGCTGGCCAAGGTGGTCTCGCCGAATGCCGCTTCCAGTATCGGAGCGGTTATTCTGGTCTTAATGGGCTGCTGGTCCTTGTTCCAGATGCTGACCCAGAAGGAACAAGAGCAGGAAGAATCAGCGCCCGGGGCGGCAGAGGGAACTTCCGGCCGGGAAGCCATGCAGGAGACTGCTGCCGCTGCGGCTCTTGCAGATTCAGAGCTGCCAAAGCCGGCCGTGTTCTCTCTGGAGCTGCGGCATCTGGGTGTGGTCATCCAGATCCTCCGCACACCGTCTTCGGCCGATATGGATGCTTCCGGGAGTATCTCCTCCATGGAAGCCATGATCCTCGGCATAGCGTTGTCGCTGGATGCCTTCGGCGCCGGTCTCGGTGCTGCGCTGCTTGGATTCGGTGCATTATCAACCTCGCTGATGATCGCCTTGTTCAGCGGAACCTTTCTGCTGCTGGGGATGAAGACCGGACTGAGATTGTCCGGCAGCTACTGGATGAAGCATGCGGCTGTTCTGCCGGCGATATTATTAATAGCAATGGGTATAATGAAGTTATTATGAGGTGAGTACATGATTATAGGCTTAACCGGAGGAATTGCTTCGGGCAAAAGCACCGTGTCTGCAATGTTTGTCCGGAAGGGAGCCGCTCTGGTGGATGCGGATGTCATCGCCAGAGAGGTTATGCTTCCGGGGCATCCGGTATTGGCCGCTGCTGTGCAGGCATTTGGAGAGCGGATTCTGCAGCCTGACGATTCACTGGACAGGGCGGTGCTGGGTGAGATCGTTTTCCGGGATCCGGAGGCGCTTAAGACCTTGAACAACCTGACCCATCCGGCGATCCGCAGGCAAATTAAGGACCGGATGTATACGCTGGAGCAGGAAGATCCGCAGCGATTGGTGATTGTGGATATTCCGCTGCTCTATGAGTCCGAGCTGGATTCATTATTTGATCAGATCATTGTGGTGTATGTTCCCAGGAGGGTGCAGCTGGCCCGCCTCATGGAGCGGAACGGAATGAAGCTTGAACAGGCGGAGGACCGGCTTAGATCCCAGATGGACATTGAGCTGAAACGCAGGAAAGCCAGTCATGTGATCGACAATAGCGGCAATCTCGAAGCTACGGAGCGGCAGGTTGCCGGTCTGTGGGACAAGCTGGGTCTGCTATGATGAAGTGGCTGCGCAAAAAAAGAGTACTGCTGTTGCTATTCGTAGGCTTCACTGCCATTCTGTTCCTGGGTACCCACTGGATGTCGTGGTTTTATCCGATCCATTATAAAGAAGAGATCCGCCAGCACAGCCTTACTTATGAGATGGACCCGTTCCTTGTAGCGTCAATCATTCGAGTAGAGACCAATTATAAGACCGGACGCGAATCCAAAAAGGGAGCGCTCGGGCTCATGCAGCTCATGCCGGATACCGCCAAATGGGCACTGGAAAAGGCCAAGCTTCCCAAGGTGTCGCTCGAGCGGCTCAAGGAGGAGCCGTCGTCGAACATTGAGCTGGGTACCTGGTATTTGTCTACGCTGTCCAAGCAGTTTGACGGCAACCGCATAGCAGTCATAGCCGCATACAACGCCGGACCAGGCAAAGTGCAGAGCTGGCTGGATGATGGACAATGGGACGGAACGGAGGCTTCGGTGAAGGACATTCCGTTTGGCGAGACCCGGCACTATGTGCAGCGTGTGATTTATTATTACGACCAGTACACAGAGCTTTACAGCGAGTTCTGAGGCGCTCTGCCCCTTAATTATTTGCTGCACGTTAAAAAGAAGCATCAAACGGCCCGGAGGCCGTTCGATACTTCTTAGGCAAGCTTATGTCGTTTGGGCAGGTTATTTGAACTGACCTGCCAGTTGCTGTTCAGCCAGGGTTACAAGACGTTTAGTGATGTAACCACCGATCGAACCGTTTTCGTAAGAAGTTTTATTGCCTTGGTATCCGTCTGGGGAGAGGGTAATACCGAGTTCTTGGGCAACTTCAAATTTCAGTTGTTCCAAGGCACCGCGTGAATTTGGAGCTACCAGGTTGTTGGAGCTGTTGTTTTGGCTCATTGCTGTTCACCTCCTATCGGTTGGTAACAGTATTATGTGCCGGACATGCCATATTCATAACAACAAATAAACGGTGATTTCTGGAAATTAACAATCCATTCTTAAGATGAGGAAGTGAAGAAGCTTATGAAATGCCCTTACTGCGATCACACCAATACCAAAGTGCTTGATTCGCGTCCAGCCAACGAGAATAAGTCGATCCGCCGCAGGCGTGAATGCGAGCTGTGCAGCCGCCGGTTCACCACCTTCGAGATGATTGAAGAGACCCCCCTGATTGTGATCAAAAAAGACGGCAGCCGTGAAGAGTTCAGCCGGGATAAAATCCTCCGCGGCCTTATCCGCGCCTGCGAGAAACGTCCCGTTCCTGTAGAGCGTCTGGAGGTCATTGTATCCGAGGTCGAGAAAAGTCTGCGCGGCATTGCCCTGGCCGAGATCGAGAGCCGCCAGATCGGCGAGCTGGTCATGGAGCAGCTATACCCTGTAGACGAGGTGGCCTACGTGCGCTTCGCGTCCGTGTACCGCCAGTTCAAGGACATCAACATGTTCATGAAGGAACTCAAGGGACTGCTCTCCAAGAACACGGAGGAGCTGGACGGCTTGTAAGCGCATAAGAAGCTGGGTCATGCTGGTAGCGGCTTGAATGGGACTTGCCTTGAGTTTAGGGGTCAAGTCCCTGTGTAGAGTGCCGTCCCAAGTTACCATCAAATTAATTTCATAAAATGGTTGACACTAACGATGAATTTCTGTATTATATAGAAGTCGCCTACGAAACATATTGATTTATAAGTGACTAGAACACACTGCTCTAATTGGATTTTAGAATACATAATGTCATTCTAAATCAAGCTTGTGGGGCCATAGCTCAGCTGGGAGAGCGCATCGCTGGCAGCGATGAGGTCAGGGGTTCGATCCCCCTTGGCTCCACCAATTTCATACGGACTCTTAGCTCAGTTGGTAGAGCAGTAGACTCTTAATCTATTTGTCCAGGGTTCGAGCCCCTGAGAGTCCATCACAGAAGAACGGCAGATGCCGTTCTTTTTTTGTTTTCTGGCGTGCCCAGAGGCACGCATTATCTAGTTGGTGAAAGTCCAACCAAAGGAGGGACCAAGCTACCTTTGTAGCTAGGATGCTTGCACATGGCGAAATCTGTGTGTAAAAGCGCATCGACAAAAGTACTGGTCAGAGACCGGGCGAGCAACAATTCAGGCCGCAACATCAAGTGAATCCTGCCGCGTCGTCAAAAAGGCCCTGCAAAGGGGAACAGAGGGAGCCGAGTCCCGCTATTATGGACGAAGGCCAAGGAAACTGTGCAGAACTTGGAACAGCAGTGAAGAATCCTCCGGCGTAATGGGAACGGCATGGATTGAAAGATAATGCAGTGAACTGGGGAGACCCTCCCCCACACGGAAAATTTTTTTTTTTTAGGAACCCGTAAAGAGACGCTCTATAAGTCCAGAAGACGAAGTGAACCGTCTGTGGGAAGGGAGTCCGAGGGGCTTATAGTACCGAAGAACCTAAGGACAACATAACCTTAGGGAGGGAAGGAGCCCTGCTTTGTTTACGCTTTTGGAGGAGGTACGAGTGAGTGAATGCCAAACGGCTAACGACACCCAAGGAAAAAGTTCAAGAACTCCAAGAAAAGCTAGGTCATGCGGCCAAGGAGAACAACAAGCGTAAATTCCACGCCTTGTACGACAAAGTCTACCGGTGGGATGTGCTATGCGAAGCCTGGAAACGGGTGAAAGCGAATAAGGGAGCTGCGGGAGTGGATGCCGTAACGCTCGTTGAAATCGAGAAACAAGGAGTCACGAGATTTCTCAAAAGCTGTGAGCGAGAATTGAAAGAAGGCAGCTACCATCCGCAGCCCGTACGGCGGCACTATATCCCGAAGAAAGACGGGAAGCCAAGACCACTAGGCATCCCTACGGTACGAGACCGAGTCCTACAGATGGCAACCAAACTGGTGATTGAACCCATCTTTGAAGCAGATTTTAAAGAAGTCTCCTTCGGATTTCGCCCGAAGCGAGGTGCAAAAGGAGCACTGGAACGAATCCGGAAAGCCTGCAACCGCAAAGGAAATTGGGTAGTCGACGTCGATATCCAAGGTTACTTCGACAATATAAATCAAGAGAAACTCATGAAATTGGTACAGATGCGTATCAATGACAGACGGATTTTGAAGCTTATACGGAAGTGGCTTCATGCGGGAGTGATGGAAGAAGGAAAGGTACGGCGCTCCGATCTAGGGACACCCCAAGGTGGTGTCATCTCGCCACTGCTGGCGAATATCTATTTGAACTACTTTGACCGGTTATGGGAGAAACACGGAAGTGGGCTGGGAGAACTGACGAGGTATGCAGACGACTTCGTTGTGGTCTGTAAAACCAAAAAGGATGCAGAACATGCGTATGAACTCATCCGCACCATTATGGAACGTCTAGAACTCACGCTGCATCCGACCAAAACCCGCATTGTAGGTCTGTGGACAGGAGACGAAGGCTTCGACTTCTTAGGAATGCACCACCGAAAAACGAAAGCAGAAACCTCTCAAGGGAAGGTGTACTATACCACTCAGCAGTGGCTAACGAAGAGGGCAGAGGAACGCATCCGAGGCGTGGTCAAAGACAGATTAGCACCGCCTGGCATGCGCTGGAAATCGTTTGAGGAACACGTGGAATGGCTCAACCCAAAGATTCAGGGATGGAGAAATTACTATTACACGAACTACAGCCAAAAGAGGTTAGCGAAGCTGGATTGGTATATTCTGCAGCGATTTACCCGGTGGTATGCAAAGAAGAGACAACGGAGGAGATGGATGAGCTCATTCCCGGAGGTCAAGTATATGGCCAATAAGTGTGGACTAAAAACGCTATTGTAATCTGCATGCCCATGAATGACAAACATCGGAAAGCCGTATGAGGGAAAACCTCACGTACGGTTTGATGAGGAGGGGCTGGGTTGTACCAGCCCTTTACTCTAGTTGAAGAGTATTTTCATGGTCAATGGGATAATCTATACGTAAATGTTGATTTAACGTTGATTTATTGAGAACTATTTTTATTTTAATGTCATTTTTCATGGTAAAATGGGGGAGAGGTGATGAGTATGGCGATACAGGATATTTTGGAAGTACGGGAACGTCAAGCGACATATGCGAGCAATATTTTTTCTTCGCGCCAATTACGAGAAAATATTATTACCTACCAAATGCTGTGTGATGCTGTAGAGGCTTCAGGAATCAAGATTCAACGGTTATCCGATGATGAATTACTTGTCCCTGAGAAATTTCGGGTCGGCCAGCAGGACATCGTATACCAACTTACTCAAGTTCAGCATTCATCACAGGCTGTCTCCTCCAAGGTCAAGCATTATCCTACCAGGGAAGTAGCGCGTATGCTGGGAGTATCTCATCAGACGATTTCCCGCTGGATTGCCCAGGGACGGTTCGACGGTGTTACTCGCACAGAGCCAGGAAAACATGTTGATATTCCTGCCAATTCGATTTTGGAGTATCCGAGTGGTGAGACTGTAAGAATTAGTGAGGTAGCGGAGTCCTATCAAGCACGTATGCAAACTGCTGTAGAGACAGAGTCTGAAGATGAATTACAGTTTATAGCTCAAAAGCTTAGTGCTTACGAAGAAAAGTATGGACCTATTGAACGTTTCATGCATAAGAGTGAATCCGGGGAACTCGTTACTTCTGATGAAGATATTGATTTGGATGTATGGACCTATTTGCTAAAAAGAAAAGAGAGCCTGCTTGGCTGAGTTCACACAGGAAGTTTTCACCTCAAATCCAGGAAACATCAAAAACGTACATCCGGAAATCGTTTTAGATGTCACGCAAGATCATCCGTCTGCGTATAATCCGAAGTTCACCATCAAACTTAATGGATTGAATTCTTATTTGAAATGTGAAGAACACGGCGATAAGCGAGGCAATCTACAGGCTTTTTTCTACAATTGGTATAACAAGGATCATTCATTAATTATGAAGTTTCATAATCATACCCATGAGAATTACCCCGATGCGGCTGAGGAGATTACCGAGTTCGATCCCGTTCACCTTCAATTTCCGTTACTTGGGGTAACTGATTATGAGGGGAAAGTCAGGGATCATAGCATCTATCAATCGCTGGATGATGTACTGAACTTTTTGCGTCATTTGCAATGGATCGAAGCGAGGAAAGCTTGAAATGAGAAGCTAAACCAATGCACATTTTTCAATGAAGAAAACATTATTATCCAACAGACAACCATCTGCAGTTGCAAAGGGTTGTCTGTTTTCTTTGTATATATTTCTAAAAGTGGAGCAGCTCCTCTTTTACAATTTGCATCAAAAGCTTCTTGGATGAAGATAGATACTCATCGTTGCGTGATTGCAGCAGGCCTACCGGAATGGCGGTGTCCTTCAGCGTGACCTGGAGTCTCACCACATTCGGCGGTAATGGCGTAGATTCGAGGACGGCTCCTATGGAAGGGATCTGCCGGACGAAGCCCGCAATGGCTGAGATTTGACTTACGGTATGCAGAAAAGGAGTATCGGTATAACGGGAGAAATGCTTCGCTAATTGGGAATAATACAAACAGGTAGCTCCCCCGGAAAAGATTGGATAACCAAATAGTTCCTCAAAGGCGATCTCGTCTCTTACGGCCAAAGGATGGTTGTTCCCTGCGATAAAGGCGATCCGCTCATGGTACAACGGTTCAAAGTGAACCGAAGAGAGATCAGCAGGCTCTCCGCAAATGGCGAAATCCAATTGATTCTGAAGCAGGGCATGCGAGAGCGAAGCGGTGTTACCGATCACAAAATGGCAGGATACATTAGGCTTATGCTCCATGAAACGCAGCAGCGACTTGGGCAGTACCTGCTCCGTCAACGATTCCAGCCCTCCGACTCTAAGCGTTCCGATCTCCTCTTGTTGCAGAGCCTTTGCCTGGTCCGCAACATAGTTCCAATGTCGAATCAGACTGTCGATCTCAGCGGCAAATATTCGGCCTGAAGCTGTAAGCTCGGAGTCCCAGCCCCGTTTGAACAGCTTGATGCCCAGTTCCTTCTCCAGACGTTGAACCTGATTGGTGATTGTAGACTGTGCGTAGTTCAGTTTGGCAGCGGCTCGTGAGAAGTTTCCTTCTTGCAGGATAGTTTGAAATGTAGTGAGCTCTTTTAGGTCCATAGCAGATATCTCCATCGGATAATTTGAATTTATTTATCATATAATTCAATTATACAGAACAAGATGCGGAGAGTACAATGAGGTTACACCATAGAAGGAGTGAAGTGAACATGCCCTTTGTCAGAGTCAGTTACTTGGAGGACAAATATGATGACCAGCAGCTACCCGTCATTAGCCGTGAAATTATGAGCGCTCTCGTGGAGCATTTTAACGTGCCGCCAGATGATTTTTTTCAGGTATTCCATGCCCATAAAGCAAGCGAATTTTATTACAGTCCGAGTTACTTAAACATAGAGCGGAGTGACGGGCTGCTCTTTATTCAAATTACGCTCAAATCCGGGCGAAGCAAGGAACAGAAAAGAAGCTTTTACAGCAAGCTGGCTGAGACGATGTCTAGCACACTGGGCATCAGGAAAGAAGACGTCTTCGTCGTGCTGGTCGATACAGAATTCGAGGATTGGACGTTTGGCAATGGCATTACTCAAATGATTGAATGAATGTCATTGAAAGATATGGAGGTGTTGGAATGAAGCATCCGAAAATTGCATCGAATGCGCTCGAAGCCTTTGGGGAGATTGCTCCTTCGTTCGCCCGCTATTCGGAGGAAGTGCTCTTCGGGGAGGTATGGAGAGGGGAGCAATTATCGCTGCGGGAACGCAGTCTCTTGACGATCTCGGCACTAGTCGCCGGTGGACTTACCGAGCAGTTGCCCTTTCATATCCGTCTGGCTCTGGAGAACGGTCTATCCGAAGAAGAATTGATTGAGGCTATAACTCATCTTGCCTTTTATGCAGGCTGGCCGCGTGCCGCATCCGCGATACTGGTTGCCAAGGGGGTTTTTGAGGAAGCCAGAAACAATAAGCGTTAAGCGTTAAAGTTAAAGAGGAAGGGTCAATTAAGATTAACAATTACGCATGTGAGCGAAAGCTCCGTGCGTTTTTTGTTTAGACAATTTTTTTGAAAAAACGTTAGAAAATCCAGACGTTTTCGTTTTTTTGAGAAAATTACCCTATTTAGGTCCTGTTGAAACGGTTTTTGTCGAGAATTGTTAAGAGTTTGTTTAGAGCTGTCTGATAGAATGAACCGCAGATATGAAAAATTTCTATGTGGAATTATTGAATAAGGGGGAGCGATACATTGTTTATGGGCAGGAGATTGAAAAGGTATTTCTCGTTGTTACTCGTGATCAGTTTGGTTTGGACTGGAGCTTTTCCTGTATATGCTGGTTCAACAGATACAGATCCGGCAATTTGGGACAGGCTCAGTCCCGTGCCAAACGGCACTAATCTAAATGCAGTAGCTGTAGGCACCGGGATAGTTATGGTAGGTCAAGGAGGAAGCATTGGTACGTTAAGCAGCTCTATGTCCTGGACAGACCGTATGTCAGGTGTAGAAGATCACTTGAACGATATTATTTATACAGGCACAAGTGGCGGATATGTTGCTGTAGGCGACAATGGGACAGTCCTAACGTCCGCAAATAATGTGGACTGGACATCCCAAACTACGGGCACAGATGAAAAGCTGAATGCAATCGCATATGGCGATGGGAAATTGGTCGCAGTCGGCAATTCTGGTAGCATGCTTACTTCTGTTGACAGCGGAATCAATTGGGTTAAAACATCCGTTCCAGGCGTTACTGTTAATCTTAACGCTATTGCCTATGGCAACAACAAGTTTGTAGCAGTTGGCAATAACGGTACAGTGTTAACGTACACGATAGATAAGGGTTGGGAAAAGGTAAACCGCAAAATAACCGATAACTCAAACCTGAACTTGAACGGAATCACCTTTGGCGGCGGTATATTCGTAGCGGTTGGTGCATCAGGAATCATTGTAATCTCACCAGAGAGTTCGAAAGGCGTGGAGAGGCTCCTTGAATCGAAAGTGAATCTGAATGGAGCGGCTTTCGGAAACGGCGTATTTATGGCTGCAGGAGACGGAGGGAAGGTGTTCTCCACTGCTGATATGGGGCAGAATTGGCTGCCTGAGACTACAGGCACGACTGCTAAGCTTAACGGCATCGGGTTCAATCCCAGTCACAAACGTTTTATTGCAGTTGGCGTCTCGGGCGTGATGATTGTGTCTAATATGGTTCCCGACATTCCGCGGGTTATGGGTCTGACTCCAGGCAATGATGAGACCGATGTGGCAATCAATGCAGATCTGGTATTGACCTTCAATCAGAAGGTGACGGCTGCCAGTGGGGAAGCTGGTATTCAAATATTCAAGGCTGCGGATCTGTCCACTCCGGTTGAAACGATTCCGGCGGATGACACCAGCAGAGTGACAGTAGATCCCGCTACCAATTTGGTAACCATTAATCCCGGCCAGGATCTGAAAGTAGATACTAAATATGTCGTTACAGTGGACGCAAATGCGTTCATCAATGAGAGCGAAAACGGAAACGCAGCGATTGCAGCGGGTGACTGGAGCTTTACGACAGTTGCTGGAGCAGCAGATACGACAGCTCCAACCGTAAGTGATTATTCCCCTGTGCAGGGTGCGACAGGAGTGGCTATTGACGCGGATCTGACACTTACGTTCGATGAGAATGTAACGAAAGATAGCGGCAGTATTCTACTTTACGAAAGTACAGATGAAATTTATCCGGTAGCGGTAATTCAAGTTGATTCTGACGATGTTGCAGTTCTTAATAATGTGGCAACCATTGATCTGTCTGATAAATTAGAGCATGGTACAACCTACTTTGTGAATATCGGAGACGGAGCATTCAAAGATCTGTCAGACAACTATTATGCCGGTATCGCAGACAATGACACCTGGCAGTTCACAACAACTGATGCGCCGGATACTGCACCACCGGTGGTGAGCGGTTATTCCCCTAAGGATGGAGCTAAGGAGGTAGCCACTGGCGCCAACCTGACGCTTACCTTCAGTGAGGATGTTATTAAAGGTGAAGGCGACATTGAGATTTACAGCAGTGTTGCGGACAGCAATGAACTGGCTGTGACTATTCCTGTCTCTTCCGACAGTGTGACCACGGATGGCAACGTGGTAACGATCAATCCTGAGGTTGACCTGGATTACAGCACAAGCTACTATGTACAGATTGTGAACGGTGCATTTAGCGATATGTCCGGTAACAATTATGCAGGAATCACGAACAATACAACCTGGCGGTTCACAACAACCAGCCAGCCGGATACGACGGCACCAATCGTAAGCACATACTCGCCTAAGAATGGGGCAACAGAGGTAGCTATTGGAGCGAATCTTGAGCTTGCTTTCAGCGAGAATGTAATGGCAGGGGAAGGCAGTATTGTGATCTATAACAGTGCGACTGACCAACCGGCAGCTACAATATCAGCTCAGGACGTAAACATCCTGAATAATGTAGTAACGATTAATCCGGCCCACAATCTCGAATATGGTTCAAGCTACTATGTGCGGGTTACGGAAGATGCATTTGCAGATCCATCCGGCAACTACTTTGCTGGTATCCCGGATAGCACCACCTGGCAGTTTACAACAACTGCTGCGCCGGATACAACCGCACCCATATTAAACGATTATATGCCTATTAATGGTGCAGTACGTGTAGCTACAGACGCTAATCTTACTCTTACGTTCAGCGAGAATGTAATGGCAGGGGAAGGCAATATTGTGATTTACAATAGTGCGAATAATGCACCATCAGCTATGATTCCTGCTGCTTCCGGGAATGTAACCATCCTGAACAATGTAGTGACGATTAATCCTGCGGATGATCTGAAGTATGGCACTAGTTACTATGTGCGGATTGGAGCCGGGGCATTTACAGATAACGCAGGCAACAGCTATGCCGGTATCGCAGACAGCACCGCCTGGAACTTCACAACAACCGATGTACCGGATAGAACCTCACCAACAGTGAGCACCTATTCTCCGGAGCCATGGGCAACAGAAGTAGCCATTAACGCTAATCTGGTCCTTACCTTCAGCGAGAATGTGCTGGCGGCGGCCGGGAACATTGAGATCTTCCGCAGCACAGATGAACTTCATCCGGTCATAACGATTCCTGCGAATTCAGATAGGGTAACGATTTGGAATCATGTAGTAACGATTAATCCGGCTGACAATTTGGAGCAGGGGACAAGCTACTTTGTACGTATTACAGAAGGCGCGTTTACAGACACCGCAGGCAACAGCTTCGCGGGCATCGCAGGCATCACTGCCTGGCGGTTTGTAACAACCAGCGGCCCGGATACAGCTGCGCCACTAGTAACAGCATACCGTCCGGCAGCCAATGCAACTGATGTACCTACAACCGCAGCGCTCTCGCTGATTTTTAACGAGAATGTATTAGCCGGGGCTGCCGATATTGAACTTGTAAATGCAGTGAATGATGAGCCCGTAACGAAGATTACAGCAGGTAACCGGGCGCTAGTCACCATTACGAACGATACCGTCAGCATTAATACTAGCGGCGGTCTGCTTAAGCAAGGCGTCAGCTATTATGTGCTGATTCAGCCGGGTGCATTTACAGATGAATCAGGCAACGGCTATGCAGGGATTGCGGATAAAACACTCTGGAGCTTCTCCACCGTTCCTGTACCGGTCACGCCTACAGATCCTCCTCCACCGGGCGGCGGTTCAGGGCCGGGACCAGTAGCGCCGGGTCCGGTAGCAACACCAAGCCCCCAGACGGAAACTATTAATGCGAACGTTGAAAATGGTGCCACCCAAGGCTCCACAGTATCCTCGGTTGTCATTAGCCGTACGAAGGATGCTAACGGTGTGAAAAAGGATGCCATCTCGTTCACACTAGAGCAGGCCATCCGGGCGATCAATGAACTTAAGGCTGCCGGTTCCGGTATTGCCAGAATCATCGTACCGGATAAGAATGATGAGGTTGCGGAGACCCGGTTGACCATTCCGGCAGCTTCCGGTAAGCAGCTTGCCGATAACCAGATCACACTGGATATCTTCACGGTTAATGCGGAAGTGAAGGTACCGGCCAGCTCTCTGGCTGGATTCGGTACAGATATTTATTTCAACCTGGTTCCATTGAGAACGCAGCAGCAGAGTACAGAGGCTGAAGCCCGTGCAAAAGCACAGGTGCAAAGTGTATCCCGCGGTGCAGCGGTCACTCTGGTGGGCCGTCCGGTAACGATAGAGACCAACCTGCAGAGCCGCCCGGTTACGCTGGTGTTGCCGCTTAACAACACTTCGTTAACAGCGGAGCAGCTCAAGGCGCTGGCGGTATTCATTGAGCATAGCGACGGCACCAAAGAACTGGTCAAGGGTGAAATTGTACCGTTCGGCCAGGCAGGCAAATCCGGGATTCAATTCAGTATCAATAAATTCAGTACATTTACCGTTGTTCTGGCAGAAGATTCTGCGGTACAAGTGAAGGCTTATATGACGGGGTATGCCGACGGTACCTTCAGACCCGGCAACAGCATCACCCGGGCGGAAGCCGCCAGCATCATCGCCCGCACCTTCAGCCAGTCCGCAGTCACTTCTGGCGTATCTTACGCTGATCTCGCTACCGGACATTGGGCGGCGAATGCAATTGATCAAGTGACCAGAAGCGGCATTATGAAAGGTTATGGAGACGGCAGCTTTAAGCCTAACCAGACGATTACAAGAGCCGAAATGGCGACCCTGTTATCCCGCTTGATTCCAGGCGCCCAGGGCAACGCAGCCAGCTTCAGTGATGTGGCCGGACACTGGGCCCAGGCAGCCATTAATAGAATGTCACAAGCAGGCATCATTACAGGCTATGAAGATGGCACCTTCCGTCCGAACCAGACGTTAACACGCGCGGAAGCCGTAACCATCGTTAACCGTGCTCTTGGCATCGCTCCGCTGACGGGTGCGGTCCAGAAATGGAATGATGTGCCGGCGAGTTATTGGGCATTCGGCAATATCCAGGCAGCATCTGTGGATTATACTGTAGAATAGCCTTAACACAAACAGCCCTTCCTACCGTCTTCTGACGGGGAAGGGCTGTTTGTTGATGATAGGGCCGTATATTATTTACTTCCAGCCTCCCACCTTAGATTCCAGTGATAACGCTGATCCAGCTCCTCATGTCCGGCAAAATACTCTACCAGCCGCTCCACGCTGAAGGTCTCATCCTGCTGGTTGCGGAGCATGGCAATGGCGCACATACCCTTATTGTTGTTATGCTCATCCAGTCGGACTTCGATTTCCGGCCCGCTCTGCTGCTTGATGGTTACAATGGCGTCAGCCTCCGCCCAGTTCGTGACCCCTTCATAGATGAAGGCGAAGATCACCACCCGGCTGATCTCGGAGAGATAATGACCGTTAATCCGCAGATTCTCACCCGTGGCGATCGACCCGGTACGGTCATCCCCGTCCAGAGAGATGTAAGGCGGCCGGTTCAGGCTGCCGAAGGATTCGCCGAGCGCCTGGACCGTGCCTTTCAGTCCGTTTTTTAATTCAAACAAACAACCCAGATCCAGATCGACACCTTTGCTTCCGAACCAGCCCGGGGTTTTCTTCTGGAACCAGTTGAGATTAATCAGGATCTCGCCCAGAGAGCCCATCCCTTTCTGGAGGCTGATCACCTCCCCGTGCTTCTTGAGCTGGATGGTGCCCGGATTCAAAGGAGGAGCTGGAGGTGAGACTGGTGCTGCTGGTGAAGCAGGAGGCAAACTGTCGGCAGACTTGGGCCGTGACCGCAGCTCCGGTAGAACAAGGCGGGACGGCTGTGCTTGAATTACCCGTTCGGCGGGTGGGGCGGGCAGCGGGATGTCATTGACCTGTATCCCATAACTGTTGCACAAGGCAGCCAAGCCTCCGGCATACCCGGAACCTACAGCGCTGAATTTCCATTCGTTCCGGTATCTGTAGATTTCTCCGGCGACAATGGCGGTCTCCACAGTGTAAGCATTACCCAGCGTATAACGCACAAGCTCTGTTCCATCCGCAGCGTTGATCATCCGTATATAGGCATCCTGTAACAGCGAGAAATTCTGCTGCCGCTTCTCGGCCTCATAAATCGTAAGCGCAAATGCAATCCGCTCATAGGCTGCAGGAATTTGACTAAGCTCTACAACGATTTGTATGTTGTCGGTCAGCCCTGCGTAAGCCGCTTGATCGGACAGGACTACAGTTACAGATTGGTTCGGTGTTGAAGGATTGCCGTAGTAAATAAGGTCCTCATCTGCAGAGACCGTCTGGGCCGGTGTAAGTAAAAAGGCAGAGCCATCAAACTCCACCTCAGGCCGTGTATTGTGCCAGCCCATGCCTACGATGATCCGGGTAAGGCCGGGGGCGTCTTTGGTTAAGCTGCATTTTTGTCCCTTGATTAGCTCAAGTGTCATTAGAACCAGCCTTTCAATAGATTAGTAGAGTCTCCGTCCATACGTGAGGAGGTTATCATCTGCCGCGCCGCCCGAAGTCCAGGCTTGGACCATTCAGGCTGGATAACTGGTCCAGGGTCTGTTCGTAGATACGGACAATATCCTGCACCTTCTGGAACTCCGGATCTGAGGGGCCGAGATTATCCATGAACATCCGCTGCAGGATTTCTCTATAGAAGGAGATGCGGTTATCGACAAGGCTGCATTCGTAATCAATGACCTCTTCAATGGAGTGCTGCTGCACGAAGTCCATCAGGTCGTCGGCCGGGTTCCCCTGAACCTCCCGCTCATTGCGCGCAGCAATCGGAGTGTTCACATTATCTAGGTTAACGGTGGAACGGATGTCGGTGAAGAGAATGCCTTCTTTGGCCAGCATCACCTGAAAAGGCTTGTGCTTGAACAACTCCTGTGCGACAAGCGTGCACATCGCCGGATTCCTCAGCAGGATGCCGTCAAAAGGATGAAGCACCCAGCCTCGGTCATCCCGGTACAGGCTGAACGTGAAGTATTCGCCGCCATACTCATATTTCAGATTAATGTCAGTCTCTGAAGTAAGCTCATATTGAAATCCATCCATGCAAATGTACGCCTCCTGCTTCTACTTTTAGGTTTCTACTAGCATAGCAGAAGTTGGGGAATGTTGGAGAGAGGATTTTTTCCTAAATTGAGGCTGAAATATAAGCATGTGGCCTGAGATCTGACGGGCAGGCAGAACACGAGAAAGCGGAGGCCGGCGGCCTCCGCTTGTCTTTGGTATCATTATGGGATGGATGATACGTGGAACTTCCTCAAGCCGCGGCTTCCTATTTGCTCATATCGAAATCCGGCATGCCGATGGTAGAGAACCACTGGCGGATCTGCTCCTGATCCTTGGAGAAGGTGAGGCCCAGCTGAAGCAGGATTCTTGCCTTCTGCGGGAGTAAATCGCCTGCGCCGATGATTCCTTTGGCCCCGGTGTCATATACCGCCCCTGAGCCTGCACGCGTAGCGTTTACGAACAGGACGCCCTTCTCAATTGCCGCTGTGCGGGCGGCTTGCTGCGCGGTGGAGATGCCTCCGGCACCGTGACCCGCAGTTACAATTCCCTTAACCCCTTCATCCGCCAAGGCAGTGATGGGAGTCGCGGAGGCTTCGGTGTAGCTGTACACAACGTCAACCTTAGCCAGATCCTCCGGCTGGATCGTGCTGAGATCAAATGGAGTTTTCCACTTCTCGGTTCCGGCATCCTTGACGCGGGCTGGCGCACGAACCGCGCGAATCCGGTTCTCATCTACCGTCCCCAGAGCGCCGTACCGGCCCCCGTCGAAGGTATCCAGGCGCAGAGCATCGGTCTTGGTAACTTCTCTTGCGGCGAAAAATTCATCGTTCATCATCAACACTGTTCCGTAATAGGCCGTTTTCTTGCTTGCGGCCAGCCTGATCGCATTCAGCAGATTGGCTTCCCCGTCGAAGGAGATAGTATTAGATTGTCTCATGGAGCCGGTGAAGACAACGGGCTTCGGACTGCGGACGGTGAGGTCGGTCCAGTAGGCCAGCTCTTCCATGATGTTAGTGCCGGTGGTAACCACTACGGCATCGACAGCAGGATTGCTCAGTTCCTTATCCACAGCAATCGTAAGATTGTATAAGTCCTTGGAGGTGGTTTGCGCCGAGCTGATATTGCTTAGCTCCGTGCTGGTGACATTAGCTACTTTGGATAGCTCAGGCTGTAATCTTTGGATAATATCCTTAATCGGTACCTTGGGTGTGCCGTAAGTCTGAAACAGCTCTCTGGAAGGTGAAGTGGAGGTGATCGTTCCGCCGACGCCTACCACTACGACATTAGGAATGATCTTCCCGGGTACGCTGACCTCGGCGGCCTTCGTGAGGGAAGGGAATGACAACAGGGTGAAGAGAACAAGCAGGGCGGTGAAGAGATTTAGACTTCTTTTGGGAATGAAATTCATAAGTGACCTCCTTTTAATTTAAATTCAATGTAATTATAGATGACATAAATCATAAATGTCAAAATGATAATTTTACTTATATGTAAAATAAATCTATATTTATGCAATTATAATGTATAAATATTAAAAATATTTATTTTTAATGTTATTTTATATAACATTAAATTGCATTTGGTTCCAAGTAGATGTGAATTAAGCTATACGCAAAAAAAGCCGCCTTCCTGCTGAATCCCTCCGTAAAACTAATTCGGATGGGACAGAGCGTGGAAGACGGTCTTAGCTTCACAAGCTGCTGGAATGAAGGTGACAGTGAAGCTGTATGTCACCTGGGCCAAGCTAACGGGTCTGCAGATAGGCAATTCCCAGCGCCCCGGTTACCGGGTTGCGGTAGGTCTCGCAGGAGACATCGAACACCTCGCCGATTAGTTCCTTTGTTAAGATATCTTCGGGCTTCCCGCAGGCGGCCACCCGGCCTTCTTTCATGACATACAGGTAATCGCAGTATTCTGCTGCAAGGGTGAGATCATGGAGAGCAGCGAGAATGCCGATGTCCAGCCTTTTGACAATATTCAGAATTTGCAGCTGATATTTAATATCCAGATGGTTGGTCGGCTCATCCAGAATCATGAATTCAGGCTGCTGGGCGAGAACCCGCGCGAGAATGACACGCTGCTTCTCGCCGCCGGATAAGGAATTATAGCTGCGGTCAGCATGTCCCTCCAGATTGACCTTACGAAGAGCGGCAGCGATTAGTTCAGCGTCCTCCTGATTGTCGGTCTCCAGCATCCCCTTGTGGGGAGTCCGGCCCATCGCAATCATCTCCCGCACCGTGAAGTCGAAGCTTAGCTCGTTGAACTGGCCGACTACGCCCAGCTTCTGGGCCACGGCCTTCGGGCCAGCCTTCAGCACATTGAGTTCGGACAGGAAGACATCCCCCTGGCGCGGCTTGATGACTTTATAGATACTTTTGAGCAGCGTAGACTTGCCGCAGCCATTCGGGCCGATCAGGCCTACGAATTGTTTGTTGCTCACTCTCAGAGATACATCCTGCACGATGTTCGCCTCTCCGAAGGATACACTCAGATGTTCGACATTCAGGTTCATCAGCTTTTCCCTCCAAATGCATAACCTTTTCTGATCAGCATGTACATGAACATCGGTGCGCCAATCAAGGCGGTAATGATCCCGATCGGCAGCTCTACATTCGGCACAATGGTCCGGGCAATAACGTCAGTCCAGATCATGAAGATGGCACCGAACAGGATGGAGGCCGGCAGCAGCCTGCGGTGGTCGGAGCCGACCAGCCCGCGGACCAGATGGGGGATAATGAGTCCCACGAAGCCGATCATTCCGCAGCTGGCGACCATTACCCCGGTAATCAGCGCGGTGAGGATCATGTAGACTCTGCGGTATGCCCCCAGATGAATCCCCAGGGTGACCGCAGCTTCATCCCCGAGCAGCATCGCGTTCAGGACGCGGAATTGCGACAGAAACAGGATAACAGCGAGCAGGATCGTGATCGCAATCAGCGGGAGCTTGTCCCAGCTTGAGGCAGCCAGGCTGCCCATCGTCCAGAAGGTGACGGTCTTGATGCCTTCTGCGTTGCTTGCGAAATATACAATAAAGTTGGCAAAGGCGGTACATAAGGCGTTAATCACCATCCCGGCGAGAACCAGCTTGACGGAGGTCATTTTGCCGCCTGCGCTGGCCAGCATGAGTACAAGCAGCGACGCGCCAACTGCTCCCGCGAAGGCCCAGAAGGCAACGCCGGTCTGGCCGAGCAGGCCCATGGAGCCGAAGCCGATCAGAATGGCAAAGGTTGCGCCCAGTGAAGCGCCGGAGGAGATGCCTAGTATGTATGGATCAGCCAGAGGGTTCTGCACAGCGGCCTGCATAATCGTTCCGCACAGCGTAAGTCCGGCGCCGATGAACAGGGCCATCAGGACACGGGGGAAGCGGATTTTCCAGATAATATCGACAAAAGAGCCGGACGTCAGCTCCTGAACATCTCCGATCTGGAGGCCGGTAATGTGGTGAAGCAGAATCCGGTAGGATTGGGAGACCGGAATATCCACCTGCCCGAAGGAGACCGCGGCCCCGGCGGACAGCAGGGTAAGGATGAACAGGACGCCTATCACTGCCATAAATCCGTAACGTGTATGAAGGACAGATGGCTTCGGGGGTGAGGGTATGGCTAGATCGGTTTGCATGACAATAAGCAGGCTCCTTTTAGTTTAAATATTAAGTTATTTTTAAATATAAGCCACATTGAGAATGATTGTCAATGATAATAATTCTCATTGACATACAGCCCGACTTTCTATATTCTACGGTTGTATCCCCTGCATACCTACCCGTCTTCATGCAATTCCTGGCAGGATACACAAACGTACATACAGAAAAGGGGACCAAGAGAATGAAGAAAATATTCAAAAGATACGCGTCACCGCTGGTGATGCTGGTCATGGCGTTCATGTTGGCGGCTTGTTCATCAGGCACAGGCAATACGAAGGAGGCAGCGGGAACAGCTGCGCCTGCATCCAGCAGCCCGGCACCGGCGGAGACTGCACAGCCTGCCAAAACTGTATATCCGCTGACGATCGAGAATCACACGAACAGCGGGGAAGGCACCGAATGGAAGGCGAAGCCGCAGATCTTCGACAAGGCTCCTGACAAGGTGGTGGCGAATACCCAGGGCGCAGCCGAGCTGCTGATTAAGCTGGGTCTTACCGACAAGATGGTCGGAGTAGCGGCCCTTTACGGTGCCGGTGATCCGGCGGTTCAGGAGGAATTCAAGAAGATTCCTGTGATCTCCCAGGAGTATGCCAGCAAAGAGCTGGTTGTAGGCAGAGGCCCGGATCTGGTGCTGGGGCGCGGCGGCCTGTTCGCAGATGCGGATTGGGGAGTGGGGACGGTAGAGGGACTCAATGAGCTGGGAATCAGAACCTTCGTGCAGAGCACTAGTCTGGCCGGGGCTACGCTTGACAGCCTGTACAAGGATATTGAACAGCTGGGTCAAATCTTCGATGTGCAGGAACGGGCTGCGGCATATATCGCTGAGTTGAAGGAGCGAGCGCAGAAGCTGAAGGATGGAGCGGCAGCAACAGGAGCCAAGACCTTTGCTTACGTATCTGACGCGGGCAACGGGGCGATTGCTGTCTATAGCGGCAATGTCGATACTTTTGCGGGAGATGTGCTGGGGCTGCTGGGACTGACTAACAGCTACGCTGATGTTACCGGTGAGATCAGCAAGGAGCAATTAATCGCTACCAATCCGGATGTCATGCTGATCTCGGTGTATACAGGCGGTGTAGACCCTGAACAGACGCTCAAGGCCTTCTATGCCGATCCGTCGCTGCAGAGCCTCAAGGCCATCCAGAACAAGGCGATTTATAAGATTGACTTCAACCAGTTCTGGGGCTATAGCTACTCCATCTTTGACGGGGCCGAGAAGCTTGCGTCAGAACTGGCAGCTGCGAAGTAGCTCTCTATCATTCCATTAAAAAAGCAGCCTGAGCTGTCACGATCAGAGTGACGGTTCAGGCTGTTTCTTGGTCTCATAAATATTCATAACCACCTGCTGGATAGGCAGTTCCTTAACTGAAATGTCCGAGAAGCTATGCTTCCGGGAGATATTCTCGATGAATTCACTGATGGAGATCTGAGCCGTGTCCACCTCCAGCGTAATCTGGAAGTCGGAGGGGCGCTCAACCACGCTGGTGCAGGCGTTGTCGAAGACGGTGCCCTGCACAGACTCTGCGAAAGTAAAGCTTACCCGCTTCTTCTCCCCCAGGAACAGCTTCAGCCGCTGCAGCGAATCATCAAAGACCTTCTCGCCATGGTTAATGACAATCACCCGGTGGGCTAACTCCTCTACATCCTCCAGATCATGAGTAGTGAGGATACAGGTCATGTTCTGCTGCTTGTTCATCTGGCGGATGAACTCGCGGATTTTGACCTTGGCGATCACATCCAGCCCGATGGTCGGCTCATCCAGGAACAGGATCTCCGGCTGGTGCAGCATAGCCATGACGAATTCACATTTCATGCGTTCACCAAGGGACAGTACCCGGGTAGGCTTCTCCATCACTCCGGCGATATCCAGCAGCACCGTCAGCTCTTCCAGACGGTTGTTGAAGTCCGGAGTGGAGATCCCGTAGATAGCCTTGTTCATCTTGAAGCTGTCGATGGGGGGAATATCCCAGATGAGCTGGGATTTCTGGCCGAAGACGGCTCCGATGGTGCGGACATAATGTTTTCGGTCCCGGGCAGGCGAATAACCGAGCACCTCAATCTCTCCGCTTGTCGGGTAGAGTGCGCCGCAGAGCATTTTGATCGCGGTAGATTTGCCCGCCCCGTTGGGACCCAGCATGCCGCAAATTTCCCCCTGCTCAATGGCAAAGCTGATATCGTTCACGGCCTGGACCGAGATTTCTTCCCGCCGGAAGAAGCTCCTGAAGGTCTGTCCCATGCCTGCGCCCCGCTTATAGGTTGTATAAGTCTTCGTTAAGTGCTTCACATCAATGACTGACATCAGCCGCCAACTCCCTCGTATAATCTGATCATGTGCCGGTATACCCAAATGCCTGCCCCCATGAATACCAAGCAAGGCAGAACCGCCGCGAAATCGCTGGCCTGTACCCGGCCAAGCAGCGCAGAGGCCGGGAGGAAACCGACCATCCCCACAGGAATGATCATCGTAGCCACGGCCTGCACCGCCTTAGGGAAGATCGGCAGCGGATACTTGCCGACATGCAGGACGCTGTCCGCAAGCTCGGAAATCCGCGAATTGCCCACCCATTTGAAGGACATCGCCGCCATCATCAGCGCTAATCCGGCCAGCACAGCCGTCCCGGCCAAGAACATGCCTGTGAATTGCAGCCAGGATAAGGCCGAAATAGCGCCTACCTGCATAACCGAGAAGATGAATAATGCCGCCCCGCCCAGGAACAGTCCGGCACTTTCGGTAGAGAAGGTGGTAGCTACAATGTAGAACAGCGGATTCAGCGGCTTGAGCAGAATAACCTCGAAGCTGCCCTCACGCACATGAGACATGGTTGTCCACAGCACGCCTCCGAAGACAAGACTGGAGAGGCCGCTGGACATCGTGAAGATAGACTGGATCAACAGCACCTCGAATAAGCTCCAGCCGGGAAAGCTTGTGCCTGCCCGGTAGATCAGCACCGTCACCAGCGGAAACAGAATGTTGCCGATGAGCGTGATCAGACTGCTGACGATGAAGTTCATCCGGTAGGCCGCTGCCGACTGTATAGCGGAGTACATGCATTGTTTATATACATCGACATATCTTTTCATATTATCAAGAAAGTTCCTTTCCCTCTGGGTATTCATGCGCCGACAGCGGTAAACTGCTTCATCGCCCGGCGGCGAACAAGCTCACAGAGCCCGAACATCACCAGCACGGCCACCCCTTGCATAGCTACAGCTTCAGGAATAGATAACTCCAGGCCCCCAAGCGAATAATGGCCGGTGAACACCATGGCAGGCATATAAGCAATGTACTGAAAAGGCAGGAACAGCTGGGTGACCTGAAGCCAGTGCGGGAAGAAATCAAGCGGAATGAGCGCGCCCGAGAAAATCCCCGACACCAGCATAAAGGCGCTGCGTATTCCGCCTGACTGCACCAGCCAGAAGGAAGTCAGGCCGATTGTGTAGTTTACATAGAAATTCATCAGAAAGGCAAGCATCACTGACACCAGGGTCCAGGGGAAGCTTGCCGGCCGCATATCTATGCCGAATATAAGAATAAAGATCAATAGACAAGGCAGAAATTCAAACAGGAAGCCGAGTGCCCGGTGCCCGAGCTTCTGGTACAAGGCGAAGGAACGATGATGCACCGGGCGCAGATGGAAGGTGAGGAATTTGCCGGTGCGTACCAGCATTGACAGGTTCCAGTCGGCAAAATCCATAATCAGATAACCGATCAGCGCGGTGGCCCCGAAGTAGCGGATCATCTGGTGGAGATCCATACCGCCCAGTGTAGCTTGCCCGCCATAGACCGCTGTCCAGATGAAATACTGCACCATGAAATATACAGGGCCGACGATGACGGACACCAGGGAATGGGTGCGGTAGGCACTCCATTCCTTGTAGGTTACCTCCGCTACCGAGCGGCAGATGAGCCAGTTATGCTTGAAGCGGTTCATTAGATCAGTCCTGACCAGATGATATTGGTTACATTGAACAGACCTTCCGCATACCAATTATCATCCGTGAACGGCACGAACCATACCGCAGTAAGCTGCTCGGCAGGGTCGATAACCATGCAGCAGGCCCCGGCCCCTTCATGAAAATAACTGCCCTCGGAATAAAAGAACGCGGGACCCTGGCGCATATCCAGTCCAATGCCATAGCTCCGGTCTTTGACATCATTGCCCCAGCAGTAATCGGGTACGCCGTAGAGGGTGCGGGTCGTGAGCTTCTCAACGGCTTTGCGGCCGACAATCCGGGTATCGCCCAGAGTTCCCATACCCAGCAGCATGTTGGCGAACCGGATGAGATCGGCCGGGGTAGAGATCAGCCCGCCACCTGTGCTGGATACGGTCTCCCACAGCTTCTCTGCCGGAGGGACTTCAGGCTGTATGCCATGGACCAGGTCATGAAGCTGCTTTTCTTTACTTTCGTTTCTTATAATGAAGCGTGCAGCCAGCTCGGGCGTAGGCTCCCACATCGTGTCCTTCATGCCGAGCGGCTGCAGAATCTGCTCTTCTATGTACTGTTCGGCGGGTATGCCAGTGACCTTCTTAATGATCTCACCGAGGATACAGAAGCCGAAGGAGCAGTATTGCCATTCCTCGCCAACCTTTTTATTAACCCCGCAGCTCAGCGCGGCTGTGATCCAGTCCGGCTCGCCATCCTCAGGCTTATACTTGTCGAAGTACTCACCGATCAGCTGCCAATAAGACTTGTGATAAGGGATCATGCTACCCGCGCAGTCGGGGAACAGGCCGGAGGTATGGGTCAGCAGGCTGTAGATATCAATTTTGCTAAAAGGCTCCACGTTAAACGGTTCCAGAAAGGTTCCAACGGGAAGGTCCAGCCGGAGAATGCCATCCTCCACAAGCTTGGCTATCGCCACTGAGGTAATGGCTTTAGTAATGGAGGCGATTCTATGAACCGTTGTCGGCAAAAGCGGCTCCGTCCGTTCCTCGCGGAACGAGAGCGGGCCGATGGCACCGTGCATGAACGTCTTGCCGTATCTTGATACGCAGTAAGAGGCGGCCTGGATCTTCTTGTCGTCGATCAGATTCTGGAAATGGTTGTGCAAAACATGGATTCGTGAAACGTCATAACCTACCTCTGCCGGTGAGCAGTCGGTAGTTCCTGGAGTGTGATGCATAGTATGCCTCCTTAAAATTAGTAGTGCCGTGCATGGCCCGGGCAAAAAACAAGCGCCTTCCCTGCGGCAAGCACGTGCTTTTCCGCAGGTCAATGGCAGCCGGCACGATTAAGTATATTTCCAGGGATTGGATGCTGCAATAGAGAGTTTGTTTATAACCAAAGTTTGCCTGCCCGGCAGGCTGTTCCGGGCAAGTGTCTTCTCCGTCACTCCGTCACAAGAATCCGGGCTGAATGGCTGCGGATGATTCTGGAGGCAAACCAGCAGCCGCAGCCGGCTACAATAATGCTAAGCAAGGCGAGCAGGGAAATACCTGTCCATTGCATGAGCAGCGGCAGCTTAACGATCCCGTAAGAGGATAGCAGGCCTCTCAGTATGCCTGGCAGAAGATAGACTCCGCAGAATATCCCCAGAATGGCTCCCGCTGCTGCAAGCGCTGCAATTCCCAAGGTTAAAGCGCTGCGGATTGTATTTGAAGTCAGTCCTATTGATTTATAGATCCCGTAAGTTTTGATCTCCTTGCGGATGTGGATACGGCTGGTGCTGTAGATAATGAGGCAGGTAATGAGCAGGAACAGCAGGCCTAACAGGCTCATTGGAATGATAAGTACTGCTGTAGCTTCCTTGAACACGGAATCCAGCATGGTCTGCTGCTTGACCGCCTGAATATCTGAACCGTATGCATCATTAAGCTGTTGCACAATATCATCGGAATCGGCACTGTCTTTTAAGTTCAAATAACCTGTCTCCGCAGAGAGATTGCGAACCACCTCTGAGGTTACTCTGGCCTGATTGGACATGTTGGCAATGGACTGATAGATGCCGGTCACTGTGAAGGAATGCTTCTCCTTCTCAATATAGAGTTCAACAACGTCACCGATTTCTTTGTTAAGCTTCCGCGAGATGTTAATGCCGATGGAGATTTCATTACGGTTGTGCGGATTGCGGCCGCTGATGGAAGCGAGGCCTATTTCATCCATACTTCCTTCGACAACCGTCAGTGGAATGTTGACCGATTGCGGACGGCTGCCTGCCGGGTCTGAGGCTTGTGTCCGGCTGGCCGGTGCAACACCAATCGCATATCCTGCCCAATTCAGATTGAGCACTCTGCTGTCAGATGCGATATCAGCTGTAAGACTGCTGTGGTCGAATTCCGCTGCATTCGTGACCATGACAACCACATCCGAGGAATCATACCCCCATAGCGGTGAGGTCTCCTGCATCTGATAAATACTGTTCAGCAGAACCAGCCCAAAGACCAGCACTGCCGATGTTACGGTGGTCAGTACGAGCATAAGGAGGGAGCCTTTCAGATTCTTGGTCACATTTCGCAGTCCGATGACTACAGGCACCGGCCAGTGTTCGAATTCCTTCCCGCGTCTGCGTTCTTCCCCCCACCGTCTGTTGATGCGGCTATGGGCTGCCTCAGACATGCCGTAACGGATGGCCTGCATGGGCTGGATGGAACGGGCTTTGCCTGCATATACCCACACAACCAGAAGAATCAGCAGCAGAATCCCGGCCCCTACCATCAATTCTGTATCTGAACTGTAGATATGGACAGAGGAATGATCTGTTTTTAAGAAGGACAGGGACAGCTCAATAATGACTCCGGATAACAAACGGCTGAGCAATAGCCCGGGTATAATAGTAATTAGCGAAAGGAAGCCGTACTGGAGGATATACGTGAAGATAATCTTCCTTGACGACAGGCCGAGAGACTTGAATATCCCGATCGTTTTGTAGTTGGACAGGATAGCATCTGAAATGGTGAAGCCGATTGTATACAGGGCGACCAGCATCATTACAAGTCCCAGAAAGGTCATGACGAAGCCGATGATTTTATTCATGATGAAATAGAAGGCGGAAATCTCCTCATAGGTGGTTCTCTCTTCCATAAAAGGAGTACCCAAAAACTCCTCAAACTGTTCCCAGTAAGCGGCACTCTGGCTGTAGTCATCGAAACGGATACCCATGAGATAGGAGTTATTCACTGAAACAGTGCTCAGATCCTGCTGATAATCCGCAGGGTTCATCCAGATGCGTGCAGTTGTTGAGAAGGGACCTCCCAGCGGCAGGTCGATGACGACAGCTGAAACGCTTAGCTGCAGAGGTTCATCCCCTGCTTTGAACTGAAGCGTATCCCCGGCAGCAACATTATATTTGTAGGCGAGCGAGGTGGGAATCCAGACCGTTCCCGGCTCCGGATGTGCGGCTTCCTGGCCTTGGGCGAACACGAGCTCATCCGTGCCAAAAGGCTGATCCGGCGTGCTCATCATGTATAAGGACAGATTAGGGATATCTTCTCCATTATGAATAATCCCGGCCATAGACTTGTAGGTCATCACAGAGGATACCGTTATTCCCTGCTGGCCTGCCCACCATTCCTGCACCCTTTGCGGATCATGCAAGCCTTTGGTCAGCTTTAACAGCTCATGGGAGCCCCTGGTTTCCCGGTGCAAGTCCTCATACAGATTCTCTGAGCTCGTGATCACGGTAATCGCCGTATTGATCAGCAGCGTGGACAGCAGGAGAAGCAGCCCGATCAGAGCATTCTGAACCTTGCGTCTTCTCAAATTCCCAAGGCAAATAGACCCTATTGCAGACATCAGACATTACCCCTCTCGGAGATATAAGAGAAGATGAGCGATTCTCTGTCCTGCAGCTGATCCGGCGTAAAGGAGCTGAATTCCAGCATGCCGCCTACTTTACCGTCACGGATAAAGATCAGGCGGTTACCCCGGCAGGCGGCTTTGATATCATGGGTGACCATCACAATGGACTGGCCCCCGGCATTCATCTCTGTCAGGATATCAAGTACAGCCACTCCCTGATCATAGTTCAGGCTGCCTGTCGGCTCATCGGCAAAAATAATCTCCGGCGTGTTGATGATTGCCCGCGCAATCGCAGCCCGTTGCTGCTGTCCCCCGGATACCTCCGCAGGCAGACGGAAGCGCTGGCCTTCAATGCTCATTGCCTGCATGATCGACAGAACCTTCTGCTTCACCTCCCGCTTGGGCGTTCCGGCCACATAACCGGGCAAGGCAATATTCTCAAATAGCGTCAGGTCTGGTACGAGATTGCTGCTCTGATAGATGTAGCCGATCTTACCGGCCCTGAAGCTGGCCAATTCCTTGTCAGAGAATGTGTCCATGCGCTGCTGATGGAAATAAACCTCCCCTGCCGTCACGGAATCAAGGCCGCTGAGCAGGTACAGCAGGGTCGATTTGCCTGATCCGGAATCTCCCATAATGACCGTGAAGTCGCCTTGATAGATATTAAGGTCAATATTGCGGATGGCATGAAATTGCTCACTGCCTGTGGAATAGGTTTTACAGAGATTTTTAGTCTGAATAATGGTAGCTTTCGTCATGTATTGGACCCTCCAGTAGTGCTTTTTTTTTCAATTATAGTAGAGGGATCTTGCAATAAGCTTATCAGGATATTAATAAAGTACTACAGGCGGATTCCGATTTAGCATAAAGGCAAAGTGAGATAGAACTCCGTTCCCTGATGCTTGAGGCTCTTGAAGGAAATGCTCCCCTGATGGGCTTCGATAATGTGCTTGCAGATAGACAGCCCGAGGCCGGTCCCTTCTGTGAACCCTTTGGCATATTGTGAGGGGGCGCGTCCCTGGAAATACCGCTCGAAGATAAACGGCATATCCTGCTCCAGAATTCCTTCTCCCGTGTCGGATATAGTCAACTGGAGCTGATTGTGCTGCCTGGAAATCTCTATGCGGATGGAGTCATTAGCTGAAGTGTGCTTTAGGGCATTCGCGATCAGATTGGACAGAAGCTGCTCCATCCGGACGGGATCTATGCGGATCAGTACATTGGGAATCTCTGAAGGTTCAATAAATTCTACGCCGCTTGTCCGGATATAGGGCCCCATGGGCTTAAGAATATTCTCGAAAATCTCTCTGCTGTAGCACTCCACCGGGTTCACGGAGATTTGGCCCAAATCCCTTAAAGCATGAACCAGCAGGTCCTCGACCAATCCTGCCATTTTGTTGGTTTGCGTCTGAATAATATTCATATATTCCATTACGGACGGCAGATCAGGGCACACTCCATCCTGAATAGCGTCGATATAGGCTTTGACCGCTGTGAGCGGTGTCTTCAGATCATGTGAAATATTAGTAATTAATTCCTTCTGTGCTTTATCCTGAGCTTCTCTCTGCAGGCTGAGCTCCATGATTTCGCCTCTCATCTGATCGAATACCGCGTAGAGCTCTCCGATCTCATCCTGCCGGGTATGCTCTGCCTTCTGTTCATAGTTTCCTTTAAGGATAGCTTCGGAATGATCCTTGAGCTGGTTGATTGGCTGCAGCAGATGGCGGTTCACTTTGTTTCTGAGCTGAAGCAGGAGAAGCAGGAGGAAGAGGAGGGAGGCAGCCGTCAATACCGTTGCCGTAACCGGAAAAGAAGAAGCCTGGCGGTAAGCAACATCAGATGCAGACAGGGTAAAGATTGCATTTCCGGCCTGCCTGCCAGAGTCAGGGTCGATGACCGGAAAAGCGAGTCTGAAGGCGTTCCCGTCTGTCCTGGCGCTGTATACATCGTAGTGAAGCTCATGCTTAAGATTCAGCTTGTCCTTGCCGGACGGAAGAGGGTTAGCAGAATGGAACAGAACCGTGCCGTCGAGACCTGCATACAGCAGACTCAGATTCTGCTGCTGACTCCAGGTCCGCAGTTCTTCCCGGATACCGGACGGATCTATAGCCTGCTCCAGCTCTTCATGATGCTCTTCCAGCAGGTACATGAGTTCACTTACCTGGACACGTGCCTGGTTCACCACATAAGAGGGCTGGGCATCCTGCTCCTGGTGCGCCAGCGTATAGATGATCCATGCTCCGCTGGCGATGAATATAATGATACATATGACTGCTGAGGCGAACCAGGCCTTGAACCAGCGGCTCCAATACATAGTTCTGCTGCTCCATTCTATAATTTAATCAAGCGTGAATTTATAACCGACTCCCCATACAGTCCGGATGTAGACCGGGTTCGATGGGTCCGCTTCGAGCTTCTCACGCAGCCGGCGGATGTACACGGTGATGGTATTCTCGTCGCCTTGGGAGGTATATCCCCAGATCTGATCGAGCAGCTGGCTCTTGGAGAATACCTGGTTTTTATGCCCGGCCAAATAATACAGCAGTTCGAATTCCTTGGCGGACAGGGAGATTTCCTGACCGTTCAGTGTGGTTTTATAGGCTTTTTTATCAATGGTGATAGCACCCAGGGAGAGCAGGTCCTCCTGAGCGGGAAGGCTGGTTAAACCGTCACTTCTGCGGAGATGAGCCTGAATTCTGGCGACTAATTCGCTGATGGAGAAGGGCTTGGTCATATAATCATCCGCACCGAAGCCGAGCCCGAGTACTTTATCTGTATCACTGCCGCGGGCGCTCAGAATAAGGATCGGATGATGGGTTCTCTCGCGGAGTTGCCTGCACAGTTCAATGCCGCTTATATCCGGCAGCATAATATCCAGAATAATGAAGTCAGGCGACAGGGAATCCACCAGCCGGAGTCCATCCATTCCATTGTCTGCAATATGTACATCATAGCCTTGAAGGCTAATATAATCCTTGAGAATCCGGGATATATCCTGTTCATCCTCAATGATAAGTATCCGTTTAGGCTGATTCATCATATATTCTCCTGTTGGTTTAATTTTCTTTATTATTCTACCATAACAAAGATATAACGTCCGGGCCTATAAGGAAGGGGAGTTCCTGAGAGAGACTTAATGGCCCTCATGATGCGAAGGAAGTCGAGGCGTTTCTGGATGGTTTTTTGCGGGAGAGGATATTAAGGCGAAAGCCGGTGCTGCCGAAGTCTCGGCCGTTCAGGACGGGGAGGTCCTCATCTCTAAGGGGGATGGTGTAACCGGCAGAACACCGGGATCGGGGGTAGACGCGAACAGAGATACCTTCAGGATCGGCTCGGTATCCAAAGTATTCACGGCGGCAGCCATTATGCAGCTGGTCGATCAAGGGAAGCTCTCCCTCCGCAATAGAGTCTATGGGAAGAGGGGCGATTTATTCGCTCCTTTTTGGCGTGCATATAAATCTCATTGCCTGTTAACTTTGTAATGGTATATCCTACAATATGTTGAAGAATGTATCG
Organism: Paenibacillus tritici; assembly: GCF_018207515.1. Lineage (NCBI taxonomy): Bacteria > Bacillati > Bacillota > Bacilli > Caryophanales > Paenibacillaceae > Paenibacillus > Paenibacillus tritici. Next base: position 2,441,290 of record NZ_CP073365.1, read on the forward strand.
GAGCAAATAGGAGAGGACAATGAATGACATCATGAAGACGAAGCCGTTAACCAAAAGTGTAACCTTCCTGCAAGCCCTGGCCCTGGTGGTCGGGATGATTATCGGATCGGGGATTTTCCTGAAGCCCGGGATTGTATTGAATAACGCCGGAAGCCCATGGATGAGTATCCTGGCCTGGGGAGCTGGGGGGATCATCACACTGGCTTCGGCGCTGAGTGTGGCGGAGATCGCTGCGGCTATTCCGAAGTCGGGAGGGCTATATACCTATTTAAGCGAATTGTACGGCGGGGTGTTCGGCTATCTGCTGGGCTGGGTGCAGGCAGTGATCTCTTACCCGGCTTCTGTAGCGGCCTTGGCGATTGCGTTTGCTACCTACTCCGGTTATTTTGTGCCGCTGAATTCCTGGCAGCAGAAGCTGCTCGCTGTGGGTATTCTGGCCTTTATTCTGCTGATGAATGTCATAGCGACGAAGTTCGGCGGTATCATTCAGACGGTGGCAACGGTGGGTAAGCTGATTCCGGTAGCGGGAATTGTGGGCGTAGGTCTGTTCTCGGATCTGGCTCCCGGCTTCGGCGGCATCGGTGCATCGGCTGCGGGAGCAGGCTTCGGGGCTGCGGTGCTCGGCACACTCTGGGCCTATGACGGCTGGATCAGCGTTACCAATATGGCGGGGGAGATCAAAGATCCGGCCAAAACGCTGCCAAAGGTGATTTCGATCGGGGTTATTTTTGTGATTGCCGTGTATGTATTGTTCAATATTGCGGTATTCAAGGCGCTGCCCTACGACCAGATCGTATCGTCCCGGACACCGGGTGCAGATGCGGCGGAGGCGCTGTTCGGCAGCGGCGGCGGAGCGTTCATCACGGCTGGTATTATTGTCTCCGTGCTGGGTGCGCTGAACGGGTATCTGATGACCGCCGCGCGGGTGCCGCAGGCGATGGGCGAGAGGAACCAAATTCCCTTTTCGCGGGTACTCAGCAGTATTCATCCGAAGTTTCAGACACCGGCCAATGCGCTTATGTTTCAGAGTGTGCTGGCGGTGATCTATATCTTCTCGGGAACCTTCAATACGCTGACCGACCTGCTGGTATTCGTGCTGTGGATCTTCTTCACCATGGGTGTGTTCGGCGTATTCATCCTGCGTTCCAAGATGCCGCCCGCCAAAGGCCGCTACCGCGTGCCGCTCTATCCGCTCACTCCGGTCCTTGGCGTAGCAGGAGGCCTCTATATTCTGGCCAGCACGATCATCAGTGATCCGCTGCGCTCGCTTATAGGCATTGGAATCACACTGGCCGGACTCCCGGTGTACGTTGTGATGGTCAGGAGGAATAAGGAGTAGACGGCGTTTGACGGCCAAGTGTGAAAAATAATAATAAACAGTTGACAGCGCCTGATCTAAAAAGTATACTATGAAAGTAACTTTTGAGCGGGCGCAGTCAGCTTAGAGATTATCGTCTAGTAGATGTACAGACATAGACAATATACGGACTCTTAGCTCAGTTGGTAGAGCAGTAGACTCTTAATCTATTTGTCCAGGGTTCGAGCCCCTGAGAGTCCATTCCCTTAAGAAACGGCAGAGATGCCGTTTTTTTGCTGTTTGCGTGATTATACTACATAAGGATAAGTCCCTCTGTTCCTGCCGTATGCGATTGAAGGAGAGTAATGAGGAGCATAAGTGCACCTGAATTCAGCGGACGCAGGCCAAAATGAGCCAATGAGGAGCATAAGTGCACCTGAATTCAGCGGACGCAGGCTAAATGAGCGAATGAGGAGCATAAGTGCACCTTAATTTAGCGGACGCAGGCCAACTGAGCGAATGGGGAGCATAAGTGCACCTTAATTCAGCGGACGCAGGCTAAATGAGCCAATGAGGAGCATAAGTGCACCTTAATTTAGCGGACGCGGGCCAGATGAGCAAATGAGGAGCATTATTGCTACAGATGCTCCGCAAGCTGCACCTCGAACCCATCCGGGTCCAGGATATACAAGAAACGCAGGCTGGGATTCGGCGAGACGGGGCCGCGGGCTACCGGGATTCCTTCGTTACTCAGCTCAGCCATAGCCTCATCCAGCGATCCGACCTCGAACCCTACGGAGACCCCGCATTCCGGCTTCAGCGCCGGGTCACTGCCCTGTATCAGCTCCAGCTTCGGCTGCCCCTCTGTGCCCAGCATGACAATCTGCCTTCCTCTGCTCTCGAATCTGCGTTCCACCGGAAGTCCCAGAATTCTGTGATAGAACTCAAGGGAAGCCTCCAGGTCGCGCACTCGTAGTGTGATCCAATTCATACGGAGCTTCATGATTCTCATCCTTTGCTGTAAAATTCAATTAACGCCGATGTAGGCTATCTGCACATTTTACCACATTAGATCAGGAGGGTATAACAATGAAGATTACAACTATAGAAGCCGGGGGAAAAGCTATTGCTGTTGTGAGCGGCAGCGAGGCTATAGTGGGTGATGTCCAGAGTGCGCTGGATCTCATGGCAACGGTTCGATATGAAACGGATTGTGACCGGATGGTGTTTCATAAGGCCCTGCTGAGCGAAGAGTTCTTCGACCTCAAAACACGGCTGGCCGGCGAGATTCTGCAGAAGTTCATCAACTATCAGGTGAAAGCGGCGGTGGTAGGTGATTTCAGCAGCTATACCAGCCGCAGCCTGCGTGATTTCATCTATGAATGCAATAACGGGAAGGATATATTTTTCGTAGCGGATGAGCAGCAGGCAGTGGAGAGATTAAGCCGGGTCTAGGATTCCGCAGCAGCAGAAGCAGAGTCAGTCAGCCGGCAGACGGGCCGCTAAGCAGGCTGTAGTGGAACCCGAAACCCCGGATATGATAAGCTCATGAAATCAGGGCAGCCCTGAACCAAGGAGGGAAAGTTATGAGCAGCTTAATTACAGGTGAAATCTATTCCGGGTTTCAAGTCATACGTGAAGAATATATCCGCGAAATTGAATCCTCCGTATATACGATGGAGCATCAGCAGAGCGGTGCACGGCTGTTATATGTGCAGAACCAGGATGACAACAAGGTGTTCAGTGTCAGCTTTCGGACTCCGCCTGCGGACAGCACGGGAGTGTTTCACATCCTGGAGCATTCGGTCCTGTGCGGCTCGGACAAATTCCCTGTGAAGGAACCGTTTGTAGAGCTGCTGAAAGGCTCGATGAAAACATTCCTGAACGCTTTTACCTTTGGGGACAAAACGATGTATCCGGTCGCCAGCCAGAATGATCAGGATTTTGCCAACCTGATGGAGGTTTATCTGGACAGCGTCTTCCGGCCGAGCATTTACAGCCAGCCGGAGATTTTTGAGCAGGAGGGCTGGCATTACGAACTGCCGCATTCCGGGGATGAGCTGATCTACAAGGGCGTTGTCTACAATGAGATGAAGGGCTCCTATTCCTCGCCGGTTACAGTATTGATCGACCGGATCAAAAAGTCGCTCTACCCCGACACGATATACCATCATTCCTCCGGGGGAGATCCGAAGGATATTCCTGCCTTGACCTATGAGCAGTTTCTGGAGGCGCACCGGAATTACTACCATCCGTCGAACAGTTATTTCTATCTCTATGGCAGCTTGGATATTGAAGCGAGACTGCAATTTATCCATGAGGAATATCTCAGCCGCTATACCCGCAAGGAGATGGATACGTCCATTGCCCTGCAGCAGCCGACCGGCATTACCGAGCTTACGGCGGAGTATCCCATTCTGGAGACCGAGACTCCTGCGGACAAGACGTATGTGAGCCTCAATTACGTAATGGGGACCTCTCTGGACCGGGAGCTGAATCTGGCTTTTGCTATTCTGAAAAGTATGCTGATGGACAGCAACGCGGCACCGCTGAAACAAGCTTTGCTAGAGAGCGGTCTGGGCAAGGATGTCGTTGCCTTTTATTCGGATAGTATGGTTCAGCCTATGCTCGGCATTGCATTGACGCATTCCAATTCCTCTGCCAAAGAGGAATTCGTGAACCTGGTGAGAGCAACGTTAACCCGCCTTGCAGCCGAAGGTCTGGATGAGAAGCTGGTGCTGGCTGCGGTGAACAGCAAGGAATTTGAACTGCGGGAGGCCGACTTCAGCCAGTATCCCAAGGGTCTGACCTACGGTATGGAAGCCATGAAGGCCTGGCTGTATGATGGCTCTCCGTCCACGTATCTGGAGTATGAGGATGCAATTACGGCAATCCGCGAGCAAAGCTCGGGGCGCTATTTCGAGCGGCTGATTGAGACCTACCTGCTGAACAGCGGTCACTGTAGTGTCGTTGTGCTGAAGCCCTCTCAGATCCTTGCGGCAGAGCAGGCAGCGGCGGCCCGAAGCCGTCTGGCTGAATATAAAGCATCCCTGACTCCGGCACAGCTTGATCAGCTCGTGCTGAGCACACAGAAGCTGCTGGCCCGCCAGAATACTCCGGACGCCGCCGTGGAGCTGGAGAAGCTTCCGAAGCTGACCCTCCAGGACATTAATCCCAATGCCCCGGCCGGGGTGCCCACGCAGGAGCATGTGCTGGAAGGAATCAAGGTGCTGCACCATGAAGTGGCTGCGGGAACCATTGCCTACATCAAGCTGTATTGGGATACCAGTGTGCTGACGGCAGAACAGATTCCTTATCTGGAGCTTCTGGCCAGAGTGCTTGGACAACTGGAGACGGAAACCTACAGTATTGAGGAGCTGACCAGTGAGATCGGGATTTCGACCGGGGGCATCCGTTTTCAGAATGAGGTGTTTGGCGCCGGTAAGACCGGGGAAGGAAGCTATCAGGCCAAGTTCAGCGCACGCATCAAAGTCATGCAGGGCAACATTGGCGGTTCACTGAAGCTGCTGCACGAGCTGCTCTATGGCAGCAATCTGGATCATCTGTCCAAGCTCCAGGAGATTGTGCGCCGGGAAGCTTCCGGCATGGAGGCGATGCTGACCCAGAAGGGCAACGAAATCGCAGCCAGCCGTGTGCTGTCGTATTTCTCGGACAGAGGGATGTATGAGGAGCAGCTGAACGGCGTGGCGTATTACCGCTTCATCAAAGAGCTTGCCCGTGACATTGACCGGCAGGCCGATCAACTGGCGGAGACGCTGAAGGAAATCTGCGGGGTTCTGTTCAATAAGCAGAATGTCATATTGTCCGTAACCGGAACCCCGGCTGCTTATGCGGAATTCACCGCACATATGGCGGAGCTGGACCTGCGGAACCGTCCGGTTGCGTCCATGCCGTTATTGTCTGCACAGAACCAGGCGGTCAATGAAGGCTTCATGTCGGCCAGCCAGGTGCAGTATGTCATCAAAGGGTATGACTATACGAAGCTGGGTTACGCCTATTCCGGCAAGCTGCAGGTCCTCAAAAAAATCCTCAGCCTGACCTACCTATGGAATGCAGTGCGGGTTAAGGGCGGGGCGTATGGCGGAAATCTGCTCCTTCGCCGGGACGGAGTACTCATCTTCACTTCCTACCGTGATCCGAACCTGGAAGGGACGCTGGAGATTTATGACCGGGCTTATCAGTTTGCCGCTGAATTCGCAGCGGATGAAGCGGAGATGGAGAGGGCAATCATTGGCACCCTGGCGATGCTTGACCAGCCGCTGAGTCCCGGCGCGCAAGGCCGTCAGGCGGACCGGCATTATTTCGAACAGATTAGCGCTGAAGATCTTCAGCAGGAACGTAATGAGATTCTATCGGCCACAGCCGAAGATATAAGAAGTTATGCGCGTCTGCTTCAGGCGGTAACGCAGCAGAATTACTTCTGTGTCGTTGGCAATGAAGCCAAGCTGAAATCGGCCTCCGGCCTATTCGGCAGCCTGGAGGAACTGGTGAAGTAAGGAGGGGCAGGTATGCAGACAACTATTCATCAGTTTAACAGGGTTGCGGAAGAATACGATTTTGTGAACACGTTACTCAATGACTATTCTTTTTTCATGAACAACCTTCCCGTGCAAACCGGGCGAGCCCTCGATGTCGGCTGCGGTTCCGGAATATTAGTGAATGAACTGTCCGCTCATTTCGGCGAGGTAATCGGTATTGATATTTCAGACGAGATGCTGGAGATCGCCACAGTGAAGCGTCAGCCTTCCAATACTACCTATTTGAATATGGATGCCGAAAATCTCGTATTGGATGGAAAGTTCGACTTCATCGTGAGCAGAACCACCTTCCACCATCTGAACGATATACCAAAGGTGATCCGCCAGCTGCAGACCCTGCTGAATGACGGCGGAAAGCTTGTAATTCTGGATAATGTATCGGAAAGAGAAACTCCGCCGGCATACGTGTACGTTGCGGGGGCGGTAATTGAGTTCATTCCCCATATCCGCAAATTCGGATTCAGGAACGCCGTCCGCATATTTAACCACCAAACCTCGAGATCTTGGCTCGAACATGTAACATCCGATAAGTATAAATCAGAACAACAATATCACGAGTTATACGGAAGGCTATTACCTGATTGCCGTTTGCAAAAAATGGGCTGGGCTATGGGCATCGTATGGGAAAAACAGTAGAATTACTGACTTCTAGGAGGAACACAAGTGGAACTTGGAATAAGCACCTTTGTCGAGACAACGCCTGATGTAGATACGGGGGAGACCTAGAGCCATGCTGATCGGCTGCGCGAAGTGGTGAAGGAGATCGTACTCGCGGATCAGGTGGGACTGGATGTATACGGCGTAGGTGAGCATCACCGGCCTGATTTTGCAGCTTCATCGCCTGCGGTGCTGATGGCTGCTGCGGCACCGCTGACGACCCGAATCCGGCTGACCAGTGCAGTCATGATTCTGTCCTCAGCCGATCCGGTACGGGTATTCCAGGATTTCGCCACACTGGACGGATTATCTGACGGCCGTGCCGAGATTATGGTGGGGCGCGGCTCGTTCGTCGAATCGTTTCCGTTATTCGGCTATGATCTGAAGGACTATGAAGAGCTGTTTGACGAGAAGCTGGAGCTGCTGCTGAAGCTGCGTGAATCCGGCCAAGTGACCTGGAGCGGCAAGCACCGTCCGGCGATAACCCATCGGGGAATCTATCCGCGCCCGCAGCAGAACCCGCTGCCTGTATGGATTGCGAGTGCCGGAAGTCCGGAATCTGCGGTCCGTGCCGGCACCTTGGGTCTGCCTTTTGCCCTGGCGATTATCGGCAATGTGAATCCTTCCGATTATGCCAGGCATGTGCAGCTATATAAGGAAGCAGCGGCCAAGGCCGGTCATGATGTGTCACAGCTCCCGATTGCTTCCCACTCTCATGGCTTTGTGGCAGAGAGCAATGAGCTGGCGCTGGAGAAGTTCTTCCCGTCCACTCATGCGCGGACCAATGTCCGGGCTGTGGAGAAAGGTCTGCCTCCGTATAGCCGTGCGGATTATGACGCAGCGAGCAGTATGGACGGGGCCTTGTACATAGGAGATCCGGAGACTGTTGCCCGTAAAATCATCCACCTGTATCAGCATGTGGGGATTACGCGGTTTCTGCTCCATGTTCCGCATGGCTCCATGCCCCATGCCGAGGTTATGCAGGCGATCCGCCTCTTCGGAACCGAGGTAGCGCCAAGGGTGCGGGAGGAAGTCGCCCGTTTGAAAAAAGCCTGACTGCTGTTGCCGCAGGATAGCTCACGTTAATCCCGGAATCCTGCCTGAAATACAACATCTTCCTGAGTAGCCTGGGCTTAACCGGACATTGTTGTCTAAAATGCAGAGTGGTTATACAACAAAGAGACCCCGAGCCATTAGGCCCGGGGTCTTGGTCTACCAGTGAAGAGCTGGAAGGGTAGCGGGGTTAAGTAATCGAAGCCTCATATATGGCCTGGATAGACGCCGCAAGGGTGCTGTTAAATTCCTCGTCTGTCTGCTGGTCGCTGAGGCCCTGGGACAAAGCACGCGAGAAGCTGGCAATAAGTCCATGCTGGCGGGCCAGCTTCTCATTGGCTTCAGCCTGGGTATATCCCCCGGACAGGGCAACGATCCGGACCACATGGGGATCAGCGGCGAGCTCTCTGTAGAAATCATCTTCACTCGGGAGAGACAGCTTAAGCATGACCTTGACACCTTCCTCCAGAGCGGATAACTGGGTGACCAGTTCACGCTTCAGGAGCTGCTCGGACGCCTCTTTATCCTTGCTTAGGATATCTACTTCCGGTTCAATAATCGGAACGAGCCCGGACGCGGCTATCTGCCGGGCAAGCTCGAACTGCTGCTGCACGGCTTGCCGGATACCCTCCGGGTTAGCCTCATGAATGACGGAGCGCATCTTGGTGCCGAAGATGTGCTTGCTGACCGCCCGCTTCAGCAGGTCGCTGAGGCCGGGAATGGGCTTCATGAGCTGAACCCCAAGTTCAGGCTCAGCCAGTCCCTGATCTATTTTGAGATAAGGCACAATGCCCTTCTGCTCCCACAAGTAATCGGCGGTTAATTGGCCGTCTATGAAACGGTCCATCGTGTTCTCAAACAGGATCGCACCAAGAATATGCTCCGAGTTGAAAGCTGGACTCTGAATAATGCGTGTTCTCATTCCGTGGACCATCGCGTACATCTCTTCATCACCTGAATAGCGGTCTTCCTTAATGCCGTATTGCAGCAGCGCCTTGGGTGTACTTCCACCACTCTGGTCCAGAGCAGCTATAAAGCCTTGGCCCGTGTGAATTCTCTCCAATTGTTCGGTATTCATGGATTGTGGTCATTCCCTTCTGCAAGCTGAGATGGTGACTTCATCTGTCTAGTATAGCACTTCCGCATCAGGACATACATCCGGCCCGGCAGAGCTTTCCATTTGAGTTGAGAGATATGGTATGTTACCTTGTTCAATAGGATGGTATGATAGAAAGTGGGGTGAATTTAATTATGACAAATGATACAACCAACGAGACTACGAATGAGACAACGAACGAGGAAGCAGAAGCTGCCGAGAAAGTCATGACCGAAGAGAATTGGAATGAGCTGCTTAAGGCTGTTTTTCATAACGGCATTGTAGCTCTAAAAATGAGCTTCAGTGATGTGGAGGGTCAGGTTCTGAACCTCGACACCTACGGCCCGGTATTTGTGTACCGCGTGAAGGATAATGAGAACGCTGACTACTACTGCGGATTCTTCCTTCGTGAGCTGGCTGGCAGATTCCAGTCCGGCAACAGCCCGGAGATCTGGATGGCTTCCTTCTTCCACGAGATGATGAAGACCAAGGGTGGCAACACTATGCCTAAGCCTCTCGCCAGCGAAGAGGAAGCTAAGGCGGTTGTCGATAATGTGCTCGTTCCGATGTGCATCTCAGCGGTAACGGAGGAGTTCGCACCGGAGCAGGTACACGCCGGCCTGGCCTGGAACGAGGAGCATGGACCGGTCTTTGAAGCAGGCTTCCCTGCGGTCACTGAAGGGAATAACGTATGCGCGATTCCGCTCCATCTGTTATTGACGCATTTGCAGCTCAACCGTGATCCTTCGGAGCTGCTCGTCCAAGGCATGTATAAGATCCGTGAAGAGCACGGAATGGAGTAGTACGGCAATAATGGCTTCACCTTTGCAAAAGCATAAACCGCCTCCGTTAGAGAGCGGTTTTTTGCTGTGCTCAGGCTGACAAGGAAGCGCAGCATCAGGTTTTAAAATGTAGATGGGCTTGATGAGGCCTGAAGGACTAAAAGAGTGAAGTCATTGGGAGAATGTATGCTAAAAACCGAACACAATTGGACTGGGTGCGCCACGTAAGCCGAATGTAATCGGAAAACCGAACACAATTGGACTGGGTGAACCGCGTAGGCCGAATGTAATCGAAAAACAGGCATGACAAGACAGAGGCCTTGTCACCCCCAGGAATGAAAATAAGTGGGTGGCATCCGTCGCATCCATTCTAAAAGATGCTGTAGTCGTCAACACTACATATACAAATCAAAGGGCGGACGCGGTTACTGGGATACACCCCGTGCGAAAAACCGTTCTATTGCGCTTTTCGAGCATCGCCTATTGTAACCCCCAAAAAGTACGTGTATTAAATTACACTCACTCGAGCGCATGATTTGTAAGTTGACGATGGAGGATGGTTGAAATGGATGCTGTACGTATGTGTTGCGCCGGTCTAGACGTACACCAGGAAACCGTTGTGGCCTGCGTGTTGAAAGGACCGATCGAACAGAAACCACAATGTCACCTGAAAACCTTTGGGACGACAACCCGAGAATTGCTAGGCCTGCAAGATTGGCTGAATGAACACGGCTGCCTTGAAGTGGTGATGGAGAGTACCGGCGTGTTATGGAAACCGGTATGGAACATCTTAGAGGGCAGTTGTGATCTTGTCTTGGCCAACGCCCAGCGGGTAAAGAATATGCCGGGTCGAAAAAGTGACATGCAAGATGCGCGCTGGTTAGCGCAATTGCACCGTTGCGGGCTCATTGAAGGCAGTATGGTGCCAGAACAGGACATCCGGGATTTGCGAGATTTGACCCGTTACCGGAGTAAGATGGTGCAGGCGGTGACGGCGGAGAAAAACCGCATTCACAAAATCCTGCAGGATGCCAACATCAAGCTAACCACCTTTATGTCCGATCTATATGGGGTTTCGGGACGGGGCCTGCTCCAGAAGATCATGGACGGCGAGGTCGTAGACGAAGTGACCGTTAAAAACCTGGTCAAAACCCGTTTAAAAAAGAAAGTTCCGCAGTTGCTAGACGCGCTCAATGGCAAGTTGCGCCGTCATCATCGGGAGATGATTCGAGACCACTGGGACCACTTGGTCTATTTGGAGAAACGGATCACGGAACTGGAAGCTCGAATCGAGGCGAAGGCAGAACCCTACCTGGAGAGGATTGAACAAATTGACTCCATTCCAGGAATTGAGCGGACATCTGCCGTGACCATCTTTGCAGAAGTGGGGCCGCATGTCGCGGAAATGTTCCCGAGCGATGCGCAGTTTGCTTCATGGGCGGGGGTGTGTCCAGGGAACAACGAAAGCGCTGGAAAGCGAAAAAAGTCAAAAACGATGCAAGGGAACAAGCATCTGAAAGGGGCCTTGTGCCAGGCGGCTTGGGCGAACTCTCGCTCCTCGAACCGGATCGGCCAATTCTTTCGACGAATTCGTAAGAGACGGGGAGATAAAAAAGCAAACGTCGCCACCGCGCATTTGCTGATTCGAATCCTCCATGCCCTGATGCGGGAGAAAAGGTCATACCAAGAAATAGACGTCTCACTAGGCGATGAGACGTCCAAGAAAAACCCGTTGGATCGGTACGTGCAATATATCCAGCAGTTAGGATATAGCGTGCAATTAAATCCTATCCAATAGTCTCCCCTTTTTCAAAAAAAACGAAACGTTATTTTGGGGCGGTGGGTCTTTTTTTGTCAAAATCCTGTCTGCGGCGCATTTTCCGATACTTTTATTTTCGTATTAAACCGAACACAATTGGACTGGACGCGCCGCGTAGACCGAATGTAATCGGAAAACCGAACACAATTGGACTGGGAGCGCCGCGTAAGCCGAATGTAATCGGAAAACCGAACACAATTGGACTGAACGCGCCGCGTAGGCCATGCGTTTATCGCAGGTTGTGCCAGAAGTATTTTCACAGAAAACCGAACACAATATTAAGAGGTCTCGTCTTACAGCTCCTATTCACCAATTGAACTCTAATGCTCTACAGTGTCTTCCGAAGGTCAGCTCGCCCATTTATGCCGGGTTCGCTGAATTGTCAAAATTGCAGTTCTTACCGGGAGCAAAAACGATATATATGGGATGTAGCGCATGAGGGCGTTATCAGAGGCCATAATCGAAACCGGTTGGGTAAGGTTTCAACTGCACGAATGGACATGTGCATTGAAATAAGGCTGGCAATTCTGAATAGCAAAGAGGAGGACAACGATGTTGAGAAGAGGTAAAGTCTTAAGTCTGTGCCTGTTGTTCACGTTATTAATCGCACTGGTGCCTGTGGGGAGCGCAAGCGCAGCTCCAACCTGGAATCTGGCCTGGAGCGATGAGTTCGATGGCACATCCCTGAACACCGCCAATTGGACGGCAGAGACCGGCACAGGCAGCGGAGGCTGGGGCAACAATGAATTGCAATTCTACACCAACCGGGAGCAGAATCTGAAGGTTACCGGCGGCAATCTGGTCATTACAGCGCAGAAGGAAAACTATAGCGGCATGAACTATACCTCGGCCCGGATCAAGACCCAGGGACTGAAGAATTTCACGTACGGCAAAATAGAAGCAAGAATCAAGCTCCCCTCCGGCCAGGGGCTATGGCCTGCCTTCTGGATGCTCGGCTCCAATATCACCACCCCGCCCGGCTGGCCGGCCTGCGGAGAGATAGATATCATGGAGCGGGTGAACAATAACGCTGTCGTTAACGGTACGGTACACTGGGATGCCGGCGGTCATGCCGAATACGGGCAGGTAACAGGCAATCTGGATTTCTCCCAGTATCATACGTACAGCGTGGAATGGGATTCCAAGTATATCAAATGGTTTGTGGACGGCACCCAGTTCAATCAATTCTATATTGAGAACGGAACCGGCAATACAGAGGAATTCCAGAAACCGTTCTTCCTGCTGCTGAACCTTGCGGTAGGCGGGAATTGGCCGGGCGCGCCGAACGGCGCAACCAGCTTCCCGGCGCAAATGCTGGTAGATTATGTGCGCGTGTATCAGGAGGGTGCCCCTTCGAGCGGCATCGTCAGCGGCGGAGTCTATACTTTAATGTCCAAAGCAAGCGGCAAGGTGCTGGATGTGAAGGATGTCTCTACAGCAGACGGAGCCAAAGTGCACCAGTGGACCAACTACACAGCCACGAATCAGCAATTCCGGGTGGATAGCACAGGGGACGGCTTCTATAAGCTTACTGCGATACACAGCGGTAAAGTGCTGGATGTTCCTAACGCCTCTACAGCAAGCGGAGTCCAATTGCAGCAGGCCAATGACAATGGCAGCAATGCCCAGCGGTGGAGTATCGTCGATGTGGGCGGAGGGTATTATAAGCTGATCTCCAAAGCCAGCGGGCTGGCTCTGGATGTCGCTAACTCTTCTCCAGAGGATGGTGCCGCCGTGCAGCAATGGACGGACAACGGCACCGATGCCCAGAAGTGGAAGCTGACCAAGGTTAATTAGCAAGGGATTCCAAGCTACTAAAGGCCGGGGAATGTCACGAATGGACCGCAGCTTATGCGGTCTATTTGAATTGTGAAAAGCTATGTGCTACATATAGGTTAGGAATGAATATCCACAAATGTACTTAAGGGAGATGAAGCTGAAGTGGAAGAGAATAAAGTGACCTATGCATCTGTCGATCAATATATTGCATCCTGTGCGCCAGAGGTTCAGGAGATCCTGCAGACCTTACGCAAGGTCATCCGGGAGGCCGCACCCGAGGCAGAGGAGAAGATCAGCTACCAGATGCCTACCTGGTTCCTGCATAAGAATCTGGTGCATTTCGCCGCCTTCAAGAATCACATCGGATTCTATCCGGACCCCAGCGGAATTGAAGCCTTCAAGGAGGAATTATCGCGGTATAAAGGAGCCAAAGGTTCGGTGCAGTTCCCGATAGGCGAGCCGCTTCCTTATGAACTCATTACGAGAATCGTCCAATTCAGAGTGGCAGAGAATCAGCAGCAGGCAGCGGAGAAGCGGGGGAAGAAATAAATATCCCGCGGCAGGCTCTCCAGGAATTCCGCTCAATGAAGGCTGGGCGATGACCTGAAGTTCTGCCGCGGGACAAGCATTAACCTGTGGTGAAAAGGTGGCCGGCCGCTTACAGCGCCTTATCGTCGATGCTGTTCAGCCAGCCTTCAATGTCTCCGATTACGGAGCTGACGCAGCCATCCTCGAACGGGGAGATTAATCCGGCAAGCTTCACCAGACCGGTGAAGGACTGGCTTCCTCCGGCCTGGCAGAGGCGCAGATAATCGGACCATGCGGATTTGAAATCCTCATTCGAGCGTTTCCAGAACTGGAAGGCGCAGAGCTGGGCCAGCGTGTAGTCAATATAGTAGAACGGAGAACGGAAGATATGGGCCTGCTTTTGCCAGAATCCGCCCTGCTCCAGGTACACATTGCCGTCATAATCGCGGTGTGGCAGATATTTCTGCTCAATGTCCCGCCAGGCCTGTTTGCGTTCCTGCGGAGTGGCCTCCGGATGCTCATAGACGAAATGCTGGAATTCATCGACGGACACGCCGTAGGGGATAAACTCCAGACTGTCAGCGAGGTGGTTGAAGCGGTATTTGTCCGCATCCTTCTTGAAGAACAGATCCATCCACGGCCAGGCGAAGAACTCCATGCTCATCGAATGAATCTCAGCGGCTTCCGAGGTCGGGAATACATATTCAGGCACGCCTGAATCCCGGCTGGAATACGCCTGGAAGGCATGGCCGACCTCATGGGTCAGCACATCAATATCCCCGGAGGTACCGTTAAAGTTGGAGAAGATAAAAGGCGCTTGGTAATCGCTGAAGTACGTACAATAGCCGCCGAATTCCTTGCCTTGTTGACTGACCAGATCCATCAGCCCGTTCTCCTGCATGAAGGTGAAGAATTCACCGGTCTCCGGGGACAGCTCCTGGTACATCTTCGCCCCGTTCGCCACGATCCAGTCCGGATCACCCTTAGGCTTCGCATTGCCGGAATTGAAGTTAATCCCCTCATCATAAAATTTCAGCTCATTAAGGCCCAGGCGCTCACGCTGGCGCTTCTTCAGCTTGCCGGCAACGGGAACGATATGCTCCAGCACCTGCTTGCGGAAATTCGCCACCATAGCCGCATTGTAATCGGTACGTCCCATCCGGTCATAGCCCAGCTCCACGAAGCTCTTGTATCCCAGCTTGGCCGCTATGCTGGCACGGACCTTAACGAGTTCATCATAAATCCGGTCAAGCTCCGGTTCATGCCCGGACATGAAGCCGTATCGCGCGGCAAAGGCTCCTTTGCGCACTTCACGGTCTGTGGAGGAGTCGAACGGCGTTAGCTGGGACAGGGTGCGTTCTTCACCTTCAAACATGATTTTAGCGGAAGCGATCAGTTGCGAGTATTCTGAGGACAGCTTATTCTCCAGCTGCAGGTCTCCAATCACCTCAGGACTGAAGG
Source organism: Paenibacillus tritici (assembly GCF_018207515.1). Lineage (NCBI taxonomy): Bacteria > Bacillati > Bacillota > Bacilli > Caryophanales > Paenibacillaceae > Paenibacillus > Paenibacillus tritici. The sequence goes on from NZ_CP073365.1 coordinate 2,456,321, forward strand.
TGCGCAGTGAGATTTCGGCCAAGCGCAAGAGCTGTGTACCCCATTCCTGCTCAAACTCTGCTCTATACCTGGAGTTAACAAGTGCTCTGTAATAGTCGGTTATGTACTCCTGTACTACCGGACCGATCTCGTCCATGTAATCTTGTTCAGCCTTATAGAAGGCATCCTCGGTGTTGATCGAGTGGCGGACGCTGACAAGGGTTGACATGGTATCAAAGCTACTGCGCAGCTCATTCATCGCTTTTACGGCAGCCTTTTGTTCTTCCAGATTGCCTGTCTTCAGACCTTTGAGCAAATTTGTGAAATCGGTTTTGAACTGCTCTACATCCGGACGTTCGTAACGGTACTCTGTGAATTTCATAGGATATCAACACCCTTTCTTTGCCATATACATCCCATTATATAATCGACTTCAGCAAAAAACTAATCTGGGTTGAACTAATATGGAAATCAATCTAGAATAGAGTTAATCTTTGACACTGCCCGGGAGGTGAGGAACGATGTTTGAGATGAATCACTATGTAAACGGCACGCTCCATGCAAAGCCTGTGAAATAACTAAGGCGAAAGCTTGGCATGGAGCGGATTTCATTCGCCTGAAGTAACAGATGGATACAGTTATTACACAGGCTTTGCCCTTAAAAGTTCAATATATTTTAAGGAGCGAGCCAGCTATGAAATGTGTAAATGCAGCAACGTTATTGCCCGACCACCTGCTGAAGGAGATTCAGCAATACATTCAAGGTGAAGCCTTGTACATCCCTACCTGTCCTAGCAAACGCCGCAAATGGGGCGAAAGCTCAGGCGCAGCCGGTTATTACAGAGTCCGGAACCAGGAGATCCGTAAAGGCTTCCGTGAAGGTGCACATATGGACCAATTGTGCGAGCAATATGGGCTATCTATAGACAGCATCCGCAAAATCGTATATGCCAAGAACCCGCAGAGCTGATCTGCGGGTTCTTGCTGTGGAAGGGACGACCCGGAGAACGTTGTGTATGCGGCTGCCATCCTGTTACCTTTTGCACTCTGAGCCGTAATAAGCCTAGTATTATACATAATCTTCCATGGAGCTGATATGATGCTGATTCACAAGGTATCCCTGACAGAAATGATGAACCGTATCCATGACCCCGGATATTCACTAGGGAATGTGCTTAACCTGTACCTGGAGCGCCTAGGGCAGCTTGAACCGCACATCCATGCGTTTGTCCCTGAGAGTGATGCCAAGTTACGTCTTGGCTTGGAGCAAGAGGAGCTGCTGCGTTCGTACAGCGGAGAGGGAATGAAGCCGCCCTTATTCGGCATTCCTGTTGCGGTCAAGGATCTGCTGCATGTAGATGGGCTGCCTACCCGTGCCGGTTCGCAGTTGTCTGCTGACCTGCTGAAAGGTGCACAGGGATCATTGGTAACTAAGCTGCGTGCCTTGGGGGCGCTGATTGCCGGAAAAACGGTTACCGAGGAATTTGCCTACAACGGGCCTATTGCTACACGTAATCCGCATCATACCGGGCATACTCCCGGAGGATCAAGTGCCGGTTCAGCAGCGGCGGTTGCTGCGGGACTCTGTCCTCTGGCGGTCGGCACACAAACCTTGCGTTCGGTGATCGCTCCCGCTTCCTTCTGCGGTGTGGTCGGCTTCAAGCCCAGCTATGGCCGGGTTCCGCTGGATGGGGTGCTGCTGCTCTCGCCCTCTTTTGACACGATAGGATTCTTCACGCAAGACTTGGCTGATATGGAGGCGGCAGCAGCCCTGCTTGTCCCGGACTGGACAGCCCATTCGGTTGAAGACCCCCGTAGACCGGTGCTGGGCATTCCCAAGGGCGTATATATGGAGCTGATGAGCGGTGAAGTCAAAGCTGTATTCGAGGCTCAGATCGCCGGGCTTGAACGGCTTGGATATGAAGTACGCTACGTCAAAATGCCATGGGAAGATGAACTCATCTACGGAAATGCCATGCTGCGCTTCATTGAGGGCGAGCTGGCGCGGGGACATGAGCACATGTTCGCGGAGCATCGGGCAGAATACGGTGTTCCGGTACAGGAGGCTATCCTTCGGGGCCAGCAGATCCCGGAAGAGGAGCTGGAGCAATGCCGCCGCTTGCAGGGAACACTGCGGCGCGACCTGAAGGACCTTATGGCTCAAGAGGGGATTGACCTGTGGGTGTCTCCTGCTCAAGGAGGAACGGCTCCGAAGGTAGAGGAACACAATACAGGCTGGTCAGGGATGCCTGCGGTCTGGGGATTCGCCGGATGTCCGTCGGTTAGCTTGCCTGCGGCAACGATCGGGGAGTTGCCGCTCGGCTTCCAGTGCATCGGCTCCTATGGGGAAGATGAGGCGCTGTTGGCTTGGGCCCGGGAGATAGGGCCGCACCTCAATTATAAGGGGACAGGGGCGTAAAGCTGAATAAAGGTGCAGAGGCATAGAGCTGAATAGCGATGGAGAGGTAAAGCTGAATAGCGGTGATACCACTTTAAGCAGATTGGGGGTGCGGGGCTTCCATTCTGCTTAAAGTTTTTTGAAATATAAGTTTATATACTTCGCATGATAACTTATCCTTCTATTTCCAGATGAAACGGTGCTGTCCTTGAAAGGATGGCAAATCCGCTTCCACTAGTTTATTTCGAGCGGCAGCGGCGCTTCAGAAACCGCATGTCGATCTCCCCGCTGCCGCCGGTATTTGGCTTCAGGCGGAGGGGGAAGGCATTGCGCTTCAGTAAGGTCTTGACCTGGCTCGGCGATAGGCAAGGGCGGAGCTGGAGCAGCTGCGCGGCGGCACCGGAGACGATGGGCGTGGAGATACTGGTGCCGGATAGCTTGAAGTATCGCTTGCCGACCTTATTGTGCGGCGATTCGCGGACTAGCTGCGAGCCGGGGGCGCGCAGGGATATTATCGCATCACCGGGGGCGACCAGATCAGGCTTCACCTTGCCTCCGGGGGCAGGCCCGCGGCTGGAATACACACTGATACGGTCATCCTTCTGCGTCAGCGTCCGGCGGTCATTCACGGCTCCGACCGTGATGGCGGAGGGACTGATCCCGGGGGACTCCACGGTTCTGCGTCCGGGGCCGCTGTTGCCCGCGGCAATGACTACGGTGAGTCCGGCCTTGACCGCCTTCTCCACCGCTTGGACGAGCAGATCATCCTCGGCTAACGGGCTTACCGGTCCGCCGAAGGACATGGACAGGATGCGCAGCTTCAGCTTTTTGCGCCGGTCGATGCACCATTCAATGGCCTTGATGATGGTGGAGTCATAGCCGTCTCCGTTCTTGTCAAGTACCTTGATGCCGATAATTCCGGCTTCAGGTGCAGGTCCCCGGTATTTGCCTTTGCTGGACCAGCCGTTTCCGGCGGCATCCCCGGTGATATGTGTGCCATGTCCGTTATCATCATACGGGCATTTCCGGTGATTGATATAATCCTTGAAGGCAAGGATGCGGTTCACAGGCCGGGTCAGATCGGGATGCGGATACACCCCGGTATCGAGCACGGCAATGTTGATTCCTTTGCCGGTAAGCCCTCTTGAGCGTTTGACGGCTGTGGCTCCAATGGAGGGAGTGGCAATATTCAGGGAAGCTTTTTTGATTCCGTCGAGATAGACTTTGCGGACCCCGTCCCAGCTGCATATCTGCTCAAGACCTTTCAGCGAAACCTGTGAGGCGACGGCCTGGTGCAGCCGCAGATGATGTTTGACCGGGAGTGGATGTTTTCCCAAATGGCTCCTCAGTGCCCGCAATTCCGCTGGAGTAAGGGGTTGACGGAACTGGATGATAACCGGTATAGCAGCAGTTGTGGCAGCAGACGTATAGGCTCTGCGGATTCTATGCTTCAGGGGACGATTGAGCTTGGCGGCATGACGCCTGACCCATGACTTCTTACTCATCATTATGTGATCACCTCTATGGAAGCATTGTATGCGGCCATATGTCCGTCGGGTACGAAACTATGAATGAGGACAGCACTACATTTATCGGAATAACAGGCAAAAACTCGTTTCAGCCGGTTCTTCTCTTGCATTTACTACTCTATCCCAACAGAAAGTGGTGAAGCAAAATGAAAGAATCAGAGAAAAGAGCATTGATGGCAAAACGTCTCCTGATGGCTAAAAAAGCAAAAGCATCGGCGGTAGTAAGACCCAAGAGACGGAGAATCAGACAGGTTCTCAATAATTTCATCGTGCTTGCGGTCAATAACAACAACGTACCTTATGAAACGCAAGACTGGAAGGCTACATTAACCAGAAGCTCCGGAACCGTAATTACCGCCCAGTTCGATGAATTCGGAGTAGCCCAATTCAATACCATCAGCACTCTGACCAGTGTGAGCTATACGCTTAGAATTATTGATGCGGATAACAACCAGCGTACGCAGAAATTCGTACCCGCCAACCGTGAGTTTTTTGTAGCACGCTTCTAAACTAGCAGGGCAGCGCGTTCTCTATCATCCGGGGCGCGCTGCGTCATTACATATATCTATTGGAAAGTATTTATTAGAAAATACCTATTAGATTAGAAAGTAGAAAGGTTGCCTTGTCCACCTGGCAGAAGTGTGAAATTATAGAAGGAATGAGATTGAACTATCCGGATGATAGGTCCGCTGAATGGAGGCAACTAGATGTATAACTGGATTCATAATTATACGAAGCTGGAATACCTTACGGAGGAAGAACCCTATGACTTCGGCTTCGCGGCGGAGAACCGGCCGCGAATTCACAGGCTGGAGCCACAGCCGCAGCCTGCTATAATGTCAGCGCTGGCCCAATATTTCATTGCTGCCAGCGCTTTACTGTCAGAGAATACGTATACTTCGATCCCTATGCGAAGTGGGGAAGCCGCGGAGCGGGTGCTGGAAGAAGTAAGTCCGCATTTCGCCGAAGCCCGGCAGCATACCGGTGCCGGAGGGGAAAGTGAGCTGGTTCTGCAGAAGCTGAAGCCAAGCTCGGGTGAACTGTTCCGGGTCACAACTACCTGTGTGATGCCGTTGATCAACGATTTGTACCGGCATCAGGATACAAGCGGATGGCAGAATACCAGGAAGCGGACAGTGGTGAAGTATCCGGTTAACGTTCAGGCGTTAGCTCCTTATGAGGCTGAGGGGATAGCGGAGTTGCAGGCGTTGCTGCGGAAGCTGTATTTTGAACCGCCGGGTGATGACTTTGGGCTGATGCCTCTGGGCTGGCAGTTCGATGATCAGCTTCAGCATTCTGTTGTGCTGCGCTTCCTGGCCGGATTCGCACCGTACCTGACGCTAAGAGTAAATGAAGAGACTCTGGAAGTGATTAGCATAGACCTCTCCGCGCAGGAATTCACGCATCCGGTTCTGCTATACGATGAAGAGCCGCAGCCACCGCGGAGAAATGGCAATGTTCTCTATCTGGACCTGGGCAGCAAGCTCGTTCATGTGATCGATCTGAGCAAGCAGGGCAGACTTGAGCGCTGGGCAGATCTGCATGAAGAGGCACGGGTGTACCTGATGCCGCCCGAAGGGGCGTTCGCGGACTTTGATCATCTTACCGCCAGGCCGATACCAGCCGGGGTGAGCTTATTCTATGATACCGATACAGTCACAAGGATGGTGGAAACCGTCAATCGGGAGCTGGAGACCTTTAAAGAGTAAATATGAGCGATACTGTTCCAGGGACATACGGGGAAATCGGAGGGATAAATCCCATTGATGCGGCTGAATGTCGGGTGAAAGGGGAAATCAAAGGGATAAATCCCATTGATGCGGCTGAAAGTTGGCTGTACAGGAGAATTAAAGGGATAAATCCCACTGATGGAGCTGAAAGTTGGGTGTACAGGCAGTAATTTTGCAAACAACCTAACATTTAATGGGACTCCAAAAAATTGCACAAAAAAAGAGATTCCTTTATCGTAGAAGTTGTTACGACACCCACGAAAGGAGATCTCTTGCTTTATAAGTTAGCGGAAAAAGGATTGTTGTGTCAAGTCACTTCATGGTTAGAAACGAAAGGGCGCTTGTTGTTCGGTGACCGCTACGCTAAAAAACTGAAGTGGGGCAGTACCGCCTTTCTCTTTTTAGAAGCCATATTAAGTCGTCGGCCCGGGGTACAAAATATAGCAGACAATCTGTTGCGGACGCCGTGCTATCAGGAGCGGACCGGGGTGACTTCCATTCACCCTTCGTCTCTGAACCGGAAGCTAAGCCAATTACCACCTGAACAAATGCGAGAACTCTACCACTCCCGCCTCCAGCACTTACTTGAAAAAGAAGGGCCGCCTCTGCCCAAACACTTACAGAAACTCGGTCCTTTAGCAGCGGTCGATTCCTCCACACTAACCTTGGGAAGGCTTCGCGGGGAGTGGGCGTTTCAGCAGACAGGGACCAATGCGGTGAGAATGCACACCTGCTTGCAGTTAACCGGCGAAACCAGCGCCATTCCTACTGCTTCGGTGCTTTCCACAGGAACGGTGGCGGACTTGGATTCGGAAGTACTGGAGCACCTGGTGCTAAAGAAAGAAGTCACTCATTTGCTGGACCGAGGCTACCTCCACTATGCGCAATTTATGGATTGGGAGCGCAGAGGAATCAAGTTCGTAGCCCGTCTGAAGCACAACAGCAAGGTGAAGGTTCTGCGGACGCGGAAAGTCACGAAGCCCTTTCTGAAACGGGATGCCACGGTGGAAATCGCTTCGCCGGAAACCGGGGAAACGGGTGTTTTTCGGCTAGTGGAGTACACCTATGTGGACAAGAAAGGAAAGTCTCACCTGGCTCGCGTCCTGACGAATCGCTGGGATGTGACGGCGGCAGAGGTGGCGGAGTTGTACCGGTATCGCTGGAAGGTGGAACTCTTTTTTAAGTTCATGAAGTCTAACCTCCACCTCAAAAAACTGTACAGCAGTCGTACACCGACAGCTGTATGGAACCAGATCTATTTAAATCTGATTGCCTATGTGCTGTGTGAGCACCTTCGTTTGCGTCATGCCCCCCACCAGCGAATCGGACGACTATTAGCAGTGTTCCGGTTGTATTTGACTGGAGAATACGCAGATTTTCTAAACCATCTAAACCAGGTAAAGACGCGAACCAGCAAGGGGCGAAGGAAAAAGGGCGGAAGGCCAAGGATCCATCCCAAGCGACTGAAAAAAGACCGTATTCTCTTTTACTAACTGAACGGGAAGCAAACAACTGAAGCTAGACCAATCCAAAAAAACGGGTGTTGTTAAACGCTAAATTGGGGAAGGCTTTTTTTTGTCTTTTGAGCTCGCACCAAGCAAAATCCCCCTCAGACTCGCCTCATATAAAGGTGGAAAGATATACATTTCCAGTAATCTGCCCCCTGTAGATATACCGTGTTAACTTTTATGCAAAATTACTGGTGTACAGGGAAATCAAAGGGATAAATCCCACTGATGCGGCTGAAAGTTGGGTGTACAGGGAAATCAAAGGGATAAATCCCACTGATATTACAGGAAGCGGCCGAACGAGCTAAATGAGGAGCATTAGTGCACCTGAATTCCCCGGGTACGAGCCAAATGAGCGCATAAGGAGCATAAGTGCACCTGAATTCCCTGGGTACGAGCCAAATGAGCGCATGAGGAGCATAAGTACACCTGAATTCCCCGGGTACGAGCCAAATGAGCGCATGAGGAGCATAAGTACACCTGAATTCTCTGGGTACGAGCCAAATGAGCGCATAAGGAGCATTAGTGCACCTGAATACCACCCGATGAGGACCCTCTATCAGGGTGATTACATCTCTAATGACAGATAACCTTCCACGATCGAGCTATCTAGACTGATCTACTCATCATCAACCCTTCATTAGTCAACAGTTTAGGCTGGAATTAGATGGAATGTAGGTGGAATGTACAATCTAATCCGCAGATTTTAGTGATAATGACAATAAACCTTCCATGGATATTCAAAAGCAGGCACATCCCAGATATAATATGGCTATATATATGAAATGGACTGTGGAACAGAGTGTGTGCTGCAGCCTTAAGACGCCATCCGAAAGGTCTGAGGAATGATGAGCCTGGAAGCCTTGAACGAACGTGTGAAGACGGATCTGTCCTATCTTGCCTACGGCGGCGCGGATTGGGTACGCCCTTGGGAGCATTCCGAAGGCCATGTCTATGATGTGATTATTGTGGGCGGGGGGCAAAGTGGGCTTGGAGCGGCCTTCGGCTTATTGCGCGAGCGGATATCGAACCTCCTGGTTATTGATGAGAACCGTGACGGGCTGGAGGGGCCTTGGGAGACCTACGCCCGGATGGTGACTCTGCGTACGCCCAAGCATCTGACGTCCATCGACTTGGGTATCCCGTCGCTTACCTTCCGTTCCTGGTGGGAGGCCCGGAATGGGGCCGCTGCCTGGGATGAGGTGGACAAAATCCCGCGCGGGGAGTGGATGAATTATCTGCGCTGGTACCGGCAGATCCTGAAGCTGCCGGTGATCAACGAGGTGCGGCTGCTGCTGATTGAACCCGGTGAAGACGGGATATACCGTCTTCAGGTCTCGGGAGCGGGCGCTCCGTCCGGGCCCCTGCTGGCCCGCAAGGTAGTACTGGCGACCGGCATTCAAGGCGGCGGACAGTGGCATGTCCCGCCGATGATCGCAGACAGTCTGCCAGAGCATCTGTATGCACATACCTCGCAGCCGATTGATTTCACTGCCCTTCGCGGCAAGCGTATAGGAATTCTTGGCGGCGGGGCCTCTGCCTTCGACAATGCTAATTTTGCGTTAAGTGAAGGGGCGGCTGAGGTGCAGGTATTCGTCCGCCGTGAGCAGCTTCCGGGTGTTAATCCGATCCGCCAGATGGAGGTCTCGGGCATGATTGAACGGTTTCACGCCCTCGCGGACGAGGATAAGTATGCGGTGATCTCGCATTTCTTCCATTATAATCAGCCTCCAACCCGTGACACCTTTACGCGTGCTGCGGCATGGCCCGGTTTCCGGCTGCATCTCGGTTCACCGTGGCTTCAGGTAGAAGCTTCCGGCGAAGGAGCGGTAGTGACCACGCCCCAAGGCCGGTTCAGCTTCGACTATCTGATTGTCAGCACCGGGCTGCTCAGTGATCCTGCGCTGCGGCCGGAGCTCCAGCAGGTTGAAGCGCATATTGCCCGCTGGAGCGACCGCTACCAGGCACCTGCCGGGGCAAGAAATGCGCTGCTGGATGCCCATCCGTATCTTAGCCCCGGGTTTGCGCTTCAGAGCCGGGATGAGACGGGCCGTAAGCTGCTGCATGGATTATTTGTTTTCAATTATTCCGCTCTGGTCAGCTGCGGGTTATCGGCATCGGCCATCTCCGGGCTAAGGAATGCGATTCCGAAGCTTGCCTGCGGCGTGGCCGATCAGTTGTTCATGGATGACCGGAGGCAGATCCTGCAAGCCTATTATGACTACGATGAGATTGAATTTACGGGACAATAAGTCGCGAAAAGGCTGTACCCGGGTCCAACTAGACCTCAGGTACAGCCTTTATTTAAAGAAAGAATTTATATATGCTTCGCGCAATAAGTCTTGTCCCGCTGAAACGGATGCCATCCTTCAATAAGGACGACACAGCCGTTTCTCCTTGGAAATATAGAATATATAGGTTATACCTGATAACTTATACTTCCACTTGGTTTCAAATCATTAAAAGGTCAGGCCGTAATCCTGGCATACAGCGCGAAGAACAACGCCATCTCGCCCATGATGATTACATTGGGTACCTGGATCATCAGATCCACCCCATAGAAGCAGGCCAGAATGGCGGTAAGCAGCACCAGAGTCTTCATTCCCAGCCGGTGCTGCTTCTGTCTGTAGACATGGAAGACAAGGGTAGTAGAAGCAAAGTAGAGCAGCGCCGAGCCGAACAGCAGATTCAGCATCAGGTCATAATGAAGGGTATTCAGGAAAAGCAGCTGGATCGACGCAGCAAGCATACATAGCGACAGATAGATGAACAGATGTCCGTAGATGATCGTCTGCCCGGCAGTGTGGATGTGCATATCGACTTTTTTCTCCAGGTTGTCATAATACTGCCACCATACCGCGATAATCAGCACGAAGGTAAGCGCAGCGAAGCCGACCGATTGTCCGGTCCATGTACTGGATTGTAGGACGGCAAGAATGCTGACTACAGATTCGCCCAGCAGAATTAGCGTGAACAGGGAGAACCGCTCCAGCAGGTGATGGGTATTGGCAGGGGTCTTCACAAGAATCCGCCGGCCGGTCAGCGGGAGAAGCACGTCCAGCACAATCCCGGCATACAGCACCGCGTAACGGAGCCATGAGTCGAAGAACAGGGAGCAGGCTGAGAGAGTAAGCCCGATCCAGAAGCGTGATCCCAAATAACGGGCGGTGCTTCGCAGATGACCGGTTTCTCTGGCGTGGCTGTAATGGTACTGGACAGCGGTCATGATCCGTAGTCCGAGGTACCCGATCAGAAACGGCAGATAGTTGGCGTCGAAATCTACAGACAGGCTGGCGGTCATAATTAAGACGAAGAACAACTGGATAATCAGAAAAATCCGGTGTGTCACCGTATCCTGACCATAGCGGTTGACGAAAAGCGTCTGGCCCACCCAGGCCCACCAGATCGGAATGAAGATCAGGACGAATTTGCCCAGTGTCTCCAGAGAGAGCGTCTCGTCTTCAACATGCAGCAGCACATGACTGGCCTTGGATACTGCAGCGACAAACAGCAGATCGTAGAAGAGTTCCAGCCAGGTTACTTTTTTGATAATCATTCCGCGGGATCTCCTTTGCTGTATTGTTTATCCGGATCAATCCGGTCTACAAGTATAATAAAGTCTCGGCACGGCACCTGGCAAGAATATTGGTGAAACCGGAGAGGGGGGCGGCGGCAATTGACCTGGCGGGCGCACTCATTGATAATAAAGAGGTTCATAATTTTTGTGGGATCGGGGTAGAAGCATGTCATATCGCAATATGGAAGAATGTATTATTGACTTGGAGAAGCACGGGCATTTAATTCGCATCCATGAAGAAGTGGACCCGCATCTGGAGATGGCGGCGATCCATATGAAGGTCTATGAAGCGGGCGGACCCGCGCTGCTGTTCGAGAACGTCAGAGGCTCGAAGTACCGCGCGGTATCGAATCTGTTCGGAACCATCGAGCGCAGCAAGTTCATCTTCCGCGATACCTGGGAATCGTCCCAGGCTGTTATCGCACTGCGCAGCAATCCCATGAAGGCGCTTAAGCAGCCTTTCAGATATATTGGCACCGCCCTTGCCGCCAGAAAAGCATTGCCGCTGAAGAAAGGCAGCAGTGTGCCTGCCGGCTTCGAGGAGATTCAGATCTCCGACCTTCCGCAGATTAAGCACTGGCAGGGGGACGGAGGAGCGTTCGTCACACTTCCCCAGGTTTATTCCGAAGATCCGGACAAGCCGGGCATCATGAACTCCAATCTCGGGATGTACCGCATCCAGCTTAGCGGCAATGAGTACGAGATCAATAAGGAAGTAGGCGTACATTACCAGATTCACCGCGGCATCGGCATCCACCAGTCCCAGGCCAACAAACGGGGCGAGCCGCTCAAGGTCAGCTGCTTCATCGGCGGCCCTCCGGCGCATACGCTCTCGGCGGTGATGCCGCTGCCCGAAGGCTTAAGCGAGATGACATTCGCCGGTCTGCTGGCCGGGCGCCATTTCCGCTATACCTATGCAGATGGCTTCTGCATCAGCAGCGATGCCGACTTCGTGATCACCGGAGAGATCCATCCCGGGGAGACGAAGCCCGAAGGGCCGTTCGGGGACCATCTGGGCTATTACAGTCTGACCCATCCGTTTCCGGTGATGAGAGTGCATAAGGTCTACGCCAAAAAAGGCGCGATCTTCCCCTTCACGGTCGTCGGCCGTCCGCCGCAGGAGGATACGGCCTTCGGGGAACTCATCCATGAGCTGACCGGCGGAGCCATCCGTTCGGAGATTCCCGGCGTGAAGGAAGTCCATGCGGTAGATGCCTCGGGAGTGCATCCGCTGCTATTCGCTATCGGCAGTGAACGTTATACGCCTTATCAGCAGCTGAAGCAGCCGGCAGAGCTGCTGACCATTGCCAACCGGATTCTCGGAACCGGACAGCTCAGTCTGGCGAAATATCTGTTCATCACCGCAGAAGAGGACCAGCCGGTCAGCACGCATGATATTCCCGGATTCCTGACCTATATTCTGGAGCGGATCAATCTGCACCGCGATATTCACTTCCAGACGAATACCACGATAGATACGCTGGATTATTCCGGTACCGGAATCAACAGCGGAAGCAAGGTGGTATTCGCAGCGGTAGGAGAGCGGAAACGGAGCTTGTGCACGGAGGTGCCCGAGGTTCTTCAGCGGCTGCAGCAGAGCTGGGGACCGGCGTCGATGATTATGCCGGGCATTGTTGCTGTGCAGGGTAAGCCATTCGAGGATTACGCCTCAGCAGCGCAGGAAATCTCCGGCCTGAGCGCAGATATAGCGGCGGCGGGGCCGCTGGATTCCTGCCCGATGATTATTCTGTGCGATGACAGCACGTTCATGTCGGAGCATCTGAATAATTTCCTGTGGGCGACCTTTACGCGGAGCAATCCTTCGCATGATATCCATGGGGTGAACAGCAGGGTGGAGCATAAGCACTGGGCCTGCGATAATGTTATTATTGATGCCCGGGTGAAGCCGCATCAGGCTCCGCCGTTGATCCCGGACCCTGAGGTACAGAAGAATATCCAGCGGGTGTTTGCGCAAGGAGCCAGCTTGGGCGGTCTGCGGAGATAGGATAGGGCCAGTTACGGGAAAGATACAACCTTATATTCTCTCAAAAAAGACGCTCCCGGATGTCGATGTCGGGGGCGTCCCTTTTTAGAAATATAAGAATTTATATGTTTCACATAATAACTTATCCTTATATTTCTCGCTGAAACGAATACCGTCCTTATAAAAGGACGGCAAAGCCGTTTCCGCTTGGTGCAACGGTCATTACGGCTACTCAGCCATTTCCCGTCCCGTGTCCCATAGGCTGAAACACAGATTGTGCTGTAGCATCTGTTACAGATTCATAACCCTCAAGAGGGAGAATGGCTATAACTGCCAAGCTACACGAAACTAGAAGCATGATCAATTTTCTTGTCATTGGATTCTTGCACCTCTCCAATCAGAAGTTTGTATTGCTCCGTCTGATCTTCACTGGCCTGCTGCCGGAATTGTTCAAACAGATTAACACATTTAATGATTATGCTCTCACTCTTGATTTTAGCAGAGGTTTCTAGACTTTGAAGCAGGAATCCAATGCCCTCCTGACGTTGATGACGTAAGAAATACAAGGCTAGTTCAGCTAGAAAGGTAGAATATTGGTCAGCCAGAATCTGCTGATTGTGCAGCAGCCCGAAGTCTCTCAGATTGGTCCGGTAGGGAATATAGGAAGGGAACTGCTCCAGGATCTCGTCTACATTCCAGGAGAAGCGGTTAGCTGAGATCATAATATGGTACAGGGCCACGAAGATCTCATTGGCATGGGGAGCGATATATGCCACATATTCAGGCAGCACCCCATAATCGCCGGACATCATGCGGTAGAGAAGCGTATTGGCTGTACCCCACTCCTGAAATTGCTCCAGGATCCGCCGGTCTTCTTCCCCGTTCTCCAGAATCCAGCTCTTATCCATATACAGAGATACGTATTTCAACGCCGATTCATAATCCCTGTGCTCTTCACATACACTTGCACGCATGAGATGCGAATACAGTACATAGAAAAAAAGCGGCTTCTCCGGAGATTTGTCATGCTTGTCCTTGCGCTCTGAACGATGCAGATGGCGGTAGCTTAGCCTAGCTAGACGGTACATTTCCTGGGCCAGCTCATCGACCTTGTCCCACTTGTGCAGCGAGTAATAGACATGCATCAGATGCTTCAGCCCCTCCAGCTGATCCGTCACCTCCAGCCGGTCAATATAACATTCGAACAGCAGGGCGGCCTGCAAATTGAGAGTTTGGCTATCGCCCACAGCAATGCGGAACAGACGGTACTGGCAGATGGCCAGACGCTCGGAATGCTGATACTTTTCGCTGGTGCTTACATTCTTGTACAGGACAGCGGCCGCCTCCCACTGATGCTCATGAAACAAGCCCTCGGCCACTTCGAACAGCATGGGAGCATAGATCAGGTTGTCCAGCAGATTCTTGACTACAAGCTCAATACAGTCCAGCCGCCCCAGCTCTGCTGAATTCAGGATGAAGGGCCGCAGACGCCGCCAGGTCGGTGCTGAATATAAGAAGCACTCATCGACATACATACTATAGAAATAGTCCTCAGGCAATCCCATTCCCCGGGTGATCAACTTCAGATGATTCATAGCAATAGGCTGCTGGCCGCTAAGCAGACGGCTTAAGGTGCCGGAATTAATGCCGGACTGTATGGAGAATTGATTAATGGACATTTGCTGAGTATACAGATAAGCCTCTAGATGACTGCGAATCGTTGTTGCTGGCTTCAAGGAATCACCGCCTAATCGAATTCCATTTTTTAGGTTATTGTCATAGTTGTATAATATAAGTCATTGCACCGGTGGTCAATAGTGTGATGGGTAGAAACGGTGAACAATAGCAAAAAGCATTCCCGCACAAACCAGGGCTACATTGTTTAAGCAGGAACGAATCGGGTATACAAGTGATATCAGGAATGAAGGAGGGTTAAGATATGAATAAAGATCTGCCGCCAGAGGTTCCGCCGAAGGTTGTTCCCGATGTGAAGCCGGATATCCTCCCGGAACCGGTTGTCACTCCGCCGGAGATTGTACCTGAGGAGCATCCCGAGATCGTCCCGCCGGAGAAGCCGGATATGGTGCCGCCGGCCCCGCCCGAGATTACTCCTCCCGCTCCGCTGTAATCATCTGCGGAATAACAGAATAGGGGATAGATTGTGCTGAGCGCCCGGGCAACCGGGCGTTTTGTGGAAATAGGAGGATGAATTTCAGGTGAAACCTATAATTTATCCTTCTATTTTTCTCTGTTTGGGGGAGTAGCCGGGCGGGAAGCCGAAAAACCGGGGGGAATAAATAAATTGAACTTAAAAATATACTGACAGGAAAAAGGGTGCGCCTTATATAGCAGTTGGATTTTCTACACTTATTAGGGAGCGAAAGGCCCTTGCGGTAACAGGAGTTGGACAAACAGCACTTAAATAAGCAGATTTCATCCCAAGTAGCAAAAACCAATGTGAGTAGATGCCATTTTTCCACTTGCTGCCGTACATCGGACAGAAATCGCAGGATTAAGATACATAATTCTAAGCCTGTTGATTACCCAAAATAAGGTAGCAAAAAGGCCGCTGATTCGTTAAAGTGTTTGTACCCCTACAAACATACGAAACGAGGCGACCTCATGAAAAAGTCTACTTCAATATCAAATATTCTGCAATTGCTGATTCCCGAGGAACAAATAAAACCGATCTTAAAAGAATTAAAGTATGTTGACGTTGCGCGTAAGTTTACCGTGTATGATTTATTTTTGTTTTTAGCTGAAGCCGCATTCCAGCAGTGGGACGGATACCGAGACGGCGCACAACGGATGTCCCTTTACGGGCAACGTGCGGTGAATTACTCAACGCTTTCTAAAAAGGCCAAAGGGGTTGATTTTCAATTATTTAAGCGTTTGCTGACGCTCATGATCGGGCTGTGTAATCGGAAAACGAAGCGTACGCTCGGTATCCCAAAAGAGCTGTTAATCGTGGATTCTACCACCATTTCCGTCGGTGTCGGTCGGCTACCTTGGGCACCCCTCAAAGGCCAAAAAGCAGGTGTGAAGCTGCATGTCGGATTAGTTGGGGACTCGAATGAATTACACAAAGTGACGGAGACCACGGCCGAACAGCATGATTTAACCAGCTGCGCCTCCCTGCTGGACAGCCTATATATTTTGGTGGGAGACCGCGCTTACGGGAAGCACGAGCTGTTTGATCGCTATCAAGAACAGAAAGAGCGGCAATATTTTGTCATTCGGCTTAAAGATAATACCACGCTCGTCAATCCGATCCCGCGCCTGCGAAATCGCCCTTTTGAGGGAAGTGTCGAGCAGGATTTGACGTGCCAATTAGGAAAGGTTAAGGCACTCACCAAGAATCGGTTTCGGGTGGTGATTCTTAAAGATCCTAAAGGGAATCCCGTCCTTCTTGCGACAAACTTGCACTGGCACTCCCCAGAAGCCATAGCAGACATCTATAAGAAACGTTGGCAGATTGAAGTTTTTTTTCGTTGGATCAAGCAGCATTTGAACATCCCTAAGTTGTTTGGAACCACAGAAAATGCAGTGTATGGGCAGCTGTACGTAGCTTTATTGGTTTATGTGTTGCTAAAGTTTCTGTTTGAGCAGGGGAATACTAAGGTGCATGTTAGCGCTAGATTAACGTTCGCCGAGTTTGATCGGTTATTTACGCTGCAAAGACTACCTGTGGAGTGGAAGATTTATTTAGCCCATGCTATTGATTTAATTACCAGAATATAGGTAATCAACAGGCTTAACATAATTCCACTTACTGGCCGCTGGCCGCTGGTCGCTGGCAACTGGTCGCTGGCAACTGGCCGCTGGCAACTAGCCGCTGGCAACTAGCTGCTGGCGTTGGCCTCCAATCGGATAGATCCATCCTTCGGATTCAGCCGGAAAAAGAGGTGAGGCGTGAAGCCAGACTCCTGACTGGCTGCCGGTTCACCGCGTTCAACCGCTCGGGATACTTGTCCAAATGGGTTCGGCGTATTGGTTCTGCAGGTTCATGCTGCAGTCCTTGCCGGTATCGTAAGAACGGTTGCCCAGTGCCAGTGTGAACTGCCCGAGCTTACGGCTTGCCGCGGCGGAGTCCTCCGTAGAGTCCAGCCAATCGGCAAGCGCGCCGAGTACAGTCCGCCCCTCTGCAAGAGCCTCGTCCCACAGCTCCCACACAGATTCCGTCCGCACCTCGGAATATAGTGCGGGATGCCGCCACCGGGAGTGCCGCTCATTGAGATAATCCAGCCGTTCCTCGCGGGCAGTGAGCTTCCGTGAGAACAGCCGGCGGGTCCGGCCCCAGGTAAGAGCCTTCTTCCAGCCCTGCGGATCATAGAGGCATTTCTGAGCCAGCACCATATCGCGGTATGAGCTCTGCCAGATCTCTGAGGGCAGTCTCTCCATAGCCTCCGGGTAATGCTTAAGGGCCGTAGCGTGAAGAATGCGATGAACCGGCTCAGGCAGCCGGGCACCTGTGTCAATTGTGGCCCAGGCAGCGTGCTGCCAGGTGTTCATCCCGTGCAGCCGCTTCATATACAAAGTATCCAGGTCAATCTCAAACCGCTGATGGGCACGGTACTTATAGCCTGCCTTCCAGTTAATATAGGGATGGAGGCTACGGTCCAGAAGATGATGGGTCAGGAAACCGAGGAAATAGAGCTGGGCCTGAGCCGCTTCCGTTCCTTCAAGTCTCCGGGCAGCCTCCCAGAAATCAACAAGTACAGGCCCGCAGCTCTGCGTATGCATCTGGTCTCCGAGATGAAGTGCCCCGGTATCTCTTCTCCATGGAAGAAAGCTGTGATACAGCAGGAAATCCGGACCCTGACAGCCGAGATTATAGAGCCGCTGCTGTTGTTCCAGCAGCTGGAGACACGGGAAACGGCTGCTGAATTCTACGGCCAGCTGCTGGCCGAATTCAATATGCATCCAGATATTAGGCATGATTGATCCTCCTACTAGTTATGATGAACACCGTACAGTGATGACTGAATCCATTGTAATCCCTATATGTTAAAACAAAATAAGAAATATGTGTGAAATTAGGCAGAGAAGTACCATTGCTGTACATTAAGGTAGACATGATTACGGGCACAAGAGTATTCTTATAAGGCCTTAAGACAACCATAACACTGTAATATGCAACTGGCAAAAGGAGGCCCACCTATGAAGTCCCGTCCCTCTGAACGCGTTAAAATGCCTCCGGGATTCTGGACAGGGATAAGCCGCCTGGGGATTGCTGCAACCGACGTAGCCCGCATGGCACAGCTCCCTGTAACCATAACAACAGAAGCCACAGTTACCACTGACCAATATTTCGCCATCTGGCAGGCGTACTCCGAGCTTGCCGGGGACCTTGCATCAGGCATCACCAGGCTTGCGGCCGCCTTTGACACCGCGCAGTATCCGCCCGCCGTATTAGCGACTTATCACGCCCGCGACTACCGCGATGCCCTGCACCGCATGGTCAGGTACAAACAGATGTGTCCGCCCGAAAGCCTGCGGATGACGGAAGAGAACGGGCTGTGTACCAT
Organism: Paenibacillus tritici; assembly: GCF_018207515.1. Classification (NCBI taxonomy): domain Bacteria; kingdom Bacillati; phylum Bacillota; class Bacilli; order Caryophanales; family Paenibacillaceae; genus Paenibacillus; species Paenibacillus tritici. Next base: position 2,474,554 of record NZ_CP073365.1, read on the forward strand.
TGAACTGGAGTGGGGGGATACTGGGCAGCCCGGTCCGCCGGTGCTGGCGGGGATCACGCTGGCTTTTCTCTTGGAGCTGGGAAGAAAGGGGACCGGGCAGCCCTTGAAGGCGCAGGCCGCCGAATTTGTCCACTCCATGGGCGATGAACAAGTGCTCGAAGCTTATTTCGGCTGCACGATTCGAACAGGCGGGAAGTATAACCGGTTGACGCTGCTGTCAAGCCAGCTGGACCTTCCCTTTGTTTCGTATAACGAAGAACTGCTGGAGATCCTTGCTCCCGCACTGGACCGCTCACTTGATGAACAGCTTGGCAGCTTCTCTGTATCCGGGAGGGTCAGGGTGATTATTGCACACAGTCTCGCAGGCGGAAGCCCCGACCTCCAGACGGTTGCGAAGGAGCTTGCTATGAGCGAGCGGACCTTGCAGCGCCGGCTGACTGGCGAGAATACGACCTTCAAGCAGCTTTTGACACAAGTCAGACATGAGCAGGCAGGGAGGTACTTGGCCAATCCTTCGCTTGAGCTTAACGAGGTGGCATATCTCATCGGGTATGATGATCAGAACTCTTTCTTCCGTGGCTTCCGCCACTGGGAAGGGGTTACGCCTTCACAGTGGCGTGCGGAACACCTGAATAGTTGAACACCGGAATGCCGCTGAGGGGAGCTGTATTTTTTGGCGTGTCCGGCAAGAAGCTTGGCGTAAGGTGCTAGTTACTGAACGATCCCAACGAGATAATATAATCACTATCCGCAACACAACAAGGAATGAATAAGGAGAAGTGCATTATGGAGATGGGATTACACAACACAACAGCACTAGTTACAGGATCAACGAAGGGTATAGGAAAAGCTATCGCCATAGAGCTTGCCAAAGAAGGCGTCAACGTCTTGGTCAATGGCCGGAATAGGGAAGAGGTAGAACAGACTGTCCGAGAATTGAAGCTGAATTACCCGGCCACCACTCCTCAGAATGCTGCCGCCGATATGGCTGATCCTGAACAAAGACAAGCCGTATTCGCCCAATTCCCCAGCGTCGATATTCTGATCAACAGTATGGGCATTTATGAATTGATGCAGTATGAGGAAGTGGACGATGACATCTGGGAGAAGTATTTCCGGACGAATGTGCTTGCTGCAAACGGATTAACGAAATTATATTTACCTGGAATGTTGAGCAGGAATTATGGCCGTGTGATCTTCATTGCCAGCGAAGAGGCGGTCAAGCCCTCAGGACAAATGCCACAATATGCGATGACCAAATCCATGCTGCTGTCCCTGTCCAAAAGTATATCTAAAGGGACAGCAGGAACAGAAGTTACTGTGAATACCATCATGCCCGGCCCTACACTCTCAGAAAAGGTGCATCACATCATTGAGGGTATGTATCCTGACGAAAATTTAACTTTTGCCGAAAAAGAGCAGAAATTCATGGCAGCCAATCTGCCGCAATCTGAATTACAGCGCTTCATCAAGCCGGTGGAAATCGGCAGGCTGGCTGCCTTTGTATGCAGTCCTTATGCGGCAGCCTTTAAAGGTTCCCCTATCCGCATGGATGGAGGGATGGTGCCGACTATATATTGATGGATGTACATGCTCAACAAAAACAGCGGCACCCCGGGACGGTTAAGCCCCGGGGTGCCGCTGTTGTGCTGTATCAGGGCCGGATTCAGCCCAGTTTGATCAAGTCGCGGAATACCCCGGGAAAAGAGTCAGGGATCGCTATCGCACCGACGGTCTTCTCATAGAAGGCCAGTGCGTCCTCGACCCAGCCTATGATGGCGTAGCCGTAGCCGTTCTGGTGCATCGCGGACAGGCATTCCAGCAGCAGGGCCTTCCCGATGCCCAGCCCCCGGTACTCGTCCAGTACGCCGGTTGGGCCGAAGAAGTTCTTCACTACAACCTCGTGACAGGCGAAGCCGATCACCTCGCCCTGCTTCACGGCGATATAGCAGTGGACGGGCAGATGGGCGAAGGCTACCTCGCATTCATTCCGCCAGCTCTCCGTGAAATGGAGGCCGACAAAATCGACAATGGCCTGCTTATCTCCGGTCATCGCCCGTTTAATAACAATGCCTTGTCCCCGCAGACGCTCCAGCAGCGCCCCGTTGTCCGGCAGATCATATAGCTTCACAAGCATATCAGGCATCAGCTATCCCCCGCTTTCTGTTCTATGATCTCAAGATCGGTAATCATGGCATGCAGGTCCGCTTCAAATAGTTCCGGCCGGTAGAACCGGGAGCGGATGAACAGCTCCGCCATCTGCGGCGGAAGCAGCTCGGCAAGCACACGCTCCATCCGCTGCTTGGCTCTTAGCAGATCTCCGTATCCGCTCCTGTATTTGTCCCGGAGGAAGGTCAGCACTTCCTCACTGCCCGGTGACATCGCGCCCCGGAAGAGGAAGGTATGCAGCGGGGATCGGCGCTGCGCCGGAATCTCATACTGGATCATGGCGTCGATCAGCTCAGCGGTCAAGCGGTTCTTTCTCACCTCCGGCAGCAGTTGCGGGATCAGGGCATAATAGTCGGTTACTGCATAATCCGCCCATTCTTCCCCGCTTAGGAGAGTGGCGGGCAGTCCGTGGAAGCGGTGCAGAAACCGGACCAGGAAGGTAGAGAGATCTGCCCCGGCATTCCAGCTCTGCTCTGCGGCTAGGAAGGCCGGATAACGCGAGGTCTCGAACAGCCCGTAAGGACTGCCCAGCGAGAACGGGCAACCCCAATTCGTATGAATAATGCCGCTGAGCTGCTCGGAACGGGCGAGCTCAATCCAGTCCAGCACATTCTTGACCCGGTTATGGATGACCGGATAATTCTGGTCCCCGTTATCATCCCAGCAGCGGACAGAGGAAGCGCCGAGCGTCTCGATGCCCGCATCCCGCAGCTTATGAAGAATCAGCCGGGCATCGGCCTTCATCCGGTGACCGCCATAGATCCAGACGACGACCACAATCCGTTTGTCCAGCGCCGCAATCTCTTCCGCAGTAGCGTGCATGATCATATCATGCCAGATCATCGGCTGCTTGCCCAGGCTGACCGTCTTCTCCGCCAATTGATTGACGAAGCGGATGAACGAAGCCTCCGGGGTAAGCCCGGACCGTTTGCAGTCCTCGCAGGTGCCAAGGGTCCAGACCTCATCGCAGCCCAGGTGAAGATAGTCGCTGTGGGGATGAAGGGCAGCCACTTCTTCCAGAATGCCGGCCATCATCTCGAAGGAGCCTGGGCGGTGCGGACACAGCTCCGAGACCGTCTCCGGGACCTCGCGCAGGCCGATATAAGCCGGATGCTTCAGAATATATTCCAGATGGCCGAAGGACTGCTGCTTCGGAATCACAGTGACGAAGTGGTCATGTGCCGTCTTCAGCAGCCGCTGATGTTCTTCTTCCGTGAAGGCAAGCTCAGGATGGCGCAGGAAGCCCAGCTTACGGAAGGGCAGCTTGTCTTCATATTCGATGACCAGTGTATTGATCTTATAATCGGCCAGCTCCGCGATATACTCCAGAATATGCTCATAGGTCGGATAGACCGTGCGCAGATCGAGATAATCGCTGCGCAGCTTCAGCTCCGCCCAGTCGGCAATGGTTAGGGCGGGCACTCTGTCGCCGCCTGTATGGAGCAGTTGTTCCAGCGTCTTCAGCCCGTAGAACAAGCCGGACGCGCTGAGCGCATACAGCTCAATCCGGTCCTTGTCTGTAATCAGCACGTAGCCGTCATGCTTGCCCTCAACCCGCCGGGCCATCAGCAGGTTGAGCGAGGTACCCTCTGTGACTAGGGAGAATACACCGCTGCCGTCATGCGTAGTACGCACCGTCACCTCTGTGAATATCCTTTGCGCTGCCGTGAGCAGCCGGACATCCTTCACGGGGAGCTGAAGCTGCACCGTCCAGCCGCGAATACCGCTGACCGGCTCCGTTCCCCGGCTCTGCACCACCTGAGGCTCTGGAATCAGCTGAAGGTTCATAGCCAGCGGACCCGGCCCTTGAAGCGTTCAATGAAGCGGTTATTCCACTCATCCCCGCCGGGAGCGTTGCCGCTGCGCCAGACCGGCACCTCGATCCCTTTGGCCCCGAGACAGGCCGCTGTAGTCATCATCAGGGAATTGAGCAGAAAAGCGTTGGCGAAGGTGGAGGTCGAACCCATCTTCGGTTCAATCCCGTCAATATGCAGCGCAGCATCACCGGGCTTCACCTTGCTGTCCAGGACATAGTCGCACAGCTCGTACAGATTCTCCCCTGAAGGGTGGCGGGCAATATGACCCTTGGGCGTAGCTTCGGCATGGCCGACCGAGGTAACGGCAATCGTGGTCACTCCCCGGCGCCGTGCTTCCAGGGCAGCATCGACACAGGCCGTGTTAATGCCGTAAGCATTGGCAAGGATCAGAATATCACCTTGTCCCAGCCGGTTGTCTTCAATAACAAGCGTTCCGTAGCCGGGAGTGCGTTCCACCGCCATCGAGCGCAGGGCGCCGTTCGAGATCATCGTGCCTTCATCTAATATGGCGCTGATATGCATCAGCCCGCCGGCGCGGAAGAAAACCTCGGTTGCATTCATATTAGAATGGCCGCCCGGACCGTAGAGGTAGACCAGCCTGTCCTCCGCAATATGATCCGCGAGCAGCTCTGCGACTTCCAGCAGCTTCTCCTTCGGTTCGCTCCGTATCTCATTCAGCAGCTCTACAATACTTTCCATATAAGCGGACATAATATCTGACTTAACGTTCATCTGGATTCCTCCTAAAAGTTTGGTAAGCATAAGCTTGTGCTTGCCTTGAAGATAACAAAGCGGGGAAACCAAGTAAATCAACTATTTTGCGCAAATCCGTACCGTTTTTGACTGATTTAGCCGGTCGACTTTGCTCCTAACGGACTGTTCCTTTGCCCAAGTGGAGTCCTTCATCTGGAATAAGCGCGCCTCAGTCCGATATGCCGGGCCAGACGCTCTAATGGACAACTCCCGTCTTCGGCAGGTAAAAATTTTTCTGAACGGGTCAGGATCGTAGCTTATGTAACATTCTTTGCTTTTCTATAATGAGAGATAAGATCACGCAAGAGGGGGGACAGAGCCTTTGAAGACGTCAGTTACCTTACCGCAGTCCCATAATAAACCAACCGCCGGCAGCAGAAAAAGAAAACGGATCGAAGCGGGGATGGGCTACTTTTTCACCGGTCCCATGCTGCTGGGGGTACTGGTATTCACACTGATTCCGATGATATTCTCCTTCATGCTCAGCTTCACCAAATGGTCGTTTGTCACCGGCTTCGATAAGATCCGCTGGAGCGGCCTGGATAACTTCCGCCAGCTGTTTCAGGATGAGGTGTTCCTGAAGTCACTGGGCAATAACTTCATTATGCTGCTGGCCGTACCCATTGGGATGGCGATCGCGCTGATCCTGGGGGTTATGATTACGAGCCATGTGTATGCGCCGGGTGCCTTCAAGGTCATCTACTTCATGCCCCAGATATCCAGTGTAGTGGCTGTGGCGGTAGTGTGGCAGGTACTCTTCCATCCTTCGTATGGTCCGGTCAACGGATTCCTGTCGGCGCTCGGGGTGGACAATCCGCCCAAATGGTTGGCCGATCCAACGTATGCGCTTCCATCGGTCATGCTGCTGATGATCTGGATTGACCTCGGGGTCTCGCTGATTATCTACATTGCCGGGATCAAGAATATTCCGGCCGATCTGTATGAAGCGGCGACGATTGACGGCGCGTCGAAGTTCGCCCAGTTCCGCTCCATTACTTTTCCGCTGCTGACGCCGACGACCTTTTTCCTGCTGGTGACCGGCATTATCGGCAATTTCAAATCCTTCGCCCTGGTCAAGGTGCTGACGGACGGCGGACCGGCTAACTCCACTTCTGTCGTTGTGTACGACATGTACCAGACCGCATTCGTCGATCTTCAGACCGGTTATGCTTCATCGATGGTCATGATTCTGTTCGTCATCGTGCTTGCCATTACCGGCCTGCAGTGGCTGGGACAGCGTTATTGGGTCAATTACTAGATAAGGGAGGCACATACCTGTGAGAATAGGCAATCTGGACTGGGGAAAAGCCATCATCACCCTGATCATGGCGCTGCTGGGCATCGTATTTCTGCTCCCTTTTATATGGATGCTGTCCGCTTCGCTCAAGCCTGAGGCCGATGTTTTCAAATATCCGATCGAATGGATTCCGCAGACATGGAGGGCGGCATTCAACTACCATTCCGTCTGGTTCGGCAAGGCCAACTTCACCCTGTATTACTGGAACTCAATTAAAGTCACGGCGCTCACGACACTTCTCTCCGTAGCGGTGTCCAGCATGGCGGCCTACGGCTTCACCAAAATCCGCTTCCCCGGCAGAAATGCACTGTTCGTAGTGGTGCTGGCGACTTATATGATTCCTGCGGAAGCTACGCTGGTGCCGCTGTTCATTATCTTCCGCTCCACCGGCCTGTACGATACGCATCTGGGCCTGATCCTGCTTGGCGGGTTCAGCGTGCTGGGCACCTTTCTGCTCCGCCAGTTTTTCGCTTCACTCTCGAATGAGTATATCGAATCGGCGCAGATCGACGGCGCGGGACATATCCGCATCTTCCTCTCGATTCTGTTCCCGCTGGTCCGGCCCGCGATTGCCACTTATGCCATTCTGCGCTTCATCTGGACCTGGAATGACTTCCAGACGCCGCTGGTCTTCCTGAACAGCAAGACCCTCTATACGCTTCAGCTGGGCATGAATGCCTTCGCTGACCGTAACGGCGCCTTCTATTCACTGATCATGGCAGCCTCTGTCTCGGCGATTGTACCGCTGCTGGTGGTATTCATCCTCGGGCAGAAGCAGGTAATCGAAGGGATTTCCTTGGGGGGGGTGAAGGGGTGAGGGCTGGCAAGTTCCCGGAAGCTGCATAACCGGAAGACAGGCGGGCGGATAGGACGGTTAAGGGAGTACATGAGAACTGCATGGAACTGTAGACCACATTAGAAGGGGTGTTAGTTATGAAAAAGAATGTGTTCGCTCTGGTATGGATCATCGTGCTTCTGGTAGCCCTGGCGGGCTGCGGCAATGCAAACACTAACGGTGCAGCTCCAACTTCTGGCAGTACGGCTGCACCGGAGGCGGGGGCGAGTGCCGCACCTTCGGCAGAAGCGGTAACGATCAAGGTCGCCAACTGGTCGCCTGCGGCGGATATGGAACCGATTCTGCAGGCGTACGAGGATGCCCATCCGGGAATTACCCTGGAATACTTGGAGCTGGCTGACAACGGCGATTCGGTGGCCGGGATGAAGAAGCTGGATCTGCTCGTCGCATCCGGCGAGAACCTGGATGTGGTATTCATGCCGGGGGCCACCGACTATTCACAGCGTGCCGGACTCGGACTGCTGGCTCCGCTGAATGATCTGATCAGCAAGGAAGGCATCACGCTGACAGACGAGTATACGGTTGATCCGTCCGTTGACGGTAAAGTGTATGCCCTGCCGGATACGCTGGAGAATTATTTCGTCCTGCTGAACAAGGACAAGCTGGATGCGGCAGGCTTAGCCGTTCCCACCGAATGGAGCTGGGACGATTATCTGGATTACGCAGCCAAGCTGACCAGCGGCACCGGGCCGTCCAAGACCTTCGGTACGTATTTCCATACCTGGGCTATGTACTGGGAGCTGGCCGTCATCAACCAGGAGAAGGACAATAATCTGGTCAACAATGGTGTCGTGAATATCGACAGTGCGGGGATCCGTCAATCGCTGGAGCTGCGCAGCAAGGCAGAGGCATCGGGAGTAGCGGTGCCGTATGCCGACACCATCTCCCAGAAGCTCGCGTACCGCTCGGAGTTCTTCACCGGACATGCCGCAATGATCGTAACCGGCAACTGGATGATCGGCGAAGCCGGCGGGTCGGAAGAATTCCCGGCGACCTTCACCACCGCGTTCGCTCCCATGCCGTCGAACAGTGCCGGACAACCTGCGGGAGTCAGCATTGCCAACGGCAACTATGTAGGCATCCTGGAGAAGTCGGGCCATCAGCAGGAAGCTTATGATTTCATCCGCTGGTACTCCACAGAGGGCGAGCAGATGCAGAATGTATATTCCGCATGGAAGAAGCAGGATGTGGACAAGTTCATTGCAGGCGTCAAATCAGGTGCCATCAGCCCCGACAATATTGACGAGAGCTCACTGGCCTATGTAATCAAGAATGCCAAGCCCGCACCGCTCAGCGTGCCGCCGACCTATCAGGGAGAGCTGGAAACGGCCTTTACCAAAGAAACCGAGCTGTACATCCTGAAACAGCAGGATCTGGAGACTACGATCAGCAAAGCACAGGCTGAGCTGCAGAAGATTGTAGATGCCAACAAGTAAAAAATTGGAGGCGTGAAATAGCCCTTTTTTACCCGAAATAATAGATTGAAATGAGCTGCTGGAGGCGGAAAGCTGATATGATAGAGGCATAGAAAACGATAGTCTGATTGTGAAGGGGGATTGCCATTGCTGCCTAGAGGATGGAGACTCGGTTTTCGCAATAAGCTGCTCGTCGCTTCTCTGCTCTGTCTGCTGCTTCCCGCCTCTATTACCTTGTATATCTCCAATTCCTACACCGAGCATATCCTCCGCTCCCAGGTGATTCAGAATGAACGCCGTTCGCTGGAGCAGGAGAGCCTATATATCTCTAACCTTCTCAGCAATATGGTGCTGGTGGCGAATTATATCCAGTTCGACCCCGGCATCACTCTTATTCTCAAAGAAAACTGGCAGCGCAATAAGCTGCACGAGCCTGATAACGCCAAGCACATTCTCGATTTCAAAGAGGTTACGGACAAGCTGAACAGCGTCACCTCCATGATGGAAAAAACGTTCGTCACCGTCCTCACCTCAGATGGACAATATTATTCAAACTATGCTTACGCCAAGCTGGATGTCGGCGCACTGCTGAAGCAGCCCTGGATGGAACAAGCCCGTCAGCAGCCTGCCTTCGAGCTGTATTGGGCGGGTGTGCTTGCTAACTATATCCCGACCGCTGCCCCAAGCAGCCCGCAGGTGCTGACCATTGCCAGGAATCTCAAGCTGTCCTCCGATTCAACCTATGCAACATTGATCATCAGTATTGCCGAGAGCCGGATCAGCCAGATTTTTAATGACAGCCGGCAGGGGCAGGAGACGCTGCTGATTGCGCCCGACGGAACCGTTCTTGCCTCCAGGGACAAGGCCCGGCTGGGCCAGCCGTTTGCGCTTATGGATGCTGTGAAGCATTCGGCGGATTCCGGATTCATGGATTACCGGGGCGAGCAATATCTGCTGAGCAGCCTGGAGATTCCGTACGGGAATTACCGGATTGTCAGCCTGGCGCCATACCGTGAGGCCGTGAGCCAGATCAGTGCGACCCACCGCTGGAGCAGTGCTGTGCAGATCGTATCGGGCGCTTTTTTCCTGCTGATTCTGGTTCTGCTGGTCCGCCAGTTCACGAAGCCGGTGATCCGGCTGGATCAGGTGGCGGCGCGGGTGGACCGGGGAGAGCTGGGCATCCGCTCAGGCGTTCGCGGCTATGATGAGATTGGACGGCTGGGCAAGTCCTTCGACCATATGCTGGACCGGGTGGAACGGATGATTATCCAGATCAAGGTGGAGCAGGCGCAGAAGCGCAAGGCCGAGCTGGCGATGCTGCAATCGCAGATCAATCCCCATTTCCTGTTCAATATTCTGAATTCGATCCGCCTGCGCATCATAATGCGCGGCGATGAGGAGAATGCGGAGCTGCTGTTCTCGCTCTCCCGGCTGCTGCGGATGACCATTCAACAGCGGGACGAGTACACGACCCTGCATGATGAGCTGCATATTGTCAGGAGTTATGTGGAGCTGCTGAATTTCCGCCAGTCCGAGGAGGTTACGCTGGATACAGACTGCACCTCGGAGAGCCTTGGCGTGAAAATCCCCCGGTTCCTGCTGCAGCCGGTCATCGAGAATGCCTACATTCATGGCCTGCATCAGGAGAGCGGACGTATTCTGATCCGGACCCGGACGCAGGATCACCGGCTGCTGATCGAGATCGAAGACAACGGGCAGGGGATGGATGAGGTGACCCTGGGCCGCCTGCGGGCCGAGTTAAGCTCTGAATGGAAAGAGAAGGAAGCGATGCCGTCCAGCAGACTGGCCCATATCGGAATGTCCAATGTCTATGAGCGGCTGTATCTGACTTACGGTGCTGCCTTCCAGATCACGATTAACAGCCTGCCCGGTCAAGGGACTACCTTCCGGTTCGAGCTGCCTGAAGAGATTCCGGATCAAGGCTATGAAAGGGAGCGTGGAAGCGATGTATAGCGTAATGCTGGTGGATGATGATCAGCCGGTACTGGACTTTCTCTCGGCGGTGATCCCGTGGGACGAGCTTGGATTAACGCTGCATTCTGCCTGCAAGAATGGTCTGGTTGCCCTGGAGAAAGCGCAGGCCGGTATGCCCGATATTGTCATTACGGATATTGGAATGCCCTATATGGATGGTCTGGAGCTGATCCGCGAGCTGAAGCTGCGCAGCGAAGAGCTGCGTGTAGTGGTATTGTCCTGCATGGATGACTTCACGTACGCCCAGCAGGCGGTGAAGCTGATGGTGAGCGACTATATCCTGAAGGAGATGATCAGCCGCGAGCTGATTACCGGGCTGCTGCGGGAGCTGGGCGACGATTTGCGCCGCCGGGATGCCGACAAAGCCCAGACGCAGAAGTGGAAAAGCATGGCCGAGAACCAGAAGGTGCTGCTGAAGCAAAGTGTGCTGCGGCGCATGGCTGCCCGGGAGCTGCCGGACAGCGAATGGCGGGCGGATGCTGCCGAGCTGGGAATTCTGCCGGATCTCACGGCCCATGTAGCCGTGCTCTGCCGGATCAGCGGCAACGCCGGGGAGAACGAAGCGGAGGAGCTTGCGCTAATGTCATGTGTGGAGTCCGCCGCCGAAGCCGTGCGGCAGGAGGACACCGCTGCCGTATGCCTGCCCTACAGCGGGCGCGATTGTGTGCTCGTCTTCAGCGGCGGGATGGGCAATGGCGCGGACTCAGGCCATATCTCTATGCTCGGCAGGCTGCGTTCCGCGATTCAAGCGCTGCCGGGGGTTACGGCTTCCTTTCAATATTTGTGTATACCGGCAGGCGGCGGGCATTTCCGGGAAGGGATCATTGAGCTGCTTAGTCAAGGCCGTGAATATGCCTTCTATCTGAAGCCGGGCGAGCTGAGCAGTCTGAAGACGCTCCCGCCGTTCACGGAGGAGGATCTGTTCCTCCATTATGCCGAAGCCTCGCAGGAGATCCGTGAGGCCTTCCTGGAGGAAGCGGCCGACAGGCTTGCGGCATTGCTGTCGAAATGGATGGATACCATCCGTGCCAGACGGTATGCGCCGCGCCAGGTGAAGGAGTGGATGCTCAAGCTGCTCTACGATAACCAGATGCGGCTGATGGCCCGCCAGCAATTCCAGTCCACCTTTTCCCTGGAGCTGCTGCATGATACCCTGACGGCGATTGATCATATAGATCATCTGGAGGAATGGTCCCTACAATTCTTCAACGAACGTCTGCCGGTGATCCGCGAGATGTATCAGGAGACCCGCCGGGATGAGATCAAGAAGGTGAAGCAGTATGTTGACCGCCATCTGAACCGTAAAATCACCCTGGAGGAGGTGGCGGAATACACGCATTTGAATTCGAGCTATTTCAGCCGGCTGTTCAAAAAAGAAACCGGAATGAGCTTCATCCACTATGTTACCCATACCAAAATGGAGCAGGCCAAGGAATGGCTGGACCAGTCTTCACAGAGTGTGGAGCAGGTTGCCGAGCAGCTTGGATATGAGAATAAAAGCTATTTCACGAAGCTCTTCAAGCTGCATACAGGCACTACACCCGGAGAGTTCCGGGGGGAGGAAGGCAACCGGTCCGCACAGACACCAGGCACAACAGGCACAAGGAGGCACTACCCATGCTGAACATCAAACCGATTCATACAGAACTGTCAGGTGCCATGCTTGTCCGCGTATATGAGAACCGCTCACAGCTCGGAGCTGCTGCCGGGCGTGAGGCGGCGGCGGCCATCCGGGCGCTGCTGGCCTCCAAGGCACAGGTGCGGATCGTGTTCGCCGCTGCACCCTCCCAGAATGAATTCCTTGCGGAGCTTGCCGCTGCGCCGGAGCTGGACTGGAGCCGGATTACCGCATTTCATATGGATGAGTATGTCGGCCTGCCGGAAGGCTCGCCGCAGAGCTTCGGCACCTTCCTCCGGGAGGCGCTGTTCGGCAAGGTCTCGCCGGGAACGGTCCATTATCTGAATCCTGCCGCCGGTGCGGAAGCCGAAGCTAAGCGTTACGGACGGCTGCTGGCGGAAGCGCCGATAGATATAGTCTGCCTCGGCATTGGGGAGAATGGCCACCTGGCCTTCAATGATCCGCCCGTGGCCGACTTCAATGACCCGCTTCCTGTGAAGCTGGTGGTGCTGGATGAGGTCTGCCGGAACCAGCAAGTGAATGACGGGTGCTTCCCCAGCCTGGCAGAAGTACCGCAGCAGGCCTTGACGCTGACGATTCCGGTCCTGCTGTCCGCGCAATGGCTGTTCTGCATGGTGCCGGGCGTGTCCAAGCGCGGTGCGGTTACCCGCACACTGCATGAATCCATCTCTACAGCATGTCCGTCCACCATCTTGCGGGAGCATGGGGATTGCCGGATGTTTGTGGACACCGACTCCTTCGGGGCGGTCTTCTCATGAACATTGACGCGCTGCATTACCGGACAGGCGAACCGGTCCGGGTTACTGTGGAGGATGGGGAGATCGCTGCTATCGAACCACTGGAGACGCAGCTGACGCTGGAGGAAAGGGCAGAGCTACCGCTGGTTGCGCCGGGCCTTGTGGATCTGCAGATCAACGGCTATGGCGGATATGACTTCAACCATCCGGCGCTGAGCGCAGCGGTCGTTAAGGAGGCTGTCCGCGCTGTGTGGAAGGAGGGGGTAACCGGCTTCTACCCGACTGTCATTACCGGCGCTCCGTATACGATTCTCGGAGCAATGCGGGCGATTGCCCGGGCCTGCGAGGAGGATGATGCCAGCGCTGCGACGATCAAGGGCATCCATCTGGAAGGCCCGTTTCTCTCGCCAGAGGACGGGCCGCGCGGGGCACACGCGCTGGAGCATATCCGTCCGCCGGATACGGCCTTGTTCGATCAGTGGCAGGCGGCGGCGGGCGGACGCATCTCCCTTGTGACGCTGTCCCCCGAATGGGAGGGGAGCGCGGAATTCATCCGCCACTGCGTACGGCAGGGAGTGACGGTCTCGATCGGGCATACGTCAGCGGATGCCGCGCAGATTGCCGGAGCGGTGGCCGCCGGAGCGCGGCTGTCCACGCATCTGGGCAATGGCGCCCATGCTATGCTGCCGCGCCATCCGAACTATCTGTGGGCCCAGCTCGCCGAAGAGGCGCTGTGGTGCACCTTGATCGCCGACGGCTTCCACCTCCCGGATGAGGTGCTGAAGGTGGCGATGAAGGTCAAGGGCCGGCAGGCACTGCTGGTCAGCGATGCCGTTGCCCTCGCCGGGCTAGCGCCCGGCAGCTATGACACGCCGGTCGGCGGCCGTGTCGTGCTGACCCCGGCGGGCCGGCTGCATCTCGCCGGCGAGCCCGGGCTGCTGGCGGGTTCGGCGCAGATGCTGCTGCGCCACATCGCGCGCCTTAGCGCCGCGGGCCTGGCCAGCCTGCCGGACGCCTGGGACATGGCGTCCGTGCAGCCGGCAGGCTTCATGGCCCTGCCTGCGGCCGCGGGCCTGGCCGCAGGAGCGCCGGCGGATCTGGCGCTGATCCGCCGCACCGGCACCGGCGCTGCCGGGCTTGCGCTGACGGCGCTGTGCCAGGCCGGTTGCTGGGTGTACCGCCGGGAGTGAGTGAAGCGGCGGCTGAATGAGGACAGCCCCCCGGTTACGGGGGACTGTTATGATATGGAAGTGAATCGCTCAAATTGAGCGATTCCAGAGGGCGGGAGCGGTATGGGCTGGGCATGGGCATGGCTGTTGCGCCAGCGTCTGCACCACGCCAGTAACATTAACAGTAAATGTATTCGGTTTTCCGCATACATTTGCCCCGATCGCCTTCGCGCAGCGAAATATGTTCGGTTTTCCGCATACATTTGCCCCGAACGCCTTCGCGCAGCGAAATGTATTCGGTTTTCTGCATACATTTGCCCCGATTACCTTCGCGTAGCGTAATGTATTCGGTTTTCCGCATACATCCGGCCCGATTACTTTCGCGTAGCGTAATGTATTCGGTTTTCCGCATACATCCGCTTAGCCTTAACTTCTGCGCCAGCGCCTGGACCAGAGCTGCTTCAGGAAATAATTGGATTTTCAACACTTGTTCAGGGGCGGAAGGGTACAAATACAGTCGTAGTTGGAAAAAAAGCACTTAATATGCTGGAATCAGAATAATGAAGGAAAATGCACGAGAATAAATAACATTAATCCACTTAATTTCCGCGAACGCTCCAAATGAGCCAGATTAAGCTGCGTTTTTCCAACTAATTCCTTATCATCCAGAAGCAAATCCCAGTTACTTTCAAATCGCATACTTTCAACTCGAAATCGCACATCTACATCTACCCGTACCGTTTGCGGAATCCCTCCAGAACGCTAGAGGAGTACAGAGCAGAACTAATAATCCAGCAGACGCCCGTTGTCATGCCACTGCCCGTACATTATATTCTCCCGGGTGCTTGTGATGAACTTCTCCAGTCTGCTCTGGAATAGTTCGGGCTGATGGATATAGCTCTGGATGGTGTCGATCCGCACCCGCTGATACAGCGCCGGAAAAGCCATGAAGTTCTGAGCCGTCTGCGCATCCTCGTTCAGCCGTTCTTCGATAATCTTGTGTATGCTAAAAGACTGGATGTCCATATCCGGCAGCACCCGCCTGCCTTCTTCGCGCATCAGCCCCAGCTTCTCAAGGCGGCGGACACGCTCCTTATTAAGCTCTGTCCATGAACTCCGCTTGCTGCGTGGAGACAGCCGTTGCATCAGCTTGCCTTCAGCGTTCACCTTCTTCACCCCGTCAATCCAGCCGAAGCACAGCGCTTCTTCTACGGCGTCCAGGTACAGCAGCGTATCCGGGAGCGGCTTCATACTGACCTCTACCCAGCAACAACCTTCCGCCGTGCTGTTCACCAGCAGCCAATTTCTCAACTCTTCTCTTGTTGCAGCGGCAAGCCTGTTTTCGTTACTCATAGATACGGTTCATTCCCTTCTGTCTTCTGCTTCCGGCTCTCTGTCTGCCCTCTCCCGATTGAAATCCTGCACATTATGCAGCTTCTCCTTCAATAAAATCCCCCTAATCCGGAATTGTTGCACAAATGACAGCATTCCCTCTACTCGAAGTGGCTAGGCGGCGAGAATTCCTGCATTTTATATAACAATCCTGGCATTCCACCAGTATCCATGAATCAAAGTTGCAACTTGTGCAACACTTAAGCTTTGAACTTGAAGCTTCCTCGTCACTGCGGTGAACATTCCGTAACTCCAGAGAATGTTTGGCCCTCCAGCCGCACTCCAATCCTACTATTTACTTAAATTTTGCCGCTTTGTTAACACTTTCGCAACACATTCTTTACGCTCCGCATACACAACTTGAGAGAGTAATTAATATCCGGCTTTTACAATGAGGTTATTAGCATAATATACCTATTGCATAATCAGGCTTGATATGAAGGGATGATACTTTTGAAGGGGAACCCGCTGCACTTTTCGATGAAATGGAAGCTGATTTTAAGTTTCTCGGCCATTACACTTATTTTTCTGGGCGTGGCTGTGTATCAGGGACATAAGATTAATCAGGTGGAGCGATCCATGGAACGGCAAAAGAGCGAAATGGAGAATAGAATCACCGTCTCAACCATCACCCAGCAGCTCCAGGAGCTGAACCGTGCAGAGACTTCATTCGCTGAATCCAGCGATCTGGAGCAGGCAGAACCTTTACAGGAGAAGCAGCGGCAGTTGTCTGCCGAGCTCGCCAAGGTGAATTTTGAGCAGGGCACGCCTGCCTTCAAGATGCTCGGACGTCTGGCTGACCAGACGGCAGCATACGGGGAACTAACGCAGGAACTGGTAACCGTGTTGTCGGACGGGACCTTGGACCCGCTAAGTGTGTTGGAGACAAGCGATGTTATACATACGAAGGCGCTCGCATTGAATCAGGACATGCTGAAGACGAACGGGGAGCTGTACACCGCTGCTGCCAAAAATGCCGGACAGGCGCAGAATGTCTCCTTCGCGCTGCTGGATGATACCGTTTCGGTCGTCACCTATGCCGCTGCCGGGGTGTTCCTGTTCATGCTGATCCTCGCCTGGCTGCTGATCCGCTCATTCCTGTTGCCGGTGCGCAAGTTGCAGGCTGCGCTCAGCCAGATCGCCGCCGGAGATCTGCGGCAGCAGATCAACTCCCCGTATAATGACGAGCTTGGACAGCTGAGCCATCATTTCGACCATATGGTGGGCCGGGTGCAGGAAATGCTGCGGCAGACGTTGTCTGCTGCGGGCTCGCTGGCGGACTATTCGCACTCCTTCCAGCATTCCTCGAAGATTACGGCGCATACCAACCGGGATATTGTCAGAACCATTCAGGAGATCTCGCTGGGCGCCGGCCAGCAGGCGGTTCAGTCGGAGCAGAGCACGCTGCTGCTGGAGGAGCTGGCCCGCGGGGTTCAAGACATCACCGAGTATACGGACGTCATGCTGGCAACCAGTGAAACGGCTAACCGGAATACGCAGCAGGGGGCAGCTACGGTCACCGCGCTGCACCAGATCTCCCGGCATTCCCGGGAGTCGATCGGCAAGATTTACGGGGCACTGGAGAAGCTGGTGAATCAGTCGAAGGATATCTCACGCATCACCCATTCGATCACAGAGATCTCGAAGCAGACGAATATTCTCTCGCTGAATGCTGCCATAGAGGCGGCAAGGGCCGGTGCTGCGGGCCAGGGCTTCGCGGTCATCGCCGGAGAAGTCAGGCATTTGTCCGTGCAGACCAGTGATTCCTCGGTGCATATCAGCCGTATTATCCAGGAGCTTGAGGCCGGAATGGCTGAATTCCAGGGATATATGCTGGAGACCCGGGATAGCCTGGAGCAGCAGGATCATCAGGTGGCGGAGACTCTGGCTTCCTTCGAAGCCATTGATGAATCCATTACGGGCATCAGCGCACAGATCGGGCAAATTCACCGCAAGGTGGAAGAGACCCGCATGATTAACCTGCGGCTTACTGAATCCGTTCATTCGGTAGCCTCCGTGGCGGAACAGACCACTGCCGGGGTTCAGGAGGTTAATGCTTCCAGCACGCAGCAGGATCAGGCGATCAGCCATATTGCACAGCAGGCCGAGGAGATTAATGATATCTCGCAGCGGCTGTTCCGGGAGATCAATGTGTTCAAAATACAGGAGGCAGCCGAAGTCGGCACGAAGCAATCGTATGCCGATACAACGGTTCGCGGAAAGGTGCAGATATCGGAAGTGGATGCGCAAGCGAAGACAGAAGCGCCGAGGCAAGCAACGCTCGAAGAGAAGCAGGAGACAGAAGGGAAGACCGAGGACGAGCGACAGCGGGAGATGCATACGAAGCAGACGCAACAGACAGAAAACAAGGCAGAAGCCGGAATTCACCGGCCCCTGCCTGCGGGAATACCGGTGCAGGATAAGTCTGCGCCCGGCCTGAGTATACTTGTTAACGAACCGCAGCAAGAAATCTCAAAAGAGCTGGCGAAGGACTTACTGGTGCTTGCGAAGTGAACGGTCGAGCGAAGTCACCAGCTCCGGGAACCAATCGGATAACGACAGGAAGCTGAAGCCCGCGCTGCGGGCTTTTGCCGTATCCATGAACCAGGATTCCGGTATCCCAAAAGGGGATTGATCCGCTTCAACGGCATCATCCCGGATGACAGCCGTCCGTCCGGTAATCTGTTCAATGATGGAAATCACTCCGCCGATGGTTAATGTGCCGTCCGAGCAGGCGTTCACCGGTCCTGTCAATACAGCGCCGCCCAGACCCAGCCAGTGCAGGAAACGGGCGGCTTCGTCGGAACGGATGAACGAGATCTCCGCTTGCGGATTCGGGATACCGACCGGCTGCCCCGCTTGTACATGCTCTATGTGAAAATGCAGTCTGCGCGTATAATCATCCGTGCCCAGGACAATCGGGAACCGCACCGCTGCCACCGGGAAGTCCGCCGTTTGCAGCAGCACCGCTTCCGCCAGTCTTTTGCCTTCCTGGTAACTGAAATCGTCTTTGCCGCCCGGCTTCAGCGGATAGTGTGCCGGATCGAAATCGGCTTCAGTCAGCATCCCCGGCTGCGGGTCATAGACCGACAAGCTTGAAGTCAGGATATAACGCTTCACCCGCCCCGCCAGAATCCGCACTGCCGCCGCAGCCTCATCCGGTGAGAAGCAAATATTATCATAGACGATATCCCAGGACGTACCGCCTACAGCCTGCTTCAGTGCCGTTTCATCCGTCCGGTCCACGGCCAGCCGGGTCACACGGTCACCGAAAGCATCGCCGGTCATGCCCCGGGTCAGAATGGTGACCTCGCTGTTCTGGTCCTCAAGAAGCAGCTCTACCAGCCTTTTGCCGAAAAACCTTGTCCCTCCAAGTACAAGTACTTTCTTCATGCGATCACACTCCTGTCCTATTGTAATCCGCCGCTCCAAAAATCGTCATTAAATCCTTATTCAATCAGCATTAGGCAGCCATCCGCAGCTCATAGGTCGCAGGGCTTCCATAGCTGTAGGAATACCTTACATTGTCTGAATATACGGCCTGTATGGAATGGGTACTTACCGCAGCAGTTACATTCCCGGCGTTGTCCTGGCGCAGCAGCTCCAGCATCACTGGGATTTGGCCCTGCTCATAGGCGTGGGCCAGCGCCCGGAGATAGGCCCGGTAATCGGCGTTCTGCGGAAGAGCCGGACCCTCATGCTCCGCCAGTTCTTCCCTGACCTTCGCTAAGGCCAGCCGGGCCCGGTGCAGAGCAGCCTTGACGGCCCCTTCAGTCGTTCCCAGGCATACGGCTGCCTCGGCGGCTGAATATCCCAGCACATCGCGCAGTACAAAAGCAGTCCGCTGCAGCGGAGACAGATGGTTGATCAGGGCCTGGAAGGTCAGCTCCATATCACCAAGATCACCTGGCATTGCTGCTTCAGAGGCAGGATCTGGTGCTGTTCCTGACCGTTCCAGGGCATGAATTAGTCCGTTCTGGCGGCGGGCGGCATCAATCCAGGTATTCTTGGCTATCCGCAGCAGCAGGGCTTCGGGATTGGGGCTTCCGGTGAATTTGCGGTATCCCAGCGCTTTGGCCCAGGTCTCCTGCGCCAGATCGTCGGCGCCATAGCTGGAGCGGGTGAGCGACAGGCAATACCGGCGCAGTACGCTCCTCAGCTCCTCCAGACGGATTCTGTCCAACTCTATAGTCTCCGGTATACGGTGCTGTTCAAGAATCATCATTGTGGTCCTCTCCTTCGCTGGGGATTCAGACGGTTGCTTCTATTATATAAACGAACGGGACTTTGTAAAAGATACGCGGTCCCCTTATTACAGCGGATGTTCCTCTTGCCCGTATCTTTGAGCTGCCCCGGACCGTTTACAGGGTATCAACACCAACACTATTACAGGAGACAGATCCGAGGAGGCAGATCAGAATGAGTGTAATTCCATACGTAATTGAACAGACGGCCGGAGGGGAGAGGTCCTATGATATCTATTCACGGCTGCTGAAGGACCGGATTGTATTCGTGGGTGCGGCGATAGATGACGGGCTGGCCAACAGCATTATCGCCCAGTTGCTGTTCCTCGCGGCGGATGAGCCGGACAAGGATATTCAGATGTTCATTAACAGCCCGGGAGGTTCGACTACCGCAGGCTTTGGTATTTATGATACGATGCAGGTAATCAAACCTCAAGTCAACACGATCTGCACCGGTTTTGCGGCTTCGTTCGCATCGCTGCTGCTGCTCTCAGGCGCTACCGGCAAAAGATCCGCCCTGCCGAACAGCGAAATTATGATCCATCAGCCGCATGGCGGGGTGCAGGGGCAGGCCAGCGATATTGCCATCAGCGCCAGACGCATTCTCCAGATCCGGGAGAAAATCGTGCGGATTACAGCGGAGCGTACCGGACAGCCGGCGGAGAAGGTGGAGAAGGACATGGACCGGGATTATTTCATGTCGGCTGAGGAGGCACTGGAATACGGGATTATCGACACTATCATCACCCATTTGTAAAAGAAGGAGACGATCAGCTATGCTGGCAGCGCTTAAGGGACAGGAAGTCACGATTCATTTTCTGGATGGCACTACTGTAAGAGGAGGAATCCTGGAGGAGCTGGACGAGCGGTTCGTGAAATACAGTACGGAATATCAGACCCTCTACATTCCAATCACTTCGATCCGGGCGGTAGATGTGCAGACTAAGGAACGGGAACGTCCGCGTGTCGGCTTCGGGCAATAACCGTAGGTAATTCCCGTGACACGCAGCACATAAGCAGCCCCCGGTTCTCTGTCCTAAGAGATCCGGGGGCTGTTTGCATTTTGTTATTTTGGCCGACGTCCGAAGGTAGCTGTCTATCCTTTGGGAGTCATAGTGCTGCTATGGTGCGATGGTAGCATAAGTGCGGGAAGCAGTGCGATTACTGCAAAACCAATCGACCACCAGAAGGCAGTATCGTAGGCGCTGGCAACCGCCCCGGGATTATGGGCAGAAGGCCCGGACAGCTGATGCTGAATAACCGTTGCCAGTATCGCTGCCCCGAACGCGCCGCCGATGGTCTGGCAGATTTTCATCGAGATACTGGCATGGGGGATCTGGTCTTTGCGCAGCCCGATATATGCCGATACCATTACCGGAATCAGGAGTCCGTTCAGGGCGGCTCCCCGCACGACCAGCGCCACCGCGAGCAGGATCAGATTTGTATCCGTACCCGCGAAGGCAAAGGGAAGTGTCGCAGCAATCGTAACGAGCAAGCTGAGAATGACAATAATCCGCGAGCCGATGCGGTCAGACAGACTGCCGATCCAGCTTCGGGTCAGCAGCATACCGATTCCTTGGGGAATCAGCATCAGCCCGGTATACAATACACTTTCACCGCGTACCTGCTGATAGTATAATGGCAGGAGCAGCAGTGCTCCGTTCATGACCATGCCGGCCAGGAAGACCGTGAGATTCGATGCGGAGAAAATGCGCGATTGAAACAGGCGCAGATCCAGCAGCGGTTCAATGTGTGTCCGCAAAGCGTAGACGATGAATGCTGCCATGAGGATGAGGCCGATTGCGAGTGGAATGGCTACTTGGCTGCTAGTCAGCCCGGCGCCGGTACTGATCTGGGCGATGCCAAAGATGAGAATAGCAAATGCGGGGGACAACAGGAGTAGTCCGGTAAGGTCGAGAGACTGTTTGCGTGTGGAAGGCTCATCCGCCGGAATCCCCCGCCAGGCCAGCAGACCTGCGACCAGGGTAATCGGTATATTCACATAAAATATGAAGCGCCATCCCAAGCTGTCAAGAATAACTCCGCCAAGCACCGGCCCCAGAATCGGACCCAGCAGGGTAGGAATGCTGATGATGGAGATGATGCGTCCGATGTTGCGGCCGCCGGTATTCTGGACGAGCACAGTCTGCATCGTCGGGATTAATATTCCTGCGCCTATACCCTGCAAGAGACGGAAGCCGATCAGGCTGCCGGGGTTCCAGGATAAGGAGCAGAGGACGGAACCTGCCATGAATAAGGCGAGTGAGAACAGGTATACTTTTTTGCCGCCGAACCGGTTGACAGCCCAGCCGGACACAGGAATGGCCATACCCATGGTCAACACGTAGCCTGTAACCACCCACTGGATGACGGCAACGGAGCTATGCAGATCTGAAGTAAGCGTCTTGATGGCTACATTAATCATCGTGGAGTCAAATAACGGCGCGAGCGCACCGAATACCAGGATGAGGGCAACCTTGAGGATGGCCGGGTCAATTTTCTCCTTCCGGGCTTGTTTGGGCTTAACTGTAACGTCAGACATATGAATGCTCCTCTCTATACAATAAGGTACGGTACGTACCGTATCTTATGGACTTAAGATAAAGTAAAAGCATCCAGAATGCAACAAGATATTTCGCTGCCGTTTTTTTGCCATAGTATTTATATCCGGAAATATCCCGAAAGTAGGAATCGAAATGGACGAGATGAAGCATGACAATCAGCCCGCTGGCGGACGCCGCCGGGGAGAGGTGCTGGAACAAGCCATTCTGCTGGCTGCCTGGGAAGAGCTGGGTGAAGCCGGGTATGCCCGCCTGACCATGGAGGGAATCGCTATCCGCGCAAAAACCAATAAAACCGCACTCTACCGCCGTTGGCCGAATAAAGCGAAGATTGTGATCGCTGCAATTAAGCAGCATATGCCTAAACCTGATGTGACGGTCCCGGACTCAGGCGATCTGCGTACAGATCTGCTGCAGTTTTTTCAGGGGATCTTTAAGCCTTTCCAGAGTATCGGTGCGGAAACCATTCACGGGCTGATGGTGGAGCATCTCGGCAATGATCTTATTGCGAAGCTGCCGCAGATCATGCATCCTGAGGCCGGCAGCAAGCTGCATCCGGTGATGAAGACGATTCTGGAGAATGCGCAGAGACGGGGAGAGGTACGTCTGGACAAGATTGCCGCTCGGGTGATTTCGCTCCCCGCTGATCTGCTGCGCTACGAGCTGCTTACTACCCATGAACCGGTCTCCGAGGAGACGATCACCGGGATTATTGATGATATTTTTCTGCCCTTAGTGCTGGTCTGACTGATGCATGAAAAATAGCGGAACTGCCGATTATCCTGCAATCGACAAATACCGCTTAAGTCTACGCAATTAATATCGTTATTTAGGGCCTGGTTTCTGCCTTGCGCAAATACGCCCCCGTTATCGAATGCTCTGCAGCAGCAAGCTGGACCGGGGTGCCTTCGAATACAATTCGGCCACCCCGGTGGCCGCCCTCGGGACCCATATCAATGATCCAGTCTGCGCTTTTGATCACATCCAGGTTGTGTTCGATGACCACCACCGTGTTGCCCCCGTCCACCAAGCGGTTCATAATGTCCATCAGACGGGAGATATCGGACATATGTAGTCCGGTTGTCGGCTCGTCCATGACATAGAGGCTGCCTTCCTTGTGAAGCTCCCCGGCCAGTTTGATGCGTTGGCATTCCCCGCCCGACAAGGTGCTCAGGGGCTGGCCCAGCGTTACGTATCCGAGTCCTACATCCTCAAGCGTTTGCATTTGACGGAGCAGTTCCTTATTCCTGAAGAACGCCGAAGCTTCCCGTACCGTCATAGCGAGGACGTCGCTAATAGATTTTCCGTTCAGTGTATACTGCAGCACTTCATCGCTGAACCGCTTGCCTGCGCATATTTCACATGTCGTCCTAACCGGCTCGAGAAAGGCCAAATCCGTGTAGATCATCCCAAGACCCTGACAGTTCGAACAGGCTCCCTTGGAGTTGAAGCTGAACAGGGAAGCGCTCACCTTGTTGGCTGCTGCGAACAGCCGGCGGATCTCGTTCATCATCCCCGTGTAGGTAGCCGGATTGGAGCGGATTGATGTGCCTACGGCCGTCTGATCAATGACAATCGCTTGCGGATGCGACGGCAGAAATGCTCTGTTAATCAGCGTGCTTTTGCCTGAGCCGGCTACTCCCGTTACCACGGTCAGCACACCGACGGGTATATCGACTGTCACATCCTTCAAATTGTGCAGACTGACGCCGGTTGCGGTCATCCGGCCCTTGGGCACCCTAGTTGAAGTTTTCAAGGGCAGACTTTGCTTCAGATACTGTCCAGTCAAGGTATCTGCGCAGAGCAAGCCCGCAAAGTCCCCTTCATAGACGATTTCTCCGCCGCGGGTTCCCGCATGAGGTCCGACATCTATGATGTAATCGGCGATCTCTATGACTTCACGGTCATGTTCGACGACAAGTACGGTATTCCCTTTGTCCCGGAGCCGGCACAGCATGCCGTTCAGACGATGGACATCCCGTGGATGCAGTCCGACGCTCGGTTCATCGAAAATGTAGATCATGTCGGTAAGACTACTGCTCAGATGCCGGACCATCTTGATGCGTTGCGACTCTCCACCCGACAAGGTGGCAGTTTGACGGTCCAGACTCAGATACTCCAGCCCAATAGATACCAGATGGTTCAACCGGATTAGAAGCCCGTCAATCATCGGACCGGCAACAGGAATCCGAATGGCTTCAATCATTTCTATTAGCCCGCCAATCTCCATCGCTGCGCACTCTGCAATGTTATATCCATTAATCCGGCAGTTCAAGGCCTCTTGATTAAGCCGGCTTCCCCCGCAAAGGTTACACTCGCTGTAGGATAGAAAGCGGTCAAGGGTTTCGCGTTTGCTGTCTGACATCTCGCTGTTGTCCCGCTTTAAATACAGGCGGGTGAGCTTGGGCAGCAGACCTTCATAATCCGATTCGATATCGCCGCCTTTGGTATGGTATACGATCTTGCTTGCTTTGCCGTGGAGGAGGGTAAGCCATTCTGACTGCGTATAGTCGGCAAGCCGCCTGTCGTTGTCAAACAAGCCGGAATGAGTATACGTATTCAAATACCAGCTTCCCACTTTAAATACGGGGAACAGGATTGCGCCTTCATTCAACGACTTGGACCTGTCAAACAGCTTCTCCACATCGAACTGCACTACCTCTCCGACACCGGAGCATTCCGGACACATGCCGGCCGGGTCGTTAAATGAGAAAACATTCGAATAGCCGGCAAACGGTTTGCCAATCCTGGAGAACAACAGCCGGAGCATCGCATAAATATCCGTGATCGTTCCGACCGTCGAACGGGAGTTGCCTCCGAGTCTTTTCTGATCAATCACAACCGCCGTAGACAGATTCTCGATAAGATCGGTATCCGGCTGGTTGAATCGGGGTAGACGGTTTCGGATGAATGCGGTAAAAGTCTCATTAAGCTGTCTCTGGGCTTCGGCGCCGATGGTGTCGAAAACCAAGGAAGATTTTCCTGACCCCGAGACACCTGTGAAGACTGTGATTTTCCGCTTCGGAATACGGACATTCACGTTTTTCAGGTTATTCTCGCGTGCTCCTTGGATTATGATGTTATCGACGTTAATAGAATCCACCTCCGATTTATATTTTATTATCCAAATGATAGATTAGTTGCTAACGCCCTAATGGCTCCCTTCTAATCTGTATGTTACAATACAACTACGTCAAAAACTGTCGTAATTGGAGGGCATTTATGAACGAGCGGAGATTAACCATGATGCGGATCATCGACTCCCGAAAGAAGTTTACGGCCCGTGAGCTGGCAGAACGCTTTAACGTATCGGTTCGGACCATCCAGCGCGACCTGGATTACCTGCAGCAAATCGGTTTTCCGCTATACAGCAAGCAAGGAGCTCATGGCGGATACCGGGCGCTGGAGAACCGTATTTTGCCTCCGTTGCAGTTAACCCGCAGCGAGGCGCTCGGCTTGTTTCTGATGCTTGAAATACTGGAGAGGGTGCCCGACTTCCCGTTTGATGCGATTCGCTCCCACCTGTCCGTGCAATATTACGGGAGCTTGCCTTCTGATGTGCAGACGAACATTGATGAGATGCGCAGCCACATTTCCTTCCGCATGATTCAACTATCTGAGCCTGCACCCTGGACGACGGAAATTTTGGAGGCAGCGATTACCAAGCAGGAAATCCGGATCGTCTATAGGGCCTCCACAGGGGAAAAGGAGCACATATTGTATCCCTTCGGCTTATATTTCGAAAACGGATATTGGTACATGCCAGCTCGTAACGGGGATAAGGTGCTCCTCTTCCGGGTGGACCGGATTCAAAACGTGGAGAGGACTGGCCCGGTTGATCCCGAAGTTCCTTCCCTCACCGAATGGATGCAAACTCCCGAGAACCGTGAGACAGCCGAGGTGTTGCTTCGGTTTTCCCCTTTTGGGGCGCGCCTCGCCAAAGACACCCCCTTTTTTAATACGGTTACGGACGGTCATTGGAGCGGTCCGGTTCCGCTAGAAGAGTTCCCATTTACGGCCCGGATGCTTATCCGCTTCGGCCCCGATGTACGGGTGCTATCCCCACCCCGGCTGAGAGATATGGTGCTCCAGCTTCTGCGGGACAGCATGGATCAGTACAAGGAATAAGCAAAAGGGGCTGTCCCAAAAGTAGATTTTCTACGGCGGAAGACCGTTCTCTTCATTCTTAATGCTACAAAAAGTGAGCAGAGCAGCGATTCTCCCGTTATTGGAGGATCGCTGCTCTGCGTTTTTGGTCATTGGCGGCTTGCTTCAGCAGATTATGAGCAAGGGAAAGCCATCCGACCTCAAGCGTCACTTTCTCCACGCCGCGAAGCAGAAATCGCCGGAACCCCCGGTTGTTCTTCAGTTGTCCGAATACACTTTCCGGCTCCGTCATTCGGCGTACCGCTAAGGCGTAGCCCTCTTCACTCCGTAGAATTTCCCGTGCCTGGTTCTGGTATCGCAGCCGTTCCAGACTGACGACCACCTCCCGATTTCCTGCCGCTTTCGTACAGCGCTCCTTTAGAGGGCAGCCTTCACAGGAGCTGCTTCGGTAATGCCGTCTGCGAATTTCATAGCCGCTTTCTAGGGTCTCCTTGCTTTCCCTGTGGAAATGCAGCCTGTTCCCAGCTGGGCACGTCCAGTGATCCTCAGCTGTATCGTATGTCCAGTTTTCGATTTTACCAACATTTTCTTTCCAGGCTTTAGTCTTTTCCTTGTGGTAGCTGCTGTACTTCACCACCGCCTGTATCTCTTTCTTTTCCAGATAGGCGTAGTTTTCTTCGCTGCCGTAGCCTGCATCCGCAATGACTGTCTTTGGCCATTTTCCTAGGATCTGCTGGGCTTTTTCCAGATGCGGCTCTAAACAGCGGGTGTCGGTTGGTCTTTGATGTATACTGTAGGTTAAAATAAATTGGTTTTCGGTCCCGATTTGCATATTGTATCCCGGTTTCAGTTGGCCATTTCGCATGTGATCTTCTTTCATCCGCATAAACGTTGCCTCTGGATCGGTCTTGCTAAAACTGTTCCGGTCCCCAAGCAGCTTTTGATATTGTTCGTACTTCTGCAGTCGGGGGAGCAAATCCTTACGCAACTTCCGAACGGCTTTTTTCAGGGGCTTGTCTTTGGGTTTTTCGAGCAGTTGTGACTCCAGCGCCTGAGTCATTTGTTCGAGTTTCTCACTGCTGATCTCAGCGGACTCGCCAAGTTCGCTTAGGTCCTGGCCGCGGTGTTCCTGTTCTTCTTGTTTCTCTGCAGCCTCAATGCCCTCAAACAAAGTCTGTACCTTTTCTTGCAGCTTGGACTTATGTTTACTAACGGCTTTGCCCCATACGAAGGTATAGCGATTGGCGTTGGCCTCAATCTTGGTTCCGTCCACAAAGTAATGCTCCAGAGAAATGTATTTTTCGTCAGCCAAAAACTGAAGCACGGCGGTAAATACCGTTTCAAGGACATTCTTCATCCGCTGGGAACGGAAGCGATTCAGCGTACGAAAGTCAGGTCGCTGCCGTCCGGCTAGCCACATGAAGGGGATGCTCTCACGCACCGCTTTGGCGATTTGACGGGAGGAATAGATGCGTTGGGTGTAGGCGTAGATCATGACTTTAGTAAGCATTTTGGGATGGTAGCTGTCGCGGCCGCCGCCAGGATAAGCAGCGTCAAAGATGGAGTCGTCCAGCCGATTCACAGCGGTGTTAACGACACGAGCGAGGTGGTTCGAAGGAATATCTTCTTCGAGATCCATTGGCAAGCAAAGTTGGTCCATGGTATATTGAATGTACAAAGAAACCCCTCCTTTGAAATGGTTGTGTGGTAACTCCATTTTAACAAAAGAGAGGTTTCTTTTTTTGAGTTTTTATAAATATTGTCGTCCATTTTCCGCTTAAACAGCGGAGAGAACGGAACGATTGTGGAAAAGCGGCAGCGGTCGCCTTGGTCTCCGGATTTTCACCGCTAAGGGGAATGAAAAAAATCTGGAGAGCACAGCGATTGGAACAACGGTCCGTTCGCGCAGCGTCCACCCAAGTGCTCACGTTGATCTTACTCCAAAACAAAGGGCCGTCCCAAGCAGCCATTTCATGGCTTTTGGGACAGCTGCTTTTACATGCTTTGAGGGAAAATCACACTTTTCTTATGAAAAAGTATCAGTAGGTGTGTTACTGCGCAGATAACAGGAAGGCGGGCTCCAGACGGTGAACTCCCTTAGGAGAGTAACCCAGCGCTGAACTTACACCGCACAGATCAGCCAGCAGATAGAGGATGCTCAGCCACATCTCGGTTCCTTGCAGTCCGGTGTCCTGCTGCTGCGATAGCTGGAAGGCGAAGCCGCGATCCGGCACCCAGTATCCCAGCACCTCGCCCAGCATGTTCTCCGCCCAGGCGCGGATCTCCTCCTGCCGGTAACCAGTCTGCTTCAGGCACAGCCAGAGCGGATGGACAACATCCAGCACGTTGCAGGCATTGAGTACTTCTGCGCGGAAGAACCGGCGGTCCCTGCTGTGGGCCAGTACGGTATCTATGCTGCGCTCCGGGTACGGCAGCGGGAGGCCGAACTGGGCGTAGGTTGCACGGGTCAGCCGGTAGAAGCCGTTCACCGGCTGGAGCCAGCCTTCCTCCATTGTGGGCAGGCCCCACAAGCCGGAGTCTGTGCGGCAGTGAGTCGCCAGCCAGCCGAACAGATCATCGGGACGCTTGCGGGAGCCAAAGGTCTTCAGGTTGTGATACAGGCCCGTGGCGTAGCAGTCAATCCAGTCTCCCCCGCCCCAGGCATTCTTCTCCCATGGCAGATCATTAAGCTGCTGATAGAGCTTGGGGGTATCCATATTCTCGACAACCGCAACGGGGAAGGGCAGAGCAGAATCCAGCACCTCAAGCGCATAACCTACAGCGAGCAGATGATAACGCGAGAGATGGTCGGTTAACAGCTCCGGCCGGTCTTCCGGTCCGGGCGGCGACCACGGGTCGGGCAGCAGCCCTGTCCCGGCATCCTGGAATCCCTGCAAGGTAGTGACCAATTCGGCCTGCGTCCAGCCCGGCGGCAGGCTGCCGAACATCGCTGCAATCTCCACCGCATCACAGTAAGCACGGCCGGTCCGCTTATATCCCGGCCGGTCCCTGAACAGCTTCTCCCCCTCCGTATTTTCGGAGTAGTACTCCAGCAGGGGAACAAGCTGCTCCTGGACCTGTCTGCCGAAATCCGCGAGCTGTAGCCCGAGCCTGCTGGAAGCCGGGGCCGCGCCAGCAACCTGCTGTGCTCCTCCCCCATGATCCTCCGTTGTCATCGCTGAATCCTCCTTAGCTTCCATAATCTCCGCCGTTGCTGCTGCATCCCCGGCCAGCCGGGTGCGGATTACCCTTGCGGGGTTGCCGCCAACTATGCTGTAAGGCGGCACCTCTTTGGTAACTATGGCACCGGCAGCAATAATACTGTGCGAACCGATCCGCACCCCGTCCAGAATAACAGCATTGGCCCCAATCCATACATCGTCCCCGATGATAATCC
This sequence comes from Paenibacillus tritici, assembly GCF_018207515.1. Taxonomy (NCBI): domain Bacteria; kingdom Bacillati; phylum Bacillota; class Bacilli; order Caryophanales; family Paenibacillaceae; genus Paenibacillus; species Paenibacillus tritici. The sequence goes on from NZ_CP073365.1 coordinate 2,504,102, forward strand.
CTTTGACCGTACAGGGCTGGCGGAAGACCGGGATATCCGCCGAAGCGAAGCCGTGGTTGAAGCCATACATACTGGCATGGGAAGCAATCCTGACCCCGTCGCCCATGGTAATATCGCCTGACAATACACTGTAGCTGTTGAGGGAGCAGTCGCTGCCCATGATCAGCCGGGCGCTGCGGACAACCGCTCCCCCGGCAATATAACTCCGGTCGCCCATCTGAAGCTTATCCGGCAAGACAACCGCCTGCGGCGAGACGTAACAGGACTCCCCGAAGGTGCAGGGGTATTCCGCAGCAAGCTGCTGCTGGTACTGGATTTGCTCCGGGCGCTCCTGTGCCGACGGGCCGATCCAGGGCATATAATCCAGCGCCTTCCGTGAGGCGGGTAAGGGTTCATACATCTGATTCTCTCCTTCATTATTGAGGTCGTTGATTCCCTAAGTGTAGCAGCCTTGGGAGGGCGGAAACATGGCATAAAGACCATGACTTGCTTGTCAAAAACGCTTCCGTCTTCTATGCTAATTCCAAGAATGACAGTCCGAACGGAAGGGGGGAGCCGGAGGTGGAGAAGGTTCTGCAGAACCTGGCTATAGATATTCACTGGATTCACGATAAAATCACCTTCCCGCACTGGAGTGACATCCGCCAGAATATGAACGTGCACAGCTTGTACTGGATTCAGGAGGGGGAGGGTGTCTTTCGTACGGACGATGAGCACCCGGTCTCGCCGGGTATGCTGTTCTATCTGCGGCCGGGGCTGTCCATGGAGATGAAGAGCGGAAGTGCACAGCCACTGCGGATCACGATGATCCTGCTCTCGCTCTATACCTTATCGCCTTCTGCGGATAACCGGGGCAGGGTAGAGCCGCTGGAGGTGCTGCCGCTGCCCTTCCTGGTGAAGCCGGGGAAGGAGCAGGGCAAACAGCTAAGCCTGTTGTTCCACCGGATTGCTGCCGACTGGGTCCCCGCAAGCACGGGAAGCCAGCTCATGACGCAATCGCTGCTCTATCAGCTCCTGAACGAATTGCTTCAGGCCGAGGCTCATGCCCACCCTGACCGGGGGCAGGGGTACGAGCTGTTTTTACGGATCAAGGATGATCTGGAACGGCGCTATAGTGACCCCTTGCATATTCATGATCTGGCGGTGCGCTACGGGATATCCTCCTCGTATTTACGCAGTCTTTTTCAGCAATATCTGCACCAGAGTCCCAAGGGTTATCTAAGTGAAATCCGTTATGAGCACGCGAAGAAGCTGCTGCTGTACACCAGGTTGACCTTGAAGGAGATATCGGCCGCCTGCGGGTACAGCGATGAATTTCATTTCAGCAAAGCCTTCAAGCAGCTCAGCGGACAGCCGCCGTCTGTGATCCGCACCCGAAGTGACGGGCAGGGCTAAGAATGTTCTGATCCGGGGGCCGGACAGGTATGGGATAGACCATGTTACACATACTAACCGGATGGAATGGAATGGGAGAGACCTGATGTAACATTGCGCTGAGCAGTTAGCGGGAGTGAAAAACGGGTAAATAACTATAATGTGCCGCAGGTTGCCCTTTGGTGTGATGGTCCGCTTAAATTTGAAATAAAAATGTTGAAGAACTCCGCCACTGTGATATAATTATCCGGTTGGTCTTATGGACTAAGAAGTGAACAAGGCTGCAAGTGATGTCAGGTTATATGAATGTCAAAATCGCAGCAAAACGAAGGATTTCAGTGTAATGAAGTGAATTCAAGAGTATTAATGGAGAAAACCGCAGATTTTACACGGAACAACTCATTTTTTGTCGGATTTTATTGATTTATTGAGAAAGTTTCTGTATAATCAGCGTTGTTGATTTTTCATAGGATGTAGCCTGTTCCAGAGCAGCAAGGCTAATAACTAATAACTTAAGCAAAATTAGGGGGTTATTAATTTGGGAAAAGCGTTAATTATTGGCGCTGGCGGTGTAGCGAGCGTTGTTGTTCATAAATGCTGCCAGAACCCGGATGTATTCGAAGAGATCTGCATTGCCAGCCGTACGGTGTCGAAATGCGATGCGCTCAAGGAGAAGCTGGACGGGGGCCTGACGAAGATTTCTACGGCCAAGCTGGATGCTGACAACACGGAAGAAGTCATTGAGCTGATCAAGAGCTTCCAGCCGGATGTCGTGATTAATGTGGCTCTCCCTTACCAGGATCTGACGATCATGGATGCCTGCCTGGCTACCGGAGTGCATTATGTAGATACAGCCAACTACGAACCGCAAGATACAGCGAAGTTTGAATATTCCTGGCAGTGGGCGTACAAGGAGCGGTTCGAGAAGGCCGGAATTACGGCGCTGCTCGGCAGCGGTTTTGACCCTGGCGTAACCGGCGTATTCACGGCTTATGCGCAGAAGCATTATTTTGACGAGATTCATACGATTGATATTGTGGATGCGAACGCGGGCGACCATGGTTATCCGTTTGCCACCAACTTCAATCCTGAGATTAATATCCGCGAGATTACTGCGAACGGACGTTACTTCGAGAACGGCGAGTGGATTGAGACAGCGCCGCTGTCTGAGAAGAAGGTATACGATCTCCCGGAGATCGGTCCGAAGGATATCTACCTGCTGTACCATGAAGAGCTGGAATCCCTGGCTGTGAATATCCCTGGCGTGAAGAAAATCCGCTTCTGGATGACTTTCTCGCAGAACTATCTGACGCACCTGAAGGTGCTTGAGAATGTCGGCATGACTTCGATTGAGCCGATTAATTATGAAGGTAAAGAGATTATTCCGTTGCAGTTCCTGAAGGCCATTCTGCCTGACCCGGCTTCCCTGGGACCAAGAACCAAAGGTAAAACGAACATCGGCTGTATCATTCAAGGTACCAAAGACGGCCAGCCTAAAACCTATTATGTCTATAATGTCTGCGATCATGAAGAGTGCTATAGAGAGGTTGGCTCCCAGGCCATTTCCTACACTACCGGCGTTCCTGCGATGATCGGGGCGATGATGATTATCAAAGGCATCTGGAACAAGCCGGGCGTACACAATATCGAAGAGTTCGACCCAGATCCATTCATGGATGCACTTAACAAACACGGTCTGCCTTGGCAAGAAGATTTCTCGCCGACGCTGCTGGATTAAGGCGCATGACCATGAAGAACAAGGACATCGATATTGATATCAGCACACTGCCGTCACCTGCCTATCTGGTGGACGAGCGTCTGCTGACGAAGAACCTGGAGACGCTCAATTACGTGCAGGAGAGAAGCGGAGCGAAGATTCTTCTCGCGCAAAAAGGCTTCTCCATGCACTCCATGTACCCGCTTGTAGGCAAATACCTGCATGGCGTAACCTCCAGCTCCCTGTTCGAAGCCCGCCTGGGCTTCGAGGAGATGGGCAAAGAGGTCCATGTCTATGCACCGGCTTATGTGGACCGCGAGTTCGATGAGCTGCTTCGCTACAGCGACCACATGGTATTCAACTCGTTCGATCAGTGGAGCCGGTTCAAAGAGCGGGTGCAGAACGCACCGAAGAAGATCAGCTGCGGCATTCGCGTCAATCCGGAATATTCCGAGATTGAAGTGCCGCTGTATGACCCTTGCTACAACTTCTCCCGTATGGGCGTAACCCTGCCGAACTTCCGGCCGGATGAGCTGGACGGCATTGACGGGCTGCATTTCCATACGATGTGCGAGCAGAACTCGGACACGCTGGAGCGTACGCTTAAGGTGGTAGAAGAGAAGTTCGGCCCGTATCTGCACGGGATGAAATGGCTGAACTTCGGCGGCGGTCACCACATTACCCGTCCTGATTATGATCTGGAGACACTGATCAAGTGTATTCTGCATATGAAGGAAACCTACAATGTGGAGATCTATCTGGAGCCAGGAGAGGCAATTGCCCTCAATACCGGTTATCTGGTAGCCACTGTACTGGACACGATGCATAATGGTATGGATATTGCGATTCTCGATACCTCCGCGGAATGCCATATGCCGGATGTGCTGGCGATGCCTTACCGTCCGGGCATTATCGGTGCCGGAATGCCGGGCGAATTCGCGCATACGTTCAGACTTGGCGGCATGACCTGCCTGGCAGGGGATGTCATCGGTGATTATTCCTTCCCGGAGCCGCTCAAATACGGCGACAAGCTGATCTTCACCGACATGGCGCATTACTCCATGGTGAAGAACCACATGTTCAACGGCGTGAACCTGCCCGCTATTGCTTCTTATAATGAAGAAGAAGGCATCAAGGTGATCCGCGAGTTTGAATACAGTGACTTTAGCGGCCGGTTGTCATAAAATATAGAAGCGCCCCTTCAGCTTTGGCTGAGGGGGCGCTTTTTGGTGTGGACAGCACCTTATTTCATACTAATCGCAATTCTGCCCTCCTGCGGCAGCCAGTCTACCTTCGCCCCAAGCTGTTCGCTGATGAAGCGCAGCGGCAGGTAGACCGTACCGTTAACTACAAACGGTGGCGTGGGTAGAGGGATACTTTTACCATTCACGGTTGTCGCTCCGGTCACGGTGTTGATGACGATGGATAATGGAGATTTGTCAGCAGCGGTGCCGGTAATGGTGACTACCTTGTCCATGGAATATCCGACAGTCGCGCCCATCTTGCTGAACAGCGAACGCAGCGGAATGAAGTTCAGGCTGCTCCGGGTGATGACACCGTTCGTGAAGGCAATGGATTCGCCGTTCAGGGTGACGGAGATTGGCTTCTGCATCGGGACAGGCTCTTTATAGCTGAATTCATAGGTACCGTATCCGAGCTCCGCGTCTTTGTTCACGCCCCAGCCCCAGAGAGTGCCGTCCTGCTTCTGCATAATGATGTGTCTTCCGCCGCCCTGCATCGACTGGATACCCGAAGCAAGCAGGGTGAACTTTGCATTCGGGGACATGTCGGTGGTATCAATGGAAGCAGCATAGACCTTGCCGTCTGAAGTCAGTGCCACAATAGAGTGTTCAACAATGTAGGCGTCAGTCACCTTGCTGATTCCCGAGAAGACAATCGGAACAGGTTGATCCTTATACGTCGTTCCATCGGAATATCCGGTGATCGTGGAGCCCCAGAACCATAGACGTGATTTCCCGTCAACCGCGAGCCGGGTACGCCCGTTGTTGTACAGAGCCCGAATATCTTTTAAGCCGGAGAATGGAGTTGCAGTTATCTGGGCCGGGTCACTATAGGTCTTAGGTTCATAACTATCCTGGTCCGTCCAGGTCCAGACGCTGCCATCCTTGCTGAGCGCATAATTCTGTTCGAGCTGGACAATATCCTTCAGATTGGCAACTGGTTTGAAGGTGGCAAGTTCGTCAATACTGGTCCAGACCGTACCGTCCGTCTTCAGGAACAGATAACGCTGCCAGTCGCTAAACTTATTGTTAAGCTTGTTGCTCTCGGAATATTGCGAGACAGCAGCAACATGATCCAGGCCCGGAACAGGCGCAAACGGAGGAGTCGTATTGTCGTCAGTTGACGTAACTGAAGTATATACCGTACCTTCTCCAGTGACTGCTAAATGACGCGGGTATACATTTTGGAAATCGGTCAACTTCTTCAATTCCGGCACAGGCGTAACTTCGATGGCCATAGTCCGGGCGTTAGTCTCCCATTTCCAGACAGAGCCATCCCTCCCGGTAACAAGTGCCCCGTTGTTCCATAGCGGGTAAGAAGCTTGTATTTCACTTACGCCATGTACCTGTGTAGGGACGGACTTCGTGCCACCCCAGACCCATAAGGAACCATCCTCCTTAATTAGATGATTGGGTCCATAAGAAGAGATGCCGGAAGCACCTGTACTTGCTGCTGTTGCAGCCTCGGGAGTCCCAAGAGTCAGACACGCCGTCAAACCCATGGCCATACTTAATAGCAGATTTCTTTTTTTCATCATGACATCCTCTACTCTCCATAGAATATTACTGAAATGGGTAAATATAAGAATATATTTCCTATCCTATAGACGCTGCATGGGCGCGAAAAGTTTCTTTGAAAATAGCAGTTCATAGCAGGCGCTCCTGTGTTACAATAATTTAGTCTGTTTTTTGGAATTGTCCGTATTTGAGGAGGAAACAAGCGTTAATGACACATGCACCCTTTATAGCCGTGGAAGGCCCGATTGGAGCCGGTAAAACCACACTCGCCACCATGCTCGCCCATGCAATGCAGCTTCCGGTGATCAAAGAGATTGTCGATGAGAATCCGTTTCTTGACAAGTTCTATCAGAATATGGACGACTGGAGCTTCCAGCTGGAGATGTTTTTCCTCTGCAACCGGTTCAAGCAGCTTGAGGATACTACCACGCAGTACATAGATCAAGGAAAGCCGGTAATTTCGGATTATCATATCTATAAGAACCTGATCTTCGGGGAACGGACGCTGAAGGGATCGAAACGGGACAAATACCGGGAGATCTATCATATTCTGACCGATGATTTCCCGAAGCCCAATATCATTCTCTATATCCGGGCCGATCTGGATACGCTGCTGGCCAGGATTGCCAAGCGTGCCCGTACGTTCGAAGAGATCATTGCGCCAGCCTATCTGCAGCAGTTAATTGAGGATTATGACGAGGCGATGGCCTCACTGGCCCGCCGTGAACCGTCCACTGTAATTATTACCATCGACGGCAACCAGGTGGATTTCGTGGAGAACCCGGAAGATTTCGCCGCCATCGCTGAACAAGTAAAGGAGCTTATGAAATGAACAGTTACAACATCCCGGACAATGCCATTATCACGGTAGCCGGAACCGTAGGTGTCGGCAAATCGACGCTGACCGCAGCACTGGCGCAGCGCCTGAATTTCCAGACGTCACTTGAGCAGGTGGATCATAATCCGTACCTGGAGAAGTTCTATCATGATTTCGAGCGGTGGAGCTTCCACCTGCAGATCTATTTCCTCGCGGAACGCTTCAAGGAGCAGAAGAAGATGTTTGAGCTGGGCGGCGGGTTCGTGCAGGACCGTTCGATCTATGAGGACACCGGGATTTTCGCCAAAATGCACGCCGATCAGGGAACCATGTCGAAGACCGATTATGCAACCTACACCAGCCTGTACGAAGCCATGGTCATGACGCCATATTTTCCGCACCCGGATGTGCTGATCTATATTGAAGGCAGTCTGCCTTCCATCCTGACCCGGATCAATGAGCGCGGACGCGAGATGGAAATCCAGACCGACGTCTCCTACTGGGAGCATATGCACGGCCGCTATTCGCAGTGGATCAACGAATTCAGCGCCTGCCCGGTGCTGCGGCTGAATATTGATGAGTATGATGTGAAGGACCCGGCTTCGGTGTCCGCCATTCTGGAGCAGGTAGGCGCGGTGATTGGCCGGGCTGCGGTGGGGAAGTAAGAGGTTTGGTTAGAAGAGGGTATGAGATATAGTGATGTGAAGAAGCGGCACCAGTTCAACTGGGAGCTGCTTTTTTTTAATACAATTAATTTTGGATATCCAAAACCTCTCTTTAATGTTTTATCAGATTTAACCGCAACTGAGCCATTCTCAGTGCGGTTTTTTTGTTGTAGAGGAAATTATATTATCCGTCTGTTGTGGATAAGAAGCGTGGGCAAAATGCATGCGAAAACAAACATGTCTTTCAAGGCACAACTCCAGCATGAAATGAGCAGCGCGCCTAAAAAAGAACGTCGTCTGTTCATCTATTTAACAAATTTCAACGGAAAACCGAACACAATTAGACTGTGAGCACCACGTAAGCCGAATGTAATCGGAAAACCGAACACAATTGGACTGGGAGCGCCGCGTAGGCCGAATGTAATCGAAAAACCGAACACAATGTACAGGTGCGACTACGCATGTGCCGGATTCCCGGCATTGGGCAGAGGGATAAGAGAGGTAGCCATACGAGTTGTGTGGACCTCTGAGGTTCTTACATTATCCACTCGCAGAGTGTTTTTTTTGTGTTTTCAGACATTTTTTTTAGATAATCAGGACTAATTTTCATTTTCCGAGTGTATTAACCCTATTTAGGGCGGTTTGAAACAGATTTTGTCGAGATTTGTTAAGAGTTTGTTTAGAGCTGCCTGATAGAATAAACGCAGATATGAAAAAATAGGTAGTTTATGACCAGTATTTTTTGTCCACGGGAGGGCAGGGCGAAAGGAGAATGCGGAAGCATAGGGAGTGAATCCAGACTACAGCGAAGCTTGCTGCACGCCGGACAGGAAATGATGAACGAATAAGGGGGAGCATCACATTGTTAATGAGCAGGAGATTGAAGAGATATACCTCGCTAAGCTTGATTGTCAGCATGTTGTTGTCGTTACTACCCGGTTCCTTAAATGGACTGGCAGAGGCTGCGGGTGATGATTTTGAGGTTACGTTTCCGAACGGGCAACATGTCGGCAACCTAAGCTACCCTGCGGACAATACATTTCTCAACTTTTATACCAAGGTGCCAGGGTTCAAGCAGACAGAGGAAGATAAAGACGCCAAATACGACTGGGCGAAGGGCGATATCTTTGCAGGTGTCGATGATAATGAAGCAACGGTTCAATTCCAGGTGAAGGTAGCCGACAATCCGCTTCTGAAGAATATGGCGGAGAGCGGACATGCCGAGATGCTTACAGGGTTCGCCGTGCTGCGGCGTCACTCCGGGTTCTTATGGACGCGTCATTCTTCCATTACAGTGAACATCGACGGAAAAGATATTATCAATGAACGAACCGGCAGCAGCCAGAGGTACAACAAGTCGGCCAAGGCCATCATCAAACCTAATTCTGTCATTAACATCAGGGTCTGGGGCGAAGGCGATGACGATGGTGAAGCGGCAGGTGTACGCGGATTCTACCTCAAGTTCCAGGATCTCAAGCGTCCGGTCATCGACAATTATACCTTCACCGGCAACGGTGCAGAACGGCTGAACGATAAGATTAACCAGAAAGAGCTGTATGTCAAAAGAGACGAGAACATCACGCTCAGCTACAATTTCAGTGAGCCGGTCAGACCGACTTCGGTAGTTGAAGCTAACTCCGATTATTTCCTGCGGCACAAGCTGTTCATTAATGATCCGGACACCGGACTTCCGGCAGCCGGACAGCAGCAGTATCTGCAGAATACAAGCTTCACTAAGAACACCCTGGATTCCTACCAGAAGAAAATTGCTTACAAATATACGGGAGTTCCTTTTCATAACAGCGGCAATCTTCCGCTGAGACCGTTAATTACCGGGGGTACCACCGGCGGAGCGCAGATGGATCTGTCGCTGGATAATAAATTGAAAGAAGCCGTGCTCAGTGATGCGGCAGGGAACAAAGCGGTTGTCAATCTCAATACCGTGCCGAGCAGCGGCAGCAATGCCTGGCTGGACCGGAAAAGCGGGAACCCGTTTGACTTCGACCGGGGCGGCTTCCGCGTCATTGTCGATGCCGTACGTCCGAAGTACTCCAAGACAGCCAACGGGATTCAGCCGGAGATTCTGACCGGGGTTACGCTCAACAAGGGAGATGTCATTGACTTCACTCTACAGATGACGGAAGAGGCGATTGCCAAAACCGGCTGGGATGAGAAGAAAACCTTCATCCTCTTCAATAACGGAATGAAAGCCTATTATGTTATAGGCAAGAATACACCGAATTGGACGTTCCGCATGACTGTGCCTGACGGGCTGGCCGTAGAGACTCCGCTGCTCAAGGCCGTAGCCATATCTAATGATGCCAAGGGCGGCAGTGAGCCTATCCAGATGGATACCGATGTTATCCAGGATTACGCAGGCAACCTGATGATTCAGCCCGCTAACTACGATGGAATCCATAAAGAGAAAATTGAGCCTTACGGCAGTGACGACTCGCTCGCCAACTCCAAGATCGACTGGGCGAACCTGTTCATCGACAATACGATGCCGATCATCGGTTACCGGTTCGAGGCAGAAGGCGCAAGTGCCACAAAATACGCGAAAAAAGGTAAGGTTACGATTGATGCCAACGATCCGTCGATTAAAGTGCCTCACCTTGATCCGACTGTAGCAGACCGTGGTGCCGAGCGGCCGAGCCGCGGAATCTACCGTCCTTCCAATATGAGTGCGGAAGCCTCTCCTTCGGTGGGTCTGGTGTACTACTGGTGGAGTAAGGATAAGGCTGATCCGTTTGCTACAGTAGCCGGAGATCATTACGCGGCGCTCAAGCGTTATGCACTCTCCGCCAAGCAGCCGTCGGAAGAACTGTATCCGGGACAATTCGAGAATATAGAGCTGTCGGTCGTGAACAACAAGACGAACCTGCTTGCTCCTCCAGCGGAAGCCTTCGAGGAAGGAAACAGCGGAGAATGGTACCTGCATACCTGGACAGCCGATATGAGCTGGGATTCAGCCAGAGAATTGCTGCAGGATGAGAAGAAAGATGTATACAAGAAGACTCATGAGGAACAGTACGAGGCTTGGATCGCAGAAGCACCGGGTGAAGAGGCAGACAAGATCTTTTATGCCGATAATCAGGCGCTCGCTGCTGTTGGACAATACGGGGATGAGAGTGTCTGGCCGCTTGAAGACTTCAAGAATGACGACTCCAACTGGACCCATGAGGTAGGCGTTCTGAAGCTGGACAACCAGGGACCTGCTATTACCATGGCCGGAGGGGACAGCACCACTGTACAAGCTCTGGTGAAGGACCCGCATAGCGGAGTCAATAGCGTGAAGTATCAATGGGTGAAGGACGGGGATTCCCCGGCGAGCGGGAAGTGGGCGGATACGCCATACTCCGGTTCAACCGTAACCCGGTCCACCTATGAGGATATTGATGAGGATGGCTCCTATTGGCTCTATCTGAAGGCAATTGATAATGCGGGCAATGAGACGGTCAAGACACCGCAGGAAAGAGCGGTTGTTGTGAGTTCAGAGGCTGCGATTCCGACACAGTTCACACCGGAAGCTAATCCTGACTTTGTTAAGAGTCATGATGTTACCTTCCAGATCACTGGAGTGCACCCGGATTATGTGGGTTATGCCATCACCGACAGCTCTGTTCATCCGAATGAAGACAGTAAGTTCACCGGACTGGATGTTGCCAAGGTATCGGATAGTTCACCTTCAGCTGAGAAGAAAGTGAATGAAGACGGAGCGGAAGCTGCTGAGCCGGTTGCTCCGGCAGAGTCTGTTGCTCCAGTAGAGCCGGGTCCTCCGGCAGAACCGGAAGTCACCGCAAGCATCGGGCCGGTAGCCATCCTGAAGTTCTTGGCTTCCGGGCCCGCAGAACCTGAGCTGACGCCGCTTGCAGCGGATGAGACTCCGGCACCGGATAGCAGTGCCGAGCCGGCAACGACTCCTGCTGCTTCAGCAGAAGCAACTGAACCAGCAGCTACACCTGCTGCCTCACCAGAGGCAACTGAACCGGCGGCAGACAACACTGATCCCAAGCTGGCAGCCAAGGGGCTTGGTGCTACTGTAAGTGAAGCCACCTACAGCTATGTGGTCCCAGTTAACGATAAATTGAACGGAACGCAATACATTCATCTGATGGTGAAGCACAGCGACAGAACGTATTACTATTCGAAGGCTTATTATTTCGACAATGAAGCACCGGTGGTGTATTTCAGCCCTGAGGCGGTTGCTTATCCGCTGCCGCAGCAGAAGACACGTGTAAGCGTGTCGGAATTCTATAGCACAACAGGACTTGTCAGCAAATATAAATGGGTCAGACAACAAGCGGGTGCAGAAGTACCTACAGAGTCTTCTGCAGAATGGAAGGACGTACCGGCAGGCGGTTCGGTGTCTATAGACGACAAATCGCTGAAGGCGGGAGAGATTGCCGAATACCGGTTATATGTACTCGCGGTTGACGGGGCGGGCAACAGCTTTGTGACGGCAAGCGCAGGAACCTTCAAAGTATCGGCAACGACACAGCCGGAGGCACCTGTGTCCAATGCCAAGTCCTCTCTGATCTATCTGTCCGGTGATGAAAAGGACGGCTACACGGCAATTGTGAAGCTGAGTCTCGAATCTGAGGACAAGACAGGCTATGAATATTCCATCTCCCCGGATAACGGTGTGAGCTGGTTGAACTGGAAGCCGTACACCAACTTCGTAGCCGTGAAGGTTCCGACTGGTGATCCGAAGCTGCTCCAGGTGGCGGTGAAGTACAGAACGCCGGGCGGTCTGATCAGTACAGCGGCTAAGCTTGATGTCGGGGAAGGCACTCCTACCACAGTACAGCCGGTCTATGCGCTCGCAACGCTCAGCGTGAACAGTCCGGTAAATGCTGCGGTTGGTGCGGATATTGAGATCGCACTTCCGCCGGGTATCCGTGTAATCCCTTCGAAGGTTAACCCTTCGGTGCCTGTGCGGACCGGCAACTCATTCAAGATCTATCAGAATGGCTATTACAGCTTCGATCTGACTGATCTCAGTGATCCGGACCGGACAGATACCCTGTATCTGGTTGTGAAGAATATTGACGGCACGGCTCCAGAGGGAACGGTCGAATACTCCAACATGGAGCGTACGAACGGTAATGTGGTTGCTTATCTTCAGAGCACATCTGAGCCTGTAACGATTACGAATAATGGCGGCAAGAATGCGTACACCTTCAAGGACAACGGCACCTTCGTCTTTGAGATTAAGGACGCGGCCGGGAACACCAATACCGTCGAAGCCATAGTTAAGAACATTAACAAAGAAGCGCCGAAGGTAAAGGTGGTCCGTTCCTACCAATATGGCGAGAACGGAAGCCTGACATTTGGGACCGTGAAGGATAACGGCGGTAATGTGCTGTTCTCCACGGGAGTCACTGTTACGGTAGAGAAGGCAGATGCCTCGGCGAAAGCCATTAAGGTCATCAGCGAGGCCAAGAGCGTTACACTGACTGAGAATGGAACAGCCGCCTTCACAGTGGTTGATGAGTACGGCAATACGGCAGTCATTAAAGAAAAGGTTACGACGATTCTCTCCGGGCCGCCTGAGGTGGATAAGATTACCTATACCTATGTAGATGCGGAAGGCAAAGCTGTTCCGGCAGATCAGATCGTTACAATCGGCGGACAGAAATATGCCAAGGGTAAGGTGAAGGTTACGCTTAGCGGCAGTGTCGCAGCCCCTAACAAAATGTTCTTCGGAGCAAGACCCATCCAGAGCGGAGCAGCTTATACGAATCAGATCAGTACAACGGACGGCACCTTCAGCTACTGGCGTGCTTTTGAGAGCAGCGGATCAGCGGTGGTTACGATCTCGGATCTGCTGGGCAATGTGAACAAGGTTCCGGTTACGATAGGGGGTCTTGATAACACAGCGCCTGAGCTGACGCTGAATAACGAAACAGCAGGTATTGTCCAGAACAAGAAGGACTTTAACTTCCGCACTGATCTCGGCGGCTTCACCGTATCCGATAATGTGTCGGCAGCAGCGAATGTGAAGGTAGCTATCAGCGGGCTGGATCTCGGCAAGCTTGGACGCCAGCGTGTTGCGTACACTGCGGTTGACCAGGTAGGAAATAAGACGGTTGTATATCAGGATGTGGTAGTCGTGAAGGATGGCGGACTGCTGATCTTCGGTAACGACACCTTAATCTCGGCTTCCTCCGGTGAGTCTGCACTCTTCAATACCAATACACTTACCTTCAAGGTTACCGGTTATAACGTAATGAAGGTAGCCGGAGCAGACAAGATCAACCAGGTCGGAACCTTCGATATCCTGTATTACCCTGGTCTGTACCGCGAAGGACAGCTGAAGCTTGTGAAGCAGAAGCTAACTTACGCTGAATTGGTGAACAGTCAATTTAAGGTCACCTTCCCGAAAACAGGCTGGTATACCATCGTCGTGAGAACCCAGGAGCGGGACCGCGAATTTGCCACCTTCTTTGTCGGCAATATGAAATAGTTGAAAGAAGAACAGGGGGAATACTTGGTGAAGCTGTTGAAACGCATAGTAGCGGTAATGCTCACACTAATCATGGTATTTCTGTCCACCTCCGAGAGCTTCCATGCTCTCGTCGAGGCGGCCGGCAGTACCAAGACAACCATGATCCAGAATGACTTTATTAAGGTCACCGTGGATAACGAAACCGGACGCTACGGCATTCGCACCGTAGACGGCCAGCCGATCCGCAAGAAAGATAACAATGTGAACCTGCTGTTCCAGGGAGATGACCCGGAAACGTCGTTCACGACGTTCCGCATCGACGGAACTGATTATATTTACGGGAATAAATACAAGTTCGATAACAGCCATTATTCCGAGACTACTGCACCCAAAGTGGTGGAGAATTCAAATGGTACCAAGCAGCTGGAGATGATCTGGAAGATTAAAGGGGTAGAGATCAAGCAGATTCTGATGCTCTACACCGACAGCAAGGATGCTGTCAATTCCGGAAATGTCAACATCCGCTATGAAGTGAACAACCGGAGCAATGCGCAGGTCCAGGTCGGCAGCCGGATTCTGCTGGATACCATGGTCGGCGGCAACGACGGGCCGCAGTTCCAGATTGGCACAGCCTATAAGTCACCGCTGCAGGTAGAGCGGAAGCTGGTGCATAATCCGGAGGAGGATGCCGGAATCCCGGAAGAGGACAGAGCTTACTTCAAGATTCCTGCTTACTGGGTTATGCGCGACAAGCTGGATTTGACCAATCCGCAAGCAACTAATGTCGTTGCTTACGGCTTCAATAACTTTGCCGAACAGAACATTAATATTGTGGACGAGATGATTGTCGGGCACTGGAACGGCCTGGCGAATACGAAATGGGATTACAAGGTACATCCCAACCTGGACTTCACCAGAGACACCAATGATTATGGTACAGCGGATTCCGCCGTTGCCTTCTACTGGAACCCGGACAAGCTGGCAGCCGGAGGCTTCCAGAGCTTCGAGACCGTATATGGGCTCGGTGAAATTACCGCACCGGACAAAGTGTTCTCGATCCGTTATGTAGATCAGGTTCAGCAGCTGGCTACGGCTGATCTGGGAGAAGGAGAGACGGTTCCGTCGAAGTACAAGGACAACGGAGTGTTCACCATCACCGCCGAGGTGGAGAATCTGCAGGCGTATAATATGGAGCACTCCAAGATCGAAGTGGAGATGACGCTGGAGAGCGGCCTCAGCTTCGTCAGGCAGGATGAGAAGGGACAGGATATTATAGACGCGAGCGGCAATCCTGTCCTGGAGAATGACCGCAGCAAAATGCTGGAATTCAAAAAGTCAGCCTCTCCTGAGGAAGCTGCACTGGGCATCGAACCGAAGTACAAGCCGGGTGACGCGATTACCGCGACTTTCCGGGTTCAGGCTAAAGGCAGACCTTGGCCGGTTACCCGGGAGTATATGATTTCCGCGAGAAGCCCGGAGACGCAAGGCAAAATCGAAGGTATCGCAGATGAGGGCATCAAAGCCCAGTACGAGTCTAACCGTACAAACTTCATTCTGCTGCCGCCGGTAGGCGAAGCAACCGCTACGTATTCCTACGCGCTGTCACCGGCGGAATTATACAGCACGGATGTGAAATATCTGACGGTGAATCTGTCAAATATTGAAGCCTACAATACAGGCAATGCGACTACAGCGCCTAACTTTGATCTATACCTCAAAGATAAGGCAAGCGGCAGCCGCTACAAAGTGAATGTGCAGGATGCAGTAGTCATGCAGCCTACAGACGATGGCTACTCCGGGTCGATGCGGGTTACGTACCGCGGCGGGGACCTTGTGGACGAAGGCGGCAATGTGCTGGAAGCCGGGCTGGGACCTGAATTGCCGCTTGGTGAATACCAGGTGGAGATTGATTATAAAGGCGACGCCGGAGGGGACGAGGAAGTAGCCGCATTATATGATATGACTACTCCGCAGTCGTTCCTGGTCACCGATAATAATGACACGCGAATCCGTGAAGCCGGGGTTATGGCGGTGTACAGGGAAGCTGTGGATATCAGCGGTCTCGCGAACGGTTCCTCGGTAGAGGATGAGTTGCTGGATCAGCTGAACTCGCTGTTCCCGGGTGAGCCCTTCAAGGACGGCTCGTTCCTGTACTCTGCTGTGACCGAATATAAGAAGACCAAAGCCTTGTTCGGAGCAGCCAGCAAGGCGGTTGATCCTGAATTTGATATCAGTGAATTCATGGATGATGAAGCGCTTGAAGAGACTCCTCTGTATGCCTACAAATTGTTTGCAACTGAAGAGGATTTTGAAGCCTTCCAGGAAGAAGCGGAATCCGAGGACCCGGAATTCGACCGTGAGATTCTGGTTACGGTCCGCGGAATGATCAAGCAGGTCGGCACGGGTGATGAAGAGCAGGTCATCGTGGATACCAAGACCGAACCGGCCATTATTAATGATGCTGTGGCCTATACAGGCAAGGATCTGGCTTTTGTACGCGGCAAGCTGGATATCTTCGGAAATAGCCTTCCGGGCGATCTTCCCTTCCTGGATACCTTGTTCATCAAGGGTGACGGAACGCTCAGCGTAGCGAGCAGCGGGTTCGTCTTCCATAAGGGCGAATGGACGCTGGATTTCTTCAACGGCTTCTCCAAATCCCTTGGAGATGAGAACTACAATCCGTCCAAGGTGGAGACACCAGAGGAAGAGGAGGAAGAGGAAGAAGGCAGTAAGGAAGATCAAGGCAATGACGGTAATCCGGAAGACGACAGCCAGAACGGCAGCCTGAAATGGGCCATCGGCGGTGTGGGCGACAGACTGAATCCGCTGCGCCAGGTCATGATCGGGGATGTGTACTTCAACAAGCAGTCTTTGTTCGGGGCTCCAAGCTTCGCGATTGACGGCTTTGGCTTCTCCTTCAATGATTTCATTCTGAGAGAGAACGGGATTTCCTTCGGCGGCTCCTTGTCCCTGAAGATCATTAACTCAGAGATTAAGAATGTCATATTCAACAGTGCGGGCTTCTATGGCGTGGATGCTTCGCTCGGTTTCGATCTGAATCAGGAGATGGGCCTGTTCGGACCGGATAAGAAGAAAGACGCTGATAAGAAGGAAGGCCCGGATGCTCCAAGCGGCAAGGTTACCATCAAGCATGCCGTGCAGAATGGCGGAGTCGGTAACGAATACGGGCTGGAGTTCGCGGCACAGCTGAAGAACATGATGGGCGTGGAAATTGAATTCTCGCTCAAAAAGGTTAAGGACGGCCGGATTCTGCCGGATGTCATCGCCTTCGGGGCCGAGCTTCCGAAGCCGGGGATTCTTGTCACCGGGGCGACCTATCTGACCGCTATACGCGGTGCGGTACGTGAGCTGGCGGATACCATTGCCGGGGGCACGGCGCAGGACCCGTTCCCGTTGACCATTGAAGCGGGCGTAGGTATGCGCTTCGGGATTGCCCCGGCGTACTTCTTCGGGGATGTGGACCTGACGGTGAAACGTACCGGCCTCAAGGTGGAAGGCAAGCTTGATTTTGCCGCAAAAGATGATGCTGAAGAAGATGACCGGCTCCCGATGCTGACCAAAGCGCTGCTTGAAGCACAGTGGGTGACCCCATGGTTCGTGCGCGTAGAAGCGGCAATGGATATCGGCGGCTGGGATATCATTATCGGTAAGGCGGGAATCTTCGTCGGACAGAATCTGGAGAAGAACCGCACTGATTTTGAAGGGTACATTGGTTCCAAAGTGCAAATACCGAACGATGTGCCGATTGTCGGCGGAATGCCGCTGTCCAGCATGTTCCTGGGCGTTAATAATGACAAGGTCTGGGGCAGTATCGGTGTGCTGTTTATCTCTCTGGGCATTACCTACTACTGGAGCGGGGGCATCGAATTCGGTACTTCTACCGATCAGCTGCCGGAAGGCATGATCCATCTCGTGGTGGATGACCCTGAGCTTGGACCGCGTCTGATGGTGATTGGTGAAGGCGTGCAGACTCTGGCGACTTCCCAGGTTGCTTCCGAGGAGGATGATCAGGAGATTATCTACCGTGAAGTAGCAGAAGGCGTGAAGTATGTCGAGAACGGATCGGTGAATGTCGGCGTAGGCGGCATCACAGTGAAGAACGGCGGCAGAATCCACGAGATTCCTATGGGCGCTGCATCGGGCAATGCCATTATTGAGATGGAATACAGCAGCAAGGAGCTGCCGGAATTCAAGCTGCAGGATGCGGCAGGCAAGGATTATCCGGTGGTATTCGAGACCTTTGCCAATCCGGACAAGCCTAACCCTAAGGCAAATGCTTTTACACAATATATTCCTGCAAGCTATAAGTCAGGGGATACAACCAGACTCAACGATGAGGTGGATATCCGCAGAGCTTATATTATTATTCCTGAGAATGAGGCTAAAAAAGGCGGAACCTGGACGCTTACGGCAGTCTCTGCAGTTGAGACCAAGCTGATGAATATTCCTACGCTGCCAACACTCGGAGAAGTGAATCTGGCGAAGGACAGCTCGGATATCAATAAATTCACAGCTTCCTGGACAGTAGCCAACGCAGCCGAAGGCGATACAGTGAACCTGTATCTGGCTGAAGATGCGGTGACCACAGAAACAACGAAGGTAAAGGGACAGGAAGTGCTATCGCCGGGTGATCCGGGAATGCTGATTGCCAAGGATGTGCCGGTTGGTGCAGGCGGATCGGTCAGCGGTGGTGTAACCAGCGGCAGCAAGGTAATTGATGTAACGAATGTAACCTTGATGGGCAATCCCGAGGATATCCGCGGGCTGCTCAGACAAGGCAACTATTACCTGCGGGCCGAGCTGAAATCCAGCGCCACCTTCGGCACCAAGACTTCACCGCAGCGGTTCGAGCTCATTGATCCGCTGGCACCGCAGGTGGTCAGTGACGTCACGGTTGAGCCTGCCGGTAACGGGTTGTTCTCGCTCTCCTTCAAGCCGGGAGCGAAGAAGGCTGGACACAGCGGTTACGAGCACAGCTTCATCATTGATGCGCAGCGCGAGGTAGGTGGCAAGCTGGAGTCGTACTCGCCGTTTGGAGAAATTCTGTACACCGAACAGGAACTTCAGCCTTACTGGAATGCAGCGACTGGTAAATACGAAGGCCTCCTGATCGGCGGCTGGAAGGCTCTGTCCACTTCGGATGAAGTGAATACGGGCAGCCTTGAAGGAACGGTCATGGATGTAAGCAAGGTGAAATATACCGGTCTGGAAGTTGACAAGGAGTATGTGGTGGGTGTTACTGCTGCAACAGTTCCAACGGAAGATGCGGACAAGAATCAGAACTATCATTATGCCGAGCGCCAGGACAGCAGCAAGAAGCTGCTGCCGCTTCCGAGTCTGCCGAAGCTTGAGGTAGCGGTAGATAACGATAAAGGCACGGCAGTAGATACCGGAAATTACATTAATGTACTGACAAGCGAAACGAAGCAGAAGCTGACGCTCTCTTCGAAGCAGTCCAATCTGACGGTGGAAGTATTCAACGCTGATAAATCCATCGCAACGTTAGCTTTGACGAACAAGACTGGCGGCGGAAGCGAAGGCGTCCTGAATCTCGACCAGTTCCAGACAGACGGGCCGTTCGCTCTTGAACTGAGAGCCAGAAATACGGCGACCAAGGATATCTCAGTGACGATGCTGTATCTGACGGTAGACACGATCGCACCGGTCCTGTATCTGACGGAGCCGGTAACGGGCGAACGTACCGCACAGGGCGCAGTTCGTGTAGCCGGAACGACAACTACAGGAACGAAGCTGGCCGCAGTTTATACCGTGAGTCA
Source organism: Paenibacillus tritici (assembly GCF_018207515.1). Taxonomy (NCBI): domain Bacteria; kingdom Bacillati; phylum Bacillota; class Bacilli; order Caryophanales; family Paenibacillaceae; genus Paenibacillus; species Paenibacillus tritici. Next base: position 2,523,683 of record NZ_CP073365.1, read on the forward strand.
GTTACAGCCGGATGGAAAATACAAGGATGTTGAGATTTCTGCTCCACTTACAGTGGACTCGTTAACCGGTGATTTCAACGGAACCGTGAAGATTGACTCGGCTGAGCCTTCCGTAGCCCTCAATATTGTGGCTAAGGACGAAGCGGGCAATCTGAATACAGCGGTTGTGGATATTACGAACGCTGGATACAAGGTTCCTGTAGCACTGGTTCTGAAGGGAACGGAAGAGGACCTGGAGCCAGGGCAAACAGGCAAAGTTCAGGCTTATCTCAAGGTCTCGGACGGCAAGGACGAGAATACCGGCAAGCCGAAATTCAAGGAAGAGCCGATTGCAGATAAGGATCTGCAGAAATTGACTTATACAGTCGCCGTAGGCGATGCAGTGTCTTTGTCGGCAGACGGCGGAATTACCGCACTTGCCACCGGCTCCAGCCTGATTGAGGCAGAGTATCAGGTGTCCGAGGGTGTTACGCTCAAGGGCATGGCTGTGGCAACAGTAGCTGTACCTGAATCGAATGAATTGGGTACTGTGCAAGCCGTCTCCTCTCCAATCAGCGGAGACAGCAACCGCACGAAGATTACGGTGACTTCCGCCGGAGATATGACCGGACAGCAGATCGCTTACAAGGTCTTCTCGTCCAATCCGGCGGAACTGAAAAGGAATGACAATGTAAGTTCATGGAGTCTGCTTCCGCTCGATGGTATCGTGACCGCTCATCCAGGGTCTGTCGTTGTGCTGGCCAAGCGTACCTCCCTTGACAAGCTGGTTAGGGCATCCGGCAGTGTTCCTGCATCGGTCTGGACCAGCAGTGGTTCAGGCGGAGGCGGCGGTGCTGGCGGTGGAGGCGGCGGTGCCGTACCGGGAGTTGTTGAAGAACAAGCACCGGAGCAGGCAGCCCAGATTACCGTCAACGGCCAGACCGTGACAGCAGAGTGGGATGGACTTACGGCTATCGTCCGGATTACGGATAAAGAAGCTGTGGCTGGCAGTGACCTCACGGTAAGCTCCACCGATCCGAATGCCAAAGCATTCCGTATCCAGGTGGATCAGAGTGTGGTACAGCAGCAACTGGCAGCGAAGAAGAAGATTGTGGTTGAGGTTCCGATGGGACGGCTCATTATTGCTCCTGAGAATCTTGCCGGTGTTACAGCCGGGCTGACCGTCGGTATTGGCGGTAACAGCAATACCGATCAGCAGGCCATGAAGGCTATTGCCGATCAGCAAGGCTTCACGCTGATGGGGGCAGGAGGAGGTGTAACCGTTATGGCGAACCTGCCGCTGGGCAGCTGGACTCCAGCGCTTGTAGCGAAGATTGCCATTCCTGCGCCGCTGGCCGCCAAGGAGATTACGGCCATGGTGCTTAAGGACAAAGACGGGAACTGGACGACTGTGCCATGGAAGCTGGACAGCAGCGGCACGGCAGTGAATGTGCAGCTGACCGGAGAAGGAAGTCTCTTCTTCATCCGCAACCAGAAGACCTTCAAGGATATGCCTTCAGGCTGGGGCAAGGCAGGCATCGCGGCAGCATCTGCCAAGCTGTTCGTCTTGGGTAAGTCGGCAGATACGTTCGATCCGGCAGGCAAAGTAACCAGAGCAGAGTATCCAACGATTCTGCTGCGGGTCGCAGGTCTGATGAACAAGCAGGCAGCTTCGGCGGGCTTCACTGATGTCAGCGGCAGCAGCTGGTATAACCGCAGCGTCTCCATTGCTGCCGGGCTGGGTATTGTTACCGGACTTGAAGGCGGCAAATACGCGCCTAAGGATACACTTACGCGTGTAGAAGCGATGACGATGCTCGGAAGATTGCTGAATCAAGTTAATCCGGGCAGTGAACTTAGTGAGGCTGAAGTCACTTCGATCCTCAGCGGCTTCACTGACAAGGACAAGGTTCCGGCATGGGCGGGACAAGCAGTGGCTCTGAGCATCAAGAACGGAATTATCCTTGGGGAAGGCAACAAGGTGAATCCGTCCAATCCGCTTACGCGTGAACAGGCAGCAGCTATTGCCATTAGACTTGATCAGTTCATTACAGCCAAGCAATAAGAGAATGTGCCCGTACCGCTTACAGGCGGGCGGGCATCTCTGCTGGGAAATCACAATATAATTCGGGTGGTGTCAACATGGCTTTGAAGCGAAAATCATGGATAGGTTATCTATTAGCGCTGGCGGTAATTGTCGTTGCGGCAGTGGCCGGAGGCATCATGGCCAAGGCTGATCCGCAGACCTGGGACAGCGCGGCTGATACCAGATGGTATGTGCCGACTAATGATACCTTCAAAATTAAGAATGCTGAAGAGCTGGCAGGTGTATCCAAGCTCGTTAATGAAGGCACCGTAAACGGACTGAGCGGGAAAATTCTGGAGATTACGGACGATCTGAATCTCTCTGCTTACCAGTGGGTGCCGATCGGTACCGCCGAGCATCCGTTCCGGGGCACATTGATCACGGAAGGCGGGTTGATGAAGACAATCTCCGGGATGAATGTAGTGCAGAGTCTTTCATACCAGGGCTTGGTAGGTAATATGGAAGGCGGTACAGTAGGCGGCCTGAACTTTGACACAGGCTCGATCACGGTTACCGGAGTTACTTATGATGTCTATGCAGGCTCCGCAGTAGGTAAAATGAGCGGCAGCAGCATTGTTTTTGATATTACCAACCATATCAATATCAGCACTCATGCTTCTCCGTATCACTCCTTCACCGGCGGAATTGTCGGAATGGGCGAAGGCATGATCTCTAACTCAATCAACAACGGAACCGTTACAGCGCATGGTTCAGCCGACATCGGCGGAATTATGGGCTACGGCGATTCCAGAGGCATTATCATCAAAAAAGTGGTCAATCATGGAGCTATTCTTGCCCAGGGTACAGACAGTTCCGTACTCACCGCAGGCGGGATCGCAGGGCACACCGCAGGCTCGCTTCGTCTAAATGATGAAGATACTCCAATCATCAATACGGCTTCTGTCACCATCGCTGGCGGGAATCAGGTTGCAGCAGGCGGCATTGTCGGTAAAGTGGACAACACCGTAGTGTTCTCCAATATGACTACCAATAACGGTGCAATTACCGTTAATGCAGCAGCGGCAGTTAATTCAGCAGCCGGAGCGCTGGTAGGTGCAACAGGTACGGTAGCAAGTGAAGCGGCTTCCATTACGTTTGTGAATACGGCGCCGGTTACCAATAACGGCGGCAAGAACGTATATACGGGCGGCATTGCCGGATATACCGGCAGTACATTCACCTGGACGAATCCTTATGTGAATACACAGAAGGTAACTGCAACAGGATCAGAAAATGTAGCTACTGGCGGATTCGTCGGATATGCCGCAGGCGGGCTGGTAACCAGCAACGCTGCGGCAGGGGTATTTAAGAATGAAGAACTGATCTCGGTTAACGGCGGCAAAGGTGTCTATACCGGCGGGATTGCCGGTTATGATGCTGGCGGGAACATCACCCAGGCCTCCTCCACAGGTGCACTGAATGTTAAAGGTACTGCGGATGTATACACCGGCGGGATTGTGGGTTACGAAGTCGGCGGAACTATTACATCTTCAGTGACAGGTAAGACGGAAGGAGAGCATCTGGAGATTACTTCCGATGGAACCATCGGCGGAATCGCCGGCTATTTGGAAGGCACCCTGAATAATTCTTCTATTAAATATGCAACGCTGCAGATCACTTCTGCTGGCGGGATTGCCGGCGGGATTGCCGGTAACGCACAGGGAACCATGAACGGCATTACTGCCGGGGATGCTGCTTCGGCAGGCTACAGCACTTTGATTCTCAAGGCTGCGGTAGCGGGTCCGGCAGATAGTCAGGACAATATCACGTTCGGCGGACTTGTGGGCGTGAATACTAAGCCACTGGTTCTGACCGGCGGCAAGGCTGCCCGCATCAGCTTCCTGAATGAAGCCGGAAGAAGCGGGTATATCATCGGCGGCGCAGCAGGTAAGCTGAACGCTGATGCGGTAATCGGGTCTGCCGCTGTGCCTGTGGAAGTGCAGGATCTTCGCACAGAGCTGAAGGCCGATAAGGTGAGCTTCGGCGGCGGCGCAGGACATAACTCGGCTGCCCAGTTCAATGGACATACGAACCGTATCGACATCAAGGCTACAGGCGCTGCGGTAAAAGCGGGCGGAATGTTCGGCGAGAACCATTCGGCAGCAGCTTCTCCGTACAATCATGCGGAGAATGTAGTTATCACCGCAACAGGTGCGGATAATCAGCTTGGCGGGAATACCGGTCTCAATGCCGGACAGCTGGTTAACGCTACAGTGACCCAGCTCTCGATTGAAGCTAAGGGTGTACGCGCGGAAGCCGCCGGGATCGCCGGACATTCGGAAGGGGCAGCGGATTCTGCCGAGCGGGCAGGAATTACATCGGCTGTGCTGAATGTTCCCGGGGATGAACCGATGATTACCTTGAGTGCTGTGGAATCCAAAGCGGGAGCAATCGTAGGGGCTGCTGCAACTACGGATATTACAGCTCCGGAAGTGAACGCGGAAGATGGTGCTCTGATGCTCATCCAGGCGCAAGCGGCGAAACCGTCTGTTGGCGGACTCGCAGGTGCGCTTGAGAACAGCAGCATCATCAGTGACAGCAAAATTGTGAATGTGGAAAATATGCTGATTCTGGTAGCACCAGCGGCTACAGATGCTTATATTGGCGGTATTGTAGGCTACAATGAAGCCTCCAGGCTGGAGCGTCTGGCAGGATCAGCGGTTAGTCTGACACTTAACGCCCCACGCGCTACGGCAGGCGGGGTTGCCGGATACAACCACGGCAGTACTTCAGGAGTTATTGCGAACACTTATATCAGTGCTCTCAATCTGAAGGCTAATGCCGGTGCGGTCTCCTCTTATGTCGGGGGAGTTGTGGGCCTTAATGCGGCCCAGAGTGTTGATCCGGTATTGAATCCTGTGACCTCAGTCAGCACGATTCAGAATACCCGGACGCTGGGTACAGTCTCAGCCGTTTCCGCGAATGCCATTGTGGGCGGAATGGTTGGCGAGAACCGCAGTCTGATTGCCAATAACAGTATTACCGATAAGATCACGGTAATCTCAAGAGGCGATTCTTCCGTCATCGGCGGTCTGGCCGGTGTCAATACAACATCAGGAATACTCTATTACACGTATTCTAATGCCAACTTGACCATTGAGGGTACAGGGACTCATGCCGGGGGACTCGCCGGTGAGAATGCCGGTGCGGTTATTGGATCTTATGTAGATATTGATGTTACCGGCAGTGCCAAAGGAACAGCAGGCGCTTCGGTCTACTTGGGCGGACTGATCGGCAGAAATACAGCCGGTACGGTGGAACAATCGTATTCCTCCTCCAAGGTTACGGCGAACAACGTCTATACCATTGTCGGCGGTCTGGTCGGAGAACATTCCGGCGGTACGATCAAGAACTCCTATGTGGCGAAAAGTGTTAACGCTGCGAACAATAATTCTTATGCCGGCGGATTCATTGGCAGAATTACAAACGGTAAGGTGAGCAATGCTTACTCAGCGGCAGAGGTTACTGTAGCGAAGGATAAGAGTGCTTATGCCGGTGGTTTCGCCGGACGGTATGATAATGCCAGTAAAGAGCTGCTCTATAAATCCTACTATATTAAAGACGAAGCACTGAATATCAACAGCGATCTGCCTGATTTCGCGGAAGGCAATCACCGGTGGCTGAACGTGCATGTCCGGCTGACCACGATCCTGTCGGAGACGCTGAAGGACAGAACCGTCTTCCCGGGATTGTCAGGCTGGGACTTCGAAGGCGCCTGGAAATACGGCTCACTGAGCGCAGTATACCGGTATCCTGAAGTCAACCGTATTGCCAATACCGGCGGAGATAACGGCAATAACGTGAACGCCAATATCAACTGGTACATGAAGGATAAGGATGCCATCGGCTTCCAGATCACCTCGGAGGCTGAGTTTGCCGGTCTGGCGGGTATTGTCAACGGCACGATTGCCGGTGTGGACGCCTTCGACTTTGCGGACAGAACGGTGACGGTTATGAATCCGATCCATATCCAGTCCAAGCAATGGGTACCTATCGGCGATAAGGAAGCCAAGCCTTTTGAAGGAACATTCGAAGGGAACAGTCACCTGATCGACGGCTTAACGCTTCAGCCTGTGTATACTCATTCCGGATTGTTCGGCGTGATCGGAGCCAAGGCTGTAGTGCAGAACATCAATCTTGAACCTCTGTCGGTTGCCGGTAACGGCTACACCGGCGTACTGGCCGGGACGAACCTGGGGACAGTTAACAATGTGGAGCTTAAGCTGCTGGGCGGCGTGAAGGTCAGCGGCGGAATTGTCGGCGGTATTATTGGCCAGAACTCAGGCAGTATTACAGGCCTGCAGCTCACGCTGGACGGCGGAAGCCGGATAGAGACGATAGCTGAAGGCGGCATTGCCGGAGGAATTATCGGCGATAATACAGCGGACATTACAGCAGAAACTTATGTCATTCACGATAAGGACGGCAGTATCGGCAGCGCAGCCGACCATGCAATTATCGGAGGAATTATCGGGGTTCAGAATGGCGAGGTAACGGGTCTTGCCCTTGAGGTGAATTCGCGGTACCGGATTTCCTCTACGGGAATTGAATCTACGGTTGGCGGACTCATCGGGCATTACGAGTCTGGAGAAGCAGCCGATCTGACAGTGACCTTCGCAGACGGAACCCTGGAAGCACGGGGACTGGACTCCATCCTTGGCGGTATGATCGGCCAATCGGACGCGGGGAACAGCATCCGTAAGGTTACAGTGACAGGCTCCGGAAGCGGCGTACAACTGACGTCGGGCGGTACTGCCGGTGGTGTTGTAGGCATGAAAAAAGGCAGACTCGGCGGAATGCTGGCCCGCTCGGCAGATAACGGCAGCAGCTTCGATATGGAGCATGCAGCCGTTGAAGGCGTGAAGCTGGCTACGACTAGCGACAGTCTGAAGGCTGTCCTCGGCGGGATTGCCGGATCGGCTACCCATACGGCGATCAATGATGTCCGGTTCAAGGCATCCTTGCAGGCCGCAGGTGAAGTGATCACTGCCGGAGGTATTCTGGGAGTGAGCGATAATTCTATCCTCTACCATGCGGAGTCATCACCTGATCTTCAGGCGGCGGCGAAGAGCGGAGAGGTTGCGGTCGGAGGGATTGCCGGATCAATCTCAGCGGAGGATATCCATCAGGGCTTTGATTTTGGCAAAGCTTACCCGCTGTACAAGGGCATTTACATTGCCAACGTTCAGAACGGCACCATAACGGTTACTGGAGCAGACCATAGCGCTGACCTCTACACAGGCGGTTTGACCGGTAAGAATACCAATGCCTCCATCTATAGCTCAGAGGTTGCTTCCGATGTGAAGGTAACGGGTGGTAACACAGTGAATGCAGGCGGAGTTGCCGGATACAGCAGCGGGATCATTGTAGATACCATTGTCAGAAGCGGCCTGCACGCGGATAACAACAGAGTGAATAATGTCGGCGGACTCGTTGGCCGGGGAGCTGGCGGCGAGATTCATTACAGTAAAGTCATCGCCGGCTCCGGGGAGGAAATTACTGTTGGATCGGCGGTAACACTAGGTCAATCTGTACCTGCGACTCGTGCAGGCGGAGTTATCGGTATGGGGGATGCAGTCAAAATTACGCATAGCCATACGGATATTCAGGTATTGATTACAGATACCAATCAGGATAATACGATTTATGCAGGCGGCTTCGCCGGACTCTTGGGTGAGAACGGTACGGTTGCCGGACAGATTCAGACATCCTATGCAACAGGCAAGCTGAATGTCAGCGGCAGATTAGGCTCTTATGTCGGGGGCTTCGCGGGTTCAGTAGATCATTATTCGATCACGGATTCTTATGCTTCCGGTGAACTCGGCAATACCGGCTTCGACACACGCAGCGGCGGATTCGCAGCAGCGGTGGAGCGGAGCGGCAGCATCAGCAATTCTTACGCATTGCAGAGCAAGATTTCCACTGTAGGCGTGAAGTCTTCGACCCGCTCTTACAACGGCGGTTTTGCCGGTTATAATGACGGGACGCTGACAGGCGTATATGCCAATGTTCCAGAGATTTCAGTGAATGTAGCAGGCAAAAACGTCCTAACAGGCGCGCTGGTCGGCTACAACTTCCGGGATGGCAAAATTGTTGGTTCGTCGTACACAGGCACGCTGCCTGCCGCAGGTCATAATGCAGGTGCAGCCGCGGCTGCCGTGAGTACAGCAGCGGTGAATCCGCTGAGTTCCGGACGATGGAATCTGGATGTGGATACCTCCTTCCTGCACGATCTGACGGACGCAACCATTACGGTGCAGACTCCGCTGCAGCTGGCGGGGGCAGTCCTGTTCTATAACGAGACCGGGCTGAATTATTACAAGCTGTTCAACAGAACCGCTGAAGATAAGCCGGAGCTGGCAACCATTCTGCTCGGGGCGGATATCCATCTGGCCGGAAGCCCTTGGACTGCGTTCGACAGCTTTAAGGGAGTATTGGACGGTCAAGGTCATACGCTCAGCGGACTTACACTGAGATCCTCAGAGCAGCAGACTGCCGGATTCATTAGAGAAAACTACGGTCAGCTTCTGAATGTTAACTTTACGGGAGCGGATATTTCCGGCGCAGTGAATTCCGGTGTTGCTGCCGGAATCAACCACACAGGCGCAGTCATCCAGAATGTGAAGGCCAGCGGTTCCGTAACTGGCAGTGCTGCCGCAGGCGGAGTAGCAGGCTTGAATCAAGGCCTCATTGAGAAGTCTGTGAATGAAGGCGTTACTCTCTCGGGACAGGGCCGTAAAGGCGGAATCGCCGGCCGTAATGCCGGAGTGATTCACCAGGCCGTGTCCAAAGGAAATATTGATGCTTCGGCCACACTGGCGGTTGGCGGCATCGCCGGTGAGAACAGTGCGGAAGGTACAATCACCGAGTCGATGGTCTATGGCGATGTCCATGTGGCTTCGGCCCAGGCTATCGCTGGCGGGATCAGCGGTCTGAACGCGGGAGCGATCAAGAACAGCTATTCTGCCGGAGCAGTTACCGCAGAAGGCATGTCTACCGCATGGGCTGGCGGCATCGCCGGTCTGGCGGAGAGCGGAACCATTACTTCTTCCCTGAATACGGGAGAAGTGAAGGCTGGAGTGAAAGGCAAGATTCTGCCGCTGCAGGCCTTCTTCGGAGGGATTGCCGGACAGAAATCGGACCAGGCAACCATCAGCGGGTCCTTGTTCAACAGACAAATGCTGAAGAATAATATTGCCTTCTACAATTTGGATGGACAGGCGGTAGCCGGCAACAGCAGCAGTGCCATGGGGCTTACGGGCACCGAGCTGACCGGTGCGAATCTCCCGGCAGGTCTGGAATCTGGAATCTGGAAGGCGCAGAGTAGCTTCTATCCGGTACTTCTGGCCTTTGACGGAACAGAGGAAGGAACCCTGGCTTCAGCGGCTGTAATTCTGAACCCGCAGGACCTGATTAACCGCGTGGGTTCGGCATTCAACTTGAGCAGCGGCGGAGCACTCTCCTGGAGTGCTGATCACTCCAAGGCTGAAGTGAACGGTGCTGCGGGCAGTCTGAAATCAGGCGGCAGCGCAGTACTGAAGGCAACAGCAGGCGGACAGAGCAGAAGTATTGCCATCAATACGGCTGCACTCCAGTACCCTAGCTCGGCAACTGCACCAACGGCAACGCCAGCGGATAAGAATTTCATCAGTGAAGTGAAGGTGGAACTGGCAACAGGCGAGCAGGGAGGAAGTATCTACTATACGCTGGACGGTACGAATCCTACCGAAGCATCGAATCTGTACAGCGAAGCTATTGATCTAAAGAGCACTACGACGGTTAAAGCAATTACTATTGTTCCAGGCAAAGAATACAGTCCGGCTGCAACCTGGACCTGGACGCTTATAGTACCTAATCCCGGCCCTGGCTCTGGCCCTGGTCCTGGCAGCCCCGGGGGCCCTGGACCTGTTGCTCCGGCTCCGAGTCCAACACCTGAGCCTGTAACCCCGGCGATTACTGCTATTGCAGGCGGATCGACGGTGCATGGTGACAGTGAAGCTCCGGTCAAGATCGTGAGGAACAGCAAGCTGAAGCTTACCGCTCCAGAAGGCCAGACGATCTACTACACAACAGACGGAAGCATTCCGACTACCAAGAGTACCAAATACACCGGTGAGCTGCTGATCACCAAGAGTATGACGATCAAAGCGATCACAGATAAAGACGATACTGTGATTACCATTGAGTATGTGGTGGAGAATGCCAAGTACAGCCTGAAACAGAATAGCGGAGAGATTAAGTATATCGCAGCTTATCCGAATGGCCTGTTCATGCCTAATGCGGCCATTACCAGATATGAGCTGATCCAGTCGCTGGCTCCGCTGCTTGATATGGAAGAAGTGAATGTGGGCAACCTGTTCAATGATGTGAATGCCGAGAATGAGTCCCTAAGCGGATTCTTCGCTGCGGCGGGGATTATTGAAGGTTACCCGGACGGCGGGTTTGGCGGAACCAAGGGCTTGACCCGGGCTGAATTCTCCAAAATCATGACTACGGTGCTGAAGCTCGATGTTACTCAGGCCGGAGCTGCGAAGCAGAAGGATATGCGCGGACACTGGGCGGAGAAATATGTCAATGCCTTGTCCCAGGCAGGTTATGTGCAAGGCTTCCCTGACGGAACCTTCAAGCCGGGAACACCGATTACCCGTGCGCAGGCGGTAGTGCTGATCAACCGGATTGCCGGGACGAAGAAGCTGAATGTTACGGCTGTGCGGTTCAAGGATCTTCCGGCTACCCACTGGGCTTACAAAGACATCATGTCGGCTGTGAAATAACAGTAATATATAGGTGAAGGAGGTTGGCGGATGAAAACAAAGCTGCTTGCCGTAAGCCTGATTTTCTTATTGATCTCGGCGGTGCTTTTCTACTCAGACACTACCAGCGCCGATACACCCTATGTGTATAGCGCCGAACAAAGCTACGGAATTGCGAGTCAGGCCATGTTCTATCTGCGTGTGCTGAAAAGCGACGGCACAGCCAGCTCCACCGGGACAGGAATTATCCTGTCCCCGGATGGAACAGCGGCAACGGCGTATCATGTGGTCAAAGGCGCGCAGCGGATCGAAGGGGTCATGGCGGACGGAAGTCTTATCAGTCCGATTAAAGTCACCAAGTTCGATGAGCTTAAGGATGTGGCGGTGCTTGAACTGCCGGGTCCTGCTGCAATGAAGCAAAAGGGCAATGCCTATGCATATCTTCCGCTGCGCAAGAGCGCAGTGAAGCATGGTGAAGCTGTGTTTGCCCTTGGCTATCCGCTTAAGAATACGGCGATCATCACAGAGGGCATCGTCAATACACCGGCTGCGGACATTAACGGCAGAAGCCGGATACTGGCTTCTGCCCAGGTGGCCAGCGGAATGTCGGGGGGGCCGCTGCTGGATTCACATGGCGAGCTTGCCGGTATCATCTCCGGCTCCCTGCGGACCATGAACAACATTCATTTGGTTGTGAATATGGAGGATCTGCGCAGCTTGCTGCCCGCATCCTTCTGAGTCTAAGAAAGACCAGAAGCAGCTGAACCTTAAGGCTGCAACATAATATTGACTGTGGCTGTCCTCTGACGTTTCTTGGGAAACGCAGGGACAGCACTTTTTTTAGAGTGAAGTCTACGGATGTATTCGGCAAGTCCCGCTATGGAAGGAGGAGGAACCCTAATGATTAAGGCATATTTGCTGGACGTGAACCAGACGGATCTCTATAAGCTCTCATCCATGCTGCAGCACACCGGCAAGGTGACTGTGATTGGCATGTCAGCCTATCCCCAGAATGTCGTGGACCAAATTGTCCTGCTGCAGCCCGATGTGCTGTTTCTGGATCTTCAGCTGCCCGGCCAGCAAGGAGTCGTTGTAGCTGAGCTTGTGAAAAGGAGGCTGCCGGATATTCAGATCGTGGTTGTCACAGAGACCAAGCAGCATGCCCTGTGGGCCTTCGACCAGAATATTGCGGATTATGTATTGAAGCCGCTCGAGGAGGTCCGGCTGGGCCAGTCGCTGGAACGGCTGCGCAAGGGAGGCTGAAGCGGACGCTGTAGAAGGCTCTATCTCCGCCAGCATGGAACCAGGGTGCCGGAAATCTCCGCCCATGTTACAATAAACGGACAAGCAGAAAGGATGGGGTGATTTTAGTTGAAGTACGATTTTAACCGTATTATTGACCGCCGCAATACCCGTTCCTACAAATGGGACCAGTCCGAGCAGCTGTTCGGAGACAAGGAGATTCTTCCGCTTTGGGTGGCAGATATGGACTTCGAGAGCCCTCCTGCCGTGAAGGAAGCGATTCTGCGCCGTGTGCAGCAAGGGGTATACGGCTATAGCGTGACGGGTGACTCCTACAAAGAAGCGATTGTGGGCTGGTACCGCAGACGCCATGACTGGGAGATTCAGCCGGAATGGATCTCGGATTCCCCGGGGATTGTAACCTCGCTCAGCCTGTCCGTGGAGCTGTTCAGTCAGCCGGGCGATCAGGTGATTCTGCAGTCGCCGGTATACTATCCGTTCTATGATGTCATCCGCATGAATGACCGTAAGGTCGCAGTCAACCCGTTGAAGCTCGAAGCAGGCCGGTATGTGATGGATTATGTCCAGCTTGAAGAGCTGATGGCCGGCGGTGCGAAGCTGCTGCTGCTGTGCAATCCGCATAATCCGGGCGGCAGAGTATGGGAACGGGAAGAATTGCTGCGTCTGGGAGAGCTGTGCCTGCGGTACGGGGTAACGGTGATCTCAGATGAGATTCATTGCGATATGATTATGCCGGGACACAAGCATATCCCGTTTGCTTCCCTGTCACCGGAGCTGTCCGATATTACACTGACCACACTGGCAGCAACCAAGACCTTCAATCTGCCGGGTCTGCAGACCTCGTATATCGTAACCTCCAATGCGGAGCTGAAGCGCAAATTCGACTACAAGCTGAAGACGCTTAGCCTGCATATGTCCCCGTTCTTCTCGCCGGAGGCTGTAGAGGCCGCTTATAATGAAGGCGAAGAATGGCTGGATGAGCTGGTGCAGCATATCAGCGGCAATGCAGAGTATGCCGTCCGCTACCTCGCAGAGCATCTTCCGCAGGTGCAGCCGATGAAGCCTGAAGCGACCTATCTGCTATGGATCGACTGCCGTTCGCTTGGACTCGATTCGGACGGGCTGAAGCAGCTGATGTACCGTGAGGCGAAGGTGGCTTTTAATGAAGGGTCTGTGTTCGGAACGGAAGGGCAAGGCCATCTGCGGATTAATCTCGCTTGCCCGCGTTCTCTTCTGGCCGAGGCGCTGGAGCGGTTCGTCCGGGCGGCTGCTGCTTATGTGAAATAGATATTGCCGCGCATATAATGGTACCGCTAATAGTTACCGCCGTTTTCCTCTTGAACATTCTGTTCGGAGGGAGCGGCGTTTTTTTGTTTTTTGCCAGGGGAACCTCCTGCAATTACTGCAACAATCCATGCTGCGGGGCATCAGTCTAGCCGGAATCCTGCCTAAACTGCAACAATCTGCTCTAACTCCCTCCCCCAACTCGCTCCTCTCTTCTAATATATTCATCTATATAAGAAGCACTAAAGAAAATAACAAAAAGCAAGAGAAGCGAAGGGGAAATTTGGAACTGTAGGAGCGGTAGCGACCGCCTTAGTCCCCGGATTTCCACCGCGAACAGTGGTTTAAATCAAGAAATCTGGGGACAACAGCGGCCGGAAGTCCAAATGTTCACCGCAGTGACGCCAAGCTTCAAGTTCAACTCTTAAGTGCGTCTTATCTACCATACTCTCTTATTGAGCAGACCCCAGACCCGTGATAAGATGGGCAGTACGGCTGATAGAGTAAGTAGCTGGTAGAGTATGTATAAGAGTAAGTATAAATAGAGAGTGGGAGAGATAGAGATGAGCAGCAGAACCCGAATGATTATTGATTGTGATACAGGAATAGATGATGCACTGGCGATTCTGTACGCGCTTCGGTCACCGGAGGTAGTGGTGGAGGGAATTACAACGGTGTTTGGCAACATTGATGTGCAGCAGGCGGCGGATAACACGCTGCGGCTGCTCGCCCTCGCCGATCCGGGATATGAGATCCCGGTAGCGCTTGGGGCTTCCCGGGCGCTGGTGCGCGAGCTTACAGGCTTCTCCACACATGTTCACGGGGAGAATGGCATTGGCGGCGTAGAGCTGCCTCCCGCCCGGCAGGTGCCGGTGCAGGAGACGGCGGCAGAATTCATTGTGCGGATGGCGGACGAGAATCCGGGAGAGCTGGTGCTGGTGACGCTCGGACGGCTGACCAACCTGTCGCTGGCTCTGGATCTGGACCCGCAGCTGACCACCAAGCTGAAGAAGGTTGTGGTGATGGGCGGCACGGTCTTTAAGCCGGGCAATGTTACGCCGGTTGCCGAAGCCAATCTGTGGGGCGATCCGGAAGCAGCCGACCGTGTATTCACCTCGGGACTGCCTGTCATGATGATAGGGCTGGATGTTACGCTGCAGACACGGATTACTTCGGAGCATCTGGAGCTGCTGAAGCGCCATGGGCGGGAAGAGAACAAGGCAGTGATAGACTTTATGGAAGAGTCGCTGCAATATTATTTCAATTTTTACCGCGAGGCTAACTATCTGATCAACAGCGCTCCGCTGCATGATCCGCTGGCTCTGATGGCTGCCCTTCAGCCTGACTTAGTGACCTGCCGCAAGATGAAGGTTCGTGTAGAGCATCAGGGCGCATTCACCTCCGGGATGGTGGTTGCTGATTTGCGGGCGCAGCCCAAGGAAGGACAGTTCATCGAGGTGGCGGTGGAGGTGGATGCAGAACGGGCGGTAGGTGTCTTTTTGAACATGTTCATGTAGGTGCAGGCGAACCCCGGACAGAGGAATCTCCCAATAGGTTACAATCTCTTAATTGCTATAATTATCTAGTTTGATAGAATAGTAGGGGATGTAAGGTATAAGAGATTCATAATCTATCTATTAGAGAATGGGGACCTAATGAATGAAGCATTTGGCCAAAATAGTATTATGCGCAGCGATCTCACTGGGCGGCTACTCTGCGCTTCCGGCAAGTGCTGCCCAAGCTGCACCTGCCGGGATTAATATCATGCTGGACGGATATCCGCTGCCGTTCCCGGTAGAGCCCGTTATGATGAACGGCACGACCATGGTGCCCTTCCGCGCTATCTCAGAAGCACTTGGCATTCAAGTGCAGTGGAATCAGGCTGCCCGCATAATCACCGCGACGCAACCTCCCGCTGCTGGAGCAGCTCCGATAAAGGTTGTCCTGACCCTCGGCAGCAAGAATGCCGTCGTGAACGGGGCGGTGGTGAAGCTGGAGGTAGCCCCGCAGGATATCCGCGGTACCACGATGATTCCGCTCAAATTCTTCAGCCAGCAGTTCGGGGCGGCCGCTTCCTGGAATCAGGCTACCAAGACCGTCTCCATTACCTCTCCGAAGAAGGACATGTATACCCTGGGCTTCTATGCGCAGAAGGCCTACAGCGAAGTATCGCTGATTCCAAGCTTTGATGCGGTTGCCTTTGGCTGGGCCCGGATTGACGCCACCGGCCAATTCACCACCACCGGCAAAGACTTCTGGTGGCCGGAGGCTGCCGGTGAGGTTACACCGGAATCCATTGTACAGAATGCCGCAGCGGGAGGGACCGCTCCTTATCTGATGGTCTATTCCAGTGATTCGTCTCTAGAGCTGAGCAAGAATCTGGAGGACCCGCAGCTGCAGAAGCAGACGATTGCAAGTATTGTAGATTTGGCCTCGCAGAAGGGATTCAAGGGCATTGGACTGGACCTGGAAGGGCTGGGCTTGACCGGAGACAAAGCGCTTGTGCAGAGCCAGTACAATACATTCGTCAAGAATCTCTCCGTGGCTGCACGCGCCGCCAGCCTGAAGCTGACCGTCATTCTGCATCCGCTGAACAGCTCCTACAAAGGTTATGATTACAAGACGCTGGGCTCCCTGGCAGATGATCTGGTCATCATGGCTTACGCTTACGAAGGGGAGACGGGACCGGAGCCGATGAATAAGGTCGATGAGAGTATCCGGCTGGCGCTGAAGCAAGTCGGCAAGGACAAGCTGATTCTCGGAATTTCGGTATACAGCGAGAACGAATCCTCTGTCAATGCCAAGATAGATTTAGCCAAACGTTACGGGCTTAAGGGAATCGCCATCTGGCGTCTGGGCCTCATCGGCCAGCCGGTGATGAGCCGGATGGGAGAAGCGGTGGAATTATAGAATCCGCTGCAAGTCTTTAGGCAAGGATAGATTCATTTCATTTTACAAGCTGAGTTAAGACTGCTGTATGGTGATTGCGGCCATGCGGCAGTCTTTTTGTCAAATATATGACCTCATAGTCCCTCTTAGGCGTCTGCCTGTTACGCAGCATCCTGGCTATTCAGGCTGGCGATATCAAATGTCACATTACCCCTGAGAGCAAACCTGTATAATTCTATAGGTTGACCTTACAATTGACGTTTCAACAAATAGGGAGGACTATAGAGGATGAGTACGAAATATAAAGCACTGGAACTGGATAAGCCGATGACCTATGAGCTGGAAGGGCTGGAAGTCGGTGTGACCTCGAACTGTAATTTCCGCTGTGATTATTGCTGCGCTTATAATAGAAATGATGGTCAGACCCTTGACGGTAAGGAAGTCATCCGCATTCTGGAGGACCTGCCCAATCTGAAGCGCGTGCGCCTTTCGGGCGGAGAGGTTACATTGAAATTTCAGGATTGCGTGGATATCGTGGCATACTGCACCTCCCGCGGGATTCAGACCCAGTTGAACTCGAACGGCAGTCTGCTGAACGAAGAGCGCATTGGTCAACTGGTAGACGCAGGCCTGACAACAATCCATATTTCCTTCAATTTCACCACCGCCGAAGGCTTCTCGCGGTATTATAATATTCATCCGAGTGTCTATCACAAGATCAGAGAGAACATCACGATGTTCGCCACAACGCCGGTGAATGTGGTGCTGGAGACGCTGCTGTTCAATGAGACGCAGGATCATATGCAGGAGATCAGTCAGCATGTCTACTCCATGGGCGTAAGAACGCATGAAATCCAGAACAGTATCATTATGGGGCATACCGGCTGGAAGGCGATTGCGGCCCGTGAGCAGCTGAAGAATGCCGTCAATGAGCTGATTGCCCGCAAGCCGGAGGATACCACACTCTACTTCACCTGTATGGACCGTTTCATGGAACCTATGGGCTTCGAGGAGCAGCCGGGCGTCTACTTCCCGCATTGCATCGAAGGCATGAAGCAGCTGCATCTGCATGGCAACGGTGATATTCTGATCTCCGAGCTGTGCCATCCGGTTATTATCGGCAATATTTATGGCGGTACCTCGTTGAAGGATATATATAGCAACATGCCTGCACCGCTTGAAAAGTATCTGGAAAAACGGCCTTGCCCTGCGCTGGATGCCTTGTTCCCGCAAGGCGTGTAGCCCGGCTGCCTGAATTACGGCGGTGGCCGGGCATAATCTAATGGACCGTACGGGCTCCGGCTCTTGACGGCTCACCGGAGAGGAGGAACCCTGACATGTTCAGTGCAGTAAGACGCGGATTAGTGTCATCCAATGTTGTGCTTGAGCGGATTATGCCGCTGCTCACCCCTACAGCGATTGTGGTCGGTGTGCTTAATGAGGCGTCGCTGCTCCCGCTAACCTGGCTGGTGCCATGGATTTTTGCCGCTATGACGCTGATTGGCAGCCTGAAGTCTAATTTCCGGGATCTGCTCGCTGTACTGGTCAAGCCACAGAAGCTGCTGGTTCTGTTGATCATTCTGCATATCGTGATGCCGCTGATCGGCTGGCTGGCGGCTATGCTGTTTTTCCCGGGCGATCCTTATACGGTTACAGGGTATGTGCTGCTTTTTGCGATTCCAACCGGTGTGGTCAGCGTAGTCTGGGTGTCCATGCATGGCGGGAATATCGCCCTTACACTCGCGCTTATTCTGATTGATACGCTGCTCTCTCCGCTGATCGTGCCGGGTACCCTGTACGTTCTGATGGGGGCCAGCGTACAGATTGAGATCGGTGAGATGATGCGGGGCCTGCTCTGGATGGTTGTGCTGCCTTCGGTGGCGGGGATGCTGCTGAATCAGGTCAGCAAGGGCAAGATCAGCGCGGCCTGCGGCCCGCCGCTTGCCCCTCTGGTCAAGGTAGGATTGTTCATCGTGGTGTCGATCAACGGTGCCAGCATTGCCCGGTATCTGAAGCATCCCGACGGCAAGCTTGCCCTGATTATCGCGGTTACCTTCGTTACGGTCGCGCTCGGCTATGTCATTGGTGCTGTAGTCTCGCGCCGCCTGCACTACGATCATGCGAGCGCTGTGGCCGTACAGTTCAACTCCGGGATGCGCAATCTCAGTGCAGGTGCGGTACTGGCCGTTCAGTATTTCCCGCCCTCTGTTGGTCTGCCCGTCATCACCGGCATGCTGTTCCAGCAGATTCTGGCCGCCTGCTCCGGCATGTTCATCCGCAGCAGAGCCAGACGCCTGCAAGAGAGCAGCCAGTCAGCAGATCCGCTGGTTGCTTCAGCCCCGGCAGGGCAGCAGGGGCACGCTCTAGAATAGAACCCGTTATGCGAACCCGCTTGTCCCTGTTCATGCCGTTGTCTGCGGCTCAAGGGAAGGGCGGGTTTTAGTGTACAAATTAATCTGTTATTCGACAAAATTCGATATTATTTCTGGATATTCTACATGAGACATTCATTAATTTCGGGGGGAATCCGATAATAATTGTAATATAAGGTATAGTTCTAAGTTTCGTAGCTACTGGTTGAGAACAGGGCGGAAGGAAGTTGAGAATAATGAAGATTCGTATGAAGTTATCGGTTATGATGATTGTCGTTACACTTATTTCTACAGCATTAATGGGGATTTTTACGTATACCAAATCCACCGGTACCATCATGAATTTGACCGAATCTTCCATGGCACAGGTCAATACCAACAAAGCGCAGACCATTGGGGCCATGATTGATAAAGAGAAGCGCAGTATACAGCTGGTTGCGGGTGAGAGCGAGATTGTGCAGCTTTTGCTTCAGGAGGGCAAGGGCGGATTACCCGGCGGAGACACTCTGCGGAATGAAGTGAATGTGAAGCTTCAGGGCTTGGTGAAGGACGCAGGCAACCTTGAGCATTTGTTTGTAGTCGATCTGAAGGGAACGGCAGTAGCGGACAGTGATACCAAGCTGATCGGTGCGAACTTCAGCGATAGAAATTATACGAAAAATGTGTTGAAGACAGGTGCGCCTGTAATCAGTGAGACATTGAAATCCAAGTCAACCGGGGCTTACGTACTGGCCTTTGTCCATCCTGTGAAAAACGGGGACCAGATGATCGGATTCGTTGGTGCGGCGGTCAATGCGAACAGCCTGATCACCTATCTGGCTGATGCCAAGGTGACCAATGCCCCTTCCTCTTATGCCTATCTGGTAGACGAAACCGGAAATACATTGTTCCATCCTGACGGGGAGAAGATCGGTACAGCTGTCGAGAACGAATCCATTAAGGCAGTTGTCGAGCGGGTGAAGGCGGGGGAAAAGGTGCCGGATGGGGATGTGCAGTACACCTTCAACGGGGCCAAGAAACAAGCCGCCTACACCGTGCTTCCAGAGACGAATTGGACATTGGTATTGACCGGGGATGTGGACGAGGTGCTGCAGCCGGTGAATGAAATGACGAACTTCATTATGCTGCTCGGCTTGGGAAGCCTGCTGCTGACCCTGCTGATAGGAACAGCGGTGGCCACCCGGATCTCTTCACCGATCATCAAGCTCACAGAGCTGGTGAACCGTACTGCGGAGCTGGATCTGAAGTATGACAACCAATATGAATATTTGACCAAAAACAAAGATGAGACCGGAACCATTGCCAAGGCCATGTTCCATACCCGTGCGGTCCTGCGGGAGATGGCCGGAAGCCTGATCGGGATCTCCTCCAAGGTGCTGGACAATGCGGAGACCCTGGAGAAGCTGTCGAACGAAGTCAGAGAGAATGCGCATGATAACTCAGCTACTACCGAGCAGTTGTCGGCAGGCATGGAGGAGACAGCGGCATCTACCGAGGAGATGACGGCGGCCATTCACGAGGTTGAGAACTTTGTCAGCATGATCTCCAGCAAGGTAAAAGAAGGCTCCGGCGTATCCAGCCAGATTACGGAGCGGGCCTTGGCCCTTCAGCATGATGCGGTGACATCCACCGAGAACGCGAAACAGATCTATGACTCGGTCCGCGGGGAGATGCAGAAGGCGATCGAGCAATCGGGAGCAATCCACGAGATTAATCTGCTGGCCGATACGATTCTCTCCATTACCAGCCAGACCAATCTGCTGGCCCTCAATGCAGCGATTGAAGCGGCGCGGGCAGGCGAGGCTGGACGGGGATTCGCAGTGGTGGCCGGTGAAATCCGCAAGCTGGCTGAGAAGTCCTCCGAGACGGCGGCCGGGATTCAGGATGTAGTCAAGAATGTATATTCCTCCGTAGAGCAGATGACCCGGCATTCCGAAGCCGTGCTGACGTTCATTGATAAGAATGTGCTGGGCGATTATGAGCGTCTGACCGAGGTCAGCCAGCAGTATAACAGTGATGCATCTACGATTAATGAGCTGATGAGCCAGTTCGAGGAGTCAGCCGATCACCTGAACGAGACCGTCTCCAGCATTGCTATCGCTGTTAATGAAGTCGCGGCTACCGTGAATGAAGGGGCAATCGGGGTGCAGGATATCGCCGAGAAGACGGCGGAGATTGTGGAGAAGACCTTCCATGAGGCCACCATGGCCGATGAGAATACGCAGAGCGCCAAAGAGATGCAGCTATTGGTAGAGAAGTTCAAAATCTGAGCCGGTTTCAGGAGATCTTTACCTGGGCTTCATCTGATTTTAAGCTTGGGGGGGTATAGTAGCCACATACCCCCCTTTAATATAATCTTTGACCCCGCCGGACGCTGGCGGGGTCCTTTTTTTCTATATAAGAAGCACTAAAGAAATAAACAAAAAGCAAAAGAAGCTGCCGTAAGTCCAAATGTTCACCGCAGTGACGACGAAGCTTCAAGTTTAAAACTTAAGTGCGTCTTATATCCACCGTCCGTAGGAGTTTTGCGGGAAACGGGAGGTTCAAGTATACTATAGTCAATATAAGCCAGGTCAAATATGGAAGGAGGACACTTCATGAGAAGATTAATGCTCAGCTCTACGCAAAGTCTATGGACAGCACGGCAGTGGTTGTTGTGTAGAGCTGATAAGAAGTCTCCGCTGCAACGATTTGCCGGATAAGCGTCTGTTCTATAGACTTTGCTGCCTTTATAAGTTCAATACTTAAGAGGAGCGGAGCTATATGAAATATGTAAATGCGGATCTTGTACTGCCGCAGCGGCTGCTGCAGGAAGTACAGAAATATATGCAGGGCGGGATGCTCTATATCCCGAAGCCCGCGGGCCAGCGCAAGCGGTGGGGGGAGAATTCTGGCGGCAGAACCTATCTGGCCGCCCGCAACCAGTCCATCCGTGAGCACTATGCCAGCGGACTAAGCGTAACCGAGCTGGCCGGGCAATTCTGCCTGTCGGCCGACAGCATTAAGAAGATTGTATATGGAAGCAAGCGGATATGAATTGGAAGGGGCGGTCCCAATTAGTCATCTCATGACTTTTGGGACCGCCTTTTCCACTTGTGTGCAAAAGTTAGGTTACACCTGTTTATTATCTATGCCCGTTGACAGGGCCGAACCTATAATATATGTAGGCAGCTATATTAAGGGAGGCAGGAAAAGATGGGGATAGAAGGTTTAAGCAGCAGAATGGAAGGTGATTCATCACAATCTACATTAGCAGCAGCAAGAAATATTGTGCTGTGTGCGCTCAAGGAATATGAATTAGATTGGACTAAGATTGATTATATCGGGCAATCCGATAGTGTCACCTTCAAGATTGAGACGGAAACGGCGGGGAAGCTGCTGCTGCGGATTCATGGCGAACGGAGCAGCCGGGCAGAAATTCTGTCGGAGCTGGAATGGCTCAGACATCTGAGTCAGACAGCGGGTCTGGTAGTGCCGGAAGGCAGGGTAAGCTCCAGCGGCAGCTATATCCTGGAGACTGGCGGAGAGGAACAGCTTCACTATGTAACCATGATGCGCTGGGTGGAGGGGGAGCATGCGGAGGGAAATCTGCCGGATGAACAGGTCTTCGCCACGGGAGCCATGCTGGCCGGGATGCATGAAGCGGGCGTACAGTTTGTTCCTTCTGCGGACTTCACCCGTCCGGCCTGGGGGGCTGACAGCTTCAGGGCGGAGTGGACCAAGCTGGAGAAGCATCACGCGGCTATGGTATCTGAAGAACAATGGAAGCTCTATCAGGCTGCTGCGGACAAAATCCTGAATGAACTCGAAGCCATGCAGCCGCAGGCCGGCAATTACGGCTTGATCCACGGTGATCTGCACAGCGGCAATGTGGTGTTCGCTGAGGGCAAGCCGCGGGCGATTGATTTCGGCCGCTGCGGCTACGGTTTCTACCTGTATGATCTGGCTGCTGCTCTGCTGGAGCTGTCCACGGAGCAGCGCAGCAGACTTATTGAAGGTTATCGCAGTGTGCGCACACTGGAAATGGAATCGGATTATGAACGGAAGCTGGAATGCTTCTTCGTCATGATCATGATCGGGAACTACAGCCATCACATCGTACATCCGGCTGAAATTCCCGGTTTGCGGGAGGAACAGCCGTATGCACTGGCCTATCTTAGAGAATATCTGGCCGGCTCCCGTTTTCTGTTCAAGAGGATTGAACCTGCCTTGTAATCTGTAAATATGTCCATTGATCCTAGTCTAAGGACATTTTGTGATCTCCCCCGAAGCGGTAACATGAAGACATCAAAGAGCGACCAGCTTTGAATCACCGATAAAAGGGGAGTACACAAATGAAGCGATCCATGCAAAAAGTAACATCACTATTACTGATGGTTATGATGCTGGCATTGGTTGTAACCGCTTGCGGCGGAAACAACGCTAAGAACAATGGTGTTAATGCCGGTAACAGCGGCAAGGAGACGCAGGCAAGTGACAGCGGCAGCGGCAAGAAGACAGAGCTGCTATTCTGGTCACCCTTCTCCGGCTCGGATGGCCCGTTCATGAAGAAAATCGTAGATAAATACAACAGCTCCCAGGATAAATACAAAGTGAACTTCGTAATCCAGCCCAATGGTGAGTATTACAAGCAACTGGATGTTGCGCTCAGCACCGGTAAGGAACGGCCGGACCTGATGATTATGCATGTGGATCAGGTGCCGACCTATCAGAGCAAGGATCAGCTGCAGCCGGTGGATGAGCTTGCGGCGGCAGCCGGCATTAATCCGGGTGATTTTGCCGAAGCGCCGGTTAAATACGCGACCATCGACAGTAAGCTGTACACGATTCCGCTCGACATTCATCCGGTGGTCATGTACTACAACAAGGATCTGTTCGAGAAGGCAGGGGTCACAGCACCGCCAACCAACCGTGCTGAATTCGACGCTGCTGTACAGAAGCTGACGGATAAAGGCAAAGGGGTCTACGGATATGTAGTACCTACCCTTTGGCCGCAGCAGTTCATCTTCCCGTCGCTTGTCTGGCAGAATGGCGGAGAACTCTGGAACGGGACGGATGTAGCCTACAATTCTCCTGAAGCAGTAGAAATGGTGCAATGGCTGCGCGATATGGTAGACAAGGGCGTCTCCCCGGCCAATGTGCAGCAGGATGGCGAGAACACGTTGTTCCTGCAGGGCAAGAATGCGATTCAGTTCAATGGACCTTGGATGAAATCACAGTTCGATGAAGCCGGACTCAACTATGGCGTAGCCGTAATGCCGCAGATCGGCACAGCGAAGCAAGCCATTTATGCAGGCTCCCATGGCTTTGTGGTTCCGAAGGCTGTGACAGACAGCAATACGCTGGCCGGCATCGGTGATTTCCTGAAATATGTCTCCGGCAACTCGCTGGATTGGGCTGAATCCGGTCAGGCGGTCGCTTCCAAAACCGTTATGGACAGTGCAGAATTCAAGGCGATGGAGTTCCAGAGTACGGTATCGCAGAGCTTCTCCTCTGTACAGTTTGCACCGAATGTGCTGAACTGGGGCACTATTGTTGAGCCGGTGTGGAGCGAGCTGAGCAATGCCATCCTCGGCAAAAAATCACCGCAGCAGGCCATGGATGATGCGGTCTCCAAATCCCGTCAGGCGATGAAATAACCAGCGAGATGATGAGATCATTCTGGTAAGAGAAAGCGGGGAGCGCATCATCGCTTCCTGCTTTTCCCTATACGAGGAAATGGAGGGACTCCTTTGAAAAGCACATGGACTTCACGCTTCACCTCATTTCTGTTCATTCTGCCCTATCTTGCAGCCTTTGGCATGTTTCTGCTTTTTCCTATTCTGTACGGTGTTGTGATCAGCCTGCAGGACTTTGAGCTGCTGTCTGACGCGCATCCCTTTGTGGGGCTGCGCAATTATATTACGATTTTCACCCCGGGCACGCATGAGAACAGCATCTTCTTCCGCGGCCTGTGGACCACCTTCCAGTTCGTCTTATATTCTGTACCGCTGTTAATTGTGGCAGGGCTGGGGATGGCGATGCTGGTCAATGCGCTGCCGGCGAAGCTGCGGGGGATGTTCCGGACGTTCTACTTCCTGCCCTACGCGCTGTCCGCTTCCGTAATGGCCGTGATCTGGCTGATGATGTTCGATACGAATGCCGGATTCATTAACAGCCTGCTGCAAAAGCTGGGGCTGACCGGTATTCCGTGGCTGACGGCTACTCCATGGGTCTGGCTGGCGCTGGTGCTCACGACACTCTGGTGGACCATCGGGTTCAATATGATTATTTTTGTCAATGCGCTCAATGAGGTGCCGGAGGATTATTATGAGGCGGCTGCGATTGACGGGGCGGGTGCCTGGAGCCGGTTCATGTCGATCACACTGCCTACGATCCGGCCGGTCATGCTGTTCGTCATGATCACCTCCACCATCGCGTCCTTCAATATTTATGCCCAGCCGTTCCTCCTGACGCGCGGGGGGCCGGGAGACACTACCAAGGTGCTGTTGATTAATGTGCTGGACCAGGCATTCGTGCGCAAGGATATCGGTTCGGCTTCCGCGATGGCGATTCTGATGGCGCTGCTGATCATGATGGTGTCTATCGTGCAGTTCCGTCTCACGAACCGGAAGGAGAAGGTGTAAATGGGGAGAACCCGAAGAATAGGCCTGCTGCTGCTGGCCAGTCTGATTGCGCTGTTCGTGCTGCTGCCGCTGGTCTGGATGTTGTCCACGGCGTTCAAAAATGACTTCGAAGCCCTCTCCGGGCGGATGAATTTCCTGCCGCAGAAGCCTACGCTTGATAATTTCGTTCAGGGGCTGAGCGGGGAGCTGATGAATACACCGATTCTGCGCTGGATCGTCAATTCCTTGTCAGTGGGCATCGCGGGTACGGCAATCGTGCTGCTGATTGATTCGATGGCGGCGTTTGCCCTGGCCCGGCTGCCGGATCTGCCGCTGCGCCGTACGCTGCTGTCCATGTTCATTGCCTCGCTGATGATTCCCAGCGTGCTGACCTTTCTGCCGATGTACATTGAGTTCAATACGCTGGGGCTGATCAATACCTATCAGGCCTTGATTTTGCCCGCTACCGCCGGGGCGTTCGGGGTGTTTCTGCTGTACCAGTTTTTTGTCTCCTTCCCGAAGGAGATCGAAGAAGCGGCCCGGATCGACGGGGTGAACAAATGGAAGCTGTATACCCGTATCCTGCTGCCTTCTGCCGTGTCGATCATGATGACGCTGGGTATCTTCACCTTCATGGGAATCTATAATGACTTCGTCTGGCCGCTGTACGCGACCACCTCGCCGGAGATGCGGACAATTACCGCAGGAATTGCCATGATGGCTACCGGAAGCTACACCCAGAGCTACGGGAAATTAATGGCCATGACGACCATCGCAGCGCTTCCGGTGCTGATCCTCTTCATCGCCGGGCAGAGGTCGTTCGTTAAAGCAATAACCAGCTCGGGTGTGAAATAGCGGGTTCCCTAACCCTGGGAGGAGCAGCAAATGAACAAGATATCAGTGAAACCGCAGAAGGCATGGACGGGTAAGAACCCGCGTAGAATAATCTGCTCCATCGCAGCGGCTCTGCTATTTATACTGGCGGGAGGTGCATATATGTTATTACAGCACAACAATGGCGTAACGGATGAGGTCTACAAAGGGCACGGCGGAACCTTTAAAAACACGCTGGCTGAGATAGATACGCCTGATCCGAGCGTGATTTACAGGGAGGGGTATTATTATATGACCTTCACCCATAACGGAACGGATATCATGGTGATGAAGTCTCGTACCCTCGATTTCCGCCAGGCGGAGCGGAAGGTGGTGTGGTATCCCCCGGCGGAAACAGCCTATTCTGCTAATCTCTGGGCTCCCGAGCTTCAGTATATCCGGGGGAGCTGGTATATCTATTTCGCCGCAGATGACGGAAGGAACGAGAATCACCGGATGTATGTGCTGCAGGGTGACAGCGGTGATCCGCAGGGCGGCTATACCTTCAAGGGCCAGGTCACCGACAGCACCAACAAATGGGCGATCGACGGGCTGGCGATGGAGGCGGACGGAGAACTGTATTTCGTCTGGTCCGGCTGGGAAGGCGAGGTGAACGCTGCGCAGAATACCTATATTGCACCGATGAGTGACCCGCTGACGATCAGCGGACCGCGGGTGCTGATTAGTGAACCGCTGCTTCCCTGGGAGCAGGCCGGAGGCCCGCCTTATATCAATGAAGGCCAGTCTGTCCTTCAGCGTGACGGCCGTGTCTTCATTGTCTATTCCGGTGCGGGAAGCTGGACTCCGCATTATAGTCTGGGCTTGCTGGCTCTGAAGCCCGGCGGCAATCCGCTGGAAGCCGCAGACTGGATCAAGTCGGAAGAGCCGCTGCTGGCGATGGACGAAGCCGCCGGAGTGTACGGACCGGGGCATAACTCATTCACGGTGTCGCCGGATGGCAGCGAGCAGTGGATTGTCTATCACGCCACCACAGGGGCGGCGGACGGGTGGAACAACCGCAAGGCACGGGCCCAGCGGGTTAGCTGGGACAATGAGGGGCTGCCGGTGTTCGGCAAGCCGCTGCCGCTGAGCGAAGCGCTTAACGTTCCTTCGGGAACGGGCGTGTTCCGGGCGGAGTCAGCTGTCCGCAGCGGGAACCGGCTGGAGTTCCCGTCTCTGCCGTCCGCAGTGGATAGCGGCACTCCGCTGCTGGTGCATTATGTGAATCCGGGTGGAGAAGCTGCGAAGGCGCTCTTGTCAGTGAACGGCGGGCCGCCGTCAACACTACACCTGCCGCCATCCGGCGAGGGCCAGGCCGGTTATGCCTATCTGAGTCTGCCGTTCACCGCCGGGAAGAATACAGTTGCTATTGATTGGCCGGAGGGAGCCGGGGCTGAAGTGCAGGCGATTGAAATTCCGCGGTATGAGGGCGAGGCCCAGTCGCTGGAGGGGGAGGCTGCTGCTGAAGACAACCCGTATGCCTCAGGCGGTGCAGTGGCAGGCTTAAGCGGCAGCGGGGCAGCGCTGCGCTTCGGCAATATCCAGGTCCCGCGCTGTGGAACCTACACGGTGACGTTAGCAGTCCTGAATGCTTCGCCGGATGCGAAGCTGGAGGTATCCGTGAACGGGGCGCCGGAGACGATATCTCTCCCCGGGCGGAAGGAACGGAACCAGCCCGCATTCATGGAGCTGAAGCTCAAGTTACAGAGCGGAGAGAATGAGATCATTCTTTTTGACAGACAAGGCAGCTTCGGTATAGATTATATGGATATATGGCAGAAGAGTGAATGAACATGACAGACTCATAGATTGTGAGCAAGACGGGGGCCTGAACATATGAGAGAGACAGGACGCTTTGGCGGACCCAGACGGAATGGACTGGTTACGCTTACAATAATACTGCTGGCGGTTGTACTGGTGCTGGGGGGCTGCGGTGCAGCGCGGGAAGAAGAGTCGCCGGCACCTGCCGCCCAGCCGGTAATCCTGGAGTACTGGACACCGTTCAGCGGTGGAGACAACATCTTCATGACTGAGCTGGTGGAGCAATTTAACCGGGAGCATCAGGAGATCCGGCTGGATCAGATCAACTCCCGGCTGGATGATTATTATTCCCGGCTGCGCACGGCGATTCTGTCCGGCAATGCACCGGATCTGGCTATTATCCATGCCACCAATCTGCCGCAATTCGTGCAGAACGGATATATCGAACCGCTGGACGGACTCGCTGCGGATACCGGGCTGGACTGGGGCCAGTTCAATGCCACAATCGCCGGGTCTACCGTCTACGAAGACGCCCATTATGCCGTACCCTTGGATACGCATACCTTAGTGCTCTATTATAACAAGAAATATCTAAGAGAGGCCGGGCTGCTGGACGCTGAAGACAAACCGTTAATCGGGCAGGGAGAACAGGGGTTTACCGCATTCCTGCACAAGCTGAAGGAGGTAGTCCCGCCCGGTGTCGCGCCGCTGGCTCTGCCCAGCACACGGATTGATTCCGTGTGGTTATGGTGGAGCCTGTATAATCAGATGCCGGGCGGCGGTGTCTTTTATAACCCGGAAGGCACGCAGGCGGTCTTTAACAACAAGGCCTCTCTTCAGGCGCTGAAGTTCGTGAACAGTCTGTATCAGCAGGAGCTTATTCCCCCGGATATTAATGATGCCTTTAAGCTGTTCTACGACGGTCAGGCGGCGGTGCTGATTACCGGGGTGTGGGGAACCGGCGCTTTTGAGAAGGATGAGCAGCTGGAGCTGGGGGTTGTGCCGGTCCCGGTCATTTATGACCATCCTGCAGTATGGGGAGATTCGCATACGCTGGCTATTCCGGCCAAAAGTGAGATGAGTGCGGAGAAACGGAAGGCAGCTATGGTCTTCGCCCGCTGGGCCGTGGAGCATGGAGTGATGTGGGCGGAAGCCGGCCATGTGCCGAGTTCGCTTAAGGTAACCGGGAGCGAAGCTTATTCAGCGCTGAAATTCCGTAGTGATTATGCCAATACCGCCAACTCGGTAGTCTATTGGCCGAGAAATATGAAGCAGTGGAGTATCAATGAAGAGATTATCCGGCAGTTTGAAAAGATGATCTACAAGGAGCAAAGTCCGGAGCAGACGCTGCAGCGGGCAGTGGACAGCATTAACCTTCAACTGAAGAGATGACGGTATCGGATCAAAGGGGAGAATGCGGTTGAAATCATTTCGCGGCTGGTTCAGGAATCTGGCACTTGCGCGTAAGCTTATTCTGATCAATGTGGTGTTCATTGTGCTGCCGCTGGGACTGACGGGCTATTTCGCCTTCGCCCGTTTCACTGAAACCACGGAGCGTAAGGTGGGCGATTATCAGCTTCAGACGCTGAAGCAGCTTACTCTGAACATTGATACCTATATGAATGAGCTGAACCGGCTGACCGTAATGCCCTACCAATATCCGAAAGTTACCGAATATCTTGCCACGAAGCGTGCCCCCGGTGAACCCTTAACGCTGGATGAGATCAGCGGACTCAACAGCTTCGTCACTCAGGTGTTTCTGAACGGCCGGGTGGATATTCTGGGTGTTTCCCTATACGGGACCGGCGGAGCCTCCTATGTGGTCATGCCCGAGAGCCAGTATGTGACAACTTATAAGCTGGATGAGAAGGTTAGCTGGCTGAATAAGTTCAAGGGTCACTACGGGCAGCCGGTGTATGTTGCCACGCATGACTTAAGCGCAAGCGGCGGGAATGTCTACCAGGCCTTCTCCATTGTCCGGGAGCTGCGCAGCTTCGATGACGGCGTGACTCTAGGGTATATTGTCATTGATGTGGACCCCAAGTTCATCCGGGAGATTCTGTCCAACGTCAAGCTGGATGCCAAAGAGCTGCTGTATATTACGGATGACTCCGGCAATCTTGTCACCGGCAAGGAGCATGGGCTCCCCCTGGAGGCCTCTGCCGTCACTCCCGGCCAAGCCGGCGAGGGGGTTAGCCATGTGAAGTCAGAAGGGGAAGGGCTGCTGGTCGCTCATGTGACCTCTGAGGTTACAGGCTGGACTACAGTGGGCGTTGTGCCTGTGTCCAGTCTAATGCAGGATACCGAGGTTCTGCGCACATACATTATTCTCATTGGCATCCTCTGTGTAGGACTGGCCCTGCTGCTGTATGTCTTCATCGCCTACCGGATCACCCAGCCGCTGCGCAAGCTGAGCCGGCTGATGCGGGGTGTTGAGCGGGGAGATCTCAGCAAGGTTTTTCCGGTAAGCGGTACGGATGAAGTGGGGCTGCTGGGCCATTCGTTCAACGGCATGATTGCCAAGCTAAGCGAACTGGGCTATCTGCTCTATGAGACGGAGATCCGGGAGAAGGATGCGCAGATTGCCGCGCTCCAGAGTAAGATCAATCCGCATTTTCTATACAATACACTGGGCTCTATCAGTATGTATGCCGAGCTTGAGGGCAGTCCGGAGATTATTACGATGTCCAACAATCTGAGCAAGCTGCTGCGCTACAGCCTGAGCGGACGCAAGGAGCATGTGACTCTTCAGGATGAGCTGGACCATGTCAGCGGGTATATGGCCATCCAGCAGATGCGTTATGAGGAACGGATTCAATTCAGCATGACCATTGAGCCTTCCCTGCTGGGCTGTGAGGTTATCCCGCTGATGATCCAGCCGCTGGTGGAGAACGCCATTAACCATGCGCTGGATAAAGGGATTGGCCGGGGCAAGATTACACTGACCGCAAGCAGCAGCAGTCGAATCCTCAGAATCACCGTGGAGGATGACGGGATCGGCATGAATGCGGAAGCCCTGGAGGCGCTCCGGCTGCATCTGCGGAATACGAAGGAGCTCGGCGGACGTTCAGGCAACGGGCTGCTGAATGTTCACCGCCGGATTGTGCTGCATTACGGGGAGGAATATGGCCTGTCCCTGGAGAGCATGCCGTATCAGGGCTTCAAGGCAGTGCTTAAGCTGCCGGTCATTAACCATCAGGGCAGAGCAGGGGAGGATGACGGAGTTGCCTAGAATATTAATTGTTGACGATGAATCGGTCTTCCGCAAAGGACTGCGCAAAATGATTACCAGCCTGGACGGCAACTGGGAGGTAGTCGGTGAAGCCAGCGACGGCTATGATGCACTCGACAAGCTGGCCGAGCTGTCTCCTGAAGTGCTGCTTACCGATATCCGCATGCCGGGAATGGACGGAATCCAGCTGCAGCAGCTGGCCGGGGGGCGGTTCAAGGATCTGATGACCGTCGTGGTCAGCGGTTATGATGAATTCGCCTACGCGCAGCAGTCGATGCGCCAGGGGGCGAAGGATTATCTCATGAAGCCGGTCGAACGGGAGGAGCTGGGCCGTGTACTGGAGAGGCTTGGGCGGGAGCTGGCCGAACGTAAAGCGCAACCGGTGCGCAATGAGGAGCCGTGGCAGGTTCAGCCCCTGCTGAAGCGGCATGTGGCCGCGCATCTGACCGAGAGTCTGCTGAAAGGCAAAACGAAGGATAGTGACCTTGAGCTGCTGCGTGAGATGGGCTTTGTGTTCAGCTCCCCCTACTTCATCTGTATGGTGATCAAGCTGGATAAATATTCGGTGGAGAAGGAGCGTTATCTGCGGGGAGATGCCTCTTTGTTCCTTCTGTATATCCAGCAGGTCGTCCAGGAAATGATAGACCGCCAGACCAAGGGGATTAGCTTCGTGCAGTCAGACACCGAGGTGGTGGCTGTGCTGAATATAGCAGACCCGCAGCAATCCTTATCCGCGCCGGGAAGCCTGGGCGACATGATCCGCAGGCAGATCCGTTCCTTGTCCAACCTGACGGTGACCATCGGGGTCAGTAATCCGGCGGAAGGGCTTGCGGGGATTCCGAAGGCATACAACGAAGCCGGAATCGCGCTCTTGTACCGGTTGATCGAAGGCGGTGACAGGCTGCTGGATTATGCCAAAATGACGGAGCGTCCCCACTCCGGCAGCGGACCCCTGAAATGGTCCTGGGAGCTGCTGGAGAAGTCGATTACCGGCGGCAGGGCCGCCAGTATAGGACCGATTGTCGAGCAACTGATTGAAGAGCTGTGCAGCATGGCGGAATCACCGGAGAGCATTCACCAGCAAATCTGCAAGCTGCTGCTGTACTACTACGAATTGTCCGAGGAGCTTGATGTTACCGAATCGTGGCTGGGGTCCAAGGATATCCGTAAAGTGCTGTTCGATGTATGCAGCCTCTCTTCCCGGCAGGAGCTGGCCGAGAAATGCCGCGGACTGTTAATCACGCTGACCGGCTGCATCACGGCATCCAGAGCAGCGAAGGATATCGATCCGGTAACCGCCGCCCAGCGCTATATTTCGCTTCATTACTACCGTCCGCTTAGCCTCAAGGAGGTAGCGGATGAAGTGTTTCTGAGCCCGGTGTATTTCAGCAATCTCTTCAAGCAGAGAACCGGTGTCACCTTCATCGAATTTCTGACGCATATCCGGATGGAAGAAGCCCGTAAGAAGCTGGCATTTACGGATGAGAAGATCCACAGTATCGCGGAAGAGACGGGCTTTGGCAATGTGCGCCACTTCAACCGCGTGTTCAAGAACAGCAGCGGTCTCTCGCCCAAAGAATACAGGGACAGCACACGGGCGGTGCAAGCGGCCTCAATGGATAGCAAGGGCGCTGAAACCTAAGACGAAGAAATAGAGCATGATCTAAATAAGGAATTTACAGCGTGTGAATATCCGGGTCAGTAATTTATCAGCGGCAACCGGGTGAATTTGAACGGGGAGTGGAACGATGCACGCGCTCCGGGCCCGGGCAGATGGAATTCCTGCATAAAATCCAACATTGCACATTCCCCGGGCCCGAGCTAATGGGATTCCTGCATAAAATGCAACATTGCACATTCCCCGGTGCTGATCTGATGGAATTCCTGCCTAAATTGCAACAATGTGTGTTCCTCAAGTGCTAATTGGATGGGATTCCTGCAATAAGTGCAACAATGTGCGTGCCCGGGGCCAAACTGACGAAACATTCTGCAAAAAGTGCAACATTTAGCTATCAGCATCAATAAATTGTGACTGGGGAGAGGCTTCGGAGTCACCCCGTAATTAACTGAACCGCCTCCGTCACTGTAACCAGCCTCTCGCTCCCCAGCTCCATATCCTTCAGCCTTAGCTTCTCCACAGTGACCTCGCTCTCCCCAACCATAATGACATAGCGGATGCCCTTGGCTGAAGCTGCGGCCAGTGTTTTTTTGAGCTTGCGCGTGCCGGTGTCCACGCCTGTGCGGATGCCTGCGGCCCGCAGGGCAGCGGCAGCAACCAGAGCCTGCGGCAGATATCCGCCGACGGGAATAATCAGGACACCGGAACGGTCCGCCGTATCCGCCGGGCGTTCGCCCAGCAGCGCCATGATCGACTCCATCCCGAAGGAGATGCCGACTGTAGGATACTCTATATCGTCGCGTCCGACGAGCTTCCCTATGATGGCGTCATATCTGCCCCCGCCGCCGAGGCTGGAAGTATAGCTGCCTGAAGCATCGAAGATTTCATAGACTGTCCCCGTGTAGAACGACAGCCCGCGTGACAAAAAAGGATCGAAGACGCACACTTCCGCAAGGCCAACCGCATCAATCAGCTGCTGCAAGGCTACTACCTCAAGCGTACCGGGCTGCCCGTCCAGCTTATATCTCTCTACCATTTGCCCGAACCCCGGGTTCGTCAGCTCCAGCAGCTCCGAAATCAGCCGAACCGTCTCAGCAGTCAGTTGCTTGTCCGTCAGCTCTGCCAGCACACCGCCGCTGCCGATTTTGGCTAGCTTGTCGAGCGTCAGCATGACGGAGAGCTGCTCCTGTGGCGGAACGCCGACCGCTCCGAGAATCTCGCCCAGGAAGCGGCGGTTGTTCCACTTCAGCACCACCGGGATATCCAGTCTGCGGAAGACCTCCGCGGCCAGCTGCATCAGCTCGGCTTCAGCCTGCGGACCGGCGATGCCGACCACATCAGCGTCACATTGCAGGAACTCGCGCAGGCGGCCTTTTTTGACCGGACCATCGCGGAACACCTTGCCGATCTCGTAGCGCCGGTATGGGAACACAATACCCGGATTCGTAGCAATCACCTTGGCAAAAGGGATCGTCAGATCGTAACGCAGCCCCAGCCTGCGCCCGCCCTGATCCGTAAGCTGGTACATCTCGCGCAGAATCTCATCGCCCCCGGCATATTTGGAGGTCAGCAGCTCCAGCTCATTAAGCAGCGTCGTATCCATCGACTCGAATCCGTACAGCTCGAACAGCTCCTGAAGCGTAGTCCGCACCTTCTGGCGGATGGCCTGTTCGCGGCCGAAGTAATCGTAGGTTCCTTTAATATTTTGCATCATTAGCAGCTCCCTTGTTCTGTAGTTTCGGTAAAATAAAAAACGCGCCGGACCCCATGGTCCCGCGCGCTTATCTATGCCGCAGGGAGGTCAAACGCGAAATGCGTTAGCCCTCCCTGAATGAATTCAGGTGTGCTAACGCTGCTTGTGATGATGAAGTTGATTCGTTATGATGGACAAGCGGTTCATGCGAATCAATTCCCTTCCGGCTGGATTACAGCACATTATAACGGATCAGAAGCAGCAGCGCAAGACCTGCATTATTAGTCATAAAGGAGTAATTATAATGGATTATATACATCTCATAACGGCGGCAGAAAATTTCGCCAAAGAGCAATTAGGCCAGGATACCACCGGCCACGACTGGTTTCATACCGACCGGGTACGGAATACAGCCGCTCTAATCGCAGGGATGGAGGGAGCCAATGTCGTGATCTGCAGTATTGCGGCACTTCTGCATGATGTGGCTGACGAGAAGCTGAATCCATCCAAGGAAGCGGGGCTGCTCAAAGTCCAGACTTGGCTGGCCGCACATCTGCCGGATGAAGCTGCGTGCGAGCAGATCATGGAGATCATCGAGACGATGTCCTTCAGCGGCGGCAGGGGAGCTCCGATGTCTACACTGGAAGGACAAATCGTGCAGGATGCGGACCGTCTGGATGCGCTGGGGGCGATTGGCATTACGCGGACGTTGGTTTTCTCCGGAGCGAAGGGACGTCCGGTCTATGATCCCAAGATCCCTCCCCGGGACGAGTCGCTGAAGGAAGAATACCGTGATTATTCCAAAGGGACGGCGGTCAACCATTTTTATGAGAAGCTGCTGAAGCTGAAGGATCTTATGAACACTTCGTACGGGAAGCAATTGGCGGAGGAGCGCCATCAGTTTATGCTGGTTTTTTTGGAGCAATTTTATAAGGAATGGAATCAAGGGGCAGAGTAGGTGTTATAATGGAATAATGCGTAAGATGGATGGAACGCGGGAGACCCCGCCTGAACCGGAACAATCGGCATAGAAGAGGTAGAATATAATATGAGTGAAGTACAAGTACAGTTTAGTGATTATGGTTTGAGTGAGGAGATTACCCGTGCGCTCGAGGTTCTGAAGTACGTGGACCCTACGGAGGTGCAGCGGAAGGTGATTCCGGTGGCACTGAAGGCGCGCGATCTGATCGTCAAGTCGCAGACCGGCAGCGGCAAAACCGCAGCATTCGCCATCCCGCTCTGCGAGCTGGCCGATTGGGCGGAGAACAAACCCCAGGCGCTGGTGCTGACACCGACCCGGGAGCTTGCCCAGCAGGTGAGAGAGGATATTACGAACATCGGGCGCTTCAAGCGGATCAAGGCGGTAGCGCTGTTCGGCAAGCAGCCTTTTGCCCCGCAGAAGATCGAGCTGACCCAGAAGACGCATGTGGTTGTAGGCACGCCGGGCCGTGTATTCGACCATATCGAGCGCGGGACGCTGAATCTGAGCCGGATACAATATCTGGTAATCGACGAAGCGGACGAGATGCTTAGCATGGGCTTCATCGAGCAGATTGAGAAGATCATCAAGCAGCTGCCCAAGGAGCGTGTAACGATGCTGTTCTCGGCGACGCTGCCGGATGTGATCAAGAATCTGTGCCGGAAGTATATGACGGAGCCGGTGGACATTGAGATTGAAGCCAGCGGAATTACGACAGCGTCGATCGAACATGCCCTGATTGAAGTCGTACAAGCTGCCAAGTTCGGGCTGCTCAGCGATCTGCTGACGGTGGAGAATCCGGATAGCTGCATTATCTTCTGCCGGACCCAGGAGCAGGTGAATTCCCTCTTCCGCGGGATGGCCGACCTCGAATATCCGGTGGACAAGATCCACGGCGGCATGGAGCAGGACGAGCGGTTTGAGGTGATGAATGCTTTTAAGCGGGGACAATTCCGTTATCTGATCGCCACCGACGTTGCTGCCAGAGGGATTGATATCGAGAACATCACCCATGTCATTAACTATGATATCCCGCTGGAAAAAGAGAGCTACGTCCACCGCACCGGCCGTACCGCCCGTGCCGGCAAAAGCGGCAAAGCGATCACCTTCGTTACGCCGAATGAACACAAATGGGTCAGGGAGATCGAAGGCTATATCGGCTTCAGCCTGCCAATCATGAAGGCTCCTTCGGAGGATGCGGTGGCTTATGCCAAACCGGCGTTCGATCTGAAGCTGGGCAAGCAGCAGGTCCGCAAAGCCGGCAAAACCGAGGTCATGAACCAGGACATCATGAAGCTCTATTTCAACGGCGGCAAGAAAAAGAAGCTCCGCGCAGTTGATTTCGTCGGCACCATTGCCAAGCTTGAGGGCATTACGGCGGCGGACATCGGAATCATCACGATCCAGGATAACGTCACCTACGTCGATATTCTGAACGGCAAGGGATCACTTGTGCTACAGGCGATGAAGGAGACAACCGTGAAGGGCAAGCTGCTGAAGTGCCATATCGCCAAAAAATAAGCCGGAGCTGCTGCTAGTGCAGCCGGGTTTCGAACGCTGTCACACGGGCCACAAGGCCGGGGGGCAGCGTTTTTTGAAATAGTGATGTATGATACAATAATATGAAGTCTTTTTAAAGGATGGACTTTATATGAAAAAGTCAGACAAGTCAGCCTCCTAAATCCGGTTTACACAAACATTTAGGAGGCAGAGCCAATGAATTTTAATCCGATTGACAGGGATAAATGGAAGAGTCAAGAGATCTTTACTCATTACCTGAACCAGGGTACGACCTTTAGCATGACAGCAGAAATTGAGATTAGCAGTTTATACCGCAAGATAAAACAACAAGAATATAAGCTGTATCCTGCCCTGCTATTCTTGATGACCTGTGTGGTCAACTCCAATACAGCGTTCAGAACGGGGTACAATAGTGCGGGGGAGTTAGGGTATTGGGACAAGCTAGACCCGCTGTATACGATTGCTGACAGTGTCTCGGAATCCTTCTCGGCGATTTGGACGGCTGGCACGAAGGATTTCCAAGCGTTCCACGATTCTTACCTGTCGGATGTGGAGAATTATAAGGATTCCGGGCGATTGTTCCCCAGGACACCGATACCCGAGCATACCTTTTCTGTATCTATGATTCCGTGGACTTCCTTTACCGGATTCAACCTGAATATCAGCAGTAACGGGAATTACCTTCTGCCCATTATTACCGCAGGGAAATTCACGACCATAGGCGATTCCATATACCTGCCGCTGTCATTGCAGGTCCATCACGCTGTCTGTGACGGCTATCATGCAGGATGGTTCATGAACGAGGTCCAGGCAATGGCAGACCGTGCTGACGAATGGATTGGTGGAGGGCGATAATTTGGCTACATTACAAGACCATTATGAGAAAGATAAATCTTTGAATATGGAATTTGTCTATCGTGATGAGAGACCTGACCAGGGCTGTAAGTTTATCGTTACTAATACAGAGAATAGAAGCAGAGTTGTGAGTGATGTAGGATGGACCAATTTTACATTAAGTAAATTCGTTGAAATGCTTAATCATTTCCCTATGGATGTATATAATGGTTATTTTTCGCATTATGACGAATCCTTTGAATGGACATGGACCCGACAATCTGATCCAGAGTTGTTCCTAATTACTGTTTTTACTGCGGGCAGTGAATTTTCTTACACCAGCAGTATTCAAGAGATTCAAGCCTTTGGTGCGGCGATTGTTGAGGATATTAAGAGTGCTCCACAATTTTAATATATATAAGACACACTTAAGATTTGTACTTGAAGCTGATTCGTCACTACGGTGAACATTTGGACTTCCGGCCGCTGTTGTCACCAGATTTCTTGATTTAAACTGCTCTTCGCTGGTGAAATCCGGTGACAAAGGCGGTCGCTAACGCTCCTACAGTTCCAAATTTCCCCTCCGTTTCTTTTGCTTTTTGTTAATTTCTTTAGTGTTTCTTATATAAATAAAGAAACCTTCCGGATGCGCCCTTGGCCGCATTCCGGAAGGTTTTTCATTTGAGTCTGCCTGACTTGTTCACTCCGGCATTAATAGAAACACCTAAGCATTATACTGCGCCTGATACAGGCGGCTGTAAGTGCCTCCGGCATTGACCAGCTCCTCGTGGCGGCCCTCCTCGGAGATGCCGTCCTCGCTGACGACAACGATCCGGTCAGCGTTCTTGATCGTCGTCAAGCGGTGCGCGATGACGAGTGTAGTCCGGCCCACGGATAGGTCGGCCAGCGATTGCTGAATCGCCGCTTCCGTCTCGGTATCGAGCGCCGAGGTGGCTTCATCCAGAATCAGAATCGGCGGATTCTTCAGGAACATCCGGGCAATTGCCAGGCGCTGCTTCTGTCCGCCGGACAGCTTGACGCCGCGTTCGCCGATCACAGTGTCCATACCATTCGGCAGGCTGTTAATCAGCTCCTCCAGCCGGGCCTGACGGGCAGCCTGCCAGATCTCCGGCAGCTCTGCATCCAGCTTGCCGTAGGCAATATTCTCGCGGATCGTACCGGAGAAGAGGAATACATCCTGCTGCACGATCCCGATCTGCTTGCGCAGCGAGCTGAGCTTCATATCGCGGATGTCGATCCCGTCGATGGAGATCGCGCCGCCGGTCACATCGTAGAACCGGGGGAGCAGGCTGCAGATGGTTGTTTTCCCCGCACCGGAAGGTCCGACGAAAGCAATCGTCTCACCGGCGTTAACGCTCAGGCTGATATCCTCCAGTACCTTGCGGTCGTCTTCATAGCCGAAGCTGACCTTGCTGAAGCTGATATCCCCGCGAAGCGTTCCAACCTCTACAGCATCCGGTTTGTCGGCGATATCCGGCTCGGTATCAATGACTTCCAGATAACGTTTGAAGCCGGCAATCCCCTTCGGATAACTCTCGATGACAGCATTAATCTTCTCAATCGGCCGGAAGAAGACGTTGGACAGCAGAATGAAAGCGACAAATTCCCCGATTTCCAGCTCTCCCTTGATGAAGAACCACGCGCCGCAGACCATCACGACAATGGTGATCAGACGGGTCATCATATAGCTGACCGACGAGCTTTTGGCCATCAGCTTGTAAGCCATCAGCTTGGTCTCGCGGAACTTCTGGTTGTCCACGGCGAACAGCTCTTTCTCGAATTCTTCATTGGCAAAAGACTGGACCACGCGGATTCCGCCGACATTGTCTTCAATCCGGGCATTGAAGTTCCCGACGTTGCCGAATAGACGGTGATAGGTCTCGGTCATGCTGCGTCCGAAGTGGATAATGACCCAGGCCATAATCGGCACGATGATGAACGTGATCACGGCCAGCTGGAGATTGATATCGGCCATCAGCACAAATGCGCCGACCAGTGTCATGACGGCAATGAACACATCCTCCGGCCCGTGATGCGCGACTTCCCCGATATCGTTCAGGTCATTGGTAATTCTGCCGAGCAGATGACCTGTTTTGTTGTTGTCGAAGAAGCGGAAGGAGAGCTTCTGGATATGATCGAACATTTTTTTGCGCATATTGGTTTCAATATTAATACCCAGCATATGCCCCCAGTAGGTAACTACGTAGTTCATCGCTGTATTGAGCGCATAAATCCCGAGCAGGGCAACGCAGGCAATCAGAATCAGCGGCCAATCCTGACCCGGCAGCAGATCGTCAATGAATTTATTAACGGCCACAGGAAAAGCAAGCTCCAGCAGACCGGCACCTACTGCACAGGTGAAATCAAGGATAAACAGCTTCTTGTAAGGACGGTAATAGGAGAAAAAACGACGCAGCATCTCTTGTTCACTCTTTTCTGTAATGTGTTATGTATCTGGTTATTGAGATCAATTCTCAATTAAACCTTATTCTTAGGATACTAAAGTGGGTTACACGTTTTGTCAACGGTGAGAAATTATTAAATTGAATATAACCCGGGTATTTCATTGCCGCTACACCCATACCAAGAAGATATTTTATACATATTTTAACAGTGTATCCAAGGGTAAAGGAGGAGTTAACATGAGCGAAAATGTTGGGGGATACGGCGGAGCTTTCACTTCCACTGGAGCGATTCTGGTTCTGTTCATCCTGCTCGTAATCATCTCTAAATCTCTTTGGTGCTAATTTAGCTTGATTTCATGTGTGCGGCCGCTGGTCCTGGAGACCGGCGGTTTTGATTCAGCATCAGAAGAGGTGTCAACCCTCTGGAAGAACTTATATTTGTGCAGCCTCCGCCGTTAAGGGCTATAATTGACACATGCGCCTTGGACTAGCAGCATCTTCTGCCTGCAAACCCGGTGTAATACATATCACAGCCTACATCCCTGACGAGCTTTTGCTTGGCGGGTGTTTTGCTGCGACCTGGAGGATCAGCATGAATTTCAGCCGTAAAAACAACATGGCAGGAACAAGCCTGCCTGCCCATGATTCAAATACCGGAAGCCGCTGGATGCTCATCATCGGCATTATTTGTGTGGCCGCCGCGCTGCGCGCCCCGTTCACCTCCGTCGGCCCCCTGCTGGAGATGATCCGTGATGACCTCGGCTTATCGAATACCCTGGCCGGAGCCATCACGACCTTGCCTTTGTTGGCCTTTGCGCTTCTGTCCCCCTTCGCTCCGCAGCTTGCCCGCAGGCTGGGACTTCCCAATATCCTGATGCTGGCCATGCTGACGCTGTCGATGGGGATTCTGGTCCGTTCGGCTTCGGGGACGGTCACTTTCTTTGCGGGTACGGCGATGATCGGCCTGTCGATTGCCGTCTGCAATGTGCTGCTCCCGGGACTGATTAAGGGGAAGTTCCCGCACCGCATCGGCCTGATGACCGGAGTGTATACCGTTTCCATGAATATATGTGCGGCGGCAGCTTCCGGGGTGAGTGTTCCCTTGGCGACCTCTGCCGGACTGGGGTGGAGGGGAACCCTGGCCCTTTGGTTTGTGATCGCTGCCCTGGCAACCCTCTTCTGGATTCCGCAGATGAAGAGTCTCGGTCAGAACAGTGCAGGCACCGTCCGCTCATCGGCCGTACGGATCTGGCGCTCTCCGCTTGCCTGGCAGGTTACGCTGTTTATGGGGCTTCAGTCCTTGCTCTATTATGTTCTGATCTCCTGGTTCTCGGTGATTCTCGGTGAGCGGGGGATGACACCGGGCCATGCGGGGTGGATTCTTTCGCTGATGCAGCTGGCCCAGCTGCCGTTCACTTTCTTCGTACCGCTCTGGGCCGGACGGATGAAGAATCAACGCCTGCTGGTAGTCATTACTTTCGTGCTGTTCATCATCGGTATCCTTGGGGTCTGGCTGGGCCGCACAGAATTAATGGCGTTATGGGCCATCTGTATTGGAATAGGCGGCGGTTTTGCTTTTGGCTTGGCGATGATGTTCTTCAGCCTGCGCACCCGGACAGTGCAGGAAGCAAGCGAGCTGTCAGGCATGGCCCAGTCAGCCGGATATTTGCTGGCAGCGGCGGGACCCGCATTGTTCGGCCTGCTGCATGATGCTGCGGGCAGCTGGAATGCACCGCTGGCGCTGCTTGCGGGAGCATGCGTGCTGCTATTCGTGGCCGGCATGGGGGCGGGACGCGACAGATATGTGGGAGACCGGTTGTGAACGAGAGGCCCCGTCAGCTTGACGGGGCCAACTATACGTTTGTATAAGATTTTTGCCGAGAAAGTGCATTGAAAGCTGGTCAGAACATGCTACGATGTGATTAAGTCATTGAGAATGATAATCAATGAAATTAGACACAGGAGTGAAGCGGAAATGATAAGCTGGGGTCGGAAATGTATTGGGACAGTCGTACTTATAGTGGCAATGTCAGCTATAGCGGCTTGCGGAAATAATAAGGCTGCGGACGGCAACGCCGTGCAGACTGGGAATAAGGCGGAACAGACAGTAGCAGCCAGTGCAGCTCCTGCGGAGACTGGGAATAAGCCATCCTCAGAAGGGGCAACCCGTACGATTGCCGGGGAATTCGGCGAGGTCAAAATTCCCGTGAACCCCCAGCGGGTGGCAGCGATCTATCTGGAAGACTATCTGAAGGCACTGGGCGTTACTCCGGTGGTGCAGTGGTACCATCCAAGCTGGGGCAAGCAGGATTATCTCAATCTGGATGTACCTGAATTTGATATCAGCGGCAGCATAGAAGCACTGCTGGACAAGAATCCGGATCTGATTATTGCCGATGGCGGTGTGGATGCCGCTAAGTATGAGCAGTATTCCCTGGTAGCTCCAACCTACCGCCTGCCGGAGAGCGTATTGCAGGATTCAAGGCTGATCCTTACAGCGGTCGCAGACGCGCTCGGTATTCCTGAGAAGGGAAAGGCTGTACTGGCCGAATATGACCAGAAGGTGGCAGATGGAAAGGCCGCGCTGCAGCAGGCACTGGGACAGGAGAAGGTGGCTGTGATCCGGCTTAATGTGGCGGACAAAACCGTTGCTCTTTTTGGAGTCAAAAACCGCTTTACCGGTGTACTCTATAATCAATTCGGTCTGACACCTGTTCCTATGGCTGCTGAGATGACGGAATTCCAGTCGATTATCTCAGAAGAAGTGATCCCGGAGCTTCAAGCGGATCATATCATTGTGTTCCCTGACAACGGGAATTGGGATACTGCGGCCAACCAGGAGGCGATTCGGATTCTCGATGGCCCGCTGTGGAAGAACCTGCCTGCGGTGAAGAACGGAAACATCTACAGAATGGAGCGTTCCCACTGGCAGTCCGGTGCCATTACGGCCAATTTGATGAAGCTGGATGATCTGTTGAAAGCCTTCGTGAAATAGTATTCCGTACAAGCTGCTGTTTATATTATAAAAGCGAAAAGAGGATCTATCAGCAGGTTGATAGATCCTCTTTTTTGTTTTACACTTAGAACTGATGATAATGGTTCTCAATCAGGAGGGGTAGAATGGCGGAACATTTGCAGGCAAGCACCGGAAGAACGCTGCTCTACAGCCTGATTAACATAGAAGCAGTTACCCGGTCACCCGGGGGAAATGAACCGGTCGCTGTATATCAAGAGCATGTATTAATCATTGTATCGGCAGGAGCGGGCTGGCTCAAGGCAGATCATTGGCGTTATCCATTGGAGAAGGGTGCCGGATTTCTGATCGAAGCCGGGTCGGTAAACAGAATCCAGGCCGGAGAGCAGGGGATCAGCTTTTACCAGCTCTCCTTTGAAGTCATCCGCAGAGGACACAGCAATCATGGCGGAGTGGACAAGCTGTCTGGAGAGGGCCTGCTCGTGCCGGGACTTCTTAACTGCA
Source organism: Paenibacillus tritici (assembly GCF_018207515.1). Lineage (NCBI taxonomy): Bacteria > Bacillati > Bacillota > Bacilli > Caryophanales > Paenibacillaceae > Paenibacillus > Paenibacillus tritici. Next base: position 2,567,329 of record NZ_CP073365.1, read on the forward strand.
GGCCCTACTCACAGTGTGCCCTGCTGCTGGATTCCATATATTATAGCTGCCGGCGCCCGGAGGATATGGAATGGTTTGCGGCCCAGACCCGTTTTCAGGAGCTGCTGCTGCTGATTATACGGGCGAATGCCCCGGCGATGAAGACCAAGGATGACCGCGAGGCGGTAGAGCGTTCGATCCGTTATATGGAGGAGCATTTCAGTGAGGCCTTATCCGTAGACCAGCTGGCGGAGATTGCCGGGATTGGCCGTGCGCGTTATACGCAGCTGTTCAAAGAAATTACCGGCCAGATTCCCCTGGAGCACTTGAACAGTCTGCGGATTGAGCAGGCGCAGCAGCAATTGCTGCTGACCGGGGACCGTCTGCATGAGGTTGCACTGGCTGCTGGGTACAGCAACGAATACTATTTCAACCGGCGGTTCAAGGCAACGGTTGGGGTCACTCCGGGTCAATACAGAAGTCTTCATCAGGAAGGAGTCCGTGTATTTGCGCCATTTCTGGAGGATTACCTGGTGGCCTTAGGGGTTATGCCAGTGGTGCAGTATTGTCATGCCCAGTGGGGCAAGCAGGAGTACCTGGGTCTCGATCAGGTTCCGGCGTTTGATATTTCGGGCGGAGACTGGCAGGGGCTCTCCCGGTATAGACCGGACCTGATTATGCTGGATGACGGCTTCCAGCGCTGGCAGCTGGGAGAATGCCGCCAGGTGGCTCCATTGTTCCGGCTGCCGTTCCATCAGGAGGACTGGCGGGCCACATTGCGCTCGGCGGCAGCGGTCTTCGGCAGAACCGGCCGTGTGCAGGAGGTCATCAGCGATTATGAGCAGCTGGCCCGGCAGGCCAAACGTCAGCTCAGCCGCAGCATCCGGGGACAGACGGTGGCACTGCTGCGGATTTCTGCCCATGGCGTTGCCCTGTATGGCAGTGAGAATCTGGGATATTCCGCCCATGTTCTGCACGAGGATCTGGGGCTGCAGCGGCATCCCGCCGTCCAGCATCTTACCCGGGGACAGAAGCGTGTCAATCTGACCCATGACGAGCTTGCAGGCTTGACCGCAGATCATTTGTTCATTACGTTTGACCTTCAGGAAGGGGAGAGCCGGGAATTGCTGGAGACACAGCTCTGGAGAAGTCTGCCTGCTGTACGCAACCGCTGCGTGTACGAGGTGGATTTCATGGCCTGGATGAATTACGGTGTCCTGTCGCATCAGCGGAAGATCGCGGATGTGCTGAAGGTACTGGCTTGAAAATTAAAGCTTGCAATTCCGCTCCAAAGAGAGTATATTCTTAATTACGGTGATTGAATCACTGCAATACATAATATGCGGTCATGGCGGAATTGGCAGACGCGCTGGCTTCAGGTGCCAGTGATAGCAATATCGTGGAGGTTCGAGTCCTCTTGACCGCATCATATTTTACAATACAGGTTCTTGCTTGGCATTTATGCCGCAGGAACCTGTTTTTCTTTTGTTGTGGATGAGTGCTCTTTAATTGCTTCTTGAATGTATGAGGAAAACAGCATACATTTGCTGGTACGCAGGCGTGTGGCCCGAATGTATGAGGAAAACAGCATACATTTGCTGGTACGCAGGCGTGTGGCCCGAATGTATGCGGAAAACAGCATACATTGTGCCGGCACGCAGGCATGTGGCTCGAATGTATGCGGAAAACAGCATACATTTTGTTTATTTCTTTAGTGCTTTTTATATATTTAAAGCCTGTAGTTCGTTCCCCGCTTAAACAGCGGAGAGGACGGAACGAATGTGGAAAAGCGGCAGCGGTCGCCTTGGTCTCCGGATTTTCACCGCTAAGGGGAATTCAAAAAATCTGGAGACCACAGCGATTGGAACATCGGTCCGTTCACGGAGCGTCCACCAAGTGCTCTGGCGAACCTCCCAGCTCTGATCAATTCCAATAAAAATCCTATACATATCATAAAAATGTGAGTTAGAAGCCGGAACTCTGAGGTTGTATCATAACTAGTAAGCAATGCTGCTTATTTAAAATTCATGATGCGAGGAGAACGGTGATATGCAGGATACCATTGTGCGGATCTTGAGTGAAATTAAGAACAATCCCGAGCTGTTGCTCACTGCCACTGAAGCCACCGATATTGTGAATGAGGTAGGTCTGGATTCCCTGCAGATGATTAATTTCATTCTCCGGATCGAAGACGAATTCGAAATTGAGTTTGATTTTGATCATTTTGCCTATGAGGATTTCCAGTCGATCGGGGATTTCATGGGGTTCATCACAGCCACGCAAACCGCTTCATAAGGGGGCTTCATGAATGAAGTCAACCGTGGTTCTAGGCACCTTTGATTCCGAGGCGTGGTGGCGGAGTCCGCATGGATCTACGCTTCCTTCTATGAACAGCAGCCAAGCTGTGACGATGGGCATGGATGAATTGTTATTTCCGTTATGCAAGGAACAGGACCTTCTGTTCACCCGGCAGCCCATGGACGAGCATCTTAGAAGCTATTTATCGCGGCTCGGCTATACCTTCACCCCTATTCATTGCAGAAATCCCGTTCATGCGGATGACTACAGGCTGCATGTGTTTGACCTTCTAATGGCTGATGCAAGCTACTACCAGCAGCTACTCCCGCAAGATACTATAATCTCTCCCTATTCTATTCTTTCTGATGCCAACGAGGTAGTACGCAGGTTCAGTTTTGGTAATCATTTTCCCTCCTTAGATACAGTTCGAGCTGTCAATTCAAAGATCTATTCTCATGAACTAAGACAAAGATTGGGCATTCGCAATAGTTCCTCTATAGCTGAAAGTTCTGAGGAACTGCTGACCTACGGGCTTCAGCTGCTACGGACCGGACAAGTGCTGGTGAAGGACCCGCTGGGTGTCTCAGGCAAAGGCAATATGTTAATTTCAAGCGAGAGAATGCTGAGAAGAATTGCCGCCTATCTGCAAGAGCAAGAGAATAGAGGCAAACAAACACAGTTCATTATCGAACCCCTGCTGGATAAAACGGAGGATTTCTCCTGTCAGCTGTTCATAACAGAGCAGGGGGAAGCGGAATTGTTGTCTGTTCAACGAATGGTGAATGAAGCTTTCTCTTATGCAGGCTCCTATCCTGCCGGTTCCGGGTTTACCCGGATGCTCCGGGACAAGGGTTATTTCAGCATTATGGAAGATGCCTGCAAGGACTTGTTCGAGACAGGCTATCATGGCGAGGTATGTATAGATTCCATGCTGCTGGCAAGCGGTGAGCTGGTGCCCATCGTTGAGATTAATGCCAGAAAGTCCATGGGGCTGATTAACCATCATCTCAATAACGATTTACAGCAGTATTCCTTGTTCAGCTTTTTGACCTTTATCCCGGCAGGCTGCGCTGCGGAAGTGACCATGCTGCACGTACTGGAGGTTCTCCAAGCCAACGGATTGTTGTTTACGCAAGAGAACAGGCAAGGAATCATACCGCTGGGTGCAAACACGCTGTTCGGCTCCGGCAATACCGCATTTGCTGACGCGGAGTCTGAATGGAGGAAGGGGAAGCTTTATGTAGCTGCTCCCTATGCCTCTGATGTGAGTGAAGCATTCACGCTAATCCAGCGGGTGAAGGACGTCTTGAAGTCTCTAACCATTAAGGTATATAACTGACCAGTCTTGATCGTAAAAAGAGGGAGCTGACAAATGATTACCATTTTATGCTCATCTGTCGCATTGGGGGTATATACACCTGCGGTCCTGCTACGAGACGAGCTAAGCAGGTCATATGAGGCCGATCTGGAAGTGCTGGAGAGCCTGTATCCGCCCGAAACAAGACTGAAATTAACCGAAAATAAAAAGGTTTTCTCTACGAGATTTGAAGTAGCCAAGCTGGGTCACAGAATGATCAGGGATATCACACCGAATCTGGACCCGCAGCTGGTAACCCGGCTTTTAGGCAAGTGGGCAGAAGAGAACCGGAGGGTGTTTATGGTTTTCTCGGGATTCTGGATGCCCGTTCTGGAAGAGTACGCGAAGAGTTACCGCAAGGATGTCCATGTCGAGCTGATTCATATGGATGCGGTCATATCTCCATCGTGGAAGCTGTATTCCAACAATATCCGGAATGATCTGTTTACGGTGAACGATGTCTGGTTTTTTGACGGGGCGTCTGGGCGGGTGAATTACAGTATTTCCATGGGGCAGGCTGCCCCGAAGGACTATAAGGAACGTGACCACCGGTTCGTCATCCATGGCGGCGGCTGGGGAATGGGGACCTACAAGGAGACGGCAGCAGAGCTGAATCACTCCCTGGATTTGAACATCGTCATTCATGAGCTCACGGATGATCAGGCTTACGGAGCCGGCCACCGTTATTACATGGTAAAGCCGGGCTGGTCACCCTGGATGAAGAACGAAGAGCATGAATATACCCTGCCGCCGTTCGGTGAAGTGATCAATAATTCCTTTAACGAGGATACCGGGGTGAAGCATAGCTTCTATCAGCTGATCTGTAACTCGAAGGCGATTATCAGCAAGCCCGGGGGAGGAACCCTGCTGGATTCGCTGGAATCCTTCACGCCGGTTATTTTCCTGGAGCCGCTGGGTGAGCATGAAGCCTGCAATGCGGAGCTATGGGAGCGGCTGGGTTTTGGCATAAGGTATGAGCACTGGATGAGTATGGGTTGTCCGCTTGAGGTGCTGGAGACATGCAGTGAGAACCTGAGAAGCTATAAAACACAAGTATTACATTACGGGAGGTGTTTTGATGAGACAGCCGCAAACATCCGTAGTTCTGGACCGGGATTCCTTTGAGCGCCTGAAAAAAACCATTAAACATATGTCGGTCACGCACAAACAGGTTCATCTCAATCCTGCGTATTCCACGAATCTTCCGGTCGAGGTCGGGCTTAAATTAACCAATGGCTGTAATCTGCGCTGCAAGCATTGCTTTGAATGGAACGCTGAGGGGTATCACCGGGATTTGGGCAGAGCCGAGCAACGGGAAGAGCTTGATTTCGCTGTGATTGAAAAAGTGTTCCGGCAAACCAAAGAAACGAACGCCAATATGTTCCTTTGGGGAGGAGAACCTCTGTATTACAGCCGGTTCAATGAGCTGGCCGACCTGCTGGAGCAGGACCCCAGATGGACGGTGTTATGCACCAACGGCATTCAAATCATCGAGAAGCTGGATTCCATCCTCAAAATGTCCAAAAGTCTGGTCTGTCTGATCAGCCTGGAAGGCTTCGAAGCAGAGAATGATGCGATCCGGGGAAAGGGTACCTTCAAGAAGGTGATGGCGGGCATTGATAAGCTGCTGGAGCTGGAGAAGGAGGGCATCTACCAGGGGAAAATCTCCATCCATCTGACCATTAGCGATGTCATGATTGATAAGCTGTATGATTTTGTGGAGTTTTTTGAGAATAAAGGAATTGACTCGGTGTATATTACCTTCCCGTGGTATTTGCCGGATGAGGTATCGAGCAATATGGACCGCTATTTCAACGAGCATTTCAAGTGGCTGGCGGATGATCTGGAGGAAGGGCACCGCAATAGCTGGCATTCGTTCAAATATCGCATCTCGCCTGACAGGATTGATTCGCTGCTTGCGCAGATGGAGAGGATTAACCAGCGAACCTGGAATTTAAGAACACGTTATCAGCCCGCGCTTGAACTACATGAGGTACGGGACTTTGTACTCGGTTCAGAGAAGCCTGTCCAGAATAAAACGCAATGCCTGTCGATCCGCACCAGACTGGATGTGCTGGCTGACGGTGAAGTCAGTGCCTGCAAATTATTTCCGGAGTTCTCCCTGGGGAATCTGGGGGATCAGGATCTTAAGGAGATATGGGACGGCGATAATTTCGAAAGGGTTCGGGAAACCCTGAAATGCGGCCTGATGCCGGTATGCTCCAAATGCATTCTGCTGTATCTTCACGGAAAATAAGAATGGAGGCTATCCCGAAGAATTCCGCTGTGAGCCGCAAACTGACGGATTGGACGGTTCCTTTTGGCCCCTATGATTGTTTGTTGAATGCGGTTACATTGTGGCTGTCTGTTCATCATGCTGATCCGAATCCGCTGTACAGGTATAATTTCTCCATTAATTATTATGCAGGCTATGACTGGTTCGACAGTACGGTGCCGGTGAAGGAGCTGTTTAGCTTCATCCGGCACGCTTATGGGGTTGAAGCGAAGCCTTGCCATTTAGACTCGGTGGATCGCGGAGAGATGTATCTGCTGCCGGTGGACGCCTATTATGTGCCTTACATGAAGGAATTTTACGGGAAGGGCCATATGCTGCATTATGTGCTGGCTGAAGCGGCAGACGATCAGAGCCTGAGAGTTACAGATCCTTATTTCGCAACAAGCCTATTGGCAGACCGGACTTGCGTGGAGCAGGCTTGGCGCACCTTCAGCGAACCGGTTATGGAAATCAGCCCGCCCCTCAGCCTGAAGCCTGACTTGAACTCTATCCGGCCTTATCTAACTACACAGCCCTATGCAGAGCTGCTCCCCGTCACCTTTGCCCGGATTTCGGAACGGATCATGGATGTTGGAGCTTACAGGGGGCCGGAGAATGTAATGGAACATCCGGTGTTCAAACAACAGTTTGGCTGCATCCGCACGATTGCCCTATCGCGGTTTAGGCATTTCGGCACCTGCAGCACCATGGATGTTGCTCACCTCGGCTCGGCCTGGAGGAAGCTTGAAGTGAGCTTTATGAAGATGACGATCAGCTTGGACAGAGGGGTAACGGCTACCGTGAAGCAGCTGAAGCAGATTGCCGAGGATGAGCTGGCTTATTTACATTCCTATGCAACAGGAGGACGATGATGCCGGAAGAAACCAGGTACGAGCAGATCCAGCGGATGTTCTGGGAGAAAAGGGTAGAGGCGGTCCAATTGCTTAGACGGGCGCTTAAAGAGCAGGTGGAGCAGATTGAAATTCATCAAGCGGAGACCCGGATCAGACTGACGGACGGGAGACGGTTTGTGTGGGATACCGGGCACTTGAACAGTCTTGGTTTTCTCATGCGGGATGGGTTTGTGGAGCGCGGGGAGAGCCGGTTATTGTCCGTACTGATCCGTGAAGGATTTGAAGTATTGGATATCGGGGCGAATTATGGGTGGTATTCCACGCTATTCGCACAAGCGGTAGGGCAGGGCGGCAGAGTTCATAGCTTCGAGCCGGTAAGCCCCACCTTCGCTGAACTGGCAAGAAACATTCAATTAAACAACCTGCAGAATGTAATTCTCAATCAGGTTGCGCTGTCTGACTATAACGGGGAAGCAGAGATCTATCTGCCTGTACGAAGCGGATCTGAGGATGCTGCGTTAATCATTGACCCGGCCTTACAGCATGAGACCTACCATTGCCGGGTGCAAACGCTGGATACGTACATTGAGCAGCAGCAGATCAGCCATATTGACCTGATTAAAATAGACATTGAAGGCGGCGAATTAAAAGCATTAAAGGGAATGGAACAGTATTTGCAGCAGCATCATGAGAAGCCCCTGCTCATGCTGGAAGCGACGGAGGTTCTGGCTTTGCGGTTCGGAAATTCGATCAGTGATCTGTTCCGGTTTTTGCAGCAGTATCAGTATCAGCTCTTTCAACTGGCCGCAGAGGAGCTTGTGGAGCTGGATAGCACTGCGGAGCTTACGGCACAGAATATATTTGGCCTGCAGCCGGAGCATGTCCGGAGGTACAGCCCGTTCATCAGATTGATAACCATTGCAAAGTAGGGATGCCGGTATGGTCATTCATGTAGATCAATTGAGCAAGTCCTTTGACTACTACAAAAAAGAAACGGGAATCCGAAACTCCGTCAAGAATCTGTTCCACAGGGAGAAATTAACCAAGGATGCGGTGAACAAGGTCTCGTTCGATATTAACGAAGGCGAGATGGTTGCGTTTCTGGGTCCGAACGGAGCAGGCAAAACCACCACTTTGAAAATGCTCTCCGGCATCCTGTATCCGAGTGGCGGCAGTGCGGAGGTGCTGGGCTACACGCCCTGGGACAGAAAAAATGACTTCAAGAAGCAATTCTCCATTGTTATGGGCCAAAAAAACCAGCTGTGGCTGGATCTGCCGGCAAGCGATTCCCTGTATTTAAACAAATGTATCTATGAAATCAGCGATCAGAAGTATAAGGATACACTTGACGAGTTAGTCACCCTGATGGATGTCAGGCACCTGCTGCATGTACAGGTCAGAAGACTGTCCCTGGGTGAGCGGATGAAGATGGAGTTGATCGCTGCTTTGCTGCACCGGCCCCGGATTATTTTCCTGGATGAGCCGACGATTGGCCTGGATCTGGTGTCACAGAAGAACATCCGCGAGTTCCTCAAGGCTTATAATCATGAGTTCCGCACAACGCTGCTGCTTACGAGCCACTATATGAAGGATATTGAAGACTTGTGTAAGCGGACTATCGTGATCAATCAGGGCAAGCTGGTGTATGACGGGGAGATCCGCAAGATCAACGAGGTCATGAATGAGAAGAAACGGATGAAGCTGACCTTCTCGGCCATCGTCGAGCGGAAGGATCTGGCCGTTATGGGTTCTATCAAAGAATATAGCGGACATGAGGTCATTCTCGAAGTGGAGCGTACGAAGTTCAAGGAGTATTCCAGAATGGCCATGGATCACTTTCCCGTCATTGATCTCAATCTGGAGGATATTCCCCTGGAGGAAGCCATTGCACGTTTATATGAACAGCCGGAGCCGCAGGGATGAACAATAAATTTGCCGTCAGCTTCTCGCTGGGAATCCAGAACTCCATGGAGTACCGCTTCAACTTTTTTATGGGCTTTGCCAGTCTCTTTTTCCCAATCTTCATTCAGCTCTTCCTGTGGAAGGCGGTCTATAGCCATGCCTCCAATATGAACTTATATGGCTATACCTACCGCCAGATGATCGTCTATACCATCGTAGCTGCCCTGATCTCGCGGCTGGTGGCTACGGGTCTGGAATATGACATTAACCATGATATCAAGAGCGGGGGGCTCAATAAATATCTGGTGCGGCCGATCGGTTATTTTCCTTATAAAATATGTGTCTACCTTGGCGGGAAGGTCCTCTCGTTTGCCATTACCTTAATCCTGCTGCTGGGCGTGGTGCTGTTCATGGTCTATTACTTCAAAGCGCCAATCAGCGTATCACGTATCCTGGTTTTTGGTGTCGTGCTTATACTGGCGGTGGTGCTTAATTTCATGATCTCCTTCTCGGTCAGCGCGATTGCCTTCTGGTTAACCGATGTTTCTTATTTTTTTCATGTTACAGCGTTATTGATTCAGATTTTTAGCGGCGGGATCTTCCCGCTCGATATTTTTGGGGCGACATGGCTGGCCTTCTTCGACTACCTGCCGTTCAAGTATACGATCTACATGCCGGTGAATGTAATCAACGGCAAGCTGACCCTGCTTCAGGCGCTGCATGTGATCGAGCTGCAACTGCTATGGATTGGCCTCCTTCTGTTGCTTACGCGCTATATTTGGACAGTGGCGATCAAGAAATATATTGCCGTAGGGGGTTAAGGGAACCCGATGCTCAGATCACTCCGGAAGTACGGTTTCATATACAGCTTGTTCATCAAAAATTCCCTGATGTCCCAAATGGAGTATCGGGTGAATTTCCTGATGGGCCTGCTGGTGGAGACCTCCTATCTGTTCGCCAAATTCCTGTATGTGATTATTGTCTATGAGGCCGGCTTGACGCTGGATGGCGTGCCCATTGATGCGATATTGCTGTTTATTGGCACCTACACCTTGATGACGGGGTTATATTGGGGACTGTTTGCCATCAACTTCGTGCAGATCCCGGAGCATGTAAGAACGGGGTCACTCGATCTTTTGTTAACGAAGCCGATTTCCCTGCAATTTATGATGACGTTACGGAATGTTGACTTTGGCCTGGCGATTCCGAATGTGCTGGGCGGCGTGACCATGATTGTGGTGGGCTGGAGAAGACTGGGGCTTCCGGCCGATGCCGCTTCAATAGGCGGGTTCATCTTCTTCCTCGTGCTGGGTCTGTTCGTGACCTACACCCTGTTCCTGATCCCGCAGTTATTATCGTTCTGGTTCATTCAGATTGCTGCTGTCAATGACATCTCCAACGGCCTGTTCGAGCTGAATAACATGCCAATGATGATCTACTCCAAATGGATTCAGCGTATAGGGGTATTTGTTATCCCTGTTCTATTGATTACTAACTTCTCACCCTTATTCGTGCTGGACCGGTTACAACCGGGCCTTTTCCTCTGGGCCATTCTGTCTCCCATTCTACTGCTGGGCATCACGAGATGGATCTGGTCCAAAGCGATTCGTAATTACAACAGCTCAGGCGGCTAGCTATCCGGGATCACAGGAGGTAAGGATATGAATACTCACAAGCCATATCGTATTGGAATTTTGGGCTGCTCCACAATAGCTCCGTTCTCGATCATTAACCCGGTCAGGGAGCTTGATCAATTTCTAACTTATGGTGTGGCGTCGCGTGATTTGGACAGATCGAAGGCTTATGCGCTGAAGCATGAGATTCCGCATGTTTTTGACAGCTACGACAGGCTGCTGGCGTCGGCGGACATTGATGTGGTCTATATTCCGTTATCCAATTTCCTGCATAAGGAATGGACGCTGAAGGCGATTGAGGCTGGCAAGCATGTCTTGATTGAGAAACCGATGGCCCTGCATGCCGATGAGGTGCTGCTCATCAATGAACGGGCCAAGGAGCAGGGAGTGCATGTCCTGGAAGCACTAATGGTCCAGCATCATTCGTGGCAGCAGGATATAACGGACATGATTGCAGCTGAAACCTACGGCAAACTGAAGAAGATCAAAACCCGGATCTCCTTTGAAATTCTGCAAAGCAACTATAGCGCGGATAATTACCGGTTCAAGCCGGAGTACGGCGGCGGGTGCTTCATCGACGAATGCTCGTACTGGCTGCAGTTTATTCAAAAGGTCATCGGCCTAACGCCGCAGACACTGGACGGATACTCGACGTTCTCCGGCATCAATCAATGCGACTGGACCTTTCATGCGGCGCTGCAATATGAAGGGGGCGTCGAGGCAGAGTTCCTGGGTTCCTTTGAAATGCCGAACAATGCCACCCACTGGTTGGAGTTTGAGCGGGCCAGGGTAAGGATCAGCGGTTTTTTCAAGCCTTGCTATGGGGATTACAAGATCGTTGTTCAGGTTGAGCATACGGAAGAGGGAACAACAGAGAAGCTTGTCTACTCTCCGCAGAATTACTATGTGAACCAGCTCCGGTTCTTGGCTGAGGTTCTTGGGGGCACCAGAGAGAATATCCCCTTATCTGAATCCTATGAACGAGTGGCAACTATGAACGCTATCTATGAGATGGCCAGGAAGAAGCATCTTGAACAGCCCGGCATGGAAGATAGACCGGGCGGGGAGGCTGTGAGTTATGGATGACAGAGAACAGGAGCTGCGTAAGCTGCTCGCTCAATTGCCCGGCGGTCCTTCCCGGATGAAGGATGCAGGTATGGACGTGGATTTGCGAAGCTATGGCATGGATTCTTTGTTGTTTATTCATTTTGCAGTGGTCCTGGAAGAGCATTTCTCCATAGAGGTAAGCCCGGAATTTCTCGATATAGATAAACTGTACAGTCTTCAGAAGTGGAGAGAATATATTGATTCACAGGATCTTGTATGCTAGTAGCCCTGGAGATGGACTATTTCAGCGAGGGCTACCGGACCATGCACTCCAATTGTGTGGATTTGCCCATGGCGGGTGCCGCAGGCTTTCATCAGTATGAGAATTATTTCTACTATACCTTCCTGTATGCCGTCATGATGAATTGGGGAGAGGCAGCGGACGGGGACTGGGTGGCCTCCAGACGCAGCATTCTTAACAAGCTCGGCTTGACCCTTAAGGTGACTGAGGTCCTGGATACTGCTGGGCTGCTGTCTGCGATTCGTATGAACATTGATCAGCAGTGCCCGGTCGTGATGATTGCCAACTACAATTATCTGTTTTTTTTGAGCCAATACGGGACGGTCATTGATGATCATGCTGTGTTAATCACGGAATATGATGCAGCCAGAGAGCTGATCGTGATCCGGGAGAATCAGCTGAACAAGGAGGTAACCTTGAATGTGATGAAGGGGGAGCCTTTCTTCAAGCTGCAGCTGACCGAGGAGATGATAGCGGATATCTGGAATAAATCCAATGCTTCTTTTAAGGAGATCAGGAATTATTGTTATAACAAGCTGTTCAGCGTAGCGAAAATAGGCGAACCGGAGATTCACAGCTATCTGGAGCTGGTTGAGGATTTCCTGAAGTGCTATAAGGACCGTTCCAGCCATTTAATAGAAGCCGTGGAACGGTTCAACGACAATGTCGCTCTTATGGAGGGGCTTCATGACGCAAATGCCGTTGCGGTTGAATTTGAAACCATGCGCAGGAGTTATCACGGCTCGGCGATCATCCTGTTTGATATCTTCGAGAAGGCGCTGCCCTGGTTATCCGCTCATGAAGAATGGGGGCAGATATTCGGTGGGTTCCGGGATCAATATATCAAATTCAGATACCATCTGATCTCCAGTCTCCATGCGGATACGCTGAGACGGAAGCTGATGCCGCCGGATAGAATTCTTCAGCTTACAGAGGAGATTAGACAACTGGATACGGAGCTGTTCTCTCTGCTCAGTAAGCTGCTCGCCCATCACCATAAGGAGGAGGAATCTCACAATGCCGCACAGGCTTGGACGAATTACGCGGCTTACGCTGAAGTATCGGCGGATAGTGAGTATAGCCTTGACCCGGAGACCGTCTGTCATGCCAGCCAGGCGGTGAATGGCAGGCTGGAGAATTGGGTCACGGATTCCTGGCATTCGGACACCGGCCAGCCCGTCCATTGGCTGCTGCTGGATCTGCTGAAGCAGAGAGATCTTCTGAGATTTGTGATCAGGCATTCGCCTGCCCCCGGCTATATCACGATGGATTATGAGCTGCAGGGCAGCAACGACAAGGAGCAGTGGGAGCAGATAGCGGCTGTACGGAATAATGAGTCTGTCTTAACCGCGCATGAGGCTGACGGCTGTTCGTTCAGATACATCAGATTATATATTACTTATCCGGCCCAGAATGATTTTCAGGCGCGGATCTTTGAGCTTGAAGTGTGGGGACTGCCTGATATCACTCAAGCCTCAAAAATCTGATACGATTCAAAAAAAAGTAGGATATCCTTCCATTTGGCCTGCTGGATATAATGGAAATGTGAAAAATAAAATGCCAAATTGATTGGAGAATCAAACATGAACAACAAGAAGAAATGGACGATTTATGTGATTCATCATTCTCATACGGATATTGGCTACACCGAGCGGCAAGAGAAGATCGAGCAATATCACGTGGACTTTATCAGGCAGGCCATTGCGATCTGCGAGGCGGCTCAGACGGAAGAGCGTAAGGAATGGGCGGGCTTCAAATGGACCTGCGAAACCTTCTGGGCCGTGGAGAAGTTTCTGGAGGAAGCCACGGAAGCAGAGAAGGAACAATTTGCAGCTGCGCTCAGACGCGGGGATATCGAGTTATCGGGCACCTACTTGAATATGACGGAATTAATTAATTTCGAGCTGCTGAGCAGTATGCTTGCACGGGCAGGGCAGTTCGCCCGGCCGCTGGGGCTTCAGGTGAAGTCGGCCATGACCGCGGATATTAACGGATACAGCTGGGGTTATGCACAGGCTCTGGCAGATGCAGGAGTCGAGAATTTGCTGTCCAGTATCCACACGCATCACGGGATGTTTGCCATCGGGCGCAAGCAGTTCCCCTTCTATTGGGAGACACCCAAAGGCAACCGCCTGCTGGTATGGAGCGGCGAGCATTACATGATGGGGAATGATCTGGGGATCAATCCGGATGGGGCATTATCCTATACCATCAAAGACGAAGACCCGGTATGGGGAATCTCTAAAGATCACTGGAAGCTGGCCGAGACCCGGATTGCCCGCTATCTGGATCAGCTGGAGAAGGAGCAGTATCCATACGATTTCGTATTGGTGAATGTCATGGGGCTGCTGCGGGATAACTCGGCGCCGAATCCAGGAATCATGACCTTCATCAAGGAATGGAATCAGAAGCACGGGGACCGTGTTGAGATTGAAATGACAACGCTTAACCGGTACTTCGAGCTGTTGCGGCAGCAGGAGGCCGAGATTCCTGTCTATAGCGGGGACTGGCCGGACTGGTGGTCCGATGGCGTGGCTTCAACGGCGATGCACACCCAGATCTTCAGGAATGCCCAGCGGACCCTGGACGTAGTCAAGCGGCTGGACCCGGAACGCAAGCTGGCGGCGTCAAGCGATATGGCCCAGGCAGAGCAGCAGTTAATGATGTATGCCGAGCATACCTGGGGATATCACTCCTCCATCTCGGAGCCCTGGCACATCATGGTACAGGAGCTGGCCGTCCGCAAGGAGGCGTATGCCGCCAATGCCAGCAGACAGGTTCATGCCTCGCTGGATACGGTTCTGAAGGCGCGGGGCGATGTGCTGCTGCGGGCAGACCGGGCATTCACCTATAAAGTAATAAATTCCTTCGATTACCCCGTAGAGGATCTGGCTCATTTCTATCTGGAGGAGCAGTGGGAAGCGGATTATTTCCGGCAGGGGCTCGAGGTGGTCGATGAGCAGAGCGGAGAAGTGGTCCACCATCAGCAGGAGAAGGTAAGCAGAGGATACCAGATTGCGGTCTTGGTCAAGCTGGGCGCGAAGGAAGAGAAGCGGTTCCGTATCCGGGAAGCCTCGAAGACCGTCCCGGTCACGACAAGCAGCACCCGCTTGCGGGGAGCCGACCGGATTCATGATATCCGGGATATCTTCCCTCCTGTGCAGGAGGAGAGCCCCCGGCTGTTCATCACGGAGAATCATATTGAATCGCCTTATGTACGTATTGCGTGGAGAGCCGGAGAAGGCATCGTCTCCTGGATAGATAAACAAACCGGCCAGGAATTCATTGATCCCCGTCAGACGCACGGAGCCTTCACACCGGTGTATGAAGTGACCCCCGGCGGCGGTGACGACCAGATGACCGTGCGGAGAATCATGGGCAGGAACCGCAAAGGCATGAATGTTCAGCGTTCGGAGGGTGTCCTCTCAGGCGTGAAGGAAATAACGAACGGGCCGGTGTATGGCATCATTGAACTGAAGTATCAGGTTCAAGGAATGAGCCACTATTCTTTATTCCTGAAGGTGTTCAAGGACCGGAAGAGAGTCGATGTCTCCGTCCGCATCCACAAGGATAGTGTGTGGGACCCGGAGAATGTGTACGTCGCCCTCCCCTTCAATATAGGCGGCAGCAGTGAGCTGTGGTTCGAGAAGGCCGGGGCTGTCCTACGGCCGGGAGTAGATCAGATCCCGGGCACCTGTACGGATTTCTATTGTATTCAGGAAGGGCTGGCGGTTATATCCCCTCAAGGCGGGCTGTCCATTGCCACCCCGGATACGCCGCTGATGCAGACCGGACCTTTGGAATACGGCCCAAGACTGGTGCAGGGCCAGCAGGAAGAGAATCGCCATACCTCGTTATATGCCTGGGTGTTGACCAATTACTGGGAGACGAACTTCAAGGCGACCCTCGGGGGATTCTACGAATTCCGGTATATGCTGCAATGGGGAAGCGAAGCGGATACGGCAGAACAAGCTATTCAGTTGTGCCACAGTGCCAATGCAGGCACGGTTGCATTCAGAACCACATAAATTCCGGCGGGCATAAGAAGGGCTGAATCTTTTATAGAGGAGCCCTTTTTTTTGTTAAAAAAGGGAGGCGTACGCTGTGTACCGTATTCTGATTGTGGATGACGAACGCATTGAGAGAGAGGGCATTCAGCAATTGATACAGGAGCACCATCTGGAGCTGGAGACAGTCCTTGCGGCGAATGGCGAGATTGCGCTGGAGATCCTACAGAAGCACAAGATTGATATTCTGATTACGGATATCAAGATGCCCTTTATGGACGGGCTGGAATTGTCGGAGAAGGTCAGCAGCCTGGGGCTGGATATCGAAATGATCATCTTCAGCGCTTACCATGAGTTTGAATATGCAAGAAGAGCCTTGCGGACCAACATATCGAATTATTTGCTGAAGCCGGTTCATATCCCGGAGTTTCTCAGTGTGGTGAGCGAGGCGATCCAGGCCTGTGAAGACAAAGCGGCCGAGAAAATGCGGAACGAACAACTGGTGGAGGGTTATAACCGGGGACTTCTGTACGAGAAGGAAAAAATGCTGCTGGACTCCCTAAACGGCGTGAAAATAAATACGGAGGCATGGATGTCCCCGGAACTGCTGGAATATGTCCATCACAAGCATTGGCTGCATATGATTCTGGTGGATTGCCGCCGGAAGTTTTTTGATATTCACAATGATGAATTCATTAGGCTGTTACACGATAACCTCAGCTACGCCTTCGATTATGTGAACTTGAGCGAGCATCAAAGCATGCTGTTCATCAAGCACCCCCGCCCCATCCCCAAAGAGACGCTGCGGATGCTTGGAGATCAGATTATCCGCGCCGCCGCCGGGAGTATGGAGCTGAATGTGGGTCTGGTGATCGGGAGAGCGGTGAATCAGCCGGCACAGCTATATGATGCCTATACCGAGATGGAGCAGATGCTGGAATTCAAATTTTTCATGGATGAGTATACCCTTCTATTTGCCGATGAACCCTTTGAGCAAGCGGGCTTTGACGAGATCGAATTGAATCCGATTCTGGATAAGGTCTACCAGTGTCTGGAGTATAACGATTTTACCGGTGCGAAATACAGTATAGAACTGCTGTTTACCTACCTGAGAACCAAGGGGCAATTCTCGTCCCTGTACACCAAGTTCATCTGTTCGGAAATTATGAAAAAGGTGGTGACGCGCGAGAAAAACCGTGAGACTGCGGAGATGAATCATTACCTGGAGCAAATTCATAAGACCGTTTCCCTTCAAGATCTGAAGGATCATATGTTTGCGATCCTGTCCCTCATGGAAACCGTCAGCGGAGCGAGCCCCAAGAAGGCCGCCAATCTTAAGCTGATCCGGACCATTACAGATGTAATCGACAAGGAATACGATCAGGATCTCTCTTTGGAAGGCATCGCGGAGAGGGTCTATTTGACCCCAAGTTATCTGAGTTATTTGTTCAAGAAAGAGACGGGCCAGAGTCTCATCCGGTACATCACGCAGGTGAGAATGGACAAAGCTGTTGAGCTGCTGAATACAACGAATATGAAGATCGTCGATATCTATAAGAAGCTGGGCTACAGAAGCTCGACCTATTTTATCCAGACCTTTCGTAATTACCATGGAGTCACTCCGGCCAAGTTCAGGGAAGGCTCTCCGTAGAGTAGATAAGAATTGGTTATATTTATTAATTACCAGGCAGATGATCCGGAAAACTATAAAATATATATAAGAAATCTGGGGACAACAGCGGCCGGAAGTCCAAATGTTCACCGCAGTGACGATGAAGCTTGAAGGTGGGAAAAGTGACGGAGGAGAATTGGAGGAATGACATTGATTGAACATGACAATCTTGAAGAATATCAGGATCCGGTAAATTACGATCTTGAATTCGGCGGTGAAGAGGACAAATATCAGTTCTACCTTGAGCTTGCCAGATCGAATCCCGGGGAAGTGCTGGAGCTGGCTTGTGGTACAGGCTTAACAACTATTCCGCTGGCGAAAGCCGGCATTAAGATGACGGGGGTAGATATCTCTTCAGCGATGCTGGCCCATGCCCGGCTGAAGGCGGAAGGATTGCCGGTTACTTTCATAGAAAGTGATGCCCGGACCTTTGAATCGGATAAGCGGTTTGCGATGATCTATTTGACCGGGAATGCCTTTCAGGCATTCTTAAGTGATCAAGACCAGATCGGGTTGCTCGCGACCGTTCACAGGCATCTGCAGCCGGGCGGAATCTTTGCCTTCGAGACCCGTAATCCCAAGGGCACGGAGTTAGCTGATGAAGAGGAGACCGGGTGGGGATCGTTTATAGATAAGGACGGGAATATCGTCAAGGTGACAGGCACTCAACGCTACGATGCCATTCGGCAGATTATGCATTGGGTCACTATTCGGGATTGGGGGAATAAGCGGACAACCTCACGGATTTCTTGCCGGTTTACGGATCAGGATGCGCTGAATTCTTTATTAACCCGTCAGGGCTTCCGCATCGAGCATCAATATGCGGACTGGGATAAAACACCTTTCTATCCGTCAGCCTCATCAATTATTAGCGTTTGCCGGAAATGATCCAACTATTTCTCGCTGTAACGATACCGGAAATAGTTGGATTTTGTACACTTGCTGATGGACGATGGAACCCTGCGGCGGACGCAGTTGTATAAACAGCACTTAAATTCTCCGATTTCACCCCAAGCAGCGAAAACGCACAATAGCAGATGTACTTTATCCACTTGCTTCCGTACATCCCCCGGAAATGGGCAAATTAAGATACGTTTTTCCACTTGTGATCCTGAGCTGGACGGGTGGCAACGGCGAAGCAAATGCCGAAGCGCCCGGCGAAGCTTGCCGCGAAGCGCCTGGCGAAAGCGCACGGTGAAGCTCGCCGCGAAACGCTCAGCGAAAGCGCATGGCGAAACACCCGGCGAAAGCGCATGGTGAAGCTCGCCGCGAAGCACCCGGCGAAAGCGCATGATTAAGCACCCGGCGATGCCCCCGCCTATCCCCCGCTGAACATCCGGGCAATGCCCTGGAAGGTATAGGCGAGCACATGCTCCGCCGTGCGGACCGTCAGGGCGGGAGAGGAAGACCTCTGCAAGCGGTCCAGCAAGGCAGGGCCGAACAGGTCATGGCTTCGGGAGATTTGCCCGCCCAGCATGATGAAGTCCGGCCGGTAGCCGTCCACGTAAGGCTGGAGCAGCTCCCCGAGCCGGGCTCCGAATTCGGCGAATACTCCGCGCGCGGCAGCATTCCCCTCTCTGGCTTCAAGAGCAAGCTCCTTCACATCTAACTCTGCTCCCGGAAGCCCCGCCTCCCCAAGCCCTGCTTCACGGGCCAGCTTCAGGATGCCTCTGCGGGAGAACCAATCATCCGCCCTGCCGTCAAGATAAGGCTGGTCATACAGCCAGCCGTTCGGCGGGATGCCCGGCCCGTATTCCATGATCCGCGAGCTGTCGATGAAGGCGGAGCCGAGCCCGGTTCCGAGCGTCAAGGCCATGAACCGCTCGCGCGGGAATTCCGCGCTGACTCCCAGCGCAAACAGGCGGGCGTCATTTTCGAAGCGGATATCCATGTCCGGCAGCGGGCCGGACTCCCCGGAGCTGCCAGCGGGCCAGCGTGCGCGTAAGGCTTGGCCCAGATTCAGCCCGTAGATCGCCTCGAATTTGCCCAGCCCCCGGATCAGACAGATCCCCTGCCTGTAATCGAACGGGCCGGGAAAAGCCATCCCGATATGATAGCGGCAGTCCGTTACAGCGTCCCGGAACCTATGCTGATACAGGTCGTACTGGACCTGAAAGATAGATAGGAAATGGTCAAGGATCGTCTCCTGGTCCCGGTCAGCCAGGGCGGGGAATTCCATCTCGCTGCCTTGCAGCGGAAGGCTGTCCTCCAGCACACAGGTCTTAATAAAGGTTCCGCCCACATCCAGCG
This sequence comes from Paenibacillus tritici, assembly GCF_018207515.1. NCBI lineage: Bacteria > Bacillati > Bacillota > Bacilli > Caryophanales > Paenibacillaceae > Paenibacillus > Paenibacillus tritici. The sequence continues at coordinate 2,586,905 of NZ_CP073365.1, forward strand.
CGAGTACGATATCACGGCTCAAGGAGACTCACATCCCATGCTGCGGAGACACCGGCCTTGATCAGCTTGCAGGGGCCGGAACCGGTATTGACGATGGTGTATTCCCCTAGTACAGCCGGGAGAATATACGATTCCGCATAATGCAGCTCCACGAACACCGCCTCGTCCGCAGCAGACACAATCCGCACGGCCTCTCCTTCAACGAGGTTATACATGGTCATTTCGCCGCGTGTATCGTCTTTCCAGGTATCCTTCAGGTGAACACGGTGGACATAGAACAGCAGATCGCTGCGCTGTCCCAGCACATACTCTTCATTCTCCCCTTGCTGCTGCACAAGCACCGGCGAAGGCATAAGCTGCTCTTCAACCCGGGCGGTCTTCTGCGTGAAGTCAATATTGTCGAAGGCGAAGTCGATGTTGATCGGCCGGGGTTTGCCGTCCAGATCCTTGCGCAGAAAATCATAGATTTTGAAGGTGAACCACCAGGTGGTAGAGGAGATCTCCAGCACCAGATTGTCTTTGCCAGCGGAATGGACGGTTCCGGGCGGGATCAGGAACAGCTCGCCCTTCCGGGACTCATAACGGTTGACATAATCGGTCAGCGGCAGCGGGATGCCTGTCTCCTGGGCCTTCTGCACCTCATGGCGGAACTGTTCCGGTGTACAGTCTTCAGTCAGTCCCAGATAGACCCCGGAATCCCCCTGCTGCTCCATGATGTAATAGGATTCCTGCTGGGCCATGAATTCATTGAACCGGCTGCGGATATAGTCCTGGGTAGGGTGGACCTGGCAGGAGAGATTGTCTCCGTCCATCGTGTCCAGATAGTTGAAGCGGATCGGGAAATAATCTCCGAATAAGCCGGTCAGACGTTCCCCCAGAATCGCCGGATGCTCCTGCTGCATGACCAGCAGAAACGGAATTTCCATCTCTTTGCCTTCATACCCTACAACGATGGAATTCTCGGGGGCAATCGGCTCGAAGCTCCAGGCGCAGTTCACCCAATCCTCCGGCAGATCAGCCAGCTGTTTGAGGAATTGCCCGCCCCACACCCCCGGTGCATAAAAAGGCTTCACCCGCAGCGGCGACCCGGCAATATCCGAGATCATCCGGCGCAGGGACGGCACGGCAGTCATGACCGGCTGCTTCGGCTGATTCAAGTCGAGGTAGTAGTCCATCTGATCCAGGATTTGTTTGCGGTAGGTTTCGAGAATGGGCCATTCCACGAACAGGGCGATTTTATATTTCTCCACGGCATCCCGGTTCCAGTTAAGGCCGAAACTCAGCAACTCCTGCCGGTGGCCATCCTGCTGGTATTCACGCGAGACATCCAGATATAAGGATAGATCGAACCGCCCCTCTCCAAGCCAGTAGGCCCCCGGGCCAAAAACCAGACAGAATGCAGCCGAATCCGTACCCGGCTCCATCTCATCCAGCCTGCGGGCGGCTTCTTCCCTGGCCCCGTCCCGGAAATAATCCTCTATACTGCCTTCAGTGAAATAGCCGAAGGCGCGGTTATCCGTAATATTGGCGGCAAAAAATTCCCGCAGCTCTTCGCCTGACTTGAGATAACTGCCCGAACCGATGAGGGACACGGAATGACCCGCTTGCTCAAGCGCCTCCACTGTTTTTTGCAGAACAGCTTGAAACGGGGCACCGTGGGTTCCGTCCAAAGCAACATACAGCTTGCCGCTTTCCTTCCCGCTGGCGAGCTGAAGCAGGGAAGCGGCAATCGCTGAATAGCCCTCCCGGAGCACTGCGGGAGGAGCAGCCGAGGGTATGTCATCCTGAGGAACAGGAATGGGGCTGCGTACAAGGTTGACTGGTCGTTTAACAAACATGGGGAACTCACTCCTTCTAAGGGTTTACAACCATTGTAAGGAGTCCTTGCGGGATTATCTTTGAATACGGCGTCTGATTTTTTGTACAATCCGGACATTTGCTGATGATTAGCTCTGGTTCTGTCTGCCGTCTGCAAATTGCGATCTGCGGAACCGGGCGGGGGAGACACCAAGCTGCTTGGTGAATACGCGGGTGAAATAGTGCACAGACTCGAAGCCGCAGCGCTCGGCGATGTCTTTGATGGGCAAGTCGGTGTGCAGCAGCCAATCCTTGGCTTGTTGGATTCTTCGTTCCTGAATATAATGGACGAAAGTCTGGCCCAGGCATGCCTGGAAGATCCTCGATAGATGGCGTGGAGAGATATCCAGTTCCAGGGCTACCTGGGCCATATGCAGCGGGGAGGACAGATTGTCGCGGATATAGCGCCTGGCCCGCTCCAAATGGCGGTGCTCCCCGCTGTCCTCCTTCATCGCCCCGGCCTGCAGATGGGGTTCGGAGGAGAACGCCTGCGGGAAGGAATGCAGCAGAGCAAGCGCCAGATGGTTCATCGGCAGCCGGGACACCGCCGCTTCGCTCTCGGCCAGGCTGAAGAGGGTCCGCCAGATTCGGGCAGAGAGTGCGGCAGCATCTTGCGGGGCTATGGCCTGCCCTCCGGCGGCGAGTTCCTGAAACGGCTTGCGGCCGTCCGCAGAGCTTAAGGCTTCGTCGATTTCAAAGGCAATAAAGAACAGGACCAGCCCCTGTTCACTGCGGATTTGGTGCCAGATGCCCGGACGCGAGCAGAACAGGGTTCCCGGCTCCAGGGGGAAGAGCGCATCGTCATCCTGGTAGGAGCCGGTGCCTTGCTGAACATAACAGACTTCAAAAAAAGAATGGCGGTGCAGGGAATTATTATAATGATTCGGCATGAAGCCCCAGTAATGAATATGAAATGAGGTTTGTCCGTCACTGATATTTGAGATATGCTGATTCAAAAGTGCATTGGCTTTGCGGTACGCCAGGCGCATGGCAAGACCTCCTCATGGTGTAGGCTTCAACGAAATGATAACGTTTACTTATAATTCTATCAGACATCAGGAGGGAACTCTATGTTTACCATATTGATCGTGGATGATGAGAAAATTGAACGGGACGGCATCCGGGGGCTGATCGCTGACATGAACTACGAGCTGCGGGTTACCGAAGCGGAGAACGGGGAGAAGGCGCTGGAGTATCTTCGTCTGAACCCGGTGGACATCCTGCTCACAGATATCAAAATGCCCTTCATGGGCGGTCTGGAGCTGGCGGAGCAGGCTAGCCTGGCGCAGCCCTCTCTGGAAATTATTATCTACAGTGCCTACGGGGAATTCGACTATGCCCGCCGGGCGCTCTATACCAATGCTTCCAGTTATCTGCTGAAGCCGATTGATATTGAGGAGTTCGCCGGGGTGATGTCGGGCGTGATACAGAAATGCGCGGATAAGGCCACCCAGCAGCGCCGCACTGCCGAGCTTATGCAGGGGTATCAAAAAGGTCTGGAGTACGAGAGGGAGAAGTGGCTGACCGATGTGCTGAACGGGGTACAGGTGATCGCGGATGATGCCGCACTGCCGTTCGGAGGGCAGCCGGCCGCTCTGCTGCTGATTGATTTCAAGGAGCGTTTCTTTGACCGCAGCTACGAGGCATTTGAGCAGGCGGCGGAGCAGCTCACAGCCGGTGAATATGAGCTGCTGAACCTGAATGAATATCAAAGTGTGCTTATGATCCCTTGTCCGGGCAGCGGCGGACAGAAGAGGATCAGGGACATGAGTGAAGCGCTGGCGGAGCGGATCGCGGAACGCTTTTACCGGCATTGCTGCATCGTATACAGCCGTGTGATCTCCGATTGGCAGGAGGTTTCGGCGTGTTATGAGCAGATGGAGCAGACGCTGGACTACAAATTCTTTTTTGAGGATACGGTGGTGCTGTTTGCCGGTGATGACCTTGCTGGCCGTGTCCCTGAGCTTGTCAGCACAGAGACGCTGATGGCGGATATTAACCAATTCATTACCCATGGAGAATATGCAGGCGCTGCCAAAAGCATTGAGCTGCTGTTCAGCCATTTGAGCCGGAACGGCGGTTCATCTGCGATATATGTCAAGTATCTGTGTTCGGACCTGGTGCGGAATGCGTTTGAACAGTCGGCCCGCAGGCAGAAGGCGGATTTCCAGCAAACGGTAGAGCGTATCTTCAAAAGCGATTCGATTACAGAGGTGAAGCAAGTGCTGCTGCAGGCGCTCTCGGAAATAGAACCGGACAGCGGCCCTCCCGATGAGAGCAAACGCCATATTGTCCAGCAGGTCATCCGGATTGTGGAGAAGGATTTCAGGGAGGATATCAGTCTGGAGGTCATCGCCGGGCGCGTATCGCTTAATCCCAGCTACCTGAGCCATTTGTTCAAGAAAGAAACCGGGCAGAGCCTGATCAAATTCATCACTCAGCAGCGTCTGGAACGGGCACGGCATTTACTGGACAGCACCAATATGAAAATCGTCGATATCGCCGAACATGCCGGCTACTGGAGCTCCTCCTACTTCTGCCAGACCTTTAAAAAATATTACGGCATCAGTCCGCAGAAATATCGTGAAATGCTGGACGAATAACGGCACCCAAGGGATGGGCAGCGGCCGGAGGGCCAAACATAATATATATAAGAAGCACTAAAGAAATTAACAAAAAGCAAAAGAAGCGGAGGGGAAATTTGGAACTGTAGGAGCGGTAGCGTCCGCCTTTGTCACCGGATTTCACCAGCGAACAGCGGTTCAAAATCAAGAAATCTGGGGACAACAGCGGCCGGAAGTCCAAATGTTCACCGCAGTGACGATGTAGCTTCAAGTTTAAATCTTAAGTGCGTCTTATATAGCTTCCAAATTAATTGACGCGTATCCAAAGAATTTGGGATTTCGCTCCCTTCCAGGCTAATTTACAATTTAACTGTAAGCATGAAAGCGTTTTATAACAAAGTTTGGGAGGGGCATCTATGAGATTGAAGAGAATTCGTGTTATGGCTTTGCTGCTGTCCATGGTATTGGTGCTGGGAGTGCTGGCGGCCTGCGGCAGCAGTCCAAAGGAGGAGAAGGTAGCTGCGCCCGCCGGCAGTGAGTCCACGAATGCGGGAGGCAATGAACCATCCGCCACCACCAAAGAGGACGATGGACCCTTCAGCAAATATGAAGAACCCGTTACCGTGTCTCTGGGGAGACAGGGCGTATCGGGAAATAACCTGCCGGCAGGAGATACGCTGGAGAATAACAAGTATCTGAAATATGTCGAGGACCGCCTGAACGTAAAGGTGAAATACGATTTCTCGGTGGAAGACCAGGATGCGTATAACCAGAAGGTTACCCTGGCAATCTCAAGCAATTCCCTGCCTGACATTCTGGTGGTGGATGAGCAGCAGTTCAAGAGAATGGCCAAAGCGGGTATGCTGGCCGATCTGACTGAATTATACGATCAATATGCCTCGCCGCTGATTAAGGATTATTACAACTCCTACACGGGAGACCGGGTGCTGAACACCGGAAGAATCGACGGGAAGCTGATGGCGCTGCCCAATACCAACATTGACGGCAATTATCAGCTCCTGTGGATACGCCAGGACTGGCTGAACAAGCTGAAGCTTGAGACGCCCAGTACTATGGATGAGCTGAAGACTGTGATCAAAGCGTTCAAGGAGCAGGACCCTGACGGTAACGGGAAAGCGGATACCGTTGGTCTGCTTGGCGATAAATCAGTGGTCGCAGACGGCGGCTTCTTCACCTTCGATCCGATCTTCAATGCCAATCATGCTTATCCGAAGAACTGGTTCAAGGATGAGGGAGGAAACATCATCTACGGCTCCACAACTCCAGAGACCAAGCAGGCGCTCTCTGAGCTGAGAGAGATGTATGCGGACGGGTTGATCGACAAAGAGTTCCTGACCCGGAAGTACGAGGATAATGCCGGGCTTGTATCAGGCGGCCGGGCCGGTATCCTGTTCGCCCCCTGGTTCGGAGGCTGGGCGTTGTCTGATGCGGTGAAGGCCAACCCGGAAGCGGATTGGGTGCCGCTGGCTGTACCGCTGGACGGGGAAGGCAAACGGAATATCGTGCCATCCACGCCATCGGGAACCTTCATGGTGGTGAACAAGAAGGCGGAACACCCCGAAGCTGCCTTGAAAATGCTCAGCGTGGAGTATGAAGGCATCCGCCTGCTTGATTCTACAGCGCAGGAGCTGTATAAGGATCTGGGTGTAGGCTGGCTTAATTACCCGATTAATGTGCAGCTGGATTATCAGGATTCCCTGGCACGTGATGTCCCGATCTATGAGAAGGCGATTAAGGATAAGAATCTGGACGGCCTGCCGGCCCGCATCCTGCCGAGAGTCAAGGCGGTCTTGAAGAATAATGAGAATCCGAAAAAGGATATTCCCGCTTATGCCGATTCACTGGCCTTCTATACTGCCGCCTCCATCACCGGAGCGAAAGAAATTGTGAAGGTGGAGCCTGTATTCTACGGCAAGACCGAAGCGATGCTTAAAAAGGGAGCCAATCTGGAAAAACTCGAAAACGAGACCTTTTTGAAAATCATTACCGGCACTTCTCCCCTTGAAGAATTCGACAAGTTCGTGAAGACCTGGAAGAGCATCGGAGGGGATGAAATCACCAAAGAGGTTGCTGAGGCAGTTGAGTCACCATGAGAAGCAGAGCTTCCATCTGGAATTACCACCTGATGCTGCTCCCCGGCATATTGCTGCTCATAGCATTCAGTGTAGTTCCGATGTTCGGAATTGTGATTGCCTTCCAGGACTTTCAGCCTACGCTGGGCATCTTCCACTCGGATTGGGTGGGCTGGGAGAATTTCGAGTATATGTTCAGCCTGCCGGACAGCAGGCTGATTCTCGGAAACACCCTGAGCATTGCACTGATGAAGATCATTGCCGGATTGACCGTTCCCTTTGTCTTTGCCCTGCTGTTCCATGAAGTAGCGAATATTAAATTCAAGCGCACCATCCAAACAATTGTCTACCTGCCGCATTTCATGTCCTGGGTTATTCTCTCAGGAGTGCTGATTAACCTGCTCAGTCTGGACGGCATTATCAATCAGATGATCCAGTGGTTCGGCGGCGATCCGATTATGTTCCTGCAGAGCAATCACTGGTTCCGCTTCGTGATCGTGTCGAGCGATGTGTGGAAGGAATTCGGCTTCAATACGATCATCTACATCGCTGCCCTGACTTCAATCAACACTAATCTGTACGAAGCAGCCGCCATTGATGGAGCGAACCGGTTCCAGCGGTTAACCAATATTACGATTCCGGGTCTGATGACCACGGTGATTCTGCTGGCGACCTTAAGCCTCGGCAATGTGCTGAATGCGGGCTTCGAGCAGATTCTCAACCTGTATAATCCGATTGTCTATGAGTCGGGGGATATCATTGATACTTATGTATACCGTTCAGGATTGCTTGAAATCCAGTATGGACTGGCAACAGCGGTAGGCCTGCTCAAATCGGTCGTAAGCTTTGTGCTGATTGCCGCTTCCTATGGTCTGGCTGCCCGGTTTGCCAACTACCGTATTTTCTGACAGAGGTGATTTGCTGTGATCCGCGGAACCAACCGGACTGTTGATATTGTGATTTATTGTATTCTAACCGTGATTGCTTTTCTCTCCTTGGCCCCCGTACTGAATACCTTGGCTATTTCGTTCAGCGGCAAGGTGGCGGCCATGTCGGGTCAGGTCTTCTTCTGGCCGGTTGATTTCAATCTGGAAGCCTATAAGTCGGTCATCAGTGACCGGAGCTTCTTCACTTCCTTTGGCGTATCTGTGAAAAGAGTGCTGCTCGGAGGAGCCATCAATCTGCTGGTTACCGTGCTGATGGCCTATCCTTTATCGAAATCGAACAAACATTTTCCGGGCAGAAATGTCTATATGTGGTTCGTGATCTTCTGCATGCTGTTCAACGGCGGGCTGATCCCGTGGTATATGACGATCAATACGTACGGGCTGCTCGATTCCATCTGGGCGCTTGTGCTGCCTACCGCCGTTCCGGTATTCAATGTGATTCTGCTGATGAACTTCTTCAAGGGCGTTCCGAAGGAGCTGGAGGAGGCTGCCGGGATGGATGGCGCGGGGGCGTGGAGAACGCTGGTGACGATTTATCTCCCCATCTCCCTGCCCTCACTCGCGACAGTCACCCTGTTCTCGGTCGTCGGTCACTGGAATGCGTTTTTTGACGGCATGATCCTGATGAACCACAAGGAGAATTGGCCGCTGCAAACGTATATCCAGCAATTGATTATCAGCGTGAATTCGATCATGAACACTACCGACCCGGAAGAGATCAAACGTCTGTCGAATATGTCGAGCCAACTGCTCAACGCGGCCAAGGTGATGGTCTCGATGATTCCGATCATGCTGATCTATCCGTTTCTGCAGCGGTATTTCGTCAGCGGAATCGTGCTCGGGGCCGTCAAAGAGTAAGCGTAAACTGCATGTAAGCGGGTGTCCTGTAAGCCGGAAACGGCTGGGGACACCCCTTTGTTGTTTGGGGGAAGGGCTTATGCGGGTCCGCTGCTTTTTCAGATTGTTATTTGCCGGGGTCAATGCTACGTTATAAGGACAAGAGGCTTAAGACAGGAGGGGTAGATCTGGAGCGATTGGGCCGGTTCATCAGGAATTTAAGAATTAAGCATAAGCTGTTTGTCTCTTATCTGCTCGTTATCATTATTCCGCTCAGTGTGCTTGGCTGGTATTCGTATGACCAATCCAGGAATCTGCTCGTTCAGCAGGCCCGGCTGACCTTAACCGACAATGTGTCGGAGATCGCCGCCAATCTGGATTATAAGTTCGGCAAGCTCAATGCCGCGCTGGACTCGTTCACTTTCAACTCTAGTGTGGTGTCCGTCTTCAACAATGATTACTCCGATAATTATTACTATATGTACAATGATCTGAACACCATCGTGGAGCCGCTGTTCAATACGCTTCTGTTCCTGAACGAAGAGATCCGCCAGCTGACGGTGTATACAGGGAATAACATCACGGAACGGAAGAATACGATTCTGCCGATTAGCAGCGTATCCGGGAAGCCCTGGTATGAAGCGGCTATGGCCAGCGGCCAGACGCATTGGATCAAGGAGGGCACGGCCTTGTCCGCAGTGCGGAGAATGGTGGGCGGCTCGGGAACGCAATATGACAATCTGATCTACTTGGGCTTTGACAGCAAGGAGATTTTTGCGGGTCTGACCAATGTGGTCTCCGGTGAGTACGGCGTCCTGGTCGAGAATGGAGCGGGGGAGCCTGTGTATGACTATCACAACGGGCTGCCGTCCTTCGAGTCGGCTAAGGCAGCGGAAGAGCGTGCAAGCGATTTCATTGTGATCTCCCAGGCGCTGGGCGTGACGGGCTGGAAGCTTGTCTTTTATATGCCCAAGAATTCGATCGGTGTCGATGCCAAGACGATTCTCCGCGCCACCATGCTCACGGTCGGGATTTGCCTGCTGATTCTGGTGCCTGCGGTCTGGCTGTTGTCCAATGCATTCGTGAGAAGAATCTACCGTCTGAACCGCACGATGAAAAGGGTGACCCGCGGGGACCTGCATGTAGACATTGTGGTCGATTCCAATGATGAGGTCGGCGAGCTGACCTCGCGGTTCAAGGATATGCTGCAAAGTCTGAATGAGCTATTCAATGAAGTCTACCGCAGTAAGGTTGTCCAGAAGGATGCGGAGCTGAAGGCGCTGCAGGCCCAGATCAATCCGCATTTTCTCTATAACTCTCTGTCGCTGATCAACTGGAAGGCTATAAGCATTAAAGCCTATGACATCAGTAAAATCACCACAACCCTCTCCAAGTTCTACCGGACGACCCTGAACAGGGGGCAGGATGTGATCAGCGTTCATGATGAACTGGAGAATACGAAATCTTATATTGATCTGCAGCTGATTATGCATGACCACAGCTTCGATGTAGTGTACGAGGTGGACCCGGAGGTGCTGGGCTATCATATGATCAAGCTGATTATGCAGCCGATTGTGGAGAATGCGATTGAGCACGGCGTAGACAACAAGCGGGAGGGGCGCGGCAGGATCAGCCTGCGGGCTTGCTTCGAGGAAGATACGATTGTATTCAGCATTGAAGACAACGGTCCGGGAATGACTCAGGAGACGATGGATACGGTATTAAGCAGGCAATCCAAATCGTATGGACTGTTCAACGCCCAGGAGAGAATCCGGATTTATTTTGGCGAGGCGTACGGGATCACGATCCGCAGCGAAATCGGCCAGGGTACGGCCGTGACGGTGAGAATTCCCAAGAGGACCACGTGAGAAGGGTAATAATTCATCCGCAGGAGTGTAACCTTTTGCCGGGCTGAAACGAATAACCAGTGGATGACACAGCGGGAGAGGAGGAGGCAACCGACGAACGGGACCGGAAGTGAGCATACAGAAGGCCGGGAAGCAGGGGCACAGCAGGCGGGTCCGGGGGAAGAAGAGGCGGTGCTCAGCAGATTCAGAGAGGGAAGCCTGGAGGCTTTTGAATGGCTGGTCCGGCGGTACCGGGAGCCTGCGGTGCGTTTTGCCTATCACTTGACGGGTGATTATCATACCGCTGAGGATCTGGCACAGGACTGCTTCGCCTATCTGCTGGTGTACCCGGAGAAGTATGACCGCCGGGCATCTTTCACAACGTATCTGTTCACCATTCTCCGCAACAAAAGCATTGACTCTATGCGTAAGCGGAAGAGGCAGCAGAGCTTGTCCGGTGCGCAAGAGGACCAGAGGGCCGAAAGAACCGGCAGTATACATACAGCGGGCTCGGATGATCCCGAGCGGGTGGCCATCATCCGGGAGGAGGATCTGGAATGGCGCAGAAGGCTGCGCCAGATGAAGCCCGATTACGGCCAGGCGGTCTATCTGGTTGATGTGGAGCAGATGTCTTATGAGCAGGCGGCTGCGGTGATGGGCCGGAATACGGTGAGCTTCAAGGTGCTGCTGCACCGGGCACGCAAGAAGCTGAGGCAGATCTACGACAAGGAGGAGGGGGATTGTGAAGTCAAACGAACAGGAGCAGCTATTTCTGGATGAGGTCTACCGCAAAGCCCGTCTGCTGGAATATGACAAGCTTGAAGCCCGGAAAGTGCTGCATAACCGCAAAATACTTGCCAGACGCAAAGCAGTGGCACTATCGGGCATTACTCTGTTTACGGCTGTGTTTGCCCTGATGATCAGGGTTGGACAGATCAATCAGGGATTATGCGTAGCGCTCTCGCTCCTTCTGATCGCAGCAGGTCTGCTGATAGAGCGGCTTGAATTGTCGTGGAGTCCGGAGAATGACGCGTAGACAAGGAGTCTTAAGAATGGGGAGAAGCTTAGAATGGAGAGAAGACTGGAATGGAGCTAATTATTAATCATTTGACCAAGAGCTACGGAAGCAAGCAGGCACTGCAGGATATCAGCTTCCGGGTGGGCGAAGGGATACACGGCCTGCTCGGTCCTAACGGAGCGGGCAAAACTACGCTGATGCGTCTGCTTGCCACCTTGCTTGAACCGACCTCGGGCACCGTGGAGATCGGCGGCGTCCCCTTGCGGGATAAAGCCCGGGTCCGTGAGCTGGTCGGCTATCTGCCGCAGGAGTTCGCCTTCTATCCGGGGATGAGCGTCTACGAGGCCATGGATTATCTGGCCCTGCTCTCGGGTATTGCCAGCCGCGGGGAGCGGAAACGGAGAATCGACAATCTGCTGGAGCTGGTTAATCTTACGGAGCAGCGCCGGACCAAGGTAAAGGCGCTGTCCGGCGGGATGAAACGCCGGCTCGGCGTGGCCCAGGCGATGGTGCATGAACCGAAGCTGCTGATTGTCGATGAGCCGACAGCGGGGCTGGACCCTGAGGAACGGATACGCTTCCGGCGGCTGCTGGGCCGGTTTGCGGAAGGGCGAATTGTTCTTTTGTCCACACATGTGGTCGAGGATGTGGAATCCACCTGCGAGCAGATGACTGTGCTGCATCAGGGAGGTCTGCGTTATCACGGCCGGATAGGCGATCTGACCGCCGCCGCTGCCGGGCAGGTCTGGATCGCCGAGCTGGACCGGGCGGAATGGGAGCGGGACCGTGACCGGTTCCCGGTATTATCCGCTGTGCCGGAGGGCAATGTGATGCGGGTTCGGGTACTGGCAGGTGAGCAGCCCTTTGCAAGAGCACGGCAGACAGTGCCGTCTATCGAAGATGCTTATCTGCACCTTATGCGCAGGGAGGAATCCCCGGTATGATGGCGCTGATCGGCAAAGAGCTGCGCATGACTCTGCGCAGCCTGGTGTTCTATCTGTTTATTATTGCGAGCGTCTTCTTCTATTTCACCTCTTATGCTACGGAGGAAACCTGGGGTGAACTAAGTCCACCGGCAGCAAGCGTTACACCGCAGAATCTGGGGACTGCGGAGCACCCGTATTACGGCAGGAAGCAGCCGGGTAACACTACGGAGCTGGCCCAAAGAATGAAGAGGGAAATAGGCTTCGACCTGAATGCCGGAACGACGGATAAGCAGAGACTGGGCTTCTCTGTCAAGAGCAAGCTGACAGCAGAGGAGAAGGAAGCGCTGTCGAAAGCGGTCTCCGAACTTGATCGGATTCTGCTAACTCCTGACAAGTACACTATGGCGAATGTATATAGTGTTGCCGGGGAGATCGATAAGCAGCTTGGCGGAAACAGCATGTATAAAGTAGGGCTTAGGGACTATGGTTTCCCTATTGAATCCTACGAGGAGGCAGTGAAGGCACAGGCAGTTATTCTTTCCAGTTATAATGCCAAAGTGAACGCCGGTGAACTGTTGCCCGGGGCTGCACGTTACTTCAGTGACTATATGTCTCTGCCCGCAGGGATCTTTCCAGTCTTCCTGTCCGCCTTCCTGCTGCTGCGCGACCGCTCCAGCCGGATGAGCGAGCTGACCTACAGCCGCCGGGTCTCATCATGGGTGTACGTAGGCTCCAAGTGTATCGCGCAAGGTATCATGCTGTCTCTCGTCTATCTCATCCTCGCTGTCATTGGGGGCTGGCAAACGGTGGATACACTGGGACTTACGGGCCAGACGGGAGAGGCCATAATGATCTTCCTCGGGTACACCGCCTGGTGGCTGCTGCCTACGCTATGGGTGTCTGTGGCCTTCGGGATGTTCGGCTCCATGCTGTTCCGGAGGGGAATTGTGCCTATCGCCCTCCAGATCGTCTGGTGGTTCTTATCGGTACTGCCGCTGATGGGCTCTTACGGACTGAACCGGCTGTTCATCCGGTTCAACTCACCGGATGACTATCAGCTGTACAGAGGCTGGGCGGATGAGATTGCGCTTAACCGCAGCTTCTATCTGGTGCTGACGGTCCTGCTGGTTATAGGAGCGGCAGGGTTATGGGAGAGAAACCGCAGCCGGCTGGATTCAGCGGGGACGCTGAACAGGAAGAAGGCGAAGGGAGCGCTGGCGGCGCCGGACCCGGGGGCGCTGAGATGAGCCGGCAGATCATCCTCCCGCTGGCCGGATACAACCTCAAGCTGACCCTGCACTATTCCTGGCTGCTGTCCGCCGCGCTTCTGGTTGCCGTTCCGTTCTTCATGGAGCCGTCGCTGATGGACAGGCGGCAGACAGCGAAGCTGGGAGAGCTGCTGATCAGCCTCATAGGGCTGATAGTCTATCCTTACCTGGGTCTTCTGGAGGATGGAGGGATAGGGGAAGTGCTCTATGCCAAGCGGATACGTCCTCATCCAGTATTTCTGTTTCGCTGGCTGCTTACCGTGCTTTTTATCTTCCTTGCGGTTACTGCCTTGTTCACCTGGGTGCATGGAGGCGGGGCTGAGTTTGAACTGTGGCCGATGATCGGCGGGACGGTTATCACCGCTGTGGCCATCGGGACAGCAGGAACGACGGCTGCGCTGCTGACCGGCAACATCTCCGCCGGATACATTGCCGGATTCGCCTGGTATCTGCTCGATTTCACCACCAAAGGCAAGCTGACCGGACACTTCTATCTGTTTGGCCTGCTCCGAAGCGAATGGGATCACGATAAATGGCTGCTTGCAGGTCTGTCTCTGGCCCTTGCCCTATTCTGCGCCTGCTGGCTGCCGCGCCGGAGACTGGATTAATATATTCCATGAACATCCTATAACAACCGCCTTGACGTCATGCAAGTGACGCGGGCGGTTGTTTGTGTAGCCTTTCAATCGCTGAGAGGGAGGGCTTAGTTGGAAAAAAGGCATTTAATTCTGCTTATATGGAGTGTTGCAAGTAAGCAGTTGGAAAAAGTCCACTTAATCCTCAGATTTCTATAAATTCTGCTGAAATTGGACGGAGTAAGTGTTGTTTATCCAATTAATTTTTATAAATGTACCATTGCCGTCAAATTAGGTGTACTAATTCCACTAACACTAACTACAAAGTGTGCTGGAGCATATTTGCCGAAAAAAAGGTATACTGTTAGTAATTTATGTCCCCACTTTCACAGAGGAGGCTTTAGCTTTGTCCGATACTCTATTTAAGCACTTGTATCTGCGGTCCTCAATAGGATATGCGGCAGTATCCATTATGGATGGTACTGTGCTCATGGCCAATCCTGCCCTTTGCGGGATGTTCGGGTACACCGAGGCTGAACTGAGGGCGCTGCGTTATCTGGATATGGTCTACCCGGAAGATGTACGAGCCCTGGACCACGGACAGATTATGGATTGCTTGCTGAACAGCCCGGACGGGGCTGTACATACAGAAAGACGGTTCGTGCGTAAGAACGGGGAAGTGATCTGGGTTGCGCTGCATATCTTTGTTATTAATGATGAAGCGGCTGCCGGGCACCCCCACCTGTTTGCAGAGCTGACCGATATTACCGCCCGGAAGCTGGCGGAGAAGAAGATTGAGGAGGATCATCACCTCTATAAGCTGATTACACAGCATACTCCGGATATGATCTCTTTCGCGGACCCGGACGGTACTCTGCGTTACGTCTCTCCGTCTGTGGAAGCGCTGCTAGGCTATTCGCCGGATGAAATGCTCGGCAGGAAGAAGCTGGAGTATTATCATGAAGCGGACGCGCGCGAGATGGCTGAGCAGGGCAAGCTCTTCTCGGACAGCGATGTCTTTACCCGCAGGGTCAGACATAAGAATGGTCATTACATCTGGATTGAAAGCTCGTTCCAGATCATGCGTGACAGCGCAGGTGAAGTGCGCCAGCTATTGACCATTGCCCGGGATATTACAGAGCGGAAGAAATACGAAGAGATGCTGGCTTCTGCCCAGGAGCTTGGACAGATGGGCTCCTGGGAATGGGATTCCGTTAACAGGGAGCTGAGTGTCTCCAGGCAGATGATGGCTATCTTTGAGCGAAGAGAGAACACCGGAAATCATACCGTGGCAGATTATAACGAGCTGTTCACCTGTGTGGTGCCGGAGGATCTGGAGGCACTGCGTTCAGAGCTGCAACATACCCTGAAGTCGGGAATCAACGGCGAAGCCGTCTTCAGGATTGAGGGCAGGGATAAACGAAAGTTCATCTATGCTCACTGGGAGGTTATCCTGGGTGCAGGCGGCAGAGTTCAGCAGGTCCGCGGCATCGTGCAGGACATTACCGAACGTCACAGGATGGAAGAGCAGCTCCGCGACAGTGAACGGAATTACCGTCTGATCTCGGAGAATTCCAAGGACTTTATCACGCGTAACGCTGCCGATGAACAGGCGACATTCCTGTATGCCTCACCGGTCTGCAGGCAGATGTTCGGGTATACCCCGGAAGAAATGGCCGGCAAGAGCGGGATGAGCTATGTGCATCCTGAGGACTATACCAGGGTGCAGGCTTATCTGGACAGCAGTAAGCAGGGCTTGCAGCTGGAGCCCATGGTCTTCCGCTTCCTGTGCAAGGACGGCTCTTACCTATGGGTCGAGACTACGCTTCGCCATACGCAGACGGGAAGTGCAGGGGTTGCGGAGATGATCGGAGTTACCCGGAATATTTCCGAACGCAAGCAATATGAATTGAAGCTGCTGGAGAGCGAGAACCGTTACAAATCGCTTTTTGAATATAATCCGTCCGCGATCAGCGCAATGGATCTGCAGGGTTACATACAGTCATTGAATGCCAGTCTGGAACAGTTGACGGGATATTCCCGGGAGACTCTGCTGAATTCGAGCTACGATGAAATTATTGACAGGGATGAGCTGGAGTTTGTGAATTCGCGGTTTCTTGCCGCTGCCGGAGGTATAGCCCAGACCTTCGATACCCGGATTATCCGCCGCGACGGGGGGATCGTTGAGGTAGGCATGATCTATGTGCCTATTCTGGTTGACCATGAGGTGGTGGGTGTATTTGCAATTACCAGTGATATTACAGAGCGCAAGCGGTATCTGGAGCAGATTGAGAAGCTCAGCTATGAGCATGCCCTGATTCTGAACTCTGTTTCTGAAGGGATCTTCGGGATCAATCTGAAGGGGGAGACCGTCTTTATTAATCCGGCGGCTTCGGTCATGCTGGGATACCATCCGGGAGAAGTGGCCGCGAGCATCAAGCTGCATACGATCGCCCAGACCTGGATGGATGGTGAATTATATCCCGGAGGACAAAAGACGCTGGGGGAGCTGCTGAGCACCAATCTCTCCTATGACCGGGAGCAGGAAGGGATCTTCTGGAGGCAGGACGGCTCCACCTTCCTGGTGAAATACCGGATGACGGCCCTGTACGATAACGGCGAGCGCAAAGGTGCGGTGGTTGTCTTCCGCGATATCACCGAGGAGAAGGCTGTGGTGCGTGCCAAGGAATCTGCGGAGAAGGCGGACCGGGCCAAGTCAGAATTTTTGGCGATTATGAGTCATGAGCTGCGCACTCCGATGAACGGGATCATTGGCATGGCTGATCTCCTGGCAGGAACAGAGCTTACGGAGGAGCAGCAGTATTACACCCAGATTATCACTAAAAGCGGCGGCGCACTGGTGCATATTCTGAATGAGGTTCTGGATTTCAGCAAGATAGAATCCGGCATGATGACCCTGGATCTGCAGCCGGTCGATATCCGGCAAGTGGTCCAGAACGTATGCGAGCTGTTTTATCCGCGCGTTCAGGAGAAAGGGCTGATTCTCCGCAGCGATATTGAACGGGAGATTCCGGGTGTTGTGATTACCGACGAAACCAGGCTAAGGCAGATTCTGGTGAATCTCGTCGGCAATGCGGTGAAATTCACCGAAGAAGGGGAAGTTGGCGTGTCCGTGACACTGGAAGCGGCCCGGGAGCCCGGGTCCCTGATTCTGAAGTTCTCGGTGACAGATACCGGTATTGGAATTCCGCAGGGCAGCCAAAATCTGCTGTTCCAGTCCTTCACCCAGCTGGACCCTTCCATCAACCGCAAGTACGGCGGAACCGGACTGGGGCTGGCGATCAGCAAGAAGCTGGTGGAGCTGCTGGATGGTGCCATTGGTGTGAACAGCATGGAAGGGGAAGGGTCGGAATTCTATTTCACGATTAGCGTGATGTGTCCGGCAGAGGAGTCTGGCCAACCGCTGCTTACGGGAACTGCTGCCGCTGAAGAATATAAGGGCGGGATCTTCAATATGGATCACCCTGAATCTGAATACGGCCCGCTGTCCATTCTCATTGCCGAAGACCATCCGGTGAACCAGCAGATCCTCCAGGCCTTTCTCAAAAAGCGGGGATACGCTTCGGATCTGGTTCCGAACGGGGAGCTGGCGGTTGAAGCCGTACGTTCACGGCATTATGATCTGGTGTTCATGGATATTCAGATGCCGGGAATGGATGGAATTGAAGCGACCCGACAGATTCGCGGGACCATGGGGCTGTCGCCGGTTATTATAGCTGTCACCGCCTTTGCCAGGAAGGAAGACAAAGACATGTGCCTCCGGGCAGGGATGCAGGACTTTATCTCCAAGCCGATTCACGGGGAAGCGCTGGATAGGGTGCTGAGGGAATGGTCCGGCAACGTCCGGAGATAAGTTAGCGTTGACAAACCTCCTTAAGCTAAATTACGATGTTATTAATTGTAATTAGTAATTATTACGATTAATAAGGCTCAGCGAAAGGATTAACGCAGTGCAAATCATGAAACGCGGCGATTTCATTATGATCCTGGCCGTATTGCTGGCCGCAGGCTCAATCTACGGCTATAAGTGGGTCTCGAACTCCAAGGAGCAGTACAGCCAGGGGGAGCTAAAGGCAAGGATCACGGTGAACGGCGAATTGTACCAGACGGTACAGCTGACCAAGAAGGAGCAGATGATTGATATCCGCACAAGGTATGGCCACAATACGCTGAAGGTGTATGATTATGGCATTCAGATGATCTATTCGGATGCTCCATTGACGATTGCGCTGGATATGGGCTTCATCTCCAGACCGAAACAGCAGATTATCTGCATTCCGGCCCGTCTCCTGGTGGAGATCTTCAATCCGGATTCATCTATTGATGACGATGACGCGCTGGATGCGGTCATTTGATGTCCGCGCGCTGCAGCTCCTCCCAGGCTGCTGCAGCATCGGCATTGGTGTACACATAAGGTGTGGACGGCGCTGCCATTGCAGTTATACGCTCTGGAGCAATCTGCAGGGTCTCCACTCCCTCAAAGAGCGCCACATGAAGCTTGCCCCGAACCTCAATCCAGGTATCGGCGGGCAGGCTTATTTGTGTTCCCGGCTGCAGCAGGATGCCGAAGGGAGTGGCATCTGCCGTACAGCACTGGACCAGGAAGCGGCTGACTGCATAGCCGGGCTGGCCGGCTCCTTGCGGTTCCCGGTACAGGAAGCCGGATACGGTGATCTCCTTGCCCTCGAACTGTGATTTATACAGGTTCATAGCACCCAGCGTTTCAGAGAAAATCTCAGAGTGTACCGGAATGACAGGCTGTTCATACAGCTTGCCGGCCAGCTCGGCAAATTCGGCCTCATAGGGATTGGACGGGGTGAACTTGGCCCCGTTGCCGGGCTCCGCAGCGGTATAAGACAGGACAATCCCCTTCTTGGCTGCAGCGGCACTGCCGAGTGCGCGGTCGGGCAGCAGGAAGCCCAGCAGCAGCGGCAGCAGAAAAAGGCTGTATAATGCGGAACTGCCAAGGCCCGAACGGGGCAGACGGTGCTCACAGTCACACAGGGCAGCGCTTCGGCCAAGGACTGCCTGAAGTCCAAGGCTGAGCGCCATCAGGCAGAGCGGAACCGGACATAATCTGATCCAGCGGGCCAGCTTGGGCGCAACATAATAATGCAGGGCGTCCTGCTGGACCAGATGTCCGATATAGAGGGCGAAGGCGAGCAGAATAACCGCCCTGAATAAATAGTGAAGCCGGATGCTCCGGGAATGATTCATGCAGATCCTCCTATAGGAATGCGCGATTTCATTGCAGCTATAGCCAGAGTGAAGCCAGTACGGAGCCGGTGAAGACCGTCGCGATGATGAGGAAGAACAGATACAGGGCAAACCTGGTTTTGAACAGCGACAGCAGCATCAGTGAATTCTTGAAGTCCAGCATCGGACCCAGCACCATGAAGGCGAGCAGTGAACCGGCCGGGAATACATGCAGGAAGGTGGAAGCGACGAAGGCGTCTGAGGTGGAACAGAGCGAGAGTACAAAGGACAGACCCATCATGAACAGATAGGAGCCGAGCGGCCGCTCACCAATGGCGGACAGGCTGCCCTGATTCATGAAGGTCTGGATTCCCGCAGTCAGCAGGCAGCCAATGATCAGGAATTTACCCATCTCAAAGAACTCGTCCGAAGTATGCACGAGGACAGCCGCAACCCGGCCGCCGCGTGTATCCGCCTGATGAACCTCGCTTCCCTCACGGCGGATGGACAAGCGCAGGGGGGACTTGCGGACGGTGGCATAGAGGATAAGGCCGATTAGCGCCGCCACCACAAAAGCCAGTCCCATTCGGGTGTAGGCCAGCTCCGGATGGGAGCGGAAGGCCATAAGGGTCGCCCCGTAGACGACCGGGTTGATAATCGGGCCGGACAGGATGAAGACGATTGCGACGTACAGCGGCATTCCTTTGTGTATCAGGCGGCGCACCAGCGGAATCATCCCGCATTCACAGACGGGGAACAGTATCCCGAGCAGACAGCCGAAGAGGATTGCCGGAAGCGGGCGGCGCGGAATCCAGCGCGAGATCATCTCATCTGGTACGAAGACGCGGAGGAGAGAGGAGAGCAGCGCCCCCAGAAGTACAAACGGCAAGGCCTCCAGCAGAATGCCCAGGAATGAGGTTTTGAAGGTATCGGAGAAGAGCAGCGGCCATAGGGTGAACGGAGTAAAGGTTGTCAAGGCTTCATCGGCCCCTTCCGTACCTTGAATTTATAGTTTAGCTGAACAAGCTGGCCCAGCTGCGGCTGATCGCCTTCTCATCCAGATTCAGGCCAATGCACACCACATAAGGCTGGCCCGGATAACTGGAAGCTTCCCAGGAAATGCGGTTTCCCGCGAGCTGCACCAGTTGAACGGAATCCTGGCCTGCAAGCCGTACATGTCCCTTGGCCCGGAGCAGACTGTACCCCCATTGCCGGAAAAATTCCTCCAGCTGCTCCCGCCTAAGCCCCCCGCTCCAAGCTGCGGGGACGGTTAACGTCACTGCTGCAACCTGGGAATAAGAGCCGTCTGTCCCGGCTGCCGGCTCATGTACTGCCGTCGCGCTGCCGCCGCTGGTGTTCATCCGCTGAAGCGCAGTGCCGCTGACATTGACGTTGCCGGAGCCGCGCCGGAGAGCAGGACTATTCAGCCCGCGAACAACTATGCCTGCCAGCAGCGGAGCCAGATTGATCTGGCTGTAATGGGTGAATACAATCTCGGATTCCGAGTTCTGCTTGGATACCATTTTCTCGATCTTCCATAGCGTCTCCGGTTCTACCAAATCGCTTTTGTTGACGATGATGAGGTCGGCAGTGGCGATCTGCTTGCGCAGCGTACGGACGAGCTGCTTATCGGACGAGAAGCGGCTGCTGTACTCCAGCGCGTTCTCGGCATCCAGCACTGTGACCGTATGATGCAGGCTCAGCCTGTCTGCCAGAGGCGGCGCCAGCAGCGATTTGGCAATTTCGTCGGGGTCGGCGACACCTGTAAGCTCGATGTAGATAATGTCCGGCCGGCGTGCCAGGAGGGCGGTCAGGGTGCGCGGCAGCTCCTCCTTACGGCTACAGCAGATGCAGCCGTCCAGCAGCTTTTCTACACGGGTGCCGGTGCTCTCCTGCAGAATATAGCCGTCTACATCCTTTTTCCCCAGCTCATTCATGACGACCCCCGGGTTCAGCCCCCTCAGCTTGCTCTCCTTCAGCAGACTCAGCAGCAGGGTCGTTTTTCCGCTCCCCAGAAATCCGCTTAGTATGATCACAGGTATCTTCATGGCTCACTCTCCCGCTCCAATAGTACCGTCCCCATAAGAAGGCGGCCAAGTTGCTTCACTTCATCATCATCCTGCTTATTCCCGCTGAAACGGTACCATCCTTCACAGGAACGGCCAAGCCGTTTCCGCTTGTAATTCCATCTATACGTAATTCCTGCACAGTAAAGAACACTAATCTAAGAGAGTTGAAATGTTTAGGTCACCCTGTTGACACTGGAGGGCTTAAGCATGTAGAATGTGTAAATCGTAATAATTACGATTAATCGGAAGGAGATGGATTTTAGTGAGAGTAATAGTTACTTTGGCTTGCACCGAGACGGGCGACCGCAACTACACCACTACGAAGAATAAGAGAACCACACCAGAGCGTCTGGAGATGAGAAAATATTGTCCGCGCCTGAAGCGCATCACGCTGCACCGCGAGACCCGCTAAGCGCCACTATATTGATATAAGGAGTACATCCATGAACAAAATTCCTGTAACTGTGCTGAGCGGGTACCTGGGCTCCGGCAAAACCACACTGCTCAATCATATTCTCCATAACCGTGCCGGCCTCAAGGTAGCCGTCATCGTCAATGATATGAGTGAAGTGAATGTGGATGCGAATCTGGTGAAATCCGGCAGCACGCTCTCCCGGACGGAGGAGAAGCTGGTGGAGATGTCCAACGGCTGCATCTGCTGCACACTCCGTGATGATCTGCTGCGCGAGGTGAACCAGCTCGCCTTGGAAGGGCGCTTCGATTATATTCTGATCGAGTCTTCCGGCATCAGCGAGCCGGTTCCTGTAGCCCAGACCTTCACCTATGCGAACCCTGAGCTGGATATCGACCTGACCGGGCTTGCCAGACTGGACACGATGGTTACGGTTGTCGATGCCAACCGCTTCTGGCATGATTTCGCTTCGGGCGACAGTCTGCTGGACCGCAATATGACGGCGGGTGAAGGCGACTTCCGGGATATCGTCGATCTGCTGGTTGACCAGATTGAGACCTGTGATGTCCTGCTGCTGAACAAATGCGATCTGGTGGAGGAGAATGAGCTGAACAAGCTGGAGGCTGTACTGCGCAGACTTCAGCCGCGTGCGAAGATTCTCCGCACGGTGAACGCGCAGGTGGACCCCTCCGAGATTCTGAATACAGGGTTGTTTGACTTCGAGCAGACCAGCCAGTCGTCCGGCTGGATCGCTGAGCTGGGCAAGGAGGAGCATACGCCAGAGACCGAAGAATACGGCATTACCTCCTTCGTCTACCGGCGCAGAGCACCGTTCCACCCGCAGCGGCTGAGCTTCTTCTTCAGCAACTGGCCTTCTGAGGTGGTCCGGGCCAAGGGTCTCGTCTGGCTGGCTGCGTACGGTGATCTGGCCGCGACGATCAGCCAGGCAGGGCCGTCCATCCAGTTCGGTCCCGCCGGTTATTGGCTGGCGACGATGCCGGAGGACCAGCAGCAGGAGGTGCTGGCCGCCGAGCCGGATGTCCAGGCGAAGTGGGACGGGCAGTGGGGCGACCGGCTGAATGAGATTGTATTCATCGGTGTCAGCATGAACCGTGAGGATATTGAAGCCCGCCTGGACCGCTGCCTCCTGAGTGCAGAGGAGATGAAGCAGGACTGGACCTTGTTCAACAATCCGCTGCCCTGGGCGGCAGAAGAGCTGCTTGCTGCGGGGCAGGAATAGAGAGTGCTGCGGACATGAAGATAAGGATCTGAATAGGAGGGAAGCCGGAATCAAGCTTGGCGGTTCCGGCTTTTTGCTGCCTGGTTTGCTGCCTGGATAGGTATGTGAATCAGCTCAAATCCGGTTAATTTCCGGGCATGGGTTTACAGATCGTAATAATTACGATAAACTCAATGGAGTTAAAACGTAATTATTACGAATAAACTTCATGTCCCACCGAAGAAGGGAGGACTAGGGCATATGATGTTGTCATCCATGCGGGATGTGGTGTTCGGCTACGGAAATGAGCCGGTCATTGACCGCTTGTCGCTGGATATTGAGGCCGGGCAGTTCATTGGAATTACCGGCCCGAACGGAGCGGCGAAGACGACGCTGCTTAAGCTGATGCTCGGCCTGCTGAAGCCATGGAGCGGGACGGTCTCCCTGAACCGGGAGATCAGCGGAGAGGGCAGGCTGGTTATCGGCTACGTGCCGCAGCAGGTAGCCTCCTTCAATGCCGGATTTCCCAGCAAGGTCATCGAGTTGGTCCGCTCCGGCTGTTACTCCAGGCTGGGATTATTCAGCCGCTTCACTAAGGAGCAGGAAGCACTCGTCGAGAGCAGCTTGCGGCAGGTGGAGATGTGGGACTACCGTAACCGCAGAATCGGTGAGCTGTCCGGCGGGCAGAAGCAGCGGATCTGTATCGCCCGGGCACTGGCCCAGCAGCCGCAGGTGCTGGTTCTCGATGAGCCGGTTACGGGGCTGGATGCGGCCAGCCGCAGCGGGTTCTACAAGCTGATGCGCCACTACGTCAGCCAGCATGGCTGGACTGTCATTATGGTTACACACGGCCTGGAGGAATCCGGCGCCTATCTGGATACCGTGATCACTCTGGAACGCCAAGAACAGGAGGGCTGGACATGCTTGGTTACGAATTCATGCAGCGCGCATTTTGGGCAGGAGGCCTGATCGGCCTGATTGGGCCGCTGCTTGGCGTGTACCTGATGCTGCGCAGGCAGGTACTGATGGCGGATACGCTGTCCCATGTATCACTTGCCGGAGTTGCGCTTGGTTCCGTGCTGCAGTGGAATCCTGCTCTCAGCGGCTTCAGCGTGGCTGTTGCCGGAGGCTTGGTCATCGAACAGCTCCGCCGCTCTTACCGTACATACAGTGAGCTTCCGGTTGCTATTATTATGACCTCAGGCCTGGCGCTGGCCGTCGTGCTGATGAGCCTGAAGCAGAATCTGTCCAAGAGCTTCAGCTCCTATCTGTTTGGCTCCATCGTAGCCGTCAGTAATACTCAGCTGAAGCTGATTGCCATAGTGGCCGCCGCCGGTCTCCTCTACTTCATCGTTCTGCGCCGCCCGCTGTACAGCCTGACGTTTGACGAAGAGACCGCCAGCATCAGCGGTGTTCGTACCGGGCTGCTGTCCTTCTCATTTGCCGTACTGACCGGCATGACCGTTGCCGCAGCAATGCCAGTGGTGGGTGTGCTGCTGGTATCCGCTCTGATTGTGCTTCCGGCCTCCATTGCGCTGAGGATCGCTTCAGGGTTTACCGCCGCGATATTCATTGCGGTGGGCGCCGGTCTGACCGGTGTTTTTAGCGGCCTGACGGCTTCCTATTATATCAACACACCTCCCGGAGGCACGATTGCCTTAATTCTGCTGGTCATTCTGCTGGTCACCATCGGGGTACAGCGGCTGATTAAGCTTAGAAACCGCCGCAGTGCTCATCCTTCCACAACCAATTAAGAAAAGGGGTCTCTTAACTCATGTTGAAGTTCAAATTCAAAATCCGCCCGGTTGCTGCCCTGTCCCTGACTGCCATGCTGATGATCGCCGGCTGCGGCAGTAACACTGCGGGCAACGCCGCTTCGACCGGCAGCTCTGCTAAGCCATCGGCCACTGAAGCTGCCTCTGCACCGGCGGCGGACAGATTAAATATTAAGGCCAGCTTCTACCCGATGTACGAATTCACGAAGAACATTACCGGCGGGCTTGCGGATGTGGAGCTTCTGATCCCGGCCGGCATCGAGCCGCATGACTGGGAGCCGACTGCGAAGGATATGGCCGGCATCTCGGACGCAGATGTGCTTGTCTATAACGGAGCGGGGATGGAAGGCTGGGCACAGCAGGTTATAGACGGTGCTTCAGGTAGCAGCCTGATTGCTGTAGAGGCCAGTAAAGGGCTGGAAATTATGGAGGGAAGCGAAGCCGAGCATGATCACGGCCATGCCCATGAAGAGAGCGCAGCCGGGGAAGCCGGTCATGAGCATTCTCATGAAGAAGCTGCTGCTGGTGAGGCCGGTCATGATCATGAGCATTCTCATGGAGAAGCTGGTGCCGGGGAAGCCGACCGTGATCATGAGCATTCTCATGAAGAAGCTGCTGCCGGTGAGGCTGGTCATGATCATGAGCATTCTCATGAAGGAGCTGCCGCTGGTGAAGCCGGTCATGATCATGAGCATGATCACGGACATGATCACGGCGGTCTTGACCCGCATGTCTGGCTGGACCCGGTTATGGCCATCCGGGAGGTCCGTACCATTGAAGCGGCGCTCTCCGCAGCCTCTCCCGGTAATGCCGCAGCCTTCAAGGCTAATAGTGAAGCTTATATCGCCAAGCTCCAGCAGCTCGACCAGGAGTTCAGAGACATTCTCCAGAACACGAAGCGTAAGGATTTTATTACCCAGCACGCCGCCTTTGGATATCTGGCCCAGCAATATGGTCTAACTCAGGTGCCGATCGCCGGGTTGTCCCCGGAGCAGGAGCCAACTGCTGCGCAAATGGCTGAGATCGTAGACTTTGCCAAAGCCAATGATGTGACCACGATCTTTTTCGAGACGCTGGTATCGTCCAGTGTGGCTGACGCTATTGCCCAGGAAATAGGCGCCAAGACCGCTGTACTGAATCCGCTTGAAGGCTTGTCGGACGAAGAATCCCGGAATCAGCAGGATTATCTGAGTATCATGCGCCAGAATCTTGAAGCTCTAAGCGCAGCTCTGAATGAATAAATAAATTAAGAGGAGATGTTGATTAACAGAATGGCTAAGAAATCAAAGGTAGTCAAGGAATGGAAGCGGCAGGAGCTGGTGGCGAAGTACGCAGACAAACGCAGAGAGCTGAAGGCGGCAGGCGATTATACCGCGCTGCAGAAGCTGCCCCGTGATTCCTCAGCCACCCGTCAAAAAAACAGATGCACCGTATCCGGCAGACCGCGCGGGTATTTAAGTAAATACAAGGTATCCCGGATCGTTTTCCGCGAGCTTGCCCATAAGGGGCAAATTCCTGGTATCACCAAGTCCAGCTGGTAGACCGTTAACATTATAGATTGCTGTCTGACAGGGCGGCTGTTCCTCTGAGCTACAGGGGGCAGCCGTTTTGTTCTTGTATAGGAAATTATAATATCCGTCAGATGCAGATAAGGAGGCGTAGCGTGGGGAGAATTGCTCATTGAATGATTCTGAGGCGCATGAGTAAATGAGGAGCCCAGAGTGTATGCGAAAAACCGAATACAATTGGACTGGGTGCGCCACGTAAGCCAAATGTAATCGGAAAACCGAATACAATGGGACCGGGTGCACCGCGTAGGCCAAATGTAATCGAAAAACCGAACACAATTGGACTGGTAGCGCCGCGTAGGCCGGATGCCCCGGAAATGGGCAAATGGGTACAGTGGAGGTAACCATACGAGTTCTCTGGAACGCAGAGGTTCCTATATTATCCAGCCGCAGGGTGATTTTGTTCCGCGTACAGGCTTTGCCTGATGCAGCAGAGTGAACTATGATAGAAGAAAAGGTTTTTCCGCCGCTGAAAGGAGGCTTGTTAATGAGCTATACCGATACCTTTATCCGGGTTGCTGAAGATTGCCCAGCAGAGACGGGGATAATCCCGGTATCTGAACGCCCGCTCCCGCCTGCCCATGTCATTCAGTACAATCTGCTGGCTGGCTCTCCTTACCGGTATAACCATGAAGAACTGCTGTACCAGGTGCATGTGCGGCACAAGGCCATACCCGAAGAGGAGCGGGAATCCCGCCGGGAAGAGATATGGGCAGAGCTGTTTGCGAAGAGTCATCCTTGTCTGCGCGCCTCTATGCTGCCCAAGAGATACGGCTGGGGTGTCCATTATGATGCCGAGGGCCGGATTGCTCTCTATGCCAAGGAATCCCCGGAGTATGATCATTACACTTCCGGTGCTGGGGCCGGGGTGAAGCTGCTGAACGCCATGCGGAATAAGCGGCGCTGAGCAGGATGGCAGGGCTGCCGGATTGGACTGGCCTATAGTTCCACTAAGAGCCGGCAGCCCACTTCTATCACAGAAAGAAGGAATTCCATGACAACGTATTGGAGTCAGAGGTTCGCCCGGGAGGGGATGATCTGGGGGAATCAGCCGAGCCCGTCGGCAGAATGGGCGAAGAAGAGGTTTCTTGAGGCAGGAGTATCTTCCATTCTGGTTCCAGGTGCCGGTTACGGGCGGAATACCAAAGGCTTTGCCTCCGAATTCACAGTATATGGAGTTGAATTAAGCGAACCGGCGCTGGAGCTGGCCGCAGAATGGGACCCGGAGACCACTTTCATCGCGGGATCGGCGCTGGAGCAGCAGCTTCAGCAGCCTGTAGATGCCGTATACTGCTATGATGTGCTGCATTTATTTCTTGCGGATGACCGCCGCAGGCTGATCGAGGCTAGCCTCGGGCAGGTCAGGAACGGAGGATTGCTCTATTTCACCAGCTTCTCTGATGAGGACCCTCATAATGGATACGGAATGGAGCTGGAGCCTGGTACTTATGAATATAAAGAGGATAAATATGCCCACTTTTTCAGTGATGCCGATTTGAGGGCACAGTTTGCCGGAACGGAGATTCTGGAGACAGGGGCATTTACCGAGGTCCTGCACAGCCCGGAGGGCGGGACTCATGAATACATACTGAGATACATTCTTGCGCGCAAACCGTAACGGCTGCGAGGCCGCAACGCCAAATGGCCCTTCCCCGGCTGCGAGAAGGACCTTGCTCCGCGCATTATATATGTGCGAATGGTAATCTAATGCAGCTCACAATCGGCAAACAGAATATGCCGCGGAATCCGGAAGAAGTTCTCGGCTTTCTCTTGCAGGGCCAGGGTGGGCAGATGACAATGGTGCAGCCACTTGCGGAAGGTTCCGGGATGGACGCCGATCCAGATGCTGACATCGGTTACAGAGAAATCATAGACCATGCAGAGTCCGGTCAGAATCGCGTTATGCTGCGGTGAATGGGCAAGTGTTCTTTTCATGAAACGGGATGGGGTGGGCTGGCACACAATCGGACTCTGCCGCAGAAGAGCTTCGTTGAACAAGATATGGGGCGGATAGCCTAAATGGCGGCAGACCTTATCCAGATTGGTTCTGGAGGGAATGCGGCCTTCATATACCCAGGCACTTACGCTGCGTGAGGAAACGGAGAGCTCTTCTGCGAGCCGTGAGAGCTTCATGTCCTTGGCCATCAGAATGGCCAGCAGAACGCGGTTGCGGATCTGGCTGCGTTTGGGGCGGCGAAATCGTTTGACCCGTACGCCTTGTCCAAGATATTTGCGGTTGATCAGAGACCAGGCCTGAATTTTATGTGTTTCTTGCTGATTCTTAGGCATAATTCCTCCGATTTACTGATGTAATGAAGTGGTGATTCTTCGAGTTTAGCTGTTATGACTTTACCATTACAGCAAGGCATTCGTCCAGAGTGCAATGCTCCTGTTTTGGCGGGACAGCTAAGTTTCCTTCTGTAATGCTGCTGTTTATGATATATTTTTAATAATCTAAATTACAATAATCATGAGCTGGGAGCGGGATAGATGATCAAGCATATTGTATTCTTCAAATTAAAGGACCGGTCACCGGAGCAGGTGGCAGAGACCGTTGCCGTCCTCCGCAATATGGAAGGAAGAATTCCGCAGCTGCTCTCCATTGAGGTCGGTGCCGATCTGATTCATTCCGAGCGTTCGTTCGATATAGCCCTGGTCACCGTGGTAGCTTCTATGGAGGATTTGCAGGCGTATCAGGTTCATCCGGCCCACAAGGAAGTTATTGCACATATCAATGAAGTCAAAGAGCTGTCGGTAGCCGTAGATTACGAGATCTGAGAATCCGGCTGTTCTGCAAGCTAAAGGACCCATTAAGGACGGAAAGCGGTGACGGGAATGCGCGAGCTTGAGTATCCAATGGAAGCGTTAACGTATCTGATTGTTTTTTTGGCGGCATGTGTGGTTATGCTGTTCTGGCTGAAGCGCCGGGGCAAGCGGGGGAAATAGCTATTCTAAAGGTGGAGGGTCAGCCGTGTATTATGTCAACCGGAAGCAAATTGAAGTTATCCTTGAACAGATCCCTGATCTTAATGAAGGTCTGCGCCATGCTGCGTCTTCCTGGGACGGCAGTACGATGCTGGGTCTTGTGCAGGAACGCTGTCTTCACTTGGCCGTTGAAGTTGTTACGGATGTGGGCAGTTGTCTGATCGACGGATTTATTATGCGGGATGCGGGAAGCTATGAAGATATTATCTCCATCATTCATGAGGAGAAGGTGCTGGGAGACAGCGGGATCTATGGCGATCTGACATCCCTGGTCGCCTTGCGCAAGCCGCTGGTTCAGGATTATTACGTATGGGAACGCCAGGCCCTGCATCCGCTGACGCTGGTGCTGCCGGATATTCTGGAGCAGTTCGCCTCTGAGGTGCGCAGGTATCTCGACCAGGAGCTGGGAAGCGAAGTTACGGGTTAGCCGGACCGGGGCCGTGTGCAGTCAGAAGTCAGACAGAGAGGAGGTCCTTAAATGGCGAAGAAAGGTCAGGAGAGCGGTTCGACCAGGCGGCTGATTATGACCCTGCTGAAGAAGAGGGGGCCGCTGACCATTGGCGCTCTGGCGGAAGAGCTGGGCATTACCGAGATGGGTGTTCGCCGCCATGTGCTTCAGCTGGAGCAGGAGTCGCTTGCCAAGACCAAGGTTGTGCGCCAGGCTATGGGACGTCCTATGCATGTATATTCGCTTACGGAGCGGGCGGAAGAGCATTTTCCCAAAAGCTATCACAATCTGGCTCTGGAGCTGCTGCGGGAGCTGGACCACGGAAGCGGGGTGGAGGCTGTTAACGGGTTGTTTGAAGGCCGCAGGCGGCGTATGCTTGCCCAGCACACCCCGGTGATGCAGAGCCGTGATCTGGAGCAGCGGGTCGCTGAGCTGTCCTCGATTCAGAATGCCGGGGGCTACATGGCGGAGTGGAGCAAGGAAGAAGACGGTTCATATACGCTGCGGGAATATAACTGTCCGATCCGCCAGGTGGCCGCGGAATACCGCAAGGCTTGTGAGTGTGAGCAGCATTTGTTCGAGGAGCTGCTGGAGGCGAAGGTGACCCGCAGCGAGTGTATGGCGGAAGGCGGCCAATGCTGCCGGTATGCCATCACTCCGAACCCCAGGCAGAAAACTTCCGAAATCAAGCGCTGATCAGTCACAGGACATCCCCGGCGTGCTTATGATATAGCAGAAATAGGCGATCGCCCGGGTGGCCGGGCAGAGGCACTTTACAACCAAAGGAGAGATGGATGATGAAAAAGGATACCAAAAACTTGTTCTGGGGTGTACTTGCCGGCAGTATCGTGGGAACGGTGACGGCGCTGCTGTTCGCTCCCAAGCCCGGTAAAGAGCTGCGTAAGGATATTGCCGAAGGAACGACTGAAGCAGTGGATAAGGTCCAGGAAATCGCCGGTCAGGCCAGTGAGAAGACTACCGAGCTGTACGGGAAGGCCAAAGAAGCTGTAGTTACGGTAGTCAGCGAAGTCAAAGAATGGAGCAAGTCGGTCAAGGATTCGGTGGAAGAAGCAGATGTCGCCGCCGTAAGCAGCATTGCTGAACAGACTGTGGAAGTCACCGATGCGGTGGAAGCCGTACGGGATGAGGTAGCGGCTTATGAAGCGGCTGAGGAAGCGGCAGTGGTAGAAGCTGATATCGAAGCAGTGACCGGTACAGATACCGCTGTAGCTGAAGCAATCGAGGATGGCAAGAACGCAGAGAAGCTGTCCTAAGCTTCGTATAAGTTTGTTATAAGAAAGAGGGGGCCGTTTTCCGCTGGCCAGGCGGAAGGCGGCTCTTGCTGTTCTTTTTTCCGCTGAAACGAATGCCGCTTTTTAAGAGGATGGCATGTATGCGGAAAACCGAATACAATGACCGGGTGCGAGGGTGCGGGGCCGAATGTATGCGGAAAACCGAATACAATGAGCGAGTGCGGGTGCGAGTACGCGTGGGCCGGATGCCCCGGAAATGGGAAGATGGGTAAGGTCGTAGCCATACGAGTGGTCTGGACCGCAGAGGTTCTTACATTATCCACCAGCATCCACCCGCAGGGTGATTTTATTCCTGCACCCTTAGATCCCGCCCCCTTGTCCTCCCCCGTTCTGCGCCTGAATTATCCTGTACTTGAACTAAGCCGGTAAATGGGGTATCATCTGCAATTGGGGCTGAATTTCTGGTACACATTATTCCAGCCTTACATAAGCTACACAAAACGAGTTAAAGGATGCGGTGTGTTCGTGCAGCAAGCCATAGCTATATTAGACTCAGGAGTGGGAGGATTGACCGTTGTCAAGGAAGTGATGCGACAGCTCCCGAGGGAGAAAATCATCTATTTCGGCGATACGGCGAGAGCCCCGTACGGACCCCGTTCAACTGAGGAAGTGAAACTGTTCACCGAACAAATCGTGGACTATTTAATTCAATTCAATCCTAAAATGATTGTCATTGCTTGCAACACGGCAACTGCGGCAGCTCTTGATTATATCTCCAGCAAGGTAGCCATTCCTGTGATCGGTGTGATTCACCCCGGTGCCCGCGCTGCTATCAGCGCGTCCAAGAGCGGTCAGGTCGGTGTGATCGGTACCGTCGGTACGATTACAAGCGGTGCCTATACGGCGGCGCTGAAGCAGCTGTCCCCTTTTGTACAGGTGGTCAGCCAGGCCTGTCCGGCACTGGTTCCCTATGTGGAGCAGGGCTTGTTCCGCTCGGAGGAGAGTCACCTCGCCGTGGCAGAGTCGCTGAACGGCATCAAATACGAGCCGATCGACACGCTGATTCTGGGCTGCACACATTATCCGTTCCTGATGGAGCCAATCAGCATGGTGATGGGGCCGGGTGTCAAGCTGATCAGCTCGGCGGATGAGACTGCCCGGGAGATCAGTACCATTCTCTATGATAAAGGCCAGCTGGCGCGCGGGGATGAGAGTCCGATTCACCAGTTCTTCTGCAGCGGAGATGCAGAGATCTTCCAGCGGATTGCCCGGGACTGGCTGGGCGAACAGATCAGCCGGACACCTGTCGTATGGCAAGTATCCTCTATGTAGCACGTAAGATTTAGAGCGGTGAATTGAATAGGGACAAACCCTCAGCGGTGACAATCCCGCGACCAAGGCGGAGGCTACCGCTTTACAGCAAGCCGCATATGACCGACAGCACAGAGCAGCGATCTTCCAGTAACAGGAGGAGCGCTGCTCTCTTGCCATTTTAAGCTTTTGAAAGGTAGAGCGGGTGTAGTTGGAAAAAAGGCACTTCCTTTTGCTGAAATGGAGTGTTGTGGGTAAGCAACTGTAAAAAGTCCACTTAATCCTCCAAATCCTATGGATTTCGTTGAAATTGGACGGAGCAAGTGTTGTTTTTCCAACTATTTCTTATAATTGTATCTTCTCCGTTAAATTAGATGTACAAATTCCAACTAAAAATATCCGCCGTGCTCCGAACTTAAATAGTAACGGCTACGCAGTCATTTTTAAGAACGGCAAAGTCGTTTCCGCTTGACGCAATTCCTCATGACCCGCTGCTGCTGCTCATATACTAGGTTTGAGGGCTGTGTCCCGCATATCTTCGCGTAAGATGCACAGGGACGGCGGCACCAGAGGGCCGGGAGGATGAGACATATGCAGCAATATATTGCCCGCAGGGGAGATACCGTAAGCCGTATAGCCGCAAGACACGGATTGACACCGGAGCATGTCATACAGGGGAATCCATGGGCTGGAAGCCAGCCTTATCTATATCCGGGGCAGGTGCTGCAACTGCCGTCTGCACCGCGCAAGCGTTATGCCGTGCAGACGGGGGACGATGTATACAGCATTGCTGCCTTGTTCGGTGTGGGCGTAGAGGAGCTGGAGATGCTGAATCCCGGTGTAAGCTCGGGGAGAACCTGCCTGCCGGGCAAGGTGCTGGTGCTTCCGGCCGCAGCCCGCAAGGCAGAGGTTTATCTTCGCGGGGAATACGGACCGGCAGAGCTGGAAGCGGATGCCGCCGGACTTGCGGAGCGTTATTCTTGTGTAAGCAGCGAAATTATAGGCCACAGCGTGCTGGGCAAGCCGCTCCGCCTGCTGCGGATCGGCAGCGGCCCGCGCCAGCTCCATGTGAATGCCGCGCTGCATGCCAACGAATGGCTGACCGCGCCGTGCCTGATGCGGTTCCTCGAGCAATATGCAGCCGCGTTCGCTTCAGGCACGGACTGGCATGGCCACCGGCCTGCGGACTGGCACCGGGACTGGACGCTCTGGGCCGTACCGATGGCGAACCCCGACGGTGTCGAGCTGGTGCAGGAAGGGGCGATGAAGGACCATCCCTTCTATGAGGAGCTTATGAAGTGGAACTGCGGCAGGCGCAGCTTCCGGCACTGGAAGGCCAACATCCGCGGCGTGGATCTCGGGGACCAGTTCCCCGCGCACTGGGAAGAGGAGCGCGACCGGCGGCAGGTTCCCGGCCCGGCCCCGCGTGATTACAGCGGCAGTGCGCCGCTCAGTGAGCCGGAGGCTGCGGCACTGGCGGTGCTGGCCGAGCGGATTCCGGGCGACGCCGCTGTGTCCCTGCATAGCCAGGGGGCAGAGATCTACTGGAACTACCGGGGCTACGAGCCGCCGGAGAGTAAGCAGTTGGCAGCTAAGCTTGCGGCGGCCAGCGGCTACCGGGCGGTGGAGCTGACCGGCAGCGACGCCGGCTACAAGGACTGGTTCATCCAGCGCTTCCGTAAGCCAGGCTTCACGGTCGAGCTGGGTGCAGGCAAGAATCCGCTGCCTGCGGCTGATTTTGAGGATATGGCGCTGGAGACAGGACTCATCCTGGGGGCAATACTCTCCAATATGCCAGTATAATAATGCACACCAAGAAATCTTTCTTCATAAGCGGCGGAGGGTGCCTCCGGCTTTTGAAGGAAGGTTTCTTTCGCGTACCATTCGCTTACCTCAACGCTGATAGATCCTCATCTCCAAATCCTTGAAATAATGCTTCGCCAGCCTGCCCGTGTTGTCACTGAATAACTGGCCTTTCGCATTCAATTTATAGACATAGGGTTTCACCGTTATGGATTGGGGAAGCGTTACGAAAGAACTGTAGCCCAGTTCCTCCTTCCCCGGCTTTGCAGGAAATCCGCCATTGTTAACTCCTAAGAACACGTTTCCTTTTTCATCTGCAAGGTCATATAACAGCCTACCCGGTTTTTGGACGGGGGCCGGGAAATTCCCTTTATAGCTTAGCTGAAGCTGCATCGTTAAGGGTGTCATCTTGAAGGAGGTGACGGTGTAGCTGAATGTACCGCTCTTCTTGGTAGTGCCCGGTGTGAGGCTTAGGAGACCGGCAATCTTGGTAACAGGGGCGGTGAAGATGAACGGCTCTTTGACTTCGTTGACATAAGCCTTCACCGTCAGCTCGAATGAATCCGGAATCTGCTGCTTAATGGCTCCTTTTGTCAGTCCGATCAAGACGGCGTTCGGGTCACTTGGCATACTGCTAACGGACGTATTGTAATACATTTTTTTCCCGTTTGCGGAAATGTTCAGCTTGTCGAGATCCAGGAAAGTTTTATCTGTCTTCACAGTACTGCCTTCCTGCCGGATGCCCATCACCAGTTCATTGCCGTCATAGATAAGGTCAGTTAAGGTCAGCGTTACGCCATCATGGGTAACTGCCTGATTAAGTGTGCTGGATAATCCTGTCTGCAATACACCCTTCAACGTCGGACTGTCGCTAATTTTGAAAACACTGCTAACATTTGCAGCATTACTGGCTGCCGCAGCATGAACAGGCCGGGCTGATTCTCCGCTTATCATTGTAAATCCCAGCGTGGCTGACAATGCGGTTATAGCCATTATTTTTACAAGCGTCCTGGATTTGTTGATGTTCAATGTTCATTCGCTCCTCTGTGTGCAATATCTACTGATGCCTATATAACGTCTCCCGGTATCTGTATTGTGACAAGCATAGAGTGCTTCCGCGTGTTCGGGGTCAAAATAATACACATCAAGGCGTATGAAAGCTATACCGTACTCGCCAAGGTCTATTGCTAAAATTAGCGTATAGAAGAGCGGCGGACGGCTTCCGGGACAAAAGGAGCGTCTGCCGGGAAAGCGAGGGCGAGATGGGGAAAGATATGTATACGCTGACAAGTAAACAAATCCCGCTGAATTCCTCCTACGACGTCATCGTAGTCGGAGGCGGACCGGCAGGCTGCACAGCCGCAGCCGCTGCGGCAAGAGAAGGGGCGCGGACGCTGCTGGTCGAGGCGACCGGGAGCCTGGGCGGAATGGGAACCTCCGGCCTGGTACCGGCCTGGTGCCCGTTCTCGGATAAAGAGAAGATGGTCTACCGTGGTCTTGCGGCCAAGGTGTTCAATACCTTAAAGGAACAAATGCCGCATGTACAGGCGGATGCCATGGACTGGGTGCCGATCGAACCGGAGAAGCTGAAGCGGGTCTATGACGATCTCGTAACGGAGTCGGGTGCGCATATCCTGTTCCTGACCGCGCTTGCGGATGTGGACAGAGACGACCAGGGCAACATCACCACCCTCCTCCTCTTGAACAAAGGCGGCCTGCAAGCCTTCCGCGCAGCTGTCTATGTCGATTGCACAGGAGATGGCGATGTCGCTGCCTGGGCAGGGGCCGAGTACCAGATGGGGGACGAGGAGACCGGCGAGCTTCAGCCTGCCACCCATTGCTTCATCCTTGGCAACGTGGATGATTATGCTTATGTGAACGGGCCGAAGCTGCACGCAGAGAACCCGCACAGCCCGATCCACGAGGTGGTCCGGTCCGGAGAATACCCGGACATTCCGGACACCCATCTGTGCAACAATATGGTGGCTCCGCGTGCCGTAGGCTTCAACGCCGGGCATCTATGGGGAGTCGATAACACCAATCCCTTCTCCGTATCCGGGGCGCTGGTAGAGGGACGCAAGATGGCAGCCGCCTACCGGGACATGCTTGCTGCTGTCCACCCTGCGGCCTTCGGCAACGCGGTGGTCATGAGTACAGGCACGCTGATCGGAACGCGGGAATCCCGGCGGATTACCGGTGATTACGTCCTGACGGCGGAGGACTACATCTCACGGAGAAGCTTCGGCGATGAGATTTGCCGTAACAGCTACTTCATTGATGTACACGGCACGCAGAAGGAGCAGCAGAGCGGGGATGGATCAAGCCTGGCCATCACGCTCTACGGGCCGGGCGAATCGCACGGCATTCCGTACCGCTGCCTTACGCCGCGCGGACTGCGCAACGTTCTGGTCGCCGGGCGTTCCATCTCCTGCGACCGCAGAGTGCTGGGCAGTGTCCGGGTCATGCCGGTCTGCCTGGCGATGGGCGAAGCCGCCGGGATGGCTGCGGCTCTGGCTGCCGCTAAGAACGGCGGCGACGTACATGCCGTTAATGTCGCTCATCTTCGCACTAGGCTGCGGGAAGAGGGCGGCTATCTGCCGGACAACCAAGCTGAAACTGCAGGGGAGAGAATGGAATGAGTCAATCTGCCGTTACCCGCAAGACCGCTAAGCCATCTGCTGGAACCTACTGGACGCGCAAAAGACGGGAGCAGCTCGCCGGATGGCTGTTCATTGCTCCAGAAGTCATCGGAATGCTCGTAATCGCGGTATTCCCGCTCTTGTTCAGCCTGTTCCTCAGCCTGAC
The DNA here is from genome assembly GCF_018207515.1 of Paenibacillus tritici. Classification (NCBI taxonomy): domain Bacteria; kingdom Bacillati; phylum Bacillota; class Bacilli; order Caryophanales; family Paenibacillaceae; genus Paenibacillus; species Paenibacillus tritici. Next base: position 2,623,702 of record NZ_CP073365.1, read on the forward strand.
AGAATGGAATCTGGTCGGAGGCTTGTCGGCGATCAACTTTGTCGGCCTGGATAACTTCGTCGAGCTGTTTAAGGATAACCGCTTTCTGCTGGCTCTGAAGAACAATGTGCTGTTTACAGTGGGCACAGTGCCTGTTACCATGCTGCTCGGAGTGGTGCTCTCGGCGCTGATCCATAAGAAGCTGTATGCCAAGACGTTCTTCAAAGTAGCCTTTTTCGTACCCTATATCTGCTCCACGGTAGCAATTGCCGCCGTCTGGCAGGCGCTCTATCACCCGTCCAAAGGACCGATCAACCAGATTCTGATGCAGGTCGGGTTATCTGAGCCGCCGCGCTGGCTGGTCGATACCAGCTTCTCGCTGATTGCCATTATGATCATCTATGTCTGGCAGCTGCTGGGGTATCAGATTATTATTTTCCTGGCAGGGATGACGAATATTCCAGAGGAGCTGTATGAGGCGGCTACCATTGACGGGGCCAGCGGGATCGGACAGTTCCGGCGGATTACGCTGCCGCTGCTGGGTCCGACCACATTTTTCCTGGCGATTACCAGCACGATTTCCTCCTTTAAAATATTCGACATGATCAAGTTCCTGACGAACGGCGGTCCCAACTATTCGAGCACGGTTATCGTGTACCAGATTTATGAGGAAGGCTTCGAGCGCTTCAAAATGGGCTATGCCTCGGCGATGTCCTGGGTGCTGTTCCTCATCATCATGCTGGTCACCTCGATTACCTGGATGACACAGAACCGCAAAGTCCATTATTAGTCCACGGCGAAAGGAACGAAAGGCAATGACAAAGAGAAAATTCAAGACCGGCAATCTGATCTTTACGGCCCTGTTCGCCCTGCTCTCGGTATTCTTCCTGATGCCGCTGGTGTGGATGCTGTCCGCCGCCTCCAAGACGGAGAAGGAGGTCTGGACCTTCCCGATTCAGTGGATTCCCACCGACTGGAATCTGGTCGCCAACTTCAAGGCGGTGTGGATGGGCGATGTGGCGTTTGGATTGTTCTATATGAACTCGCTCAAAATCGCCCTGATCTCCACCCTGGCGACCATTGTAATCTCGGCTATGGCCGGGTATGCGCTCGCCAAGCTTGATTTCAAGGGCAGAACCGTGGTCTTCACCCTGATGCTGGCCTTCATGATGATCCCGGAGCAGGCGACACTGGTTCCGCGCTATATTATGATTAAGGAGCTGGGACTCTACGACTCCCACGCAGCGCTCATCCTGATGGGGATGTTCTCCAGCTACTTCACCTTCCTGCTGCGCCAGTTCATGATCGGCATTCATAATGATATGCTGGAAGCTGCCGAGCTGGACGGTGCCGGGTTCTTCCGGATCTTCTGGAGTGTGGCGCTGCCGCTGAGCCGGCCGATTCTGGCTACCGTAGGGATTATCAAGTTCATCTGGACCTGGAATGATTACCAGGGGCCGCTGATTATGCTGAATTCGACCAAGCTGTACACCATTCCGCTCGGGATGCAGTTCTTCAAGGAGGAATTCGGCACGCAAATCTCCGTCATGATGATGGCTTCCGTGGCAGCGATCCTGCCGCTGCTGGTGCTATTCCTGGCGCTGCAAAAGCAGGTCATCGACGGAATTGCCATCGGCGGGGTTAAAGGGTAAAGGTCAAAAAAGTGTACGCGTACACCGCATAGCTGTACACGGTGTGCGCGGAGCTTAGATTGTATAATGAGCCTGCAGACCACAAATCAAGGGGGAATTGCTTTGAAAAAACTACCGTTAATGCTAGCCAGTATGCTCCTCATGCTCTCCGTCACCGCGTGCGGCGGGAACGGAGGCAACTCATCAGCGGCAACCAATGCACCGGCCTCGGCTGATCCGGCTGCCGGGGGCAGCAGCACAGCCCAGCCCGCAGGCAAAGCGAAGATCAAATTCTACACGTTCAAGGCGGATAAGCCGGAAGAGCCGATCTTCCAGGCCGTGCAGGCTTATAACGCAGCTCAGGATAAAGTAGAGGTTGAATACGAATCCCTGGTTCAGAACAGCGACAGCACCGATTTCATGAAGAAGCTGGATATTCTGGTAGCCGGCGGAGAAGTGGTCGATGTGTTCATGACCGGGAATGAGGATGAACTGCTGGAGCGTGCCTCACGCAGTGTTGTGGAACCGCTTAACTCCTTTTTTGAACAGGAGAGCATCAAGCCTGAGGATGAATATTCCAAGCTGCTGAAGCTGGAGGATAAGGTATACGGCATTCTGCCAAGCTCGACGCAGTGGCTGACCGTCTTCAATAAGGATCATCTGGAAGCCGCAGGGCTGTCCCTGCCTGAGATGGGCTGGACCTGGGATGATTTCCGTGATTATGCCAAAAAGCTGACGACACCCGAACACTTCGGTACGTACTTCCACACGTGGGGAGAATATCCGAACGTTATCGCTTACACCGAGAAGCCGCATCCGCAGCTGAGTGCAGACCTGAAGCCGATTTTTGATGATCCGTCCTTCGAGTACTTCTTCAATCTCCGCCGCGTGATGGAGAAGGAAGACAAGAGTGTTGAGCCGTATGCCGATGTGCTGGCCTCGAACTATCATGTGCTGCAGCAGTTTTTTGCCGGAAATGCCAGTATGCTGGCTGTGCCAAGCTATGCAGTCAGAGCGGCGCTGAATCTGGAGAAATTCCCGCATGAGTTCCAGAGCATGTACGCACCGCTGCCGCGCTCCGTGGACAGCAAAGAGCTGGGGATGACGAATATCTCCGGCGGCGGGCTGGCCATGGGTGCGAAATCAGCGAACAAGGAAGCCTCTTATGACTTCATCCGCTGGATGTCCAAGGAAGCCTATAAGTTCACCAAGGAAATTCCGGCCTTCAAGGGCGTGGACGGAGCAGAGCTGATTAACGGATTTTTCGGTGAAAATACAGACCTGATCGATACCGCCTCCTTATCCAAAACACTGTTCGATCCTAACCTTAAAATGCCCGATACCTTCAGCGTGCCTTACGGCAGTGAGCTGAAAGCGATTGTGGAGAACGGCTTCGCCAGCTACATCCTGGATAACCGCAGCTTCGAGGAGATCAAGGGTGAAATGACAGCCGAGGTGGAAAAGGTAGTTCAGGCCAACCAGAAATAACGAATGAAGCATAAGGCAGCAGCGATTATGGATTATAATAGGGACGAATGAATCTTTATACTACAGTACAAGGTGGAATGCTTATGAAATGGGTAAGCCGTTTTTCTTTCCATCGCCGGCTGCAGTTCACGTTCCTGATCCTGATTCTGCTGCCTTTTATTGTCGTTACCTTCTGGTCGTACACCTCCGTGAGAGAGAATGTGAGTGACAAGATCGCCCGTTCCAATGAGGAGACCCTGAAGGTGATCGGGAGTCAAATAGAGAAAACCGTAGACAGCATCTCGTTTGTCTCGGTTTATTTCTCTGAGGCGTATGATCCGGCCGTGCTGGAAAGTCTGCGTTATCTCAAAAACACCGGGAACTTCGGGAACTACGGAGTGTATACCCACTACAATAAACTCAAGACGACGGCCAATATCCTGTCCGTGCAGTCGCTGGATGCCGATCTGCAGATTATGCTGGTCAACCGGGAGAACCGGATTCTGATTGGCAACCAGGAGATCCCGGTCTTCTCGGAATTGCCGAAGCGTCTTCTGCAGGAGAGCGGCAAGCTGAATGAGCAGGAAAAAATATCGCTGCAATGGTTCCCCTACGGCGGCACGCCCGCTGCACCGGAGTATTATTATGCGGTACGCTTCATTACCGACCCGCTGAACCAGAATAAGCTGGCGACGCTGTATGTGGGCATTCCGAGTCATTATTTCCGTAACCTGCTGGATACGGGAAATCCGGAGAGCAGGCTCTCGCTGGCGGACCAGAAGGGGAGAAGCATCGCGGTCACGGGTGAAGCGGATAATGACAACGAAGGCTCGCTGCTGATTAGTGAGGTCCGCATCCCCAAGGTAGGCTGGCTGCTCACCAGCAAGACGCCCCGCGATTCTATCGACAGTCATATCAACCGTGAATTTCTGGTCTCGATATCGGTGGTCGGTCTGTTCTTCCTGGCATTTCTGATCCTGTCGATGCTGTGGGCCGGATATATGAACAAGCCGATCAGCCTGCTGCGGACCAGCGTCAAGCAGTATGTCGGCGGCAACCGCGCAGTGCGGATACCAGTCCGGGGGAAGGATGAGGTGGCGGTGCTGTCTGCCGCTTTTAATCAGATGCTGGACGATATGAATCAGCTTCTGCAGCAGGTCGAGAGTGAGCAGGAGGAGAAAAGGCTGCTGGAGCTTCAGGCGCTGGCGGCGCAGATCCGGCCCCATTTCCTGCTCAATACGCTCAATTCGATCAAGGTGGATCTGCTGCTAAGCGGGGATGAGCCGCACGGTGCCATGATTGATGCACTGATGAAGCTGCTGCGCGTGTACGTCCATGTGGACAAGCCGCTGGAGCTGGCGGAAGAGTGCCGGGTGCTTGGCAGCTACGTGCAGGTGATGCAGATCCGCAACCGTTTGGATATTGCTTTTGAATGTGTGCTGGACGGGGAGGCTGGAGCGGTGATGCTTCCGAGGCTGCTGCTGCAGCCCATTGTCGAGAATGCCATCAGCCACGGCTTCTCTGCCCGTCCGCAGAATCCGGCGATCCGGCTCGAAGCAGAGATGGAACAGGATCTGCTGAAGATCAGCATCAGCGATAATGGCCGGGGGATGCCGGAGGATAAGCTCCAGCGCCTGAACCGGCGTCTGCAAGGCAGTGAAGACACGGCGCTGTGGCCGGAAAAAGGGGTCGGGCTGGTAAACACGGCACGCCGGCTGGAGGTATTGTACGGATACCGTGCGCGGTTGAGCGCGCAGGCAGGCACAGAGGAAGGCATGACGTTTACCCTATATATCCCTATAACCAGTGAGAAGGAGGCGGTTCCCCTTGATGACCCTGATGCTGATAGATGATGATGTCCCGATGCTGGAGTATGTAGAATATCTGCTCGGGTCTCTGGGGCTGGATCTGCAGCTTGTAGCTTCGGCTTACAGCAGTGAGGATGCGCTGGAGCAGTTCCATGACGTATTGCCCGATCTCGTTATTATCGACATCGGCCTGCCGGGCATGGACGGGCTGGAGCTTGCGGCTGCCTTCCGGATCACCAAGCCGGAGGTGCGGCTGATCTTCCTGACCTGCTATGAGGACTTCCATTACTCGAAGCGGGCCATCCAATTGGAGGCGGATGATTATCTGATTAAGGATGAACTATCGCCCGAGCAGCTTAAGGGCAGTCTGGGCAAAGCGATGAGCCGCTTCAAAAGCCGGGAGGAGCTGCTGGAGCGCTACTCCTTCCGCCAGGCTATTGAGCGCAATAAGGAAGTGCTGAAGCAGAGCTTCCTGAAACAGCTGTTGTCCGGTGCGGCAGACCAGGAGAGTACCCTGGAGTTCGGTGAACGGCTGGGCATCTCCTGGAAGCTGCCTTATCTGCGCCATGGATTCCTTCATATGGATGCCGCTTCGGTAACGGAACGTTACCGGTACAAGGATATTCCGCTGATTCATTTTGCCGTGAACAATATCGCGCTGGAGCTGTCCGCCGGAGAGCCATCCATTACACCTATCATGAGCAGGGAGGCCGACCTCTATCTGGTCTTGAATGTGGCGGACCCCGGGGTTGCGGAGAATACGCTGACTGTCTTCATGCAAGCGGTCATGGACAAGGTGGAGCAGTATCTGAAGATTACCCTGCGGGGATTCTACTCCGGGGCTTCCGTACCGTTGCGCAACTTCGACTCGCTGTATAAGACGCTCATGGACAGCCGCGATTATAACTTCTATAAGGCGGTTACGCCTATTGCTGCCCTTGATGAACAGGCAGATTTCGGGCAGACCGCTGAATGGCGCGGAGAGAAGGAACGCGGGATGCTGTCGCTGGCGCTGGAGGAGGGGCAGGCCGCCTGGATTGATCTGGCGGTGAATCAGTGGACACAGCAGGCAGCGGCGGAGCGGCTGCTGCCCCGGCTGGTGAAGGAGGCCTGCGGCAATTTTGTGCGGCAGCTGGCCTTTGAGGCTGGGGGGCTGGCTGAGGATGAGTTCTTCACGCAGCTGGAGCAGACGGTTCATATCCGGGAGGCGGCGGGCTTGACCAAGCGGGAGCTGAGGAATCTGTGGAGACAGCATACGCTGGCCCCGGCTGCCGCAGAAGCGAAGGACATCCGGCTTCAGGCCGTCGACCAGTTCCTGGAGGAGCATGTGGACCAGATGGTGACCTCAACCGATATGGCGGAGCATCTGCATCTGAACGCCAGCTACTTCTCTCGTTATTTCAAGAAGCTGTCCGGCGTTAATTTCACCGACTACGTCAATCAGTACAAGATGAACATGGCGATCACGATGCTCGCCCGTCCGCATGAAACCGTGGAGAATGTGGCCTACACGCTCGGCTTCTCCGACCGGGCGTATTTCTCCAAGGTCTTCAAGAAATACAGCGGCCGAAATCCCAGTGAATTCAAGGCTGTACCGCCGGAAGAGGACGGCAGAGAGCCATCCACGGATGACGCAAGGCCATAAAAGTCAAAACTGTCCACCGGAACAGGCAATCAGTCTGCACGCTATAGATACCTCCGCCTCACTATAATGGTGAGGAGTCTAAATAAACTGAATAAAAGGAAATAACAAAAAGCGGGAAGGATCGGAGGGGGATTTTGGAACTGTAGGAGCGGTAGCGACCGCCTTTGTCACCGGATTTCACCCGCGAAAAGCGGAATAAATCAAGAAATCTGGGGACAACAGCGGCCGGAAGTCCAAATATTCACCGTAGTGACGGCAGAGCTGTAAGTTAGTTTCTTAAGTTCAGGTTATATAAGTATAGCTTCAAGGAGGAAGAACGATGAACAGAACTGTATTTACCCTGCCTGCGGAGGAGATAACGATATCCCGCGAGGTGGATGTACTCGTTGCGGGCGGCGGGCCTGCCGGGGTGGCCGCGGCGATATCAGCGGCCCGGAGCGGGGCCCGGACCCTGCTGATTGAGCAGCGCGGCTTCCTGGGTGGCATGGGTACCGTTGCTCTGGTTCCGGCCTTCTGCCCTTACAGCGACGGGGAGAAGGCTGTGGTGCGCGGCATCGGCCTCGAACTGCTGGAGCGGATGAAGGCGGAATGTGAGCCGGAATTCCGCGAACGCTTCGGAGCCGAGCTGGATTGGGTGCCAATCGACCCGGAGGTGCTGAAGCGCGTGTATGACGAGGCTGTTACGGAGAGCGGAGCTGAGGTACTGCTCCATACCATCGCCAGCCAGACGGTTATGGATAGGGACAGAGGCAGAATTGACGGTGTAGTGATCGTCAACAAGTCCGGCCGGAGCCTCATCCGGGCCAAAACAGTCATTGATACGACCGGCGATGCCGATCTGGCCGCCTTGGCGGGTGCGCCGTTCCACAAAGGCGGGGAAGCGGGCGAGCTTCAAGCCGCGACCATGTGTTACCTGCTGGCCAATGTGGACCGCAGACGGTTTGAGCAATACCGGAATGAAAGCGGTGACACGGATCAGATTCATGCAGCCGTACAGCGGGCGCAAGCGGACGGGAAGCTGCCGCAGGGCCGGGACTCCGTCTCCGGGCTGTCCTGGGTGGCCGACTATCTGGTCGGTGTGAATTTCGGTCATGTGTTTGGTATTGACGGCGTAAGTGCAGAGGACTTGACTCGTGGAGCCATAGAGGGGCGTAAGCTGGTCCGCCGCCAGCTGGAATTCTTCCGGGCGTATGTGCCCGGATTTGAACAGGCCCATCTGGTGTCTACCGGTGAGCAGATCGGCATCCGCGAGACGCGGCGCATTGTCGGCGACTACGTTCTGACCCAGGAGGATTTCATGAATATGGCCTCCTTCCCGGATGATATTGCCCGTAACAGCTATTTCATTGATATCCATATGGCGCGCAGCAGCGGGGCGATGCATATTCACCATCTGCCGCCCGGTAAGTCCCACGGTGTTCCCTACCGCTGTATGCTGCCGGTTGGCCTGGAGAATGTATGGGTGGCCGGGCGCGCAGCCTCCTCGGACCGTGTGGTGCAAGGCTCGCTGCGTGTGATGCCCAACTGCTTCGCTATGGGGCAGGCGGCAGGAATGGCGGCGGCGATGGCCGCCGGAACGGACAGCTTAAGCCGGAAGGTAGATATCACCGCGCTTCAGCACGGGCTGGTCGGGCAGGGAGCCTGGCTGGGAGAGGCGATCACAGCGTTATAACTAATTGCGGGAGAGTGATTAGAATGACAAGTAACCATGTGAAACATAATTCAAGGCAAGGCAGGCCGCACAGGTTGACCATGCTGGGCATGATTGCATTTTTACTGTTCAGTCTACTATCCGGCTTGTCAGGTCCTGTTGCAGAGGCGGCAGGCACCACGTATTATGTCGACTCTGCCCAAGGCAGCGATAATAACTCCGGCACCAGTGAAGCGGGAGCCTGGAAGACGCTGGGCCAAGTGAACAGCGTGACCTTTAGCCCGGGAGACCGGATTCTGCTCAAGGCGGGCAGTGTATGGAATGACCAGTATCTTGATCTTAAGGGCTCAGGCTCTGAGGGGAATCCGATTACAGTTGACCGCTACGGGAGCGGAGCCAAGCCGCTGATTCATTTCGGCAACACCGCCGTGGGCGGGGAGGGCTTCGGTGTCCGGCTGCGCAATGTCTCGTATTGGGAGATTAATAATCTGGAGATTACAAGCGGACAGCAGCCCACGGATATGCGGAGGAACGGCGTGCTGGTGGTGGGGGATGGAGCAGGAGCGGGGAACTTCCGGCATATTTATATCCGGAATCTCGACATTCACGATATCTTCGGCACAGACCGCCGCACAGGCGGCATCAACTTCCATGCGCGCGGAGCAAATACTGCACCGGAGAGCACCTGGGAAGATATTCTGATCGAGAATAACACCGTGATCAACGTGGCGGATACAGGGATTCAGACGATGACGGATGCTTTTTTCAACAGTGCCTGGACGCATAAGTTCGACGCCTTCCGGGGTGTGGTGATCCGCGGCAATGTGGTGGAGAAGATCCACCGGGACGGCATCCTGGTCAGAGCCAGCGCCTCGCCGCTGATCGAATACAATAAGACGAAGTCCATCGGAGAAGCCTGCGAGGTGAATACATCCATCGTCAATTACCTGGAGGATATCACTGTAGTTGCGGCGCAGTGGGCTTATTATACGAAGGGTGCTATTTTCCAGTACAACGAGGCCTCCGATACCCGGATGCTGGGCGGAGACGGTCAGCCGTGGGACTTCGATATCGAGGTGCACGACAGCATCTACCAGTATAATTTCAGCTATAACAACGAAGGCGGCACGCTGCTGGTCATGAACAACACGAACAATAATATTTTCCGCTACAATATCAGCCAGAACGACAAGGATGCGAACGGGGTGTTCCATCTGGTGAACGGCGGCGGTAATCTCTATGTCTACAACAACATCATCTACCGTTCGGGCACGCAGAATAAGGCGCTGACCCATGCGAGCAACACAGGAATGGCTTATTACACGAACAATATCTTTTATAATGGGGCCAGCGGCCAGTACACGAACAGCCCGAGAATGACGTATGATCACAACAGCTTCTACGGGCTGAATTCAAGCGTTCCGAACGATCCCCATAAAATCACCGGCAATCCCGGATTCGTAAGTCCCGGCACGGCCACCGGCCTCACTTCAGCAGACGGCTATAAGCTGGCTCTGACCTCTCCGCTGCTTAATGCCGGGGTGGTGGTTGCCGATAACGGAGGACAGGACTACTTCGGGAATACACTGTATAACGGCGCGCCGGATATCGGAGCTTTTGAATTCCAGGGTACGATTACACCTCCGGTTATGCTGTTCCAGGATGATTTTGAGGATGGCAATTCCAGCGGATGGACGACTTCCGGCGGAGCCTGGAGTATAGAGGATGACGGTTCGAAGGCTCTATCACAGAACTCCGGGACAGGAGAAGCGCTTGCCTATACAGGCGATGCCTCCTGGAGGGATTACACGTATTCTGCAAAAGTTAAGGTAGTGAATGCTTTTGGCAACGCCGGACTTCTGTTCCGGTATGCAGATGCTTCGAATTATTATATGTTCCGGTTGAACGATTCCGGTGACAAGGCGGAGCTGTTCAAAAAAACAGCCGGAACGCTCACGATGGTCAGCAGCGCCAGCTTTGCCGTTACGCCCGGCCAGTGGACTGAGCTGAAGGTGACAGTCAGCGGCAGTACGATTACGGCATCTGCCGGAAGTAGCCAGCTGATCCAGTGGACCGATACGGCGGCGCAGCCGGCCGGAGGGAAGATTGGCCTGCGGATGCATTCCAGCACTGCACGGATGAATGACGTTAAGGTTACCGAGTAAGGTTGGCAGGGCGACCGATCAAATTTTATTTTAAAAATGAAACGATTTCTGCAAATTTGCGTAAGATAACAGCAAAGGGTACGGCCGCAATCCTTCCATTAGGTGCTCAGCGGCTGTGCCCTTTTCTATTTCAAGGAATCTTAAGCAAATGAAGCAGGGAGGACTACTTATGAAATTCAGAAAACTGTTGTCGCTCAAACAATGGTCTCATATATTCCGCAGCTCCTGGAGATATATTATTTCACCGGAGGTCGCTATGGGAGATAAGCTGCTGTTCACTATTCCGGCACTGCTGTACTGGGTACTGCCCGACTTTATGCCGTTCATACCAATTGATGACATCGGCGTAACAATGCTGCTGATGGGCTGGTTCGTGACACGGATGGACCGCAAATATGCGGCGCTAAGCAGCGGAAGATGACGGTTTAGCGAAAAATACTGGTGCAACTGCGGATGAATGTCAGCTAATGGTTGCTTTATCCGCCTGTATTCCTTAAAATGAATTATTGAGTATTTAAACTATAGATGCCTGGGAGATGGAATCGAATGAACGTCAAAATTACCCGCAATGCGGCTAAAGTGATAAAAAAAACCATGGAGCTTGAAGGCAACAGCGAGCTTAAGCTGCGTGTAGCCATTACACATGCCCACGGCGATCATGCCCACTATGGACTGGATCTGGACACGCCCAAGGAGAACGATGTAGTGGTCTCCACTGACAAGGATATCGATGTCATTCTTGATCCGAGCCAGCCGCTGCTGGACGGAGTGAAGATTGATTATCTCTACTTGCCCGAAGAAGGTTTCGTTATTACTAATCCGTCTAAAGGAAATCATGGCGATCACTAGTTGATCCGCCCGTATTTTACGGACATAAAGAAGGGTTGCTTCATGGCTAACGATATAAGATTATGTGACGAGTGCAATCATATCAAAATGAAGAGCATCGTGCCCAAGCTGCTGAAGATGGCACCTGATGCCGAGATCAAGACAGGCTGCATCTCCTATTGCGGACCTTGCGGCAAACGCCCGTTCGTCTACATCAACGGCCGTTACATCAGCGGTCCGACAGAAGACGAGGTGCTGGCCAAAGCGGAAGCTTTCGTTAAGCGGCCGGTGGAGAAGGCGTAGCTCGGGTCCGAGCTGAGCTGTTAGACAGTTAGTTTCAATGCACAGCCCCCGCGTTATTTGCGGGGGCTGTTTTGGTGTGTGCGGGTGTATGCGAAAAACCGAACACAATGGACGGGGGCGTGGGGGGGGGCGGGACGAGTGTATGCCAAAAATAACATACAATGTGTAGTTATGAGGGTGAACGGGGCAAATGTATGTGGAAAACAACATACAATATGCAGCTGCGAGGGTGAATGGAGGAAATGTATGTGGAAAACAACATACAATATGCAGCTGCAAGGGTGAACGGGGCAAATGTGTGTGGAAAACAACATACAATGTGCAGCTGTGAGGGTGAACGGAGGAAATGTATGCCAAAAACAACATACATTCTTTACTGCCGCAAGGGCAGGAAGTAAAGATTTGGGTTTACCAATACCAACAAGCTCTTGCTGATTTTTATACCGGAGGAAATTGTAACTCTATAATACTACCTTTATATTGCATTCGTTGCCCAAAAGTGGGACACTAATTTTAGGTACAAATTAACGCGGCAAAGAATGCCCCGCTCCCTTCCATTCAGAAGGAGGCGGGGTTTTGTGTGTTCTGAGATTAATTTCAATGCTAAGCGGGGGGACTGAAATGGGCTTTGCTGGAGAGCATGATCAATGGTTAAGCAATCATCTCAAACGAAGAAAGGGGGAGCGGCTAGATGCGCTTAAGCGGGGACATGGCTACGGGAACCGCTTATTCGTCGAAAGTGTATGGTGGCCGCTTGCCGGACATTTTCACGGACTGCATCCGGAATACGAAGTAAAGGACTGGCGTGGCAGATCCTATTTTGTCGATTTACTATGGAAGGTTGGATCTTCGCGCATTGCGTTTGAGATTATGGATTTTGGGTCGCATGGCACGGATCGGAGCAAATACCGGATGGACCTGAATCGGGGTCTCTTCCTGCAATCACAAGATTGCGTGGTGCTCTACATCTCTCTAGACGAGATGAAAGATAATCCATCATTCATCCTTTCCGCACTGCGGAACCTTTTGTTTCCTTATTTGTTGGCAGGAACTACAAATCGGAGTACAGAGAAAGCTTATTCCAGAATTGAACGAGAGTTAATGCGATTTGCCATCCGTTACAATCGTGTTCTTCGTCCGGGGAATGCTGCGAGAGAGCTTGAACTGCAAACCGCGACAGTCATTAAGTACAGCCGCATGTTGGTGGATAAAGGTAAATTTCGCCCTGTAGCTCGAGGAGTATTTCAAAGGATTATTTACTATGAGTATGTAGGTACGCTGCAAAGTCCAGATCTGGTTTAAGGTCTGATTCCACCCGCAAATGTATGTGGAAAACAACATACAATTTGCAACTGCGGGGGTGAGCGGGGCAAATGTATGTGGAAAACAACATACAATGTGCAACTGCGGGGGTGAGCGGGGCAAATGTGTGTGGAAAACAACATACAATGTGTAGCTACGGGGGTGAGCGGGGCAAATGTATGTGGAAAACAATATACAATGTACTACTACGGGGGTATCGGGGCAAATGTATGCCAAAAACAACATACAATGTGCAGCTGCAAGGGTTAACGGAGCAGCAACAGGGGCTTAAGTGAAAACAAAAAGCCTTAAGTTCATAGCACAGAGTGCTTCATGTGACTTAAGGCTCTTTGCTTTTAAGGGATAGTTACTTAACTGCAAAACTGCTTAACCCTCGCCGGTCATTCTAATTCCGCGGAGGCAGCGGTCCCAGGTATTGATAGTATTGGCATTCAATCCGGCCGTTGTAGAGCTTGCGGCGCTTGTCCGCCTTGCGTCCGTAGTATTGCTCGAATTCCTTATACGGGCTGATGGCGAAGAAGGACCAGGTTGGCAGATAGAGCATCATCTCGCCGAACTGGCGGGTCAGCTTCTCCACTTCCTTGTCATTACTGATCCGCTCGCCGTAAGGCGGGTTGGTGATGATGCAGCCGTATTCGCCTTCCGGCCGGGCCTTCGCAGCGGCGATATGCTTGAAGGTAATCTCACCGGAGAGGCCAGCGCTCTTCGCTGCCGCTTCGGCGATCTCAATCGCGGCCGGGTCAATATCGGTTCCGGTCAGCTGCAGAGGGTAATCGTCGCGCACAGCGTCGAAGGCTTCCTCGCGGGCTTCTTCCCACAGCCGCCGGGGAATCTCCGGCCAGTGCTCGGACGGGAAGGAGCGGCGCAGACCCGGCGCGATATTCCAGGCGATCATTGCGGCTTCGATCAGAATGGTGCCTGATCCGCAGCAAGGGTCGTACAGCGGGCGATGGCCGTTCCAGCGGCTGAGCTGGATCAGAGCCGCAGCCATGGTCTCCTTCAACGGCGCTTCAGTGGCCTGGCGGCGGTAGCCGCGTTTGTGCAGCGCCGGTCCGGTAGTGTCCAGGGTGATCAGCGCAATGTCATTCAGCAGAATGACTTCGACCACATACCGCGGGCCGTTCTCAGGGAACCATTCCGTGCGGTACGACAGCTTCAGCTTCTCGACGATCGCCTTCTTGACGATCCCCTGGCAAGCGGGAACACTGGTCAGCTGAGACTTGTGCGAGCGGCCTTCGACCGGGAATTCGCCGTTCTCGGGAATCCAGTCCTCCCAGTTAATCGCTTTGACGCCTTCGAACAGCTCATCGAAGGTTGTGGCCGGGAACTGTCCCATCTTGACCAGTACACGGTCAGAGGTGCGCAGCCACAGATTGCAGCGGCAGATGTCAATATAATCTCCGCTGAACAAGACCCGTCCGTTCTCGACCGTGGTCTCATAACCCAGTTCGTTTAATTCGCGTGCTACTACAGCCTCCAGCCCCATGGGGGCGGTGGCGATCAATTGTAATTTGCCCAAATGCTCTCAACTCCGTTTAACTTGTGGATAAATACGCAAAGCCAGTACAATAGAGAAGCATGTTCTTGAGCCCCGGCTATTGAACGTTCAGTATCAAGTATAGGGGAATGAAGGGTTCTACACAATGCCCGTCCGCAGGTGCACACAATGAATGAAGAGGAGAATACATATGCAGAATCAGGAAACGTACAGTGAACAGCTATATACAGAGGATGAATTATTGTTAAAAGTCAAAGCGGTCATCGCCGCCAATGAGATGCCGGAGGTGTCGATTGCCCCGGGCTATGGCAGATTGCTGACGATGCTGGTGACCCTGTCCCGCTCTACGAGCATCCTGGAGATTGGAGCGCTCGGCGGTTACAGCGGGATCTGTCTGTGCCGTGGACTCACGCAGGGCGGTACACTGACCTCTCTGGAGCTTAAGGCTGAATATGCCAAGCTTGCACAGGGCCATCTGGAGCAGGCAGGCTTCGGGGATGCGGTAGAATACAGAATCGGCCCTGCGCTGGATAGCCTGAAGCTGCTCGAAGCGCAGGGCCGAAAGTATGATTTCTTCTTCATCGACGCCGACAAGGAGAACTATCCGAATTATCTGGAGTATGCGATCCGGCTGGCTTCGCCAGGTGCGGTCATTGCCGGGGACAACATCTTCCTGCGCGGGCGTACGCTCAATGCCGAGAAGAATGGACCGGCGGTTCAGGCGATGCGGCGCTTCAATGAGATGATTGCCACCGATCCCCGCCTGACCAGCACCCTGCTGCCCGCCTATGACGGACTGGCCCTGGCGATGGTTAAGTAGCTAGTCCTCTCCAACCATGGGCTTGCCTTGTCTTACGCTAACGGAACAACCGGGGTTCAGTCTTCTTGTACAGCTTAAGCCGTACCCACACCGTGTTGATCAGCAGGAACGCGCCAGAGATAATGAACAGCCCTTCAATTCCGATATAACCGGACAAAAATCCGCCGATCACCGCGCCAAGCATATTGCCGAGCGCGAGTGTACTGCTGTTGAAGCCGAACGCCCGGCTCTCCTTGCCGTCAGGCGTATAGGAGCGGATCAGGGCGTTGACGCTCGGCAGCAGACCGCCCATGAAGACGCCCATCAGGAAGCGGACGAGAATCAGCTGCCAGACGCTGGTCACGAACGCCTGCGGAATCAGGAACAGAGCAGCGCCGATCAGCGCAAAGGTTAGTATCCGGTGTGCCCCCACCTTGTCGCTGAGCTTGCCAAGCAGCGGCGAGGCGACCATGTTCGAGATACCGGTGACGGCACTGACCATGCCCGCCCAGAAAGCGATATTCACAGCGGAGCCGTGCAGCTTCTCAACATAGAGCGGCAGCAGCGTCATCGGGCTGATCATGGCGAATTGCAGCAGGAAGGTCACGCCGAACAGTGCGGGAAGCTGAGGCACCTTCGCCAGCTCCTTGAAGCCTTGAAGCACGGATACCTGAGGGACCTGCGCGGCTTCCACCCGGTCGAATTTCTCTTTGACCAGGAATAAGGCCAGCAGTGATGCAACGAATAGCAGCGCACCGACCACATAAAAGATCGGACGGAACCCGATCCAGTCCGCAAGCAAGCCGCCCATCAGCGGGCCGAGAATCGTTCCGGCCACCGCGCCGGACTGCATCAGGCCCATAGCGAAGCCCATCCGGGGTTTCGGTGTCGTTCCCGAGACCAGCGCGATAGACGCCGGGTTGAAGCCGGAGATGGTTCCGTTCAGCAGCCGGAGCAGCAGCAGCTGCATAGGGGACTGCGCGAAGCCCATCAGCACAATAACAATCGCCATGCCGAAGCTGGAGCGCAGGAGCATAATTTTACGTCCGTATTTGTCGGCAAGCTTGCCCCAGAGCGGCTGGAAGATGAACGAGGTCAAGAAGTTTGCGGCAAAAATAAGTCCGGCCCACATCCCTATAGCGCGATCGCCGGTTACCCCCAGATCCTTGGCGAGATAAAGAGACAGAAAAGGGGTAATCATAGTCATACCCGCATTCACCAGAAACTGGCCGAACCAAAGCACCATGAGGTTGACTTTCCAGGTCTCCCAATTCTTCAAAGTGCTTTTCACTTCCTTTCATGGAATTCAATGAACATTGTTCACGAAAAATTGACATTATATCAGTATATCATAGTTTTTCAGTCGTATAATGCAACACTTGTCATAGTAATGTCATGGGATTGTCATTCCCTTAAGGGTGAAACGGTTGTTAGCCGTTTACAAAAGGGGCATAATAATGATATGTGTTTTCACAAAGCAATCTATCAAATCTAATGGAGATCTTATCATGACCTACAACGACACTTTTATCCGCGCCTGCAGACAGCAGGGCACGGAGTACACTCCCGTATGGTACATGCGGCAGGCTGGCCGGTATGATCCCGACTACCGAACCATCAAAGAGAAATATTCGCTGCTCGAGATCTGCAGACAGCCCGAGCTTGCGGCTGAAGTGACCTTGATGCCTGTGCGCAAGCTGGGTGTGGACGCAGCTATTCTGTATTCCGACATCATGAATCCGGTGGCTTCCCTCGGTGTCAATTTCGACATTGTGAAGAACATTGGGCCGGTCATTGAGAATCCGATCCGCTCCGCAAGGGATGTCGAGCGGCTGAAGCCGATTGATGTGGAAGGCGATCTGGGCCATATTCTGGAGACGATTGCCATCCTGGACAAGGAGCTGGATGTACCGCTGATTACTTTTGCAGGGGCTCCGTTCACCATTGCCAGTTATCTGATTGAAGGCCGTCCGTCCAAGACGTACCACCGCACCAAGGAGATGATGTTCAGTCAGCCTAAGGTGTGGGAGAAGCTGATGGAGAAGCTGGGCGATATGGTTATTGCCTATCTGCGTGCTCATGTCCGCAGCGGCGGGAAGGCCTTCCAGTTGTTCGACAGCTGGGTCGGGGCACTGGCTCCGCGTGATTTTGAAGCATATGTGCTGCCGACGATCACCCGGATTTTTGCCAGCTTATCCGATCTGGATGTTCCCAAGATTTATTTCCCGGGTGTCAGCTCCGGGGAGCTGCTTCCGAGCCTGACCAGGCTGCAGGCCGATGTGATCGGACTGGACTGGCGGGTAAGCCTAACCGAAGGGCGGCGCAGACTCGGCGGAGGGTTTGCCGTTCAAGGCAACCTGGACCCTTACCTGCTGACCGCGCCGATGGATGTATTGAAGGCCCGGGCCAAAGAGCTGATTGATGAAGGCATCACGCAGCCGGGGTATATTTTTAACCTGGGGCATGGATTATTTCCTGAAGCCTCTTTGGACACGCTAAAGGAATTGACGGATTACGTGCATGAATATTCGGCAGCGGCAATGAAGCAGGCGGCACCGCCGCTGGCCTGACTTGGGACATTATTCGTAAAAGGGGATGGGAACCGTGACCACAAAAATTGGTGTACTCGTGATGTCGTACGGCACGCCTGAGAGTCTTGAGGACGTAGAGGCCTATTATACGCATATCCGGCGGGGGAATGCGCCTTCTGCCGAACAGCTCAAAGAGCTGACGGACCGCTATAAGGCGATTGTGGGAGGCGTATTTCCGCTTAGAGAGAACACAGACCGCCAGGTGGAAGCCTTGCAGGCCAAGCTGAACAGCGGGCAGATTCAGTATGTCTGCTACCAGGGTCTTAAGCACGCCCGGCCTTTTATCGAGGATGGCGTGGAGGCGATGGTCCGGGACGGGATTACACAGGCGATCGGCATCGTGCTTGCCCCTCATTATTCTGTGATGAGTGTGGGCACATATATCAAGCGGGCCAAGGAAAAGGCTGAAGCCTGCGGAATTAACATGGAGTTCGTTGAGAGCTACCATATGCATCCCGAGCTGATTGATGTGCTCAGCCGGAGGGTGACTGCGAAGCTGGATGAATTTGAAGAAACCGGCGCAGTGCGGGAAGACGTGCGTGTGCTGTTCAGCGCGCATAGTCTTCCTGAACGCATTCTGGCTATGGGCGATCCGTACCGTGACCAGCTGCTGGAGACCTCTCAGGCGATTGCCTCACAGGCAGGTGTAGACTCCTGGCAGTTCACCTGGCAGAGCGCGGGCCGGACGGCAGAGCCGTGGCTGGGCCCGGATATTCTGGATACGTTGCGTGAGCTTGCTGACAGCCAGGTGAAATATGTATTGTCCGCGCCTATCGGGTTCGTATCCGACCACCTGGAGGTGCTGTACGATCTGGATATTGAGGCACAGGCCCTTGCCTCCGAGCTCGACATGCGGCTGCTGCGGATTGATTCGCTCAATAGCGATCCGGCTTACATGTCCGTGCTTAGCGATGTAGTGCGTACCAAGGCCAACCAGCTGAAGGTGAACATGCCATGACCGCTTCACCCCGCAAGGTAGTCATTATCGGCGGAGGCCTCAGCGGCCTCAGTGCCGCGTACTACATCCGCAAGTTTTACCGTGAAGCCGGAATACAGCCGGAGCTTACTTTGGTCGAGAAGGACAAGGTCCTTGGCGGCAAAATTGAGACGCTGCACCGTGACGGCTTCGTGATTGAGAAGGGCCCGGATTCCTTCCTGGCCCGCAAGACGGCGATGGTTGATCTGGCCAGGGAGCTGGAGCTGGATCATGAGCTGGTGAGCACCAATCCGAACGCCAAAAAGACCTACATACTGCAGCGTGGCAAACTTCATCCGATGCCTGCCGGTCTTGTGCTTGGCATTCCTACAGAGCTAAAGCCCTTCCTGAAGAGCGGACTCGTCTCCTTCAGCGGTAAAATGCGGGCGATGATGGATTTCGTAATTCCGCCCCGCCGCAGTCTGGAGGATGAATCGCTCGGCGACCTGATCGAACGCCGTCTCGGGACAGAGGTGCTGGAGAATATGACGGAGCCGCTGCTCGCAGGGATTTATGCAGGTGACATGCGGAAGATCAGCCTTCAGGCGACTTTTCCGCAGTTCGGCGAGGTGGAGCGGCAGTACGGCAGTCTGATCCGGGGGATGACGACCGGCAAGAAGCCGGTGGAGACCCACACCGGAACCAAGAAAAGCGCTTTTCTCACCTTCCGTCAAGGACTACAGAGTCTGGTACACGCTCTTATTCATGATCTGCATGAGGTCCGCCAGCTCACGGGGACAGGCGCGAAGTCCATTCGGGTCCTGGGGGAGGACGGATCTTCTGAAGCTCCCCGCTATGAGGTAGAGCTGGACAGCGGCGAACTGCTGCAAGCGGATGATGTCTATATAACCGTGCAGAACTTCGCAGCCGCAGAGCTGCTGCGTCCCCATGTGGATGTATCTTCACTGGATGCAGTGAACTATGTGTCTGTAGCTAATGTGGTTATGGCCTTTACCAAGAAGGATATCGTTACCGAATATGACGGATCGGGCTTCCTTGTCCCCCGCAAGGAGGGACGGAACATCACAGCCTGTACCTGGACTTCTACCAAATGGCTGCATACCAGCCCTGAGGATAAAGTGCTGCTGCGCTGTTACGTTGGACGTTCGGGGGATGAGCAAAATGTGGATCTGCCGGATGAGGCACTGGCGGAGCTGGTGCGCAAAGACCTGAAGGAAATTATGGGAATCACCGCTGCACCGCTGTTCACAGAGATTACCCGGCTCAGATCGTCCATGCCGCAATATCCGGTGGGTCATCCCGGCCGGATTGCCGGCCTGCGCAGGGAGCTGGCACAGAAGCTGCCGGGCGTCTATGCGTTCGGTGCAGGCTATGACGGCATCGGAATGCCGGACTGTATCAAGCAGGCGAAGCTAACGGCTGAGACTGCGGCGGCGGGCTTGCAGAAGCGGCCGCAACCGGCGGAAGCGATGGTATAAAAAAGAGCGGTGGAGCGGAGCAGTGGCGCTTCACCTTTTTTAAAATATAAGAATTTATATGTTTCACATAATAACTTATCCTTATATTTCTCGCTGAAACGAATACCGTCCTTATAAAAGGACGGCAAAGCCGTTTCCGCTTGTGAAAATACCTTCCTAGTACCAAGGGCTGCCTTGGAGCGTCAGCTAATAGATATGCTATAATAGAAACACTTTAAGGGTAAAGGAGATTACTTGTACTCATGTATCCGCCCAGATCAGGCAGTAGACAAGGCAAGAAACGCACAAGCAGGCGCCGGCGCAGAAGAGTATGGGCATGGATTAACGTGATGCTGCTACTGATGATTACCGGTGTTCTGGCTTATTCGTTCATGGATGATAATAACCAGGATAGCTCCCCACCTCCGCCGGTGTCTCCTGTTACTTCGTCTTCACCGGAAGCGGCGGCAACGGAGGCTCTTCCTACCGGGGAAGCGCCCGGGACAGAGGCAGTGGCTACAGCCACAGCCACAGCAACGGCCACTCCGGAGCCTGCTCCCGAGAGAACGCAGGAGGCTACTCCGGTGCCTGCAGAGACAGCGGAAGCCGCCGCTACCCCTGCTTCAACGGAACAGGCGGCCGCTACGGATGCACCGCTAGCAACCACTGGAACGGCCGGCGGGCTGGTCTCAGGCTTGCCGGAGAACGCTTCCGGCGGGACGGTGAAGCTGAGCTTTGCCGGAGATATCATTTTCAGCGGTAAGGCGGGTGAGCTGCTGCAGAAGAAAGGCTACGATTATTCCTACAGCGCGCTGGATGGAATGTTCAAGAAGGATGATCTCACAGTTGTTAATCTGGAGACTCCGATTACTACACGCGGGGTAGGGGCCAAGAACAAGCAGTTTGTATTCAAGGGGCCGCCAAAAGCGCTGGATGCGCTCAAATCTGCCGGTGTAGATGCAGTCAATCTCGCTAATAACCATACGCTGGATCAGGGGGAAGAAGGACTGCTGGATACCCTGAAGCACCTGGGCGAGCGGGGAATTCCCCATGTGGGGGCGGGAAAAAACAGCAAAGAGGCCTATTCGGCTCAGTTTTTTGAGCGGAAGGGAATCAAAATCGCCTTGCTTGGCTTCACCCGGGTGATGCCGGTGATCGAATGGAAGGCCGAAGCAGGCAAGCCGGGTCTTGCCTCTGTATATGATAGTGCGGAAGCGCTCAGAGCCATTGCCGCCGCCAAGCAGCAGGCCGATGTTGTCGTCGTTGTCGTCCACTGGGGGCGGGAGCGGATGGAACAGTATGACAAGACCCAGCAGGATATGGGCCGTAGCTTCATTGATGCCGGAGCGGATCTTGTAATGGGCGGGCATCCGCATGTACTGCAGGGCATTGAGCCTTACAAAGGCAAATGGATCGCCTACAGCACCGGTAACTTTATCTTTACACGCGGTTCCGTCCCGGCTACTTGGGAGACGGCGGTATTTGAGGCGGAATGCAGCAAGCAAGGACAGTGTTCGCTTAAGCTAAAGCCGATGGATGCTGAACTGGCACAGCCGGTACCGATGAATGAGGCGGACGGGCAACTGCTGCTGCACAGAGTGGAGTCTATCTCTTCCGGTCTGATCCAGATCCGCAATGACGGTACCGTTACTCAAACCGTGAAATAGCTCTGAAATAGCTGTACAATAGCCTGAATTACCAGAACACCTGAACAGGTATTACTTCTGCTGGAGGTGCGAATGATGATGAACAACCTGTGTGTAGCCCACCGCGGATTTTCCGGCAAAGCGCCGGAGAATACGCTGGCAGCCGTCCGGATGGCGATTGCGCTGCCTTATGTACGCTGGATGGAGATTGACGTACAGCTGACGAAGGACGGGGTGCCTGTGGTCATCCATGATTATTCTCTGGACCGCACGACGAACGGACACGGCAAGGTGAAGAATATGGATTTTGAGCCTATGCGGCGCCTGGATGCGGGGAGCTGGAAAGGGCGGGCTTTTCGCGGAGAGCGGGTGCCTTCGCTGGAGGAAGTGCTTGCGCTGGCGTCAGGCAGATTACGGCTTAATATTGAACTGAAGACCAGCGGGGATCTGTATCCGGGCCTTGAGAAGGCGGTCATTGATCTGGTGAATGCCAGGGGAATGCGCGAGGATGTGGTGCTGACCTCCTTCGATGCCGGTGCACTGCAGCGGATTAAGGAGCTGGACCCCAGGTTCCGCACGGGACTGATCTACGACTCCAGATCTGGTGATCCCGCGGGCAAGCTGAATGAGCTGGGCTGCTCTTTTCTATCCATCAGCTTCGACCGGCTTAGTCCGGTGCTGGTGAAGTCCCTGGTGGAGCGGGGCGTGAAGGTTATGGCCTGGACCGTGAACAAGGGCAAGGAGATGCGCCGCCTGTCCGCGATGCATTCCGAGATTATGATCTGTACGAACCGTCCGGATATCTGGGGCGATATCTTTCTGAAGGCGTAAGCTGCACGGCTGTTGGCTATCATTATATAGAGAAAGCGAGCTGAAGGATCAATGAGTGGAACGGTCAATAATGTATACTGTGTCGGACGTAATTATCAATTACATGCGGAGGAGCTGGGCAACCAGGTGCCGGCCGAGCCGCTGATCTTCCTGAAGCCCTCACACGCTGCTGTGGCGCTGGATAAATCCATTATTCATCTTCCCCAGAATGCAGGATTGATCCATTATGAAGGTGAGCTGGTGCTGCGTATTGCGCGTGACTATGTGCCGGGAATGAGTGTGGACGAGCTGGTGGATGTCATGGCCCTGGGGCTGGATTTCACGCTCCGTGATGTGCATAATGATCTGCAGCGCAAAGGCCTGCCCTGGACGCCCGCCAAGGGCTTCAAGAATGCTGCCCCGCTGACGCCTTATATTGCTTTGCCTGAGAAGGAAGAACTGGAGTCCACAGACTTCACCGTCCGCAAGAACGGAATTGAAGTCCAGCGGGGGAACGTGAAGAACATGATTTTTCCGCTGCAAAAAATCGTTGAATTCATTGCCTCCCGCTACGGGCTGGGCAAGGATGATATCATCTTCACCGGAACGCCGGCAGGCGTAGGTCCTGTGGTACCGGGCGATTCGTTCGAGCTGTTCTGGGGCGATACTCTCATGGGCACCTGCCTGATCGGTTAAGGCGATGCTCACAGGACTTGAAGTGCTGCAATGGATTATCGGGGCCGGCGGTGCGCTGCTGGTCGCAGGTGCAGCTTACTGGAAGCAGTCGCTGAGCTTCTCGGGGATGCTGGCGGCAGTCATGATGGGCACGATCTACTTCGGCGCGGGCAATCTGTTCTGGTTCGGCATCCTGCTGGTGTTCTTCATCTCCTCGACCCTGCTGTCGAGGCTTCATCATGAGAATAAGGCAGAGCTTGAGGCTACGTATGACAAGACGGGACGCCGGGACGCCGGCCAGGTCTTCGCCAATGGCGGGCTTGGTATGCTGCTGGTTCTGCTGAACGCAATTTACCCGCTGGAAATCTGGGGATTCCTGTTCATCGGGGTCATGGCTACCGTGACCTCGGATACCTGGGCGACAGAGATCGGCACATTGGCCCGGAAGCCTCCCCGGTCGGTCCTGACCGGGAAGGTGCTGCAGGCGGGTGCCTCCGGGGGCGTGTCCCTGCCGGGTACGCTGGCGGCGGCAGCAGGCGGGGCATTGATCGGCGCCGCCTCCTGGCTGCTGCGGGCAGCCTCAGGCATGATGCCGCACTCTTTGCTGCTGCTGGTTCTGGCCGGACTGCTGGGCGGGCTGGCCGGAGCTTTTGCCGACTCGATCCTGGGAGCCACGGTGCAGCGGATGAACCGCTGCGCGGTCTGCGGCCGCGAGGTGGAAGCCTCGCAGCATTGCGGAACGCCTACTGTGTACGCCCGGGGCTGGCGCTGGATGGACAATGATACGGTGAATGCGGTGAGTTCAATATTCGGCGGTGCTGTGGCGCTGCTGGTCAGTTACATAGGATGAGGACGGGCTACGTTACGTTATCCGGTAAGATCGTTGATTATTACAATTGGGGGGAGGTGAACCGTTGAGCAGTGCATCTGTAGACAAACATGCAGCGATTCTGGATGCCGCTTATGAGCTTTTCGGTTCAGGAGGCTTCTACGAGACGAAGATGTCGGAAGTAGCGGAGCGTGCGGGAATTGCCAAGGGCACGGTCTATTTATATTTTACAAGCAAGGAAGAGCTGTTCATGGCGGTCACCCGCCGCGATTGTGAAGAATTCCTCGAGCAGCTTGAGGGCAAGCTGCGTATCTGCTCTACACTGACAGAGAAGCTCTCGGTCATTGCCGAGCATCACTTGTTCTATTATTATGAACGCAAGCAGCATACGAAGCTGTTCTTCCGCGCGCCCAACAATAACCCTGAACTGGTGGCCTATATGGCCGAGTTCATGGAAGCCTACATGCAGGCTGTCGTGAAGGTGCTGCTGGAAGGCGGGGCAACCGAGCCGGAGCTGATGGCACAGTCGTATATCGGGATACTCGACCGCCTGAAGATGGATATCCTGTTCAACCCGGAGTTTGCGGAAGCAGATGCGGATAAGCGGGCGAGGTTTGCGGCCAGACTCTTCATTAACGGGGCATTGGGCAGCCTGAATCCGGCGTCTGGTGATCTTCCGTCTGAACCCTAAGAAATACAGCCAATTCTGGTTTTAAAATATAAGGCAAGCGAGGACAACAGATGAATATTATGACGGTGGAACATCTCTCCAAAAGCTACGGGGAGAAAATCTTATTCCGTGATGCCTCCTTTGGCATGGATGACAGGGATAAGATTGGCGTGATTGGCGTAAACGGAACAGGTAAATCGACCTTTCTGAAGATTATCGCCGGACTGGACACAGCGGACGCGGGGCAGATTGCGATTGGCAATGATGTGCGGGTGCAGTTTCTGGCCCAGAACCCGCCGTATGAGCCTGGGAATACGGTGCTGCAGCAGGTATTTGCCGGGGATGAACCGGAGCTTGCGACGATGCGGGAGTATATGGAGATCCTGTCTCTTCTGGAGCAGAATCCGGGGGATTCGGGACTGGAGGGCAGGCTGGTCACAATCAGCCAGGCTATTGATGCCGCCGGTACCTGGCAGCTGGAGAGTGAGGCCAAGACCGTCCTGACGAAGCTGGGCATTACCCAGTTCGATGCCCGGATGGAGAATCTCTCAGGCGGACAACGCAAGCGTGTCGCGCTGGCCGCAGCGCTGATTACGCCATCGGAGCTGCTGATTCTGGACGAGCCTACCAACCATATTGATACGGATTCCGTAGCCTGGCTGGAGCAGTATTTACAGAAGCGGCGCGGCGCGCTGCTGATGGTTACGCATGACCGTTATTTCCTGGAGCGGGTAGCAAGCGTGATGCTGGAGCTGGACGGGGGCAGCCTGTACCGCTATGAAGCGAACTATTCCCGCTTCCTGGAGCTGAAGGCGGACCGTGAAGAACGCGAAGCCTCAGCGGAGCAGAAGCGCAAGAATCTGCTGCGCACGGAGCTGGCGTGGATCAGACGCGGAGCCAAAGCCCGCTCTACGAAGCAGAAGGCGCGGATCGACCGCTTCGAGAAGCTCAAAGACAGCACAGGAGGGGCTTCAGCGGCTTCGATGGATATCTCTGTGGCCTCTACAAGACTAGGCCGCAAAATCATCGAAATTCAGGATCTTACGAAATCACTGGACGGCCGGACCTTAATCAAGGATCTGACTTATATTGCTGTACCGCAGGACCGCGTAGGGATTGTCGGCAAGAACGGCAGCGGGAAGTCCACCCTGCTTAACCTGATTGCCGGTAAAATTACGCCGGATAGTGGAGAGGTTCAGCTGGGGACTACCGTCAAGCTGGGCTATTTCACCCAGGAGCATCAGGACATGGATCTCAGCCTGCGGGCTATTGAGTATGTGAAGGAAGAGGCGGAGATTATCAAGACCGCAGACGGCAGTGTGATTACTGCCGGGCAAATGCTGGAACGGTTCCTGTTCCCTCCTGCGATGCAGTGGACCCCGATCTCGAAGCTGTCCGGCGGCGAGAAAAGACGGCTCTACCTGCTCCGTGTACTCATGGGGGCGCCGAATGTGCTGCTGCTGGATGAGCCGACGAATGACCTGGATATCGGAACCCTGGCGGTGCTGGAGGACTATCTGGATGAATTCCCCGGTGTAGTCTTCACCGTATCCCATGACCGGTACTTCCTGGACCGCACAGTGGATAAGCTGATTGCGTTCGAGGACGGGGCTATTCGCCTGCATGTCGGGGATTATAGCGAATATGAAGAGTGGCTTGCGAAGAATGTGCCGTCCGGTAGCGGAGACTCCGCCAAGTCGGAAGGTACCTCCGGACGCGCTCCGGGTGCGGCTGCTGAGCAGGGATCGAATACACCGGCTGCCGCAGCTTCCCGCGAGAAGCTGAAATTCACCTTCAAGGAGCAGAAGGAATACGAGGGCATAGACGAGGCAATCGAACAGGCTGAACAGCATCTCGTGGAGATTGCGTCACAGATGGAGGCGGCCTTTGCAGACTCTGGCAAGCTTCAGGAGCTGGTGGAGAAGCAACGGCAGGCTGAAGCAGAGCTGGAGCGCCTGATGGAGCGCTGGACCTATCTGAACGAGCTGGCGGAGAAGATCGCCGGGAAAGCGTGAGCATTCCTCTGTTCACTGTCCTTCCCGGACAGAGAGCGGGTAACTTTATAGCCAATTCCTGCCCGGAATACAACATTGTCCCCATCCTACCGGCCCAGAGCCGGGGAATGTTGTATAAATGGCAGGATTTCACCTTTTACAAGCGTCTGAGGAGGATTAGATAGGTTGCACACAATAACTTATCCTTCTATTTCTCGCTGAAACGGGACCGTCCTTTAAAAGGACGGCAAAGCCGTATCCACTTGTTATTAATTTGTCATACTAGAGCTACATCATGGAAGGAGGGCGCTGTTAGTGACAAGTACCATTGAAGCTGCCATAGCGCTGCGGACCTCCGGACAGGCGGAGGAAGCGAGAGTCCTCCTGCTTGAGTTATTGTCAGCGGATGACAGTAATGCCGAACTGTACTATCAGCTGGCCTGGACGCACGATGTGTTGGGTCTGGAGAGAGAAGCTGTGTCCTATTATGAGCGGAGTCTTGCGCTGGGTCTTGCGGATGCGGAGCAGAAGGCGGGGGCGATGCTGGGACTCGGCAGCACGTACCGGACGCTTGGAGAGTATGCAGCATCCCGTGCGATCCTGGAGCAGGGGGCGCTTGAATTCCCGCAGCGTGCGGAGTTCCAGGCATTCCTGGCGATGACGCTGCATAATCTGGGTGCGCATACTGAGGCGATGGAACTGCTTCTTAAGCTGCTTGCAGATACCTCCGCCGATGCCGGTATCCAAGAGTACAGCAAGGCCATTATGTTCTACGCGGATAAGCTGGAGCAGGTGTGGCCTTAGCCACAATGGGTTAGAGAAGCCGTATCATAGCGGAAATATCTAATCCGGGCCGGGCTATGATCAAATCCTGCCCGAAATGCAACTTTTCAATCGCGATCGCGGCTTTAATCCAGAATGGTTGTTCTGCCAAAAATGCTGCACCAGCTATTTAAATAAGCCGGTGCAGCATTTTTTGTATCGTATAGGGGATTTATCACACATAAGTATTGTTGGCAATTCCCGATTCCTAACGGTCATTGCTACTAGACTAGACGGGTTTGAAGCGCATGAGGATTTAGTTGGATTTTATCCACCTGCTGATGGACGAGGGCGCCCTGCGAATGAAGCAGATGGATAAACAGCACTTAAATCATCATATTTCACCCGAATTCGCTCAAACCCACATAATAGATGTCGTTTATCCACTTGCTTCCGGAAATCCTCGTAAAACCAGCAAATTAAGCTACCTTTTTCCACTTGCTGGCCGGGAGGTAAGGCTCTAGAGTCTGCTGCCTCGCGCTGTCCGTCGAGCCCGCTGCCCCACGCTGTCCGCCCGAGCCCGCTGCCCGCCACCGAGCCCGCTGCCCGCCACCGAGCCCCGCTGCCCCGCGCTGTCTGCCGAGCCCGCTGCCCCACGCTGTCTGCCGAGCCCGCTGCCCGGCCGAGTTCGCTGCCCCGCGCTGTCCGCCGCCGAGTCCGCTGTTCGCTGAGCGCGCTGCCCTTCAGGGTTCGCTGCCCGGCTGAGTCAGCTTCACCCTTGCCGGACCCGATAAGCCGCCTCGAATATCAGTTCGCCCCCACATAAGCCGCAAGCAGCTTAGCGGTATTCAGCACAGCCTGCTTATGGGTGCGCTCCATGGAATGGGAGGCATGGACGCCGGGGCCGATCAGCGCGGCGCGGATATTATTGCCGCCGCGCAGCGCGGCCGAAGCATCTGAGCCATATTGCGGATAGATATCTACCGCAAATGGAATCGCCAGACCGTTCGCCAGCTCGATCATCCGGCTGGTCATGGCATAGTCATAAGGGCCGGAGGAATCCTTCGCACAGATAGAGACATCGGTCTCCTTGCAGCTAAGGTCATCGCCCATTGCACCCATATCCACAGCAATCATCTCGTTGATTTCGCCCGGAATCCAGGCTGCGCCGTGTCCAACCTCTTCATAATTGGAGATCAGCAGGGAGAGGTTGTGCAGCGGCTTCCAGCCTTCGCGCCGGATGCTCTCCAGAAGCCCGAATAACGCAGCCACACTGGCTTTGTCATCCAGGTGACGCGACTTGATATATCCGCTTGGGGTAAGCACGGCACGGGCGTCAAAAGAGATGAAGTCGCCGACGGAAATCCCCAGCTTAAGTACATCATCTTTGGTCGAGACGGGCTCATCAATACGGATCTCCATGTTTTCTTCGGAGCGTTTGAAATCACGCGCATCGGCATAGACATGCACGGAAGGATGGCTTGTAAGAATGGTGCCGGTGTAAGTTAACCCGCTGCGTGTATGGATGATACAGTATTCATTCTCAATGCTATTCATGGTGAAGCCGCCAACCGAAGTTAAGCGGAGGGTACCATTAGGTTTAATGGAGCGGACCATGGCGCCGAGCGTATCCACATGGGCACTGATGCCAATGGTGCGGGAAGGGTCCAGGCCGGGCACGGTAAGCATGGCGCCGCCTTTCTCATTCCAGCTGAGCGGGATGTTGAGCGCCGCGGCTTCTTCGGCTACAAGAGCCATTACCTGGGCGGTGAAGCCACTGGGGCTGGGAGTGTCCAGCAGTTTTTTGAGCAGGGTCAGGATATATTCTTCATTGGGCTGGATGTTAAGCAAGGGATGTTCCTCCTATTCGGTAGATGGGTTATAACTGAGAGGTTCCTTCTGTAGGGACAGAATCGTTAGGGATGTTCAGGGAATCCATAGCACTGCCCGCATCACGGAGCTTGGCAAGCTCGGCGTTCAGGTTCTTGATCTGCTTCTGCAGCTTATACTGGCGAAAAATCCCATAAGAACCCACCACAAGACCCCCGATCAGCGCACAGCCAAGGATCACGAGAATAAGCGGGATGCTTACAACGTCAAAGCCGAAATTAACCGGAACCGTATCTACATTCATGACTGCGAATACTGCGGTCAGCAGGGCAAAAAACAAGCCTAATATAAGTGACCATTGAAATTTCATGTTTCTTCCTCCTCGGTTCGGTGTGACAATATAAATCCCCTGCCCGCAGAGGGCAAGGGATTACTGTTATACTAAGCTTTCTGTGTTACTTGGTCAACTGTTCCATCTGCTCGATCACGCTTTCGAATACGCTCATTGCTTCGCGGATCGGCTCAGGGGAGGACATGTCAACCCCGGCCTTGGAGAGAATGTTGATGGAATAATCACTGCCGCCGCTCTTCAGGAAGCCGAGGTAACGGTCTACCGCCGGTTGGCCTTCCTCCAGAATCTGTTTGGCGAAGCTCGTCGCCGCCGAGAAGCCGGTAGCATATTTGTAGACATAGAAGCTGTTGTAGAAATGCGGAATCCGCGCCCATTCCATCTCAATGTCCTGATCAATCACCATATCCTTGCCGTAGTACTTGACATTCAGGTCATAGTAGATGGCCGAGAGATCCTGAGGAGTAAGCGATTCGCCTTCTTCCGCACGCTGGTGAATGATCTTCTCGAATTCAGCGAACATCGTCTGCCGGAATACTGTGGTGCGGAACTGGTCGGCATAATAGGTGAGCAGGTACATTTTTTCCTTAGGGTCCGTGGACTTGTTCAGCAGATAATCCATCAGCAGGGCCTCATTGGTAGTAGAAGCGACTTCAGCCAGGAAAATAGTGTATTGTGCATCCCGGTACTTCAGCGTCGTATCTGAATAGTAGGAATGCAGGGCATGACCCATCTCATGCGCCAGCGTAAACATACTGTTCAGGTTGTCGTTGTGGTTCAGCAGCACATAAGGATGGGTGCCGTAAGCCCCCCAGCTGTATGCGCCGGTGCGTTTGTTCTCGTTCTCGTATACATCAATCCAGCCTTTGTCATAGCCCTCCTGCAGGACACCCAAGTAGTCTTCGCCAAGCGGCTTCAGGCCTTCCTTGGTAATCTTCTTGGCCTCGTCAAAGGTGATATCCAGCTTATATTCGTCCACGAGCGGAGCGAATAGGTCATACATATGTAACTCATCTACTCCAAGCAGCTTCTGGCGCAGCTTCATATAACGGTGCATTAGCGGCAGGCTCTCATGGATAGTGTCGATCAGATTCGTGTAGACTTCCTTCGGAATATTGTCGCCGTACAGGGACATTTCCAGGACAGAAGGATATTTGCGCACACGGGAGTAAAATACATTCTTATTCACATTCGCGCTCAGCGTGGCCGCAATGGTGTTCTTCTGTTTGCCGTAAGTTTCATAGACCGCTTTGAAAGCATTCTTGCGCACTTCACGGTCCGGGCTTTCCAGGAATTGAATGTAGCTGCCATGAGTCAGCTCGACTTCCTTGCCTTCTTCATTCTTAACCTTCGGGAACTTGAGATCCGCATTGTTCAGCATGCCGAATACCGTTTGCGGGGCCTGGGCAAGTGTGCCGACCTGGGCGAGCAGGGCTTCTTCCGCTTTGGACAATACATGGGCTTTCTCACGCTTCATTTCAGTCAAAGTGAAGGTGTAGTCGGACAGCGAAGGGTCAGAGATGAACTGATCGAGGGTTGCGTCGGGCAGAGCCAGAATCTCCGGTGTGACAAAAGAAAGTGCTTCTCCTGCTTCAACGCCAAGCTTCTTGGCCTTGGAGGAGAGGGCCTGATACTTCGGTGCAGCCGTATCCTCATCCTGGCGCATATGCGCATAGACATAGAGGCGTTCGGTCAGCAGGGACAGCTTGTCGTCCAGCTCGAAGCATTTTTTGAGGGAATCTGGAGAATCCAGCTTGCCCTGGAAGGAAGCGGCACTTGCAATCAGCTCCTTCACTTCCTTATATTCGGCATCCCATTGATTCTCTGAAGCAAACATATCTTCAAGCTTCCAGCGGTTCTCAGCGGGCACTTCACTTCTCTTAGGTAATTGTTCCATAGATATCCTCCTCGGTTGATGGGATGCGGCAGAGCCGGTCTTCACTTGCGGGACTGCTGAGGACAGATTTCCCTGCAGCAGGGTGAGCGCAAGCAGGAGCGGGAGTGATTTGGCGGTAACGGACATGACGGCAGCCTCCTGAGTCTCAAAGTCTGCTTAGTATGCCCTGCCAATTCATGTTTATTAAACCAGATGTGTGCTGTAAGATGAAGTTATGTGAGCAGGCTATAAATAATGAAAACAAAAGCCAGCGCAATCATAACGACTGCGGTTAACGCCATCCCGCGCTTGAGGCGCGGGGGCATCTTATCCTTGCTCATGATCAGAACGGCACCGAGACACAGAACGACGATTACATAGATTACAAGACTCTCATTGTTCATGCCGGATTATACCTGCTTGAAGGCAGCGATAATATTCTTGTACTCTTCTTCATTGTCCTTGTAGGATTCTTTATTGAAGCGGTTGTTCACCCACTGCATCATAGCCGGCCGGCTCATGAAGGTGTGGGTTTCTTCCCCCCACTGATCGGATATTTCGCGGAGGATAATATAACGTCCCTGAACCTCCACGGTCATCATGTTCCATTTGTCTGTTTTGTATATTTCATGTTTTTTGATCATTATCATTACCACCCTGGCGATTTTTGGCTTTTGGCTCAATGATAACGCACCGGAGAAGGGAAAAGCAAATTAATTCACGAAATCAGGGAAATGATGGATTGCTTTACAAGTAAAGAAAGAGTATAATGTAAGCATACGCCATATATGGCGGTATTTTTAGGAGGTTGTTCATTTGAAAGGTACAGTTAAGTGGTTTAACGCAGAAAAGGGTTATGGTTTCCTTCAAGTAGAAGGCGGCGAAGATGTATTCGTTCACTTCTCAGCCATTCAAGGCGACGGTTTCAAGACTTTGGACGAAGGTCAAGCGGTTGAATTCGATGTTACTGACGGTAACCGTGGACCACAGGCAGCAAACGTAGTTAAATTATAAAATACGGCCAAGGCAGAGCTTCTGCCAGCCGCAATATATATATTTGATGCAGCACGCACTGGCATGAGTAGCATAAGGCAACTTAAGCAGCACACAGTTCTTTCGGGAACTGTGTTTTTTTGCGCCTCAGGAAGCTGATTTAAGCCGGAAGCGGCAACAAGCCATGCCGATCCCGGACAGGAACGGCATGGCTTGCTCCGCTTAGAGCGGAGTCTTGGAGTTGCTGCGCAGCGGGCGGTCCGTACCGCCTCCGAGGTCCATCAGATGCTTGGACAGGAAGCCGATTAGGGCTAGGATGGAGAAGCCTGTAGCTACCATATAGAATACAATCCGTCCGGCATCCTGGTAGATCAGTCCGCCGAAGGTGCCGCTGAGCAGACCTGCACCGCTGGACCATACGACAGTGAACAGCGCCATCCCGGTTGCCCGGAGATGATCGGGGATAATCCGGGTGATGTAGCGGACGGCCGTTACATAATAGATACCGAATGAGACGCTGTGCATAGCCTGAATGGCTACCACAGTTCCCGGCTCCTGGGCCAGCGCCATGAACAGAAAGCGCAGCGTGAACATCAGGCTGGCAAAGGCCAGCAGCGGCAGCTCCTTGAACCTGTCGCCGTACCTGCTCAGCAGGAAGAAGATCGGGATCTCACTGAGTGCAGAGGCCAGCAGCGCCCAGCCGACAATCTCATCACCTGCATTCATGCTCTTGAGGCTTATGGTCAGGAAGGCCTCGTTCATCCGGTAACCTATGGCAAGCAGGAAGACGGAGCCGAAGAACCACAGCACTTCCTTTTGGAGCAGAATTTCCCGGAGTCCGGCGCCTTTAAGGGGTTTGTCCGGTGATTCTCCGCCTGCCAGTGCGGGAGCGGCTTCGCTGCGCTTCACATCCTTCAGTCCAAATGTAATCAGCAGCGCAGTCACGACAATGACAATACAAATAGCTACGCTGTACTGAGGTCCCATCGCTCTTAATACATATCCGATCGTAAGGGCGAAGAAAGAATACCCGAGGGAGCCGAACACGCGAATGGCGATGAAATTCCGCCCGTGCCGCTGGGCGATTTTGATGGCCATCGTATCTGCAAGCGGAAATACAGGGTAATAGAAGAAATAGAAAAAGGACAAAATAAGCATAACACTTGAAAAATCGGTAGCTCTGGCGAGAATAATGGCGGTGACCAGCTGGCCGCCAAGCAGAAGCGCCATGATCTTCCGTACCGTACCCAGCCTGTCACTCATCATACTCCAGAATAGATTGGAGAGAATCGAAATCAGCGGGCCCACAGAGTACAGCAGGCCCATTTGCGGACTGCTGAACCCTAAGTGTGCATAGAACAAAGGGAAATAAGAAACAACCAGCACACTTGTGCCGTATAACGTAAACATAAAGGATCGCAGCCAGTTCTGATCACTGTATTGGCCGCCGCTCCGTCTCGCATTCATGGTTGTGCACTCCTTCGGATAGGACAAAAACTTAGAATAGTAACCTTTTTTGGCTGAACGGGTAATAGTATAGCATAAAGCGGAGAGGCCGGGGTTACGTAAAATATCGTTTTTCTGAATCTTTCAAGCTTTTGCGAAAGTGATTTTGTTGTTTGTACAAATACGCTCTGCATATTATAATAATGATGATTTGGATAAGGAGACAACAATGTGGAGGCACTGTCATTGAATGAATTTGAGCAAGGCCGTTACCTAAGTCCGCGCGGTCCTATTGGAATGATGAACAGGGTCTATAAGTACGTGCTGCCGGAAGTGCGATCATGTCTCGATTTCTGGCGCCAGGATGCAGAAGGAATTCCCGATCCCGAGCTCCGTAAGCAAGCGCTTGCCAGCATTGAAACGAAGCAGTTTCATTGCCAAGGCGGTGGTATCTATGCCGCCGGTAATTTGTCGATGAGACATATACTGATTCCGCTAATTGTTGCTTATCAGACAATCAGTGATTATTTGGACAACCTATGTGATCGCAGTACTTCGCTTGACCCTGACGATTTTCGGCTGCTGCACCAGTCGATGCTTGATGCGGTTATCCCCGGCGCAGAGCCAGTGAACTATTATGCGCTGCGTACCGAACAGAATGATGGCGGATATTTGAACAGGCTGGTCCGCAAATGCCAGGAGATGACCTCCCGGCTTCCGGGATACGGTGCTGCCGCTGAAGAGATTTATCAGTTGGCCGTATTGTACACCGATCTTCAGGTCTACAAGCACATTCATCCTGATCTCAGGGAAGCTGCCCTGAAGGAGTGGTGGGAGAAGGAGGGGCATCGTGCACCTCATCTCCAGTGGAATGAGTTTGCAGCCGCAACCGGTTCAACTCTGGGTGTGTTTATGCTTTTTCTGGCTTCCTGTGATCCCAAGCTGAGCACCGCTGCATCGGCTTCCATTCGTGCTGCGTACTTTCCGCATGTGTGCGGGCTGCACATTATGCTGGATTATCTGATTGACCAGGACGAAGACCGGGCCGGCGGTGATCTCAATTTCTGCAATTATTATGAGAATACGGATACTATGCTGGATCGGATCGCTTCGATCGTAGAGTGGGCCCGCAGGGATGTCCAGAATCTACCCGAGACCTCCATGCATCGTATGGTCATCGAAGGACTTCTGGCACTTTATTTGTCCGATCCCAAAGTCAGCGAACAGCGGGAGGTTCGCCTGGTATCCAAACGGCTGATGAGAAAAAGTCCGCTGACCCGGCTTTTCTTCTTCGTCAACAGCCGCTGGATACGCAAACGTATGTATTAATGCATCAGATGCTGCCGGGCCTTCGTCCGATTAGGAGATCCGGCGCAATTTTAAGGAGGAACTAACAGAATGTCAAACGTAAAAAAAATCGCAGTATTAACCAGTGGTGGAGACTCCCAGGGCATGAATGCCGCTGTACGTGCGGTCGTCCGCAGCGCAATCTACTTCGGAATTGAGGTATTTGGCATTCAGCGCGGATATCAGGGTCTGCTGAACCGTGACATTTTCCCGATGGATCTGCGGAGTGTAGGCGATATTATCCAGCGCGGAGGTACCGTTCTGCAATCTGCACGCTGCCTGGAGTTCATGAAGCCGGAAGGACAGCAGAAGGGTGCGGACATTCTCAATGAGTTCGGTATCGACGGTCTGGTTGTCATCGGCGGAGACGGCTCCTACCACGGTGCCAACAAACTCAGTAAGCTGGGCATTAAAACCATGGCGTTGCCGGGAACGATTGATAATGATATCTCATTCACGGACTATACCATTGGATTCGATACAGCCGTTGGCGTTGTAGTAGATGCGATCAATAAATTGCGCGACACTATGTCTTCCCATGAACGTTCCTCTATCGTAGAAGTTATGGGACGTCACTGCGGGGACATCGCTCTGCATGCTGGCCTTGCTTCGGGAGCGGAGACTATTCTGGTGCCGGAAATGCCATATGATCTTAATGAAGTAGCTGACCGGATGAAGGATAACTTCGCCCGCGGCAAACGTCATAGTATTGTCATCGTAGCCGAAGGCGTAGGCAAGGGTGAAGATGTTGCCCAGGCGCTCAAAGACCGCCATGCTTCCCTGGATGCCCGTGTAACGGTGCTGGGACATATTCAGCGCGGTGGTACGCCAACCCCGGCAGACCGTAACCTGGCCAGCCGTTTGGCCGATTTCGCCGTCCGCAAGCTGATTGAAGGCGAATCGGACAAGGCCTGCGGACTTATTAAAGGAGAATTGACGCTTACGGATATTGATAAGGTTGTGAACACTAAGAAAGATTTCGATATCGAGCTGTATGAGCTGGCTTCCCGGTTGTCCCAATAAGAGTAACGGGAACGAATTAAGTAGTAATGATCAACATAGCAGCGATTCTGGCGATCCTCCATTGGAGGATCGTTTTTTTTGAAATATGAGAATTTATATGTTGCACACGATAACTTATCCTTCTAGTTCTCGCTGAAACGAATACCGTCTATTTCAGCTTGACATATACCCCCACCCGTATATAATAATACCCATAGGGGTATATAACCCGAAGGAGGAAATACAGATGAGCAGAACTATAGTCATTATTGGCGGAGTTGCCGGAGGGGCATCGGCGGCCGCGCGTTTAAGAAGATTAAATGAAGAAGACCGGATCATTATGATAGAGCGGGGAGAGCATGTCTCTTTTGCCAATTGCGGGCTGCCGTACTATATCGGTGAGACGATTGATTCCAGAGACAAGCTCTTTCTGCAGACACCCGCGGGTATACAGGCCCGCTTCAATATTGAGGTGAAGGTCTTCACCGAGGTGACGGAGATCGACCGCGAACGCAAGGAGGTCCACTGCCGCAATGTCGCGACAGGAGAGGTCTTCCAGATTCCGTATGATATCGTTGTGCTGTCTCCCGGGGCCAAGCCGATAGTTCCGCCTATTCCGGGAATCGCTGATGCCAAGAACCTGTTCACCTTAAGAAATATTCCCGATACGGACCGTATCAAGGATTATGTGGATACCAATTCGCTCAGACATGCCACAGTGATCGGTGCGGGCTTCATCGGACTTGAAATGGCGGAGAACCTGCGGGAGCGCGGTCTTGCAGTCACCGTAATCGACCGGGGACAGCAGATCCTGAACCCGCTCGATCTTGAAATGGTCCGCCCGCTGGAAGCGCATATGCGCCTTCATGGTGTAGAGCTGCGGCTGAACGAGGGAGTGGAAGCTTTTGAAGAGCAGGGCCGGCTGCTTCGCCTCTCTTCTGGTAATCAGCTGAAGACAGATATAGTAATTATGGCCATCGGAGTCAGTCCTGAGAATGATCTGGCACGCAGCAGCGGCCTTGCGCTTGGAGTCCGGGGGGCCGTTAAAGTGAATGCCTCGCTGCAGACCAGTGATCCGGCGATTTATGCAGTCGGGGATGTCATTGAAGTGAAGGACCGGGTGCAGGGGTTCGATACCATGGTCTCCCTGGCCTGGGGGGCGAATCGTCAGGGTCGTCTGGCCGCCGATCATATCAACGGGCGCGAAGCTTCCTATACGGGAGCACTGGGAACTGCAATTATCAAGATTTTTGACTTGACTGCTGCGCTTACCGGCAATAATGAGAAGACGCTCAAGTCACTGGGGGTACCCTACGAGGCTGTGCATATCCATCCCAATTCGCATGCCGGGTACTACCCTGGTGCGGCTCCGATAGCGTTGAAGCTGCTCTTCAATCCGCAGACCGGAGTGATATATGGAGCACAGGCAGTGGGCAGCAGTGGTGCTGACAAAAGAATTGATGTCATTGCGACCGCCATCCGCAGCAAGCTGAGGGCCGATGAGCTGGCCGATCTGGAGCTTGCCTATGCACCGCCGTATTCCTCGGCCAAAGACCCAGTAAATATGGCCGGATATGTTGCCTCTAATGTAATGGAGGGGCTTGTCCGTAATCTGCAGTGGCATGAAGTCGATGAATTCACGCGCGGCGGCGGACTTATTATTGATGTCAGGGACAAGGCCGAGAGATTGGCAGGCTATATTCCCGGTTCTGTTAATATTCCGCTATCCGAGCTGCGGGACAGGCTGACAGAAATTCCGGGGGGGAAGGAAATTGCGGTATCCTGCCAGGTAGGGTTACGCGGCTATATTGCTGCCAGAATGCTCAGTCAATATGGGTATCCGGTGAGGAACGTGGATGGAGGCTATAAAACTTATGCCGCAATGGCAGAAGAGAATTCCGGCGGGAGTGGAGAGCCGGAGGCTCCGGCTTTGGCGGACCTCCCTCCGGACGGTACAGTGAATAGTCAGGAGCAGCTTAATGCCAAGCCGCGCCTTGTGCTGGATGCTTGCGGTTTACAGTGCCCAGGCCCTATACTCAAAGTATATGAGACCGTAAAGTCGATGGAGGAAGGCCAGCAGGTGGAGATCAGCGCAACAGATTTCGGTTTTGCCGCTGATATCAGACAATGGTGCAGCAAGACTCATAACACGCTCGAATCTGTGGATGTGTCCGGAGGCAGAGTGAAAGCATTGGTACGCAAAGGGCAAAGCCCGGCAGACGTAAGCGGGCTTCAGACAGAGCAGGCCCTGCCTTCAGAAGGGACCACTATGATTGTATTCAGCGGCGACCTCGACAAATCCATTGCCTCCTTCATTATTGCCACAGGTGCCGCAGCTATGGGCAAGCAGGTAACCATGTTCTTCACCTTCTGGGGGCTGAATGTACTACGCCGCGGGCAGCCGCCGAAGGTGAGTAAATCCGGTCTTGACCGGATGTTCGGTAAGATGATGCCGCAAGGGACCCGTAAGCTTCCTTTATCCAGAATGAATATGGGCGGGCTGGGCGCTAAGCTGATCCGTTATACCATGGGCCGCAAGAATGTGGATTCCCTGGAGAAGCTGATGCAGGGAGCGCTGGATGCTGGCGTGAAGCTGATGGCCTGCACGATGAGCATGGACATTATGGGCATCAAGCAGGAAGAGTTGATTGAAGGCGTGGACTTTGGCGGTGTTGCCAGTTATCTTGGAGCCGCAGAGGATTCGGGTGTTAATCTGTTCATCTAGAGGAGGTCAAGGAACCGTGGAGTATGATAAAGCCATTACCAACCGGTTGAAGCGCATTGAAGGTCAGGTGCGGGGAGTACTGGGTATGCTGGAGGAAGGCAAGGATTGCCGCGAGATCGTGACGCAGCTGACAGCGATCAGAACCGCCGTAGACCGCACTGTAGGTGCAGTTATCGGAGATAATCTGGAGCACTGCATTCAGGAAGAGCTGGCACAAGGGAATTCTCCCGATCAAGTGATTAAGGAAGCAGTCGGACTGCTTGTGAAGAGCCGGTAGTTGAAAAGGGGCTGTCCCAAAAGCCATAAAATGGCTTGGACAGCCCCTTTGCGTTTTTGAAGAATGTATTCGTATCCCGCTTAAACAGCGGAGAGGACGGAACGAATGTGGAAAAGCGAATGGGGTCGCCTTTGTCCCCGGATTTTCACCGCTAAGGGGAATCCAAAAAATCTGGGGACAAGAGCGATTGGAACATCGGTCCGTTCGCGCAGCGTTCATTCAAATGCGCAAAGTTGATCCTACTCCAATACAAAGGGGCTTGTCCTTGGCTCGTTATCATGCTCCCTTTACGGAGAATCTTCTCTGCACCCGGACAAGCCTGGCTAGCAGCAGAATTGCACCTATAGCCAGACCGGTAATCAGTCCGATCCAGTATCCGTATGCACCGAGGCTGCTGTAAGTGGCAAGCAGATAGCCGACGGGAAGCCCGATTACCCAGTAGGCAATGAAGCAAATAATGAATGCAGGATTCACATCCTTATAGCCTCGCAGTACACCTTGGGTAGGAGTTGCAATGGCATCGGAGATTTGGAAGAAGATCGCATAGATCAGGAAATGCTGGATCAGCGAGATCACTTCAGGTTCATCCGAGTACAGTCCGGCCACATGATTCCCTGCGAACAGCAGGACAAGCGCTGTAAGCAGGGAGAGCACTGCCGCGCTGCCGATACCCATGATGCCATACTGCCGCGCATCCTTAAGCCGGCCGGAGCCGCTCTCGAAGCCGACGAGAATCGTCAGGCTCATACAGATGCTCAGCGGAATCATGTACAGGGTGGAGGCGAAATTGATTGCGGCCTGATGGGCAGCGATAGTTACAGTATCGAAGCGGCTCATCAGCAGGGTTACGGCTGAGAATACCGCAGTCTCAAAAAAGATGGAAAAGCCGATCGGCACGCCAATCTTCAGCAGCTCCTTGAAGCTTGTTAACGACATGGCATAGAATTTGCGGAAGATCCGCAGGTTACGGAAAGTCTCAGCGCGGTAGATGAAGACCAGAGCAATCAGGAAGATGACCCAATAGGTGATGGCAGAAGCGACACCTGCGCCTACTCCGCCAAGACGGGGAAATCCGAAGTTGCCGAAGATCAGCAGATAGTTAAGCCCCACATTGACCGGCAGTGCAATCAGGGTGATGAACATAGAGACCCGGGTCTGCCCGAGTGCGTCAATACAGCTGCGGACAACAGTATAGCCGAACAGCGGGATAATGCCGAAGGAGATAGCGCCCAGGAACCGGAAGGCGATATCACGTACGGCAGGCTCCAGATTCATGAAGTTCAATATCGGCGAAAGGGCAAGGCCGCCCAGAATAAGGACCAGCACTGATATAATCAGTGAGAGCCAAATGCCCTGCATCACCTGGCCTGCGACCTCCTTGTCACGTTTGCTGCCGAGGAGATGAGAGACAATGGGGGTAATCCCCATTAGAATACCGCTGAGGCCGGTCTGGATGGGAATCCACAGGCTCGTGCCAATGGCCACGCCAGCGAGATCATTCGTGCCGAATTTGCCGGACATATTGGTATCGAAGAAGGTGATCGCAGACAGCGCAATCTGAGTAATCAGGATCGGAAGTAAGATGTGCAGGAATTGTCCGGCTTTTTGTTTAATGGAAGTAGTCTGTTTCATAATAATCAATGCTCCGTTATCTTTAAAATATAAGAATGTATACGTATATGTATCTATTCATATTAATGAAATTTTCCAGTAAAAAGCCCGGCGGCTGCCGGGCTAGAGTGTAGCTAATGGATGCACCTTATAATTGCAGAAAGCCTATTGTACGTATTTCACATCAGAGGTATAGCGGTTATTGGCATTCCAAAGCAGGAATTCCTCGATGTTCTCGTCCTTCAGGGCACGGATCTGATCTTCAACCTGCTTCTTGCCGTATTTGACATAATGTCCGCTGCCCAGCCAGCTGGCGGTGAAGTCCTGAATCCACGGACGGATGACCGGTTTGTAGCTGCCTAGCGGATTAAGCTTCTTATGTGTATCGACCATCGAACCCTTGATCGTCGCATAAGGGTCTTTGTCAGGGTCTTTCACATCAAACCAGCCGGTGGAGTAATGGCTCGGATAGACCATGGGGCTGATAACATCAACATTTTTGGATATTTTGACGAAATCCTGGCCAATACCTTCAGCAGCAGGTACCGAGGCAGCGTAGCCGAAGATATCCACGGATGTCCGCACTCCGAGCGGCGCCAGCTCTGCTTTGGCATATTTGACAAAGTCGGCGATGATCTCCACGCGCGGTCTGTCGCTCTTCGTGTACTTCAGTGTGTCCGCACGTTTCTCGAAGCCTTCAGGGAAACGCACATAGTCAAACTGAATCTCCTTGAAGCCAAGCTTCACGGCTTCCTTGGCAATATCCACATTATATTTCCACACCGCTTCATTATAAGGATTCACGAAGCTGTCTCCGCCTTTGTTGGCCCAGACAGAGCCGTCTTTATTCACAAAGGACAATTCCTTGTTCTTTTTGGCGAGGACAGAATCCTTGAATACCACGATCCGGGCAATCGGATAGACATCATGCTCCTTCAGCCGGGTCATCAGCTTGTTGATATCACCGATGAACGGCTGGGGATGTCCCATCTGCTGAAGCTCAGCATTATCCGTCTTATATGTGATATATCCGGCATCATCCTTGATGTCAATGACCATAGAGTTCAGCTCTGTCTTGTCCAGAAGGGCAAGCAGAGTTTCCATCCGTGCACCCCCGGCGCTGTACGCAGTTACGTAGATCCCTTTGACTTTGGGAGCATCCGGCTGCGGGTCGGTATGAAGTGCTGCCTCTGCGGTGGCACTTGGTGAAGGTGAAGGAGCGGTAGTGCCGCCTCCGTTCGGTGAAGTCGCTGCATCAGGATTAGTGGTTTGTTGTGCGACGATGGGGGGGTTCATGGCGCCTTGCAGTGCTGCTGCCACATCAGCTTCATGTCCCTGATTCGGGACACCAACGCCTCCCAGGGCCATCATCAGTAAAGCCCAGGTGATGTTCATTTTCTTAATCGCTCCCTTTATGTACATTCCTTATAAAGTATAAAGTAACGGATGCACCCAAAAAGAACAGACTTGTAACAATACCCGTAATTTTTGAGGTCATGACTCCGCTCTTGTTGTTAATAAACGGGATGTACAGATTTTGAATCGCTGATCTAAAAAGTAAATGCCGCTCCGGACTGGCACGAACGCCAAAGTCCGGAGCGGCAACTATTATAACTTGCTTGCTGGTAAGGCAGCTTACTTAATGAAGATACGCAGAATTCTGATGCTCGCAAATGCTGTAATGGATGATATCCATGGCATCTGCCGGTTCCAGAATACTAAGACCGTCACGCAGAACGATTACAGAATTGAGTTCGTCCTGCTTCAGAAACGGTATCATATCCGGATACCACCTCATGACGATTGCTGACAATTTTACCGTTTCCATTTCCACAAAAATCACCCTTTCCTTTTTCGAATCGAACTGAATCAGAATTCAGGGTCCACCCGGAAAAACGAAGTGCCTGGAAAAAAGAGGGGTAAATCACAATCTTCATGAAATTGTTAAGGTCCTGCGTAGTAATAATATAACACAATTTGAACGATTAAGCATTTCTTCTGGCTCTACCTTTTGCGGAAAGAGCCCATGACTCCGACGGTTTCAACAATATTTACAAAAGCCTGCGGGTCGCTGGTTTTGATAATGCGCTTCAGCTCTGCAAGTTCATAGCGAGTGGTTACTGTCATTAGCATGTCCCGTTCTACATGAGAATAAGCGCCTTCTGTCTTAAATTTTGTAACTCCGCGCTGAAGTCCCAGTAATTGCTGCAAAAGCTCGTCGGTCCGGTTGGTTATGATATACACGGTGACTTTGATGTGGCTGACATGAATCAGGTCCACCACCTTGCCGGTTACATAAATGGAGACCATGGAGGCCAGGGCGAGGTTCCAGTTGTCGTCAAAGTAGGCCGCAGCAAGAATCACGAGCCCGTTGAGGCCGACCAGCACACTGCCGATCGGGAAATCCCGGTATCGCGTAATGATGGAGCCCAGAATATCGAAACCGCCCGACGAGCCCCCTACACGGAAGGAGATGCCTGCACCGGCACCCACAAGCACCCCGCCGAAGACAGAGGCCAGCA
The DNA here is from genome assembly GCF_018207515.1 of Paenibacillus tritici. Lineage (NCBI taxonomy): Bacteria > Bacillati > Bacillota > Bacilli > Caryophanales > Paenibacillaceae > Paenibacillus > Paenibacillus tritici. The sequence continues at coordinate 2,667,148 of NZ_CP073365.1, forward strand.
GCATATCCGAGGATACTTGAAAGACCGGTACCACCGTCATCAGCCAGGTGGTAGCCCCTACAGAGACCATGCTGAGAATAATAAACCGGCGGCCCAGCTGGAACCATCCGGCGACAAGCAGCGGAATATTGAAGAGTAAATACAACAGGCTGATATTGAACGGGGTGAAATACCCGGCCAGCATGGCCAGACCGGATACGCCTCCGCTGAGCAGCCTGTGGGGGATCAGGAACAGATTAAAGCCGCTTGCGATCATTGCTGAACCGAAGAGAACGGCAAGAAAGCTCCCGAAAAGTCTAAGTTTTACCAAGCAAATTCACCTCTGAGTGTAATGTAAGTAATGAAAGTAAGGAATACACTGGTATTCCTCATTGAGTTTGTGATATAATGTATAGGATATTCTTGAGTAGGACGTTACAATGGTATTTTTGCATTGCTTAGAATGCGAAGTTACAGTTGTCAGGTGTATGTAGTGGCCTGATCATAGGACATTTTTTTTGTCCCAATACGCGCTAAACCATGCAGGAAATACGGCATGATTGGACAGCCTATAAATGTGTTTACCGCTACTTAAGAATACAGACAAGCATGTGGAATGTCCACTGTATAGAAGGAGCATGAATAATTTGAAAACATTCGCAGAATTCGGCTTGGAGCCAAAAGTACTTCAAGCAATCACAGAGCTAGGATTTGAGGAAGCAACCCCCATTCAGGAGCAGGCAATTCCGCTTGCTATGGCCGGATCGGACTTGATCGGCCAGGCACAGACGGGTACAGGTAAGACTGCTGCATTCGGGATTCCCCTCATTTCCAAGATCGCCCGGGAAGAAGAGAAGATTGTTGCACTGATTATGACCCCGACTCGTGAGCTTGCCATTCAGGTTGCTGAAGAGATCGGCAAATTGACCCGCTTCAAAGGACTTCGTTCACTGGCGATTTACGGCGGGCAGGATATCGGCCGTCAGATCCGCGGACTTAAGAAGAAACCACAGATTATTATTGGTACACCAGGACGTCTCCTGGACCATATCAACCGCAAAACCATCCGCCTGGATGATGTTCAGACCATCGTACTGGACGAAGCCGATGAAATGCTCGACATGGGCTTCATGGAGGATATCCAAACGATCCTCAAGCTCGTTCCAGAAGAACGTCAGACCATGCTCTTCTCGGCTACTATGCCTCCTAACATCCAACGCCTTGCCCAGCAGTTCCTGAAGAACCCGCAGCATGTATCCGTAATTCCTAAGCAGATCAGCGCTCCGCTTATTGACCAGGCTTATGTTGAAGTGCCGGAACGCCAGAAATTCGAAGCGCTCAGCCGCTTGATTGACATGGAATCCCCTGATCTGGCTATCGTATTCGGCCGCACCAAACGCCGGGTAGACGAGCTTGCTGAAGGATTGCAGAAACGCGGATATTCCGCTGACGGCCTGCACGGTGACTTGTCGCAGAATCAGCGCGATGCTGTAATGCGCAAATTCCGCGACGGCAGCATTGATGTACTGGTAGCTACAGACGTTGCTGCACGCGGTCTGGACGTATCCGGCGTAACGCATGTAATCAACTTCGACCTTCCGCAGGACCCGGAAAGCTATGTACACCGTATCGGCCGTACTGGCCGTGCCGGTAAAGAAGGTACTGCATGGTCCTTCGTGACTCCGCGTGAGATGGATCATCTGCACCTGATCGAGCGCGTTACCCGTCACCGCATTACCCGCAAACCGCTTCCAACGATGGCTGAGGCTATTGAAGGCAAACAACGCATTACAGCAGAACGTCTGCTTGCAATGGTTGAGGATGGCGAATTGAACGAATACAAAGGCATTGCCATTCAATTGCTGGAACAGTATGATTCTGTACAGCTGCTGTCCGCAGCTATGAAGCTTCTTACCGGCGATAACAAGGATGCGCAGATTGAATTGACTCCGGAAGATCCGATCCGTGCGAAACGCCGCGGCGGCAAGAACGATATCCGCAGCGGACGCAAGCCTAACAGCGGCTATGGCGGCAACCGTACGGGTTCAAGTTCCGGCGGCGGCTACAAAGGCAACCGTGACAACGCAAGCGGCGGCGGCTATCGCGGCAACCGTGACAATGCAAGCAGCGGCGGAAGCACACGTGGCGGCTACAGCAGCGGCTATGGCGGCAACAGTGGCAGCGGCGGAAGCAGCTACGGCGGCGGCTACAAAGGCAACCGTGATGGAGCAACCCGTAGCACAGATGCAAGACCGTCATCGCGTCCGAGCAGCACAAGCACGCGCCCGGCCAAGCAGGATTATGACGCTTAAGGAATAGAAGACATTCTGAAGAAGACGAGCAACCGTTAGCGGCTCTCGTCTTCTTTTTGTGCTGAATTGTTTTAGATGAAGGTGCGGGAGATGATGACCAGCAGGATAAAGAGAACCAGAATAGTGCCTGTGGAAGTCCAAGGACTGCAGCATCCAGGTGCGGACATGAGGTTAACCTCCTTTGAACATAAGAGATTTGTTGTGGTTACAATGTAATATATGGAAGGCTGGCAGAGCTTGCTTAGACACTTACCTAGAACTTGTAAACTTGGGCGCTGGAAAAGTCCTGTCCAAAAAGGTATAGTTAAGATATGCAGTATGCACAAGATAGACAGGAGGAAGGGAATTGGAGTTTAAAGGAGCAATGGGCGGTTTATACCGCATCACGGAATGGATCACACGGATCGCCTTCAGCAATATTTTATGGGCGTTGTGTTCGATTCCGTTCCTGTTCGCAGGAATTATGAAGATTCTCATGCTGGGTTCTGGAGCAGGCGGACCGAATGAGCAGATCATGCTGAACTGGGTACTTGGTGTATTCGCACCATTCACCGTATTTCCGGCTACGTCGGCGTTATTTACGGTGGTACGCAAATGGGTTATGGGCAACACTGATGTAAGTACATTCCGCACTTTTTTTCAAGGGTACAAAGAGAATTACCTGAAAAGTATGCTTGGAGGGCTGATCTACACCCTGCTGTTTGTCGTCATGTACGTTGATGTGACCGTATACATGACCCAGATGGCCAATTTCAAAATCGTCGGTATCCTGATGCTTGTGCTGATGATTATCTTGTTCGTATCCATGTTTAATTTCTTCTCCATCGTGGTTCATTACCAGATGACTTTCAAAGAAGTGGTAACCAATTCCATTCTGCTCACGATCGCCCGGCCGATCCGTGTATTCTCGACGCTGATTGGGGCAGGGGTTCTTCTCTATATAGGTCTGAGGTATCCGGTGCTATACGTGCTGTGTATTCCTACACTGATTGCGATGCTTGCCTTCTTCAATTTCTTCGCTACATATAACAAGCTGCAGCTGCAGGTGGAGAAGAAGAAGCTGGCAGAGGAACAGGCAGCGCTTGAAGCGGCTGAGAATGAAGGCCTGCCGTCCGATGAAGATGACGAAGACGAGGAAGACGAGGATGAAGAGGACAACAAAGCCGATAGGCTGTCCAAACGGACTTAACATTCCCGTAATAAACAGGCGGTTAAGGTAACGGAAAATGATGCCGGTGTTAAATAAAGCGCATACAGGTTTACTTTTTTGTTAAAACGCAATATAATGATTATAAATCCTGCGATGTTCGTTATGGTTGCTCGTTGTTTTGAACCAATGATAATGTCTTGGGAGATCTACATGAAGCGCGGCTGAACAGCCCTGTCTATATGACCTGGGGAATTCAAAAACGACTTCTGCGGTCACCCACCTGCTCTAGCAGGTTCAGAAGACACTGCAGCCGGACGGCATAGGCGGGTTTTCTACTGTTAATGACAAGGCACCCTGTTACCTGCTTAACTGCGGGTACAGGGTGCCTTTTTATTAGTGCAGTCTGAATTTTTGAAATACCCTGGTGGTAAGCTCCGATTATTGTTCTCCAGACAGGGGATTTTACCCGGGGAAAGTGAGCAATGCCCTTTTGTTCCGCGGACAAGAGTGTTACACTTAAGGTAATGAACTTGGGATTTGAAGAGGGGGAAGAATTTTGTCGTTGAAAAGAACCTTGGTCGGTTTATTTCGCAGTCATGACGGAACAAGCGACCGTGCCAAAGATCCGGCATTGAAAACGCGTTATTACAATCTTTCAAGAGACAAGGCGTGGGAAGAAGTATCTGCAACGCTGAAGAAAATTCCTGGATATAAGGTCTTGCATGAAGTGCAGTCTGTAGGGGAGATTACCCTGGAGAAGAGAACGGCGCTCGGCCGCTCGCTTGATATTACAGTATCTGTGCTGAGCACTACACCCGTGCGCTGTGCCGTAGATATATATTCAGCATCCAGAGGGTCGCTTGGCGATTTGGGTGCCAATTACCGTGTCATTCAACGTTTGTACCAGTCCATGGATAAGAAGCTGGGTAAATTCAAGGTCGATTGAGCACAAGACGGCCATGATATACTTAAAGATCATCATACGCAAAAAGCGGGAGAGGGATGACCTTCTGCCGCTTTTTTTCAAAAATATAAGTATTTATATACCTGTTCGTTCCGTCTTAGAGCAGTGCTTTAACGGCGGAGATCGCCGCTTCATAATCAGGGTGCTCAGCCATTTCGCCAAGATACTCGACATAAGCCAAAGTATCATTCTTGTCTACCACGAAGATGGAGCGCATGTCGAGGCGGAATTCCTTGATGAGTACCCCGTAGGCTTGTCCGAAAGAGACCTCTTTGTGATCGGACAGTGTAATAACACTGTCAATGCCTGCGGCACCGCACCAGCGGGCCTGGGCGAAGGGAAGGTCAGTGCTGATGGTGAGGATGACCACATCATCGCCAAGTCCGGCAGCTTCGCTGTTGAAGCGGCGGGTCTGCGCATCGCACACGCCGGTATCCAGGGAAGGCACAACGCTGATCAGCTTGATTTTGCCAGCGTAATCTGTAAGTGATGCGTCTTCCAGCAGATTCTTGCTCACCGTGAATGGTGGAGCGGAATCTCCGGCCTTCAGTTCTGGCCCTACCAGAGTAATGGGATTACCCTTAAAAGTAGCTACGCCTGTTCGTTCTTGCGTCATGTCCTTGTTTCCTCCTTGAATTACATTATTGGATTGTTAGTGCCAGAATAAATTATAATCTTTTTAGAAGCTTTATGTCGAGCTGGACAACATACATAGAAGGATGGGTGCTATGATTTTTATACGATATGAGAAGTGGAGGAGCTATCTCCGGTATTATCCTGTGACCTGTGCTCTGATTCTGGCCAATGTGATTATGTTTATCGTGCTGTCGCTTAATGGCGGCTCGACCAATCTATATACGCTCGTCAAATATGGGGCAACGGTCAATGTGGGTCCGGAGAAGGATGAGCTGTGGCGCTACGCTTCGGCGATGTTCCTGCACAACGGCTTCGCCCATTTGTTCTTTAACAGCTTCTCCCTGCTGGTGTTCGCCCCTCCCCTGGAGCGGCTGATGGGCTGGTGGAGGTATGCGCTGCTGTACCTGGGCGGAGGATTCCTGGCTAATCTGATCGGGGTCGCCGTCAGCAGCCGCGGGAACGTTGAGATCGGGATTGTCTCTGTAGGGGCCTCAGGAGCGATCTACGCCATATATGGCGCCTTCCTCTATATTGCAGTGCTGCAGAGAGGAATGATGGATGAGGGCTCGCGCAAGACGCTCTACGGGCTGTTGGTCGTGGGGATCGTTATGTCCTTTGCTACACCACACATAGATTACATGGCACATATCGGGGGTCTGATCGCCGGATTCTTCATTTATGGCCTAATGATTCGTATATTCAAAAGAAAACGACGATAAGGAAGTGTAGTTTTGGAGCTTAGACAGCTGCAGTATTTTCTGAAGGTTGCCCAGAAGGAGCATGTCACCAGAGCGGCGGAGGAGCTGCATGTCGCACAATCTGCGGTAAGCCGCCAGATTCATCAGCTGGAGCAGGAGCTGGGGGTGGATCTGTTCATGCAGAAGGGGAGGAATCTGCAGCTTACCCCGGTAGGACAGCTCTTTTGCAAAAGAGTGGAGTCGGTGCTGAATGAACTGGACCGGTCAGTGGCAGAAGTTCACGAATTTCTTGATCCGGAGCGCGGGGAGATCCGCATCGGCTTCCCGCACAGTCTGGGGACCCATCTCATTCCTTCGATTGTGGCGGAATTCCGCAGCCATTTCCCTCATGTCAAATTCCGCTTTAAGCAGGGGGCGTATCCATCCTTAATCAAGGATGTAATCTCCGGGGAAGTGGATCTGGCATTCATCTCTCCGTTTCCCGAGAATGTAGGGCATGTGGCCGGAGATATTGTAATGACCGAGGAGTTGTTCGCTATCCTGCCGGAGAATCATCCGTTAGCTAGTAGGGAAGTGATCCGGCTGGAACAGCTTCGGGACGAGAAGTTCGTATTATTCAGCCAAGGCTACTCGCTGCGGCCGATTGTCTGGCAGGCTTGCCTTGCGGCGGGCTTCAAGCCGCAGATTGCTTTTGAGGGCGGAGAGACGGATACCATTCGTGGCCTGGTTGCCGCCGGAATGGGGGTAAGCCTGCTGCCGGAGATGGCGCTCTACCAGACCAATCCGATGCAGCCGGCGCAGGTCCGGGTGGTGGAGCCAACCATTACCAGAACCGTAGGGCTCATTCACCGGGCGGAGGGTAAGCTCCCGCTGGTAGCCCAGTCCTTCCGTAACTTCCTGCTTACCTATTTCAAAGATAGACAAACAGACAATACCCCGGTCGGCTCTTAGCCTACCGGGGTATTGTCTGTTTGTCTATAGAGATCGGTTAATCGCGGTTGCCCAGGAACATCAGGATCAGACGGATCAGTTCGATCAGAGATACCAGAGCGGCTGCAACATACGTAAGTGCTGCGGCATTCAGAACCTTGGCAACTCCCCGCTCTTCATCATTGCGGATGAAACCTTGCTGCACCATAATCCGGCGTGCACGGCTGCTGGCATTGAATTCGACAGGCAGCGTGACCAGCTGGAAGGCTACTGCGGCGGAGAAGAAAATAATACCAAGACCGATCAGTTGAAATGAGCTGAATATGAAGCCCGCCAGCAGCATGAAGGGAGCGACACCGGAGGCAAAGTTAACGACCGGGAACATCCGGTGGCGGAGCGACAGCATAGGATAATGTTCCTTATGCTGGATCGCATGGCCGATCTCGTGACACGCCACAGAGACTGCTGCGATAGAACTTTCATAATATACAGGCTCGGATAACCGTACAACACGGTGGATCGGATCATAGTGGTCGGTGAGTGTTCCCTGCACCGGCTCGATGGGAACATCGTGGAGGCCGTTGGCATCAAGCATGCGCCGGGCAGCTTCATAACCGGTTAAGCCGTTCATGTTCGGCACCTGGGCCCATTTCTTGAAATTGCCTTTGACCCTGAACTGAGCCCATAGCGAAAAGATAAAAGCGACAGCTAACAACAGATACATTAGTGGCATCATATGCGTTCATTCCTCCATTTGAAATACAAGCTGTTACATTGGCGGTCCCTGGGTCAGCAGAAGGCGGATCGCTTCCATACAAGCCACGCCTTGGGGAATCAGTGCTGCGAGCGCCCGATTGGCCTGTCCCGGCTTCAGGCCGCTAATTACGGGCTCCAGCGCCCGGACTTCCCGCTCAAGCTGCTGCATCTGAAGCTCAAGCTGGACCAGCTTGCCGGAGACTTCAGCTTCCGGTGTGGCTGCGTTCCATTTGCTGATCAGAGATTTGATTTCTTCCAATGTATATTTCTCTTGCTTAAGCTGATTAATACGTTGAAGAACGACTAAGGTTTCATGGCTGTACAACCGGTAATTCTTCAAGCTTCTGGATTCCGGTGTGATCAGTCCAAGCTTCGTATAATAATCAATGGTACGTTCACTGATACCGGCCGCTTTGGCCAGCTCTCCGATCCGGTAAAGGGTCATATCTCCAAGTTATCTCACCTCGCTAAGCTGCTTACTATTGTTAAGGACATAACTAATCATATCAAATGGGAAACCGTACAGTCAAACGTACCGCTTACTTAAAGTATATGCGGATTCTTCATAATAATGCTTGGGTTTAAAATAACTATATATAACATGATGTGTTATATATTTGAGTGTTGAAGTATGCGGAAATCATCTAGATAGCTAAAATTGGCGGGAGAAAGGCATTTTTACTAACGAGTGTTAATAAAAATACAGTATAAGGCACACGGGAAATGTATATGTAGTGTATGCGTTTGCATTAGCGGTGCACAAGGGAACTTCAGGAAGATGCAAGTTTTAATTAGAATATTCAAAAAAATAGTCTTGTCAATTTACCTGACTTCTGATTATAATGACATTAAGAGTTTCACGACTTGTTAGGAAATATAACATTGGGGAGTGGGGTACAATATGAAAAAGAAGTTGTTGATGATGTTCCTGGCTATGATTACACTGATGATCTATCCGGTCAGCGCGTTTGCGGCTGAGGGTCCGGCAGCACCGGATCTGCAGATCGGACTGGATACTGCATTTACCTTCCTGGCATTTATCCTTGTATTCTTCATGCAATCGGGGTTCGCATTACTTGAGGCCGGTTCGGTCCGGATGAAGAATGCCGGCCACGTTGCCGGTAAGACAGTACTGACACTGGCAATTGCCAGCTTATGTTTCTGGGCACTGGGCTTCGGTCTTGGCTTCGGAAACGGCAACAGCTTCTTCGGAACTACGGGCTTCTTCTACGGTGGAGATTCAACAGCCTCCGCGTTCGAATCCCTGGCGTTCTCCGATGTAACGCTGAATACTAAATTCCTGTTCCAAATGGCATTTGCTGCAGTCTCCCTGGCGATTGTATCCGGCGGTATGGCTGAACGTGCTAAACTTAGTGTATACATTATCTTCGGAATTCTCTTCTCGGTCGTTATCTACCCTGTGGTAGCTCACTGGGTATGGGGCGGCGGCTGGCTGGCTGAACTGAGCATGCAGGATTATGCAGGTTCTACTGTAGTCCATCTTACAGGGGCAACGGCGGCTGTAGTGGCAACCATTCTGCTCAAACCTCGTCTTGGCAAGTTCAACAAAGAAGGCAAGCCTGTTATTATTCCGGGTCATAACCAGGTATTCACGGTACTGGGTGTTATCATTCTCTGGTTCGGCTGGTTCGGATTCAACCCGGGCAGTGCGTTGTCTCCAATGGGCGGATTCTTTGGACACGTAGCGCTTACCACCAACATTGCAGCAGCAGCAGGCGGTCTGGCTGCACTGGCGGCTTCCTGGCTGTACTTCGGCAAATCCGATATCCCGGCCATGCTTAACGGCGTACTGGCAGCCCTCGTTGCCATCACCGGTGCTTGTGCCTTCGTAGAACCATGGGCAGCAATCATTATCGGTCTTGTGGCCGGTGCCTTCACTTTCATGACTTCACAGTGGCTGGAGCGTGCCGGACTTGATGATCCGATCTATGCCTTCTCTGTACATGGTATCGCCGGAATATGGGGTGCATTGTCTACAGGCCTCTTCGCAGCACCGGATCTGATTGAACAAGGTGCACTGGTAGGTAAAGCGGGTCTGTTCTATGGCGGCGGCTTCCATCAGCTTGGCGTACAGGCGCTGGGTGTAGTCGGAACCTTTGTCTTCGTAGCGGTAATGTCCTTCGTAATCCTGTATGTAATGAAGATGGTAATTGGTATCCGTGTAACGGAAGAAGAAGAATTAATGGGTCTGGATATCAGTGAGCATGGTACGTACGGCTATCCTGAACAAATGAAGCTGATCGCTGAATCGGATTCCAAAACCCTGAAGCATTAATAGATTTCTACTCGATAGGGAGGCGGACCGAGTGGCTTCGATGGAGACTGCAGATTGGAACGAAGAAGAAAGTTACTTGTCCATCGTAACAGCCGGTTCGCCGCAGGAGCTTAAGGCGAGGCGTACCGCTTGCCAACAGGTACTTCTGGAGCAGTTAAACGTTATTCCGGTTGAGGAATGGATGTACCGGGTCAATGCAATGCATGATCAGCTTGCCAGAACGGCGGTACACCTATGTGAGGCGCAGATGAAGGAGGCGGGCTACGGCCTGCCTCCTTGTGCCTATTCCTTCATTGTATTCGGCAGTGCAGGCCGGCAGGAAGCCACGCTGTGGAGCGATCAGGATAACGGTTTGATTGTTGAGGGAGAGCTGGAGGGCGACAGGGGAAGTTATTTTGAAGCTTTTGGCGGCATGCTGTCGGATGTGCTTGAAGCTATAGGTTATGAGAAATGCGACGGCAGAGTCATGTGCTCCGAGCCGCTCTGGCGGAAGTCGCTTGCTGAATGGAAGCATCAGCTGTCAGACTGGATGGAGCAGCTCGAATGGGAGCCTGTCCGCTACCTGATTATAGCCTCAGACATGCGCCATGTAGCCGGGAGTGAGGAGTTGTCTGCCGCTTGGCGGGAAGCTCTTCATGCCGGATTCGTAGACAACAGCAAATTAACGACGGCAGTGCTGCGCAATACAGTACGTCATAAAGCTACGCTAAATCTGCTTGGACAGGTACTCACGGAGCGGTTCGGCGATAATGCAGGCGGCTTCGATGTGAAGTATGGCCTCTACATTCCGCTCGTGAATATCGTCCGGCATTTGTCGCTGCTGCACGGCATTGAGGAATCTTCGACACTGAAGAGGCTTGAGGACCTGGCGGAGCTGAACCAGTATCAGCATCTTGAAGAGATCCGGCGGGCTGTCCTGACGGCGCTGAGGATGCGTGTGAACACGCCGTATACGGTGGAGGACGGTCTGCTGGCAAGCAGTGATTATTATCCCGGGGATGATCTGAAGAATAAGCGGCTCAGAGCGGAGCTGCGGGAAAGCCTGCTGCTGATCAGACGTCTGCATAAGGCGCTGCAGCGTCAGCTCCGGTCAGCGGAAAGGAGACAGCTATGAAGGAGCCGAACAAAGGCGGGGGATTCTGGAATAACCTGCGGCAGGGCGGAATGCCGTCCGCCATCGCTTCCATGAGAGGCGGGGAGTCGGCGCAGCAGACCGCCCAGCAGATGGCCTTCATCCGTTCTCTGATGCGTGAGAAGCGGCGTCCGGAGGTACTGCACACTCCGCTGTCTGAACTGGAGACGGTTATATTTGATCTGGAGACGACGGGCTTCTCCCATCAGGGCGGGGATGAGATTATGTCCTTCGGGGCGATCCGGGTTGTCGGGGAAGAGATTAAGGAAGAGGAGTGCTTCTATACACTTGTGAACTGCGGGGCAGCCATTCCTGATCACATCACCCGGCTTACGGGAATTTCAGCAGAGATGACATCAGCTGCACCGCCGCTCATGGACGGGCTGCATAATTTCATGTCTTTTGTCGGCCAGCGGGTGCTGGTGGCGCACGGAAGTGCCCATGACAAGTCATTTCTGAATGCGGCCTTATGGAAGACCTCCAAGGTCCAGTTAACCCACCGGGTGCTCGATACGATGATGCTGGCCCGCTGGCTGGAGCCGCACCGCAGCAATTACACGCTGGATGAGCTGCTGGCCATCCATGAGATTCCCATTGAGGGCCGTCACCATGCGCTGGAGGATGCCAAGATGACGGCAAAGTTATGGGTGAAGTATATCCGCCAGATTTCCCAAAAGAACCAGGTGGACACGCTTGGTGATCTGTACGCGTATCTGAGCAGAACATAACGGCTATGCTGGGAAGACGAAGACAAACAGAATTTGCATAAGGTGAGCAGGCTGGAGTGCGGAGCTAGGAAGGCAGCGAGTCTGCTGCGCAGGAGGGCGGTCAGTCGGCGGGTCTGCTGCGCGGAAGGCGATAAGGCGGCGGACCAGGCAACACTTGGAGGCGACAAGTCGGCGTCTGCTGTGCAGGAAGGCGATAAGGCGAGGAGTCTGCTGTGCAGGAAGGCGGACAGGCGGCGGGTCAGGCGCTACGTTGAGTACGGGCTGTTGTGGTCCGTACAATGCCGCCCGCTGCGGCAGCACCAGCAGTATTCCGCAGGCTTCCTGAGGATAACAGGTCAGCAGAAGCTTCCCCAGCCTCTGCTGCATGGAGGAGCCCGGTCTGATCGACTGGGGGAATCCCTGGACCGCTGTCAGCTTTACCCCTCTCTCTTCATGGGATTTCGTCTTTGACGGAATCCTCTTTTTTCGTTCATTCCCCTGGGGCTTTATTCGAATCCACCAACTCGACCCCGTCGTATGCTGTTTGGGAGGGGGGCGCCGGAAATAGATGGATTTTGTCCACTTACTGCTGAAGGAATAGTCGATGATAAACCAATAGTTGGAAAAACAACACTTAATTTAGCTCATTTCTCCCAGTGTACTTAAAACTAATCAGATTAGATGTTGTTTTTCCACTTGCTTACGCACATTCAGCAGAAATGGGAGGATTAAGATACGTTTTTCCACTTACTTACTTGCTTGTTACAGGAAGGGTGGCGGTCTCCGTTCCATACCCTGGAGCTTGCTCCTGGGCTTTTGTTCGGTAAATTACGTTTGAAACTGGAGCAAGTGGGGGTACAATAGAGAAAAATCCTCCATGCAAAGGAATTGAGTCCTATGAAGGCAGTCCATAAACGGAATTTGACGATTCTGGCCTTGATTATTTTTCTGGCCGTGCTTGCCATAGAACATAAAGTGAAGTCTGAGCCAAGCGCGGTTGCGGTTATGCAGCCGGCAGCGGAACCGGAGACTGGTGCGTACGCAGGCATGAAGGCCCCTTCTTTTACCCTGCAGGAGGGAGATAAGCAATATGTGGTCGATGGAGCAAGGGACAAGGCGGTCATTTTGAACTTCTGGGCCTCCTGGTGCGACCCTTGCAAGCAGGAAGCTCCTGAGCTGAATAAGCTGGCTATGAAATACAGCAACGTGCTGGATGTATACGGAATCAACGTTACCAGCCAGGATTACAAGCCTAATGCGGAACGGTTCGTCAAGAAGTATATGCTGACTTTTCCGGTAATGTATGATCTGAAGGGGCAGATCTTTGATAAGTACAACGGAGCGGTGTTCCCGACCAACGTGTTGATTGACAAGAATGGTGTGATTAGTGAGATCATTCTGGGTGTCCTGTCCGCTGAGGAATTGGAAAAGAAAATTATCGCCCTGACAGGCTCCTAGCCCAATCGGCGGCCGTCGCACACTGCAAAAAGCCCTCCAGGGCGGATACATGTCCGCACTGGAGGGCTTTTGTCTAATATAGGAGGGGGTTTCAGCGGTCAGTGATTGACCAAACCTCTGGGTTCACTGCTGGTCTGGATACCCTGATCCAGTGAGATTTGCCCCAGAAGGGCATACCGCATGGAATCGACCAACGCCTCCCAACTCGCTTCTATCACATTGCTGGATACGCCTACCGTACTCCAGGTGTCGCTATAATCTTTGGATTCAATCAGCACGCGAACCTTCGCTGCCGTCTGGTCCTGCTCGTCCAGTACACGGACCTTATAGTCGGAGAGGTGCATATCCTTAAGCTGCGGGAAGTAGGTCTGCAGCGCCTTGCGCAGTGCGTTGTCCAGCGCGTTGACCGGACCGTTGCCCTCTGCCGCATTGTACAGGCTCTCGCCGCCCACCTTCAGCTTGACGAAGGCTTCAGAGACTACGGAGCGGCCGGCGGTCTTCTCGACCAGCATTTTGAAGGATTCGAAGGTAAACAGCTCATTCATCTCGCCGGTAGCTTCCCGGAGCAGCAATTCAAGTGAGGCGTCTGCACCTTCGAATTGATACCCCTGATGTTCAAGATCCTTGATCTTGTCGATAACCTTGCGGGCCTGCTCGCTGCTTGGATCAAGGCTAAGCCCCATCTCCTGTGCCTTGGACAGCACATTGCTCTGTCCGGCCAGCTCGGAGACCAGTACACGCTGCTTATTGCCGACCAGCTCGGGAGCGATATGCTCATAGGTCCGTGAATCACGCAGGATCGCCGAGACATGAATCCCGCCCTTATGGGCAAAGGCTGCTGCCCCCACATAAGGCTGGTTCACCGGCATGTTCACGTTGGCGACCTCACTGATATACCGGGCCGTGTTGGTGAGCTGCGGCAGGGAATCTCCGGGGATGCAGTGGTAGCCCATTTTGAGCTGCAGCGTTGGGATAATGGAGCATAGATTGGCATTGCCGCAGCGTTCGCCGTAGCCGTTGATGGTTCCCTGAACCTGACGGGCACCGGCGCCGATTGCGCTTAGGGTATTGGCTACCGCAAGCTCGCAATCGTTGTGCGTGTGAATGCCAAGAGCCGCTCCCGGAAGGATAACGCCCATCCCTGACACAATGTCATGGATCTCATTTGGCAGGGTGCCGCCGTTCGTGTCACACATGACCAGCCAGTCTGCTCCGGCCTCACGGGCACGGGTAAGAACGGCAGAAGCATATTCAGGGTTGTTCTTGAAGCCATCGAAGAAATGCTCCGCATCGAAAATAACCTCAAGTCCTTTACGCTTCAAATAGGAGATGGAATCGCCGATCATGGCCAGATTCTCTTCGAGTGTAGTCTGCAGCGCAGTATGAACATGGAAGTCCCAGGACTTCCCCACCAGAGTAGCTGCCGGAACGCCTGCATCAATCATTCGTTGCAGCCCCTCATCCTGCTCGGTCACCGTGTTCTTACGCCGGGTGCTGCCGAATGCGGTGATCTTGGCATGCAGATGCAGCTCCTGGACTCTTTTGAAAAATTCGATGTCTTTGTTATTGCTTCCCGGATTGCCGCCTTCAATATAATGGACACCCAGATCGTCGAGTTTTCTGGCGATCTTCAGCTTGTCATCCGCCGACAGACTGATCCCTTCACCCTGAGTGCCGTCGCGCAGGGTAGTATCGAAGATGGAGATAGACTTAGACATGAGTGTCCTCCTAAAAGTTTTGTGAGTATACGTATATGAAATTAATTTTTATATTATATCATTTTTACGCGGGAAAGTAACAAAGAACTTTTCACTTGGTTGTCACTTGGATGCTGTGCTGCAAAGTTGACCTCCCGCCAGGGGAGAGGTATGCTGAAATAACATAGGGAACCCCGAAGATAAGAAGGTGACACCGTGCAGAATGTGGATCAATATTATCCGGCGAGCGGCAGGGTTATTCTGCATGTGGACATGAATGCTTTTTACTGCTCTGTGCACGAGGCGGAAGACCCGGAGCAGTACAAAGGCAAGGCGACGGCTGTTGCCGGGAGCGTGGAGTCCAGACGGGGCATTATCGTCACCTGCTCCTATGCCGCGCGCAGGCTTGGCATCTCCACCGGGATGCAAGTACAGAAGGCGCTGCGCATCTGTCCCTCCCTGATCCTGATTAAGCCGAATTTTCATCTGTACCGCAAGTACTCGAATGCATTTATGCAAATCGCCTACAGCTATACGCCGCTGCTGGAAGCAGTCTCGATAGATGAATGTTATCTGGATATCACCGGTTCCCGCCAATTCGGAACGCCGCTTGAGATTGCGGGGAATCTCCAGCGCAGGATTATGGAGGAGCTTGGCCTGCCTTGTTCCATCGGGATCGCCCCCAATAAGCTGCTGGCGAAGATTGCTTCAGATCTGAAGAAGCCAAGCGGGATCTCAGTGCTGCGCCTGCGTGATGTGCCGTCCATTCTGTGGGACAAGCCCTGCAATGAGATGTTCGGCATAGGCAGCAAGACGGCAGAGAAGCTGCGGAAGCTGGGGATCTACAGCATCGGACAGCTGGCGGCAGCGGATGAGGCGATGCTGGTCGGGCATTTTGGCGTCATGGGCTCCTGGCTGAAGCGGGCAGGGAACGGGATCGATCATGGAATCGTCAATCCTGAGCGGGAACAGAGCAAGTCCATCGGACATACGACTACGCTGCCGCATGATGTGGTGGGTCTGGCGGAAGCGCGCCCGATCCTGCTGAATCTCAGCGATCAGGTAGCCCGGAGGTTAAGGAAGCAGGGGCTGGTTGCGGCGGGCGTGCAGCTGACTATCCGTACACCGGATATGAAGACGATTACCCGCTCCCGCCAGCTGGAGGCCCCTACGGAGAGCTCTGAGGACATCTATAAGGCAGTCTGTGACCAGTTCGCGCGCCACTGGAAAGGCGACAAGCCGGTGCGGCTGCTGGGTGTAACTCTTCAGGGGCTGACGCTCAAAGAGGAGGCCGCCATTCAGCTGGATCTGTTCGATTATGAGCGGCAGCCGAAGAAGGAATCACTCAATAAGGCGATGGACATGCTGCGCAACAAATTCGGCGAGAATGCCGTGCTGACCGCAGGTATGCTTAGTGACAGCCACTCGGCGCGGCTGCGCAACCACAAGGAACGGGGCACCTCATTGCAGAAGGATAATCTGAACAGAGCAGAGCGGGATGCGGACTGAAATACCTTGCCGGAACAGCCGTTATGCGGATGCCGGAGAATGAGGCAATAATGTCAACACATTGAAAATGCATTGAAATTGTAGTCTATTTATATTAATATGAGAAAAATAACAGGCTGCGACTGCAGGCTGTATTGTTTAAGCGGGAGGCAGAGATAAAATGGCTAAGTACACTTGGGTCGAGAAGGACACATGCATCGCTTGTGGTGCTTGTGGCGCGACGGCCCCTGATATTTTTGATTACGATGACGAAGGTTTGGCAGAAGTGATCTATGAGAACGACGGCAACCACGGTAATGTAGTGATTCCGGACGACTTGTTCGATGACCTGCAGGATTCAGCTGACGGATGCCCTACAGATTCCATCAAGATCGCGGATGCGCCTTTTAACAAAGAAGGCTAAGTGCGGCTTCAATTCATCAGTACTGGAACGTTAGGAACGGATATATGGTGAAGCTTATATTTGGTTCCTAACATCTACATAAAGGCATCTCCTGACCGTGATAAATGCGGCTTGAGATGTCTTTTTTTGCGGCTTATGCCGATATAAAATAGAAGTTAACTAAAAATACATATGAATCTAAGTCCTGGAGGCCAATGTGAAAAATTCTCAGCATCTAAAAGCGTATGTACAGATGCATCCGGATAATAAGATGGCATGGTACTTGCTTGGTAAGGAATACTATAAGAACGGACAGTTCGGAAAAGCGAATTACTGCTATAACCAGGCCGGGGAAGTCTATGAGGCTTTTGAGCACAGTAAGGTGCCTGCGGATATGCTTCAGCAGTATGAAGAAGGGCTGCTGCAATCGGCCCGGGAACGGCAGACGTCAAGGCTCAGGAAACGGCGTGTATTGCTGGCTCTAATGCTGCTGCTGTTGCTGCTTATTCCGGCTGCCGTAGCTCCGGGAGTCCCGCAGGAGAATGCCGAGACACCTGCAGGCGAGAGGGTAAATGATCCCCCGGCAGCGCTGGCGGCAGTAACCGGAGAGAAGCAAGAGAGTCCGCGAGATCCGGAAAGTCTGGATTTCACCGCGGTTGCGGCGGACGCGGCGGCCGGGGGACAAGGGCTGGCAAGCCTTCTGCAACAGACGAAGACTCCTTCTGTCACCGCACTGCTTAGTATGAGACGCTCCGGCCAATGGCTGCTGTGGCACAAAGGGCTTCCTCTGGCAGCTACGCTTGCCAAGACTGGAGAGGGGCGTGTAGTGTACCAGTCCTATGACCCGGCAGCGTGTGAATGTCAGCCGCCGGATGCGGCGGACATCAAGCAGCAGGCGGGGAAATGGCAGAAGCGGCAGGAGGAACTGGCTGTACTCTGGAGTGCAATGCGCGCCTATAAGAGCAGCAAGGGGGCTCTTCCCGGATCGGTGCAGGATCTGGTGAAGCCGTTCCCGGCGAATGTGCTTGGCGGCGTAACACCGCTGATGAAGGAGGCGTTCACACCGCTTCGTGAAGCCGCCGCTGGAGCAGAGGCTTCACCGCAGCCCACGCCATCTCCGCAGCCTCCCTCCGGCCCGGATACCAGCTCTCAGGGGCAAGGGCAGACCAGCGGGGGCCATGCGGCAACAGGCGGGGAAGCGAAGCCTTTTTTTGCAGCACCGCTTAAGATTATTGTGGATAAACAAAAACACCGTCTGGCAGTGACCAGCGGCAGGATTATTCTGCGGAACTATGCGGTAGGGCTCGGCGGCGACAAGACACCTGAAGGGGAATTTGTGATTAAGGACAAAGTGGTTAACCCGAATGGGCGGGATAACGGGGAATTTGGCAGCCGCGGGATGCAGCTCTCGGACAGCAATTATGCAATCCACGGGACGAATGAACCGGATAGTATCGGCAAGGATGAGTCGCTGGGATGTATACGGATGAGCCGCAAGGATGTGGAGGAGCTGTTCGCCATGGTGCCGATGGGGACGGCGGTGCAGATCGGCACAGGGGTTCTGCCTGAGGAGCTAGTCGTACCGGAGGAACGTTTCCCTTCGGATTCGCCCCGGGATCAGACCAACCCCCATAAAGTGTACCATTGGCTTCATTAATTCCCTGCTACGATGAATAGAACAACAATGAGTGCAATCAGCAGTACCAGGCTGGCACCGATCCACAGGATTGCTTTGCGGTTGACTTCTTCCTTCTTCTGCTGGAGTGTTGGAGGTTTGCGTTTTGTTGACATCTTGTCACCCTTCTTTCTCTCATCATCTGTGGTACCCCTTACATGAAGCCGTTAGCGGCAGTGGAGCGGATTGAAACCCGCCTCTCTATTTTAGTCTGTATGAAAAGACAAGTCTAGCCGCAATCTCTCAGCCGTTCCATATCTCTACATTCCAACGGTTTGAACTGTGATCGGCAAAAAACTTTTCTTTTCACCCGGAAACGGATAAAATTAAGAAGAAACTTATAGATACGGGAGTCGTTATGCGAATGGGGTTCCCTTGAAGGAGCGAGAACGGTGCTGTATCGACATTTTGGCAAACCAATTTTCTTTAAAATGGACCCGGAGACGGCGCACCATCTCGTCGTAGGCGGACTAAACAAAGCGGATTTAGTTCCCGGCGGAAGTGCGGCTATGCGCCTGATGTACGGTGTCCCTGAGACGGCTGACCTTGCAGTGGACCTGTTCGGGGTACATTTTCCTACACCCGTAGGCTTAGCTGCAGGCCTGGATAAGAATGCTGAAGCGGTAGGAGGCTTCTCTTCGATCGGCTTCGGATTTATGGAAGTGGGTACGGTGACACCTGTGGGCCAGCCCGGTAATGACAGCCCCCGGCTGTTCCGCCTGCTGCCGGACAAGGCACTCATTAACCGGATGGGCTTCAATAATGAAGGCGCCGAAGCGATGGCATTACGCCTGAAGGGGCTTAAGAAACGGAGAATTCCGGTTGCGGTCAATATTGGACGCAACAAGGCTACCCCGAATGAATTGGCGCATGAGGATTACCGTAAGTGTATCCGTACGCTGTATCCTTACGGTGATTTTTTTGTGGTCAATATCAGCTCGCCGAATACCCCGGATCTCCGGAGTCTCCAGCACGGCAGCGAGCTCTCGAATCTGCTCAGCCAGGTGAAGGAAGAGATGAAGCTGCAAGGTGAGAAGTATGGCCTCACCAAAGGGCTGCTGGTGAAGATCGCGCCCGATGTCAGCGACGCCGAGCTGGAATATATGGTACATACCATCACGGAAGCCGGAATGGACGGTGTGATTGCCACCAATACGACACTCGCCCGTGAAGGGCTGAAGAGCGATAAAGCCGGGGAGACGGGAGGCCTCAGCGGTCAGCCGCTGCGCGAGCGTTCCACGGAGATTATCCGCAGAATATACAGCCAGACCGGCGGCAAGCTGCCGATTATCGGATCGGGCGGTATTTTTACAGCCCAGGATGCTTACGACAAGATCCGGGCGGGCGCCAGCCTGGTCGAAATTTATACAGCACTCATCTATGAAGGCCCGGAGGTTAACCGCAAAGTGCATGCCGGATTACGGCAGCTGCTGCGGAAGGACGGATTCCGGGGACTCCTGGAAGCGGTGGGCGCTGATCATCACTGAAGGATGAATGGACAGGAGGACAAGGCGATGGACGTCAGGGACTGGGGAACTTTTCTGCTTCCTTATGAACAAACGGTGGAGGAATTGAAGGTTAAATTCAAGACGATGCGCTCCGAGCTTAAGAAAAGGGAAGAATATACTCCGATTGAGTTCGTGACCGGCCGTGTCAAGCGGCTGTCAAGCATTCTTGAAAAGGCCAAGCGGTTAAACGTGAAGATGGAGGATCTGGAAACGGGCATTGAGGATATCGCCGGGATTCGCATTATGTGCCAGTTCGTCGAGGATATCCGCAGAGTGGCGGAATACATCCGCGCCCGCAAGGACCTTGAAGTGTTATATGAGAAAGACTACATTACCAATTATAAGGAAAGCGGCTACCGCAGCTTCCATATGATTATCAGATATCCGGTACAAACTGCGCTCGGTCAAAAAATTGTACTGGCTGAAATTCAAATCCGTACACTGGCGATGAACTTCTGGGCAACCATTGAGCATTCGCTGAATTATAAATACCGCGAGAGCCTGCCCGATGAAATGCGGGTCCGCCTGAAGACGGCAGCGGAAGCAGCCTCCATACTGGACAGCGAGATGTCGAGCATCCGGGAAGAGATTCTGGAAGCCCAGAAGACCTTCGAGGAGAACTCGAACATGACGACCCAGCTGCTGAAGGCCATCCACCAGCTATATTTCTATCACCTTGTGAATGAGGCGATTGAGAGCCAGGAACGGTTCAATGCCATCTGGCAGGCACAGGATATGGATGCAATGAAGGAACTGCTGGATCATGTGCGGGAGCTGCTCTCGAATGCCAAGAAAGGCAGCGAGCCGGATGGCTTATGAGCCGCTGTATCTGGCCTACCTCATCTACTTCAACCGGGACAGGGATTATTTCGAATGTCATGAGGTGCTTGAGGAATTATGGCTGGAGAAGCAGCGTGATCCGCTCTACAAAGCTCTGCTGCAGGTCGCAGTCGGGCTGTATCATTTCCGGAATAACAATGTGCGCGGCGGCCTGATTCTGCTGAAGCAGTCCCATGAAGTACTGGGCAGATATCCGGCGGTGACGCTGGGCATTGATCTGGCGAAGCTGGTTCAGGAAGTGGGCGAGTATGCTGCCCGTCTTGAAGCCTTCGAGGAGCAGCCCTTTGCTTATTACGATCTGACCATCCGCATGGTGGACCCCGTGCTGGAAGAAGAGGTGAGGGTGGCTGCGCAGTCCATTCAGCCGGTTCTTCCCCAGCGGCGCGGTCCGCAGCGGCCGGACAGAATGAAGCACTAGAAGAGAATGGCATAGGCCAGAGGAACAACAGGAGCACCCGCAGGGTGTTCTCTTAAAACGGATGCCGTCCTTACAAGGACGGCATAGTCGTTTCTACTTGATATTTGAGCAGGGGGACCCATCATGACAGCACAACTGCCCGGAACTTTCATGGAACGTATGAAAGAGCTGCTGGGAACGGAATATGAAGAATTTATTAATACATATAAGCAGCCGCCTTACGGAGGAATCCGCGCCAATACGCTGAAGATTACAGTGGACGAGCTGCGGGAGCGTTCACCTTTTGCGCTGGAGCCGATTCCCTGGTGTCCATCAGGCTTCTACACCGGGGAGGGGGCCAGACCCGGCAAACATCCGTATTATCATGCCGGTCTGTACTATATCCAGGAGCCGAGTGCCATGGCCCCGGTGGAACTGCTGGGTGTTCAGCCGGGAGACCGGGTGCTGGATCTCTGCGCAGCACCGGGCGGCAAGTCTACACAGATTGCGGCCAAGCTGCAGGGTGAAGGCATGCTGGTCACGAATGATCTGCATCCTGAACGGACGAAGGCGCTCGCCAAGAATCTGGAGCTGTATGGAGTGCGTAACGGCATTGTACTGAATGAGAGCCCGGAGCGGATCGCGGCAGCCTTCCCCGGCTTCTTCGACCGGATTCTGATCGACGCGCCCTGTTCGGGGGAAGGCATGTTCCGCAAGGACGAGGATATGGTCCGGCAGTGGGAGCCGGGAACTCCGGCCAAGTATGCGAATATGCAGCAGGAGATTCTGAAGGCGGCAGCGGCAGCGCTGAAGCCGGGAGGAACGGTTGTATACTCCACTTGCACCTTCGCGCTGGAAGAGGATGAGGAGATGATTGACGAATTCCTGTCAGGCCATCCACAGTTCTCGCTGGTTCCCGTTGGCGGGACCGGTCCGTTCGCCGCCGGACTTGGCCCGCTGCCGGGTGCAGCTCGGCTGTGGCCGCATAAGGTTAAGGGGGAAGGGCATTTCATGGCGGTACTGCGCCATGGCGGAAGTGAAGGCCTGGATAGAGAAGGGCCGGCAGCTATAGAAGAAGCTGTAGGGGCCGGAGCTGTAGAAGCGGAAGCTGTGAAAGCAGAGGCCGGATTGCCAAAAGCTTTAAAGGGACAAGCAGATCTGAGAGAAGCAACCCTATCCGTATCTTCGCGGAAGGTTGCCAAATCTGCTTTTCCTTTTAAAGCTGCTGCTGGCAGGACGGATCACGGACGCGGCAAGGGCGGACACGGCTCCGGCAAGACCGGAGCTGCCGGCGGACGGCAGGCACCCGGAAACGGGGAAGAGGCATCGTTTAAGATCTATGCTGATTTTATCCAAGAGCTGCTGGGGAATGTGCCTGCTGGACATCCGATATGGTTCGGGGATCATCTGTATATCTCCCCGCTGCCGCGTGAAGCGCTGAACGGGCTGAAGACGATCCGACCCGGCTGGTATGCCGGACAGATTAACAAGAGCGGCAGATTCGTTCCCGGTCATCCTCTGGCTACAGCGTTGCGTCCAACTGAATGCAGCCGCTCTGTCTCTCTATCCAGCGCCAGTGGCGAAGCGGTCTCCTACCTGAAGGGCGAGACATTGTCAATTCCGCGGGAGCGTCTGTCCATTAAGGAAGGACATGTCTCCAAGGGTTATACTCTCGTCTGCATTGACGGCTTCAGCGCAGGCTGGGGCAAATGGCAGGATGGTATACTTAAGAACGAATATCCCCCAGGCTGGAGGTGGACCTAGATTATGGCTACAGCAGGAAATACGAATAAGAAGCAACGGATCGACAAGGTGCTGTCCCACATGGGAATTGGCTCACGCAGCGATATCCGCAAGCAGGCCAAGCAGGGTCTGATCACTGTGAATGGAGCTGTCGTCAAAGACAGCGGGTTCCATGTAGACCCCGGACAGGATCAGATAGAGGTTGGAGGTGAGCGGGTCCTCTACCGGGAATATATCTATCTGATGATGAACAAGCCACCGGGTGTGTTGTCTGCTACGGAGGATAAACGGGACCGTACCGTCCTGGATCTGCTGAAGCAGGAGTATGCCTTGTTCGAGCCGTTCCCGGTCGGGCGGCTGGATAAGGATACGGTGGGACTCCTGCTGCTCACGAATGACGGCAAGCTGGCTCATGAGCTGCTGTCCCCGCGCAAGCATGTGCCCAAGACTTACGAGGCAACCGTCGAGGGTGAGGTGGATGCAGCGGATGTGGCTGCTTTTGCCGCGGGTGTGGAGCTGGAGGATGGTTATGTGACGCTGCCCGCACAGCTTAGCATTCAGAGCAGAGAAAGAGGCAGCAAGGTGCTGTCGTATATCTCGCTCACGATCACGGAAGGCAAATTCCATCAGGTGAAGCGGATGTTCGTGGCTGTCGGGAAGAAGGTGGTCTTCCTCAAGCGGGTGTCGATGGGCGAGCTGAAGCTGGATGAGACTCTGCCGCCCGGTGCCTGCCGGGAGCTGACTGCGGGGGAGCTGGAGCTGCTGCAAGGACACACCAGACTCACCTGACAGTATACTATACAGAGAGATAGGATGATGGGGTATGAAATACAAGCTGATAGCACTGGATGTAGACGGGACATTACTGAATGACGATCATCAGTTAAGCGAAGAGAATAAAGCGGCGGTTGCCGAGGTTACGCGCCAGGGCGGGCAGATTGTATTGTGTACAGGGCGAAGCCCGCAGAATTCAATTCCTTTTATGGAAGAGATGGGCCTGTCGGGGTATGTGCTGGGTCATAACGGAGCGGTAACGGTGAGGGTGGAAGACCGAAAGGTGCTGCATCAGTACGGGCTGGATGCCAGAGGGCTGGACCCGTATATCGCCTATTGCCGCGAGCGTGATATCCATTTCGACGTTAATACCGCGTTCGATATGTATGTGGACAATGTGGAGAATCTGACGAAGGAAGCCAACTTCATGTATGAGCATTTCCGGATTATGCCTGCATCGCTTCCAGCCTGGGAGGACTTCCGCGAACCGATTGTGAAATTCACTGTGTTCACGCAGTCGGGCATTCTGGATGAAGCACAGCGGGAGTGGGCTACCTGGGGAGAAGCGTACAATATTCTGCGCAGCGGAGAGTTCTTCGTGGACTTCATGCACCCCGAAGCCTCCAAAGGCAACGCGCTGAAGAAGCTGGCGGCTGAGCTTGGCATCCCGCAAGAGCAGGTATTGTCCATTGGGAACTATTATAATGATATCTCTATGCTGACTTACGCTGGCTTGGGTGTGGCTATGGATAACTCTCCGCTTGAGGTCAAAGCGGCGGCGGATGTTATTACCGGCACCAACAATGAGAACGGTGTGCGTGATGCGCTGGTGAAATACTGTCTGTCTTCCTGACTGCTGTCCGCAGCAAGAAAAAGCAGCCCGCCCCCATATTGGGGAGCGGGCTGCTTGAGGTTCCTGTGCTGTGCTGCTTAAATGGAATTATACGAACAACGAACGGGAAATGATAACGAGCAATATGAAGAGCACCAAAATCGCACCGGTCGATGTGAAGCCTGCACCTACACCCATGTCTGATTCCTCCCTTGACTCATGTCTGTTCCCATTGCCGCAGTGTAGTCCGGCGGTCTTTCATGGGATAATGACATCATATGCGTATGGAGGCCGGGTGAACTGGTCAGCAGCCTAACTCTCGTCAATATGGGCTTTTAGAATCCGCAGACCTTTGGGCAGATGATTCTTGAGCTGGCCGGAGCTGGCTTTGCCCCAGCCAATGGGCAAGCCGTCTACACTTACCAGTGTCCAGCCATGCAGACTTGGCGGAACCGGCAGGCTCTCTCCACGCAGCCAGGCTTCAACTTCCGGTCCATCGGCAGGCATATCATAGCTGCGCGCAGCCTGATCCGGCCTAAGTGCCATGGCCAGGGCATGGGCAGGCTCGATCCGGTTCTTCTTCAGGTGGGCAATATGCAGACCGGCCCGCGGAACCTTGAGGCCGTCCAGCAGACCGGTGTGCAGCCGCCCATTGAACGTCTCGGGTAGCAGGTACAGGGATTCGCCGAAGAGAAGCGGTACTCCATGTCCGGTGAATCCGGGCAGCTCTGCCGCCGACCAGTCCATGAACTGCTGATAGGCAGCTCTGAGTGAGGCGCTTGCCTTCTGGCCGTTATTGCCGCGGTCCCCGCGTTTCCCCCGGTTCTTGCGCTGGGCAGAATCAGCCTGATCCCCGTTAGCTGCCTTACGCAGCTTGGCTACGAAATGCCCTTCGCCTTTGTCCAAATGCGGCCACAGCCGCTTCGTCACGATCAGCTCCATATCAGGATAGGCCTGTACGAAGCGCTCCATGGTTTCCTCGTTCTCTTGGCGGTTGAAGGTACAGGTCGAATAGACCATACTGCCCCCCGGCTTCAGCATCAGATAAGCATCCTGCAGAATATCCCACTGCCTGGCTACGCACATCTCTACATGCTTCGGCGACCATTCGTTCAGCGCCGCAGGGTCCTTGCGGAACATCCCTTCCCCGGAGCAAGGTGCATCAAGCATAATCCGGTCAAACACTTCCGGGAATCGCCTGGAAAGATCCCCCGGAGCTGCGGAGGTGACCAGAGCGTTGGATATTCCGAGCCGCTCCACATTTTCTGCCAGTATTTTGGCCCGTTCCGGGTGGATTTCATTCGAGACAAGAAGTCCTTGTCCTTGCATTAGCGCAGCAATGTGGGTGGTTTTGCCGCCGGGAGCGGCCGCCAGGTCGAGCACGGTCTCACCGGGAAGCGGCTGAAGCAGCTCAGCTGCGGACATTGCGGAGGGCTCCTGAATATAATATAGTCCGGCGGTGTGATAAGGATGTCTCCCCGGCCGGGCAGGGTCTTCATAATAGAATCCGGCCGGGCACCAGGGGACTTGTGACAGGTTAAATTGTGAGAGGGCATGTTCTGCTGCGGCGCGGCCTGGATCTGAACTGCTTTTTAGCGTATTGAACCTCAGACCCTGGGTCCGCCGTGCCAGATAGCTCTCCAGAAAAGCATCCGCCGTATCCCCCAGCATCTCTCGGATGTTAGCGGTGTAAGCGGCAGGCAATCGTTCTTCATTCATAAATCACTCTCCTTGGTCCAAGTTCAAGATAAGTAAAGCTGTCATCTTAGTTGCTGTTTCGGGTGGATACCGATAAAATTAAGGCAGGGAACCTTAGCGTACCTGTAACAGTACCCGTAATTGTACATATATACAACTATATCATAATTGCCGGGCTTCACCGTAAATAGGGCAATTGTAAAGGGAGATGTACCTAATGAACTTGCTGCAAGCGCTATTCTTCCCGCCGGAGCAACCCGGTGGTGTGTCTTCTATGATCCCTTATCTGCAGGAACGCTTCCGGTCCAGCCGCTGGGAGATGGATTTGTTCTGGCTGCCCAAGCGCATCCGGGGCAAGGGACGCGAAGACATCGTCTTTGAGACCTTTGACTGGACACTATACGGCGAAAGTCCGGTTGTGCAAAAATATATACAAACCTACCGTGATTACATTTGGTGGACCAAGCTGCGGATGAGCAAAAGTTATGATCTGATCCATGCCCATCATCCGATTGCCGGACTGGCGATGAAGCGGATATATCCTGATCTTCCTCTGATCCAGACCCTGCACTCCAGCTATGAACGCGAGCTGATTCTGAATGGAGTGATCCGGGAGGGGGGGCTGGAGCATCAGTTCCTGGTCTCCATTTACCGGGAGCTGGAGCATGTGAGCGACCGGCTGATGACGGTTTCGCGTGCTTTTGCCGACTATTTGATTCCTTATGTTGAGCAGCCTGCCGACATTGGTATCATTCCCAACGGATTCGACGAAAAGAGATTCAAGCCTGTGCCGCATGAGAATGATGTTCCGCAGCTGGTTACCGTTACCCGTCTGGTGCCGGCCAAAGGCATAGATATTCTGTTCAAGGCCTGCGCCGAGCTGAAGCAGCGGGGACATGAGTACGTGCTGCACATTATAGGCGACGGGCCGAGCCGGGCAGAGCTGGAGCAGCTGGCGCAGCAGCTTGGTATTTATAATGAGACGATTTTTTACGGGTATACGCTGCATCCTGAGGAGTTCATGCCGTTCTTCGATATCTTCGTTCTGCCATCGCGGGCGGAGGCGTTTGGGTCGGTATTTGCCGAGGCGGCGCTTAGCTGTCTGGCACTGGTCGGGACCAATGTCGGCGGAATCCCCGAGCAGATTGAAGACGGGGTCAACGGGCTGCTGGTGAACCCGGATGATGCGCTGGGACTGGCAGATGCGCTGGAAAAAGTAATCAGTGATCCCGGCTACCGTTATGAGCTGTCGCGCTCGGCTTGGGACAAAGCCAAAAGCCGCTACTCTCTGACCCGTGTAGCGAATGAGCTGAAGAAAACCTACCTGCAGTTCCAGCCGGGAGTGAAGGGGTGAGCCTAT
The DNA here is from genome assembly GCF_018207515.1 of Paenibacillus tritici. NCBI lineage: Bacteria > Bacillati > Bacillota > Bacilli > Caryophanales > Paenibacillaceae > Paenibacillus > Paenibacillus tritici. Next base: position 2,694,581 of record NZ_CP073365.1, read on the forward strand.
GATTCCATTTCGTTTCCTCCATGCGGCGGATCTGCATCTGGACAGCCGGTTCGCAGGGCTGTCCCATCTTCCGCAGGAGATACGCTCCTATCTCCGGGAGTCCACCTTCGCCGCCCTCGGGCGGCTTGTTGGCGTAGCCATAGCGCAAAAGGTAGATTTCGTGGTCATCAGCGGCGATGTCTATGATGTCACCGATGCTTCTCTCCAGGGCCAGCTCCGCTTCCGGGAGGCTCTGGATGAACTCGGGCGCCACGGGATTCAGGTGTTCCTGATCCACGGCAATCATGATCCGCTGGACGGGCCGCGTCTGGCATCAGCGCCGCCTGAACATGTTACGGTATTCGGCGGGAGTGAGCCGGGGCGCGTTGTCGCCCGCCGCAGACAAGACGGGAGAGAGGTTGCCGTGGTCAGCGGAATCTCTTATCCGACCGCCAAAGTGACAGAGAATACAGCGCTGCGCTTCAGCCGTGAGCCGGGAAGCAGCCTGTTCCATATTGCCCTGCTGCATGGCAATGTGGATGGGGATCTTCAGCATGAGACGTACGCTCCATGCACCCGCAAGGATCTGATTAGCAGGGGATATGACTATTGGGCGCTCGGACATATTCATAAGCGGAGTATTCTGCATGAGCATCCGCCAATCGTCTATCCGGGCAATATTCAAGGCAGAAGCATTAAGGAAACCGGGCCTAAGGGCTGTTATACCGTTGATGTAGATGCAGAAGGTGCGGCTGTATTAGAATTCCATGAGCTGGACAGTGTGCGCTGGCAGGTGCGGGAGTTATCCATTGAAGGCCTGGCGGATGAAGCCGAGTGGACCCGGGCCGTGGAGAATGCGGTTGAAGAGCTTAGGGAGGAAACCCCGCAGATGATGTCGGTGGTCCGCTTCCGGCTGACCGGACGGGGGGCTGTACATAAGATACTGGCGGAGAAAGGGGCAGCCGATGATCTGCTTACCGAGCTGCAGCGGCGGGAAGCCGTCCGTGCGGCACGCAGGGAATATGCGGGTCTGGTATGGACGGAAGGCTTCTCTATAGAATCAGGACTGGCTATTGACCGTGAACGCCTGCTTCTGGAGGACAGCTTCTTGGGTGAAATGCTGCGTCTTACCGGGCGGACTAGCGTGAATGCCGGGGAGCTGGACGAGCTGGTCGCTGCTGCGCTCAAGCCGCTGATGGAGAATCAGGAGCTGCGCAGGCTGCTGATGTCGGTTGGGAGCGAGGAGAAGCTGGACTGGCTGAGAGGGGCGGCGGAGCTTGGAATAACACTGCTGAGCGGATTGGCGGAGCCTGCCGGGGCGCAGAGTCCTGCGGAGGGAGGTATGGAGCTGTCTGCCGGAAGCAGCGAACTGTCCATGGAAGAGGCTGGACTGGAGACGGGAAGTGCTAGGGTGGCAGGTAATTTTGTGGCAGGAGATGGACCTGCGATGAGCGGGAAGCTGGATCATGACGGTTCAGCGAAGCATGGGGAATGGGACGATGCCAGATCGGCGGGGAATAAGGCAATGGATAATGACGGATCGTTGAGGAGCGGGGCCGGTGCTGAGGAACCGGGAGACTGTGCTGGCCGGCAAGAGCGGAGGGATGCGGAGTGAAGATTGATTCCTTACGGATAAGCGGCTACGGCCGTCTGGCCCAGCGGGAGATCGGATTGAACGAAGGGGTTACGGTTCTGTTCGGGCGTAATGAAGCTGGTAAAAGCACCACCCTGCAGTTCATCCGTGCCATGCTGTATGGCATCCCCGGCAGGGCGAACCCTGCCGAGCGGTACGAGCCGCTCCAGGGGGGAACGCATGGCGGGGTACTGGAAGCGCGGGACGATTCCGGGTCAGCGTGGACGATCCGCCGGTATGCTTCCGGCGGCGAGGGACCGGGGAGAGCGGAGAAGCTGAATGTTGTGGTCACCCATTCCGATGGAAGCACGGAGGAGCTGAATCAGGCGGAGCTGGAACGCCGTCTGCTTGGAGGCATCTCACGGAGCATGTTCCGCCAGCTGTTCGCTGTCTCGCTCGACGAGCTGCAGGAGCTGGGTGCGCTGCAATCCGGTGAGATGAGCAGCTACCTGTTCCATGCCGGTATGGGCGGCGGCGGTGAGATTATGCGGGCGGAGAAGCGCCTAATCCAGGAGTCCGAGAAGCTCTATAAGCCGCGCGGCCGGGTCCAGGAGGCTGCAAAGATCCTGCAGTCCATTGAGAAGCTGGAAGGGGAGGTTGCGGAGAGCCGCTCCTATCTGCCCAGGTATAACGAGAATACTCTGGCTCTGGAAGCAGCGGAGCAGAAGCTGGCGCAGATGAAGGAGCGCCGGGAACGGGCCGGAGCGAAGCTGGTGAAGCTGCGCAAGGCGCAGGACATCCGGGAGCTGTGGCTGAAATGGTGTGAAGGCCGGCTGGAGCTGGCGGAGCTTCCTGTGATCCATACGTTCCCTGAGGCCGGTGCGGAGCGGTGGAGGTCGCTTGAGGCCGACCTGCGGAGTCTGCAGGGTGCGGCGTTCCGGCTGGAACGGTTGCAGGCGGAGCTTACGGAGGAGCTTGCGGCGAACCCGCCCGATCCTCTGCTTGCGCAGCAGGGTCCGGCCCTCGAAGCGCTGGACCGCAAGCGGAGCAGCTATGAGGACAAGCGCTCCGAGCAGCTGCGGGTGCAGGCGGAGCTGACTTCTCTGCGCGAGCAGCTGGAGCGCCTGCTGCGCAGCATTGGCGCAGGCTGGGACACCGCTGCGCTTGCGGGCTTCACTGCCGCCGCGGCGGACCGGGAGGCCGCGCGGCGTTATGCCGCGTCCTTTGCCGGGTATGACCGGCAAATGGAGACCCGGGGCGCGGAGCTGCTGAGCCTCCGCGCCCGCATTGCTGCCGCAGACGCTGCGCTTGCGGCGGCTGAGCGCCAGCTTGCGCAGGGTCACGCAAGCGGCGCCGCGGACTTCGCGGGCCTCGCTGCGCGCAGCCCGCGTGAACTGCTGCAGCTGTGGGACGAGCTGCAGCAGGCAGCCGAGCGCTGGCGCGAAGCCCAGCTCGGCCCTGTTGAAGCCGCCGGGCGCAGCCGCTCCGGCGGGAACGGGCGCCGGGCGGCACGCTACCGGCGCTTCCTGCAGGCGGGCGCAGCGCTTACGCTGCTGCTGCCGCCTGCGCTGTGGCTGACCGGCGCACCGCCGGTCAGCGCGTGGTCCGCGCTAGGCCTGCTGGCCGCCGCGGACCTGTGGCTCTGGGCCGCCATGCGCGCAGCGGCGGCTGATTCTTCCCCGCCGGAGCCCGGCGGTGGGGAGGCCGGCAAGGCCGCAGCGGAGATGCTGCGGCTGCGCGGGCAATTGCTCTCCGGTGCGGAGCAGGAGAGCAGCACTAAGGACGCCAGCGGGCTGGAGGCCGGGATGAAGGAGCTGCGCCGGCGGATGGAGGCCTGGAGTGCCTGGCGCCAGCATATAGACCGGCTTACGGCTGAGGCGGAGACCTGCCGGACGGAGCTTGCCGTGCTGACCGGCCAGGAACGGGTGCTGACCGGGGAGCTCGATCAGGCGGAAGCCAGCTTCACGAAGCTGGCCGCAAGCTACGAAGATTGGCTGCGTCAGCGGAGACTCCCGGAGGGGCTGTCACCGGACAGCCTGCCGGATCTCTTCGCCCTGGCAGAGCAGGGCAATGAGCTGTTGCGCCAGGAGGGCAAAGGGACGCTGCGGCTTAGTACACTGGAGGCGGAATGTACAGTCTACGAGCAGGAGGGAATGAAGCTGCTCGCAGCTGCCCATTCTGATCCACAGCCTACACTTTCCGCCGCCCATCCCGCCTCCCTCCTAACCTGGCTGGACCAGAGGAAGCAGGAGTGGGAGCAGCTGAAGGCCGAGCTGCTGCGCAGAGAGAGTATGGAGGTGCGGCTGGCAGAAGTCCGGGAGGAGCTGGCGGCGAACCACGCAGAACAAGCGGAATTGAACGGGCGTTGCTCCAGGCTGCTGCAGGAAGGCGGCGCTGAGGATGGCGAACACTTCCAGCGCCGTTCCTCCGCCTGGCTGAGACGTACAGAGGTGACACGGTCCGTGCGCCAATGGGAGCTGGCGATGTTTGGCGGATGGGATGAAGGGGGCAAGGCGGAGCTGCTGAGTCTGCTGGAGCAGCGGGATGCCGTGCAGCTGGAACAGGAGAGCAGCGCTGCGGAAGAGGCGGCGGCCGAACTTGAAGAAGATCGTAGCAGCCTGCTGGAGCAGCGCGGCAAGCTGCTGCGCGAACGGGAAGAGCTGACGGGACGCTGCAAGGAAGACACGGCGCTCCAGCAGCTGGAGGAGCAGCGGGCGGCGCTGCGCCAGCTGGCCGGGCAATATGCGGTAACGGCGCTGGCAGCCGAGCTGATGGGACGGACGCGCCGGATCTACGAGCAGGAGAAGCAGCCGCAGGTGCTTCAGCTTGCCTCTGTATATTTCTCGAAGCTGACGCACGGGGAATACCGCCGGATTGTAATGACCCTGGGCCACAAGGAGCTGAAGGCCGAACACAAGGAAGCCGGTCTGCTGGATAGCGGACTGCTAAGCCGGGGAACGGCGGAGCAGCTGTATCTGGCAATCCGGCTGGCACTGGCAGAAACGATGAGCAGCAAGGTACATTTGCCCCTGTTCTTCGATGATCTGTTCGTGAATTTCGACGAACACCGGCTTCGCGCCGCCCTGGCCTTGTTAGGGGAGCTGTCGGTATCCCGGCAGATTGTAATGATGACCTGCCACCGGCATGTAGCGGAGGCAGCCGCGAATATCATACCTTCGGCTGCCATTATTTCCGTGTAGGCCGGATGGCGGGTTTGACGGCAACGATTGTGATCCCCTTCTTCCCCGTGCCTGATCCGCCTGCCGGCGGCTTCCCCTGTCCCGGCGGCGGAGATAGGGGGCTGCGCAGCAGCATGACTACCCATATCAGGCAGAGTCCGCCGAAGATCGGGTAGAATATACCAAGTAATGAGCTGAACCCGAATTGGCTGAACACATAGCAGATCAGCATCAGCAGCGGGGCAACGAGAGCAGGGGCGACCGGAAGGCGCTGCTGGAGCTGGACGCTCACCCCGTAGATGCCTGCAACGAAGGTGCTGAAGATCTCCATGAAGATCAGCAGCAGGAAAATCATCTGCACCACAGGACCCAGCCGGATCGCGATGCTGCCCATCGGGATCTCGAACTGCAGGATGCCCGGCATTTGTGAGCTCATGGCGAAGTGTGCCGCCAGCAGCATGAAGCCGATCCCGGCTCCGCCCAGAATACCGCCGCGGATAAGCGCACGCTCATCATCCGTATGCCGGGCCAATGGAACAAGCACGGCTTGGGCCATTCCAAGGTTGAAGGAAGTGTAGAGGAGCGGCGCTATCCAGGCGTTGATGGCCCCGTGATCCGTCGGCAGGAAGAGGAATCTTTCGGCTCCGGGTACACCCAGCGTATTGAAGACAAGGATTAATGACAGCGTAAGCATCAGAGGTACGACCAGACTGTTAATCTGCAAGATGCCAGAGATGCCGCGCTTTAACAGGAAATAAGAGCCCAGTATCGTCAAAAGCAGCCCTGCCTGATAGGGAAGGGCGAGATGCTCCTTGAAGATCGCCCCGGCGCCTGCGAGCATAATACTGTTGACCCCGATCAGGATAATCATGGTGAACAGGCTGATGCTGCCCCCGGCCCTTGCACCGAACAGGTGGCGGTTGAAATCCTCATAGGAGTCCGCAGCGATCCTGCGTGCGATTATCATCATTTTGGTTCCGAGCCAGATAAACAGTGCGGTGGAGAGCAGAATCGTCAGCAGGGCCCAATGCCCGTATCTGGTGAAAAAACGGAGGATTTCCTGGCCGGTGGCGAATCCGGCGCCTACAACAGTGCCAATATAGGTGAAAGCGATCTGCAATGTGCGGATATGTGACTTCATGCTTACCCTCCTCTGAATGCTGCGAAGATTAAAATGGCGGGGTCCGCTAGGATATAGCCTTGTGCAGTCCGCATAGTACAGGTTATGATGAGGGACAGAGGGACATGACTTCCGCCTATAGGAACAAATGCTTTTTTCAGTGGAACGTCTGCAACAAGTGGAAACGGCTTTGCCGGTCCTTTTAAAGGACGGCATTCGTTTCAGCGAGAAATCGAAGGATAAGTTATCGTGTGAAACAAATAAATTCTTATATTTTTATTAAGGGTAATGGAGGTTCGAAATCATGGAATTATTGAAACAGCGGATTTTGGAGGAAGGGGTTGTCGTCTCGGATCAGGTGCTGAAGCTGGACGGTCTGCTCAACCACCAGGTCGATCCGATGCTGACGATGGAAATGGGACGGGAATTTGCCCGCAGATTCGCTGAGGCTGGAGTGTCGCGCGTCGTGACCGTGGAATCCTCGGGTATTGCCGTGGCATTTGCCACCGCTTATGAGATGAAGGTGCCGCTGGTATTTGCCCGCCGCAAAAAAACGCTGCTGGCTGATCCCGACGCTCTATGCGAACGGGTGCCCTCTTTTACCAAAGGGATTGTGACGGACATCATGCTGTCCCGCCAATACATCTCGGAGAATGACAAAATCCTGTTCATTGATGATATTATCGCCAACGGCGATGCGGCCCGCGGCCTGATCAAGATCATTCAGCGTTCGGGCGCTGAGCTTGTAGGTCTGGGTGTAGTGGTCGAAAAAAGCTTCCAGGCCGGTGCGCGTACGATCCGGGAACAGGGAATCCGGCTGGAATCGCTTGTTGATATTACCTCCCTTAGTGAGGGAAAGATTACTTTCGGGTTAAATTGAAGTGTCAATAACAGGAACTTAGCCTATTTTTGAAACATCTTCTTTTCACCCTATAAGTTTTCCTTTATAATAAAAATTAGACATGAGAGGGGAGGCGTCACAATGGGGAAAGAACCGGTGACTGAGCAATTTTTTATTGATAAACTAACCGAGGCTAAGGATCACTTCGAACGTGCGCTGGATTGCAAACACACGGAGTTCGACGATTTGTATCCCTATATGATTGAACATCCTCAATTTTTCTGGTACAAACGTTATGTAGCTTGGTCGGAGCTGTTGACAATCACAAGTTTGTGTGAAGAGCTGTCGTATGGCTGGAGACAGTTATTCACGGACCATCAGGTAGAGTATCTTGAAGAACGTGTGATGTCCGCTAAAGTTCTTGACTTCTGGTTTGAGAAGAATGAAGCGCTGATATAGGAACTTCATAAGACATACAGATTGCCTAGTTCGTAACTAGACCCGGATGATTCTCATTTGGGTCTTTTTCATGACCTTAACCGGGTAAATATTGGACAAGCTAAAGACAGAGAGGGGAATAGAGAATTATGATCAGTGATGAACAACTGGACGCCTACCGGATCTCCGGTGAAAAGATACGTGTCGTGCGGGATGGACTGGTAAGCAATGATGTGAAGGGGATCGTACTGGCCTGGGATGAGTCCCAGGTGATGATCCGGCGCCCCAATAAGCGTGTGGTGAAGCTGGACCGGAATTATCTGTATCAGCCGTTCAGCGAACCCAGACCAGAGACGGATACTGCGGAGTAAGCGGATTAGGAGGGGACAATGAGCCATCATCATAAAATATCGGTCGTCACCGGAGGCGCGGGCGGAATCGGGCGCTGTCTCACCGAGGCATTACTGAAGGCCGGGGCAGTGGTTGCCTGCATCGATACGGATTCAGCAGCCGGACGCTGGCTGGAGGAGCAGTATGGCACAGAGCAGCTGTTCTTCTATACAGGCGATATTGCGCAGCAGTCCGTGCTGGATGACTTCACCGCACATGTAATCAGCCGCTACGGACAGGTGGATTACCTGATTAACAATGCCTGTATCAGCCGTAAAGGGCTGCAGTCCGAGTGCAGCTATGAGGATTTCGAATATGTGCAGCGAATCGGGGTGATTGCGCCATATTATTTGACACTGCGGCTTAAGGAATATTTCGCTCCGGGAGCGTCCATCGTTAATATCTCCTCCAGCCGGGAGCGGATGTCGCAGCCGGATACCGAGAGCTATACTGCGGCCAAAGGCGGAATCGGTGCATTGACCCACGCCCTTAGTGTAAGTCTGGCCGGTAAAGTGCGGGTGAATGCGATCAGCCCGGGCTGGATTGATACCACCGCTTATCACGGTACAGGGGAATCGGCGGAACCGGTTCATACAGAGCCGGACCGGCTGCAGCATCCTGCGGGACGGGTCGGAACTCCAGCGGATATCGCAGTCATGGTGCTGTTCCTGTGCAGCGAAGCTGCGGGATTCATTACGGGCGAGAATATTACAATCGATGGCGGGATGAGCAAGCAGATGATCTACCACGGAGACGAGGGCTGGACCTACCACCCTGGAGGGCAATCATGAAGCTGCCGGTTATAAAGAATGCCGGGGAACTGGCCGAACTGGTGCGGGAGATCGGGTATCTGCCCTTGTTCCGTTGTGAAATCGCAGGCTTCTCTCTGGAGGAATGTACGCCTGCGAGCTACTGGTTCGTGAAGGATGTAGTGGGGCCGTGGGAATGGCGCGAGGAGATTGCGGCCGGGGGCGAGATCGCTTATGCGAAGCTTTTTAACAAGAAGGCCGGGTTCATCAGCAGAGAATGGTATCCGGACTTCGCCAATTACCGCCGGGACGGCTATGATTTCGATGCCAGATATGATGACGGGCTGGCCTCCATGGCCAGCAAACGAATCATGGATGTGCTGCTGGAGCATGAGGCAGGGCTGCTTTCCAGTGATCTCAAAGGCCTGTCCGGCTTCGCGGCCAAAGGTGCCAAGGGCTTCGACACAGCCATGACGCTGCTCCAGATGCAGACCTACATTACAGCCAGCAAATTTGAGTATAAGCAGGACAAGCATGGCCGTCCCTACGGCTGGGGAATCGGGCGTTATGCCGTGAGCGAGCATGTATTTGGAGCAGACTATGTGACTTCACGTTACAGTGATCAGCCTGAGGCATCCAGAGCGCGGATCATGGAGCATACGGCCAAGCTGTTCCCGGAGGCAGGATCGAAGCAGCTGGAGAAGGTTCTAAAGTAAGGACGGGCGTCGAACTGGTGAACGGCAGGAAGGGACCGGGTTGCCATTTGGGCCAAATGCATGCCGCCTGTACTCCAGACGACAAAGTCTAATCAAACCACTCCCCGTCAACGTATCATATATTGATCTGCACCCGCACCAAGAGCCTCGTCCAGAATAGGACGAGGCTCTTATGTCAGCAGTACAATCCATTACAAGGTGCGGCTTAGATGGTCATGGCCAACTGTTCAACCTGTTCTTCTCGGGGAAGGACGGAGGCAAGCTCTGCACCCAGTCCGAGGTAGGCGCGCATACGCTGCATCATCTCATTGCGGAAGCCGGGCCAGAGAATATGGATCTCACCAACATAGCCCCGGCAGTTATACTCGGCGGTAACTCCGCGCTGATCCTGGCGCACAGTGCTGATCTTGAGCTGGCTCAGGGTAAGCTCCCGGGTAACCTCCTGCAGCATCAGGGATGTCTTCTTGGTAGCGCTGGATACCAGCTCCATGTAGAGCTGGGGAGTCTTGAACAGACCGCTCTTGCCGATGGCACGGCAGTCCCGTTCAAATACTTTATGAATAAACGTTAGCAGCAGATAGCTTCTGACCAGGGACAATTCATCTTTGGTTATATTCTCAGGGATTGTTGGTGTATTTAGGGGGTGTCTCTTGGTAATCGCCATTATAAATCACCTCATTTATATTATGCGAACCTTTGTTCTCATTATACACCGAATACGCAAATAAAAGCAATATTTTACTTGCAATTTATGGATAGCAATTTACAATAAAATAAACTTGACTCCATAATTCTGACATGGTAAGATCTATCTTGTGACTGCGAAAGCAAGTCAACCGAATATGCGGTCATGGCGGAATTGGCAGACGCGCTGGCTTCAGGTGCCAGTGATAGCAATATCGTGGAGGTTCGAGTCCTCTTGACCGCATCGCAGATTATAAAGGCCCGTTCATTACCCTAGTGGGAATGGACGGGCCTTTATTGCGTTTATTTTCCTTCCCGTCTTCGCTGGTGCGGCATCTTCATTCTTTAGTATAAGTCGTAATCCCTCTTGAATATAAATTCTCCGCTAACTTGATGAATTCCTCTGGGGGTACATCCTTATCTCTTTGGAGCCAAAGACGAAATAAAGAAAGGGTCGTCGTCAGATAGAACTCAATGAAGTACGGCGTTAAGGAGTGGTCTGTATAGCTCACAAAAAACTTCTATAAACCGTTGTCTTGTTTTCTCCGTAACCTGGGACTGCTTGTTCATGTTTCCCTCCTGCTTGTGTATAAGGTATCATCCGACAGATATAAAAAAATTGATGATTGATCAAGGAATCCTAAAGCTTTATGATCACATCATACAACATGTTGTTGGATAATCAAGAGGGAATATTAATAGGCAGGAGTGATTGTAATGTCAGTACAACAAAACAGAATTTTAATTTTCGGTGCGGGTGTCATCGGGAGCATATACGCAATGAAGTTTATGGAAGCCGGGTTTGATGTGAGCGTGTTTGCACGTTCAGACAGATTCAGACTTTTAAAAGAAAAAGGCCTGCAATATAATGACAAAGGTACAGTCAGATCGATTCCGGTGAAGGTCATTGATACACTCGAAAATGACGATATATACGATTTTATTTTCGTTACCGTCCGTTATGACCGGGCCGAATCCGCGTTGTTAGCGCTAAAGGATAATCAAAGCCCGAATATTGTTACGATGACCAATAGCCCGATTGGGTTTTCTTCGTGGCGGGAGATTGTAGGGGATAGACTGTTACCGGCTTTTCCGGGCTTCGGCGGACAGATTAAAGATGGAGTTCTGTATGCCCGGTTTGCACCAAAGTTCCTCATGGCTACCGCATTTGGAGAAATGAATGGTGCAGTGACGCAGCGGATCGAAAGTCTCGCAAGGGTATTCCAAGCAGCAAAGCTTCCTTACGCCATAAAAAAGGATATGAAGGCGTATCTAATCACTCATTCTGTATCAGACATTGCTCTGCTGGGCGGTTTGTATTCCGGCATTCGGGAGATTGACCCTATAACACCGGGAACCAGAAAGACGGCACGCAAAATAACAGTTACTTTAAAAGCGTATCTAAGGGCAATACAAAAAGCTGGTGTTGCTGTTGATCCGCCCGTTTTTAAAATAGTCCCCAAACTCCCAAGCTTCATGCTGGATGTTCTCTTCATTGCATGGCTGCGTACGAAAATGGTTAAGGATATGCTGCTGCCGGATTATGCGAATGCTGCGAATCAGGAGGTTGTGCAGCTACAGAATGATCTAACGAAATTTCTATCTATGCAGAACGGCTGATGAATCGTTTGTTCCGGTATTGTAACCCGTCTGTTTAATATTCGCTTCCAGCGGATGGTAAGGTGCCCTAACGGTATAACCAACCCCGGCGAAGCTTCAGTTATCCTGTGGATCGAAGCTGCAGCGTTTGAGTTGACAAGAGTAGGCGAATAGAGTTCTAGTGCATCAGTACCCTTGTTGACTGACTTGGAGAAGCCCTTGCGACCGGCCGATACCGGATCATTGTAATCTGAGCAATTAAAACCTGCAAAAAAGGGTTAAGTGTATAACATAACTGCTGTCTGTACAACTAACTCTGTCTCAATCAAACCAAGGAGTGAGCAACTATGAGCTGGGATGTATTTGTCATGAAAGAGAAGTACGATTTTGAAGCGACGGAGGAAGAACAGCCCCCGGTGCCTCCCCTGGGGCAACGTGATGAAATCATTGAGAAGCTGACCCGCCGCCTTCCGAACCTGGATTACCGGGATAAGGCTTGGGGCTTCCTTGAAGGCGAGGGGTATTCGATTGAGTTCAACACAGGTGATGAGGAGCTTGTACATTCCATCATGCTGCATGTCCGGGGCGGGGGAGCGGTGATGGAGACGATCCGGTTGATCTGTGAGACACTGGAGGCTTATGCGCTGGATACATCGGATTCCGGCTATATCGACTTTGAGCAGCCTGAAGCAGCGGAGCAATCATGGAAGGGATTTCAGCGGTATCGTGACCAAGTGATTAACCAGGATAACTGAAGAGTATGGAGGTGAACAGAGGCGCAGGATGGATCACATCTGCAGCCTCTGTTTGCGTTTTGAAGGGTTTGGAAATAACATGCAGAAGGGTATTGACGCCTAATGAAGTCGCATGTTAATATTTTCACGAGACAAACTAACATGTCAGTACACCTATATAGCATGTTAGCATGTTATTTTATTTGATCCTATTACAGGAGGTTATTTTGTGGATGTGGCTAATGTTGTAATCGGTTTCATTATGGTTTTATCATTTTTTGGATTGGTGTGGTATTGCGTTAAGGGGTATAACCTCATGGTGGGCTTCTTCGTCATGTCGGTGCTGTGGACCTCGATTGCCCTGATCGGTAATTCCATTCATCCCACCTCCGTGATGGAGGGCAAGACGTTCATTGATGTCCTGACGAATGTGTTCCAGACGGGGCCGGAGAACTACGGGAAGGCGATCCTGGTTAATATCTTCTTCGGTGCATTCTTCGGCAGAGTTCTGATCGACACCGGAATTGCCGCGACCTTAATCCGTAAGGTAGTAGAGCTGGGGGGAGACAAACCAAGAGTCACCATGTCACTGCTGTGTATAGTTACCGCTGTAATCTTCACATCCATGACCGGCATCGGTCCGGTAATCTCCATTGCTGTAATCGTGTTGCCAATCATGTTGTCGCTCGGAATTCCTTCACCGATTGCCTTGTTCTCCTTCATGGGCTCCATTATGGCGGGGATCTTCGGGAACATCGTGAATTTCAAGCAATATCAGGCTATCTTTGCCACAGCCAATGAAAGTTATGCCAGCTACGACTATAATACATATTTCAAATTCGGCATGATTGCGATGGCTGTATCCCTGATTGTTGTACTGGTTGTATCGAACGTGATGATGAACAAAAAGATCTCAAGAGCCTGGGCTGCCACGCCGGATACCGGCGCTACGAAGGATGCGCCTGCCATCTCCTGGATTTCCATCATCCTGCCGGTCATCGGCGTGGTGGTGCTCAAGGTACCGATTATATTTGGCTTCATCTTCGCCGCATTGTTCGCCTTGCTGACCTGCAGCAAGTTAAAGGGTGGTTTTGCAAACGTTTGCAGAATGCTGTCGAAGCAATTCTCGGACGGAGCCATTGATGTGGCGCCGATGATCGGTTTCTTGCTCACCCTGTCGATGTTCAACAATGCAGCCACCTATGCTTCGCCCTATTTCAAAGAACTGCTGGATGGTGCGATGCCGCAGACAGCGTTATTGCTCTGTATCGTATTCGCCATCCTGACACCGCTCGGCTTCTTCCGCGGCCCGATGAACCTGGTCGGCTCCGGTTCGGCGATTCTGGCCGTAGTCGTTGCAACGGCAGCCTGGCCGGTGCAATTCCTGTATCCGTTGTTCGCCATTACTACAGTAGCACCGCAGCACTTGGACGTAACCCAGTCCTGGGTCGCCTGGGGCTTCGGCTATACGAAGGTTCCGGCCAAGGAATACATGAAGATGTCGATTCCTACAGGCTGGATCATCGGTATTATCCTATGCGCGGTCGTATTCTTCATGTACGGCAATCTGGTGTAGCATATTTTATAATGAAGAGAAACGGAACAATCATATGGGCAAAATGGTTAGGATGGGTATCGACGTAGGAGGAACACATACCAAAGCAGTGGCCATCGACAATGCGACACATGAGATTATCGGAAAATCATCGGTCAAGACGACACATGATCATGCCACAGGCGTAGCCGCAGGTGTGGTGAAATGTTTCCAGAATTGTCTGGAGGAGAACAATATCCGGCCGGAGGATGTAGTGTTCGTGGCACACAGTACAACACAGGCGACCAATGCGCTGATCGAAGGCGATATTGCCCAGGTTGGCATCATTGGCCTGGCGAAGGGCGGTCTTGAAGGCTGGCTCGCCAAACGGCAGACCAAGCTTCAGAATATAGATCTGGGCAACAGCAAGGAGATCAAGATTTATAACAGCTTCCTTAATGTTAAAAAAATGTCTGAAGCCTCCGTGCTGGCGGTCATTGATGAGCTTAAGCGTCAGGGGGCACAGGTGATTGTGCCTTCCATGGCTTTTGGCGTAGATAACGGGCGGCCCGAGGAACTGGTCTATATAGAAGCGGAGAAAAAAGGGATGCCGACCACCATGGCCTCCGACATTACGAAGCTGTACGGGCTGACCCGGAGAACCAGAACGGCCGCGATTAATGCAAGCATTCTGCCGAAGATGCTGGATACGGCCAATTCAACAGAGCGGTCTGTCCGGGAAGCCGGTGTCCATGTGCCGCTGATGATCATGAGAGGCGACGGCGGCGTGATGGAGATCAGTGAGATGAAGAAGCGGCCTGTGCTGACCATGCTGTCGGGTCCGGCTGCCTCGGTTATGGGATCGCTGATGTATCTTAGAGCCTCTAACGGAGTGTACTTCGAGGTTGGCGGAACGACGACCAATATCGGTGTCATCAAAAATGGCCGCCCGGCCATTGACTATTCCATCGTCGGCGGCCATCCGACTTATGTCAATTCACTGGATGTGCGGGTACTCGGCGTTGCCGGCGGTTCGATGATCCGGGCCAATAAGAGCGGTGTGGTGGATGTCGGTCCGAGATCGGCGCATATCGGCGGTCTGGATTATTCGGTCTTTACGGACCCGGAGAAGATCAAGGGAGCGCAGGTCGAGTTTTTCTCGCCGAAGCCTGGTGATCCTGCAGATTATGTAGCGATCCGTCTGGAGAACGGGGAGCGGGTGACGATAACGAACTCCTGCGCGGCGAACGTGCTGGGCCTGGTGAAGCCGGAGCATTTCTCCTACGGGAATGTGGAAGCTGCGAGAAGGGCGATGCAGGCGCTGGCCGATTACTGCGGAACGACAGCCGAGGATATTGCCAAGCAGATCATGGAGAAGGCCTATGCCAAGATCGAGCCGATCATCCTAGCGCTGGCTGAGAAGTACAAACTGGAGAAGGATCAGATCTCCCTGGTGGGTGTCGGCGGCGGGGCAGCTTCACTGATTGTCTATTTCTCGGAGAAAATGGGCCTCAAATACAGCATCCCGGAGAATGCAGAGGTCATCTCCTCCATAGGCGTGGCCTTGTCGATGGTCCGGGATGTAGTCGAGCGGATTATTCCTTCCCCTTCCAAGGAAGTGATTGCCGCCCTCAAAATGGAAGCCATGAACAAGGCGATACAGAGCGGAGCGACACCGGAGAGCATCGAGATTCATATTGATATTGATCCGCAGACCTCCAAGGTTACAGCGATTGCTACCGGCTCTACGGAAGTCAAGACGACCGAGCTGCTGAAGGAATGTACGGAAGAGGAATTGCAGGAGCTGGCGGCACAGGATATGCGTATCCCTGTCCAGCGGACAGTGCTGCTAGAGAAGACCAGATATGTGCATATTTTTGGCGAAAAGATGGATAAGGCCGGTGAAGCCGGTGCGGTCCGCATCCTGGACACCAAAGGGTTCATCAAGGTGCAGAGAGGCCGGGCGATGGCGCTTAAAACCACGGCCGGAGAGTATCTGAATGCCGTCCGTAAGCTATGGGAGGCGATGGCCGTCTATCAGACGGAGCTGATCGCAAGGCCTGACTTTTACCTGTGCATCGGGGCCCGCGTCATGGACTTCACCGCTTCGGACTTTGAACAGCTGGAGCTGCTGATGGATATCGAAGTATCCACGTTCGAGCCGGACACCGAGATCATTGTCGTGGCAGCCAATATCAAGCAAAGCTAACGGCCGTAAAGAGTAAGACAGGGAAGAGGACACAGGGGGAGGTATGCAGGTGAAGAGGAAGCTGGGAGAGATGATGGATGATTTGCTGCGGGTTGACGATGAGGCTTGGGGGATGTACGCCTTCTCCAGAGATATTCTGAACCGGCGCATTCCGCCTGTGACCAAGATAGAGATGCTAGGGCGGGCCAGAGCCTGCGGGATTGAATACGCCCGGCGGATGATCCGTGACTATGGCACCAGCGATGTCCGGGAGATTGCCGGGAAGCTGAACCTGAAGCTGGAACTAAGGAGTGCAAGCATGACCGGCAAGCGGGTGCTGTTTGCCAGCTATACGCCTCCGGACAAGATTGAAATTATGGAAGAACCCGTGCTCAGGGCGGCGGAGCTGGTGCGGGCGGAACAGCCTGCTCTAGTTGAACTTTTTCAGCAAGCTGGTATAATGAATACTATCCTTGGCCACGAGATTTTTCATGGTGTAGAAGACCGGTATGCACAGGAAATATACACCCGGACCGAGCGGATTCTGCTATGGAAGCTGCTGGGCCTGAAGAATTATTCTACTATACGCACCTTAAGTGAAGTCGGAGCCATGGCCTTTACGCAGGAATTGAACAGACTAAGCTACTCGCCGTTTATTCTGGATATTCTGCTATATTACAGCTACGATTCAGCCAGTGCGGAGATCATATACCGTGATGTACTAGGAGTGAGTTCAGGGAAGGTGTAGGGAATCCGTTGAAGATTATTAATAACAGTAATTCACTAAATGATGTAACTTACAATAAAATAAAAGAAGACATCATGAATATGACGTTGGAGCCGGGAATGGATGTCAGTGTGCAGAAGCTGTCGGAACGTTATGGCGTCAGCCGGACACCGGTGCGTGAAGCTGTAGTCCGCCTTCAACAGTCGGGACTGGTGGAAATATATCCTCAGCGCAAAACCGTAGTCTCCAAGATTGATCTGCAAAGAGTGCGTGAGGAATGGTTCATCCGGACCTCGCTTGAATCCGCGGTGATTGATGAATTCATCCGCAAGTGCAGTGAACTGGTAGCAGATACGATGCAGGAACTGATTAATAAGCAGAAGAAATATATGGATAAGAAATATTTCAGAGAATTCTATTTCAAGGACAACCGCTTCCATCAGCTGATCTTTCAGACGGCGGGGGAGGAGTTATCCTGGTTTACCATTGAAGAAGTAGCCTCCCATTATAATCGCATCCGTCTGCTGTACGGCAAGATGGAGGGGGTGCAGCCCTCCGATATTGATAAGCATGTGAAGATGGTCGCGGCTACCCGTAAGCGGGATGTGGAAGGGATGCGCAAGGTTGTGATCGAGCATTCCAATACCCTTCTGGACCGGGTTCAGAGCATGTCCAAGTTATACCCGCAATTCTTCTGATCATAGACCGGCTGTCATGTTAAAGGCGTATACTGAAAGCTTTCTCCGTATGGAGGGGCTTCCGGTATACGCCTTTTGTCGCGAACTAACCAATCCGTCTCTACTTGTTCAGCCGTTCTATAGCTTCTTGAGCCGCCGGTAATACAGCCAGGTTCTGACCGTAAACGAGCCGAAGATAAGGATGCAGAGGAACATCAGTGATGTGTTCCATGCCCGGGAAGCGGTGATTCCGTCTTGCAGCATCCCGTCAATAAATGCCGTCACATTCAGGCTGTAGAGCAGAATCATGGGCAGGAACAGCAGGGTATAGCTGACGGCAATTTTGCGTGCGTGCTTCAGGCGGTGGTACGGATCACTGTAGATTTCCGGCTGCTGCGCATGATCCGTCTGCTCCCGGCTCCAGATGGTCCATTTCTGCAGGGAAAAAGGTGAGCTATAGACCTTATTCCAGCCTGCCTGGCGGTGCAGTTCGACATACTCCTCATCGCCAATGACCTGATAGTCGGCGTGATACTTCATTTGGCGCGGACTGCCTTGGCTGAAATGGAACAGGGTTCCTCCCAGGCCGACTTTGTACAGATTCCAGCCCAGCCGCTCCTTCTCCTCCAGCCATTCCTCCAGCCGGTCGGGAGCGTACATCCAGCCTAACTTCAGCCGTGTCATCGTAATGCCCGCTGGCTTCTGCTGTTCATGAGTCTTCTTGATATCCTCATGATTCAATTGGAACCCCTTGCTGGCCGCCCGGAGCTTAATAATCGAATAGATTGCAAGGATAAGCAGGATCACAGCCAAGGCTGCTGCGGCCCAGGTAACCGCCCACAACGGGCTTTTTTGCGTCTGCATAGGAGTATCCTGGGTCAAGGAGAAGCCTAGCGCAATCAGCGGGATCATCGCAATGAGTAATAAGTACACCAATATTCCCATGAAAATATAGGAGATCTTGTGGTTCCGCCTTAAGACCTCCTTGCGGGAAGGGTACGCCTTAATCTGTGACGGCTGCCGCTCATTCTCGTAGACGGTCCATTTGCCTTGCTGCAGGCGCTCGCTCCAGCCTTCAGCAGCCAGATAGGATGACATGGAAGGCTGGGAGGAGGGTCCATACCCGATCTGATAAGAACGCTGTACCGGTTGAGCTTGCCGGAAGGTGAACCGCCGGAGCAGCAGGCTGCACTCCGCCAGCACCCAGCCCTGACTTGCCATATCGGCCAGCCAGGCTTCTGACTTGGGCAGGTCATAACTCCAGAAGGGCCGAAATACCCTTTTCATACAAATTCCTCCTCACTGGTAATGGCATTGCGGTGAAGTTCCTTCAATCTGCTGATTTCTGCGCGCATTACTTCTTTCCCCAGGCTGGACACCTCGTACACCGTCTTTCTCTCTTCATCGGCGAATACAAAGATCAGTCCGTCCTTGTTCATCTTCGTCAAGGTTCCGTATACCGTACCGGAGCCCAGTCTAAGCCGCCCTGCAGACAGCTCCTCCACATGCTTGATGATTCCGTAGCCGTGGCGGGGTTTGGTCAGGGACAACAGAATATAGAACGCCGTCTCTGTCATCGGCACATACTTTTTCAGCACTTTATCCGTTGCGGACACCACGATCACCTGCTTCGCCAGTTCATTGTGCATACTCATGGCATATGTCTTGCCGTGACTATGTCATAACGTGACTATATCACGGTGTGACATAAAGTTCAAGGCTGAGGGCAATTATAGCGCCGCCAGCTCGAGCGGCTGGCAGACAGGCTGCCAGATCTCGGGCACATGCTGGATCTCCGAACAGTAGACCGCC
This sequence comes from Paenibacillus tritici, assembly GCF_018207515.1. Lineage (NCBI taxonomy): Bacteria > Bacillati > Bacillota > Bacilli > Caryophanales > Paenibacillaceae > Paenibacillus > Paenibacillus tritici. The sequence continues at coordinate 2,713,521 of NZ_CP073365.1, forward strand.
TGTAAATATCGGCTGAGCGGGGAGAGTTGGCCTTCGACCAGGACTTCCTTGATCTCCGAAGGTTTGGTAGGGATATCCCTCCTGGATATGGACATGAACTCTGCAAGGGGCAGCAGCATCCCGCAGCTTTTGTGGTAGGACATCCGGTGCGGGAATCTGGGCGAGCTGCCGGAATCATATTTGGACAGCCTGATCCGGTCAAACTGACCGGTGAGCAGCTCGAGAGCGGAGAATTGGAGAATAGCAAACGTTTCGTCCGGTTCCCGGCGGGAGTACATGGCCGCCATTGCGAGGCAATCCCGCCAGGTCGGCCAGAGGAATACATGGCGGTCAAGGCAGCGGCGGAATTCTTCAGGCGTAGTGTACGGGTCCATGGCTTCAGGCGTGATGCGCAGATGGGCGTTCAGCATGGCGGTTTGGCCGCCGTATTCTACCTGGAGGGTAGTTGTCCGGCGTAATCCGGCAGCATGTCCGGGACTTAATACGGCTGGAGCATATAAGGCGTCAAGCGCAGCCATGGCCGGCAAATTGCGGGCCCGGGTGAAGTGGTATAACGAGGTGCGGAGCGGACTTTTGGTTATTGCTGCAATCAGTGCTGGATTCGTGGGCGTATTTTTCCTTTGCGGGAGCAGAAGTTTTTGATATTTTTATAAGATACAATGGTACCGAAAGGATGAGACGGATGAAGGTTGAATTACTTAGTCAGAGCAGGGTGGAGGCATTTTTGAGCTTTTGCCGGAAGCACCGGGGGGAGCTGGATGATTCTTATCTGATTGATGAGGAGCTTGCCGGGTTCGAATGCTCCCCGGACAATCCTACGTATATTATGGCCGATTCTTCGGGGGGAATTACAGCGGCAGCTTCGCTCATGCTGAATGATTACGCCCGCAGGGGACGGAAGGCCAGATTCAGAATCCTGTATGCGGAGACTGGGGATGTGAATGTATACGAGTCCTTGCTGCGCGCAGTACTGCCTCATACGGCAGGAATGGATCAGTTGAATCTGTTCGTTCCGGTGGCAAATGCTGCGGCAATAGAGCTTCTGGCATCCGTCCGGTTCGCAGTGCAGCGTTACACGTATATCCTTGTGAGGGAGCAGGGGGAACCTCCTGCGCTGAGCTTGCCGCCGGGCTATGAGATTCTTCCCTTCCGCAGCGGGGCGGATGAAGTGGTCTGGTGTGAGGTGCGCAATGCAGGCTTCGCCAGACTGCAGGGCAACGAGACACCGGTCACGCCTGCTATGGTGCAGCAGATGATCTGCGGAGCAGACTATATCGAAGGCGGTCTACTAATCTTGTATCATAACGGAACAGCTGTGGGTATCGTACGCGGCTCCGCTGATGAATACGAAGAGGCTCCTGCCATGAGTATCGGCCCGCTGGCGGTATTACCGGAGTATCAGGGGAGAGGGCTGGGACGGATTCTGCTTCAGGCGGCGCTGCGGTTTGCGGCTGAGCAGACGTATTCCCGTGCCGTTCTGTGTGTGAACGCAGAGAATGAACGGGCGCAGGCTTTGTACACGGGAGAAGGCTTCAGGCAGGCGGAGGCTGTGGCGTGTCTGACTTATTCGGTGAGTGCAGAAGGATAGTAGGGGCTAAGTAAGAAGTACTAAAGAAAAAAACAAAAAGCAAAAGAAGCGGAGGGGAAATTTGGAACTGGAGGAGCGGTAGCGACCGCCTTTGTCACCGGATTTCCACCGCGAACAGCGGTATGAATCAAGAAATCTGGTGACAACAGCGGCTGGAAGTCCAAATTTCACCGTAGTGACGACGAAGCTTCAAGTTCACAACTTAAGTGCGGCTTATATAGATACTGCACTGTGATGAAGGCAACTATTTACCATCCGCCTTGCGTTTGAGCAGGACCGCATTAATCTCGCCTCCGGCAAGAATGATAAAGGAGCTGATATACAGCCAGATAAGCAGAACCGTTACGCCTCCGAGACTGCCGTAGGTTTTGGTGAAATCGCTGAATTGATTGACGTATACAGAGAAGAGGACTGAGGTTGTAATCCAGCCGATCGTTGAGAACAGCGCACCGGGCACGACTTCGCGCAGAGCCAGCCTCCGGCTGGGGGCGATCCAGTACAGCAGAGTGAAGACTATGAACATTACTAGCAGCGGAATAGCATATTGCAGCAGATCCCACAGCTTCTGGAATCCGTAGGGCAAGTCGATGAGCAGGAAGACCTGAGTTTTGAGCCAGGTACCAAGGACAAGCAGCAGAATACTGAGCAGAACGACGAGACCGATCGTCAAAGTAGCGAGCAGGGCGATGCCCCGTATTTTCCAGAAGGCTCTGCTCTCATCAATGTCGTAGGCACGGTTAAGCCCCTTGATGATGGCATTCACTCCTTTGGAGGCGGCCCAGAGCGTTGCCAGCATCCCGAAGGATAATAACGCCTGGCTGCGTCCGGCAGATACATCCTGCAGAATTTCTTCAATAATTGAAATAGCCTCGGCGGGCATGACCTGCTCGAGCTGATGGATTTTGTCCTCAAGGGAGATATTGGCGTACCCGATCAGGGTCATGATGAAGATCAGAAAAGGAAACAGGGACAGGATCAGATAATAGGTCAGCTGTGCGCCTAGACCCTGGACATCATCGGCATTGATTTTAGTCCACAGCTGTTTCATGAAATTGAATGCGCCTCTCGCTCCGCCAGTCTTCGTGTTCATAGAACCCTCCATTACGTATCAGGGTATAGCCTTCGCTCAATATACAAGAATGTAGTCTTCACGCTATAAGTTACCCAATATTTGCCCGTTGCAACCTCGCTGAACGGGTTCCCGGCGCAGCTTGCCTGCCAACTGTCTCATTCTCTCATCGGCATAAGCATAGATACGCATATAGCTCCGGCAAAAATAATCAGGACTGGAGCCGCCTTCTTCCGGATTCCATTTCCGGTTCCGGGGGCATCCGCCATAACACAACGGCTGCCATTCGCAGGATTGACATGGCTCCGGCAGAGCGGGCTTCATCTGGTGAAACCGCTCGTAGTTGGGATGGGCAAGCATATCCGCAATGGAATCCCCGGCAATATTGCCGACCTTCCACTCCTCATTGATATAGAAATCGCAGGGGAAGGCGTCCCCGTTCTGCTCCAGCACGAGACTTGAAGGACATGCAGCGCGGTGAATACAGGATTCTGCTTCGCCGCCCAGGTAGACGCTGAGCATGTTATCGAAGAACCTTACCGATATTTCGGGCTTGCCGTCCTGATACCATTCGTCGAAGGCCTCACACAGGAACTCCCCGTATTCGTCCGCTGTAATCTCATAGACGCCCGGCTGATCCACCTGCTGGGATCTGAAGTCCATGCAGGGAATGAACTGAATGAAGCGGAAGTCCTGCTCCCGGTAGAACGCCATCAGTTCCCTTGCTTTACCTACATTGCCCTTATGAATAACCGTCAATATATTAAAGTCAACCTGATGCCGCCGAAGATGGCCGATGCCGTTCATGACCTGGACATAACTGCCCTTTCCTGCGGAATTCACCCGGCGTGAGTCATGAATCTGCTGCGGACCGTCCAGACTGACTCCGATCAGGAAATGATAGGTTTTGAAAAAAGCAGCCCACCGCCCGCTGATCAGCGTGGCATTGGTTTGCAGGGAATTGCTGATAACTGTATGCGGCGGGGCATACAGAGCCTGGCGGTACACGACTTCTTCGAAGAACTCGTGACCTGCCAGCAGGGGTTCTCCACCCTGCCAGGCGAAGGTGGCACTGCCGGAGCTGCGCTGCATATAATCCTGGATGAATTTATCCAGAATCCCAGAGTCGATCCGGTTAATTGCCGGTCCGGGCTTCCCTCCACAGGTACTATAATAACAATAGTCGCACGCCAGATTACAATCCTCTGAGACCGTCTTCCACATCACACCTAAACCGGAATGAGAACCGGCAGTGCAGCTAAGAGACACAGTAATCTCCTCCTGTCTTCCTATTTATTCAACATACCAGTCATTTAGAAGCATGATAGCCGCTCCTGTGGCTACGGCCTCTTCTTTGAGCTGTCCTTGAGTAAAGAACGGACTGTTCTCGGGCGAGGGATAAGTGTTCTTCCTGGCGACCTCAACCGCTGTGTCGAAGACAAGCTGATGTGCCCGGATCAGGGGTCCGCCCAGCACGACACACTCCGGATGAAGAGTGTTAATCAGATTAGCCAGTCCGATCCCCAGGTACGCAGACGATTCGGTGAATTGTTCAGTAACCAGCTTATCTCCATGCTCAAGAGCTTCAGTTAAGGAGGCAAAGGTGACCCGTTCCGGAGAAATTTCCGCCAGTACGCTGCTGCGCCCAATCTTCAATTGTGTGCGTACACGCTCTTCCAGCGCCGGAACAGACACGAAGGCTTCAAGGGCTCCGTAGTTTCCTTTACCGTGCAGTCTGGGTCCGTTGGTCTGGATAATCATCTGACCCAGCGCACCCTCAGCGCCGGAGGCCCCCCGAACGATATGGCCGCCGGATATCATGGCGAATCTGATAGTTGTTCCGGCATGTACATACAGGATGTGCTGATAGTTGTTGGACTTAAGAGCCCGGTGCTCACCGATGAGGGCACAGTTGGCGCCATTGTCAAGCTTGACCGGCAGGTCAAGCCGTTCCTTCAGCATCTCGCAGATGGGGACGTTGGTCCAGGAAGCGGCCGGGAAGTGCTCCGGCTCCAGAATGATCCCGCGTTCGGAGTTCAAGGGTCCGACAGCGCCTATCCCCATACCCAGAACGCAGCCCGGCGATATGCCGTGCTCCGCCAGAAGAGCCCGGGCACAGTCCGCAACATGATCCGCGAGCAGCGGGGGCGTCATGCTATCGTCCATGGTCCACCGGGTCATTGACAGCAGATTGAAATGCATATCGTACAAGCCAAGGGAAGAATGAATGCGGGAAATCTCCAGCCCGAACAGATACCTGTATGCCGGGTTGCACTGGAACAGGATGGGCTTCCTCCCGCCTTTGGAGGTTCCCAGCCCGGAAGCGATAATTAATCCCTGGGACGACATCTCATCGAGAAGCCGTGTCATACTGCTGCTGGTCAGGGCAAAATCATTCAACAAATCGGCCTTGGAGGCCGTTCCCAGGTAGGAGATGCGGTCATAGACCTGTTTTTTGAGGGAAGCATTAGGGTGGGGCAGCATCAGGCTTATCTCCATTCCAAGTTTATTCGTAGGAATACCTATGATAATTCCAAAATGATTTTTATTCAACAAATAATTGACTTTATACCTTCTAATTATGAAGTATACACAGAATATTTACAATAAAATTCATAACTTTAATCCAAAATGAAATTAATTATGCTAGTATATAAGTAACATCTCTTGAGAGAGCAGAAAAGAATGTAAGGTGGAACTGGAATGAAGCAAAATGCACGCGGAAAAATGAAGTTACTTTGGAGTATTTTTTGCGTATTTTTCAAAATTGGACCCTCCACCTTTGGAGGCGGTTATGCCATGATTGCAACTATTGAAGAAGAAATTGTCCGGAAAAAGAAATGGATGAACGAAGCGGAAATGGGTGACATGATATCCGTGTCCGGTTCCGCTCCCGGAGGGGTGGCCGTAAATAGCGCAACCTTCATCGGCTATCGTCTTGGCGGAGTGGCGGGAGCCGTGGCTGCCGTCATTGCCATAACCCTGCCCACCTTCCTGATCGTGTTCCTTCTCAGCGGCCTCAGGCTTTTATTCAAAGATAACGTCAAGGTAGAAGCCGCTTTGAAGGGGATTCATGCCGCGGTTGTGGCCCTGATCATTGTCGCAGCCGGAAAGATGTGGAAAGCTTCTGTTCTGGACGCAGTGACGTTTGCGCTGGTAGCGGTATCGCTGGCCTTGCTGTTGTTCACGCAGATTCATCCATTTTACCTGATTGTGGGCGGACTGACAGCCGGAGTTCTGGTGGTGCAGTACAATCAGAAACGGGGAAAGAGCATAGTTACAGAGCAGGTGAGAACAGAGGAGAGCCGGGATCTGCAGTTTCCGGAATACTACATTTGAAGGGGTTCATGGGATGCTCTGGGAGCTGTTGTACATTTTTTTCAAAGTAGGGCTAGTATCATTTGGCGGCGGATATGCCGTGATTACGCTGATCCAGCGGGAGGTTGCCGGGCAAGGATGGCTGGACAGCGGCGCTTTTCAGGAAATCGTCTCTTTGGCAGGAATGGCCCCGGGTTCCATCGCCACCAATACCGCCACCCTGATCGGCTACTCCCAGGCGGGGGTGGGGGGAGCTATCGCGGCAACGGTCGGCATTATTCTGCCGTCGCTTATCATCGTCATTGGTATCGCTGCATTCTTCCTGAAGCTGCAGAGCAATAAGTGGGTCAGATCTTCCTTCTACGGACTGCGTCCGATCGTGACCGGCTTAATCCTGTATGCGGCGGTTCATTTCGGATTCAGCGGAACAAGCGGGTCCTGGCTAACCTGGACATTGGCGGGCTCGCTGCTGATCTGTGCCGGATGCCTTCTTCTTATTGCCAAATACAAAGTACATCCGTTTGCTGTGATTCTCCTGTCGGCAGTTGCGGGCATTGTTATATTCTGACTGAATTCATATCATATCCAAGAAAGCGTGAGCGAAGGGAGAAGCCCTTGCTCACGCTTTCTTATTTCTCCCAGGACCGGCCTGCTTCAGGCATGATGTATTCGCGGCATAGGCAGCGGTTCCTTGCCCAGCTCCGCCCAAATATATTTCAGCAGAAGCTCAGACTTCAGCTGCCCGTGCTCCGGCTCGTCCCACAGATTATGAAGTTCGTGCGGGTCCTGCTCTAAATCGAAGAGTTCGCCGTATTGCTGATTGTAATAGACCGTAATTTTGTAGCGTGCATCAATATAAGTCTTCTGGTGAATGGTCGTGGGCTCATGCCGGAATTCGCAAATGGCATGGTCACGCGCCTGATTCCTGCGGCCCAGCCATACGTCCTTCTGATCCACACCAGTCATCGACGAAGGAACGGGAAGATTGGCAAAGGATAAGAAGGTAGGCGCCAGATCAACGAGTGACTGGATCGCATCCGACTGTCTGCCTGCCGGAACCTGCCCGGGATATCTGACGATGAATGGCAGCTTGATTAAATCCTCGTAATGAAACCCTCCTTTGGCCTGCAGACCATGCTGTCCGAAGAAATGCCCGTGATCCGTTGTGAAGACGACGAGCGTGTTATCCGCCAGTCCCAGGTCGTCAAGCTTATCGAGAATGCGGCCGATATATTTGTCCATCATGCTGATCATTCCGTAATAGACCGCTACCAGCTTCTTTTTGTCATAATCCGTCAGGAGCGCCTTATCCCCGTATTCATAATACAGGTGGGAGCGGTAGCCGTGAATGCCGAAGCCCGTCTCCATGAGCTGCGAGAAATCAGGGCTGTCTTCCTGGGTCATGCCGAAATGCGGCGGATTCCGGTCGTGTTCCCCGGGCGTCAGTGAAGGAATGGTCAGCTTGTCAGGGTCATACATCGAATCCCAAGGCTCCGGGACCAGATATTCGGGATGCGGATCAAAGAAGCTGGCCCAGAGAAAGAACGGATCTCCGGACTCTTGATGCTCCTCAAGGCGGGCATTGCTGCGCTCTGCAATCCAGGTGTTGTAATGATACTTCTCCGGAATGGGCCAGGTGTAGGTTACAGACGGGTCCATTGTCCCCGTGGGAGGGAGGAAATAATCCCGCCAATTGGGACAGCCCTGTTCTTCCAGCCATAAGGCATAATGCTGGCCGACATGGGCTTCGTTCGTATGGTTCCTGGCAAGCTCCACATGATCGAATCCGTAGAAGGACTCCTGGAAACCGCTCCAGTAATCCAAGTCCTGCAACAGCGGATAGGCTTCCTTCGATTCATATTCCTCCGTAGACTTCAGGGGCTGGAAATGGGCTTTGCCGATCAGTGAGGTCTGGTAACCCGCTTCGCTGAAATCCTCACCTACCGTATGCCGGTCCTCCAGCAGCTTCGTTCCCAGCGTCCACGCACCGTGCTGGCTTGGATACATTCCCGTAATAATAGAGGAACGGCTTGGCGTACAGGTGGGATTAGGGCAATAAGCGCGGCCGAAAGTGGTCCCTTGCTGTGCCAGCCGGTCCAGATTGGGAGTGGAGATCTCGGACTGGAAGGCACCGATGGTATTCCAATGCTGTTGATCGCTGGTTATTAGTAAAATGTTAGGTTTGCTGGACAATGGTCATCGCCTCCTATTATGATGATAGGGAAAAAACAACGTTTAATAAATAGCCTAATGTTAGGTGTGAATTGTCATTTTGTTAGATGAGAGGGGTGGGGATATGTCAGAAGCGATGCGCAATCTGCAGGAATACGAATATGAATATGCCGAGTTCATCTATTATACGCCGGGCAATCTGGACCGGGAGGGGCAGCTATGGCCGGTCCGTGCGGGCCGCAGCCTGGCTAAGCCGAACTACAGGGTAGGTCCCAAAAGGATCGAGTGTTACAGTCTTCATTTTGTATACGAAGGCAGGGTCGGTCTCAATTATGGAGATCAGCACATCGAGCTGCAAAAGGGTGACCTATTCTGTCTGTTTCCGGACCAGACCTATCATTATTACATCATTCCTGCGGAAGCTCCGCTGCAGATGAACTGGCTTGCGCTGGATGGAAGCAGGGTAATGCCGCTCTTGAAGCTGGCCGGGCTGGTGCCTGAGCAGCCGGCAGCTCCGGGCAAGGTGACATCCCGCGTCCAAGCTGCACTCGAACGCATCCTCGGGGCAATGACCCGGTACGAGCAGTGGGACCCGGCTGTATCCCTTGAGCTTGAGGGACAAATCTGCGAATTACTGGCCGGCCTGATGCCCGAAGCCTTCCCTAAGGTAAGCCCGTCACCTTCCGGCTGGGTATCACAGTGTATGGAATTTATGAACCTGCATGCTACTGAAGGGATAACCGTCCAGCAGGTTGCATCGCTGGCAGGCGTACACCGTTCCTACTTCACTAGTGCGTTTACAAGTCAGGTCGGCGTATCGCCGCAGAAGTATATCCAGAGCATACGCATGGGGAAGGCCAAACGGCTGCTTGCCGAAACCGAGGCCACCATCACAGAAATTGCATTGTCGCTTGGCTATCCCAACCTGTACACGTTCACCCGGGCATTCAAGTCCTATTACAAATCGTCTCCCTTGCATACCCGTACGGCTGGAGACGGATAAGAGGACGAAGGGGTTGCTGAATATTATGAGAGCGCTTACTAGAAGACATTTCCCTTACGGGAAGGAGAGACCGCTATGAGATTCGCAGCGCTGCGCCATAAATTATCCCCGAAGCCGGGGATTCAGGGGAAAATATTCATCGCGTTCGGACTGCTCAGTCTGTTCTCGATCGTAACGGTTACTTCCATTATCTATCTGAATATGCGTGAGACGATTAAGCAGAATGCGATTACTTCGGTTGCGGACAGTATCCGTCAAGCCGACGAATCGCTGAATCATATGTTCGAAGAGATTGATCGTCTGAACACTGTCGCCGTCACGAATAAAAATACGGTCATTGATATATTGCTGAGTCCCAGCGAGGAGATCAGCTACGAGTGGTTTCAGGAGCAAAAGCGGATCAATGAGTTTCTCTCAGGCCTGATTGATTATAAGCCTTATATCACACGCATAGCTGTGATTGGACTGAACGGTAAAGTGTTCTTCACCGGGGGTCCTTGGATTGACCGGAATTTCCTCCAGACAAAAGCGATGGACTACATGCTGAACCATGGGGACCGCCATGCTTATTTCAAACAGGAAGGCAGCACGGATGTGATTTCTGTCGGCCGTGTGATCCGGTACAACAAGGAATCTATTGGCGTCGTAATGGTGGATTTGAACTATGATTTCATTCGGAGTACCTATGGCGTCAAGCCGACAGCGGACAGTGTTCTATATGTACTGGATGAACAGATGGAGCTGGTGTACCCTTCCGGAGCTGCGCCTGCGTCACTCTCCCCGCAAATGCTAAGCACGGTGTATGCTCACCCGCAGCTTGCGGGAACTGCTGTGCAAGAGGCGGCAGAGCAGAAGATCGACGGTAAGTCCTATATTGTAGTCAGCCGCCGCTCCGGGGATACAGGCTGGATTACCCGGGCGCTTGTGCCGCTGGATTCTCTTCTCAGCGAATCGGTGAAGGTCCGGAATCTGATGATTGAAGTATCGGTCATCGTGTTTGCCGCAGTTCTGCTGGGAGCATTGCAGATGTCTTCCCGGACTACGCTGCATATCCGGCGGCTCAAAACGATGATGATGCGGGTGAAGGACGGCAATTTATCTTTTCCGCGTATGGGTATGGACTCCAAAGACGAAATCGGTGAACTTTACACCGTGTTCATTAGCATGATTGATGATCTGCAGCGGCTGATGCAGGATATCCGGATTAGCGAGCAGGCGAAGCGGGAGGCTGAGCTTACGGCACTACAGGCGCAGATCCGCCCCCATTTTCTGTACAATACCCTCAATACTATTAAGTATCTGGCCAAGCTGAATGATGTGCCGAATATCGAGGAGGTATCAGGCTCGTTAATTGAGCTAATGCGCGGGGTACTCGGGAATTCAAGCGAATTCCTTACGCTCAGGGAAGAGCTGGATTATATGAACTGCTATGTATCCATTGTGAAATACAAATATATGGAGCCGATATCGGTTCAGGTTCAAGTGGAAGATGATGATCTGCTGGAGTGCAGGGTGCTCAAGCTGATGCTGCAGCCTATTGTGGAGAATGCCATTCTGCACGGAGTGGTCCCGGCTGCCAAAGGCGGATTGATTCTGATCAGAGTCTACGGGGAGAGCGGGGATTTGTTCATAGAAATTATGGATAACGGGCCAGGGATGTCTCAGGAAACCATGCAGCAGCTGCTTGAATCCGTCAAGGAGGGGAGCGCTTCGCGCTTCAGCGGAATCGGCGTGCGTAATGTGCATGAACGAATCAGCAGGATGTACGGGGAGCCGTACGGTATCAGGCTGTTCAGTGAAGAAGCGCTGTATACCAAGGTGGTCATCCGTTTCCCGGAAATTCGCAGGGATGAACCATCCGCAGAGGAGGCAGGTTGAATGTTGATTCAAGTATTGCTGGTAGACGATGAACCGCTGGTACATCATCATCTGTTGACAATGACGGATTGGCGCAGCCATGGTTTTAAGATTTGCGGGGAAGCCTACAGCGGTCTGACGGCGCTCCAGGCTTGTGAGAAAACGCTGGTGCATATTGCAATTATTGATGTGAATATGCCCGGCATGAATGGAGTAGAGCTGCAACGGACCATCCGTGAGCGGTACCCGGCTGTAAAGACAATCATGCTCAGCAGCTATGACGATTATGATTATGTCCGTGAGTGCCTCAGGAACGGGGCTGCCGACTATTTACTGAAGCACCGCTTGAATGACCAATCGCTAATTTCTGTTCTGAAGAAAGTGGCACAAGAGCTGCAGGAGGAGGCCGTGACCCCAGTCCCCGGGCTGGAGGAGGGAAGCACTGCTGCGGACAGCAGTCCCGGGGATTTACGTGAGCAGGCACTCCGGCTGCTGGCCGGACAGCCGGAGGCTGAAGCTATGTTTGACAAGAGCATGAAACGGAGCGGGCTTCAGCCCGGTGTGGTCTGCTATATGGCTGCCGCTGTCCAAATCGTTCCCTTCCTGTTGTTGACACAATCACGCAGTGACGTACAGATTAACGGTCTGGTCCGGCAGGCGGTAGAGCTTATGCAGCAGAGTCTCGGCGAGCTGCCTGAGCGGATGGCCGTGTATGTTGAGAATGGGCGTCTGGCCGCCCTGTTCGCATTCAGAGAACGGAGCGAGCAGGCTGCAGCGGGTGAAGCCAACCGGCTGATGAGCAATGCCAGCCATTCGCTGGAGCTATTCCTGAATTTGAAATGCACCTATAGCATTGGTCATATGTGCAGCAGCCTATCCAAGCTCGAAGCCAGTTACCGTTCAGCCGAACGAGTTCTCGATCACGCGGCTGCAAGGCAAGAGCCGGCCGAAGCGGACAGTCCGCGTCTCCTGATGACGATCGGGAATCAGAAGCAGCTCCTGCTGGCTATTGAGCGGCTGGATCGGGAAGGGATAGAGCAGTCCATTACGGACGCATTCACCCCTGTTCGGCAGCTTCCGCTTCATTCGCCAAGTGTACAGATGATGGTCAGCGAGCTGCTGGCGATAGGCGAGAAGACTCTGACGCAGGACGAAGACGCAGCTGGCGGATTGCCGTCCCGGGAAGAACTGGGCAATATCAACAGCGTAGCCGGGCTGGAACAGTGGATGAAAGCTTATTACGGAGGCCTGCTGGGCAGGCTCCGCCGCAGACAGTCACAAGGTACCTATTCGCGGCATGTGTCCCAAGCCATTCAGCTTATTCTGGAACGTTATCAGAGTTATATTACGCTGGAGCTGACTGCCGACCTGATCGGGCTTAACCCGTCTTACTTAAGCCGGATTTTCAAAGAAGAGACCCGGACGACCTTTTCCGAATATTTGAACCGTGTCCGAATTGATGCCAGCTGCAGGCTGCTCGAAAGCGGCAAATACACTGTGAAGCAAATTAGCAGCCAGGTTGGGTTCACGACGTATAATTATTTTTTCAAAGTATTCAAGGAGCTGACCGGTACGACGCCGCATGCTTTTGTAAGCCGTCAACCTGCTGCGGAGTGAAACAGTAAGATAAGTGTAGTAAATAGTCATATATGTAGAATCCCCCTCTTCGCTGGCCCGGATATAATAAAACCACACCAAGGGAAGCGCTTACACCCAAGGATCAGTGAGATATATAAGGAGGTTGTACCAGACATGCGCAGACAACGAAATCAAACGGCGGTCAGTCTTATGGTCATTGCCGCACTGGCAATGGGCGGCTGCAGTTCGGGAGCGGGCAGCAGCAACAAAGAGGCTGCACCTAAGGCAACAGCAGATCAATCCGTGAGCAAGGACGGATTCCCTATCGTGCAGGAGCCGGTGAAGCTGAGCATGTTCACCCGGATTGCGCCCGTCAACGGACCGTTCAAGGACATGCCGGTCTTTCAGGATTATGAGAAGCTGAGCAATGTTCAGGTGGAGTTCACCGAAGCGCCGACAGATGGCTTCCAGGAGAAGAAGAATCTGCTGTTCGCCTCCAACGAACTGCCCGATGTCATGTACCGCTCCGGGATCACCCCACTGGAGGCCGTCCGTTACGGCTCGGGCGGCCAGCTTATTCCACTGGAAGATCTGATCCGGGACTATGCCCCGAACTTCAACAAGCTGATGGATGAGTATCCGGAGATCCGCGCGGGCATTACGACACCGGAAGGCCATATTTACGCGATTCCGGGTATCGTTAGCCTGAGTGCGGCGCGGACGGACAAGAAATGGATCAACCAGGCCTGGTTGAAGAAGCTGAACCTGAAGGTGCCGGAGACGACGGATGAGCTGTACGATGTGCTGGTCGCCTTCCGTGATCAGGACCCGAACGGCAACGGTCAGAAGGACGAACTTCCACTGACTGCCCGCGTCGGACTCAGTGTCGCCACGATGATGAGCGGATCGTTCGGACTGGATCAGCAGTTCGGTTATAACATCAACCTTAAGGATGATAAGGTCGAAATCTGGATGGGCAGCGAACGGAACAAGGAAATGCTTATGTATCTGAACAAGCTGTACGCCGCGAAGCTGCTGGACCAGGAAGTATTCTCCCATACGGAGGCCCAGTTCCTGGCCAAGCAGGGCTCCGGCTTGACGGGAATGTTCTTCGACCAGACGAATAACAATTTCCTGCCGATCTCGGATCAATACATCGGCATCGCGCCGCCGGCAGGTCCGCATGGTGACCGGATGCAGAGCCAGACGTCTCCGATCCCGCGTGACTTTGGGGCGTATGCCATTACTTCCGTCAATAAATATCCGGAAATCTCCATGCGCTGGATCGACTATTTCTATAGCGATGAAGGCTCGACGCTGCTGCGGTTCGGGCGGGAAGGCGAGCATTATGAGCTGAAGGACGGAATTCCGTATTATAAGCCAGAGTATTCAACCTCTGAAACTCAGCCCAAAATCACTCCTTATGCCGGCGGAGGGGCGCCGCATCTGATCAGTGAGCATGTAGCTTCTTATATCAATCCGCCTCAGGTGCAGGAAGCGCAGAAGGCGCTCGACCCGTATATGCCGGAAATCCGCTATGCCGCTCCGATGTTTGACGAAGCGACAGCCCAGAAGGTGAACATGCTCCGGAATGATATTGACAAATATTACGAAGAACAGAGCACGAAGTTTATCGCCGGCGCACTCAGCTTCGACAAGTGGGATGAATTCCAGTCGACCCTCCAAAAGATGAATGTCGAGGAGCTTCAGCAGATTTATCAGGAAGCTTACGACAAGATGGATAAATAGGCAGATCCTCTTGGATAGGAGCGGATGTTCATGAATAAGACGGAAATCCCTAATACTGCCGCAGCGCGCCGGATCCCTCAGGAGCCGGGGCGCCGTCTGATCAGGCAAATCGCCAGGAGATACGACTTGTATCTCATGCTGTTAATACCGATCACATGGTACCTGGTGTTTCATTACGGCCCGCTCTACGGGCTGCAGATCGCGTTCAAGAATTTCAACCCGGGCAAAGGAATCCTTGGCAGCAGCTGGGTGGGCTTCGAGCATTTCCAGCGTTTCTTCGACTCCTATTATTTCTGGAGACTTCTCTGGAATACGTTGTCCATCAACCTGTTCTCCCTGCTGATTGCTTTTCCGGTTCCGATTATGCTGGCCCTGCTGATCAACGAAATCGGCAGTAAGAGGTACAGTAAATTACTGCAGAACGTTACTTATATCCCGCACTTTATCTCTGTTGTTGTTATCGTGGGCATTCTGACGGTGCTGCTCTCCCCGAGCGGCCCGGTCAACATGCTGATTCAGGCGCTTGGCGGAACGCCGACCCGGTTCATGGAATCGGCCGCGTGGTTCAAAACGATCTTCATCAGCTCGAATATCTGGCAGAACATGGGCTGGCAATCCATTATATACATCGCTGCGCTTAGCGGAATTAATCCGCAGCTGTACGAAGCGGCCAAGATGGACGGCGCCTCCCGTATCCGGCGGATCTGGCATGTCTCACTGCCTGGAATTGTCCCTGTGATCGTCATTTTACTGATTCTGGACATTGGACAGTTCATGAACATCGGCTTTGAGAAAATTTTGCTGATGCAGAATAATTTGAATCTGGAATCAAGCGATGTGATTTCCACTTTTGTATACACCACCGGCATTCTAAAGGGCGAATACAGCTATACTGCCGCAATAGGGCTGTTCAACTCCCTGATTAACCTGACGCTGCTCCTGCTGGTGAACCGGTTTGCGCGCAAAACGTCGGATACGAGCCTGTGGTAATGGAGGAGGAGACGGGCAATGCCTAAGGATGTAATTATGAAAGCCCCACCCGATGAAAAGCGGTTCGACGTAATCGTATACCTGCTCGCAGCGGTAATCATTGTGATAGTGCTCTATCCGTTACTATTTGTGGTCAGCGCTTCGTTCAGTGATCCCGCCAAAGTACTGAACGGGGAGGTCTGGCTGCTGCCCAAGGGCGTGACACTGGAAGCCTACAGCAATATTTTGCACAACGATAAAATTTGGACCGGATACCGCAATACGCTGATCTACACCGTTGTCGGAACAAGTGTCAATATTATGATGACCCTGCTTGCGGCATACCCGCTATCCAGACCGGATCTTCCCGGACGCAAGCTGCTGATGCTGATTGTTACCCTGACGATGTTCTTCAGCGGTGGACTCATCCCCAGTTATCTGCTGGTCAAAAACCTCGGGATGGTCGATACGATGTGGGCGCTCATTATTCCCGGAGCCATATCAACGTACAATCTGATTGTGATGAGAACATACTTTGAATCCAGTATTCCCTGGGAGCTGCAGGAGGCGGCGCACATTGACGGCTGCTCCAACTGGAGGCTGCTGATCAGCATTATTCTGCCGTTGTCGAAACCGATTATTGCTGTAATGGTTCTGTTCTATGCCGTGGGGCACTGGAATTCGTTCTTCAATGCGCTGATTTATATCCGTAGTGAGGACCGTTACCCGCTGCAGCTGGTGCTGCGCGAGATACTGATGATCAGTCAATCCGCCGGCGCAGACGGGGGGAATGTCGGGCTGGAGGATCAAATCCTGCTCTCCGAGAGCATTAAATACGCGGTCATTATCGTGTCCAGCCTGCCGGTGCTGCTGATGTATCCTTTGGTCCAGAAGCACTTCGTCAAAGGTGTCATGATTGGTTCAATTAAAGGTTAATCGGAAACGGAGGAGTGAAATTGTCTAACCAAGCAACGATAAGGATCGACTACAGCCAGCCAAGCGGGCATACGGTCAACCCGTACCTGTTCGGACATTTTGTGGAGGATATCCGCGATCATATGGAAGCCATGCTGGCTTATCCGCTGAAGGATATGGATTTCGAGAGTGAGGCGGGGAATACGGCGGGCGTGGCGGGAAGCTGGTATGCGTTCACGAACGGGCGGAATACCGGATATGCCCTTGAAGCGTCTGCCCCGAAGCATTCTGGCCGCGCCCAGCGTATCCGCCTGCTGAGCGATGATGAGGCCTATGCCGGTATCGCCCAAAGGACGGCACTCCAAGAAGGGATGTATACGGTTAAGCTGGTGGCGAGGGCATCTGTCGAGCTGACTTATATTATTATTGAAGCCGTAGACCGGATCAGCCAAGCCCGCCTGGGGCTGGAGCGCATCAGGCTGGACAGCCATAATTGGCAGCTGTATGAGGCCGGACTGTCCGTCAGCCGGGACAGCGCAGATGCAGAGTTCCGGGTATATGTTCCGGCTGAGCATCCCAGATGGAGGGATCATGTCTCTACCGGCATGTTATGGTTAGATCATGTCTCTCTGCTCCCACAAGACCACATCGGTACCGTAAAACGTGAGGTGGTCGAAATGACGAAGGAGCTGAACGCCGGGATGATGCGGCTGGCAGGGAACTATATCAGCGCCTATCATTTCGAGCACGGGATCGGTCCGGTGCTGGAGCGCCCGGTTATGTTCAACGAGGCGTGGGGAGGATGGACCAGCAAATACTTCGGCACAGATGAATTCATCCGCTTCTGCCGGGAGCTTCGTGTGGAGCCGCTGATCTGCGTGAATGACGGCTCCGGCTCGCCGGAGGAGGCGGCGAGGTGGGTGGAATACTGCAATGGCGGGATCGATACTCCCATGGGCGCGAAGCGGGCCGCGAACGGCTATGCGGAGCCCTATAATGTGAAGTATTGGGAGATCGGGAACGAGGTGTGGGGACCCTGGCAGGTCGGAACAACCACGGCGGAGCAGTTCGCCAAGCGGACAGTGTCCTTCATTAAGGCAATGAAACAGGCAGATCCTTCTCTCGTTATTCTGGCCTGCGGACATACCGATCAGGAATGGAACCGGGCTGTTCTGGATATCGCGGGTGAACAGATTGATTATTTGACCTTGCATCTCTACCACGGCTATAACCGGTTTGCTATGGACCAGAACACACCGGAAGAAGAGCGCTATAAGGCCATTGCCTCATTCCCGGAATGGACCCGCTACAATATAGAACAGACGGCAGGCCAGATCCGCTCCAACCCGGACCATGCGCATGTGAAGCTGGCAATTACCGAATACAATACGATGTATTATCCCAACACGGTACGCAAAGGGCTGCCGGAAGAGCATACATTGGGCGCTGCGGTGGCCAATGCCGCTAATTTGAACGAAATGCTGCGGGCAAGCGACATCGTGCAAATCGGCAGCTTCTCCGATCTGGTCAACGGGTGGCTTGGCGGGTGTATCCGGGTAGGCGATTATTATGCCGATCAATACTGCGGCAAGCTGCCGGGCTGGAGCGGGCATCCGTTAACCGTCTACGGCACGCCAACCTATGAAGTTATGAAGCTGTATGCCGGCCGCGATATCTCCCGTCTGCTTCCTTCAGTTGCAGAGTGCGGCACTTTCTCCGTAAGGTCCGGCAGACCGGCGCCGATCCATCTGGACGCCCTGCCGGATCTGGATACGGTGGCCTTCACGAATGAATCCGGGGATACCGTCACCGTGTTCACTGTAAACCGCAGCCTGCAGGAAGTGAAGGCTTCCTTCACACTGGATGGATTTGAGGCTGACGGTACTGTAGTGGTATATGAAATATCGGGGGAATCCGAATGGGAGATCAATTCTGTCTTCACGCCGGACCGCATCGCCTGCAAGGTAAGCGAGGTTCCTGCTGAAGTGTGGGCGGAGGACTGGCTGCTGCGTCCGGCATCGGTCTATGCGCTGGAATTCAGAACCGGGTCTGCCGGGCGGAACGGGGGAGTACGATGACAACCAAAGCATACATCAAGGATTATCCCAGACCGCAGTTCGTCCGCGGGGGATGGCAGACCCTTAACGGGGAGTGGGGCTTCCGGTTCGACGATCAGAATACCGGTGAGCACGGGAAATGGCAGGAGCAGTTGAACGCAACCCATACCATTACCGTTCCATATACTTACGAGACGCAGGCAAGCGGCATCGGTATTCAGGAATTTCATCCCCGGGTATGGTACAACAAGACAGTGCTCATTCCCGGGGAGGCGTCAGGAAAAAGGGTCATTCTCCACTTCCAGGCCGTGGATTATCACGCCAAAGTATGGGTGAACGGCATCCTGGCAGGCAGTCATCAGGGAGGATATGCTGCTTTTTCTTTCGACATTACCGCCTATTTAATCTCCGGGAAGGAGAACAGTATTACGTTAAAGGCAGAAGACAGTAATGACTGTACCCAGCCCCGGGGGAAGCAGCGCTGGACGAAGGATAATTTCGAATGCTTTTATGTGCAGAGCACCGGAATCTGGCAGACCGTCTGGCTGGAATATGTGGAAGAGCAGCGGCTGGATTCTGTAAAAATCACTCCGGACATCGACCGCTCCTGTGTCTCGTTCGATGTTCAATTGCACGGGCTGGAGACGGCGGCAGGCCAGATCCTGCTGGAGGCTGCAGTTACTTTCAAGGGAGTCCCGGTTAAGACAACGAGCCAGTGGATGGACCGGCCCCGCCAGACGATAGAAGTCGATCTGCTGCATGAGGCAAGCGGTCCCTGGAAGCGGAGCTACTGGTCACCGGCGCAGCCCAATCTGTATGATGTTGAGTTCACCCTATACGTGGATGGCAAGGTTGTGGATCAGGTGCATTCCTATTTCGGAATGAGGAAGGTCTCCATCCAGAACGGCAAGGTGCTGCTTAATAATACACCAGTCTATCAGAGGATTATTCTGGATCAAGGCTACTGGACAGAGAGCCACCTGACACCGCCAAGCGAAGAAGCGATTGTAGCCGATATTGATTATATTCTGGCGATGGGCTACAACAGCGTACGCAAGCATATGAAGATTGAGGATGCCCGCTTCCTGTACTGGTGCGATGTAAAGGGCCTGCTGGTATGGTCGGAGATGGCGGCAACGTTCGAATTTCATGACCGCGCCGTGGAGAGCTTCACGAACGAATGGCTGGAGATCGTCCGGCAGCAGTATAATCATCCCAGTATCATTACCTGGGTGCCGTTCAATGAGTCCTGGGGCGTACCGAACATTCTGCATGATCAGCGGCAGCAGAAATTCACGGAAGGCATCTATCACTTAACCAAGGCCATTGACCCCTACCGCCCGGTGATTACGAATGATGGCTGGGAGCATACCGTGTCGGATATTCTGACCCTGCATGATTACGTTGAAATGGGTGACGGCTTCTTAAGCAGGTATGGTGACAACAAAGAGGCCATCGTGAATAAAGAGACCACCTGCAATCAATGGAAGTATGCCTTCGCCGAGGGGTATGCGTATCAAGGCCAGCCTATCATTATATCGGAATTCGGCGGGATCGCCTTCCAGTCCGATAAGGGCTGGGGGTACGGGCATCAGGTGGCATCGGAGGAAGAATTCCTGACCCGCTTCGCAAGCCTGACTCAAGCGATCAAAAGTGTGGATTATATCTGCGGGTACTGCTATACCCAGCTCACCGATGTGCAGCAGGAAATCAACGGTCTGCTGACAGAGGCGCGTGAGCCGAAAATTCCGCTGGATAAGATTAAAGAGATCAATCTGAAGTAATCGAATGAATAAGGACTGACCCGGGGCCAGGGAATGGCCGGGCTGATCCTTCTATTTCTCGCTGAAACGAATGCCGTCCTTTAATTTAAAAGGACGGCTAAGCCGTTTCCACTTGTGTGAAGTATGCGATTCAAGGAAATAGTTGGATTTTCAGCACTTGCTGATCAGCGTTTGCCCCCTGCTGGAACAGCAGTTGTATAAACAACACTTAATTTGGCACATTTCATCCAGAGTGGCAAAAAACCAATAATTAGATGCCCTTTTTCCACTTGCTGCCGTTTATTTACGAGATGTCGGTAAATTAAGATACGTTTGTCCACTTGTTAGTTGGCAGGTGCGGGTAACGTACATACATCAAGCCCAAGTCATCCTATCAGGGTGGCTTGGGCTTTGATATGTGCAGGCGCTTTTGGTGTGTGTACAGCATGGCCTGAGAATCAGGAAGGGCTACCGGCCGGGCGGAATTCCTGCTGATAAATGGCCTGGACGTTCGCCAGTATATCACGGCTGTACGCAGTGAACTTCAGCGGGGTTACCTGATTCTTGATCAGGAACACCCCGGACTTACGGCTGTGCTCGCCGAGTGCAGCCTGGTACAGCAGGCCTGCTCCATGGGTAGGCTCCGGGAAGAACATGCGCGTGATCGGCCTCAGCCAAAAGGGGATTCCGGACTTTTTGCCGCCGCGCATTGTGTTATTGCCTCCGGGATCGGCACTGCGGATCATAATGCCTTCCGCCGCAAGCACCGGGGCAAGCTCCGCAGTCCACAAGGACAAGGCAAGCTTCGTATCGGCATAAGGGCCGGTTAGCTTGGCGAACTTGGCCGGACGCTCAAGTGTCGCAGGATCGAACCGGCGTTTCATCATAAAAGCATTGGAAGAAGTATTAATGACGGTGAGGAGCTTGCCTCTCAGAATTAACGGCTTCAGCTCCATCGTGAGGATATACGGCACAACGGTCTGCAGTTCATAGTGCAGCTCCCGTCCTTGCCTGGAGAAGCTTAATTCGGGGAAGCTCCCGCCTGCATTATTGAACAGCAGATCAATCTGCGTCTCATGGCTTGTAATAGCCTGCAAGGCAAGCTTCAGCTGGGCGAAGTCTGTTAAATCCGCCTTGTATATCCGCAGCTGTCTGCTGCTGAGCGCCCCGCGGATAAGGGGGTCATCCTCTGTGAAAGCTGAACGGATGAGCGCGATAACCTCCCAGCCTTCACTCAGCATTCTGCGGGTCAGCGCGAGTCCGATTCCATGATTCGCGCCGGTGATCAGCGCAGTACGTGGGGCTTGTTCTATAGTCATAATAAGTCCTCCTTGGGGAACATTGTGGTGAATGGTGCCCATTGTATAACTTGGAGCCGACTCCAGGTCAAGGACTGAATTTAACATTTGACTTGGAGCTGACTCCAAGTTATACAATAGAATGAACTTAAGGCACAACAATACAAAGGAGGCGGCTCTATGAGTCTGGCAGACAAGAATCCCGTCCCAGGATATTCAATCAAGGAAACAGCGGACCGGACCGGAATCACGGAGGATACGATCCGGTATTATGAGAAGATCGGGCTGCTGCCACGGGCGCAGCGTAAGGGGAACAGCCACCGCATCTACAACGAACAGGATCTGGAGATGATGAAGCTTATCACCTGTCTCAAGAAGACGGGAATGTCCCTGGACGATATGCGTCCCTTCCTTAACCTGTCGCTCGACTCGGACCTGTCACAATATCCCGAACTGCATGAGATGATCCTGACTCATAAGCAGAAGATTCTGGAGCAGATTGCTTCGCTTCAGCAGGTTGTGGATTTTATCGACAACAAAGTGGAGCAGGGCAGCCTTGGCCCGCAGGCATGTGAGCTGACCGGGGATACCCGCCGCAGGATGCCGGCACGAAGCAAACGCTGATTTCTTGCATCCCGCAGCAGGTGGTGAAGGGGGCTGCTTAATGCAGACCGCCGCTTCCCATTCACATTGTTAATTATTTCGTAAGCACGCCGTACATATTTAACCTTCGTGAGCCAAACAATGAGAGCATTAGTTGAATCACGAAGGAGATGTCCCAGGATGAAGACAAACAACAAGAGAATAAAGCATATCCTTCTGTATTCTATAGCCGCAGCATTGATTACGATAACCGCACTGGTACCGTCAGCGCCGCAAGCAGTGTCAGCAGCCCCGGCAGAGGACACGCATTCAGCACAGCCGCAGGCAGAGAATACGAAGCAGCCCAGCCGGGTAGCCATCATAGTCGATGATTTCGGCAATGGGATGCGCGGGACGGAGGAAATGTTCAAGCTGCCGGTCAAAATTACCGTCGCAGTAATGCCGTTCCTCCGTTCCAGCGAGCAGGACGCACGGCATGCCCATGAGCTTGGTTACGATGTGCTGGTCCATCTGCCCATGGAGCCGCGGCAGGGCAAGCCGGAATGGCTGGGGCCGGGGGCAGTGCTGACAAGCATGACAGACGCGGAGGTGCGTAAACGGGTGGAGGCGGCGCTCGATAATGTTCCTTACGCCATTGGAATTAATAATCACATGGGCTCCAAGGTGACCGGTGACGAACGGGTCATGGGTATTGTGCTTGGTGTCTGCAAGGAGCGCGGACTTTTCTTCGTAGACAGCCATACCAATTACCGTTCCGTGGCGGGCCGGATGGCCCGGGAGCTGGGAATGCCGCCTGTGGAGAATCACATTTTCCTGGATGATGTGCATTCTGCCTCCCATGTGGCGAAGCAGATGAAGCTGGTACAGGAACGGGCGCTGAG
Organism: Paenibacillus tritici; assembly: GCF_018207515.1. NCBI lineage: Bacteria > Bacillati > Bacillota > Bacilli > Caryophanales > Paenibacillaceae > Paenibacillus > Paenibacillus tritici. The sequence goes on from NZ_CP073365.1 coordinate 2,736,341, forward strand.
CCAGAGATATTGTGTGACGATCGGTCATGTCGGCATTCAGGGCAAAGAAACCGCAGCGGGTATCCGCAGCGGCATTGCCGGAATGAAGGACAACGTGGAGTTTGTCGGAATCTCGGAGCTGGTACGGGATGAATGGAAATGGAACTCCCGGCTTACACTTCCATAAGATAAGCGGCGATTCCATTGGCAATCGCTTCAGCAATTTCCTCCTGGCCTTTCGGAGTGCAGAGCTTCTTGCGGTCAGCCGGACTGCTTACAAATCCCGCCTCAACGATAACCGTTGTGGCGGTTATTTTGTTGAGCAGGTAGAAGGGCTTGCCCTGTACGGGATCATTCCTCATCCCATAGAGCTGGTTCAACTGGTCCTGGATGGTCCGGGCCAGCAGGAAGCTGCGCCCTTCCTGGCGGTACAAGACGAGCGGCCCGTGCTTGGTAGGGGATTTGGCCCAATTGATATGAATGCTGACCACCACATTCGCCGGGAGCGTCTCGGCCAGCTCCTTGCGCTGGGCGAGATCGCGCAGATGCCGGGACCTGCTGCGCAGCCACAGATTCTCATCGCTTGGCGCATAATCGCCGTTCCGGTTCAGAATGGCGTCGAAGCCGTCGCCGCGCAGCAGGAGGAACAGGCGGCGGGAGATAGCAAGGGTGATGTCCTTCTCCAGGATGCTGCCGTAGGAGGTTCCGCCGTCAATTCCCCCATGTCCGGCATCAATCAGGATGATCCTCTGATCATGGCCGAGCATATGGGGGCTGTGTTTAGGGAAGCCGGCCTGCTGTCCGGCCCGTGGTGCAGCCGCATGGGTAACTCCGGCATTCCCCGCCGTAAGCAGCAGAAGCAGTACTCCTGCCGCTGCCAGGAACCGCTGTAGCCGCAGCCCCAGTCTCAGCCGGTCAAGTTCGCGTGAACAGCCGGGTTGTTCTGAGTTGTGTTGTTCTAATGTTTCCGATTGTCTCAAGTGAATAACCTCCCTGCCGATAAGTATAGTTATTGTTAGATTGTGCCTTAACAGCCGAACCTATACGAAGCTTCGGTTTCCGGTTTAGAGTTCAGGGGATTGGAGCACACTATAGGCATAAGGCCAGTGAGTGATAACTGCCATATCTCACATGGGAGGTGTATGAAATGGCATCCGGCGGAGATGATCTGGTGAAATATATTACGGAGAAGGTTGTTGTGTACATTGAGAACCCGCGCGCCGTCCATGCAAGAAGGAAGGCTGAGAAGCAGCCCTGGGCGGAAAAATGGTTCGGTACGATCCCGCTCGCCTGGTCGGTCTGGCGCAGCAAATGGAGCCGGGACAGGGATGGTAAGGAGTAGCGATTAAGCGGTGAGTGGGATTCAGGTGTATGATTGCACCTGAATTCTGAGAAAGCGGGCGCTGAGTGGGATTCAGGTATAGAAGCAAATAGCCTTCCCTAGTAGCCGTTCAGACGGCACCGGGGAAGGCTGTTTGCTTTTCACGAATATTGGTCCCTATTGCCTGGAATCCGGCACAGAGGCTGCGCCCAGAGTTGTGTCTCCGCGCAGCGGTATTGGCGGCTTGTGGAAGGTGCCGGCCTTTTGAAGCGCTGTGAGCGGAAGGTAGCGAATCCCCCCGGGACCGGCAGCCGCATAGACTACTGCCGCTTCACTGCCTGCTGCGTCTCCGGCAGAAGTAGTCTTAAGCCAGCTCTGGCTGCCTGTGATCATGAACGGCGCTCCCAGAGCCTCATTGTGCCCGGAAGACTGGAAGGCCAGGCTGCCGCGTTCACGGAGCAACGCAGTCAGGCTTGCACCATTGATGGTCTTGAGCTCAGGAGCGGTTATCCACAGCAGATCAGCATACGGGTCATCCTCTCCGCCGCTTAGAAGAGCGGGAAGGGGAGTACGTGCCTGGTCCGCGCCGGAGGAGGACAGCATAGCTGCCGAATCCGGCTTGGCGCCCAGAATAGCGTTAGCCTGTCCGGGACCCCAGGGCAGGATCTCCGGGACCGAGGCATTCAGATAGAACGTCTCGTTCCCGGCAGTGAGCTTCCAGAGCGGGAGCAGAGGTGCATAGAGCGGCGTAAGCTCGATTGTTGCTGAATGATCGGAAGATATCAGTCCTTGCTGCACCAGATACTGGCGCAGTTCAAGCATACTGTAAGGGAGACCGGAGGTTCCGGCTCCATATTCACTAAGCACATAACCGCCCTGATCTGCGGCAGATATAATGAGATAGCCGATCCGCTGCCCGCCGTTCATCACATTGACCAGCCAGCTTCGCGTTCCCGGACCCAGAGGGTAGACCTCCGTCCCCGCATCCTTCCATTCTGTAAAAGGAGCATGGGCCGACAGCTTGCCGATCGTCTCTTTGGTGAAGGTCTGCAGCGTTTCCGGTGACGGAATCTGCTTCATGGCAAGCCCTGGAACAGCCTCCTGCATGACGGCCTGGGTCACGGTGGTACGGCTGCTTTTGGACGCCAGCGCCGGAGGAGGGGAGGCGCTTGCAGCGAACAGTGCCAGTCCAAGAATCAGACAGAGGAGCAAGCGGCTGCGCTGCCCGCGGGGTTCCTTCTGTCCTGCTTTGTTTATCATAGTATCGTTCACCTTTCCTGTTCCAAAGGTTATTCGCTGGGAAGCCCCGGTCTCATGACTGTGAGACCGGCAGGTCTCCTGCTGCTTACTGTTCATTGTAGGGGACAAGCCCTGAAAAGGCTGTTGCTTGCTGTCGCGGCAGGCGGCGGGAGTTTCGCTGTTTTTTTGCCTGCTTTTAGCGAGCAGGGTCGTATTCTATGTGCTGCGCAGATGAAACAGTCCGTATGTTACGGCAGAAACTGCAATCTGCGGCTCATATTGCCAGGAGGTCTCCTGACGGCGGCGGTTATACTGCTCCTGGATGCTGAGACGTTTCTCCTCATCCTCTTCCTTCAGCAGCTCGGCATAATAAATATCCACAATGCTCAGCTCAAGCTCCAGCCGTTCGCGGGCTTCTTCGGCCCACGTATAATCCAGCAGCGCCAGCTTCGAGGTCAGATATCCCTCCAGCCTGTCGGCTCCGTCTGTAATGCTCAGCTCGAACGGCTGAACATGAATGTTCTCCGGGAGACGCGGCGTCAGCTCCTTGGAAGCCAGCCGGGCTTCAAAGTCAGGGACAATCAGCCCCGAAGTCAGCGACACAGCAATGAAATGCAGCTCTTCCCGCTTCAGGTCGCAGGTCATCTCCACCTTGTAGCAGACAGCCAGCCATGGCTCGTAGGCCGCCGAGAACAGGGTGGTCCGCTGCCTGAGCCCGGGGTCCTCGAACAGCTGCAGGCACTTGCCTTCATCCCTCGCCGCCGACCAGATCTGCCGCAGACGTCTGCTGCCGTAGGTCACATCCTCCCGGCGGATCATGCCCGGCCCGATGCGCGGCAGCGCCGGAACGACGCCGAAGTACCGGGCAAGGATGCTGTCCTCCGGGGCAGCCGAGACCCCGGGAGGCAGCGCACCGCCCGGCGCCGCAGCCTGCGCCGCGCCAAGCTCCGCCCCTGCCTCGGCATCCGCCGCCGCACCGGCCTGGCCCGGCAGCGCGTCTGCCGCTGCCGGGCGGCTTGCGCCGCCACTGCGCGGGCGTGCGGCCTGCGCCGCAGCCTGCGCGGCCAGTTCATCGTACTTCTGCGGATCGAAGACGAAGCTGAAGGACAAGGTCTCGGGATCTACGCCGGTGCGCTCCACGAATCCCCAATAATAAGGGCGGTCCGTCAGCATCCGGTCCGCGCGGGGGGAGAGCTTTACCGTCACATGCACCGGTGAGGATTCAAGGATGGTGCATTCGGTCGCTTCCAGATAATCCATGACCTGTTTGCGTACTTCCACGGGCGAGAGCATCAAGGCGCCACCTCGCTTTCATCCAGATCAGCATGGGTCAGCTCGCTGAGCGTATCGCCAATATCATCGAGACTGCTGCGCAGCTCCTCGTCCGTGCGGGCTTCAAGGACGATTTTGTACAGGCTTTTCTCCAGCGACTCTTTCTTCTCGAAGCGTTCCAGAATGACATCCAGCCCGCCGATGACCATCTCGAACATGTTGATTTTCTCATGCAGCAGGTGGAGAATATGCTCTTCAATCGTCCCCTCCGTGGAGAGGTTATAGATGACCACATCATTCTCCTGGCCCAGCCGGTGTACCCGTCCGATCCGCTGCTCCACCCGCATCGGGTTCCAGGGCAGATCGAAATTGATCATATGGTGGCAGAACTGCAGGTTGATGCCTTCGCCCCCTGCTTCCGTGGCAATCATTACCTGGGCGCGTCCGCGGAAAAGGTCCATCATCCAGTCTTTTTTGCCGCGGTTCATCCCGCCCGAGTAAGTGACACATTGCAGTCCATGCTCACGGAAATATTGAAGCAGATATTCCTGGGTGGCCCGGTATTCCGTGAAGACAATGACCTTCTCATTCATTTGTTGAATTAACTCCATCGCCTTCTCCGCCTTGGTATTCGTCTTGACCGTACGGATCGTCTGAAGCAACCCCATCATCCGCTCGCGCTTCGGAGAATCCGCCGGCAGCTTCTTGATCAGGTTCACCAGGGTGACGAACACAGCGTCCCGGCTGCTGCAGACTTCACGTTGAAGCGTAACCAGGGAGAGCATACTGCTGAGATTGCCGCCCGCCTCCTGATATTGGTCTTTGACAAAAGCAGTGACGCCGTCATACAATTCCTTCTCCTCTGCCGACAGAGTGAGGGGGATGTTGCGCACCTTGCGCTTGGTGAAGTTCACCGGGCCTTCGCCCCGGCGGTTACGGATCATGACCTTGGACAGCTCGCCCCTGAGCTGGACTTCATTCTTGGGCTGACGCTTATCGACAACGAAATTGGTGGCAAAATCGCCCTGATTCCCGAGCTGGCCCGGCTTCAGCAGCGTGATCAGATTGAACAGCTCGCCGAGATCGTTCTGCACGGGTGTGGCGGTGAGCAGCAGGCAGTATTTTTTTCGCAGCTGCTGTACAAACAGATAGTTCGTAGATTTCTTATTCTTCAGCTTATGGGCTTCGTCGATAATGAGCATGTCGTATTCCTGGCTCAGCAGCATTTCCTTATGCGGGTCACGTTTGGCGGTATCCATGGAGGCGACGACAATGTCATTGCCCCAGGAATAGGCTTTCTTTTGCGCTACGGCTGAGATCCCGAATTTGGCATTCAGCTCCCGTACCCATTGCAGCACAAGCGAGGCCGGCACCAGAATCAGCACCTTGCTCACCAGACCCCGCACCAGATATTCTTTCAGCACCAGCCCGGCTTCTATCGTCTTGCCAAGACCAACTTCATCGGCGAGAATCGCCCGGCCCGACATCTGGAACAGCACCTTATGCGCCGTATCAAGCTGATGGGGAAGCGGGGACAGCCCGTTCAGATGCTTCATACACTGCAGCTCATCGAAGCTCGTAACCAGGCCCGACTGCTCTCCCTGCACGGCAAGGCGGGATAACCGCCAGTCTCCCCAAGGACCGCCTTTATCGAGTCTCGATTCCAGATCATGCAGCCAGTTACGCTCAAAAGATAGAGGAACAGGCAGCAGCGGCGCAGAAGTTACGTTCTCGTGCGGCAGGGAATTGCGGAATAATTGCGTCATGTTGCAGCCTCCTCCGTCGCAGTTTCATATCGAAATGCGTAGCAGTAGTATGCGCGTAAAAGAGAGATTTCATAACCTGCGGAGCATGGAATTCACAGAGGAAGACTGTAATCCGCCTGGAAAGCTTTCAGTTCCGGTACAGGCAAAAAAGCGAGAAAGAGGGAGGAAATAAGCTCTATTTTCCAGTTTTTCAGATATTCCTGCCAGGAGCTGCTTTTTCATAAATGATCTCATCCCACAACATGTGGTATAGTTTAAACATTGACGCACACTATATATTGTTACAAAAGCATGAAATTTTGATTGTGTGCGGGAATTTTCGGTTATTTGTTATTGACAAGAGGAGCTTCCGCTGGACAAGCAGGCTGCAGTTAACGTCCGCCGGAAGCATGACCTATTAATTATCCGGGAGGTTATATTATTGAGTACTGTGGAACGGAACAAGCGTCTGGAGGGTTTGAGCGAGAAGATATTTCTGGACCGTTATGCCTGGAAGGATGCGGACAGCAATAATGCCAAGGTAGGTGATGTCGTCCTTGTCCTGACGAAGGATGATCCGAAGTTTCCAACGAAGGAGGTTGGCGAGATTGTAGAGCGTACAGGCCGGATTGTAACCGTAAAAACCCGCAGCGGTGAGCTGGTGCAATCGGATGTGGAGAAGCTGACGCTCAATATCGAGAAGACTCCGGAGGAGATGTGGGACCGTCTCGCGGGAGCGATGGCGTCCGTAGAGAAGACCCCTGAGCTTCAGGAAGAATGGACAGGCAAATTCCGCTCGATACTGGATGACTGGAAGCTTGTACCGGGCGGCCGGATTGCGGCGGGTGCCGGAGCGAGCGAGGAGCTTACCCTGTTCAACTGCTATGTAGTGCCTTCTCCCAAAGACAGCCGGGGCGGCATTATGCAGACGCTCTCTGAGATGACGGAGATTATGGCCCGCGGCGGCGGCGTAGGCATCAACCTGTCTTCGCTTCGTCCGCGCCGTGCCATTGTCAGAGGGGTGAATGGTTCCTCCAGCGGCTCCGTATCCTGGGGCGGACTCTTCAGCTATACCACCGGACTGATTGAGCAAGGCGGCAGCCGCCGTGGCGCGCTGATGCTGATGATCAATGACTGGCACCCGGATGTGCTGGATTTCATTACCGTGAAGCAAACCATGGGCCAGGTCACTAATGCCAACCTGTCGGTCTGTGTGAGCAACGACTTCATGAAGGCCGTCAAGGAGGATCTGGACTGGGAGCTGGTCTTCCCGGATACGACCGATCCTGATTACGACACGCTCTGGGACGGAGATCTGGATAAATGGAAGGCTGACAACCGCCGTGTGATTCCTTACCGTACGGTCAGAGCGCGCGAGGTGTGGCATACGATTATCGAATCGGCCTGGAAATCGGCGGAACCGGGCGTTGTTTTCATGGAGTATTATAATCAGATGTCTAACAGCTGGTACTTCAATCCGATTATTTGTACGAATCCGTGTTTTCACCCGGACACCCGGATTGCAACGGAATATGGTCTCTTAACTATTGAAGAGCTATATAAGAAGGTCGGAACAGAGTCCTTCCTGGTTGGAACCGATTTGAGATTAGTGGAGCAGGCCAAAGTGGTCGGCGGGAGAAGCTATGAAATTCCAGGTTTGCAGATGAGAAGAGCTACGGTCTTCCCAACCGGGACCAGAGAAACCTTGAAGATATCCCTGCAAAATGGCGTAGAACTATCCGTAACACCTGAGCATCGCTTGTTCACCAACTCCGGCTGGAAAGAGGCTCAGTCTCTGAGTGCAGACGATTGCGTTTATTTGCAGTCCGGAGAAGGTTCCTTTGCCGCTGAGGATACCCTTGGTGAGGGATGGGGCTGGTTCCTGGGCTGGCTCATAGGCGACGGCTGGATTTCCAAACGTGGTGATATCGGTATGGTATTTGGTGAGGCAGACAGCGAAGTTATTCCATTGCTCATTGATGCTGCCAAGAATATCACAGGCGTAACCGCCAAAGTATTCGACAGAACCAACAATACCAAGCAAGCTTATTGGTGGCGTAAGTCGTTCCGGGAACAGCTTGAAGAACTCGGAGTGAAGGCAGTTAGAGCCGCTGAAAAAGAGGTTCCGGCTGCGCTGTATACAGCTTCACGTGCAACTGTTGTGGCATTCCTGCAAGGATTATTCTCTGCTGACGGAACGGTGTATGAGAATGATGAGATGCACCGTACGGTCAGATTGACCTCGGCTTCCAAAAAACTTCTTCAAGGCGTTCAATTGCTGCTGCTTAATTTCGGAATTAACAGTTCTATCTATAGCCGTCAGAAGAAGAATCAAGCTGTATTTACGTATACGACCAAAGCCGGCGAGGAACGGAGCTATGAAGGCGGCGGATTCTACGAGCTTATCTTAAGCGGCAACAACATTCTGGAGTTCAAGAATAAGATCGGGTTCAAGCTGATTACCAGAAAACAAGAAGCGCTGGAGCGGATTGCCCGGCCTTCCCGCAAATCCGAAAAATTCATGTCCAAAGTTATTGGTATTGAACCCGGCGACGTTGTAACGGTATATGATATCACCGAACCTGTGACGCATTCGCTGATTGCAGGCGGTGTAGTTGCCCATAACTGTGGTGAACAAGGCCTGCCCGGATGGGGTGTGTGCAACCTGTCCGCCGTCAATCTATCCAAGTTCTACGATGCGGAGAACCATGATGTGGACTGGGCAGATCTGGCGACAACGACCCGTTATTCCGTGCGTTTCCTGGATAATGTTATCGACAAGACACCGTATCATTTCCCGGAAAATGAAGCCAACCAGAAGCTCGAACGCCGCGTAGGTCTCGGCACCATGGGTCTGGCTGAGCTGATGATCAAGCTGAATATCCGCTATGGCAGCCCGGAATCGCTGGAGTTCCTGGACAAGCTCTACGGCTTCATGGCCCGCGAGGCTTATCTGGCTTCCGCAGAGATTGCGGGCGAGAAGGGATCATTCCAGGCGTTTGACACCGATAAATATCTGCAGAGCGGGTTCATGCGGAATATCACCGAGGTCTATCCTGAAGTGGGCGAGTCGATCCGCAAGCATGGTATGCGTAACGTAACGGTGATTACCCAGGCGCCTACCGGCAGCACGGGAACGATGGTCGGTACCTCCACAGGGATCGAACCGTATTTCGCCTTCAAATATTTCCGTCAGAGCCGTCTCGGCTACGATGAGCAGTTCGTGCCTATCGCCCAGGAATGGCTGGAGTCCCATCCGGGAGAAGAACTGCCGGAATACTTTGTCACTTCGATGGACCTGTCCGCCAAGGATCATATCCGCGCACAGGCAGCCATTCAGCGCTGGGTGGACAGCTCAATCTCCAAGACCGCGAACTGCCCGTCTGACTTCACGGTGGAAGAGACCGCCGAGCTGTATGAAATGGCCTTCGATCTGGGCTGCAAAGGCGTGACCATCTACCGTGACGGCAGCCGTGATGTACAGGTGCTGGAAACGGCGAAGAAGGAAGAAAAGAAGGATGCTTCGGCGGCAGTTGAGGCGGTGGAGGCCAAGGCAGCCGAAACAGCAGCTGAAGCTAAGGTAACGGCAACTCCGGTTACTATAGAAGCAGCGCCGGGTCTGCAGCCTTCAGCCAACGTAGTGGACAAACAATACAAGAAACGCCCGCAGGTGCTGCGCGGCGCTACCTATAAGATCAACACGCCGTTCGGTATGGCGTATATCACCATCAACGATCTTGACCGGACGCCGGCCGAAATCTTCCTGAATGTCGGCAAAGCCGGCTCCGATGTGTTCGCCATGGCGGAAGCGCTGGGCCGCGTCTGCTCGCTGTTCCTGCGTTACGGTGATCACGGCGAGAAGGTCGAGCTGCTGATCAAGCATCTCAAAGGCATAGGCGGCTCCGGCGCCATCGGCTTCGGCGCGAACCGCGTCGAGTCCATCGCCGACGCGGTAGCGAAGGCCCTGGAGACCCATGTGCAGAACAACGCCCATGACGACCATATCCCTGCGCCCATCGCGGCGACACTGGAGCTTGATTTCAACGAGGCGCTGAACGCCGAGCTGAAATCAAGTGTACCGCCAGCGGCTGCCGATGACGGACACGGAGGCCATGGCGCCCATAGCCACGCTACGGCATCGCGGGATCTCTGCCCTTCCTGCGGAAGCGCATCACTGATTAATATTGAGGGGTGTAAGACCTGCGGCAATTGCGGGTATAGCCGGTGCGGGTGAGGGTGGCTCATTAAAGGAATGAGTTAGTGTTGTGTGATTGTTCAAAATAAGTGATAATTTTTGCAATAATAGCGAGAAAATTTCGTCAGAAAAAGTGATAAAATTGGTTTATACATTATTTTGTATTAATATTCACTAATGTATAAGTATGCATATTTAAAAAGCCTGTAGCTAATAAGCAACAGGCTTTTAAATATTTGAGAGTTTTAGTATTCCTCATGAGTTTCGAGATGATAAATATTTAATTTTATGTCTTATTATGCATCTCAGTGTACGGAGGTAAATCATCTATAACTATGTCAATCGGTGTGGCATCTTTAATTCTTGGATTAGTGACCATATGTATTAATGTCATAGCTTTTTTTAACCCTGCGATCTTTCCTTTGTCATATTCTGAAGGTTGCGACTGATGCTCAGCATTTTGTATAGCAGAACTAATAGCATCGATTATTGAATTCTTTAATTTCATATCACTCATAATAACATCCTCCATTCTTTATATTCTTAGAACCATTTATCCTTTTGTATTTTATATACCTCTAAGCAACGGAACAAAAAATCAACTTCATCTTCTGCTAACGGTACTCTTTTATCGCTGGAACTAATCATATTTAAGTTGGGGTTTTGTATATCCTCTGATACTAATTGGGTATTTTCTCGGTGAATATATTTTGTGTGAAGCAAATTAATAGGGATTTCATTAAATGTTCGAAAATAATCATTAATTTCGAAAAAGAGCCTTAATTTATCTGAAAGGCTTAAAGATTCTTTAATAGACTCTAGGAAAAGATTGAAACGTCGGATGATTGAACTGATGTTTAAATTTTCTTTTTCATCCAAATTAAGAATTTGTATGTGGGCTGGGTGAAGATGTGCTCTTTTAATATGTGTAATAAGGTCATGTAATTGCTTAACCTCACTATTACATATTATATAATCTATAGTACTCCATAATTGTTCCTCAACCTTGGTAATAAATTCTTTTATTACTTCAGGTGCTCTCTCAAAAACACTCGCATTCACTAATGCTTCTGGATCACCTCCTGTAATTTTAGCAATTGCACGAGAGAAATCTTCAGATGCGGGGGGGATCGCTCCAGATTTAAGTTTACTAACATAAGAACGATCAATTTTAATTCCCAAATCTTTTAGCTGTTCTGTGATTTGGGTGATATTTAATCCACTTTTTTGTATATATTTCTCCAGTAGATGGGCATAACGCAATTGGTTTCCTCCTAAGTGGCATAATATTTCATTAAATTTATAACTGAAAAATTGACAAACTAAAAAAACGGAGTTAGGATGTATTCAACTGTGCGTGAAATACAAATCACGCATGTGAATTTTTAATCACGGAGGTTGAGCCTATGATAGGTTCTTTAATACTGCATCCAAAACCCTTCCATGATGAAAGTTTAAAAGGGTATATTATACGTCTTGCAAATTTAAACCTATGTCCAGACCCCAATAGAATCTACAAAATGGCTGGGCTCTTTAAGTCTAATTCAGTTGTTAATGTTAACATGGTCAAAGAGAAAGTTAATCTTGCACGCTTAAGTGCGATGACAACTTGTAGTGAGGATCAATTGGTCTCTCTCAGCTTTTACAATGAATTTGGAAAATCAGGAAAAAATAGTTATAATCATAAGACTCAAAAAATGTTGCGAAATGGAACTTGCGTATACAAGCAGCAGATTTGCCCACATTGCCTAGCTGAAAAAGGATATCATCACAAATTGTGGGATGTAAACATTGTAACTACTTGCCCAACGCATTTATGTTTGCTCATTGATGAATGTCCTCAGTGCGGGAAAAAAATATCAGCGCATCGTTCGAATCTCATGAAATGCCAATGTGGTTACGACTTTAGAAAAACCCAAGCTGATAAGGTACCGGTTGAACATACATATTTATCAAATTTAATTAATAGAAAAATGTTTTCTTTGCTACCAATCAACTCCTCTATAATCAACCCTTTAGCAGATCTAGAACTCTTGGATATCATTTATTTGGTGATGTTTTTTTGTGAAGAGAAGTCAAGATTCTATCATGGAATCAAACGAATGCAGTTCGTACGTAACGCTGTTTTACATGGATTTATTCAAGATACTATGAACATTTTTGAAAAATGGCCGACTTCTTTTTATGAATTTTTAGCTGATATGACCGAATATAAATCAACTGAAAAAGGGAAGCACGAACATGCAAGTTTTTACGCTTTTAATACAAGGTTATATACTTGCTTACGTGACCCGGAATTTTTATTTATATATCAAGAATATATTAATTATTATGAACAGAATGATTCTATTTATTTTAAAGTTAGATTTAAAGAAACATTAGAAAAGAAGTTAATCCAACAAAAACCTTTGGTAATAAAGTCAAATCATCTAAATGATTTAAAATATTGTACTACTAAAGAAGTAATGAATTTACTGGGCATAAGGCGGCAAGTACAAGTCGCTTCTCTTAAAGAAAGTAAAATGATTAAAACTGTAAAAGACGCCAACTTAAAAATTCGATACAATTTGTTTTTTTGACCGTCGGAGCGTAGAAAATCTTCTTATAGATATTCAAAGATTTATGCAGCTGCCTCCCCAAGAAAGCTCTTTAATTATATCATTTCAAAAAGCTTTGCGCATATTTGCAGGTTGGGGGCAAAAGTTTTCAGACTTTATGCATAGTATTTTGACAAAACAAATTAGGGCCTGTGGACAATCTGATGAGAGCGGGTTATATGGTTTTTTGTTTATTGCTAATGAGGTAGAACGTGTTGCCAAAGGTGGATTGTTATCTATTGACGATATAGCCCATGAACAGTCTATTTATAGAAACATAATTGTTTCATGGACTCAAAAAGGTTTTTTGCCTGTTAAACGAGTTCACAAACGTCACCTTTTAGTTAATCCTATTGATTACCAAAAGTTCGTTACATTATACATCCCTGCAAGAGATTTGGTCAAAATGCACCCGGAAATTCGCGCATCTGAAAAACTTGTTCGCGTTCTGAGTAGCATGGGAGTAGAACCTGTAACCGGTCCTAAAATTGATGGCAGTTTAGGGTACTTGTACAAAAGAGATTCTAGTTTATTCAAGCTCTTAGGTTTAAAAGATTCATAGCCTGGAGATGATAGTTAGTAGAGTTGTAATAAGGAGGTATTATGAAAATGAATCAGCCAGCTAGAAAAATAATGGCTACTAGAGGCAAGAACCATAGGTGGAAGGTTCCTTATCTTAAAAATGGAAGGATGATTCATTGCGAAAGCGGCTTAGAGCGAGACTATGTAAGGATAACTGATTTTGATCAGAATGTTGTAGAGATTGCGTACCAGCCGCTGTTTATTCCATACAGAATAAAAGGGAAAATTCGTTTCTATTACCCTGATTTTAAAGTTACATTTAAAGATGGCAGAGTCTTAATAGTGGAGATCAAGCCTAATTCAAAAGTGCTTAAGCCAGAAATTCAATTAAAAGCACTTGTAGGTCGATTATATTGTAAGAAAAAAGGATGGAAATATATTATCGTAACCGAAAAGCAATTATATGAGAATAGTTGCTTGCTGTTTAATATAGGATTTCTGAGAGCTCTAGGTCATCAACCGAAAGTGCCATCAGTCGTATTGCAAATTGTTTATGATACTCTATGTAATACCGGAGCCAGTACTATATATATGCTTCGTGAAAATTGTCGAGATATTGATGATGAATTTTTCTATGTTGCTATTTATAAGCTTATTTATTTTCAAAAGGTATTTGCTGATTTATTCTCATCGGAGTTGACTGATGAGACTTTGATATCCGTTAATTTAAATCATTTTCAGTTTGGAGGAGAAGTTTGTGCGTCGAAAAGGTGAAGACAGGATAGTTGAGAGATTGTTTAATCAGGTAGACAGTAAAGTGCTTTATGGTATTCCCGGTGTTGTTAAGCGGAAAGATGGAAGCAGGAAGATAAGCAGATTTCCTTTTACACCTGGAACTAGGTTTTTTCTGGGGGATATTGATTATATTGTTCTTAAAATAAATAGTAAAGATATAGAAGTCGTCAACTGTTCAAATACTACTGTAGAAACTCTAAGTCATGATAAATTATTTAAAGATTGGTCAGCTGGAACATCAATAGTGAAGCAAGGTGATTTGCCTCTGCAAGTATTATTAGGAGTTTATGAATTTGTCGGGTGCAAAAAGCAGATAACAATGAAAATGGCACTAAAGTACGGCATATTACAACCAATTATTGATGGACAAATAGAGCCTGTTGCGTACAAAGATTATGTTAATGCACTACCGGAAGAGTTGCGTAAAGTGATCTCAGTTACAACGATTTATCAATGGAAAAGAAGGTGGGACAGGGCACGAGACAAGAAAAACTTGATTAAAAGAGATGATATAAAAAATATCAAAGAAAAAATTACATGGACTGAATTAACACAATTATTTCATGAGTGTCTCTTACGGCTTGGAAAAGAAGGGAGCGATAAATTAAATACAATAAATTATCTTGAATTAAAAAGAAAATTGCGAGAATTGCGCTCACAAAATTAGAGGTGAATAATGCAGAGCTTTTCCTTTTCACCAGGAACTAGATTTCGCCTGGGAGATATGGAGTACATTGTTCGTAAAGAGAATAGTAAGGATATAGAGGTCACTAACTACTCATATGACACTGTAGAAATTTTCAGTTTAGATGAACTGATTGAAGCTTGGTCAGATGGAACATTGCTGGTAAAACATGATGATATACCTGAACAGGCACAGATAGCAAATCATGATATTAAAATGTATACACAACAAGAAACAAAGGATATGGAGATAAGGTATAGAATTTTAGAACCTATTATTAATGGGCAAGTAAAGCCTGCACAGTATACAGATTATATCAATGGACTACCAAAAGATTTGCGCAAAGTGACTTCAATTGCTTCGATTTATCGATGGAAGAAACGTTGGGATAGTACACAGGATAAAAGAAGCCTAATCAGAAGAGACGATTTGAAAGGTCCAAAACAACGAACTACACCGACTGAAATAATTGATATTATCAAGGGGATTCTTAAGCAAATTGAAAAGGAAGGAGTCAATATTTCTAACAGAAAAATACACCTTGAATTAAAAAGAAGATTAAAGGATATGAATTTAACCAGGGATGAAATACGTAAGATCAATGCCTGCAGCGATACTACTGTCTATCGAATAGTACAGGATCTAACAGACACTTACCAAAAAGATAAATTGAGACATGGGGTAGTGCAAGCCAATTTGAAGAGAGAGGGATCTACTGGTGAAGTTTACGTAGAACGTCCACTTCAGAGGGTAGAGATTGACTGGACTCCAATAGATCTTTTTATTGTAGATGTTATGAATCTTGTTACTGAGCGATATTATCTGGTCTATGGTATAGATAAATTAACGGGATACCCTCTTGGTTTTTACATTTCTGAAAAAGAACCTGACGCACATGCTATCAAACAATGTTTACTGCATATCATGCTTCCGAAAACCCATATTCGAAAACTGTATCCAAATTTAAAACATGATTGGTTAGCATACGGTGTTCCGGAAACGATTGTACTCGATAATGCCAAAGTAAACGAGTCGGAAGATCTGGAGGAAATTTGTAATTTGTTAGGAGTTGAACTTGATTATCCTCCAATAGCATCAGGTCACCTCAAGGGAACAATAGAGAGAGCATTCCAAAGTTTAAATACTAAAGTATTCCACGGTATCCCAGGAACAACATTTTCAAATACCAAAGAAAAGGATCAGTATGATTCTGAAGGTAAAGCTTGTGTAACCCTAAGAGCAATGTATGAAATAATTCACATAACAATGATAGAACTCGTTGCGAACGATTATGACACAGCTAGAGGCGGGACACCACATATTCTATGGACAGAGGCTTTAAAAGACACTCGAGTTCATAGAAAGCTTCCGTACAGAAAAGAGGACTTAAAACTCTTGCTCGCGACTGGAATAGAGACGCGGACGATTACAAACAAAGGAATCAATATTCAAAACCAATTCTACCAAAGTTCTGAACTCATGAAATTACGAGACCGTAAAGAGCGAACAAAGGATGATTTAAAAGTAAGAGTACGTTTTGATAAAGCGGATATGAGAGTTATTTATATTTGGGATGAAAAAAATCGGCAGTATCTTGAAGCGTATCCAACGCGGAATAGTTTTAGAAGGAAAAGAATTAATCCTGAATACCCAGTTCATTATGAGCAACTTCATTACTATAACTATAAGAACTATAGAGGTTACAAAGAGTTTGATACAGATGCAGTAGGCGAAGGATATAACGAAGTAAGGGATATTGTTAATCTAAGTAGACTTGAAATTTTAAAACTTGAAAAAATGACTCAGGACGAACGCGCAGCTAAATACTATGATGATATATCAGCAATTAACCTAGTGTACGATTTACAAATAGCTCCAGAGGGGATCGAAACATTAGAACTTTTAGATGAAAATGATGAAGAGGTTAGTATTGCTTTGAAAAATAATATTAAAAGCAAAAAGAAGAAGCAAGCCATCCCTCCAAAAGTCACTACATCTAAAGAAAAAGAAGAGAATAGCAAATTAAATCCTAATACTAGTTCCCATCTTAATCCATCATCTGAAAATATTGATGATCTCAGCCAAGAGAGTGGCGCTTGGGGAACTTCATTAAAAAAAGCGAGGTACTATTGATGACTGATAAGACAAGGGAATTCCTATCTTTGAATTCAAAACAGGCATCCTTTAAGGAATATGCGACGAGAGTAGAGCACGTCAAGAAAATAGTCATAGAACATCCGAGATTTAATGAAGCAATGAATCTTCTTAAGGAAGTTCATGAATTATCCAAAGAATCTGTACTGGCAGAAGGATTGTTTATATGCGGAAGAACAGGCGTAGGTAAAACAACTCTCCTAGAACACTATTTGGAACGCTTTCCACGCCAAGAAATGGACGATTATACTAAGGTACCTATCCTGTACGTAAAGGTGTCTCCAAGAGCTAAGTCACCAAAAAGTGTAGCCTCTAAAATTTTGTATCACCTGGGAGATGTTTTTTTTGATACAGGTACGGAGGAGAATATGACAGGAAGGATACTGCATTTCGTTCGAGAATGTAATATTGAGATGATTATCCTTGATGAATTTCAGCATTTAATTGATCGAGATACCCAGCATGTACTTGCTTTAGCATCAGATTGGTTGAAAACCCTCGCTGAGGAGATTCAAATACCGGTTGTATTGTGCGGATTGCCAGAATCTCAGAGAATCTTTGAACATAATGAACAGTTGGATGGGAGATATTCTAATCGGATTTTCCTTGATCCTTTTTATTTTGGTTCTCCAGAGGAGCAGATTGAGTTCCGTATGTTTCTAAAGTATCTGGATGCGGAACTTCCCTTTTCTGAAAGTTCATATCTTAGTGATCCACAATTAGCAGCAAAAATTTATTATTTTTCACATGGAGTTTCAAGGTACATTAAAGATTTAGTGAAAGAAGCTACTAAAATTTCACTGCGTCAAGGAAAAGATTGTATTACCGAATCTTCTTTGAGGGATGCATGTTACCGAATTACACGTTCATCTCGCCCATATGCTTTGATACCATTTGACAATAATAAATTTGACTTAGAAGAATGGTTAGAGGTTGAGGATAAAAAGAATCAAGCTTTTATAAAAGAATCTCAGGAAGAAATCAAAAAAAGACGGAGAAGAAAGAAGTAACTCTAAAACAAAAAATATACTTCAAAAAGAGTATTTGTGAACATGCAAATGCTCTTTTTTGCGTTGGAAAATATGAGTATTTAATCAAATAGAATTGGAAATACTAGAGTTAGAGTAGGGATTTATAGATTCTATTTAGCTATCAAATCATTATTTACTAGCTTTTATCTTTTTTATATGAATAGGAAGGTGTTAATCAAGATGAAAAGATTAATAAAGTATCCGAAGTATATTGAGGGAGAGAGCTTGGCTAGCTATACATATCGGCTTTCCAAAGAAAATAGATATTCAGGAATTACGAATCTGGCAAAAAACTTAAATTGCCATTCATCACAAATAAACAAAAATGAATTTAATCATTCTATGATCAGAAAATTAAGCCAACTGTCAGATAATCCAATTGAGAATTTAGAATCAGGTTCTGCAAATACAATTAGATTAATGTTAAGTGAGACATTATACAATCATATGATTCAACGGCATAGAATTAAATACTGCCCAATTTGTATTTTGAAAGGTGAACTTAGACATAGATGGTACTGGTCACTTTACCCTTATACTGTATGTCTTGAACATTCGGTGTTACTTATAGACAGGTGTTCCTTCTGCCAATCCTATATTGGGATAAAAGACTTTATGTATGGTAAATGTTCTCGGTGCAACTTCTCTTACAAAAAAGCTGCGACCCAAAGAATTGATCAGAGTAGCATAATGTATTTGACCCAAAATGATTTGACTGAGCGATTATTTCAAAGTACGAATTCGATCATATTTCCTGAGCTATCAATCCGGCAATACTTGTCACTTGCCTATCATAGCTTTTACTTAATTGAAGGGATGAATAGTTTCCTTGATAACACAACACCTATCCATGCATTTATTCAGAAGAAGTCAAGAGAACAAAGTTTAGAAAATGCCATAACCGTGTATTCTAATATTTTTTGGATGTACAGTGACTTTCCCTCGCACTATTATCATGTATTACAGGCTTTTCAGAATCAAAAAAATCGCCATAGCTATGAAAGAAAAGCTAACTATGAAGAAATACTTAAGTATCCAGAATTCAATGTGATTAAAGAAGCTTACGAAGCTTATTGGATCAAACAGTTAAATGAAGGGAAGATCCGTAAAGATTTTTCAGTCTTTAAATCTAATCAAAGCTTACTTGAAAAACGTTATTTTATTGCACGTGAGGAGATTAAAGGGTTACATGGCTTCGGATACAAGAAAATTAGTAGGTTAGCAGATAATAGTATAATCTTTTTGAATGATAAGATAACTGGCAGTCGGAAGTACTACGTTGAAAAAGAGTCTTTTGAGCATGCTTTAAAGATAAGTAAGCAATATATTACTCGTCGAGAAGCAGCAAATTTTCTGGGAATTCGAAAGGATTCCATTCCTCCATTGATCAAAGAAAAATTATTGAATGAATATAAAACTCCGTTCTCAAATGTCACGCAGTTATTAAGATCCGAAGTAACGGGTCTTATGAAACGATGTCGTGGGGAACAGAAAGAGCCAAAACCACAGAATATCTTTTTTCATCAAGCTTTAATTAAATATTCAGTTGTTGGGCTTACAATAGTTAAAATAATAAAACTAATTAGTGAGGACCAATTGGAGCCATATTTAAAATTTAATTCAGATAATTTGGCCGGTCTGTTTTTTGAACAACATCAACTGGAACATTGCATTTCCGAGATAAAGAAAGAGAAAACAGTAATCGAAGGTTATTATATGAACGATGTTATTAACATGCTTCATATTGGAGAGAAAGCCATGAAAGAATTTATGAGTAAGAGAATATTGTTACCGGAAAAAGTTGTTGTGCTGAAAGATGGGAGAGAACGATACATGTTCAATAAGGTATTTATAGATCAATTCATAGCTGATTATCTAAATATTAGGCAAGCATCGATAGAATACAGAATACCAGAAATAAAAATTCGACGATGGATTAGTAGTGGTAAGTTGTATGGGAGTATATACAGAATTGGACAAAAATTTTGGCTTAAAAGGTCAAGGATTGAGGAATTGAAAATACTATAATTATCAAAACATTATAAGTGAGTAAATATTTAAGTTCTACATCTATATAGAACGACTTTAAGATACTAACGAAGTCTGTCGTGTCGCCAAATCGGGTAATACATTATAATGAATCCGAGGTGGCGATGAAATGAGCAATGAAAAGATTGAAGAATTGAATATAGCAATGAAGCAAATCTCAGACAAATGGATTTAACGAAAGATATCTAGCTGTTCGCCTTTGTCTCGAAGGACATACATTTGAAGAAATTGGTGGGTTACTTAGTCGGGCGCGTCAAACGATTAGCATCTATTGGCAAGCCTACCAAACGGAAGGGCAGACGGGTTTAGAGTTGGATCATTCTTCTGGACACCGACGAAACTCACAGAAGAACAGTGTCACTGCCTAGCTGCGCTGCTGGAGCAATATTTTACCTGTCGATGTAGGTTTTGAGGCACGTTATACCTGGACCCTGCCGCTGGTGGCGTAATGGATTAAACGAGAATTCGCTGTCACGATGAACGTATTTGGTACAAGTGCGATGATGAAACGGATGAACTTTACTCTACCAAAGTCACAGATACGCTAGCTAATGCCAACTAAGAGGGCCAGGCTTAATTCAGAAAGCACACGTTTGCTGAGCTCAAGAAACAGGTGGAGGCTGAACAAATCGACCATCGCTATTAGAAGACTTGTCCATGATTCACTCGTATCAAGTCCTGAAGTACAATTGGTTTCCTCGCGGCAAACAACGCAAAGTTCCAAGGTACGGCAGACATGAGGGAGCTAAATTAATTGGTGCTATTAACTATGAAACGGGACAGGTTTATAACCGCGAAGAAGAAAAAGCGTATACAATCGCATTTATTCGATTTCTGCAGGATATTCTCTCTGCCTATCCTGACGGGAAAATGGCATTGATTTTGGCAACAGCTGGGTCCATCATGCTACAGAGTTACAGACATTTTTAAAGAAGCATCCGCGTCTACAACCGGTCTTTCTACCACCTTATAGTTCAAATCTCATTTAATAATCTGCTGCCTCCGAATACAGAAATTTCATCTGTCTAAGTCGCTGGAGTCCTTTAAGATAATCCTGACCAGCATCACCCAAGGTCTTAAATACAAGTAGCAGAAAAACTTTAAGGTTTTGCCTGAAGTAATGTAGGGGCGCCCATTTTTTATAATACTTAATCATCCTAATATTGTTCTTGCCTACGGATTATTGTATGCTAATTTCAATTAGAATCTGAGAAGCATTTATAAAATTAAGAATATTAATTCTCGAATGCGCCCTATAAAACACAGTATTTATTATGGTCATTTTGTGTGATTTAGATATCTTTGATCAAACTGATTTATAATAAGGCATTTAAATAAATTTTCGTTACAACTGGCTATCAGGCATATCAGGTTGAAGGGGTATTCTCATATTGCGCGAAAGGATGATTATAATGAACGATAGTGGAATAATTTCGCAATATGGATTTTTATATCAGCGCAAAGCATTTATGTTATATGCTATGCGACATGCAGGAGCAAAGCAGCTTTTCATATTTGAAGGCCGGGATGATGTAGAAATCGGGTCAGATGATAAAATATACGCTATACAAGATTCCAACGGGTGTTGCATTCAAGTGAAAAGTGGGCATGTATCCGAGGAGTGTTTTTCTCGGATCATATGTAATTGGTTACTGCTTGATGATACGAAAACTACAAATTTTGAGCTTGCTCTTGAAAACGATTTATCATTTGATTGCTCACAAGAAGAAAGAGTAGCGTCGATATATGAATTTATTCTAAGTGGCGAAAAGAAAAAGAAAACTGCAATAGCTAGGAAGACCTATGAAAAATATAAGGACCAGCTAGATGAAGGAACATGTAGTGTAAAGGAACAAGTAATATCACTACTTAATCGACTAAAAAAATCTGTTATGTCCATGGAAGAATACGATCAAGAACTGGCTGTCATATTTAATGAACACTATTGTTCTGATATTACAGATTACGAAGTGGCAAAGTCAAAGCGGTTAGAGCGCTTCTTATCCTATATAAACTTGAGAATAGACGATGCTATTAAAAACAAAAAGCCATATACGTTGCTCTATAAGGACTTTGTTCAGCTTGTTCTGCAGGTAAAAGAAGAAATCAATGATAAAAAATATACTGTTGATATTAAATCAATTAAAAATAAATCAAAGGAACCTGCTCGAAAAATTGTTGAAGAACGGGTTGCTCGCGAAGTCAAACAATTATTTTTAATAGACAGCAGAGAGGATTTTGTAATTGAAGGGATAGTACATGAGTTAATGTATAAGGATTTTCGCAGTGTTTTCGAACAACGCAAAACTATGGAATTATCTAATCTAGAACAAACCGCTAAAGAGAACTATGAGTCTGCCAAATTTTCATTAAGCGATATTGATTTTACTCCAAAAAACGTGTTCATTAAAACAGTTGATAAACAAATTGAGAGCGAATTACTTCCCCCAGGTCCTATATACAGAAAAGGCTGCTACATATACTTAACTGGTGAGGGTATACAAGAAGATGTTCAAATTACATGGGGTGAAGAAAATGATACTGAATGAAGTGATATCGGAAGCTGAATATGCTGATATTATCATAACGTTATTGAAGCCGCCGTATGAAATTAAATCAATAACCAAGATTGTATTTATTGCTTTTTGCGTAAAAAACGAAACTAATCATTCAAAATACAAGAATCGTACGAAGGATTTTGTTGATGTATTCTTTAGTAATATTTCTCTAAAACTTACTACGCATAACCATGAGATCATGCAAATAATAAGTGTAATTGATAAACTTAATAAAACATCAAAAGTGTCAATTAGCCGAGATGAGATTTGCCTTACACATGAATTTGATTTCCAGTCGGAGTGTAGTTTTTTGAATTTTTGTAAAACTAAAAACCCAAATCCTATTAGTGAAGTAAACAAGCTTGATCCCAAAGCATTGATTGAGGAGGTGTTACGTTATGTTTAGAGTTAAATCATTATTTTTTAATAATGCGGATGATCAGCAAAAGTACACATTTTCAGACCATACTTTTGTTTACGGTCCTAATACTGTTGGTAAAACCGCACTGACAAAAGCTATTGATTTCGTTTTAGGGAGTAGTGAACGTCTTACTTATCAAGGGTTGGATAATATTGATAGTATTGAAGCTCATTTGACAAATGATTTAACAAACCTATGGATTAAGCGAAGCATAACAGACGGTTATTTTTTTCGTCGAACCGAGAAGAGTGCCTATACAGAAATAAGTGTGGATACATACAAGAACAATATTTGTTTAATGCTGACTGAAAATCCAAATAATCATTTCATGCATGTATATAATAAAGTGTTTGATGAGAGGCCGACTTTTCGGTCATTCAGTTTTATAAATTACATTGACGAAAAAGGGCTTGGGGATTTGAGCGTTGTTTTCACTCGTGCCAAAGATTTAAAACATCAAATTCGTATCCGCAATATTATGAATTTCTTTTTCAATTACGAGAATATTGAGCAGATTTATGAAAAGGAAATACTTCTAGACGAACGTCAAAAAGAGTTGGACAAATTATCTAAAGATTACCAAGAATATCAACGAAGCCTACAACAGTTAAAGAAATTGTTTGATGAACTGCAGTTGAACCACACTGGAGAATATAAAAAAGATCATTCAACCTATCTTGAGTTCCGCACAAATTTTACTAGGAAGGCGAAATCTCAATCTAAAGATCTTGTATATTTATCAAAGGCTTCTTTCTCGCTTGCGGAAGAAATCAAGCTTTATTCTTTTATGCATGCACAATCAAAAAATATGATTGAGAGAAAAGGTAGAATTGAAAGATTACTGGCGATACTCACTTCTATTGTAGAAGAAGAACCCGAATATGAGCAATACACAAGTAATATTTTGAATACAATAAAGGAAATTGGACAAGAAAACGTAATTCTTTCATTAACAGATTATCAAAAGGCGATAAGAGAGATCAAAGCGGAAAAAGAAAAAATTGATGCGCAGGTAAGAATTGCCAAAGGGCAAGCGTCAGAAATATCATACGAAGATGCCATGAAAAAAATAGGGGTGTTGGAACATGTTTTTGCAGTACTTAGTAAAGACATTGATGCTCCCAAAATTGAAGCATTGCAAAGAGAAACGGCGCAGTTAAAGAATGAAATTAAAGTATTAAAATTGTCTTTCAATAAAAAAGAGATAGATGCGTTTAATAGCCGCCTTACAAAGCTATATTTAGAGAGTGGATTGAAAGTTAAGCATCTGAATGAGGATACGCAGGACCTGGGTTTTGCGTTGGAGTTTGAGCCATTTAAACTCTGCCTTTTTGCTAGTCATAAAAAAGGTGATATTACTGAGCGGTTTATGCCTGGAAGTATGGCAAGACAAACACATCTTCAAATACTTGTTTATTTAACTATGTTCGATTACTTGAAAATACATTTTTCAGATTTTATTTATATGCCGCTTCTAATAATTGACTCAGCTAATCAGCCGATGGGAATTGAAAGCTTTAAAGAAGTTTATCCTACCATTGTTGCTTTTGCTAATAAAATTGGTCTTCAGACAATATTCCTTTCAAAAGATAAAATTGAGGGTATTTCTGATGATGATTTCATAGATGTATCTGGAGGACTAAACAAATTTCATGATCATCAAGTTGAATAATAAGATATAGCCTCATTCTGCCATAAGCCATCAATCTGGAATACGTCTTCTAATTATGGCCTGAAGTCAAAGGAAAAGATTAAGATTGGTTTGGCTTTTACAATATTATATTCCTTTTCTGCTTTCTTATATAAATGTAAGCGTCCTATAGCCCTCATCTTGATGTCAAGGTTGGAACGCTCCTCTAAAATGACATCAGATTTTATCAATGTTCAAACTCGCACGTCAAATGTTCGTGATTAAGAGCAAAGCATCGAGGCGAGAAAACATTTGTGGAATACAAATTTCATTTAAGATTTATTGAGAAAGTCAGAGAAGTTGATGAAAACGAATAGGGCAATAACATTGGGCAACTATAAACATCTCATTAAACAAATATAATCGCGATACTGCACTGGATGAATTTGAGTGGGATGAAGTTGGTGAACCTCAGCTTTTCAACATTGAAACTAGTTAAGAATTTATTACGAAGTTAAATCAGATGACAAAGGAAGGCATCTCTTTGATGGCTATGAATGAACCACCGCTTAATCAGCGGTTTTTTTTATTTTAAAATGGCTCTATCTACATATGGAAGCCAGTATCATATTTTAATCGACGGAAAAGGAAATATAGTGATACAATAGGAAAAAGGATACAACTGTAAATTGTCAAGCGGGGGAATGCAATTGACTACAGCAAATGCTTACTTATTTAACGGTAAAAAACTTATTTCTTATAGTCATTTTGATGATTATAGAGACACACTATTAAATGCGGGGATAGAGGTTACGTCAACTACGATAGAAGGTATATTCGAAGAAATTATGGAAGAGCATTCCGATAGGAAACGTGAAGCCGATAGGCTGTTTTTTGAACATGTTTTTTATGGACAGTTAAAAAACATATATTTTCACAAAATAAACAATGGATTACCTCAAAAAAATGGGTTTATTCAAAGAGTAACTAGAATAATAAATACAATGAACAGAAAAGAATCCATTCCGCCTCAACATCATGACATGTTCAATCCTGCAGGATTCTATGCCTTGGATGTGCTTAACATCGAGAACAAAGGGAATGTATTTTTGTTGGGATTTGACTATACAGAAAACAATAATCGAATAGAACTGGCTCGTTTTTTAGTCGCACAAGTCGTGATAAAGAACGGGGATCCTGTGTATTATCTTGCAGCTTTAGAGATTAACTACAGGGAAAATTTTTATTTACTTATGTTCAGGAACTTAATTGGAATAGATGCTGTTCCACAAACCGGATTGCTTGATGAAGAAAAGTGGAATAAGACCATGAATGGCTACATCAGCAAGATCAACAACCTTATTCTTGATCCGCTTAATATTAGAGAAAACTTTAGGTTTAGAAAAGACAGAGCTGGTATGTACAACATGTGCAAACAATTAGATGACGAATTGTTAGTGGGATATAGGGCGCATATTGCTGAAAAAATCGGCACACCTGTTGAAAGTTCGATCAACAGTTGGTTTGATGCTCTTTTTGCTGAAGAAGCTGGACCCAGCGACATTCAAAAGCGATCACTGAAAGATAAAATATGCTCGCAAGTTCTGGCGTTATATCTTAAAAACAAGCCGGAGATTAATCTTGTCGAAATAGCAAGGGGATTGGATCAGGTTGGGTATACAACGAAAATTGAATTTAAAGCTAATCAAGCAGGAAGAGGAGCCACGAAATCAAAAAGCGGAAGTGAACCAATCGCAGCCGAGGATATGTTTCACAGTTTGTACATTGATTTTAAAGATGCTTTAGAATTGCCGAAATGGTCATTGGCATGGTTTACGAATGAAGAAGATGATTATATGCAAACGACCATTCACATAACAAAATCATATTTTAAAGTAGTTTTCTTGCCGACGAGACATTTGGATAGGGAGTCGATATATCATGTTATTACTTACATTGGTGGATTCAGAAATTACGATATTCCTTGAAACTCGGAATGTTCGGCATTTGAAAAATATTGAAAAATACGTTGATGTCTTGAAGGAAGGCGTTATTACTGAACGATTTGTTCGTAGCCTTGGTTTTTCATCAAGCGAAGCTGATTTTTTTATTAGCCAGTTAAAGATTGATGACAAGATTGTAGAGAAAATACATTTAACATGCGGTGAGTATGAAGAAGACGCTGTTATCCTGATTACCGTTACCGAATGCCCTGTTTGTAAACAAAGCATTACAGAAGATGACCATGAATTGGAACCGCTGTACCAGATCAATTTTGAAACAGAAGAATATAGCTCCATTAAACGAGATGTTTCAGGTAGATTATTAAATGTATTTCTTGATCGAGAATATTCTAACAATTACAGGGACTTGTGTGAAAATATTTCAAATGTAATTCCGCTTGTGGGAGCAGGACTTTCAGTACCATTAGAAGCTCCTTCGTGGAAAGAACTTTTTTTGGAATTCGGAGATTTAATTTCAGAGGATTTTCGCGGAACGTATGAAGCTATGATAAAAACAGGAGATTATTTTAGCGGAATACCGGTCCTTTACGCGCTTTCAAAACGCGTTAAGGAAGACGTGCAGCTAAAGCCAATAGCCGCTGAAATCATTGAAAGAAAAATTAAATACGACATTCCTAATGAAAGACATAATTATATCGATTTATTAAAAGTGAAGTTTCCGTATTATCTAACAACAAATTATGATAATGCTCTTAATCATTATAGTCCAAAGTTTTCAGTTCCTCTGGAGATCGAGGAAATCGAAAATGTTCAAAAGTTTGTATCGGAAAATAAATTCAGGGTTATTCACATTCATGGAATATTGGATAAACCCAATTCACTTGTGTTGACCAAGGATGATTATATAAAAAAGTACACCGACGACACTTATACGAAAAAGATACTAGCCTTAATGGCTCATAAATCTTTATTGTTTCTTGGTTTCTCCTTTTCAGATGAGCATTTCACAGAACTTTACAAATATGTACGGCAGATTGTCGGAGGTAGACATTACATCATAACCACTGATGCTTCAAGGGCTGATGAATTAATCAGATTGAATATCCTGCCAATTGTCTTGAGAATCAATGATCGAAATGAAATGGCTATGGCAATAAGATATTTACTACAAAATTTAGAGATGATTAATAATGCTTAACCAAGAGGTCGAACTGTTAAGAGACGAGGACTTTCTATACGCTTCATTAAATAGAAAAGATGTGAAGGTAGTAAGAAACATATTGAGCAAGTATGTAACTGTAGAAGTTGGGGTAGTTCACTCCTACACAGAAGCATATATAAAAATAAACGATTGTTATTTTATAAGAAACTCAAACAAATTTGTCATTGAATAAAATGCTGAGTGATTAAAGATCTTGATAGCTTCAATCAAACGGAAGCACCTTTAACCCAACTTGGGGTTAGCTGTGCTTTTTTTGTTTTTTACGATTTTAAAAAGTGAGGGGGGATAAATACTAAGACAAGTAAATATGTTGAAATGGATGAACATCTGCAGTTGTGTGCACTAAACAATGTTAATATCGAAGTTATCTTCTTCGGAGAGATTGAACACTTGGGTACGATTAATCAATTCAATGAGAAGAGTGTTAAATTCGAGGATTTATATTTTATTCGGGAAAATATAAAGCTCAGAATTGCCAAGAAACACCTTCAAAGGCTAGAACAGTGGATATGAGGAAGGCTGTGAATGTGCCTGTGGAAGCAAGTGCGTACACGAATCCGCGAACTCCGGTCCCTAGGGGTTCCTGAGTGGGCTTGTTTCAGGATGGCGAACTTTGGTGCGGCGCATGGGAGATGTTCCGTAATACAAATAATACCCTTTCTTCTGGAAAGGGATAGGCAGAAAAGTTTACTTTCAAGTTACTTGGAGCTTTGTTGACCTTTTGGAACCACCGTATGCGGACCCGCATGTACGGTGGTATGAAAGGACGGGGCTTGTCACCCCCTCCTACTCGATATGATACGACTACTGTTAATTGACTTCCGATAAGTTTTTTTAAATATCTTTCAAGATTTTTTTTAATATTTGTATTGACTTAGCCAATTCATCGTTATCTATATTTCCAGTTCGCAACATGTTAAAGTTACTCATAAGCTGTTTTTCTAATTCAGCGGCCCATTTCTCTTCCAAGTATTTTTCTTTAAGAGGGTTTAATAAATCAAGACAAGATTTCTCAATCTGATCACCAGAAAAGAAAACGTGCATTGTAGCATTTCTTATTTGAAGGGAATTGCAGTAATCTACCTCATACTTATTTGTTACTTCTAATCTCTCGATTGCCAAATCATTTAATGCCTCTGACAAGTTTTCATCTAGCAGTGATAGTGAAATAGATGATGAATAGGGGTATTGTATTAATTTAATTCCAGCACTTTTCAATGCATCTATTGAGAGCACGTTCGAGTTTATATCAAGAACAACTACAGGATTGTCAGATGTATAGTAAGGGACCTGAGTTTTGTTTATATTAATGATCCATTTTTTACTGTAGAAGAAATCCGCAAGATTATTAATTGCATTACCATCCAAGAGTAAAAGTTTTTGAACTAAGGATTGTCGATCCTTTTTTACAAATGAAATCTTCTCTCTTAGACCTCGAGTTCGTAAGAATTGATAAGCCATCTGTAAAGAAATGTTCTTTTTAAAAGCTTTACTTAACAAATAATTATACTCATCATTATCTTCTAGGTAATAGCTATGGATTGTCTTTAAGCATTCTTTCAAACAAGGTTCGATATTCTTAGAAAGAAATTTTTCAATGAATTGTTTATCTATCTCGGGATATAATTCTTTTAATGAAACTAACTCATCTTCACTAAAATCATAAAAATATCTTTGTTTAGCAATCTCTTTAGGGGATTGATTTGTTCTTGTTTCAAGTTTGCTTTTGTCGTAGACGCTTATTTTTCCATATGAAGCAAACTCATTAAGGTAACACACGGGGACAAAGTGTCCTTGTTTTACTATTACCATAATACAAAACACTCCTTTTTATTCGACCAAATAAAGCGGCTTAAGGTATATAGTATATAATGGACCTCTGTCAAGAAAGTAGAAACTCAAACAACAGATTTTGTAGTGAATTGCTTTACAAAATGAGCGGGAAATGATACCCCAGTGTGCTGTGCATTCCTGTGCGGCTAAAAGTAAATGAGTGCCTTCTTCAGAATACTATGCCAAGACTCAATACATGCGTTGTCGCAGCAGTTTCCTCTGCGGATCATGGTGGACTCTATATGGTACGTCTTTAACTAATTGACGTATTCTTTAGCGGTATATTGAGACCCATGTTCCGAGTGGTGCAACAGCCCCTTGCCGGGTTGTTTCGGATGTACGCTGCCTGTAAGACGTTTAGAACCAGACTGGTTTTCATATGGTTGTAACCGCCACCCCAAGAGTTCACATGTGCATAGGTCCATAACTCTGGCCAGACATGCACTCTCCCTAGCGGGGGAAATACGTGATGTCGGTCACCCATACGGTATTGGGCTTCAGTACTTTAAAGTTTTGATTCAGCGTGTTCGGTGCATTAGGGTTGTCATGCTTAGAGTCAGTGGTTTGTACGCAGTAGGGCTTAGATACTACCGAGCACAGCTTCATTTCCCTCATATACACACTCACGGTACGTTCCGTGACCGTATTACCTTCCTGGTGCAGCAGACAGGTGATTTTCGGACGCCCACATCGCTTTTGGACCGCAGGCTTGTGAATTTTTTGTGGGCTAGGTTTGGCGCTAAATCACTTGTAATATCCGCTCATGGACACTTGACTTAATAAAGTATTAAAATGATTTTAAACATAAAATTAGATAATGTTATTCAATATTAAACCTCCGTCCAAGATACCGATTTTACTCTACGATGTTAAAGTTGGTCAGGCTCTCTCTCAAATCCAAAAGCATTCCAGATGAAGTTAACTAATGAGTTAACGGCATTTTCTTTGTTGGTATCATTCAATCCTTCTATTAAGATTTCTGGTCCATAAAGAAGATCATCATCTAATACAATTGGCTCCTTACCGTACATGTTAGGATGCCGATTAAACCCCTTAATTCCCTTAATCCCTATAAGACTAAAGAATATAAAAAAAGGCTCATGCATTCTTATTTTTTTGTAAGTAATCCAATTATGCTCTAACGCTTCATTGAGGCGTTCTTTAAAAACAGCGGTGTGAAAAAAGTTGAGAAGTCCAATGTTTAAATCTTCAAAAGTAGAGTGAGTAAACGGGTAATTGCTAACTTGTTCAATGATTCCATTCAAAAATAATTGAGTATGTCCTCCTTGGATTAAGGGACCGTATCTTTCAAGCTTTTTATAAATTGTACCATGAGCATTAATTGTAGGAGTAGATGATTTATAATCGTCTCCCAAAATTGCATGATTCAATTCTCGTTTTAAGCTATGGATTGGATATGAACGATTTACTTCAAACGCCGATAGGGGAACAGAGTGCATAATAATAAATGGCACCGGAAGTTGAAAGTGTTCGGTGGTTTTAATAACACGCTCAACACGAAATTTTTCATATTTATCAACATAATCATGACGGCCGGTAAGTAGTCTTCGTAGTTCTGAAGTGCCAACAGGTATTTTATTTCCATTAGTGCGAAGCATAAATTTATAGTTTTCCTTGATCATGTGCGGAGCATTCCAACTCCGAGGGGTACGTATAAAAATGATATACCGATCATTCTGGAGTTGAATAGTGCGAATACGAATCATGTTGTATTCAGGGTCTAATCCACCACATAAAGAATTACTTAATCTTAAAATTTCTTTATCGGGACTATCGAGTTCAACACCAATCAATTCTACAGGGCGACCGTCCTTTTCTTCAATACCAATAACTAAATCCCCGCCTTGCGAGTTAGCAAACGCTGCGACTTCTTCCTGAAGTTGAACTAAGCGAGTAATTTCTCTTTTATATTCTAGATGTTGTCCTTCTATTATGCCTGAATCTATTAATAACTGTAAATCGACTTCAGAAATAGCATCAAAGTCTTTATGAAATAATGACATGATATTCCTCCTTTAATGAATTACAATTTAATTAGTTCATTTATATTATGTGGGTCCAATGGTTCTATTTTATACTAATTTTCTTAGCCGGCAAATGCTTTGCGATACACCATGCATATGCTATTTAGGAAGTGAGTTTTTTGAAAAATTGATTAATTGTATTATGAAATGTATTTGATGAAACTTATTTTAAAACTTTCTTGGGGATAGGAAGGTGTTTATGAATAGTCACCCTGGTCAATACGTCCGGAAGTCTATTGTTTACTTAGGAATATCTGAGATAGAAGCAGCTCAAAGAGTAGGCATTGATGAATCATCGTTATCGGAGTTTCTTAATGGTAAATCCCCACTATCTATAGATTTGGCACTTCGCTTAGAAAAATCTTTGGGCGTAAGCAGCGATTATTTACTTGAAATACAGGCCCTTTATGATAAGCGAAATGACACATGTACCAATGATGTTAACTTGATCTCGCCTGTTGTCCCAAGCTTCCTAACTATTAAAGCAAGGCAAATAGAAAACTGGGCTGAACAATATATAGAAGCACGAAGTTTGCTACCAGTTCTTCTAAGGAAATTAGTTCACTCTACTGGTAAAGGACTCACAAAAGTCGATTTCCCTGGGTACGATAATTCGCAACGTAAAGGTTCGGATGGTTTCATACAATCTAATATTGCAACTGCTTGGATACCTAAAGGAGATTCATATTGGGAATTTGGAACCAATAAAAATCCAGGATTAAAAGCAGAAAAAGATTACAATGCACGATTATCTTCAATTGACTCTCATATAAGAAAGGAGAGTACTTATATTTTTGTGACACCAAGAAATTGGCCTGCTAAGAATGAATGGGAGGTAGAAAAGAATGAGACTGGGGAATGGAAAAATGTCAGAGCATTTGATGCGGATATTCTTGAGCAATGGTTAGAACAATCTGTGCCAGCGCAAATATGGATTGCAGAACAACTTAGCTTAACGACTAATGGATGCGAAACACTGAATCAAGCATGGAACCGTTGGTCAAATGTTAGCCATCCACATCTTACGCCTACACTATTTGCTCCTTCAATTACTTTATATAAAAGTTTATTTATAAATTGGATTAAAAACGAAAGTAATAAGCCATTTGTTATCACTGCTGATTCTCATTTAGAGGCACTAGCATTCTTGGCATGCTTGTTTAATGATGTAGAGCTAAGCAATTATAAAGATTTACCGACAGTTTTTACTTCACCTGATGCACTTAAAACCCTCATTGCTTCGACTGCAACATTTATCCCCATCGTTTATTCTGATGCTACAGAGCGTGAACTTATCGACGTTTATCACCGGCTACATTGCATAGTTTACAGACCGCGTAATGTCGTCGATGTTATACCCGATATTAAACTTGATCTTCTTAACCATGAGCACTTCAAAGAAGCTCTTATCTCAATGGGTATTGTGGATAGTGATATTGATAAACTTGCTAGGGAATCTGGGCGTTCACCAACCATTTTACGTCGGCGACTTTCTCAGAATGCTGCAGTCAGTAGACCAGACTGGGCAAGAAACGATAATTGGGCAAAATCACTTGTACCAATGGTATTAATCGGAGCCTGGCAGTTTAAATCTACGGCAGATCAATCGATATTATCTAGTATAGCGAACTATAGCTACGAAAATATAGAAGAAGAGATGGCTCGGTTGCTTAAGCAAGAGGATAGTCCAGTATGGTCAGTGGGGAAATATCGAGGAGTTACTTCGAAGCTTGATGCAATATTTGCAATAGCATATGTTATGACAACAGCTGATCTTGATCGTTTCTTTGTTGCAGCTGAATCTGTTCTATTGGAAATAGATCCGGCTTTAGAGCTACCAGAAGAACAGCGTTGGGCTGCTTCTATTTATAACAAAACGAGAGTACATTCAAATGTACTGCGCAAGGGCATTTGCGAAACGTTAGTCATTTTTTCTGTTCATGGAAATAACCTATTCCAAAGTCGGCTTGGCCTAAATGTAGAGCATCAAGTCAGCACATTGATTCGAAAGCTTTTAACACCTTTGACATTGGAGAAGTTGCTCTCATGCAATGACGATCTTCCACACTATGCAGAGGCAGCGCCAGAAGAATTTTTGAATATTATGGAGACAAATTTAATTAATAACGACTCCATTGTACTTGGCCTTCTTAAACCAGTTGACAGTAGTATGTTTGGAGTCAGTCCATCACGCACTGGACTTCTCTGGGGAATAGAGTCCCTTGCATGGAGGCCAAATAATTTATGGCGCGTTGTAGCAATACTAGCCCAGCTATCTAAAGTTAAAATTGAAGATAATTGGGCAAATAAACCCATAAATAGCCTCCGTGCAATCTTTAGGTCTTGGATGCCGCAGACAGCCGCATCATTGGATCAAAGGTTAAAGGTGCTTGATATAGTTATCAAACGTTTTCCAGATATCGGATGGGACGTTTGCATCGAACAAATTAGGTCTGGTTCCCGGATAGGTGGTTATAATTATAAACCTAGCTGGCGTGGAGATGCGTCTGGTGCTGGATATGCAGTTTCGCGAAGAGAAAGCTACACTTTTAATCGAAGAGCTTTGGATATACTGATAGATTGGTCTTCTCATAATACTGAGACTCTTGGAGATTTGATTAAAAATCTTCAAGGAATTCCAATAGAAGATCAAAACAAAGTTTGGGATCAAATCGATAGATGGTCAAAACACGCTAATGATTCTGCTAAAGCAGTTTTGCGAGAATGTATACGACAATATGCTTTTACTCGACAAAGTCGTAAGCGGAAACTTGATGTGACAATCCGTGATCGTGCTCGTCAATCATATGATTCCCTTCAACCGGAGAATCCCATGATTCGCCATGCCTGGTTGTTTGCTGAGCAATGGATACAAGAATCAAGTGATGAAATCGAAGACCAGGACTATAACTTTTCTGAACATGAACAGAAAATTGACAGACTGCGTCACGAGGCGATGAAAGATATTTGGTCTAATTATGGTTTTGAAGGAGTCAAGCTGTTATTAGAAGATACCAATGCAGCTAATGTTATTGGACAATACGTTACATCATTCGTTCCAGAAGGGCAGGCACAAAGTAAATTCATTCAACAATTACTTTCAATAAAAGAAGATAATCAAATAAAGGCTGAGTTGTGTCTTAGAGGATTCTTGCTAGCAATTAAAGAGGATCAACGTATTGAATTATTACAACTAACATCAGCAGAACTGTGTACAAATGATCATGAGAGGTTGCTCCTCAACTCTCCATTCAACTGGTCAACTTGGAGGCTATTAGATGGAAATGAAGCACTTCATGCTGTCTATTGGAAAAATGTATTCCCCTCCTGGGGACTATATGAGTCAGAAGATTGTAACGAGATAATTGAATGTCTTTTGAATGCACAACGTCCCCGTGCAGCTTTTCATACTGTTCAAATGAATTTTAATTCTGTCGATACTTCTCTGTTTAAACGTCTTTTATATGAAATTGTTACTTTAAAAGCAGAACCACCAGGTCAATTTACATTGAGAAGCTATCATATTTCTAAAGCATTAAGTTCTCTAAATACGCGATCAGAAGTTACCGTCAATGAAATGGCGCGTTTAGAGTTTATGTTTATTGAAGCGCTTTGTAATGAAGAGCATGAATTCCCAAATCTTGAACGTGTTATTGCCACATCCCCGATATTATATGTTCAGGCTTTGGCACTCTGTTTTAAAAGGAAAGATGAAGGTGATGACCCCGAAGAGTGGACTATAGAAAATGCTGAGCAACAGGCCATGCTTCAATCAGCTGTGTATCGATTGCTTGAGCGATTTAAGCGGATACCGGGTACTAACGAAGAAGGTGAAATTAACGTTAATGCATTGAAGTCATGGCTTACCGAAGTCCGAGAACTATGCAGTGTCCACGGTCGTACTGAAATTGGAGATGAGTATCTCGGAAAGTTGCTTTCAAGAGCTCCAGCTAAAGAAGGTATGTGGCCGTGTAAAGAAGTATGTGAAGCGATGGAAGAATTCTCATCACCTGGAATCCGAACGGGTTTTCTTATGGGGATTATAGGTTCCCGAGGATTTGAATGGCGTGATGAAGGCGGAAAACAAGAACGTGAACTGGCTGCAAAGTACCATGATCTGGCAGAACGTTTATATTTTGAATATCCTTTTGTTGGGAGAGTTATCGAAGATATAGCTGAATTTTATGAGGACGAAGCTATTTTACAAGATACAGAAGAAGATATCTCAAAAAGGATAGATAAATAGATGGATTTTGTAAACAGTCTGTTTACTATTCTTGGTCCTCCGTCTCGTGGGGGTAGCCGAGTCGACGTACTACGACCGTAAGAAACGCAAGAGCAGGAGGCACAGGACGTCCCTCAGGGGTGCGGAAGACCCCTGGCTACTCCCTGACCGAGTCGGGAGAGAAGATTAGCGACGAGCCGATCCAGTAAATGCTCCTGGAACTGGTCGCTGGAGAAGAGCACGTGTACGGGTACAAACTGCTAGCCAAGTGCTTGTGGGACCAGTATGGGCTGAGGCTCATTCACAAGAAAAGCTAACGGCTGTGTCAGGCGCTAGATATCCTGCAGCCGCAGCGTCACAAGAGCTTTAAGCATCCCCGGAAGCTGCCGGAGAACCAGGTCATTACCGGAGCAGGCCAGCTCTGTCAGATGGACATTAAGTACGGGTACGTGGTGGGACAGACCGGCATTTCTTCGTCCTGAGCATTATCGATGTGTTTACCCGTGTCATCGTGGGCTACTACCGCGGATCGTCGTGTGAGGTCAAGCACGCCTGACAGACGCTGGCACTCACCATGGAGCAGCACTGCACCCCTGGTAGTGCACGCGGTGATCCGC
This sequence comes from Paenibacillus tritici, assembly GCF_018207515.1. Lineage (NCBI taxonomy): Bacteria > Bacillati > Bacillota > Bacilli > Caryophanales > Paenibacillaceae > Paenibacillus > Paenibacillus tritici. Next base: position 2,772,440 of record NZ_CP073365.1, read on the forward strand.
ACGGACAACGGCCCCCAGTTCGTCAGCCGCCTGTTTGGCGACATGTGTGAAAGCTGGGAGATGACCTATGAACGCATTCCGCCGAAAACGCCGGATTTAAATGCTTTTATTGAATCGTTCCACAGCAATATCGATCGGGATTTATTCCGCAAAGAGGCCTTCAACACGTTCGAAGAAGCCTATGAAGCGGTGGACCGGTACATGGACTTTTACAACAACCGTAGAATGCATACGAGCCTTCGGAACATGCCGCCAGCTACCTTTGCGGAGTATTGCAATATCAAAATCTTAAGTATGACGTCAGATTTTATGAGAAAAATTTTCAGGTTATTGAGACTGGGTGGTAGAATTGATGAGAAGCGTATAAATATGCATATTCTGCAGTGTTAACTTTCAAAGATAATGCAAATAACGCCACAACAATTGCAAAGTAAATGTGAAAAAAGACTGTCGTAGCAAGGTTCAATTTCACAACAAATGCAAAAACGCTTGAAAGGCAGTGCCAAATTAACATTCTTGGCGTTGCTTTTTTTAGGATGACAACGAAGATGTTTAAAGAATATGGGGGGAATAAGATGCCAGATGAAACGAAAACAGCATTTATAAGCTATAACTAGGAAGTTTAGGATTTGAATCATCATAGCATTCAAATTAACTGTGCCACTCTGAGTGATAAATAAATCCATTCGAATTTCCCTGATACTTCGAATTACTTCTTGTATGATGGGATCCTTTACAATGCCATGTAAAAAAGAATTTCAACATGGTTCCGGTGAACTCCCGATTTGGAAGGATCTATTCACCAATTGGTGGGTGAAGAGTCGCCTTCGAATCAAACTCGTATTTACTCGAAGGGATTCGGTAAAGCCATCAAATCGGGAACCTCGGACGACAGATTCCGTCGCTATCTCATCAACACTAGATTCTTAGAAGCTCTTAGCCGCCAATGCCGTTCTTGGTATAGGACTTAGGATATTGAGGTTATAACCTGGCGCATTGGAAAAGGCAGGGCAGAACTGCAAAATGGGGGATACCGCCTAGATTGAGATGCATTGTCCATTCTGCTGAAGCTTGAGAATTTGAGAAGTAGACACTGGGGAAGGGATTACTGGGGGCGGGGAAATCTGTGCTCTCCAAGAAGCTCCCACCAAATGGTGGGAGCTTCTTGGAGAGCACAGAAAATGGTGATTTATTTATGCACTTGAAAAATCTTTTCAGAACCAATGTAGTTTTAAATGCTTAGTATTGTAGAGTTTTTAGATGAACAAGTTCCATTTCAAACACATCTTGTACAGAATTGAAAAATTTCGTGTCTCCGTTTGGTAGAAGGGGGATTTTGAAGAAAAATTTTTCAATTGATCTCCAATAATTAATGATGTGTTCATAGCTATCAGGGCGTGTTTGATAAGTAAAATAAGTCATCCTAGAGATCGAAATATTTCTTATCATACCAAACAATTTTTTCTCCAGATCTTTTTTCATCTCAGAAGAAGATTGTAAATCAAAGTAAATGTTGAATTGTTCTTTAATAAATGAGTAGACATTATTATATTGTGATTCATAATCTTGCAAGGAAAGAATATAAGGAAGGCTTATGGGATTTTTTTTAGTTAAAGGTTGATCGAAAATATATATATTGTTATGAAATTGCAACCATGAATTTTTGCAATTCTCCAGAGATAAGGATAATTGTACCATATAATAGGGATCCCATAACGTAATTGTTTCATCCATATTGAAGGCCAAGACATAATGGATTTGATGTCGAATTTGATAAGAATCTTTCATATAGGGTAAATCAAATGTGTCGAGGGCGATAAGAAAGTAACGATTAGGAGGAACATCTTCAAAATTATAGATCTCTTCCACATTAATATCTAATTTGTTTACTAAATATTCCATTAATTTTTCGATAGGTATAGTACCACTAAAAGTAAGTGATTTCTGAGAATAGGCTATATTAAAATTATAAACTGATAGATCGCTAATATCAATATTTAGTATCTGTTTAAGATATAAGACTGTTGAGTTTAAGAAACAGTCAAAAGGCCCGTAAAGGAGCTTACAGTCCCTCCAATCAAATACGTTTAACTTAGTATTCAATCTCTTAGTTCACCCCTAATCGAACATGAATATTTCTGTTCAAGTAAAAAAACAATTTTATTGATGTTTTCAAAGTTTGTCATAAGTAAATCTTCGTCTGCAAATTCAAAATTGAATTCCATCTCGATCTTCACTAGAATTTCCATTTGTTTCATGGAATCTGCACCATACTCAATCAAATTGACTGAAGGATGTATTTCTTCGTCGAAATTAATAGTGGAACGTACAATAGCAATAATTTTTTGAGTAATTTGTTCGGAAATTTGAATGATAAACCCCTCCTGGAAAATGGATTTTTTAAATAATTTTATTGTCTAATGATAGACTGGGATACAAAAGCAGGCCATAAATCTGGGTTATGCCCAAATTGGTGTAAAAATGAAATAACCCATCTCTCTAATCCAAAACCAACGCATCCACTCACTGGATCGTCTATGTTGTTGATTTTAATATTGAATGGATGAGTAAAACCTTGTGAATGGAAGTTAAATGAAGCAACAGCAATCTGTTTTTCAATCCCGGATTCAAGCTTTATTTCTTGCTTGGTGTTTTCCATCCATTGGAATTTTTTATATTTTTGCATATTAGGGATAATAAAAGAGTCATGAGAAGTGCACAAGTAACCTCTAAGCCCTATCTTTTTAACAAACTCTATTGTCTTTTGAGTTAAAAATGACTTGCATTCAAACACAAACTGAGAATCACCAATAAATACAATCTCTCTGACCTTGTAATCCCTGAGTCTACCAGTCTCTTCCCAACTTTTCCTACCCTCATTTCGGAATACGTTTTGTGTGAAGGTTAGTACCTGATTACGAGGAAGTGTTTTATTTTCGTACTCCTCGTAGGTATGAAAGCAGGCTGCGGGGGAAAGCGAAAATTGAGGTTCATTACAACTTTCCAGCACATCTCCTTTGTTAACGCTCTCATTTAGTTGATTAAGTACGTCGAAATCTTCTTTTGAGTAGCAAACAAACATAGAGTATTGAGGTGAGGTTTTCAAATAATTAGTTTTTTTTAGTACAGAAATAGGCAACAATGTAGGGTAGATTCTTTCTTGGGCATTTAATTCTAAGGCTATATCTTTAAAAGCAGAATCAAAAAAATTAAATAGTTTCACAGCATCCGAATTGAAGATAACCCTACCAGAAACGTATCGATGTGCTGCAGGCTTATGTTCCTGTGAGTAGGGAATCGAATTTGTGAATTGATTAATAACAATGTCGCCTTGCTGGACAAATGTTTTCAAAATAAATTGGATGTTTTTTTGAATATGTTCATAATTCGCATCTCGTTTCAGATCAATTGTCAATTTGTCGCCGGCATGTTCAACGTGTTGTATGTCCTCAGAAACGAAGTATAATGCTCTAATTATTTCGTGAATATTCACCACATGAGACTCCTGAATTTTAACTTCCACTGCTCATCACCTCTCTATATATGTAATATGTAAAAAAGTTGAATATTGTTGTTGAAATACCATGAATAAAGTCTCATTCAATACAACTTTTAACTTTTCAAGAAAAAATACTACATCATTTTTCAATAAATCGCAAACGAAAAAAACGAATTATTTTTTAGTTTAAAATAACAATGGCCATCTATAAAAATAGAGCTCCGTTGCTGCTAGTACAATTTGCACCCAAGTTCACAAATTATCATATTCCTTTTTTGCTTAAAATTTAGAAGAGTTCTTCTTTATTTGCTATGTAACGTCTCTGTTCAGGCGTTATCATAGCAAATTCCTTTTAGCTTTGCTAGGGCACATTTCTTTCGTATGTGTAGGGTTTCTGTTGAAGCATACTGAGAACCGCAATCAATAATAGTGGAGCACGTAATACTAGGACTGATGGTGGCGAATAGGTTTTTCATTGCCTTTAGAACCGCTGATTCTTGCGTTCGGTAATCCCAGGAAACTTGGATGTTTGAACGCAATGTGATTATGCTCCTACTGTCAGGAAAGATTATGCTCATTTTTCTTAGGTGTACTATCACGGTGGGTAGTAGATCGATTCGTTATCTCTAAAATATTTCACTTATGGAATAAAGAGTCTTTGCAAAAACTTCGTGCGCTATTTCTTTAATTGGTGGGTGTAAAACATAATAATTTTTTAATTGGCACTACGAGTTTTAAAGATAATATCTACTTTTACATATTTAATTGATTGTTAAACTTTATTGTGATAATTATTAGTATCATGACGAAATTAGGAGGAAGAATATGAGAGATTCGATGATTGAAATTGAACAAAAGTTAAAGCTTATTGTGGCGCAGAATGCAATTCCGACAACATCTCCAGATGTTATTGTCCGTACCTCGAGGCCGATTGAAGATCTTGGAATGGATTCTATGCAAATTATTAATCTTTTCGCGATTATTGAGATAGAGTTTGGTATTACAATATTTGATGATATGTTCGCTCCTGAAGCAATTGAAACCTTTGGAGGTCTAGTGGAGATGGTCAAAACCTGTATAAAGAAAAGTAAACATACTATATAAAGACAGCGATAAATTACGATCTACTGCGTACGAAAATACCAAGAACTCAATGGCGGTTATTAAAGCGTTATTTCGCATATTTAGCCTTACTTCAAGAAGTACAAGTGTAGCGATTATGCAAGGAACATATCTCTATATGGGTATCGATGAAAACGAGTTGAGCTATTACGTCGGTGACCAGGCTAGTATTAAATGCATGCAAGAGAAGTTGAATAATATAGTGTTCAATAGTATCGTTTAGCTATTTTCAAATGTTTCCATATTATGTATGTTGTTCTCCAATAATTGGACTTGTATCCAAAAGACGATTCAAAACGCCACCTACAATGTAATTGAGGAATAAAAAAATCCACGAGTAACTTTATCCAATGTGTATTTTGGTGAAATTTTTGTTTTGCAGCGAGTAGAATGATCTTGATACAAAGTTCGTCACCACTGTTTCGTTATATTGAGATTAAAAGGGGGCTTGCTTGCGGAGATGCTTGGAAGAACTTAGTATATGATTTTTTATTCCAAAGAGTAGCAGGGGCCATATCCCTCACGCAACTATCGTGCCAGAACGTTGCAACATCTGAACGCCAATTATATTGTTGATTTTGAATAAGCGTGGTATAAAAATACTCTCAAAGGGATATGGTATCATGAAATTCTCGCATTTACGAGATCTGGTAGAATGTAATAATACTCCTTCAAATAAAGCTGCAGTTATAGAAGTAAATGGCCGCTGTGTTTATACATATGCCGAACTTAAATCTTTAGTAAACGACCTCAAAACTGAATTGTACAACCTTAATGTGAAGGAACGAATGCACGTAGCTGTGGTAGGCGGAAATAGTCTACAATTTATAGTTGCCTATTTTGCGATCCAATCCATTGATGCTGTATGCATTCCGATGTCGGGATCAGAAGCCAAATTCGATATGGACCGTATAATTGATACATGCCAGATCTCCTATGTGTTATTTTGTGACGACTATAATGAGGAACATTCCCTTAGGCTGTCTGTTGTTCGTAGAAAGTTTGGCATTACTCTTTGTAGAGTGTCACTTGAGTTTGATACGACGAATTGCCCGAAGGATGTTGCCCTCCTTCTAAGAACGTCCGGAAGTATTCTGAATCCCAAAATCGTAATGCACTCACATTCCAGTCTTCTTTTTAGCGCGAATTCTCATGCAGAATCAGTGGGGTACACGAAAGAAGAAAGAACTCTCGTAGTTCTTCCTTTGTGTTATGTATTTGCTCATACGTCTCAAATGTTGGCAACGCTCTCCGTGGGGGGGACAATTATACTATTTCCGAGTGGGAATATGTTTAATGTGAATAGTTTTAAAGATGTCGTTCAAGAATTCCGAATAACTTCTACAGCCTTAATGGCAACATACTTGAGAATGCTTGCAACCACTGCAGAGCGGTCCCTATTTAAGTTGGAATCGCTACAGCACATCTGTTTTGCAGGCGGCCCTACACCTCAATCTATAGTATCATCCCTTTCGAGAAATTTGAAGAATGTTAAATTGCTTCGAGCCTATGGGTTAACCGAGGCAGGACCACGAGTTAGTGTTGTGAGGCCTGCTAACTCGGAATATAACGTGTCGTCAGGGCATCCTGTTGAGGGAATTGAGGTTCAAATAACCAATGTGGCAGATGGAGTCGGAGAAATAATTGTAAAAGGGCCAAATATTATGAGGGGATACTATAATGACGTGGATGCAACTAACCTTGTCATTAAAGATGAATTTCTACATACTGGGGACCTTGGTTTTTTGGATAATAATGGAGAATTACATGTTGTTGGGAGAATTAAAAATATGGTTATTTCTATGGGAATGAAGGTGTTTCCTGAGGAAGTTGAGGATATCCTCAACTCTCATTATCTTGTAAAAGAAAGCCTGGTCAAAGGGGTATCTAACGAAGTTTTCGGTGAGATGGTTATCGCTTTTATAGTTCTTGAAGAGAAGGAAGCGGAAGAAGAAGAAGTGGAAAAAATCCTTGTAGGTCACTGCAAGGGACGGCTTCCGACACATTCGGTCCCACGAAAGATTTATGTAGTCGAGAAATTGGAGAAGACTATCAATGGGAAGTTAAAGCGAACAAGTGCGGCTCATACGAACATTCTGAGCAGTTGAGAATGGACTTTGGAAACTTATAACTTTTATTGAGGCGGGAGCATTCTATGTCGAGTAACCGTAGTACGTTTAAGATATACAAATGGGCGCTATCTTATTTATCATCTTATAAATGGAGATTTATTCTAGTTGTATTATTGATTGTAATAGCTTCATCTATTCAATTGATTATACCAAAATTCGTACAATATGTTATTGATGATCTTATGCCAACACGTCAATATGAACTTTTTTTTATTTTTGTAGGTATCCTTGTTTCATTGCTCATAATAGCAACTTTTTTTAACGGCTTTCAGAATAACTTGAAAATCAAAGTGCAAGAGGAAGCGACACGTGATTTACAACTGAAGGTCTTTCAACATACGAGGAATTTGGGATTCTCCTACTTTGAAAATCATCCGGTAGGTGAGACGTTGTCTCTCTTAAATTCTGAGGTTGCTTCAATGCAAAAATTATATAGGGATTTTTTGCCCAAAATGTTGGAGTGGGCTGTGTACGCGATAATCGCTGGAATTATTATGTTTCAAATAAATATAAATCTAACTCTCTCGACCCTGCCCTGTTTGCTGATTTACTATATTATTGGGCCGTTCTTTGTAAAAAAGTCTGCAATTTATGGGAAACAACTTGCAGATGACAGAGTGAACTTAAACCAAAAGATCAACGAAAGTATCTCGTGTTTGCCGGAGTTTAAAAGCAATTCAGCTGAAGACTGGGGACTCCAGAGGTTAATGCAGTACCAAGAAAAGATGGGTAATTCTTTGATTAAATTTGTGTTCTACGATTTTGCTAGATTCGCTGTTAGGAATTTTTCTTTTTATCTTGGTTTCATAGTACTTGTATTATATGGATATTTCCTTATTCAAAGGAATGAGCTCACAATTGGTGGGATTTCAGCCTTCTTGATTTACTATGTTGAAACTATGAAAAGAATTACTGGAGTCTTGTCCTTCATTACAGAACAGAAGATGCTTATGCATCAAGTAGAGCGACTTTATAGGTTTATTCATACAAAACCAAAATATCAACTTTTGACATCAACTACTAAGCATAATCAACCGATCGATGGGAACATAATTTTTAAGGACATCGCTTTTCGCTATACTGATACTCACACTCCTGTGTTCACTGGGTTGAATTTTGAAGTGAAGAGTGGCGAGAAGGTTGCAATCATTGGAACAAGCGGAAATGGGAAATCCACGATCACCAAAATTATAGGTGGATTTTATTCACCTTACGAGGGGGCTGTACTTCTTGATGGAGTTCCGTTGCAAAATTATGATTTAGTTTCATTGCGTGATGCTATGGGGTTTGTATTTCAAGAAACATACCTTTTTGGTAGGACCGTACGGGAAAACATATTATTTGGAAAACCGGAAGCTACTGAGGAGGAGGTTATTCAAGCTGCCAAATTGGCCTATGCGCACGATTTTATTATGGATCTTCCTGAAGGGTATGATACTTTCGTTGGTGAGCGTGGGATAAAATTGTCAGGTGGCCAAAAGCAAAGAATTTCACTTGCAAGAATGTTCCTCAAAAATCCTAAAATTGTGATTTTAGACGAGGCAACATCCGCACTTGATAATATGAGTGAATTCGAGGTTATTAAGGCTCTTGATATTCTTTGCGCTGGACGAACGACCGTAATGGTAGCGCACCGGCTTTCCACGATAGTTAATTTTGATCGAATCCTTGTCTTAGATCAGGGATCGATTGTCGAAAGTGGCTCGCATATGGAGCTACTAAGTAAGAAAGGCATATACTACAGGATTCATAACTCTATTGAGGTGTCCTATGGATAGTTTACGATGGTTTATTTCCTACTTGATTAAAGTTAGAGGATTAATATTACTGTCCTTGTTGCTGGTAGTGCTTGAAACTTCAACACTGACATTTTTGACATGGATACAAAAGCATCTCATCGATAACGTGTTTATATCGGATGATTTCCAAGAATTTCTTACATTTTTGATAATTATAATCATTAATATAATCATTTTTTGCTCAATGATGTTTATCACACCAGCAGTTTCGAACAAGAGTAGTGTGTTAATTCAAACTATGTTACTAAGAGATCTAATAAAGCAAATGTTTAGGCAGCCAATGGGAGAACTCCAAAAAGAAAGGACTATGATGCTTTCACATATTTATACGGACGACATCCCTAGAGCTGCTAGTGTGTCTGTCGAGCTAATTCGAGGGTTCCAACGCTTCTTTGTAGTAGCTTTGTCAATAGGTATTATTTTTACAGCCAATATCTACGTGCTCCTTCTTTTATTGTCTTTAAGTGTGATATATGTTTGTTTAGGATACAATTTCGGCAAGAAGGGCAAAAATATATCTAAGGAAGTGGAGAAAGAGAAGTCAAAATTAATGGTTTTCCTCGACGAGAGCATCTCCTCTACTCGGGAAGTCATTGCCTATAATCGTGAATCATGGGAAACGCATCTATATCATAATATATTTAGTAAATACCTTAAATCAGTAATTAAACGGGGTCATATATCTAATCATGCAATGTTTATTACGGACCCATTATTGTGGGGAACGTTAATCATTGTTGTTAGTTACAGCGGATATTTAATGTTTAATGACAAGATTACCATTGGTGAATTCGTTGTTATTTTTCAGCTTACCTCTACTTTCCTCAGTTCCATGGACGTATTATTTAAAACGTATTTGGGTTTGAGCTCCAACTGGGCGTCGGTTGAGAGGGTATATGATGCCTTTGAGAGATTCAACAAAACGGATATTGTCCAAGGTAGTATCGATAGTCCAATAAAGGAAATTGTATTCAAAGACGTTGATTTTCAATACTCCTGTGATTCTTCCAAGGTGCTCGATCGATTAAACCTTTATATCCCTGCTAACAAAAAAGTTGCGATTGTTGGTTCAAGTGGTGGTGGGAAATCGACAATTGCAAACCTCTTAATTAGGTTTAACGAACCAACCGGTGGGGACATTTTGATCAATCACAGAAATTTAAGCTCAATGGACTCGGACGCTTGGCTAAGAAAATTAGGAGTTGTATTTCAAGAGCCGTATCTTTTTCCTGATACAGTTAGAAATAATTTGTTGATGGGTAAGGAGGTATCGGAAGAATGGTTTAGATTGGTTTGCGAAAGTGTACTCGTAGATACATTTGTCTCACAGCTCCCGGATGGATATGAAACAATAATCGGTGAACGGGGAATTACACTGTCAGGGGGCCAAAGGCAAAGACTAGCATTAGCTAGATCTTTACTTAGAGATCCAGAGATTCTAATTTTAGATGAGGCTACCTCTGCGCTAGATGTTGAAATCGAGAAAGAAATCCAATTGAAGTTAGACATATTACGAAAGGCAAAGACAACTATCGTTATCGCTCATCGATTAACGACTATCATGAACTCCGATATCATTTATGTAATGGTTAAAGGGAAAATTTGCGAGTCAGGCACTCATCAACAATTAATGCAAAAATCAGGTGAGTACGAAAAATTGGTGAGAATCTACGGTACATGAACTACTCTGATATGCCTAAGCAGTTGAATGTCAAGCGCGCAATTAAATTCCAATCGAGATGAGCGTCACATTTTGTATCGTTTACTCTCTTATTATGAAAGCGTTCTGGTTTTGTTTGAATGGGCAGACCTGTTTCAATGGAATCTATTCTCAAATTAAAAATCTGTTTTGTATCCTAATTCATTTCTCAGGCTAAGCTTGAATTTATTCTAAGGAATATGAGGAAGGACTTCAATCTAAAATTTTTAACCAACCGTTAGTGGCTTGTTTACAGTGAAGATAATAGTATCGATTACAGATTAAATATCAATAATTAAAAGAAGAGCAATTAGCTAGAAACTGAGCCAATAACGTGAGACAAATCAAAATACCTTCAAGAGAATGAATCCTTTTCGTAAGATAGGGAAATCATCTGGGAGGTGTTTTTGTATTGGCAACCAGAGTGAGTTATCCCGTGGAAATATAGATGAAAGCCTTAGAAAGGAGTTTAGGTACCCGTAAAAAAGTTATGAAGAAGCTCGGGATACGATAGGAAATAAGACACAGTTAGAGACGTGGACAACGAAGGGGCTGTCGCTTTCAGAATAGCGGAAAAGCAGGATGCTTGGTTTTAAATACGATGGAACAGCTTCCAGTGAGGACATATATGCTGCTTCATAATGATCTCAAGCTTACTAAAGCGAAACTAAATAACCAATCTCACATGAACCTGAATTTCGAAAGCGCTTAATAGCAAGGAAGCCAGAGACTGGCTACTCGAAATAAGGGAGTATTAACAGAGTGAATTTTCCGAAATGGCTTGCCGGCTTATAGGACCCCCCACCCCAGAATTCCGGGAATCTGAATTTCTATGTTGAATTTTAGAGACCTTCATTCTAGATGGGCGATCTTAGATTGCATCCGTTTCCAAGCGTAGGGGTTTGTAAATTCCTTCGTCAGTTTGAGTACGGTAGTTCGACTGTGACTCACCAGCGTCGCCGCGCACTGAAAGAATTCCAGACGGAACCGTGCCACCGTATAACCGAAATGAATGGGTTCGCAGCAATCTCGTTTGAAGCGTTCATACAGGTTATGCGCCAGCAATTTGGTGAGGAGGTCGATTTCATTGGCTTCGAAGGAACCGGCTGCGATCTTTTCAATGGAAAATCCACGCTTGGCTTCTTTGATGTAGTTTTCCATGCAGCAGCGCTGGTTGTAAAACCGCCACAAGTCGATCGCTTCCCAGTCCAGGTTCGTGACAATGGCTTCGTACTGCCAATCCGTGTCCAGCAGTAAACACGCTTGGTCGTCTTGAACGACCATGGCTTTGCGGATCACGGCGACCCGCCGGGGCTTCGTCCAGGAGGTCGCTTGGTACCACAGGGCGATGCCTTCAATGATCCAGTCTTCGTCGATGTAACGTGTCCAGTACCGACAAGAGGCCACTTCAGCCGACAGACGCTTCGTCCATTTCATTTTGCCAACATAGCCAATCTTTCGTTTCTCCCACAAGGAATAGAAGTCTTCGCCGCCAAAGCCTTTGTCAAACCGGGCATATTGGACCGAGTGCTGGCCCAGGAGGCCACAGGTCTCTTCCAGAAAAGTAGAAGCATTCGTGGACGAGTGAACGTTTCCGGCACGGAGCATGGCATTCAGGCAGAGGTGGGATTGTCCCTCGAAAGCCAGCAAGGGATGGTAGCTTTTCCGCTCCGGCTTATGGGCATTCACCCCTTTGGCCGCCTTTGCCTGATTCCCATATACCGTCTCCACGGTGGAATCAAATTAAGAATGAGTTTGGAGGGCTGAGCCGGCCGAATCACTTCGAGGTTCACGAGCCGAAGTTGCTTCTGTACATGGGGATTCATGTTGGCCAGTCGAGTCAGTTCCTTGTACAGCAAGGAGTGGTGTGGACAGCGCCCGCCGAGAAAACGCTGAAGCAGGGAATCCTTTTGCCATCTGCGAAAGTGAAACAGACGCTCACAGCCCAAGACCCAGCCGATGATGAGATACAGTAGAATGTGGGGTATGGGAAACAGCGCATTGCGGGCTTTGCCTCTGGATAAGGTGCGCAGCACCTGGCGCAGTTTGATTTTTTTGAGATCATCCAGGAAGAACTTGCTTCCTCCGATGCTGGTCGACTGAGTCAGGGGAAATTCGGTCTTGATTTTAGAAATAGATGTGGTAGACTTCACCTAAAAGGTGCTCCTCTCTTTGGGCGTAGTGTTCTGGATAAACACCATTCTACCAAAGAAACTAGCCCTTTTTTTGTTTTTACGTACAGTTACTTTCGAAATTTAGGATGAATTTTCTAAGACAGGCTGTTTAAAATTGCAAGGTGCTCTCTGATATCTGTCTCACAAGTGGGGCCCAGTTCCCTTAGCTGGCAGGTTTTGTTTTTTTATTGTTTATTTGGTATTATGAAGTTTGTTTGTGTCTTGTCTATATTGATAGCGATAAGCATAAATTGAGATAACAGTGAAAGGAGATTGAGCATTGAGCCCCATCTGCATGGGCTATTACCTATACAATGCGTCGGTAAAAAGTACAAAGATCTTCGAAGAGGTTGAAACGAAATGCTAGATATGGTAGTTTAGTGATGCGATGCAGCTAGTAGTGATTTGGGAAATAAATTGTTTAGCTTCAAGTAATAAATGAAATAACTTTTCCTTCTGTCAAACACTATTTTGGTTCATAACCATGTTAGTTTCAGGAGGAACAGAAGAAAAAAATGAATTTTCAAGCATTATTTGAGTGCTTTAAGCATATATTTCTATAGAAACAGGAAAGTACAATGAAGAGTGTTAAATCTGATTAACTATATTAGGAGCCATTCCTGTAATGAATTAATTTGAGGTTTGAATAAAAAAGCTCCAACTGTATACTGGGAAACGTTCCGTCCAAAGAACTATTCCAGCACAGGAGGCACTCTATCATGAAGTATAAGCAATCGAAGAAACAGAATCAACGAATTGCACGAATAACAGGCAAGACCCTTGTCGTAGGCGCAGACATAGCTAAAGAAACCCCTATGGCCCGCGCCATTGATTTTTGGGGATCAAACTCGGAATGGATTGTGGGTTCACCAATACCCGTACCGGACTCAAGTAACTGATTCAGTGGATGAAGGAGCTTAAGCAGGAGCATGCCAAGAGTGACGTCCTATTCGGCATTGAGCTCAGCGGACATTACTGGTTACCCTGGCGGAGTATTTGGGAGGCCAAGACATTCCTTTAGTCATTGTCAATCCGCATCATGTACCAAAGAACTGGAAGATAACTCGCAACCAAAAACGACTATAAAGATGCAAAAGTTATTGCCGATTTGGTTCGAAATGGGAAGTACAGCGAACCGAAACTACCGATGAATATGTATTCAGATCTGCGAATTCTCATGAATCTTCGGGAGAAGAATTTCGGACAGGTGCAAAGACGGGTGCAGAACTGGCTGGATCGCTTCTTTCCAGAATATATGCAGGTCTTTAAAGACTGGGAAGGAAGGCATCGCTCATTACGCGCTGAGTGAGTTTCCCACACCGGGTGAAGTCATAGAACTAGGTACAGAAGCCATTGTCCAACGGTGGAAGAAAGATGTGAAACGAGCTGTAGGCGCAAAGCGAGCGCAGCTTATCGAAACGGCGAGACGTTCCATCGGTCTGACCGAAGGACTCCCGGCACCCAAAATCGAGATCAAGACGCTTCTGAAGCAGTATGAAATGTTCGACAGACAACTTGAAGACATTCTGACCGAGGTTGTACGTCTGCTGGCGCTAATTCCGGGAACAAAGGAGATGCTCACTGTGCCGGGCGTGGCAGTCGTGACGTTGGCGGGATCTAAACGGTTATGCGCATGGACAGACAAAGGAAGTACGGAGCAGCCGCAGGAATCAAATCCATAAGGGCAACGACCTTGTAAAGGAGCAAGAAACGGCGTCCACCTCTTGAGAGGCCGAACGAAGGAATGTAAGGGCAGAGACCCCGCGTAACATGGGAGGGTAAGCACGGCTGAAAATCTAAGAACGAGTGTTTAAACAAGAGCATTTATAGTGGGAGGGTATTTAATGGAGTTTCCGACGCACATTGTATCGGCAGGGGGAGTTGTAGAAGATGGGAATGGAAATATCCTATTAGTTAAAGCCCATGATGATGGTTGGGTGTATCCCGGTGGAATAACCGAAGTTGGAGAGAATCTGATCGATGGAGTGATCCGTGAAATCAAAGAAGAAAGTGGAATAGATGCAACAGTTAGCTATTTGATTAGCGTTGTTTCAAATACAGCAATACATAAGTGGTATGACGGTGTGACGGATGTTCCTACGAAGGTCATGTTTGATTTTTTGTGCAAAGCTGTGGGTGGAGAGTTGGCTACTTCTGATGAAACTAGTGAGTGCAGATGGGTTCCAAAGGAACAGGTTCTGGATTTGATCACTTTACCTTCAATCCGCATGCGTTACCAAGCTTATTTGGACTATAACGGCTCTGTGAATTATATAGAGTACGTCACTGCAAAAACATCAGAATGTGATGTTAAGCTACAAAGGGATGTTTAGTTATAAGCGCTTTTTGTTAAGTAGATCTTTCTATTGGGAAATGAAATATTATAATGCTAACTTCACTAATTTAATCAAGCCCTAGCCCATACAATTTAGTGTAGGTCGTGCGATTTGTTAGAAATAAAAACTAAAACAAGCTTAAAGAAAACCAGACTGTTACCTATGAAAGTAGGACTGTTAAAAAGAACTATTTGTCTAACCCAGAGGTAAATGGTAACGAAATCCCCAGAAAGACAACTGTGTTTTATCGAGATATGAACGGTTCACTCTAAGCCACACATTTGTATATTAAAAACGTAAATGAGGTTTATCAATACTATCCAAAATAAGTAGTAGAGATGTTGATTTGAGGAATGATTACAGTCTCGAGAGTTGGGGAGGGTCCTTAATCAAAGGAGAACTTGAATATTATCTGTCCAATTCCAAGAACTATCTTGGCTTGGAAAGACAGCGATGATACCTAATCGCAGGTTAGGGGAGCGTACCGTTCATGCGAGATATCATGGATGATCTCGGTTTGAATGCTGTAAACTTGATTATGATGGACGGAGCGGGATCAATCCAAATGCAAATTGGTAATCCAAAAAGCAATCCAGTTGACAGTAACCGTTATGTCTATAACATGATTCGGGTGAAAACAACCTAATTAGCTACAATACCCTTGCTCATATAAATAAGGCTGTCGAGAAAGTCTCGACAGTCTTATTTATATGTAATTAATTTAAGACGACACCGCGTTAATGTTATAGATAACTGTTTGTAGAACTGATGGTGTCTTGAGGCACTCCTTCACTGAAAAGGGATTCAATTTGCTCAGGATGTGAAGCGCCTGGGGATAACTGAAATACCGACTTATTTTGGTACAGAAAAGTATACCTCTTTATCATTAATTAGTACAATAAAATATTAGCGCTTAATTTAGGGCCACAGTGGAATAGTTTAGAAGAATACATTGTTTCCGATATTCCTGTGGTGTCTGTCCGTAGTATCTCTTAAATATATCTGAGAATTGTGAGGTAGAAATATAGCCAATAGAAGAAGCAATTTTTTTTATTGGCAAATCTGTATTCAAAAATTCTAAAGCCTTTTTCATTCTTACCGACTGTAGAAATTTCATTGGTGAGATGCGAAATACTTTGGAAAATGTGTTGCTTAAATAAACAGGATTGGACTTTATTAGATCTGCGAGACAATTTAAAGTCAATGGTTTACAATAATTATTTCGAATATGTCGATGAACAAGCAAGAGTCTTGCATCAATTTTTTTAACAATAGGTTTCACTATAATTCTGTTAGTATTAGTGCTTTCTTCTGAGTATGGTTTAAGCTGTATCATTAAATCATCAAGTATGTTTTCGAGTTGATGTACACAATTCATTTTTGGATTTTGTTCAAACTTATCAAAAGTATGTTCGAACTTATCTATAATCCTCTGTTGGTCTATATCACATTCCCTCTGTTGGAATACTTTAATTCTATGCTTAAAGAGCACGGTTCTAATTTGGAAGATGGCAATTCGATATCTTCCTAAATCTTTTGTAGGATTTACAATTTTAATACGGTTGGCGATGACCAATTGGCCAGAAGAAACAGGATATTTCTGATGGTTTAATTGCACTACTGCGCCGAATAAAAAATGAATGCATACCAGTTGGTTCTCAGGATTAATTATATCTATGAAGGAATGTGGAGTTAAATATTCTTGAGTACGAATAGAGCAAATCGTGGTTTTCATGCAATACTTATCCTCCTATTTTGTTTAAAGTCGGTTTAAAAAATTCCCACTTTAAATTATTCGGTAATAAATGCTTATGCCATATTACTGAGAAAAATGAAGTCATCTTGAATGTTTCGTGATCCAAGTTGAACTCCCTAAGTTAATTATTATTACAAAATATAACAGAAAACACTCTTGAACTGCAAGTACAAATTTAAAATAATTTTCAAGTCATTGAAATTTATACTTAACACTGAAGAGATTGAATTCGCAAAAAACCAATGGCTAAATGTGCTGTGGAGATAGGTTACTTAGAAGTTAACCGTGGGTCTCTAAATTTAAGCCCCAACAATTTAAACGAAATAAATTTGTAATGAAAGTCACAGGGTCTCAGTTCTACCTTTCACTATAAAATTTATTTGCAACATTATTATCCATAATTCTATCTTTTTCGACACACGCTTGAATTTTGGGAACTTAAATATAATGATTGCATTTACAGAATCTATCTAATATTACATAATGATTTGCTGATCAACGGATTAATGTGATAAATATTACGTATAGACCAGCTCTTCTCATACATTTGAACTGAACTCATACACCAGAATGTTGTTATTTCAAAATATATCATTTGGTAGAGAAGGCAACTTAAAATTTTAATTGCACGATACTAAATTAGTAAATCGAGGAGGATAGCAATGAGATCGTTAAATGTTGGGGTTATTGGAGCAGGGTTTATGGGACAAAGGCATATACGCACGTACCTTTCTAGGCCAAACTGTTCATTAATCGGTATAGTAGAACAAGATGATGCTAAATTAAAAGATCTGAGGGACGCTTTTAGTGTACCCGTTTATAAGGATTTAAGTTATTTACTAGACGATGTCGACGCGGTAAGTATTGCTACACCTGCATCTACACACTATGAATTGGCCAAGTTCCTCCTGGAGAATAAAAAGCACGTTCTTTTGGAAAAACCAATGGCTTACACAACCAGTCAAGCATGGGACCTTATAAAAACTGCTAGAGTCAACAATGTCATTCTTGCTATAGGTCATATTGAAAGATTTAATCCAGTCGTTGACAGTTTATGTGAACTTATTAGAAGAGAGCAACCCTTATTTATAGAAATACACAGGGAAGGTCCTTACGACCCTAGAATTTTTGATGTTGATGTCATTATGGATTTCATGATACATGACTTAGACTTATTAGTGCATCTGTTTGAGGATAGATTAGTACTAAAATCAGCATATGGTATAAGTGTTTTCTCAGACAAAACGGATGTTGTCAATGCTCAATTAGTTGAAAAAAACGGAATGCTGATAAATGTCACTTCAAGCAGAGCCTCCGAACAGCGGAAGAGGCAGTGGAGATTATTGTTTCATAACAAAACTATTGAGATCGACTTGTTCAATAGAAAAATTTCTTGTTTTAATAAAAAAGATGGATTGACTCGTAATATATCAGATCATTACAGTTCTGTAGATCCGTTGACACTTGAAATTGATGACTTTCTTAAATCCGTAATAGGTGGATCTCGGCCGACTGTAGATGGTACTCAAGGATTTAATGCTCTTTTCCTCTCTGAAAAAATACAGACAGCAGTAAATAGGCAGAACAGTGATCTGATGGCGATTTAAAAATTTGCAAATAATGGTGATGGAATGAAAGCGTTATTATTGTGTGCGGGTAAAGGGAAACGTTTGCAACCCATAACAAAAAAAATCCCTAAGGCATTGGTCCCTATTGGTAATATTACATTAGTTGAGCATGCCGTGATGTCAATTCGACAAGCAGGGATAACGGAGATTGGAATTGTCCTGAATGACGAAGTTTCGAAATATAGAAGTATAATTGATACAATGCAGGAATCTGCAAAGATAACTTATATTGAACAGATGGATCCCAGAGGTACTGCGCACGCAATACAAATCTCTTTGGACTTTATTGGAGACAGTCCCTTTCTAGTATATTTAGCTGATAATTTGTTTGGTGAGTCTTTGAAGGGATTTGTCACCAGTTTTTTGTCGAACAAACCTATGGTACAAATTGGAGTAAAAACAGTGCTCAATCCAAAAGATTACGGTGTACTAGAATTGTCGGAGAACAACAACGTCCTGAACATTGAGGAAAAACCTAAACATCCAAAGGGAGATAAAGCGGTAGTAGGCGTTTTTGCGTTTGAGAACTCGTGTAAAACGTTATTTGACGACCTAAAGCTGTCGGATCGAGGAGAGCTAGAAATTACAGATGCGCTTAATAAGGCGATTCAGCAAAATTATAATGTAACAGCGCATGAGTTTAATGAGTGGTGGATTGACGTGGGAAATATTAATCGCTTACTCGAAGCGAATAATCTCTATCTTCAAGATATCAATACGAAAGAACAAAGAACGATCGCAACGGATTCGATAATCAACAATTCTCTCATAATTCACCCTGTCATTATTGGTGCATCATGTAACATTGAGAATAGTGTTATAGGGCCCAATGTAACAATCGGAGATAATACAGTGATTACAGGCAGTGTAGTAAATGAATGTGTTATTATGAGCAACTCTAAACTATCCGGAATGAAAGAAATTCAGGATAGTATAGTAATTCAAAAGGAAATAGTACAGGTTAGATATTATCAAAATACTAGGGAGCAATGGCAATGACTCATGAAGAATTATTATTCAATAAATACTTTGTAGATATTACACAGGCAGCTTTAGTAGAGAATATTTCTAGAAAACTTGACCGATTTGGGCTAGTTACATTCGAAAATATTCATTCTAGGGAGCAACTGATCAATTTTGCTGAAAAATTCGGAGCAATATTTATGCATAGAGACTCTGACGCTGATGGAATAACCGTTGTAAATGACAGAGGGTATGAAGAGATAACCGCAGGTTACGAAGGACTTTCGAATGCGGAGTTGACTTTACATACGGATAGAAGCGGTGAAAAATCCCCTCCAGAACTTATGTTTTTTGTCTGTAAAAAACAAGCCTTAGTTGGCGGTGAAACGTTTCTTGTCGATGGTAAAGAGGTGTTGGATATCATGAGTAAGGAATACCAGAGTGAGTACCACCAAATATTGGAAAATAAATCTGTTATATTTGGTGGTGCAGATGAACTATATTGCGGTTCGATGATCAATAGGTTATCTAATGGGAATTATTCGATACGGTTCAGATTTGATGAGCTAGGCTATTTTTCAAGTAACACATATAATGCAGTGAAGCGGTTACTTCAAGTGATGAAAGAGAGGGCATTTAAGCTAAGGCTTAAAGAGAACCAAGGCTATCTCATCAAAAATGATCGAATTCTACATGGGAGAACAAATTTTCAGGGGGAAAGAGAAATGCATCGATTATTGGTCTGTCTAAACCATCTATCCAGGATAGCTCCTGGCTTTGATATGCAGGTAAAGAATGCAGTAAATTAACTAATCTAACCAATTTCCCGTCCGCTAAATTCAATTCGAAAGCGAGGATTCTTCATGAGATGGCTTGAAGTTCAAAGGACACAACTATTGGGAGGCGAGGTTAAAATACTGGGAGCTAAAAATAGTGTACTAGCTTTGATTGCAGCGTGTTGTCTAGGAAATGAACCAATAATTTTGAGGAACATACCGGACATTCAAGATGTAAGGGTGGCTTGTAGCATTGCGGAAGATATAGGTGTCAAGATAACAAGAAACTTAAACGGATCAATCACTCTTGACCCGCGAAATATTGATCATGCGAATCTAGATGTGCATAAGACTTCGATATACAGGGCTTCTTATTATTTTATTGGTGCTCTCCTCGCAAAATTTAAAGCAGTGAAAATCGGATTTCCTGGTGGAGATGACTTTGTATCGAGACCAATTGATCAGCACATTAAAGGATTTCGGGCGCTTGGCGCAAACATTGTCATCCACAAGGATCATTATGTTATAAATGCTAACAAATTAACTGGAACAGAGATTTATTTTGATGTTATTACTTCGGGAGCCACAATGAATCTGTTGTTTGCTGCGGTATGTGCTACGGGAAATACCGTTCTGAGAAACGCAGCAAAAGATCCCGAGGTGGTAGATGTATCGAATCTTCTCAATAAGATGGGTGCCAAAATTAGGGGTGCAGGTACAGATACAATAAAAGTAACAGGAGTCCAACAATTAGGTGGATGTGACTATACCGCTATCCCAGATCGATTGATGGCGGGTACATTTCTGATGATTGCAGGAATTTCTGAACGTCCCATAACGGTAATGGACGTAATACCCGAACATATGGAGGCCAGCCTGGCTAAATTAAAGGAGATAGGGCTTGAAATTGAAAGAGGAGAAAATTTTATTACTGCCCATCAAGCAAAAGATTTGAACTCCGCACTAATCCAGACAGAGATGTATCCTGGATTTGCAACTGATCTGCAGCAACCTCTTACTTCACTTTTGCTTATGGCAAACGGAAGAAGCGTCATAACTGATAATGTATACCCATATAGATTTGGCCATGTACCTGAACTTAATAAAATGGGTGCTGGCATCGAAATAAGCGGATCTAGCGCTCTTATTAATGGAAAGAAACAACTAAAAGGGACTTTGGTCCATACAACTGATATACGAGCAGGATTATGTATGATATTTGCAGGTCTAATGGCGGATGGAATTACTAGAATAACGGGTGTCGAACATCTCGAACGTGGAGTTGAAGACGTTATATCTTCATTTCGTTCCATTGGGACCAATATAAAACTATGTACTGATAATGAAGCGGAGAATATTAGTGAAAGGTTTTTGTAATTTTAATGTTTAAATTAGGAAATTAACTTTGGATGAAAAGAGGCGACAGGGACACCATGGATAATAAACATATATTTGATGTTGTTGTGGTTGGGAATGGTATTTTAGGACTTTCTTTGGCACTTACGCTTGCAAGAAAAAAAATGCGAGTTGCGTTAGTGGGCGAATCTGCTCGGCCGTGGGCAGCTTCGACAGCCGCAGGTGCAATGCTGGGGTGTTTCGGCGAAGTAACATCCTCACTACTTAAAAATGAGTATGGTCGTATGAAGCATGATTTTGCAGTACGTGCTTTAAGTCTGTGGGATAATTGGTTAGATGAAATGGAAGATAATCAAGGTAATACTAACATTCGTGTTGCCAATGGTACCGTTGTCATATTAAATGCAATTGGTTACTCCAAAGTTGATGATATCAATTTTGAAGCAATCCGTGACTCATTAAAACATTACAGAGAACCTTTTGAAGATATTGATCCCAGGGATGTCGAATGGCTTGATCCTTATCCCTTATCGAGGCCAGGAAGATCAATTTATATTCCAAATGAACATGCAGTTAATTCAATTAATCTTTTACAAAGATTAGAGAAATCCTTTTTATCGCTTGGTGGTAAATTGATTACTGAATCCGGCGTACGATTAGAAAGTAATGCAGGTCAAGTTGATGCATTAGTACTGAATTCAGGCGAACGCTTAGTAAGTAATAAAATCGTACTAGCTGCTGGAGTTAAATCTCAAGAGTTGCTTAACAGCGTACCCGAAATTGCAGCGCATATACCAAGATTAGTTAGTGGGCGTGGTATTTCTGCTTTAATAAGTACTGCCGACGGATCTACGCCTAACAGTGTGATTCGAACACCTAATCGAGCATTTGCATGTGGTCTACATGTACTCCCGCGACAGAAGGGTGAGGTTTATATTGGTGCTACGAATGCGATCGCTCCTAAAGTAGTAGAATATCCTAAGATAGGTAATGTTGCATCTCTACTTGAGACTGGGTATCGGCAAATTCGACGTGATTTGTATAACGGACAGTTGAATCGTATTCAAATAGGTAATCGACCAGTTTCTCTTGATGGGTATCCCCTCCTCGGTGAAACCGGTCTTAGTGGTCTCTGGATTATGACAGGGACTTACCGTGATGGATTAACGTTATCTCCGTATTTGGCTCGAGAAATGACTAAGTTAATTTGTGGTGAAGAGGCTGATCCAGACCTTAAAATGTTTAATCCGGTACGAGCTCCGATTCAACCATATACTCGTGAAGAAATTATTAAAGAGACGGTAGAACACACACTTGCTACCGGTTATGAAACAGATTGGCGCATCCAAGCAGGTTGGCACGACGTAATTGAGAACGATATGTATTCGTTTTATGAGAAGTTCACTAACGATCTCCATCCGTCATTCACACCGCCTGCCGATATACTTGTAGCTGCGGGTAAGCATATGAGTGTACGGAAAATACTCTTTAAATACTATAACAATATTCCTTAATGAAACATAATTAGGTTGTGGCAATTTAGGAAAAAAAGAACTCCAAAAAATCCACATTAAACATAGCAGTAGAGCGTTGAATAATATGTGATACTTACGGTGTCGTTTTGGAGGAAGAAATGGCTGATTATATAAAATATTTGAGAGAGTACGTTGGCAGTCAAGCATTATTGTTACCAGGAGCTGCTGTGATATTAAATAATACCAATGGTGAAATACTAATTCAACACAGAATAGATAATAATATGTGGGGGTTACCAGGAGGTTTCATGGAATTAGGGGAGTCTCTAGAAGAATGTTCTCGAAGAGAGTTCTACGAAGAAACTGGATTGAAGCTTGGTGAACTTCAATTGATTAATGTTTATTCAGGTAAAGATTTCTTCTATCAATATCCGAACGGAGATCAGGTTTTTTTTGTAACAGCAATTTATTATGCAGATACCTATTATGGTAATATTCGATTGGATAGTCCAGAGACTAAAGACTTAAAATTTGTTTCTATCTCAGAAATATTTAGCATGGGGGAATTTGATATTAATGATTTAAGAGTACTAAAACTATTCCAAAAAAATGTAAGGGGGAAGTTGCTTGATTCCAATATCAAAGCCTTCGATTGATGAGCGTGAAATTCAGCAAGTAACAAAAGTTATTAGTAACGGACAGTTAGCGCAGGGGGATAATGTTTATGCTTTTGAGGAAGCATTTGCAGATCATTTTGATTACAAATATTCGGCGGCAACAAGCAATGGGACAGCCGGACTGCATGTCGCTCTTAAAGCGGCGGGAGTGAAAACAGGTGATATTGTTTTGACAACGCCCTTTTCTTTTATCGCAACAACTAATGCTATTATTTATTGTGGAGCAATTCCTGTTTTTATTGATATTGATGATAAAACATTTAACATTTCTCCAGAGAAACTACGCGAAAAATTAATCGAGTACCCAAATGTGAAATACTTGCTTATAGTACATCTATTTGGTCAGCCTTGTCAAATGGATGAAATAATGGATCTTGTAGTATCAAAAGAGCTCATTTTAATTGAAGATTGCTGTCAGGCTCACGGTGCTACTTTTCAGGAGAAAACGGTAGGGAGCTTCGGACATGTAAGTGTTTTCAGTTTCTACCCTACGAAGAATATGACAACTGGAGAAGGCGGGATGATCGTTACTCATAGTAGGGAACTTTTTGAAAAATGTAAACTCCTAATTAATCATGGTTCTAAAAAGAAATATATGCATGAGGTTACCGGTTACAATTACCGAATGACGGAGATGGCAGCGGCTATTGGACTTGAACAGCTTAAGAAGCTTAATAGTATGAACTTGAAAAGAAGGTCAAATGCCGAATTCTACAAAAAACATATCTCAAACGAATTTATTCAATTACCGTTTAATAGAGAGAACATCGAACATGTATATAATGCCTTTACAATAATGACAGAATATAGGGATGAACTGATAGAATACTTGAGTTTAAAACAGATTGGTACATCCATCTATTATCCGTTGTCAATAAACTTACAAGATAGTGTCCAAGATTACTTGTCGGCAATGAATGAAACTGTCAGTCATTGCCCAATTTCAGGCATGGTGTCAAAAAAAGTCTTATCCATACCCATGTACCCTGGCCTAACAGAACCGGAACTTAAATACATTAGCGAAACCGTATCTTCTTTTATACCACGCGCGGTCTTGACAAAATAATTATGATTTGATTTTAGTATAAAAAAATAGAACGGGATGGTGTTAATTTGACTATCGTGTTGATTGATAAGAAAAAAGAGAAAAAGCTAAAAGAATTATTAGTTTTTTTGAATGATAATAATAAATATTATCACAATATGTTTAATAATTTTGGTATAAAAGTCAGTCAAGAAGGTTCAAGTGTAGATGAATTTGATAAATTACCGATTATAACGAAAAAGGATATCAATAAGAATTATAGTGATTATATCTCTCAGAATCAAACTGGTTTATTGCAAGAGCTTACAAGTGGTTCTACAGGAACACCACTAAAGTGTATAAAAACCGAGAAAGAACGTGTTATAGCGTCTGTTGCCCTATGGAAGGAAAGAAAGCGCTGGGATGTAAATGTGAATATTGATAATTTCATTCCGATTGTTGGAGCTAAAACATATAATGAAATTGGCGACTTTTGTGATTTTGAAATAGAGAATATGAAGAACTGTTTCAATAATTTACAGATGCTCTCTCCGCGATGGATTTCCGGTCCAATATCTGTCCTTGAGGAATATGCCAAGCTAGTAGAAAAAGGGGTTTTAGAATACAAAAATAAAAGTATTAAATTTATCGAATTGGCTGGAGAATATGCAGATCCCAAGATTAGGATGTATCTCGAAAAAATTTTTAGTTGTAAAACAACCAATCAGTATGGACTTCGGGAAAGTTGGTGTATTGGTTATGAGTGTAATTTTGGGAACATTCACGTGCTAGAAGATATTTTTGTCGAGTTAGGACCAAGTTTTGAAGTAGATAAAAGATCAGTAAATGAGCTTATCATCACGAGCTTGTATAATAAAGCAATGCCATTTATTAAATATAACACTCATGATCTAGGAAAATTAACTGTTAAGAATTGCGATTGTGGTAAAAGCTCACAGGTAATTGAATTACATGGTGGGAGAACTGGGGATATTATAAGAGGTAGTAGGGAGGTTTTAGGGGATATTTTTTTTAAACGCGTAGTAAATGATGTAATTGAAAGTGGCCATAACTGTATAGAATCATTCCGCGTTGAACAATTATCAGAGGATCAATTTGATTTTTTCGTTGTCAGAAATAACTCTTATACAGAGCATGTGAGCACGTTGTTGAAAGAAATTATTCAGTCAGGGCTGGGTAAGCCTGTTAATGTAAATATCCATTATGTTGATGCAATAGCTCCTCTACCCTCCGGTAAAATGAAGACATTTTATTCACATGTAAACTAATTTTTTATATTTCCATATCTATTACATATAAGGGGATACACTATATGGAAGTCCAATTTTATTCACAAGTCCCAAGTCCATCACATTCTGTTCCTTCTGAATTTGAGGGGTATTACGATTTCGTTAGTACGATCGCCCAACTTTCCGATGAATTCAACTTTACGGGATCCCTGATTTACTATAACCATTTCACGCTTGATCCATTGATCATAGCATCTGCAGTTATTCAGAATACCCAAAATAACATCCCGTTAATCGCTATTCAACCTAATGCATTTCCACCACATACAATCGCGAAGGCTATAGTAAGTCTACATAATTTGTATGGCAGAAAGGTGAATTTGAATTTTATAACAGGGAATAATTTAAACGAACTACGCGAAATCGTAGACGTTCTGGATCACGGTGATCGTTATGAGAGACTTCAAGAGTACATTGATGTATTGAAAGATCTTTTGACAAAGGAACGTATTACTTATAAGGGGAAGTACTATTCTTACGATAATTTTCGAATGGAACCAAGATTGCCCGTAAATGCGTTTCCTGGGATCTTTGTGCCAGGTGCTTCTGAGGCTAGTATACTTGTAGCAAATCGTCTTGCTGATGTTGCTCTTGCTAGGCCAACTCCTGTTAATACATTTTATGACCAATACTGTAAGCATCTAAGGGATAATTCCCTTAGAGTGGGTATTCGAATTGGAATTATCGCTAGAACTACTGACGAAGAAGCTTGGGAGGTTGCAAAAGTAAGGTTTCCTTCTTCTAGAGTGGGCGTGTTAAAAGCGCTTGTATTAAATCGATTGCAAATGAACGAAAACAACAAACAAATGTCTAACTTAGCAAAATCAGATGAAGTTACAGATGGAGTATTCTGGATGGGGGCATATCGAAGCGGAATTAACAACAATCCGTATTTGGTTGGAAGTTACGAAAAGGTAAGTGAATATATTAAAAGGTATCATGATATCGGAGTTAGGGTAATACTCTTATCTGATTTATATGAAAGAGAGCAATTTTTTCATATAAATAAAATGAGGTTAATGCTTAATTTGCTAATAAGTGAGGATATGAAGCTTATCGGTAACTGAAACTTGATAATAAGCATGCTTTTCATTCTTCGTTGAGCAATTGCACTGGTTTAAATGGAATATTATATGATTTATTAAGTAAATGTTTAAAAAACAGAAGAATACAAGAAAGAGTGGTTGTATGGATAGTCCCATTTCGATTGCGAAAGTAAACAAGTTATTGGAGTATTCTCAAACCAATATATCTTACTACAATAAAATATTTAATCGTATTTCGCCACGAATAAGCTATGAACACTTTTCAAGTATCCCACTATTAGACACTTATACTGCACACAAGAATGAATATAATCTATCTTTGGAGCCTAAACAAGGTGATGAGAATGAAATCTTGATGGGAGTTTTAGGATTGCCATTAAAGATCGTAAGGTCAAATTTGGAAAGCACAAGACTCGCCATGCAGCTCACACTCGAACGGAGAAAGCATCTGCAGGGATTACCACAAAGACTGAAGATAGCCGTATTTTCTGCAAGTATAAAAGAGATTGTTAAATATAATGTAAGATCGGACTTGTTAGAATTTTCGCTTAGAGAGATTAATGATGAAGCATTGGAAATGCAAATGAAAGCAATTGTAAAGCATAAATCCCAGATATTAATTGGTCCTCCAAGCATTATAGCAAGACTGGCTAAAATTTGCTCTGAATCCAAGTTGGAAACTAAAAATCTTGAACTAATTGAAACCAGATCTGAAATAATGAATTATAAGCAAAGGCAAGCAATTGAGGGAGTATTTAATTGTCCAGTGACCAATGTGTTTGGAAATCATGAACAATGGGTTATCGGTTATTCCTGTAAAGAAAAGTCGATTCATATTGCAGATGAACAAGTGATGGTTAATATCGTCGACAGCAGCGGTCGAACGCTTCCTTATGGCGCAAGTGGAGAAGTAATCATGACTGGTTTAAATAATTATAGCATGCCACTTATTCGATACAAACTTGGTATTACAGGTGTATTATATCCATCAAGCTATTGTAATTGTAAGAGAAATTCACCAGTTATAAAATTCCCGAATTATAAAAACTACGATTGGATCACAACGGAGCGCGGATTGACATCCCCTTCGTCGTTTACGAATCTATTTCGTGGAATTTCTGGGCCTGAATATTCAGATATTCGGAAAATTAACCTTATTCAAAAAAGCACGAGGGGCTTTGAATTTATTATCTTTTCAGAGGAAAAAAAATTATATGATGTAGATAAGTTGAAACCGATACTTGTTGCCATCTCGAAAGTCATTAATGATAGTTTCGATATAAGCTTTCGTATAAAAAAGCCAGAAGAGATGGGACACGATAGGCGATGGTTTTTAAATCAAATTTAAAAAATACAGTCGGTAAAGTTGAGTTTTTGTTACATGGAGGCACTCCACTTTCTCGACTAATAGTACTAGTGCCTTTGACCATCATCGACCAACTCTGTGTCAGGTTCTAGTCAGTTGTTTGTTTAGTTCGAACTATATAGATAAAGAAGGAGAATTATGCATCTATTGAAAACGGAAAAATACAAGTTATGATATTCTAACTATAGGGATTTTGAGCGTTGATAATTTATAATCAACAAAATAAAGGAGAATATACAAATGGCTGAAAGCATTGTTTTACCGACAGTTCAACCATATTTTTCAGTCTATAATTGGCATGCTAATTTACAATCAATTATTCTTAATCATCCAGATTGGTCCCCATGGATTTATAGTAATTATATACAAATATATATGGATGTAAGACCAGAGATAACGTTTGCTGATTTTTATTTGAATAATGGTCTAACCCATACTACCAGTTGTCCCTTTGTAGAGCGAAACAGCATAAGTAGACAAATAGTTAAAAGGTTTTCTAATTTCGTTGATTTTATTGTTGAGTGCATCAGAGCTGAGAATTATATCTATTTGGTAGCCGATATCTCGAAAATTTCCAGATATTCAGAAACACTTACCAAATATCATGAAATATTTTTATATGGTTATGATCATGGGCAGGGAATATTTTTCATATCTGATTTTATTCAGGGGAAATACTCATCTTTTACCGCTTCCTTTAAGGAAATCGAAGAAGCGATAAACAGTACATATGAGAAAACATTTGACCATCTCCAGCACATTGAGTTATGGAAATATAAACCTGATTCGAGCTATGCTTTTGATATCATTAACGTTAGAAATCAAATCCTTGAATATGTTAATTGCACTAATTCATCAGAGAAATACAGGCAACAAGAACCTCCTCATCCATTTAGAACATTTGGTTTAAATGTATTTAACATCATCTTAGATCATCTACAGTACGTACAAAGCCAAGGTAAAAACCGGATTGACGTAAGGCCATTCTATTTATTATATATTAGGTATAAATTAATGTGCGAAAGATTGAGGTATATGGAAGAAAATAAATTTATTGGTAATATTGCTGACTGCTTTGAATCATATTTAAAGTTATCTAATTTAGCACAAATAAATAGTAATTTGGCACTTAAGTATCAACTTACTAAAAAAGAATCAATAATCACTACTATGCAAAGCACAATACAAATTATTTACAAGGAAGATAAAGAATTATCGGAAAGGTTGTTAGTTGTTATGGATAGATCAATTTAATAAAGTAGTTGTTTGGGTCAAAATTATAGACAAGTGTATTTAAATTAGAGTTCTTTTCATAGAAGGGCTCTTTTTCTTATGGCTTTAGCCAGTTGAGTGCGTGAAACGCGCGAAACAAAAAACCACCCGCTATGCGGGTGGAGGGAACGAGGGTTTGACCACTAAGACCATTCCGATAGAATTGAGATGTTCAGGCTCAAAACGAAAGGAATGGTCAAAGATGGCAAACAAGAGCTATAGCCTAGCTCACACAAAGTGGATGTGCAAATACCATATCGTGTTCACCCCGAAGTATAGACGGAAAGAAATTTATAATCAAGTGAGGAAAGATCTGATCGAAATTTTTAGACGACTATGTAAGTACAAGGGAGTTGAAATTCTAGAGGGGCACATGATGCCCGATCATGTTCACATGCTGGTGGCGATCCCGCCGAAAATTGCGGTCTCAACATTCATGGGATATTTAAAAGGGAAAAGTTCGCTCATGATATTCGAAAAGCATGCTCAGCTCAAGTATAAATACGGAAATCGGAAATTTTGGGAAGAAGGATACTATGTAAGTACGGTGGGTCTAAATGAGGCTACAGTAGCGAAATACATCCGTGAACAAGAGGCACATGATCAAGCGATAGATTAACTGAGTGTAAAAGAATACGAAAATCCATTTAGCGATAAAAGAAACCAAAAGAAATAGCTTGAACAGAATTGCTGTCAGGCTAGTGTCTTTAGGCGCAGTTTGGCAACAAGGGGTTATACCCCAAGAGCAAACCACCCGTTGGACGGGTGGTCCTGATTTGAATGCATAAGCTGCAGCAATACCGCTGAATCCCTATGTTGAATTCGTATATAATAAGGTCATATGAAAGGAAGTGATCGTATCCTTTTTATCCTGGAAGGACTCCTGCTGCTGATTGGTCAGACTTTCTACCTGCTGAACTACCGGAGATAAGTCCAGCAGATCAGCAGCCAGTTCTCTTTTATCATGGAGCATGAATCCCGTAACCGTATAGTCACCCAACTGAAGCCGAAGGAGATCGGCAGGCTGGTCCGTGAATGCAACAACCTGTTAAGCCGCCAGACCGGGATGGGGGAACAGTTCAGCCGCAAGAATCAGGAAGCAATTGGTTCTGCGGACGGAGGTGGGGTAGGAAAAGGGACGGTACGTGCGGCTGGCCCAGTCGAGGATTACAGCAGATCATCAAGCTGGTGGACGGGCTGTTCCTGTATACCAGGCTGCAGAATCCCGAATATGAATTGGAGCTGCGGCTGGTTGATGTGGTGGAGGTCCTGAAGCGGAACCTGTTCACCCTTCATTGAGGATTTCACCCGAAGGAGGAGCCTGAGCTGCGGCTAACGGAGCGGCCTGTTCTGGTTATGGCGGAGCAGAATGCAGCAGAGCGGATTTTCACGAATTTGCTCGGGAACTATTTCATGCATGGGGATGGTTCACTTACTGTTTAAATGAATTTTAATTCTGTCGATACTTCTCTGTTCAAACATCTTTTATATGAAATTGTTACTTTAAAAGCAGAACCACCAAAGCATTAAGTTCTCTAAATACGCGATCAGGAGTTACTAATCTTTGAATTATAATGCAATGTAATGCATGAAAATAAATAGACATGAATTCTCTGAATATTATGCAAAAGATATGCATAATCCTATAATGCTCTTTTTATCATTATATGTGAAAAATATTTTAGTTGGTTAAAGTATTTTTCATGCTTTTATCACTTTATCTGAAATATGGATTGTTGAATAACAAGCTTTTTGAGCTCGATTTTCTCACTTATTTTGCAATATCACATGTTGTGACGTTTCATTTTAAATGAGAATTGTTTCATTTCAAGTGAGAAAATAATTTTATACACTTAATTGAATTAAAATACATTAAAAGCACAACTAGAACACCGCAGCATGCTTCATTATGTTGCTGTGTTCTTTTTTGTTTGTGCCTATTTAATTTAATGTAACTTAAAAAGATGAGGATGGTATAGAGTGCCTAAATATAATATTTATAAAATTAAAATGAAAAACAAATTGGTGATTATGTAGCCGAATTTTATATAAAGATTTCTTTAATGAAAAATTTAAACGATCTTCGTAGTTTCGGTATATAGTACAAAAGAGGTGGAACTCCTTAAGAATCTACTCATTAATCTTAATGGGGTTGAAGAAGTTATTCAATACGCTAATAATCGAAAAACGCTCTCAAATACTCAACTGTTCTAAGTAAAAATAATGGGGAAGTGATCCTATGGTGTATCGGGCTTTTTGCAGATTTAATACTTTATAACTACTTCTCTGCATGTGCTTGAGTTTGTTCGAATAAGTTAGGAAGTAAAACCAGGACAAACCATAGGTGGAGATGCTTAGAAATGGGGATGCGTAAACAAAGCTTTATTCGTGGCACGTTCATTTTAACCGTATCGTCATTTTTTACAAAAGGGCTCGGATTTTTGAACGGAGTTTTGTTGGCACGTTTTTTGGGAGCCGAGGGGGTAGGTCTGCTTATGATTGCTCATCCCCTACTTCCCTTATTTATTACACTGACAGAACTGGGGCTTCCTGTTGCGATTTCGAAGCTTGTCTCAGAAGCCGAGGTTAAGCAGGATGAAGCGCGGGTAAAGCGAATTCTCAAAGTATCCTTAAGCATTACGGGTACATTGAGTATTATTCTAACTTTAGTGGCTCTATTTGGCTCCAAATGGATCGCATCGGTTTTTTTAGCCGATCAGCGGGCGTATTATGCTATGGTCGCGATTACACCAATCATTCCAATTATTGCGATGTCAGCTGTATTGAAAGGTTATTTTCGTGGGAAACAGAACATGAACCCGCTGGCCTTTTCCGATATTATTGAGAATTTGGCGCAAATCATTGTCATTATCGGTGTTGTCAACGTTTTGCTGCCCTATGGCATTGCCTATGCAGCTGCGGGTGCTATGGCGGCATCCGTTATCGGCGAAGGTTTTGGATTGCTCTATTTGTTTGCTGTCTTCAAATGGTCAAATCGAGGGAAGATCAAAACCTCCCCACCGCCTACATCAAGTATTTCGCCCAAAGGTGACAGTACGTTGAGAGATCTGCTGCGCATCGGCTTACCGATGACTGGCAGCGGGTTTATTCATTCTATCTATCATGCGTTTCTCCCACTGCTTATAACGAAAAGTCTAGTACTGTTTGGTGTAGGTGTGGAGATGGCGACTAAACAATTCGGACTTCTGGCGGGATATGCTCTCCCAATGTTGTTTCTCCCCAGCTTTTTCACACAATCGTTGTCAACTGCATTAATACCGGCGATCAGCGAAGCAAGTGTGACCAACAATAGTAAGCTTATGCATAGTCGGATGGATATGGCTATGCGATCCGCGCTCATTGTAGGTCTCCCATGTACAATCATCCTGTACATATGGGCTGTACCATTAACGACATTGATCTATCATTCGGCAGAAGCGGGTGAGCTGCTAAGGTTGATTACCCCCTTATTTTTTCTTTATTATTTTGGAGCACCACTGCAAGCGATTCTGCTTGGTTTGGGGAAAGCATCAACCGTCATGTGGAACCATATTCTTACGAATATTTTTGAAGTCATTGCGATCTTTGTTCTCGGTTCAAATATTGGAATCGAAGGAGTTGCTATGGGGTTTGGACTGGGGCTCTTGCTGCTGACACTGCTGAATTTTTTATCTGTGGCAGGAACGATCGGATTATATTTTGACTTTCGCATTGTATTCAAGGTGGGCGCGGGAGGAATTGTCATGACGATTTGTGGGATGACGGCTCACGGAATTCTGGAACGAATGGACCTGGGACAGATCATTGAACTGTCCGGAGCGCTATTCGTTTCGTTGATCACCTACGCAGCAACATTGCAGGTAACCCATGCTTGGGAAAGGGCACCGAAACCGCCAACGATCACGCCTGTTTCTTAAATAAGAATATTCGGTTTCACGCTCCAAAAAGTAAATCGAGCAATGAAGCTGATGAATGATTATGGTATATGCCGCATTCGCTGCAGGCGATAAAAGAATGTAAGTGATCGGCATAGCGCTGGCTGATGACATCGTTCCACAATCAGAGGATGCTGCTGATCATAGTCTAAAGCCAGCAATGCAAACATCATAAGAATTGTACTGGTTGCATAACTGGTACAGGGTCCCATCGGATTCAATTCGCGTCTCTAAGAGATCAGACAGATTAGGAGCATTAGCCGTTGAGATCGAAAAACGTCGATCGGCCATTATAAGCATTGGTGTGAGATGCACTCTTGAGTAGCCAGAGAACTCAAAATAGTTAATAGGAAAATAAGCTGGAAATAGCAAAACTTCTAGAGGAATCGAAGAGATCGATAAAGGCCACTTGCTTTGTCCTGTAGCTGCGAGAATGACTCTAGTTAAGGTGCTAGTA
Organism: Paenibacillus tritici; assembly: GCF_018207515.1. Classification (NCBI taxonomy): domain Bacteria; kingdom Bacillati; phylum Bacillota; class Bacilli; order Caryophanales; family Paenibacillaceae; genus Paenibacillus; species Paenibacillus tritici. Next base: position 2,806,242 of record NZ_CP073365.1, read on the forward strand.
ACTTTTCAAATCCCTCCTTTGGATTGAATATAATCTTTAGCGCGCAACATCGGCTCATCTGTCACCTTACTGTATCCAGAGTATAGAAGGGAGTAGTAGGCTTCAACCGAGGTAGATAAGTTTCCATATTCTTTATCTCTATATTATATGATGGAGGAGAATGGGAAATGAAAAAGGACTGTAAAGTTGCTTTATGCAACTTTACAGCCCTAGATACTATAGATATACAAAAGTTTAATTCTCAATAATAATACGATTCAGCTTAAGATTCACCGGGGCAGCAATCGTGTCACCTACAGGGCATTTACTTTCTAAAAATTGCACGAATGCTTCAACCTTCTCGGCAGGCGATGAGGTCTTTATGTAGAATGTATATCGAATATCGGAATAACCAGGACGGACTTCGGAACGGTTAAAAAATCCGTCGAGATCCAGATCGCCTTCTACGTCAACTTTGAAATCTTCAAGTTCCACCTCGAATTTTGAGGCATAAACTCGGGCAACAATAGATTGGCAGGCCCCTAAAGAAGCAAGCAAAGCTTCAACAGGATTCATTCCAGTATTTGTACCCCCAAGACTTTGAGGTTCGTCGATGACAAGCTCGAATTGTCTTGCTTTTGTAATAACCTTAACCCCATCTTGTAAATGAGCAGTTGCTTTGAAAGTTTGAACATTTGGCATGTGTTTACACTCCTTCTTCTGGACAACCCAATTAAGAGTAGATACTTCGAATATCATTCAATTCATAGTATATTTATATGAATTGTATAGATTATAGTTCTATTCTTTGTACCTTGTCAATATTTGATTAGTTTATTGGAGGTAGATAATGTGTCGGCTGGAATGGCGTTTACGTGAAAATTAAATGTGGAAACTTAAGAGTTACTTAAGACCATATTGGGTGTGGTCTGTGTAGCACTACTTATGATGATGCTCGAAGTGTTTATGGATTTGCTTCAGACTACACTAATGGCGAGCATTATGGATTATGGGATTATGACGAAAGATTTATCACATATTTATTCGACGGGATTGACCATGCTAGGAGTAGCATTTGTCGGTCTAATTGGTGGGATGGGCGTGGTAGCGGTGCGCCAATCGTACGTGCTAAAAATCAAGTGAGCACGCTTAAACGCATCTGGACTTATTTGAATCGTCAACGGTTCGGGTTAATCATTGTATATGTATTTACTGTGTCGAATGCTCTTCTTTCGTCGATTGGACCGTATCTCATCGGTAAAGCGATTGATACTGCGTGTGGAAAATTGTATTTTGCACTATAGGAAATATCTTCTTGTCAACTTTTTAAGATATTCTTGGTAAGGTAAGGGGATATCAATTAATAAGAGGTGATGAGTTGTAATGATTAAGAAATACTGCTTGTTCTGTGATGAGATGGTATCCATTACATCGGAAGGCGATTACGATAGATATTTAGGTTGTAATTGTTCTCCTGACGGGTTCTATAACTTATTGAGAGACAGCTATGAGCCTATAAATTCTCTCGCGCATCAAAAGAAACGCGATATGTTTCATGTCGTATCGGCTTATATACGGGAGCTGACAGATCGTGGAGAGAAGTTCAGTCTATCGGCCGACGATTTAGAATCCATTGTAAATTCCCCGAAAATTCCAGTGACGATTGAAGATAAAGGAAACCTTTTACTGCAATACTTATACAGACATTCTGAAGCCCCCGGGGAATCCGTTGTTATTCAACCACTCTCCAGTAGCTATAACCTGACGTATTCGCCTAATCTGCAAGAACTGGTATATATCATAGATAAGCTGATTAACGATCAGTCTATGATTAGGGAAGGCATGACCTTTAAGTTGACGGACGCGGGATGGAATGAAGCTGCGGCAATCGCAGGAGGCAAAAAATTAAAACCCTGTATCGTTCTAATGTCCGATGCGGAGGATTTGCACACGGTGTGGGTGGAAAAACTGCTTCCCAAAATCGAGCAGTTTGGTTATATACCACGTTTGCTAAGGCATACGACATCGCAAAACCGTGAACCGTATTCCTTGGAGCTTATAGAGGAGAGTAAACTGATTATCGCTGATTTAACGGGTCAATCCCCTGAGGTATATTTTACTGCAGGATATGCGCTCGGTTTGAACATACCAGTGATTTGGACTGTGAACAGCAGCGATGCCGATAACCTTTTTGTACAGGTGAAAAATATCCGTCCGATCGTTTGGGATACGGCTGAAGAGCTGACAGTTGTACTCCAGCAGAAGTTGAGTTAATAGGGTCTATCTCATATTTATATTTTACGATATTTTTTTTTTCTTATTAAGGGCTGAACCTAAACCCACAAACAGCAAAGCGATAATACCACTGAAAAGAAACAGGAAGCCCAGCGGAATTAAGAAAAAGAGCGGCTCATGCAACATACCATCTGATCCCACGCTTGAATCAACTATTCTCGAGATCATTAACCATAATTACTTGTGAGGACTATTATTTTGATCATTAACGGAATGACGGATCAGGCGTTTGCACCGGCAGGCCAAGTTACACGTGCGCAATTTGCGGCACTACTGGTAAGAGGACTGGGGCTATCGACAGAGTCGGTAACAAATGCCTTCAACTTAGACAACTGGGAGTTTCTCAGGAATAAAAGCACGAGGCGGATTTGAGGTTGGTGTAACCTGGGCGAAATCTCGGGCGACGAGTATCCAGGTCAAATCGCTTAACGGAACAAGTGCCAAACGTTCATACCCAAACATTGCCGGGGCAATCGTCACTAATCAAGCAGGTCAAAATGTTGCTTATGCGACTAATCACTTCACTCATGTCCCTCATGCTGGGTCAGTTCCCGGACAAGAAGGGAATCGTCCTGGGGATGTTGCTAAGTGGTGCAGGTATCGGGATGTTGTTAAGCGGATTAAATCGCTTCGAAATAGGGAATAAGAATGCGCAGGGGAGGCATGTCCGCAGGGCGGAGGTGGCCTCCCGTCTCTGTATAAAGCTGCTGCAGAAATCTGCCCTTAATGTGGGCTTACCCGCCTTATCCGGATGCGCCAATCCGTCTATAATCAGGTTGTAAGCGAATACAAAATGGATATATAAGGGGGAACTGAGGTTACCGATGATCTGGAACACTTCGAGGTGCTCTAAAAAAAGATGAAAGAGGTGTTTATTTATGTTAAGGAAGTTAAAGTTATTAAGTGCATTATTAATTTTTTGTATGGCCAATCTGTTACCTGTCTTTCCTTCGACAGCAAGCGCGGCGGGTACAATTGTAAGCTATCCATTACCGTCGATCTATACCACGACCAGTCAATACACGGTTACAGCAGACTCTACGAATATACCGGTAATCGACACTTCGGCGGTATTTGTAAACTATAATTATTGTAATTTCTCTTTTTCAGGTACGACTACAATCACAATAACAGCAAGCGAGCCAATCAATACCTATAATATTTCTCCCAAAGCTTTGGGAATCACTGCAACCAAGAGCGGGAATACACTTACCTTTACACTTTCATCACCAACCTATCTTATCGTTAAAATCAATAACCTGAAGGATCTGGTGATTGCGGCAGATGCTCTTGAAACCAATGTTCCGGCTTCATCCGGTACAGGGATATACAATGTTAAAACCGGGTACGGTGCCGACAGTACCGGGGCCGCTTTGGCTACAACTGCAATACAGAACGCCATCAATGCGGCTAACGCAGCAGGTGGCGGTATCGTATACGTTCCAGCCGGAGTGTACAAGAGCGGAAACCTTGTTCTAAAAAGCAATGTTTCGGTGTATCTGGAGGGTGGTTCTGTTATAAGGGGTTCAGGAAATCCAAGCGATTACACTACCCATTTCCATAAGAATTCTCTGAATAAGGATGGAACCTGGTTTATTTATACCGAAACCAATGCAAACAATATTAAGATATACGGCAGGGGAACAATTGACGGCAATGGCCATTATATGAGAAATACAAACAATTATCTGAACAATATTCTTGTACCCTTGCAGTGCAGCAACTTCACGGTTGACGGCATAACCATAAGAGACAGCGGGGGCTGGGCTACAATCGTTACCAGATCTAATAACGTAACCTTCCAGAATACCAAGCACTTCAACAACAATGAACTTGATTATGAAAATGATGCCATAGACATTCAAGAGAGCCAGAATGTACTCATTAAGCACACTGTAGCAGTATCGGAGGATGACACCTACTCCTTTAAGACCTGGGATGTAGCCACTACGGATATAGCTGCAAACTGGCCGGGAAGTCCTGAAAGCCAGTCAAATGTAGTGGTGGATGATGCTTTGGCCTGGAGCAGATGTGGAGCATTCAAGGTTGGAGATGGAGTGAAACAGCTTCAGGATGGCATCGTTGTTAAAAACTCTTATGTATACCGGTGCTGGCGCGCTTTAGCAGTCGGTCACCTCTATGGGACTCCAGCAGCACAGAACATCGTATTCGACAATATAGATGTAGAAGGCTTCTGGCCAAGATCCGGTGTTCACTCCAGATGGTTTGATCTTTCTGCAAAAACCGGTCCGATCAAAAATGTGGTTTATAATAATATCAATTTACGCGCTTTGGGTGAAGTTTCAATCATGAAGGGTTGGAATGACACATCTACAGTCTCCGGAGTGACATTAAACAATGTTCGCGTCGGTGGAGCTGCGATAAATAATTTGACGGATTTGAAAATAACAGATACGAACAGCTATGCTGCAGAGCCCAAATTCAACACATTGAAATTTGAAGCAGAAGGCTATAACCTTAGTTCAGGTGTTATGTCCTATGAGTCAAGCACTGACGGCGGGGTGAATGTGGGTGGAGGCAGTAATGGCGACTATATAGCATTTAAAAATGTAGACTTTGGCAGTACAGCTAAAACAAGTATTGATATGAAGGTTGCATCCGCTAACTCCGGCGGAAGGATAGAATTCCACTTGGATAGCCCTACAGGCCCTATGCTGGGGTCTTGGACGGCCGAAAGCACAGGCGGATGGCAGACATGGTCAGTCAAGAATATCCCGCTTAATGCCGGGACAGCGGTAGGAACTCATACGGTATATGTTACTTTTGTGAAATCAGATTCAACGACAGTTGCCAATTTAACTTGGTTCCAGTTCAAATAAAATGGATAAAGGTTTCAATTCATATTCAAAAAGTCCTGATTAGGAATTACCTAAATCAGGACTTTTATTTTTGCTCCCTTAATGAGGGGAGATTCTCCCGCAACAGGTAGAAGAAAGAGGCATTTTCATTGATAATGGTTATCAATGATATCCGAAATTCGAGGAGGAAGAGGTAAGAATGCTCAAACATAAGACAATCGAAGGCGAAGAACTGGAGCAGGGGGTTAGTCCGCGCCGATGGTATACGTTGGCGGTTATTCTTCTCCCCATATTACTTATTTCGTTGAACACCTATATGATCCAGGTCGCGCTTCCGTTCATACAAAGTAATCTGAACGCCAGTTTTTCCGATGCGCAGCTTATTGTGACCTGTTTTTCACTTAGTTTGGCCATAACGCTCATTGTTAGCGGAAAACTTGGCGACATCTACGGGAGGAAACGCTTGCTGCGAATTGGCGTGAGCGGGTTTACACTCATGGCTATGCTGGGAGGTATGACTACGAGTCCGACTCTCCTGATTGTTATTCGAATCTTCCAAGGCCTTGCCGCGGCGCTTATTCAACCTCAAGTGTTATCCATGATGCAAGTTAATTTTCTGCCGCGGGAAAAAGGGCTTGTCTTCGGGATTTACGGCGCATTGCTCGGGTTCGGGTTCGCCTTCGGCCTCACGTTGGGAGGGATTCTGGTCCATTGGAACGTGTTTGACTTAGGTTGGAGATCCGTATTTTTGATCAATGTTCCATTCGGTATTGTTGTACTTCTGTGCTTGCCGTTTCTATCGGAATCGCGAAGAGACCGGGCACAGAAAAACGACTGGTTCGGTACGGTCCTCATTATGGGTGGGCTGTTTCTGCTTGTGTATCCGTTATCCGAAGGCCAAAAACAGGGATGGCCGAATTGGATATGGGGGTGTATGGTTCTTGCGATACTGTTGCTATTTACATTCATCGCAGTTGAATTGCGCAAGCAAAATCGCGGTGATGCACCGCTGGTAGATCTGACGATTTTTAAACAACGTCTGTTCGGCGCAGGAATTCTATCTGTTGTGTTCATCTATCTCAGCATGTTTTCTTTCTTTTTCATCCTGACGTACTATTTGCAGTTCGGCTTGCATTTCGATGTCCAAGAGACGAGCCGCGCTTTTCTGCCTCTTGGCTGCGGTTTTTTCCTGACTTCTCTGATCTCATCTCGAGTGGTTGACAGGTGGGGGATGGTTGTGCTGAAAATCGGGGCATTGGTAACGGCAGGCTGCTGTTTTTTATTTATATTGCTGTTGCATATTGATGCGATACATTTGCTCAATCTAACCTACATTGCACTGCTGCTGGTGTATGGCTTAGGACTGGGGCTGGTCACAACGCCGCTCACCCGAGTCGTGCTGGGCACCTTACCGGCGAAGGATGCAGGGACAGGCTCAGGCTTGTTTAATACCGTAATGTATTTGGCTAATTCGTTAGGTGTGGCGCTGATTAGCATTTTGTTTTCAGTTACGTTACGGCAGTCCTTGAATAATGCAGTCCTGTCCGACTATGTAAGGGCATTTTCCGCTTCTTTAACTGCCTGTGGAGGAATGGCTCTGGTGACTTTTGTTTGCCTTATTTTGATGCGCAGCCCCAAAAATTTATAAATCAAATCGTTTGTTTTGTTCCAAGTTTAGTTGGCTGATCCGTTTCACATAATCGCTGGGATTGCAGCCGTAATGCTTGCGAAAAGCAGTCGTGAAATTGCTGGCATTGCTATAGCCGACTGAAACAGCTGTTTCACCTACGTTCAGATGAGCTACTTCCATATACCACATGGCTTTCTCCATTCTTTGTTGACGTACAAGCTCGAAGATGGTCATGTCGAATAATTCGCGGAAGCCCTTTTTCAACTTGAATTCATTCATTCCAACTCGTTGGGACAACTCTCTGATCGACAGCGGTTGTTCGAAATGTATTTTTACTAACTCATGTGCCTGCTTCAGCTTGGAAATATCATCTCGACGAATGATCATATTTCCACCAACAGAACCGTATGCATCCGACTCTCCGAATAACGTTATAAATTCAAGCGCCTTACTCTCCAGATATAATCGTTTCAATGTGCCAAGATGAGTACAATGGAACATGTCGAAGACACATCTTTGGAGGGTCGGTGTGTTCGGAAATTGATCAATATTCCCACGATGATGTTTAAGCCATGTTTCCATTTTTCGTTTTTCTGATGAGTCCTCAGCGTAGCGCAGTAGTTCATCAGGGGTGAACCTGATTTCCACAAGCTGATTTTGGATACCTGCCTTTTTCTCCTCATAAACCTGAACATCCTCCAGAAAGAGAACACTGCCTGTTTGTGTACCAGTATGGCTGTCCTTACCGTTCCATTCGCAATGGATATCCCCATTCACACAATAACTCAATTCAAATAGCTGACAAGATTCCTGAATCTGAAGTTTCATATCCTGTTCGAATGTAATATCCGTTAGCATGATCTCCATGCCAGGACGGATTTGGGTTCTTGTCACACTTCCCTTGCCTATATGAGAAGGAATAATAAGCCGTTGTTCATAATTTCTTTGCTGAACATGTCCCTCTACTACTCCCGTAAATTGATCAAATAAATCATGAATCTTGTTAATGTGTAAAGTCATCGCGGATATCACTCCCTTGTCTATTACGAAGCGACATATGTCACAATTCATTCATAAAATAGCGTGTTTTCACAAAAAAGACGCACTATCGAAGAAAGTTAGACACATTGCCCCCCTCGTTTGGGCCATACAGAGTTTCCCTAAACTCATTATACTTGTGAATTAAAGCACAGCAAAGTGGAAGGAATAGCAAAGCGCTTCTAAAATTTGCTGGGCTTCATTCGCAAGATTGAGGGGGGATGTATTCGTGATGATTGATACAGTGATGTGGAGTAAATGGTTAACAGGAATGACGTTAGCATTTCACACCATTTTTTCTACGATTGGTGTCGGTGTCCCATTGATGATAGCCATTGCGGAATTCGTCGGGATACGCAAGAAAGACCAGCATTACACTCTGATGGCCAAAAGATGGTCACGCGGATTTATTATTTCAGTAGCTGTTGGCGTAGTGACCGGAACGGCGATTGCCTTGCAGCTTGCGCTGGTCTGGCCGAAGTTCATGCAGATCGGCGGGAACGTAATCGCCCTTCCCTTATTTATGGAGGTTTTCGCCTTCTTTTTTGAAGCCATTTTCCTGGGGATTTATTTGTACACCTGGGGGCGGTTTCGCAACCCGTATATTCACTTACTGCTGACGATTCCCATTGTCGCCGGGGCAGGCATGTCCGCAGTATTCATCACAACAGTGAACGGATTCATGAATCAGCCTGGAGGCTTTGTAATGGAAGCCGGACAATTCACGGCAGTGAATCCGCTGGAGGTAATGCTTAATACGGCAACACCTTCAAAGGTATTTCATGTCTTAACCTCTGCCTACTTGACGGGCGCTGCTTTGCTTGCGGGAATTGCGGCTTACACTATCCTGAGAAGGGGAGTCTCAGCCTACTCCAAGAAGGCCTTGAAGCTGATGATGACCGTTGTTGTGGCGTTCAGTCTGCTGACAAGCCTGGCCGGAGACATGTCAGCCAAGTTTCTGGCGGAGCATCAGCCGGAGAAGCTGGCGGCAGCGGAATGGCACTTCGAAACCGAACGCAGCGCAGACTTGGTTCTGCTAGGCTGGCTTAATGCAGAGAACGAGATTCTGGGGGCGATTCACCTTCCGAAAGCGCTAAGCTTCCTGGCGTTTGGAGACTTTAACGCTGAGGTCACGGGTCTTGAAGAGTTCCCGCTTGACGAACGCCCGCCGCTTATTGTCCACTATTTGTTTGATTTTATGGTCCTGAGCGGAATGGTTATCTTGGGGATTGGACTGCTGTATTTCCTCTTCCTGTTCTGGAAGAGACGAAATGAGCTTAACAAGTGGCTGCTCAGATCCATTGTCTTTAGCACATTTCTGGCCTTCCTGGGCATTGAATTCGGCTGGTTCTATGCAGAGCTTGGCAGGCAGCCTTGGATTGTCCGTGGATATATGCGTGTAGAGGAAGCAGCCACAACATCGCCGAATGTGAGGATTCTCTTTTTCCTCTTCCTCCTTCTGTATGTTGTAATGGGGACGATGTGTGTCATCGTACTTAGACGGCTGTTCCACAATAATCCTCCAGAGGCCGAGCTGAACAAGCTGGCACAAGCATCTATAGAAAAAGGTGAGCAACTATGATCAGCTATGAGCTGGCCGGTATTTCAGTGCTTTGGATTTTTTTGTACGGCTATTTAATTGTCGCGTCTATTGATTTCGGGGCCGGATTCTTTGCCTTATATGCCCGCTTGACGAAACAGGATCACCTGATTAACCGGCTGATCTCCCGCTACCTGTCGCCAGTCTGGGAGATTACTAATGTATTCTTTGTTTTCTTCTTTGTGGGCATCATCGGATTTTTTCCCGACACGGCTTACTATTATGGCTCTGCGCTGCTTGTTCCCGGGAGCATTGCCGTGATTCTGCTGGCTATACGCGGCTCCTTCTATGCTTTTCAGAACTATGGCTCGAAGCAGAACATTATCTATCTGTTTTTATACGGGGCCACAGGTTTACTGATTCCGGCTTCTTTATCGGTGGCCCTGACGCTGTCTGAGGGCGGTTTTATTATAGAGAATAGCGGAACGGTCACCTTAGCCTATTGGACGCTTTTGACAAGTCCGTTGTCATGGAGCATTGTAGCCCTCGCCATCGTGTCGGTGCTGTTCATCAGCAGCTCGTTCTTGGCCTACTACGCTTCGAAGGCGGAGGATCAGGCCGCGCTCAAGCTGATGCGGACCTACGCCCTGTTTTGGAGCATACCCACGATCATTGCTGCATTTACGGCATTTGTTTTTCTTTCCCAGCACAATGAGCGTCATTTTCATAACATGATGGATTTGTGGTGGCTGCTGGGCTCGTCCGTTGCCTTTTTCATGATTGCAACATGGCTGCTCTACTACGGCCGCCTCTACGGATTAGCCTTTATCTTTGTCATGCTACAGTTTCTCTGTGCCTTTTTTGCGTACGGGATAGGGCAGTATCCTTATATCCTCGACCCCTATATCACCATTCAAAGCGGCGCCACGAACGAATCCATGGGGATTGCGCTGGTGGCAGCCTTTATCGGCGGTCTGTGTCTGCTGGTCCCGTCGCTCATTCTGGTCTTCAGATTATTCCTGTTTGATGCGGAGTATGTAAAAGGCAAAAAATAAAGGAGGGGAGTTATCATGAAGAGGAGAACCGGTCTGATCTCAGAGTATATGTCTACACAAAGGAAACGTCGTGCACTATTAGCAGGCTTCTCGCTTGCACTCGGTGCAGCCATAACATGCCAGGCCGTGCTGCTCGCGGAAGCCGTTAATAAGATTTTTGTAGAACGGGTATCTGTGTCATCGGCGGCTGTTATCCTTGGGCTGTTACTGGCTGTCATGGCTGCGCGTACGCTGCTATCTTATGGCAACGGGTTAATCGGCTTGCACATGGCTGCTGATGCTATGGCAACGATGAGGGCCAGGGTGCTGCGGAAGTTGACCCAGGCTTCTGTACCCTCGTCACTTCGCGGGCAAACGGGCAGCAAGGTAAGTGTAGCACTGGATGCGGTGGATGAGGCGGACAGTTATTTCAGCCAGTACATGCCAAGAATGATGGAAGCTGCGGTCATACCCGTGCTGATATTAATCGTAATCTTTACCCAGCACAGCAATTCCGGATGGATCCTGCTGTGTACCGCACCCTTTATTCCGGTATTCATGATTCTTGTAGGGCTGCAGACCAAGAACAAGGCAGAGGAGAAATTCGCACAGCTCGCCGGGTTCTCCGGGACCTTCCTCGATTCCCTTCAGGGGCTGGTCTCGTTGAAGCTGTTCGGCCTGGCCCGCCGCCAGCAGCAGGAGATCGAACGCAGCAGTCTGGGGTACCGGGATGCGACCATGGGGATTCTGCGGGTTGCCTTTACCAATACCTTCATGCTGGAGTCGATCGTTATGCTGGGCCTTGGCATTATTGCGCTTGAGCTGGCGCTTCAGCTTCTTGTTTTTAAATCTCTTTCCTTTCATACCGCGTTTCTGATCCTGCTGCTGGTGCCTGAGTTCTTCAATCTGCTGAAGAACACGGGAACTGCTTTTCACAGCGGCCGCACCAGCATGGGAGCCCTTCGTAAAGTGGAAGAGATGCTTGCAGAAGCAAAAGAAGAGAGCGCGGCAGCGGATCAGCCGGAAGCATACGAAGGGGGCTTGCACCGGATGCCTCCTACTATTGAGCTGAGGGATATCCAGTTTCAATATGCCCCGGGTATGTTCGGGCTGTCAGTGGATTCAATATCCATACAGCCGGGTGAGCAAATCGCCATTGCCGGCAAAAGCGGGTCCGGCAAAACCACGCTGCTGCATCTCATTGCAGGACTGCTTAAGCCGGCGGCGGGAGAAGTACTGGTGAACGGACGCCTGCTGACGCAAATAGAGGAGACTTCTTGGTTTGAACACGTCAGTTATATTACTCAGCACCCGTATATTTTTGCCGGTACGTTGGCTGATAATATTGCGCTGGGCGCTGGCAGGAACGTCTCCAGGGCCGAAGTCGTTCAGGCGGTGGAAGCCGCGGGACTTGCTTCTGTGGTGGCTGAGCTGGAACAGGGCTACGATACCCTGGTAGGTGAAGGAGGCCGGGGACTGTCAGGCGGCGAGAAGCAAAGGCTTGCTCTGGCACGTGCCTTCCTGAAGCATCCGTCGGTGATTCTATTTGATGAGCCCACGGTGGGATTAGATCTGCATACCGAACGCATAATGCAGCGGTCTATAGCTGAACTTGCCGGTCAAGCTACGATGATTACCGTGGCTCACCGCCTGTATACGATCCGCCAAGCCGACCGCATATTGTTTATGGATAAGGGAGAAATACTGGACTGCGGAAGCCATGATGAGCTTCTTGAGCGGCTGCCCCAGTATGCTGAAATGGTGAAGGCGGGAAAGGGGGAGCAGCATGAATGAGCTGGCTATTTTGACCAAGGCCATGCTACAGGAACGGAAAGATATTGTTATGGCCATCCTTGGGGGCTTCATTGCCGGAATAGCGGGAGTATGCCTCTTTGCAACCAGCGGATATCTGATCTCCCAGACAGTATTTGCCCCTCCGCTATATACCTTGATTGTGCTGACGTCTCTCGTGAAAATACTTGGTCTGGTGCGGGCGGCCGCGCGATATGCTGAACGTTTGTATACCCACAGGGCGACGTTTTCGATGCTCAGCCGTTTGCGGACCGCTTTTTTTGCCAAGCTGGTTCCTTTGACTCCGGGAGTACTAAACCAAAAACGGAGCGGAGATCTCCTCTCACGTATCGTAGGCGATATAGAAAGCTTGCAGCACTATTTTCTGCGGGTCGCCTATCCTCCGGTCATTGTCGTTATGGTGTTTTTGGCCACGGTTCTGTTTACTTCTGCCTTCTCCATCTGGATCGCCTGTTTGTTTGTACTGGGGATGCTGGCGGCGGCATTTGTGGTTCCGGCCATGGTTATGCTTGGACAGAGGAAGAACCAGGGGCGTGTTCGGGAGCAACGCTCGGTGCTTTCCACGGAAGTGACGGAATTACTTTACGGTTTCCGCGATTTGAAAGTATACGGGCAATTGGAGCAACGCGGAGAGCAGTTGGAGTCTGCCTCTGCGGCATTGACGGCTGAACAGCAGGCAGCGGCGCGGCATTTGCTGCGCGGGCAATCGCTGCATGTATTTGTAACTTTTCTGATATCCTGGAGCGTGCTGACCCTTGGCGCCCTGCTGATTGTGGAGGGTTCGCTTGCCGGTGTGTTCCTTGCAATGCTGGTTATGATATCTCAGACTGTGTTTGAAGAAGCTGCGGCAATGGCGACACTGCCTGCATATAAGCAGGATAGTGAGCATGCCGCCAAGCGGCTAGAGGAAACCGTTAGGGCAGCAGATCTACTGACAGAGCAGCCAAGCGGTAAACTTCCTGCCGGTCAGGCCGTGTCCATTGAGCTGAGCGGTGTATCTTTTCAATATGAAGATGAATGGCGTCCGGCACTCAAGGATGTGTCCCTCCATATTCCGTCTGGATCTAAGACTGCCATTGTCGGGCCGAGCGGTTCAGGCAAAACAACCATTCTCGAATTGCTGCTTAAGCTGCGTGCACCGGCGGAAGGACAGATCCGGTTCAATACAACTTCGATTCAAGAGCTGGATGAAGCAGGCCTATGGCAAGCTGCCAATGTGGTGCTCCAGCACAGCCATTTCTTCCGGGGAACCCTACGTGATAATCTGCTGCTGAAGGAGGAAGCTCATTCCGATGAAGTGTTATCCGCAATGCTGAATAAAGTGCAGTTGCCGGATAAGCTCCTGGATGACATGGTTTATGAGAAAGGAGAGAACCTGTCGGAGGGGGAAAAGCAACGCCTGGCCCTGGCCCGTGTGATGCTAAGGACAGGAAGGTTATGGCTTCTGGACGAGCCAACCTCTTCGCTGGATTACATTACCGAGCAGCAGGTACTCAGGCACTTGCTGGCCCAGGCGGCAGACGATACGCTGATTCTGATCAGCCACCGGCTGACCGGTCTGGAAGCGATGGACCAGATCTTGGTTATGGACCGTGGACAAGTTATTGAAGCAGGCACATATTCAGATTTAATGAAGCAAAAGGGCTATTTCTATGAAATGAAGCAAATTGAGCTGCAAATGATAGAGGGAAGCTGAGGATACTGTATACGCATATGACGATCGCCTTGGCCTTCTAGGACTTGGACGGGCTTCTCGAATTTCTAAAAGGCTTGAAATGTTAAAAAGCAGCGATCTCCGTTTTTGGAGAATCGCTGCTTTTTTCTTGTATAGGAAATTATAATGGCCAGATGTGGATAAGGAGGCGTAGCGTGGGGAGAAGTGCTCATTGAATGATACTGGGGCCGCATGAGTAAATGAGGAGCCCAGAATGTAAGCGAAAAACCGAATACAATGTGCTGGTGCGAGTATGCGTAGGCCGAATGTAATCGAAAAACCGAACACAATTGGACTGTGAGCGCCGCGTAAGCCAAATGTAATCGGAAAAGCGAACACAATTGGACTGTGAGCGCCGCGTAGGCCGAATGTAATCGGAAAACCGAACACAATTGGAATGGATACGCCACGTGGGCCGAATGTAATCGGAAAACCGAACACAATTGGACTGGACGTGCCACGTAGGCCGGATGCCCCGGAAATGGGCAGATGGGTACAGTGGAGGTAGCCCAACGAGTTCTCTGGAACGCAGAGGTTCCTACATTTATCCACCCGCAGGGTGATTTTGTTCTTTGTTTTTAAACAAAGGTTTTCGTACCCCGCTTAAACAGCGACCCAAACATCGCTCCGTTCACGCAGCGTCCACCAAAGTGCTCACTTTGATCTTCAATCTCTCGTGAAATTCTCTAACATTCCAGCTGGATACCGGCTGCCGGCTGATCCGTGCGGGAGGATCTCATTAATACGCTGAAGATCAGCTTGTGAGAGATGAACATGAACAGCACCAATGTTCTGCTCAACCCGCGCAGCGCTGCGTGTACCAGGGATCGGGACGATATTCTCTCCCTGATGAAGAAGCCAGGCCAGGGCCAATTCTGCTACAGAGATCCCTTTGGCAGAAGCAAGTTCTCTAAGTTGCCCGGTTGCGTTCAGGTTGTAGATATAGTTGTCCCCTTGCCAACGCTCATCGAACCGGCGCATATCGTCTTCGGCGTACTCGTGAGAGGGTTTAACCGCATCGGTCAGGAACCCTCTGCCTAATGGAGAGTATGGAACCAGACCTATACCCAATTCATTCAAGGTTGGCAGTATATTGTCCTCGATCTCGCGTTCGAATATGGAATATTCAGTCTGAAGCATAGACACGGGGGTAACCGCGTGAGCCCGGCGGATGGTTCTGGAGCCCGTATTACTCAACCCGAAATATTTAACCTTCCCTTCTTGGATCAGATCTCCAACGACCCCGGCTACCTCCTCGATAGGAACATTAGGATCAGGGATATGCTGATAGAGAACATCAATGTAATCCGTCTGCAGATAGCGAAGACTGTTCTCCGCTACTTTACGAATATTATCTGGACGGCTGTTGAAACGTGTTCCGAATGGCTTGGCTGTCATGTCAAAGCCAAATTTGGTAGCCAGTACTACCTTGTCACGAAAATCCTTCACTGCTGTACCCAGCAGCTGTTCATTGTGGCCTTTTCCATATCCATATAATTCTGCCGTATCAAAGAAATGAACTCCAAGCTCATAGGCCCGGCGAATTGTCGCTATTCCCTCCGTGTCATTTGAAGGACCGTAGGCCATGGTCATCCCCATGGTTCCCAAACCAATAGCGGAAACGCTTAAACCTTGCTGACCAAGAATCCGGGTTTTCATTGTGGTGCCTCCCTTATCCATTTTCATTTCCTCAGGAACAAAACCATATTATCACGGAAAATAAATTAAGTAAACAAAAAGTGTATAAAGTGTCTATTGTGTATATGGTGTGTGGAGTCATGCTTATGAGTTATACTATAATTTACAAGGGGGCATTTACATGGAACCGCAGAATGAAAAACAACATCAGATGAGGATTAATCTTGCTAATAGACTGGTAACATTCGTTAGAAAAAATGGATTCCAAAGTCTGAAAATTGACGAAATCGCAAAAATTATGGATATCAGCAGGGCCACATTATATAAATATTTCTCGACTAAAGAAGATATCATAACGTTTATTGTCAGTGGCCTTGTAAAATATATCCACGAAATTATAGAAGATTCTGAATCCAATCAAGCGTACGGTCCACGATTTCAGCATTTATTTGAACAAACCATTTTATTAAAAGAGTACATCACCGATATTTTCCTGAGGGAGCTTGAAGGCAGTTACCCTGAGAGCTATGAGCGGCTAAAAGAAGCGATGAAAAAGCGGGAACATCAGGAATTGGCTTTCTATGAAGAAGGAATTAAACAAGGGGTTTTTAATAAGATTGACGGCAGGCTTATCGTCTTGCAGGATGAGATTCTAAGAACCGTGTTAGATGTGAAATACCTGATGGAGAACCATTTGACCGTGTATCAGGTGCTATTTGAATATTACAATCTAAAAAAAACCCAGTTGTTTAAACCTGATGAAACGGAAAGGATAGATGACAACTTGATGATTCCTAGAATGGAGTATATGGCACAAAAAATTTTGAAAGACTTGTATTAAACTTTGCAGCCGAGGTATCCCTAATAAACAAAGGAGAACTGAAAATGAGAAAGCTCGTTCTATTTCTGCACGCATCGCTTGACGGTTTTGTTGAAGGGCCGAAGGGTGAAATGGACATTGGCTGGGTTTCCTACGATGCTGACTTAGAAAAACATGCAAAAGAAATTCTCAGTACTGCCGACACTGTCATTTGGGGACGAGGGACTTATCAGATGATGTACAATTACTGGCCATCCGTGCCTTCGAACCCGTCAGCTTCACAGCATGAACTGAATCATGCCGAGTGGATCGAAAAGGCAACCAAAATCGTTTTTTCCACAACATTGGAGAACGTCGAATGGAATAATTCCAGACTGGTGAAAGAAGCTGCCGAGGAAGAGATCCATAACCTCAAACAGCAGCCAGGCAAGGATATGGTTATCCTCGGCAGTCCCAGGCTGGCACACTACCTTATGCAGCTTGATCTAATTGATGAGTATAAAATTACGGTTTCTCCTGTCCTGATCGGTAGCGGATTGCCGTTATTCCAAGGTCTCAAGGAGAAGATTAATCTTAAGCTAATTGACAACAAGACCTTTGATTCTGGAGCCATAGGCCTCACTTACCAGACGATAAGAGGATAGTTAGCTTAAGGGGCTATCCAAAAGTAGTTTTTCTGCGAGTAGAAACAGCCTGTTCTCATTTTCAGAACTGCAAAAGGACCAAAATAGCAGCGATTCTTCTCCGGGAGATCGCTGTTTTCTGTTTGTTTTTTGTGATTTTAGACAGATTTGAAGAAACTTTTTCAGCTTAAACAGCGGAGAGGACGGAACGAATGTGGAAAAGCGTCAGCGGTCGCCTTTGTCCCCGGATTTTCACCGCTAAGGGGAATCCAAAAAATCCGGGGACAACAGCGATTGGAACATCGGTCCGTTCACGCAGCGTCCTTCCAGGCGCTAACGTTGATCCTGCTCAAAAACCAAGGACTTCCCTAAAGGTCACTCCTTAATATCTTATAAGAAATTCTTGAAATCACAGAAATTTGTCCGGGTAGGGGGTGCTACTATACAACTATAAATAAAGACGAGGTGATGAAATGCAAGCAAAACTGGCAGCGGACGCCATTCCCCTCTCCAAAAAGCGGAACTCATGGATAAGGACGATAAAAAAGTATAAAGTGATGTACGCGCTCTTGTTCCCGGCATTAATTTATTTTGCCGTATTCAAATACATTCCTATGGCGGGAATCATTATTGCCTTTAAGAACTATAACCTGGTTTTGGGGCTATGGGATAGCCCGTGGGTGGGATTCAGAAATTTCACGGATTTTATGAACGGCGTGTATTTCTGGGACATCATGAGAAACACGATTATCATATCGCTGTATAAGCTGTTGTTCGGTTTCTCGGCTCCCATTATTCTGGCTTTGCTGCTTAACGAAGTGTATACCCAGTGGTTTAAGAAAATCGTCCAAACGATCACGTATTTACCCCATTTTCTGTCATGGGTCATTGTGTATGGAATGATGGTGGCTTTATTAGCCCCGGGGGATGGTCTGTTTAACATGATTTTGAAGGAAGCTGGAGTGGAGCCTATCTCCTTCCTGACAGAACCTGCCTGGGGCAGACTGCTGATTATCTTATCTGAAATATGGAAGGATATTGGCTGGGGAGCGATATTGTATCTTGCCGCATTAGCGGGAATCGATCCAAGTCTATATGAAGCGGCTAGAATTGATGGCGCTTCCAAATCGAGACAGCTCTGGCATGTAACCCTTCCCGGCATCCGGGGAGTTATGATTCTGATGCTGATCCTGAAGTTAAGCCATATCCTGGATGCTGGTTTTGACCAGATATTCATGTTCGCCAACAGCTTCAATCAGGAGAAGATCGACATTATCGATACCTGGGTATACCGGGAAGGGCTTGAGCGGCTTAAGATTG
Source organism: Paenibacillus tritici (assembly GCF_018207515.1). NCBI lineage: Bacteria > Bacillati > Bacillota > Bacilli > Caryophanales > Paenibacillaceae > Paenibacillus > Paenibacillus tritici. The sequence continues at coordinate 2,824,504 of NZ_CP073365.1, forward strand.
GCCTGGCTACGGCTGTAGGATTGTTTAAAGCAGTCATCGGATTTATTTTAGTGCTGACGGCGAATAAGATCGCCAAAAAATTCGACGGGCAAATCTGGTGAGGGGGTGATCTAAATGATCAATTTAACAATCGGGGAAAAAGTCTGGCAAGCTGTCGTTTATTTTATACTGATTCTGCTATCCCTGCTGTGCTTACTCCCCTTTCTGTATGTGGTTGCGGTCTCAGTAACCCCGGAATCGGAAGTGCTAAGAAGAGGAATTGTGATTATACCAGAGACCTTTACCTTTCTAGCCTACAAAGAAGTATTCATCTCTCATGGCATCGGGCAGGCCTATAAAATCACCCTGTTCCGGACGATTGTAGGCACTTTGCTGAATGTGTTTTTTACGGTAATCGCAGCGTATCCCTTATCCAAAAAATATTTGCCGGGACGAAGCCCATTCCTGCTATTCATTGTCTTCACGATGATGTTCGGGGGAGGATTAATTCCGACTTATTTATTAGTCCGCTCGCTGGGATTGCTGAACAGTCCATGGGTACTGATCATTCCACAGCTCATCAGTGCCTTTAATCTGGTCATCATCAAAGGATTTTTCGAGCAATTGCCTGCAGAAATTGAGGAATCAGCGAGGGTAGACGGGGCAAGTGAGCTTCAGTCGTTATGGCGGATCATTTTACCCCTGTCCTTGCCCGTCCTGTCCACCATCTCCTTATTCTACGCAGTCGGGCATTGGAACAGTTACTTCGATGCTATTGTCTATATCAATGATTCCAGCCTGATGCCGCTTCAAGTCATCTTGCGTAACATCCTGCTTAACGTCGCCACCCAAAGTGCTGATTCGCTTGCCAATTCCGGAGCGGTGAGTACGTTCGCAGTGCAAATGGCTGCAGTTGTTGTGACTACCGTCCCGATCTTAATCGTCTACCCCTTTATGCAAAAGCATTTCACCAAAGGTGTACTCTTGGGGTCGGTCAAAGGTTAAAAAGAATTCCAACCTGAGTTGTTACGGGGAAACCGTGATAATATAGAAGCAAAGGAGAGGTCATTATGCAACGTAAAGCGATTTCATTGGCTATTCTGGCAGCAATGGTCGGGGTGGGAACGGTGTTGTCTGGATGTGGGGAACAAAAAGAGGATACATCGACAGCTTCGGATAATTCACAAGACCCGTCTAGTCCCTTTAAAACTAAACTAAAAATCTCGATGTTCAACCAGGGGACGTTCAATGCTGCTGCTCCAATTCCTCCCCGTGAAGAAGATATCCAGCGTCAAATGCTGGAGAAAGCCGTCAACATCGACCTGGAAATGATGATTCCTCAATCCGGGCAAGCAACGACTAAATTAAATACGCTCATTGCCGGCGGAGATATTCCGGATCTGATTTTCTTGAAAAGCCGGGCGGATCTCGCGCAATATTATGATCAGGGTGTTCTTGCGGATCTGACACCGTATCTGGATCAATTCCCTGAATTGAAGAAACGGTTCAGCAGCGACTCCTGGGAGGCGGTGTCCTATCAGGGACAAACCATTGGGGTACCCGGTTATGATAATGTGAACGGGATCAGCCGAAGCTACTTCATCCGCCAGGACTGGCTGACCAAGCTGAATATGGAAGTGCCTACGACACCTGACGAGCTCTTTGAAGTTATGAAAGCCTTTACAGAGAAGGACCCGGACGGTAACGGCAAAAACGATACGTACGGCTTCATAGGCGGTATGAATAAAGAAGGCAATCTGCAAACCTACGGCTTCGATAGCCTGATGTGGATGTTCGGCGTCAATCCGCCATCAGCCATTGATGTGAAGGACAATGAACCGGTGTTCCTGTTTACCGACCCCAAAATGAAAGAAGCGCTCGCCTATATCCATAAAATGATGGAAGCTAAGGTTGTAGATCCGGATTGGGTGACGATGAATACGCCCGATTTGCTCGACCAAAAGCTATTTAAGGGGAAGGTCGGCTTCATGATCAGAGACGCCCGCAGGCTGGAACCGGATTATCAGCAGAAAATGAAAGAAATCAGCGGAGAGGTGCCGGAATGGATCGTGATTCCTCCAATGACAGGCCCTTATGGTGATCAGATTGTAGAGAGAAAATCATTCCAGGGCAATTCATGGGCCATCTCCAAAAAAGCGGATAAGGAGAAAATCATCCGCATCTTGTCCATGCTGAATTATTTCTTCACGGACCAGGAAGCCTATCCGAATTTTGCATACGGGATCAAAGGGATTCATTGGGATGTGGTAGACGGCAAGATCAAAAATAAAACCTCCGAATTATCGAAGGATATGAAAGAAAAGTACCTATGGGTCGATCATTATAGAATGCCGCGCCGCGGGGATGATGCGGAGTACTTCAGCTTCCAGAATCCCAAGACGGCAGAAGCTTTTGAGAACAACCAGCAATATGTGGCGGCTACTTTGCCCGGGAATCTATTGACTGAAGACCCGAATGATTCATTGGCAGCCGACCGCCAGCGTTACATTAATGAGAGCCTGGTCAAATTCATGACTGGCAAAGAACCTCTGTCGAACTGGGACAATTTCCTCGATACACTGGAGACCAAGTTTGACATGCAGAGATATAAGGAGTCTGTAATCAAACAATTCAAAGAAGCAGGCTTAATCAAGTAAAATCAAACGAAGAGAGCGGCTATCATTAGCCCCTCTCTTTGTTGTCATATGCTATGATTTGTTCAATACAGATGCAGAAGGAAGATGATCCATGCGAAGAAGAATCAGCTTGCCTTTGAAATTGTTTCTAATCGTGTTTGCCTTTGTGTTAAGCTGCATCATCTTGATCAGCCAGTTGTCTTACCGTTATGTCCAGAAGGAAATAAGAACCACGGATGTGTATTACACCAACCAGATTCTTGACAAGATAGACCAGTATTTCACCGTTAATTTCTCCTCCTTCCAGACGATCCTGTTCTCGGTCGAATCATCGGTGAAGGCCAACATGGACAATACGGATGTGATTAAAAAGCAATTAAGAGTGCTGTATGAACTTAACAGTAATTACGTAAGCAATATCTATTTGATCAAAAGCGATTTATCCATTCTAGGCGGAAGCACGCCGACCCGGATATTCGATGAACCTTTAGCGGAAAGAGAACCGTTGTTTGCTGCGGCTGACAAGGACAGAAGGACTACCTTTGTTAGCGACCCTTACAAATCCAAGTATTCCGGCTGGACTGTGACAATGGTCCGATATCTGAACGGCGCTCCGTTTCCTATAGCCATTGCGGTAGATCTGGATCTCAATGCCATTGAAGAAACCCTGTTCAAGATTAATCGGCAAGAACAAATGAATTTGGCTCTAATCACGGCATCGGGCAAAATCATTGCCGGATTCTCGGAAAATAAAGGCCCCCTGAACATTCAGGACCATACCTTCTCCATTGGTGAAACATCGGCGGAACAAATTCTGGATACTGCAGAATCAAGCCTTCAATTGCATACCAGGGAGGGGACTCCCGTCTCCCTTCTGAAGAAACCGACGGAGAAATTCAACTGGACAATCCTCTCGATCAACGATGAATCACGCCTGAAGGCGGCTTTGTCCAGATTGGAAACCTATTATATCGAGCTTCTGGCCGCAGGTTTTCTCTTAAGCCTGTTCGTATCCTTCGTCATTGCCAAATATATAAGGACCCCGCTCTATGCACTCAAAACAAAAATGAAGCGGGTGGAGCAAGGCCTTCTGACAACTACGATATCCATTAACCGGAATGATGAGTTCGGTGATCTCTCCCGGGCCTTCGACCGTATGCTGCAGCAGATTGTGGAGCTGATCCGGGGAGCAGAGCTTCATCATGAGCTTGAACGCAAGCTGGAAATTCAAGTGCTGCAGTCTCAAATCAACCCTCATTTTCTGTATAACACGCTGGGTTCTATCAGCAATGTTATCCGGCTCGGACAAATCGAGAAAGTAGATGTGGTGATCGAGTCTCTGATTTCAATCCTGGAATACGGGATAGCTGACGCTTCGGAGAAGGTCTCCCTGCGTCAGGAACTGCAAAATGTATCGGACTATATCGCGATCCAGAACATCCGCTATAACCGAAACTTCCAATTAATTGAAGATATCGAAGCAGGGTTAATAGACTTTCCTGTGTTCAGAATGCTGCTGCAGCCGCTTGTGGAGAATAGCATCTTCCATGGTTATAACGGAGGGGGGCTCGAAGGCCCTATTACTATTCACGCTTACAGGGAGCGCGGCAGGGTCATCATAGAAGTCGTTGATCAAGGCGAGGGTATTCCAAGCGATAAGCTCCAGCATGTTCTAATCTCAGAACCCAGTGATGTGGAAGTGAAACGGAAAAGAATCGGATTAAACAATATTCATGACCGGATCAGACTGCACTACGGAGAACAGTTCGGACTCCAAATCATAAGCATACCTAAGGAAATTACCCGTGTTCAGGCCTTGTTCCCGGCAGGCTTGTTTAAAGGAGATGCATCATTGTGAGAGACTACACCTGCTTCATTGTTGACGATGAGGATCTAATCATTCAGAGACTGGAATTGTTTTTTCACGAGCTTTCCCTTAGGGACAGGCGATTTCATCTGGTGGGCAAAGCGAGTAACGGGCTGGAGGGGCTGGAGGAGATCGTAAAGCTTAAGCCGGATATCGTGATCTCTGATATTGTTATGCCGCGAATGGACGGGATTTCCATGATTGAGCAGCTGAAGCCCATGCTTCCCCGGACCCAGTTCATTCTTTTGACCGCTTATTCATCCTTTGAATACGCCCAGAGAGCGATTCAAGCCAACGTACTGGAATACATTGTTAAGGTTCCGCTCAGGGAAGCCGATTTGAACCGGGCTTTGGATAAGGCGGCCGGAATTCTAAATGAGGTGAAGAAAAAAGAAGCGGAATTTCAATCGTTAAACGTATCCGTGCTGGAAAATAAATATAGAGTCCGCAAGCAATTTTTCAACGAGCTGATCAGAGGCGAAATCCCTTCGCACCGGGCATCGGATTTTGCCAACCGTATGCAGTTTCATTTCTTTCAAGCTAACTACCGCTGCTTCATTGTCGAAATGAATCGGTATGAGAGCTTCCGGAACGCTTATTCAGCGACGGATCAAAACATCTTGAGATATGCAATTACGAATATCATCGAAGAAACGGTGATGAATGGCGGCAGTGGTGTAGCTGCGGATCTATCCGATAACCGTTTTATTGGCTTCCTTTCCTGGGAGAATAACCGCAGTGATCTGGAGACGGAATATGATTGCCAGGCATTAGGGGGACAGATCGTCTCCCATTTGGACCAATATTTGAATCAAAGGGTATCTGTCGCTTTTGGAGGGCCGCACCGGGGCTGGGAATCCATCAAACAAGCATACACGGAAGCACACCATGTGAGTGACGATTTCTATTATCATACGGAGAAGGCAGTACAAACACCTATGCATCGCTTTCAATACCAGAATGACAAAAAAGAGGAATTTCAGCAGAAGCTGGCTGAATTTCTGGCCGGGGTGAAAAGAAAGGTCTCCAAGGAAGAGCTGGAGCAAGCCTTTGCGGAGCTGAACCAGTGGGTTACGGACCATAAAATCCATAAGTCCATCATGGCGCCTATGCTCCGGGACTTGTACAGAGACATTACTGTGAAATTTAAATCAGGGAACAAGCTGACCACGGAAGTAGCGGAGTTTCCCATAGAGTGTATGTCTTTCCGGGAGCAGCTTGCCTATATTGGTGACTTCACCTACGAATATGTGCACGCCGGCCAGCTTTTACATCGTATAGAGATCATGAGTGCTATCCGGTTTATAGAGCAAAACCTGAAACAGAGATTAACGCTTGAGGCGATTGCCGAGGAAGTGAATTTAGCCCCATCGTATTTCAGCAGCTTATTCAAAAAAACAATGAACGAAGGCGTGATCAGCTACATCAACCGTAAAAAAATCCATGTAGCTCTTGAGCTGTTAAATGTTCAGGATTATTCAATATTGGAATTGTGCGAGGAAGTAGGGATTGTGAACGAAGGTTATTTCTGCAAATTATTCAAAGAATACACGGGGGATACGCCCAAGCAATACCGGATAAAAATGACGCGGTATGAATCCAGATAACATTGCAACAATTGTATAATTTTTTCGTGAAATCATGTAAAAAAAAGCTCTTCAAAAAGCTTACCATGAGAGCAGGATCTAATCATGGAGGTTATCAAAATGGAGCTTATTAAAGCAGATGTAACCGTCGTAGGCGGAGGGATTGCCGGGATCTGCGCTGCCATCGCTGCCGCACGCCAAGGGCTGCAGGTCTCCCTAATTAATGACCGCCCGGTTCTTGGGGGGAATGCGAGCAGCGAGGTCAGGGTTCATATCAACGGGTCGGCCTATCTCGGGAAAAGTCCATCCTATTATGCACGCGAGGGCGGATTGGTGGAGGAACTCAAACTGAAGATTTTCCACTACAATCCGTTGTACAACAAGAAGCTAATGCTGTCGCTATCGGATACGGTCTTGCTTGACATGGTCTATAGTGAGGCTAACATTTCTCTATTCCTGAATACAAGCGTGCATGACACGGGCATGGAGAACGGCAGGATTAAGTGGGTGGATGGCCTTCAATTAGCTTCGGAGCGGAAATTCCGTTTCGAAAGCCGGACCTATATTGATTGTTCAGGAGATGGAATTGTCGGATATCAGGCAGGGGCGCTCTTCCGGCGGGGGAGAGAGGCGAAGCATGAATACGGGGAAGAATTGGCGCCTGAAGCGGCGGACCATTACACCATGGGCGATACGATCCTGTTTCAAGCCCGTGATGTTGGTTATTCCGTTCCCTACGAAAGACCTGGCTTTGCGTATGATATTACGAAGCTGGCTTTTTTTGATAGTATCCGAAAAGGCTTGAACCACCGGGCTTTTCCCAGAAAAATCAACGGGCTTGGCGGCTTGTGGTGGCTGGAATACGGCGGGCATCTGGATGTTATCAAGGATAATGAAGACATCGCCTTGGAGCTGCGGAAGCTGGTGTACGGGATTTGGGATTATATCAAAAACAGCGGCGAATTCGATGATGTAGACTCTCTCATCCTGGATTATGTATGCCCGATTCCGGGAAAGCGGGAGTCAAGGCGGTTTATTGGTGATCACATGCTGTCCCAGAACGATCTTACGGCAAAGCCGCATTTCGAAGATGCTGTATCCGTCGGCGGATGGTATATGGATTTACATGCGAATAAGGGCATCTACGACGAGGGACCGGCAACAGCCTGGAATTTCGTGCCGGGACTATACAATATCCCTTTCCGCAGCTTATATTCACGGAATATTCCTAATCTTATGTTCGCCGGGCGCAATATAAGTGCTACCCATGTGGCCTTCGGATCGACCAGAGTAATGGCAACCTGTGGTTGTATGGGTCAGGCGGTTGGAACAGCTGCTTCGTTATGCCTGAAATATGAGATAGACCCTGCGGCTATAGCAGAGGATCATATGGGAGAATTGCAGGCGCTGCTGCTCCGGGACGGGCAGACGATTGTAGGGCTGCAAGAGGAATTGGACCCTTATTTCGCGGACGGATTAACGATTCGGGCTTCGTCCCAGCGCAGCTATGACAATCTTCATCCCACCGAAGAGATCTCCTTGGAGACCGGGTTATGTCTGGTCTTGCCGATTCAAACAGCCGAGGCTGACAGCGTACAGATCAAGATTAAAAATCAGTCCGGGCATCCGGAGACACTGCATGTGAAGCTGCTTGGCGGGGACCGGAAGGAAAACTATATTCCCAACAGCGAGTTGAAAGAATACCGCTTGACGATTGCGGCCGGTCATGACGACTGGATTACGCTGGACCTCGGCTGCAAGAAACCGGCAGACGACAAAATCTACATCGTATTGGAAGGTACGGCGGGCCTTGCCGTATACAGCAATGAAGAGAAAGTGACCGGAGCGGTCAGCTTCTATTATAGACCGGAAGAGCCGTCCAGACTGAAGAAATTCAACAAGAGCATCTGCTTCAAGGATCTGTTGCCCGCCCAGGATATGTACAATCCCGGGAATGTCGTCAATGGCTTCTCCAGACCTTATGGTCTGCCGAACAGCTGGATCTCTGAACGTACGGAAGGACAGGAATGGCTGGAATTCAGTTGGGCCAGCCCCAAAAGTCTGGACGAAATCCAGCTTGTGTTCAATTCGCAGCTGGATTTGGAGCATTTCGATGATCCGATCCAGTCGCTTATCCAAGATTATGTGATGACCTTAACCCTAGAAGACGGAAGCGAGCGGACCGTCATCACCCGGGGGAATTATCTCACCTTGAACAAACATAAGGTGGATGCCACAGGTGTCATCCGAATCCACTTCGATTTCTATGCAACGTATGGTTCGTCTTATTTTGAAGTATTTGCTGTGAAATGCTTTGCTCCTAAAAACGATAAGTGAGGTCAGGTGAAGTCGAGATGAAGGAAGCATTCCCCCGAAGAGGGCTGCCTAATGTAATTCAGAAGCTGGAAAATGGAGATACCGTAACCATCGTCTATTTCGGTGGCAGCAATACGCGTTCGGAAGGATACAGGGTCATGACGGCGGATTGGCTGCGTGAGCAATATCCCCAGGCGGATATCCGCACGGTGAATGCAGGCATTAATGGGACAGGATCGGATCTCGGCTGTGCACGTGTGGAGACAGATGTACTGCGTCACAAGCCTGATCTGGTATTTGTTGAATTTGTCGGTAACGATGGCGGAGATCCCGAATCCAAGGCGCGGATCGAAGGGATAGTCCGTCAGATCCGCAAGCGGAGCCGGTTCACCGATATCCTGTTCGTGTATACGCTGAAGGAACGGGATGTGGCCTTATTTCAGGCCGGGGAATACCAGAAGGGGGCTCTGATGCAAGAGGAAGTGGCTGACTATTATGGTATTCCTTCGATTCATCTGGGCGTAGCGGTCAGTCATCTGGTGTCGAAGGGTCAACTCATATTCACCTCCAGAGAAGACGTATCCATTTCTGGAGCCGTTATTTTCACACATGATTCGATCCATCCGACCATTCCCGAAGGACACCAGATTTACACGGATACGATCACCCGCTCATTCGAGAGAATTCGGGAACTTCAAGATCATCCGGGAAGGGTAGTCCATCACTTACCCCAGCATCCGCTCGTCCCCGCTAATCCCTGGGAGTATGCGGGCATGCTGCCACTGGATAGTCTGACTACTTTTTCCGCAGGATGGTCTTATATGACACCGGATAATTCTGCTCTGGCGCGCGAGTACAATTGGTTGTTCCCCGGCCTATGGCGGGCAGCCGAGCCTGGAGAGGCGATCACGGTGCAGTTCGAGGGAACGCGTATCGGGTTATTCGATATCGGGGGGCCTGATTCCGGCAGATTGAAGGTGTCGGTGGACGGTGGAGAACCCTTTATTGTCGACCGGTTCACACTATACAACGATCATAACCGGAACCAGTATGTATTCTTGCCGGAGCTCCCGAACGGGCAGCATACGGTCCGCTTCGAAGTCGATGCCGGCAAAACAGACAAAGCGGCTGTGTTCGAAGCATCCGGCAATGAACGAAGTATTGAGCATGTCCGGCAGCATCCGGAGTGGTACGATCAAACGGTGATTCAGCTTGGGAAGTTGTTGTTGGTGCAGCCGCCATTATAATTCTTTTTATGGAAGCGTTATCAACTTGAGAGAGGCTGTGATTTGTATGAACCCAAGGAAGCTGCTTATCTTAATCGTGTTCGTCGTGACGATATTCGTTCCTTTCAGCCTGGACGGTATAAGGACCGCTTATGCGGATACCTTACCGTATAAGACCATCATCATTGATGATGGAAGCCTCACGGTCGATGGTGTCGTCACCCCTGATGTGAATAACGTGAATAACGGGTACTCCGCTCTTTATTGGACTACAAGCACGGGAGTGAAGGGTTATAATAATTCCAGTTCCAAATTTACCGATGCCGTAAACAGAAGCATCACTTGGAATCCGCGATTGGAAGCAGGGACAGCGAAGATTTCGTTCAACAAGCTGGACTGGGCGGATAAAGCCGACAGTAATGTCAAAATCGAAATTGTTCATAATGGGATTACGGATGTCATGTTCATGGATCTGAGGCCTTCGTCCGGCCCGGCGGCCGGATGGGTTGACTTGGGGTCCTACTACTTCAGTGGCGAGGATAGCGAATTTGTCAGGCTGACCCGAACGCAGCCTACGACCGGAAAGATCATTACGCGGGCCGATGCGGTCAAGTTCGAAGGGAATATCGAGCAGCAGGCGCCTCCATTGCCTCCACTGCGCAGCCGCACCCTGGCGAATCTCAGTTACACGGAAAAAGGCAGCATCGAGAATGCCGGCTATAAGGCGACCTTCTATGAAGCAGCCTGGGATGGAGGCAAATCCATCGTTCGTGATCTGTTCTATAAGAACACGGATACAGGGAACTGGATACCCGTCAATAATGTGGCGGAAAGACTGGAAGAGCAGTGGGTATTATTGGAGGGGAATGCGGGGAGCCGGACCAATTACTACGATACGATGAACAAGCACTGGATTACCTTCGACGAGATCGACTTCCCTGACAGCCACACGGCGATATTAACCGATTCCACCCATGGAAGCGATTACGATTTACAGGTGAACTGGTCCATGGCAGGTGACAAGCCGGATGTGTCCTACGACTTCACCCCCCGCCGGGACGGCAATTATGTGATCGGCTATCAGTCTTTCACAACCGAGCAGCTCTCTGACGTCAATGAAGTGTTGAATGGGTTCAGGTCACATGCCAAAATGGCTGGTTCGGTGGAATCAACAAGCTTACGCGAGCTGAGCGCTCCGATGAGTCTGGTGGAAAAGAACGATGGCTTGGGCCACGCTTTTTCGTACGGCGTATTTGTACCTTCGGAAGAGCTGCCCGTGGAATTTGAACCGACGGGAGGCGTGTCCAAGCAACGGCTGGGCATGAGTCTGGTCAACAACGAAGGCAGCGTGCAGCCGATCCTGTATGCGCCTCAACTGGGAGATTATTCGCAAATGACTGCGGAGAGCACCTATCAGTTCCATATGGGGCTAATCGTGCAAAACAGCAGTATATATGAGGCTTACCGAGATATTCTCCGCAGTGAGTACGGCTATTCGGCCTACCGGGAAAATGTCGGAGAACAGTCGCTCACTGACGCGATGTTCAATATGATCGACTTACTTAAGATAGAGCCACAAGGGGACGACTCTGTGAATTATGTCCCGTCACCCAGCGGGTGGTGGAGCCGTGCCAAGGGCTTCATTGACATTGAGAACGAGGACAGTGTACGAACCAGCTCGAATGCGGTTCTTCTGGGGGCCTACTATTTGACCGGGGATGACCAGCTATACGATACGAGAGCCTTGCCGTCGGTCCAGTATGGCTTATCGCGAAATGGTATCGGCTGGTCGCCAACGAAGAAACCGGTATACGGTGTGCCGTCGTTATGGAAAATGGCAACCCTGCCGTTCGATTATTCCAGCATAGCCGCTGTCCATCAGATGATGGGTACTTCGGCAGGAATCGGGGCGCTGGCACAGGAAGAGTATCTCGTGCGTGATCCTGACCAGAAAGACCGGGGGCCTGTCATTCAGCCCCTGATGAAGTACCGGATGACAGGCGATGTGCAGTATTTACAGGCCGCCAAGGATGCAGCCGACAGCTATATCCTGGAGCATATTGATACGCCTGCATCTGTGAATGTGGGTAAAAATGAGTTCATCTATTATTACAGCAAGCTGTGGATGGAGATCCTGGAGCTCTACGAGGAGACGCAGGACCCCAAATACTTGAACGCTGCTTATAAGGAAGCCAAACGGTATGCTACGATGTTCGTGGCCCGTCCGGTTCCTGCAGGTGCCGTTACAATTCCGCAGCCGGAGACGTATAATTACGCGGAGTCATTCCATTGGCCGGAGAGTGGTAAATTTCAATATCCCCGGCTCAAGCTCCCGGAGGATGTAGCCGGAGGCGTGCAAGCGGATAAACGGCTGGTTTCTCCTAATGGATTAACGTTTGAAGCGGGAAGTACCACAGGCTATTACCGGATGAACGCTCAGGAAGCTCCCTTCATGCTGAGATTGGCGCTCTATACAGGCGATACCCTGCTGCAGGATATTGCCCATAATGCGGTTATTGGCCGGTATTCCAGTTATCCGGGGTATTACTACAAGGGGTTCGCTGTTAGCCAGCTTGAACCAGAGTTTCCTCTGGAAGGCCCAAGCGGGGCTACCTCTATCTATTATCACCATATACCGGGACAGCTCGGGCAGACGATGGATTATTTGATCAGCGAACAGGCGTTGAAATCGCAGGGCAGTATCTCCTTCCCTGCTGTGTTTGAGACTAACTTTTTATGGTTTAAATATCACCTTTATGGCAATAAACCAGGTCAATTTTACGGGAATTCTAACGTTTGGCTCTGGATGCCGAAGGGGATTATTAAGACCAACGATCCTCAATTGAACTGGATCACCGGAGAGAGCGGGAACAAATTTTACATCGGGCTCAGCAACGAATCGTCGGCTGAAGTCCAGACTCCTATTGAATTGAATGCGCAAATCATCGGGTTCGACCCTGCACAAAATTATACTGTAACGATCATCCGCGACAATGGCACGCCGGAGCAGGCGGTGATGAGCGGCGGAATCATCCAGGCCACAGTATCAGGCAAGGGGATTACCGCTATCATTGTAGAAGGGCTTAACATTGATGTGCCGCTGCACCAGGTCCGAACTGCTGATCCATCGGATGCAAGCTATTTCTTCGATATCCACAGTCCAATAGATGCGGTTAAAGGGATGCTGATCGTCAAGCCCGACGACACTGCCTATGATGCTTATGTGCAGGCCAAAACGACGAAACCCGCGACGATCCATTATTCCTTGGACGGCGGGGTTACGTATACGACTGTTCCAGATACGATCTATCCGATGGAATGGTCAATACGGGTAACTGACTTATCCCAAACCTTCACTTATTATGTGGAATCGGACGGGAAACAGACCCGCAAGCGGACACTCTATTTGCCCGATCATGTACAAGAAACTCCGGTTCAACCGGATTGGCAGGAGGGTTCATCCATCATTGTCGATAATACGGAGGCGGAGACAGAAGGCGTCTGGATACGGGATACAACCGCTAACGACTATTACTACGATAACTATGTATACGCCAAATCAACTACCGGCACAGCGACAAGCAGAATGAAGTGGCGGCCTGAGCTGCCGGAGAGTGTTACTTACAGTGTGTATTACAAGCTTCCGCAAATCACCGCAGCCAGTGAGAATTGGGCAACGAATGCCTCATTTACCGTTCATTACAGCGGAGGCACCCAGACGGTTACCGTGGATGAGACAATGGCCAATGGGACTTGGGTGCACCTGGGGGATTATCCTTTTGCAGCAGGCGGTAGCGGATATGTCGAATTAACCAATACGGCCAACAAGTCACGGGTAGTTGCCGATGCGATGATGTGGGTGGACCCGAGCCATATGCCGCAATTGGAGTCTGCGGTGATCCTGTCGGACCGGAGCGAACTGCAAATGACTCAGACCGCGAACTTAAGCGTAACCGGCTATTTGGATAACGGTCTGATTGCGGATCTGTCACAGGCAAATGTGCAGTACTTCGTGGATCGAACCGATCTGGCTGAAGTGGACAGCAGCGGTGTGTTGACTCTTCTAAGTCTGGACGGGGAGACGGAGCACATTGAGGTATGGGCCACGGTGACGGTTGACGGGGTGACCTTAACTACACCGCCTTTGACCCTTGCGATCAGGGACTTAACGGTCATTGTCGACAGCACGGATACGACCGGGTTATACACGACAGAAGGGTCCTGGAGCCAGAGTAATTTAGCCGGATACAAAATTGGGGTGAAGTCCCGTTATTCTACCGTTCAAGGGTCATCAGCAACGTGGAAAGGCCAGTTCCCGGCAGGGGAATATACGGTCTCCATCTACAAGCTTGTCCATACGACGGCAAACGATAATCATGTCAAAGTGGAAGTGAAGCACCAGTCGGTTACCGAGGTCACGTATATTGATGCAACCGCCGGCCCGTCGGGCTGGGTTAATCTGGGGACCTTCAACTTTAATGGAGACGGCAGTGAGTACGTCCGGTTAACCAGGGTTACTCCGACAACGGTAGACCCGCCAACTCTGCCTGCCGATATGATTTATACGAGAGCTGATGCTGTTAAGTTCGAGCGGCATTCTGCTGGTCCGTTGAACAAATGATCCCTTCGGCTTTTTTATTGGGCAGGGTTGTTGATATAATGAGCTTATTCTGAATAATATCATTCCATTATATCGGAGGAAGCTGAAATGAAGCAGCTCTATATCAAGCAGAAGGTATTCAGTCTAAGCGAGAAGTTCACGGTGAAGAATGGGCAGGAGCAGGATGTGTATTATGTGGAGGGCAGTTTTATGCGCATTCCCAAGACGTTCTCCATCATGAATGCAGGGGGTGCGGAAGTTGCACTGATTACGAAAAAGGTGTTTAGCTTTTTACCGAAGTTTTTTGTGGAGGTGGACGGCCGGGAAGTCTTGACGATTCAGAAGGAGTTCACGTTCATGAAAGACCGGTATTCGATAGAATCGGCCGATATTGAGGTACAGGGGAATTGGTGGGACATGGATTTTCAGGTCATGCAGCGCGGGGCCGTTGTCGGTGAAGTCAGCAAGGAGTGGTTCACCTGGGGCGACAGCTACAGTGTGCAGGTGCTGAACGAGGAGCTGGAGGCCATCATCATCGCGATTGTGGTCGCCATTGATTGTGTGAAGGCTGACAATGCCGCGGCTTCTTCTTCCTCACAATAGATTCAAGTACTCCGTAACACTCAGGCAACCGTATCGTTTAAACCAAGAGCAGTGGTTCTCCTGTAAAGGAGGATCGCTGCTCTTTCTTTTGTCCGATTGTTGGAAAAGTATTACTTTCAGTTGCTTGCCATAATCCACGCCGTGTAAGCGCTCACGTATAATTAAGCTACCTATGAAGAGGAGGCTGTACGATGAGAAACAGAAAAAGAAACAGTAACAGCAATAATAACAGCAATAGAATTCTGGCCATGCTGCTGTCCTTGGCAATGATCCTGTCCATGGCTTCAATCGGAGTACCCGCACGGGCAAGCGCTTCGCCGGCTCCTGATTCCTTCTCCAAGGGCGCAGATATTAGCTGGCTGCCGCAATTAGAGGCATTAGGGTATAAATTCTATAATGATGACGGGCAGGAGCAGGATCTTCTGCAGATTCTGAAGGATCACGGGATCGACTCCATCAGAATCAGGGCCTGGGTGAATCCTTCGGATGATCCGGCTAACGGTCATAACAGCACCGAAGAGGTAGTTGCCTTAGCCTCACGTGTAAGCGCTCTCGGATTCAGGGTGATGATTGATTTTCATTACAGTGATACCTGGGCAGATCCCGGCAAACAGGTCACTCCTGCCGCATGGGCGGGCGATAATCTGGAGCAGCTGAAGGCGCATGTGTCGGCGTATACTTCGGAGGTTATGAATGCGCTGAAGGCAGCAGGCGTAACGCCGGAGTGGGTGCAGATCGGGAATGAGATTAATAACGGGATGCTGCATCCGCTGGGGAGCTACAGCAATACGTCGAACCTCGTTCAACTGATTCAGGCCGGATCAAGTGCGTCCAAGGCGGTATTTCCGGGAATTAAGGTCATCATCCACCGGGCTAACGGAGCTGAAGCGGGCGTTGATCCCTTTTTTGCCGGACTTGTAGCAGCGGGCCTTCAGGATAGCGATTACGATATCATAGGGCTGTCTTATTATCCCGATGCAGTGTTCACCTCCTCTATTAATGAATTAGGCGAGAACATGAACAAGCTGGAAGCGAATTATGGAAAAGAAGTAATGGTCGTTGAAGTCGGAGGGGACGTCTCCAAGGATGTGGACAGCGTGTACAACATGCTGGTAGCTGTGCAAAACAAACTGCACGCCGTTCCTAAGGATAGGGGAACCGGTATATTTTATTGGGAGCCTGCCGGAATCCTGTTCGGCTATCCTTTATCTGCGTGGAACAGAGATGGCACACCGACCCTTGCTATGGATGCGTTCATTGACGGAGCTGCGGAGATTAACCTGAATCCGGTAACCTCTGTGACGCTGGATAAGTCTGCGGTTACGATTGAGGTTGGCGGGACCGGTCAATTATCGGCCATCCTGGAGCCTGCGAATGCAACCTATCGGGGAGTGGAATTTACAAGCTCCAAGCCGGAGGTGGTCCGGGTGGACCGTTACAATGGAATTATCTCCGGGATATCGGCCGGATCTGCCACCGTCACAGCGGTTACCTATGATGGAGGGTTCCAGGCTTCGAGCGAAATTTCGGTCATTCCCAGCACAAGTCTGGTGCAGAACCCCGGGTTCGAGGATGGATTGAACGAATGGACCCTTACAGGGGATACCAGCGCAGTCAGCACAGATAAGGACGTACATTCAGGTGCGTTGGCGTTACACTATTACAGTGCTGACCCTGCGGAATTCACGGCTTCTCAGACCCTCACGGGGCTGGACAATGGAACCTATTCGTTGTCGGCCTGGGTATCAGGAGGCGGCAGTGAAGAGGTCTCGGAGATTTTTGCGGGCAATACCACTCAGAGCTTCACCAATACAGGCTGGCAACAATGGACCAAGGCGGTGCTGGATTCTATTGAGGTCACGGATGGAACGCTAACCCTTGGCGCTCATTACAAGCTCTCTGACGGGCAGTGGGGGAACATTGACGATTTCGAGCTGATCAAGAAGGATAATACCCGGTTGGCTGATTTAAAAGTAAACGGGGAAACTGTTCCGGGGTTTAACCCGAAGATCCAGGACTATGAAGTAGTGTTGCCGCATGGTACGACAGCCCTCCCTACAGTGGAGGCCAAGACAATAGCAGGCGCAGAGGCCGTGGTAACCCAAGCAACTGCCTTGCCTGGCAGTGCCAGGGTTGTTGTAACGGGAGACGGGACAGCAACCTATACGCTTCATTTTACGGTAGATCCGAACCCTGTTGTGAACCCCGGCTTTGAGCATGTGAATGAAGAGGGGCTTCCTGAGGGGTGGACTCTGTCTGACACTACGCCCCTGGCATCGAACTCTGCCCGTACGGGAACGAAGTCACTGGGGTTCTGGAAGGAAACAGCCTATACCCTGGAAGCCTCCCAGACCCTTACCGGCCTGACGAATGGAACCTACACGTTGTCAGCCTGGTCGCAAGGCGCTGGCGATGAAGTGAAGAATGAGCTGTTCGCAGTGAATGGGGATCAGGCCCGGTCTGCTTCCAGTTTTGCAAATAAGGGCTGGAATGAGTGGAACCAGGCGGTTGTCGAACAAATTAAGGTGACAGATGGCACGCTGAGAATTGGGGTCTCGCAGGATGCGAAGGCCAGGAACTGGGGGTCTTATGACGACTTCGTGCTGCTGAAGACCAGTGATGCACCGGGGACGGGCGTTCCCCCGACAATCGGAAATACGGACCCTGTCTCTTCCGGAAGCGGGAATGGAAGTAATGGCGGGAATGATGGGAACGGCGGGAACAGCAGGAACAGTGAAAGCAGTACTCCACTAGCCCAGGTTGTTACGCTTGTTACTGGCAGTACTACAACTTACACCGTGAAGATCAAGGCAACCAGGGACCTGCAATCGAATATTGCCACGGCCAAGCTGGAACCGGGCCTGCTGGCGGACCTGCTTCCGAAGATCAAGGTGTCTGAAGCGGCTGGACAACAAGCAGTGATTGACATCAAGGTGGAGGGTGCAGCAACTGATAAGGCTGTCCAAGTCAGCCTGTCCAAGGAAGCTCTTACACTATTAGCAGAAATGAAAAATGTGGAGTTAAAAGTAGATACAGGAATGGCAGCGGTCACTTTCAATTCAAAAGCATTGGCCGCCCTTGGAGACAGTCCGGCAGGAGATCGCTTGATCCGCATCAGGGAGCTGGATCATTCCGGCCTTCCAGTAGCTGTTCAGACCAGGTTGCGGGACAGACCGGTGGTTGACATCTCTGTATGGGCAGGGAATGCTGAAGTGAGAGAATTTAATGGAGAGAAGCTCGGGATTAGCCTGCCGTATGCGCCCCGGGCGAATGAGAAGACCAATGCTATTGTAGGATACCGCATCGACCAGGCGGGAATCCTGCAGCCGGTGCGGGGAGGATATGATGCTTCTACCGGACAGGTTCATTTCCAGACAACCTCTCTCGCCGATTATGCGGTGGGGTACAACGAAGTCACCTTCAATGATGTTAGCCCGGAGAGCGGGTATAGCGGGGCCGTTGGTTATCTGGCGGCAAGAGGAATCGTGAACGGTGTTGGCGGGAATGAATTTGCACCGGAGAAGCAGGTGACCCGGGCCGATTTCCTGATGATGGTCATGAAGGCTTACGGGATTGAGCCGGAGGCAGGGGTAACCGGGAATTTCTCGGATGCCGGGAATAAGTACTATTCCGGTTATCTGGGCACTGCGCGGAAGCTGGGGCTGGTTACTGGTGTGGGCGGCAATCAGTTTAGGCCGGAAGCGACGATCAGCAGACAGGATGTTTCGGTTATTGTGTACAACCTTCTGAAGCAGTTGGATGAGCTGCCAGCCTCTACAGAGGGTAAGAGCTTAGATAGTTATATAGATTCAGCGGCGGTATCCGTCTATGCACAGGACGCCGTCAAGGTATTAGTGCAAACAGGCGTAATTACGGGAACTGAACATAAGCTCGCTCCCAAGGCTCTTGCTACCCGGGCAGAAATTGCACAGATTGTATTCAATGCAATGAAATAAATAAAAGTGAAGTCCCCTCTTGGCAGCCAGTCCCTTTAGACATCTATGAGATGCTTAGGCGCTGGCTGGCCCGGAGGGGGTTTTGCTGAAATATAAGAATTTATAGGTTTCTCACGATAACTTATCCTTCTATTTCTCGCTGAAACGGTGCCGCCCCTTAAAGACGGCAAAGCCGTTTCCACTTATGGGAAGCCGGATACATTCCAATGTTAGAATATATCAATTATGATCCGGTTTAGATCATTGTTTTGGGCGGAGGGGTCTATTAGAATTTCTAGTGTAAGCAAGCGTATTCATGCAGTTACACCCCACTAAAGGAGACGGTAACATGCTTAGATTGGTCCAGGTTGAGAATGGGGCGGTTCGGGGATTATCCGCAGCCGATCCCCGGATTACGAGCTTCAAGGGGATACCGTTTGCGGCCCCGCCTGTTGGCGGCAACCGCTGGCGGGCACCGCAGCCTGCCGAAGACTGGGAAGGTGTGCTGCAGGCCCACGAATTCGCACCGGTCTCGATGCAGGTCAGACAGGAAATTGATGATAACAACATCTATACCCGTGAATGGGCCGTGGAACCGGACATCGCGATGAGTGAAGATTGTCTGTACCTGAACGTGTGGACACCTGCCAAGCACGCTGACGAGAAGCTACCCGTATATGTATGGTATTTCGGCGGAGGCTTACAGGTGGGCCATCCGGCTGAAATGGAGTTCGACGGTGAACGTATTGCACGCAGAGGCATCGTGGTGGTCACGATCAACTACCGCCTGAATATCTTCGGATTTCTGTGCCATCCTGAGATCACGGCGGAATCGCCGGATGCGCCCGCCAACTTCGGCAACCTCGACCAGCAGGCAGCGACCCGCTGGGTGAAGCGCAATATTGCCGCATTCGGCGGGGACCCGGATCAGATCACCATCGGCGGACAGTCTGCCGGGGGCGGGAGTGTCATGAGCCAGCTGACCTCACCGCAGAACGAAGGCTTGTTTCAGCGGGCCATTATTGAGAGCGGTATCTTCACCAGGCTGTATCCGGGCACGCTGCTTCCTCCTATGCGCAGTAATCTGCAAGAGGCTGAACATGACGGTATCGAGTTCTTCCAATATTTAGGGGTATCCACGCTTGCGGAGGCCCGGAAGCTGGATGCGGTCTATCTTCGGGACAAGGCAGTAGCACACGGCGGATTCTGGGGCACGGTCGCAGATCAGCAGTTCCAGGTGGGCAACCCGTTCGATTTGTTCGTGCAGAATAAGCGGTGGAAGGTGCCGGTTATGCTCGGCCATACCTCCTCCGAGTTCTTCAGTACCCCGAAGGTTCAGTCTTATGAGGAGTTCAAGCAGCTTGCGGCAGATATGTTCGGAGAAGCTGCGGATACCTTCCTGGAGCTTAGCGGCGTTCAGAGGGATACTGTGCAGCAAGCGGCGGAGCGGGCTTCGGTAAGCGGAATCGAATACGCGATTCGTATTGCCGCGCAGGCCAATGCGGATAGCGGCGGCATGACGCCGCTCTATTATTATAATTTCGATGCCGAGATTCCAGGATGGGATAACCCGGGCACCTTCCACTCGGTGGACCTCTGGTTCTTCTTCGAGACCCTTGCCAAATGCTGGCGGCCTTTTGTCGGCAAGCATTATGATCTGGCCCGCCAGATGTGCAATTATACGGCTCATTTCATCCGCACCGGAGACCCGAACGGTCAAGACTCCACCGGGGAAGCCTTGCCCCGCTGGGAGCCTTACACCCCGGACGCGCCGTACGGGATGCTGTTCGCAGATCAGGCTGAGTTCGCCAGGCAGCAGCCGTGCGGGATTATGAATTTTCTCGTGCAGCAGTATTTCAAGAACGCGAAGAACGCGAATAGCTGTACAGAGAAAGAGGAATCTCCAATCTGACGCTGTAAGATTAATTGGACAAACGTATCTTAATTTGGATGATTCGGAGCGTCAGCGGTTATTAATTGGATAAACGTCATTTAATTTGCTGTCTTTCCGCTGTACTGATCTATTTGCAGCTTATTAAGTGCTGATTTTCCAACTGTTGCTTGGCAAGAGCGCCTCCGTTCATCAGCAAGTGGAGTAAATCCAACTCTTTCCGGGCGGCGCGGACACTGGCACTGCCACTGCCACACCGTTGCCCACGCTGTTCCTGCTTCGGAAGCAACAGCTGTCTGCGGATTGCTACCGCGAACAGCGGGTTGAATTCAAGAAATCAGCAGACGGCAGCGGCCGGAGGGTCGAACATTCTCTGGAGTCACAGCGAAGCTCCCAACTTGGCCTGCTTCTGGAAATTTCCCGGCGTGTGCCCGGTGATTTGTTTGAATTGGCGGCAGAAGTGCTCCACATTCTGATAGCCGCACCGTGCGGCGACCTCGGCAATGCTCTGGGCGTTGTGGATCAGGTATTCTTTGGCCATCCTGATCCGGCTGTTGATGACATCTTCCATGCAGGAGATGCCGAAGGTTTTTTTGTAAATGCTCTGGAGATACCCTGGACTGATCGCAAGGTAATCCGCCATGGTGGCGACGGTCCAGTACTCTCCGGGGTTATTCTGAATGACGGTACGCAGCTTCAGCAGCTTGTAGTATTGAGGTGTAATATTGTCCTGGAAGTAGGATTCCCATAGCTTGTTGAACAAGGCCCGAAGCAGATAATCAATCGAGGATGCTTTGCAGTCCCGGCTGAAATGATGCTCGCTGACAATCAGCTCAAGCAGCTTCTGGCAGAAGTCGGGATCGCTTAAGGCAAAGGGAATGCCCGGAGGAAGCGGAGATTCCGTAATATAGGGTTCATCGGATTCAAACCGAATCCAGTCGTTGACGAACTGAGCGGCGCAGGCCTGATAATAGACCTTCTGCTGCGGCTGATAGAGAACTACACTGTGCGCGGGATATAGCTTGAGTGCGCCATGCACCCAGAACAGTGCCGGAGTCTTGGTAACGACTAGCAGCCAGTGCGCGCCTGCGGGAACATCGACAACAAAATTAGCAGCGTGTACAGTATTGCACTCCACATAGTGAATAAGGGCCATTGCGCTCTCCTCCTGGCAGGTTACCGGAGTTAATGAATCTCGCGGAATTCGCCCGGCGTGATTCCTTCGGATTCCATGAATTTTTTGTTGAAGTAGCTGATTCCCGGATATCCCGAGAGGATGGCAACCTCTTTAATAGACATAGAGGGATGTCCTAACAACAATTGCTTGCTGGTCTGAATCCGGCACTTGGTAATATAGGAGACCGGTGTCATTCTCGTTGCTTTCTTAAACAGACTGCAGAAATAATTGGGCGTCAGCCCTGCCTTCCCGGCCCACAATTCCAGCTCGAATGGAAGGTGGGCTTTTTTTTGCATCTCAGGCAACAGTTCGGTTATTTTGTCCAAATGATTGGTGCTCCGGTACGATGAGAACGGAAGTGAATTGCTAACAAATTCGATCAGCACGCTATAGGTTAAGGTGGAGATCCGGGAGGGGCGCAAGAAATTATAGTGTTCAATTTCATGAAATAAATCATCGAACGCTGACTGTAGCAGAGAAGCATTCTTCAGAGTCCAGATCGACGACCCAGAATATCGGTTCTCCAGAAAGTAAGCCGGGAGGGCATGACCGTTAAACTGAATCCAGAATATATTCCACGGGTCCTCTTCGGAGCAGTAATAACGCATACGGTCATGCGGGAAATGAAGAAAAGCATCACCTGCTCCGAGCGTGAAGGTTCGATCCTCTATTTCAATGACCCCGCTTCCATTGGCGATATAATGCAAACTGAAATCTCTGACTCCATTCGGCCGGTTCACATTGTGGTCGTCCGGCCGGATGAAGTTGCCCAGGGAATGCGGAAAGCAGAAAAAACGGAATTCCGATAAATTGGGTAAATAATACGTTCGCATGTTATTGCCGTTCCACCTTTCCCTAGCACGCCAAATCTTAATATAGTTTTAGTAATAGTATAATAATATTATTTCGTCAAGGGTTTTGGAGAATTATAATGGTATGAATAATATAATTTTGTCTTAAGAGAGTGGCGCCGGATATATAAAAATGACAACGCTTTCTAGAAAATATCAGCTTACGCTGACGTCCCCGGGAAGGCTAAACTACAGATAAAGGAGGAACGAATATGCAGCTTGAGAGCAACGTAACCGGTCCGCTGACCTACCGGGGCCAAGTATGGAAGCGATTCAAAAAACAAAAAGTGCTTCATTTATTTGTCGGGTTTGGCTTGATATTTCTGGCGGTTTTTTCTTATACGCCGATGTTCGGTATTCTGATGGCGTTCAAAGACTACAGCATTTCCGACGGCATCAAGGGCATTTTTACAAGTGATTGGGTGGGGCTGAGGTATTTCGACGAATTTATCCATGATTATCAGTTCGGTAAGATCGTCAGGAATACACTTGTGCTCAGCTTCTTAAAGGTGATTTTTGCTTTTCCTGCTCCTATTATACTGGCAATCCTTCTGAACGAAGTGAAGAGTATGCCGTTCAAGCGATTTGTCCAGACCATCAGCTATTTGCCGCATTTTATCTCCTGGGTTGTGGTTGTGGGAGTCTCCTATGCGTTTCTGTCCGCAGACATCGGTCTTGTGAATAGAGCACTGTTGGAAGCCGGGTTCATTGACCAGCCGCTTAATATTCTGACAAGTCCCAATTATTTCTGGGGCCTGGCTGTGGGGAGTGCGATATGGAAAGAAATGGGCTGGTGGACGATTATTTTTCTGGCGGCCATTACAGGCATCAATCCTTCTCTCTATGAAGCCGCTGAGATTGACGGGGCAGGAAGGCTGGCCCGCATCCGCCATATTACACTGCCGGGGATGAAGGGGACCATCGTCGTAGTGCTGCTTCTGACCATCGGCAGCATTCTGGGGGGCGGGCTGGTAGGCTCCAACTTTGAGCAGGCATATCTGCTGGGAAACAGTATCAATAATCCTACCTCGGAGATTGTGCAGACCTATGCGTTCAAGGTTGGGTTAAGCGACGGCCGGTTCTCGTATGCAAGCGCAATTGATTTGATCCAGTCAGTAATCTCGGTTATTTTGATTTTCTCCAGCAACTTCATTGCGAAACGGGTGTCAGGCTCAAGTCTATTTTAGGGAAAGGAGGGCAAACGTGCTCAAGAATCAAAAACAAAAAGATCTAGTGATGGACAGTACGGTTTATTTGCTTCTTTCCATCATTGCGCTTGTCATGCTATATCCGTTCTATTATGTATTAATCGCTTCGTTTAACAAGGGATCAGATACACTGCTGGGCGGAATGTATTTATGGCCCCGGAGTGTAACCTTCGAGAACTACAGGATTTTTCTGGAGGACCCCAAATGGGTTAAGGCGTTCCTGGTTACCGTGGCCCGGACGGTCTCGGGTACTGCGCTCGGACTGCTGCTCACCAGTCTGGTAGCCTACGCGCTGTCTCACCGGGATCTGCTGTTCAGCAAATTTTATTTCACCTTGATTATATTTGCGATGTATTTCTCCGGAGGTCTGATTCCGTATTACGTGGTGCTCCGCTCGTTAGGCCTGCTGAATTCGTTCGGTGTCTACATTGTCCCATCTATGCTGAATACATTCTTTCTGCTCATTGCCATCTCGTTCTTTCGGGAAATTCCCGGGGAATTGAAGGAGTCCGCCCATATGGACGGCGCAGGCGAATTCGTTATTTACTTCCGGATCATCCTGCCGGTCTCGATGCCGCTGCTTGCCACAATGGCGCTGTTCATGGGTGTGGGCCAATGGAACTCCTGGCTTGATTCCGCTTATTTCGTACAGTCCGAGAATCTCAGGACGCTTACGTTCCGCATGATGGAAGTGATCAATCAGAGCAACTCCCCGATGGATTCGCTTACTGTGGCGAACCGGCCAAGCTCCGGGGTTACCAGCTTTTCCTTGCAGGTGACTTCGATGGTCGTATCCATCTTGCCGATCATCTGTGTCTATCCGTTCCTGCAAAAATATTTTGTACACGGGATTATGCTCGGTTCTGTGAAAGGCTGAGGAATAAGCTGAGATTGAAAAAGATAACTACAACGAAGCTGGGAGAGATAGGAATTGCTTAGAGAAAATCTGGATCGAAACTGGGAGTTTGAACACGGAAAACCGTTCCACATTCATCGCAGGGAGAGTGAACAACCGAGGATCGTTCATCTGCCGCATGACTTCACGATTGAAACGGACACCTGGGCGGATGCGCCTGGAGGGAGAGCCACAGGCTATTACGGCGGAGGCATTGGAACTTACACCAAGATGCTGGACATACCGGAAGAGGCGGAGGGACAAAGGGTCGTGGTCGAGTTCGACGGCGCTTATATGAACACCACTGTGGTGCTGAACGGCCATACTGTGACCAAGCATCATTATGGATATACGCCATTTCATGCCGACCTTACTCCCTATATCCGGCCGGGCCGGGCGAACCGGCTCGCGGTTACGGTGAATAACGCCGCACAGCCTAACTCCCGCTGGTATACGGGTTCGGGCCTCTACCGTCATGTTGATCTGCTGACCAGTCCTAAGCTGCACATCGTTCCTTGGGGAATATACGCCCATACCTCGCATATCGTCAACGGCACAGCCTTTGTCATTGTGGAGACCACGGTAGAGAATCATTCGGATACCCCTGCCAGTGTGTGGGTGGACCTTAAGCTGGAGAAGGAATCCGGCGGTTCTGAAGCGGGAAGCGGCAGAGTGCAGGTCTATGTCCCTGGGGCAGGGAAAACCGTGGGCAGGGTGACGGTCGCTGTTAACAACGCCGAATTATGGGACATTGATTCACCGAAGCTGTACCGGATTACCGCTTGTCTGAACAGCCGCGAGCGACAGTATGACAGTGACAGTACTTTATTCGGCATCCGTACACTCACCGTAGATATGCAGAACGGTCTAATGCTGAACGGACGCACCGTCAAACTGAAAGGCGGCTGTGTGCACCATGATCACGGGATTCTCGGAGCCGCTTCCTACAGGGACAGCGAGTACCGCAAAATGAAGCTGCACAAGGACAACGGATATAATGCCATTCGCTGCGCTCATAATCCGCCGTCAAGGGATATGCTGGATGCCTGTGACCGGCTGGGCCTGCTCGTTATGAATGAAGCCTTCGATATGTGGACGATGGACAAGAACCCGCATGATTACAGCTTATATTTTGAGGAGAACTGGAAGTCTGACATAGAGGCCTTTATTGTACGGGACCGCAATCATCCCAGTATTATCATGTGGTCGACAGGCAATGAAGTCAACGAGCGCGGGGGATTATCCGGCGGATACGAATGGGCTGCCCGATTGGCGGCATGGGTAAGGGAGCTGGACCCGACCCGTCCGGTGACCAACGCGGTATGCACATTCTTCAGCGGGCTGGAGGACGAGGATCAGGAAAGGTTCTATGAGGATCTCAAGAATCCCCCCAAAGAGTCGGCCGGCTTCGTCAACTTTGATACGGAGTTCGGCAAGCAGGTGTGGGATGGATACACCGAAGCCTTCTGCGCTCCGCTGGATATTGTCGGATACAATTATCTGATTCACCAATTCGGCGCCGCTGCCGGCAACTATCCGAACCGGGTGATTTGCTCGACCGAGAGCATAGCCAGAGATATGGATCAATATTGGGAAGGCGTGGAGCGTCATCCTTATATTATAGGAGATTTCAACTGGACCAGCTTCGATTATATCGGGGAAGCGGGCCTGGGCAAGACGTTGTATACGGAAGCGGAGCAGGCGGATGAACAACGCAAAAAATTGCATGAGTCCCCGTATCCTTGGCGCCTGTCTTATGACGCGGATTTCGATCTGTGCGGCTTCGCACGCCCCCAGCTTGCTTACCGGCGGATTGTCTGGGGCTCAGACGAGACCTTCATCGCCTCACACCGTCCTGAAAATCACGGCAAAACCGAGCTGCTGAGCGGATGGGGATGGACGGAATGCGAGCATGGTTGGAGCTGGAGCGGGTATGAAGGAGAACCCGTTACTGTCGAAGTCTATTCGGCGGCGGAGGAAGTTGAACTGATTCTGAACGGTAAAAGCCTGGGAAGGCAGCCCGCAGGCAAGGTTAACCGCTTCAAGGCACGTTTTGTGCTCTCCTTTACACCCGGAACCTTGGAAGCTGTGAGTTATACCGGAGGCAGACAAGGTTCAAGCGATGTGCTTCATTCCACTGGAGTACCGGCGGGAATCCGGATTGTTCCGGAGACAAAAGAGCTTGCGGCAGATGGACAATCGCTCTGTTACGCGGTTGTTGAAATAATAGACGCAGCCGGTAATTGTGTGCCGGAAGCCTCACTTGTGGCGTCTGCCCGGGTAGAAGGTGCGGCTACGCTGGCTGCCTTCGGCACCGGCAGACCACAGACGGCTGAGAATTACACGGCAGGCCGCTTCACTTCCTTCAAAGGCAGACTGCTGGCCATTGTACGTGCAGGATATGAGCCGGGGATCTCTACACTCACAGTCAGCGTGGGCGGGCTGGAGCCGGTAAGTCTTGAGATACCTGTAAATGAATGATACGGAGGGATTCGATTGAAAAAGACAAAAAGCTATAAGACGCTTGCGGCGACAATGGCGGTAACCTTGGCCCTGGGACTGCTGTCCGCCTGCGGCGGAGGCAACAGTGAAGGCGCTAAGCCGGAGGAAGCGGCTGCAACGGCCTCAGCCGGAGGCGTGAAGGAATTGTCCTTATTCATTGATTTTCCCTGGTGGGCAACCAAGGAATGGACAGGGCCGATCGCAGAGAAAATTACCGAGAAGACAGGCGTTAAGCTAAATGTAACCGTAGCCACAGATGATAAGCAGCTCCCGCTGATGATTGCTTCGGGCGATTTGCCGGATCTGGTGTTCACCTCCAGCAACGTGAGCCGCATGTCGGATGCCAAGCTGTCGTATTCCTGGAATGAGCTGATCAAACAGTATGCGCCGGACTTCAAGCTTGATGCGACACGAACTGCAATCAATACGATGGATGACGGCAACTTCTATACGGTTCGCAATGCCTTCGCCACCCAGGAGGAAATGGCGGGGAATAAATATGCGCTCGGCGGAGACGGCAATCCGGGGATCGCGGTCCGGGAAGACATTCTGAAGGAGCTGGGTAATCCGCCGATCCAGTCGCTGGACGACTTCGTGAAGGTGCTGGGCATGGTCAAGCAGAAGAAGCCTGACCTGGTGCCGCTGATCATGGACAAAAACTGGATCGAGCAATATTTCCTCCAGCAGTTCGGTGCAGAGGCGTTGTTCGACAATTGGTATGAACAAAACGGGAAAGTGGATTATTACATCAGACAGCCGCAAATGCTGGAGTTCTTCAAATTCATGAACAGCCTGTACCGCAACGGGTACCTTCTGGCCGAGAACTTTGCATTTGCGAATGATCAGATTGACGAGCAGTACGCGACCAGCGGCAAAGCGTTCGCCCATGGCCACACGGTGGGCACGGCGGATACGGACAACAGTGCTATCCAGAACAACAAGGGCGCGTTCACCTTCAAGATGCTGCCAAGCGCCTTGACGAAGGAAGCCAAAAAGGTGAGTACGGGTCTGGGCTTCGCAGGCACTTTTGTCACCAAGAAGAATAAAGACCCTGAGGCTTCGATCAAGCTTCTCCAGTACCTGGCCAGCGACGAGGGACGGAAGCTGACGATGTTCGGGGTGGAAGGCGAGCATTGGACTTGGAACGAAGAGGGGCATCCCGATCTGAAGTACGATTCGTCCGATGCGGACTTCATGAATGCCAACGGCATTGGCTGGTGGGTGCTGTACAACGACGGCATTATGGAAGGCTTGAGGGGATTTGTGCCAGGCAAGCAGAAGACACAGGCGCTGATGGAGACGAAGGCAATCACGACCTACAAGCCGCAGCTTGGCCTGATTCAGACCCAACCGGATTCTGCGGAGAAGACGCTCAAGACGAAGATTGATGAGATGATCAAAAATGAAAAGGTCAAGATATACCTGGCGAAATCTGAAGCGGAAGCAGTAGCAAATTACGAAAATCTGGTGAAGACTGCCGAAGGCCTGGGCTTGCAGCAACTGGTGGATTGGGCCAACGACACCTATCAGAAGAAGAAAGATTTGTTCAAGTAAGCAAGGACCGGTAGAGGCTAGAGGCCTCTACCTTATTTTGCTTTTTACAGTGCATATGGAAAAAAGATAGCAGAGAGGCGGAACAGACATGAGAGTATTGATTGTAGACGATGAGCTGCTGATTCTTAACGGGCTGGTGAAGATTATCGGTAGTGCGGCACCGCTCGGGACAGAGATATTCAAGGCGAACGATGCTTTTGAGGCATTGGACCTGATGCGGGACTTCATGCCGGATGTGACGGTTACGGATCTTCATATGCCCGAGATGAACGGATTTGAACTGATGGAGATGGCCAGAGAGAGCGGGCTGTGCGACCGGTTCATCATCCTGACGGGCTACGATGAATTTGAATATGTACGCAGAGCGCTCCGAGCAGGAGTAGTGGATTATCTGTTGAAGCCGATCGACAAGAATGAGATTGCCGTTCTGCTGGAGCAGGTCGAACAGGAGCTTCCCTCTGAAGCCGATCCGGAGTACTACGGCCATGCCAAGCGCATCCTGGCGTATACCAAAACCCATTATATGAATGATCTGTCACTGGACCATCTGGCCGAATTGATGGATCTTCATCCGAAATACATCAGCAGCCTGTTCAAAAAAGTGACAGGCGATACATTTATAAATTATTTGAATACCTTTCGCATTAAGGAAGCCCAAAAGCTGCTCAGGTTCCATGGCCGGTTATCCGTGAACGCTATCGGAAAGAAGGTGGGGTTCGAGGACAAACACTATTTCAACAAAGTGTTCAAGAAGTATACAGGAATTACGCCTGGCGCTTACCGTGAACAGGGCAAACTGGAGGCTCCTGCGAGCGAAGAAGGAACAGTTGGGGCTGGAAGGCCGGAGCTCCAGGATAAGCGGAGTTAAAGTACTGCATTAGGTATTGTGTCAATGCCGGATAAGTGAAGTAAAAATGTGAGCGTTGTCAATAAATAGGCGTCTCCCCCATAATGAAAGCGTAACCAAAAAAAATCAACACTAATTGAACTGGGGGTTGACTATGAACACAGGTACAAGGAAGGGTCCGGCAGGGCTGAAAAGCACTTCAATTCTGCTCCTGTCTGCACTGCTGTTGTCCGCTTGCTCGGGCAAGCTGGAATCCGGTAACGGCGGCAAGGAAGCGGCAGCCGGCAATGATCCGAAGGCAAGCGCATCCGTCGATGAGAGCCCGCTCGGGAAATATGATCCTCCGATTGAACTATCGTTCGTCAGAGACCTCAGCGATGTGGTAGAGAATAACGTGCTTGGTGTGCTGAAGGATGAGACGATTGATAACAACCGCTGGACCAAGTTGTACGAGGATCAGCTCGGAATCAAGATCAAGTATAACTGGATTGTGAAGGGCAACCAGACCTCGGATCAATATCTGCAGAAGATCAATGTCACACTGGCCTCCGGCGACTTGCCGGATGTGACTCCGGTCAACGCCACACAGCTCAAGCAACTGGCCGATTCCGACCAGATCGAGGATATGACGGCGTTATATGAAAAGTATGCCTCCCCGTTCACCAAAAAAGTGCTCGCGGGGGAAGGGACGAGTGTATTCGACGCAGCAACCTTCGACGGGAAGCTGATGGCGATTCCGAGCCTGGAATCCTCCATTGAACGGTCGATGTACATCTGGATACGTACCGACTGGCTGGAGAAGCTGGGACTCCAGCCGCCGAAGACCATGGCGGATGTGCTTGCGATCTCCGAAGCCTTCGTGGAGAAGGACCCGGACGGGAACGGCAAGAAGGATACGATCGGCCTTGGCATCACCAAGGATCTGTGGGGAGGGGCCATGGGGCTGGAAGGCTTCATGGCCGGGTACAACGCTTACCCGAATATCTGGGTGGATGACGGCAGCGGCAAGCTGGTCTATGGCAGCATTCAGCCTGAAGTGAAGCAAGCGCTCCAGGTGCTCCAGGATATGGCCAAGAAGGGACAGCTCGACCAGGAGTTCGGGGTCAAGGACGGCGGCAAGGTCTCCGAGATGATCTCCGCAGGCAAGATCGGGATGGAGTACGGCGAGCAATGGAATTCCATCTGGCCGCTGCAGCTTAACCGTGACAATGATCCCAAGGCGCAGTGGCAGGCCTTCCCGATTGTCTCGGAATCGGGCGATACGCCGAAGGTGCCGCTGAAATTCAGCACCACCCGCTTCTTCGCGGTCAAGAAGGGAGCCACGAACCCTGAAGCCGTAATCAAAATGTTCAATCTGCATGTGGAGAAGAACTGGGGCGAGACAGCCGAATTCGATAAGTACTATGCACCGCCGGAAGCGGAGAGTGTCTGGCAGTTGTCCCCGGTTACACCGTATCCGGTAACGAAGAACGTAGACGCCTTCCGTGAGATTGATGCTGCCCGCAAGGCCGGTGATTTCTCTACCCTGAAAGGCGAAGCCAAGACGATCCAAGGGAAGCTGGAGTCCTATGCTTCAGGTTCAACGGAAGGCTTCTCTCTATGGGGCTGGGAGCGGATCTATGGCGAGCAAGGCTCCATGGGAATCGCCGACCAGTACATCAAGAATGACCAGTTCCTGCAGGAGAAATTCGTCGGCGCTCCGACACCGACCATGGTCGAGCGCAAAACGACGCTTGAAAAGCAGCAGAATGAAATGTTCGTCAAAATTATTTTAGGTGATCCTATCGACAAGTTCGACCAGTTTGTGAAGGATTGGCAGAAGCTGGGCGGGGATCAGATTACACAAGAGGTCAATGAATGGTACGAATCGACTAAGAAATGATGTGCCCCGGAGGATAACGATGAGAGCAAAACTGCGAAAAGAACTGCCGCTTCATTTGATGCTTGTGCCGGGACTGGTCATGATTATTCTGTTCTCCTACGTGCCCATGGCCGGTGTTGTGATTGCCTTTCAGAAGTTCATTCCGGCCAAGGGGCTGTTCGGAGATCAGAAGTGGATTGGCCTGGATAACTTCGAATATGTGATGAATCTGCCTAGCTTCACAC
This sequence comes from Paenibacillus tritici, assembly GCF_018207515.1. Classification (NCBI taxonomy): domain Bacteria; kingdom Bacillati; phylum Bacillota; class Bacilli; order Caryophanales; family Paenibacillaceae; genus Paenibacillus; species Paenibacillus tritici. The sequence continues at coordinate 2,856,283 of NZ_CP073365.1, forward strand.
AGGTCTTGTGGAATACGCTGTTTATTTCGAGTCTCAAGCTGATTCTGGGTCTGATTATTCCGCTTGTATTCGCAATACTGCTGAACGAGCTGACCAGTAATTGGATCAAAAGGTCCGTGCAGACCGCGATCTATCTGCCTTATTTTCTGTCCTGGGTCGTGCTTGGGGGGATATTGATTGATATTCTGTCCCCCTCGGGCGGGATCGTGAATGAATTTCTGGGATGGTTCGGCGTCTCCAAGATCTTTTTCCTGGGCGACAATGACTGGTTCCCCTTCACACTGATCACTTCGGATGTCTGGAAGAACTTCGGCTACGGTACCATTGTGTATCTGGCGGCGATTACAGGAATTGATCCGGGACTGTATGAAGCAGCTACCATTGACGGCGCTAACCGCTGGCACAAAACCTGGCATATCACCATTCCGGGCATACGCATGGTTATCGTCCTGCTGTCGGTGCTCAGTCTGGGGCAGCTGCTGAATGCGGGATTCGATCAGGTCTTTAATCTCTACAGTCCGCAGGTCTATGAGAGCGGGGATATCCTGGACACCTTTGTCTACCGGATTGGTCTGCTCGACGCACAGTACGGAGTGGCGACCGCTGTCGGCTTCTTTAAGTCGGTCATCTCGCTCACCTTAATTTCCAGCTCCTATTTCCTGGCTTACCGATTTGCCAAATACCGGATCTTTTAGAGGAGGGAGTACCCATGGAGCAACGGCTTACGCCTAAGCAGGCGGAATGGACTCCCATTCGCCCCAAGAAACGCCTGGACTGGATTGCGGTGCTGAATGCAACCTTTCTAATTCTGATTTCACTGCTGTGTATATTGCCTCTGATTCATATTGTAGCGGTATCCTTCAGCTCAAGTGCGGCGGCTTCCGCAGGGTATGTCAGGCTCTGGCCGGTAGACTTCACGCTGGCTTCCTATATGTATACGATGAGCCGGACTGAATTCTGGCAGTCGATGCTTGTCTCGCTGACGCGAATCGGCATCGGAACTCCGCTGAATCTGCTTTTGACCATTCTGGTGGCGTATCCATTATCCAAAGAATCACATGCCCTGCGGTTCCGCAGCGTGTATGCCTGGGCTTTTTTCGTTACCATGCTGTTCAACGGGGGACTGATCCCCTGGTATACGACCATTAAAGAGTACGGCTTGCTCGACTCGATCTGGGCGCTTGTGCTGCCCGGTGCGGTTCCGGTGTTCAGTGTGGTGCTGCTGCTGAACTTCTTCCGGGAGATTCCGAAGGAGCTTGAAGAAGCGGCGCTTATTGATGGAGCCGGGCATTTCCGGACGGTGTGGTCCATCTTTGTACCGATTTCCAAGCCTGCGCTCGCTACACTTGCCTTATTCTCGATGGTCGAGCACTGGAATAGCTGGTTTGACGGCTTGCTGCTCATGGGGAATCCGGCCAATTATCCGCTCCAGAGCTATATTCAGACGATTGTCATCCAGCAAAATCTGTCGAACATGTCACGTGACGCGATGCTGGACCTGGCGCTGATCTCGGACCGGACGCTCAAATCCTCCCAGATCTTCCTCGGCTCCCTGCCGATTATCCTGGCATATCCGTTCCTGCAGAAGTACTTCGTGAAAGGGATCGTACTCGGCAGTGTCAAAGGCTGACCTCAGAGAAGTTATGCAGCAGCCAGCGGAACTCCCGGAATTCAGGCTATAATGGTGAAAAATGATTCTTGGAGGCCTGGTCATTGTTCTTCCAAAAGGATTCCTCACTGCGCAATACGATCTTTCTGCGGATGATTGTGACCTTTCTGCTGATTATGCTGCCTATTCTTATCTTTGCCGTCTATCTGTATCAATGGATTGTGCAAACTGCAAGTGCGGACATTAGAAGCTCGGCCAGTGCCCAGACGGAATTCTATCTGCGGGATATGGAGAATGAGATCGAGCGGATGAAGCTCATGCAGTACAGTCTGCTGGAGGATGAGGATCTGAACAAGCTGGCGCTGACCTGGGAGACGCTGCCGACCATTGACCGCACAGAGAATCTGAATTCGCTGATGAAGCGGTTGTTCATCGTGCAGAACAGCAGTACGTATATTAAGGACGTACGGGTTCATATCATGACCATAGGCAGAACCATCTCGTCAGTTGGCGGTGTACGTGAGATCGAAGGGAAGCGCTTCCGCGAGATTCGTTCGGTCTTCGGAGACCGCCGCTCCCAGGTCATTGAATGGCAGGGAGGCTTGTATCTCAGTGCGATGAAGCAGCGGGGTGTCAAGGGCGCAGAGCCGATTCTGACGGTGGAGATCGAGCTGGACATCCAGGAGCTGCGGGCGGCGCTGGGCCAATTCAATACCTATCCGGGCAGTGGTACGCTGCTGCTCTCAGACCGTGCAAGCTTTGCATTGTCCAGTGTGACGGGAGATCTGGCCCATGCGGACCCCTCCCAGTATTCTCCCAAGATCCGCTCGGTTGCCTCCGGGGAGCGGCTAAGGATTGCAGGGGCACCTTATTATATTGTCCAGTCGGGATCGCAGGAGCTTGGTTTGTCCATCTACCGGATGATCCCGGAGGGCATCATCAAGACCCCGTTAAGCAAATTCTATACCTGGGCCTGGGTATTTGCCGTAGCTGCGCTTGCCATCATCATTGCTTTTGCGCTGTCTACCTACAAGTTCATCCACAAGCCCATGCTGACGCTGGTCAAGAGCTTCAGGAGAATGGAGCACGGAGATCTGGATATTCATATCAAGCATGAATCGAGGGATGAATTCCGGTATTTGTACAGCCGCTTCAATCAGATGGTAAGCAATCTGCAGTCCTTGATCGATCAGGTGTATAAGCAGACCATCATGGCGCAGCGGGCCGAGCTGAAGCAGCTTCAATCGCAGATTAATCCGCATTTTCTCTATAACAGTTTCTTCATTCTGAACACGATGGCCAAGACCGGTGACACCGAGCGGATCGAACAGCTCACGACCATGCTCGGGGAATACTTCCAATTTGTCACCCGGAACGCTTCCGATCTGGTCTCGATGGAACAGGAGATTCATCATGCGCGGATGTACACAGAGATTCAAGCCATGCGGTTCTCCCGGCGGATCGGGGTGCGGTTCGATCCCTTGTCCGAGGAGCTGAAGAGGGTATCCGTCCCCCGGTTGATTGTCCAGCCGATTGTGGAGAACGCGTTCAAGCACAGCCTGGAAAAGAAAGCGGCAGAAGGTCTGATCATTGTCCGCTTTGCGCAGGAGGGCGCTGAAATCCGCGTGATTGTGGAGGACAACGGTGACCGGCTGACGGATGAGACACTGGCGCAATTGAATGAGTCCCTTAACGTGTGCCAGGAGCAGGCAGAGACGACCGGGCTGGTGAACATTCACCGGCGCCTTCGCATTACCTTCGGGGAAGAGAGCGGTCTGCTCGCTGAGCGGAGTGCACTGGGCGGACTAAGGGTGACCATCCTTCTTAGAGCTGGAGGTGAGCATACAGGTGTACAGGATGATGATCGTTGACGATGAAGAGATTATTACGGATGGCCTGGCGGTTATTTTCGGCAAAATGGACCTGGGTCTGGATATCTACAAGGCTTATTCGGGCCAGGAAGCGCTGGAGCTGTTACACCGCACCCGGGTGGATATCGTCCTGTCCGATATATGTATGCCTGAAATGGACGGGCTGGAGCTGATGGAGCATATCCGCCGGAGCTGGCCGCAGTGCAAAATCGTGTTCCTGACCGGACACAGCGACTTCAATTACGTCTATCAGGCGATTCAGGCTCCGGGCGTTCAATATGTGCTCAAGAATGAAGGTTATCCGAAGCTGATTGAGGCGGTTAAGCGTGCGCTTCAGGAGCTGAAGGATACGATGCAGGTCAATGATCTGATCCGTCAGTCCAAAGAGCAGCTTAACACGCTGGAGACCTTGGCCCAGGGAGACTACTTCCGCCATCTGATTCACAGTGTCAAAGTAGATCAGGAGGTGGCGGAGGACTTCAGCCGGCTGCGGATTCCGCTGGATGCTTCACTGCCTGTACTGATCGCACTGGGCAGTATAAGTGATTCTGAGTCTCCGCGCACCTATTCCGACCGCCAGGAGACAGCACTTGCGGTTAAGTTCCTGTCGGAGAAGCTGCTGAAGGAGCGGACGGTAAGCCTCGGGGTCATCGACCGGTACGGCGACCTGATCTGGCTGATTCAGCCTGTGCGGTCAAGGGATCTGGACAGGGCGGAGACTTTTGAACAGCTGGGCAAATTCCTGGAGGGCACCTTCGAGCTTATTCAGCAGGCCTGCCGCGAGTCGCTGGAGGTCGGGATGGCCATCACGCTCAGTGCAGAGGCGTCCCATTGGACCAGGCTTCCCATGCTGTACGATAAGGCAAGACAGGTGCAGCATTACCGGGCGGGTGACGGGGAGCAGATGGTGCAGAGGGTGAACCTGAATGAGGCGGCTGCGCCGGACCCCGTCCGTGACCGGTTCCTGCGGGACAAGGTGGATACCTTGGCTGCGCATCTGGAGGCAGGCCGCAAGGAGGAGTTCCTCCGGCTGTTCGGGGAGATGGCCGGACCGGCGGGGCAGGACCGGGGAAGATGCAACCCTTATCTCACCGAGCTGTATTATACGATTGCCCTGATGCTGATGTCGTATATCAACCGCTGGGAAGCTGATGAGGCGGTAGGCGTGAGCAGTCTCATGCAGCTGGAGGTCCACCGTACTCTGGGAGAAGCGTTCCGTTATCTGCGGGATACGGCAGAGCTTCTGTTCTCCGTCAGGAAGAGCGGGGAGCAGAAGCGGGCGGCCGGGGTCATTGATACCCTCTGCTTATATATTGAAGAGAATCTTACCCGGGATCTGTCGCTGGTCCGGCTGTCGGATGTGATCCATTTCAATCCCTCCTATCTGTCCCGCCTGTTCAAGCAGGAGCGCGGAATTAATCTGTCCGAGTATATAGAAGACATGCGAATCCGCCAGGCCAAGGACCTGCTGAAGCGAGGGGAACTGAAGGTTGCGGAGGTCGGCTCGTTAATCGGTTATGTGACCCCGCAATCCTTCACCCGGGTGTTCAAAAAGTGGACCGGAACCACGCCGCAGGAATACCGTACGGATATGCTCAGCGGTTGAATGGTGTTAACAAGTGGAAACGGCTTTGCCGTCCTTTAAACGGACGGCATTCGTTTCAGCGAGAAATAGAAGGATAAGTTATCGTGTGCAACATATAGATTCTTATATTTTGAAAAAATCGCTCCTTCGGGATGGATGGCGGTGCCTCCATATTCCGGGGGAGCGATTGTTGGTTGCAGCTATTAATGCGGGCGTGGAGCGAGCCTATTCAGGTCTGCTGCTCCTCAGACTTGGGAGTGTGGCTAGACCGTAACAGACTGAGAAGCTCTTATTCCGGCGGAGTTAGGAATCTATTATAAATAAATCCGGTAGTTTCCGCTTAGTGCCAGCATAGTGAAGAAGTACAGGCAGTTGTCATAATACCGCCGCTCCCCGGTACGTAGCGGGGTATTCCAGAACCGCTGGACGAAAAGCCCGGCATCCGGTCCATCGGCTGCAAGCGAAGCCATAGCCAGGGTTGCCAGCAGGCCGACCGGATGGAGGGAAGGCTCGTCAAACGGCTGGCCGTCAATGGTATAACGCCGGTAATCCGCAGGCTCTATGTCCCGGAAGAACGCCTGAATCCGGTTAGACTGCCCGACCTGCCAAGGGTCACAGCGGAACCATTCATAGTCCAGCCCGATGTTGGCGGCAACCCGGTAAGCATCGCTGAAGAAGTGGCGGAAGTCACCGTGCGGCTGGGGTTCAACCGGAGTCCCGTCGTAATTGGCATATTCCGGCGACAGGCCGGTTTCGGGATGACAGGCTTTTTGCAGATAGGATCTGCTTTTGGCAGCCGCGTCCTTCCAGAATGCCCGGTCCGTCTCATCCGCCTGCAGCGCGAATAGGTCATAGAAATGCGGCAAATGGTAGGAAGGGTCGCTGAAAGGCGTCTCGGGAATGAACTTAATCAGCCGGGTTGCAGGGTCCCACATGGGATCGCCTTCTCCGTCTTCGCCTTTGTGTACACAGGCGCGGAGAATAATTCTGGCCTGCTCGGAATAGTTGAACGGCTCGGCACCATCGTTCCAGCGCGCCGACGCAAAGAACAGCGCCATGGCGAAGAACTCTTCCCCGTCCGGTGCCGGACCGGGAGACAGCCGCGTGCCGTCCAGCTTGCAGTGCCAGGCGAAATAATCCTTATAGCGACCCTCCGTATGCTGCATATAGACCTTGGCGAACTTCCAGAGCCGGTCGAATTCCTCCTTTTTATCCATTTGAACCGCCATCATCATCCCGTAGGACATGCCTTCGGTACGCACATCAGTATTACCGGTATCTACGATATACCCCTTATCGTCACCCATAGGATGGTAGATCCGGACCCCGGGAGCGCCGTAGAAAAGCTCGTTCCACGTATCTTCAAGTCTCTGCGCAATGGCCTCGGACGGCAGGCCGTTCTCGAGAAACAGGTTTCTGTATTGTTGTGTATAAAAGGTGCCTTCTGTGGTCGTACTCATAATCATCCTCCAGGCAGATCATATTTTGCCCAAAGTATACCACAACCGGAGATATAGAGATTAAAGCGTTTTCCTTGAAATTTATAGAGGATTCCGGCGGCCTTCCCGTAATCTAAGAATAGATCAAACTTAGGTGTCTATATGTCATGGACTTCACTTAAGCGGCTTCTCTATACTGAGAGGGACATGTTATAAGGTGAATATGAAGGTAAGGGTGATATTGTTATGAATAAGATGCAGGGTCCTATGAAGCTTACAGTGTATACACGGTTGCCGGACCAGGATTACACGGCGTCTCTGAGCAACAGCGTTCATCTTGCCTGTACAGATGAGTCTGGCGGATATCAGCCTTTGAACCGGAACTATGGCCTGTTGTTCGCTGTGGCTACCGTGGATGAGAATAATGTGATTCATGAAAAAGGACTTAAAAATCCCTATCTATTCCGCACACCCGGCGGTGCTTTCGGCATTGTTGCGGTAAGAGCAGATGCTCTCGGGGAGGATGACGAGGAGAGCGAAGGGCAGCTTCTTTTGTGGACTTCACCGGATCTGACCACCTTCGATTATCAGGGGCTTGTACCCTTGGACAAGGAACGGTATGTACAAGAAGCCGTCTGCGGATTTGACAAGACGAGCGGACTATATGAGATTCGCTGGCAGGATAACGGCGGTAACTGGTATGTGAACCGGCTGGCGGATCTGCGGAAGCCGGACCTTATATCGCCGCCGGAACCTGCGGAACCTGTTGCGGCAGAGCGGCCGGCTCAGCCGCTGCCCGGAACCCGTCCGGGGAATGAGATTACGGTAGACTACGCCGTCGGCCATAGGGTACAGAGGGCCTGGACTCCGGTGCATAACACCGGTATCCGCGTGGCGGAGCAGGCCAGTATCCGCTCCGCCGACGAGTTGACAACGCTTAGAGCTACAGCGCTGTACTCTGACGGCTCCACCGCTGACAAGCCGGTAGCCTGGGATACCGATGGTATTGACTTTACCGTGCCCGGAACCTATACCGTACATGGCAAGGTAGTCACGCACGACCTTCCGTTCCCCTTGGCAAGCGGCTATGCTGACCCGGTAATCCTTCCGTGGAACGGCAGGTATTATTTCCTTGCCACCAATGACAATGCCGGGGATATCGGTATCTATGTCCGCGTGGCAGATACATTGCAGGGTTTATTCGCCCCTGGCTTCCAAGAAGCCGTTATTCTGGATCAGAATGAGGAGCTGAATTTCATCCAGACCTTCTGGGCACCGGAATTTCACCTCATCGGCGGGGAGTTGTACATTCTGTTCGCCGTAGGCGGAACAGTATGGGGGCCGCAGTGCCATCTTATGAAGCTGAAGCAGGGCGGCGATATTATGAATGCCGCCGATTGGAGCACGCCGGCCCGGGTGAAGCAGATGGACGGTACGCCTTTGACAGAGGACGGCATTACGCTGGATATGACTTATTTCAAGGCAGATGATACTTCCTGTGTCGTCTGGTCGTACCGAAAGGGAATCGGAACGCCGCTGGACACCGGCTCCATGCTGTATATCGCAACCGTTAATGAAGCGGACCCTGCGGTATTAACCAGCGAGCCGGTGCTGCTCTCGCGTCCGCTGCTGGGCTGGGAGAATGTTCAGGGCACGATCAATAACGAAGGCCCTTATCCGCTAATTACGGACGATACCGTGTATATTGCTTATTCCGGCGGGGCTGCAACGGGGTATACCTATGCGGTGGGCTGGTTAAGCATTCCGCGGGGCGGCGATTATCTGGATGCCGGGGCATGGAGCAAAGCCAGCACTCCTGCATTGTCATACTACTCATTGGAAGGGATCTACGGTCCGGGGCACAACTCATTCTTCCAGGATGTTGATGGCACGGTGCTGATCCTGTATCACGGGGAAGAGCAGCTGGTGAAGCATGGGACGAGATGCTCGGCGATGCACAGAGTCCATTTTAACAGCGAGGGTAAGCCGCTACTCGATGTAGCCAATGAACGGGATGTACACCCCGATTACGCCGATTGCGTTATACAGGTGACGGTGCAATCTATATAAGAAGCACTACAGAAATAAACAAAAAGCAAAAGAAGCGGAGGGGAAATTTGGAACTGTAGGAGCGGTAGCGACCGCCTGAAAGCTTTCCGCAGGAAAGCTCGCTTCGGAAGCAGCAGCAGTCACCGGATTTCACCCGCGAACAGCGGGATTAATCAAGAAATCTGGTGATAACAGCGGCCGGAAGTCCAAATGTTCACCGCAGTGACGACGAAGCTTCAAGTTCAAAACCTAAGTGCGTCTTATTATATATAACAACTAGGAGGACAACAGAAATGACACAACAACAGGGATTCAATCCGTATCTTCCATCCTGGGAATATATCCCGGATGCTGAGCCTTATGTATTCGAAGGCAGAGTGTATGTGTATGGCTCGCATGACCGGTTCAACGGACACGCCTTCTGCCTGAACGACTATGCCTGCTGGTCTGCGCCGGAGGACAATCTGGCCGATTGGCAGTATGAGGGTGTGATCTACCGGAATACGGATGACCCGCTCAATCCCGAAGGCAACATGTGTCTCTACGCACCGGATGTGACGAAGGGCCCGGACGGTCGCTATTATCTCTACTATGTACTGGACAAGGTTCCTGTCGTATCGGTGGCTGTCTGCGACAAGCCGGGCGGCAAGTATGAATTCTACGGCTATGTAACCTACGGTGACGGCACGCGTCTGGGCGAACGGGCAGGCGACGAGCCGCAGTTCGATCCCGGGGTATTGACCGAAGGAGATACCACCTACCTGTACACCGGCTTCTGCGGGTACGGGGATAAGTCCAGACACGGCGCCATGGCTACCGTGCTAGGTCCTGATATGCTTACGATTAACGAGGAGCCTGTGTTCGTGGCACCGAGCCAGCCTTACAGCGAGGGGACCGGATTTGAAGGCTATGAGTTCTTCGAGGCCCCGTCCATCCGCAAAAGAGGGGATGTCTACTACCTGATCTATTCTTCGATCTCGATGCATGAGCTGTGTTATGCGACCAGTAAGCATCCGACCCGGGACTTCGTCTACCAGGGAGTTATTGTAAGCAATTGCGATCTGCATATTGATACTTATAAGCCTGCGGACCAGCCGATGTATTATGGCGGCAATAACCATGGCAGTATCGTAGAGGTTAATGGAGAATGGTATATCTTCTACCACCGCCATACCAACGGGACCGCGTTCTCGCGCCAGGGCTGCATCGAGCCGATTACGTTCCGTGAAGACGGCACCATCCCGCAGGTGGAGATTACAACCTCCGGCCCGAACGGCGGCCCGCTGGAGGGACGCGGAGAATATCCGGCTTACCTGGCCTGTCATTTGTTCACCAAGGATCAGGAGATGTACACCGGAGGTTTCGGCCGGATTGGCGCCTGGATGGACAGCCGGTTCCCGAAGATTACCCAGGACGGCAGAGACGGCGATGAAGAGATCGGCTATATTGCCAATATGACCGATTCGGCTACCGCCGGATTCAAATATTTCAGTTGTGAAGGGGTTACCCGGGTCTCCATTAAGGTGCGCGGCTACTGCCACGGCGAGTTCGAGGTGAAGACAGCCTGGGACGGACAGGCACTTGGACGTATCCCGGTAGGGTTCACGAATGTCTGGAAAGAATACACTACGGAAGTGGCAATTCCGGACGGCGTTCAGGCGCTGTATTTCACCTATACCGGAGGCGGTGGCGCCCAGTTTGCTTCCTTTACGCTGGAATAACCCGGAGGACCTCCTGAATATGGCCTGATACACAAGCAGCACCTGGAAGTTCCCGGGTGCTGCTTGTTTGTTACACCCCGGAAGAATAACGGGCCCTGTAGTCGGAAGGGGTCATGTTCATATAATGCCTGAACCACTTCGAGAAGTAGCTGACATGCTGATAGCCCGACTCCAGCGCAGCCTCCAGCACGTTGTATGATCCGCTGCGGAGCAGACTGGCCGCCTGGCTGATGCGGATATAGTTCAGATATTCCATCGGACGCATACCGGTCTGGGCTTTGAAAAACTTGCAGAAATGCGAGCGGCTAAGCGATACGACGGAAGCTAGCTGATCCAGCTCCAGCCTGTCACGGGAATGCTCCTCCATATAGCTCAGCACTTCCCTGATTTGCCGGTTGTATTCCCGCCCGTGACGGGGTTCCGGCTCCGGATTCTGTCCGGTCAACCCGTAGTGATGGCTGTCTGCAATGAACAGCAGCAGGAGGGCCTTCAAGCTCAGTTCATACGCCGCAGACTTGTGTTCATAGCGGTTCAGCAATTCTTTTACCAGATAGAGCAGTGGAGTATGGGTATCGTCCGCAGCAGATAACAAGGCAGGCAGCCGGGTTGTCCCCTGCAATAGAGGGTCCAGGAACAGCTCCTGCACCCGGTCGGGATACGGTGAAGACAACCAGGAGCATTTGAACACGATGGAGTAATAACAGGTGCCGCCTGAGACGGTGTCCATGCCTGAATGAAGTTCTCCCGGGTGGACGATCAGGGCATCGCCTGCCTGCATGGCGAACTCCCGGCTCTCGATATAGAAGACAGCCCGGCCCTCCGCCAGATAGATGATCTCCATCTCGTTATGCCAATGCACGGGCAGAATCGAATGGACGCGGGCCTGATGCTCCACCCGGTAGATATGAAGCGGGAATTCAGGCTGACCATGCAGCTTGTTCTCCCGGTAACGGTGTTCGTACATGATTACCTCCTGCGAATCGAAATATTGTGCCTATAAAGCACAAATATATGCTAGATAACGGATATTAATAATAATATCATTATAATCAAACGAAGTCATAATGAAGGGTGGAACTATTGTGAAACTGATCGCTACACACTCCGGTACAGATGGCCTAAGGCTGGAGACTACAGAAGGGATTATGCATATCGCCATGTATACGCCGGGCATCGCCAGAATCCAGTATACCCTGAATGCGGAGCTAAGCGGGAAAGAGAGTCTTATGGTGGTGAACCATCCAGAGGCTGAGAGTGTAGAGTGGAAGGTCACAGAACAGACCAGCCATCTGGAAATATCGACAGCACTGCTTACGATTCAAGTGGACAAAGAGACCTGTGCATTCAGCTACCGGGATGCGGTCGGAGCGCTGCTGACACGGGAGCCGTCCAGAGGCGGCAAGACCCTGGAGCGGACTGAGGTCTATCATACGGTCTTCGATGCTTCGGCAGATACGGTGGAGACCGGCCAGGGGGCCGATGGTCTACGCGCGCGCGCCGAAGGGGTCAACCGCAGGCTGGACAGAGAGGCTTTTCATACGAAGCTGGAATTTGAATGGCAGGAAGACGAAGCGCTATATGGACTTGGCTCCCATGAGGAAGGGATGATGAACCTCCGGGGCCGGCAGCAATACTTGTATCAGCAGAATATGAAAGCGGTTGTTCCGGTGCTTGTATCTACGCGCGGCTACGGGATTATGGTAGATTCGGGGTCGTACATGACCTTCCATGATGATGCCTTTGGCTCCTATCTCTGGAGTGATGCCGATCAAGAAATGGATTATTATTTCATTTACGGGCCGGAGTTCGATCAGATTACTGCGGGAATCCGTTATCTGACCGGGGAAGCGCCGATGCTTCCCAAGTGGTCCTTCGGGTATGTACAGTCCAAGGAGAGGTATATCTCCCAGGCAGAACTCATTGCCACTGTGCAGGAGTACCGTGAGCGTTCGCTTCCCCTAGATTGTATTGTGCTTGACTGGCAGTCCTGGACGGGGAATCTGTGGGGGCAAAAGACCTTCGATCCCGAACGTTTCCCTGATCCCTCGCAGATGATGGACAGCCTGCACGCCATGAATGCCAAGCTCATGGTATCCATCTGGCCGATTATGGGCGCGGGCGGGGCCAACCATGAGGAGATGAAGGAACGCGGCTTCCTGCTCGGCAATCAGGCCACCTATGACGCCTTTCAGGAGGAAGCGCGCGAATTGTACTGGAAGCAGGCCAATGACGGGCTGTTCTCCCACGGAGTCGATGCCTGGTGGTGCGATTGCACCGAGCCGTTCGAAGCGGACTGGAAGGGCGCGGTGAAGCCGGAACCGGAGCAGCGTCTGCTGATCAACACCTCGGAATCCAAGCGTTATCTCGATCCGGGGCTGATCAATGCCTATTCCATGCAGCATTCCAAAGGCATCTATGAAGGCCAGCGTGCAGCCACCTCAGAGAAACGGGTGGTTAATCTGACACGGTCGGCTTTTGCGGGGCAGCACCGGTACGGCACGATTACATGGTCAGGGGATATCGCCGCCAATTGGGAGACGCTGAGGAAGCAGATTGCTGACGGCCTTAACTTCTGCCTGACAGGCTCTCCGTATTGGACACTGGATATCGGCGCTTTTTTCGTGAAGAAGATGAAGGAGCAATGGTTCTGTAACGGGGATTATGATGAAGGTGTCGCCGATCTCGGATACCGTGAGCTGTATGTCCGCTGGTTCCAGCTAGGGGCCTTCCTGCCGATGTTCCGTTCCCATGGAACGGATACGCCAAGAGAGGTGTGGCAGTTCGGAGAAGAGGGGGAGCTGATGTATGATACGCTTGTGAAATATCTGAAGCTCCGCTACAAGCTGATGCCTTACATCTACTCACTGGCCGGAGCCGTCGCACACCGCAGCTATACTCTGTTCCGTGCGCTTGCCTTCGACTACCGGGAAGATGTGCAGGTCCATTCGATCGGCGACCAGTTCATGTTCGGTCCGGCATTCATGGCAGCTCCTGTAACGGAGGCAATGTACTATGGTCCCGGCTCGCGTGAGCTGGAGGGAATCTGTAAGCAGCGCAGTGTCTACCTGCCGGCGGGGGAATGGTACGATTACTGGAGTGATGAACGGATAGAGGGCGGCCAGACGATTGAAACCAAGGCCGACCTGGAGACACTACCCCTCTTCGTCCGCGCCGGCTCGATTGTTCCGCTTGGCCCCGAGGTTCAATATACGGACGAACAGCCGGATGCTGTGATTAGTCTCAAGGTATACGGCGGCAAGGATGCGTCCTTCACCCTATATGAAGATGAAGGGGATAACTACAATTATGAGCATGGCTACTATTCCATGATCTTGATGACCTGGAGCGAAGCGGACCGCACTTTGACCATCGGGAAGCGGGCAGGAGGGTATGCCGGTATGCAGGCGGTAAGAGCATTCGCTGTAGAGATTGCCGGACAGGCCGGAAGCTGTATGGTAACTTATGAGGGTGAAGCTGTAACCGTCCGGGAAGCAGATTTGGGTTAAAATAATGCTGCGATAGAATTGAGGTGCCTTGTGTTTAAGAACTTTGGTCTGGATGAAGTGACGTTAACCGACCATGATTTTGCTTCCCGCAGACAACTCGTCAAGAAGTATATTGCCGAATTTGATTTGAACCGTCTGCTGCATACCTTTAAGCTCAATGCCGGGCTTCCGTCGGACGCGGAGCCTTTGGGCGGCTGGGAGAGCCCGGAGAGCGGCCTGCGCGGACATTTTGCCGGACATTACCTCTCTGCTTGTGCCAAATTCGCTTACGGAGACCAGGATCAGGCGTTAAGGAGAAAGGCCTGCGAGATCGTGGATATCATGGAGGCTTGCGCGAAGCCTAACGGGTATTTGAGTGCCTTTGAAGAGGAGAAGCTGGATATACTCGAAGCAGAAGAGGACCGGAAGGTCTGGGCGCCTTATTACACACTGCACAAAATCCTGCAGGGTCTGGTAGACTGCCATCTCTATCTTCACAGTCCGAAAGCTCTGGTGCTTGCCAGGAATCTGGCGTATTACGTGAAGCGGCGTATGGATAAGCTGTCCCACTGGAAAAAAGACGGGATCTTGCGCTGTACGAAGGTAAACCCGGCCAATGAGTTCGGGGGCATGGGGGATACTCTTTACACTTTATATGAAGCCACAGGAGACCGGCAAATTCTTGCGCTGGCGAACCAATTTGACCGGCCGTATCTCCTTCATCCGCTGGAGACCGGGGCAGATGTGCTTGAGAATCTGCATGCCAATACGCATCTGCCCATGGTGCTGGCGGCTATGCACCGTTACAACATCAGCGGCGAAGACAAATACCAGGCAGCGGCCATTCATTTCTACGAATATCTGCAGGGAAGGACGTTAGCGAACGGGAACAACAGCTCGAAGGCTACGGACTATATCCCGGGCGGTGTATCTGAGCGGTCAGAGCATTGGGGAGCTTACGGCGATCTGGGCGATGCGCTGACCGGCGGCGAAAGCGAAAGCTGCTGTGCGCATAATACTGAGAGAATCCTGGAGCGGTTACTGGAGTGGTCCGGTTCGGTGGAGTATCTCGATCATCTGGAGTCTCTGAAATACAATGCCATATTGAACAGTGCAAGCCGCAGCACAGGGCTATCGCAGTATCATCAGCCGCTGGGCAGCGGGGTATCCAAGACCTTCAGCGGACCGTATGATACCTTCTGGTGTTGTACCGCATCGGGAGTCGAGGCGATGAGTGAGCTTCAGAAGAACATCTGGTTCCGCAGCGGGGAGGCGTTGCTGCTGAACGCGTTCATCTCCTCTACCTTGGATTGGAAGGAGAAGAACCTGCAGATAATCCAAGAGTCCCGTTTCCCGGACGGGCTCTTATCCACGCTTCAGATCAAAGCCGCCGGGCCGGCAGCCTTCAAGCTGATCCTGAAGGAGCAGGCGGTCGCCGCAGTGACCATTAACTCTGTACCGCAGGTGCTTCAGCGGGAGAACGGGTATTGTGCCATAGAGCGGGTGTTTGCGGACCAGGATCTCATTGAAATCGAAATCGCAGCAGCCCTGCACCAGGTACCTCTCCCCGGCGCGGAGCATCTGGCGGCAGTGAAGTTCGGTAACGTATTGCTTGCCCGGGTCGGCCAGGCGCAGCAAGCATCATTCGTTCCCCTGTTCCGGGTAGAGGAGGAAGAGTATACGGTGTATCTGGATGTGGAGGGACACGAAGGCCGTGACCGCCCGTTCTCCCGAGCGCAGGATGGCAGCGCAGCGTATGCAGATTGAAGAGCGGCTTAATGCGTTCTGCTGTTTCTCCGGTAGGCGGCCGGGGTCACGGTCGTAATCTTTTTGAACGTACGGTAGAAATGGGGCATACTCTCGAAGCCGCAGGCCATCGCGATCTGCTCAATGGTGCCGCTTGATTGCAGCAGACTGTCCTTGGCGGCAAAAATCCGTTTGGTCGCAATATAATCCGTCACATTCATCCCCAGACGCTGCTTGAAAACCCGGCTGAAATGGGCCGGAGAGATCGCCGCCCGCCCTGCCAATGAGCTAAGCTCCAGCGGCTGATTCAGGTGGTCGTTGATATAGCTGAGTGCTTCACGGAACCAGTCCGGCAGCAAGGCGTTTGAGGTTAGCGGCCCGGCGGTCTGCGGCAGGCAGTAGCGGTTCAAGTGAAGCAGCGTGAGATGGAGCAGCAGGGTCAGGGCTTGTCCGCCGTCCGTGCGGTTCTGCTCCCGTTCATTGTGGATAGCATCAATATCATTTTGCACAATTCCGGCGTGTTCAGGGGATAAGGTATACTTGTACTGCTTGTTCTGCTTGGCAGCGTCAAACAGCTTCAGATAAGCATAGGACTCACTGTAAGGTTGGTTAAGAATAAGACCCGGGCTGAAAAATACGGCGGAGGAGGTCACCGGCTCCTCGTTGTCAGGGAATCCCCGGTGCACTGTGTTTCCGGGAACGACGATAACGTCGCCCTGGCGCATTTCATAAAAGGTCTGATCAATGAAAAAGCTTCCTTTGCCGCCGTATACGTATATGATTTCGTACCAGTCATGCTGATGGTCGGGCAGCTCGCGCTGCGGGCTTTTGGTCTCCTTGTAGTCCAGAAGCAGAGTGAACGGCAATTCGTTACCGAAATGCTTGCGGATCGGTTCCATGACGCGGCCTCCTTAGCCAAATCTATCAATTCTTAACCTCATCATATCAAAATAAGGTATAGTTTTGTTTGTTTTAGCTATTTTTATTCCTTTATCGGATGTATAAAATAAGGTGGAATGGAGGTGCTGTGATGTATATAGATGCTCATCAGCATTACTGGAAGATAGACAGGGACGATTATGGATGGATTACGCCGGACATTCCGGTGTTGTTCCGCGATTATCTGCCCGCTGACCTTGAACCGCATTTGCACAAGCACGGGATTAACCGCACGATTGTGGTACAGGCTGCGCCGACCGTGGAGGAGACGGAATATATCCTGGGACTGAGTGAGCAGGCGGATTCCATAGCAGGCGTGATTGGCTGGCTGGACCTTGCGGGTCCAGCCTTCAAGGAGCAATATCAGCAGCTTCGCGGGCACCGGAAGTTCACCGGTCTTCGCGTGATGATCCAGGAGATGGAGGACCCCGGCCTGCTTTTGACCCGTCCTTATATAGAAGCGCTCTCATTCCTTGCGGACGAGGATCTGCCCGTTGACCTGCTGGTTCTGGCAGATCAGCTTCCGCAGCTTATAGAGCTGCTGAATCGGGTTCCGGGTCTAAGAGGGGTCATCGACCATTTGGCCAAGCCTCCCATTGCAGCGGGCCAACTAGAGCCGTGGCGAAGCCGGATGGCGGAGATTGCGAAGCATCCGAATATCTGCTGCAAGCTGTCCGGGATGGTAACGGAAGCCACTCCCGAGGGCTGGACACAGGAGGATTTCACGGCTTATATCCATGCGGTGCTGGAACTGTTCGGACTGGAGCGGGTGATGTTCGGCAGCGACTGGCCCGTGTGCCTGATGGCAGCAACCTATGATGAGGTGCTTCAGATCTTGCGCACTGCCCTGCAGGAGCGGCTGTCGCCGGAAGAGATGGAGCCGGTTTTTGGAGCGAATGCGGTGAGATTTTATAAGTTGGATTCACTAATTACAGGAGGTAGAACGCTATGAAATACAGAAAGCTCGGGAATACAGGGCTGGATGTCTCCGTATTAAGCTACGGGGCATCGTCGCTGGGAAGCGTGTTCCGGGATGTGCCCAAGGAAGAAGGCATCCGCACGGTTCACACAGCGCTTGATATGGGGATCAACCTCATCGACGTCTCCCCCTATTACGGCCTGACCAAAGCGGAGACCGTTCTGGGAGAAGCGCTGCAGACGGTGCCGCGGGACCGCTACATCCTGAGTACGAAGGCCGGACGTTACGGCCAGGATGAGTTCGATTTCTCCAGAGAGCGGATTATCCGCAGTGCTGAAGAGAGTATGGGCCGTCTGGGAACGGATTATTTGGATATTTTGCTGCTGCATGATATTGAATTCGGCTCTCTGGCGCAGGTGATGGAAGAGGGAATTCCAGCGCTTGAGGAGTTGAAGCAATCCGGCAAAATCCGTTATTACGGCGTAACCGGCCTGCCGCTTCCTATCTTCGAGACCGTGTTGTCGCGGACTGCTCTGGATGTCATCCTGTCCTACTGCCACTATTCGCTGAATGACACCACACTGCTGCAGCTCCTTCCGCTGCTGGAGAGCCGCGGCACGGGACTAATGAATGCCTCGCCTATCTCCATGGGCCTGCTCAGCAACCGTAAAGTGCCTGACTGGCATCCGGCGAGTGCAGAGATTCAGGCCGCATGTCAGCGCGCCGCCGAATATTGCCGGGACAAGGGAGAGGACATTGCCAAGCTGGCGGTCCAGTTCTCTACAGCGAATGAACAGATTCCGACAACCCTCGTAAGCACCGCGACACCGGAGAATATCCGCAACAACATTAGATGGACGGATGAGCCGATGGATGAACAATTACTGGCCGAAGTAAGGGACATTCTGAAGCCTATCGACGGGGCAACCTGGCCGAGCGGCCTGCCGGAGTGGAACGTGGCACAAGGCCGGAACGGGGAGCACTTATAATGAA
The DNA here is from genome assembly GCF_018207515.1 of Paenibacillus tritici. Lineage (NCBI taxonomy): Bacteria > Bacillati > Bacillota > Bacilli > Caryophanales > Paenibacillaceae > Paenibacillus > Paenibacillus tritici. The sequence continues at coordinate 2,874,639 of NZ_CP073365.1, forward strand.
GGGAATTATTTGTGAGGAGATCGGAAAGTTCGTATACCGGGAAGATCTGCCCGAACCGGAGCTTCAGGACGGAGAAGCCATTGTAAGCATCCGGCGGATCGGAATCTGCGGCACAGACCTGCATGCCTACCGGGGCAATCAGCCTTATTTCACTTATCCGCGTGTGCTTGGGCATGAGCTGTCCGGGACGATTGAGCGCATTGGCGACAACCCGCAAGGGCTGCGGGCCGGTGATCAGGTAAGTGTGATTCCATATCTTCATTGCGGAGAGTGCCGGGCCTGTCTGAGCGGCAAAACGAACTGTTGTCAGAAAATGAGAGTGTTCGGCGTTCATTTGGACGGCGGTATGCGGGAGCGGGTAAGCTTGCCTGTAGGCAATCTATTGAAGACAGACGGACTGACGCTGGATCAGGCGGCTATGCTGGAGCCCCTGGCGATCGGTGCACATGCCGTCCGGCGCTCGGGGCTGGGATCAGGCGATCAAGTACTGGTGATCGGAGCCGGTCCTATCGGACTGGGCGTGATGGCAATGGCCAGATATGCCGGTGCGAAGGTGATCGCGATGGATGTCAACGACGAACGCATGGAATTCTGCAAGGGCTGGGCGCAGGCGGAGCATACCGTGAGTGCCCTGCATGAACCGAAGGAGCAGCTATCCGGGCTGACAGAAGGCAACTTCCTGCCTTATGTCATTGATTCCACCGGCAATATCTCCTCGATGGAGGGGGCTTTTGGTCTGGTTGGCCATGGAGGAACATTGACTTATGTCGGCTTGGTCAAAGGGAATATAACCTTTAATGATCCGGATTTCCATGCGCGGGAAATGACTGTGCAGGGGAGCAGAAATGCGACCCGGGAGGATTTTGAACAGGTGATTCGGGCCATTACTGACGGTTATATTGATGTGGAGAGCTATATTTCCCACCGCTGCTCATTCGGGGATATGACCGGCCAGTTCGAGAGCTGGCTGAATCCGGAGTCCAAGGTAATCAAGGCACTGGTAGAGCTGGATTAAATACGAAGGGGCGGAATAGCGATGACAAGCATGGAACAGAGCCAGCGGTTATGGTACAGTGAACCGGCGAAGGAATGGAATGAGGCGCTGCCGATCGGCAACGGGCGGCTCGGAGCCATGATCTTCGGCAGAGTAGCCGAGGAGAAGCTGCAGCTTAATGAGGATTCCGTATGGTACGGAGGTCCGCGTGACCGCAACAACGAAGACGCGCTGCCTCATCTGCCCAAGCTCCGCAAGCTGATTCTTGAGGGCAAGCTGAAGGAGGCGGAGGAACTCGCCGCGATGTCAATGGCAGGAATGCCGGAAGCGCAGCGCCATTACCTGCCGCTGGGCGAGCTGCTGCTGTCGTTCGGCGGGCATGAGCAGCCGGCTGCGGATTATAGACGGGAGCTTGATTTGGAGCGCGGCGTATCCCGGGTAAGCTATACAACCGGAGGCGTCCGGTATACCCGTGAGCTGTTTGCGAGCTTCCCGGATCAGGCCATAGTGGTTCGCTTGACCTCCGACCGGAAGAACGCAATCTCCCTGAAGGCCCGGTTCAACCGCCAGAACTGGAGAATGCTGGAGAAGACGGAGAAATGGCAGGACAGCGGACTGGTGATGGGCGGAGAATGCGGAGGCCGGGGAGGCAGCTCTTTCGCTGCCGTATTGAAGGCAGTTACGGAAGACGGCACCTGCCGCAATATCGGAGAATATTTGCTTGTGGAGGGGGCCAGCTCGGTTACGTTGCTGCTTGCCGCAGGAACCACATTCCGCCATCCCGATCCGGCGCTGCATGCCAAGAGGCAGCTTGAAGAACTGAGCCGGGTTCCCTATGAAGAGCTGCTGGAGCGTCATATTGCGGATTACCGCGGCCTGTACGGGCGGGTTGCGTTGACGCTTCCAGAGAACCCGAAGCTACACGGGCTGTCGACCGGCGAACGGCTGAAGCGGTTTCAGCAGGGGGAGGAGGATCACGGGCTGATCACCACCTATTTCCAGTATGGCCGTTATTTGCTGATCTCCTCCAGCCGTCCGGGCTCCCTGCCAGCGAATCTGCAGGGAATCTGGAATGACAGCTTTACCCCGGCCTGGGACAGCAAATTCACGATCAATATCAATGCGCAAATGAACTACTGGCCTGCTGAAATCTGCAATCTGGCGGAATGCCATGAGCCGCTGTTCGATTTGATTGAACGGCTGCGGGAGCCGGGACGGGTGACGGCCAGAGTAATGTACGGCTGTGGAGGCTTCACAGCGCATCACAATACGGACATCTGGGCAGATACCGCTCCGCAGGATACCTATATGTCGGCGTCCTTCTGGCCGCTGGGTGCGGCCTGGCTGTGCCTGCATCTGTGGGAGCATTACCAGTTCAGCCAGGACCGTTATTATCTGGCGCAGGCGTATGATACCATGAAGGAAGCTGCGCAGTTCCTGCTGGATTACCTGATAGAGGATGAGGCTGGGCGGCTGATTACCTGCCCGTCCGTCTCGCCGGAGAATACGTATCAGCTGCCCGGCGGGGAATCGGGCGTGCTGTGCGCCGGGGCCTCCATGGACTTCCAGATCATTGAAGCGTTGTTCAAGGCCGTTGTCCGCAGTGCGGAGATTATCGGCCGGGATGACGCGTTCCGCGAAGAACTGCGCTCTGCGCTGGACCGGCTGCCTGGACCGCAAATCGGGAAATACGGCCAGATTCAGGAGTGGATGGAGGATTACGAAGAGGTGGAGCCGGGACACCGCCATATCTCCCATCTGTTCGCTTTGTATCCTGGGGACTCCTTCACAGTGGAGCATACGCCGGAGCTGGCGGCAGCAGCCCGGACTACGCTGGAACGCAGACTTGCAAGCGGCGGCGGACATACCGGCTGGAGCCGGGCCTGGATCATTAACTTTTGGGCGAGACTACAGGATGAGAGCAAAGCCTATACGAATGTACGGGCCTTGCTGGAGCATTCTACCCTGCCTAATCTGTTCGACAACCATCCGCCGTTCCAGATTGACGGGAATTTCGGGGGAACCGCGGGAATTGCCGAGATGCTGCTGCAGAGTCACACGGATAGCCTCAGACTGCTGCCCGCGCTGCCTGCAAGCTGGAGCGAGGGCAGCGTCAAGGGTCTGCGGGCAAGAGGCGGCTATACCCTCGACTTCACCTGGGCCGATGGACTCGTTACAGAAGCGGTGGTATCATGTACCGTATCCGGCCCTTGCCGGATCGAAGGCCCGGGCCTGGATTCTATTTCGTTCACCGGCGAAGCGGGAAGCTCTTATACGTTTACCGGGTAAGCATGAAGCGGAAGCTGAGAGGGTAGAAGGTTATGGAGGATTACGAATGTAAGCCTACAGAAGACTGCACCCAAACTGGAAAGCCTCCAGAGTGGATGATTCTAGAGGATTACGGAAATTGTAAGCTGGCGAGTGGATGGTTATAGAATATTGAAGAAACTGGACGCTGGCAGAGTGGATGGTTATAGAAGATTGTGCTTGGGATTGGCGCATTTGCGCCAATCCTTTTCTGCGGTTGTGGGGAAATTCTGCTTATAAAGTAGACTCATCCGAAGTTGGCGCGTGGAACAAGTGGACGATGCCGCCTGGGAGTGGGGGATGTGCGGGAATGGAAGGGATAAGTCCCTCTGAGTTAGCTGGAAGTAGGCGATACGCGGAAATGAAAGGGATAAGTCCCTCTGAATCGGCTGGGAGTAGGCGATACGCGGAAATGAAAGGGATAAATCCCTCTGAGTTAGCTGGAAGTAGGCGATATGCTGGAATGAAAGGGATAAATCCCTCTGAATCGGCTGGAAGTGGGCAATATGCAGAAATGAAAGGGATAAATCCCTCTGAGTTGGCTGGAAGTGGGCGATACGTTGAAATGAAAGGGATAAGTCCCTCTGAATCGGCTGGAAGTGGGCGATGCGCGGAAATGAAGGGGATAACTCCCTCTGAATCGGCTGGAAGTGGGCGATGTGCGGAAATGAAAGGGATAAATCCCTCTGGGTCCGCCGAAAGCGGTAGGCAGCCGAAAAGGAGGAGCAAAAGTGCACCTCGTTCCGCCGAAAGTGGTCGGTAGCCGGGGAGGAGGAGCAAAAGTGCACCTCATTCCGCCGAAAGCGGTCGGCGGCCAAGGAGGAGGAGCAAAAGTGCACCTCGTTCCGCCGAAAGCGGTCGGCAGCCAAGGAGGAGGAGCAAACCGCCGAAAGTGGGCGGCGGCCAAGGAGGAGGAGCAAAAGTGCACCTCATTCCGCCGAAAGGGGGCGGCAGCCGGGGAGGAGGAGCAAAGGTGCACCACATTCCGCCGAAAGCGGACGGCAGCCGCGCAACCGCGAGCGGTACATAAGGTCATGTTAGATACCGGGAGCGGCGCATCATTCTGGCCAGCTCCCCTACAGAATAACGGCAATTTCGATGCCGCGAAACAAGCAAGCGTTTTCTTTTAATCGAATTTTCGGGGGGGAAGTACTATAGTTTATGAATTGTAAGCGCATTCTCAAAAAGTATAATTAGAGATGTCACCAGGAGATGTTATAAACATAAGCGATTAGCCAAAAAGGGGAGGCATAATAACATGCACAAAACGGCAAAACGTTCAGCAAAGGCCGCTGCGGCCGGTGTACTAGCACTCACACTGGCACTTACAGGCTGTGGATCAGGCAACAACACTAACACCGGAGGCAAGAATAGCGCCACTGGGGGAAATGCCAGTCCGGCAGCAGCCGGAGACGACACTGCACCCGTAACATTCTCGATATTTATGAACGGTCCCGGACAACAGCCAACACCTGACAATAAGATTCTGAAACAGATTAAAGACAAAACCGGTATCAGCTTCAATATGGAATTCCTGGTCGGTGACCTGCAGCAGAAGCTGGGTGTCATGATCGCAGGTGGCGACTATCCGGACATCCTGTCGGGCGACGACAAATTAATCAATGCCAAGGCTTACATTCCGCTTGAGGATCTGATTGAGAAGTACGCTCCCAACCTGAAGAAGCATTATGGTGATGTCTGGAACCAGATCAAGGATGAGAGTGACGGCCACATCTACGTACTGCCAAGCTATGGCGTATATCAAGGTAAAATTACCGAACCAACTTACCAGGGACCAGGCTTCTGGCTGCAAAAAGGCGTGCTTGAGGAAATGGGCTACCCTACTCCAAAGACCCTGGATGAGTATTTCGATATCATTGCCAAATATAAAGAAAAACACCCTGAGATGATCGGGTTCGAATCACTCAACTTCGACTGGCGCGTGTTCCCGCTGCAGAATCCCCCAGAGCATCTGTCGGGGCATCCGAATGACGGGGCCGTTGTTGTAGATAACAACGTAGCACAGATTTTTGCCGACAAGGATATGTCCAAGACGTACTACAAGAAGCTTAATGATATCAACGCTCAAGGCTTGATGGACAAAGAAGCCTTCGTACAGAACTATGACCAGTATCTGGCCAAGGTTGCAAGCGGTAAGGTCATCGGAATGTTCGACCAGCACTGGAACTTCCAGGACGGCGAGAAATCCCTGATCTCCCAAGGTAAGCTGGAGAATACGTATATCGGCTTCCCGCTGCTCTACCCGGGCGCAGAAGAATGGTATCGTGACCGCGGAGCGGTCGGCACCAACCGCGGATTCGGAATCTCGATCAATGCCAAGGACCCTGTCCGCATTATCAAATTCTGGGATCAGATGATTACCGAGGATTGGCAGAAGACGCTTCAGTGGGGCGTGAAAGGCGAAGATTATGAAGTGAACGCAGACGGTTCCTTCTACCGTACGCCTGAACAACGGAACAATGCAGAGCAGACCAGCTGGCAGGTTGCTAACAAAATCTCAGGGATGTTCGGTTACATGCCTAAGATTCAAGGTACGTACAGCGACGGTAATGCAGCAGATGCCGGTACACAGCCTCAGGAATTCTTCGACAGCCTGAAGCCTTACGACCAGAAGATTCTGAAGGCGTACAACAAGAAATCCTGGTCCGAATTCTTCAAGGAACCGAAAGAGAACAATATTTATTTCCCGGCGTATTCCATCGTGCTTAAAGATGGTTCACCAGCCCAGCTCGCACAGTCTAAGCTGAATGACCTCATGATTAAATATTTGCCAAAAGCCATTATGGCCAGTCCTGCAGAGTTCGAGGGCGTATGGCAGGATTATGTGGACAGAATCCACAAGCTGGACATCAAGGCCTATGAAGACCGGATGAATGAAGGCATCCAGCAGCGCATCGAAAAATGGAGCGTTAAATAAACCATTCCATACAGAAATAGGAGCGGGAAATGCTGTTTCCCGCTCTTCCTAAATAGGACTGCGTGAATAGGACAACTTGGAGAGAATGACTTTTACAGGAGGGAATACAACATGTCTGATGCCGTACTGGACAAACAGGTCAAAAAACCAAAGACCCGAAAAAGCAAAATCGATCCGGAAATCGGTGTGGAACTCAGCTGGAAAACACTGAAAACACAGAAACAGCTTATTTTCATGTCTGTGCCCATCGCACTATATCTGATTATCTTCAACTATGTTCCCATTTGGGGCTGGCTCATGGCCTTTCAGAATTACCGCCCGGCGGTGTCCTTCGGCCAGCAGGAATGGGTAGGCCTGCAGCAGTTCAAATTCTTATTTTCCGATGATACCTTTCTGCTGGTACTGCGCAACACTATTGCCATGAGTTTTATTAACCTTGTACTTGGTACGGTTACCGCTATCGGTCTGGCTCTGCTGCTGAATGAGATTAAGCTCAAGTTCTTCAAGCGTGCGGTTCAGTCCATTTCCTATCTGCCGCACTTTCTGTCCATGGTTATCGCAGCGGGGATTGTCTCCACTTCGCTCTCCATTGATGGCGGGATTGTCAATGTTGTCTTAATGAAGCTTCACCTGATTCAAGAACCGATTATGTGGCTCAGTGAAGGGAAATACTTCTGGGGAATTATCGGGGCGTCGAACGTGTGGAAAGAGGTGGGCTGGGGTACGATCATCTATCTGGCTGCCATTACCTCCATTGATCCTTCCCTGTATGAGGCAGCGTCCATTGACGGCGCCAAGCGTTTTCAAAAGATGCGTTATATCACGCTTCCGGGAATTAAAGCTACCTTCGTGATTTTGCTGATTATGAACATTGGACATATTCTGGATGCCGGCTTCGAGCTTCAATATTTGCTGGGCAACGGACTTACTGTGGACTACTCACAAACGATTGATATCTTTGTAGTGAAGTATGGTCTGGCCATGGGTAACTACTCTCTGGCTACAGCGGCGGGGATCTTCAAAACGATTGTCAGCGTCATTCTCGTACTCATCGCAAACAATGTCGCAAAACGCCTCGGCGAAGAGCGATTACTATAGAGGAGGAAGCCCATATGAAAGCTGTGACCAAAGGTTCAGGCCGGATTGAGCCGGTTGTTTTTCATACATTCAACACGATATTTATGCTCTTTGTGGTTACTGTCACGCTCTATCCGTTCCTCCAGACGCTGGCGGTATCCTTCAATGACGGCAGTGACACGCTTGCAGGCGGAATCTATCTCTGGCCCCGCGAATGGACGCTGGAGAATTACCGGGCGGTCTTTATATCCGGAACGATCTATCATGCCGCGTTTATCTCGGTATCCCGTACTATAATCTCAACGGTGTTCGGTGTATTCCTTACGACGATGCTTGCGTATGCACTGGCGCAGCCGCAATATATTTTCCGCAAAAAGATCGGCCTGCTGTTCATCCTGACCATGTATTTCAATGCCGGGCTGATTCCGAACTACTTCCTGATCAAGAATATGGGTCTGCTGCATAACTTCATGGTCTATATCCTTCCGAGTCTGGTCAGCGCGTTCAACCTGATTATCATGCGGACGTATATCCGCGGTCTTCCGTTCAGTCTGACTGAATCGGCGAAGATTGACGGGGCGGGGGAATTCCGGATTTTCTGGAAAATCATCTTCCCGCTGTGTACGCCGGTACTGGCAACGGTTGCTTTGTTCATCGCCGTGGGCTCGTGGAACTCCTGGTTTGACACGTTCCTCTATGCTTCTTCGGATATCAAGCTGAGCACCCTGCAATATGAAATGATGAAGATGCTGGGCTCGATCATGAGTGCGAACAATGATCCTTCGATGCTTGCAGGAGGTCAGAACAATCAGGTACAGTCGCTGGTGACTCCGGCTTCCATGCGTTCCGCGATTACGATCGTGACCGCTGTTCCGATTCTGTTCGTCTACCCTTTCTTGCAGAAGTATTTCGTGGTAGGATTGAACCTGGGAAGTGTGAAAGAATAATTGTCATATAGAATTATATAAGGTAAATATGGATACTATAACCGTTTCGGGTGCAGCCGAAGCGGTTTCTCCTGTTCCATACTGGTGGGCGTTGCAGAACTCAAAATACTTAAACTAAGAGGGTGATCCAATGCTTAAGGTACTGTTTGCCGATGATGAGCCGCTTATGCTGGAAGGGCTGCGCTTCCTGGTAGACTGGGAGAAATTAAACTTTGAGGTGTGCGGGGAAGCTCTGGACGGGGAGGATGCGCTGGAGCTGATTCACAGCACCCGTCCTGATCTGGTGATAACCGATGTGCGTATGCCAGTCATCGACGGCCTTGAACTGATCAGGAGAGCTTCTGAAAGCGATTACCGGCCCAAGTTTATTATTTTCAGTGGCTATGCCGACTTTGAATATGCCAAGCGGGCGCTTAAATACGGAGTATCCAACTATTTGACCAAACCGCTGGATGAGCAGGAGCTGACGGAGGCGCTGCAGATGGTAACGGGCCAGATCCATATGGAGCGCAAGGTGTCTTCGCGGCGCGAAGCGCTGTCGGCGCTGATGCAGGCGGATCTCGTATCCCGGCTCCTGATGCGGGAGAACACGGATGAGGAGCGGGAGGAGGGGCTGAAGAGTCTTGGAATCTCCCCCGTCTCGCGGATATCCTGTATACTGGTCCATGGAGCAGCGCCGGACAGCCTTCACCTGCGTGAGCAGGTTACCGCCATGCACGGGAAGGAGCCGCTGCGCGGCCTGATGGTCTATCCGTTCACGGCTGGAAGCGGGAAGCATGGCTATTTGCTCGTATCCCCGCAGGCAGGACCGGCGCTTGACCCGGATATGCTCGCAAGCTGGATGGATGAGATACGGCCGTTGTACAGCACTCCCGTCTGCTTCACGGTAAGCCGTCAGCATCAAGGACCGGAAGCGCTGAACACGGCTTACCAGGAAGCGCTGGCTGCTGAATTATGCAGGCCGGAGACTTCCGGCGGCGAGACAACCGATGTCTCCGGGAGACAGGACAAGACTCAGCTGGCGCTGCTTCCGGCAGAGCTGAGAAGATCGCTGCTGCAATCCGTCACTGAAGGGAAGCTTGAGCACCTGAGTGAGCAGCTTGGCGGTGTGTTCAGGATTTTCTCGGCAGAGGCTGCTTCAAGCTCCTGGATTGATGCCTTTCTGGCCAATATCAAAGCAGAGCTGCTTCGTGAAATTACCGCCAGAGGGGGAGACTATGGCGAGTGGGTGAAGAAATGGTTCCCGTCCCGGTATACAGCGAGCTGTCTGCCCCTGCTGGAGCGGCAGACGGAGGAGGAGCTGAGCGAGGCTGCGCAGTGGTTCGCTGCTGCGGCTGAAGGCAGGCAGGAGGATCAGATGGTGTCCGCTGCGATAGAGTATGTCCGCGGACATTATCAGGAGAAGCTGAAGCTGCAGGATATTGCGAAGCATCTGCATGTGAATTCCGCTTACCTGGGACAACGGTTCAAGAAGCACTACGGCAGCTCTTTTAACGACTATCTCCATGAATTCCGCATTGAAGAAGCCAAGAAGCTGCTGCGCCGGACCGATATGGGGATTACCGATATTTCAAGCAGAGTGGGCTATTCGGACGCGGATGTGTTCGCTGCCAAGTTCAAGGCGCTTAACGGCGTTACGCCTTCCGTATACAAGAAGAGCTAAATCAGGGGAGGAGGGGACTTGCATGAAGCATACACGGAAGCCGTCTGCCTTCATCAATGATATTCCGCTCAAATACAAGTTTTTGTTTATCTACTTACTGTGTGTTCTCGTCCCCATACTTAGTATCAACGCCCTTTTTTATGTACAGATCAGCCGCAACGTGGAAGTACGGGAGCGGGAGAATCTGGGGATTTCGGTAGACCGGGTGGTCTATGATCTGATGCAGATCGTGAATGAATGTGTGGCGATCAGCAATACGGTGGCCGCCGACCGCCCCTATATGGAGATGATGGATTACGCCTACCCGGATAATGAGGCGTATTATGATGCCTATAACGATTTTCTCAAGGACAAGCTGCTGCAGTACAGCAATCTGCACTCCTATATTCACTGGATGGGCGTCTATACGTCCAATCCGACGATCCAGAATGGCAGCAGCTATTTCATTCTGTCGGATAAGGATAAGCAGAGTGAATGGTACCGCCGGATCGCCGGCAGCGCAGACAAGGTACTGCTGACCTCTTATCAGGGAACCAATCCGCTGAATCCGCCGCAGCAGGAGGTGTTCGTCAGCCTGATCCGCAAGCTGGATAACTTTACGGGCCAGCCCTATGATAAGTATTTGCGGATTGATCTGCGGCTGAACAGTGTGCAGGAGCTGTTCCAGAAGGAGCGTGATTATCTGGACTTCAAGCTGCTGGATGAGAAGAACCGGATCGTGCTGGCCTCGGGTCGTTCCTTCTACTCAATGGATGCCAATGCCCTGCTGAATGCTGACATGAGTCTGGATCAGCCATCCAAGCAGATTGTCCGTACGCTCAGCAGTGCAGCCTATACCAAGGGCTGGCGGCTGGTCGGCACGCCGGAAGGCCGTGAGCCCAATTCCGAGATGAGCCGGGCACTCCGGCTGTCGCTCATTCTTGCCCTTTTGACCATCATCCTCCCTACCCTGCTCATGATTGTAATTATAAGGTCCTATAATCTGCGGGTCAGACTGCTGTACAAGCACATGAAGCTGGTCAAATACGAACAGTTCGAGAGCATTGATATGTATGAGGGTAAGGATGAGATCGGCGGACTGATTCGCAGCTTCAATCTCATGACCGGGAAAATCCGCAATCTGATCAATGATGTCTATAAGCTGGAGATTCAGAAGAAGGATCTGGAGCTTGAACGGGTACGGGCGGAGCTGAAATATCTGGAGAGCCAGGTAGACCCTCATTTCCTCTTCAATACGCTGAATGCCATATTGGTCATTTGCAAGAAATATAAGTATGAGCAAGTGACGGATGTCATCCGCAATCTGGCGCTGATTATGCGCAGGCTGCTAAGCTGGAAGGATGACCTTATTACTGTCGAGGAAGAAGTCTCTTTTATCGAGATGTATCTGCAGATTGAGAAGTTCCGCTTCCAGAACAGGTTCTCTTATGTGCTGGATATTGAGCCGGAGGTGCTGAACTGCCGGATTCCCAAGATGAGTATACAGGCACTGGTGGAGAATTCCTGCAAGCATGGCCTGCAGTCGGTCAAATGGGCAAGGGAAATTCATGTGTCCGCTGCGAGGGATGATGCAGGTCTCGTGATCGTAGTGACGGACAATGGCAAGGGAATCGAGAAGGAGAAGCTGGAATGGATCAGGTCCCATCTGGAGACGGAGCAGGATTCCGGGCACAATGTCGGGCTTCGCAATGTGTATAAACGTTTGATGCTGTACTTTGACGGCAGAGCCGTGTTCAACATTGAGAGCACCGAATATGAACAGACGGTCATTACCATCCGGATTCCTGAGGACTTGAGCCTGGTTCCAATAGGGGAGGGATCTCATGTATAAAGTGGTGCTTGCCGATGATGAAACCATTGCATTAGAAGGATTACGGACGCAGACGGATTGGGAGGAGCTGGGCTTCGAAATCTGCGGAGCCTGTGAGAATGGGGAAGAAGCGCTGGCTGCGATTATTCACAACTCGCCGGATCTGGTTATTACGGATATCCGTATGCCCGAGATTGACGGGCTGGAGCTGATAGGGCGCGTGCGCAGCCTGCAGATGGAGCAGCCGATCTTCATCGTGCTCAGCGGCTACGGTGAATTTGAATATGCCAGAACGGCCATTCGTTACGGGGTAAGGCACTATCTGCTGAAGCCGGTCGTTGAGGCTGAGTGGGACAAAATACTTACAGACATTACGGATGAGCTGGAGCTGCGCGTTAAGCAGAGGATGCAGCAGAGTATGCTGGAGAGCCGGCTGCTGCCGCTGGCGATTGCGCGCATGCTTGAGGGTCACTGGGCCGAGCCTGAAGAGGAGGCGGCCGAGCAGATGGACCGTCTGGATGAGACCGTCACGGGCTGGACGTATCTGCATGTGGAGGGCCATAGCAGCACTATCGCAGAGCTGTGCCGGGAGCTGGCCGGACCGGCAGGTGCCCTGTTCATTGACCTGCCCGGCGACCAGGCCGGACTGGTGGTGGAGAGCTCGGCCGGGGCGGCCGGGCTGGCGGAGCAGCTATATGCCGGGCTGACCACCAGCGGTGTGAAGGGCTCCGTCAGCATCGGGCCAAGTGTGCGGTCCCTGCGCGAGCTGCCTGTCTCCTACAGGGAAGCGGCAGGAGCTGCGGCCCGCCATTATTTCTATTCGGGCGGCTACGGTCCGCTGGATGCGGCAATTGAAGGCGAGGGTCAGGTGAATTACAATCTCCCGGCCACGGAGTTGATTGAGGAAATGATCAGCGCTGTGGAACGGCTGAATGAGCAGAAGGTTCTGGAGAAGCTGAACGAGATGTTCAGCATGTTCAAGGAGAACCGGACAGATCCGGGAGTCGTGCAGATGACGAGCATGGATATCATGCTGAGAAGCATGGAGCTGCTGAAGGAATTCGGCGGAGCGGATGATCCGTGGATCGGCTCGCTGGATTTTTTTCGAACGGAGCCCAAATCGCTGGAAGCCCTGCAGGCCACCCTGCAGAGCGCACTTATAACCTGTATGAATTCTATCCGGCAGCACAAGGAACGTAATTCCGAGCATCCGCTTATCCGCGTAGAATGCTTCTTGAGGGATCATTATTCCAGGCATTTGACTGTCAAAGAGGTTGCCGAGCATTTCTATATCAATCCGGTGTACCTGGGTCAGGCCTTCATCAAAAAGCACGGGATCAGCATTCTGGAGTACATTCACAATCTGCGTATTGAAGCAGCCAAGAAGCGTTTAATTGAAACTCACGACACCGTCAGAAGTATTGTGGAGAGTGTGGGGTATGTGCACTATCATCATTTCCTGAGAGAGTTCGAGAAGCGGACGGCACTTAAGCCGGTGGCATTCCGGGAACAGGCCCAATCTGAACAAGGCTAGGGTATCCATTTATTTATTAGGGTCCAAGTCTTTACTATGGTGATGGTAAACGCATTCAAATACGTTATGATAGAGATAGCTGTCCAAAAATAGCTATTCAATGGAGGTTAGAAAAGATGAAGCAAGCCAGCAGCGAAATTCCTGCATTACATGAAATGTTCCGGGATGCCTTCAAGATAGGGGCTGCCGTCAGTACTGGCATTATATCTGCTCAGGGTTCATTCATTGCCAAGCATTACAACAGCATTACTGCCGAGAATGAAATGAAGCCGGTAGAGGTTCAGCCGGAGGAAGGGAGCTATACCTTCGATGCTGCGGACCGTATCTTTGAATTCGCAGAGGCACATGGAATCGGCGTCCGGGGACATACACTTCTATGGCATAATCAGACAGGGGACTGGATGTTCCGGAATGCAGAGGGCGGCCCTTGCAGCCGGGAGGAATTACTGGCCCGCCTGCAGACTCACATCAATACGGTAGTGGGACGTTACCGGGGACGGGCCTACGCCTGGGATGTGGTGAATGAAGCGATTGAGGATAAATCCGATCAATATCTGCGGGAGACCCGCTGGCTGGAGATGATCGGCGAGGATTATCTCCACCAGGCTTTTGAGATGGCACATCAGGCGGACCCTGACGCGCTTCTGTTCTACAACGACTATAATGAGACCGATCCTGTCAAAAGTGTCAAAATCCACAAGCTGGTCCGCAGCCTGCTCGATCAGAATACGCCGATTCACGGGATTGGAATGCAGGGACATTGGAATATCTACGGCCCTTCCATTGAGGAAATCCGCAATGCGCTTAAGCTGTATGCATCGCTCGGGCTGAAGATTCACATTACCGAGCTGGATCTCTCCGTGTTCCGTCATGACGACAAACGCACGGATTTGAAAGCGCCAACAGCTGAGATGCTGAAGCTCCAGGAGGAGCGTTATGCGGAGATCTTCGCCCTTCTGCTGGAATTCAAAGATTCTATTGATTCGGTGACCTTCTGGGGTGTGGCCGATGATTATACCTGGCTGGACGGCTTCCCGGTCCGCGGACGCAAGAACTGGCCGTTCCTGTTCGACGAGCAGAAGCAGCCCAAGGCTTCATTCACACGGCTGGCCGGTCTGACGGCAACGCAATCCTAATATTATTGTAAGCTGGACACCTTATTATATCTGGAGGGAATCAAATGACAACTCAATTGAAGCAGGCTACAGGCAAGGTACCGCCAAGCGGCAATCCGCTGGTAGCACACAGATACGGAGCCGACCCTTATGCCCTGGTCTTCGGGGACAGAGTCTACCTGTATATGACCAACGACGCGCTGGAGTATGATGAGAGCGGCGTGGTGAAAGAGAATTCTTACAGCAGCATCAATACTATTACCGTCATCTCCTCCGCCGACCTGGTCAACTGGACCGATCATGGCGCGATTGCCGTGGCTGGACCGGAAGGCGCCGCGAAGTGGGCTACCCAGTCCTGGGCACCGGCAGCGGTTCATAAGGTGATTGGCGGCAAGGACCAGTTCTTCCTGTACTTCGCCAATAATGCCAGCGGGATTGGGGTTCTCTCCAGTGACAGTCCGGTGGGGCCATGGGTTGACCCTATCGGGGAAGCGCTGATTCTGCGCTCCACGCCTGGGGTGGAGGATGTGACCTGGCTGTTCGACCCGGCCGTTCTGGTCGATGACGACGGCAAGGGCTATATTTACTTCGGAGGCGGTGTCCCGGAAGGGCAGTTCGCAGAGCCGGGCACCGCCCGGGTGATGAGGCTGGGTGAGGATATGACCAGCGTAGTGGGTACTGCTGAAGTAATTCCAGCCCCGTTCATGTTCGAGGATGCCGGGATTCATAAGTGGAACGGTGTCTACTACTATACCTACTGCTCGAACTTCTATGACGGGGAACGCCCGGAGGGCAGCCCTCCGGCGGGAGAGATCGCCTATATGACGAGCGACAGTCCCATGGGTCCCTGGACTTATCAGTGGACGATCCTGAAGAATCCGGGGCATTTCTTCGGAGTCTCCGGGAACAACCACCATGCGGTGTTTGAATTTCATGACAGCTGGTATATTGCTTACCACGCCCAGACCTTGTCCAAGGCCCAAGGGATTGCCAACGGCTACCGCTCCACGCATCTTAACCGGCTGACTCATCATGAGGACGGTTCCATTCAGGAGATTCACGCGGACTATGAGGGCGTGCAGCAGCTTGGCACACTGAACCCGTATGAACGTATTCCGGCGGCAACGATGGGCTGGAGCGCAGGGGTGAAGTCCACATTCCTCACTGCCGGAGGAGAGCAGATCGTAACGGATATAGAGAATGGCGGCTGGATCGGATTATCCGGAGTGGACTTCGGAAGCCGGGGAGCAGAGACGTTCCAGGCTTCGGTTCTGGGACTTGAAGCCGGCGGTGTACTGGAGCTGCATCTCGATGACCCGGCTGGCCCGCTTGCCGGCAAGCTGTCCGTGCCTGCCGCGAACGGGGCAGAATGGACAGAATTGAAGACGGAGGTTCATGGAGCCGTAGGAGTGCATACACTCTATCTGGTATTCACGGGCGCGGACGGCAAGGGCTTGTTCAAGCTGGCAGCTTGGCAATTCACAGCAGAAGCATAACCAACCTCAAGGAGGCCAAGGCATTGAATACCGCTATCATTACCAATCCTGTGATGTGGGCAGATGTCCCGGATGTGGATGTCATCCGGGTCGGCCCTGTGTTCTATATGGTCAGCACCAGCATGCATTCCATGCCGGGCTGTCCGATTATGAAGTCGGAGAATCTGTACGACTGGGAAATCGTGAATTATGTCTATGACACCTTCGAGGATCATGAGGCCCACCGGCTGGAAGACGGCCGGGGGATATACGGCAGCGGCTCCTGGGCGGCTTCGCTCCGCTATAAGGATGGAGTCTACTATGTATGCTTCTCCTCCAATGATATGGACCAGTTCTATATCTACCGGACCGGAGATATTGAGCATGGGCCATGGGAGCGTTCGGTTATTCCGGGACTCCACCATGACCCGGCTCTGCTGCTGGACGAAGATAACCGCAATTATGTGATCTATGGCAACGGGGACATCCGGATTAAGGAGCTGACAGCGGATCTGACGGCTGTGAAGCCCGGCGGAACGGATCAGCTGCTGCTGGAAGGCGAACGGGAAGACATCGGTCTGCGGATTGAAGGCTGTCATGCGCACAAGCGGAACGGCTATTATTATCTGTTCTTCATTGAATGGCCGAGAACCGGCAACCAGCGCAGACGCCAGCTATGCTACCGTTCCCGGGAGCTGCTGGGTCCTTACGAGTGGAAGGTGGTTCTGGATGATGATCTGGGCTACCAGAATAACGGAGTCGCGCAAGGCGGCATTGTTGATACACCGGACGGCGACTGGTACGCGGTGCTGTTCCAGGATCATGGGGCTGTCGGACGGATTCCCTGCGTTCTTCCCGTAAGCTGGGAGCAGGATTGGCCGGTAATCGGGGAGAACGGTGCAGCGCCTAAAAGGTTCCAGACGAAGCTTCCTGCGGGAGAGCCGAAGCCGCTGGTAATCAGCGATGAGTTCGATTCTCCCAGCGGCCGGCTGGCGCTGAACTGGCAGTGGAACCATAATCCCGACAACGGGCTATGGTCGCTCACCGAGCGGCCGGGTTATCTGCGGCTGCGCACCGGACGCACAGCAGACAGTATCCTGCGGGCGCGCAATACGCTGACCCAGCGGACGGAGGGTCCGGCGTGCAGCGCGGAGACCCTGCTGGATCTCTCAGGGATGCAGACCGGCGACAGGGCAGGGATGGTTGCCCTGCAGAACGGATATGGGACGGTCGAGGCTGCCGCTTTGGAACAGGGAGGGTTCAACCTGAGCATGTGCGTCAACAGCGGTGACGGCTGCCCGCAGACGGTGGAGAGTATTCCGTTCACTGGCAACAGGCTGTATCTCAGAATCGACTTCAATTTCGAGGATAGCGTGGACCAGGCCCATTTCTTCTATTCGGCAGACGGGGCGGTCTGGAAGCCTATTGGCGGGACGCTGCATATGAAATATACGCTGGATCATTTCATGGGCTACCGGATTGGCTTGTTCAATTATGCAACCGTCTCCTCCGGCGGTTATGCCGATTTCGATTATTTCCATTACCGCAGGCAGGGCTAAGCCCGGGTCTTGAACCGGGTAGCATACACGCTTGGAGTCATGGACGTATTCTGTTTGAATATTCGTCCGAAATACGTCAGGTTGGAGAATCCGACCCGGAAGGCCACCTCCTGTATCGGATACTGGCGAAGCTGAAGCAGCCGGCAGGCTTCGTGCACCCGCAGCATGTTCACATATTCAATCAGGGTTTTTCCGGTGTTTTTCTTGAATAGGTGACAGAAATAGTTGGGGGTCACGCAGCAGATCCGGGCGGCTTCCTCCACCGTCAGCGGTTCATGGAAATGGTTGCTGAGATGAATCAGCAAGGGCTGGATACCTGTCTCCTGACGGTCTTTTTTGGAAGGCGGTGCTTTGAACTCTGCCAGGGGATAAGCAAGACCCAGGGAAGAGAACAACCCGCCTTTGATACATAATTCATAACCGGGGCTTTTGTTCTGATAGCTGTACACGATCTGTTCTATACAGGCTCTGATCCGCCGGGTAACCGGCTGGTCCGCACCATAGAAGGCGGGCAGCCGGATCTCGCCGGAGAGCAGCGGCCGGATGTGCTGAAGCTCGGTAAGATCTCTCATCCCGTTCAGCAGAGCTTCGTTATAGACGACCGCATACAGCTCACTGCCCTCTTCTGTAGGATAGGCCGCATGGATCTGGGGCCGGCTGACGAAGGCCAGCTCCCCCTCCATCAGTTCTCTGGAGCTAGGGCCGACCTGCACCCGGAAGCTGCCCTTGGTGATGAGAATCCATTCGAGATGGTCATGCCAATGAGGCGGAATAATGCTGCGGTCCGGGAAGCAGATATGAAATACATTGATGGGAAACAGGCCCTCGGGAATCTCCGTGTGCTCTTTTTGCCATGGATAAGGCTTGTCCTCGAAAGCTCCACTCATCCTAATCCCTCCACAAAAACGTAATATCGTATGATAGATGCGTACTTTCATGCGTAGTATCGCGGGTTCGCACTCTTTATACTGTGGTTGCAACCTTATTATAGAACTGTTGGAGGGATCGCGCTATGTTTCGTGAAGAGAATGGCAGACTGATCAGAGAATATGACCATGAGAGAGTCTGGATAGAGCCTTGGGGAGAGCATTCGCTGCGTATCCGGGCCTCCTATTCAGAGATCACCGATGAGCAGTGGGCGCTTCTGCCGGCAGAGCAGACCTCAAGCAAGATCACCATTACCAAGGAACGTTCGACTATCGTGAACGGAAATATCCGGGCGGAGATGACAGGCAAGGGCCAGATCTTCTTCTACAACCAGCATGGCAAGCTGTTGCTTAACGAAACGGAAGATACGTACCAGTTAAAATATGGAGGCAGAGAGCTTGCGGCCGTTCCCGGCAGCAGCGATTTCTCGGTGAAGCTCCGGCTAGAAGCGGACCCGTCAGAGAAGCTGTACGGCATGGGCCAATACCAGCATTCCTTCTTGAATCTGAAGGGCTGCTCGCTGGAGCTGACTCACCGCAACAGCCAGATCAGTATTCCGTTTGTGCTGTCAAGTGCCGGTTACGGGTTCCTATGGCATAATCCGGCCATCGGGCAGGCGCATTTCAGTCTGAATGTTACAGAATGGACAGCCCCGTCGTCCAAACAACTGGATTATTGGATCACTGCCGGTGATACGCCTGCCGAGATCGAGGAGGCTTACGCCAAGGCAACAGGAAAAGTTCCGATGATGCCGGATTACGGCATGGGCTTCTGGCAATGCAAGCTCCGCTACCGCACACAGGAGGAATTGCTGGAGGTAGCCAGAGAGCATAAACGGCGGAATCTGCCGATTGACGTTATCGTCATTGATTTCTTCCACTGGACGAATCAGGGGGACTGGAGATTCGATCCCGACTATTGGCCTGATCCCGAGGCGATGGTGCAGGAGCTGCAGGAGATGGGCATTGAGCTGATGGTCTCGGTATGGCCGACAGTGCAGACCGAGAGCGAGAATTATCAGGAGATGCTGGAGAAAGGGTATTTGCTCCGTTCGGACCGCGGGGTACGGACGCAATTTCAGTTTTTGGGCCAGAATGCCATCTTTGATGCGACCCATCCGGAAGCCCGCCAATTCCTGTGGGGACTGATCAAGCAGAATTATTATGACAAAGGCATCAAGGTCTTCTGGCTGGATGAGGCGGAGCCGGAGCTGACTGTCTATGACCATGATATTTACCGTTATCATATCGGCTCCAGCAAGCAGATCGGCAATCTCTATCCGGTCAAATACAGCCAGACCTTCTATGACGGAATGGCCGCTGAGGGACAGGAGAATATCATCAATCTGGTGCGTACCGCCTGGGCAGGCAGCCAGCGCTACGGCGCGCTCGTATGGTCGGGAGATATCCACTCCAGCTTCAAGGTTCTGGCGATTCAGGTGAGGGCCGGTCTGAACATGGCCGTGGCCGGCATTCCCTGGTGGACCACGGACATCGGCGGCTTCCACGGCGGCAATCCGGCAGATGCTTCGTTCCGTGAGCTGATGGTCCGCTGGTTCCAGTATGGCGCGTTCTCTCCGGTCTTCCGGCTGCATGGGGACCGTCAGCCTTTTGTTCCGCCAACCGGAACGCGGGGCGGAGGCGTGTGCGGCAGCGGCTCGGATAATGAAGTATGGAGCTACGGGGAAGAGGCCTATGCCATCTTCAAGGAATTCATGCAGATGAGAGAGCGGCTGAAGCCTTATATCCGGGGGCTCATGGAAGCAGCCCATGAGAAGGGGACGCCGCCTATGCGTCCATTGTTCTATGATTTCCCTCAGGACCCGGCAGCCTGGGATGTCGAAGACCAGTATATGTTCGGTCCTGATCTGCTGGTTGCCCCGGTGCTGAGCGAGGGTGAACGAGCGCGCAAGGTGTACCTGCCGTCCGGCGCAAGCTGGACCCATGTCTACAGCGGGGAGACCTTTGCCGGGGGACAGGCCGTCATGACCGATGCGCCGCTGGAGCAGATTCCGCTGTTTGTGCGTGATGATGCAGCGCTGCCGGTGCTGGGTGCGGCTGGAGAGTAAGTAACTCTTCACAGGCTCAAACTGTATAATTTAAACAGAACAGCGATTCTCCTGGTATAGGAGGGTCGCTGCTCTGTTATGTGGGCTAAATGTAATCGAAAAACCGAACACAATTGGGCTGTGAGCGCCTCGTAGGCCGAATGTAATCGAAAAACCGAACACATTGGACGTTGCGAGTGCGTGTGGGCCGAATGTAGGCGAAAAACCGAACATATTGGGCGGCGCTAGAGTTTGTGGGCTGAATGTATGCGAAAAACTGAACACATTGGGCGGCGCGAGTGTGCGTGGGCCGGATGTAAGCGAAAAACCGAACACATTGGGCGTTGCGAGTGCGTGTGGGCCGGATGTAAGCGAAAAACCGAACACATTGGACGTTGCGAGTGCCGCGTAGGCCGTGCGTTTATCGCATTGCCGGACGTATTTCCACAGAAAACTGAACACAATCGCAATGGGCTGGTGCGAAGTAGAGAGTTATTTACCCGCAGGGTGATTTTGTTATGGAATAGGACACTATTGCGGCTAAAGAAGCAGGGTATAGCCTTGACATGGGTTTTGCCTGCGCCTTTGACGGAAATAGTTGGAAATTCTCCACTTGCTGAGGAACGGAGGAGCCTTTGCCGGATAGCAGATGGATAAACAGCACTTAATTTGCTATAAATCTGCCGGAGTTGAGAAATGCGTGAAATTAAATGACATTTATCCAATTAATTCCTCCAAATGCTGCGGAACATCCAAATTAGGATACGTTTATCCAATTAATAATGCTGGGTGGATACTCCCCAGGATGCTCCCCAGGATGTTCCCCGTGGATAGTCTGACAGCTAATGTATTCCGGGAACGGTGAACTAACCCAACTAACCCAATCTAATTATGGTATGAATTCGTCTAGAGTTAGAGTAACTTATGAATTTGCGTACAGTTGGAGTAACGGTCTGTCTGCTCAGCCTCCACCCATCTAGGGAGCAGCCTAGTTCTCCTCCCGGGCGAAACCCATTTCCCTCCCATGGAGCAACGCAGTTCTCCTGCGGTGGAGCAACCTAGATCCCTTCCCATGGAGCAACGCAGATCTCCTGCAGTGAAGAAACCTAGTCCTCCTCCCGGCTCAGCGGCTCTTTGGAAGCCAGCTTCTCGCGGTAGGCCCGGGGGGAGAAGCCGGTAAGCTGCCGGAACTGGCGGCAGAAGTGCTCGACATTCGCATAGCCGCAGAGTGCGGCGATCTCGGCGATTTTGTGCTGGCCATAGCCGAGCCGCTCCTTGGCAAGCCGAATCCGGCAATGAATGACATCCTCCATGCAGGAGATCCCGAAGGTGGATTTGTAGATGGTCTGCAGGTAGCCGGTGCTGATATGCAGATGCGCAGCCATAGAGGACACTGTCCAAGGGTGGCCGGGGTTGCTGTAGAGCGTCTTGCGCAGCTCCAGAAGATTATAGTATTGCGGAGTCAGCTTGTCCTGGGACGCCTCGGACAGCTTATTGAACAAGAGCCGGAACAGGTAGTCAATGGATAGCTCACGGTAATCGTTCTGGAAGGAGTTCTCCAGCGTCAGCAGTTGAAACAGCTGGTGGCAATAGCCGGGGTCCGGCAGCGAGAATGGAGTACCGATCGGTAAGACGGTCTCTGTAATATAAGATTCATCCGCATCGAAACGCACCCAGTCATTCACATAATTCCGGGAGCAGGCGCGGTAATAGATGTTGTGCTTAGGCGGGTACAGAACAGCAGAGTGAGCAGGATACTCCTTAAGTTCTCCATTCACTTCGAACAGCGCCGGAGTCTGTGTCAGGAGAAGAAGCCAGGCATCCAGCCCTTCCGGTATGCTGTACACGAAATCATGCTGATGTGCAGCGTCGTATTCAACGTAGTGTATAGAGGGCATTGGCCTCCCCTTTCTTCGGATAGATCAATTAATGGACAGTAAATATCATTGTTAGAATCCCGGAGAATCTCTATAATTTATAGTGTATATTACGGGTGTAACTGAATTAAGACGGTCAGTATTACATTTCTGGTTATTAGAAATTATCAATATGAAGGAAGGTTATTGATTAATGATACCACAACCAAACGAAGATCGGAAACAGATCCTTTGCTATACAAGGCTGCCGCAGGAGGATATAGTCTACTCCACGAAGCTTGCCTACAGTATGCACTTGGCCTACAGCGAGGATGGGCTGCATTATCAGGCATTGAATCATAATTCGGGTGTTCTGTTCGCCAAGGCAACAGAGAATGAAGATGGCACACTCCGGGCCAAAAGCCTGAAGAATCCGTATCTATTCCATTTGGCTGACGGGAATTACGGCGTAATTGCTGTTCGTACGGAGGCAGACGGCGAAGCCGACGAACAGAGCAAGGGGAAGGTGCTGCTATTTTCCTCTGCGGATCTGCTGCAATACAGCGAGGTTGGACTGCTTGAGCTTAAGTCGGATACCGTTGTAAGCGATGTCTCCTGCACCTATGACCCGCAGCGAAGCGGTTACCTGATCCAATGGATAGATGAACAGGGTAAGGGGTATGAGAATTTCATCGCTGATGTGATGAGTCTCCGGAATGTCTCGGCACCGCAGGAAGCAGAGCCGTTCACTCTGGATACCGTGGATGCTGATATCGAAGGGATGCTGCCGCGCAATGTGATCTCTGTCTCCGCAGAGACCGGCCGCAGACTATTCTGCAAGCTTATGGTACCGGTGAACATAGCTATCGTAGTACCAGACCGTGTGAATGCGGCATCGGTGGAGGAAGTGGAGGCAGTCCGGGCAACAGCCTTATACAGTGATGGTACGCAGGCTACCAAAAGAGTTCATTGGAATACGGATGCCATCAACTGGGACGAGGCCGGAACCTACAGCATCTCCGGGAAGATTCATCAGGATCACTTTCCATTCCCGATTGCACTTAACCGTGCGGACCCCTGCATTGTAGGGTGGAAGGGAAGATATTATTTCATTGCGACCAATGATGCGGATAAGGAACATACGTTGTATATGAGGGAAGCCGATACAATTCCCGGGCTGGTGACAGCCGAGGAAGCCCTGATCCTCGATTCCTCCACGTATGAAGAGATTGGCGGCCTGCTGTGGGCGCCCGAATTCCATATCATTGAAGACGAGTTGTATATTTTCCATGCCGCAACACCCGGCGAGTTCTTCCATGAGGAATCGCATGTGATGAAGCTGAGCCCGGGCGGGAATCCCATGAGTGCTGAGGACTGGTCCAAGCCCTGCCGGGTAGTGAAGAAGGACGGCAGTTATCTGTGCGAGGCGGGCAAAACGATTTCTCTGGATATGACGGTCATCCGCTGGAACGGCCAGCTCTATGCCGCATGGTCGGAGCGTCAATTCCTGCCGGTCGATCTGGGAGCCTGGGTCTATATTGCCACGATTGACCCGCAGGAGCCGTGGAAGCTGACCAGTGATCCGGTGCTGCTGACCCGGCCGGATTACGGCTGGGCCAATAACCATACGTTCGTGGATGAAGGTCCCTTCGCACTGTACACCGATGACAAGCTGTATGTAACTTTTGCCAGCGCGGCGGTGGATGCCACCTATGTAGTCGGTCTGCTGACTGCAGATAAGGGGGCGGATCTGCTGGATATCAAGAGCTGGACCAAAGGCAATTATCCGCTGCTGACCTCCAGAAGTGTACCGGGGGAATACGGGCCGGGCCATAATTCCTACGTGACGGACGAGGATGGAGTCATCTGGAATGCCTATCATGCCAGACCGGAAATCGACGGACCGCGAAGCTCCGGCCTGCGCCGGGTGCATTTTGACATTGATGGCGCTCCGGTTCTGGATCTCACAGAGGATAAGGACCTGAATCCTGAACTGAAGCAGGTATCCATGGAAGTAATCGTAGGCTAGACTGCAGGTCTGGCTAACCGTACAAACGTCTCCCTGTAACCCAGGAACCCTTGACTCTTCGCATAGGCCGGGGTTCCTTTGTTTCGGAGTTGCCGTTAACACGGAGCAGACAACGCTATCAATCTACTAAAGCCATTCCTATAAATGGTATAATGATTTGCAGATGACTTGTAGGGAAGAGGAGGATTTATGTAATGGAATATCATGTTGCTATTCAAGGGAGCGATCAGGCGCCGGGTACGGCAGAACAACCTTTCCGCTCCATTTCCCGCGCTGCGGCGCTTGCATTGCCGGGAGATATCATTACAGTACATGCGGGGATCTACAGGGAATGGGTCAGCCCCGCCAATGGAGGCACGGAGGAACAGCGGATTGTGTACCAATCGGCCGGAGACGGGGAAGTAGTGATTACCGGTGCTGAGCCGGTGGCCGACTGGCAAGATGAAGGAGAGGGTGTCTGGAGCACGAAGGTGCCTAATACCCTCTTTACTGTCCGCAACCCTTATAAGGTTAAATTATATGGAGACTGGCTGTTTGAAGGTGCGTTCGAGCCGCATTTGGGAGATGTATACCTTGACGGCAAATCCCTGTATGAATGTGATGGCGTGGACAAGCTGCGTAATCCCGAGGTATGGCCGCAGGCCAAATATGCGGAGGATTCTTTGCTGCAGTGGTATGCGGAAGCTGATGCTGCCTTCACCCGAATCTGGGCGAATTTCGGCGGCAGAGATCCCCGCAATGAGAACGTGGAAATTAATGTCCGCCCCTATTGCTTCTGGCCTGAGAAGACCGGCCGCAGCTACATAACGGTCAGGGGCTTTACGCTCCGGCAGGCCTCGCCGCAGTGGGCACCGCCAACGGCGTTGCAGGAAGGGCTTATAGGTCCTCATTGGAGCAAGGGCTGGATTATTGAAGATAACCATATCAGTGAGTCCAAATGCACAGGGATCAGTCTTGGCAAAGAAATATCGACCGGACATAACGAATGGTCGGATCGCCGCAGCAAAGGCGGAACGCAACGCGAGCAGGAGGTTATTTTCCGGGCGCTGCGTCAGGATTGGCATAAGGACAACATTGGAAGTCATATCGTCCGCAACAATGTCATTCACGATTGTGAGCAGGCTGGAATCGTTGGACATTTAGGCGCCGCTTTTAGCCGGATCTATCAGAACCGCATTTATAACATCCACCACAAACGTATATTCCACGGCGCAGAGGTGGGGGGAATCAAGCTTCATGCCGCGCTGGACACACAGATCTGTGAGAACGCCATTTATAGCTGCTACCGCGCGTTATGGCTGGATTGGCAGGCGCAAGGCACCCGTATCAGCCGGAATATTTTTTATGATAGTCTGTCCGAGGATTTCTTCATGGAGGTCTGCCATGGCCCTTATATGGTCGATCACAACCTGTTCCTGTCGCCGATGAACTTCCGTAATATGGCCCAAGGCGGGGCGTTTGTTCACAATTTGTTCGCCGGCAAGTTTGTGGTGCGTTCTGAGCTTACCCGCTATACTCCGTACCATATGCCCCATGAGACGGCGGTGGCCGGGTACAGTAACTTCACAGGCGGCGACGACAAGTATTACAACAATATCTTCCTGCGCGATGACGATCCGGGCAACGAGCCGCTGCCGATGACGTTCTTCGAGCATCTTCCGCTTGCCTCAAGAAAGAGCCTTAACGATAACGGTGAACGGGTGATGGACGGTATCCCGGATAATTCCCGCTGTTATCTCCATCCTGTCGGGCTGGGCGGGTACAACGATTATCCGGGTTCCCTGGACAAGCAGTGGTGGGAATACACCAAGGAAGAGATTAAGGCGATGGTTGAAGCCGGGAAGCCGTTCCATCCCGAACAGATGGCGCTGCCTGTAGCGATCCAGGGCAATCTGTATTTGAAAGATGCGGTACCGAGTACGCATGAGCCGAATGCCATGGTCTATGCCGATAAGGGACTTGAGATCGAGGTTGATCCGGCTTCGGGCAAGGTGCAGGTGCACATTGTGAATCCTGAGTTGCTGTGTGCAGCAGCGCCTACAGTAGTCACCACGAATCTGCTGGGCAGAACCCACCATGCCGAGATGTATTATGAGGAACCGGATGGCTCCCCTTACCGTTTCGACCGTGACTTCTTCGGTAAGCAGCGCCCGGATACCCGTGTGACTCCCGGACCGTTTGAATTATTGGATAATAGTCCGGTGAAGATTGTGCTGTAACAGAGATTACTGCAAGCTTGTCCCTGGGGACAGGCTTTTTGCTGTGTCCTATGCAGAATGCAATAGAACAAATTGTTATAACAAATCTATACCTATAAAAAGGAATTGCATCATATATAATAGAAACGAAGTAAAATTATGAGAGATGAATGGAGAAGAAGGAATGAATGAAAAGTATAGTGACACCACGGAAAGTTTCAACAATGTCCGTACCTTTTTAAGAAAAATGGTAACCTTGACAGGTAAGCTTCAAACTTGGGAATTTGTCAGATTTGAGTTCTGGAATCGGTACGAAGCTCCCAAAAGTGCAGACCCTAATTTCATGGAGCATAATGCACACCTATGGAAGAATGAATCCGGTGAGATAACAGGTCTGTTCATTTCCGAATCCGGGGGCAGTTTCTTTAGTTTAATCGTTCATCCGGATTACCCGCATCTGGCGGGTGAGATGGTTGCATGGACCCGGAATGTATGGGGCAAGGAGAAAAAGAAGCTCAACACCGATTGTTATCCCTATGGTCTGGAGGTTCAGGCATTATTAGACCATGGTTTTGTGCAGGATTCCCATATCGGGAATACAAGAAGATACGATCTTATGCATTCTGAGTACACATTGAACCTGGAAGAAGGATTCTACATCCGGTGCATGGCGGAGGGTGCAGACGAAGAATCAAAGGGCGATTTAATTGAACAGATATTCTCTCCGTCTGATTCCAGCCCAGTTAAAGTAGAGTATTGGAGAAAAAATCTACCGTCCTATCTTGCGGAGCTTGATTTCTCTGTGGTTGATGATATGGGCCGTCATATTGCCTTCTGTTTCGGGTTCGTGGATCATTCTAACCGGATCGCGATCATTGAGACCATTGGGACCCACCCCGATTACCGGCAACGTGGATTCGGCAAGGCGGTTGTTACTGCCTGCTTCTTGCGGCTGAAGGAGCAAGGTGTGACAACTGCTTTTATTACGGGTTTTTCTGCTGAGGCTAATGCTCTATATCAATCCCTGCAGCCGGTGGAGGCTACTCCTATTCATTCATATGTATACGAAGGTTAAATACAGTCGGAACTGTCCAACGTAGAAGGCCGTTTATCCTACATATATATTTCTCTTATATTTCTCTGCAACAGGTTCCTCAGCAGGATTCCACACTTTGTTTATCGAATAAACAAAGTGTGGGATATACATACATTCACAGAGAGGAATGAGGGCCATTGAACGGGAATAATCTGAAGTATTTGACACAAAAGCCAGGCTATGATCAGGAGAGGGAAGGAATCAAGCGTGGCGAGATCACGATGATAGAATATCCCTCTGCCACAGTAGGCAACACCCGGAAGGCCCGGGTATATACACCGCCCGGATATTCCAGCGCAGACAAATACAGCGTCCTATATCTGCTGCATGGGATCGGCGGGGATGAGGACGAATGGTATACTCACGGCAAACCGCAGATTATCCTGGACAATCTGTATGCCGATCAGCTGCTGAAGCCCATGATTGTTGTGCTGCCTAACGGCCGCGCGATGCTGAATGACCGGCCGGAAGGCGATATTTTTGCTCCTGACAAGGTGGCGGCCTTTGCAACATTTGAGTCCGATCTGCTGAACGATCTTATCCCTTATATAGAAGCGAATTATTCAGTCCTGACAGACCGGATGCATCGTGCCCTGGCCGGATTATCTATGGGTGGCGGGCAATCGCTCAACATGGGATTGAACAACCTGGACCGGTTCGCCTGGGTGGGAGCTTTCTCCCCGGCTCCCAATACGAAGGAGCCGGAGCTGCTGGTGCCCGATCCGCAGAAGGTGTCCGCAGCGCTTAGCCTGCTCTGGTTATCCTGCGGAGATCGGGACAGCCTCAAGTATGTCAGCGACCGCACCCATGCCTATTTCGCTGAGCATAACGTACCGCATATCTGGGTGGAAGAGCAGGGCGACCACGACTGGCCGGTCTGGAAGAACGGCCTGTATCAGTTCTCGCAGCTTATTTTCTCCTAATCCACTCACCTACGTCCACCGATCGCACAAGACTGCACGGTACGCGATCATGAGGACATTGTGAGGAAATAGCAGTTGGATTTTCTCCACTTGCTGGTGGACAAACTTGCCTTCCGGGAACAGTAGTTGGAAAAACAACACTTAATCCATCACAATTCAACCAAATTAGGAAAAACAATGAAATTAGATGCTGTTTTTCCACTTGCTTATCTGCAAACGACGGAAACCGCTAATTTAAGCTACCTTTTTCCACTTGCTTGCCGACGAGGGGGCTTAATTGGCCGGAGAAGGGTAGGCAGGTTGGTGGTGAGGGGGCGATTGGCTGGTTAGGAGCAGACAGTTTGCCGAAGAGGGCTTAATTGGCAGGATAGAAGCAGACAGCTTGCAACGAGGGAACTTAATTGCTTGGAGAAGGGTAGACAAGTTGCCGACGAGGAACTCAGTCGGCCGGAATTGGGCGGCACTAGCCGGAGAAGCTGCTTTACATACTTAAGCGCGAAAAAGGCAGACCCAAGCCATGTAGATGGCTCTGGGGCTGCCTCTTCTTTTACTTTTACAGCTTACGCAGT
This sequence comes from Paenibacillus tritici, assembly GCF_018207515.1. Classification (NCBI taxonomy): domain Bacteria; kingdom Bacillati; phylum Bacillota; class Bacilli; order Caryophanales; family Paenibacillaceae; genus Paenibacillus; species Paenibacillus tritici. The sequence continues at coordinate 2,903,703 of NZ_CP073365.1, forward strand.
AACGCTCATTTGCTTACTTATTGGCAATGGCATCGGCACGCATTTTGACGATTTTGTCTGCTCTTTCTTTGTCTACCGCGAAGACATCGTTCCAGCCGAGGCCTTCGACGTCGCTCTTGAGCTTCGTCCAGAGCTGGTCGAATTCGGCCTGATCCTTGGCGAAGATCATTTTCCACGAGGTGTTCTTGACATAATCGGAGATCTGGCTGCGTTTGTTCTTGACCTCTGAAGAATCGGAGCCGAGACTTGTGTTGATGTTAGGTACGATATCAATCATGTTGTTCTTCTGATAGTATTCGGTCGGAGTGGCCGCGTCATAGGTCTTCTGCCAGTCTGTAGTCAGCGCTGTTTTGTTGGCTTCGATGGTGGAAGCCCAGTAGGTGCTGTTGTAGAATTCCTTGGTATCAGGATCGACTACGAAATCACTCATAATCATCGAGTTCACCTTGCTCTGGCCGTCCTGATAACCGCCGCCGCCGTACTCATCCGGGACAGGGGTATTTTCCTGGAATGCTGTTTGGCCGACTTCGGTCAGCTTGAATTTGCCGTCAGGTGTTTTTTCATAGTTGAAGCCTTCGAAGCCGTTGGTGTAGTAGCGCAGACCTTCAGGAGAAGACATCCAGTCCATCAGTTCCATGATTCTTTCCGGTTCTTTCGCTTTGGCGCCGATGGCGAACACTCTGCCGTTCCCGAAGTAAGCATCACTGTTCTGAATCAGGTGGGTGTCCGCAATTGGAACGGCTACGTTGCCGTCACCCTGGTTGCCGCGTTCAATCGTGTTGTAGAAACCTCTCTGCCAGGAGTACCACAGGAGCATTACCTGCTTGTTGGTCAGCTTCTCAGATACCTTGTTCCAGTCCTGGGAAGGAGAGTCCGGGTCGACGAGGCCCATCTTGTTGGCATCATAGTAGAATTGCAGAATTTTCTTGTACATACTGTTGTCGTCCACAATCGGAACGATATCGCCTTTGGCATTCAGTTGAATGGTTGTCGTTCCATTCGGCTGCTCGAAGCCATACCAGTTGCTCAGCCAGCGGACATTCTCCATACTCCCCCCGTCCCAGTCCTTCCACAGGGTAATCGGAACAATCGGCTTGCCGTCCGGGGTCTTCGGATATTTGGCCTGCATGTCCTTCAGGGCGGTCATCAGATCGTTCAGATTGTTCAGCTTAGGCGCGCCGATTCCCTTGTAATAGTCCCAAGGCAGAATCGGGCTGGAGTAGGGCAGCTCTTCTGAGAAGGTCGTTGGCGAAGTATCGGCGGTGAAGGCCGGCAGGGCATAGATTTTACCATCGGGATTCTGCTTCTCGAAGGCCACATTGAACGGCTTGAAGTGATTGTCTACATACTTGGACAGATGCTCCGTATTCTTGATCAGGTCCGTAAGATCCATAATCATCCCCGCCGGAATCAATTCCTCAAGCTGGCTGTTCTCAATAATCAGCAGGTCTCCGAGGTCTCCCGAGGCCGAACGGGTCTTGTACAACTGATCGCCGGCTACCTGTGGAGCCAGAATGTTCAGTGTGATATTGAACTTGTCTTTGAGCAGCTTGCCGTACCACCCGGTCTGTTCACCCTGATAGTTCGCTGCGTTGTCGAATACCGTAATGGTTAGTGGTTTGCTGTGATCAATGCCTGTACTTGTGCCCGGATCGGATGACTGCGCAGGTGTCCCTGGTTCGGCCGTCCCGGCAGCAGGTCCTGCATTGTTGGAATTCCCGCTACAGCCGCTTAGTGCCGTTGTTACCAGCAGGATGGTCGTCCCGAGCAACAGCGCGGACTTTCTTCCCAGCTTAAGGTGTGTTCTCATGAGTAGCCCCCCGAATGATTAATGTATCATAATGGCGCAGGCGTATCAGCCTTTGACTGCACCAATTATAATTCCTTTGACGAAAAATCTCTGGAAGATCGGATAGATCAGCAGAATGGGTGCGACTACGATAATGGTAACCGTCATGCGGATGGAGGTAGAGGTCTGCTTGGTCGCCAGTGTAGCCATCGCCGTAGATCCGGCATTCTGCAGATTGACCATGGTGGACAAGGAGCTCGCCTGATTGATGTAGTTATACAGAATGAACTGCAGGCTGTATAACTTGCTGTCTGTCACCAGGAGCAGCGTGTCCTGGAAGGAGTTCCACTGGTTGACCGCCGAGAAGATGGCAACGGTTGCAAGGATCGGCTTGCTGATCGGCAGAATGACCTTGTAGAATATTGTGAAAATCCCGGCACCGTCAATGCTGGCCGCCTGCTGGAGCTCCTTCGGTGTAGCTTCCACGAAGGTTTTGACCAGGATAATGAAGAAAGGAGCAACAACGGACGGAAGAATGTAAGCCAGGAAGTTGTCCGTCAGATGCAATGATCTCATGGTCAGATACCACGGGATGATCCCGGCATTGAAGAACATCGTGATGATGGTGAAGCGGTACCAGAATTTCTTGCCCCACATGTCCTCCTGGGCGAACATGAATCCGAGAAAGGCCGAAGCGCCGACCGTCAGCAGCGTACCGATCACCGTTCTTCCGAGGGAGATCATAAACGCATTGCCCAGACCCGGGATTTTGAAGACATCGACATAGTTCTGGAAATGAATCCCCTTCGGCCAGAAGATAATCTCACCCTTGGCACTGAGGTCGTTCGCGCTGATGGTATTGATAATGATCGAATAGAACGGATAAACGCAGATGAAGGCGAACAGTGAGAACAGGATATAGATAATAGTAGAGATGATTTTATCGGTAGCGCTGACTTGCATTTTGACCGTTTTTTTGGTGATGTCGATCTCCCGGGTGTTTGGCGTAAGACTGGTCTGGTTGTCACTCATACAATGCCCTCTCCTCTCAGCATTTTGGACAGCCCGTTCACCGAAAAGAGAAGCACCACGCTAATCACACTCTTCAGCATACTGATCGCAACGGAGACGGAATAGCTGCCGCCGCCCATGGCGAGGTTATACACATATAGATCAAGAACCTGAATAGTGTCCTTGTTAAACGCATTCTGGAACACGAAATATTGCTCCAGTCCATTGTTCAGGAAGCTGGCAATCTGGAGCATCAGCAGGACGAAGTAGGTTGGCATCATACTTGGCAATACGACATGCCGGATTACCTGCATCCGGGTGGCACCATCCACATAAGCCGCTTCATACAGCGACTCGTCAATGCCCATGATGGCGGCTATGTACAGGATTGCTGACCAGCCGAGTGTCTTCCAGGTCGCCCAGAACCACATGGTAAGCCAGACATGATCCGAGCTCTGCAGGAATAGCACAGGCTTATCCGACAGCCCCGTCATGTGTAGGAAGCCGTTGACCATACCTTCACTGGAGAACATGGAGAAGGCCAGGGAGTAGACGAGTACCCAACTGATGAAGTTAGGCAGCGTGGTTACGGTCTGAATGAATTTACGGAAGCGGACGGCCTTGATCTCGGTCAGGAAGATGGCGAAGATCATAGGCAGCCAGGAGAAAAGAATACCCAGTCCGCTGATGCCGAAGGTGTTCCAGATGACCTGCATCAGCTGATCAATCTTGACCTGATTCTCAACCAGAGAGTGAAACCATTTGAAGCCGACAAACGGTGATTGGGACAACGGAATAGGCGGGGTGTAGTCGAAGAAGGCGTATACCCATCCATAGAGCGGGTAATACGCAAATACTGCAAGTAGAATCATAAAGGGCGAAATGTAAAGAAATTTCCGGAAAGAATTGCTTCTTATGCTCTGACTGCGCATAGCATCGCTCCTTATCGAATTCTCTTTGTTCCTTGCCTTATTGGTAACGCTTTCATTATATGAGACCTATAATAAATTATCGTCAACCTTCTAACAATGACCGATCCTCACCATTTATTGATCTATTGTCAGGTAAAAGCTGGATACAGGGGGATAAGAGGAGCCGTGCCTGCTTGAAGTCAGCAGACACGGCTCCGGCCCGGGTCAGGCGGTGATGAAGCATTGCTTGCGGTATTCGTTGGCGCTTGCTCCGGTGTAGGCTCTGAATTTTTTGTAAAACCAGTCGATTTCGGTATATCCTACAGCGTCTGCAATCTCATAGATCTTCATGTCAGTCGTCTCCAGCAGCAGCTTCGCCTTCTCCATCCGCTGCCGCAGCAGATATTCGTTGAAGGACATATTCTCCTGCTGTTTGAATTTCTGTCCGAGATACGCGCAGTTGAAGTTCAGGGAGTCGGAGATCCGCTTGAGTGTAATATTATGATGGAGCTGCTCCTCCACGTACTGCTTGATCGTACTGACGATCGGACACGGAGAGGGCGGCTCTTTTTCATTTTGAATGGCGGGCTCCGCATAATCCCGCTGCGCAGCAGCCGGTCTGTCCGCCGGAGCAAAGCCCCGTCTAACCGTCTCCAGACTTCTGCCCAGCTCCGCCGGATCCACCGGGTCGGTCAGGTAATCGCTTACATTATAGAGCAGCGCCTGACGCGCCAGTTCGAAATCCCCGCTGCCCCCGAGAAGGATAATCGGAACGGAGGTGCCCTGCCTGATCTGTTCACAGAGTCTCATGCCCGGTGTATGGGTGCCCCGGATATTCAGAAGAACCAGTGAAATCCCCTCGCTGCGGATCAGCCGGAGAATATCGGAAGAATAATCAGCATGCGCATGTATGATGAAATTCTTAAGCCTGCTCCCTGCCATATAAGAAGCGATCTCCCGCACATGACGGTTACGCTCTACACACAAGATTCTGTACAACATGAAGACCCCGCTTTCTTAAGAGAAGTTAAGGCTGCCTCCATTCATTATGTGCAACAGAGCGAAGGGCTACAATGTGCAATTCTTGCACCAGGCTCCATTTGTTTACCTGATCGGAACTGCGTTGCCCGGTGTGTAAGGGCTTGCCGGCCGGACCTATAATTTGACAGGTGAACACCTGAAGTTAGACAGGTTGTTGCCTGAAAATGTAAGCGCTAAACTTTCGAGGTAAGTCATTCATATTTGGGGGGGGCACATCATGCGGACCAAAAAGGTAATGTCAGTACTCATTAGTATGTTGTTAGTGGCTGCAACGACGGCATGCGGCGGAGGATCAGGGAACGGCGGGAATGCCGGGGGCGGGGCGTCAGCGAAGCCGGCAGCTTCGGCGAATGCGCCGGCGGCAGAGGCAACGCCTGAAGCTTCAGCAACCGCAGAGCCGACCACTGCCACACCGGAGATGGATTTCGATATGGGCGGCAGAACGATCAAGATCGTCTCCTGGTGGGATATGACGATCCCGGAGGACAACCCGGACAATATCCAGCGCTCGAAGAATCTGAAGGAGCTCCAGAAGAAGCATAATTTCAAGGTTGAATATGTGGCGCTGGACTTCGGCGAATACCAGAAGAAGGTTGTAGCTTCACTGGTGGCCGGGGAACCGCTTGGAGATATTGTCCGGATGGGCAAGGCCTATATGATTCCGGCGCTGACCAAGCAGGATCTGTTCTGGCCGGTTGACGAGTATACGAAGAATGAGAATGCCTTCAACCAGCAAATGACGACGGAATTCTCACAATACAACGGCAAGGGCTATGGATTCTCGGAGAATGCGGGCAATCTGATCAGCGGTGTATTCTATAACCGGACCTTGATGAAGAAGCTGGGCATGAAGCCGCTGCAGGAATATGTTAACGAGGATAACTGGAACTGGGAGACCTTTACCCAAGTGGCCAAAGAGGCCAATAAAGATACGGATAACAACGGTAAACTTGATGTCTGGGGACTGGCCTCAGGCGGGTTCCTGGAAATGGCCCTGGCCTCCAACGAGACCGATCTGACGATAGACGACAAGCAGAATCTCGATGATCCCAAGGCGCTGGAGGTCTTCAAGTTCATCTCGAAGCTGGGTGCCGAGAAGGTAGCCAGACCGACAGAAGGCGGCGACTGGCAGGAACCGGCGCAGTTCTTCCGCCAGGGGAACACGCTGATGTACGCGGGGGCGGATTATGAGGCGAGCGGCTTCAAGACGGATATGAAGGATTATGATATCGGCTTTGTTCCTTTTCCCAAAGGCCCGAATGCGACCGAATATCACAGTGTAGAGTCCAATGTCCAGTTCCTGACGATCCCGAAGAAGGTCGAGAATCCGGAATGGCTGCTGTATATCTGGGAGAAGATCAACGACATCGAGTCCATCTACGATTATCCTAAGCAGGCTTCCCTGGAGAGTACCTATGACAACGAAGATGATATCAATAATGCCAAGATGGTAGAGGGCGGGATGCTGTTAACGAACCATAATACCTTCTCGACCATGCCGTACTATGAGCTGCTTGACGAACTGAAGAAGGGAACTTCAGCCTCCACGGTTATCCAGAAGTACAAGGCCAAGGTCCAGGCTTCTGTGGACGCCGTATACAAAAAATAACCGGATACCCGGATGGAACAACAGTCCCCGGCGGACTGTTGTTCCCATTTTCGCTGACATTAGACTTATGATCCAGCGCTTAAGGGGAGGAGAACGTTGAATATTCGAAATAGGAGCACAGCGATAATATTGGTTGTTGTCCTGCTGGCCGGGACGATCTGGATATTGAATTCCTCGGGGCAGCCTGTTCATTCCGATTCTCCGGCTGCGGGCAAGTTCACTGCCGTCCTGCAGGAAGCGGAGGAAGGCAGCTATGAAGCTTATCTGAAGCAATACGGGAACGCTGCACGGCCAGAGCGGGAGCTCCGCATTGAGGGGGAGGACTATTCCCGCAATCAGGGTGACCTCTATGAAGTCAAAACGCAATACGAGGGGCTTGACGGCACGGCGGTCATTACCCCGGAAGAGGGAACAATCTCCTGGGAGGTGCCGGTTCCAGAAGCCGGGCTGTATAACATCCGGGTTCATTATTACCCGGTGGAAGGCAAAAGCTCCTCCATTGAGCGTTCCTTCTCCATTAATCAGCAGATCCCGTTCAAGGGTGCGGATACATTATTGTTCGACCGGGTCTGGGGGAACCGTGAGGAGGTCATCAAGCAGGATGACCGCGGCAATGATCTCCGCCCCAGACAGGTGGAGCAGCCGGTGTGGCAGTCGACGGTGATTGCCGACAGTGAGGGCTTCTATGAGGAGCCGTATTCCTTCTATCTGGAGCAGGGGAAGCAGACCTTGTCGCTGAGCGCACTCCGCGAGCCGATGGCTATAGATTACATTGAGCTGTTCCAGGACCGGGAAGTAAGGTCTTATGCGGAGGCCAAACAGGAGTATGAGGCGCAAGGGTTGAAGCCGGTAACCGAGCCTGATATCGAGGTTCAGGCCGAAGCGGCGTCCGCCAAATCCTCGCCTACCTTATACCCGTTAACCGACCGCTCCAGTCCGGCGGTTGTACCTTATGATGTCTCCAATCTAAGGATCAATACGATTGGAGGGGTGAACTGGAAGCTGCCGGGACAATGGATTGAGTGGCAGATTGATGTCCCCGAAGACGGGCTGTACCGGATAGCGCTTAAGGAGAAGCAGAATCAGCTCCGGGGCGTCTACGCCAACCGCAGCTTGACGATTGACGGTGAATACCCGTTCACCGAGATGAAGCAAATCCGGTTCAATTACAGTCCCGGCTGGCAAATGAACGTACTCGGCGGGGAGGAGCCTTACCTGTTCCATCTTACCAAAGGAACACACCGGCTAAGGATGACCGTAACGCTGGGCGATATCGCGCCTCTGGTCCGTACCATTCAGTCCAGTGTCCTGACCCTGAATGAAATGTACCGCAATGTTCTGGCGATTACCTCTAATAATCCGGACAAATTCCGCGATTATCAGCTGGAGAAGCGGATACCGAATATGACCAAGGTATTCAAGGAGCAGGCTGCGATCATCCGCAGTGTCGGTGAATATCTGGAGCAGGCGACCGGAGAGCGCAGCGACAAAGTATCGGTCCTGTACTCGATGGTGACCCAGCTGGAGGATATGGCAGAGCATCCGGATACGGTAGCCAAACGGCTGGTCTCCTTCAAAACAAATGTCGGCGGACTGGGTACCTGGATACTTAGCGTACGGGAGCAGCCGCTGACGCTGGATTCCCTGGTGATCTCGGCACCCGGCAAGCCGCTGCCCCGTGCACAGGCTACCTTCTTCCAGAAGCTGAAGCATGAGCTTAGAGCGTATGGCGCGTCCTATACCGCTGATTATGACAGCATCGGTAACGTGGCGAAGAACCAGAAGTCGATCACGGTATGGATTTCGACCGGCCGGGATCAGGCTCAGGTAATGAAGAGCATGATTGACGACACGTTCACCCCGGATACGGGCATCTCCGTTGCGCTGAGACTGGTGCCTCCGAACATTCTGCTGCCCGCCACCCTGGCAGGGGAAGGGCCGGATGTAGCCATGCAGATCGGCGAGGACCTTCCGGTTAACTATGCCATGCGTAAGGCATCTGCGGATTTATCCCAATTCGCGGACTTCAAGGAGGTGGCCTCCCGATTCCGGGACAGCGCCCTCACGCCTTACCAGTATAACGGAAGCGTCTACGGGCTTCCCGAGCAGCAGATCTTCCCGATGCTGTTCTACCGGAAGGATATTCTGAAGGAGCTTGGCCTGGAGCCGCCAACCACCTGGGAGGAGGTCTACAACGTAGTTTCCGTGCTGCAGCGGCATAACCTGGAGTTCTATCTGCCGCTGGAGGATACGCTGAACAATGCTACACTGGTGCCGAATGCGGCCTTCACCATGCTGCTCTATCAGAACGGGGGGCAATTGTATACGGACGACCAGAAGCGAAGCGCATTGAACTCGGAGACCTCCATGAGTGAATTCAACAAATGGACCCAGTTCTATACCAATTACAAGTTCCCGGTGAAGGTGGACTTTCCGAACCGCTTCCGGACCGGGGAGATCCCGATCGGGATTGCCGATTATACCATTTATAACAGCCTGACCGTGATGGCGCCGGAGATCCGTAACCTGTGGGAATTCGCGGTGGTGCCCGGAACGGAGCAGGCGGACGGTACGGTGGACCATAGCGTAGCCAGTCATACGACCGGCGTAATGCTGCTGGAGAATGCCAAGGACAAGGATTCGTCCTGGGAGTTCATGAAGTGGTGGACGGATAAGGACACCCAGGTCCAGTACGGCCGGGAAATGGAAGGGCTGATGGGGGCGGCGGCACGTTATCCGACCGCCAATATCGAGGCGCTGGAGGAATTGCCGTGGCCGGTGAAGGATTATACCCAGCTGGAGAACCAGTGGCAATGGGTGAAGGGCAATCCGCAGGTTCCGGGCGGATACTTCACAGGCAGACATCTGGATAATGCGTTCCGCAAGGTGGTCAACGGGAACGTGAACCCGCGCGAAGCGCTGTCGGATTATCTGATCTATATTAACGATGAAATTCAGATCAAACGGAAGGAATTCAAACTTCCGTATTAGTTTGGAGGCTGTGAGCCGATGGTACAAATACACAATACCACTGAACCAGCCTTACATGGGCTGGCCGGCGGTCCCGTTAAGGTGTCCCGCCGGGCGCAATTATGGAAAGATATCAAGAAGAGCAAGCATTATTATTTCATGATGAGTCCCTATATGATCATCTTCTTCCTGTTCACAGTGATTCCGGTGGTCGTCTCCTTCGGGCTAAGCTTCTTCTACTTCAATATGCTGGAGACGCCGCGGTTCGTCGGATGGGAGAACTATTCAAGACTGCTTCTGGGCGACGATGTATTCATGATTGCGCTGAAGAACACCTTCCTGTTCGCAGTCATTACGGGTCCGTTAAGCTATATCGCCTGCTTCCTCTTCGCCTGGCTGATTAATGAATTATCGCCCTTCGTCCGGGCGCTGATGACGCTGGTATTCTATGCGCCATCCATCTCGGGCAATGTGTTCTTTATCTGGCTGATCGTTTTCTCGGGGGACAGCTACGGGTATCTCAACGGCTTCCTGATGAAGATCGGGGTGCTGCTGGAGCCGATCCAATGGCTGCAGAATGAGAAGTATATCCTCGCGATTGTCATTATCGTTCAGCTCTGGCTAAGCCTGGGCACCAGCTTCCTGGCATTCATCGCCGGTCTGCAGACCGTGGACCAAACGCTGTTCGAGGCGGGGGCCATGGACGGGATCAGGAACCGCTGGCAGGAGCTGTGGTTCATCACACTGCCGTCCATGCGGCCGCAGCTAATGTTCGGCGCGGTCATGCAGATTACCGCCTCCTTCGCGGTGGCCGAGGTCTCCATCGCGCTTGCGGGATTCCCGAGCGTCAACTATGCGGGACATACAGTGGTAACCCATCTAATGGATTACGGGACGCTCCGCTTTGAGATGGGCTATGCATCTGCCATCGCCACCATTCTCTTCGGCATTATGCTCGGAACCAATATGATGACCCAGAAACTGCTCAGAAAGGTGGGTGAATGACCCTGTATTCGAGAGTTATAGGGGCGTTTCGCCCTCAAAAAAGACTGAACCGGTCCTTTACTGTCAGCTTGATGCTGTTCGGCCTGCTGCTCGCCTTCGGCTCGTTCATGGTTCTCCCGCTGATCTATACCGTGAACAATGCCTTCAAGCCGCTGGATGAGCTGTTTATCTTCCCGCCGAGATTCCTGGTACGGAACCCGACGCTGGAGAACTTCACCGATCTGGTGGTGATCATGGGGAATTCCTGGGTGCCGTTCACCAGATATGTAGCGAATACCCTGCTGATTACACTGGTAGGAACCGCAGGCCATATCCTGCTCGCTTCGGCTGCGGCCTACCCTTTGGCCAAATTCAAGTTCCCCGGCTCCAATATGCTGTTCAGGATTGTCGTGCTGTCCCTGATGTTCTCGCCTCATGTGACGGCAATTCCCAATTACCTGGTTATGTCACAGCTCGGGTGGATTAATACACAGGCGGCGATTATCGTTCCTTCACTGGCCTTCTCGCTGGGGCTGTTCCTGATGAAGCAGTTCATGCAGCAGATCCCGGATGCGCTGATCGAAGCGGCCAAAATTGACGGTGCGAATGAATACCGCGTGTTCTGGCAGATCGTGATGCCCAATGTGAAGCCGGCCTGGCTGACGCTGATGATCCTGCAATTTCCGGCCCTGTGGGGCACGGATGGAGGCAGCTTCATCTACAGCGAGAACCTTAAGACGCTTCACTATGCGCTCAGCCAGGTGATCCAGGGCGGGATTGCCCGTGCCGGAGTTGGGGCGGCGGTGGCTCTGCTGCTGATGACCGTGCCGATCCTGTTGTTCATTATTTCACAGAGCAGTGTCATCCAGACGATGGCCACATCCGGTATGAAAGAGTAGAGAGGAGGAACGGTGACAATGGTCGCAAGGATAAAGAAACTGAGAACCGGCCTGCTGGCCTTGTGCTGCCTGGTCAGCCTGGGGCTTGGCGGAGAGCTTGCCTCGGCGGAGAGCGCAGCCCCTTCCTACAATTATTCATACTGGGGGTATAATGTGGCGGCTCCGTCCGCCTATCAGGCAAGCACATTAATCACGGGTGCAGGCTCCGGTGCGGGTGAGTTCAAGAATCCGCAGGATCTTCAGGTAACGGCCGACAAACAGATCTATGTGCTGGACAGCGGCAATAACCGGTTTGTGATTCTGGATCAGAACTACAAATCCATAAAGACGGTAGACGCCTTCCAGTTCAAAGGGAAGGCGGAGAAGTTCAATAATCCCCAGGGGATTTATGTGACGCAGCAGAAGGAGATCTATGTTGCGGATACAGGCAATAAGCGGATTGTTCATCTCGATAACGCCTTCAACGCGGTGGGTATTATTGAATCACCGAAGTCTGAATTGCTGCCGGCAAGCTTTGACTTTCAGCCTGTCCGTGTAGCTGTAGACAAGGCGGACCGGATCTATGTGATGTCAGCCGGCGTATTCGACGGGTTCATGGAATTCGGTGCAGACGGAGCCTTCAAGTCCTTCACTGGCGCGAACCGGGTACGTGTCGATGCTGTGGATTACTTCTGGAAATCCATATCGACCAAGGCGCAGCGTGAGCAGATGGTGATGTATACGCCAACCGAATTCACCAATCTGGATATCAATGATGAAGGCTTCCTCTACGCAACCAACGGGGATGAGTTCGGTGACCCGATCAAGAAGCTGAACGCGCAGGGGGCAGACATTCTGCGCAGAGAGGGCTATTACAAGCCGAGCGGCGATCTGCTCTACTCCACGCGCTCGGGCGGCGCTCCGCGCCTCGTGGATATTGATGTGAGCGACAGTGAGATCTATTCCGTGCTGGATGCTACCCGGGGCCGGGTGTTCACCTACAACGGGGACGGATATCTGATGCACATTATCGGCGGAATCGGGAACCGCCTGGGCGAATTCAACACCCCGGTTGCCATTGAGCACAGCGGTGACGATATCCTTGTGCTGGATCAGGCGCTGGGGGAGATTACGGTATTTCAGACTACAGAGTACGGAAGAATGCTGAACAGCGCAGTCAGAAGCTACTACAGCGGTGACGAGGAGATGGCCTATCAGCAGTTCAGCCAGGTTGTGAACCTGAATGCGAATATGGAATATGCTTATGCGGGCATAGGCAAGGCTTACCTGCGCAAGGGCGAGTACAAGGAGGCGACGGAGTATTTCAAGCGCAGCATGGACCGTCCCAACTATTCCAAAGCATTCCTGCTCTACCGCAAGGAAGTGCTCCGCGGACAATTCTCCACGATCATGACTGTTCTGATCACGCTGGCAGCCCTGTGGCTGGGCCTGAGAGTGTACCGGAAAATGAAGGCCAGAAAGAAGGTGGAGCTACATTGAACAGAGAAGCGCTGCAACATCCGCTGTACGTTATCGTTCATCCGTTCAACGGATACTGGGATCTCAAATATGAACGCAGTCAAAAAACGAGCCTGATGCTGTCCTTCGGCATTCTGTTTATGCTGATTCTGACCAATGTATTGGGCAGTCAATATAGCGGATTTCTGGTGAATCATAGTGATCCGAAGTATCTGAACAGTCTGATGGAAGCAGTTTATGTGCTGGTCCCCGTACTCTTCTGGTGTGTGGCGAACTGGTCGCTGACCACGCTGATGGACGGGGAAGGGAAGTTCGTGGAGATTTTTATTACCACCTGCTTCTCCCTGCTGCCGATGGTGCTGATTAACTTCCCGTGGATCTGGATCAGCAATTACATCTCGGCGCAGGAAAGCTCTTTTTATTATTTTTTCAAAAACTTTGCCGTCATCTGGTCGGGCCTGCTGCTGTTCGTGGGCATTATGACCGTGCATCAGTTCTCCCCGTCCAAAACGGTCGGAACGATTCTGCTCACGGTGCTCGCCATGGCGTTCATGGCATTCCTGACCCTGCTGTTCTTCAGTCTGGTTCAGCAGATGATTGTGTTTATCTCAACCATATACCAAGAGATTGTCTTGAGAGGATAGGAGGAGGACCGGGAATGAGGAAGCCGTTAATCATGCTGCTCTCGATTCTCTTCAGTATGAGTGTGCTGGCAGGCTGTACATCGTCAAGCTCAGGCAGTCAGGCCGGCGGGCATGAACCGAATCTTGAAATGTCCTTTGAAGGGGGCGGTCTGAAGTCCGCCTTTGGCGATACAGCTGTGAATGGCATGAAGGGCGTTCTGGAGAATAAGCAGCTCCGGCTGTTTATGGATGAAGCTACCGGGAGTATCGCCGTCAAGAACCAGGCAGACGGAAGCATCTGGTATAGCAATCCGCCTGATCGTGAAGCCGATGCCAAGGCCAGCGGAGACAATAAAGACCTGTTATCCGCGCAGCTCAAGCTGGATTTCTACAATAATCTGGGCCAGGTCAGCTCTGTCAATTCGTATACGGACAGCGTGGCCCACAAGCAAATGAAGCTGGAACAGACGCCGGAAGGCGTCAAGGTCTTCTACCAGTTCGGCACGACCGCCAAGACGGCGGAGGATCTGCCCATGATGGTGGGCAAGGAGCGGTTCGAGGAGAAGATTGTGAGCAAGATGGATAAGACCGGGCAGCGGACGATGAAGATCGCCTACACCTTCGATGAGGAGAAGGGCGTGTATAAGCGTAACGATGAAGCGCTGAAGGGGCTGCAGCTGGATCGTACCCTGAAGGGCTTCGAGGAAGCTGGGTACACCGAGGAGGATCTGCAGCAGGATATCACCGAGAACAACCTGAGCCAGACTAAGCCGGTGCCGCGTATCTTCCAGCTCGCGATTGAATACTCCCTTGACGGGGATCAATTGGTAGTCAAGGTTCCGGCAGCGGACATAAGGTATCCCGCCGATTATCCGGTGAATGATATCTCCGTCCTCAGCTTCCTGGGAGCCGGCGGGAGTAAGGACTCCGGTTCCATCCTGGTGCCGGACGGCTCCGGGGCGCTGATTCATTTCAACAACGGCAAAACCCGGTACCCCGCGTACAAGCAAGCTGTATACGGCAAGGACGGGTCCATGGAGCTCACGGACGCTTATGCTCAGCAGCAGGAGGTGAAGCTGCCGGTGTTCGGCTTGATCCGCGAGCAAGGCGCGATGCTGGGCATTATTGAGCAGGGCGCATCGCTGGCCACGATTAACGCCGATACCAGCGGCAGATTGAACGGCTACAACTACGTGTATCCGAGCTTCACTCTGATCGCCAAGGGGGAGGTCACCCTGACATCAGCCGAACAGAACCGTACCCTGCCAAGATTTCAGCAGGAGCCGCCCAAGACGGATTACGTCATCCGGTATGCGTTCCTGAGCGGAGACGAGGCGTCTTATCCCGGCATGGCGCAGTATTACCAGAACTATCTGACCCGGCACGGCGGACTGCCTGAGGCGCAGGCGGCGGGAACGCCGGAATCCCCTGTGAGTACGCCCTTTTATCTTGAACTGGTGGGCGGAATTACCAAGACGAAGCATGTGCTGGGCATTCCTTATCAATCGCTGGAGCCGTTGACCACCTTCGATGAGGCAGAGACTATTCTGAAGCAGATGCAGCAGCGCGGCATTGACAATATCCGGCTGAAATATGCCGGCTGGTTCAACCGGGGCCTCGATCACAAGGTGCCGGACCGGCTGTCCGTGGACAAGGCGCTCGGCGGCAGCAAGGGGCTGAACCAGCTGACAGCGTTCGCCAAGGAGCAAGGTATTCAGCTATTCCCTGACGTTGCGCTGCTCAGAGCGAACCAGACCTCCGGCTTCAGAGTGAACCAGAAGGCTTCCCGGATGCTCAGTGAAATTCCGGCAGCCGTCTATCCGTACAATATGGCCTTGAACCGGCGGGACCGGACCGTCAGCCCGGCCTATATTATATCACCGGCCAAGGTCGGCGGATATGTCGATGCCACGCTGAAGGGGATCGGGCCGTTTGATACCGGCGGCATCTCCCTGAGAGACATGGCCGATCAATTGAACAGCGATTTCCGCAAGAATCAGGAGATCGACCGGGCAGCGTCCGAGCAGATATCGGTCCAGTCGCTGGACCGGATCACCGGACAGTCGCTCCGTATTCTCGCGGACGGCGGGAATGCTTATGCGCTGCCGTATCTGACCGATATTACCAATGCACCGGTGTCCAGCAGCCAGTTCAAGCTGGAGGATGAGGAGATCCCGTTCTATCCGATGGTGGTGCGGGGGTATGTGAACTACACAGGCAAGCCGTATAATCTGTCCACCTTCACCAGCCCGAGACAATATGTGCTGAGAAGCCTGGAGTATGGGTCCGGCCTCTATTACGAGTGGATTCATGCGCCTAATTACAAGGTGAAGGATACAGACTTCGGCAACCTGTACGCGGTCAATTATGAACAATGGATCAATCAGGCCGCCGATATGTATCTGGAAGTCAACGCGGTGATGAAAAACGTGCAGAATCAGCGGCTCACCGGTCATGAGAAGCTGGCAGACGGTGTCTATAAAAGTACCTATGAGAACGGTCTGTCCGTCATCGTCAACTATAACCGGACGGCAGTCCTTGCCGAAGGACGCACGGTGGAAGCCGAAAGCTATATTACGGGTGGTGAGCAATCTTGAAATCCATACTGAGACTGAACCGCAGAACCTATAACGATCAAAAGGCATTAATGGGCTTCTTCTATGTGCTGCCCTGGCTGCTCGGCTTCATCTTCTTCTTCCTGATTCCGTTGTTGTCTTCGCTGCGCTACAGTCTAAGCTCGGTGCAGGCCAACTCCGACGGACTGATTATTCATTTCAGCGGCTTGCAGAATTATGTGGAGGCGCTGACGGTGAATACCGAATTCAACCGTTCGCTGGCCGATGCCATCCTGAATATGGTCATTAATGTGCCGCTCATCGTCATCTTCAGCCTGTTTCTGGCGGTGCTGCTGAATCAGAAGTTTATCGGCAGATCGCTGGCCCGGTCTATCTTCTTCCTGCCGGTTATTCTGGCCTCCGGGGTGATTCTGAGCCTGGAGAGCACCAGCCTGATTCAGGCCGTCAACGATCAGAATGCCGGGGCCGGTGCGATTCAGGGCCTGGGTACGTTCGAGCTGGAAGGAATGATGCTGGATGCGGGCTTAAGCGAATGGGTGGTTGATTATCTGACCAGCGCCGTGGGCCGAATATATGATATTGTCAGCCAGTCCGGTGTACAGATTCTGATCTTCCTGGCCGGCATCCAGACGATCTCGCCGCAGCTATACGAGGCTTCCAAGATGGAAGGGGCAACTGGATATGAAGCTTTTTGGAAAATCACCTTCCCCATGGTCAGCCCGCTTATTCTGGTGAATGCCATTTATACAATTATCGACTCCTTCTCCAATAACGCCATGACCGATTTGATCCGGGAGACCGGCTTCACCCAGTTCAACTTCGGACTAAGCTCGGCGATGGCCTGGCTGTATTTCGCAGCCGTTGCCTTGATCCTGGCTGTCAGCAGCTACCTGATTTCGAGGAAGGTCTTCTATTATGATTAAAAGGAGGATGGGAACATTGCATGCGAACCGTTTGCTGTCGCTGGAACGCTGGAAGAAATGGATATGGTCCTTCGTGCGGCTGACGCTCATTGCAGGCCTGGCGTTCGTGATCCTCTATCCGGTGCTTCAGAAGATTTCCACGGCCTTCAAGGATAAAAGTGATCTGTATTCGCCAATCGTCGTCTGGCTTCCCGAGCATTATACGCTCGACAATTTCATTAAGGCGATCGGCATCATGGATTACTGGCAGGCCCTGCTGAATACCTTCACCCTGTCGGCGCTGACTACGCTTCTGACCGCCATATCCTGCGCTCTTGCAGGGTACGGCTTCGCCCGGCTGAAGTTCAAGGGAAGCCAGCTTCTGTTCGCCGGGGTCATCCTGACGATCCTGGTTCCGCCGATTACGATTCTGATTCCGGTCTATCTGAATTTGAAGGATTTCAGCCTGATGGGGCTGATTCCGCTGCTGACCGGCAAATCGGTCAATCTGCTTAACACTTACTGGCCGTTTATCTTAACGTCAGCAACCGCGAACTCCTTGAAGGCGGGGCTGTACATTTTCATCTTCCGGCAGTTCTTCAGGGGGATTCCCAAAGAGGTCGAGGAAGCGGCTTATATCGACGGGGCAGGCGTGGGCAAGACCTTCTACAGAATTATGCTGCCCAACGCCATACCTTCCATTGTTACGGTGCTGCTCTTCTCGTTCGTGTGGCAGTGGAACGACAGCTTCTTCACTACGACCTATCTGACGTCCAGCAAGGTGATGGCTACCCAGCTCGGCTCGCTGCCTTATAATCTGGCGATTCTGCTGGAGGACGGGGCCAATTCCAAGGCAGACCCTTTCTATCTGAGCATGGTTCAGGATACCGGGATTCTGCTGGCGATTCTGCCGCTGATTATCATCTACCTGTTCGTGCAGCGGTATTTCGTGGAGAGTATTGAACGTACAGGAATTGTCGGTTAAACCGTGAATGACGAGAGGGAGAGGATGACTGTGACCAAAAACGGCAGACAGAAGCTCCCGGCCAGACTGGCCCGGAGCCTGGTCTTCGCCGCAGCGATCCTGTGGCTGTCCGGCTGCTCCGGCCCGGGCGGCAATGCCGCTCCGGCAACCTTGCCGCCGGAGCAGCAGGAGAGCGGAGGGGTATCCGCGACTGCGGCCCCGTCTCCGGCAGCGGCTTCCACTGCAGCCCCGGCCGCTACAGCTTCGCCCGAAACTGCAGCGGAGCCTGCGGTGCAGGCGGAGGTTCCCCAGCTTGCGGCGGCGTACGCCGATTACTTCCGCATAGGGGCTGCGGTTGAACCGGACCAGCTGGAGGGACCGGCAGCCGAACTGCTGAAGCGGCATGTGAACTGGCTCGTGGCCGAGAATGCCATGAAGCCGGATGCGATGGAGCCCGCAGAGGGCAGCTTCACCTGGGAACGGGCGGACCGCATTGTGGATTTCGCCAAGGAGAACGGCATGGAGCTGCGCTTCCATACGCTGGTCTGGCACAGCCAGACGCCGGATTGGTTCTTCCGGGATGAGGCGGGCGGAGCCATGGTGGATGAGACCGATCCATCGAGACGCGAAGCGAACAAGAAGCTGCTGCTGAAGCGGCTGGACAGCTTTGTCACCACGGTGGTCAGCAGGTATAAGCAGGATATTACCTCCTGGGACGTCGTGAATGAAGTCATCGAGCCGGGAGACCCGGACGGTATGCGGGCCAGCAACTGGTACAAGATTACCGGCACCGGATTCATCGAGACGGCCTTCCGGGCGGCCCGCAAGGCCGGGGGACCGGACATCAAGCTGTATATCAATGACTACAATACAGAGGATCCGGTGAAGCGGGACATATTGTACGGGCTGGTGAAGGACATGCTGGAGAAGGGGGTACCGATTGACGGGGTGGGACACCAGACCCATATTAATCTGGAATACCCCGCTACTGAGCGCATTATAGAATCGCTGGAGCTGTTCCACACTCTGGGACTCGACAATCAGATTACCGAGCTGGATATGAGCCTGTACGTCTATAACGATCTCAGCGATGTCGGCCCGGAGGTTCCGGGGGACATCCTGCAGCGGCAGGCTGAGCGGTACGGTGAACTATTCGCTGCGCTGAGGGCGCGCAAGGAGCTGCTAAGCGGAGTCATGTTCTGGGGAATCGCGGATGATCATACCTGGCTTAGCACCTTCCCGGTAGCCCGGACCGAGGCGCCGCTGCTGTTCGACAGGCAGCATCAGCCCAAACCGGCGTTCCAGGCGGTCACCGGCTTCTAAGTAGTAAAGATATGGTAAGCCGTGCAAGAATTGCACCTTACAATTCCTTTTGCTTTGCTTGGATAATATAATATTCCGGTATATATATATTCTTGCAAAGTGAGGTTGCAACTGGTGCCCAAAACAATCAGGAACAGAATGATCTGGACTGTCGCAGCATGTATGGCCGTAGGGATGTTGACCGCTTGTGAGAGGAACCATAGTCTTCCGGAGCGTTCTCCGGTCCCTCAGGGACAGACGGGGGGCGCTCCGCTATATCAGGAGCCGGGTCTAAGCAGGTATGATCCGCCCGTTGAGCTGTCTTTCGTGCGCGAGAACAACGATGCGCTTGAAGAGATCCTGAAGGAATTGCCGGGGGAGACGCTGGAGCATAACCGCTGGACCGATCTGTATGAAGAGGTGCTGGGCATTAAGGTCACCTATGACTGGACCGAGTGGAGCTCCATCTACTCCCGCAAGCTGGGGGTATCCCTGGCCTCCGGGGATATTCCCGATATTGTGCGGGTGAATGCCTCGCAGTTAAGAGTGCTCAGCAATGCGGGGCTGATCCAGGATCTGACGGAGGTCTACAGCAAGTATGCCACGCCGCTGACCCGGCAGGTGCTGAGCGAGGAAGGCTCCGGACCCTTCGATACCGCCACCATTGACGGCAGGCTTATGGCGATCCCGGAGACCAATTCGTCTATTGAGGGCGCAATGTTCCTGTGGATTCGCACGGACTGGCTGGAAGACCTGGGCCTGGAGCCGCCGCAGACGATGGAGGATGTGCTGGCAATCTCGAAAGCGTTTACCGAGCGGGACCCCGACCGGAACGGCAGGCAGGATACCTACGGGCTGGCAACGACCAAATACCTGTGGGACCCGGTAATGGGACTTACCGGGTTTATGGCCGGTTATGGCGCGTATCCTCGGATATGGACGCAGGACAAGACCGGCAAACTGGTCTATGGAGGCATCCAGCCGGAGGTCAAGAAGGCCCTGCTGGTGCTTCAGGACATGTACCGGACGGGGCAGATCGACAGGGAATTCGCCTTCAAGGACGGGGTCAAGGCCAGCGAATGGATCGAGAATGAACAGATCGGAATGCTGTACGGCGAGCAGTGGGGATCATTCCTGGTTCAGCTCAGCCGTACACATAATCCGCAGGCCCAGTGGCAAGCCTTCCCGCTTGTATCGGAATCCGGGGCCCCGCCGAAGGTTCCGCTTCCGTTCAGCACCAGCCATTTCCTGGCGGTCAGACAAGGGATAGCGCATCCTGAAGCGCTCATCAAGCTGATCAACCTGCATCTGGAGAAGAACTGGGGAGCGACCAGCGAGGTAGAGCGGTTCTATAACGCTCCGCAGGCGGTATGGAAGCTGTCGCCCGTGACGCCGTTTCCGGTCCGGAAGAATCTGGAGGCCTTCCGGCAATTGGAGACCTTCCGGCGGGACGGCGATGCCTCGGTGCTTAAGGATGAAGCGAAGACGATCCAGAAGCGGATTGCCGCCTATGAGGCCGGAGGCCCGGATAGCGAGACAGGCTGGGGCTGGGAGAAGACGTACGGGGTTTCGGGTGCTTTTTCCATCCTGGACAGGTATGAACGTAAATCTCAGCTGCTCTATGAGAGCTTCGTCGGTGCACCTACAGAGACGATGATCGAGAAGCAGAATATTCTATACAATCTTCAGATTGACTCCTTTCTGGATATCATTCAGGGAAGACCGATCAGCCAGTTCGATGATTTCGTGGCCCAGTGGAACAAGCTTGGCGGCGAGCAGATCACGGCTGAGGTCAATGAATGGTACGCGGAGAAGGGCGGGAACAGGAAATGATCTGGCCTGAAATAAGCATCGGAGGCGGTACACTTGCTTAAATTTCCTGCGGTGTCCATGCGCCACACTATTTTTATCCGGATGGTCGTTACTTATCTCGCTATTATTCTGCCGATTCTGCTGCTTGGCCTCTATCTGTACAACTGGAGTTACCGCAATGCAAGCCAGGATCTGTCCAGAGCCACGCTGTCGCAATTGACCTATTACCTGGAGGACCTGAACCGCGAGGTGGAATGGATGGAGATCCAGCAGTATGATCTTGCCCAGGATACCGAACTCAACAAGATTGCCGTAACCTGGAGCTACATGGACGATGTGGAGAAAAGAGAAAGCCTGAACTACGTTACGCAGCGGCTCACCTCCCTGAAGAACAGCAGCGCCTACATCGGGGATGTGTTCGTTCATATCCGTACGATCAACAAAACGCTGTCCGCGATGAACGGCATTGATGAGCTGGACAGCGGCAAGTTCAATTTCTTCCGGTCCGTTGATCTGAGAAAAGAAGGCCGGCTGATCAACTGGAACAACGCCCTGGAGCTGAGCGTGACCCAGTCCAGCGGCAGAATGGGCGAGCCGCCGCTGTTCATCGTGCAGATTGAGCTGGACAATATGAAGCTGAAGGATTCGCTGCGCGCCATTAACACTTATGAAGAGAGCGGCTCTCTGCTGGTCTCGAGGCAGACGGATTATGCGCTCGGAACCGAGAACAGCTCCCCGGAGCTGATTGAGAGCTATCACCAGGCCATTGATGAAGGGAACCTGTACAACTGGGAGCTGAACGGAACACGGTATCATATCGACAGCTTCACCTCCGACAAGCTGGGGATGGCTGTAGCCACCTATTTGCCGGAGCAGGCGGTCAAGCGGCCGCTGACCAAATTCGTGGTCTGGGCCTGGCTGTTCGCGGCGGCGTCCTTCCTGGCGGTGCTGATCTATTCCTATGCCACCTATAAGTTCGTACAGAAGCCGCTGCTTGTACTGATCCGCAGCTTCAAGCGGATGGAGAGCGGCTCGCTTGACATTCAGATTGACCATGCCCGCAAGGATGAATTCGGGTATCTGTATCTGCGCTTCAACCAGATGCTCAGCAGGCTGCGGATGCTGATTGATCAGGATTACACCCAGAAGCTGATGATGCAGCGGGCGGAGCTGAAGCAGCTTCAGTCGCAGATCAACCCGCATTTTCTGTACAACAGCTTCTTCATTCTCAGCTCGCTGGCCAAGCAGGGGGACAGTGCCCGGATCGAGGACTTCTCCGGTATGCTGGGTGAGTATTTCAGATTCATCACCCGTAACGGGGAGGATAATGTCCGGCTCGCGGAGGAGACAAGGCATTCCCGGATGTATACCGAGATCCAGAAGATGCGGTTCTCCAGACGCATTCAGGTCCGGTTCGACGAGCTGCCGGAAGCCATGGAGGAGCTGCGGGTTCCGCGCCTGATTCTTCAGCCCATTATCGAGAATGCCTATGAGCATTGTCTGGAGAAGCAGGCGGAGGAGGGGGAGCTGCGGGTTGCTTTTGAGCAGGGGGAGGAAGAGATCCGGATTATTGTCGAGGACAACGGAAGCGGACTGACGGATGAGGCCATCGAAGCCTTACGGCAGCGGTTGAATCAGAATGACGGAACGCAAGAAATCACCGGCATGGGCAATATTCACCGGCGCATCCAGCTCATCTACGGGGAAGGCAGCGGCTTGTTCCTGCATAGAAGCACGCTGAACGGCCTCAGGGTCGAGATCCGAATCAGACTGACAGGAGGTGAAGGGCTTGTACAGACTTTTGATCGTTGACGATGAAGAGATTATCACGGACGGCTTATACGAGGCCTTCAATCAGCTTATTCCCGATAAGCTCGATGTCTACAAGGTCTATTCAGCCAAAGCGGCACTGGAGTGGCTCTCCCGCACCCGGATCGATATTGTGCTGACAGATATTCGGATGCCCGGGATGAGCGGACTCGAAATGTCTGAGCAAATCCGTGAATTCTGGCCGCGGTCGAGGATTGTATTCCTGACCGGCTACAGCGAGTTCGACTATGCCTACAGGGCGCTGCAAATTCCCGGTGCCCGTTACCTGCTGAAGACGGAAGGCTTCGACAAGATTATTGAGACGGTGCAGGAGGTGCTGCTGGAGATTGAGCAGGGCAACCAGCTGAGCGAGCTTCTGGAGCAGTCCAGGGAGCAGCGTGATTCGATGGAAATAGCGGCGCAGGGCGATTATCTCCGTCATCTGCTTCAGGACAGCCAAGTCTTGTGTGCGGAGGTGCAGACGTTAAGCACGGATTTCCGCAAGCTGGGCATCAGCCTGGAGCCGGGGTCCCCGGTGATGCTGATTCTTGGGCGGCTCACGTACCCGGAGGGCACCTCCTACATGGACCGGAGCGAGATTCTGACCTCTTCCCGGCTGATCTGGAATTCCCATCTGGCGGAGATGACCCGGCATACCTGGCTGGTGGACAGACACGGGGATCTCTTGTGGCTGCTCCAGCCTCTGCATCATGCCGAGGCCGTATTTGGCGGGCATCTGTCGCGGTATCTGGAAGGGACGCTGGAGCTGATCCAGGATTCCTTCCGGCAGACACTTGGCCTGCCTGTTGCTTTTACGGTCAGCGGCTCGGCCTGCGCCTGGACGGAGATCAGCCGTCATTACGAACGGCTCCACCGGCTGCAGCAGGTGAAGATCGGCGACGGCATCTCCATGGTGCAGATTGACCGGAGCGGCCCGCCGGAGCCGGACGGAATCAGGGAGGCGGGAGTCCGGCTCCAGCAGCGGGTGGAGAATCTTGCGGCACATCTGGATGCCGGCCGGCGGGAGCGGTTCGCAGAGACACTTGAAGAGATCACGGAAGGCATCCATTCCAGCGTCTCTGTAGAAGAAGCTGCGGAGCTGTATTATACCGTTGCTGTTGTCCTGCTGTCCCATTTGAACCGTTCGGAGCACTATAGCCTTGTCCATGAATATGGCAAGCTGATGAGGCTTGATGAGCATTCGTCCCTGAAGGAGGGCTTCCATTATCTGGAGAAGCTGGCCTCCGATCTCTTTGAGCTTAGAAGCACGGCCGAGAAGGAACGCTCCTCAGAGGTGATTGAACGGATCTGCGAGTATATCCATAGCCATCTGGGCGAGGACCTGTCCCTGGTGCGGCTGGCGGAGCTGCACTATTTCAACCCGTCGTATCTGTCCCGGTTCTTCAAGCAGGAGCAGGGCATCAATCTGTCGGAGTACATTGACCATTGCCGGGCGGTGAAGGCGAAGGAGCTGCTGGGGAACGAGGCGCTCAAAATACGCGATGTGGCGCTGTATGTCGGCTATGAGGCCCCCCATTCCTTCACCCGGTTCTTCAAAAAAATGACGGGGATGACTCCCCAGGAATTCAGGGAGTCTCTGCCTGTAAATCTATAATCTGTCAGTCTATTAACTATAATCAGACAGGTTTCCCCCCATCTTCCTGGAGAGTACAATTCAATTGTATTCGCTTTCATTAGTACGGCATAAGCCGATTCCTGAAACAAGAAGGAGATGGGTATCTGTGAGAAAAAGGAAGTTGAACTGGTCCATCAAGCTGCTGGTTATGATGGCGTTGCTGCTGGTTCCTATGCAGACCGGCGGCGGTACCGCAAGTGCCTGGGAGGGAACTCCCGTGTCCAAGCTCCATGTCAGCGGCAACCAGCTGGTGAACGGCAGCGGACAGCCTGTACTCCTCAGCGGCTGGCATCAGCCTACAGGAGCCTACTGGACGTATCAGAACAGCAATTATTATCTGAACCGCAACGCAGGGAACCGCCATGCGGCCACCCTGGAGTACCTTAAGGAAATTACGGACACCTTCACCAGCACCTCTGGCAAATACGGCAACAGCCATGGCTGGTACTCGAACCAGGTCCGCTTGTTCATCGACCGGGAGGATATGGGGGATGTGGCGGCAGGGACCTATAACTTCGCAGGTCTTCAGGCTGCCACCCAGAATGTGATTATCCCTTATGTCCAATATGCCAAGACGAAAGGGCTGTATGTCACGCTGGGGCTTGATTTCACCCTGCTGGATAACAAGGCGACCACCCAGGCCAATCTGGACAAGTTCAATCAGATCTGGGGTTACCTGGCCTCCCAGCCGGCCCTCAAAAGCGCGGATAATGTCATGTTCGAGCTGGTTAACGAGCCAGTGCTGAGCGATGTGAACGGACAATGGGGCGGAAATCCCTCCCAGCCTAACTTCGCGGCCTTCTGGAATTCACTGAAGAACTTCCAGAACTCCATGATCTCCACGATCCGCAGCAAGGGCGCGGATAATGTGATCTGGGCTGCGGGACTCGGATGGGACCAGCATTATCAGCTGACCGCATCGAATCCGCTTACGGACCCTCTGAACAACTACGGCTATGCCGTACACTGGTATCCGGGCTACGGCGCGTATGACAATTTCAATTCGCTTCAGCAGATCTGGGATAGCAGCATCAAGCCAGCTGCCGATAAGTACCCGATCAATATTACCGAGACCACCTGGTTCAAGAGACAGCCGGGAGACTCCGACTATTGGGATCTGTTCAACGGTACGAACGCAGGCTTCGGCAAGAACACCAAAGCGATCTTCACCGCAGCCGGTAATGTCAGCATTGCCGTCCATATGAACGGCTTCCTGCTGGACCCCGGCCCCAAAAGCTCCTTCGCAGACCCGGACGGCGGACTGATGTATGACGGCAATGCCACCCGGGACGGAATGGCGCGGTTTATCTTCGAATGGTATTATGAGCGGGCGCAGTTCAATCCCTGGAACGGCGTATGGAACGGGGTAACCAACAATGCGAAGTATAAGCTGATCAACCGGGCGTCAGGCAAAGCCATTGACGTTCCGAACGGGCAGAATACGAACTCCCTTCAGCTTCAGCAATGGCCGGAGAACACTGCGGCTGCCCAGCAATGGACAGCTACCGATATGGGTACGTACAATAACGTGTACCGGCTGCGCAGTGTGAACTCTTCGGACAACAAAGTAATGGATGTGCGAAACGGAACGAAGAATAACGGCGAAGCCATCCAGCTTATGCAGGATTTGAACAACACGGCCCAGCAGTTCAGACTGATTAAGCTGAGTAACGGGTACTGGAGCATTCTGAACGTGAACAGCAACAGAGCTGTTGAAGTCACAGGAGCCTCCACAGCTGACGGTGCGAAGCTGCAGCAGAACCTGTACCGCGGCGATCTGCACCAGCAATGGAAGCTGGTTCAGGTGAATTAAAGGGTAAGCGCAAAACGCAGAGCTTCCTTCTCCTGCGGGGTCCGGGATCGTACCGGACTCCGCAGGGGGACGGGAGTTTTTTGCGGTGGTGCGGGGGGAAGAGGGCGGGCGTGGGAGCAATGTGTGCGAAAGGATGTAATGCGAATAGATGTGATGCGAAGGGATGTCATGCGAAGAGATGTAGTGCGAAGAGATGTAAAGAGATTAGGCGGATGCCGCAGTAGAATAGTTCGGGGTTCGGCTCTAATGGGGAGCACCCTCCCTGTGAAAGAAGTGGAAAAAGGACACTTAATATTCTCGAATTATTCAATCTAAGATCAGTAGGTGGAAAAAGTACAACTAAATAAGCGAATATCCTTATTTTTTGGATAAATAGGGTTATTAAGTGCTGTTTTTCCACTTGCTAAAGGGATGTAGAGTTACTTCATATAATTAGTTGTACAATTTCCACTTACGTCCCATGTTTTGTCACGAATCAGAAGCACTTATCGCCCCCCTGCTACTTAGAAGAACATACCTTACCGGGTACTGCCACAGACTCATATCAAGCGGCTCATTCCCCGGTCTGCCTGTTCTGCCATTCGTTGAGGTCCACGCAAAGCAACATACGTCGATATGAAAGCAACGTGAAGCTATAGATTACAAGGATTATATGTGTTTAAATACATAAATAATACAGCATTTGCTCTGGAACCTACATTTGGAGTGATGCGAAAGGATGAATACTGATCATGGACAAACAACTGGTGGACAAACAACAACAGCTCGGCTTAACGCCTCCGATGGGCTGGAACTCATGGAACACCTTCACCTGGGATATTAACGAGCAGTTGATCCGGGAAGCCGCCGACACCATGGTGGCAGACGGCTACAAGGCTGCGGGATATGATTACATTGTCATTGACGATTGCTGGAGCCTGAAAGAACGGGACAAGGACGGCAAGCTGGTCGCTGATCCGGTCAAATTCCCGAGCGGAATGAAGGCGCTTGCAGATTATATTCACTCCAAGGGACTGAAGTTCGGCATGTACTCTTGTGTAGGCACACATACCTGCGCCGGGTACCCGGGAAGCTTCGAGCATGAATTCCAGGATGCGGAATCCCTGGCGGAGTGGGGTGTGGATTTTCTTAAGTATGACTATTGCTTCAAGCCCAGACATATGTCGGGAGAGCTGCTGTACAAGCGCATGAGTCTCGCACTGAAGAACTGCGGCAGAGACATTCTGTTCTCCGCGTGTAACTGGGGCGAGGACAACGTCTATCAGTGGATTCGTGAATCCGGCGCGCATATGTACCGCTCTACCGGAGATATCCAGGACAGCTGGGAATCCATCAAGACCCTGGCTCTGTCGCAGCTGGATAAAGCCGCCTACACCGGAGCCTACTGCCATAACGATCTGGATATGCTGGTTGTCGGCATGTACGGAGGCAGCAACAGCGACTTCATCGGCAGTCAGATAGGCGGCTGCACGGATGTCGAGTACAAGACCCACTTCTCACTGTGGAGCCTGCTGGGTTCTCCACTGATGATCGGCAGCGATATCCGCAAGGCCAATGAGGCGACCAAGAATATTCTGCTGAACCCGGATCTGATTGCGATCAATCAGGATGTGGAGAGCCGCGGGGCTTACCGCATCAAGCCGGAACCCCAGTGGTTCCATGCAGACGATGTGTTCATGCTGGTCAAAGTATTGTCAGACGGAGACCTGGCGATCGGCTTCTTCAACCTGAGCGATGGACAAAGAGAAATGTCGCTGCAATTCTGGGATTTCGGACTCCCGTATGCCTCCGGCAAATCGCTGTCCCTTTACGACTGCTGGGAGCATAAAGAGCTTGGCGTATTCAGAGAAAGATACGCTCCTATCGTTGCAGCCCATGATTGTCTGATTGTGCGGGCTAAACTGGTGTAGAGAAGAGAGAGCGTGAACATGAATAGAACATGCAGACAATGCGGTGTTCCTCTGATGACGGATGATGTGGCGATTTACCTGAAGCTGGTCACGCGCAATGCCCAGGATTTCCTGTGTATTGACTGTCTTGGCGAGCAGCTCAAATGCGGGCGCGAGCCGATAGAGCGGCTGATCAAGTACTTCAGGGAGTCGGGGAAATGTGTGCTTTTCCGTTAATCGTACTACTGGCATTCCCCCTATTGGCAGGCGCCGGAAGACAGCAGCGGACAGGATGCTGCGGACGGCGGGCTTGCTGGTAGGGGTTTTTTCGCATATAGATCAGAATGACTGACCGCAGGAATATCGGGTTTAACAGCCCCCACAACAGTCTTTGACCGCCTAGGTAAGCGCCATGCGTGGTGCACCACAAAGAAGCTTGATTTCTCAAGCTTCAGCGGATTCTTGTATGGCGTACCCTATTTTATTTAATAGAACTCATCCGGTGAACCAACAGCGCGAGCTGCAGCTGCTTGTGTCTGCGTGCCAATCTGCATCTTATTTGTCCTCTCAAATCACTTAGAAGCAATAGGGACCGCAATGTTGTTTCCGACGGTTGCTGCCATTTTGACAATCGCTTCCGGATCGGAGTTTTTAACATTCACATCAATACGAGGGGTGTAAGCTTTCTCCAACCGGTCAACTTCTGAGTCTGTCAACTTGATTTCGAGCGCTTTAATTGCAGCATCAATGTGGCTGGTTTTGGTCGCTCCCACAATGGGTGCAGCCACAACCGGATTACGATACAACCAAGCAAGAGAGATTTCCGCACGGCTGACCCTACGTTCCTCTGCCACTTTACCGACCGCTTCCACAATATTCTGATCGGCTGCCGCAGTTGCCTCGAAGAATTTGGCAGCCCCGGATTCGGCTTCAGTGCGCACCGTGTTTGCGCCCCAAGGGCGAGCCAGGAGCCCGCGCTCAAGTGGGCTGTAGACAAGGGTTTGAATACCCTCGTCGGCGCAGAGTGGAATCATTTCGTTTTCTTCCTCACGGGCAACCAAATTGTAATTGTGTTGTATAGATATAAAACGTGTCCAACCATTCGCTTTCTGAATGTGAAGAGCTTTAGCGAACTGCCAAGTCCTCATCGTTGAGGCTCCCAAATAGCGCACTTTGCCCATCTTTACTAGATCATGAAGTGCTTCCAGAGTCTCTTCCCATGGAGTAAAGGGGTCAGCGCGATGAATTTGGTAAAGATCAATGTAATCCGTCCCAAGACGACGCAAGCTGTAATCAATTTCAGTCATAATTGATTTCCGCGAGAGACCGAACGAGTTAGGTCCAGAGCGCATGGGAGCACCAAGTTTTGTAGCTATGACGATATTTTCGCGTGTAGTGAAATCCTTGAGCGCCCTGCCGATGATCTCCTCGCTTGTCCCTTGAGAATACATATTAGCAGTATCAAAGAAGCTGATCCCGGCCTCAACGGCATATTTAATTACAGAGCGGCTCTCTTCCTCTCTGATTGACCAGGAAGGGTAGCCGACTGACGGGTCTCCAAAGCCCATGCAACCGATACAGATGGGTGAAACCTCAAGACCAGATTTACCAAGTTTAATATTTTGCATAATTACCTCCGGGAATAGTTTTAATTACTATCCAAATTATAAATTCATTGCTATAGCAGCCGGTAACGCAATCAAATCAAAAAACTGCCTAATCCTATCAATATTTGAAATTTATATATCTAATCCATGCTCATCCGCTTTTTTTAGGCGACGCATATCTTTTTTTGGAGAAATGCCAAACATCCGCGAATATTCACGGATGAATTGCGTTGGACTTTCGTAACCAACTTGGAATGCTGTATCTGCGATACTCAATGACTCCTCCATGATTAAAAGCTGCCGGGCCTCTTGAAGCCTCAGCTGCTTCTGAAACTGAATCGGACTCATCGCGGTAATTTGCTTAAAATGCCGGTGAAACGACGGCACACTCATCTTGGCGATATCCGCCAGGTCTTCAACTTGAAAAGACTCTTGAAAATGATTCAAAAGGTGTTGGATTGCGTTTTGTATATGAATAGCAGGAGTACCATCCGTGACAATTTGTCTAAGTGAGCTACCGTGCTCGCCGTGCAGCACTCTATATAGAATTTCTTTTGTAAACAACGGGGCAAGCACCGGGATGTCCGCCGGTTTATCCAGCAGACCAACCAGTCTCACGACAGCATCCAGCACAGATACATCTAATTCTGCCACGTTCAAACTGCGGCTTGACTTCCCCCTGTGACTTACCGTTAGCGCGTCATGGCTTAACAGCTCTAAAATGTTGCTACGTGTAAATTCAATTTTACAGGACAAATTAGGGAATTCAGCGGAAGCTTCAAGTACCTCGGCGATTATCGGTAAATCCATTGAGGCAACAAGGTAATTCGGAGGACCATACCTAAAACGCTCTTCACCAAATATGACATCCTTTACTCCTTGAACAATAATATAAATCGAAGGCTTGTCGATCTTGTAAGGAGGCTCTATTCGGTTGGAACGATAAGGAATAGAATGTCTGGAAAATACAAGATTAGAGATTTCGGTATAAAGATCCCCATCTCTGACGGTATAACGATCTACGAGCGCTGCAAGCTCTTTTTGCAAAGTCTTTAATTTATATGACATAAGATCCTCTCAAAATTAGTATTTTCTAAAATTGCATTATTGATTTTTCAGAATCACAGCATAAGGTATAATTTCACTACAGAAACAATCGGCTTGCTGCAAATATTTTATCACTTTAGTTGTCGAAAAACTTGCTTTAAAACGTATGCCAGAACAAGTATTGTATTTCACAAAAAACCTAGCCGCATTTAACCCGAAACAGCAGAGCAGCGATTCTCCAGGTAACGGAAGAATCGCTGCTCTTTATAATCTATAGGATGTTGGGCATGGACATCGTCTGTCCCAACTTGCCGGAGCTATAACTGTGGATCAGCCCCGGCAGGGGGGGGGATGATGCCGCATGTTTTTAATTCATTAATTCGGCTTGCATCAGCAATCGGAGAATGACGGTTGCCGCTTCCGCACGGGTAGCGGATTGCCCGGGCTGGAATTGACCGGCCGGTGTTCCGGTGATCAGGCCAGCCTGAACTGCCTTGGCTACATCCTGCTGCGCCCAGCCCGCAATCTTGCCTGCATCCTTGAAGGCTGCCGGCTGAAGCTCTGAAGCTGGGAGCGGCGAGCCTGCAAGGGCCATCGCCTTAACCAGAATAACGGTCATCTCCTGACGGGTAATGATGTCGTTCGGCCGGAAATTATTGTCCGTTCCGCCCCGCACCAGACCCAGCTCAGCGGCTGTTCCGACGCTTCCGGTATACCACGCGCCGGAGGGGATATCCTTGAACGAAACGTCTGCCGAACCGGAGGAGGAGTAGCCCAGTGCACGAACCATCATCGCAGCGAATTCTGCACGCGTTGTGGTAGCGTTCGGTGCAAACTTGCTGTCCGTTAAGCCGGTGAGGATGAGCTTTGAGGCCAGCTTTTCGACGGATGCCTGTGCCCAGTGCCCCTTGATATCCTCGAATGTCTTGTTGCTTGAAATTACCGCAAACGTGCCGTTGCTTGGACTGTAAAAGGTTACACCGGTGCCGTTGATGACAGCCGGAACGAAGGTGAAGCTTCCGTCCTTCTCAATCCGCACCACGGTGGTATTACGGCTGTCCGCCGGAGCATCGAGCTGCAAGGTGTGCCGGGAATAGCTGTCCTTGAACCCCGGGATCTCCACCGTACGTCCATTGGCTTCAGCCGTTACCTTGTATTCAATGGCAGGGCTGATTACTTTGCCCTTGGCTGCCAGGACAGCCTGAAGGATCTCTTGCTGCCGCTGTTCCGGCAGGACCGTTATACTGACCTTAAGCTTCCAGTCCTCGGTTCCCAATTGCTGTCCCCAAGCAGCGGTATCAACCGCTTTTACAGGGAAGTGGAAGGTGCCGAGCGGAGACGAGACGGTGATCTGTTCCGCCGCTTTTACCTTCTGGGCATCCAATGTGGCTGTTGCAGTAGCTCCTGTAACCTCTGCTTCGACGGTCACATGGCCGCTGCCGCTTGGTGCTTCCGGCTGAACCGGGGTGACCGAACCTACGGTAGTCCCACCGCCGTTGCCGCTATTGCCGCCGCCAGGATCACCGCCGCCGTTGTTGCCGCCGCCAGGATCGCCGCCGCTATTGCCGCCGCCAGGATCACCGCCGCCGTTGTTGCCGCCGCCAGGATCGCCGCCGCCGTTGTTGCCGCCGCCAGGATCGCCGCCGCCGTTGTTACCGCCGCCAGGATCACCGCCGCCGTTGTTGCCGCCGCCAGGATCGCCACCGCCGTTGTTGCCGCCGCCAGGATCGCCGCCGCCGTCAGTCACAAGCGTATGCCGCGGATAAATATCGAACCGGTCGAACGCAGGTGCGTATTGGTACGGGACCGCTGTGTAAGGAGTGAAGCCTTGTGCGCCGGTTCCTCCATAAGGATTGGAGCCGCCGTCATACGTATTGTTATTGGAGAAGCGGATGCTGTTGGTGCCGGCCTTCAGCTCAACATCAAAGGTCTGAGTGGCGAACTGCTGCCATGAGATAGTATTCTTGAAAAAGACGGTCTGCGGCTCGCCGCCGTTGACGCTTACTTGCGCATACCGTTCAACAACGTCATTGTTGTAGGCGTGCGTCCCGGCGCTTTCACCGTTTGCGTAGGTGACGACCAGCTTGTAAGTGCCTGCTTTGGACACGGTGATGTCCTTCAGCTCCAGATACCGCTCTGCTCCGTCGTAGGAGGTAATGCCGTTCACATATTTGCCGCCTGAGGCGTATTTGGCAAAGCCATCCTCCCGAACCAAGGGCAGCTCGGAGCCGGCCGGAGTACCTACGACCGTTGCTGCCTCTGCCTCAACGGAATATACAGAAGTCTGGCTGACGAAGGCTGCGTTAATATAATCCAGGCTAAGTGCAGCGCTGGAACGCACATCAACCAGGTTAATACCTGTGCGTAAGAAGGTTGGTACTGTAGCGGTCTTCCATTGTCCGCCGGTATCCGTAACAGGCAGATCCACGAGCGGCTTGCGGTCATGTTGAATTTGCATTTTGCCTGCGCCCGATGCTGCATAGCGGATCTGCAGATCATACATGCCGTCTTGCAGCACACTTACCACAAACCGGGTATTGGCGTCCTGGCTGCTGCCGTAACCGGTCACATATCCGGCGCCCTCGAACCCTTCAAGGCTGCTCTCTCTAGACAACCCCAGCGCAGGGTCGTAGTCGGCGAATTCCGCCTGTACACGGTAATTGGGGTGTGCGCCCGGTAAGCCGCTATACGTTAGTTCGATCGCATCAAGGGTGGATTCGCCCTGGCCTGCTTCTCCCGTATCCGGGTTGTATTTGCTGATGCTGATGGAATGCGTCCCTTGCGTCAGATCGGCAAAAATCGTATTGCCTCCCAGCAGCTGCATGTTGTAATCCGCACGCAGAACCACCTTCGTTGCCGGCTGATCGTCAATCTTGATGAACCATTCGGAATTGATGCGCTGATTCGCATCTCCGGTATTGGATTGATTGCGCAGGGTGGAGGTTGCGCCGCTGCCGCCAATCAGATCCAGACGGTAGCTCCCGTCTGCCGGAACTGTAACCTCGGTCCACTTCACCAGGCTGTCCGCAGCCTTGATGCCTTGGACGTACTGGCCGTTCGAGGCAGAGCGCCCGGTGCTCTTGCGCGGATAGTGATCCGTCAGGGTCACATTGGTCCGCACCTCTGCATTCTCAGCCTCGAAGCGCTGATAGAAAGTCTCCTTCGGGGCATGATCTACCGCCGGAGTAATGACTGCATAATACGCCGAGGTGTAATCGTTCAGGTTGACATCCAGAGTGACCGAGCCGTTCTTGACGGGATAATCGCGGTCCAGAATCTGGGTAGGCTCTACGAGAAAACCGGTCAAGCCTGTATATCCAGCGTGCCATACGGTGATATGCACGGCTTCTGCGTCTGTGAGGAAGGAGGGGCTGTTCCCGTTGCCGGTCACGTTGTTGAACACGATCTGGCCGTCTCCTTGTGTGCCTCCGAACGCGATACCGACCTGTTTTTTGTTGTCCTGAATGGAGCTTAGCCCGTACAAGCCGGGGCCGAAGGCGTCATTCTCATGTCTGGTGTTGATGACCTCAATCTTGGCCATGTCGCCGCCCATCATATCGGCATACCATTTGTAGAGCCACCATGCGCCGTTAGGCTCGTTCTGCCCGGCGAGCAGGGACCCGTAGGAGTTGGCCGTATTCCAATATGGCAGCATGCTGTTCATTTTCAACTCATCATAACGTGCGATGTAATGAATCAGCGAGCCGCCTACGGCAATCTCTGAGGTTGCGGCATACTCATTGATGTCTACCTTGATCGGGAAGGGAACCGTCCGGTCCGGGTACAGCTCTTTATAGCGCTGCACAGACCCCGCTTCCACCGTCCGGAAGGTGGCTACGTTCGAGGGAGCCTGGTTGAAGGCTTTGTCCCACAGCATATGCCAGCTGATAATGTCCGGCAGACAGTCGTTCTCTACACAGTAGGGAATGAAATCCTCGAATACCTTGGCTCCGTATTGGGTCAGATTCACTCCCGAAATGACTGCGCCGGGGTCAATCTCTTTGATCTTCTTCGTTACCGCCAGCCAGTCGCTGTTGAATACGGCTCTTGAATTCTTGCCCGTCTGGTTATCTGACAGGAGCTGGGGATAACGGGTATTGTTCTGCTCAGGCTCATTGAACGGGATATAGATGAATCTGGCATCCGCATCCCGCCCCGGATTCGCGGCCTCCCATTGCTCTTTATACGCTTTGACGGCCGTTGTAATCGGAATGACGGCTTCCTGAATATATTCATTAGCCGTTCTGGACGGATAGTACCAATGCTGATAATAATCCTGCATGACTATATTTACAGCTTCCCCGCCGGCCTCGAAGAAATAGTCCGACACCCGGAGCGCGTCGCCGGTCGGATGCTGAATACCATTCGGCGGTTTTTGGGAGATATGCGAGGGCTTGATCGGAATCAGTGTATTGATATCCGGCACATTCGGCTCGCTGATCGCATACAGTGCGCCGGAAGAGCCATGGAATACAGGTCCGAGCGAGCGGTCTGCCAGATCGACCGAGATTTTGGCCGGCTTGGCTGAAGTGTTCTCTTCATGCTTCGTCGCCGCATAGAGTGCGCTTACCTGATTGGCATCTAACTGGACATTGTAGACCCGCAGATCGTCGAATTTCCCCTTGATATCTCCATCCGAGGTATAGAGCGATCTGCCGAAATCATTGAATTTCAAGGCGTTCAGATAATCACGCGAGAAGAAATGCTCCAGAACAGAGGACATGGTTGCTCCGGATGAGCTTTTGCCCGGATCGAGACCTTTGATGCCGACGGGAACACCGTCCAGGTATACTTCGTAGGCCCCGCTGCTAGTCATCGTAATGACGACTTGCTGCCACTTGCCTCTGGCGGGATTACGGTTCCAGACGATATCACCCTTGTAGCTGGCAACTGCATTTGGATTGGTCCCGGTATATATACGGTTGCTGAACGTACCGTCCCCGGCAATCACAATGAACTCGGAATCCTGCCATCCGCTGACTCCCGCGTTTGTCAGTCCCTTCCCGGCAATAGTCGAGGAGAGCAGACGCGAATAGGCGCCTGAGGACGAGTCGATATTTGCCCAAAAGGCGATGGACAGCTCATCTTCGATTCCGCTGTAGAGCTGATCCGGCAGCTTCAGCCAGCCGGTGCCATTCCCGCCGCCAGGCAGGGAGAGGACCTCTCCGCGCTGGTCGTCGTATACAATCGACGCAACCCCTTTAAGCTCGGCACGTTCCGCACCGGCAGCAGGATAGACGCTGTTCACCACTGAGACACGGTCCACGACCTGCCCGGGGTGGAAGCTCCATTGGTACAGCGGAGCCGCCTCAGCGTTAACTTCCTTCTGTTGCACTTGATCTTGTTGCAACTGTTCCTGGTGCGGCTGCTCCAGCAGTATTTGTTCAGGAGCAGACTCCGGGACCGGCAGCGGATCAGACAACTGATCCGTGGAAGCGCTTGCTAATGTGGAGGGCAGAATAGTCAGGAATACCAGCATGGATATCAGTGAACGTTTAAGATGCAGCCTCAATAGAATCTCACCTCTTATGTTTTTATGGATACCTCTTGTCATTCTGATGCAGTAACAATCTGTAGTATGAATCGCACTGTCCATTCCGGGCTATTTCCGCATAGGCACCGCAACCTCCCTGTTCATTGCCGTATCTCTTCACCGAGAATGTTAAGGGAATGGACAGCACTATAAAATCAAGCTTTTTTACTGTTTTTGTTCCTTTCTTTACGATCTGGGTTATGGCGGGAAATCCGCAGCATACGATGCTGCGCGGGGGGATAGTGGAATCCTGCCAGCCGGATAGTCCTCCAGGCCCCCAGAGGTAAAAAAGAGAGCAAAAAGAGTAAAAAAAAGACATGCAGCGCAGGGTAGAAAGAAAGCCCCCGGGAGTCTATCATTAGAGGTATTCTATCAGTTACACCATCATCGCTGCCACTTGGAGGTTATCATTTGAAATATAACTTGGCCCAGACCCGCCGCTTTGTGAGTGTGAAGAACAAAATGATGTTCTTTTTTCTGCTGGCCATTCTGATCCCGGTCATTATCATGTCTGTGAACTCCTACATCTCTTCCCAGCAGATGCTGGAGCGCAAATATACGGATCTGCTGGCCGATATTACGAGGCAGTCGAACATCCGTATTGAAGAGTTCCTGGAGGATACGAAGCAGATTTCCCTCATCTCCAGCTACGGGATTAACAGCTATATTTCCGCCGTCTCGCAGGAGAATTACCCGGTCCAGAATTATCTGCATGACAGCTCC
The DNA here is from genome assembly GCF_018207515.1 of Paenibacillus tritici. Classification (NCBI taxonomy): domain Bacteria; kingdom Bacillati; phylum Bacillota; class Bacilli; order Caryophanales; family Paenibacillaceae; genus Paenibacillus; species Paenibacillus tritici. The sequence goes on from NZ_CP073365.1 coordinate 2,940,611, forward strand.
GTCCCCAACGAACTGCAAGCCACGCAATTGCTGATGAATTACATTACGATGAAGGACCGCGCGATCTCCATTTATGTATACAATTTGAATAAGGGCAGCGACCTCTATATCGCTCCGAACAAGCCTATTGATTACACCTATCATCCCAGGAATGAGGCATGGTTCAATGATTTCCTACGCTCCGACGATATTACGCGTGATTTGCCGACAAGGCTGGATATGCAGACCAAGGGAGACGACAACTGGGCCATTTATAATTTGCGCAAAATATTCGATATGGAGAATGGCAAGCTGCTCGGTGTCATGGCCGTGAGCGTGGATATTGACTTCATCAACCGGCTGAACAAACGGATGCAGGCCGGGAACCGCTCCGCCTTCACGGTCGCAGACGACAACGGCAGGATTATATTCAATAACAATTACAGCCTGATCGGACAGCCGTTCGGGTCACTGTTTCCGGTGCGTGAAGGGGTGCTTACCGCAGGCCTTGACCGGCAGATCGTCCGTGTATCGGGCAAGGATTATATTCTCATCCAGGCACCGTTCGAGGAGCATGATTGGAAGACATATATGTATATGCCGGTGGAGGAGCTGGCTGTCGAGAGCGATATCCTGAAGCGGAACCTGTGGACGATCATCGTTGTGCTTCTGTTATTCGCCCTGGTCAGCTCTGTGTATATGTCGAACCTGATTACCCGGCCGATCAAGCAGTTAATCCGCAATATGACGCTTGTGGAGCAGGGCAAATTCGACAACCTGCCTGTGGTCCGGTCCAATGACGAGATTGGGGTGATGGCCAGCCGCTTCGAGCAGATGTCAGCCGAATTGAAGCAGCTGGTGGAACGGATCTACGTGGAGCAGGAGCAGAAGGTCGAGGCTGAGATCCGGGCCTTGCAGGCGCAGATCAGCCCCCATTTTCTCTACAATACCTTGAATTCGGTCAAATGGATCGCCACCATGCAGCATTCGGACAAAATTGTAGAGATGACTGAGGCGCTGATTGCCATGCTCCGCTATACTGCCAAAACGGATAACAGGCTGGTTCCCATCCGTGAAGAGCTGGAACATATTGATCATTACATCGTGATCCAGAAGGTGCGCTATTTCAACCGTATCGAGTTCCACAGTGAAATCGAACCGGCGCTTGCGGAGCAGGAGATTCCCAAGCTCAGCATTCAGCCGCTGGTGGAGAACGCGATCTTTCACGGGATTGCCGATCAGGAGGACGGTCTGCTGTCCATCGAGGTCAGATACGCCGGGAATTCCGAGCTTGCCATTACGGTAAAAGACAACGGCGCGGGTATGAGCGGAGCGGCGGCGGACCAGCTCCAATCCAGGCTTGACGGCTCAGAAGGCAGCGGCGGCATCGGCATTATCAACGTACATCAGCGTATCCGCCGCGTATATGGCGAGCCTTACGGGGTATCCTTTCAGAGCAGTCCGGGGCAAGGCGCGGTATTCGTGATCAGAATTCCTATAAGGAGCAGGAAGGAGGCAGGATGAATATGCTGGGTGTTCTTATCGTGGATGATGAGTTGCTAATGCGTATTGGCCTGAAGTCGATTATTCAATGGGAAGAGGAAGGCTTTACGATTCTCGGTGAAGCGGCGAACGGCCGGGAGGCGCTGGAGCTGGCCGGGACGCACAAGCCCGACCTGATTATTACAGACATCAAGATGCCCGTGATGGATGGCCTTGAACTGATCCGCGAGGCGCGGCGGCTGGACCTGGACGGACAGTTCGTGATCCTAAGCTGCCTGGAGGAATTCCAATATGCGCAGGAGGCGCTCCGGCTTGGAGCAACAGACTATCTGATTAAAAGTGATATGAAGCCGTCGCAGCTGCTGCGTGTGCTTGATATTGTCAGGAAGCGGTCGGCCCGCATCCCCCGCGCAGGCTCCGGCGAAATGCCGCCAGGCTCCTATAAGGAGAGTATCGGGTATTTGAAGGAGACGCTCTTCAAGGAGCTGATCAGCGGCTTCAAGGCCGCCGGAGATGTGCAGGCTAACCGCGAATCCCTGCGTATCCGCCTGGCGGATGAGCCAATGGTGCTCCTGAAGCTGCGGATTAACCATTTCGAGCAGCATAGACGCAAGTATGTGGAGCAGGATGAGAAGCTGCTGCGTTATTCTGTCACCAATATTCTTGAAGAGATTCTTCCGCGTAAGCGGGCGAAGGAGATCATTGTGATGAACTCCGCGGAATATGTACTGCTGCTGGACCTCGGGCCGGAAGGGCGGATTGTCCGCGCCGAGATCGAACGCGCGGCCGCTAAGATTCAGGCGGCCATGAAGGATTTCCTGAAGCTGACGCTGTCCATCGGCGTCAGCGGCCCCGCGCCCGGCTTTGGCGGCTTGAAGAGGGCCTATCAGGAGGCGGATATGGCTCTGGACGAGCTGTTCTTCGCGGGCGGGAGCGGCCTGTCCTTCTATGATAAAGCCAGGAGCCGACAGAGAAGCGGGGAGCGGCTGTTCATCGACAGGTCTTCCATGCGGAAGTTCAGGCAGGATACCGAGAGCGGAAGTGAAGGGGCGCTTGCCTTCCTGAACAGCCTGAAGGATACCCTGCTGCTGGAGGGCTGCACGAAGCAGGCGGCGCGTTCGACCTACATCCGGATGCTTGGGGCGATTCTGTCCTGCTTTCCGGCGCTTCCCGAGCCGAACGAAGCCGGGCTTACGGTGTACGAGAGCATCCTCCATGAAGAGAGCCTGGAGGGGCTGCACCAGACCGTCGCCGGTTATCTGGAGCAGTGCAGGGCGCAGATGTCGGAAGGCGAATCCTCCCGGAGTTATGCGGAGCAGGCGAGTGAGCTGATCATGCAGCTGTATGCGGAGGAGATCTCCCTGCAATCCGTGGCGGACCGGATCAACGTGAACGCCTCGTATCTCAGCCGGGTATTCAAGCAGGAGACGGGCGAGAACTTCGTCAGCTTCCTGACCCGGCTGCGCATGGAGAAGGCTAAGCACATGCTTAAGGACAAGAATGTGAAGGTATATGAGGTGGCAGAACGCGTAGGATATCCGAATACCGCATACTTCAGCAAGCTGTTTAAGAAGCTGAGCGGGATGAGTCCCGAGGAATACCGGGGCTAGAACGGCAATTGTCAAAAAAAGAACAGACACTGTAAAAGAAGTGCATCCGCTGCGGATGCGCTTCTCTGTGCAGCTGACGAATGGTCAAAAAAAGGAAATGTTCCGTAAAAAACAGCCATTTCGATACCGGCCGCCTTCACCTACTATTGGAGATGCAGCAGATGCAGCACATCCTAAATGGAAGTTGGGGGTCATTCAATTGAAGAAAAAAAGCTTAGCGACGGTGTTGTCCATCTTACTTGCGGCGGTCACCTTGACGGCTTGCGGCAATGGTAATGGCAACGGCAATACATCAGCGTCACCATCGGCAGCGCCAACGGATGCCGCGGCAGCCACCCAGGCGGCAGGCGGCGAGAAGGCTGAGCTGACCTATGCGATCTGGGATTCCAACCAGGAGAAGGGAATCCGCACCATTGCCGATGAATTCGAGAGCCAGAACCCGGACATCAAGGTCAATATTGAGGTGACCGGCTGGTCCGATTATTGGACGATGCTGGAAGCGGGAGCCACCGGCGGCTCGCTGCCGGATGTATTCTGGATGCATTCCAATGAGATCTACCGCTACGCGAACAATGGCATGCTGCTTGATCTGACAGACCGCATCGGTAAGAGCGAAGACGTCAAGCTGGAGAATTACCCGGAAGGCCTGAACCAGATCTATAATCTGGGGGGCAAGCAATATGCGGTTCCGAAGGATTTCGATACCATCGGGCTGTGGTACAACAAGACACTGTTTGACCAGGCGGGCGTGAAATACCCGGATGAGAGCTGGACCTGGGATGATCTTCACAGCGCCGCCAAAGCGCTCACGAAGGACGGGGTGTACGGCTTCCTCGCACCGATGCACAACCAGGAAGGGTATTACAACTTCGTCTATCAGAACGGCGGCACCATTATTACAGCGGATAAGAAGTCAGGCTATGACGATCCGAAGACGATCGAGGCCCTTGATTACTACGTAAGCTTCGTACGTGACGGACTGTCCCCTGAGGTGTACGGGGATGCCGAGCGTGCCGATCTGCTGAAGAACGGCAAGGCGGCGATGGGCCTCTTCGGCTCGTGGAACCTGAGCGGGTTCACAGAGAATGAGTTCATGGCGAAGAATTTCGATGTAGCCGTGCTGCCCAAGAAGGCTGCGCAGGCCTCCATCTATAACGGCCTTGGCAATGCGGTTGACGCCAAGACGAAGCATCCCGAGGAAGCGTGGAAGTTCGTGGAATACTTAAGCTCCAAGACAGGCCAGGAGCGCCAGGCGGAGCTGGGCGTTGCCATCTCGGCGTACAAAGGTGCGGCTGACAAGTGGGTTGACTCGAACAAGACCTTCAATATCAAGGCATTCGTTGACATGGTCAGCTATGGGGTAATCCGTCCGTATTCCAATACAACGGCTGTCTGGGAAGATAAGGCGTATGAAGCGCTGAAGCCGGCGTTCTCCGGCAAAGTGTCCGTGGAGGAAACAGCCCGCAATGCAGCCAAGGTCATGAATGAGAGTCTGGCGGAAGAGAAATAAGCATGAGCCATATGCCTGCGGCAGCCTGGGGGCTGCCGCAAGTTTGATAGGAGAGGGAAGCAGATGAATCATACCGTCAAGAGGAAAATCGGTGCCAAAACCTGGAATGAATGGTCCTGGGGCTGGTTCCTGATCGCACCAACGATGATCGGCCTTATCGTCCTCAACTTCATCCCGATTATACAGACCGCCTACCTTAGCTTCTTCAAGAGCGGAGATTTCGGCAGAGGCAATATCTACATTGGATGGGAGAACTACCGCAAGCTGATTCATGATCCTCAGGTATGGCACGCTGTCGGCAATACACTGCTCTATACGCTGCTGGTCGTGCCTGTCAGCATTGCCATCGCCATGCTGGTGGCCGTCCTGCTGAACGGCAAGCTCGCGGGCCGCTCGCTGTACCGCACGATCTATTTCATCCCGATGGTCGCCGCTCCTGCGGCAGTGACCATGGTATGGCGCTGGATGTACAACCAGCACTACGGCCTCATTAATCACGGGCTATCCAAGCTGGGCCTTCCGGCCGTCAACTGGACGACGGACCCGCAGGTTGCGATGTTGTCCATCGCGGTGATCGGCATCTGGAGTGTCATCGGCTATAATATGGTGCTGCTGCTCGCCGGTCTTCAGGAGATTCCGAAGGACTTCTATGAAGCCTCGGATATCGACGGGGCCAGCCGGGTGCGCCAATTCTTCGTCATCACCCTGCCGCTTGTTTCGCCCACCCTGTTTTTTGTGGTGGTGACCACGATTATTCAGGCCATGCAGGTGTTCGATGTCATCTATATGATGATTGATGTGAGCAACCCGGCCTATGACCATACCGTATCGCTAGTCTATCTATTCTATAATAACTCGTTCAAGTACTCGAATAAGGGCTATGGCTCAGCGGTTGTAATGGTATTGCTCGCGCTGATCATGATCATCACCTTCTTCCAGATGCGGGCGCAAAAAAAATGGGTCAACTACATGTAGGAGGCGGCACTATTGGCCAAACATAAATACTTTAACCGGATCTTAGCCCACCTTGTGCTGCTCCTGGGAGCGGCCGCCATGATTCTTCCGTTCGTCTGGATGGTGCTGACCTCGTTCAAGTCGGTTACGGAGTCCACCTCGATGAACCCTTTTATCTTTTTCCCCAAGATCTGGCGGGCGGAGAACTATCTGGAGGTGTGGCGGCAGAATAACTTTCTGGTCCTGTACTGGAACACCTTTGCGATGATGGCGCTTCGGGTGCTGTGTGCCGTAATGTTCAGTGCGATGGCTGCTTATGCTTTTGCCAGGCTGAGGTTCCCGGGGCGCAATTTCTTCTTCAGTCTCGTATTGTTTCAGATGATGGTGCCGACGCAGATCTTCATCATCCCGCAATATCTGATGGTCGATGCGTTGGGGATGCGCAATACGATATTTGCCTTGCTGTTCCCGGGTCTGGTCAGCGCCTTCGGCACCTTCTTATTGAGACAATTCTTCATGGGACTGCCGAAGGAGCTGGAGGAGGCGGCCAAAATTGACGGCTGCAATATCGGGCAGACCTTTGCCAGAATCATGCTCCCGCTGGTCCGCTCCGGTCTGGTGGCCCTCGGGATATTCACGGCCCTGTTCTCCTTCAAGGACCTGATGTGGCCGATGATCGTCAACACAAGCTCGGACGCGGCAACTCTCTCCTCGGCTCTGGCGAAGATTCAAAGCGCCTTCGCCGTGGATTACCCGGAGCTGATGGCGGCTTCCGTGCTGGCGATCTGGCCGATGCTGCTCATCTACATCCTGTTCCAGAGACAATTCATCGAAGGGATTGCAACTTCGGGGGGCAAGCTCTGATTGTCCGTTGACGGAGGACGGCTGTACGCTCAGAATAGAAGAATGGAGAATGGGAAGGAGGGGGACGTCATGATTACGAGAACAATCGGGATTTGGGGCAGAGCTATGCTGCTGCTGCTCATGATTGCCGGGTGTGATGCCCGCAGCCGTACGGACGCCTCCCTTTTGTCCGGGTCCGGTGAAGCGCCGGGCGGGCGTGAACCCGTCACGCTGCGTTACTCCAGCTACCTGCTGGATACGGCGCAGGCGGGCAAGGTGTATTTCGATGCCATTGCTGAATTTGAGAAGCTTCATCCCCATATCCAGATCGAAGCAGACTTCATTCAGAATAATAATTATACGGCAGGGATCAAGATCCGGCTGCTGGGCGGCGAGCCGATGGATGTATTCGATACCTGGTCGCCCAGCCTGTTCGAGGAATTCCGTGCCTTGCGGAGCGATATGTATCTGGACTTAACCGGGGCCGAATTCCTTAAGGAATTCTATCCGAACTCGCTGCTGCCGGTTACGGTCGGCGGCCGGGTGTACGGTGCGCCGGAGGTCATGCACAGTGACGGGCTGCTCTACAACAAAACCTTGTTCGACTCTCTCGGGCTGGAGGTTCCGCGCACCTGGGACGAGTTCCTGGCGCTCTGCGTGAAGCTGAAGGGGGAAGGGCTTATTCCGGTGGCAATGGATGCTGAATGGTCGACGGCCCAGTTCTTCTGGGGGTCGATCATGTCAGATAACGGGGCCGATGCCGCCTGGACGAAGAAGCTGGAGAGCGGGGAGATCCGGACGCATGACCCGGTATTCGTGGATGCGATCCAGAAGCACCGGTCCATTATTGACCGGGGGTTCGTACCGCCGAACTGGAAGAGCCTGAAGCACGAGCAGGCCAAGGATCTGGTCGGCACAGGCCGGGCAGCCATGATTATTACCGGAACCTGGGACATCCCCAGCATCAAGGAGCGCAACCCTGCACAGGATATCCGGTTCATGATGGTGCCGGGCAGCGTGAAGACGGTGCCTAATATCAATGTCGGCACTTACCGGGTGATCAGCTCCCGGACAGAGCACCCGGAGGAGGCCAAGCAGTTCGTGGCGTTCATGAACGGCAGAACCACACAGGAGAAGCTCGCCGCAGGCGCGCTGGCCGTGCCTTCCGTCATCTCGGCGCCGACAGACCGGACCGATTCCGTATCCTCCATTGCAGCGGCGGTCACGCGGGAGGACGCCACGCTCTACTGGCCGCACACGGTATCCACCGAATCGCTACAGGTGAAGATTCAGGAGGGCGTGAACCAATATCTGGCCGGGCAGCCCCTGGAGGCAGCCCTGGCCGATATCCAGCAAGCGATAGATCAGGCCGCGGCAAGGCGGCGGGAATCAGAGTAGACTGCGGCAGGAGATGGCGGATGCCTCTAGAATATAGTCAGAGAGGCAGTTAAATATGCAGTCTGAAGGAGTCTAACCAATGGTTAACTACAGAACGGCAGCTCCGCACGAACGCGAGGAATACATAGACTTGGCCAACCATGCTTTCCACTTTGATTTTGAGGTCCTGATGCCCAAGGCTTATGACACGAGTATAGATTCTTCCGCCATGCATAAGGTGGCTGTGGATGAGCAGGGCAGGCTGCGCGCACTGGTGGCTGTGTTCCCTGAGGTTTTACGGGTAGGAGAGGATACGCTGCGGACCGGCTATCTGGGGACCGTATCGGTCCATCCGCGTGCGCGCGGTGAAGGGCATATGAAAGCGCTTATGCACCTGTGGCTTGAAGAGCTGCGGGGCACCTGTGATATGGTTGTATTATATGGACAACGGCAGAGATATGAGTATTTCGGCTTCACGCTTGGCGGTATCAAGCTCAAGTATACCGTGGCAGAGGCCAATGTGCGCCATGGCTTAAGAGGGGTGGATGACACCGGAATCTCCTTCAGCCCGCTGTTTGAGCTGGAAGGAGGAGCGGAATTTGCGCACAATCTGAACACCTCGCAGCTTGCTTATGTGGAGCGTAACTTAGAGCAATTACCGCTGATTTTCAGCACCCTCTGTCAAAAGACACTTGGCGTTCTGGATCAGGGCAAGCTGATCGGCTATCTGGTGGTCAACGAAGCGGGCGATGATATTGCTGAATTCGCAGTGGAGAATCCGGGCGATATACTGCGGACGCTTAAGGCATATATGGCCTACAGCAGAGCCGGGCGACTAACGATGTACGCGCCGGAATATGACATCCCGCTGAATAAGTCTCTTGGCAGCATAGCCGAAGACTTTGTGACCGAGAACTCAGATATGTATCATATTCTGGATTTCGCCAATGTGCTGAAGGCTTATCTGACGCTGAAGCTCAAGACCACAGGCATCGTCCCGGGAGAATTCTCCGCAGTGATGGACGGACAGCCGGTGACGGCGCGGGTGGACGAAGAGGGCGTGAGCGTTGAGCGGTCTGCCAAGCCGGGAGCTGTGGTCCTGGACAGGCTGGAAGCTCAGACGCTTCTGCTTACCCGGCATGGCCGTTATATGGCGGTGGATGCGCCCGCAGATTGGTTCCCGCTGCCGCTGTTCTGGTACAAGATTGATAAGTTCTGAGTAATTCTGTTCCGCGATAATCGAAAATAGGGCAATGAACAAGCGGGAGGAGGCAGACAATTCATGGGAGGAACGAATGTATGGGATGCGGAGTGGGAGGTTAACGAAGAGCAGGCGCGGACGCTGATCGGCAGACAATTCCCTCAGCTGTCATCGAAGCAAGTGAAGCGATTGGGCTGGGGCTGGGACAATACGGTTTTTCTCATCGGTGACGAGTACGTGTTCCGGTTTCCAAGAAGAACGTTTGCAGTTGGCGCGATTCGTATGGAAGGGAAGCTGCTGCCGAAGCTTGAGGCATATTTGACCATCCCCTATCCGAAACCGTTGTTTTATGGCGAAGCAAGTGACGAATACCCGGCACCATTTCTTGGCTATGCCCACGTGCCAGGAGATTTCCCCATCGGTTTGACGGAAGAACGCCGGGCACTATCGGCAGAGACGCTGGCGGAATTTTTGCGGAGATTGCATGAGTTTCCGGTGCAGGCGGCGCTGGAGTGCGGAGTTCAGCAAGATCATCGAAACTTGACGGACATAGCATCGCGCAAAGTGAAATTGGAGGGCTTTCTATCGAAGGTGGTTGAATACTTGTCGCCGGAGGAGTCCGGTGTGATCGAAGCGTATATTAGCAGGCTGCAAAAGGACCGTGTCGAGGCGGTGAATGCACTGCTACATGGCGATCTTCATTTCAAAAATATGCTTGTGAATGAGAACGGGATCGTTTCCGGCATCATTGATTGGGGCGATCTGAGCGTAGGCCATCCGGCTTGCGATTTGAGCGTTGCTTATAGCTTTTTACCACCTTACGCCCGCGGCGTGTTTTTCGAAACATACGGAGGAGCGGACGAGGAGACGAAGCTGCTGGCGCGGCTGATCGCGGTATACATCCCCATGCTGATCTTAATGCAAGCGGTCGATGACGGGAATGAAGCGATTGCGGCAGAGGCGAAATCCAACATCATGCGGGCACTGTCGGATTAGGCTCATTACTTCGTTGCCGCTATGGGGATATGGTGATCGGCACCATTTTGTCGTTTAAAGGCCGCGATAAGGTACGATCCGCCTTCTCTGATGCCGCTTTATGTTGAGGAACATTAGAATTTAACATAGCCAATGAAATAAACAAAAAGCAAAAGAAGCGGAGGGGGAAATTTGGAACTGTAGAAGCGGCAGCCACCGCCTGAAAGCTGTCCGCAGGAAAGCTAGCTTCGGAAGCATCAGCCGTCACCGGATTTGGGCCGCGAACAGCGGAATAATTGAAGAAATCTGTTGACGAACAGCGGCCGGAAGTCCAAATGTTCACCGCAGTGACGACGAAGCTTCAGGTTAAACTTAAGGGCGTCTTACAGCAGTTGGATTTTCTCCACTTGCTGAGGAACAAATGCCCCCTGTTAGAACAGCAGTTGGATAAATGACACTTAAATAATCGCATTTCACCCAAAGTAGCTGAAACCACCCGTAGTAGTTGGAGTTTTTCCACTTGCTTGCCCGTAATCTCCTGAAATTCACAAACTAAGATACGTTTATCCACTTGCTTGTTGCAGCAGTGTAGTCGGCGTTCCCGTCGTCCCCAGCGTCCTCGTCGTCCCCCAACGTCCCCAGCGTCCCCAGCGTCCTCGTCGTCCCCCAACGTCCCCAGCGTCCCCAGCGTCCTCGTCGTCCCCCAACGTCCCCAGCGTCCCCAGCGTCCCCAACATCCCCAACGTCCCCAGCGTTCCCCGTTTGGCCCTCATTCCATTCAGCTCATATATTTCCCGCAGTGACAGCTTCACCATCCTCATTCCCCCAGCCTAGAGGGATTTGCGGAACTCCGCCGGGGTCATCCCGGAGAAGTTACGGAAGAGCTTGATGAAATAGCTGACATTGTCATAGCCTAGCTGCTCCGCGATCTCCACTACAGTGAGGTTCGTCTGATTGAGCAGATCCCTGGCCCGTTCCATCTTCATCTTGGTCACATACTCAATGAAGGTCAGTCCGGTCTCGATGCGGAATAACCGGCTGAAATGGGTGGGATTCAGGCCCAGACGCCGGGCCATCTCATCCATACTGACCTTCTCGTGGGTATGATTCATGACATACCGCTTGGCTTCCGCCACCTCTTTTCGGACATTCTGCTTCCACATGGACCGCAGCATCAGAATTTTATCCTTCAGGAAGTCTTCCAGCCACTCCATCAGCTGATCGAGGGTCTCGAACTCCTGGATGGAGCGCTGATGCCGTTCACTGTTGAAGTTATTGACGAAGTTCTGCATCACCACATATTTCAGTTCCAGCTCCATCACCATTTTGAGCAGCCAGCTTTTTACACTTTCCACCGGGTATTGGTGGTCCCCGATCACCTTCTTGATCTCCGCAACCGTAGCGGTAACCTGTGAACCATCCTCATGCTGGATACAATCCCGTAATTGCTGCAGAATCTCCGAGTAGTGCACGAACAGGTCTTCGCCGGAAGTCTTCACAGGCGCAAGCTTCATAATCGCCCCCTCCGCCGTATAGAAACGCAGCGCCTGGGCATCGAGCAACGCCTGAAGCTGCTTCTTCAGTTCGATCAGGCTGGGCGTCACCTCGCCGTAAAAGAATGAAATCCCCATCCGCAGGTGCAGCTTCGACATCTTCTGCACGTACAGGAATTTGTTCCGGTACTCCTCATAGAGATTGCGGATCAGCATACGCGGAAAAGGGATGAACAAGATGAACTGCCGTTCGCTTAAGGCGAACTGAATGATTCCTTCGATCTCCAGAAATTCCTGCAGCACATTATCCATGACAAACTGCAGGTTCACGATTCCGCCGAACCGCCGTTCCAGCTCATAGGAGCGTTCCGGGACCGCCAGCACCGGCAGGTAAGGAAGCCCTGGCTGGAGCTGAATGCCCATCCCCTCGGCTTGTCCGAACCATTCTGCTTCATCCCAGACCGGCTGCTCGACGAACCGGCGGATGAACCTCGTGCGGATCGCGGAGTGATTCTGGCTGACGAGCTTCTGCATCTGGAGGTAGCTGTTGCGGGATTGCAGCTTCACTTCAAGACGGGAGACCGCCTCGGTCAATACAGCAATCACCTGATCAATCTGCATGCTCTCCTTCAATATATATTCGGCCACATTCAGCTTCACCGCCTTCTGCGCATATTCGAATTCCCCGTGGCAGGACAAGATAATCGTCTGAAGCTGGGGGTTCACCTCGCGTGCCTTCTGGATTAACTCCAGGCCATTCATCGCGGGCATCCCGATATCCGTCAGCAGAATATCGGGCTGATGCAATTGGCAGGCTTCCCAGGCCTGTTTGCCGTCCGAGCACGCAGCGGACAACTCAAGTCCAAGGGTGTCCCAGGGAATAGCGGCGCTTAAATACTCCAGTACCGGATAATGATCATCGGCCAAGACTACTTTATAGTTCATGTCCATCTGCTCCAATCCGCTTGAGCGGCAGCACTAACCTTACGGTTGTACGTTCCCCTTGAAGGCTCTCAATCTCCATCTCGAAGCGCTCCCCGTAGATGAGCTTAAGCCGCTGATAGACGTTGATCAATCCGATGCCGTGAGAGAGCTGGACTTCAGGGGGACCGGCCATGTTCAAGCGATCTAATTCTATATCCTTCTGTGTAATCTGCTTCAATAATAAGGCCAGCGTAGGCTCATCCATTCCGGTGCCGTTATCCTCGACGCTGATGTGAAGCCTGGACTTCAGGTTCTCAATGGAGATCGTAATCCGTCCCCCGCCTTGAATGAACCCGTGCTTATAAGCATTCTCAATAATGGGCTGCAGAATGAACCTTGGCAATGTTTCCAGCAGCAGCTCCTTGTTCACCCGGACTTCAGAGTCTGTGGGATACCTCATGGTGAATCTCATCAGCTCCATATACTGCTTCGCGGAATCCAGCTCATAGGCAACGGAGACGAATTCATCCTGGTTGGACAAGGTGGCCCGGAGCATGGAGGATAAGGAGCCTACGATAAAAGCGTTCTCCTCATCCTGCTTCATAAGCAGCTTCAGCCGGATCGAGCTTAACACGTTGAAGAGGAAGTGCGGATTAATCTGGGCCTGCAGCATGGCAATCTCCGCCTGGCGCTTCAGTTCCTGCTCCGTCTCCACCTGTCTGAGCATCAGCTGTACCCGGTCAAGCATGTTATCGAAGGACAGCCCCAGGCTGCCGATCTCGTCGGCTCCCCGAATGCCCGAGCGCACCGCCAGATCCCCGTCCTCCACTCTGCGGGCCACCTTGCCCAGCACCAGCACGGGCTTGGTGAACCTCCGCAGCAGATAGGTTAAGGCGAACAGGAAGCTGACCGCAAAAACAGCCTGGAACAACAGTCCTGTCCGGTTGATCCCGTTCAATCTTTCCGTGAGCTGCTCATAAGGAGCTACGCTGATTAACCTCCATTTGGCGTACTTGAGCGGCAGGGAGAGGAGGAGCTGATTCTCCTGCTTGAATTCTACGATTTCCGGGAAGACCAGCTCATCTATGGGCAGCAGTGTATTGAAATTGGAGCCGATGAGGGACGGATTCCGGTTGGAGAGAATCGTCTCCTTGTCGCTTAGCAGATAGACATCCTCTTCCAGTGAAGCAAACCGCTCACGGATGGAAGCCTCGCTGCGACTGACAATAAGGTAAGCATAGGGGGAAGACGCTGTTCCTTCTCTTAAGGCACGCGCGGTCATGAAGACGAACGGCTGCCCGGCCGCAAGAGACGTCAGGTAATTGTCCTCCGCGCCCATAAATAAAGTGTCATACGGCGGGAGCTGCTCCAGGGTGGAGAACCAGCGCTGCTTCAGGAATTGCCGCGGATCATAGTCGTAGAAGGAATAATCGGAATAGGCATGTCCTTCCTTATCCACCAGCGTAATCCGCAGATCAAGGGTCTCGCCGGCCACCTGCTCCAGACGGCTTGTCAGGGATCTCGCAGCCACCGGATTGGTCTTGGCATCCTCCAACAGGGTTTTGATCTCCGGGTCGAAATGGACGAAGTTCGAGACCGACACCATCTCTTCGAAGATCACATCAATCTGCGACTGGACAATGGTCAGGGACTGCGTAGCTTTTTCCAGGGAATGCTCCCGGATAATGAGCTTGGAGTAGACAATGGTGATATACAGCATCCCGATAGCCGGTATAACCAGGCAGGCGATAGAGGTAAGGATAAGCTTTTGCCGGAAGGATAACGGACTGAGCCTGTGTTTATCTTTCATTAGAGTTCCCCTCCAGTACTGGACCTTCACAAGCTTATGGTACTTGATTATGCCGTTCAGCTCATCCAACAATTTTTTCATTTTAGAAAAAATAATGCTATACAAACTTTTCATCATAGATAAATTCGTTGCATGTGCATGCAAAACAGCTCTTCTATAATGAAGCTACAAACATAAAACGAGGTGGAAACAGTGGAGGTTATTCCTGAAGAGGGGACAATTAAGCGGTACGGTAAGCCGGGAACAGGCAGAATGCGCAAGCAATCCTTTTACGACAATATTGCGGGGTATCTATTTATTTCACCCATGCTCATTCTTACCACTACGTTAGTGATTATTCCGATTCTCTTATCCGGCGTGATCAGCTTCTCGAACTGGAATTTTGTGTCCGGGCTGGAGGGGTTTCAACTGGTCGGGCTGGACAATTACACACGGCTGATGCAGGATGAATCCTTCCATCGCTCGCTGATCAACAACCTGATCATGATTGCCGTAGTTCCGGTAGCGATGTTCCTGGCTCTGGTGCTGGCAGCGTTAATCAACAAAGCAACGTATTTCAAAACCTTTTTCAAAGTGATCTATTTCATGCCCTTTATCTCAAGCTTCGTGGCCATCGCCTTATTGTGGAGAGTCCTGTATCACCCCAACAATGGTCCGATCAACGGATTCCTCAGATCTATAGGGGTCGAGAATCCGCCCCTGTGGCTGGCTGATCCCAAGTTTGCCCTGATCTCGGTCATGATTATTATGGTGTGGACCTCGCTCGGCTTCAATATGGTGATCTATCTGGCGGGCCTGCAGAATATTTCACGGGACTTGTATGAAGCCGCCGATGTGGACGGTGCATCACCGCTCAGACAATTCTTCAGAATTACCCTGCCTCTGTTATCTCCTACCTCGTTCTTCCTGCTGATTACCGGGATTGTCGGATCATTCAAGGTCTTCGATCTGATAATGGTCCTCACAGGCGGCGGCCCGGCAGGTTCAACCTCAGTCATTGTGTTCTATCTGTATGAGGTTGCGTTCATTAATCTGGAGTCGGGATATGCTTCCGCGATGGGGATTATTCTGCTGATGCTCATCCTGCTGGTGACCTTGATTCAATGGGTCGGACAAAAGAAATGGGTCAATTACTAGGAGGTTTACACATGCGTTCAATCAAGCTTAGCCGCGTTATCGTAACCCTCTTCATGGGGGTTGCCGGGATACTGTTTATTATGCCGTTCCTGTGGATGCTGTCCGCCTCCTTCAAGCCGGAGCTGGATGTTATGAAGTATCCGATTCAGTGGATTCCGGCGAAATGGAATATGGTAGAGAACTATAAGCAGGTATGGGCGGGCGCCGTGCCGTTCACCCTCTATTACTGGAACAGCACCAAGGTCACCCTGATGTCGACAGCGCTGTCCCTGACGATCTCTGCCATGGCAGCCTACGGGTTCTCCAAAATTGTCTTCAAAGGACGGGATTCGCTCTTCATCGTTGTCCTGGCCACCTTCATGATTCCGACCCAGGCCATCCTGGTTCCGCAGTTCATCATGTACCGCTGGCTTGGACTGTTCGACAGTCATATGGGACTGGTGCTGCTTGCGGCGTCAGGCGTGCTGGGAACCTTCCTGCTCCGGCAGTTCTTCCTGGGCATTCATGATGAGATTATTGAATCCGCAAGGATTGATGCGGCGGGCCACTGGACGATATTCAGCCGGATTGCCCTGCCGCTGGTGCAGCCAGCCCTTGCTACCTATATGATTCTCCGCTTTATCTGGACCTGGAATGATTACCAGAATCCGCTGATTTTCCTCCGGTCCGATTCCTTGTTCACCTTGCAGCTGGGCATCCGCAAATTCGCTGATTTCAGCGGCGAGTTCTACTCCTTAATGATGGCAGGTGCCGTATCAGCCATTCTACCTCTCTTGATCATCTTCATCATCGGCCAGAAGCAGGTGATTGAGGGAGTTGCTATGGGAAGCGTCAAAGGCTAGACTAATTACACTACAGGGGGTTATATCATGTTTAGAGCGAAACGGAAATTATTCATCATTGTACCGCTGTTAGCCTTGCTCGTATCCGGGTGCGGAGGGGCCAATTCGAAGGAGGATGCGGCTTCCGCTCCCGCTAAGGATGGGGATAAAGCTGTAACCATCAAGCTGAGCAACTGGTATGCCAAAAAAATGGACAACTGGGATGTCGTCATTGCCGAATTCGAGAAGCAGCATCCGAACATCAAGGTGGAGTTCGCCTCCGCTGAGGATAACAACTCCAATGAATTCTACAAGAAGCTCGATCTGGCCGTTGCCGGCGGCGATGATCTGGATATTATCATGTTCAGCAACATGACGTTTCTCTCCCAACGGGCGGGGCTGGGCATGATCGAGCCGCTGGATGATTATCTGGCTAAGGACGGAATTAAGTTCGCGGATGAATATACGGCGGATACGTCCATTGACGGCAAGGTCTACGGGCTGCCCGGCAAGTCCTCCCAGGGTCTCGTTATTATCAATGAGAACCATCTGAAGGAAGCCGGACTTGAGCTGCCCAAGGACTGGACCTGGGATCAGTATATGGAATACGCGAAGGCTATGACGAAAAAAGAAGGCGATAAAACCCGCTATGGTACCTATTTCCACAGCTGGATTCAATACGGATACCTGGTGCAGAATTTCGGCCAGCCGGTCAACGCGAACCTGACCACCGATGACGGTAAGAAGGCTAATATTGATAATCCATTCATGCGTAAGTCGCTGGAGCTGCGTCTTCAGGGCGAAGCAGAAGGCTCTGCCACACCGTATTCCGAGGTGGTCAGCCAGAAGCTGAATTACAGACCGCAATATTTCAACCAGGATACAAGCATGATTCTCACAGGCTCCTTCCTGATCCCGGAAACCGGGGGAACCGAGACCATTCCGGCCAGCTTCAAGACGGTGTTCGCTCCGACTCCCAAGCTGAAGGCGGAAGATCCGATTGCTGCGAATGTCAGCGGGGATGTACTGAGCATATACAGCAAATCCAAGCACAAAGACGAGGCGTACACCTTCATCCGCTGGTTCTCCACCGAAGGCATTGTGCTGCAAGGGAAGAATATCCCGTCCTGGAAAAAAGCCGATCTGAACGATGTGGTAGACCGCATCATCGCCGGCAGCAAGAATCCGGAGATGATAGATAAAGCGTCTCTGCTCTATGTACTGGAGAATACCAAATCCACTACTGCAGCTACGGCAGTCCCGTATCACGCTGAGCTGGAGAAGGTGCTCCTGGAGGAATTCGATAAAATGATGCTGTCGGGTCAAAGTATTGAGGATACCATTCAGCATGCACAAACCAAGATCCAGAAGATCATTGATTCCAAATCCTGAATCCTGAATACAAGAGAATAGAGAGCAGATAGGAGTGTGTTGTTCATGCTGTATCCAATAATGACGGAAACCCGCGGCCTGTATGATCTGGGCGGGGTATGGAATTTCAAGCTGGATCACGGCCCCGGATGGGACGAGAAATGGTATGCGTCCAGGCTGACAGATACGCTCCCGATGGCGGTACCCTCTGCCTATAATGATCTGGGTGTAAACCCGGAGATCCGGGGTCATGTCGGCTGGGTATGGTATGAGCGGGAGCTGTCCCTTCCGCGTAACGTCATGAATGAGCGTCTTGTCCTGAGGTTCGGGTCGGCGACACATAAGGCTAAGGTGTTCATCAATGGAGTGCTTGTGATGGAGCATTCCGGCGGATTCCTGCCTTTTGAAGCGGTGGTGAATGACTATATTCAAGCTGGCACGAACCGGTTGACGGTTGCCGTGAATAATGTGGTGGATTACACGACACTGCCTGTGGGGCTGTACAGTGAGACTGAGGGCCCGGACGGGAAGACCAGGGTGAAGAATCAGCCGAACTTCGATTTCTTCAATTTTGCAGGACTCCAGCGGCCGGTCAAAATCTACTCCACCCCGCACACCTTCGTTCAGGACGTTACTGTAGTAACCGATTATCAGGGTGAGCAGGGGATCGTCCGCTATAGTGTGGATGTTAGCGGAGAAGCGGATGTCCGGGTTACGGTGCTGGATGAAGAGGGGAATGCGGTCTGTTCAGGTACAGGGCGGTCCGGTGTGCTGGATATTCCTTCTGTCAGGCTATGGCAGCCGTTGAATGCCTATCTGTATACCCTGAAGATTGAGCTTCTGGAAGTGGAGCAGGTGGTTGATGTCTACGAGCTGCCGTTCGGTGTGCGGACGGTTGAAGTCAGAGCCGGACAGTTCCTGATCAACAACCAGCCGTTCTACTTCAAGGGCTATGGCAGACATGAGGATACCCCGTTTCATGGCCGGGGTCTGGATGAAGCGGCGAATATTCTGGATTTCAATCTGATGAAATGGTCGGGGGCGAACTCCTTCCGTACCGCGCATTATCCCTATGCCGAAGAAGTGATGCGGCTTGCCGACCGTGAAGGCTTCGTCGTCATTGACGAGACTCCGGCGGTAGGGCTGGATCTTAATTTCCTGGTCATGTTCTCAGGGGGAACGAAGAAGGAGACCTGGCAAGAGGTGCAGACCTTCGGGCATCACCAGCAGGTAATCCGGGAGCTGATTCAGCGGGATAAGAACCATGCCTGTGTAGTGATGTGGAATGTGGCTAATGAACCGGCTTCCTATGAGGAGGGCGCTTACGAATACTTCAAGCCGCTGATTGAACAGATGCGGGATGAAGATCCGCAGCATCGTCCGGTTACGCTGGTGACGCATATTGAAGCCTCCCCAGCGAATGATAGAATCTCCGAGCTGATTGATGTGCTGGCCTTCAACCGTTATTACGGCTGGTATGTGGACGGGGGCGACCTGGAATCGGCCAAGGACAAGCTGCGGCTGGAGCTGGAAGCCTGGACCCGGCGCTGCCCGGGCAAGCCGATGATGATGACCGAATACGGAACAGATACCGTAGCCGGGCTGCATGATGTGGAGCCGATAATGTTCACGGAGGAATATCAGGTGGCGTTCTACCGGGCCAACCATGAGGTGTTCGACGAGTTCACCGAATTCGTGGGCGAGCAGGTATGGAATTTCGCCGACTTCGCTACGAGCCAGGGAATCATCCGGGTCCAGGGCAACAAGAAGGGCATCTTCACCCGGGAACGCAAGCCCAAAGCCGCAGCCCACGAGCTGCGCCGGAGATGGACCGCGATACCGGATTTTGGTTATAAGAAGTGAAATGAGCTTATGGTGTAAGCGTAAGCTTGCAAGTCTGCTAGCTTCCCAACCTTCAAGCCTCCCATAACGGGAGGCCTTTTTTGATACGCGTGCCCAGAGGCACGCATTATCTAGTTGGTGAAAGTCCAACCAAAGGAGGGACCAAGCTACCTTTGTAGCTAGGATGCTTGCACATGGCGAAATCTGTGTGTAAAAGCGCATCGACAAAAGTACTGGTCAGAGACCGGGCGAGCAACAATTCAGGCCGCAACATCAAGTGAATCCTGCCGCGTCGTCAAAAAGGCCCTGCAAAGGGGAACAGAGGGAGCCGAGTCCCGCTATTATGGACGAAGGCCAAGGAAGCTGTGCAGAACTTGGAACAACAGTGAAGAACCCTCCGGCGTATAGGGAACGGCATGGATTGAAAGATAATGCAGTGAACTGGGGAGACCCTCCCCCACACGGAATTTTTTTTTAGGAACCCGTAAAGAGGCGCTCTATAAGTCCAGAAGACGAAGTGAACCGTCTGTGGGAAGGGAGTCCGAGGGGCTCGTAGTACCGAAGAACCTAAGGACAACATAACCTTAGGGAGGGAAGGAGCCCTGCTTTGTTTACGCTTTTGGAGGAGGTACGAGTGAGTGAATGCCAAACGGCTAACGACACCCAAGGAAAAAGTTCAAGAACTCCAAGAAAAGCTAGGTCATGCGGCCAAGGAGAACAACAAGCGTAAATTCCATGCCTTGTACGACAAAGTCTACCGGTGGGATGTGCTATGCGAAGCCTGGAAACGGGTGAAAGCGAATAAGGGAGCTGCGGGAGTGGATGCCGTAACGCTCGCTGAAATCGAGAAACAAGGAGTGACGAGATTTCTCAAAAGCTGTGAGCAAGAATTGAAAGAAGGCAGCTACCATCCGCAGCCGGTTCGGCGGCACTATATCCCGAAGAAAGATGGGAAGCCAAGACCGCTAGGCATCCCTACCGTACGGGACCGTGTCTTACAAATGGCAACCAAACTGGTGATTGAACCCATCTTTGAAGCCGATTTTAAAGAAGTCTCCTTCGGATTTCGTCCAAAACGAAGTGCCAAAGGAGCGCTGGAGCGAATCCGGAAAGCCTGCAACCGCAAAGGAAATTGGGTAGTCGACGTCGATATCCAAGGTTACTTCGACCATATCAATCAAGAGAAACTCATGAAATTGGTACAGATGCGTATCAATGACAGACGGATTCTGAAGCTCATACGGAAGTGGCTTCATGCGGGAATAATGGAAGAAGGAAAGGTACGGCGCTCCGATCTAGGGACACCCCAAGGTGGTGTCATCTCGCCACTGCTGGCGAATATCTATTTGAACTACTTTGACCGGTTATGGGAAAAACACGGAAGTGGACTGGGAGAACTGACGAGGTATGCAGACGACTTCGTCGTGGTCTGTAAAACCAAAAAGGATGCAGAACATGCGTATGAACTCATCCGCACCATTATGGAACGTCTAGAACTCACGCTGCATCCGACCAAAACCCGCATTGTAGGTCTGTGGACAGGAGACGAAGGCTTCGACTTCTTAGGAATGCACCACCGAAAAACGAAAGCAGAAACTTCTCAAGGGAAGGTGTACTATACCACCCAGCAGTGGCTAACGAAGAAGGCAGAGGAACGTATCCGAGGCGTGGTCAAAGACCGATTAGCACCGCCCGGCATGCGCTGGAAATCGTTCGTGGAACACGTGGAATGGCTCAATCCAAAGATACAGGGATGGAGAAATTATTACTACACGAACTACAGCCAAAAGAGATTAGCCAAGCTGGATTGGTATATCCTGCAGCGATTTACGCGGTGGTATGCGAAGAAGAGACAACGGAGGAGATGGATGAGTTCATTCCCGGAGGTCAAGTATATGGTCAATAAGTGTGGACTAAAAACGCTATTGTAATCTGCATGCCCATGAATGACAAACATCGGAAAGCCGTATGAGGGAAAACCTCACGTACGGTTTGATGAGGAGGGGCTGGGTTGTACCAGCCCTTTACTCTAGAACAACCCCCGGCTCGGCTGGGGGGCCTTATGCAATCGGTAGCGGGAGAGGAGGGGGACGTAGTTGGAAAAAAGGCACTTAATTTTGCCGTAATCGAGCGTTGGGGGCAAGCAGTTGGAAAAAGTACACTTAATTCCTGGAATCTGATGGATTTAGCAGAAGTCGGGCTGAGTAAGCTACGTTTTTCCAACTAATTAGTTTACGTACCGCTTTACCGCCAAATTAGATGTACAATTTCCACTTGCTTAAGTCCGCGCCGCTATAAATCCGCAGATGTAAGCCTGCTGCCAGGAGTCAGACGCTGTAAGTCCGCCGCCATGAGTTAAACGCTGTAAGCCCGCCGCGCCCTCAACTGTATGCAACACTCCTCGCAATCTGTAAATTCCCAGCCCTAATCATCCAGTCCCGCCTTCCGCATACACCGCGCCTTCCCGCTCCACTTCCCGCGAGACATTCTACAGTCTGCTTATTCCTGCCTGGCGTACCTTCCAGGGGATACTCCGGCGATCTTGGTGAAGCTGCGGATGAAGTTGGCGTAATCGCTGAAGCCGGATTGATAGCAGGCCTCGGTAAGGCTAAGCCCTTCGCGGAGGTAAGCCTTGGCTAACGAAATCCGGCGGTCCAATATATACGAACGGAGAGTTAAGCCCGTGTGTTGTTTGAATTGGCGGCTGATGTATGTGCTGTTCAAATGAAAGAGGCCGGCAAGCTGCTCCAGCGTGATGGTCTGCTCCAGATGGGCGTCAATGTACTCCATAGTCTTGCGGACCAGCTCCGGCATGATATCGGCAGGAACGATGTCTGTCTTATGAAACGCCGTGTTGGTCAGCACCAATAATTGTGCGAGCGTACTGTTGGCGATAATATCTGCTCCATAGTCCTCTGACGAGAGCGTCTTCTCCAGATCGCCGGTCAGGCGGAGAAACTGCTGCAGCCGGGCTTCCTCCAGATGGACGATGTTGCCCTTACCCTTGGGCCGATAGTCGAAGCACCAAGATAGAGGGGTTGCCGGTGTAGACAGGCGGTGCAAATATGACTTCTGGAGGTTAAGGGTAATACGTTCATATTCTGATTCATCCTGGCTGAAGGAACGGTGCATCTCTTCGGGATTGATCACAAGCAGATCGCCGCGTTCCAGATGATAACAGCTATTCTCGATATAGAAGTTGACATTGCCGCGCAGGAACAAGTACAGCTCGTAGGCTTCATGCCGGTGATAGAAGGTCCCCATATTATAGGTAGTCGTTCTGTGCAGGTAGAGATAATCTTGATGGATGGGATCATACCGCAGCTCAAAAGGGTCGTTCATCGGTAACCTCCAGGTCATTTGGCGCAATACATCGCACGGAATTCGCAAGGATTCTTCTCTGAAACTACTATAAAATGTCCTTATCCTAGCATGTCATTATATGATTTGCAAGCGTTGTATTGTACACCACAGAATGGAGGACCGGATGATGGAACTGATTGTAACGGCAAGAAGCAAGCACCAGGCAGATACCGGATATACCGGGTTGGACAGACATGGATTACAAGCATCCATCGGGATCACAGGCGGAGCAGGCAGTGCCATGCAGCCGTATCAGGCATGTGTAACGATTACGAATCTAAACCGTACGCCGTGGTCGGGAGTTATTCATGTGGAGCTGCCGTTTGCCAAGACTGCCCCGCGTTTTTTTCTGCCCGCTTTTATGTATGGACGCAACCGGGGGGAGGCTCCGCAGAATGTTCCGAACGAATTCCCGAGACTAAGAGAAGGCAATCCCGCGCGTCCTTCTTCTCCCTGGTGGATGGTCCGAAGCGACCGGCTATCGCATCCGGCGGCGCTTGTCTATGACAACGGCAAGGTATGGGGGCTGTGTGCCAGTCCTTATTTTGTAAGCCAAGCTGGAGTGAAGTCCCAATGGAAGCCCGGGGTCGAGGGAGAGTTCTGCCAGTATGGCGGCTTCACCTGCTCGCTTGCCAAGGGAACGGTCGGATATACGCTGGGGTATGAGAATGCTCCGCTTCTGTTCATCAAATCGCGCCTTGTCAAGGAGCGGGCTCCTCTGGAGGAGAACTGCTTTGAGCTGGCGGGCTCAGAGTCTGTAGCATTCACGCTGGATTTGTACGAGTACACGGCTGAATCTGAGCTGGGCATCAATCCTGCGCTGGAAGACATCTATTCCCGCTATCATCAGCCTCCAAGACCCGGCAGTGAGATCCGGCGTGCTGCGGCTGACCTGTCAGAGGCGATCTACCAATATGCGTGGCTGCCTGAAGACCGGAGCTACACAACCTTTGTGTATGAGGACAAGGAGACTGGCGGGTACCGTTATAATAAAATCATCTCCATCAGCTGGACAGACGGTCTGACTGTAGCCACCCCCATGCTGATGGCTGCGCTGCGGCTGGGAGATGAGCCGATGCGCGGGCAGGCGCTCTCCTGCATTGAGAATATCATCGGGAACTGCATGAACCCGGCTTCCGGTCTTCCTTATGAGGCCTATCAGGACGGGAAATGGAGTATTCACGGCTGGTGGTTCGATGGAATGCGCACTCCGGGACATTCCGCTTATCTATGCGGACAGGCCTTATTTTATATTATGAAGGCTTATGAATATGAGAAACGGCTCAAGCATGTTATCCACGAGGAGTGGGTGGACTTCGTGCGGAGGATTCTTCCTGTACTGGAACGAAGCCGGAATGCGGACGATGAATACCCTACGATTCTCTCTGAGAGAACCGGTGCGGGGCTTGAATATGATTCCTTCAGCGGAACCTGGATCCTGGCTGCAATCGCCTACTATAGCTGGCTAACCGGAAACCGGTCGCATCTGGACAGCCTGAAGCGCAGCGAGCGGCATTATTATGAGACCTATGTGAAGCGGATGGAATGTTATGGAGCGCCGCTTGATGCGGATAAGGCGGTAGACTCTGAAGGGATTCTGGCATACATCCGAGCGGTCAGATATCTGCACGCCCTTACAGGGGATGAGCTGTATCTGGATCATATGAGAGATGCGCTAGCTTACGAGTTCACCTTCAAATTTGCTTACAATTCACCCGTTAAGGTGCCGCCACTGAGCGTGGTCGGCTGGTCCAGCTGCGGGGGAAGTGTGACCTCAGTCGCCAATCCGCATATTCATCCGATGTCGGGCAGTGTAGTGGATGAGCTGTATTACTACGTGCAGCAGCGCGATGATCCCTACGTCCGGCAGCGGATGCTGGATACGATCGGCTGGGGCTGCCAGACCTACAACCGGTATGACCGGGAATTTGGCCACGGCCTGACAGGCTGGATGTCCGAACGGTTCTGCCATTCGGAAGGTCTGGTAACGGAGACTTACAGCGATGGTTCACCGGCCAGCACCTGGTTCTGTCTGATGCCTTGGGCCAGCGCCAGTATTATTGAAGGCCTGGTGGGTGATTACTGGGAGGCAGAGGCTAAGAATAGTCGCTAGCGCCCCATCTGATAACCTTGATCCACTGCGGCCCATTCTTTCACTTTGTGGTGCACATGCGGAGAAAAATTGTCCTGAAGCAACTTTGCGCAGGAAACGGCACCTGCTTTTTTAAATAGTCGATCTCCGCTCGCAAGCCAGCCGTTTCTTCTTCCATACTGGAAAACTTCGTTTCAGGTATTATTTTGAATATCCAAGCGTTTCGCGACTTCACGTATGCTCATATGTCTTCGTGACCAGCCGGGCCGCCTTCAATCTTAATCCTGAGAGTACCGCTATCGCGAGAGTCAACCCCCTTTTTTGTGAATCTAAAAAAAAGGGGGTTGACTTTCTCTTTGGTTCAGGGGGGGCCTTGACAGGCGTATGTTAAGATCAAAAAGTTGAAAGTTCTCCTACGGATTTTGAACGAGAATTAAATAACTTTTCAAAGGAGGTATTTTGTTCTACTTAATTTCTAACATGAATCAAAAATTAGAAAGACACTGAGGAGTGAGGGGTTTGCAATCAGGTACTATTTCTGAAAATCAAAAAGTTTCAAATGTTAAGGTTTTCCCAATTATGTTTGCATTGATGCTTGCAGGTATGATAGGTACTTTTAATGAAACGGCAATTAATATTGCTGTAAGTGATATAATTAATCAGTTTGCGATTACGGAAGCTACAGTTCAATGGTTAACAAGTGGTTATTTACTTACCCTGGGAGTTTTAGTTCCTCTTTCAGGACTATTGATACAATGGTTTTCAACACGTCAGCTTTTCCTGACATCAGTCAGTATGTCTATAATAGGATCTGCAATTGGTGCTATGGCGGGAAGTTTCGATATCTTGCTATTAGGAAGGATACTTCAAGCAGCTGGAGCAGGGTTATTATTCCCATTGATGCTTAATACGGCTCTTATTATATTCCCAGCCGAGAAACGCGGAAAAGCGATGGGACTAGTCAGTCTTGTGTTCACAGCAGGACCTGCTTTAGGCCCAGCCATCTCAGGTCTTTTAATTGATTATCTAAGCTGGCATTGGATATTCTGGGTATCGCTGATGACTCTGGTGCTTGCTTTGTTGGCAGGCGTAGCGTTTATGAAAAATGTAGCACCTATAACCAAACCACGTATCGATATATACTCTCTAGTCTTGTCGACAATTGGTTTTGGTGGACTTGTTTATGGTATTAGTAGTGCAGGAGAGGGAGATCATGGTTGGAGTAACCCTGTTGTTATTGTGCCCCTGGTTGCCGGGGTTATCGCATTAATCTTATTTGTCATTCGTCAACTGAACATGAAAGAACCTCTTATGAACTTAAGAACTCTAAAGAACCCTATGTTTGCTATGGGTACTTTGCTGGTATTCATATGTATGATGGTTTATCTATCCGCCATGTTCATTCTTCCCATGTTTATGATTCGTGTTCTTGAATTTAGCGCACTGACGACTGGATTTATTCTTCTGCCAGGCAGTGTGATTTCAGCTGTATTTTCTCCTGTTATAGGGGCACTATTTGACAAATTCGGACCTAAGTTTTTGGTCGTACCTGGACTTATCATAGTTTCAGCCACTCTATGGTTCTGTTCTAATATTACAGTTGCTTCGTCCATTGCTTTGATTGTGGTCTTGCACACCTGTCTGATTGTCGGAATTCTTTTGGTATGGATGCCTGCTCAGACAAATGGTCTGAATCAGCTACCTCCTGATATGTACCCCGATGGTGCGGCTATATTGAATACACTTCAACAAATCGCAGGAGCTATAGGTATTGCAATGGCAGTAAGTATCATGACAACCGGAACCGCAGACTTTATTAAGAGTGTGGCTGATCCTACAGAGCCGGCAAATGCAACATTGGCCTTAATGGCTGGTATGCAGAACGCATTATTCTTCACGATGTTTGTAGCCCTTGCCGGACTTGTTCTAGGTGTATTTGTAAGACGAGTGAAAGTCCAAAAGTGGTCTGGAGACTCGGAATGATCATAATCTAGTGCCCCATCAGACAACCTTGATCTTATTTTGCTCGCGTAGAATTATAGCCTTCGTATCCCTAATATGTTCGACTGAGATATGATAAATCCGGCTGAGTTAAGTCACGAACAAAAATAGTCATTCCGCTCAGGGCTGTTCACTGGCTTTGTATTTGCCGGGGGGCATGCCCACTATTTTTTTGAAGCTTCTGATGAAGTTGGCATAGTCGCTGAAGCCTGACAGCTCGCAGGCTTCGGCGACGCTTTTCCCGGCGGTAAGATGGCTCATGGACAGGGAGATGCGCTTGCCCACAATGTAGGAGCGGATGGTAAGTCCAGTGTGCTCCCTGAATAGCTGGCTTATATATTTGCCGCTGTAATGAAACTCCTGCTCTAGCTGTGCGGACGAGATAGACTCTAGCAGATGCTCCTCAATGTACGTCATGGTCTGCCTGACCAGCTCCGGCATGAGGTTGTCCGAGGGGGACGTAGAAGACTGATAGAGGGTGTTAATGAACACAAGCAGCCGGGTGGCGTAAGCCTCTGCCAGCAGATCCTGTCCATAAGCCTCAGAGTGGAGGGAAGCGATCAATTGGTCGGCCAGTCTGGAGTAGAAGGCACATTGGTCCCGGGAGAGCCGGGTCAGATTGTCCTGCCCGAAGGGATGCCCGTCGAAGCAGGATAGCAGATTAGAACGCGGGCTGGAGAGCCTTTGCAAGGTAGACCGCTTGATGTTCAGCCCGATCCGTTCGTACATTTGATTGTCGGTACAGACACACCGGTGCATTTCGCTGGGGCTGATGATGAACATGTCGCCGGGGGCCAGCTTGTAGCACGACTGCTCCAGATACATGTAGGCATTGCCTCTCAGGAACAGGTAGATTTCGTAGGCATCGTGGTGGTGATACGGCATGGCCGGGTTAAGAAGCTCGGTTGTGGTGGTTCTGTGGAAGCAGATCATTTCTTCCGGGATAGGGGTGAAAATATAGTTAGTGTTCTCATCCATAACAATCATTCCTTTTATTACACAATTTGGGATTATCGGTATCCGCGCAATATATGTTCGTGGATCTGCAAGGATTAACCAGTAAATATTTATTATAATACAGGAAAAGGAAGCGCTTGCAAGTGCTTCAAGAAGCATGGACAAGCAGGGTGCAAGATACCGCTGCCGCTTCAACCAGACAGGAGGTGACCGGAGCAGGGTTTCGCAGAACTGATCCGAGCAGAAATTATACGATGAGGAGATGAGTCCATGATATCCAAGTTTAAAAAATCACTATGTACTGTATTGGCATCTGTAACCCTACTATCGGCAATGTTGGTACCCGCACCGCCCAAAGTTGCAGCTGCCAGCGATGTGACTGTTAATCTGTCCGCCCAGAAGCAGGTCATTCGCGGGTTCGGAGGTATCAACCACCCGGTCTGGATCGGCGATCTGACGGCCGCGCAGCGGGAGACCGCCTTCGGCAACGGAGCGAACCAGCTGGGCTTATCCATTCTGAGAATCTCTGTGGACGATAACAAGAATAACTGGTCTAAGGAGCTGGACACGGCCAAGGCGGCCGTTGCCAAGGGAGCCATCGTCTTCGCTTCACCCTGGAATCCTCCTGCAAGTATGACAGAGACCTTCAACCACAACGGGAATACCTCAGCCAAGCGGCTCAGATATGACAAGTACGGCGCGTACGCCCAGCATCTGAATGATTTCGTGACATACATGAAGAATAATGGGGTTAACCTGTATGCGATCTCGATACAGAATGAACCGGACTATGCCGAGACCTGGACCTGGTGGACACCTGCCGAAGTCCTGAACTTTATGAAGAATTATGCCGGTTCCATCAATTGCCGGGTCATTGCTCCCGAGTCTTTTCAATATCTGAAAAATATGTCCGACCCGATTCTGAATGATTCCCAGGCGCTGGCCAATATGGACATTCTGGGGGCACATTTGTATGGAACCCAGGTGAACAACTTTGCCTATCCGCTCTTCAAGCAGAAGGGCGCAGGCAAAGAGCTGTGGATGACCGAGGTCTATTACCCGAACAGCAATAACAACTCGGCCAATCTGTGGCCGGAAGCGCTGGAAGTAGCGTACCATATGCACAATGCGCTGGTGGAAGGGGATTTCCAGGCTTATGTATGGTGGTATATCCGCCGTCAATACAGCCCGATGAATGAAGACGGCAGTATCAGCAAGCGCGGGGACAGCATGGCCCAGTTCTCCAAGTTCGTCCGCCCGGGTTATGTAAGAGTGGACGCAACGAAGAACCCGAATACCAATGTCTATGTCTCGGCTTACAAGGGCAGTAACAAGGCAGTGATTGTTGCTATTAATAAAAGCAATTCGGCGGTCAGCCAGAAGTTTGTCCTGCAGAATGGCGCAGCCTCCAGCTTTGCTTCGTGGATTACCGACGCCAACCGGAAGGTAGCCGCCGGCTCTAACATTAATGTGTCGAACGGTGCTTTCACCGCCCAACTGCCTGCGCTTAGTGTAACTACCTTCGTAGCTACACTCGGAAGCAGCAAGGCTACGGTAACGGATACTACTTATGAGGCCGACGCCGAAGTTGAAGCTGAAGCCGACACCACCCTGATCGTTGCAGAATAGAAGCCATTCACTCCAGTTTCCGTAAGTAATCTTATCCTGGCCTGTAAACAGCAGCTTGTATAGTGCGTTTACGGGCCGGGATTTTTTAGCGAATAAGGAGGGTTATCATGTTCAAAGTGTTGGAGGGCCTTGCAGCCGTCTGCACCTCGGTACAGCCCGGAGGCTGTGAGTGAGCGGAATTAGTTGGATTTTCTACACTTGCTGATGGGCGATGACCGCCTATGGTAACAGCAGTTGTATAAACAGCACTTAAATCTCCTGATTTTATCCCAAGTAGCGAAATTGGCTCATAATAGATGCTGTTTATCCACTTGCTTCCGTACTTCTCTTCGTAATGGACAAATTAAGATACGTTTATCCATCTGCTTGTTCCAGTAACGGGTATCCACTCATGATCCCCTTCAGCCAGCCCCCGGCATTCCCTCAGAACACAACGTTAAGCAGCGGCTTGCCTGGTACACCTTCCGCGTGAAGTTCCCGTTTCGTTAAAAATCAAAGGTTTTTAGTTTTATTTTAAAATGAATCGTGCATCAGTCTCATACAAATTTTAATTTTGAATTGTTAAGCTATAACCATGTAATTGGATGTAAGCGTATACAAAAAAGGAGGAACACGCGGAATGAGCAAAAAGATCTGGAGAAAGACACTTGCAGCAGCAATAAGCGGTACTCTGGTGTTGAGCATGATTACCCCGGGGCCGTTCTCCGCCCCGGTTCAGGCTGCTCCTGCAATTGCTGTCCCGGCGCAGGTAACCGCTGACTGGTACAAAACCTACCAGACGATGGATGGCGTAGGGGCCGCTTATGCTTATACAGATTCCGTCCATATGCTGCAGCTGGCTTCGGCCGGTCATCAAGATACCGTCAGGCATCTGCTGGATCTGACCTTCAGTGAATCCAAGGGTACAGGCCACGACATTGTCCGGGTCATCATCGGCGATAACGGCGGCCTGACCACTGCCAATGCCACCGCCGCCAGCCCGGGCTTCAATCCGCTGACCGGTCTGCTGGCAGATGTCAGCAAGCCCGGCTTCGATATCGAAGGCAATGCCATTCCCCTGCGCGGAACGGGCGGGCAATATGGATACAAAATAGAAGCGGAGAACCGCTATTACGATGGCAATACCGACAGTATCTGGCCTGTTGAACCGGAACACGCTCCAGGCACGCTGGTGCCCGTACAGGATTTCGTATGGGATTATCCTTCCTGGGATCAGCCGGCCGGCAATGACGATGGAGGCCCGACCAACCTCCTGAGCGCACCGGGGGAGCATCCTGTGGTGATTAAGAACTCGCCGCGTACCCGCAAAGAGCTGTTCGATGTGGATCAGGTCTGGACGATGCGCCAGGCGATGCAATACGGCGTCAAGCAGTTTTACGCTTGTACATGGACGGTGCCTTACTGGATGAGCCAGTCCTCGACAGGCTCCCCTAACAAGATTGTCCGCAGTGATACAGCCACGATTAATGGTAAAGTGGTGAAAATTTATTATCAGGCCTATGCGGATTATCTCGTGAATTATATCCGCGGAATGTGGGAGCAATATGGGATTCCGATCACCCACATTAACCCCTTCAATGAGGTTGACCTCGCGGGCGGGTCAGCCGCGTACGTCACCGAGCTGATTAACGGTTACATCGGTCCTGCCTTGAAGAAGTCGATGCAGCCGGGCGGTGACCTCTATGATATCCAGAATCCGGACGGCAAGCTCATTGACTTCATTCCTCAGCTTGCCGCCGTGGACGGCACCAATCTGAACGCTTCCTTAAGCAGAGGCGGTGAGGTGTTCAGTCAGACCGACCCTGACAATGCCCTGGACAAAAACCCGTACCTCGACGTATTTACCACCCATCTGTATGGTACGGTCGGGATCGGCACGGATGAGAATAAGCTGTACCATACCGGCGACTTTTCCCAGAATCCGCTGGATTACTCCAAGGATGGGAGCAAGTATCCCGAATACCTGACCAAATATAAGCTCTGGCAGGCCGAATTCATGAATCAGGATACCGGTGACGGTTCGGCCGGTGCCTATACTCAGCGGTACGGCAATCAGAACATCAATGACGCTGTGCGCTGGTCCAATCTGCTGACCAATATGTTCAGCAGCAACCCCGGATTTAACGGCTTTGTCTGGTGGAGTATGTGGGACAGCAACGGTGCGGACGGCTCCGACCTGATCCGCTTCGTTACGACCAACTCCCAGCAGGAGCCGGGACGGATCAGCACGCTGACGGGTGAATACCGGTTGTTCAAGCGTTTTTACGGCTATGGGCATTTCTCCCGGTTCATGAATCCGGGCGATGTCCGGTTTGATGTCACGCGGGTACCTGCGGCCGATATCAACGTGGTCGCCTTCAAGAACCCGAATACCAATGATTATTCAATCACGGCATCGAATGCCAAGAATGATGACAGTGTTCAGCCGCTTGAATTCAATCTGAAGGACTTCCCGGCAGGCACAACCAGTGTTACCGTGTTCCGTACTTCAGGCAGCGAGAACCAGAAGAAGCTTGGCACGATTCCGGTAACGGACGGGAAGTTCGTTGTTGACGTTCCGTCGGCCAGCATCGTAACGGTGGTTCCGTCCCAAGGCAAATTTGCCACCTACCAGGGGCTTGACGGAGAACGCGATATTTTCTCAACGCTGGAAGCAGAGGGCAATGACAATAGTATACCTGGCGACAGTGCAGGTAGTGCAGGACGCGCTGAAGAGGCCGTGACACTCGGTGTCGGCAAGTACCTCGCCTACAGAAATTTGAATTTTGCAGATGGCTCCGCGAACGGCGGTGTTGTGCGCAGACACTTGCTGTACCTGACTGCCCAGAGTAAATCAGCTCAAGGAGGCAAGCTTGCCGCTTATGTGCTTCCGGTGGGAAGCGCTGTGGGCAGCAGCGACGATATCCTGTCCCAAGGCACGCGTGTAGCAGAAATACCGGTACCGGCCAATGAGGTCTACGGTAAATTCCAGGACATGGTTGATACAGGCGATCTTAGCGCTTACGGCCATAAGGATCTGTATATTGTGGCCGAACCGAACGGACCTGCGGGTACCATCACCGTTGACCGCTTCCTGTTCGGAGCAGGCGATTCCGATTGGAGTACTGCCGCGAATAACTCTACAGTATCCATTCCGGGCAACCTGCTGCTCAATGGGGATTTTGATACGGCAACCGCATCCAATACAGACAACTGGTCTGCTGGCCGTTACAACAAGGGAACCTTTGAGCCTGTTGCCTCAGGACCCGTGTTAACAGCAGATACCATACAGAGCTATTCGGGTCTGTCACGTTACCTGAAGAACAGCTCCACCTCGAAGGTTGCCGGTTCCGGCAAGCTTGCTGGCCGCATCGACGCTGCGGAGCAGTATGACGGAATGTGGCAGGATGTTACCGGTAAGCTGAGCAAGGGAGAGAGCTATAACTTCAAGGGTTATTTCCTCTCCATGATGAGCCGGCCGGAGAGCTATGATCTCGCTGCGGAGCATCCGGGTGATGTGGAAGTCGCGCTGGTATACTACGACCAGAACGGGACCCAGCTCGGCGTGACGCCGATCAATGGCCGCGATATGCCGGAACCCTATGCAGCCCGGGAGGCGGGTGATCCAGCATACTGGACTGGCGGCAAATTTGTCGGACGTATCCTGGAGGGCGGGCCGCTCAGCTTAAGCTCCTTCCAGCCTGTAGATGTGAAGGTGGCGGACTGGCATGAGACGCCTAATGCTTCGTTTACCTATGATGAGCCGTCAGGTACGGCCAAGGTGGTGTTGGCGGTGTATGCGAAGGATGCCAACATCCTCTACGCCGATCAGCTGTCACTGACGCCGGAGGCCGTGGCTTCGCGCAATATTTTCGTGGATGGCGTTCAGCCGTCTAACTTCGATGTCTCCAATTACGAGTATAAGTATACGGTTTCGGGGAACGCCATACCGAAGGTAACGGCGGTAACGAGCGACCCGGCTGAAATCGTAAGCATCTCGCAAGCGGACAGTGCGCAAGGAACGGCAGTGGTCCGGTTCGTCAAAGGCGAACAGATCAGGACTTATAAAATCTTTTTCAGTACGAACGAAATTATCGGCTTTGCGGCTGGCCTTCCGGCGGGCTGGGAGGTTGTGAATCCGGCTGATCCGCAGACCGCACTTAGCTATAGTGCTGAGGGTGCGGCCATCCAGACCTTGAAGAGCGGCACGGAATATCCGGGCAGCCATAATATGCTGCAGATGCCTGGTTCGGCCGAAGGCAACTGGACGCTTACAGCGAAGCTTACGGTAGACAAACCGCTGAATGATTCGACTATGGGTGAGAATTCCCAAGCAGGACTTGGCATCAGCCGCACTTCAAGCGGGGAGTTCTACAGAATCAATGCCAGGAAGGTAAGCAACAATATCAAAGTGAATAATTCAGGGTTGATAGGTACTCAGCCTTTCACGAACAATACGAATCAGACTAATCTGAGCGGCACGAACTATTATCTGCGGATTGTAAAGGAAGGCAATGTGGTTCAAGGGTATTTCTCCACGAATAGCGGCTCTTCCTGGCTGGCGATGGGGAATCCTTCAACGTATACCCCGGACTTCTTCAAGGATGCAAAGGTGCAGTTGTACGGAACCAATACCAGCGCAGTAACGGATTTCAAAGTAACCTTTTCCAATGTGACTCTAGTCAAGACCCTGGGGGAGACGGGTGAACTGGGCCCGGATCAGCAGGCTGTGGAGGAAGCAGCGGCGCTTATCGGCAACCGGCTTACCGTTCCGAATGCAGTGGCTGGTGAAGATCACGCTAAGCTGATATCCAAAGCACAGGCCGTCCTGAATGAGAATGAGGAGCTGAGTCTGCTGGGAGTGACTACAGCCATTACCTTCCAGAACGGCGGATTTACGCTAAGGATTACGAAGGGAAGCGTCAGCGTATCGGTTAATCCTTTTACCCTTGTGGCTGGGATTCAACCGATAAGAGATTTCGAGGATCAGACGGTTCAGGGCTTCAAGCCGAAGGGCGGTGCAGGCGTAACGGTTGCACCTACCCAGGAAGCCAACCATACCCCGGGCGGAGCTTATGCCCTGAAGGTTACAGGCAGAGCAGCCAATTCGGATGGACCGTCCGTGAATGTGAAGGACCTTGTCACGATTGGCAATGAGTACAAAACAACAGTATGGGTGAAGCTGATCAGCCCGGCCAGCGCACAGCTGAAGCTGACTGCCCAGGTCAATGATACTACGCCGTATTATGTCAGTCTGTCCACCCAGACGGTCAATGCAGGCGGAGACTGGGTGAAGCTGGAGGGGACGTACCGTTATCTGCACGAGGATGTCACTTTGTATGTAGAGAGCCCGAACAGTGCTGTTGCAGCCTACTATATTGATGACTTCAGCTTCGAGGATACGGGGCTGCAGACGATTGCTTCGCTTAAGGATGCCTATAAGAACGACTTCCTGCTGGGCAATGTGCCGGGCAATAATGACATTAACCCGGGCAACGGACAGAATGCGTTCTTCAATTATCATTTCAACAGCCTGACCTTCGAAAATGAGATGAAGCCGGATGCACTGCAGAAGACCAAGGGGACCTACACATTCACAAGGTCTGACGACATGATTACCAAATCCCTGGCGATGGGAATGGAAGTGCACGGTCATGTACTGGTATGGCATAGCCAGACCCCGGCGTGGTTCACCCAGCAAGTGGACGCTTCGGGCAATGCACTGAAGGATCAGGCGGGTAATCCGCTCTATCTCAGCCGCAGTGAGGCGCTTGCGAATATGCGCACCCACATCAAGACCGTAATGGAACACTACGGGAATAAGGTGAGCTCATGGGATGTTGTCAATGAGGCCATGCAGGACGGACCTCCGGCAGTATCCGACTGGAAGGATGCGCTGCGGAAGTCGCCTTGGTATTATTCCGTAGGTCCAGACTTCGTCGAGCAGGCCTTCCTGGCCGCACGGGAAGTGGTGGACAGCAACCCGGATTTGAAAGGGATCAAGCTGTATTACAATGATTTCAATGATGAATTCCCGGAGAAGCGGGACGCTATCCACGACATGGTCAAAGAGATGAATGACCGTTATGCCGAGGCCCATCCGGGCAAGCTGCTGGTTGAGGGCATTGGGCTGCAGTCCCACTATGATATGAGAACCAAGCCCGCTAATGTAGAAGCGGCCATTGAGAAGTATGCTTCCCTGGGCGTGGAAATCTCTATCAGCGAACTGGATGTGCTGGCGGGAATGAATTCTTCCCTCTCCCCGGAGTGGGCGGAGAAGCAGGCTAGCCTGTATGCCCAATTGTTCCAGATCTATAAGAAGCATGCCGATAAAATCGCGCGTGTCACCCTCTGGGGTTACACGGACAGCTCAAGCTGGAGATCCAGCCAGAATCCGCTGCCATTCCTTAGTTCTCTGGCACCGAAGCCTGCCTATTACGCAATTATCGACCCGGAGAAGTATCTGGCAGAGCATCCGCTCTATATTACGCCCGAAACCAAGAGCTCTACGGCGCTCTACGGGACACCGGATATTGACGGAAGCATGGACGACATCTGGAAGAATGCACCTGAAATTCATATCGACAACCATCTGATGGCCACAGCAGAAACAGCCGGTACAGCCCGGACGCTGTGGGACGAGGAGAATCTGTATGTGCTGTTCCAGGTGAAGGATAAGCAGCTAAGCAAAAACAATACAGATAAGACAAAGCAGGATTCAGTAGAAGCCTACGTGGATGAAGACCGCGTCAACGCCTGGCCGTACCGTGAGGATGATGGACAATACCGGGTCAACTATGCCGGAGAACAGTCCTTCAAGTTCCTCAGTAATTCGACTCCGGCGACCTCCCCTGGCTTCGAATCAGCAGCGGTAACGGCCGGAACGGATTATATGGTGGAAATGAAGATTCCGTTCCGCACCATCACACCGGAGAATGGGACACAGATCCGGTTCGATGCGCAGGTGAATAACGCAAACGGAGCCAATCTGATCGGCGTAGCCACCTGGAACGATCTGATCGGCAGAGCGTCGAAATCGACAGAGGTATTCGGCAGCCTGACCCTCAGCGGCAAGGGAGATCAGACTCCGCCAACCTGGGCGGAGGGAAGCAAGCTTGAAGCCACGGATATCACCAGCACCGGAGTTACCTTATCGTGGCCGGCGGCAGCGGATAGTCTTGGAGTCACCAGCTACCGGCTCTACAACGGAGTGGATGCTGAACCGGTGATCATCACCGGCATTGAACCGGAAGAGACTGTAAGCGGAGCGGTATATCGCCATCAGGTGACCGGACTTATGCCCAATACGCAGTATACCTTCAAGGTGGAAGCCGGAGATGCTGCCGGGAACTGGAGCAAGGACGGACCTTCCGTCCCGGTAACTACACTACCGACTTCAGATACTACCCCACCGGTATGGGCAGAAGGAAGTAAGCTTGAAGCCTCTGGCATTACAAGCAAGGGATTGACTCTGACATGGTCGGCTACGGCATCGGACGAGAGCGGCATCGCCGGTTACCGGATTACGAATGGAACCGGTGACAAGCCGGTTACGGTTACGGATGCCGTGTATACGGAGACGGTGACCGGGGCTGTATACAGCCATCAGGTAACAGGACTGATGCCGGATACGCAGTATACGTTCACAGTGGAGGCAGTAGATACCGGCGGCAATTGGAGTGCCGGTGGACCTTCGGTTTCCGCGGCAACACTGCCCGCTGCGGATACGGCACCTCCGGCTTGGACAGCGGGAAGCAAGCTTGAAGCCTCACGGATCACGGCAACCGGCCTTACGTTAATCTGGACGGACGCTGCCGACGATACGGGAGTGACGGGCTACACGCTCTATAGAGGATCAGAGAAAATCGCGGAGTTGCCTGGAACAACGCACCGTTATGAGGTAACCGGACTCACGCCGGGCACAGGATATAACTTCTCGGTGCAGGCCGTGGATGCGGCAGGGAACTGGAGTACGGACGGTCCCGCTATCTCGGTAACTACGCTAAGCAATAACGGCGCAGAACCAACGCCGGTACCAACACCTGTGCCAACGCCAGTACCGACGCCGGTACCGACATCACTATCAACATCTGTGCCGGTATCGACGCCGACACCAACACGGACGCCGGGAACAACAGCAACACCGGCTCCGTCGCAGGCACCAGCGACAACGACACCAGTGCCAGCCAGCCCGTTCACAGATGTAGGTGCCAAATATAGCTGGGCTTCGGAGGCGGTTGATACGCTCCACAGTCTGGGCATTATCCAAGGAACCTCCGCGACCACCTTCAGCCCGGAGAAAAACATTACGAGAGCAGACTTTGTGCTGCTGGTAATAAGAGCATTGGGCCTCGAAGCAGAATCCGGTTCCAGCTTCGCAGATGTAAGCCCGGGAGCCTACTATGCTGAAGCCCTCAGCATGGCGAAGAAGCTGGGAATTATCAATGGAACGGATGGCAACCACTTCAATCCGAAGGGCGAAATCTCGCGGCAGGATATGATGGTGATTGCAGCCAGAGCCTTGAAGGCAGCGAACAAATTATCTGCCGACGGCACTGCCGGTGACCTGAGCGGCTACACAGATCGAATGAAGGTAGCGAAGTATGCTATCGAAAGTGTAGCGGCACTGGTCAAAGAGGGAATTGTCCGGGGAGACGGCAAATCCCTCCATCCCACCGGAACCGCTACGCGGGCGGAAGCCGCTGTCATGATCTTCCGGATGCTGGAGAAATAAGCATCCGCAAACGCAGGTACGAAGTAACAAAGTAACAGTGTGACAAATTGACAAAATGAAAAAATGACAGAGTAAAATTCCTCTTGGCAGTCAACGTCTATAGACATCGGAAGATGGCATAGACGTTGACCGCTGGAGGTTTTTTATTTATGTGGATAAGGCTGCATGTGAAGGGTAAAGGGATAAAACCCTCTAAATGCGCCAAAGCGGGCAGCGAGTGTAAATGAGGTGTAAAAGTGCGGCCGGCTCTGGGTCTTCCCGCCCAGCCGCTTCACTACATGTTAACCTTACAAATTACACCTGAAGAACTAATAATCACCGTTTATCTTCTTTTTTGCAAAAAAATAGTTTATCATTACTTCATTCCAAATGTTAGGAGGATTTATCATGCGGGGATTAGCAAGTAAAGTAGGCCGGTTGTGCGCAGGTCTTATACTGGTAGGTGTGGTAGGTTATGCGGGGGAACAGCAGGTGCTGGCTATGCCTGTCGGGAACGGGCAGATGGCCGCTGCGGCTCCGGATGTCAGCTTATCCGTAACGGTGCTGGGGAGCCCGTTCAAGAAAGCGCCTTATGCGCGCAACGTCTGGGATATGCAGCTTTTTGACGGGAAAATCTATCTGGGTCACGGCAACAGCAGCAATAATGCACCTTCGTCCAATGCAGGACCGGTTCCGATCTATTACTGGGACCTTGCCCAAACAAGTTTTCTGTTCAGGATGTTACGTATACCAACCCGTCCACGGGTAAGGTGACCACTAATGTCTATGTTATGGACGAGCAGATCGACACCTTTAAGGTGCTGAACGGAGAACTGTATATTCCCGGGCATGACTCCAGAGTTCCTGGCTGGGCCTATGGGAATTTTTATCGCCTGAACGGGGATCACTGGGACCAATATATGAACATTCCCGGCGGCATCCATGTCTATGATTTAGCCTACTATAAAGGCAAGCTGTACGCAGCACTCGGGGCTAACGAAGGCCCCCTGATCTATGTATCTTCTAATAATGGAAGTACCTGGACCCGATTTGGTGCCGTCTCCCAATATGGTATAATGCGTGCCTACAATCTGTTCGAGCTGGGCGATACCCTGTATGCGTCCTCAGCCACAGCAGGCAAAACACAGGGGATTCCCAATGAGAAAGGATACATGGCATCCATCAAGCAGAATAGCAGCGGGGCGATTCAGACCTCCAAGCTGACCTTTACCAGCAGCCAGTTATTCCCCGGACTCAGCTTTGTCGTGAAGCCGGGTGAAGTGAACGTTCCCGGTGTCAGCGGACAGCCCTGGCTGAAGCTCTTGCGCACGACGCAGGTTAACGGCCGGCTGCTCTATATTCCTGGCGTTATCTATAATGACCATCAGTCCATTCCACAAGGATTGTTCTCGGCCGGGGCCAATTTCCAGAATGTGCGCAAGGAGCAGCTGCCTAATTCTGCTGTAGTGCCTATTGATATTCTGGAGCGCGGCGAGACGGTGTATGTGCTGGGTTATATCAAAGAAGCCTCGGGCCAATATACAAATTACGTCTACCGCAAAAATACTGCTGGCTTCGCGGCCGGTGGGGAAGGCTGGAGTGAAGTCTTCCGCTTCGGCCGGGATACGTTCGCCCGTTCCTTCGAGGAGCAGAACGGTGATTTCTATTTTGGACTTGGCAGCTATACGGACATAATCCCGGCATCCACCGGCACGATTCTAAAGCTGAGCGCAGGAGCTTATTGAAGGTTATATTGGCAAACTCAGCGCTGCAAAAGCCTATTCCCCGATGATCGTAATTTCCGTGTTGATCCATTCCGCTGCATCCAGGCCCTGGGCTCTTAACAGCAGGGCGTTGATGATATCCTCGCCCCAGTTCTGCTCGTTCTGTGAAATGACCCGGGTAATCTGTCCGTTATCCACCGCCTGCTTCAAGGCCGGTGTGAGGCCCAGGGCGATGTTGTACCGCTTCAGCCCCTTGGCCTTCCAGACCAGGACAGAGCTTGAACTGGAGACGAAATCCAGGTTGACCAGCGCGCTGAAATGGGGATGGTCCGAGATCATCTGCTCCAGCTGCAAGGCAGCGAGCTCCTCGCTGCCGTCATTGTGGCGGATGTCCAGCACATCAATCTCCGTATGCTGAGTCAAGTATGCCTCCAGACCAAGCAGGCGTTCCCGGGTACTCTGCATACGCGACATCCCGGACTCCACCAGAATCATTCCTTTGCCGTCCAGCAGACGTTCAACTGTCTGTCCAATCACTGCGCCGGTCGCTCTATTATCAGCCCCGATATAAGCTTCTCGCTTGCTGCCGGGTGAATCTGACTCGAAGCACACCACGGGAATCCCCTGGGACACCGCTTTGTTAATCACACCGGCGAGCGCCTGTGAATCCACCGGAGCAATGGCGATTCCGTCTACCCCCCGCTTGATCATCATCTCCATAATCCGGATCTGCTGCTCCAGATTGGCCTCATCGGGCGCTTGAACCAGCAGTGATACGTTATGCTTGCTCGCGGCAGCTTCCGCTTTGGCGGTGATCATCTCGTAAGTGGCATTCACCATAGGGTAGATGATGCCGAAGGTCAGAGCGGGTTCCCCGCCCGGACTTGACGGGGAATCTCCGACTGCCCGTTGAGCGGAGTCCGCAGCTCCGGAGGATTGGAAGCAGCCGCTAAGCATCAAGCCTGCCGCCAGCAGCAGGAGGAAGATCATCCGCTCCCGAACCCTGGATACCGTCACATCTTCTCCGCCCCTCTGCGGATGGCTTGCAGCTGATCCTCCGAATTTCCCTGCTTGCGGAATTCCATAGGCGTCATCCCCGTTACTTTTTTGAACAGATTAGAGAAGTAATGCTGATCGTTGTAGCCGACCAGATAGGCAATCTCAAACGTTTTGTGTCCCGTTGATTTCAGCAGCTCTTTGGCTCTGTCCATTCGTGTGGCGGTCAGGAATTCCGTAATCGTCTGTCCGGTAGCTTGGCTGAAGGTTTTGCTTAGATGGCTGGGACTGACCCGGACCACTTTGGAGATATCGTTCAGGGAGAGCTGCTCTTTGTCATATTGCTCACGGATATACTGCTTCACTTTGTCAATCAGCTCCCGGTGTTTGTCCGCCCCT
The DNA here is from genome assembly GCF_018207515.1 of Paenibacillus tritici. NCBI lineage: Bacteria > Bacillati > Bacillota > Bacilli > Caryophanales > Paenibacillaceae > Paenibacillus > Paenibacillus tritici. The sequence goes on from NZ_CP073365.1 coordinate 2,981,814, forward strand.
TCGGATCGCCACTCCCATAACCGCTCGTATAACCGTTTCAAATATTGCAGGCCTTCGTCTGTACTGGAAATGGGCTTCAGCCGGGTCTGCAATTCTTTGAGGATCTCCGCATGGTTGGCGGCTGCACGGAACCCATTCTTGGCTGTCTGTACCAGCTCCAGCGTGATGTCGTTCATCAGGTAGCAGGCGTACCCCGAATCCCAGTTCATCCCTTCCAGCGCAGCGGAGAGCTCAAGCAGAAATTCGGGCATCTGCGTGTGATCCCCCAGCTTCAGGAACTGGATCATCCGGCTCCGGTCGAGCAGAATACCCTGGGCAGACGGGTCAAAATAAGCATCCAGCATAGCTGCGGAATGCACCCTTGCCATTCTTTTGAACATCCGGTCATTCTCAGCTTCCAGATAGGAGAGATGAATGCCCTGAAGACGCTCGCAGACCTTGCCCCGGCTGACCGACAGCTCCAGGCCGCAGGCGGCTCTCAGCCGCTGCTTTGCACTCGCGCATAGCTCATCCAGGACACGGTTCATTTGGGCCGGGTCGCTGCCTTTGTAGATCAGAACTGTCTCAGTGCGGCTCCTCTTGTAGATGAAGCTATCGGCTACCTCCTTCAGGAGGCCCGCTAACAGCTCCTCTGAATTCTGCGTTGGATGAAGAGGTTCCGTGGATTCGGATTCCTCATGATCCTGGGGATTCAGAGTGAAGATAGCGGTGGCATAGTAAGGAGCCGTTAACAGCAGATCAAGCTGTGCCGCCGCCTCGATCGCCGCAGCGGTATGAATCAGGCCCCCGCACAGATCCGCGAACAGATTCTCGGGCGTATAGGCATACTTGTGTCTGATGCGCAGTTCTTCGTCAATTCTGGTGCTGACACTGCGGAGAAGCTGCAGCAGGTCGGCAGAGCTGAACGGCTTCAGGCAATAATCCTCCACGCCAAGCCGCAGCGCCTTCTGGGCATACTGGAAGTCATCGTGGCCGCTCAGAATGATGATTTTGATCTGCGGGAATTTTTGGCGGACGACCGAGGTTAACTCCAGCCCGTTCATGAAAGGCATCTTGATATCTGTAATCAGAATATCGGGAAGCTGCTCTTCGATAATGGGGAGCGCCAGCTCCCCGTCGGGGGCGTCTCCGCAATAGAGGAAACCTTCCTTCTCCCAATCCACGCATTCCCGGATATTCTCCCGGATCAGGATCTCATCATCTACCAGCATAATCTTCTTCATCCCTTAGACCCCCCCTGTTCTTGGGTATGCGAACCGTAATCTGAGTACCATAGCCTTCCGAGCTGTCCAGGCGGATGCCATATTGAGCGCCAAAATACAGCTGAAGCCGCTGATGCACATTTTGCAGGCCGAATCCGCCCTGGCTGGTGTCGTCTGTATCCTCTGACTGGATGGGACGCTCGATAGATTCCCTCAGGAACGCCAGCCGTTCCCCGGGAATGCCAATCCCGTTGTCCGATACCGTGAGCATAATGGCATTGGCATCCGTATAGCCGCCGATGCGGATAAGCCCTTTGCCTCTTTTGTTCTTGATTCCGTGATACAGGGCATTCTCTACGAGCGGCTGCAGCGTCATATTCAGAATCGGATACTCCTGCAGCTCCTCAGCCACCTCAACCTTGAACTCCAGAATGTCATGGTAGCGCATCTGCTGGATGATCAGGTAGCTCTGCACATGGGCAAGCTCGGAGCGGATCTGTATCCAGTCGCGCCCTTTGTTCAGACTAAGCCGGAAGAATCCGGATAACGCTTTCACCAGCCGGATCACGCCGTCGTGATTGCCCGCTTCCGCCATCCATACAATCGAATCGAGGGTGTTGTACAGAAAATGCGGGTTAATCTGCGCCTGCAGCGTCCGCAGCTCCGCCTTCTGCAGCTGCTGCTGCTTGCGGATACTCTGCTCCAGCAGCTCCTTGATCTGCTCGACCATGATATTGAAGCTGATTCCGAGATCGGCAATCTCATCGTTGCCGTCCGGCTTCACTTTGGCTTCCAGATAGCCACTTGCGGTCAGGCGCATCTTGTGCTGCAGCAGCTGGATCGGCCGGGTTAGCCGCCGGGTCAGCAGATAATGGAGCGTGATCGCAAAAATAATGCTTAACCCTACGCTGATGATAATCAGCTGCCTGATCCGGTTAGCCTCGGCAACGATCTCCTGCAGCGGGGCTATGCCGATAATCGTCCAGCCTGTCGACAGGCTGGAGGTGTGGACGATGAACCGGGGCGGGCCGGTGGTCTGAAGCACGAAGCTGCCGCTCCACTTCCGTTCCTGCTCGGGTATTTCAGTATCCTGAACCAGAGCCAGATCGCTCGCCTGGACGGGCGGCACATAGATGGGATTGTGCTGCTCGTCCAGCAGGTAGAAGAAGCCTGTGGTGCCTATGGTCACCTTGTCGCAGAACTCTTTAATGAAGGAATCGCTCAGATCCACAATGATAAATCCGATCACTTCATGGGTAATCCGCTGCTTGACCGCTGTCATGATCGAGATGACGCCCTGATCCCCGTAGGTGAACCCGTCCACCCGGTCAGTCCCGCTAATGAGCGGCGGGGGAATCCGGAGAATCAGCCCGGGATTCTGGGACAAGGTCTGGAAATGCGGATTACGCAGCGGATTGCTGCCCGATTGGAAGATGCCCCGGCGCTCGCTGATGCCTTTGCCGTACAGGTTAATCAGGCTGATATTCAGTACATTCTCGTATTTATAAGTGTCCCGGTAGAGAGTGAAGGTCTGCAGGATCTCCTTGGCCTCCTGATAGGTTTCCGACTGTGAGAAAAGAAAGTGAATCACCTGCGGGTTATTGCTAAGCTCCAGCAGCCGTTCGGTATCCTTGAACAGGTTATCCATGTTCGTGCCCAGCATATCGGCCTGAAGCATGCTTGAAGCTTTGCTGTGAGTGGAGATGGACTGATAGGATTTCTGGTATGAAATGAGGCCGACAGCAATCAGCGGTATCGTGGACAGCACTATGAACAAAGCCAGCAGTTTGGCTCTAAGACTGGAGGAGATCCAGCGTGTGATCCGCATCATCGGGTGTTCCCTTTCATAGATAGAGTAGATGTCGTTTCAATCTCTAGTTTATAACAAATACTGGAATGTCGAAACAAAAAAGAAAGCGCAAACAAAATCCGTACCTTTTGAATAAAAAATTACACCAAAACAATCCGCCCGGGGCGATAAACCCAAAATTAGAAAGCAAACGCGAAAGGCTGCCCGTATAATGCCATTTCCTTTGCGTTCTATAATGGGCACAACACCGGAACACAAGGTGATCACCAAGGGGGAGGAAAAACTACGTATGAAAACGTTCGGAAAAATGGGGGCTGTGCTTGCACTCACCCTGTCCATGGTCATGCTTGGAGCATGCGGCAACAGTAATGGCGGGAACACGGCGGCTACGAAAGCACCGGCGGAGAATGGCGGAACCAAGACGGAGGCCAAGGAGATTACGCTGGGATTCTCGCAGGTAGGTGCCGAGAGCGGCTGGCGCAGCGCGAATACGAAGTCCATTCAGGATTCGGCCAAGGAAGCGGGCTACACGCTGAAATTCTCGGATGCGCAGCAGAAGCAAGAGAATCAGATCAAGGCACTCCGTTCTTTTATCCAGCAAAAGGTTGATGTGATCTCCTTCTCTCCGGTGGTGGAATCGGGGTGGGATACGGTACTGAAAGAAGCGAAGGCTGCAGGCATCCCGGTCGTTCTGACGGACCGTGCCGTGGATTCGAAGGATACCTCGCTGTATGTCACCTTCCTGGGCTCCGACTTCGTGGAGGAAGGCCGCAAGGCGGGCGAGTGGCTGTCCGAGCAGTACAAAGACGCGTCGGAGGACGTTAACATTGTGGAGCTGCAGGGAACTACAGGCTCTGCTCCGGCTAATGACCGGATGTCAGGCTTCGCCGAAGTGATCAAGGGCAATCCGCATCTCAAGGTCATTGCTTCCCAGACCGGTGACTTCACCCGGGCCAAAGGCAAGGAAGTGATGCAGGCATTCCTGAAGGCCAATAAGGATATTGATGTGCTGTACGCCCATAACGACGATATGGCGCTGGGGGCGATTCAGGCGATTGAAGCAGCGGGTCTGAAGCCGGGCGAGGATATCAAGATTATCTCTGTCGATGCGGTGAAGGACGGAATGCAGGCGGCCAGTGAAGGCAAAATCAACTTCATCGTCGAGTGCAATCCGCTGCTTGGACCTCAGCTGATGCAGGTGGTACAGGATGTGGTAGACGGCAAGCCGGTTGAGGCGCGGATCGTGACTGAGGAATCAACGTTCACTTCCGAGCAGGCCAAGGAAGCTTTGCCTAGCCGCCAGTATTAATCAGCAAGCTTGTAGCATAGCTGCTCTGGTGGTGTTACAGCCGCCGGAGTAGTTGTCTATGGAGATAAGGAGTGGATGCAACCATGAGCACACAGATGCCCATACTGCAAATGACCGGGATTCATAAACGGTTTCCGGGTGTGAAAGCGTTGACGGATGTGAATCTCCGCCTGTATCCCGGCGAGGTCCATGCCCTGATGGGAGAGAATGGCGCCGGTAAGTCCACACTGATCAAAGTGTTGACCGGCGTCTATTCCATTGATGAAGGACTCGTGGAGATGGACGGTACGCCGGTCTCCATACGCAGCCCGCAGGATTCGCAGGCTGCGGGGATCAGCACCGTGTATCAGGAGGTGAATCTGTGCCCCAATCTGAGCGTGGCGGAGAATATCTTTATTGGAAGAGAGCCGCGGCGGTTCGGATGTATCCAGTGGAAGGAGATGAACCTGCGGGCCGCGGAGCTGCTTACGGAACGGATGAATCTGCATATTGACGTCACTCTTCCGCTGCATAGTTACTCTGTAGCGGTTCAGCAGCTGGTCGCCATTGCCAGGGCGCTGAATATATCGGCCAAGGTGCTGATTCTGGATGAACCGACCTCAAGTCTGGATCAGAATGAGGTGGATCAGCTGTTCCGCATTATGAGGAAGCTCCAGCAGGAGGGGCTGTCGATCCTGTTCGTCACGCATTTTCTGGACCAGATGTATGAAATCTCCGACCGGGTAACGATACTGCGAGGCGGTGAGCGGGTCGGTGAATACATGGCGAAGGAGTTAAGCCGTCTGGATCTGGTACTCAAAATGATCGGCAAGGAGCTTCATCTGCTGGAGGAGCTGCCGGTTCTGGCGGCAGAGGATCAGCACAGCTTGGGCGATGAACTGATCAGAGCCGAAGGGCTGGGCCGCAAAGGCGGAATCGAGCCGTTCGATCTGTCGATCCGCAAGGGAGAGGTCGTCGGGCTGGCGGGGCTGCTGGGTTCAGGGCGGACGGAGGCGGCCCGGCTGTTCTTCGGTGCCGACAAGCCGGACTTCGGACAAGTGACGCTGCCGGCATCCGGCGGCGGGGTCCATTCGCCCCGGGAAGCCATTGGACGGCGGATCGCCTTCTGCTCGGAGAACCGCAAGACAGAGGGGATTATTGGCGATCTGACAGTCAGAGAGAACATTATTCTGGCGCTCCAGGCCAAAGACGGGATGTTCAGGACGATCTCGCGCAAGCGGCAGGAGGAGCTGGCCGGGGAATATATCCGTATGCTGAATATCAACCCGCCAAGCCCGGACCAGCTCATCAAGAATTTGAGCGGCGGCAATCAGCAGAAGGTGCTGCTGGCACGCTGGCTGCTGACGGAGCCTCAGCTATTCATCCTGGATGAGCCGACGCGGGGCATCGACATTGGGGCGAAGGCAGAGATTCAGAAGCTGGTGCTGACGCTCTCCCGGCAGGGGATGTCGTTCCTGTTCATCTCCTCGGAGCTGGAGGAAGTGCTGCGGGTCAGCGACCGGATCGCTATTCTGCGGGACCGCCGCAAGGTGAAGGAAATTTCGGAGAAGGATATGAGCCAGCAGCAGATTATGCAGGCCATTGCGGGAGGCTGAACAATCATGAGCCCATTCATGAAACATCATTTATTCTGGCCGCTGTGTGTGCTGGCTGCACTGCTGCTGTTCAACCTGTGTTATTCGCCGGATTTCTTCTCCATTACCATCCATGACGGACACTTGTACGGAAGTCTGATTGATATTCTTAACTTCGGGGCACCGCTTATCCTGGTGGCTATCGGGATGACGCTGGTAGTGGCTACCAAGGGGATTGACCTGTCTGTGGGTTCCATTGTAGCGATCTCAGGAGCGATTGCCTGTCTGAGAATCAGCAGTGGAGCCGATCAGAACAGCATGGGGCTGATTCTGAGCTCCGTGCTGCTGGCTGTATTGCTGTCGCTTGTGCTGGGAGCCTGGAACGGACTGCTGGTCTCCGGGGCTGGGATTCAGCCGATTATCGCCACGCTGATCCTGATGGTTGCAGGAAGGGGAATTGCCCAGCTGATTACCGGCGGACAGATTATTACGGTAACCAGCAGCAACTATGCCTATATCGGGTCCGGTTCATTTGCCGCGCTGCCCTTTTCCATCTTCGTCGTAGCTCTGGTTCTGATTATCGCCTTGCTGCTTACCCGGCGAACCGCGCTCGGCCTGTTCATTGAATCGGTGGGCTGCAATCCGGCAGCCAGCTTGATGTCCGGTATCCGCGCTCACTGGGTCATCCTGTCGGTCTATGTATTCTGCGGCGTGTGCGCCGGCATCGCCGGGCTGCTGCTCAGCTCGAATGTCTCCAGCGCCGATGGCAATAATGCCGGTCTCTGGTATGAGCTGGATGCTATTCTGGCTGTAGTCATCGGAGGAACGTCGCTGAACGGCGGCCGCTTCTATCTGACCGGTACCGTGATCGGGGCGCTGATCATCCAGACGCTGACCACTACCATCTACATGATCGGTGTTCCGCCGGAAATCACACTGGTCGTCAAAGCTTTTGTCGTGCTGGCCGTCTGCCTGATCCAGTCGGATACCTTCCGGGCTGCTATTGCCGCCCGCTGGAAGTCGCGGCATTATCCCGCAGAGAAGGAGATGGGCCGTCATGTCTCTTAACCGTAAGTATATTCCGATTGTGGTCACGATTCTGTTGTTCATAGTCATGTTCACCGCCGGCTCCTTCCGGTATACCGGATTCTTCTCGCTTCAGGTGCTGATGAATCTGCTGATCGACAATGCTTTTCTGCTGATTACGGCGGTAGGCATGTCCTTTGTCATCCTGTCAGGCGGGATTGATCTGTCGGTCGGCTCGGTCATTGCCTTATCGACCATGGTCTCCGCGGGTCTGGTGCAGCAGCAGGGCTGGCCGCCCGCCGTGGTCATTCCGCTGGTGCTCCTGATGGGTGCCGTGTTCGGCACGCTCATGGGCGCGATGATTCATTATTTCGCCATCCAGCCGTTCATTGTCACCCTGGCCGGAATGTTCCTGGCCCGGGGCTTATGCTATGTCATCAGCATTGATACCATTACCATCGACCATCCCTTCTATACGGCGATGGCCCAGACGAGAATCCCGCTGCCGGGCGGCAGCTTTCTCTCCATCAGTGCCGTTATCGCTTTGCTGGCTGTAGCTGCCGCCATCTTCACCGCCCACTATACCCGGTTCGGGCGCAATGTGTACGCACTGGGAGGCAATGAACAATCATCGCTGCTGATGGGGCTGCCGGTGGCGAGAACCAAGGTACTGGTCTATACGCTTAGCGGATTTTGCTCGGCGCTTGCGGGTGTGGTCTTCACCTTTTATATGCTGTCGGGATACGGGCTTCATGCCGTCGGCTTCGAGCTGGATACCATCGCGGCTGTCGTCATAGGCGGCACACTGCTGACCGGAGGGGTCGGTTATGTGCTGGGCACCTTCTTCGGCGTCCTTATCCAAGGCGTGATTCAGACGATTATCAGCTTCGAGGGCACACTCAGCTCCTGGTGGACCAAAATTGTCATCGGCCTGCTGCTGTTCATCTTCATCCTGCTGCAGCGGGTGTTAAGCTCCAGGCGACTGACAGTAAAAGAATAAATCATAGGAACGGGGAGACAGATTATACTTGTCTCTCCATTTTTTTGCTATATAATTGTAATCGCTATCATATGAAGGAGGGATTCCGCTTGCGAACGGTAAAATGGTGCCTGATCCTGCTGCTCTTCTTCCTGCCGCTGCTGGGCGGCTGCTCCGGCAGCGGAGACCCCGGCGGGCAGCAGGCGTTGCCCGAGCCTCACACTTCTCCTGCGGCCAAGCCCGGCTTGCTGCCTTCCGCAGACATTGCCGCAGTCGAGCAGTTAGTGCTGGGGTTCTCCCAGCTTGGGTCGGAGAGCACCTGGCGGGAGGCCAATACCGCTTCGATCCGGGAAGCCGCCGGGGAGGCGGGGATTACGCTGCTGCTGAAGAATGCCGAGCAGGATCAGCAGCAGCAGTTCGATGCTATCCGCTCTTTTATCCGCAGCAATGTCGATGTTATAGCGATTGCCCCGGTGGTACAGACCGGCTGGGAGCCGATTCTCCTGGAGATCAAGCAGGCAGGGATTCCTGTGATTATTCTGGACCGCTCCGTTAATGTACAGGATAGTTCACTCTACGTTACCTTTATCGGTTCCGACTTCTATGAAGAAGGGGTGAAGGCGGCCAAATATGTGGTGGATAAGATGCGCCATCACAGTGAAGTGATCCGTATTGCTGAATTGCAGGGAACCGTTGGCTCCACGCCCTCCATCGACCGTGGACGCGGGTTCCGCAAGCTGATCGGGGACAAGCCGAACCTGCGGATTACTATGACCGCCCCGGCGGATTTCACCCAAAGCGGCGGTCATGCGGTGATGAAGACGTTTTTGCAGCAGCCGAAGGAGCAGTGGCCCCGGGTCCTCTATTCCCACAATGACGATATGGCCATCGGTGCGGTGGAGGCCATTAAGGAGGCGGGTCTGGTGCCGGGCGAAGATATTATTATAGTGTCGGTGGATGGTACGCGGCGGGCGTTCGAGCAGATGGTTGCGGGCAGCATCAATGCGGTGGTCGAATGTAATCCGCTGCTCGGGCCGCTGCTGATGCAGGCTGTGAAGGAGATCCTGGCAGGCCGGACCCTGCCCAAGCGGATGGTGACGCCGGAGGATATCTATACCCAAGAGCTGGCCGCTATGGAGATTGATAACCGCAAATATTAGATGAAGGGATCTTGTCCGGCGCTTTAGCTCCGGACTTTTTTTGTGCCATCCCCTGGAATGAAGAGCACTACTGCACCTCATTGGCCCGAGTGGGCCGTAATCCGGCGAATGGAGTGCACTACTGCACCTCCTTAGCCCGAGTGGGCCGTAATCCGGCGAATGAAGTGCACTACTGCACCTCCAACCATCCTCCTCCCGCATCTTTCTACACCCAGCGCTGATTTCGAGCAAAAAACAAAAAAATTTCAACTTTTCAAACAAAAATCTACATTGTTCATGGGTGCTAAGTATATTAAGATGAACTCGAATAACAAATATTAGTAGATTCATTCAAAGAATACAATAGGAGGGGAGGTTTGAGAGTTAACGGCATAAGTAACGCATCCGATTGAAAGGGTTTACAAATTTGGGATAGAGGAGAATGTCGATGTTCAAAAAGATCTCTGTGCTTGCCATGACCTTTGTTCTGCTGCTGGGCTGTCTGCCTATGCTGTCTGCACATGCGGCTAATAATGCCACGGCCAAACAGCCGGGGAATTCCAATCCGCTGATGGATCACAAGCTGGGTGCCGATCCCTTCGCACTGACGTACAACGGAAGAGTCTATATCTATATGTCGAGCGATGCCTACGTCTACAACAGCAACGGAACCGTGAAGGACAATGATTTCAGCGCGCTTAACAAAATCAACGTGATCTCCTCGGCGGATATGGTGAACTGGACGGATCACGGCGCAATCCCGGTGGCTGGAGCCAATAATGTGAACGGCAGCGCCGGTATTGCCAAGTGGGCCTCTCTCTCCTGGGCGCCTTCGGCCGCAGTCAAAAAAATCAACGGACAGGATAAATTCTTCCTGTACTTTGCCAATGGGGCTTCCGGGATCGGGGTATTAACGGCTAACTCACCGATTGGTCCCTGGTCGGACCCGCTGGGCAAAGCGCTGGTGACAGGCGGCACACCGGGAATGTCCGGCGTAACCTGGCTGTTCGACCCGGCTGTGCTGGTGGACGATGACGGCAGCGGATACCTGTATGCCGGAGGGGGAATCCCCAATACTTCCGACCCGGCGTCTATTGCTAATCCCCGGACAGCCCGTGTGCTGAGGCTGGGTGCGGATATGACGAGTATTGTTGGAAGCGCATCCACAATTGACGCTCCGTATATGTTCGAGGATTCGGGGATTCACAAATACGGCGGCAAATATTATTACTCGTATTGCTTCAATTTCTCCGGCACACACCCGGCTGCCTATCCGGCAGGTGAAATCGGGTATATGGTCAGCAATAGTCCGATGGGACCGTTTACGTATACCGGACATTTTCTGAAGAATCCTTATACCTTCTTCGGTGTAGGCGGCAACAACCACCATGCGGTATTTAACTTCAATAATCAGTGGTATGTAGTGTATCACGCCCAGACCGTGGCGAAGGCTGTACTCGGGGACGGCAAAGGCTACCGCTCTCCGCATATCAACAAGCTGGTCCATAATGCGAACGGAACCATTCAGGAGGTCCAAGGAAATCTGGCGGGCATTGCCCAGACGGCCAACCTCAATCCGTTCACCAGAGTCGAAGCCGAGACTATCGGCTGGAATGCAGGCATTGCCACGGAACGTACTCAGGCAGCGGGCGGTCCAGTAAGCAACATGAATGTGACCAACATTAACAATGGAGACTGGGTTGCCGTCGGCAATGCCGATTTCGGTTCCGGTGCTGCCAGCTTCAAGGCCAACGTAGCTTCTACCACCACAGGCGGCAAAATCGAACTCCGGCTCGACAGCGCAACTGGCCCATTGGTGGGTACGCTTAATGTCCCTTCTACAGGAGGAGCGCAAGCCTGGCAGGAGGTTACGACCACTGTCACCAATGCGACAGGCGTTCACAGACTCTATCTGGTATTCACCGGATCAGGCTCCGGCAACCTGTTCAATCTGGATTACTGGCAGTTCTCAACGGGTGGCGATGGCGGCACGACCCCTCCTCCGGTGAGCAAGGTGGAAGCGGAGGACATGACGCTCAGCGGGACCTATGCGGGCAAGATCACTTCCCCTTTTAACGGAGTGGTGCTTTACGGAAATGATGACGCGGCTGCGTTCAATCAGTATTATGCCTACGGCACGCATAACTTCTCCGTCCGGGGGGCTTCCAGCAATTCAGCTACGGCCAAAGTGGATCTGCTAATCGGCGGTGTGAACGTTGGCTCCTTCAATTTCAGCGGCACAACGCCCTCGGTACAGACGTTGACCAATGTGGCCCACGCCACCGGCAATCAGGAGGTCAAGCTGGTCGTAACCACGGACAATGGAACCTGGGATGTCCTTGTGGACTATATTGAATGGAGCCAATGACCGTACAAGCAGGCAGGAGGCCAAGTACTATGCTGACAAAAGCCGGGCTGTATTTAATGGCAATTCCGTTGCTCATCGGCCTGCTGTTCAATCCTTCAGCGGTGGCCGCATCGACTTTTACCAATCCGTTCATTTATGCCGATGCCCCGGACAATGATGTAATCAGGGTAGGCAATGTGTATTACATGACCAGCACCACCATGCACATGACCCCCGGCGTTCCCATCATGAAGTCCTATGATCTGGTGAACTGGGAGATTGTGAACTACGTCTACGACACATATGCTAACGGGGATGCTCAGAATCTGAATAACGGCCAGAGTGAGTACGGCAAGGGCTCCTGGGCCAGCAGCCTCAGATACCATAACGGTATCTACTATGTGTCCTTCGGGTCCAATTCTACCGGCAGAACCTATATCTATCAGACGGCGGATATTGAAAATGGTCCATGGACCTCATCTGTCCTCGGCAGCTATTATCATGACGCTTCGCTGCTGTTCGATAACGGCCGGGTGTTCCTGGTATACGGTGTCGATAACATCAGCATGATCGAGCTGACAGCGGACGCCAAAGCCATCAAGTCAGGAGGGATTAATCAGGTCATTATCCCCGGCTCCAGCAATATCGCCGGTTCAAGCTTCATTGTTAAGGCGGAAGGTGCGCATATCCAGAAGATCAACGGCTATTATTATGTCTTTCTGATCTGCTGGCCTTCGGGAAGCGGACGCACCCAATTGACCTACCGCTCCACCAGCTTAACCGGTGGCTATACCGGCCAGGTGTCCCTTAACGATTCAGGCATTGCCCAGGGCGGGATCGTGGACACGCCATCGGGCTCCTGGTATGCCATGCTCTTCAGGGACAGCGGAGCGGTTGGACGGATGCCATATCTGGTTCCGGTATCCTGGTCCGGCAACTGGCCGGTGTTCGGAAGCGGAGGCAAAGCGCCGCGGACACTGAATATGCCTGCTGAAGGTCATCCCGTGAAAAAGGTGTACGCATCTGACGAGTTCTCAGCGGCTTCCGCTTCTGCGGAGCTTATTGTGAACGGCGGTTTTGAAGAGGCAGGCATCAGCCCGTGGATGAATAATAATACGGCAGCGGTGGCCGTTACTTCTGCGGAACGTTATAGCGGTTCGAGCAGCGTGCTGGTCAGCGGAAGACAGCAGACGGGTGCAGGACTGAAGCAGGATCTCACCGGGAAGGTGAGCGCAGGCACAGTCTATACGTTCTTGGCCAAGGTTAAATACACCACAGGCCCGGCTACCAAGTCCTTTAACCTGGATATCCAGAACGGGCCAAGCTATACCGGTATTACGATTCTGGGGTCTGCCACCCTGACCCGGGGAGAGTGGGGCACCATTCAGGGAACCTATACACTTCCTGCCGGTGCCGATCTGTCCCAGAGCTTCATTTTTGTTGAAACCCCTTACAATGCTGCGCCGGATGCCGCCAACGACCTGATGAACTTTTATGTGGACGATGTGTCGTTCGCAGGCACAGCTTCGTCAGGAGGGGGGCTGGCCAAGGTATGGCAGTGGAACCACAATCCCGACAACACCAAGTGGTCCCTGGCCCAGCGTCCCGGCTTCATGCGGCTGACCACCGGTAAGGTAAGCACAAGTATTCTGGATGCCCGGAACACGCTGACCCAGCGGACGTTCGGACCGAAGAGCACAGGCGTGACAGCCCTGGAGACGGGCGGGATGAAGGACGGGGATTACGCCGGTCTCGCTGCATTCCAGGCCAAATACGGCTTCGTCGGCGTCAAAAAATCCGGCAATTCCAAGTCCATTGTGATGGTCAATGCCGGGTCCGGGTCCATGACGGAAGTGGCAAATGTGCCGCTCAGCCAGAACAGAGTCTATCTGAAGGTGGTCTGTGATTTCACCAACCAGACCGATAAAGCTTATTTCTACTACAGCCTTGACGGCAGCAGCTGGACGGCGGCAGGCAATACGCTGCAGATGTCTTATACGCTGCCTCACTTCATGGGTTACCGGTTTGCACTGTTCAATTATGCAACGAAGGCTGCGGGCGGTTATGCGGATTTTGATTATTTACGTCTGGAATAGCTGCATTTGAATCTAATAATCCAAAGGAGATGTATTCAATTGAAGAACAGCATCAAAAAGCTTGTAGGCGGGCTGGCTTTAGCCAGTGTCCTGCTCACCTCTGTCATGGCAGGCAATGCCAGCGCAGCAATTACCAATGGATCGAAGTTCCTGGGGAATATCATTGCAGGCAGTGCTCCCGGCAACTTCACCACCTATTGGAATCAGGTCACCCCTGAGAACGGCACCAAATGGGGATCGATTGAAGGCAACCGCAACCAGATGAACTGGGGCAATGCGGATATGATCTATAACTATGCGATTAGCAAGAACATCCCGTTCAAGTTCCATACCCTAGTGTGGGGAAGCCAGGAGCCTAACTGGGTTGCCGGCTTATCGGCAGCGGAGCAGAAGGCGGAGATCAGCTCATTCATTACTCAGGCAGGCCAGCGTTATTCCGCAAAATCAGCCTTCGTGGATGTCGTCAATGAACCGCTGCATGCCAAGCCTTCGTACCGCAATGCCATCGGCGGTGACGGAAGCACCGGCTGGGATTGGGTCATCTGGTCCTTCCAGCAAGCACGAGCAGCGTTCCCGAATTCCAAGCTGCTCATCAATGAATATGGCATTATCGGTGACCCCAGCTTGACGGATAAGTATGTGACCATTATCAATCACCTGAAGTCCAGAGGACTGATCGACGGGATCGGCATTCAGTGCCATCACTTCAATATGGATAATGTCAGTGTGAACACTATGAATACGGTGCTGAACAAGCTGGCGGCGACTGGTCTGCCAATCTATGTCTCTGAGCTGGACATCACCGGTGACGACAACACACAGCTTGCCAGATACCAAGCAAAATTCCCTGTTCTCTGGAACCATCCTTCGGTCAAAGGCGTAACCCTCTGGGGTTACATCCAGAATCAGACCTGGGCAGCGAACACCCATCTGGTGAATTCCAACGGCACAGAGCGCCCTGCATTGAGATGGCTGAAGCAATACCTGGGCGGCTCTTCAGCCCTTATGGAAACCACCGCCAGTCAGGATATCACGGATAGTGTGATCCAGCCGGACAGTGTGGCCGAGCCACAGCTTCAACTGGATCTCCAGCCAGTGCTGGAACCCGTTCCGGCTGAGTAAGCTGAAGCAGGCCTCCAGCATAAGGGCTGCTGCCAAAGTGTGAACAAGGCTGTTTCTGATGCGTGAACAAGGCTGTTTCTGATGCGTGAACAAGGCTGCTCCCCATGCGCGGTAAGGCGCGCCGGGAGCAGCCTTTTTTTGTGAGGTGGGCAGTGCGGAGGCGTGTGGGCCAAATGTATGCGAAAAATTGAGCACCCGCACCAACATCGCGCACCCGCACAGGTAAGTTATCCCCGCGCCCACCAAGGCATCCGTCAATCTCGCCCCCCACCCCCATCCGCCGGAGGAAGGGGTACATTTCCCTCCCTATACACCTTCCTGTACTGTGACGGCGTGTAAGAAGTAACCTTCTTGAAGATCTTAGAGAAATACAGCGGGTCGTGGTAGCCGACCGAATAAGCCAAGGATTTCACAGATAACCGGGACTCGACCAGCAGCTCGCAGGCCCGCCGAATCCGAAAGGCGGTGAGATAGCCTGAGATGGAGGTGCCCGTCTCTTTCTTGAACAGCCGGAACAAGTAGCTGCGCTCGATTTTGACATCATCTACAACATCCAGAACCGACAAGCCAGATTTCCAATAGTTCCTCTCCACATATGCCTTGGCTGAACCTACATAGTCCTTCTTGAGAGAAGCCTGTCCGCTTGGATAATACTCCATATAATAGCTTAGCAGCAGACGAAGTCCGGCATCCGACCGCTCCCGTTCATACGGCTCCAGTGCATTCGCCTCGACTCTGTCGAACAGAGGCTTGAGGTCCTGCGGAGCAGCCGCTGCAACAGGGTGATCCGGTGAAATATGAATCATGTCCAGTAACCGCAAGGCCTCCGCACCGCCACATTCAATCCAGCAATACGCCCACGGGTCCTGCGGATCAGGATAATAATACACCTCCGTATGCGGGAAAATGATGAAGCTGTCTCCGGCCCCCAGAGGATAAACCGCCTGGTTTGTCTTCAAATACCCCCTGCCGCTTACGATATAATGCAGGGCATAGACATCACGGACACCCGGTCCCCATCTGTGCAGATTGGGCGGTTTATACCCGTTCCCCTTCACCAGCGGTCCCTCGCTGAGCCCGTATTCTTTAGCGTTCATAGTCAGCACCCGTATCCTTTAACAGTATGATACTACTAGGGTATAGCAATCTGAGGAATAAAGATAGATCGCTTGAACAGGTACCGCAATTCAAATCGACAACCGTACCTTTTCCGTAACCGCATGTAAAAATGACAACGCTTTCTTAAGAATGTTGGCTTACGCCGTCCCCGGGCTTGAAGGTAAACTGAAGGTACGAGGGAGGAGCGAATATGGAATTGCAAACACAGGTTAGGAGTCCCGGAACCGGCGGAAGCCGGCAGTCATCTTTATGGAAGCGTTTCAAAAAACAGAAGATCCTGCATTTGTTCGTCGGGCTGGGCATGATCTATCTGCTGATCTTCGCGTATACGCCAATGTTTGGTATTCTGATGGCCTTCAAGGATTACAGCATCTCCGGCGGGATCAAAGGGATCTTCACCAGCGATTGGGTCGGGTTGAGGTATTTCGATGAATTCGTCCATGACTATCAATTCGGCAAGCTGGTCCGCAACACGCTGGTCCTTAGTCTGCTGAAGGTCATCTTCGCCTTCCCGGCGCCGATTCTGCTGGCGATTATGCTGAATGAAGTGAAGCACATGGCCTTCAAGCGGTTGGTGCAGACGATCAGCTATCTGCCGCATTTTATCTCCTGGGTAGTCGTGGTTGGTGTATCCTATGCCTTCCTGTCCGCTGATGTCGGTGTGGTCAATAAGGCGCTGATGGCGATGGGCTTCACGGATGAGCCGCTGGCCTTCCTGACCAGTCCGAATTACTTTTGGGGGCTGGCGGTAGGGAGTGCGGTGTGGAAGGAGATGGGCTGGTGGACGATTATTTTTCTGGCGGCGATATCGGGGATCAGTCCTTCCCTCTATGAGGCTGCTGAGATTGACGGTGCCGGAAGGCTGGCGCGTATCCGTTACATCACCCTGCCGGGGATGAAGGGAACCATCGTTGTTGTACTGGTACTGACCATCGGAAGTATCCTCGGCGGCGGACTGGTGGGCTCCAACTTCGAGCAGGCCTACCTGCTCGGCAACAGTATCAATAATCCAACCTCTGAGATTGTCCAGACCTACGCATTCAGGGTGGGGTTAAGCGACGGGCGGTTTTCCTATGCAGCGGCAATAGATTTAATACAATCGGTGATTTCGGTAGCGCTGATATTCTCCAGTAACTATATTGCCAAACGCGTGTCAGGCTCGAGTCTATTTTAGAGAGAGGAGGAAAGGCTGTGCTGAAGAGTCAGCGGCAGAAGGATTTTGTTTTTGACAGCGTGATCTATGTGGTATTGTTCATTATTATGCTCACGATGCTGTATCCGTTCTATTATGTGTTAATTGCTTCCTTCAATAAAGGCTCGGACTCGCTGCTGGGCGGTGTGTATCTGTGGCCGCGGAACTTTACCCTGGAGAATTACCGGGTGTTCATGGATGATCCCAAGTGGGTGAAGGCGTTCCTGGTCTCCGTACTGCGGACGGTTTCCGGCACCTTGCTCGGATTGCTGCTCACCAGCATCGTTGCTTACGGCCTGTCCCATCGTGATCTGTTATTCAGCAAGGTCTATTTCACAGTGATCGTATTCGCCATGTACTTCTCCGGCGGACTGATCCCTTATTATGTAGTCCTGCGTTCACTAGGCTTGCTGAATTCCTTTGCGGTGTACATTGTCCCGTCCATGCTCAGTACGTTCTTCCTGCTCATTGCGATCTCGTTCTTCCGCGAGATTCCTGCTGAGCTAAAAGAGTCTGCGCATATAGACGGTGCCGGTGAGCTTACGATATTCTTCCGCATCATCCTGCCGGTCTCAACGCCGGTGCTGGCGACCATGGCCTTGTTCATGGGGGTCGGGCAATGGAATTCCTGGCTGGATTCGGCTTATTTCGTCCAGTCCGAGGAGCTGCGTACGCTGGCCTTCCGCATGATGGAGGTCATCAACAAGAGCAACTCTCCGATGGATTCGCTGGCGGTAGCCAATAGTGTCTCGGCGGGTGTCACCAGCTTCTCCTTACAGGTCACTTCAATGGTGGTGTCCATTGTTCCCATTATCTGTGTGTACCCGTTCCTGCAGAAGTATTTCGTACATGGCATCATGCTGGGGTCGGTAAAAGGTTAGACCATTATTAATACAATCATGGAGGGATTAGCTTGAACAAAAGCAGAAGCTTCAAAATGGTTGCAGCCGCACTCTCAATTGCCGTATTATCCGCCTGCGGCAGCGGAGGAAATGCCGCCCAGGTCACTCCGTCCGCCAGTCCGGACGCCGCAGCAGGCGGGAATTCTCCGGCCAAACCTGCGGAAGTAAAGGAATTAAGCCTGTTCATTGATGCGTCGTGGTACCCGGTTACGGAATGGAAGGGCCCGGTCGCCGACATGATTACCGAGAAGACGGGAGTGAAGCTCAAGGTTACGGTCGCTACCGATGATAAGCAGCTTCCGCTGATGATTGCCTCCGGTGACCTGCCGGACCTGGTGTTCACCTCTTCCAATATAGACCGGTTATCCGACTCGAAGCTGTCCTATTCCTGGAATGAGCTGATTGAGAAATATGCGCCGGACTTCAAGATTGACAAGACCCGGATCGCCATCCATACCATGGATGACGGCAAGTTCTATACCGTGCGGAATTCCTTTGCGACCCAGGAGGAGATGAAGAATAGTAAATATTCGTTAGGCAGCGACGGCAACCCGGGCATCGCGGTACGGGAGGATATTCTGAAGGAACTGGGGAATCCGCCGATCAAGACCCTGGATGATTTCGTCAAGGTGCTGGGCATGGTCAAGGAGAAATATCCCGAGATGGTCCCGCTGATCATGGACAAGGACTGGATCGAACAGTATTTCCTGGCCCAGTTCGGTACGGAGACCCTGCTCGACGGCTGGTATGAGAAGGACGGCAAGGTAGAATATGCGATCAGACAGCCCAAGATGCTGGACTTCTTCAAGTTCATGAATAGCCTGTACCGTAATGGCTATATCCTGGCTGAGAATTTCGCACTGGCCAACGACCAGATTGATGATCAATATGCTACGGGCGGCAAAGCCTTCGCCCATAGCCATACCGTATCTACCGCAGATACCGATAACATCAAGATCAAGAGCAATCAGGGGAACTTCTCCTTCAAGATGCTCCCAAGCGTATTGTCGAAGGATGCCAAGGTAGTCAGCTCCGGACTCGGCTTCTCCGGAACCTTCATCACCAAGAAGAATAAGGACCCGGAGGCCTCCATCAAATTCATCCAGTATCTGGCCAGCGACGAGGGCAAGAAGCTGACGATGTTCGGAGTCGAAGGGGTACACTGGACCTGGAATGAAGAGGGTCACCCCGACTTCAAATATAATCCGTCCGATGCCGATTTCATTAACAGTAACGGAATTAAATGGTGGTACCTCTACAATGACGGGGTGACCGAAGGCATGTTGTCATACGTTCCTGAGCTGCAGAAGACGCAGGCTTTGATGGATCTGAAGTCCGTCAGAGTCTATAAGCCGGAGATCGGCCTGATCCAGACCCAGCCGGATTCACAGGAGAAGACCATCAAGACGAAGATTGACGAGATGGTCAAGAATGAGAAGGTCAAGATCTATCTGGCAGAATCGGAGGAGGCGGCAGTGGCAGCCTATGAGAATATGCTGAAGAATGCAGAGAATATAGGCCTGCAAAAGCTGACGGATTGGGCAAATGCTACGTATCAGAAGAAAAAGGACTTATTCAAGTAAGCGGCTTCCTACCGGTAGAGACCTGTCTCTACCGGGTTTTACACATTCATGGTAGGATAAGAAAAAAAGAAATCGGGCACCGGGGGGACAGGCTGCCGTGAGCATTGTACGCAAAATGATATTAGGATATATCCTGCTGATTTTTATACCGGTCGTTACCTTCGGCTATTATTATTACAGCAAGCTCTATGATAGTGTAAGCAGACAGTTTGTGGAGAGCCGTCAGAAGATACTGGAGCAGGCCTATTCCAATATGAAGGCGGATCTGGCCCGGATCGATTCCACCCAGCGGATGCTCCAGTACAACCCGTATGTCACTGACTATCTGGACGGCAGCTATGAGACAGACTCAGAGAGCATATATGCCTATAACCGTTATATCAATCCGGTGATTCTGCAATCGCTTAATATCAGTCCGGAGATCGACACGTTCAGAATCTATATCACCAAGCAGGGCGTGCTGCCCATTACTGACCGGCTGCTCGAACTATCGGCGCTGGATGAACAGGGTGCGGAGGCTACCCGTATGCTGCGGCCGGGACAGGGCAAATGGATACTCCCCGACTCCAAGCTGGAAGCTCCTCCGCTGGTGTTCTATCAAAATATATATAATCATGACTTCACCGAGATCGTCGGACTGCTGGAGCTGCGGGTCGGCAGTGAGCTGATCCGCAAATTCTACCGGGCGACGGGCGGAGGGGATTGGACCGCGCTGCTTCTGCCGCCGGAGGGGGAGCTGCCGGAGAGGGAAGGCATCCTCTCGGCGGTGGCTCCTTCAACCTGGGCAAGAATGGTATCGGGAGAGTCGCAGACGTATTTCATCAACCGTGAGGTTATCGTCAACCAGCTGTTCATTCAGGAGCTGGGTGTCCGGGTTGCCGTGATCGGCAAGGTATCTGAGGTATTCCGTTCGATCCGAAGCCAGGAGATCGTGATGATTACCACCTTCGCCGTTCTGCTGGCGTTATTGTCTTTTGCGTATTACACCCTGGCCTCGACGATTACCAAGCGCGTACTCCGGCTGGCCCGGCATATGCGTAACTTGAATGATGATAACCTGAAGCAGTCCATCAGCAAGGAAGATAAGCCGGGCCGTAAGGATGAGATCAGTTTCCTGACTGAAACGTATAATTCCATGCTCCTGCGTATGGATGAGCTGATCAACAATGTCCACCGGGCGGAGCTGCGCAATAAGGAAGCCGCCTACAAAGTCCTTCAGGCCCAGATCAAACCGCATTTCCTCTATAATACGCTGGAGACCATCCGGATGCTGGCGGAATCCAACAATGACAAGGAAGTGGCTGAAATCTCGTACTGGTTCGGCAAGCTGATGCGGTACAGCCTGTCCGCCCAAGAGGATCATACGGTCCTCTCCCAAGAGATCGAGACGGTGGTCTTCTACCTCAATATTCATAAAATGCGGCTGCAAAAGAGACTGACCTATGAGGTCGATATCGCTGTGGCTGCCGAGCAGATGAGCTGTCCAAGGTTCATCCTTCAGCCGCTGGTCGAGAATAGCATCATCCACGGAGCCTCCGTGACACTCCGGCCTGTCCATATCCGGATTCAGGCTGCCGAGACGGAGGACGAGATCAGGATCAGTGTATCGGACAGCGGCATAGGGATTCCTGAAGACCGGCTGCAGCAGATCCATGACCGGTTATCCCGGGGAGATGAGGTCAAGCCTCAGGAAGAGGAGGAAGGAGGCGTGGGGCTGTATAATGTCAGCGAGCGGATTAAATCGTTCTATGGCGGGGCTTCAAGGCTGGTTCTGGAGAGTGAGGAAGGCAAGGGGACCTGCTTGACCATTATCATAGAGAAAGGGGCGGCAAGCGATCATGCGAATCTTAATAGTAGACGATGAGCCGATCATCCTTGGAGGGCTGGTCAAGGTGATTGGCGCAGCCGCGCCGGTCGGAAGCGAAATCCGGGAGGCCGGCGATGCCTTCGAGGCTCTTGGGATCATGAAGGAATATATGCCGGATGTAACGGTCACCGATCTGCATATGCCGGAGAAAAACGGGTTTGAAATGATGGAGGAGGCCAAGGAGAACGGTTTATGTGAGCGCTTCATTATTCTTACGGGATATGATGATTTCGAATACGCCCGCCGGGCGCTCCGTTACGGTGTGGTAGACTACCTGCTGAAGCCGGTGGACAAGGAGGAGGTGTCCCGTCTGCTGAGTCAAGTGAACCGGGATCTTCCTTCCATGGACAGCACGGACTGTCCTCCCCATGCCAAGCGGATTCTTGCCTATACCCGGATGAATTATATGAACGATCTTTCCCTCGATCATCTGGCCGACCTGATGAAGCTTCATCCCAACTACATCAGCAACCTCTTCAAGAAGGTGACCGGCGATACCTTTGTGAATTATCTGAATGCCACCCGGATCAAAGAGGCGCAAAAGCTGCTTAGTGCCCACCGTGATCTGCCAGTGGGCGAGATCGGGCGCCGGGTCGGGTATGAGAATAAGCATTACTTCAATAAAGTATTCAAGAAATATACAGGCAGCACACCAGGGGCGTACCGGGAAGAACATTAATCCGGCGCCCCCCTTGACAATACACTACTACGTGTTACAATGTAGTGGTAGTAAGTAATACTGAATACCAGTCATACAGAGTAGTGAGGAGGAATTGTGCTGGATAATCTGACGGAAATGCTGAAGGGCGTGCTTGAAGGCTGTGTCCTTGAAATAATAAGCCGCCGGGAAACCTACGGTTACGAAATTACAAGGCAGCTGAATGCCCTCGGCTTCAGTGATGTGGTAGAGGGAACGGTGTACACCATTCTGATCCGGCTTGAGAAGAGCAAGCTGGTAGATACCTCTAAGAAACCCTCCGATATGGGCCCGCCGCGCAAGTTCTTTGCGCTTAATGATGCGGGGCGTGAGGAGCTGCAGAAGTTCTGGGGCAAGTGGGAGTTCGTATCCTCCAAAATGAACGAGTTAAAGGAGAGAAAACAATGAACTTTTGGGAAAAAATCACCGGCAGCGACATAACCAAAGAATTCAAAAGCTTCGAGCTGCGGGTCTCCAAGCTCCCGGCTGATTATCAGGCCGCCTGGAAACAAATTAAAGACGCGCTCTGGCCGCACTCCGATCTCACCGGCCGTAACCTGATGCCCATTCTTGACGGGGTGCTTGGCCTGCTGGAAGAAACGGCGGCAGACGGCCAGAGTGCAAGGGAAGTGCTGGGTGATGATATCAAAGGCTTCTGCTCCGCACTGGCCGGCGAAGAAGGGGCCAAGACTTACCGCGACAAGTGGCGCCGGGAGCTGAACGATACCATCGCCAGAAAATTAGGGAAATAGGAGGAGGAGACCATGAGAATACAGGACATTATTGAGGGCAGAAAAGAGTGGCGGGCGCATGTTGCGCGGGTCAAAGCACTCCCGCAGGATTACCAGATTGTCTACAAAGAGCTACAAAAGTATCTTTTCAAGGTTGGTCCGGTGGAGCTCACAGAGGGGACGGAGCTGCTCTCCGGAATTGTGGAGCTGTTTGAAGAGGGCGCTGCCCTGGGAAAAGGAGTGCTTGAAGTCACAGGCCGTGACGTAGCCGCTTTCTGCGACGATCTCATCAAAGATTCCAAAACCTACGCTGATCTCTATCAGGAGCCTGTGGACAAAGAAGTGGCTAAGGCAATGAAAAAGGCTATGGATAAAACCAAGTGAAAGGGGGTAGCACGATGGGAAATGCCATTGAAGTGAAGGGTCTGCGAAAGTCCTACAAGAATACAGCCGTGCTAAAGGGCGTTGATTTTGAAGTCAAGCAGGGTGATATCTTCGCTCTGCTCGGCGCAAACGGCGCGGGCAAGACGACGATTGTAAGAACACTCGCCACGCTGCTTAAGCTGGAGGAAGGTACCGCTATTGTAAACGGAGTGGATGTCGCGTCCCAGCCCGGCCATGTACGCCAGTCGATCAGCCTGACCGGACAGTTCGCTGCTGTGGATGAGATATTGACCGGGCGGGAGAACCTGATCATGATCGCCAGACTCCGTCACCTGGACCAGCCGGTTCAGGCCGCAGATGAATTATTAAGGCGATTCGGCCTGACCGAGGCCGGAAGCCGCAAGGTAGCAACTTATTCAGGCGGGATGCGCCGGAGGCTCGATATTGCTATGAGCCTTGTAGGGAACCCTAAGCTTATCTTCCTCGACGAACCGACGACCGGCCTTGACCCTGAAGGGCGGGGCGAGGTGTGGAAGACCGTCAAGGCGCTTGCTGCCCATGGCACCACGGTATTCCTGACCACGCAGTATCTGGAGGAAGCTGAACAGCTTGCCAACCAAATCGCTATCCTGCATGAAGGCCGGATTATCGCGCACGGCACCCTCTCCGAGCTGAAGAAGCTGTTTCCGCCTGACAAGGTGGAGTATGTGGAGAAGCAGCCCTCATTAGAAGAGATATTCCTGGCCATCACCGCTAAAAGGGAGGGAAAGTAAATGGAAATGACAGCGAAACACTTCATCAGTGATATGGGCGTCATGCTAGGACGATCCATGCGCCACATTATCCGCAGCCTGGATACCATCATCACAGTCACCATCACTCCGATCGCCATGCTGCTCCTGTTCGTGTATGTGCTCGGCGGAGCCATTCAGACCGGTACCGATAACTATGTGAATTACCTGCTGCCCGGCATCCTGCTGATCGCCATTGCGAGCGGGATCTCCTATACAGCTTACCGGCTGTTCGTGGATATGCAGAGCGGCATCTTCGAACGGTTCCACTCGATGCCGATTGCCCGTTCGGCGGCGCTATGGGGGCATGTGCTGACCTCACTTCTGTCCAATGCGATTTCGGTTGCCGTCATCATCCTTGTTGGACTCCTTATGGGCTTCCGCTCTCCGGCTGGAGTATTGGCATGGCTTGCCGTGGCCGGTATCCTGGCGCTGTTCACCCTGGCCCTGACCTGGATCGCGGTGATTGCCGGCCTGTCTGCCAAATCGGTAGACGGCGCAGGGGCCTTCTCCTACCCGCTGATCTTTCTTCCCTTCATCAGCTCTGCGTTTGTGCCGACTGAAACGATGCCGCGTGCTGTCCGCATGTTTGCCGAGAACCAGCCGGTAACTTCAATAGTGGAAGCCGTCCGCTCCCTGCTGGCGGGCCAGCCCGCCGGGAGTGATATCTGGACTGCCCTGGCCTGGTGCCTGGGGATCATGATAGTGGCCTATCTGTTTGCGATGCGCATCTATAAACGGAAGGCGGCGTGAGAGCTGCAAGGTTTCTGATATCAAAAGCATGGCGCCTTCCCGGACCTTCCGGGACAGGCGCCATTTCTGCGTGCGGCTCAGGTATTGTACCGGCATAGAATCCTGCACATAATACAACAATCCCCTTCTCCTATCGCAACAAATTCGGAATTGTTGTATGATTTGCAGGATTGTACCTTTTTCAAGATGGCTTAGCCGAATTATTCCTGCATATTATGCAACAATCCATCTGAACGCCTGCTATCAATGATTCCTAAGCTGCAAAAGGTGCAACTTTTTTCGACCTATCCTTTGGCAATTCAGGTTATAATGACCATGTACATCCCTATGAACGGAATTCTGCGATTTTACGCCCCCTTAACATGCTTCATATGTTCGCGTGATATAACTGAACCAATCGGTTATTGGAGGAGAAGATTAGATGAAGCTGAGTAAAGAGGAGAAATCATGGATTCTGTATGACTGCGGTAATTCTGCCTACTCAATGGCGGTGACTACGGCGCTTTTGCCCATTATCTTCGGCATGTTCACGACTGTGGGCAGCAGTATGGATTTGGGCTATTTCAATTCCATCGCCAGTATTCTGGTCGCCGTCCTCAGTCCGATCTTGGGGACAATTGCCGATTACAAGGACCGGAAGAAGCGCTTCTTCATCTTCTTCGCTGCGGTTGGCATACTTGCTACCGCCTCGCTGGCCTTCGTATCCCCGGACAGCGGGCAATGGCAGCTGCTGATTGCTTTTTACATTCTGTCAGCGATTGGGTTCGCCGGGGCCAATATCTTCTATGATTCCTTCCTGGTCGATATTACAGAGGATGAGCGGATGGATAAGGTATCGACCAGAGGGTTCGCCTTCGGTTATATCTTCAGCTGTATTCCGTTCGGCATCAGCCTGCTGCTGATCTTCATGCTGGGGATGGACAAGGCTATCGGCTACCAGATCGGATTCATCCTTACGGCGCTCTGGTGGGGGCTGCTCACGGTACCGATGATCCGGGATGTGAAGCAGAGATATTATATCGAGCCTGAACCGAAGCCTGTAGCCCAGAGCTTCAAGCGGTTGGCCGCCACCTTCAGGAATATCCGCCAGCACAGAATCGTCTTCATTTTCCTGGCTGCTTATTTCTTCTATATTGACGGGGTAGATACCATTATCAAAATGGTGGTGCCGTACGCGACCTCGGTGCTGGGCGGGGATTCCCTGGACACCTTCACCCTGCTGGGCATTCTGCTTATCATCCAGATCATTGCCTTTCCGTGTGCGATTCTCTACGGTAATCTGGCCAAAACCCACTCTGCCCGCAAGCTGATTATCTTCGGGATATTTACTTATATCATTTCCTGTATTGCCGCCTTCTTCATCACCTCGGTGTGGCATATCTTCATTCTCGGTGCGCTGATCGGCTCGGCACAGGGCGGCATCCAGGCGCTCAGCCGGTCCTATTTCGCCAAAATCATTCCGAAGGAGAATTCGAATGAATTCTTCGGCTTCTACAATATCTTCGGCAAGTTCGCGGCCATTCTCGGCCCGGCGCTGATGTCATTGACTACGACGCTAACGGGCGATGCCCGCTTTAGTATTTTAGCGATTATCCCGCTGTTTCTGATCGGCTTCTTCATCTTCATCACATTGCCTAAACAAACATCTGATCGTCATATCCTATGATGCGAAGGGGCTGTCCCAAAAACCATGAAATGGCTTGGGTTTTAAGTAGGATCACCGTGAGCGCCTCGGTGAACGCTGCGCGAACGGACCGTTGTTCCAATCGCTGTGGTCTCCAGATTTTTTTCATTCCCCTTAGCGGTGAAAATCCGGAGACCAAGGCGACCGCTGTCGCTTTTCCGCGGGTCGTTCCGTCCTCTCCGCTGTTTAAGCGGGAAAAGGTTCTTCAAATCTTTCTAAAATCACAAAAAGAAACCGTCCTTTAGAAAAATGGAGTTACCACACAACCATCGGCTACCTATTGGCCGTGCGCCGAAGCAGCAATGGACCAAAAACAGAAAGCAGCGATTCTCCAATAACGGGAATCACTGCTTTTTTCTGAGGTTATGTCACTTGCTCTGCGTCTTCCTGATTAGGTCCACGCCATCGTAAGTCAAACCTTCCACACTTGCAGCCTTCTGCAGGATATAATGATCACAAAAGTTCGCCGTATAGTCTGTAATAAGATTTCGCATCTCCATAGCATCCCGTTCGCCTCGGAGCTTCTCGTTCACGCTGGTAAACACGATGTCGCAGTAATCTAAATGCCCTACACGGTCAATGGAGAAATAATAGGTCTCCCTGCTATTGTTAGCGCCAATGATCGCATTCATATTATAGTTAGGTTCATTATACAGCAGCAGGAAGGGGGTCTTAAGGTCGCTGTCCTGAAGGCCGAAGGCCCCGCTATCCAAGCCAACCCCGCAGGCGAACCGCTCGTCGTCCCGGCATACCATCGCCGTCGTAAGCCCTCCATAAGAATGTCCGGCGATGCCCATGCCAATGTCAAGCAGCAATCTGTCCTTGAAGATAGAATTAATCTCTCCAGAGTCCAGTTGGTAGAGATAATCTGCGACATACCGTACATCTTCTGCCTGTAATTCACTATACTCTGTTAACTTGGCAAGTACCGGCAGCGCAAGTACGTTACGGCACATGGCAATGGCCGTCTCGTCGTCAGGACGCATCTCCATCTTACCCGCCAACGCCAGCATGTCCGGATCTTGAGAGAACTCTATAAGGACATCCGAAAACTCCTTGGATACATTAAAGAGGCACCCGTCTTTACGCTTATACATCGTGCTATTCGGATGGCCGATGCTTACCACGACATATCCCTTGCTTGCCAAATCTGTACACAGCACTGTACCCCATTCCGGAGAACCGCCCCCGCCGCACACATAGAATAACACTGGATAGCGCTTGTCCTTCCCCGAGAGAGCAAGGTTGTCGTAACACCGGGTCTTGAAGTCTATAGTGAAAATATCCTCAGTGACAAGCGGCTGATCCTTAAGCAGCCCGTAGACTTCTGGAAACATGTACGCTGAGGTAGTCTTACCTTCGCTGCTGTCAGCAGGATAGTATACGAACGCCGTCAGTTCTCTTGTGGAGTGATCGGATGCCGTGTACTCCAAATCCATCTGAGTCCGGCCGACAGTATATTCGCCTACAGGTTCTGGAAAAACGTCATAAGTTCTCATGTGCTTGTTCCCTCCAGTGAATGATTTCTACTCCTTGGCTGGCTTGAGCTTGCTGAGCATTTCAGCATATTGTTGATCTTCAAGCAGCCCATGACCCATGAAGTCAGCAAAGTACTTGTTAATCTTATGTTGCAGCGCAGCGTCCTTAATGGCGAATTCCCTATGAAACATAACTAAATTAAACTGCATCGACTCGAACATAAAAGCAATCAGGTCGTCGTCAATATCAGGCCGGAGGTATCCGTCAACCCTCATCCGGCGTAACATGTCCTTGATTAAGGGGAACGACTCGCCCTTCAGCACCTCCAGATATACTTTAAGCAAAATGTTCTCGGGAATGGTTAAAAAAGTTTCAGTGAGTCTGATTTCCAGCTCATTCAGCGGCTCGGTCAGGGTGCTATTCACGTTACCAAATAAGCCCGAAAGGAAAAACGGAAAAAGAGAATCTTCCGTATGGTTCTTAAAATACGCAGCTCTTTTCCGGGTCAAATTACGTATTAACTGACAATACAGGTCATCTTTGTCTTCAAAATACCGGTAAAAGGTTCCGGGGTGCATGGACAAACGATCCAGAACCATCTTCATCGTGATATCCTCGTAAAGATGATCAACAAAAAGCTGCATAGCACTATTAGATATCTCCTCGCGCCTGGCTTCATCTAAACGAAAGAAAGTATTTTTGGGCATAGCTTCCTCCTTTAATTGAAGTGTGAACTGATTCACACTATAACGGAAATTCATTCACATTTCAAGTTATGCTCCATTAAAATTTGAAATACCGTTGACAATTTGCCTATGCTCAAATATATTAGTAACAAGAATAAAAGTTTCCCACGGGAAACATATATGTAGAAGAGAAACATTAGGCGCATAAATAAGCCTGACGAGAAACGGGTGGTTAAATATGATTCAGATTAAGGGATTAAACGTTGATTATTTCGGCAATTCAGCGCTGGAGGGAGTAACCCTGGATATTCCCTTCGGGCACTCTGTAGGCATTATCGGACCCAATGGAGCCGGGAAATCCACCTTCATTAAGGCGCTGCTGGATGTGATTAAGAAGAGAAGCGGAACGGTTAAGGCCGACGGGAAGGACATCTCCCACTACAGACGCAAGATCGCCTACGTGCCGCAGAAGAACGACATTGACCTGACTTTTCCTATTACGGTCAAGGATACGGTGCTGACGGGAACCTATCCTAACCTGAAGCTGTTCCGGCGGCCGGGCAAGAAGGAGAGAGCGGTTGCGGAGCGCTGCATGGCGATGGTCGAGATCAGTGATCTTGCCGGTAAGCAGATCAGTAATTTGTCCGGCGGGCAGCTTCAGCGCGTATTTATTGCCCGGGCGCTTGCGCAGGAGGCCAGCGTATTTTTCCTGGATGAGCCGTTCGTCGGCATTGATATGGTCAGTGAGAGAATCATCGTTAACCTGTTCAAGCAGCTCCGCGGGGAAGGGAAGACCATCCTGGTGGTGCACCATGATCTGCATGAGGTCGAAGAATATTTCGACAAAATCATTCTGCTCAACAAACAGCTGATCGCCTTCGGAGATGTGCAGGATACGTTCACTACGGAGAATATCCGCAAAGCGTATGGTAATTCCTTGGGCAATGTAATGATTCAGGGCGCAGGAGGTGCCGGTCATGATTGATGCGATTTCAGATCTGCTGAACATCCCGGTCTATGCGATTAACGCCGGATTATCTGCCATCATCCTCGGGATCGTCTCGGGGGCGCTTGGAAGCTTCATTGTGCTGCGCAAGATGTCGCTGATGGGAGATGCCTTGTCTCACGCTGTACTTCCGGGTGTGGCCTTATCTTATATCCTCGGGATCAACATTCTGCTGGGAGCTTCATTGTTCGGCCTGTTAGCAGCCATTCTTATTCAGTTTATTACCAGCCGCAGCAATATTAAGAGCGATACCTCCATCGGCATCATTCTCAGCTCCTTCTTTGCCCTTGGTATTGTCCTGATTACCTTTGCCCGGAGCGGGCTGGATCTCACTCATATTCTGTTCGGCAATATCCTGGCCGTTCCGCAATCCGAGCTGCTGCAATCCTTCATCATTATGCTGGTTGTTATTGCAATCATAGCGCTGCTGTACAAAGAGCTGCTAATTAGCTCGTTCGATCCGGTGGTGGCGAAGGCCTACGGGCTTAAGACGGGTTTCTATCATTATCTGCTCATGATGCTGCTGTCTGTGGTGACCGTCTCGTCCTTGTCCCAGGTCGGGATTGTGCTGGTCATCGCCATGCTCGTTATTCCGGCAGCCACCTCGTATCTGTGGTCCAATTCCTTGCTGCACATGATCCTGTTAGCCTCTGCGGTCGGAGCGGTCTCGGGCATCATCGGCGTGTATGTGAGCTTCCGCTTCAATCTGCCGACAAGTGCCACAATTGTGCTGGTAGGAGTCACCATGTTCAGCATTTCATTCATCGTATCGCCCAAGAATAATTTTCTGCGGAAAGGATTGAAGCAAGCATGAAACTAGTCAAAATGCTGTCTGTATCCCTGGTAATTCTGCTACTCGCTGCCTGTTCCAATACCAGTAAAGGGGAGGCGGATAACGGCAAGCTGCAGATCGTGGCCACCTATTCCATCATCGCGGACATGACCAGGAATATTACCGGAGACAAGGCGGAGGTCTACAGCATGGTTCCCATCGGCACAGACCCGCATATGTATGACCCGCTGCCCGCAGATACAGGCAAGGTCTCGGGTGCAGATCTTATTCTCTATAACGGCTTGAATCTGGAGACGGGGAAGGGCTGGTTCCAGGATCTGCTCCAGGTGACGAAGAAGACAGAGGCCGCCTTTGCCGTCTCCGAAGAGGTAACACCGATGTACCTAACCGAGAAGGGGAAGGAATCCCAGGTTGACCCTCATGCCTGGCTGGACCTGCAGAATGCGATCAAGTATGTGGATGTGATCACTGCCCGTGTAGTCGAACAGGACCCGGAGAACAAGCAGTATTATCTCGATAACCAGACCGCCTACGTGAAAGAGCTGACGGAGCTGGATCAATATGCCAAGGAAGCCGTGAACAAGATACCGCAGGAGAAGCGGGTCCTTGTGACCAGTGAGGGAGCATTTAAATATTTCTCCAAGGCCTATGGCTTCGAGTCCGCCTTCATCTGGGAGATCAATACCGACAGCCAGGGGACGCCGGAGCAGATGAACCGGATTATCGGCATCATCAAGGATAAGCAGATTCCAGCATTATTCCTGGAGACGAGTGTGAATCCCAAGACGATGGAGACCATATCGCGCGAGACCGGAGTGCCGGTCCACTCCAAGATTTTCACCGATTCATTGGCCAAAGAAGGGGAAGACGGAGATACGTACCTTAAGATGATGAAGTGGAATATTGATAAGGTGATTGAGGGCCTGTCGAAGGGATAGGCGGATGCCTGTGCAAAAAAACCTGAAACCACAAATAACCCGCAGAGCAGGATAAGCATTGCTATCCTTGCCTGCGGGTTATTGTCATGCGGTGACAATGCCAAGGACGAATCCGTCATAGCCCTTGCTGCCTACCGTCTGAATTGCAGTGGCTTCTATCCGCGGCTCCGCAGCGAGCAGATCTATGAATTGACGGACGCCTTGGACACGGTCATCTGTACTGTCCGCCTGAATGACCTCGCCATCCCGTACGACGTTATCGGCTACAATCACCGCTCCCGGGCGGGCCAGCTTGAGCGCCCACTTCAGGTAATGAGGATTGTTCGGCTTGTCGGCATCAATGAAGATGAAGTCAAAAGGCTCATATCCCCGAGATTCCAGGGCCGCCAGCGAATCCAGTGCCGGGCCTTCAATCACTTCGGTCTTGTCTGTCAGTCCCGCCATTCTCAGGTTATCCTCAGCCACGACAACATGGTCGTGCTCGAATTCGAGGGAAACCAGGCGTCCAGTCTCCGGCAATGCCCTGGCCAGCCAGATTGTACTATAGCCCCCAAGCGTGCCGATCTCCAGGATACGGGCGGCTCTGCTCATCCTGGCCAGCAGATACAGCAGCTTCCCCTGATTCGGAGCGACATCAATCGCCGGCAGTCCGGCACCTGCATTCGCATCCAGCACGGCGTCCAGCACCGGATCTGCTGCCAGCAGCCTGTCATTGAAATACCCATCAACCTTGCTCCATTTGTTCTGTTCTTCCATGTGAATCCCTCCGTTTGTATATGAGTTGTATTGGAACTGCTTTAAATATAAAATATAATGATCCATAACACTAATATATGTTTTTGTAGTTTACATACATTTATATTATGAATGGAGGGACATTTATGAATATACATGCGCTGAGGCTGTTTTATTATGTGGCAGAGACAGGAAGCGTAACGAAGGCGGCCGCCCGGCTCAACATCAGCCAGCCGGCGGTTACCAGCCAGGTTAAGAGGCTGGAGAAGGACCTCGGCCTGCCGTTGTTCCATCCCAGCGGCCGGGGCATTTCGCTTACTCCCTTCGGGACGGAGCTGGCGAAGCAGGCGGGGAATTTGTTCACTTATGAAGCGCAGATTGAAGAATATGTAGAGGATTACCGCCAGGGGCGCAAGGGCAGGCTGCGGATCGCTGCTACGTATCTGCCGGCCAATTTCCTGATTCCCGGCTGGGCTGCCAGGTTCAAGGCCGGGCATCCCGGGATCGAGATTGAGATAACAACCACCAATTCCCAGCAGGCATTCGAGCAATTGCAACGGCATGAAGCTGACGTTGCCTTCTATGGGGGCAGAGCCAAGGAGAAGCCGGAGGATGTGGACTGGCTGGAGCTTTTGGAGGATGAGCTGTGGTTCGTGGTTGCTCCTTCCCATCCTTACGCGGGCCGTACGGTGTCCCTGACGGAGATGATGCGGGAGCCGTTCATCATGCGCGAAGAAGGAAGCTCCACACGGGAGCGTCTGGTCGCGTTATGTACGACCTATGGCCTGAAGCCGCCGCAGGTCACCCTGCAGTTCAGCGGGCTGGGCGAAGCCATCCGTTCGGTCATGGCAGGGTATGGGGCGAACTTTATCTCCTCGCTCGCCGTGCGGGAATATGTGGAGTGGAAGCAGCTGTCCCGCGTATATGTGGAAGGGATTCAGCTAAGCAACAAGATTGCAGTCTGCACGCGCAGGAACGAGACCCTTCCGGCGGCGCTTCAGCAGTTCATTGAGCTATGCCGCCAGTCCCTAAACAACAATTAAATATTATTATTCAATCTTTATCTCCTCGCTCGCCGTGCGGGAATATGTGGAGTGGAAGCAGCTGTCCCGCGTATATGTGGAAGGGATTCAGCTAAGCAACAAGATTGCAGTCTGCACGCGCAGGAACGAGACCCTTCCGGCGGCGCTTCAGCAGTTCATTGAGCTATGCCGCCAGTCCCTAAACAACAATTAAATATTATTATTCAATCTAAATATATTGATTAACGATAAATATTATGTTAAATTGAACTCACCATTAATGAGTGAGGTGCTTTTCTTGATGACACGTAAACCAGCTTCAACCACTTTTTTGAAGGCCGTGATCCTTCTGCTGGCTCTGGGTGCGCTGGCCTTGTGCATCTTTGTGGTCCCGGCAATCGCCGGCTTTGCCGCTGAGCTGTATCCCGGGCAGGCTTATCTGAAGGTGCTGGTCATGATTGATTTATATGGGGCGGCTGTACCTTTTTACATTGCGCTCTATCAGACCTTCAAGCTGTTAGGGTACATTGACCAGAATATGGCCTTCTCGGATGCTTCTGTGCGGGTGCTGAAGAATATCAAGCACTGTGCAGTCGCCATCAGCGGAATGTTCGCTCTGGGTATGCCGCTGTTCTATCTTATGGCAGAGAAGGATGATGCCCCGGGGATTATCGTCATTGGAATGATTTTTATTTTTGCCTCGATGGTAATCGCCGTATTCGCGGCTGTACTCCAGAAGCTTTTGAAGGATGCTATTGATTTGAAATCTGAGAATGATCTGACAGTCTGAGGTGATGACCATGGCGATAATAATTAATATTGATGTGATGCTGGCGAAACGGAAAATGAGCGTGACCGAGCTTACGGAGCGGGTGGGAATCACGATGGCGAACCTGTCCATCCTCAAGAACGGCAAGGCGAAGGCGATCCGCTTCTCAACGCTGGAGGCGATTTGCCGGGCGCTGGATTGCCAGCCGGGAGATATCTTGGAATACACACCGGATTCTGTTGAATAATGGGGGCCGGGAGCAGGAGGAGAAGCATGTTGACATCCCTTACACGGCTGCTGCACTTCGGGTATCATCAGGCGATGAGCTGCATTTTTCCTGTGGCGATCTTTGGAACGTTAACGCTGACCCGCACCATCGAACTGCCGTTCATCCACCGCTATGACCTGATTCTGCTGATCCTGCTTACTGCGCAGTACCTGATGTACCGGAGCGGGCTTGAGACTCTCGATGAGATTAAGGTCATCTGTGTGTTTCATGTGATCGGCCTGGTGCTTGAGATTTATAAAATAAGAATGGGCTCATGGGCCTACCCTGAACCCGGGTATACGAAGCTGCTGGGCGTTCCGCTGTACAGCGGATTCATGTACGCAAGCGTGGCAAGCTATATGTGCCAGATCTGGCGCAGACTGAAGATGGACATGACCGGCTGGCCGGGGCTTGCCGCTGCGGGACTGCTGGGCGGAGCGATCTACCTGAACTTCTTCACCCACCACTTCATTCCCGACTTCCGCTGGTGGCTGACGGCACTGGTAGTGGTTGTGTTCTGGCGGACCTGGATTATCTACCGGGTGCAGGGCAAGACGTACCGGATGCCGCTGATCCTGGCCTTTGCCATTGTAGGATTCTTCATCTGGCTGGCCGAGAATATCGCCACCTTCCTGGGGGCCTGGAAATATCCCGACCAGCATGAGGCTTGGAAGCTGGTCGGCTTCGGCAAGATCAGCTCCTGGTTCCTGCTGGTAATTATCAGCGTCATCATTGTAGCCCAGCTTAAGCATGTTAAGGCCGGGTTGACCGGGTCCAGTAAGCCGTCCCGTCCAGTGCGTAAGTGAACGGGGGCCCGCTGCCGTTAGCGTCTGCCTGAAGCAGCGATAAGGCTTCCCCTCCGGTGTGGAGAGTGAATAGCTGCTCGATATGATAGACCCCGGGCTCGGGAGCGGCCTCGTAGAGTCTTAGAACAACTCCGGCTGCTGTTGCAGCGGTAATGGTTGCTTCATGTACACCTGTAATCCCGTATTCAATGGCCGCAGGTTTGCCGTCTTTCGTTCCATGAACATCCACTTTGACAGCGAAGCGGTCTGAGCCGAACCGGAAGCGGCCGAAGGCCCGGACCGCGAGACTACGGAGTGTTCGGTTGCGCAGTAGAGTGGACAGACCGGAGCGGCGCAGCAGGGCTGCGGCTGTGGTGATGCTGCGGGAATCGAAGCAGAGACGGGTGGAGACCGAGGGGACGCCCAGTGTCAGAGGCAACGTCATCTGATCCGGGAATGGAAAGCGGTAAGCGGTATGCGTCCGCAGATCAAAGCCGAAATCAGCGGCTTTGCCGTCCGTGAAGCTCGAGACTCTGCGTGGTCTGCCTTGTTCGGTAACCTCAAAGGCTGCACCCAGATGGTCCACCGTCCATTCCAGCGCGGCTTGGCCGTGGCTGTCGCCGAGACCCAGCATGATGGAGATGTCGATCCTCTCGGTGTGGTCCAGCTCCTGTGCAGCCTTGGCGGCAAGCAGATTGGTTAAGCCGGGAGCCAGGCCGACACTCAGCAGGGCTGCGGCCTTGAAGCCATGCTTCACAGGGTCCAGCTTCTGCAGGCTGGTCAGGAACCCGCCGCCAGCCGAGACATCTACATAGTGAGTCCCGCTCTGCAGGCAGGCTTCCGCCAGCCGGGTGTCCTGCTGGTCCAGACACATTACGACCAGCTTCATATGCTCCAGCAGCTCCGGGTCCAGCGGCCCGTCTGCCGACAGCCGCAGCGGCTTCACCTGCCCGCCGGTACTGCGGGAGAATTCCCCGGCCCGGCTCAGATTCCGGCCAGCCGCATAGACCTTTCCGGGATACTTCGCTCCAAGAATCCGGCAAATTTGTGATCCGACATGCCCGTAACCGCCGATAACTACAATATCTGTTTTCATGATAGAATCCCGTCCTTACTGGTTGATTGCAGAAGCTGCGATTTCCTTAGAATTACGTATCATTATCCGGGTTATGCCTGCGATAGACTATCCCACATTTGTGGGATTATCGGAGAGGACAGAAGATGAACAAGATGATGAGAAGCATTCAGCAGCTTGATCCTGCACGGGGCGGACCGGTCCTGAATTCAGAGCAGTACCGGGAAGCGGTGATTGCAGCGCTCCGTTTCAGTATTCCGTTTGCCGCGGCTTGTTGCACCACTGTAGACCCGCATACGCTTTTGAGCACGGGGGCGGTAACGGAGCAGGGACTTGAAGCGGTTCATTCGGTGCTGTTTGAATATGAGTATCTGCATGAGGATTATATGAAATATGAGACATTGGCTGCGGCGGATATGCCGGTAGCCTCCTTAAGCCTGATTACCGGCGGACAGCCGGAGAAGAGTGAGCGTTACCGCAAGGTGCTGCAGCCTGCCGGATTCGGAGATGAACTGCGTGCCGCGCTGCGGGCAGGCGGGGTCTGCTGGGGATTCCTGACCTTATTCCGTCCGCTGGACCACCCTCCATTCCAGGAGCAGGAATGCGTCGTGATCGCTTCTGTCGTTCCGCTGATCGCTGAACGCCTGCGCGGATATGCGTCTGTCTTCCCGATGTCTGAAGCGGACAGGGGAGAGCCGGAGGATAACGGGATTCTCGTACTGAGTGACCGCCTGGTTCCCCAGAGTGCCAATGCAGCAGCTCATTATTGGCTGAAGCATATCTGGGGCCTGGAGCATCTGGAAGAGCGCACACTTCCAGGACCGGTGCGTGCCGTCTGCCTGCGGGTGCTCGCGGAGAGCCATCCTTCCGGGACTGCTCCCTCCGCGGCGCGGATATGCCTTCAGACCGGAGACGGGGCTTATCTGACCCTTACCGCCAGCCTGCTTGGCGGCCCGCAGAGGCTGCTGGCCGTTTCACTGGTGAGTGCCCGGTCTGCCGATGTATTCCGGCTGCTGGCAGACGCCTTCGCCTTAACCGCGCGGGAGAAGCAGCTTGCCGGGATGCTGGCGCTGGGGTTATCGACCAAGGAGCTGGCGGAATCGCTGTATATCTCTGCTTATACGGTACAGGATCACCTGAAATCTATCTTTGTCAAAACCGGTGTCTCCAGCCGCAGAGAACTGATCAGCAGGCTGTTGTCGCGATAGAGGAGAGGGGGGCCGTTCGCGCAGTGTCCACCCAAGTGTAAGTTGATCCTGCTACAAAACAAAGGGCTGACCCCAATGGGTCAGCCCTTATTTCTTACGTCAGCTTAAGATGAATGGCAGCTGGTAGTACTCTGCCGGGTTAATTACGAGCGCAACGTCTTCAGAGCGCCGCTCCAGGCCAGAACCTGATCGAGCATGGCGTTGACATTGGCAGTATGCAGGTCAGCCGGTTTGAAGACGGAACCGTTCTCGAAATCAGTGAACAGCGAGAGCAGCGGATGAACACGGACATCGGCGACCGACAGCTCGCCGAGAATGCCGCGCAGGTGTTCAGCGGCACGGACACCGCCGCCTGAACCATAACTTACGATGCCGGCTGCTTTGTTATGCCATTCATCGCGCGCTGAGTCCAGAGCGTTCTTAAGGACTCCGGTAAGACTGTGATTATATTCTTGTACGATGAAGACGAATCCGTCCAGGGTCGCCAGCTTGGCAGCCCAAGCCTGGGCTTCAGCATAGCTGTCACTTTCTCCGAAGAACGGCAGCTTGTAGTCGGCAATATCCACGATTTCATAATTAGCATCTCCGCGCGCTTCTGCAATACCCTTCACCCATTCGCCTACCTGCGGACTAACGCGGCCTTGACGTGTGCTTCCCAGAATAATTCCGATATTAAGAGTTGACATTATAATTCCTCCTCGTATTTGGTGTTCAGTGTTTTGCAATCAGTTATTATGTTTTTATTATAGCTTATAACTTTAATAAAGCAAGTGAATTTTAGATACTATTTATTTTGCGTGCTTCATATCCGTGTGATCAGCATAGATCAGTATAGATACAACCTAGGATGCTTCATCATAAGGTTTTAACTTATATGTCACTATGCATAACATTTATCGGCTGATTTCAGGATGAATTACAAAATAATCAGTTTTTGAATTGATTTTATATGGAGTATAAGCTTAAAATACATTCAACAAGTGAGTTTATCTAACATATAATTAGATTATCTACATCTTATGTACTTATAGCTAACAGAGAGGTGGGGCAGCCATGATTGAGGAAAAGAAACGGCAGGCAGAACTGGAGCTCCCGCGTCATTGCACCTTCTCGCCTGAAGACTGGCGGATTCTGGCCGGATATTGGTATCCGGTGGCGGCTGCGGATGAAATAAAGGATCAGCCGGTAGCGGTGAAGCTGCTGGATATGAAGCTTGTATGCTACCGTAGCGGAGATAAGGTGGTTATTGCCCGTGATCTGTGCTTTCACCGGGGAGCCCCGTTAAGCAAAGGCTGGGTGGAGAACGGGGAGATTGTCTGCCCGTATCACGGCTTCCGTTATAGCTGTGAGGGGAAATGTACCGCTGTCCCGGCGCATCCAAGCGCCAAAATCTCACCCAAATTGAAATTGATTGTCTATCCGGCGGTTGAACGTTATGGCCTGATCTGGACCTGTCTGGGAGGTGCGCCGGAGCAGATTCCATCCTTCCCCGCCTGGGAGGACCCGGACTATATCAACATTCTGATTCCGAGCTTTGATATTGCCGGTTCCTCCGGGCGGCAGATGGAGGGCTTCCTGGATGTGTCCCATTTCGCGTACGTGCATACGGCAACCTTCGGAGACCGTAATAATACAGAGGTTCCCCAGTACAAGGTATGGCGTGAAGGGGAGACGGAGCTGGTGGCTGAATATTGGAGTACGGTCAGCAATTACGGCAAGGGGCAGGACAATCCGGCACCGGAAGGCTTCCAGTGGCTGCGTGAGTTCCGGGTATTTGCGCCGTTTGCCGCATCGCTGACCGTCTATTTTCCGGATGAAGGCAGGCTGAAGATTCTGAATTGTGCTTCTCCGGTATCTGCCCGCTATACAAGGCTGTTCTGCCCGATCTCGCGTAACTTTGACAAAAGCGCTCCTGTAGAGGATACGATCAAGTTCAATCTTCAGGTGTTCCAGGAGGACGCGGAGATGGTAGAGTCGCAGACGCCGGAGGATCTGCCGCTGGACCTCCAGGCGGAAGCTCATATTCCGGCAGACCGGACGTCGATTGCTTATAGACAGCTGCTGAGCAGCCTGGGGCTGGGCCAGAATTATACCTCTTAATTCACATCACTTACGCAACTTATGATTCCGGGCGGCAAAATATGTTACTACAGCTACACTGTATAGTTCTCCAGTGTGAGCATCCACTTCCCGTTCTGAAGCTCGACTCTGTGCAGGCTGGTATAGGAAGCCGGGAATTTACTGCCGCGGTTGTTCCATTCTAATTCTCTGATCATGTGATAAATAATATTAATGACTCCGCCATGCGTAACAATGACCAGGTTATCTTCGGGAGAGCTGCCCGCTTCTTCTGCGCAGATCCGGGTGAATGCTTCCTGAATCCGGTTGAAGAATTCCAGCGGGCTCTCTCCGCCCGGGTAACGCTCGTCCATCCGCAAGCCTGAGAAATATAAGCCGGGATACCGTTCATTTACAATTTCGTTCGGCATACCGGCGATCACGCCGTTGTTCATTTCTCTCCAGTCCATACTGCGCTGCAGGGGTAACTCCAGTTCTCTTGCCAGCTCACCGGCTGTGTCCAGAGCCCGCTGCAGATCGCTGGTGATTATACGCTTTATGTTGAATAAGGGCTGGTTCTCTTTCAGATAACGGCCCAGCTTCTCGGCTTGTCTGTAACCCTGGGTCATTAGCCCCCGCTGACTCCATCCGCCGCGATATCCTTCGTCATCTTTGCCGTGTCTTACCAAATAGATCGCCAATTGCTCTTCGGCCTCCTGTCCTGTGAAACGTTAGTATGATTCCTTAAGCGGGATGCCCTGCTAAGTTTATCATTCGCTTTCCAGATTTAACAAGAAGAGAAGTTACAATCATGATGGCAAAGCTTGACAATAGCCGGACATAGCTTGCTTGGAGGAGTCCTCGGGGTTTACTTATTATGCGGCACGAAGACGATACGCTGCTGACTGTCGGCCGGAGTCTTCCATACTTCTTCAATCCGGGATAGCGGATAAACGACAGGGTTCGCAGTTAGCTGACCGTCTGCAACCGCCTGGATCAACGCCGGGAATTCTGCCAGATAACCGGCCGGAGTGACAGACCCCTGACCGCTGCCGATAATCTGGAAGTTGGCAGAGCGGAGGGCGGCGGAAGGAATTGGGGCGTCCGCACCGGCAACGGAACCGATCTGAATCCAGGTTAACAGCCGGCTGCGGTCGGACCGGCGGGTCAATATCGGGAGCATGGCGTGTGCGGCAGGTTCTCCCCACAGATAATCGAGCACAATATCGGCGTCGGCTGCAGCTTCTCCAAGGTTCCGGGCAACGGCTGCGGGATCTCCTGCAAGCGATAAGGTTACATCAGCACCAAGCTGGGGAAGTGAACGAAGGCGTTCCGGGTTCCGTCCGGCGGCGATAATCTGACTGGCTCCCATAAGCTTGGCGATCTGGACAGCCATCTGTCCGGAATTGCCGGTCGCTCCCAGAATAAGTACCTTGAACCCCGGCTTAGCCTGAACCCTGCGGCGCAGAGTCACCCAGGCTGACATGGCCGGATTCATCGCGGCGGCGATAAGCACAGGATCGGCATGTGCAGGCAGAGGTACAGCGCGGCGAAGATCAACGATAGTCTGGTCTGCAAACGTCCCTAGAGCCGTATCTGTTGCGACAAAATAGACCAGCTTGCCGTCCGGGAGCCGTCCCACTCCGTCAATACCGGGGATGAGCGGCAGTTCATCGGTACTGGTGTAGTGGGAGCCGTTGGCTTGTGCCCGTACCCGGAGATGTAACCCGGCAGCAAGCACATCCACCAGAGCTTCATGTTCTCCCGAGGGCACTGGGGATTCAACTTCTTCGTATTTCGGACCTGAATCGAATGATCGAACAACAGCAGCGTACATAAATAGGCCTCCAATTTGCCCGATTGGGCATTTTTTGTTTGTGGAACAAACTAAAAAGTTTGTAATACAAACAATATAGTTTGTTCCACGTACAAAGTCAATGGCTGCTGTGGTACAATAGTTGCAAACAGGTCTGAACTACAATAAAGTCCGGAGTGAAGCCAATGAGCAATTACGATGATTCTTTTGATAAACTGGAGGAACTGTCGATGGTCGACAGCCTTGTACAGCTTTCTTTTGTTATTCAGAACATCCTTGCCAGAATAGGAACGCAGCATGATCTGTCGATCATTCAAATCCGTCTGCTAGGGATACTGCGCGACCGCGAGCCGGGTATGCTGCAGCTGGCCAAGCATCTGGGCCTCGACAAATCCAGTATTACGGGACTCGTGGACCGGGCGCAGCGCCGCGGGCTGGTTGAACGTACCGTTTCACAGAGTGACCGGCGGGGGTTCAATGTGAGGGCGACCCCGGCAGGCTGGAAGATCATCCATGAGGTCGGCGAGCAGATTGAGCGTCAGATAACGCTGGTAACCGAAGGTCTTACCGGGGAGGAACGGGCGCAGCTTATTGCTCTTGCCAGCAAAATTCTGGTCACCGCCCCAGGGGTGAGCCGTTGATTGTATGGGGTGAATAGGGAGTGACCGTTTAATAGGGAACGAGCGTTAATCAACGGGACAGTTACAACAGTGAATGGAATTGATATTCCTTTATGCTGTTCATATGCTGCTACCAGGGAAAACGCATACGCAGTAACTTTA
Organism: Paenibacillus tritici; assembly: GCF_018207515.1. Taxonomy (NCBI): domain Bacteria; kingdom Bacillati; phylum Bacillota; class Bacilli; order Caryophanales; family Paenibacillaceae; genus Paenibacillus; species Paenibacillus tritici. The sequence goes on from NZ_CP073365.1 coordinate 3,023,541, forward strand.
GAAGGTGGGCGCAGCGTGGCTACAGGTTGCTGCATCTGTGGCCGCACTGGCGAACTGCCCGCAGTGGCTGCTACTAGCTGCAAAGCTAGCACTGGCTTTACTGGCTGCACTAGCCGAACTGGCTGCGCATGTTGCATTGGTTGCACTAGCTGCAATGCTCGCACTGGCTGCACCTGTAGCCGGAAATAGTTGGATTTTCAGCACTTGTTTATGAGCAAAAGAGAGATTGAAAGGAAGCAGTTGGAAAAACAACACTTAATAAGCTGTAAAATAATCAGAGTAGTGGAAATGCAGGAAATTAAATGACGTTTATCCAACTAATCACCTCAGACGCTCAAAAACGTCCCCAATAAGATACGTTTATCCAACTGCTGATTGCGGAGTCAGAGCCCACTGCCGGTTCGCCCGCATTCCAGAAATAACAAGACAATTCCACACGATCATGATATGCTATTATCACTTACCGACAGACAGTCGGTCGGTAAATAAGTGCTTGATACAGGCGGAGTACTGCAGAACACCACAGATTGCACCAACGCACTACGTTCCGGCGCCAACGCCCTACGTTCCGGCGCCAACGCACTACGTCCCGGCACCAACGCACTAACGTTTCATCAACACACTCACTATGTTCCAGCAACGACTAACTACGTTTCAACACACACCAACTACGTTTCGACTAATTACAGCTACACTACAAGGAGAATGGACGATGAGAATTGTAAAAGAAGCGGAAGCCCGCAGAAATGAAATTCTGGATGCAGCTGAGGAGCTTTTCGGCCAGAAGGGCTTCGACGGGACCAGCACGGGCGATATTCTGGGCAAGGTGGGCATAGCCCGAGGAACGCTGTATTATCACTTCAAATCGAAGGAGGATATTATGGATGCGCTGATCGAACGGACGAATGTCAATATTCTCGGGGCGGCGCAGCATATCGCTAATGATCAGAGCATCCCCGTAATCGACAGGATTCTCCGGGTGGTCATGGCGCTGAATATAAACAGTGGAAGCGGCGGCGGCACGGAAATAATGGAGCATATTCACAAGCCGCAGAATGCGCTTATGCATCAGAAGATTCAAAAGGCGATCATCAGCGGCGTTCCGCCGATTCTGGCTCCTATCATCAGCGAGGGCATCCGGCAGGGATTGTTCAATACACAGTATCCGTATGAATGTATGGAGATGGTGGTGATTTATGCGAACACCATTTTTGACAATGATATGTTTGAGTTGACGGATGACCAGCGAATGTCGCGCATCCTGGCATTTATCGCCAACCTGGAAAGACTGCTCGGGGCCGAGAGCGGAAGTCTGATGAGTGTGATGCAGATATTCGGCAGCGCGGAGGGAGCGGAAGGGGGTTCAGGCGATGCGTAGAGCAGATACAGGATTCGGCAGATTTCTGTTTCTGTGGTCAGGTCAGCTAATCTCAGCGGTTGGCAGCGGGCTTACCTCGTTCGGGCTGGGCATTTATATCCTGCAGCAGACCGGGCAGGCATCGGCGATGGCTCTGGTTACGCTGCTGGCGTTCATGCCCTCGCTGCTGCTGAGTCCGGTCGCGGGCGTGCTAGCGGACCGCTATGACCGCAGGCTGCTGATGGTGCTGGGCGACAGTCTCTCTGCCACAGGACTGATCTATATTCTGGTCTGCCTGCTTAGCGGGGAAGCACAGCTCTGGCAGGTCTGCGTGGGAGTGACCGTTAGCTCGGTATTCTCCTCGCTGCTTGATCCGGCCTACAAGGCTACCGTTACTGATCTGCTCACCGAGGAGCAGTACACGAAGGCAAGCGGTTTCGTTCAGATCGCCGGGTCGGCCAAATATCTGATCTCACCCGTCATTGCCGGGCTGCTGCTCGCCGTGTCGGATGTGAAGCTGTTGCTGATCATCGACATCTGCACCTTTGCCATTACGGTTCCGACAACGCTTGCTGTACGCAGCGGACTGGCTTCCAAGAAGGCGGAGCAGGCGCAGGCTTTTATCCGTGAATTCAAAGAAGGCTGGAGAGCCGTTTCCGGTAAGCGGGGAGTGCTTGTCCTTGTGATTATGACCTCAGTCATGACCTTCTTCATCGGGTTCATTGAGACATTGTCGATGCCGATGATTCTGGCGTTCTCCAGCAGTACTGTCTTGGGGACGCTGGAGACCGTTATGGCTTCGGGGATGCTTGTGTCGAGTGTGATTATAGGGATGCTGCGGCTACAGAAGAATTTTGTCACCATGCTGTCGGTGTCGCTGTTTGCCTCAGGACTCAGTATTGCGGCGTTCGGACTGCGTGAGAATATTGTGCTGATTGGAGTTGCCGGATTCCTGTTCTTCGCCATGCTGCCCTTCACGAACACGGCCCTCGATTATCTGGTCCGCACCAATATTGACAATTCCGTGCAGGGCAGAGCCTGGTCACTGATTGGACTGCTCTCCCAGCTTGGATTTGTTGTGGCCTATATGCTGGCGGGAGTGCTGGCAGATTACGTATTTACGCCACTCCTGGTGACAGGCGGGTTGCTTGCGGACAGTGTCGGCAGAATAATCGGCACCGGCAGCGGCCGGGGAATGGGATTCCTCATTATCATCGCCGGGCTGCTGTTAAGCGCCGCTTCCGTAATAATCTATCAGCTTAAGTCTATAAGAAGCCTGGAGAGCAGAGGTGAAGTATGTACTACCGAATAATCCGGAACGATATCCGCAAAAGCAAAGCAACCACATTAACTACGATGTTATTCGTCGCTGCCGCAGCAATGCTTGTCTCGCTGTCGGCTATCCTGATCGTTAATCTGACGGGGGCAATTGATAATCTCATGACACAGGCCAAGACGCCGCATTTCCTGCAGATGCATTCAGGGCAGCTGGATAAGACGCGATTGTCAGCATTTGCGGAGCAGAACCGCAAGGTTGAAGAATTTCAGGTACTCGATTTCCTCAATGTGGAAAATGCGCAGATTGTTATCGACGGCCAATCGCTGGCAGACAGCGTTCAGGATAATGGCTTCAGCACGCAAAGCGGGGCCTTTGATTATCTGCTGGATCTGGACGGGAAGGTGATTACGGTACAGGACGGCGAGATTTATGTTCCGGTCACCTACATGAAGGATGGCTCCGCGAAGGCCGGAAGTTCCGTGAGGGTTGGGGACAAAAGCTTCAGCGTAGCGGGGTTCCTGCGGGATTCCCAGATGAATTCGCTGCTCGCCTCGTCGAAGAGATTCCTCATCAGCCCGGGGGATTATGCGGAGATTCAGCATTCCGGCAGCACAGAGTATCTGATTGAATTCAGACTCAAGGATTTATCCACGCTTGGAGCCTTCGAGACAGAATATACCGCAGCGGGGCTTGAAGGCAACGGCCCGGTGATCACCTATCCCTTGTTCAGGGTGCTGAATGCGATCTCTGACGGGCTGATGATTGCCGTTATCCTGATGGCGAGCGTGCTTGTCGTTATTATCGCCTTCCTGTGTATCCGGTTTACCCTTCTGGCGACCATGGAGAGCGATTACCGCGAGATTGGTGTCATGAAGGCGATCGGCTTACGTGTCTCTGATCTCAAAAGGTTATATCTGGCGAAATACGCAGCCGTTGCCGCTCTGGGAAGTATTCTCGGATTGGCGTTGTCGTTCGTCTTCAAGGGCCTGCTGCTTGACAATATCAGGCTATACATGGGCGAAAGCGGGAATCCAGCACTTGCCTTGGCCTGTGGAATCCTTGGCGTACTGCTCGTATTCCTTACGATTGTTGCTTATGTGAACCGGGTGCTGAAGCGTTTCCACTGGATCTCTGCGGTAGAGGCCATCCGCTTCGGCACAGCGCAGGAGAAGCCTGCGGGCTCCGGGAGGCTGACCCTGAGCGGCAACCGGCTGCTGAACACGAATGTCTATCTTGGCCTGAAGGACGTCTTATCCAGGAAGGGTCTATACGCAACGATGCTTGCTGTTCTCGTAATCTCTTCCTTCATTATGATTGTTCCCCAGAATCTCTACACTACGATATCCTCCCCGAGCTTCATTACCTATATGGGCATCGGAGACAGTGATCTGCGCCTGGATATCCAGCAGACCGGCAATATTGAGGAGAAGACGACAGCTATTGCGCGGGTGATGGAGAGCGATGTGATGATCTTCCGCCATGCGGTGCTTACCACCCGGGCGCTTAAGGTGAAGCTGGACGATGGAACCGAGGAGCGGCTGAAGGTGGAGTTCGGCGATCATTCTATTTTCCCGGTAGCCTATTCGGAAGGGCGGAGACCGGAAGCAGCGAATGAAATCGCGCTCTCCGCCGTGAATGCCAAGGAGCTGCGAACCAAGCCCGGTGACTCGCTTACACTTCTGGTTGACGGAGAACCCAGAGCGCTTGCCGTAAGCGGAATCTATTCGGATGTGACCAATGGCGGAAAAACGGCCAAGGCCGTATTCCCCGTGAATTCAGCGGAGGTGATGTGGTCCGTTATCTATGCCGAGCTGGCAGATTCATCGCTGGTCAGCAGCAAAGTAACCGAATATGCCGAACTGTTCAATTATGCCAAAGTATCAGGAATTGATGAATATGTGACGCAGACCTTCGGCTCTACCATAAGTTCAGTAGGCAAGGCTGCATGGGCGTCCATGGCGCTGATGCTGCTGATCAATGTGCTGATTACGCTGCTGTTTATGCGTATGCTGGTGGCCAAGGACCGGTATTCCATTGCCGTCATGAAATCCCTTGGCTTCCGGAATTCGGAGCTGACGGCGCAGTATTACGCGCGTTCGGTAGTCGTGCTCATCATCGGGGTTGTTCTGGGCACCCTGCTGGCGAATACCCTGGGGCAGCTTCTGGCAGGAGCAGTTATCTCTTCGTTCGGCGCTTCGTCGTTCAAGTTCGTGGTGGACCCGCTCTCAGCATATGTGCTGTGTCCGCTGATCATGACAGGCTCCGTATTCATTGCCACGATTATCGGCACATCGGGAATCGGACGAATCCAAATATCCGGGAACATTAAGGAGTAGATCATGCAGATGAAGAAGATCATTTCGGGTGAAAATATTATCAAACAATACGGCACCGGCGGGGAGCAGCGCAAGGTGCTGGACGGGGTATCCGTCGATATTCACGAAGGCGAATTCGTGTCGGTGATGGGACCTTCAGGCTCAGGGAAGTCCACACTGATGTTCGCCCTAAGCGGTATGGACCGGATAGATGAGGGCCTTGTTACTTTTGAGGGCAAGGATTTGGCATCACTGGAGGACGATGAGCTTGCCGATCTCCGCCGGACGGGAATGGGCTTCGTATTTCAGCAGCCGACGCTGATGAAGAATCTGAACATCCTGGATAATATCATTCTGCCGTCTATGCGCGGCAACCGGCGTAAGGCCGCAGAGATTACCGGGCAAGCCAGACAGCTTATGCAGAAGGTGGGGATCGCGGAGCTGGCGAATCGGGATATCACGCAGGCTTCGGGCGGGCAGCTTCAGCGGGCCGGTATCTGCCGGGCGCTGATGAGCAGCCCGCGGATTATTTTTGGGGATGAGCCGACCGGCGCACTGAACCTGAAGGCTGCCCAGGAGATCATGGAGCTGCTGGCTGAAATCAATGAAGAAGGTACAGCGGTCATGCTGGTCACCCATGATGCCGTCATTGCGGCGAAGACGGAGCGGATTATGTTCATGTGTGACGGCAGAATTGTCGATGAACTGCGTCTTCCGAGATTTAGCGGCCAAGACATAGAGGAGCGGATGAACAGAGTCATTGCAAAAATGCGGGAGATTGGGATTTAATTACAATGAACGATTGGCACGTGCTATTCGTAATATAGTTATTTGCTAACACCAAGGAAGAGGTGAGAGGGAATGCTAAGAATTCAACATTTTACGAAGAGCTATAAGGGCGGCCGCAAGGCAGTGGATGACCTCAGTCTGGTAGTCGAGCCGGGCGACATCTATGGCTTCATCGGGCATAACGGAGCGGGGAAAACCACGACCATCCGCGCTGTGGTAGGCGTACTCGATTTTGAAGAAGGGGAGATTGAAATTGACGGCATCTCTGTGAAGGCAGATCCGCTGGCTTGCAAGGCGAAGCTTGCTTATATTCCGGATAACCCCGATCTGTACGATCATCTTACGGGTATTCAATACCTGAATTTCATCGGTGATCTCTTTCACGTCTCCAAGGCGGACCGGGAGCGGCTCATCGGCAAATACAGTGATGATTTTCAGATTACGGCTAATCTGGGCGATATGATCTCCTCATATTCCCACGGCATGAAGCAGAAGCTCGCTATCATCTCTGCGCTCATTCATGAGCCGAAGCTTTTGGTGCTGGACGAACCCTTCGTGGGCCTTGATCCCAAAGCAGCACATACGCTGAAGACGCTCATGACGGACTTGTGCAGCAAGGGCAGCGCCATCTTCTTCTCCACGCATGTGCTGGATACCGCAGAGAAGCTCTGCAACAAGATCGCTATCATTAAGGACGGACGGCTGATTACCCACGGCAAAACCGAAGTGGTACGGGGCGAGCACAGCCTGGAGGACGTATTCATGGAGCTGATCGACAATGATTAATATCTGGAGGTTAACAAAGCTGCAGCTATTGTCCTCCTTCGGCCTCAATAAAGCGCTGCATACGAAAGACCCTGCGGAGAGACGGAAGGCGCTGCTGCTCAGTATCGCGATGATCGCCGGTATACTCATGATAGGATTCGTGTCTTACGGCTACAGCCGCATGATGGCGAAGACGTTTGAACAGCTCGGGCGGCTGGATCTGCTGCTGGCGGTGATGATGACGGTCACTTCGCTGGTCGGATTCTTCACTACGGTCTATAAGGCAAGCGGGGTATTGTTCAGCTATAAGGACTACGATATGATCATGTCGCTTCCCGTGAAGACCAGCCATGTGGTGGCGAGCCGTGTGCTTCAGCTCTATGTGATGAACCTGTTCTTCACGCTGCTGGTCATGCTTCCGGCGGGGGCTGTATATGCGCAGCTTGTGAAGCCGGGTGTACTGTTTTATCTGTTTTTTCTAATGACACTCTTATTCATCAGCTTACTGCCGATTATAGCGGCTACGATTGTGGGCTCCTTGATCAGCTGGGTCTCTTCCCGGTTCAGGGCGAGCCGGATGCTCAGCATCATCTTCACGTTTATCTTCATTATTGCCCTCATGCTGGGCTCATTTATGCTTAACGGAGAGGAGCAGCAGCTTACGGATGTTGGAGAGGGCTTGGGTAAAATGATCTTCAAGCTGTATCCGCTGGCGTCCGTCTATGTTGATGCAGTCTGTTCGTACCGGGTTCCTGCATTAATTCTCTTCATCGCTGTCTCTGTACTGGCCTTTGTACTCTTCTCCACCGTGCTGGCAACCCGGTACAAAGCCATTCATACGGGACTGATGACCAGCCGTGCAGGCCGCAAGTACACCATGAAGCCCTTGCAGGAGAGCTCTGTGTTCAAGGCCTTGTATCTCAAAGAGCTGCGCCGCTACTTCAGCTCCGCCAATTATGTGCTGAACACAGGCGTTGGTATGGTTCTGCTCTTATTAATGTCGGTTTCATTATTGTTCGTCAGCTCAGAGAAGCTCGGGACGATCCTTGCCATTCCGCAGTTGTCAGAATATTTGAATACGTTCAGCCCGCTTGTGGTGTCCTTGTTCGTCATACTGAGCTGCACCACATCAAGCTCAATTTCGCTGGAAGGGAATCATCTGTGGATATTGACAAGCTCCCCCGTCTCCAAGCAGGCGATCATCCTCAGCAAGGTTGCCGTGAATCTCACCATTACCTTGCCGGTGATAGCCGTAAGCTCGGTGCTGTTTGTTGTTACGCTGGAGACCGGATGGACCGAAAGTCTGCTCCTGCTTGTGATCCCTGTAATCTATGCCTGTTATTCAGCCATGCTGGGCGTGATTGTGAACCTGAAGCTGCCCAAGCTGGAATGGACCAGTGAAGTTGCAGTCATCAAGCAGAGCGCAGCGGTGCTGGTCTCCATGGTTATCGGAGTCCTCACGCTGGCCGTTCCCGTCATGCTATTCATGCTTATTGAACATCTGAACGGCGATCTTCTTATGCTGATATACGGTGTTATTATAGCAGCGGTATGCGCCGGCATGTACAGATATATACAGACCCGAGGGGAGCGGTTATTTGCGCGGCTGTAATCCTAACAGCCACTACTAGAGATAGAAGTCTGATCTATTTGTAACGTCCGATCTTTAATTTTACCTTCTTAAGCAAAGGTGCAGCTATGGCTCTTGCCTTCCGGGCACCCTCATTTAGGATGTCATCAATTTGCTCTGGCGCAACCATCAATTTATTATATTTTTTACGCGGCTCCTCCAGGTAAGCATTTACCACCTGGAACAGTTCTTGTTTGGCATCTCCCCAACTGATACCGTTTAAATATCTGTTCCTGAAATCCTGTACTTGGGCAGGAGTCGCAAACTCTTTGTACAGTAAGTAAATATTTGAGGTATCCGGGTTTTTTGGTGCTTGTGGAGGCGTTGAGTCTGTTTTAATTTTGTTAATGAGCTTCTTCAAGTGTTCTGCTGGTTCAAACAGCGGAATCGTATTATTATAGCTTTTGCTCATTTTTCTTCCGTCCAGACCCGGAATAACTGCTGTTTTCTCATCGACAATATAGTCAGGCAGCTTGAAGGTATCTCCATAAATCCGGTTAAAGCCTTCGGCGATATCTCTGGCGATCTCCACATGCTGTATCTGGTCTTTACCGACAGGGACCTTGTCTGATTGAAACAGAAGAATATCCGCAGCCATCAGAATCGGATAGGTGTAGAGGCCCATATTGACCCCGGTATCTGAATCCAAGCCTAATTGTTCATTTTTGTCATGAATGGATTTGTAGGCATGGGCGCGGTTCATTAGGCCTTTGGAGGTTAGGCATGACAAGATCCAGCTAAGCTCGAAGATTTCCGGCACATCGGATTGTCTATAAAAAATTACCCGGTCCGGGTCGAGTCCTAAAGCCAACCATGTAGCTGCAATGCTGTAAGACAAAGTATTGAACTCATCTCTATCCTGAATGAAGGTTAATCCATGGTAGTCTGCGATGAAGTAAAGAGAGGTGCAATCACTGGTCCCGGCAATTTGCAGCGCGGGTTTGATCGCTCCGATGTAGTTCCCCAGATGGACTTTGCCTGTAGGCTTAATTCCTGTTAACACAATTTCATTACTCATTTTATCCCTCCGTCTATGTAATCAAAAAGGGGTCCTCTCATCCTGAAAAGGACGAGAGAACCCCGTGGTACCACCTTAATTAGCCCGAAATTAAATCGGACCCGCTTAAACGTATCGAAATATCACTGGATATCTGAATACGCGTCTCTTGTAACGACGAGACTTTCGCCAAAGCCTACTTCCTAAGGTTCGGTTTGGATGCTCAGAAGTCCACTTCGGCATAGTCCCTACACTGATTCGCACCATCCATCAGCTCTCTGAAGTATTCGTTATGCGTACTCTCTTCGTCATTGCAAAGTTGTATAATATTGTATTACTGTATTTTTACAACACATTCGTGCGAAAGTCAATTTTATATTATATAGGTTTATGAGATTACCCCTTGAACTTGACGCGGCGTCAAGTGGTACGATAGCTATGAGATCGAAGAGAGGAGGTAGAAATGAACAGGACTGTTGTTACCATACAGCAATTGTCAGAGCAAATGGGGCTGACGAGCCGCACCTTGCGGCACTGGGAAGCAGAAGGACTATTTCATAGCGGCAGAGATTCATCGTCGGGTTGGCGCACATACGAGGAGGATGCGCTTCAATGTATCAGGATCACGGCTCTGCTGCGGAGAATGGATATTCCGATCAAAGAAATACAGCCTGTCGTGGAGAGAAAATCAGTATTTGAACTCATACGGGTCATTGAGAACAGGATAGCGGCTCTACAGGTGCACCAAAAAGGCTTGAAACGGGTTGAACAGCAATTACTTCAGACCCTTGAATACCTGAACATTACCAATAAGAGGACCTCTGTCCTGGAGGAACTGCTTAACGAAATGGAGAATGTATTTATGAGTAATGTAACCGAGCGGTCAACATTCAAAGTGATTACACTGCCTGCGATGAGGGTTGCCTATCATATCGTGGTAGACGTTTCTCCTGAAGACAAAGCGATGGGACCTTTAATGGACTGGCTGAAGTCTGCGACTCTCTTGGGTACGGCGCGGTTGTTCGGCGGGAATATGAAGCCCATGCCAAGTAGTACAGGTAAGCCCTATGGTTATGGAATGTGTGCGACAATTCCTGAGGGGGTCGTTGTACCGGAGCCATTCCAGGAGATGCTGCTGCCCGGCGGACTCTATGCCAAGCTTGACAGCGATGAAGACATTGGCGGCTCTTGGAACAACCTGATGAATCAATTATCACACAGTAAGAAATACACTTCGGACCCTACCCGGCTTTGCCTGGAAGAGCATATCCGCAATGATCATCCAGAGAACAGCGGCAATCTGTATGATTTGAACCTGCTGGAGCCAGTGAAGGCGAAATAAGTGGACAGGCGGGCTTCTGAGTTAGTGAAGTACCGCCTTTTTGCGTCCAAAACTTACATGCAATATGTCATGGTGGAATTGTGTGATTAAATATAATATTTGTAAGTGAAATCAAAGAAGATATGGAGGGCGCATGGATATTGAATTTAAGAAAGTAAGTAGCTTAGAGCGGGGAATACTGGTTGAGCTATTGAAAGATGCCTATTCCTTTGATACCAGGTATGAGCATAGCTGCATTACGGATTGGCAGGCGTTTGACAGCTTTTTCTTTGAGCATCTGCAAATTGCGGATAAGTATGGCTTTATAACAACGCTTAACGGTAAGGCCATTGGCTTTGTTTCGTGGGACCCGAGGAATATGCCCCGATATGTGGAAATTGGTCACAATTGCATTGCTTCAGCATACAAGGGCAAAGGTTACAGTACGATGCAGCTTCAAGAAGCGGTCAATAGAATCCTCGAGAATGATGTGCAGCAAATTATTGTTACCACGAATGATGATCTGATCCCTGCCCGACGGATGTATGAGAGCATCGGATTTACTCTATCGCATAGAAGACAGAATAATCATATTGCAGGACTTGCTGGTGAACACTTGGATTATGTATATTTTCGATGAATTTGGAGGTGCATACAATGGGGATTTCAACGGTTACGTTAAGTAAAGCGACAGTGGAGGATGCGGCGGTTATTCATGCCATGCAGCTTCAGGCCTTCCTGCCGCTCTTGGAGAAATATCAGGATTATGAAACAAGCCCGGCCAATGAGACTGTGGAGAGGGTGGTGGAACGGATCAATCAGCCTACTGTAGATTATTACATCATCCGGTATGCCGGTATCGCAGCAGGTAGTATTAGAGTCAAAAAGAAAGAAGAGCATGAATATTGGCTCGGGCAAATATTTATCCTGCCAGAACATCAAGGCCAAGGTATCGCCCAGCAGGTGTTCGCTCAGATTGAGCAAATCTATGCTGATGCTACAGTCTGGGGGCTGGCTACTATCATGCAAGAAGAGAGGAACTGCTACTTGTATGAGAAGCTGGGCTACAGGAGAACGGGTGAGATGCAAGTGATCAACGACAGGCTGACCTTGTGCTATTACGAGAAAAAGGTTATTTAAAGTTAACGCTGTAGATTATAGCAACGAAATACTGCATAAATTGCAACTCTGGTTCGGAGACACAGGCGTATTCAGGAGGATTGTTGTATGAAAAGCAGGATTTATCCTGCTCAGTGGCTTGGTGAAGGCGGAAAGCTGACTTTTGTACAACAATTGTTGATCTTGGACGTTACAATGAGGAGAATGTTGCAATATGTGCAGGATTGTTTCAGTCCCCGGCCGAAAATAGCTTCACCACGTTCACTAATTCCCCTAAATCATCAATTACAGCATCAGCTTCAGTAATAGCTTCCCGTGGATCATTTCGTTTCCAAATCGCCTTCATCCCAACGTTACGGCTTGCCCGTATATCGTTATCAGGATGATCTCCTACAAAGAGAGCATTCTCAGCAGAGACTCCAAGTTTAGTTAATGCACGCATGAAAATCGCGGGGTCAGGCTTCCGCAGCCCTTCCCATTCTGATATCAGCACCTCATCGAATAGATGCGCGATATGTAATGCCTTGAAATTATCATATTGAAATTGCCCGTAACCGTTGGAGACTAGTGCCAGCTTAATATCTTGTTTCTTCAAAGTGGTAAGCATATTCAGCAAATTCGGAAAACCTGTACAATGCTTGTGGAAATTGCTTATGTAATCCTCTAAAAGCGCCGTCCAGTCCAAATTTTGAATGGAGAACTCATGGATGAGCTGTTGATATACTTGATCCTTCCATACGGAACCATGATTATCGAGCTCAATGAACCGTTCAATAAACGCTTCTTCATTAACAATCTGCAACGGGGAGTAGCGATGGTATTGCTCTCTGGCAAACATTAATAGTGACGAGTCACGGTCTAGCAGTGTTCCATCCAGATCAAAAAGAACCGCTTGGATTATCATTTGAATCACTCCTCTTGAACTGAACCTTCGTCATACATAAACAGTATTCCTGCAAGGCAGGGGGCACAATATGCGTGGGGAGTAAATTGATTAGCATAATGAGCATAAAAAATCGACGAATGTGCCATCCCTTGTCCTAGGGGGAAAATGGCTTGTTCGTCGATAGAACTTCGTTCATTTCCCTCTACGGCCAGCAACGCGCTGAATTTTTACATCATCTGGTTCTAACTTAAAAGCCACCAGCCATGGCTGGAGTTTGATTGGTTATAAGAGAAGAATATCCATTTCCAGTATATGCATATACAATTCCTTTAGCTGAATAATTACCATATCCATAAGTATTAATTTCAGTTGCTACGTGTGCGTAGGTTGGGAAATCATTATAACTTGCAGTAGAACTGGCTACTAAAGCTCCATCTTTGTATAAAGCCGTTTGTGCACCAATATAACCTGCTGGAACTGCTTCCCATTCAACTTGGTTGTTGATGTACGTTTGACTTTTCATATTATTTGCGGCTGTTCTATCAATCTCACTCCAGGCAGTGTATCGGTAGTATTGCCCGTTTATCAGGTAGGGCCCTATAATTTTAGGAGGACTTACTAAAGGGACCGCCGATGCTATAGTAGCTGTAGAGCCAATCAGAAATCCCGCCATTAACACACCTGTAACTTGCTTGATTTTTTTCGAGAACATAGGATTATTCCTCCTTAGTATCTACGGGTTTAGTTTCGCCTGCCATAAAAGTTCCGATCACCGTTTTGCCGTCTTTTTCGTATAAGGGGATTTGCCTCGGGCCGTTCACTTGTTGCTTGTTCATCAATGCGGTTGCTTCTTCAGGTGTTTTTGGCATGTCGCCATCCAGATCTTTTTTACGGATATAACCTGTAACATCGTCTTCGCCGATCGCCTCAATTAAATCCGGTTTCTCTTCATTTGTACTTGCATGGAATGCCGAACCGTAGGTATCGCCGTTCTCATTTTTCGGATAGACAGTCACAGCTTTGGAGGACTTCTCGGTCAGAGCAATGGTTGATTCTGCTGCAATCGTTCCCAAGAGAATCCCCGCTGTCAAGATACCGCCGGCGATCAGAATCCGTCCTACGAGAATCGGAAAAGCCAGCTTCATTATTCCACCCCTTTCAAGTTAGATTGGCCGTAAATGAATAGCGGACTCGCGAACAACAAAATACATAAAAAGGATTTAATTACAAGTAAAATTTTACCATAAATATTGACAAAAACAAGAACAAATTTTATGGATCTCCACGATGATCAGGAGCAGCTTGAATGGCAGGCGTTTGTGCATGATAATGGGGATGGGATGACGCTTATCCAGAAAAGAGGAGGCACAATTATGATTTCGATTGACCCACAGCACAATACCGAGCGGGACAATTATAAGCTGCTGGTCGGGAGCATTATTCCGCGGCCGATTGCTTTTGTCACCACGCTGGGGGATGAGGAGGTATTGAATGGTGCGCCGTTCAGCTACTTCAATATCGTATCCTCCAACCCGCCGATGATCTCTGTCTCCATCCAACATGCAGCTTCGGGCCAGTCCAAGGATACAGCGCGGAATATTAAGCATACGAAGGAATTCGTGGTTCATATTGTGGATCAGCAGAATGTCGGACAGGTGAATATGACTGCTGCGCCGTTGCCGCCGGATCAGAGTGAGGTTTCTCTAGCCGGACTGACGCCTGTGGATAGCCTGCACATTGGCGTACCGGGGATTAAGGAAGCGAAGGTGCGGATGGAATGTGTGTTGGAGCATTGCCTGGAGCTGCCTAATAATGATCTGATTATCGGCAGGATCGTGCAGTTTCATATTGATGAAAAGATCTACGAACAGGGAAGAATTGATCCGGTACAATTAGGGGCGGTAAGCAGATTGGCCGGGAATCATTATGCGGGGATCGGGGAGATTTTTGAGATCGAGAGACCGGTATAATAGGACAGGTTATCATCTGAACAACAAAGCCCTGGCGCAAGCGCCAGGGCTAATTATGTACAAAAAATTATTGCATACAAAGAAATAATATGCTAATGTTAGAAGACTGTTGACTATTTTAACAAATTAGATCGGATGTAACGCATCTTATTTATATCTTAATTATAGCAAAGGGACATCCGGTTTGTCAACCCGCCTGTTTGGGACTATTTCAAGAAAGAGGAGTGATCCGGTGATGGAGAAGGTAAGCAGCTGGGAGCAGGAGTTGGAGTGGCTGGAGCAGGTCAAAGAGAAGCTGAAATCGGGGATCGAAAGCCTGGAGCCGGAGGTTGGCCAGCTGAAGGACCAGGCCACGGACATCCGCCGCAGATTCTGGGAAGAGGTTACGGTCAATACGAGTACGGAGGAGGATTTCGAAGAGAGCTTCTTCACGATTACCCAGCAGGACGCCGTCCTGTCTGAACGGGAACGCAGTCATGCGCGGAAGCTGCGGCAATGGAAGAATATGCAGCAGCTGCTGCCGTCGCCTTATTTTGGCCGGATTGATTTTCACGAGGAGGGTCAGAAGGCGGTGGAACAGGTCTATATCGGAGTGTCTTCCTTCATCGAAGAGGATGGTCTGAGCTTCGTGGTCTATGACTGGCGGACCCCCATTGCGAGCCTGTACTACGACTATCCGCCGGGAAAAGCAGCCTTCGACACACCGGGAGGACGGATTAGCGGAACGATGGAACTGAAGCGGCAGTACCAGATCCGTGACGGTCAGCTCCAGCATTTGTTTGATTCGAGCGTTACAATCGGAGATGAACTACTCCAGCAGGTGCTTGGCAAAGGCGCAGATTCACAAATGAAGAGCATTGTAGCTACGATTCAGGCGGAGCAGAACGCGATTATCCGTAACGATACCAGCCGGATGCTTATTGTGCAGGGGGCGGCGGGCAGCGGCAAAACCTCGGCAGCGCTCCAGCGCGTAGCCTATCTGCTGTACAAACACCGGGAGCGGCTTACGGCGGATCAGATTGTATTATTTTCCCCTAACCCGATGTTCAACAGCTATGTGTCTACCGTCCTTCCGGAGCTGGGTGAAGAGAATATGCAGCAGACGACCTTTCAGGAATATCTGGAAACGTGGCTGGGTCAGGATTACCGGATAGAGGATTCGTTCGATCAGATGGAATACGTGCTTACCGCGCAGCAGGAAGAGGGTTATGAAGCCCGTCTCAAGGGGGTCGAATATAAGGCGTCGGAAGCCTTCCTCCGGGCACTTCAGGGTTATGCGCAGTGGCTGAAGCTGGAGGGGATGCTGTTCAAGGACATCTGCTTCCGGGACCGCGTGTTAATCCCGGGGGAGCAGATCAAGAGCAAGCTATACAGCTATGATCGTTCGATTCGTCTGCCTAACCGGATTACGCTGGTGCAGAAATGGCTGCTCGAAGAGCTGACCAGACTGCAAAAGCAGGAGCAGGGAGCCGCCTGGGTAGAGGAAGAGATGAATTACCTTGACAATGACCAATACGCTGAAGTGCACGGTAAGCTCCACAGAGAGAAGGGCGTGTTCGACTTCGCGGAGAAATACCTTCGCCTACAGGAGCTGCTGGTGCATAAGCGGGAGCAGGATGAAGGGGACTTCGATTACGCCGAGCGGGAGGAGGCGCTGCTGGGAGAGATGATCGTGAAGGAGCAGTTCAAACCGCTGAGACGGGGGATCAGGAAGTTCACCTTTATCGACATGGCCGGGCTCTACCGTCAATTGTTCAGTGATGAAACGGCCTACAGGGAAATGACAGGTGAAGCGGAGGTGCCGGAGCTATGGCCGGAGATCTGCGGGCAGACGAAGGATAAGCTGAGCGGGCAGGAACTTTTTTATGAAGATGCGACCCCGTATTTGTATTTAAAAGAATTGATCGAGGGTGTGCGGACGAACACGCAGGTGCGGCATATTTTTGTGGACGAAGGCCAGGATTATTCCATGTTCCAGTATGAGTTCCTCAAAAAGCTGTTTCCGCGTGCCCGCATGACGGTGCTGGGAGACTTCGGCCAGGCGATCTTCACGCAGGCGACGAATCTGTATGGAAGCAGCTCACCGCTGCTACAGCTCTATGGAGAAGAAGAGACTAGCCAGTTCCTGCTGGTCCGCAGCTACCGCTCGACCTACGAGATTGTGGAGTTTACGAAGCGGCTGCTGCCCGGCGGTGAGGCAATTGTGGCTTTTGAGCGGAGGGGCCGGAAGCCGGTGTTGGCTAAGCTGGGCCATCATGAGTTGAAGGCGGGGCGCATCGTGAAAGATCTCGCGGAGCTTCAGGCTGAAGGTTACAGCTCCATCGCTGTGATTACAAAGACGGCTGAGGAGGGTAGAGAAGCTTATGAGATTTTGACTGCCGGAGGGGCTGCCGGGTTGCTTCATATTACCAAGGATACTCCTGCCTTTAAAAAGGGTGTACAGGTGATTCCAGCCTATCTCGCCAAAGGTGTCGAATTCGACGCCGTGTTGATCTACGACGCCTCCCCGCAGACGTACCACAGGGAGAGTGAGCGTAAGCTCTTTTATACGGCTTGTACACGGGCTATGCACCGGCTACAGCTGTATACGGCAGGGGAATGGACGCCGTTTGTGAATGGGGTAGACGGGGAGTTGTATGAGCAGACAGTAGCTACGCTATAGATCTAAGAAGGCCACTCCAATTTAATGGAGGGGTCTTTGCATGTTGAGCCTGGTTCAACTATGAGAACACAGTGAATGCTCTGTGATATTTTTTTCATATCAAAATACTCTTTAAAAGATATTTCACCTATTAATAGTGATTTGTTACGCTTAAATGGCTATTAAAAGGAGGTAAGAAAATGGAATATCGGAAATTGGGAGCAAGCGGCTTATCGGTTAGTGAGATTGCTTTTGGAAACTGGATTACGCATGGTGCGCAAGTGGATAATGACACCGCCAAAGCTTGTGTCCATGCTGCATTGGATGCGGGAATTACTACATTTGACACCGCAGATGTATATTCGGATACGAAGGCGGAGACGGTGCTGGGGCAAGTCTTAGCAGGAGTGCGGCGGGAAAGCATCGAGTTATGTACCAAGGTCTATCAGCCTACAGGAACAGGCCCCAATGACCGGGGGTTATCCCGGAAGCATATCATAGAAGGGTGTAACTCCTCGTTGAAAAGGTTGCAGACGGATTATATAGATGTTTATTATGCCCATAGATTTGACAAGAAGGTATCGCTGGAGGAGACCTTCCTGGCATTCTCAGATCTGGTGCGTCAAGGGAAGGTTCTGTATGTGGGGATCAGCGAATGGACGGCGGAACAGATCACACAAGCTGCGGTTTTGGCCCGGGAGCTGAAGGTACCCCTGGTCGCTAGCCAGCCGCAATATTCGATGTTATGGCGGGTGATCGAAGCGGAGGTTATTACGGCTTCCGAGCGGGAAGGGATCGGGCAGGTCGTCTGGTCACCGCTGGCCCAAGGCATTCTTTCCGGGAAATATCTGCCGAATCAACCTGTTCCGCAGGGGTCCCGTGCTTCGACTTCGGCGGGTTCTCCGTTTTTTGAACGATTGGCTGGGCAGTGGCTGCATACAGAGGTTCTTACGGCGGTATCCCGGCTGTCCTCACTTGCACACGAAGCGGGGCTGACGCTGCCGCAATTGGCCATCGCCTGGGTGCTGCAGAATCCGCAGGTGTCATCTGCAATCATTGGGGCATCCAGACCAGAGCAAGTACAAGAGAATGTTAAGGCTTCAGGGGTGCGTCTTGGACCTGATTTGCTGGGTGAGATCGACAGCGTACTGGAGGGACTGGTTGAACGTGATCCTGCGAAGACCGGCTGAATTACTCTGTTCGCGCACCTTCACCTGAAATTATGTTCTTGTAAAATATCTACAAATGCCGAGATGACGGCCTGATTCGTATCCGTTCTCCAAGCAGCATAGAAGGGGACAGGCGGCACCTTGTCTTCAAACGGTCTGAATACGACTCCGCTGCGCTGGAACACGGAAACCGAAGAAGGGACAATGGAAACCCCTAGGTTCGCTGCTACAAGGTTTACAATGGTATACATTTGTACGGCTTCCTGTACAATTTGAGGGTAAACATCATGCTCTGCGCAAAAGCCCATAATAAGATCATGAAAAGGAAGCCCGTGCTTACGTGGAAAGAAGATAAAAGGCTCGGCACGCAATGCGGAGACGGGCAATGCCGGCAATTCAGCCAATGGATGTTGATCAGGCAATACGGCAACCAGAGTTTCGTTGATCAAGCTGCAATGGTTAATATTCTTGGCCGGCTCAATGAAGCGCATGAATCCAATATGGATGGTACCATCGTGCAACGCCTGCCATTGCTGGGCAGAAGTCATCTCCAGCAGGTTCAGCTGTATTTGAGGGAACCGTTGCCGGAAGATTTTGAGCACATCGACCATGATTCCGCCCTCTGCTGAACCGATGAAAGCAATGTTCAAATGTCCAATGATGCCTTGGCTTGCCAGTCGTACAGTTTGAATAGACCGCTCCAGTTGAGCTAAGATCCGGGTGGCTTCCTCCCAAAAAACAGATCCCGCCGGTGTGAGGCGGACTTGACGTTTGTTCCGTTCAAATAACTTCACACCCAGCTCTTGTTCCAGAGCTTGAATCTGCTGGGTCAACGGTGGCTGTGTCATATTTAATTTCTCTGCGGCACGATGGAAATGAAGCTCTTCCGCAACCGCAATAAAGTATTGTAATTTTCGTATATCCATAGTTGTGGTCCTCATTCCCGGCGAATAAAGATTTGACGACTCGTGAAAGCTGCTGTTACATGAATTTTTATAAGCAGTTCCCCTATTCCTCTTGGCATTATAACATATAAAGGAGAGCTTGGAGGGCAGCAGCCGGGGAGCAGAAATCCCATAAAAATGTGAGCGGTGTCTTATTGACATTGCCATTAAGTTACACTAAACTGTAACCAATACAGTATAGTGTAACTTTTGTTTTTATAAGAAAGGTGAGTACTATGAATACGTACACGGCGAAGCAATTGGCTGAGATGCTGCAGAATGAAGATCCGCAGATGAATCTGCGGACGGTCAGGTATTATACGCAGATTGGAATACTTCCCCCTCTGGAGCTGGCCGGTAACAAGCGGGTCTACACGGATAATCATCTGCATGTTGTGCGCGCCATACTTGTTTTGTCCAAGAGTGGTGAGACGCTGGCCTCAGCGCAAGAGAAGTTGGCGGGCCTGCCGATGGAGGAAGTGGTTAAAATTGGGGAGAATCTGCGGATGTACCATTCGGATCAGCTGCTGCGGAACGAAACGCATGTTGTCAGTGAGGATGTGATTCTCTCGGTTAGTCCGCGCATCTCACCGGTGCTGAAAGAAAAGATGATTGAGACCGTCACCCGGTTACTTCAAGAGGAGGGACACATATGATCCAGGTCCGCTATGCCAAATCTGCCATGGAGAACGAAGAAGGGATGAATCATCTCTGGATTCAGATGGCTCCGCCGGGTCCTGTGCAGAATGCCCGCTTGCAACTCCTTCTTCCGCCAGGACTTCACCGGTCGCGTAATCTGAGTGGTGTAGATGAAGACAGCAGCGGGGTTATAAGCATGGGTAACACGCTGACTGTAACAGATGTATTCATTGAGATCTTCACGCTGGAGCCGGTCCCTTGCGGAGAGCATATCATTCTGGTTGAGCTGTCATACACAGATGCCGATGGAACGGTAACCCGTGTGAAGCAGGAAACCATGTTTAAGGTCGTATCCGAGGAAGAGTCGGCGGAGATTCGTACGGATGATGAAGTGGTGCGCAGAATCAAAGCGCTGCAAGGGGTATGCGGCAGCAGTGAGCAGAGACAGTACAACGAGTACACCCCCGCCAAGCTGATCAGGCTGGACTCCAGCCAGGTGTCGGAATGGGAGAAGAAATACCGCGTCGAAGGGGCCACCCGATAAGGCAAATGTTTCGTTCAAGCCATATTATTGATCCGCGGGCAGGGGAACCTATGAATTATGAGAACGCCGGGGATGTTTTGCCGGAGCGGGAGAGGATGATGGAAATGAAATTGCCATTGTTTATTATCACGGGAGCCAGCGGCGTAGGCAAGACAACGGTTATGCACGAGCTGAGGAAGCTACTGCCTGAATTTGTGCTGTTCAGCACGGATGATGATCATTTCGGAACGACAGGGAAGAAGCTGGAGTATCAGGACCGCTACAATCTGCTGCTGCATGCTGCCCATGCTGTTGCTTTGTCTGGACGAGGGACGGTGATCTGCGGGACTATGATGCCATGGGATGCGGAGAAATGTGATGTTTACGATGCGTTTAGCGAAGTTCACTTTATTAACCTGCATTGTGACGATGCCACCCGAAATGCCCGCCTGCGGGGCCGGGAGGATGCAGCGACCTGGACAGAGGATATGCTCAGGCAGCACGAGGAATTCGCGCAGTGGCTACTTGATCATGCGGAGACGGATTATGATCCGCCGATGCCTACCTTCGACTCGGCTTTTACGCCGCCAGCCCAGTTAGCGGAGCAACTCAAGGAGTACATTACGTTGAAATGGCAGGAGAGTGTCGGGAAGTAGCAGAAGGGTACGGTTGTATGAACGTGAAGCTGGAGAAATGAAGAGCAAGCGGATGAAGAGCTTACGGTTAATGAAGAGCCAACGGGCAAATGAAGAGCAAAGGGTAAATGAAGAGCAAACGGACTAATGAAGAGCAAACGGAAAAATGAAGAGCAAACGGGAAATGAAGAGCCAGCGGAAAAATGAAGAGCCAACGGACAAATACCCGTTGGCTCTTAAAGTAACCGCACCTTATCGCCCCCGATCGCCCCCGAACCTGATATCACACCTCGATGCGGTACCCCAGCCCGCCTTGCCAGTAGGAAATAAGATGATTGGAGTAATTGGATACGCTCAGGAGGAGGGGGAGCTGAATTAGCAGTTGGATTTCCTCCACTTGCTGATGGCCGATTAGGTAGCTGCTACAACAACAGTTGGAAAAATGGCACTTAAATCTGCCCAGTTCACCCACAGTAGCGAAAACTAACTTTATTAGATGCTGTTTTTCCACTTGCTTCCGTATATTCCGGAGAAAGGGGCAAATTAAGATACCTTTTTCCATTTGCTTGTTGCCGGGGTGGGGATGGGGACATGGTGGGGCAGGGAGAGCTGCTCGGGTTCTTCCCGGGTTCTCCCTGCCTGTAATTTGTGTCACCCGATTGGACCGTCACGGGGACCAAGAGATGTCAGTTTTCTGCTCTTAATCCTTCCACTGTTCGCTATCCGGCAGCCGCTTAAGGCTTCATGCTGTTCCACAGCGCCTGGAACGCGCCGGACTCAACCTCGAAGAATACGGGAGCCGTACCGTAACGCACGAGCCCCTGGCCGAATAAGGTCAGCTCCACCCGGGCCTTGTTATCGAGCTCCAAGTAGATAATCTTGCGGTCTTCGCTGTCATAGATGCCTTGCTCTGTCAGCGGTTCTGCTGCCAGCGGCTTCGCAGTCATGAGCGCTGCAAGGAAGCCGTCCCGTGCTGCCCCTTCCGGCAGCGCCAGATATTGCTGCTGGCCGTTATTCCAGCTGCTGAAGCTCTCCCACTTGGCAGAGGCGATGTGGCCTTCGAGATTCAGCTTGCCGAACAGATCGGCGCCGCTGTGAATCGTAATGCCATTCGTGTGTTCGTACAGCTCCGCGAACACCTGGCCGTCAGCCTCCGTATAGGACATTACCATGAACCCGGAATCATAACCCTTGACGGCATAGATATCTGTTTCACCGATGTTCGAGGCCAGCTCGGTATACGCATCCTTACCGCTCCATTCGTCGATTCCGCTGGTCGTCCGGCCCAGCTTCTCGCCGCGAAGTGCGGCGGCATCGGCCGCTTCGATACGGGTCGCGGCTTGCGTATAGATATTGCCTTTGTATACGACAAGGCCGACCATATCTACTGCAACGCCGGTACTCTTATCCGGCAGCTCGATCTTGGGAATGACTATCCCTGCGGAATTGCCCGCAGCAGGCGTGCCTGGATCTACCTGGGCCACCTGACCCGGGGCAGACGTTCCATTCAGCTTCTTCATAATGTCCGGGCCGGCCAGGCCGATTCCGGCAGCAACCAGCAAGCTTGCTGCGAGATAGGCCATTCTACGCGGACGGCGTTTCTGTTCCATTTTATTGACCAGTCCTTGCTTCATCGTTTCATTTGATTTCATAGTATCCACCGCTTTCTTGTATGTTGTCCGAAATTGTTCTTCCTTCACTCCGGTTCCGCTCCTTCCAGCTCCAGTTTTAACAGCTGCCGCCCACGCTGTAGTCTCATCTTCACGGCAGACTCGCTGATTTGCAGAATCCTGCTGATCTCCTGGATGGGGTAATCCTCGTAATAATACAGATGAATCACAGCCTTATACTTCACCGGCAGTGCCAGCACGAGCTGCAGAATAGCCAATTCCTCGGGGTTATCGGACGTTACCGGCTCCACGCCTTCGAGCTTGACCTCGCGCTTGCGCCAGCCTCTGCCCAGCAGATTCTTACAATGGTTGGTAATGACACGGATCAGCCATGCTTTCTGATGTTCGTCATCCTTGAATACTGGAGCTTTCTCCATCAGCTTGATGAAGGTATCCTGAGTAGCTTCTTCGGCATCCTGGCGGCTGCCCAGATGAACCAGGGCAATCCTGTACAGCATTTCAGCATAGACTTCGTAACTTTGTATCACATGATTGCCCGGCCGGGTCATGGGTTGCTGCATGAGGTTATGCCCTCCTTTATCTATAACACCCTTTAGGACGGCATTCGGTCACATTTTGTTTCCGGTAAATTGTAATTGCTGGATTCCTGTTGCCCGGTGCACAAAAAACAAGGGAGGAAGAAGTCCTGAGACTTCCTCCTCCCCTGTGACAGAGGTCATATGAAGCGACTGCACATCCGGTCACTTATCTGTTCAGGCCGTGCTGCGGTTATTCGGGGGTTCCCTGGGTCACCCCATGCACATAAGTCTTCCAAGGGGAATCCAGCGCCCCTTGCCCCGGATTATAGGTGAAGGAGTACTCCACGGTATCGCCTTGCTGTAGGTTATTTACCGCATAGGTATAATTACCGTTACCCGCAGAGGTCATAGCCACGTTCTGCTGACCGCCGTTGTTGATTTTGTAATGCAGGTCGGCGAAGGTAGCGCCGTTCACGTAGAAAAGCAGGTTATTTCCAGTTTTTTTGAGGCCGCGCACCTGATCGCCGATCACAATGACCGCCGGAGACGGTGCGGTCACGGTAATGGTGCTGCTGGCTGTTTTGTTACCGTCTGCTGTTGTAGCCGTTACGGTTGTTGTCCCTGCGGCCAGCCCGGTGACGAGACCGCTCTGGCTTACAGAGGCGGTATTACTGTTCGCAACGCTCCAGGTAACCTGCTTGTTGGTCGCACCGGACGGCGCCACATTGGCAGTCAGTTGGACGTTCTGTCCGGTCTGCACCTGGGCAGTAGCAGGAGTGACGGAGACGCCGCTGACGGAGACGTTGCCCGGATTACCCGGATTGCCGGGATTCCCGCCGCCGCTGCCTTCCTTGTACACCCGTACATAATCTACCAGCATCGTTGCCGGTATATCGGCTGGAGCAGGGGAGAGCCCGCCGTCGAAATGTCCGCCGACCGCCAGATTCATAATCAGGTAGAAAGGCTGGTCGAACGGGGCGTTCGGATTGTTCGGTGCAGCAACGGAATACCACTGCGCTCTGTTGACCTTGAAGAAGAATTTGCCGTCCACATACCACTTGACGTTGTCTGCTTCCCAGACCATGGAATACACATGATAGTCATTGGCAAAAGTCTGGCCCTGCGGGAAATGATATTCACCGGCAATATACTTATTCACAGGCCATTGTCCGCCGAAGTGTACGGCGCCGCTGGTCGTGCCGGGAAGCCGTCCCTTGGCTTCCATAATATCAATTTCACCGGAAGCCGCCCATGCCCCGTAAGCGGCATCTTTCGGCAGCATCCAGAGTGCGGGCCAGATCCCGTTGCCTGTCGGCAGCTTGGCACGGATATCTACTCTGCCGTACTGGAAGGACAGATGATCCTTGGTGTTGATTTTGCCGGAGGAATATTGTGCATACCGGCTGGGGTCCTGCGGGAAGGACTTCGGATCATTCTTGGCTCTAATGTTCAGTTGTCCGTTCTGGACAAATACATTCTCGGTACTATTCGTATAATGCTGCAACTCGTTATTCCCCCAGCCCCAGCTGTTAGGGTCATTCGTAATATAGTAGCCTTGTTCATAATTCCATTTGCCGGTATCGAGCGTGGTCCCGCTGAACTCATCCTGCCAGAGGAGGTTCATGCCGGCGACAGCCGGGTCTGACGGGGTTCCCAGCGTAATATCTTCCTGGTCGCTCTCATCCGGTCGAGGAGCATTCGGATTGCCGGTGAAGGTGTAATAGACATAATTGCTGCCGACATTTCCTCCTTGCTGCCCGTTCAGCGGATAGCCGATGCGGATCTCCATATTTACCTGGATCGGCTGGAACCACAGTCCGTAGACATGATCGGCCCAGTAGCCCCACTGGTTGGCGGCGGACATATTGTTGTAGCCGTTACCGGCGTAGACGAATCCGCTCTGGCCGGAGTTGCTCAGATCCACCCACTGGCCGCCGGTTTTGATCTGATAGACGAATTTGCCAAGCTCGGTGCCAATGGGTGCGCCCCCGTCAATCTTAGGCAGGGGGAAGCCGATGGAGCCGCTGTTATCTGCGGTGTAAGCCGTGCTGTCATAGGCTGTCAGGACATATGAATTACGGACCGGCTGATTGAAGGTGATGGTATAGACGAGACTGGCGGAGGAGGTCTTCGAGGCCAGCTTGACGTTGATGGATTCGGTAACAGTGAACCAGTACCCGCCGCCCCCGTCGGTGAACTGGCCGAAGTTGCTGTCATAGATCCAGCCGCTCGCTGCATTGTTGTCAATGTCAATCCAGGTGCTGCTGCCCACCGGTTTCACGAATACTTTGAGATCATCTGCCACGGCTTCATAAGTTAAGGCCGGATCATTGTTGAAGGTGGGGTAGGTGAAGCCTGCACCGCCCGTAAAGCCTGCTGTAATCTGCGGCCCTTGGGTAGGTGCCATTGCGGAGATCGTGGTTGTGTTCAAATTCTGAAAAGCAAGGGTGTAGTTCAGCGTAACTGCACTATTCGCTTTGGAGTAGAGCTGGATTTCGGTTGTCGCCGAGAGGGTGAACCAGTAGCCGTTCTTCCCGCCGTCGCTCCAGTGCCCCCAGTTCTGGTTGTAGACGTAACCGCCTGCGCTGTCGATGTCTACCCAGTTGCCATTTACTTTCACTTTGACGCCCACATCATCCGACACATCACTCCAGGTGGCCGAGCCACCGTTGAACACAGGCATAACGAAGCCATAGCTCGCTTGCCCGACGCCGGATTTGGAGATTACAGGACCGTCTGCCGCTGAGAAATACGCCATGGAGCTGACCGTTACACCTGCTGCTTCCGCCTTCTGAATTCTCGATGCAGGCAACAGGCCGGTGCCGGCCAGCATCACCATAACCAGGAACACACTGAGTACCTTCTGCATGAATCCGTGATCCCTAAGCTGAAGTCGTTTCATACTTGCCCTCCTTTAATTAAATGGTAGTGAAGGTAACCGCTTACATATGAGAGAACATCTTTATTCTATCGAATCTTATATACCGCTAAAAGGGACAATCCTTTTTGTTATGACCCAATTTTTTGTGTTCTACCGTTTGCTCTGCTGAAAACCCTAGCCTGCCAAGCAAGGAACATCTCTTCGCAATAGGCTGGTGCAAGGCGGATGGGCCGAAGGTATGCGAAAACAAACATGTCTTTCAAGGCACAACTCCAGCATGAAAATGAGCAGCGCGCCTAAAAACAGAACGTCTTCTGTTTATCTATTTAACAAATTTTAGCAGAAAACTGAACACAATTGGACTGGCAGCGCCACGTAGGCCGAATGTAATCGGAAAACCGAACACAATTGGACTGGGAGCGCCACGTAGGCTGAATGTAATCGAAAAACCGAACACAATTGGACTGTGAGCGCCATGTAGGCCGAATGTAATCGGAAAACCGAACACAATTGGACTGGACACGCCACGTAGGCTGAATGTAATCGAAAAACCGAACATAAGTGGCCAGCGCGAGGCGTATGGGCCGAATGTGCGCTCATGTTTTTGGAGAATGAACTGGGGATTCTGCTTAAACAGCGGAGCGTCCACCCAAGTGCTCACGTTGATCTTACCTCAAAATCGTGGTTGTCCCGGTAATCTTCTTCCCGTTCCAGCTTCCGGCGGGTCAGCAGACGGTATTCGGTGGGCTGCATATTCATGGCTTCGCGGAAGGCCCGGGTGAAGCTTTTGTAACTCTCATACCCGACCATGGAGGCAATCTCAAGAATTCTCTGGTCGGTCTCGGCCAGCAGGCGCCGGGCTTTGTCCAGCCGCACATCACGCAGGTATTCGGCGAACCCCTTGCCGATATTCTTCTTGAACTGGTTGGAGAAATAAGCATAATTCAGCGAGACATGGTTGGAGACCATCGCCAGATCCAGCGGCTTGTGGTAATTCTCGTGGATGAACCGGATGGCCTCGTTCAAGTCCTGGGAGCTGCGGTAGCTGCACTTGTAATCGTAGTAGAACTGGTTCAGCCGCAGGAGCTGCTGCTGCAACGCCTGAATGTAATCGCGGATGCCGGGATAATCGAACAGGTTGCGCAGGCACTGGAGATCGAGCGCTTCTTCGCCCATATATGGACGGATGACACGCTCATACTCCTCCATCATCTGAACGACGGCACGGCACAGCTGCTGGGTGTAGCGGATATGGTAACGCTGCAGCACATCCTTGTGGAAGAGACCGGAGATCCCCTGGGCAATGCTGCCGCTGTTCTTGGTGCCGGTCAACTGGAACAGGGCATACAGCTCCTCATAAGGAAGCTCCCATTGCTGCTCCAGCCGCTCAATATGCCGGGGGAGCAGGCAGCGCTTCTCCGGAAAAAGGAAGCTGTGGCGGTATAGCTCAACTCCCTGCGTATAGCTGCCCGGCAGGCTTCTTAATCCCTGCTGCGGGCCGGTCATGGCGGTAATAACTTCAACCTGCTCAGCGGCGAGCGCAGCCGGGAAAACATCAGGATCAACGGCTGCATCCACCGCCAGAATGAGATAAGGACGGTGCTGGAGACAGATACAGCCCTGTCTGCCATATACACGATAGGCAATGGATTCTATGCTATGGCTGCTGCTGGCCCCCGGCTGGTTAATCCACAGCTCCTCGCGCAGCAGGCAGAGGCGGTAGCTGCGCCACAGCTCCGTGTTCTGCTGCTCGGTCTCCGCAATCCAGGTCTCATCTCCCGCCGCACCCTGCATATACATGCGCAGCTCCTTGCGGTCCGCCTCCCGGGCCAGACGGGAGAGCTGTTCGAGGCTGCTGGAGAGCGACCTTCGCGTCTCTATCTCCTGCCAGACATGCTCTACCGAGGCTTGCAGATCCTCGCGCTTCACGGGCTTAAGCAGATAACCTTTGGCCCCCAGCCCGATGGCCTTCTGGGCATAGGCGAAATCGCTGTAGCCGCTAATAATCAGGTAATCCACTGTCAGTCGTTCCTGACTGGTCTGCGCCATAAGCTCCAGGCCATCCATGTCCGGCATACGGATATCGGTAATTACGAGCTGGATGTCGTGCTGGCGCAGCAGCTCCAGTGCTTCGATTCCATTGGCAGCGCTGTAGATATGGCCGGGCTGCAGCGGGAATTGGCGCAGCATCGCCTGCAGCCCGTCGCGAATATGCTTTTGATCGTCCACAATCAGAATGTTGATCATGTCTACCAACCTCCAAGATTCACATTTTCCCAGGGCAGCCGGATGGTTACAGAGGTATAGGCTCCTTGTATGCTGTCGATCCAAAGACCAGAGTCGCTGCCGTAGTGCAATTGCAGGCGCTTATGTACATTCTCCAGCCCTAGGCCGCTATTGCTGCTGATAATCGGTGTGTCCGAATGGCCGAGTAGTACAGACTGCAGACTGTCCAGCATCAGCGGATCTACTCCGGCACCGTTATCACGGATCTCGATCAGCAGCAGGCTGTCCTTCTCTACACGTACCGAAATGCCGATATGAACACTGCCGCCCGAGGGGGCCGCATGGTGTACGGCGTTCTCGACGATGGGCTGCATGCACATTTTGGGAATATTATAGCGCTGCACCTCAGGGGGAAGATCCGCCGCGAGTTCAATGTTTCCGCCCTCCATGAAGTTGATGAACCGGATGTAGCTCTGAATGTTGGCCAGCTCTTCGCCGAGGGTAACGGTGTCGCTGCGCCACATCATGCTGTAACGCAGCAGCGAACCCAGCGACACAAGGGCACCGGCAATCGCAGGCTGCCGCTCAACCTCCGCGCGCATTCTGATAGACTCCAGCGCGTTGTACAGGAAATGGGAATTGATCTGTGAGTGCAGGGAGTGGAGCTGGGCGTTCTTGGCGATTAGCTGCTTATCCACCACCTGCGTCATCAGGCGCTGGATTTCGTCCAGCATATTATTGTAGCTGACCGCCACGTAGTCGATCTCGTCACCGGTTTCGTTCTCCCGGAGTCCCGTATCAATCTTGGCATCGAGCTGGCCCCTGCGCACCTTGCGCATGGAGACCAGCACCTTCTCCAGCCGGCGGAAGATCCGCCGGGTCATCCGGGAGACGAGCAGCAGCATCAGCAGCAATACACAGGAGGTGACGGTGATCACGATCAGATACCAGTTCCGCGGGCCCTGCATCATCACCTGGCGGGAGGCGATATCGACCACATAGGCGTTCAGCGGAGCAATGTAACGGTACAGCGCATAGTAGGTCTGATCCCCGGAATGAATCTTAATCGGGGTCTTCTGCTCCAGCACCTCCAGTTGCTCATGAACCCCTGTCAGGATGTCGTCCAGCTTCTCCCCGGCCTTCTGCGGGAACTCATGCCCCGGGAGGTATACATTGCGGGAAGCATCCGAGCCGTCCATGATCACCGTGAAGAAATCCCGCCCGCTGTCCTCCAGCAGATCGCTGAAAAAAACACTATGCCTGGCGCGGATCTCCATAATGGTCGGGAGCTTCTGCTGCTGGCCCTGAAGCCGCACCAGCCTGTAGTAAGACAGCGTATCACTGCCATCCCTGAAGGAGAAAAGCCTGAAGGCAGCGCCGCCTTCATCGCGGAGCGTCATCCAGTAATCCTGCGGCCGGAACTTGGAATAATGATAGATTTCCGGCCAGATCTCATACACCTCGGGGTTATCGACATAGAAGCTCAGCGAGCTGACCATCTCATGGCTTTGAATAATATTGTGCATTTGCTCATACTGGTTCTGCTTGAATTTCACGAGCCGCAGACCCTCTCCGCGCATATTGGAGTGAATGAAATCCACAAATGCCTTTTGGGTCAGGGCAGTCGCGGAAGCGTTCTCAAGAATGTCCATCCGGCTGCGCAGCCGTTCGTTCAGCCGGGCGACATGATTGCTGCCTTCCGCCATGGCTTCCTTGTAGAGCTGGCTCTCCTGGGTGCGGATGAACAGGAAGGAGACCACAATGGCAGGGATAGCAATCATCAAGCTGAAGGCCAGGAAGAGCTTTTGCGAGATGCGGGAATTGCGGTATAGCCGCCTTGCGGTTGTCAGCGTAGCCTTCATCTGGAATCCCTCCCATCCCAGTAATATAGCACAGATTACCAATAGGCTGGTAGACCATAAGGCATTGCAGTCTGAGGCGGATTCCTCTCTAAGCAGGGAATACCGGCAGCCCTTCCGGCCGCCGGTACACAGTAGGTTATAGGGGGTATTCCTTTTTGCTTATTCCGCCATTTTGGCCTTGCGGGCATCCAGCTCCGTCTGGCGGAACTCCATGACCTGCGCGAAGCCGTAGCTGTCGCGGCGGGAGAGGAAGCTCTCGAAGATTTTGTCAAAAGCCGCTTCGTCCTTGGCCGTAATCAGCTCAGGCAGCACTTCCTCCCAGTTCTGGGAGATGCGTGACCAGGCAACCGCCACCTCGGAATCGCCCAGCGGGTCGAGCCCCTTGTAGATCCCGCTGTCGATATCGGCCTGTGCATTGGCGAAATCCTCCATCTGCTTGATCACAGGCGCTTTCTCCGGTCTCCACTGGTTGACGATGACCGGATTGCGCATCATCCAGTAGGTGTCCAGAATGCCGTATTCCTTCTCCAGCTTCTCGATATTGCTACCCAGCATGTCTGCGAATTCGGCCTTAAGCTGCGGCTTGCCGTCCACGTTATCCCAGGTTTCGCCTTCCTTGCCGAGGAACAGGTCACGCTGGCCTTCTTCACTGGCGAGGTAGGTCAGGAAGCGGATCGCCCGCTCCGGGTTCTCAGTGGACTTGCTGATCATCGTCACCATCCAGCCGTCCATGTTGCCGGGGAACAGCTTGGCGCTGTCGCCCTTACTGTTCTGAGGCCCGTCAACGGCGATGTAGTTAGAGTCCGGGTTAGCCCCCGCAGCCAGCATCGGATTGACCGCCGTCATGCCGGTCCATTCGCGGATCATCATGAAGTAGCGGGCGTTGTTTGTTTTCTCTTCCACCTGGGTATCGGAATCGACCAGGAAGTCCACGTTAATCAATCCGCGCTCGTAAGCGGTGCGGAAGGTCTTGAGCCAGGCGATATAATCGGGATCGGTCAGGCGGTCATAGACGCTGCCGTCCTTCTCATGCGGAACGGCCAGCAGATTCTGGAGATATTCCGTCATCCCGTAAGGGACATTCCCCTGGGCGAAAAAGGGGCTGATCGGCTGACCCTTATACTCGGCATATTTATCCTTCAGTAATTGCAGCGCCCCCAGGAAGCCGTCCGGAGTACTGAGATCCGGTCTGCCCATCTCCTCATACAGATCCTTTCGAACGAGAAAGGTCTGGTTGGCTGCGGTCATACCGGTCTCATGCATCAGATTGGGGCTGTAGGAATCATTCGGAACCCCGTAGGTGTTGCCGTTCTCCTGCCGGTACCACTTCAGCGTACCGTCACCGGCGACCTTGAAGAAGTAGGGATCGTACTGATCGGCCAGTTCGTTGAGGGCATAGACATGATCGCCTTCCCACAGCTTTTTGACGGCGGTCTCCCAGGAACCCATGGTGATGAGGTCCGGCAGCTTGCCCGAGGTCATCATCAGCGTGATTTGCTCATTCGCTTCACCGGAGGGAACCTCCAGCTTGACGTTGACGCCTGTTTTCTCCGTGACATATTTGGAGGCGAGGCTCTCGCCCCAGGTGTGGGCATACCAGTTCGCGCCAACGAACCAGGTTAGATCTACCGGGCTGGTATCGAGCTTCCAGGCAGGCTCATCACCGTTCAGCTTGGCTTCGGCCGACGGCGACGGCGAGGCTTCAGCCTGCGGTGCAGCCGTTGGCGTATTCTCCTTGCTTGCGGAATTGCTGTTACACGCAGCCAGCGTTAACGTGAGGGTTACGGCCAGCAGAGTGGCTAAGACGGGTCTTACAGGTTTGCTTTTCACGTAAGAATCATCCTTTCGGTATGGTGTAGAATGCTTCATTGCCGCTACCCCTTAATCGCGCCGATCATCACGCCCTTGACCAGATAACGCTGAATGAAGGGGTAAAAGATAAGGATCGGCAGCGTGGCTACCATCATCGAGGCGAATTTGATCGAATTGCCGGGCAGACGGGCACCGAATTGGGCCATTGCCTGCTGCTGCATGAAGGACATGGAGTTCTCGGCGATGATTTTGTACAGCATCGTCTGCAGCGGGAGCAGCTCCTGAGAATGAATGTAGATGACGCCCTGATAATAATCATTCCAGTGATAGACCGCAGAGAAGAGGGCGATGGTGGCAATGACCGCCATGCTGTTAGGCAGTACAATCCGGAACAGCACGCCGTAATCCGAGGCACCGTCGACCTTGGCGGATTCCTCCAGGCTGTCCGGAATAGTGCGGAAGAAGCTCATAAATATAACCATATTGAAGAAAGTATACATGGACGGGATGATGAACACCCAGAAGCTATCATACAGGCCCAGCTTCGTCATGAGAATGAAGGAGGGAATCAGCCCGCCTGAGAACAGCATCGTAATCAATGAGATTTTGAGATACAGCTTGCGGCCCATAAGACTCGATTTGCTCATTCCGTAAGCAATGATTGCAGTGAACAGCACATGCACTACCGTTCCGATTACCGTACGCAGGGTTGTGATGTAGAAGCCGTTCATCAAGGTTCTGTCGTTAAAGGCGACACTGTAGCTGGCGAGTGACAGCTCTTGGGGAAACCAGTTGACGGTACCCAGCGAAGCCTGCGCCGGTGAATTCAGCGAGTTGACGAGCACGAACCACATCGGGTACAGCGTCAGGAAGCAGACTGCCAGCATCAGCAGGGTGTTGATAAGCTCAAAAGCGCCAATCCGCCGCAAACCTCCGCGTCTTGCCATGAATCTGTTGTCTCCTTTCCAGGGGGAGTCGGCTTCGCCGCTCATAATCCGTTTCTTCTAAAAAATACTGTCCCCCGTCAGCTTCTTGGACGTCTGATTGGCTAACAGGAGCAGTCCCAGCGCGACAATCGAGCGGGCAAACAGGACGGCGGTGGAGAAGGAGTGACGCCCGGAGACCAGCCCCATGTTATAGATGTAGAGGTCCAGACTCTCCGCCATCTTCATGTTCATATTGTTCTTCAGCATGAAGATCTGCTCAAAGTTGCTGCCGAGTATTCCGCTGACGGCGAGGATGAACAGAATCGCAATCGTGGGGCGGATGCTCTGACCCGTGATATGCCACATCCGTTGCCAGCGGTTCGCTCCATCGAGTTCGGCTGCCTCATACAGCCCCGGATCAATGCCGGCTATGGCTGCTATGTAGATGATGGCACTCCAGCCGGTCTCCTTCAGTGTATCGGTGAAAAAGGTAATCCACCAGAAGTACTTAGGGTCGCTGTTAAACAGGATCTCCCGGTCCTGAAGCCCCAGAGCCATCATCAGCTGGTTGATTACACCGCCCTCGCCCAGCCAATTGAGTGCAATGCCGCCGAAGATCGTCCAGGCAATGAAATGGGGCAGGTAAGAGATGGTCTGCACCGTGCGCTTGAACCGGAGACTGCGGATCTCATTGAGCAGCAAAGCGAAGAAAATAGGGATGGGAAAACCCAGCACGAGCTTGATTGTACTCATCCCGAGGGTATTGCGGATCGAACGCCAAAACCGGTCATCTGTGACGAAATCCTGAAAATGCTTCAGACCGACAAATGGAGACTCCAGCATGGGCTTCGCGATGCTGAAGTCCATAAAGGCAATGATCAGCCACAGCATAGGGACGTAACAGAAGATGAACATCCAGAGGATGCCCGGGATCACCATGCTTTGCAGCTGCCATTGCCTGAGAAGCGCTTTCATTTGTTCCGTTCTCGTGTGGAACATATCTTGTGCCCCCTTCCTCTATCATCGTATGAGAAAAGGGCAGAGGAAAAAAGGCCATGATTATTGACCCTATCCCAATTTTTTGGATTCCGCCCACGGGGGGCCGGAAATTCATTATGCTGTGATTAAACGAAAGGAGTGTGCAGTGGATGAACAAGCTTGTATGGGAGCAGGATTTCACAAGTGAAGCGGCGGATTTGAAGCTCTGGAACATTCGCCTGGGTAACGACCTGCTGGACAATGACGGGAATCCCGTATTTCCGGGCTGGGGCAACGGGGAGCAACAATTCTATACAGGGCATCGGGGGAATCTATCTATCGGAGAGGAAGGATTGCAGCTATGTGCGCGCCGCGAAGTGACGGAGCAGGAGGGGCGGAGCTTCGCGTATACCTCGGCACGGCTGGATACGAAGGACCATTTCGCTTATTGCTACGGCAGGCTGGTCGTACGCGCCAAGCTGCCGGTAGGGCAGGGGCTCTGGCCTGCCATCTGGCTGCTTCCGCAGGATCAGGCTTACGGCCCTTGGCCTGCCTCCGGTGAGATCGACATCCTGGAGGCGAAGGGCCGCCTGCCCAGGCACATAGCGGGAACGCTGCACTATGGGCCGGATCTGGAGCATAAGGTCGTCGAAGAATTCACCCATGAGCTGGAGCGCGGAACGATTGATGAATTCCGGGAGTATGGGCTGGAATGGGACGAAGGCTCCATAAGATGGCTGGTAGACGGCCACTGCTTCGCGGAGCGGCGGCTGGAACCGGGTGTTATGCCGTTTGATCAGCCGTTCTATCTGCTGCTTAATCTTGCTGTTGGCGGGTGGTACGATCATGTGGAAGTGGACTTAGCGGTTTTTCCGGCCGTAATGACTGTGTCAAGTATCCGGCTGTACCAGAATTGAGCCCGCTCAAATTCCGGCGAGAAGATCCTCCAGGCGGTCCCAGTTGGCGGCGACCCAATGATTTTCGTGGCGGAACCTTATGAGCGGCGTGAATTCATCCGGCTCAGGAACCGCGATCCATTCAGCTTCTCTCCACCAGGTTAATTTAATGGAGCGGATCAATTTGCTGAGCGGTAAGGGACTATATTGGCGGTAGCCTGTCACAAAGGCCTGAACGCGGTCCAGCCGGAGCTGATTGTCTGACAAGGCGCAGGAGAGAAGGGGCCGGGAGATATCGAATTCAGGATAGATGAAATGCAGCCTGTCGAAGTCAATGAGGGCCGCTACCTCATCTGCATGGAATAGAATATTATCCACGAACAGATCCCGGTGTCCCCAGCCCCGCTCGCAGTCTGCGAAGATTCCGGTATCCATTCCATCAATGATCCGCCGCTGAAGCTCAAGTGCTGCAACCGTTTCTCCATTATGGAGGGCGGCGGCGTGAAGGTATCTTTTCTCCCAGTTGCTCACCATAGCTTCTTGGGTCCGTATATTCCAGTGGAGCGGCAATGGAGTCAGATCTGTGTTCAGCACCTTATGCATCCGGCCGACGACGCTCCCCAGTGTATACATTTGCTGCACCGTTGCCGAGCCGGGCGCAATACTGTGTCCGTCACATAGTTTCATCAGCACATACCGTTCCTGTGAAGGCGTTCTCAACACATAGTTGCCCTGATGGGAGAATAACTTCGGAACCGGGAGTCCTTGCAGGTGCAGCCGATCCTGATGGGTCAAGGAGACCTCAAGTCCGCGGGTAAGGTGCTCCGGGTAACGGACCTTGCTGTACTGCTTCACGAACAAAGGCCCGTGGTCGCTTGCGAGCTTCCATTTCAGATTCAGGAACCCCTGATCAATCTGCACAGCTTCAGTGACATGTACCCCGAAAAATTCAGTAATGGAGCCCAGGATTTCATCCCGGATTCTTGCGGCGGTGTCTGACATACCATATCTCCTCACCAGGGTAATATAGGGGCTGGATAAGCGAAGTGTTCACACTAGTGTAAGCTTTGTATTCTTGCGATATGACTTTATTTTCGCCGGAGTGAGGAGATAATTCAAGATAAATATTGGGCGGAAAACGATGGGGGGACGCGGCCGTTTCCGTCCGGTTAATCTATGTTCATAGATGAGTGAATGCAGCAAGCGGGTTCTTAAGATTCAGCCTGCATAAGCTCAAATGTTGTACTTATTGCAGCTTGGTTTCCTGGATAAATAGGTGTTGGGACAGATTGTTGCAGGAAATGCAGGAATTGTCCCGCTAAGCTGCTTGGAGAAGGGGAGAATGCTGCATTTCATGCAACAGTTGTGGATTACAGCCGAGAATATGAGGGGAATGTTGCAATATGAGCATGATTTGGTAATGAGCAAGCAAAAAAGGGGTGTCCCAAGCCGCAGTAACGGCTGCCGGGACACCCCTTTATTGAAATATAACTTATCCTTCTATTGCCCGCTGAGGCGGTTTATAGCAGGGACAGCTTGAACTTGAAGGCATAAGGACGGTTGGCCGGCAGGGTGAACTGCTCATGGGTTGGAGCACCCCAGCTGTCGTCGCCGCCGACGCCCATCTGCTTGTAATTTACACGCAGCACCGTTCTGCCGGACGCCGGAAGCTTATAGCCGTGGTCGCTGGCCTCAAGCTCGGCGGGAGTCCAAGGAAGCGCATTGACTTCGATAGGGACAGCGCTCTCCACGGACAATCCTTGTCCTTCACGGCCTGCGGTGACGGAAGCAAAGCGGACATCCGTCTTATTGCCGCACTCCTGAGGGCGGAGGTAATTCGTGAATTGCTCACTCACCTTGCCGGTATAGCGTCCCAGCTTAGCACCGGCTTGCCGGTCCCAGTAGTTCTCATGCGGCCCGCGGCCGTACCAGGAGACCGTGTCCAGGCTGCTGTCCAGCTCGAAGACCAGCCCGAATTCCGGGATCTCCGGCAGGCTGCCGCTGCCCGGGTTAAGCTCTTGTGCAATCTCGACAGAACCATCTGTACGAATCTCATAATGAACACGCAAGGTGGATGCCGGCAGTGTATCCAGCAGGTAGTCAACGGTTACGAAGCCGAGGTTGCCTTCAACCCGGCAGCTGAATCGGGCCAGCTGGCGCTGGTAAGAGGCTTCCTTCCAGATGGCGCAGCGCTCCGGATGCTTGTTGCCGAGATCGTTGTCCGTTACGGCTCTCCAGAAATTGGGTCTGACCGGTGCAAGCAGATATTCCTTCCCAGAGGACTTCAGAGAGGTCAGCGCACCGGTGGCAGTCTCGAAGGAGAGTGCAAAGCCATTGCCCTCGAAGGTCAGGAAGCCATCCTGCTCGTTCACCTGTAGCGTACTGCCTGAGCTATCCGGGTTGCCGGATGGAATGTACGGTGAGAGTACGAACTGTTCCCAGGCAATCTCATGCTCTGGAGCCGACCAGGAGGTTGCCCCGTCTTGAACCAACGACAGGGTAAGCACAGCTTCCTTGTCTGCCTCCAGCAGGCCCCAATCCAGCGGGATTGTGAAGCTTGCTGCTTCACCAGGTGCAGCGGTGAGCGGCAGCTGTCCTTCACGGGCAGTCTCCCCATTCAGAGCGAGAGTCCAGCTCAGCTTATAGTCTTCCAGGTCTGTGAACAGGAAGTTATTGCGGGCCTGGAAACGTCCGCTCTGGAGATCCAGCGCTGTGAAGGTGACGTTCTGGTAGCATTTTTTAACCTCGTAGAGCTTGGGAGTAACGGTCCGGTCCGCGAACAGCAGCCCGTTGCCGCTGAAGTTGCCGTCATGCGGCTTCTCCCCGAAATCCCCGCCGTAGGCCAGGTAAGAGATCCCTTCGGGAGTGGAAGTGCGGATCGCCTGATCCACCCAGTCCCAGATGAAGCCGCCCTGGATGCTGTCATATTTGTCGAACAGCTCTGTATAGAGATGCAGACCGCCGCAGGAGTTCCCCATAGCATGGCTGTATTCACACAGAATGTACGGCTTCTGCGGATTGCTGAGTGCGTACTTCACCACATCATCGGGCTTGATATACATGGTCGATTCGATATCACTGGCCGCTTCCGAAGGTCTGTAATGATAGATCCCTTCATAATGTACCGGACGGGTCGGATCGGCTTCCTTGAGATAGTCGTACATCGCCAGGAAGTTATCGCCGCCGAAGGATTCGTTGCCGAGCGACCAGATGATCACAGACGGGTGGTTCTTGTCCCGCTGCATCATGGAGTTACAACGGTCGATTACATTCGCACGCCATTCCGGGCGGCTGCCGGGAACATTGCCGTCGTGCAGCTCCTGCTGCCCGTATTGCCAGGAGCCGTGGGTCTCCAGGTTCGTCTCATCAATGACATAGAGACCGTATTCGTCGCAGAGCTCGTACCAGACGGATTGATTCGGATAGTGGGAAGTCCGCACGGCGTTGATATTATGCAGCTTCATGAGCTTGATGTCGGTGATCATGTCCTCTTTGGAGAGCGCGCGGCCGGTATCGCAGGAGAATTCATGGCGGTTGGTGCCCTTGAATACGATCCGTTTGCCGTTGATCTTCATCAGGCCGTCCCGGATCTCGAAGGTCCGGAAGCCCACTTTGCAGCTAAGCGCTTCCAGCAGTTGTCCCTGATCATCCTTCACCGTAATCAGCAGGGTGTAGAGGTTAGGCTTCTCCGCACTCCACTTCTCCGGATTACTCACCGCTGCGGACAGCTTCAATTCCTGAGTGCCATCCTGCTCAAAAGCAAATCCGGCTGACAACGGCGCTGTCCATACCGGCTGCTGCTTACTGTCGTACAGCTGCACCTCTACCGAATGCGCCCCGATGACACGGTTATCATAATTCTCCACCTTCAGGTCCAACTGGAGCTGCGCATCGGTGAAGCTCTTGTCCAGCTCTGTGCGGACGAAGAAGTCGGCAACCCGCACGGAAGGTGCGGTATACAGATAGACATCGCGGAAGATTCCGCTCAGCCGCCAGAAGTCCTGGTCTTCGAGCCAGCTCGCATCGCACCAGCGGTAGACTTCAACGGCAAGCTTGTTCTCGCCGGGAAGCAGGTAGGCGGTGATATCAAATTCTGACGGAGTGAAGGTATCCTCACAATATCCGGCCAGTTCACCGTTCACCCATACATAGAAAGCGGATTCCACACCCTGGAAGCTGAGGAACACAGGCTGTCCGTCCCAATCCTGCGGAACACTGAATGTACGGATATAAGAGCCTACCGGATTGTATACTGTTGGCGCATACGGAGGCTTCAGATCCGGCTCGGATACTTCCCAAGGGTAACGCACGTTAGTATATTGGGGATAATCATACCCCTGGAATTGCCAATGGGAAGGGACCGTAATCTCTGCCCAATCCGCTGAGTCATAGCCGGTGGTATAGAAGTCTTTGATCCGCGCATCTGCGGTCTCGGCGAAGGCGAATTTCCAGGTTCCATTCAGAGACTGGTAACGGGAAGAGGCTTCTTTGTTCCCCTGCAGGGCATCGGCCGCTGCCGGGAAGGACATCATGGAGGCGTGTGCATCTATACGGTTCAATTGAAAAATCTCGGGATTATTGTTCCATTCGGGATATCCGTTGGCAGGCTGCTGATACGAGAGTTTGTTGCGCAAGTTAACATCTCCTTATATTGTTATATTCATATTATAGAATGGGAAATGTTCTGGGTATATATAATGATTTTATTCGGATATAATAGAATATGAAACTAAGGGATGCCAGTTTGCATCCGGAGGGAGGCTGCTATGGACAGTAAGATGATCTTTTGCGAAATGGAAGATATGCTTCTGCTGCCCCTGTATGCCATGACCATCGGGTATTGGGAGCATCAGGGCGAGATGTCCCGGCCTGCGGGCTTCCCGGATTATCAGCTGCACCAGGTTCTTGGCGGCAAGGGTGAGGTGATTATTAAGGGAAAATCCTATATTGCCGAGGCGGGCGATATCTTCTGTCTCTACCCGGATGTGCCCCACTCCTATACGCCACTTACCCGCGAATGGGAGCTGGCCTGGATTTCCTTCAACGGAAGAGAAGCAGCCCAGATGCTGCTATATGCGGGAATACGGGAGTCCGGGGTGGGACGCCTCCGAACAGAATCCATCCTTGCTCCGCTTGAGGAGATGCTTACCCTCTCCTGCGGCAATGAGCTTCAGGACAATATGGAGCGTGCCAAGCTGCTGTACGCGCTGCTGCTCGATCTGAAGCGCAGCCTGCTTCCTGCCTCGAATGCAGACAATGAGCTGGAGCGGGTGAAGCCGGTGCTGCAATATATTGAGCTTCACCTGCACCGTCCGCTGCTGCTGAGGGAGCTGGCCGAAGTAGCGGAGGTCTCCCCGCAGTATCTGTGCCGGTTGTTTCAGCGGACGGTCCGTGAGCGGCCGGTGGCCTATATTAACAAGCAGCGGATCAACCGGAGCAAGCAGCTTATGTTCAGCAGCCGGGGGCAGCGGATCTATGAGATTGCCCAGCGGGCAGGGTTCGAGAATGTCAGCTATTTCTGTGCCGTGTTCAAGCGGGTCACCGGGATGCAGCCGGAAGAGTGGAGGGGGCTGCACGGCCTGGACTAGGCTGGCAAGCCCCTTTTATAGCGCGAGTGGAGAATACAGGGCGAAGTCTGTTAAAATAGAATTACTGTATCATACATATCAAAGGAGAACTGAATGTGAACGATAACCTGAAGCAAGCGTACGTGCGGTTAGACTTACCTGAAACCGTAACCAGAGAGGAACTGAACAAACGGTTCGATCTGCTCCTGAAGCGCAGACGCGCCCTTTCAACGGATGAAGAGATAGCAGCGTATGAGGCGGATTTCCGGGCGTACAAGCTGATTCTCGATACCTGGGATGAGCAGGAGATTCAGCAGGCCGAAGATGAGCGGCTGGCCAAATACGGGCGCTTCTCCGGTACGGCAAGCAAATGGGAAACCTTCATGCGGCTGTACAAAACCCATGTGATTCTCGGCATTATCGGTGTGCTTGTGCTGATCTTCGGCGGGAAGGCGCTCTACGATAACTACCAGCACCGGCAGTATCTCGCTTCTCTGCCTCCGGTGGATGCGACGATTATGTTCATTGGCAACTTCGGAGCCAAGGATACCAGCGGCAAAACAGATGAGCTGGAGAAGGCCATCGTCGCTGCTTATCCCGAATGGAAGCGGGTCGAGGCCAATATTGTGTATCTTCCCCGGACCGGGGAAGGCTCCGATACGCTGGATATGAACCACATGCAGAAGGCTGTAGTGGAGCTGGCCGCCAACCGGCCGGATATCCTCATTCTGGATGAGGCTACCGTCGATTGGATCGGCGGACAGACAGGATTCCAGAATCTGGAGCCGATTACGGCGGATGGCAAGCTTGCCGCTGACGATACGCGCATGAAGTGGGGAGTCAATGAGGAGACCGGCAAAAACGAACTGTTCGGTGTCGATATTCTCAAATCACCGTTCATCTCCGCCATGCCTATTGATTATAATGCAAAGTCCATTATTATCAGCGTGCTTGGCGAGAGCAATAAGGATAAGCTGATGGCCTTTGTCAAGCATATAGCGGAGGAACCCGCCGTTAAGTAGGACACGCAACAAGAAACAAAGAAACCTCTCTTCGAGGGCTGTTCACAGCCATTACGAAGAGAGGTTTTTGTGTACGGTTATTTAATTGTCAACAGTCCGGTCTTACTGCTCCAGGCGGTAGCCGCCATGGAATACAGGGCCGACATATTGATTGAACGCATAGCCGTTACGGATAGCGGCAGACACGAAATCCTTCGCTTTAACGACAGCTTCCTTCACTGACAAGCCGTTGGCCAATCCGCCGGTAATCGCGGCAGCAAAGGTACAGCCGGCTCCGTGGTTGTGGGCAGGCTCAATCTTCGCCGTCTCCAGGACAACATATTCGCTGCCGTCGAAGAAGATATCAATTGCTTTATCGCCGCCCAGCGCTTTGCCGCCCTTGACGACAACATTCTGTGTGCCGAGCTGATGAATCAGTCTGGCAGCTTCCTTCATCTCTTCAAGGGTAGTCAGCTTGCCCAGGCCGGAGAGAACACCGGCTTCGAACAGATTCGGTGTAGCTACAGTAGCCAGCGGAAGCAGCAGATCGCGGATTGCATTGGCGCTCTCCGGGTTCAGCACTTCATCTTCGCCTTTGCAGACCATTACCGGGTCGATCACGACATTGGTCTGGAGGTTGTTCTTCAGTGCCTGCTGTGTCACCTGAACAATCTCCACGCTGCCCAGCATACCGGTCTTCATGGCATCCACTGGACCGCCGGCGAAGATGGTCTTGAGCTGCTCGGCAACGATTGCGGCATCAATCGGATATACATTATGATGCCAGCCCCGGTCAGGGTCCATAGTCACAATGGTAGTCAAGGCACTGAAGCCATAGGTGCCGTATTCCTCAAAGGTTTTGAGGTCAGCCTGAATGCCTGCGCCTCCGCTGGAGTCACTGCCGGCAATAGTTAGCGTCTTAATTATTTTTGACAAAGCAAACGTCCCCTTTTGGTATATGG
Source organism: Paenibacillus tritici (assembly GCF_018207515.1). NCBI lineage: Bacteria > Bacillati > Bacillota > Bacilli > Caryophanales > Paenibacillaceae > Paenibacillus > Paenibacillus tritici. The sequence continues at coordinate 3,065,780 of NZ_CP073365.1, forward strand.
ATAGTATGCTGCTTATTATAACAAAAATCACGGCCGGAGTCCGCAAAAAAAGTACAGCTCCCAAAACACCCGGAATCTCTGGGTTAGAACAAGGGGTCCCTGTTAGCTGCACTGCATATCATGATAGCACAATGGATCATTCATTGAGGAGGCTGCCATGATAGAGATCAGTTTGTGCATGATTGTCCGCAATGAGGAAAAAAGCCTGCCCCGCTGCCTGTCATCCGTGAAGGGACTTGTAGACGAGATCATCATTGTCGATACAGGATCGACCGACCGCACCAAGGAGATTGCCGCTTCCTTCGGGGCGGTGATTTATGATTTTGCCTGGATTGAGGATTTCTCGGCGGCACGCAATTTCGCCTTCAGCAAGGCAACCAGGGAGTACATCTTCTGGCTGGATGCGGATGACTATCTGCAGGAGAGAGATCAGGCGCTGTTCAGAGAGCTGAAGCCATGGCTGCCGGGAAATGTGGACAGTGTGAATATGCAGTACAATCTCGCTTTTGACGGGGAGGGCAAGGTGGTCACTTCCTTGCGGCGCAACCGGCTGGTCCGCCGGGCCTGCGGGTTCAGATGGATTGGTCCGGTGCATGAATATCTGGAGGTGTACGGTCCGTCGTTCAGCAGTGACGTCTGTGTTACCCATGACAAGGATAAAGAATACACTGACCGCAATCTGCGGATCTACCGCAAACGGGCGGCAGAGGGGGAGAGCTTCACTCCGCGCGATCAATATTATTATGCCAATGAGCTGCGTGATCATAGACTCCTGAAGGAAGCCTGCCATTACTATGAGTTGTTCCTGAATGGCGGGCAGGGCTGGATTGAAGACAATATTCAGGCCTGCCTGCGGCTGGCCGAATGCCGGGAGGGTCTGGGGGACAAGGAAGCCTCGTTCACGGCCATCGCCCGCACGCTGCAATATGATTCTCCGCGTGCCGAAGGCTGCTGCCGGCTGGGAGCCTGGCATCTGGAGAAGGGCCAGCTTCACCCGGCCGTCTACTGGTATGAGCTTGCACTTGTGCTGCCCGACCGGGCGGAATCCATGGGGGTGAGGAACGAAGCCTTCAGCACCTGGATTCCGAATCTGCAGCTCGCACTCTGTTATGACCGGCTGGGTCAGCATGAACGGGCGAATAGGTATAATGAAACTGCGCTGCTTCTATTTCCCGGCCATCCCAGCATGATTTACAACCGTACTTACTTCCAGCAGCTTCTGGGTGACAGGTATGTCTCGCTGTAGCCTTGAGCATATAGAAGCGCTCCTCCTGCCGAAGCTGGGGGAGCGCTTGAATGTTGAGTTGAGTTTATCATCCACGCCCCGGCATGGCCGCAGGGTCCAGCAGCAGCTGGGGTTCGCTGGTGCGGATGAAATCCAGAACCTTGTCATAGATAATCCGGTGCCCTTCCCGGTTGGGGTGGATGCCATCCCGGCAGATGAACTTGGTGTAATCCGGCTGCTGAAGGAAAGCGCCCCGGACATCAATAATCTTGGTCTTGGTACTCTCGGCAACCTTGATGATCGCGGAGTTGTAGCGTTCCTGCCACCAGTAAATCTTGGTGACGCTGCCGAGGAATTTCATAATGTTGACCTCGGAATCGGGATTATTGCCGCTGACCCACTTGAAGTAGTTGTCCGCATTCAGCGGGGGCAGACTCATCAGAATAGGGGTGATCCCCTGGTTCTTGAGGAAATCAATCATATCGAGCAGCATCCGCTCGAAGGCCGGAAAATCCGTTTTGGGACTATGCTCTGCTTCGGGGTTGCTAGCAATCTCTCCCCAGTGATAGTCACAGTCATTGCCGCCGTATTCAATCAGCACCACATCCGGCTTCTCCTTGAGTACATCCCGCTTCAGGTTGCCGAAGCCCTTCATCAGCGTATTGCCGAATCTGGCTGTATTGCGCATAGCCCCCTTGAGCTTGCCCTGGAGCATGGACACATAATTATCCTCCAGAATAACATAACGGCTTCGTGCCTCATCATAGACAACTCCCTTGGAGATAGAGTCTCCGCTCACCATGTATTTGAACTCAGGTCCTGTGGGTTCCTTGTATTCCTCATTCGTATTCATTGTCCCGCCTCCGATAACCCTAGTGTATATAAATTAAGTGTAAACCATACATACAGCCGTGCCTATGTACAGATGTCATGGTTTCCTACGGCTGGCTGTAACATCCTGTTGTTAGTCCAGTCAGCAGATTGAATTCTCCATAGAATAGAGAAGAGTGAATTTGTTACTGGGAGGTTACAGGGATGACTCAAATCATTGATTTCAGTAAAAGCGCAATCGCAAGCTTCAGCCAATCGATCTCCATACCCGTTCTCGCTTCGCCCTCCAGCAATACGCTTACCCAATTTGGCATGGCGACAGCTCTGGGCGGGAGTGTTCTGCTTAATGCTTCGGTAGGTGTGCAGACGGTGTTCGGCACTCCTGATCTGTTATTCACTATCCTCCGCGGAGCTGCGCCGGTGTTCACACTGCGGACCACGGTGCCTGGTGCCGGGCTATTTGATCTGATCAGCCTCTCCTATGTCGATACTGGTTTTGCCGCAGGATATTTCGCTTACACCTTAACGGTGTCACTAGTGAATTCCTCCGCTTCTAACGCTGCCAATCTGATAGGTCCCGTGGATTTCTCGGGACTCTCGCTGGTGTGATTGATGATGAACGTTATTGATTTCGGCAAAAGCGTCCCGTCGAGCTTCAGTCAATCCGCTTTACTTCCTGTAATAGCCCTGCCGGGCAGTACCATTCTGGGACAATTTGGAGTGTCTGCCGGACCGAACGGGCTGGTATTGCTTGAAGCAACGCTTGGCTTGCAGAACAGCCTGACTAATGCTTCGGATCTGATCATTACTATTGTTCGTAATGCGGTACAGATATTCACCGCACGGTCCAGTTCATTGACCGGGAACAGCTATGAAGCCATTCATCTGGCGTTCACCGACAGCGGTCTTCCCGCCGGTTACTATGGATATGCCCTCACTGCATCTGCAGTCAGCAGTGTGAATCCACCGACGATTATAGGACCGCTCGTGTTCTCGGGCCTATCCGTTTCTTAACATTACGCCGGGGAAGCTTCATTTCCCCGGTTTTTTGGTGCGTAAATACAGATTTTCTCATCGGACAAATCGAGGGATGCATATACATAGGCATTGAAACGGGAAGGAGTAATTGACTTATGCCCTATACAACGGGAGCGGTCTACAATCCGCCTGCCGGAACATCACATATCGACCGGATTCAAATTTCCTGCCTGAATGATTCAATTGTTGTAGCTATTAATATTAATCTGCAGATTTTTCATTTCCTCGGCAGCAATTTGACGCGGGTACCCGTAGGAGAAGCTTTATTTCAAGTGAACCCCCAGCAGTTGGTCGTACAGACGTATTCCGTAAATGCCGCGAACTATTATGAGGCCCAAATTAACTTGTATAGTGCGGTCAACACTATTGTGAATGTGTTTGCACTGGATGCCGCAGGGAATATTATCGAGCGGATCCTTCAGCATGAACTTACATACATTGACCGGTTGTCCATTATTAACACTTGAAACGGGGTGATGTCTATTGGCGAATGTCAATGTTACAGCAGGACTTCCGGGGAATCATATTGAGCCATCTATTGCGGTAAATGAACTGGACCCCAATATCCTGTGCGCGGTAGCGGTAGATTCCAGTACCGGCACAGCTTTGACCGGATTCTACCGGTCGGTTGACGGCGGAGCGACATGGTCCTCAACGATATTGCCGCAGGCCCCGGGATTTATGAGTGCGGAAGCGCCGACGATTGATTATACTTTTCCCGATACATTTATCATAGCAGTCCATTTTTTTAATGAATTCAATGACGGGACCATTGCAACGTACACCACCTTTGACAACGGGCTGACCTTCAATCCCCCTGTTATCGTCCAGCGGGGCTATGGCTTGTACGTCCATAATGACGAGCCTTTTCTGGCTGTAGACCGTTCTCCGTCCAGCCCCTACCGGGGCAATGCATATGTAGGCTATACCCCGCTATTCTATTTAGGGACCAACGCTGCGATCTTTTTCCAGCGTTCGCTGGATCAGGGACTGAGCTGGGAACGGCCGCAGCGTATTTCTGATCCCCGGGGGGATCTGGAACGGGCTGCACTTATTGTCGGACTGGCGGGAGAAGTCTATGTAGGATATATCCAGCTTGGACCAGGTCCGAAATATGCTTATATCCGTGTCTCCCAGGATGGGGGAGTCAGCTTTAATCCTCCGGTGACCCGGGGAGCGACTTTTCTGGCGGCTACTGTTCCTGTGCCCAGCCCGCTGCCGGTTCCGAATTATAACTTCCGCGTACAGACGAATTTAGCCCTTGGAGCAGATATTTCCAATGGTCCCTTTGCGGGTTTTGTCTATGCGGTGTGGAATGATTTCCGGCTGGGTTATGCCGATATTTTCTTCTCACGTTCCCCGGACGGCTTGCTGTGGTCCCAGCCATTGAGCATCACTGGGGCTCCGTCCGGGTCGCAGAATTTCTCGCCTGCGATCACAGTGTCCCCCTCAACGGGTACGGTGCGGGTGATCTATTATACCAACCGGCTGGACGGCTTCCTGCTGGATGTGTTTGTAGCCGAATCCATCAACAGCGGCTTGTCCTTCACGAACCGGAGGGTCTCAGATGTGTCTACCAATCCGAACGGCAATTCTCCGGTTCCCACTGAGCTGATTGGGGACTACATTACAGCGGCTACCATTTTTCCTGATACGCTGGCCGCAGTGTGGAATGATACCCGGCTGAACAAACAGGATGTTATTTTCGGCAATTGAGGTGCGATGAAGCGCAAGTAGATATGCAGAAGCAGGCCCAACCTCTGTCCATACAGGTTGGGCCTGTTGCTGTATATTCCCCGCTATACCGAAATTTACTGCTTGCGGCTTCTTGAGCTGACCATTCTCTGCAAAAGGGTGGACGAAGGCGGATGAGTAACGCCATTCCCGTGTAAAAAGGCTGCCGCCGTCTGTTCCATAATTCTCACACTGTTCTCCCAGGTCCAATCCTTGGAATCAGCTTCCCCGCGGGCGGCAATCCGCGTACGGAAGAAGGGGTCCTGTATAAGCCGGATTACATCCGCTGCAATCCGGTTCTCATGCCGGTAAGATAACAGGCAGTTCTCTTCATGGCGGGCATACTCCAGATTCCCTCCGGAATAGACGGATACTAACGCAGCTCCGCAGCGCATGGCTTCGAGTCCCGGCAAAGAACCGGTGTCGAAGATACTGGAGCTGACAAAAATATCAGCACCGTTATAGTGATAGCATAACTCCTCGTCATTAAGCGGGGTGAAAAACCGGTATTTCCCGCTGTCCTTCATGCTCTGCAGTGAAGCGGAGCTGTTGAACTCATCCGGCGGGCTGATGAAATTGATATTCACCCACGGAATGTTCTGCTTCACGATATCCAGCTGACTTACCAGATAATCCTGCTCCCGGTGCCAGGAGAAGCCATACTCCACCTTGCGGAGAATCGCCGTAATGTTCAGCGGTTCCTGAAGCTTGTGGCGGATATTCATGTTCTGGAAGGTGGAACTGATCCCTACGGGCACAATGCTTCCGCTGATCCCATGACCCAGCTCTATCAGTTCCTGCTGCCACCTGGAGAGCACAATCAGCTTATCGGTAGCATGATAAGAGGGGAAGGAGATTTCATTTTTTGGTAAAAACAGCGGTTCATAACACAGGGACAGGCGCACATGAATACCCTTCCCGTTCTGGCTTGCGGCTTGTGAGACCGGAACTGTAGTGTAGAAATTGGACACGATGATATCACTGACCGGGAAGTCGGACTCACGGAGCAGCGGATAGTCGGTAATCAGCAGAGTGGAATGAACGTCATATGAAACAGTCCCTCCCAGCGGCATAACGATCACAACCTGGTGGCCCCGGGCAGTAAGACCGTTCGTAAGCTCTACGAGCATGCGTTGTGCCCCGCCATGGCTTAGGGTAAGAATGGGGAAAGTGAACCGCATCTGTGATCCCTCCCTTTCTGAGCACGAATCGCTTGCAAATACGCGATATGTATACTATTTTATTCATTGAAAAGCGAAAAGTACCGCATAGCGGTACTCTTCGGGGAAATGGGCCGCCCTATGCTTCGTTACGCAATCTGCGCAGCTGAGTCAGGCTGTCCCTGATCTCCAGACCCGTGACATCTTCCAGTGAAATGTCGATCATCGGCTTATGAGCCTCCAGCTTGTCCAGGAACTCCCTGGTGTGGAACAGCCCGCGTCCGGGGGCACCATGGCGAATCCGGGAACCCTCCTGATAGATCCCCTTCAGATGGGCCAGGATGATCCGGTCGCCGAACAGGCTGAAGGAACTGTCCACGATCTCATCCTGCAGGTGAACCTCTTCACCGATCAGGTTGCACGGATCGAATACCACACCGATGGAGCTGGAGGGTACCTCATCGAGGATACGCCGCATTTTGGCCGGGGAAGACAGGGTGTGGGTGCTGACGCCTTCGAGTCCCAGGAACACGCCCCATTTCTCGGCCTCCTCTGCCAGCTCCTCCAAGGTTGCCTTAAGAGCCTCCCAGCCGAGCTCCTCATAACGGTAAGGGTCGAATTCCTGGAAGGTCGTCAATGCTCCGGTCTCGGTAGCGACCATGGGCGCTCCGAACAGGCGGGCGTAGCGCAGATGCTCCTTGAAGCGGTCAATCTCCATCCGGCGGACCGCAGGATCGGGATGAATCGGATTGATATAGCAGCCAAGCACGCCGATGCGGATGCCGGCCCTGTCGAATTGCTCGCCGATATAGGAGGCCAGTCCCGGACTCAGCTTGCCGGGGGACAGGTCGATGTCTTGTATGGCTTTGGACAGGGCGAGCTGAACGAAGTCAATATTGTAGGTCTGAAGAGCGGCGGTCAATTCCTTAAGCGGCAGGCAGCCCGCAGTGTGCGCCAGGGTTCCGTAACGAATAATGAACAACTCCTTTGGAATTCGATGGATTTATACTTATAATATTAATGACGCTTACATAGACATGCAAGGTTACAGAGTGCATGCAACACAGGAGGAATAGAGATGAACGCAATAGAACAACGCAAGCAGGAGCTTGAGCATTGCCGGCCGGAGCCGACACTGGACCCGGAGACGATTGATGAATTCTGGAATGATCTGCTGGCAGAGGATGAGGAGCAGCCGCTGGATATTACCATTATACCTGAAGCAACCCCTTATCCGGGAATGAAGGTCAGCAAGGTCAGCTATATGAGTTATGGTGAAACTACAATCCACGCCTGGTATCTCCAGCCTGCGGTTGACCCTGACGGCAGCGCAGAGCGGCCATGTATTGTAACCTTTCCGGGCTACACCGGAGACCGGGGTTATCCTGAACGTTATGCGCAATTCGTGCTGCTTGGATACGCTGTACTTGCGGTAGATGTGCGGGGTCAGCTTGGAGAGACCGGCAACCTGCTGCCGCAGGAGCACGGGATCGTCAGAGGCTGGATTACCCAAGGGCTGCTGGAGAAGGAGCAATCCTATTATCTGGCGTTAGCCATAGATACCGTCCGCGCCATAGAGACGGCAGCGCAGCTGCCGGGGGTTGATCCGGCGCGGATTGCGATTACAGGAGCCAGCCAGGGAGGGGGGATTGCTCTGCTGGCAGCGGCGCTTAGCCGCCGTGTAGCTGTGGTGGCCGCAGATATTCCTAACCTCTGCCGGCTGGATTTCGGGGTGCTGAATTCCACCAGCTCGCTCACGGAGATTGCGGATTACCTGAAGCGCTACCCGGAGCATCTGGAGCGTGTGCTGCAGAACCTGGCCTATTTTGACATTGTGAATCTGGCCCACCGGATTACCGTTCCTGTCCTGATGTCTGTAGGCTGGAAGGATACGGTGTGTATGCCGGAGACGGTCTATGCCGCCTATAATCGGATTGAGTCGCCCAAGGAGATGAAGGATTATCCGTTCTCCGGGCATGAGGTGAGCGAATTCCAGCGCAGACAGACGGCCCTGTTCTTCCAGGAGCATCTCGGTTCTAACTAAATCCGGCGAGCGTAAGTGATTAGCGGCAAGGGAATGGTGTGAAGTTATAGTGAGGGTTGGCGCAAGGCCGCGTGAAGGTATATTCTAATCACCGGGAGGGAACGACGGATGGACAAAGAGGCGGGTAAGCTGCCGGCAGGAGTAGTGGTGGAGAACTTTGAGTACGACAAGAAGAATGAGGAGCTGGTCAAGAAGAGCTTCTGGAGCAAAACCAAAAAAGTTGCCGGTAAAATTCCATTCACCAGAGAAGCGATAGCCATGTACTACTGTGCACTGGATGCCAAAACGCCATTATGGGCAAAAGGGATTGCTTTTGGCGCATTGGCTTATTTCATCTCCCCGATTGATGCCATTCCCGATGCGCTGATCGGACTCGGCTTCACGGATGATGCTGCCGTTATGGCAGCCGGTATCCGGGCCATTGCCGGACAGGTCAAGGAGGAGCACAGGCAGAAGGCGGAGGAGTTCTTCAAGAATTGATGAATACATGACCACAGAATAAGGATGCGGCGGTTTGCTGCATCCTTATTCTGCGTCTGCGGCTAACCCTCCACACCCAGGGAGTGGCTGCCTGGAGTCTGCTGCATCGCCTGGTACTCCAGCCCCCAATCTCTCATCAGCTTGATGATCGGAATCAGAGTCCGGCCGAATTCGGTCAGGGAATACTCGACTTTGGGCGGCACCTGGTGATACACCTCGCGGTGGACCACGCCGTCTTCCTCCAGCTCACGGAGCTGCAGGGTCAGCATACGCTGGGTGATGCCAGGGCAGATCCGGCGGAATTCATTGAACCTTTTGGCGGAATCCATCATGTGGTATAACAGAACGCCCTTCCATTTGCCGCCGATGACATCAAGCGTGAATTCTACAGGGCAGGCTGGCCCCTCGCCATCCTGGCAGGAGCCAAAACCGCCTTTGCGGTCGCGCATCATGGATCACGCTCCTTAGTATCATTTTGTATACTACATAACAAAAATGTGCGTACTTCTATAAATGCTGTTCATCCATTACTATAAGCATGAAAGCAGGATAACGTCAATTCCTGAATATGAAGGATAGATACGGAAAGGGAGTGCCTAATATGGATAACACAAGCACAATACCGGCATTGGACAAACAGCAAATCCTGGCCGCCTATAAGTACAGACATGCGACCAAAGTGTTCGACAGCAGCAGGAGGATCAGTGAAGAGGATTTCGGCTTCATCCTGGAAACGGGACGTCTGTCTCCAAGTTCATTTGGTTTCGAGCCATGGAAGTTCGTGGTGGTTCAGAATCCCGGTGTCCGTCAAAAGCTGCTTCCCTATGCCTGGGGCGCTCAGAAACAGCTTCCGACAGCAAGCCATTTCCTGCTGATTCTGGCAAGACAGCCCCGTGATATGGCCGCAGGCTCAGACTATATTCAAGGCATGATGCGTGAGGTACAGAAGCTGCCCCCTGAGATTGCCGAGGGGAAGAGCCGGGTCTATGATGGCTTCCTGAAATCCGATTTCGAACTGGAGGGTAATGAACGGGCGATGTTTGAATGGGGGGTGCGCCAGACTTACCTGCCTCTCGGCAATATGATGACCGCAGCGGCGCTGATTGGCATTGACTCCTGTCCGATTGAAGGCTTCGATAAGCAGAAGATCGAGCAGGTTCTGGCTGACGAGGGGATTATGGACCCTGAGCATTTCGGAATCGCCTGCATGGCTGCCTTCGGCTACCGGGCCGGGGAACCCCGTGCCAAAACCCGGCAAACCGCTGCGCAGGTGGTGGAGTGGGTCTAACGGCAATCACTTCCTATCCTATCGCCGTAGAGCATGATCTGAAGCTTAACAAAAACGGATGTTGTCCTTAGGGCATCATCCGTTTATGCTTGGAATATAAGAATTTTAAGTTTTACATGAAAGTACATAGAAGCGTCGAAAAAAGATTGAAAATTTACTGAAAATTCTGATACGCTTAAGGGGTCGGCTGTGACCTGTAAGAGGCTGCTTGTGACCGTCAACTCAAGATTGAAGGGATTCCTGCATTATGAAAATCATCCGTGTTATCGCTGAAGTCTGTTTGCTGTATGTGTTCTTCCTGGCCGGAGAATATCTGCAAAAGCTGCTGCATCTGCCCATTCCGGGCAGTATCGTAGGACTCTTGCTGCTCTTTGTGCTGCTGCTCGTGAAGATCGTTCCCGTCAAGCTTATAGAGAACGGCTCGTCTTTTATACTGGCCTATCTGCCCATGTTCTTCATCCCGGCAACCGCAGGCATTATGAACCATCTGGATATCTTCAGCGGAAGAGGGCTGCTCCTGATCGGCATTCTCGTGATCAGCAGTGTGCTGACCATGGTGGTGACGGCCCATTCCAGCGAGTGGATTGCCAGCCGCAGCGTCAAACGGCTAACACGCCGGACGAACCGGGCACGCAATCTTCAAGGGAAGGGGAAGGAAGCATGAGGGCTCTGCTGGCTATTGGTTTCGTACTCATGAACGTTCTGATCTATCTGCTCATGTCCATGCTGTACAAACGCTACCGTCTTCCTGTCCTGCTGCCTGCACTGACCGCAACGTTCACGGTTGTCGTGCTGCTTATGGGCTTCCAGATCTCGTATGAGACTTATATGATCGGCGGCGACTGGATTAACCGCCTGCTTGGACCGGCAGTGGTATCGCTGGCCTATCCTTTATACAAACAGCGGCATGTGCTGTGGAAGAATCTCCCTGCCATTCTTGGCGGAACGGTTACGGGTCTACTGGTCGGAATGTTCAGCGGACTGCTGATGGCCGCCGGTCTCGGCTTCTCCAAGCTGTATGTGCTGTCTATCCTGCCCAAGTCGATTACCACCGCTGTTGCGATCCAGATCTCCAGCGATCTCGGCGGAGACTCATCGCTGACCTCCGTGTTCGTGATGATTGCCGGATTCACCGGGGCGATCGGCGGCCCCTATATCATCAAGCTGTTCAGAATCCGCGGAGAGTCGGGAATCGGCATTGGTCTGGGAACGGCTTCCCATGCCCTCGGCACAGCCAAAGCCCTGGAATACGGCGAGGAATCCGTATCCATGAGTTCTGTAGCCATGACCGTGTGTGCCATTGTCGGCTCCATTGCCGGACCGCTCGTCGCCTGGATCATGTACCATTAGCCATGCCATATCTCAGCCGTTCACGCGCAGACGGATCACATTCCAGGACGCGGCCGGAAGCAGGGCGGCTACCCGTCCGCCGTCTGCGGCTGCCGTTCCGCGGTTATGCGGAAGCACATTCGCCGGATTAGAGCGGGTATTCGCCGCTTGAAGATCTTCATTCTCAAGGATGGTATGCTGAAGGACCTCTACGGCTCCGAAGCTCCGCAGATCGACAGCCAGGTCCAGGCCTTCGCTCAGATGGCGGTTGACGGCAAACACAGTAACCTCGTTCAATTCCTCATTATATACACTGACAGCTTCCAGATAAGGAACGTCGGTGAAATCCCTGGAATCATATTTCGGACTTGTGATCAGTGGGTGAAGCACGGTTCCCCGGCCATAGACAGAGGCGTGCATATAAGGATAATACGTGGTCTGAAGCCATAGCGGGCCGCCGTTCTCCGTCATAATCGGTGCAATGACATTGATCAGCTGGGCGATACAGGCCATTTTGACCCGGTCTGCATGCTTAAGCAGGCTGATCAGGCAGCAGCCGACCACCAGCGCATCCTCCAGCGTATAGACATCCTCGAATTCAGGCGGTGCAATCTGCCAATGCTGCTCCGCGCGGCTTGAGCCCTGTGATTTCCACACATTCCATTCATCCAGCGACAGATAAATCTTTTTCTTGCTTTTCTTCTTAGCCTTGATATAATCACATACTGCTGCTACGCTGTCGATGAACTGATCCATATCGAGAGATTGGGCCAGGAAATTCGCTGTATCTCCATTATTATTGTTGTAATAGGTATGCAGCGAGAGGAAATCGACATTCTCGTAAGTGAGATCCAGTACGGTGGCTTCCCATTCGGCAAAAGTGCTCATATTGCTGCCCGAGCTCCCGCAGGCCACAAGCTCCAGGGAAGGGTCGACCCAGCGCATGGCTTTGGCGGTTTCATTGGCTAGACGCCCATATTCAACGGCAGTTTTGGCTCCAATCTGCCACGGGCCGTCCATTTCATTGCCCAGACACCAGGTACGGAAGTTATGGGGAGCCTGATATCCATGGGAGATGCGCAGGTCACTCCAATAAGAACCGGAGGGGTGGTTGCAGTATTCGACCAGATTCCTTGCAGCGTCGATACCGCGTGTGCCCAGATTGACGGCCATCATCACTTCGGAACCGGCCAGCTTGGCCCAGTCGGCGAATTCATTCGTGCCTACCTGGTTAGTCTCAGTAACCCACCAGGCAAGTTCAAGAGAGCGCTTCCGTTCTTCCTTAGGCCCGACACCGTCTTCCCAGTTATAGCCGGATACGAAGTTGCCTCCAGGATAACGGATGATCGGCACATTCAGCGCCTTGATGGCCTGAAGCGTATCTCCGCGAAAGCCGTTAGCGTCTGCAGTTGGATGCCCCGGCTCATAAATTCCGCCGTACACGGCCCGGCCCAGATGTTCAATGAATGAACCATACAGCCTTGGGTCCACCTCGGCCAGCTTGAAGTCCTTGTCGATAATCATTTTGGATGGAATGCTCATAGAGGGAATCTCCTTTATGCTTGATTAATGTAATGGTTAATTGGTTAGGCTCGATTATGATTACATAATACGGATTACGGGACATACTAAGCAATAACTAATTTCAGGATTAATGAAATAACTAATTCAAAGAGCGCGGAGGGCAGCTTAATGTATTTAACAACGGATTCCGAATCGCTGAAGGTCTATGAAGCACTTGCCAGTGAAGTGCGGCTCAGGATTATCGACCTGCTCAGCGTCCAAGAGATGCATATTAAGGAGATTGCCGCCAGGCTGTATCTCAGCAGTGCCATTGTCAGCTCACATGTAGCCAAGCTTCAGAAGGCAGGCATTGTCAGCTCCCAGATGAAGCGGATTGATGGGGGAACCTATAAATTCTGCTCCCTTTCCGCTAATTTTCTGCAGATTAAATTATCCGGCGCCAAAGGGATTGCCCGCAAGGTAGTCGAGGTCTCTGTGCCTGTCGGACATTATACGGATCTGGAGGCTTCACCGACCTGCGGCATTGCCACAACCGAGAAGCTTATCGGGTATTATGACGACCCGCGTTATTTCCTGGACCCGGAACGGGTGGATGCCGGCATTCTCTGGTTCGCCAAAGGGTACGCTGAATACAAGGTTCCGAATTATCTGTTCCTGGATCAGACGGTGCAGGAGATTGAGATTTCGATGGAGATCGGCTCGGAAGCACCGAGTGTCAACGAGAAGTGGCCTTCGGATATTTCTTTTATGATGAACGGCATCCCGCTTGGCAAATGGACCAGTCCCGGCGATTTCGGCGTAATGAGAGGCCGGCTGACCCCGGCCTGGTGGAATTCGGATGTGAACCAGTATGGCCTGCTGAAGGTGCTGAGGATTAATGCAGGAGGAACTTATATAGACGGCCAGCAGATATCCGCAGTTACCATAGATGAAGTAGGATGGCAGCGCGATCAGTGGAGCTTCCGGTTCACGGCAGAAGACACCACCCGAAGGCGGGGCGGCTTAACCTTGTACGGGCGCGGCTTCGGGAATTACGAGCAGGATATTGTATTTCGTGTGTATTACGAATAATGGGCCCCTGTGAAATGTAATGTTTGCAAAAGAGGACTATGGGTAACTATAACTAAGTAGTCCCAAACCTTGCACAACTTGCATAAGGAGGAGTTCACATGTCAGATCATACTCAAAATGAAGCAGACCTCCGCAACAAAGAGAATAAAGACGGTGATTCTCTTGCGGAACGTAAAAAGATGGAGAATGGTGTGGATATTGAACCGGAAGCCGATGATTGGGTAGCCAAACCGGCGGAATCCGCCCATCCTGACCCGCTTCCGAAGAATTAGGGAGTAATAAGAAGGTTGGCCTGAGACGGAGACTGTTCCTATGGGGACAGTCTTTTTGTCTTTGTTCTTCGATCCATCCGGTGAAGTAACGGTCAGGACAATGCAGGTGAGATGAAGGTCGGGACAACGCAGAGGAGATAGAGGTGAGGACCATGCAGATGGGATAGAGGTGAGATAGACGGTGAGGACAAAGACAGATGGGATGAGGAGCGGTAGTAGGTGGACCGGTAGTAGGTGGATTTTGTCCACTTGCTAGGAAGCGAATGAAAGTTGTCAGGGAAGCAGTTGGAAAAACAGCACTTAAATACGCCCGTTTCACCCCCAGTAACGAAAACTAACCGAATTAGATGCTGTTTTTCCACTTGCTTCCTTTATTTCCGCCAATAGCGGCGAATTAAGCTGCATTTTTCCACTTGCTGGTTGCGTTCGGCCACCCGGGTATTGCCCTCATAATCTCTGGACCGCTGAGGCATACTAGCTCCAATTGGTAAATAAATGGGGCTGGAGGCGGGACGACTACGATGACACCGTTACTTTTGCACAATAGTTATAATGCCATGGCTGCCGCAAGCCCATATCTGTTCTATTTCACCGTATATTCGTTTCTGGGCTGGGTTCTTGAGGGCAGCTATAACCTGTACAGCACGGGAACCTTCCGCAAAGAAGGCTTCCTGAAGGGGCCATTCAAACCCATGTATGGCTGTGCGCCGCTATTGCTGCTTACGGCACAGGCTATCAGTCTTCCCTTTCCATTGCTTTTGCTGCTTGCACTAATTGTTCCGTCGGCGGTTGAGTTTGTCAGCGGCTGGCTGCTCAAAGGGATTTTTCGTAAGCAGTGGTGGGATTATTCGGGAATGCCGTACCAGCTGCAGGGACATATTTGCCTGAAATTCTCGCTCTATTGGTGGGGACTCTCAGTCGCTTGTATGTACGGCTTACAGCCCTTGGTCCACTTCCTGTATCTGCATGTCCAGCAGGCATGGATACCCGTGCTTCCCCTGGTCATTCTGCTATTCTCGGCAGATCTGCTGTGGACCTGCCGGACCCGGCGGCGCGGGCTGAAATCGCTGGAGCTGGTGGAGCCGCTGGAGCTTGGCGAAGGTTAAAGCATGTGAATACTGATACAGCGTAAATACTAAAAGTAAATAAGAAAAACCCGAAGACACCTCTGCCATTTAGGCTGGAGGTATTTTTGGGCGTTCAGTGCTGTCGTTCTGGATTTAAATATCAACAAGGAATACCATACAACGGTGTCAAATATAGAGCTATATAGAAGCATAAGCTGAAGTTGGACAGAAACAGAGAAAGGTTACATAGAATTAAGCAAGAAGCACTAAAGAAAGAAACAAAAAGCAAAAGAAGCGGAGGGGAAATTTGGAACTGTAGGAGCGGTAGCGACCGCCTTTGTCACCGGATTTCACCCGCGAAGAGCGGTATTAATCAAGAAATCTGGGGACAACAGCGGCCGAAAGTCCAAATGTTCACCGCAGTGACGACGAAGCTTCATGTTCAAATCTTAAGTGCGCCTTATATAAATCTTGAACCACAAGTTAGGAGGAAGCTTCATGCCAATGTCTGAATATTACCGTGAGCTGCGCGAAAAAACCGGCAACGGGTTGTTGATGATGCCGTCTGTTGCGGCTGTAGTGCGGGATGAACAGGACAGAATTCTGCTGATCCGCAAGAAGGATGAGACTCTATGGGGCTTGCCGGCAGGAGCCGTTGAACTGGGGGAGACCCCATCCAGAGCGCTGCGCAGAGAAGTGTTTGAAGAGACTGGCTTAATGGTTACGCCTGAGCAGATTATCGGCGTGTTTGGCGGCGGAAAATACAGATATGAGTATAGCAATGGTGATCAGGTTGAATACATGGCCATTGTGTTTGAGTGCATCATTGTGAAAGGCCAGCTTAGAAGTATGGACGGGGAAGCGGAAGAACTGAAGTTCTTCAAGGAAGATGAGCTGCCCGAGCTGACCATTCCGTATCCTCCGAAGCTGTTCGTACGGGAGGCTGCTGCTCCACGAAAGGTTATATTCGAGAATAATTAGCAACACATGAAGGAGTAATCTCATTGCGAAATCAGGTAATAAGATCCAAGCTGATCTACTGCAGTGCAGTACTGCTGGCTGTCATACTGGGCCTCGGGACAAGGGCATACGGTAACCATCTGCCGGGCTTTGTCAGCGAACATTTTGGTGATGCACTCTGGGCAGGGATGATTTATTTTGGTTCCCGTATGCTGCTCACCCGGCGCCCGCTGTGGATGTCACTTGTACTCAGCCTGGGCTTCAGCTTCGGAATAGAGTTCAGCCAGCTCTATCAGACGGAATGGGTTCTGGATGTGCGTGCTACAACCGCAGGCGGGTTGATTCTGGGCCAGGGCTTCCTGTTGATAGATCTGGTCCGGTATACAGCCGGAATTTTGTTCTGCTACTGGATTGACCGAATCTTATGTAACCGATTCCGGAAGATATAGGAGATGAGCAGCTGCAAATGACGAACAGTTTAATAGTGGTATGCCTGTTGACTCTGGTTATTCACACGGCAGAGACCTTGTCGTATTCGGTGCGGTTTGCCGGAGTGAAGCTGAACAAGATTGCCATCGCCTTATCTCTTACCGGAATTATCGTACTGGTATCCAGAACGGCAAATATGATCCAGGGCCCCTTAACGGCCAAGTTCGTAGACATAGCCAAAATAGACAACAGCTTCCCGTTACTCAACTATCTGCGGATTATTATGCTGGCTTCATCACTGGGCACCTTGATTGCCATCGCCTTGTTCCCCACCTTCGTCGGACTGTCCGGAAGGATTATCTCAAAGCTGGAGGTCGAAGGCTCGATCCCGAAGCTTCTGACCAGTGTAACGGTCGGCCAGCTCAAGAATACGCGCAAATATATCCGCAGGCCAAAGGTGAGACTGCGCAGCTTCCGCTATCTGGGCATTCCGAAGCGGTTCATTGTGATGAATATCTTCGTGACGGCCTTCTATACGGTAGGTGTATTATCCTCAATGTATGCAGCCAAGCTGTTGCCTGAATTCAGTACAACCGCTTCTCAGGCATCGGGCCTGATCAACGGAGTAGCGACCATCCTGCTGACGGTGTTCATTGATCCGCAGCTCGGGATTATTACCCACAAGGCGACGGAAAACGTGGAATACCGTGATCAGCTCGGCAAAATTTATGTTCTGCTGATGGGTTCACGCTTCCTGGGGTCTTTGCTGGGTCAAGCCCTGCTGGTACCAGGAGCCCATATCATCACCGGACTTGTGAAGCTGCTCTGAGCTTCAGGGTACGTTATTTCGGCAGCTTCAGCTCCGCAGCACGGAGAGCTGTGCTGATCTGCTGCTCCCAGCCGTACATCTGTCCAACCATTGTGCGGATCTCCTGCATCCTGGTATAAGAGAGCTTCATCGCAGCCGCGGCCCCGGTGGCATCTCCCGCCTTGACAGCGGCTTTGTAGCGTTTATCAGCCTCGCTTCTATCCGCTTGCGCAGGGGAGAACAGTTTGTTCTGGGCGGCGATTTGCTTCTTGAGCTTTGCGACTGGTGCAAGGGCGTCCTTAGCAGGCTTGTTACGGGCTGCTGTAAGTGCCTTGGCTTCTGCCAAGGCCGAGGTGGCGGTCTTCACTTCCGCCCGTGCTGCCACTGCGCCAGCCTTAAGCTTGTTGCGCTTGATCTCAAGTAGCGCCGCACTCTTCAGATTGTTGGCTTTGCGGGCAGCGGTAATTTGTTTGCCGAGAGAGGTGTATTGTTCCAGCAGCGGGGCGTGTTTCTTCCGCATCGCTTCCGCCGTAGTCCGCAGCCTGCCGAGCTGGAGCGCGTCTGTGGCTTGAAGCCGCTTGTTCACGGCGGCAAGCGCAGTATTGTTCTGCTTACGCAATTCCTGATTCCGCTGAATGTCGGACTTCAGTAATGTCTGCAACCCGGTGTAGTCTGTGTACAGATTATGGATCTCGTCCAGAGCGGAATCCCATTCGGAAGCGGCCGAGACACTGGACAAGGGACTGCTCCAGAGCAGCAACAGGATCAATACCACTGCGATTCTCCTTACAGACCCCCCAGAGCAACCTGTGAAACCTCGAAAGCCATGACAACCTTTCAACCTTGTGCAGCCTGTGAATTTTAACATTGCGTTCAGCTCCTATTATTGTTAATTTGGTAATAACCAGGCAATAAACACAAAGAAGCACCTCCAAGACAGGCATGAAATGCCGGTCCTGCGAGGTGCTTCTCCCGCTTAACGTGTGTTATTGTTCATTTACTATACCCTGTCAATTCTTCAGAGTCAATAGAATTAAGGAACATTAGTTCGCTTGCCTGGGATGAATCTCTTCTTTTTGGGTATGACTTGGCCAGAAAATCTAGTAGAATATATCTATAGTTTACAATTATATTAAGTCCGACATCTAGGTACTCACAGGAATAGGGGATGCACAATGCAGCTTAGACATGTGAAAATCAAAGGAACAGGTAAGTATTTACCGGAACGTGAGGTTAGTGATGCTGAGCTTGACCAGATCCTCGGCACAACTCCGGGCTGGGTTAATAAAATAACCGGCGTTGGCATCCGTCATTATGCCGGAGCAGACGAAACAGCCTCCATGATGGGCGCAAGAGCGGCAGAAGCGGCGCTCGCCGCTGCAGGCTTAAGCTTTGATGAGATTGATTGCCTGGTCTGCACAAGCGGAACCAAGGAGCAGCCGCTCCCGAGTACCGCAGTGTTCATTCAGCAAGCCATGGGACAGGCGGATTCCGGTGTTCCGGCTTTTGATATTGATGCCACCTGCCTCAGTTTTCTGGTGGGTCTTGATGTGATGTCCTACATGGTGGAAGCGGGAAGGTACAGGAATGTGCTGCTGGTCTCCGCTGAAATTGCCTCCGGGGGGCTGAACTGGCAGGATAAGGAGAGCTCGGCATTATTCGGCGACGGAGCGGCGGCGGTGGTTATTGGTCCTGCAGAGACCGGAGAATCCTCACGGATTATCCATGCTTCGCTCAAAACCTACAGCAGCGGTGCACGTTATTCAGAGATCGCCGGGGGCGGCACCAGGCTGCATCCCCAGAAATTCACCGCTGAGAATGCTGCACCTTATTTATTCCATATGGACGGACAGGCAATCTTCCGCAAGGCCTCCAAGCTGCTTCCGGATTTCATTAATGAAATGCTGACGGCTGCGGGGAATCAGATGGATGACTTCTCGCTGGTGATTCCTCATCAGGGCAGTGCAATGGCCATGCGGCTTCTGCGCAAAAAGCTGGGCATCGCCGAGGAACGCTTCCTCGACAATACCGCCGGTCACGGCAATACGATTGCAGCATCCATACCGATGGGGCTGCATGAAGCCATCCGGCAGGGCCGGATTACTCGCGGAGACCGGATCATGCTGATTGGTACAGCAGCCGGGCTGTCTCTGGGAGGCATGATTATTGATTACTGAGGCCCGGAATATTCTGATTACCGGCGGACGCGCCCCGGTGGCACTGGAGCTGGCAAGGCTGTTCAAGTCGGCAGGCCACCGGGTATATGTAGCGGAAAGCACCGAATATCATCTGTGCCGGGGTTCCTCTGCCGTCGAGGCCAGCTTCCGGGTACCTTCTCCCAGGCATCAGCCGCAGGCTTATGTCCGGCGGCTGGCTGCATTAACGGAAGAACTGGACATTCACTGCCTAATCCCGACCTGTGAAGAGATCTTCTATATTGCTGCCGGTCTTGAGCGCTTAACGGGGTGCCGGGTGCTTGCGGCAGACCGGAGCATTCTGGCCGGGCTGCATCATAAGGGGGAGTTCATTGACCGGGTCCGTTCCCTCGGATTCGCTGTCCCGGATACGGAGCTGATCAGCAGTGCTGCGGAGTGGCAGAGAGCCGCGGAGCAGGCGGCCGCAAACGGTGAGCAGCGGGTCTACAAGCCAGCATACTCCCGGTTTGCTTCCAAAGTGATTCTTCCCGCGAAGGAATCCGCCGCCTTCCCCAGCGTCAGCCAGGGAGGAATCAAGCCTCCGGCCGGTATTTCGGCAGATGCGCCTTGGGTGTCACAGCAGTACATCGAAGGCACTGCCATTTGTACGTACAGCATCGTTCATGAAGGTTCAGTGGTGGCACATGCCGCTTATGACAGCAGGTACAGGACGGGCCGGAGCGGTGCCAGTGTATATTTTGAGTCTCTTGAGCATCCGGCGTCCCTGGATTGGGTGCAGCGGTTCGCCCGGGCAACAGGCTTCAGCGGCCAGATCGGGTTCGATTTCATTGAACCTGAGAACGGTACCCTTTATCCGATTGAATGCAATCCGCGCGCGACAAGCGGTATTCACCTGTTCACTCCGGAGGACGGCCTGACGGAGGCTCTGCTGAATCCCGGTCCGCTGGTGAAGAGCGGGGCAGTCCTTGTTCCGCGTTCGGCCCGGAAGGCTATGCTGACGCTGCCCATGCTGGGCTGCGTACTGAAGCTGAGACCCGGGGAGTGGGGGAATTGGCGGCAGGCACTGCTTGCAGGAGAGGATGTGATCTGCCGCAAGGGCGATCACCGTCCTTTCCTTGAGCAGTTCCGTGTAGTATACGCTGCCTGCAAGACAGCGGTGCGGTGCCGTATCTCTATTACAGAGGCGCTGACTGAAGATATAGAATGGAATGGTGAAGCATGACAAAAGCACTGGTAACAGGCGCAACCGGATTTCTTGGCCGGCACACGGCCCGCAGGCTGGCCCGGATGGGCTGGGAGGTCTACGGGCAGGGACGCAACCTGGAGCTGGGGAAGCAGCTTGGGCAGGAGGGAGTGGAGTTCCTGGCCGGGGATCTGCGCGAGGCGGAGAGCGGGCGCTTTTGCCGGGGAATGGATGTTGTGTTCCATTGTGCAGCATTGTCATCACCCTGGGGGAAGTACAAGGATTTCTACACCTGCAATGTGGAGGCGACCAGACATATCGTAGAAGGGTGCAGGCGGCATGGCGTGGGCAGGCTGGTTCATATTTCGACGCCCAGTGTGTATTCCAGCCAGCAGCACCGCTTCGCCATCCGGGAGAGTGATCCGCTGCCCAAGCGGCCTGCCAACGGATACGCCGCAACGAAGCTTATCGCCGAGCAGGTAGTCGGGCAGGCTTCCAGAGAGGGGCTTCCATCCTTCATGCTCCGGCCCAGAGCCATATTCGGCCCTATGGACAATGCGTTATTCCCCCGGCTGCTGGCGGCGAATAAGAGCAAGGGTGTTCCGCTGATGAACGGCGGAAGGGCAAAGATTGATCTCACCTGTGTAGAGAATGTAGTCGATGCCATGCTGCTCTGCTGTGAAGCTCCGCTCTCAGCTTCGGGTAGAGCCTACAATATTACCAATGGTGAGCCGCTGATGTTCAGCGAGCTGATCACAAGATTGTTCTCACTGCTGGAGCTTCCGCTGCACACCAGGCGGCTGCCTTATCCCGTTGCTTATACCGCAGCGGCAATGATGGAGGGCATCCACAGGGTGCTGCCTGTTCTGGGTGAGCCGCTGCTTACCCGTTATTCTGCTGCCGCGCTCGGTATATCGCAGACACTGGATATCTCACTGGCACGGGAGCAATTGGGTTATCATCCGCGAATAACAACAGACGAGGGGCTTCATGCCTTCGCAGAATGGTGGAGGGAACAGCCATGATTACAGAAGTTCCAGTTGGATTATCCCTGTTGTCAGCGGGCTATTGCCTGCATCCCGAGCTGCTGACACTGCGGGGCGGCTCGCTTAAGCCGGTGGCCTTTCCGGCAGGGTACGCCCTGATCCGGCATCCGAAGTACGGGCCGATCCTGTTCGACACCGGCTATAGCGCGCGATTCTTCCGGGAGACGGCGAGTCTGCCTGCCTTGCTATACCGTAAGATCACTCCGGTAGTCTACCGGGACGAAGAGAGTGCAGCCCGCCGGTTAGAGGAAGGCGGGATCACACCGGGAGAGGTGCGTTATATAGTGCTGTCGCACTTCCATGCCGACCATATCGGCGGTGTACGGGATTTCCCGCAGGCGCAGTTTATTTATCTGCGGAAGTCTTACGATGCTGTAAGCAGACTGGGGCCGGTCCGGGCGACGAAGGCTGGATTCCTCCCGGGGCTGCTGCCGGATGACTTCAATCTGCGTTCATTGCCGCTGGATGAATATTCGGCGATGCGTCCGCTGCCGGAAGGGCTTCCGTTCACAGAGGCTTATGATCTGCTGGGAGACGGCAGCCTGCTGGCCGTAGAGCTGTCGGGCCATGCCGCAGGAATGATCGGCCTATTCGTATCGACCGCCGAGCATGATTATCTGCTCTGCGCAGATACGGTCTGGTCCAGCCGGGCTTTCCGGGAGAACCGCAAGCCGCACCCGGCGGCCGGATTGATTATGTCCAGCCGGGCGGAGTACAACCACAATTTCGAGCGGCTGCGCCGGATCCATGAACAGCTTCCGGCACTGCGGATTGTGCCCAGCCATTGCCGCGAGGCGCTCGCGCTCTGGGGAACAGGAAGTGTGAAATGAAGCGGATGAGACTGGTGATTACCCACTATATTCTTACCCGGTGGTGCAGACGCTGGAAGAACCGGACCGAGCTGGAACGCTGGCAGGAGGAGCGTATCCGGCGTCAAGTGGACAAGGTGCGGCTGCATTCCAAATTCTACAGGGAGCTATGGGCAGATATCTCTTCAGCAGAATGGCGCAGCTTCCCCATCATTGAGAAGTCCCGGATGATGGAGAATTTCGATGAACTCAATACGGCAGGCATTACGAAGGAGCAGGCCTTTGCCGAGGCCTATGAAGCCGAGAACAGCAGGGATTTCAAGCCTACACTGCAAGGCGTGACCGTCGGGTTGTCTTCGGGAACCTCCGGGAACCGGGGGATTTTTCTGGTCGGAGAAGAAGAACAGGCAGCCTGGACCGGTACCGTGCTGGCGAAGCTTCTGCCGGGAGGACTGTGGAAGCGGGCGAGGATTGCTTTTTTCCTGCGGGCGAACAGCAATCTGTATGAATCTGTGAAGCAGGGACGGCTGCAGTTCCGATATTTCGATCTGCTGGAGCCGCTTCCGCAGCTCTTGGCCCGTATGAAGGAATACCAGCCGGATATCTGGATTGCCCCGCCTTCCATGCTGCGTCTGCTGGCCGAGGCTCAGCAATCTGGCAGCTTGAATCTGATGCCGCGCAGAATGATTGCCGTTGCGGAAGTGCTCGACCCGCTGGACCGGCAGCATATTGAGCAGACCTTCGGGCAGAAGGTACATCAGGCCTATCAGTGCACCGAAGGGTTCCTGGGTTCAACCTGCAGTCACGGGACGCTGCATCTCAATGAAGACATTGTACATATTGACAAAGAAGTGCTGGACGGGGAATCCCGCCGCTTCGTGCCGGTCGTGACTGATTTCTCCAGAACCGTGCAGCCCATCATCCGCTACCGGCTGAATGATATTCTGACCGAGGCGGCGGAGCCGTGTCCCTGCGGATCGTTATATACGGCCATTGAGCGGATTGAGGGCCGCTGTGATGATATCCTGTATCTGCCGCATGTCTCTGACGGCCATCTGGTCACAGTGTTCCCGGATTTCATTACCCGGGCTGTGCTGGCGGCTTCGGCAGAGATTGAGCATTACAGGGCGATTCAGCACAGCCCGCAGGAGCTGGAGATTTCGTACCGCACGCGGCCCGGCAGCAATGAAGATACGGAGCGGCAGATTGCGGACGAACTGACACGCCTGTTCAACAGGCTGTCCTGTACTCCCCCGCTTCTGACGTTCAGCGCCTACAGCTTCGTGCCGGGCAGGCTGAAGCTGCGCCGGGTGGAGAGGGGCTGGAAGCTCTGAAGAGCAGAGTGATTCAATATGACAGTGATTCCGTTGCCCGGCTGGATTGGCCCGATACGGAGTACGGGCAATATGCCAGGGAGTATCTTACGCCGCTGATGGAACGGGGAGCGCAACCTTTTATTGCCAATGTGAGTACAACAGTTAAGGTGTTGACTGTCGATGGTCTGCCTGTTCCGATTACGGTGAACGAGACGGACTATACTAATTCCTATGTGTGCTCACCGTATACCCACTATGTCAGCTATGCGCGTGAGGAGCTGGCACTGCTCAATAACCGTATGCTCGAAGGCCTGCTGTCGTTCATGCTCACAGGGATCGGCCGGGTGCTGAGACAAGCCCGCTTCAACCGGGTGATTCAGGTGAACAACTGGCTGCTGTCCACCAATCTGTATCCTGCGTTAAGTGCAGAGCAGCTGACCGAAATCTTGGATTACCTGCGGCACACCTATCCGGGTTATACCTTAATGTACCGTTCTCTGAGCCGCGAGACTTCGGGAGAATTCATCGACAGACTGCAAGCGTATGGCTGCAAGCTGGTTCCCAGCCGGCAGATTTACCTGCTCCAGCCGGACACCTCCGGCTCCAAAGCCAGATGGCTGGTCAAACGCGACCGGAGTCTGCTGGCGAAACACGGTTACACCGAGGTATCCCCCGAGGAGATCACACCGGAAGACATTCCCCGGATCGTGGAGCTGTACAGGCTGCTGTACATTGATAAATATTCGGCCCACAATCCGCAGTTTACCGAAGCCTTCATCGCCCTGGCGCTGGAACGGCGGACACTGAAGGTCCACGGCCTGCGCAGAGAAGGACGGCTGGATGCGGTACTTGGCTTCTATGAGCGGGAGGGGGCGATGACAGCGCCTTTGTTCGGTTATGATACAGGTCTGCCCCAGTCTCTCGGACTCTACCGTATGCTGTCTGCCGTACTGATCGGGCTTGCCGCGAGCAGAGAATTATTGCTGCATGAGAGCTCCGGCGTGGGCCAGTTCAAGCGCAACCGGGGAGCGGCAGGAGCAACCGAATATTCTGCCGTGTACGACCGGGGGACCTCCTTGCTGAACCGCTGCGGCTGGTCGCTGCTGGAGCTGCTGCTCCGGAGGATCGGCATGCCGCTGATTCAGAAGCTTAAGTTATAATGAGGTCAAGTAGAATGAATTAAAGGAGGTGCAGCATGAACTCTAATTCAAGCCCGCCCGACGATCATGAGCCAGTCGCACTGATCACCGGGACTTCCAGCGGGTTCGGGCTGCTGACAGCCCTTACGCTGGCCCGCAGGGGCTACCGGGTAATTGCCACTATGCGGGATCTCGGCCGCCAGACTGAGCTGCTTCAGCAGGCTGAACAAGCCGGTGTTCTGGAACGCATTCATCTCATGACGCTGGATGTGACGGATGAAGCCTCGATTGCTTCCGCCCTTCAAGCGATTCTTGGGCGCTTCGGCAGAGTGGATGTGCTGGTGAACAACGCCGGCTTTGCCGTAGGCGGGTTTGTGGAGGAAGTGGGCATGGCGGAATGGCGGCGGCAGATGGAGACGAATTTTTTCGGGCTGATTGCCGTCACGAAGGCCGTGCTTCCCCTAATGCGGGAACAGCGCAGCGGTCTGATCATTAACGTGAGCAGTGTCAGCGGCCTGACCGGGTTCCCGGGATATGGCCCGTATGCCGCCTCCAAGTTTGCGGTGGAGGGCTTCAGCGAGAGCCTGCGCCAGGAGATGCTTTCTTTTGGCGTCCGTGTTGTGCTGGTTGAACCCGGCTCCTTCCGTACGCCCATCTGGGGCAAAGGCATTGCCGGAATCCATAGCAGGGAAGGCTCTCCCTATCAGACCCGGCTTGAAGAGGTGCTGCGTTACTCCCGGCGGGCGTCCGAGACGGCTCCCGATCCGCAGGAGGTAGCTGAGCTCATTGGACGGATTACAGCCAAGCGGGCGCCCAGATTACGTTATCCGGTCGGCAGAGGCTCGCGTGTGCTGATTCTAGGCAAAGCCCTGCTTCCCTGGAAGCTGCTGGAGGGGATCATCTCGAAGTCCCTGCGGGCGATGAAGTGAGCAGCGTCAACCGGGGATGTTTTAGCGGCATGGTTGTATTGTATAAGATGGCAGAACAGAACAGGGGTGTATGCATTGCCGGGAACGGTTGAATTACATATTTGCTTTGATGAGCAAGGCCGCGAGATTGAGGTCCTGGATGTGACTCCGGTTGCCAAGGATACGTACCGGATGGAGGAAACGCCGATTTTTAACCCGGGGATCGGGCTTGGTGACATTATCAGAGTGCGGGAACAGGAGGGCATTGCCTATTATGTTGAAACGGTGAAGAAATCGGGCCTTGTCAGGTATGCCTGGCTGCTCAGCAAAGAGGCGGCGGCTTCCAGGGAGATCCGGAGCTTCACCGAACGGGTTACGGAGCATGAGGGAAGATGGGAGCAGATCTTCGGCGGTTTGCTGGTCGTTCATCTGCCCAAACATGCTGCACTGGAGGCGGAACTGGAAATGTCACGGATTATTAAGCATTTTGAAGACTAATTATACGAATTCGAGGTGGAAGCACGATGAGAAAATTTCTGAAGCAATGGGTGCCGAGTATCGCGATCGGTATTATTCTATCCCTGTTTATCCGGACTTACGTGGCTGAAGCAATGAGAGTGCCCACAGGCTCCATGATTCCGACCATTGAGATTAACGACCGGCTGGTTGTGGACAAAATGCTCTGGAACTCCTCGCTCAAGCACGGCGATATTGTGGTGTTCCATCCGCCGGTTACGGGTGAGGAGCATACTAGATATGTGAAACGGCTGATCGGCCTGCCGGGAGATACCATTGAGATCAAAGAGGGCACCCTGTACCGCAACCATGAGGAAATTGCCGAGCCGTATCTCCAGGAAGCGATGACCTATACCTTCGGGCCGGTCACCGTTCCCGCAGACCACTATTTTTTCCTGGGCGATAACCGGAACGTCAGCTTTGACGGGCATTTGTGGGATACCCCGTTCGTAGGCAAGGATCAGCTGATTGGCAAAGTGCTGTTCGATGTGAATCAATTGTTCTAGCGTAAGCAGGTAGAGTCTACGGTAGAATCGGATAATCCACGACGACAACGTTCTCTATAATTCCTTCCAGCATGGACACAAAACGCTGATGGGCCGGATGCGGGCCGTATTGGCGCAGGGCTTCCTGATCCTCGAAGGTCACGCGGAGCCCCAGTGTATAGCCGTGGATATTCTCCGTCTCCTCTGTCACATTAACGCCTGCCGTGAGGTCTGCAATACCTGGGATTTGTCCCTTCAGCGCCCGCAGCGTGCTTAACAGGCCTTCTTCCCGACTTGGTTCATACTGATCATTGAATCTGAAGACAACCAGATGTTCATACATATAGATTCCTCCCTAAGGTGTGGTGTACTGATGTAAGCGATTATACTACAATGGTCCATTGGTAGGAATAGTACCCCGTGAAACGGCTAATTACCTGGACGAAAGACAACGAAGTTAGGCTGAAAGGCGAGAGATTTGTCAAATGGCCCCGAACAGAATATGGAAAGGCGTCTAAAGACAGGGATTCATTGGAACTAGATTGCGGGGAGTTTGTGACTTTCACCGGATTGTTACTTTGCCGTCTGTTGACTATGATCAAGTGGAGAATTACGGAATATTCCTAAAGGGGTGCTGAAACTTGAAAGTACATGTCACGGATCTGAAGCACGGTGATTGTCTCATGGCAGACACTTTCAACGGTGTAGGTCTTCATGTTCTCCCCAAGGGGACTCGTGTAGAACGCGAAGAAATTAGTATCCTGATCCGGCATAAAATTCACTATGTGGATATCGAGCCGCGCAGTGAGCTGCATCCGGACGCCGCACCAGAGCCCAGCCACGGGCTGCACGATGATTTTGATCTTGCCATTTTGAATTATGAGGGGATTTTTCTCGAAGCCCTGACTAAGGGCAGCTTCTCGCAGTCCGCAGTGGATGATACGCTGAAGCCGCTTCTGGAGACCTTGGCCGGGCAAAAGGATGTCGTCTCCCTGCTGCTCCTGCTGGACCGGGATGACATTGATACATATCACCACTCTTTACAGGTGGGCTTATTATCCTATTATATTGCCGCGTGGATGGGGTACTCCAAGGAGGAGCGTTACCTGATCAGCCGTGCGGGTTACCTGCATGATATCGGCAAAAGCCGGGTGCCCCTGTCGATTCTGAACAAGCAGGGTCCGCTGACGGAATCCGAGAAGGAGGAGCTGGCACGCCACACTTCCTATGGCTATGATCTGATCCGCGGCTCCCAAATGGACGAGGTTACCGCGCTGGTAGCCCTTCAGCATCATGAATATGAGGATGGTTCAGGGTATCCGAACCAGCTGGTCAAGCAAAAGATTCACCCCTATGCACAGATTGTCTCAGTAGCCAATATCTATATGTCGCTGACCACTTCTACTGCGAACCGGCCCAAGCAGGGGCTGGTTACCGTGCTGCGTAAGGTGCATGAGATGGGCTTCGGCAAGCTGAACGAGACGGTGGTGCAGGCGCTTACCGGACATTTGCTGCCCAGCTTCGTCGGCAAGAATGTCCAGCTCAGCAACGGGGAAGTCGGCATGATCGTGATGAATAACCCGCTGGACCTGTTCAAGCCGCTGGTTAAAGTGGGCGAAGGCTTCAGAGATTTGTCGCGTGAGCGCAGCTTGTCCATAGAAGAAGTCGTTAACTGATATACCGGATTGAGCGGTGCTCCCCAGCGCGGCCTCCGGCCCTTCGGAACGGCCATACTGTCCCTGCGGATGGTGTGGCTTTTTTGGTGTTCCTGAGATGATCCGGTGACCGGAGGAAGGTTTGTGTTCGCGTGATAGATTGGCTATGATTAATGAGAGATGGAAGACTTCCATAGAGATTCTAGTAATTCTGTGCAGCAGGATAAAGGAGAAATTAAGATGAATACCGACAACCAGCTAGAGAAATTGAAGCAGCTCAAATACGAGCTTACCCGCTTCATGATGATCTACAAATTCGCCCTCGCCGAAATGGAGACCAAGATTGATATCCTCAAAGAGGAATTCCAGCTGCTCCACGACTACAGTCCGATCGAGCATACCAAGTCCCGGCTCAAGTCCCCTGAGAGTATTATGAATAAAATGCTGCGCAAGAACAGCGAGCTGTCCCTGACGGAGATCAGATCCAGTATCAAGGATATCGCCGGGCTGCGGATTACCTGTTCGTTCATTTCGGATATCTATCAGGTCAGCGCCATGCTGCAGAAGCAGGATGATCTCAAGGTGCTTGCGGTCAAAGACTATATCAAGAATCCGAAGCCAAACGGGTATCAGAGTCTGCATCTGCTGATCGAGGTTCCCGTATTTATGTCGGACTGTCAGGAGCATGTCTGTGTAGAGGTGCAGATCCGTACCATTGCTATGGATTTCTGGGCCAGTCTGGAGCACAAAATTTTCTATAAATACAGCCAGGCGGTTCCTGAGCATCTGACCCGTGAACTGAAGAATGCGGCGGACAAAGCGAATGCACTTGATCTGCAGATGGAGCGGCTGCACCGTGAAATTAAGGAAATCAAGGACTCTCAGGAGGAGGACTCTCTGTCCGGGCTGCGGGAGATTATTCTCAACAACCAGCAGTTCAATCTGCCGGCCAACTTCATTAAGCTGTTAAGGGAAGGGAACGATTCCAGATGAGTGAACAGCACCTTGGTGCCATAACAGTGAACCAGGCGGGTTACCCAAGCAGAGGGGAGAAGCTTGCCAAGTTCACCGGGGAGACGTCCCGTTATCAGGTTATCGACGCAGCAACCGGGAATGTGGTATATACCGGACAGACGGGGACTTATGTTGAGGATAAGTCCAGCGGCTGCCGTGTGCATACCGGGGATTTCTCAGCGCTAACCTCACCCGGGAAGTACCGGATTGAAGGGGCTGCGGGTGAGCGGTCTGCTGCATTTGTAATTGCTGACAAGCCTTATTATGAGCTGCAGCAGGGGTTACTGAAGGCATTCTATTACTACCGCTGCGGCGCCCAGCTTGACGGGGAGTACGCCGGAGCCTGGGGGCATAAGGCCTGCCATCTGGCGGAAGGAACGGTAATCGGCCAGCCGGAGCTGAAGCGGGACAGCAGCGGTGGGTGGCATGACGCCGGCGATTACGGTAAATACTCCGGGCCGGGAGCGAAGGCTGTGGCGGATCTTCTTCTGGCCTGGGAGCTGTATCCTGCGGCGTTTGCCGGTGTACATACACTGCCGGAGAGTGACGGTGTGATGCCGGATATCCTGCTGGAATGCAGAGTGGAGCTGGACTGGCTGTTCAAAATGCAGGAGACCGGCAGCGGCGGGGTCTACCACAAGCTGACCACACAGCATTTCCCGGGGCTTGATGTTATGCCGGAGGAGGATACGGCGGAGCTGTATTTCTCGCCGGTCTCTGCTACAGCCACGGGGGACTTCGCCGGGGTGATGGCGATGGCGGCGCGGATCTACCAGCCGTTCGATGAGGCATACGCCGCACGGTGCTTGGAAGCCGCGCGGACTGCCTGGAGCTGGCTGACAGCGCACCCGCATGTGCCGGGCTTCACCAATCCGCCCGGAATTACGACGGGGGAATACGGCGATGAAGTGGACAGCGACGAGCGCTTCTGGGCAGCGGCGGAGCTATTCCGCACTACAGGAGATGAATCCTACCATAGTGCGGCCCGTGAACTTGCCAAGCTGTCCTTCCCCAA
Source organism: Paenibacillus tritici (assembly GCF_018207515.1). Taxonomy (NCBI): domain Bacteria; kingdom Bacillati; phylum Bacillota; class Bacilli; order Caryophanales; family Paenibacillaceae; genus Paenibacillus; species Paenibacillus tritici. The sequence continues at coordinate 3,096,282 of NZ_CP073365.1, forward strand.
ATACAGCCTCGGCTGGGGGGACATGGGCGGCTATGGCACACTGGCTTACCTCCTGCAAGGGGAAGCCGGAACGGACCCTTCCCTCTATGCGAAGCTGAGGGAAGGGTTGCTGGCCGAAGCCGCGCGGCTGCTGCGGCAGAGCCGTGAAGACGGCTACAGAATCTCGCTGCTGGAGGAGGATTACATCTGGGGCAGCAATATGCTGGTCATGAACAATGCAATGCTGCTGCTGATGGCGGAGCATGTCAGCGGGGAGCCGGAATATGCGGCTTGTGCCCTCGATCATCTGCATTACCTGCTCGGCCGCAATGTGCTGGGGATCAGCTATGTGAGCGGCTTCGGGGAGCATGCGGTCAGGCATCCGCATCACCGCCCGTCTGTGGGTGATCATGTTCTTGATCCTGTTCCGGGGCTGGTGGCAGGCGGCCCCGACCGGGGCCTGCATGATGAATACGTACGGGAGCATCTTCAAGGCAAACCGGCAGCCCAGTGTTATGCGGATCACGAAGACAGCTACTCCACGAATGAGGTGACGATCTACTGGAATTCACCGGCGGTGTTCGTGACGGCGAGATTCAATTGCTGATTAGACGGGAGCCGGGACAGGCAACACACTCTCACCATTGAAGGGGCGAAGCGAAATGAGTAACAGCCAGGCAGAGCAGGAGTTAGAGTTGTTAAAGTACCCGATAGGTAAATTTGCTGCGGTGGAGAACCGGACGGCCGAAGCACGGGAAGCGTCGATAGTGATCCTGAAGCAGCTGGCGGATGAATTGCGGGCTGCCGTAGAGCCGCTGACGGCTGAACAGCGGAATACGCCTTACCGGCCGGACGGCTGGACTGTGATCCAGGTTGTGCATCATCTGGCCGATACGGGCATGTATGCATACCTCCGCTTCAAGCGGGGGCTGACGGAGGAAGCGCCGCAGATTTCCAGCTACAGGCAGGACCTGTGGGCGGAGCAGAGTGATTATGCCGATGAACCGGCGGAATCCTCACTCCAGCTGGTGGAGCTGCTTAACCGGAGATACGCAACCCTGCTCACCTCGCTGAAGCCGGCTGATTTTGACCGGATCTTCGTGAGTGCCGGTCTGGGCACAATGACTTTGGATGCGGCACTGCAAAGATACATTTGGCATAGCCGCCACCATATTGCCCAGATTACAGCATTGATTCAGCGAAGCGGCTGGTAGAAGCGGCTGGTAATTCAGGCTTCTGCAATGGATGATAGTCTAACAGACGGACCAGGGGACTTCCTGCCGTCTGTTTTTTTGTATGCCAAGTATTCATCTGTTTCCCGCTGAAGCGGCTGCGCTATCTTCATGAGGATGGTATGCCCGTTTTTTCGGGCCAAATGAGCTAATGAGGAGCAATAGTGCACCTTAATTCAGCGGACGCGGGCTAGAGAACGAACGGGACGGGTCTGGAGTAGTAGGAGCCGGGAGTAGATGGATTTCCTCCACTTGCTGATGAATGAATGCACGCTGCGAGAACAGGAGGTGGATAAACAACACTTAAATGATCGGATTTCACCCAAAGCAGCTTAATCCACCACTAGTAGATGCTGTTTATCCACTTGCTTCCGTAGATTCGGCAGAAACGGGGAAATTAGGATACGTTTATCCACTTGCTCCAAATTTGCTCGGTTACGAATGCAAATAATCGTCACCTGGGCATGGGCGGATACATACTCTGTAGCAGAACGATAAAAAACGGCCCTGAGGAAAGGACGGATTTGCGTGACCTCTTATATGGATTATACGTCACCGAATACACAGTTTACGTTTGATATGAACTGCAGCACCTTATTCAAGAAGGATGATTGCAATTATATCAATGTGCTGGGGATCAAAAACTTGAATACACTGGAGAATACCTCGCTGCTCGATATTTTTCTCAGTCAATCCAATGTCGTCGAGCCGCATTATCATCAAAATGCCGCTGAGCTGGTGTATTGTATCTCTGGCGCGGCAGTGGTGTCCCTGATTAATCCGTTCACGAATGAGCTGCTGCATTTCCCGATCACTCCGGGCCAGGTCGCCAATGTGCCGCAGGGCTGGTGGCATTATGAAGTGGCAACGGTGGATTGTACTCATCTGCTCGCGATATTCGACGCCCCCACGCCGGAGGTCATTCTCGGCTCGGATATTCTGAGCAAGACCCCGGCCAATGTGCTGGCACATACTTATTGTCTGAATGAAGCACTGGTCAAGGAAGCGCTCGCTCCGGTTAAGCCCCAGACTCTCATTGGTCCGCCTGCGGATTGCTGCCCTCCTCCGCAGCACTTATCCGAGAACATGAAGGGGACCCATATCGCTCCCGCCAATATGTCACCCATGATGGCGAATGCGAACATGTCGCCGTATATGCACCAGCCGCAGGCATCGCAGTCCTTCGGCTATCAGCCAATGGCGGTACACGGTTATTATACTCAGCCGTATACCCATCCGTACGTCCAGCCCTACCGCCAGTTGCCCTATGTTCAGGGGAATCCGCAGAGTGCACATGAGGCTGGAATCGAATAGGGGAGCTGGCATGGACAACAAGACGGCTGTACATTCTGTGGATACAGAATATACGCCGTCTTTTTGCTAATATGAATTATATGTTTGCCGGGAAAGCTTACGCTGCCAAACGCAGATGTATCCTCAATTCTGTCTGTCCGCGATCTCGAACGATTTCAGGTAGTTCTGAATATCATCCTGAGGCGTCTGGAGCAGACTTGCCAGCATGCTCTGAATGGAGCGGAGTGCTGCAACCTTCTCGTCGATTTCGGTGATTTTGTCGCGGACGAGTTCCTTTAATGATTCCTCATCCATCCTGGAGCCGAGCAGGGCAAGCGCCGCCTGAATTTCATTCAGCGAATACCCCAGCGATTTGGCATCCTTGATGAACTTCAGCTTCACCAGGTAATCCGCAGAGTAGATCCGGTATCCCTTCGCCGTCCGCTCCGGGACGGGCAGGATACCGCTGTCTTCATAGTAACGGATGGTTGCTGCGCTTACCCCGGCCTGCCGGGCCAGCTTGCCGCGGGTCATTCCCTCCATCGGGCACCTCCTCCTTTATTCGATATTTATCTACGGCTATTGTCTCTTTTGCGTATAGGTCTGGTCAAAGTTCACTTCCGGATATTCAGCCGAAGGACCGTTCAATAGAGCCTGCGGCTCGCCTTTCAGATATTGATCGAAGAATGACCGTACATAAGATCTGGTAATATCTACAGTATGCACCGGATCGAGACCATTTGCGAATAAGGAAGGCGACAGCAATGCAATCTCGGTGAAGCTCTGATGGATGAAATGATTGATGGTCAGATAATAGGTATCCCCGGAGCTGCGGGTCATCACAGACTCCAGATCGGGAGCGAATTCCTCATAAAAGACCTTGTCCTTCTTCGTTGCAGCCGGATCAAGACTCTGAGCGGTACCACCTGTCATCATATACATAAACGGCTGCTTAAGCCCGGCATGCGCAACCTTCCCCCAGAAGCCGCCTTCCAGACTGATGCCTGCCTTGAACCGCTTATCCTGGGCAAGTGACTCAGCAGTGGTTGCCCCGCCATAGGAATGACCGAAGATCCCAGCACGGCTGAGATCCAGCTTACCCTGGAACAGTCCGTTTGGGTCCTGATTGTTCCATTCCGTCAATGTATCCAGCACAAAGCTGGCATCTGCTGCACGGATTGCGATCCCGTTCACATTGTGATTGTAGAGCTCTGCAGAAGTATCGAATTCGGGATCAGGCACGTAATAGACTGAATCTCCGTCTGGGTAAGTGACTTTGGCTGAGGTATAAGGATGGTCCATCCCGACTACGATATACCCTTGGCTGACCAACTCTTCAATCACTGACATACTTTGAAACCGGGTGGAGCGGATTCCCGGCGAGAACAGCAGTACCGGATAGCTCGCTTCTTCAGCAGACAGCTGTACTCCATCGACGACATGGGTAGGGATATCGGTGACATGACTGAACAACAGCTTCGGCAATCCGAATACAAGGCTCACCGCTTCTCCTAAGGCCGAAGGATAATGGCCTTTTGGCTTACCCTCAGCGAGTTCCGGAGCGACCGGGTACCAGACATTGATCATCAGCTTCCGCTTGTCGCCTTCCTGCGGGCTTAGTGTCTCGTCACGGCTCTCATCCGTAAGCTCTCTTGCTATCGTTCCGATGGCATAGTGTCCTGTTGGTTCGGGTAACGTGAACATGGGCAGCAGCCGGCTCGCATATATGGATACACCTGCCAGAAGGAGGATAACGATCAGCAGCAGGCTTTTCCATAGCTTCGTTGATCTCTTCGGCCGGTCCCGTGAGTCTTGCTTCAAGAGCCTGAAGCTCAGTATGATCAGCAGCCCTAGTGCTGCGGCGTAGGCCGGAGCCATCTGGATACGGTAATTCTCTATCACTCCATGCAGTCCCATGGCTGTAATTACAGCCAGCAGCATTCCGGTATCCAGCCGCCGGTCCTTCTTCCTAAATAAAATCCCCGCTGTGGCAGCCAGAATCACAACAATAATTACAATCTCTAATCCTCTCATTTGCAGTACCTCCACCTGTAATTGTCTGTTACAGGGATAGCATAAAGGTTGAAGTATACTTCAAGGTCAAGGCTTAATTAGCCGGTATAAGTGACAGTCAACGGAGAGCCCTGAGATGGAAAGCAAAAAAACGGCAGTATGTTCTGTGAATTCAGAACGAACGCCGTCTTTGTTATAATATAAAGCTAGGATAAACGGACAAGCACGCGCCCCCGGGTGTGCGAACGGAGAATATCCCCGAGCGCCGCAGGCAGCTCATTCAGGGAAATCTCACGGTCCACAAGCGTATCCAGCACCGCAGGCTTCATGTCGCCTGCCATGCGCTGCCAGAGCTTGGTCCGTGTTCCGATAGGACAGGAGACGGAGTCGATACCCAGCAGGCTGACTCCGCGCAGGATAAACGGCAGGACTGTCGTTGGAACCGCAGTGCCTGCGGTTAAGCCGCTTGCAGCCACGGCGCCGCCGTAAGCGATTTGGCTCAGCACGGCAGCAAGCGGGGCACCTCCGACAGAATCTACAGCCGCCTGCCATTGCTGCTTATCGAGCGGCTTAAGCGCACTTCCGGCCACCTCTGCACGGGAGATGACCTCCGCGGCGCCAAGCGCCTGCAGATAACCGGCTTCATCCGTTCTGCCGGTACTGGCGGTAACCTGGTAGCCCAGCTTCGCCAGTATGGCGGTTGCCGCACCTCCGACACCGCCGGTGGCACCGGTGACGAGTACTTTTCCCTGACCGGGAGTCATTCCTTGTGCTTCCAGCGCCTGCACAGACAGCGCCGCCGTGAATCCGGCTGTGCCATAGATCATAGCTTCCCGCAGGGTTAAGCCCTCCGGCAGGTCCACTACCCAGTCCGCAGGAATGCGGGCGTACTCGCTGAAGCCTCCGAAGTGGGAGACTCCGATCCCGTAGCTGGTGGCAATGACAGACTGGCCTTCGCGGAAACGCTTGTCCGTAGAAGAGACTACCGTCCCGGACAGGTCAATTCCCGGAATGAACGGATAATTTCGCACAATATTACCATTCGGGATACTTGCCAGTCCGTCTTTATAGTTTACACTGGAATAAGCTACCTTAATTAAGACTTCACCGGCGGGCAGGTCCTCCACCGACAACGATTTGACCTCTACAGAGAATGGTTCTGTCTTGTCCACTACCAAGGCTTGAAAAGGGTTAGTCATATTTGCTCGCTCCTTAAAATCGGTTATATACTATTTATTCTGACCGGTTAACTTGTTAAACACAATGATATCTTACACAAAATTGCCTGATTTGCGAATGAAGAGGAGAGGTGAACTCTGGTGGGAGTTAACATGCGAAAGGTCATTCTTACAGCAGCCATCTGCCTCGTTCTGGGCGGGGGCACATGGTACGGTTATACGAAGGCTGATTCCAGCTCTTCTATACACAGGCTGCGGCTGAGTGATGAAGAGCCTGCACGGTATCTGCAGGGAGCAGAAGTATTGTCTCTGGATCAGATAGAGCTGTCGCTTGGCGATCAGAGCCGTCCGGGGGATTATATCAGTATTCCTAACCATACCGAGGTGTTGTGGAGGAAGGCGGTTCCTACTCCGGCAGGAGGCGGGGAGCTGATCAAGTTCGTACAGGGGGGAAGCGCTGTGTTCCCTGCTCCAGAGGTTACCTATTATTGGCTGTGCTATCAGCGCCCCGGGAAGAGTGCCGACGTTAATACTGTAACCTACTATATTGAGGCCAAAGTACTGGGAGAAGATGAAGCTGCTGCGGAGAAGGAGCTGCTGAAGCTGGCTGAGCAGTGGGAGATCCCGGGTTGACCAGGAAAAGTTATGTACATCGTGTGAACTGTAGTATATTGTAGATAGCATTCATCCGTCTGATGAGGGAGGCAACTCTATGTCCATTGCAACAACGATGATTATCCGGCTTGAGATCCGTAAGTCCGAAGCTTCTTTTGGAGATGTGGCGTCCAAGCTGGCGTCTGCCGGCGGTGATATTGTAGCGATTGATGTGATCCGCGGAGGTAAGGATGTGACGACCCGCGACCTTACGGTTAATGTGCAGGATGCGGCGAATGAAGAGATTATCAGAGTACTGAAGAATATGCCGGGTATCAAAGTCATCAATGTCTCCGACCGGACCTTCCTGGCTCATCTCGGCGGCAAAATCGAGGTTACCCCGAAGATGCCGATCAAGAACCGGGAGGATCTGTCCCTGGTCTATACCCCCGGCGTAGCCCGTGTCTGTACGGCGATTGCCGAAGATCCGTCGAAGGCTTATTCCCTGACGATGAAAAGAAATACGGTAGCTGTCGTCACTGACGGTACCGCAGTGCTGGGGCTTGGCGATATCGGTCCGGAGGCGGCGATGCCGGTGATGGAAGGCAAGGCGATGCTGTTCAAGCAGCTGGCGGATATCGACGCTTTTCCGTTATGTCTGGACACCAAGGACCCGGAAGAGATTATTCAAATCGTGAAAGCGGTTGCTCCGGGCTTCGGGGGAATCAATCTGGAGGATATCAGCTCTCCGCGCTGCTTCGAGATTGAGCGGAGGCTGTCCGCTGAGCTGGACATTCCGGTCTTCCATGACGATCAGCACGGCACGGCGGTTGTTGCGCTGGCGGGTCTGCTGAATGCGCTCCAGGTTGTAGACAAGACAATCGAGGATTCCAGAATCGTAGTCGTCGGCATTGGTGCGGCAGGGGTGTCGATTTGCCGTCTGCTCCTGGCAGCGGGGGCGAAGCAGATCTATGCGGTAGACCGGGCAGGGATACTGCACCGGGATGAAGCCTACTCGAACCCCGAGTGGAGCTGGCTGGCCGAAGCTACCAACCCTGAGAATCTGAGCGGAGGATTAGACGCTGCCATGCGCGGGGCGGATATATTCATCGGGGTCTCCGGGCCAGGCATCCTCAAGGTGGAGCATCTGAAGACGATGGCCCCGGACAGTATCGTGTTCGCCATGGCTAACCCAACCCCGGAGATTGAACCTGAGCTGGCTGAGCCTTATGTCAAGGTACTGGCTACCGGAAGAAGCGATTATCCGAACCAGATTAACAATGTGCTCTGTTTCCCCGGGATTTTCCGCGGCGCGCTGGACTGCCGGGCGAAGACCGTGAATCTGGAGATGAAGCTGGCAGCGGCGCAGGCCATTGCAGCCGTGGTTCACCCGGATGAGCGGAATGAGCAGTACATCATTCCTAGTATTTTCAATGAGAAGGTTGTGGAGCAGGTCCGTCTTGCTGTGATTCGCGCAGCTATAGCGACTGGCATCGCCCGGCGTGTGCCGCCGGATATCAGTTGAGGGAACGGCTTACCGGGAGAGTCCGGTGACGCTGAATACAGGGAAGGTGAACAAGCTGTGGCCCATGGGCTGCGGCTTTGTTTGCATAGGAGCCTACAGCTGGCCCGGTGGACAAGTCTTGTGCAGATGCGACGGGGGGAATAGGTGGATTTTGTACACTTGCTGGTAGACGTTGGGGCGTTGGCGGGACAGCAGTTGTATAAACAACACTTAATTCAGCAATATTCAGGCAAAGCGATAAAATCCAACATAGCAGATGCCCTTTTTCCACTTGTTTCGTGAGAATCCTCTGATTCCGAGAAATTAAGATACGTTTGTCCACTTGCTTGCCGCTGGGGAGGCCGAGGGGACCTTCGGGATAAGGCTGATTGGTTTAAATATGAGGGACAGCATGGTAAAATATACAAATGGATACAATGATTTTTCATTCAGGAGGGCCTATGTACCGCAGAATTCATATTATGGGAGCTTCCGGAGCAGGCACGAGTACACTCGGCCAGGCGCTCGCGGCAAGGCTTCCCCATGTGCATCTGGACAGTGACGATTATTTCTGGGAGCAGAAGTACAGTAAGCAAAGTGTTGTAGCAGAACGTCTTAGCAGATTGCGGACCGACCTGGAGCAGCAAGAGCCATGGATTCTATCCGGTGCAGTCTGCGGCTGGGGAGATCCGCTCCGCGATATGTTTGATCTGGTAATTTTCCTGTGGATTCCTGAGCAGGTTCGTCTGGAGCGGTTGCGGGCAAGGGAATATGAACGTTACGGGGATGAGAGTCTGCCGGGCGGGGATAAATATGAGGAGGTGCAGCAATTCATGGCTTGGGCGGCACAGTACGATTCAGCCGGACCGGAGGTCCGCAGCCGGACGCTGCATGAGGAATGGATAGCGGGCTTGAACTGTAATCTTGTGCGGCTGGAAGGGGATCTTACGGTGGAGGAACGGGTGAATGCTGTGCTGCAATATATGTCCGGTTAACTTCTCCTAATCATCTATAGAAAAGAGGACTGACCATGAAGAAGATGATACGTGCGCTGCTGCTTCCCGGACTCTTGCTTCTGCTGCTTACGTCCTGCAATACGGAGACCACTCATTTCAACTATACATTCAAAGGTGAGGCCGAAACCTGGTCGGCGGTATATAAGCAGGAGGCCAGCCAGAAGCTGATTACCCGACGAGATAAAGTAACCAGTGAAAGCTCCAAGCAATATACATTCAATCTGCATTACAAAGGTGAGCCGTCCGATCTCGAAACGATTAAACAGATGAAATATACTTATAAAGGCCGGGGAAGCGGCGGCAGCCAGAATATTGAAGGCCCTGTTCCTATAGGAATGCTGAAAATGGGCGGTTCTGGAAGTGGGACGATAGAGAGAGAGGACTCCGTCATTAAAGTAACGGTGGAGTGGGACGGGAAGAGTGAGGAGTTTGAGCTGAAGAATGAGAAGTAGAGGGCGGCTGGTAACGGCGGTCCAACAACAATAGGAAAGCGGGGTATACCTATCATGATAACAATCGAAGAAATCGGAATAGAATCGCTGGAGGCACTGAACACACTCTATCATGAGTTAATTGGCGGGCCTACGGACCCGGTGAAGCTGGAGACCGCTTTTCGGACCATCCGGGGGGATGAGCGGTATGTGCTGCTGGGTGCTTTTGTAGACGGGGAATTGTTAGGCTCGCTGATGGGGATCGTCTGCCAGGACCTTGTGGGGGATTGCCGTCCGTTCATGGTGATTGAGAATGTCGTAGTCTCCTCCCGCGCACGGCGGCAAGGTCTCGGCAAAAAGCTGATGACCGCTATTGAAGCGATTGCCCACGAACGGGACTGTTATTACATCATATTCGTGTCGGGGGAGAAGCGGAAGGAAGCGCATATTTTCTATGAGGCCATGGGGTATAGAGAGGAGCAGGTGGAGGGATACCGGAAGCATTTGAGCTCGCATTAGGGTATATACAAGTTGCACCAACAAGAGCAGGGAACTTCTCCCTACTCTTATTTTTAGTTTGACCATCCTGATGATAGCGCTTTATAATCCGTTCATGAGTGGCTGGACCGGCGGTCATAACTACAGAAGGCGGGGGACAACTGTGAATCAAATATGCAAGGTACTGATTGTGGACGACGAAATTCTGGTCCGGCAAGGGATTAAATATGTGCTGGACTGGGAACACGAAGGGTTTCAGATTGTAGGTGAGGCGGCGAACGGACGGGAAGCGCTGAATCTGCTGCCGGCCCTGCGGCCGCATATCATCATTACCGATATAGTGATGCCGGTAATGGACGGCGAGGAATTAACACGCCTGGTGAAGCGGGATTATCCGGCGACTGAGGTGATTGTGCTGAGCAGCTTCAGCGAGTTCCATTATGTGCGCTCCACGTTCCAGAACGGGGTGGCGGATTATATTCTGAAGCCGAAGCTGGAAGCCGGGGCACTCTTGCAGGTGCTCCACACAACCCGGGACCGCATCCCGGAACTCAGCGCGGCGGGAACGCAGGCGGAGACGGCACCGCAGCCGCTGGATGCCCTGCTCGGCCGGATGATCTCCGGTTACCGGCTGCAGCCGGAGAGCGAAGAGTACGTGAAGCAGCAGTTTCCGCATGGCTCCTTCGCGCTCCTCGGCTGGGAGACTGTGCTGATGGCGGAGGACGGCAATCCCAACGCCTCCCCGGGCACCACTCTCACCACAGCTATAACCGGGGAACTGGAACGCAGTGTTCCGGGACTGGTGCAGTGTGCGATCCCAGGCACAGAGCCGGGCGCAATGCTCATGCTAGTCAATCTGCAGGAGGCCTGTCGGCCGGAGCTGCTGGAGGCGGTACACCGGTTGGCCGATACTCTCGCCGGACAAGAACCGGAGCTGCGTCTGACCCTTAGCCGGATGTTCGGTTCGCTCAGCGAGCTGGCGGCTGTTCGGCAGGAGAGTGTGCAGAGGCTACAGCAGTACCGCTTTTTCAAGCCGGACCAGGTCCTGCTGGTACATGGGGAGCTGCCGGAGCGTGAAGCTGACCTGCTGCCGAAGTTCAATCTGACCCACTTCACCGAGCAGCTGAAGCGTCAGCAACTGGAGGAAGCCTTCGGTGACCTGCGACAGTACGTGGAGGCACTTAGCGGGCAGAACGACGGAGATGTGTTCCAGTTCAAGTCCTTCCTGGGCAACATCGTCTTCAATGTTACGAATCAGTTCAGCCATCTGCGGGAGCTGGAGGAGGGGAAATACAGTCTGTTCCGGGCCATAGACGAGGCGGGTTCTGCAGATCAGGCGGTACGGATTCTGGATGATTATCTGGCCCGCATTATGGAGCTGACTTCATCGGCAGCGGCTGCGACGGGCAGCAATGCCAGTATGACTAAGCTGCTTCAGTACATAGAGGAGCATTATGCCGAGCCGCTAACCCTTACGGAGCTGGCCCGTCATTTTCATTTCAACCCTTCGTACCTGTCGAGTCTGTTCACGGCCTACAATCAGGAGGGCTTCAAGGAGCATCTCAACACGATCCGCACGGGCAAGGCGGCAGAGCTGCTGCGGGCAGGCGAAGCACCGATATCAGAGATTAGCAGCATGGTCGGGTATGGGGATCACAGCTATTTTTGCAAAGTGTTCAAGAAGTATACCGGCTTGTCCCCGAGCGGCTACCGGCGTCAGCATTACGGGCAGGTGTAGAGGCGATGCGCAGCGTGTGGGAACGTTTCAAATTTCACAGCCTGTTCATCAAAATCTTCATCGTCATGCTGATCAGCATCATCGCTGTAGCGATCGCTTCCTCCTGGACCACCGTCCGCATGTCGGAGAGGCTGTTCATGAATACCTTCAGTATTACGAATTCCAAGGTGATCAGCCAGATCAAGGCGAGCTTTGAAGCTTTTCACTATTCGGTCGTTACGGCGACTAACAATACCCAGCTCAGCGGCACGATCAAGACCTTCCTGACTGAAAAGGACTCGAACTCCCTGGGGATGCTGCGGACCTATTACAACATGACCTCACAGATGAAGAAGATTCAGTCTACCCTCGATGCCTACCAGGTCGGGGTCAAGATTATGGGCAAAAACGGCCGCAGCTACTCCACCAATACGAACAATCTGCTGATGAGCGACCCGGAGCTTCAGCAGCATGAGCTGACACGCAATACGCTCGCCGAACCCAAACGGCTGATGTATCAATACTATGAGGAGACTGTGCCGGATTCGCCGCTGAAGGAAGCGGTCATTGTTGGCAGCAAGGCGCTAATGGAGCGGACAACGGGCGATATTTACGGGACGCTCTATTTTACGATTCATGAACAAGATTTCCGGTCCTTCTATGGGAGCTTTGTCAGTACCGGGAACGATGTGGTGATCCTGAATAAGCAGGGGATGATTGTGTCCAGTAACCGCAGTGACCTGATGGGCCAGCAGGCGGCGGACGTATTGCAGGTGGCGAAGGAGATTGAGGAGCAGCAGCTTGCTTATCAGAATATTGATTTTCGCGGGACAGATTCCATTCTGATTGCGGATTACCTGCCGTCTTATGATTTCTATATTGTAAACCTGATTGACAAGCAAACCGCCCTCGGCCAGATGGTCAACGGTAAAATGGTGGTGCTGTTCTGCTCCGTTATCGTTATCGTGGCCCTGATCGTGGTCTTTCTGATCTTCAGAAGGCTGACCCGGTCGCTAACGCTGCTAACCCGGCAGATGTCCAAGATCACCCAGCGTAACTTCCACAACTACATCACGGTGACGGGGAGCTTTGAATTTCAGGAGCTGGGACATGCCTATAACTATATGCTGGACGAGCTGAATGAGTATGTGGAGAAGCTGGTGGAGACGCAGAAGGAGCAGCGGAATGCGGAGCTTGCGGCCCTGCAGCATCAGATTAACCCGCATTTTCTGTACAATACGCTGGCCTCGGTGAACTTCCTGGTGCAGCAGGGCAGTCAGGAGAAGGCGGTCCATACGATCCATGCCCTGATCTCGATGCTGCAGAATGCGCTGAGCAATGTCAATGAGACCATTACCGTGGCCCAGGAGCTGGAGAATCTGAAGTCCTATGTGTTCATCAACCATGTGCGCTACGGCGAGCGGATCAGGGTGAATTTCTTCATCGCCCCGGACTGTATGGAATTCCATCTGCCGAAGCTGATTATTCAGCCGTTTATTGAGAATGCCTTCTTCCATGCGTTTACGCACAAAAGCGGAGGATATATCCATATCCTCATCTCCCAGGATGCCGGATCTCTGCTCTGCGAGGTGGTCGATAACGGGGACGGAATGGACACCGGAGAAGCGGAGCTGAAGGTATCCGGGCCTGCGGGCAAACGCCAGCTTTTTACCGGAATCGGCATCAAAAACGTGCATGACCGGCTGGTGCTGATGTACGGCGAAGAGTATGGGATCACGATTAAGAGTACGCCGGGCGAGGGAACGGCCATTCGAATCCGGCTGCCGCTGATCACGGGACAAAATTAATACCATTATCCAAAAAAAGAACAAACGGCCAATAGGCAGCGCTTACAATCAGGCGATAAAATGACCAATCCCCATAAAGTAAGTTCTAACGGGTCCCCGGAGGCGGGTGATAAGATTACTTATGTTAATAAGCGCTTACATGACAGCGGAACACATAAAAGCGCATCAAAGGGGAGGATTACAAATGAAAAAAGGCTTTGCGTTAATCCTGATTTGTATACTTTTGCTCACGGCTTGCAGCTCGAACTCCGGTTCCAAGAATTCCGGCAGCCCAGCGGATACAGGGAAGACAGAGAAGACTGAGAATACAGCAGCTACGGAGCCTGCACAGGCGAAGGAAATTACGATCTGGGCATGGGACCCGGCCTTCAATATTGCGGCGCTGGAAGTGGCCAAGGCAGAATATGCCAAGACCAACCCGGATGTGAAAATTAACATTGTAGAGTATGCACAGGCTGATATTATCCAGAAGCTGAACACGGGGCTGAACTCCGGAACGACCAAAGGTCTGCCGAATATCGTGCTGATCGAAGATTACCGTTCCCAGAGCTTCCTGCAATCGTACAAGGATTCCTTCTACGATCTGAGCAGCAGCATCAAAGGCACGGACTTCGCGGATTACAAAAGCGGGCCGACCAGCCTGGACGGCAAGCAGTACGGAATTCCTTTTGACTCCGGCGTAACCGGCTTGTATGTCAGAACGGACTATCTGGAGCAGGCAGGCTACAAGCCCGCTGATCTGCAGGATATCGACTGGAAGAAATATATTGAAATCGGCAAGGCCGTGAAGGACAAAACCGGCAAAGCGCTGATTACGCTGGACCCGAACGACCTCGGACTGATCCGGGTCATGATTCAATCCGCAGGCGAATGGTATCTGAAGGAAGATGGCAAGACGCCGAATATTGCCGGGAATGCCCCGCTTAAGGAAGCTTTTGAAACCTACAAAGAGCTGACCGATTCAAATGTAGCCAAGGTTCATGCGGACTGGAGCCAATTCGTTGCAGCGCTGAACAGCGGCGATGTGGCCTCCGTACCGACAGGCAACTGGATTACCCCTTCGATTACGGCTGAAGCGTCCCAATCCGGCAAGTGGGCGATCGCCCCGCTTCCGAAGCTTACCGTGAATAAATCGGTTCATGCCTCGAATCTCGGCGGAAGCTCCTGGTATGTGATGAATGTGGACGGCAAGGAGACGGCAGCGGACTTCATGGCTAAGACCTTCGGCTCAAATGTGGAGATGTATCAGAAGCTGCTCACAGACATCGGTGTTATCGGCACCTTCAAAGCGGCTGCGGGCGGAGAGGCTTACAGCCAGGCCAATGAATTCTTCAGCGGCCAGAAGATCGTATCGGATTTCGCTGCCTGGACGGAGCAGATTCCAAGCGTCAATTACGGAATCAACACCTATGCCATTGAAGACATCCTGATTGTAGAGATGCAGAATTACCTCAACGGCAAGGATATTGACAGTGTGCTGAGCGATGCCCAGACCCAGGCCGAATCACAGATTAAATAACTGAGCAATGCACACAGGTAGACCTCGGGTGTGGCCTGCAGCTTCCGGGAGTTCAGGAGGCCGGCGGCGCCCGGGGTTTATTTTAAATGATAAGGAAAGGACTGGGCAGCTGTGCATCAAACAAATTCCAAACTTAGATTCCGCACTAAAAGCGTGTTGACCGGATGGTCCTTCGTCCTGCTGGCGGTCATTCTGATCTTCGTCTTCTATTTCTATCCGATGCTTCAAGCGCTGATTCTATCGTTCCAGACGGGAACGGGCAGCAATCTCACGTTCACCGGCTTCGACAACTACACACGGCTTCTGTCCGACCAGACGTTCATCACCTCGGTCAAGAACACCTTCATCTATCTGCTCGTTCAGGTGCCGCTGATGATCATACTGGCACTGTTTATCTCGGTGCTGCTGAATGACAGCAAGCTGAGATTCAAGGGGTTTTTCCGGACGGCGATCTTCCTGCCCTGTGTAACTTCACTGGTTGCGTATTCAGTGGTATTCAAGTATTTATTCGCCGGCAATGGCCTGGTCAATACCATGCTGCTGAAGCTGCATCTGGTCAGTGCCCCGATTGAATGGATCACCGATCCGTTCTGGGCCAAAATCACCATTATCATTGCGATCACGTGGCGCTGGACGGGCTACAACATGATTTTTTACCTGTCCGCCCTGCAAAATATCGACCATTCCATCTACGAGGCCGCCAGAATTGATGGGGCTTCGGCATCACGCCAGTTCTTCGGAATTACGGTCCCGCTGCTGAAGCCGATCATCCTGTTTACCTCGATTACGTCAACCATCGGTACGCTGCAGCTGTTCGATGAGGTCATGAATATTACGAAGGGCGGCCCGGGCAATGCGACCCAGACGATCTCCCAGTACATTTATAATTTGTCGTTCAAATATTCAGCGGACTTCGGCTATGCAGCCACCGTATCATACTCGATCGTGATTATGATCGCGCTGCTGTCGGTCATCCAGTTCAAAGTGGCAGGTGATAAAAATGGCTAAAAGCAAACGTTTCTTCATGTACCTGTTCCTTAGCATCGCGGCCATTGTCTCAATCTTTCCATTCCTGTGGATGGTGGTCAGCTCCACGAATAAGTCGGTGGATGTCACCCGCGGGCGGCTGCTGCCGGGTACCCATCTGCTGGAGAATCTGCGCAAGCTGCTGGACACCACAGACCTGCAGTTATCCCTGATCAATTCGGCCAAAATCTCGGTGACCACCACGCTGCTGGCCCTGCTGATCGCCTCGCTGGCCGGCTACGGCTTCGAGGTCTTCCGCAGCCGCTCGAAGGACATCGTATTCAACATTCTGCTGCTGTCGATGATGATCCCGTTCGCCGCGCTGATGATTCCGCTCTACCGGATGTTCGGGCAAATCTCCAATGTGTTCCCGTGGATGGGCATTGATACGATGACTTCGGTTATTCTGCCAACAGTGACTACGGCGTTCCTGATCTTCTTCTTCCGGCAGAGCACGAAGATGTTCCCGAAGGAGCTGCTGGAGGCCGGACGGATGGATGGGCTAAGTGAGCTGGGGATCTTCCTGCGGATCTATCTGCCGACCATGAAAACCACTTACGCCGCCGGAGCGATCATCACCTTCATGTCCAGCTGGAACAATTATCTCTGGCCGCTGATTGTCCTGCAGACACCGCAGACGAAGACGATGCCGCTGCTGATCTCCACACTCGGCTCGGGCTACGCCCCGGACTACGGCATGATCATGATTGCGATTGTGATCGGCACGATCCCGACGGCGTTAGTGTTCTTTGTGATGCAGAAGCAGTTTGTGGCTGGGATGATTGGGTCGGTGAAGTGAATTGAACGGGAGTTGCTTGGATTTTGGGAATAGTCGTGGCTACAGAGATCGTTTGGATTTTCGGCCGCTGTTGTCTCCAGATTTCTTGATTTATGCCGCTATTAGCGGGTGAAATCCGGAGACAAAGGCGGACGCTATCGCTCCTACAGTTCCAAACATCTCTTCCGCCACTCCTCCCAAAAAGGGAAGGACTCAAGTTCAATTCATGTGGGGGTGTGGGCAGGAGGAGAAGCAAAAGAAAAGGCGAAAGAGCAAAGAGCAAAAAGCAAAAACAAAAGCAAAAACAAAAGCAAAAGCAAAAGCAAAAGTGATGGAAAGGGCAAGCAGCGGATTTGACGCTGCTTGCCTCTTTGAGTTGTTAGATTTTAGGAGTAAGGCGCAACTCATCCTTGGGATTGGAGTAATAAGAAAGGGGAGAGATTTATATCTAGTTAAGGAATAGAGAGGAATGAGTGGTATGAAACGCAGTAAAAGAGTGTTAGTGGCGCTGTTAGCAGCGGGGATGAGCTTGGCGATGTTTACAGGCGGGAATCCGGGGAAGGTGCAGGCCGCACCTAAGGAAAATCCGGTTTTGCTGAAAATCAACGATTATTATGTGCTCTACACGGCACCAAAAGCGCCATACGTGGATGCCAACTACCGGACGATGATACCGCTGCGTTCGATCAGTGAGCTGATGGGTGCGAAGGTCGGCTACGATGCAAAGGCGAAGACGGCTACCATCCAGAAGGATGATGTAAAGGTTATTTTCACCATTGGTTCAAAGAATGTTTCGGTTAACGGGGTTGCCGGGTCGATGGACACGGTTCCGGTGATGGAGCAAAATTCGATGTTCATCCCGGTCAGTGTGCTGGCCGGCCGTTTGGGAATTACGAATAAATGGGATCAGGCGAACCGGCTGTATACGCTGACGGGTGAATCCTTAATGCAGACGGATATGATTAAATATACCTTGGAGGATATGGAAGGAGGACCATTTACAGCACCCCCGGGAAAGATTATCAGTAACGATGCCTTCCGGCCAGTCTCGTACACCTATGATTCCGGGAAAGGCAGCTTTACAGTGAAGTCGAAGAATATAACCGGAAAGGATATTCCGGCCGGGGCAGCAGATGTAGCGGCTTATATCCTTTATGATGATACGCTTCAGTTCCCTCCGCAGGAGCGCCAAAGACCGGCTGTCCGCAAGGAGGGTACCCTGGAGGTTACGGTTAAGACCGAAACGCCGAAGGCTCCTGCTTATTTACTTGTAAAAGGCCGGCTGCTCGATGGCTCCGGGAAATAAAGTTCAAGTCTGAGGTGAATGTGAATGAAAGATATACTGGCGATCAAAAAAGCTGTGAGCACTTTGAGGGAAGATGAAGTGAAGCTGTATCTGATTCGGATTCTGGCGCAGATCGGACGGGTAAAGGAGCAGAGTAAGCTGCTTGAAGAGCCGCTTGAACAACAGATTGCAGAACCCGTTGCCTCACTGCTGGAATACTACACAAGTCTGATGGAGCTTCCGGCCAAACGGGCATTCTGGGACCCCTCGCCGGATTGTACCCATGTACATATCTTGTGCGGCGACTCTTTCACCGGCAGTATGAAGCAGGCATTGAGAGGACTTAGCTGGATGGATACGCACAAGCTTGTAACGATGCGGGAGAATTACGCTATAGGTCTGCTGGGCCAGTTGGACACGCCGGCGGGCAGGAAGCTCAGGAGCGATTGGTTCCGCCAGCATATCCAGGAATATTTCACTATCTCTGATGAGTATGAACGGGAGTATACAGAGCTTCTCGGCAACCTGGAGCTGATCCCCGAACAGGCCAAGGTCGTCATCTGGACGAGCAGAAGTGCTTCCGAGCAGACGGCGCTGCGTCTTGCTGTGCATCTGCTCGGGAGCAGACCGAACGAAATTATAGTGTGTGATGCCAGTGCAATCTGCGAGGAGCTGTATAACCGTCCGGATGCCTCCTGTATCTACCGTAGTTCAAGTGAGATTCCGGCTGACAAGCTGCGGGAAGCCCTGCTGCGAATCGGTGCAGGCAGCAGACTGGCTTCTGCAGATATCGCAAGGCTCACGCGGGAATGGCAGGAGATGTCGGAGCAGTCCGGCGTACTGCGGATTTGGCAGGATGAGGCTGTACTTGAGGTGCCTGCTGATTATTATGACAGCTACCTGCTGGAGAAGCTGGACTCGCTGAATCCGCCGCCAGGGGAAGACGGTTTTCTGAAATCGGCCCGGCTGGTGGGAGAGGCGCTTGGAAACTGTGAGCAGGATATTGGTGACGCTTATTATGAGTCCAGGGTAAGAGAACTGATCTATAGCGGGGTTCTGGAGATCAAGGGCGTCCCGACTGCGATGAGATTCTACAGCATTAGACGGAAGCAGGGCAGGGGCTCATGGGATTGAAGGACGGACATGGGAAGAGAGAGAATGATATAATCATGTGAAACGATAACTATGGAGGAGGCAAACGATGCAAACATTATTCCGGTATAACTGGAGGGTCCGCGAGGAATGGTACAAATGGTGTGAGGAGCTGCCCGAGGAGGAGCTGGTGAAGACACGCATAGGCGGAATGGGCGGGATTCTGCAGACGCTTGTGCATATTGTGGATGTGGAATTAAGCTGGGTCCGGGATATGGAGGGCAAGCCTGATCTGCGGGCGGACTTCACGGAGTATAACAGTCTGCAGAAGATCAGAGAGCTGGATGCACGGTTCCGGCCGGAGGTGGAATCCTTCGTACTGGCCTGGCATGAGGGGCTGGAGCGGAAAATTCTAAGGGACGAGCGGCCGGATGGACGGGTGACAGAAGACGCCTGGGGCGAGATCATGCGTCATATTATCGCTCACGAGATCCATCACATCGGCCAGCTCTCGGTCTGGTCGAGGGAACTCGGCAAGAAGCCGGTATCCGCGAACCTGACCGGCAGAGGGCTGGCAGCGTATTTACCCGGCAAAGTTTAGGTGGACATGTCCTCTATAAAATAACGGCTTATCCGGTCCAGCCTGCCCTGATGGGATTATAACTCCGGCGGGAACCAGAGGTGGCGCAGATCTACCCAGCCCTGGCTGTTGAACGTAACCCCGCGCACGCTGGGCAGATAAGCGGTCTCGGCAGGCCGCTCGTAGAGGATATGCAGCTGATGATCCTGCGTCAGGGTATCTTCAATGACCTTGAAGCCCTCAGCCCGCACTGCGGAGTCGGGCTCCCGGGAGATCAGGTGCAGCCTGCCCTCAATGCTCGCACGGGTGCGCGGTTCAATGTGCTGCGAGAGGGTCAGATACAGATCGTACAGCCGCAGCTGCTCGTCCTGATCGCGGAGCAGCGAGAAGACAATCAGGTCGGACTTCAGACGGATCGGGCCTTTGAATTCCTCTGGCGACACGGATAATACCTTGCAGGAATATCCGTGCTGTGTGAGCCTGGCGGCAATATATTCGGCATCCCCGGTATACTGCGGGATGGTCGCAATCTGGAGTGTCGCAGCCGGAGGCTCCACAGCATGCCGGAAAGGCTCCCGGGGAGTCTCCTGCAGACAGGACAACAGCTCGGCACGGAGAAGGGGATCGCTCAGCGGTCCCTTTTTTTTGGTGTTGCAGGTAACGAATTTGCGTACGAAGGACTCGGAATGGATTCTGCTTAAGGAGCCTGCGCCTGCTGCTGACGGGTTCGGGATGATATGGAAGGCAGAGCTGGTCTCCGGGGATTCCGGTTTCAAACTCCACGGCACATAGATAATCTCCACGCGGTCCAGATGGGCCCGTCCCTGAAAATAATAAGGAAACACCTCCAGCACACAAGTATCCTTGTTCATCTCGACTACCTTGAAGGGGCCGGTTCCTACCGGCCTGCGTCCAAACATATCCTCCCCGATGGATTGCAGATCACGGGGCACAACAGCTGCCCGGCTGGTGCAGAGGAAGGGCAGGAAGAGTTCGTTCGGCTTCTTCAGCAGAATGCGGACGGTAGAGGTATTCAGCGCTTTGACCTCCCGGATTTCCTTGAAAATATAGCTGTACAGCGTGCGCTGCGAGGTAGACATCATTCGTTCAAATGAGTAGACTACATCCTCGGCGGTCAGCACCTTGCCGTGATGGAATAACACTTCCTTGCGCAGGTGAAACGTCCACGCTGTCCGGCTCTCATCGGTCTCCCAGGCATGGGCCAGGCCGGGAATGACCTTGCCCCGTTCACCGCTGCGCCCGACCAGACCGTCGAAGACATGGCTTGCGACAAAGGACTCCGCCAGCAAATTCATATACAGCGGATCGAAGGTATGGAGCTGCTGGGTAACCGGCAGCCGCAGCGTATCAATCCGCTTGTCGCTGTGCATCTCGGCGTGATGCCCGAAATAAGCCAGCAGCCACCCCTGAAGCGTATCCTGCAGCGATGAGGTGCGGGCATGTCCACGGATACCTTCGAGGGCACTGCTGATATCCTTGCTGCTTATGGCCTGCTTCATGGATTCCAGGGCGATGTCCTCGGCGGCCGCGAGGAATACCAGCTTGGAGCGGCGTCCCCGTCCCCGGCTCGGTGTCCAGGTGATCCAGTGGAGATCGGCCATTTTGCGGATCACATGCAGTGCATTACGGTGGGTACAGCCCAGGGTCAAGGCCAGCTCATCCAGGGTGACGGCAGTCTCCGGCGGACCTCCATGATGCGAGTGCAGCTTCAGGTATTGGCTGTGCAGCTTCAAATTGAGTCTCTCCTTTCATTAAAATAGGAAATTAATAATATTATATTTCTCTTTTTCTTCTTATTTTATCAGCTAAAATCAGGATAAGATAGTTAAAAGATGGAGGAATTTACCATGGACGATCAAACCGCTCACAGACCGGGGTTTGCGCGTATGGCCTTACTGGCCGCGTTTCTGCTTGCGCTTGTGCATCAGTACTTGTTCTACGGCAAGATGCCGGGGATTTCTTACCCGATTTTTGTCAGCTTATTCTATACGTTTATATTCTATTTCGCCAAGGAGAGGATGCGTAAGCAGACCTGGTTCAGCTACGTTTGGACGGGCTCGATTGGTCTGTTGTCTCTGACTTATGCGCTATTTGGCAACTGGTTTTTCTTTGTGCTTAATTTCCTGGTCATTCCGGTATTGATTCTATTACATATGACCTATATGTTCAGTTACCGCAAGCCTGCCTGGAGCGGGTTCGGGCTGATCTGGGCTGCCCTTGAGCATCTGTTCCCGCAGAGTCTGCGCAACTGGGGCACTGCACTGAAGCTGATGCGCCGTGGCAAAGGGACCATTCCAAATGAACGCAAGCAGGTGCTGATGCGTGTGCTGATCGGCCTGCTGATTTCCGTTCCGCTGCTGCTGGTTGTCACCTCACTGCTCTCCACCGCTGATGGGGTGTTCAACCGGCTGCTGTCCACGCTCCCGGATTACTTTTACAATATCTCATTGGGAGACTGGATCTTCAGAGCGCTGTGGATTCTGCTGCTTGGCCTTGGCATGTTCGGCTTCGTATGGGGGTTCGTGCACAGCAAGTCTTATATCCGGACGGCTCCTGCCAGTGAATTTGATGCCATGGCAGGGAAGCTGGAAGCAGCTGAAGCAGGGGATGACGGTATCGGTATTGATGATCCGGTTATCATCACTACGGTTCTGGCCGCGATCAATGTCGTGTACATGCTGTTTGTGAGTGTACAGTTCTCTTACCTGTTCGGGGCATGGGAAGGTATTCTGCCCAAGGACAGCACCTATGCGGATTATGCACGGAGCGGTTTTTTTGAGCTGATTCTGGTAACGTCGATCAATTTCGCCATTCTGCTGCTGTCCCTGCTGGCCGTACGCAAAGCGGGCGGTAACCTGAAACGGGCGATCCAGCTCCTGCTGTATATCCTGGTGCTCTGCTCGATGGTCATGCTGTATTCCGCTTACTCCCGGCTGACTCTGTACGAAGAGGCCTACGGATACACCTATATAAGGTTCCTGGTACATGCTTTCATGATCTTCCTCGGACTGCTGCTTATACTCGCTGTAGTGCGGATTAGCCGGGAATCCTTCCCGCTGCTGAAATGCTACATCGTGCTCGGCCTGCTCTCCTACGTGCTGATGAACTATATCGGCATGGATCATATCATTGCGAAGCAGAATATTCAGCGTTATGCCGCAAGCGGCACTCTAGATGCCCCTTATCTGACCGAACTCTCGTCAGATGTGGTTCCTAAGCTGATCGAATTCAGCCAGCGGGAGAAGGGGATTCTGGATGAAGAGCTGCGCAGCCGGCTGTCTGAACGCGCACGGCCGGTGCAGAATTGGCCTTCATTCAATCTGGCGAACTACCGGGAGTGGAGAGCGTTGGAGGATTATTTTGCGGACGGCGCTGTACACTGACTAACTTAGATAGCTTCCTCTCCCGGACTTGTGTTACAGTGATTCCAGAAGGACACATGTCCTACAGCGGCCGAAAGTCCAAATGTTCACCGCAGTGACGACGAAGCTTCAAGTTCAAAACTTAAGTGCGTCTTTTATAGATAGACTTAGAGTGGGAATGACACAAGGAGAGGAAGAGCTTCATGCAGTCGATATTGAATCCAGAGGCCGTGCGCGCGCTTACGGAGCAGAATGGGCTTACAGCGATGTTCAGCAGCGGCGCCATTGCCCGGATGGAGCTGCGGCGTTACGGCGACGGGGAGGCGATCTGCTCCGTGGGCGACCGGCTGGAGCATATGTTCTTTCTGGTACAGGGCAAGCTGAAGATTCATACGCTGCTGCCTAACGGCAAGTCGATGCTGGTCCGGTTCGCCCGGCCGATGTCCGTGATCGGGGATGTGGAGCTGCTGCGCCAATATCCGGTCAAGAATGAGGTGGTCTCTGTAGGGGACAGCCTGCTGCTGGTCGCGGGAAGGAAGCTGCTGCTCCAGGAACTTGAAGACAATACGGCGCTGCTGCGGTTCCTGGTCGGAGAGCTGAGCCACAAAATGTATACGCTGGGCCAGACCTCAGCCCTGAATGTACTCTACCCGGTAGAGAACCGGTTCGCCAGCTATCTGATGTCGCTGTTCTCGGACAACACGGGTGCTCAGCGGGTAGAGGAGATCCGCACCTCCACGCTGACAGAGACCGCCGATCTGCTGGGCACCAGCTACCGCCATCTGAACCGGGTGGTGCGCCGCCTGATCGAAGAAGGAATTATTGAACGCAGGAACGGACGGCTGATTGTGCTGGATGAAGAACGGCTGGCGATGCTGGCTAACGGGAATCTGTATGATTGAATCTGCCGGGCTGCAAAGTCAAGAGGCACGCATATGACCCCCGCCGTAACGAAACGGTGGGGGTCTTTGCTGTGTCTATTATTATAGCTTCATATACTGGCTGTACAGCTCCTCAAAAGTATCGTACCGCGCAACCTTCCGCCCGGCCCGGTGATATTCTTCCAGATATTCATCCATCGCCTTAAGGAACTGCTCCTTAAACAAATCCAGCCGGTCGGCATCGAAATACGGCATGATATCGAATTTCCGGGTTCCCAGTGAATCTGTCATATCATCCAGGAACTCCTGTGCTCCCATTGCGGCATAGAAGGCGTAGGAGGCATCCTTCGCTTCAGTGCTGGCAATCACCTTGTTGCGGTAGTTGCACCATAACTCTTCATAGCTGCCTGCAAGATTATCATAGGTCGGCACAGGCTGATTTGCGTATTCCTGAACCATGGTATGGTATAGATCAAGAATGCTTTTAAGGAGAAGTTGAGAGGTGCTTCTGATCTCATCCACACTTTTGGCGCGAATCACATTCATATAGATCGCTTCATAATTCTCAGGAATATAGCGGTAGGCTGCGCTATCTTCCAGGTATCTCTTCAGTCCTCTTTTGAAATACGTATTATTCATATGCGACAATGCATTAACCAGATTGTATACAACCTCGGCTGAGGCTAGCCTAACGGCCCCGAGATCCTCAGCAAGCAGGGTATTCGCGTATTCCTGTTTGGCAAGGTCAATCCACTTCTTCGCTCTGCCGAGACATTCGCTGCCGATAGGCTTATCCAACGCCTCCAGCGCACGCTGCTGATACGCACTCAGCTTCTCCAGATATTCAGGCTTGGCACAATAGAGGACCTGCAAATCCACCAGACTTGCGATCATCGGATGCTCAAGCGCTGCCTGCTCTTCAATCCTGGTCTCCCACGGTGTGCAGTAGATATCATATCCGACATCACCCAGAATGAAGCAGGAAGAGATGCCCCAGCCTTGGTTGTTATTATTGATGATAATCAGATCCAGGTCGCTTTTGTCATGGAAATCCCCGGTCCGAAAAGACCCCGTAAGCCCAATAATCGCAATCTCCTCCGGATAATCCCGTTTGGCCCGTTCAATCACCATGTTGATGAGTTTTTCATTTTTGGATAATAGCTCCTGCTTGTCCGTAGCATTCATAATTATTCCCCCCTAAGCTGTGTCTTGTTGTATTTATTGTAAAAGGAGCCAGTAACGAAGGATATACCGACTTCAATTAGGTTCATTCTCTGCGGGCCGTATGTACGCACATACTATGCATAGGATACGCCATCGACCTCAGCCAAGCATTATCTTATATTATTACCATTATTAGTTATTATGTAAGCGCATACCTGAAGACGGCACCATAAATTTATTGGGAGGTGGCTGTTAAATGATTAGCAGAACCAAGGCTTTGCTGCAACAGAAATTCCTAATGTACGGTCTGATTCTTGTGTTATGTGTAGGACAGTTAGCGTTGTTTCCGGCAGTGGGGGCGGCGGCAGGCAATCTGGCTCAAGGCAAGACGATCAGCGCAAGCTCTGTCGGTGATGTGTACGTGGCAGCGAATGCCAACGACAGCAACCAGGGCACGTATTGGGAGAGTGCCGGTAATGCTTTTCCGCAATGGATCAAGGTTGATCTCGGTGCCAGCAGCAGTGTGAATCAGGTTGTACTTAAGCTGCCGGCGGCGTGGGAAGCAAGAACACAGACTTTGTCTGTGCAAGGCAGTACGGATGATGTCTCTTACAGCAATCTGGCTGCTTCTGCGGACTATACCTTCAATCCTTCCAGCGGCTCCAACGCCGTCACTATCCCATTCACAGCAGCAACCGCCCGTTATCTGAAAATAAATTTCACCGCCAACACCGGCTGGCCTGCTGCCCAGCTATCCGAACTTGAGGTGTACGGAACCACGGTTTCTCCGCCCGGAACTTATGAAGCGGAAGCAGCCGCCTTATCCGGCGGGGCCAAGACCAACACGGACCACACCGGCTATACCGGTTCGGCGTTTGTTGACGGCTACCTGACTCAGGGAGCAGCCACGACCTTCACCGTATCCGCTGCATCGGCAGGTAATTACAGCGCAGCACTGCGGTACGCCAATGCTTCCGGCAGCACCAGGACGCTGAGTGTTTACGTAAATGGGACGAAGATCAGGCAGACCTCGCTTGCCAATCTGGCGAACTGGGATACCTGGTCCACGCAGGCTGAGACGCTTGCCTTAACTGCCGGAAATAACACGATTGCCTACAAATACGATGTGTCCGACTCCGGCAACGTGAATCTGGATCAGCTGGTCCTGACCGTCTCATCGGCCCCGACCGCTACGGCAACACCCACACCCGTTCCGACAGTAGCGCCGACTGCGGTGCCAACCGCAACACCAATACCGACTAGCGCACCGACGGCAACGCCAACCGTAGCCCCGACTGCTACTGCGACGCCAACACCGGCTGTAACGCCAACGCCTTCACCATCTGCTGCACCGACGGCTACTCCAAGCGCAGGCCCCGGCTCGAACTTAGCCATCGGCAAAACGGTTAATGCCTCCTCTTCCGTCTTCACGTTTGTCCCCGCCAACGCGAATGACGGAGATGTGACCACATACTGGGAGGGAGCAGGGGGAAGTTATCCGAATACGCTGACTGTGAACCTTGGGTCGAACGCCAATGTAACCTCTGTAGTCGTGAAGCTGAATCCTGCAGCGGCCTGGGCTACCCGTACCCAAACCATTCAGGTACTGGGTCATAACCAGTCTACAGGAACCTTCACCAGTCTGGTGGCTGCTGCGGTGTATACCTTCAACCCGGCCAGTGGCAACTCAGTGACCATTCCGGTCTCGGCAACGGCCAGTGAACTGCAACTGAAATTCACTGCGAACTCCGGCTCAAGCGCGGGGCAGGTGGCTGAATTCCAGATTATCGGCACACCGGCTGCGAATCCTGATCTGACGGTAACCGGCATGTCCTGGAGCCCGTCTGCACCGGTAGAGACCAATGCCATTACACTGAATGCCACCGTAAAAAATACCGGGTCTGCTTCTTCGGCAGCAACCACTGTTAGCTTTTACCTTGGCAGCACGCTTGCCGGTACTGCGCCAGTCGGTGCTCTGGCCGCAGGTGCATCGGCTAATATATCGTTCAGTCTCGGGGCGAGGGATTTCGGAACCTATGCCTTAAGTGCCAAGGTTGACGAGAACAACACCGTCATTGAAATGAATGAAGGGAATAACAGCTACAGCCATCCGTCTTCTCTTACCGTAAATCCGGTATCCAGCTCGGATCTGATCGCGTCTCCAGTCAGCTGGTCTCCGGGCAATCCGGCAGAAGGCAACACGGTGAGCTTCACGGTCGCTATTAAAAATCAGGGAACGGCGGCCTCCGCAGGCGGTGCGCATAACATCACGCTGACCCTTACGGATACAACCAGCGGTACAGTTATCACAACACTAACCGGTTCGTATAACGGTGTCATTGCCGCCGGAAGCACTACGGCTCCGGTTGCGCTCGGGACCTGGACAGCAGTGAACGGGAAATACAATGTGAAGACAGACATTGCCGTAGATCAGAACGAACTGGCAGTGAAGCGGGCCAATAATATCCAGAACCAGCCGCTCTACATCGGACGCGGGGCCAATATGCCATACGACATGTATGAAGCGGAGGACGGAGTGACCGGCGGCGGGGCGGTCAAGCTGAATCCGAACCGTACGATCGGCGATCTTGCCGGTGAAGCTTCGGGCAGAAGAGCCGTTACGCTGAATACAACGGGCAGCTACGTCGAATTCACAACCAAAGCCAATACCAATACGCTGGTCACCCGGTTCTCCATCCCGGATTCGGCAAGCGGAGACGGAACAACCGCTACGCTCAATATTTATGTGAATGGTGTTTATAACAAAGCCATTACTCTGACTTCAAAGTACGCCTGGCTCTACGGGTCAGAGGTTAGCCCGGGCAATTCACCAAGCGCAGGCTCACCGCGTCATATCTATGACGAAGCAAATATCATGTTCGACAGCACCATTCCGGCAGGCAGCACGATCCGGCTGCAAAAGGATGCGGCTAATACTTCACAATATGCCATAGACTTCGTCAGCCTGGAGCAGGTAGCTCCGGTTGCCAACCCGGACCCGTCCAAATATACGGTACCTCTTGGATTCACCCACCAGGATGTGCAGAATGCCTTGGATAAGGTGCGTATGGATACTACGGGGAACCTAGTTGGCGTGTATCTTCCTGCGGGAACGTATGAGACCTCGAACAAATTCCAGGTATACGGCAAGGCAGTGAAGATCATTGGAGCCGGCCCGTGGTACACGCGGTTCTATGCTCCAGTCAACCAGTCGAATACGGATATCGGCTTCAGGGCTACTGATTCTGCGAATGGCTCGACATTCTCGGGTTTTGCTTACTTCGGCAACTATACTTCGCGGATTGACGGCCCCGGCAAGGTGTTTGACTTCTCCAATGTGGCGAACATTACGATTGACAACATCTGGACGGAACATCAGGTATGTATGTACTGGGGGGCGAATACCGATTACATGGTGATCCGCAATTCGCGTATCCGCAACACCTTCGCCGACGGCATCAATATGACCAACGGCAGCACCAACAACCTGGTGTCCAACAATGAAGCCCGGGCGACCGGAGATGACAGCTTCGCGCTGTTCTCGGCCATTGATTCCGGGGGCTCTGACATGAAGGACAATGTCTATGAGAATCTGACCTCGATCCTGACCTGGCGTGCAGCCGGTGTTGCCGTCTATGGCGGTTATGCCAATACCTTCCGCAACATTTATATTGCGGATACGCTCTGCTATTCGGGAATCACGATCAGCTCGCTCGACTTCGGCTATGCCATGAACGGGTTCGGGGCTTCCCCGACGACGAACTTCCAGAATATCTCCGTGGTCCGGTCGGGTGGACATTTCTGGGGCGCACAGACTTTTCCGGCCATCTGGGTATTCTCCGCCTCCAAGGTATTCCAGGGTATCCGGGTCAGCGATGTGGATATCCTTGACCCGACCTA
This sequence comes from Paenibacillus tritici, assembly GCF_018207515.1. NCBI lineage: Bacteria > Bacillati > Bacillota > Bacilli > Caryophanales > Paenibacillaceae > Paenibacillus > Paenibacillus tritici. The sequence continues at coordinate 3,125,153 of NZ_CP073365.1, forward strand.
TCACGGGATCATGTTCCAGACCAATTATGTCGGCAATTCGCCGCAGTTCCCGGTAGCGGATACGATCTTCACGAACATTACGATTTCCGGTGCGCAGAAGAGCGGAGACGCCTTCGACGCCAAGTCCGGGGTCGGCATCTGGGCCAATGAATCGGCCGAAGCGGGTCAAGGCCCTGCGGTAGGCAACGTTGTCTTCAACAACCTGAAGATCCAGAACACAGTCACGCCTATCAAAAACACAACGTCTACGTTCACGATTACGGTGAATCCATAGAGAGAAACATTTATCAGAGCATGTGGCAGAGACTTATAATGCTTATCTGAGAACAGGTTCAGCCGGATACGAATGAGTTGAAAATAGAGCCATCCGTAGCTCAGAGCCGTACAAGAAGCGGCACTCGTAACTCAGGACTGTACAAGAACTTCTTCCCATCACTTAGGACTGCGCAAAGAGCCGCACAACAATCGCCCCCGTATATCCGGGGGCGATTGTTGCGTTGCATGTGCTTCACAGCAGCATTACAGGAACAATCATTGACCGATCTGCTATGGCATCCGGATAGGCGTTATGCGAGATAGGCTTGTAAATGGGGCATGAAGGTAATGCCGGACAAGCTCAAAGAGAGAAGCATCTGAAGCAGTTGGATTTCCTCCATTTACTGCTGAAAGAATGGGCGATGTTGTAACAGCAGTTGGATAAACGGCACTTAAATTCTTCCATTTCATCCATTCCAGCTAAAACCAACCTGATTAGATGTTGTATTTCCACTTGCTTCCGATCATCGCACAGAAATGGAGAATTTAAGATACGTTTTTCCATTTGCTTGGTACAACAGGTATAACCGTTACAATGGTCTGCGAATGTCCCGGAACTCCGTCAAGCCAAGCAAACCCTGCATGTTTTACAACAAATCAATCTTTTCTTAGCCGAATGTAGAGGATTCCTGCACAAAGTGCAGCACTTCGGGTGCTGAGCGGCTGATCTGTAAGCATTTCCTGCAAAATATACAACAATCCCCGGTCTGATTCGATCCCCCGCCGGACATCCTGCATTTACTACAACAATTCCATTTCGATTAGCACCACTTCTAGCACTACTTCAAGCACTATTTCAAATCAAATCCCTATCCGCCAAATCGACAAGCGGCATACGTTAGCGATACAATGGAACCTATATCATATATAAGAACGAGGGAGGCGCGCATATGACGAAGCGGGTAGTTAATAATATCACGGAGCTGATCGGTGGAACGCCGGTGGTACGCTTGAACCGCGTGACCGGACCGGAGGATGCGGAGCTGTATGTGAAGCTGGAGATGTTCAATCCCAGCGGCAGCGTCAAGGACCGGGCAGCCTATAATCTGATCCTGCAGGCGGAGCTGGACGGACGGCTGCAGCCCGGCGGTACGATCATCGAGCCGACGAGCGGCAACACCGGCATCGGTCTGGCGATGAATGCGGCGGCGAAGGGGTATAAGGCAATTCTGATTATGCCGGATAATATGACGAAGGAACGGATCAATATTCTGAAGGCTTACGGTGCGGAAGTGGTGCTGACCCCGGCGGCGGAGCGGATGTCCGGCGCGATTGCCAAGGCGGTGGAGCTGGGGCGTGAGATTGCCGGGAGCTTCATCCCGCAGCAGTTCGAGAACCAGGCGAATCCGGACATTCACCGCACCACCACCGCTCCGGAGATTCTGGAGCAGATGGAGGGCCGGCTGGATGTCTTCGTCGCCACCTCCGGCACCGGCGGGACTATTACCGGCACCGGTGAGGCACTGCGGGAACAATTGCCCGAGCTTCGCATAGTCGTCGTGGAACCGCAGGGTTCACCGGTGTTGTCCGGCGGCCAGCCCGGACCGCATAAGCTGGTGGGAACCAGCCCCGGCTTCGTACCGGCGATTCTGAACACTAGCATCTACAATGAGATCGTGCAGGTATCCGACGAGAATGCCCTGGAGATGGTAAGAGTACTTGCCAGCACCGAAGGAATTCTGATCGGCCCTTCCGGCGGAGCAGCAGTCTGGACGGCATTGCAGGAAGCACGGCGCCAAGGCCGGGGCAAGCGGGTATTGTGTATTGCTCCTGATACTGGAGAACGATATCTCAGTATGGGGATTTTTGACTAAATTTCACTGGAGGTACGCTATGAATCAAGTGAAGGGCCGCAACCGGTACCGGGTCAGAGCGGCCGGAACCCTTATTCTTGCAGCAGCAGTTGTCTTAGTCTTCAGCCTATCCGGGTGTTCCAGGCCGGGCGGCAATGACGATACAAGCGGTGCAGAAGCTTCGGCCATGCCATCCCCTGCCGTGACGCAGCCCCCTTCACCTGCCGCCGGGCAGACGGATGCCCCGGAAGGGACGGAGCCTGCTGCAAGCGCCCCGGATTCCAGTCCGTCCGTACTGACGGCATTCATGGACCCTGACAAGCTGCAGCCTGTTTTCGGATTTGCCGACGAGACCGGGAGTCATATTCTTGTAACCAGGGAAGAGGAGGGGAATGAACAGCAGATGCAATCCCTGAATACAGCGATCGGCAACGGAGGCCAGGAGCTGGCCGTGAAGTTCGAGAAGTGGCAGGCGGGGAGTGAGGACAGCAACGGACGGGAGCTGGCGAATAATATTCCCCATCTGTCCGGTTATCTGTTCAAGGTTGAGGGTGGCTCGGCTGAACAGAATGAAACCTATTATCTGGCCGATTCTGCCCAGTTCCCTCAGGCTGCCTTGCTGGCGATTCAGCCCGCCGACCCGGCGGCTCCACAGCTTGCCCCTGAAGATCCTGTGCGACAAAGTATAGCGGCCGTGAAGCAGCGGAAGATTGAGTCGGTGTGGAAGCTGGCTGATCTGGGCCCGGACAGACGGCTCTATGTCGTCCAGTTCGTTAGAATGGATAAGGATATGCTCTTCAGCCTTGTGCTGGAGGAAGACGGGAAGCTCAGCTTCAAGGATTATCCCGCTGTGCTTCAGGACAATGAATATTCAGTCTGGCGGGTCGATGACGGCGGTGAGGTGATTCCGCAGATGTTCTCCTTGTTGTTCGCGGCGCAAGCAGCAGACGGATTGCTGATTGGGCTGAACTGGTGGGGAGCGGAGGGAGTAAGCAGCTTTTTCCTGTCCCAGGAAGGTGGTGGCTTCACAGAACTGAAGATCGAGTACAGCCGTTATATCTCTCCCTTGTAGAGCAGAGGGAACGGCAAGCAGACAAGGCTCCCCGTCACTTCTGGGTGACGGAGGAGCCTTGTCTGCTTGTCATATAAATACTCATTAAAGGGCGGATCAACAGATAGCCGAGCAGCCCGCCGAACGTATTCAGGAGCAGATCGTCCACATCCAAGGTTCCGATATAAAAGACTGACTGGGCCCCTTCCAGCACGGCGCTTAATGCGAAGGACCAGAGCAGCACACCGCTGAAGGAGCCGCTGCCTTTTCCAGTTGGGGACAAGAGCACCAGGAATATGCCAAAAGGTATAAACAAAGCGATATTTCCCGCGAAATTAACAAAGCTGTGAGGGGTGACATGGTGATAGGTGCTGGACAGCGTAGCAAGCGGCGTCAGGTTGCCTCTCTGCAGACTTCCTATAATGTTCTCCGGGCCGTGCTGGAGCTGCTGCCAGAGAAAGCTGAGATCAATCGAACCAAATTTGAACAAAATGATTTTGAACAGGATATAGATATATACGGCTAATAGTGCCTGTACACCGTACATTCTCCGATTATGTGCCGGGTTCATTCCGCATCACCGCTTTCTGCCGTCATAATCACACCGTCCATATTATCTCCAGAGAGCTCTATGTGTTGACCGGCAGGCACAGGAACCGGGGTATTTCCCTTGACCTCTATATAAGAGATCTGATAGTGGGTACCGTTAACGGTAGCGGTGATCGTCTGCTGCTGCTTAAGGAATTCGAGGTACTCTTCCAGGGTGAAATTCTTATCCCGCATAATAATGCTGTGCGGCAGCCCTACATAACGGAAATGCCAAGGCTCATACTGGATGCCGGTAATCTCTGTTTTATCTTCAGGATAGCGCAGAATGAAGCCGTAATCCCATGCGTTATCCCGCAGCCATTGGCCTTCAGGGGCCTGGCTCATGGACATCTGTGAGGAGCCGATGTCGAGCGACAAGCCTAGATTATGTTCGCTGTATCCGGGCGGCAGGGCGTAGTCAGCCCCTTTTTCCTCATAGAGCTGCTTCTGCTTCGCATTGTCCCTATAGCCGCTGCTAATCAGGAAATGGTTGATATCCTCCCCGGAAGCGGCCTGCACCATTTCGGCGAATTTCTCTGCCACTTGCCTGGAGAGCTGTGTTTTGTGGTCCAGCAGCCCGTACCCTGCGGTCAGCTCCTCATGATCCAACAGACTGACAATGTCCTGGCTGACGCCCGTTTCATGTACGGGATAATCCTTGTTGACCAGCAGCAAATCACCTTTGTAGATCTGGCCTTTGGGAATCAGCGTCAGATTCTTTGAACCTTTATCTGTAGAGACTTGCACGGTGCCGATGTTCAGTTCAGCCTTATCATTCTCCCGGTCCCGCGAAGCCCATTCATAACCGGCCAGCCCGACAATTACAATCACTAATAACCACTTCTTCATGTTATCTTCCTCCTTGGCTCTATGAATACAGCATAAGGGAGTGTGTTTAAAAAGAAGTGGGGTAAAGTTAAAGTTTTTCTTAAAAGATGTCCTTACTTGATCAGACCCGGCAGCCGCACCTCGAAAAGCGTACGGATGGTATCACTCTGGACGGAGATCGTCCCCTGATGCTGCTCTACGATATTCTTGGCAATGAACAGGCCCAGGCCGGTGCTGCCTTCCTGATGGGTCCGCGCCCGGTCGCCCGTATAGAACATATCGAATAGAAAAGGCAGGTCCTCCTCAGGAATCCTGTCTCCATAGTTGATAACCTGGACAACGACCTGATCTTCCTCCGGATGGCAGAGGATATCGACGTAACGGCCGTCTTTGCCATAACGCACCGCATTGGTCAACAGGTTCTCGAATACCCGGGCGAGCAGCTCCCCGTCCCCGGTAATCGAAAGGTGCGGGGTCAGCTCAAGGCGGGCCGTCAGCCCGTTGTTCTCCAGCACAGGATATAGCTCCTCGTTCAACTGGACCAGCAGCTTGCTCAGATCGAGCGGGAGCTGTTCCACGGTCATCATGCCGTAATTCATCCGGGTAATCTCAAACAGCTCATCGAGGAGCTTCTCCAGCCGCTGCGATTTGGTATAGGCAATTGTTGTGTAGTGTTTGACCTGTTCATCGGTTAATTGTCCGTCCTTCAGCACCAGATCCAGATAGCCGAGCACGGAGGTCAGCGGGGTCCGCAGATCATGCGCCAGATTAAGCACAAGCTTGTCCTTGCTGTTCTCAGCGAAATCCCCGCGTTCCACCGCTTCCTGGAGCTTATCCTTAGCCAGATTGAGATCGGCGGCAATATCCTCGAATTCATCATTGGATTGAATGCGGATGCGGCTCTTGAAGTCTCCGTTGGCCAACAGGCGGATATGCTGCGAGATTTCTTTGAAATACCGGGCATACGGCTTGGTGAACAGGAAGAAGAACAGCAGCGCCAGCGGGATGAAGAAGATCAGGAAGAAATTGAGGTCCCCGAAGTCGGCAATCAGATAGCGGAAGCGGGTCAGCTTGTCCTCGAACTTCACCTGGGAGGTATAATAGCTTTGCAGGATTTTATACAGTACATAAGTAACAATGCCGGAGCAGGCCATGCTCAGCACAAGCAGAAAGATCATTTTGAAGCGGAAGCTGCGAAAAAGGTTAGCCATTGAACGTATACCCTACCCCCCAGATCGTTTTGATCCACGTATTTTTGGTCTGCTCTTCCCCCAGCTTTTTGCGCAAGGTGCGGATATGTACCATCACAGTGTTCCCGCCTTCATAATAAGCCTCACCCCAGACCTGGCGGAACAGATGCTCTGCACTGAATACTTTTTTGGGGTAGCTGGCGAGCAGATACAGAATATCGAATTCCTTCGGCGTCAGCTCAACGGGATTCCCGTACAGCGTCACCGAGCGGCGGTCCGGATCAATCGTCAGTCCACCGGCTTCCACCACGGCCTTCTGCTCGGCAACCGGCTGATTCAGCTGCATGGAACGTCTAAGGTGCGCATTCACTCGGGCCACCAGCTCCATGGGGTTGAAGGGCTTGGTCATATAGTCGTCGGCGCCGATGACAAGTCCGGTGATTTTATCCAGATCCGAAGTCTTCGCGCTCAGAAAAATAATCGGCAGCCCATGCTGTTCACGGATCTGCCGGGTCACCTCATACCCGTCCAGCCCGGGCATCATGATATCCAGAATAGCCAGGTCGATATGCCTGGACTGGACCACCTGCACAGCCGCTGTGCCATTCGTAACCTTGATGGGATGATAGCCTTCCTTTTCCAAATGCAGTCCGATCAGATCGGCAATTTCCGCATCGTCATCGGCGACAAGAATCGTAATTCGTTTCATTTCATTATCTCTCCTGTAGTGTCAGCATGAAATTATCCTTGATTGTGCGTCAATCCTAGTGTAACCTATCGGATATTGTTTCGCTAACTGCTATGATAGTAAGACTAACATTTTAAATACTTAATTTCGTAACAATTACCTGCGGGTATAGCCCGAAAGAGTCATGCCGGAGCATGTCCGGGAATGATAAAGTAATCCATAGTAATTAGGGAGGGGACAGTGACGTATACCCGGATTAAAGTGCTCATCCTGCTGATTCCGACCGTGATGGTCGGCATATGGGAATGGGTGCGGCATCAGTTCCTGATGTCGTACATTTCCATGGACACGGGAAACTACTTAACACCTGTATTGGTTTTTATGTTCAGTATTATTCTGCTGCTGCCGCTCTTTCGGATCATGGAGCGGAACCAGCGGGAGCTGGAGCAGGAGCGGGCGGCAACAGGGGCGATGGAAGCGCGGGAGGCTCTGGCCAAGGAGCTGCATGACGGGATGGCGCAATCCCTGTTCCTGCTCTCCGTGCGGATTGACCGTCTGGAGCAGAGCCGTAAGGACGGCAGCGTCAGCGCGGACAGTGTGGATCAGATCAAGAAGACCGTCCATGAGGTCAACCGTTATGTTCGTCAGGCCATTGCCAATCTGAAGGTGCCGGTCAGCGGTGAAGAGAGCTTTTCGCTGGAGCGGTCCATTAAGGAGCAACTGGCCGGAATTGCCGGAGAAGTCATGATTGAGGTGTCGCTGGACTGGCATCTGGAGGAGCAGGCGCTGACGGCGGCGGAACAAGCGGAGCTGTTATCCTGTATCCGCGAAGCGATTATCAATGTGCGCAAGCATACACGTGCAGGCAGGGTGTCCGTGTCCGGACAGGGCAATGAACTCCATTGGACGGTGACCATTGCCGACAACGGTGCCGGGATTCAGCATGACGATCCTTTTGCGGTGATCGGGAGCTATGGCTTGCAGATTATGAGGGAACGGTCCCGCAGTATGGGCTGGAGGCTAGACATACAGTCAGGGAGTGACGGAACCACCGTGGAAATTGCCAAAGGAGGTGCGCAGAATGGAACGCTGCCGGGTACTGATCGTCGATGACCATGCACATGCACGGGAAGCGATGAGTGAGATTGTGGCGCTGGATGAACGGTTCGAAGTGATCGGCGCGGTTGCCAGCGGAGCGGAGGCCATCGTCTGGACCGGGCAATGGATGCCGGACCTGATCCTGATTGATATCGAAATGCCGGGAATGGATGGTCTGGAGACCACGCGCCGCATTAAGCTGGAATATCCGTATGTGAAGATCGTCATCGTCACTGTATCGGATGAGATCTCGTATTTGTTTGAAGCGCTCAAGCAGGGGGCTCAGGGGTATCTCCTGAAGAATCTGGCTCCGTCCACCTGGATTGAATATTTGCTGGCTATTGTAAGTGAGGAGGTGCCGCTGAGCCGGGAGCTGGCTTTTCAGATTCTCAAGGAGTTCGCTGTTACCTCCGTCAAGGAGGAGCGGGAGGCATTAACGGCGCGGGAGAAGGAGATACTGGGCTGTGTGTCTTCAGGGTCCACCAATAAAGAGATTGCGGCCACCCTCGGCATCTCCGAGCATACGGTCAAGAATCATCTTAAGAATATACTTCAAAAGCTTCAGCTTCAGAACCGCACGCAGCTTACCAGATACGCGATGGAGCAGGGGCTGGCTTCGCGGGAGCGGGATTTTCCGGGGAAAAGATAGAGCTTAAGATAGCGTAGACAGTCCCAATATCCATTATTAGAGAATAGGGGAGATTTCATTGAATAGAATGTTTCGCAAAATAGCAGCACTGGCTGCACCGGCAGCCGCAGCACTGATGCTGTTCGCCGCCGTGGCGAGTGCCCATGTAACCGTCAGTCCTGCACAGTCCGGTACGGGGGCTTGGGAGACGTATACACTGAAAGTACCGTCTGAAAAAGAAAGCGCCACCGTCCAGGTGGATCTGCGGATTCCGGCAGGCGCAGAGTTCAAGCAATACGAGGCCACACCCGGCTGGGAGGTAACGATTGAGGGGAATAAGGTGAGCTGGATTGCGAAGGATGGCGGCATTCAGGCCGGACAGTTCCAGCGCTTCTACTTCACAGCCAAGAACCCGGACTCCGCAGGCGATATCGCCTGGGATGCCTATCAGCACTATGCCGATGGCAGCCTCGTGCAATGGTCCGGCGAACCCGGCTCGGAATCCCCGCATTCCATCACCGCCATCGCTGAAGCCTCCGGCAGCGCCGATGGCGGTCACGGCCACGGTGCCGCAGACAAGGCTAGCAATGATACCATGACAATGGACGAGCATCAGGCCATTGTGGACAATGAAGGCGCCAGCACCGGCACCTCGCCGATGCTCTATATTACCCTCGGCATCTCGCTGGTGTCCTTCCTGCTGGCAGCAATAGCCTTGCTTCGGGGGCGGAAGGAGTAGGCGGAGTTTTGGAGTACAAAGAACCCCATACCGGATGGTGGGATTGTTCACCAACCGGCATGGGGTATTTTCCAGGGCTTAAACCAGAAAGTTGGTTGTCACAAAAAGCAAAAGTATCTGGTCCGAGACAGTTTATTATTTACAAATTGGATCTCTAGAAATACCTTGTCCGTGTTCATTACATCTAAATCTTTTACTGGCCCTTGCTACTTACATCCAGTGCACTTGATGATGTTATCTATGTTATCTAAAATGGATCTAAAGTTAGTAAAATCAATAGAGGAGTAGTTTTTTGAAATGTATTTGGAGAATATTTCTTTCCCATAGTATTTCGAAATATCATACTCATCCTTTTTTGTGAATTCTCTGCCTTCAATTTTATGCGAAATAACACTGTCCTCAAACAAGTCTTCTATATCACATTCGGATTTACCACCAATTAAAGGTATGGTTAAAAGATACAAGTTGTCAATAATGTTAATAAAGTATTTTTGTTTTAGATCCATCTTTGTTCTATCATCTGCTTTTGTATGATTAAGGAAGTTACCTATCGGTTTCTTATTCCCACTTTCGATTTCATTATCAAACATTAAAATTACAGGATTATTTGGTGATTTATTACTTGTTTTTTTGAAATAACTCAAATAGTTGATGTTAGACTTACTGGAAGCGAAGAAGTCATATATATTCTTTAATGCAGTACCGCCGTCCTGGAAAATACCCATAAAGTGTTTTAATCTTTTCGTTTTATTAAGAAAGGATACCTTGAATTCAAATTCTTCATTACTTTTTTTTATAATTAAACTAGGATAATCTTTATGGAGCTTTTTTAAAGCTGATTTTAAATAAACCACATCTGTTTTCCCTTCAGTTACAATCAGTGGCTTAGGGTTAGCGAAGAAATATTTATAAAATAGAAACTTTTGATATTGTCGTTCTCTTGAGCATAAGTGTTGGAAGTGATGTTTTTCTCCATCAATTTTATTATTATACCAGGTTAATTGATTAATAAATGAAAGTCTGCCTTCTAATTGTTTTAGAGTAGCGAGATTACCATTAATATTAAACTCACCATACTTATAGAGGTTATGAGCCATTGCCCTAGTCTCTTTATAATAAACGCTACTTACATTTATCTTCTTATTCACGACAAGTCCTGTAACGACTTGTTGTGAATCTTTATGTTGTAACCTGGTCTTTTTATCATTTATTTTAAATCCAGCACGATTGATCTCTTCAGATATTCTTTTATATAATTCAGTTTGCGACTCCAGAAAGGTTTTGTCATTGGTTGAAAATGTTAAATCATCTGCATAACGAGTGTAATCCAATCTATATTGTTTTGTAATTTTCAATATCCTGTGGTCTAGTATCTCGCAAATTAAGTTCGTAATTATAGGGGAACTAGGTGAACCTTGAGGTAAACTTCCTTCATAGCAAGATATTTGTGCTATAGCTGTAGCAACTTCTAGAGGTAGTGAAAAATGGTCATTTTTGTGAAAATATCCCCTGACACGTCCAAAGTGAAAACTATCAAAGAAGTCCTCTAAATCAATATTTAAAACAAAACGTTTATTTCGATGATTTTCAGCATTAGTTATTATGCCTTTGTCTATTTCAAAAGCATGCGAAATTTTCTCTAAACTCCCCCGCTGCTTCTTTTTCTTATGATTATATAGAGCCTCAGCAAGTTTTTTTTGAATATCCTTGAGTTCTTCCGATGGAGCATTAATTTTACGAGTGCCACCATTTTTCTTGTTGATCTCAAATGAAGAATATAAATTGTTAGTGCCTTTTACAAATAATATGTAGCTAAGTTTCTTCCTAGGGACTTTCAGGAAATCTGCGAGTCCATTACGTGTTTTTATATTATTAAATTCGCCCACATGAAACTCTCCCTAATCTCATAAGTACGTGCGGCTACTCCTTATGCGATGAAAACGCGATGATAAGAGATGACTATTACGGCTAATACTAATATGAGAGGAAGCAAACAATCCCACCATTTATGCCAACACTTGCGAAGCACAAGTGAAAAATCTAGCCGCACGTTTATAAAATTATATAGTAAATTTAAGCAAATTAAAACAAAATCTCTTTATTGATAAAATTAGCAGTGTGAGCCGTAATATATTTTACATAATTTTTTGCTTTTATTATGAGGAATGATACGTTTGAGAGGAGTAATAGATCTGACTTGGATTTCAGAGAGAAATAATGATGTTTGGTGATATAGTAATAAATTTTGACTATGGGAAGCGAATGCAACAGTAGCCTCCAGCAACTTCCCAGTTGGACTGATGAAGGCAAAATTCTACTTATTCGCTCCCAACTTTTTTTGCCGGTAAATTTTCAGAAGAGATCTGTGAAACATTTGTCAGACTTATTGTTATCTTCCGAACTAGTGAATGATTTCCTTGTTGCTGCATTAGGTGTCGAAGTGATGGTAGACTACGACACCGACACAAATAAGATGATGCGCAATAGCCACAATGTGCTTAAGTGGGTATTTGAACCATAAAAGGAGGCCCCCAAAATTTCCCTAACCCGACAACAACTTATCGAACTCGTCACCCGGATCGTTAACGCCGAAGGAACAGAGGCAGAGCTGGATCAATGGCTGGAGATCGTTGTGAGAAACGTGCCTCACCCTGGCGTGAGTGATCTGATCTTCTGGAATGAGCCGGAGCTGACGCCGGAGGAGATTATAGATGCTGCGTTAGTGTATCAGCCGATTGTGCTGTCGCCCCCAATGGAGAACTAGCGCTAGAACTGCCTTGCGATTGCTGATCGCGAGGTTTTTTTGTGTACTGCTCTATCGCAAATATCGTCAAATGAGAAAACGGTACGATAACAGATGACAATTTTCACACATAATCAACCGTTTTCTCTCACGGGACGGGTAGGACAGGTTTTATAATGAAAGCGTTATCAAAGTATGCTATGGGAGGTAGGAATCATGACTCGAAAACGTATCCGAAGACTAGGAATACTCGTCCTGCTGACAGCGATGTCAGGCTCTTTGTTTAACGTTGCTCCCGCTGTAACCCATGCCGCAGCCAGTGAAGACTACAGCTGGAACAGTGTGGTTACCGGGGCGGGCGGCGGTTTTGTGCCGGGGATTATTTTCAACCAGAGTGAACCGGATCTGATCTATGCGCGGACGGATATTGGCGGGGCTTACCGCTGGAATGAGACGAGCGGGAGCTGGATTCCGTTGAATGATACCGTCGGCTGGGTGGACTGGAACAAGAATGGTGTAGACGCGCTGGCTACCGATCCGGTTGATCCGGACAAGGTGTATATGGCAACCGGGACGTACACGAATTCCTGGGATGGCAATGGTCAAATTATGCGCTCCGACGACCGGGGGGATACCTGGCAATCCACGCCGCTTCCGTTCAAGGTGGGAGGTAATATGCCTGGACGTTCAGCCGGAGAACGGCTGGTGATTGACCCGAATAAGAACAGTATCCTGTTCTTCGGGGCGCGGAGCGGGAACGGTCTGTGGAAGAGTGTGGACTCCGGGGTGACCTGGTCCAAGGTTACCTCCTTCACTAACGTTGGGACGTATGTCCAGAATCCTGCGAATGAGTATCAGAGTGATATCGTGGGCCTGTCCTGGATTACTTTTGATAAAAGCACGGGCTCTGCTGGACAAGCTACCCAGACGATCTATGTCGGAGTCGCAGATACCGCCAAAAGTGTGTTCCGCAGCACAGATGGAGGTGCAACCTGGTCTGCGTTGCCGGGTCAGCCGGTAGGCTTGCTTCCGCATCATGGGGAGCTGTCCGCAACCGGCGATCTGTACCTTACCTACAGTGACGGGGTCGGGCCGTATGACGGACGCAAGGGCGAGGTCTGGAAATACAACACAACCAGCGGCGTCTGGAAAAACATCAGCCCGTCGACCGGAGCAGACAACTTCTACGGCTTCGGGGGACTTGCGCTGGATGCCCAGCATCCGAATACGCTTATGGTCGCCAGCCTCAATGCCTGGTGGCCGGACGAAGTGATCTTCCGCAGCAAGGACGGCGGGGAGACCTGGAGCCGGATCTGGGACTGGGGCAGTTATCCGGAACGTAATTATAAGTTCGAGATGGATATCACGGCGGCCCCGTGGCTTGATCACGGATTGACCTCAACTTCCCTTGATCCCGCGCCGAAGCTGGGCTGGATGATGGGGGATCTGGAGATTGACCCGTTCAACTCGGATCGGATGATGTACGGTACAGGTGCTACAATCTACGGTACGAATAATCTGGGGGCCTGGGATACCGGCGGCAAGGTTAAAATATCCGTGATGGCCAAGGGAGTAGAAGAGACTGCGGTGCTGGGGCTGATCAGCCCGCCAGCGGGTGCCCACTTGATTACCGCGCTTGGCGATGTATCCGGCTTCCGGTATGAGGATCTAACAGCGGCACCAGTCAAGTTCCAAACCAGCCCTTCCTGGGCCAGCACGAACAGTATCGATTATGCGGAGCTGGACCCGGCCTATGTTGTCCGCGTCGGCGGTGTGGACAAAGAGAAATATCCGAACGGTAAGTCGATTGGGATCTCGAATGACAACGGAAAAAACTGGTACATGCCGAATGCAGAACCCTCCAAAGGAGGCAGTACCACGGTAGGGCAGGGTCAGGTAGCTGTATCTGCCAGTGGGAATGCGCTTCTGTGGAGCACCTCGGATATCGGAGTCTTTTACTCCAAGTCAGGCGGCAACTCCTGGACAGCGAGCAGCGGAATTCCTGCCGGAGCGAAGATAGCATCCGACCGGGTGAATCCGAATAAATTCTATGGCTTCTATGAGGGCAAGCTCTATGTCAGTACAGATAGCGGAGCCGCCTTCACAGCTACGGCTGCGACCGGCTTGCCAGCTAATAACGAGAACGGCCTCCAGCCGGGCCAGGCGCAAGTAAGCCTGAAGGCCATGCCGGGCGTGGAAGGCGATATCTGGTTTGCCGGCGGACATCCGCAGGATAAGTATGGCATATGGCATTCTACAAACTCCGGGGCAAGCTTCACTAAGCTGGGCAATGTGGAAGAAGCGGACCTGATCGGGTTCGGAAAGGCCGCGCCGGGTGAGAATTATATGGCACTCTATACGGTAGCCCAGATTGATGGCGTTAGAGGAGTCTTCCGTTCGGATGACGCTGGAGCCAACTGGGTGTGGATTAATGATGATAATCATCAGTATGCCAGAATCAACATGGCGATTACAGGAGATCCGCGGATCTATGGACGCGTGTATCTGGGAACCAACGGACGCGGAACCTTATACGCTGACCCGGTGAACGCACCGGTTACAGGCGCTACCATTACGCCAGTCAGCGCGGGTTTTGACAAGAAGAGCGGGAATCAGAGCGATATCGAAGTGACGATGACGCTGAACGGGAACACCTTAACCTCTATTAAGAACGGAACGGCAACGTTAACAGCCGGAACGGATTACACGGTCACTGGTTCGGCAGTGACCATTCACAAGGCCTATCTGGCCGCGCAGGCTGTGGGTACAACCACGCTGAGCTTTCACTTCAGCGCCGGAGCCTCTAAGACCCTGGCGGTTACGGTAGTGGATACGTCCACAACAGCCACAGATTCAGCGATTACGCCAGTCAGCACGGGTTTTGACAAGAAGAGCGGGAATCAGAGCGACATCGAAGTGACGATGACGCTGAACGGGAACAACTTAACCTCTATCAAGAACGGAACGGCAACGTTAACAGCCGGAACGGATTACACCGTGAGCGGTTCGGCAGTGACGATTCACAAGGCCTATCTGGCCGCGCAGGCTGTGGGCACAACCACGCTGAGCTTCAACTTCAGCACCGGAGCCGCGAAGACCTTGGTGGTTACGATCGCAGATACGACAGCGCCAGCGGATGGCGGACTTAAAGTTCAGATGTACAATAGCAGCCAGGCGGCTGCGGTTAATGCGCTGAGCCCGCGGATTAAGCTGGTGAATATCGGAACGGCTGCGGTATCACTGGGGGATGTGAAGCTGAGATACTATTACACCATTGACGGCGAGCAGGCCCAGAGCTTCTTCTGTGACTGGTCACAGGTGGGAAGTGAGAATGTCACGGGAACGTTTGTGAAGCTTCCGGCTTCCTTGAGCGGAGCGGATTATTATATGGAGCTTGGCTTCAAGAGTGCCGCTGGCTCACTGGCCCCGGGAGCAAGCATAGATATTCAACTGCGTGCGTCCAAAGCGGATTGGAGCAATTATACCCAGACGGGGGATTATTCCTTCAATACGGCGGGTACGGCTTATGCAGATTGGGCCAAGCTTCCGGCTTATATCTCGGGCAGTCTCGTATGGGGCAACGAACCGTCTTAATCTGGATCACGGACCTTCAGCACCAGTGATCGTGTCATGCCTGATTGTTTAGTACAAAGAGCCGTCTGCCCATGAGATTGATCATGGGCAGACGGCTTTTTTTGTGAATAGATAGAATGGATGTATTTCACTCTGCATCAAGGGAACCTTCGTCCTCAAGCGGACCAATATAGATTGAATCCAGACAGAGAGGAGAGGGAGAGATGACCGAAGAAGAGCTTCACGATTGTCTGTACAGGCTGGGCAATGGAGATAATGAAGCCTTTACCTTACTACATAACAGTATCAGGCAGCAGGTGTACGGGACGGTCTGTCTGCTGGTTAACCGGCAGGCGGATGTGGCCGATGTCGTCAATGAAATCTACATCGAGCTGTTCCGCAGTCTACAGAAGTATGACGGCAAGCGGCCGTTCGGGGCATGGCTGAACGGAATGATCGTGAGACAATGCAGCAATTGGAAGCGGAGGAGCTGGCGCAGGCTGCGCATTGTTATCCGCAGCAGGGAGAACGCGTCAGAGGTATTGTTTCCGGGAGCAGACATATCGCTCCTGAAGCAGGAACAGCGCGGAGCACTGCTGGAGCTTGTAGCCGGACTGTCCCCCAAGCTGCGCAGTGTAATTGTACTGCGTTATTATGGGGAATGCAGCTTCGATGATATTGCATCCGCTCTGGATATTCCGCTGGGCACTGCGAAATCCAGGCATCACAAGGCGCTGCGCAAGCTGCGGCAGAACGCTGCACTTACAGAGGAAGAGGAGCTGAAGGGGGAATGGGCATGTCTGTCGAGGATCAACTGAAACGGGATTTTGACTTCTATAAACAAACGGCAATCGTACCGGAACAACTGGACAGGCGGTTATCTGCCAGCTTCGCACAATATTATAGCCAGGAGATAGCTAGCGGCTCCAAAAGGCCGGTGCGCGGAACCGTCCGGATCGCGCTCGTACTCTGCGGCCTGATGCTGTTCGGAGGTGTTGTTTATGGTGCAGAGAGGTTATGGGCCATCAGCTATGGTTCTACCGGGATTGAGGTGAATGTCCATCAGGGGATTATTGAAACAGCGGCATTTGGCAACAAGACCCGGCAGGTGATTGAAGAGATTCAGTCCCAGTTGGCGGTGAACGAATCGGCTATCCTGTATATTACTGAGCCTAACGTCGGTCATTCATTGCGTATGATCAACCGCCCGCAGGTGTTCACAGATATAGAGAGCTGGAAGAAGATCATGGAGCCGATCACGGGCACTTTGGCAGTACCGGGCAGATTACCCGAAGGGTATCATTTCTCCGAAGGGAGATCTGACAGCACAGTGGGGATCACAGATGGCTCCTGGGTGAAAAAATACACCAATGTACTCACAAAGCGACTACAGCCCGGTGAGCATTACGCCTGGATCAAGAGCTTCAATGTTCCCAATCTGCTGGCCGGAACCGTAAGCCCCGAGCTGGTATACCAAGGCCCTAAGGGGGAGGAGGACGCGATTACGGTTAGTTATTCCCCCCTTGGCCCTGAATCACAGCTTCAATCCGATGTTGGAGCCGATTCAACGGTTAAGCAGTTGAAGGTGGGTTCGGTAAAAGCATTGTATGTGGTGTCCCGGCAAGCTTATGAAGCAAGCAGCACCGGCTATTATGCGTATATCCGCTGGATTGAGCTACGGGAGAATGAGGATAAGAATATTCTGCACCAGGTGAGCACGGAATCGAAGGATGTATCCAGAGAGACTTTACTTACAATAGCTAAGGGGCTGCGTTAGGTCCGCATAACACATATAAACCTCTATTGTCGATTAATACATCAACAATAGAGGTTTATATTATTACCACTATACCCATGTTTCTTCTCAGACTCCTTATCCTATCCTTTGTACTCAGCCGGGTAGAAATCGTCCGAGGCGGCAGTTGATTTGCCTATCCTGCACATTAGATCTGCTCTATTTCATCCGCTGCCCACGATAGGAAGGGTTGTTAGACTTGTGAGCTTTAAGAAGCTCATACCGTTTCGTGTAGGGAGAGATAGATGGAAGCCTTTAATGTCAGGATCAAAGATATAGTCTCAGCCCTCAAGATTTCTTTGAGCTGATACCTGAATTATACCGTCCTGCGCGTGAATAGTAAAAAGTCAAAACGCTCAAATTTGTGCTTATTTGCTGCAGAATTTTAATGTAAGCGCTATTATTCTGCTGTTTCCTTAGTTTTTATAAAAATTCAAAAGGGATATCACTTGCTGTATAATTTACAAGATGATTACGTTACGGAAGGGGAAGAACGGAATGAGACTGTTTGGAATCAATCTTGCGGAGACCGGCAGCGAAGGGCTGAAGTCTTTTCTGGAGGATAATTATATCACTGCGGGTTATCCCGGCCTCGGTGATCTGGAGAATAACAGCAGGGAAGAGATATGCAGCAAGCTGATGGCGGCCGCTTACCATGGGCAGGAGCTGGAGCAAGCACTGGGAAGCCTGGACTGCTTCGTAAATGCAATGCAGGATGGGGACTATGTGCTGATGGCAGATGAAGAGTGGGTGTATCTCGGGGACCTGGGCGATTATTTCTATGATGCCCGGCTTGACAGAAGCGAGGACGGAACAGTCCACCGGCGGGGAGTAACCTGGCTGAAGAGTCTGCCCCGTGCTGCGGTCAACCCGGCTGTAACAGAGCTGCTTGCAGCTGACGGCAGGGTCACGGAGTATTCCGGAGTGCTCCCCGCAGCCAGAATAGATCTGTGGTTCGGGGAGCAGGGTGCGGATGGCGGGAGTGCCGCCGGTACCGGCCCGGTTCAGGTGGATGAGGCCACAGTATCGAAGGCACTGGCTATTCTTACAGCAGCCCTGCACAGTCCGGATGTGGAGCGGCAGGAGCGCGCGGCAGTGGCTATTCTGCAATATGCCAAATGAATGATTTCAAAAAGGGTCTTTCCGGCTGAAACGCCGGAAAGACCCTTTTATATCCTATGCCAGGTTTAGATGAATTCAACGAACTCATTCACAGGCTTGCGATAACCGCGCGGTCTGATCTTCTGCTGGTTGTCTTTGCCGATGGTGATCAGCATCACCGGAACCAGATGGTCGGCGAGACCGAGGGAGGCCTTCACCGCATCTGGATCGAAGCCGATCATAGGGCAGGTATCCCAGCCCTTATCCTTGGCAATCAGCATGAACTGCATGGCTGACAGAGAGGCGTTGCGGATTGCTTCATCGCGCTGAAAAGCATCATTACCGGTATAAGAGCCGTTGATGGCTTGGATCGTCTGATCATAAGCCTCTTCGCTAATGGCGCCCAGCAGCTTAAGTCCGCTATAGATTTCGGGCGCCTGCAGATAAGCATTCTTATCACCCAGGACAACGATAACAGCGGAAGCGGTATGGATTTTGTATTGGCCGTAGGCGGCATTGCGGATTTCTTCCTTCACCGTATCGTCGCTGATGACTTTGTAGTGGGTATGCTGCAGGTTAAAGGCTGAGGGGGCCAGGCGGGCCAGCGAGAACATCTCTTCGAGTTCACTTTGCGGAATCTTGACCCCTTCCACGAAATTATTGGCCGATCTGCGGGACTGCACCAATTCGGAAAAAGCACTCATTATTCATTACCTCCATCGTAATATGTATGCTGCTTAGTTATAATCAATTGCTGATATATTTAAATGTACTTACATTAAGTTACTTGCTTAAGATATCACGACTATTCCCATCCGTCAATGAGAAAACACAATAAATTTATAAATTCTGTTCAAATTGCCGATTGCGATAGATAAACGAAGAAAAGAAGTGATTATTATCACATAATTAGGCTATAAAGCCAAAAAGATTGTGACATTTATAACAAACACAGTGTTATAATAGTCACATAGTTTCATTGGATGAAATTTCACCAGCAATACCATCGTAAAGGAGACTTTGATATGTCAGAAACCGTTACTCAAACCCCACTTGAGCAAGAAAAACCAGCAGCAGCCCTCCCCAGAGAGGATATTCTGCAAGAGCTTTTGAAGCCGGAGGTTCAGCAATCTCTGATTCTTCTGGTCGAGCAGCTTCCGCAGATTACTCAACTCGTCAGCACATTGAGCAAATCGCTGGACTTCGTGCAGTCGGTTGCCACAGATGAAGTATTGAAGAATGATACAGTAGGTGCAATCCAGGAGATGGCGGGTCCTGTGGTTGGCACGGTCAAGAACCTGGCGGCTACCGCCATTGAAGCGAAGGACCGCGCGGATGCAAGCACAGAAACAATCAGCCTGTTCGGGATGATGAAGATGATCAAGGACCCGCAGGTGCAGAAGGCGCTCCGGTTCATGAATGCTTATCTGCAGGTCAGCGGCGAACGTCAATCCGGTAAATAATCTGTTCAACTCTTAATTGTAAGGATGGAGGAATTCTCATGTCAAAACATATCGTTATCCTAGGTGCAGGTTACGGCGGCCTGTTGAGTGCACTAACCGTACGTAAATATATGAGTAAAGCTGAAGCCAGAGTTACTGTAGTCAATCAATATCCTACGCACCAGATTATTACGGAATTGCACCGGCTTGCTGCGGGCAGTGCGTCGGAACAGGCGGTGGCGATGCCGCTTGCTAAGCTGTTTGCCGGTAAGGACATCGACCTGAAGATTGCCAAGGTCAATTCCTTCTCCGTGGAGAACAAGCAAGTCATCCTCTCGGACGGCGTGATGTTGACTTATGACGCACTGGTGGTCGGACTCGGCAGCACGACAGCCTACTTCGGTATTCCCGGACTAGAGGAGCACAGCATGGTTCTGAAATCAGCAGCGGATGCGCTCAAGATTCATGCACATATTGAAGACCGGATTCGCCAGTATGCTGCAACCCGCAACGTCGCGGATGCCACTATTCTTATCGGCGGCGGCGGTCTGACAGGAGTAGAGCTGGTAGGTGAGATTGCTGACGTACTGCCTAAGCTGACTAAAAAGTACGGAGTCGATCCAAAAGAAATCCGGCTCCTGCTCGTTGAAGCCGGTCCTAAGATCCTGCCGGTGCTGCCGGATCATCTGATTGAGCGCGCTACAGCCAGCCTGGAGAAACGTGGCGTTCAGTTCCTGACCGGTCTTCCCGTTACCAATGTGGCCGGCAATACCATTGACCTGAAGGATGGTCAGCAGATCGTGGCGAATACCTTCGTCTGGACGGGCGGCGTACAGGGGAATCCGCTGGTCGGCGAATCCGGACTTGAAGTGAACCGCGGCCGGGCAACGGTGAATGAGTTCCTGCAGTCCACTTCACACCAGAATGTATTTGTAGCCGGCGACAGTGCGGTATACTTCGCGCCGGACGGCCGCCCATATCCGCCAACCGCACAAATTGCCTGGCAGATGGGTGAACTGATCGGCTACAATCTGTTTGCTTATCTGAATGATAAAGCTCCGGAAGCCTTCAGCCCGGTCAATTCCGGCACACTTGCCAGTCTGGGACGCAAGGACGGGGTAGCCATTGTCGGCGGTAACTCCACCCCGCTGAAGGGGATGCCGGCTACGCTGATGAAGGAAGCCAGCAATATCCGTTATTTGACCCATATTCACGGGTTGTTCAGTCTGGCTTATTGATCTCTTATTAATTGTTATCCCCCTCTCGCCTTGAACTGGCGCGGAGGGGGATTTTTTTGCAAGGAAAAATATACAATGAAAACGTGTTCGCAGGAAAGCCTATTTGCTATAATGATCATGTTTATACTATTAAGAGGTGTTCATAGGAGGATTTAGGCATGCCATTTCAAAAGAACGATATCATCTTGTTCCAGGGGGATAGTATCACGGATTGCGGACGTAATTACGCTGACGCTGCATCGCTGGGTGTAGGTTACGCGCTGATGGCGGGCGCCCGTCTGGGGCTGCAGTATCCGGAGAAGAACCTTACGTTCATCAACCGGGGGATCAGCGGCAACCGTGCAGTGGATCTGCAGGAGCGCTGGGGTAGGGATTGTCTGGAGCTGAAGCCGACCTGGGCATCCATTTATATTGGAGTCAATGATACTTGGCGGCGGTATGATTCCGGGCAGGAGACAACAGCGGCTGAATTCGAGGCCTCCTACCGCGACCTGATTGAACGCACGAAGCAGCATCTGGATGCCAGGCTGGTGCTGGTTGAGCCGTTCGTATTGCCGGTGCCGGAAGACCGCAAGGGCTGGCGCCAGGATCTGGACCCGAAAATTCATGTAGTGCGTGAGCTGGCCCGTGAATATGGCGCTGTGCTCGTACCGCTGGACGGCTTGTTCGCAGCGGCTTCCGTTAAGGCTGAGCCTGCCTTCTGGGCTGGCGACGGTGTCCATCCTTCGCCTGCCGGACATGCGCTGATCGCAGATGCCTGGATGAGAGCAGTAGGAGCTATAAGCTAAAGTGGAATAGCGGGAGAACTGCTACATATCGAAATTGCCGCACAACCGGTTCCTGCGAATAGGGGACCGGTTGTTGTTATCTGTCCGGGGGTTCATTTCACTCTGCGTAATAAGACTGTTATACTTGTATCATACATAAGAATCGGCGGAACCATTGGCAGCGGAGCTGCACAGGATGAAGAAGCCCGGAAATACGAGAGGAATGTGAACAGGAATGACGAGCGAGACGCTCCAGGATATGCAAGGACTGAAGGCAGCCGGTAAAGTAGTAGGCCATACCATCGCAGAGATGAAGAAGAGTGTAGTCCCCGGAATGACGACTGCGGAGCTGGATGAAGTAGGGGCGAAGATTCTGAACCATTTTGGCGCAAAATCAGCTCCAAAGGTGACATACAATTTCCCCGGAACCACCTGTATCAGTGTGAATGAAGAGGTGGCCCATGGAATTCCGGGACAACGGGTGATTCAGGCCGGGGATCTGATCAATATTGATGTCTCAGCCGAGCTGAACGGTTATTACGGCGATGCCGGAGTATCCTTCCAGCTCCCTCCTTATAATGAGAAGCTGATTCATCTCTGCCGGAGCACGGAAGAAACAATGATGAGTGTGATTAATCATCTCAGAGCGGGAATGAAGGTTAACGAGATCGGCCGGGTGATGGAGTCGGAAGCACGGAGACGCGGCTATAAGGTGGTGCGTAATCTGTGCAGCCATGGCATCGGCAAGGCCTTGCATGAGAAGCCTTTTGAAATTCTGCCCTTTTATAATCCGCGGGTGACCACAGTTCTGAAAGAAGGCCAGGTCATTACGATAGAGCCGTTTCTGTCCACGGGCGCTGACTTTGTAGAACAGCAGTCGGATGGATGGACGCTCAGTGTGGCCGATAACAGCCGGGTGGCCCAGTATGAACATACGATTGTGGTAACCAAGGGCAAGCCTATTATTCTGACCAGCGCCTGAGGCGTACAGAATATTGTAACAGCGGCAATGTATGCCTTACGAATTCGATTCCCATAATAAATAAAGTGATGTGAATATGCAAAGGATCTGTTTCTAGAATCGGAGGGTTAATGATAGTGGATAATGTATCGCATGTCAGTCAAGCATTTATGACGTTTATGAAGGAAGCGCCGGAGCAGCAAAAGGCTTTTGGGGAGGTAGTGCAGAAGCTGGATGCTGCAAGCAGTCTGGATGCCAAAACCGAAGAGATTGCCTATATCTCCGTACTTGCGGCGGTCAGACTGGAGAGCGGACTGCCTTTTCATGTCAAACACGCCAAAGCGCTTGGTGCTACCCGCGAGGAGATTATCAGCGCCGTGCTGCTGCCTTTTCCGGCCGTAGGTAATGTGGTGATTCAGGCCTTGCCAGTGGCATTGCAGGCATATGACAGCGAGTAGTGGCCCGAAGCCTGCTTAAGGACAACGTGAACCGGAGTAGCCGGGAAGTACATCTTAGAGCTTGCCAGACTCCCCCTGAGGATTGACAACGGCCTGGAATGTAACTATTATAGTTGCATCTGGCGGAAAGCTTCCGGTCAGTGCGAAGGAGAGATTGTCATGAACATTAGCACCCGGTTTGCGGTAGCTATTCATATTCTAACTTTAATCGACAGCAACAAAGACGGCAAAAGCACCTCCGAGTGGATTGCCGGCAGTGTCAATACGAATCCGGTGGTCATCCGCCGTCTCACAGGGATGCTGAATAAGGCCGGTCTGGTGGAGGTCCGCCCCGGCGTAGCGGGAGCGAAGCTTACCCGCAGCGCAGCCGACATCACGCTGCTGCAGATCTATCGGGCGGTCAATGCAGTGGAAGAGGATTCGCTGTTCTCTGTCCACGAGCATCCGAATCCCGAGTGTCCGGTCGGCAAGAACATTGCCGGTGCCATTGTTCCCGTATTCTCGCTCGCGCAGAAGGCGATGGAGAATGTGCTGCAGGAGGTCACTCTGGATCAGATCGTACATCAGATTCCTGTTTCGTGAGGCAGCTATGTGAGACCCCGCCGTGCCCCGGCGGGGTCTTTCTTTTGATATATCATTTTCATCAAACCTTTATGTGGTTTTCATCTGGCGTTAAGCTTCGCTAGGTATATTAGTCACATGACCCCCTTACAATAGACTTTGGCCCTGCCGGATACCGGCAGGGCCGCTTTTTTATGACGGACTGGATTACCCGGCCTATTCTTTACACCTAATTCCGGATCGTTTAGACTGACAACATACATACGATCTAAGGAGATGTTGTTCATGAAGAATCATTATACTATCCTGGGAGCGGCACTGATTCTGGGTCTTTGCGGTGTGGCAGGCAGCTTCGTTATCAGCAATGAGCTTACACCCGGCTATGAGATGCGGCAGCCGACTATAGCGGAGACGCAGAAGGAAATGCAAGATACGGACCACCCGTTAATGACGCTCACAGAGACTGCGCAATTCCTGCGTCTGAGTGAGGAGCAGGTCATGAATATTATGAAGGCAGAGAATGCCGTTCTGAGGAATGACGGACCGTTCGAGGGCAAGAAGCTCCCTTATCTCAGGGTGGACAATGAATTCCTGTTCAACAAGCAGCAACTGCTGAATTGGATTCAGCTGGCTTCTGTGGAGAACAGGGTATACAATGGCACGAAATTAATGGTTAAATAATGTTTACCAGTGATGGGAGGAGAGCTGCAATGAAATTTTTCACCATACCCTGGTATGAGGAAATGCAGGTGCGCGGGTTCATGGTATTCCCAGAGACGGAGCAGGATTGGCTGGAGGATGTGGCCTGGCATGTTGCGGAGGGAATCAGCTATGAGGAGCGGGCGAAGGATTTCCTGGAGTATATGAAAGCGGACTTGCTTAAGTATCTTCCTGAGTACTTCCACTCCTCTATATATGATGGAACGATAAAATCCATCTATCCGGGTCCTGAATTCAAGGAAAAGGCATTGCAGTGGGGCAGGGATTATGATGAACGGATTCAGGCGAATTATCGGGAATACCGTCAGGGCTTCAAGGCCATTAAGGATCTTCTCCCGGCCCCTGCCTTGCAGCTAGTCGAGAAGAATCTGCATGATTCGCGAGTAATCTCTTATGTAGTTCCTGAAGATGGAGTGATGGAGATGACTCTGGACTGTAGCGGTGCCATGCATTATCAATGTGATATTCGGCTCAGATTCACCGGTGTGACCGGACTCATGCTGCCGGAGCAGCTAGAGAAGAAATATTGGCTGTATGATGAGATCTATGCGGTGGAGCAAGGATTCGAGCTCCGGGTTCTGATGGATTCCCCGCCGAGTGAGTTGAGAATTACGGCGCAGGATGTCTCGATAGAGATCCTTGGTGAACCGAATTACTGAATAACTGCTTCGGAGCCTGGCCCATGGGCCGGGCTATTTTTATGGGTGAACGGCGTATTAAGCGATTTGTAAAAGTAATTGACAAACATATAGATCGCTACTATAATTAAGTTAGTTAGTGTGTAACGGGAATAGTTACAAGCACGGAATGGACATTATCATAACAGTTAACACTATAGCATCAGCAATTATTCAGGAGGGGTTATTATGTCAGTAACAGCAGCACTGCCGCAAGCGCTGGAAATCGGACTTGTACAGATCCGGGTAAGTAATTTGGAGCGTTCGCTCAACTTTTATCAGAATGTCATCGGACTGCAGATTTTGCGCCAGCAGGGGCGTGAGGCAGAGATGACGGCCGATGGCAAGCAGGTGCTGCTTGTTCTGCGGGAGATTGACCACGCCCGGATTCTGCGCAGCAATTCAGCAGCCGGTTTGTACCATTTTGCGATTCTGCTGCCGGACCGGCCCAGTCTGGGACTCGTGCTGCGCAATCTGATCAATTCAGGCATTCATGTCGGGCAGGGGGATCATCTGGTCAGTGAGGCATTGTACATCCAGGACCCTGATAATAACGGGATTGAGCTGTACCGTGACCGGCCCCGCGACACCTGGAAGTATGATGCGGTGGGGCATGTCGTTATGACCACCGATCCGGTGGATGTGGACGGACTGCTTGCCGCGTCAGAGGGACTGAGCTGGACCGGACTGCCCTCCGGCACAGTGATTGGCCATGTTCATTTGCATGTTGGCGATCTGGCGGAGGCCAAGAGATTCTATGTAGATGCGCTTGGCTTCACTGCGACTGCCCATTACGGGGATGCGGCAATGTTCATATCGGCCGGCGGGTATCACCACCACATGGGGCTGAATACCTGGGCTGGACAGGGCGCTCCTGCTGCTCCTGCCGACGCTGCGGGCATCGACTACTTCACTCTGCTGCTGCCTGACAGCCGGGATGTGTATGAAGTAGCTGAACGTGTGAAGCGCGCAGGATACCAGGTTGAAGAAGAGGGCGGCATCGTTACGCTGAAGGCCCCGTGGAACATCGGGATTCAACTGCTGGTGAAGCACTAAAATCATAAATATCCAGTTCCGGAAGTAACCGGCGAGGCCTAAGAGAACTGGAGTATAGCGGGAGGTACGTGCGGATGATTTTAATTCCGCAGTGCCTTCCGTTTATTGACGTTTGGCGTTATCATAGGATATCAATATGCTCAAATATAAATCGGGAGATGATGGACTTGGAGACTTTTCTTGCTGTATTGCTGATGCTCGGACTGATCGCGGTCTCGAATATCGTGAACCGCTTCATTCCGTTTGTCCCGATTCCCCTGATTCAGATCGGACTTGGGATTATTGCTGCACTTGTTCCAACCGGCATACATATGCACTTTGAGCCTGAGCTGTTCTTCGTGTTATTCATTGCGCCTCTGCTGTTCAATGACGGGCGGCGGACACCGCGGGATGAGCTATGGAACCTCAGAGCGCCTATTCTGCTGCTGGCACTGGGACTTGTATTTGTAACGGTATTTGTCGCAGGTTACGCGATCAACTGGATGATTCCTTCCATTCCGCTGGCCGCCTCCTTCGCACTGGCCGCGATTCTCTCCCCTACCGATGCCGTAGCCGTTGGAGCGCTGGCTGGAAAGGTCCATCTGCCGAAGAGTATTCACCGTATTCTTGAAGGGGAATCGCTGATGAATGATGCGTCCGGCCTGGTTGCTTTTAAATTTGCGATTGCAGCCATGGTTACCGGAGTGTTCTCTCTTCCCAAGGCCTCGCTCAGCTTCGTGCTGATTGCCGCCGGTGGACTGCTGCTCGGTGCGGTGCTGTCGTTCCTGCTGATCCGGCTCAGCGTGTTCATCCGCAGGTTCGGCATGGAGGATGTCACGATTCATGTGCTGCTGCAGATTCTTACGCCGTTTATCATTTATCTGGTCAGCGAAGAGATCGGAGTCTCCGGTATCCTCGCTGTTGTAGCAGGCGGCGTGATGTTCGCCATTGAGAAGGACCGGGCTGTCTCCCCCCAATATAAGCTGCAGCTTGTATCAGCCAGCACCTGGTCGGTACTGCTGCTGGTGCTGAACGGACTGGTATTTCTCATGCTTGGCGTGTCCGTCCCGGATGTGGTTGAAGTCATCTATCGGGATCAGACGCTCAATAATTTCATGGTTGCCGGGTATGTCCTGGCGATTACGGCGCTGCTTATTGTGCTGCGGTTCCTGTGGGTCTATGCCTATTCCTTATGGGAGAGCAAGCGCCTCAAGGCAGAGAAGGCTCCGCTGAAGTCCCAGATTATCACTTCAATCTCCGGCGTGCGGGGAGCCGTAACCCTTGCGGGTGCCTTCTCCATTCCGCTGGTGCTGGGTGACGGGATCACGCCCTTCCCTGAACGGGACTTAATAATTGCGCTTGCTGCTGGTGTCATTCTAATGTCGCTGATCATTGCCAGCATCTTCCTGCCGCTGCTCGCCGACCAGGAAGAGACTGTAGTTCAGACCATCGGAGCCGGCCACGGGAGCACAGAGCTGGCGGCCAGAAATGTAGTGATTGACGCCGGGATGTCCATGCTGCGCAGCCTGGTTGCTGAGAATCCAGAGCGGTCGACGCAGCCCGTCCTGCTGGAGTTCACAGATAAGGTTGACAGACTGTGTGCTGCGAGAGCAGACAAGGATTCAGCCAATGAGCAGTTTCGTCGTCTGGGAGTCGAAGCGCGTATGAATGCTATTGAAGCAGAACGTACAGAGCTGCGGCGGATCATGGAGAAGGGGGCGCTGCCGGCGCCGGTCGCCGTGAAGATGGAAGAGCTGCTGGATCATACGGAATCTCTGCTGTGCAAACGGCTTGACACACAGATCAAATTCTCGCTTACGGAAATTCAGCGCTTGTTCTCGGGCCTTTTCTCCGGCAAGCTCAGCGGGGAAGAGGGACGCCTCGCCGTGCAGAATGCCGAAAGCGCCCGGACGGCGAAGATTGCGATGTGCCAGGCGGCCGTCTCCGCCGTCAGTGCGGGAATGAGTGAGGAGAACCGGCTGGCTTCGCAGAAGGTCATCGACAAGTACGAACGGCTGGAATCCCGGCTGGAGCAGGGGGAAGGCTGGAGCAAAGACGGCGTCGTGGATGATGAGAAGCTGGAGCTGAAGCTGCAGGCGATTCAGGAGCAGCGGAACACGGTACAGGAGATGTACCAGAACGGGGCGATTAATCTTAAGATTGCCGGCAGGCTGCGGCGGTTCGTGGATCAGCTGGAAACCTCGATCTGGGAGGATTAAGGTTAGGAGAGGCACCCGCTTCAACCTATTGAATGCAAACAAACCCGCATACTGCCAGGACCAGTCCTGTAGTATGCGGGTTTGTTAATCTTATGGGAGCATCCGGTCAGATTCCTGAACGTCTTGTCCGGCGAAGAAACATCTGTCCCATCACCTCGCTCAGCACCAGTCCGGCAGCAATGGCTCCGGACAGGAGCAGGGCCTGGACCGCAAGCTGAATCCCATGGTTATTGTCATTCTCCACGAACCTGCGCATGGCGTCATAAGCGAGACCGCCCGGTACGAGCGGAATGATGCCGCCGACACTGAATATAATGACCGGCATCTTGAAGGAACGCGCAAAAAACTGGCTGATCACTCCAACCACCAGGGTAGCCCCGAAGGTGGCAACGACCGTATCCCACTCGTAATCGAGCTGCAGATACAGCATCCAGCCGATCATCCCGGCGAAGCCGCATTGGAGCAGCGCGCGTGCCGGTGCATTGAACAGGATGCAGAAGGAGGCAGCGGCAATAAAACTGGTTATAAGTTGCAAAATCATGGAAGAACTACCTCTTTCACATGGGTGTTAGAAAAGGGACAACACAAGACCTATACCGGTTCCTATGGCAAAGGCGGTCAGAAATGCGTCCGCCCCCTTGGAGAGACCGGAGACCAGATGACCTGCCATCAGGTCACGGACCGCATTGGTGATGAGCAGCCCCGGCACGAGCGGCATGACACAACCGATGATAATCTTGTCCATCTCGCGTCCCACACCGAACTTGACGGAGAAGAAGGCCAGGAGGCCGATGATAAAGGAGGCGATGAATTCCGCGAAGAAGCGGACCTGTACCAGACGGTGAAGATAGATGACGGCGGCGAAGCCTGCCCCGGATATCGGCAGGGACGGCAGCGCATCCCACAGGCTGCCCTTGAACATGACGGTGAAGCAGGCTCCGGTCAGAGCGGCGGCTGCAATCTGCAGCCATACCGGGTAAGCGTGAGCTGCATCATCGACAATGCCCAGGCGCTCCCGGGCTTCTGCGGCAGTCAGCTGGCGTTCACTCAGCCGCCGGGAGATGTCGTTGACCTCGGATACCTTTTGCAGATCGGTCGTCCGCTCGGCGATCCGGAACAGCTTCACCGGCTCGGTCCGGCTGGTGGTGAACATAATGACCGTCGGGGTAACGTAGCTATGCGCACCGGGGAAGCCGAGGGCTGCTGCCATCCGGCTCATGGTGTCCTCCACGCGGTAGGTTTCGGCGCCGCTTTGCAGCATGATTTTGCCTGCCAGCAGGCACAGATCAATAATGTCATGCGTGGAAGTGTTACTGTTGATGCTTGTGTTATCGGTGCTTGGGCTATCCAACTTCGTCGATCCTCCCCGGGAATGTTATCTACTGATTGTCGCCCGAAAGCCTGAAAATTTCAACCTTTATTCCTGGTATTCACTGAAATGAATCAATTCATATCACCAAAGCCTTATCAGGCTTGAGTTCTATTCTATATTATTAACTGGGAGTTCCAGCGCTATCCGGTGCTATAATGTTCTCCTGGCCCTGGATGCAGGCACAGGAGTGTGACCTATAAGTTATAATGAAGCCATGAATGGATAGAGGGGAATAGTGACTATGAACAATGATCTTCACCTGCAGCTTTGGGACCAGGTACTTCTGAGGGTGCTCGATATACGGCTGCGGCGGGTGGAAGCAGATGAGTATCCTTTGCCATATATCCTTCCGGCAAGCTCGTTTATATTGTGTACGCACGGCAGCGGTGAGCTATGGCTGGATGATGAGATCTGGCTGGCTGACGGCTTTTATCTGCTGCACTCAGGCAAAGGCCGGAGGCTTAGAATAAATACGGAGAAGGGAATGGAGCTGTATTTCATTTTCTATAAAGCTGTTCTGCCGCAAAACACCCTGCGTGAATTCCATATCCTGCTGCAAACGGACAGCCCCTTCGATCAAATATGGGGGATTACTCCGGCCGGGCCGCTGGAGCTGCTCAGTCTTGCCCGTCAGATGCTGGAGGGTTGGCATACCGGCAAAAGCCCGATAGGCAGGCTGCAGGTGAAAGGGGTATTTATGCAATTCCTCCATCACGTTTTGCAGGATAAGCAGTCCCCGGGAGCAGTCAAGCCATCAGTAGCGGAGCAGGCTATGCGCTATTTGTCACAGCATTATCGCAGTCCGGTATCCATTGAACATCTTTCACGGCAGCTTAATTACACTCCGCAGTATGTCTCAAGGAAGTTCAAGGAGCTGACCGGTTACAGCCCGCTTGACTATGTCATCAGACTGCGTCTGGGCAGAGCGCAAGAGCTGCTGCTGGCTACCCACGCTTCTTTGCAGGAAATCGCTGCGTATGTTGGTTATAGTGACATTGTATATTTCAACCGCCTATTCAAAAAAAACACTGGTGTTTCGCCCGGAATGTTCAGAGCACAAATTCAAGCAGGACACAACGGAGTTTCGGATAATGCTATTAAACGGTTAAATACGTCTCTTGTTATGAAGGTGATACAAAGTTATCATATTAATGATAATGAAAATCATTATCAATACATAGAGGACGGAGAGATTGATGTGCATAACCATAGTAAGAACCTGACAACCCTGCTTAGTTTATGTATTATGCTGCTGCTTGCCGCATGCGGAACTGCTCAAAGCGGCTCACAGGCTGCAGGGGGCGGCCTGAAAGTAAATGAACAACGTAACAATGCAGCGGAGCCTCAGACTCATGAGGGACTGCCGGAGGAGACGCGCAGGGTTGATACTGCATTTGGGGAAGTGGAGATTCCCGCTCAGCCGCAACGGGTCGCCGCCATATCCTATCTGGGAACTGTACTTGCCCTTGATGTCAAGCCTGTGGCCGGAGAGAAGTTATTAATGTCCAGTCCATATCTTGAAGGAATGCTGGGCGGTGTGGCGGATGTGAGCGAATCACTGGAGAAGCTGCTTGAACTGGAGCCTGACCTGATTATTACTCATAATACAGATCAGGAAATCTATGATAAGTATAAACAGATTGCTCCTACCGTTGCGATGCCGTACAATTCGTTTGAATCCGTACAAGCCGAGATGGAGTATTTCGGAAAAGTACTGGGTAAAGAGGAAGAAAGCCGGATATGGGAGGAGCAATTCGACAAGCAGGTTGCCAGTGCGAGGCAACAGGTGCAAGGTGCTGTATCCGGGAAGGCAACGCTGTCTGTCATGCAAGAATTCGATGGTCTTGTGTACTTATTCGGCAGTAAGTCCGGAAGAGGCGGACGAATCATGTACGAGCTGTTAGGGATGAGCCCTCCTGCTGCGGTACCGGACGAACTGCTTCAGGAGTCCTTTGCTGAATTCTCTCTGGAGCTGTTACCGGAGTACACAGGTGATTACCTTCTCCTGACAACCGAATCCTCATTAGAGGAGCTGCAGGCAGATCCGATCTGGGGAGTTCTTCCTGCGGTCAAGGAGGGAAGGGTGTATTTGTGGAGTGAATCCCGCTCCTGGTTCCGCGATCCCATTGCCATGCTTAATCAAATCAACGATCTGGCCGATTGGCTGGTTGCAGCAGCGAAAGCTAAATAATTACGGTGCCGAGACCCTGTCCTGAAGGAGGGGTTTCTTTGCGAAATATTTCCCGCTGGAATGGAGCTGTCCTGGAAAGGACGGCAAAGCCGTTTCCACTTGTATGCTGCTGTATCCCGCTTCATTGCTCCAGCGTGCATAATCCCGTAGCCACACCGCCAGAGATAATGGTCAGAATCGAATGGAAAAAGGTCTCCTTGGAGATCAGCAAACCTCCGGCACCGATAATGAGGAAGTCCGTCAGGAAGATGATCAGCCCGATATTGAGCGGAAGATAACGCTGGATGTATTTGGCCAGCAGATCTGTGCCGCCTGTACTGGCTTTGAACCGGAGCATAAGGCCGAGTCCGGTGCCCATCAGGAAGCCGCCGATGATGGCGCTTGAGATAGAGCCCAGCTCAATGTAGTACAGGAAATAATATTGCAGCGGAAAGAGCAGCTCAATCAAGAGGGACGAAGCCAGCAGACCCATAATGCTGTTGTAGAAGATATCCCTTTCCCGGAACCAGGCCAGCAGGAAGATAGGCAGACTGCATAGCATAATGCACAGTCCGATTTTGGTGCCGGAGATATAATTAATGATGAGGGCGATGCCAATAATTCCTCCATCGAGGATTTTATAGGGGACCAGGAAGAAGTTAGTTCCTGTTGCAATCAGCAGGCTGGCCAGCAGAATAATAACGTAGCTTGGATAGGACCGCATATTCAACATCTCCGGATTTGAGGCATGTCTTAATAACTATGCGTCTATCTGGAAAAAAATAGCTAAAATTTCCTATTTGTCAGAATTCATTGACAGCAGAGCAGGAGAGGTCTGAGGGGATTATTTCTATATACTACAATGCTGTAGCCAACCTCCCCTCTCTCTAGGCAAGTAAGTGGAAAAATGTATTTTAATTTCGCTGTTTTGGTTTCCCTGAGGGATTTAGTTGGATAAAAGTGATTTAATTCTTGGCGTTTCCCGCATTTTGAACTGTTTTGCTAAGTTTAAGTGCTCTTTTTCCAATTGCTGCCCCGGTATTGCTTCTTTCGTACTTTAGCAAGTGGAGAAAATCCATTTATTTACGGCTGCCGCAGTAGAGCGGCGCGCATGATAGTGGCTTCAAGCGGCTTTGGCCGCCCTCTTCCTCCTTATCGCCTCTTTTCCTGTTATATAATTTCCTGAACAACAAGGAAGCCCCCGGCTGCACCGCTTAGGCGGAACAACCGGGGGCTATTGTCAATAATGCTAACTATAATGCTGACTAACCCAATACAACAACAACCTGGTGAACCGCACCGTCGCCCACAGGAGCGATGATGTTGCCTTCCACAGCAGCGCCGTCAAGGGTCAGGCTGGCTACGCCTTTGGAGACATGGTTCGGGTTCTGAATCGAGATCACATAAGTGTCTCCACGGAAGACGCGGGTAATCTCAAAGCCATCCCACTCCGCAGGGATACAAGGATCTACCTTGAGACCGGCAAAGTCAGCCTGAATACCGAGAATGGACTGAGTAATCGCTACATAGTTCCATGCAGCTGTGCCTGTCAGCCAGGAGTTTTTCGCCTCGCCGTGACGTACCGCGTCTTTACCGGCGATCATCTGGGAATACACGTAAGGCTCCATCCGGTGCACTTCGCTGATGTCCTCCAGGTAAGCCGGGGCGATTTTTTTGTAGATTTCAAAAGCTCTGTCGCCGTGTCCAAGCACCGTTTCAGCGATCATGATCCAAGGGTTGTTGTGGCAGAAAATACCGGCATTTTCTTTGTAGCCCGGAGGGTACGTAGAAATTTCACCCAGGTTCAGATAGTACTTGGAATACGGAGGCTGCTGCAATACGATACCGTAGTCCGTATCCAGACGTTCCTGCACGGAAGTCAGGGCGCGGGCCGCTTCACCGTTCTCTACACCGATACCGGCCATTACGCACATGCCCTGCGGCTCGATGAAGATCTGGCCTTCTTCGTTCTCCTTGCTGCCGATCTTGTCGCCATAGTGGTCGTAAGCGCGCAGGAACCAGTCGCCGTCGAAGCCGTGGGACAGAGTAATGGCACTCATGTTCTCGATCTTCGCTACTGCATCTGCAGCGACATCATCCAGTCCGCGCATGCGGCAGATCTCGGCATAGTCCGGTCCGACGAAGACGAACAGGCCTGCGATGAACACAGATTCGGCTACGCCGCCTGCGATATTCTCGGTGGTCTGGAACGATTCACCCGGCTCGGTGGAGAAGCAGTTCAGGTTCAGACAGTCATTCCAGTCCGCGCGTCCGATCAGCGGCAGGCCGTGAGGTCCGAGGTTGTTCGTTACATGCTCGAAGCTGAGCTTCAAATGCTCGAACAGGGTAGCGGTGTGATCCGGATTGCTGTCAAAAGGAACCTGCTCATCGAGGATCGAATAATCGCCGGTTTCCTTGATGTAGGCCGCTGTACCCGAGATCAGCCATAGCGGATCATCGTTGAAGCCGGAGCCGACTTCGTTGTTGCCTTTTTTGGTAAGCGGCTGATACTGGTGATATGCACTGCCGTCAGGGAACTGGGTGGCGGCGATATCGAGAATACGTTCTCTGGCACGCTCAGGAATCTGATGCACGAAGCCGAGAAGATCCTGGTTAGAGTCGCGGAAGCCCATGCCGCGGCCGATCCCGGATTCGAAGTACGAAGCAGAACGGGACATGTTGAAGGTAACCATACACTGGTACGGGTTCCAGATGTTAACCATCCGGTTCAGCTTGTCGTCACCGCTCTTAATCTGGTATTTGGACAGCAGGTTATCCCAGTGCGCAGCCAGAGCCGCGAGGGCGGCATCCACCTGGGCATCTGTGGCGAATTGATCAATTACAGCCTGTGCAGGCTTCTTGTTGATGACGTTCAGGGATTCCCATTTCTCATCTTCAGGGTTCTCGATGTAGCCGAGTACGAAGATGAAGCTTTGTTCTTCGCCTGGTTCCAGCGTGATGTTGAGGGCGTGGGAGCCGATTGGCGACCATCCGCTGGCTACGGAGTTGGTAGCTTCACCGGCAGCAACGGCCTGCGGAGCGTCCAGACCATTGTACATGCCCACGAAGGATTCGCGGTCGGTATCGAAGCCGGCGATTTCTTTATTTACCGAATAGAAGGCGTAGTGGTTTCTGCGCTCGCGGTATTCGGTTTTGTGATAGATAACGGAATCCTTCACTTCAACTTCGCCGGTGCTGAGGTTACGCTGGAAGTTGGTCATATCATCATTGGCATTCCACAGACAAAACTCGGCAAAGGAGAACAGCTTAACGGTCTTCTTCGTATCGCCGGTGTTCTTAACGACAAGGCGGTGTACTTCAGCGTTATGGCCCATCGGTACAAAAGCAAGCTGGTTCACGGAAATGCCGTTACGCTCGCCTGTAATGGAAGTGTAGCCCAGACCATGACGGCATTCGTAGAAGTCCAGATCGCGCTTCACCGGCATCCAGCCCGGGGTCCAGAAATCACCGTCATCGTACAGGTAGTAGTAGCGGCCGCCTGTATCCAGCGGAATATTGTTATACCGGTAACGGGTAAGTCTTCTCATGCGCGCATCGCGGTAGAAGGTGTAACCACCAGCAGTATTAGAGATCAGGCCGAAAAATTGCTCGTTGCCGAGATAGTTAATCCACGGGTAAGGGGTTTTGGGGGTGTTGATTACATACTCTTTGCGTGTGTCGTCAAAAGTTCCGAATTTCATGAGAGACAAGTCTCCTTTCAATTGTGAACGCGCGTTTACAAGACGGAGAAAAAATTCCCTCGGGGGCAAGGGAGTTTTCTGTATCCTGAAATATTACTTCTTCGGCGGCTGGCACGAATCTCTTGTGATCAGACGCGCCGGGAAACTGATGGTGCTGAAGGTCGGCTGCTGCGAATCGCACAGCTCAATGACCTTCTCGACAGCAGCCTTGGACATCTCGTAGATCGGCAGACGGACAGAGGTCAGCTTGGGATGAATTCGCGCGGCAAGCTGCACATCATCGAACCCCGCGATGGATATATCCTCCGGCACGGAAATGCCATGCTCGGCGAACGCTTCCATCGCCGAAATAGCCATGTCATCATTGGAGGAGAAGAAGGCTGTCGGCAGCGGGCCGCCGGAGCTCAGCAGCTTCTTAACCTCTTCATAGGCGGTTTCCTTAAGGAAATCGCCTTGCAGGATGAAGTCCTCATTCAGTGCAAGTCCATGACGCTTCAGCGTATCCTCGTAAGCCGTGTAGCGTTCCCGGCCGGAGTAGGTGTTCATCCGTCCGCTGATGATGCCGATCTCCTGATGGCCGAGACCGATCAGGTACTCAATGGCTTCAGCCGTGCCTTCATAATCCTTGGAATTTACAATAGCCAGATGATTGCGGTCCAGATGCTCCGACATAATCTCCGAAATGTCATAATCAATCAGCACAAGCGGCGAGTCGAGACCGACCATCTCCCTGACAATGCCGATATCCTTCTGCGTGCCGACGATAATGCCGCCGTCAATCCGTTTCTGCAGGAAAGCCTGCTTCACCTTCAGGAAATCGTCGGGAGAATAGACGGTATGGATCAGAACATAACAGCCGCGGGCGTTCGCCGTGTCCACAACGGCATCGACGAACGGGGCGAAGTAGTTATTCTGATAGATCCGGGTCGCATTCTCTTTCTCGTTCATGCTGATGGCAAACAAACCGATCGTATCGGTCTTCTTGCCGGCCAGAGCCCGGGCGAAGCTGTTCGGCTCGTACTGGTGCTGCTCAATGATCTTCAGCACCTTGGCCCGGGTCTCCTCAGGGACATTGGAATAGTTGTTGATCACACGGGATACGGTGCTTCGCGAAACCCCGGCTAGCTTGGCAATATCTTCGCTTCGCATGATGTACCCCCTCTAGTGTAAACGCGCGTTTATGGATTCATTGTAAAATAAACCGCTCCAGAAATCAATCGTCTGTCCAAAGAAACTTGCTTTGAAAGATAAGAAAGACTCGCCTGAACAAGCGCTGGATATCGGAGTGTTATATTCTAAATATTTACAAGGGAAAATATACCTGATATATTAAAAATGCTCATAAAACCATTTTGAGAGGGAAGGAGACTTGCGTATAGACTCCAATTTGCCGGATAGTGTGAAGTGCAAATAGTCTGCTGCTCTGCTCAGCCGGACTTCGCCAAGCGAGTGCTGTGCGTTTCGTTCAGACCGATTCCCCTATACCCGAAGAATTAAGGAGGATATTGATACATGCGACAATTAAAAACGTTGATCGTGTTTCTCTTCGCAGCAAGTTTCTTATGGGTCTCCGCTCCTTCTGCGCATGCCCTTTCTCTGGCCCCTGGGTTTAATTCGCCAGTAACCCTGACTCTGCAGCCGGGACAAACCACATATTCGCTCTGTACAGCTTACGCCAAAACGATTAAAGCCGTTGTGGAAAAGCAATCGGGTACGGGTAAAGTGACGGGAGCTTATTATTTCAACATGAGCAACCGCGGCCAGATCCAAATGGGCACTATGAGTGGTGCCAGTGCTGTTCAGGATCTGTATTTCAGCTATTGGGACGGCAGTGCCGGAAATGCGCTGCTCTATCTGAATGCAACGGATACAACGGCTCCTATTCAGGTGAAAGTGACCTTTTATAATTTAAGCAACTAATATAAGAACAGGCGATAAGCCGTCAAAAGAAAAGATTGCTATTCCGCGATGGAATAGCAATCTTTGTATGGTTATAGAA
Organism: Paenibacillus tritici; assembly: GCF_018207515.1. Classification (NCBI taxonomy): domain Bacteria; kingdom Bacillati; phylum Bacillota; class Bacilli; order Caryophanales; family Paenibacillaceae; genus Paenibacillus; species Paenibacillus tritici. The sequence continues at coordinate 3,162,603 of NZ_CP073365.1, forward strand.
GCTTATTCAATGTTAATGCTCCATTGTCCGTCTGCTTCAACGGCAAAGACATAGGTTCCTTCTGAATCTATGGCTTCGGCCGTTGAGCCGGAATAGTTACCCACTTCATTGACCAGCAGGAGGCTGTCATTCACTTTGACAGCAAAATTGGATTTTCCCACATGCTTGGATGTGAACCGGGTCAGCTTGCTTTGCAGCTTGGCGAAGACAACATCGTTACCCTTGCCGGATAATTTGACTGGAGCGCTCTTAATGTTATCAGGTATGGTCTGAGTGATATCAGCCTTCCAGGAGCCATCTGATTCTACCTTTAGCATGTATTTCCCGTCTTCCGGAATGACCACTAAGGATTTTCCCTTGTAAGGTCCAATTTCATTCACCAGCATTTCCTTGGAATCTCCTGCTTCATTGTACAGGTAAATAACGAAATTCGAGTCCCCGGCATCGGTTGCTTCCACAATGGCAATACCGCTCTTTAGATTGAAGAAGTCAGTTGCCTGATCGCTTTTTCCTTTGAGATGAAGGATATCGTCCTTGGCCGCCGCAGGCTCAGGCGCAGCCGTTGCCGCAGCTGAATCAGATTTGCCTTGGTATAACGGCAACAGTTCACCGTAGAGCTTCTCGACAGTAGCCTCATCATCCTTTTGTATCGCAATGGCCATTTCCTTGAATTTGCTTTGATTCTCCTTGACTATAAACTCCAGGCTTTTGAGAATAACCGCTAAAGCTTCGTCTCTAATTTCTTGGGAAAGGTCCTTTTCCAGATAATTTCTGGCTAGATTAAGCGCTCTAGCTCCTAATTCCTGATCTGCATCGGCAAATGTTGTAATCTCCGGCGCTTCTGTCGGATCAGGTTCAGGTGTGGGATCTGGATAGCGGCCGGCGACTGACGCAGGCAGAACTCCTCCTATTTTTGTGAAAAGCTTCTTAACATTTTGGACATCGCCTTTTTCGATAGAATCGGCAATCTCCAGATAAGTAAATGTATTCTCCTTATCTTCTCTGGCCTTCATGCGTATTTTCTCAGCGATATCTTTGGAGTTCTCATTATTCCAGGAATTGGTGCCAAAGCTCGTGAGATATTCCAGCGTCTTATCCTTCACAGAGAAATTCTCAAGCTGCGGCGCAGGAGTAGGAGTGGCAGTCGCAGCAGGAGTTGCAGTTGCCTCTGGCGCAACCTCGGCAGACTCGCCGCAACCGGTTAATGCAACCGGTAAGGTCAAGAGAGCAAGGGCCAAAGTGATTGTTGTTAATTTTGTGTACATCAGTAATTTCCCCCAATTTCGTATTCATACCTGGCTATTATATCAAAAATGGAATATTTTACGTTGAATTTTAATAGAATATTCCATTACATATACAAAATGTTCCAAACCCTTTATGATCAGGTTAAATATTCTGTTTCATCAGGAGAGGAGCGCTGAGAAATGTCGACAATAGGATTGGGGTCCTTGCTTGCCGGAGGGTTCAGCATATTTGCATTTGTACTCTGGCTGGCTTGTCTGGGGCTTGGGATTTATTTATTTGTTCTGGTGGTCAAGCTTGCACGCAGGGGGATTATTGCACTGGATCTGTACAATCATGCCAAGAATCTGGAGATCCGCGAACGTCATGAATCGTATCACCGGAGGGATGAACTCTAAACCTGCGGTTATACATCAGATTGTATTAAGATCCCTTGCCGGAATGGCGGGGTTTTTGTGAAAATATAAGAATTTATAGGTTGCACACGATAACTTATCCTTCTATTTCTCGCTGAAACGGTACCGTCCTTTAAAAGGACGGCAAAGCCGTTTCCACTTGTAGCGGACTACCGCGGCAATGTTGCATCTGAAGGAAGGATTGTTTATACTCTCAACAAGGATTATTAAAATTTGTTATATTGGGAGAGGAGTTTGATCGAATGAAAAAGAAGATGACTGCTGCACTGACTGCTTTTGCCGTACTTGGAGGGATGGGCACGGGGGTGTATGCCGGAGCTAACCTGCAGGAGATCAAAGCGTATCTGAATCCGGGAATCAAATTCAAGGTGGATGGCCAGCCTGTGCAGCTCAAGAACGGCAGCGGTGCAGTGATTGCTCCGATCTCCTACAAGGACACAACTTATCTGCCAGTCCGTTCCGTATCCGATCTTCTCGGGGTTACAGTCAAATTCGATGCCGCCTCCAACACTATAAGTCTAGGAGAGCAGACGGCGGGTGTGTCTATTGCTGCCGGTTTCGACGACATGTATCACACGAAGGACCCTGGCAAAACCGTCTACAAAGACAAGGACTACAAGGACGTCTTCTTCGATAACGCCAGCGGTGACCGCGGCACTTCATTCATGCTCTACCCGAATAAAAAATACCAGAAGCTCTATCTCCAGGTGGCAGCGATCGGTGGAGATATTAAAGATTTCGCTGTACAGGACAGTGATACCAACACCGTACTGAAGAAGCAAACCGTTACCACGGCTGATGGCCTCACAACTATAGAAGTGGACATTGCCGGAGTCAGCAAGCTGTATGTAAACGGGGATGTGAAGGACGGGACAACGGTCTTTGTTCCACTTACGACTTCATATTATAAATAACTCTACGCAATTATAAGGAATTCTACCAACTACCCGGAAAGCTCCAGCCTTCCGGGTAGCTTTTTGTCGATGGGGACGTCTGTTTATAAGAATGGCATATGGGGTATTATCGGGTAAGCCAAGGGCTTAGTGATCTTAAGAGGAGTGAGTAAATGTATACGAAAAAAATAATCATGACATTGTCCTTAATCTTGTCCATGTTGGCTCTGAGTGCCTGCGGTAACGCAGCCGATACACCGTCAACCGAATCCATGCAGACCGTTGCGCCGTCAGCCGAATCGGTGCAGACGCCAGCACCTTCAGCGGAGCCGGAGCAGACACCTGCACCAACGACAGAGCCGGAGCAGACGCCTGAGCCGTCAACCGGAGGTAACGACACAGCCGCAGGTTCCACGGAGCTTCCGAAATATCTGCCGGAGGATTTCCCGATGCCGAAGGATGTGAAGATCGGACTGTCCCGCTCGGAGGAGACTGAGGGACGGAAGACAGCAATGCTGATTTTTACAACCACCGAAAGTATGGAGTCGGTAACGAAGCTCTATGATGATTACCTGGCCTCCAAGCTGGGGAGTGAGTCCGCGAAGACGGTTGATCCCAAGAATCTGATTATCCAGGGCACGACCAAGGACAACAAGCAGAGCTGGTCGATTATTGGTGGCCCGCTGGCATCCCAGGAGGGTGTCGTGGAACTGACTGTAAGCTGGTCGGAATTATAAATTGAACAGCAGCATCCCCGTATAATGACGAACATCCGTTGAAGATCTATCCAGATCTCAACGGATGTCCTCTAGATATTTACCCCCTTAATTCCGCTGGAGTAACAAATATCCGCTGATGCTTGAGGTTTTTTTGCGGTACACAATTTTGAAACCGATGTCGTGATCTTGCAGACAAGCCAAGGCTGTACTAAGCAATCCATTGGTTCTCAAGCTGCGCACACAGGGCTCAGCATTTCCAATAACCCGGCTGGCGGTAATTCTGCGCGCTGATCCGGGAATCAGCGGGTTGCGGCTCCAATTAATCAATACCAGATCCGGCTGACGAGTAGCCATGCCAATCTACCCCTTTCTCTTAAGGCTCTCTATATAGAATGCTGGCTGGAAGGTTATGTGCTAGACCATGGCGGAGGAAGGCGCGGTATGCGGTGAACTCGAATTTTACACAGTTAAAAAACGTGTCGAATATTGTAAAAAAGTAGTATACGGTAAGGCGTAGGCAGATATATAATTAAGCTTGTGAACGAATAATAGTCAGGCGGTGTAATTGGTTTGTCATGGGAACCTGTAGGATTTATGTTATTTTCAACGATAGAAACGCTAGCTTTGTATTATCTGATAATGTCGCTCTACCGGTTTAAGTGGAGATGGTACATATGGCAGGCCTTATTCGTTATCTTGCTGAACAATCTGCAGAGCTATCTGTTAAGAAATGAACTGGGGATGTCGAATGTAGCGCCTCTCGTTTTAATCCTGATTTTTATTATGTTTTTTACTGCTGTGGTCCGGATGCCTCTGATTCTGTCCATCATCGCGACCATTTCCGGCTACGTCATTTTTGCTGTAATCCAGACAATTATCGTCCTGTTGGTGTTTGGCTCGATATCGAACATAGATGGGGTAGGGAATGGATATTTTCTTCAGCTAATGACTGCGGCCGTAGTGTTTGTAGTCTTCGGTTATTCTTATCGCAAAGGGAAGGGCTTCACGTTCGATCTGGATAAACTGCGGTTTAAATTAGAGGACATCCTTCTGTCGGTGTTGATTTTTGCCTTCGTGATAGGGATATCCGTCCTGCTCTACTATAATGAGATTCTGCTAAATGCGCTGATCTTCCTGGTTATGTCTGCATTTCTTCTATACTACTCCACCCGAAAGGAGAAGGAAGATGCTTGAACTCATGTCCGGTAAGCTTGCAGTCGGCATCAAAAATATCGTTCCGGACCATCCGGCGTCCTATGCCGTCTTGAAATTCTCCATAAGCGTAGTACTTAATGTGGTATTCATTATTGGTCTTACCCTGGTGGTATCGCTTCTGACGGATCGGACGGGGGAAGCCCTGCAGATTCTAATTTCCTTTGCATTATTACGTCAGGTATCCGGTGGAGCGCACCTTAAGTCCGGGATGGCATGTGTTTTTTTTACGGCAACGTTATTCACACTCTTGTCCTATGTGGAGGTAAGCTCCGAATATGTTCTGCTTATGAACGGGATTAGTCTATTGGTGGTTCTATGGCGGGCACCGATTGGAATTGAACGTCAGACCCGGATTCCTCAGCGGCACTGGCCTAAGTTGAAAATCATCGCTGCCCTGCTTGTAGCTGCAAACCTTCTGATAGGCTCACCAGTCATTGCGGCCAGCTTGTTGGCCCAATCCATAAGCCTGCTGATCGCAAGAAGGGAGGTGAAGAGCTTATGATGAAATACTGGCAACGTAAAGCCGTCTACAAGCTTGCTTCTGGTTTATCCGCCCTGGCTGCTATTCTTGTGCTGGTTACTGCCAGTGTATTGTACATTAACCAACCGGAAGTCCCTGAAGAGTTACTCAAATAACATTGGAGTTGATCCCTTTGAGCACTATATCTGTTACTAGAGACACAGAGGGAAACACTGGTGTATTCTCACTCGATATTGCAAAAATAACCTATATGGAATTTGAACGAACGATCTATAGGATAATCGTCCATACGTACGATCAAACCTTTTACACAGTAGGTACGCTGAAATATTGGTTCAATACCCTGGCCAGTTCAGGATTTAATTTCGTTCTAGCGGATAGAAACACGTTAATTCAGGTTTCTAATATTATCCAGTTGGATAAAACATTTCATATTGCATATTTCGGGGAAGACCACAGAGGAGTCGAACAAAAGTGTTTTCTCTCAGAAAAGGGTTATAAACAAATTCTCAAAAATGTGAAGACCTCTGAAACAGAAATTAAATTAGTCGAGCTGCCTCAGTGGTAGCTCTATTTTTTTGTTCAACCCATTAAAACTGACCCCCGGAACGGTTGAAAGACTTTTTTTGTATTTCTTCTCATGGTAAGCTTTAGGTAAATCATCTAGGAGGCCTGACATGAGGAAAAGTATATTAAGCATATTGTTTGTGTTGTTATTGACTGCTTGTGGATCTTCAAAGGATGGACTCACCGTGAAGGATCTGGCTATACACAAGTCAAACGATGATAAAGTGGTGGTTCAATACGGAATGAGTCGTGCGGATGCGGAGAAGGTGCTGGGTACAGGCGAAGATATGAAAATTGGCCATACATTCACTTATAGCGATGGAGTCAAGATTATGTACCGGGAGGATAAAGTGGCGGGGATTTATTTGACCGAAGAATCGAAAGATGTATATGAAACGGCTCAAGGGATGAAAATAGGAATGTCCAAAGATGATTTCAAGAAAAAATATGGAGATCAATATCTGGCGGATCTGGAGAAAAACTTGGATTATGCATACGATACAGACAGCAAGCAGTATATAAAAGAAGCGGAATGGGCAAAGAATTTTGAGGACAGCACAAAAATCTATTTGATTTCAATGTTGTTTGATAGTGACGGAATTGCACAAACCATTCTATTAACAGATAGGCAAATGGCGATCATGTATAAATAAACTCTTGCCATACCCTGACCTCCTGTGGTATTATAAATCTCGTTGCAGGACGGTAGCTCAGCGGGAGAGCACTATCTTGACAGGGTAGGGGTCATGGGTTCGAACCCCATCCGTCCTATATGTTCAATTGTAGCAAGGGTTTGAAGCATATTCTTCCCTTATCTATAATTAGTGGTCACACTGTGACACGTTTATAACTGAAAAAGCCATCATCTTTAAGGACACAATTCCTTTAAGGTGGTGGCTTTTCGCATGTTAATGAAGTTTGCATTATCTGAGTTTAAATCTGACCGCGAATATCGCAATGTATCTGATCGTACCCTTGCCGCTTATATGGCTGAAATGGGAAAGTTTCATGAGTACTGTATCAATAATGAAATTATTAATGTCGAAGACTGTACAGCATCCCTCGTTAAGCAATATCTCCTTGCTGCTAAGGAAAAAGGTAATAATCCCACGACTATAAACACCAAGTTGCATATCCTCAAGATATTTTTTAATTACTTTGAATCTGAAATGGAACTCTTCACCCCTAAAACTAATCCTACAAAACGAATTACCTTTGCAAAAGAGAACGTGAAAATTGAAGTTTTTACAGACGAACAACTCAAGCAGATGCTTCGGTTTTATCAGAAATTGAAATTCCGTGATAAATCCCTCTACTCCTATCGTGACTACTTTCTAATCATCTTCCTAATCGGTTCTGCCTGTCGTTTAGGCGAAACTGTAAATTTGAGGTGGTCAGATGTTGATCTTACAAATCAAATCATCACTGTTAATGGCAAAAAGAAAGTTGCCAGCAGCATTCCAATGACGGACAAATTAAAGCGTGAATTTGTTGAATACCGGATGTTTACGGAAAAGTACTTCCCTTCTCTCCCTGAGTATGTTTTTACAGACAGAGACGGAAAGCAACTTACTGATAATGCTTTAAAAATGGTATTCAAACATCTTAAAGCAATCATGAACTTCAAAAATGTGAGATTATCTGCTCATACATTCAGACATACAGCAGCCCACCGCATGATTGTTTCAGGTTGTGATATCGGAACTGTGCAAAAAATCCTCAGACATACCAATGTTTCTATGACCCTTCGGTATTTTGCTCTTTGGGGAACGGCTCTGGCTGAACAAAATGAGAAATACAATCCATTAAACTCCATTGATATATAAATAGTTGAAAATAGCGACATCATTCGACACAGCAACATATCTCCATATTTATATCAAGACTGTAAATTTACTTTTTTTAGTAATATGCTTTGTTAAGCAAATAACTTATAGGGAGAGAATTAAAAATGACAACTACATTTAAGCCAGCCAAGGAAATTACAATTGAGTACATTATGGGTATGACGGACACTAAAAAATCAGCAATCATTGTAATTGAGTATCTTAAACATTTTCTCCTAACACAGGAGGATCGTCAGGAATTCATTTCCCGTTGGCTTGATGGATACACATATCATGGTAAACGTTTTGGCATAGCGATGATTCATCTTGCTCAGGAAATTGGTGCTTATCACTATGAATATGAGGATCTTGAGCAATTGGAACTTATGGAACCACAAAAAGCTCTCGAACGTCTCTTTTTACAACCAATCAATTATGGCGCAATGCTCCAATTTAAAGAATCTGGAGCAAGCCTAAAGCGACTTTACGAGCTTAAACAAGCTAACCCTAAGTATTACTTTATGGAAGTTCTTATGTACGTTTAATTCGCCTGATGATTGCTCCAGGGGCGCAATAGAAGCCGGAACTCATTTCCATTCTAATTGGGAGTGAATTTTGGATATCCTTAAAATTTGGATATCCTTAAAATATTGATAACCAATTATAAAAAAGCGAGTTCCACCCTCTTGTTTTATAATAAAACAAAGTTATTGCTTTTTGAGTTTGTCTGTTGTATATTGAATACACAAGTTGTTTTATTATAAAACAAAGGATGGTTATCTTGGCAATTGGATTACAGTTTATATGTGAAACCTATGGCATGGAGTATAAAGAACTTGCTCAAAGGATAAACACCTCACCACAAAACATTAATGCTTGGCTTCGTGAAAAACGCAACATTCCACCGAAAAGATTGGATCAACTAATTCGCATATTCCCCAATATTTCAAGTGAATTATTCGGGAAAGAACTACGGTCATCTGAAAAATTATTAATACAGGAAATATTTTATGAAGAGACGGATGAACATGAAGTGGTGGAGTATGATGATAGCGATAATGAGGGGAATAAGTTCACAGCCTCACACGTACTACGACTTCATGAAGGAATCATTAGTCATTTAAGAACTCAACGCGAAAGACAAGAATTACTTGAGGAATATGAAAGTTTAATATTTGATGAAGGAGGAGAATTTCATCTAAATGAAAAATTGCTTCAAAGGTTTTTAGATATTCTACAGGACAGCAGAGATTCGAAACAATTCCAGCTATTAAAACTGATGTTCTATTATCTGCAGCCTTATGATAAGGGTTTTGGCTTTGGTTCAGATCCAGACCTAAAGCCAAAAGAAGAACAAAAAGAAATGTATAGGGAGTTTGGAAGTATACTCAAGAAATATGATTTTATAGATGAATTCTGAGGAGGAAATTATGGAAATTACAAACTTTGCTGAAAAAGCTCAATACGCTTTGATTACTGAAAATCCATTTGGTTTATCCCTGTCTGTAGGGAAGGAATACATTATCTATCATAATGAAAACGACCCTTATGGCCAGTGTGAGTATGTAATTGATGATGCTGGTGTACCCCTATACGCTTTTGATTTGGTATGTAACTGTATCATGTATCAATAGTTTTACTTATTGTAACTATCGGGGAAGTCATCTAGGATGATTGTAAATTAATTTGTCTTCATCTTTACGAGTTGACTCCCTTTGAATTAGAATGTACCAAGAGGATGTAAAAAATAAATAACGCTAGACTTTTATTAGTCAGCGTAGTATGTTTAAAAATGATATAGTTTGCATTTTTTCAGTAACTCTATCAATAATAATAATTACGAAAGGAGGTGGTATTATTGATTTTATTTTCGCTAAATAGCACATAAATCCAATTGTTTACTATCTACGTTTTATATCTTACCATGTGTTAAAAAGTAAAGCAAGGACTTTACTAAAAGCAAAACTAAAACATAAGGAGCAATTTAATTTGAAACTTAATATTATTTGTAATTGCGGAAACCATTTAGAACTTAATCCAACAACTGTTGGAAATCACGCCTATTTTTCAAACCAATCTCATGGGAAGTTTAGAGTAGATACCGATATTGAAATTGATCAAACGGTTTATCTTGATGATACGGTGGTTAGTACCTTGGCTGAAACTGAAGATAACAGCACAATTGCTGAAATTCTTGAAGATCAAATTATAGATATGGTGAGTACGGATAAATCACTTAATGAACTTAGATTTACATGCTCTAACTGCGGAGATTACATAAATTTAACAAGTTTCTAATTTACTTAATTGAGGGGAATTAAAATCCCCTCTTCTCTTAAATTTTTCAAACATTACCTCAAAGGCAAAATAAGATAAGACCTAAAAGAAGCGCATTTTAGCGCGGAAATGGCAGGTAAGCAAAGATGAAAAAACTAAAACGAAAAAAATATTTTAAATTTAAAGGAGATTATCATAATATTGCAAAAAACAAAATACCGCTGGGATATCAAGACCAAACAATGGCAATATCTCAATACTAAATATATTCCTTCTCGCTCTCTCCGACCTGACGAAAATCGAGAACGGCAATGGGAAAACGTCCCTATTAACGAAATCGATATTATTCCAGATGATGTACGGCGTAAAAACCAAACACTAATTGATCGTCACACTACTAAATCAATTATAGATCAGTATACAGGCAAAAAGGTTCTAAATAAAAATTCTGAACTAAAATCTAAACATAAAACTGTTCCCCTCTACTATGTCCATCAGGTAATTAGAGAATTTTTACAGTATTATGCCCAAAAGGATATGAAGACAAAAGAAGAACGACTGCAAATTGTAAAATTGATTTTCGACCCTTATACAACGTTCGGGAGCCTTAAACCAGCTAATAGCAAAATTAGTACTACATATGATGATAGCCTTGTAGATGAATTTTTCACTGATTACATAACGAATTACCTGTATCAATTTTTAGTGAAGGGTAGCGGTAAGATACCTGCTCAAGGAGAAGGGCTGAATCTCTGGGGTCATAAACAGAATGGTTATACATACGCCTTACATGAAATCACTACATATTTGGTAAAAGTTATAGGGGAGGACGAAACAGAGTATCGCTGCAAGCAATACAACAAATTAGTTTCTTCCTATGAAGACATAGTTGGTCTATCTGATTTAGATAGCCCTGATTGGAGTATAGATGATTACGTAAAACCAAAGTCCGAAACTGGTTCTCAAAGAGTGGATTATTGCTACATTAAACAAAAAAAGAGCAAACGTCATCCTCTGGCTCCATCATGGGAGGAAGTAAACGAAGAAAAAACGCCTTACCTAGATATGCTCATTGAACAGCGGGAACTGTACGATGAGACGAAACAGATTCGTTTAATTGCCGCATCTTTGCCAAGAGGAAGCAAACAGCAGCGGGAAGTCTACAAAATAGCGAACGAATTGCAATACAAATATACATTAATGTATGAGCCTAGAACTGTCAACCACAGTCCGAATAAAAACAGAGCTAACGATGATGAGAGTTTGAATGTCTGTGTAGATACAATTTTAGATATCTTAGATTATACTAATCCCTTACATATTCATGCTCTAATTCTAAATTATCATACACTTTGGACTAAATACAGATACTTAACAGACAGCCCTCTCTATACGATTCTTAAGGAGTTTGAGGCAAATACTCAGAATGTTGAATTTGGAAATCCATCACATAGGGATATTTTAGAATCATTTTTATATAATTCGTCTCTCTGCAAAAAGAACTCACAATACTTAAATCTGGACACTGAAAAGATGAATCGGACGCTTAAAAGAAGCATTTCAAAAAAAATCGCTACGCATTTCAGAAAACATGTCGGCTTTTAGAGTTTGCTCACCATACCATATGGAAGGTAAAACTTCTAACCAGTTCAATAATGTTTTATTCATTTAATTTTAAATCCCCTTTTCCCCTCGTCGGTGTTTAAAAACGCCGATACCCTTTTATACGGGATTTAACAACTTAAACAAAGAAAGGAGAAAATGAAATGGAGATCACCCCTGAGATTCAAGCACATATTGATCAAATGCTTACAGATGCCAAAGCAAGTTGGGAGACAGATGTCTTGATTCCACTAACTGCTGAACGTGATCAATTGCTTCAGTTCAAACCTGTTGACAAGTCCGATGCAGAGAAAGCACTAGAACAACGTGAACAAGAATTATTTAAAAAGGAATTCACAATTGAGCTCAAGGCTAACAAGTTGGAAGATTTCGTAGAGCTTTTGAATGTATCCAATTCCGAAGAACTGAAAGACAAGGTAGCACAACTGGCCAAGATTCTTGAAGCCCGAAAACTCAATAATAGCTATATCCCTAGCAATCATAAACAAACGGACAAGTATGAACAAGCTCTAAAATCAGGCAATATTACTGAAGCAATTGATGTCAAGTTGTCAAAGCTATTCAATTAATTAAGGAGAATGAAAATTGATTAAATCTAATAACTATTTTACGCAACACGAGGCTATTAGCCTCTCTAAGGAAATCGTATCAATCGCCCCTACTGATACGCCATTGACATCGCTTCTACTCAATCGAGGATTGACTGAAAAAGCTTCCTCTACCATTCATACGTGGAGAGAGCGTTCGCTGTCTCTTGATGAAGATATCAGCACAATTGAAGGCAATAAAGATGTTCAAACATATCAAACAGGCAGAGCAGAGCTTAACAATGCATTGGAGCTGTTCCAAAAAGGGGCGGAGGTCTCAGGTACTGCTATGGCTATGAAGTCAACCACCCTATCCCAAGAAGTAACTGACCGCCTAACGGAACTGAAAACGAATCTCGAACGTGCCATAACTCGTTCAGCCCGTAATGATGGAAGCACAACTCCTTTCATTCGCCGAATGCAAGGATTAGAATCTTGGGTTGACCCATCCAATATTGTTACTGCTTCCACTCCTACAATTTCAGAAGCAGATGTAAAGGCTGTTGTTAAAAAGCTGTGGGATGCTGGTTTGCCAAGTGGTGAATATTTCGGCCTGGTGAATGCCGATCTGAAAGAACAGATTGATGAGCTATACAAAGATAAGTATTCATACATAGCGCAACAAAATGTGTTTGGTATTATCGTTGATACCATTCGAACAAATTATGGTAACTTGAATTTGATTTTGTCTCGTCATGCCTCCCCCGATAAGCTTACAGTTTTTGAGCCGAGTTTTTTGAAAATCGCATATCTTCGTGAACCGCAGTTCGAAGCATTAGCCAAAACAGGCGATGCTGTTTCAGGAATGGTACTTGCAGAAGCTACTTTGAAAGTGGCTTCGAAAAAGGCTCTGGCTCAACTTACGATCTAAATTCAATCTACTACATAACCGAAGGGGATATTATTCCCCTTCTCTAACATTTAGAAAGGAGCATACATATGAATAAGGACGAACGGATGGAATGGAAAATCCTTCGTATCCGAAAAAATATTAAAGCCAAGGAGGTTGCCAACGCTATGAAAATCAGTGCAGCTTATGTTTCGAGATTTGAAAATGGAGCTTTTGATTGGGATCATGTCTTGATTAGAAGATATAAAAATTTCATTAATAACAATTAAAATTAAAATCAGGGGAGATAAAAAATGTCCGTATTCATTGCAACAATTTTAGAAAATGATAAAATCGCTTTTGCCGCAGATAGTCGTGTGTGTGAAATTGTTAACGGTGAGACTTTCTGGAGTAACGACAATGCAACAAAGCTTTATCATCATGGAAAGGTTTGGTTTTATTGTTCAGGCGTTATGTCTATGGCGGAAGATGCTGCAAAAGATATTATGTCACAACCAGTGGAGCAATTGTCTCCACAAAGTATTATTAAGGCTCTTAAAAAATCCTATAACAAGCATATTACCAAACTTTCTCCTGATATTAAAAAAATGAAGTATCTACTGCAATTTGTTATTCCCTTCAATGGAGAAAATGGTGACTGGGAAATCCATTATTATGATAGTGAATTTGACTTTGAGCCTCAAATATACAAGCCTGAGCCTAATGAGATGCCTTACGTTTGGGGAATTGGAAAAGGTGCAAACATTATCAACCCTTATTTAAAAGAAGCCTATACAACCTATAAAAATGTTGATGGTGAGTATAATATCACAAAGCTGTATATTGAAGCTTTTGAGAAAGCAGCCGCAGAAAACTGTGGTGGAGAAATGACATTTGTTTATTCGGATGGTATTGAGTGTCTACATGGAAAAACAACCATTAAGGATAGCCGCGCACTGCGTAAGCGGTATCTAGAAGCCGTTAAACACGGTGAGGGCGATGGAGTTATCGTATCTACATCAGGTAAAAATATCAGCGGTGTTGCAGAACTAAGTAAACCAAATGGTTCATATGATACCATTTACAGAAACAGTAATTACGCCCAGGAACGTCGATTGCTCTTAAAAGACGAGGGTATTGAACTTTCTACGGAAACTGGAGATTTAGTTATTGGACATGATAATGGTTCCTTTATCAAACTAAAATCAGGTGGCGACATTGAAATAAAAGCCATCGGGAAAATCTACTTTAATGGAGTTGAATTTAACTTTGACAATTGATTATAGTGATGGGTTTTATTACATAACCGATTCGAACTTGAAGATTGAATTACATAATCAAGGTTTTGATCCTTATGATGAAGGTGTTGGCAAACATAACAATCAACAATATTGGCGCTACAAAGCAGAAGCAGCAAATATTATCCATGCATGGCAAGATGAACAGCGAAACAAAAAATATAGCCTTAACCGCTGGCAACTATAAATAGAGATCATAAAGGGGAAATTAATTTAGAATGAAATATGAGCTTGGAGAAATTACATATGATGGATATGGAAATAAATACAAAGTTGGGGATTTTCGAAAAAACTCCAATAGCGATAAAGAATATTGGAATGGTGAACGCTGGATTGAAGATTTTTTGTGGAGTGAAGATGACTATACTGTGCCCTTCTTGGATGATTCTTTTGAAAACTGGGCTAACAATCACACAATAGTGGAACCTGACAATCCATTTTATCAAGCTCTTCCGAGAGAGCGTCAGCTTATTGCAGAGCTAAAAGAGCTTACAATATTACAGCAGGACACAATGACAGAGATTAAAAAACGACAGGATGAGTTGTTTCGCTTGATTGGCGGTGCTAAGTTTGAGTAAAACTGCCTCAGAGCTACAGAAGAAACTCGACAAACTAAAGGGGAATACTAAAACTGAAATTCTTTCTAAGAAGAATGAAAACCAAATTGAAACCCAGCTAATGCCTTTATACTTCATTGACAAGAAATTTCAGCATGCCAAGCATAGCGAGGACATGATTGCAAGGTTCAATTTTGTCTATGATGGGCAAATTCTTTGGCGTTACCATCCAGATGGTTATTATAAACCCGATGGCGAGGCCTATTACCGAGCTATTGGTCAAGAATTAATTGGCTCAAGCAGTAGACGGAACTACATAAGCGAATCACTATATTACGCTCAAAATCAGAGGCAACTACTAGAAGGCCAGGCGATGAACCCCCCCTCTAATTGGATTAATGTTAAGAATGGAATGCTTGAACCTCTTACTGGCAAGCTACTCCCTCATTCTCCTCAGTACTTGAGTACATATCAATTGCCTGTTACATATAATCCAAAAGCAAATAATCCCTTAATACATAATTTTGTTGCAAGTGTCCTACCCGAAGATTCACATAACGCTTTTTATGAAATGATAGGATATATATTGACTAACGATTTACATATGGAAAAGGCCTTTATGTTTACTGGAGTTGGTTCTAACGGTAAGTCAGTTGCTATAGATTTGATCTCTTCCTTAATCGGCAAGGAAAATGTATCCAATATATCTCTTCAAGACCTTGACCATAGATTCAGAGTTGCAGGGTTAGAGGGTAAACTCTTAAATGCATTCTCAGACCTACCGCAAAAGCCCATTGAGGATACTGGAGCGTTTAAGGCAATTACTTCCAATGAAGCTATTACAATAGAACGCAAAAACAAAGACCCTAAGTCATTTAGAGCTTCAACCAAACTACTCTTCTCCTCAAATCACATGGTTGTGACTCCAGATATGTCAGATGGCTACTTTCGCCGCTGGCTAATATTCGATTTCTGTAATAAATTCACGGATGAAAATAGAGATATTAACTTGTTAGGAAAATTGACTACAGATAATGCTCTTTCAACTTTATTGAATTTGGCGATCCAAGGAATACATAGGCTTCATCAAAACAAGAAATTTACAACTGGAGAAAGTATTACGAAGGCTATCAATCAATATCGAATCAACGCTGATTCTGTAGCTGGCTTTTTGGAAGCCAATTGTGTAATAGCAGATGGACACTCTCTCTACACAAAAGATGTTTACAGGGCATATCGGCAATGGTGTGAGGATAGTGGTCTAAGACCTGTTAGCACAATTAAATTCAGTCAGCGACTAGCGTTAAAAAAAGGACGGAAATACAAGCAGCCTGAACATTGGGAAGGTATTAGATGGTCGGAGGATAGTGAATTTCCACGTTCTCCATTTTGAAACTCATACACTACTTTTCATATCATACACTACTCATACACCCTTTTAAAAAAGTAGTGTATGGAAAAACCCTTGATACATATAGCTTTTTTGCACCTCATACAACCATACACTACTTTTAATGATTTTCTGAGAAAATTTTAAAATTGATAATTATAGATTGTGTATACAGTTAAGTAAAATCTATAGAAATGGGTGTATGAGTGTATGCATGGTACAGTAACAGCCGAAAACCCTTGATACATATAACTTTTCTTGTTCGAAACTCATACACTACTTTTTTCAATATACACCAAAGTAGTGTATGGAATCTAAAACTGGTGTATGGGAAGGAACAAATCAAATTTGAATAACATTTATGAAGCGCTAAAAAATATCCCACCAAAAAAGAAATTATACTTTTTATGGAAACATAATCTTTCCTTTGATCAGACAAAGGCTCCAAAATCTGAATCTGAGTTTTTGCAAACGGTTGGTCTTTCTACTCTCAATACATATATTAGATGGGAACGCTCAGAAGAGTATAGAAATCTGGTTGCTATATTGCTTAACACTCGCTTTGATGGGGATCTAGAGCAAATATATGATTCGTTAGCCGTAAAGGCCAAAGAAGGCGATGAGAAGAGTATTAAGCTGCTCCTGCAAATTGGCAAAGACATTAAAATTTATGCCAAGGATGCAGCAATGCAGTTCAATAAAGATGAGGAAACGGAAGACGATGATTTAGAATTGTGAGTGGCATTTATTGCTACTCTTTTTTGCGTTGTTTTAAATTCAGAAAGGACAGTTTAAATGGCAGTTACATTAACAAAATCTCAGAAAATCAATAAAATAATGAGCACGTTTGAATTATTCTCCAAAAACTTCATAAAAATCATTGACAATGATGGAGAGCTTGTTTCATTTATGTTAAATGATCAGCAACAATATTACATTGATAATGCTGGTAAGTATAACTTGATTCTCAAGCCACGCCAGCTAGGTTTTACAACGGCAAGTTTGGCTTACTGTTTGTGGATGGCTGTAAATAATCCCAATACTAACTATCTGATCGTGTCATACAAAGGCGATTCAGCAAAGGATCTATTTGCCAAACTTAAACGGATGAATCTACATCTGCCGAGAGCAAAGTATGATGTCTTCCCCTCTGTTGTGCGTGATAATCGGGATGAACTGGTATTTAGTAACGGGAGTACTATTCGCAGCACGACAACAGGAAACAAAGATTTGGGACGAGGAATGAATCTGATGTACGTCTTATTGTCTGAAGCTGCCTTCTATGATGACCTAAACGGCATTCTACTCTCTTTGGAACCAGCACTACAGAAGACAGAACGCAGCAAAATCGTCCTTGAGTCTACAGCAAATGGATTTAACGATTTTCAGAAGCTCTATGATCGCGCTAATAAGGGGTCGAGTAAGTATAAAGCGTTCTTCTTCCCCTTTTATGCTTCCGCCTATGAGAAACAGTTCTCCTATGATATCCAAGAAGCTGTGAAATGGTACAAAGCGTCCACCAAAGGACAACGGTTAAGCGCAAAGAATTTAACGTTGGAGCAGAGGCAGCTTCATGAATCTGGTTGCAGCTTGAACATGCTTATGTGGAAAGAATACATACTACAAGACAAGGATAAAAACCAGTTCTATCAGGAGTATCCAGCTACAGACATACAGGCATTTATCAATACCGGACAATCTGTATTTGATCAAACGCTTATTGCAGAAGCAATAAATTACGTCCTCCCTCCAATGCCAAAAGAAGAACTTGAGCATGTCCCCGATATTCTGAAGCAATATATCGGAAAAGGATTAGATATCTTCCGATTGTCTAAGCCGAAACAGAGGATGTTCGCTGGAGTAGACGTAGCATCAGGAAGCGGCAATGATTTCTCTACAATCAGTATATTTGATGGAGATGGACAGCAATATGCTTCATTTTATAGAAATGATGTCCCTGTATATAAATTCGCTGAAATAGTCCGAGAGATCGGGCTGTTTTTTAATTATGCGTTCATAGTGATTGAGCGGAATGGATTTGGGACATCAATTCTTGAGAGACTGCGCGAGGGCGATAACCCGTATCTCAATTTGTTCAAGCATCGGCATTTTGATAAAGGTAAATCTAGGCTTCAATTAGGCTGGAGTAGTAATAGCGTAACCAAGAATAAGGCTGTCACCGATGCTAAGGAAATGTTCGAGTGTCAATTAGTACAGATTGACTGTAAGGAAACCCTGAAGCAGATGCAGACATTCATTGAGAAGGACAACAAAATGGAGAACAAAACTCGATCCAATCATGATGATTTGGTCATATCCTTTATGCTCGCGATTCAGGCAATAAAAGCAAATAAATATTATGTTGAGGTGGCTTAATTGTACGAAAATGAAAATCAATGGTTTGTCGAGGAAGTTAACACAGTTTCAAATCAACAGAGGATTAATGACGTCCTTAATATTAAGGAGTACTTAAGCGGAAAGCATAACATTCTGAAGAAACCGAGTTATAACTACAACGGTCAAGTATATGAACCCCGTAAAATCATTCTCCAGTATGCAAAAACAATTCTTAATTTTAGCGTTGGTTATGTCATGGCTAATCCAATTACACTGACTGGAGATAAAAACGTTACAGACGCATTTAAGCGAGTTTACAAAAGAGGAAAATACAATCAGATTGATTATGATATCCTTGATAAGATGACCAAATATGGATATGTGGCAGAGTACATTTATTTAGACAATGACAAGCAAATTAAATCTAAACTGCTCGATCCTGCTGATTGTTATCCTGTCTTTGATCATCATAATGAGTACACCGCATTGATTGAGCATTATTGTGTAGATAATGTGAGCTACTACAATGTGTATCATCCAGATAGAGTCGAGCAATATACCGATGAAGGCGGAACAATAAGATTGATTAGAAGCTATCACAGCCCTGCTGGACTGCCTGTGCTATATCATAATCAGTGTGAGATCGGTAATCTTGGACGCTCTGACCTGTTAGATATACTACCTATCTTGGATAACATGGAAGACTTGCTCAGTAAGGCTGTGGACGGTTATTATCACCATATTTCAGGTATCCCAGTCCTCAAGGGTCAGCAACTCAAGGGTGACGGGTTACCTAAAGATATTATTGGTGGAGGTATTGTACTTGATGATAATGCGGACTTCTTCTTTGCTAATAATGAGTTTGATCATCAAGCATTTGAAACGTTATATAAGACTCTGACAAGCGCTCTGTTAGATATAGCGAACGTTCCAGCCGTAAGCATGAGTAAGACGGATGTAAGCAATTTGAGCGAGGTTTCTATTCGCCTCCTCTTCTCCCTTGCTGATATGAAAGGTGCTTTGAATAGCAAGTTTTTGCGTGAAGGTATGGAGCAACGATTTGATAAGCTTAGAAAGTTGCTTGAATACAAAGGCAGCACATTCACTGATGAGGGATTTGATACTTTAGGCATTGTGTTCCAATTTGCAAGACCAAGCAATGATAAAGAGATTGTCGATAATCTTCAGGTGTTAAAAGATATCGGCGGTATGAGTCTGGAAAGCATTGTGGAGCGCAATCCTTATGTGACCGATGTTCAAGGGGAAATGGAGAGAATTCGGAGCATGAGCAATGAAGAATAGATATACATAATATTCTATAAATTATAATTATTAAACAATGGTTAATACATATATACATTGAATCAAAAGGGATATGCTATTTCGCGCACACATTAACATGTGTTCAATATTCATAGCCAGCCTATTAATAAATAGTAGTGGGTGCGCGAATTTTTAGATGCGAAAATAACTAAAATTTTTGAGTTTATAATACCAATTTTTGTTAATAATTTTTGTCGGTATACTGTAGACCACTACCTAGTGTAGTTAGTGGTCTACTTTTGCCTGTTTTTGAGTCGATTTTTTGAGTTTTCAGGGGAAATACGGATTATTTGTACTATTTGTATGATTCACAGTGTCGTGGAAAGCTTTAAACTGGTTACGATACCCCTAAATTGGAAAATAGTCCGCTAGCAGGGCGTTGTACACACACCCAAAAAAATTCAGACTTATTAGCGCCTTAAGACCACTATCCATATAATTTCCTAATTCTATAGACCTACTAGAACTGATGGTGGTAGAATTTAGGTAAAATGTATTGTTGGGGGGGGAAGAATTTTGATATTTTCACACGAAGTTGGAATGCATATTATTGGAGAATGTGAACATTGCAATAAAAAGTTGAAGATTCCAAAAAACATGTGCGAAGAAGCCAAAAGTATAGGCATTAGGGTCTCTCAGCCCATCTATTGTTCATGTGGAACATCATCCAACATTATTAAGCCTAAGCGAGAATCAATTAATTTAAACAACATAGAAGAGATTGATGACGACTTAATCAAATGCCCGAAGTGTAAATCAACCCAAATAACTGCAGGAAACAAAGGATTTAGTTTAGGTAAGGCAGCAGTTGGCGGCTTACTTATTGGACCAGCAGGCTTGTTAGGGGGAGTACTTGGCAGTAAAGTTGTAATGGTATCTTGTTTGAAATGTGGACATAAATGGGAAGCAGGAAAATAGTGATAAGTTAAGATCTTGAATCAACTACATATTAAGGAGAAAAAATAATGCACAATTGTCCTAACTGCGGTCAAGAATTGCCAGAAGAAAGTATGTTCTGCAATAAATGCGGTTCGAAGATTCATTTAGAGAGTACAATCTCTGAAGATTTTAATAATGAAGTTGCTGCTACAAGCACAACCTTATCTGATATGGTAGTGATGGATAAACCCAAAAAATCGAAAAAGAAAATATTTATCCCTATGATCGTCTTGATTTTAATTCTAGGTTCAGGCGGTGGATATTGGTATTACACTGACCAACAGAAAAAAGAAGAGGCAAGAATTGAAGCAGCAGAAACAAAATATCAAGAAGATCTATCAACGGCAGTTCTAAAAATGATGGGATTTTCTTTAATTTCTGAAGAAGTTTGTAGTACTTATTCCGATGTTTGGAATCGTGCAATTGAAGCAGACTATGGTATTGAGGTTAATGGAAAACGTGCGTATGATTTTAACGAGGCTATAGTTTATCAAAAGGAAGCATTTGAACAACATGACATTCTAGATGCCATAAAAAAGAATACAGATGAAGTTGATAAACTAATGCAAGGCTTAAATAGTCCTCCTGTCAAATATCAAAAGGCATATGATTTTCTAGTTGAACTTTATGGACTATATACTCAATATACAGATCAGGCTGATTCACCCACTGGCAGTTTGTTAGAGTTTAACAAAAAGACTAATGAGTTATCCTCTGAAATATCAAAGGCTTATAATCAGTTTAAGATACTTTTACCTAATCTGGATGAAAATAAGATAAAAGATTATACAGATTCTGTAACTATTTAATATCTTGTGGATTAGCGCGGCCTACCTTCGGGTAGGTTTTTTTCTTTACCCAATTTACTTAAAAGGAGCAAACAAAATGAAATTCACCGAACGCTTTCAACTTGAAACACAGGGTATCACTTTATCCTCTGCTGAATTGTCCGTGTACCTTGCTGAAGAAGGAGTAATTGATCCTGAAACGGAATATTCTCCATCCTCTAATGTCGATAAACGTAATATTTATTCAGCAGCCCTATCTGTCTTGAACAGTATTGCTAATAATCCCTCTCTGATGAAGACATACAAATCTGACGATATCACTATTTCTGATTTTGCTGATTCGCTTCAGAATCGTATTGACCAGTTAGAACGCAAAATACGCATGATGGCTGTTACAGATGATACAAATAGCAATAGTTCAACGTTCATGTTATTCAACTCTTAATGAAAGGAGTGATCAAATGTTTGATTTATTCAATATCTCCGATACAGCCGATTTTGAATTCATCCAGAGTCAAATTGGTACGGATGTCTACATAAACCAATCTGCAACGCCTACAAGAGTAGTCATTACCAACACGAATCTTAATAGTGGTTATGATGATAAGAAGATTACTTCCCTGTCTCCTATTCATCGTGGCGATACCATTGTTTATGAAGGCAATAAATATATGCTCATCAGTGAAATAAACACCGAACGTTACAACAAATTCAAAGGGATTATACGGAGATTACCGCAAACTATAATTGTCAATTCCTCATGTCGTTTTATTCATGTGGATTGCTTTATTACTGTTGGAGATTTAGGGGTAACATCGGGGAAGGTAATAACTGTAGCAGATGGCAGTATCAATGTTTTTACTAACAATTATTATAAGGATTTGGGGCTAGAAATCGGTAACAGATTCTTTGTCGATGGTCAGATGTTTAAGATTACAGGGATAGATACATTTAGCCAAAAGGGAATTGCAAATTTGTCCTGTGAGAAGGATCTGATTAACAGCAGTACAGATGATGTTGCTAATGGAATCGCTGGCGGCCTTGCATGTCCAGTTGATATTACGACAGAGCCAACTTCTGTAGTTCTCGGTTCTACGCTACAGTTAGTCTATACAAGCACAAGCAATGCACCTGTAACATTTACATCCTCTAATACTGCAATCGCAACTGTGAACGCTACAGGGCTTGTGACAAGCCATTCAGTGGGTAGTGTTACTGTTACAATTGCCAATGCTACGAATGGGCGTATCACAGATACTGTTATTCTAGCGGTTGAAGATGTTCCAGTGTCCAAAACAATTGTATTGACTTCGGATACCTCTCCCATCTCCGAAATAAAAGAAACTCGCTCAAAAACTATGACGGCTAATATCTACGATGGAACCACATTAATTACAAACGGTTCAGAACCTGTCACATGGGGGCTGTATGAAGATGACCTGGTTACTCCATATAATACTGTAAATATGCAAATCACTGCCACTACGGCATCAACAATTACCTTGAAGTGTGTGAAGTATGCACGTCTATATTACGTACAATTAAAGTGTACGCTTAATAGTGATCCTTCAATATTCATATGGCAGCGTATTGCAATAAAATCACTTTATTAGACCACTATCTTCCTTTTTTGGACAAACCACTTTACTTTCAGAATAGACCACCATATAATAACACTATCGAGTTCTTAAATTTGATGGTCGATTAATTATAAACGTTGTCGGAGTAAGGCCGAATCACATTTCCTATCCTTTCTATCTTGACAGGGTAGGGGTCATGGGTTCGAACCCCATCCGTCCTATACGGAAAAAGCCTTGATATTCAAGGCTTTTTTGCTTTTTATGCAGAGAAGTGCGCAAATGCTTCATCCGGGCATCATATTCCATACGTGTAGCGGCTTCCTGACTCAAAAATTCCAGTGTATCCATTGCCTTTTTCAACATCGGTTCATTCATGGTCAACACCTCCCAGCTTGGTTAATTCCATCACATGAATCTCCAGATCAATGTTCAATGGAATTCCGGTGTGATCTTCCCGAAGGCGAAACACATTATGATGGCGGCCATTCGGCAGACAGGAGTAGTTCAATATATTGATCGTCACACATTTCTTCAATTGGCTGTAATCGTTACCTTGTTGTTTGTGGTAGTACATCTCGCTCTAGTAAAAGAGTGTCCGCTTCTCCACCAAAAATAGGTTTTTAGATGATTTTGAAGTGTGAAAATCATCATAATGAAACGAAGCCGATCATAATGACCGGCTTCGTTTTTACTGCAATGATCGTAACTTCTCAATCTCTTCTAAGGACAAACCTGACGCCTCGGCAATAACTGATGACTCTATACCTAGAGCAAGTAACTTATAAGCCATTTCTTTTCGCGCTTTAGCCTTACCCTTAGCCTCACCCCGAGCCTCCCCCTCAGTACGTCCTTTAGCTTCCGCCACCTTAGCTGCTTCATACATCGAGGCTTCATCATGCAGATAGCGTTGACGCGCTTCATACTGCCTGCGGGCTTCATCATTCTGACTCAAAAACTCTAGCGTATTCATGGCCTTCTTCAACACAGGTTCGTTCATCGTCAGCACCTCCCATTTGGATTGGTCTCTACTTCCGCACAGGTCTGATATACTTGAAATGCCGTTCCGGATTGAAATAGAAGTAAATGATTCGTCCGGGAGAAGTGTCGAAGCAGTAACCGGTGTCTGAAAAATCAAAGGTTGCCATTACCCGTTCAATCTTGTCCTCCACGCTGCGGTTCTCCTGCTCATAATCGAAAGGCCCATGTTCAAATACAATGTATTCGTCTTCGGGAACATCAATCATAAGCATCTGCGGGGGGACTTGGCCGTCATATTCCAAAGGTAACCGTACCCCATAACACTCTGTGCGCGGAATCCCCCAATCGCAGAGTCTGCCGTCCGGGTCATTCATGTACGCCATAACCTGGCCTCCGGCTCCGTTAGGTTCGCTTCCGCCATCGTCATCTAGTTTGCCCTTGATGCTATCGAGTAAGCCGCAGATGGTTTCGTAGTCCTGTCCCGGAATGAGATTTTGCTTTTGCCAAAAGTCCCAATACCCGTTACTCTCATAGTTTTTAATGTGCACAAATTTGTGAGCGGGAATGGTTACAAAATAAATTTTTACATCCTCTGTAGATTTGATCATCCCAATCTCTCCCAATCCTAAAAAGTAGCGGTCGAAAGGGTTTAATTTCGTACGAAGAACGACTGGCTTCGGATTTTTCCGGAAATCACTTGGAGTTACAGCATAGGTTCCCTTAAAGGCTCTGGTAAAAGCTTCATGAGAGGAAAATCCGTAATTAAAAGCGATATCTATAAGGCTTTTTTCACTATCCCGGACTTCTTTTAGTGCAAAGGCTAATTTTCTGTGCCGCAGATAATCCCTGAATGGCATACCCGATATTTCTTTGAACTTCCTGGTTGTATAAAATTCGGAATAACCCAGCGTATGGGAAAGATAGCGCAGTGTCAGGGCTTCATCATTATAATTCTTAATACATCTGTCAATTTCATCAACGATGATTTGAATTTGTTTCGGCCACTCGTACATTCGTCAGTTCACCCCGTTTCAATCACTCTATATGTACTATAAATAAATAGAGCTATTGCTGCTTGATTTCACTTGCGGTTCTTTCAGAAACGATCTTATAATACATAATAGCTGTGTTCTGGAAAAAAATCTCACTCCGTCCATTATACATAATGACAAGAAGGAGTTTTGCTAAAATGATAGTAACTTTGCATGAAGCTAAGCGCCCGGAGATTAACCTCAAGTATGTTGTGATTGTCATCAGACAAGGGGAGGACTGGGTGCTGGTGCGGCACCGCGAGCGGTCCACCTGGGAATTTGCCGGCGGGCATATTGAAGCAGGTGAGACTCCGGGTGAAGCTGCCGTTAGGGAGCTGTATGAAGAGACGGGCGCGGAGGAATACAAGCTGCACCCTGTGTGCATCTATTCGGTCGGCAGTGAAGCAACTCCTGAGAGCTTCGGGATGTTGTATTTTGCAGCAGTAGAGAAGTTTGGACCCCTGCCCCAATATGAAATGGAGGAGCGAAGAAGCTTCAGAGAGCTGCCGGAGGCGGTAACGTATCCGGGAATCTACCCCACACTGTTTGCTAAAGTCAATGAAGCTCTTGTATCAAAACCAATGTGACCCCGCACGGGGTGATTATCGGTTGGAGCAGAGGCTTCCTGGATTCCGTTTTGCCGGATACTTCTTCTATATAATAGGGGCCGGACGTAATCCGTGTCATGGCAACTAATATAATCTCTTCGTTGTTATCCCGTACCACCAGCACCGCCACCATGCGAGTGATTAAGCCGCGCCGTCTCTTCCTCAATCCGCTGCACATCAATCCGCTCAAATAACAATACAAGTCCCTGCACCGGCTGGTGCGCGGCAACGGATACCGGCTGCCATGCCGGTTGCTCCAAGGACAGGAATCCTCTGATCTTCTCACAGGAGAAGGGGAGGAACGGGTTCAGCAGGTTAGACAGATTGGCGATGATCTGCACACAGGTATACAGCGTGTTGCCGCCAGCCGCCGGGTCATGCTTAATCTGCAGCCACGGCTGCTGCTGATCGAAATATTTGTTGGCCTGACGAATCTGCGTGAAGATACATTCCAGCGCTTCCTTGAATCGTCCGGCTTCAATCAGGGTCCCGGCCTCCTTATACAGGTTCTTAATGCTGTTACCCCATGCCGCATCCAGTGTCCCTGAGGGTACCTCACCGTCCCAGGACTTGTTGATGAATGCCAGACTGCGGTTGACGAAATTGCCGAAGGCGCCCAGCAGCTCACTGTTATGACTGTAGATGAACTCTCTCCAGGAGAAGTCGGCATCCCGCTTCTCAGGACCGTTCGCAATCAGGAAATAACGGATCGAATCCGGCTCATACCGGCTGAGAATATCCGGCAGCCAGACTGCCCAGTTGCGGCTGGTGGAGAATTTCTGCCCTTCCAGGGTCAAATATTCAGAAGAGAAGAGACGGTCCGGCAGATGCAGATTCTCAGCGCCCAGCAGCAGCGCCGGCCAGATCAGGCTGTGAAAAGGAATATTGTCCTTCCCATGGACATAGTAAGCTGTGATAGGCGGTTGTTCCTGGTGATTTGGCCCGGATGAATCCAGCCAGAAATCTTCCCAGCGGTTACCGGTCTCCGCTGCCCACTGCTTGCTGGCAGACAGGTAGCCGCTGACTGCTTCGATCCATACATAGATTTTCTTGTCGGTGAAGCCGTCTGCCGGCACATCCACGCCCCAGTCTAGGTCACGTGTGGCAGCACGGTC
This sequence comes from Paenibacillus tritici, assembly GCF_018207515.1. Classification (NCBI taxonomy): domain Bacteria; kingdom Bacillati; phylum Bacillota; class Bacilli; order Caryophanales; family Paenibacillaceae; genus Paenibacillus; species Paenibacillus tritici. The sequence goes on from NZ_CP073365.1 coordinate 3,189,225, forward strand.
CTGCAGCCCTTCCTGCAGATATCTGCGGGTTAGCCGTACAGCATTATCTCTCCAGCCCTGCGCAGATTCAGCGTATTCTGTGAGTGCATTCTGGAAGCTGGACAGAGATAAATAGTAATGCAGGGTGGGACGCAGCACAGGCGTGGACCCGCAGAGGGCGCAAGTGCGCTCCAGCAGATCAACGGGGTCGAGAATCGTCGAGCAATAGTCGCACTGATCCCCCCGGGCCTGCTGTCCGCAGACCGGGCAGATTCCCTTCACGTAACGGTCCGGCAAGTAACGCCGGTCGTGCTCACAATAGCACTGGAGTGTGGATTTCTGGTACAGGTAACCGTTATCCAGCAGCTTAAGGAACAGCTCCTGCACTGTGCGGTGATGATGCGGCTGATCTGTCCGGGTGTACAAATCATAGGTGAAGCCGAGTGTGCGGAAGTTTTCTGCGAACTCCTGATGATACCGGCTGGCGAATTCACCAGGTGATATGCCTTCCTGCGCCGCCTGCACAGCAACGGGAGTGCCATGGCAGTCGCTTCCCGATACATACAGCACAGTGTCGCCTTTGGCGCGGTGATAGCGGGCCAGAATATCTCCCGGGAGAATACTGGCAAGTCTGCCCAGATGCAGGGAGCCGTTGGCATACGGCCAAGCCCCTCCGATAAAAATATTTGTCATGTCGTCGTCCTCCTGAAGTTTTTTTGGACACAAAAAAGGCACTCATCCCCTAAAGGGACGAGAGCCTGTGCTCACGTGTTACCACCCAAATTCATCAATGCCTTGCGGCATCCACCTTTTCAGGTACGTCCGCAGAAGTCAGCGGGTATACCCTAGCATGGTAACGGATGCGGGTTCCGGCGCAGCCTACGTCCCGTTCATCCGGGCTTCGATGCGCAGCTCTGAGACCATGTTCCCGAGGGTTTTCTTTGCTCCTTTTCAGCGTCCGGAGCTCTCTGTGTAAGAATGGCCAAGGTACTCTTTCTCTTCATAGCTATTGTGGTTATCCTAATTACTGGATATCATATATGCAGGTGCAGGGCAATGTCAATACCGTAAACAAATTTGCAAAATACCATAGCCGTATGCGACAGTAGGGGAAGAGGGAAAACGGAAAACGGGAAGCAGAAGGAATAGCGGCCCGCCCGCCTGAAAGTTGTGAGACAGAGAGATGAAGGGAATGGGGACTATTGCCTGAACAAAAGCAGGAAAAGAAAAACTCGGGTGCATGGGGATGGCTGGGCAGCGGGGCAGTATTGCTGCTGCTTAAAGGCAAAGCCATTATATCTCTGCTCAAGCTGGGGAAGATAGCAGGTCCGCTGATCTCCATGATGGTATCCATCTGGGCTTATGCCCTGATCTCGCCATGGGAATTTGCGGTGGGCTTCGTTGCCTTATTATTCGTTCATGAGATCGGTCATGTGATTGCTGCCAAGCGGATTGGACTGCCGGTGAGCGCGCCGCTGTTTATTCCGTTTATGGGTGCACTCATCACGATGAAGCAGCAGCCGCTGGATGCCAGACAGGAAGCTTATGTAGCGTTTGGCGGCCCTATACTCGGGAGCATCGGAGCGGCTGTAGTATTCGGAGCAGCTTATTATTATCATAGCCCCTTTTTATATTCACTGGCATACGTGGGGTTCTTCCTGAACTTGATTAACCTGCTGCCGATCCATCCGCTGGACGGGGGGCGAATTGCCACAGCTGTAACACGCTGGTTGTGGCTGGTAGGGCTCATTGGCGGCCTGGCTGTAATTATTTATCTGAAGTCTATCCTGTTCTCCATCATCTGGGTGATGTTCGCCTACGATATGTATAAGAAATATATCAGCCGGCGTACGAAGCAGCAGATGCATACCGTGTTAAAAAGCTTCCTGATCCCCATTGAGGATCTGCAGGAGCAAGGCTATCTCATTCCCGGGCCTGAGCATAAGCGGGAGCTGCCATATACCACCTACAGTGATTTGAACCGCCAGCAATTTGTCGGGGTACGCTGGGATAATCTGGATTACTACGGAACTACGACTATGCCGGTGCAGTCTCTGATTGGAAAAGTCAGAATAGTGCAGTTGGACCAGGTGTATGTGGAAGCCAGGCTTCATTTGAAGATGCAGTGTGAGATCAGTTTCACGGTGTATGACAATGATAAGTATTATGAGGTGCCTGCGGCCGTCCGCTGGAGATATGGGGCTGCTTATTTAGTACTGGCAGGCTTTCTGGGGGGCATGATGTACCTTGTTCATGTGGTGGGGAATGTAAATCTGTAAGGATTCGTTTATGAACCTCCCGATTCGTCAAAGCTGTAAAGAGCTGAGAAGGAGAAGGAGGTTGAGCAATGCGCAAGGCAAGAGTAACTCTCCTGTGGATTGGGGCATGTCTCATTATAGGGACGGCCGGATGTACGGCAGGCAAGGAGGTTCCCGAACACACGGGGGTTCACAGGATGAATGAGCTGGACGGGAGCCTGCAATCACGGGATGGCCTGACTTCACCGGTGATGCAGGATGTGTACGACCGTTCGATTCCCGAGGAGGTCTATGACACTCCGTGAGGCCTTTAGCCGTTCCCTGTCCATCAACCCTGCTCTGAAGCTCTAGATCCTATATACAGGATATTAATAATTCTGTATAATGCTTCATATTGATTGGACCTATAGAGAGGAGCCAGGGGGATGGCAGTGGAAATTATTCATGTAACTACAGAGGAGCAGCTTCGACTGGCGCTTGCGATCCGCAAGCAGGTATTTGTGGAAGAGCAGAAGGTGCCGGAAGCAGAAGAAATAGATGAACATGATGTGATCAGTGATGAGGTGTTTCATTTCCTGCTCATGGAGGGCGGGCAGGCGGCTGCTGCCGGACGGATGATCTATTACAAAGCGGAAACCGCCAAAATGCAGCGGATAGCCGTTCGTCAGGAGCACCGCTCCAAAGGATACGGGCGTATTCTGCTGCTGGCTATGGAAGAACGGGCAAGAGAGCTTGGTCTCCAGGGATCAGTCCTGGATGCCCAGTGCCACGCAGAAGCCTTTTACAGCAAGCTGGGGTATGAAGTGATCTCCAAGGAGCCGTTCTATGATGCGGGGATTCTGCATGTGAGAATGCAAAAGATTCTGTAATTCTGCCAAGGTTACATACTCTTTCGATGCGGTGGACAAGCTAGAAGTGAGCCTGATTGATGGCTAATTCAAGTGCGAAGGAGTAGATTCTAAGTGATGAATCAAGAACGAGAACGTTTTGTTGCCGCCAAGCGCAATGGTGACGGGGATTTGACCGAGTTCCAGACCTCTTCCGGGCGTGTACTGGATTACCAGCAGGCACTTCAGGAGGTTCAGTCCGGAAGCATTGAAGGGGTCAACGTATTCAAGGGAAGAGACGGAGAAATGTATATCCGCGGGGATGCTGACGGTGATCCTACGAACAACCTGGATCAGCTTCCGCAATTTTAGCCTGGCATAGAACTCATATAGAAAAGGCCGGACAGGCGTCCATGTGACGCTGTTGTCCGGCTTTTTCTATATGTTGGAGAAGAAGGGAGTCTTCTCCGGGCCGAAACCGGTTGCAGAGAGATGCAATTTTCTTTTCTTCTGCAAAAAGAAATAATTCCCTGAATTCTGCGCAACTTGTCGAAGGGTTAGCAGTATACATTAACAGCATGAATTACTTGGAGGGGCTTTACAATGAGATGGAGAAAAATTGCTCTGTGCGCGGTTGTGTTTTTCATGATGGGAAGCTCCTATTTGTTCGCTGACGCTGTGAACCAGAAGATCAAAGTATGGAGCAATGGAAAGGAAATAGCCGATGGCGGCTATCTGATTGACGGCAAGGCCTACATCCCGGCCAGAGAGGCAGGAGGTGTAATTGGCTGGGACGGCTCGGGTAAAGTGACGATCCTCAAGCCGAATGTTCATATCGTACTCTTCAAAGGCGACACGGTGTTCGGCAATGTCAATACAGGTAAACTTAAGATGAAGATCCTGACGCAGGTGGACAGCCTGAAGGACAGCATTGCTGCCGTGAAGGTGGCGATCACCGATCCCTCGGGGAATGTAAAGGATATACTGGAGGATGCAGGCGGCTCCAAGAATGAGGATTTCTGGTTCTCTACACCGGAATTCACCTATGATTTCAAGGAACCGGGCAAATACAGTGTAGGTTTCTTCGTGAAGGCAGCGAAGAACGGAGATTACATTCTTGTGTCAGAAAAGGTAGTTACGGCCTCGTCCAAGAATTAAGCCCTCTATGCAAATTGACCTGAACTTATCTTACGTGTTACGATACCAAATGTAGGATAATTCAATTAAAGTGAGGTATTACAATGAGCGATCACAAACATGAGCATGGCCATGAACATGGTGAAGCATGCGGTTGCGGACATGATCACGACCATGAGCACGAGGAGTTTGTGCTGACCTTGACGAACGAGCAGGGCGAAGATGTAGAAATGGTACTGGTGGAAACGTTTGATGTAGCCGAGAAATTATACGCTCTGCTGCTCGAACGCGAGAACCCGGAAGCAGACGGGATTATCCTTCGTATGGAAGAAGAAGACGAAGAAATGGTTCTGTACAACATTGAAGATGAAGCTGAATGGAAAGCTGTTGAAGAAGCTTATAACGAGCTGCTTGCCCAGCAAGAATAGATTTCAGGCATTCAATGCAAAACCCCGATACGAATACAGTATCGGGGTTTTGCATTGCCGTATGTCTTACGGACAAGCCGGCTTAGGAGATAGGTTCTGCTTCGACAATAACCTTGATGTTGGTAATGCTGCGGTCCTCGGGGCCTTTGACGGGCAGTCCGATTTCTACATGGTCAATGATATAGTCGATATTATCTTGGGTAATAACTTCACCAGGGAGAAGAATTGGGATTCCCGGCGGGTAGACATAGATGAACTCTGCAATAATATAGCCTGCGGACTCCCGGAAGGGGACCAGCTGGGTGTCAGCGTAGAAGGCGTCTCTCGGGATTAAGGCAAGCTGCGGAATATTCGGCACCTGAACCTTAAGCTCATAGATTTCACCTTTGCTGTAATGAATCGCTGAGAGCACCTGCAGCGCTGCGAGCAGCTTATCTACCGATTCCTGTGTATCACCAGGAGTGATCAGGCAAAGAATATTATACATGTCGCTAAGTTCTACTTCGATGTTATACTTCTGACGGAGCCAGTTCTCGGTCTCGTAACCGGTAATCCCCAGATGGCGGACATGGATGTTCAGCTTGGTCGGATCATGATTGAAGGTGGCTTCTGTTCCGAGAATTTCTTTGCCGAAGCTGTAGAGTCCCTCGATTTCATTAATCGAATTCCGGGCATAATTGGACAGGGCGATGGTTCTCGCCGCCATCTCATGGCCGTTCAGGGCAAGGTTACGTCTGGAGGTATCCAGAGAGGCAAGCAGAATATATGAAGTTGAAGTGGTGGTCAGCATGCTGAGAATGGTCTGTACCCGCTGTGGGTTGACAAGGCCCGTCTTGGCATTGAGATTCAGTACCGAGCTCTGCGTCATGGAGCCGCCTAGCTTATGGACGCTGGTTGCTGCCATATCTGCACCGGCCTGCATAGCCGATACCGGTAAGTCCTCATGAAAATGAATCAGTACTCCATGTGCCTCGTCCACAAGTACGGGAACCCCGTAACTGTGGGCCAGGTCGACAATCGAACGCAGGTCGGCGCACACGCCAAAATACGTCGGATTGATAACGAGGACACCTTTGGCATCCGGATGGCGCCTCAAAGCCCGTTCGAGCGAGCTTGTGGTTATGCCGTGGTCTATCCCAAGATTCTCATCCTGTACAGGAGAGACGAAAATAGGCTTGGCTCCGGAGAAAATAATGGCCGACATCACAGATTTGTGAATATTGCGCGGCACAATAATTTTATCTCCTTCTGAGCAGACAGAGAGGATCATAGTCATGATGGCATTGCTCGTGCCTTGTACACTGAAATACGTGTAATCGGCGCCGAAGGCCTCTGCAGCCAGCTTCTGAGCTTCAAGAATAACCCCGGTGGGCTGATGAAGATCATCAAGCGGTGCAATATTGATCAAATCTATGGATAGAGCGTTATCGCCGATAAACTCACGGAATTCGGCATCGGTTCCTAGCCCCTTCTTATGTCCCGGAATATGGAATTGAACTGGATTTCCGGCGGCATGCTTTTTGAGAGCAGTGAAGAGGGGAGTAGCTTGTTGATTCATTTAATGCTGTCACAACCTTTCGCAAAGATTAGTTTTAGATTTCTCGCTGAAGCGGAAGTACCATCCCTTGGGGACGGAGTAGTCCCTTCTGCTTGAACAAGCAGTCATCAGTATAACAAATCAATCAACATAATACTAGGATGTGATGAAATGTCTGGCAAAGCAGCGCAACGTATGCATATCAGTTTAGCCTCTCCGTTCATTTTAGAAATGTGGATCATTATTTTTCTGGTCGAATTCGTCAAAGGATCGCTGCTGGTCGCCCTGCTGCCGGTCTATATGGAGAATATTCTCGGCCTGTCCGTAACGGTGGTCGGGTTCGCCTTTGCGCTGCAGTATCTTGGGGATAACCTGTTCCGCAGCCCGTTCGGCTGGGTGATGGAACGCATCGGCTACCGCTGGACGATGACAGGGGCACTGCTGCTCCTTGTGGTGGCCGTAGGACTGATTATTTATGCCAAGGATGCAGTAACCTTATCCATCGCTTGTCTGATTCTGGGGATTGGAACCTCCCCGCTGTGGCCTTGTACGATGACTGGCATCACCGAACTGGCAGGCTCTACCCGGAGCGGCAGCAGCGGCGCGGCCATGGGGGCGGTCGAGATGGCTTCCCTGGCCGGAACCGGGGTGGGACCCATTATCGTTAATTTCATGATGGACCATGGCGGACAGGGCTACCGGACGGTCTTCCTGGTGCTGATGGGCTTCGCGGCTGCAGTGGTCATAGTGGCTCTCTTTCTGCCATCAAAGATCGGCGGTCATGCGCCGCGTGTTGTCCGTGAGCTGACGGCTGAGGGGCCTCCGGTGCCGCGTAAGCCGCTGCGCCCCCTGCAGAGTCTGAAGCGGACCTGGCAGCAGGTCACTTCCTCTCTGAAGGTAAGCCGGCTGCTCTTCCCGGCCCTGTTCCTGCAGGCTTTTGCCATCGGGCTTATGACGCCGGTGGTCACCTTGTTCGCCCGGTCGGAGCTGCATGTCACCCCCAACCAGTTCAGCCTTCTGCTGATTGCCGGCGGGGGAATTACGGTGGTGACGCTTATTCCTGCGGGGAAGCTGGTTGACAAGATCGGTACATCTATCTTCCTGAACATCGGCTTTCTCCTCGCAGCCGGCTCCCTGGCATTCTTCTCACAGGTCCGCTGGCTGCCGCTGGCCTTCGTGGCTGTGGCAATGGTCGGGATCAGCTATGCGCTGATTCTTCCGGCATGGAATGCCTTCCTGGCGAAGCAGGTGCCGGAGGGAGAACGAGGAACCGTCTGGGGACTCTTCCTGACGCTGCAAGGCTCGGGGATGGTGGCAGGTCCTGTGCTGTCAGGCAAGCTATGGGATACGGTTAGCCATAGTGCTCCTTTTCTGGCCAGTGCAGGAGTCATGGTTCTGTTATTCGGACTGCATCTCATGATTGTCCACCGGACGAAGCTGAAGCACGGCAGAGCGAACTGAGTACGTCAAGGGCCGGGGAGTGAACCCGGAGTTCACGGAGTCCGGATAAAGTAAGCCGCAGGCAACCTGAATACCAGGCGAATGCGGCTTTTTTGGACCTTACAGACCAGGGAATTCGCTCCGTAGCAGGGTTTGCGTTTGGAAAAGGTGTAAAACGGGTAAAAATAGTCAATAAACCAAGTTACCGCTACATAAAATAAAGTATAAAATAAGTGTAAGCCGAACACAGAATCACAAGGTGCAAGGGGAGGTCCGGCAGTCTGTTCTGCTCTTAAGTTAGGCCGTAAAGCTGACGATGCTTAAATCAAGCAGTTAGGGGGGAGTGCCGTGAACAAAAACGACGAAGTGGAGTACTGCAATCTGGAGCTGCGGTTCGACAGACAACATATCCAGGATTTAATCAAGGATCTGATCAAGGAAGGCTATTCCCTTTACTGGAGTGAGAACGAGAGCGTTTTTCTTATTTCGGTGCGCACCGGCCGCAAGCTTGTGAAGCTGCGCTTCCAGCGGATCAAGGACGGCTTCAAGCTGGTGGGTGATTATATGATCCGTGATGCGCGCCTGGCAGAATGGATGGAGAAGCTGATTGGCGATATGAGAGGTCATGCTGTAGTCAAGCGCTTCCGCGACCGTCAGATCATTATAGAGAATATTTTATTCGGTGAAGTGATCCGCCTGGTGGAGATTTCCGGATACCAGCAGCGGGTACTGTACCAGAAGGGTCCGCTATTGTCGGATCAGGAGCTGACGAAGCTGTTCTACTCCACCCATGGCGAGGAACGGATTCGTGACCACAGGCTTGCGGTTGACGAACAGCTCGACCGGCTGAGTGAAGCCATGCGCGGCAGCGACACCGAAGCGGTGATGGATTGCACGGCCAAGCTGCAGCAATTGACCAGGGAGCTTGCGGCTCTGGAATGGTGATGTGCTAAGCGGGTTATTATATTTCAATTAGGGGCATCCCGCAGCGGGGTGTCCTTTATTCTGTCATTCTTGAGGCCGGGGGGTTCACTTCTGCGGACAAAACCGTTAAAATAGTCATTGTGAGCAATTTCCCTGATAGATCGAACTTTGTCAATGAAATTGATCTCTCTTTCGCAGGCAGAACTTTGCTGTCGCTGACAAAGGGTGGTATTCTTATACTGCGAGAAATGGATTTCACAAAAATACAGGGTGCAAAGGGTGGAGAACCAGATGTCAAAACAACAAATCGGCGTTATTGGCTTGGCGGTAATGGGCAAAAATTTGGCTCTTAACATCGAGAGCAAAGGCTTCAGCGTATCCGTGTTTAACCGTTCCCCGGAGAAGACACATGATCTTGTCGCAGAAGCAGAAGGTAAAAACCTGGTTGGCACGTTCTCCGTTGAAGAGTTTGTGCAATCGCTGGAAGTACCGCGCAAGATTCTGATCATGGTCCAGGCGGGTAAGGCGACAGACTCTACAATTGAGCAGCTGCTTCCATTCTTGGATCAGGGCGATATCATTATTGACGGCGGCAACGCTTATTTCCCTGACACTGTACGCCGCAGCAAAGAGCTTGAAGACAAAGGCTTCCGCTTCATCGGCACCGGCGTTTCCGGCGGTGAAGAAGGCGCACTGAAGGGCCCTTCCATTATGCCTGGCGGTCAAGAAAGCGCGTATAAGCTGGTTGAACCTATTCTTACGGCAATTTCAGCCCATGTGGGCGGAGAGCCTTGCTGTACATATATCGGGCCGGACGGTGCAGGACACTATGTCAAAATGGTGCATAACGGCATTGAGTACGGCGACATGCAGCTGATCGGCGAAGCCTACCATCTGCTGAAGGATGTCCTGGGTCTGGATGCCAAGGAACTGCACAGCACCTTCGCAGAATGGAACAACGGCGAGCTGGACAGTTATCTGATCGAGATTACCAAGGATATCTTCGCACAGTATGACGAAGAGACCGGCAAACCTATGGTTGACGTCATCCTTGATGCTGCCGGCCAAAAGGGTACCGGAAAGTGGACAAGCCAAAGCTCGCTGGATCTCGGCGTGCCGCTGTCCATGATTACCGAATCCGTCTTCTCGCGCTTCCTGTCTGCCATGAAGGAAGAACGCGTTGAAGCCAGCAAAGTGCTGAGCGGACCTGCGGCAGTAGCCTTTGACGGCGACAAGGCAGAATTCATCGAGAACGTACGCAAAGCATTGTTCGCCAGCAAGATTGTATCGTATGCCCAGGGCTTCGCCCAGCTGCGTGTAGCTTCTGACGAATACGGCTGGGATCTGAAATACGGCGAGCTGGCTAAGATCTGGCGCGGTGGCTGCATTATCCGTTCCCGGTTCCTGCAGAACATCACGGATGCTTACGAGAACAATGCCGAGCTGAAGAACCTGCTGCTCGATCCGTTCTTCAAGAATGTTATGGATAATTATCAGTCGGCATGGCGTAAAGTTATCGCTTCGGCTGTCACTCTGGGTATTCCCGTTCCGGGATTCGCCAGTGCCCTTGCCTACTACGACAGCTATCGTACAGAACGTCTTCCGGCGAACCTGCTGCAGGCGCAGCGCGATTATTTCGGTGCCCACACCTTCAAGCGCGTGGACAAAGAAGGCGTATTCCACCACAACTGGCTGGCAGAGTAACAGGCAGCCGTTCCGCTTAACTCACAGGGACCCGAGATGCTTTCCGCTTTATGCGGAGGGCTTTCGGGTTTTTTTGCAAATTTGCCGCCATTGTGCAAACTTTTCACCCTGTGTTATGATATGACAAATGTCGCGGCCTGGAGGTAGTTATGGACGATAGAAATATCATCCTCGTGGGGATGATGGCTACGGGGAAATCAACGGTAGGCGCCATTCTGGCCGAGGAGCTTGACTATGAACTGGTCGATTTGGATGCAGTGATTACCGAGAGCGAAGGCCGGAGTATTGCCGATATTTTTGCACAAGGCGGGGAGCAGGCTTTCCGGGAGATTGAATCGGCTGTACTGAAGAGGATGCTGCAGGGTGAACGCAGAGTGATCTCTACAGGCGGAGGTGCCGTGCTGGCACCGGGGAATGCAGAGGTTATGCTGGAGCATGGCTTCGTTGTGGCGCTAACGGCCACGGAGGAAGCGGTTATTGCCCGGGTCAGCGGGGATGAGAACCGGCCGCTGCTCGCCGGCAATGCCGCAGAACGGGTACGCTCCATTATGGAGCAGCGCCGGGAGGCTTACCGTTTCGCGCATTGCACGGTCGATACAACTGAGCGGAGTGTGGCCGAGGTCTCCGAATATATTTTAATGCATTACCGCGCCTGAGCTTTTAAGCGTGTTGGCGTTCGGGAGTAAGCTGCGGCTTATTCCGTTTCATCCCATTCAATCATGCCGCCGCTGAGGTTCGAGCCTGTAATGCCGAATTGCTGCAGATATTCACAGACACGCTGGCTGCGGCTGCCGGAACGGCAGATGAAGATGATCTCGGTATCAGCCGGAAGCTGCTCCGTCTGCTGCGGGATCTGGCCCATCGGGATGTGCTGCGCACCGGGAATCATGCCGAAGGCAACCTCATCGTCTTCACGGACGTCGATCAGTAGAAGTTCTTCGCCGGAAGCGAGTCGCTTACGCAGCTCCTGCGGTGTAATTTGCGGAATCTCATTCATGGTAGTACCCTCTTTTCTGTCCGAATATTTATGGATTGGCTTCACGCTATGATAACACAACTGCGGATTACCCTGTCAAACAGGGCCGTACATACAGACCACTTTATTTGAAGGAGCGCTTATACTATGGACGTTATTGTTAGGCCCACGCCGACGCTGCAAGGAGAATTCGGAGCCCTGTCATCCAAAAACTATACTACCCGCTATCTGCTGGTAGCCGCTCTGTCTGAAGGAGTCAGTACGATTTACCATCCCGCACACAGCGAGGACAGCGATGCTATCCGCAGATGTATCGCCGATCTCGGCGCTGTGCTGACTGAAGATGAAGAGAAAATTGTAGTTCAAGGGTTCGGGCGCCATCCCCGTGATGTCAAAGAGCTGAATGTCGGGAATGCCGGCGCCGTGCTTCGTTTCCTGATGGCAGTGGCTGCGCTCAGCCCTGAGGTTACGTTCGTGAATACCTACCCGGATTCCCTTGGTAAGCGGCCGCATGATGACCTCATTCAAGCGCTCGGGCAGCTTGGCGTTGAGGTGGAGCATAATCAAGGAAGGCTGCCGATCACCATCCGCGGCGGTAAGCCGCAGGGGGGGCGGATTACCGTCTCTGGTGCCGTAAGCTCACAGTATCTCAGCGCACTCTTGTTCCTGACTCCGCTGCTTGAAGAAGACAGTGAGATCATCGTGCTGGATGATCTGAAATCCAAGGTGGTCATTGGCCAGACGCTAGAGGTCATGGAGCAGGCCGGAATAATTGTACATGCGGCTGAAGATTACATGTCCTTCAAGGTGCCGGGCCGTCAGGCTTATGCCGCCAAGTCCTATACGGTTCAGGGCGATTATCCGGGATCGGCGGCTGTGCTTGCCGCCGCAGCGGTGACGAAATCGGATGTGACGATTCACCGGCTTGCCGAGCAGAGCAAGCAGGGGGAGCGGGCGATTGTCGATGTGCTGCGGATGATGGAGGTGCCGCTCACCCATGAGAACGGAACGGTACATGTGCAGGGGAACGGGGTTCTTAAGGCGGTAGAATTCGACGGAGATGCAGCAACCGATGCTGTACTGGCTATGGTGGCAGCGGCCGTATTCGCTGAAGGCACCTCACGCTTCTATAATGTGGAGAATCTGCGTTATAAGGAATGTGACCGCATCACGGATTATCTGGCCGAGCTGACCCGTGCCGGTGCGAAGGTCGAAGAACGGCGTGACGAGATTATTGTCCATGGCACACCGGAGGGGGTTGAAGGCGGCGTGACGATCAATGCCCACTATGACCACCGTGTGATTATGGCACTTACTGTAGTGGGACTGCGTGCCCGCCAGCCGCTGCTGATTAAGGATGCGCATCATGTAGCGAAGTCTTATCCCCAGTATTTCGATCACTTGCGCTCATTAGGCGCTAATGTGGAATGGGTGGAGTGACGGAGACAGGCCAGTTAAGCATAGCTCTGCTTACCCGGGAGGATGTTACCTCTGTAACGGATCTTTACAGGCTTTCGATTACGGATGCTTTTGAAGGTGAAGGACTGGGTCACTTGGACAGTGACATTCAGCAAGAGATCGAGTCCAAGATACGGATGGTTAACGCTTCACTGAACCCGCAGAACTCAGATACGTATTTCTGGGTGGCCCAGATGGACGGTAAGGTCGTCGGCACCATCTCGTATGCCCCTTGCGGAGAGGATATCCGGGTCTGTACAGGAAATAAGCTTGATGCTGTAGGTGAGCTGGGCAGTCTATATGTTCTGCCGGATTATCAGGGACAAGGGATTGCTTCAGCTTTGATTGCCGAGCTGATGATATTTCTCAGACAACAGGGGATTACTGAGTTCTGCCTGGACAGCGGCTATAGACGCGCGCAAACCAGGTGGCTGCAGAAGTTCGGAGCGCCCTATGCGGTAGTTAAGGATTATTGGGGACCGGATTCTGTTCATATGGTGTGGCTGTGTACGGTGAACGGAACAATATAGCGGGAACATGCGGACGGTTCGGATTTGGAACTTTTCCTGATGCGCGGTATGATGTAGGTATAGCTGAATCTGGTATGTGCCCAGATGCGCAATCAACGGAAGGGGTAATACACATGAGCTTTGAGAATCCTAGCAGGGATCAAATTGGAGACATTCTGGCTGCTGCAGGCAATATTGCCGTAGTGGGCCTGTCCGACAAAACAGACCGCACCTCTTATATGGTAGCCGGCGCTATGCAGAGCCGGGGCTACCGGATTATTCCGGTGAATCCGTCGGTAGACGGGGAGATCCTGGGCGAGAAATGCTACCATACCCTCGCGGAAATTCCTGAGCCGGTGGATATTGTGAATGTATTCCGCCGCAGCGAATATTGTGCAGCTGTAGCGCAGGAGGCAGCTGATATCGGCGCGCGTGTTCTCTGGCTGCAGCAGGGTATTATTAGTCAGGAGGCTGCGGATATCGCCGCTGCCCATGACATGATCGCGATCATGGACCGCTGCATCAAGGTGGAGGAAGCCATTACGATGAAGGGCCGGAGCCGGGAGTAAATGCTTCGAGGACAGCCTTAGGCAGACTTCCGGTTCCATGTGTGATGCACGCGCTCCGGGCTATCATGCGGACCCCGCTGTCTTATCTGGAGGATTTCCGTATTCGCAGAATAATAAGTTTTATTGAGTTTGATTTGCTATACTTTACTTAGACGAAGAACGTCCTTTATCCCATTTCCAGATGGGGAGGACGTTCTTTTTTTATTTTGCGGGAGGAGATTTCTATGGAATTTGAACAGGCACATGGTAACTTTCTGGAGATGCATACTAATGATAGGGGCGGTGAGCGGCGGGGAAGGCTGCTGCGCGGACATAACTATGCGGAGAAGCTGTTTTTGCAAAATGTATGGTGGCCTTTGTTCGAGTCACTGGAGCATTTGCACCCGGAGTATGAAGTTTATGACTGGAACCGGAAGTCACAATTTTTGGACTTTGCTTTTTTACCGCTGAATGGTGCGCGCTTCGGTATCGAATGTGACGGTTATCAGAGCCACATCAAGGATATGGACCGGGAGAGATTCAGCTATGCGCTTAACCGGGATACCTTCTTGACTGGGATGGGCTGGAGACTGCTGCACTTCTCCTTCGACGATATCCAGCAGCGTCCCGAAGTATGCCGGATGCTGCTGCAACTGGCGCTCGCGCCTTATCTGGCCCGGAACAGGGCAGGCGGGGAGCACCTGTTGTCAAAAGAAAAAGAAGTCCTGCGTCTGGCGTGGCAGCTTGGCAGGCCGGTTCGGCCTAAGGATGTTACGGACAATCTGCAAATAAATTTCCGGACGGCACGTAAACTACTGGTAACCTTGAGTGATAATGGCTTGATCAAACCAGTAGCATCTAATGAACGGGTTCGATACTACGAAGTTAGCTCCATGCGGCCAGATCAAATCTGGTGATGAAAGAGGGGGCGTTCGATAAGATCTGGTAGCGACGGATTATAAGTGTAGTTCGTACAACTAAAATGTGCTAAATAAGGTGTTTATCAGGGTTAACTGCACTTCATACAATTAAAAATGCCTATTATTGCGATTAAAGCAAAATCGGGCCAAAATAGCTGTACAGAATGCAGTTAGAGTAAAAAGTAAAGTCGTATTGCCAAATATAGTTGTACAAACTACACTTATCCAGTCGCAGTAGTCGCAGTAGTCGCAGTAGTCGCAGTAGTCGCAGTAGTCGCAGTAGTCGCAGTAGTCGCAGTAGTCGCAGTAGTCGCAGTAGTCGCAGTAGTCGCAGTAGTCGCAGTAGTCGCAGTAGTCGCAGTAGTCGCAGTAGTCGCAGTAGTCGCAGTAGTCGCAGTAGTCGCAGTAGTCGCAGTAGTCGCAGTAGTCGCAGTAGTCGCAGTAGTCGCAGTAGTCGCAGTAGTCGCAGTAGTCGCAGCGCAGCAGCGTTGTTTTCTTAAGACGGATAGTGTTAGTCCGGTAGGGTTTAGTTCACACGGATTCTTTTGACAAAAACTGCTGCAGCGCTTACCATTCAATATAGAAAGAAAGGAGAGGGTCGCCTTGAATTGGCTCGGATCTTTGCAGCAGTTGGGCAGAGCCATTATGCTTCCTACCATGGTGCTTCCGGCGGCAGCTATTCTGCTGAGTCTGGGCAGCTTGCCATGGTCTGCATGGGGACTTTCTTCGGTATCCGAAGTGACGACGTACGCGGGGCAAGGAATATTCTATTTCATGCCTTATTTGTTTGCTGTCGGTGTGGCGTGGGGATTGTCCAATCAGGCCGGACCGGCCGGACTGGCCGCACTCGCAGGGATGTTCACTTATGACCGGATTGTTTCCAATATGGGAGACGGGGCTGTACAGCCTGCAACATTAATTGGTATTATCCTTGGAATTGTAGCCGGTGTGGCGCATAACCGGTTTAAGAATATCAAGCTGCCGGAGGCGATCCAGTTTTTTGGAGGGTCGCGTTTTGTTTTGCTGTTCATGGGCTTATTCTCGGCGCTGTTCGCCTGGGTCATGCTCGGAGTATCACCGCTCCTGCAGGAGCTGCTGAATGAACTCTTCAGGGTGGTGCAGGTTACCGGCGGATATGGAGTGTTTGTCTACGGGGTACTGTACAGGGTGCTGACGGCCTTCGGCCTGCATCATATCCTCAATAATGTATTCTGGTTCCAGCTTGGCTCCTTCACGACGCCTGACGGCAGCGCTGTGGTGCAGGGGGATTTGCCGCGCTTTTTTGCCGGAGATCCTACAGCGGGTGTGTTCATGGCCGGACTGTTCCCGATTATGATGTTCGCCCTGCCGGCTATTGCGTTTGCGATCATCCAGGAAGCGCGCGAAGACCTCAAGCCTAAGATAAAGAAGACTTTTTTGCGTGCAGCCCTGGTATGCTTTCTGACCGGCGTGTCGGAGCAGATTGAATTCGCCTTCCTGTTCGCGTCGCCGTATTTGTTTGCGCTGCATGTAGTCATGTCTGGGCTTGCGATGGTGCTGACCTACTCGCTCGGAATTCATCACGGCTTCTCCTATTCGGCGGGGACCATCGACTTCTTCCTCAACATGCATCTGTCCCAGCGGGCTTGGCTGCTGATTCCGATCGGGATCGGCTATGGCATTGTCTATTATAACGTGTTCCGCTGGGCGATCCGCCGGTTCCAGATTCCTACGCCGGGCCGTGAAGAAGGCTCTGAGCTTGGGGACTGGGCGGGGAATATTCCGTATCAGGCTCCGCTGATTCTGGAGGCGCTGGGCGGCAAGGAGAACATTGTGCAGGTGCAGGCCTGCATAACCCGGCTGAGATTAACGGTGCATAACGACCGTTTCATAGATACAGGGGCGCTTAAGGGACTTGGCTCCGCAGGCATTATCAAGCTGGGCGGCGGCAATGTGCAGGTCGTGTTCGGTACCTATTCAGAGCTGATCCGCGAAGAGATTGACAAGCTGATGCTGCGCGATCTGCCGCAGGTGCTGTTCAGCTCGCCCATCCAGGGGCGGATGATGCCGATCGAAGAAGTGCCTGACCATATTTTTGCCGCGAAGCTGGTTGGAGATGGAGTGGCCTTTTTCCCGGAAAAAGGAGAGCTGGTCTCGCCCGTATTCGGCAAGGTAATGCACGTATACCCTACGATGCACGCAGTGGGCATTGCTACGCCCGAAGGCCTGGAGGTGCTGATGCATATAGGGATCGATACCTCGCAGCTTAAGGGGCCGTTCGAGGCGCTTGTACAGGAAGGTGACAGTGTGGAGCCGGGGCAGCTGCTGGTCCGGTTTGATCTGGCCTACTTGAAGGAGCATGCCGCTTCACTGGCGACACCGATGGTGATCACCAATCCTGACCGGGTCAAATCCTGGAGCTATGCTCCATTCAAAAACGTTAAAAAGGGGCAGTCTTCCGTTATGTCCGTGGTATTACATGAGAGCAATGTTGGAGGGATCGAAGCATGATACAAGGCATAGGCGCTGCAGCAGGTGTTGCCATCGGGAAGGCCTTTGTTTTGCCGAACTGGGAATGGAGTCTGCCGGACACTCAGGTGAACCCGGTGGATCTGGCCAAGGAGTTTGAACGTCTGTATGAAGGGATCCGTACCTCCAAGGACGAAATCGAGTTTATCAAAAAAGAATTCCGGGAGGTTGTCGGACCGGAGGAATCGAGTATTTTCGATGCCCATCTGGCGATTCTGGATGATCCTGTGTTCATGAGCGAAATCCGCGGCATTATCGAACGACAATATAAAGCGGCCGAGGTGGCAGTGAAGGAAGCGATAGACCACTTTGTAGCGATGTTCGATCTGCTGGACGATGAATATATGAAGGAACGGGCCGTGGACATTAAGGATGTCGGCAACCGTCTGCTGAAGCATCTTCTGGGTGCGCCCGAGGTAACGCTGCCGTCTGATACCCAGCCCTATATCCTTGTGGCTAAGGAACTGTCCCCCTCACAGCTGGCCCATTTGAATCCGGCTTATGTGCTGGGCATCGTTACGATGATGGGCGGCAAAACCTCGCACTCCTCCATCATGGCCCGGGCGCTGGGCATTCCGCTGGTAGCAGGGCTGGAGAACAAGATCCTGACCCCGATCCAGACCGGGGACATGCTGGTGCTGGACGGAGAGACCGGAGCGGTGATGCTCCATCCCGATGAATCTACATTAAGAGACTTCACCTCCAGACGCGCGAAGCAGCAGAGGAAGCGGGAGCAGCTTGAACTGCTTGCTACAGTCGAGGCAGTTACCAAGGACGGTGTATCGCTGCGGCTGGCCGGTAATATCAGTTCGGTGAAGGAGCTGAACATGGCGCTGAAATATGGGGCCGAGGGAGTGGGGCTGTTCCGCACGGAGTTCCTCTATATGGACCGCAGCTCCTTCCCGACAGAAGATGAGCAATTTGAGGTGTACAAGCTGGTCGCGGAAAAAGTCGGCAAGGAGACCGTTGTCATCCGTACGCTTGATATCGGGGGGGACAAGCACCTGGATTACTTCCAGCTGCCGGAGGAGCAGAATCCGTTCCTCGGCTACCGGGCAATCCGGATCAGTCTGGACCGCAAGGACATGTTCAAAACACAGATAGCGGCGATTCTGCGGGCCAGCCATTACGGTAATGTCCGAATGATGTTCCCGATGATCTCCTCTGTCGAAGAGGTTCAGGCCGCCAAAGCGGTGCTGAATGAAGTGAAGAACGAGCTGGACAGCCGGGGGGTTCCGTATAACCGCGAGATGAAGGTAGGGATTATGATTGAAGTTCCGGCCGCTGTAATGATTGCCGATCTGCTGGCGGAGGAAGTGGACTTCTTCAGTATCGGCACGAATGATCTGGTGCAGTATGTACTCGCAGTGGACCGGATGAATGAGCAGATTGCCCACATGTATCATCCTTACCATCCGGGCGTGCTGCGCATGATCCGCATGACGGTAGATGCGGCACATAGCGTGGGCATCGACGTCAGTGTATGCGGTGAGATGGCAGCGGACGAGCGTTCGCTCCCGCTCTGGCTGGAGCTTGGCATCGGCGTGCTGAGCATGTCGCCGCAGGCGTTGCTGAAGGTCAAGCACCGCACGCTGAACACGCTGGCTTCCGAGGCGAGGGAGATTGCGAAGGTGTGCTTCCGCAACCGGACCAGCACGGAGACGGAGGAGCAGCTCAGTGCTTATGTAGGGCGCAGCGGGTTCACCTTGGGCGGCGGCGGAGATTCCAAAGAAAAGACATCATAGCCTTAACGGCCGCATGTTAAAGGCTGAATTGAATATAAAGTCCGGCGTGGGGGTCAAGCGAGCCCAGACACACCGGGCTTTTTGCTGTACAGATCGGCGGAGGATCGTTCGCTGCACGGCGGATTGCTCCTATAACCCGGCCTTCTTTTCAAAAAAAGTAAAACCGTTTGGACTGCCGGACAGTCAGTATATACAGAAGTCAAAAAAGAAGGGGAGAGAGTTCCGGGATGGAGAATACGTGGGAAGGCGAGCGGGTGCGCCTCTTGAGTCAACAGGAACAGCTGTTTATCGGCCGGGTGCTGGAACAGAAAAAAATACTCTACAGCATCGCATACAGCTACTTACGGAGCGAAGCGGAGGCGCTTGAAATGGTACAGGAGACTACATACAGAGCCTGGGTCAAGCGTTACAGCCTGAAAGACAGGGACCGGTTTGCACCGTGGCTGACCCGCATTCTGATCAACTGCTGCAAGGATGAACTGAAGCGGAGGAAGCGGCTGGCTGCTCCTGTGCCGGATCGGGCGGGCGGCGGACTGCAGGAGATGACCAGTGACCGTAAGCTGGATATGGAGCGGGCACTCGAAGGGGTCAAGCCGAAATACCGTCAGGTTCTTGTGCTGAAGTATTACCGGGACATGACGCTGACTGAGATTGCGGCGGTGCTGGGCAAGCCGGAAGGAACGGTCAAGACCTGGCTGAACAAGGGACTGAAGCAGCTGCGCGACAAAATGAGAATAAGAGGGGGACTATAGAATGGTCAGAACGGAAGAAGAATTGCTGAAGGAGTATTATCAGAGTCTGTCAGCAGAAGCAGAAGAGATCGCTGAAATGAAGCTGAATACGGCGATTCGCAGCGGGTTAACCCGCTCTGCTAGAACCGCCCGGCCCCTAAGGAACCGTTATGTTCTGGCTACAGCGGCTGTAATGGCACTTGTGCTGCTGTTCGTTCTCCCTTGGGAAAGCGAGGCTCTGAAACCGCGAGGCGCTGCTCTGAGTGCGCAAGTCCCGGCGCTGAATTCGGAATGGCTTGGGGATTACAGTAATATTGCTGGGAGTGACTCTACCGTGATCTCGGCATTCGAGGCAGGGCTTATTAAGCGGCTAAGCGGTGCAACTGCAGAGAAAGATGGTTATGTCTTGACGGTAGACGGTTTCGCTGCAGACAGGATGGGGATTATCCTGCTCTATACACTGGAGAATAAGAATGAGCAGGCGCTGGATTATACATTTTCCGTAACGGATAACAAGGATAGGGTATTGGGACAGGGGCGAATGTCCGGCGGAGAACAAAATACAAGAAAAACGCGGATTAACCGCGGTTATCGAATTATGCAATGGAACACAAACTACACGAAGCTGCCTGAACAGATTATGCTGAAAGCTTCTGTGTTCGCTGCGGAACCGGCGGGCGAGATAGAAGAGGGGGTATTGCATTATGAGACCGTTACAGAAATATCTGTACCTGTGGCGCTTGATCTGAATGCCGTTGCAAACGCGGGAGAAACCCTTGCTGTCAACAAAACGTTAACTATGGCTGGACAGCGTATTACGATCGGGGATGCCTATCTGGCTGCATCAGGAATGTATGTGGAGACTGAATTCAGTTCACAGAATTCCATAGATATCTTTAGGCTGGCCAGTCCGCATATCCTGATTGGCAGCGGCAATGATTTTACCGCATTGTATTCAAAAGCATCGCTTGATGTTGAGGGCAAAAGGTATCTCCTCTTCCCTGGCAACGGGTTATCACAGAGTACCATGAAGATTCAGATTGACGGAATTATTGGACTTGAGAAATCTGCACAGGAGCTGGTCATTGATACGGACAAGAGAAAAATCATCAAGGGAGCTGATAAGCGTCTGCGAATCACCGCTGCGTCTACCCCCAACAGCCTGATTCTTGAATATCAACGTCAAGGCAATTATAGCGCTGCCAATACTGTAAATGTAATTCTGGATCAGACATTTAAGGACGGAGCGGGTAAACTGCATACGGCTGTGTATAATTCCTCGGTGCCTGTCATTGATCCAGGTCATGCCAACGATAAGGTTCCACCGTTTCAGTTCGCGTACAAACTGGGAACAGCGGAGTTGCAGCAGCCTTTGACTTTTAAGGTCATTAGTTATCCCAACCTGATCAAAGATTCAGCGGAGCTTATTCTGCGCAAGTAACGGTATATATTTGAAAAAAAAAACCTGCTCACCGCCAGGACGGGGAGCAGGGCATTTGAATGTTCTTGGACTATTCCCCCGCCAACGCGTCGCAGAACGCCTTGCCGTAAGGCGGGAGATCCGGCGGACGGCGGGCGGAGATGATGTGTCCGTCTGTTACCACAGGCTCGTCCTTCCAGATGGCCCCGGCATTCTCCATATCGTCGCGGATACCAGGTGTGGAGGTGACCGTTACACCTTCCAGGATTTTGGCAGAGATGAGGACCCAGCCCGCATGGCAGATCTGGCCAATCGGCTTCTTCGCGGCATGGAAATCCTGCACCAGCTTCAGCACTGCGCTGTACCGGCGGATTTTGTCGGGGGCCCAGCCTCCGGGAACCAGTATGCCGTCATAGTCAGCAGCATTCAGCTCGTCCCAACTGTATTCTGCGGTGGCGGGTACGCCATATTTGCCCACATAAGTCTTGTTCTTCGTAAGGCCAGCCAGATGAACTTCGGCCCCTTCTTCACGTACACGGTACACAGGATACCATAGCTCCAGATCTTCGAATTCTTCGTCTACAAGCGCAATGACCTTTTTACCGGCCAGTCTCATGCCTTACACTCCCTTCGGAATTCACAAACTGATTTCTATGTCATTCTAACAAAAGAAAAACTTGAAGTCACTTTGGATATGGTAATTCCTAAGTCAATTGCCAATTAAAACATTATATGCAAACTTGCAGGGATTCGCAGGAACAAAGTCGAATAGTAGAATACGTAGTAGAGAAAAGGCAAAACTATGCGTTTTGTAAAAGATCATTCTGAGGTGTGGGAGATGTATAAGGATAACTTAATGAAGAAGTCATGTGGCTGCGGCGGGGTCATGACCATACATATGCATACGCTGATTTATAGTGCAAAGATCAAAATCACTCATGTTCCTGTATATACTTGCGGGGAATGCTCCCGTTATGAGCCTCTGCCGGTCATCAAGCGGGAACTTGGTCTGCTGATCAGGGAACTCGGGGAGCGCCCGTCCGGGCAACAGCAATTGTCCTTTGCGGACCGTAACGAGTGGGCCAGTGTGCTGAAGGATATCTTTGCTGCAGGTTTGTTCGCCGGCGGCTTGCCGGAGCTGGAAGAGTCGATTCGCAGGTCTATTCAGGGGCGGATTGATCTGCTGCTGGATGTCTATCGCACGGCGGCTGATCTGTCCGACAGGAAATGGATGGAAGAAATCGGCCTCCGGCTCTCCCAGTTGACGGCGCATTCGGCAGAAAGTGCCAAATAAAGAGCATTTTTTGACATTTAAAAAAATTTTCTGCAAAAACAATGAAAAACTTTCATCGAATGTTGGATTTTTCACGCGCTTTTTGATACGATAGAGGAAGATTACAGAATTCTTGAAATCTGAAGTGTTTCCACTTGAAATCTAAAGTGCTTTCAACTGGAAGCTGCTGGAGGACTAAGGATTGGCTGAAGGCGTACAAGCCCGCGCCAGGACTGGCGTTTCAACCTTTGAAAGAAATTTTGAAAGGAAAATGAAGCGTTATCATTGCACAATTGTACAAAGTGTCGTATCATAATTTTAATTAGTCGAACGATAAAATTTATCGCAATGGAGAGAGTAATTTGACGGTAACCATTTACGATGTAGCTCGAGAAGCAGGCGTATCTATGGCTACGGTATCACGGGTTGTGAATAATAACCCCAACGTGAAACCGCAGACCCGGAAGAAGGTTTTTGAAGCGATTGAGCGTTTGGGCTATCGTCCGAATGCTGTGGCGAGAGGGCTCGCCAGCAAGAAAACGACAACCGTAGGGGTTGTTATCCCTGATATCTCCAACTCGATTTTTGCGGAAATTGCACGCGGGATTGAAGATATTGCCAATATGTATCACTACAATATTATTTTGTGTAATGCGGATAAGCGCAAGGAGAAGGAGATCCGTGTAATTAACACATTGCTAGAGAAGCAAGTGGACGGATTGCTCTTCATGGGCGGAACGGTTACGGATGAGCATATTCAGGCTTTCCAGACTTCCGCAGTGCCTATCGTTCTCTGTGCGACCCGCGATGAGAAGGGCACCTATCCTTCCGTGGATATCGACCATGAGACAGCTGCGTTCGATGCCGTGAATACGCTTATCCGCCACGGACACCGTGAGATCGCTATGATCAGCGGCACTCTGCAGGACCCTGCGAACGGTTATGCACGGTTCCACGGGTATAAGAAGGCGCTGGAAGCGGCAGGTATCGAATATCAGGAGGATCTGGTCCGTATCGGTAACTATCGTTACGAATCCGGTGTCGAAGCCATGAAGTATTTCCTCGGTCTTAAGAAGAAGCCGACAGCTGTCTTTGCGGCTACCGACGAGATGGCTATTGGCGCTATTCACAGTATTCAGGATGAAGGACTCAAGGTACCGGATGATTTCTCGATTATCAGTGTAGACAACATCCGTATGGCTTCCATGGTTCGTCCGTTGCTTACAACTGTAGCACAGCCGATGTACGATCTCGGAGCCGTAGCGATGAGATTGCTGACGAAGCTGATGAAGAAGGAGACGGTCGAGAATCCGCGGGTTATTTTGCCGCATGAGACGATTCTGCGTCTGTCCGTCAATCATGTCAACAAATAAAAGCCTGTAGGTTCAGCTTAGATACAGGTTTCCTAAGAAGCTCCTTCGGGGGCTTTTTATGTTTCCGTGAAGAGAAATGGAGGATAAGCAAATGAGCGGGATTCTGGGTTTGATTGGCGCAATGGATGAGGAAATCAGGCTGCTGCTTGAAGAGATGGACAATCAGCAGGTGACGGTGAAGGCGGGGATAACCTTTTACACTGGAACGGTGTTCGGTAAAAAGGCCGTAGTCTGCAAATCAGGTGTCGGCAAGGTGAACGCTGCTGTCACGACACAGATTCTGCTGGACAGCTTCGACGTTGAGCAGGTGCTGTTCACTGGGGTGGCCGGTGCGCTGCATCCTGATCTGGATATCGGAGATATTGTTATTTCATCACAGTGTATTCAGCATGATATGGATGTTACAGCCCTTGGCTATCCCAGAGGAGTGATCCCATATCAGGAGATCTCTGTCTTTCGGGCAGATCCCCTGCTGGTGAAGCTGGCGGAGGAGGCCTGCAGAGAGCTGAATCAGAAGTCTGTCACAGGCATTGTGTTGTCCGGGGATCAATTCATTGCCAGCAGGGAGGCAGTGGCTAAGCTGCGGGAGGAGCTGGACGGGGCCTGTGCGGAGATGGAGGGGGCAGCGGTTGCCCAGGTCTGCAATATGAACGGGACATCTTTTGTAATCGTCCGCTCCATGTCTGACAAAGCCGATGGCTCAGCCCATGTGAATTACAGTGAGTTCACGGTGACCGCCTCGCAGCATTCGCATGCCATCCTTGAACACATGCTTAAGGCTATGTGAGGGATAAGGAATCTGAGCCGGTTAATAGGCTAATACATAAACCGCTGTCTGAAGCGAACCCGGTCGAAGGTCTCGCGGGAGGACAGCGGCACAGCCTGGCCCATGCGGACCATCAGACAATTGGCCGGGTGTGAGCAGATTTCCGGATCATCAGTGGCATACCACACCATATCTACCGTCTTCATCAGCTTCTCCATCATCTGGCGGTACTCCCATACCGTAAGACCGCTCCCCTTCAGGTCCCAGTGCCAATAATACTCCGTGGTGAACACGATGCAATTCTCCAGCTGCTCCTCTTCAAAAGCACTGGTCACCAGCAGCTTGCCCAGTCCGCTCCCCCGGTACTCGTCAGCTACTTCAATCGCCCCCAGCTCAATCAGATCGTCCATCCCGCCCTGAGACCAAAGCTCCAGCTCATCCGGATAATGAAAGGTGACATACCCCACTATAACGTCTGAGGCTACTGCTGCAACGATGCGCCCTTCCGGCAACCCGGAGATCTCAATTAATGCTTCGAGCTGCTCCCGCGGCTTACGGAAGGCATCCAGATCGCTATGTATGCTTAACGCCCGGAGGGTATCAGGCGATAAGGGCCCACTGACCGTTATAAGCTGTCCTTTGTGCTCTACGGTATGGGAAACGGGGATTTTACGATGCTCCATGGTCAGGGCTCCCTCCGGTTCACTATAATATGGAATGTAACCGCTTCCTGTGATATACTGATTCCGACACGGAATATTCACAAATGAAACATTGACAGAAATGAATAGAAACAGGTTCTTACCCTTAAAGCTTAAAGCAAACCAGTAGGGGAGGCAAGAGGAATGGGGCAAGTCCACAACGAAATTTTGCAGAAACGCGTGGAGCAGGCGAATATGGCCGATTATTCCCGGGCCGTTGACGAATTCCGGTGGGAGGATGTCGAGCGAAACTTCTCCTGGTATGAGACCGGCAAGGTCAATATGGCTCATGAAGCTGTGGACCGTCATGTGCTGGAAGGGCGGGGGGCAGCTACGGCCCTGATCTACAGCGATGCAGTGCGCGAGGAGCGTTACACCTTCGGGGACTTGCGGGAACGGTCGAACAAGTTCGGCAATGTACTCCGCAAATACGGAATCGGCAAAGGAGACCGGGTATTCATCTTCATGCCGCGCACCCCGGAGCTGTATTTCAGTCTGCTTGGTATTCTGAAGACGGGAGCAGTGGCAGGACCGCTGTTCGAGGCATTCATGGAGACGGCGGTGAAGGACCGTCTGGAGGACAGCGGGGCGGTGGCGCTGGTGACTACGCCTGAGCTGCTGCACCGGGTAAAACGTGAGCAGCTTCCCGGTTTGCGTCATATTTTTCTGGTCGGAGGAGAGGTGTCTGAGGATTCCGGTCTGCTGGATTATGGAACGGAAATGGCCGCAGCCTCTGCGGAGCTGGAACCGGAATGGCTGAGTCTGGATGACGGTCTGATCATGCACTATACCTCCGGTTCCACCGGGAAGCCCAAAGGTATCTACCATGTGCAGAGAGCCATGATCCAGCACTATTATACGGGGCAGGTAGTTTTGGACCTGCGGCCGGACGATGTGTACTGGTGCACGGCAGATCCGGGCTGGGTGACCGGCACCTCTTACGGTATTTTTGCCCCCTGGCTGAATGGTGTAGCCAATGTAGTACGGGGAGGCCGCTTCAGTCCGCAGGACTGGTATAAGACGATTGAACGCTTCGGAGTTACGGTGTGGTATAGTGCGCCTACGGCTTTTCGGATGCTGATGGGAGCAGGCAAGGAGACCTTGGAAGGCATAGATCTGAGCAGCCTGCGGCATGTCCTGTCTGTCGGAGAGCCGCTGAACCCGGAAGTTGTACGCTGGGGGGATAAAATCTATCACCAGCGTATTCATGATACTTGGTGGATGACAGAGACGGGTGCCCAGCTCATTTGCAATTACCCGGGAATGGACATCAAGCCCGGCTCCATGGGACGGCCGCTGCCGGGGATAGAGGCGGCTATCCTGGATGACCGCGGCAACGTGTTGCCTCCATATGCCATGGGCAATCTCGCTATCAGAACGCCCTGGCCATCCATGATGGGCAAGGTGTGGAACAACCCCGCCAAATATGAGGAGTATTTCAGGATTGCCGGCTGGTATATCTCCGGGGATTCGGCGTATATGGATGAAGACGGGTACTTCTGGTTCCAGGGGCGGATTGATGATGTGATCAATTCCTCCGGAGAGCGGATCGGCCCCTTCGAGGTGGAGAGCAAGCTGGTGGAGCATCCCGCTGTTGCAGAGGCAGGGGTTATCGGCAAACCGGATGTCATGCGCGGCGAAATTATCAAAGCCTTCATCTCGCTGCGTGACGGGTATTCCCCGACAACCGAGCTGAAGGAGGAGATTGCGGCATTTGTCAAAGCAGGCTTGTCTGCCCACGCTGCGCCGCGCGAGATTGAATTCAAGGATAAGCTGCCCAAGACCCGGTCCGGCAAAATTATGCGCCGTGTCCTGAAGGCCTGGGAGCTGCATCTGCCGGAAGGCGATCTGTCTACCATTGAGGACTGATGATATATTCTTAATCTTGCAGCTCTTTATTTTTCAGCTGGATCAACGTAAGCACTTGGATGGACGCTAAGCAGCAATGGATCAAAAACAGAAAGCAGCGATTCACTCCCGTTATTGGAGTGAATCGCTGCTTTTTTGACGTTTGAAGCTTTTGAGAATTTTGAGCATCTGATTTGCCGCAACCCTTATCCGCCGGTATTGCCGGCCGGCTTATTGGTGGCTTTCCCGCCAGTGTTAGTGCTGCCGTTGCCGCTGTTGCCCCCGGCTCCGTTAGTTCCGCCTACGGGAGCCGGATCATTGTTAGCTGTTGGCTGAACAATGATCATGCCGGGCTCCTCGGTGTTATCCGGGATGATTCCGGCGTCCGGTGTCGGCGGAGTGACCGGAGGCTGTTCCGGAGAAGGCGTTGGCTCCGGGGTAGGCTTAGTGCCGCCGGCTATAACGCTGGAGGCTGTCTCGTGCCCGGCTACGTCCACCGCTGCAACATAGAAGCTGGCGCTCACACCGTCTGGTGTTCCAGGCTTGAAGACGGTACTTTCTCCAGCCGAGAGAACGTCCTGCTTTTTGAAGGAACCTCCGTTAAGGGAACGGTACAGACGGTAGCCAACCACATCGGGAGAACCGCTTGGAGTGAAGGTGACTACAGCCTTGCCGCTGCTGTAAGAGACCATTACTTCTCCGGGAGCGCTTGGTCCGTTGCCGTCATCCACCCGTGGATCGACCTCGGAAGGGTAGTCGGTTTTGGCATCCCGCGGCATGTAGTAACTGAGTGATTCGTGTGACCTCATAGCCGGGAAGGCTGCACGCAGCTCTTTTACCAGCTCCTGAATGGGCTTCTCGCGCTTGACTACGATCTTCTCCTTCAGGAAATCTTCAGGAGTGCCTTCAAGGGGAATGTAATTCACCCCGTTATAAGTGATATATCTGGCCTTGGAAATACCGTCGTCGCTCTCTGTAGGGACAAATTTCGCATTGAACAGATCCGTTGTATATCTGTCTGTCAGCCTGGAGGGCTTCTTGCCGCTGTAAGCAGATACTGTCGCTTTGACGATACCCTCGGGCTTGGAGAATTCCTTCGTTACAAACAGCTCGGGACGCTTGTCGATTACAGTATTCATAACCTTGGTCCACAAGGTCTGTGCTTGACGTTTCTGTGAATCACCCTGGAGTGTGTTGATCTGCTCTTTGTAGCCCACCCATATACCGAGTGTGACATCCGGAGAATAACCCATGAACCAGACATCCCCGTAGTTCTGGGTGGAACCGGTTTTGCCGACAATCGGCACCTCTTTGAAATGCTTGTAATTCCTCTTCACCGTACTTGCCGTACCGTCAGTTATTACAGTACGCAGCATATCAGTCATCAGATAAGCCGTCTGTTTGGAGAAGACCTGTTCCGGATTGACTTTATGCTGGTAGACGATTTTACCTTGCGAGTCCACGATCTTCTCGATCATATACGCATCAGTGAAGGCACCCTGATTGCCGATAGAGGCATAGGCATTGGTCAGCTCTTCCACCGAAACCCCGTAACGCAGACCCCCGATAACCCCGGTCTGTGCGTTATAATCATTCTCCTCTATTGTAGTGATCCCCAGCTTCTTGGAGAAGGCCCAGGCTTTCTCGATCCCGACCTTGTCATTGAACAGCTTAAGGGCCGGGAGGTTCAGGGATTTGTTCAAGGCATACCGGGCGGTAACCAGACCCTGATAGCGGTTGTTGGCATTCTTGGGAATATGGTAACCCTTGCCCCCATCCTTCATAACTACCGGTGCATCGTCCAGAATGCCGGCAGGCTGAATCAGTCCTGCATCCAGCGCAGGCAGATAGGCTGCGATCGGCTTCATGGTGGAGCCGGGCTGGCGGATCATCTGGGTAGCGTAGTTCATTTGCTCGATGTTGAAATCGCGTCCTTCAATCATGCCGAGGATCGCTCCGGTTTTATTGTTAATCATAATGCCCGCAGTCTGTTCCTTGCCTCTGGCCTTACTATCCTTCGTGAAGTTACTGCTGTCTTCGGAGATGGTGTGCATGGCACTGTACACTTTCTTGTCAATGGTAGTGTACACCCGGTAGCCGCCGGTCATCAGCTGCTGGCGGGCTTCCTCCAGAAGCTGAGCAGAATTGGTTGTCTTGGCAGTATTGCTGGCGGCGTTCTCTTCCTTCAGCTTTAGCAGAATTTCAGACGCCTTGCGTTCAGTCTCCATCATAAGATAAGGGAAGGTGGCATAAGCCTTCTTCGTATGTGGAGCAAGGGAGCCCTTGATGTCGAAGAGCAGGGCTTCATCGTACTGGGAGGTGGTAATCTTGTTCTCCTCCAGCATCCGCCGCAGCACCAGCCGCTGACGGTCCATCGCCCGTCCGAAGGCCGTCTCGTTGAATTCGCCCACACCATTGAACGCGGAGTACTTAGAAGGGAGCTGAGGCAGGCCCGCGAGGTATGCCGCTTGGGCCACATTCAGCTTCTCCAGATCATTAATACCGAAGATGCCCTTGGCGGCAGCCTTGATGCCGAATACATTATAGCCGTTGGAACCGTTCCCGAAAGGAACCTTGTTTAAATAAGCCGTTAATATTTCCTGCTTGGACAAGAAGCGCTCCAGCCGCAGGGACAGCAGGATTTCCTTCACCTTACGGTCTTCCGTACGATCCAGGTTCAGGAACACACGCCGGGCAAGCTGCTGGGTAAGGGTACTGCCCCCGGTCTGAGTGGATTCATTCAGCACCTTTTGCTTGACGGCACGCAGGGTGCCGCTGACATCCACCCCTTTATGATTGTAGAAATTATTGTCCTCTATAGCGAGAACGGCATCAATCACAAGCTGTGGAATATCGTTGAATTCAATAATTCTGCGGTCTTCTTCCGTCCGGAGCTGGCCGATCGGCTGCCCGTCACTGAAGTAGGCAAAGCCGGTAATGGCGTTCAGCCCAACTTGCTGCTGGATCAATTCTTCATTCCGGACCGGATCATCCTTCACTATCGAAGTGACGTACCCTGCAACGGCGCCTCCGGCAAACAGAAAGCCGAGTATACCGAGTATGAACATCCACTTCACGACTGAACCGAACCTGCGGAGCCAGGATCTGCGCGGTGGACGCTGTTTTGCGGTCTTCTTTTTGTTCTCCTCAACCATCGACGATAATCCTCCTTTTAACGGAACTATTATAGCACAATTTGGCGATTTTGAATGCGCTTCTGCTGCAGAGGATTTTCAGCAGGGGCGTATGCATCATATAATTCCCTTATATTTGAACAAAAAAAGCTCCCGGATAAAAATCCGGGAGCTTTGATCAGATTCTGCTTGCAGCGGAATCTTAACGGTTGTAGAACTCGACGATTTGCTTCTCATCGATATCCTGGGACAGCTCGGCACGTTCAGGCAAACGAAGGAATTTACCTTCGAACGATCCGTCAGCATATTCCAGATAACCTGGAAGGTGGGAGCGGTTGTCAAGAGCTTCTTTGATAGAACCCATAGCGCGGCTTCTTTCGCGAAGTCCGATAACGTCGCCCACGCTTACGCGGTAAGAAGCGATGTCAACTTTTTTGCCGTTAACGGTTACGTGGCCGTGGGATACCAACTGGCGTGCGCCTGCACGGGAGTTAGCGAATCCAAGACGGTAAACCAGGTTGTCCAGGCGGCTCTCAAGCAAGAACATGAAGTTTTCGCCCGCGATACCCTGAAGCTTTTGTGCTTTGGTGAAAAGAGTTTTAAACTGCTTTTCGCCCAAGCCGTACATGTGACGCAGTTTTTGTTTTTCCAAAAGCTGCATGCCGTAGTTACTTACTTTTCTGCGTTGGTTAGCGCCGTGCTGTCCTGGTGGGAAAGGGCGTTTCAGGTCTTTGCCTGTACCGCTTAGGGAAATGCCCAGACGGCGGCTGAGTTTGAATTTAGGTCCGGTGTAACGTGCCATTATAGTAGACTCCTTTTAATTAAGAAAATTTATTGTAGGGCCTATTTGCGCCGCAATTCGTATCCGTGAAAGCGTTAAATGGTTTCACACTGCACAGGGAAGTTCAGCCGCTGCCCTGGCAGTAACGAAATGCGTAGAGGGTGACACAACGTTACGCCCAATGAAGACTTGTTACAGTCTTGTTCAACAATAAATATTATATGAAAATGACAGTGAAAGTCAAGCGCAAGTTAAAAGAGTTTTTGTCTTTCTTTGTCGTTAGTTCTTTGGTCCTAAAAAAAATCCCGGTTTTGCGGAAAATATAATGCAATACCTAAGGAAAGGGAGTAAAATATAGCTAATTGGATGTTATCGGAAAATGTGATTTCAAATATCCTTACTATTATCCTTACTATATAGAATCAGGGGGCGTGCTCCGGCCCTAGCCTGATTGAAGATGCAAAGGGGGTCCTCTTTATGTCAGAGCAGGAGGCATACGGTCATAAGGATATGGACAGCCGTATGCTGTTACAGGACAAGAGGCATTCTGGCGGTGAATCAGAAGATCCCGCCGCCTGGCTGCGGGAGACGGATATCGTATCTCACGATTTCCCCTATGCAGCCAGCTTGATTGCCGATAGTTTCAGAGAGTGGCAGGGACAGGGAGTGCCCTCCTTCACGGAGAGCTGGAGCTGGTGTGTGCTGAATTTTGAAGGTGACTGGATTGAATCTGACTCCGAATTCCGGCAGGGGCGCTGGAGATCGGAGTGGGAGGCGGCAGCCGGAGTCTGCTTGCAGACAGGAAGTATACATACCGCTGAGATCGTGGAAGAAGGACAGGCCTATACATTACTGGTTTTGCCCATATTTACCCGCGGGCACGGAGAAATATTTGCAGTGCTTGGCTGCAGGATGCCGGCTGAGCAGTATGACATGGGCGGAAGACATACGGCAGAAGCCATGTCGATGCACTTCCAGACCTGCTTTTATCATACATTTGAACATGTATTTGTCTCGGACCTTGCAGGTGTGCATCTGCATGCCGAACGGGAGGGCAGCCGCCGGTCGCTGCTTTTTCAGATTGTCCAGCGCATGCATGACAACATTGATGTGGATGCTGTGCTGACAGAGGTCATTGACAGCATTGCGGCGATGTATCCGGGGGCACGGCTGGATCTGTTCATGTCCCAGGACCACCGCAGCACTCATCCGCAGGTCAAGCCGCTTCCGCGGCAATGGGCAAGCAATGATGTCTGTGCCAGAGCGTTCAAGGACGGGAAGGTGATCCTTCACACCGGGCGTGAAGACAACGCGACCGTTGAGGTGGGGCTTCCGCTCGGCGGCAAGCAGGGGGTCTACGGTGTATTTCATATGCTGCTGGACAAGCGCTCCTTCCATGAACTGGATCTGAGCTTTCTGTCTATGGTCGCCGATACAGCGGGTACCGCCTTCGAGAATGCGAAGCTGTATGAGCGCTCCAACCAGCTCATCAGAGAGCTGCGCATGAGCAATGAGCTTACCCAGCGGCTCAATCAGAGCCTGCGTCTGGGCGATATTTTTCAGTTTGCCTTTGAAGAGCTGCTGGCTATGTTCGAAGCGGATTACTGCTGCATTCTGCATAAGAATGAAGAACGCGGCGGCCTGGAGGTCATTGCCTGCAATCATCTCCCGCTGCTGGGTGAACTGGTTGAAACCGGGCAGGGACTCGGCAGCAAGGTATACGGCTCAGGAGAGCCGCTGCTCATGTCCGATTACAAATATGCGGTCGGGCAGACTTCAGCGCTAATGGATGCTACCGGTTCACAGTCGCTGATCGCAACTCCGCTATGTGTTGGCGGTGAGGTCCGGGGGGCTATTATGCTTGCGCATAAGGAGGCTCATTTCTTCTCTTATGACAGCTACAGGCTGCTGCAGGCGATGGCAGGCCATATCGGGCTGGCTGTCGGGAATGCCAGGCTGCACGCTGAAGTGCGCCGTCTCGCCAACCGGGATACGCTGACAGGACTTTTCGCCCGGCACTATCTGGATGAAGAGATCAAGCAGCGGCAGTCCAAGGATTTCTGCGGAACGCTGATTGTTGTGGACATTGACCAGTTCAAGATGGTCAATGATACCTATGGGCACCAGAAGGGTGACAAGATCCTGCGACAGGTCAGCGAAATCGTCAAATCCTCGATCCGTCAGGGGGATGTTGCCGCCAGATGGGGCGGAGAAGAGCTTGCCGTGTATCTGCCCCAGCTTGGAGTCCAGCAGGCAGTATTTGTGGGCGAGCGTATCCGCAAGCGGGTGATGGGCGAGACAGAGCCTTGCGTGACCGTATCCTGCGGGATTGCCGAGTGGAGCTGGACCGATGAGCGGGTGAGCGTGGAATCGCTGTTCTACCGGGCGGATATGGCACTGTATGAAGCCAAGAACAACGGGCGCAATCAGGTAGTGATTGATAACAAAATGCTGGAGAACACCTCGAAGAATCCTTGGGCATAGACCTGGGGATTCTTTTATTTTTGCGGGGTGGATTCGCGTATAAGCCCAGCATTCAAGGAGACCCTAGGAAGAATGTATGTATACCCGCTTATTGCAGAAAGGGCTTGGTTGCCATGATGAAATTGCTGCGGCTGCGCACGGGAATCCTGATATTGCTGATGCTCTGTGTTCTTCCGTTCACCGGGTGCGCGGTTATGAAAGACAAACCGGCGGCGGAGGACCTCAGTCTAGTTATGGCCGGTATGGATGGCAGCGACGGCGTATCTTTTGAAGGAGCGGCTGCTCTGCTGGTCGGCGGCAAGGCGGTCCCGGAATCTTCGATCTACTATGGGGGCAAGGTGGCAGATCATAACAAGATCAGCCTGTATTCCCTCCTGCCGGACGGGGGCCATCCCGCTTCTGCGGCAGAGTCCGGTCCGCATCCACTCGGGCAAGGCCCGGGAGAGGCTCCGGTCTATTATACCCGGCTGGTGAAGGAAGACGGTACATGGACGATGAAGCAGGGCTCCCCGGCCTTGGCCGGGAGCAATCCGCTGGAGGCATTGAACCCGCTGCGGCAGCTGGAGGACCTGGAGAGGCTGGATAAGAAGGTGACCGAGGAAGCGGGAAGCGCACGGGGAACCCGGGTCCTGCGGATTGAGCTTACGGCAGAGGCGGCGCGCAGTCAGCTCTCGGCAGAGCTGGAACGCGAGATGCAGGCGATACGTCCGGTTGCCGGGAGCGGAGCAGTTACGGCTGCTGGCACGCACGCTAAGGCGCTGGAAGCAAAGACTGCATTATGGGAGCAGAAGCAGTCGGAGCTGCAGCAGAGACTGGATCAGGCGGATATCCGGACGATTTATTACCTCAAGGTGGATCCGAAGCGGAATCTGCCTGCACGGCTGACCTGGAACCGCACGCTGACCTATCTCGGCAAGGCAGGAACGACCACTGAAGAGACCTATATCACCCAGGTTGATTTCTATGGTTATCAATGAGTATTCGCTTCCCGTAATGGCTTGCGCTCTATAGCAGGCGTGCTACAATATAACGGTATGTTTATTTTCTGTATCAGGAAGGAAGAGAGAGAAAGATGAATGATCCCCGGATTCAAAAACTCGCGGCGAACCTTGTAGGTTATTCCGTAAATGTTCAGCCCGGCGAGAATGTACTCGTCGAAATGATCGGCAGTGAAAGAGATTTGATCAAAGCCGTTGTGGAGGAAGTGGGCAAAGCCGGAGGCCGTGCATTTGTACAGCTGACCGACCGTACCGTTCTGCGCAGTATGCTCAAATATGCAACACCTGAAGGAATGAAGGTCTGGGCAGACATCGACCTGAACCGGATGAAGCAGATGGACTGCTATATCGGCATCCGTGCCGGTGAGAATGTCAATGATCTGTCCGATGTGCCGGAAGAGAACATGAAGCTCTACAATTCCCTGTATTCCCACCCGGTACATAGCGAAGAGCGCGTCAAGCACACCAAATGGGTCGTTCTGCGCTACCCTAACGCCAGCATGGCCCAGCTTGCCAATACAAGCACTGAGGCCTTTGAGGACTTTTATTTTGAAGTCTGCAATCTGGATTATGCCAAAATGGACAAGGCCCAGGATTCGCTGGCTGAGCTTATGCGCAGAACCGACAAGGTGCGTATCTCCGGTCCCGGAACCGATCTCACCTTCTCCATCAAGGGAATCGGGGCTGAGAAATGCTCCGGCCAAAAAAACATTCCGGACGGGGAAGTGTACAGCGCACCTGTGCGTGATTCGGTGAACGGAACGATCAGCTATAATGCTGCGTCGATCTATAACGGCGTGACCTTCGAGAATGTGAAGTTTACGTTCGAGAACGGCCGGATCGTGGAGGCTTCCAGCAATGATACGCCGCGCCTGAATGAAATTCTGGATTCCGACGACGGGGCGCGCCATATCGGTGAGTTCGCTATCGGCTTCAACCCGTATATTCTTCATCCCATGAAGGATATTCTGTTCGACGAGAAGATTGCCGGCAGCCTGCACTTTACGCCGGGCCAGGCTTATGATGTGACTGACAACGGCAACCGTT
Source organism: Paenibacillus tritici (assembly GCF_018207515.1). Lineage (NCBI taxonomy): Bacteria > Bacillati > Bacillota > Bacilli > Caryophanales > Paenibacillaceae > Paenibacillus > Paenibacillus tritici. Next base: position 3,224,679 of record NZ_CP073365.1, read on the forward strand.
CGTCCATTCACTGGGACCTGGTGCTCATTCAGCGTCCCGATTACGGCGGCGGAGAGATCTACTTCGATGATGTGCTGATCCGCAAGGATGGAATTTTTGTACTGCCGGAGCTGGAAGGTCTGAATCCGGAGAACCTGAAATAAAATGATATAAAAGCGGTGAGCAACGATACGCACAGGCTTGTTTTTAAGAAACACCTTGCGTGGGTAAGCGGATTCAATGTATCATGGAATTGGTTACAGATGAACATAAGTTCATAATCAAGTTGCGGAGGGATTCCTATGTCCAACAATGCGGCAATCGTGGATATTGCACAGACAGCAAGCCAGTTTAACTCATCTATCGTTCTTCAAGCGGACAACAAGTACATTGATGTCAAGAGCATCCTTGGCTTGTTCACTACCCTGGTATCCAGCCAAAGCTACGAACTGCACGTACATGGAACAGATGCCGAAGAAGCTAAGAAAGCTATGAGTGAAGTTTTTGCCAAGCACAATTTGAATTTCACTGTTGTAGCAGAGTAATTTGAGATTCCCCTAAGACGTCTGGCCCTGCGGCTGGGCGTCTTTGCTGTGAATAACGTTGTTTTTGCAGGAACTTCGGGAATAACCATAACTGAAATCTTGTATTAGGTCCTAATTTCGACTAATATTAAGAATAATAAGCATTAGCAGCTGTAACTTTGGGACATGGGGGGGAAAATGCATGACTTCATCGGATTTGCAGGAACAGCTTAATATCAAAGCAATCAATCTTCTTCAAGAAGATGCCGATAAAATTCAGAAGCTTATTGAAGTACAGATGGAGAATTTGGCGACCCGTTACTGCCCTCTCTATGAGGAAGTGCTGGATACCCAGATGTATGGCTTCTCGAGAGAGGTCGATTTTGCGGTCAGGGCGGGACTGGTACCGGAATTTACAGGCAAGCAGGTGCTGAGCAAGCTGGAGCGTAATTTGGCTGTATTGTACGAGGCGCTGAACAAGAAGGCTGAGGAGCGGGAGATGTAAGTCCCGGTCATCAAGTGGAAACGGCTTTGCCGTCCTTTTAAGGACGGTACCGTTTCAGCGAGAAATAGAAGGATAATGTATAGCGTGAAACATATAATTCTTATATTTTCATAAAAACGCACACGAAAGACCCCAGGGTCGATCGTGTGCGTTTTTTTTAGAATCTAAACCAGATAGAACGATACGCCCAGAATCAAGTAGACCGCCAGCAGCAGGAGGCCTTCGTACCAGTTGGTGGAACCGTCCTGAATAATCGACTTGGCGATGAACACGGATACGGCAATTGCTACAATCTCAATCGTTGTGAAGACAATAGACATGGTGTTGCCCATGAAATAACTGGCGAAGATCAGCACAGGGGCGACGAACAGGGCGATCTGCAGACTGCTTCCTACGGCAATCTCAACGGCGGCACCGATCTTGTTCTTCATGGCCAGCATAATTGCGGCACTGTGTTCTGCGGCGTTACCGATAATCGCTACGAGGAAGGCGCCGACGAACAGCTCGCTGAAGCCGAAGCGTTCCGTCAGGGTCTCCAGGGTACCGACCAGCCATTCGCTGACGAACGCGACCATCACTGTAGCAATCACCAGATAGAGGATCGAACGGTTTCTGGACCACACAGGAGCTTGTTCGTTCGGAAGCTCCTCTGCGTTATCCTCAGTGACGTCGGCCAGATATTTCTTGTGCGTAATCATGGAGAAGACCAGCCACGCCAGGTAGGCGGCGATCAGCAGACCTGCGACGACAAGGCTCAGCACATCCGTGTCCTTCTCGGTGATGGAGTGCGTATTGAAGAACATGGCAGGAACGAACAGAGCGATGACTGCAACAATCATCAGCGAGCCGTTCAGACCGGCGAGTGTGACATTGAAGTTCTGAACCTTGAACTTCATGCCCCCGGCAAAAATACTGAGTCCGAGCACCAGCAGCAGGTTGCCGATGATCGAGCCGGTAAGACTTGCTTTGACCATGTCGAACAGTCCTTCCTTGACCAGGAAGAAGGCGATGATCAGCTCGGCCGCATTGCCGAATGTGGCGTTAAGGAAGCCGCCCAGCCGCTGTCCGGCATAGTGGGCTACGCTCTCTGTGGCCCGGCCGAGGAAGCCGGCCACGAAGATGACAGAAACAGCGGACAATACGAACTGAAGGGTATGATCCCAGTCCGCGTAGTGCCCTATGGCGCTGAGGATGAAGCTGATGACCAGCAGCGCCGGAGAGATCCATTTTTTCAAGGTACAGCACACTCCAGTCTCTATATGTAGGTTGATTTCATAATCAATATACCCAAATTGTTCAGGGCTGTAAACGGGGCTGAGAGAAAGTGATTTGCTTTTTAGCCTGTTTTGGAATTACAATAATTGATAATGAGAGTAGGGGGGATATGGCATGGCAGAACAGCTTCAACTTGAAATGGGAAATATACGGATATCCAATGACGTTGTCTCAAAAATTGCCGGCTTGGCAGCACTTGAGACTCCCGGAATTGCAGCCATGTCTGGCGGTTTGTCAGAGGGCTGGGCGAAACGCCTGAGCGGCAAGAATGTGCAGAAGGGTGTTACGGTCGAGGTAGGCCAATTGGAAGCTGCGGTAGATCTGCGCATTATCGTCCTGTATGAAACGCCGATTCATGAAGTGTGCCGCATGCTTCAGCAGAATGTCCGCGAGGCCGTGGAGAGTATGACAGGGCTTCACATCGTAGAGGTAAATGTTAAGGTCGAAGGCGTAGCGTTCAAGAACGACGAGATTTCTTAAGCCCAATTATATTAGACATCCATGCAAAAGGCAGTCCGGATATTCCGGACTGCCTTTTAATTTCCTCATACATCATCTGTATGTAGCCTCTTAGCGTGCACGGGTACCGGCACTTCTGTTGTTGCGGACCTGTCTGACGGTAGTCACAGACTTCACGACTTCCTCTTTGGCAGGGCGGTTGGTCTCTCTGGAGATGCTGAGAATGATCCCCATGCAGAGCATGGTGACGAGCAAGGAGGAGCCGCCGTAGCTGATAAAGGGTAGTGTGACCCCTGTAAGCGGGATGGTGTTGGTTACACCGCCAATATTGATGAAGGCCTGAATGGCGATGAGTCCCATGATCCCGATGCCGACGAGTGTGCCAAAGGGATCAGTACAGCGCAGTGAGATCAGAATCCCCCGCCAGATAAAATACAGGTATAGCAGGAGAAACAGAGCCGTTCCCACAAAGCCCAGCTCCTCACCGATCACGGCGAAGATAAAGTCGGTATACGGATACGGCAGATAATGCAGCTTTTGGATGCTCTGGCCGAACCCGGAGCCTTGCGTGCCTCCTTCGCCCAGGGCGATTAAGGATTGCATAATTTGATAACCGGAGCCGTCAGCATTGCCCTCAGGGTCCAGGAAGGCTTCAATACGGCCCTGTCTGTAATCCTGCGTAACTTCGGCCTTCTCGGACGGCGGCGATAAGGAATCAATGGCGGTCTTGGCTCCCATGACGAGGGCCACCCCCAGCACAAGCAGGCCGATTGAGCCCATAATATGCTTCATGCTGGCGCCGCCGGCATAGATGACAAGTCCGCTGGTAGCAACGAGAATGAGGCAGGAGCCGAGATCGGGCTGCATCATAATCAGTCCGGCGACAATCCCGACGATAATCATCACAGGGATATATCCTGTCCGTAAATCGCGCAGGCGTTCGCCTTTTTTGGTGATCAGGGCAGCCAGATACAGGATGATGGAGATCTTGGCCAGCTCGGTAGGCTGAATCCCAAGGGTTCCGATGCTCATCCAGCTCTTGGCGCCGTTTATCCCCTCTGTGGTCGCAACGAACAGCAGCAGGACTAGTGTAATTACGAAGATCGGGGCGTACCACTTCTTGAACTTGCTGTAGTGAATATTCATCACGATGAACATGATGAAGGTGCCCAGCACAGCCCAGACCAACTGGCGCTTCACGAAAAAGAAGGCATCATAACTGAATAACTTGTTCGCAAGGGTTAAGCTGGAGCTGGAGCTGAACACCATTAGCACGCCGAAACCGACGAATAGCAGGGTGAGAATAAGCATCTGGAAGTCGGGCGTCCCTCTTTTGGGCGGGCTGGATTTAGCAGCCGTTCTTCCCTTCATGGTACTCAAGCTTCCAGCAGCGCTTTCAATTCATGGATATGCTTCTTGGCGGCATCCAGCACCGGCTGAGGCACCGGAGATTCGTAATCCAGCCCGTGGGGGAAAGTCGCTTTGCCCAGGTAGACGGCTTCAATGGCCAGCACCGCATCGGCTTTCTCCAGCTTGCCTTCCACTGCGCGGGTATTGACCCGCAGGAAGTATTCGCCACCATCCTGACGGTCTTCTATTTTGCAGTCGTAAGTAGCGCGGTAGTATTCCCATTGCCACCTGATGAATCCGGCTTTGGTTGCACTCTCGTCGAGATAAAGAAGGTCACTCTTCAATCCTTCGAGGCCAGTGTTCTCAAATATCATAGCGCACAACTCCCCTTAATGAAGTATAATGATACATTTGTAATTAAAATTTGCTATTGTTCTTCCTCATGATAGTATGTTTCCCAGGGTTGTGCAAGGTAGATCGGGCTGATCGGTACCCACTTTTTTTGGCGAATCTGCTACAATAAAAGAAAGTTGGCAGGCTGCGGACGAAGCCGGGATGAAGCAGGCTTGTCCGAAGGATGCTGCCAGAGAAGGGAATGGAGAATTATGGAGAGGTTAACGGCCAGCGGGCTGCTACCGGAAATGGTGAAATGGCGGCGCCATCTGCATCGTCATCCGGAGCTGTCGTATCAGGAGAAGGAGACCTCCGCCTATGTCGCGGCAAGGCTCGCTGAACTGGGGATTGAGATCAGACGGAGCAAAGCGGGCTACGGCTTGACAGGCATACTTAAGGGCCGGGAGTCCGGCAGAACGGTTGTCCTCCGGGCGGATATGGATGCACTGGCTATCACCGAAGAGAATGGCCGGGAATATGCTTCACAGCATCCCGGTATTATGCATGCCTGCGGGCATGACGGCCATACGGCCATGCTGCTTGCAGCCGCTGCTTATTATAGCTCCCGCCGTGAGGAACTGAAGGGGGAGATCCGCTTTTTGTTCCAGCCGGCGGAGGAGGTCTGTCCCGGCGGTGCGGTGGGAATGATTGCGGAAGGCGTGCTGGAGGGGGCGGATGCTGTCTACGGGCTGCACTTGTGGACACCGCTCCCGCTCGGAACGGTAGGCAGTGCGCCGGGGCCGCTGATGGCGTCCGCCGATGAGTTCTTCATTGATATGATCGGCAGGGGCGGACACGGCGGGATGCCGAACCGCACAGTAGACAGCATTGTTGCCGGTGCGGCACTGGTGACCGGGCTGCAGAGTATTGTCAGCCGGAATGTTGATCCGCTGCGCCCTGCTGTAGTCAGTGTAGGAACCATTCAGGGCGGTTCGGCCCAGAATATCATTGCTGAGCGCTGCCGCATTACCGGGACGGTGCGGGCGTTCGATGAAGAGACGCGTCATCTGATCCGCCGCAGAATCGAAGAGATGGCAGCCTCGGTTGCCGCGGCGTACGGTGCAGAAGCGAAGGTCGATTATCTGATGGGTTATCCGCCGCTGGTGAACGACGAAGCGGAATATAACCGCTTTTACCGTGTCGCACCTGAGGCGCTGGGGCCGGACGCAGAAGTGATTCGGATGGAGCAGATTATGCCGGCGGAGGACTTCTCTTATTATGTGAAGGAGATTCCCGGCTGCTTCATCTTCGTAGGTGCGGGCAACCCGGACAAGGGTGCTGTCTATCCGCATCATCACAGCAAATTCGACTTCGATGAGGATGCCATGCTCCATGGAGTCAAGCTGCTGATCGCGATGGCCGATTCCAGTCTGAATGAAGCGTCATCCGTATAAAACCTGGCGCTCCAGGAAAAACTACTCTCAAATGCCATGGTAACATGGACAGGAGGGTTCATTGTTGAAGACCTTGAAGACAGTCAAAGAAGTCATGACCGCGCATCCGGTGTCGGTTACTCTGCTGGACAATATCTACGAGGTTGCCGTTAAAATGAGAGATAACGGGACCGGCTTCATTCCTGTGGTAGATTCGGCTGACGGGGCAACCCTGATTGGTGTGATCACCGACCGGGATCTGGTCATCCGGGGGTATGCGGACAAGCATTCCGGCTCAACTGCTGTTGAGACGGTCATGAGCCGGGAGGTCATCTCCGTTCCGGAGTCTGCGTCCGTTGAGGAAGCGGCTGAGCTGATGGCGTCCGCGCAGATCCGCCGGATTCCGGTGACCCGGGACAAGAAGCTGACCGGAATAGTGTCGCTGGGCGATTTGGCAGTCAAGAGAGTGTTCGCCGATGAGGCTGCGGAAGCGCTCCATGACATCTCACAGCAGCAGCTGCACTAAATATCATGAGGAAAGGCTCATTATCCGGGTTGCGGAGATGGGCTTTTTCGTTGTACCGAAAAATACGGAAATCAAAAGGATATGTCCCTCTGATTCGGCTGGGAGTAGGCTGGAGGGGGACGGAAGAGTCTGAGTGAAGGACGGAAGGGGAATGAGAGGGATAAGTCCCTCTGAATGGGCTGGGAGTAGGCCGGATGGGGGGATCAAAGGGATAAGTCCCTCTGAATGGTGCTGGGAGTAGGACGGATGGTGGAATCAAAGGGATAAATCCCTCTGATGGGGCTGGGAGTAGGCCGGATTGGAGAATTAAAGGGATAAATCCCTCTGATGGGGCAGGAAATAGGCCGGATGGAGAAATCAGAGGGATATATCCCTCTGATGGGGCATGAGTAGGCCGGGATGGAGAAATCAAAGGGATAAATCCCTCTGATTTGGCTGGGAGTAGGCCGGATGAGGGAATCGAAGGGATAAATCCCTCTGATGGGGCTGGAAATAGGCCGGATGGAGAAATTAAAGGGATATATCCCTCTGATGGGGCTGGGAGTAGGACGGGTGGTGGAATCAAAGGGATAAGTCCCTCTGAATGGGCGGAGTGTAGCTGAAAGTGAAGAATGAGGAGCACTAGTGCACCTGAATTCAACGGATGCAGGCTGAAAGAGCAAGTGAGGTGCAAAAGTACACCTGAATTCAGCAGACGTAGGCTAAATGAACAAATGAGGAGCACTAGTGCACCTGAATTCAACGGACGCAGGCTGAATGAGCAATTGAGGAGCAGTAGTGCACCTGAATTCAGCAGACGCGGGCTAAATGAGCAGGTGAGGAGCAGTAGTGCACCTCATTACGATGCACGCCGCCAAGACTCTCTCATTTTTCACCCCTAGAGTAATTTGTTTCACCACCCGGTATCTCAGATATGCTCAGTTAGCAGTTTAAGAGGTTGAACCACATAGGAGACAAGGAGGGAATAGGATGAACGGAGCAGGTACGGGGCCATGTATCGTAAGGAATGACCGGACAATTCTGCTGGAATGCGGCCATTCCGGGTATGAGGAAGCGCGGGAGATGCTAAGTGAGTTTGCCGAGCTTGTTAAAAGTCCGCCAGCCTATCACACTTACCGGATCACGCCGTTGTCCCTGTGGAACGCAGCAGCCGGAGGGCAGGCTGCGTCAGAGGTGATTGGCAGGCTCCGGAAGCTGTCCCGGTGGGGCATTCCTTCCGGTCTGGAAGATGAGATTGAACTGCTGATGTCACGTTACGGCAGCTTGCAGCTGCACACGCATGAGAGTGATCCGCAGCTTGTTACGTTATCCGCCGGCCACGCCGGGCTGCTGGATGAGCTGGAAGAGCAGGATGCCGGCCAGCAGCTTAAGCAGCTGGGTTTGTTCCGGTCCGGGGAGCGGCAGAGCGATTGCCCTAAGGTGAACCGGGGGCTTTTGAAGCAGGAGTTAACGAGACTGGGTTATCCGGTCCTTGATTATGCCGGGTACCGGGACGGGCAGGAGCTGAAGCTGACCTGGAGGAAGTCCCTCAGAGAAGAGGCAGAGGGGAACGGGTCCGGCTTCGGGCTCCGGGATTATCAACGGGAGGCTGTCCGCCAGTTCCAGGGGATCGGCGGACAAGGGGGCAGCGGTGTGGTCGTGCTGCCCTGCGGGGCAGGCAAGACGGTTGTCGGTCTTGCTGTACTGGAGCAGCTGCAGTGCGAGACACTGATCCTTACTTCAAGCACTACCTCCGTAGAACAGTGGCGGGAGGAGCTGCTGAAGCGGACTACTCTGAGCGCGGAAGAGGTTGGGGAATACAGCGGGGAGAACCGGGAGGTGCGGCCTGTAACCGTTGCAACTTATCAGATTCTGACCCATAGGCGCTCCAAGGGAGGGCCGTTTGTCCACATGAATCTGTTCAATGAACGGAATTGGGGGCTGATTATTTATGACGAGGTCCATCTGCTTCCGGCGCCTGTCTTCCGGGCAACCGCTGATATTCAGGCTACGCGGCGGCTGGGTCTGACCGCAACCCTGGTCCGGGAAGACGGGCGGGAGGGAGATGTGTTCTCCCTGATCGGCCCGAGATGCTATGACCTGCCCTGGAAGGTGCTGGAGAAGCAGGGGTGGATTGCGGCTGTCGACTGCATCGAGGTCATCGTCCCGATGAACGAGATGCTGCGCCAGCAATATATGTATGCCGGGGTGAAGGAGCAGTTCCGCCTCGCGGCAGGCAATCAGGCCAAGGCGCTGGCCGCATCACAGATTGCTGCAGCACATCCCGCAGCGGCCATTCTGGTGATCGGCCAGTACCTCGACCAGCTGGAGCAAATGTCGGAGCAGCTGGAGGCTCCGCTGATCACAGGCAAGACTTCGCAGAAGGAGCGCAGCGCGCTGTATGCCGCATTCAATGAGGGGAAGCTGCCGCTGCTGATCGTCTCCAAGGTGGCTAACTTTGCTGTGAATCTGCCGGATGCCTCGGTGGCGATTGAGGTATCCGGGGCCTTCGGTTCGCGGCAGGAGGAGGCGCAGCGGCTGGGCCGTATCCTGCGCCCAAAGCCGGGCGATAACAAGGCGTATTTCTATACGCTGGTTACGGGCGACAGCCGGGAGCAGGACTTCGCTCTGCGCCGCCGGATGTTCTTGACGGAGCAAGGCTACGAGTATGGAGTCCGGTTGCTGGACCCGGCGGAAGGGGCTGTTCTGTGATGAGACAGGAGCAGGCAGGTGATACCTTGAAGCTGACGGCAGAGGCCTGCGAAGTGCTGCTGCGGATAGCCGCGGAGCATGCGGCTTCTCCTTTTGCCGCAGATACTGTTGACCGGCTGCGGCCTGAATTCCTGTGCCGTGCGCAGCAGGCGCTTGCCCTGGATGAGCTGCTTCACGCAGGGATGCTTGAGCTGCGGCAGAAGGTCTGGGGAGAGAAGCTGTATCAGATTCCGCAGCAGCAGTTGTCCTTCATCCTGCGGAGCTTCTGGGAGGGATGCCCGCAGGTCCGGGTGGAGGGTTCTGTCCAGGTTGAGCTTGCTGCCTGTACGGAGCTGGCCGCAGAGGTATTCCGCGGGCTGCTGTTCATCGCTCAGGAAGGCCTGCCGCTGACAGCTAAGGGAGTGATACATAAGAAGCAGCTCAGCCGGCTTGCCGGACAGCTGTCCATGCAGGAGCAGCATGCAGCACTGCTGCGGCCGGCTTCTTCCAGGCCGGAGAGCTATCCGCTGCCGGTAACGGTAATCATTGATCTGCTTACCGTGCTGGGACTGATCAGCCGCCACAGCAGCGGGTATCTGCCGGACAGGGAGCGGCTGCAGCAATGGCTGTCGCTCTCTGCTCAAGAGATGACGGATACGCTCTACACCATTGTGATCAGCCGTTATGGTTCTCCGGGGCCTGAAGAGCAGCATTTCAGGCACTTAATCTCGGCGGCGGAGTTCACAGCAGGCGAATGGTTTGCTGTAAATCCTATTCTGAGATGGATGATGCAACAGGGTCTCGCCAAGGAGTGGTCTATCTCGGAAGAGGCAGACTCCGGCCTGAAGCTGTCTGTTCTTGCCTGGATTTCTCTGCTGGCCGGATTCGGCTGGTGTGAGCTGGGAACTTCGGCGGAAGGAGAACCTTGCTTCCGCTGGAAGGCAGTGAAGCCGCAGCTGACCGATATTAAGGCTGGAAAAACTTCGCAGGGTGTAGCGGGGGCAGAGGAGGCTTACAGGAGTGCTGATGGAGAAGGGGGCGCTCCTGAAGCACAGAGGATGGTCAGCAACAGCTCATGGAGACCCGGAGAAGAGGAAGCAGACAAGATCACACTGGCTCCGGACTGCACGCCACTAACTCCGGGCAGCGCGCCACCGGCTCCGGACTGCACGCCACCGGCTCCGGGCAGCGCGCCACTGGCTCTGGACTGCACGCCACCGGCTCCGGACTGCACGCCACTGGCTCCGGGCAGCGCGCCACTGGCTCTGGACTGCACGCCATCGGCTCCGGACTGCACGCCACTGGCTCTGGATTACGCGCCACTGGCTCCGGGCAGCGCGCCACTGGCTCTGGACTGCACGCCACTGGCTCCGGGCAGCGCGCCACCGGCTCCAGACTGCGCGGCAACCGGCTTCATAGTGCAGCCGGATTTCGAGGTGCTGGTCCCGCCGGAGGTTCCTTATGCGGTCCGCTGGAGCCTGGCCGGGTATGCGGAGCTGCTGCATAATGAGGATCTCTGGAGCTTCCGGTTAACCCGGGAGAGGCTGGAAGCCGCAGCGGAGCAGGGCAGCGATCCCAGTGAGGTTATCGCTTGGCTCAGCGCCCATGCTGCGGGGGGACTGCCGGAGCAGGTTGAGCTGTCGCTGCGGCAGTGGGCCAGAGGAATCGGGCGGACCGTGCTGGCGGATGTGCTCCTGCTGTCCTGTGCCGGGGAGCAGGAGGGACGGGATATTGCCGAGCATCCCCGGCTACAGGACATCGTTACCCGTATCGGGCCGCTTCACTTCATTGTCCGGCCGGAAGCTGCCGGGCAACTTCGCAAGGAGCTTACAGCCGCCGGTCTGGCCCCGTCGGTAAGGACCGGGGGCGCGAATGAGGACACCGGACAGCAGCGGCTCTTCGAGCCGTTTGCACCGCCTGGGACAACGCGGCGTTACGAGCTTCCGTCAGCGGCCGGGGAACGGGGACTACTGGGTACAGGTCCCTCTCCGCAGCTTCTGCCGCTGGATAGAGACAACCGGATGAAGCTGGAGCTGCCGGGTGAGGAAGCCGTGCCGCAGATGTGGTTCAACCAGTGGAGGCAGTATCATATCACCACAGCGCAAAAGATCATGGAGCAGGCTCTGGGCTGGGGAATCAAGGTTCGCCTTTCGCATCAGGGCAGGGCAGCCGAGTTCATCCCTGAGCGGATCAGCGGGCGCCCATGGAAAGTCCGGGGCATTCTGCTGCTTCCGGACACGGAGACAGCTGAGGAGATCGAGCTTGCTGCGGAGGGCTGGGAGGAAATGAAGCTGCTGCATCCGCTCAAACATAGAAATTCTTCTTCTGCTGGGGCGGGCGGATATGTTATGATAAGGTAGTCTATCGCTGCGGTAGAACATTAAATGCAGAAAAGAGTTGAAGTTCATGAGCGTAGCGGAAATGAATACGGTTGATATGGCCGAAGTGCTGACATACGCCTATGAATTAGGCGATATGATTAATCAATCCGCAGAAGTGTCGGATTACTTATACTGGAAGGGCCAGGTGGATACCGATCCCGAAATCCAGGCCATAATCAAGCGGCTGCAGGGCAAGAAGGAGCTGTTTGAGGAGACACAGCGGTTTGGCCATTTTCACCCGAACTATCACTCGGCCAAGGATGAGGTTGCGGCCGTAGAACGGGAGCTCGAACAGTTCGAAGCGGTAGTTCGGTTCAAGAATGCGGAGAAGACGCTGGATGATATTCTTCATTCCATGTCTGAGGCGATCGCATTCTCGGTATCGGACAGTATCAAGGTTCCAAGCAATGACCCGTCCCCCAAAGGCGGATGCGGCAGCGGCGGCAAATGCTCTTGCGGATAAGCTGACCCATGAATAGACAGAGAAAGAGAGGCGGATGAGCTTATGTTTGCGGAACGGACAGGTTATATCGTATGGGTCAGCGACGTCAAGGCGGCGCGCAACCTGGAGAAATACGGAACACTGCACTATGTATCCCGTAAAATGCACTATGCGGTAATGTATGTCAATGCAGAGCGCGCCGAGGAAGTTATGAAGAATGTCCGCAGACTTTCCTATGTGCGCAAGATTGAGCGTTCTTACCGCAATGAGCTTAAGACAGAATATACCAGCAACGGACCGGACAAGTCCCGGTATTTCGGTCTGTAATTCATTATAGCAGTTACTTGGACAGGCGCCGCTGGGCGTCTGTTTTTTTGAAAATATAAGAATGTATAGGTTTCTCATGATAACTTATCCTTATATTTCTCGCTGAAACGAATACCGTGCTTATCAAAGGACGGCAAAGCCGTTTCCGCTTGAGCGGAGGGTTGGCAATGAATAAAGAGGAGCAGGTATTAACAGCTTTCCGGGACTTATTCAATAAGTTAAGCTGGCTGAACAAAGCCAAGATGGAATCCAGTCTTAAGGGCAATAAGCCTTCGGAGGTACATTGTATTGAATACATTGGGAGAAATGCAGATTCTAACGTGACCAGACTTGCCGAGTCCTTGTATATGACCAGGGGGGCCATAAGCAAAATTACCCAGAAGCTCCTGCACAAAGGTCTGATCGAGAGCTACCGGAAGCCGGGGAATCATAAAGAAATTTATTTCAGGCTTACGGCCGAGGGGCAGTCCATTTACGACATCCATGATAAGCTGCACCGGGAGTTCCGGGAGCGGGACCGCCCTGTGTTCGAGCAGGTGACCGCCAGCCAGTATGACAGTATGATCAGCTTCATGGAGAAGTACAGCAGACATTTGGATGAAGAGATTAAGCGGCAGGAGCTGGACAACAATCCCGAATCTACTTGAATAGGAAAACAATAAACCGAAGCAGCCGGACTCTATAGAGAGCAGGCTGTTTTTTTATTGTATAATTTTTGTTTCCAAGGAACCAAAAACGTGATAGAATATTATTGTTTCTTAGGAAACATAAATCAATTTCTGAGGAGAGTCGTGAAATGTCCATTTTCAGATCAGATCAACCGTCCAATAAACGCCAGCATACAGGACAAAAGGTAGACAAACACGCGCTAATCTTCGGCCTTATCTCTGTATTTTTGTGCGGAATAGGCTTCAGTATCATAGCTCCTGTTGTCCCGTTCCTGGTACAGCCTTATATAAGCGATCCCGGAAAACAAGCGGTAATGGTTACGATGCTGACTTCTGCGTATGCTGCCTGCGTGTTTTTTGCGGCTCCCGTACTCGGTGCTCTAAGCGATAAATACGGACGCCGCCCCCTGCTTTTAATCTGCTTATTGGGTTCTGCCACCGGGTACTTCATTTTCGGGCTTGGAGGGGCGTTGTGGGTGCTGTTTGCCGGGCGGATTATCGAAGGGATCACAGGCGGGAGCATCAGCACGATATTCGCCTATTTTGCAGACATCCTTCCGCCGGAGCAGCGGACAAAGTACTTTGGCTGGATGAGTGCGGTGGTAGGGGCAGGTACCATTATTGGACCGTCAGTGGGCGGATTGCTGGCCAGGTTTGGTTACTCGGTGCCCATGTATTTCGGAGCTGCTGTAACTTTGGTGAATGTGGGGTACGGATTCTTGTTCATGCCGGAGAGCCTGGAGAAGCAGAAAAGACTGAAGGAAATCTCATGGATGAGGCTGAATCCCTTCACGCAGCTTGCCAATCTCATGTCCATGAAGAACTTGAACAGGCTGCTTGTCTCCGCATTCCTGCTGTGGATACCGAACGGATCGTTGCAGGCTATCTTTTCACAGTTTACCTTGGATAATTTCAGCTGGAAGCCGGCGGTCATCGGACTTATGTTCTCGATTATGGGTCTGCAGGACATTCTGTCACAAGCATTCATCATGCCCAGGCTGCTGCAAAAATACAGTGACAAACAGATAGCCATTCTAGGAATGGTCTCGGAAATTGCGGGCTACGGTCTGTTTGCGTTGTCTGCCTTGTTCTCCTTCTATCCTCTTTTTATCGCAGGTATGTTTATCTTCGGTTTCGGCGATTCGGTCTTCGGGCCTTCATTCAACGGGATGTTATCCAAGTCTGCCGCTGCCGTCGAGCAGGGACGGGTTCAAGGGGGCAGCCAGTCGATTCAGGCGCTGGCAAGAATGATCGGGCCGCTGATTGGAGGACAACTTTATGTATTGCTGGGACCCGCAGCACCTGCTTTTATGGGGATGATTCTCATAATGGCGGCTATCCCCGTGCTGTATAAGATCAACCGGACCGGATTATTGCCGAAATAGGCATACAGGAGATTCCGCACAGCCGGACTGCCGGGGATCGCGGTATGCTTGAACAACAGCCGTCAATGCGGTAAGATTGACAACAATAAGAGCATGCCAAGACCCTTTTACGTGGAGTGTGATGACAATACAATGCAGGGCAAGGGGATGGACTGGTGGGGGGTATACGAACCCTTCCATATCGTGCTTAATAATTACCGGATTGCTGACATTGTGCTTACCCGGCATGCGAAGGACCGCTACGCGAACCGGATTGCCCAGGAGGACAGCGGGAACGGCGAGGTGACCGTCTGGATCTGGCAGGCCCTGAAGCAGAACCGGCTGAGGCCTTACTCGAACAGTGAATATAACGCTTATCTGATCGACAATGATACGGTGATCGTGGCTGATTTCAGGCAGCTTGAGGGCGTAACCACCCTCGCCGGAGAGCCGCTGTATGTCATGATAATCGTGTCCTTTCTCGGCAAAATATCGGTGATTCCGCAGCTCCGGGATCTCAAGAAATACTACTCCTGGCTGCGTCATTCCCGGCGGATCAAGCTGTCGAAGAAACGCCGCAGGCGCAAGTAGGATACCAAGAACCAGGGAGGCATGCGGCTTAGGGCTGCGTGCCTTTTTGCTGGAAATATACGATTAACAAAGGAGCAGTAACGTATGAATTTTCATCAGCTTCATATTTTCTATACCGTATCCGAACGGGGCAGCTTCTCGGCGGCGGCACAGACCCTGCATATGACCCAGCCGGCGGTGACGATGCAGGTCCAGGCGCTTGAGGATTATTTCGGAACCAAGCTGTTCGACCGGTCCACCAAAAAAATCATGCTCACCGAGGCCGGTCTCACGCTGATGCCGTTCGCGCTGCGCAGTATGCAGCTGATGCGCGAGACGGATCAGGCGATGTCGGCCTTCACTCACATGCTGGAGGGCCGCCTGCAGCTGGGAGCCAGCCTGACCATTGGGGAATATGTGCTTCCCCGCCTGCTGGGGCCTTTCGGCAAGGAATATCCGCACATCTCCATCATGATGAAGGTGATGAACACTTCACAGATTATGGATGAGATCAACAAGCACCAGCTGAATTTCGGGCTGATTGAGGCGCCGGTAACCCACCCGGATATGGTGATTGAACCGGTAATGGGCGATGAACTGAAGCTGATCGTGCCCCGGGATCATCCGCTGGCCAATCAGGCTGAAGTGACTCTGGAGGGGGCGCTCGCCTATCCGTTTGTCCTGCGCGAGCGCGGCTCGGGTACAAGACGGGTGATGGAGGAGCAACTGGAAGCCAAAGGGCTTGATCCTGCCGCCATGCGGATTGTGATGGAGCTGGGCAGCACCGGAGCTGTGAAGTCAGCGGTAGAGGCCGGGCTGGGGATCACGATCATCTCGACCTCCTCGGTCAAGCATGAAGTGGCACTCGGCCTGCTGAAGATTGTCAATCTGGCGGACGCGTCGTTCAAACGGCAATTCTATGCCATTCATCTGAAATCGACCCTGCTGCCGATCTCGGCGGTGACCTTCCTGAACTTCCTGCGCCAGCATACCGGCGGACAATAGAGGACAATAGCATAAGAATAACCGTATAAGAATAGCTGTATAGACCGATCTGAAGAACGGAGGGATTCTATGAAAGATCATAACAGTCATACCGAGCCGTCACAGGCTGAGGCCCACACGCAGGACACTGCTGATACCGCAGGGAGATGCGATCTGCACACCCACACACAGGCCTCGGACGGCATGCAGCCGCCGGCCGAGAACGTGCGGCTGGGCTTTGAGAAGGGGCTGGCCGCGCTAGCCATTACCGACCATGATACGCTCAGCGGTGTTGCGGAAGCGCTGGAGGCGGGCAGGCAGTATGGAATTACCGTGGTTCCCGGTGTAGAAATCAGCACACGTGCAGGCGGCAAGGAGATCCATGTTCTCGGTTACTATATTGACACTGAGCAGGAGCTCTTGCTGTCCCGGCTGGAAGAACAGCGCAATACCCGGCTCGGGCGCAATGAAGCGATTCTGGAGAAGCTGCGCGGGCTGGGCATTGCGATCACCCTGGAGCAGGTGGTGTCAGGGCTGGGGCGGGAGCTGAAGCCGGATGAGAGCATTGGCCGCCCGCATATCGCCGATGAGCTGGTCCGGCTGGGCGCGGCAGTGGACATGCGGGATGCTTTTGACAAATATCTGGCTGAAGGTGCGGCGGCTTATGTATCTCCTCCGCGCATCACACCGGAGGTGGCCTGCCGCTGGATTCGTGAAGCGGGTGGTGCGGCTGTCTTGGCGCATCCCGGTATTTATGGCGATGATGAACTGGTGCGCAGCATTGTGGAGCAATGTGATCTGGACGGCATCGAGGTCTACCATTCCGACCACGGTCCTGCGGAGCATGCCCGTTACCTGTCACTGGCCGAGGAATTCGGCCTGCTCGTTACCGGCGGCTCAGACTTCCACGGTGCGCGGCAGGGCGTTGTTTTTCATGGGGAAATCGGCAGCGTGAGTGTGCCTGCTGCTGTGCTGGCGCAGCTGAAGGCCGGGATAGGGAAGCGGTTAGGGTAAGGGATTAGAGTAGGAGTAAGGGTAGCAGTTGGAGTAAGGGTAGCAGTAGGAGTAATAATAGTAGGAGTAAGGGGAATGCTCAAAAGTAAGGATTAAGAGTAAGGAGTAAGAGTAAGAGTAAGAGTAAGGAGTAAGAGTAAGAGTAAGAGTAAGAGTAAGGAGTAAGAGTAAAGGATAAGAACAAAGCTTAAGGACAAAACACAAGAACGAAGCATAAGAACAAATCAAGAACAAGCAAGAACAAAGCAAGAACAAAGCAAGAACAAAGCAAGAACAAAGCAAGAACATAGCAAGAACAATCAATAACAAAGCAAGAACAAAGCAAGATCAAAGCAAGAACAAAGCAAGAACAAAGCAAGAACAAAGCAAGATCAAAGCAAGAACAAAGCAAGATCAAAGCTTAAGGGCCTTGGAAGACTTAGAGTAGTTCAGAAGAAAACTTGGGAGCCACTGCACAGGAGGCCAGCGCAAATCCGGCCAAAGTAGGCTGGATGAGAGAATGAAGTGTATAAGTGCACCTCATTTCGATCAAAGTGGGCTGAATGAGAGAATGAAGTGTATAAGTGCACCTCATTCCGATCAAAGTGGGCTGGATGAGAGCATGAAGTGTATAAGTGCACTTGATTCCGGCCTAGGTGGACTGGATGAGAGAATGAAGTGTATAAGTGCACCTTATTCCGGCCAAGGTGGGCTGGATGAGAGAATGAAGTGTATAAGTGCACCTGATTCCGACTAAAGTGGGCTGGATGAGAGAATGAAGTGTATAAGTGCACCTGATTCCGCCAAAAGCGGGCGGAGTGTAGAAAACAAAGGGATAAATCCCTCCGAATCCGCCAAAAGCGGGCGGAGTGGGTAAAGCAAAGGGATAAATCCCTCCGAATCCACCAAAAGTGGGCGGAGTGGGTAAACCAAAGGGATAAATCCCTCCGAATCCGCCAAAAGCGGGCGGAGTGGGTAAACCAAAGGGATAAATCCCTCCGAATCGGCCAAAAGTGGGCGGAGTGTAGAAACCAAAGGGATAAGTCCCTCCGAATCCGCCAAAAGCGGGCGGAGTAGGGAATTCAGAGCGATAAAAGGATTGGATGAATAAATCGGATGACTTGCAGCACCGGAAATCCAAGGGTATACCGCCGGAAATCCGTGAGTATACCGT
The DNA here is from genome assembly GCF_018207515.1 of Paenibacillus tritici. NCBI lineage: Bacteria > Bacillati > Bacillota > Bacilli > Caryophanales > Paenibacillaceae > Paenibacillus > Paenibacillus tritici. Next base: position 3,242,636 of record NZ_CP073365.1, read on the forward strand.
CGGAAGTCCAAGGGTATACCGCCGTGACGACCAGCTTCAAATACAAATCTAAAAAACCCCCGTCCGACAATGGGCGGGGGTTTTTTAGATTTTGTTGTGAGATTAGAAGTGTCCAGACAGCGATGCAGAGGGTTACCGGCGCAGCTATAGAAGGCACAATCAGAATTCCTTCGCAGTCAGTTGTCCTTCTGTGAGATCCGGCATGTGCCGACTGCGCCAGGAGTCTTAGCTCCGGAGAACATTCGGCAGACGCTTGATCCGCTCTTCATCCGGTGTGACGAACAGCGTCCGCTGATGATCATAGATGACGAAGCCGGGCTTCGCTCCGCTGGGCTTGCGGACATAACGGATCAGAGTGCAGTCAACCGGCACGCTGCTCGATTGCTTGGCCTGGCTGAAGTAGGCCGCAAGCTGTGCAGCTTCCTCCAGTGTGGCATCGCCGAATTCTTCGCTGCGGATCACCACATGCGAGCCCGGAATATCCTTGGTATGCAGCCAGGTATCATTCGGAGAGGCCAGGCGGTTGGTGACATATTCATTTTGCAGATTGTTTTTGCCGACATAGATATCCACTCCTTCAGAGGAAGTGAACACCTGCAGCGTGGGTCTGGCGGCCTTCTTTTTCTTTTTGCCTTTCTTGCTGCGGTCACGCAGGTAACCCTGACTGACCAGCTCCTCGCGGATCTCCTCAATGTCATTCAGTGAGGCGTGGGCGAGCTGCTGGAGCAGCAGCTCCATGTAGGCAATCTCTTCATGTGTCCGCTGCACCTGCTCCCCGATCACCCGCAGGCTGTTCTTATACTTGTTGTACTTCTTGAAATACCGCTGTGCATTGTCCGTAGGGCTTAGAAGCGGGTCCAGCGGAACGGTAATCTCCGCCTGGTCCTCATCATAGTAGTTGACTAGCCTGGCTTCCTTGTCGCCCTTCTTCAAGGTGTGCAGGGAAGCGAACAGCAGCTCACCCCAGATCCGGAACTGGTCTGCATCCTGGGCTTCATCCAGATCCTTTTGCAGGTTGGCCAGCTTCTTGATGTTCTTGGCGCGCTCGTTGCTGAGGAAGCGGATGAGGTCGCTTACCCGCTGCTTGACGGTGTCCTTCTCTGCCTTGTCTCCGTAGTAATCCTCCAGGCACAGGCTGATGGAGCTGTAATGCTTCACATTCCCGCCCATCACCCGCAGCGCAATAGCAGAGAAGATTGGCTTACCCTTGGCATTCAGCCCGGTAACCGGGGAGAAGTCCTGCTTCCGGACAGGCTCCATTACGGAATCGAAGGCTTGCCATAGCTGCTCCGGCTTGTCGGTTCCGCTGGTGTATTCTTCAGCGGCTCCCCCAAGCTCCTTATACCGGTGGACGATCTCACCGGCGATCAGCGGACTAAGGCCGCTGAAGGCATGGACCAGCCACCCGGCCGGGTCGGCTGAAGGGGAGGGACCCCCGGAGCCGTTGGCCTTCGGAGCCTCAAGGGAGGCCAGCAGTCCTGCGATTTCGCCTTCGATCAGGTCTTCCTCCGGCTCCTCCGGATGCTCGGCTGCGTAGAGAACTGCTTCTTCTGCCGCTGCCATCAGCGCGGTGAAGCCGGCTTTGCTGATCTCCAGCGGATTCAGCTTATGCTGCTGCGGCGGCTGGGTATAGGCGGCTCCCGGCATCACTACCCGGTAGCTGCTGATTGACGGGGTCACATGATGAATGCCGTCGATAATTGTTCCTGTGGACAACTCGGTCAGAATGATATTGCTGTGCCGTCCCATCAGCTCAATAATGATTTTTTTGGCGGAGACATCCCCCAGCTCGTCGCGGGTTCTGATGGTGATATGGATAATCCGCTCCAGGCCCACCTGGGTAATGCTCTCGATGGTCCCTCCTTCACAATGCTTGCGCATCAGCATGCAGAACATCGGCGCTTCGGACGGGTTGATGCTGCTTCTCTCGGTCAGATGGAGCCGGGGATAGGTCGGGTTGGCGGACAGCATCAGCTTGCCGCCTCCGCCTGCACCGCGGAGCGTGAAGATTAGGTCATGTGTGCTGGGTTGATATATTTTGCCGACGCGTGCACCGATGAAGGGCTGAAGCTCATGCACGATCGCTTGGGTAACAATGCCGTCTAATGCCATGATAAAGTTCTCCTGTCGCCTAATAATAAAGTACTCCCTCTATGATGCCACACTTTCACCGGTTCGCGCAAAAGGAAGCCGCCGGCGGTGATATTTTGGGACGACCATGAATACACTTGGACATGAACAGGTGGAAAAGCTGTGCGCCGCCGGAAGTCAAGAAACGACCGGGAGGGGAAAGATTAGTCATGGAACAAAAAAGCTGGCACCGGCTCGGTGCTGAGGAGCTGCAGGAGATGTTCGGCGTTCATCCGGGAACGGGCCTGAACGCCGAGGACGCCGCCGCAAGACGCAAAGAGAGCGGGTACAATGAGCTGTCTGAGGGCAAAAGGGTATCCCCCTTTACGCTGCTGCTCAATCAGTTCAAGGATTTCATGGTACTGGTGCTGATGGGGGCGACACTGGTATCCGGCCTACTTGGCGAATATCTTGACGCGATTACGATTGTTGCCATTATTCTGCTTAACGGGGTGCTCGGGTTCGTGCAGGAGTTCCGCGCCGAGCGTTCACTGAGGGCGCTGAAGCAGCTCTCCGCACCTACCGCCAAGGTGCTGCGCGGCGGGAAGCAGGAGGTGCTCCCGGCCAAAATGCTGGTTCCCGGAGATATTGTCCTGCTGGAGAGCGGGGACCGGATTCCGGCGGATATCCGCTGGCTCCAGTGCAGCGGGATCTATGCCGAAGAGTCGGCGCTGACGGGGGAATCCCTTCCTGTCTCCAAGCATGCCACCGCTATTCATGCCGAAGACATTCCGCTGGGCGACCAGAAGAACATCGGCTTCATGGGTACGATGGTGAACCGGGGGACCGGCCGGGGAGTCGTCATCCGCACGGGTATGGCTACCGAGATGGGCAAGATTGCCGATCTGATCCAGAATACCGAATCACAGGAGACTCCGCTGCAGCACCGTCTGGAGCAGCTCGGCAAGATTCTGATCTACGTCTCGCTGGGGCTTACCATTGTTGTGGTTCTGGCAGGGATTCTGCATGGACAGCCCGCAACAGCGATGTTCCTGGCAGGCGTGAGTCTGGCAGTGGCGGCGATCCCCGAAGGCCTTCCCGCGATTGTGACGATTGCGCTCGCTCTGGGGGTCCAGCGGATGATCAAACGTAAAGCAATCGTCCGCAAGCTGCCATCGGTAGAGACCCTGGGCTGCGCCTCCGTAATCTGCTCGGATAAGACGGGAACGCTCACCCAGAACAAAATGACAGTCACACAGGTGTGGAATGCGGGGCGGACGTTCGAGGTATCAGGAGAGGGATATGCTCCGGTAGGGAATGTAATACAGAAGGGCAGGCCTGTGGATCTGAAGAACGACCAGAGCCTTCGGCGCATGCTCCAGGTGGGGGCTCTATGCAGCAACGCAGAGATCTATGAAAGCATCCCCGAGACACGCGGCAAAAAGAAAGGCAAAGGGGCCGATGCGGACAAAGGGGCGAAAGCGGAGCCTGTCTGGGAACTGAAGGGAGATCCGACCGAAGGTGCGCTGGTGGCCTTGTCCGCCAAAATGGGGCTGACCGCCCAATCCCTTGCTGTGACCTATACCCGGGAAACAGAGTTTCCATTCGATTCCGAGCGTAAGCTGATGTCGGTCATTGTGAATCATCCCGGCGGGAGGATGATTTGCACCAAAGGCGCACCCGATGTGCTGCTGAATTGCTGCACTTATATGCTGTGGGAGGGCGGTGTTGTTCCCTGCACGCCGACCTTGCGGCAAAAGGTGCTGGAGGCCAATGAAAAAATGGCTTCAGGTGCGCTGCGCGTGCTCGGAATGGCTTACCGTGACATGCGGAGCGGAGAGGTAGCAGGCAGCGAGAAGGAAGCGGAGAGCCAGCTTATCTTCGTGGGGCTGGCCGGAATGATCGATCCCCCGCGCAAAGAAGTGCGCGATGCGATCAGCGTCACCCGCCGGGCCGGAATCAAGACAGTAATGATTACCGGCGACCATGGAACCACCGCAGAGGCCATTGCCCATCAGCTCGGCATTCTGCAGCGCGGCGGCACGGTCCTGACCGGCACCCAGCTTACCCGGATGGACGACGATGCGCTGGATAAAGTATCGGACAGCGTCTTCGTATATGCGAGGGTATCGCCGGAGCATAAGCTGCGGATCGTGAAGTCGCTGCAGCGCCACGGCCATGTCGTAGCGATGACCGGCGATGGTGTCAACGATGCGCCTGCGATCAAGGCAGCCGATATCGGAATCTCGATGGGCATTACCGGCACGGATGTCACCAAAGAGGCTTCATCCCTGATCCTCGGGGACGATAACTTCTCGACCATCGTGGCGGCGATTGAAGAAGGCCGGAATATCTATGAGAATATCCGCAAGTTCATCCGTTACCTGCTGGCCTCGAATGTCGGCGAGATTCTGACCATGTTCTTCGCCATGATGCTGGGCCTGCCGCTGCCGCTGGTGCCGATCCAGATTCTCTGGGTCAACCTGGTGACGGACGGTCTGCCCGCTATGGCGCTGGGGGTAGACCAGCCGGAGAAGGATTTGATGGAGCATAAGCCGCGCGGGGCGAAGGAGAATATTTTTGCCCGGAGACTGGGCTGGAAGATTATCAGCCGCGGACTGCTGATCGGCCTCTGCACCCTGGCCGCCTTCTGGCTGACCCTGCGGACCGATCCGGGCAGCGCACAGCAGTTAGTCCGTGCGCAGTCGGTAGCTTTTGCAACACTGGTCATGGCCCAGCTCATTCACGTATTTGACTGCCGCAGCTCACGGTCGGTATTCTACCGGAACCCTTTCCAGAACAAATATCTGGTCCTGGCCGTCCTGTCCTCTGTCGTGTTGATGCTCGCTGTTATGTACCTGCCTGTGCTTCAGCCTGTATTCAAGACCGTTCCGCTCAGCTTCCGTGAATGGTGTCTGGTGCTGGTGATGGCCGGTATCCCTACCTTCCTGATGGGGGCGGGCAGCGTCTGGGGCGGCATGAAGAACCGCAGCCGCAGCGGCGGGGGCCAAATGATAAAAAGTACAAAGTTTTCAGCATAAAATGAATAGCATCTCCCCGCTCCTATAAGGTATGCTGGTTTCACTGAGAAGCTTGGTTTATGATGAATCAGGTTTGTGTTGAGGCTGATATTACTTATAGGAGTGGACCTGACAATGGAATTCACAAAAATGCACGGATTAGGCAATGATTTTATTATCGTATTCGGTGAGGATGAGCTGCCGGGCAACGCCCCGGAGCTGGCAGTTACGCTGTGCAACCGGTTCTTCGGCATCGGCGCAGACGGACTGGTGTACATTCTGCCCTCGCAGCGCGGCGATTACATGATGCGAATCATGAATTCCGACGGCTCTGAAGCAGAGCAATGCGGCAATGCGATCCGCTGCGTATCCAAATACGTATATGAGCATGGTCTGGTGGAGTCCGAGCAGCTTGTCATTGAAACCATCGGTGCCGGAGAACAGAAGGTAACCCTGAAAGTAACAGACGGGGTAGTAGAGAGCGTGACGGTGGATATGGGCGAGCCGGTCCTGTCGGGACTGCAGATTCCTGTCGCCGTCGACGCTGAGCCTGTGCTGAACCATCCGATTGAAGCGGATGGAGCTGAGTTCAACTTCACGGCGGTCTCGATGGGCAATCCCCATGCGGTCATCTATGTGGACGATGCGGTCTCCTTCGATCTTGGCACATGGGGGCCGAAGCTAGAGGTTCACCCGCTCTTCCCGCGTAAAGTAAATGTGGAGTTCGCCACCGTGGTTAACCGCGGGCATGTGGACATGCGTGTCTGGGAACGCGGTGCCGGACCTACTCTGGCCTGCGGAACAGGAGCCTGCGCGACCCTGGTCTCCTCCGTGCTGAACGGAGTGACGGACCGTTCGGCGGTAATCAGCCTGAAGGGCGGCGACCTGTTCATTGAATGGAATGAGGAAGACAATCATGTATACATGACCGGTCCTGCACAGGTTGTATATACAGGCTCGGTGGATATCTGAACCCGTTATAGATTCATAACCGCATATACAGAATGCCCCGCGAGCCGGTAGCTTGCGGGGCATTTTTGTTGAAATAGAAGTAAACGGGCAACGTCCTTTAAGAGGACGGCGAAGTCGCTTCTACTTGTTCGTCTCATGGCAGCCCTTATGGCAGGCCGGCCGAATAATGGCAGAGATATCCGCGAATAATAGAATTTTGGATGAATCAGGAAGGGATGAAGCGGAGATGAAGTCAGGGTCAAACCATAAAGCGCAGGCACCAGGAACAGGCTCCGCAACGGGCCAACAGCCAGGCAGTGTCCCTCTGGGCCTGGCGGATACCGTAGCCCAAAGTCTGATCAACCTTCAGACTGAGCTTGGCGACAGCCCGGATCTCAAGATCCGCAGAATCCGGATTGGCGGAGACAGCCGGATAGAAGCGGCCGCAGTTCATCTCAGCGGGCTGGCGGATACTGTGGCTGTGAATGAATTCGTAATAGGGTCCCTGCTGGACAATACGGATGACCTGCTCCGGGACAAGCCGGCGGACGGCGCCGGTTCTTCCCGTGAACAATCTCCGCTTCCGCAGGTTATCCTAAGCCGCGCCCTCGCCATCGGCGACGCGGTTCTTCAGGAGGAATGGAAGGAGATTATGCTGGCCATTCTCTCCGGGGATACGGCAATCCTGATGGAGGGCTGCCTCGAAGCCATCATTTGTGATACCAGGGGCGGGGAACAGCGGGCCGTCAGCGAGCCCTCCTCCCAGCTTGTGGTCCGTGGGCCGAAGGACGGGTTCGTCGAGTCAGTGGCTACGAATATTGCCCTGATCCGCCGCAGAATCAAATCCTCCAAGCTGCACCTGGAGGTAATGAAGATCGGTTCAGAGACACATACCCATGTGGCTCTGATGTATATGAAGGGAGTGGCCGGGGAGGATCTGGTCCAGGAGGTCAGAGAACGCCTGCGTAAGATTGCCTTAGAAGAAGTGCTGGAGTCGGGTTTTATTGAAGAGCTGATCCAGGATAAGACGTTCACGCCGCTTCCTACCATATACAATTCGGAACGGCCGGATGTCGCCGCAGGCAATCTGCTCGAAGGCCGGGTGGTGATTATTGTGGACGGTACCCCGTTTGTGCTGATTCTTCCGGCGGTCTTTACGCAGTTTTTTCAGTCTGCCGAAGATTATTCCCAGCGCTTTGATATTGCCATATTGATGCGTCTGGTGCGTTATTTGAGCTTCCTTGTCCTGATTCTGGGTCCTTCTGTATATCTCGCGCTGACCACCTATCATTATGAGATGATTCCGACCACGCTGCTGATTAATCTGCTCTCCCAGCGGGAGAATGTTCCCTTCCCGGCTTTTGTAGAGCTGCTGCTGATGGAGACGGCATTTGAAATTCTGCGTGAAGCCGGGGTGCGTATGCCGCGCGCCATCGGGCAGACGGTGTCCGTGGTCGGAGCGCTGATTCTGGGAACGGCGGTGGTAGAGGCCGGAATTATTACGCCAATCATGGTTATCGTAGTTGCGTTGACCGGGATTGCCAGCTTTGCCATTCCGGCGTATAACATGGCGATTGCCGGCAGAATTATCCGGTTTGCTTTTCTGATCCTGGCGAGTTTGTTCGGCTTCTATGGAATTACACTGGGACTGATTGTATTTGTGGCCCATATGAGCAGTCTGCGTTCCTTCGGTGTACCTTACCTATTCCCCTTCGTACCTCTCTCGGTCAACGGGCAGAAGGATACCATTCTCAGACTCCCGCTCTGGGTCGTAGGGCGCGACAAAACACCGAAGCAGATGAGTAAGGAGCTGCCGGAGTATATGCAGTTAACCACAGGCCATGACGAGCAGCTGCCGCCGCTCATTCTCAAGAATGATACTCCTGAAGGGCGGGGAATGGAGGGGGAGCCCGATGAGAAATAGATCCTTTTGCCTGAGCCTGGCCCTGCTGCTGGTCCTTCAAGTGCTGCTAACAGGCTGCTGGGACAATGTTGAACTCAACCGGCGGGCCATTATTTCCGGAGTGGCGATCGACAGGGGGGATTCGGAGGCTGAGAAGTACAAGCTTTCTTTCCAAGTGATTGTGGCGGAGGAAATATCCGGGGAGAAGAGCAGGGGAATCTCGCCGGTTGCTCTCTACACAGGGGTAGGCCGGACGATGTTCGAGGCGCTCGCGGACGCTTCCCGCCAGACGGCACGCTTCTTATCGCTGGGACATGTGCGGGTCCTGGTGATCTCCGAGAAGTTCGCCCGCGAAGGCATCAAGGACATCCTGGATGTACTGGAACGGGAGAGTGATACCCGGCTTAACAGCGAGATTTTTATCACCAAGGGACAGCCTGCGCGCGAATTGATGTCTACCATGACGGTGTTCAGCAAAATCCCGGCCAATGACCTGGTAGAGAAGCTGGAGACGACCTCCAAGCAATTTGGGTATAACTTCAGGATGGCAGTAGATGACGTAATCCGGGGAATTCAGATCAGGGGAGGCGGTCCGATCATCAATGGGGTATATACCAGCGGAGACCGTGAACAGGCAGGCAGCAATGAGAGCCTGAAGAATATCGAACCCCGGACAGTCCTGAGAGTCTCCGGGCTGGCGGCATTCAAGGATGACCAATTGAAGGGCTGGCTTACAGGCGATGCCGCGCTGGGTACCGCTCTGCTGCATAATAAGCTCAAGGAGTATCCGAGCCTGATCAAAGATAAGGAGGGCGGTTATATTTCCTTCAATATCTATCAATCCCAGGTGACACTGAAGGTCCAGTCGGCAGACCCGGAGCATCCCGTCATTACTGTCAAAATCACGCAGCAGGCTGCGCTCAAGGAATCTCCGAATACGCTGGATCTTACTTCTCCCCGGGTGCTGGATGAGCTGTCGGACCAGCTTACAGAAGAGACAGTGAGACAGATTAAGGCGGCCGTAAGTGCTGCCAGAGGATTTAAGAGTGATTATCTCGGCTTTGGACAAGCACTTCAGCGTAAGAACCCTCGTGGCTGGAAGAAGGTCAAGGATCATTGGGAAGAGGTATTTACCACCTGTGGAATCCAATTCGAGGCGGATGTAGTCATCCGGCATACGGATATGCGCGGTAATTCTTTTCAAATCTATTAAGTTTACAGGGGAGGAGAATCAGGGATGGGGAAGGTCAAAATTGGATTGGGCGAGTTTTTTTGCTTGACGATTCTGTTTGAACTGGGCACGGCGCTGGTTGTTAATCTGGGCATGGAGTCAGGCCGGGATGCGTGGCTCTCCATTCTGCTCGGCTGTGTGGCCGGGCTAATTGTGTTCAGCGGGTATGCCTATCTCTACCGGAAGCAGCCGGATCTGCCTTTTACAACCTATACGAGGAAGCTGCTCGGCAAATATATCGGGACCCCGGTAGCCCTGGCATACATTATTCTCTACATTAATCTTGCCGCCCGGGATCTGCGCGATGGCAGCTCTATGCTGGCTATGGCGACTATGCACAACACGCCCCTGTTCATCCTCAGTACCCTGATGCTGCTATCGGGAGCCTATGTGCTGCATAAGGGAATAGAGGTGCTGGGCAGAACTTCCATGGTATTTGCGGTGGTGGTGATGCTGATCGGCCTGTTCGGGACCCTGATGCTGATGCTCTCGGGATCGATCAATCTTAACAGATTGTTGCCGGTACTTGAGAATGGAATCCAGCCGGTGCTGGCCTCGGTTATTCATCAGAATTATATGTTTCCGTTCGGGGAGATGGTGTGCTTCACGATGCTGATGCCTTATCTGGCAAATGTCAAAAAAGGCCCGTGGGTCATTGCCGCCGCCATGCTGTTCTCCGCGCTTTTGCTCAGCTTCACTATGGCATTGAACATTTCTGTCCTGGGTGAGGATATTGTGGAACGCTCCCCGCTCCCGCTGATGCCGACGATCAGCAAGATTTCCATTTCGGATTTCATTCAGCGGGTAGATATTTTCGTGGTCATGGTGCTGATTATCGGAGTTTTTTTCAAAATGGCGGTATTCTTCGCTGCGGCGCTGGTCGGAATTTCCGAGCTGTTCCGGATGCCGTACCGCAGGATGCTCTATCCCTGTGCGCTGATCATTCTGTTCACCTCTATGCTGGATGCGCGCAGCTTCATTGAACATCTGGATGAGGGAGGGACCCTGCTGTACAGGGTATATCCTTATTTCATGGTGGTAATTCCGGTAGTACTGGTGATTGTAACGGCGGTCCGCGATCATTTCTCCGCCCCCCGGCCAGGCTGATTCCCGCGAACCCAATAGATGGCGTCCGGAATGATCAGAAGCAGCAGCAGTGCAGCCGCAGTCAGCTTCTCGGAAGCGGTGTACAGCAGATAGTTCAGAATGTAGCTGATATTCCCCAGGCCATAGCCCAGCATCCAGTCCGTCAGGTACAGATATAGCACTGAGAGCGCAGACAGCAGGAGGATCACGGCATATTTGCGCAGCAGCAGCTTCCTTGTATTCTTCTTCATTTCACAGGCTCCTCTGCAAAGATTAGGAGTAGTATAAATCAATTGCCGGACCCGCATACAAGGAAAAGCAGCCGCAGCCTAAATTGCCTGCTAAAGCTTATCATCCATCCCGTTTTATGTTACATTAGTATGAAACTAATGTCAGTTGGGGGAGGTTCTTGCGGTGAAGCCGGATTTGCGCTCTGCATGGGAGAAGAACGTATTAGTCGGAGACGGAGCGATGGGAACCTTTTTGTATCAGAAGGGTTTCCCTGTCGGCATCTCTTATGAGGAATTGAATCTGACCTCTCCGGAGGTAATTGAGGATGTGCACCGGAGCTACATTAATGCCGGTGCTGTACTGCTGGAGAGTAACACATACTCGGCCAACTACGACAAGCTGTCCAAGTTCGGTCTGGAATCCAAGGTTGCGGATATCAACCGTGCGGGGGTCAGAATTGCCCGCAAGGCTGCCGGAGAGAACGGTTATGTCGTCGGTGCAATCGGTTCGATCCGCGCCGGTAAGCGGGCCAATCTGTCCGCTTCCGAGCTGAAGAGATTCTTCTCGCAGCAGATTGCGGCACTCCTGGAAGAAGCGCCGGACGGGATTATGCTGGAGACCTTCTATGATGTCGAAGAGCTTCATCTGGCGCTTAAGGCTGTGCGCAAGCTCAGTGCTCTACCGGTGATCTGCCAGCTGGCTGTAGATGATTCGGCGCGGACGCTGGACGGGTTAACCCTGCCGGAAGCCTTCCATATTCTGCAGCAGGACGGAGCGGATGTCATCGGCTTCAACTGCAACACCGGACCGAACGGAATCAAGCGTGCGCTGGGTACGCTTCAGGGCAAGCTGGTGCTTCCGGTGTCGATCTATCCGAATGCAGGGGTAGCGGATTATGTGGACGGACAGTACCGCTATGGGGCTTCACCGGAATATTTCGGCCAGATGGCTCCGGTCTTCGCGGACATGGGCAGCCGGATCATCGGAGGCTGCTGCGGTACCACACCCCGGCATATTGAAGAGATCTCTGCTGCACTCAAGGGTTATGTGGTTGAACCGCTGCCTGAACCTGCTGAAGCTGTAACGGCTGAACGGATTGCTGTACAGGAGCATCTGGCAGTGGACCAGGGACAGGGCGGCGGCGAACCGACGCTTGTGGATCTGGTGAAGGAACGTCATACCGTCATCGTGGAGCTTGATCCTCCGCGTGATCTGGACATCGCGAAGTTCATGCGCGGGGCAGAGGCGCTGCGCCGGGCCGGAGCCGACGCGCTGACACTCGCCGATAATTCGCTTGCCGTAACCCGGATGAGCAATATGGCGCTCGGACATCTGGTGCAGGCCCGCACGGGTCTGCGGCCGCTGGTGCATGTGGCCTGCCGTGACCGCAATCTGATTGGCACACAGTCGCATCTGATGGGCTTCGACGCGCTGGGCATTGACCATGTTCTGGCTGTGACCGGAGACCCCGCACGATTCGGGGACCTGCCGGGCTCAAGCTCGATTTATGACCTGACCTCTTTCGAAATCATACGTATGATCAAGCAGTTGAATGACGGTATAGCCTTCTCCGGCAAGCCGCTCAAGCAAAAGGCCAAGTTCGTCATCGGCGCAGCCTTCAATCCCAACGTCAAGCATCTGGACAAAGCGGTGGAGCGGCTGGAGAAGAAGATTGCCTCGGGTGCGGATTATATCATGACCCAGCCCGTGTATGATCCTGAATTGATTGCCCGTATTGCCAAGGCCACCCGGCATCTGGATATTCCGATCTTCATCGGGATCATGCCGCTGGCCAGCGGCCGGAATGCGGAGTATCTTCATAATGAGGTTCCGGGCATTCAGCTATCCGCCGAGGTGCGCAGCCGGATGCAGGGGCTCGAAGGCGAAGCGGGACGGGCTGAAGGAGTTATGATCGCCAAGGAGCTGCTGGATGCGGTGATTCCGCATTTTAACGGCATTTATCTGATTACGCCATTTATGTTCTATGATATGAGTGTGCAGCTGTTAGAGTATATTTGGGAGAAGCAGGGACGGCAATTATCCCCCTTGTTTCGCTAGTAAGAATCAATTACAATAGTGTAATGGATGTGATTCCGTTGTCATTTAGTATGACCGGATACGGTCAGTCAGCCCTGCCATTCGGCGGTTACAAGATTACCTTCGAAGTGAAATCGGTGAATAACCGGTACTGCGAAGTTGTGCTGCGGATGCCCCGGGAATGGACGGGTTATGAGGATATGCTGCGCAGATTGGTTCAGGCTCATATCAGACGGGGACGGGTAGATGTCATTATTAATAGGGAACTTACCGATGGAGCGGCTGACGCGCATGCGCTGGACCGCAATATGGTGAAGTCCTATCTTGACGCAGCGGAAGCACTGGTCCGGGAGTATGGCTTCAAGGGGGAGTTAACCCTTCGGGATATTCTTGCTATGCCCGGTGTGATGGACGCTAAGGAAGAGGCTTCTCCTGCTCCAGCAGATTCCTCCGGGGAACTTGCCGGTCTTCTGGAGAAGGGGCTTCATCTTAGTCTGGAGGCTCTGCTGGAGATGCGTAGCCGTGAAGGTGCCTATCTGACAGCAGATCTGACCCGGCGGCTTGACCGTCTGGAAGAGCTGCACACCGGGATTAGCGCGCTTGCCCCTCTGGTGGTTGAGGAATACCGCGAGAAGCTGCGGCAGCGGCTTAGCCTGCTGAATGACGGGAGCTTCCCATGGGATGAGCATAAATTCGGCATGGAAGTTGCCATTTTTGCCGACCGCTGCAATATAGATGAGGAGCTAACCCGGCTCTATAGCCATTTCGGCCAGTGCCGGGCGCTGCTGCTAGGCAGTGAGCCTGTCGGACGCAAGCTGGATTTTCTTATTCAGGAGATGAACAGGGAGACCAACACAATCGGGTCGAAGTGCAATCATCTGGCAGTAGTGAATCTCACGCTTGATATGAAGGCGGAGCTTGAGAAGATTCGTGAACAAGCGGCGAATTTAGAATGACAGGGACCTGAAGCATGCAATGATGGAATTTATGGGGGGAACAACCGGAACATGGCAATCAAATTAATCAACATCGGCTTTGGGAATATCGTGTCAGCCAACCGTATTATTTCCATTGTCAGCCCGGAATCGGCGCCGATTAAGAGAATTATACAGGAGGCCAGAGACAGGCATATGCTGATCGATGCCACCTACGGAAGGCGGACAAGGGCTGTTATTATTACGGATAGCGATCATGTGATTCTCTCGGCTGTACAGCCTGAGACCGTTGCTCACCGCCTATCCAGCAAAGATGACGATAACGACGAATAACAACAATTGGAGTGTATTATGTCAAAAGGATTGCTGATTATACTGTCCGGCCCTTCCGGTGTCGGCAAAGGTACGGTCTGCACTGCGCTGCGGCCGAGAATGCCTGAACTCGTCTATTCTGTTTCTGCCACCACACGCTTGCCGCGTTCGGGTGAAGAGGACGGAGTCAATTACTTTTTCAAATCCAGAGAGCAGTTCGCCGACATGATTGAAGGCGACAAGCTGCTGGAATATGCGGAGTACGTAGGCAATTATTACGGTACTCCGCGTGATTTTGTAGAGAGAACACTTGAGAGCGGAAGAGATATTATTCTGGAGATCGAGGTTCAGGGAGCTCTCAAAGTCAAAGAGAAATTTCCCGAAGGGATCTTTGTATTCCTTCTTCCCCCGTCCATGGACGAGTTGAAGGACCGTATTCGCGGACGCGGAACAGAGCATCCTGATGTGATCAGCCACCGCATGTCTGTGGCAGAGGACGAGATCGGTTTGATCCGGCATTATGATTATGCCGTAGTGAATGATGAGATTGATCTGGCCTGCAAGCGAATAGAAAGCATCATTATCGCCGAACATTGTAAGGTGCGATGAACGGTTCAACAGGATTGGTCCATATTTACAGTAAAAGATGAAGAGGTGCCTTACATGCTATATCCATCCATTGACGAACTGGTGACTAAGGTCGACAGCAAGTATTCCCTGGTAGTCGCTTCAGCCCGCCGGGCCAGAGCGCTGCGTGAAGGCGGCAAGACCGATATCGTTGCGCCTAAATCGCATAAGTATGTTGGTGTTGCACTTGAAGAGATCTATGAAGACCGTATTATTGTAACGCGCGGCGAGGAATAGGACGGATCTAACGGCACAGGGCACTAGAGGCCTGGTGCAATAGAGAATCCGTATATTTCCCGCTGAAATGGTGCCGTCTGGACAAGGGCGGCAGTGCCATTTCTGCCGGGTAAGTAATTTTATATTTTGACAATAGCCCGTACCGGGCTGTTCCTGACAACCGGAAGGTTGTTATTTTTTTCTCTATTGATAAGGATATGTGCAGGTCTATATAGATGGGTACAGACTTCAGAAGCGGGGGGAGAGCATAGTGAAGAGCTTACAAGGGAAGTCCATTATACTTGGAATTACAGGCGGAATTGCTGCGTACAAGGCGGCTGCATTGACCAGCAAGCTTACCCAGAAGGGCGCCAAGGTGCATGTCATCATGACAGCATCGGCCAAGCAGTTCATTACGGAGCTGACGCTCCAGTCCTTGTCGAAGCAGCGGGTGTTCAGTGATACTTTTCAGGAACGCGACCCGTCTTCGATCTCGCATATTGATCTGGCGGATTCCGCCGACCTGGTCCTGATCGCTCCGGCTACCGCCAATATTATCGCCAAAATGGCCCATGGACTGGCAGATGATATGCTGTCAACTACGCTCCTTGCCGTTACAGCGCCTATTATGGTAGCTCCGGCAATGAATGTCCATATGTATCAGCATCCGGCGGTTATCAGCAATATGGATACACTGTATAAGCGGGGTGTACAGTTTATTGAGCCCGGAGAAGGCCAATTGGCCTGCGGTTATGTGGGCAAGGGACGGCTGGAGGAGCCGGAGACGATTGTGAAGGTGGTTGAGAACTTTTTTGTTAGGCAACAGGAGCAGGAATCCGGACCGCTTACCGGCAAAAAAATAGTGATTACCGCAGGCGGCACCGTGGAGCGTATTGATCCGGTCCGTTATATCTCCAATGATTCCTCGGGCAAAATGGGCTTCGCTCTGGCGCGTGCTGCACGTGCTATGGGGGCCGAAGTGACGCTGATCGCCGCACGTACCGATGAAGCGCCGCCTCTTGACCCGGCTATTCATCTGGTCCGCGTCGGATCGGCACAGGATATGTATGAGGCGGTTATGGACCGCTGGACGGATTGCGATATTATGGTCAAAGCGGCCGCGGTTGCGGATTACCGGCCGAGACAGAGCAGCGAATCCAAGATTAAAAAAAGCGGCGACACCCTGACGCTTGAGCTGGTGAAGACGACCGATATTCTGGAGAGTCTGGGGAAAAATAAGGATAAGCAGTTCCTGATCGGCTTTGCCGCCGAAACCGGAAACACCGAATTCTACGCCAGGGACAAGCTGATCCGCAAGAATCTCGATCTGGTTGTGGCCAATGATGTGACGCTGGAGGGTGCCGGATTCGGTACGGACACTAACATCGTGAAGGTCTATGATATCGAAGGGCTGGTCCTTGATCTTCCGCTGGCTTCCAAGGATGAGGTAGCGCGCCAAGTACTGCAGCTGGCTGCAGACCGTGTTGCCG
Source organism: Paenibacillus tritici (assembly GCF_018207515.1). Taxonomy (NCBI): domain Bacteria; kingdom Bacillati; phylum Bacillota; class Bacilli; order Caryophanales; family Paenibacillaceae; genus Paenibacillus; species Paenibacillus tritici. The sequence continues at coordinate 3,258,745 of NZ_CP073365.1, forward strand.
GAGCTTTATTATAATGGATATTGCCAAGGTCATTGTCGATGTTCCTGTACGCAGCACCGACCGGCCGTTTGACTATATTATTCCGGATTCACTGAAATTGTGGATTGAAGTTGGCAGCCGGGTAGCGGTGCCGTTTGGCCCCCGCACGGTTCAGGGATTCGTGGTGTCACTGGAGTCGGGAGAGACCGGCAGCGTGTCCCGGATGAAGCCGATTGTGGAAGTGCTGGATCTGCTGCCGCCGTTATCACCGGAGCTGGTAGAGCTGGCGGATTGGATGAGTCAACGCTATGCCTGCAGACGGATCTCCGCACTGCAGGCTATGCTTCCGACTGCCCTGAAGGGCAAAGCGGAGCGGCTGATCTCGCTCGGAGATACCGAGGAAGCGGGCAATCCTCCCGGAGACGAGCTGTTTCCGCTCTTCCTGGAGCCGGACAACGAAGAACAGCAGATTATAGACTTCGTAAGACGCCACAGCGAGGTGTCCATGAAGCTGCTGACCCGAACCTTCCCTGAAGCCGCTGAAACTGTGAAGTTTATGGTGCGGCGCGGAGTGCTGGCAGAGAGCCAGTCCATCAAGGACAAGATGGGCAAAAAGAAGCTGAAGGCCGTAGACCTGGCCACCTCTCTGTCGGCAGCCCGTGAGTCGCTGGCTGGCTTCCCGGCACGTTCCGCGCGCCAGAAGGAAGTGCTGTCGTACCTGATTGATATGGAAGCGATGCTCCCCATGCCGCTCAAGGATATTCTGTCGATCCTCCAGGTTACAGCGGGGACAGTGAAAGCGCTGGAAGACAAAGGTTATATTGAGATCAGTGAAATCGAAGTCTACCGTGATCCTTACCGTGGCCGCGACTTCAAGCCAACGGCTCCGCTGCCGTTGACAGCGGAGCAAGAGGTGGTCTACAAGCGGATTGTCGGGACTGTTGAGCAGCAGATTCATGAAGTCTTCCTGCTGCATGGGGTGACCGGCAGCGGAAAGACGGAGATTTATCTCCAGTGTATTCAGCGCTGCATAGAGCAGGGGCGGCAGGCGGTAGTATTAGTGCCTGAGATCGCCCTGACTCCGCAGATGGTAGAACGATTCAAGGGCCGGTTCGGCAGCGGGGTGGCTGTGATGCACAGCCGGTTGTCGGTCGGTGAACGTTACGACGAGTGGCGCAAGATCCGCGAAGGCAAGGCGATGGTTGCCGTGGGGGCGCGTTCTGCGGTATTTGCCCCCTTTGCCAACCTGGGGCTGATTATCATGGACGAGGAGCATGAAGGCTCTTATAAGCAGGAGGAGAATCCGAAGTACCATGCCCGTGATGTGGCTGTCCGCAGGGCGGAACAGGGCGGAGCCGTAGTTATTCTTGGTTCGGCAACCCCTTCGCTGGAGAGCTACCATGCGGCAAGATCGCAGAGCGATATCCATTTCTCCCCGGTTCTGCTGGAGATGCCAAGCCGTGCACTCGGTAACGAGCTGCCGAAGGTGGATGTCATTGACATGCGCGAGGAGCTTAAGGAAGGCAACCGCTCCATGTTCAGCCGCAGGCTGCATGCCGCTCTGGTGAGCAGGCTCGAACGCGGCGAACAGACCGTGCTGCTGCTGAACCGCAGGGGCTTCTCGACCTTCGTGATGTGCCGCAGCTGCGGCTATGTCGCCGGTTGCCCTGAATGCGATATCTCGCTGACCTACCACAGCCGCAGCGACAATCTGCGCTGCCACTACTGCGGCCATGCGGAGCCTGCCCCGAAGCTGTGCCCCGAATGCGGCAGCGAGCATATCCGCTTCTTCGGAACAGGTACCCAGCGGGTAGAAGAGGAGCTGGGCAAGCTGTTCCCCGGCATCCGGGTTATACGTATGGATGTGGATACAACGACTGAGAAGGGCTCGCATGAGAAGCTGCTCAACCAGTTCCGGGACAAGAAGGCCGATGTGCTGCTCGGTACACAAATGGTAGCCAAAGGACTCGACTTCCCCGATGTAACGCTGGTGGGGGTCATTACTGCCGATTCTGCGCTCAATCTGCCGGATTTCCGGGCGGCGGAGAAGACCTTCCAGCTGCTTACGCAGGTTGCAGGGCGTGCAGGACGGCATCAGCTTCCCGGCGAGGTGGTGGTGCAGTCGTATACACCCGAGCATTATTCGATTATTCATGCCAGCGGGCATGATTACCGGAGCTTCGTCCGGGACGAGCTGAAGCACCGCAAGGAGCTGCATTATCCGCCGTATTGCCGCCTGATTCTGGTCACCTTGTCGCATGAGCAGCTTCCGCTGCTGCTGAAGCTTGCAGAGAACTATGCGCTGAGCATCCAGGGCAAGGCCAGACAGCTGCGCTGGTACGGGAGCCTTGACAAGCTCTCCTCGGATGCGCTGGATCTGCTGGGGCCTGTGGCTTCGCCGCTCCCCCGGCTGAAGAGCCGTTACCGGTTCCAGTGTATTATTAAATGGCGTGGTGCGATTGATGCTATCGGTCTGGCCCGCCAGGTAGCAGAAGAGCTGGAGGATTCTGTCCGCGATAAAGGACTGCAGATCAGCATTGATGTCGATCCCCAGATGTTGATGTAATTCTCCGGCGTGTTACAATGGTAAGGCAGTTTTTATGATATTCCCCTCATATACTATAGAAATTAGATATGTTCAGAACAAGGATGGTGTTTGTGTAATGGCAATCAGGCTGATTGTGAAAGAACCGGATGAAGTGCTCCACAAGAAAGCAAAAACCGTAACAACCGTTACTCCCAATGTGAAAAAACTGCTCGACGATATGGCAGATACGATGTATGACGCAGAAGGCGTAGGTCTTGCAGCCCCGCAGGTGGGAATCCTGAAACGGCTGATCGTAGTGGATGCCGATGAAGAGCACGGGCTGATCAAGCTGATCAATCCGGAGATCATCAGTATGGAGGGGGAGCAGCTCGGACCCGAAGGCTGCCTGAGTATTCCCGGCTTGAACGGAGATGTCCGCCGTGCAGAGACGGTGACCGTACGCGGCCTGAACCGCGAAGGGGAAGAAGTTACCATTACCGGAAGCGGCCTGCTGGCCCGGGCTTTTCAGCATGAGATCGACCATCTGAATGGCGTGCTGTTCACAGATATCGCTGAGAAGGTCTATGAATATACGGCAGAACGCAGTGAAACTGAGGAGTGAATGAAATGAAAATAGTGTTCATGGGAACCCCTGCCTTTGCGGTTCCCTCCCTGCGGATGCTGCTGGAAGAAGGCTATGAGGTAGTGGCCGTAGTGACCCAGCCGGACCGTCCGCAAGGCCGCAAGAAGACGCTGGCGCCATCTCCGGTGAAGGAAGCAGCACTGGAGCTTGGACTGCCTGTTCTTCAGCCTGAACGGCTGCGCCGTGCCGAGGCGGTAGCTGAGCTGGCTGCCTATGAGCCGGATCTGATTGTTACAGCCGCTTATGGACAGATTCTGCCGAAGAGTGTGCTTGAGCTGCCGCAGAACGGATGTGTGAACGTCCACGGCTCGCTGCTGCCCAAATACCGGGGCGGGGCCCCGATCCAGCGCTGCATTATAAACGGCGAGAAGGTGACCGGTGTAACGCTGATGTACATGGCGGAAGGACTGGACACCGGCGATATGATCTCACGGGTCCTTGTGCCGATTGAGGATGAGGATACCTCCGGTACGCTGTTTGAGAAGCTTAGCGTAGCGGGCCGCGATCTGCTGAAGGCGGAGATGCCGCGCCTGGCAGCCGGCCGTGTGGAAGCCACTGTGCAGGATGACAGCGAAGCAACCTATGCGCCGAATCTGAGCCGTGAAGATGAGCGGATGGACTGGACTAGAAGTTCACTCGATATCTATAACCAGATTCGCGGTCTTGTACCGTTCTCGGGGGCCTTCACCCTGTGGAACGGCGAGACCTTCAAGGCATGGGCTGCAGCGAAACCGCAGGCGGCTGAAGCTGCTGGAAGCAGCGCTGCTCCGGGCACGGTGCTGTCTGTGAGTGAAAGCGGTGTTGAGGTGAAGACCGGTGACGGGACTCTCCGGCTTACGACCGTTCAGCCTGCCGGCAAAAAAGCCATGAGCGCAGCCGACTTCAGCCGCGGGACAACCCTTGCGCCCGGAACGGTGCTCGGTTGAGCGCGGGCGGCAAGGGAGGAAGCGGACCGCGTCCGCATAATACCGGCAATAAGCCTGCAGCTGCCAGCCGCAGGTCCGGCCAATCCGGAGGGGCCGGCAAAGGAAATCCGGGCAGTAAGCCCTCTGCGCCAGCTTCTGCGCGTGAGGTTGCCCTCGATGTTCTTGTCCGTGTAGAGCAGCAGGGTGCCTACAGCAACCTGCTGCTCGGCAGCAGCCTCCAGAAAGCGGAGCTTAGCCGTGAAGATACGGGACTGGCTACAGAGCTGGTCTACGGAAGCCTCTCGCGGATGATTACACTGGATTATGTACTCGGCAGCTTCGTCAGCAAAGGTCTTGCCAAGCTGGAGCCCTGGGTGCGGAGTCTGCTGCGAATGAGCCTGTATCAGATTATGTATCTGGACCGGGTGCCTTCCCATGCGGCGGTTAATGAAGCTGTGAATATCTCCAAGAAACGCGGCCATCAGGGGATCTCGGGCATGGTCAACGGTGTATTGCGCAGTGTGCTGCGGGCCGGCGAACTGCCGGTCTTGCCAGAGGGGCTTAGCCGGGAGGAACGGATCTCCATCCTGCACTCCCATCCCCTGTGGATGGTGCAGCGCTGGTCGGCGGAATATGGCGCGGACACGGCTGAAGCCATGTGTGCTGCGAATAATGAGCCGCCGGCTGTCAGTGTCCGTGTCAACACGACGATGATTAGCCGTGAGGCGATGCTGGCTGAGCTGCTCGCTTCCGGTCTGGATGCCGCCGAATCGAAGGTGAGTCCCTTCGGGCTGGTCGTCAGAGGCGGCGGCAATCTGGCACTTACCTCCTGGTACAGGGAAGGTTATCTGTCCGTTCAGGACGAGAGCTCCATGCTGGTGGCTGAAGCTGTCGCTCCTGAAGCCGGTATGAAGGTGCTGGACTGCTGCGCTGCCCCGGGCGGCAAAAGTGCCCATATGGGCGAATTGATGCGGGATGAAGGCTCTATCCTTGCCAATGACCTGCATGAGCATAAGGCGAAGCTTATTGCAGAGCAGGCTGCACGCCTGGGCCTGGAATGTATCACAACCGCTAGCGGTGATGCGCTGGAGCTGGGGGACTCTCTCCAGCCGGAATCCTATGACCGGATTCTGCTGGACGCTCCCTGCTCGGGGCTTGGGGTTATCCGCCGCAAGCCTGATTTGAAATGGCGGAAGCAGCCCGGCGATGTGGCCAGCGTGGCTGCGCTGCAGCTGGAGCTGCTGCAATCGGTCTCCGGGCTGCTGAAGCCGGGAGGGGTGCTGGTCTACAGCACCTGTACAACGGAGCAGGAGGAGAACAGCCGGGTTGTCGCCGATTTCCTGGACCGCAATCCGGGCTTTGCTCCGGTCACCTTCGAGTCCGCCGTCTGGGAACGGCTGGAGGGAACCGCGCTTGCTGCGGGGGCAGGCATGCAGCTGCTCCCCCATCATTATGGAAGCGACGGCTTCTATATTGCCCGGCTGGAACGGCGCTTGTAATATAGTGGCTTCGCCTGGAATGACAGCTTTCCCGCCCGCAGAGCGCCTGCGCGGCGGGCTTTTCTTTTACCGTCTCTGAGTTTTGTGTTAAAATAGGAAGAATGAGAAACAATATGCATATAATTTATGAAAGCACAGGTGCAAACAACCAATGAAACCTTTAATATATGATTTTTCTTTAGAAGAGTTACAGCAATGGGCCAAGGACAACGGAGAGCCGGCTTTTCGCGGCGGCCAGATATTCGACTGGCTTTATGTGAAGCGGGTCAATGATTTTGAATCCATGAGCAATCTCTCCAAGGCACTCCGGGGCAAGCTTGCCGACCAGTTCAGCATTTCGGCGCTTACTGAGATTACGAAGCTGGAGTCCAAGGACGGCACTGTGAAATTCCTGTTCGGTCTGCATGATGATCATGCGATTGAGACAGTTATCATGAAGCATAACTACGGCAACAGCGTATGTGTAACCACCCAGGTGGGCTGCCGCATCGGTTGTACCTTCTGCGCCTCTACACTTGGCGGTCTGAAGCGGGATTTGACCGCAGGCGAGATTGTGGCCCAGGTTGTCCGTTCCCAGCAGATTCTTGATGCACGCGGCGAACGTGTCAGCAGCATTGTTATTATGGGGACAGGCGAGCCCTTCGAGAACTATGACGCAACCATGAGATTCCTCCGTCTGATGATTCATGAGAAGGGCCTGAACATTGGCCAGCGCCACATCACCGTATCCACCAGCGGAATTGTGCCGAATATCTACAAATTCGCTGATGAAGATACGCAGATTAATCTGGCGATCTCAATTCACGCGCCTAATGATGCCCTCCGTTCCAAGCTGATGCCGGTTAACCGCCGTTATCCGTTCGATGATGTAATCGAGTCGCTGCGCTACTATCAGGCCAAGACAGGCCGCCGGGTCAGCTTCGAGTACGCTTTGATCGGAGGCGTGAACGATCAGCCGGAGCATGCGGAGGAATTGGCCGGTGTGCTGAAGACGATGCTCTGCCATGTGAATCTGATTCCGGTCAATCATGTGCCTGAGCGCAAGTATGTCCGGACTTCCCGCAATGATATCTTTGAATTTCAGCGTATACTGGCCGATCATGGCGTGAATGTTACTATACGCCGTGAGCAGGGCCATGATATTGCCGCCGCATGCGGTCAGCTGCGCGCCAAACATATGGAGTTGGGGTGAGGATATTTGATCAGAACAGTTCAAGCCAGCGACATTGGCCGGGTACGTACGGTCAATGAGGATTCAGTCTGGATCGGCGCAACGCGCCACGGTTATACCCTCGGCATTATAGCCGACGGAATGGGGGGACATTTGGCTGGCGACACCGCAAGCAGGCTTGCACTGGAGACGGTCCGGGATATTCTGGACCAGCTGCAGCCTGATCTTCCCGAGGCAGAGCTGAAGGAGGCGCTGACTGCTGCCATTATGGAAGCCAATAACACGGTTCACAGAGAAGCCCAGAGCGATGAGAAGTTCCACAATATGGGGACCACCATCGTTGCTGCGCTGCTGAAGGGGTCGGCCGGATATATCGGCCATATCGGGGATAGCAGGGCGTATCTGATTCAGAACGGTGAAGCGAAACAACTAACCGAGGACCACACGCTGGTGAATGAGCTGTTCAAGAACGGCCAGATCAGTCTGGAGGAGCTGGACAATCATCCGCGCCGCAATGTGCTGACCAGGGCACTGGGGACAGATACAGTGGTGTCGGCGGATCTGGCTTCAGTTACGCTTGCTATTGGTGAACTCCTGCTGCTGTGCAGCGACGGGCTCAGCAATTATGTCAGCCAGGAGCATCTGGGCAAGGTGGCCGGGATTAATGAAATATCTCTGGAAGAAAGAGCAGAACGATTACTTCAACTGGCATTGCTTGCGGGCGGCAGCGACAATATAAGCGTTGCTATGCTGGAACATCAAGGAGAGGCCGCAGTGCCCGAGACAAAGGAGTGGGAAAGATGATCGGTCACGAATTGGGCGGCCGTTACCAAGTTATCGAACGGATCGGCGGAGGTGGCATGGCGCTCGTCTATAGAGCCCATGATATTCTGCTCAACCGGAATGTTGCTATCAAAGTATTGCGCAATCAGTTTGTGCATGATGAGGAATTCATCCGCCGCTTCCGGCGGGAGGCGCAATCAGCGGCATCTCTATCTCATCCCAACGTAGTCAGCATATACGATGTCGGCCAGGAAGATGAAGTCCATTATATCGTTATGGAGTATATTGAAGGCAAGAACCTGAATGAAATTATCAAAGAGCGGGCACCGCTGCAGGTCGATGAGTCCGTGCGGATTGCTTCGCAGATTTGCGATGCGCTGGATCATGCGCATATGAACCAGATTATTCACCGTGATATTAAACCTCATAATATTCTGATCGGCCGTAACGGGCGGGTGAAAGTCACGGACTTCGGGATTGCCCGGGCGGTTACGTCAACTACCATTACCCAGACAGGTTCTGTCGTGGGTTCGGTGCATTATTTCTCGCCGGAGCATGCCAAAGGCGTGACTACAGGAGAGAAGTCCGACCTGTATTCCCTGGGGATCGTAATCTATCAGATGCTTACCGGAGTGCTGCCTTTTCTGGGGGAAAGCCCGATCAGTGTGGCGCTGAAGCATCTGCAGGAGGAATTCGAGGAGCCGCGCCTGCTGAATCCGCTAATTCCGCAAAGCGTGGAGAATGTGATTCTGAAATCCATGCGCAAGAATCCCGAGGAGCGGTATCAGTCGGCCAAGCAAATGCTGCAGGATCTGGAGACCTGTCTGCTGCCTGAGCGGCGGAGTGAGGCCAAGGTCTTGTTTCAGGATGACGATGATGAGGACCGAACGCGCATCATTCCGGCGATCAAACCGCTTCAGCGGGGGCTTGGCAGCCGCGCCGGAGACGAGCGGATCCGCAGTATGGAGGATGCCCCGCCTGCTGTTCCCGAGAAGCGCAAACGGAGCCGTACAGCGCTGTGGATCAGCCTTACCCTGGTCATTCTGATCGCTATGGGTGGAGTCGTGTGGTATGTTAACTCCAAATTGTCTGTCGATGAAGTAGCGGTGCCTGTGGTTACAGGCAAGACCTTTGAGCAAGCCAAAGCAGAGCTTGAAGCTGCAGGCCTCTTTGCCGAGGAACCGCCGCTGCAGGATTACAATCCTAATTTTGAAGAGAATGTTGTCTGGAAGCAGAGCAAGACTAATACCATGGTCAAAGAAGGCACTCATATTATTCTGACGGTTAGTACCGCTAAGACTCTGCCTAAGCTTAAGGACGTTTCGGGTAAGAGTTATAATGACGCGGTCAAAGAACTAATTGCTGCGGGGATTGCAGAGAGCCGGATCACCGAGGACCCGCGGTTCAGCAAGGATTACCCCGAAGGGCAGGTTATCAGCTCTGAACCGGCTGCCGACACGGAATACGATCCTGAGACGGTAACCGTGAAGCTGATCGTGAGCAAAGGCGAAGAGAACACCCCGATGCCGGACCTCATTGGGAAGACGGAGAAGGAAGCCAAGGCCGAGCTTGATAAGGCGGGTCTCGTACTGGACGCGGTCAAGGAAGAGCCGAGCTTCATCCACGAGAAGGGCAAGGTTACGAAGCAGTGGGCCTATGAGCCCGGGGATCTGGTCCCTCCAGGTGAGAAGATCACGATCTATATCAGTACAGGATATCCCCCGGAGGCTCTGGAATTTACGTTCAATGTTCCTGTAGCACCGGCCGCAGACGGCAAGAAGAGCAAGATCCGTATCGTGTTTGCGGATGCGCGCAACGGGGGCGAGAACCAGGAGTGGGGCACCCGCACGATTGGCAAAAGCCAGACCTTGTCCGTGAATATGCTGCTTGCCCCTAACAAGGATGGTATGGTTTCTGTATACCGTGACGGGAAGTTCCTGGAGACTTATCCTATAACGTATGTGGATGTCAAGAATAACACTGTTCAGCAGCCTGAGCCTCCTCCGGTTCAGACACAGACGCCTGAACCTACCGTTGCCCCAACAGAGACGCCTGTCCCTGCCCCTGACCCGACAATAGAGCCTGAGATTCTGCCGCCGGATACGGGGGAAGGCGATGGGACAGGGGAGACCGATCAGACAGGTCTCTTACCGGATAACGAACAGAGTAATAACGCGCTGGCCTCTGCCGAGAGCAAGGGGAATGAGAACAGCAACAACAGTAAGGGCAAGAACAACAAACCAGGCAAGGATAAAGATACAAATAATAATAAGAGATAAGCTTCAGTGATACCGCCGGCAACACCGGCAGGACTGAAGCAGCGTAAATGACCCGGGGGTTCCACACTTGGGTCATTTGCGCAATATCAGGAGAGGAAGGCTCAGCATGTATGCCTGAAGGAATCATAATTAAAGCGCTAAGCGGATATTACTATGTGAAGCCGCTCAAGGATGGACAGATCGCCACAGAAGAAGAGGCCGTGCAATGCCGGGGACGCGGAATCCTGAAGAAAAGAGGGATTGCGCCGCTGGTCGGGGACAGGATTCTCTATATGCTGACCGAGAACGGGGAGGGAATGGTGGATGAGCTGCTCCCCCGTGAATCCGAGCTGATCCGCCCGCAAGTGGCGAATGTGAAGCTGGCGGTGCTGCTGTTCTCCGTCCGGGAACCGGATATGAATCTTAACCTGCTGGACAAGTTCCTGGTTCATATCGAGCATTCCGGTCTTGATACGCTGATTGTGCTCACGAAGCAGGATTTGGCAGACGATGACGGCCGGGCTACGGAAGCCGTCAAAGCCCTATATGAGCAGATCGGATACGAAGTATTGGTCACAAGCTCGCTGAACGGGTCAGGCGCAGATGAACTGAAACAGCGTCTGGCCGGAATCATCAGTGTGTTCTCGGGGCAGTCAGGCGTAGGCAAGTCCACGCTGCTGAACCGTCTTGTGCCGGGCCTTGAGCTGGAGACGGGCGAGATCAGCCTCCGCCTCGGACGCGGCCGGCATACGACGCGCCATGTAGAGCTGATGGATATAGGAAATGGCGGATTTGTGGCCGATACCCCGGGCTTCAGCCAGCTGGACTTTCTGGAGCTGGGAGTGGACGAGCTGTCGGAGTGCTTCCGGGAGTTCGCTCCATATGCGGAGAACTGCAAATTCCGCGGCTGTAGCCATCTGCACGAACCGGGCTGTAAGGTGATTGAGGCCTGGAAATCAGGGGATATAGCAGATAGCCGGTATGATCATTACAAGCTGTTCTTCAATGAAATGAAAGATAAAAAGCGGAGGTACTAAACACATGGTTAAAATTGCTCCTTCCATATTGTCAGCAGATTTCGCGGCGCTTGGCGCAGAGGTGGCAGAAGCTGAAGCCAGCGGTGCGGACTGGATTCATGTAGATGTGATGGACGGACATTTTGTGCCGAATATTACGCTCGGTCCCGCTATTTGTGCAGCCGTGAGGGCGCATACCTCGCTGCCGCTGGATGTTCATCTGATGATAGAGCATCCGGAAAACTATATTGCTGATTTTGCTGCTGCGGGTGCTTCTGTAATTACGGTACATGCGGAGGCCTGCGTACATCTGCACCGTGTAGTGCACCAGATCAAGGAACTCGGACTGATGGCCGGTGTGGCCATTAATCCGGGCACACCGGCAGCGGCTGTGCGTGAAGTCCTGGCGGATGTGGATCTGGTGCTGGTTATGACCGTCAATCCGGGCTTCGGCGGGCAGGCGTTCATTCCGCGCACCCTGCATAAGATCACACAGCTCCGGGAATGGGCCAAGGAGATGAACCACAAGGGCTTGCATATTGAGGTGGACGGCGGTATTGCCGAAGCCACTGCACCGCTGGTAGCTGAAGCAGGGGCTGACGTTCTGGTGGCAGGCAACGCCGTGTTTGGACGCAGTGACCGCGCAGGGGCAATTAAGGCTATCCGTGAGGCGGCGGACAACGCTGTCCGTTAAGAGATAAGGCTGTACCTGATCTGCAGCAATCGTAGACTAAAGGTATAGGCCAAGTAGTGCGCGCATAAATATGGTTACATGAGCAGAAATCTCATGTAGCCTTTTTTTAGATAGAAGACTTTATACTGTTATAAAGGATTCTTCTATTTCCCGCTGTAACAGAAGCCTTCTCTTCGGAGGACAGAGCTGTTACTGCTTGGTACAACAAGGGAGGTCTGCAGTTCGTTGGTACATTTATTAAGACAGGATAGTCTCCTACGGCACGGCATGAATTGATGGGAGGGTTAATCATGAAATTTTACACGTTTAAGCTGCCAAGATTTTTGGGAGGTTTTGTTAAAGCGATTTTGAACACGTTTCAGAAGAGTTGAGCGCAAGCAGACAAGTAGATATGGAAAAAAAGCACCTTACGAATGTAAAGGGTGCTTTTTGCTTCAAATATAATATCTTCTATTCTCGCTGAAACGGATACCGTCTAAGTAAGGACGGCATGTCCGTTTCTACTTGGTATGAGATATCGCTAGCTCCAGGAATAATCCGGGACTAGACGCGTTCAACTTTGCCGGCTTTCAAAGCACGGGTGCTGACGTACACGCGTTTCGGTTTGCCGTTCACCAGGATACGGACCTTCTGAACGTTAACTCCCCAAGAGCGACGGTTGCGGTTGTTAGCGTGAGACACGTGGTTGCCGCTTCCCGGTTTCTTGCCTGTTACTGTACATGTGCGGGACATAGATTACACCTCCTTGTTACTTACACCTGCGTAAAACAATACTTAAATATCATATCACAGCAAAATTTGCTTCGTCAACCGATTCAAAAACATTTATTTCTGCAGACTCTTATAGTACAATATAACTTAGTGCATTATGTCCAGTTAATCATTGAATTGATTAGGCATGAAGTTAGGAAGGGGAATTCTCATTGAGTAAGCGTTCTATAAACGGGACAGATTTTACCGCAATGGTACTAGCAGGTGCGGAAAAGCTGCAGCAGCATGCCGAGCATGTCAATTCACTGAATGTATTTCCGGTACCGGATGGAGATACGGGAACGAACATGAATCTGACAATGACCGCAGGCGCGAACGAATTGAAGAGAAATAATACGGCCTCTGTCGGTCAATGTGCAAGCGTTCTGTCGAAGGGACTACTGATGGGCGCACGGGGGAACTCCGGCGTTATTTTGTCACAGCTGTTCAGAGGTCTTGGACGTTATGCCGCCCAATATGATGAACTTAACACGCAGCAGTTCGCTGCAGCTCTGCAGACCGGTGTGGATACCGCTTATAAGGCAGTAGTCAAGCCGGTTGAAGGTACCATTCTTACGGTTGCCAAAGAAGCGGCAAGACATGCGGTGTATTATGCCCGCCGTACTACGGATATTGTCGAGCTGATGACCGAGGTGCTGGCCAAAGCCAAGGAAGCATTAGCCCATACGCCTGAGCTTCTGCCTGTACTGAAGCAGGTTGGAGTAGTGGATTCCGGCGGCCAGGGTCTGGTCTATATCTATGAAGGCTTCCACCAGCATCTGACCAGCGGATCAGTCTCTGCACCTGTACAGACGCCTGTGCAAGGACAAGCCGCAGCTCCTGCATCCGTGCCGGCAGCAGTACTAACCAAACCAGAGAATGTGTTGTCTTCTGTACAGTCTTCGGCGCAATCTCAGCTCTCTACGGAAGACATTGAATTTTTATATGATATGGAATTTTTCATCAACCGTCAGATTGGCCCGTCCGTGAAATCGGATTTTGATGAGGAAGCCTTTAGGAAAGCGTTATCAGTTAACGGTGACTCCATTATCGTGATTTCGGATGATGAGACCATCAAGGTCCATGTGCATTCCAAGACTCCCGGAGAGGTGCTGAATCTGGCTCTTGTCCACGGGGAGATCACCCAGATTCACATTCTTAACATGCGTGAGCAGCACCGTGACCTGCTGACTGCCGGAATGGACATCGCGCCAATGCCGGATGTGTTCGCCGATATCCCGGAAGAGAAGGCCAGCGTACAGTCGCCGGCGGTCCCGCCTGCAGATGATATGGCGCCTTACGGCTTCATTGCGGTCTCCTCGGGAGACGGGATCTCGGATATCTTCCGCAGCCTGGGTGTGGATGCAATTCTGGCCGGCGGCCAGACGATGAATCCCAGCACAGAGGATTTCGTGAATGCGATCTCTTCCATTTCCGCGAAGCATATCTACATTCTGCCGAATAACTCCAATATCGTCCTGGCTGCACAGCAGGCTAAGGAGCTGCTGGAAGGCGAACGCGATATTACGGTGATTCCGAGCAAGAGTATTCCCCAAGGGATCTCGGCCGCCTTTGCCTTCCAGGAAGACGATAGTGTAGATGCCAATACCAGCAACATGCTGGAGGCGATTGCCCAGGTCAAATCCGGCCAGGTTACGAATGCGGTACGGGATACCGTCATTGAGGATCTGGAGATCAAATCCGGGCAGTACATCGGCATTGAGAGCTCCAAGATTGTCGCTGCTGCTGATGAGCTGCTCGCGGTAAGCCAGCAGCTGCTTACCAGTATGCTCGTGAACGGCGATGAAATCGTGACTGTACTGACAGGTGCAGATACCGAAGCAGACGTTACGGAGGCCCTTGGAAGCTGGCTGGAAGAGACATACCCGCAGGTTGAGGTTGAGATTCATGAAGGCGGCCAGCCGCTGTACTATTATCTTTTCTCAGTGGAGCCATAGACCTCTTAGAGCTTAAGCATTAAGCAGGCACAGTGGATCAGCTATATCACAGTATGGGGAGGAACATTATGAATCGTACCGTAATCGTTACCGACAGCACTTCCGATATCCCGCCTGCGTTGGCGGCGCAATACGGCATTGAAGTCGTTCCGCTGACGCTGATGTTCGGCGAAGAAGCATTCCGGGATAATGTGGATATGACTCCGGAACAGTTCTACGAGCGTCTTCCCCGCTCGCCGCAGCTGCCGACCACTTCACAGCCGTCACCTGTAGAATATATGAATGTGTACCGCCGGATTCAGGAGCTGCATCCGGGCAGTTCGATCTTATCCTTCCATATCTCCTCGGGGCTAAGCGGAACCTATCAGTCTGCCGTCCTGGCCAAATCCATGCTGGAAGAGGAAGGGGAGGCTATCACCGTTGTGGATAGCCTGTCCGCCTCCTACGGCTTCGGATTCATGGTAGTGGAAGCCGCCCGGCTCGCGGAGCAAGGCATAGAGCCTGCGGAGATCCTGGAGAAGGTAGAGAGCCTGCGCCAATCACGCAAGCTGTACTTTCTCGTGGATACCCTCGAATACCTGCAGAAGGGCGGCAGAATCGGCAAAGCGTCCGCCATCCTGGGTACGCTGCTCAATATTAAGCCGATTCTGTCCATTGATGCAGAAGGAATTATCTATGCGGTCGAGAAGGTAAGAGGCCGCAAGAAGGCAGTTGCCCGCATGATCGAGCTGTTCAAAGCAGATCTGCCGGGTGTGAATACAATACATGTGGCCGTGGGTCATACGGCTGAACCGGCTTCCGGCGAAGAATTCCTGCGGGAATTAGCCGGCCATTTCACCTTGAAAGAGAAGGTCCTGACCAACGTCGGCCCTGTTGTAGGCAGCCATGTCGGCAACGGGACCTTAGCCGTATTCATCTGGCCCGCCTAAGTATAGGGGATGAACATGGTGCTAACTTTGGATTCAATTGATGTGAAACAAATAACTGGCGTGAGCGCTCAAAAGCAAAGCGAGCTTCACGCCTTTGGCGTTTTTACAGTGAAGGATTTGCTGGAGTATTATCCGTTCCGTTATGAGGATTTTCGGCCCAAATCGCTCAGTGAGGTCAAGCATGGCGATAAGGCGACCCTGGTGGCCAAGGTTATCGGCATTCCGGTGTTGCAGCGCTTCGGGGGCAAATCCCGCATGAGCTGCAAGATGGTGGCCGAGCCGTGGATGTTCACGGCAACGTGGTTCAACCAGCATTATGCCAGAGAGCAGCTGACTGTAGGCCGCGAAGTGGTGCTGACGGGGAAGTGGGATCAGAAGCGCAATCAGATCACGGTGACCAACTATGAATTCCCGGACCGCGGGGAAGGCAAGACAGGAACGCTGCAGCCGGTCTATTCTGTGGGCGGGAAGATCACACAGTCCTGGATTCGCAAGATCATAGGCCAGGCCCTGCAGCAGTACGGGGAGCTGATCCCTGAGATCCTGCCGCATAGCATTATGCGCAAATATGACTTCATGTCACGCAAGCGGGCGATTGCCACCATTCATCAGCCTGAGGATACACGCGAAGGCCAGCAGGGAAGACGCAGGATGGTGTATGAGGAGCTGTTCCTGTTCCAGCTGAAGGTACAGGCCTTCCGGGTGCTGAACCGCGGCAGAATGGACGGTGTGGTCCATACGGTGGACAATAGAACCGTCCGGGAGTTTGTACGCAGCCTGCCCTTCGAGCTGACCGATGCCCAGAAGCAGGTTGAGCTGGAGATTCTGCATGATATGCGTTCCGGATACTGCATGAACAGGCTGCTCCAGGGGGATGTAGGCTCCGGCAAAACGGTACTTGCGGCGATTGCCCTCTACGCTACGGTAAGATCAGGATTCCAGGGGGCACTGATGGTGCCGACTGAAATTCTGGCCGAGCAGCATATGCGTTCGCTCACGCGGATGTTCGAGCCGTTCGGCATTACCGTGGGTCTGCTGACCGGCAGCGTAACCGGCCGCAAGCGTAAGGACCTGCTCGCTTCGCTACAGCTCGGAGTGCTTGATGTGGTGGTCGGAACCCATGCGCTGATCCAAGAGGATGTCTTCTTCCGCAGCCTGGGGCTTGTGGTCACGGATGAGCAGCACCGCTTCGGTGTGAACCAGCGCAGTGTCCTGCGGCGCAAGGGGTACAACCCGGATGTGCTGACTATGACCGCCACGCCGATTCCGCGGACCCTGGCGATCACTGTATTCGGGGACATGGATGTGTCCACCTTGTCCGAGCGGCCGAAGGGGCGTGTGCCGATTACCACCTATTGGGTGAAGCCCGATCTGATGGAACGGGTACTGAATCTGATCAGCCGTGAGATCGGCCAGGGGCGGCAAGCCTATCTGATCTGTCCGCTGATTGAGGAATCGGAGAAGCTGGATGTGCAGAACGCGATTGATCTGCATGTGCAGATGTCGCAGGCTTTTCCGGACTATAAGGTAGGTCTGCTTCACGGAAGAATGACACCGTCCGAGAAGGACGAGATCATGCGGGCCTTCTACAGCAATGAGCTGCAGCTGCTGGTCTCTACAACGGTCGTAGAGGTGGGGGTCGATGTCCCGAATGCCACGCTGATGATCATTATGGATGCCGACCGCTTCGGTCTGTCACAGCTTCATCAGCTGCGCGGCCGGGTGGGCAGAGGGGAACATGCCTCGTACTGCGTGCTTATGGCTGATCCGAAATCGGAGATCGGGCGTGAACGGATGACGGCTATGACCGATACGGATGACGGATTCGAGGTATCAAGGCGTGATCTGGAGCTGCGGGGGCCAGGGGACTTCTTCGGAACGAAGCAGAGCGGACTGCCTGAATTCCGGCTGGCAGATATGACCGCGGACTTCGAGACGCTGGAGCTGGCACGGGATGACGCTGCCGAGCTGCTGCGGGATGCCGCGTTCTGGACCTCTGGTGATTATGCGCCGCTGCGCAGGTATTTGCAGCAGGAACAAATTTTCCAGGGGGATTTAATTGACTGAATAGGCACATGTAGGCACCTGCCCTCATATACTGTGAATGATTGGATATGACAGGAGGTGCTGTGCTTGGGTTATCAGCAATTTGGAATCAGTCCCCAGCTGGTGGAACGCATTAAGCTGAAGATGAAGAATCCGGCGGTGAAGGAACGCGTCAAGAATATGATCAACGGTATCTCCAAACAGGAGCTGCAGGACAAAACCGTTGTGCGCAGGCTGGTGCATCAGGCGGCGTCTGCTATGAATGAGAAGCTTACTTCGGCACAGGAAGAGCAAATTGTGAAATTTGTGATTGCCCAAAAGATTGATCCTAACAATACGTTTCACTTAATCCGGTTGTGGGGGATGTTCCGCTGATTATGGCGGGTCATATGGCTCCATCCGGGATTTGTAATACCAAAAAGCGTTCCTGTGTGTCACTCGCGGGAACGCTTTTTGGTGTGGCTCTGGGACTAACCGGACACGGACAGGACATCATCCGGGCGGCTTGTTCCGGAAAAGCGCTGAAATCCGGTGGTTTCTGGCAGCGTTGATCACAATCTTGCTGTCCTGGTCACAGCCGTGCACGATCGAAGCAAGCTGTTCTTCCTCCAGCCTGCTCGCCAGGCAGAAGACGGTGCCGGGCTGGCCTTCCGGGCCGGTGGAGCGCACGAGCTTCACCTCACGGTCCAGTGATTGCTGAAGCTTGCGGCGAATCTCTTCACAGTTGCTGCTGGTAATCCAGACTGCCTGGGTGAGCGAGAGATCCCTCAAGGAGAACCGCAGGGCTTCAAAGGCAAGCAGGTAAGCAATGATGCTGTACATCGCCTGGTCCCAGCCGAATAAGGACCCGCCATAGAGCAGGATGAGCATATTGAACAGCATGATCGGCATTTCCGCCGATTTGGGCGGTCCTCCGTTCAGCAGCCGGACTCCCTGCTTCTCGCTTCCTCCGGTAAGACCCCCGAATCGCACGGATATGCCAAGGCCGAATCCGAGACACAGTCCGCCGGCTATAGCGGCGGGCAGCGGTTCACTGGTTGCTGCCGGAAAGTGGTGGAGGGCGAGCGAACCAGCCGTGAGCACAACCAAACCAACCATGGTATACAGCGCAAAGCGCAGATTAATCTGTCTGCGCGACATCAGAATAAACGGAAGGTTGAACAGGAACAGAAATAAGCCAAGGCGCATTTCTGTTAGATGGGACAGCAGAGCGGATAATCCGGCAATTCCGCCCGGAAGCAGCTTGTGCGGCATCAGGAATAGCTCAAGACCTACCGCAGCGAGCAGTCCTCCGCCTACCACGGAGAGCAGGCGCAGGGTTTTGGAGTAACGCATGGGTGCAGCGCTTCTATATCTGATTCTCAATTAAGATTTCCTCCTTTCAGCAGGAAACCGGGATTTGTGTTAGTTAAAGCATATCATAGGATCTAGGCAGGGCCAAATCTAAAGCGCTGTTCAATCCAGGGAAAATAAAGCGGAAATACGAAACCGGAGCCGCTACACTGCGTATTCTCTAGTAAATTGAACTTTTCATGAATATTTTAACAAAGGAGCGGTTCATTTGCATAATGATGGCGTATTTAGCGGTTTTCTGCATCCGGCAGCAGTGAGTGCCCAAGGCGGAGGGGCTTCCGCATTCCCTTTTATATTGAAGCTTGTCCTTCTGCTGATTGCAGGCTATGTAACCTATACTATAGTGATGATGATCAAGACCTGGATCACCAATTATACGAGTCCGGTTCAGTCCAGAGTGGTCTCGGTGGTTGCCAAACGGACGGAAGTCTGGGGCGGCAGGGGGTATATGGGCACCCATACCAGCTACTATGTGACCTTTGAATTCCAGGGCGGGCAACGCCGGGAGCTGCAAGTGAAGCCCAAGGCCTATGCTACGATGGTGGAGGGGGACAGGGGCAATCTGTCGTATCAGGGGAGCCGGTTCACAGGGTTCGAGCGGATATTTTGATTAATGTACATAGATTATCAGAATTCTCCTGCTAATTTTGGGTAAAACTCCATATATGGATGTATTGCACAGAATAAACCGCTGAAGGAGCTGATGATTTGAATTCGGATTCTGCCCAAAAGAAGAGTCAGGAAAAGACGGCGTTCCATACGCTTGATGCATCCGAGGTGCTGAAGCAGCTGGAGAGCCGGGAAGAAGGGCTGACCCGGGAACAGGCGGCACAGCTATTGGAGCGCTACGGTAAAAATGTGCTTCAGGAAGCCAAGCCCCAGTCCCTGCTGGCCAAATTTATCGAGCAGTTCAAGAATGTGATGATCTTCATTCTGCTGGCTGCTGCCATACTGTCCGGGATTCTCGGGGAGTGGACGGATACTGTAATCATTCTGCTGGTCGTTATTCTGAATGCAGTGCTGGGTGTGATCCAGGAGAACAAGGCCGAGCAGGCGCTGGAGGCACTCAAAAGCATGTCCTCCCCCCAGGCCAGAGTTAGGCGCGGCGGGCAGGTAACCGAGATCAAAAGCGAGGAGCTTGTGCCCGGCGATATTGTACTGCTGGAGGCCGGAAATGTAGTGCCTGCGGATATCCGGCTGCTGGAGGCCGCTTCGCTGAAGACGGAGGAGGCGGCGCTCACCGGTGAATCGCTGCCTGCGGAGAAGCAGGCGGGTGTGCTGGAAGGCCAAGATCTGGTCATTGGGGACCGGACGAATATGGCTTATATGAGCAGCAGCGTCACTTATGGACGGGGCGTTGGGGTGGTGACGGCTACAGGCATGAACACGGAGGTGGGCCGGATCGCCGGGTTCATCTCGGAGGCTGAGAACGAAGTCACTCCTTTGCAGAAAAAGCTGGATGAGCTTGGCAAATACTTCACCTTCATTATCCTCGGTGTCTGCGTGGTGATCTTCATCGTGGGCTGGCTTGAGGGGCGGGAGCTGCTGGATATGCTGCTGACCTCCATTTCCCTTGCAGTTGCGGCCATTCCGGAAGGGCTTCCGGCCATCGTGACGATCATTCTGGCGCTGGGGGTCCAGCGGATGGCTAAGCGCAAAGCGATTATCCGCAAGCTGCCGGCGGTAGAGACACTGGGCAGTACAGAGATCATCTGCTCGGACAAAACGGGTACACTGACCCTCAACAAGATGACCGTTGAGAAGCTGTATGTGGGCGGGGAGACCGTGGACGCGGACGCCAGGCTAAACGAAACCCCGGGCGGTGAGCTGCTGCTGCAGGCGATGACCCTGTGCAATGATTCCAGCATTGATGACGGCACGGGCGCAGCAGAGGAATCTCCGGCGAAGAAGCCGGATGCAAGCGGCGGGACAAGAAGCGGGAAAGCCATCCTTGGCGATCCCACAGAGACGGCGTTAGTTGACTATGCACTCAGCATCGGGACCGACAAGCGGGAGCTGGAGCAGCGTTATCCGCGTGTGGGTGAGCTGCCGTTTGATTCAGACCGCAAGCTGATGACAACCATCCATAAGCTGGATAACGGACAGTTCCGGGTGCTGACCAAAGGCGCGCCGGATGTGCTGGTCGCCAGATGCAGCCACATCTATGAGAATGGCGGGGTTGTTCCATTAACGGAGGAGCACACCGCCCGGATCACTGCAAGCAACAAGAAGCTGGCGGATGAAGCGCTGCGGGTATTGGCCTTTGCTTACCGCGATGAAGCGGTGCAGCCAGTGGAGCCTTCGCCGGATAAGACAGAGCGGGAGCTGATATTCGTCGGCTTGACCGGAATGATCGATCCGCCGCGCGAGGAGGTCCGGGATGCTGTGGCCGTCTGCAGACGGGCGGGTATCCGGCCGGTGATGATTACCGGGGACCACCGGGACACGGCGGCTGCGATTGCGCGGCGGCTTGGCATCATCGACGATGACAAGGCGGTGCTGACCGGCCGCGAGCTGGACGGGATCAGCGAGGAGGATTTTGCCGTAAGAGTGGCTGATTATTCTGTGTATGCCCGGGTCTCCCCGGAGCATAAGGTGCGGATCGTCAAGGCCTGGAGGCAGAAGGGCAAGATCGTGGCCATGACCGGCGACGGTGTCAATGATGCCCCTGCCCTGAAATCGGCCGATATCGGAGTGGGGATGGGGATTACCGGGACGGATGTGGCTAAGGGCGTATCGGATATGGTGCTGGCTGACGATAACTTTACAACCATCGTAGTCGCTGTAGAGGAAGGCCGGAAGGTCTACAGCAACATCCGCAAGTCGATCCAGTTCCTGCTGTCGGCGAATCTGGGCGAGGTCGTCACCTTGTTCATTGCAACGCTGATCGGCTGGCGGATTCTGGAACCGATTCATATTCTCTGGATTAATCTGGTCACGGATACGCTCCCTGCACTCGCGCTGGGGCTGGAAAAGGCAAGCGAGGATGCGATGTCGAAGAAGCCGCGTAAATCCAGCAGCAGTATCTTCGCCGGTGGTGTCGGTATTTCGATTATCTATCAAGGCCTGCTTGAGGCTGGCTTGACGCTCATGGTCTATTACTGGGCACATACCCATTATGATGAGGGTGTTGCGGTCACGATGGCCTTCGCTACCCTGGGTCTGTTACAGCTTACCCATGCCTTCAACGTCAGGTCCAATACGAAGTCGCTGTTCCAGATCGGTGTGTTCAGCAACCGCTATATGCTGGGGGCCTCGGTGATCTCCGGGCTGCTGCTCGTGCTGGTGATTATCATTCCGGGGCTCAATGAATGGTTCGGTGTTCAGCATCTGAACGGCTTGCAGTGGGGAATAGTCTGCGGGGCGGCGCTGTCCATCGTGGTCATTGTGGAACTGGTGAAGCTGGTGCTCCGCCTGAGCGGGCGCATAAAGAGCTGGGAGTAGGCTCACAATAGCATATCAGCGTTAACTTGCAGGCAAAAAACATGCAAGGAGGATTCCCGGCCCTGTCAAGACGCCGCTTATCTTCCTTGCATGTTTTGTTATTCCGGCTTCTCCCCGGATTACAGCACCCGCTGCATATGCAGGATCACATTGCTCCAGTACCCGCTGTCCAGCTCGCTGATCTGCACGCCGGGATCACCCCAGGTATGAATGAAGCTTCCGCCGCCCAGGTAGATGCCTACATGGCCGGGAACGGCATCGGTCTCGAAACGTCCGGGAACGGTGAAGAAGATCAAGTCGCCGGGCTCCAGCTCGCTGCGGGACACCCGTCTGCCGATATTATCCTGATCCTTGGCCAGCCGGGGCAGGTCGATCCCGAATTTCTGGAATACATGACGGGTAAAGGACGAGCAGTCGAACCGCTTGGTCTCCTCATAAGGACCGGCGCCGAAGTCGTAGGGAACACCGAGGAATTTCTTGGCATAAGAGACCAGTTCGCCGGTATCTACACTGGACACACTCTGAATCCGCAGCGGCTTCGCGGCTTCCCCCGCGCTGGTATCTTCCGCAGCGGCTTCACGGTCGGACGGGGCGGCGATATTAATCTCGCCGGTGCCCGGATTCCAGCCCACCTCTGTCTGCAGCAGCTTGGACAAGGCGGTGGGTGTAATGTAGATCTGACCTTCCCGGCGGACCGGAACATCGGGCAGGGTGACTTTTTGTCCCAAGGAGAAGACCTGGCTGGAATCCGGGCGCAGCATATACATTACATCACTGTAGCCCAGCTTGGTGTACCCGCCGCTTGCAGTGTCATCCTTCATTCTATACCCGATGGAGGCTGCAGCAGGTTTGAGCGGAATCCAGTACTTCCCCTCTTTATCGGTATAGGAGTTCTTCTCGTAGTAACTGCCGGCAAAGGTTCCTGACGGTGTGACGGAGTTAACTTTGGGCTTGCTGTCCTTACTGGTGTAACTGCAAGCTGTAGTTCCCGCAATGGCGGCAACTAAAATGGCGGAAGTAAGAATGATTTTGCTGGACTGCGGATGGATCATTGGCATCATGGCACGCTCCTTCAAACTTTACTTAAAGTTTGTGCAGGGCTGGTTTTTTTATGTGCAGCATGCCTTTAGTAATCAATGTCAAGGATAACCGTGCGCTGTAGAAGGGATTCTGCACCCATTGTGCGATTTTTGTAAAATATGGAGCGAGGATTAAGGATTGACGGAAAATCAGGCTACATATAATATATGTTTAATAGATTCGGGGAGTGGATGTGGAAAGGGTGCGGATATTCACTTTAATGCTTTTAAAGATGAAAGCGATAATGCTGGACCGCTAGCCCTGGTTCTCGCACTGACCCGTCCAAGAAGAGGGGTTATCTGATGAAGAAAAAGAATGTTTGGCTGGGCCTGAGCATGGCCTTGATGCTTGTAGCTGCCGGATGCGGAAACAATAAGACTGCAGGGAATACCGGAAGCGGGAATACTCCGGCTGCTGCGACAGAAGCCCCGGCTAATACGGGCTCCACAGATGGTAAATCCTATACGATCGCTATTTCTCAATATGTGGAGCATCCGTCGCTGGATGCCACCCGCGAGGGATTCCTGGCGGCACTTAAGGATGCGGGCATTGTTGAGGGTGAGAACCTGAAGGTGGATCTTGAGAACGCCCAGGCCGATCAGGCCAATAACCTGTCCGTGGCCCAGAAGATTGCCGGTGACAAAAACGATCTGGTGCTGGGTATTGCTACTCCTTCGGCCCAGGCGCTTGTACAGAATGTCAAGGATACGCCGATTCTGTTCGCAGCAGTCACAGACCCGCTCGATGCCAAGATTGTCAGTGATCTGGAGCATCCCGGAGGCAATGTCTCTGGTGCATCAGATACGAATCCTGATTCGATTAACCGTCTGATGGACTTCATTGCTGCACAGTTCCCGAAGGTCAAGAAGCTGGGGCTTGTGATCAATGAAGGGGAGCCCAATGCTGTAGTGATGGCGGATATCGCTAAGGCAGCCCTGGACAAGCACGGAATTGAGCTGGTGAAGGCGGCGATTACCAATACCTCTGAAGTGAAGCAGGCGGCAGAGTCGCTTGTAGGCCGTGTGGATGCCCTGTACATTACGCTCGATAACTCCGTAGTCAGCGGTGTGGACACCATCATTCAGACCGCGAATGACAATAAGCTTCCGTTCTTCTCCGCAGACCGTGATACCGTGGAGAAAGGCGCTTTTGCAACCGTAGGCTTCAAATACTATGATCATGGCTATCAGGTTGGCGAAATGGCGGTGGAAGTGCTGAAGAACGGCAAAAGCCCAGGCGACATGAAGGTAACCATGCAGGAGAAGCTCGACCTCATTCTTAACCTCAAGGCGGCAGCAGCACAGGGAATTGAAGTCACGGATGCGATGAAGGCTGAAGTGGCAGATCCTGCGAATAACATTATTCAATAAAGATAGACATGATCACGGGGCGTATCCAAAGCGGGCGCCCTTTGCCGTTTGAGGGAGGAAGTCACGATGTATAATTCATTAATGGGCGCCCTGGAAATGGGCCTGCTGTATGCTTTTATGGCACTCGGCGTATATATTACTTTCCGGATTCTTGATTTCCCGGATCTGACGGTGGACGGAAGCTTCACTACAGGCGGAGCGATTGCCGCTGTGATGATTACCAACGGTTACCCTCCATTCCTGGCGACTATCTGTGCGCTGCTTGGCGGAATGGCCGCAGGGATGTGTACCGGGCTGCTCCATACCAAAGGTAAAATCAACGGCCTGCTGTCCGGGATTCTGATGATGATTGCCCTGTATTCGATCAATCTGCGGATTCTGGTGAAGCCGAATGTCTCCTTGATGGGAGATGACACATTGTTCAGCTCCATGAATCCGCTGCTGGTTATGCCTTTTATCGTCGTGCTAATCAAAATCCTGATGGATCTGTTCCTGCGCACCGATCTGGGACTGGCCCTACGGGCCACCGGCGACAACTCGCGGATGATCCGCAGCTTCGGAGTGAACACGGATACAACAACCATTCTGGGCATCAGCCTGTCGAACGGGCTGGTGGCGCTCTCAGGTGCATTGATCGCCCAGTATTCTACCTTCGCCGATGCCTCAATGGGGATCGGGATGATTGTCATCGGACTCGCGTCGGTAATTATCGGTGAGGCAATCTTCGGTGCGAAGAACGTCTTCCGGGCGACACTGGCCGTGCTGCTCGGCTCGATCGTGTACCGGATTGTGGTGGCCCTGGCGCTGCGGGTGACATGGCTCAAGGCTTCCGATCTGAAGCTGATTACAGCTATTATCGTTATTATTGCTCTCGTCTTCCCGTCCATTCAGCGGATCATGAAGCAGAAGAGCATGGCCCGCAGACGGACCGCAGAGCTTGCTGAACTGGCACAGCGCAGCAAGAAAGGAGGCGCCGCCCATGCTGAAGCTTGATAATGTATCCAAGCTGTTCAACCCCGGCTCACCCGATGAGAAGATCGCTCTGCTGGGGATAGACCTGGAGCTGCGCACCGGAGATTTCATAACGATTATCGGCAGCAACGGTGCCGGTAAGTCTACACTGATGAATATCATCTCAGGCGTGATGAAGCCCGATCTCGGACAAGCGCGCATCGAGGGCAACTCGATCAGCAATCTGGCAGAGTACCAGCGCGCACGCTGGATCGGCCGGGTCTTCCAGGACCCGATGGCCGGCACGGCGCCGCATATGACGATTGAGGAGAACCTGGCTATGGCCTACAAGCGGGGCCAGTCCCGCGGGTTATCCTTCGGTGTCAATGCAGCCAGACGCAAGCTGTTCCGTGAACAGCTCAGCCGCCTGGGCATCGGCCTGGAGAACCGGCTGCGGGCCAAGGTGGGGCTGCTCTCGGGAGGAGAGCGGCAGGCGCTCAGCCTGCTGATGGCGACCTTCACCCGGCCGCAGATTCTGCTGCTGGATGAGCATACGGCCGCGCTGGACCCTTCCCGGGCCGAACTGATCACTACGCTTACGGAATCCATTGTCCGTGAGATGAAGCTGACTACGCTGATGGTTACACATAATATGGACCAGGCTATCCGGCTGGGCAACCGTCTCATTATGATGGACAAGGGGTCGATCATTCTCGATTTCGATGAGACGCGCAAGAAGGATCTGACGGTAGAGCGGCTGCTTGGCGAATTCGAAGCCATCAGCGGGCATAAGCTGGCAGATGACCGGATGATGTTAGGATAACGAAGGCTTGAGCGCTGTCTGTTATGAGGACAGCAGCTCAAGCCTTTTTGGCGTTCAGGTGTCATTGTCCGATTCATTTTGCGGAATGGGAGGTAAAGTTTAAGGAGAGAATTTAAACTTGAACTACCATGAATCCAAGGAGGAGAATGCACAGATGACCCCTAAGAAACTGGAAGGTAAAGTAGCTATCGTTACAGGAGGCGGCTCGGGCATTGGCCGGGCTTCGGTACTCGAGTTCGCGAGAAATGGAGCCAAGGTGGCGCTTCTGGACCGGACGGTGGAGAATGCCGAGAAGGTGGCACGCCAGGTTGAGCAGGAAGGCGGGCAAGCCGCTGTGTTTGAATGTGATATCGCCGAGCCGCAGCAGGTAGAGGATGCTGTGAAGCAGGTTGTCGCCAAGTGGGGGCAGCTCGATATTGTGTTCGCCAATGCCGGAATTAACGGTGCAATGACACCGATCGAGACAATGGATATCGAGTCCTGGGATCAGACGATTCATATTAATCTGCGCGGGACGTTCGCCACCGTCAAATATGCCATTCCCCATCTTAAGGAGAGAGGCGGCAGTATCCTGATTAACAGCTCCATTAACGGCAACCGGGTATTCTCGAATATCGGTTTTTCCGCCTACAGTACTACGAAGGCTGGCCAGGTAGCTTTTATGAAAATGGCAGCCCTGGAGCTGGCCCAGTACAAAATCCGCGTAAATGCCATCTGTCCGGGAGCCATCACCACTAATATTGATGACAACACCTATCCTTCTGAGGACCTCAAGGAGGTACAGATTGCCGTGGAATTCCCGGATGGCGGGCAGCCGCTGGAGAAAGGTCCGGGACGCCCTGATCAGGTGGGCAAGCTGGCGCTGTTCCTGGCTTCTGCGGATTCGGATCATATCTCCGGCACGGAAATCTACTGTGATGGGGCGGAATCACTCCTGCATGGCTGATTCTTCTATATATCATAGGTTGCTCATATCCTAGAATGAGTGAAGTCTTCTCAGAAGCGGACGATGTTCCTTTGCCGGACCAGGGAAGTACGGCCTGGTATCCGGTTAACGGGACAGCCGTCCGTTTCTTTACTATGGCTGCTTGCGGGAAATTTCAGTAAAGTTTGCAGCGGTTTTCAGGTATACTGATTCTATGTGCCAAGAGGAAGGAGGAATCATCATATGGATTTTACTATTGATCTGCACACGGAGTCGATTGTGAAGCTGCTTGTGGCCATGCTGTTCGGGCTGTTCATCGGCATTGACCGGCAATTGAAGCAGAAACCGCTGGGAATCCGGACCAGTATGGTCATCAGCATCGCAAGCTGTCTGGTTACGCTTGTATCAATTCATGCCTACGACAAATTCGGCGGAACGGATCATCCCAATATGGACCCGATGCGTCTGGCGGCCCAGATTGTCAGCGGCATCGGATTCCTGGGGGCGGGTGTTATTCTGCGCAGGGGCGGAGATGCGATCTCCGGCTTAACCTCGGCCGCACTGATCTGGACGGCATCCGGGATCGGGATTGCGGTCGGCGCAGGCTTTTATGTGGAGGCAGGTTATGCGGTTATACTGCTGATGTTCGCGGTAAATGCTGTACCCCTGCTTATTAGAGCCATCGGGCCAGAGGTGCTGAACAAACATGAGATATCCATCAAGATTATCATGGAGCCGAATTACATTCTGACCGATGTGATACAAAAGATTGAGCAGCGCCATATCATCACCGACCAGCGTAAAACCCGCAAAACCGGTCGGACGATCCGGCGGATGAAGATCAAGGATCTCGACGACGGAAGACAACTGATTGACATGGTCATCTCTGCTCCAGACAAGGATTATGCTACGGAAATCTATTATGATGTGAAGAAAATCGAGCATGTGATGAGTGTGGAAGTGGAGCAGCTGTAAAAATGACATGTTGCCATTCCGGCAGATGTGGTACTCTATCTATGAGAGAGTCATAATGAATATATGGAAGGGGATTAGAGTAATGAGTTCAATTACTGCATTTGAAGGGCACTATGAGGGAGAAGCCGCCATCTGGCTGAAGGCCGGACGTTATGAGGCTGCGGTTCTGCCGGGCATCGGCGGGAATCTGATCTGCTTCCGTGATACTGAGAGCGGTTACCGTTTCCTGCATGAGCCAGGTGCGGAGGAGATGGAAGCGTTCAAGGCTAACCCCGGCATTCACGGCATTCCTGTGTTGTTCCCGCCGAACCGCTACGAAGACGGGGAATTCCCGTGGAACGGACAAACCTACCACTTGCCGGTTAATGAGGCCAAGACAGGCAACCATCTGCACGGTTTCTTACATACAGCAGCATGGGAGGTAGAAGAATTCGGCAGCGGTACAAGCGAAAGCTTCGTCACCGTAGCGATCAAGGTGGATGAGAATCATCCTTCTTATCAATATCTGCCGTTCAAATATACCGTCAAGCTGCGCTATACGCTGAGCGAAGCCGGTCTGTCCCAGCAATTGCTGGTTCATAATGACGGCGAAGTGCTGATGCCTTGTCTGCTGGCGTTCCATACTGCCATTAATGCACCCTTCGCACCCGGAAGCACAGCGCAGGATTACCGCGTCAAAGTAACGATCGGTGAGCGTTGGGAGCTGAGCGACGACCGGATGCTGCCGACCGGCAAATTCCAGGAGCTGACTGCCGATGAAGTGGCCTTGCGCGGCGAAGGAGTGTATCCGTTCTATGCGCCGATGGACAACCACTACACCGCAGCCGCCCAGAACGGACGGAACCGGATGGAGCTTACCGACCGCAAAGCCGGAGTTACACTGGTATACGATGTGGGCACCTCTTACAAACAGTGGATGATCTGGAACAATGGCGCAACAGAAGGCTTCTTCTGTCCGGAGCCGCAGATCAACCTGGTGAACGCACCGAAGGTAGATCTTCCTGCAGAGGACATCGGCCTGTTCGGTCTGGAGCCCGGGGAGTATTGGGAGGAGAGTAGCCGGTTGTATGTGAAGTAGGGGGATATAGCTTGAACCGGGAAAGTCCACTCAGGGGTCAGCCGTGGCTGCAGAGAATGTTTGACTTCCGGCCGCTGTTGTCCCCAGATTTCTTGATTTAAACCGCTCTTCGCGGTGGAAATCCGGGAACAAAGGCGGTCGCTATCGCTCCTACAGTTCAAACTTCTCTTCCGCCACTTCACCCTTAGTGTATATACCAAATTCAAGCTATCTCTTGGAGTTGAGAATAGATAAGAAAGAGGAGAGCAGCGCTTATGCTGCTCTCTTTTTTTGAAAAGAGATGTGCTTTTCCAAATATTGCGTACTTCTTCCCGCTTGAAGGTTATATTTACTTCATGCACGAGCCGGGTGGACGACGGGAGACGATGGGAAGGGGAGTAGATGGATTTTGTCCACTTGCTGAAGTACGAATGACCACTGGCGGGGGAGCAGTTGGAAAAACAGCACTTAATTACTCGCAATTTACGCAAAAGGGCAGGAATCCTCAGCAGCAGATGCTGTTTTTCCACTTGCTTACGCCAAATCGTCGGAAACGGCTAAATTAAGATACGTTTATCCACCTGCTGAAGTACGGAGGGTTCCTGCTACGACAGACAGCTGTGCGATCAAGGATGCCTAATGTTCCTTTTTGGATACTGAATTTTAAGGCGGTTTTAAGCTTAAAGGCGTATACTACTCCTTTAACCGAGTTAGGAGTGATTGCACTTGTCGCGGATATTACCTTCCAAACGTTTGTCATATTTGCTGGTTGTTTTGCTGGCCGGAGGATTCGGGCTGAATTTTTTCCTTCAGGCTGCTACTTTTCGGATGGATCTGCCCCGGGCCCTGGAGTGGGTTGGCTCGTATCCATGGCTGTATGGTACAGGAAGCTTGTTCATTTTCTTCATTCTGCTCTTAAGTTCAGTGCTGCTGCCCAATACATATGCGGGGCCGGCGGTTACCGGGGCAGTGTTCCTGCTGCTGGGCATTGCCAGTGCGCAGAAGCTTGCTGCGAGGGGGGAACCGCTGTTTCCGTGGGATCTGATGCTGCTGAGGAATGCCGGTGAGATGAGCAAAATCACCAGCGGCATCATCTCGCCGGCTGCTATCGTGGCCGCAGCTGTGCTGATTGCCGGGCTGGCAGTTGTGATCTTCAAGCTGCCCAAGAATAGAATCAGACTACCGCTGCGATTAACGCTGGGCGGGATATCCGTGGCTTGCAGCGCAGGATTCCTGGTGCTGGTCACCGGCCATTCCCCTGTTGTTGCGGCTATGAATTATCAGAACATCTTCTGGAATCAGAAGGTTAATTATACGCAGAACGGGTTTGTGTATGCCTTTGCCGGGAATTTGCGGCAGAGTCTGATGGAGAAGCCGGAGGGGTACAGCCGCGAGGCGGTTGAAGCGGTGGCGGCCAAGTACTCGGCATTGCCGGATACGCCGGTGCAGGCCAGCCCTGAAGAACAGCCGAACATTCTGTTCATGATGAACGAGGCGTTCTTTGATCCTACGCGTCTGCCCGGGTATACGTTAAGCGAAGATCCGCTGAAATTCATCCATGGGGCGGCGGAGCAGACTCCGTCAGGGTATTTGCTGTCCCCGGAATTCGGGGGCAATACGGCGAATGTTGAATTCGAGGCCTTGACCGGGCTGTCGATGTACTTCCTGGGAGACGGAACCATTCCTTATCAACAGCGCATTGTCAAAATGTCTTCTCTGCCGTCAATCGTCAGCATTCTGAAGGAGAGAGGGTATCAGGCACGGGCGGTGCATCCGTTCGATGAGACCTTCTATAACCGCAACCGCGTCTACCCGTTGCTGGGCTTCGACAGCTTCACCAGTGAGAAGGATCTGCCGGATGCCGCCCGTCTTACTCCGGGAGGGTACATCTCGGACAAGGCCGCTGTACAGGAGGCGGTCCGGCAGCTTAAGGACGCATCCGCACCGACATTCCTGCATCTGGTGACGATGCAGAATCATTTTCCATTCACCAAAGGGATGAACGGACCGAACACAATCACCGTCGAGGGCGGACGGCCGGAACAAAAGGATGAGCTTGAGACCTATGTGCAGGATACGAAGCTGACGGACGAGGCACTGGCTTACATGCAGCAGGAGCTGCTCAAGCTCGAGCGGCCTACCATTGCAGTATTCTGGGGGGATCATCTGCCGGCACTGACCGCCGGTATCTATACCGAAGCAGGCTGGGATCAGAAGCCAAGGCTGAAGCATGAGACACAATTATTGATTCTGGCTAATTTTGAGATTGGCAAGGAGCCGCTGGGTACCCTGAGTCCGGCCTTCCTGGGTCCTGCCGTCTTCCGATTATCCGGCCAGAGCTTGCCGGCCTATTACAAGCTGCTGGAGCAGGTGCGGGCTGAAATTCCCGGACTGAGCAAGAAGGTGCTGATCGGGCCGGGCAACAGCGGAGTTCTGCAGGAGCTGACACCGGACCAGCAGGAGCTGCTGAATGACTATCGTCTGATCGAATATGACCTGCTGGAAGGCGAGAAGTATGCAGAGTCTCTGATGTTCTGACCGGCAGAACCGACACCACCAGCACAATAGGCACAACCCAAGTCTCCAGACTCAGCGCAGCCCCACATCCTGGAAGCGGTTCGCAATGGGTTCGCGCAGCAGGCCGCGGATGGATTGAATCGCAGCGGTCTCGATACGCTGTGCTTCCCGGAGGAGCGTGATCAGCTCCTGCCGTCTACTCGCCGCTGGAAGCAGCGTGTCCACGCCTAACCGTGCCGTGATTTCATCATAGACGGCGGACAGGGATGCGTAATGACCCGCAGTTTTCTCGAGTCCAGGCATGTAGGTGCAGGCCTCCCTGGTGTAGCTGGCCGCTTCCTTTTTGCTGGCTGCATAGAACATCAGGGTTGCATAAGCACCAGCGGCATCATAAGCATCGCCTGAGAAGGCTTCCAGCATGGCATCATAAGCCTGCAAGCCGCAGGCATACTGTGCTTCGGGCAACAGGGGGTCATGGACCTCTGCTTTGTACACCGCCTGGATTAAGGATTCCCGGATGACCTGCGGGAGCTCCTTGCGGATCTGTCCTTCATAGATCTGACAGTACCAATAGGGAGTCGTATTCCTTCCCAGTTGTGCGTACGGCAGCTCCAGCTCAGCGCCAGAGGACATCTCATTGTAATAGAATAGCTGCTTGCGGTCATCGGAGCGGGTGATCACCACAAACTGGTCTTTCCAGCAGACAACGCCGGTGCCTTGCGCAAGCGACCCGCGGATATCCAGGATCGCCTGCTTCTGATAGAGCGGGAAGGTTGGGGCGAAATGATAACCTGCCGACTGACCGGCGACAATGCCGATTAGATCTGCTGCTACTGTGTGTTCGGCCGCCCAGTTATAGGCCGTTGGTGAATCCTTATGAAGCTGTCTGTGGACGGAGAGCCGGAAGCAGGAGGCCGTCATCCCGGATAACATAGGCTTCGGCAGATTGAACCAGCCTTTGGCGGACAGGACCTGGTGCAAGGCATCAACATAAGATATGGTGAGCGGGTGCTTGTCTCTCATCGCGCTGTATGGGCCCCCCATCTTGGCAGAATGGAACGTTTCAGATCCGGGTACTGCCCGGAGATGACTCTAACCTGCTGCATGGCCTGTTCCTCCAGTTCCATAGCCTGCTGTACAATAGCGCAGAGTGAGGGAAGCTGCTCAGGCAGCAGCACTCTGTTGCCGGGCGCCACGGGAAGGGAGGAGGCCAGCTGCAACCGCATTATTTTCTCCAATTGAGCGTATATACCATGAACTTCACCGAGCCCCGGCAGTACAGACTGAACCTCCTCCAGATAACGGCGAATCTCAGAGCGTGAGCTCAAATAGGATTCAAGAATATAGACAGCGCCGCTATTGTCGAAATCCCCCTGCTGAAGAGCGCCGATCAGGAAGCTGTAGGCCAGGCGGCCGGAAGCTATACTTTGGTCAGGCAATATTTTATACGGAGTCTCCCAGTCCTCCAGGGCAAGTCTCAGGGATTCGAGGACAGCGTCATGCAGCGGAATATCCACCTTATCCCCGATATACTGGCAGTACCAGAAGGAGGTGAAGTTAATGCCGAAGTTGTCATAGAGCACGTACTCCGTCCCGCCGGACTTGCCATCCTGTACATAGAACACTTGATCCTCCTCGTCATAACCATGAATCACGCCGAACTCCGGTATCCAGTAGATGCAGGCCCTGCCCCGGTCCAGACTCTGCTTTACACTCTCAATAGCGATCCGCTGATACTCCCTGAACGACTCATGTCTGCTCCTCCCGCCATCATAGACGGTATAAATGCCGAGATTATCTATGCCCGGACCATGCTCCTGGCCCCACTGTCCATAAGCGGTAACGGAGTGGAAATAGAGCTTCTCATGCACCGAGAATTTGAAGGCCATGCCGCTAAGCCCGGAGAGCATGAATTTCGGACCCTGGAATAACCCCGCAGCAGTCAGGACCGCATAGAGGGCATCGGTAAAAGATTTGGATTCACGCTTCATCTGGATTCCTTCAAGGATTACTCTCGTTCTCACGCTCATTCTCCTGTTCATCTAGCAGTGTCAGTACAGCCCGGCACCTGTCCCGGACCTTGTGCTTCAGCCATTTGGGAGAGAGGATTCCGGTCCAGTCCGAGCGGAGCAGGTGTCCCAGGAAGGCTTCGGTGTCCCAAAAGTCGATTTCGTACACATCTCCTCCGGCTGCGCGGACCGCATACCCGCCCCATGAGGAGTCCGCAGGTGCTTCTCTTAAGGTGATACGGGCCGTGAACGGCTTCAACGGCGGTCTGTTCTGCTGTGGCGGGGAGACCGAACCTTCTTCTTCACCAGCTGTAAAAGTCCTGCCCGTCAGCTTCAGCTGCCGGATACCGGATAGCATGTAGAACGCTGGCTGCTCCTGGCCTTCGATAGCTGCAAGAAGATAATCTTCATCCAGACGGCGGCTCAGCTTCACGGGACAGAGATACAGCTCCTGCGGCGGGTCCTGCTGCCCCTGGTAGAGCACATGGATCACGCTGCGGGACGCAACGGCTTGCTCCAGCAGTTCAATGATCTGCAGCAAGCGGGCATCCACTTCAAATACAGGAAGCCGGATGTCCTTATCCGCGTTAGGCTGCGCCGTGAACCGCTCCAGCAGACCGCCGATTTTGCGGATCGTCCGGGCATTCTCATAATCATAATGGCTGTAACGATAAGCCAGATATTTAAGTATCCGCTGCTCCTCGTCCGTGATATACAGATGCGGCAGCACAAAGCTGTTATCCTCATATATATATCCCCGCTGCTTCGCCACGTACCGGAGGGGAGCACGCAGAGACTCGGCCAGATATTCGATATCCCGCTGCGCCTGGCGCCTGGAAATCTCGAATTGCTCCGCCAGCGACTGGCTGTTCGGATATTTGGCATTTCGGATCTGCTGGTCAAACCACTGAATCCGGTGAATATGGCTCATGCGGCTCCGCTCCTTTCCTGTCGGTCAGCTTTCAGTATATCCGCTGGCGGTTATCTTACGCAACGAAACAAGGATGCCGCCCGGCTACATGCACTTAGGAGCATATAGGCGGGCAGACATCCTTGCACGATACCCTCAGGTTATACGGCGCATGACCTTTTAGGGCTATACGGCGTCTACTTTGCTTTGCGGTGCTTTGTCACAGCGTTTGCAGACCTTAAGGGCGGTACCGTCAGACTTAACTTTGGTGTAGAGCACCTTAATTCTGGTGGCCCCGCAGATCGGGCAGGTGCCGCGGCCATGGGAAGGGAGGGTCCAGAGTACCCGCCCGCGTTTTGTTTTTGACATTTGTGTAGTCCTCATTTCAGTAATTTGAATGTTACCTGCTCAGTATAGAACAACTGGTACGACATAAAATGTCGCAGCAGTTCACGATCTTGATCCATCTGCCCTGTAACGTAATTGACGGAAAGCCTGCTGAGCCATTAGACTAGACTGGACAAAGATGGAAGAAGCTGGAGGATGTCTTGATTTTTTGGTTTTGAAAGAGGTTACAGATGTGAAAAAGCTCTGGCTAGTCTACGTGCTGCTGATCGGGATCTTCGTGATCTATGTGCTGAATTACAAGCAGCAGGGGGATTCAGCAGACCCGTGGGAGACCGCCGGACTGCGCGGGAATATTGAGGATAAATATGTGATGGTCACCTTCCAGATCGGCATTGACTATTGGAAAAGCGTGCTGAAGGGCTTCGAGGATGCGGCAGAAGAGCTTAATGTATCTGTCGAATACCATGGCTCGACCCAGCATAATGCAAGTGAACAGATGACCGTGCTGGAGCAGACCATTGCCAAGAAGCCTGCGGGGATTGCGATCTCGGCGGTGAATTCCAAGCTGCTCACAGCGACCATTAATAAGGCGGTGGAGAGCGGCATTCCGGTCGTGCTGTTTGATTCGGGAGCTCAGGGCAGCAAAGCGTATTCCTTCCTGGGAACGGATAATTACAAGGCCGGGACCCAGGCCGCGCACAAGATGGCCGAGCTGACGGGAAGCTCCGGCGAGGTTGCGATTATCACCACACCGGATCAGCATAATCATCAGGAACGGACGGACGGCTTCACAGATACCATCCGCAGCAAGTATCCGGAGATGAGCCTTGTGGCTGTCAAGGATGGCCGGGGCGATCAGGTGGCGTCGAGGGAAGCGGCGGAGCAATTGCTGGAGCGGTATCCGCAGCTTGCCGGGATTTTTGCCACGGAATCCAATGGCGGAATCGGAGTGGCGGAGGCGGTGGATGCAGCCCGGGGCAGCGGCCCGTCACCGAAGATTATCAGCTTCGATACGGATAAGGGCACGCTCGATCTGGTGAAGGAAGGCAAAATTGCCGCAACGATGGCCCAAGGGACCTGGAATATGGGCTACTGGTCCCTCACCGAGCTGTTCCATCTGCACCGCGATCTGAAGGCTGACCCTGACGCCTATGCCAATAACAAGCCTCTGCCCGTCCCCGATTCTGTAGATACCGGCATAGATGTGGTCACCAGGCAGAACGTGGACAATTATTATGCCAAGTAGACTGCGGCAGAGGGGGAGCCTGTGATGCGCAAGTCCGGCGTAACTATGGAGAAGCTGAAGCTGAATAATATGCCGATCCGCTACAAGCTGATTATTCACTTTTTGCTGATCAGTATTCTGCCTTCCATTGGCCTTGGGCTGCTGATCGGCTGGACGGTGGACCGGATCGTGGAGGAGCAGAGCAACGAGAATACGATGCAGCTGATCCGCAAGGTGAACACGGCGATTGAGAGCGATGTGGAGAATCTGCAGAAGATTACCTACCTGATTTCGTTTGATCCGGGAGTGCAGAAGTTTCTCAAGGGGGAAGCGGCGGGAACCGCACAGATGGACCCGGCTGCGGGTAACGGGGAATCCGCCGAATACAACATCCGCAAATTTCTGCAGGGCTTCACCACGCTCAGCTCCGAGATCGCGGGCATTATGCTGGTCAACCGTGAAGGCGGTTTCATTAGCAATGAGATGTACACCCGTTCCGGGACCCGGTTGACGGAAGAGGCCTGGTATAAACAGGCGGCAGCGAATAAGGGGATCTTCCAGATCGTTGGGCATCCCTACGGCCGTGCGGTCAGGTCCCATGTGGACTATAAGGAGAGTGAGGTGGTCTCCGCCGTGCGGGCCATTGTGAATCCTGAGACACAGGTCGTGCAGGGCGTGGTGCTGGTGGATCTGAAGCTGCGGGTGATCGCGGAGACGGCCAGAGATGTCACACTCGGGAAGACAGGTTACCTGACGGTGGTGGATAACAACGGGGAGATGATTTACGCGCCGCAGCACCCTTTGATGCAAAAGATTCCGGCAAACCTGTTCACCGAGTCCTCGGGGATCACCTCGGAGACGGTGGAGGGCCGCCATTTGCAGCTGATCTACCGGACTTCGCCGTTTACCGGCTGGACCACGATGGGCGTCTTCCCGATGGATGAGTCGGCCTATGGTATCCGCGAGATTACATTCAATGTCGTAACCTTTGTATTTGTGGTCTGCATGCTGGGCATGACGGCTTCGTTCTATCTGGCCTATTCGATATCCCGACCGATCGGTCAGCTGGCCTCCTTCATGAGCAAGGCGCAGTCCGGCGATCTGACGATCCGCTACTGGGGCAACCGGTCCGATGAGATCGGGCTGCTCGGCCGCAGCTTCAATACCATGCTGGCCCAGATCGGCCGCCTGTTGTCTCTGACGGAGCTTCAGGCGCGGCAAAAGCGTGAAGCAGAGCTGCGCAGCCTGCAGGCGCATATCAAACCGCATTTTCTCTACAACACGCTGGATACCATCCACTGGATGGCCCGCAGCAAGGGGGCGGAGGATATCGCCGAGGTGGTGCAGTCCCTCTCCAGGCTGTTCCGGCTGGGCCTGAGCAAAGGGAGTGATATCATTCCGCTCTCCGATGAGCTGGAGCATATCGTCAGCTATCTGAAGATTCAGCATGTCCGCTACAGCAGCAAGCTGACCTATTCGATTGAAGTGGAGCCGCAATTGCAGGAGCTGTACGTGCTTAAGCTGCTCCTGCAGCCGATGGTGGAGAACGCAATCTATCACGGCATTAAGGAGCGCCGCGGTCCCGGACACCTCTCGATTGAAGTCGTGGAACGAGGCAACGAGCTATACCTTACCGTACGCGATGACGGAGCGGGGATGGCTGCTGACAGGCTGAGGGAACTCAGGTACCGGCTCGAAGCTGTAGGAGGGGAAGAGCCCGAGCCTTCCGAGCCCGAGATGCCTGTAACGGGTAGCGCAGGAAGCGGCTACGGCATACTGAATGTGCAGGCCAGAATCAGGCTGACCTATGGGGAACCATACGGGATCAGCATGGAGAGTGAGCCGGGGAAGGGGACCGTCGTCACGGTCAGGCATCCGGTCGTCCGTGACCCGGAGAAGAATTAGGATGAGGAGGAATACCGGGCATGCCGGACAAATGGAAAGTAATGATTGCCGATGATGAGAGCATTATCCGTGAGGGTATCCGGCAATGCGTAGACTGGGACAGCCTGGGCATGAAGGTTATAGCGGAGGCAGAAGATGGAGAAGAGGCGCTGGAGCTGGCAACGGAGCAGGGCATCCACATCGCGCTGGTGGATCTCAATATGCCGATTATGCATGGCATGGAGCTGATGAAGCGTCTGAGGGAGGAGCTGCCCGGCTGCAAAATCATTGTGATCACCGGACATGATGAATTCTCCTATGCCCAGGAGTCGATCCGGCTGCAGGTGAATGATTACATCCTTAAGCCGGCGGAGCCGAAGCAATTAATGCAGGTGCTGCGGGGCGTCCGCGATGAGCTGGAGTCGGAGCAGCAGCAGAGCCAGCATCTGGAGCAGGCCTCCCGGCAGCTGCTGAAGAACTTCCCGCTGCTGCGTGAGCGCTTTTGCCAGGAATGGCTGGACGGCAATCTGAGCCAGGCGGAGATCAGGGAACAGCTGCAATTCCTCAAGCTTCCGCCGCAGCGGCCGGAGCTGATCGGCATCATCCGCTGGAGATGGGAAGGCCAGCATCCGGCGATGAAGGAGAAGGAGCGGCAGCTTTTCCTGTTCGCCATCGAGAATATCGCCGCTGAGCTGCTGGAGCCGTATTCCAGAGTGATCTTCCGGGATGCTGCCGGACTGATTGTCATTCTGCTGTGGGATGCCGCTGGCGAGCGCGTCCTGGCCGGTGTGGAGGCTGCTGTGCGCAGCAATCTCAAAATCGCAGTGGAAGTCGGCGCCACGCCGATCCAGGGAGAGATTACAGACTTGACCGCCGCCTACCGGAGCTGCCGGATGGCGCTGGCTAAGGAGCAGCCGCTGTCCCCGCTCGTCCGCCGGGCGAAGCAGTATATCCAGGAGCATTACAGCGAATATGGCCTTACGCTGGAAGCGATGGCAGGCATCCTTCAGGCATCGCCGGTCTATCTGAGCCGCCTGTTCAAGCAGGAGCTGGGCGAGTCCTTCGGCGCCTATCTGACGCAGATCCGTATCCGCCGGGCAGCCGGGCTGCTGCATTCCACGGAGCTGAGTATTAATGAGGTAGCGGAGCAGTCCGGGTATGAGACCCAGCACTATTTCAGCACCGCCTTCAAGAAGCATACGGGGGTATCGCCGATGCAATTCCGTAAGGGTGTGCAGCCTGGTGACGGTGGTAACCGGAAGCAAGATAATCAGTAGGAAGGATAACTAATACCTACCATAATTTTGTGAACCGCCTGTGGTCAATGGACTGCGGGCGGTTTTTGATGTAGGAAATTATAAATCCACCTGATGTGGATAATGGGGGGCATAGCGTGGGGAGCAGCGCTCTTTGAATGATTCGGAGACCGAATGAGAAACTTTCAAGGCACAACTCCAGCATGAAAATGAGCAGCGCGCCTAAAAACAGAACGTCGTCTGTTCATCTGTTTAACAAATTTCAACGGAAAACCGAACACAATTAGACCGGGGGGGTAGCGTAAGCCGAATGTAATCGGAAAACCGAACACAATTGGACTGGACGCGCCGCGTAGGCCGAATGTAATCGGAAAACCGAACACAATTGGACTGGACGTACCACGTAGGCCCAATGTAATCGAAAAACAGGCATGACAAGACAGAGGCCTTGTCACCCCCAGGAATGAAAATAAGTGGGTGGCATCCGTCGCATCCATTCTAAAAGATGCTGTAGTCGTCAACACTACATATACAAATCAAAGGGCGGACGCGGTTACTGGGATACACCCCGTGCGAAAAACCGTTCTATTGCGCTTTTCGAGCATCGCCTATTGTAACCCCCAAAAAGTACGTGTATTAAATTACACTCACTCGAGCGCATGATTTGTAAGCTGACGATGGAGGATGATTGGAATGGATGCTGTACGTATGTGTTGCGCCGGTCTGGACGTGCACCAGGAAACCGTTGTGGCCTGCGTGTTAAAAGGACCGATCGAACAAAAACCGCAATGTCACATGAAAACCTTTGGGACGACAACCAGAGAATTGTTAGGACTGCAAGATTGGCTGAATGAACACGGCTGCCTTGAGGTGGTGATGGAGAGTACCGGCGTGTTTTGGAAACCGGTATGGAACATCTTAGAGGGCAGTTGTGATCTTGTCTTGGCCAACGCCCAGCGGGTAAAGAATATGCCGGGTCGAAAAAGTGACATGCAAGATGCGCGCTGGTTAGCGCAATTGCACCGTTGCGGGCTCATTGAAGGCAGTATGGTGCCAGAACAGGACATCCGGGATTTGCGAGATTTGACCCGTTACCGGAGTAAGATGGTGCAGGCGGTGACGGCGGAGAAGAACCGCATCCACAAAATCCTGCAGGATGCCAACATCAAGCTAACCACCTTTATGTCCGATCTATATGGGGTTTCAGGACGGGGCCTGCTCCAGAAGATCATGGACGGCGAGGTCGTAGACGAAGTGACCGTTAAAAACCTGGTCAAAACCCGTTTAAAAAAGAAAGTTCCGCAGTTGCTAGACGCGCTCAATGGCAAGTTGCGCCGTCATCATCGGGAGATGATTCGAGACCACTGGGACCACTTGGTCTATTTGGAGAAACGGATCACGGAACTGGAAGCTCGAATCGAGGCGAAGGCAGAACCCTACCTGGAGAGGATTGAACAAATTGACTCCATTCCAGGAATTGAGCGGACATCTGCCGTGACCATCTTTGCAGAAGTGGGGCCGCATGTCGCGGAAATGTTCCCGAGTGATGCGCAGTTTGCATCATGGGCGGGGGTGTGTCCAGGGAACAACGAAAGCGCTGGAAAGCGAAAAAAGTCAAAAACGATGCAAGGGAACAAGCATCTGAAAGGGGCCTTGTGTCAGGCGGCTTGGGCGAACTCTCGCTCCTCGAACCGGATCGGCCAATTCTTTCGACGAATACGTAAGAGACGAGGAGATAAAAAAGCAAACGTCGCCACCGCACATTTGTTGATTCGAATCCTCCATGCCCTGATGCGGGAGAAAAGGTTATACCAAGAAATAGACGTCTCACTAGGCGATGAGACGTCCAAGAAAAACCCGTTGGATCGGTACGTGCAATATATCCAGCAGTTAGGATATAGCGTGCAATTAAATCCTATCCAATAGTCT
The DNA here is from genome assembly GCF_018207515.1 of Paenibacillus tritici. Classification (NCBI taxonomy): domain Bacteria; kingdom Bacillati; phylum Bacillota; class Bacilli; order Caryophanales; family Paenibacillaceae; genus Paenibacillus; species Paenibacillus tritici. Next base: position 3,299,959 of record NZ_CP073365.1, read on the forward strand.
CCCCTTTTTCAAAAAAAACGAAACGTAATTTTGGGGCGGTGGGTCTTTTTTTGTCAAAATCCAGTCTGCGGCGCATTTTCCGATACTTTTATTTTCGTATTAAACCGAACACAATTGGACTCGGTGCACCGCGTAGGCCGTGCGTTTATCGCAGTGCCAGACGTATTTCCACAGAAAACTCAATACAATGTGCGGGTGCGAAGGTTCGTAGACCGGATGTTCCGGAAATGGGCAAATGGGTAAGAGCGAGGTAGCCATATGAGCTGTCTGGACCACAGAGGTTCTTACATCATCCACCCGCAGGGTGATTATGTTCAGTGCCTGCTTAGTGTGAAGGGACCGCGTACCAAACAGGTTTATCTTTACAAAAAGCACTACAGAACTAAACAAAAAGCAAAAGAAGCGGAGGGGAAATTTGGAACTGTAGGAGCGGTAGCGACCGCCCGAAAGCTTTCCGAAGGAAAGCTACCTCGTAAGGATAAGCTGTCACCGGATTTCACCCGCTTACAGCGGTTTAAAAATCAAGAAATCTGGGACAACAGCGGCCGGAAGTCCAAATGTTCACCGCAGTGACGATGTAGCTTCAAGTTCAAAACTTAAGTGCGTCTTATATAGATTGAATCATTTGAGGAAAGAGCATGAACTTTTATGACAAAAGTTGGATTTTCATAAAAACAGTAGTCTTATTATAAATACGCCGCATGCCCTTCGTTGCTATACTCGATTTGTCACACGGGAAGCCCGTGGAAGACAACAGAATAGTTCAGGGGGTAGTGCAGGAATGAAAAGATATTCATTGATCACGTTGCTTCTAACAATGGTAATTGTCTTATCTGCGTGTGGCAACAGCGGCAACTCTTCCGGCGGCAGCGGGGATTCAGCCAAGGGTAAGGTAGGCATTGCAATGCCGACGAAATCTTCGGAACGCTGGGTGAATGACGGCAACAATATGGTGAAGGAGTTCGAGAAGCTGGGCTACGGCACGGATCTGCAATACGCTGAGGATGTGGTGGAGAATCAGGTCTCGCAGATTGAGAACATGATCACCAAAGGCGTGAACGCGATTGTAATCGCTTCAATTGACGGCGAGGCGCTGACGGATGTGCTGCAGAAGGCCCATGATGCCAACGTTAAGGTTATTGCCTATGACCGTCTGATCAAAAAAAGTGAATTCGTAGACTATTACGCAACCTTCGATAACTTCAAGGTGGGCGTGCTGCAAGGCTCCTACATTGAGGAGAAGCTAGGCTTGAAGGACGGCAAGGGGCCGTTCAACATCGAACTGTTCGGCGGATCGCCGGATGACAACAACGCCTACTTTTTCTTCGATGGCGCGATGTCGATCCTCAAGCCTTACATCGAATCCGGCAAGCTGGTTGTCCGCAGCAAGCAGGTTACGATGGATCAGGTGGCTACCCTGCGCTGGGACGGCGCTGCCGCCCAGTCACGGATGGATAATCTGCTGAGTGCGAACTATGCCAGTGATAATCTGGACGCCGTATTGTCTCCATACGATGGCATCAGCATCGGTATCCTGTCTTCACTCAAAGGTGTGGGCTACGGCTCGGGCGACAAGAAGCTTCCGGTAGTTACGGGGCAGGACGCCGAGCTGGCTTCCGTGAAGTCCATTCTGGCTGGAGAGCAGACTCAGACCGTATTCAAGGATACGCGTGAGCTGGCCAAGAAAGCGGTCGAGATGACTGAGAGCGTGCTGAAGGGCACTGAAGCCGAAGTCAACGACACCACAACCTATGACAATGGCGTCAAAATCGTCCCGTCCTACCTGCTGGAGCCCGTGTCTGTGGATGCAAGCAACGTGGATAGGGTACTGGTAGACGGCGGCTACTATACCAAGGAACAACTGGGACAATAGCCGTCAGGCAGCGATTTAGCGGATACCCGGCGGCTGTGATTCAGATTCGCCGCCGGAGAGCCGCTGCACAGTCACAAGGAAAGCTGGGTGAGGCACTTGAGTGAAACGATTTTGGAGATGAAAGGCATTACGAAGACATTCCCCGGCGTCAAGGCGCTCGCAAATGTCAATCTGCAGGTGAAGGCAGGCGAAATCCACGCCCTCTGCGGGGAGAACGGGGCAGGCAAGTCCACGCTGATGAAGGTGCTGAGCGGAGTCTATCCGCATGGAACCTATGAAGGGGATATTTACTACCAGGGGCAGGTATGCCAGTTCAAGGATATCAAGGACAGCGAAGGACTGGGGATCGTCATCATCCATCAGGAGCTGGCGCTGATTCCGTATCTGTCGATTTCGGAGAACATCTTCCTCGGCAATGAGCAGGCCAGGCGCGGGGTGATCAACTGGAACGAAACGACGGTGAAGACCAAGGAGCTGCTTGCCACCGTCGGCCTCAAGGAATCGCCGTTTACGGGAGTATCTACGATAGGTGTCGGCAAGCAGCAGCTCGTTGAGATTGCCAAGGCACTCTCCAAGGAAGTGAAGCTGCTCATTCTCGATGAACCTACAGCGGCGCTGAATGAGGATGATAGCGAGAACCTGCTGATGCTCATTCTGGAGCTGAAGAAGCAGGGGATCTCCTCGATTATCATTTCCCACAAATTGAACGAAATCGAGAAGATAGCGGACTCGGTCACGATTCTGCGGGATGGACAGACGATCAAGACCCTGGATATGAAGCAGGATGAGGTCACTGAGGATGTCATTATTAAGGGCATGGTCGGACGCGATCTGACGAACCGTTATCCCGAGCGCACGCCGGAGCTGGGCGAGACCATCTTCGAGATCCGGAATTGGGACGTCTACCATCCTACGCAAGCAGACCGCAAAATGCTGGATCAGATTAATCTGCACATCCGGCGCGGCGAGGTGGTCGGCATTGCCGGACTGATGGGCGCGGGGCGCACGGAGCTGGCGATGAGCGTGTTCGGGAAGTCCTACGGCAAGCGGATCAGCGGCCAGACACTGATGCACGGCAAGGAAGTCCGCCTGAATAACATCAGCCAGGCGATTGAGAGCGGGCTGGCCTACGTTACCGAGGACCGCAAGCATTACGGCCTCATTCTGATCGACGACATTAAGCGGAATATCTCGCTCAGCAGCCTGAAGAAGCTGTCCCGCCGCGGAGTGATTAATGAGAACGAGGAAGTGCTGGTCGCAGAGGAATACCGCAAGAAGCTGAACATCAAGACCCCCAGCATCCTGCAAAAAACCGTGAATCTCAGCGGCGGCAACCAGCAGAAGGTGGTACTCAGCAAATGGATCTATGCCCAGCCGGATATTCTCATTCTGGATGAGCCTACACGCGGAATTGATGTCGGGGCCAAATATGAAATCTACTCGATCATTAACAGTCTTGCGGCGGAGGGGAAGGGCGTGCTGGTCATTTCGTCCGAGCTGCCGGAGATCCTCGGGATGTGCGACAGGATCTATACCATGTGCGAAGGGCGGATCAGCGGGGAAGTCGAGCGGAAGGACGCATCGCAGGAGCTGTTGATGAAATTAATGACACGAAGCAGGGGGTAACACCGCATGGGAGCCATAAGTGAATTATTCAAAAAAAACATCCGCCAATACAGCATGATCATTGCCTTGATCTTTATTTCAATCTTCTTTCAAATTCTGACGGACGGCATTCTGCTGAAGCCGCTGAACGTCACCAATCTGATTCTGCAGAACAGCTACATTCTGGTGCTGGCGATCGGGATGGTGCTGGTCATCATCACGGGTCATATTGACCTGTCCGTCGGCTCGGTAGCCGCCTTCATCGGCGCTCTTTCGGCCATTATGATGGTCGATATGGAGCTGAATCCGGTGCTGGCTGTGGTTCTGTCGCTGCTGATGGGAGCGCTGGTCGGGGCCTGGCAGGGCTTCTGGGTCGCTTATGTCAAAATCCCGGCGTTTATCGTGACCCTGGCGGGGATGCTGCTGTTCCGCGGGTTAACTATGATTGTGCTGAACGGACAGTCGATTGCGCCTTTTCCCAAGAGCTTTCAGAAGATCAGCTCCGGGTTCATACCTGATGTTGCCGGAGGGGGTTCGCTGAATGTGCTGACCCTGATCATCGGTGTGATCCTGTCGGTGCTGGTGATCTATCAGGAATTCCGCAACCGCCGGATCTCGGTCAGATACGGGTTTGAACAATCCCCGGTCTGGATGTCCGTAGCCAAGGCGGCCGCGCTGGTCATCGTGATCAACCTGTTCACGTATGTCCTGGCTCAGTATAACGGCATTCCCAACATTCTTGTGATTCTGCTGGTGCTGATCGTGATTTACTCCTTCGTGATGAACCACATGACGATGGGGCGGCATATCTACGCTCTGGGCGGCAACGAGAAGGCGGCAAGCCTCTCCGGTGTCAAAACCAAACAGGTGACCTTCTGGGTATTCGTCAACATGGGTGTGCTGGCGGCCTTGTCCGGTCTGGTGTTCGCGGCCCGGCTGAACTCGGCTACCCCCAAAGCCGGGACCAACTTCGAGCTGGACGCCATCGCTGCCTGCTTCATCGGCGGAGCCTCGGCTTCCGGGGGAATCGGAACCGTGGTCGGCGCCATTATCGGCGGTCTGGTCATGGGGGTCATGAACAACGGCATGTCACTCGTCGGCCTTGGCGTGGATTGGCAGCAGGGCATCAAGGGGCTGGTGCTGCTGCTTGCTGTGGGCTTTGATATCTATAACAAGTCGAAGACGGCGTAATAGGCGTGATATAGGATAGAAAGCCGGGCCGGAACTGCTCCAGAGGGAGCGGCTCCGGCTTGCCTGTCGTACAAGTCTTCCCGCGCAGCTTGCAGCATCCGGCTCTGGCATGGATAATAGCACCTAAGGTGCTTTATATTTCATGACTGTAACAGGAGGCTACAGATGCAGATTATTGCCATGTTGACCATGCTGATTGATCATATCGGCTATATTTTTTTCCCGGGTGAGCTGGCCTGGAGGTATGTGGGGAGAATTGCCTTTCCGATTTATTGCTACGCGCTGGTGCAAGGACATATACATACCTCATCGAGACCCCGCTATCTCCGCAGGCTGCTGGTCATTGCCCTGCTGGCCCAGATTCCGTATAATCTGGCGCTTGATCCGGGGGGCTGGAATGTAGTATTCACCCTGCTGATCTCAGCGGCCTTGCTGGCCCTGCTCGATAAGCTGCCGAAGCTGTGGTTCGGCATTCCGGTTGTAATACTGGCTGTGCTGCTGGCGGATGCGCTGCCGCTGGATTACAATGCCTACGGGCTGCTGCTGGTGCTGATTTTCCGCTATACCCGCTCCTACTGGCTGGTGCTGGCGCATTTGGCGCTGAATGTATTCTATCTCTTCTATTATAATTGGCTGGTGCAGATGGCGAGTATCCTCCCGACGATCCTGATTGCGCTCATTCCGGGCTTCTGGGTCCTGCTGGAGAAGAAACGTCTGCCGCGCTGGGTCTGGTGGAGCTTTTATCCGGCACATTTAGCATTACTTGCCCTGGTAAAGTTTCTCTTATTCAAGGAATGGGTATTTATAGAGTGGCGGAGTTTATTTACCGTCTGAATTGTTAATCATTTCAAGGCGCCGTATTTACAAATCCACGTTCCTTTGAGATGATGGAGACGTTGCCAAATTATGAGCTAGAGGAGACATGCTATGAAGAAAATGAAAGCAAGAACCAAGTGGCTGGTGCCGATTCTCGCCCTGCTGCTGATCCTGTCCGGCTGCCAGACGGTTGGCGGCTTCGATGTCAATAAGGCATTGCTCGGGGATCTGGATGTCAAATCCTCTGAATCAAGCACTACGATGACGCTAAGCGCTGTTCCTGCTGTAAGCATCCGTGCAGAAGACCGGGAAATCGTCGATCTTATTAATTCTTTATCCCTTTCGTTCGGACATGTGAAGCTTCAGGATAACGGCAACGTCTCGGCAACGGGTGTTGTAGGTTATAAGGAAATGAAGATTCCGTTCTCCTTCTTCATGGATAAGACGAATATGGTCTTTACCGCAGAAGGCGCGAAGCAGCCGTTCTACTTCCCGATTCAGGGATACGAGGATTCACTCGGCATTGAAGGCATGGATCAGGCCAAGACACTGGAGCTATCCAAGCTGATCTCCCAGTTCGTGGTCAAGAATCTTCCGAATCCAGGTGCTATCACCGTAGCCTCCGTAACAGAATCCGTATATGGTCAGCCAACCAGCTTGACGAAGCTACATACGGAAATTACAGGGGAAGAGCTTCCGGTATTGTTGAAGAGCTTCCTGAGATCTGTCTCCAAAGACACCGAAGGCTTCACAGCATTGATCAGCGGTCTTTATGATTATTTGTATCCGCTGCTGAAGGCTTCTGGTGAAGAGATGAACAATTTCGATTTCGGTCTGGGCGAAATTCCGCTCGATGACAAAGAAGGCGTAGTCACTGTAGCGCATGACGCTGCCAAGCTGGGCATTGATGCCCTTCTGCTGGTCTATGACAAGCAGCTTGAGAAGCTCTATGAAGAAGCTCCTGAGCTTAAGACTGTGCTCGGCAAGGATACGAAGCTGACCGTGGACATGTTCGTGGACAGCGGCTTCCATGTCCGCAAACAGAACATCGACCTTAAGGTTGCTCTTCCGGCCAGCGAGGATCTGCCGCTGCAGAGTATCAATGTGAAGCTGGTATCCGAGACCTGGAATGTGAACGGTCCGGTAACGGCTGATCCGATCAGCACCGACGGAGCGATTGACTTCTCCAAGTCACAGCTGACTCCGGGCGAGACCCTGAGAAGCTTCGAGCCATCTTCATCCGTGTATAAGCTGCTCAAAGAGGACATGGGAATCACCTCTAAGAGCCTGATGATCTCACCGGATGACGATTACTATTATCCGATCGTGGATAACGGTACAACTTATGTGCCACTGCGTTATATCGCGGAGGATATGGATGCCACTGTAGAGTGGGATGCTCCTAACCGGGCGATCAAGGTGACTGACGATGTATACGGCGACCAGCTCGTATTCAAAATCGGTTCCGCCCAGGCACAGATTGCCGGCAAGACCGTTAAGCTTCCACAAGCAGTATTTGTGGATGAATACGGAGATGCTTATGTACCGCTGCGTGTACTCGCACAAGGTCTTCATGCCACGGTTGAAGTGGATGATGACGGGTATATCTGGATCGACCGTCCATAAGATGTACTGTTTAAGCCGGGACCCCTGAGCAATCAGGAGGTCCCGGCTTTTTGTGCTTTTGTAATGGTATAAGAAATTATAATATCCGTCTGATGTGGATAAGGGGGGATGGCGTAGGGAGAAGTGTTCTTTGAAGGATCTGGAGCTGGTGCCACGGAAATGGGCAGAAGGTAAGGGGGAAGTAGTTGGATTTTCTCCACTTGCTGAAGCAGGGATGGCTCCTGGCGGGACAGCAGTTGTATAAACAGCACTTAATGAATCACCATTCAACCCAAAGGGGGGGAACTAACAGTATTAGATGCTCTTTTTCCACTTGCTTGCCGATTATCCGATGAAAACGGTAAATTAAGATACATTATTCCACCTGCTTGCCATTGAGGAGACCTCACATTGATGCCCAAGTATTACCACTAAACCCAGCCTTGACAACTTAGGTTTACTGCAATAGACTTAACATCATAAGGTCTACTACAATAAACTTATAAGGAGTGATCAGGATGGAGCCCTACAAATTATTCGATGCTGAGTATAAATTCGCATGTCTGATCTGGGATCATGAGCCCATTAATTCTACAGAGCTGGTGAAGTTAAGTCTATCCAAGCTTGGCTGGAAGAAGTCCACTACATATACCGTACTAAGAAAGCTGTGCGAGCGTGGAATTCTCAGGAATGAGGAAGCGATCGTGACTGCCATCATCCCCAAGTCAGAGGCGCAGCGATATGAGAGTCAGACGGTTGTAGATAAAGCCTTTGACGGGTCTTTACCGCAGTTTTTGGCCGCTTTCCTTGGGGACAAGAAATTATCTGCGAAGGAGGCGGCTGAGCTGAAAAAGATTATTGAGGAGGCCTCCCAATGACGAACCTGTGGGTCAACATTCTGAACATGAGTATTACAGCCAGTTATGTGGCCGTCGCTGTAATGCTGGCAAGAGTCATTCTGCGGCGTGTCCCTAAGGTGTTCTCCTATATTCTGTGGTCGGCTGTAATGATCAGGCTGGTCATTCCTGTCAGCTTCACTGCAAGCTTCAGTATTCTGCGGCTTATACGGCCTGCGAGCCAATCGGGCACGGGGGTTATGGAATTTGTTCCGCATAATATCGGGCTGCAGCCGCAGCCTGCTGTGGACACTGGACTAGATAGTGCTGGAAGCTTAATCAATAATCTTCTTCCGGCTGCAGCTCCGGCAGCAAGTACAAATTCAATGCAGGTGATCTTGTGGTCGGGAAGTATGATCTGGCTGGCAGGTGTTATAGCATTGCTATTCTATAGTGTTATCTCCTACATGAGAATATTGCGGAGAGTCCGTACGGCAACACTTGTGAAGGATCATATTTTTGAAACAGATCAGATCACTACACCCTTCGTATGCGGATTCGTGAAGCCGCGGATATACATTCCGGCCGGAGTAAGCGAACAGGAGTTGTCCTATATCCTGCTGCACGAGCAGACCCATATTCGCAGGCGGGATTATCTGATTAAACCTTTAATGTACCTGCTGGTGATTCTCCATTGGTTCAATCCGCTGATGTGGCTGTCGTATGCGCTCATGAGTAAAGATATGGAGATGTCCTGCGATGAAGCAGTTATCAAGAAGCTGGGTCCGCAGATTAGAGGCAGCTATTCGGGTTCCCTGCTTGGGTTTTCGGTCCGCAGAAGCGGTCTCGTAACCGGCAGTCCGCTTGCTTTTGGAGAGAGCAGTGTGAAGGCCAGAATCAAGCATATTCTCGCGTACCGTCAGCCCACTTCCCGGAGAGTTGCCGTCTCTACGATTGCGGTTATGATCTTGATAATAGGATGTATAGCTAACCCTAAGCCTGTGCAGACCGCTTCGCAGCCGCTATATTCGGGATATGCCGTAGACCGGCTTCTGGAGAACAGAACCATGTATGTGGGAGATAATAGTAAGGTGGTAGCTCTCATCAACGACTTGCCTTTACCGGCAGGGGTAGAAGGTGCAGGTATCGAACTAAAAACAGGCTCTCAGCCGTATGAACTAACGATCCATTACTCCATGAAGGAAGCTGCCGGAATGATGAAGGATGGAGCATTAAGCGGTGAGCTTTTATACTGGAATTCCATTCTGCTCTTCAGCCTGATTGATAACGTCGGCATTATTAATAATGTGGTGGCTGATAACACAGGAGAATATGATGGCGTAACCGCTGCTTATACCTTTACAAGACAACAGGTCGATCAGCAGCTCGGAGAGGATGTCCGGCCATATTCCAAGAATGAACCAGGCCTGCGACAGCTGATCGACCGGTTAAAGAGCCTGTCTGTCCTTGATTTATGACCAATGATGCTTTACCACCGGCCCACCGCCACAACCACAGCCAATACGATGAAGACGAGATTCACAGCGATCTCCCGGTACTCCTTACGCTGGATGTGGAACACAGCTCCGCTAGCCACAACCAACGCAAGCGCGGTTGCGGCAACCGGCGTCAGCACGGGCATGATATTGAGCGCATAGGGAAGGATGATTCCCGTTGCGCCGAGCAGCTCGGCTACTCCAATCAAGGTGACTAATGCGCGGGGAACATCGGTTACCCAGCCCCAGGAGCGTTTCGCCTGCTCATATTGAACGGCTTTTAGCCAACCGGAATAGATGAAACCAACTGCTGCAATACCCTGAACAATCCATAATGCAATATTCATGAATAACTCCTCCTGATTACGTTTTTCCTGCCCGGTACTGGTATAATAGCCGCAGAGATAGTTCTTAAGGAAGTAGGCACTTTTAATAAACCTGGTCTATTAAAAGTAACCATAGACCGTTAAAGGAGCGGGGGGAGTTATGGAAAAGTATTGTAAGTTCGAATCGGCGCTGGATATTCTAATCGGGAAATGGAAACCTGTCATTCTGCTGCAGCTTATTACTAACGGCACCATGAGATTCGGCGAGCTTCAGAAGTCCATCCCGGAGATTAATAAAAAGATGCTCACCCAACAATTAAGAGAGCTGGAATATAACGATATTGTACACCGCGAGGTGTATCACCAGATTCCGCCGAAGGTCGAATACTCGATCTCGGAATACGGCAGAGGGTTAAGCAGCGTCCTGCAGGTATTGAACGATTGGGGAGTCTCGCATATCGAGCATATGAAGGGCCGGAATGAAGCATAAATTATTTTACCTTACGCTGCACTGCGTTTAATCAAGTTCTTGATCAGGATTGATAGACTGAGAGGAGGTTTACATTTCAACAGCAAGGGAGCCATAGAGATGGAAGCGGATGAGCAGGTGGTATCGGTGGAGCAGAAGGGGAAGGCTGGCGCCCTATTAGAAGTGCTGGTTGTATCTGCGAAATTAGGTCTTACTTCCTTCGGCGGACCTATAGCCCATCTGGGTTACTTTCATAATGAGTACATCCGGCGCCGAAAATGGATGGATGAGCGGAGTTATGCTGATCTGGTGGCGCTCTGCCAGTTTCTCCCGGGTCCGGCGAGCAGTCAGGTGGGAATTGGCATCGGTGTGGTGAGAGCAGGGGTGCTGGGCGGTATCGTGGCTTGGCTGGGGTTCACTTTGCCTTCTGTCCTTGCGCTGGTTGCATTTGCCTTGGTGCTGCAAGGTTATGATATCGCCAGTGCAGGCTGGATTCATGGTCTGAAGATCGTAGCTGTAGCGATTGTCGCCCAGGCTGTTCTGGGAATGGGGCACAAACTGACGCCTGACCGGGAAAGAGTAACCATTGCCGTTATTACAGCAGCGATTACATTATCCTGGCAAACCGCCTACAGTCAGATCCTCATGATTGCGGCTGCGGGCTTAGTCGGGATATGGCTGTATCGTCACCACACAGCAGAAGGTCTGACGACTCTTCATATACCCATCCGCCGGTCCTTTGCTATGGGGTGTTTAGCTTTGTTTGTTGGATTACTCGTAGCTCTCCCGCTCCTCAGAGGCTCAGCTGAGACGGGAGGATTGGCGATCGTTGACAGCTTTTATCGTTCCGGTGCTCTGGTATTCGGCGGCGGACATGTCGTCCTTCCGCTTCTGGAGCAAGAGGTAGTTCCCACAGGCTGGGTAAGCCAAGCGGACTTTCTAGCAGGCTACGGGGCCACGCAGGCCGTTCCAGGCCCGTTGTTCACCTTTGCAGGTTACCTTGGGGCTATGACGGGTGGTGTATCCGGGGCAATTATTGCAACGTTGGCCATTTTCCTGCCAGCCTTTCTGCTGGTTATCGGTGCATTGCCCTTTTGGAACAGCTTAAGAAGAAGCCCGAAGATTCAAGGAGCCTTGGTTGGCATCAATGCCGCAGTTGTTGGAATTCTGCTTGCTGCCTTGTATGACCCCCTATGGACTACAGCGATCTTGGAGCCTATGGATTTCGCCTTGGCCGTCATCCTATTTGTGATGCTGGTCTTCTGGAAGCTGCCGCCTTGGATGGTGGTTATAGCGGGTGCAGCGGGCGGAATGGTGCTGGGAGTCCTGTGAGATTCTGTCATAAGCATATCTTCTCCTTCGATTCTTAGAATCACCTATTGTGTAGTCAGAACCATTTCCAGCGAGACATTGCTCAGCTCTGCATGTTCCGCCATACTGCGGATGTACCCGGACATGAAGCCGCCCTCCATACTCTCCCACAGCTTGTAACCCGGCATCGCCCGGATCTCCTCCAGCGAATCAGCGGCATTCCCGGCAAAATATTTCACATTCAGCTTCGACATCACCTCAGCCATGGCTTGCTTCTGGGCTTCGGTGAAGCTGCTCTCCTTCAGCCTGCTCATGGCCTTCGCGTAAGAATTCTCTGCAAAAATCTCTTCCGCATACGATTTGAAGTTCAGCAGGTGCGGATCAGTCTTGTTGTTAGCCTTGGCCCAGCCTTCGACATCCACGACTGCCGTATGGTAGGTGACTGCCCGGGAAGAAGGATCGAAGGTCATGCTGCCGTACTGATGCGGGTTAACCGCCATTGCGCTGGTTGCAATATCATATACAGGCAAGGCGGGATCTATCGAATCTGCGGGAGGATCACGGCGGATATCCTGCATATGAATATGCCCGGACAATACCAGATTCAGACCATCCCTGCGAAAAGCCTTCATCGTCTCCTGGCTGTTATTCAGCTTGAACCCGGATACAGCCATAGACGTATGGCTCAGCAGATTATGATGCATCACTGTAAGTATGGAGGCGTGTTCCTGTGCGGCCAGCTTCACTTGCTCATCTATCCACGACAAGGTGGACGGCAGGATGCGCCCATCGGTCTGCGGGAAATTATATTCTTCATTATGCGCATATTGGGCACTGTCCATCATAAGCAGCCATAGGCCGGGAGCCGCCTTCACGACATAACTTAAGCTGTCCTTATCCCGCGAGACCGCCTCATGATATCCGAAATCAGCGTAGATCCGCAGGAAATCCTCCATATTGATGTGCGGGGCAACTACCTGCTTGTCCCCGTCGAATGATCTGGCCCACGGATTATTGATATCATGGTTACCCGGGATTACATAGACAGAGGTCCCCGCAGCTTCCATGCGGTGCAGCTTTGCAGCCAGCTCCTTGTGACTATCCGCCTCACCGTTATTGGTGAGATCGCCGCTCAGAATCAGGAAGGCGGGTTTCTTGTGTTCCACATCGCGGACGAGAGCTTCGGTCAGCTCATCGCTGTAGGGAAGCATTTTACCGTCCCCGCCCGTGACGTAGGTCTGGAAGGCCTGGCCGCCATCCTCAAGGGCTTTATCCAGGAAATGAGTATCTGTGGCGATCCAGAAGGGGACGGGCTGTGTAGAATCTGTGCGGGCCTCAGCCGCCGCCGGAACAGCATTCAAGGATGGCGAAGTGGTGTCTTTGTCTTTGCACCCGCTGAGTATGAAGAGTGAAGACAACAGCATGATGAAGGTGAGTTTCACAGTTTTAGCAGTACCTTTATGGAGTGAAGCGCGCATGGCTTGACCTTCTTTCTGTATTTTTGCTGAATCATTGTAGCGTATTTATTGTCCGGTTGTATATACGAAAAGCCGGCCGGCTGTTTCTAATCCTCATGAATGGCTTATAGAAAATAGTGGAAGATGTATAAATAGAACGAATCCAGCGACACTAAGAGCGGGTATATCAATAGTTCCTCAAAGGAAATGTGAATATGTATTGTATTCAGGTAGGAAAAGTGTTATGCTTTAAAAAAGTAATTTACTTAATTAAATGGAGGTAGTTATTTTATGTCGAAAACTTTTTTTGAAGCGGTAAAAGGCAGACGTTCCATATATGCGATCAGCAAGGAATCCCCGATCTCTGATGAACAGATCCAGAAAATCGTTGAAGAGGCCGTATTACATAGCCCAACTTCCTTCAACTCCCAAAGCTCCAGAGCTGTAGTGCTGCTGGGAGAACAACATGATAAGCTGTGGGATATCACTGCAGAAACTTTACGTAAAATCGTACCTACGGAACAATTCGAAGGCACCGCCCAGAAGCTGTCCTCCTTCAAGGCGGGATACGGCTCCGTGCTGTTCTTTGAAGATCAGGCAGTTGTGAAGCATCTGCAGGAGAACTTTGCACTGTATGCAGAGAACTTCCCGATTTGGGCCAACCAATCCTCGGGGATTCTGCAGTTTGTAGTATGGACAGCCTTTGCCGAAGCAGGCCTGGGTGCTTCCCTTCAGCACTACAACCCGCTGATTGACGATGAAGTGAAGGCAACCTTTGGTATTCCGGCAGAGTGGAAGCTGATTGCGCAAATGCCATTCGGCAAGACCTTGACCCCTCCAGGCGAGAAGGAATTCCAGCCGATTGAAGAACGGGTAAAAGTCATCAAATAAGGTAACCTTACACAAAGCAGTTTAGAACCTCCTTGATCCGGCTAAGTATAACTATAGCCAAATCAAGGAGGTTTTTGATATGCCATGGAACAAGGAGAACTATCCGGATTCACTGAAGAATTTCACGGCGCCTGTACGCAATAAAGCGGTGGAGATTGCAAATGCGCTGCTGGAGGATGGATATGAGGAGGGGCGGGCGATCGCTATTGCCACCGCACAAGCCAAAGAGTGGGGCGAGAATCACGATAAGCAGATCCGCAAAAAGGAGCATTGACGCTGTTCCTACCTGTTAAGCTCAGGCTACAATACGTGCATAAGTAAAGAGGACAAGCGGTGATCCGCTTGTCCTCTTTGCGCCTATATGTTGCGGTAAATCATTTATTACTTGGCTGGAGCTTCTGTAGCAGCAGCAGGATCTGCACTGGCATCCGGTGCGCCAGATTCTGCTGGAGCTGTTGAAGCATCCGGCTTATCAGTCAGCGTATTTGTAATCTTGGAATTCTTGTTCAAATCAGCCAACCAGGTAGCAGACATCTCAGACACTTTTTGTGCCGTTAAAGTCTTTTTGATCTCGTCTTTCTTCTCTGCCAGGGTATATTCCTTGGCTTCCTTGCGGTCTGTAACCTTGATAATGTGGTAGCCGTATTCCGACTTCACAGCACCGCTGGTCTCGCCAACCTTAAGCTTGAAGGCAGCATCGGAGAATTCGGCAACCATGTCTCCGCGTTTGAAGAAGTCCAGGTCCCCGCCTTTTTCCTTGGAGCCGGTATCTGCGGATTTCTCCTGAGCCAGCGCAGCGAAGTCTCCGCCTTCTTTAAGCTGCTTCACAATCGCATCGGCTTCTTCCTTGGTCTTCACCAGGATGTGGGAAGCGCGTACTTCCTCTTCCTGATTGTACTTCGCCTTATTCTCTTCGAAATATTTGGAAATATCCTCGTCCGTAATCTTAATCTTAGGTTCAATCAGCTTGCGGATCTCAACCTGGAGCGGCATTTGCTTCTTCAGATCCTCGATCGTCATAGAACTCTGCTGCAAGGCGTTATTCAGAGCTTCCTCGCCGCCGAACTGAGTCTTAAGGTCTTCGATTTCCTGATTAATATCTGCATCGGTTACCTTAATGTTCGCTTTCTTGGCTTCCTGGCCCACGAGAGTGGTAGTAATCAGGTTCTGCAGGGTGGATTCCCCGCCGGCTTCCACCAATTTATCATACAGCTCTGCTTTGGTGATGTCCGTTCCGTTGACGGTAGCAACGGCTGTTTTGCTGTCATCCTTCTGGAAAGGCTGTACAATCAGCACTACGATTAAAGCTGCTGCGAGCAGAATGGAGGCAATCATCCAGCCTTTACCGCCGCCGGATACACCAGGTGTGGAAGGAGGAGTACCCCCGCCGCCAACCTTATTCATCACGGGAACGCTTTCTTCAATTCTTGGGGACTGCGGTTTGCCGGAGCCCTCAGTTGCAGCTTGTACCGGTTCCTGCGGTACAGGGGCGGTTCCTGCAGGTTCAATTCCTTCATCCGTGTTAATTACAGAAGCCTCATTCTCTTCCGGCGTTAGGCCGTTTTTAAGCTGTTCATTTTCATTGAAATCTTTTTTGTCCATTATAATTAATGACTCCCTTCAATATAGGTGGTGCCTGTCTTTCTACAACTTTACCAGAAAACAGAATTCCAAACCTTAAGAAAGTATAAAAAAGCACAATTACTTTTTAAGATTCCATTAAGAAACAGGAAAAACCGGAGCCGCAAATGGTTCCCCATGTGCGCTCCGGCCTGATGAGAGAGGCTGTAATATAGAAACCTGCGGATATGTATCCGCCTTAGGAACTTAGCCCCTTAAGCAGATGACGGATATTCTCCTGCTTGCGTCTGGGAACACGTACAGACTTGGCATATAGGCCCATTTCACCGAAGTAGATGCAGTCATCCTCGATGGAGCTGATCTTATTCAGGTTCACGTAGCAGCCCCCGTACACATGATAATAGCTGTTGCTCGACAATAAGCGGTTCAGTTGCTCGGCAGTCATTCTCTTTTTAATATTGTAGTTTCTGCCGTGAAAAATGACCAGGTCATGGTCCCCGACCTTAAAGAACAGAATGTCTGTCTCCACCTCGAAGTCCTCGTATACATTTCTGGCTTCCAGCAGGCTGCTCATTCGTGTTCCCCCTTTATCTTGATTAATAACATTAATGTTAGCGCTTTCATTATATCATACTCTGTTTGCTTTGAGAAGTCTTATTTTTGAAATGTTTTTTGTCATTTTTTCCGTTGCATTTGTCATCTCTCACGAAAAAATGTAAATTATATAGATGGCTATTTAACTTGGAGGAGGAATATCAGATGAAAGACAAGACGAAGCTGCTGTTATTTACCGGCTCTTATGCCACGGCAGAAGAGAGCGGAGTCCAGGTATTTGCTTTTGACGGTGAAGCAGGGGGGACTCTTGAGCGGCTGGCTACCGCAGAAGGCGTGACGAACCCGACGTTCGTGAATGTGGACCCTTCCGGGCTGAAGCTGTATGCCATAGGGGAGAAGCCGAATGGTGAAGGCGGCAAAGAGGGGGAGGTTGTAACCTTCGCTATTGATCCTGAGACCGGTAAGCTTGCTGAGCTGCAACGGATACAGACTATGCCATCGGCAGGCAAAGGCCAGACGACAACCTGTAACATTAACCGGGATGCCGGTAATGAACATCTTGTAGTGTGCAGCTATCACGGGGGATCGGTCGGACTAATTACCCTTGATAAGAAGGGACTGCCTGTAGCCTTGGCGGATACAGCCGTACATACCGGGCAGGGAGCGCTCCCGGGCCAGGATCGCCCTCATCCGCATTCAGCTATCTATAGTCCGGATGGACGTTATCTGTTTGTGTCTGATCTGGGACTGGATCTGATTCGCAGCTACCGGATTAATAAGGAGACGGAAACATTTGAAGCTGTTGGGGATACCAAGCTGCAGGATGGGGCGGGACCGCGCCATTTCGTATTCCATCCGGACGGGAAGTCCGCTTATGTGATCAATGAATTGAACAGCACCGTGACTTCTTTCCTGTATGATGCTGCTGCAGGTACGCTCCAGACGGCAGTTACCTTATCTACCCTCCCTGAGGGATATCCCGCAGACTCTAACAGCTGTGCAGAGATTACGTTCTCCAAGGATGGCAGATATCTGTACGGCTCCAACCGCGGACATGACAGTATCGTGGTGTATGCAGTAGATCCGCTGACGGCGGGGTTAACCCTGGTAGAGCATGTATCCACCAGAGGCGGACATCCGCGGCACTTCACGGTTACCCCGGATGGGGCCTACCTGATTGTGGCTAACCGGGACGGCAATAACCTGGTTGTCTTCGCGCTGGAGCCTGCCAGCGGCCGTCTGAGCTTCACCGGGCACACCGCCGAGCTGTCCAAGCCCGTATGTGTGATGCCGGCAGTCTTCCCTGCGTAAGACGACAGGACGCCTTCCCTTAAGCGATCTGCCGGCACAGGCAAAAGGAACACCGGAATCATGCTCCGGTGTTCCTTTTGAATTCCTGGCGGTTATGCGGCTTAGGTCTAGGTTAGAATGTGCGCCTTGGAGACTGCTTATTTGAGTGAGACCGGCTTCAGCGGCACTACAGTTGAGACTGCCGACTTGAAGAGTACGTTCTGTCTTCCGTCACCCTGGCCCTGCAAGGTGATTGTATAAGCGTCATAAGAGGTTATCAGTCCCTGCATTTTGACTCCGTTCGTTGTAAAAATCGTCACAGGCATCTTCGTTGAGATGCACTGGTTCAACAAACGTTCCTGCAATTTTAGACTTTCCACTTGGCAGCACTCCATCTTTATATAAAATAATTTCTCAGGATATTATAACACGGGATAGACCTTCCCTGGAAATGTGTTCATATGGCGTGACAAATAGACAAGGGGGTAGTTATGCTTTATTATCATTACTGGTCCCGCGGATTCCGGCGGTTTATATGGTTCCTGCTGGCCTTTATCGTGATTGCGGCACTGGTCAAGCTGGGCGGGGCTGGGGGCTTTGACCGTGCGGTTATCCGGTTCGTTCAATCCATGGAATCCCCGCCGCTGACTACGCTGGCCAAAGGCTTATCCCTGGTGGGCTCCTCGAAGCTCGCGATCGGGATATCCCTGCTGACGATGATCATCCTCTTCTTCGCCCTGAAGCACCGGCTGGAGCTTGCCTTGTTTCTATGGGTAGGCTTAGGCTCACAATTGCTGAACACGCTGCTGAAGCTGTGGTTTCACCGGGAGCGCCCCAGCATCCACAGGCTGATTGAACAGGCCGGATACAGCTTCCCGAGCGGGCATTCTATGGCAGCCTTCTCATTATATGGAGTCATAGCCTACTTGCTCTGGCGGCATATGCATAGCCGGACCGAACGGTTCCTGCTGATTCTGTTCGCGGTGCTGATGACCGGAGGGATCGGCTGGAGCCGGATTTATCTGGGGGTGCATTATCCCAGCGATGTCATTGGCGGCTATGCCGCGAGCGGGGCCTGGCTGATGCTGTCGGCTGCTATATTCGAGGCCTACCGGAATTATAAGGAACGCAAGGGGAAGAATCCACGCAACACAAAGGATGCCCGGCGCAAATAAGCTCCCGGGCATCCGCAGGCTTTTACTCCTTAAGGTGACTTCGTTGCAGCAGGCTGCTGCGAAGGTTTGATCTGGTGAAGCTGGGCTGTGCGGCTAAGGCTGCGCTTGATCAGCAGCGGTAGGCCCGGCTTCAGCTTGGCGGCGTCTTCCTGCGTCAGCTTCCCGTCCTTGACGAATTCATCGAGCTTGAGACTGGCGGCTTCGCTCAGCTTCTGGATATACTGGTCTTCACTCCAGCCTTTTTTCTCCTGAGCCAGACCGCTCAGCGTTTTGCCGGATTTCAGGCTGTCGATCAGCTCCGGACGGCTGATTCCGAGCAGCTTGGCGGTTTCGCTCAGGATGAAATGGCCGCCGGCTCTGAAATTTCGGTCCCCGCCGCGGGGATGATGATGCTCTTGGCCGGCATGCATGGAATCCGGTGCTGCGGTTGCCCGTCCTCTGGACGGCTGCTCTGCATAAGCGGCGGCAGGAGCCATAGTAAGCATTAAGGCTGTGGCCCCTGCGATGATTGTACGGGTGCTCTTGTTCATGGATTCACCTCTTCTGTGGTTGTGGCTGCTGCCTGGTAACCAGTATTCCCCGAAAGCTGAAAGAATCCTGAAGCCCGGCTTAAGACATACTAAAATTCGCCAGCCCGCTTCATGGGTAATAATGTGTGTACAAATATTAGAGATTAATCGAATGCCTGCAGGATATACATAAATGATGAAGACCGGCATTTATTATGAAACAGAGCATCAAGCTACTTGGGAGGGATAGATTTGGCTTTTGGTGCCCGCATACTCAAAACAGGAATGGCCGTAACACTTGCACTTTATCTGTCCGTTCTATTCCAATTCGCCTCTCCTGTCGGTGCGGCCATTGCGGCAATCTTTGCCATGCAGCCATCCATATACAGATCATGGAGGTATTTCCTGGATCAGATACAGACCAGCACCATGGGGGCGGTTATCGCGCTGCTGGGCGGAATGCTGCTGTCCAATGAACCGATTGCGGTTGGACTGGTATGTATACTGGTGATTATGATCAGCATGAAAATGAACCGCGCCGATACCATCGGCCTGACACTGGTCACGGTTATCTCCGTCATGGAGGCGTCCGGCCAGTGGCAGTTCGCGTTAACCCGTTTCCTGCTGACATTGACAGGAATCCTGTCCGCTTTTATTATCAATATTTCCGTATTTCCGCCGCAGCCGCGTAAGCAGTACATCAAGCAGATAGAGACAGTATTCACCAGCCTGTCGCTGCTGCTGCGGACGGCGGTGTCGCATGAAATGAAGGAAAGTGTGTTCCGGGATGAGAAGAACGGCCTGGAGGGCTCCATTAAGGCGCTGGCTGACAAGTATGCCTTGTTCGAGGAAGAGCAGAAGCAGCTCCGCAGGGCTAAATATAGTCAGACGAGGCAGATGGTGGTCTACAAAAACCTGCTGAATTCTCTGCAAAAGGGCTATCAGGTGCTTGAGGCGATTGACCGCCACTATTTCCAGGCAGAACGTACGGAGCATACGGATGAGCTGTTCGACCGGCATCTGGAGCAGCTCATCAAGTATCATGAGTATATCCTGCTGAAGTTCGAGGATAAGCTGAAGCCTGGAGCCAATGACTCTGAGCTCTTGGGAGAAGACAATGAACGGTTTTTGAAATCTGCTATTAATGGCTATGATCCGCAGAAATCCGGGCAGCTCCGGCTGTCGGTGGTGGCAGCGGCAATCTATGACTACGGCTATCAGCTGGAGCGTCTGGATAAGGTGGCTGACCAGATTAACCGGATGAATGCGGACGACAAGGACAGCGCGGTTCTGAGCGAGAAACTGTAATGAGAAATGAAGGGGATGACAACCATTGGATAAACATGATCACGAGTGGCAAAAGGAGCAGGAGCGGGTAAACGGCATCACCAGACTGCTGTCTACCCAAATCCGGCTGCTGTCGGAGGAGCTTGGGCTCCACCGCACGGATGTCGTGGATATGCGCAAGGACTTCTGGGAAGAAGTTACAGTGAACTTCAGCAGCCCCGACGATCTGGGGGAGACCTCCACAAGTCTGCGGCAGCAGGCCCAGATTCTGAACGAACGCGAACGCCATCATCTGCAGTCCAGCAAAGCGCTCAAAAAATATAAAAAGCTGGTCGTATCCCCCTACTTCGGCCGGATAGACTTCTCGGAGCCGGGGGATGAAGCGGCTGACAAAATCTATCTTGGCATCGGTTCATTGATGGAGGATAACGGGACCTTCCTGATCTATGACTGGCGGGCACCGATCTCCAGCCTGTATTATGACGGCGCGCCGGGACCGGCCGCTTATGAAACACCGGGCGGCCTGATTAAGGGAACAATGGAGCGCAAACGCCAATTCGTCATCGACAACGGTGAAATCGAAGTCATGTTCGACACGGGCGTAACTATCGGCGATGAGCTGCTCCAGCAGGTACTGAGCCATAGCGCCGATGACCGGATGAAGAGCATCGTGGCTACCATCCAGAAGGAGCAGAACGCGGTCATCCGCAATGACAGAAGCCGGATGCTGGTTGTGCAGGGAGCCGCCGGAAGCGGGAAGACTTCAGCGGCGCTGCAGCGGGTGGCCTACCTGCTCTACAAGTACCGGGAGGTGCTTCAGGCAGATCAGATGCTGCTTTTCTCCCCCAACCCCTTGTTCAACAGCTATGTATCTACCGTACTGCCTGAGCTGGGTGAAGAGAATATGCAGCAGACGACCTTCCAGATGTATCTGGAGCACCGGCTGGGCCAGGAATTTCAGCTGGAGGATGTGTTCAGCCAGACCGAGAGTCTGCTGAATGCCCCGGACGGTCCGGAAGCCTCCATACGCAGAGAAGGTATCGCTTATAAATCGTCAGTGGTCTTCCTGGGTGCCATCCGGCGTTATGTGAACCTGCTGGAGCATGAAGGGATGCTGTTCAAGCCGCTGATGTTCCAGGGCCGGGCGGTTGTAGGCAAGGAAGAGATGGAACGCCAGTTCTACAGCTATGACCCGGGGATCAAGCTGGCGAACCGGATCGAGCTGATGACGGGCTGGCTGCTGAAGAGAATCGCTGCGTTCGGCGTTGAAGAGCGGAGTGCTTCATGGGTAGACGAGCAGATTGAGCTTATGGACAACAGCGATTATCAGCGGGCTTACAATCAGATGCGCCGTAAGGGCGGGGGACATAACGACAGCTTCGATGATTATGAGGCGGAGAAAATCCTGCTCGCCCGCTACGTAGTGAGCCAGAAGCTGAAGCCGCTGCGCGGCTGGACCAAACGCGGACGCTTCGTTGATGTGAAGGGTCTGTACAGCAGGCTGTTCCAGGGCCGCGAATGGATGAAGCGTCTGGATACCCGCCAGCCGTTGCCTGAGGCGTGGGACGAGATCTGTGAACAGACGCTGGCTTCCATCAGCGGCAATGAATTGGCGTATGAGGATGCCACGCCGTTTCTGTATTTGAAGGAGCTCAGCCAGGGCTTCCGGACGAATACGCTGATCCGTCATGTCATTGTTGATGAAGTGCAGGATTACTCGCCGTTCCAGCTTGAATTCATGCGCAGGCTGTTCCCGCGGGCCAAGATGACGGTGCTGGGTGATCTTAACCAGGCGATCTATGCCCAAGGTGAGGTGCTTGGAGACCTGGCGGGACTTGTGAGCATCTACGGTGAAGAGAACACCGAGGTGATCTCCCTGACCCGCAGCTACCGCTCGACTTATGAGATTGTTGAATTCACCCGGGCGATGATTCCCGGAGGCGAGAAGATCGTACCCTTTAACCGCAGGGGCGAGGAACCGCTCTTGACGGTAGTGGATAATGAAGCAGATCTGCTGGCCTCCGTGGAGCAGGATGTGCTGAACCTTCATGCCCAGGGCTACCACTATGTAGCCGTGATTTGCAAGACGGCGGAAGAGAGCGCACAGGTGCATAGTGAACTGGAGAAGCGGCTGCCGGTAAGGCTGGTCACGAAGGAGACGCCCAATTTCCAAAAAGGGACGCTGGTGCTTCCCGCATATCTGGCGAAGGGCGTCGAGTTCGATGCTGTGATCATCTATGACGGCTCGGCGGAGAGATACGGCCGTGAACATGAGCGCAAGCTGTTCTATACGGCTTGTACCCGGGCGATGCATCTGCTGCATATCTACAGCCTGGGCCAGCCTAATCCGTTCCTTCCTGCTGCGGTGCGTGATACTGTAACGGCAGGCACATCGCCGAACTGAGCCATCGTCTGCTGAACCTGCTGAAATGATAAGACCGCCTGCGCGTATGACGCGAGGCGGTCTCTTGTGGTTATGACGCTATGCTGAGCAGCGGCTTATTCCCCGGAAGGCTGCGTTGCCGCTCCCGCCGTAGGCGCCTTACGCTTATGGCCCTGCCGGTAAGCCGATACCGCAAGGTAGACGGTGAGCAGCAGAACCGGGGCCAGGATGGAATACCGGTACATCACGGCATAGCTGGTGTACATGGCGACAGCGCCAAGCAGCATGGATCCGATAGCGACTCCAAGGTCCAGCGAGTTCAGGAACATCCCGTTGGCTAATCCGCGCTGGCGCGGCTCCACAGACTGGATCATCCAGGTCTGAAGTGCAGGCTGCATGGAGCCGAAGCCGAAGCCGTAACATAAGGCGGCCGGGAACAATGCCGCTGTTGTTGAGGCGAAGGACAGCAGCAGCAGGCCGGCGATGATGAACAGGCTTCCCGGGATCAGCAGGGCGGCCGGCCCGAAGCGGTCGTAGATCCTTCCGGACAGCGGACGGATCACTAAGATAGCTACCGCATTGAACAGGAAGAAATACGCGATATGCTGGAGGTTCTTTTCTGCCCCGAAGAGTGCCAGGAAGCCCAGCAGTCCCCCGTAAGAGATGGATAAGAGGAAATTGAGCAGGCCGGGAAGTAACAGCCTGCGGTACGCTCCTCCTCCGGGGGCGGCAGCCGGAGCGGCAGGAGGCTCCTGATGTCCGGCCGGCAAGGCTGCGGACAAGCGGAAGCCCAGGGGCAGGATCAGAGCAAGTACGGCAGCCGTTCCCAGGAGCAGGGAACCGAAGCCCGGTCCCTGCAGCAGGCTGAGTCCGATTAACGGACCTGCCGACATGGCGAGGCTGGTGGATAACCCGAAATAGCCCATGCCCTCACCCATCCGGCGGATCGGGATGACATCGGAGGCCATCGTCGGGAATGCCGTGCTGGCCATTCCGAAGCCTATGCCGAACAGCATGCGGAGCAGCAGCAGGGTAAGGATGCTGCCTGCGAAATAATATCCGGTCACGGCTGCGAGTGAAACGGTAAGCCCGAGGAAGATCAGCAGGTTGCGTCCGCCCTTCTCCATGGCTCTGGCCGAGAACAGGCGGGAGGCAATGGCGCTGAGTGCGAACAGGCTGGTTACAAGACTGACCTGAACGGGAGTAGCCTGCAAGGCTGCTTCTGCATAAGCCGGAAGAGTGGACAAGGTCATCTGCAGTCCGAGGAAGAGCAGCAGATTACAGAGGGTAAGTGTGATGAAGGATGTAGTCCATAGACGTTCGGATGAAGGGTTCAAGTGAGTAGACTCCTATTCGTGATGTAGATTGCCGGTGTTGTGATAGATTTGCTCCAGCATGCTGCGGAGGTCTTCAAGCTGCTGCGGATTCAGCCCGGCTACAGCTGTGTTAATGGTCTGCTGCTCCAGTTCAAGCGTATTTACGATTAGCGATCTCCCTTCCTCGGTAGCGTAGAGCTGAAATGCCCTGCGGTCCTCCGGGTTGGTCGATTTGCTGATGAAGCCTTTCTTGAGGAGCAGCTCAACGATCCTGGCGGTTGTCGGCTGGTCTTTGGCGGCAGCAGCTGCAACCTCCTTCTGATTGATTCCGCTCTGGTCACAGATCATAAGCAGGACAGACCATTGCTCAGGCGTAATATCATAGGGCTTCAGGGCCCGGGCGAAGCCGCCCGAGATTCTCCGGTGGGTAGATCCCAGCAGGAAACCGAGGAATTGGTGAGGAGAGGATGGGTTCATAATGAGTGGCTCCTTTATAATGCTTGTTATGACAATTATAATTACAACAAGTAAAATGGTCAAGGCGGCGTTCGCGTGTGCCTTCCCGTTATATACACCAACTATTCCCTTGAGCCGCATTCGTGCCATAAAAGTGAATGGTGCCCGCACTGCATGGTGCAGCACATAGTGCCCGCTCTGTGTGGTGCAGCACATAGTGCCCGCTTGCATGATGAAGCACAGATGCCCGATCTGCGTGATGCAGCACATGGTGCCCGCTTTGCATGATGCAGCATATGGTGCCACTCCGCATGGTGCAACATTAGTTGGAAAAACGTATCTTAATTTAGATAAATTGCTGCGACTGGCGGAATTAGTTGGAAAAACGTCATTTATTTTTAGGATTTCCGTCTAATCGGGCGGATGTGAAGCAATTAAGTGTTGTTTTTCCAACTATTTCCTGAGAGAAACGTTCCTCCGCTCCTGAGCAAGTGGAGAAAATCCAACTGTTGTCGCCGGAGCACTCGCATTTGTACCCGCACGAACAAAAAGCCCCACTCCGCGTGATGCAGCACATGGTGCCCACTCCGCGTGATGCAACACATGGTGCCCGCTCCGCATGGTGCAGCACATGGTGCCGACTCCGCAAATGAAGCACATGATGCCCGATCTGCGTGATGCAGCACATAGTGCCCGCTCTGTGTGGTGCAGTACATGGTGCCCACTCCGCATGGCGCAGCAATAGTTGGAAAAACGTATCTTAATTCAGATGATTTGCAGCGGTTGGCGGAATTAGTTGGAAAAACGTCATTTATTTTCGAGGATTTCCTCTATTCTGCCGGAAGTCCAGCTATTAAGTGTTGTTTTTCCAACTAATACCTGAGAAACTCGCTTCCGCTCTTAAGCAAGTGGAGAAAATCCAACTGTTGTCGCCGGAGCCCTCGCATTTGTACCCGCACCCGCACCCGCACCCGCACCCGCACCCGCACCCGCACCCGCACCCGCACCCGCACCCGCACCCGCACAAAAAAGCCCCGCTCCGCTTGGTGCGGAAGGGGGCTTGAACGGTATTTCTTTTGTTTTAGACCTGCGGTACTTTCTCCCAGTCCTTCAGGAAGCGTTCGATTCCGTTGTCTGTCAGCGGGTGCTTCCAGAGCGATGGCAGAAGTGAACCCGGGATCGTAGCAATATGGGCACCGGCAATCGCAGCTTGCTCCACATGGGCAATATTGCGGATACTGGCGGCGATAATCTCGGATTTCAGGCCGTAGTTGGTCAGAATCGTCTTCAGATCCTTGATCAGCTTCATGCCGTCTACCCCGATATCATCCAGACGTCCGACAAACGGACTGATATAAGTAGCTCCGGCCTTGGCCGCCATGAGGCCTTGCGCAGCGGAGAATACGAGTGTTACGTTGGTTTTAATGCCTTTTTTGGTCAGTTCATAGCAGGCTTCCAGACCATCTTCCGTCATAGGCAGCTTGATGACCACGTTCGGAGCCCATTCAGCGATCTCGTAAGCTTCCTTGAGCATCTCTTCTGCCGTAAGGCCGATCACTTCAGCGCTTACAGGACCGGGAACAATCGCTACGATCTCTTTGATTACGTCCTTAAACAATCTGCCTTCCTTGGCGATCAGCGACGGGTTCGTCGTTACGCCATCCACTAATCCGAGGCGGGTAATACGTTTGATTTCCTCAATATTTCCGGTATCCAAGAAAAATTTCATTTCCAGGTGTCCTCCCTTGATTTCGTATGGATTGACAAAACAGCAGGCTCCACTTCATTATGAGACATGCCAAGTGAAGTTTCAACTGTTAATTTGAATATCTCAAAATAACTTTATGGAATCCCGGCAAAAAATTGATTTTACACGATAGGACCATTCACGGCTAGTTCTGTCCATGATAATATAGAAGCGGTATTGTCCATTACAGGCGAATGGCTGGTGAGAGTAATGTATACTTTAATTGCGGGAGTTGTGCTGTTTCTGCTGTTCACCGCCGGACTGATTGCTTACCAGAACAGCAGAATCCTTGCTGATCAGGAGACGGATGCTTCCAGAGCACACACCGGCAATCTGATGTATTCTGTATATAATCAGAGGTTCTCCCCGGATGAAGAGCTGCCGGAAGCGGTGCCGCTGTTTCAGTTCACTGTGCTTGACGGAGGTGCGGAGGCGATGCCGGAAGAGGCGGGAACGACCCGTGCCCTGTGCAGGGTTGCCGCCGGTACAGGCGAGCTGGTGTTATCCGATGCGCAGAATTATATGCTGGGCAATCTCCGTCAGGCCGCGCTGCAGGGGGGCCGGCTGGAGCATTTATCTTTTCCGGGAAAGGCCACCCTCAGGGGGGAGAAGGAACTGATCAAGGCGCTGGAGACTGCGGCGAAGGAGGAGGCCGAACATGCAAATTACCGTTAAGGATGTAGTAATTTCGGTAAAAGAGGGCGATATTACCGCCTGGCAGGGCGAGATGATTGTCAATGCTTCCAATTCCGGCCTGTATGGAGGCGGCGGGGTAGACGGGGCAATCCACCGGGCCGGCGGTCCGAGAATTGCCGAAGAATGCGCGGTGATCCGCCGCAAGCAGGGCGGCATTCTTCCCGGGGAAGCGGCGCTCACCACTGCGGGTCAGCTTTCTTTTCGCGGAATCATACATACGGTGGGGCCGATCTGGAAAGGCGGCACAGCCGGGGAAGCTGCGGTGTTGTCCAGGTGCTATAAGAGCAGTCTTGATCTGGCTTGCGCCCATGGCGTGCAGAGCCTTGCGTTTCCAAATATAAGTACGGGGATTTATAGCTTTCCTAAGGATCTGGCCTGCAAGACGGCCCTGGAATCCGTTATTCAATATATCCGCGGGAAGAACCCGGCAGAGCTTCCGCTGCGGCAGATCGACTTCATCTGCTTCGAGTCTGACAATGCCAGGTTATACGAAGCCATGCTGGGCACTTATAGCTGAAGCGGCGCTGTGCTGGAGACAATAGAGAAGAGATAAAGGAGTGGGGCAAGCATGAACCCTGTAACTGAAGTGACATTCGTGCGCGTTGATCCGCATCATACAGATCTGGGAACACTGATCGGCCAGCTCGATGAGGATCTGAAATCCCGTTATCCGCATGAGATGATCTATGGTGTGGATTTCTCCGATCCCCAGGTGAAGGAAATGACCTTCGTGGTCGCTTATGTGAATGAACTGCCGGTGGGCTGCGGCGGGCTGCGCCCGCTGGACACACACAGCTCCCTGATGGAGCTGAAGCGGTTCTATGTAGATCCGGGTTCCCGCAAGCAGGGAATTGCCAGCCGGATGCTGCAGGATCTGGAGGAGCGGGCAATGGCAGCAGGGTGCCGGGAGATCAGGCTGGAGACCGGCATCAAGCAGCCGGAATCCATTGCCCTGTATGTGAAGCATGGCTATCAGCCAATCGAGCTGTTCGGGCCTTACATAGGTGATCCGGACAGCATGTGTTACGGCAAAAGCTTGTCCTGAACGCAGGTTCAGACTCAGGCGTGGTATTTGCCGGTTGGGGCATTTAGTACCCATTCCAGCATTAGAATCAAATCTTCAAGCCGGGTAAGCTGGGCATCTAAGGCTGCCCGCTGCGGATCACCGGACGGCAAGGGAGCCAGCCGCGACTCGAGGGATCTGCGCTGAAGCGTCATTTCGTTAATTTTGGATTGGATTTGGTGTTCGGTTCTCATCCGGATTCCTCCTGGTGTGGTATTGGATTAAGGATCTGCTCATCGTTCATTATAACGGATAACATGGGGGTAATAAAATGAGTATCAATGTGAAGCAGCTTGCAGCGGAGAAGGCAGTCGAATATGTGCAGGACGGAATGAAGGTAGGCCTGGGTACAGGCTCTACTGCCTACTGGGCCATCCGCAAGCTGGGTGAGCGGGTAAGCGAAGGGTTGAAGATTACGGCGGTAGCTACTTCACAGGCATCAGAGGATCAGGCCCGTGAGCTGGGCATTCCGCTGGTGTCCTTCAGTGAGGTGGACAGTCTGGATCTGACTATTGACGGAGCGGACGAGCTGGACGGAGCGCTGCAGCTGATCAAGGGCGGAGGCGGCGCACTGCTGCGTGAGAAGATTGTAGCCATGGGCAGTGCCCGCATGATCGTAGTGGCCGATGAGAGCAAAGCAGTGACCACGCTCGGCAAGTTCCCTTTGCCGGTTGAGATTGTGCCGTTCGCCTGGGAGTGGACGGTCGCTGATCTGGCCAAGCTGGGCTGCAAGCCCGAGCTGCGGCGCAGCGGGGACGAGCTGTACAAGACGGATAACGGCAATTATATTGCGGACTGCCGGTTCGAAGCTATCGCCTCAGCCGCTGACTTGGCGCTATCTCTCCAGCGTATTCCCGGAGTAGTGGAGCACGGCTTGTTCATCGGGATCGCCAGCATGGCCATTGTCGGCAAAAGTGACGGTACCATTGAGATCATTGAAGGTGATAGTGGTCGCTAATACGCATCCGCGCCGCCGGAAGGGCAAGGCCGCTACAGGTAAGCAGGGGCTGCCGCCCGGACGCCGGGTACTGGCGTGGCTGTTGCTGATTACATATAGCGCATTCCTGCTGTACTGGATGTTCGTTGGATTCGGACGGACCGTACAGCTGGACGGGCCGCTGCGTTACAATCTTGAACCGCTTCGTACGGTGCGTCTATTCTTCGATATGACCAACGGCTTATCGTATGCAAGCCGGCTGGTCAATCTGCTGGGGAATGTAGCGGTATTTGTTCCTTTTGGCATTCTGCTTCCGCTGGTGATCTCCGGTTACCGCTCTGTTGTCCGGCTGACACTTCTGTCTGTCTTAGTCATCACCTTCCTGGAGCTGCTGCAGATGTTGTTGCATGTCGGAAGCCTGGATATTGATGATCTGCTGCTTAACCTGCTGGGCGTGTGGACAGGTTATGTGCTGCTGCGGCTGGTGCGGGGATAGCGGCGGGAAGTTCGAAGGTTCAGCGCAATTACGACTCAGCTTCAAGTACCACTCTTAAGTGCGTCTTATATAGCTATAAATTAAGGAGGTTACTCTAATGTTGATTGATTTGAAGCCGCTTGTCGGCACACCGCAGGTGAATGAGCTGCTGACTTATGCGGTGATAGATGATCCGGAGGCGCTGGAGAGTACTTCGGCAGAATACAGGGAGCAGGCGGCCATGCAGCTATGCGGCTGGGAAGAGGAAGGGCTGCTGCTCGGGCTCACAGGATTTGAAGAGACGGAGGACGGCTCGCTGGATATCCGCCACATCGCAGTGCTCCCGGAGAACCGGGGCAAGGGCTACGCGCGCGGCATGATTCTGGAGCTGGTGACCACCCGGGAGCCGCGTTATCTGGTAGCGGAGACGGAAGACGAGATTGCCGCAGACTTTTACCGCAGCCTTGGCTTCATGGTGTACAGTCTGGGCGAGAACACCGCCGGCATCGAGATGTTCCGCTGTGTTTACGAGGTTGAAGAGACCGAGGACGAGGAGTAAGGCAGGTGGCGGTAGCGTAAGAGTAAGCGTAAGCGAACCCGCAACCGTAACCGCAACCCTGTAGCTGCTTTAAACAGGACTGAACAACAGCCATTCTGCACTTACGGTGCGGGGTGGCTGTTGTTTGCGTCCAAGCGAGCCAACTTGCAGGAAATCCTGCACATTATACAACACGGCAGAGCTTGATTCGGGTAAGCGGCTGGAAATCCTGCGCATTTTGCAACAATACTCGGTATAATCGCGCCAAATCACCGGAAATCCTGCGTTATGTGCAACAAATTCGAATCCGGCCTGCTGGTCCGTCACAAATCCTGCATAATGTGCAACAAGTCTGGTATCCGAATGGCTGACGCGGGACAACAATAGTCATCATAGTCACCGTAGCCATCATTTCCCTGGAAATCCCGCTTGAAGGGCAGTTACCGCCCAATGAATATCCCAAATGAATCTCAATGTAAAATTCATGAAAACCAGTTGACTTTTAATGAATCGGACAATATAGTTTTACTGTGAAACAGTTCTACACGTGAACTATTATTCAGAAAGGCGGAAGTAGCATTGAAGAAAGATGCAGAGGAATGGATCAACCGCTACGTAGACGCTTATATGGTGGTCACCCGGCAGATCAATGCGCGGCTCCGGGATATTTTTGGAGAAGGGCTGACGAATGATCAATTCCTGATTCTCAGGCTGATCGCCGGGCAGGAGCAATGCACCTCCACCTATCTCGCTGAAGCTGTGGCGGTTGGCAAAAGCTCGATTACGGCCATTATTAACCGGCTGGATGAAGCGGGAATGATTCAGCGGACCCGTGATGAGAATGATCGCAGGCAGGTGTATCTGACCATGACGGCGCATGGGGAGAGTGTCTACCGTACCTGTGAGAAGCAAATGCAGGAGGTAATCTCCCCTTATTTGTTCCACTTCGAGGATGACAAGATTGAACAATTTATTGTGATGTTTGAAAAGCTGGCGTTTCTGATGCAGGACACTGGGGGGAGAAGCAATTGAGAACGATTTTGAAGGTAAGATGGGCGGTTATAGCGGTATGGCTGGCTGTGGCGGCAGTGTTATTCCTCACCGCACCCGGGATGTCTGAGCTGGTACGTGAGAAGGGACAAATCTCGGTTCCGGCAGGCTACACCTCTTCAAGGGCTGCCGAGATTATGAAGGAGGTCGCTGCCGCCAAAGACGGGGAAACGGTGCATCAGGTGGCCCTGGTGTTCCATAAGCCGGAGGGGCTTGCAGCCGCAGACACCGAGAGTATCAAGCAGGGGGTGGAGCAGCTCGCCGGGAACAAGGATTCCCTGAAGCTCAGCACGATTACAGATCCTTTCTCGCAGCCGGAGCTTAAGGATACGCTGATTGCGGAGGACGGCAAGACGATCATGGTTGCGTTGTCTGTGCAAGGCGGGGAGGAGGCAGTCAAGGAACTCCCGGCTAAGGCCGCTGAGATGCTGGGTAACGTCACTGCGGAGCATTATATGACCAGTGAAGGACTCATTACGGAGGATACGATTGCCAGCTCGGAAGCCGGACTGAAAAAGTCGGAATATATCACAGTCGTGTTTATTCTGCTGATTCTGTTCGTCGTGTTCCGTTCGTTCGTGGCTCCGTTTGTTCCGCTGCTTACGGTAGGGCTGAGTTATATCGTCTCCCAGTCGGTTGTGGCTTTTTTGGTGGACCGGTTTGATTTCCCGCTGTCCACGTTCACCCAGATCTTCATGGTGGCCGTGATGTTCGGGATCGGGACCGACTACTGCATTCTGCTGATCAGCCGGTTCAAGGAGGAGCTGGTCCAGTCTGAGGATACTACAAGCGCCATTATTGCCACTTACCGGAAAGCCGGTGGAACGGTCTTCTATTCGGGGCTGGCGGTCTTCGTCGGCTTCCTGGCCATCGGGCTGTCCAAGTTCATGCTCTACCGTTCAGCGGTGGCGGTGGCGGTCGGCATAGCGGTGATGCTGCTGGCGCTGGTGACAGTCGTTCCGTTCTTCATGGCGGTGCTGGGTCAAAAGCTGTTCTGGCCGTCCCGCGGTAAGCTGGAGCATAGCGAGAGCCGGATCTGGGGAGCGGCCGGTTCGTTCTCCCTCAAAAGACCCTGGGCTGCGCTGCTGATTGTGGCCGCCATTGTGGTGCCGTTCCTGCTCACCTACAGCGGGAAGCTATCCTTCAACAGCATGGATGAGATCGGGCCGAATTACGCCTCGGTCAAAGGATTCAATATTATATCGGAGAGCTTCGGTCCGGGTGAATCCATGCCGGGCAAGATTGTGATCAAGAACGATGACCGGATGGATACCGCTGAATACATGGGGCTGGCGGAGAAGATCAGCCGTGAGCTGGAAAAGGTGGACGGAGTCAAGGCTGTGCGCAGCATGTCACGGCCCACCGGGGAGCAAATTAATGACTTCCTGATTCCTACTCAGGTGGCTACGCTGGCGGACGGTCTGGATCAGAGCAGTGAAGGGTTAACCAAGATCCAGAGCGGGCTGAGCGAAGCAAGCAAGCAGCTGAAGGATAATGGGCCTAAGCTTGCCGAGGCCGCCTCGGGCAGTGCGAAGCTGACAGAAGGAACAGCCGAGCTTAAGAAAGGTATAACTGCCCTGGGCGATGGCTTGTCGCGGATTGAGCGCGGTATCCGCAGCGGCTCTGCCGGAGCCGGAGAGATTAAGGCAGGCCTCGCGCAAGCATCGGCCAGTGCGAAGCAACTGGCACAGGCCAATGCCGCGCTGCTCGAAGGGTACAAGAAGATCGGCAGCGGTCTGACCGCGCTGAACGGAGGGCTTGCAGGGCTGCAGACACAGCTTCAAGGCGTGGCTGATGCCCTCAACGGTCTGGGTGCCTCGTTCACCGGACTGGAAGCTGCTTATCCCGAACTGCTGCAGGATGTGAATTACCAGACGATCAAAGGCACGGTAACACAGAGCGGGACGGGGGCGGCAGGCTTGGCTGGAGGACTCGGCCAGATCTCTGATCAGCTCAGCGGTGCAGCGGCTGGATTGACAGAGGCCAACGCCGGTTACTCCAAAGCGGCGGCAGGCCAGGCGGCGCTGGTGAAGGGGCTGGATCAGCTTGTGGCCGGTATCGGCCAGCTGCAATCCGGCCTTGTGCAGGCGGCGGACGGCCAGGGGCAGATTACCGGCAAGCTCCCATCCATCACCAGCGGACTGGATCAGCTTCAGGGCGGTCAGCAGCAGCTTGCCGACGGCTTCGGTGAGCTTACAGGACAGCTGGGTCAACTGACAGACGGACTTACGCAAAGTGCGGATGGACTGGGGCAAATCACCGGAGGCCTGAGTTCCGCACAGGATTATCTTAAGCAGATTCAGGACGCCAAGGATGATGAGCTGAGCGGATTCCTGGTTCCGGCAGAGGCGCTTAAGGCCAAGGAGATGCAGCAGGTGTTCGACACCTATCTGTCCAGAGACCGCAAGGTGATGACGATGGATGTGGTTTTCGCTGGTAATCCATACAGCGCGAAGGCTATTGACAGCGTCGGACAGATTCAGGCAGCGGTGGACCGTGCCGTGGCCGGCACCAAGCTGGAGAATGCGGAGACAGCCATGAGCG
This sequence comes from Paenibacillus tritici, assembly GCF_018207515.1. NCBI lineage: Bacteria > Bacillati > Bacillota > Bacilli > Caryophanales > Paenibacillaceae > Paenibacillus > Paenibacillus tritici. The sequence goes on from NZ_CP073365.1 coordinate 3,333,437, forward strand.
GCGTGACCAGCACCTACAGCGATTTGCAGACGATCTCGAATGAGGATTACACGCGTACGGTCATTCTGATGCTAAGCGGTATTTTCATCATCCTGGTGGTACTGTTCCGCTCGATGATTATGCCGCTGTACATCATTGCCTCATTGTTAATCACTTACTTTACGGCACTGGGCATCACGGAAGCGATCTTCGTCCATCTGCTGAACTACTCGGGGATCACCTGGACGACGCCGTTCTTCAGCTTCGTTATGCTGATAGCGCTCGGGGTGGACTACAGTATCTTCCTGATGGACCGCTTCAATGAGAATAAAACCTGGGATGTGCGGGAAGCCATTCTCCACGCCATGCGCAATATGGGAACCGTGATTCTCTCAGCCGTTGTGATACTGGGCGGAACCTTCGCCTCGATGTACCCTTCAGGGGTGCTGTCGATGATGCAGATTGCCACGGTTGTATTGTCCGGTCTGGCCCTGTATGCACTAGTATTCCTGCCGTTCTTCGTGCCGGTGATGGTGCGGATGTTCGGCCGGGCCAACTGGTGGCCGTTCCCCGCGGCGGCTGCGGAGGAGAAGCCGAAATCCCTGAATCTCTAAGGCTCAGGATGATCTGATAGGATACAATAAAGAGCAGGCTTCCGGTTTCATGGAGCCTGCTCTTTGCTGTTTACGTAAGAAGAAGAGAAAATAATTGTTCGTGCTGAGGTAACCTTATGTGCCTGTGCTTCATCTAAACAGATATATACAACTAACAAGCGGGAAGCAGCAGCATCCCGAAGGAAGGGAGGAGATCTACCCTGGATACCGTACAAGAGGATCTGGTCCAGCGTGCACAGGCAGGCGACAGCGAGGTCTTCATCCAACTGGTGAAGAGTCTGGACAGGAGGATGTACAGTATGGCGAAGTCCATGGTCAGAAATGACGAGGATTGTGCAGACGCCATGCAGGAGACCGTGCTGAAAGCTTTTAAAGCCATCTCAGGACTGAAAGAAGCGGCTTATTTCAATACATGGCTGTTTCGGATTCTGATCAATGAATGCAACATGATCCTGCGCAGACGGGACAGAGTGGTAGTGATGTCCGAGCCGCCGGAGCGCATCGAGTCCTCTTCTTCATCCGCAGAAGATATGGATCTGCGTCAGGCCATCAGCGGGCTGGAAGAGGTAACGCGGACGATTGTTAAGCTGCATTATTATCAGGGATTGAGGCTGCAGGAGATTGCAGAGCTGCTTGAGCTGTCAGAGAGCGCAGTCAAAACCAGATTACACCGGGCCAGAAAAACCTTATATCAATCTCTCTCGCAACCTCTAGAAAGGAAGGTGAACGAATGAGTCAGCAGCCATTGGAGAACAGGCTGGCAGGTCTCAAGGAAGAGAGTCTTCCTGAACTGCCGGAAGCTGTGCACACACGTATGGAGGACACTTACCGGATGATCATTGAAAGGGATGAGGTAAGCCTGGAGGAGACTCCAGAGCATCAGGAGAACGTCAGACGTAAAAGAATGCCCCGGTGGCTGACCCGGCTGATGATCAGTGCCGCATCTGTGGCCGCCGGGCTGGTGATCATTGTTAGTCTGGGGTTCATCTCTCCAGCAATGGCAGAGACCCTGAAGCAATTGCCGTTCATGGAAAGTGTATTCAGACTTGTAGGGGATGCCGGGCTTCAAAAAGCAAACGAAGCAGGTCTAACCACAAATGTTCAGCAGAGCGTTACTCAGGACGGGACGACGATCAGTGTGTCGGAACAGATGTATGACGGAAGCCGCTTGTCATTGGTGCTTACCCGTGCTCAGGCAGCCAATGGTCAAAAAACGGAGGCGTGGTGGGATTTAATCAACCGCAGGGATCAGCCGCCGGGAGGAATCAATAATATTGAGTTTGTGGTTAACGGAAAAACGGTCAATACGGGATACGGCCTTGCCTCGGGAGGTGCGGGTGCACCTGACTCTATCATTGTTACAGCACTGGATGGAGCTAATCTGCAAATTCCTGAGCAGTTTGATCTCACCTTGCTTGTCCTTATTGATGGAATGGATCAGCCATTCCGCTTTGAGTTTCCCGTAAGCAAGAATACGTTGGGTGATCTTGTGCTTGTTCCGGGAGAGGTCAAGGTACATGATCATATTCATCTGCGGTACACACGGCTAGAGTTAAGCCAGACATCAACCCGGCTGCTAACTGAAATTAAGGGAGACCCCGGGGGGGATACTAAGGCTATTGAAGAAGCTATTCCAGATAAATACAAGCAAGATGGGCTTTTCACTATTTGGTTTGAGCTGCGGGATGAGCAAGGGCAAGAGGCTGTCATGCTTGGAGGTAGCGGTACTGGTGACGGGGATACGCTGTCCAGCAGCAGTGTCTTTGAACCTTTTGAGAAGAGGCCGGAGAGTATCATCATTAAGCCTTACGTCTGGAAAGACCGGCATAAGCTCTATATTCCTGAACTTGAGGTAACGGTTCCTGTAAAATAAAACAAACGACCTCCGGGGCACTGCAACGTGCAGCAGCCGGAGGTTGTTTGCGGTTCATGTCCTCTATTCCTAATATCTGCGGCTCAGCGCAGCTTGGCGAAATAACTGCGCAGCGCCCAGCCGCGTTCCTAGCGTTTCTTGTATTTGGGCAAGGTGCGGTAGACGGCAAGTGATTCGTTAAAAGCAAGCTTGGCGTCCTCCGTCCGGCCCAGCGCCTTGTACATGGAGCCTGCCAGATAATAAGCTTCGCTGGAGGAGGACTGGATCTCCTGGAACTGGCTCACATAGTGGAGCGCCTTGTCATGGTCAACATGCCGGAAGGTCTCGGCCAGTCGCAGGTAAGGCTGCCCGTATTGCGCTCTGCGGTTGATCTCCAGTCCCTTGAGCATCTGGGCTTCTCCTTCGGGAAGCTGTCCCAGCTTGAGATTGGCGTAGCCCAGTTCTACCCAGTATTCAGCGGAGGTCTCATAACGGTCGGCGATGGCTATCAGCAGCTCCTTGGACTCGTTGTAACGCTTGCGCTCAATCAGCAGCCGGGCCAGGTCGAATTTGGCGGATACATCGTTCGGGTTCTGTGCAATGGTCAAGCGCAGTCTGGAAATCTGGCGGCTGCGGCGGAAAGGCTTGGAGAAGCTGGGCAGAATGCCTACATAACGGCGGTCTACGAAATATAGAACGACGAGCAGAATGATCAGGGCCAGAAATGGATTGCCGAGCAGACGGTACAGCAGCAGGAAACCTAGAATTTTAATCATGGATAATGAATTCCCTCCGTTATGGTTGTGTTATGTAAGCTTCCAGCATGGATTAGTACAGTAGGGCAGGGTAATTATACCATAAGCCCCTTTTTCAAGGCTACGGTAGTAGAGGAGGAGCGTCCGGCTCCCCGGTGCGGGCAGCGGCGGGACCAAGGCCCGCGCCTGTTCCGCTGTAATTGACAGTGCGCCGGGAAAGTCATAAGCTGTGACTACAGTTAGAGGGTCAGACAGCAACTAATATGCCGAGAGAAGGATGAACTATGGAAACACCTGTAAGTGAGGTCCGTCTGCGCTTCCTGGGACAGTCTGAATTATCTGTATCGCCGCTGGGACTCGGCTGCTGGCAGTTCAGCAGGGGCAGCGGCTTCGTAGGCCGTTACTGGAGCAATCTGACCGATGCGGATATTCTGGATATCGTACGGGTCAGCCTGGAAGGCGGCATGAACTGGGTGGATACGGCTGAAATTTATGGCGGAGGCAAATCAGAGGAGACATTGGCTCATGTGCTGGACCAGCTACAGCAGGAAGGCAGCTCACATGCTGCACCGTTGATTGCGACCAAATGGTGGCCGATGCTGCGGACGGCACGCTCGATTCCCTCTACAATTGATCAGCGCATTGCTTGCCTGGGCGGCAGGGAAATTGATCTGTACCAGATCCACCAGCCGTTCTCCTTATCCTCGATTGCCAGTGAGATGAAGGAGATGGCCGGGCTGGTGAAGGCTGGCAAAATCCGCTACGTCGGGGTAAGCAATTATTCAGCCAGGCAGATGGTGGAAGCGCACCGTATTTTGCAGACTTACGGGCTCACTCTGGTCTCCAATCAGGTCAAATATAATCTGCTGCACCGCAGCATTGATCAGAACGGCATCATGTCCGCCGCCAAAGAGCTGGGAATTTCGATTATCGCCTACTCGCCGCTCCAGCAGGGGATTCTGACCGGACGATTCCACAATGATCCGTCGCAGATTAGCGCAGTCTCGCGGTCCCGTCGGATGATGTCCGGCCTGGACGACCGGAGCCTGGCCCGCAGCAGGCCGCTCATCGCCACCCTGACAGCGCTGGCTGACAAATACGGGGTCACACCCGGCCAGGTCGCACTTAACTGGCTAATTCATTATCATGGCGACACCGTTGTTGCCATCCCGGGCGCTTCCAAGGTCCGCCATGCCCGGGAGAATATCGGCGCCATGACCTTCCGGCTGGAGCGTGACGAGCTGGAGCTGCTGAATGAAGGTTCCTGGGCAGCAGTGAACAAATAGCGCGCAATTCGGAGCGTACCTCAGTCCCTACCACAGTTCGTACACGTAGAACTCAGGCTTGGGACCAGGTACATTGTAAGAGTGATCCCTCCGGGGCAAAAACACTTTAGCTGTATTTCGTACAATTAAATCAATTGATTATGGATTAACTGGGTGGTTAACTGTATTTCGTACAGCTAAAAACCCCTTCTTTCGTTAAATGTGGACTTGCGGTCATTTTTTATTGTACAGAATACAGCTAACCTGGCACATTCCGTTTTTTGCCGCCTTTTAATTGTATGAAATACAATTATCCGCCTTTCATTACTCCCAAGGGTTAACATACATAATCAGGCAGGTGCGGGTGCTGGCTTTTTCTGCGCAAGACATGTTGAGGGCTAATCAGACCGGGGGAGTGAACTGGAATGAATGAGAAATGCTGGGTAGTCGTACAATATCCCTTGAAAAGCATTAAAGGGAGCCAGCGCGATGAATGGTTGAGGGATAAAGTAACGGAATATCTGAATCTATTTTTGGCAGATGCTGAACTCGGCTATGTGGACGGGTTTGAGATGGGGAGAATGGTGTCTGACCCGCAGCAATATGTGCTTAACCTCTTTTGTGTTGTTACGGATGAACAACGGGGGATGGCTCTGATCAAAAAAGTTATAAGAGAGCATAGGCTTGATTTTACCCGGATCAAAATAGCCACGATGCCCTTTGAGGGCGGAGGAGCCTATACGCTGAAATATGCCTCTAAGAAAGGCGTGACTGATTTTTCGTTGTAACTGTTAATAGCCTCTTAATGTAAATTAGGGCTTGTGTATCACGTAGCGTGATATCCTATTATTCATTCAAGAGGTGATAGACATGAATAATATCATAAGAATGCTTTCTGTAAACAAGGACTTCAGAATGGTCCTAGCGGACACCCGTCAGATTGCAGAACAAGCATTAAGCGAATTTAGAGGGACGGATTGCATGCGCGGGTTTTTGGAGCAGATCATTACAGGTTGTACGCTGCTCTCCTCCATCAATGATGTTAATGCAAAGATAAGTTTTTCTTTTCGTCTTTCTCAAGGGGTCTCTGTTTTTTGTCAGATCACAGATGCAAATTTCACGATGGAGTATAAAGATACGATCCATGAATTTAAAGGGACAGTAGCTGAATTGTTTGACAATAAATCGGTTGTGTCTATTACAACGGGGAATTGGGAAACCGGATTACACACAGGGACCGTTGAGGCAAATATGGATAGCGTCGTGATGCTGTTTGCTCACTTTACAGTTCAGAGCGAGCAGCTTCCCAGTCAGTTTATATGGGCCGGGGATGGGTGTTCCAGAGGGATCCTGATGCAGCCCTTACCGTTCGCAGTAGAACCATTCATTTCCAAAGCTGCGTATGAATTGAACTATCACTCCAAGGAGCTGGAGCACATGGATTGGAAGTGCGTTCCGGCCAGGTTCCGTCACTTAGCCAAGGTCATCTCAGAGAACAGGATAGGTAGACTGTATGACGATGGAACAATATATAAAAATTAAAGAGCTTTCCGAATTGACCGGTGTAAGTGTGAGGACTTTGCAATACTATGATGAAATTAACCTGCTCACCCCGGCATATATCAACGAGTATGGTCACCGGTTTTATGATGCAGATTCCTTTTCCAAGATTTTCGTGATTATATCTCTTAAAAATATGGGGATGACTTTAAGGGAGATCAATCAGTATATCCATAATACTGATTTTGATATTCGGCTTTTTATTAAAGCAGAACAACGTAGGATTGAGGCAGCTATTACTGACCTGCAGCTGCGTTTAATGCGCTTGTCCATTCTTGAGGAGCGGATCAGCGAGCAACAGGAGATTACCGCGTATCTTCTTCCGTTTTTTGCACAAATCACAGAGGATACGGATAGTTCAACATTCCGCGTTGATCATCCCGAACAGAAATTAAGCAAAACCTTCAATATCAAAGGCTGGAACACATTTCTAAAGGATTTGAATTTCTGCCTGGAGCATAAGCTGTCTTCGGCGGACCAAAGAGCGATAAAGTGCATTCAATATTGGAAGAAGAACATTCTTGAGGCCAATCAGGTATCCGGGGATATGATAAAATTTGCCGAAGATTTCTATCACAAGAACCCCGCGAATTCGTTTGGGATTACTGAAGAGAATTACAAATATTTAGTCAGGCTGATGAATGAATAGGATGAAAATCACCTTGACGAAACCCGTATCCGGTTCGAATTTTTATGAGGTGACATGATGAGACAAAAGCGAATAAGCTTACTTGTTCTAATTGTTGGTTTGCTCATTTTAGGCTTTTTGGCTGCACGTTATTTCGGGTGGACAAATACACCTAAGGAGACTTCTATCCCTGAACCGAATATTGAGATTCAAACCCAAATAGTCGAAGACACAACCTTTGCCTTACGATATGCCTCATATACGAGGGATGAAATTAAGGTCGGTTACGAGATAAAAGGGATCACTATTTTAAAAGATTATAATATAGTCTGCAAACTTTTTAACAATAAAAAGGATATAACCGCTTCAGATACGTCTGGAGGAGGATTAGTGAAAATGGGTGAAAACCATTATTATCTTACGGGTATGGAGAATATCAGCAAAATCGTCTTACCCGATCCTCTAATCTTGACTGTAGAGATAACAGCAGTGCCTACTGATTCTCGTCTAGAGCCTATTACTGCATCTTTTGAGTTGTCTCTAAATAAAGAAAAGAATTAATTCCATAGCTATGTGGTGTATAGCAGCCTACTCTGATTTAATTGTTCACTCTTTCTGAGCTTGGATTCAATGTAACTTCAAAAGTACAGCGGCGGACCCGGACTTTATTTCAAGTCTGGGTCCGCCTTTGCTATTTTCAAGGGGGATAATTTTAAGATTCCGTTTCCATTTTTCTGAGATAAAACTGTTTAGGATTGGAAAGAGCAGTTTATATAAGGGATAAGAAGTTTCGCACTCACGCAAATATTGGGTGAAGATTATGGAAGGAGGTTGAACTCAATGAGTATGAGCGTACATAATCTAATGGCTTTTAATCATCAGTTTTTTAGACCTCAGCCCGTTATTGATCCCAAAGCGCAGAGACAGGAAGACAAAGTCCAGAGCTTCCAGGAAGTTCTGAATGAGAAGCTGAATACCTATGGCGACATGAAGAAATAAGCAATGGAGCAGCAGAACTATTTTCCACAGAAGATCTTGCAGCAAATCATAGAGCCTTCAGCAAAAGCAGCAAAAAGGTGCCTCCCGGAACTCGGAAGGCACCCTTTTTGTTGTTTAGGAAATTATAATTTCCTCCTCTTGTGGACCAGGTGTGTTTGGATTAGCGGATAAGGGCTCTTTGAATGGTATGGCCTGAATGTATGCGGAAAACAGCATACATTGTGCTGGTGCGAAGGTAATCCTATTCATCCGTTAGGATGACTTAGTTCCTATGCTTGCATCCTGGGAGCGCCTGCATTATCCTGCTGACCGGCAGATTAACGTTTGCTTCGTACGCGCTTTGATTTACGCAGCTTGGGTTCGGAGCCCGGCGCCTGCCGCATGATCCATTTCAGATAAGCGGCAATCTGCGGGTCGCTGCGCAGTCTCTCCAGTGTCGTAAGGCCAAGAACAACGAGATCGCTGTTGGTATACAAGGCATGAATCTGCCGGTGGCAAGCCTTGCACAGAAGGGCAGTCGGGAGCAGGCTGCCGCCTTTCTCGCGGGGGATCAAATGATGAACGGTAGTTGCAAGAGGAGAACGGCCGCACAGCTCACACGTGTCCAAGGCCCGGACAGTCATCCTTTAAGGCCGGACTTCGAAGAATTCGCAGCGGCTGCGCGAATAATAGGTTAAGTCGCTGACACGGGACTGGATTACAACATCCGAATCGGTAAACCGCACTATAGTAGCGCCGGAATTCACCAGATGGTCATCCTGAAAGACGCGGACAGGCACCTTGCGGTCAATCGCTTCCTGCAGATCCTGGTCAGTCAGCAAGGGACGGTTAATGGGCATGCGATATAAATCTCCTTTATATAGGGATAACTGCTGCTTCAGCAAATACGATCAGTATACCCGTCTGCCCGCCAGAAATCCACTTAACGCTTACTTTGGTGCGAAATATGAAAATGAAGGGAATTATGACAACTGGTTTAGCAAGTCCATCTACTTTTGAAGTTCGCCAACCCCTTAATGCTAGTAATATTTCTTTTTTTACCAAATTAGTGTTTTTAAGTGAGATACTAGGAAATATAATATATATGTTTGTTCGTATCAGTACATTAGTTTTGAAGAGTGAAAACGGGAGGGGAACATTTGTGAGTAAGGTCGTATTACTAATTTCAAGTGTCGTTGTAGGTGTGCTTATAATGATATCACCAGGATTTATCACTGGGCATACTTTCGGCTCAACGCAATACCAAGGGAGCCTCTATATTGCTGAGTTCGTTGTAAGAAGTTTGGCTTTAATTATTGGTTTGATGGTCATATATGATGGAATCAAATCCTTTTTCAAAAGACTGGAAAATATTTAATACAGAGTTTAGAAATGATATGAATATTACATAACAAAACCCCGGATCGTTATTCCGGGGTTAAATCTATTCACACGCTACTCCGTCACCCTCTCGATCAAGCTTTCTGGAGTATCCAGGCTCTCCAGCATAGATCGGCGCAGCACCGGCTGCTCTCACAGCAGAACAGTTCTTGTAGTAAACATCTTGAACTGGTTGCGGGGTTGCTTTTGGTTTCGGTTTTTTAGTAGTTGCAGGTTTTTGAGTTTTAGCTGGAATAGGTTTTTTAGTAGCGGTAGGTTTCGGTGTGGCTGTGGGCTTAGGTGACGGTTTAATTGTGGCAGTGGGATGGATAGTAGCTTTAGCCACAACGGTCTCATCATATCCTTTATCAGTTGCGTAATCTTTTAAGCTCCATATCCCTAATTTTGCTGCTTGGGCTTTTTTCTGGATAGACCTGAACTGATCCACATTTTTCACATTCGGCTGAAAGACAGCGACTCGTGCAAGACCTTTCTCCAGCAGCAATTCATTTACCATTTTATCATCGACATAGGCGTAAGCAAGGATACGTCCGTACTGGTCACGTTCGGATACATCGAATTCAAGTCTGACTGTATTATCCGTAAGCAACTTTGTTGTAAACGCACTCGCCTCTGGCCCGAAGGGCTGTACAGGTTTTATTTCAGGAGTGTCGATTAGGATGAGCCGCACCTTTTCAAGCTTTCCATCTAATTTGACTGTGAAGGTATCACCATCAGTCACTGCGGTGACCTTTGCTTCAATGGTTTTTGCATTCATAGACAAGCTGGTAAGTTCAGTGTTCTTCTGAGTTGTTTCAGATTTAAGCACATATGTGTCGAGAACTTCTGTGTGGTCATCAGTCTTATTAGTAGCTTGTTCCAAGGGAGAGGCTTTTGGAATTGCAATAACGAACAAAATAAAAAATATAATAAACATAACAGCAGAATACTTGGTAATTATTTTTCGATTTCCCCGGCGAACAATGGTCGGCTTAAACATGCCAACGAACCAAAAAATAATTACAGCAAGTGAGGCAAGAAGAAAGTTCATCCCTAAGGCTTCTCTCAAGGACATGCCTGTAAAAATAGCAATTTCTAATAAAGCGATGATTCCGATGGTAATTAGAAGCTTTTTTGATCTAAACATTAAAATCCCCCCTTTGTACGTCTACCTTTTAAACTATCGGTAATTTACAATGATTTGTAAATACTGTAATGATAAAAACTCTCCAGTTTTAGAATCGTAAGTATTTCCACCATAAATCGGTAATTTGCCTCCTCAAAAAAAACTTCTCCCTACGGTACACTAAGTCTTGTAAAAGAAACCTTTGAGAGGGGTACAGAGGAATGAAAAAAGTTAAAAACCTGGCGCTGACGCTGGTCTCTATCATGCTCATGAGTTCACTCGCAGCATGTGGAGGCAACAACGGCGGCAATAAAGCTGCTGAAGGAAATACAGGTAACAACCAGGCAAGTACAACTGCACCGGCAACAGATGGAGAGATGACGGAGCCTGCAGAGAAGGTGGAACTGTCTTTCTGGACGCTGGGCAACGTGAACTACGAAGAGCTGGCTACAGCCTACACGAAGGAACACCCGAATGTAACGATTAAGATACAGAACACCGGGGACCAGACTGCTCACCACAACAATCTGACGACAGCCTTGTCGGCGGGTTCGGGCGCACCTGATATTTTCCAGCTTGAGATCGGTTTCATGGAGCGCTTCCTGGGGGCCCAGGACAAATTCTACAACCTGAATGATCTGGGCGCGAAGGACATCCAAGCGAACTATCTGGACTGGAAGTGGAAGCAGGCATCTTCCCTCGACGGCAGCTTCCAGCTTGGACTTCCAACAGATATCGGCCCGACTGTAGTCTATTACCGCACCGATCTGGCTGAAGCAGCCGGCCTGCCGAGTGATCCTGAAGGCTTCAGCGCAGCCATTGACACATGGGACAAATTCGCTACGGTTGCCAAAGCATTCAAAGATAAGACCGGCAAATATTTCTCCGACCTGACGGATCTTACGTACAATGCCCTTCGTGACCAATCTGCCGACGAGATCTATTTCAGCAAAGCAGACGGCAGCTTCATCGGCGACACCAATCCGCAAGTGAAGAAAGCGTATGACTTCACCGTTAAAGGCATTCAGGAAGGCTGGATCAGCAATGTAATGCTCTGGTCGCCGGAATGGGGTCAAGGCATGAATGACGGTTCGTTCGCAGTGGTTATGGGCCCGGCCTGGATGGCTGGCAATATCAAGAGTAACGCGCCTGATTCTTCAGGCAAATGGAAGATTGCCCAGCTTCCTGAAGGAGCCGGCAACTGGGGTGGTTCGTTCATCACGCTGCCGAAGGAAGGCAAGCATTCCAAAGAAGCTTATGATTTCATCCAGTGGCTTGTGAACAAGGATAACCAGCTGGAGTCCTTCAAGACCAAAGGCCTGATGCCTTCCATTCCTGCACTGTATGAAGATCCTGCATTCGTAGATTTCAAGGATGACTTCTTCGGAGGCCAGCAGACGGCTGTTGAATTCGGTAAAGCGGCTAACCGCGTGAAACCGGTATATTACGGACCGCTGCATGACCAGACGGACACCTTCTTCAAGAATGCGCTCAAAAACGTACTTGAGAAAAAAGCCGATCCGGCAAAAGAGTGGGAAGATGCTGTAAAGCAGTCGAAAACTCTTGCAGAGCGCGGCTAAATTCTTAACCAGCGGGGAATCCCATTCCACGGACGTCCGGATTCATCCAAATATAAGAATTTTGATGTGCACACGATAACTTATCCTTTTAATTCTCGCTGAAACGGATGCCGTCCTATAAAAGGGCGGCACAGCCGTTTTAGCTTGCGTTATGAATTCCCTGGAGGTGTGACATGGCAGAACCCGTAATCGCGAGTCCGCATGCCGAGAGCAAACGCCCTTTCCTTACTGAACAAAGACGGAGCCGCATCACTGCATATACATTCATTTCACCGTTCTTTATTCTGTTCTCGATATTCGGACTGTATCCAATCTTCTTCACATTCTATTTATCGTTCTTCAAGTGGGATGCCCTCGGTCCCATGAAATACGTAGGCTTCAAAAACTATGATCTCATCACCAGTGATCCGACCTTCTGGATCTCCTTCAGCAATACGCTGATTATGGGGCTGATGGGCACCGTACCGCAGGTCATTCTGGCGCTGCTTCTGGCTGTGCTGCTGCACTCGGGGATGACCAAATTCAAAAAGACCTTCCGCATTCTGTACTTCATGCCCAATATCACTTCAATCGTTGCCGTTACGCTGGTATTCAGCACGCTGTTCGGCAACAACGGGATGATCAACTGGCTGCTGAATGGAATGGGAATCGACAGCATGGCCTTCAACTCCGGCTGGTGGGGGGTCAAAATTGCCATCTCCACCATGGTGATGTGGCGCTGGACGGGCTACAATGCCATTCTGTTTCTCTCAGGACTGCAGAGTATTCCGATGGATCTGTACGAATCCGCCAAAATTGACGGGGCTAACCGCAGACAGCAGCTATTCTCCATCACCCTGCCGCTGCTCAAGCCGTTTATTATTTTCGTATCCCTGCAATCGACCATTGGGGCGCTCCAGCTCTTCACAGAGCCTTATGTCTTCCTGGGCCAATCGGGAACCGGTTCTACCCGGCAGGAAGGAATTACGATGGTTACTTATTTGTATAGCGAAGCATTCCGCAACGGATTCTTCGGCACAGCGGCGGCGACGGCAGTTCTGCTGTTCCTCGTTACGATTCTGTTCTCTGTCTTGAATATGCTGATCTCCAGAAGCGGCGGCAGAGAGACTGGAGGGAAAAAAGCGTGAGCACACTGCGTATGTTCAGAAAAAAACCGGATGACCTCGGCTTCTTCGGCAAGCTGGGCTTCTATTGTCTGCTGATCCTCGGGGCGCTGGTCTCCATCTTCCCGTTCTACTGGATGTTTGTGGTTGGTACCAATGACAAGGGAGCCGTGTTCCATGTCCCGCCGCTGCTGACCGTAGGAGATCAGTTCTTCGACAACTTCAAGCGTGTGCTGGAGAAGTCGGACTTCTTCCAGGCGCTCGGCAACTCGCTGTTCGTATCGTCCATGGTGACAATCTCGGTGGTGTTCTTCTGTACACTAGCCGGTTATGCGTTCGCCAAATATGAATTCCCCGGTAAAAACGTGCTGTTCGTGTTCGTTATTGCTACCCTGATCGTTCCGCAGCAGCTCGGCGTCTTGCCAACCTATGTCATTATGGCCAAGCTTCACTGGATTGACAGCTTCAAGGCACTGATTGTCCCGGCCATGGTGAATGCCTTCGGGATCTTCTGGATGAGGCAGTACATATCTTCGGCTGTGCCTACCGAGCTGATTGAAGCCGGACGCATTGACGGGGGCGGCCACTTCCGGATCTTCTGGAAAATTGCGGTTCCGGTCATTACACCGGCAATGGCTACCCTGGGAATTCTTAATTTCATGACGGTATGGAATGACTTCTTCTGGCCGCTGGTGGTCTTGAAGAACAAGGAGAATTTCACGATTCAGATTGCCCTGCAGCAGTTGTTCACTACACGTGACGGTCTTGATTACGGAATGATTATGTCGGCGACCTTCACAGCAACGTTGCCGCTGCTGGTGGTCTTCCTGCTGTTCAGCCGCTGGGTGATCGCCGGTCTGACCTCCGGAGCCATCAAGAGCTAATCTATCTATTCATGTAAGCAAGAGGAAATACAGAATGCTGTGAAGAATAATAATCAAGTGGAAACAGCTTTGCCGTCCTTGTAAAGGGCGGCATTCGTTTCAGCGAGAAATAGAAGGATAAGGTATCGTGTGAAACCTATGAATTCTTCTATTTGGACAGAGACAGCAGGAGGAAGGGACAGACCATGAAGCTCCGCCGCAAAATCTTGTTCGCTATTATTCTTCTTGTTTTCATACCCGTGATTGTCATGGGGATTGTTACGTATGTCAACTTCTCCAACGCCATGGAGAAAAAATCAAGCAATTTCTACTGGATCTCCCTGCTGGAGACGGACCGCAAGCTGAAGTTCGCGCTCAGTGAGATTTCCTCCATAACCAATTCAGCCATTACGCAGCCGGCGATTCAGCAATCGCTGAAGCAGCAAAATTTCGTTCTGACCTATGACCGCAAGCAGGAAATCAACAATCTGCTGATCAACCATCCGATGATCACTTCCTTCAGCCTGTACGGCAAAGACCGGCTGCTCTATCAATACAATGCGCCGATGTCTTTTGCAGATATGCATAAGCAGGTCTGGTTCGGAGCCATGGAAGGTGCCGAAGGGCGCCCTGTCTGGTCCGGTCCCGGGGAGAACGGCTCGGTAAGCGGCGATAAGCCGGTGCTCATCCATGCCAGAGTGATTAAGGATTACTATTCACTGGAGGATATCGGCTATCTGGTGGTGTACGTCAAGCCGGATCTGCTTGATCAGATCTTCTGGGAGGCAGCCACCTTGAAGAAGGGGGATATCCTGCTGGTGAACAAGCAGGGCAATATCGTCTTTAACAAGTCCGGTGAGCATATCGGAGAACGGACGGATTTTCCTTTTTTGCAGGAGAATTATACACAGGAGCAGGACTATTACATCGACAATTATCAAGGGGAGCGGTCTCTGATCACTTTCCTGCCTTCACATAATTCGGATTGGTTTCTGGCAGCGATTACACCGATGAATCTGATCTCCTCGGAGTCGGCTTCGATCCGCAATATTGCCATTATTCTGGGGATGGTGTCGCTGCTGTCCGCCTTTCTGTTCGATCACTATTTCATCCGCAGGCTGGTCCGCAGCATTAACAGTGCCGTGAACGGCATGAAACGGGTGAAGCAGGGGATATTCACCCCGATCACCGTACCTCTGCGGGCCAATGATGAGAGCGATTCCCTGATTGACGGCTTCAACCGGATGAGCTCACAGATCAACGAGCTGATAGAACAGGTACAGACAGAGCAGGGGCGCAAGAAAGAAGCGGAGATGAAGGCGCTGATGGCCCAGATTAATCCGCATTTTATCTATAATTCATTAGAGTCGATCAACTCCATGGCAGTGCTGGCAGGCAACAGGGATATCAGCAAAATGGTGATCTCGCTCGGCAGGCTGCTGCGGATCAGCATCAGCCAGAATCAGGAGCTGATCCCGCTGCAGATGGAATTCGAGCATGTCCGGCATTATCTGGATATTCAGAAATTCCGTTTTGAAGACAAATTCTCCTATCAGCTTGAGCTGCCCGAGCCGCTGAAATACGTAATGACCCAGAAGCTGATTGTTCAGCCGATTGTAGAGAACGCCTTGTATCATGCCATTGAGCAGATGGAGGAGCAAGGGACGATAACGGTCACTGCCCAGGAGAACGGCAAGGATATTATCATTATTGTGAAGGACAACGGCCCCGGCTTCGATCTTGAGGTCCTGATGAGCCAGTGGAACAAGGAGCGAAGCAACCCCAAGAAATACAGCGACAGCGGGGTCGGGCTGAAGAATGTGCATGAGCGCCTGAACATCCGGTTCGGCAATCCCTATGGCATTCTGGTCTGTTCCTCTCCGGGCTTCGGATCAGCCATCTGCATCCGGATTCCGAGGATACAACCGTCATGAGAGGGAGAAGCCAAATGAAAGACCAGCGGCATATGGTAAGATGGCTGATCAACTGGGGGTGGATTCTGCTCTATATTGTGCTCATGTCCGGTGCCGTATGGTTCATTATGATGGAGGACCGGGAGCAGATTGAGGATACCTCGCCCGAGAAAATCACCCTGACGTTCCGGCATTTCTGGATCAAGGAGCATGACCGGCCGTTGCTGGCCATCTTCGAGGAGGTGGTGCGCAGCTATCAGGAGAGCCATCCGAACGTGAAGGTGAACTTTGAAGGGCTGGATCAGAATATTCACCGGGAGCAGAAGCTGAAGAGTGAGATGGTTACCGGGACACCGCCGGATATGTTCGTTCTGTTCGGCGGGGCGGAGATAGAGCCTTACGTGCGTTCGGCCCGGCTGATGGATCTGACTGACTTCACTATCGGGAACGGACTGAGTAATCAGTTCAAGGATCTGCATCTCTGGACGTTCAATAAGCATATCTACGGGCTGCCGATTGAGGGGAATGCAGAACCGCTCTATTACAATAAAAGCATCTTCACCAAGCTCGGAATCAGCATTCCGGCCACAGTAGCGGAGCTGGATGCCGCCATGGCGAAGCTGAAGGCGGCAGGGTATATCCCGTTTGCGCTGGGGAATGAAGACCGCTGGCCTGCCGGGATTTTTGCCCATTACCTGATGGACCGCTACGCCGGACCGGAGCTGATCCAGAAGCTGGTTACAGGCGAGGATCAGTCCAGCTTCCAGAACAGCAGCTACCTGGAGGCCTTCCGGCATTTGAACCGCTGGGTGGCAGCGGGCTACTTCAGCAAAGGCTCCAATGACACCTCCACGGAGAACGCGGTCCGCCTGTTCACAGAAGGCAAGGCCGCCATGTATCTGAACGGCAACTGGGATATCAATCTGTTCTCAGGTGCGGCAGCGCCCGGGGAATTCCAGACGCAGGTCGGTGTTATTCCGTTTCCTGTGCTGGCTCCGGGGACAGAGCCGTCGATAGCGGGCGGTTATACGATCGGCATCGGACTCTCTTCAAGCCTTAGCGGAGCGAAGCGGGAAGCAGCGCTTGAATTGATGAAGGGCTTCTACACGAAGGAGATTCAGACGCGGATTGTATATGAAGGACTTAGAATCCCATCCATGCGGATTGCGTTCGATCCCGATAAGACCGGACCGGTCTTCGCCCAGGTCATGGAGATGATGGAGGAGAATCACCAGAGCTTCGTTCCTTATGATAACCTGTTATCACCTGAAGTGAAGAAGACTTTCCTTAGTGTCATCGAAGAGATGATTGACGGAGGGCTGCAGGCAGACCTGGCCTTGAAGCAGCTGCAGGATGCGTCCAAGCAATACTGGAATCTGATCCGTAGTTCGTCCGATCAATAAGCCTGGGGGGTATGAGATGAAGGAGCATCAGGAGAAATATAAAGTCCTGCTCGTAGATGATGAGCCGATTATTCTGCGCAGCCTGAAGGTTGCCATTCCATGGGATGAGCTGGGTCTGAGCATTGTCGGGGAAGCGAAGAACGGGGAAGTTGCGCTGCAGCTGATTCAGGAGACCTCGCCGCAGATCATTATTAGCGATATCCGCATGCCGGTGATCGACGGAATCGCTCTGATGAAAGAGGTGCTGCCGCGCAGCGCCAAGCTGATCTTCATCTTCATCAGCGGCTACGGGGAGTTCGAATATGCCAGGGAAGCCCTGCGGCTGGGCGCGTTTGATTACCTGTTGAAGCCGATTGACCATGATGAGCTGGCGGAAATGCTCAAGCGGGCGAGGGAACGGCTGGACCGGCAGAAAGAGAATGAGCAATTGCTGCTCTCTGTGCAGAACTTATCGCTGCTTGCCCGTGAGCGGATGCTGGCTGAGTTCACGCTCGGCAATCCGCGGCCGCTCCAGCATCTGAAGTGGTTGGAGAACAGTGAGCTGGAGGACGAATACTTCATGGCGGTGGTCCGTCTGGATGACTACGCCGGACTGACGGCGAGATGGAGTGCCGAAGAGAAGCGTCTGTGGCTGTTTGCCGTGCGCAACATTCTGGAGGAATGGTCGCTGGAGAACGGGGCGCTCTCCATCTTTCCGTTCTATAACGGGGAATGGATTCTGCTCTTCCCGGCCAGCCCCGGTACCGGCAAGAGGGAGCTTGGGGAGCAGCTGATTGCCGGGATCAAGCGCTACTCCAAGCTGAACTGTTCTGTCGGCATCAGCAGAAGCACCCGGGGAATTGATCAGCTCAGCACGGTCTATCCCTTGGCCGCCCAGGCATTATACCGGCGCTTCTATTCCGGCCAGGCCGGGGTCTTCCTTGAAGAAGAGACGGCGGCGGGCGGCAGCCGTGAGGTGCAATATCCGAAGGAGCTGGAGCATTCGCTGATTGAGAGTATCCGCACCCTGAACCTGGAGCGTATGCTGGCCCTATTCGATGAGATGTCCGTATTCATCGAAGCCCAGAGTCTGCCGCAGCCGCTGGCCGAGCGGCTGATGATTGAGATGAGCGTGGTGCTGTACCGGCAGTTCGAGCATCTGAACACACATAATGACTGGTCCATTGAAGGGCTGCTCAGCAGGCTGAACGGACTGGGCAGCTTGCCGGACATGATGAATGTCCTGAAGTCAACCTTCCGCGACTGGCTGGAGCAGAGCCGGGGGACCGCAGGCCGCGAAGACGGGCGGAGTATCATCGAGAAGGTCAAACGGTATATTGAAGCCAATTACCACAAGGATCTCAGCATCGAAGAGGTGTCTGAGGTGGCGGATCTCAGCATCAGCCATTTCTGCACCCTGTTCAAACAAATCTCAGGATACACGTTCCTGGAATTTGTCACCCACTGCCGGATGGAGAATGCCAAGTACATTCTGCGGAGCAGCAATGTGAAGGTCTATCAGGTTGCGCCGCTTGTCGGCTATCAGGACCCGCGGTATTTCACTCAAGTGTTCAAGAAGGCAACGGGCAAGACCCCCACAGAGTATCGGGAGGAGCATGTGAAGCAGGCCTGACAGACCGGCGGGCAGGAAGCTGCATGAACGCAGGATATACATAAAGGCCGAATAAGGGTACCGCCTAAGAATCTGAGCAACTAAGAATCTGAGCAACTAAGAATCGAAGCACCGAAGCACCGAAGCACCCAAGCACCTAAGCTAATGGGTGCTTTTTTTGTCGTTCGAGGCGTCGAGCCTATTCAAGCCTCTTACTGCTGATTAATTCGCTGCCCGCCTGTGCCTGCTTCGAGGAAGCTGCTAAGTAAGAAGCACTAAAGAAATAAACAAAAAGCAAAAGAAGCGGAGGGGAAATTTGGAACTGTAGGAGCGATAGCGACCGCCTTTGTCACCGGATTTCCACCGCGAAGAGCGGAATAAATCAAGAAATCTGGGGACAACAGCGGCCGAAAGTCCAAATGTTCACCGCAGTGACGGCGAAGCTTCAAGTTCAAATCTTAAGTGCGTCTTATATAAGTGGAAAAACTCCAACTATTTCAGCCGAAATCATTGAAACCGGTGAAGCAGTTGGATAAACAACACTTACTGGGAGCGAAATTGGAGCTTTAGCGGAATGGGGGCGAATTAGATGACAAAAATCCACTTACTCTTCTTATGGAAAGAGAAACGAATTTATTAAGTGTATAAAATCCAACTAAGATGGCGAACAGGGGCTAGGGGCTGCTTTTCATTCATCATAACTGCTCATGTGTTGGACCGGCTAATCATGCTGCTACAAAGAGATTCGTAGACGAATGGAAACATTATCTTTAAATATATAGACAAATAAATAAAACATCTATATATTAATAAACAGATTAGATATATATCTATTTAGTCAAATATGAAATGCGGAGGATGTTAACGTGTTAAGTAACAAGTATGTACGGACGATTATGCTGTCCAGGGTGCTGCTTCAGCTCGGGGTTTGGGTGAGGAATTTTGCGATTCTGCTGTATGTAACGGATATTACGCAGAATGACCCTTATTATGTCTCGCTTATTTCGGTGGTTGAATATGCGCCGATTTTTATTTTTGCCATTATCGGAGGAACCTTCGCAGACCGCTGGCGGCCCAAGCGGACAATGATGTTAAGCGATCTGTTGTCTGCCTGTTCAGTCTTTGTGGTACTGCTGGTGGTCATGTCAGGATCATGGAAAGCGTTGCTGCTGGCAACACTGGCTTCGGCCATTCTGTCCCAATTCTCACAGCCTTCCGCCATGAAGCTGTTCAAGCAGCATGTGCCTGAAGAGCAATTGCAGAGTGTGATGGCCATGTTCCAGTCGATGACGGCCTTTTTCATGGTGATTGGTCCGGCATTCGGTACATTTATCTATGGACACTACGGAATTGAAGTATCGCTTATCGTGATGGGCGGCATGTTCATCGGCTCATCGCTCATTCTGGGCCTGCTGCCCACGGATACCTCTGACGAAGGCGGGCGTTCCCGGAGCGGATTCCTGGCTGAGATGAAATCGGGACTGGATTATGTGCGCTCTAACCGGGTGCTGAGGAATCTTGGAGCGGCCTTTGCCTTCGCGGGACTTGCCGCCGGGCTGACCCAGCCGCTGAGCATCTTCATCATTATTGAGAATCTGGGCAAGGACAAAGGATTCCTGCAGTGGATTATGATGGCGAACGGGGCGGCGATGCTCCTCGGGGGAATGTTTATTATGAGTAAAGGCAAAACTATGAAACCACAAACCATGTTGTCCTTAGGTCTGCTGGTCAGTGCTGCCGGAACAACAGGTGTAGGCTGGTCGCATCATACCGCGCTAACGCTTGCCCTGCAGACAGTGAGCGGATTCTTTTACCCGTGTATCCATATCGGCATCAACACACTGCTGCTGCGAAATACCGAGTCGGCCTTTATGGGCAGGGTTGGCGGAATTATGGGGCCGATGTTCATGGGCTTCATGGTGATTGGCATGTCAATCGCAGGTTATCTTGCAGGCATTCTCTCCCTGTCTGTGGTGTTCTCCGTCAGCGGTGCATTATTCCTGATCGCGATGCTGATTCTGCTGCCGATGGTTCGAGCGAATGAAGCTGAACAACAACCCTCCCTTTCAGGGCGACTATGACAAATGTCATACATCAGAGTTGATGTTTATGACTTACGGGGGTGATACTTCCTCCTCTATAATGACATTACATGAAGTATCCTTGAATGGATGCATCCTAGGAGGAACTGATCCCGATGAACAACCACCACCACCATAACAATAACAACATACCCCAGCTCTCCACCTTGAAGAAAAGCGTAGCCCCTTACGAAAAAACAGACCGCAACACGAGCATAAAACAGCTCATCAACACGCTTGGACCGCTGGTGCTGTTATGGGCCGCCGCATACTTCAGCTTATCCGTGTCTTACGGGCTGACGCTGCTGTTTGCCATTCCGGCCGCCGGATTTGTCATCCGCACCTTTATTATTTTTCATGACTGCTGTCACGGGTCGTTCTTCAAGAACCGCAAGGCGAATGATATTCTCGGAACGATCACCGGTGTGCTTACCCTGGTCCCTTACCGTCAGTGGAAGCACAGTCACTCGATTCATCACGCCGGAAGCAGCAATCTGGACAAAAGAGGCATCGGCGACATCTGGATTATGACAGTGGATGAATATGTGGCTGCGAAGCCGCTGCAGCGGCTGTATTACCGGATCTACCGCAATCCGCTGGTTCTGTTCGTTATCGGACCGATTGCCGTTTTCCTGATCCAGTACCGGTTCAATGCCAAGGGTGCAAGACGCAAGGAACGGATGAATACGTATCTGACCAACGTCTCTATCGTGGGTTTATACACGGGTCTCATTCTGCTTATTGGCTGGCAGGCGTTCCTGCTGGTACAGCTGCCGATCGTGTTCGTGTCCGGATTCCTCGGCATCTGGCTGTTCTATGTGCAGCACCAGTTTGAACATACCTATTTCGAGCATGATGAGGAATGGAGTTACGTGAACGCTGCTGTAGAAGGAAGCTCGTATTATAAGCTGCCGAAGCTGCTGCAGTGGATCACCGGCAATATCGGTTTTCACCATGTGCATCACTTAAGCCCGAAGGTGCCTAACTATAATCTGGAGCTGGCCCACAATGCCAGCCCGTCACTGCAAAAGGCGACAACCATTACGCTGGGCACCAGTCTGCAAGCCTTGAAATACCGTCTCTGGGATGAGGACCACAAAACCTTCATCAGCTTCAAGCAAATGAAGCAGCGGCTGCGGCAGAACGAACCTGCTGTGACCGAGGGGCTGAAGGTCATCAAACCTGGATTTCAGAGTGAATAGAAACCATTAACTGAACTAGAAAGGCAGGTCCGGGGAGCAGGTTTCCGGGTCTGCTCTTTCTTTTTTGAAATATAAGCGGTGACTGGCGGGCGAGACTGCCGGTTATGTGATGGTTTATGTTAAAATGGGGGTATAAACTTGCTGGCAAAAAGGATGGCTAACATGCAGAAGTGGCATCATATTTTTCATAAAAGCACTGGACTGAGCCCTTATGTGTGGGTTATTTTTTACATTCTTCCGTTCTATTTCATCTTCCGCTCCTCCTCGGCGAACCGCTGGGTCTACGGGATTCTGATGATTATGGTCTTCTTCGCCTGCTACGTGCTGGCGTTCAAGTCGCGGGGCTGGGTGGTCTATTTCTGGACCAGTGTGCAGATGGTGGTCTCGGTTACAATGACGGTGCTGTTCGGGTATATGTATTTTGCGCTGTTTCTGGCTTTTTTTATCGGGAATATCCAGAAAAGGGCTGCCTTCTTCACCCTCTATCCGATCCATCTGTTGACGACCGTTATAGCGATTAACTATGAGCTGATTATGCGTAATCCCGTGTTCGTCTCGCAGCTGCCGTTCGTGCTGGTCAGTATCATTGCGGTGGTCCTGCTACCCGTCACGACCTATAACCGGAACAACCAGGATAAGCTCCAAGGGCAGCTGGAGGATGCCAACAAACGGATCTCCGAGCTGGTTATTATGGAAGAGCGCCAGCGGATCTCCCGTGATCTGCATGATACGCTGGGACAACGGCTGTCACTGATCGGACTGAAGAGCGACCTGGCGGGCAAGCTGATCACCAAGAATCCGGCACAGGCCATCATCGAAATTAACGATGTCCGCGTAACCGCACGCAGCGCGCTTAAGGAAGTCCGGGAGATGATCACACAGATGCGGGGCATCCGGGTGGAAGATGAGCTGGTACGCATCCGGCAACTCCTCCAGGCGGCGGAGATCGGTTATATGCTGGAGGGTGATCCCGTTCTGACCAATACCTCGCTGATTACCGAGAATGTGCTGAGCATGTGTATGAAGGAGGCCGTGAACAATGTGGTGAAGCATAGCGGCGCCTCGCTCTGCCTGATCCAGATTGAGCCTTCCCGGACAGACCTGGTGATTAAGGTGAAGGATAACGGCACGGGGATTGAGGGAAGCCATCTCTATACCAAAGGGCATGGCCTGCAGGGAATGAGGGAGCGGCTTGAATTCGTCAACGGGTCTATGGAAGTGGTACATGATGAAGGGACGACGCTGGTCATTAAGGTGCCCAATGTTGCACCGCTGCGCGAAATGGAGGTTACCGTGTAATGATTAAGATAGTGATTGCCGAAGATCAGCGGATGCTGCTCGGGGCGCTTGCGGCCCTGCTGGACCTGGAGGAAGATATGCAGGTGGTCGGCAGGGCCGGCAACGGGGAAGAGGCGGTGAAGCTGGTAAGGCAGCATCAGCCGGATATCTGTATTATGGATATTGAGATGCCTGCCATGACGGGACTGGAAGCTGCGGAAGCGCTCAAAGGAGCAGGCTGCAAAATCATGATCCTCACCACCTTTGCCCGGGCAGGCTATTTCGAGCGGGCGGTCAAAGCCGGAGTAAATGCCTATCTGCTCAAGGACAGTCCCAGCGAAGAACTGGCTCTGTCGATCCGCAGTGTGATGGACGGCAAACGGATGTATGCGCCGGAGCTGATGGACGAGGCTTACAGCCAGGAAGCGAACCCGCTGACCCAGCGGGAGAAGGAAGTGCTGGGGCTGATCGCAGACGGCAAGAACACGAAGGAAATCGCCAGCCAGCTCTATATCACCACCGGTACGGTCCGCAACTACATCTCGGTCATTCTGGACAAGCTGGATGTGGGCAACCGGATTGAGGCGATTACGCGGTTTAAGGAGAAGGGCTGGTTCAAATAGAATAACGCTGTGCGGTTATAGGAACGGGGCTGTCATTAGATGGCTGCCGTTTTTTGTTATATAGGACCTTTTAACTGTTTTTGGCGTGAATGGGGCTGCAGCATTGGATCGGCCGGGCAGATTTGCTAATATAAATGCAAACATGTGATCTTATCATGTGATCTTTTCAGGTAAAGTTGGGTAATAGATTAATGTGTCCCATCTGCACTCTTATTTATTCTGCATATATCCTAATTCAGCCGGGAGGAATCTAATTTGCCAGAGCTTACATCCACTTACGTCGATTCACTTGCACCCAACGCTGCTGCCATCAAGAACGGCCAAGGGCTGGTCCGCAAAAAGAGCTTCGTGGAGCTTCATCAATCGGAGAACGGAGAGCTGCTGTTCGGAAAATGTGCCGGGAGCGGAAAAACGCCCTATGAGTGTTCAGTGGATTTCATCGCAGCAGACATTCCGGTATTCCGCTGCACCTGCCCCAGCCGCCAATTCCCCTGCAAGCACGCGTTAGGTCTGCTCTATGCCTATACCGAAGGGCAGACGTTCACGGCTGCACCGGTGCCTGAAGACATCGCTTCCAAGCGGGAGAAGGCAGAGAAACGGGAAGAGAACAAAGTGAAGCAGGCAGCTGAAGGAGTAGAGCCCAAGCCTAAGAAGGTTAACAAATCTGCCCTGAAGAAAAAAATCACCGCACAGCTCGAAGGGCTTGATCTGCTGGAGAAGCTGGTGCTCTCGTTCGTCCGGGGCGGCTTATCGACGATGGACCGCTCTGCAGTGAAGACCATTCAAGAGCATGTGAAGCAGCTCGGGAACTATTACCTGTCCGGCGCGCAGATTGAACTGCGCCGCTTCTCGAACCTGATGTTCGGCGGTAAGGATCAGGAGCAGAACTATACATATGCGATGGAGCAGCTGACACGGCTTCACGCATTTATTAAGAAGGGCCGGGCGTACCTCCAGGCCCGGAGCGAGGACCCGGAGCTGGCTCTGGATCATGAATCGACCATTGATGAATGGCTGGGACATGCCTGGCAGCTAAGCGAGCTGAAGGAATACGGGCTGGTGAAGGAAGGGGCCGAACTGCTGCAGCTGGCCTTCTACAGCTTCAATGATGCGGCCCGCCTGGAGTTCGTAGACATGGGCTACTGGCTGGACCTGTCTGCGGAAGGCGGGGGGATTCACCGGACGTTCAACTACCGCCCTTACAAGGCGGCCAAGCTGATGCGGGAGGAAGACAGCTACTTTGAGGTTGCTGTGGTCCCTCAGCTCTACACTTATCCCGGGGAGATGAATGCGCGGATTCGTTACGAGGCCGTGACTCCAAGGCAGGTGCAGGGCACAGATCTGCAGCGGGCTGCCGCTCAGGCGCACCGTTCTTACACTGAAGCCGTCAAGAAAGTGAAGAACCAGATCAAGAACCCGCTGAGTGACAAGCAGCCGGTGATGCTGCTGCATGCCGCGACTCTGGGCGTTACGGAGAACGGCCAGTATGTCATGACGGACGAAGAAGGCACCCGTCTGCTCCTGGAGGATCTCCCGTCCGTGCCGCAGGGGACGGTAGAGCTGCTGCCGTTCCTGCCGGCTGCCGCCCGGGAGGACTGCTATATTCTGGTGATGTTCGAGCATAATCTGGATCAGGGACGTCTGCGTGCCCAGCCGTTAACCGTCATTAAGGATGAAGAGATGATCCGTCTGTTGTACTAGAGTACTTCAACTACATCCATTAACTTTATTCATAGGGGAGGACAGTCCATGAGCACAGCGTTATTACAAGAGCTGCATCAGGAGTATAGAAGACTGTATATTGCAGGCAGCGAGCTTGCGGCAGGAGATTTCCGCCTGAAGCGTCTGCTTCCACAGTTCCAGCAGCTCGGGGAGCGGTCTCCGGTCTTCAAAAAAATCGGTGAGGGTATTGCTGCGCTGCTTGAACCAGCCAGCTCTGACGGACCTGCACCGGGCGTTCAATTGCAGGAGCATACCCTGCTGCTGGAATCGGTGCTGTACACGCAAGGGACAATAGCCGTGGATGGAACTCCCGGACCCTTGCCTGTCCGGAATTTCACACTTCACACGAAGCAGCCTTACCGGAAGCTTGCTCCGGTGCTGGAGGCACTCAGCACAACCGGTAGCGGCAGGCATGAGATTGTGGTCGATGCCTATAAGGAAGGGGCCTTTCAGGATCTGCGCCTGCTGCCGCCCGCAGTCTCTGCCTTGAGCGACCCTTATTCGGAGCTTGCGGAGTATGCGATGACGAATATCCTGCCTTCCTACGGGCCGGGTATTGCGGGTTACTTGCTGGAGAGCCTCGATCTGACAGGAGGACGAAGCGAGGTCCGCAAGCTTGAGGTCATCAGCAGAGTTGGCGCTGACGAATATCTGGATCAGATCTTCCATGCCGCCGGGAATGGCAGCGAGGAGATCCGTGCCGGGGCGATCAAGTGCCTTGGGGGCTACGAGCAATATCTGGATCATCTGCTGGAGTGGTCCACGGATAAGAAGAAGGCTATCCGTGAAGCGGCTTACACAGCGCTGGCGGCTGGAGGTTCGGCGCAGGGCGGGGAACGGCTGGTGGAAGCGTTCATCAAGAAGAAGGACCGCGAGATGGTGGCCGCTGTGCTGGCGCGCTGGCCTGTTGCGGAGGTATCGACCAGGCTGGCGGCTTTGTTCATGGAGGAGTTGAAGGCAGCCCCGCAGGACAATGCCGACAAGAAGCTGACGGATAAGGTATGGGATGAGCTGCTTCCCTTCATCACCGCGCTTCGCCGCGAACGGAGTCCGCAGATGGATGAAATCTACAGCTATGTGCTTCAGGAATATGCCCGTTTCTCTCCGCTGGGCTGGATTACGCTCATTGAGCATGCAGCCTGGTACAAGGAGAATACGCCGGACAATACCGCGCTTGCAGAGCTGGAGGCGCTGGACAAGCGGAGCGCGCGATTCCTGCCGAATTATTTCCGTGCCGCCCAGAAGACTATGAGTCCGAAGGAGCTGTTCAACCAGTTCTGCGGAACCTTTATGGATAAGCTGAAGGCGCTCGTGGGCAAAGAGGCCAAGGATGCGGCTCAGCGCTCGCAATTGCTGATTCACACGATTGAGGAGCAGACCGTGGATATCCGCCGGAGAAATTATCAGGTGGAGTATGATGCTGCTGGAGTCAGACAGTACAGCAGAGATCTGCTGCCTTCCGAAGAGATTGCGGCAGACTGGGACCCCCGCTGGCTGGATTGGTTCATCAAGCAGGATGCGGTGAATCTGGCCGGCACCTTTGCCCGCCCGGGTCATCAAGGGGTACGCGATTATCTGGCTGGCAAGCTGAAGGAGCCTTATAAACGGCGTACTTATGATTATATTCCTAATATCTTCAAAGGTCTGGAACGGGCGGGAGTGCCGGAGCCGGAACGGCTTGAACTGCTGATGACTGCCCTGGAGAATAATAATGTGCATACGCCTTATACGTTTGAATTCTATTTAGTTAAACTGATGGAGCGCTTCCCGGCCAACTACGCCAGCCGTCTGGAAGCGGTCGTCCCTAAATATAGATATGAATGCAAGCAGCAACTGGAGTATGTACTGAACAGCCTGCAGAGTGCCAAGTAAGTAAATAATCGGTTTCATCTAAGGATAAGGAGAGGTGTACATGTCAACAGAACAAGAACAGCTCCAGGATTACATGCGTCTGCCGGCCGAGGTCCTGTACCGGGATGAGCTGGAAGCCTTGCGCAAGGAGGATACCGGGCGTATTCCTGCCGGATGGCAGATGTCCCCGCGCTCCGTGCTGACCTTCATCGCAGGCGGGATGGCGGGCAAGACGGTCATTACCCCGAAATATATCGGCAATACCCGGCTGATCGAGATGGCGGTCGCTACGCTGGTCACTGACCGGGCACTGCTCCTGATCGGGGAGCCGGGGACGGCGAAATCCTGGCTGTCCGAGAATCTGGCGGCGGCTATCTACGGCAACTCGGGCATGGTTGTGCAGGGAACAGCGGGAACGAGCGAAGAGCATGTACGCTATTCCTGGAACTATGCCATGCTCCTGGCGAACGGTCCAACGCCGGAGGCGCTGGTGAAGAGCCCTATTATGCGGGCGATGGAGGACGGCGGCATTGCCCGGTTTGAAGAAATCTCCCGCTGTGCCTCCGAGGTGCAGGATGCGCTGATCTCGATTCTGTCGGAGAAGACGATCTCTGTGCCGGAGCTGGGCAAGGAGACCAGTGCCCGCAAAGGCTTCTCGATTATTGCCACTGCCAATACGCGGGACCGCGGGGTCAATGAGATGTCCGCTGCTCTGAAGCGGCGGTTCAACATCATCGTGCTGCCTGCACCCTCCGATCTGGAGACCGAGCTGTCAATTGTGAAGAAGCGTGTTGCTGAGATTGCCTCATCATATGAGCTGCAGGCTGCGGTTCCGGCGGATGAAGCCCTGCTGAAAGTAGTGACGATCTTCCGCGAGCTTCGCAGCGGCATGACTCTTGACAAGAAGGAGAAGGTCAAGACTCCAGCCGGTGTCATCTCCACGGCAGAGGCGATCTCTCTGCTTACGAACAGTATGGCCCTGGCCGCCAGCTTCGGCAGCGGAGAATTGACCGACGGGGATCTGGCTGCTGGACTTCAGGGGGCCATCGTTAAGGATGACGATAAGGATAAGCTGGTCTGGAAGGAATATCTGGATAATGTAATGAAGAAAAAAGGAGCGGACTGGCGCGGACTCTATCATGCCTGCAAGGAGATGAACGAGTGAGTGGGGCAACGGTTGCCGGCGTTCATATATTCGGGGTCAGGCATCTGTCTCCGGGCGGTGCCAGGCATGTGCTGGAATACCTGAACGAACTGCAGCCGACCGCCGTGCTGATTGAAGGACCCGGCGATGCAAGTGCAGAGATCCGTCATCTGACCCATGCCGTAACGAAACCGCCGGTAGCGATACTGGCCTTCACCGAAGATCTGCCTGTACGGACTGTACTCTGGCCGTTCGCCGTCTATTCCCCGGAATATCAGGGAATGAAATGGGCGCAGGAGCATGGGGCGGAGGCGGAATTCATAGATCTGCCTTCCTCTGTAACCCTGGGCTTACAGGACGCCTTACGGCAGGAAACCGGCGGCCGCCCAGAGCTGAAGCCTGTGGCTGATGAGCAAGGCGAACCGGCGGAGGAGGATGTGCAGGAGCCCGAGTCCGTCTATAGCCGGATTGCCCGGCTTGCCGGTGAGCATGACTATGATATGTACTGGGAACGCAACTACGAGCATAACGCCAGCAGCGGAGCCTACCGTGCCGCTATTCTGGCATTCTCTGCTCACATGCGCGAGCTGTCGGAGTCCAAAGAGCGCTCGGAGCAGCCGCGTGAATATGCCTACAATGCCCTGCGTGAATCCTATATGCGGCGGCAGATTCAGCGGAAGATTGAGGAGGGCCATCAGCCGGAGAAGATTGTCGTGATCTGCGGCGCTTATCATGCCGCTGCGCTGGCCGATCTCACGGATGTGATGAGCGATGCGGAGCTGGCGTCACTGCCCTCACGCGCCACCAAGCTGACGCTGATGCCTTATTCCTATTATAAGCTCTCCACCATGTCCGGCTACGGCGCAGGCAACGCCGCTCCGCATTACTTCCAGATGATGTGGGAGCTGATGGCATCGGGGCGTGCAGAAGAGCTGCCCCATCTCTATCTGTCCTCCGTCGCCCGCCAGGTACGCGGCTCCGGGACACACCGCTCCACCGCCGAAGTGATTGAGGCGGTGAGACTGGCCGAATCACTGGCCGCGCTGCACGGCGGAAGCGCACCTACGCTGCGCGATCTGCGCGATGCTGCGCAGACCTTGCTCGGGCACGGTGATCTGGCTGTTATCGCCGATTCGCTGGCACGGATCGATGTGGGTACGAACATCGGGAGCCTGGCCGATGGCGTCAGTCAGACGCCGATTCAGGATGACCTGAACCGGCTGCTGAAGCGCTACAAGCTGGAGAAGTACAAATCGACGGTAGCGAGCGACCTGGCTCTGGACCTGCGTGAGAACCGCCGGGTGACGAGCAGCGAAGCGGCTTACCTGGATCTGCACCGCTCCGTGCTGTTCCACCGGCTGGAGCTGCTGGGCATCCACTTCGCCCGGAAGGTGCCGAGCAGCCAGTCCGGGGCGACCTGGGCGGAGCACTGGAGGGTCCAGTGGTCGCCGGAGGTGGAGATAGAGGTCGTGGAGTCTACCCTGCTGGGGGAGACGATTGAGGTAGCCGCAGCTTATGTGCTGCGGGAGAAGCTGCTGGAATGCCGTACGATTACCGAGGCCTCGGCACTGATCGTCACCGCCTGTGAATGCGCCATGACCGCACAGATGGAAGAGAGCAGCCGGGTGCTGCAGAGTCTTGCCGTGGACAGCCGGGATGTGGTCTCTATTGCGGTAGCGGCAAGGGAGCTGGCCAAGATTATCGGCTATGGGGATATCCGCAAGGTGGATACGGCTCCGTTCATACCGCTGCTGGAAGAGCTGTTCCGCCGGGGCTGCCTGTTCCTGCTGGATGCCAGCGGCTGCAATGATGAAGCGGCTGCGCTAATGATCAGCGCGATGAACGACTTGAATACAATCTCACTGGAGCATAGTGAGATTGCAGACACGGCCCTGTGGCTGCAGGAGCTGCTGCAGCTGGCTCAGCGGGATGACCGCAACCCGCGGCTGTCGGGCTTCGCCTGTGCGATCCTGATGGAGCGGGCGGCGATTCCTGCCGGGGAGGTCGCGGCTGAGGTGTCGCGCCGCTTGTCTCCCGGTATACCGGCAGATCTGGGGGCAGGCTGGTTCGAAGGCCTGTCCATGCGCAACCGCTACGGGCTGTTATCCCGGATGAGCCTGTGGGAGCAGTTGAACGATTATATCAATGCCTTGGAGGATGAGGAATTCAAGCGTGCCCTGGTCTTTTTGCGCCGGGCGTTCAGCACCTTTTCCCCGCGCGAGAAGACGATGATCTCGGAGCTGCTGGGTGAGCTGTGGGGCGTGAACACAGAGCAGGCGGCCGAGATTCTGACAGGTGAACTGAAGGAGGAGGAAGCCAAGATGCTGGATGATCTGAATGATTTTGACTTCGGTGATCTGTAGATGGGGGACGAGAAGCTGAAGGATGATAACCAGGACGCAGCCGTTACACGCTGGCGGCTGATTCTGGGGCAGGAGGCTGAAGCGGCCTTGCCCGGCTATGGGCAAGGCGGAGGCCGGACGCTGAGCGAGGAAGAGCTGATTATGGATGCGGCGCTGGCGGCTATCTATAATGAGACCGGCTCAGGCAATGCTGGCGGGAATTCCGGTTCCGGCTCGAAGGGGAGAGGGGCGGGCTCCGGACATGCTGCGATTAATCTGTCCAAGTGGCTCGGCGATGTGCGTAACTTCTTCCCGGAGGACGTCGTCTCTGTCATTCAGAACGACGCGATGGAGCGCAGAGGCTGGAAGCAGCTGCTCTTCGAGCCGGAGCTGCTGGCGGCGGTGAAGCCGGATATCCAGCTCGTGGGTACCCTGCTGGCACTCAAGGGCAAAATCCCGGAGAAAACAAAAGAAACGGCAAGAATGCTCGTCCAGGCTCTCGTAGATGAGCTGGTCAAGCTGCTGGAGACCGATATCCGCCGTGCAGTGACCGGAGCGCTCAACAAACGGCAGCATTCCCCGCTGCCGTCGCTCAGCGGGCTGGACTGGAAGCGGACGATCGAGCGTAACCTGAAGCATTACGATGCGGAGCGGCGGATCATTATCCCCGAGCGCTTCTTCTATTTCGACCGCGCCCGCCGCAGCAAGGAATGGACCGTGATCGTAGACATTGACCAGAGCGGCTCGATGGCCAGCTCCGTGATCTGGGCTTCGGTGATCGGCTCGATCTTCGCCAGTATTCCGGCGCTGGACACGCGGGTCGTGGCGTTTGACACCGAGGTGGTGGATCTGACGGAGCAATGCGCGAATGATCCTGTAGATATGCTCTTTGGCATTCAGCTTGGCGGCGGTACGGATATCCATAAGTCCGTGAAATACTGCGAGCAGTTCATCGAAGAGCCGAAGAAGACACTGTTCATCATCGTATCGGACCTGTATGAGAACGGCAATCAGGCCGGACTGGTCCGGCGGATGCGCGAGCTGCGGGAATCCGGCGTGCGGACCATGACGCTGCTGGCCTTGTCGGATGAAGGCAAACCGTCCTACGATGAACGGCTGGCCGCCCAGCTCACCCGGGATGGAACCCCTTGCTTCGCCTGCACTCCGGCCCTGCTGCCTGTCCTGGTGGAGGGTGCGCTGAAGGGCCAGGATCTGGGAGAGCTGGCCAAACGGCTGGGAACGGCCCGATAATTTTATCGTACAGGAAACACTTACTTTATAATCACATATTGTGTAACATGCAACTATCATTTATAATCGGTTATTAAAAAGCACCTTTCGCTAGGCGCTGCTTGAAAGGAAATGAATTTCTTATGTCAAGGAAGCTCAGAGCAGGTATTGTTGGCGGTACCGGTATGGTCGGCCAGCGTTTCATTGCACTTCTTGAGAATCATCCGTGGTTTCAGGTAACGGCTATTGCAGCTAGCGCCAATTCGGCAGGCAAGTCCTATGAGGAGTCTGTCCAGGGCAGATGGAAGCTGTCCACACCTATGCCCGAGGCGGTCAAAGGGATCATGGTTCAGGACGCCTCCAAGGTGGAGGAAGTGTCTGCGGAGGTGGATCTGATTTTCTGCGCCGTAGATATGAAGAAAGAGGAGATCAAGGCGCTCGAAGAAGCCTATGCACGCACCGGAACTCCGGTCATTTCCAATAACTCGGCGCACCGCTGGACTCCCGATGTTCCGATGGTGATTCCTGAGATCAACCCGGAGCATCTTGAGGTGATTGCCCAGCAGCGCAAACGTCTGGGTACAGAGACCGGATTCATCGCCGTGAAACCTAACTGTTCCATTCAGAGCTATATGCCGACCCTGCATGCGCTTCATGGTTTCAAGCCGTCCAAGGTAGTTGTAACCACTTATCAGGCCATTTCAGGTGCAGGCAAAACCTTCACGGACTGGCCGGATATGGTCGATAACGTGATTCCTTACATCGGCGGCGAAGAAGAGAAGAGCGAGCAGGAGCCGCTGCGGATCTGGGGGAAGGTAACCAGTGAAGGAATTGTCAAAAGTGAGCAGCCAGTTATCACAACACAGTGTATCCGTGTGCCTGTGGCTGACGGCCACATGGCGGCTGTATTCGCCTCCTTCGAGCAGAAGCCATCCAGAGAAGAGATTCTGGAACGCTGGAACAGCTTCCAGGGGCGTCCGCAGCAGCTTGGACTGCCAAGCGCGCCTAAGCAGTTCATCACTTATTTTGAAGAAGAGAACCGTCCGCAGACCCGCCTGGACCGCGATATTGAGAATGGCATGGGGATCTCTGCAGGACGTCTGCGCGAAGATTCACTGTACGATTACAAATTCGTCAGCCTGTCCCACAACACGGTAAGAGGGGCTGCCGGCGGTGCGGTGCTGATCGCTGAACTGCTTAAGGCCGAAGGATATATTCAGCCCAAATAAGCAGTTGTCCCCGTTGATGGATTCCCTGTATACAGCCTGCCGGATGTTCTCCGTGCAGGCTGTTTGCAGTTTTACCTGACATTACCCTCGAAATAATGGTAAGATAGAGAAATGATTGACGATAACTGAATACTGACGGAGTGATATTGTGGCAAAAAGCAAAGGCGGCGGCACAGGCAGAGGAACAGGCAGCAAGGGCTGGACCCGCTGGAACAAGACGGCGAAGCCCGTGAAGCCGGCAAAAAGCGGACCTCCCGGAAGCCCCGGCACCAAAGGAGCCAAGCCTGTCAAGGGCAACAGCGGCAGCAGCAAAACCGGAGGCAGTAAATAAGGCGGCATGTGACCATAAAGGAGTTCAAAATATAGGGTTATATGTTTGGGCAACATCTGATTTGTATGTGAATCAGGTGTTCTTTAATATGTAGGGCATGAAAGCGGGTACTTCATGAGAATTGACAAGTATATAAGTGAGACAGGGGTCTATCCGCGCAGAGAGACCGGCCGGCTGCTTGCAGCGGGCCGGATCACCATTAACGGGCAGGCCTGTGCACCCGGGGCAATCGTTGAGCCGGGGGATACTGTGGCTGTGGATGGGATCATACTAACTCCTGACCGGGGGGAGCGGGTCTATCTGGCGCTTAATAAGCCGGTAGGCATCACCTGTACAGCGGCCCGGGAGGTGGAAGGGAACATTGTGGATTATGTCAATTATCCCTCCCGGATCTTTGCCGTCGGCAGATTGGACAAGCACTCGGAAGGACTGATTCTCATGACCAATGACGGGTCGATTGTGAACCGGATGATGCGCTCCGAGCATAGTCATGAGAAGGAGTATACGGTTACGGTGGACAAGCAGATTACGGAAGGTTTTTTAGAGGAGATGTCAGCAGGGGTAGATATTCTGGAGACCCGGACCAGGCCCTGCCTCACCCGCCGGATCTCGGAGCATGAGTTCTCCATCATTCTGACCCAGGGACTGAACCTGCAGATCCGCCGCATGTGCAAAGCGCTGGGCTACCGCGTACTTCGGCTGGAGCGTGTACGGATTATGCATCTCACCCTCACAGGGCTGGAACGGGGACAATGGAGGCGGCTGACCCTGGAAGAAGTGGCTGAGCTTCATGCAAGACTGGAGGAATAACCTGAACGTACACAACTGGATATAGGCTTCCGAAGCTGGTTTTTTGCGAAGTACGCTCAGAAGTCATCTTATCCTGACTATTAGGAGGTTCACATGCGAATTATAAGCTTATTGATAGCATTAGCAATAATAGCGGGTTGCTCAGGCACAGGAGGCAGCGGATCAGCCGATCCCGCAGCGGCGCCGCACTCGTCTTCAGTAGCAGACCCGTCAGCAGCTAAGGAGAAGCTGGAGGAAGACATGGCTGCCGCGGCGCTCGCGGAGGTGTCGCCTGAAATAGCGGATCAATACTCAGGTTACGTACATATGGATGCGGTTCAATTGAACGGGCAAATCTTTCAGGTCTATTACTGGAACAAGGGAGATTTCAAGTATACGCAGTTTGCGATTGTCAAAGAGGGGAAGATGGTCTTTGACAGCAAGCAGGCCGGACTGACCCTGGAAGGCGGGGACATTTGGAATGAGGAAGAGGAGCTCTGGGCGGAAGCGGTGGTGCAGAATAACCGGAACACGTTCCTGTTCACTCTGACGGACAACCGTCCCGAATTCGCCTCCATTGTGGTCGAGGAGATCGACGGAGAGATGCAGGTCACCGTGAATGATGACTTCAGCGTGAACTATGAGGATGTAGATCAGGACGGGAGCGAGGATCTGCTGGCCAGCCCGTATTCGGGCCAATCCCCGCTGGGTCCGGCGCTGATGGGGATCTATCAATTGAATGGGAGTAACTATGTACCCGACAAGCTTCTCACCCGGCAGTATGCGCAGGATCAGCTGCAGTTAAGCGAGCAGGAGTACAAAAATGATCCTTCAGAGCAGACGTTAGAGCAGCTATTGAATGCTTACCTGGTTCTCGGACAGCGCAGTGTTGCGCTGAGCCGGTTCGCTGAGTTCTATGAATGGGCAGGCCAGTTTGCCGGGGATGGCGGATATGTGGACGAATATAACGGGCTGTTGCGGCAGACAGAAACCGCTGAACAAATCAGCGGCTGGATGGACAAGCTTCAGCCGCTGCGGACGAAGAGATAATTCGCACGAGGCTCGTCAACTCAACAAGGGATTCCCGGGAGCAGCGGCTCACTCCGGGAACCCCTTTTTGCTATATATAAGTCAAAATTCGGATTCTCTGGCCTGAAACTGCTTATTGTACAAATCCCTGTATAGCCCGTCCTGTGCCAGCAGGGTATCATGTTGCCCGGACTCTGCGATCATGCCGTCCTGAACAACCAGAATAGTATCGGCAGCGCGGATGGTGGAGAGACGGTGGGCGATGACAATACTGGTCTTCCCCCGCAGCAGCTCGTGCATGGCCTGCTGGATATAGTACTCCGATACTGTGTCCAGCGAGGAAGTGGCTTCATCCATGATGATTACCGGCGGATTCTTGAGCAGCACACGCGCAATGGAGATCCGCTGCTTCTCACCGCCCGACAGCTTAATTCCGCGGTTGCCGACCACCGTGCCGTAGCCTTCGGGCAGCTTCATAATGAAATCATGAATATAGGCGGCTTCGCAGGCGGCAATCAGCTCGGCTTCCGTGGCTCCGGCGTTTGCGTAGAGCAAATTCTCCCGGATCGTTCCGTTGAACAGGTAGGTGTCCTGGGTGACGAGGCCGATCTGCGAGCGGAGCGAATGCAGCGTGAATTCACGGATATCCTTGCCTCCTATACGGATGACGCCTGCCTGAAGCTCATAGAGCCGGGGGATGAGGTTGGTAATGGTGGTTTTGCCTGCTCCGCTGGGTCCCACGAGGGCGGTCAGTGATCCGGCAGCCGCCGTGAACGAAATCCCCCTCAGCGCCGGTTTGTCCGGGTGGTAGGAGAAGTCTACCTGCTCGAAGACGATATCTTCACCGTCTGCGCTCTCTGGCAGAGCCAGTGGAGTATCCACAATCAGCGGGTCCATATCGAAATAGTCAAAAATCCGTTCAAACAGCGCCACCGAACGGTTTACATCCACATAGAGATTGGTCATCTGCATGACAGGACTATATAGTCTGCCGAGCAGGGCCACAAAGGTGATGATCGCCCCGACCGTCAGCTCTCCCTGGATAAATAAATAGCCCCCGTACAGATAAATCAGCATCGGTCCGATACTGGTGAAGGTGGTGAGGACCAGCATGAACCAGCGTCCGGCCATGGATTCCCGGATTTGCAGCCGCGTTGCCTGGGCATTTACTGTTTTGAAGCCGGCCAGCTCAGTGTCTTCCCTGGTGAACAGCTTCATGAGCATATATCCGCTGAGACTGAGTGTTTCCTCGATGATCTGATTTTGCTCCGAGATTTTCTCCTGGGTTTCCTTGGCCAGCTTCCAGCGCAGATTTCCCATTTTGCGGGTTGGCATAATGAATAGAGGGACGACGAGAATGCCGAGCAGCGCCAGCTTCCAGTTCATAATGAACAGGGTTGCCGCTGTGGAGATGAGAATGAACAGGTTGCTCGCAAAATTGACAATGGTGCTGTTGAACACGCCCTGAATTCCGGCGATATCACTGGTCATCCGGGTAATAACTTCCCCTTGCTTGACGCCTGAGAAGAACTGCAGCGGCATCCCCTGCAGATGGCGGTACATCTGGTTTTTCATATCATGGACAATATTTTGGGAGATAAAAGAGTTCAAATAATTCTGCAGCACCCCCAGCAGGCCGGATACTACCGTTGTAGCCAGTGAGGCAGCAACAAGCAGGACAAGCAGCTGCAGATTCTTCCCGGGGAGCGCCCGGTCAATGATCTGCTGAATCAGGAGGGGAGGAAGCAGTCCCAGTACTGCGGAAATGCACAGCACGAGCATTACCAGCACGGTCTGCTTCCAGTAGGGCAGGAAATATTTAACGATACGGAGCAGCAGAGCTTTGGACAGATTGGGCTTCGCCTCATCGTCGTTGAACTTTAGCTTGCCGAACCCGGACCCTCCGGGTCCCATGGGTCTGATACCTCTGGACAATGTATAATCACCAGCTTTATGTATTTTGAAGGATTCCTGGCCGGAGCAAAGTTCCAGCCTGAATCAGACAGGGGAATTATACCCCTGGATTTTCCAAATGTAAATGCTAAGCTGGATAAGCAAGTGTAAGCTGAAATGCGTGAGGCTAACTAGGCCAGCCAAAGATTCAGGAGGAGAAAAAAATGATTATTAAGGCACAAACCTATGAAATCAAGGGATTAAGCTATATTATCAGGTCCGCAGTGGCGCAGGATGCTGAACAGTTGTCAGCTCTCAGGCTGCAGGTCGACGGGGAGACCGAGAATTTGGACCGGGTACAGGGTGAGGGATGGATGGGCCCGGCAGAGTTCTCAGCGCTTATAGCGGCGGATACCGTTAGCAGCAGGAACCTGTTCCTGGTGGCTGACGTTCAGGGCAGGCTGGCGGGATTCGCCAGATGTCAAGGGAATGAACTTAGCAGACTGGCGCACCAGGCTGAATTTGGTGTGGGCGTGCTTCAGGAGTTCTGGGGCTACGGGATGGGCCGGAGCCTGCTTGCGCAGGCAGCCAGTTGGGCAGACGCAATAGGCCTTGAGAAGCTGAGCCTGAAGGTACTGGAGACCAATGACAAGGCAATCAAGCTGTACGGGAGGCTGGGCTTCGAGGTCGAAGGAGTCCTGCGCAGAGACAAGCGTTTGGCCAACGGACAATTCTATAATACGATCGTTATGGGAAGGCTGCGCCGGGACAGAGCAGGGGATTCCTGATCTCGGCGGCAAAGGGGGAATGTATGAGAAAAACCGAACACAATGGGCGTGCGCGGGGTGCATGGACCGAATGTATGCGAAAACAAACATGTCTTTCAAGTCACAACTCCAGCATGAAAATGAGCAGCGCGCCTAAAAACAGAACGTCGTCTGTTCATCTCTTAACAAATATTAACGGAAAACCGAACACAATTAGACCGGGTGGGTAGCGTAAGCCGAATGTAATCGGAAAACCGAACACAATTGGACCGGGTGCGCCGCGTAGGCCGAATTGTAAACGGAAAACCGAACATAATTGGACTGGGGGCACCGCGTAAGCCGAATGTAATCGAAAAACAGGCATGACAAGGCAGAGGCCTTGTCACCCCCAGGAATGAAAATAAGTGGGTGGCATCCGTCGCATCCATTCTAAAAGATGCTGTAGTCGTCAACACTACATATACAAATCAAAGGGCGGACGCGGTTACTGGGATACACCCCGTGCGAAAAACCGTTCTATTGCGCTTTTCGAGCATCGCCTATTGTAACCCCCCAAAAAGTACGTGTATTAAATTACACTCACTCGAGCGCATGATTTGTAAGCTGACGATGGAGGATGATTGGAATGGATGCTGTACGTATGTGTTGCGCCGGTCTAGACGTACACCAGGAAACCGTTGTGGCCTGCGTGTTGAAAGGACCGATCGAACAGAAACCACAATGTCACCTGAAAACCTTTGGGACGACAACCCGAGAATTGCTAGGCCTGCAAGATTGGCTGAGTGAACACGGGTGCCGGGAGGTGGTGATGGAGAGTACCGGCGTGTTTTGGAAACCGGTATGGAACATCTTAGAGGGCAGTTGTGATCTTGTCTTGGCCAACGCCCAGCGGGTAAAGAATATGCCGGGTCGAAAAAGTGACATGCAAGATGCGCGCTGGTTAGCGCAATTGCACCGTTGCGGGCTCATTGAAGGCAGTATGGTGCCAGAACAGGACATCCGGGATTTGCGAGATTTGACCCGTTACCGGAGTAAGATGGTGCAGGCGGTGACGGCGGAGAAAAACCGCATCCACAAAATCCTGCAGGATGCCAACATCAAGCTAACCACCTTTATGTCCGATCTATATGGGGTTTCGGGACGGGGCCTGCTCCAGAAGATCATGGACGGCGAGGTCGTAGACGAAGTGACCGTTAAAAACCTGGTCAAAACCCGTTTAAAAAAGAAAGTTCCGCAGCTACTAGACGCGCTCAATGGCAAGTTGCGCCGTCATCATCGGGAGATGATTCGAGACCACTGGGACCACTTGGTCTATTTGGAGAAACGGATCACGGAACTGGAAGCTCGAATCGAGGCGAAGGCAGAACCCTACCTGGAGAGGATTGAACAAATGGACTCCATTCCAGGAATTGAGCGGACATCTGCCGTGACCATCTTTGCAGAAGTGGGGCCGCATGTCGCGGAAATGTTCCCGAGTGATGCGCAGTTTGCTTCATGGGCGGGGGTGTGTCCGGGTAACAACGAAAGCGCAGGAAAGCGAAAAAAGTCAAAAACGATGCAAGGGAACAAGCATCTGAAAGGGGCCTTGTGCCAGGCGGCTTGGGCGAACTCTCGCTCATCGAACCGGATCGGCCAATTCTTTCGACGAATTCGTAAGAGACGGGGAGATAAAAAAGCAAACGTCGCCACCGCACATTTGCTGATTCGAATCCTCCATGCCCTGATGCGGGAGAAAAGGTCATACCAAGAAATAGACGTCTCACTAGGCGATGAGACGTCCAAGAAAAACCCGTTGGATCGGTACGTGCAATATATCCAGCAGTTAGGATATAGCGTGCAATTAAATCCTATCCAATGTCTCCCCTTTTTCAAAAAAAACGAAACGTTATTTTGGGGCGGTGGGTCTTTTTTTGTCAAAATCCAGTCTGCGGCGCATTTTCCGATACTTTTATTTTCGTATTAAACCGAACACAATTGGACTGGGAGCGCCTCGTGGCCGTGCGTTTATCGCAGGTTGTGCCAGAAGTATTTTCACAGAAAAACCAAACACAATGGCCGTACGCCATGGTTAACGCTCTATGTCGCCCCAAAAGCAGGCGGATGGAGTGAGACGTTTGCCTATGCGTGGCATGAAGCATCCGCATCATTCCATCCACAGCTTTGTTCGTAATTATGGAGAAGGAGCAGTGACTAACTGCGCGAATCTCCGCGTGGTCCCCCTGATATCTTCTGCTCCGGCAATGGCCGAGATCACGGAGATACCGTCTGCTCCCGCCTGGATCACTGGCGGGGCATTCTCCAGGGTGATTCCGCCGATTCCCACGAGGGGGATGGTAAGCCCGCTGTGCCTTAGCTCTTCAATAACAGCCGTTCCCCGGACAGCTTGGGCATCGGCTTTGGACGTTGTGGGATAGACGGGACCGACCCCGAGATAATCTGCCCCGTCCGCAATGGCCTGCCGTGCTTCCGTCAGGTTATGGGCGGATACCCCGATGATCTTATGCTCGCCAAGCCGCTGACGGATCAAGCGGGCCGGAAGATCATCCTGGCCGACATGAATCCCGTCCGCATCAAGCGCGGCAGCAAGCTCCAGATCATCATTTACGATGAACGGGATGCCGTAATTCCGGCAGGTTTCCCTGAGCTGCCCTCCAAGCTTGAGCAGGGCGGCACCCGTTAGCGCGGCGGGACCCTTTTCCCGAAATTGGAACAGAGTGATTCCCCCGTCCGCAGCAGCCGATAAGGTGTCAGCCGGTGAGAGCTTGCAGTTCACGCTGCCCATTATGAAGTACAGCTTCAGAAGTCTGCGCATGTCCTCGCTGTTGATCCGTTTCATAGCAGTTCCCCCTTGGATCTCATCCGGTTCTGGTAAGCAAAATGATTGGTCGGCCCCTGCCCGGCCCCAATATTCAGACTGTCCTCGATAGCGGCCTGAATGAAGGCCTTGGCGGTACGGACCGCTTCCGGCATGGAGCGGCCGAGCGCCAGACCCGCCGTCACCGCTGCCGAGAAGGTACAGCCGGTTCCATGCGTATGTCTGGTCTCAATCCGCGGACTGGACATATATTGAAATTCCCGTCCGTCATAGAGCAGATCCACAGCCTCATCGCCTTCCGGGTCATGTCCCCCCTTCAAGACAATATACTGCGCTCCCATCTGATGGAGGAGCCTTGCGGCTTGTTCTCTGTCCTGCCGTCCGTGAATCTTCATGCCTGTAAGCATCTCTGCTTCAGGAAGATTGGGGGTGATGGCGAGTGCCAGAGGAAGCAGGTCTGTAATCAGCGCCTGCACCGCTTCCTGCAATAGCAATTGGGAGCCGCCCTTGGCGACCATGACCGGGTCGATGACCAGCCGCTGCTGCCAGCCGTATTGCTTCACTTTGACGGCAACTATGCGGATAATGTCACTGCTGAACAGCATCCCCGTCTTGATGGCGTCCGGCGGTAAATCACTTCCGATGGAATCGAGCTGGGCTACGACTGTCTCCGGCTCCATGGGATAGACCCCTTGAACACCGAGCGTGTTCTGTGCGGTGAGCGCAGTAAGGGCGGACATGCCATATACCCCCAGCTCCTGGAAGGTTTTCAAGTCTGCCTGAATGCCGGCCCCTCCGCCACTGTCGGAGCCGGCAATGGTTAACGCTTTGCGTATGCTAGTCATCGTGTAATCTCCTTCTGTAATATGCGGTCTAGGATATTGTGCGGTCTAGGATTCGAGCAGCTTCAGCCGGGACCGGCTGCTGTATAGCTCCGGAGTCACCAGGGCCAATTGATTGAGGAACTCTATCTGGAAGCTGCCGGGCCCTTGGTCTTCTGCCGCTTCAGCAGCAAGCTCGGCTGCCACGCCATAGAAGGAGAGGGCTTCGGCAGCCGCCTCCAGCACATCGCCGCCCCCGCCGCTGGCCGCAAGAAATGCGCCTACGACAGCACTGAGCAGACAGCCGGTTCCGGTGACCCGGGTCAGGATGGGGTGGCCGTTGCTGGCGATATAGGTCCGCTTGCCGTCGGTAATGATATCTTCCTTGCCGGTGATGATGACCACACAGTTCAGCTTCCGCGCAGCCTTGTTCGCCAGGGCGATTACATCGCCTTCGCCTGCCCCGGCATCCACGCCTTTGCTCGCCCAGCGCTCGCCGGCGACATTAGCAACCTCAGCTACATTGCCGCGCAGAGCGGTAAGCTGAAGCTCCCCGAGCAGCTTGGCGGTAACCTCCGTGCGGTAGGCGGTGGCGCCTGCCCCGACGGGATCAAGTACCAACGGAACGCCCTGCCGGTTCGCGGCCTGCCCGGCTTTGAGCATGGAAGCGATGGCGGCTTCATTCAGCGTGCCGATGTTCAGCACGACAGCCCCGGACATGGCGGCGACATCGGCAACTTCTTCCAGCGCATCGGCCATAAACGGGGAGGCCCCGAGCGCAAGCAGCCCGTTTGCGGTGAAGTTGGCGACTACGATATTCGTGATATTATGCACCAGCGGATTCGCCTGGCGCACCTTGGATAGATAAGACATATGAATTCCTCCTGAGGGTATAATCTAGAAATTAATAAAAGCGTTCTTAATATCCACTTCCTGCGCCAGCAGTCCGTTCTCGCCCAGCCACTGGTTTACTTTCTCCCATGTAGCCCCATCCTGATAGCCGAAGGGCTGAGAGCCGGCATCCATCAGCGGCAGCAGGATCTTCAGACTGCGCTGTTCAATCGCTTCATCCAGCGGAGCGGTATCCTCCTGATGCTCCAGCAGAAGCTTCAGCGCTTCATCCGGGTTCCCGGCTACGAACTGCTGGCCTTGTCGTATGGCTTCCACGAATTTTTGGTAATACCCCTGCGAATCCTGAAGTCCCTGTTCACTGGCGACCAGCACCAGCTCATAATAATCGGGAACCCCGTATTCCACAGGATTGAAGGAGCGTACCGGATGGCCTTCCTGCTCCAGAAGGAGCTGCTCATGGTTGATGAAGCCGCCCATTATGGCATCCACACGGCCCGTGGAGAGCGCGGGAATCAGCTCGAAGCCAACGTCGATCAGCTTCAGGGATGAGGCGTCCCCGCCGTCACTTGTCACCATGGCTTTCAGCATGGCTTCATACAGCGGAACAGAGGAATATCCGGCTTGCTTGCCTGACAGCTCTCCCGGACGGGTAATTCCGCTGTCAGCGGCTACCATAAGATGATTCAGCGGATGCCGCACCAGGGCGGCAATGGATTTGACCGGAATGTTCTCTCCCCGTGCCATCAGCACCTGAGGCTGATAGCTGAGCGCGAGGTCCACCTTCCCGGCAGCGACAAGCTTCAGCGCATCATTGGTATCGGCAGGCATCTGAATCTCCACCTCAAGACCTTGTTCAGCGAAATATCCTTTAGCCTGAGCTGCGTATAAAAAGGAGTGGACAGCGTTCGGATACCAGTCGAGCATAATCGTCAGCTTATGGGCTGGACCGTCAGCACCCGCTTCGGAGGTCGCAGTTGTTGCAGCCGTGGAGCCGGAAGTCCCCGGACTGTTGCTGTTGGCGCAGCCTGCCAGGACCGGCAGGGTACAGAGCACAAGAGCGGACAGCAGCAGCTTGGCCGGCCTTGAAATGCTATTGTACAGATTACGTGCATAGCGGATAGTAGTCATGAATAACGTCCTCTTTTCTTCAGAATAATCTTCTCCAGCCCGGCGACAGATAGAAACAATAAGATACCGAGTGCGGACAACAAGACAACAGCGGCAAACATCTTGGCGCTCTGCAGATTCCCGGCCATTCTGCGGCTGAAGTAGCCCAGCCCCTGGCTGCCCCCGAGCCATTCTCCGATCGTTGCACCGATGACACAGTATACAACCGACAGCTTCAGTCCGGAGAAAAAAGAGGGCAGGGCCAGCGGAACGCCAACCTTCCTGAGGATCTGCCAGCGGTTCGCGCCGAATGTCAGCAGCAGCTCCCGGTAGCCGTCTGTGTTCTTGGACAACCCGTCATAGGTGCCGATGACCACCGGAAAGAATGCGGTCAGGAAAACAACAGCCACCTTGCTCCATAAGGTGTAGCCGAACCACATAATGAACAGGGGCGAGAGGGCGATTAGCGGTATCGTCTGGCTGATAACCAGGAGCGGGTACAGCGCCTTGGCCAGCGGCCTAAACAGATGCATCCCCGTCCCCAGCAGGCTTCCGCAGCCTACGGACAGGGCGAAGCCTGTGAGCA
The DNA here is from genome assembly GCF_018207515.1 of Paenibacillus tritici. Lineage (NCBI taxonomy): Bacteria > Bacillati > Bacillota > Bacilli > Caryophanales > Paenibacillaceae > Paenibacillus > Paenibacillus tritici. The sequence goes on from NZ_CP073365.1 coordinate 3,377,719, forward strand.
CCTCCAGTAGTGTCGCAGGCAGATGCACTCCGAAGAGCAGGCTGCGTTCTTCAATCAAGGCCATCCAGACCGCAGACGGAGCAGGAAGAATGAATGGAGGAATCAGGCCAAGGCGCGCTACAGTCTCCCAGACCGCCAGGGTCAGCACCGCCAGCAGGGCAGACGGGCCGTAATCCTGCATCAGCCGTCTAGGTGAGACGGTTATCATATAACTTCAGCTCCAATTCCTGACGCAGGGCAGCAAACTGCGGTTCATAGTTCAGACTGTGGTGCCGGGGACGAGGGAGTCTGGAAGTGAACTCCTGTATCCCGCCGCCCTGACTGCCGGTCATCAGATAGATTCTGTCACTGAGCAGCAGTGCCTCCTCCAGGTCATGGGTGATGAACAGCACAGTCTTGTCCAGCTCCGACCATAACTCCAGCAGCCAGATCTGAAGCGCCCGCTTCGTAATGGCATCCAGCGCTCCGAACGGCTCGTCGAGCAGCAGAAGTTCATTGCCCGCAGCGACCGTGCGGAGGACGGCCACCCGCTGGCGCATCCCGCCGGACAGCTCATGCGGATAAGCACCTTCGGTCTCGGTGAGACCGAAGCGGTCCAGCAGGGTGCGGATCTGCGTAACGGCGTCCGCTTTGGGGACGCTGCGCTTCAGTTCCCAGGGCAGCAGACAATTATCCAGCACGGTTCTCCAGGGCAGCAGGAGATCCTGCTGCGGCATATAGGCGACACGGCCCAGCCTCTGGGCCGCTGATGTTGACTCAACCCCGTTCAGCGTAAGGCTGCCGCTGGCAGGCTCAAGCAGGCCGGCGATAATTTTGAACAACGTGCTTTTGCCGCATCCGCTGGCACCGACGACAGAGATGAATTCCCCCCGGCGAACATTCATGGACAGCTCCGAGAATACCGGTGCACGGGACGATCCGGACCCGAAGGCGTAGGACAGATTCGTAAGGTTAATCATAAGACTATGTTGGAAGCCTCCTCCGGGATCAATTAACAGCCGTACGAACATCAAAAAGCCCCATTCATTTCCCGGAGGAGATGAATGGGGCGGAAGGTACAGTCAGCTGCGGCCTATGACGCGGAAGCCACTGATACAATCTGCTCCACTTCCCTCCGCTGGTATGATCCAGATCAGGTTCCAAGGGTCCGGAGCTTAAGCTCCGTCTCAGTCGGCCGACTCCCCTAGTGAAATAACAGGTGCTATTGAATTCGTAATTGCTACTTAATATACCATAAATTCCTCTCTTGTAAAGAGCAGGCTGTTCTAGCGTCTGGAGAGGCCTGTCACGAACAAAGCCACGATTCCGCGGGAGATTTCCAGCTTGGAGGAATGGTTACGCTTCTGTTCATATAAGTACAGATCGGGGCTGAGTATTGAGATTAATGCGGTAGCTGCGAAGCCCGGATCTATATCAATAATCTCTCCATTGTCTGCAGCCCGCTGCAGCAGCTCAGTCATCATCACTCCCAGCCGCTGAAAAAAAGGATGCTCAAACTGGGTAAGCTGCTTCTTGCCGGTGAACTCGGCTTTGATCATATTCAGCAGCTCGGCATACTGCTCTATGAAATCGGCAATCTGCTCAATGCTGCTCTGCAGCCGGGCCAGGGCCGGAGCTTCACCGGCGCCGGCAGCGACCTGCTGCTCCAGACCGGAGAGGAACTGGTCCGCGCTGCCCTTCAGCAGAGCAGAACAGATCTCACCTTTGTCCGTGAAGCGGCGGTACAGCGAGCCTTGCCCTATCCCCGCCCGCTTCGCAATGCTGTACATGTTCACCGCCTCCAGGCCGCTCTCGGTGAACAACTGGCGGGCGGCTTCGAGAATCCGCTGCACATAAGGATCGGCGGACACGGGCGGAGCGGATTCTACGGCTTGCGGAGCTGACGGCGGGAGCTGTGCAGCATCGGTGTCTGGCTTTTTCATGAGATCCCCTTTCAGAAACAGATCAGCGATTTACAGAAAAACAAATAAATCAATTGACACAACGGACAATTGTCCGTAGACTATGAATTGCACTTACGGACAGTTGTCCGTTCACTCATTATATCTATAAATCTGTCCGCAGGTCAATGCTGGGCGCGGACAGCTCAGGAGGAGAAGAGACATGGATCAAACCTTGAAGCAGGAGGCCGAGTTCCGGCTGTCCGGCATTCTGGTTCCGCTGCTGGCGATTATTGCCGGGGTATTTATGGTTGTCCTGGACAGCACAGCAATGAATGTGGCATTGTCCCGGCTGGTAGTGGATTTCAAGACCGATCTGCATACGCTGCAATGGGTGGTAACCGGCTATATGCTGGCCCAGGCTTCCGTTATTCCGCTGTCCGGCTGGCTGTCAGACCGGTTCGGGGCCAAAACGGTCTTTTTGACAGCGGTAATCATATTCACATTAGGCTCCATTCTGTGCGCTACGCCGAGCAGTGCCGAATGGCTGATTGTATTCCGTGTAATTCAGGGACTTGGCGGAGGGTGCGTACTCCCTGTCGGTATGGCCTACGTGTACAGACTTGCTCCGAAAAGCAAGGTTGGCGTAGTTATGGGCATTATGGGGATTCCGGTGCTGTTCGCACCGGCTATTGGTCCGGTACTGTCCGGCTGGCTGGTCGAATACCATTCCTGGCGCTGGATTTTCCTGATCAATATTCCGATCGGCATCATTGCCGTGCTGATTGGACTGCGCAAGTTGCCGAATGCGGCGAAGAACAGCGTGCCCGGCATGGATAAGTTCGGGATGGTTCTTGGTCCGTTGGCTTTTGCTTCCCTCACTTACGGTGTCAGCCAGGGTGCGCAGAGCTGGACATCCGAGAAGACTCTGCTGGGGCTGGGACTGGGAGCGGTTGCTCTGATCGCCTTCGTGATTGCAGAGCTGCGTTCCAAGACACCGCTGCTGGAGCTGCGGATTCTGAAATCTGTTGATTTCACCACCGGAATTATCGTACAGTGGATTGCCCAGTTCGGCTTATACGGCGCGTTATTCCTGCTGCCGCAATTTCTGCAGCAGGCCCGCGGCTTCGGCGCTTTCGACACCGGTCTGACGCTGCTGCCGCAAGCGATTGCCTCCGGGCTGATGATGCCGATCGCCGGAATCCTGTTCGACCGGATTGGCGTGCGCTGGCTTGTGGTCTGCGGTCTCAGCCTGGTCTCCGGCGCGTTGTTCCAATACTCCCATGTGGATCTTACGACACAGAGCCGGGATCTGATTCTTCCGCTGATCATGTGCGGTGCCGGAATGGGGATGATGATGATGCCGATAAAACCCCGAAACAACAACGTTTTTTTGCTATTTACCCACAACATCACCCACAGACTCCATAAATGACTCAAATCTATCCGGTGTTGCTGATTCTCTTCGCTTCGTGACATGTAGGTAAATATCTCGGGTTGTCCGGTCGTTCTTGTGTCCCAGCCTTTTTTGGATCACCTCTAAATCTTCGCCCGCTTCTGCCAGCAGAGATGCGTGAGTGTGTCTAAAGGAGTGTGGTGTGAGAGAATCGATGAGTTTTGCTATTTCGAGGAAGTACTTCATTCTACTTTGGACATGAAAAAACGATTCCGGAAGCCCTGGTAAAGAACGATTATTAACAAAAAGGAATTGTCGTTGAGTATAATAGGTTTTTCGATTTTCCATTTTGTATTCATTTTGCCATGCGAGATGATCGTCTAAAACAGCAATGACTGATTTCGAAATAAGAACTTTACGAATTGAAGATTTTGTTTTGGGTGTATTGAGGACGTAATTAAATATGCTTCCTCGGTAGTAGAGGGTCTTCGTAATGGAAATGAGTTTTTCTCCTTTTTTATAGTCATCTTTGCCAAGGGCAAGTAGTTCCCCAAGTCTTAAGCCGGTATAGGCCAGTAAATAAAACATATTATACTCTTGCTTAGTTCCATAAGTTTTGACAACCTTTAAAAACCTCGCCAGTTCTTCTTTCTCCATATATTTCGGTAGCTCAACGTTATTTTCAATATCTTCCACTGTTTGAAGGTAAGATGGAAAAACGGCTTTTTTTGCTGGATTGACTTGAATAATTTCATCTTCAATAGCTTGATCAAAAAATAATAAAGCAGATGCATGAAAAGTCATTAGTGTATTTTTAGCAAGACCTTTCTTTTTTATTTTAGGGTCGCCCTTTTTTAAATAAGTTAGGAAGGATTGGTACTCTTTCTTATCTAAGTCAATTACCTTCTTGTCTGGACCGAAATGATCAATCATCTTCGTGATGTTTCTTCTTCGCAGATCCACAGAAGGTTCTTTGACATTCCTGTGATCCCTATAAAAATCTAAAAATATCGGTAAGTATTCTTCAAGTGTTGCTTTTGTCTTTTCGAAATATGTTTTGTTTAAAAGCGATGCTTTGATCAAGATTCCAGCGTCGTATGCCTCTTTGGGGGTGGAGAATCCTGGTGTCTCTTTTTGTTTTCTACTAGGCTTACCATTTTTAGTCGTCGGGATGCTGTACCGATAAGTGAATATCCCTTTTTTTTCACGTACCCCGGGATACTTTTCCTTCCAATCTTCTGGTATCTTTTTTTTGGCCATTTTTACCCTCCTTAAATTAGTAATCAGCATTCGGTGGGGACATGTACCACACCATTTTTCCTATAATTCTTAAATCCTCCATTTCGGCACCTGAAAAGTTTTGGGCGACATGATCGGGATTATAGCTATCAGGTTCAAGAACAACAGTATTCTGGAGGCGATAGAATCTTTTTAGTGTTGCATCATACCCATTAACTTGAATGGCAACCACATCACCATTTTTTATGTTTTCCACAGATTTAGGTGAAATTAATGCATATGCTCCGTTAGGGATAATTCGATTCATGCTATCACCATTCACTTTTAGCAGAAATCCATCAGCATGATTTTTCCCGATTTCTTCAGGGATTTCTATGTATTCTTCAACGGGTAGCATTTCAAGAGGTAATCCAGCGGCAATAGATCCATACAAAGGTATTAGGTGAGATTTAGGTTTGACTTTAACGCCATTTACTGGTAATTCATTAGATTTATCAGAAGACTCATAAACAAGCTCCTCCAAAGTTACTCCTAAAGCATCTGCCAGTTGTTGTACCGAACCCATTTTAGGTTCGCTTTTTCCTGATTCCCAATATCCGATAGAAACATCGGATACTCCGATTCTCCGACCTAATTCTGATTTGGAAAATCCGCGAGCTTCTCTAAACTTTGTTAGATTAGTGGCGAAAGCTATTGTTTTCACGTTTCATACCTCATTGTTTTTTATTTATCATACCATGTACAATCTAATTATTCCACAATAAATCTAATTATTATTAGATGTATTGTAATTTATCGTTGACATCTAAATAAATTTAGAATACGATTTGGTTAGCGGAGGGAGGTAGTAAGAATGCATGCAAATACTGAAACCGCAAATGAATCAAGTAAGGTTGCGGACATCAATTTAAACGGAGGGCTAGACAACAAAAAAACATTAAGGGAGTGGAGGGTAAAGCGTTTCAAGAGTAAACAAGATCTTGCAGAACTACTTAATGTTCATCCAAGCACGTATGCCAAAATGGAACTGAAACCTGAAGAAATGAGATTGCGTCATTTAGTACTAATTGTTGACTATTTAGAATGCAATCTCAGCGATATCCTTTTTTTTGAACAAAACTCTAAAAATAATTAGAGTTTGGAGGTGTTGAAATGCGATTTGAAGATTTACCGGAAATTTGCACACCTGACCAGGTGGCAGATTACTTAGGGGTTACTCGGAACACTGTTTATCGCTGGTGTAAAGAAGGGGATATTCCAAGCATTAAAGTTCGCAAAGTTCGTCGGATACAAAAATCAACTTTAATTGATTGGATCGCAAAGCAAGAGAGGGCCAGTTGCAGTTCTTAGTTGTCCCTCCACAAACCATACTTACCACATCATAGAGTTTTATTCCTGAAAGGAGAATTCGATTGAAAAAAGATTTACAAATTGCTTATGAAGCTCTATCAAGAGTAATAGCATCCGGGCTGGATGCCGGAGACAAGATTGCCTTACGTGAAGCTGGTCTAGCACGGGCTAAGACATTGGAGCTTAAGGCTATGTTGCAACAGCGCGAGGTCAAGCCTCATCGAGTTACACTGAACCGGGTTGAAAATTACTGCTTGTCAGTTCTATAAGAAAGGAGAATTACATTGCTCATTGATATCAACAAAATCAAAGTAACGGATCGCATCCGGCAGGACTTTTCAGGCATCGAAGAACTGGCCCAGGACATTGAACAGAACGGTCTGATCAATCCGATTGTCATAACCTCTGACTATCAGTTAATCGCCGGAGAACGCCGCCTGAGGGCTCACCAGCACCTGGGAAGACAAGAAGTAGAGGTTAACGTGATGGATGTTCGCGATTACGCTCATCACCTTCAGCTGGAGATCAGCGAGAACGAACATCGCCGGGATTTTACTTTCTCGGAACGGATCGCTTATGGCAAAAAGGTAGAAGAGTTAGAACGAATCAAGGCCAAAGAGCGAATGACAGCGCCAGGGAAGGAAAATTTGCCCGAGGGAGAAAAAGGGCAGGTCAGAGATATCGTTGCTGATCAGGCTGGATTCGGGAGTGGACGGAATTACGATAAGGCGAAATTTATCGCCGAAAACGCCACTACCGAAATCATTGAACAGCTCGATGCCGGGATGATTAGCACTCATAAGGCGTTCGTTCAAACCCGTGAACGCATGGAACTGGCCGAACGCGAGGCGGCAGAAGCAAATGCACGAGCTGAAGCTGCCGAGAGGGAGAAAGAGGACCTTCGAAAGCAGTACAGTGACGCTATACCTGCTGATCAACTCGAAGAGGCGGTCCACGCCGCCATAGAGCGCCAGCAAGAAGAGAATGAGGTGTTTATTGCTCAGAAGGAGAAGGAGGCTCAGAAGGCCCTTAAAGAGCGTGACGCGAAGTGGAAGAGAGAAATTGAAGCTGAAACTCAGAAGGTGAAGGATTTGAATGCTGGCTACAAGAGAATCCAAGAGGAACTGGAGACCTTGAAGCTTCAACAGCCTGAAAACTTTGATGATCAGCAGCGTGCAGCCCAATTGAAAAAACTACGTTGTGAGGCGGACACAAATACAGTTCAGATGAGCATTCATGTAAAACAGTTCCTTCAAAAAGCAGCTATTACCACTCTCAATCTTGGATCAGTCGCTTCAGCATCAAACAGCGAAAAGAAACGCTTCAATGAAAGCCTGGACATGCTTCAAACATTTATTGATCAAATGCGGCCGGCTGTAAACGGTAGAAAGGTGGTAGAAGCTGATGTCATTAATGAATCAAGGTAACATGCTCGCTATGTTGGAAAATCAGTTGAAGCAGTCAGAGGCTCAAGGGACTGCGGTTCGGATGATGTTTGAAGAAATGAAATCCATGCACGAGAACATGCAGGAAATGAAATTGGATGTGAACGAAAAATTTGAAGAATGCCAGATCATGGTACAGGAAGTCCGTGACAGCGTTACTCTCATTGATGCCGAATGCGACTTAGTGCAGGCGGCTGTGAGGGTGAAATCGAATGAACTCACAAAGCACCGGTTCAAAGATTCGGATATGAAATTTAAAGAAATGGTAGGCAGATATCGCCGTTTGATCTGGAGTAACTTAAAAAAGAACTTCAGTGTAGCAAAATACAGCCATATTCGCCGGATCGATTTTGAAGATGCCATTGAATTTATTAAAGATTTTCAACCGGAGGACTACATGTGATGACGGATGAACGCCTGAAACAGCGCCATGACGCATGGAAGAGAATGAATCAACTGAAAAGTTTTGTTGGACGAGGATTGCAATCTGCTGAAATTGATTGGGAAATTAATATCCTGGAGAAATTTTTACAAACCAGGGAGGGGTAGAGATGCAAGAATTTAGTATTCCCGTTATCGCCTTAGGCGAACAGTTTGAAATGACACAACAAGCAGAGACTCACTTTGACGCAGTGGCAATCTTGCATGATATCCTGAATGACGGATTGCTTCGTGTTGACCTTATTCGGTTGGATCTCAATCCGGCTGAAATCGAAATCATAGATGCCCTTTTTCGAAAACGCACCTTGGAGATCCGCATTAGATCTTTGCGTCAATACATTGGTGTCATAGGAGATATTCCTAATTTAATCGATCAAGCAAGTGGGCAACTGAGAGATGTAACGAGAGAATTAGAGGGGTTAATCGAAGGTATTGAAATAAAAATGACCACGTTGAGGGACGCGGCCATTTAAAAGCAAATCAAAATATATTTAATTTATCGTATCACAGCCTTTTTATATGGTCAACTGGTTCGGCAGGAGAGGTGAGGTGATTGGCGGACACACAGCCAGAGAAAGGCTTTGTCAGGCTTGCCAATGATTTATGGAAAGAGTTGATACGCCGGAACTTTACGAAGCGTCAGAAGGACATCCTGCTATTCATCTGGAGGATGTCCTATGGATGTAATCTCAAAGTAGCGTACATCCCAAAATTAAAAGATTTTGAGATTTGTGGAGTACCAGCGACCCATATTAAAAACGAGCTCAAGCATCTGGAGAGCGCGAAGGTAATCAATTGGGACAGGGAAGAAAAGCTATTTTCTATAAATAAGGACTATGATCTTTGGCAGATTACCCCTGTCATGGGCTGGGAAACGGAGCGATTTAACGCGCTTATCCATCTGAATATAAAACGAAAAACTTCACAAAACGTGAACTTTTCAGTATTAGAGCAAGAAGATGAAACTTCACAAAACGTGAACCAAGACTTCACAAAACATGAAGTTATTGAAGAAGAAAACTTCACAAAACATGAAGTTGAAGGTGCTTCAAACCCTTGCGGCTGTAAGGCTGAGGAGGTCCCTAAAGACAGTTCTTTTAAAAACATTATTAAAGACAGTAGTAATAGTTGTTGTTTAAAGGAGGACTCAATTATGAATCAAGGATCTCAAAATGAAATCAAACCAGATAGCCAGGATGCCGTTCCTGCCGGGGATGCCGACTCCAACCGGAAAGCTGCTGAGTTAGATTATCGTAATACAGTTACAAGCCGTTACCTTGATCGAAAAGGCAGTGGGCTGATTATTACCATCAAGGATGAGGCATTCATTAGCGAACTCATTGCCGATGGAGTGCCTCTGACTATAGCGCTTGAAGGTATCAATCAATCATTCGACAAATTCAAGCCAAAGCATAAAAAAGACTCAATCAAAAGCCTGAGTTACTGCGAAGGGGCGATTTATGGACTGCTTGCCAAACAAGAGGACAAATCCTCCGATCCAGTAGTGCTTGAGGAAAGCGTTCCTGAAATCAGCCAAGATGAGTATCGTAAGACACTTGAGAAACTAAAAGCCAAACGTGGAGTTGAGGCTTGATGGAAAGTATGGGCGATGAACTTAAGAAATTAATTCCGAAAGGATTCGCAGAATTCCAAGCTCAAGCAACGAAAAAACTTGAGGAACATCCGGAAGTGATTCGCATAAAGGAAAATTTTCCTGGGCGAACCGACATGCTGACTCATCCGACAAATTACGGATCAATTTCGCGCCATATTGCAGTCTCGGATAACTGCAAGGCATGCAAAGGATTGTCAGCCTGTCAGAACGACCACATAGGTCACTGCAGCGTTGTAGAGGAAAATCCAAAGGACGACAAAGGCTTGATTTTCAGGCTCCAGAAATGCCCATTGCTTCTCTCCTACGAGAAACGTCAGAAGGTTACGGAGAAGATCAAAAGCCATTTCATACCTGAGCATATTGTGAATGCAACATTTGAGGATATAGAACCTGACTCGCACAGAGTAGCAGCAATTACGAAATGCATGGAGTTCTGTGCGAATTATAAAGCCGGAAAGAGTAAACGTGGCATATATCTCTACGGTCAGTTCGGAGTAGGGAAAAGTCAAATAGCTGGAGCGATTGCTCAAGAACTGGCTTCTCAGGGCGTAGATGTTGCAATGGTCTATGTACCGGACTTTATGGCTGAGGCGAAGGATGCGATCAGTTCAAAAACAGAAACCGTCCTTTCAAAGCTAGAGGCACTACAAAATGTGACTGTACTCATCTTGGACGATATTGGCGCGGAGGCCCTTACCATTTGGACGAGGGATGAAATACTCGGACCTATTCTTCAGCGCCGTATGGAGAGGTTAGTGACAATCTACACATCCAATTTGAGCATGAAGGAATTAAAACAGCACTTATTAAATGTCAAGGATGCCAAAGTTATGGACCCTCGTCAAAATGAAACGAAGGTCGAACGTATATTTGAACGGATTGAACCTTTTGTTGAAGTGCTACATGTAGGCGGCAAGAATCGCCGCAGGGAGGGTTAAAGCGCATGAAGATAGTTGTAGACAGTGCCTTGCTTTCAGAGGCGCTAGCAGACGCTGACAAGGCCATATCGCCAAAGCCGGTCATGGAAATAATGTCCGGTATCCTGATCCAGACCACGAATGACGGGATAGATGTTACTGGAGCAAGCGAGAGAGCAATGATCCAGGCTTATATCCCAGATGAGCATGTTCAAATCATTCGGCCCGGCGCAATTGTCCTTCCGAAAATCGCCCTGGAATTAATCAGAAAATTGACCGGAGAGATAGAAATTGATGTTGGAAAGGATTGTGAGATCACAATCCTTAACAAGAATGAAGAGATCGAGATATCCGGGTTCGACCCCGAAGAATTCCCGAAGCCTCCTGATGTAAGTTGGGGAGACACTACAATAATGCTTGGCAAGAGCTTGAAGGAATTCATTAAAAAATCAGTATTTTCGGTTGCAACAGAAACGAAGATGCCAGAAATAACGGGCGTAAACATTTCTTTGTCTGATAATCAGATTAAATTCTTGGCTACAGACAGAAATAGAGTTGCTTCGGTGCGGAGGCAAATGGATGTAAGGGATTTTGGGGATGCAATCGTCGAGGCACGGGGGCTGTCTGAACTGGAGAAAATCCTATATGACAAAGATGAGATTCAATTCGGCTTTTCGAAGCTACAGTCAGGCGAGGTGTTTGTTGTCTTCATCAAGACAGATCGCTTCACTTTTTACTCAAGAGTGCTCGAAGGAAGGTTTCCCGACATTGAAAGGATGCTATCAAAGGTTGAAACTGTATCAACGATCGAAGTGAATAAAAAGGAATTTTCAAAATCTTTAGATCTGATTTACACCCTGGCAAAGGAAGAAAAAAAGAATCAGGTTCGGTTAACTGCTTCAAAAACAGAACTGACTATTCGAGGTAACGGCAAAGGCATGGGGAAAGCCAAAAGGGATCTTCAACTTCTATCACTGAAGGGAGAACCGTTCACAGTTTCATTAAATGCCAAATACATTTTTGATCTCCTAAAAGCCATAGACTCGGATGTTGTAACGATTGAGTATTCCGGGAAGATGACAGCTGTAACATTCCGAGGCGAAGAAAGTGAGAGCAGCAAGTACATTATACAACCTTATCGAACAGAAATTTAACGTGAAAGGAAGTTTAAAATGACTGAGCTCTCCGGAATGGAAATGAAGTTTACTGTCATTAAAAATGCTGATATCGAGGAATATCTGGACGAAGGAGAAAAGAGTGACCTATCTAGACTACTCTGGAAAGTCGGTAGACTTCGGAAACTTGATGGCAAGGTAGCTGAACAAGCACATCTCGTAATAAGCACTGATGAATCCTATGTACAAAGGGTGGTGGATATTTTGAAAGAGAATGGTCACTGGGGAATGAAGCAAGATCCAAATCAACTTCAATTCGAAATAGTCGATGACATATTGGTTCTACCAGAAAGTAAGGAGTAGTTATGGAAGAACCGAAAGTGTTAGGTCCTGGCGAAGTTGAAACGGTCAGAGGTCCATATGGCACATACGAACGCTATTATCTATCTGATGAAGAACTGCAGAAATACCGCGAGCTACCACAAGATACATTTTGGGATCATAACAGCAAACCACATAATGCACCAGTCAGAAAAACAAAAGGAGCATAGAGGATTTATTCCTCTTGCTCCACCCTTAACTCTATCAATTCTTTGATATCCTTCAATTCAAGAACCTCAGCTATTTTCTCAAGATGTTCACGGTTAATTGAGGTTCGCATGTTATTGCAAATTTCGCTTACAGCAGCCCTACGAATACCTGTTTTTTCAGCCAGTTGCTTTTGAGTCCAACCCCGTTCATCAATGAGCGTTTGAACATTAAGAATTATTGAAACCATGCGTTCTTCCACCTCCAATGAGTAGATTCTATCACAAGAACTATAATTCCGCAATTTCGTAATTATTATATTGACGATACGAAATAACGGAATTATAATGAATATATAAATACGACATAACGAAATTAAGTAATCATGTGTAGGAGGGATAGCTATGGATTTAATCGCTCGACTTGAAGCCTATGTTAAAGAAGAAATACAACCTAAATACACATACCCCATTGGGCTAGTGCACACAAAGGCGTTCGAAGAGGCAGGGAAGGGGCGATTGTATATTTGGATTGATAAGGGCGTGACGTTTGATCACAAGTTCATTGACTTGCCAGAGAAACTATATACTTCAGGAAAAATTTCCTGACCATGTGAAAGGAGGGTCCTATGCCTAAGAAAACAATTAACCTTGCTGAACTGGACAATGAGACGCAGGAGATCAAAGAAGCAATTGCATTCTATGCAGCACATACCGTATTGCCGATTCACTTTACCGCAGCCGAGCGCGACCGTCATTACTTAACGCTCGAACAAGCCGGTTATTTGGAACGGATCTCGTAAAACCGCAGTAACGGCGCGGCGGAACAGCATTGTTATAGCCCTAAAATAGAAATATAGGAGGTGTAAAAGAGCATGGGAGAGCACAAAACATTCTGGAAACCTGAAAAGCAGGTTAAGGAGAAAAAGACTTATAACAGTTTAGGATCTAAAAAACCGAAGGCGAAGAAGGAAGTCCCGGAATGGAAGAAAGATCTCCTTGCTCATCACAAACCAGGACAGAGCTCAAAAGATCGGTGCGACTTTGATAAAGATGTCCTTGCAGAAGTTATAGCCGAACAAGGTGAATTATGCCCCTGCTGCAAGATTGCACCATCCACCACTACGCACCATGTCTGGCCGAGAGGGCGGAAGGGACGGGGCGTTAAGAGCAACGCCTTAAGGGTCTGCTGGCCCTGCCACGATAAGATCCAAACGACCGATGAACTACTTCAATTCTGGATTTCAATTTATCGCGAAAAATATGGCGATTACTTTTACTTCGATGAGCAAGATTGGGATGAACATAACCGGAAACTGGCGATCCAGTCCAATAAGGAACGAGAAAAACAAGAACGCCAGAACCAAATCAAACCGGTTATCGATTTGCTCTCAGCCGCAGCAGGACGAAGTCTCAAGGCTAAGGAATTACGCTTGCTGCAATCCTTTGAAGATAAGGATATGGCGATATTCGCCAGCATGATGGCAGATGCGTTGGGTAGAGCAGCAGAGCCAGCACCAGTCTACAGTTATGGTGAGCGGTTCGAGGATTAAGGAGGAACGACATTGAAGAAGCTTCCAACAAAACGGATAAGGGATAGTCACCCTCAGCTAGGTACAAAAGAGGAGTGCTACCAGAATCACTATAAAATGGTTCATGAGGTTGCGAAGAAATTCGGACATTTGAGATTCCATGGCATTGATCCGGACGATCTGGTCAGCGAGGGAACCATTGGTTTATTAATTGCTTATGACAGATTCGACCCCGGCAAAACATCAGCCAAGAAGTTTTCCACGTTTGCATATCCATATATAAAAGGCTTTATCCTTAGGTACTTGGAGACTAGAGCGCAGTTGATTCACATCCCATTTCATTCAGGGTTGCAGCCGAAATCAATCACAAGATTAGACCGCATGATCAAATTCAAGGATGGAACTGAGCTTGGTTTAGCCGAAACGATCGCAGCTGAAGAAGACGATACGGAGTTTGTGGTTGATCAGTTCATATGTGCTTTGACTCCGGTGGAGCAAGAGACCGTAAGAATGATGATGAGTGGTTACTTGCATCGTGAGATCGGGAAAGCGGTTGGGGTATCAGCGAATACCATAGGCCAATACAAAAATAGGATTGCGCTGAAATACATTCAAATTGCCCAGTGATAGGTCGATCAAGTTCGGATAACAACGTTAAATCATAATAAAAAGGAGCGAATTATATGTCGTTGGAAAATAGCATTAAGGACGTTATCGCTAAAAAACTCGAAGATGGAACCATTGAGAAACTTATTGGAGAGCAACTCGAAAAAGGCGTAGTGAACGCTTTGGAAAGTATGTTCAGATCTTATGGTGATGTAACAAAAGTTATTGAAGACAAGGTTAAGTCCGTGATGATCCCTTATCTTGAGTCCTATGACTATTCAGAATACATCGTGAAACTGGATTCGGTACTCGTAGATGTGTTGAAGAATACGGCGCTAGATAACAAAAAGATGCTGGAAAACTTCAAAAATCTGATGATTCCAGATGAAATGAAAACTATTAAAGTAACTGAATTGTTTGATCGTTGGATGAAATATGTAAAAGAAAACGTTGAAACAGATGGTCTTGAGGTTTGCTACGACGAAGGACCTTATTACGAATATGTGGATGTGCGTTTTGAAGTTGAATACAACGAAGAGCGGTCTTGGAGCAGTGTGAAGCATGCGGTATTAGTATTTGAATGCGAGCATGACGAGAAAATGAACGTTGAAATCGGAATCCACACATGGCCTAAATACGATAAAGGCGAATGGACAATCGACCGCCATTCTATTCAAGACATAAGTTCCCTAAGACACTTGGATGAGTTCTCAATTTTCCTGATGAAACTCAACCAAAATGGAACGAAGCTAATTCTTGATTCTGATTCTGAAGGCGATGAAATTAAACCTGACAAAGAACCAGAAGCATCGTTCTCATAAATAAGAGGGGCGTAATCGCCCCTATAAAGGAGCTGATAAGCAATGAAGGTTAAAATCATTGATCCAAATCACCCATGCTGCGGGCAAGAACTTGAAGGCGGCATCATCTATTACGACATCTACCACCAGGGCGGCAGACCTGACTTGTATCAGGTCAAGACCCCAGAAGGAACTGTATACCGGCTGCTGACCAATCAGATTGACGAAGCGCATTACAACGCTCAGGAGATCGCTGAAGAGGTGGAACGCATAGGCGCGAACGTAGGGGACACCGTGATGATAACGCGCCTGGGAAGCGGCTGTATCAGTGCTGGATTCGACTTCAAGGCACCGCATGTCATTACAAAGATACTTTGTACTGGAACTGTTGAATTTGATAATGGCGCTGCAAGTGGATTCCGTCCGGATTTAACCGTGATAACCCGGGGAGAGGCGGCTAGGGCATGAATGAAGCAGGAAAAGTTTCCTTACCCACACCAGAACGGATACAAGAGCTAAAAGGGCGTTACGAGGGATTATCGCCTGAAGACATTACATTTATGACCGTGGGTGAGCTTACGGGCTTGCTGGCTGCTCTAGAAGAGGCAGAGAACCAGCTGAAAGAAACCGAAGAGTGGGAAGCTGATGCATACGCTTGGCGGGATTTCTGCAATGAACGCAATAATCTTGATTCAACTGAATTTACTGAGGAGAATTTCACTTTGTTGCGCAGGGAACTGGCAGAGGCACAACAGACCATAGCCCGGCAACAACAAGAACTAATCAAATCACAGACGGACGCGGACATATTACTGCAAATGAACCGACAACTCCGGAAATCAATTAGGGAAGGAGCTAAGGAATCATGAAGAGTATCGAAGAAGTATTTGCTCGAATCGCGGCCACGCAGGACCCTGAATGGAATGGATGTTGCACCTGCACTGATTGTTACTGGAATATGTGGAGCCCTGAGCGTACTGACACCACGACATGCGTATCTGAGAGTCTTGGAGATACACGGATGCAGCCAGATACAACAGACTGCCCTTCCTACTGGTCTTATGAGGTCGCATGTGGAATCGGTAAAGGTAAATGGTTAACAAATCAAGCCGGGGAGACACAGCCATGACACAGGTACAGGAATGGAGCAACGCCGAGCTTAACCGTAAGCTGGCGGAGTTGATGGGGTACACGGTTATACAGAGCCACGATGCAAAAGAAGGCGGCGGGGCACCGCTATATCAGTTAACTGGCCCGGGCTTTACAGGCAGATATGACCGCAAGCCAGAAAACACATGGAAATCAGTACCTAACTGGAGTTCTGACCCTGCTGCCTCTCTAGAGGTACAGACAGCAGCCATAGAAAAATCTCAGGTAGATTATCTTCTCAACTTGAGCAAGGTAACCAATCCTAATGCGGACGATTTTGCACCATGGACACCGACTGAGATCATTAAACTACTCACCGCGAGCCCCCGAGAGAGGGCAGAGGCGGCATATATCACGCTTAGTAGTAAGCAATAGACGCATACGGTTCACCCAAGAGCAGGAGGCCCAATGACACTCACAAGGGAAGAGATACTGGCGATGGAGCCGGGACCGGAGTTAGACAAGTTGATCGCTGAGCATGTAATGGGTTGGAGCATCTACCGTTTCGACAAAGACGTTCCAGAACGATGCTATTACATGCTGGTGGACAAATCGTTTGATCCGGTTGTAGATGGTGGCTATTGGAATGCTGGAGAGCGCAAGACCGAGGAAGAAGCATGGAATGACAATAGACCATTTTCAACAGACATATCCGCAGCATGGGAAGTGCTGAACAAGGTCATCGAAATGGGCATGGAGATAAACGTAGGCTTCTACCAGAAATGGGATTGCGCTCTTGATTACCGTGGCACGCAGTGGAATGAACAGGCAGACACCGCACCAGAAGCGATATGTAAGACGGCACTACTCGCTGTACTGGGCTTATAACGGCCGTCAGGCCTCCATATCGACTGAATCAGCTCAGCGTAGCGGAGGCCGTAACAGGTCTGGTACTTAACTTATAAGGGGGCTAAGACACATGGCATCCGTATTTATGCAAGAATCCATGTTAAAGAGCATGGTGAAGTATTGCCTGGAGCTAAACGAGCAAGGAGTCTATGAGGTACCAGTGGTGCTCTCACAAATGATTGAATTGCTCACAGCTTATTTAGAAATCGAAGAGAACGAAAGTCTTCGTAAGTTGCTTAACCGGTATTTGGAGCAGCAGACAGAAGAGGAACAGATGATAAAGGTATCCGTTGCGAATATGTCCGGCATTATAGCAATGTATCTGGATAAAAAAGGATTAATTTAGGGGCATAGACCCCAAAGGGAGAGGATACACGATGGGCAGAGAGTACAAATTTAGAGTGTGGGATATATTGGGCAAACGGATGCTGCAATGGGGAGACATATTCGACCTTCCAGCGTGGGAGATATTCCCCGGTACGCCGGAGCAGCGTGCATTCAATGTGATGCAGTACACCGGGTTAGATGATGTAGAAGAAACGGAGATTTATGACGGACACCTTTGCACTGATGATGGAGTTTCAGTATTACAGGTCCTTTGGTTGGATAGCCATCATCAATGGGGAGTGAAGGTCATATCCGGCAGCGGCACACTGAGCATCGGACTGGAGTTTCCTCTCTGGCACTGGGATAACTGCAAGCAGAATGGATACCGGCAGTTGAAGATTATCGGTGATGTTTACACTAATCCAGAACTACTAGAGGTATAAGGGAGGGTTAACAGATGGAAAACGTATTGATCATTTGGTTGAATGGCACACCCGCTGATGTAGCTAAGCAGGCGGTAAAGGCGGCGCTAAGCCATAGCTACAGCATTGATGAACGGGAACTGCAGCAGATTGATAACGGATTTGAATTCACTTTTGACGATGAAACAGGCGGAAGTGCCAGAGTTGAGTTCATATATGATGCACGCTGGGAACCACTCTTGTCTATAAAAATTACTACTGATTTATTTTGGGAAGCAATTCGACTTTATGATTTAGTGAAAGGCTGCTTTGAAGACGATTCAGAGGTATAAGGGGGAGAAGAGAATGGATAAAGTCTCAGTAATGGTGATGCGCAACAAGACGAACGCAGAACGGTATCTTGCAGCAAATGCTGACGTTGGAGATTGGGACGATGAGAACCTGGACGTTACCATAGCCGACATTCAGAACGCCTATATGATTGTGCGCAAAGATAAGCTTGCTCCAACCGCCGCGGATTTTGAAGAACACAAGAAATGGCATACAGAGCTGAAACGTGTGCTTACTGAGAAGTATGGTCCCGATCCGTTTATGTCACTGGATTTCGAAGCAGTAAGCGAATATTACGAGCCGGTGAATGTGGAGATCACGCACGAACAACTTCAGTATGCACAAGAACTGATGGAATAGATTGAGGGGGATAAGAGGATATGCGACAAGCAGATATTAAAGTTGGCGTGACCTATCACAACGGAAAAACGGGCAACCGATCATACTCGGCCCGCGAGGTTTTAAAAACAGGAGCTCCTTACATGGACTGGATGTATGGGAAAATGCGGGATGGGGTCAAATACAAGCAGATTGCGGGTCCAAATAAAGGATGGATACTTACACTGAGTCCCAGATCATTTGCTCAATGGGCGAAAGGTGAGGTTACGGCCGAAGGCAACCATCCGGCGGAATAATCCCAGCGAATGCGGGGGCCGGATAATGGTTTAGGGGTTATCTGGCTCCCCATAAAGAAAGGAACAACCCACATGATACCTTGGAAAATATACGAAAGACTAGCGTTTGAACGGACTGAAGAAAAAATCGAAGAAAAGACATTCCTCGTGGTAGATGTGGATGGTCTGTTTTGGACTTGTAGATACGATGGAGGGATATGGAGAGACGATTCAAACGATAGCCTTAACAACATGGTAGAGGAAGTCACTCATTACGCCCATATCAACCTACCAGGGGAGGATAAAGCAGATGCCTAAAGGAGACGCAATCGTATTAGCCCTTGCAAGCTTTTCACTCGGTATATTGGTCTGCCAGATGATATTCGCATGGCCCACAAAGAAGAAAGGGTGATGACAATGCCTAAGATGATAGACAGCGAAAAACTTATCTCATATCTCACTGACATGAAAAACAAATATCCTGGTCCAGTAGGCGGGGCGCTTTATGTTGTGCTGCAACAGATAGAATACGGCACCTTTGACCCCACACCACCAGTACAGCCAGACACCGAAGAGTTGAGCCAAGAGGATATCGAGGAATTGTCAGTAATGTTTAAGAGCATGAAACAATCCTTTGACTCAATTCAAGGACACTTAAATGGGATGAACACCACGCTTGATATGTTTGGCGATCTAAAGGATCCAGAACCACCAACCAGGGGAGGAAACAGACAATGCCTAAACTAATTGATGCAGATAAGCTGCTTAAATGTTTGAATGCAGAGATGAAATAATTTGATTGTCGGACATCCCCATACAGTCGAGGCAGATATGAAGCATACGAATGGGTTGTCGCTCGCATTCAGTCAGGCACGTTTGACCCCACACCACCAGTACAGCCAGACATCAAACTGTGGGATAAGGTACGGCATAAGGACCATCCCGGATTGATCGGGGAAGTATGGGAGAACCCCAGAGTTAAAGCGCGTTTTGAAGGCCAGGCGCCGGACTATTACCGTTTAGACAAACTGGAGGTCATAACCGATGATCCCTCCACTTAAACCCATAACAGGCTGGCCCGGATACTTTGTGAGTGAGGATGGGCAAGTATATAGCACACGCAACAACCAGGAGCGCAATATGATCCCGGTTAAAGTAAATCGATACGGCAAAGTGGCATTGTATAACATGGGCTATCACAAGCAACTCAAGCCACAGGAGCTGGCAGCAAAGGCATGGCAGCCGAGATGGTATGACAAAAATGAGGGAGTGAATAGCAATGTCAAATGAAGATATCAGCGACTACAATCTATTTGATGATGATTTCGAGGAATTCCAGCGCCGGGGCATGGAAGCCTACGGCATAACTGAATCGCAATTATCCGTAGTAACTCCGTATGAAATGCACTCTATACTAATCGTAAATATGTAAGACAAACGCAAGGAGGTTATGTCAATGATTGAGTTGATTCCAGCACCGAAGAACGACTTCACTCCTAAAAATGATTTGGCTGATATTACGAGAGCCTATCAGGTCCAGTTCTTCACAAATGCAGATCAGGAGGACATCCGAAAAGCCTTGTGGCTGCTGAACAGTTACCGGACCATCAAGGGATTAGTCGATGATTATGAATTCACTTTAAAAAAGAAGCTTGAAAACGGCCTGAATGAATATGATATGGCCGGTGTAGAAGGGGCTGTAAAACGCCTGAATTCAAGTGATCACATCTCAAATCTTCCAGCAAATGTTCTCATAGCAAAGGAAACGAGACACCTTAACTATCTTCTCTACAAGCTCGTGACAGAAGCAGTCATGCATGCAGCAAATAACATCATTGATCCGCATGAGTACAAGATCGTAGAATTGCTGTTTACCGGGGAAAGGAAGTTCCGGTACAAAGACGCAGTTGAGTATATGAGACATGAAAGGAAAAAAGGGATCTACAGCATAGAGGCTACTACGTTCGCTGAGAAGCGCAGAAAGGTCATTGCTTCACTGGCAAACACATTGTTATTTAATGGTACGCTGGATTATGTAACGATCGATTACGGACGAGGCCGAAATAAAGAAGGTGAAATCGGATTAAGACAACTTAACCGCGAAGGGTAGATACCTGGAGCGGTATTTTTTTGCCTATTAACCTAATAAGGCGTGATTTCCGTAGCTTAGTAGCATTAAGCCCCAAATATAATAAAGATACCGAGGCGAGAGCTTCCGTACTACTCCATATCTGGTTGCGGTAATCTGTGACGGGCATATCACACCGCAGCTCATACCCGACACCTCCTGGGCAACCGTGATCTCAACGGCGAAAGATATGGATCGAGAGCGCATCCGTCTGGACGCGCAAATAAGTTCCAGACATCATATAAAAACAGTCGATGGCCTTCTGCAGGGGTTAGTGCTAAGGGGAACTCCTGATAAGAGTTCTATGCTCAAGCACCATTGACTGTTTTTATGGTTTTAAAATGTAAAAAAACACCAAAATGATTCTTGGTGTTTTACATATATTTATTCATTACCAGAACTTCGGGATCTAAATCGTCGATCCCTTAGTGTAGTTCTGGCGTTAACGTGATATTTCATTTTTTAGGCGATATCTTCAAGGTCAATTTACTTTTTAATACCGTAAATACAATTTCATAGGCATCAAGTAAATCTTTATTCAAAGTGATAACATCGCCATTAATCTTGATTTCCACGTCAAACACCTCCTTTCGGAAAGCGTAAGAACGGAGTGAGTGATATCTCACACATATACAGCTTAATTTAATTATGGGAAAAAGTAAAGATTTTAGAGGAGGTAGTGAAATGAAATTTGTCCAGCCGATCCGCGATCCCGTGAAACTATCATCCATTCAGAAATACCTTAGGAGTCAAAGCCATCGTAATTACATTTTATTTCAAATTGGAATCAATACCGGCTACCGCATCTCAGACATCCTTCCTCTCACTGTACTGGACGTTAAGGGAACTCACATCACAATCCGGGAGCAGAAAACAGGCAAGGTCAAGAAAGTTCCGATCCGCAAGTCCCTCAGAAAAGACCTAGATGTATATATATCTAACAAAAGGGATGGAGACCTGCTATTCCCCAGCAGGAACCGAAAAGGAAGTCGAAAGCCCCAGCCGATCACTCGCAGCATGGCCTATAAGATCATCCGGGAAGCTGCAGCTGAGTTCGGACTTCCTGATATCGGTACGCACTCCATGAGAAAAACCTTCGGGTACAACTTTTACAATGAAAAGAAAGACATCGTGTTACTGATGGACCTTTTCAACCACACCGAGGAAAGCGTGACTTTGAGGTATGTAGGCATTCACCAGGATACCCTAGACGATGCCTTAGACGATTTTGAGCTGTAGTGAACTCTCTTCAATAGGGTCATGATGAACTCAAAATAGGTGATATTCAAGAAGTGTTATCAGATCAAGCCTTTGCGATCATTTTACAGTTACACACAATACGTATTGAAGAGAATTTAATTAACAGTATCTAGGTGAAACTGGATTGATACACCAGAACATTCGGATATGTAGTGAAAAAAGGTTAGTGTAACGCTGAGTGGTCAGAAGGCTCTCCGCGTTCTTTCCAACTCGAATACTCAAAACGGCGGTGAATTATGAGCTTAGATAAGAGTGATAATCGAAAAAAGGCCCTCAAAATGTGGCTTGATAGCGGCAAATCCATGAAGCTGAAGGATATTGCCGAAAAAATAGGCGTGAGCTATGGTCTCGTCCGCAAATGGAAGTCCGTGGACAAGTGGGAAGACTTACCCGACAAGCGCGGACGCGGTGGACAGAAGGGCAATAAGAACGCAAAGGGCAACAAGGGCGGTCCCGGAGGCCCACCTGGAAACGACAAGGCGGTCACTCACGGTATGTTCCGTAAGTTTGAACCGCAAGATCCTGAATACCTTGCAATCCTGGACATGGCCCAGCAGATGGACCCTATCGACATGATCTGGTACAACATCACTAAGGGATTTCAAAAAATTATATATGCTCAGCGAATTTTCTTTATTCAAGATAAGGACGATATGACCAAGGAGCTTAAAAAATCAAAACTGGCAACTACAAAGGATATGGATATAGAAGAGACTGAATGGGAAATTCAATTCGCCTGGGACAAGTATGCAGCCGCAATCAAAGCGGAAGCTGTTATCATGCGTGAGCTGCGCGGTGCAATCAAACAGTTCCTTGCTATAGCCCCTGAAGACGATGAGCGCCGCCTGAAGCTTGAACAGATGAAAGCAGATGTAGAGAAGACCAAAATGCAGATCGAAGAACTTAAGAACGGAGAGAACGATAAGCCTACCGAGATTAATGTGAAGAGGTGGTCTCATGTCAACCGTTCTGGATCTTGATCCGTTTGAAGGTTGGTCGCCGCATGACAAACAAATTGAAGTCATGGAAAGTGAAGCTCGGAATAACGTACTGAATTGCGGACGGCGTGGCGGGAAGACGAATGTTGGAGCGCGGAAGTTCTTCGATAACATCCTGGCCGATATTGAACGTGGCAAGGGGTTGCCCTACAAGCCCCCCAAGAACCTAAGGAAGATGAAGAAGCCTAAGCCCAAGCTTGAATACTGGTGTGTGTCACCAACCTATGCCATGTCTGAAATCCAACAAGAGGAACTATCAGACGTATTGCCTGAAGATATGATTGAATCGTGGGACCTATCCAAGAACCGAGTCTGGTTAAAGGGATGGGTCCTTATTCAATTTAAGTCAGCGGACAACCCTAAATCGCTCGTTGGTAAAGGACTGGACGGCGTATGGCTGGATGAAGCAAGCAAGATGAAGGCCGAGACATGGACAGGTTACCTATCCTATGCACTGGCTGACAAAGGCGGCTGGAGCGTGTGGACGACAACCCCTGAAGGCATTAACTGGTTCGCAGAGGATATTGTCCTACGAGGCCAATTCATTGATGCAGGGCTTGAGGAAGAACAGTACCTCAACGACCCAGAGTGGCGAAACTTTTACTGGACTTCACTCGACAACCCGATCCCGGAACTGCAACGAAACATTCAGCGAATGATTGAGACATACCCAGAACGGTACGTAGACCGCGAGATCAGAGCGAAGTTTAACGTATTCCACGGGCAGGTATATGACGAATTTAAGCGGACCACGCACGTTGTAGATATGCGCTGCCTGGACGAAAGCATTCACCTTTATGAGGTCGCCTATCCAGACGGCAGCACAAAGGACATTACCTTCAGCCGTTTCATAGGCGGCATGGATCATGGATGGAATGATCCGGCCGTATTGCTGGCTATAGGTTGCATAGGCGAGGACTATTACATCGTGGAGGAATCGTATGCCCAGCATGTCAATGTACTTGTGGTCGGGAATGACGGGGCATTAGAAGACTGCCTTGTTAAGCGCTACAAGGAAATGAACGAAAGGTATCGCTTCGATGAGATATGGGCTGACCCATCCGAGCCGGAATACATCAGCACGTACAAGAATTACGATTTACCTGTGAGAGAGGCTAACAACACCATAGGCCCGGGTATACGAGAGGTAGCCACTCTATACAAGGTGAAGGAAGGCACAGGCCGACCAAACATCTATGTGAATCGGGAGTGTAAGAATGAGATCAAAGAAACTGAAAATTATAAGTGGAAGGAGAAAGCCGGACAGCATACCGAGGAACCAGAGGATAAGAATAACCATACCCAGGATTCTAAACGGTACGCGATATATAATGATCGTGAGGGTGATTCTGGATTTTCATTTGGTTAATAAGTGTCGTTATGTCTTTAAAGGGAAACATTACCTGTTTGTCGAATTCTGACAATGGGAGAGTGATTACTATGAGCAAAGTTCATATTTTTTGGGATAACAGCAACATACATTATGTTGGACTGAATCAGATTGTTAAAGTGATGGAACCAGAAGTAAACACCAAGTTGTTTAGGACGTATTTTAAAGGTCTATTACAATTGGCTTTAAACGGTCGAACATCAGGGAAATTGTATTTGGCTGGCAGTGTTCCGCCAAAAGGAGACGAATTATGGGAACATATTAAAGCTCAAGGTATAGAAGTTGAATTGTTAAAACGAACTTCGGACAACAAAGAAAATGCAAATGACGTTTCTATCCAGGCTTCGATGCTTAGGACTATGATGGATAACCTTGGTTCTGGTGATACATTTGTTATCCTGACTGGTGATGGGGCAAGAGGAGTCCTCGGAGAAGGATTTTTAGCTGATTTAGAAAGAGCATTCAAAGCTGGATTCAAGGTTGAGCTTATGGCTTGGGAAGCTAGTTGTAATAGATATTTAAAGGATTTTGCTTTGAAGAGTGGAACATTCTCCCCTCTAGAAGATCATTATTTTGAGATTACTTTTATTGAGGGAGGAAGAAGGCCGTTGCCGTTAACTTTAAAACCATAAATCCGTAGTGGAGCAGAAACGAACTAACGATATCATTAATCAATAGCAGTATGAACAAATACAGAAGGTCAGGAAACTTTTCCTGCCTTCTATTTTTATGTCTGGAGGAATGATAACTATGAATCGCATAAACGAGAAAGATCAGCTTCGGTTGGATTGTATCGCAGACCCGATTCAAAATTTAATCAATTGGCGAGACAGCTTTAATGCTATGCCCAAAAAGAAACTTCGTCCTCAACTCTTGAAGAAAATTAAAATGCATCCGGAATTCTTCGAGCAACTCAAAGAACATTTGTCACCTGAAGATTCACTGTCAGTGTCTGATCGACAGGTTGCGAAATATTTCGGTGTTCCGTTTGAAATTGTTCCTGAATTGAAGAAGAGTTTTGAGTGTATCTACATTAATTAATGAGGTGAAAGCAATGAATGAAACTGTTGAGTTTGTTCAATTCGCTATCAATCAATGGCGGGAGAAGAGGGAAGCGGCGTTCCGTAAATACAATCTTGTCTTAGAAGAAGTTTACGCGAAAGGCGATTTTGATAGTCTCCCGCCTGAATGTCTCATGGCCGTGTGTTACGTAGATGCTTATGCATGCGTCCTAGCCAAAATCCGTAGCGGCGCTGAACTAAACGGGTGATATCCTTAATTCATAGAAGTCTGCAAGGAAAGGAGGTAACACCTTGGGTGTAAGACAGATCATCATTGATTGGCTTGCGGCAGGCAGAACTAAGAATGAGCCAGAACGACAGACAGACCCCTATCCGCAATCGTGGGGATGGTGGGGCCGGAGCGGGAATAAACAACCTATTCCAAAGCGAACGCCGACAAATCTTAGAACTTTGAGCGAATCACCTATACCTCGTAGAGCGATCAATGTCGTGAAGGATGGCATAACAAAACTTAATTGGTCAGTGGCTGCCATCGATGAGAACGATGCTGAAAAGTATCAAGAACTTTGCAAGATCATTGAGAGATCTCTACTAAAGCCGAACCCATCAGATTCGTTCAGGTCTTGGCTTGAGCAGATTGTCGAGGATATGCTTGTATGTAGCGCTGGAAGTTCAGAAATGCTCAAGGCTGGTGATCCGTTGAGACCGTTCAGGATGTATCCAGTAGACTCCTTTTCGATAGACCTTCATCCAGATTGGGATGGAAAGTCTGATTCTTATCGCTTCGCCCAACGAGTTAACGGGAAATATGTACACCTCACGGCTTCGGAATTGATGTATATCCGAATGAATCCAAGAACTAACACTCCATTCGGACTTTCTCCACTTGAAACGGTATGGGAATCGGCGAATAACTTCATTGACGCTCATAAGTCAGCGGGGAATCAAACCAAAGGCACATTTCTTCGAAAGTTATTAAATCTTGGGAAGACGGCTGACTCGAAGGCCGTGACCGCCTTTCGATCATTCTGGGACTCTGAAGTTCAGGGACAAGGGAAATTCCCGATCATCGGTGGAGAGAACCCGAGCGTGTTGGATTTAGGAGCTACTGATGATAAGGCACTCTTCCTTGAGTGGCAGCGATTTCTCATCGAGATCATTGCAATATCCTTCGGTGTATCTCCGAAAAAGCTGGGACAGACAAAGGATGTAAACCGGACTACGGCAGAAAGTGAAGACGAGGACACGGAGGCCACAGTACAATCTATTGCCGAGAACATCGTTGAACACATTAACAATCACATCATTGATGGCATCTTTAAAATGGGCGGCGTGATCGAATTCAAGTTCCTTTATGCCACATCCCTGAAGGACTTGAAGACCCAGGCTGACATTGACGCAATATACTTGGACAGGAGAACATGGACGCCGGATGAAGTAAGAGACAAGCAAGGGAAGAAAGCCCTGCCTAACCAACACGGAGAGGTGCTACTACAACCAAGTAAAAACACGGTTGTTGATATAAATAAGACCCAGGAAGAATTAGCAGCTGCTAAAGCGCCGCCAGATCCAACTGAAGCCGAACCGAATAAGGAAGACCCAAACACCGAGGAAACGTAACGGTGTTTTTATTTTGCCCTGAAGGGAGGTGAGAACCAAAAATGCTTAAGACGTTGAAAATGAGCAATTCAAAAATGCGCGTTCAGGACTTTAAACTCTCTGACGCTGGGAGTCACCCCAATAAGGTGCCGTTCAAATGCGTGTTATTCATGGTCGATCAGCCGAGTGACGGTTCGCCTTCAGGGGCAGGTGGTAAACTGATCCGCATTTCTTCAAGTGTCTGCGATCAGTATCTTCAAACATTCGTGGGAATGGCGCTTAACATCGATTACGCCGCAGGGATGGCAGACCATGAACCGCGTTTCAAGGTGGCTGTGATCGATAAGGCTTACCGTTCCATGGATGGCTGCGTCTGGGTGGACGGCTACATTTACGGCAAGGATTTCCCAGATGTCGTTGCGACTATCCGTTACTACAACGGCCTAGCTGCTGAATACAACTGGGGCGAGTATCAATTCGGAGCTTCGCTGGAAATGGAAGCCACAGTACAAGACGCAACGGATATGGAAAATGTACTAGATGTGATTGAATTCTGCGGTACCGGCGCTGCAATCCTTTTCGCCGATGCTGCTGCCTATAAAACAACTAGCTTTGCGGCTAAGAACAACAAACCAAAGGAGGATGTCAAAATGACTCCAGAAGAAATCAAGGCAATGCAGGATGCGATGAAAGCTATTCAAGATGGTATGACCACCATCACGGCTAGTGTACAAAGCGTGGTTACAGAGGTTGGCTCAATCAAGTCAGATCTCACAAATATGAAAGCAGCCAAGGAAGAGGCTGAACAAAAGACTGCCGAAGAACAAGCGGCAGCAGATCTCAAAGCCGCACAGGACAAAACAACAGCGCTCGAAAAAGAACTTGCTGATTTGAAGGCTGGCAAGACAACTGCAACACCTCCAGAACCAGAACGTAAGACTGTTTCTGCTGCTAATCTGCTTTCCAAATACGGAAAGACAGAAGAAAGTGGCGCGACAGACTACAAGACGTTCTGCGCTTCCGTTGATGCCCTAAACCTTCCGTCTTCCGAGTCTATGAGACTTAAATTCCAAGCCAAAGCGCAGTTTGAAAAGGAGAGTGTGTAATTAATGAACAGCAGAGTAGGCCAAGCGCATTCCATTGACGTAGCAGCAGCAACACAGTTCCAAGGACCAGGCGCGATTATCGTTGATGATTTCCAACGCGAGATTACAGACGCTCTTCGTCGTACGTCAGTATTGGATGGTCGCATGCAGTATGTACCGGCAACCGGAGACATTTCCACGTATTACGAACAAAATACAATCAACGGCGGGGCATCGGTAGATCCTCGAAACCCTTCCGCGACTGCAACCAGTAATCCGCGCACACCTCACGGATTGAAGATCAAGGCCAGCACAAACCAAGTGAACTTTGGTCACTACGATGTCATCCTGGGGCAACAACAAGCCAATTTCCCAGAGTTGAAAGCCAAGGATTTAAACGACATGATTAACGGTGTAGCCTTGCATCATGGCCGTATGTTGTGGAGAGGGACTGATACCTCTCTCGCGGTACCGACGACACTTCAATACATGGGCATTCCTAAGCAGATCACAAACACATTTACTGTTGGTGCTGCTGGATCAATTGTTTCGGCTATCCGCGCTAAGGTTGCGGCGATGATCGCCAGTGAGCTCTATGAATTGTTGCCATCGGCAATCTATATTCATCCAATTGCTCACCACTATCTGGAAGAAGAAGAGCGCCTTTTGGGTAATAACAGCACACAAATCAGTAATCTTAAAAAGACAACTGTTGCCGGCCTGGAAGTATTGGCTGTAATGACTGCAGCGGGGCTATTGCCAATCATTCCTGAGCCATTCATGCCGTCCGCAGTAAATGCAACAACTTCAGCTAACACCGACTACGGAATTGCAATTGTCACTGAGTCGATGATTGAGTACCACTATGTAGGCGAAAAGGGCATCTACTTGTTCCAGATGGGAACTGTTACTGATCTTCAGGAAAAATACGTTGCTATCAAATACGGTGCGCCAGTTGCAAAGGGCCCGGGCTATGCTCATGCATATGGCACAATTGAACGCCCTACAATCACAGCAGTAGCTTAGTAAACAAACGCAGGGCGGCAGCAGTCGCCCTGCGAACATAAGGAGGCGAAGACATGAAAAAGAAAGAAGAAACCGCAGGTGAAGGCCAATCCGAAGGAGTCAAACCCGGCGAAGGTTCAATGCCAGAAATTAAGGATGATGATGAAGGTTCTGGAGCACCTGAGAAAAATGATTCTCAGAAAGAGGTGATAAACTTCAGGGGCGTTGTTCTCAAGGGGACTGATAGCCAGAAGATCGGTCCGCATACTCTTTTCATTGGATCTAAGATTGTTAACTTTGTGGACGGAAAAGCTGATGTACAGGATGATATCGCTGCGGAACTTGAAGATATGGGTTATATCGAATGAGTCAATACCTGACCATGGCCGACACTGACTACGTGCCCGCAGGAGTAGCGCTAAGCATCTCATCGATCATTAGAGCGTCTGCCATCATTGACGGGCGCTGTAAGCGTGAGATCGGCGTTACAACCTACACAGAACGTATACCGTTGACAGATCAACGGGGACACCTGTCCTACTACCCTGTCAAGGACGTCACAGAGGTCAAAGGTAGAGCAGCATACGGAATAACTGGAGATAACTTCTTCGGTGCTCCTGGCTTTGCGGATGCAGACCTAAGCGTCTTGGACGTGGATAAAGAAATCGGTGCGGTGTTTTGTGGAGGTTCGCCATTTGGAGCGCCATATGCTGAGCTAGAGGTTACCTACACCAGCGGCTGGGACCCCATCCCCGATAAAGTGAAGGTGGCTTGTGGGTTGCTAATTGCTCAGCTTTCCGGTAGCGCAAACTCAAATGTCAAAATGAGAAAAGACGTAGACTCCACAATCGAATACTTCGGGAACGATATGATCACTCCTGAGATAGCGGATCTGCTGTCTGAGTATCAGCATCGTTCCTTCAGGTAGGTGAGAAGGATGTTTCATGAATTCGCGCACCGGCACACGCCCTGTACAGTGGATGGAGTTCCGGAGGCGGTTATATTGTCTCGCGGAGCAAGCGGATCATCCCAGTTTGGGAGGGAATCTGACTATATCGGACGTTTTTCACCAGAATCGTCAGTGTTTCCAGGCGCTTTGATTGAGACAGAAGAAACGTTTCTTGTCTGTTCGTTGCGTACAACACCGGACCGTGATAAATACTGCGGGTTGGTAAAGACAAACATGATCGTCAAAGTGCAGCGGTACTCGCAGCAATATGATGAAAATGACAACCCTATCGGCGATGAGGAATATCAGACTATTGCTGAAGGCGTTGTCACTTTTGCTCAATACGTCACAGCGCGGCTACGCCAGGACGATCCAGGCTTACTGCCCTCCACAACATACACGTTGCAGTTACAAACAACGGTTGACATAAAAGACCCACAAGACGCCATTCATCCTGATCAAGTTATACTCCACGGTAAAGCTTATCAGGTGGATGCCGTCGATGTTGTTAAGTACCCCAATCTCCTGCATGTGCAGTTATCGGACAGTGTACGATGATTACTGGATATGACATTCCGAGAATCCAACGCGACCTGGAGAACAAACTGGCGGTTGAAATCACCGGACTCACAAAGCTGGTACTTATGACAGCCAAGGGCGGTATACGGTACTATCCAGCAGTGAGAGATAAACTACAAATGGAAATGTTTGTACTGGCTAACCACATGATCTCAGGAGACATCACCGCAGATTACTGGCAGGCCTGGCTTGAGCAGTTTGGTAAAGGATCGCTGATGGCTGATAGCAGTCAGAACCCGGGTTTGGTTACCTACATGAACTCCGATGCGTGGAATCGGCTAAGATCACGGAGCAGCAAGGTTGTTGTCGGGCGCGGCCAAGGGAACTACAAGAGCATTGATGGCACAATGCGTTTCTCAGGTGGTGGATATGCTGGAGTGGACCTGGAGGAATTGGCAGAGCGGGGAGATATTGATCCAAAGTTCAAGCCGACACCGCCGACTTATTTCCTGCGTATCGCTATCCACTCCAACCGCAACCGAATCCTTCAAGGCATCGCTGAAGTGATTGAGAACTTCCCGTATCATCGGTACTTTCTGGAGGACAAGCAATGAGCTTACAACTGATTGACGCTATACAGAACACACATAAGGCTGACGCTGCGTTTATGGCGTTATTGGGCCTTACACCTGCCGCAGTATCTACCGACATGGTCAAGCGCTTCACGAAGGGCGTAGAGCCTGAGATTGTGGTATCAAAAGATACAGTACCTCATATCTGCCAATACATCATGCCAGGGCAATATAGCCGAAATCACCTTGTTTTTAAGGGGAAGTTTTGTCTGGATTTCTATGGCAAGACAGGTTACGAGGCAAAGCTTCTGTTTGAGAGTTCCTTCAAACTTTTTCATGACAAGCGGGTAGTTCAGCCTAAATTTCATTCGTTTCTTTGCGATCTTGTGTATGACGGAGACTTCGCAACAGGAATCAGCGGAGTAAAGGGCTATAAAGGCATCTATGATATCGACTATATCCGTATGAATTAAGCAGTACAGCAGGACAAACGGCAATTTAAAGTATAAGTAAAGAGGTATGAGGAATGAGGTGAACTGATGACGGATAAACCCGAACTCAAGAAAGAGCCCAGTGAAGTCGAGAAGCTGGTGAAAGAAAAAGTTTCACTGGCTAAGAAGTTGGGATTGATGGAACGAGGCTCAAAGCCGGTTGAAGGTTACGAAAAAACAGATGAATACAAACGCATTGCTGAAATTGATTTGCGTTTATGGGAACTGATCAAATAACCTGATCAGTTCCTTTTTTATTACCCAGGGAGGGATAATCGAATGCAAGAACCATTAGTATTTGATGGAGTCGGCAAGATCTGGATGAGAGAGCTGGACGGAACACTCAGATATATCGATGAAAAAATTAACAGCGTCATGTTTGCACCTCAGTTCTCTTGGACTAAAGTCTTCGGAGGACAATCCGGCTATGCTTTTCACTTGACCGCACAAGACCTTCAGGACGTTCTCACAATCGAATTGCCGCGTTACTCTGCTGTCATTGCTGAGATTTCGCAAGGAGCTGAGACGAAGACTGGCCCTGTTGAGATCGATGAGAACGAAGAAGGTATTCTTAGTGCAACGGGTTATGCCATTACAGGAATCGAAGCGTTCGGAGGCACATTTGTCGCGGCAAGCGATGAAGTTTATCTTAAAGCGATTGATGGTGGACTGACCAAGCTTGAGAGAGTAGCGTCAGCACCAACCATTGAGCAGTATTCAATCTCGGCAAGTGGCGTTATCACATCGGCGGCTGGGAATTTAAACAAGAATGTGATTGTGACCTATAAATGGTCCAAGCAAGGAACATCAAGCAACTTCAAAGGCACGCGGCGACCGAAACCATTCAAATTCGTTCACAGGTTTGAACTGATCAATGATCGCACAGGGCAGCCAGTGCAAGTACAATTAACAGTTCACAAAGCTGTGGGCGGAGGTACGCTGAATGTCGGCGCTGCGCGGAAGACGCCAAGTACAAGCACGCTTAACTTAGAGGTCTTGGAAGCGGACGTTACTCCAGACAATCCCGAAGGCATTGCAGCAACGATTATTTTCGTGGACTAACCTATATACCAACATCAAGAGATCCCTCGCTGCTATAGTGGGGGATTTATCTATTTGAGGAGGAATGCACGTTGGAGACACAAATTAACGAGACATTAAATATCGGATCTGAAGTAACACTTGCGGCAGCAACGAAAGAACATCCTGCACTGATCAAGAACATTAAAATTGGAACCATTGGAATGATCAAACGTGTTCGAGTAATCATGAAGGATGCTCCGTATAAATTCTCCGAATCCATTGGCCGTGAGAAATGGACTTCAAGTGAATCTGATTCTGTGCTGGATTGGCCGGCAGTGGAGGCGGCGTACCGGCAGGCGTTCGATATCGTCCTCGATGGCGGATTGTCTGAAGAAGATTACGAACGGGTAGATGAGCAAGGAATTGAGGAGTTGGAAAAACTCATAACCCGATTTCTTTGAGGAGTCATTCCCACCAGATCCGGAGGACGCCGAAGAAGATAACGCAAACGAAGGGACGGATGAAGTCCGAGAGCAAACACTTCTTGATGCTTGGGCTTTGTGCGTAACCTTAGGCATACCGGACAGCGAATGGGAGAACATGACTTTTCCTAAAATATATGCACTTAAGCGAATTAGAAAGAGAAATCAAGAGTTTCAGATTGCCCTTCATGGTGGAGAGATCGAAAAGAAACCAAAGAAGGCTACTCATCTCTCTGATCTTGGAATCTATCTTTAATGAATTGCACAGAGGTCTCCGCATCATGCCGGGGGCCTCTTTTTCTGTATACAGACCTATTTCCAGCGGTAAGGAAAATTTTCCTGAACCAACACAAGGGGTGAATTACATTGGCAGATACAAATAGGGATGTTGTTGGGGCGCGTATTAGTCTCGACACCTCAAAAATGATCCCTGCATTTAAGGCGATTGACCAGGGGGCTAAAGCAAACGCTGAGACATTCAAAATATTAAACTCTGAAATCTCCGTCACCACAAAGAATTATAGTGCGTTGGCTGCGGCATCCAATAAACTCGCTTTAACATCGGATGAACGCAGAAAGAAGATCATGGATGAATCTGCTGCTCTAATCAAGCAACGGACGGCACAAGCAGAGTTAATTCAAGCCAAAAAGAGTCAGTTAGATCAAGGGAACAAGATGATCGAAGCTAAACTTGCAGCGCAAGAAGCAATCGTACGCAAGAGGTATGACGCTATAGAGCAGCAAGAACGAGAACACCAGAAGCGCATGGAGATCTTGCAAAATAAAGCAACTTCGAGCGCGTTAAAGACTACTTCAGGTATCCCTTCCTCAACCTCAACGGACACGACTCGTGAACGGGTTCTGATGCAGGAACAAGCTATTCGGCAGAAGTTAGCACAGATGGCTGAGAAGGAAAGTCAACAAGCGAAAAAGCATGCGGCTGATTATGAAGCTTTTTGGCTTAAGGCTCTGCGGAGTAAAGAGCAGAAAGCAGCCCAACTTGCAGCCAAGGAAAATGCCGAGGCAAGAAGGAACGCAGCAAATTATGAGAAATTCTGGCTTAACGCTTTGCAGTCAAGGGATCGGAAGGAAGCGCAGGTCCGAGAGAGGGCTCTACAAGAAGAACAGCGCATTCGCAGATCATTGACGCAAACCCAGTCTCAGATCAACGGAATTACGGGTACAGCGGCGCAATTCGCTATGACTGGTACTTTGTACTACGCCTTTACACGAGGGGCGACAGAAGCAATTAGCCTTCTTAAAGACTTTGAATATGAGTTGGTTAACGTACAACGTGTTATGGGGACATCGGCAGACGTTGACTATGTGAAGGATTCCATGATAAGCAGCGCAAAGGAGTATGGATATGCTCTTCGCGAAGTAGCAAGCGTGTATACTCTTATTGCTCAGAATGGTTTTGATGAAAAGCAGACGGAACAATTAGCCAGAACAGCACTTATGGCTAAAAATGTTGAGCAATCCTTTCAAAGCGCATCCCAGGCACAGGAGCTAATGACAGGGGCGATTCTCAACTATGGTATGGCCGCAGAAGATGCAGAACGTCTCCTTGATCGGCTCAATGAAGTCTCCAATAATTTCCCGACTACCTCTAAAAAGTTGCTAGAAGGTATTAACCGAGTAGGCGCGACAGCCAAGAATGCCGGTGTTGATATTGATGAGCTCATTGGTTACCTAACTGTTCTTAACCAAGCTGGATTTAGCGGCGCGGTTGCCGGTAATGCTATCAAATCTTTTATCAGTTATGCAAGCAGACCAATTGCAATCGACAAATTGGAGAAGTATGTAGGCGTAATGAAACAAGCTGATGGAGAAATGATGGACTTCCCGGAACTGCTCAGCAAAATAGCGGCACAATGGGACAATCTCTCGGATGTGGAACGCAATGAAGTTACGCAGGCAATCGCCCGCGGAGATCAAGCATCCCGTTTTATTGCATTGATGAACAATTACAGCAAAGTAGTAGATGTAGCCAAAGTATCTGAGGAGTCTTTCGGATCAGCGCAGCGAGAAAACACGCTGACAATGGGTACATTAACTAAACAATCCGAGCAACTCCGTGCTTCATGGGATGAACTGATTGTTTCTATTGGCGAGAGTGGTTTGTTGGGTGGACTAAAACTAATCGTACACCAAGCAACCATCCTTTTAGATGGCTTTAACAACCTCCCGGCACCGATCAAGAATACCGTGACTAGCGTTCTCTTGCTCGGTGGAGCGATTACAGTCCTAAATACTGGGGCGAGAATTTTGACTGGTCAGACCCTCGTATCGCTGGCGACAGGTGTAGCAGGAGCAGCCAAGGCTATGCTTGGCATGAAAGTTGCTACCGATGCTGCTAACGTATCACAGAAGGCATTCATAGCGACTCCCTTAGGAGCTGCTTTAACAGGGATCGCGCTTGCGATTGGGGTTGCTACAACTGCTTGGGCGTATTACAAAGGCAAACAGAGTGAAGTGAGTGCCGAAACCATGCAACAGAATCGGCAGACGGCAGAATTGGTTAGCAGATACGATGAGTTAAAAGCAATCGTTGATGACAATGCAAGATCGGACAAAGAGGTTTACGCTGCAAAGTCTGAACTAGTTAATGTGATGGATCGTCTCGGCGCAACCATGCCGGGTTTAGTCTCGCAATGGGATGAGCTTGGAAAAGCCAAGGAAGTGGATATTGATTTAATTGAAGAATGGAAGTCAAGATACTCCGACAGTATAAAGATCGTTGAGCAAGCAAACCTGGACGCTGCTACAAAACGAAAAGCGGAATTAGAGGAAGAGATAAAATATACCGATTTAGCAATAAGAAATGCATCTGAGAGTGACTTGAGTATCGTTGACAAAGCGCTAGGAAAAACAGTACAGACGCTGCGCGAAACTTGGGGAAGAGAAATGATCAATCTCGGAACTGAACTTTCCCGGGAAGAACAGAAAATACATGCCAGCCAAAAGGCTTTGGATGCACTCAATGGAGTTACGGCAGATGGAGCGGCAACCAACAGTAGGTTAGCCTCGGCAGCAGCAGACTCCGCGGACTCAATGGAGAGTTTTTCCGATTCAGCAAATGCAGCCGGTTCCGCCACGGCAGAAGTGTCGGATGAAGTCAAAGAACTCATTAAGGCGCAAGAAGAGTGGGAGTCGACGGTCAAAGGGAACAGCCAAACCGTATCAGAACTCAACGGAGTGCTAAATGATCTGGCAAAGGGGCAATCCCTCAATGCTTCCAATGCGACTGAATTAATCAACAAGTACCCTGAGTTAGCATCAGCAATATATAAGACTGCTGATGGATGGGCATTTGAAACAGGTGCTGTAAATGATCTTCGCAAAATGAAGATACAGAAAGCGATCGATGATCTTAATTCTGAAAAAGCTTCCGCATTTAATACAAAAGTCGCAACTGATGAAAGACTAGGAGCATACAAGATTGAAGCAGAAGCCATTAAAAGTTTAGCTCAGTTAAAAGCTCAATTGAACGGTCAGAAGGTAATAACCGGCAGCAACGTAACAACTACTGGGGATGATCTGAAATACTTCAAGACTCAGTTTAAAGATGCGGGTATTGCTCAAGCAGCAGCAGAAGCAGGAATACAAGCGATAATTGATGATTACGATACCGCAGCCAAATTGTATGACGATAAGATAGATGCTCTTGGAAGTATGTATCAAGATCCTAAATTTGGAGTCGCTCCCGAAAAGGAGAAGAAGGGTAAAAGCGATGCTGATAAGGCAGCGGACAAGTCGAGAAAAGAGGCTGAGAAGGCCGCCAAAGAAGCAGCAGATAAACGCAAAGAGGCCTACGCCGATGACCTGGATAATTTTAAGTACATCGCAGAACGTCATAACTGGAGCATCGATCAGCAAGCAGCGGGATATGAGCGCCTCAAAAAGCGTCATGCCACATATTTAGCTGAAGACAAGGACGCAATGAAGCAGTGGAGCCGGGATGTTGTAGCCTTGAGTGACAAACGGTATGACGAGGACAAGGCCAATCTCGAAAAGAAAACAGAGCGCATGCGTCAGGCTAATCTCCAAGAGATTGAGATGGTTAAGGCATCCCTCGACTTTTATACCAAGGAAGCTAAAAGAGCTTACTTAACAGCAGAGCAAAAGACCGAAGCGGACAAACAGGTCTTTGACTTATCGAAACAGTACAACGAGCTACGATATACCAACTCCACGAACTGGATCGATAAAGAAGCCTTGAAAATGGAGATGGCCGGGAAGAGCAAGAAGAATATCATTACCATGGAGCTACAGGCGTACGAGCGCATGTATTCCGATAAGAATCGAACTGCAGAACAAAGTTTTGCATTGGAGAAGAACATCTACGAACAAAAGAAAGCACTGCTTGAACAAGGATACGCTGACTTCCAGAAGGACTTGAGCCATCGTAAAGCCATGGGACAGGTCACTACGGCCCAGGAGCTACAAGAGTGGTTAAAGGTCCAAGCTATGTATCGTGATGGCACAGAGCAGCGACTAGAAGCGGATGAGCAGGTGTACGCCCTTCGCCAAAAGCTGATCGAGGATGAGACAAAATCTGTTGATACATTAGCCAAGAACTATAAATCTAAAATCGAGTCTACTAGAGATACTGCGATCAAGGCTATAGAAGCTGAACGAGACGCTTATCTCGCCGGTAAAGATGCTGAAATCCAAGCAATTGATGATCTTCTAAGCAAGCAGCAGGAACTTAATGCTGACCAGGACTACGAGAGCGCGCTGAAAGAAAAGCAAGCACGGCTGGCTCTGCTGGCTTCGGCGGTTGGTCCGGATGGGATTGCAGAACGCGTGCAGGTTCAGAAGGATATCGAGAAACTTCAGCTGGACCACGAGCGAGAGCTGGCAAAGCGCGGACTCGAAGAGCAGAAAAGAGCCCTGCAAGATGAGAAAGACACTAAGAAAGCGGCGTTTGACAAGGACATCGAAACTGCTAAATCGCATTATGAGGAACTGATTACAGCCTTCGATAGTTTTTCTTCAGAAACTACAAACCGAGCTGAAGTTATGAAAAACATCCAAGTGCTGAAGGAATCGGAAAAGAACGCGGAGATCCTCGCCCAACTGGACCAGTTTATCGCAGACTATCAAGCTAAGATGAGTGCAATTACTACCCTATCACCTACTGTGAGCGGCGTTGCGGCCCCCGGCACATCTTCTGATTTATCTCAGAAGCAGCGCGATCTAATGGAGTATAACGCCAATAAGGACGCCTGGGACGCAGCCAAAGCAGCCAGCAACAAAGCGGAAATGGAGCGGTTGGCGGCGCGCAATGAGGAACTGCGCAAAAAATATGGCATCGTTAAGGATACTGGTAAACTTCAAACCTTTTCGGAAGGCGGACCGGTGAAGGGGATACGCGGAGCTGCAACCATTATAGAGGCTCATGGCGGTGAGATTGTCCTGAACGATCGACAGCAGAGCAATCTATTCAAACTGCTGAACTTCAAAATGCCTTCAATAGATTTCTCTATGCCAAGCTTCTCAATGCCAGCAGTATCAGGGGGTTCAAATCCGCAGCGGATAAACAGTACAAGCGTGACGTTTACAGGGGATACTTATATTACAGACGAATCTGTAGCAAGGGTATATTGGACTGAGAAAGACAGCTTTGTGCGCAGGTCACAATCGAGATCGGGGGCGAAATAAGTGATTGCAGCAACAGCGGACGGCGTTGCATTTGAGAGTATTGGGCTTGGGCTGAAATCTCATAATATACCTGTTTTGCCCCCAACGAAGGACAATACTATTGAATTGGCTGACCGTGATGGAGCGGTCGATTTTGGCTCAACTTACGGCCCCAGGATATTCAATCTTGATTGTATAGTCATGGCTGATGATCCGACATTGGATTACCAAAGGAGAGTCGCTCTTGTAGCGGCTCTTTTTAATATCCGAAAAAGGGATATCGTATTTACGTTCGGCGATCTTATTGGCAAAAGATATGTTGGTCGATATGCCGGAACAATGGACATTACCAAACTCATCTTTGACGGTGAAGTATCAATCCCCATTAAGATGAATAGTCCATGGCCCGAATCAACCCAAGACACTACTGTCCGTGAATACGGTCAGGGATTAGAGTACGGTCAAGGGTATTTGTACAGTGATTATGCGGTTTGGATTGGTTCCAGCGGACAAAACATTGTTGTGCGAAACGAAGGCAGTATATCAGCATATCCGGTTTTGAGGATTAGCGGCGCTTTTTCGAGTTTTAGTCTTACAGACGGAGTTTCTACCCTTGTTCTGTCTGGTACGAGTAGCGCTTCGGACGTTTGGGAGATCAATTGCGATCCTGGAGAATGTACCGTCCGCCTCAACGGTCAAAATGCATATTTCAGAAGCAATGGCGTTTTCTTTGAGCTTCGGCCTGGGAATACAACTTTCACAGTGTCAGGCGGATCACTGGCTTTTAACTTGGCATTTGTATTCCGGTACAAGTATCTCTATTGAGAGGAGGAAGTACATTGGCATTTAATCGGAGAGTCATAAGCAAAGAACTTGATATGGCGAATTTGAACAAACACAACGATAACTATGCGGACATCGAAGCCACCTTGGATGCACATGATATCGCCGTTGCAACGTCAGCCAGCCATATAGCAGATGGAAATATCCATACTACCACGCAAGAGAAGACGAAGCTTGCAGGTATTGCAAACGCAGCCGGGACGGCCAACAGCGCCACGGACGCGGTAATCGGCAATCGGTCAATCAGCGACAATACAGCGCCGTCAGGGGATACCGGCACGTTGGCTACTTTATTGGGCTGGCTAGGGTACATGATTAAGTCCATTACCGGTAAATCCTCCTGGCGCACTGCTCCGGCCACTACACTAGAGGCAGCCAAGACCCATATGGACACTGGCAATATCCACACTACGGCTCAGGAGAAAGCGAAGCTGGCCGGTATTGAGGAAAAGGCGGAGGTTAACCAAAACGCCTTTTCCCAGGTGAATAACATACCTGCTGCTGCCAAGAGTGACACACTGACCATGACGGGTGGCACAGGGATCACTATTACCAGTAACCCGACCACTAAGACACTGACGGTCACAGCAACCGGTACGGCCACTCCAGGGGCGCACGCTTCATCACATCTTCCTGGCGGCAGCGACCCGATTCCAATTGCTACGGCTTCGGCTGCTGGCCTCATGGCTGCTGCGGATAAGGTGGAGCTGGCAAGCGTCAAAACGAAAGTGACGGCATTAGAGGATTTTTTGGGCTATATGCCGATTGATGGCGGGACCTTTGACGGTGCAACGTCTGGGCCAGGCATTGACGGCGGCACATATTAAAGGAGGTTTCATTGATGGCAGATGTTAAAAAGATACAGATTAAGCGGGGGCTATCATCTAAGGTCCCGCAACTCGTCCTTGACGCGGGGGAGCTTGCAATCGCTCTGGACACTGGCAAGCTCTACAGTGGGGACGGCGAAGGTAATGTCATCATGCTCAACCCGGCTGCGGCAGCAGCAGACACAGCGGCCAAGCTGGCAACAGCCCGGACCATTGCATTGACTAATGATGTTTCTGGTTCCACGACATTCGATGGCTCTGCCAATGCGACCATCAGCGTAGTGTTGGCTAATACCGGTGTCGGCGCGGGGACATATACCAAACTGACCATTGATGCTAAGGGCCGGGTACTCAGTGCTGCGCAGCAGACAGCAGCGGACATCCCTAACCTGACCTTGTCCAAGATTACAGACGCCGGGACAGCGGCCAGTAAAAACACCGGTACGGCAGCCGGTAACGTGCCTATCCTGGACAGTACCGGTAAGTTGGACACAAGCATCCTGCCTGCATTGGCAATCTCAGATACCTTTGTCGTGGCATCTCAGACAGCTATGCTGGCGGTGACGGCTGAGGTCGGTGATGTTGCTGTCCGTACCGACCTCAATAAGACATTTATCCTGCGGGTGGCCGGAGCGTCAACGCTTGCCAACTGGCAGGAGTTACTGTCCCCTACAAGCCCGGTGCAATCCGTTGCGGGCAAGACAGGGGTGGTGACCTTAACGGCCTCAGATGTTGGACTTGGCAATGTGACAAATGTCGCCCAGGCTCCTGCAACACATGTC
Organism: Paenibacillus tritici; assembly: GCF_018207515.1. Classification (NCBI taxonomy): domain Bacteria; kingdom Bacillati; phylum Bacillota; class Bacilli; order Caryophanales; family Paenibacillaceae; genus Paenibacillus; species Paenibacillus tritici. The sequence continues at coordinate 3,418,894 of NZ_CP073365.1, forward strand.
GGTGCAAGTGGTAGCGGCGCTCATCCCGATGCGACAACCAGTACTTCAGGCTTTATGACTGCGGCTATGGTACTCAAACTTAACGGAGTTGCGACAAACGCAACTGTTAACCGCAGTCAGGCGACACAAGCACAAGCTGAGGCTGGTACTGACAGCACAACAGACATGTCCCCTCTGCGAGTAGCACAGGCGATTACAGCGCAGACAGCCGTCATTGACGGCGGCACATTTTAAGGAGGGATAGTCGTGGCAAATAAGATACAATTCCAACGCGGTACCAAGGCGCTGCTTGCAGCCCATGGCCCATTGGATGCTGGCGAGCCGGGATACACCACGGATACCAAAGAACTATTTATAGGTAACGGGACAGGAGCCAATACGCCTTTGGTTTCGGCCACATCTGCGGACATTACCTACTATGTCCGTACAGACGGCAATGACAGCAATACGGGGCTGGCTAATACGGCAGCAGGGGCGTTTAAGACGATAGGCAAGGCTATTAGTGTGGTTCCAAGAAACGTCAATCATTTTATAACGATAAATGTTGCGCCCGGTACGTATGCTGAGATTATTGATTTATCTGGCTTCTCAGGTTCCGGTCAAATTTTAGTAACGGGGGATAGTTCAGTATCTACGAGCAGAACAGTACATGCAATTAAAATGTATGGAAACTCGTGTTTTGTTACAATAAACGGGTTCAACTGTTCGACACCAAGTAATATTAATGCTGTTTCGGTAACATCGAGTGTGGGAGCATTGGTATCTAACATTAACAGCACCATTGTTTCTACGGGTGCTGGTTTAGATGTGAATTTAAGTAATATCAGAGCGACATCCTGTAACTTTTCAAACAAATTTATCGCAGTTAACGCCGTAAACGCGAGTGTTGCCTATATTGAAAACTTCACAGGATCAGGTAATACATGGGGAAATAGAAGTACGCTTGCTTCGGTTGTTACGGCTGCGGGTACACGTGCAACGGGAACAAACGGGGATTCAAGCGATACTGGAATTTTGAACTATAGTGGAGTTACTAACCCATGGGGAGATAATACGGTTTCACAGAGGGATGTCGCATCTGTCTATACATCACAATTTACATGTACAACATCGGGAACTTTTTACAAAATGCCATTAGGTGGAGCCGAATGGGATTCTAGAGGAAGTGTTAGTACAGCAAATAGCCGTTTTGTTTGCAAAAACTCTGGTATTTATGAGGTCACGGCTCAAGCTATTGGACTTAATACTCCATCTGGAACCGTTCTGACAATGATGCTTTACAGGAATGGATCACCTTTTAGGGTAATGGATCAAGTATATGTTGCTGCAACAGGAAATTACGGCACAAATGGAACTACAAAAGTCAATTGTTCTCCCGGAGACTACTTAGAAGTGTATGTAGCTTCTTCATCGGGAGGAGTAGTTATCATAGGAACAAATGGACAATTAAGTTATATAAACATTCAACAGATGGCCTAAAGGAGGAAGTAAATAGTGAATATAGTTCAAGCAATAAAGTATTTATACCCGCACGCTGACCCGATGAAAGATTTCATTGTACAGGACAATGGGCCTGAGCCTGTTTTACATCCAGGAGCAGAGTTAAAAGGTCGTGTCCGTTATGAAATTAAACAGCCAGAAGAAGGCGAAACGCCAATAGAAGGTGTTCATTTTCGTTATGGAGTCGATTACAACTTGCTTACATTGGGTGAGGATTACGACCTAGTGGAGCGCGGCCCACATATCGCCGTCTGGAAGCTGGACGCACCGCAGCCGACAGAGGCCGAGCTAGAAGCAGCCTGGGTAGTGTACCAGGAGGACGAGGCGAATAAGCCGCCGGAGCTGACGGATGTCGAGCAGCTTCAGCGTGAGAATGCGCTGCTGAAGGCACAGCTTGCTGCACAGTCTGAACGTTCAGACTTCATCGAGGACGTCATATCCGAATTGGCTACCCAACTGTACAAATGATCCGGCGGTTACTTTACTGGCTGCTGGCCTGGAGGGGAGGTGATATCATGGTAGTCATGTTTTTTGCACAACGTGTGATTCTGGGCAAGACAGCTTATAAGGATGTTCCGTCAACGCTCAAGTTGGGAGTGCTGGAAGTCCTGACAGACAGCGGGCTTGAATATTTGGCTGAATAGATAGAAGATAGCGCCCACAGAGGCGTTTTTATTTTGCCCTCGGAGCTGCTTCGGGGGCTATTTTTTTGTTAAGGAAAATTTTCCTGAGCTGAGGAGGTTGCAAGTTGGAGTTCTTAGAAACTTATGATAAAAATTTGGTGGCAGTCGGATTATTAGTGAAATCATATGATGTTACCAGGAAGCGCCGGATCAACTCGGACAATGAGATTTCGTTTATGGTCCCGATGAATTCAAAGGATTACCTTGAGAAGATTATAAAGAAGGGTCATATCAAGGATGAACGAGGCCAGTATTATGTTATCCAAGGAGCCTCAAGAGTACGGGAAGATCGAAAATTAACAGCATCCATCATGTGTACGCACGTAATGTTCAAACTAACCGACTTCAAATTTCCATACTCTTCATACATTGCCGAGGCTTATGGCGTTCACATTTCTCAACTTACAAACCTTATCTCTGCTGCAACCGGTGGGCGGTTTACATTTTCCATTGACGATACATTCGACCTTTGTGACGTAAAGGATTTCGGGCAAGGCAACTGCCTCCAGGCATTGAATAAGGTTGTGGAAATGTATGGCTGTGAAGTTGAAGCGGATAACTTTGTCATTCACCTTAAAAAGCAGATCGGCAAGGATGAAGGCATGCAGTACCGGATACAGAAGAACATTATCTCGGATCAATTTAAAGATGATGCCTCATCCCTTGTAACGCGCCTATTCGCCCAGATGAAGGACGGAAGAACATGGATAGGTCAACCTGCATCTATCCTTACAAACGAGGAGAGGGCATTACTGGAGACTGTGCCTGGGGCAATAGTAAACGGTATCCTACAGGTCAATTACCTTATCTCTTCCTATGCGGCAACCTGGGCAAGTAATTCAGTCCCGTTTTTTGACGGTGAAATCATTGAGCAAAATATTGAGTCCGTGAGTGATCTGTTAGAGGCGGCGAGAAAGACTCTCAGGGAAAAGGAAATCCCAAGCTTTGAAGTCACTGCCGATAGCGCGGACCTTTACAAGATTAGAAGTAATGCTGTGAAACCTGATCTCGGCGATACCGCATATTGCTATGATCCAGATATAGGGCTGAACAATCTAAAGGCCCGGATCATGGAATTAACAGAGTATCCATTTACTAGGGAAAAACATGCTCAAGCAGTATTGTCCAATGTTGAAATCAAAGACATGGATGATATTATCTCTGATTTGGATAAGAGTAAAAAGCTTGTAGATAATCTATATTCTAATGGCCGGATACGAACTGAGTTATTTGAAGCAGTAGCTAAGCAGGTCATAACGGATATCAATAATTCCAAAACAGAATTGATCTACCCACCAGAAGGTGGCATCCTCGCCCGTGAGAAAACCGACCATAACCGGCAGGTACGTTTAACTTCAGCGGGGTTAGGGATATCTACTGATGGATGGCAAACGGTCCGATCAGCAGTGACGGCAGCGGGAGTATTGGCTGAAACGGTTGTCGGGCAGTTTGGTAGCTTTGTGTCCATGTTGATTGGTAGCGGGAATGCTGTTACTCAAATCAATACCAACGGGATAGCAGCTGGACATTCCAATTTCTACGAAGCGCCTTTTAGAGTGGATATGGCTGGTAACGTGGTGGCTAATAAATTGACAGCTAACAGTGCAGTGATAAACAACTCTACGTTTGGTGGAGGAGCTATCATTGGCTCATCAATAAACGTGGGAAGCGGAAAGTTTACGGTTAGCACATCTGGAGACTTGTACACCCAAGGCGGTATTTTTTCAGGCGGAACCATCACGGGGGCGTTGATCCGTACCGCAGCAAGTGGTGCACGTTTTGAAGTAGATTCATCAGGATGGAGAACTTACGATGATGCAGGAGTTCGGCGCATTGGTATTTTTTCTAATTCCGGACAAGGGATGAGTGCCATCACTTTTGATAGAACTGGTGGAGGGAGAAGCGGGGCGATCAACGGCGGTGATGGATTGTTTGCCATATCTTCAGATGTAGACATGCAAATAACAGCACTAACGAAAAGCATCTATTTTCAGGGTCAATTAGATTTTACAACGGCATATAGCATAAGTGGCTTGCAGATGTCTCATATTAACGGACTGCCAATTGCCCTTTCTGGAAAATCCGATAAAGGAACATCAACGACTGCTGTTAACGCCGGGGCGCATAATCACGGTTTTCCTAACGGGACGCAGTTTAAAGACGTTAATGGCGTGACTTATACTTGGTCTTCTTATGTTGGATTTACGCATGATCACATACAACAATAAAACAACTTGAAACTTTTCCAGACTTTGGACGATAATATTATTAGGAAGAAATTCAAAGACTGGAGAGTGTTTCGATTGAAAAAAATCGTATCTGGGGTTTTAGTTGGATTATTATTATTGGCAGGAACGTCCGTTTTCGCTGAGTCTATAAGCAAATTAGTAGGTGAAAAAGTTCAAGGTTTATACACCATTGAGAAGAATGGTAAAGCGCTTGGAGAGGCTGTTATTATTGACGGCAAAGCGTATGCCCCCGTTCGTGTGATTTCTGATGCAGCTGGCATAAGCCTCACGGTAGAAGGGAAGAAGATAACAATGACAGATATAACAGTGAATGAAGCTGGGGATTATGTTCTTGGACCAGAAGCTTTAAAACTTGCTAATGAGCAAGCAAAATTACGAGGCACGGTTTCGAGCAACAAGATTATGCTGACCGCAGCGCAATCAGCCTTAAAAATGTATCAAGATTCGCTTACAGCAGATAATGCGAAAGAAACGCCGATTCCTGGATATGCTGATGGAATTAAAGTGAACATCACAAAAGCTCAAGAGGAAATTACGAGGATCGAACAGTTGATTACCAAGACCGAAACAGAGATCGAAAATTTACAAAAGCAGATCGATGAAATGAAGCCTTAATGAACCACTCCGAAAAATAGAGTGATGATAGGTGGTGTGGCCTATGAATAAAGAGGATATTAAAGCCCTGATGGTGCAAGAACAAATTGAACGAGCAGAATCTCAACTTAATAAATCAGAACAACGTAGGAAGAAGATTTATTGGCCTCCATACATCTTTGGAGGATTGTTTATCGCAGGGGTAATAGGTTTAGTAATTATGTTTAATTACGAGTCACCTGAAGTTAGGGCGATAAAAGCAGATACCAAAAGAATCGAAGAAAGAACAAAACAGAAGCAAGCCGAAACACAAAGAATGCAGAGTGGGATTAATTATTCGGAAGAAGTGCTGGATGAATATGATAAATCTCAGGAAGAACAATAAACTGTAGTAATATTTGAAAAACGCTCCAATAAAAAAACAGACCGCCATCCATCTAAGGGTAGCGGTCTATTTTTATGTTTTCAATCGTTAATTTTATTACTATTTCCAGAATGTGCATTCAAATCATTCGTTATAGATGCTTCATCTGTAATGGTTGCGATGCCATCAGGACGTAAACTGGCATAGTATTTTCGTCCTTTTTCTAAAGCATCAACTCGCAACTGAACATTATTGGAATCAGATGAGAGTTGACCTAAGGAATCATGATAACTCCTTTTATTTTCTTCTCTGGTGTTGGCCAATTCCTCATTTTGATTACTTTTAGTATTTAAATATGCCCATGAAATAAGTGTAATGACCACGGCGGAAACGATAAAGTAACCCAATTAGATATCCTCCTAGTTGGTAATGTGGGAATTATATCATATTCAGACAATAAACCGTAGTACTACAGTATATAAACAACTATATCCTATAACTAAGAAGGTCTCTCCTATGGAGGGGCCTTTATTTCGTTTGTAGGAGGCTCATTCCAATGTTTGAAGCAATTTGGAAGGCTTATCATATGCTCTGGATTCGCTATCACAATGAGTGTAGGCATCATCACTTCAGACAAAGAGACCAACACTTAGATAAAATAAGACGAAGGGAGTATGGAGAATAAAGGAATTAGCCTTTATTTATAGAAATACCCCGTAAAGGGGGGGAATGGACATGGAATTAGATTCTAAACAAAAATTGTTAATAGCAATTTACTCAGAGTATCAAAAAGACATACCTGACATGACATTAGTGACACATTTGAACCTTGAAATGCAATATGAAGTGTTCAAAATGGCGGTTGCTAAATTAGTCAACGAGTCACTAATCACGGAGGCAGATATTACTTACGGCGGTAGTGATACAGTTCCCATGAGAGTAAATCTGAAATTTTGTATGATGACTCCATATGGAATTGAATACGTTGAAAAGAAAATTGGTATTGATAATCAGTTATCCGGGGAGCAAAAAGTTAAGACCGTTATCGATAAAGCGGGTAAGTGGGGCTGGGATCAATTCAAAGACTTTGGCGCAAGGGTGCTGGCTGAAATACTCACCAAGTGATATCGGTAGTAAAACTGTAAAACTATCATGATATGCTCAATTCATAAGGAAGCCTCTCCAATTCACCGGAGGGGCTTTTACTATTGTCCGAAAGGAGGAACACCATTGGTAGCTGTAAAGAAAGTCGAACTGTCCATTGACCTCACTAGACCGGCAGAAGAATTGATTGAGACCATCATACAGGTCTTAAGTTATTACCCTGGAGCCCAACTCGGAATTTTGCAGAGAGTAGACCAGACGATTGGCGAGATGCTGGCCGCGATGCAGCCGAAGGAAGATCCAGGACCTGTTGAAACGGCTGAAGAACCAACGTAGAAAGACAAAAATTCTCAAAGCGCCAGTTTAGGCGTTTTTATTTTGCCTCCAGATTGTATTTTACGCTCTAGGGGCTACATGTTTATAGGGAGAAATCATAGAGAGGTCGGGGGAGTATGGATGATAAAGCTCACATCGTAAAAGCAGTATCCGCAGCTGCTGGGGCAACTGTAGGTTACTTATGGGGAGGGTGGACCGTTATGTTACAAGCACTGCTTGTGTTAGTCATTGTTGATTTTGTAACCGGATGGGCTGCCGCCTGGATCAACGGAGAGTTGCGAAGTATGAAGGGCTATATCGGCGTGGCTAAGAAAATATCCATTTTCATGTTTATCACGGTGGCACATGTCATTGATATGGTACTTGGAGATATGCACTACTTGCGTGACGCAGTGGTGTTTTTTTATCTGGCGAATGAGCTATTAAGCATTATTGAAAATGCCGGAAAGATGGGTGTTCCTATGCCGCCGATCCTACGGGATGCTGTGGCGGTGCTGGAAAGTAAGTCCGGAGGATCAAAGAAAGGGGAGAAGGAAGATGCTGACGCTTGATCAGGTAAAACTCAAGTCAATGCCACGGCTGTCTGGACTGCACCCGGTCCTGGTGGCGGGCACGGTGGCGCTGATTGAGCGCTGCTATGCCCGGGGTGTGCCCATCCTCATCACGCAGGGACTGCGGACCATTGCGGAGCAAGACGCTCTTTACGCGCAGGGCCGGACCAAGCCCGGGCAGATTGTCACTAATGCCCGTGGCGGTCATAGCTATCACAATTACGGGCTGGCGGTTGACTTTGCTCTGCTGCTGCCTAATGGCAGGGACGTATCCTGGGATATGAACCGTGACGGGGACAAGGACGGTGAAACCGATTGGGCAGAGGTAATTCAGGAAGCTAAAGCGCTGGGGTTCGAGTCGGGCGGCGACTGGACGAGCTTCAAAGACTACCCACATCTGCAAATGACCTTCGGGCTATCGCTTGCTGATCTGCGGGCAGGCCGGAAGCCAACAGGCGTACAGATGGATGCAGCATATGCCAGAATCGATAAATTACAAGGGGAGGCAGCGGAGGATATGAAGAAGATTGAGGAACTGGAATCACAGGTGAAGGAACTGGCGGAGGCGGTGGCCGGACTGATCAAGAGCAAGGATGTGCTGAAAGACCAGGCGCTTCAGCAGGCCGGGGATATCAAAGAGATGAGCGCCTTATTGCTGGAGCTGACCAACACCAACCCGCCAGCGTGGGCCAAGGATGCGCTGATGGCTTTTTCAAACACTCCGTCAGCAATTAACGGTAAGCCTGTCATTGATACACCAGATAAGGCCACATACACAGAGGCGCGGCTGATCACTATCCTGCACCGATTGGGCTTGGCGGGAATCCAGAAGGGGGCAAAATAATGAACAAAGTAGATTGGAAAGCAAAACTGTCCAGCCGGAAGTTCTGGGCGCTTGTCGCCGCGCTGGCTACATCAATTCTGGGGGCCATAGGGGCTTCGGATGATACAGCGGTCAAGATTACTGGAATTATTACTGCTGTGGGTGCATGTATTGTATATATGTTAGCTGAAGCATACACGGATGTTAAAAATGAGAAAAATGAATAAAATTTGAACTCTAAATTATAGATTGGTTTTCACCAATAATTTGAAAAGAAAGTATTTCCAAATTTTCAATCTGTGTTATTATTCTAGGAAGTAAGAACTAAAATAATAACACAGGTGGTTTATATGACAGAAAAAACTCCCGATTTAATCGAAGAAGAGTATTCGTATAAGAAATTACTCACAGAAACTATTTTAGAAAGTTATCCTAAATACATGCAGGATAACCTGTTGCGGAGTATGGAGAAGAGCGATGTCCTTTCTCTTAGAAAAAGGAGAAAAAATAATGGAAAAAACCTCCTTGATTTATCAGAGGTTGAGGAAACAACAGATAGAATATCACAAGCAATTGAAAGTGAAGAGGCTGCTGTAAAATTCATTGAAAAAAACGAGTATTTCAAGCCTTATAAGTACTCGGCAATTTTTTATGTTGATAAAGTCGATGATTCTTTGCTGGGAAAATTGATTGAAGATGGCGAAGTATATGATTTTTTTGATTCTAAATTTGATAATGATAATACTACAACTAATGTTGGCATGGTTAAACCGACAATGTACTCGGTAGGGAATACAATAATGTTTAAGTTTAGCAAGACTCTTACTGGTTATAATCCGGGATCAGATGAAAGAAAGCAAATAAAGTATCCTGTTATTGTTATTTACTCAAAAATAAGGGGTACACTAGAAGTGCGGCTTGATAGTACGAGGAGTATTTTCCGTACCGGAGATCTTTTTTATGAATCGCAAATTGCAGTAGTCGTGAGTTGGTTTACTAAAAATCTTCAGACCAACATTAGAATAATAAATTTCCCGCCAATCATAGAGCATATTAAAAGAACAAAGAGCTCTGAGGTTGTGGTAGATGCTCAATCAATGGCTTTTAAAAACGGTGGTAAAGCAGTTTTGGAAAATGGAATTAACCAAAATTATGTATTGCCACTGCTTGGTGAGTTAAAAGAGCTAATGATAATGCACGAAGAATTGTTTTCTAAAAGCCCTGAAATAAAGGTTATAATTGAAAGGTTTATCACTGAAGCTGAAACACTATCTAATCTTCCATGGGTGACTTTGCTATGGAAAAGTGACAAAACCAAGGTTAAATTTATATTTGGGGCGGATGATGATACTTTTACCATATTACAATATTATGGTCGCAAATCTGATATGGAGAAGATGGATTATGTCACCCAATACATTATTGAAAATAGAGATGAACTTGACAGAAAAGAAGAAGCTGAATCAGAGCAAGATGAAAGCGTTCCTTCCGATATTCCAGCAGTATAAAAAAGGCGACTACATTTACCCGGGGGCCTTAATTAGACACCTTGATATTTCTATGAAAGAGATTTATGAGGTGCTCGAAGTGATAAAAGAGTTGGGCGTCATTAGACCTCATTACGAGGTGTATTGTAAGGAATGTAGGAAATTCACAGGTATTAGCTATGATACGATTAATAATATGCCTGAATATGTGGAATGCGAACAATGCGAAAATCCTCTGGACCCTATTGAAGATTGCATTGTTATTTATAAGGTGATTGTAGATGAGTAGTGTTGGTTTGTCTGCAAAGGAATATTTTCTTAGTCAGTTAGAGGAAGAAGAAAAGATATATAGAGAAATCACCAGATTAGACGACAAGGATATGTTACAATATAAAACTCTATTGACAAGATTGGATGACCTGCATAAGGGAATTAAAAAAAGTAACACAACCAAAGAAACAGGCAAGGCTTTAGAAGACTTAGTATCTTTTCTTTTTGATAAGTCCAGTATATTTAGTGTTTACGAAAATATTAGAAACACCACTAACGAGATTGATCAATTACTTGAATTAAATTATAAAGGTGAAAAACTGAGACATTTTATTAAACTTCCTGGCGATATTTTTCTTTCTGAGTGTAAAAATTATAACAAGAAAATTGATGTGACATGGGTTGGTAAATTTTATACACTGCTCGAATCGAATAAGTCTCGCATAGGAATACTCTTTTCATACCACGGACTTACTGGAGCTAACTGGAACGATGCCACAGGATTAACCAGAAAGTTATTTTTACTTAAAGAAAAGCTCGAAGAGAGAAGTTACATAATAGACATCAACTATAAAGATTTTGAGAAAATCAAAGAAGGTGAGAGTTTATTAGAAATAATTGAAGCAAAAATGAAGGGACTCAGATTTCAAACCAATTTCGAGAAATTCTTAGAAAAAAAACATCCAGCGCTTTTAGAAAATAACAATAACGAATAAACAAATTCAGCGCCCCCACTAATAATTTGTGGGGGCGAAAATTTTAACTGATTAACGTTTGGTTAATTCTTCGTTCTCTTCACCTTCAACCCGCAGCCTAATTACTCGTGAAATATCCTCCACATCCACATATGGCACCCAGACCGGACCTTCGATGGTATTGATCTTTACTCGATCAGGATCTGCTGAGACCTCTGCAATGCCCTTTATCTTCTCTCCTTTATAAAGCCATACAACAATCATTTCCCGTTTTACGGCAGCAGTCTTAATGCTTTGTTTAAGCTGTTTATCCATTATTACACCCCGGAGCTTTTCTGATTATTATACAGCCACTTTAATAGATAAGGAAAATTTTCCTTACCCACATATACATAATGTTCCAAATGATTTATATTGGAAGGAGATTTCAATGTCGTTAAATTGATATTTAGGGGGATTAAAATTGCTTGGGATTTTTAATGCAGCAATACTTATCGTAATCATTGTTGCCGGTATTGTGTTTTTTATTTTGTCTAAGAAGAAACCACAGTACTCACATAATGAAGTTATTGATCCACTCAAAATTACAATTCAGGATGTAGACCGTATGGAAGACGGATCGGAGTTTGAGGAATACCTATATCGGTTATTTTTAGCCTTGGGATATAAAGACGCTTATAAGACTCCAAGAAGTAGAGATTTCGGAACTGATTTAGTTTTTACTGATCGAGACGGGTATCGAAATGTAGTTCAAGCAAAACGTTATTCATATCCTGTGGGATTAGGTGCTGTACAAGAGGTCTATAGCTCAATGAGGTATTACCGAGCCAAGAAGTCTATGGTGATCGCATCAAATCAATATACTGTTGCATGCGAAGAACTTGCTGGGTATAACGGTGTAAAACTACATAATAGAAATGATCTTATTGCAATTATGGATTTATTTAAGGCGGGACAGATCGAGAAGGTGAAGGATATCATAGAAGCAGATGCACATATGATTTTTGATTCCTGGGATAACTACATGAATGGGGATAAAGTAATCAAAAAGGACTATAAAGCTGAGAAGCGAATCTTAGCTGAGCAGCAGGTGAAGTGAAAATATGAATACTGCATACAAAGTCTTGGAGAGCGATACAGACTTCATGATTGCAGCTATGTCACAAACGAGAGTATCCGTCTGGCACCAATACAATGATTACCCAGAAGGGAAAATCCATGATTATGGTGGAATACTAGAAGGGTATCATCCGGGCATGGTTAAGATTGCTGGTAAATGGTTCAGACGAGATCGGTTTGAATTTAGAGCATACATAAAATAACCCGCCGGGCATGTGTGCCTGACGGGTTTGTTTTCGTTTAGTGAGCTGTGTACTCACTTACTTCAAAGGTTAGGATCTTATCATGGATTACGTATTCAGTTCGTTTGTTGAAGGGACCTTTGTTGTTGTTATGCTTATTGATACCATATTTTACTATTCCATTTGAGCTGTCGTACCAATCAATAAATGCACTTACTTCGGACATTGGAAGATCATATTCTTTTTCTGTCCCGGTAACTAAAGTTATTACAAGTATAGCTCTATCACCAGTTGGTTGTTCTGGAGTTGTAGGTGTGGAACCACCGAAAACCTCAATTTCAAAAACTGAGTTTGGTTCAGCGCTCGTATTTGTATAAACTAACTTTTTAACATTTGTAAATCTAGCGATGTCAGTTTTTACACCAGTAGCAATTGCGTTTTCGTTACTCCAAAGTAAACTCCCTGTTGAATCAAGTAATTCTAAACGGTATCCAACATTTTTTTTAGTGCTTACTTGGTATGCTGATAATTGGTATGATGATATTTCTACAGGTGTAGAAAACTCATACCATAGAGTATCTGTGTTTGAACCACTCGCACCTACGGAAGCACCATAGTCATCTCTTCCATCCGTAAAGTTATCCAATGACAGTGAAACACTTGACTTATCTGCTCCAAGATTCATTAATTTACCTCGTAACAAACCATCAGAATTAGCAAAAGCCTCCTGCATAGGCAAAACCGCAAACATTAACACTAACACTAACAACAATTTTAACTTTCTCAATTATTACACCCCTCATATGTATTATAGAATAAAATATTACAAAACCTAACAAGGGTTGTCTAAACATATATGTCTATATCTTCAATAAAGTGAGCGAACAGTAGTATTTTTTTTGATCCCATTAGAAAAAGAAACAACCCCGGCAGATTTTCCGGGGTTGTTTCTTATCCGATATCTTCAAGTAATTCCTTAGTGTTATTCCGTACGTTGCCTACAGTTGAAGGGACCTTATAAGCCCTCATCATTGAAGCATCATATGGCTTCAGAAGCTTTAATAAGGATTCGACATCGTCATTATCTCTCCCCAGCCAATCAGCCTCGTCTTCCAGCCGGAGGATCACAGGCATACGGTCATGTATATCAGCCATCAGACTATTTGGGGTTGTGGTAATGATAGTGCAGGTGCTCAGTTTCTTTCCTTCGGGATCTTCCCAGGTGTCGTATAGACCTGCAAAAGAGAAAATACCGCCATCATTCATGAGAATCCGATATGGCTGCTTGTTGGCCCCGTCTTTTTTCCACTCGTAAAATCCGTCTGATGGTATAATGCAACGCTTGGATTTAAGCAGCCGTTTAAAGGCGGGCTTCTCAGCGACTGTCTCTGCACGGGCGTTGATCATCTTACTGCCGATCTTATCATCTTTGGCCCAGAAAGGCACAAGCCCCCAGCGAAGCTCCCCAAGACGTTTACCTTCATCAATGGCGATCACAGCCGGGATGTTATGCATAGGTGCGACATTGTAATTCGGCTTCAACACAGCAATTTTGTTGTCATCTATAAGATAATGTGAAATCAACTCTTCGAGTGTGACTGTGATGGTAAATCGTCCACACATATTATCCACCTCCAAATAGGGATGTCACTATAATAATCAAATAATGAATTCTTCAAACACGGGAGTGCGCAGCATGCCAGACTTGGTCCAGTTTCTCATGCGCACCTTTGCCCGCAAACGTGGCTCCAGGTGTATAAACTCCTTATCCTCCCCGGTCACCAGTTGACCAGTTACGCCCCGGAATGCTTGCTTGTGGAGCGGCGAAGCCCCGAACTCAATTATCCCCGCCGGACGCAGCTTACCAGACGTACCGGACGGCACAGCAGCTAACCAGCCAAATTCCTGTTTACGATAACCTGTGATATACACTTCCGCATACGTCCAGTTAATTATCTTTTGCCAAGCATTTGACCTGCGGCCGGTCTCATATGTGCTGCTCTTGCGCTTGGCGACAACGCCCTCCATACCTCGGGCTTCTATTTGTTCAAACAGGGCCTCACCTGCACCTTCTATGTGCGGGACTACGCCATAGCTGGGCGAAGGGAGGGATAAGCCTGCCAATATCTCCTTACGGCGCAGGAGCGGCAGCCCGCGCAGGTCCTGGCTCTTATAGTGCAATATATCGAAAATGGCGTAATAGGCTGGCAGGGTGGCTATAAGCTGCTGTATTTTGTCTGCCCGCCGAGATTGGAAGCGGCTCATGACAGCCTCGAAATCTGATACGCCGGTTGCCGGATCTACGCAGGCGACCTCGCCGTCCAGGATAATATCGTCAGCGAACGGTAGCTGTAGCTCGGGGTACTGCGGGGTGCAGTCATTATCATGCCGGGTGTATAGCCGGACCTTGCCGGCCTGCTGGGAGAATATCAGCCGATGACCGTCTATCTTTGGTTCATATATATAATCACTGTGCGAAAATGGCCCGGAAGCCGTTTGCAGCAGCATAGGACTTATAAACATAGTTTCACCTCTACCTAATTATAAGGGGCAGTGTGGTGCATATGGTCAGGTAAGTGTTGGAAGCAAGGAACATTTGTTCTATATTTCCATTGCTTAAAAATCTCCTGCCCGGTTATAATACAAACAAACGTTCTTATTGAATCGGAGGCGATCAATCATGAAGATGAGCATCGGCCAAACTATAGAAATGATCTATCTGGACAAAGCGGGAAAGATTACACAGCGGAAGATTGAGGTGCGCGGGATTCGGGATGGCCGGGTCCGGGCCACCTGTTTGAGCACCGGCCAGCCCCGTGTTTTCCTGGCCGCCAATATTCTGTCGTGGCGTCCGGTACCGGAGCGGCAGCATGCTTGACGACACCCCACGCAAGCTGCTGCGGATCATCGTCCAGTTTAAGTATCATTTTAAGAGGATGCCCACGATCCGGGAGCTGGGGAGATTAAGCGGGCGGCGACCTGCGGAGATTATCAAGGGATTTAAAATACTGGCCTCTGAACGTTATATAGAGTGGGAGACAGGCAAGCCCATTGAGACAGCCATTGTCATTGAGATGTGGGAGCGCAACGTACAATTAGATTCGGGGCCGCAGGATGGCACACAGGGCGGCAGGCGTGGCGGTAATGCTGATTACTGGCTGTACCATTAAGGGGATGTATTATGAGTAAGCTAGATGGGAATGAGCGGTGGAAGACCAAAATGCTTATGACGGAGCATGTTCAGGCGTATGAGCAAGCGGAGCGGGTGGCGGGCGGCAGCAATAAGATGCTCACTGCTGAGGAGCGGACCATGATAAGGGATTTAATCTTGTTACCTCATATAGATACGATGGTCGCCAAAAGCCTGCGGGAGTTGGATCACTCCGGCAGCATCCTTAAGCGGGCTTATCAGATGGCCGGGGAGGCGATCCAGCAGCGCATTATGCAGGATACCTACCGGCTGCAGAAGGAGCTCAAGCGGCGGAACATAAGGTTTATCCCTGATGAGCAAGACGACTTTGTTATCCATCACAAGGTGTTCTGCCGGGGCTACCAGGATCGATTCGGGCTTACTCGGGATGTCATGAGGACAGAGATCAGCCTGCGGCTCACGAGATATACAGCGGAGCTGGCAGAATCTTTGCGAGAACAAATAAAGCCCCGGTAAAAAGTCCCGGGGCTTATTGCTATTCTTCAAATACTTCGTCCATTAAATTTTGAATTTCATTCTTTCTCTTTGTTGTATCAGCCTTATCAATCGTTACACTATCTTCTTCAAAAATCAGAGTGTCTCCTATCTTCGCTTCAGCTGGCAACTCTGATCTAAGAATATCCTCTGTTTCCCCGTTAAATTCAACGACAGCAAAATCCCCTTCAAAGCGATCTATAATTCCTTTCCTCACTTGCCCGCCCCCTTGGTTGATGTGAATGTGATCTTGGCACCATCACTTATAGCGGTAATTGTACCCTTTTGGTCAGTACGTAAAACAGAGGCGTTCGCACTTTTTAGTCTGGATAATACGCCGGAAGTGGGGTGCCCGTAATTGTTTTTGCCTACACTGATTACTGCGTAACTTGGCTTAACTGCATCAAGGAATGGTTTGCTGGTGGAGCTGCTGGAGCCATGGTGCCCGACCTTCAGCACATCGGCCTTTAGGCTTACCCCATTGGCAAGCATATCATTCTCGGATTTTAACTCTGCGTCACCCGTAAAGAGGAAGGACTTGCTTTTGTATGAGACCTTTAGGACTGCACTCCAGTTATTCAAATCATCCCCGTAGTAGTTTACCGGGGCGAGGAATGTAGCATCTACGCCCGCAAGCGGGATCTTAACTCCTTTGCTGACTGCCTTTATCGTCCGGCCCTCATTTTTGACAGCAAGCAGAAAATCCTTATAGGTCTGTGTGGTATGCGAAACCTTCGGAGCATACACGGATTTCACATCCACTGCCTTCAGGACATCGTCCAGCCCGCCGATATGATCCGCATCGGGATGAGTGGCAACCATGGCATCCAGCGATGTGACACCCAGAGCTTTAAGATATTTTACAACATTGGCACCCTGGCCGTTGTTGCCCCCGTCAATCAATACATATTGATTACTTGGGGTACGGATCAGCGTGGAGTCACCTTGCCCAACGTCAAAATAGTAGACCTGCAGTGTGCCCGCAGCTTGTTTCTTGGGTAATGCGAGAGCAGCGGGAGCCGGTGTGGCCGCCGGTTTGCTTGTAGGTTTGGCTGTAGGCTTGGTAGTTGGCCTTACAGCGGGTTTTTTAGTAGCTGCTGGTGCAGGCTTTGACCCTCCACCATTGTGATAATGGTACTCCCCATTTTCAAGCCCCCATTTAGCACAATTGGTGCGGCAATAATGCCCGCCGTTTGCGTCTGTTCTTCCTGGATGTGCCTCGGCCAAGACAGGAACAAAAATCAGAATTAGTGCTAGTAACCACGAAAAACAGCTTTTTTTCAACATAAATCCCCCCCATAATCATTCTGGAAATAGTCTATCAGATGGAGGTAAATTTTACTATATGATAATAAAAAATACCCCGTCAGTGATTATACTGGCGGGGTTTCTTCGTTTATTAGCAGGTCAGAAATACTACATTCTAAGTAAGTGGTTATTCGAGAAAGAAGTTCTCGCGGATATCTTTCCATTGTGTCGTTGTAAAGGTCTTGAACGGCCCCAAGGCGGTAATCAATATCTCTAGCCACCTGGCGAACAGAAACACCTTTAGCGTCAATTAGGTTCTTTGCATTTGACTTTAATCGCACAGGACAACCCTCCCACAACAAATATAAACTGATACGTAAAACATGTCAACAAAGTGTTGACGCGTTAAACAACTCATGATATATTAAACGTATCAGATGATATGTTTAACGAATCAATATTCTGCCGGCGGGCATACGCGGGAGGGATACGGGATATGGCGAAAAAGACAATTTACAAATTGGAGCAGTTACCGAGTAGTATCGAAGCGGATCGAATGGAATGGTCTGGGGACGATTGGAATATCTGGATTGAAAGAACTGACAATAACAAGATGCGGTTACGCGGGGAGTCACTGGAATGGGAGGAGGAGAACGATCGCGGAGACGGGGAGTGGAGAGGTACACCAATGAATCGAGACGAAATCCTCGATATTGCTGAGGCTGTAAAACTGATTATACCTAATCCAAAGGGTAACAAGTTACTCACTGAGATATTTAAGCGGAAAACACCTACCCAATAACAACACGGGGCTACGGCCCCTCTAAAGGAGGAAATGAAGTTATGGAACAATGGAGTAATAATGCCTGCCTGGGATACATCCGGGCCGCGCTGGAGCGTAAGGGCTGGAGTGATGAGCGGATTAAAGAGGTAACCGGTGCTGTCTATCATGAATTCGACTTTAAAACTGTCGAGGAGGCAAAGAGACTCTACGAGAGATCCTTTGATTAACCCGCCTGATGAGCGCTGCGGCGCCCTGGACCGGATGCGGAGCTGGTCGAAACCTACCGGAGTGTATTCGCCGGGATGGTCGCGGATACCGCCATACGAGGGCAGCGCGCGCCCCTCACCATGTATAGGAGTGATATGGATGCTATATGCACATGAACGAATGGCTGAATTATGGACTATCCAGCAGAAGCGGCCACTCAAGAATTCCGAGCAACTTGAAATGGAGATCTGCCAACAAGCTAATGTATTGTACTGCTGGGATTGGGCAAGACTTATGCACTTTTCTGTTATTGCTTCAGAGACTAATGATGCAGAATTACAACATGAAATATGCGCGCAGATCGAGGAGTTACAGCTTAATGGAAAGGTCTCAAAGAAGCACTGAAAAACTACCGCCTGCCGTAGTAAATAAGTTGTATACGAAGTGGGTGGGACTTTATATAATTAACCTATTGAATGAAATTTATGGCAGGCGGTGTTGTGTTTTGTCGTGGGAGCCAATTCTCTTTATTGTTTTTTCAACAATTGAAACGTTCGCTGTTTACTATGTGATGATGTCAATTTATAGGCTAAAACCCATTGAGTTTATCTGGGAAGCGTTATTCACAATCTTATTAATGGATTTACAAAGTTTTGTATTAAGAGAGGAGTTCTCGCTTCCGCCATTCGTACCGTTAATCAATATCTTTTTGTTTACATTATTGTTAAAGACGGTTGTGAGAGTGCCAATAGTTTGGTCAATAATCATTTCAATAACTGGGTACTTCATAATGGTTTTAATACAAGTTGGGATTGTGAATTTATCGTTTGGCTTGTTGACTGTTGAGGAAATACGCGTCAGTCCTGTGAGGGGATACCTTTTACAAGTTTTAAGCGGGGTTATTGGAATGGCGATTTTAAAGATATATAACTATTTTGGAGGCGGATTTGATTTTGAATTTGAAAAGTTAAAATTCAAAAGCGAAATAGTGATTGTGTATTTAATGATTATTGCAACTTTGTTATCATCTGCATTTTTATTAAGTAGAAATAATTCATTCCTTGATGTGATTTTTATATCAATAGCGGTATTATTCTTCTTATTCTATGCAACTAGAAAGGAAAAAGAGAGTGATTGAACATCTCGCACGCCTAATTGCAAGAAAAATAAAAAAAGAAGCTCCAGATCATCATGCTTCAATGGAAGTTATGGAGTTTTCCTTATCAATTTTAATTAATGCAGCAATGATTTTGTTATTTACACTTCTCATTTCTGTTATTACAGATAGGGTCTTTGAGGCTATTGTTGCATTGATCGCGTTCCCTATACTTAGACAAATGTCGGGTGGGTTTCACTTAAAGACAGGTATGGGGTGTGTGCTATTTACAACAGTACTGATGACGGCCATTTCTTATTCTAACTTTAGCGAATCTACGATAGTTGTACTGGGCATAATCAGTCTTTTACTAGCTATAATTTACGCCCCGTCCGGAATAGAAAATCAATCAAGGATACCTAAAAAATATTATCCATTATTAAAAGTGATCTCAATAATTATTATAAGTACTAATTTCTTCATACTTTCACCCATAATAGCATCGGCATTTTTTGTGCAAACATTGACTTTAATTAAATTGAGGAGGTGATTATATGAAAAGAGGGATATATAACATGGCGGCTACCGCGCTAAGTGTACTTGCAGTAGGTTTTGTTTCTCCGGCAAGCATCTGGTACGTCTAT
This sequence comes from Paenibacillus tritici, assembly GCF_018207515.1. NCBI lineage: Bacteria > Bacillati > Bacillota > Bacilli > Caryophanales > Paenibacillaceae > Paenibacillus > Paenibacillus tritici. The sequence continues at coordinate 3,438,515 of NZ_CP073365.1, forward strand.
GGTGGCTCTGTACCTAAGGAACTATTGAAAAAATAGGAGGTTTACATGACCTACTTCACAGTAACAAAAGATCCAGAAGGGGATACAGGTCTCCATACAATAACGCTTGACGATATTATGATGTTTGAGTATTCCCGTAGATATAATAAAATTCTAATGACAACTACTGAGGGTGCTTTCTATACAGGTGGAACCTTGACTTATTGGACAAATGCTTTTATTAATTCTGGCAAAAACTTTATCCAGTCCGATAGAGGGACATCGATAAATTTGGACAAAGTTATTTCAGTAGATCCAATTCTGAGAGTCGTCTACTTTGATCATTATCAAAACGGTAAGCAGTTAAGGTGTATGATGTCAGAAAAGAGAAGCCCATCCGTAATAAGAGAGCTTAGGCTGCTTGAAACAAATGTTGATTTTATTATAGAGCGCTTATAGCGCTCTTTTTTGTGTTCTCAGAAAAGTAAATAGGAGAAAATGTAGAATTATGTCGGTTTGAGAGTAAAGCGAAAATATTTCGTCTGACGAATATGGATGTACATGAAATCTATGGAAGGTGTATTATTGAATTAAATAGAGCGGGGGAAATTTTCTTGACATATACTCTTGAAACTCCTTTATTGCACGCATACTGGCGGGGAGTAGTAATCTACTCCATCTTGTTACGTTCGAGGGTACTCATAAAGTTCAGCTTCAACACATCCCAATACAAGACAGATCCCCCTACTTAATAGAGGGCCTGGTTGCTTGACCCCTCTTTCAATAAGAGATATCAAAGTATGGGAAGCTGATATATCATGGTTTTCCTTTAACTCAAAGGACAGTTGCTCTTGAGTTAACCCTCTGGATAACCTGAGGTCACGTAACAAGCACTCCCCTAAGCTGAGTGCCATAAATCCTCCAATTATTAAAATTTGATGAAGAAGGTGAATTTAAAAGAATTATAACACGAACTGAAATGGATGGCACTAAAACAGGAGAGCAGAAAAGAACTGGAGGGTTGACGGGTGATATTGATAACAGTTACAGAAAGCGAAGAAGGAGACGGAATCCAGCAGCTAAATGTTGATGATATTCTATTCATGCAATTTGACAATCGACTATCAATTGCTGTTCATACTGAAGGAAAACAATATGTCGCCGTTGGACCTTTGAGATTTTGGGAGGCTGCGTTTGAAAAGGCTGGTCTGAATTTTATGAGGGTGGATCGAGGAGTCTTGGCTAACGTAGATAAGATAACATCAATAGATGAAGATTTTAAGTTAGCGTATTTTGATATGAATATTAACAGAGAGAAAAAGAGTTGTACCATGTCTAGCGCTGGGTATAAATTGTTCCAGGAAAAAAACTCCAGTGTTCCAGAGGTGAATAATAAAGGTTTGAAATTGTTTAGGGGCCTGTCATGGCCGACAAGCCCTTAAATGAATCGCTTTCTTAAAAAAATACATTTTTAATGTAACACATATTGAGTTAAAAGATAGTTGGTTTCAACGTGCAGAAAACTATTGACAATTGTATTTATTTGTATGCTGCTCTAAATAACGAAAGAACATCATACATAGAGAGAGGGAATAAGGTGGGTTTAAAAATAAAGCTAAGAGAACTAAGAGAACGCAAGGGGCTATCAGTTAATGCAGTTTCAAAAAACACGGGGATTAAGCCGGATCAACTCAATGCTTTTGAAAATGATCCATCCTTGGTAGGTCTAACTGCAGCAACCTCACTCATGTATTTTTATGATGTTAACTTAGATGATGTTATATGGAAATAATGAAAAAAGACTTGAGCTGGCAACTCAAGTCTTTTGCTTTATTTCCCCACAACTTTCCCCACAAGGAGTAATAATGTCATACGATTTAGGGGTTTTTTATTGATGTTATTGATACATACTAGATAGAGTAAAAACGTGGTAATAAAAGGCTGGAAGGGTTGTTGAATGTTACTGATACTTAAAGCTTTGAATGATGATGATGCCGATGAATACACATCTGCTCAACAAGGCGCCAAGCAATCTGGTGAACCGGGTAACCTCACTCACCAACTCTATGCAGCAGGTCATTACCTCGCTCGCAGTATCGACACTGGTTACCATTCTGACTGCGAGAACAACGGCACGCGGGACAGAGATGCAGGAAGCGGCAGCTGCCGCCGGGCAGAGTGCCGCCGGAGCCTCACAGGAGGCCTTGCTGCTGGCGAAGCAGACGGTGTTGTCCCAGGGCTTCGCCGACACGTTCCATATCATGATGTTTGTTGCGCTTGGCGGTGCCGTGCTCGGACTGCTGCTGCGCAGAGGCCGCAAATCAGAAGGTGAGCCTACCAAGGAACAAGCGGTGCCGGAAATCATGCACGGATAGTTAGGCTCAGCTAAGAGCGATGATTGGATATACCTGACAGAATAGAGCAGCGATTCTCCATTGATGGAGGGTCGCTGCTCTGCTTTTAGCCAGCGGAAACTCTTCAGGCAATCCTCATGCAGAAACAGAAATTGGGGCAAGCTATACTATAAAAATCCAATACAATATAAATCCGATGGATATAATCGGAAAAAAGTATTGACGCAGGTTATGCCGCGGTGTTACTATTCATTTTGCCGGTCATTACGGACCTGAAAAGAAGAGACGAGAGGGGATTCATCGAATGAAAAAAATCAGTCTAACTATTGTGCTGCTCCTGACCATGGTCATGGCTGCAGCTTGCGGAAACAATAATGCCAATTCCCCGGCAACAGGCGGCAACGCTGCTGGGGAACCGACTACGGCTCCTGCGGGGCAGAATAGTCTGGAAGCGGTCAAAGCCAGCGGCAAGCTGCGGATCGGAACAGAAGGAACCTACGCACCGTTCACGTATCATGATGCGGACGGCAAGCTGACGGGCTTCGACGTCGAAATTGCCGAGGAAGTCACCAAGCGCCTGGGCGTGAAGCCGGAGTTCATTGAGACGCAGTGGGATGGGATTTTTGCCGGCATGGATGCCAAGCGGTTCGATGTGATCTTCAACGAAGTATCCATTACCGATGAGCGCAAAGTGAAATATGATTTCTCCGACCCGTATATCGTATCCAAGGCTGTGTTGATCGTCCCGGAGGATAATGAGGATATCAAGACCTTTGCTGACCTGAAGGGCAAAAAAGCCGGACAGTCTCTAACCAGCAACCTAGGTAAGATTGCTACCGACAACGGTGCCGAGATTGTATCTACCGAAGGCTTCAACCAGGCCATTGATCTGTTGCTCTCCGGACGGATTGATGCCACTGTCAATGACGGCCTGTCTTTCCTCGATCTGAAGAAGCAGAAGCCGGATGTCAAGATCAAGCAGGTGGATGAGATTGCCGAAGGCTCACACAGCGCAGCCGTATTCCTGAAGGGGAATGACGAGCTTGTGCAGGCGGTGAACGAAGCGCTGGCTGCCATGAAGAGCGACGGAACGTACCTCAAGATTTCCGAGAAATACTTCGGCGCTGACGTATCGAAATGATGGATGACCGCCAAATACAAATATTTCTCGATTCACTGCTGCCCCTGTTCAAAGCCGGGGTGGCTTTTACCCTTCCGCTTGCACTGGTATCCTTTATCCTGGGCCTGCTGCTGGCTGTGATTACGGCACTTGCCCGTCTATCCTCCTGGCGGATTCCGCGGCTCATTGCCCGGTTCTATGTCTGGGTGATCCGTGGAACGCCGCTCTTGGTACAGCTGTTTATTATTTTCTATGGACTGCCCGCAGCAGGGATTGTGCTTGATCCGTTCATCGCGGCGGTCATCGGGTTCACGCTCAGTGTCGGGGCCTATTCCTCGGAGATTGTCCGGGCGGCCATTCTGTCTATACACAAGGGCCAGTGGGAAGCGGCGTTCTCTGTAGGGATGAGCCGTAAGCAGGCCTTGCGCCGGGTGATATTGCCTCAAGCTGCCCGTGTATCGGTTCCGCCGTTATCGAACTCATTTATCAGTCTGGTGAAGGATACCTCACTTGCGGCAAGTATAACTTATGTCGAGATTTTCAGAAAAGCGCAGCAAATTGTAGCGACAACGTATGAACCGCTGTTGCTGTACTGCGAAGCGGCGCTGTTCTATCTGCTGTTCTGCTCCGTATTGTCGGCGCTGCAGAATTACCTGGAGAAGCGGCTGGACCGGTATTCGGCCAGTTAAGGAGGCACACACATGATTGAAATACGCGATTTACATAAGTCCTTCGGCCCTCTGGAGGTTCTAAAGGGCGTTGATCTCACCGTCGAACACGGCCAGGTGATGGTGATTATCGGGCCTTCCGGCTCCGGCAAAACCACCCTGCTGCGCTGCTTCAACCTGCTGGAGATTCCCGACAAGGGCAGTCTGGCACTCAACACGATTAAGCTGGATTTCACTCCAGGCGCCAAAATTCCACAGCGTACTGTACTGTCACTGCGCCAGCAGACAGGGATGGTCTTCCAGTCTTACAATCTGTTCCCTCATATGACGGCTATCGGCAATGTCATGGAGGGACAGGTCACGGTTCAGAAGCGTTCCAAGGAGGAAGCGCGAAGCAAGGCGCTGGCCCTGCTGGACAAGGTAGGCCTGGCGGATAAGGCAGAAGTCTATCCGCATCAGCTATCCGGCGGCCAGCAGCAGCGGGTGGCTATTGCCCGGGCGATGGCGGTCGAGCCGGAGGTGCTGCTGTTCGATGAGCCGACCTCGGCGCTCGATCCGGAGCTGGTCGGCGAGGTGCTGAAGGTCATCAAGCAGCTGGCCCGCGAGGGGATGACGATGGTCATCGTCACCCATGAGATGAAATTCGCGGCCGATGTGGCCGACCGGATCATCCTGATGGACAACGGAGTCATCCTGGAGCAAGGAACCCCGCAGCAGGTGCTGGAGCAGACGAAGAATCCGCGGGCACTGCAATTCCTGAACCGGCTGAGCGGGGAAGAGTGATACGAATACGGTTAGTAACGAAGAAAGGCAGACGGGAGGGGAATCCGGGTCTGCCTTTTGTCTGTTCACGTGTGTCTGTTCAAGTGTGTCGGAAGTCACCGGAAGAGTGGTATATAGGCCAGAGGTGGGAATGAAAGGGATAAATCCCTCTGAATCGGCTGGAAGTGAGCTAGAGGTGGGAATGAAAGGGAAAAGTCCCTCTGAATCGGATGGGAGTGAGCTAGAGGTGGGAATGAAAGGGATAAATCCCTCTGATTCGGTTGGAAGTGGGCTAGACGCTGAAATGAAAGGGATAATTCCCTCTGATTCGGTTGGAAGTGGGCTAGACGCGGAAATGAAAGGGATAAATCCCTCTGATTCGGTTGGAAGTGGGCTAGACGCGGAAATGAAAGGGAAAAGTCCCTCTGAATCGGCTGGAAGTGAGTTAGAGGTGGAAATGAAAGGGAAAAGTCCCTCTGAATCGGCTGGAATTGGGCCAGAGGCTGAAAGGAAAGGGAAAAGTCCCTCTGAATCGGCTGGAATAAGTGCACCTGAATTCATCGGACACGGGCTAGTTGGGTAAATAAGGGGTATTAGTGCACCTGATTCCACCATACACGGGCCAAATGAGCGAATGAAGAGCATAAGTGCACCTGAATTCACCGGACGCTACCCAAATGAGCGAATGAAGAGCATTACTGCACCTGAATCCACCCGACGCCACCCAAATGATCGACTAAGGAGCATAAGTGCACCTGATACCACCAGAGGAAAAGGCGGATGAAGAGATTGCCTTAAAAAGCTGCAAGGACCCCATAAACTTTTACATCATTCATCATTCATCTACTCAATTGAGTTTGTCCTTTCCAGCATTAGTCCGGTGTATATGATGTGATCCTGCGATTGAATCTGGATCATCGTACTGCCTAATCTACGGCTCTCCCGGTAGGCGGTGATTTCCAGAATGCTCTCAGCGGCTGCTGATGGTGAAGAGTCGTCTGCCAATGGAGACCAATAGATGGTGTCACCTGACTTAACGGTTGCTTGCTGTCCCTTCGGGATCACCTTGGAATCGGCCGGATTCCACATTATCAGTTCTCCCTCCGAGGCTTGTAAGTCAATGGTGTCAGCACCATCAGCAACAATGTTTATGGGGAAGCCCGGTACACTGCTCATGAATACAGAGTATCGGCCGAGCGGGAATTCAACATCCGGTTGCACCACTAATGGAACTCCCTCTCCAGCATAGGCGGTAACTGTGAACCCTTTATACAGGATCGAAGGATTCGCCTGATCCCCGTTGCGGTCAAGAAGCGGTCCTCCAATGGCTAGTAAGAGTATTATCATGCAAGAACTTGCGATGACCGTGAACCTCCTGCGAAGACTCCAGAATGGGGTTGGAGAAGCACCGGAATTCAGGCTGACTCTGCGGATGATGGATTGTTTAAGAGCAATAAAAGCATCGTCTGCGTGCATTTCGTTCATCCCGTTTACATACTTATTTTTCATCATCGTCAAAATCCCCCATCAGCTTATGCTTCATACTTTATGAAAATCTGCTGATTCCTCAATGCTCCTAGTCCATCCTAGTCCAGATGCAGCAATAAAGGCCACCCGGCATGGGGCGGCCTTTATCTATATCATACGCGGGGGAGCGGTATGAACCGTATCTGACTTACTTAACTTCTGAACCGCCATCGCTGACGGAGTTCAGGTATTCCAGGGCGTTGTACAGCATGATCGCTGCTTCAGCGCGGGTAATCTGGCTTTTGGGATTGAACTTGCCGCCGGCATCAAGCGTATTGATCTTGTATTTCAGTGAACGCTGAACCGTACCTTGGTAAGATGGCTCCAGCGCATCGGCATCCGCAATATCCACCGGAACAATATTGATCATCGGCAGGTTGCCGGCCTTCTCCACACCCTGAATCAGCAGGGTAGTGAACAGCTCTTTGGTCATCGGCTTGGCGGGATCAATATCGGCAGGAATGTTTACGCCGTTATAGTGCGCATTGATGAAGGCTTCGGCGTACCAGGCATTATCTTTTACCTTGGAGAAAAGCGCACTTGCCTGTGGTGCCTTATTGAAATCAATCGCTGCCAGGCTAAGCTGGAGACCGCCGGAGATAAACTGTATCCCTTGCGCTGTAGTTACTGTGGATGCCGGCAGAAATTGGGTGTCGGAGATTCCTTTGATCAGGCCCTGTTCCTTCAGAGAGTTGATCTTATCCTTACCGGTCACCTGGTCGATATCCTTAAAGCTGCTGCCTGCTGCAAAAATTTGTCCGCCAAGAGAGAAGGAAAGGAGGGTTACTGCTGTAAAAGCTGCGATCGTGTTTTTTTTCATACTCATCTGAATTCCACCTCTATTATAGGGTTGGGCCGTTCGGCCTGTATCAACTCCTCTAACGTAATGGGATCAGAAAAGGTTGCAAGCGTATAAATCCCGATCTGCGGGACCCGTCAGCTACATCATTTCCTGAAACAGGAGGTTGCGGTAAGGGTACTTGCTGAACCTGGTTTTGAACAGCAGGGCTATTCCGCTTTCTTCAATGGTAACGGATTTCAGTGACGGGGTCTTCACCAGCCTGCGCACCATGCTCCTTACCGCGCGGGTGTCCTTACGCCGGATGGCCGCAGCCATAGATTCCGCGAACCTACGGTTAACCGCCAGCTCCCTGTACAGCGGAATAAGGGAACGTGCGATGTAGCGGTGGGCGTCAGTATTGAAGGTGAACCGCACGGTGCCCGGCGGAATCGTGGTTCCGTTGGTGTAGAAGGCAACCGGCAGCGGAAACGGAAAGGAGATGAAATAACCGATACCGTTCGTTCCGTAATTCTCCGCCCCCGCAAGAGCCGGAATGCTGGAGAGTAGTCTGCCCATCAGGTCCAGGTCTGCAGTGACAACAGCGGTTGACCATTGCCTGGCATAACTGCGGTTTCCGGCAATTTTGCGGTAGAAGGGCAGCATAGCCGTAGCTACTGTGCGCAGTACGCGGGCTGTCACAAGTCTCTGCGTCTGCTTAGGTTGTACTTTTGCCATCCCGATCATCCTCACTTTTAAGAGATTAGTTTATATAGAGTATGGGGAAAGGGCACACTTCGGAATGGGCGGAATCTGATTCAGCGGAAATATTATGTAGGGATGCAGCCAGAGAAAGCGGCTATTGCGGAGAAGTGATGTTATACTGGTGTCAGGACTTTTCATTGGCCTGCAAGTTTGTTATGCTTATATCGTAAGGATTACTAATTATTCTGTGGAAAATGTTCGACTTCCGGAAAGGTGGGAACCCGGGTGAACCGAGTGACAAATATCAGCCAGCAGTTTGCGGCTCATAATTATAAGCTTACGCCTCAGCGTGAAGCTATCGTGAGGATACTGCTGGATAATGAGAAGGATCATTTAAGCGTGGAAGAGGTATATATGCTGGTTAAGCGGAAGTTTCCGCATCTGGGGCTTGCGACCGTGTACCGGACCTTGGAGCTGCTGTGTGAACTTCATATTGTTCAAAAGATGAATTTCGGCGACGGTGTGGCGCGTTATGATCTGCGCGACGACGATCATATGCATATGCATCATCACCTGATCTGCAATGTATGCGGGAAGCTGGAGGAGATCAAGGATGACTGGCTGCTGGAGCTTGAGGCACGGGTGGCCCGTGAATATGGCTTCAGTGTGACCGATCACCGCCTTGATTTCAAAGGCACCTACAATAGCTGCCAAAAAAACGGCTGCAAGGGCGACAAGGAATGCCGTGCTGTCTCTTAAGCTGCACCCTTAATACACAAAAAGGCGCCGGGCTGAATAATCGCCAAGCGCCTTTTTGCTGTGCGGCCAGAGCAAATGTCGAACCTATGCGGCCGTTTCTCCATCCGCCCGCTGCCGCTATGCCCGGCTCGGCACGAAGGATTTGATCCAGGTTCCGAAGCTTCCCGGGTTGCGGGTCTGTACCAGCACCACGCCTTCGCCGCGGAACCGGCAGACTAATGCTTCACCGCTGGTCAAGCTGTTCAGCCAGCCGGAGGCTGCCTTCTCGACCTTGTATTCCATGTAGTCCGGCCAGGCCACGAGGTGACCGTTATCAATGATCATCTCCTCGCCCGGGCCGAGATTAATGGCATGAATCGCTCCGAAGGAGGAGAGGAAGACGGTTCCTCGGCCGCTGATCTCCACAATGAAGAAGCCTTCGCCGGAGAATAATCCGCGTGTCAGATTCTGCATCTTGGTGTTGACCTGAATGCCTTGGGTTCCTGCCAGGAAACCGTCCTTCTGGACCATCAGCTTGTACGATCCGTCCAGCTCAATGGCCTGAACATCACCGATCGCTCCGGGTGACAGCAGAACTTCGCTCTGCCCGCGGGTTGCGGTCAGCTCCTGGAAGAAGAATTTCTCCCCGCTCAGCATCCGGCCGAGACCGCGCATAATACCGCCGTCCACCGTTCCTCTCAGCTCCACATTCGGAGACATGGCGACCATCGCCCCCATCTCGGCCTTAACACTCTCCCCCGGCTCCAGCAGGACCTTCAGCATGGCGAAGGCGCCGTCATACAGCACATCGTATTTCATACATTGTTCCCCCCTCATTCTGCGGTTGGCTTCCATGGCCACAGGTATGTAGCTTGCTCTTCAAGAATACTGTACCAGACTGTTCTACTGCAAGCCGCGCAGCAGGCAGGCAATAGCTGCCGGGCGGCAACAGACGGATATAATCAACTATACCGGGTAGCCGGAAGGTAATTATGTTAATATGGTAATAACAGTGCAGCCGCACTGAATATATGAGAAGACAAGGAGTGTCGCCGCTTATGGCACGTACAAGAACACAGAAGGCTCTGCTGAAGGCACAGCGCTCCGGCACCTGGTGTGCGGAAAGAAACCGCAGGATGAATCAGGATTACGGCGCCATCTCCCAGCATGTCAGAATGACACCCGGCAAACGCCAGCAATTGAATAAGGTCAAACACAAGGAGCGGATCTTCCATGATGGCGCTCCTTTTGCATGTCCGGGGGCGGCTGCCTGAAGCTTAAGCCTGTGCCCTGCTATGAATACGGTACTGCTTGGGCGACATGCCGAACCGGCCCCGGAAGATACGGTGGAAGTAGGTATAGTTCGCAAATCCGCAGGTCTCGGAGACATGCTCCAGTGGCATGGGACTGAACGTGATTTTCTCCCGTGCCATATCCAGCCTTACATCATTTACATATTTGACAATCGTTGTGCCGAACGCTTCCTTGAACAGATGGACCGCACGGGAGACGGAGATATCTACGTGAGCAGCCACATCCTCAAGCCTGAAGGCGTAAGAGGCATGTTCTTCGACGTACTGCTTCATCCGGTAAGCCAGATAGGCCTTGGGTGAGATCACGGGCTGATCGGTCATCAGCCGGTCAATCTCCATGCACAGAATCTGCAGATAACACGATGAGATATCCGGTGAGGAATCCGACAAACGGCGCTGCTCCAGCACAAGCTGGCGGAACAATCCAAGGATATGATCGCTTAACGGAAGCCGGAGAACTGCCGGACGCTGCTTCCGCCCCCACCACTCCTCAATCCAGGGTCCGCTGCAAAATATATGATAGTCCCCGCTCTCAATCCGCGGTTTGCCGACGGGATAGACCTCTTTGTCAATACTCAGGTAATAAGGGTCAGTGGGTGCGAACAGCATGAGATCGCCGCTCTCAACGGTTGTGATGGCTCCATTCTCCCGGGTCCGGCTGCGTCCTTCGGTCTGCAGGCGCAGCAGATAATACTGCACACCTTCACTGCGGGACATATGAAACGGCTTGCGGTGGAAGGAGAATCCGGCAGATAGAATGTGACAAGCTGTGGTCTGTGTCATGAGTCCTCCAGAATAATTAAATGATAAGCAGATTGTTCATGTTTTAATCATATTATTCATTTTATTATATACGCTTTCATATTACCATGTAGCTAAGCAAAAAAACATACAATTGATGTGGAGGACGCCGTATTGCGGCGCTAATCGCTATATTTACAAACTCTGGGAGCATTGGATGAAACCAAGAGAAAGCTATACCCTCCAATGGTTACAGCCCGTTTGTTCAGGTGATGCACTCCGGGAAACCGGCCGAAGAGTGCGGCGGCGGCAAGAGCAGGATGACTTCGGATCAAACAAGGAGTGGAATAGGGATGTTGAAGGTTGGACTTCAGCTGTACACGCTAAGAGAAGAACTGGAACAGGATTTCGAGGGAACGATACGTAAGGTAGCCGAGCTGGGCTACAGCGGTGTGGAATTCTTCCACTATTTCGGCCGTACGGCCGGGCAAGTGAAGGCGCTGCTCGAGGAGACAGGACTGGTTGCTGTCGGAGCGCATCGCCCGTATGAAGCCATGCTGAATGATACGGAGCAGGAGATCAGCTTCAACCTTGAGATTGGCAACCGCAATCTGATCGTGCCTTATCTGACAGAAGAACAGCGCAATTGGCCTGAAGTAGCGGCTGGCCTGCGGGTGATTGGCGAGAAATGCCTGGCAGGCGGAGCGGTTCTGTCTTATCATAATCATGATTTTGAATTCACGGAGAAGGTTGACGGCCAGCCTGCATTCGATTATCTGTTCGAAGCGGTGCCTGCAGAGCAGCTTCAAGTGGAGATGGATACCTGCTGGGTGTATTACGGCGGATATGATCCGGCAGAATATATCCATAAGTACGCAGGACGGCTGCCGATCATCCACCTTAAGGATCTGAAGAAACGTGAAGACGGCTCACCGGAGACTGTAGTGCTGGGTGAAGGTGAAGTCGATCTGGCTGCAATTATTGAAGCGGCTGCAGCCGCCGGTGTGGAATGGGCAGTGGTAGAACAGGACTTTTGCAGCCGTTCCCCGCTGGACAGTGTGGCTGACAGCTTGAACTGGATCAAAACTTACAAGAACCAAGGAGGAAATATTCATGTCTAACAAACTCAAAATTGCTATTATCGGTTGCGGTGGTATCGCAAACGGCAAACATATGCCAAGTCTTGCCCGTCAGGCGGATGCTGAAATGGTGGCATTCTGTGATATCGTCGAAGAACGTGCTGTGGAGGCTGCGAAGACCTACGGTGCGGAAGGCGCTGCTGTATTTACCGATTTCCGTGAGCTGCTGGCTACGGGCGGATTCGATATCGTGCATGTATGCACTCCGAATGACAGCCATTCCGAGATTACAGTAGCTGCCCTGGAAGCCGGTAACCATGTGCTGTGTGAGAAGCCTATGGCCAAGACTACGGCACAGGCGAAGGAAATGCTTGAAGCGGCCAAGCGCACAGGCAAGAAATTGTCGATCGCTTATCAGAACCGTTACCGCGCGGACAGCGAATACCTGAAGGGGCTGTGTGAGGAAGGGGAGCTCGGCGATATCTATTACGGCAAGGCCATCGCGCTTCGCCGCCGTGCTGTTCCAACCTGGGGCGTATTCCTGGATGAAGAGAAGCAGGGCGGAGGACCGCTGATTGATATCGGTACACATGCACTGGATCTGACGCTCTGGCTGATGGATAACTACAAGCCGCGTATGGTTGTAGGCTCTACCTTCCACAAGCTGGGCCAGAAGAAGAATGCCGCGAATGCGTTCGGTCCGTGGGACCCGGAACAATTCAAGGTTGAAGATTCCGCATTCGGCTTCATAACGATGGAGAACGGTGCTACAATTGTACTCGAAGCCAGCTGGGCGCTGAATGTGTCCGAATTTGGCGAAGCTAAGACCCTTCTCGCCGGTACGGAAGGCGGAGCGGACATGAAGGACGGCCTGCGTCTGAACGGCGAACGTGCCGGAAGACTGTATGAGACCAAAGTCGATCTTGCCTCCGGCGGTGTAGCCTTCTACAGCGGTGCAGCAGAGAACGAAGCCGACCGTGAAGCCCGTCTGTGGCTTGAAGCGGTCAGAGAAGACAAGGACCCGGTTGTTCTGCCGGAGCAGGCCTTCGTAGTCACCCAGATCCTTGAAACAGTGTATGAATCGGCACGTACCGGACGCGCAGTTTATTTTGACGGAAGCGCAGACAACTAAGAGTATCTCCCGGTTCACGCGACTATCAGACCAAACAGGAGTGGAATCCATGAGTTCAATCAAACATACTGTAGCCATCGTTGGTTACGGCGGAATGGGAAGCTATCATGCGCAATTAATCAAAGAAAGTGACCGCATGATCGTAGGCGGTGCCTTCGATCTGCTCGAAGAGCGGCGCAGTCTGGCTGAAGATGCAGGTTATACCGCTTATTCCAGCTATGAGGAAGTGCTGGCAGATCCGGCGGTGGATGTTATTCTGATCGCTACACCGAATGATGTGCATAAGGAGATTGCCATTCGTGCCTTTCAGGCAGGCAAGCATGTCGTCTGTGAGAAGCCGGTAGCACTGTCTTCGGCTGAATTCACCGAGATGCAGGCAGCCGCGGATGCAGCCGGACGGGTGATGATGGTGCACCAGAACAGACGCTGGGATGAGGATTTCCGCGTAATCAAAACGATGTATGAGCAGGGGACGATTGGATCACTCTTCCAGATCGAATCCAGAGTACACGGGGCCAACGGGATTCCCGGTGACTGGCGTCATGTGAAGGAGCAGGGCGGCGGGATGCTGCTGGACTGGGGCGTTCATCTGCTGGACCAGCTGTTGTTCATGATTGACAGTAAGGTCACGAGTGTCAGCAGCAGTCTAAGCTTTATTCTGGGCAATAATGTGGATGACGGATTCGATGCGATTCTGCAATTTGAGAACGGGATCAGAGCGATTGTTGAAGTCGGCACGACCAATTTCATCACGATGCCAAGATGGTATGTGAAGGGTACCCAGGGAACCGCGATCATTGAAGACTGGTCACTGAGAGGGAGAATTGTAGCCCCCAACCACGAATCCGAGAAAATAGAACCGACCCCCATCCGCGCGGGTGTTGGCCTGACCAAGACGATGGCTCCGCCCTCCGAAGGGGCAACGCTCCTCGAAGACCTGCCGGCGGCAGCAGAGCTGCCTTCCAGCTTCTATGACAATCTCGCTGCGGTAATCGAAGGTACAGCAGAGCCGATTGTCAAGAATGCCGAGGTGCTTCGCGTGCTGAGATTGATTGAGGCGATCTTTGAAGCGGCAGAACGCAATGAGACGGTTAAGAATTTCGATATCTACGGAGCCTGACAAGCTTCAATACGATTATGGAGAGGTGGAATCTGCAAATGAAACTTGGAGTATTTATGGTATTGTTCGGGGGCCGCAAGCTTGAGGATGCGCTGGATTATGTAGTCTCCAAAGGATTGAAGGCGGTTGAGATCGGCACCGGAGGTTATCCCGGCAACAGCCATTGCAATCCCAAAGACCTGCTGGAGAACGAAGCGGCTCTTAAGGAATTCCAACAGCAAATAGAATCCCGCGGTCTGATCATCAGTGCGCTTAGCTGCCACGGCAACCCGCTGCATCCGCAGAAGGAGCTGGCAGACAAGGATCATGAGGATTTCGTGAACACGGTTAAGCTGGCGCAGAAGCTGGGGGTTAAGGTTGTGAATACCTTCTCCGGCTGCCCGGGAGACCATGAAGGTGCGAAATATCCGAACTGGCCGGTTGCGCCATGGCCGAATGATTACAAGGAGATTCTGGACTGGCAGTGGGAGAATAAGGTCATTCCTTATTGGACCGAGCAGGCGGCCTTCGCTACTGCACATGATGTGAAGATCGGTCTTGAGCTGCACGGAGGATTCTCGGTACACACTCCTGCAACACTGCTGAGATTAAGAGCAGCCGCAGGAGAAGCCATCGGCGCGAACCTTGACCCGAGCCATATGTGGTGGCAGGGCATTGATCCGGTACAGGCCATTCATATTCTGGGCCGTGAAGGCGCGATCCATCACTTCCACGCGAAGGATACGGTCATTGATCCGGTGAATGTCAACAAGCATGGTCTGACAGACATGCAGTCTTATACGAATATGCTGGACCGTGCTTGGCAGTTCCGCTCCGTGGGCTACGGCCATGATATCAAGGTCTGGGCTGACATGATGAGCGCTCTGCGTCTTGTAGGATACGACTTCGTGGTCAGTATTGAACACGAAGACGGCCTGATGTCGATTGAGGAAGGCTTCTCCAAAGCCGTAGACAATCTCCAGCAGGTACTGATCGAAGAACCTGTATCCGAGATGTGGTGGGTCTAACCGGTGGAGAGCTTCACTAAGGTCAAGCTGAATGACCGGCAGCTGAGTCTTTTGGCAGCCGCCGCCTTTGGAGAACATCTGGAGGTCACCGGCAGCAGGGAATTAACCGGGGGATATTTCAATACCGGATATGACCTGGAGCTAAGTGACGGCCGGTCGGTCATCCTCAAGGTGGCTCCCGGACCGGAGACGGAGACCTTGAGCTATGAGAAGGATATCATGCGTGCTGAGGTGGCGGCTCTGCGTCTGGTGCGGGCAGCGGGCGGTGTTCCTGTGCCTGAAGTGTACAGTTATGATGACAGCCTGCAGCTGATTCCGTGCCCGTATTTCTTCATGGAGAAGATTGAAGGGCAGCCGTATAACGAGGTCAAGGAGAGCCTCTCCGAGGAACAGCGGTATTCCATTGAATACGAGCTTGGACAGTATCAGCGGATCATCAATGAGATTCAGGGGCCGGCCTTCGGACTGTTCGGCGGGCAGGCTGACGGGAGCGGACGGTCCTGGAGGGACACCTTCAGGTCCATGCTTCTAGATGTGCTTCAGGATGCTGTACGACTGGGAGCGCGTCTGCCGGCTTCACAGACAGAAATAGAGCAGGTGCTGGAGCGTTATCTGCCTGCGCTGGATGAAGTGACGCAGCCGCGTCTGGTGCACTGGGATCTGTGGAACGGCAACGTTTTTGTACAGGACGGGGTAATTGTATCCATCATTGACTGGGAGCGGGCAATGTGGGGCGACGTATTGCTGGAGTATTATTTCCGGCATTTCGAGAACTCAGCCGCATTCTATGAAGGGTACGGTACGGTCTTCAACAGCCCGAATGAAGTGCTGAGGAAGCAGCTGTACGACCTGTATCTGGATCTTATCATGCTTATAGAATGTTATTCGCGCCAGTACAAGGATGAGAATCATGTGAACTGGGCGCATGACAATCTTGCGGAGTCCTGGAAGCAGTTCACGGCTCTGGTACTATAGGATACACAAGAGGCCGGATCTCTTCTGAGATTCCGGCCTCTTGATATTGTGTACCACAGAGCAGCGGGATGTCAGTCAGCCCTTAGTAACTGTTCCGGATGGCTACAACCGGATTAATATCAGCTTCATAGTCAACACCGCTGGTCTCGAAGCCGAACAACTGGAAGAACTCGCGTCTGTAGCCGGTCAGATCGGAATATTGATAGACATTCTCCGTGGTCAGCATGGGCCAGATGCGGTCCACTTCCTTCTGTACAGCGTGGCTCATCTCCCGGTCATCAATCCGGATACGCCCTTGTTCGTCTACCGGAGTCCCTTCCGGGTTGTACAGGAAATCGGTATACAGCCGGTAGGCCTGCTCGATGCAGCCTTCGTGCAGTCCCTGATCTTTCATGACTTTATAGAGGACTGAGATGTAGAGTGGAACAACGGGAATCGCCGAGCTGGATTGGGTCACCAGGCCCTTGCTGACGGCTACATAAGCGCGGCCTCCAGCGGGTGCTAACTGTTCGTTCAGCTGTAAGGCCGTGGCTTCCAGATGATCTTTAGCCCGGCCGATGGTGCCGTCGCGGTAAACGGCCTGTGTTAGCTCCGGACCTATATAGGAGAAGGCGAGAGTGACTGCATCTGCGGCCAGAACGCCGGAATCCCGCAGCGCTTCAATCCATAGCCGCCAGTCTTCTCCGCCCATCACATGAACAGTGTCATTCATTTCAGCTTCGGTGGCCGGTTCAATCTGTACCGTGCTTAGTTCTCCGGTATGGAAATTGACTGTGGTATTGGTATAGGTGCCGCCGAGCGGCTTCAATACAGACTGATGAACTGCACCGGTCTGCGGGTCTGTTCTGCGCGCAGAGGCTACGCTATAGATGACAAGATCAACCTGTCCGAGCTCGCGGCGGATCAACTCTACGGTCCGTTCCTTCGTTTCGGCGGTAAAAGCATCCCCGCATACGCTATAGGAGCGCAGGCCGGACGTATAAGCCATCTCCTCGAACGCTGCGGAATTATACCAGCCTGCGGAGGCCGTCCGCGTCTCACTGGCTGTGCTGGGTCTGTAGACACCAACGGTGGCAGCTCCTGCACCGAAGGCTGCTGCAACCCTGGCTGCAAGCCCATACCCGGTGGAAGCTCCGATCACAAGCACCTTGCGGGGACCGGTGAATTGTCCTTGGCCCTGTACATAGTTCACTTGCTGCTGTACCTGATGCGCACAGCCTGCGGGGTGGGCAGTCGTACAGATGAACCCGCGTGTTCTTGGTTTTATAATCATATTAGTGTTCCCTCGCTTTCCTGGGTGGCCATAGGATATAATTTACTTTATCGAGTGTTATCACGCAACTTTCCCGGTAAAGAGGCGAATGTTATGATGTTGAGCTGGCTTCAAATACATATGGACGTAATAAGCCTGCTGTGGCTGCTGCCTGTAGTTTTTATGTTTCATGATTTTGAAGAGATTCTTACAGTGGAGGCATGGGGGAACAAACACGGTCCAGCTATAACAGCGTCACTTTCCCCCGCATTGCGGAAGCGTATGGCACCTTTGATGGGCATGACCACCAGGGGTTTTGCCATGGATGTGCTGTTCGTGTATATTCTGATAGTAGGGGTAACCTTTGTTGCGGTATTTTTAGAGTTCTACTGGCCCTACTTAGCTGTTCTCGCTGTGTTTCTGCTGCATGTCTTCACACATTTGGCACAAAGTATAGTTCTGAAGCTGTATACCCCGGGTGTTGTGACAGCCGTGCTTCTGGCTTTTCCGTATTCCTTGTATGCTTTTTACCGCCTGCTGCATGAAGGTATTGTCAGTGAAGCTGACATAGGTTGGTCGCTGCTGCTGCTGTTGATTCTAACACCGCCGCTCGTATGGGGATTGATGAAGAAGCGGACAAGGCATAAGCATAGCGAAGAATGATGATTTTTGACGGTGACGTTTTCAGAAAAATCTTGACGTAAGCCCCTAAAGATAGATAAAATAATAGTATTGCGTGTTTTTTGGAATCACTATCATAACTTGAAAAGAAACAGAGAGGGTGACAGGATGGAGCGCCTTTTAGAGGTAAAAGACCTGGCTATATCATTCAGAACACGCGGAGGAGAAGTTCAAGCAATCCGTGGTGTCAGCTTTCATGTAAATAAAGGGGAGACACTGGCGATTGTTGGCGAATCCGGTTCCGGTAAGAGCGTAACCTCGCAAGCCGTCATGAAGCTGGTTCCTCAGCCTGCGGGCGAATATAAGCGCGGACAGATCCTGTTCGATGGACAAGACCTGATCCGCAAGAGTGAGAAGCAAATGCAAAAAATCCGCGGTAAAGAAATCGGAATGATTTTCCAAGATCCGATGACCTCGCTGAATCCGATGATGAAGGTCGGACGGCAGATTACCGAAGTTCTGTTCAAACATGAGAATATCACCAAGGAAGCCGCCTACAAACGTGGGGTTGAATTGCTTACTCTGGTTGGGATTCCGTCACCGGAACGCCGTTTCCAGCAGTACCCGCATGAATTCAGCGGCGGGATGCGTCAGCGTGTCGTAATTGCTATGGCACTTGCCGCCAACCCTAAGCTCCTGATTGCTGATGAGCCGACCACGGCGCTCGACGTAACCATTCAGGCACAGATCCTGGATCTGATGAAGGATCTGCAGAAGAAGATTGATACTGCGATCATTTTCATTACCCATGACCTTGGGGTTGTGGCTAGAATGGCTGACCGTGTAGCTGTTATGTATGCCGGACAGATCGTTGAAATGGGTACAGCAGAGGAAATCTTCTACGATCCAAGGCATCCTTATACTTGGGGCTTGCTGGCTTCCATGCCAAGTCTGGAGAGCAAAGGCTCGATGCTCACAGCTATTCCGGGCACACCTCCTGACCTGATCAAGCCGCCTAAGGGAGATGCCTTCGCCCTGCGCAGCACGTATGCAATGGCGATTGACATGGAGAAGGAACCGCCAATGTACAAGGTATCGGATTCCCATCTCGTGAAGTCCTGGCTGATGCACCCGATGGCACCAGCGGTAGAACCGCCGGATGTCGTGAAGAAGCAACGCCGCGTGCTGAGCAATGCTTATCCAGAACCGGTTCTGGTGAATAACACAAGCGAATTTTAAGTTCAAACTATTAGATCAAGATCAGCGTCAGGCCGTAACCGGCTTGGCGTTTTTTTTGTCGTTTGTATAGGAATTTACAATATCCGTCTGATGTGGGTAAGGGGGGCATAGCGTGGGGAGCAGTGCTCTTTGACTGATCCGGAGGCCGCAGGAGTAAATGAGGAGTCTAGAGTATATATGGAAAACCGAATACAATGTGCGGGTTCGAGGGGGCGAGTGGCCGGATGTATGCGAAAACAAACATGTCTTTCAAGGCACAACTCCAGCATGAAAATGAGCAGCGTGGCTAAAAAAACAGAAACCGAACACAATTGGACTGGGTGCGCTGCGTAGGCCAAATGTAAACGAAAAACCGAACACAATTGGACTGGTAGCGCCGCGTAGGCCAAATGTAATCGGAAAACCGAACACAATTGGACTGGGAGCGCCGCGTAGGTCGAATGTGTAATCGAAAAACCGAACATAATTGGACTGGACGCACCACGTAGGCCGAATACAATGGGCGGGTACGAGGGTGAGTGGGCAGATGTATGCGAAAAACCAAATAGAATGTGCTGGTGCGAGGGTTCGTAGGCCGGATGCCCCGGAAATGGGCAGATGGGTAAGGGGAGGTAGCCATACGAGTTGTCTAAACCGCAGAGATTCTTACATAATCCATCCATAGGGTGAGTTTATTCCGTTTCAGGGAATTTCATATCCGTTTTGATGCTTTGCGGCGGGGAGTGTTTATTATTATATTTCATATAAACCTAAAACAATATTGACTAATATAAATAAAAGTATTGACTAAATTGTATTTGCACAGCAAAATGTAAGGGTATACATAGGGAGGTTAGATGAGATGAGAAAAAGATCATTAACAGCTTTGATATCCTTATCGCTGCTGTCAGCCTGTAGCGGCCGGAACTCTGCAACCCCGCCTGAATTTGAGAATGTATCCGTGCATGATCCTTCTGTAATCAGGGTAGAGGATACTTATTATGTATTTGGTTCCCATTTGGCCTCGGCTAAATCCAAGGATCTGATGAAGTGGACGCAAGTCTCTTCCGGTGTGACGGATGATAACGTGTTGATTCCGAATGTTACGGAGGAGCTCAGCGAGACGCTTAGCTGGGCCCAGTCGGATACATTGTGGGCACCCGATGTCATTCAGTTGGCAGACGGAAAGTTCTACATGTATTATGACGCCTGCCGGGGAGATTCTCCGCTGTCGGCGCTTGGTATAGCTGTAGCCGATAAGATCGAAGGGCCTTATAAGGATCAAGGCATTATTCTGAAGTCCGGCATGTCTGGCATAGGTGATGATGGAGAGGTCTACGATTCTACGGAGAAGCCGAATGTGGTGGACCCTGATGTGTTCTTCGATAAAGACGGCAAGCTGTGGATGGTCTACGGCTCCTACTCTGGAGGCATCTTCATCCTGGAGCTGGACCCGGCAACGGGCTTCCCGCTGAAGGACCAGGGCTACGGCAAGAAGCTGCTCGGGGCGAACCACGCCCGGATTGAAGGGCCATATATGCTGTACAGCCCGGAGACAGATTATTATTACTTGTTCCTGTCGTACGGTGGACTTGATGCGGATGGCGGCTACAATATCCGTGTAGCCCGTTCCAAGCATCCGGCTGGCCCGTTCGAGGATTCGGAAGGCAAAGCCATGATCGAGGCGCAGGGGACGGCTGGAGTGCTGTTCGACGATCCGGCTTATGCCCCTTACGGGGTGAAGCTGATGGGCAACCATGAATTCGTGAACACGGATGAAGAACCTGCGGCAACAGGGGCGGGTTATATCTCTCCGGGGCATAATTCGGCTTATTATGATGAGAAAAGCGGGCAGTATTATCTGATCTTCCATACCCGGTTCCCGGGTCTCGGTGAGCAGCATGAGGTGCGGGTCCATCAAATGTTCATGAATGAAGCGGGCTGGCCGGTAGTGGCGCCCCACCGTTATGGAGGGGAGAAGATCGGCAAGTACACCGCCAAGGAAGTGAGCGGAGCCTACAAGCTTGTGAACCACGGCAAGGAGATTTCGGCTGAGCTGGTGGAGTCGCAGATCATTGCCCTGAACACAGACGGAACAATCACCGGTGCGGTTACAGGCACATGGAGCCTGAGCAATGAGCATACTGCGAAGCTGACTATAGAGGGTACTGAGTATAGCGGTGTCTTCCTGCGTGAATGGAATGAAGCAACGGCCAGCGATGTGATGACGTTCTCGGCACTTTCGGCGGAAGGCGTCTCGGTCTGGGGCAGTCATGTGTCACCGGAGCAAAAGTAAGCTGATCCCGTGAGCAGTTATCTCGGCGTATTCTTGACTATAATAAACAGCGGATCTCCCGGTATACGGAGATCCGCTGTTTGCTGTAGACGGGCATGTAGACAACAGCGGCCGGAGGTCCAAATGTTCACCGTAGTGACGACGAAGCTTTAAGTACAAGTTTTATATAAAAGCCTGATTACTCTTCATACTTGCGCAGGACGATCACAGCGTTGTGCCCGCCGAAGCCGAATGAATTGGATATGCCGATCTTCAGGTCCGCTTGACGGGCCTGATTAGGGACATAGTCCAGGTCGCAATATTCGTCCGGCTGCTCCAGATTAATCGTTGGAGGAATAAGTCCTTCCTGAATGCTTTTGAGCAGGGCAATGGCTTCCAGGCCACCGGCAGCCCCAAGGGCATGTCCGGTCATCGACTTGTTCGCAGTGACCGGAATCCGGTAAGCCGCCTCACAGAACAGCTTCTTGATCGCCAGCGTCTCAGAACGGTCTCCGACGATCGTGCTGGTCGCGTGTGCACTAATGACATCCACCTCCCCTGGAGTGATTCCCGCCTCTCTGAGCGCCAGCTTCATCGCCTGATAAGCACCTATGCCCTCAGGATGGGTGGCAACCATATGATAAGCGTCAGAACTGGCACCGTAGCCGGTAACTTCGCCATAGATGACAGCGTTTCTCTGCAAGGCGTGGGATAGGGATTCCAGAATTACGATGGCACCGCCCTCGGCGATCACAAATCCGTCCCGGTTCTGGTCAAAAGGCCGGCTGGCCTTCTCTGGCTCCTCATTGCGGGTGGATAAGGCAGTCGCATTACCGAAGCTGGCCAGGGCAATCTCGGTCACCGCCGCTTCGGCGCCCCCGGCGATGATTACATCGGCACCTCCGTAACGGATCAGGCGGAAGGCTTCGCCAATGGCCGTGTTCCCGATAGAACAGGCTGTAACCGGGGAGAGCGTCGGCCCCAGCGCCCCCAGCTTAATGCTGATCATGGCTGCCGCCATGTTGGAGATGAGCATCGGAATCAGGGTCGGGCTTACCCGCTCCGGTCCGCGGGAGCGCAGCAATTCCCCCTGATCCATTAAGGTCTGGATGCCGCCTACACCTGAGCCTACGTAGACTCCCAGCCGTTCCCGGTCAACCTTCTCCAGCTGGAGGCCGGAATGGGCCCAGGCATCCTCGGCAGCGGCAAGCGCGAACTGGCTGAACCGGTCCATCCGGCGGGCTTCCTTACGGCCAAACCTTGCATCGGGGTCGAAGTCCTGCACAGCGCCGGCAATTTTGGTCTTGAAATGCGCGGTATCAAAAGAAGTGATCGGAGTAATTCCCGATTCTCCTGCGGCCAGGCGGCTCCAGAACTGGTCTACGGTATTGCCAAGCGGCGAAATGACACCCATCCCTGTTATCACTACACGTTCCATCGTTGTATCCTCCTGTGTATACTGAATACATCCATTTTTTCATTTAATTTATCCTATTACAAGTTGTAGTTTATACTAGTATAATTACTACTACACTAACAGGCAGAAGAACCGAAAGGCAGGGAGGGATTATCATGTCGAACCAGAATAGACTTCAAGCATTGTCGGAATTCCTGAAATCCAGACGGGCGGCTATCACTCCGGCAGCAGCAGGACTCCCGGAAGGCACCCGCAGGCGGACACCGGGGCTGCGGCGTGAGGAAGTGGCGCAATTGGCCGGAGTGAGCAATACCTGGTATACCTGGCTGGAGCAGGGACGCGATATCAAAGTATCCCCCTCCGTTCTGGATTGTATTGCCGGAGCTCTGCAGTTAACTAAGGACGAGCGGAGTTACTTGTTCGCACTGGCACTGGAGAACGGGCCGGGAGGTGCGGTCTATCCTCAGGAGGAGAATTCGGTGATTGATCCGTCCTTGCAAAAGATTCTGCAGGAGCTGAAGACCTGTCCGACTCTTATCTCTGACCGGCACTGCGGGATTGTCGGCTGGAACGAAGCGGCGGCGCATGTGTTTCTTGATTTCGCCAAGCTGGCCCCTCAGCAGCGCAATATGATCTCTCTATTATTCGTGCGCAAGGAATTCAGACGGCTGGCGGTGAATTGGGAGCAGTTTGTCCGGGGATATTTATCTATTTTCCGCGCGTACTACGGGCAATATCTGGAGGACCGCTGGTACGATGATTTCATTGCGGAGATGAAGAAGCAGCATCCGGAGTTCAATCAGCTATGGGAGGAGAGCCGGGTCAGCTCTGCGCCGGATGTAGTCCTGGAGTTCCGGCATGCCAAAGCCGGCAAAATGCTGTTCCGTTTAACCTCGCTTCAGGTACAGGGCGCTGCGGATCTGCGCTGTAGCATTTATACGCCTGCCGGTGACTCCAATACAGAATCCAAGCTGAACCAGCTTATGAAGCCGGAATGAGGATGGTGATAGAAGTTTTTTATGGATTCATAAAAAACTATAAATATGCAATATCGAATCTGGAGTTTATACTCCTAATATAATGAATTCATTCCTGCGGGATCGAAAAGGAGCAAGGGACATGGCTAAAGTAACCGGATTGGAAGGCGTTGTGGCAGGAGAGACTGAAATTGGATGGGTGGATGGAGAGAAGGGGTATTTAGTGTACCGCGGATATTGGGCCAAGGAGCTTGCGGTAAGCAAAAGTTATGAGGAAGTTGCTTACCTGCTATGGAACGGACACCTGCCTGATGCGGAGGAGCTGGCACAGCTTAAGGCGCAAATGGCTGCGGAGAGAGAGCTCCCCGAATATCTGTGCAAAATGCTCGATCTGTATCCGGCGTCTGTACCGCTGATGCTGGTATTGCAAAGTGCTGTGGCTGCGCTCGGGGATCAGGAGAACACCACCTGGCCGCCAACGCTGAAGCAGGCTGTGCGCCTGACGGCTATGCTTCCGGCCATTATCGCTTACAGGTACCGCAGCCTCCAGGGCTTGGAACCTCTGAAATCGCTTCCTGAGCTTGGTCATGCGGCGAACTATCTGTATCTATTGACAGGAAAACTGCCGGAGGAAGCTCATGTGAAGGCGCTCAGTGCCTATCTGATTCTCTGTATGGAACACGGGATGAATGCCTCGACGTTTGCAGGGCGGGTGGTGCTGTCGACGGAGTCCGATATTTGTGCGGCGGTAGGCGGGGCCATTGGAGCGATGAAGGGGCCGCTGCATGGCGGGGCGCCCTATGAGGTGATCTCAATGCTGGAGGAGATCGGAACCAAGGAGCGTGCGGAGCCTTGGCTGCGGGAGAAGCTCGAGGGCGGGGAGAAGCTGATGGGCTTCGGGCACCGGATCTATAAGACCAAGGACCCCCGCGCAGAAGCCTTGCAGATTGCTACGCTTGCGATGATCGGCAAGGACGCTTCCTTTGACCTTGCGCTTCATGTGGAAGCTACAGCGGTTAAGCTGCTGGAGGAATACAAGCCGGGCCGGCGCCTGTTCACGAATGTCGAGTTCTATGCTGCGGCTATCCTGAAGGCGCTGCACCTGGCGCCGGAGATATTCACGCCTACGTTCACGGCGGGCAGAATCGTCGGCTGGACAGCTCATCTTCTGGAGCAGTCGGAGAATAACCGGATTTTCCGCCCGCAATCTACTTATATCGGACCTATACCTGAATCAGAGACTGCCTTGTAACAGCACGAGTATGAGGGGGATTACTTATCTTCAGCCTTCGATTGTACTGTCAGGGAAAAGACCACTCCAAAGATAATTCCAAAGGTAATGCCAAGTGGAATACTATCAAGTGCCATCCAAAAAACAACGCCAAAGACCAATCCCAGAGATACACCAGTGGTGAGAGATTTTTTATTCATCGTCAATACCTCCAATTCACTTTTTCATATATTACGAATTTAAACTATATGAGTTTCAATCAATCGGCCTCGCGGCGAGGCACATGGGAAATGTTCCGGAACACAAATAATGCCCTTCCCGCTTCCTGCTGGGAAGGGAAAGGGCTGAAAGTTTGCTTTCACGTTACTTGGAGCTTGAATATATTTATTGCCCGCCTGTATTTGAAGCCCAGACAGGATACCAGCCTAAACCCACGTTCTTGGTGTTGTAAAGAACTAAGTTTCCGTCATCTTGAACGATTAGCAGGTCACCCACGAGGTTAACAGGTACATTACCTTGTCCATACCACGCATTAGCCCATGCATTATTGTCTGATGTCCAATACGGAGTATTATTCCAATCCATTAGCTTAAGTCTGCCGCTATATTGATCAATTGCGAGCTGTGTTATTCTCATGTCGAGGGTGTTGGTGTGCCATATCATCGAGCGTTTGCGATTATTCCATAGCTGTATATCTCCGGAAGGCATAAAATTCAGGATGTAAGTCATGTTGTTTGATACTAACGGATTCGAACCTCTAGTAAATGTTTCGCGAACCGTTAGACGTTCTCCAGCGGCAAATGTTGCAGGAGCAATAGGGAGCTGGATCATAAACACCGCAAGTACAAGCAGAATAATCTTTTTCATAATAACCTCTTTTCTGGTATATTTTAATATTTTCTTAACAACTATATCATAAAATTGATATAAATGGGATATTAACCTAAAGGTTGAAAAACCTACTTCTGAGTTGCTTCATTATCTATGTAATCAATCAAAAAGAGGGACTCCCCGGGACAGCGAGAAGTCCAAAAATGGTCAACAGAGCATGAGGGGGATACTCTTACATTAGATTAGAAATCTGAGGTTGCCACTTCGATCGTTCCGAACACTGCACCTGCAGCCGTGCTGAGAAGTCCGGCGACAAGCAGTGCATGAACCGCTAGGGTGAGACTGTTAAACGCAGGGATAACATAAGAGACTACCGGAGCATTGACCCGGTAAAGGACAAGATTCACCGGGAACCCGGAGTTGTTATTTACCGTCACAGCCGCATTGATGCCGCCTGCCAGGTTCTCATAGTAAGATTTACCTACAGAAGCCGGCAGATTGAAGAATTGTTGCGGTAACAAGATAGCCATAGGAATGACCTCCTTTGCTGGTTGATAGGGTATTATATTCGCCGAAGCTATGATTGCTGTAACTTATGTCTTGGGAGAATAACACATTTCAATAGAGCGGCAGGATATTCATAGGCAGGCCGGATATATGATACACTGGGTATAATCTAGTGACAGTTAAAGGAGTAATGACAACGATGAAGCTGGTATCCTGGAATGTAAACGGTCTGAGGGCTTGTGTGAATAAAGGGTTTAACGAGTATTTCCGGGAGAGTGCCGCAGATATCTTCTGTGTGCAGGAAACGAAGCTCCAGGAGGGTCAGATTGTTCTTGATCACGGGGAGGAATATTCACAGTACTGGAATTATGCGCTCAAAAAAGGATATTCCGGAACGGCCGTATTTACCAGAATTAAGCCGCTCTCCGTAAGATATGGACTCGATAAGGAAACAGAGGACGAGGGGAGAATCATAACCCTGGAATTCACAGATTTCTATCTGGTGAATGTATATACGCCGAATGCCAAGCGGGATCTGTCCAGACTGGACTACCGGATGGAGTGGGAGGATCAGTTCCGTACCTATCTGCTCAAGCTGGACGCTCATAAGCCGGTGCTGGTGTGCGGGGATCTTAATGTTGCGCACCAGGATATTGACCTGAAGAATGCCAAATCGAACCGGGGGAATTCAGGGTTCACAGACGAAGAGCGCGGGAAGATGACTACGCTGCTTGAGGCCGGGTTTGTGGATACCTTCCGATTCTTCTACCCTGAGCTCGAAGGTGCCTATAGCTGGTGGTCTTATATGCCGAAGGTCAGGGAGAAGAATGTGGGCTGGCGGATTGATTATTTCCTTGCTTCATCACGGTTAGCCCCGCGTCTGCTGGACGCTGGTATTGAGTGCAGTGTGCTGGGCAGCGATCATTGCCCCATAGTGCTCCATATGGCGGATACGGCTGAAGCCTAATTCAAGAAGGCTGCTCTGCCAATAGAATAGAGGCTGTGTCCCGGTAACGGGATACAGCCTCTATTTGTTGCTAGTCTAGTTCATATACGATACTTCCCTCTATTCATCGGTTTTTGGGGGAGCCGGCTCACTTGCTGGGACTTGCTGCCGGTCCGGCCAGCTAATCACATTGCGGGTCTTGCTCCACTCCTCATAGATTAACGGCCGGTCCCGCTTGATCAGCCGCATAACCAGATGAATGAAGAAGGCGAGATCGGCAAGTAAGGTGGCCATTCGTATCACTGCCGCTAATGGCGTGCCGAGGTTGTGCAGTAGCGGAGAATCAGGCGTCAGAGCATTCA
The DNA here is from genome assembly GCF_018207515.1 of Paenibacillus tritici. Taxonomy (NCBI): domain Bacteria; kingdom Bacillati; phylum Bacillota; class Bacilli; order Caryophanales; family Paenibacillaceae; genus Paenibacillus; species Paenibacillus tritici. The sequence goes on from NZ_CP073365.1 coordinate 3,466,150, forward strand.
TCCCGCCCAGTATGCCATAGAGCAAACCGTATCTTATCCATACCATCCATGGGGTGGCCGGATTACCGTCTTCACTCTTCAGCCGGATACGTACGATCCATTTGCCGAAGGTCCGCCCGCCTGTAACCAGAGGGACGATCAGGAAGTAAACCATACTGACAGCCCACAGGGAGATATTCAGCGAGAGCAGATTGAGCAGTAGTGTTACTGTAAGCAGCAGGGACCCGTCCATAAGGCAGGCCAGCGCGCGGCGGGTGTAACCGACCTTCTTCGCAGGTAAGTCCTCCCGGCTGTCGAGCTTCTCGATGCGCGGCAGCAGGCCTGCGATCCACATGGCGATTTTGAACCCGACCATGCCTCCCAGTGTATTCGTAATCAGGTCATCGACATCGAAGAGACGGTAAGGATGATCGAAGAACCCGAAAATGCCGGTAATCTGCGTAATCTCAAAGAACAGCGACAGCACAAAGGACAACATAATGCACACGGCCCAGCGTGTACGGAAGTAGTAGCCCAGAAATATGCCGAACGGCACGGTCAGCACCACATTGAAGGCCGCCAGCAGAAAATCCGCCTCACCCAGCACCTTAAGATAGCTGGAGGGATCATTACGCGTAATCTGCGTATTCTGGAGGATATCCTGGATGAATTGCAGCGGCACAAGCTGGATCATGCTCCCGGCAGGTGCAGCATTATGCCTGGAATCAGGCAGGGGCAGCAGGACCAGGAACAAGGCGTTAAGCAGGTACAGCAGCAGCAGATAGAGCATTAATGCCCGGATTTTATTAATATAGCCATGCCTGCGGTATTGCACGATCAGGAACGGCAGGGTGAAGAAGAGTGCTGCAACGGGAAAAGCCATGAAAGCATAGGAGATCGGAAATAAGTAGGATTGAAACATGGGTTCACCTGCTGTCTGATTTTTGTCATAACGACTACATTATAGAATTAAACAGAACCGCACTCAATAGAATTAATCATTCTAAGTGTTCTTTCCTGCATAGATATGTGTGGAGAGGAGCGTGAGCGCAGGATGGAAAAGAAGGTACAGCAGTATTATAAGCTTAAGGCGAAGCAGAAGGAGCTGGAGAAGGAGCTGGCCGGACTCCGGCAGGATATTCTTGCCCATTTCAGTGAAGCGGGGCAGACCGAGTCGGTGATTGGGAGCTACAAGGTGAAGCTGGTCACGCAGAACCGCAAGGAATACGATGACGACAAGCTCTATCAGACCTTGTCCGATCCTGAGCTGTGGAGGCTGCTCTCCAAGGCCGATCCGTCTAAGGTGGCTAGCCTCACGAAATTGAAGGTGATCGCCGAAGAGAAAATTTCCCACACGTATGATATTAAGACCATTACCTTGCTGCAGGTGGATAAGCAGTAGTGGCAGCGCTCCCGGAGGCGGAAGGATTACGCGCTTTTTGCTTCCGGGCTTACATACAGATGGATGAGAACCCATTCTCTGCTCTCCGGCTAAACTAATCGCCACCAGCTCCATTTTGCGTTAAAATAACAGGTGGGTTTGTTAATATAGAAGGATGAAATCCTATAGAAACGTTGAAGATACGGAGGAAAAGAAGAGATGAAGGATTTTGAGCTGATGCTGGAGAAATACGCAGAGCTGGTAGTGAAGGTCGGTGTGAATGTGCAGCCTGGACAAGTGCTGATGGTACATGCCCCTCTGGAGACTGCGGAGCTTACCCGGCTGATCGTGGGCAAAGCCTATGAAGCAGGAGCCAAATATGTGCTTGTGGACTGGGATGATGAAGCGGTCACGCGCATCCGTTATGAGAAGGCGCCTGAAGAGTCTTTCGGGTATTATCCGCAGTGGCATGCAGACATGCTGGAGGGATTCGCTGAAGAAGGCGGGGCCATATTACATATTAAGGTGCCGGACCCGGAATTGTTCCGCGGGATTGACTCTGCCAAGGTATCCACAGCCGTTAAGGCTGCTGCGGTGGCGCGCAAGAAATATCAGAGCTATACCCGCAACAGCAGAATAAGCTGGTCGTTGATTAAGGCGCCGACCCGTGCGTGGGCGGACAAGGTTTTCGCAGATCTGCCGGAGGAAGAGCGGATTGATGCCATGTGGGAAGCGGTGTTCCGGATGAACCGTGTGGACAGTGAGGACCCGGTAGCCGCCTGGCGTGGCCATATCGCGGAGCTGAAGCAGAGCCAGGACCGGATGAACGCCAAACGCTACAAAAGTCTGCATTACCGCGCTCCCGGCACAGATCTGCGTGTCGAGCTGCCGGAGGGTCATTTGTGGCGCGGCGGCGGAGGCGAGAACGAACGCGGTGTCTATTTTGTAGCGAATATGCCTACAGAAGAAATCTATACCATGCCGCACCGGACAGGTGTGAATGGGACAGTCAAAAGCACGCTTCCGCTTAATCTGAACGGACGTCTGGTAGACGGCATTAGCATTACTTTTACAAATGGCAAGGTTACAGCGTATGAGGCCGAATCCGGCCGCGAGCATCTGACTTCTCTGCTGGATACGGATGAAGGGGCTTCTTATCTGGGAGAGGTCGCATTGGTGCAGCATGATTCACCGATCTCCCGGCTGAATAGAGTGTTCTACAACACCGGAATTGACGAGAATGCTTCCTGCCATTTCGCCCTGGGGAGCGCTTATCCGGTGAATATTGAAGGCGGCACTTCCATGAGCAGTGAGGAACTGCTGGCCAAAGGCGCCAATGTCAGCCTCACGCATGTCGATTTCATGATTGGTTCGGCAGCGCTTGATATTGACGGTGAGCTGGCTGACGGGACCACCGAGCCCATATTCCGCCAAGGCAACTGGGTGCTGTAGAGGTAAGCACTAGAAAGGCCGCATATTTCCCGGTCAGCGGGGAGTGCGGCTTTTTTTTTGTTAAAAAAAAGGCCGCAGGTTAAAACTGTTTGCATAACCTCTCCGTCTAATTCATGTAAAAAAGGATGGAGAGGAGAGGGAGAGATGACGATGTCAGGCGCAGAGATGAAGCGGGTCACTGCCGCTGTGCCGCTTGAAGAGACAGATTTCGTTAAAGCGGTGATGGAGCACAGCGACCAGTTATATTCTATTGCCTACAGTTATCTGGGCAACCGTAATGACGCGCTGGAAGCGTTGCAGGAGACGACTTGCCGGGCGTGGATGAAGCGAAGGACCCTTAAGGACTCAGGCGCCTTCAAATCCTGGCTGATCAGGATTCTAATCTATGTCTGCATTGACGAACAACGCAGAAGGAAGAAGGCGGTTCCCACAGCGGCAGAGCATATGCAGGAGGCCGTCATTCATAACAGCACCGAATCTATGGAAATGCAGTGGGCGCTCTCACAGGTGAAGCTGAAATACCGTCATGTGCTGCTGCTCAAATATTACAATGACATGACCTTGGCCGAGATCGCAGTGCTGCTGGACAAGCCGGAAGGAACCGTCAAAACCTGGCAGCACAAAGGCTTGAAGCAGCTAAGGACCATTATGAAGAACCGGGGTGAGTGGGATGAACAGTAGCCGGGAAGAGCAGGCGATGCTAACGGATGCGGCACGTGTATACAAGGATGCCCTAGCAGATGCCGGAGGCAATGAGATTAGACAAGCTGTTATAGCCGGAATTGAGCGCGGACGCAGGAGAAGCTGGCAGGGCAGACTCCGCATAGGCTCCTTGGCAGGGCTGGCCGCTGCTGCGGTTGTTGCTTGTATACTATTTTTCATTCCAATGATCCAGGATCTTGCCCCCCAGTCTGCGGCACCTGCTGAAACTGCGGGCTGGGGAGAGCTGGAGAACTTTAAGCGGCTGTATTCCTTCGACTCCGAGGCGGAAACACTGGATTCAGCCATCCGGCACGGCTATATTCAACAGGTGAATCGGAGTGCAACCAGCGTGAATTACCGGATTACCTTGAATGCTGTAACGGCGGACGAGAACAAAATAATCTTCTTATATACAGCCAATACCGCTGCGGGCCAGGAAATATACAGCGTGAACAGTGCGAGAATAAAGAATCTTGCAACCGGCTATAATCTCGATGATGAAGGACAGATCGGCGGCCATGATGAACGAAGCGGGCCTTTGGAGAACCGCATTTACTACGGCCGTGGTGTTATCCATCTGGACCGGAATCAGCCTTTCCCGGAGCAGCTTGAAGCGGATTTCCAGATCGCCTCTGTAGACCCCGGTAAATTGAAAGATCCCAAGACGGGCAAGAATGCAGCGGAAATGAATTATTCTCCAAGACTCAAGGTCAGCTTCAAGCTGGACCCGAAATTCAAAGAGCAGCAGACGGTCATTGTTAAGCCGGAGGCAGACTTTATGCTGGAGGGCATTCAAGTGACACTGAAGCAGGTCGAGCTCTCGCCGTTAATGACCCGGGTTGTAATCGGAATTAAGAACGGGTCTGAGAATACCTGGCCGAACAGGCAGAAGATATTCCTGGCTGTGGGCGGGGATGAGATTCATTCAGTTACCAAAGCCGGAACGGTCAGTATTGGGCTATCGGCAGCGTACGGGAATGAAGAGGGGTTTGAACGGCGGTACGGCAGTACTCTGCTGGATCAGCCGGAGTCAATGAATTTGATTCTGAGGACCGGCAATGGCACGAATATCAAGGAGATTACCGTCCCGATTCTGCCGTAAATATTAGAAAAGGCTGACCGCTGGTATGTCCGGCGGATCAGCCTTTTGGCCGTTGGTTTAGAGCGGGGTTGAGTTCTGATTATTGAACCGGAAGGCGAGCTTATTTCCATCGAAGGTATCTCCGGTTCTTTCGGTATATTTCCCCTGTGTATAGCGGGAGACGGTCTTCCGCCAGAATTTCTGTCCGGTTATATTCTTCGCCGCCGGATTCGTGAACAGTTCCCATTCACCCCGAAATTGTTCAAACACGTTCACAGCAGCTTTTTCAGCGATCCCCTTCCTCTGAAGGGTTGAAGTAGAAAAAAATCATTCACGAAATAATCAACTCCCTGCCCACAGTGTGGTGGTGTGGCTATCAGTGCGAAGCCTGCCGGAATTGAATTTGCTCTGATTAGAAAAGGATAAAGGACCCCCGGTTTATCCCACCAAATGTTCTGTACCTCATATTGATCTGTCAGCGTGCGGCATTCGTCATCCTCCTCAAATATACCGTGCCGATTCGGGAGATGACCTTCTACAAGACCGTAATGTCCCGACAAATCATGGAGATAGAGCGGGTACATATTTTTGATTATGTAGGCTTCATTCGCTCTGGTTAGCTTGACTTCGATGTTCATATCTTTCCTGCTTTCTATAGTATGGTTAGCACCTGCTAATACTGTATATGGTTGTCGGCATTCTTTCTAGTGAGATCTCTGCTATAAATTAATCTTTATCTGTTCTGATTGTAAATAAAGCAAAAAGCCGAAGCCTTCCCTAACGGAAGTTTCGGCTTTTTCAGTGTATATTACTTGCTTGTGAATACTAGTTATTGGAGACCAGGGCCAAATAAGAAACAGGCCCATTTGAAAGCTTGGTTTTCGTCTTGCCGTCATTGCTGTACCGGTATAGGCAATCGTTATCCTGGCCATTGATGTAGTACAGGCCTAAGATATCATCTGTAATCACAGAGTAATCAGATTCTACACCAGCCATTTTGGTCAAGGTTGAATCGGCATTCAGGACGTAAGCATCCGTCTTGGTGAACAATACGGTGGTGATCGTCGTTCCGTTCTTAACCGTTCTGACGTCTTGAACATTCGTCAGTGGAAGAGGCTTGGAGGAGGTGACTTTGCCGTTAGCAAATGTGCTGATGTAGGCTTTGCCTTTGGAATCTGCATACACCAACTTGTTACTGGCAATTTCATTGACCCTAACTACGGCATTTTGGCTAAGCTGCAGAATTTTTCCGTTCTTGTCTATCAGGAAGCCTTTGCCTGTATTGAAGTTGTAATCCTCTCCCTTGGCATCCAGTTTAATCCCTTTATTGAACAGGAAAAAATTATTGGACCAGGTGCCGGAGGCGGCTTCATTTAACTCCAGAGGACTTTTGGCATTGGCAGCTTTGGGAACTCCGCCGCTTAGGGGAAGCGTATAGAGCACCATAGAATTAAGGGAGTACTCCGTTTCGGTAGGAATAGTATTAATCAAAAGGTTAATGCTTGTGTTGTATGGATGATAGGAGCTGCTCTCCTGAATGGCTCCGCTGGCGATCCACTGGATCACACCACTCCCGTCGCTAGGTTTGGAGACCACCCAGTTGGTCGTGTTATCCTTCAGTGCATTATAGTAGACGCGTCCGTTCAAAACGTCGAAACATTGGAAATTCACATCTGCATGGTCTGCTACAAGCGTAAGCTGTGAGTCATCTTCAGCGTCTGCCAAGGTGCGGTAGATGCTTCCCGTGTCATCCAGGAAGTACAGGAATGGACCCTCGAACAGGAAATAGACGATATTCCGGTCCCCGCTGAAATTGGTAATCAACGCCTGGGGATCACTGAGCGACAGACGTTGAATCCCCATAGCATTCTCATAATAAAAGTACAGATATTTGCCTGTTGATGTTAATCCGTTACCGTCAAAATTTTCAGCGATTTTTTGCGTTTCACTTCCATCTGTTGTAACACGGTACAGAACTTCGTCAGAGATATAATACACATATGCTTTAGCGGAGGCTGCCGCTCCTGCCGTTTGTGTCTGTCCTCCGCCCCCGACTGTCCCGATAGTCACCAGTAGCAGTACGAGTAGAATAAGACCTGTTTTTCTGGATAGTAACTGTAAAGCTCTCATATCAATTCTCCTCTTTGGCCAATGTGGATGAACAATTCAGCAAATACTGTTCTAATAAGATATCGGAGATATTCAAGATTTGTAATATACAACGTAAGAACCAAATTTAAACTCTATTTCTATTGATATTATGTGAATGATAACCAATTATACATAGAGATGTGCGTTCTTATGAAGAGTGAAAGGCAGTAATGCTATCTGGGGAACAGCAATGAGCGTCTGCCGGGTGACGGAAAGAGCCAAAAGGCTTGCATGAAGGAGAAAATAACCTAGTACAGCGTCAGATTTAAACTAATGGATGGAGCTCTATAATGCCGAAAGGAGTACAGGAGTGGAAGCCCCCTTCACGTGCTATTCCCAGATGAAGATGGGAGTTGTTCATTCGGGCGTTTGGCATAGCGTAACGGACTGAGGTGCACTTATTCCGGATGAAAGTCACCCCTTGGGCAAAGGAACGGAGCAAACTCGGCCGGGCGGTGTAGTTCAGTGGTTCAGAACCTCCGGGATTCAGCCTTATTCACTAGAATTAAATCTGATACTCTACTAGCCGCACAACAAAACAGAGCATCGGCATAATTGCCGTCATGCTCTGTTCTGGTCTAAGTAATGAAGTGCAGGATTACAACCCGAGTGCTTTACCCTTCTCCAGCCGCCGGATCTGTTGTTCACCGTTATCCGCCAGTTCCCGGAACTGGTTGATGGTCTCCCGCATCTTGGGGAGGGCTTCCTGCTTGTAGGTGCTGATAGAGTCCAGCGCAGAGAGGACGTCGGTGAACGCCTGCTTCAGGGTGTCGGCGGAAATGCTGGTCTCGAGAGATTGCTTATGGATCGCCGCTCCCTGTTCCTTCAGCATCCGGGAAGTCCCGCTAATCAGATTGTCGGTAGTTTGGTTGAGCAGCTCAATCTTTTGAAGCACAATCTTCTGGTTATACAAGGCACTGGCTACCGTCACCGAGATTTTGAGGGCAGATACCGTCACATTCCTGGCTCTGTCCACGCCGCGGATCAGCTCTTTGTTGTTGCGGACGACAACCTCGATGGCCATGATGCCCTGTTGATTGACTACGAGCATCTGCTGCAGATCCATCACCCGCTGGCGCAGCGGGAACAGCACTTCCTCCGTGATGAACCGGACTTTATCCTCATCCTCACTGCGCTGTCTGGCGGCTTCAATCTGCTTCTCGATTTCCTGATCCATCAGGATGCCAAGCTGGATTTCCTTCCCCAGCCGTTTGGTCAGCTCCCGCAGGGTCTGCTGCTCAATCTCCAGGGTGGTGTTGTCATTCTTCAGTACGGATTTGCCTTTATCCAGGGAGAGAATAATATCTGCGATGACAGCATCGGCCTTCTGGTATTTGGCAAAATAATTACGCAAGGGATGGAAAAACTTGCCGAGGAGCCCGCTTTTGGCGAAATCGACCGCGCTGGGGTCCAGGTCCTTCAATTGCAGATGCAGCTCCGTTAAGCCCTTGGCAACCTGGCCGCCTTCATCCCCGGTCTTGGACAGATTGCCTACAGATACCTGGAGGAGAGAGTTCCTCTCCGATGAGGACCGCATGGTGCCCATCCCGAAGCTGTCAATGGATTGCAGCACAGACTTACGGTTCTCCAGGGAGTCGAAATCCATCCCCAGGATACTGGAGACATTGTTTACGGCCTGTTCTTTAAGCTGGGTGACTTCCTCCGGCTCCGGCTGAACCTGCTCCTCGATGACCGATTTGAGCTTTTCTTGACTGGGGATTTCCATTGAGAATGACATGTGAACCCTCCTTCAGAATATAAGTCTACATTTGCACGTTGAGCAGATTGCCGATTTTGTATACTACATCTTCTGTATCAGCGTTGATATTGGCTGCCTCGTTAATGCTCGATATGCTCTCCAGTGCCTTGATGTTGGCGTTATACCCGATGGTGTATACCGGGATCCGATAGCTCTCAATCAATCCCCGGATGTCATCCAGAGAATGGCCTTCATTGGTCTCCCCGTCGCTGAGGACGAAGATCAGGGGCTTCACATCCGGGTTCAGGGCCAGCTCCTCCTTCAGCATCTTCATTGCCACAACCATGCCGTCAAAAGTAGCTGTGCCGCCCGTAGCCTGAAGGCTGTTGATTGCACCTACGAACATGGATTGCTGATTGGTGTCATATTTGCCGATGGGCAAATGAATCGTCACTTCGCTGGAGTAGGAGACAAAGCCAATGCTGTTGTCCTTCCCCAGGAATTTCTGGCCCTTCAGCAGCGATTCCTTAAGGCGGTTCAGCGGCTCGCCGGCCATGCTGCCCGAGACATCGGCTACGAATACTGCGGCAATCGGTTTGCTGCCGTCCTTCTTCTCCTTCCATAGCTTCTGGGCCGAGGAGAGTAAGGAGCCGTCAACAGGCTTCAGCTCGGAGATATAGTCCTGCAGACCATTGAAGCCCAGGTCCGCAGCCGTCTTCTGATAGCTGTCCTGCTGGACAAATTCGCCGAACTTCTTGATAATCTCCAGCTTCTCCGGCGGCAGCTTCCCCAGTGCGTAGAGCGGACTGTCATGTCTTACGCCGAATGGGGTAAACACATAGCCGCCGGTCAGATCCTTTGCATTAACAAAGGTCTGATATTCAAGGACAAAAGCATCCAGCATCCCTGACTTCGCCGCTTCCCGCATTTGCAGGGTGGTAGAGGCGATGAAAGGCACATTGGCCTGGAACTTCTCGAAGCCTTGAACAGCCTTGTCACCCAGCAGATTCGTACTATCGAAGGTACTTAGCGCGGTCACCAGGAAATTCAGCCCCGTAGAGCTGGCAAAAGGGTCAGTATAACCCATCGCCAGCTCATTGGCCGCAATGGCGTCAGTAATGGTCTTGACATTGATGGAGCCGTATTTCTCAACGAGCTGATCATATTTCGGCTTGCTCATCACTACTCCGGCTACATTGCCGGTCAGCCGCTTCGTGACCAGTTCGGTCTGGACACCGCCCGCCTTGACCATCTCGCCCCATAGCTCATTGGATGGAGTGTAGGCGTCGGGCACATATTTGCCGGACCGGATATAGTCGGCGGCTGTACCTGAAGCGATGTTGCGGATCTGGACAGAGACAGGCTTGCCGTCAACCGTGATACCAGCAGCGTTGAACGCCGCGGCGACCTCATTCAGCCAGCCGTCGTTGCCTGTACCGGACTTCTCAGTGGAGGAGAAGATCTCCACGAAGCTGTCGGTGGTGCTGTCTACAGAGAGGGGGAACTTGGAAATATCGGGCAGGGAATCTCCGACAGATGCCGGATCAAGGTCGATTTGCCCTTTTACAGGTGCGGCCGTGGTCACATTAATATCCTTATAGATCCGGTTCAGGCGTTTGTCGGCGTCTTCTGCAGAGATCTCTTTTGTGGATTTGCCCAGATTGGACGTTAAGCTAATCCCGAAGTATACAAGTGCGAAGACGGACACGGCTATAATGCCAAGTACGAACAGTGTTCTGCCTTTCTTCATAGGTTCATCTCCTTCTCACTGCTGATAGAGTTTCGTCTGCCCGATGAGGGCGGTTAATTCCTGCATACACGGCATCTCTTCCACGTTGGTATAATCGCTGCTTCCCAGCTCGGTAATTTCCAGCAGCAGCTGATCCAGCTTGAGCAGGATTTCTTCGTTGGCGCCGAGACTGCCTTTTACATAGGAGAGGTATTCATGGTATAACGCTGTTTTTTGCTGAATCAGGGAGCTGGAGAACCGGCTTGACGCTGTGCTGGCACTGAATCTGGCGAACTCCGCGGCATCGAATACACTGAGCTTGTTCAGAATCCCCCGGATATTCAGATAGAACAGCTTCTCCACCTCAACAATGACGGAATGAAACTTGCGGAAGCTCAGCTCAGCCGGGTCGAACCGTCTGCCGAGCAGCTGGAGCAGCGCCGCCTTCTTCTTGTCGATCCGCTCCATCTGATCCAGGGCAAGGGAGATATCGTCCTTCAGCACCTTCACATTCCGGTGACGGCTCAGTCCGGATATGTAATCCTCCCGCGTCTCGAACCGTTCGGAGGGCAGCTTGGCAACCGGAGGCCTGAAGAGCAGGGTGTAACTCCCGTATAACACGACCAGCAGACTAATGATTAGCAGGGTTACGCCGGATGCAGTTTCCAGCGCGCTCCCGCCGCCGATCTCCACACCGAGCAAGCCCGGGGATAATACTGCAACATTTAAGATGACAACCCCGGCAACCAACCCGAGGAGCTTAATGGGTCCGGATCTGTTCAGGATCTGCACCTCCTCCATAAAAAGTATAGATTAACCATATCACATAGAAATGATTGGAATAAAGATTATTACACATTGTTACGTAGCGAAACTTGTCTATGTTTCAAATTTTAATAGTTAAAATGCAGGAATGGGTAGCTGGAACTATAGGATAGCTGGAAGTATAATAGGAGAATCATAGAATCTATGAGATAAAAAGGTATTTATAAGGAGGATAAGACATTGGTGTCCCGTAGATCAATGGTTCAGCTCATCGTATGTATGCTGGTGTTGTCCTTATGCCTGCCCGCCGGTAAAGAGGCTGCTGCTGCTCCCGGGGTAAAGGCTGTAAGTGTGTCGGGCGGCTCTGCGCATGGTATTGCTGCCTGGAGTGACGGAACAGTGACCGGCTGGGGATACAATAAAAACGGCCAGGTGGGCGATGGAACCAGCATTAATCAGTACATACCCAAAAAGGTGGAGGGCTTAAGCGGCATTGTGCAGGTCGCGGCTGCCGGGAGCGTATCGTTCGCGCTCAGCAAGGAGGGAGAGGTATGGGGATGGGGTCAGGACTACAGCAGCTATATTCAGAATGATCCCCTGCTGCCGAATCAAAGGCGCGGAGGTCCGGTGAAGCTGGAGGGTCTCCAGGAGATCGCCTCCATCACAACCAATGGCGCCTTGGGCATCGCTGTGACAAAAGACGGAACGGCCATTCTATGGTATCCGTCCTACGATCCCCCCGGTGTGCTGCCGGTACAGATCCGCTATTTGAAGCTGCCGGCGATCTCAGGGATTAAGAGTGCTCTCATTAATGGAAATGATGCCTTGTTTCTTACTAAGGACGGCAGTGTGAAACAGATGAGCATCTATCATTCGTACTATAACCGCATTCGCTTGGAGAGTGATCCGGTCAGTATAGCTACGCTTGCTTCATCCGCTATAACCGGTATGGCAGCCTCACAAGGCGAGCTGTTCCTGCTGCGCAGTGACGGTCAGGTCCTGCGCTGGAACAAGGGGCTTCAAGCACCGTCAGCCGTTGCTGGTCTTAATAATGTCTACAAGCTGGATACCGGCTTCTACCGGCTGTATACACTGAAGAGGAACGGAACGCTCTGGAAATCGGATTATAGCTCTGGAACGCTGGTTAAGCCTATTCAGATCAAAACAGGGATTCACATCAGCAACATATGGGGAAGCAGTGGAACCTTTGGATTTGCCCAACACAAAGACGGGATTCTTCTGGGCTGGGGCGACAGCTTCGACACGGGACTTTCGACGGGAAGGGGATCAGCGACCAAGGATGAAGCCGGATATATCCTGGCGCCGGTGCTGCAGCCGCTGGTGTTTTTCGTGAACGGACAGCCGTTCTCATTCTACGGCTCGGCATCTGTACAAGATGGCAAGCTGTATGTTCCGCAGACGAGTGTATTCAAGGCGCTTGGGGTGCAGGTAAGTACGAGTACATCCAATCCTGATCCGAAACCCGGCAATTCTCGATCCACTGTCTGGTCTTTCGTCTATGGGGACAAGACTCTTCAGGTCAAGCTTAGCGACCCGCTTGAAGTCTCCGTTAATGGCAAGAAATCAGACCGCGAGTTCACCATGAACCGGTTACCTGATTCGACGCAGCTTCCTCTGGAGGTTATCTGTGAGCTTCTCGGCATTGGTTTACAGTGGAATAAAGTCACTGGTGAGGTGAAGCTGGGGAACTGATTGATTAGCGGTGTATGTTCCGTAAATCCACAAATTTTAAGAATTAAGGGTTGACGTCTGCTCACTTGGCGTGTAACATATGAACAGTCGTCAACTAGACAATGATTCCATAACTCCATACTGTTCTCGTATAACCTCGCAGCCGTTTCGATGTCACAGGGCGAGGGTTTCTACAGGAAGCCTACTCTTCCTAACTACGATGATAAGGACCTTATTCCTCAGGCCCCTTGTCCCGGAGTTAGGATTATTTGTGTGTTGCGGCCGAAACGAAATTCAGACGAAACAGAAGATTCAGGAGGCATAACTAACATGAAAGATATGAAATACTTAATCTCCGTACTTATAGGGGCTATGAGCTACGGCATTTTATCAACCATTGTGGTATTGGCCTACGGGCAAGGCTACAAGCTGGGAGAGGTCGTTGGAACCCAGTTGTTAACCGGCTGTATTCTCGCCTGGTTACTTGCGTTATATACGAAGCTTAGAGAGAACCGCAAACAACGCCATTCTGCAGGAACTGCGGTGCCTTCCAAGCCGGCTGCGACCCGGTTGACCTGGAAGCATCGGGTGCTGCTGATGATGGCCGGTGCGCCGACCGTAATCACCGGACTGCTGTACTACCAGTCGCTCCGTTACATCCCGGCTTCCCTGGCGATTATTCTGCTGTTCCAGTTCACCTGGATCAGCGTGCTGATTCAGGCGGTAAGCAAACGCCAGCGTCCCGATAAAATCACCATACTGACCCTGATTCTGCTGTTCGGAGGAACGCTGCTTGCAGCCGGGATTCTCAATCAGGGGGCTGCCGAGTTCAACCTGCTCGGGCTGATGCTCGGACTATTATCTGCGGTAAGCTACTCCATGTTCATTATCTTCAGCGGTAAAGCCGTCCCGTCTGCACATCCCGCCTACCGGAGTGCCTGGATGGTTACCGGCGGCCTGCTGCTGCTGTTCATCCTGTTCCCGCCGTATTTCCTGTTCAACGGCTTGCTGTGGGGGCAACTGCTGCTGTTCGGCTTCCTGCTGGGCTTGTTCGGCGCCTTCATTCCGCCCTTGCTGTTCGCCATCGGGGTTCCGCATATCGGCGGAGGCATGGCTGGTATTATTGGCGCTGTCGAACTGCCGGTCGCTGTATTGATGTCCTCATTCGTCTTGCAAGAGCATGTAAGTCTTCTCCAGTGGACCGGAGTGGTTCTGGTCCTGCTTGGAGTAGTCCTGCCGGAGCTGTATAAGCTGCGGTGGAGGAATAACCAGGCAGTGAGTTCATCATCGGTCTAAAGTTCTGAACCGGCTATAGCTAGGCGAAGAGGGTTGATTCCTGCGAGAGTGGGGATCAATCCTCTTTTTTTGATTTTTACGGGAATGAGGATACTCATCGGTAGCAGCAGATGGATTTCCTCCACTTGCTGATGACGAATGGTAACTTGCTGCAACAGCAGTTGGAAAAATGGCACTTAAATTCACCCTTTTTACCCAACTCCGCGAAACGAACAATATTAGATGCTGTTTTTCCACTTGCTCCGATCCATCCTGCTAAAATGGGCAATATAAGATACGTTATTCCACTTGCTTGCCGCTGAAGGGGTACCCTGCTTAGAAGGGGGGGAGGTGCTAGAAGAGAGTTCCTGCTTAAAAGAATTGAAAGCGCAAACATTTTTGTTGCCAACAACGAAATAGAGTGCTATTCTGAATTTGGGATTGTTACTGCAAAGGCAAAACCCAAAACATGGTCACGTGTTTTGGGTTTTGCCTTTTTGCATATTAAGGGCTGCGGGACGCCGCAGGAACCCTTAATCCCTATCTATCCTGCCATGATGATGGTGGTATGAATTTCGGGGTAAAGGAGGGCAGCGGGTTGATTATCGAGAAGATTTTCAATAACAATGCCATTATTGCCAAGGATTCAGGTGAAGATGAACTGGTGGTCATGGGCCGCGGTATCGGATTCAAGAAAAGCCCGGGTGATCCGGTGGACGTATCCCTGATTGAGAAGACCTTTGTGCTGAAGCGCAATGAGGCCTCGGAGAAATTCAAAGCCTTAATGGCGGATGCTCCCGCCGAATATGTAGCCTTAAGCTATGACATTATCGAGTACGCGAAGCAATCTCTGAAGGCCCGTCTAAGTGATTATATCTATGTGACCCTGACGGATCATCTGACCCATGCCCTGAGGCTTCATGAGCAGGGGGTGCATAATAACAATCCGCTCCTATGGGAGATTCAGCGCTGTTATCCCAAGGAGTATGCTACCGGACTTCAGGCCATGCAGATGATTGAGCGGTATACGCATATCCGTCTGCCGGATGATGAGGCCGGGAATATTGCCCTCCACCTGATTAATGCGCAACTGAACAGCTCAGGCAACAAGATTGCGGATCTGACCCGTCAGACGCAGCAGATTGATGACATTCTCAATATTGTGAAGTATTCCTATAACAACGAGATTGATGAGAAGACGGTCAGTTATGAACGGTTCATTACCCATCTGCGTTATTTCTTCCAGCGGTCGCGCAAGCAGGAGCCGGTGGAGTCGGTGGATGATTTTCTGCTTAAGCAGGTAAGGGTGAAGTACAGGAAGGCACATAGCTGTGTCCTGAAGATTGAGAAGTATCTGGACACCAAGCTCCTGGACGAAGAAATCCTGTACCTGACGATTCACATTCAGCGGGTAACGCAAAGACAAACTGAATAAACTCATTTGGATTGTTACTGGTCATGCAGGCGAAACCAAATCAGGCAGGAAGCTGCCGGATGGTTTCGCTTTTTTATATTATTCCATGCGGAATGGGGAGAGCTATATGGTGAAGTATGAGGCATTGTCCAAAGAGATTATCAAGCATGTCGGCGGTAGAGAGAATATTAACGGACTGACCCATTGTATAACCCGTCTGCGCTTCAAGCTGAAGAATGAAGCACTGGCGAATACGGATGTCCTTAAGAACATGGATGGCATCGTTACGGTGATTCAGAGCGGCGGGCAATACCAGGTCGTGATCGGCAACCATGTCGCTGAGGTCTACGCGCAGGTGATGGCGGCGGGCGGACTACAGGAGGGAGGATCAGAGGCGGTCCCAGGCGAGAAAATGAGTCTGTTCAACAGCTTCATAGATATGATCTCCGGCGTATTCTCTCCGACCCTTGGCGTACTGGCTGCAACCGGGATGATTAAGGGCTTCACCGCCTTGTTCCTGACCATAGGACTCCTCACCAAGGAGTCGGGCACGTACCAGATTCTGAATGCGCTCGGGGATTGCCTGTTCTACTTCTTCCCGATCTTCCTTGGATATACGTCAGCCAAGAAGTTCGGCGCGAATATCTTTATCGGGATGGCCATCGGCGCGACGCTGGTGTATCCGTCCTTCAGCAGCATTCCTGCGGCGGGCGAGCCGCTGTACACGCTTTTTAGCGGAACGATCTTTGAATCTCCGGTGTACATTACCTTCCTGGGCATCCCGGTGATCCTGATGTCCTATACCTCCAGCGTCATTCCGATCATCATCTCAACCTATATAGGCTCCAAGCTGGAAGGCTTCTTCAAGAGAGTGACGCCAAGCGTGGTCCGCACCTTCCTCGTTCCGTTCTTTACCCTGCTGGTCACTGTTCCGCTGGCGCTGATTGCCATCGGCCCCGTCTCCACATGGGCTGGACAACTGCTGGGGCAGGGAACCCTGTTCCTCTACAACCTCAGTCCGGTGATTGAGGGGCTGCTGGTCGGCGCGTTCTGGCAGGTCTTCGTCATCTTCGGGCTGCACTGGGGTCTGGTACCGATTGCCCTCAATAATATGGCTGTGCTGAAATCCGATCCGATCCTGGCAGCGTCCTTCGGCGCCTCTTTTGCCCAAACCGGTGCTGTGCTGGCTATCCTGCTGCGGACCAAGAATGTCAAGCTTAAGTCCTTGTCAATTCCGGCGATCATTTCAGGAATCTTCGGTGTTACGGAGCCTGCTATTTACGGGATTACACTGCCGCGCAAGAAGCCGTTTATCTTAAGCTGTATCGCTGCTGCTGTCGGTGGCGGAATCGTCGGCCTGATGGGCACCAAAGGCTATATTCTCGGGGGTCTGGGCATATTCGGTATTCCAAGCTACATCAGTCCGGAGGGGATGGATACAGGCTTCTATGGCGCTATCGCGGCGATTGTAATCAGCTTCATTCTCGGCTTCCTGCTCGTATTCTTCTCGGGATTCAAAGACGAAGAGACTGCAGAGACCAAGAATACAGGGACGACCGGCAATAAGCTGGTGAAGCAGGAGACCGTAGGCAGTCCGCTGAAAGGTCAGATCCGGGCACTGTCCGAGCTGACAGACGAAGCCTTCTCCACAGGTGCGATGGGCAAAGGCATAGCGATTGAGCCGCAGGAAGGCAAGGTATTCTCTCCGGTAGACGGGATACTCACCACATTATTCGCCTCCGGCCATGCCATCGGCATTACCAGTGATCACGGGGTCGATATTCTGATCCATGTCGGCAAGGATACGGTCAAATTGAAAGGCAGGTATTTCACCCCCAGAGCCAAGCAGGGCGACATCGTCAAAAAAGGCCAGCTGCTCATGGAGTTCGACATAGCCGCGATCAAAGAAGCGGGGTATACGCTGACCACACCTGTGATCATTTCCAATTCCGGTGAGGTCCTTGATGTGATTGAGACGGATCAGAAGAGTGTGAATAGCCTTGAGAATCTGTTGACCGTTATGATCTGACCTTTATAACCAGCCCATTATCAGGAGGTAATATTATGAACGCTAATTACAGAAGTTTCCCGGATGATTTCTTATGGGGCGGGGCGACCGCCGCCAATCAGCTTGAAGGCGGGTTCGATGCAGGCGGCAAGGGGTTAAGCACAGCGGATGTCATGACCGCCGGAACGCATACAATCTCCAGAAGAATTACACCGGTGCTTGAAGCCGGCTCCCATTATCCGAGCCATGAAGCGGTTGATTTCTATCACCGTTACGCGGAGGATATTGCCCTGTTTGCCGAAATGGGCTTCAAGGTGTTCCGCTTGTCCATCGCCTGGTCCCGGATCTTCCCGAACGGGGATGATTCCGAGCCGAACGAGGAGGGGCTTAAGTTCTATGACCGGGTCTTTGCTGAGCTACAAAAGCACGGGATCGAGCCGCTGGTTACGATCTCCCATTATGAAGCGCCGTACCATCTGGCTGAAGCCTATAACGGATGGGCAGACCGCAGAACGGTTGATTTCTACGTCCGTTACTGTGAGGTGATCTTCAACAGATATAAGGACAGTGTGAAGTACTGGCTAACCTTCAACGAAATTAATATCCTGACGATGCCATTCGGAACATTCATGGCGGGGGCCATACTTCCTGAGGGGAATACTGAACTCAGCGCAGCCGGAACCGCCGATAATGAGCAGTTGAGGTACCAAGCCTTACATCACCAGTTCATAGCAAGCGCTAAGGCTGTGAAGCTGGGGCATGAGATCAATGAGCATTTCCGGATCGGCTACATGATTGCCTATATGTGCTCTTACCCGCTGACCTGTAGCCCGGAGGATGTGCTGCTGGCCCAGCAGAAGGATAATCTGAGCAACTTCCTCTGCTCGGATGTCCAGGTTAGAGGTGCCTACCCGGGATTCGCCACAAGGTACTTCCGGGAGAAGGGGATTGAGCTTCAGATAGAGGAAGGGGATTCGCAGATTCTCAAAGACGGCTGTGTGGACTTCTACACGTTCAGTTATTACTCTTCTACCTGTGTGAGCGCAGCACCGGATCAGGAGGCGATTGGCGGCAATCTGGTGATGGGGCTTAAGAACCCGTATCTGCAGGCAAGCGCCTGGGAATGGCAGATTGATCCGCAAGGCCTGAGGTGGTCACTGAATAACATATACAACCGTTACAGACTTCCGCTGATGGTGGTCGAGAATGGCCTCGGCGCAGTGGATACGGTGGAAGCAGACGGCTCGGTCAAAGACAGTTACCGGATCGGTTATCTGCGCGAGCATATCAGAGCTATGGGAGAAGCGCTCGGCGACGGCGTGGATTTGATCGGATATACGCCTTGGGGGTGTATTGATCTGGTCAGTGCAGGAACGGGGGAGATGAAGAAGCGCTACGGCTTCATCTATGTCGATAAGGACAATGAAGGAAAGGGCACCCTGGACAGATCCCGCAAGGACAGCTTCTATTGGTATCAAAAGGTGATTGCCAGCGGCGGAACACAGCTGGATTAGTTGTAGTCCGGTCGTCCGCCCCTTATTAGCCATAGCAGTCCTTGCGGAGCTTCTGGGCCGCCGGGCTGCTATTTTGTGTTGAAGCATAAAATGAGTTGCGTACACGAGCAAGATCGCGGTCACTGGTTCGTAGTCTTGACAATCCGTAATATTAGATATATTGTAGATATATAAAGTCTATGAATTTCGGGGATGTGGCTCTATGGATCAATAATGATGGATCAATAATGATGGAATGATGGAATGATGGATCAATGTCTCGTTTGAAGTTGCCGAAAAGCTGCTTCAATCTTAATTCAGCAGCACAGGGTTTTATTTATTTCAATTAAGGACTATATATGTCTTTAATGTATTTTGTTTAGACAGAGACAGGTGGAGATGGAATGAAGAACAGACCCGGTATCATCGTATCTTCGCTGGTCATTGCGAATTTCCTCGGGCAACTGATGCAGACGATGCTGAATACGGCGCTGCCCAGAATGATGCAGGATTTAGGGATTAATGAGGGCAGGGCACAGTGGATGATTACGGTATATTATCTGAGCGCAGGCATAACGGTGCCTGTAGCCGGTTTTTTGATCGGGAGATTCACGACAAGAGGTTTATTCTTTACTTCGGCAGGGGCCTTCGCAGCGGGGACCCTTCTGGCCGGAAGCTCCTCAGACTTCCTGCTCATTCTGAGCGGACGTATTGTTCAGGGAATCGGCGCCGGACTGCTGATGCCGTTGTTCCAGACCACGATTCTAAGGGTGTTCCCGAAAGGGAAGATGGGCGCGGCTATGGGATTGATCGGACTGGTGATGGGGCTGGCTCCGGCGCTTGGGCCAACGCTGTCAGGGCTGGTGGTCCAGGAGCACTCCTGGCGGATTCTTTTCTATGCATTACTGCCGGTTGTGACCGTCAATCTGCTGCTTGCGGCGTTCAGTCTGAAGAATGTGGGCGAGCGGCATAAGGAGAAGCTGGACTATCGCTCTATTCTGTATTCTTCGATAGGTTTCGCCGGTCTGTTATATGGTGTCAATCTGGCTGGCGATCCGGGAACCTCCCGTGCTGTAGCCGGTTCAGTGGTTCTTGGCGGAATTCTGTTCATTATTCTGTTCATCAGGCGGCAGTTGAAGCTAGAGGTTCCACTTCTGGACTTCAACCTGTTCCGTAACCGGAATTTCACCCTCGCCTCCATCATTGGTGCGCTGCTGTTCATTGTGATGATCGGAGCTGAACTGCTGCTGCCGCTCTATGTGCAGAACGTACGGGGACTGACACCCAGGGAGTCGGGTCTGATGCTGCTGCCGGGAGCGCTGGTCATGGGCTGTACGAGTGTAATCTCCGGCAGGCTCTATGACCGTTACGGGGTGAAGCTGGTGCTTCGCGGAGGCTTTACTCTGATTGCAGGGGTAACGGTTCTTCTGGCTCTTCTATTGTCTCTGCACACTTCTATCCTTGCACTCACCGTAATCTTTGCCCTCCTGATGCTTGGAGTCGGACTTATTATGACGCCAGTTACGGCCTATGCAATGGCCAGTGTATCCGTTCGGATGATCGCACATGCTTCACCTATGACGATCTCGATCCGCACGATAGCCAGCTCTACAGGAGGCGTATTGCTGATTGCCATTATGACGTTTACTATAAATTCCGGCACCTCTGCCGCTCTAAGCCATATGCTGCCGGGCTTTCATGCCGCCTTTTGGAGCCTGGCAGGGTTGGCGATAATCGGATTATGCCTGTCTTTTAGTATCAGGGGACTGGAAAAGCAGAGCGGATAACCACTTAATTATCTATAGCACCTTATAATATGTTATAATGTATTTCTTATTTCATATTAAGAAGAATAGAGGTCGCTAACGGATGAAAGTTAAAGTTAACCGTAACGCTGCAAAAGTCTTGAAAGAGATGCTGAACACCCCGGAAGCGGAAGGCAAAAAAATCCGCGTTGTGATCACCCAGAATCACGGAGATCACGGACATTATGATGTCGCTCTTGATACACCTACAGAGCACGATGAAGTGGTTGCTACAGATAAGGATATCGAGATTCTGCTGGATACACGCGAGCCGCTGCTGGACGGCGTATGGATTCAGTATTTCTATGTGCCCCAAGAAGGCTTCTTCATCACGAATCCGTCTACCGGATTCCTGGAGAAATAAGCAATTGATCATTGCCTTGGCTTGAGGGTCCGAAGCAGGCGGCACTGTCTAGTCAGCCTTTCCAAGGCTGATTGGAGCAGTGCCGTTTTTTTGTGCTGAATGCCGAGCGCTCTTAAAGTCGTTGCAAAAGTATGTATAATCGTTGAATGCCTATATTAGCCGGGCCGGGATTTTTGATTATACTGTACTTGTAAGCGATTACACACATAGCCGGGGGGAAATTCAAGTGAATAAGAAAAAAGCAATGACACTGATGTCCAGTATCCTGATGGTCTCTCTGCTTAGCGCTTGTGGTAGCAATGGCAATGCTGGCGGAAGCACACCGGAGCCGCAGGCCTCGGCCGCTGCAACTGAAGCTGCAGGAACGAATACCCAGCCAGCTACAGATTCCGGCACAGTCGATACGTCCCAGCCCGTTACACTCAAGATGATTTTTGTAGGACCTAAGCCTGTCGATTATGACCTGGTATTCGGAGAGATTAATAAGAAGCTGAAGGAGAAAATCAATGCGACCCTGGAAGCCGAGTTCCTCGACTGGTCCGACTGGGCGCAGAAATATCCGCTTAAGCTGGCGGCGAACGAGGATTTCGATCTCATCTATGCGGCCAACTGGGCCGGCTATAACGATCAGTCGCTCAAAGGCGGATTCCTGGAGCTGACCAATGAGCTTCTGGAGAAATATGCACCGATGACCTGGAAAGCGATGCCGGAGGTAGGCTGGGGTCAGGCCAAGGTGAACGGCAAGCTCTATATGGTGCCTCAGAACCGCGGGGAGACGGTTGAGAAGCTGATTCTATACCGTGAGGATCTGCGCAAGAAATATAACCTGCCGGAGATCAGCAGTCCTGAGGCTTATGCCAACTATCTCAAGACCGTAGCCGAGAAGGAGAAGGGCGTTACGCCGTTCGTGCCGGAGACCGGAGACTGGAAGCTCCACAACCTGGACCGGATCCTGCTGAAGCAGCAGAACGAATGGAACCTGTTCGATCTTGATCTGCCAATGGGCTTCAAGTTGGACGACCCTACAGGTAAAGTATTCAACTTGTACGAGACGCCGGAATTCAAGGAGCTAGTCTACTATTATAAAGATTTGGCTGATCACAACGCCTGGTCGAAGAGCGCACTGAACAGCAAGCTGGATCATCAGCAGGAATTCCGTGCAGGCAAAACAGCGTCGATCACACACAACGTAGGTACACTGGGCGCCTTAATGACGGATATGCGTGAGAAAAAGTCACCGTATGAGCTGGCCCTGGCCGATATTAACCCGGGTAAGAAAAAATCCGTTGCCGTCTCGACCCAGAATGGTGTTGCGGTCCATGCTACCTCCAAGAACCCGGAACGCTCACTGATGCTGATTGATCTGCTGCAGAATGACAAGGAACTGCATGACCTGATCATGACCGGGATTACAGCCGTGCATTATAATCCGGTTGGCGATGATAAATATACGAATGCAGAGAAGAACGCCAACTACACCGGGTTCTCCAACTGGGGCTTCAACTCGCCGCTGAACCGGGATAACGCCACCTTCCCGGATGAAGCGAATGCCCTGACTGACAAATGGGAGAACGAGGTCTATCACTATCCGCTGGAAACCTTTGTCTTCGATAACAGCAAGGTGAAGACGGAAGTTGCCAACGTCGGCAATGTCATGCTGCAATATGGAATTCCGCTGGAGTACGGCACTGTGAAGGATGTAGACGCAGGTCTGGCCAAGCTGCAGCAGCAGGTCAAGGCGGCCGGGATCGACAAGATCATCGCTGAGGTTCAGCGCCAGATTGATGAATTCCTGGCGGCATCAGGCCAATAAAAGAGTGCAACAGCCAAAAGGGCCCGCGTGGATATACGCGGGCTTCTTTGCACGTTCTAGCTGTAGCTGAATTTCAGGCTCAAAGCTCAGCTTTTTACGCGGGCCGGAGGAATACTCTGCGGATTGTTGAACACATTTCCGGGGTCATATTTAGCCTTGACTCTGCGTAACCGGGCATAGTTCGTTCCATAATAGACGGGGCCGGAATTTTTGATGCCCTGATCTGGAACATTGATATAGCTGCCTACGATAAAGGGCTTCAGCTTGCGGCGGGTATTGCGCACATAGAATATATTTTTGGCCGCTGCCGATTTCTTGATCCACGAGCTGTTCCACTCCACATAGAATTTGGCTTTACGCCAGTAGAAAGCGGTGGATTTAGGAGATACCCGGCTTACCGCACCGCCCCAGTTGAGGAAAAAGAACCCGGCGGACTGCCCCTCGACGGTCTCCAGGAACTCCCGCATGGCTTTGATAGCCTTATCCGGGAAAGGTTTTCTGCCAAAACCGCTGGAGAACTGGTTGCTGACTCTTTGGGTCTGCACCGGATCGGGAGCAAGCAGGAAGCTTACTGCTTTGGGATAAGGCAAGGACCGGATCGTTTGCTTCGTAGGTGTTCCTACGCCCGTCACAGGCTTTAAGAGGCGGACGGTCTCCGCCTTGGACCCGAGGAACACGCCCAGCATACTGACATTGCCGCCCTTCTTGGGCCCGATGGATAATTCGCTGCCCAGTCTGGTATTGACAGAAGGCGCCCAGCGCTGCCAGGCCTTGAAGACCCTCTCGAACTGATGCCAGGGCCAGGTGATCTGAAAGACGGTAGCTGTGGCCGGGGCAGGGCGCACCTTGAATGTATAACGGGTGCAGACTCCGAAGTTTCCTCCGCCGCCTCCGCGGGAAGCCCACAGCAGATCGGCGTTGCTGTTCTTATTGGCGATAATAATCCGCCCTTTGGCATCCACCATTTCGAGCTCAATCAGATTATCGCTTACCAGTCCTACCGTCCGCTGGAGCGGTCCGATCCCCCCGCCTAATGTAATGCCCCCGATGCCGACGGTCGGGCTGTCCCCGAATGGCGACATGTATCCCTGCCGGGCAAGCGTATGTGCAATCCGTCCTACAGTATTTCCGGCTCCGACGACAGCTGTTTTTGTTTTTTTGCTGAGCTTAATGCTCTTCATTTCACTGACATCAATGACAACGCCTCCGTTGACCTGGGAGAGATTGACCTCCAGCGCATGTCTGCCGCCCCTGGGCCGGATGGGAATATGCCGCTCGTTGGCCCATTTGACGGCATTGGCCACATCCTGTGTTTTCTGCGCGAAGACAAAAACCTTCGGGAACCTGTCGGTATGGGGGTCCCAATTTTTACGCGCCGTGTCATAACCCGGATCACCTTTAAAAACTACCCGTCCGGTAAGCTTCGTGCTTGACTTCACTCGTTCCAGCTCCTTCTGAGCTAAAAATTAACTGCATGGTATCACTAGGACTTAATATAGTATGCAGGGTATTAGTCTAGGGAGTGGGCGAATGCCGGGATAGATGTGATGAATAAGATTCCGTAACCATGCCTGCGGTTAATCGTATAAGGATAACAAGCTTGACTCGATTTGCTCCAAGACGGAATGACAACAGGATAGACCATTATGAAGCTAAGGTTGTGCAGCCTATGAATGAAATCGTTAGAGATCATCCCCATACAGGTTATCGGCTGGCAGAGCAGAAGGCAGCCCGTTATCTGGCTTCGCTTCAAGGTCAGATGGAGAGCAGGGCTTACGTGACAGCGCTGACGGCAGATATCCATGAGTGGAAAAAGAAGCATTTACCGCCGTTCTCCGGCCTGTCCCTGCAGTCCCTATGGAAGAAAAAACCGGATACTAAGGATTACTACCGGTATATCAGGTGGCTGAATTACACAGGCAAACTGGATAATTATCTGGACCGGAGTGTCTCTTACATTTACATGAGGGATCTGGGGAAGGCACTGGATTCTCCTGACACGCAGGAGAGGATAAAGAGAGCTGTTGCTGATCTGAACAGATACCTGCTGAAGTCAGCCCGCTCAGGTGAGGGAGAAGAGCCGGACTTCATGAACCTGGCCGGAGTGTACCGCTGGGCCCAGAAGGAAGGAATAGAAGCTGCGGTGATCTGGGTATTCGCAAAATTAAGATCCGTAGCTGCCCATATTCCGGAGGGAATGAACGCAGAGCATGCCCAGCGTAAGCTGATTAAGATTATCGTGGGCGTTATTCTGCATGTGATCGAAGAGCTGGACGGCAAGGTAGCGCCTGCGGAACGTTCCCGGAGACTGGATGAAGCGGTCAGGCTGGGCTACTCCTATGGGCTTACTTATCCTTTCGTCGATGATTTGCTGGATTCGCGGATTCTGACAGCTCAGGAAAAGGCGCAATACTCGGAGCTGATCCGTTCAGCGCTGCTGACCGGAACTGTGCCTGAGCTGGGCGGCTGGACAGGGGAGAATATGGAGCTCATCGTGTATATCCATTCCGAGCTTTCGGAGGCTTTTACGTATATTAAGCAGCAGCAGCGGCCGGAGAACCAGCAGCTTTTTTTCGAGCAGTCGCTGGTCTTCTTTGAGGCTCAGGATATAGACCGTGTCAAGGTGCTTACGCGTACGGATTACACCAATGAAGAATTGTACATCCCGGTCATATTGAAATCATCGTCCTCCCGGCTGATTGCCCGCTCTGTGACTAGTGCGCCTGAAGATGAGGGGTTTGAAGAACGGACCTTTTTTTTTGGCCTCTACAACCAGCTGGCCGACGATTTCGCGGATATGACCCAGGATATGATGGATGGAGCTGTAACGCCTTATACCTATTATCTGAAATATCATAAACAGCGCCCGGATTTGATGAATCCTTTTGAATTATACTGGGCGGTGATCTCCCATCTGATCCACCATGTCTATCACTCGGGTGCCAAGGCCCGTGAGGTCATTCTGGACCGGGCAATCAATGGGCTGAGGCGTTACAAGGAACGGGTGGGAGCGGATAAGTACAAGGAGACGATGGGGATTTTTGCTGCCGGTAACCCGGAGTTTAACAGGCTCATTCAGACTATGGTACGCAAAGCGGAAGAGGTGGACTTTTTCGATAAGCTGCTGCGGGACCAGATGATTGAGCATCTGAAGAAGGATGCCAGAGAGCAGCAGGAATTCTTCGATACCTTTACAAATGTCCGTAAGCTGATTAACAGCGAACTGCCCTTCACCAAGCCGCAGGGACTTCCTGCCATGAAGGAACAGCTGATGGAGGCGGCCAACTATAGCCTGGAGGGAGACGGGAAGAGGGTGCGTCCGATTCTTACTTGGGTGATGGGCGTGAAGGAATACGGGTTAGCCGCAGAGGCCATTGTTCCGCTGCTCCGTTCGCTCGAGTATATGCATACTGCCTCCCTGATCTTCGATGATCTGCCTTCCCAGGATAATGCTTCAACCCGCAGAGGACGCGTCACCCTGCACCAGCTTCATAACAGTGCCGTTGCTGAATTAACGGGTCTCTATCTGATCCAGAAGGCGATTGGAGAACAAGCCTCGCTTGACAGGTTCAAGGCAGAGACGGTGCTTGCCCTGATCCGTTATTCAGCCCGCAAGGCAGAGGAGATGTGTATGGGCCAGGCGATGGATTTGGATGCCAAGGGCAAAATTCTGACGCTGGAGCAGCTGAATACGGTATGCTTTTATAAGACAGGTGTGGCCTTTGAGGCCTGTCTGGTCATGCCGGCTATGCTTGCTGAGGTCAGTGAGGCGGAAATCAATGTGCTCAAAAGGATTGCCTATCATATGGGAATTGCTTTTCAGATTAAGGATGATCTGCTGGATGTGGAAGGGGATACGTCGATCCTTGGCAAACCGGTGGGCAACGATGCGGTGAACAATAATTCCAACTTCGTCTCCATTCTTGGACAAGAGGGGGCCAGTAAAGAGATGTGGGAGCACTATTGTAAGGCGGCGGAGGCACTACGTGAGATTCCGCGCAATATTACTTTTCTGAAGCATTTAATGAATTATGTTGTGAATAGGGAGCGGTGAAGAGCCCGCGTGCAGGTAAATATTAGGCGGCCCGGCAACTTGAATATTTACATTTCGTGTAATGTAGATATACTTATAATTTAAAAGGATTCATATCTCCGGGTTAACCGGCAAGGGAGGATAATATCAGACATGACTTCAACTATTAGAGTAGGGATCGTCGGATACGGAAATTTGGGCAAAGGGGTGCAGCAGGCGATTGCCCAGAATCCGGATATGGAGCTGAGCGCCATATTTACCCGCAGAGACCCGCAGCAGCTGGCGGACATCACAGGAACAGTCACAGAGCATATCTCAGCCGCCGAGCAGTACATAGGCAAAATTGATGTGATGATTCTGTGCGGCGGTTCCGCGACAGATCTGCCGGAGCAGACGCCGCAGCTGGCCCGGATGTTCAATACCGTTGACAGCTTCGACACGCATGCCAAAATCCCGGAATTCTTCACAGTGGTGGACAAGTCGGCGCAGGAGGGCGGCACGGTTAGTGTAATCTCAACGGGCTGGGACCCGGGAATGTTCTCCATGAACCGTCTGCTGATGCAGTCCATCCTGCCGGAAGGTGAGGATTATACGTTCTGGGGCACCGGGGTCAGCCAAGGGCATTCGGATGCGATCCGCCGCGTTCCCGGCGTGAAGGCTGGTGTTCAATATACCGTGCCTGTCCAGGAGGTGATTGACAGTATCCGTGGCGGCGAGACGCCGCAGCTGTCTACCCGTGAGAAGCACCGCCGGGAATGTTATGTGGTGGCAGAAGAAGGGGCAGATCGCGATGCGATTACCCGGAGCATTGTAGAGATGCCGAATTATTTCGCCGATTATGATACAACCGTCCAGTTCGTGTCGGAAGAAGTACTTGCCGCCGAGCACTCCGGGATGCCGCACGGCGGCTTCGTCATCCGCAGCGGAATCACCGGGGGCGGAAGCAAGCAGATTGCCGAATTCGGGCTGAAGCTGGACAGCAATCCCGAATTCACGGCCAGCGTGCTGGTGGCCTATGCCCGTGCAGCCGTTCGTCTGAAGCAAGAAGGCCATCAGGGTGCCAAGACCGTATTTGATATTCCGCTCGGCCACCTGTCCCCGAAATCGGCAGAAACTCTGCGCCGCGAGCTGTTGTAGGCCGGAGTGGCGGGCAGCTAGCTGTAGGCTTGAGCTGCGGGCAGCTTGGAAAGAGCTGCCCGCTGATGGGGGAATCAAGGGGATAAATCCCTCTGATTGAGCTGAAAGTTGGCTGGATGGGGAAATGAAAGGGATAAGTCCCTCTGATTGAGCCGGAAGTTGGCTGGATGGGGAAATGAAAGGGATAAATCCCTCTGATTGAGCTGGAAGTTGGCTGGATGGGGAAATGAAGGGGATAAATCCCTCTGATTGAGCTGGAAGTTGGCTGGAAGGGGAAATGAAGGGGATAAGTCCCTGATTGAGCTGAGTGTGGCTGAAGGAGATTAGTTAGGAGCATTAATGCACCTGAATTCACCGGACGCCCGCCAATTGAGCCAATGAGGAGCACTAGTGCACCTGAATTCACTGGACGCACGCCAGTTGAGCCAAGGAGGAGCACTAATGCACCTGAACTCACCGGACACACGCCAACTGAGCCAATAAGGAGCATTAATGCACCTGAATTCACCGGACACACGCCAACTGAGCCAATGAGGAGCATTAATGCACCTAAATTCACCGAACGCCCGCCAACTGAGCCAATGAGGAGCATTAATGCACCTGAACTCACCGGACGTGCACTAAATGAGTCAATCTACCTTATAACCCAAAAAGAGGTGTCCCCAGCCGCAAGGCTTACGGGACACCTCTTTAAGTATCAAATGCAGGTTACACAATACCCTGCGCCAGCATCGTATCGGCAACCTTCAGGAAGCCGGCGATGTTAGCTCCGGCAACAAGATTGCCGGCGACGCCGTATTCTTCTGCTGCCTGTACGGTTCTGAGGTAGATATTTTTCATAATGACCTGCAGCTTCTCGTCGACCTCTTCGAAGGTCCAGGACAATCTCATGCTGTTCTGGCTCATCTCCAGGCCCGAGACGGCTACGCCGCCTGCATTCGCAGCCTTGGCCGGTGCAAACAGGACTTGGTTCTCCAGGAATAGCTCAACCGCTTCGATCGTGGTCGGCATGTTCGCACCTTCACCGATGGCTTGAACTCCGTTCAGAATCAGTGTCCGGGCGGATTCCAGATCCAGCTCGTTCTGGGTGGCACATGGCAGGGCGATATCGCACGGCAGATTCCAGATTCCGCTGCAGCCCTCGACATACTCGGCATGCGGGTGTTCCTTCACGTATTCGCTGATGCGCAGGCGTTCGGTTTCCTTCAGTCTTTTGACCGTCGCCAGATTGATGCCTTGCGGGTCATGAATGTAACCGTTGGAATCACTACAAGCGATAACAAGGGCTCCGAGCTGCTGCGCCTTCTCAATCGCATAGATAGAGACATTCCCGGAACCCGAGATGACCACCTTGCTATCCTTGAAGCTTGCTCCGCGCGATGCGGACAGCATTTCTTGCACGAAGTATACACAGCCATAACCTGTAGCTTCCTTACGTGCCAGACTGCCGCCGTACAGCAGCCCTTTTCCGGTGAGAACCCCGGCTGCATGTCCTCCGTGAATCCGTTTGTATTGCCCGAACATATAACCGATCTCGCGTGCGCCTACACCGATATCTCCAGCAGGAACGTCTGTATCCTGTCCAATGTGGCGGTACAATTCGGTCATGAAGCTCTGGGTGAACCGCATAACCTCCTGATCCGACTTATCCTTGGGATCGAAATCGCTGCCGCCTTTGCCGCCGCCCATGGGCAGGCCGGTCAGCGCATTTTTGAAAATCTGCTCGAAGCCAAGGAACTTGATGATGCCCTGATATACGGAAGGATGGAAGCGAAGTCCCCCTTTGTAGGGACCGATCGCGCTGCTGTATTGGACACGGAAGCCGCGGTTGACCCGGGTTGTGCCGGCATCGTCCACCCAAGGTACGCGGAAAGAGATCGTGCGCTCAGGTTCAACCAGCCGTTCGAGTATACCATGCTTCATATATTGCGGATGCCGGGTCAACACGGGGACCAGACTATCGAGGAACTCCAGGACAGCCTGATGGAATTCGGGCTCTTGCGGGTCGCGCTTCTGGACCTCTGCGTAGATCCGTTGCACGTACTGCACGGCCTCATTTGATACTTCTGAAGGTGTTGAAGGAACGGTGAACACTTTAGCAGCACTTCCTGTCTGATTGTAGATTCGGGCAACCCCGTAAATTATTTTTAATTTAAAAGAATTCTATAAAACCTTACATCAATTTGCCAATCAATTATTTTTGGCATAGTCATTAAGAAATTCTATGAAGCTAACATGCTGTGCCAGTTTTCTTCATGAAATGGAGACTATTCTTTTCCTGATTGCCGATTATAGTCTCCTCCAAAATGGGTAGATAGGGTTATATAAGGTTTGTCACAATGAGAGTGAGGCGTTAATCAATGAACTTATTATCTGTAGCAGAATTGGTAGATGTGGAGAATCACGCCTGGGAGGAGCTCAGGGAGCTGCTGAGTCAAGGGAGACGCGTATACCGGCTGGAAGCTGCACGGCCGGAAGCAGCAGCGCAGACGCTGGTCCGTCTTCAGGTAAGCACGAAGTCTTATCTGGGGGCCATTGCTTACGAGACCGGCGGGATCGTGTTTGAGCATGGCTGGATTACACTGCTTGGTGCCGGGGCCGACGGGATCTACGGAAGTCTGACTTCCTGGAACGGCCTGTCCGCTCAGGAGGATATTCCTTCCATGCCAGGGATGCTGATTGTGGCTTATGATGCGGCTGGCGGTTTTTTTGGTCTGGATACGGGCAGGTTCGGGCAGAGCGGGCATATCTATTATTATGCGCCGGATGCCCTGAAGTGGGAGGCGACCGGGTTGACCTATTCGGGCTTCATCGGCTGGCTGGCGGAAGGGGACCTTGATCTGTTCTACCAGACCTTCCGCTGGGAGGGCTGGGAAGAGAGGGTGAAGGAGCTGGAGCCGGGTCAGGTCATAGGTTATTATCCCCCGCTGTGGACGGAAGAAGGCAGTGGTTCACAGAGCAGCAAAGCGCCGGTCTCTATCCTGGAGGCCTGGCAGGCAGCAAGAAGTGAGGGGACGGAATGAAGAAGAGCAAGGTAGCCAGAGAACGGCTTAAGGTTGTCACGATTGCTGAGGAGCCATTGGAAGTGGTCCCTTACGTCAGTGCGGCCCGCGGCAGTCAAGAGATTGTATATGAAGGGCTTCCTGTATACCGGGAAGAGATTCTGGGGCTGCCGGTGGAGGTGGAGGCGCTGATTGTGACATCGGACCTTCAAGGAATGGCGCTTCATGATAACGGTGAATATGGGGACCTACTAGTGGGTGAGATGCTGCCTGCAACGCTGGAAGGCCTGCTTCAGATCCATCTGCCGGGAGTACATCCTGATAAGGTGCTGGTCTGTTTATGCGGTGATTTATATGGGGATACTGCTGCAAGAGGTTCAAACGGCGACCCGCTCCCGGTGTAAAGGGCCTTCCGCAATACATTCGGGACGGTGCTGGGTGTGAATGGCAATCATGATCTTCTCTCCCCAAAAGGGTGCTGATCTTCACCGCCGCGGGTACGGATTGAACCTGGCGGACGCCTGGAGCAGAAGCTGCAGTTCGCCTAACGCTTGTCCGTAAACTTTACAAACAGCATCGGAATAGGTATAATTTAAGTATATTTCAGGGTTTGAAACAACAAAGAGGGGCCTAACGCCATTAGGCTCCTTTTGTATTTTCCACCCATGTTAACAGGAGGGCGAAAGTCATTCACAAGGAAAAGATTTTGGTATGTGTTCATTATGGGCCGCATGGGGAGCGTCTAATCCGGCGTGGTGTCGAGCTGTCTGAGATGCTTGGGGCACCGCTCTATGTGCTTAATGTGGATAGTTCGGACAGCGATGAATATAATCATAGCAAAGAAATGTATATGGCTGTCTGGAAGCGTCTGGCGGAGGAAGCCGGAGCTGAATTTATGGTCCGCAAACGCCGGGGCCGCAAGACAACGGATGTGATCGTTGAAGCAGCAGAAGAGAAAGAGGTCACTCAGATCATTATTGGCCAATCCGCCCAGACCTTGTGGCAGGAGCTGACCAAACGCAACTTCGTCAATGAGCTGATCAGCAAGATGAAGATGATGGATCTGCATGTCGTTGCAGTTCAGCGTATGCGCGCCGGCCTCGAAGAGACCCATGAAGAAGGGGTAATCTCTTATCTGGTGAAGAATGAGGGCGTGTACCAGCTCAGCGATGAGCCGGAAGGCAACGATTACATCAAAGGCAAATTTTTTCATGAATTGCACACAGAATTTGAGAATGGCTTGTTCAGAATTGAGCAAGATGGTAAAGCGAGATATTTGCATATCTGTGAAGGAACGCTGACCGAGCCATTATAACCGGCTCTTGTCTTCAGGAAGTAAGTACCAGCGTTCACAACCCAAATTGTAAAATGGAAAAGGAGGCTTGCCTTTGCTGCATATAACCGTTCTTGTTCCGTTTCTCCTGGCCCTGATGATAGCGCTCTTACGCGGGAGGATGCGAAAGCTCCATAGAGGATGGCTTGTATTAGCCGCACCGCTGGCGTTATTCATATATTTCTTGACCCGGATTCCAGTCATCAAGGGAGGGGATCTCGGATATGAGACCTTGTCTTGGATTCCTTCCCTTGGTATTGATCTGGTCTTCCACCTGGATGGATTAAGTTTGCTGTTTGCCTTATTAATTACGGGAATGGGCACCCTGGTCTTTATCTATTCCATCTTTTATCTGGATAAACGCAAGGAAGAGCTGACGCCGTTCTATGTATATCTTCTGTTATTCATGGGGGCGATGCTTGGAGTCGTGCTGTCCGATAATCTCATGGTGTTATACGGATTCTGGGAGCTCACGAGTGTCTCGTCGTTCCTTCTAATTGCCTACTGGCACCGGAGACAGAAATCACGCTATGGCGCACAAAAGTCAATGCTGATTACCGTCTTCGGCGGTCTGGCAATGTTCGCAGGCTTCTTAATGCTGTATGTGATGACGGGAACGTTCAGTATCCGCGAGATCTGGAGCCAGGTCGGCGACATCAGCGGACAGACGCTGTTCATTCCTGCAATGCTGTTGATTCTGCTGGGTGCCTTCACCAAATCGGCCCAGTTCCCCTTCCACATCTGGCTGCCTGATGCGATGGAAGCGCCGACTCCGGTCAGTGCTTATCTGCACTCGGCAACTATGGTCAAAGCCGGTTTATATTTGGTAGCACGTTTCAGCCCGGTGTTCGCGGGGCAACATGAGTGGTTTTGGATTGTGTCGGGTGTCGGCCTGATCACCTTGATCTATGGATCGATCCAGGCGATGAAGCAGACGGACCTGAAGGCTCTGTTAGCCTATTCTACAATCAGTCAGCTTGGACTGATTATGGGACTACTGGGAATGGGATCTGCCGCGTCCTTCTATACAGGGGAAGAGGCTGTATTCTATACCGCCGCAACAACGGCAGCACTATTTCATTTAATTAATCATGCCATATTCAAAGGTTCGCTCTTCATGGTGGTCGGAATTGTCGACCATGAGACGAATACACGTGATCTGCGCAAGCTCGGGGGACTGGTGTCTCTGATGCCGGTAACCTTTACGCTGGCGCTGATTGGCAGCTTCTCGATGGCGGGGCTTCCCCCGTTTGCCGGATTCCTGAGCAAGGAAATGTTCTTCACGGCTGTGCTGAATATCAGACAGCTGGATATCTTCAGCCCCGGGTCGTTTTTCACCATCTTCCCGGTTCTGGCGTGGATTGCAAGCATATTTACCTTTGCATACAGCATGATTATGGTCTTCCATACCTTTTTTGGCAAATATCAGCCGGAGAAGCTGGACAAAAAACCGCATGAAGCGCCGTTCGGCCTTCTGCTTCCACCAGTCCTCCTGGCGCTGCTGGCTGTTGTCACCGGATTGTTCCCGAACATGCTGTCGAAGACACTGATCGTGCCGGGGATGAATGCCATTCATCCGCAGCTCGCAGCAACCGAACCTTTTGAGGTGAATATTCATTTCTGGCATGGATTCACAACCGAGGTCTGGATGACTCTGGGCGTGATCATTCTAGGGATTATTGTATACCGTGTATATGGCCGCTTCAGCCTCGTTGAGAAAGAATGGCGCAGCGGATATACGCTGACACAGGCATATGACGGGAGTATCCGTCTTGTAGAGCAGGCGTCCCGTGCAGTGACAGGGCTATATATGACAGGTTCCATGCGTCATTATCTGATGTACATCTTCACCTTGATTATTGTAACGGTTGGCGGCTCCATGCTGTATTCGGAAGGCATTACATTCGGCCAGGGGCAGTATGCTCCGGTCACCTTCTTCGAAGTCGTTGCAGTGCTGGTCATGCTGGCAGGCGTGCTCGCTATTCCGTTCGCCAGGTCCAGAATCTCGGCGATTCTGCTAACAGGGATGGTCGGTTATATGGTGACCTTGCTCTTCATCCTGTTCCGCGCCCCCGATCTGGCACTGACACAGATGATCGTTGAAGTGGTATCGGTCACGCTGTTCCTGCTCTGCTTCCGGCATTTGCCAAAGCTTGAGCGGGAGAAGGTCCGGTTCCGGCTGAAGGTACCCAAGCTGATCATTGCCGTAGGATTCGGCGCTACGATGACACTGGTTGCCCTGGCTGCGCTTGGCAGCAGTCCGTTCGAGTCGATCTCAAGCTTCTATGTGGAGAACAGCTACAAGCTGGGCGGCGGCAAAAACATGGTCAATGTGCTGCTGGTTGACTTCCGCGGCTTCGATACCATGTTTGAAATCACCGTGCTGGGTCTGGCTTCACTGGCTATCTATTCCATGATCAAGCTACAGCTTGACCAGGACAAATCGTCTGTTCTGATCAGAAGCAAACCTGTGGACAACCCGCAACGCTATGCCCGCAGCAATGATGTGCTGCTGAAGGCGGTCGCCAAAGTGGCCTTCGTGATTATCATTACCTTCTCCCTGTACTTGTTCTTTGCCGGTCATAACCAGCCGGGAGGCGGCTTCATCGGAGCGCTGATGGCGGCGGCGGCACTCGTGCTGATTGCCATTGCCTTTGGTACAGAATTCGTTGAGAAGGTACTGCCTGTCGATTATCGTAAGTTAATAGCCGTCGGAATCTCTATTGCTTTTCTCACAGGCATGGGTTCCTTTGTATTCGATGTTCCGTTCCTGACCCAAGCCTTCGGCTATTTCGAATTGCCGGTCATGGGCAAGACAGAGCTAACTACGGCGATGCTGTTCGATCTGGGCGTATACCTCTCGGTCATCGGTGTCACTATGAATATCATCTTTACGGTCGGGAGGGATAACTGATGGAGATCCTTATTGCCCTGGCGATCGGTGTCTTGTTCACCGTAGGTGCATATCTGGTCCTGTCCAAAAGCCTGCTCCGCATCCTGCTGGGAACCACGCTGCTGGCTCACGGCGTTCATCTGCTGCTGCTGACGATGGCGGGACTGAAGACAGGCGCTTCGCCTCTGCTTGGAGAGCAGGCAGATAATTATGTTGATCCGCTGCCGCAGGCGCTTATCCTTACTTCGATTGTAATCAGCTTTGGGGTATCCGCGTTCTTCATCGTCCTGGCCTACCGGGCCTACCGCTCGGCGGGTACGGATGATGTGGAAGGAAGCAAGGGGGAGAGACCATGAACAACCTGCTGGTGCTGCCTTTGCTGATTCCGGCCTTTACGGCGGTAATTCTGATTTTTCTGAAAGAAAAGATAAAGCTGCAGCGTATAATCAGTGCAATCAGTGTACTAGTGAATATAGCAGTTGCGATAATGATTCTGTACCAGGTCAATACTGGCGGGATTCAAACACTGTACATGGGGGGATGGATCCCGCCCTACGGGATCGTCTTCGTTGCCGACATGTTTGCGGCGCTGCTCGTATTGACGACTGCGGTGGTGGGAGCGGCCTGTCTGTTCTTTTCCTTCGCCAGCATCGGTGAAGAGCGGGAGCGGTTCTACTATTATACGTTCTTCCATTTCCTGCTGACCGGTGTGTTCGGCTCGTTCCTCACGGGAGACCTGTTCAACCTGTTTGTCTGCTTCGAGGTGTTGCTGGTGGCCTCCTACGCCATGATTGTACTCGGTGGAACGAGAGTGCAGCTGCGTGAGACGCTCAAATATGTACTGGTTAATGTCATTTCCTCTACCTTGTTTGTAGCCGCAATCGCCTATCTGTACGCAGCAACCGGGACACTGAACATGGCACATCTCGCCATGCGTGTAGCAGAGGCCGGGCAGGGCGGTGTGATGAGTGTTATTGCCGTACTGCTGCTGCTGGTATTCTCGCTCAAAGCGGGTCTGCTGCTGTTCTTCTGGCTGCCGGATTCGTACAGTGCCCCTCCGCAGGCAGTAAGGGCCTTGTTCGGAGCCTTGCTCACCAAAGTAGGACTGTATGCCATTACCCGGACGTTCTCGCTGATCTTCGTGCATGATATGGGCCTGACACATACGCTGATCGGCTGGATGGCAGGAGCCACTATGATTCTTGGAGCCATAGGGGCGCTGGCGTACAATGATCTTAGCCGGATCTTCAACTATAATATTGTGATCAGCGTGGGATTCATCGCATTCGGCATTTCTGTCGCAACTCAGGACTCTCTGAGCGGGGTAGTGTTCTATCTGATGCACGATATGATTGCCAAGGCGCTGCTGTTCTTCCTGGGCGGACTGATTATTGCGGCCTCGGGAACCGAGCAGCTTAAGCTGATGGGCGGTCTAATCCGCCGGTATCCGTGGACGGGCTGGATGTTCTTCATCCTGACTCTGGCCCTGGTGGGAGTCCCTCCGCTTAGCGGTTTTGCCGGGAAGGTCATGATGGTCCGCAGCGGCTTCGGGGAGCAGCATACCGTGCTTGCGCTCATCGCCCTGGCTTCGAGCTTCGTCGTGTTGTATTCACTGATCAAAGTGTTCCAGCAGGTATTCTGGGGAGGCGAGAAGAACGAAGAAGAAATCCGCCCTCTGCGCTACAAAGCCATGATGGCACCGGCTGCCGTGCTGTTTGTTCTCGTGATCCTAATGGGTATCGGCGCCGAGCTGGTGAACGGCTATGTGGTGCAGGCCGGTGCGGTACTCGCTGATCCGGCAGCGTACATTAACGCTGTCATGAAGGAGTAGATGAAGATGGCCTTTCAAATATTATTGAATCTCATGATAGCCTTCCTGTGGATGTTCCTGAATAATGATTGGACGGCCTCCGGCTTCATCGTCGGGTACGCGCTGGGGGTTGCCGTTCTCATTGTCATGCGCCGGTTCTTCGGCGGGCGGCTGTATCTGGGCAAAGTGTGGGCGATCCTGAAGCTGGCGGGTCTGCTGCTGCGGGAGCTGGTCATATCCAGTTATGTTGTGGTGAAGGCAGTGCTTAGACCGAATCTCAACATCCGCCCGGCTATTCTGATGTACCATACAGAGCTGAAGTCGGACTGGGAGGTAGCGGTGCTGATCACCATGCTCTGCCTTACACCGGGCTCCGTCGTGCTGGAGGTATCCAAAGACAACCGCACCCTATATATTCATGCGATGGATATAACGGATGTGGAGCAGTTCGACGCGAATATCCGCAATACGTTTGAACGCGCGATTCTGGAGGTGACCCGTTCATGATTCACTTTATCCTCATGCTGTCGCTTTCGATTATGGTAATCTCTATTGCCATCTGCGCCTGGCGGCTGGTCAAGGGACCTTCACTGCCTGACCGGGTGGCCGCGCTGGATACCATAGGAATCAATCTGCTGGCGATGGTAGCGGTTCTCTCGATCCTGTTTAAGACTGAGGCTTATATCGAATATATTCTGCTCATCGGAATTCTCTCTTTTATCGGCACGATGGCACTGGCCAGATATATCGAAAGGGGAGTGGTGTTTGAATATGGAAATGATCAAGACGGCAGTTGAATTACTGTTTGTCCTGCTTATTCTGACCGGTGCACTGCTAAGCGCCGTCAGTTCCGTGGGGCTGATCCGCTTGCCGGATGTCTATTTGCGATCACATGCCGCAGCCAAAAGTGCTACGCTGGGTGTGCTCTGTATCCTCAGCGGCGCGTTTCTCTATTTTGCCTTTTTTCTCGATTTCGTCAGTGCGAAGCTGCTGCTGGGAATCGTCTTCGTATTCATGACTTCGCCGCTGTCAGCCCATCTGACCGGCCGTGCGGCCTACCGTTCCGGTGTTCCGCTCTGGAACCGCCGCATCCAGGATGACCTCAAGGGGGCGCTGGAGAAGGAACAGCTGAAGGAACAGGTGAAGACCGATTCATCCTCGTCATAATCAAATAAGAACAGGGATGTCCGAAGCACCATGAGTCGCTGCGGGACATCCCTGTTGTGATATTTGGCTATGAACGGATGGCAAAGGTTAATGAGAAGCGTGCTGGTGTGCGGTCCGTCTGCGGTAGAGATGCAGCAGCAGATAGGAGGCGGCAAAGGCTGCCGTAACCAGCCACAAGGGGATTCGCGGGTCCAGCTTGTACGCCCAGCCACCGATAATGCCCGCAGGTGCGGTGAACACCAGGATCAGCACGGACAGCATAGAGAATACCTTCGCCCGTTTATCATCATCAATCGCGTTCTGCACGGCGGCCTCCAGATAAGGAGAGCTGATCATCAGTCCCACAGCTGCGAGAATGGTGCTAAGACCGATCCAGATGAAGCTTGCTGAAGGATAGAGAACCAGCATGGCATTCGAGAGAGCAGATAAGCCGAAGCCGGCCATCATGGAGCGGTTAGCGCTCTGATCCGGGATTCTGGGCATCAGCAGCCACAGGGTCAGCAGCATGATGACCGAGGACACCGCCGGGAACAGAGAGAGAATGCCGCTATCCAGATGAATATAATCTGCGAGATACAGATACAGGTAGGTGCTTTTCAGCGTGGCCTGGAAGTTGAACAGAATATAGACGCCGAAGATCAGCAGCAGATTGCGCTCAGCCCCCAGGTCACGGAAGGCGCCGCCATATTCAACCAGACTCTCTCTAAGGCTAAGCTCCCGGATCTCCTGCCGTTTCCTGATCCCGGCCTCGGTCTCCCGGGTTGTCAGATGACGGCCTACGAACTGGAAGGTCATGAAGAGGAAGGCAAGCACATACATGATCCTCATGCCCGTGACCATGCCATACTGGTGGACAAGCAGACCGCCCAGCGGTGCGAACAGTCCTCCGATAACTCCGATGATCTGCAGCAATGTGAATACATAGGTCCGGTCAGAGGGACGGGTGTCTTCTACAATCAGGCAGTAAAAGGCAATATGAGGCACACGCTGGAAGCCGTTGATCACCGCGGCCGCCACAAAAAACCACAGGTTCTGTGAAAAGGCCCACAGCAAGGTTGCCAGACTCCAGCTCAGCAGGTCGAAATATAAAATAGCCCGCTTGCGTCCCAAACGGTCCGTTAAATATCCGCTGAGCAAAGACGAGAACACCTGTACAATCAGTCCGATGGTTGTGATCCATCCGATGTTCAGCTCCGTCAGACCCAGCTCGTACATGTACAGGGTGGCATAGGTAGAGAACATGCTAAAGGGAATCAGGAAAAAAGGCTCAAAGGTCAAGCAGCCCCGGCTGTTTCCCTGCAGCCGCGGAAAAAAGGGTTTGGCCATGATGAAGTCCTCCAAGGTTGTCATTTGAATATACCGCGTAGATTGAACTTAAAATTAAACTAAAGGGAAGAGTGGCGGAGGAGAATTTTGGCACTGTAGGAGCGCCAGCGTCCGCCTTTGTCTGCGGATTTCCACATACAAGTTCAATCTATATATTCTATGGGAAGCAGTAAGACTTTATCAAGAGCCAAACCCTATATTTATTTATCACAAATTGGTTATTTATCACAAATTGGAGTTGAGGACATGTTTATTATTCTCGGGCTGGTATTTATTACGATATACGCCTTAATTGTATTCTATATTGGCTGGAGCGGCTGGGGCTGGATTAAGCCGGTAGTGTCGGGCAGATTCCGGCTATTCTATATCATTGCGCTGATCTTCCTGGCCAGCTCGCTGATCCTCTCCCGGCTAGTGGCCGGATCGGCCATCCTTAGCGTTATCGGGAGCTACTGGCTGGCCATATTCAGTCTGCTCCTCATGCTGCTGCCGCTCGTGCATCTTATGGTCTGGCTCACGAAGCTGAGCCGCCTGCCGCGCCATGCCGTTCAGAAGTGGTCCGGTATCCTGACGCTGGTGGTGCTGGTGGGCCTGATTGGATATGGGAGCTATAATGCTTACAGTCCGGTTGTGCGTGCCTATGAGGTACAGATCGACAAGCCGGGACCGGCGAACGGCGAGCTTCATGTCGTGATGGCTTCAGATATGCATTTCGGCTATTTATCCGGCAAACGCCATGCGGAGCGGATGGTCAAGGAGATCAATGCGCTCCAGCCGGATCTTGTTCTGCTCCCCGGCGATATTGTAGATGATGATGTCCGGCCTTATAAGGAGAAGGGGATCGGCGAAGTTTTATCGGAGATTGAAGCTCCGCTTGGCGTGTACGCCTCGCTTGGGAATCATGACCGGTTCAAAGGCGGGACCGAGGAGATCCTCAGCCTGCTGGAGGAGAGCGGAATTCAGGTGCTCTATGACGAAGACGTCGAGGTGGGAGGCTGGCTGACGCTGATCGGACGCAAGGATTATAGTGATAAGGAACGCGCGAAGCTGGCGGATCTGACCAAGAGCATAGATCCTGCCAAGCCGGTGTTCATGCTGGAGCATCAGCCGGTTGAATTCAGTACCGCCGAGGAGCAGGGAGTCGATCTGATGGTCTCCGGCCATACGCACCGCGGGCAGATCGCGCCTGCCAATCTGATCACCTCCAGAGTGTTCGAGAATGACTGGGGTTATCTGCAGAAAGGACAGCTTCATACCATCGTCTCTTCAGGCTATGGCTTCTGGGGGCCGCCGATCCGTATCGGCTCACGCTCGGAGGTAGTGTCCATTCATGTTCGATTCTCGAATGCACAATAGGTAAGGCGGAAGGGCTGACCTCAAGCTGGGGTTGGCCCTTTTTGTATGTCATAAGAGTATGGTTATTTAGCAGGTTTACAAAAACCAATAGATCAGTTATATTGTACTGGTACAATAAGTACACTGTTCGCACAAGGAGGAAACGTGTGGAGATCATCATCAGCAGCAACAGAAACAAGCCCATTTATGAACAGATCACTTCACAGATCAAAGGCAAGATTATGAGTGGGGAGCTTCAGGCGGGAGATTCCATTCCTTCGATGCGCGCCTTGGCCAAGTCCATTCAGGTCAGTGTAATTACGGTGCAAAAGGCTTATGAGGAGCTGCAGCGCGACGGATTCATCGACACTACGGTGGGGCGCGGAAGCTTTGTCTCCGCCGTGAGCCGGGATGTATTTCAGGAAGAGCAGCAGAAGCAGACAGATGAGCATCTGAGACAAGCTGCAGAAATCGCCCGTGCGGGCGGAATCAAACTGGAGAAGATGGTTGAGATGCTGACTATCTTTTATAAGGAGGGTAATCATGAATCTTAGTTTAGAAATAACCGGACTGACCAAGTCCTATGCTGATTCTGATTTTGTGCTGGACGATGTATCCTTCTCCATTCCCAGCGGAACAATTATGGGGTTCGTGGGGGAGAATGGGGCCGGTAAGACGACAACCATCAAATCTATATTGAATACCGTTCATAAGGACAGCGGGACGATCCGGCTGATGGGCCAGGAGATGACGGATAGAGACACTGCATTACGCGAAGACATCGGGGTTGTACTTGATTCTGCTAATTTCCCGGAGGTATTGACCCCCGGCAAGCTTGCTAAGGTAATGCGCGGAATCTACAGGCAATGGGATCAGGCGCTCTACGTGAGGCTTACGGACAAGTTCGCCCTGCCAATGAATAGAAAGATCAAGGAATTCTCCCGGGGCATGACAATGAAGCTTGCCATAGCCGCCGCCATGTCGCATCATCCCAAGCTGCTGATCCTTGATGAAGCGACCTCAGGCCTCGACCCTGTGACCAGAGAGGAGATACTGGAGGTGTTCCTGGAGTTCGTAGAGGATGAGCGCCACGCCATACTGATGTCCTCCCATATCACAAGCGATCTTGAGAAAATTGCTGATCATATCACCTTCATACATCAGGGGAAGATTATTCTGACGGCAGTGAAAGATGAGCTGATCTACGATTATGGTGTTGCCCGCTGCACAAGAGAACAGTTCAAGCGGATTGCGGAAGGAGATCGGCTGACTTATAGAGTAAGGGAGCATCAGATTGATGTGCTGGTCGAAGATAAACAAGGCTTTGGACAGAAGTACAGCGGCGTTACGGTGGATCAGGTATCCATTGATGAGATTCTGCTGCTGCTCGTAAAGGGGGAGAAATAATATGCGCGGGCTGCTGTTAAATAATTATTACTCACTGCAAAATAACATCAAATCCTCCCTCGGCATTGCGCTGCTTCTGTCGCTGGTTTCCTTTGCCGGGGTGGATCGCAGCGTACTGAATGCAGTCATTGCGGCGCAGATTTGGATTTTTGTGTTGAGCATCGGGGCCTC
This sequence comes from Paenibacillus tritici, assembly GCF_018207515.1. Lineage (NCBI taxonomy): Bacteria > Bacillati > Bacillota > Bacilli > Caryophanales > Paenibacillaceae > Paenibacillus > Paenibacillus tritici. The sequence goes on from NZ_CP073365.1 coordinate 3,508,567, forward strand.
CCTGCAGATGGATGAGGCTTCTAAATGGAACCGGTTTGAACTCACCATGCCGATCAGAAGGAGAACGGTCATCCATGCGAAGTATTTGTCCTTCCTGATGTTAATCCTCATGGGCACCGCTGTAAGTCTGGTGACTCTGGCATTAACCTATGTAAGCAAGGGAGACATAGCACATTTGAACCTGTCCACCGGGTATACCTTCGGTTTATCTTTATCTATCTCCACCCTGGCGATCTATTATCCGGTCATTCTTAAATTCGGTGTGGAAAAAAGCGAGCAGATGGTGATGATATCGGCAGGGCTATCGCTGGGCCTCCGTCTCCTGGTGTGGATGCTGCTGAACCTGTATATGGGCGATGTGAACTTTAATGGTCCTGAGACCGGGTATGTCACCCTGATCCCTGCTGTACTCCTGTTCGCAGTGTCCTATCTGTTTGCCGTGCGGATTCATCGGAATAAAGAATTCTGATACAACGAGGTTAACACCTGCATATGGTGATTGTTCATCGGATCAACTCTTCCGAAATAAGGGAGCTGCCATGTCTGAGTAGCTGAAGCCTGCTTATTGGTGACGGTATCCCAGGCCGGATATACCCGTATCGCCATTTTACCCGGTGCATTATCGGTTGCCAGCACGCCATGCATTTTCAGCAGGTCTTTGGGAAAAACAAACTGTCCAAGCTCCCCGCTGACGGGGTGGAAGGTGTTAATGACCAGCAAATCAGGGGCATCGGCATAGGAGAAGGCCTGGTTTTTACGCTCGGCATTTTTTTCCCACATCGCGACGAATTGACCGGTCTTCGTGGGGGTAATTTTGGCAACCCGAAACCGGACCGACAGGGCACCCAGTTGGAATGTACCCGCTCCATATTCGGCATTCTGCGGTTCTTCACGTATGGAATCGGCAATGAAGCCGGCTGGCGCGTACAAGGTTTCATTAATATAAGCTAAGGTGGTGTGGAATTTATTCATAAGTAAGCCCTTCTCCCATAAAGGTGATCATGTTGCTTCTATTAAAGATACTATATAAGAAGCACTAAAGAAAATAACAAAAAGCAAAAAAAGCGGAGGGGAAATTTGGAACTGTAGGAGCGGTAGCGACCGCCTCCCTCCTTATGATTCAGTTTTCTTACGCTAGCTCGCTAATTCGCAGGATTTCATTCGTTATGAATACAAATGCAGTAACGAAGCAGAGCGGGTGGGGGTTAAGGTGGCGGTACGGGCATAACCAAATAAGGGGACACAAGACAATTCCCATTAAATCCCTTTATTTGCATGCTCCATCTTTAACCTTGTGGTTTACCCTCCCATGTCTCAACGGGTCGATGCCCTTACATTCCTTCGTTACACCTATCAAGGAGATGGAGTCCGTCAGTGCTTTGTCCACGGGTCTGAGCCCTTTAGGCGGTCGTAACGGTACTCATGCTTCATGATGAATCCTGCGAATGAGCCAGTTGGCAAGTGGATACTTTCGGTCTTAGGCTGCAGAGTTTACCTTGCACACATCATAGTCGGAACCATTCTTGGACATCGCTACAAGCATGCGTGCGAGCTTCCCGCACAGCTTCATGATGGACTTCATGCCAGTCATGTGTTTCACTCGTTTGTTATACTGATGAAGTGCCCGAAATTCCGGATTGACGGAGACCATCTGAAATACGGCGATAAAGAGGATTTTTCGCAGTCCAGGTCGCCCTCGCTTCGTAATTTTCACTTGGCCTTTGTAGAGGCCTGAGCTGTTCTCCGACAGATGTAAACCGGCTAAACGAAGTAATTGGTTGCCGTGGGCAAAGCGGCTGAAGTCACCTGCTTCACTGTATAACGCCGCCAAGGTAATGTCATGGATCCCTTTAATCGATCGCAAGCTCTTCGTGGCGGGAATGGTTTGAAGGATGTGATGAATCTTCTCCTTCAGTAGCTCCATTTGGTCGTGAAATAACTGTAGTTGCTGTAAAAGCATCGATAGACTCAGTTTAGCTTCTTCGACGGACTCTGGGCTGCCTACCGTTCGTTGTGCCGCGTGGAGGAGAGCGACGGCGACTTTGTGGCTACCGGCACGTTTTAAACGCTTCTTCCACCCTACAATGACCTCTTGAACCGACAAGGTGCAAAGATCGGAAGGATGAGCAAATTCGGCTAACGTTGCCAGAGCGGTCTTCGAAGTGATGTCTTTAAAGACCTGCTGGAACTCAGGGAAGTAGATGTCAGTCCAGCGGTAGATTTGATTGACTATACTGGAAGCTTGTTTGGAAATGTAGTCTCTGGTGTTGACCAGTTGCCGAAGCGCCTGAAACGGTCCCGTGTGCAGGTATAGGTCGCTGTAGTAGCCATTCTTGACCATGTCGGCAATCACTAAGGCATCCTTGACGTCATTTTTCGTTGGGGAGTTGTCCCGGTTTTCTTTATTGCGTTTCACCTGAAAAGGGTTGACGAGAACGAGTTCGAGCTGCTTCTCTTGAAGCCAGAGCGCCAGATTGAACCAGTAGTGACCGGTGGGCTCCACACCGAAAATGACATCGGTTTTGTGAAATTGGATCTGGAGCGCCTGCATCCACTGAAACAGCTTTTTAAACCCCTCCTGATCATTGGAAAAGGAAAGATAGGCTCCACGTTCGATGCCTCGGTAGTCGGTGGCACGAGCGACATGAGTGAATTTGGCGATGTCGATCCCCACAATAAGATGATGAGGGGTAATACGTTCAATGCGTTGATTTTGTTGGGCCGATTGTTTAAACTTCATAGTAAGAGCACCTTCCTTATAGATGATTGGTTGTCGTCGTGGACACCATTTATCATAAGGAGGTGCTCGTTAAATTTCAAAGCCCAAATTTAAGGGGATACAGGAATGCTTTGTCACCGGATTTCCACCGCGAACAGCGGAATAAAGCAAGAAATCTGGGGATGGGCAGCGGCCGGAAGTCCAAATGTTCACCGCAGTGACGACGAAGCTTCAAGTTCAAAACTTAAGTGCTCCTTATACGCGAAGGAAATTTCCCGGTAATCGGTGAGATTTTTTGTTAGAATAGGAGGGCTGCATGATTTTACTCGACTAAAGGAGAGGTCTTATTTGTTGAAAAGAAGCATTACAATCATGCTCGCGGCACTATTGCTGCTATCGGGCAGCCTTACAGCATTTGCAGCTGAGCAAGGCAGCGGCGGAGCAGGGGGAGCTACCCCGTCCGGCATTCCGCTGACCGGTCTGGAAGCTTTTGTCGACGATTATGTAAAAGAGTACATAGGGAAGCAGACCGTAGGCGCATCCGTGGTTATGGTGAAGGATGGACAGGTAATTCTGTCCAAGGGGTACGGCTATGCCGATGTGGAGAATCAGGTCCCCGTCTCCCCGGATACGGTTATGGAATGGGGCTCCATCAGCAAGCTTGCCGTATGGGCATCCGTCATGCAGCTTGCGGAGCAGGGCAAACTGGACCTGAATCAAGATGTCCGTAAGCTGCTGCCGGAGAATTTCCTGAAGAAGCTGAAATACGATGAGCCGATTACGATGCTGAATCTGATGAACCATAATGCCGGATTTGAAGAGTATATGTTCGATATGGCCTACCAGTCACCTGAGGAAGTGCGGTCACTGGAAGAGGGGCTGAAGCTGGCCCAGCCCGCACAGATCTACAGACCCGGAGAGGTAGTCGCTTATTCTAACTATGGCAACTCACTGGCTGCCTATATTGTGGAGCGCATCAGCGGACAGCCGTATCATGAATACGTCCAGCAGCATATTTTTGAGCCGCTGGGCATGAAGCATTCCATGGCGTATTCTGTGGTGGAAGACCGCCCGGAGCTGCTGGAGCATAAGGCCAAGGGATACTTCTTCGCCGGACCAGGCTCCTTCAATCAAGGGTCATGGAATTATATGTCCATGTACCCGAACGGCGGAAATAACGGGACGGCTGAGGATCTGGCCAAGTTCGCCATGGCCTTCATGCCTGCCGCCGGAGAGCAATCCCCGCTGTTTCAGAAGTCAGGAACGCTGGATACGATGCTGACCCGCAGTCATTCCGCTGCTGAAGACATGCCGGGCATCGCCCACGGGTTCTGGGAGTATCCGGGAGTTCACCGGACGATGGGGCATGGCGGGAACACGATTGCTTTTGCCACCAATCTTATGCTGGTGCCTGAAGAGCGGTTTGCAGTCGTGATTATGACGAATCAGGCGGGCGAATCCCATATTGTTCATGGTCTGACCAAGGCAGTAGTGGGACAGAGAGCGCAGACGGAGGCAGCGGTTCTGCCGGACGTATCAGAGGTAGAAGGCCGATTCGTGGCAGCGCGCCGTCCCGGACATGGCTTCATGAAGCTGTTCCCTTATCTCACGATGATGAAGCTTGAGCCACAGGGAGCAGATCAGCTTCAGGTGTCACTTGCCGGGATGAGCGGAAGCTATCAGCAGGTTCAGCCTTACCTCTATGAGAAGACGGGTGGGGATTCAGGGCTGGATGCCTGGCCGATGCTGTATGCCAAAGTCAGTGAGGGGAAGGTAGAGGCCGTCTCGGTGTATACCTCCGATTATCTGCCGCTGTCTCCTGGCCGGTCCATGCCGGTCCTGCTGCTGAGTGCAGCACTTGCGGCACTCGTTATTGTCTATTTCGTGGCGGCCCCGTTTGTATGGCTGGTACAGGCACTTTTCCATAAACGTAGAGCCCGCCGCAACCGTACTGCACCCCGTTCCGGCGGGAAGCTGGCGCTCAGCCTGATCTTAACAGGTACTGGTCTGGTAGCGAACAATCTGGTGCTGGCCTTACGCATGCTCAGCAACAATGAACGTGCCTATGCGGAGGTGTATCCGCAGATCATAGTGAATATTGCGCTAACCGGACTGGCTGCACTGCTTATCGCTGCGCTGTTTATAACCAGGAGGAGGCACCTGACTCCGTCGCCTGCTTCAACGGCCCGTTATCCTTGGTCCGTCATCGTGCCCATGGTGATGATGGCAATTCTACTGGCCCAGCTTATATTCTGGGAATTTTACAGTTAAGCAGCAGGGGAAGGGCGGAGAAGCGGCTATCTGAACCCCACGTGTGCGACAATCATCTGTTCGTGGCGATCGACAGAATACCTTTCATTTTCTGTATAAATGGCTACGCTGTCCTTAAGAGGATGGCGTAGCCGTTTTCATTTCTGCAATGGGCTCTAACCTATGTACAATTCATTGGGTTCGTTAGCGATAGAAGTCCACCATATCTCCAAACAGCCGTTTAATAAATTCGAGCTCGCTTTCGTTATATCTTTCCAAAAATTCGTACATTCTTTGCTTTTCCTTCGCATGAAGCCCCTCATGAGCAGCAAATAGCTTTTTGCCGATAGGCGTTAGCCGAAAATACACTTCCTTTTTGTTGTCGTTGAACTGGGCTTTTCGCACCCAACCTGCCTTTAGTAATTTATTTGCGATCTTAGAGGTATTTCCTTTACTTAAATTGATTCTCTCCGAGATGGAAGTGAGATTGATCGGCTCCTGCTCTCCGATGCACGCAATGGTGTGCAGCTCCGTCATATTCAAGCTAAATTCTGATTCAATATGCTTCCGGATATCCTTCAGGTATGTGGCAGTTATTCGGGTTTCATATTGCTCTTTTTGCTCAAGAAACTGAACGAAAAATTCATGAATGGCAGTTTTGTTTTTACTGGCAGTATCCATCATTATGCTGGCTCCTCGACTTATTTGTTTTATTATATCATAGATTGTTCTCTGAGAAACATACGGGCATACCCAGATTGGGATTGGGGTTGACATGGTAAACAGTAACCAAGTAAAATTATATTGTTTCGTATGAAACTAAAATTTTATATAATTTTCAGCACACTTGTTTTAACAGGCGATAAAAAAGGTTCTAACGAAACAATAATTGATGAAGGAGGTTTGCCGGAAATACTTGTCCACTTTTCAAGAGGGAATTTATAAATATGGAAATGGAGCATACCTGCCTATGGAAGCCGTAAATCCGAAGACCTTGACAGATAAGGTTACATCTGTAATTTCTCATGTCGTGGTAACTACTGCCTCCAAATTGGCCTTCATCTCAGGTCAGGTTTCTGTAGATGAAACAGGATCATTGGTCGGTTCAGGGGACTATTACGCGCAAGCGATTCAAGTGTTCACCAACCTTAAGTATGCATTGGAAGCCGTGCAAGCGGATCCCTTGTACATTGTAAAAATGAATATTTTTGTTGTAAACCACAACCCGGAATTGATTTCGAATATTTTTGAGGCAGGATTTCATGTGTTTGGCCCTAACTGGCCGAAGACAGCAAGTACCTATATAGGCGTTCAAGCACTAGCCGATCCTGAATGGCTTATCGAAATAGACGCTATCGTGATCTTCCCATAATGTTTAAGAAAAGAGGGGTTTGATATGAAATATGAAGTCATCCTGATCGGCGGCGGACCTGTCGGCATGATGCTGGCCGGGGAATTGGCATTAGCCGGTGTAAAGGTCTGCGTCATTGAGCGATTAAAAGAGACAACCCCTTATTCACGTGCGCTTACGGTACATCCTCGAACTCTTGAAATATTAGATATGCGTGGAGTGAAATCACAATTAATCAGTCAAGGCCGCTTACTTTCGAGAGGACATTTCGCCGGATTAGAAACTCCTTTGGATTTCACGGTGTTGGATTCTTCTTCCAATCACACTCTCTTTTTACCGCAGAGTGAGACGGAGAAGGTGTTGGAGGAATGGGCGCTTAGCCTTGGCGCAGAGGTCTGGAGAGAGGTTGAGGCTCTATCTGTACACCAGGATGAGGATGGGGTTGACGTTAAGATCGCAGGACCTCATGGAGAAAGAACGTTAAGATCAGCTTATGTGGTAGGTACGGATGGAGCCAGAAGTTTGGTTCGCAAGCATGCAAATATATCATATGAAGGTACAGATGCGACCTTCACGGCGATTCTGGGGGATGCCGTTCTATCTGATTTGGCTCCTATGAGTGTCATATCCCGGATTACAGAAAAAGGATTGGTCAGTATCATGCCGATCAATGATCATATGTATCGGGTCTTGATGATCGATATGGAGAGACGTAACATCTCTAAGGATGAGCCCGTTACATTGGAAGAATTTCGTTCATCGCTCATCCGTACGACCGGAAGCGATCTGGGATTGAACGATGTGAAATGGATGTCCCGTTTCGGAAATGCGACGCGGCAAGCTGGACGCTATCGGAAGGGTCGATTGTTCTTGGCGGGAGATTCGGCGCACATTCATTTTCCCGCTGGTGGACAGGGAATGAACGTCGGCTTACAAGAAGCGATGAACTTAGGCTGGAAGCTTGCAGGAGCAATCAAAGGCTGGGCTCCGGACTGGCTATTGGACAGTTATCATGCCGAACGCTTTCCATGGAATACGGCCTTGCTCCGGAATACCGAGGTCCAAACCCTGCTTCTGGACGTGACTCCCCCTATCACGGAACTTCGAAGCATGTTAGCTGAACTGATTCAAATACCGGAGGCTAATTATCAAATCGCCGCACAAGTTTCTGCAATGGATGTACATTATGATCCAGACGCCGAAGCGCCTCCCCATCCTTTAAATGGGAAACGTTTCAAGGATCTAAGCTTAAAGCTGAAAGACGGGCCATTGATTAACGCCTATCCGTTACTACACAAAGGTACTTTTCTGCTGCTGCATTTCCATTCTAATGAACAGAATAGCAGTCAATGGGAAACATATAGCAACCTTCAAGTTGTACATGCCTCTTTGGCTGAGGCTGACGCGGATTGGAACGACGTCCACACGGCGCTTATTCGCCCGGATGGACATATTGCCTGGGCGATTCCTCTATCCGTTCCAAATCCAATGCAAACCATAAATGAAGGAATCACTCGCTGGTGCGGAGACAGTACCGTGTAGTAATTCGTTCGAGGTGAGTAACTGATTCGCTGCCACGTTCAAGGATCTAATGAATTAGGGCTTGCAATTAAAAACAAGCGACCCTCCAGAGGCCGACAGCCCCGGTGGATCGCTTGTTTGTGTTAACGGTATTATTTGGCCCGTAATACTTAGCCTTTGACCCCGCCGACAACCATCCCTTTGACGAAATACTTCTGCAGGAACGGATAGACGATGATAATCGGTACACTGGCCACAATGGTCATCGTGGCACGGATAGAGGTCGGTGTAACGGTCGCTTTGTTGCCCTGCGCGTTCGCAAAGGCATCGGCTGCCGAAGAACTGGACATCGCGGTGTTGGACGTAGACAGCATCTTCATTAGCTCATACTGGAGCGTACTCAGGTTCGGCATGGATGAGTTATACAGGAAGACGTCGAACCAGGAGTTCCACTGATAGACCGCTACGAACAAGGAGACAGTAGCCAGAGCCGGAACCGTCAGCGGGAGTACAATACGCGAGAACGTAATGAAGTCTCCGGCGCCGTCGATTTTGGCCGATTCCATCAGCCCCTCAGGCAGTGCCTCGATGAAGGAACGAATGACAATCATATTAAATACGCCGATGATACCCGGGATAATATAGACCCAGAAGGTATTAAGCATATTCAGCTCTTTGATCAGCAGGTAGCCCGGGATCAGACCGCCGCTGAAGTACATGGTGAAGATGAACGTGACAGACACAAACTTCTTAAGCTTATATTCCGGACGGCTGACCGTATAGGCAAGCATCGCTGTACAGAATACGGAGACCACAGTTCCGACAATCGTCCGTGCTGCGGAGATGAAAGTCGAATAGAAAATGTTGGATTCACTGAACACATACTCAAAGTTCCGCAGTGTCCATTCCCGCGGCCAGATATAGATATCCCCACGGACGGAGTCATTCGCTTCATTGAATGATAGAGCAAACATATTCAGGAACGGGTAGAGGGTGACAGTCACCAAGAGAATCATGAAGACCGTATTACAGATATCAAAGATCCGGTCACCTAATGAAGAATTCCGGTATGAATTAGCTTTGGATTTAGCCATAACTTGTGTCCTCCTTTCTAGTACAATCTGCTTTCGCCCATACGTTTGGCGATATTATTGGCTGCGATCAAGAAGATGAAGCTGACCAGCGTTTTGAACATACCCGCTGCGGTGGCAAGCCCGAAGTTATTCATCTGCATCCCGTACTTCAGTACGAAAATATCCAGATTCTCCGAGTAGTCGAGGTTCATCCCGTTACCTAACAAGTACTGCGCCTCGAAGCCGGACTCCAGAATATGGCCCAGGTTCATGATCAGAATCAGCACGATAACCGGCTTGATACCCGGCAGGGTAATATAGAACATTCTTTGCAGACGGGAAGCCCCGTCAATCTCAGCCGCTTCATATTGAGAAGGGTCGATGGAGGTGATGGCTGCCAGATAGATGATGGTGTTCCAGCCGACATTCTTCCAGACCTCCGTAACCCCGAGTATTCCCCAGAAGTACTTGCCTTCGCCCAGCCACAGAATTGGATGATCAATAAGCTGCATTTTGACCAGCAGCACATTGATGATCCCTTCCGGTGCCAGTGCCATCTGCACGATATTAGCCGCTACGACCCAGGAAATAAAGTAAGGCAGGTAACTGATCGTCTGCACGGTGCGCTTGAAGAATATATTACGCAGCTCATTCAGCAGAAGGGCCAGCACAATGGCCGTTACAAAACCCAGTACCAGGTTAATGGAGCTCATAACCAGAGTGTTACGAAGTACGCGGTAGAACTGCGGTTCCTGGAATAGGAACTTGAAATTATCCCAGCCGACCCACTTCTGGTCGAACAGATCCTTGGCTGGCTTGAATTTCTGAAAAGCAATCGTCCATCCCCATAGCGGGAGGTATTTGAATACAATCACCCATAACAGAAAGGGCAGTGACATCAGCATCAGCATTTTTTGTTTAGATAGCTCTTTAAAAAAAGATTTGAAGCGCGAAGTGCCGGTGTTATTCGATTTTGCCAACTGCACAGCGGTTTTCCCCACCTGTACCGTCCCCTTTCCTAGCTCCATATTCTCTATTTGCTAACCAGTGTAAGTGTAGAAGGGAAAAGTGAAGGCGAGCTTCACTTTTCCCGGTTCATCATGCTTGCGGTTAGCGGTCAGCTTACCACTTGCCCTCAACGCGGGCTTTTACCTTGTTAGTCATGAATTCTTCGTAGCCCTTGGCGTCCAGCTTGTTATACTCTGCCAGGTATTCATTCCAGACCTTTTCAAATTGGCCAGGGGCTGCCAGCACCATGCGAGGATAGTACTTCTGCTGCAGATCGCCGGCTCTCTGGCTGAATAGCTGTTCAGGGGAGCCCGGTTCTTTCTCGATACTCCAGGCAGGGTACCATGGGCGTTCTACCGGCTCAGCATAGAAGTCGGAGAAGGTCTTCAGGTTGTAGGCCTTCAGCAGTGTTTTGTCGCCTTCGGTGTAGTTGATGGCTGCAACTTCCGGCTGGTTGAACGGAACATGGGCATTTCCGTCATCATACACGGAGTTGTCGCCATAACGCGGCCATTCATAATCGAAATAAGCGAAGCCAAATTTACGTTTGAAATCATTGTCGTTGCGGTTTGTCAGCTGTTCTTCGTTCATCACCATACGGCCTTCAGCGTTCTTAGTGTAAGTTTCGCCTTCAATGCCCCACTCTACAAGCTTCTGGTTCTCATCGGTCAGCAGGTTGTCAAAATACTTGATGATGCGGACCGGGTCCTTCGCGCTGACAGAGATGCCCAGCCCGCGGTTGTTCACGAAGGAAGGAGGATCAACATAAGCGTCTTTAATGCCTTCGTCAAATACGATAGGAAGGGCAACGTAACGCAGGTCGTCATTACCGGCGGATCTCAGGTTGTTAGTGGCGTCGTTGATCTGCCAGGAATAGTTGACATATCCAAGTACACGGCCGGAGGTCAGCTTCGCCAGATACTGGTCTTTGTTCGCTGTGAACGTCTCAGGGTCAACCAGACCCTTGCCGTTCATTTCGTTCAATTTGGCCAGCCAGCGCTTCTCATCTTCGGTTCCTTGATACAGCTTGGCTTCATGAGACTCCATGTCCACCAGGACGCCGCCTTCATTCGGATAACCGGCCAGATGCATTGGCTGGTTGGTGATGGTGAAGAATTCACCGGCTGTACCGGCGAAGGTGGCGAAGCCGATGGTGTCTTTGCCATCCACCTTAGGGTACTTAGCTTGGTATTTCTCAATCAGGTCAAAGTACTGGTCAAGCGTTTTCACTTCCGGGTAACCGAATTCCTTAAGGACGCGTCTCTGCATCCAGAAGGTGCTGCTAGGGTCCGGAGGCGACAAGTATCCGTTTACATTTGCAGTGAAGGGAAGGATATAGATATTGCCGTCTTCATTGGTGATCTTGTTCATGTAGTCGCCGTAGACGCGCTTGATGTTAGGGCCATACTTCTCAATCAGATCATTAAGCGGAATGTATGCACCGGCATCGAGCAGCTTGGCCAGCTCGCCGACTGGAGAGATGACATCAGGATAGTCGCCTCCGGCAATCATAACACCGGACTTGGTGCTTCCATCGCCAACTACGTATTCCATTTTCCAGTCTACACCTGTCTGTTCCTGAAGCTTCTTACCGATGGTGGTATCACTGGCCATGGTATCCTTGTTGGCCCCGAAGCCGAAGTAAGTGAATGTTACCGGTTCTGTGCTGACTTCGCTGTTTTCTCCGCCGGACTCACTGTTCTTTCCTCCTGCATTGTTGCCGTTCGAACAGCCGACAATGAGGAGTGCCGAAGCCATAACAACAGCCAGTCCGGTTTGCAACCATTTCTTTGTACGCATTTCATATCCCCTTTCTTTACCTTGTGCTATTGAACATCCTCATTATAAAAGAAAGCGTTTAACTTTGTTACAGGGCAAACCTTAGATCAGTCTTTGAATAATTAAGAAACAGGCTTTATTTATTATGGAGCGGCAGCCTGAGCATGATGCGTGTTCCCGCTCCAGGCTCGCTGGTGATAGTGAAGGTGAAGGATTCGCCGTAGTATATTCTCAGCCGTGTAATCACATTTTTCATACCGATGGAGTCCCCCATAGCCGAAGTGTCCTCGAAGTAATGCTGAAGCTCCCGGATCTTCTCCTGATCCATTCCCACGCCATTATCCGCAATAACGAACACGATCTGACCGTTCTCCTGGGCGATCTGAATGTTGATATAGCCGATCCCGGCTATATTCTCAATGCCATGAATACTGGCGTTCTCCACATAAGGCAGGAAGGCCATCTTCGGAATCTCGATGCCCAGCAAGGACTGGTCCACCTCGATGTGATATTCAAGCTTGTTGTCGAACCGGTATTTCTGAATCTCCAGGAAGCTCTCGATTAATTCAAGCTCCTCGCGGATCGTCACGAAGCTGCTCTTCCACATGATTGATTTGCGGAAGATCTTCGCCATGTTCTGGATCGTCCGGGCCGTCTGGGTCTCGCCCTTCATCATGCTCCGCATCCGGATGGTCTCCAGTGCATTGAACAGGAAGTGGGGATTAATCTGGCTGTGCAGCGCATGAAGCTGTGCCTGCCGCTGCCGCAGCTCCAGCTCCTTCTTCTGTATCTCAGCCACATATACATCATTGATCAGATTCTCGATCCGTTTGCTCATCCGGTTGAATTCTACCGTAAGCTCACCGATCTCATCCCGCTCCAGGTGATAGGGAATCAGACCGAAATTTTTGTCCTTCACGGACTTCATGTGCTTCAGGATGTTTTTGATACGTGTGTGGATCGAACGGGACATGATCACGATCACTAGGGTAGGCACAAGGAAGTTAATCCCGGCAAACCACAGGATAAATTGGCCCGATTGTCTCACATCCGACAGAATGAGCGCTTCATCCAGCACGCCATAGATGGACCATCCGCTTAAGTAACGGTTATTCTGATAGGTTTTGTCGATCACGATGGCCTGCTTCGGCTTGGGAATCTCATTCGGAGTAAGGACCTGTCCTGACGTAACCAGCTTGCTGGGTGTACCGCTGGAGAGACGGCCGAAGCGCGCTTGACCGGAAGGGTCGAGAATGTAGAAATCCCCGCTGAAGCTGGATAAGTCCAGAATTTGCCGGATATAGTTCATATTCAGATCAATTTTGAACACATGCTCATAGGTCTCAAGCCGGCGGTCGGTGAGTCTTTGGATGACACTGATACTGTCAGGCGTAACATAGAGATGGGGATGTGTATTGCTGAATTGACTGATCTGTTTATACCAGTCCTGATTCCGCATTTCATCCTCGAATTTTATGATATGGCCCGAGGCGAGAACGGTTGGATTGTCCGTCATGATGACAGAGGAGCTCATGATTTTATTCTCCTTGTCGGTGCGGTTGAACAGATTCGAGATGGCATTCAGCGATTCCACATAACGGTCTGTGGACGCATAGGTGGTGTTCAGATGTTGAATGAGCTGCCGGTCAATGGAGTAGAGGTAGGAGATGCCTGCGGCATCCTCAATAACCGTCCTCAGCTCGGCTTGTAACAGGGTCATTGCCTGCTCGGCATCCGCGGTCTTCTGATTCTTGATATTGGCAGTGGTTACCCGGTAGAACATCACATTGGTCAGGATGATTGGAATGAACACGCATACAATGTAGATGACGATCAGCTTGCTTCTAAGCTTCATATGATTCAGACGAAAGTTGAACACGGAAGGGAGCCTCCTTATTTATTGCCCGATCATCATATTGCGGTAATCGGTAGGGGTCATATTCTCAAGCTTTTCGAACTGGGTGGCGAAATAATCAGCATTCTGGAAGCCGACCAGCTCAGCAATTTCGTACATCCGTTTCTTGGTCTGGCGCAGCAGGCGTTTCGCTTCCTCAATCCGCAGCGTCAGCAGGTATTCATTGAAATACACTCCGTAGGTTTTGCGGAATAACTGCCCGAGGTAGACCGGATTCATGTCGAAATCGGAAGCAATCCCCTTCAGGTAGATGTTTTCCCGGTAATGACCGTCGATGTATTTCTTTATTTTTTCAATATTGCCTTCGCTTTTGCCGCCGCGTTTCTCTGCGATATATTCAGCGGCCTCACGGATAAAATGCTGAAAAACCTGCTTCAGCTGATGCAGATTACGGTACTTAAGCGGCCAGTGGAGCAGCTCCGTCATCCATTGCAGCGTGTTCTCATCGCCTTCAAGCTGGCGGATAATGTTGATGATGGCAATCATACTGCGCCGGATTGTGTTCGTGACAGCCCCCGGTGCGAAGTGGCGTTCCTGAAACAGGGTGAATATCGCGTCAACCACCGTGCTGTAGCCTACGGCGTTATTGGCTTCCACCTCATAGATGAGCTTGCTGTGCAGCCCTTCATCAATATCAAAATAATATAAAGGCAGCTCAAGCAGCTCGTCCGCCATATAAATGCCTTGGAAACCGGCGGCAAACCGGTAATTCAGGCATTTCTCGGCACTGGCGCCGGACACAACAATCTGCTTCAGATGACTTACATTATGGCCTATAAAGAAAGCCAGGGTGGTTCCAAGCTCCCGCTCCAGTGTATCCAGCAGGTTGCTATAGCTGCTCCGTTCCCCGCGATTCCGCTCATCCATCCACAGCTCAGGCACGATAATGCCGTATTGGTTATTCGTGCGCACATGAAGGAGCAGCGTCTGTACCTCCTGCCGGAAATAATGCTGCAGCGAGGTCTTCAGAGCAGGCATATAATCCATTTCGCCGGGTGGAAGCTGGTCCTGGACTTCAGCAATGACATAAGTATAGGAAGAGGAGAGCGGTAGCTCCAGCGCATAGGCAATCCGTTCCATGACCTGATCATCGGGCTGCGTCTGCAGCAGGCTTTCGATGACCGTCTCGACCAGGGGCTTTTCCTTAGTGATGGAGAGGAGCTGCTTCTGATTAAGCGTACGGGTGATCTTGTTCAGGGCGGCGGTAAGCTCCTGTTCGTCAACCGGCTTGAGGATGTAGTCGGAGACATTGTAACGGAAGGCTTGCTGGGCATACGAGAAATCAGCGTATCCGCTTAGAATAATAAATATCGGCTGCTGCTTAAGCTCCGTCTTCACCTTCTGGATCAGACCCAGACCATCCAGCACAGGCATGCGGATATCGGCGATGACCAGCTCCGGGTTCAATTGTTCAATCAGGGTAAGCGCTTGCTCCCCGTTCTCGGCTTCCCCGCAAATTTCGAATTGCAGCGAGCTCTCATTCAATATCTTGATTAAGCCCTTCCGCACAAAGATTTCATCATCTACAATCAGCACTTTATACAATATATTTCCTCCTTCGGGTTATTCTGGCTGAAAGTGAGCTATACCAAGGTTAAGCTGTAGTGAAATCATTATAAGCAATGTTTAGTCAGAAGTTAACTGCTGATGTTAAAATCTCCAACGAAAGACAAGATACTTCAGATTGTATAGGGCTGTAAATGGGAGCATATGACCGTACTTTTACGAACCGGCAGGCTGAGTCCGGGTCTTCTGCGCTCAGCACTGCTCACTCTGTCTGAGGCATGATGCTCCCCGTTGGGGTCTACGCAGCTTTGCCGTATAATAGTAAACATTACGCCGGAGGTAATCATCAGCGCTTCACCACCCGGCATCTGAAATCAAGCATCAGGAAGGGAATGAAGATTGTTGACTTATACGAAACTGTTGGAACGAAAAGGCGAAATTCTCAAGAAAACCATGGAAACCTGGATTATGAAAGAGAATCGTGACGGCTTGGACCGTCAAGAAGCCCATATCTACAGGAATATGGTCAAGGAGCTTCATCAGAATGAGCAGGAGCTGAATGTGGCACGTGTGGAGGAACTGGATCAAACAACGGATTCCGAAACGGATGGAGCAGGCTCCACTCCGCGCGAGCTCATATCGCAGAGTGTGTGAGCTAAGCAGCCTATGAGACTGCCCTGATAACTAATGAAATTGAAAAAGCCGCCCGGCTTCGCTTGATGCGAAGGAAGGGCGGCTTTTGGACGTCTTAGTAAGGACGTCTCATTAACTATTAGTTCTACAGCCTGATCACCCGCCGGTACACCAGGCAATCCATCAGCTCCGGCCAATCCAGCTCGCTCTCATAAGGATCGCGGAAAGCGGTCGCAGTTGGGAGATACCCGGCGGCAACGCCAAGTCCGCCGTGCAGATTGCAGCCACCATCGCCGCCTTTGCCAGTTATACCGTCCGGTGTCAGGACCAGCTCTTTCTTATAAGGGTCGCCGGGGAAGCAGAGGCCAAGCGCGTTCGGCAGCTCTAGCGAATACGGGTCCTCAGCATTAGCCTCCCCTGAACCGCACACATGCCTGAGGCGCATGGATTCGTCAATCTCCTCGCCCCACGGAAATAACGTCCGGGCACCCGTGCTGTACAGATATTCCCATTCGTCCTCGCTTGGCAGGCTGAACTCCTCTGGCAGCTCCGACTCCACCCATTCTTCGAACGTCTCACTATCGTCGAACAGATAGAGGATGATCTGTCCGCCGTCCCGTTCAAGACGGAAATACTGGGAGTATTCATAGCTGGTGTGCGGAGCCTGACGGAACTCCTCTATGGCTTCGAGAATATCCCCGTCTTCTTCAGGGTCCAGCCCTTCAACCGCATACTCATACCAGCCTGCCGGGATGGGGTGACGCTGCACCAGCATCGGAGGGATCACGGCTTCGCGAAGCGGGGACATCGGGGCATGGGGATGAGCCTCTGCCCGGCCCAGGGTCACCGAGTCGCCCGGCACGAACACATATTCACTGCCCTTATACAAGAAGACCCCAGTTTCCAAGGATTGTCCGTAACGTTCGAACTTTTCTAACCGCAGCCACTCGAAGCAAGCGGGTAGCTGGTTAAGCACTTCCTGCATCGCATGCCTTTTCTCTTCAACCGTTAATTGTCCCCATGCGGCACGGTCCCATGCTACCATGTCATCCTCTCCTCCCGGGAATCGGCATTGTCAGCCTGTTTACTGTCATTGTAATGGACAGCCCGGGAGATTGGCAAACCGGCCGGGTATGCTGCTATTTCGTTCCCAGCAAGCTGTCTACAACAAATTGGAGCTGGGCTTCCAGTGAGATCGGGTCACTGAACACGAAGCCGCGGCTATTCTCGCGGTAGACATGATTATTCTTAACAGCGGGGAGGCTGTCCCAGATGTTGCCCTCGAAGATCCACGAGGCATTCTCCTCGCCTGTCCATCCGCTGATAAAAATATAATCCCCGGCATATTGCGGCAACAGCTCAAGGGATAGCTTGGCCCAGCCCTGGCCGCTGTCTATAGCTTCCTTCTGAATAATTGGCGGTGCCTTCAGTCCGAACTCGCCATAGATAATGTCGCCGCCCCGGCCAAAGCTGCCGTAAGCATAGAACTCCTTGGCACTTCCTGCATCAAAAATCGATACCGTGCGCTCACCTACAGCCTGCTTCACAAGCGGCTTGTATTCGGCAATTTGGGCGTCCCACGCTTCAATCCAGGCTTTGGCCTGCTCTTCCCGGCCAGTCATTGTCCCGAATTCCATTAATTGCTCCCGGAAAGGAACTCCGTAATCTACAGCGACGGTCGGTGCAATCTGGGACAGCTTCTCAATTGCAGCCGGGTCATTCCACACCACAATTAAATCCGGTTGCAGCTCAATAATCTGCTCGTAAGGGATGTCATTGCCGAGATTGACAACGTTGTCCAGTTTACCTTCTGTGTAGTTGTTAAAAGACTCATCCCCGGCTGCAATCGGCCTTAGTCCCAGTGCCAGCAGATGCCCGGTGAAGGCTCCTGCGACCATAACGATTTTTTGCGGATTCTTGGGGATTTGTATTTCACCGTTCACAGCTTTGAAGGTGACGGTCTCGGTACTGACATTTGTCTTCCCGTACTCTGCATTGCCGGTATTGCTGCCCGTGGTTACAGTTGTGCCTGCTCCAGCATAATTGCTTGCTCCGCCATTTGTATTCGCTGGTCTTGCGCAGGCGCTTAGCAGGAGTGTCAGGCACAGCAATAAAGTCACTCCTACAGGTAATTTGCTCATGTACATCGGTAAATCTCCTTTTCCACTGTATTGATAATGATTATCATCTCTGTTACCAATATAGTGACGAAGTCTGCGCGGAGCAATGGACGATTGAAGCCTAATGATAGGACGATAGGAATTGTTCGCTTGGCGCAACGAAGCGTTTCTGAACTCTCCGGGGGTGACGCCGGCCGTCTTTTTGAACAATCGGATGAAATAGGATACATCGGTGTACCCGATGCTGCGTGCAATTTCCTGCATAGACAGGTCGGTCTTCTGCAGCAAGTCTCCCGCCTGATTCATTCGGATGCGGATCAAATAATCAATGATGCTTGTTCCGGTCTCGCGCCGGAAATACTTGGACAGGTAAGGTACACTATAGTTGAAAATACGTGCCAGCGAATCCCGCGTGATCGGTTCGGCATAATGCTGCTCTATGTAACGGATGATCTGGGAGTTCAGATCCGGCCTTACGGGGCTGACCTGCTGCTCATCCATTTGCTGAAGCAACTCGTAGATAAACTGGTAGAATAAAGTTTTGGCATGCAGCCGTTCCAGCCGTTCCTGCACAAGCCATTCGTCCAGCATCTGCTCAGCCAGCTGATAGAGAATTGCCGGATGGAGCGGAATGAATCCGTACTGCAAGGAAAAGGGGAGATCTGCGTCCGTCCGCGCCGGTGAATATCGCCTCCCGGACAGCGGTAAGCTGGCCTTATATAGAATAAGATAGTACTGGAAGGAATGGTCAGTAAGACGGATATCGAGAGAAGCGCCCTTGCCCCCATGAAGCAGATAGTAAGGCTTGGCAGCATGCCCAGCTCCGTCCAAAATTACAGATGCTTGACCTTGTGTAACGTAAAGATAGGCGCTGGAAGGAAGCAGATACGGCCTGACGTCATCACCGTTCTGTATGTGTATATGCCTGACATCCATAATTTGAAATACTGCGTGATTCCAGATCCGGATGTGCTCATGTATATTTATAATCTCGTCCAATGAAGATTCCCTCCTTTCCACGGGCGATGAATTTAGCTTTACAGGTAGTACAGCTCCGCCTGTTTAGATAGCTATCCATTTATTACCCTGTCCTTATGGTCTGCGTGATCATATAATAATTCAGATTGGAACATTAATACATAGCAAAAGAGGGATAGGAGTATGTTACCAAAACGATTCAAGTTTCTCACCACGGCATTTGCGCTGCTATTGGCTGCACAGGTGCTGCTGCCCGGGCATTCATCGGCTGCCGGGAAGGTCATTGAACAGTTGCCTACGCCGGAATGGAGCTATATGCTGCCGGATGGTCTTAGCTTCTGGGGCACTATAGACACCCTACAGAGCAATAAGCGGATGTTCATTCCGCTGCTTAAGACCGTAACCGTCTCTCCTTCCAAGAAGAAGACTTCCGGCATGTTGTACGCATCCATTGACCGCGTACAAGGTTCTGCCAACTGGGTATATGACTATTCGGACATGGCCAACGACCAGCCGTTTACTGCTCATGGTTTGTATTCTGTCAGTAACGGCTACACCTATGTCTACAAAAAGAAAGGCGGTATTCCCTACGATCTCACCGCTGTCGATCCGAACGGCAAACGGAAATGGACCAAAACGATAACGGATTCCTACTCGCCGCTGTTGCTGGATAACGGAAATATTAGTATTCGGTCCGGACTAAGTGTCAACACAAAAACTATTGCTTTTACCGAATACAATCAGGACGGGAAGCAGGTAAGCAAGCTTAAGCTGACCGGCAAATGGGCCACAGGGATACTGGAGCTGCTTCCGAACGGGTACGTCGTGCATACACTGCTGGATAAACAAAACAAGGTCCTTGGGATCAACGTATACCGCAGTCTAACTGCGTTGACAACACCGCTGGCTACCTACATTGCTCCCAAAACGGTGAAAGACCCCTATTTCCAGGTGCATCCGCTTCGCGGCGGGTCGTTCCTGATTCAGATGAGCAGTACGGATACCCGGCTGTTACTCGGCTATGACGCAAACGGCGCCAAGAAGTGGGTGCGTACCTTGAACAAAGCGGATCAAATCAATACGACAGGCAACAACTACCTGATTAAGAGCGACAACGTCTACAGACTGTACAGCAAAGACAACCAATTGCTTGGTAAGCAGCAGATCGGTGAAGCCGGGGACCGCGAATGGTACTACAGGATAACGCCATCGGGCGAGATTACGGTCGAGAAGCAGTACCAATGGCAGGAGCGTCCGGCTGTGATTGATCCTGAGACCTTTGAGGGAGATATAGCGAAGGAAGATTTCTATGTGCTTGACCCGGCGAACCTGCAGATCAAATATCATCTCGCCACAAGCTGGCATGACTACGAAACCGGGCATAATTACATTTATGCAGGAGGCGGGGAGCTGTACATTACGAGGAGCTATGCGCCTAAGACCATAACCAAATATATGTTAAAGTAGCACCGAACCGGGCTTAAGCCTCCGAATGACAAAAACATCGCCAAGTGAGCATCTCTACTTGGCGATGTTTTTGCGTATCCTTTTATTCCAGCTTGAACTGTCGCAGCTCTTCCTCCAGCTTCTGTGAGATTTGGCTCAGCTCTCTGGACAGTTCAGCTACCTGCTCAATACTGCCGAGCTGCTCCTGTGTATTGGCACTGACCTCTTCAGTGGAGGCAGAATTCTCCTCAGTCGTCGAAGAGATGATCTCGATCGCCTGCAGAATCTCATCCTTATGCTTGTGGACAATAGAAGTGTTATTGCTGATTTGCAGCATCCGTACCTTCAGTTCCTCGAGGTCACTGTTCAGGCTAAAGAAGACCTGTTTGGCATTCTCTACGGATTTGGCATTCTCCTCAGCAATCGTAAGGCCAAGAGTAGTGTGTTCTACGGATAGGCTTGTTTTTTCCTCAATGGCGCTGACCTTCTTGTGAATTTCCTCGGTAGCCCGAGCTGTCTGCTCGGCAAGCTTACGCACCTCACCGGCCACCACGGCAAAACCTCTGCCATGTTCACCTGCCCGGGCAGCTTCAATGGAAGCATTGAGAGCGAGCAAATTGGTCTGGGTGGCAATTTGATTCACTGTGCCTACGATGCCCGAAATCTCATGACGGCTCAGATCAATATCCTCAATGAGCGATGACATCGCCTGTGTGGATGTGTGATTGTCTTCTGCGGCTTTGGAGAGCTGCTCCACCAAGTCCAGACCCGAACTGCTGAGCTGGGCTGAGGTCTGTACCATAGTTCCTACAGCTTGGGCATCACTGGTGATTTCGTCGATTTGATCCGATAATGCACTGGTTTTGTGAAGGATGCTCTCTGATTCAGCCGACTGGTAGTTGGTGGCATTCGCAATTTCATTGATGGCCGTGGCCGTTTCATTCATGGTTATGGCTGTTTTCGTAGAAATGGCTTGCAGGTTGTGGGAGGACTGGGTAAGCACCTGAGTAGTGGTATGAATGACCCGGATCATGCCCTGAATCTTCTGGACCATGTTAGCCATACCCTGTGCAATTTGCCCGATCTCGTTGCCCGAGCGTTCATCGAATTGAACCGTCAGATCCCCGTCTTCCATCCGCTTGATCTTGGCGAGCAGCTTGGGGATGGAGCGTAACAGGTAACGGAGGGTAATGTAAGAGATGATCACGAGCAGAAGGGCAGCAGCGGCGAAACCGCAGATAGTGATCCAGGTGAAGGATTGCAGCGGGCTAAGCGCCTCTTGCTGCGTAATGGTCAGACCTACGGACCACCCTGTATCCTTACTGGTGTCATAACCGATATACCGTTGTTCACCGTTATAATGAATTAACTCTACGCCGGCTTCCCCGTTAATCATTTTTTTGCCGATGGCTCCGAGATCTCCTGAGCTGTCCGTGATTTTTTCCTTCAGCACTTTGGCTTCATCCGGGTGGTACAGAATATCGCCTGACCGGGTGGCCAGAAGGGAGAAGCCGGTGCTTCCCAGAGAATAGCTCTGCATGATGGCCGGGATGTCATTGAAGGCAATATCTGCGGCAATGAAGCCAATCAGCTCATTACTCTCACTCCTAATCGGATAGAATATCCCCATAAGCATGGTGCCATTGTTGACATCGGCATAAGGTTCTGAATAATACAGACCCTCGGATTCAGAGAGCGGCTTGAAGTAAGGGCGGGAGCGGATATCGAAGTCAGACTTGGAGGCCGCCCCATCATTTTGGAGAAAATAACCCTTCCCGGAGAGACCGGCAACCCAGGCATCGGCGAAGGAGGGCTCCGACTTTACAATGGCTGCCAGAGTAGCTAGTGTTTCTGCTGCATGAGGCGAGGTGGTCAAGTTGTCTGGTGTGGTGCTTTCAATATATTTTTTGAAAATCGTGTTTGTGGACATTTGCCGGACCAGTGATCCTTTTTCTTTAAATAACGCATCAAATTGGTTGACAATGCCTTGCGTTTTGGTCCTAAGGATAGACTCCTGCTGATCGACCAGAATAGTTCTGGTGCTGGAATAGAAGAAGGTACCCAGAATAGAGAAGACGACAAGAATAATGACTAGCAGTACAATGGCCAATGTGTTGGCGATGCTGGAGGAGCGGAGTGGCCGCTTTTTAATTAAATGTGACATAGGTCATCTCCCAGATGCGTATTAGAGCAAATGCTCTTAGGTAATATGTCGGAATTTTGTCGATATTTCTGTAGAGGAACGACAAAAACTCTCCACCTTGTATTAAGATGGAGAGCTTAGGCTTTATCTTGGTTACTCTGCCGGCAGTATAGGACAACTGCTACAGTAGAATTGATCCGCTCTTAGCTGGTAGGCCAGACAGCAGGTCGCCTTAATGGATATCGTGTGGTGGGGAGGACTGGGGTCCGTTCTGAATCTGGGTATTATGCGGAACGGATTGCTGCGAAGTCCGAAGTCCTCCGGCTTCAGCGCCCAGGTCACAGTCTTGAATTGTTCGGCAATCTGAGCGCGGCGGCATTCACTTGCTGCATCTTGGGCTTCCTCTTCCATGAAGGTATACAACTGACTGTATAACTGCTTCCATAGCATCACTGCTTTGGTCTGAGAAGCCTCGGCAAGCGCAGCAATCACAGGACTGACTTCATTCTTATAGAACAGTCCAAGCTCGTCTATGAATTCATTTCCCTTACCAGTCCGTGCATAGATACCCTCCCGCTGATCATGGATGGGGAAGGCGAATTCGGGGTACCCCTCCGTACGGAGGAGCTGCACAGACATATTGCTCCGGCACAAGGCAGAAGCCATCGGGTGTCCAGCCGTGAGCAGTGCGGCTTTGGCTCCGCAGATTCCGGCAATCCAGGTGCACAAGATGGCCGCCGCGAGTCGTTTGTTCTCCGTTCCAAGCATAGAAGCATAAGTGCCGAGCAGGTGCTCTGCTGCGGCAGGCTGGCATAATTCAGTAAGTGATAAAGTAATTACTGCATTCTCTACAGCTTCGGGAAAGATGAAGAATCGTTCTGCCCACTGCATGTTTACAGTTTCGCACATCCTGATATCCCCTTTACTTCGAGCTGCCGCCGAAGGCCTCTAGAACCGCATCAATTGCATAGCGGTTCGCCAGCGGAGACATGCCCAGGTTAAACCAATCCTTGCCCGCCATCATGTACACCTGGTTATTCTTGACCGCCTTCATGTTCTTCCACAGAGGGCTGTTCAGCATATCCTCATAGGTTTGCTTCACCTCCGGGCTGTCCTCATTATTCAATTGGAGAATGAGATGGTCGGGATTGTACTCCGGCAACTTCTCCAGGGATATGGATAGTGACGGATCTTTAGCAGGGAAGTTTGGAATCATCTCCAGTCCCAGGGTGGTATGAATAAACTTGCCGCGGTCGATCTGATCCCCATAGAGAACGAAGCTGCCCGGCATAACCATCATATACATCACGGTTTCGTTGCCAACCAGGGCATCTAACTTCAGCTTGGCTTCCGCTTCCTGAGCCTCCAGCTCCTGGATAACCTTCTCTGCAGCTTCCTTCTTGTCCAGCACCTCGGCGATATCCTTCAGTTCATCACGCCAGTCCTGACGTTCGGGCAGCAGAACCGTCGGTGCGATCCCGGATAACTGGTCATAATCCTTGCCTGCCCACCATGCAGGAGCAAGAATAATATCTGGATTGGAGGACAGTATCATTTCAAAATTCGGGGTTTTGGCAATGCCCATTTTCAGCGTATCCTTGAAAGGCTCTTGCAGATAGGTAGGGAATTCTTCCTGGTAATTCTGCACAGCGACGGGCGTAATGCCTAAGGCTTGCAGAAACTCCGGGTAGACTACCGATAGGCCAACGACTCTGGCGGGATGGGCTGGGATCTTAATCTCGCCATTCTCACTATTGACCAGACGAAAGTCCGTTTCTGTTGAAGCTTCTACCTTGGCCTGTCCGGCGTTATTAGAGCAAGCTGCCATTACCAATACGAGCAGAGCGGCCGTGCAGAATGATATTCCTGTTCTTAGCTGTCGCATGAATTCTATAACCTCCTGAGTGTCGATACCTTACCTCTCACATGAGAGTGAGAATCAATATCACTGTTAGGAGTATAAAACAATCCCTTGGATTCGACTATAGATAATCACGCCAATATTTCATGTCCGATTACGCCACAGTAAGGGCGCCAGGTCCAGAATCATCTCCTGGGTGAACGAGGTATACTCTGTCCAGGGGTAGGGAGGGAGAAGCTCAACACGCGAATATCCGGCGGGATCAGGCCGCTTCAACGACTCCAGATGCTGGATCTCTGACCAAATAGCCTGAGACTCAGTATCCTCGTCTACGATCAACAACAGCTTGTCCGTATCCGCAGACTTCAGCTCCGCAAGCGTCAAGGTCTGACGGCTTAGCTTGCGGTTAACGAGCGGAGCGGGGATGAACTGCAGATCATCGTAGAACACTTCGCCCAAGCTCCGGTTAGACAACACCGTGAGGGTCTGAGCGGATAGGCGGGCGATAAGAAGCCTGCCCTTGGCAAGTGGATGATCGAGGCTCGCCCGGACGGTCTCGGCTTTGCGCTCATAGGCGGCTAACCAGGCCGCAGCTTCCTGTGACTTGCCGAGGCTGTGCCCGATGAATTCTAATTGCGCGCGCCAATCCATTTGGAGCCGGGGGAGAAGCGGAGCGGGGGCAAGCTCTTGAAGCTGCTGCTGCATGGCGGGACTTAGTGCTTGCTCCAGCCCCAGAATATAATCGGGACGAAGGGAGACAAGCTGCTGTAACCTGTCATTGTCCTCTTGGAGGAGCGGAAGGACCGTACCGGTTCCATATTTACGGCGGTAATATTCTGTCCAGGGATGGTCAGCCGGAGCTGCGCAGGGAATGACATTCAGTGTGAGCAGCGTTCCGATCAGGCTGCCATGGTAAGCAACGATCTTCAGCTTGGTATTCCGCATGAAGGCGGCCGGAGCTACACCCGTAACTTGCTTGAACTTGCGCCGGAAATAAGCAAGATCCTTGTAACCGACATATGCGGCGATATCCTTCAACTCGTAATTCGTATGGGGCAGCATTAGATTTCTTGCTTGTCTGATCCGGCATTCGGTCAGGTATTCAATTGCGCTGAGCCCATATTTCTGCTTGAACAGCCGGATGAAATGCCTTACGCTAATGCCTGCTTCGCCCGCCAGCAGGGTGATTGATAGCTCTTCACGGTAGTGCTGCTCTATGTACAGCTTGACCCGTTCCATAATCGTATCGGTATCGTCAGGCTCAGACTGCCGGGTATCGCTGAGCAGACTGTACAGCAGCTCATAGAATCTGCTCTGTGCAAGCAGCTGCTGTAAGGGGTCCGTGCTGCCCATGGAAGCGGTGATGGCCTCGCAGTGTTTGCTGTATGTAACGGTTGAAGCCACCGCTGCTTCTCCTTCCAGGGGGAAGGGAAGACGGGACTGCGTTGAGCTTAGCTGGTCCGGTTGTTCAGGCAGGTGGCGCTGGGCGAATACATCAAACCGCAGAATGTACACACTCTGTTCGCCTGAACCTTCCAGGCTGGCTTCGATTAACTGCCCCGGCAGGCAGACAAAAGCAGCTCCCGCTCTGAGTTCGCCATACTTGCCGTCCACAGTGATCCAGCCCCGGCCCGAAACTGGAATCAGGAGCAGATGCGATTCAAGGAATTGCAGACGGAGCGAACACTCTCCCGTGAGACTGTTGTTCTGCTCGATGCTGCGAAGCCTGAACCACATCTGATTAAGCTGTCCGAAGGTTCCTCCGGGCAGGACGCCGTCCTGATCGTTCAATCCTTGCACCACCCTTTCTTACGCTAGTCGCAGACTCTTGATCCTTGTATGGCCCGGAAGCCGGACTCCGGTTAAGCGTTCATATCCGTGATAGCCGGAATATTGATTTCCTTCACGCAGGCTGCGCTGGACAGGCTGACGATACATTTTACGATAGAAACAATATCCTGAAGAGGAATACGCGTGCCGTTATATTCGGCAAGAGCGCGGTCCATGCCCTCTGCATACGGAATTTCGGCTGCAAGCTCGCCGGGGTTAATACATGTCACAGCAATCCTGTCTTGCCGCGTATGTTCTCTCAAGGCCTCTGTAATCCCCCGGATGGCAAACTTAGAGGCGACAAAAGAAACCTGTGTGCTATTCGCGTTGCTTAGACCCGCAGTCGAGCCAATCAGAATGATTTTGCCTGCTGCTGATTTCCGGAGAGGTTCGAGCAGGGCCTGAATGCCCACAATAGCGGATGTTATATTCACATGAATCAGACGGCTGATGTCGGCAGGATCGTCCTGATCGAAGGTGTAGTGGTCCTCGAACCCTTCTTTTTCCCAAATTCCCACGTTGTAAATGAGCACATCCAGGGTTTCGTTCTGAAGGGCATCGCCGACCCGCTGGGCGGCTTGGAGATCTGCCAGATCTGCCTGTATCCAAATACGTTCCACACCATCGTTCAACTGCAGGTTATCAGGTTTTGTGCGTGAGACTACCCAGACCTTATCCCCCTGCTCAGGCAATCCTCTGACAAAAGCATCTCCTAATCCTTTGCTGGCACCAAATACGAGATAGTTTTTCATTGTAAGTCTCCATTTCTATGATTCTCCTCATAACTAATCCAGTCACTCCAGCTCCCCGCATACAGCCGCACGTTCTTGAATCCCGCCTTCTCCAGCGCCAGCACATTCGGACAGGCGGTTACGCCGGAGCCGCAATAGACGATGATCTCACGATCCTTAGGAAGTCCGGCAAAATGCTCCACAAGCTCGTCGGCGCTCTTGAAGCTGCCGTCTGCGTTCTGCGTGTCTTTCCAGAAGAAGTTGACCGCACCAGGGATATGCCCCCCGACCGGGTCCAGGGTCTCATTCTGGCCGAGATAACGGTCATTGGACCGGGAATCAACCAGAACGGGAAGAGCAGAGGGAGAATCCGCTGCAGAAGGGTTAGCTTCATCCTCAAGCGTTCTCTGCGAAACACTCCGCACCTCTTCATACCCGGCCAGCATCTGCGGCTGCACATTTGGTACAAAGGTACTAGGCACCCGCACGGGCTGATGATCTGTCACCGGATATTTCTCAGCCTTCCACGCACTGAAGCCGCCCTCCAGAATGAATACCTGTTCATGCCCGAGGTAACGCAGCAGCCACCACAGCCGGGCCGCGTTCATGCCGTTCTCATCGTCATAAGCAACAATCCGTGAATCATTGCCGATTCCGAGCTTGCTGAGCCGTGCAGCCAGCACCTCAGGGTCAGGTAAGGGGTGACGTCCACCATGCTCGCGTTCCGGGGAGGACAGATCCAGCTTCAGATCCAGATAGACGGCGCCCGGAATATGCTCTTCTTCATAGCTGTCTCTACCGGCTTCAGGCTGGCCCAGTGTGAAGCGGCAGTCCACGATCGTCTGCTCCGGCTCATAGAGTCTGGCGAGCAGCCAGCGTTTGCTTACAGTAGCATCCATATTTATCCCATCCTTTGTAAGTATGATAAGGAGTATTATAGCTGATAATCCCCGTTCCGCATAACCGCTCTGCTAGTCTGCTAATTTGACACAGCTGCGTTCCGGATTCTACAATGGCTTGAAACCTATCTTACTTCGAGAGGGGCCAATGCCTATGGAAGCCATAATTAGCCGGTTCTGGCCGGAATGGAAGGGTACGCTGCGCAAACGGAGCGGGGGCTGGAATAATACCACCTATTTCGTGGAGAGCGGCGAACGCCGTGCTGTGCTGCGCGTCTATGATACGCATAGAGACCGCAATAAAATAGAGTTCGAGCATACTGTACTTCTGAAGCTGAACGGACAGGATTTGCCGTTTGCAGTCCCTGCTCCGATCCTTAGCATTACAGGGGAAACCATGGTTCAACTGGAAGAAGGCGAAGGGAAATTCGCCTGCCTGTTCGGTTATATTGAAGGAAAATCTCCCTCCGGGCAGGATTCCGGCTTCTATGAATCGTTCGGAGAGTCGGCAGGAGCTTTATCCGCTGTGCTGAGTGAGATGAAGCTGGAGATTCCGGCTGTATACCGGCCTTACTATGAGCTGGAGCGGTCTTATCCGCTGTGTACCCGGGAAGCGCTTCGCGATTGGTTGACCCAGTTACCGGAACCTCTTCAGAAGCTTACACCGGAGTTGAAAGTTCTGGTTGAAGCCTATGAGAGTGTGGCAGACTCACGGGAACAGCTGGAGAACCTGCCCCATCAGCTGGTCCATGGCGATCTGAATCCCTCTAACCTGCTGGTGGATGGAGAGAACGGGGAACAGGTGATTGCGCTGCTGGATTTTGAATTCTGCACACGGGATGTCCGGGTTATGGAAGCTGCGGTTATCCTGTCCGGTATGCTCTGTCATGAGGATGAGGAACGGATTATCCGTGATTTCTGGCGGGGTTACAGCCGCAAGATTATGCTTAGCGCGGAGGAATTCAAGGCGATTCCAACGCTGATGCTCTTGCGCAAGGTTGATGTGTTCCTGCATTTCGTCACGAGGTACTGGCAAGGAACCGACGAAGTACATGTATTACAGGAACAGATCGCAGTGCTTGCGGCAGAGATCCAGCAGATGTCCGGCGGGAAGCTGTAAGGGTAAGCACCAGGACCAGGACCAGGATTAGACCAGCAGCAAAGGCGCTGCGGATAAAGGGCTTGGCTGCTGGTTTGTACTTAATAGCTCGGAAACACTGCGAAGTAAGTCTTGGCAAAACGCGGCGGATGATCTAAGTGGAATTAGTACATCTAATTTATGGCCTCGGGTAGACTTCCTGAAAACAGTTGGATAAACAACACTTAATCAGTCCGATATCTGCTAAAATCCATAGGGTTCGGTGGATTAGTTGTACTTTTTCCAACTGCTGTCCCATAGAGCACTGTTTCGGCAGAATTAAGTGCCTTTTATCCAACTCCGTTAGCGCTCTCTCCCGCTACTCTTTAGAGGAGGGGGACTGTTACTATTTGTGGTGAAGTCAGTCGAGACAGAGGACCTTCGTTATGTAAGTGAAGCTGAAATCCGGTTCATCAGTTCTCCTGCGGAAAGCTTTCAGGCGGACGCTATCGCTCCTACAATTCCAAAATTCTCCTCCGCCACTTTTCCCTGTTTATGCACTATCAAGTTCAATCTATATAGATCTGTTTTCTCCATGATTCCCCCTATTTGGATGCATTTGAACATGCCAAACAGGGCACCTCCGGCTGGGTGGGACCGGAGTGTGCCCTGTTTAACTTGCAGCTGCTGCTAGATCAACCGGTAACCGGCAGGAAGATTCCCGCTGCTGCGGATATTGCGGATTTGTGCCAGCGTCAGTCTTTGGTTGGTAGAGATAATAGATTCTACATCATTGCCGGAAATAAAGTCGTCCAGATCACGAAGGCTATGGTTCCCGCGAAGTACGCGGAAGCTGCCTCTGAAGCGGGTTCTGCTGAACAGGACGAGTGTGGCATTGCTGCTGGTGGAGAAGAAGCGGAGGCTTTCGATTCCATCCAGGATATTGTCGGTATTACGGATACCCAGATTGCCCCGGTATATTCTGCTTCTTCCCCGGAAGTTCTCTTCGCTATACACAGTCAGCCGCGGATAAGTCTGCGAGATATGGACCTCTTTGTTCATGAATACTCCTCCTCAGTGCTGGATTGGCAAATGCAGTACGAAACTGTCAGCTGCAATATATTCTATGTATGCGGTGCAAGAATGGTATGGTCGAAACCCCTGATTCGGTAGCCCTGTTTGCAGGGTTCAGGAAAATTTTCACAAACCCTATTTACAGACTTCATATCCTAGTGTACTATTTAACTAACACACCGACACAAGGAGGGCGTCATGAATTCATTCACCCGCAGTAATCAAGGGCTGCCAGGTCCTGGGACAGAACCAGCCGTACTCGAAATGCAAGGCGTCAGTAAAGTAATTAAAGGGAAGGCGATTGTAGATAATCTGAGCTTCGAGATTCGAAGAGGGGAGATTATCGGCCTGCTGGGGCCGAACGGTGCCGGCAAAACGACCACCATCCGTATGATGACCGGCCTTATCCGCATGAGCAGTGGGGATGTCCTGGTCCATGGGCAGAGCATACAGAAGAATTTCAAGCAGGCTATCTCGCAGATTGGGGCGATTATTGAGAATCCCGAGTTCTATCCGCATATGACTGGCTATGACAATCTGCGGCAGTATTTACGGATGAGCGACGGAGCCGGAGCCTCGCGGATTGATGAGGTCGTGGAGCTGGTTGGACTGCAGGAGGCGATGAACAAGAAGGTTCGGGCGTATTCGCTGGGTATGCGCCAGCGTCTGGGTATCGCTCAGGCCTTGCTGCATTCGCCGAAGCTGCTGATTCTGGATGAGCCGACCAACGGGCTGGACCCCGCCGGAATCCGGGAGATGCGTGATTATATGCGCAAGATCGCCGAGGTCGAGGGCATTGCCATTCTGATCTCCAGTCATATGCTGGCCGAGATTGAACAGATCTGCCACCGCGCGGTGGTCATTCAGAACGGTAAGCTCGTAACGGTTACCCAGCTTGCTGAAGCGCCGGAAGCCCGCAGTGAAGTATCGCTTGCGATCAGGGTAGATAGGCTGGAAGCTGCTCAGACTGTAGCCGAAGCAGTGCAAGGCGTGAAGGTGACCGGAATGGATGAAGCCCGTTCGGAGCTGCATGTGCATCTGCCGGATGGAACCGTGCCGGAGCTTGTGGCGGCGCTCAGTGAGGCCAAGGTCGGGGTATACCGGATCACAGAGAATCGACATAGTCTGGAAGAAGATTTCCTGAAATGGACAGGGGGCAACCGCATTGCGTAATTTCAATCTGCTCGTTCTGAATGAATGGCTCAAAATATCTAAGAAACGCAGCCATGTGATTCCATATGTTATCCTGCTGGTGCTCTCGCTGGTAGTCGGCTATATCTCCCATACGTTTGGTACAGATATGTATGCTTCAGCAGCAGAATTCACTTCCGATATGCTGCGCCCCACAGGGATTGGCCAGGTTCTGACCATTCTGGTGATCATCGGGACGGCAGGGATCGTATCCAGGGAATACAGCCAGGGAACGATCAAATTTCTGCTAATTCGTGCACGCAGCCGTACAGCGATTCTGGCTTCCAAATATGTAACCGTGCTGCTCTATACATTGAGTATGCTGCTGGTTGCGGTAGCGGCACTGTTCCTCTCGGGAGCGGTCTTCTATGGCCTCAGTGGAGGCGAAGCGGGAATAAGTACCATTCTTACTTCACTTCTGTACTCTATGGTGTATTGCGCTGTGTACGCAACTATTGGCTTCATGCTGGGCATTCTGACAAAAACAACCGGCGTAACGATTGGTGCGACTATATTTGCCACTATGATAGACAAAGTGGTTATTCCCCGCGAATTCTACAAATATGTACTGTTTCCGAATCTTGATCTCTCAGCCTATCAGAATGGCGGTGCGCCAATGCAGGGAATGACCCTGAGCTTCTCGATCGTACTGCTATGCGGTTATACCGCGCTGTTCCTGCTTGCGGGCTTTGCGGTATTCAGACGCAGGGATGTTGCTTGATGGGGATCGAATTCGATAACAACCAGCCGATTTATCTCCAGATCATGAATTACATCAAAGGAGAGATTATCACCGGCAAGCTGAAGCCCGGAGACAAAATCCCCTCTGTCCGAGAATTGGCGGCTGAACTGCAGATCAACCCGAATACAGTGCAAAGAACCTTTCAGGAACTGGAGCGTGAGACAATCGTGGAAACCCGCCGCGGGATGGGCAGATATGTGACCGGAAATGAAGAGACGATTCTGACCATTAAGAAGGATATGGCGCAGGATGTGCTGGACCGCTTCATTCGCGGAATGCAGGAGCTGGGCTTCCAGGGTGAAGATATTATAGCTGCCGTAGCGGAGAACGTACATCAGCGGGATCAAGGACAGGGGGATTAAGAAGAGTGGATGAGTTACTCGAAATACAGAATGTGACCAAGCGGTTCGGCTCCCGGCAAGCGCTGAACGAGGTGTCCTTCAGGCTGGGCGCCGGTACCATTACCGGTCTGCTCGGAAGCAACGGCAGCGGAAAAAGCACGCTGATGAAGCTGATCGCCGGACTCTCTCGGCCAAGCTCAGGGCGGATCTCCGTTATCGGAGTACCGGTAGGCATGGACAGCAAGTCACTGGTATCCTTCATGCCGGATGTGCCGGTCACAGAGTCCTGGATGAAGGTGGGGGATGCGCTAAGATTCCAGCAGGATTTCTATCCGGACTTCGATCAGGCCAAGGCGCTGCGTATGCTGGAGTTCATGAAGCTGCGCACTGAAGACAAGGTGCGGACGTTATCCAAAGGAATGAACGAGCGATTACAGCTGACACTGGCGCTCTCACGCCGGGCCAGATTATACCTGCTGGATGAGCCGATTGGCGGCGTAGATCCCGTGGCAAGGACCAAGATTCTGAATGCCCTGATGGAGTTCTATGAAGAAGACAGCAGTATTCTGCTCTCCACACATCTGGTGACTGATATAGAGCGGATCTTTGATGAGGTGATTTTCCTGAAGGACGGGGAGATTGTACTGCATCATTCCGTAGAGGCACTGAGACAAGAACGCGGGAAGAGTATAGATGAGCTGTTCAGAGAGGTGTTTGCCGAATGCTGAAGCTGTTGGAATATGATCTTAGACGCAGAAGAGAACGCATTCTCGTCTTCATCGTGATCGCGTTATTGATTCAGGCCGGAATGTGGATATCTAGTGCAACGGTGGATATAGGGCTGTTGTCACTGAATCTGGCCGGTTACTACGTGCTGGCCATAGCCCTTGTATTTGTTGCCGTAGCCGGGTATTTCCGCAATCTCAAGTCGTATCAGCGGCAGCTGCTGCCGGTTACTGCGCTGCAGACGGTCTTGTCTCCCATGCTGTTAGCCCTGCTGCTAATTGGGGGAGTCATTATCCTAGGGCTGGTGCATCTGGGGATATACCGGCTGCTGTACCCGCTTGATTTTTTGCCCGGTAATCTGTTAACGGTTGGCTTCCAAGTGATACTGCGATCCATCTGGTCCACCGGATTTCTAATGGTTATGGTGATGTTCTCTATTACGGTAGCTTTGAGTCTGCGCATGAAGTGGAGAATCTGGATTGGGGTAGTTATTCTGTTCCTGCTGGAGAACGGGATTGGATATCTGGAGAGGGCGCTGTTCGGCACCTATTTTATTGCTCTGGATAAGGTTTTTAACTTTGAAATCTACCCGGGGAACCTGCAGTCCGGTAGCGGATTCACCATTGAGTATGCTGCGGCCAATCCAGGGGCGCTGCTGTTCGAGCTGGCGGCTGTCTGCCTGATGATCTATGGAATGGCGGTTCTGGTGAAGAAGAGAATCGAAGTGTAATAGAGGATATAGCATTCTTCATATGTCACGCAAGCAAGGCTCCGAATCAGCCTTGCTTGCGTTTGTGTGCACAATTATACGAATAATCCGTTACAAGCCTTGAGCGCTTCTGCCGCTTGTCCAGATCTCCAGCTCCCGCAGCAGCTGTTCTTCCTCGTCTTCCTGCAGATCAAGCCTTACCCCGTACTGGTATTGCCCAAGGCCATACATCCAGCCCCAGCGGACACTGCCTTCATACTGAAGTTTCTCTTCCGCCAACTGGAAATGTATAATCAGCTTCGTATCACCTGCAGTGAAGCGGAGGTTCAGAGAGGTACGCACCTTACAGCCGGAACGGCTAAGGTCAAGCAGGATACCTTCAGTCAATTTTCCCGCCCCCGGCCCGGAATTGCTGGCAGGGATTTCAAGCCAGCAATCAATTGGCTGGTTCATTACATAACGGAATGGTTCTTTTCTGCTGGAGTCATCCATCATTTACCTCCGCGATTTTATTTGCTATTATATCGGAACGGCCACATTTGGACAATCTCCTAAAGTAGTATTTTTAAAATAACATAAACTCCGGCAAGACGGAAGCTTTGCTCTAATACCCATATGAAGAGGTGTTCAAACCATGTATCAATACCAGAATGAAACTTTTCAAGACCATAATTTCGATTACGCAGCGCTGCAGGACGGAGAAATAAACGGCTGTACCTTTGAACACTGCTCCTTCAGAGGAGCTTCTATGGAAGAAATGACGTCCAGCGGCTGCCGGTTTGTGGATTGTGATTTCACTGGTGCCCTTCTGAATGCCTCGCAGCACATAGATGGTGCGTTCACCAACTGCAAATTTACCGGAGCGAATCTGTTTGTGGCGAAGTTCGAGAATTGTAAGATGGTCGGTTCGGACTTCGCTAATGCCTATATGGACGGGATTACACTGAGCGGAGGGGACTGGGCTTATACGAATCTGCGCCATTTGAATCTGAGCAGGCAGGATCTGCGGGGCATCCGGTTCGCTGAGGCGGACATGCAGGGCTGCAATTTGCAGAAAGCCGATCTGCGCGGAGCGGATTTAAGCCGGGTCCAGCTTGCCCAGTGCAAGCTTACAGGAGCGGACCTTCGGGGGGCCAAGCTGGAAGGCATTGATCTGAAGAGCCTTGATCTGAAGGGGGTACACCTGGATGTAGAGCAAGCGGTGCTGCTGGCCCGCTCTATGGGAGCTAAGGTAGGGTGAAGCGCAACATATCCATTCTGAATTTTAAGAAAAACCGGCAGTGTGCCGGAAGCTATATTATAATTCCGCCGGACTCTTCCGATAAATAAATATCGCCCTTATTCGACACGTGGCAGCAAGACATCTTAGGGGGAGAATTTTGAAGCAGGTCTTCTGAAGAGGAGAATGGAAATGTCATTGAGTCTTCGCACATTATTTTCCACAGCATTCGCGGTTATTATTATTCTGTTGACTGCTCTGCTTAGCTATGTAATCGGCAACCGGGCCACGGACTCCGCCCAAACCGCCATCGGAAGCTCCCTGGCTGCAGAGGCCAGCCGGATGTCCGAGAAGCTCGATCATTTCATGTGGTCGCGTTCCGGTGAAATAGAGGTGCTGAGTAAGCTGAATGCTTTTCAGGAACCGGTGGAGCCGGCAGAAGTGAACGGATTGCTTAATCAGCTGAAGACAAGTCTGCCTGTATTCACCTGGGTGGGGTTTCTTGATCGTACAGGGAATGTTCTGGCTTCCACCGATCACATCCTGCAGGGGACGAACATTAGCCAGAGGCCGGTCTTTCAGGAAGCGCTTAAGGGAACCTTCATCGGGGATGTCCATGATGCGGTGCTGCTCTCCAAGCTGCTGCAGAGTTCTACAGGCGAAGTCCTGCAGTTCGTTGATGTGAGTGTACCGGTCATGGACAAGCAGGGCCGGACAAGCGGCGTACTGGCGGCGCACCTTAGCTGGGAATGGTCGCGTGAAGTCGAGGCCTCCATCGTGAAGCCGCTCAAGGAACGGCTCAAAGGGGTGGAAGTGTTCGTAGTCAGCAAGAAGGATGATACGATCCTGCTCGGCCCTGAAGCACTTGTCGGCAAAAGAATGACGGATGCAGCCTTGCAGGAAGCCCGCAGCGGCAAGAGCTCATGGATGATTGAACAGGAGCACCGCCGGGACTCCTATTTGACCGGATATGCCTACGGTGACGGCTATCTGAATTATCCGGGCCTGGGCTGGACGGTCATCATCCGCCAGCCGGCTGAGATTGCTTTTGCCCCGGTCTATCAGCTTGAACGCTTTATTCTGATCAGCGGGCTGCTCATGGCAGCTGTCTTCGCGGGGATCGGCTGGCTGCTAGCCGGATGGATCAGCCGTCCGCTAAGGAATATTACCCGGACCGCCGATCTGCTCAGCTCCGGTGCCGATGTGGAGATCCCGTCCTCCACCCGGTTCAAGGATGTGGAGATTCTGTCGGCATCCCTGCGGAGCCTCGTGAGTAACCTGACCAAGACGGAGACCAAGCTGAGCTATATGTCGGATATGGCGCTGCATGATAAGCTGACAGGCCTGCCTAACCGCGCAGCGCTGGATGAATTTCTGGCACATGCGGTCAGTAAGGCCAAGCAGAAGCGGACGACGCTCAGTTTTCTATACATGGATCTCGACGGCTTCAAAAAAGTCAATGATTCCTTCGGCCATACGATTGGAGATGCGCTGCTCCAGGAGGTGGCCTTCCGGCTGATGGACTGTACACGGGACAATGAAATTGTTGCCCGGCTGGGCGGGGATGAATTTGTGATTGTTCTCCATACCTCGGCGGGCAAGCCGATGCAGGAAGCGGAGATCGTGGCTTCGCGTATAATCAGCAAGATCAATCAGCCAATTCTGATTATAGGGGAAGAGCTTCGCGTGGGCTGCAGTGTAGGTGCGGCTGTGTGGACTCCTGATGGCGACGATACGACCCAGACGATGCGGCTGGCCGATGAAGCGCTGTATATCTCCAAGCGGAGCGGGAAGAACCGGATCACGTTCGAGGCTGCTTCCTAGCCGTTAGCTTCTGCGTAATCGCTTGCGTGGCTTGGACCACCATTTAATCCACAGAAATCCGTCATCGTCCCGGAAAAATTTAATGCCGGCCCAGCTCAGTGGTGTCCAGAACTCCTTGAAATAATACGCTGGCATAGTAAAATAGTCCCTCCAATATAGTTAATTATTACTAGTTTACGTCAGGATGGAAGATTTAACAATACTCTGCGTGCTTATAATTACCAAATTTCTGTGTTAGCCCAGTTTTTTTGGGACTATAGGCATATGATGTAGAGGAAAGACAAAGCGGGCCAGGTGCTTATAAGGAGGGATTACCATGGGAGTGAATGTCGGCGGTTACGGCCGCTTCGGGACGTCTGCTGCTACAATACTGGTGCTGTTTATTTTGCTGATTATTATCCTCAGTGTATTTTAAAATATAAGAATTTATATGTTGCACACGATAACTTATTCTTATATTTCTCGCTGAAACGAATACCGTCCTTATAAAAGGACGGCAAAGCCGTTTCCACTTGGCCTGAGGAGACATAAAGGATATAGAAGAAGCGCCGGGGCAGATGCTCCGGCGCTTCTTCTATATAGCAAGGTAACCTGTAGCGAGTCAGCTGTATTTACGGACTTCGCGATAATACACCGTTTGCTGAATAAGGAGTATAAGCGCAAGGACAATGAGAGGCATCGGGACAAAGCCGAATAAGAGGGAATACAGGGCGAAGAAGAGCATCCCGATGACCAGACAAACCGTAGTTGCTTTATAGCTGGAATAGGAGGAGCGGTATACAATCCAGCGCTCGCCTTCATCCATTTTGGCAAACAGCTCCCGCTGTGCATTCTGTGAATTGCCCAGACTGAGATCCAATTGGCGGTCCGGATAATTCTTGTTGTACAGCGCAAACGTGCGGTTCAGCAAGTAAAAAGAAAACAGCATGAACACCAGAGCTGTGATCATATTGGCCAGCATGAAGGCGGCATCCTCAGACTCCTTGCCACCGGGACCGAGTGCATGTGCAAAGCTCATGAGCAGCCAGGATAGTGTAATAATCATTGTGTAATAGCTGAACTGCATCACTCTGCTAAGCGCCTTATCTTTAAAATTATCAATTTCTCCGTCAGTCTTCGGCTCATCCTTCATCCGGCGGGTCTGAGCCAGGCCCAGCACAGTAAAGGCGGCCAGCAGCAGGGAGAGCAGGGCTATACATCCGAACATGACATCATACTCATAATAAATAGAAGGATTCAAATTGAAATTCTCAGGTACAGTAACTGCTCCGGAAGAAAATACATACCCGATAAACCCTCCGACAGTCATACTTCCAATCAGTAAGATAAGCCCGCGCATATTCGTTCTCTTCCTTTTCTCATTCATCCTGTTCACTCTCCTTCTCTTTGTTAATCCAGAATACCGACTCCACAGCTACCGCAAACACCTCTGCGATCTTGAGGGCCAGTACTACGGAAGGCGAATAGTCTCCGCGTTCTATAAGGGCAATGGTCTGCCGGGAAGCCCCGATTCGCTGGGCAAGCTCACTCTGGGACAGCCTGTCCCGGGCTCTGTATTCCCTGACACGATTATTCAGTTCGTTCAAGTGCTACACCTCCTATTCTGAATTGTATATTAATATTGTCACAATGTAAACTATAATATACAAAAAGACAATGATCATAGTCAAAATATTAGAATATCGTACTAGATTCTTCAGGTTTCCATATACATCATAGCAGGGATAAGCACAGGCATCCGCGGGTGAAAACGCATTTAATATAGCAGGAAAGGAAGTGATGCAATGAGGGAATCTGAATTCATCTCCAAAATGGTCACCTTCGCGGTATCCGATATGCAGCGCAGCCGTATCCCGGCATCGCTGACGATTGCCCAGGCAGCGCAGGAATCGGGCTGGGGAACCAGCGGCCTGACCGTTAAGGCTAACAATTTGTTTGGAATCAAGGGCAGCGGACCTGCGGGCAGCCTGCCGTTCCGGACAACCGAAT
Source organism: Paenibacillus tritici (assembly GCF_018207515.1). Lineage (NCBI taxonomy): Bacteria > Bacillati > Bacillota > Bacilli > Caryophanales > Paenibacillaceae > Paenibacillus > Paenibacillus tritici. The sequence goes on from NZ_CP073365.1 coordinate 3,547,223, forward strand.
ACAGGAACGGCCAAGCTGTTCAGGTGTCTGCCCTGTTCCGGGCCTATAACAACTGGGGAGAATCTGTGGCGGATCATTCGGCACTGATTACAGAAGGAGTCTCCTGGAACCGTAAGCTGTACAGTAAGGCAATCGGTGTAGACGGCCATACTGCCGCCCGTGAGATGGCTGCTGCAGGTTATGCAACCGATCCGGACTATGCTGCCAAGCTGATACAGATTATGAATTCATATAACTTAACTCAATATGATGAAGTGAAGGAGGATGAAGAGATGTCGGCTGAAGACAAACAAAGAATTGCAAAGCTGGAAACGGAGCTTCGCGAGCTGCGGGAGCTGCTGACGGGTCTGTCTGTCAGCAGAGATACGCTAAAGACTGGAGTTCAAGAGCAAGGCCAGTCTATTAAAGCGGTGGCGGAACGGCTGGCTGTCCTCGAGGGCCGTGCAGTAATGGAAGTGCCTGCCTGGGCATTGCCTGCGGTACAAGCAGCGGCAGCAGCCGGGCTGCTGGATACGCCTTCGGGCGGCAGCTATGACTTCTACCGGATACTGACTGTGTTGAACCGTGCAGGCCTGCTCGTCACCAGTAAGGGGGCGTAGCGGATATGTACTACGATGCGCTCAACGATGTACTCGGATTTGCATCGGTATTGGCAGTATTCGTGATGGCGCTGGTGCAGCTGGTGAAGAACAGCGTCAACCTTCCGCGCAACGTAGTTCCTGCGGTGGGGCTGGCCATAGGCCTGCTGGTCGGAGCTAGCGCTTACCCTTTTACAGATATGAATCTCATTCTTCGTCTCTGGGCCGGAGGTCTGGCGGGATTGTCGGCTACAGGGCTGTTTGAGCTGGCGTTCAACAAGCGGAGCGGAACTACCAAAGAAGGTTAGGCGGATACAACCTCCAGGGAAGGAATCTACTAATATGGGGGTTATGCATTGGTGATTGATCCAAGCGATTGAGAGAATCTGGAAATATACTAAATATGAAGAAAGGAGGTGCTTCAAATGGGAACTTATGTTGATGGAAGAACATCGCAGAATGCCAGTACTGCCAACTCAATTGCCATACCGATTCTGGTGATCAATACTCCCCAGCTGTTCGGGCAAATTGGTCTGATCACTGCAGGCGTAGGCGCAAACCCGAGAGTACTTCTAAAAGGAACGGTATCGGTGCAGCTTCCGCTTGCGCTGATAGGCATCACTGTCACTATCGTCAGAGGGACGGTGCCTTCGGACCCGGTGGTGTATTCTGCCACATCCACGTTCAGCCTTAGTGTACTGGCACCACAGGTTATTACCTTCTCGGCGGATGATTTCCTTCCGGCGATTACTCCTCAGTTAACGTATACTGCATTTATCAGCTCCAACCTGCTCGGTACGGTTCGGGTAGGCCCTGAGAGCTTTGACGGAATACTGGTTTCTGATTAATCTGCTGTAGTAGGCATCCTGTCCTGCTCTGAAGTACGGGCGGGCAGGATGCCCTTATACATACGTCTAAAATTTTGTGCGTTTCGCCCAATCTGTTGAGGTCTTCCGCTCATATTCTGTTCTGTAGTCATTATTATGAAGGAGGTAATCTCATGGGTGCAGATTGCGGATACGTTGGAAATGCAGGCTGTGGTAATGTGGGTTCGGTAAGTCCTTGGACTTCAACAGGGGCGATTCTGGTGCTTTATATCCTGCTCGTTATTATACTGAGTGCCTGCTTCTACTAGTCATTGGATCAGTCAGCGCAGTCCCGGCGGAAACCGGGACTGCGCTTGTTGTCTGTGGCACAATGGACAAGTCTCACTTGCCAGGCGGGAGAATATAAATTCGCTATGCCCGGAAAGGATGTGCGATAATAGAAGTCATTGTCTTATAGGGCAATCAGTGCTGGTAAGAAAGAGGTGTATCATGGAAGAGAAGGAACAGATATATGCGATACTTAAGCGGATTGAAGCGGGTCAGCCGGTTAATCAGGAGGTAATGGGGCTGGAAGCCGAAGCATTCGCTGATATTATGGAGGAGCTTGTAGACAGCCGGATGGTGGAGAACGTTTCGGTCTCCAGATCAGGCAGCGGCGTGGTGACGGTGAAGAACGCGGCCATAAAGCTGACCCGGCGGGGTCTTGATTTTATTTTATTGAAAGAGTCTGGCCGGATTTGAAGCTGGAAAGGCTATGGACAACAGGAAAGGAGGTAGCCGATGCCTACGATACTGGTTGCTGATGATGATGCGAACATTCGCGAGCTTGTCTGTTTATTTCTGCGGAACGACGGATTCGAAACGCTCGAAGCCGCGGACGGCAAGGAAGCTCTGGCCGTGTACGGATCAGCGCAGGTTGATCTTGTCGTACTTGATATTATGATGCCGGTTATGGACGGCTGGACGTTATGCAAAGAACTGCGTAAAGCGAATCCTGACCTCCCGCTGCTTATGCTGACTGCAAGAGGAGAGACATGGGAGAAGGTGAAAGGGTTCGAGCTCGGGACAGACGATTATTTGACGAAGCCGTTTGACCCGCTCGAACTAACGGTTCGTGTCAGGGCGTTACTGAAGCGGTACAAGATTGGCTCCACACAAACGGTCCAGTTCGGTAATGTTGTCCTGGATCGCCAGACGTATAAGGTGATGAGCGGCACCGAGTCGCTTACACTGCCGCTTAAGGAGTTTGAACTGTTGTACAAGCTGGCCGGAACGCCAGGACAAGTCTATACCCGGGAGCAGTTGATAGATCAGATCTGGGGGATTGATTACGCCGGAGATGACCGGACCGTGGACGTACATATCAAGCGCCTGCGTGAGCGGTTTGCGGCTACGCCTGATTTTCGGATTGAAACCGTGCGTGGACTGGGGTACCGGCTTGAGGTTTATCCATGATCAAATCTTTATATATTCGTGTGGTGCTTACCTTTCTGGTCTCCGTCATCGCGGGTACGATCATTTCTTTTTTCATGTCCACCTGGATATTCGAAGAACAATTGAACGAGAATGCCCGAATTAACATACGCAACTTCGGGCAGGATGTGGTGCAGATCTATAAGACACTGCCTGAGGAGGAAGCAGAATCCTTCGTTAGCAGAATGAAACAGCTTGATATATATCATATTCGAATGTATGATGCAACAGGTGATTTCCAGTCTTATGGGCACCTTAACGGGCACAAATCAGCCGCCGTATCGGCAGACCAGCTCAAGAAGGTTTTAAGCGGAGGGGTTGTCCAAGACACGGCGAATGGTATCGCTACTGTTCTCTTGGGGCTGCCGGTTAAGACGGAGACAGGGACCAGAGCGATGTTTCTTGAATCACTCGCCCCGCCTTCCGCCTCCTTTGTAGTCAAGTGGGGAATGATCTTTGCAATCTGTTCATTGATTGTGGGCAGTATTCTGATTCTGGTAGCTTCTATATTCCTCGTGAGCCCGATCAAAAAGTTAACCAAAGCAACAAAACGGATCGCAGCGGGAGACTTTAACGTCAAGCTGAATATTAAGCAGTCGGGGGAGCTGGGGACGCTGGCCCGCAGCTTCGAAGATATGACCCATGATCTTCAGCAGCTGGAGCAGTTGCGCAGAGAGTTCGTTACGAATGTCTCCCACGAGGTCCAATCCCCGCTCACCTCGATCTCCGGTTATGCTCAAGCGCTTAAGCAAGTGAATCTCGCTGAACAGGAACGAAGCCGGTATCTGGATATTATCATCGCTGAAGCGAAACGGATGTCCAAAATGAGTGATAGCCTGCTCAAACTGAGCCTGCTTGAATCCCAGTCACAGCAGCTAAAGCTGACCACCTTAAATCTTGATGAACAGATCAGGAGGGTCATCGTGGCACTCCAGCCGCAATGGTCAGCCCGCAACATTCATTTCGAGCTTGATTTGCAGACCCTTAGAGTTACCGCCGATCATGACCAGTTGAATCAGGTATGGACAAATATCCTTAGCAATGCCATCAAGTTTACCGGGGATGGCGGTGTCATTAACGTCAGTATCACAGAGGATATCAAAAATGTGATGGTCCGGATATCCGACACAGGCATTGGGATTCCCTTAGAAGATCAAAAACGTATATTCGAGCGCTTTTTCAAGGCAGATCGTTCCCATAGCCGTAAATATGACGGGAGCGGGATGGGACTTGCTATCGTTAAACAGATCGTTTCGCTTCATCAGGGTGACATTGAGGTGGAAAGCGAGCCTGGTCAAGGCACAACCTTTATAGTCACGTTGCCAATCCATACACCGACGGATAGTTAATGTTTATAAACAGGCTACGGTCACAATACAAGTACGCTTGTATGTGACCGTAGCCTGTTTTGTTCATGCTGGGTTCATATTGCCGTCATGAGGAAGACATCTTCATTGGTTAAACTTTCTTTAACGGCAATGAAGCAAGCCTAACTATAGTTCGGGACAGGAGAAGATGACAGTGACACAGCCAGTGGACAAGAAGTCGGGAAAGAAAATGAAATTCAAGAAAGTGCGTAACCTTCTAGTTAAAGTGTTAGGAGCAATTGTAAGCGTTATTGTTCTTTTGGTGGGGATTGTGTATATCACCAATGTTATCAGCAGTCATTCTGAAGCGAAGAAGATAATGCCTTACGGCCAGCACGTATCCGTAGACGGGAGGAATATGAATGTGTTCATTCAAGGTGACGGCCCAGAAACGATCGTGCTGATTCCAGGCTTCGGAGCAGCTGCACCCGCGCTTGACTTCAAGCTGCTGATCGACGAGCTATCTCAAGATTACAAGGTTGTGGCGGTTGAGCCTTTCGGCTACGGCTTAAGTGATCCCACAGAAAAAGAACGAACCACAGAGAATATCGTAAGTGAATTCCATGAAGCGTTGCAGGGTCTTAATATTAATCGTTATATCCTAATGGGCCATTCCATTTCAGGGATATATGCTCTGGATTATGTGAACAAATATGCAGATGAAGTAAGTGCATTTGTCGGACTGGATAGCAGTGTACCCTCGCTGAGTGAGCAAAAGATTGATTCGTCAGAGACACGGATGGTTAAATGGTTCCGCAACTTAGGGTTCGCCCGCTTACAATTGAAGCTGAGCGCTGACCCTTATGAAGGACTGCCTTATGATGAAGCAACCAAACAACAATTGAACCTTCTGATCCGCAAAAACATGTACAATACCACTCAATTAAATGAGGCGGAGAGCATGTATTCCAACTTCCAAAGAGCTGAGCAGCAAAAGCAGACGTTCCCCCGGAATCTCCCTGTCCTGTTCTTTGTCCAGGCGAATCATCCGGGGAGTGATCAATGGGTTCCCGAGCATGCGAAGCAGATCAAGGATTCAGTACGTGGAGAGATGGTGCTGCTTGAAGCGAATCATTATCTGTACCGCTCCCATTCCCAAGAAATCGCTGACAGGGTAAGAGCGTTTATTTCTTTTTGATCTCAGACAATACCTTGTCCATCTGGGCTTCATTCGATTGTACTGCGTCACTATCAACGGTCTCTGCACCGCGGAAGGTGTACTTGGTGTTCTGGTAAAAGTCAAAGGCGAACTCTTTAATGGCTTCACCTTCCGTGTGGTTCTGCTCCACGACTCTGGATTTGAACAGGTTCGTCAGCATGTATTCGGCATCCTCGATATGAGCCAGATAATTCCCGGCAGTGTATTCCTCTACGATCTGGGACTCAAAATCACTGAGTTCTTCAGAGGCTGGAGTATAGGATTTCGCCAAAACCTCCGCAGCAGTGGCCTTTTGAGAAGCAGGTGTATCGGTTTGGGAGATTTGTTTAATAGCCGATTCCCAGTTCATGGATGAATTACTGGCCGTTGGTTCAGCGGACGGTTGGGTAGTTGGCGCGGCTGCTGTCGGCTGCGCTATCTCTGTGGGAGCTGGCGCGGCCTCATTCGCCGAATCATTACACCCTGCGGTCAGTCCAATGACGCCGCCGGCTACCATAATGATGGCCAGGGACGACCATTTTTTATAAAAAGGCTTGTTCATAGCGGTTCCTCCTAAATCAATTGATGTCAGAGTCTCATTCTACCAGATGAAAAGATGGATTTCTAATTTGGTCATGTAGAATAATTTACTGAGACTATAGAACTAAGTCATTTGACCTGATATAATTGGTAAAAATAGTATAAAGGAGAGTCGTGCAATGACATGGAAACGGACAAGTCTCTTTTTGATTTTGGTGTTTGCTCTCATTATAAGTGCACAGCCAATATCGGCAGCAGGAAAGACTCAAAAAGTCAAAGTTACATTTGTGAGTGCCAGCTTAGCAGAAAACAACCATGTTGGGAATGAGTGGTGGTCAGGTGGGTTTGTAAATGGAGAGGAACTTGGAGAAGGGGATTCAGTAACGATAAGTGCCAGTTCAACAGGAACCATTAAGCTTCGTGCTGAAGCGCAGGAACAAGACAAGATCCCCGAGGAAGGATCGGCCAGCGCCTCAATTAAGGTGTCTTCCCTGAAAGAAACCCAGAACAAATCGTTGACAGTTAAGGTTGTGGAAAACCGGGGACGATATTCAGGCAATTCAGCCACATGGAAGTTTGTTTTTAAGCTCGAAAAAGTAAAATAATTGCCGCTATCTATAAATTTCTGGTACAATCTATACATCAAGTTCCAAAGGAGCGGAGCGCATGGATAATGATTTGGTGCAGTTATTGCGGACTGTTATAAAAGAAGAATTGAGCCCTATTCGAGAAGAATTAGCTTCTGTCAATGAGCGATTGGATCGGTTAGAAACAGAACAGACGCTTATTAAACAAGCAGTTCTGGATACTAACGAGAGAGTGAAGAGAATAGAAGAAATTCAAGAATCCCAGCATGAAATTATTGAGCTGCTCTCAGCGCGTTCGATTGAACAGGAAGCCAAGCTGAAGCGAATTAATTAGTTACCTTGATCCGGTGCTCCCAGGCATCGGATTTTTGTGTGCGCGAGTGTCGCGATATATGATGAATATACAAAAAATCGAGGCTCCCTTTCGGGAGCCTCTTTCATGGGAGAGGAGAAACCGGACGAAGAGCTTATGGGGAAACGTAAGCTTGCTCCGCGGTTGTCTACGACATTTTGCGATGTCGATAGTTACAGGATGACCCGGTTGCGGGACTTTTATACATCTGCACACTAAATATTCTCAAGCTCCGCATTGTGACAAACTCGGACAATCTTTTTATTTCAAGGAACAATTGTGGTACTATAGCCTTGGACTTATGCCCTGTAACGGCATGGTAAATAGAGATATAAAAAGCTAAAAAGCAGGTGGATGATCGGTGAGAGTCATATCGGGAAGTGCAAAGGGCAGGCCGCTAAAAAGTGTTCCGGGCAATGGGACAAGGCCTACCACCGATAAAGTGAAGGAAGCATTATTCAGTATGATCGGGCCTTATTTTGAAGGGGGTACGGTGCTTGATCTGTATGCCGGCACCGGAGGTCTGGGGATTGAAGCCCTGAGCAGAGGGATGGAAGCTGCGGTTTTTGTGGATATGGAGCAGAAGGCCATCGACACGGTGCGCGCGAATCTGAAGGCGGCCAGACTGGAACCGCAGGCTGAGGTCTACCGCAACGATGCCGGCCGGGCGCTTGGGGCCTTGGAGAAGCGGGGAAGATCGTTTGATCTTGTGTTTCTGGACCCGCCTTACCGTATGAAGCATGGGGATGAACTCATGGTAACGATGGCGGACAAACATCTGCTGAACCCTGAAGCGGTGGTCGTACTGGAGCATGTATCAGGGTATTCCTATCCCGAGGATATTCCGGGGTTCCGCAGGACGAGGTTGTCCGTATACGGAGAGGTTACGATCTCAATATATCAGTATGAAGCTGCCCTTCCAGAGAGTGCCGTTAGCAGCAAGGAGGTTAATGATGAGTCTGCAAATTAGAAAAGAGCGTGTCGCCATCTACCCGGGAACGTTCGATCCGGTAACGCTGGGACATATGGATATTATCCACCGGGCAGCCAAGCAGTTCGACAGGCTGATTGTGGCTGTCCTGAACAACTTAAGCAAGAATCCATTGTTTACAGTCGAAGAGCGCACGGAGCTTCTGCGCCAGGCTACTGCGGATATTCCGAATGTTGAGGTTGACAGCTTCCGTGATCTGCTCGTGAATTATGTCCGGCAAAAGGATGCCCAGGTCATTGTCCGGGGCATCCGTACTGTCACGGACTTCGAGTATGAATTACAGAATGCTTCCATTAATCATAATCTGGACCCCGAGGCGGAAACCATATTTATGATGACCAATCCGAGATACTCCTATCTTAGCTCCAGTGTGGTGAAGGAGATTGCCCACTTTGGCGGGAAAGTCTCGGATTTCGTGACCCCTGAAGTGGAGCAGGCCATGAAGCTTAAATTCAGCCGGATGGACGGCGGTTCCGAGTAAACAGCTTGACGGCGGCCGATAACAGCAGCAGGAATATAACGAGCAGAGCTTGGAGCTGCAAGGTTTGCGGGAAAAACCCCCAGATTCGATGAACAAAGCCCAGTTCGAGCGGCGCAGCTGCGGGAGTGGAGACGGCAATAACCGGCAGTACGGCAGCCTGGAGGTTCATCAGCGGCGTCCATAGCAGATAGGTCAGTGCAAAGGCTATTAGCCCATGCAGCAGTCTGACGGCGGCGAACGGAAGGAACCTTACATTCGCTGCTTTCAGCAAGGTCAGTGCCTGAAGCTGGGCACAGATTCCGCTCCAGGCCAATCCGGCGGACAGCAGTGCCGGGCCGAGAAGTCCGCCTGCGATGAAGCCTCCCTGGCCTGCTGCAGCGGAGGTCATCGCACGGGCTCCGAGATGAATCTCCAGCAGACCTGCTGCCATGAGCTGCGGGATCTGCGGGAGCAGTGTGGTGATAATGTTGATGACTACTGCGAACATAATCATATAGCCGCCTACGATCATCAGGTTCTGTACGGCTGCGGATACGGATTCACCGAGCACCTTGCCGAATCCCCGCCCGTCCCTTGAACGGGCATCTGCTGCTGCCCGGTGAATACGCCGGGGCAAGGATGCCTTATAGGCGGGCTGGCGGCTGCCGGGAAGTCTGGGCGCAGCGCCTGGAGGTATGGATAAGGATACCTTCCGGGAGCTGTTGAAGCAGGCCGAGGTCCCTCCTGCGGTTAAGCCTGACAGCCAGTGGATGGCAAGCAGGGTATAACCGGCTGCGGGACTATGCAGGAATGCCGTGCCAATCACAATCAGCAGCGTGACCGGGCTGGCGTAATGCACAATAGATGCCAGCCGCCCTGCCTCCTTGTCCGTAATGTCTCCTTGCCTGTGCAGCTGCATCACGCCTCCGGCGCCGGCCGGGAAGCCGGCGGTGATGCCGAGCACAAGGGTCCAGCCGGCTGCTCCGGGGAGCTTGAACAACCGCTTCATCAGCGGCCCGAGTAGTACGCCGATGCCATGCACGAAGCCCGATGCGCTCAACATCTCTGACAAGATCAGGAAGGGCAGGAGCGCCGGGAAGACAAGGGTCCACCAGAGCTTCAGGCCCGTGAGGGAAGCCTCGAAGGAGGATTCCGGTGCCAGGACAATGGCTATAGCGAGCAGAATGGCTGCGGCCCCGGGTACAAAAGGGGCTGAACCTGTGAGGAACCGCCGCAGCTTAAAGTTTATCATTAGAAGCAACACCTCTTCATAGCTTAGGACATGGGTAGATCTTATTATCAATTTATGCAGGGGAGACAACCATCATGCCACAGCCGGAGTGAAGCTCCAGGCTTCTGGTATCATATTCCAATGCCGGGGCTTCATGCGTCGGGAAAGAAGGGGAAGAGACTTGAGGCAGCATAAAAGCCGGGTAGGCCTCCGCGCTACAGCCTATTTATTTTCATTCGTGGTCATTCTCTATGTGGTCGTCTTTATGAACACTCCTTATATTGTGTATCAGCCGGGAAGCGCCTCCGAGGTAGCTCCGATGATCAAGGTAGAGAATGCCGATCCGCAGGAGCAGGGGACCTTCATGATGACCACGGTCTCTGCCAGTTATGCGAATGTGGCCCTTCTGATCGCTTCCGTGTTCAATTCCAATGCAGAGGTGGTATTGAAAGAGACCCGCCTCCAGGATAAGACAGAGCAGGAATACGCGGCGGAGCAGGTCTTCTATATGAACAGTTCACAGTCGTACGCCGTGCAGGCTGCTTATCATGCTGCAGGTGTACCCTATGAGGATATCGTGGATTATCTGTATGTATTCTCCGTACCGGAGGCGGCAAGTCAGGGCCAGTTCAAGCCGGGGGACAAAATCATCAGTGTCGGTGAGCAAAAAGCAGCCGATCCGGCCGCTCTGTCCAAGCTGCTGTCGGTTCACCAAATAGGTGATACCGTTGAGGTAGTGCTGCAGCGTGACGGCAAGGACATTAAAGAGCAGGTCAAGCTGGTCGGAGTCAAGGATAAAGAAACCTCGGCTGCACGGCCGGGCTTCGGGGTCGTTATCGGCGCCGTCCAAAAGGTGGAGCCTAAGCAAGAGGGCAGAGCCGTCAGTTTTGTTGATACAAACGTGGGGGGACCTTCGGCAGGACTGATGTTCACCATGGAAATCTATAACCGGCTTACGCCGGGAGATCTGACCAAGGGCCACCGGGTAGCAGGGACGGGCACGATTGATGCTGAGGGAAATGTGGGGGCGATCGGCGGGGTGAAGCATAAGATTGTGGCTGCCGACCGCAAAGGGGCGGAAGTCTTCTTCGTTCCGCTCAAGAACTATGATGAAGCCAAGGCGAAGGCGGATCAGATCGGCACCAAGATGAAGCTGGTTCCTGTATCTACGCTACCCGACGCCCTGAAATATATGGAGGAGCTGCCGGTACTCAGATCCTGACCGGCGGCTCCAGATAATCGCTGTACAGATCGCTGCGCAGCGGGTCGGAATAGGCTCCGGCGAATACAGCCGCTGCCTGGAGGTCCCGCTCCAGCATGGGATGGTCAAAGCGGGCGGGGCTGGTGACCACCGGAAGCGTTGCCCGCTGCTTCATTTGCTTCAGCAGCTCCCGGCCGTTCTCGCGGAAGCCGAGAACCCTGATATAACCCGGACCCCGGGAGAGAACCGACGGGGTCATTTCTGCTTGGCTGTGGTTCAGCAGAGTGTGAAGCAGCAGACGCTGGAGCCTTGTATGGGTGTAGCGTTTGGTCTTAAGCTCCTCAAGAAGTCCGCTGACGGTGAACTTGTCCAGCCGGGGCAGGATGCGGAGCAGCCGGTTCTCCAGGCCTTCGTTCATGTCCTGGATCATACGCAGCTCCGCAGCAGAGCGGGTGGAGAGCACATGGCGCAGCGCGATGCTGAAGTCTTCCAGCTTCACCGGACCCCGGCCGGCCGCCAGCTCCCGCTCCAGGATGGACAGGCTGTACTCCGGCATGTATGCCGCCGGTGAACCGCCCTCCAGCAGCAGCCTGCGGATCGCTGTTGCACTGGCAATGGACGACCCGCCCTGCAGCGGGTCGTGGAAGCCCGCGCCGGTACGCGGCACGGTCAAGGGCCTGATCGCGCTGCCGAGCCGCTGCAGCGCGATCAGGTAGTGCAAGCCGAGGCTGTTGTTCGGCTGCCGCAGCAGCGCCTCGGCATCAAGCGGACTCCCGCTTCCGCCGGGAGTCTCCCTCCAGGCCGCCGCCGCCGCTGCGCTGTACGCGGCGGGGAATCCCGCGCCCTGCGCCAGGCGCGCGCGGATCTCGTCCTTAAGCGCGCTGCTCTCCTCGGCCAGGAAGCCGGCCAGGGGCAGCAGCGCGCCCAAAGTGCCCGCTTCGGAGCCGAAGCACAGGCTGTCGACGACGCCGGTCGCCTCCAGCAGGAAAACCGCTCCGAAGGCGAACCATTCCGCCGGCTGGACGGCATAGGCCACCGGCAGCTCAATCACCAGATCGGCGCCCATATGCAGCGCCATCTCGGTACGGGCGCGCTTGCTGACCGCCCCCGGCTCACCGCGCTGGGTGAACGGCCCGCTCATAATGACGATGGAGCGGTCCGCGCCCGAGATTCTTTTGGCCTCCTGGAAATGGTGGACATGCCCGTTATGTAAAGGGTTATATTCGGCTATAATACCTACAGTTGTCACCGTTGCTTCACGCCCTATTCGTAGGATATCTGACGATTCAGATTCCGGATTCAGTGCTTAACTTAGGTATATCATAAATTGTCTCCGCCTTTGAAACAATATAAAGGGAAAATGGTTGACAAACTCAGGTAATAATAGGTATAATAAATTTTGTTTGTTTGGAGTGATAACTATGAACATTCACTTTCGCAAATTAGCGAATGCCGACGAGCCTCTGGTCCTCCACGATACCGTGGATGTCAGTGAGGTTGTCACAGGGCGCAAGGATATACTTGCTGTTGCACCACTCTCAGTAGACCTTAAAGCGCTGCCCGCGGGAGCCGATAGTGTGAACGTGGTGGGAACACTGAACGGAGAAGTGGACATGTTATGTTCACGTTGTCTTAGTGAGGTCAAGAGTAAGCTGAACATTCCTTTCGCTGAGACTTTCAAGTGGCTGAAACAGCCAATTCTTCCGGAAGATGAAGATGAGGAACTCATTTACATCAAGGATGAGATTGTGGATCTTATCCCGTATGTGGAAGAAAATTTCGTACTGCACTTACCGGATTCGGTATTGTGCAAGGCAGACTGTCTTGGTCTTTGTCAGAAATGCGGACAGAACTTGAACGAAGGCACCTGCAGTTGCGACAACACAGTGATCGATCCAAGACTCGCTGGGTTGAAAGGATTCTTTACCAAGCAAGATGATTAAGAACTAATCCCAAGTGTAATTGGGTTACAACACAATCAGGAGGTGTATCACAATGGCAGTACCACAACGCAGAACGTCCAAGACTCGTCGTGACAAGCGTCGTACTCACTTCAAACTGGTTGTTCCAGGTATGGTGAAATGCGAACAATGCGGCGAACTTAAGCTTGCTCACCATGTATGCAAAGTTTGCGGAACATACAAAGCAAGAGAGATCATCAAACAATAGTTTGCACATTAAGAGTAGCACTTCATCTGCCGGTGAAGTGCTATTTTTATGAAATTATAAGCATGTATAAACTTCGCTCCACAGTCCTTGGAAAAAACAGGTAGCCGTTTCCGCTAGAAAATAGCGCTTTTCAAGCCAAAGCTTTATTTTTGCGGCGGCATGCTTTATACTACATATTAGTACCTGGTTCTAATTGATAAGGTAGAACTGATAGATATGACTACAGCGGCCACTCTTGCTGGCCGGATGCTTCACATCAGGCCTGTGCCGGGAGGTGAGCCGCTATCGAGCGGATGTCCAAGAAAGAACGCCAGCAGCAGCTGCTGGCTATAATAGAAGGCAACCCTTTTGTAACCGACCGGGAATTAACCCGCCAGCTTAAGGTAAGTATCCAGACGATCCGGCTGGACCGGATGGAGCTGGGGATTCCGGAGCTGCGTGAGCGGATGAAGCAAATGGCGGAGCATTCCTACGATCAGGTGCGTTCCCTGCCAGCCGATGAAGTGGTCGGAGATATTGTGGATTTGCAGCTGGACCGGAGCGGGATATCCATCTTTGAGATCCGGGATGAGCATGTATTCTCCAGAAACGGAATCGCCCGCGGCCACTATGTCTTTGGTCAGGCGAATTCGCTTGCCGTTGCCATTATTAATGATGAGATTGCCTTAACAGCTTCGGCGGATATCCGGTTTGTCCGCATGGTCCGGCTGGGTGAGAAGTGCATTGCCAAAGCGCAGGTGCGTTCACTGGCAGGCCGGAACGGCAAAGCTGAAGTGGATGTGTTTACATATGTCGGAGAAGAACTCGTATTTCAAGGCCATTTTATAGTGTATCGTTCAGCCATTGAAGAGTACAGCGAAGGGGGAAACCGGAGTGCGGATCGCCATTGATGCCATGGGCGGGGATAATGCTCCTGAATGTAATGTGGAAGGTGCGTTGTCTGCGGCTGCGGAATGGAGTGATATACAGATCATACTGGTCGGTGATGAAGCCCGGCTTGAGCCGCTGCTGAAGACCAGGCCATCCAATCTTACGGTACGGCATGCGGGGGATGTGATCGGTTCGGATGAGGAGCCGGTGAAGGCGGTCCGCCGGAAAAAAGATTCGTCCATGGTCGTTGCCGGACGTATGGTCCGTGAAGGCGAGGCGGATGCCATGATCTCCTCGGGTAATACCGGAGCGCTTATGACTACCGGGCTTCTGGTTGTCGGTAGAATGGAAGGAATCGAACGGCCTGCACTGGCCCCGATGATTCCTACTCTCGATGATGTGGGGGTGCTGGCCCTGGATCTTGGGGCCAACATGGACGCCAAGCCGCAGCATCTGGCCCAATATGCCCTGATAGGCAGCATATACCGCAATAAGGTGCATGGTATTGCGAAACCCCGGGTAGGCCTGCTGAATGTAGGGACTGAGCCGGGGAAGGGAAATGAATTGACCAAGGAAGCATACCCGCTCCTGGAAGCTCTGCCGGGCATTCATTTTGTCGGCAATGTAGAGGCGCGGGATGTCCTCACCGGAAGCTGCGATGTGCTGGTCTGTGACGGCTTCGCCGGTAATATACTTCTGAAGACGCTGGAAGGAACAGCCGGCGCTATGTTCTCTTTGCTGAAGGAGCAGTTCAGTAAGTCCCTGAAGACGAAGCTGGGGGCAGCTATCCTTATGCCGGAGCTCAGAAGCCTGAAGGGCAAGATGGATTATAAGGAACACGGCGGAGCCCCGCTACTAGGTCTTAGCGGCCTTGTAGTGAAGGGACATGGCTCGTCCGACGGCAATGCGGTGAAGAATGCGGTAAGACAGGCACGGATTGCGCTGAAGGCGGATCTGGTGTCCAGTATATCCAAGGAAATTAGCGGGAAGTGAGTGACGACATGAGACAATTACGTCCGGTAGGAATCATTGGGACAGGAAAATATGTACCTGAGAGAATATTAACCAACAGCGATCTGGAGAAGATCGTCGAAACAAACGATGAATGGATCGTCAGCCGTACAGGCATCCGGGAACGGCATATTGCGGCCCCGGAGCAAGCGACTTCTGACCTGGCTTATGAAGCGGCACTGAAGGCACTGGAATCTGCCGGCATGAAGGCGGAGGAGCTGGATCTGATCATTGTAGCTACGGTTACGCCGGATAGCGCCTTCCCGTCCACAGCCTGCATTCTGCAGGACAAGCTGGGAGCCAAGAACGCGGCCGCCTTCGATCTGTCAGCAGCCTGCTCCGGGTTCGTCTACAGTCTGGCTACAGCAACCGGCTTTATCCAGAACGGCATGTATAACAATGCGCTCGTGATCGGCGCGGACACCCTGTCGCGTATCACGGATTATACAGACCGCAATACCTGTGTATTGTTCGGAGACGGTGCCGGTGCGGTAATCGTCGGTGAAGTTCCGGAAGGACGGGGCTTCCAGTCCTTTGATCTTGGAGCGGAGGGCTCAGGCGGCAGCCTGCTTAATCTGGAAGCAGGCGGTTCGCGTCTTCCGGCTTCCCAGCAGACCGTAGAAGATAAGAAGCACTTCATTTATATGAATGGCCGTGAGGTCTTCAAGTTCGCGGTTCGCGTTATGGGATCGGCTACGGAACGTGTGCTGACCAAGGCGGGATTGACCAAGGAGAATATCGACTTGTTCGTGCCGCATCAGGCCAATATCCGGATTATTCAATCCGCGATGCAGCGCCTGGAGCTGCCGCCCGAGAAGGTTATAGTCAACGTTGATAAATATGCGAATACCTCTGCCGCTTCCATTCCGCTGGCCCTGGTAGAAGCAGCAGAAGAAGGCCGGATGAAGGCGGGCGACACAGTGCTTATGGTCGGCTTCGGCGGTGGACTTACCTGGGGCGCTTCTGTGCTGATCTGGTAAGTAACAGGGCATTAATAATAGTAACGGGAAGGAGCTTCAACCCTCATGAGTAAAATCGCATTTGTCTTTCCCGGTCAGGGTGCACAGACAGTTGGTATGGGTAAAGATGTATATGAAGCTGTGCCTCAGAGCCGTGCGGTCTTTGAGAAGGGCGACGAGGTGCTTGGTTTTCCGCTGAGCAGGCTTGTATTTGAAGGCCCGGACAGTGAATTGAAGCAGACGGTGAATACACAGCCGGCACTGGTTACAGCCAGTGTGGCTTATCTGGAAGCGCTCCGTGGGCTTAACATTACACCGGATTATGTGGCAGGCCACAGTCTTGGTGAATACAGCGCTCTTGTAGCCGCCGGAGTGCTGTCTTACGAAGATGCTGTACGGCTGGTCCGCCAGCGCGGACAGTTCATGGAAGAGGCTGTGCCTGGAGGACAAGGGGCTATGGCAGCTGTGCTGGGTGCCGAGCGCGGCGCCCTCACGGAATTATGCCGCAGCATTTCAGAGTCCGGGAATTCCGTGGAGCTGGCGAATGTCAATTGTCCGGGGCAGATCGTGGTCTCCGGTTCGGTAGCAGGTGTCGGTGAAGTGGTGCAGCGTGTGAAGGAAGCGGGAGGCAAGCGGGCCATTCCGCTGGAGGTAAGCGGACCGTTCCACTCTTCTTTGATGAAGGGGGCGGCTGAGCGGCTGGCGGCTGAACTGCAGAAGGTAACCTTCAATGCCCCGGCTATGCCTGTAGTGGTCAATGTGACTGCTGCTCCGGTAACAGACCCGGAAGAAATCCGTAATCTGCTGGTAGCCCAGGTATTCTCTCCTGTTCTCTGGCAGGATAGCGTGGAATGGCTGATAGCGGCCGGAGTGGATACCTTTGTAGAGATCGGTTCCGGCAGCGTGCTGGCTGGGCTGATCCGCAAGATTGACAAGAATGTCAAGGTCGTGAATATCAACAGTCTGGAGAGTGCCGGGGCTGGCTGGTAATCCGCCGGACATGGCAATAGTTGCATGATTATTGAAGGGGGACAACCTAGCATGTTTGCAGCACTAAAAGGTCAGACCGCCCTGGTCACCGGTGGTTCCCGGGGAATCGGCCGCAGTATTGCCCTGGCACTCGCTGCGCAGGGTGTCAAGGTGGCGGTGAACTATTCCGGCAGCCTTCAGGCAGCCGAGGAGACCGTAGCCCGGATTCAAGAGCTTGGCTCGGAAGGAATTGCTCTGCAAGGGAATGTCGGCAACAGCATTGAGGCAGAGAACCTGGTCAAAGAGGTGATCGGCGCCTGGGGGAAAATTGATATCCTGGTGAACAATGCGGGGATTACCCGGGACAATCTGATCATGCGTATGAAAGAGGAAGAATTCGACCAGGTCATCGAAACGAATCTGAAGGGTGTGTTCAACTGCCTGAAGGCAGCAACCCGCCCGATGATGAAGCAGCGTTACGGCCGGATCATCAATATTTCCTCTGTCGTAGGGGTGACGGGGAATCCCGGCCAGGTGAACTATACCGCTGCCAAGGCGGGGGTAATCGGAATGACGAAGTCTGCGGCCCGCGAGCTGTCGGCGCGTGGAATCACCGTGAACTGCATCGCGCCCGGCTTCATTGATACCGACATGACCCGTGAGCTGTCCGATGAAGTCCGCAGTGAGCTGATCAAGGGGATTCCTCTTGCCAAGCTTGGGCGGGCGGAGGACATTGCTAACGCGGCGGTATTCCTGGCCTCGGAAGGGGCAGCCTATATGACAGGCCAGACACTTCATGTGGATGGCGGAATGTACATGTAAGGCTTTGCTAAGCGTCTGATCAGTACGGGGGAAGAGAGCAGAGGCGGCCAGAAAGCGTTTTTTATGCTCTATGGTATTTTGACTTCATATCTCGTATAATACCAAAAGAGGAGGTGAACCGGATGTCCGATGTATTGGAGCGTGTAAAACGCATTGTCATCGACCGCTTAGGTGCCGATGAAGCAGAGGTAACATTAGAAGCGTCTTTCAAAGATGATTTAGGTGCTGATTCTCTTGACGTAGTAGAATTGGTAATGGAATTGGAAGATGAATTCGATATGGAAATCTCTGATGAAGATGCAGAGAGTATTACGACCGTGGGTGAAGTTGTGAAGTACATACAATCTCATACCTAGAGTCATATGATTGAGGGTCCCGTTCCTGCCAGGGCGGGACTTCTCCTCATTTTACGGTCCTTTAAGAGTGAGCAGGAGTGTATCAGCATCTTAATGAAAGATAATAAGTGAACCGCAGATTGGATAATCCTGCGGCGACTGCAGTTTATATAGACTTCAGGCGTGTTCTCCTCTACGAAGCTACAGAGGTACACAGCCTACAGACGGGGTGATTGTGTTTGAATCATAGAGTGGTTGTAACAGGTATGGGTGTAATGACTTCGCTGGGTAAGGATCTGGAGACGTTCTGGGATAACCTCATGAGCGGCAAGTCCGGAGTATCCCTGGTTGAAGCTTTTGATGTCAGTGATTATACAACGCGTATCGCTTCTTCGGTCAAAGACTTCGATCCGGAG
Source organism: Paenibacillus tritici (assembly GCF_018207515.1). NCBI lineage: Bacteria > Bacillati > Bacillota > Bacilli > Caryophanales > Paenibacillaceae > Paenibacillus > Paenibacillus tritici. Next base: position 3,565,519 of record NZ_CP073365.1, read on the forward strand.
GCCCGGTTCGGCCGCAAGGAAGCCCGCAAGATGGACAGGTTCGTGCAATTTGCGGTGGCTGCCGGTGAAGATGCGCTGAAGGACAGCGGACTTACCATTGGTGAAGATATTGATGCAGAGCGGATCGGCGTGTCTGTCGGCTCTGGCATCGGCGGCCTGGGCACATGGGAAGATAACCACAACCTGCTGCTCGAAAAAGGCCCGAAGCGGGTTAGCCCGTTCTTCATTCCGATGATGATTGCCAACATGGGCTCCGGCCAGCTGTCCATTAATCTCGGTGCCAAAGGACCGAATACAACAACAGTGACCGCTTGTGCCACAGGCAGCCATTCCATTGGCGAATCCTTCCGCCTGATCCAGCGCGGGGATGCGGATGCGATGATCTGCGGCGGTTCAGAAGCAACCATTCGTCCTACGGGTATGGCAGGCTTTTGTGCAATGAGAGCTATGTCCACCCGCAATGACGAGCCTCAGAAGGCCAGCCGCCCGTTTGATGTGGACCGTGACGGGTTCGTGATGGGCGAGGGTGCAGGAATCCTGATTCTCGAGTCTCTCGAACATGCGGAGAAGCGCGGCGCGAAGATTTATGCCGAAGTTATTGGCTATGGCCTAAGTGCCGATGCCCATCATATGACGGAGCCTGATCCTGACGGCGCAGCACGCTGCATGAAGATGGCGATTCGTGATGCCGGAATCTCTCCGGAGGACATCGACTACATTAATGCACACGGCACCTCTACACCGGTAGGTGACAAATCAGAGACAGCGGCTGTGAAGAAAGCGCTTGGAGAGCATGCGTACAAGGTAGCGATCAGCTCGACCAAGTCGATGACAGGCCACTTGCTCGGCGCAGCCGGCGGTGTGGAAGCGATCATCTGCGGACTATCGCTGCAGAAGGGCATGATTGCCCCTACGATCAATTTGGACAACCCTGACCCGGAATGCGATCTGGACTATGTTCCGAATGTGCCGCGTAAGGCTGAGCTTAACATCGCAATGTCGAATTCCTTCGGCTTCGGAGGGCATAACGCGACCGTTATTCTCAAAAAATATAATAAGTAAGGGGAGACAGTGCAGTGAAAGGAGACCTGAAGCAGTTACAAAGCCAACTTCAAATCCAATTTCACGATCCTGTACTTCTGAAGCAGGCCTTTACCCATGCATCCTATGTGAACGAACACCGGTTCAATCAGCATCAGGACAACGAGCGCCTGGAGTTCCTGGGTGATGCGGTGCTTGAGCTGACGGTGTCCGAATATCTGTACAATCTGCTCCCGGACAGACCCGAGGGTGAACTGACCAAGCTGCGTGCGGCGATTGTGTGTGAGCCGTCGCTGGTCCGTTTTGCCGAAACCTTGGGCTTCGGGCGATTCGTACTGCTGGGAAAAGGGGAAGAGCTGACGGGCGGGCGTACCCGCCCGGCTCTGCTGGCCGATGTGTTCGAAGCCTTCGTGGGAGCGCTCTATCTCGATCAAGGCCTGGAAACGGCCCGGAGATTTCTGGATAATCACGTATTCCCGCTGGTTGAGACCGACGGTAAGCTGCAAATGCAGATGAGCGATTTCAAGACAGAGCTTCAGGAACTGATACAGCATCATGGCATGGGTACGCTGGAATACCGGATTATTGAAGAACGCGGTCCGGCGCACGAGCGTGAGTTCGTCTCTGAAGTCTATATGGCCAGCCGTTCACTCGGCAGCGGCAGCGGCCGCTCCAAGAAGGAAGCGGAGCAGCAGGCAGCGGCAGCGGCGTTATTGCTTCTGAAGGAAGACGGCGCTTGAAGGCATATTTGAACGAGTAGAAGCGGAGTAGAGCAGCAATGGTCTGAATGCCGGCGATATCGGCGGAAGTCAGACTTTTGCTGCTCTTTTTCGAAATATCAGAAGTTATGTGTTTTGGGGTCCCCACAGAGAACTTGAGTAAACATCGAAGCAGGCGCACCACTTTGTGGGGTTGTTTTGGCAAGGAAACACTATGGTATAATAGGTCAGAGGTGATAGGCGAGATATGTTTCTGAAACGGATTGAATTAGCGGGCTTCAAATCATTTGCCGACAAAACGGAAATGGAATTTGTGCGCGGCATTACGGCCGTAGTCGGCCCGAACGGCAGCGGCAAAAGCAATATATCCGATGGCATACGCTGGGTGCTTGGAGAGCAAAGTGCCAAATCACTGCGCGGCGGCAAGATGGAGGACATTATTTTTGCCGGAAGTGATGCCCGTAAGGCAGTTAATTACGGCGAGGTCTCGCTGACGCTGGATAATGAGGATCATGTGCTGCCGCTGGATTTCAGCGAGGTTACCGTGACCCGGCGTGTTCACCGCAGCGGAGATAGTGAATATCTGATTAATAAGCAGGCCTGCAGGCTGAAGGATATCACGGAGCTGTTCATGGATACCGGCATTGGCCGTGAAGCCTATTCGATTATTGGACAAGGCCGGATTGAAGAGATTCTCAGTACCCGTTCAGAAGACCGGAGGGGTATTTTTGAAGAGGCTTCAGGTATTGTTAAATATAAGTCACGCAAAAAGGATGCCGGTCGCAAGCTTGATGAGACCGAGCAGAATTTGCTGCGGATTCATGACCTGATCAGTGAGCTTGAGGATCAGGTGGGACCGCTTAAAGACCAGTCTGAGAAGGCTATACGTTATAAGGAACTGCGTGAGCAGCTTAAAGTTCTGGAGATTTCGGTATATGTGCATCAGATCGAAGGCATACATACGGCCTGGCAGGAGGGCAATGCCCGCCTGGAGCTGCTCAAGACAGAACAACTGGAGCTGTCTACTGTTGTCTCCGCCCATGATGCCAAGCTGGAGAGCGGCCGGGCCGAGCTTCGGAGCCTGGAGCAGGAAGTGGAGAAGCTGCAGGGACAACTGCTGCATTACAGCGAAGCGAATGAGAAGAGCGAAGGCTACGGCGAACTGCTGAAGGAACGCCGCAGGAATCTGGAGAAGAACCGGGAACAGCTCATGCAGACTCTGGGGTCTGTAGGAGAACGTTCCGAGGGGCGGCAGCGTGAGCTTGCAGAGCTGGAGCATAAGCTGAAGCAGTCCAGACAAGCTCTGGAGGATCTGCGGGCCGAGCTTAGCGATGAGGAATCGAAGCTGCAGGGTGTGGCCGGAGGCATCAGCCAGAGCAAGGAAGAGAAGCTGAAGAGCGCGCTGCTGGAGCTGATGAACCTGATGGCTCAGGCCCGCAATGAGATCCGCTATGCGGATCAGCAGAAGGAGAGCCTGGAGCGGCGGATGAGCCGCAGCCAGGAGGAGAGCGGCAAATGGACAGCCCGGCTGGAGGAGCTTGTCTCCGCCCAGGCAGGGCTGAAGGATAAGATTACCACACTCGGCAAGGAAATCGGCCAGCTGCGCGGTGCGTATATTACGGAGAGCGAGCAGACCGGCAAGCGGCAGAAGCTGCTGGAAGAAACGCAAAGCGGCCTGCGCAAATGGGAGCAGAAGCGCGAGGCCCAAGTCTCCCGGCATGAGACGATGAAGGAAATGCAGGATGATTTTGACGGATTCATGCTTGGGGTCAAAGAGGTGCTGAAGGGTGCGCGCAAAGGACAGTTGAACGGTGTGCACGGTGCAGTGGCTGAACTGATATCCGTTCCGGAGAAGCTGGAAATGGCGGTGGAGACGGCCATGGGCGCTTCACTGCAGCATGTTGTCATGGAGAATGAGGCGGTGTCCCGGCAGGCGATTGCTTTCCTGAAGCAGCGTCAGCTTGGGCGGGCAACCTTCCTCCCGCTGGATGTCATCCGGCCCCGGCAGATTACCGGCAGTGACCGGAGTATGGTGGAAGGCGCCGAAGGGTTCGTCGGAATCGGTTCGGAGCTGGTCGGCTATGAAGATAAGTATGCGAGCATTATCGGCAGCCTGCTGGGGAATGTGGTGATCGCCGAGCGTCTGGAGCAGGCGAACCGCATTGCCGCCAAATGCCAATACCGCTACAGAGTGGTTACACTTGAAGGCGATGTTGTGAATGCCGGCGGTTCGATGACGGGCGGCAGCCAGCATAAGAAGAACAACAGCCTGCTTAGCCGCAAGCGTCAGCTCGACCAGCTCTCCGGCGAGATTGAAGAGAGCGAGCAGCAGATTGCCAAGCTGAAGCAGGGCATCAGCCGCTTGCGTGCAGAGCAGGACAAGGCGGCACAGAAGCTGGAGGAGCTGCGGCATGACGGTGACGAGAAGCGCCTGGAGGAGCAGCGGGTATCCGGTGATCTGAAGCAGCTGGAGCAGGAGCTGCGGCATGTGCAGGAGCAAGTTGAGGGTGCGGGCGCAGAGCGCAGCGGCTTCGAGAGTGAGGTGCGCGGGCTCGAAGAGGCCCGCAAGCAGGCCGAGGCTGAGCTGGCCCGTCTGGAGAAGGAAGAGCAGGAAGCACATGCGGCGATCCGCAGTGCCGAATCGGACCGCAAGGCGAATGAGACCGCCAAGGAAGAGCTGCAAGGCAAGCTGACGGGCATGAAGGTCACGGAGGGCAAGCTGGATCAGGAGATTTTCTCCCTGGAGGAGCAGCTCCGGCGCATGAGGCAGGATGCCGGTTCGCAGGAGAAGGAGCTGCGTCAGAGCCGCAGCCTGCTGATGACCATCGAGCAGGATCTGGAGGAGAATACACGCGAAGCAGTGAAGCAGAAGGAAGAGGTCAACAGCCTGCGGCTGAACAAGGAAGATACCTCCGCGAAGCTCGACCTGGCGCGTGCCGACCGCGCGGCTATCTCGCGCAAGCTGGAGCTGGCCGAAGGCGAGACCAAAGACCAGCGGCAGGCGCTCCGGGCAGTTGAAGACAAGCTCCGTTCCACCGAGGTTGCCGTAGGGCGGCTGGATGTGGAGCTGGATAATATACTCCGCAAGCTGAGCGATGACTATGAGCTCAGCTATGAGCTGGCGAAGCAGCGTTATCCGGTGCCAGAGGATGTTCCTGCGGCGCAGATGGAAGTGCAGCGTCTGAAGCGCAGCATCTCGGCTCTGGGCGAGGTTAACCTGGGGGCGATTGAAGAATACCAGCGGGTGCATGAACGTTATACCTTCCTCAGCGGGCAGAAGGATGATCTGGTGGAAGCCAAAACAACGCTCTACCATGTGATCCACGAGATGGAAGAGGAGATGTCGAAGCGCTTCAAGCAGACCTTCGATGCGATCCGCCGGGAATTCGGCACGGTGTTCACGAAGCTGTTCGGCGGCGGACGGGCAGATCTGCAGCTGCTGGACCCTGAGCATATGCTGGATACGGGGATTGATATTGTCGCGCAGCCTCCGGGCAAAAAGCTGCAAAACCTGCAGCTTCTCTCCGGCGGGGAACGCGCCTTGACCGCAATGGCTCTGCTGTTCGCCATTCTGCAGGTGAAGCCGGTGCCGTTCTGTGTGCTGGATGAGGTGGAAGCGGCACTGGATGAAGCGAATGTCGTGCGTTTCGCCCAGTATCTGCGGGAGTTCTCGGAGCAGACGCAGTTTATCGTAGTCACCCACCGCAAAGGAACGATGGAGGAGGCCGATGTTCTCTATGGCGTAACCATGGAGGAAGGCGGCGTGTCCAAGCTTGTATCGGTGCGGCTGGAGGATGAAGAGGCGGAGATTGCCTGATAGGCAGATGCTTACGAAGTTAGTTTTATTGCTGAGTAATTCCAACCAGTATCGCTCCATAAAACTTAAGCGTATGCTTACGAAGCCAGTTTTGTACGAAGTGAATCAATGAAGCCTAGACTCACAAAACTTTTAGGAGGAACAATATGAGCTTTTTTAAGAAACTGAAAGAAAGCATCTCCGGTAAAACGGAAAGTGTAACCAAACAGTTCCGTGACGGCCTGGAGAAGACACGCAAGGGCTTCGTGGAGAAGGTCTCGGATCTGATTATCCGCCGCAAAAAAATAGATGAAGAATTCTATGAGGAGCTGGAAGAGATTCTGATCGGCGCCGATGTGGGCGTTAATACGGTCATGAAGCTGGTCGAGGAGCTGCGCGCTGAAGTGAAGCAGAAGCGGATTGAGGATGCTGCGGAGCTGCAGCCGATTCTCTCCCGCAAGCTGATGGAGCTGCTGCGCGGCGACGACGACAACAGTCTGAAGGAGAATCCGGACGGGATTACCGTCATTCTGTTTGTCGGCGTTAACGGAGTCGGGAAGACAACAACCATCGGCAAGCTGGCGCACCGCTACAAACAGGAGGGCAAGAAGGTTCTGCTGGCGGCAGGGGATACCTTCCGTGCAGGAGCGATTGAGCAGCTTGAGGTCTGGGGCAAGCGCGCCGATGTCGATGTCATCAAGCAGCAGGCGGGCTCTGACCCGGCGGCGGTGATGTTCGATGCCGTACAGGCTGCCAAGCAGCGTGGTGTAGATGTACTGATCTGCGATACTGCGGGCAGACTGCAGAACAAGAGCAATCTGATGGAAGAGCTGAACAAGATCTTCCGTGTCATTCAGCGTGAGATTCCTAGCGCCCCGCATGAGGTACTGATGGTGCTGGATGCCACTACCGGGCAGAATGCGCTGAGTCAGGCCAAGCTGTTCGGCGAGAAAAGCGGCGTGACCGGTCTGGTACTGACGAAGCTGGACGGTACGGCGAAGGGCGGCATCGTAGTAGCGATCCGTCAGGAGATGAATTTGCCGGTGAAGCTGGTGGGGCTGGGTGAGAAGATGGAAGATCTCCAGCCGTTTGACTCCGACCAGTTCGTGCATGCCCTGTTCGCAGGCATGATCGCTGAAGAAGCGGGCACCGAAGAATAAGCACTCTAGGCAAGAGCGGAAATGGTAGTCGGAGACCTTTAACAACAATAGATAGCTGCGCTGCAACCTCCCTTTGGAATGAAATATTCCACGGGGAGGTTTTTTTGTTGAACGGACTGGGTCCAGCACAAGGGGGAGGGAAATCGGAAATCTGGAACCGGAACCGGAAATAGGGAACCGGAACTAGTTGGATTTTCTCCACTTGCTGAGGAAAGAACGGCCTCTGTTAGAGCAGTAGCTGGAAAAACAACACTTAAATGAGCGTATTGCAGCCAATGTGGCTGATACTAACACTAGCAGTTGTAGTTTTTCCACTTGCTTCCCCTCATCCCTCAGAAATCGAAGAATTAAGATACGTTTGTCCACCTGCTATTGCGGGGCTGCCGCTTCTTGGCTTCCCGCGCAGAATCCCCCTCCACGGACATAGCCTCCTCTGCCGAAAGCAGCCTCCACCAGTGCATGATTATCCTTCGGCTTACTCCCCTTTTTGCCTTTTAAAGGATATGCCGAAATCATGTTAAAAAAACAATATATGAAAAATTCTCAATAGCACTACTTGCCATAGTACTGCTTGTCAGCGCTCCAGCATACAATTGGAGGTGGAATTCACTCTGTACGTCCCTGAGAGCAGTGAAAAGAAAAAGGGAGCGATTCCAATAAGGCAGAATGGTTCAGAAACTCCATTTTGCTGTTATATATATTGACATGAATAATATCATTTACGTATTATGAAGGTAGTAATTAATATTTTCATGATGAATTACTGAAATTTAGATTCAATTGTCAACATACTTAACACATTATACTGATCCGAGAGGAGTCGGGCTCATGTCCAAACTAGATCCTTTGCCCGGTCTGTCTCCGTATCCGTTGCAGCATTTCTATGATGAGATGTATGCGGATGAACGGAGTGTCCGGCCTCATTACAAGCATGTGAACCGCATGTTTTCCGGGATGAGCCCCGAAGAGCTGCAAGGCAAGCAGAAGCTGATGCAGCGTCGGATGATGGAAGAGGGCATTACTTTTACACTGTACAACCCGGCACAGGATCAGCCTATGGAGCGGACGATTCCTTTTGACATGATTCCGCGCATTATCCCGAAGGGGGAATGGGAACGGCTGGAGGCGGGCATTGTGCAGCGGATTACAGCACTGAATCTGTTCATACATGATATTTACCATGAACAGTATATTGTGAAGGATGGAATTGTACCGCGGCGGATGATTATCTCCAACTGTTACTTCCGGCCGGAAATGACCGGACTCCGTGTACCAGGAGGGGCTTATATCACCACATCAGGCATTGACCTGATCCGGCATCATGACGGCGAATATTATGTGCTTGAAGACAATCTGCGCACACCTTCCGGCTTCTCGTATCTGTTCAAAGGCAGATCGCTCATGAACCAGCTCTTTCCTGAATTATCGTTTGCCAGCTCGATCCGCGATGTGGATCACAGCCTGAACCGTTTCCTGTCCGTTCTGCGCAGCCTGTCTCCGTCCCGGACCAAAGATCCGGTCATTGCCCTGCTGACACCGGGAGAATACAATTCGGCTTATTATGAACATGCTTTTCTGGCGCAGCAGATGGGGATTCATCTGGTTGAAGGCCGTGATCTGGTTGCACAGGACCATAAGATTTACCTGAAAATGATGAACGGTCTGCGCAGGGTTGATGTGCTGTACCGCCGCCTGGATGATGATTTCATTGATCCGCTGGCTTTTCAGCCCGGCTCGCTGCTTGGGGTCGCAGGTCTGATGAATGCCTACCGGGCAGGCAATATCGCTATTGCCAATGCACCCGGGACGGGTGTCGCCGACGACAAAGCCATGTATGTATATGTGCCGGATATGATCCGCTATTATCTTAATGAAGAACCGATTCTGGGCAATGTGCCGACCTACCTGCTGTCACGGCCTCAGGAGCGCCAGTATGTGCTGGATCATCTCTCTGAAATGGTGGTGAAGGAGACCTCACTCTCCGGCGGCTACGGGATGCTGATCGGGAGTGAAGCGACGAAGCAGGATCTGGTGGATTTCCGGCTCAAAATCCTGGCAGAACCGGAGCGTTATGTCGCCCAGCCTATCATGTCATTGTCCCGTGCGCCGGTGCTGTCAGACGGCAGTATGGCCCCGCGGCATATTGATCTCAGAGCATTCGTGCTGATGGGGGTCGACCGCAAGGCTCATGTTATTCCGGGAGGCTTGACCCGGGTGGCCATGCGCGAGGGTTCGCTGGTCGTGAATTCTTCCCAGGGCGGGGGAGTAAAGGATACCTGGGTGATGGCCTGAACGGACCTGTACAAGGACAAATTAGGAAGGAGCGGGTAGGATGCTGAATCGCAATGCGGAGGCTTTATTCTGGATCGGCCGTTATATTGAACGGGCTGAGAATCACGCCAGGCTGATCGACGTTCATTACCATATTCAGCAGGAAGAGGATTTCCAGGAGGAGGGCCACAAGTGGTCCCGGCTGATTGATGCGCTCGGAGTACGGAATGAATATATGCGGCAATTTGACAGCTTCAGCGAGCAGGATGTGTTGTCTTTCATTACGCTGGACCTCGGCAATACAAATTCTTTGTTCTCCTGTGTGCATCAGGCCAGGAATAATCTGCGCACGCTGCGCCAGCATTTGCCGAGCGAGCTGTGGGATATTGCGAACGGCTTCAACCTGTGGCTCGGAGAACAGTCCGTAGCGGATATTATGAGCGGCCCCCACCAGTTCTATCAGCAGGTTAAGGAACGTGCGGCCATGTTCCTCGGCGCGGAGCAATCGGTGATGCTCCGGGGCAACGAATGGCATTTCATTGAGAGCGGCCGGTTCTTGGAACGGGCGGAGAATACGACACGTATCCTGCAGGCCGTCACCGTATCCTGCAAGTCGAAGGATATTAATTCGATCTATACCCAGCTTCAGGCCGTACTGAAATCGGTGAGCGGTTATCAGTCCTTCCGCCGGTATTTTGCCGATGATATGTCCCCGGAATGCATTCTTGAATTTCTGATTGTGAACCCGTATTTCCCCCGCTCGATCCGCTTCTCCTTCCACAAGCTGGAGGAGCATCTGGCCAAGCTGGAGCTGGATTCTTCCGAGAAGGGCTCAGGGCATGAGAAGGTGATGCGTCAAGCCGGCAAGATCAAAGCGGAGCTGGATTATATGGAGAAGGAAGAGATGTCCGGTGATCTGACGCTGGATGTGCTGGAGGCGTTGATGTTATCCTGCCAGAAGCTCGGCAGAACGATGGACGGTGCTTTTTTTCGCCGTGAAGGAGTCTCGGTATGAAGATTCAGATCCATCACACAACGACCTACAGCTACGCAGAGCCGGTGACGGACAGTGTCAATGAAATCAGGCTGACACCGCGGACGAATTACCGCCAGTCCTGTTATCATCATGAGGTAGAGGTGCATCCGCCGGCCAATCTGCTGACCTATGAGGATTTCTTCGGGAACCGTGTCCATGCCTATTCGGTCAACAAGCCGCATACGGAGATGGTGATTCATACCAAAGCGACCGTGGTTACTCTCGACAAAGCACAAGGCGCCGACCTGCCGCATATCCCGCTGGAAGAGCAGGTGAAGCTGCTGAATGACGAGAAGTTTCAGAACCGCTATATCGAGTTTATTTTGCCCACCAGATATACCGAGGTGACGCAGGAGCTGGTTGAGTTTGCTTCGCAGCATCCTTTCGATGAAGCCGAGGATATGTATGAATGGACGAAGAAGCTGTCTTCCACCATCTACGAGCAGTTTACGTATGACCCCGACGCGACGAGCGTCAACACTACGGTCAAAAGAGCGCTGATGCTCAAACGCGGAGTCTGCCAGGATTATGCGCATCTGATGATTGCCGTCTGCCGCAGTGTCGGTCTGCCCTCGCGTTATGTGAGCGGGTACCACTTTGTCGGTGATCTGCAGGGAGGCAACGCCGACTTTGAACAGGCCTCCCATGCCTGGGTGGAGACGCATATTCCCGGAACAGGCTGGCTGGGCTTCGATCCTACCAATAATGTTGAAGTGAACTGGCGGTATATCAAGCTTGGGCATGGACGGGATTATAAGGATATAGTGCCGGTCAAAGGCGTATACCGCGGGGTAGCGGGCACGCTTACGGTCAAGGTGGATGTACGGAAGCTGGATAGTTAATGGAAAGTGGTTATATAGCCCCCGCTGGCAGCGGGGGCTTTCCTTTTACGGCTGTGCATGTTGCACAAGGTTTGCGCAATTTTTTGCATAAAATGATTATAATCAAGGATCAATTGGGTAATCTTGAAACAGAGCCATTCCAAGCAGAATGGTAATCATGGAGGGAGAGTGTACATATGAGCCCAAATATAGCGAAAAAGCATCGTTTTGAGGGGAAAACAGCCATAATCACAGGTGCGGGCTCGGGAATCGGCAGAGCGGCAGCCATCCAGTTCGCACGGGAAGGTGCCAATGTCGCCTTATTCGATCTGGTGAACGAACGTACCTCAATCCTGGAACAGAAGCTGAATAAGCTGCGCAAGGACTGTGCGTTGGCTATTGATGTGGACACTTCGGATGCCGGCCGGATGGAGGAAGCGGTACGCAAGACGGTGGAGCATTTCGGAGGGCTTGATATTGTGTTTGCCAATGCAGGGATTAACGGAGTTGTCGGGCCGATTGAGGAGCTGAGCGTTAGTGATTGGGAGAAGACCTTATCCGTCAACCTGACAGGCACCTTCCTGACGCTGAAATACAGCATTCCCCATCTGAAGGAGCGGGGCAAAGGCAGCATTATTATTACCAGCTCGATCAACGGCAACAGCAGATTTACCAGCTTCGGCTGGTCACCATACAGTACTACGAAGGCCGGGCAGGTGGCTTTTGCCAAGATGGCTGCGCTGGAGCTGGCCAAGTTCAAAATCCGTGTAAATGTCATTTGTCCAGGAGCCATAGCGACGAATATTGATGAGAGTACGGAGTTCAATGAAGAGGTGGAGTCGATTGTCATTCCCATTGAATTCCCTGAAGGTGCGCAGCCGCTTGCAGACGGACCTGGTAAACCGGAGAATGTGGCTGATCTGGTTGCGTTCCTGGCCTCGGATGAATCCAGCCATATTACCGGTTCGCAGATTGTGATCGACGGTGCGGAGTCTCTGCTGTCTTAGGCCGTAATGCGTATTGTTGACCTGGACAAGCTGTAAGAAACTGCACCACATTCCCCCAGGAAAAGGTGATTCTATGAACCAAGAGGTTACAGATTTCATTGCCCAGATCAAACTGCCCTGGCAAGTGGAGATATGCTCCAGGCTGCGTGAAGTCATTCATGAAGCGATCCCGGACGTTACGGAGCGAATCCAGTACGGTAAACCGCATTTTCTCAAAAACGGGAAATATGCAGCGGTAATCTCGACCGCCAAAGGCTGGGTGAGCTTCTCCATATTCAATGCGGCAGCGCTGGAAGTGCCTGAAGGCCAGTTCGAAGCGGGCAGCGGTGAGCGTCTCACAACCAAGCTGGCGGAGGGCAAGGCTGTTGATTATGAACTGCTGTCTTCCTTGCTGAAGCAAGCTTCGGCTGCGCTCTAAGAATTAACCCAATACCTGTCCCCCGGGACACTGAGGCACTGCCAGAATTGGCGGTGTCTTTTTGTCTTCGCGCAATCTAATTAGATACTTGTAAAATAACAAACATAATGATAATATGTCTATATTAAAGCAAACAAAGGGTGTGGTGATCCAGTTGACAGAAGGAAATGAAGCAGTCCGAATATCGGAAAAGTTCTGGAATGCCCCGGTTGCCGAGTTGAAGCAGGGCTATTCCTGCGAAGCAGACGGGCATATCACTGTATACCATTGTCTGGTCTGTGGGGAACGATTCGAGAAAGGCATTATTTATACTGATGGGGACACCCTGTATGAGGCGGAGCGGTTCGCAGCTCTGCATGTGGACAGCGTACATGGCGGAATGTTCAACTGGCTGCTGACGCTGGACAAGAAGCTGACCGGATTAACCGATCTGCAAAAAGGGCTGCTGCAAGCCTTCCGCCAAAGTCTTAGCGATGCAGAGGCCGCCAAGGAGCTGGGAATCGGCAGCACCTCTACCGTGCGTAATCACCGGTTCACCCTGCGGGAGAAGGTGAAGCAGGCCAGGCTCTTCCTGGCGGTCATGGAGCTGGCCGAGGAGAAGCCGGGACCTTCTTCGCCTTTTGTCAGCATTCCGCGGACTGCAGAGATGGTTGATGAACGGTTTGCGATTACAGAGCAAGAGAATGAGGATATTCTGGGGACCTATTTCAAACAGGGTCTGGATGGCCCGTTATCAGAGTTCCCGAAGAAGCAGAAACGTAAAGCGGCGATTCTGCGCCACCTGATTCAGCGGTTCGAGACGGGACGCAAATATAGCGAGCAAGAGATTAATGCTGTGCTGGAATCGGCTTATCCCGATTATGTGACGCTGCGGCGTTACCTGATTGATTACGGGCTGCTGGACCGCGAGGATGACGGCAGCAGATATTGGGTGAAATTATAGTAAGAAGGAGAGACAACAAACGATGGATAAAGCCAGACGCAAGGAACTGGGATATAATTACGCGCACTCGCACAGGCCGATGGGGGTCTACAGGATTGTAAATACCGGCAATGAGAAAATGTATATTGGCAGCAGCCTGAATCTCGATGGGGTCTGGAACAAGCATAAATTCATGCTGGACATCAAAGCCCATGATAACAAGGAGCTGCAGAGCGACTGGAATGAACGCGGGGAAGCGGGATTCCGCTTCGAGGTGCTGGAGCAGATTAAGCCGGAAGAGGATTTCGTGGCAGATGTGCAGGAGCTGAAGAAATACAGCAAAAGGCTCCCGGACATGGAAAGCAAGTGGTTGGAGCAGCTGTCTCCTTACGGGGAACGCGGTTATCACAAGCAGAAGTAGCAAATAGCACTCTGCCTGGTGCTAAGAAGCGATAAATCACAGGCAGCGGGGAATGAATAATAAATTACAGGCAAACCGAAAATGAATAATATATTACAGGCAAACCGGGAATGAATTTCAGCAGCACCCGTGCTAAAATAAGGACAAAGCTGTAGAAGAATGTGCCGTTTGGAATGTGAAAAGGCACCCGGGTGCTGATGAAAGGAACGGTGTGGATGGCTATATTATCCTGGCTTGCAGAACAAAGGATTCAGGAAGCTATGCGCGGGGGAGAGTTTGCCAATCTGCCGGGGCACGGCAAGCCGCTGGAGCTGGAGGATCTCTCGGGGGTGCCCGAGGAGCTGCGGATGTCCTACAAGATCATGAAGAATGCCGGATTGCTGCCCGAGGAAGTCACGCTGCGGGCAGAATGTGTGACGCTCGAAGAGCTGCTGCTGGCTTGTCATACCAGCGGCAACAGCGATACTGGCGAACGTAAGGAGCTGGAAACCAAGCTCTCGCTCAAGCGTCTTCGTCTCCAGCGGCTTCTTCAGGAACGCGGGCTGGAGGGCAATGCTGCCTATTCGGATTACGGGGACATGATCCGGCAGCGGCTGACGGGAATAGAAGAGTAAGCAGGTAACCTCCGGTTCAATGAACCGGAGGTTTTGTGCTGGTGTAGGAATCATAATAGAAGTATTTTCACACAAAAACCGAATACAATGTGCTGCTTCGAAGGCCGGATGCTCCGGAAATGAGCAACTGGTAAGGTGGAGGTAGCAAAATGAATTGTCTAAACCGCAGAGGTTCAGACATTATCCAGCCGCAGGGTGATTTTGTTCTGGGGAGGGGATTGGGGGAAGCTTTTGGCAGCGCCGTGGGAGTAGTTTTTGTGCAAGGCCGAAGGCTATGGGGAGCGGAGCAAGTGGATTTTGTCCACCTGCTGATAACCAATGAACCGCAGCTATAACAGTAGTTGGAAAAACAGCACTTAAATGACTGCACTTCACCCAAAGTAGCTAAAACCACCGCCAGTAGATGCTGTTTTTCCACTTGTTTGCCCACAATCCGCCGAAACCCACAAATTAAGGTACATAATTCCACTTGAAGATACATAATTCCACTTGCTTACAGTGGGGTATTTCGGTGAAGGCAGAAGTTGGAATCGCGTGCTACAACAGCCGGAAGCCCGAAATGTCCACCGTAATGACGATTAAGCTTCTACTTGATATCCGGGGCGGTTTGACCCATGATAATGAAATGGAATGATACTTAACTTAGCTTTTAGCGGATGATGGAGAGATGAAATGAATCAGCTTCCAATTATGCAGGTGCTTCCTGACCTGAAGAGGATTTTAACTGACCGTACAGCGGCTATTCTGATCGCCGAGCCTGGAGCGGGGAAGACCACGGCTACCACGCCTGCTCTGCTGGAGGAGCCCTGGCTGGCCGGTAAAACCATTCTCATGCTGGAGCCCAGACGTCTGGCAGCCCGTTCGGCCGCAGGCTATATGGCTTCCTGTATGGGGGAGAATGTCGGTCAGACCGTAGGATACCGTATGCGGATGGATACCCGGGTGGGTAAAAATACACGTATCGTTGTAGTAACTGAAGGCGTTCTGACCAGAATGCTGCAAAGCGACCCGTCGCTGGGGGATGTGGGTCTTATTATCTTCGATGAATTCCATGAGCGCAGCCTCCATGCGGATCTTGGATTGGCACTGGCGCTTGAAGCGCAGAGTGTACTCCGCGAGGATCTGCGCATTCTTGTGATGTCTGCGACACTGGACGGCGATCGCGTGTCTGCTCTACTGGGCGAAGCCCCGGTCGTACATTGTCCGGGCCGTACTTATCCGGTGGAGACCCTCTATGTGCCGGATGCTGGCACAGTCAACCCGGAGAAGTCTGCGGCGGCTGCCGTCCGCAGGGCACTGGCCGAGCAGCCGGGGGATGTTCTTGTTTTTCTGCCCGGTGAGCGGGAGATCCGCAGGACGGAACAGGAGTTGGCCGCGGCAAGCCTTCCTGCGGGAACAGTGTTGCGTCCGCTCTATGGCCAGCTGCCCCAGCAGCAGCAGGATGCGGCGGTAGCTCCTGCTGTGGCGGGTGAACGGAAGGTCGTTCTGGCGACATCTATCGCTGAGACGAGTCTGACGATTGAAGGGGTGCGGACGGTGATTGACACAGGTCTTCGCCGCACCCAGGTGTTCTCTCCGCGTACCGGTATGCCGCGGCTGACAACGGTGCCTGTCTCGAAGGCGTCGGCGGATCAGCGCCGCGGCCGGGCAGGCCGCACTTCGCCGGGCGTCTGCTACAGGCTGTGGAGCCGGGAGGCGCATGACCATCTTCCGGACGATAACGTGCCGGAGATCATGGAGACCGACCTGGCGCAGCTCGCCCTGGAGCTGGCGCTATGGGGCGTGCGCGAGCCTGCTGCGCTCGCCTGGCTTGACGCGCCGCCTGCCGCGCCTTATGCGCAGGCCACGGCGCTGCTGCGCCAGCTCGGCGCGCTTGACGCCGGCGGCGCCATTACGCCGCACGGCCGCAGCATGGCCGCGCTCGGCGCGCACCCGCGCATCGCGCACATGCTGCTGCGCGCGGCAGACCTTGCAGCCGCGCCGCTCGCCGCCAGGCTCGCAGCGCTGCTGCAGGAGCGGGACCTCTTCAAGGGTCCCGCAGCCCAGGACAGCGACCTCACGCTGCGCGTGGAGGCGCTGGTCGGGTTCGGGCGCTCCGCAGCCGGCGGCGGAGCGGACCCGGCGGTCTTGCGCGCGGTGCAGCGCGAGAGCCGGGTCTTCCTGGCGCAGCTGGGGGCAGCGCCGGACGAAGGGCCGGGCGACATCAGCCGCAGCGGCCTGCTGTTGTCGTTCGCCTATCCCGACCGCATCGGGCAGAAACGCGGCGACGGCGCGTTTCTGCTCTCAGGCGGCCGGGGGGCGGCCATGCGCGAAGGGCAGCCGCTGGCGCGCTCGCCCTACATTGTGGCACCCGGCGTGGATGACCGTGCCGGGCAGAGCCGGATCATGCTTGCCTCAGCGCTCTCCGAGCAGGACCTGCTGAAGCATCACGCGGATAGCCTTCTGGAAGAACGCGAAGTCTACTGGGACAGTGAGAGCGGGAGCGTTAAGGCACGGCGGGTGACCAGACTGGGGGCACTCGTGCTGAAGCAGACCACCCATGAACGGGCTACGGCAGAAGAGACGGAGAGCGTATTGCTGAAGGTGATCGCTGCGGAAGGGCTACAGCTGCTGCCTTGGGAGAAAGGGACCACCCAGTTGCGGCAGCGGATGGAATTCATGCACTCGCTGCGGGCCGACTGGCCGGAGATGTCGGATGAAGCGCTCACGGATACACTGGAGGAGTGGCTGGGACCCTACATTCACGGGATGCGGAATCTTAGGGATCTACAGCGGGTGAATCTGACGCAGGCGCTGGAGGGGAGGCTGGACTGGAACAGCCGCCAGATATTGAACAAGGAGGCGCCCACACATATTACGGTACCCAGCGGTTCACGTATTCCTTTGGATTACAGCAATCCGGGGGCGCCGGTGCTGGCGGTCAGGCTACAGGAGATGTTCGGACAGACGGATACCCCGCGGATAGGCGGAGGCAAGGTTCCGGTGCTGCTGCATCTGCTGTCCCCGGCTAGAAGGCCGATGCAGGTCACTTCGGACCTGTCGAGCTTTTGGCAGAACACCTACTTTGAGGTCAAAAAAGATCTGAAAGGCCGTTATCCCAAGCACTACTGGCCGGAGAACCCGCTGGAGGCGGCACCGACAAACCGAACGCGTCCTTCTAAATAGAAGGGGAACCTACAGATTTTTGCCCGGAGAATGGCATTCGCTGTTTGGACAGCCCATGATCGGGTAATACAATAGCGAACAACAATTACGAAGGAGGGCTTCAAGTGACAGAGAAAATTATTGGTGTATTCGATACGGAACAAGAAGCAACCAGAGCAATTGAAAGTTTGCAGAGTCAAGGGTTTACCAACGATGAAATTTCAGTAATTACGAAGGATCGGGATGATCTCAAGCATATCTCCGAAGATACAGGAACGATGGCACCGGAAGGTGTTGCTACAGGCGCGGCAACCGGCGGGGTAGTTGGAGGCGTGACCGGACTGCTGGCCGGGATCGGCGCACTCGCTATTCCGGGAATTGGTCCGATCCTCGCAGCGGGTCCAATCGTAGCTACGCTAACAGGAGCGGCCATTGGAGTAGGTGCTGGCGGACTGGTCGGCGGATTAATCGGGCTCGGTATTCCTGAGGATGAGGCGAGAGATTACGAAGGATATATTGACAGCGGCAAAATCCTCGTTCTGGTCGATGACAACGGCCGGGGGAGAGATATCCATACGGTATTCCGCGGCAACCGCTCACTGAACTCCAATCGTTACGACAGCCTCTACCCGGAGGATACCAGAGTCGGCAACTCTTTGGGCAACAGGGGCGCGATGAACGCAGACCGTGATCCGGACCTCTATAACCGCGACAAAATATAAAAATTACAGCAAGCTTATGCTTGCCCTTATAGCTTAACCAAGAACTGCCTGCGGCGAACATGCCCGGGCAGTTTTTGGTGCTGACGACCTTGTTCGACCTTGTTGGGCTAGCGGATGGTTCTGGTTAGGATCAGATCCGTCTGCTCCTCGTCACCCATATAGAAGGAGTGAGTGCCGGTTTGTACGAAATTCAATTGATTGTAAAAAGAAATCGCGTTCCCGTTTTTTTCCCAAACCCCCAGCCAGAGCTTCCTTTTATTTTTTTTGACCGCGATCTGGGCCGCCTTCTCCATAAGATGTTTTCCTAGCCCCAGCCTATGAAAAGGCCTTCTAATATAGATCCGTTCCACTTCAAGCGAGTCCTTGTCCATATTTTCAGATTGGGCATCATCGGTGTTAACCTTCAGATATCCGGCAATTTCTTCATTATAATAGATGAAGTAAAATTCAGAATGGCGGTTATCGTATTCTTTTTTTAATTGCTCTGGATGAAAGGCTCTTTTCAAATAAGCTTCTATAGCTTCCGGTGAATTCTGATTTTCGAAGGTATCCGTAAAGGTTTCAATACTAATTTTTTGCAGGATGTCCAGATCTGCGGGCGTGCATTTCTTTATCAATATAGTCATCAATAATTCTCCTTTAGTTTAATTTAGTAGTCACTTACTTGTACAATCAATAGTCCCGTTTGTTTCCCTTTTTTACATACTCCCAGTCTTTTTCCACATTGGATCTGACTCTTTGCAGCAGGTTCACCAGGGTTTCTGCCTCACTTTCGGAGAAGCCGGACAGCGCTACGCTATTGGAATAATCGTTTTCCCTTTTGATGAGAGGGTAGACGGCCTGCCCTTTCTCTGTAGGGATCAGCCGCTTGATTTTTTTGTTATGCTGATCATCATTTTTTTCAATAAAACCGTTAATCTCAAGCTTCTTAATAGCACGGGCAGCCGTTGTCCGGTCCACCTTAATCATTTCAGCCAGCTTCTCCTGGATCATCCCCGGATGCTCACAGATCCGCACCAGATACAAATATTGCCCCCTGGTAAGGTCGTACTGCTTAAATTCAATATTACTGATCGAGTCCAGGGACCGGGCAATCATGCCCACCTCGCGCAGAATTTCCTTCATAATCGCACCCCCATAATCATGTATTTTCTAAGCTTATAGTTTTTAAAATAATACCTGATTTTTGTTGTAATTACAACAAAAATCTAAGGAGAGAGAAGTGTTTTATTTTATTTCATCATATGAAAAATTCATAATAGAAAACCAAAAAATCCCCTCTATCTACAACACAGAAGCGGAGACGATTATAGTTTCTGATGTCCAAGCAGCACTGCTTGCAAAGAGAAAATGACAAGTATGGCGTTAGATTTAAAAGGGTGGAGTTAAATCGCCACTAAGCCGAAGATTCGGTGTAACGAACTGAGGAGCCTTAGTCCGGAAGAAAGTCCCCACTAGAGCAAGTAGTGGACCCCACGGCCCTTATTCCGGGAAATCCCGCTTCTAAACTTATATTAGCAGGACCATAAGGCCCACTCGGTCCGTTAACTCACAAAAAGTGTTGTTTTCTTACATATAACGCCTCTCCGGTCCGTTAGGGGCTTATCGGTTGCTGTGGTTCTATTTTCATCATATGAAAAATTCACAATAGTAAAACCAAATAAACAACTACACCTATCCACCACACCAAGCAACCAAACTACATCCGTACCTATCCCCTTAAAACAGGAAAAAGTGAATATTAACATCTTCACCCGTCAACGTAAACACCACAAATCCCCGAAATTCCACATTATCTGAACTCAAGCTCCATTACTAGCAGAGCTAGCAGACTATATTACTGTCGTTGAATTTTATTATCAAATTACTTGTTGTGAAGGCTGGGAAATAGAGTTTATACTAGAGACATAGTTTAAATTTGCAATTCTCAAATATCAAAACATATAACTTCTTATATTTTAAAATAAAACACCCCGGGAGGTGTCTTAATGGCGTTTATGATTGCCCAGCGGGCTTTTATCAAAGTATATCTGATTACAATGGTGGAACAGCACAAGGGGTACGGGTATCAGATGCTTGAGGATTTGCGGAGAGATTTCAAAGCGTATGGCTATTCTCCTCCCCAGAGTGAAATATACCGGGCCCTGCATGAGCTGGTGCAGCAAGGGATACTATACCGCACCAAGCAGCTGAAGGGGAATGATCCGAAGGTCGATTTCCAGGAGATTGTCCTGTATCATTTCACTTCAGACGGGGAGGACAAAGCCAAGCTGTACAAGAAGCAGGTGAAGACCGACCTGGACCGCTGTCTGGGTATCCTTAACAAGGCAGTAGCCGACAACTTCTGATCGGGGGGAATCCTGAGTGACGGGCATCCTGCCCAGGGTGTAGATTTCAGCTTAATTTTGCCGGCTCAGGAATCCTCTTCTTCAATATCCTGCCCCGGAGGGGTAACCGGTGAGCTGGCGCTGCCGTAATCCTGGACAGCTTCCCACGCACCGGCGTCATCGAATCTTCCGCTATGCTCTTGCCGTCCCTGGCCTGCACCGGATGGGGGCGGCGTGATGACCTCCTCTTCCACGGGCCGTTCACCAGAGTCACGGCGGGCTGGAGCATGTTCTACGGTATAGCGGGTGAAGGGGATGGCTTCAAGCCGTTCATAAGGAATCTCTTGTTTGCTGGCTTCGCAGATGCCGTACGTACCTTGTTCCATCCGCTCCAGAGCAGCTTCGATTTCCGATAATTCTTCTGATAGTGATGTGTTAATGGACAGGTCGCGGCTTCTTTCAAAAGTCTCCGTTCCTGTATCAGCAGGATGATTATCCACGGAAGAGAGTTCACCCGTAGAGAGTGTGAGGGAATCGCCCAGCAGGCTATCTTCCGCCCCATTGCTGGAGAAATGCTGTTCCAGTTCTGCCTTGCGTTCTTCAAGGGATTGCTTAAGCTTAGTCTTTTGGGCTTCTGTTAAGTGGCTCATACGGTCATCTTCCTTTCAGAGTCAATATGGTATTTAAGTAGTTATACTGTCGTAATCTTTCCTTACCCTATTGTTATAAAAGGCAATCAGTAGTCAATTCTATTGCTGAATTGTAACTTTAGTGATATTTTCAGGTTGCTTTCACCCTGTTATAATGAGTACTGCCGGATGAATGCAGCATACACTTGGAGGTTACTGAAATGGACGAACATATGAAACGGCGGCTGGACAAGCAAAGAAAGCTGTTCAGCCAGCTCGGTATTACCCTTGATGCACTTACCATTCATGAGAAGGAATTCAGTATGAAGCTTCGCGGTTATGATGCCGAAGAGGTAGATACCTTCCTGGACAGCGTAATTAAGGATTATGAACGGTTCTATGCTACCATAGCGGATCTGATGGATAAGTGGCAGGAGCAGCAGATTGAGATGAAAGAGCTCAAGGCTGAGTCGAGAGTGGCAGCAGCTCCAGCCCCGGCCCCGGTGATACGGGGAATTGATCCGCAGGATCTGGAGGACATTATTATTAAGCTGGAAGCCAATGTGCGTCAGCTCAAGGACAGATTGCCATTGTCCCGCAATGAAGGATATTTGTAATCGAGGATAACTCTAGATGGGGGTTGGAGCATTGCCGGAGAAGCATGCGTGGAGCTTGAAGATCCGTGGCAAAATCGCACTTGGATATGTCATAATATTATTGATGTTAGGTCTATTTCTAATTATAGTATCGGGCAGAATTAACAGTCTTGAGAAAGAAACCGTGTTCCTTAGCGATCATGATATAGAAGTTCATGAACTTACATATCAAATGGAGAAGAATGTGCTCGATATGGAAACCGGGCAAAGAGGTTATGTCCTTACAGGCGACGAGTCTTACCTCGCACCCTATAATGACGGGCTGGTAGAGTGGAGGATTAATGCCGCGAAGCTAAACGCATTGATCGCCGATAATCCCAGCCAGGTTCGTAACCTGGACGCGATTATGGACAATATCGAGAAGTGGGTGGATGTAGCCGGGCAGCATGTCGTAGAGCTGAAGAAGAACGGACAGAATGAGGCGGTCAGTGCTTTTTTTCGTAATGATGCAGGGAAAAGTGTGGTAGATACCATACGC
This sequence comes from Paenibacillus tritici, assembly GCF_018207515.1. Lineage (NCBI taxonomy): Bacteria > Bacillati > Bacillota > Bacilli > Caryophanales > Paenibacillaceae > Paenibacillus > Paenibacillus tritici. The sequence continues at coordinate 3,587,701 of NZ_CP073365.1, forward strand.
TCCCAGGCCGATTACTTCCGTGACATTGAGCGCACGCTAACAAATGAGCGGATCGGCAATCTAAAGGCTAGCAATCATAAGCTGCTGATTACTATGTATATTTTGTGGGGACTGGTGGTTGTACTGGCGCTGCTGATTACTTATCTTCTTTCAGCCAGCATCGTAAATCCGCTGCACAGTGTCATCCGGGCCATCAACAGCATTGCCTCCGGCGGCGACCGGTCAGACCGCATCAAGGTGAAGACCCTGGATGAGATCTATGATCTGGGAGAAGCCACCAACGGTCTGCTGGACAACGTTCAGCGGGAGCAGTGGATGAGCGAACAGCTCACCTCCATGTCTGTTGCCCTTCAAGAGACGATAGATATGCCTTCGCTATGCCGGATTTTTGTCAGCCGGTTATCCGTGATGCTGGAAATGCAATATGCCGCTATATTCGTGCTGAATAAGGAAGAGCAGTTCGAGCGTATCTACTCCTACGCGGGAGCCGAGAATAAGGAAGCTCATCTAGGCCCGGAGGTGATTAAGCCGGGAGTGGGGCTGGTGGGTCAATGCGCACTGGATCAACGGATGAACATTATCGAACAGTTGCCCGAGGATTATATTCACATTACATCGGCTCTTGGCAGAACGGCGCCTAAGTTTGCCGTGATTGCCCCGATTGTTTTTGAGAATAGGACCGTTGCCGTCGTTGAGCTTGCTGCGCTTACCCGCTGGGCGCCATATCATTTCGAGCTGCTCCAGGAACTGCTGGATATGATGGGTGTAACCGTGAACTCCGTGAAGACCCGGATGGAGATCCAGAGACTCCTGCATGAATCTCAGGTCATGAACGAAGAACTCCAGGTTCAATCGGAAGAGCTGCAGACGCAGTCCGAGGAGATGCAGATGCAGACAGAAGAGCTTCAGAGTCAGACCAGCGAGCTGCTTACAGTGAACAAGGAGCTGGAGGACCAGAAGGCGGTAGCCGAGAATGCAGCCATAGAGCTGGAGCGGTACAATGAACAGCTGGAGCAAAGCTCACGTTATAAATCCGAGTTCCTGGCCAATATGTCGCATGAGCTGCGCACACCGCTGAATAGTATGCTGATTCTCTCGCAGCTGCTGACGGAGAACCGCAATCATACCTTAACGGAAGAAGAGCTGGGGTATGCGTCCGTTATCTACAATTCCGGCAATGATCTGCTTAGTATGATTAATGATATTCTGGATCTCTCCAAAGTGGAAGCCGGCAAAATGCTGGTGGAAATGGATGCCGTTAATCTGACGGAGCTGCCCTCGCTGCTGCAGGGTTATTTCGGCAAGCTGGCCGAAGCCCAGAATATTGAGTTTCAGGTGAGGCTGGACGCGAATGTGCCGGATCTGTTCTTCACGGATGAGATGCGGATGCATCAGATTCTGCGGAATCTGCTGTCCAATGCGTTCAAATTCACTGAACAGGGTTCTGTATCGGTGGAGATTGCCAAGCTGGATTCGTATGAAGACTCCAATTATACGATGCGTGAGCCCGTACTGGCCTTTGCTGTAAAAGATACCGGGATCGGCATTTCTGCGGAGAACCGTGAACTGATCTTTGAAGCCTTCCGCCAGGCCGACGGAACAACGGCCCGCAAGTTCGGCGGAACCGGACTCGGCTTATCCATCTCGCTGCAATTGGCCCGGCTCCTTGGCGGACATATCAGCCTGGAGAGCGAGGAGGGGACCGGCAGCACCTTCACGCTGTATCTTCCCTGCCGCGAACTGGATAGCGAGGAAGAACCCATCCATGTGGCGGAGTTACCGCAGACTGCCGCAGGGAGGGAACAAGCCATGCCCGCTGATACATATACGCAGCCTAGCAGCAGCCGGGATTCGCTGTTCGAGAAGGAATATGCGAAGCTTCAAGGCCGAACCGTACTGATCGTAGATGACGATATGCGCAATATTTATGCCCTGCAGAAAGGTCTGGAGCCGTACGGCATGATTATTATGACCGCTCAGACGGGGTATGAATGTCTGCAGGTGGTTAGAGAGCAGGCGGATGTGGACATTGTATTGCTGGATATTATGATGCCGATGCTGGATGGCTACGATACGCTGTCCATTATTCGTGAGGAAATGCACCTTACCGACCTTCCGATCCTGGCGATCTCAGCCAAGACGATGAAGGAAGACCGTGAACGGTGCCTGGCAGCCGGGGCGACAGATTTCCTGAGCAAGCCGGTAATGATGCAGGATGTGGTCACACGGATGTGCCGGTGGTTACCGGAACGGGCCTGAAACTTGACTTTTCCAAAAATCCATTGACGGAATGCAAGGTATGATTTATTATGAGAGCATAAATGATCATTTATGTGGTAGTGGCGTGTTACCTTAACAGGGCATGAGCCAAGATTCGTACTCAATTCTTTGAGTCCAGTCTTGGCTCTTTTTTGTGCGAAAATTCAGGCAATGAACGGAAAGGAGGGAGAACTTGGCGAGGGAAAGTGAACAATTTCAGGTTCTGCGGGTGATTGGGAATAATGTCGTAATGGTTCAAGGAGGCAAGAAAAGCAAGGAATATGTAATTATCGGCAAGGGCATCGGGTTTGCGCTTAAGGACACAGGTGTAATAGATGCGGATGATCCCCGCATTGAGAAGCTGTTCCGGCTGGAGGACCGCGAGGAATGGAGTCAATATCAGATTCTGCTGGAGGACATTGATCCCAAGGTCATGAGGATAACGGATGAGATTATTTCAGATATCGCCCGTGAGTTCCCCGGCAAGTTAAACGACAAGATCTATTTGGCGCTCCCCAGCCATATCCAGTTCACCATTTTCCGCTTGCGCAGCGGGATGGACATTGTTAATCCATTCCTGGAGGAGACCCGGATGACCTTCCCCAAGGAATTTGAGATCGCTTACAAGGCAGCGGAGAAGATCAGCGCAGGCTTCGAGGTGCAGATTCCCGAGGATGAGGTAGGATTCCTTACCTATCACGTATATTCTGCGGTCAGCAATGTGCCGGTTGGCCAGCTCGTGAAGGCCTCCAATATCGTCAGTGATCTGATGGATATGATCCGTAGCGAACGTAAGATTAGTTTCGAGCAGGGGAGTATGAATCATGTCCGGCTAATGGTTCATTTGCGGTTCTCGATTGAGCGGATTCTGCAGGGTTCGCTCATCGACAATCCCTTTGTGAAGCATATCAAGAAAGAATACAAGGATGAATACAAGCTCGCTCAGCGGATGGGAAAGGTCATGCAAGGCAAGCTCAGTGTAGTCGTACCGGAAGAGGAAATCTGCTTCCTCGCTATGCATCTGCACCGGTTGTTCCAGACTATAGAGAAAAACAAATAGCAGCAAGGAGTGAAATATATGTTTTCGAGATGGAAATCCAAACAAGAAGAGAAACATGCTGTAGTTAGCTTGAATATCGTTGCTCCGGTCAGCGGGCAAGCCGTTCCGTTATCTGAAGTGCCGGATGAGACGTTTGCCGGAGGGCATATGGGTAAGGGAATTGCCATAGAACCTACAGAGGGGAAATTAACCGCTCCGTTTGACGGAACGATCGCTCACGTAGTCAAGAGCCATCATGCACTGATCCTCGAGCACGCCTCTGGTCTGCAGCTTCTGATGCACATTGGAATTGATACCGTCAGCCTGAAGGGGAACGGGTTCATCAGCCATATCGCTTCTGGAGATGAAGTCAAAGCAGGCCAGACGCTGATCGAGTTCGACCTGGAGATGATCCGGAGCGCCGGTTACCGGACGATCACCCCGGTTATTGTAACCGGCAGCGGGGAGGATCTCCCCGAAGTGGACTGCTATTATGGGGCGGTTAGCGCCGGGCAGAGCAGTATTCTTACGGTGGCTTTACAGCAATAAAGCATACAGGTATTTAATATGAAACCAGGGGGATGATTTCATTATGTTGGCTTTTCTACAGAAGTTAGGTAAATCATTGATGCTTCCAGTTGCAACTTTACCGGCGGCCGCTATTCTGCAAGGGTTCGGGCTGCTCAATTATGAAAAGGACTTGCATCTGGGCAGCACGGTAGGGGGATTCCTGAACCAGTATGTGGCTCCATTTCTGAATGCGGGGGCCGGAGCGATCTTCGGGAATTTGGCCTTGATCTTCGCAATAGGGGTGGCGATCGGGTTCGCAGGTGATGCAGTTGCCGCTCTCTCCGCACTGATTGCATATCTGGTTCTCGGCAAAGTTCTGCTGATTGTTCCAGGAACCTTTGGGTTTATCAATGACGATGTAGTGCTGGATATGGGCGTGCTTGGCGGTATCTTTGCCGGAGCCTGGGCCGCTTTCCTGTACCAGAAATATCACAATGTCAAAATGCCGGATTGGTTGGGTTTCTTTGCCGGTAAGCGGTTTGTTCCGATTGTGACGGCAGCTTCTACGATGGTACTGGCTATCTTCATTGGGATGATCTGGAGTCCCGTGCAGGATGTGATCAGCGATTTCGGCAACTGGGTAGTCAGCCTTGGTGCAGTGGGCGCGTTCGTCTTTGGTACGGCGAACCGGCTGCTGGTTCCTATTGGTCTTCACCATGTTATCAATACGATTGCGTGGTTCCAGCTAGGAGACTTTACTAATGCAGCCGGCGAGGTAATCCATGGCGATGTATGGCGCTTCCTGGCTGGGGATAAAAGTGCAGGAATGTTCACCACCGGGTTCTTCCCGATCATGATGTTTGCGTTGCCGGGTGCGGCGCTGGCCTTCATTCATACCGCCAAGCCGGAAAAGAAAAAGCTGGTAGCCTCCATCTTCATTGGATCTGCGATTGCCTCTATCCTTACCGGGATTACCGAGCCGCTGGAATTCTCCTTCATGTTCTTGGCACCGGTGCTGTATCTCGTTCATGCCCTGCTGACCGGTGTATCTATGGCTCTGATGTATATTCTGGATGTAAGATTAGGCTTCAGCTTCTCTGCCGGGCTGATTGATTACCTGACCAACCTGAAGCTCTCAACGAATGCATGGGTATTATTCCCTGTGGGGCTGGCATTCTTCTTGCTGTATTATGTATTGTTCCGTTTTGTTATCGTCAAGTTCAACCTCAAAACCCCGGGCCGCGAGGATGACACAGAAGACGAAGTTATTGATCTGTCCAAAGGCGGAACTACCGTATCGGCCTCTTCCAGAGCCGCCAAGATCCTGGAGAACATCGGCGGTCCTGCGAACATCCGCAGCATTGATGCCTGCATCACCCGTCTGCGGCTTAATGTCAACGACGATAAGGCGGTTAAAGACTCCGCGCTTAAGCAGCTTGGCGCTTCCGGTGTGATGCGGCTCGGGCAAGGAGCCGTACAGATCGTATTCGGACCGCAGTCCGAACAGATTAAGGATGATATCGAGAAGCTGATGTAATTCAGAAGCATAGTAGTTTCATGCGAAGCGGGCATCTGAGGATGCCTGCTTTTTGCACATTTTCTCCTGCCCGCGGTCTATATCCATTTTTTCTGTTTGAACGCTTCTTTTAGCGGTAATAAATTTAAAAATCTGTTTGTTTAACTTTGTATAAAATAAAGGTTAGCGAAAGGATGAAGACAGGGGATGAAAAAAAGGCAAAGGACCGGACCTGTGATCCGGCGAATGTGGACTGCTGTAATATGGCTGGGGGTAGCCGTGGCGTTGTATCTGTTACCGGGGAAGGTCGAGGCTTCAACGGCAGCGGGCAAACCCATTGAGGTCAAACTGGATGACAAAACGTTGTCTTTTCAAAAGGCACCCGTACTAGATAACGGCACAACGCTGGTCCCTTTCCGCCCTCTGTTCGAGGCCATGGGCCTTGAGGTAGGCTGGAATCCCTCACAGCAGACAGTAACGGGCCAGAAGGAAGGCCTGACTATTGTGATGACCATAGGCAGTAAGACGGCTAACGTCAATGGTACCAGCGTTCAACTGCTGCAAGTGCCAAAGATCATCGACAGCTATACGATGGTGCCGCTCCGCTTTGTCGGCGAGTCATCGAAGGCATTGGTAGCATGGAACCCCTATAAGCCGCAAATCCTCGTGTACACCGACCCTTATCTAACTGCAAACGGACTGACCCAAGCAACCGCGAAGGCTGAGATCGACAAGCAAATTGCTGAGTTCAAAAAGGTTAATGATGAGCAGATCGCAAAATCTCCTCAACAGCCGCAGCAGCAAACTCCGGTTGCCGTGCCGAAAGCGCCTGCCAGACTTACACCATTCAGAACGGCAAGCTGAAGTTAAGCAACGGAGATACGTACGATATTGCTGTCAAATCCGCTAAGTTGCATGTGAGCAATGTTGAACTGGAACGTGTCAAGGCGGTCCAAAGCGGGCTGACGCTAAGCGGCACTTTTGTCCATCGCGGCTTTCAGGGCCTGGCAGGGATATCTGCCGGATCGACCTCCTGGAAGCGTACGCTTACTCTTAATGCCAATGGAACCTTCAAGAGTGACAATATGATGCTTGGCACCGTTCAGGGCGGCGCACCTACGACGGGAGGTGCCGGAGGCTCTGACATCGGCTCTTACAAAATCAGCGGCAATACCATCGTATTCGCCTTGGGCAACGGTAAGGTGTCCAGCTCGTTGTTCTTCCGTCATGATGATGGCAGCATTCAGGTCGGAGACGAGAATTATAGCAAGGAATAGTAGGAATGGTATAGCAAGACGTAAACGGTCCCCGGGATTTAACCGGTGGACTGTTTTTTTTGGAAATTTTTTTTACTAATTCGTCCGCTTGCTCCTTATCGGCCGACGTTGATCACCTTGCGGGTCCAGGACGGCTCCCTGCCTGCCGCGCGTAGCAGGCAATCGGCACAGGCAGCATAAGGCAACGCCTGGAGCGGATGTATGCGGGCCGATGGGCCTGCCGTATAATTTGAAAAACTCTCTGCATATTTAAGCACGGATGCCCGTACGATCACCCAGTCCAATCCGCTGCGCATTACTGCTTGTTCAGCAGCTGCCTTATCCTCAATTGCGTTGCGGAAAATGCGGCGCATCATGCGGACAGCCCAGCGGTTGAGGAGTGACAACTCACTTCCGTCACTCAGATTAATCCCGCTCTGCATCACCAGCCGCTGAACTCCATGATGCCGACAGGCTGCAAGGATATTTGGAATTCCTTCTGACATGACGGTACCCGGTGAGAAGTTGGCCGCCATAACATTTTTACCTGCTTTAAGATTTACAAGGCTCTTCTTGCCGGCAGCATCCGGGGAGAAGTTGCTTGGAGGACCGATACAACTGATCACCGCTTCGCTTCCGGCGAGGGCTTGGATCAAGCTGGATTTGTCGAATACATCCCCTTGCCGGATAGTAAGCCCCGTTGTAGGGGAGAGCGCCTCCGGTCTGCGTACCACAGCTATAACCTCGTGGCCCGCTGCAAGTGCCAGCTCCATTGCTTTTCTTCCAGTTCCTCCAGTGGCTCCGATAATTGCAATTTTCATTATGATGTTCTCCTTTAAATACACAGTCGTGAATTAGTAAGCATGTATGTATAATAATAGGCAGAATAAGTAACGATACAAGTCTTAAAAAGCCTGATTCTGTGCATAAATTCACGACTTCAACGGAATTGTGCATTAATCTACAGCAAAGCTGGTGAGGATAGAGTGTTAAAGATCGACCGGAGAATACGCAAGTCCCAGGAAGCCTTAAAAAAGGCTGTTATTGAGCTGATGCTGGAGAAGGATTTTGATCAAATTACGATACAGGACATTTCCGATAGAGCGGATGTCAGCCGAAGAACCCTTTATCTTCACTACACAGACAAATTTGATCTTCTGGACAAGCTTATAGAAGAGCATATCGGCAATATAAGAGAAATCTGCGAACGATCTGACGATACTACCGGGTATACCGAGATGGGATTGGTGTGGTTTGAATATTTTGAGAAGCATTCCATGTTCTTCTCTGCTCTGTTGGAGAGCAAAGGCAGCGTGTTTTTCCGCGGGCGGTTTCTTGAATTCTTCCTCGGAGAGCTGGAGAAGGATAAAAGCCTGTCTGGAGGGAGCGACAAGGATTTAGCCAAAATCAGAAATGTGGACATCCAGTTCCTGGGGTCGGCAATCGTTGGGGTAGTGGAATGGTGGTTCAAGAATGGACAGCCGCTCCCTCCAGACGTAATGGCACAGCGGATCGGGAACTTGCTGGAGAGAAATCTTGAGGCAAGGTGATACAAATCCGCCCCAGCCTTCGTCTTACTTATAGCTGCAGCGGATAAGGAGGATTTACCTAATGAATATTCCGGAATCAGACCCATACAAATTAATCTTTTATGAGCATTACCCGATTGTGCGGCGCAAGCTGGCGGCACTTGTGAGGGACGAGAGTGCTGCCGATGATCTGGCGCAGGAGGTTTTTATCAGACTCTATAGAAACCCGCCGGATGATCCGGCGGCTCTGGGGGCGTGGCTGCATAGAGTGCTTACGCGGATCGGATATGATTATCTGAACCAGCGGGTGAGAGAGCGGCGTCTGATCAACAAGCAGGAGCTGATGTACGACACGGATGCTTCCGGCCCTGCCGGAGAAGAAGTCGTGCTCGGCAAACTGGATCAGGAAGATGTGCGGAGCTGGCTGGATAGTCTGCCTGAACGGGACCGGCAGGCCCTGCTGCTTAAATACTCCGGTTACAGCTATGCGGAGATCGCAGGAGAGCTGGGAGTGAATCCGCCGGTCGTGGGCACGCTTTTAAGCCGGGCTACCGCCAGATTGAAACAACATGCGGTGAAGTCACTTCCGCAAGAATAAGGATATCCGGGAGGAATGAAACCATGAATAGAGCAAACGGCCAGGTACAGCCTCAGAGCACAGATGAAGCTTGGGCTAAATTACAGGAGAAGCTGGGAGACGAGCCGGTCAATCCGGTGTGGGCTACATGGGGTAAGCAAGAGACCCCTCTAGAGGAACAGACTGTCAAGGCGGATAGATCAGATAGAACAGAACCGGAAGCAGATGTTGTGCTTCAGGCATCTCAGGCGGATGATCATGCAGCAGCGGAGCCAGTGCAAAATACAGGGCGGAAGTCACGCCGGCCTATGATGAGCCGCACCCGCAAGTGGGCAGCAGCGGCGGCAGGCGTAGCGATTTTCGCAGCAATACTAGCTACTCCGGTAGGAAATACAGCCATGGCAGCCTTGCTGAACCAGTTCAAGATGCAGGAGGCCACTGTTGTTGAAGAAGGCGATCTGCGGGATATGTTTTATCAGATAACAGAGAATGGAAATGGAAATATTGAGCAATCCCTTGAGGCCTTCGGTGACGTCTCAATCAGTAATGGTGAGATGAAGGAGAATGTTCCGCTCAAGGATATCCAAGGCTTACTGGGCTACGAGCCGCTGAAGGGGTCCATTATGGATTCGGTCAAATTTGTTCAGGTAAGCGGGTCTCATGATATCACACTGAACCTGAAGGTGGAGGAAGTGAACAAGGCACTGAAACGCCTGGGCTCGGACAATCTGCTGCCTCCATCTGTAGATGGCAAGCCGATTACGCTTCATATCCCTGAGCAAGTGAATTACGATCTGGGCAGCGATCAGCACTGGGGATCCTTGTCACAGATGAACACACCTGTCGTTACCGTAGACCCTTCTGTGGATCTGGACGAAGCGGTTGATGCCGTTGTGAACTTCCCGCTGATTCCAGATAATCTGAGAAACAGCCTGCAGAAGAGCCGGATCTTGTCCGGAGATCTGCCGATGCCGCTGATTAAGGGCAGTCATGATGAACAGATTACGGTGGCTGGTACGCCGGTGATTCTTACCGAAATGAAGTACAGTAACGGCAACAGCTATACGGCTGTCTGGGTGCAGAAGGGGCAGTTTCTGCAGCTTAGCGGCGGAGACCTCTATCCTGACCGCGAGCAGTTCATCCAGAAGGTACAGGAGTTGATCACACCATGAGCAGTATCCCTGCGATTGATGCGAACGCCTTGACCAAAGCTTATCCGAACGGGCGCGGTTGCCGGGACGTTACTCTGACTGTGGGGAAAGGGGAAGCCTTCGGCTTCCTCGGCCCCAACGGTGCCGGCAAGAGTACTTTTGTCAAAATGCTGGTCGGGCTCATCTCGCCAACGGACGGGCAGGCTTCTATCCTGGGCCATCCGCTCGGCTCTATAGAAGCCAAAATGAAGATTGGCTACCTGCCGGAGCTATACCGTTACCAGGATTGGCTGACTGGTGAAGAGGTGGTCAGGCTTCATGCCAAGCTGTGCCGGATTCCGAAATCCGTCATGGATCAGAGAATTCCTCAGCTACTGCAGGAGGTAGGCATCGGGCTGCGCGGAGGGGACCGGGTCAAGCATTATTCCAAGGGAATGCAGCAGCGGCTGGGTCTTGCGTGTGCGCTGGTGAATGATCCGGAGATTCTTTTCCTGGATGAACCCTCCTCAGCGCTTGATCCCATCGGGAGAATGGAAGTGCGTAAGATTCTGCAGCGGCTGAAGGAACGGGGGATTACTATTTTTCTCAACTCTCATTTACTTGAGGATGTTGAAGTGCTGTGCGACCGGATGGCTCTGCTGAGTAACGGAGCGGTCCTGCGGCACGGCAAAGTAGCGGAGATGCTGAACAAACGAACAAGCTGGCATTTCAAAGTGGGCGGATACACGCCTTTTTTGCTGTCCTGGCTTAATGAGCATACGGGGTTATCCATCCGGCAATCAGTGCCTCCGGCGGGTAAATCGGACTATGATCCGGTACAGGAGGAGTCAGATTCAAGCGTCGTGTGGCTTGCGGCGGAGCTGGATCATGAGGAACAAGCGGGCTGGCTGAACGGACTGATGACGCAGCAGGGGATGACGCTGTATCAGGTGATCCGCCAGACGGAGCGGCTGGAGGATTGGTTCATGGATGCGGTCGCCGGGCTCAGTCATAGGGGGGAGAAGGAATGAGAACCATACTTGCGATGACCTGGAAGGAAATGCTGCGTAAAAAAGTGATGCTGCTAACCTTGCTCCTGACTGTTGTGTTCCTGATTGCCTTCTGGTTTGTGGCGGATACTGTGGGGAGGAATGATCCGGGGGCCGGAACGCTGGGGAATGGTAGCGGGTTATTCATGCAGTTCATGAACGGCGCTTTTATTCTAAGTCTGGGCTTCTTCTTCGGCGCGTTCGTTATAGCCTTTCTGGCGATCTTCAGCTCTTTCTCAGTGATAGCAGGTGAAGCGGAGCAGGGGGTCATGCAGGCTCTGTTGCCCCGGCCGCTGCCGCGCTGGAAATGGTATCTTGGCCGCTGGCTGGGCTTCGTTACGCTGGGAACGATCTATGCCCTTATTCTGTTCACTGCGATTCTGCTGATTACAAGTGCCCACGCGAATGTTCCCAGAGATGCGGCCGTGCTTGTGAAGTCATTCCTATTGTTCGCATCTGTAGTTCCGTTGTTAATCTCCGTATCCATGCTGGGTTCAGGACTATTCTCGGCGCTAGGCAACGGTGTGTTCATGACGATGCTCTACGGGGCAGGATTTCTCGGCGGGATGGTGGATAAGCTTAGCGGATCGCTGAGTCTGGAGGAGGACGGACTGAAGGTGCTGAATAATCTGACCGGAATGATCTCGATGATTATGCCCGCAGATACCCTGCAGCGCCGAATGACTGTCGAGCTGTTCAGCTTGAAGGACATGAATGGTATGGTATCCATGAATAGCGGGGCGCTTAGTCTGATGAATTTCAATTCATTTCCGTCGAATACCTTTGTCGTATACGCTGTAATCTACACTGTGGTTATCTTTGGGCTGGGGCTACTGCGCTTTCAGCGCAAGGATCTGTAGGAGTCAACCATGCTTACTATAAAAACAAACAAAGCAGCGCCCTCAAAGTTTCCCTGTTCAGGAACTTTAAGGGCGCTGCTTCGTGTGCCGGATGGCAATCATTTGGTCACGCCAATCTCGATCCAATCCGTAGACCAGTTGCCGATCTCTCCAAGGATAGGAGCGAGCGCCGTACCTTTATCGGTTAACGAATACTCAATTCGCACAGGCATCTCAGGATATACAGTACGCTGTATGATCCCTTCATTCTCCATTTCCTTCAGCCGGTCGGATAAAACCTTGCCGCTTAGATTGGATAAGCAATGCTCGATTTCCCCGAACCGCCGCGGACCATCCATCAGGACGAATACGATTAGCGCGACCCAGCGTTTGCTAAGCACATCGACCGCCTTCTCGAAGCGCGGACACATCTCAAAATTATTCATAAGGATCACCTCAGCATTCATTATATCATAAACTTACAATTAGTAATCATTAATATTTAAATATATATTATAACTTGACGAAGTTATATTACAATGATAAACTAACTTACAAATAGTTACTATAGCAAATGTTGAATATCACAATTTTATAGATCAGGCAAAGGCTAATACGCAGTTTTCGGTGAAAAGTTGCTTAGCTTACGTAATCAAAACTAAGTGTATGCTTCCGAAGCTTATGCTATCAAAACTTTTAGGACGGTGCTCTCATGATCAACCCCGATATCCTTACTATATTACAGAATAAAATCAAACGCATCTCCATGGATAACTCCACGAATATACTGGTCGGACCCATTACATTACCTGTCAATCTGGACGGGGAGACCCTTACCTTCAAATGGTACAGCTGGCTCAAAGTAACGGATGAAGAGCTTCAGAGTGCTGAAGGCAGGCAAGCAACCGAGCTGCTCATCAGCCGCCTGTCTTCGATGAACCTTGCAGATGGACAACAGTCCAGTGTGCTGGTGTACGGGGATTTCGAGAATTCGGACGAAGCGCTGATCCGGATGCACAGCATTTGCCATACCGGCGATATCTTTGGCAGCAAACGCTGCGATTGCGGCTTCCAGCTGCATCAGTCGATGAAGATGATTGCCCAGCATGGTTCAGGGGCACTCTTTTATCTGGCCAATCATGAAGGAAGAGGAATCGGCCTGTTCAGCAAAGCAATGGCCTATATTCTTCAGGAAGAAGGGTATGATACTGTGGAGGCCAATCTGGAGCTTGGGTTCGCGGATGATTCCCGGGACTACAAGGATGCGATCAGTGTGCTTCAGCATCTGCGCAGCCATCCGGTTACCCTGATCACCAACAATCCGAAGAAGATGGAAGCCCTTCGTGCAGCCGGAATGAATACAGTCAAGCGGGTACCGCTCTGGGGCGATGTATCGGTGTTCAATGAGAAGTATCTGCGGACCAAAGTCGCCCGCTCCGGACATTTGGAGGCTGTGCCGAGCACGGATTTTTTTGAGGGCCGGGTGGCTAAGTAAACAGGCTGGACGGATATACATTCATTCTATTATAATGGGGTACTGAACCCAATACTTAGCTTAGTGAGGTAACCTATGAATGCTATTCAAGTGCAGGACTTGCGCAAGACCTTCAAAGTCCAAAAAAACCGCGAGGGCCTCAAAGGGGCCTTCGCTGATTTGTTTAAACGGCAGTATACCGAAGTAACGGCAGTGAAGGATATCTCGTTCAGTATTCCGCAAGGCGAAATCTGCGGATACATCGGGGAGAACGGGGCAGGCAAATCGACCACGATCAAGATGCTGACCGGGATTCTGGTTCCTACTGCCGGCAGTCTATCTGTGGGCGGATTCGTGCCTTATGAGGAACGGGAGAAGTTCGTGCAGAACATCGGCGTAGTCTTCGGCCAGCGCAGCCAGCTCTGGTGGGACATTGGGGTCATTGAGTCCTTCCAGCTTCTGCGCAAGGTATATCGTGTTCCTGAGCAGGACTTCAAAAAACGGCTGGATGAGCTTGTAGAGCGTCTGGAGCTGCAAGAGCTCCTGAATCGTCCAGTCCGCAAATTAAGCCTGGGCCAGCGGATGCGCTGCGAGCTTGTGGCGGCACTGCTGCATAATCCGTCCATTCTGTTCCTGGATGAACCGACGATCGGCCTCGATATTGTCGTGAAGTCGGAGATCCGCGAATTCCTGAAGGACATGAACCGCGAGCATGGGACGACCATTCTGCTGACGACTCATGATCTGCAGGATATTGAAGCCTTGTGTTCACGGGTGATCATGTTGGACGACGGGCGGATTATCTATGACGGAGGTCTGGAGGATCTGAAGCAGCGCTGGGGAACCGGGCGTGAAGTGCAGTTCCAGTTCGGAACGGCCACGAAGCTCCAGCAGCTCATTGCGTGGACTGAAGGCATGCCGGTCACCTGGACAGCCGAGAATGAGCTTGCAGCCAAGGTATGGATTCCGCTGGAGCTGAATGTATCGGATGTGCTGGGCCGGGTGGTCGGACAGGCGGATATCACCGATATCAAAATCATCGAAACCAATACGGATGACATCGTCCGCAGCATTTATCAGTCAGGCTCGGCGGAGAAGCCGGAAGAGCGGATCGCGGCGCTGAGTGATGAGAAAGAGGCACAACATGTCTAAGCAGCTGGCAACGGCAGCTTCCTCCTCCGGCGGCGGAACTCCGGGCGGCTCGCGGGAGAATGGACGGAGGCTGCTGCTTGGCGCTTATTTCGATTTCATCCGAATCCGGTTCCTGACGATGCTGGCTTACCGGGTGAATTATTACTCGGGAATTCTGATCTATACGCTCAATATCGGGGTCAATTATTTCACCTGGAAGGCTATTTATGGCGATGGTGAATCGCTGGGCGGCTTTACCGGAGCGCAGATGACGACGTATGTGGCGGTCTCGTGGATGGCGCGGGCCTTCTACTTCAATAATCTGGACCGCGAGATTTCAACCGACATCCGTGACGGGAGCATTGCCATACAGTTCATCCGTCCTTATAACTACGTACTGGTCAAAATGATGCAGGGACTGGGCGAAGGCCTGTTCCGCTTCATGATGCTGATGATCCCCGGCATGCTGATCGCCATTCTGCTGTTCCCGGTACAACTGCCGACAGAGCCTTCGGCTTGGGTTGGTTTCCTTGTCATGCTCTTCTTCAGCTTCCTGATCAGCTCGCAGATCAATATCATCACCGGCCTGTCCGCCTTCTTCGTGGAGAACAATGAAGGAATGATGCGGATGAAGCGCGTGGTCGTTGATCTGTTCTCAGGACTGATTGTGCCGATCACCTTGTTCCCGGACTGGTTGTCCTCTGTGCTTAAGGTTTTGCCCTTTCAAGCCATTACTTATCTGCCGGGCTCTGTATTTACAGGCCGTGTGCAGGGAGTAGGCATCTGGAATGTGCTGGGTATCCAGGTCATCTGGTTCCTGATCCTGCTCGTTCCGATTGTCTGGCTAAATCACGCAGCGCGTCAGCGGCTGTTCGTGCAGGGGGGTTAAGCTAAGCATGTACTACCTGGATTTATTGATTGAATATCTGAAGAACTATATGAAGACACGGTTGACCTACCGCGCGGATTTCTGGGTGGAGGTTATCTCCGACCTATTGTTCCAGGCCACGAACTTCATCTTCATTCTGGTCATCTTCATGCATACCGACAGCCTGGGGGGCTGGAATCAGAACGAAGTGGTGTTCGTCTACGGCTTCTTCATGGTCCCGTTCGGCGTGTTCAGCTGCTTCGTTAATATGTGGGGCTTCAGTGAACGTTATATCGTCAAAGGCGAGATGGACCGCATTCTGACCCGGCCGGCGCATAACCTGTTCCAGATCTTCCTGGAGAATGTGGACCCGCCTTCACTGGTGGGTTCCTTCATCGGGCTGATTGTCATGGCGATCAGCGGCAGCAATCTGGGCTTGCCGTTTGAATGGTGGACCCTTCCGATGCTGATTATCCTGACACTCAGCGCGGTGGCTATTTATACAGGCATTTACACGACATTGACCTCATTGTCGTTCTACTCGGATGCGCCAACCGGTATTCTGCCGCTGATGTACAATATTCAGACGTATGGCCGCTATCCGGTTACGATCTACAACCGGGCGATTCAGGTGCTGCTCACCTGGATCATTCCGTTTGCTTTTGTCGGGATCTATCCGGCAGCCTTGTTCCTGCACCGCGATGAGATGAGAGGCATGGCGCTGCTGACTCCAATCGTCGGCGTGGTCTTCCTCAGCATCGGCCTGATGGCCTGGAGCTTCGGCGTCAAGCGGTACAAAGGAGCCGGTTCGTAGAGGCTTGAAATTTTAGCGCTCAAAATAAGTTGACATCCAACAGGGTTGTCCCGCAGGTCAGATATGGCTGCCGGGACAGCCCTGTTTGTCATGAAATAGTATGTCAGGATTGGATGGATGCAGGTGGATGGACAATACTGGATGTGCTGGGAACACAGCGGCCGGAAGTCCAAATGTTCAGCGCAGTGACGATGAAGCTTCAAGTTCAACTCTTAAGTGCGTCTTATAAAGTTGGATTGATTAGTTCTATTGATTAGCAGTTGGATTTTATACACTTGCTGATGAAGAAATTGGCTTTGCTCAAACAGTAGTTGGATAAACAACACTTAATTTCTGGGGTTCCACCCCAAGTAGCCCAAAGGAACATTAATAGATGCTGTTTATCCACTTGCTTCCGTACATTCCTCAGAAATAGACAAATTAAGATACGTTATTCCACTTGCTTGTTACAGGAGGTGGTCCCTTCGGAGCGAAGATCATCGCTTGTTACACGAGTGGTCCCTTCGGAGCGAAGATCATCGCTTGCTACAGGAGTGAACCCTTCGAAGCGAAGACTATCGCTTGCAACAGGAGCTGATCCCTCGGGAGCGTAGATCATCTACACGGAGGGCTTCGGCTGGTGAAGCGAATTGTGTACGGGAGGGCTTCGGCTTAGAAGAGAATCGTGCTATTAAGATGCTCGGAAAATACTACCTGCCTAATGTCTGAAAGCGCATAATTAGAAGGGGAAAGGGTTCAGCCATTCATTCAGCGGGGAAGAAGGGGAGACAGTGACGGACAACAACTATATTATAGGCATTGATTTGGGTGGAACCAATATCAAAGTGGGATTGTTCCATGAGAATTTCACTGCGGCAGGGGAGCTGTCGATACCAACGGAGGCAGTTCAAGGTCCGGCACATGTGCTGGAGCGGATCAGGCTTGCTGTTTCGCAGCTATGTGCGGGGAGTGGAGTAGAGCTGCGGCAGATTGCCTGCATGGGTATGGGAATCCCGGGGCTCTTGGACCCGGAGGAGGGACTGTCCGTCTTTTCACCAAACTTTCCGGGATGGGAACAGGTTCATGTGGTGGATGAAATGAAGCCTTATTATGATTTTGCAGTCTACATAGATAATGATGTGCGGGTCAATCTATACGGGGAATGGCAGCAGGGTGCGGGGAAGGGGTGCCGGAATTTGGTCCTGCTTACACTCGGCACCGGACTCGGCTCAGGTATTGTTCATGACGGCAAGGTACTGTACGGTACGACCTTCAGCGCTGGCGAAATCGGACATATGAATATGTACCGGCAGGGGCGTCCCTGCCGCTGCGGAAGCTCTGGATGCCTGGGGCGGTATGTGTCTGCCGTGGGAATGGTCCATACATTCAAGGAGAAGCTGCAGGAAGGCCGCACCAGCCTGATTCAGACCTGGACGAAGCATGACCATGAGCAAATCACCGCGAAGATGATCTCAGAGGCGTATGATCTAGGAGATCCGCTCGCTATTGAAGTGATGCACGAGACCGGCGAACTGCTTGGATTCGGTCTGGCGAATGTAATCAACCTGCTGAACCCGGAGCTGATTATCATCGGGGGCGGCATGGCCGCAGCAGGAGACCGTCTCCTGAACACGGTCTGTAATACCGTAAATGCCCATGCTTTGAAGCTGCCCGGCAGCCATTGCCGGATTGTTCAGGCAGAGCTGGGCAGCCGGGCAGGTACGCTTGGTGCAGCCGTGTATGCGTATCAGAAGCAGAAGCATCCATTGCGGGAAGAATGGCTTTAAGCATAATTTTAATACCTGATGTACGCCCACAACCAGACGTCTCTTAATAGAGGATAGTCTGGTTTTTTGGTTTTTGGTTCAAATTGATCTATTTCATGCTATGTATGTTTACTGTGCTTAATTTAAACTGCGTTGCTGCGAAACTATTAGAATACAATAATTCACCATATGTACATATAAAAGCTCGGAAACGACAATAATCGTCAATTTATCCCAATGAAGACAACATATTGAAGGCGGTATACTTAGAACAGTTTGGTAGCGAAAAAGGAGGTCCTTCCCTCAATAGTAATAAAATTACTTATAGCTGAGACTGGTAGAGGTTGAGGTGGTTGGTAATTTAACAGTGTGGCTTGGCCTATATTACAGGGTACTGCGGCTCTCCCGGATGCAACGTCGAGCAGCCCGCTATACCCCCAAAGGAGAGTTCAAATTGAGCAGCATCGTCCATGAATTAAGAACCGTAGTGGATTTACTGGAAGAGCGAAACCGGTTAACCCCTGAACGCATTGCCTTCACTTACCGGGAGGGGGACCAGGAGACGGTCCTGACCTACCGTGAGCTTGCCATCCAATCCAAGAAACAGGCCGCTTCGCTTGCTGCCTTCACCCGCCCGGGGGACAAGGTGGCCCTTCTGCACAACTCGGGGATTCAGTTCATCATCTCGTTTTTTGCCTGCCTCTACAGCCGCACTGTTGTCGTTCCGCTTGAAATTCCCAAGCCCTCCGAGAATCTGTCCAGACTCCAATATGCTGTCCGTATGAGCGGGGCTGAAGCCGTCCTAACGACCCGGGCGGTTCTGAATCATATCTCCGCACTGCTGGATGACGAGGAGGAATTGTTAGCGCTGCAGTGGATTGCAGCAGATGAGCTGCCGGACATTCCTTTTCTGGGAGAGGAAGCGGACAGACATGAGGCTGCCTTCATCCAGTTCACCTCCGGGACCACTTCGACCTCCAAGGGTGTCATCCTCACACATGACAATCTTCTGCATAATGTTGGCAATGTAACCCGCAAATTCGGGCTTACCGAGCAGGATACGGCAGTAATCTGGCTTCCGCTCTACCACAATCTGGGGCTAATCGGAGGCGTGCTGGCTCCCTTGTATGCAGGATTCCCGGTGCATCTGGTCAGTCCACAGGAGATTCTCCGCAGACCGGCGCTTTGGCTGGAGCTGATTACGCAGAAGCAGGCAACGATCAGCGGCGGTCCGAATTTCGCCTTTGACCTATGTCTTGCCCATGTGGACCCGGAGGCAGGCTCTCCGCTTAACCTGTCCAGCTGGGAGATCGCATTCTGCGGAGCAGAACCTGTGCGCAGCCGGACCATTGAAGGATTCTCCCGCAAATTTGCCCCCTATGGCTTCAAACGCAGTGCCATGTATCCTTGTTACGGTCTGGCAGAATCGACGCTTATTGTCTCAGGCGGCAAAAGAGATGAAGAACCGCTTCTGCTCCATTGTGATCCGGCCGGACTTGAGCAGAATCTGGTGACTGAAGTCCCGCCATCGGCAGATTCGCGCACCTTGGTCAGCTGCGGCGCTCCGGTGGAGGATCAGGATCTTGTTATTGTTGAGCCGGGTACGCGGACAGAGCTGCCGGAGAATGCTATCGGTGAGATCTGGCTGCGCAGCCGCTCGATTGCCATGGGCTATCTGAATGACAGGCTGCGGACAGCGGAGACCTTCGAGCATGTACTGGATAATGGGGACGGAGGGTATCTGCGGACAGGGGATACAGGCTTTTTGCGGAATGGAGAGTTATACATTGTTGGCCGGATTAAGAACCTGCTTATCGTCCGGGGCAAGAACTTCTATTCCAATGATCTGGAGGCATTCGTCCAGTCGTTCCATCCCGGGTTCCAAGCAGGTGCTGTATTCTCTGTAGATATGGAGGATGAGGAGCAGGTAGTGGTACTCCAGGAGGTTGAGGGTGAGCTCGCCGAAGCCGGACAGGAAATGCTCGTGAAGCAGATCGGGCATGAGCTGGCCCGCGCTTACGGCTTCACCCCGTTCGAGGTGGTACTGCTCGCAAGCGGCTCCCTTCCCAAGACGGTGAGCGGTAAAGTGAAGCATTATGAGTGCAAGCAGGCCTATCTTGGGAGCAGTCTGTCGCTGTACTATGCGGAATCCGCAGCTGCAGGAGGAGAAGCCGAATGAATCTGGCGGAGCTCGAAATATGGCTGACGGAGCAAATTGCTGCGGCCGTTAACGTGGACAAGGAACAGATTACGAAGGAGGAGCCGTTTCTTCAGCTCGGTCTGGACTCTGTCAGTGCAGTGATGCTGACCGGTACGATTGAAGAAAAGCTTGGCCGGACCTGCTCGCCAACGTTGTTCTATGATTACCCTACCATCAGACAACTGGCAGCCTATCTGATTCAGGAATCCCCTGCTGAAGTGCAGAACACGGAAGAGAGACCTGCCCTGGAATATGCCCCTGAAGAGGACATTGCCATTGTGGGCTTATCCTGCCGCTTTCCGGGAGCTGAATCGCCGGAACAGTTCTGGGAGAACCTGCTGGAGGGCAAGCAGTCGATCACGGAGATTCCATCCTCCCGCTGGAATGCTGACGATTATTACAGCGGGAATCCAGAGGAGAAGGGCACCATGTATACCCGCTGGGGCGGATTTCTGGAGAGAATCCGGGAGTTCGACGCCGGATTCTTCGGAATCTCCCCGCTGGAGGCGGAGGTTATGGACCCGCAGCAGCGGCTGCTGATGGAGCAGAGCTGGCTGGCTTTTGAGGATGCCGGAGTGAAGCCCTCGGAGCTGGAGAACAAGGATGTCGGAGTGTTCATCGGCATCAGCACGAATGATTACTCTAAGCTGCAGCATCAGCCGCAGCGGATTACCGCCTATCATGGAACCGGGAATGCTTCCAGCATTGCCGCGAACCGGCTGTCGTACTTCTATAATCTTACCGGGCCCAGTCTCGCGCTGGATACCGCCTGCTCTTCCTCGCTTGTGGCACTGCATCAGGCCTGCCGCAGTATAAAGGAAGGCGAGAGCAGCATGGCACTGGTCGGAGGAGTCAATCTGATGCTTCATCCCGGTCTGTACATTAATTTCTCCAGAGCCCGGATGATGTCGGAGAGCGGGCGCTGCCATACCTTTGACAGCCGGGCTGACGGATATGTGCGCGGGGAAGGGTGCGGGATGGTTGTGCTGCGCAAATTAAGTGATGCCAGAGAACGCGGGGACCGGATCTACGCAGTGATTAAGGGCTCAGCGGTTAACCAGGACGGACGCAGCAACGGGCTTACCGCACCGCGCGGCACCTCACAGCAGAAGGTAGTGGAGCGGGCCTTGGCGGCGGCGGGTCTGAAGGTGGATGATATCGGCTACATAGAAGCGCATGGTACGGGAACGAAGCTGGGTGATCCGATCGAAGTGAACGCCCTGAAGGAAGTTTTTGCCGGTAAGCAGGAAGGAATCTGCCATCTAGGCGCGGTCAAAGCCAATATCGGACACCTGGAGGCCGCAGCAGGGATAGCCGGGCTGATCAAAATCTGCCTGATGTTCCAGAATGGAAGGATTGTGCCGCATCCGGACCTTCAGACGGTCAACGAGCATATAGATCTGACTGGAACGCCGTTTCATATCCCGGTCAAATCGGTGGAATGGAAGGATAAAGTAAAGAATGCCGGGATCAGCTCCTTTGGCTTCGGGGGAACCAATGCCCATGTGATTGTGCAATCTTTCCGTGCACCCCGGACACTTGGAGTCCGCCCCAAGCGCTACAGCGGACATATTCTAACGGTATCGGCCAAAAGCGAAAGCTCGCTGCGGCTTATGCAGGAGGCTTATAGCGCAGCCATTGAGCAGGCTCCGGCTTCGGAGCTGGTCGATCTCTGCTACACCGCGCATTGCCGGCGTGAACTGCTGCCTTACAGGCTGACCGTCACCGGCCGCACGCGTGAGGAGTTATGCAGCAGACTGAAGGCAGGCGAAGGCACGCCGGTCAGCCGGATACCGGGCAAGATAGCCTTTGTATACGGGGGACAGGGCTCGCAGTATACGGGAATGGCCAGAGAGCTGCTGCAGACCTCTGAGGTATTCCAGCAGGCCTTCTCCCATGCCCTCTCTTATCTGGATCAGGAGACTGCCGGTCTGATGATGCAGATTCTCTACGGCAAGGATGAGTCGGTTAATGAACGGCTGCATCAGACGGAATTCACGCAGCTTAGCCTGTTCCTGATCCAGTATGCGCTCACGAAGCTGTGGAACAGCTTCGGAATCACGCCGGATTATGTGACAGGGCACAGCATCGGTGAATACGCAGCCGCTTGTCAGGCTGGAATGATGGAGCTTGGCGATGCGGTGAGACTGGTGCAGCTGAGGGGCCGGCTGATGGGCAATACCCCGGTGCAGGGCGGCATGGCAATGGTGCAGTGTCCGGAAGAGACGGTCCGGCAGCTGATTCAGGAACAGGGGCTGGAGTTGTCTATTGCAGCTGTGAATACGCCGGACCAGACCGTGGTCTCTGGAGTACCGGAGCAGCTCCAGAAGCTTGAAGCGATGATGACGGACCGGAGCGTGATGTTCAAGCAGCTGCTGGTCTCCAATGCGTTTCATTCCGCACTGATGGAGCCTATTCTGCAGGAATTCCATGAAGCAGCAGGCAGAATAACCTTCCGCACGGCACAGCTTCCGCTGATCAGTAATATCGACGGCAGACCAAGGCATGAGATATCTGCCGATTATCTGCGGGATCATCTGCGGGGGACCGTACGGTTCCATGACTGCCTGTCCTACTTCGCTGAAGAGAAGGTTGCCGTCATTGAAATCGGTCCCGGCGGACTGATCAAAATGGCGCGCAGACATATTCGCGGTGATCAGGTCTGGGGAGCCAGTCTCGGTAAAGAGGGGCAGGACTGGGAGGTGCTTCACCGGAGTCTGGCCTTGCTGGCCGACCGCGGAATCCCGCTGGACTGGAAGGGATATTATACGCCGCTTCAGCCTGCCTATGCGCCATTGCCGCCCTATAGCTTCAACCGCAGAGAGTACTGGATGGAAGAAGACAAGGTGCTGCCTGCCCAGGCGGATTCCGCAATCACGGAGACCGCTCTGTCTTCCGAAATTCTTGATATCATGAACCATCATCTGGAGACCATCAATAATCAGAGTGAATATATGTTGAAAAGGGGATGAACAGCTATGGAACAACGGTTATTGGATCAGCTGTTGGAGATTGTCAAAAAACAGTCAAGTGCTCTTGAGCTGCAAAGCCGGGTCATGCTGGCTAACGGGGCGGACAGCTCCGTGAAGACAGAGCACACAGGCGTTGTAAGTCAGAGCGGGCCGGTAAGTATTGCAATCAACGAGGGCAGCTTTACCGCGAATCTCCAGGCAGCTGCACATGGGCAAGCTGCACTGGAACAAGAGGTCATCCGGCTGGTCAGCACCATTGCCGCTTATCCTCCCGGAGATTTGAAGCTGACCGATTCGCTGAAAAGTGAGCTTGGATACGATTCGCTGATGATGATGGAGCTGCAAGCAGCACTGAAGAAACGTTATCCTGACCGGGAAGTGATTGTGCCGCTGGATATCACGGACCTGACGATCAGACAGCTGATCGCAATCGTTGCGGGTACCGGCGAAGAGGGGCACGGGTCTCCATCTGAACCCGGTACTCCACTGATCCAATCTGCTGACCGGCAGGAAGCAGAGCAAGGGATTGCCCCGTCCGTGCTGCCACAGTTCAAGGTGGAGCAGTTCGCTGAATATCAGGATCTATGCCAGCGCATTGCATCGGCGGGTGAAGTTAATCCCTATTTCAGACTTCGTCAGGGGATTAATACTGATACCGTGATGATGGGCGGGGAACCCTATATCAACTATTCCTCTTATAATTATCTTGGCTATGCCGGTGACCCGCAGATCATTGCCGCCGTCCAGGAGGCTGTAGCTGAATATGGAACCTCTGTATCCGCCAGCCGCCTGCTCTCCGGCGAGATTCCTTTGCATGGCCAGCTTGAAGCGGCGGTATCTTCTTTTATCGGGACAGAGGATGCACTGATCTACACGGCCGGACATGCAACGAATGTATCCACAATCGCCAAGCTGGTAGGCAAAGAGGATATCGTGCTTCATGATGAGCTGTCCCACAATAGTCTGATTCAGGGCTGTCTGCTATCGGGGGCACAGCGGGTATCCTTTCCTCATAATGACTGGGAGGCCTTGGACAGGATTCTGACCCGTACCCGCGGACACCGCCGCCGGGCGCTCATTGTTATAGAAGGCGTGTACAGTATGGATGGTGATATTCCCGACCTGCATAAGTTCATTGAGATCAAGAAGAAGCATCAGGCCATGCTCTACATTGACGAGGCGCATTCGATCGGCACTATCGGAGCCACCGGCCGGGGAATCTGTGAATATCACGGAGTGGACGCGCGTGAAGTGGATCTGCTTATGGGCACCCTCAGCAAGTCCTTCGCAAGCTGCGGCGGCTATGCGGCCGGCTCTGCCGCCATGATCCAATATCTGAAATATTTATCCGACGGCTTCATCTTCAGTGCAGGCATCACTCCTGCCAATGCCGCCGCCGCACTTGCAGTGATCCGTTCCCTGGAGAAGGACCCTTCACCTGTGAGCAAGCTACAGCAGAATTCCAGGCTGTTCCTGGAGCGCTGCCAGCAGCATGGGCTGAATACCGGACTCAGCGGCGACACGCCGATTATTCCGATTATTGTCGGAGGCTCCGAGCGGACACTTAAGCTTACAGAATATCTCTATCAGCAAGGAATCAATGTCTATCCTATTCTATATCCTGCGGTCCCTGAGGAAGCGGCATGCATCCGGTTCTTCATGACTGCGAATCATAATCACGAGCAGATTGAATGGACCGTTAAGCTGGTTGCCGAAGGTATTCATTCGTTCGATAAGGAGCCGGTCATGTTATGAATCTTGTAATTGGAGGCAATGGCGGTCTGGGCCTGTCCATCACTCAGGAATTACTGTCGCGCGGCAAGCTGGTGACGGCGTCATATCACCGTTCCAGTCAGGCTCTCAAGAGGCTGAAGGGTCCGCTGTTGAAGATTGCTGCACTGGATATACAGGACGAGAAGCGTCTTGCCGCTGCACTGGCGGGAGTCTCGACGGTCTATTTCTGTCTTAATGTGCCTTATCAGGACTGGTATACGGTAATGCCGCAAGCGCTGGAGCGGGTGACAAGCCAGCTTCAGTCCGGTCAGACGCTGGTTTTTCCCGGCAATGTCTACGGATACGGCAAATTTCAGTATCTTCCGGCAGATGAACGCCATCCCAAGGCCGCACTGACCCGCAAGGGCAAGCTTCGTAACGAGCTGGAGGAAAAGCTGAAGAATCAGGCCGCACTGCGCGGCTTCCGTTATGTTATTCCGCGATATCCGGACTATTACGGTCCCAATGTGACCAACAGGGTATTCGGACCGATCTTCAACGGAGCGCTGCAAGCCAAAACCATCTCATGGCCGGTCAAGCTGGATGTGCCCCATGATCTGGTCTATATCCAGGATGCGGCCAGAGCAGCGGTGCTGCTGGCAGAGAGCGGAGAAGCAGGGGAATGGCATATCTCAGGCTCAGGCGCGATCGAAGGAAGAGAGTTCCTGAATATCATCCAGGATGAAGCGGACAGTCCGAGGAAGTGCCGTGCCCTGCCGGGCTGGGCGGTGAGACTGGCCGGTATTTTTGACAAAGAAGCCAAGGAGTTCCACGAGCTGCTCTATGAATTCGAGTATCCGCTGCTGCTGAATGAGAACAAATTCATGAAACGGTTCCCCGAATATTCTCCAACCCCGTATAAGGAAGCCGTCAAAGAAACCCTGGGCTGGTTCCGGGAGCAACGGGAATAGCCGGGAGATTCAAGGAGGAGGCACGCCGTGTATGCTTATTGTTGCTGTATCACTCGGAACTGCTTTTTCAGTCTCTGAGCTGTTGCCTTATGTATCCCCGGAGCGGCGGATGAGGAGCAGCCGGCTGAAACGTGAAGACGATGTCCACCGGTCACTGGTAGGGGAAATGCTTGCGCGGATGTTCGCTATGGGGATAGAGGGCTTACGGAATGATGAAATCCGCTTCGAGCAGGGGGTATTCGGCAAACCCCGCCTGTCCGGGATACGCGAGCCTTGGGATTATAACATCTCCCATTCGGGCAAATGGGTGGCAGGTATCGTCAGCCGCAAAGGGCAGCGGGTCGGGATCGATATTCAGAAGATGGTTGCTGTGGATCTGCTGCAGGCCCGGTATAGTCTGTCTGCTGAAGAAATGGAGCATTACCATACCTTGCAGCCAGATGCACAATTGCATTATTTCTACGATCTTTGGACGCGTAAGGAGAGTTATCTGAAGATGGAGGGAATCGGTCTGAGTGTCCCGAACCGCGCCGTATTCTCTGAGCAGTACGCCTTGAAATATGAACAGTCGCTGCTGAGTGACCAGCTGCCGGATCATGGGTTCAGGCAATATCCGATTGATCCGGGTTATGTGTTGACGGCTTGTTCCACCGACTTCCGGTTTCCCGAGCAATCTCTAGTTGTCCGGGCGAAGGATCTCGCCGAGGTGTTTCTTCGCCGCTGCCGGGAGCAGGAGGAGACTGCCTGCAACCGGCGTGATGAGGTCACTGTACCTTAAGAAGCAGCAGCGGCAGCAGATGCTCATCTGCTGCGCTATAGCGGCGGGTTCCATCCATGCAGCGTTCAACATTTTGCAGATATTACAGCAGCGTTTGCCGATTCAGGCTCCGCTGCTTTTTTGTGCGGCATACCAGAATATCGGTCTACCCGGGAATTGTACGCGATCCCGGGTAGCATGATATGCTGTAGATAATGAAGACACAGGAGGGTAATGATGAAACGAGACATTCAGCATGTGCCTTATGGGTATGAACCGCCCGCTAACGAACGCAAAGGAACGCTGATCTTCTATGACTCCTTCGAGCATATATCGGACATGGATTTGCTTAAGGCTGCTGAGACAGCGATGGAGCGCAAATTCACGAAGCTGGTGCTCTACCCGCTGCATGAAGAAACTGTCCGGCGGATGACCAAAGAGCCCGTGAAGGCCTGGTATAAGCGGGAGGACCGGCTGCATGAGTGGAAAAGAGAGCAGGGACAGTCCTTCATTACCGTAGAGAGCCTCGAAGGAAAACGGAAGAAGTATACGCCGCTGGATTCAGCACTACGGCATATCAGCGACATCTATCCTGCCCCTTATTTTCTCTATATGACTCCGGAGATGGCTAATCTGATCGCCTCTTTCTCTTCCTTCGAGGAGTGGATCGTCAAGCTGCGCCTGCTGCTCTCCGAACCGCCGGTCCAGGTTCATCCGCGCCTGGAGAAGTTCCGTCACCGCTGGAATGTGGCAGGCGAAGACCGCTGAGACGGATAGGCCATAGACGGGTAATAAGATCTAGGGGAGGGGAAGCGCATGGGAGAGTCTTATCAATTGAATGTCAGATTGCAGCCTAATGAGACGCTTAGGCGGATCAAAGAGGGGATGACCCAGCAATCGGAGCTTTTGTATGAGGAACTCAATGATATCGGCGATGGCCGGATGATCGGGACACTGATCTATGAACGTTATTACTTCCGGTCCCGCAATCAGGCGGCGCTTGTAATCATTGTGGATAATTTGCAGGGGGTTAGCAACGTACGAATGATTCCGGCGGGAGCCTCCCAAGGGCTGATCCTTAAGATGGATTGGGGCGCAGGCCAGAGCTTTGCTTCCATTGTGGAACAGATCCTTGCGGATGAGGTGCTGAAGTAAGCACGGAGAATGTGAAGAAGAGCATATTCAGGCCAGCCATGCCTTAACAGCTTCGTTCTGCTGTAAGGTCCGGCTGGCCTGTTCTGTGGCAATGCGGGAACGGGAGCAGCATAACAACCGGATTATTTGTGGAGCGTCGCCTGTTTGCGTCTGTAGCTGTACATTCTCCACTGATAATGAATGAAGCAGCCGATGCAGAATCCGAGAATGGCAACCGTTGCCGCGACCGCGACCATGATGGTGAAGATGTATCCTGCTATCGTCCAGCCCGCAAGGAAGCTGATTAATCCGGCTGCCAGGCAGAAGACGGCAATCTTCTGGTTGAACTGCTGCTGGTGCGGATCTTCAAGTACATAAGCAGAGCGTTCCTTGGTCAGCAATGGACTTGCCAGCCTGATTACGGGATTGTAACCGAACAAGAGGCCTGACAGTCCGGCAGCGAGCGGGAAGGCAAGAATCCAGTAAATTCCTGTGAACAAGGCCACCAATACAGAAATTACGATAAAAGCCTGGTTGATCTTCACTAACGGTCTGGGAATTCCCTGCGCTGAAGACACCTTATTCATTAATATCATACCTTTCATATTGGAATAATACATTTAATTAAATTATAGCGCTTGAATTCATCCCTGGCAATTCATATCCCGTATGATTTTGTTTAAATTTGAAATTATTATCCATTGACAGCAAGAGCCGAATTGTGGTTTTATTATGTAGACCAATTGTTATAAAAGTACAATCGTCAGGATAAGGAAGTGTCCAGCTTGTCAAGCAAGCACAACGCACGCGAAGCTATTGTGGATACGGCTTCGAGGTTGTTTTTTACACAGGGTTATCATGCTACCGGACTTAATCAGATTATCAGGGACAGCGAATCGCCCAAGGGATCATTGTATTATTATTTTCCCCAAGGTAAAGAGGAGCTGGCACTGACCTGCATTAACCGGACCAGCGAAGAGGTAACCCATTTGTTGCGCCATTATATGGAGAGTGAGGACACACCGGCTCAGGCTGTGCAGAATTTCATTCTGTCCTTGGCTGCTGAAGCTGAAGAATCCTCATTCGAAGGACTGGTTCCGTTCAGCTTCTGGGTAGCTGTGGAGACCTCCTGTGTTAGTCATGAGCTGCGCACCGCGTGCCAATGTGTTTTCAGGGATTGGCAGGATGTGATCGCGCAGCGGCTGATCCAGGAGGGGGTAGAGGAAGAAGCCGCAGTACGCAAAGCTTCCGTAGTAGTCTCATTGTACGAAGGGGCTCTGCTGCAGGCGCTGACCTGCCGAAGTATCCAGCCGCTGATTGCGGCTGTAGAGAGCATTCCGGCAATACTGGCTTAACTGCAATACCGCAAGTAATAGAGAGAGATAACAGATAATCAGGAGGATACGAGAGTGAACGCAACTATGACTGGCAAGGGGCCAACTGAACCCCGACAATTCAAGACTTTACCTATTCTGATCTCCCTGCTGATTGCCGGCTTCATCGGCATGTTCAGTGAGACAGCCCTAAATGTAGCCTTAAGTGATCTTATGAATGTCCTGCAAATTACCCCGTCAACCGCACAATGGCTGACTACCGCTTATCTGCTTACGCTGGGCATTCTGGTTCCGATCTCCGGGCTGCTGCTGCAGTGGTTCACGACAAGACAGCTATTCATTGCTGCACTGTGCTTCTCCATTGCGGGAACCATCCTGGCCGGGATGGCGCCGAATTTCGAGTTTCTGCTGACCGCAAGAGTGGTTCAGGCTATGGGGACCGCACTTCTCCTGCCCCTGATGTTCAACACAATTCTGATCATTATTCCTGCGGAGCGGAGAGGAGCGGCGATGGGACTGATCGGACTGGTCATTATGGTGGCTCCCGCGATCGGCCCTACCATTGCCGGACTGCTGATTGAGAGTCTGAGCTGGCACTGGATCTTCTGGCTGGCCCTCCCCTTCCTGGTAATCGCTCTGATCAGCGGGATCCTCTTCATGCAGAATGTCACTGAAGTGACGAAGCCGAAGATTGATATCCTGTCGATTATTTTATCCTCGTTCGGCTTCGGCGGCATTG
The DNA here is from genome assembly GCF_018207515.1 of Paenibacillus tritici. Lineage (NCBI taxonomy): Bacteria > Bacillati > Bacillota > Bacilli > Caryophanales > Paenibacillaceae > Paenibacillus > Paenibacillus tritici. The sequence goes on from NZ_CP073365.1 coordinate 3,617,257, forward strand.
TGTATGGATTCAGCAGCGCCGGTGAGTCGGAAGGCTGGGGAAGCTCAAAGGTGATTATCGCCATTGCCATCGGTGTGATCGCACTTATTCTGTTCTGTATCCGCCAGTTGACGATGAAGCAGCCGATGATTAATCTGCGCGCCTTCAAATTCCCGATGTTCGTGGTCGGAGTCCTGATGGTCTTCATCTGTATGATGGTCATTCTGTCCTCGATGCTGATTCTTCCGATGTATCTGCAGCAGGGACAAGGGTATACAGCCTTTAAGGCAGGATTATTGCTGCTGCCGGGCGGGATTATCAACGGACTGATGTCACCGGTCATGGGGCGTCTCTTCGATAAATACGGTCCGAAATGGCTTGTTATTCCTGGACTTGTACTCGTAGCAGTCTCTCTGTGGTTCTTCTCCAGCATCACAGCTACTTCTACCGTGATCTTCGTGATCGTGCTTCACAGTGTGCTCATGATCGGAATCTCAATGATTATGATGCCTGCCCAGACCAACGGAATCAATCAGCTTCCCCTGGAATACTATCCGGACGGAACAGCTATTATGAACACGTTGCAGCAGGTTGCCGGAGCGATTGGTACCGCACTGGCTGTAAGCATTATGACCTCGGGCTCCAAAAGCTACATGAAAACGGTAGCCGATCCTGCTGATCCGCTGAATATGGGTGCGGCCTTTACCCACGGCGTGCAGAACGCCTTCATCTTCGGCATGGTCATGGCTATCGCAGGTCTGGTGATTGCCTTCTTCCTTAAGCGTGTTATTGTTTCTCATAAGTCTCAAGCTCCTATGCACTAAGCTTGAGTTTGAAGTGGAAGCACATCCGTATACCGGGTGTGCTTTTTTAGTGTGCCAATACTGGATTTATTATGGAAATTAAAGTATAGTAAGCATAGATTAACGAGGTATTGATGTGAGACTAAGGAAACGGGGGGCCAACCGATGAAAGTCAGCAAAGAAATGCTGAAGGGCAGCACAGGTACATTGATTCTCACCTTGCTGCTTGATAAGCCGCTGTACGGCTATGAGCTGATTAAGGAGCTGGAGCAGCGCTCTCAAGGGGTATTTTCCCTTAAGGAGGGTACGCTCTACCCGATTCTCCACGCGATGGAGAGCGAACGCTGGGTGGAGGCCTATTGGATGGAGGTAGACGGGCGCAAGCGCAAGTACTATCGTCTGCTGGAGGAAGGCAAGCACAAGCTCCAAGAGAAAAAAGCCGAATGGAAGCTGTTTAAAGGGGCCGTGGATACAGTTCTGGGGGAGGGAAACGCATGACGGAGCAAGGCAAGCAGAAGCTCGACAACTATTTGGACAAGGTATGTGCTGAGATCAGGGCGAAAGAGATGCACATTGAGATCCGGGATGAGTTAAGCGGGCATTATGCAGACCTGGTGGCGGAGCGGATGCAGCTTGGTGCTTCCGAGGCAGAAGCTCAGGAGTACGCTATCGCACAAATGGGCGACCCGCAGGTTATCGGAAAGGATCTGCATCACATTCACAAGCCGCGCATTCCCTGGGGGCTGCTTGCAGGCGTACTGTTGTTGTCAGCGGTGAGTCTGCTGGGGATGGGGTCTATTGAAGCAGGAGGTTACTTTGAACGCAATCAGTTCGTGCCTATGCAGCGCCAACTTATCATTATTATTATCGGGATGTGCCTTATGACAGGAGCATACTTCATTAACTTTAAGCGGCTGCAAAAAGCATCAACAAGTATTTATCTTGCTGCTCTAATGACTATCGCTCTCAGCGTCCTGCTCATGCCTGTAATGATAAATGGGTCGAGGCGCTTTGTTGGGGCTTTGGGATTTTATATAGACCTTATCGGGTATAGTCCGTATGTATTTGTTGTTGCTCTGGCCGGGATATTCACCCGTCCCGATTTCCTGCAAGGCTATAACATTCGCGTGAGAGAGCTATTGAAGTTATCGTTGCTGCTGTTGCCTGCAGTGATTTATGCTATGATCCGTTCTTTTCCGGAGCTGATTATCTATGGGGTCGTTTCGCTGACCATGTATGTGTGGGTATCCCGGCGCTGGGTGACAGGAATATTAATTGCCGCTGTATCTTTATTTTCAGGAAGAATCTATGTTTGGAGTGATCCCATTCTTCGGGAACGGCTGATCGGAGCCATTAATTATAATCTAAGACCGGACACAACCGGTTATATGAATCGTACGATTGTGAATGTCATCCATTCTGCAGGCTGGAGAGGACAGGGGTATGGTTATAATGGAGATGTAATTCCTTATGCGTATACAGACTTGTTCCCGGCGTATCTTATTCAATGCTTCGGCTGGGCGGGTGGTCTGCTGATTCTGGCTGTAGTCGGCTGGTTTGTTCTGAAAATGATCTCCTATGCCCGCGCGGTAAGCGATACTTATGGGCGGATGCTGATTATTGGACTGGCACTGATGATCTCCATCCGCTTAGTGTACGGCCTCTCCATTCTCAGCGGCAGAGTGCCGCTTACATCCATACCGTTCCCGTTCCTGAGCTACGGCCAGCATGTCTTGATTGAATTCGCCGCTGTCGGATTGCTGATGGCAGTATACCGCCGGAAGGATATGCTCCCTGCATCACAAGCCATGTCAAAACTCTGGACGCTTACTGTTTCGTACACGTATACTGAAGGGGTAAGACTACGGATAAAAACAGGGGAGGCGATCGACAAGTGAAGAAGCTGCACATGGCTGGCAGAAGGCTGGCTCTCATCTCATGTGCGCTGATCTTGGGCGGAACGGTGCTGTTTGCACCCAAAGCCGAAGCAAGAATTACGGCAGTACCACAGATTCAGAATACCTCAGCAGCCCCGGCACAGAGTCCGGTTGTGAAGAAGAATAACCTTCCCGGCGGATTTGTGTATCTGGATGAGGTGATTCCAACGGCACAGTATGAGATCCGCTATTATAGCGAGAATAATTTTATCGGGACACGGATTGACGGGTATAAGGCTCCGCTGGCGATTATGTCGAAGAAGGCAGCCAATGCGCTGAAGAAGGTCAGTGAAGATCTGGAGCGCCAAGGCTATATCCTGAGAATCTATGATGCCTACCGTCCGCAAAAAGCGGTCAATCACTTCGTACGCTGGTCGCAGGACGCATCGGATATCAAGATGAAGCAGCAATATTATCCCAAGCTGGACAAGCGCAACCTGTTCAAGCTGGGGTTCATCTCCAAGAAGTCAGGGCATTCGCGGGGCAGTACCATCGACCTGACCCTGGCTGACCAAACAACGGGGGCGCTGGTGGATATGGGCAGCCCGTATGATTTTTTCGGTGAAATTTCTTACTATAATACTACGCTCATCAGCAGCACCCAGCACGCCAACCGCAAAATTCTCAAGGATGCGATGACGAAGCAAGGCTTCAAGCCGTATGCCAAGGAGTGGTGGCATTTCACCCTGATCAAGGAGGCTTACCCGCAGCAATATTTTAACTTCAATGTGGAGTGAAACGTTTCCAAAGTGGTGTTGAACGGGTAATAGGTAAGGTAAGGTTAATCTCTGAAGTATGCGTGCATAATATTCTAATACAGGAAAGGTGGAATCGATTTGTTCAAAAAAATCGCAGCCGTATTCCTAAGTGTAATGTTATTTGCAGCAGGAACAGGTGTATTGACCAGCTATAACGTGAATGCCGCCAGCAGCATGAGGATCATCGTAAACGGACAAGAATTGCAGACGGTCGGAGCATCGGCTTATACCGATGGACCGGACGTCATGCTTCCGCTGCGGGAGACGGTGGAAGCCCTGAAGTATAAGGTTACCTTCACTGGAGCTACAGGGACGTTCCTGCTGGAACGGTTCCAGGAGAGCATCCAGTTCAGACTATCCGGGCAGGAGCTTGTGCTGAACGGCAAGAACAAAGTACCGTATACAGGCGGCTTTGAGCTAAAACAAAAACGGGCGTACGCGCCGCTGTCTTTTTTTGCAGCAATCGGGCTGGTGACGTCTTATCAATCGGCAACGGGCCAGGTTGAAGTCTACTCGCCGGAAGTGATGTCAGGTGCCGTATCGGGTCTGCTTGCTGCCGGTAACTATCAGGCGCTGCGTGAGCGGTATTTCGCCAAGGAGACGGAGTCGTTGTCACTTCCGGTACTTCAGCAGAGTTGGGCAGGAATCGACCTGCCTGCAGGCAGTTACCTTGGAGTGAAATCCACTGAAAGTACACAGCGGGACGGAGCTACAACTATAGTAAGTGTGTTGTCATTCAGCAAGACGGAAGCGGTACTGACACTGGAATTGGACACATCGGGTAAGATTACGAAGCTGACGCTCTCGCCGGTTCAGGCGGTTGAAGCAGCGGCTAACCCGGTGCAATCCTAGATAACGTTATAAAGGGAGGATCTTACAGCTTGCAATGGCTGTAGATACTCCCTTTAAATTTGTGTTGACAGAGCCCGGGAAAGAGAGTAATTTTAAATTCTGATTAAACGTTGTTTAAATCAATGATTAGGATTCTGTGACCGAGGAGGGCGACCCACTGCATTATGGTTAAAACGGACAATAAGGCCGATTCTTCAGATAAAGATACGAAGCAGATTATCCTCGATGCAACAGTAGCATTGATCCGGGAGGAGGGATTCCGCTGTATTACTCTGCGCAGCATCGCTGCACGTGCGGAGACCAATCTGGCACTGGTGAATTATTACTACGGCTCCAAGGATAAGCTGTTTGGCGATGCTGTGAAGCAGCTCGTGGCAACCTTTGATGATGCCTTCAAGGCTCTGGAGGATACGGGGCTACCGCCGAAGGAGCGCTTGAAGCTGTTTTTCACGCGATACATTATGAATCTCAGCCGCTATCCCGGAATGGCCCGGCAGATGCTTGATCAGAGACATCATATTATGGGCTCCCATGATGAATATGCCAAGTACTCCAAGCTGATGCGGATTGAACGGATGGTTGATGCACTCGCGGAGATCACCGGAGAACAGGACCGCGATAAGCTCATGATGATGGTGATGCAGATCTACGGGGCGATCGTATTTCCGGTCATTATGGTTACCAGCCTGCCGGAGGAGCGGGAGGATCTTCAGCAGATCTTCAAGCTTGCTCCGCTGGAGGTGCAGATTGACGGATTGTTTGAGCTTTATTTTCATAAGTACAACTAAATGATTACACAGAGAAAAGAGTGGTCAAGAGAATGTCAAAACCTATAAATCAAGGAAACAGCGCTGCGGTTGAAGCGCCGTTCTCACTGAAAGCTATACTGCCGCCGCTGATGGCCATTATTGTTGGCATGATTATGGTTATTCTGGACAGTACAGCGGTTAATGTGGCGGTTCCGAATCTGGTGCAATATTTCAATACGGATCTGAAGACGGTCCAATGGGCGATTACCGGCTATACGCTGGCACTCGCTGCAGTGATTCCGCTGGCCGGCTATATGACGGACCGGTTTGGTTCCAAGCAGGTATTCCTCACAACAATTGCTATGTTTGTGCTGGGTTCAGTGTTATGCTCTGTGGCCCAGACTTCAGCGCAGCTGGTTCTTTTCCGGGTCATTCAGGGCCTAGGCGGCGGGATGGTAGCTCCGATAGGGATGGCTATGGTCTTCAGACTCGCACCGGCAGAGCGCAGAGGTTCTATCATGGGGCTGCTAGGGATTCCTATGCTGCTGGCTCCGGCTCTTGGACCGATCCTCTCGGGCTGGCTGGTGGAGTATGTAAGCTGGCACTGGATTTTCCTCATTAACCTGCCAATTGGTATCGTAGGGATTATCATTGGGATCAAATACTTGCCGGTTACCGAGAAGAAGGGGAGAGCCCACCTGGATATCTTCGGGATTATTTTGGCCCCGGTGGCGTTCTCCATGCTGGCCTATGGTGTCAATCAGGGCGGCGGGGAGAGTTGGACTTCTACCGGAGCGATTGTCGGATTGTCGGTCGGCGGTGTGGCACTGGTGCTGTTTGTCATTGCTGAACTGCTGCAGAAGCATCCGCTGCTGGAGCTGCGGGTCTTCCGTTCCTCGGACTTCACACGCGGGATTATTCTATCCTGGGTCACACAGGCTGCCTTGTTCGGTTCCATGCTGTTCGTTCCTCTGTATCTTCAGCAGATCCGTAACTATACACCGCTGGAGACAGGACTTATCCTGCTTCCTCAGGCCCTCGCTTCCGGAGTAGGGATGCCGCTGGGCGGCCGGCTGTTTGACCGGATCGGCGCCCGCCCGCTGGTATTCGTAGGTCTCAGTATTATTTCGACTGCACTGTTCCTGCTGTCCGGGGTGACCGTAGACACCAGTCTTCCGGTTATTATGCTGTCGCTGGTCATGATGGGCCTGGGAATGGGTCTGTCGATGATGCCGGTCAATACCCATGTCTTGAACTCTGCGCCGCGTGAATGGGTAGGCCGGGTTACACCACTTACTGCCGCAGCCCAGCAGGTCGTCGTATCGTTCGCTGTTGCCGGCATGACCGGGTACCTGACCAGCCAGATTGCTGTGCATATGGGTGAGATGGCTGCCGGAAGCAATCCTCTTGCCGCTGCCGTGCAGGGCTTCGATGATGTGTTCTTCCTCTCCGCCTGCATCGCCGTGGCCGGAGTGGTCCTCAGCCTGATTCTGCGCCGTCCGAAGACGGCCGGTGCTGCGCCTTCCCCGGAAGAACCGCAGACGGATGCAGCTATGATGATGGGACATTAAGCCGTGACTCCAGAGAATGATTGGCCCTCCGGCGACAGCTGATGCTTCCGATGCGAGCTTTCCTACAGAAAGCTTTCAGGTGGACGCTACCGCTCCTATAGTGCCAAAATTCTCCTCCGTCACTTTTCCCTGTCTTTATATTTTTCAAGTTCAATAGTTAAAAAAGCAGCGATTCTCCCGTGATGGGAGTCGCTGTTTTTTTGTTGTATAGGAAATTATATTATCCGTCAGATGTAGATAAGGAGGCATAGGGTGAGGAGAAGTGCTCATTGAATGATTCTGAGGCCGCATGAGTAAATGGGGAGCCCAGAGTGTATGCGAAAACCGAATGCAATGTGCTGGTGCGAGGGTGCGTGACGGGATGTATGCGAAAACAAACATGTCTTTCAAGGCACAACTCCAGCATGAAAATGAGCAGCGTGGCTAAAAAACAGAACATCGTCTTTTCATTTATTTAACATATTTTAACGGAAAACCGAACACAATTGGACTGGATACGCCACGTAAGCCAAATGTAATCGGAAAACCGAATACATTTGGACTGGTAGCGCCGCGTAAGCCAAATGTAATCGGAAAACCGAATACATTTGGACTGGGTGCGCGGCTAAGCCGAATGTAATCGGAAAACCGAATACATTTGGACTGGGTGCGCGGCTTAAGCCGAATGTAATCGGAAAACCGAACACAATTGGACTGGGTACGCCACGTAAGCCAAATGTAATCGGAAAACCGAATACATTTGGACTGGTAGCGCCGCGTAAGCCAAATGTAATCGGAAAACCGAATACATTTGGACTGGGTGCGCGGCTTAAGCCGAATGTAATCGGAAAACCGAACACAATTGGATTGGGTACGCCACGTAAGCCAAATGTAATCGGAAAACCGAACACAATTGGACTGGGTACGCCGCGTAGGCCGTGCGTTTATCGCAGTGCCAGACGTATTTTCACAGAAAACCGAATACAATGTGCTAGTTCGTAGGCCGGATGCCCCGGAAATGGGCAGATGGGTACAGTGGAGGTAGCCATACGAGTTCTCTGGAACGCAGAGGTTCCTACATTATAAAAGGACGGCAATGCCATTTCCACTTGTTGCTCCTTGCTGCTTGCTTCTGCTTCTAGTCTAGCCGCCCAGCAGCGTCATCTGTTCTTTCATATAACGTGTGCCGTGAACGGCATTCTTGGGGCTGACCTGATCGATTCGTTCGAGGTCCTCCTTCGTGAGAAGGATATCCACCGCGGCCGCATTTTCCTCCAGGTACTGGATACGCTTCGTACCCGGGATAGGCAGCGCCCCGCCAGCAATCGTCCAGGCAATGGCCAATTGGGAGGGGGTACAGTTCTTCTCCATTGCGATCTCCTGAATCTTGTCAACAACTTCAATGTTCTTCCGGAAGTTGTCTCCTTGGAACCGCGGCATCCATCTGCGAAGATCGTCTGCGGCAAGATCCTCGAAAGTGCGAAGCTCGCCGGAGATAAAGCCCCTGCTCAGTGGACTGTAGGCCACATGAGTAATCCCCAGCTCTCTTACGGCCGGAAGGATCTCCTCTTCGATGTCACGGCTCCAGAGCGAATACTCGCTCTCTAGCACAGAGATCGGGTACACGGCATGAGCGCGGCGAATGGTGGAAGCGGAAGCCTCGGACAGGCCGAGCGCCCGGACTTTGCCTGCCTTAACCAAGTCTGCCATCGCTCCGACCGTCTCCTCTATCGGGATTTGTGGATCGACGCGGTGTTGGTAGTAAAGATCAATATAATCCGTATTCAAACGCCGAAGGCTATCCTCCACCGCTGTCTTCACGTAATCAGGATGGCCACTGATGCTCCCGTAATTGGGAGTGTACGAGAACTTGGTGGCGATAATGGCTTGCCCGCGGCGCCCTTGAAGAGCACGGCCGAGCAGCTGTTCGTTATGTCCGTTCCCGTACACATCTGCAGTATCGAACATCGCGACGCCTATGTCCAGAGCACGATGGATGGTTTGGATCGACTGGTCGTCGTTCGTCTCCCCGTAAACGCCTGGGGACATTCCCATAATTCCCAGTCCGATCGAAGAGACGAGGATATTGCTATTGCCCAAGGTTCTTTGCTGCATTTGTTAATCCCTCCTTCTGTGTTTGTTGCCGCTCTGACTCCTCCAGCTTGATTAACAACTGGCTCTCGGAAGGGATTCTCCCTTTCTCGATGTCTTCGTATATCGACAGCTTGTTATTGACGGCATCTAGCGCTTCGGCCAATTCGTTCTGGCGGCGGAATAGATCTTCCTTGTACTGGTTCAAGATCGCTTTGCGCTGTGGAATCGTAGAATCACCATCCAGCGCAAGATTCACCATCTCCTTCAGCAAGGACAGCTTCATCCCTGTCGCCCGGAAACATGTCATCAACTGTATCCAATCCAGGTGATCTTGTTCGAACAGCCGGTTCCCGTTCTTATCCCGCTTAATATAAGGGAGCAATCCCTCTTTCTCGTAAAAGCGAATCGTATGAGCCTGGCAACCCAGCCGCTCTGAAGCTTCTTTGATCGTGAATGCCATTGGCCGGATCACTCCTTATCGGTTATTTTCAGGGCGGAATCGGCTGGTTCTTCCTCATCCTAAACCTTAAAGTGCACTTTAAGGCAAATTTTATTTTGGGAGGCAGTTGGACGCAGCGTCCACCCAAGGGCTTAGGTCGATCTTACTCAAAAGCAAAGGGGCTGCCCCAAGCAGCCATTTCATGGCGTTTGGGACAGCCCTTTTTGCAAATAGGCGTGCCCAGAGGCACGCATTATCTAGTTGGTGAAAGTCCAACCAAAGGAGGGACCAAGCTACCTTTGTAGCTAGGATGCTTGCACATGGCGAAATCTGTGTGTAAAAGCGCATCGACAAAAGTACTGGTCAGAGACCGGGCGAGCAACAATTCAGGCCGCAACATCAAGTGAATCCTGCCGCGTCGTCAAAAAGGCCCTGCAAAGGGGAACAGAGGGAGCCGAGTCCCGCTATTATGGACGAAGGCCAAGGAAGCTGTGCAGAACTTGGAACAACAGTGAAGAACCCTCCGGCGTATAGGGAACGGCATGGATTGAAAGATAATGCAGTGAACTGGGGAGACCCTCCCCCACACGGAATTTTTTTTTTAGGAACCCGTAAAGAGGCGCTCTATAAGTCCAGAAGACGAAGTGAACCGTCTGTGGGAAGGGAGTCCGAGGGGCTCGTAGTACCGAAGAACCTAAGGACAACATAACCTTAGGGAGGGAAGGAGCCCTGCTTTGTTTACGCTTTTGGAGGAGGTACGAGTGAGTGAATGCCAAACGGCTAACGACACCCAAGGAAAAAGTTCAAGAACTCCAAGAAAAGCTAGGTCATGCGGCCAAGGAGAACAACAAGCGTAAATTCCACGCCTTGTACGACAAAGTCTACCGGTGGGATGTGCTATGCGAAGCCTGGAAACGGGTGAAAGCGAATAAGGGAGCTGCGGGAGTGGATGCCGTAACGCTCGCTGAAATCGAGAAACAAGGAGTGACGAGATTTCTCAAAAGCTGTGAGCAAGAATTGAAAGAAGGCAGCTACCATCCGCAGCCGGTTCGGCGGCACTATATCCCGAAGAAAGATGGGAAGCCAAGACCGCTAGGCATCCCTACCGTACGGGACCGTGTCTTACAAATGGCAACCAAACTGGTGATTGAACCCATCTTTGAAGCCGATTTTAAAGAAGTCTCCTTCGGATTTCGTCCAAAACGAAGTGCCAAAGGAGCGCTGGAGCGAATCCGGAAAGCCTGCAACCGCAAAGGAAATTGGGTAGTCGACGTCGATATCCAAGGTTACTTCGACCATATCAATCAAGAGAAACTCATGAAATTGGTACAGATGCGTATCAATGACAGACGGATTCTGAAGCTCATACGGAAGTGGCTTCATGCGGGAATAATGGAAGAAGGAAAGGTACGGCGCTCCGATCTAGGGACACCCCAAGGTGGTGTCATCTCGCCACTGCTGGCGAATATCTATTTGAACTACTTTGACCGGTTATGGGAAAAACACGGAAGTGGACTGGGAGAACTGACGAGGTATGCAGACGACTTCGTCGTGGTCTGTAAAACCAAAAAGGATGCAGAACATGCGTATGAACTCATCCGCACCATTATGGAACGTCTAGAACTCACGCTGCATCCGACCAAAACCCGCATTGTAGGTCTGTGGACAGGAGACGAAGGCTTCGACTTCTTAGGAATGCACCACCGAAAAACGAAAGCAGAAACTTCTCAAGGGAAGGTGTACTATACCACCCAGCAGTGGCTAACGAAGAAGGCAGAGGAACGTATCCGAGGCGTGGTCAAAGACCGATTAGCACCGCCCGGCATGCGCTGGAAATCGTTCGTGGAACACGTGGAATGGCTCAATCCAAAGATACAGGGATGGAGAAATTATTACTACACGAACTACAGCCAAAAGAGATTAGCCAAGCTGGATTGGTATATCCTGCAGCGATTTACGCGGTGGTATGCGAAGAAGAGACAACGGAGGAGATGGATGAGTTCATTCCCGGAGGTCAAGTATATGGTCAATAAGTGTGGACTAAAAACGCTATTGTAATCTGCATGCCCATGAATGACAAACATCGGAAAGCCGTATGAGGGAAAACCTCACGTACGGTTTGATGAGGAGGGGCTGGGTTGTACCAGCCCTTTACTCTAGAATGTATAGGTTGCACACCATTATAAGCCAGCCCGCCGTTTCTTGAGCATTCTTGCAGGCGGGGCGATATGGATTCTGCCGAGCAGCTCGGAGGCTAGAATACCCAGCAGTACAAGAGCCGCACCGGCATAGCCCTGAAGCGAGAGCTGCTCATGTACGAACCAGTAACCGAAGAAGGCAGCAAATACCGGCTCCAGGGCGAAGATCAGACCTGTACGTGTCGGTGTTGTGTACTTCTGGGCAACAGGCTGCAGGATGAAGCCGCAGGCGCTGCAAAAGATCCCCAGGGCCAGAATCGCGGTCCAGCCCGGAAGGGTGGACGGCAGCGAAGGGGTCTCGAAGATAGCCGACAGAATGAAGGCATACCCTCCGGCGAAGCCCAGCTGCAGGATGCCGATGTTCAGCGAGTCACTGGACTCAACAGCCCGGCCTGTCACAAGAATCTGTACAGCGTAGAATACAGCGGACAGAATGCAGAGGAGATCGCCGGGCCGGACCTGCAGCGAGCCGTTCAGGGTGAGCAGCCCGATGCCGCAAATAGCGAGGGTCGCACCGAAGATCTGCGGGGGTGCGACTCTTTTTTTGAAGATCAGAACCTCCAGCAAGGGGACAAACACAACGGTCAAGGCGACCAGGAACCCGGCATTCGAGGTCGTAGTGGTCTTCAGTCCAAAGGTAATACAGGTAAACACCCCAAGCAGCAGAAAGCCGAGCAAGGCCCCGTATTTCATTGTTCTGGCATCCACGCTGCGCAGCCGTTTACGGAACAGCAGAGCCGCCAGTACAAAAGCAAGCCCGAAACGCAGTGCAATCAGATTGAATTCTCCCAGTGTGCCAAGTCCCATCTTCATGAACAGGTAGGAGGAACCCCAGAACAGGGTTACTGCCATGAGCATCAGCTCGGCCTTTAGCGGCTTCATTCATCCATCATCCTTCTTTATTTCAAGTGAGTATAGTATAATACGCTCGAATACATAAGGTAACTGAATGTTTATCATAGGATACATGAGTATATCTCATGTAATGAGCGGAGGTTCAGGCATGAGTCTGATCAAGTATGAAGTGTTCCTCAAAGTAGTAGAATTGGGCAGTCTGACCAAAGCCGCCGAAGTGCTGGGCTTCACCCAATCCGGCATCAGCCATACGATCAGCAGTCTGGAGAACGAATTCGGCTTCCCGCTGCTGGTGCGGAATCGTTCCGGTGTGAAGCTGACGGTGAACGGGGAGCAGGTGCTCCAGCCAATCCGTGAAATCCTTAACTGGAATGAACAGCTGAAGCAGCAGGTCGCAGATATTCACGGTCTGGAGACAGGGACAATTACGATAGGCACCTTCACAAGCGTATCCGTTCACTGGCTGCCGGACATGATCAAACAGTTCCGCAAAGAGTACCCTTACATTGAGTTCAAGCTGATGGAGGGAGGGTATCTCGAGATTGAGCAGTGGATTGAGGCCGGAGTGGCTGATTGCGGCTTCCTCTCGCTGCCTACCCGGGAGAAATTCGAGGTGTTTCCGCTTAAGCAGGACCGGATGCTGGCGATTCTTCCCCTGGACCACCCGCTGAGCACAGCCCCGTATATGCCGCTGGCCCAGATCGCCTACGAGGATTTCATCATTCCGAGGCCCGGCTCGGACTATGATGTGCAGCGGGTGCTGGAGAAGGCGGGAATTAAGCCGAACATCAAGTTCTCGGCAGGGGATGACTATGCCATAATCGCAATGGTTGAAAAAGGCCTGGGCATCAGCATCCTCCCGGAGCTGGTCACCCGGTTCCAGCATGAGCATGTGGCGATGCTGGAGCTGGAGGAGCGCAGCTTCCGTTCTCTTGGCATTGCGGTCAAGTCGATGAAATATGCTTCTCCTGCAACGAGGCGGTTCCTGCAGCATGTGCAGAATTGGTCGTCCGGCCAGGAAGGGATTTGACTTGATAAATCCAGCTGTTCGGTGAAAATAAAAGCAGCGGCAGTCTAAGACTTGATAAACAAAGTCTTAGACTGCCGCTGTAGTCGTTCAGCTAACGTTTCCCGTTTAATGAAATTTTACGTTATTGTTTTTTACCAATCAAGATTTTGAAGTCCATAGTGACTTGTTTCAGATTCATCTTTTGGATTTTCTTTTTACGATAACTGGACACCCCCCAAGATAAAGGCGTCATACCGAGCAACGGATCAATTAAGGACTCATTCAGACTTGCTGGATATCGAATGCTTACAATGTCTAGCAGCTTGAACTGTTTATTGAAATAATTGATTATAGGTCCATTAGAATAAACCTGTTTATTTGACCCCTCATGCAAAACTTCTCTTATTTCTTTTAAGTGATCCTGTTCAGGAACAACTTTAATTACCATACCTTGATCCATAATCATTCTCTTGAATTCCGAATAATTTGCCGGAGAAAGGATATTAACAATGTAATTAAACTGCTGATTTGCAAATGGACAGTTTGCAATGTCCGCGACACACCATATCGCATTTGAATATTCAGCTGCTGCAGAACTAATTCCTTCTTTTGAAATATCGATTCCTACAGCCAAGAGAGGATTTGATTTTTTCTTTTGCATTTCTACTTGTATACGATTTAAATGTGAGCCTTCTCCACAACCTGCATCCAGTATACTCAAAGGTTCATCGCTCTGAAGTTCACTCATCATAATTTCACTTATCACAGCGTGTAAAGGATTAAATAAACCGCTTTGGCTGACCGCTCTTCGGTTATCAAATATCTTCTGATCATATTTAGTATTGCTGGCCCGAGAGGATAGGTTGAGATATCCACACTTGGCTATATCAAAACAATGCTGATTTTCACACACTAAACTTTTCAAATCGACCAGTTGCATCTGTTTTTTACATAGCGGGCAGATAAATATCTCCTGAAATTTCTCGATTCTCTCAGCGCTGATTACTCTTTTCCTTTTAATAAACACAAAAATCACCCTTCCATTCGTAAATGATGAATGAAAAAAGGTGCAGACAAATAAACCCAGGACTTTTAATTAAAAAGCTGGGCTATGTCAGCTGCACCTATCATTATCTTAAACGAATGAATTTGATGATCATGATTGAGCTCTCCCTCAATGGATAAATTAAAGCAATTCAATATTAACATGGTTCACCAAGTGTAACAAACTATTGCATTAAACTGCCCGTGAAGCATTGACAGTCTAATACTTTATTTTTCTGTGCTTAATTTACGCCCTTCTTTGTCGAGAAACAACAGCTCGTAGTATTTTTTCGGCCGGCCTTTACTGTTGTCACGTTTTTCAAATACGGTTTGGACGTATTTTTTTTCTTCAATTTTGTTAAGGATACGGTTTGCACCTTTGACGGTAATGGACAGACACCCGGCAACATCCTCAGAGGATAATTTATTGGTTCTCATCATTTCCGCATAGGACATGATTTTCTGCAAATTGATGTTGTTTATTCCAATATTTTTGGCCAATGCGATAATTTCCGGGTCCCCCTGTTCAGAGAACTGGATGACATTCATGCTCCGCATGGGGCCGATAACCTGCTGATCCTCGTTAATAAAAAAGCTGCAGCTGCCCGTAAAGGCTTCCGCCTGCCGGTGGGCCTTGGTGGCGTTGACGTTAGCCTGAAAATACTCGTGCCCCGAGCCCCATCCGATCTTCACCTTGTCACTTATGAATCCTTCCAGATACTCCAGCAGGGTGCAGTTATGCGCGTTAGAGGTGATTCTCATGAAATGTCCGTAGGTGGTGTATAGTTTGACATGGCCATCTGAGATTTGAGCCGTGTCAGCCAGATTCACGCTATGCAGAAACCTGCCAACCAGGGCTTTCAGCTCTTGAAGCAGCTCTTCAGATGGTGGCTGCTCATTGTGGACCGATAAGTATGCGACAACGGCCCGCTGGTTCTTAAGCTTGCGGATGGTAATCTCGTTGATGATCTCGCTTAGGGTCTCTTTAACATCTTCCAAAGTGGGCCGGATCAAGATATATCTGACTCCGTGCTTTTGGAGCTCTGGAACAAAGTGGCCGAACGCCGTAATGGACAGATCAATCTTCTTGTCCTCCCACAGCGTGATATGGTTCTCCAGCATGGTCTCCACCCGTTCGAACAGATCTCCGCTGTCAACGGGCTTCCCTTCATGAGTCAGGTATTGCTGGAATTCACTGAAGGAATCAATAACATACGCATAATCCACATAGATCCTTGATATATCAAGCCCTGGTTCAGTGACCAGCAGCCGGAAAAGCTCTCTATACAGAAGGTTCTCATTATCCTGCAAAATGTGAATAGGGACCTTCTCATCCAGGCAATCCTTATCTATTGACTCATAAAGCATTCTGCCGCTGACCACAAATCCATCCACCGAATCTAAGTTCTGCAGATACAGGTCTGTTGTTTGTCCGAAGGTGCTGATGGTAAGGAACCGGAACTGGCATATGGGCCGCATTTCTTCTTCAATGGCGCGGAAATAATCCATATGGCTCTCCGGCGTGATAATACCCAGCTTGATTTTCATAGTATATTCCTTTCAAAAGACAATGCAATCAAAAGAGTTATATCACAATAAATGTGATATTACAACGTTCCGGCAGCCCTTGAAATGATGTTCTTAAAATGTCTAATAATCTCTTGACAGCGAATAAATTCAAAAGTATGATGAAAGTGTTCTTAAAAAGTCTTAAAATATTAAAAGTCATAAATATGAAGGGGGCTATTTAAACTCTGTATTTACATTCATTCAATTTGTGTTACGGGAGATGTTCATTGTGATTGAAGAAGCTGGAGACGATTTGAGTATGGCTCATCAGCTGCAGGACAAATTGGTCATGTACAGGCATCATCTTCATGCGATTCCGGAGCTTGATTTAAGTTTGCCCAGGACAACTGCTTACGTAAAAGAGGTGTTGGAGTCGATGGGGCTTAAGCCCGCTCCCGTAGGGGAATCAGGGCTAACGGTTACCATTGGCGGACAGCATGGCGGGAAGGTGGTTCTTCTCCGTGCAGATATGGACGCTTTGCCGATTTCAGAGGAAACGGAGCTTGCATACGCGTCGTTGAACGGGAACATGCATGCTTGCGGTCATGACATGCATACTTCCATGCTGCTGGGAGCGGCGGAGATCCTGAAGGCTAACGAAGAGCAGCTTCGCGGGACGGTTAAGCTTATGTTTCAGCCGGGTGAAGAGACGCTGCACGGGGCAAAAATGATGCTTGAAAATGGGATTCTCGACAATCCTAAAGTGGATGCAGCCATGATGCTTCACGTGTTGACCGGAATGCCACTTCCTATCGGACAATTTGTAGTGCCTGAGGAAGGTGGAGCGATCTCTGCTTCTTCGGATTGGTTCGAAATCATCATCCGCGGAAGGGGCTCACATGGCGCAATGCCCGAGGCCGCAGTGGACCCCTTAAATGTGGCTGCTCATCTTCATCTGGCGCTGCAGGGTATCCTCAGCCGGGAAATTTCGCCGATTGATAATGCAGTACTTACCATCGGCGTGATGGAAGGCGGAAGTACAAACAATGTGATTCCCGATACGGCCAGATTGAAAGGCAGTGTGCGCACATTTAACACCCTATTGCGGGATAAAGTGGAGACCCGAATCCGTGAAATTAGCGCAGGGATCGGAGAAACTTTTCAGGCCAAGGTGGAAGTGATCTATACAAGAGGCTGTCCTGAAGTGAAAACGGATGGCGGGCTTAATGAGCAAATGAGGGTTTCGGTTGCAAATACCTTTGGTGACGGTTCCTACATTGGTATAACTGAGCTGGTACCCGGCGGCAAATTAATGGGCTCGGAAGACTTCGCCTTTGTCTCACATGCGGTGCCAAGTACCACAGTGTTTCTTAATGCAGGCAATATCGAAGATGGTTATAGTTACCCTGTACACCATCCTAAGACAATGTTCTCGGATGAGGTGCTTCATAGAGGGGCTGCGGCTTATGCAGCTTTTGCCAGAGATTGGCTTGAAAGTAACAGTTAAGCTCAAAACCAAACTTAGGAGGAATTACAATGACAGAGAGACGTATGATTGGACCCACCAAATTTGAAGAGTACTCGGAGAAATACAAGGAATTCCTGTTAATGACCCGCCGTGACGGAATCATCGAAGTGCGGCTGCACACCGACGGAGGTTCGTACAAGCACAATTGGGAAGCCCATACCGCCTGGTCTCATGCCTGGTCAGATATTGGCCGTGACCCTGAGAACGAAGTCATGATTATTACGGGAACCGGGGATAAATGGCTGATTGGCGATCCTGAGGTCTGGAATACGAAATTCATGGACTGGCCGAAGCAAAAGAAGCTCGAACAGTATCATGAATCACTGAGACTGCTTGAAAATCTGATCTTCTGCATTGACATTCCGACCATCGGGGCGGTCAACGGGCCGGGAACGCACTGTGAACTCGCAACGCTCTGCGATATTACCATTTGCACGGAAGACGCGGACTTTTTCGATCCGCATTATCTGGGAGGCACGCCTCCAGGAGATGGAATGCTGCTAACACTGCAGAACATGATCGGTTTCAAAAAAGCAGCCTACTACGCATACACCGGTAAGAATATCAACGGTCAGACCGCCTTGGATCTGGGTATTGTCAGTGAAGTTCTGTCCCGTGAGCAGCTTCTTCCACGCGCTTGGGAGCTCGCGGAGATGATCATGCAGGCACCGCGTTCAACGAGACATCTGTCTCACTCCATTATCTCCCGGCCATGGAAGCAGGCTCTGGTCGCCGATCAGGGATTCCAGCTTGCCCACCAGATGTACGACATGGCTATTGATGAAGAAGGAGCACTGGAGCGGCTGAAGAAAATGCAGGGACGCCTTATGGGCAACGATGTTCAATAGAAAGATGACGGGACCTACCCGGCTCGAAGAATACTCGGAGAAGTACAAGGACTTATTCCTCATGACCCGCCGCCGCGGCATCCTAGAAGTGCGTATGCACACTGACGGGGGACCTTTACAATTCGACTGGCCGGTCCAAGCCGCATATGGTCACGTATGGTCAGATATTGGCCGTGATCCTGAGAATGAGGTCATGATTCTTACAGGGACAGGAGAGTTATGGCAGACCGGCAATCCTGAAGTCTGGAATACGAAATTCATGGATTGGCCGAATCGCCGGAAGCTGGAAATGTACCATGAATCACTTAGAATGATTGAAAATATGGTTCAGTGCATCGACATCCCCACGATTGGGGCGGTTAATGGCACTGGTGCACACTGGCAGCTGGGAACGCTTTGTGATATTACCATCTGTGCGGAAGACACGGCGTTCTTCGATGCCCATTATCTGGGCGGTGTTCCGCCTGGAGACGGAATCGTCCTGGCACTTCAAAGGATACTGGGAACCAAGAAAGCGGCATACTATGCATACACGGGCTTGAACATTAATGCTCAAGAGGCATTAGATCTCGGTCTGGTCAGTGAGGTCCTGCCTCGTGAACAGCTTCTTCCACGGGCATGGGAGCTGGCAGAAATGATCATGCAGGCACCCCGCTCTACAAGACATCTTACGCATTCGATAGTGTCGCACCCGTGGAAACAAGCTTTTGCAGAGAATCAGGGTCTTCAGCTTACTCACCAATTGGTTGACATGGCTATTGATGAAGAAGGGATTCATGAGCGGCTGATGAAGCTTAAGGAACGTTTTCAGAGGAATGAGCAATAGCCAGAAAGGGGATAAGGGTGCTATGAGATCGTTGACTGAGCTATTTAAAATTGGCAGCGGACCGTCCAGCTCCCATACTATGGGGCCGGAGAAGGCGGCCGGGATCTTCAAATCAGAGAATGAAGACGCAGATGAGTTCAAGGCGTTGATCTATGGTTCCCTTGCCAAAACAGGCAAAGGCCATTTGACGGACAAGGCTATTCTTAGAGCACTTTCACCCGTTCCGGCGGAGGTTGAATTTGTTCCGCAGGCTGATTTTGTTCTGCCGCATCCCAATACGATGGACTTGTTCGCTTACAGAGAAGGGCAGCAAACCGCATCCATGCGTGTTCTAAGCATCGGCGGCGGGGATATCGTTATTGAAGGGCGGGAGGAGGTGCGGGGACCTGATGTCTACCCGGAGAACAGCTTTGCTGAGATCAGTACCTTTTGTAAAGCGAATCATATCCGCTTAAGCGATTACGTTGAGCAGCGTGAAGGCAAACAGATCTGGGATTTCCTCCAAGGAATTTGGGAAGCGATGAAGCGTTCGATCGACGAAGGGCTGTCTGTCACAGGTATTCTGGAGGGCGGTCTGAATGTCGAACGAAAGGCGAAATATCTGTATCATCAGCGGGATACGGATGAGAGCCCGGAGACGAGGGAGAACCGGATCGTCAGTGCGTACGCTTTCGCCGTCAACGAACAGAATGCCGCCGCCGGCACAGTCGTAACGGCTCCAACCTGCGGGGCCTGCGGTGTTGTACCCGCCTCGCTCCGTTATATGCAGGAGAAGCTGCAAGTCCCGGACGAACAGATTCTCCGGGCGCTGGCCGTAGGCGGGCTCATTGGCAATCTGGTCAAGCAGAACGCCTCGATCAGCGGTGCTCAGTGCGGCTGCCAGGCGGAGGTGGGCACGGCTTGCTCTATGGCAGCGGCAGCGCTGGCTGAGCTGTCCGGGATGGAGATCGGCCAGATTGAGTATGCGGCGGAGGTTGCCATGGAGCATCACTTGGGGTTAACCTGTGATCCTATTAACGGATTGGTTCAGATCCCTTGCATTGAGCGGAATGCTGTGGGGGCGATGCGGGCGATCAATGCGCTGAGTCTGGCTAAGTTCTTGTCTGGTACCCGTAAAATATCCTTTGATCTGGTTGTACAGACCATGTACGAAACTGGCCTGGATATGAACAGCAGGTACCGTGAAACTTCAGAGGGCGGGCTCGCTAAGTTCTACAACATGGGCAGTTAACTGATAATGATATCGCTATAGACGAGGAACGTCCCTTGCTGCCGGTTGGCAGAAGGGGCGTTCTTTCGTTTTGCGGGAGGACCTGTAGGATGGAGCCGGCTGTAAGAAAAGAAGTGATTTGACGGAGGGCGGCCGGGATGAGAAAATGTATGCGTGTACATGCAGCAGTGAATTAAGTAGAGGAGGCACCAAATGGAACAGCTACGCATTGGAATGATAGGTTATAAATTCATGGGCAAGGCCCACAGCAATGCTTACCGCAGCCTGCCGATGTTCTTCCCGAAGGCAGTTAAGCCGCACATGTCGGTCATCTGCGGACGCAATGAGGAAGCGGTTACAGAGGCAGCAGCACAGCTTGGCTGGTCGGAGAGTGTAACCGACTGGAAAGAGCTGATCGGGCGTGACGATATTGATCTGGTCGATATCAACGCGCCGAGCAATGCCCATAAAGAGATAGCTCTTGCAGCCGCGGCGGCAGGCAAGCATATTTTTTGTGAGAAGCCGCTGGCCCTGAATCTGGAGGATTCCCGTGAAATGCTGGAGGCCGCAGAAGAAGCGGGAATCGCTCATATGATCGGCTTCAACTACCGGTTCTCCCCGGCTGTCAGACTGGCCAAACGGCTGATCGAGAGCGGGCGTCTGGGTACAATCTATCATTTCCGTGCCTGGTTCCTGCAGGACTGGATTCTTGACCCGGAATTCCCGCTCGTCTGGCGGCTGCAGAAAGAGATTGCAGGCTCGGGATCGCATGGCGATCTGGGGGCGCATCTGATTGATCTGGCTCATTTCCTGGTAGGGGATGTGCAGGAGGTCATCGGCATGAGCGAGACCTTCGTCAAGGAACGGCCGCTGGCCACGGAAATGACAGGTCTGAGTGCCAAGGCAGGCAAGGATGCTCCCCGTGGTCCGGTAACCGTGGACGATGCGACATTGTTCCTGGCCCGTTTTGCAAACGGTGCCCTGGGCAGCTTTGAGGCTACACGTTTTGCTGCCGGACACCGGTCCACGAATTCTTTTGAGATTAACGGCAGTCTGGGCAGTGTGAAATTTGATTTCGAGCGGATGAATGAGCTGGAGGTCTATCTGACCTCGGATGACGAGGATGTGCAGGGCTTCCGCCGGGTGCTTGCGACCGATCCGTCCCATGACTATGCAGAGGCCTGGTGGCCGCCGGGTCATACCATCGGCTTCGAGCATACATTCATTCATGAGATGCTGGAGCTGTCCAATGCCATCGCTGAAGGACGTCAGCCGGAGCCGAACTTCAGGGACGGCGTGAAATGCCAGGCGGTCCTGGAAGCTGTAGAACGTTCGATTGAGCAGCGGCGCTGGGTTCCAATATCCGAAATGTAAAGCAAGACAGGGAAACACCGCCGGCTGCTTTGTGGCTGGCGGTGTTTGCTGTGGCTGGAATGCAAAGGCACAACGGCCAAATATAATCGGAAAACCGAACACAATGGGACTGGGGGCGCCGCGTCAGATTAGGCCTGTTTTCGTGCCTGGGAAGGGGTAAGGCCCTTGTACTGCTTGTACAGCTTGGTGAAGTAATTCGGATTATCGCAGCCGACCCGGCCTGAGATCTCGGTAATGGTCAAGTCCGTCTCCAGCAGCAGCCGCTGGGCCTCATCCATTCTGCAGAAATTCATATAATCAATGAAGGTCCGGCCGGTCAGCTTCTTGAAGGTTTTGCAGAAATGAAAAGGGTTCAGGTTAACGAACCTGGCAGCAGCTTCAATGGATAATTTCTGATCCGCATGGTTCTCCAGGTGTTCCAGCAGCGGCTTGAAGCGTTCACGGTGGACCGAATGGCGTTCACTCTGCTCCCGCTCATTCCGCTGCCGGGCCGGGAAGCTCCGGGACAGCAGGGTGAAGAACAGGTGCAGTTGATTTTTGACCACAAGCTGAAAAGCCGGCTCCTTCGTCTCCACTTCATGAATCACCCGCTCCAGTAAAGGATAATAGGCTGCGCATTCCGGATTCTGTGCGGCGGGCATCACCGGGAACTGATTGAGATTATGGAGATACGGTGCCACAAATTGCTCATGCTGGGAATCCTGGTTCCGGTCCTTGAACAGAGAGGCGTGGAACACAATAGAAACATAGGATAGGTCGCCGCTATACCGGCTATAGCCGACATGAAGCCCTCCGGAAGGTACGATAAGGACGTCACCGGGTCCGGCTTCATAGGGTTTGCTGTTCACATGGAAGGTGGCTTGTCCTTCGCGCATCACGATAATCTCGAAATGCTCATGCCAGTGCAGGAACAGGATATTCTGCTCAGGCTTCAGGTCCCGGAAGGTATTGAAGAACAAGCGGAACGGATACGTTTTCTCTTCGAGCTTAGGATATTCCTTCAGTTCTTTCGGATAGGTCATGAGTGGATTCAACTCCCGCAAGATTCAGCTAGTTTAGCACAAGATAAGTAGAGATTTTGCCCGAAATGAGGGATATACTTGGAATGTTGAATTAACTATAAACCAATATTGGAGTGGTATACAAGATGCAGAATACACTAAGAATCGGAACACTGGTTGGAGGCGGGGATGCGGTTAGAGTCATTCCACAGATTGTAGGTCATGGATTTGAATCCTTCAGCCTGACCTTCTGGCAGACAACGGGTGCTATAGATCTCACAGAAACTGCGGCACGGGTGCGTGAATTGGCTGCGGAGCATGATTTCACAATTTCTTCTGTCGGCATATTCGGGAATCCGCTTACAGGTACAGGCGACAATTCGGATACGCTTGCAAGCTGGGAGCGGCTGATTGATCATGCCCATTTGTTCGGTACCGATCTGGTGTCCGGCTTCACCGGGCGTCTGCCTGGGGTTTCGATAGATGAGTCGATTCCGAAGTTCGCGGAGGTGTTCGGTGAATTGTCCAGAAGAGCGGCGGAGCGGGGTGTCAAGATCGCATTTGAGAATTGTTCGATGGACGGCAACTGGCGGACGGGAGACTGGAATATTGCCCATAACCCTACAGCCTGGGAGAAAATGTTCAACGCAGTGAACGCCGATAATCTGGGTCTGGAATGGGAGCCCTGCCACCAGATGGTGCAGCTGATTGATCCGATTCCGCAGCTGCGCAAATGGACGGACAAGATCTTCCATGTCCATGGTAAAGATGCAACCATCGCCTGGGATATTGTTAAGGAATACGGAATCCACGGACCTCAGCCGTATGTGTGGCACCGGACGCCCGGCTTCGGAGATACGAACTGGACCGATGTCATCTCGATTCTCCGTCAAGCCGGGTACAAGGGTACTATTGATATTGAAGGCTGGCATGACCCCGTCTACCGTGACGACCTGGAGATGACCGGGCAGGTGCACGCACTGAATTATCTCAAAACCTGCCGGGGCGGCAGCTTCGTGCCCAATCCGGTATAAACAGGAGGAACAACCTATGACGGCAGAGTATCGTGTAGTTGTGGCGGGCTGCGGGGGAATGGCTAATGAATGGATCAGCTATGCACTGAAACATGCTGAAATAGAGATCGTAGCCCTTGTGGATCTTCGGCCGGAATCCGCTCAGGCCATGGCGAAGAAACACGGGCTTACCTGCCCGGTATTTACCGAGGTGTCTCAGGCTCTTGCCGCTACGGCAGCTAATCTGGTATTCGATGTGACGGTGCCTTCCAGCCACTTCAGCATTGCCAGTACGGCGCTTGAAGCAGGGTGTCATGTCTTCAGCGAGAAGCCGCTGGCAGAGACGATGGCAGAGTGCAATGAGATCGTTAGTATCGCCGGACGTACCGGGAAGAGCCATGCGGTAATGCAGAACCGCCGGTATGATCCGCGTATCCGCTCCTTGCGGGACTTAATAACGTCAGGGACCATAGGCCGGACTGGCTACTTAGGCGCCAACTTCTTTCTGGCACCGCATTTCGGCGGCTTCCGGGATGCGATGGACAGCCCGCTGCTGCTGGATATGGCGATCCATACCTTCGATCAGGCCCGCTATATTAGCGGTGCTGATCCTGTAAGCGTATACTGCCAGGAGTTCAATCCGCCCGGGTCCTGGTATGAAGGGAATGCGGCGGCGGTGTGTATTTTTGAGATGTCGGATGGCTCTGTATTCTGTTATCAGGGCTCCTGGTGCGCAGAAGGCGCGCCTACATCCTGGGAGGCTTCCTGGCGGATACAGGGTGAACGGGGCGCAGCCATCTGGGATGGCCGGGACATGCCGTATGCCGAAGTGATTGCGGACCATCAGGAATCCGGGCCCTTCCTCCATGAATATGTACGGGTAGAGGGGGCAGAGGTGGAGATGGCAGAGACCTTCCACCACGGCTGTCTCGATGAGATGTTCCGTTCGCTTGCCGAGGGCCGGCCGGCTGAGACGGATTGCCGGGACAACCGCTACAGCATGGCTATGGTGCTTGGCGCACTGGAGAGTGCGCGGACAGGCAGCAAGCTGAGCATCGCGGAATTCATACGTGGAGTTTAGCAGCCCGGTATAAGACGTAGGCGGGGATTCAGAATAAGGGATAAGGTAAGAGATACAGCGGAGGTTATAGATAGAGATTTAGAATAAGCTATAAAGAGGATATAGATCAGGTATAAAGAGGATAGAGATCAGGTATACAAAAGTGAAGCTAGAGTTAGCAGGAGGGCAGCCGTGAGGCTGCCCTGTTCTCGTTCTGCTCGTTGTAACGTGTTGCCCGCTTGCTGCTGGTCGCTGCTGGTTGCTTTGTGGGGAATTAGTTGGATTTTCAACACTTGCTGATGGCCCATATCACGACTCTGCCACAGTAGTTGTATAAACAGCACTTAAATGATCACATTTCACCTTATAGTAGCAAAACTCCCCCAACAGTTGTACTTATTCCACTTGCTGTCAGGTAATGCTCTGAAATCGCGATATTAAGATACGTTTTTCCACCTACTGGTTGGCGAGGGATGTTATTGTCTCTCGGGTATGTGCATGTTGTTCGATATATCCGACTGTAAAAGTAACATTAATCCATATTTGTCTGACATCGCTGTATTCCTGACCGCTCGGATGAAGATTAGAATGAAAACAAGGGATTAAATGGTTAACACAGGAGTGATCCAAATGAAGGAAGCGTTAAGAGTAGTGATTGGAAGCGGGGCTAGTCCGCACAACCGGGGATGGCTGCATACGGAGGAGTCTGAGCTTAATCTTCTCGTTGTAACTTGTTGCCCAGTTGCTGCTTGTTACCATGTGGGGCAGAAATAGTTGGATTTTAAACACTTGCTGATGGCCCAAATCAAGACTCCGCCACAGTAGTTGTATAAACAGCACTTAAATTATCGCATTTCACCTTATAGTAGCAAAACTCACTCCAACAGTTGTATTTTTTCCACTTGCTATCGGACACTGCTCAGAAATTAAAATATTAAGATACGTTTTTCCACTTACTGGTTGGTGCAGCTTGCAAAAAGGCTGATCCCGGCAGCAACATTCCGCTGCGCAGAGATCAGCCTGTATTTGGTTCCACCGCTTGTGGCTAGAAGCCCCGATATTGCGGTTCTTCTTTCTCCAGCTCAGTTACGCGTCCTTCGACCTGCTGAACAATCTGCTGAGTCTGCTCTGCAGCATTGGTGAACAGGGTTTTGGCTTCCTCGTTCTGTGTCTCCATGGCGAATTGCTCAAGGCTGGCCTGGGCGCTTTTCAAAGAAGCCACGCAGGTTTTTACTTGGGAAGCAACAGTCATCGGTATATCCCTCCTTATCTAGAAACGGATCAGAATCCATAGACTATCGTGTCTGCATTCCTCCCCTCTTATTCTGGAAACTATTCCCACACCATTAGAAGGCGTTGAAGAGTTGTTGAAGAGGTGTTGAAGGATTTGAAAGGACACGCAGGAAATTTTTTGGTTAATCCCCCCTGTTTTGACAAATACTGAAGCTGACGAGGTAGCGCATGAATAACACAAACTCAATACAGGGGGTTACACAAATGCCGGAAGCGCTGGAGGTTGTCCTGCGGACCATATTTGCTGTGGTCGTTTTGTTTTTTCTCACCAAATTGCTGGGGAAACGGCAGGTTTCGCAGTTGTCTTTTTTTGAATACATTACCGGAATTACAGTAGGGAGCTTGGCGGCGTATATCTCGCTGGACACGGATAAGACCTGGCACCTCGGCCTGATCGCCTTAGTCGTCTGGGTGGCCTTCTCGCTGGGGATCGAATTCCTGCAGATCAAGAGCAAGAAAGCCCGGGATTTCATTGACTTCAAATCGACGGTGCTGATCAAAGACGGCAAGATTCTGGAGAATAATATGAAGAAAGAGCGTCTGAGTACAGATGAGCTGCTGGAAGAGCTGCGGAAAAAGGATGTCTTCAGAGTAGCCGATGTTGAATTTGCGATCATGGAGTCAGACGGGGCGATTAACGTACTGTTAACCCGGGAGAATCAGCCGCTTACACCTAAGGATATGGGGATAAAGGTTGCTCCAGAGAAAGAGACACTTGCGGTGATTATGGACGGTAAGGTTATGGATGAACCGCTTGATAACATGAATCTGTCCCGGGGATGGCTGCAAGGGGAGCTGGAAAAGCTGAATCTGAACGTGGAGGATGTATTCCTGGGTCAGGTGGATTCTTATGGTGAGCTTAGCGTCGATCTGTATGCGGATAATATGAAGGTGCAGCAGCCTCAGGACAAACCCCAGCTCTATGCGCTGCTGAAGAAATGCGAGGCTGATCTGGAGCTGTTCAGCTTGTCTACTAAGAATAAGGCGGCCAAGCAGATGTATGCGGGCTGTTCCGATCAGCTGCAGGCTTTGCTGCAGGAGCTGAAGCCCTTTATTCAGAACTAGCAGTGGTCGGATAGAGAGATGAACAGGGCGGATTTTCCATTCAGCGGTAACAGAGGTATACTATAATCGGATTTCATAGAATCTACTTCAAGTACGGGGAGGATGCTGTCGATTATGGAATATGTGAAGCTGGGAAGTACCGGACTGGATGTATCACGGATTTGCCTGGGGTGTATGAGCTACGGGGTGCCGGAGCGCGGGACCCATCCCTGGTCGCTGAATGAACAAGAGAGCCGGCCGTTTATCCGCAAAGCGCTGGAACTCGGCATTAATTTCTTTGACACCGCTAATATTTACTCCGATGGTACCAGTGAAGAGATTGTCGGGCGGGCGCTCAAAGACTTCGCCTCCCGCGATGAGGTGGTGCTGGCGACCAAGGTGCATGGCCGTATGCGTCCCGGTCCCAATGGCGGCGGACTGTCCCGCAAAGCCATTATGAGCGAAATTGACCATAGCCTGAAGCGGCTGGGGACGGATTATGTGGACTTGTATCAGATTCACCGCTGGGACCCGGCCACCCCGGTTGAGGAGACGATGGAAGCCTTGCATGATGTGGTGAAGGCAGGCAAAGCCCGGTATATCGGCGCTTCTTCCATGCCGGCATGGCAATTCCTGAAGGCGCTGCAAACCGCAGAGCGCCATGGCTGGACCCGGTTCGTATCCATGCAGAACTACGTGAACCTGCTGTACCGGGAAGAGGAACGGGAGATGCTGCCGCTGTGTGAAGCGGAGGGGATTGGCGTTATTCCGTGGAGCCCCCTGGCCCGCGGCCGGCTGACCCGGGACTGGCAGGAGACCAGCGCCCGCTCGGAGAGCGATCAGTTCGCCAAATTGCTGTATTCGCAAACTGAGGAAGCCGACCGGCTTGTCGCGCTGCGCGTACAGGAGATTGCAGAGCAGCGGGGAATCCCCCGTGCACAGGTTGCGCTGGCTTGGGTTCTGCACAAGAAGCCGGTCACTGCGCCGATTGTCGGGGCAACCAGAATGAGTCATCTGGAGGATGCTGCGGATGCGGTATCTGTCACGCTCAGTCAGGAGGAGATCCGGCGTCTGGAGGAGCCTTATGTGCCTCATCCGGTAATGGGCTTTTAGAGCGCTTTATTAGCGCATCTTAACAGCAGAATGCTATGAATACAGGAGCCGGTGATCCGGCTTCTTTTTGCCGTGTCAAGGCATAAATCCAGGAACAAACTGGAACACTAAGGCGGATTCCCATGAACGGAAGGAGGTATTCGGGTTGTCTGATCAAGATATGCTGGAGCTAATCAAAGAGCAGCTAACAGACTGCAGCGATGCGGTCTACCAGTCCATTAATGTCTATGGGCATTCCTGTATGCTGATCTATATTCCTTCCATTGTGGATACACTCAGCCTGCAGGAATTTGTCGCCACTCCCCTGAAGGCTGAAGCCAATGCGAAACCGAATTGGCCGGAATTCATGGAGCGTCTGGATCACGGATCAGCGTTCGCCATTCCTTATATCAAGGCCTATCATCCCGACAGGGTTGTGGATCTGATCGTCGGCGGAAATCCCATACTCAGCATTGAGGGCTTGCCGTATGTGTATTATTTTGAGATTGCCCACTATCAGAAAAGAGCGGTGTCCGAATCCCAGAACGAGCTGGTGGTCATTGGTCCGCAGGAAGCTTTTATTGAGGATATTCAGACGAATCTGTCGCTGCTGCGCCACAAGATCAAGCATGCCGATCTGAAGACCAGGCATTTCTCTATCGGCAAATACACGAAGACGGATGTATATCTGGTTTATCTCGAAGGACTCTGCAAGCCGGAAATTCTGGCGGAAATGCAGCAGAAGCTGGCCAGTCTCGATGTAGACGGAATTCTGGGCATCAGTTATCTGGCGGAGCATATGTCCGGGGGACAACTCTCCCCGTTTCCGGTCTATCAATATACGGAACGTCCTGACTCTGTCGCCGCCTCGCTCATGGAAGGCAGAATCGGCATAATGCAGGATGGCACTCCGTCTGCGCTGCTGGCGCCGGTAACTTTTTTTTCCCTGCTGCAATCCTCCGAGGATTATTACCAGAGCTTTTATGCCGGCAGCTGGATCCGGCTGGTCCGCCTCTTTTTCTCGCTGATCTCGATGATACTGCCGGCCTTATACGTCGCCATTACAACCTTTCACTCACAGATTATTCCCTCTGATCTGTTGATAACGATAGCTGCGGCCCGTGAGAATATTCCCTTCCCTGCCCTGACGGAGGCGCTGATTATGGAGCTAACGTTCGAAGCCCTGCGTGAAGCCGGGACCCGTATTCCGAAGCCTGTGGGTCAGACCGTCTCCATTATTGGCGGTATCGTGATCGGCCAGGCTGCGGTCCAGGCGGGCATAGTCTCGGCACCTATGGTCATCGTAGTGTCCATTACCGGGATTGCTTCATATATCATTCCGCATCTGGAGCTTGGCCTGACCTTCAGGCTGCTGCGCTTTGTGCTTCTCGTTCTCGGCGGAACGATGGGACTGATTGGTGTCTTTATGGCTGTATTTGTCATCTACAGCCATTTGGCCCATCTCCGGTCCTTCGGCTCACCCTATCTGCAGCCGCTGGCCCCGCTTGTTTTTGAAGACTGGAAGGATACGGTGTTTCGGGTCCCCACCCAGTATATGAACAAGCGGAGCAGCTCGTTTACCGACAGGAAGAATAGAAGGAGACAGAAGCCATGAGAGCCATTAAGCTGGGCATGGTACTGCTGATGCTCTTGAATCTGACGGGCTGCTGGTCCAAAACAGAGCTCGACGAATTGACCTTTATCTATGGGATGTACTTTGACAAAGGGAAGGAGCCGGGTACCGTTGAAGTATCGATCAGCTCGCCGCTGCCGAACCGGCTGATGTCAGGTAGCCAAGGGGGAAGCGGTGCTTCTGACGGGAAGGCATATTCGATGATCTCCAAGACAGCAGCTACCATCCCGGAAGCAGTGATCCTGATTCAGAAGGATTTATCCCGGAGGCTGGAAATCTCCCATATCAAGATTGTTGTGGTGGGCAAAGAGTATGCAAGTCAAGGCATTGGGGAGATGCTTGAATGGTTCAAAAGACAGCCGGAGATCCCTTTAGGAACCTATATCATGGCTGCTCCCGGCCGAGCCAGCGAGATTCCCAAATTGTCTCCGATCTTCGAACAGTTACCAGACCAGGTCCTCAGCAGCATCTCCAAGGAAAACCTTCTGTTCAGCACTACGATCAGAGATTGTATGCTCTCGGAAGCTTCGCATATGGGATATGCCATGAATTATTTATCCTTTGGCCAAAAGACCGACAGCACTGAGAAGAAGGATGAATACTGGGTTGGGGTCGGCGGTGTGATGCTGTTTCAGGATATGAAGATGAGAGGCCTTATGAATGTCAATGAAGGCAGAGACTTGGCTTGGGCTGCGGGGACAATCGCCGGACATATCACCTTCCCGATGTATCCGATAGTCTGGGATGATGACGGCAAGGGAGCTGCAAGTGCGATTTTCGTCAGGAACTCAGCCGCTTCCTCAGTGAGCATGACTCCCGATGGTCCGCTGTTTCAAGTGAAAATAAAAGGGAATGCGAGCATCACCTACTTCAAGGATTCCGAGCACCGTGATGCGGACAAGCTCAGTGCCCTGCTGGTGAGCAAGCTCGAACAGAAGGTGGCCGGGGAAGTCTCGGCTGCACTAGAGCATATACGGCAGGAGGGTGTGGATGTGCTGCATTTGGGTATGCTGGTGGAATGGAATTATCCGGCGGAATGGAAAAAACTGCGTGAGCGTTGGGAAGACTACTATACCTCGAAAGCCAGAATTAAAGTGACAGCGAAATTCGTTATCGAGGACTTCGGTTCAGAAAAATAAGGGGAAGAAGAACAGTATGCAGACATCGAAATGGCAAATCACCAGGTTCTCTATCGTATATCTGGGCTCACAGAGTACCATGTTTCTTGTTCCCGGACTCATTGACACCTCCGGCTATCAGGGGTGGATCGGGATTGTTGCAGGATGTGCCCTGGCGCTGATTCCGCTGTTCTTCACCGTTCAGATCGGGAAGCTGAAGCCCGGGACGGGCTGGGTGGACTTCGGCGCAGAGATTACGGGGAAGTGGGTGCACCGGATGATGGTCATCCTGCTGTTATGCTGGTGTGTCTACTATGCCTCATATGATATAGAGAACTTCGTCCTGTTCTTCGGGTCCAACTATCTGCGCGGAACTCCGCCGCTGTTCATCCAGATCCTTATTGGCCTGGTCATTATGTACACGGCTCATCTCGGAGTAACGTCTATAGTGTATATGGCTGACGGCATGTCGCTTATTTTCGTTGCTTCAACGATTCTAAGTATCTATCTGTTCTTCCAGCATGCCAATTACGCTGTCCTTCCGGCGTTTATCCATTACCATAATCCGCTTATCGCCTTCAAGGACTCAGTAACCGTCATGTCCTGGCTGGGGGAATGGGTGGTGTTTCTGTTTGTTGCGCCGGAGCTCAGAATCAGCAAGAGCACCATGAAAAAGCTGGCCCTCGGAGGCATCTGTGTCATGCTGACGATTCTGCTGGTCTGGGTGATGACCCTGCTTAATTTCGGAGCGTATCTGGGCAAAGAGCTGACGTTCCCCTACCTGCATCTGGTCCGCAGCTCTTCGGGCGACGGGCTTCTGGGCAATTCAGACCCGCTGCTGATCGGCATCTGGTCCGCTTCCATGTTCATCCACAGCTCCTTTCTAATCTATGTAGCGGGTAAATGCGCTGCCTATCTTACCGGGGAGAGAGCAAAAAAGCTGCTGGTTCCCGGTCTGACGGTCTGCTCTATGGTGATTGCCTATCTCTACTCCAGAGATCTGGCCCGGTATGATCACGACTATTATTCCTTCAATACATCTCTGGTATGGCTGATCGTAGAGTTTATTCCGCTGTACTATTTCATTGCGTTAAGGCTCCGGAAGAAGCGGGATAATCAGGCTTAAGCCCGGTTGCAATATCCTCTATTATATAATGTAGGCGCTTTCTGGTATGATTAGCTTATATGTACATACCTTTTTTTGGAACAGGATGGTGTTATTATTCATGAATCTTCAAGAAGCATCTGCTCTAATTGAATCAATCCGAAGCAATCTCGCCAAAGTCATTGTTGGAAAAGAGGACGGTGTAAATCTGCTGCTGACCGCCTTGCTTGCGAATGGTCATGTGCTGCTGGAGGATGTGCCCGGTACCGGTAAGACGCTGCTCGCCAAAACCCTGGCCCGTTCACTGGACTGCGCCTTCAAGCGGATTCAGTTCACTCCCGACCTGCTGCCTTCTGATCTAAGCGGCATCAATTATTACAATCAGAAGACTGGAGAATTCCAGTTCCGCCCCGGTCCGGTATTCGCCAGCATTCTGCTTGCCGATGAGATTAACCGGGCCACTCCCCGTACCCAATCCAGTCTGCTGGAATGTATGGAGGAGCGGCAAATTACCATCGACGGGGTGACTCATGAGCTTCAGCGGCCGTTCCTGGTCATTGCCACGCAGAATCCGGTGGACAGCCAGGGAACTTTTCCGTTGCCGGAAGCGCAGCTGGACCGGTTCTTAATGCGGATTACCAGCGGCTATCCCACATTCGAAGAAGGCATTCATATTCTCCAGCGGTTCCGCCAGGATAATCCGCTGGAGGACACCGCCGCGGTTGCAACCGCGCAGGAGATTCAAGACATTCAGCGTCTGGCTGCGGGCATTGCCGTCAGTGACGAGCTGCTCGCATACATGATGCGGGTAGTTGAAGCCACACGTACTTCCCCGGCAGTCCGCCTGGGAGCCAGCCCGCGTGCCGCATTCGCCCTGCTGCGCGCCTCGCAGGGCTATGCGCTGATTCAGGGCAGAAGCTATTGTATTCCGGATGATATCAAAGCAGTGGCCGTCCCCGTGCTGGCCCACCGGCTGATTCTTCAGCGCGGCCCCGGAGTCCGTGAAGGCCAGTCCGCAGAAGTAGTACTTCAGGTACTGCGCGAAATAGAGGTGCCGGCTGAGCACGCTGTCCTCTCCCGGGGCGGAAGGGTGGAGTGAACCATGTCGCTGCCGTGGTTCATTGCAAGCACTTTTGTCTTATTAATCCTGATCTCTCTGGTGTATGACCGGAATGCGCTGAAAAAAGTCAGCTATACCCGTTACTTTTCTGCCAAAGCGGTGTACGCCGGTGAACAGGTGGAGATGGTTGAAGAAATTATGAACAAAAAGCTGTTGCCGCTGCCTTGGCTGCGTCTGGAATCCAGCATTGCCAAAGGACTTGAATTCGGCAATCAGGACAATCTCGGCATCAGCAGCGGGGAGATTTCACAGAATCATGTCAGCCTGTTCTTCCTCAGGTCATTCCGTCATATCAAGCGGAGACATATTGTAACCTGCAAAGAGCGGGGCCGGTTTGTTCTGGAGACGGCAACGATGACTACCGGCGACCTGTTCGGACTAAGCCGTTCCGCCAAGACCTTCCCGCTCCAGCTGGAGCTGCTGGTCTATCCCGGTCTGCTTCGTTATAATGACCTTCCTTTACCGGTGCATAGCTGGCTTGGAGAACTGCCGGTTAAGCGCTGGATTGTTGAAGATCCGTTCCTGACCGCCGGTACCAGAGAATACAGTGCTGGAGATTCCCTGGCCGCTATTAATTGGAAGGCAACGGCCCGTACAGGGACTATGCAGGTGCATCAAAGGGATTACACTGCCGATTCCCGGCTGGTGATCTGCCTGAACGTGGAGACCAGTGAATCCATGTGGAAGACAGTTACCGATGCGGAGCGGATCGAGCTGGGCATCCGCTACGCGGCGACTGTAGCCGAATATGCAATCGGCCATGGCATTGAGACCCGGCTGCTCAGTAACGGAAGGCTGGACGGAAGCGGGGCGAGAGATTCGGTGGATACCTGGCCTATTGCCCATCCAGAGGAATTCCTTGGCCTACTCGCCAGACTGAATCTGGACCGGACAGTGCCGATGAGCAGGCTGATGGAGATTGAGGCAGACAAGGGTGAGGGAGATACGGATTATCTGATCATTACCTGCCACCGGGGGGCGGAGCTGCAATTGGCAGCTTCCGGCTTAAGCTTCCTGGGGAACGGTGTGGAATGGCTGGACATTCCGGCAGAAGGGGGCGGTGAGCTATGAAATCAAGGTTCCCGGTTTCCTTCAAAGAGAACTGCACCCTATGGATGTCTGTCTTCATCGAGTGGCTGCTTCTGCTTCCGGTATGGCTGGTGCTTCAGACTTATCTTCAGCCGGATGCTGGGGCGCTGCGCTGGATCTACCTGTTGCCGGTGCTGGCCGCTGCCGGGGTGCTGCTGAGGAACAAGTGCAGTCGTCTGGGGAAGCAGCTCCTGGCGGCACTTGTACTGGGGGTTCTGGCAGGGGGAGCAACTGGAACGCTGACGCTTATAGGACTCCCGCTGGTAGCCGGGGCAGCGCTAAGTGCCTTCCTTGGGATGACGGCAGCCTCACGGGTGAACCGGCTGCGGTTTTATATCGGGGGGATCGCGTTATATTTTGTAGCTTCTATCGCCTTCTCGCGTATTCCTGACCTCCAGCCGAATGTAATGATCTTAACCTGGAGCGGCAGCTTATGTCTGGTGCTGGCGCTGCTGGATTCGAACAGCAGTCATCTGCGCTATAGCTCTCTAAACGGAGATGCTGCCCGTTTGCCCGAGGGTCTGCGGCGGCATAACCGGCTGTTCGTAGTGGGCTTCATTATCCTTGCCGCTCTGCTTGCAGCAGGGGGAGGCAAAGCGGTTGGCACGCTGCTCTGGAATGCCGTGAGAGGTTTCTTCGCTTGGCTCAGCCGCTTATCCTCCGGTTCAGAAGAAGCCCCTCCAGAGCAGGCGCCGCCGGAAGCCATGCCGAGTCTTCCGGCAGCGGAACCGGGCGAACCGGGGCTGCTGTCCTTGATTCTGAACATCGGCTTCTATATCTTGGGTGCCGCTGTGCTGCTTGCCATATTCTATTTCATTCTGCGCTGGCTCTACAGAAATACAGGAGGACTGCTGCGGAGAGCGATAGATAGGCTGATATCTTTGCTGCGCAGAGAGACTCCCGTGACATCCGCTTATCAGGACGAGGAGACCAGCCTGTTCACCTGGGAGCAGACCGTTCAGGATTTCCGTCAATACTGGCGCTCCAAGCTTGCACCCGCCAGCGGCCGTGACCGCTGGGAAGGGATGACCGGAAGCCGTGAACGCATCCGCTGGCTCTACCGGCATTGGCTGCGG
The DNA here is from genome assembly GCF_018207515.1 of Paenibacillus tritici. Taxonomy (NCBI): domain Bacteria; kingdom Bacillati; phylum Bacillota; class Bacilli; order Caryophanales; family Paenibacillaceae; genus Paenibacillus; species Paenibacillus tritici. The sequence goes on from NZ_CP073365.1 coordinate 3,652,463, forward strand.
GCCAGACATGAGGAAGGGTACAAAGTAAAAGCCTACCTGACACCGCAGGAGACTGCCGCCGATGTGGCGGCCTGGTCACAAGACCAGAAGCGTAAGAAGCACAATGGCAGCGATAGACTAATCAATGAGCAGCTGCTTGGCCTGTACAACAAGGCCCGCTATACAGAGGAGGAACTGCCTGAGCTCACTGCCGCTGAGGCAGCAGCGCTTAAGGAGCAGCTGAAGCTATAGCGGAGAGCGGGCTGAGTGAATATCGGGAAAGGAGCAGCAGGCATGACCCTGTATCTGCGTGGTGAACTGGCTAAAGAGGCTCAGATTAATATTGAAACCCTCCGGTTTTATGAGAAAAACGGGCTGATTCCGCTGCCGCAGCGTTCGGCAGGCGGGTATCGTCTGTACCCGGAGGAGACGCTCCTCCGGATTGATTTTATCCGTAATGCCAAGAGCTGCGGGTTTACGCTTCATGAGATTAAGAAGGCACTGGTTAAATCTGCTGACAGCAGCATTGGAATCAGTGATTTCGTCGAAGTCATTGAGCGGAAGATGGCCTCTGTCGATCTGGAGATTGCCAGATGCAAGGAGACACGGAGTAAGCTTGAAGCACTGAAATCCGGTTTGGTGGCTCATAACAGGCATCCAGGCGTACAGGAAACCCTGGATATTTTGAACATGAAGGATTAATCTGCTGTCACCTGTAATTCTTTAAGCGCATACCGCTTGACTCTGTACAGTGCTACAGGGTTTATAGTATGGGCATCCCAGGATAACAGGAGGATTGATAAATATGTTGTATCCGAGTACTACCCCTATTCCACAGCTCCAGACAATCGAAGCTCATTTGAAAAGCAATAATAACTATTCAGGAAAGTCGGCGCAGGAGATCCGGGCTGCTGCTGCGGAGTCTGCCAGACAATTACCTGTGCTTGACGGTGTGAAGATTGAGCAGATAGTGACCGAGCCATTTTGCGGAGAGTGGGTCAGGGCTGAGGGAGGATTTCTGCAGTATTCAACATGGCCGCTTACTCCAGAGAACAAGGTTATTCTGTATTTTCACGGTGGAGGATTTGTATCAGGAAGCTGCGCTATCTACAGGGATTTCGCAGCCCGCATCTCCGCAGCCAGCGGAATAGCTGTCCTTACAGCAGAATACCGGCTTGCACCAGAATTCTGCTATCCCGCAGCTAACGAGGATTGTCTTGCAGCTTACCGCTGGCTGCTGGCGCAGGGAGTCTCTGCTGGAAATATAGTAGTCAGCGGGGATTCTGTAGGGGCCACGCTTGCACTTATGACGTTGATTACGCTGCGGGACCAGGGAGAGGAGCTTCCTGCCGGAGTATGTCTGTTATCTCCCCATGCCGATCTTATACACCTGGATGGGGAGTCGTACGATAGCCGTGCTGGAATTGACCCTACCGGTAGCCGGGAAGCCAATCAGAGAATGCTTGAGGAATATATGGGAGATTACGCCGGTGAATGGCCGGCGTTGTTGTCACCGCTGCGCCTGGATTTCCGGGGCCTGCCGCCACTGTTCATACAGGCTGGCGATCATGAGGTGCTGCTGAGTGATGCAGAACGTTTGGCTGAACAGGCAAGGGCGGCAGGCAATACAGCCGTGCTTGAGATCTGGGAGAACATGTGGTGCGGATTTCAGCTGTTGGCTGCCCTGCTGCCTGAAGCCCAGCAGGCTATTGTGAATATGGGCACCTTCATTAAGAGAAGATTATTGCTAGATGTTTCGCAAGAATAGGTCAGAACCGCCGCAATTGCAGCAGCATCAACACCAAAATAGGGTTCCGCTGTCCACAGAGCAATCTGCGGCAGCGGAACCCTTGTGGGTTCATCTGATCTTCTCTATTGCAGAACCAGAACGCCGAAGCCTTCCATCGCATAGCTTCCCGAAAGAGTCTGTCCGCTTAACAGGTCCGTCTTGGATTCCTTCAGCACAATCTGTGCCGGTTCTTCACTGTAGTTGAGCAAGAAAGTGACTCCGGTGGAGGTGTCCCCGCCAGTGGCTCGGATCTGCAATTCTACCCCGGCAGGTAATTCCGCCCAGTCTGCGGCAGGGGAGGCCAGACCCAGGCTGCCGATGATCTGCAGCACAGCCGCTTCGTTGAATACCGCCCCGTAATACCAGACTTCACCTTGGCCGCGGATATTGCGGGTTACCGCCGGTTTGCCGGCATAGTGATCGGTAGCATAGGTACCCATGATCTCCACGCTGTCCTCTTCCACATGCAGGATATCATTGAAGGCATCTGCACCGGTGAGCGCTTCAGGATCATGATTCCAGCGGATCGAGGTTGGGAGACGGGTGCCTTTGACCATCGTGAATTCTTCAACAGTTACACCGCACATCTCCTGCGCTGCCCCGGGAAAAGGCCGCATATAACATTGTCCGCGGGTATCCTTGTAGCCGGTGCGGCAGCCGAAGATCAGCTTCCCGCCTTGCTGCACGTACTGATCCAGCAGCGCCGCTGTATCGTCGCTCATAATCGCCGGATGCGGATAGACCAGCACCTCGTAGCGTGCAAGCTCTGCAAGCGTTGTGTTGCTGCGCATATAGAGGACATCGTTAGGAATATGCTTCCGCTGGAGCGCCTTGAACCATTCCTTGTTGCTCTGCCACATGAACGGGCCATGCCAGACATCATATTCCCCGTCCCATTCGTTGTCATAATCACGCAGGATGGCAATGCTTGCCTGAGTGCGGCTGCCGATGAAGGCAGGGCCAATCTGTGCCAGCTCCTGGCCGATCTGCTCCGCTTCCTTCACCCGCCGGTTAGGCTGGTTGTGATAGTCATTCAAGCCATGCCAATAAATCTCATTGCCCATCGTGGCTGTCCGCCAGCGGAAATAGAGCAGCATGTCAGCCCCGTGTGCGATAGACTGGTAAGTCCACAGCCGCATCTGTCCCGGCTTCGGTGAAGGCATATCCATCCGGTTCACCCAGCCCCCCGGGCCAGACTGCTGTTCCATGACACAGAAGTTGCTGCTGACCGAACGTACGGCCGACAGCGACAGCCCCCAGCCACGGTCGAGCATCGGATTCACTTCTGCCGGATCGGCGCTGATGGTGGAGAATTGCGGATAGGAATCATAGCTGAAGAAATCTAAATGATCCTCCGTCAGCTCGTGGCTGTCCAGATGTCCGAACAGACCGTTGGTGGTAACCCACTGGTCCGGCGCCTTCTCCCGGAGGATATCGGCCTGAATCTTGGCGAAGGAGATGGTGTTATCTGAGATAAAGCGCTTCTCATCCAGGGCCTGATGCGGATTCGGCTGGTTGGGCGAAGGCGTAGGGCGGGTAAGGCAGACCTGCGACCAGCGGGTGTAGGTCTGGTTCCAGAACACCGTGCCCCAGGCTTCATTCAGCTTGTCCAGTGTGACATATCTGTCCTGAAGCCAGGAGCGGAAGGCCAGATGATCGCTCTCTGAGTAGAACACATTGATCTCACAGTTCAGCTCGTTATCAATCTGCCAGCCAACCACACCGGGATGATTGGCGTAATGCTCAGCAAGCTTGGTTACAATTCTGGCACAGAGCTCGCGGTACTTGGGACTGCTGTAATTGTAATGGCGACGCATGCCGTGCTGGAGCGTCACTCCCTCATAAGTAACATTTAAGGCCTCAGGGTACTGCTCCGTAAGCCAGGCAGGCGGAGTGGCCGTAGGGGTTCCCAGAATGACCTTCAGCCCGTGGCTGTGTGCCAAATCTATCGCACGGTCGAACAGTTCATACTGAAACTCGCCTTCTTCGGGTTCAAAAATAGACCACGCAAATTCACCCAGACGCACCACGGTGAATCCGGTTTCAACCATACGCCGGTAATCGTCAGCCCACATGGATTCAGGCCAGTGTTCTGGATAATAGCAGACGCCGAGTTCAAATCGTTCTGCTGCAACAGGTTTCTTCATAGTAACCTCCAAAGTGTAAATATATGCTTTATCTTTGATACTAATCTATTGTATTATCAGCAGTGTATCCACTTATATAACAGAATATTGCTATTATATTATTATATTGCGTGCTTGATTCACAGCGGATAGAAGAGGGGGAGTCATATGAGAAAACACTGGGTGCTGCCACAGCCCGCTTATGCCCATTATGTATGTTATCCGGAGATGCTGGGGCATTACAGCGACTTCCCGGAACACGCAGAGCGCAGAAGCGAGGGATTCCTGAACAGCTATAATCTCCATATGATTTTTGGCGGAGAGGGGTATGTGTTTCAGGGAGGAGAACGGATTTCGATGAAGCGGGGCAGCGGATTTCTTTTTCCCCCGGGAGCTTATCAGCAATACGGCTCTGATCCCGGTCAGGCCTGGGATGTACGCTGGATGCACTTCGCCACGGCAATCCCCCTGCCTATGCTGGAGGAGGCGGACCAGTCGCGCGGTTACTTCTTTACGTTCGATCCCGGCACCGGCTATGATACGCTCTTCGAGGAGATGTACCGGCTTAGCGCAAGCTATGAGACCCGGAGTGAACCCCGCCTGTCCACGCTGCTCTATGAGATTCTGGTCACGCTGATGCAGAACTCCGAACCGCTGCAGGGCTCTGTTCCGCTGGAGATCAGACACTCCATCCGGCTCACAGCCGACAGGATATACAGCGAGTGTGAGCGGCCCTGGACGCTGGAGTCTATGGCCCGGCTCGCCGGTTACAGCAGCTACCATTTCCTCCGTCTGTTCCGCAGTATTATGGGGAAGACGCCGAACCGGTATTTAAGCGACTGCCGGATGGCCCGCGCCAAGCTGCTGCTGGCCTCCACCGGACAATCCGTTGCAGACATTGCTTTGCTGTGCGGTTTTCAGCAGTCCAGTTATTTCATCAAGGTATTCAGACAGCTCGAGGGAATGCCGCCGAATCAATACAGACGGTCCTTCAACTCCTGAAATCATCGTATATTAGGACCTAGTATTAACAAACTTTGTTACATTTCCGGCTGGTTTTGGGCGGTGCTTATCCTGTTTATAGGGAAAAGGTTACAAATGGAAGCGAAGGGTTACAAAGTGGATACAAATTCCACGCGCCGACCAACTATACTATTTCTAGTAAATACATCTGGAGGGAAATAAATGAGAAAGTATAGAGTTACATATGCAGCTCTGCTGGTAAGCACGCTGGTAGCCGGACAACTGGCTGGAAGTATAGCTGCACCGGCCGCAGACGCAGCCGGAGCCACGAAGACCCCGGCCGTATCCGCTCCGGCGGCGGCATTCAAGTTCAAGCCTGTTCCAATGGGAGCCGGAGTGACTGCGGTACTGGAGAATGTCAACATCTGGAGCCAGACCAGCGGGAACGTCTTGTCCTACACCCTTAAATATACGAATTCCGGGAACGCAAGCGCGAGTCTGATGCATTATTTCTCACGCGTAGTCACGCCGGGAGGCTCTGTGCTTCCGGGTAATCCCGTAGGTGCGGATGCCCTGAAGAAAAAAGTCGGCGCCAAAGAAACGCTGAGCGTTACCTACTATGTCAACGTGGGACAGGCTTCCTCCTTGCAGGGGATCAAAATCTCGATGCTCGTCTGGGATGCCAAGACTAAGGGATATCTGAAGCAGACGGGTTCTTTTGCAGTACCTGCTAATTATTCTACTGCGGCTGCGGCGGGAACGAGCCTTAATACTGCCATGAACGACATTCCGGTCACAGCAAGCGCAGACTCCCTGCAGCTCTATAAATACAGCGGCAAGGTCTATGCCAAAGTAGGACTCAGCCTGACTAACAAAGGCAATAAAGTCCTCAGTGATCCGGGTTATTCGGCGTATCTGGTGTCTTCAAGCGGCACTTCCTTTGAATTGGCACTAAGCGGCACGCAGACGGATTACAAGATTCAGCCGCAGGAGAAGCGGAGCATCTATTATCTGGCCGAAATCCCGGCCTATCTCAAGACAGACAATATGAAGCTGCAATTCACACAGAAGGATGAAACCTCGAAGCTGGAGCTGCCGAGATCCTCTTATAAGCTCCCCGCAGCAACCACGCCTAATCTGGTAGTAGGCAGCGGTGTGGTCAAAAAAATCATTGTAAACAGCAATACGGTTGACACGCTGCTCCGCAACGCCAATGTGTATTCAAAGGATGCGGACGCGGTATGGACGTTCCAGATGCAGCTCAAGAACACGGGCAACAAAGCCGTAACCATGCCAAGCTATGAGCTGGCTGTCAAGTCAGTGAAAGGCAAAACCTTCCCCGTGAATTCAAAGAGCTTAAGCGGATTAACGCTCAAACCGCTGGAGACCAAAATCATTCCGCTGACCGTCCGTGTACCGCTTGAAGTGGATCAGTCCGGGCTGCAGCTCATGATGATCGAGTCGGTAGGCGCGGACACTATAAGCGGGCCTGATACATCCGGGACCAGTGAGGGAGGGGGAACTACCGGTACTCCGGAAAGTCCGGGAACTCCGGCTCCGGCTCCGGCAAGTCCTGTGACCACGACCACTAAGATGATTTTCCCTGTAGCCTACTTCGTCATTCCTTACGCGCTTCGGACTGAGGTAATGACCGGCCAGGAGTACTTGAGCACGAATTCTTACGGTTCCTTCTCATACAGTGTTCAATCCCTGCAGCGCTACCCTTGGAAAGACGATGATATCTTAGCTGCCCGGCTGAGAATCACCAATACCCAGGATGTATCTCTTACGCTGCCGGAGCTGAAGGGCACCATTAAGCTGAACAATGAGAGCCTGCCCGTGACTACGGAGCTGTTCATGGACAACAAGGAATCTTTGGTCCTGGCTCCCGGTAAGTCGATGGAAGTGTACGTACTCGGCAAAATCGCCTATACGTCTGATTTCCGGGATATGCGGATTGCCCTGAACGGTACACAGAATACAGAAACCGTTCCGTTCCTGGATGTCAGTGTGAATAATTCCATCAACAGTATCCCGACCATTGCCCCGGGCGAGAGCTACAAGGTTAGCGGAAAAGGTAAAACGGCAAGTGTGCAGGAGAACCGGACAACGATCTATCAAGGCGAAAGCCACAATCTGGTATACACAGAGCTCTATCTGAGCAGCGAGGAGAAGAGACAGAGCAAAATGGCCCGTCTGCAGGCTTACTATAAGACCAAGGACGGCCAGTATTTCGAAGCAGGCACCAGCCAGTCGGAGAACAGCGCGTCTCCGGGTGCCAAGCAGCTCGTGGTCCTATGGGCCAAGGTTCCTAAGGCTACGGACCTCGCGGAGATCTCGCTCTATCTCGGTGCCGGTATCAAAGAAGGCAAGCTTATCGAGGCCAAGGAGGAAGCTACCGGATTCGTCAATGTTGCAGCGCTGCAGCTGAATCCGCAGGCTAACGTACCGAAGAATACACTGGAATCAACAGTAGTATATCCTTATACGATTTCTGTTCTGACCTCTGAAGGGAAGCGGATGAAGTCATCGGATACCTTGGATATTACTATGAACTACAGCCTGAGGAAGGATAACCTATACGATGCAGGCGTTCTGGAGCATAAGCTGATTCTGCAGATTACCGATCCGTTCGGCATCGCTACCGAGAAGGTCCTTACACTGGGCACAGATCTGATTGAAGGGACGAACAACCAGTATTCCTTCTCCCTCAGCAGACCCGTGTACAAGACGATGGACGGCGGCGCTTATAAGCTAACCTTTTATGATGAATTCCAGGGAGAACGTCTGATGCTGGGCAGCCAGGCCTTTGGAGTCACTAATGTGGTTCCGAAAAAAACAGAGGAATAATCGTCATTCGCTCTACTTAATATTACGGTTAAAAAAAGGAGCAGCTTCCATGTTGCGTGTTGAAGATATTACGCATTCGTACAAAAGCGGTAATGAATGGACCTCCGTTCTTCATAAAATCAATTTTGCCGTCAAAGAGGGGGAGATGGTTGCACTGCTGGGCAGTTCGGGGTCCGGCAAGTCGACGCTTCTTAATCTGATGGCCGGCTTGATGAAGCCTACGGAAGGTCATATCTATATTGCCGACAAAGACATTGTGAAGATGGGCGAGAATAAGCTTGCCGAGTTCCGGCGGAAGAATATCGGGTTTATCTTTCAGGCCTATGAGCTGATTACAAGCCTCACGGTCCGTGAGAATGTGGAGCTGCCGCTGGTCTTCCAGTCGGTCTCTCCCAGGGCCCGCAAGGCGAAGGCGCTTGCGCTGCTGGAGCAGGTGGGGATTCCCGACAAGGCGGATTTATTCCCCTCGCAGCTCTCCGGGGGACAGCAGCAGCGGGTCAGTATTGCCCGGTCGCTGATCACAGAGCCATCGGTCATCTTCGCAGATGAGCCGACGGGGAACCTGGATTCCAAGACCGAAGAGGAGATTATCAGCATTCTGCTGAATCTGAACCGTACGATGAAGACCACGTTTATTGTGGTTACCCATGAATACAAGGTGGCTGAACAAATGCAGCGGATTTTTACGCTCAAGGATGGCTTCCTGATTACTGAATCGCAGAGAGAACCGCAAGTACAGACAGAGCCGCAAATAGAACCGCAAATAGAACCGCAGCTTGAGCTGAAGACAGAGGTACAGGGTGAAGAGCAAATCGCTGAGGAAGCTGAACCGCAGACCATGGTAGAGGTCGAAGAACAATTAGCTGCAGGAGCTGAACAGGAAGCTGTAGAGCCGCAGACAGCAGCAGCGGATGAAGATCCGCCGGCTGAGGAACCTGAACACCAGACCGCTGCGGAAGCTGATCCTGCAGAGGGAGGGAAGCCGTGAAGATCAGAGATATTTCACGGATGGCCTGGGAACAGGTCAAACGGCGCAAGGTGGTTACCGGTCTCTGTATGACCGGGATTTCGATCGGCTGCGCAGCCATTATCGTAGCCTTGAGTGTGGGCCAGTCTGCTCAGGTCTATGTGACTGAACAGGTGAATCAGAATTTCAAAATGGATGAGATTATGGTCTCGCCGGGCGGAGGAATTCCGTCGGCAGGCGGACAGAGCGCAGGCGGTAACGGTAGCAGTGTATCGGGAGGGGGAGACGAGAACCTCGATCAGGGCAAGCTGACCGATCAGAAGCTGGAGATTATCCGCGGGCTGAACCATGTGAAGGCGGCTTCGCCTTTTCAGGAGGTCGGATATTTCCAGATGGTAACGGTAGACAACAAGATCGCGGATGTGAAGATTGTGGTGACTGATCTCCAGAAGCTGACAGCCTATGATCATAAGTTCAAGCAGGGCGGGGCGAACGACCAGATAGGAACGATAGTGCTCAATCACGGGGCTACGCTGGGCCTGATCGACCAGGAGACCCGGCAGAAGCTGTTCGAGCAGATGAGCAGCGGGCCGTATAACCCCGAGCTGTACGAGCAGTATGAGAAATTGTCCACGGTGCCGACAGAATTGTACCGTAAGCAGGTCCAGATTCAGGCTCAGGATTCCAGTTCTACTTCACAGACAATCAGGCTTAGCTCGCCCCTCCAGGTCGGCGGCATTCTGGCAAGTCCTAAGGGAATGGATGATCAGCGGGCCTCTTTTGACCAGACTATGTATATGTCGCCGGAGACTGCCCAGCAGCTGGCCAAGGAGCTGACCTTCGATAATTCCACCACCAGTGTGGTCAATCTCCCGCCGGAAGGAACCTACAACTCGCTTACGGTCAAAGTAGACGATGTGGCGAACATCAAGTCGGTGGAGCAGATGCTTCAGAAGCTGTCCCTGAACGCTCAAGATAATCTGTACCAGCAGGAGATGCTGAAGGAACAATTCGACATGATTAAGATGGCTGCACTTGGAATCGGCGTGTTCATCCTGGTGATCGCTTCGATCTCCATCATTGTGGCTATGACCATGTCGACACATCAGCGCCGCCGGCAGATTGGGATCATGAAAGTGCTGGGAGCGAACATGGGGCAGATCCGCAATATGTTCATTACAGAAGCTGCGCTTCTTGGACTGCTGGGCGGAATTCTGGGTGTTGCATTCTCCTACCTCATTATGATGGGGCTCAACAAGCTGGTAGGCAGTGCAGGGGAGGGGATGAATTTCTTCATTCCAACTATGAATCTGCCGATCGGGATGTCCTTTGCCATTATGACTGGTGTATTGTCGGGGATTTACCCGGCGATCAGCGCCTCCAGAACCGATGCATTAACTGCTATTAAACGAGACTAACCCTAAGCTAGAAAGGAAGCCGAAATGATGAAGAGGACTCTAAAGAAGAGCCTGAAATGGATCATAATCTTAGGTATTATCGGAACGGCCGGTTATTTCGGATATACCAAATTCTTCAAGGCTGAAGATACCGCTGATCTCCCGCCTGAACCGATGCAGGTAATCAGCTTCCCGGTAACGGAAGAGACGTTAACCAGCTCAGTGCAGATCAAAGGCAGATCGCAATACCAGAAGGAGACGCTGGTGTATGCGCCCTTTGCTTCCAAGGTGACTGCCTGGAAGGTGGAGAACGGGGCACAGGTGAAGAAGGGCCAGGTGCTCTTCACCCTGGATCAGAGCACACTCCGTAATGAGATTGCCACGGCAGAGGCAACCGCCCGCAAGGCGAAGCTGGAGGGAGAGCTGAACGCTTTTGTCAGCCAGCAGGAGGATGATAGTGCGACTCCGGCCGGTACGGAAGCGGAACGGCTGAAGGCCTTGGCCGCTCAGGAGACGGCGCGTCTGAACGACGAGCTGAATCAGGTGACTGCCGAGATTCAAGCCAAGGAGCTGTCGGAGAAGAAGGCGAAGCTGGGCACGGCCGTGTATCACGCACCGGAGAACGGCATCTTCCTGTTTGACAGCAGCACTGAACGTCCGCAGACGGTAACCGATAATCAGTACATCGGCAAGATCGTGGACACGAACAAGGTAGAGTTCATAGCACAGGTCGGGGAGCAGGATATCTTCCGCATCAAAAAAGGCATGAAGGTTAAAGTGAAGATGACTGCGGTGAAGGACCTGATCCTGAACGGAGAGGTGACCGAAGTAGCTAAATTTGCTACCACCACGACAGGACAGAACACAGCCGGCCAGCTTCCGCAATTCGAGGTGGTCATCTCCATGCAGCCGGACGAGCATTTGATGGGCGGCCTTAGCCTAAGCGGAGACGTCGAGACCTCGCGCAAAGAGAAGGCGGTAGTCGTATCCAATATCGCTGTTATCCGTGAAGGTGAACAGGCCTTTGTGATGGTGGACAAGGGGAACGGCAAGTATGAACGGAAAGAGATTAAGATCGGTATGGAAACAACAGACAAAACGGAAGTGCTGTCCGGACTGAAGGCAGGAGATACCGTAGTTCTGCAGTAGTATAGCATAGTGGATAGCCGCAAACAGTGGATAGCTACAAGTCGTAGAAAGCCCCAAACCTGGTCTATTGCCGGGTTTGGGGCTTTTTTAATACGGAAATTATAGGTTGCACTCGGTAACTTGTCCTTCTATTTCTCGCTGAAACGGTACCATACTTTAAAAGGACGGCAAAGCCGTTTCCAGTTGAATGGAATTTACAGGCGGAGCGCGGCGGATGGTCTAAGTGGAAATAGTACATCTAATTTCTGGTGGCTACCGACAATTCCTTTCAGTAGTTGGATAAACAACACTTAATAAGACCAGATTCTGCTGAAATTCATGGGGCTCGGCGAATTAAATGTACTTTTTCCAACTGCTTCCCGATAGCGCACGGTTTCGGCAGAATTAAGTGCCTTTTTTCCAACTCTGTTGGCTCTCCCCGCAGGCTACTACACAAAGGGCTAAGCTCAGCTTCCCCAAAGTATATGAATCGTTAAGGACGGTAAGTTTCAGCAGAACAAGTAGTCTTTAAGGACTACTTGTTCTGTTGAAACGGCTTGCGCCAGGTTTGGATGTCGCTGTTAAGTCCGGTAAGATCAGGCACGGGAATCGGCTGGTCTGACAGTTCATATTTGGCCTTCAGCGCCAGAATCCGGTAGACACTCTCATCAATCCGTGATTCAGAAATCATGCCGCTCTTGACGCTGTCCAGCAGTGCGGTCCGCACGGCCTGTTCGTTCTTGTACTCATGAGCGACCAGGAGGATGTCACTTCCGGCCAGTACGGTGTCAACTGCGGCAGCAGGGAGGCTGTAGTTCTTGACAATAGCGCCCATCGTCAGATCATCCGTAATCACAACCCCGTCATATCCCATCTGTCCGCGTAACTGCTGGCCGATGATTACTTGGGATAAGGAGGCGGGTCTGTCCGGGTCGAGCTTCGGATACAGAATGTGGGCTACCATCACGGCATCCGCCTTCTCCTTAATCGCAGCCTGGAACGGCAGCCATTCCAGACGGGCAAGCTGCGTCTCTGTCTTGTTGATGACCGGCAGCTCCAGGTGAGAGTCTACAGAGGTGTCGCCATGGCCCGGATAATGCTTGACGACGGGGATCACGCCTTCACGCTCCAGGCCCTTCATCTCGGCAAGCCCAAGCCGGGTGACCAGATCTGCACGATTGCCGAAGGAACGGTTACCGATGACCGGGTTATCCGGGTTGCTGTTGATGTCGAGGACCGGCGCGAAATCCATATTGAAGCCGGAGGACTTCACCGCCCGGGCCAGCAGCTCGCCCATAGTTCCGGCTGCATCTGCATCATCTGCGGCTCCGACTGCAGCGTTCGACGGAAAGGCTGCATAGTCAGCGGGAAGGCGGCTGACCTTGCCTCCTTCCTGGTCAATACTCATGAACAGCGGAGCAGGATTGCCTTCGTTACTCTGCTTCAAGGCGTTGGTAAGCTGGACCAGCTCCTTCAGACTGCCGACATTACTGGAATAGAGGATGATTCCGCCTATCTTATCCTCGGCAATCATCTGTTTGGCTTCAGTTCCGGCGGTCTTGCCTTGGATGCCGACCAGCAGCATTTGACCGATCTTCTCCTCCAGCGTCATTCCGGCGAGCTTCATGGAGATAGGGTCCGGAGTGTCTGTCCCAGCAGGTTCGGATACGGAGGGTGAGGGTAGGGCTGAAACTGTGGGTGAGACTGACGCTGAGGGTAGGGCTGACGCTAATGGTGAGGCTGAAGGTGACTCCACTGCCTGAGCAGCACCTGTGCCAGCCGGGGCCGAATTGCCCTTCCCGTCACAGCCGCTTGCCAGAAGCAGGCAGGCGGAAGCGGCAAGCAGGGTGAGGGAACGGCGGGCCGGATTCATTTTTATTTTGCTAAGGCTGAACCATTTCATTGTACGTTATCTTCCTTTCGTTTGCGGTTTGACTGGTAAGAATGATAAAATGTACGAGACCTTACATAAATGCTGCATCATGCATAATCAATAGAATAGGATGAGGTGACCTGTCAATGAAAGAGCAATTAATGAACACGCTTAATGAACAAATGAATTTTGAATTCTATTCCGCTCATGTCTACGTGGCTATGGCTGCGTATTGTTCCGGTGAGAGCCTGGACGGATTCGCCAACTTCTTCCTGGTACAGGCTGAAGAGGAACGGTTCCATGCCATGAAGATTTACAAATTCCTGAATGACCGCGACTACCGTGCTACCCTTGCGGCCATGCCCGAGCCGAACAACGAATATAGCTCCATGCTCGAGGCGTTTGAACATGCCTTCGCCCATGAGCAGCAGAATACGAAGAAATTCTATCATCTGGCGGATCTGGCCCTCGATGAACGGGAGCATGCGACGATCTATTTCCTGAAATGGTTCATTGATGAGCAGGTGGAAGAAGAAGCGCTCTTCAGTAACATTATCGCCAAGCTCAAACGGATAGAAACCGACAGCAATGCCTTCTATATGCTGGATGCGGAATTCGCTGCCCGTTCGTTCACACCACCGGTAGAGTAAGTGGCAACCGGCTTCATCCACGAGTTACAATCTCAGCGGCGTTCTCCTGTACAGGGGAAGCCGCTTATTTGTGTGCGAGGACGGCAATACGGTCTCCGCTTCGCGAGCGGTAGGCATAGGTTCATTCTATAGTTAGACTACGGCTGGAGGCAAAAGTTACCTTGTCCGGCAGTAGGAGATTAGATCCGATGTTGAACAAGGGCAAAGAATGTAGCGGACCGCAACATACTTCCGGCCTCCCAACTCTATTTAGCAGGGTTAACTCTTACGCTGTCCGGCAACACTGTTTCTCTAGACCCACCCTTGTGTCAGCGTGTAGTATGGAACAATACTATTCTTTGGAGGTCCTTTTTCTTGGAAAATTACAGCGATATCAAACAAAGTGAAAAAGGAGCATGGCTAAGTCTATTAACTTACATACTCTTATCTGCCGTCAAATTATTCATTGGCTCCATATCCGGCTCTCAGGCCTTGCTTGCTGACGGGCTGAATAACAGCACCGATATTATTGCCTCCTTAGCCATATTGACCGGGCTCAAAATTTCCCGCAGGCCCCCGGATTCCAACCACGGGTATGGTCATTTCAGAGCAGAGACAGTTGCCGCACTGGTCGCCTCTTTTATTATGCTTGCTGTAGGCTTCCAAGTGCTCTATCAGGGAGTGAACAAATTCATTCAGCCATCGCTGGACACTCCTGATCTGATTGCCGCATGGACGGCAGCTGCCTGTGCTGTGGTGATGATCGGAGTCTACAGGTACAATATCAAGCTTGCACGCCGCCTGAACAGTAATGCCATGCATGCCGTTGCGCAGGATAACCGTTCCGATGCGCTTGTAAGTATGGGCGCCTTCATCGGCATTATCGGTTCACAGTTCGGCATCCCCTGGTTAGATCCGCTCACAGCAACGATTGTCGGATTGTTGATCTGCAAGACTGCTTGGGATATATTCCGCAAAGCTACGCATGATCTGACCGACGGCTTCGATGCCGGCAGACTGGAGCTGATGAAGCAGACGGTGGCAGAGATTGAAGGCGTCGAGTCGATCAAGGATATCAAAGCCCGGATTCACGGCAACAATGTGCTGGTGGATACTACCGTGCTGGTGGATTCCAGCCTGAACGTGGTGCAGAGTCATGATATTACAGAGGAGATCGAAGATCAGCTCAAAGACCGCCATCACGTATCGACCGTGCTTGTCCATATTGAACCGTTGTGATTCTATGTAGTCATGCAGTATTGAAGAATTGCCTCGCTTTCGGGTGAGGCGATTTTTTTGTGCAAATTTTGAGAGCGATTGTTCTTGAATTGGGCATGGACTTGACTGGCATTCACGCTATAGGTATATAATAACACTATGTTATTAACAAGAGATTCCTATTAATTTGTCTAAAAGAAGGAGCATACCATGCCAAATCAACCGGCTACTGATCATAACGGCTTGAACGAGGAGGAATTCCTGGAGAATTATAATGCAGGGAGCTATGAACGTCCTTCTGTGGCCGTTGATATGCTGATCTTCACTGTCATGGAGCAGGAGCAGAATAACTACCGCAAGCTGGCGGAGAAGTCGTTGCAGCTTCTGCTGATTCAGCGGGGAGAGCATCCTTTTCTGGGAGAATGGGCATTGCCTGGAGGGTTCGTGGGGATCGGCGAAAGTGTAGAAGAAGCAGCCCGCCGGGAGCTGTATAGTGAGACGAACATTGATAATATCTATATGGAGCAGTTGTATACCTGGGGCGATGTACACCGTGATCCGCGGATGCGGGTCATCAGCTGCTCCTATATGGCGCTGGTTGACCGCAAGGCCTTGAGCGTACAGGCAGGGGATGATGCCGCCGCAGCCGCCTGGTTCGAGGTGTCTTACCTCATACTCGATACCAGCCGCGAGGTATTGGAGCAGGGCATCCGGCAGGAGACGCTGGTAGAGATTACTTTGCAGAGTGATGAGGAGAAGCTAAGTGGTGTAGTCAAGCTTACGGAGACCATTCAGGGGCATGTCCGCCAGATGAACCGCGAGATTGTCCGCAGCTCGTGTTTTTCTTTTGACCATCTGCTGATGGTGCAGTATGCGATCGAACGCTTGCGCGGCAAAGTTGAATATACAGACATCGTCTTCAATCTGATGCCGCCGATGTTCACCTTATCCGAGCTTCAGCGCGTATATGAGATCATCCTTGGCAAAGACCTGCTCGCTGCCGCATTCCGCCGCAAGATTGCGGAACGGGTAATCGAGACGGAGGAGAGCACCCGGGATGCCGGTCACCGTCCCTCCAAGCTGTACAGATACAATGTGGAGTGGAATTTATCGTGAGAACGCGACATAGATGCTGACACCCAGCAAGGCGCCCACTACGATCCAGGTAACAGGGTGAGCGGGATGAAGTGTCCAGCCGGGTCCGCTAATTTTTCGGGTAAACAGAGGGATGGATTTCTTTCTGCTGAACATGGCGTTGCACTCCTTCGGATAGAATTTGGCTGATGCTCCGGTAGATTCATAGTACTCCTTGTGAAGAGAAATGCAATGCCCAATATAACGGATGCCCTTCCGCTGCATACACTGTGATGTTGTTTATAGAACTTTCCTGTGGGGAGAACCGCTGCATCCGGATGGTACAGAGAAGCGGCTAAGCGAAACCCGATTGAAGATGATACAAGCAATCTTTGAAGCATAAAAGGGCCTATAGGGCTCTTTTTTGATGGGCGTGCCCAGAGGCACGCATTATCTAGTTGGTGAAAGTCCAACCAAAGGAGGGACCAAGCTACCTTTGTAGCTAGGATGCTTGCACATGGCGAAATCTGTGTGTAAAAGCGCATCGACAAAAGTACTGGTCAGAGACCGGGCGAGCAACAATTCAGGCCGCAACATCAAGTGAATCCTGCCGCGTCGTCAAAAAGGCCCTGCAAAGGGGAACAGAGGGAGCCGAGTCCCGCTATTATGGACGAAGGCCAAGGAAACTGTGCAGAACTTGGAACAGCAGTGAAGAATCCTCCGGCGTAATGGGAACGGCATGGATTGAAAGATAATGCAGTGAACTGGGGAGACCCTCCCCCACACGGAAAATTTTTTTTTTTTAGGAACCCGTAAAGAGACGCTCTATAAGTCCAGAAGACGAAGTGAACCGTCTGTGGGAAGGGAGTCCGAGGGGCTTATAGTACCGAAGAACCTAAGGACAACATAACCTTAGGGAGGGAAGGAGCCCTGCTTTGTTTACGCTTTTGGAGGAGGTACGAGTGAGTGAATGCCAAACGGCTAACGACACCCAAGGAAAAAGTTCAAGAACTCCAAGAAAAGCTAGGTCATGCGGCCAAGGAGAACAACAAGCGTAAATTCCACGCCTTGTACGACAAAGTCTACCGGTGGGATGTGCTATGCGAAGCCTGGAAACGGGTGAAAGCGAATAAGGGAGCTGCGGGAGTGGATGCCGTAACGCTCGTTGAAATCGAGAAACAAGGAGTCACGAGATTTCTCAAAAGCTGTGAGCGAGAATTGAAAGAAGGCAGCTACCATCCGCAGCCCGTACGGCGGCACTATATCCCGAAGAAAGACGGGAAGCCAAGACCACTAGGCATCCCTACGGTACGAGACCGAGTCCTACAGATGGCAACCAAACTGGTGATTGAACCCATCTTTGAAGCAGATTTTAAAGAAGTCTCCTTCGGATTTCGCCCGAAGCGAGGTGCAAAAGGAGCACTGGAACGAATCCGGAAAGCCTGCAACCGCAAAGGAAATTGGGTAGTCGACGTCGATATCCAAGGTTACTTCGACAATATAAATCAAGAGAAACTCATGAAATTGGTACAGATGCGTATCAATGACAGACGGATTTTGAAGCTTATACGGAAGTGGCTTCATGCGGGAGTGATGGAAGAAGGAAAGGTACGGCGCTCCGATCTAGGGACACCCCAAGGTGGTGTCATCTCGCCACTGCTGGCGAATATCTATTTGAACTACTTTGACCGGTTATGGGAGAAACACGGAAGTGGGCTGGGAGAACTGACGAGGTATGCAGACGACTTCGTTGTGGTCTGTAAAACCAAAAAGGATGCAGAACATGCGTATGAACTCATCCGCACCATTATGGAACGTCTAGAACTCACGCTGCATCCGACCAAAACCCGCATTGTAGGTCTGTGGACAGGAGACGAAGGCTTCGACTTCTTAGGAATGCACCACCGAAAAACGAAAGCAGAAACCTCTCAAGGGAAGGTGTACTATACCACTCAGCAGTGGCTAACGAAGAGGGCAGAGGAACGCATCCGAGGCGTGGTCAAAGACAGATTAGCACCGCCTGGCATGCGCTGGAAATCGTTTGAGGAACACGTGGAATGGCTCAACCCAAAGATTCAGGGATGGAGAAATTACTATTACACGAACTACAGCCAAAAGAGGTTAGCGAAGCTGGATTGGTATATTCTGCAGCGATTTACCCGGTGGTATGCAAAGAAGAGACAACGGAGGAGATGGATGAGCTCATTCCCGGAGGTCAAGTATATGGCCAATAAGTGTGGACTAAAAACGCTATTGTAATCTGCATGCCCATGAATGACAAACATCGGAAAGCCGTATGAGGGAAAACCTCACGTACGGTTTGATGAGGAGGGGCTGGGTTGTACCAGCCCTTTACTCTAGTATAGGAAATTATATTACAGCCCGATGTGGATAAGAGGTGCATAGCGTGGGGAGAAGTGCTCTTTGAATGAGGAGGCCGTATGAGTAAATGAGGAACCTAGAATGCCGAATGTAATCGGAAAACCGAACACAATTGGATTGGGAGCACCGCGTAGGCCAAATGTAATCGGAAAACCGAACACAATTGGATTGGGAGCGCCGCATAGGCCGAATGTAATCGGAAAACCGAACACAATTGGATTGGGAGCGCCGCATAGGCCGAATGTAATCGGAAAACCGAATACAATGTGCTGCGCGAAGATCGTAGGCAGGATGCCCCATAAATGGGCAGATAGATGAGGGTGAGGTAGCTGGTAGCCATACGAGTTGTCTGGACCGCAGAGGTTCTTATAAGCTGGCGCCCCTTAATGTAACAGGGACACCAGCAGCAGATGTATTTTAGCGTCTGTGGTCATTTATCCTATCTAAATTACGAATCGACGGAAGCAACACGCACAGAAGGGCAATTCCAATCATGCAGACCCCTGACAGCATAAACCACGTATGAATTCCAATCCGATCCGCAAAAATACCGGACATGATCAAACCAACCGGCATGGCCAAGGAAGTAAGACTGCCTATCAAGCCAAACACGCGCCCCAAAAACTCTGGTGGAATTCGCTCTTGAATGAGTGCCATCTGTACTCCGCTGTAAAAAGGGCTGGAGAAGCCCATCAGCGCGCCGCATATCACAAAGATAACGAAGCTATGGACCGGCAATAATCCGGCAAGGAATAAGGCTATCCCCATTAGTGAAATAGAGCAAATAATACTTAGCGCACGCTTTTTGAAGCCGCCCCACACGCCGAGCACTAAGCCGCCTGCCAGCATCCCGCCGGCAAAGACGATTTCGACGATAGAAGCATGGGCTGCCGTGCCTCCGAAATAGCTCATACTCATTAACGGGAACAAGGCATTGATTGGCAAAAAGATAAACGCATACAGCGCACCGGTCCACAGCAAGGCAAATAATCCGGCCGACGCTCTGAGCGCAAGGTAGCCTGCCTTAGCTTCTTCGAAGAAGTTGCTAGCAGCGCTTCGGTCTTGTGCCTCCGGCTTCGGAATAGGAACCATCGCTACAGTGACACAGGCGAACAATGCACCCAGCACATCAATGGCAATAATCATCTCCAGTTCCCATGCCGCATACATAAAAGCACCGATGGCAGGACTTAGAATATAGCTTGCTGATTGCACCGACTGGGTATAACCTGCGCACTTCGTTAGCTGATCCTCTGGGACCAGCAGCGGCGTGACTGCACTCAAAGCAGGAGTGTGAAAGGCTGACCCGGCACTGCGGATGAGCAGTACTATCATCACGACCCATACCGGCAGCTCAATGGTGAGGGCGACTACCGCCAAGGCTACACCTGCGGCTGCAATAAACAGGTCTGCGCCGATCATAACCAGCTTCCGGTTCCAACGGTCAACCCATACGCCAATGATGGTTCCTAGTAGAGCTTGAGGTAAAAAGCCTGCCATTGTGGCCAGCGAGAGAACCATGGCAGATCCGGTGGTATCGGTTAGATACCAGATGATCGCCATTTGCAGAGCGGAGCTGGTGATCAGTGAAACCGCCTGTCCTGCCCATATTGTAAAGAAACTTCGTTTCCAATTTTGTTGGATCATCATTCATCATTCTCCCCGTATTTTTATTGTCCGTCTGGTTGGTGGGCAATAAAAAATACAGATCCAGGTCCACAATGCGGGCCTCAGATCTGCATTTATCACGGTAGAGAACACGGCGATACCGGGCATAGCCAAAAAACCTAAATAAGCTATACGGATCGCAATTCTATGTCCTTCAATCGTAAAAGAAGCAGCTCAAAAAAAGCCCACACTTGTGGATGAAAATCCGCTTTTTTATTGCCACTACTCCCAAACGACCGGAAAGAACATAGATGATAATCCTCCTAATTAGAAATATGCTTTGAATCTTACCATTGACCTGCTTCTGCTGTCAACTCAGCAATTCCACGCTCACACATCGTATACCCGCTTGTATTCTCAGGTTTATCCCAGTTCCACAGCACAATTTATACCTCCCGAATACTTTGTGTTATGATCTGAAGTAGATAGTATAGAAACTTACCTTAAGGGAGTGGATAGGGTGAAAAACTTGCGGATGCTGGCCGGGGCTGCGGTCATGCTGCTTGTACTTGGACTTGTGAATTTCTATATTGGATGGCATCTGTCGGTATTGCTTCAGGAATGGCTGCCGGGGATGAATATTGCTGTATACTGGTCTATATTTCTTGTCATTTCCTTCTCTTATCTAATTGGCAGAATTCCGCTGCCGCAGGCGCTGAAACCGGTTGGCCGGTTGTTCAAGGTAGCGGGCTCTTATTATTTGGCCTGTATGGAGTTCGCCGTGATCATGCTGCCGTTGACTGATCTGCTCTACGGAGTGCTGGCGCTTGCTGGCGTAGGACTGTCCGCTTTTGTGACCGAGGCTGGGGCTACCTTGCTGGCAATGCTGGCGATTTTCCTGATCTGGGGTTCACGTAATGCCTGGAGTACGGTAGTGAGAAGTCATCGGCTGAATGTTGACAAATCCATCGGAACCAGTGTACCGCTTACGGTAGCTGTAGCTTCAGACCTGCATCTGGGCAACATTGTCGGCAACCGCCATCTGCGCAGAATGGTCAAGGAGATGAACGCAATGAACCCGGATATCGTGCTGCTGGCGGGGGATGTGCTGGATGATAGTATTGAGCCTTTTATCCGCAATGGCATGGATCAGCAGTTGAAGCTGCTTAAGGCACGTTACGGTGTCTACGCGGTGCTGGGGAATCATGAGTATTATGGCGGTTCGATTGCACAGTACACCGAAGTGATGAAGAATATCGGCATTCAGGTGCTGCAGGATGAGGTTGTGGAAGTCTCAGGCGTCTACGTTGTGGGGCGCAAGGACAAGACTGCCGAAGCGATGGAAGCGGGCGGGCGGCTCAGTGTGGATGCTCTACTGGAAGGGGTTGACCGCACCAAGCCCATTATTATGATGGATCATCAGCCGACCGGCTTCGGGGTTGCTTCACAGGCTGGAGTAGATGTGCTGCTGTCAGGACATACCCACCGGGGGCAGATTGCTCCGAATCACTGGATTACCAGACGCCTGTTTGAACTGGACTGGGGATATCTGCTCAAAAACAAGCTGCATGTCATCGTCTCTTCCGGCTACGGAACCTGGGGACCGCCGATCCGGCTAGCCAGCCGCTCTGAGCTGATCAAGCTGGAAATTGTGCTGGAAGGCAGTAGGGGCTATGGCGAAGAACCGGTGTCACCTGCGGCGAAGCCTGTGTTGATCTGACGGCTGCTGAATAGGCGTGAAAATTTGGTTACCGTAAACCCTCTAGTCTTCCCAGGGAAGGTCAGGGGGTTTTTGGTGCAAATATAAGAATTTATATGTTGCACACGATAACTTGTCCTTCTATTTCTCGCTGAAACGGTACCGTCCTTTAAAAGGACCCAAAGCCGTTTCCACTTGGTGGAGGAAGTTGTGCGCATTCTTTTGACAATATCGGATAAATAAGCTACGCTTGATGTAAATATAGTTAAGCTATTAACTAAATGGAGCTGACAATAACCCATGGATGATTTACAGAAGTATGTACTGGAGCTGCCGCTTGCGAATGAGGCGTTCTTCGCCTTGATAGGAGCGACAGCAGGCGCCGTAGCCGTCTCCGAGAAATACTGGCAGGCTCAAGGGCTCAACGGGGCCAGAATCCGCATACTGGTTGAGATTGCGAAGCATGGAGGAACGATCCTGCCTTCGCTGCTTGCAGAGAGAATCGGGGTAACCAAAGCGAATATCAGCCTCCTGCTGACTCCGCTGGAGAAGGATGGCTATATTACCCGGGCCGGTCACGCGCAGGATGGGCGCAAGACGGTGATTTCGATCACCGGAGCTGGACAAAGGCTGCTTACGGAGCAGTTGCCGGGGAACCGGGAAGCGGTTGCGGCTGTCATGAACCGGCTGGAGGAAGAGGAGCTGCGGCTGCTGCTGGGGCTTTTGAATAAGCTGAGCAGAGTGTAGCAGTGTTGGAAATGTTCCGCTTGTCGAAAGATCGGTATTGTAATGGCGGCTGGAAGTATTGTTGCTTGTATACGAAGAGGTATTTCAATATGCACATTGGAGAGGAAGATATCAACTATGACGATTATGATTACGGGGGCCACCGGGCAATTGGGGATTCTGATTATGGAGTATTTGCTTGAACGTATCCCGGCGGGGCAGATGATTGCCGGAGTAAGAAAGCTGGAACAGGCGGCGCCTCTACAAGAACAGGGTATCGGGGTTCGGGTTGCCGATTATGATGTACCGGAATCACTGAATGAAGCTTTTGACGGGATTACACGGCTCCTGCTGATCTCCAGCTCGCATACGGATGATAATGTTCGTCTGGCTCAGCATAAACGGGTGATTGATGCGGCCGTGCAAAGCGGGGTCGGACATATCCTCTATACGGGTTTTGCCTTCTCACAGCGGAGATCCGATCCGGGCAAGCCGGATAATGTGCATACCCTGACGGAACAGGCGATTATGGAGTCCGGGTTGGAATATACCTTTTTGCGCAATGCCCTTTATATTGATTTCGTTGGGGTGCTGGGACTGAAGGAGGCGCTCTCCAGCGGAGAGCTGATTACGGCGCCGGGAGAGTGGAGGTTCAACTCGGTTGGCCGCCGGGACCTTGCCTTAGCTGCTACTGCTGCTGTACTTGGTGAAGATGGAGCAGGCAACCATATCTATGAATTGACCGCTCCGCAGACCTGGGATTTTGACGATCTGGCTGAAGTTCTGACAGAGGTTGCCGGGAAGCCGGTGGTGCACCGTCAGGATGACGGAATTCAGCACTGGATCTATGCTTTTATGAGCAAGCTGGATACTTCGTCTACCTCCGGGGATCTGGAGCGGCTGATGGGCAGACCCGTCACCCCGCTGAAGGACAGCATCCTTCCGTTTCTGGTGTGAAGCCAAGGGAGTTACTATTGTCTTCATGTGGCTTTGTTGCTAGTATGATGTCATTGATCAGGCAAGCCGGAGGGAGAGTATGTAGTTGAAAAAGATTTTGGTAGCCGACGACGATGTTCATATCCGTACGCTGCTGCGGCATGTGCTGACGAGAGAGGGATATCATACGGTGGAAGCCGGGGATGGCCGGGAAGCGGCGGCACGGATGAAGGAGCAGACGGTGGATCTGGCCGTGGTGGATGTGATGATGCCCCATATGGACGGCCTGGAGCTGTGTGCATACATAAGGGAGAACTATGATATCCCGGTGATACTGCTCACGGCCCGCCAGCAGCTCAGTGACAAGGAGCAGGGATACCTCAGCGGGACGGATGATTATGTAACCAAGCCGTTTGAGCCGGAGGAGCTGCTGTTCCGCATTAAGGCATTGTTCCGCCGCTATTCTATCGCCTCTGACGATCGAATCCGCCTGAACTCGCTGGTGATTGACCGGAAGAATTACGAGATTAGTGACGGAACTGAGGTGCTGCTGCTGCCGGTCAAAGAGTTCGAGCTGCTGGCCCAGCTGGCCCAATATCCCGGACGCCTGTTCACGCGTGGTGAGCTGATTGAGCTGGTGTGGGGGGCGGATTACGAGGGGGACGAGCGGACGGTGGATGTGCATATCAAGCGCCTGCGCCAGCGGTTCAGCGAATACCAGAACGATTTCACGATCCGTACCGTGCGGGGAATCGGCTACAAGCTGGATATGGTGAACGCATGAGGTCGCTTTATGTAAGGATGAGTATTATCTTCTGCTCTGTGATTATTATCAGCAGCGTGCTGGGGTTTCTGGTCTCCAATCTCTATTACCAGTCCCAGATCAAGCCGAAGAACGATGCCAAGCTGACCCGGATGGCCACCGGACTGCAGCAGTTCATTGAAGACCACCCGGATGCGACCGAAGAATATCTCCTGAGTACCGCTTCCCTGGGGTATAAGATGTATCTGGTCAATGCCAACGGGGAGGAGCGGTTCTACGGTCTGCCTTTCCGCAAAAATGACCTTCAGCAAGAGGATCTGCGCAAGGTATTAGCCGGAGAGATCTATCATGGCGTGGGTCATTTCCCCGGCCAGCTGTTCGTGACCGGTTTTTTCGATAACCAGCTTAGTAATTCAATTGGCGTGCCGGTTCATATCAACGGGGAGACCTATGCCTTGTTCATGCGTCCGGATGCCCAGGTGCAGTTCGGGGAGCTGCGGATCTTTTTTGCCGTGCTGATCGTAGTTATTATTCTGCTGAGCCTGTGGTTTGTGCTGATTAGTGCATTTCATGTGGTGAAACCCATTACCCGGCTGACCGAGGCCACCCTTAAGATCTCCAAGGGCAGGTACGACATTAAGCTATATACCGCCCGGCGTGACGAAATCGGCCAACTGGCATCCCACTTCATGACCATGAGCCGGGAGCTGGAGCGGACGAACCGGGCCAGACAGGAATTCGTCGCTAATGTCTCCCATGAGATCGAATCGCCGTTAACCTCCATCCAGGGCTTCGCCCATGCGCTCAAAGACGGCACCCTGCCGGAAGCACAGCGTCTGGAGTATCTTGCGATCATCGACGATGAGAGCCGGAGGTTATCCATGCTCAGCACACAACTGCTCACCTTGTCCTCTCTGGATTATGATGAGAATGCCTTGGAGAAGAGAAGCTTCGATCTGCGCGCCCAGCTGCGCCAGGTCATTCAGATTATGGAATGGCATCTTACGGAGAAGGAGCTTGCGGTACGGCTGCATGCAGCAGAGATAACGCTTTTGGGAGATTCCAATCTGCTCTATCAGGTATGGATGAATCTGGTGACCAATGCGGTCAAATACACCCCGGCCGGGGGGACGATTAGCATTGCAGCACATGTGGAGGGCCAGCAATGTATAGTAACCGTGACCGACAACGGTGCGGGCATTCCGGCGGAGCAGCTGCCGATGATCTTCGACCGGTTCTATAAAGTGGACCAGTCGCGCTCCCGTGAGCGTAACAGCAGCGGGCTGGGGCTGGCCATTGCCCAGAAGATCATCCATGCGCATAACGGGACGATTGAGGTGACCAGTACGGTAGGGGAAGGAACAACGTTTACCGTTACTCTGCCCTGCCGCCCAGCCAATATATAGATGGAGTAGACGTATTTAAAATAGATGAAAGCAGCGGAGGGGAATTTGGAACTGTAGGAGCGATAGCGTACGCCTTTGTTACCGGATTTCCACCGCGTATGACGGTATAAATCAAGAAATCTGGGAACAACAGCGGCCGAAAGTCCAATATTCACCGCAGTTGCGCATACCATCTGTTTTGGAAACGTCTATATTTCAATCTATATAGTGTAATTCTTTATTCATACTCCGTTCATCTTCACTCTCTAGACTGTAGTTATACAGATTAGAAGGAGTGGTTGTATGTTTTTGGCTCTACGGGAGATGAGGCACTCCAAAGCACGCTACAGTCTCATTATGGTGATTATGCTGCTGGTATCGTTCCTGGTCCTCTTCGTGACCGGACTGGCGAGAGGACTTGCCTATGCTAACATCTCCGCCTTGAAAAATATGCCCGCCAATTACTTTGTCGTGCAGAGCGATGCGGACCATACCTTTAGACGTTCCCAGTTAGGCGAGACGGAGCTGGCGGCTGTCCGGGCGGTAGCCGGAGAGGCGAAGGCGACTCCGCTTGGCGTGCAGACCAGTACCATTACCGCTTCCGGTGCTGATGTTAAGGCAGACATAACTTTTTTTGCCGTCGATATGACGGGGATGCTGGCTCCTGAAGTGACGGAAGGCACCGGGATTACGAATGAGGTTCAGGGGAGCGCAGTTGCGGATTCCAAGCTGGAGCAATCCGGCGTGACCATCGGCAGCACGATCCGCGATCAGGCCTCCGGCATGAGCTGGACGGTCACCGGCTTCGTGAAGGACAGCTCCTACAGCCATACCCCGGTTGTCTATATCAATCCGCTTGACTGGCAGGCGATGAAGCAGGGGGCGGTTCAGGGAGGCATTGCTGACAGTACAGGCAGTGCTCCTTATAACGTGATTGCACTGGATGTAACGGCGGCACAGGCCGATCAGATTGCCGGGCAACAGCAGGCTGTTGAGGTTATTACACAGAAGCAGGCAGTCGCAAGCGTTCCCGGTTATGCCGCCGAGCAGAATTCACTGCTCATGATGATTGTATTCCTGTTCGTGATTGCTGCCGTAGTTCTTGCTGTATTCTTCTATGTCATCACGATCCAGAAGACCAGCCAGTTCGGAATCCTGAAGGCGATGGGGACGAAGATGTCCTATCTGGCCTGGAGTGTAGTCGGTCAAGTCATGCTGCTGTCCGTAGCCAGTCTGGCGCTGGGCATTCTGCTTACGCTTGGGATGAATATGGGCCTGCCCGACACGATGCCGTTTGAGCTGGACGGACAGACGATGGCGATGACCAGTCTGCTGTTCATTGGCATGTCGCTGCTGGGTTCATTGATATCGGTGGCAAGAGTAGCCAAGGTGGACGCCTTGGAAGCGATAGGGAGGACTGGAGCATGAGTGCGAAATTAGTGATGAAGCAGGTGACCAAGACCTACGGGGACGGAGACGGGGCAATGACTGTCTTGAATAATCTGGATCTTACGGTGAACGAAGGCGAATTCGTTGCTGTGCTGGGGCCGTCAGGCTCTGGCAAAAGCACGTTTCTCTCAGCAGCCGGTGCCCTGCTCACGCCAACCCGCGGAGAAATCTTCCTTGACGGTGAATCGCTGCGTGACAAGGACAAAGGGGAACTGACAGAGCTAAGATTGCAGAAGATCGGCTTCATGTTTCAGAGCGCGCAGCTGTTGCCATTCTTGAAGGTGGAGGAACAATTGCTCTACGTAGCCAAGCTGGCGAAGCTCAGCACGAAGGATGCCAAGGTTCGCGCCGCCTATCTGCTTAAGCGTCTGGACATCTGGGAGCGCCGCCACCATTACCCCGAACAGCTGTCCGGGGGCGAGAAGCAGCGGGTGGCTATTGCCCGGGCCTGGATGAACAAGCCGGCGATCCTGTTCGCCGATGAGCCGACGGCCAGCCTGGATTACAGCCGCGGCCGGGAAGTGGTGCGGATGATCGCTGACGAAGTTCGAAGCGAAGGCAAGGCCGCCGTTATGGTGACTCATGATGAACGGATGCTGGAATGGTGCGACCGGGTGCTTCATCTGGAGGACGGTGTACTGGTCGAAGCGCATAGCTGAAGTTTGTTCGTTCATTTGAACTGAACCCTGGTGACGGGGTTCAGTTTTTTTGAATTCCTTTTTTGGATTCCCTTGAATTCCAGTGGGAAATTAAGAGTTGCCGATTAGCGACGAGTTCGGATGCCATAGCAGGGAAATAGTTGGATTGTCCACACTTGTTAATGAACCAATGGACGCATAACAACCAACAGTTGGAAAAACAGCATCTAAATTGTCCCATTTCATCCAATAAAGCCAATAGTAACGATAGGAGATGCTGTTTATCCACTTGCTTCCGTCAAACGCACAGAAATCGCCGGATTAAGATACATTATTCCACTTGCTGGCTGTTCACACTCCGGAATAGGCCATGAAGCCGCCATCCACCGGGACAGTGATGCCGGTAATGAATCCTGACATTTGCTCGTCTGCCAGCCAGAGCAAGGTGCCGAGCAGATCCTCCGGTGTGCCGAACCGGCGCATAGGCGTCTGGGAGATGATTTTGCGGGAACGTTCAGTCAGCTCGCCATCCGGGTCAACCAGCAGTTGTTCATTCTGGGTAGTGATGAAGAAGCCGGGGGCAATGGCATTCACCCGTATCCCGGATTCTGCCAGATGGACAGCAAGCCATTGTGTGAAGTTATTGATACCCGCTTTGGCAGCGCTGTAGGCCGGAACCTTGGTCATAGGCGAAGCGGCACTCATCGAGGAAATGTTAATAACGGAGGCTCCGGGCCGTCCGAGCATTTGCTTGGCGAAGATCTGGGTCGGAATTAAGGTTCCGGTCAGATTCAAGTCGAGGACACTGCGAAATCCGCTGACGGACAGATCGAAAAAGGAGACGATATCGGGATTCTCCAGATCACCGTCCTGCAAAGTCTCTTTGGTAGTGATCGCCGACGGCTGATTGCCCCGGCCCCGTTGATTAACAAGTCGCAGGGACCCCAGTGCCTGCGGATCTCATCGGCAGCCTGCTGTACATTAAGAGCATCCATGACATCACAGGCCAAAGACAGCGATTGACCGCCGCCGGAAGTGATCTGTGCGGCGAGAGCCGCTCCTTTGGCCTCCGTACGGTTCAGAATGGCGACCTTCGCGCCTTGACGGGCCAGCTCCAGAGCCATTGCGCTGCAGAGTGCCCCGGCCCCTCCGGTAATTACGACAATTTTGCCTGCTAGTGCAGGATGTAAAGCCAACTCAGACATAGTGATCCAACCTCTCTCTGGTGAAAGTATGATTCTGCGGATGGTGTATCAGTTCTCTGGTCGCTGCTTGTAGTACTGCGGATATTTCGCCATCAGCATCTCCTGATCGGCGATAGTCAGGGCCATATGCTCCTGCATAATCTGATCCCCCTGATTGATATTATGCTGTTCAATGGCTTCATACAGACAATAATGCTGCTGATACAGATGCTCCCAGTTATGATCTGCGGTGAGCTTAAGCATCCGGCTGCGGTTCAGGTGAACCTTGATCTGCTGGATCACTTCCCAGGTATTCTTTTTGTTGCAGCCTGTGAAAATCACATGATGGAACTCTTCGTCCAGCATGAACATTTCTTTATAGTCCTGATCTTCGATGCAGAGCTTCTGCTTGTCCAGATTGGCCTTCAGATCAATGAGGTTCCTGGCTTGAAAGGAGCGGCAGGCTTCCCGGATCACTGCCCGCTCCAGATGCTCACGCATGAAGCGGGCTTCTTCAACAAGTTCAGAATCAATCAGGGAGACTACCGTTCCCCGCTGGGGATATACAGCGAGCAGCCCCTCCTGGGCCAGACGCACGAAGCTTTCTCTCACAGGTGTGCGGCTGACGTTGAATTTGAGTGAAATCTCTTTCTCTGAAATGCCGGTTCCCGGCGGAAGCTCCAGCAGCAGAATCTGGTTCTTCAGTGAACGGTACACGATGTCCCTTGTGGAAACCGCTTGTGTACCGATAGTGTATTCCATCGTGTAACCCTCCTGATGATCTATTGTGGAAGCACTACCATACTACCATACAAGTATGGTAGTATGGTAGTGCAAACGCGCAGAACCGGCTGCCGTCCGCCGGAGGACGATGGATCAACAAATATGAATGACGAGAGGCTGGAGAACACATTGAGTACCTCATCTTTTATTCATGACGATTGGCTGCTGTTAAGCTCAAGTGCACAAACCTTGTATCATGATTATGCCCGTAAGATGCCCATTTACGATTTCCATAGTCACCTGAATCCTCAGGAGATTAGCAGTAACCGCAAGTTCCGCAATATTACCGATCTGGCCTTATCCGGGGATCACTACAAATGGCGGGCACTCCGCTGGCTCGGCATTGACGAACAGCTGATTACCGGGAAGGCTTCGGATCAAGACAAGTTCATGACCTGGGCCCGCTCCGTACCTGAGATGCTGGGCAATCCGTTGTACCACTGGACCCATCTGGAATTGAAGCGCTACTTCGGTATCGACGAGCTATTGTCCGAAGATACTGCCGAGAGTGTCTGGGCACGCTGCAATGAGCAGCTGCAAGGAGAAGAATTGACTACACAAGGCATTCTAAGAAAATTTAACGTAGATGTCGTCTGCACGACAGATGATCCCGTGGACTCGCTGGAGCATCACATGCATCTCAAGAGCGACAAGGCGCTTGAGACAGTGGTTGCGCCAACCTTCAGACCGGACCGTGCGCTGAACATCCGTGATGAAGGTTTTGCCGGATATGTCGGATTGCTCAGTGAGGCGAGCGGTCTGGAGATTCACTCTTACTCCGGATTCATCCAGGCAGTGACGGCACGGATCGACTACTTCCATAAGCACGGCTGCCGTCTGTCGGATCAGGCCTTCGGTGAGCTTCCGCATGCCCATTCCACAGAGCATGAAGCGGCTTACATATTTGCCCGTGCCTTCAAAGGCGAAGAGATCAGTGCCCAGGAGGAACAGAAATTCCAGAGCCACACCTTGCTCAAGTTAGGCCGGCTGTACCATGAACGGGGCTGGAGCATGCAGCTGCATATCGGAGCGCTGCGCAATAACAACTCACGTATGTTCGGGGCTCTTGGCAGGGACAGCGGCTTCGATTCCATTCTGGACTTCAATATGGCCCGCAGCCTGAACGCGCTGCTGAATGAGCTGGATGCCAGCGGACAGCTGCCGAAGACCATCGTCTACACGCTCAATCCCTCACAATATGAGATGATTGCTACGGCAATCGGCAACTTCCAGGGCTCCGGCATCAAGGGCAAAGTGCAGATGGGCTCCGGCTGGTGGTTCCATGATCAGAAGGAGGGGATGCTGCAGCAATTGAAGGCGCTCTCCAGCATCGGTCTGATCAGTCCTTTTGTCGGCATGCTGACCGACTCCAGAAGCTTCCTCTCCTTCACGCGTCATGAATACTTCCGGCGGATTCTCTGCAATCTGTTCGGCACCTGGATTGAAGAAGGCGACCTGCCGCGTGATTATGCCTGGGTAGGACAGACGATTGAGAATATATGCTATAACAATGCCGAAGCGTACTTCGGGATCAAGTAGGCAGGCATCCGCCCGCACTGCTGTTTAAGCGTAAGGTGTTCCACTTCCAAACAGCAAGACTCCTAAAGTTGGAGGCTTACTGTTTTTGTTGTATGGGGCATCTAAGTGGAGCGAAGAGATGCCGGATCTTAGTGTGGTGTGTGGCGGAAGGTATATAAGAAGCACTGAAAAAAAATAACAACAAGCAAAAGAAACGGAGGGGAAATTTGGAACTGTAGGAGCGGTAGCGACCGCCTGAAAGCTTTCCGCAGAAAAGCTCACTCCGGAAGCATCAGCAGTCACCGGATTTCACCCGCGAAGAGCGGAATAGATCAAGAAATCTGGGGATGGGCAGCGGCCGGAAGTCCAAATGTTCACCGCAGTGACGATGAAGCTTCAAGTTCAAAACTTAAGTGCGTCTTATATAGCAGTTGGATAAACGTCATCTAATACCGCGGCAAACCCTGAATCTGGAGAATTAGTTGGAAAAACCGCACTTAATCCCACTGAAAATGGGGGTTAATAGGAGATCCGGCAGAATTAAGTGCCAAATTTCCACTTAGTCCCGATCAAGCAGCTCCCGCAGGAAAATTAAGCTACAAAAATTCAACTGCTATGTCTACCGTACAGGTGGAGGGGGCCACATAACAGTCTGGATCAGCACTTGTTATCACACAGGCGGAGGGGGCCCACATAACAGTCGCGTCCAGCAACGGATCAACTCGCAGTATAAATGGATGAATGGTACATCGAATCTCGGCAACGTGGAAAAGCGGAAGCGTCCACCCACCCACCCATCCATCCAGCCTGCTGATGTTGATCATACTCAGGTACTAATTAGCCCCCTACCTCGTACTGCTCCGGTAAGCAGACGGAGAGACGCCGGTGGACTTCTTGAACACCTTGGAGAAGTGGGCCAGCTCCATGCCGACCTGCTCGGCGATAGCGGAGATGCTGAAGCTGGTGTAGGAGAGCTGTCTCTTGGCCAGCTCCATCCGCTTCAGCTGCACGTACTGCATCGGGGGAACGCCGATGAATTTCTTGAAGTAGGGGATGAAATAGTTCGGATGCAGATGGACGAGTTCAGCCAGCTCCTCTACCACGAGCGGCCGCATTAACCGCTGATCAATATAGGTCAGCACATCCGCCAGTTTGCCCTGGTCGCTGGTATGCGTCAGGTCGTCAAGGAAATTGCTGTAGCCCCCGGATTCCAGACAGAGCGACAGCAGCGTAAGCAGTGAAGCTTGCGTCCGCAAGGTGGCGAGGAAGCCGGTATCCTGGAACCAATCAATCATCTCCGTGAAAATCGCTCTTACCGCCCCCGGATCAGGCACATCGCAGATATAGAGCTTATTCGCAGAATGAAACAGCGGCCATTCTCCGATCTGCGCGTCAAAATGGCAATAGTAGCGCGTATAAGGATTATCGCGGGAGGTGTCCGTGGTCTGAGTGGAACCGGCAGGCATAATCATGAGCTGTCCGGGTCTTGGATAATAGGCCACACCGTTGATAATTACCTTGCCTTCGCCGGAATCAATATAATAGAGCCGGTTAAAGGAAGGGGTCTCATTCGTCCGGTTCCATCCCGGGTATCGGCTGGTTAACTGGGCGTGGGTAACGGTAACGGTCAGATTGTGCAGCAGGCGTCCGGTCAAATTTCCGTTAGCTGTCATATTCATGGCTTGGCTCCCCCAAAACGATTATAAACCTATTATAACGCTTTCATTTATCTAATACATCTTATTTATATACAAATAGTTCTTAATTACAGTCATGGTCACCGGCGGCAAATAGGGTTATCCTCATATCATATAACAGTATCAGAAAGGAATTGGGAGATGAATACAGTACGCTATGGAATTATAGGAGTAGGTAATATGGGACGCGCCCATGCTCAGAGTCTGCTGAGTGAGGTTAAGGGGGCCGAGCTTGCAGCGGTATGTGACAGTAACCCGGAGCGTCTGGACTGGGCAGAGGAGCATCTGCCGGCAAGTGTACAGCGGTTCGGTTCACCGGAAGAATTGTTCAAGTCCGGCAGCATTGATGCTGTGCTGATTGCTACACCGCATTATGATCATCCGCCGCTGGCGATTGAAGCGCTGGGGTACGGGCTGCATGTTCTGATTGAGAAGCCCGCCGGTGTGTACACCAAGGCTGTGCAGGAGATGAATGACGCTGCAGCGAATTCGGACCGCAAGTTCGGCATCATGTACAACCAGCGGACGAACCCGCTCTATCAGAAGCTCAGAGAGCTGATTCAGTCCGGGGAGCTTGGGGAGATCCGGCGGACGAACTGGATTATCACCAATTGGTACCGCTCTCAGAGCTACTATGATTCCGGCGGCTGGCGGGCGACCTGGGGCGGAGAAGGCGGCGGGGTGCTGCTTAACCAGGACCCGCATCAGCTGGATCTCTGGCAATGGACGACGGGAATGATGCCTAAGCGGGTACGGGCTTTTTGCCACTTCGGGAAGTACCGCAACATTGAGGTGGAGGATGATGTGACCGCCTATGTGGAATATGAGAATGGCGCAACGGGGCTGTTCATCACCACTACAGGGGAAGCGCCGGGGACGAACCGGTTCGAGATTACAGGCGACAACGGCAAAATCCTCATCGAAGACGGCAAGCTGACCTTCTTCCGCCTTCGTACACCGGAGCCGCAATTCAATGCTGAATTCACCGGAGGGTTCGGAGCGCCGGAGTGCTGGAAGTGTGAAATTCCGGTTAAACCCGGGGAAGGTGAGCAGCACCAAGGCATTCTGCGTAACTTCACCAATGCCATTCTGCAGGATGAGCCGCTCCTGGCGCCGGGAGAAGAAGGCATTCACGGCCTGACCCTGTCCAATGCCATGTACCTGTCCGCATGGACCGACAACTGGGTGGACCTGCCGATCGACAGTGAGCTGTTCCATGAAAAGCTGATGATGCAGGTGGAGAATTCCACTTTTCACAAAGCGCCCGTCAGCCAGCAAGCCCTGGATGTATCGGGAACCCACTAGCATTGCGCTGTATTTCAGTATGAACAGCATCAGCCTGACCAATTCTAATGAATCTAGGAGTGGATGAATGAAATGAAGCTTTCAAATATTGCTGCCCAAATGTATACGCTGCGTGAATACACCCGGACGCCGGAGGCGCTGAGAGAAAGTCTGCGGAAGGTGAGCGAAATCGGCTACCAGGCCGTGCAGATCTCCGGGATTGGCCCTATGGACCCGCAGCTGGTGAAGGACTATGCAGATGAATTCGGCCTGAAGATCTGTGCAACGCATGTTCCCTGGGACCGGTTGGCGAATGACCTGGATGCGCTCGCTGCCGAGCATAAGCTGTGGGACTGCAAGTACATCGGTCTTGGCTCCCTGCCGGCAGAATATCAGACCAGTCAGGAGGGCTACCGCACGTTCGCCAGGCTAGCTTCCGGGATTGCGCGTACGCTGAAGGAACAGTATGGTCTGCAGTTTGTTTATCATAATCATGATTTTGAATTTGAACGGTTCGACGGTCTTACCGGCATGGAGGTGCTGCTGCAGGAGAGTGATCCGGAGGTCTTCGGCTTTGAGCTGGATCTGTACTGGGTTCAGGCAGGCGGCGGTGATCCTGTGGAGTGGATTCATAAAGTAGAGGGCAGAATGCAGGCTGTGCATTTCAAAGATATGACGATCCTGTCGCGTAAGCCTGTTTTTGCCGAAATCGGCCAGGGCAATATGAATTATGGAGCGATTATTGAAGCCTGCAGGAAGACCGGCGTGGAATGGCATATCGTAGAGCAGGATGTGTGCCAGCGTGATCCGTTCGAGAGCCTGGAGATCAGCTTCCGGCATCTGCACTCCAGATTGGGGGAGCAGGTATGAGCCGCAAGGATGGAATGATGTATGCACCGGTACATGAAGCGAAGCCTGTAGTTGGACCCGGTGAATTCGTAATCGCAGCACTGGCACTGGACCATGGGCATATCTACGGAATGTGCAACGGGCTGGTAGAGGTGGGAGCTCAGCTGAAATGGGTATACGATCCCGACCCGGAGAAGGTAAAAGTGTTCCTGAACACCTATCCCGGCGTGAGAGCCGCGCGTTCCGCCGAAGAGATTCTGGAAGATCCCGAGGTTCAGCTCGTGGCAGCGGCGGCTGTTCCTTCGGAGCGCGGTCCGCTGGGTCTGCGCGTCATGGCGCACGGCAAGGATTATTTCACGGACAAATCACCGTTCACCTCACTGGAACAATTGGCAGCAGCACGCCTTCAGGTGGAGCAGACACAGCGGAAGTACATGACGTATTACAGTGAAAGGCTGCATGTGGAGAGCGCTGTGTATGCCGGTCACCTGGTGCAGCAGGGAGCCATTGGCCGTGTCATTCAGGTAATGGGCATGGGTCCTCACCGGTTAAATGCGAAGAGCCGCCCGGAATGGTTCTTCCAGCGTGACAAGTACGGCGGCATTCTCTGTGACATTGGCAGCCACCAGATCGAACAGTTCCTCTTCTATGCAGGCTGCCGTGATGCCAAGGTATTGCACAGCAAGGTAGCCAATTACAACAATCCGGCGTACCCGGAGCTGGAGGATTTCGGAGATGCCACGC
The DNA here is from genome assembly GCF_018207515.1 of Paenibacillus tritici. Lineage (NCBI taxonomy): Bacteria > Bacillati > Bacillota > Bacilli > Caryophanales > Paenibacillaceae > Paenibacillus > Paenibacillus tritici. Next base: position 3,688,101 of record NZ_CP073365.1, read on the forward strand.
TGGTCGGCGATAATGGAGCTACCCAGTATTTCCGGGTGGACTGGTTCACTCCGGCGGGGCTGGGGACATGGGGCGACGGACGGACCATTATTCTGGGCACGGAAGGGTATATAGAGCTGCGCAAGTACAGCGATATCGGCCGCTCCAGCACACCGGATCATGTCTACTGGGTGGACCGTGAAGGCGAGCATTATGAACATGTGGCCGGTAAGGTCGGCTTCCCGTTCTTCGGCGAGCTGATTCTGGACTGCCTGCACCGGACGGAACAGGCCATGACCCAGGAGCATGCGTTCAAGGCGGCAGAGCTATGTCTGGAAGCCCAGCGGCAAGCGGTTAATCTGACCCCGGAGACGCTTAAATAGCAGGATATCAGCTACCAGAAGATCGGAAGGTGGATAAGATGAAAACAACCGGAGCAGCGATTATAGGCTGCGGCGCGATTGCTCCGCTGCATGCCAGAGCTATTGCTTCCATAGAGGATGCGCGGCTGGTTACCGTAGTGGACAGTGATCCTGTTCAGGCAGCCCAGTCCGCTCAGGATTATGGATGTGAAGGCTTGACGGATTACAGAGAGCTGCTGGAGCGGCCCGATGTCCATATTGTCCATGTGTGCACGCCCCATCATCAGCATGCCGGAATGGCGGTTGAACTCCTCAGCGCGGGCAAACATGTATTAACAGAGAAGCCCATGGCGCTGGATGTGCCTTCGGCCCGCCTGATGCAGGCGGCTGCGGAGAAGGCTGCGGGCCAGCTTGGCGTAGTCTTCCAGAACCGCTATAATGAACCTTCGGTCCGAATCAAGGAAGTGATAGATTCCGGCAGCCTGGGCAATCTCCTCTGCATGAAGGGCGTGGTGACCTGGACCCGGAGTGAGGAGTACTATACGAATAGCAGCTGGAGAGGCCGCTGGGCTACTGAAGGCGGCGGGGTATTGATCAACCAGGCGATCCATACTCTCGATCTGCTGCAATGGTTCGGCGGCGGTGACCTGTTAAGCGTGAAGGGCAGTGTTACAACCGATGTACTGAATGAGGTGATTGAGGTGGAGGACACGGCCCATGCCTGCATCGACTTCAAGAATAAGGTGCGCGGTCTCTTTTACGGGACCAATGCTTATCAGGTCAATTCCCCGGTTGAGCTGGAGCTGGTCTTCGAGCAAGGAACGCTGCAGCAGCGCAGGGACAGCCTCTATCTGTGGAAGGATGGCCTGGAGACGCTGCTCTGCGAGCCGCAGACCGCCAGCACAGGCGGTAAGTCCTACTGGGGAAGCGGGCATTCACGGTTAATTCATGATTTCTATGCGCACATCCGCGAAGGCCGCAGGTTCTGGATTGACGGGTCCGAGGGAATCAAAGCCCTGGAGCTGATTGCAGAGATCTACAAGTCCTCGGGGAGCCGGAAGCGGGTCCCGCAGGCACAGCATTCATAGTACGGACGCTGCCGCAATAGGCTGTCTCTTTTGCAGAATAGCTGCTTAAGGGATAGCCTTATTTGCGTTATAGGGCCGTAAGGAATGATCAGCTCTTACACCTTGATGGCCAGCCAGCAGGATTCAATGGTCTGCTGGATCTGATGCTCATTGAGGGGGTATTTTCCATTCAAGTAGCCTTTAATCACAGCGCTCAATATTCCGGAGATTAACTGGCAGCATAGCGTAATATTCATTTCCCGGATGATGCCCTGGCGTTGGCCTTCTTCAATAATCGAGATGATCTCTAAGGTTGGCGGGTCAGGCGTGTTGCGCAGAATCTCGGAAATATAGGGGGAGGAGCAGTAGTTCTCTGTAAATTCAACTTCCTTGGGGTATTGAAGCGAATAGTTGGCAGAATTCTTCAGGATGCTCTTTACCCGCTCATAGATCGTTAAGCCGGGGTTATATCCGTTCATGATGAACTCACTTTTATGTATGCGGATGTTATGGTACAGCTCATTAACCAGTTGCTCTTTGTTCTCGAAGTAGTGATAGAAGGTGCTGGAGCCGACATTGGCTCTTTTGAAGATTTTGGCGAAGGTTACGGATTGTAAGCCTTCTTCAGTGATTAAATCTAACGTGGCCTGTAGAATATCATTGCGTTTACCCATCACTACACCTCATTGCCGGAAATCAAATCTATAAAATGGTACAACTTTTGATAAATAATGTCAATTGTAGAATGAAAAATTCTAATAGCCTGTCTCTGAGAGGCAAGCATTGACAGAGGGTGAAGCTATATGTGATAATTGCCTGACGATCGTCAGGGAGGGTGTAGAAATGACTGCTAACGCGATTCTGGGGGCTGCCTGTTCACAATTCGCCGAGAAGGGCTTTGAAGGAGCTTCGCTGGCCGGTATTGCCCGGGCGGTAGGGATTAAGAAGCAATCCATCGCTACCTATTTTGCCAAAAAAGAGGATTTGTTCCTAGCTGCGTTTCACGAAATGGCCCGGCATTATTATGAATTCCTAGAGCGGCTGTACACTGAATTCAGGGATATGCCTGTGGAGATAAGACTACGCGAGATCGTGTACAAGAATTATTATTACAGGCTGGAGCAGCCGGTGCTGACGGCCTTTTACAAAATGGCGGTGCAGTTTCCCCCGCCGTTCTTCCGTGACGTACTGGAAGAGCAGATTGCCTTAATGGAGCAGCAGTCTGCCGGATTGTACCGGAGTATTTTTGAAGAGGGTATGCGGGCCGGAGTGATCAGGCAGCAGCAGGCGGACAGTCTGCTCTCGGCTTATTATTGCTTGCTGGACGGGATAGCGATGCAGATGTTTTTTTATTCACAGGAGAAATTTGAAGAACGGCTAGGGGATATCTGGGGAATCTTCTGGGCGGGTATTAAGCAGCCGGAATAAGGAGAGGGAGAGAACAAATGCGGATAGAATATGTTAAGGATGATGCGGGTATGCAGAAGGCGTTCAGCATCAGGCGGGAAGTGTTCGTGGAGGAGCAGGGGGTTCCCTTGGCCGATGAATTCGATCAATACGAGACACAGGCGGAGCATATCCTGCTGTTCCAGGAGGATGCGGATTCGCCGGTAGGGACCGCCAGGCTAAGAGCTGTAGACGGATGGGCCAAGCTGGAACGGATCTGTCTGCTGGCCCCGCACCGCAAGAGCGGACTAGGCTCGTTAATCATCGGCTCACTGGAGAAGATGGCCGCTGAACGGGGTCTCCGCCAAGCCAAGCTCCATGGGCAGAAGCAGGCCGAAGGCTTTTATCAGAAGCTGGGTTATGAGACTGCCTCTGATGTTTTTATGGAAGATGGAATTCCACATGTGCTGATGGTCAAAGACTTGCAGGCCTAACGGCTCCAATTGACTTTATAAACATTTGGCTTTATCTTCAATAGTGTTCATTAAGATCAGCAGAAGCGAGACAGGGAGAGGGAGTAAGACAATGGAACAGGCAATGTTCGCCGGAGGCTGCTTCTGGTGCATGGTAACACCGTTTGAAGAGCTTCCCGGGATTCACGGTATTGTATCAGGATACGCCGGAGGAACGATAGAGAACCCCACCTATGAACAGGTGAAGACAGGAACGACGGGTCACTACGAGGTGGTGCAGATCACTTACGATCCGGAGCTATTCCCGTATGAACGGCTGCTGGAGCTGTTCTGGCCGCAGATTGATCCGACGGATGACTGCGGACAGTTCCAGGACCGTGGAACACAGTACCGCACAGCAGTATTCTATTATAATGAACAGCAGCGGCTGGCTGCGCTGGCTTCCCGGGAGCAGGTGGCGGTTAGCGGCAGATTTGAGGGGCCTGTGGTGACGGAGATTCTGCCTGCGCCTCATTTTTATCCGGCCGAGGACTATCATCAGGACTATCACAAGAAGAACCCGAAGCATTATAAAGAGGACCGCGAGCAGTCCGGGCGGGATACCTTTATTTCGCAGCACTGGTAGAAGTGATTGCGGAATATGGAACGAAGAAAAGCCTATAACCACCTGATGTCTGGGGATTATGGGCTTTTTGTTATTTTCGCAGGATAAAACCAAAATATGGGAACCTAAATCCGAAATTCCAAGCCTACTAAATGGAGAAAAGCGCTACTATAATGATAGTTGTAAACGCATACATTAATAGGCAATTCTGGCTCTGATCCGGGGAGGAAAGGAGGGAAGGTCTCAGAGAGGCAGCTACTGAATACTGAACGGCCGTTAGCTTCCTGTGGTTCAAGGTAATGATTACAGCAGTACCACTATAATTCAGGAGGAATATGATGATGCCCAAAAAATGGCGTATGTCCATACTTGTGTTCGTGCTTCTGCTCTCCTGCCTGCCCATGTTTGGCTCCAAGGCTGCCGCCGCCGATTATACCCAAGGGGTAGAACTGTCGGGCACTACAGCGACGATCTGGTTCAAATCTTCAGTGAGTACCAGTTGGACCGATGTGCATTATAAAGTCAACTCCGGGACACAGCTCAATTACCGCATGACCTATAACAGCAGCAAAGCCCGTTATGAGCAGGCAGTAACCGGCGTTGCAAGCGGTACAGCGCTTAGCTATTTCTTCACCTACAACAATGGAACCCCGGCCTATGACACCGGATGGTTCACCTATACTGCGGGAACAGCGCCGACTGCATCGCCTACTACACCGCCTTCCGGTTCTTCCGGCTCGATCTATTCCATTGCCGCCTCTTCGATTCCAACCCCGCCGAGTGGGGCCGTGTCCGTCAAGGTCATGAACGGAACGGGCGGAGCCTATCCCGACAACCAGATATATTGGGGTGTGATCGGGATCAATCCGGTCAATGGCAAATGGAGTTATCTGGATCTCAGCGGCAATCTGGTACCCATCTCCAATGCGCTTAATAATGCCTCCGGCCATCTGACCAAGAACGGGGTTAACTATGCCAACATCTATCACACAATCAACCAGGCTTCCTGGGTCACTCTGCCCAAAATCACCTCCGGCCGCATGTTCCTCAGTGTAGGCACGCCTCTATACATCAAGACATATGACGATGGCTTTGCCGGGCCGGATATTGATAACCCGACCGATCCTAATCGTAATCTCTATTTCGACTTCGTTGAATTCACCGTGGATGCTACAGGCTATCACGGCAATACGACACGCGTAGATGCCTTCGGCTTCCCGATTCAGCACCGGCTGGTTGGCCTGTCGGGCGGCTATGATAAGACCGTAGGCGAGCTGGAATCAGAGACACGCGCCGGAATTTTCAGCAAATACCAGAATGAAGTGCCTGCCGCCTTCAAGTCTCTTGCCACCGATCAGGCGCCTTACCGGATTATTGCTCCGGTCCATGGATCGTTTAGAGCCGGAGGGGCCAACGCGAATTACTTCGCAGGTTATTCCAGCTACAGCACCCAGGATATTCTGCGCAATGACGGTTCGCTAATTGATGCTGCTACTTCCGCAGCGATCAACCGCCATGTCTACACCACTAGTAACTGGAACAACGTAGCGAACTATTACAATGCGGCTCCCGCCAACTTTTATGCGAAATTCTGGCATGACCACAGCATCAGTGGCTTAGCCTACGGCTTCCCGTATGATGATGTCAACGGACAGGCCGCCTATCTCGAAGTCGGCGATCCCAAAGGCCTGATTATCCGCGTGGCCTGGTAAGCATGGAGCCGATGGCTTCCTGCAGCGCAGCTTCCTCAATCATCAGCAAATGAGGGATATCGTGTAGAGAGCCGGTCCTGAATATAAGCAGGTTGCCGACTCTCTCACACGATTGAAGCTGGGAATACAGAGAAGGATCATCATCCAGCGAAGGGAAAACCACACTCGCAGGCACAGGCTCATATCCGGCAAAAGCCCATTCACCGATTCGTTCCATCGTTTCAGGATCAAACCAAAAGAACCGCTCATTCGTATTTTGCGTGATGACTTGACCGTTCTGAAGATAGAGCATGCCATACCCCGGATAATGGTATTCTTCCTCAGACTCATCATCGTAGTCCCCATCGTTCAGGCCCTGTTCCTGTAGCAGCTCCAAGGCTGGATAGGAGAAACAGGCATACACCTGCGCATCATTCTCCAAGGTAAATAGCTGACTGCCGTCAGGATGCCAAGCGGGTGAGAGATAACATCTATGCGGGAACATCTCCCGGCTGCATAACCCGTCCTGCTGAATAGACAATTCATACACGGATATACCATCCTGACCGGCCGCAAGCTCCAGCGTTACAGCATCCGACCCGGGGATATCCATCAGCCGCAGGGCACTGTCACCGAAGGGATCTTCCAGGTCTAGGGAATGTGCCAACGTTCCGTCCCCGCTATGAAACACCGAAATCCGCAGATTTTCTTCATCCAGCCTATCTACAGACCAGATTAGACCCCCCTCACGTGAGAAAAGAACACATACATACACCCCGGCTTTGCTCCACAGCAAGCGGCCTGTAAAGTCTCCTGCGCCCATTGCCGCATCCTCCATAATGAAAGCCGCCAGCTCCTGATCCGGATGGAATGAAAGGGAGTTCAGGTTAAGCGGTTGCAAGTTATAGACCTGTCCGGCTTCATGAGGCGTTAAGTCCTTATCCAGGCGGTACACTTTGTATTCCTTGTCATATACAACAACTTGAGGGCCGGCATTGTTCCTTGCGGCGAAGTGATAGTCGCCTATGAGTATTTTGGCGGGATTAAGCAGTATCATCTTGTTCCTCCTGCTCCTTGAATTGCCCTGAATTATAGCATCCTGAGGATGGAAAATAAACAGGAAGAAAGGTATGATAGATAGCAATTGCACAAGAGGGGAGCATCAGGGAGAGATGAAGGACAGCTTGAAGCACATCTTATTTGATCTGGACGGCACACTGACCGATCCCAAGGAAGGCATTACCAAAAGCGTGGAGTATGCGCTTAACCAATTCAGCATCGAGGTGGAGCATCCTGACCTGCTGATTCCGTACATAGGCCCGCCGCTCTATGATTCTTTTATCGAAATTCAGGGCTTCACGGCGGAGACAGCGGCACAGGCGGTGGAGTTCTACCGGGAGCGTTACCGGACGCTGGGGATGTTCGAGAATCATGTCATTCCAGGCATTCCAGAGCTGCTGGAGAGCTTGCGAGCCAAGGGGTTCGAGCTGTATGTGGCGACCTCCAAGCCTATTGTATTCGCTGAGCAGATTCTCCGGCATTATGAGCTGGACGGGTTCTTCAAGTATGCGGCAGGCAGCAATCTGGATGGGACGCGCTCGAAGAAGCGTGAGGTGATTGAACATGTGCTGGAGGAGAATAATCTTCTTGCTTCGCAGTCGCTGATGATCGGGGACCGGGAGCATGACATTATCGGGGCAAAAGCCTGCGGTGTAGCTTCAGTGGGCGTGTTGTTCGGCTATGGTTCCGGGGAGGAATTATCGGCGGCCGGAGCGGATTATATTGCGCATACAGTGGAAGAAGTGGGGGATATTATTCTGCGGTTGCAGGGGAATGAGCTGAACGGATAAGAGCGGTCAATTAGGAAGCTGATTTTAAGTTTTTTTCTGCGCGGTATTGACTTTTGACGAAGGCCGCGCGTATTATGTAACCAGCAACACTAAACCTAAGGCAATGACCAGAGACAGGATATCCTCCAAGGACTGACCAGAGAGAGAAGTGCAAGGTGAGAGCTTCTTACAGAGACCGGCCGGATGTTACCCCTCTATAGCCGTGATACTGAACCCTCCTGCTGTTAGCGAGGCTGTAAATGTCACCGCCCCATCCCCGTTAACGGATGCCATGAGGTTTGTACTGATCACATTTCCGCCGAACAGCCGGGGGTGAAGTGACGTATAATCGAATTAGGGTGGAACCACGAGCTTAAGACGCACTCGTCCCTTTCCGGGATGAGATGCGTTTTTTTGTGTTCAAATATACTAATATACACTGAAGAAATGGAGGCCATAATCATGGAGATTCAAGTGCAGTTGCCGGATGGAGCAAATAGGAGGTATTCGCGTAACACCACAATTGCGCAGATTGCGGAGTCGATTAGCGTAAGTCTGAAGAAGAATGCGGTAGCAGGCAAAATCGACGGCAGACTCGTTGACCTTGATTGTCCGGTTGAAGGGGACAGCCTCGTGGAGATCGTGTTAGCGGACAGCAGCGACGGGCTGATGATTCACAGACACAGCACAGCCCATGTGATGGCCCAGGCGATCAAACGGATCTATGGAGAACGGAACGTGAAGCTGGGCATTGGTCCGGTGATCGAGGACGGCTTCTATTACGATATAGATATTGAACAGCCCCTGTCCAGCGAGGATCTTGCTGCGATTGAGCGGGAGATGGGGAAGATCATCAAGGAGAACCTGCCGATCCGGCGCAGGGTGGTCAGCCGGGAGGAAGCGGTGCAGTTCTTTGAACAGCTGGAAGAGCCGCTGAAGCTGGAGCTGCTCCGGGATCTGCCGGAGGACGCGGTCATCAGCCTGTATGAGCAAGGTGAATTCACGGACCTGTGCCGGGGGCCGCATCTGCCCTCCACTGGCCGGATTAAGGCGTTCAAGCTGCTTAGTGTAGCGGGTGCCTACTGGCGCGGGGATGCTGACAATCAGGTGCTTCAGCGGATATACGGCACGGCTTTTCTGAGTGCAGCCCTACTTGAGGAGCATCTGCACCTGCTGGAGGAAGCGAAGAAACGGGATCACCGCAAGCTGGGCAAGGAGCTGGAATTGTTCATGTTCTCCGAGGAAGCGCCCGGGATGCCGTTCTACCTGGCCAAAGGGATGCTAATCCGCACAGCGCTGGAGGATTTCTCCCGCAAGCTGCAGCGTGCCGACGGGTATGAAGAGGTCCGCTCACCACTGATGATGAACCGTCGTCTGTGGGAGCAATCCGGACATTGGGATCATTACAAGGATGAGATGTATTTCACGAAGGTGGATGAGACAGACTTTGCGCTGAAGCCAATGAACTGTCCTGGACACATGCTGATCTACAAGAACAGCCGCCGTTCCTACCGGGATCTGCCGATCCGCATTGCGGAATACGGCCAGGTTCACCGCCATGAATCCTCCGGCGCGTTGAACGGGATGATGCGGGTCCGTACCTTTTGCCAGGATGATGCCCATTTGTTCGTGCTGCCGGAGCAGATTGAATCCGAGATCTCGCGGGTGCTGGAGCTAATTGATCAGTTCTATTCCATCTTCGGATTCGAGTACAAGGTCGAACTGTCCACACGCCCGGAGGATTATATGGGGTCCGAAGAGCTATGGGATCAGGCGGAGGAGTCGCTTGCGCGGGTGCTGAAGAAGAATGGAATACAGTACCGGGTGAATGCGGGAGATGGTGCTTTTTACGGACCGAAGATTGATTTCCATGTCCTCGATGCCCTGAAGCGGAGCTGGCAATGCGGTACAATTCAACTGGATTTCCAGATGCCCGAGAAGTTCGACCTGACTTACATTGGCGAAGATAACAACAAGCATCGTCCGGTTGTCATCCATCGTGCGGTGTTCGGCTCCATTGACCGGTTCATGGGTATTCTAACAGAACACTATAGCGGAGCGTTCCCGCTGTGGCTGTCTCCGGTGCAGGTCAAGCTGCTGCCAGTCTCAGTGGTTCATGACGAGTATGCCGAGCAGGTCAGAAGACAGCTGGCGACAGCCGGACTGCGGGTGGAGGTAGATTCCCGGAATGAGAAGCTGGGCTACAGAATCCGTGAAGCTCAGCTGGAGAAAATCCCTTATATGCTGGTGCTGGGAGATCAGGAGCAGAGTGACGGAACAATCTCGGTACGAAGCCGTGCGGATAACACATTATTCACACTGAACGCCCAGGAGTTCATTCAGCAACTGACAGCTAAGATTGAGGCTTGGGAATAAATCGCTTCATATATAATAGGTGAAAAGTATACTAGATAAAAAGATATAGGGGGAAGTCAGTTGACAGCAATAGAAGCAGGCCAGCTTGCAGGTAACGTAATCCGGCTTGTGCCTTTGACGGCGGAGCATAAGCCTGAGCTTACGAAGTTGCTGCACAATCCGCTGATCTGGGAGTACACCTGGAGACGGATCAGCTCAGAGGAAGAGGCAGGACAACTGGTGGAGGCGGCTCTGGCGAATCAGTCGGCAGGCAAGGATATTCCTTATGTGATGGTGGAGCAGGCATCCGGCCGGATCGTAGGGACTACGCGGTTGATGCATCTGGACCGTAGGCATCGTAATGCAGAGATCGGCTGCACCTGGATCTCACCGGAATATTGGAGAACTGCGGTGAATACGGAGTCGAAGCTGCTTTTGCTGCAATATGCCTTCGAGGTGCTGGGGCTGATCCGGGTGGACTTCTCCATTGTCAGTGACAATCTGCGCTCGCAGCGTGCCATTGAGCGGATTGGAGCGGCCTTGGAGGGCGTCCTGCGCAAGCATCGGATCACCGCTGACGGTACTGTTATGGACAATATGCTGTACAGTATTATTGATGAGGAATGGCCTGCGGTGAAGAAGAATCTGCAATATCTAGTGAATGAGAAATACAAATAGCGGTATGCTGTAAATTCGTGCCTTAACATAGAGGGGTCCCTACGCGGGCTCCTCTATTTATTTTGCAAATAGCCATATCTATGAAACATTGATATAATAGAATGACATGAGAATAGAAACATACATTCCCATTCCCTCGGGGTCCTGAGCATTAACAAACCGTCTATATTTGTATGTTCTGGCCCAACCTTCACCCTGCGGTGCGGATTTGGGTTTATGTTATGTTGTAGGGAAATTACGAAGTGATGGCGAGGTTGGCAAGAGCATGAACTGGAATGATTTTGGAGCACGGAACAGGCGGCTGAATCCCTTGTGGAGTCTGGGTGCAGGCATGAATCTCGGTGAGCTTCAGCCCTATAAGGAAATGATTGCGCTCAGTGTGCTGCTGCAGGTCTATTATCTGGAGCTGGAATCGAGTGAACAGCGCTCGAGGGAGGATCTGGTGGAGCTGGCCTGGAACTCGCTTGAACGCTTCGGAATCACGAAGCATGGCAGCCCGGAATCGGTGGAGCGGCTGGTGGACGGACTGCTATGGAGCGGCGGCGGCGGGGATTTCGAGGCGTATTATTATGAGGATCTTTCCCGGGAGATCGCCGTACAGAAATACAAGTATTTCACCGTGGATGAGGACGCTACACGTACCAGCTGGGAGGAGAACGGGACCACCGTATACCGGCTGTCCGAGTATGCGATGGAGCTGATCTTCATGAGCCATGAGATCATTGACGAGTTCCAGGTCAGCATCAAGCTGCTGGAGATTCAGATGCATATCAAGCATGGACGGGTAACCCGGGCGATGCAGGATGTGAATGAGCTGATCTCCCGTGTGCGCAAAATGACCCAGCAGCAGCAGGAATACCGCAATGCCCTGCGCCGTAATCCGAAGCATATCTTCAGCGAATACGGCACCCGGCGGCATGAGCGGCTGGAGGAGATTCACCAGCAGTTTGACGAGGAACGCAAGCATTTCGACAACATACACCGCTCGCTGGCCCGGCTGGCGAATGACGAGAAGGATGTCATCGACTTCAACGAGCTTCGGCAGCTCTCCGAGAGAGTAGAGCTGTCCCGGAGAGTGCATGACGAGCTTGCCGGGGTTGTGCTGAGTATCTTCGAGACGGAGACGAATCTGCGGCTCAACTTCCCGGAAATCTTCTGGGGGGCGGCCGGCTTCAATTTCCGTACCCATGTGTGGGAGGAATGGGTCAAGCCGGAAGGGCTGCCGGACGGGGACAGCCTGGAGACCTTGATCAGCGGGCTGTTCTCGCCCAGCCAGGACTTCATCTATCCGCTGGCCTGGGCCTGGGAAGAGCAGGAGGTCGGCTTCCTGCCGGAGGAAGGGACAGATGATTCCGAGGAAGCCGGGGTGGAAGAAGACTACCGGTATGTTCCCAGGGGTATCCCATGGACCGAAGTATGCGAGCTGTGGCTGCCGGTCTTCACCGGTGTGGCTGAACAGGGGAGCTTTACCTTCACCGCAGAAGCATTCCCGGAGGATACCCGGCAGCGCTGGGCGGAAACTCCGAATGCCGTGGATCTGTGGGTGCAATTTTTCCATAGCGTAATTACTGTGCAGGAACAGGAAGCGGAAGGCCACGGCGCGGCGGACGAATGCCAGAAGCTGATTCAGCGGCTAATCGCAGACCACCCGGAGCTTGAGGTACTGCGCGGCGCCCGGCTGCGGACAACAATTGCTTCAGAACCGCAGGGGAATGTCTGCTTTCCCGGCCTTGAGATCAGCCCTTATACCATTACTATAGTAGAGAAGTGAGATGATTCGATAAATGAGTTATTCGTTAGAGCAAGTACAGCAGGCCTCGCGCCTGTTCTTTGACCTGCTTCGCCGGAAGGTGATCTCACTGGATGATCCCGCTGCCGCCGAATGTCTGCAGGATACCGTAGCTTACGACGCCTTGCAATATGTAGCCAAAGAAGCCGGCTGCCGGATTATGAATTCCGGTCACCGCCTGCACCTGCTGGTGAGTCCGATCGGTTCCGGGTTTGCCAGCAACTTCACTCAACTGCGCAATAAATATTCGCGGATTGAACGCAAGACGCATCTACATATCATTAATGTGATTATCCTCGTATTCCTCGCGGAGATGGATCAGGATGAACAGCATTTCAAGCCGGGACAGGATAGCATGTCTTACATTCAGCTGTCTGATCAGGTGTCGGCGCTGTTCCAGACCTGGATCGGGATGGATGAAGACGGCAGCTTCAGCAAGCAGTGGCGGCTCGATATCCAGGCGATGCACAGAGTATGGACCAGCCTCTATATGCAGACCCGGAGCCAGGAGGAAGGCGATTCGCTGACCCGTGGAGCCGGTTCGCGTATCGGCCTGATTCACGAAGGGATGAAGCTGCTGGAGGAGGAGCATCTGGTATTCATTTCGGAGAATGAGAAGCGGATTTTCCCCCGGGAAGAGCTGTATGAACGGATGCGTTATCTCTACCACGATGTGGACCGCTACAAAGAGCTGAAGGCTCTGATTGGCCGGACACGCAGCGAACTGGAGGAGGAAGCCCATGCCGCGCATTGAGCGAATCCGCATCGCCGGACTGAAGTATGAGAAGATGCTGAAGAAATATGAGGATATGATCCTCGATCTCTGTAATGAGGAAGGTCCGGCCAATACCCTGATCACGCTGATGAACGGCGGGGGGAAGGGTGTGCTGCTGCAGTCGATTTTCCAACTGCTGATGCCTAGGGCCGCCTGGGGCAAGGATAATGAGAACCAGGTCGAGGCTTTTTTCCATAATCATAAAAAACAGCTGAGGCCCTACACCTTCCACGTAGCCATCGAATGGCGTCTGGATGATAAGGAACGGACGGAATACATCACCACCGGGATCGCGATGACTGCCCAGCATTCTATGGACCAGCTTGAGATCAAGGTGGAATATTTACTCTACGCGCTGCTGAAATACGAGGAGACGGCTGAGCTTACCCTATCTACACTGCCATTATATGATCATGAGTTGAACAGCCCTGCGAGCTTCGAGTCGATCCAGCAATTCGTCCGGGAACGGCGGAATGAGATCAACGTCTACGGCAGTCATAGCTCCGATCTGAAGAAATACTATGCCTACCTGGCTGACCATGATATCCATATTGATGAATGGCGCAATATGCGCAGAATCAACGGGGAAGAGGGCGGAATCAAGGGCTATTTCCAGAAAAATGACGCCTTCACCAATCATAATCTGTTCGAACGGTTAATTATTCCGGAGATCGGCTCCAGTCTCAGCGGAACCATGCGTGAGGATGAAGGCTCGCTGCAGCGGATGTTTGTGGACACGGCTACGGTTGCACAGCGGCTGCCCATGCTGGAGCAGAGAGAGCGGGCTTTTGCGGAGTTCACTTCCCTCGCGGCCCCTCTCTATGAAGCGGTGAAGCAGGGAACGGAAGTAGAGCGCAGCTTCCAGGAGACCGAGCGGCTCGGAGCGCAGCTATCCACCGTGATCCATAGCGAACTGAAGAATGCGGAAGACAAACGCCGCCAAACTGCGGATGAGCTGGCCGGATATTATCAGGAAGCGAAGCAACTGAAATTCGAGAGCGATAATCTGAAATATCTGCGGCTTAAGGAAGAGCATGACGGCAAGCAGGAGCACTTCAGAGCGGTATCGGACAATCAGACACGCGCTAAGCAGCGTCTGGAAGATTCTAAGCTCAAGGAGAGAGAGCTTGAAGTTGCCCATTATCTGGCCAGACGCAAGGTACAGCTCCGCCAGATGGAGCAGTGGCAGAAAGAAATTGAAGCTATCGAAGGCTCGCTTGAGATGAAGGAGCGCCAGGAGGTTATTCAGGGTGCCAAGCAAGAGCTGCGGGTGCAATGGGATCAGGTATACCGTTTATGGCAGGCGAAGAACCTGTTCTACAGCAGCCGGCAGCAATCCCAGGCAGCGGAAGAGAAAATCCTGCGCAAAGGCAGGGAAGAGTTCCTGGTGGAGCTGGGTAGGTTTGAGGGCAAAATTCAGGAATTAACCGCCCTGATCCGTCAATATACAGAAGATCTGGGCGTGTTCGCTTCCCGCCACGGGCAGGAGGCTGCCCATTCACCGGCAGCGGCTCTTCAGCGCACGTTAATGGCTGCCAGGAGCCTGTCTGAGAAGATTGCTGCCTTGAACGAGCAGCGCAAATCGGCTGAAGAGCAGAAGCTTATTCTGCATACGAAGCATACCCGGCTGTCAGAGAAGCTGCTGGGGGCTGAGGCCCAGGCTGAGGAGCTTACCGGGCGGATGGAAGCTCAGATGAACAAGGAATCACAGCTCTGGTCACAGCTGGTAGTGCTGCTGGAGATGTATGAGGAGCACCAGCTGCTTGGCGCGACAGCGCTGTTTGAAGCGAAGCCGCTTATTCAGGAGCGGTTCATCCGCAGACTGGAGGATGCCGAGCAGCAGGCGAAGCGGCTCCGACGGGAATATTATCATCAGCTGCTGGACGTAGAGCTCCAGCAGGAAGCCTACTGGCTGCCTAACCATGATATTGTGACGGTGAAGGATGCCTTGGATGCCTTGAAGATCAGCTCCATGACCGGCAGCATGTATCTGAACGATCAGCCGTATCTGGTCCGTGAGGAGGAGCTGGAGCGGCATCCGCTGCTTCCTTACGGCCTGATTGTAACCAAACGTGAAGCAGCCAAGCTGCAGCCGGAGCTGCTTAAGGAGCTTCTGCTCCAATCGCCTGTCCCGATCTTCGTGCGTGAGGAGATGGCGGAGGCCGGAACAGGCTCCTTCCTGCTGCTGGCGCATCAGGGACCGCAGATGTTGCTCCAGCCGGAGCGCTTCCTGGACTGGAAGCGGGGGATTGCCTCCAGGCTCCGGGAGCAGGAGGAAGCACTTCAGGCAGAGGAAGCCTATCTCGCCAAGCTGAAGTCAGCCAGACAGGAGGTTGAACGCCTGTATCAGGGCGAACATACCGTAAGCCTGCGAGTGCAGCATAAGTCCGTAGAGACCCTGCTGCAAGAGCTTCGTACCCAGCTGAATGAAATGAATGCAGAGCAGGCACGCTATGAGGAGATCCTGGCTGGGATTTCCAGAGACCTGGCAGCCTGTGAAGCGGAGAAGCTGGAGCAGGAGACGAAGGCGGCGGCGCTGCGGGAGTGGAGTGAGCGGAGCCGGAAGCAGGAGCAGGATTATCAGGACAAACAGAAGTCCGTAGAGCTGAAGAATAACCTGACCCGAGAGATTGCTGTGAAGGATCAGCAGCTTGAACAGCTCCAAGCGGAGATGGGCAGCCTGGCCTTGCAGCGGGAGAGATGGACCGGAGATGCCCGATATTCTTTATTCCCAAGGCTGCAGAACTGGTTCCCTGATATTGAGTTCCCAAGTGTCCCTGCAAGTGCGGTTGTACAAGACCCGGCAGCGGATGAAGTGCTGGATGAGACAGCACAGGACAAGCTTCTGCAACTGCTCAGTACGGTTGAGAGTCTTCAGCAGTCCCTAAGCCAGAATGAGCTGGAGATTCGGACGCGGACAGCCCAGATCAAGGCGGCCAGAGAGCAGCTCGGCGAACTTGAAGCCGCGGTATCCCAGGTCGATGCCGGATGGCAATCCGCACCTGAGCCGAAGGATTCGCCGGATATGATCCAGTCCGCCAGAGTCCGCCAGAAGAGTGATACGGGAATACTGGATGAGGATTACCAGCAGCTCCGCGATTCCTTCATCCGCTGCCAGACCGAGCTTGATAGCCTCCGCAAAGAGCTGGGCAAATCCGAGAAAGCGATTAAGGAGAAGCATGAGCGGACGGCTGAGCTATGGCATGAGCCGCTGGATCAGAAGGAAGAAGAGATCGGCTTGCGGGTCCGCGCCAACGAACATCTGCTGAATACCTCTAAGCAGGCGCTGGCTTCCATGGATCAGTGGCTGCAAGTTCTCGGCAATCAGAGCAAAATTATGGATACCCATGTCGAGACCCGTGTACAGCTGCGGGATGTGCCTGAAGAACTGCAACTGAATCTAAGGGAGAATTGCGAGCCGCTTGTCGAGGATTGGCTGCAGCGCAGCAAAACCAGCCGCAGCCAGCGTGCGGAAATCTCGCGCAAGATCAAGGAAGAGAAGACCGCGCTTAGCGGCAGGGTAGCCAAGTCCGGCTGGAATGCCGAGCTTGCGGCCAAAATCGAAGACCGCCTGAACCACGTTCACTGGGAGGACTTCACCATTGCGCTTCAGGTGCTGGATTCTATGCTTCAGAGCTCGCGTGATCAGATTGAGAGTATCCGCAGCGACAAAGAGGATATGGAGTTGTCCCGCAAGCTGTGGGTAGGCCGCGCAGCCAAGCGGGTAGTGCAGATCGTTGATATTCTGAAGCGGATGGAACGCCGGATGATTATTCATAACGAGAACGGTCATGCCTTCCCGCTGGTCCGGCTGAATTATAAGAATATCCATGTGCCGAGAACGACAGATGACATTCAGCCGCTGGTCAGTGAATACTTCAACCGCTGCATCAACAGCCTGCTGGAGAAGTTCCCGAAGATTGAACAGGTTCCGGCTTCCGCAGTCAGAGAGCTGATCAACGACGGGCGCATGGTCTATGCTGCCCTGCAGAACCGCTTCCCGGTGTTACAGGTATACAAGCCGGTTACGGAGAATTACTTCCTGTATGCCGCTCCTGAGGATTATCATTATTCCGATTGGGAGGTCATTAACCGGGGCGCGCTGGATGAGGCTGTCGGCAGCGGCGGGCAACGCCAGTCGGTTCAGCTGCTGGTGGCGATGATGATTATGACCCACAAGCGTGTCAACCGGGAGAATAAGGGCTGGACGGTCTTCCTGTATGATAATCCGTTCGGTGAGATGGTCTCCAATAACGTGCTTGATCCGGTGTTCGAGATCTCGAAGGCGCTGAAGTTCCAGTGGCTGATCGTCACGCCGCCGGAGCTGGTCAAGAATGATGTTAGCATCCGCTTCGGCGTGTACTGGCAGCTGTATTTTGGCGGAGATAAAGGGGATGCACTGGATTCCACTCTGATCAAAGGCGGCCGCAAGCTGGTCCCTGCTTCATTATTCTAGGTATGCTAACAAAACAAATCCAATAGACAGGTGGTAGTATGATCATGATGAATCTTAAATCGGCAACGAAATTAGCTAACGGTGTAGAAATGCCATGGTTCGGGCTGGGTGTCTTCAAGGTACAAGAGGGCCAGGAGGTTATGGATTCGGTCAAAGCAGCCATCAAGGCCGGTTACCGGAGTATCGATACTGCATCCGTGTATGGAAATGAAGAAGGGGTCGGGCAGGCTATCCGTGAATCGGGAGTAGCGCGTGAGGAGCTGTTTATCACCACCAAGGTATGGAATACAGAGCAGGGCTATGATTCTACGCTGGCCGCATTTGACCAGAGCTTAAGCAAGCTTGGCTTAGATTATGTAGACCTGTATTTGGTGCACTGGCCGATTCGGGCAAAGTATAAAGACACTTGGCGCGCCCTTGAGAAGCTGTATGCAGACGGCAAAGTCCGTGCCATCGGGGTATCCAACTTCCAGATTGATCATTTGGAGGATCTCCTGGCAGATGCCACCGTGAAGCCGATGGTTAACCAGGTGGAGCTGCATCCGCTGCTTAACCAGCTGGAGCTCCGCGAATATTGCAAGGCGCAGGGCATTCAGATTGAAGCTTGGGCACCGCTCGCCCAGGGGCATCTGCTGGACAATGAAGTACTTGCCGACATTGCCGCCCACCATAACAAAACGCTACCGCAGGTCATCCTGCGCTGGGATTTGCAGAACGGAATCGTGACGATTCCGAAGTCGGTCAAGGAAGAGCGGATTATTGCGAATGCCGATATCTTTGATTTTGAGCTGTCTGAGGATGAGATCAGCCGGATAAATGCCCTGAACCGCGATCAGCGCTTCGGCTCTCATCCGGACCGGTTCAATAACGAGTAACCACCGGCAGCCTCTTTTGAATATTTACTAGATTCGGACATACACATAAGAGAGATGGAACTATTAGTCCATCCTGTGCGTAGCCGATATAGTAATAGAAGAGATAAGAGAAGCCGGAGGGGTAATGAATGAATCGTAAAAGTATACAAGCAGCGCTGATCGCCATGCTGATGATTGTGCTTCTACTGCCGCTGGCACCCGGGCGGGCGGAGGCCGCTGTTCCGAAACATTCAGAATCATTCTATGTGAATGACTTTGCAGGCGTAATTGATGAGAAAACCGAGAATTATATGGTTAACTACGGGGTGAAGCTTCATCAGAAGACCGGTGCACAGGTTGTTCTGGTTACTGTGAAGTCCACGAACGGCGTATCCATGGAAGACTATGCGACCTCGCTGTTCAATTCATGGGGAGTCGGCTCGGCGGATAAGAATAATGGACTTCTGCTGCTGCTCTCGATTCAGGATGATGATTACTGGGCGGTTCCCGGCAAGGGACTGGAGACTGAGCTGAACAGTGGTGTTATCTCGAAGATTCTCTCGGCATCGCTGGAGCCGGACTTCGCTGCCAAGAAGTATAGCGCCGGTGCACATAAAACCTATGGCTCCTTCATTCAGAAGCTCGGGGGAAGCTATTCGGAGACGATTGGCACTAAGAACTATGTCTCGGACAATGCCGGAGTCTTCAAGCAAGTGACTAAGGATTACCTGAATCAGTCGAGCAACCGGTATGCGGCTACCACCGGGAGCGGAATCTATGTGGTGACGATCAAGGATACGGGCGGACGGAGCCTGAAGGATTACACGTATGCGAAGTTCGCGGGGGTAGCGGCAGGCCCACGGGATGTCATGCTGGTGCTGGATATCGGCGGAGACAACTATCATGTGCTGCAAGGCAAGTCCGTCGATAGAACGCTGACCAATGAACTGATCGGCGGGATTCTGGATGAAGTGCTGGAGCCCAAGTTTGCGGCAAAAGATTATGCCAGTGGCGCTACCGGTGTGGCGAATGCCTTCCACAGCTTTTTCCTGGCCAGAGCAGATGCCATCCAGGGAAATGCCACCGGCGGTTCGAAACCGGCAGCAGCCACTTCCGCAGCCGGTAAATCACCAGTGACGACGAAGGCATACGTCAAGCCGGTGCCTGTCTCGGAATCCAAGGGGATCACGATTATGGGAATCTTCCTGATCCTCATAGCGTTGATCAGTCTGGCTGCGGCGGCGCGCAACCGGTACATTGCCCGTTACGGTATCCAAATTAATCCCCATAACCCGCGCAATATCCGGCGTTATGGCGCCTGGACCGGCCAGCCGGGGTATGGTTACGGCCAGAGAAGAACGAATCGGCGGCCGCACCATCACAGCCAATCTTCCTCAAGCGGCAGCTCGTCGGGCAGCTTCTGGGGAAGCAATTCGGGCGGGGGCGGTTCGTCAAGCGGAGGCGGAGCCGGGCGGTATTCCTCCCGTGACGACGATGATGATGACAGCAATCGTGGTGGCGGCGGTTCGTCGAGCGGAGGCGGGGCTGGACGCTACTCCTCGTATGATGACGACGATGATAACAATTCTGGCGGGGGCGGCAGCGCAAGCAGCGGTGGCGGTGTGGGCAGAAACCGCTAAGCCAAGGTTGTTAATAGCTGTACATCATCCATAGAGTGGATAGAAAAGGGAAGCCGTGCAGAGATGCACGGCTTTTTTCAAATTCAACAAGGGTTTGAGCAATCATCGGAAATATGGCCTGGTGACGATGAGAATGCCGGAGCTTAGGCAAGGCTGCATAGCAAATACATGTATTTCGTACAGTTAAAAGACGGCGAAAACCCGGATTGGTCAGGTTAAATGTAGTCTGTACAACTATAATTAGCCGTGAGAACTCTTTTATAGAATATGGGAGATTTTAGTTGTAGAAAATGCTATTAAACCTATAGTGGCGTAAGAATAGACCGTTTTAATTGCACGGAATACAATTAGAGCTTAGTCCCAGTACCTGGAAAGGAATGAATGATACCCATGAGTCTAACTATAATGGTCCGCCGAATGAAGCCTGAAGATATTGCATTGATATATGACGGGTTGTCCCCGCATGATGTCAGCAAACCCATAGAGTATATCGAGCATTGCTGGCGGGAGAACGTTGAGAATAAAAGGCTTACGCTCTTAGCCTTCCATGATAATGAGTTTGCGGGCTGGGGACATATCGTATATACCTCCCACTATCCTTATTTTGCAGAGAATCATATTCCAGAGATTCAGAATCTCGATGTGATCTCTACCTTACGCAAACGCGGCATTGGGAATGTATTGATAGAAGCTCTTGAAGCAGAAGTGTTCGCTAGATTCGATACGATCGGAATTGGATTTGGACTGTATGCCAGCTATGGTACTGCACAACGGCTATACGCCAAACGCGGCTACATCCCGGATGGCCGGGGAATTATGTATGATAACTTGCCCGTTGTTCCTGGAGATCAAGTTCGGGTAGATGATGAGCTGACGCTGTACTTAACAAAATCAAAATAGAGTGTAAATTGCCATTACTACACACAATGGGACCGGGAGCGCCGCATAAGCCAAATGTAATCGGAAAACCGAACACAATGGGACTGGGTGAACCGCGCAGGTCAAATGTAATTGAAAAACCGAACACAATTGGATTGGGAGCGCCACGTAGGCCGTGCGTTTATCGCAGTGCCAGACGTATTTTCACAGAAAACCGAACACAATGAGCAGACGCGAGGCACCTGGGCCGAATGCATCCCAAAGGGAGCAAATGTGGGGCAGTAGTGCCCCTCTATTCGATGCCCCAGATGTAGGTGGATGGGTAAAGGGGGGAGCCAGTACATGTTGTCTGGACCGCATAAGTCCTTACTTCATCCACTGGCAGGCGATTTTGTCTGATCAACAACTAATCAATTGGAATATCTTCATTGAGCAAATACCTGGTTAGGTTGGCTTTATGCAAATACCCGTACGTTATTGGACCAGCGATACTGAAACTGGATGATTCTTGAGGTGTATTCCAGTAGCGGAGCTATGCTCAGCGTAATAATCCTCAACTTACAAATTATGGGCAGTGTTAAACAAACTGAAACTTTTAAACTTGGGAATTCGTCTATTATGGAAGTTGTGAGTTGATAGATGTACCCATTATCAGTTTGTTTAGGGAGGATATTCAGAAGTGAACTCTTCATCATTACCACAACGTTCCACTGTACGCAACAAGAAGAAGCCGGCACGTAAGCGGAAGAAAAGAGGGTTTTTCCGTAACCTGTTCAGAGTCTGTATGATCTGCTTCATTCTAATGATTGCAGCCGGAGGCTGGCTCTATT
Organism: Paenibacillus tritici; assembly: GCF_018207515.1. Lineage (NCBI taxonomy): Bacteria > Bacillati > Bacillota > Bacilli > Caryophanales > Paenibacillaceae > Paenibacillus > Paenibacillus tritici. Next base: position 3,709,748 of record NZ_CP073365.1, read on the forward strand.
TCGCACCGTCTGCCAAGAATACGCGCTATCTGATCGCAGATACGCTGATTACGACACAACACCGGCACTGGGCCAAATATATTATCGGCGAAGACGAGCTGAAGCACCGCGTCAGCGATTATACCAAACGCTTCGAGGAGATGGGCGACGAGGTAGATACCCATGAGATCAAGCCTGAGCCTGAAAAGGTAGTCCAAGAAACACCCCTTGTCCAGATCGAAGAAGTGACGGGCAGCGGGTATACCGGATATGTCATGATTGTGAACGATCCCAAGAAGGTAAGGTTGGGGGTGCCGAGCAAGATCGGTTCAGGGGAGAAGGTGTCCAGTATGGTGGCGCGGACAGGCGCAATCGCCGGGGTGAACGGCGGAGGCTTCGCCGACCCGAACTGGAAGGGCAATGGCTTCAAGCCGATCGGCCTGGTCGTTTCCCAAGGGAAGCTGTACTATAACGGCCTGGGCGGCAAGAAATCCACGCAAATCGTAGGCCTGGACAAAGAAGGCAAAATGATCGCCGGAAACTACACCCTGGATGAGATGAGCAAGCTGGGGGTTCAGGAGGCGGTTTCTTTTCAGCCGCGGATTATAGTGAACGGAAAAGGCCAGATCAAGAATGCTGCTGAAGGCTGGGGTATCGCTCCAAGAACAGCTATGGGCCAACGGGCGGACGGAGCGCTGATCTTCGTAGTAATCGACGGGCGGCAGCCGGGCTACAGTATCGGGGCGAACCTGTATGATGTCCAGCAGATTATGCTGAAGCAGGGTGCGGTCATTGCCGCCAATCTGGACGGAGGATCTTCGACGGTGCTGGTGAAGGACAATGAGATTGTCAACAAGCCCTCTTCACAGTATGGGGAGCGTTATTTGCCAACAGCATTCCTGGTGTTCGAGGACCCCGGGAAGGCGGATATCAAGAATATCTGGGAAGGGCTTGACCCGTCCAAGATTGATGCAGGCAAAAAGCGCAGCCAATAACAGGTGTTAACCCGCACGCATAATCTATAGTAGATCGAATGCGGCAGGTATGCTAGGATAACAAGTAAATTCCTTGATCAGAGGGGGAACAGGTTTGACTTTGCAGCAGCTCCGCTACGCCATTGAGATTGCGAACAGCGGCTCTATGAATGAAGCGGCCAAACGGCTATTTGTGTCGCAGCCCAGCCTCTCAAATGCTATCAAGGAGCTGGAGAATGAGCTTGGCATCACCATCTTTGAACGCAATAACCGGGGCATCAGCATCTCGGCGGAAGGCATGGAGTTCCTGGGCTACGCCCGGCAGATTATTGAGCAGACAGAATTCATGGAGAACCGCTATACCGGCAAAAAGCGCAGCCCGATTTACTTTTCGGTATCTACGCAGCATTATGCGTTTGTTACGGATGCTTTTGTGAAGCTGATGAAGGAGAGCAAGGTGCAGGAATATAATTTCAGCCTGAGAGAAACGCAGACCTATGAGATTATTGAGGATGTGCGTACCCTGCGCAGCGATATCGGCATTCTGTATATTAACGAGAGCAATTATAAGATCATGAATAAGCTGTTCAGTGACGGGAACCTGAAGTTCACGCCGCTGTTCAATACGAATCCTCATGTATATGTGAGGGCTGGACATGTATTGGCCGCAAAAGAGAGAATCACGATGGACGATATTCTTCCGTATCCATATATTACCTTTGAACAGGGAGATAACAATTCGCTGCATTTCTCGGAGGAGATGCTTAGCTTCACGCAGATTGAGAAGAATATTAAGGTCACAGACCGGGCCACGCTGACTCATCTGCTGCTTGGAAGCGATTCGTATACGGTGGGGACCGGGATTATGGCCTCTGAGGTAGATGATGCAGGGCTGATCACGATTCCTTTTGACAGCAAGGAAGTGTTCTCTGTCGGCTGGATTGCCCACAAGGACCGCAAACCGAGCGAGATCATGTCTACATATATTGATATTCTGAATGATCTGGTGTCGGGTAATTATTTCGAGCTTGAATCTTTCTTACTATAAGAGCAGGAGGGACGTATGAGCAGTCCAGTTATCGGATCGACAAGAAACGCACCGCCCTTCCGCTATGACATTGTCGGGAGCTTCCTGCGTACAGATGAGATCAAGAATGCGCGCAGCCTGCATGAGGAAGGTGACATTACCGCCGGACAGCTGTTTGAGATAGAGAATGTCGAGATTAACAAGCTGCTGGAGCAGGAGAAGGCCCTTGGGCTGAAGGCAGTCACAGACGGCGAATTCCGCCGCTCCTGGTGGCATCTCGATTTCTTCCTCGGGATTCAGGGCACCGGAAAGATCACGCTCGGACCTCCCGGCGCCTCCAAAGAACAGTTGAACCGGGCCGAGAGCTTCAGGATTACCAGTAAAATCGCTTTCGGCGACCATCCCATGGTAGCAGAGTTCCGCACCCTGCAGGAGATGGCCGGGGAGACGATGGCCAAGATGACGATTCCTTCCCCGGCGTTGTTCCATTTCGTACAGGAATACAACGGGAACGAGATTTACTCTGATGCCGAAACACTGTACGCGGATATCATCCAGGTCTACCGGACCGCGATTCAGGCCTTCTATGATGCGGGCTGCCGTTATCTGCAGCTGGATGATACCACCTGGGGTACGCTGTGCAGCGGCAGACACCGGGCGCATCTGCGCAGCAGGGGCGTTGACCCGGACCAGCTTGCGAAGGATTACGTCCGGCTGATTAATGAGAGCATTGCCGGCCGTCCTGCGGACATGACGATTGCTCTGCACGTATGCCGGGGGAACCTGCGCTCCACGTGGTTCGCCGCCGGAGGCTATGGACCGGTTGCCGAGGAGCTGTTCGCTAATGCTAAGGTGGATGCTTTTTTCCTGGAGTATGACAACGAACGTTCCGGGGACTTCGAGCCGCTGCGCTTCATCCGTGACCAGTTCGTCGTGCTGGGACTGGTGACTACGAAGCATGGCGGCCTGGAGAGCAAAGAGCAGCTCAAAGCGCGTATCGAAGAAGCGGCACAGTATGTCGATATCAACAAGCTGTGTCTAAGCACACAATGCGGTTTCGCCTCCTCCGAGGAGGGCAATATCCTGACGGAAGAAGAGCAGTGGGACAAGCTGCGGCTGGTGATTGAGACGGCGAATGAGGTTTGGGTGTAGAAGTATGGCGATAACCGGAATTAGTTGGATTTCCTCCACTTGCTGATGAATGAATGGCCCCTGTTAGGACAGCAGTTGGATAAACAACACTTAAATTTGCTCATTTCACCCAAAGCACCTGAAACTAACATGATTAGTTGTACTTTTTCCATTTGCTTGGGCGCATTCCTGAGAAATTGGCGGATTAAGATACATTATTCCATTTGCTTCCGGCGGAAGGCGTTACCCCGAAGCTTATTCAAGCTCTCGTCCACAAGACAACAATCTTGAAGGCGGGAGTTTTTTCAGGCTACGGGGCTTCGTAAGGAGTGAAGAATTTTATGGCATCCTGATGTCATTTTAGAGAGGCTAGTACTCGGCGGAAGATCGGGGCTCTTTACGGGATCAATCGAACAGAGGTATAATGTACAGGACTGTTTTACATCAAATGTTGGAAAGCGAGCGGTAACGATATGGGTCGTAAATGGAATAATATTAAGGAAAAGAAAGCATCCAAGGATGCTAATACTAGTAAGGTCTACGCTAAGTTCGGAGTAGAAATCTATGTTGCCGCTAAGAAGGGCGAACCCGATCCGGAATCCAACCGGGCACTGAAGGTTGTACTGGAACGCGCCAAAACCTACAATGTGCCGAAGGCGATTATTGACCGCGCCCTGGAAAAAGCTAAAGGCAGCGGCGATGAGAACTACGTGGAGCTGCGCTATGAAGGCTTCGGTCCGAGCGGCTCAATGATTGTGGTCGATGCGCTGACCAATAACGTGAACCGTACGGCTCCGCTGGTCCGTTCCACCTTCAGCAAGAACGGCGGCAATATGGGCGTCAGCGGTTCGGTTACGTATATGTTCGATCCAACAGCGGTCATCGGTGTAGAAGGTAAATCTGCGGATGATGTCATGGAGCTTCTGATTGAAGCCGATCTGGATGTCCGCGATGTGCTGGAAGAAGATGAAGCAGTGATCGTGTATGCCGAACCGGACCAATTCCACGCTGTGCAGGAAGCCTTCCGCGGCGCCGGTATTACAGAATTCACTGTAGCTGAGCTGACCCTGCTTCCGCAGAATTATGTAGCTATTCCTGAAGATGCGCAGGCCCAGTTCGAGAAGCTGATTGATGCGCTTGAGGAATTGGACGATGTGCAGCAGGTCTACCACAACGTGGATTCGGAAGAATAGAACAGCTATATCTTGAATAAGCGGGCAAGCCGATTCCCAGGCTTGTCCGCTTTTCTTCGGCATAGCAGGGGGAAGTGCACAGCATGGAAGACTGGACAATTAGCATGGTTCTTATATTGGTGATTTGCGGATTTTTGGCCGGATTAATTGATTCTGTAGTGGGCGGGGGCGGACTGATTGCGATTCCCGCGCTGCTCTCGGTCGGAATTCCGCTTCCGCTGCTGCTCGGCAGCAGCAAGCTAGCCGGATCAATGTGTTCACTGACCAGCACAGCCTCCTTCGTGCGTTCCGGCAAAATCAACTTCAAGCTGGTCAGAACGCTAATCCCGTTATCTATAATCGGAGCAGTGGCCGGTACGCTTACCGTCCGTCAGGTGCCTTCTGAGTTTCTGAAGCCGCTGGTGATTGTGATGCTGGTGGTGATTACGATCTATACTTTATTCAAAAAAGCCTGGGGCGACGTCTCCACCTTCTCCGGCAGCAATGGCCGAACACGCCTGCTCGGAAGCCTTGCGGCTTTTGTCATAGGCTTCTATGACGGATTCTTCGGTCCGGGAACCGGCTCCTTTCTGATCTTTGCTTTTCTGATGATGGGCTTCGAATTTGTGACGGCTGCCGGCAATGCCAAAGTGCTGAATTTCGCCAGCAACATCACCAGCTTGCTTACATTCATTGCCCTCGGCTCGGTCAGCTACACCCATGGGCTGATCTTGGGCGTTCCGATGGTCATCGGAGCCGTAGTCGGTTCCCGAATCGCCATCCGCAAAGGAGCGGCATACATTCGTCCGCTATTTATAACCGTCACTGTCATACTGATCGGCAAGCAAATATGGGATACGATGCATTAAGCACAGATAATGGAGGAGGTTAACATGACTACGAAGCTATATTATGACTCGGCTTATGTGAACGAATGGAGCACAACAATAACATCCACCCTTCAGCGGGAAGACGGAATATATGTAACGCTTGCGGAGACAGCCTTCTATCCCCACGGCGGCGGACAGCCCTGCGATACGGGAACTATCGGCGGGATAGCTGTACTGGATGTGGTGCTGGAGGATCAGGAGGTGCTGCACAAGGTAGCGGAGCTTCCCGTACAGATGGAGGTACGATGCAAGCTCGACTGGAGCCGGAGATTCGATCATATGCAGCAGCACAGCGGCCAGCATCTGCTGTCGGCGGTATTCCGTGAGCGGTATCAGGCAATGACACTCAGCTTCCATCTGGGCAGCGACTATGCCACGATTGATCTCGCCATGCCGGAATTGTCAGCGGCACAGATGGCAGAGGCCGAGCAGGAGGTGAACCGCCAGATCTATCTGAATCGCCCGGTTACCAGCTACTTCGTGACGGCAGAAGAAATGGCCAGACTGCCGCTGGTGAAGCTGCCCAAGGTAACGGAGGATATCCGGATTGTTGAGATTGAGGGTGTGGAGCACAATGCCTGTGGAGGAACCCATGTCTCTTCGACCGGTGCTATAGGAATGGTTAAGCTGCTGCGGTCCGAGAAGCAGAAGGGCAATATCCGGATTACCTTCCAATGCGGCAGCCGCGCGCTGAATGAATTCAATAATAGTCTCCAAATCCTGAGTAAGCTGTCTGTTAAATTCAATACCGGCAAGGACGAAATCGTAGACCGGATAGAGAAGTGGGAGCAAGAGCAGAAGCAGCTTCAGATAGAGCTGGCTGCCATGAAGGAGCTGAACGACAGTTATCTGGCCCGCGAGCTGCTGTCTTCTATGGAAGCTGGCTGCCAGGTGATCACCCATATCTCTGATACCAGGCCGCTTAAGGATTTGCAGAGTCTCGCGGCGAATCTGACGGCCCTGACTGAGCTTCCGGTGCTGCTGCTGACAGCCGTGGAGAATAAGGTGGTTCTGGCTCATCATGGTGCTGCTGCGCTCTCTTGCGGAGCCTTCTTCAAGGCACATTTGAACGAATACCACGGCAAAGGCGGGGGCAGCGACAAGCTGGCTCAGGCCGGATTCCCGTCATGGGAAGCGGCGCAGGCGTTCTATGATTTTGCCAGACAGCAGTTCTGATCAAGACAAGCCAAGAGCTATGGGAGTGTGTATTCCTTAGCTCTTTTTTTGTGCGGATTGTGAGTAGGCCCACTTAAGGATTATTTAATAATTGCCCCCTTATAATCAGGACAGAGCTTGACGAAGGGAGAAAACAAACGTGTTCCTGACTATTCTAAAAAAGGATTTGCGGCGTAAAAAAGTGATGAATACCGTTCTGCTCATACTCATTATCCTGGCCTCGACACTCGCCGCAAGCAGCTCCAGCCTGATGTATTCCACCTCCAGTGCTCTGGACAGCTTCATTGAAACCAGCAAGGTGGCGGACCTCAATGTTACGCTGGCCAATACGCCCCGCTATAATACGGCAGTGCAGGACTGGGTGAAGCAGGAGAAGAAGGTGGAGACTGCTTATACAGAGCGGCAAATTAGTCTGTCATTGGAGCAGATTACGATGCCTGAAGGCCGCAAGAGCTTTTCCGGAAATATAAGCTTCGTCTTGGCTACTATTCCAGAACAGGTGAACCGGGTCTTCGGGGAAAACAATGAGCCTTACAAGCTTCAGCCAGGGGAGCTCGGCCTTCCGGCCAGTCTGATGCTGAGCAGCGGTATCCATCCGGGAGAGCAGCTAATGATCCAGTTCGGCGGGGTCAAGAGAACGTTCACGGTGAACGGTTACTTCAAGGATGCGTTCATGGGGGCTGATCTGCTGGGCCTGAAGCGTATCCTGCTGTCTACAGAGGATTTCAGAGAAATAGAGAAGCAGCTGCCCGAAGATACACTGATGAATTTGTGGAGCTTCATGGCGGTGCCGGGTGTAGATTCAACTGAGATATCCGTTTCCTTTGCGAACAGTGATCTGCCAGTTAACTTTGAAGTCGATAAGGCTCTGGTGACGATGACTTATATGACCGACCGGATTATCTCTGCGATGATGTTCGCGATCAGCGTCTTCCTGATCTTCATTGCATTTCTTACCCTGCGGTTCACGATTGTCTCCACTCTGCAGGATGAATACAAGGAGATTGGCGTTATGAAAGCAATCGGGTTCAGATCCCGGGCGATTAAGCAGCTCTATTTGACAAAATACACAGGTCTGGCCTGCCTTGGCGGCATTCTCGGGCTCGGCATCAGTCTTCCGCTTACAACGCTGATGTCCCGGCGGACTTCACAGTATATGATTCTGCCCGGAGGCAGCACCAGTATCATGATCTCGGCGGTTAGCACGGTGGTCATGATCGCATGTATTCTGCTGTTCTGTTTGCTCTGCATGCGCAAGATTAACAAGGCATCGGCTATTGATGCGATTCGGCAAGGCCAGACCGGGGAACGCTTCAAGGCTTCCCGGAGCATTCATCTCCATCGCAGCCGCTTCCTGCCGCCCCCGTTCTTCCTCGCTCTGAGCGATGTGATGAACCGGTTGAAGAGTTACACTTCTCTTATTTTGACGCTGATCTTAAGCACGGCGATTATCCTGATTCCGGTCAATCTGACCAATACGATCGTTACTCCTAAGTTCCTGGAATATTTCGGTACGGTCGGTGCGGACTTTTATACCAAGTCAGTGATTGCAGAGAAGACCGTGGAACAGATCCGGCAGGAAAAAGCGATCCTCGCTCAACGCCTGAAGGATCAGGGCTTCGAGGTCACGCTTGCCGCGAATTATGCGGTGTTGACCAAATATATCTCCGATAACGGGCAGGAGAACCGGCGGATTAACGGCCAGAAGAATGATCAGAACGGATCGGTTGAGATTCTGGAGGGAACGGCCCCGATTCTGAGGAATGAAATCGCCATTACGACCATCATGTCCGAGAAGTACGGGAAGCAGGTGGGTGACAACATCACGTTTGAAATTGACGGGGTACCCGGCACCTTCATGATTAGCGGGTTGTTCCAAAGTATCTCCAACGAGGGGTATGCGGTCTGGATTGCCCGGGACTATGACCTGAAGATGGTATCGACTTACCTGTTCTCCGGCGATCTCCAGGCTCCAGAGCCAGAGAAGGCCGCCATGATGAAGGCCATTCAGCAGCAGTTCCCGGAACAAGGCATCAAAACATCGCTCGAAATGCTGAGCGAGATCACCGGCGGCTTCATGGGCCAGCTCCAAAGCATCAATGCGCTGCTTACGGCAATCATCTGCATGATTACGTTCTTCATCACCAGCCTGTTCGTCAGACTGATGATTGCGAAGGAAGTGTACGGCATCGCGGTCATGAAAAGCATCGGCTTCACGAATGCCGCTATCCGGCTGTGGCAGGTATTGCGTATTCTGATCATCATGGCTGTCTCGCTGGTTCTGGGTGTAATCGCTGCCAATACCCTCGGCGGCCGTCTGCTTGGTCTCATCTTCCGGATCTTCGGCCTGACGAGCCTGGAGATGAATATACTCCCGCTTCAGGTCTATCTCTGGTATCCGCTGCTGATCCTGGCCGTTGTTATGCTGGCCGTATACACCAGCTGCGGCCAAATCAAACGTGTGCAGATCTGGAATATGAATAAGGAATAAGCGATTAATTTAAGTGAAGAGAAGGAGTGGCGAAATGGCAGCAGTACTAGAAGTAACCAATCTATGCAAAACCTATATCGTCAATAAAGGACAGAACAATGTCCTGCGGAATATTAATTTCACGCTTCATGCCGGGGAGTTCGTATCTGTCATGGGGCCGTCCGGTTCGGGCAAGTCTACGCTGCTCTATACCGTCAGCGGGATGGACCGCCTTACAGCGGGAGAGGTGGTCTTCGACGGGCAGAGCCTCTCCCGGCTCTCTGAGAAAGGCATGGCCGAACTGCGGCTGCACCGCATGGGATTCATCTTCCAGCAGATGCATATGCTAGGCAATCTCTCGATTTATGATAATATTATTCTATCAGGCTATCAATCGCTGGGCGGCAAGGACAGCGGACGCAGCCGCAGCGAGGTGAATGAATATGCCGATGAGCTGATGCGGAAGCTGAACATCATTGAGACGGCGGGCCATGATATTACTGAGGTGTCCGGCGGGCAGCTGCAGCGGGCCTGTATCTGCCGGGCGCTCATTAACAAGCCGGCGATGCTGTTCGCCGATGAGCCGACAGGTGCGCTCAACTCCAAAGCCGCACAGGAAGTGATGTCCGAGCTGTGCCGGATCAACCGTGAAGGGACCACACTAATGATGGTTACTCATGATGTGAAGGTAGCCGCACAGAGTGATAAGGTACTCTATATGGTGGACGGCAATATTCAGGGGGAGCATCTGCTGGGCAGATTTTTGCCGGAACAGGGTCTCAGGGAACGTGAACACAGCCTGACGGGCTGGCTGATGGAGATGGGCTGGTAGCAGGCAGCAGGAGGAGATAGCCGTGGCGGACATTCTGATCATTGAGGATAATGCGGAGCTGGCGGAGGTGATGAAGGATTTTCTGGAGGTGGAGGGATATTCCGTGTGTAATACGGCTTCCGCTGAAGAGGGATTGGCTTATTTGGAGGCGAATGCCGTCAAGCTGCTGCTGCTCGATATTATGCTGCCCGGGCTTGACGGCTTCGCAGTGTGCAGACTCGCCAGGGAGAAGTTCAATCTGCCGATTCTGATCATGAGTGCACGCCACGGGGACGAGAATAAGATTATCGGTCTGGAGCTGGGTGCGGACGACTACCTGGAGAAGCCCTTCTCGGTGCCTCTGCTGACGGCCAAGGTCAAGGCGCATCTGCGGCGGAGTTATGATATGAACGAGAACAAGCTGCTGCTTACCGATGGCGAACTTACCGTGAATCAGACCTCCAGGGTGGTATATCGAAGCGGCCAGCCGCTTGGGATGACAGTCAAAGAATACGAGCTGCTGGTGCTGCTGATGGGCAACAAGGGCAAGGCGCTGCGCAAAGAGTGGCTGTTCCAGCAGGTATGGGGAGCAGACAGCTTCAGTGAGCCGTCCACGCTGACCGTACATGTGAATAAGCTGCGGGACAAAATCGAGCCTAACCCCAAAGAGCCGAAGCGTATCGTTACCGTCTGGGGTGTCGGATATAAATATGAGGGCATTTAACAGGCTGATGCTCTGGACGGTTCTTATCGGGCTGACGCTGATCGCTGCTCTGAACGGATATGTATCCTACAAGAAGACACAAGAGCCTGGCAAGGCTTACCGGGTAGAGATCAACCGGATCTTAGACGAGTTGAGGAGCGGAATTCGGCCGGAGGATATCGTGCTGGATCAGAACCGTTATACATACGTGAACGGATTAAGCTGGATAGGGAAGGGTGAGGGGGCGAAGGCTGTTCAGCAGTTTTTTGCCGGTACAGATCTTGCGGGAACCTATGAGATCATGGTCAAACCTGTCTATGAGGAGCAGGAATTAGTGGGGTATTTACGCTTCTCTTACCGGATTTCCGGGCCCGACTACAGTATCCCGCTGGTGCTGAATCTGTTCCTGCTGGCGGCGCTTGGAGCGGTGATGGTGTTGCTGTTCTATATCCGCAAGGAGATTCTGCGGCCGTTCCATATCTTGCAGGAATTACCCTACGAGCTATCCAGAGGTCAGGTGAACATAGGCATGAAGGAGCACCGGAGCCGGTTCTTCGGCCGGTTCATCTGGGGGCTGGATCTGCTGCGGCAGACACTGGATGCCCAGAAGCAGACCAATCTCCGCCTGGAAAAAGACCGCCAGACACTCGTCGCCTCCCTGTCGCATGAGCTCAAAACACCCGTCGCCACGATCAGGCTCTATGCCAGCGCCCTGGAGGGCAGCCTGTATGACAGCGAAGTCAAGCGGCACACAGCCGCCCGGCTGATCGGCCAGCAAGCAGAGCAACTGGAGCAGCTGATTGGCGGTATGATTACCGCTTCGGTCTCCTCTTTGCAGAATATAGAGGTTGTTCCGGGAGAGTTCTATATCAGCGGACTGATCCGCACCGTCATCCATAACCACAAGGGACGGCTGGAGCTGCTGAAGACGGAGCTGAAGGTAGGAGAATATCAGGACAAGCTGCTGCTTGGGGATGAAGAGCGGCTGCTTGAGGTGCTGAACAATCTGATTGAGAATGCCATCAAGTATGGGGACGGGAAGTCCATCTCTATTACCTTCCGTGAGGAGGATTACCGCCAGCTGATCGTCATTGAGAATTCGGGGGCCCCGCTGCTCCTGAGCGAGCTGCCCCACATCTTCACCAGCTTCTGGCGCGGCTCCAACGCCGATGGCAAGCCGGGCAATGGCCTGGGTCTCTTCATCTGCAAACAGCTGCTACAGAAAATGGGTGGCGATATCTTCACGGAGCCGCTGGAGCGGGGGATGCGGTTTGTGCTGGTGCTGCGGTATTGAATTATAGAGCTGACCTGGAGGGTTTTCATAATGATAGAGCTCAAAACGGAGGAATATTCAGCGATTTTTCATTTTTTCAATGAGAAAAAACAACATATTCCGGCCTTGTCCGTCTTGCTAGGAAATTATCCTGGACGGGTGTTTGCCGATGACACCATTGCGCCAACACTTGCAGTGGTATGGACTACGGCTAGATGGATGTATGCTGCCGGAGATATCAGTCGAGACATCCATCAGATGAAGCTGATATCCTTCTTGCAGACGGTTGTCGTTCCTGATTGCAAGCAGAGGCAGGAGAGTTGGTTCGAGATTTACACGGATGATGGTGAGGCATGGACGAACTTATTCTTGCAAGGGTACGCAGGACTGAGTATTCAGAGACATATGGAGTCAGTGTATGAGTTGAGGCGAGAACGTTTTATTCAACTGGAAGCCGGTGCTGCGGTTGAATTCTCACCTGATGATGTAACTGTAGCTTACGAAGAATTTCCGGTCCTGGAGGAGCAAAAGAATATTATCGCGCATGAAATTCATGACCGGTTCGGCAGACTGAACACTGTTGGGGCTGTTGTGAGCAAAGGCGACCAGATTGTGTCGCTCTGTAAGAATAACGGATTCATTGTGAACAACAGCTACTTCATAGATGTAGATACCTACGCAGAAGCGGAGCGCGGCAAAGGATATGCGACGCTCGCTGCCCGTTCGTTGATCCGTTATTATCTGGAGAGAGGCTGCGAGCCGTTATGGGAAACGACGCATGAGAATACCGCTTCGCATAAATTAGCCCTGAAGCTGGGCTTCGAGCCTGTGGAGAGTTATCCGGTGTTTGCTTTTGTAATACGTTAAAGGGTTCCAGGGATGTTAGGGGCTGGAGAGTAGATGGATTTTGTACACTTGCTAATGGGCAAATTGGCTGTATTAAAACAGCAATTGGATAAACAGCACTTAAATATTCATCATTCAGCCCAAGAGGCAAAACCTAAGGGTAATAGATGCTGTTTTTCCACTTGCTTCCTTGTAATCTTCAGAAATGGATAAATTAAGATACATTTTTCCACGTCTTCATTCAAAAGGATAGTACCTCCTTCAATCTAATCCAATCTCCTCCAGCCTCCCCGAGTCTCCCTCAATCTCCATCACTTCCCCCAATCATAAACTGGACCTGACCGCCCAAACCCTTCATAATAAGAGGAGTTGTGAACGGTTCCATACACTAATCTCTTAAACGGAGGGTTCTTAAGATGAAATACCGCAAGCTGGGAAATACGGGTCTGTCTGTTAGTGAAGTCAGCTTTGGCACTTGGGCGATTGGCGGGGACTGGGGGAACAGCAGGGACGAAGATGGGCTGAAGGGCTTGCAGCTGGCGATGGAGCAGGGCGTGAATTTCTTCGATACAGCCGATGTCTATGGCTCCGGTCATGCAGAAGAGCTGCTCGCCAAGGCGACCAAGGGCAAACAAGATGAGGTACATATTGCCACGAAATTCTGCCGGGCCGGGGATATCCACGATCCGGAGAATTACTCCGCGCGCAGAATAAGCGAATATTGTGAGCAGAGCCTGCGGCGGCTGGAGCGGGAGGCGATTGATCTGTATCAGATCCACTGCCCGCCGATTGAAATTCTGCGGGACGGCAGTGTCTTCGCAGCGCTGGACCAGCTGAAGGCCGAGGGCAAAATCCGCCATTACGGCGTCAGTGTAGAGACCATCGAGGAAGGTCTGCTGTGTCTGGAATATCCGGGAGTGGAAGCGCTGCAGGTGATCTTCAATCTGTTCCGCCAGCAGCCCGCCCGGGAACTGCTGCCCGTAGCAGCTGCTACGGGTGCAGGGATATTGGTGCGCCTGCCGCTGGCCAGCGGTCTGCTGACCGGCAAGTTCAAGGAGACCAGCACCTTCCAGAAGAATGACCACCGCAGCTTCAACGCGAACGGAGAGCAGTTCAATGTGGGCGAGACTTTTGCCGGGCTGCCGTTCGTTAAAGGTGTCGAGCTGGCACATAAGCTGGAATGGATCGCTGAAGGACGCGGCAATATGGCACGGGCCTCCATGCGCTGGATTCTGGACCATCCGGCCGTCAGCTGCGTGATTCCGGGCTTCAAGAATGAAGCTCAGGTGAAGGATAATCTCGCAACACTGGATGTACCGTCGTATAGTTCTGCTGAAATGGAACGTCTGAGCGCTTTTTATCAGTCTGAGGTCGTTCCGCATATCCGTGGAGAGGTGTAGCAGCACCCTATGAATAATATAACTGTCGGACTGCTGGCGCATGTCGATGCCGGTAAGACGACCTTCGCCGAGCAGCTGCTCTACCATACTGAAGCGATCCGCAGCCGGGGCCGTGTGGACCATCAGGACACTTTTCTGGATACCCATGAGATTGAAAAATCACGCGGGATCACAGTCTTTGCCGATCAGGCGGAGTTTACTTATAAGGATGCGCGTTATTTCCTGCTGGATACCCCGGGCCATGTGGATTTCTCTCCGGAGATGGAGCGCTGTCTGCAGGTGCTGGACTATGCAGTGGTCATTCTTAGCGCGGTGGAAGGTGTAGAGAGTCACACCGAAACGCTCTGGCAGCTGTTGCGCCAGCATCAGATTCCAACCTTATTCTTCATTAATAAGACCGACCGTGCCGGTGCGGACCCGGGGCGTGTAGTGGAGGAGATCCGGCAGCAGCTTAGCGGCAATGCCTTCCTGCTGCCGCAGCAGCCGGAAGAAGCGTGGACCGATGAGATGAAATCTTTCGTTGCCGAACGTGAGGATTCGCTCCTGGAATCGTACCTGGAAGGCACTTTGTCAGACAGCGATTGCCTCAATGCAATGAAGTCCCTCGTGAAAAGCGGAGAGCTGTTTCCGTGTATGCAAGGGTCAGCGCTGCTTGACCGCGGAGTGGGGGAGTTCCTGGAGGTTCTGAGTAAGGTCACCTTCACGGAGTACGATCATCAGCTCCCTTTTGCCGGGAGAGTCTACAAAATCCGCCATGATGAAAAAGGCACACGCATCACCTACATCAAAGCGCTCCAGGGAGTGCTGAAGAACCGGGAGAGCTTATGCTATGGGCCCGAAACGGAACGTTCCTCTGAACGGATCACCGGAATCCGCAAATATAACGGTACCGAGTATACTTCCGCCGACTGGGCTGCCGCGGGGGAGCTGTTCGCCGTGGTCGGACTCAGCGAAGCACTGCCGAGCGCAGGTGTGGGGGCGCTTCACGATATTCACGGGAGCGGTCTAATCCCCACCCTGAAGTCCAAGGTCCTCTTCGAGCCGCCCGTGCACCTGAAGGAGCTAATGCATGCCTTCGGACAGCTTGGCGCGGAAGATCCTTCACTGAATGTAAGCTGGGATGAAGAGTTGCAGGAGCTGCATATTCATGTGATGGGCGGGATTCAACTGGAGATTCTGGAGCAGATCGTAGCGGAACGGTTCCAGATCCGGGTCGCTTTTGGTCCCCCGGAGATTCTCTACAAGGAGACCATTGCCGATACCGTCTATGGCTGCGGGCATTTCGAGCCGCTGGGCCATTACGCCGAGGTTCATCTGAAGCTTGAAGTAGGGGAACGCGGCAGCGGGATTACCTTCATTAACGATTGTCACCCGGATGATCTGGCCGTGGGCTATCAGCACCAGGTTGAGCAGCATTTGCTGGAGAGCGGCCATCACGGCCTGTTGACCGGGTCCCCTCTGACGGATCTGAAGATCACGCTGCTTAGCGGAAGGGCGCATAATAAGCATACGAGCGGCGGAGACTTCCGGGAAGCGGCGTTCCGCGCCTTGCGCCAGGGGCTGGAGCAGGCGGAGAATGTGCTGCTGGAGCCGGTCTATGACCTGAAGATCCGGATAGATTCTGACGATGTGGGAAAAGTTATGAGTGATATCCAGCGGGCAGGCGGCTTCTTCAACCCCCCGGATATCCTGGAGTCCAAGGCTGTAATAACCGGTACGGTTCCGGCGGCAAGCTTCATGGATTACGGCGTGAGGCTGGCCTCCATGACTCAGGGCAAAGGCTCGCTGTCACTCAGAGTGGCCGGTTACCTGCCATGCCACCAGACGGAAGCGGTCATCGCACAGCGCAATTATAATAAAAATGCAGACCCCGCTTACTCCTCCACCTCTATCTTTTGTGCCAAGGGTGAAGCCTATCCGGTGCCTTGGCAAGAGGCCGGGCAGCATATGCATATTAAAGACAAACGGAAAGGTGCAGGCTAACCATGACTGAAGTGATTGATAAAGTAGCATGGATCTATGTGGTGGACGGCAAAGTACTGGGCGCGCGTTCCAAAGGGAAAGACACCTATTATTTCCCCGGCGGCAAACGGGAGCCCGGTGAGAGTGACGCCGAGACCCTAATCCGTGAGGTTGAAGAGGAGCTGTCGGTACAGATCCGGCCGGAGACGATTGCTGAATTCGGAAGCTTTGAAGCCCAGGCGGATGGCAAAACAGAAGGCATCCTCGTACGGATGACCTGCCTGAGCGCGGAGTTCACCGGCGAGCTAACCCCTGCTTCGGAAATCGAAGAATTGGCGTGGTTGACTTATGAGGATAAAGACCGTGTATCCGCGGTCAGTGTAATCATTATGGACAAGCTGCGGGAAATGAAGCTGCTCGCTTGATCGTCTGGTGAAGATCAGCTATACGCTGGCGAATATAAGGCAAGCCCGTTTTAAGCCGGAATACGGCCTGAAACGGGCTTGTTGTCTCTTAAGCGCAGACACTTTTACATTATAGGACATATGTCCTTTTCCAATCCGGCGAACTGGCTTTTAATAAGTACAGAGAAGCATACAGAGGAGAGAGACAGATGAGAGGGATACTATTCGCATTTTTGGGCGGGGCCTGTATTACACTTCAGGGGGTAGCTAATGCCAGGATCAGTCAGGATATTGGCACCTGGCAGGCGGCTACGATTACTCAGTTAACCGGGTTTATTATGGCCTTGGCTATTGCACTGATGGTTCGTGACGGGAAGAAACACGGCTTCCGCAAAAGTAATCCGCTGTACCTGACCGGCGGCGCTTTTGCCGCATTCGTTATTTTCAGCGAGGTTACTGCCATTCAGAACATCGGGGTTACACTGACCATCTCGGCACTGTTGATCGCCCAGCTCTGCCTGACTTTTGTAATTGATGTCCGGGGCTGGTTCGGTGTCGCCAAGCAGAAGATGAAGCTGCCGCAGTTCATTGGGATCGGGATGATGATTCTCGGGGTAGTGGTACTGAAGTTCTGAGGATGAACAACACAAGCCATTCAAATCAGCAGATAAGGGAGCAACAGATATGTTAGCAGGAATACTACTTGCGTTAATCGCGGGTGCGCTGGTCAGCTTACAGAATATTTTCAATGCCAAGGTCAATGAGCATACAGGCTCCTGGACCACCACCACACTGGTGCTGGGCATGGGCTTCGCCGCTTCACTCCTCATGGGGCTGATCATGGAAGGGAAGAATATGTTCACGCTGCAGCATATGCAGCCCTGGTACTGGTTAAGCGGGATGATTGGAGTGGGGGTCGTGATCTGTCTGGTCCGGGCTACCAGAATCCTCGGCGCAACCTATGCCATTTCGATTGTGCTTACGTCCCAGCTCGGGTTCGCCTTGCTCTGGGATTCACTGGGCTGGCTGGGCCTTGCGAAGGTTCCGTTCTCGTTCAATCAACTGATCGGCGTTCTGATCATCGTCGGCGGCATTCTGGTATTCAAGCTGGGCGGAGCGCGTGGGTCCAGGGCTTAGGAGCTTAGAGCGTAGAGCTTAGTGTAGGCAAAAAGAAGGGGCTGTCCCACAAGCCGTGAAATGGCTACTTGGGGCAGCCCTCTATTTTGGAGTAAGATCGACGGGGGCACTTGGATGGACACTGCGTGAACGGACCGGTGTTTGGGTCGCTCTGATCTCCAGATTTTTTTATTTTTTCAACAAACTTTCAACAAACACAATGCCATGGACCAATTCAAGTGTACTAATGCACCTCATTCGCTCATTTACCCCGCGTCCGAGGAATTCAAGTGCACTAATACACCTCATTTGCCTCATGTACCCCGCGTCCGAGGAATTCAAGTGCACTAATGTACCTCATTCGCTCATTTCCCCCGCATCCGATGAATTCAGGTGCACTAATACACCTCATTGGTTCATTTCCCCCGCATCCGGTGATCCGTCTGCTTTCCTTTCCACCATTAGCCACAGCTTAGTTTATCCCTGCCCGAGAGAGGCTGCCTTTCGGCCCAGCATGGCGTTTTGCCATTTCAGATACGTCTCCCAGGCCAGGCCGTTGTCCAGCAGAGGCTTGCACGTATAGACGCCTTCCTCAATGGAATTCACACGGCCGGCAGCGTGTAGTCTGGCTGCGGCGTTCAGCAGCGTCTGGTTGTAGTAGGCCATATGCCCGCCGCCTTGCAGGACTTCCTCGGCAGTACGCAGCTGCCGTGCTGCGGTCCATTCCAGCTCCGCAGGTACAGCCACCTCCAGGCCGAGCGCCTCCGGGTCGATGATGTCCAGCTCCGCCGTTCCGTTCTGAATACGGTATACACGGTTGGGGCGGTCAATGTACAGATCCTCCGAGCCTTCCACGCCTTGAACCACCAGCCCCCGCTGATAGCCAAGCTTCACAATGAGCCGGGAGATCCGGTCGAATACCGTATTATGAAAAATACCGAATACAATAAACGGCGAGCACGAATAGTCGATCAGCTTCTCAGCCGTATTGAAGATCGTACGCATCCCGATATCCTCACGGAGTCCGCGAAGCTCCCCCAGCGGCGGGCACCACTGCTCCGACTTCACGAACAGCACACCGCTGGCTTCGGCGGCTTCAATGGCGGCCTTGCGGCTCAGACTTGTCACATCTACTCCGCTGGCTTGGATCAGATCCTGTAGCGTAATTCCCCATTTGGGCGGCAAGCCCGCTGAGCCATGCAGGGTGACCGGCAGACCTGCGGCAGACAGCAGGAAGGCCGTAGGGAAGGTAGCAATGAAGGAATGAACCCTGCCGTCATACGGACCGGCGCAGTCTATTCCCTGGTGTACAGGTTCCCGGAGGGCATATTTACGGCAGACAGCGACAAAAGCCTCCAGCTCCTCCAGGCTCTCCAGCTTCATACGTTCTGCGATCAGGAACGCCCCGATCTGCACCGGTGAAGCGGTCTGCCCGAGAATAGCCTCCGCCGCATATTCAGCTTCCCCGTAGCTTAAATCCTTCGCACCGCGTTTACCGCGGGCTACTTCCTTGAGAATATTAATCATATGGAATTCTCCTTAGTTTGATCCTGCAGCATCTGGTAGACCTTGACGATGGAGGTTGCCACATCTACGATCCGTTTACGTTCATTCATCGCCTGCTTGCGCAGCAGGTCGTAGGCTTCCGATTCACTGATCTTCTTGGCCTGGGACAGGATGCCCTTGGCCATGTCAATCCATTTGCGTTCCTCAATCCGGGACAATAGCTGCTCCCGTTCCTTCAGCCATTGCTTGCGCTCGAAGCATTGCCTGGAGCTGAAGTGAAGCATCCAGTGGATCTCCGGGGACTTCATCGCAGGAGACAGAATTCCGTCTACCATAATGTCGTCGCCGCAGGCGGAGACGGATAAGGTAGAGGTCAGCGGGGTGCACCACCATAATACCGGGGCGACCTTATGCCGGACCAGCAGGGCTCTCCAGCTGCTGATATCCGTTACCGGAAGGTTGAGGATGAAGGCGTCCGCATCGCCGATGAGCGGGGCGGCTTGTTCGGGAGAAGCTGCTGTTCCTACTACATAACCACAGGAGCTGAGGATACTGTCAGGGCTCCCTGAGGAGCGCGCTTCTGCGGGGCTCTCTGTTCCAGCGGGCTCAATAACCAACAGGGAATGCATAGGTGGACGACGCTCCTTTAGATCATAATAGGGGCACTGTGAAGGATTCGGCAGAATACAATCACACACTATCTTAATGTTATATTATATAACACAGATTACGTAATCTTGTCGATAAATTAAATTAATTAAATTTTATATGTCATAATTATTGACGTACGGCAAAGGCCTGTAGTATAGTCGTTTTAACAAATTCATCAATTCTACGGATACAACGATGTATCCGGCTGAAGCGGCAATGGCGCCTGCTCTCACTTAAATCGCTAACGGGAAATGTATGTTTCCGGGCGGAGTGGAGCGGGCTATTTCTGTTGTTTACCTGGAGAGGAGAGAGATAGAGATGACAGCTAAGCGCAAAAAAATGATACTAGTCGGCAACGGAATGGCAGGGGTGAGGGTGATTGAGCATCTGCTCAAATTAGCGCCGGAGGCTTACGAGATTACGATCTTCGGCTCAGAGCCTTATCCCAATTATAACCGGATCATGTTGTCTTCCGTCCTTGCAGGCGGGGCGAGTCTGGATGAGATCGTAATTAACGACCTGGAGTGGTACCGCAGCTTCAATATCACATTGTACACGGGACACACAGTAACTTCTATTGATACTGCTGCACATAGGGTCTATACAGACCAGGGAATCACCGCTGAGTACGATGAGCTGATTCTGGCTACCGGCTCCAATCCCTTCATGCTGCCGATCCCGGGTGCAGAGAAGGAGGGCGTTATTGCCTTCCGCGACATCAAGGATACCCAGATCATGCAGGACGTATCGCAAAAATATACCAAGGCGCTCGTGATCGGCGGCGGTCTGCTCGGACTGGAGGCGGCAAGAGGGCTGCTGCATCTGGGGATGAATGTATCGGTGGTTCACATCCACGAGTACATCATGGAACGTCAGCTCGACGAGGCCGCATCCCGTATGCTGCGGGGGGAGCTGGAGGCTCAGGGGATGAGATTCCTGCTTAAGAAGCAGTCCGAAGCCATTCTCGGTAAAAAGAGAGTCAAAGGCCTGCTGTTCGCAGACGGAGAAACGGCGGAGGCGGATCTGATCGTGATGGCTGTAGGGATCAAGCCGAATGTGGAGCTTGCCCGGAGCAGCGGGATTGAAGTCAAGCGGGGAATTGTTGTGAATGATTATATGGAGACCAATCTCCCCGGCATCTACGCCGTAGGGGAGTGTGCGGAGCATCGCGGCATTGCCTACGGCCTGGTGGCCCCGCTCTACGAGCAAGGCGCAGTGCTGGCTAAAAGACTGGCGGGTGTGCCCACCGAGGGATATGCCGGTTCGGTAACTTCAACCAAGCTGAAGGTATCCGGGGTGGATGTATTCTCAGCAGGGCAGTACAATGAGCAGCCCGGAACGAAGGCGCTCAGATTCCAGGACGAGACAGAAGGCGTATATAAGAAGCTGGTGATCAGCGGGGATAAGCTGGTCGGTGCCGTACTGTTCGGCGATACGAATGACGGCGCGGAGCTGTTCTCAATGATCAAGAAAGGCGAGAACATCAAGGGGCGTGAGAAAGAGCTGCTGCTCGGTGTTCCCGCGGATGCGCTGGCTTCCCCCAAAGGCAACCGGCTGGAAGGGATGGCAGATGACGAGATCATCTGCGGCTGCAACGGCGTCACGAAGGGAACGATTGCTGATGCGATTACCTCCGGGGGCTGTACCAGTGCCCTGCAAATCAAAGCCTGCACCAAAGCATCGGCTTCCTGTGGCGGCTGCAAGCCACTGGTGGAGGGACTGCTCCAGCTGTATGCCGGTGAGGCTGCCGTTACGGTCAAGGAAGGAATCTGCGGCTGCACTACACTCGGACGGGATGAGATTGTCGCTGAAATCAAGCGGATGAAGCTGACAACGGTCAGGGAAGTCATGAATGTACTGGACTGGAGCAATGAAGAAGGCTGCCCCAAATGCCGGCCTTCCCTGAATTACTACCTGGGCATGCTCTGGCCGGAGGAATATGTGGATGAGAATGAATCCAGGTACACCAATGAGCGCTACCACGCTAACATCCAGAAGGATGGAACCTATTCTGTGGTGCCGAGAATCTACGGGGGTGTCACTTCACCAGCCGATTTGATCAAGATTGCGGAGGTTGCCGTTAAATACGATGTGCCGCTGGTCAAGTTCACCGGCGGGCAACGGCTCGATCTGCTTGGCGTGAAGAAGGAGGATCTGCCGAAGATGTGGGAGGAGCTGGATATGCCCTCCGGCCATGCCTACGGCAAAACACTGCGCACAGTGAAGACCTGTGTAGGCTCCACCTATTGCCGCTTCGGCACCCAGGATGCCATGGGAATGGGGATTCGGCTGGAGAAGGCTTTTGAACGGATGAATGCTCCGGGGAAGGTGAAGCTGGCGGTATCCGGTTGTCCGCGCAACTGTGCGGAAGCGACGATCAAGGACTTCGGGATTGTGGCGATTGACGGCGGCTGGGAGCTGCATATCGGCGGCAACGGCGGTGTTCATGTGCGGGCCACAGATCTGCTCTGCGTGGTGAAGACCGATGATGAGGTGCTGGAATGGGCAAGTGCGTTCCTGCAATATTACCGTGAGAATGCCGGATGGAATGAACGGACGGCGCAGTGGGTGGAGCGTGTGGGCCTGGAGAGCATCAAGCAGGCGCTGGAATCCCGTGAAGAACGGCTGGCACTTATGGAGAGAATTCAGAAGGCGCTCAGTCTCACAACCGATCCATGGAAGCAAATTGTGAATACACCGGAGCTGCGCAAGAATTTCGAACCGATCTCTTTACCCGAGACGGTCTAAGGAGGCCCCCAAGATGACAATGACCAAATTGCTAGTCGGTAACCTTAAGGATGTAGATATTAAAGGATCACGCAAACTACAGGTCGGAGATACCGAGATTGCCTTGTTCAGACTAAGCAGCGGAGAGGTGCTGGCGGTAGAGAATAAATGCCCGCATAAAGGCGGGCTTCTCTCCGAAGGCATGGTCTGCGGCTCCAAGGTGCATTGTCCGCTCCATGACTGGCGGATTGAGCTTCATACCGGTGAGGTGCAGGCGCCCGATACGGGGCATGTAACCACCTATGAGGTTGAAGTCGATCCGCTCACCGGCAGCTTGTACTTAACGATCTAATTCATCTCATTGTATAAGGGGGATTCATAATGGACTATGTCAAACCAAGTGAAGTGCTGGGCTCCATGATCGAAGCAGGGAAATCCAAAGCAGAATTAAGCATCATGCAGCTAATCGTCCGCGGCAGTCTCGGCGGTGCCATTCTGGCTTGTGCCACAACCCTGGCCTTCACGGCAGCCGCACAGACCAAGATCCCTATGGTGGGGGCTCTGCTGTTCCCGGTGGGCTTCGTGATGATCATCCTCCTTGGTCTTGAGCTGGTTACCGGCAGCTTCGCTTTGATTCCGCTGGCTGTCCTGGAGAAGAAGACTACAGTCAGACGGATGCTGGGGAACTACTTGTGGGTCATTATTGGTCACTTAATCGGCTGTGCCGTCTATGCCGCCCTCTATGGGCTGACGATTACGAAGATGGGGACCGACATGTCTAATCCCCTGGTGCAGACACTGATTACAACCAGTGAGGGCAAGACAACGGCATATCAGAGTATGGGTGCGGAGGGGATGGCGCTGGCCTTCATTAAGGCCATGCTTTGCAACTGGATGGTTACACTGGGCGCCGTCATGGCGATGACCTCCAAGTCCACTTCCGGCAAAATCTTCGCCATGTGGCTGCCGATCCTGACCTTCTTCGGGCAGGGCTTCGAGCATACAGTAGTCAATTTCTTCGTCATTCCTGCGGGTATGATGCTCGGGGCGAATGTGACTATGGCGGACTGGTGGATCTGGAACGGTATTCCCGTGCTGCTCGGAAACTTCGCCGGAGGGCTGCTGTTCACTGGCCTGCTACTCTATTTGTCAATCAAGAGCAAGAGGCCCGCAGGAATCCCGGCACCCGAGCTTCCGGGACGGGGAGAAGCATTGCGGCCAGGTACACCCGTCTTGGAGAAAAGCCTATGAAGCGGGGGAGCATATCCATTGTCGGAGCAGGTCCGGGAGATCCTGAGCTGATCACGCTCAAGGCGCTGCGGCGTATACAGAATGCCGATGTGATTCTATACGACCGGCTGGTGAACGAGGAATTGCTGAACTATGCTCCAAGTGAGGCTGTACGCATCTATTGCGGCAAAGCGCCGGGCCTGCACTCGATGCCGCAGGAAGCTACGGAGCGGCTGATGATTAGACACGCGGCAGCCGGAAGTCATGTGGTCCGCCTGAAGGGCGGGGATCCGTTCGTCTTCGGAAGAGGCGGGGAGGAGGCGTTATCCGCCGCCGCAGCCGGAATTCCTTACGAAGTGATTCCGGGCATTACCTCGGCGGTTGGCGCAGCCGCTTCTGCCGGTATCCCGCTGACGCATCGCGGAGTTGCCGCCTCTTTCGCCATCGTGACCGGCAGCCGCTGCCAGGCCGAAGATTCCCCGGTACGCTGGGAGGCGCTGGCCCATAGTGTGGACACGCTGGTCATCTATATGGGCGTCAGCAAGCTGGGCGACATCCGCAAGGAGCTGCTGGGACACGGCAAAGATCCGCAGACACCTGTAGCACTGATTGAGAACGGAACAACCGTACGCGAACGGACGGTAACCGGAACGCTTGGCAATATCGACAAGGTGGCCGCGGCGATGAAGATCAGCAATCCGGCAATCATTATTATGGGCGAGGTAGTCAAGGTCAGAGCGGAGCTGCTCAGCCTGGAGGAAGCCGTACGTTCACAGATTGGCTGAAGAAGAACTAGAGTCAGGCGTTGACATATCCCGGGCAGCAATCCGGTTATGTCGGCGCCTGTTTCTATGTTATATTAAAATACGGCAAAACCCTAAGAGGAGGAATTTCAGATGCATATTGAGCTTACCCCGCTTACCAAGGAAAGGCTGGAGCAGAGTCTTGCCGGCAGACCCGGACAATTCAAGATGTTCTATGATACAGAGGATTGCGGCTGCAATGGCGTGCTGGTCATCCGGATAGTCAGTGAGCCTTCGCCTACAGATATTGTCTTTCAAACCGAGCCCTTCACCTTCCTGTGTGACCGCCAGCAGGAATTGCTGTTCGATGAGTCGATGCGACTCGAAGCGGAGGAAGGGTATCCGGCTTATAAGCTGACAAGCGATTCCACCTTATTCGGCAGCAACATTAGAGTGCAGGATAGACGGAACTGAACATGATAACCATCGGTCTTGATATTGGAACCACATCCATCTCCGGGCTGCTCTATGATCTGGAGGCACATGCCGTCCTGCATACGATTACGGAGGAGCAAGCGGGTAAGCCCTCCGGTCTGAACCAGGAATGGGAACGGCTCCAGGACCCGGAGCATATTCTCAGGCAAGCAGAGCGTATCCTTGGCCTTCTGTTATCGCGGGAACCGGAAGCAGCAGCGATCGGGCTGACCGGACAGATGCACGGGATTGTATATATAGATCAGAACGGTAACCATATTAGCCCGCTCTATACCTGGCAGGATGGAAGAGGGAGTCTGCCTTACGGGGCGGACAACAGTCTTACGTATGCGCAGCAGCTCAGCAGACTTACCGGTTATCAGGTAGCTCCCGGCTATGGGCTGGCAACACATTATTATAATCTCTGTGAGCAGCTTGTCCCTGAGCACGCGGCCGGATTCTGCACGATTGCCGATTACATAGCCATGAGACTGGTGAATCGCAAAGTGCCGCTGATGGATGCCACGCAGGCGGCGGGGATTGGTGGCTATAGCTTGGCGGCAGGTGATTTTGACCGAATCGCACTTATGCGGGCCAAAATTGAGGTATCCCTCTTGCCGCAGGTGGTTCCTTCAGGAACGGCAATCGGTTCAACGCCGCGCGGAATCCCGGTATATGCTTCGCTCGGGGACAATCAGGCCAGCTTCTTGGGCAGCGTACCGCTGCCTGGTGAATCACTGCTGCTCAACATCGGTACAGGGAGTCAGCTCTCGGCCTGGCTGCCTGATTCCCGCAATGCTCCTGCGGCAATGGAGGTGCGCCCGTACCCCGGCGGCGGGGTGCTGATGGTTGGCGCTGCGCTTAGCGGCGGGAAGTCGTATGCACTGCTGGAAGGATTTTTCCGGCAGGTAATTACCGCCTATACCGGGGAGGCTCCGGCAGACGTCTATTCCTTGCTCGAACAGCTGCTGAGAGCGGAGCCGTATCACGATCAGACCAACGGATTACAGGTGAACACACAGTTTCTGGGGACAAGGACTGACCCGAAGAAGCGCGGCAGCGTGGAGGGGATCTCTCTTGATAACTTTACCCCAGGCGGACTGGCACATGCCTTTCTTCAGGGGATGATTGATGAACTGCACGGCTTCCTGAAGGCTCTGGAGTCGGAGGGGGCGAAGAAGTTCAGCCGTCTTATCGGTTCCGGCAATGCGCTACGGACGAATCCGGTGCTGTGTGCCAAGGCTGAGGCAACGTTCGGGTTACCGCTTACGCTCGGTGAATATGCAGAAGAGGCTGCTGTAGGGGCGGCGCTCTGTGCCGCTGTCGGCAGCGGTGCGGTCTCCAGCTTCGGGGAAGCCGGTGCTTATCTCTAATCCGGGATGAATCAATGGGATTGCGATATTTATGATTGACAAAAAATATTATTTATGCTATATTTTACATATTAATAGTTTGTGTATATAATAAGATTCTCCTGGCCGGGGGAATCTTATTTTTTTATGGAGGAATTACGTTTGAAGCAGAATCAGTCCAGTATAACTTCGTTAGTAGCAGCGTTTGGCCGAGCCTATCACAGTAAATATGACAGCCCCAAGATTTTCGATGATTATGTAGCTCACAAGCTGATTTCACCGCAGGAGTTCTCTGATATCAGCCGGAATATGATTAAGGGAATTGCTTTTTTCAATGCGGAGGTTGCGGACAGGCATCGGGATGATCCTGACGCCATCCTGAAGTGGATTACCCACATCCAGTTGTCCCCGACACCGCTGGCGCGTGCTGCATATTGCGAGGCCATCCTGCTGCATGAGTTGAACCTGGGACTCAAGCAGTATGTCATCCTGGGGGCGGGGCTGGACACCTTTGCTTACCGCCACCCTCAATTGCAGGAGCGGCTGGACATCTTTGAAGTCGATTATCCGGCTACCCAGCAGTTCAAGCAGCACAGGCTCAGTGAAGCGCAGCTGGAGATTCCGGGCCATCTTCATTTTGTACCTATGGATTTCACTAAGGAATTCGCTTACTCCAACCTGACCGGACAGGGATTTGACCCGCAAGCCAAGACCTTCTTCAGCCTGCTGGGGGTATCCTACTACCTTACCCGAGAGGAGAATGCCAGCCTGATTACTACGTTATTTGCTGATCTCCCGGCAGGAAGCTCTATCGTGCTGGATTATGCGGATGAGCGGCTGTGGGAAGAGAAGGGCTTGTCCGGCCGGGTGGAGAAGATGGTTCAGCTGGCTGCTGCGGGCGGTGAGCCGATGAAGTCCTGCTTCTCTGATCGGGAGATGGAGCAATTGCTGGAGCAAGCAGGCTTGCTGATCTATGAGCACTTGTCACCAAGTGAGATTAATGACAGGTTCTTCAGGAACCGGAGTGACGCTTTGAGCGCTTTTGAGACCATTCATTATATACACGCTATCAAAAAATAACTTCTGATCTAACGGTGGCCTCTCAATCTATCTATAGGTTGGGAGGTCACTTTTGTCCGTTTACCTCACCGTATATAAAAGCCTCCACAGCCGTAGCAGCTACGGCTCTGTCCGGATTGGAGTTATCAATCTGCGCCACATGTGCAGGCGGGATCGGCCAGGCAACGGTGCGGTTGCCCAAGGAAGCGCTGAACTTCTCCCAATGGGCGAACTTCCAGGCATCCAGCGGTGATTGTCTGCCCTCGATCCGTTCACGGAACGTCTCGGCATCCCGAAGACTCACCATCACTACCTTCACCTCAACCTCCTCCAGCGTCCATCCGATGCGCTCCAGCTCACGCCCGATCCACTGCGGGTCGGCAGCTTCCTGGGTGAACGGCCCTACCACAAATATATCACTGTACAGACCGATATTATCGAGCGCTGCATCCATGGTGATGCGGTAGCCGAGATCGCGGCACAGTCTTTTATACTCCCCGGAATCCCTGTCGTCAGGGTCCAGCCCATGCATAGTCATGATCGCAGTGGCAGCAGGGCGCAGCAGAATATCCATATCAAATACCGCCGCCGGTCGCCGGTCTGCGACTGCTTTGGCTAATGTAGTTTTGCCAGCCCCTCCAGGGCCGAGGAAAAACACCAGTTTGTTCATTGGATTCTCTCCTTTTGGGTGTGCCGTGTAGCTCTCAGTATATCAGGGATAATATAGAGCGCAAAGCACTAGAGAGACTTCTGAACGGGTATGTTATAACGAACGATACTTCAATAAGCTGGACATTTTAATAATCAGTCTCAAATACTTTATTGTTTTCAATGTTTAAGAATGTAATTTTTAATTGAGCCGTGGGATTCCATATCCTATGGTCCTTGATAATAAGATATTTTTCTCCTCCATATTGGTACTCCCTGGTCTTGCCATCAATCATTACTGAATAGGTCTTAGCATCTTTTAAGACTTGTAAATTATTTATAATGAGTCCTATTGAACCCTTCTCAAGACCACCAATGACAATTCCTTCTTTAATTAACCCACTAGATTTAACATAATCAGAGGCGCTTCGATAAATATAAACAAAAGGAGAACTGAAAATATAATACTCCTGATCATTTAGCTTCTGTATCGAAACATGTTCTAAGTCCTTGCTGTTGATAAATTGATCAATTTCTTTTTGGGTAACAGCTTCTTTGGTATTGCATCCTGTTAAAAGTAACAATGAACAAAAAAAGGATAGGGATATATGCTTGAATTTCATTTTTCCTCCGACAGCTATTTAGTAAAATATGGTTTTACTTATAAAGTATAGATACCGGAGGTACATTTTACAAGGGTACTTCTATCAAGTCATTGTCTCAGCGGAGAAACTCAAATAACAGAGTTTGCTAGAACATTGAAACGCCTACCTTTTCCGTAGAAATAGCTATTAAAGATTACTCTGCATTAAAACTATAATGAGTGTGTATTGCAGTGAGGGGAGGGCCGGGAACGGATTTCAATTGTTGTAATCGCTATCATTGTTGGGTATGGATCACATTGTAAGCAGTTCTCACATTAGAATTAAGGAGGAATAGAATGCGTAACAAGTATGTTGTATGGTCACTTGTAGTCACGCTGTTAATCTCAACTCTAATCATGGCTGCCGGACCGCTTACCCGTTCGTCCGCTGCGGGCGGACCGAATCTGACGCTTAACGCAACTGTCACTTCCAGCGGTCAATCTCAGAATTACACCCCGGATCATGTAAAAGACAGTAACCAGAGTACTTATTGGGAAAGTACGAATGATGCTTTTCCTGGGTGGATTCAGGTGGATCTGGGTGCGCTCACCAGTATAGACCAACTTGTATTGAAGCTTCCGGCAAGCTGGGAGACCCGGACGCAGACGCTGGCTGTTCAAGGCAGCACGAACGGCTCCACCTTTACAGATATCGTGGGTGCATCAGCATATGTATTCGATCCATCGGTTGCGGGCAACAGTGTGACGGTTAACTTCACGGCAACGGGTACGCGTTATGTCCGCCTCATGTTCAGTGCGAATAACGTCTGGCCTGCCGCCCAGTTGTCCGAGCTTGAGATCTACGGTGCCAGCAGCGCGACGGCTGCTCCTACAAGTACACCCTCTGCTACATCTGCCCCGGCAGGCAGCTATGAAGCGGAAGCCGCTGCATTATCCGGCGGGGCCAAAGTTAACACAGATCATTCCGGGTACTCCGGCACAGGGTTCGTTGACGGCTATCTGACTCAAGGACCGAATACCACCTTCACGGTGAGCGTGTCCGCAGCAGGTACGCGGAATGTTACGCTGAAGTATGCCAATGCAAGCGGCAGCGACAAGACCCTCAGCATCTATGTGAACGGAGTCAAGCTGCGCCAGACCACATTGCCCAATCTGGCTAACTGGGATACCTGGAGCACGAAGGCTGAAGCCCTGCCGCTCAATTCCGGCAGCAATACCATCGCTTACAAATATGATGCGGGGGATACGGGCAATGTCAATTTGGATCTGATTACGGTAGCGCAAGCCGTGATCGCCACGCCAGCCCCTTCACCTACGGCAGCTCCAACGTCAACCCCGGCCCCTACAGCTACGGTGGCACCAACTTCTACACAGGCGCCAACAGCCACGGCAACCCCGGCACCAACAGCTACGGCAACACCGGTGCCCACATCAACGGCGTCCCCTGGAGGGAACATCGCCATTGGTAAGGCGATCAGTGCATCCTCCAACACGCAGAATTTCATTGCCGGTAATGCCAACGACAACAACACGGCTACTTACTGGGAGGGTAACGGCAATCCTAGTTCTCTGACGCTTGATCTGGGAGCGAATCATAACATTACTTCCCTTGTGCTGAAGCTGAATCCGGCGACAGAATGGGGAACACGGACCCAGAATATTCAGGTGCTTGGACAGAATCAGAGCAGTACCACCTTCAGCAATCTGGTATCCGCCCAGACGTACACATTCAATCCGGCTTCAGGCAATACGGTAACGATTCCTGTTACAGCTACGGTCAAGCAACTGCAGCTCAACATAACGTCTAACTCCGGTGCGCCCGCCGGACAGATTGCCGAATTCCAGGTATTCGGTGCAGCGGCCGCGAACCCGGATCTGAGCATCACAGGCATGAGCTGGACGCCTGCTTCTCCGGTGGAGAGCAGCACGGTCACCCTGAATGCAGTGGTGAAGAACATTGGCAATGCCGCAGCGGCGGCTACAACGGTCAATTTCTATCTGAACAATGAGTTGGCCGGTTCTGCACCGGTAGCGGCATTGGCAGCAGGAGCTTCAGCTACGGTATCCTTGAATGCCGGAACGCTAACTGCCGGAACCTATCCGCTGAGTGCCAAGGTGGATGAGGCTAACCAGATCATTGAGCAGAATGACAACAACAACAGCTACACTAATTCATCGCCGCTTGTTGTGGCTCCTGTATCCAGCTCCGACCTTGTCGGGACCACCTCATGGTCACCGGATACACCGGCAGCAGGCAGCAGCGTAACCTTCTCTGTCAATCTTAAGAATCAGGGCAATCTTGCTTCCTCCGGGGGTGCACACGGAATCACTGTTGCACTGAATAACCAGGCAGGCGCCACAGTGCAGACCTTCACAGGGTCATACAGCGGTGCAATTGCTGCCGGGGCTTCGGTGAATGTCTCTGTTCCGGGCACATGGAGCGCAGTGAAAGGAAGTTACACCGTCACTACGACGATTGCCGCAGATGCCAATGAAGTTATAGCCAAGCAGGCCAACAATGTAAAAACCGTTAATCTCGTCGTATACGCTCTGCGCGGAGCAAGCGTACCCTACAGCCGGTATGACACGCAGGATGCGACCCGCGGCGGTTCAGCGGCGCTGAAATCGGCACCGAATTTCGATCAGATGCTGACCGCTTCGGAGGCTTCGGGCCAGAGCTATATTGCTTTGCCGTCCAACGGCTCTTATGCACAATGGACGGTGAGAGCGGGTCAAGGCGGCGCCGGAGTCACCATGAGATTCACGATGCCGGATTCGGCAGACGGCATGGGCCTTACCGGAGCGCTGGATGTGTACGTGAATGGCGCCAAAGCCAAAACCATCCCGTTAACCTCCTATTACTCCTGGCAGTACTTTTCCGGCGACCAGCCTGGTGATGCATCGAGTGCCGGACGCCCATTGTTCCGCTTCGATGAAGTACACTGGAAGATGGATACACCACTTCAGCCTGGCGACACGATCCGTATTCAGAAGAGTAACGGGGACAGCCTCGAGTATGGTGTAGACTTCCTGGAAATTGAGCCAGTACCGGCGGCCATTGCCCGCCCGGCTAACTCCGTATCGGTTACTGATTACGGTGCAGTTGCAGGTGACGGCCAGGATGATCTTGCTGCTTTTAACAGTGCGGTAACAGCAGCAGTCGCAGGCGGCAAATCGCTCTATATTCCTTCCGGAACCTTCAATCTCAGCAGTATGTGGGTGATTGGCTCGGTCAGCAATATGATCAACAACTTTACGGTTACGGGTGCAGGTTATTGGCATACCAACCTGCAATTTACCAATCCCAATGCAGCCGGAGGAGGGATCTCCTTCCGTATCCTCGGCAAGCTGGATTTCAGCAATGTCTATATGAACTCGAATCTGCGGTCCCGCTACAACCAGAACGCGATCTACAAAGGCATGATGGATAACTTCGGCAATAATTCAGTCATTCATAATGTCTGGATCGAGCACTTCGAATGTGGAATGTGGGTGGGTGATTATGCCCGGACCCCGGCGATTTTTGCGAATAATCTGCTTGTCGAGAACAGCCGTATCCGCAACAATCTGGCGGACGGCATCAACTACTCCCAAGGAACCAGCAACTCTACCGTCCGCAATACCAATGTGCGCAATAACGGGGACGATGGTCTGGCCGTGTGGCCGAGCAATACTTTCGGAGCGCCGGATGGTGTGAATAACACTTTTTCGTACAATACGATTGAGAATAACTGGCGTGCCGGCGCTATCGGCATCTTCGGGGGCAGTGGTCACAAGGCGGATCACAACTATATCATCGACACGGTGGGCGGCTCCGGTATCCGGCTGAATACGACCTTTCCGGGGGCACATTTCAACAACAACACGGGGATGATTTTCTCGGATACGACGATTATTAACAGCGGCACCAGCCGTGACTTGTATGACGGGGAGCGCGGCGCGATTGATCTCGAAGCTTCGAGTGATCCGATCAAGAATGTAACCTTCACCAACATCGACATCATCAACACCCAGCGGGATGCGATCCAGTTCGGATACGGTGGTGGCTTCTCGGGTATCGTATTCAACAACATCAACATCAACGGAACAGGTCTCGATGGAGTGACAACGTCTAGGTTCTCCGGCGCCCATAAGGGAGCGGCAATCTACACGTATACCGGCAACGGTTCGGCTACCTTCAATAACCTGACTACCAGCAATATTGCGTATCCAAGCCTGTATTATATTCAGAGCGGGTTTGGGCTGTTGATTCAGTAGCCTAGAGATAGACAGGGAGGGGCCTAAGAGGCTCCTCTTTTTTTGGTTTTAGCCAGTTGAGTGCGCGATATGTTCAATTGTATATAATAATTTATTCATTTGTAAATTTAAAATAGATGATTATCGAGTTATCTTTTAGAAATTGTATTTAAATTAAGTTAAATTCAATATTATTACAGAAATTCGGTTTACAGATGGAAAATTCTGTGATAAGATGCGAATTAATTGGAGGGGAATGTTTTCGGTTTGTTTACAAAAGTAAAGTATATAATTCATTTGTTTACTTATTTGTGCACTTTCAAAAAACAAGGTGTGATGAAGCTGCAATTACTACGATATTGCCTGGACCCGATAAAAATCATGATAAAGTTTTGTAAAGCTCATGCCTTACTCAAAATAATTTTGTTAATAGTGTCAGCCATTTTGGCACCGTTAAGCTTGTTGCTAACCGAAGATCTAATCGACAGTGTATCTGAATTATACAAAGGCAATGCGGGTTACACCCACGTGAGTTTGAACCTGGTGCTGCTACTTATCACTATTTTGACAATCTCCCTTTGTACGTCGATGGAGGGTTACCTCAATATAAATTTTGATAGATTATTATTGAAAAACTGGACACCGGTCGTATTGAACAAGTATAAGCAGCTCAAATACAGTTGTTTCGAAGATCAAGAAACGCAGGATACTATATTTCAAATGAGCGACAATCCTAGTGAAAGTATCAAAAACAGTTTTCTTAATATCACGCAGATAGGCAGTTCTCTGCTTTCACTGGTACTACTAAATCTGGTATTTGCAAAGGTTTCTGTCTGGTTGTCAGTACTTTGTTTTTTATTCACGGTTCCCATGCTTTTTCTAAACTATAGAGCGATGACTATCCTCGACAGCCTTTTCTACAAACAATCTGCCGAAGACCGGAAGCTGGGATATTTGTTAGGGTTGTTGACTACTAAATCCTCCCTTTCTGAACT
This sequence comes from Paenibacillus tritici, assembly GCF_018207515.1. NCBI lineage: Bacteria > Bacillati > Bacillota > Bacilli > Caryophanales > Paenibacillaceae > Paenibacillus > Paenibacillus tritici. The sequence goes on from NZ_CP073365.1 coordinate 3,743,307, forward strand.
CAAATTATTTGGTGCGGTAGAATATATCGTTAATCAATGGGGAGGGATCAGAAGTAAAGTTTATAAAGAGAGGGTGGGCGCCAATGTAACATCTCAAAAACTTATCTTTATCAATACTTTATGTGTTATGGCTTGGACGGTGCTAGTTATTATTACGTTAGTAAATTATATGTACAACGGACTCATTACTTTAGGACTTTTTGTAGCTTTAATGGGCTCTCTCAATTCGATTATCAGTATATCGGAGCAGGTCTCCTGGGAATATTCCGAATACTCCCGAAATGTATTGAAGACAAAGTACTATAAGCGTTTTATGTCTTTGCCTGAAAGTGAAGAGAGCGCTGATCTTAAAAGAGAGAGGTGTTTCAATAGTCCTGAAATTTGTTTCAATGATGTCTACTTTTCATATCCCCAGTCTCAAAAACCGATTCTGCAAGGTGTGTCCCTGACGATAAGACCTAATGAGAGAATTGCAATTGTCGGTAAAAATGGTGCTGGAAAGTCTACGCTAATTAAGCTGTTGTGCGGGCTTTATCAACCTGATAGGGGGGAGATCACTATTAATGGTATAGCGCTTTCAAACTTGAGTCAGCATGAGATTTCTGCTCTTTTCAGCGTCGTCTTCCAGGATTTTATGAAATACAGTTTAACTGTACGGGAGAATATAGCCTTAGGGAATATTACAAAAATCCATAACGATGCAGCTATAGATAAGGCCTTGGGACAGGCTGAACCAATGGGATTCCTTAAGCTTACCGGGAAAGGACTGAATACGCCTTTAGGGAAGCTGGAGGAGGACGGCATAGACCTGTCTGGAGGCGAGTGGCAGCGGATTACTATAGCCAGAGCACTTTTCGCCGATTCTTCATTTATCATTCTAGACGAGCCAACAGCTTCTTTGGACCCGGTTGCAGAAAGTGAACTTTATCAATCTCTTTCTTTAGTTATACAAGAAAAAGGTTCGATTATGATCTCGCATCGCTTGGCAAGTGCCAAATTGGCAGACAAAATCTTTGTTATAGATGATGGGCGGATCTGTGAAGAGGGCAACCATGATGAGTTAATCGCCAAACAGGGAATATATGCTGAAATGTTCAGAGCTCAGGCGAAATGGTATGACATCATATGTTAAAGCAGCTGGCTAAAATATTTAGAATAGCAATGGACTCTTCGCCCGGATCGCTTTTGATTATTGTAATTAGTTCGGCTGCCGGTTTCTTATATCCCGCAGTCTCAACCAGAATTTTGTCATCAATCTTTCATGAATTTAGCAACACGGCTTTGTTTAATCTGCATAAAATCTATTTTTTCATGGTGCTATTTATAGCGATTTATATCCTGAAAACCATCCTTCAGAGTATCGCCGGGTTATTTGTGTCTATTGGGATTTACGAGAAACTGGGATATCAGCTTAATATTTATATAGGCGAAAAGTGTACGAAGCTTCCTTTTATAAGCATGGAAACACCTGAAATATTAAATAAGTTAAATAGAGCAAAAGATTGTGTAACGAGAGCGGTAATTCCGCAATTAATTATGATAACCATCAGCGTGTTCTCCAGTTTCATCTCGGTGCTTCTTGTAATCACTCTGTTAGCATCCTATAGCTTATGGTTTATTCCAATCTCCTTGCTTAGCGTGCTTCCTTATTTAATATCCAGAATTATCCGGGGTAAAGAATTCTACTATTTGAAATGGTTTCAGGCCCCCAAGCGGAGATCCCTGGATTATTTCTGGAGTCTGTTCAATAATAAGCAGGCTGTAAAAGAGATGCGGGTTAACGGCAGCGGCGATTACTTGGCTGAGAAGTGGACCTATTATCGTGATGCTGTGTTGAGTCAAGAGTGGGATTTCAGAAGGAAAGATAGTCTGACTTTACTAGTGTGCGATTTTCTAAGGACACTTGGATACTTGACCAGCATATTTTTTGCCTACAGACTTGTTATCCATCATGAGATAACGATCGGACTGTTTGGTGCGTGTATTGCTGCTTTTGCAATAGTGCAAGACCAGACAAGATCTTTCCTGGTGGAATTTGGCCGTTTTAAAGAACACTTGTTGTTCTCGAAAGACTATCTTGATTTCTTGGAATTGGAGGAAGAGGTTGAGGGCAGAGCGCAAATAAAAGGAGATTTTAATCAAATTACTATGGACAATGTTACTTTTCGATACCCGAATAGTACAGATTATGCTCTGAAAAATGTGAGCCTGCAAATACACAAAGGAGAAAAGCTGGCAATAGTCGGAAAAAACGGGAGCGGGAAAACCACCCTGGCAAAATTAATCTTGGGGATGTATTCATCCAGCAGCGGCAGCATTTATTACAATGGCACGGCTCTTAAGGATATCAATAAAACAAGTTATTATTCTCTCATTTCCTCTATATGGCAGGATTTTGTTACCTACAAACTTACCATCAGAGAGAATATTGCGATTAGTAAGACTCAAAAAATGGATAGCGATGAGGCTATTTTAAATGTTGTGAAAATGATGGGGATGGAGAAGCTTGTCAGAGAAAACGGATTGGATACCCCTATCGGAAGTGAATTTGGCGGGATTGAGTTATCAGGTGGAGACAACCAGCGGCTTGGACTGGCCAGAACGATGTTACGGGATAGTTCAATGGTTGTTCTGGACGAACCAACTTCTGCTATGGACCCAACCTTCGGATCGGAAGTGCTGGAGAAACTCCTGGAAATTTCAGAGAATAAAACATCCTTGGTTATTTCTCATAGACTGGGGCTATGCAGAGTGGTGGACAGGATTATCGTCATGAATAATGGTGAAATTGTGGGAATCGGGACGCATAAACAACTGCTTGAGAACAATGCTGAATACATAAAACTCTATACAGCTCAAGAACAGTGGTATCACTAGTTACGCGCGGGAACGGAAATAGAGTATTAAAAGTTCTGCCCCCCATGCTATTCTATTACTAATACATAATGGCTTACAAAGGGGAAACGTTGATGAAAAGGTTGCTTTATATCATTTTGACAGTAGGTTTAATGATGAGTGTAACGCTCACAGGAGGGGGAGGTACTTCATCTGCTGCCCAAGCAAATAAGATACTACGTATTGGTCTGGGAAGTCTTCCAGATCAGCTTGATCCGGCAGCAGCTGCGGACGACAGCACAGTGACGGTTGTCAAAGGGTTATTTGAAGGACTGGTCCGCTTGAATGCGGCGGGTCAGGCCGTTCCGGCAATTGCAAAATCATGGACCCTCTCGAAGGATGGCAGAACGTATACCTTTGCACTCCGCGGGGATGCGAAATGGAGCAACGGGCAGCAGTTGCTGGCCTCGGACTTCGAGTATGCCTGGAAGCGGGCGCTGGCTCCGGAAGCCAAGAATGTCTATGCTTTTAATATGTACATGATTAATAATGCGCAGAACTACAACGAGGGACTTCTGAAGGATACCTCCAAAATCGGCGTAAAGGCGTTGAATAACACCACACTCCAGGTCACATTAAAGGAGAAAACCTCCTATTTCATCCAGCTGCTCGCAGAGAGCATCTATCTGCCGGTGTACGCTAAGACCGCGAAGGCCAACAACCAATGGGCAACAGACATTAAGTCTATGGTAACCAATGGTCCCTTCAAGCTCAAGACATGGAAGAGTAATGAGATTTCTATAGTTAAAAATCCTGCTTATTATGCGGCCCAAGAAATTAAGCTGCCGGAGGTACGTCTGCTGCTGCCTGGGAATCCGACCGTCGCTTATATAAATAAGGAGGTTGACTGGACTGGAGGCGGCGGGGAGGAATCGGTGGATTATACATCTTTAGATAGCGCATCTTCCCGCGACCTGCATGAAGGACCGTATGCTTCCACCTATTTTTATCAATTCAATCTGACGAAGCCGCCGTTTGACAATCTGAAGATCCGCCAGGCATTGGCGATGGCGATTGACCGTGAAGCCTTGCGTTACGGCAATCCGGCATTTGGATTGGTGCCGCCAAGTATTCATGGGACCAAGTTGAATTTCCGCACAGAGATGTCGGACAAGATGTACTTTCATGAGGATGTGGCGGCGGCCAAGCAATTACTGAAGGAAGGCATGAGAGAAGCGGGACTCACCAAGTTCCCCAGCTTCACTATTATCGTGAATGAATATATCAACCATGACGTTATCGCAACTAAAGTGATTAAGGACTGGCAAAAGAACTTAGGCATTGAAGCAAGTGTAGAAATCCAAAGCTTCGAGGAACTGCTGGATAATCGTATACATCAGAACTACGCTATAGCAAGAGCGGGTTGGAGCGCTGATTTCAATGATCCGGCCTCGATGCTGGAGCTATTCAGTTCACAGAATGTCTCCAATGATACGGGGTGGAGCAATGCAGGGTATGACCGTTATATGCAGCAAGCCCGGCAGGCGGCCGACCCCGGCACACGTATGCAGATCTATGCCACGGCCGAACAGCTGCTCATGGATCAAATGGCGGTTATTCCACTGTTTTACAGTGTGACTGATTATTTGAGTCATCCTAATATCAAAAATGTATATGTTGACTATGACGGGTCTATAGCTTTCACAAGAGGGTCGTGGCGGTGAAGAGCGTATAGAATACAAGATCAGGAGGCCATGAGCGAATTGCTGCTCGTGGCTTCTTAGCGGTGTCTTGTTCCTAAAGGTTGTGTGCTGACTAACGTTCTGCAATACTATCTATACCATTATGACAACGAAAGCAAAGGAGCCGCTAAAATATGCAGACCGCTTCATTGACAGCCATCGCGGCAGGTTACAGGCATTCTGTGCTGCTCCTGCCGGATGGAACGGTAAAGGCAACAGGGGACAATAAATTCGGGCAATGTGAGGTCAGCGGCTGGAGGAATATTATTGCGGTTGCAGCAGGCAATGCACACACAGGGAATGCCCATACCGCGGGACTTCGAGCGGATGGAACGGTTGTGGCAGCCGGCTGGAACAAGCATGATCAATGTAATGTGGGAGATTGGCGCGATATCATTGCGGTTGCAGCAGGCTGGCGCCGTACTGTCGGGTTGAAGGCAGACGGAACAGTGGTTGCGGCGGGAAGAAACAACGAAGGTCAATGTGAGGTTAGCGGTTGGGCGGATATTGTTGCGGTTACCGCAGGAGACTGGCACACGGTTGGACTCAAGGCTGATGGTACGGCCATAGCTGCGGGGAACAACCGCTATGGCCAGCGGAATGTGAACGGATGGCAAGAGCTGACGATGATCGCGGCGGGTTATCTTCATACGGCCGGACTCAGAGCAGACGGCACAGTAGTAGCTACAGGGCTGAACAAGCGTGGACAAGGTGAAGTAGGCGGCTGGTGCAACATTAAGTCCATTGCGGCAGGCAGTCACCATACGATTGGCCTTGCACGGGACGGCACGGTTATGGCTGCGGGCTGGAATGATTACGGGCAATGTGAAGTAAGCAACTGGCAGAATATCGTTGCGGTCGCAGCGGGCTGCACCCATACGCTAGGTCTTCAAGCGGATGGCGTGGTAGTTGCGGCAGGGAGCAATGCATACGGGCAATGTGAGGTTAGTCTGCTGCACCTCTAATCTTAATGCAATCTTAATGCCACAGCAGAATCCGTAATACTATGCTGATTATGCACATGCTATACTGACGCTAGAGTGTATAATGGCTGGGAGAAATCCATGGAACAATGAGGTTCATAAGAGGAAAGGAAACCTTCGGATGACAGGGCAGATTACGGCAGAGAAACGGCGGGGCCGGCTGAAAATATTCTTCGGGTATGTACCGGGAGCAGGGAAGACCTGTGCCATGCTGGATGCCGCCCGTGCAGAGCAAAAGGAAGGGACTCAGGTAGTAGCCGGCTATATTGAGACCCATGACCGAGCAGAAACAGCAGATCGGCTTAGAGGATTGGAGCTTCTTCCGCCGCTGGCAATTTCTGTGGACGGGGCAATCGTCCGGGAATTTGACCTTGACCATGCGATCCGCAGGAGACCGGAACTGATTCTGCTGGATGAACTGGCCCACATCAACGCTCCGGGAGTACGCCACAAAAGGCGGTATCAGGATGTGGAGGAGCTGCTGCGGGCTGGAATTAATGTGTACACTACCATCAATATTGAGCATATTGAGAGTGTGACCGATGTGGTAGCCTCCATTACAGGGATTCCTGTACCCGAGCGTATTCCGGACAGTGTGTTCGATCGTGCAGATCAGGTTGAGTTCATTGATATCGCACCCGGAGACTTCATAGAACGTCTGCAAAAAGGGCGGATCTGTCCCGATGAGCAGCTGAGACAGAAATACGGGGAGATCTATCAACCGCAGAAGCTGATTGCCTTGCGGGAAATCGCCTTGCGTTATACGGCGGATCAGTTAAACCGGATTGCTCTGCAGTTCGGGGAGGGAGCAGGCGCGGCGGGCTTTTATACCAAGGAACATATCCTGGTCTGCCTGTCGTCGGCAATGTCCAGCAAGAAGGTCATCCGCACAGCGGCCCGAATGGCCGAAGCCCTGCATGGGGAGTTCACCGCACTCTATGTGGAGACCTCCCGGACGAAGGAATTGACGGTGAGGAACAAGTCGGAGCTGAGGGAAAACCTGAGACTGGCCGAACAGCTGGGGGCCCAGATTGCAACGGTGTATGGTGAGGATGTTCCGGGACATATCGCCGAATATGCCAAAACCAGCCGGGTCTCCAAGATCGTCCTGGGTCGTTCACAGCATAAAAGCCGCTTACCGACCGGCTCTAACTTCGTGGATAAGCTGACGGCGGCCGCTCCGAATATTGATATCTATATCATCCCGGACCATGGGACTGCCGCGCACCCGAGAATTCCGCTGTATGCCAGACCTCCGCTGCTGTCACTGGCTGATACCGCCAAAACGCTGGGCATTCTGCTGGTCTGCACGCTGATCGGCTTATGGTTCAAGGTTCTGGGCTTCAGCGAAGCGAACATCATCACCGTCTATATTCTGGGCGTTCTGCTGGACGCGATGGTTACGAAGGGACGGCTGTACAGCGCGGTGACTTCGATTTTGAGCGTGCTGGTGTTTAACTATTTTTTCACAGAGCCTTATTTCTCGCTGAAAGCTTATGATTCCGGTTATCCGGTGACGTTCGTCGTCATGCTTGCCGCCTCGTTCATCACCAGTACGCTGACGCTGCGGGTCAAGGAACAGGCGCGGGAATCGGCGCAAAAGGCTTACCGGACAGAGGTGCTGCTGGAGACCAGCCGGAAGCTGCAGCAGGCCAAAGACACCCCGGCCATTATCAACGAGACGGCACTGCAAATGCTGAAGCTGCTGGACCGGAGCATTATCATCTATGAGGTTGAGGGAGATGAACTCTCGGAGCCGCTCGTCTATCCCAAGGCTGGAAGTGCTGTGGAGGCGGAGAGGGATACGCTGGAAGCTGAACGCGAGGTTGCGGAATGGGTGCTGCGGAATAATAAACGTGCCGGAGCCTCTACCGATACGTTCTCGATGGCACGTTGTCTGTATCATGCGGTACGCAGCGGGGATACCGTATTTGCCGTGGCAGGAATCGTGATGGAGCAGGAAGAACCGCTGGAGGTATTTGAGAAAAGCCTGATGATCGCGATGCTTGGCGAATGCGCGCTGGCCCTGGAGAAAGACAAGCTGAGTGAGCAGCAAAAAGAAAGCACGCTGCAAATCCGTCAGGAGCAGCTGCGTGCCAATCTGCTGCGCGGCATTTCGCATGATCTGCGCACGCCGCTTACCAGCATCTCCGGCAATGCGGGAATTCTGATCGGCAACTCGATGGTCCTTAGTGAGGACCAGAAGCAGGAGCTGTACAGCGATATCTATGATGATTCGATGTGGCTGATTAATCTGGTGGAGAATTTGCTGTCCATTACCCGGATTGACAATGGTGCGCTTCATCTGAACTTCCAGGCGGAGCTGCTGGAGGAAGTCATTGCGGAAGCGCTGCTGCATGTGAACCGCAACAAGGAGGATCATGTGATCCGGGTCCTGCTCGAAGATGAGCTGCTGATGGCCCGAATGGATTCACGGCTGATCATTCAGGTGATCATCAACCTGGTAGATAATGCGATTAAATACACCGGTTCCGGGTCACATATCACATTGACCGCCAGACAAGAGGCGGGCTTCGTTGTGGTAGAAGTCGCTGATGACGGACCGGGAATATCCGCCGAGGCGAAGGCCAAGGTGTTCGAGATGTTCTATACGGCGGACAATGTCCGGGGAGACGGCAGGCGCGGGCTGGGTCTGGGACTTGCGCTCTGCAAATCTATTATCCATGCCCATGGCGGGCATTTTGAAGTACAAGATCATGCTCCGCAGGGGACGGTATTCCGCTTCACCCTGCTGGCAGAGGAGGTGAACGTCCATGAATAAACCAATGATTCTGGTCGTCGAAGATGATAAGCCTATCCGTAAGCTGATTACCACAACACTGGAGACCCAGGGCTATAAATACCATACGGCGGAGACGGGAGAGGCTTCCATCCTGGAGGCGGTATCCAGTCAGCCGGATCTGATGATTCTGGATCTTGGTCTGCCCGATATGGACGGCGTTGATATTATTAAGAAGGTCCGGGCCTGGTCCAACCTTCCGATCATCGTGGTCAGCGCCCGCAGTGAGGACCGGGACAAGATCGAAGCGCTGGATGCCGGGGCGGATGATTATCTGACCAAGCCCTTCAGCGTGGAGGAGCTGCTGGCCAGACTGCGGGTCAGCCTGCGGCGAATCCGGGGGGACAGCGAGAAGCTGATGAAGGATTCGTCTGTTTTTACCAACGGGAATCTGCGGATCGACTATTCGGCGGGCTGTGTCTGGCTGGGCCAGGATGAGATCCATTTGACACCCATTGAGTATAAGCTGCTGGGTCTGCTGGCGAAGAATGTGGGCAAAGTCCTGACCCATAATTATATCCTGCATGAAATCTGGGGCAGCCCTACGTATGACATTCCGGCGCTACGTGTATTCATGGCGACGCTCCGCAAGAAGATTGAGCGCAGCCCTTCACAGCCTAAGGTGATCCAGACGCATATCGGTGTCGGTTACCGGATGCTCCAGATCGGGGACGACAGCAGGGTGATTTGAACAAGCAAGCGGAATCCGAATAGCGGTGAAAAGATAAAGGATTCGTAACCATGCCTGAACGGGCATGGTTTTTTGCCGTTCCAGCTGACAGAGAGCAACGGGGGTTACAGCACGCTGGCGATTTTTTACGTAATCTTAATCCGCTGAAGCAAACCCTAATCCTGAACTAATGGCGGGAGTGGTACGCTAAGTCCTGAAGTGAAACACATTAGAGAGAAGGCATGGAGATGGATGTGTGGCTAAGAAATATCGGACTGATGACAGTGCTGACTGCGGTGCTTGTGCTGATCAAACGGAAATATGACCGGGTCTATCTGCTGCAGGGCTGCTCCTACGAGAATAGCCTGGTATACGCTGCTGCGGGTAAGTTTGCAGGGGGCGCAGAGGCCGGGGAGGTCAGGCAGATGCTTCTCACCAGCTTCGAGTTCGATCCGCAGGAGACAGAGCTAATTCTGGCCAGGGCGCTGCCGTACAGAATGGAGCCGGATGGAGGGTATGGCGCTTTTATCAAGGAGGTCAATCAGGTACTGGGTGAAGAGATTTACCGCTCTTCATTCAGTCTTAACGGGATCTTAATGCGCCGGAGGAAACCCTAACCCTGAACTTATGGCAGAAATGATACGCTAGACCGGAGTTACAAGAGAGAGATTACATTAGGGTGAGGAGTGGCAAAGACGATGATGGATGTGTATATGACAGTGGTTATGGCAGCTCTGTTCACTTTGTTCTACGCGTTTGCACAATGGTGTGGCCGTGTGGTGGATGAACAAGGGGGGAATGAGTGATGGCGGTTGTGCTTGCAGCGACTGCGCTGCTGTTTCTTTACCTGGTCTATGCTTTGATTCATCCCGAGAAATTTTAAATATTAAGGAGGGTCATCCGTGGGGATTGTACAAATGGCAGTAGTGATCTTAATACTCGTACTGCTGGTGAAGCCAGTGGGAACTTATCTATATCATGTCTTCTCGAATGAACCGAACCGGACAGACCGGATATTCGGCAGAGCGGAGAAGGGGATTTATCGTCTGATCGGGCTGAAGCAGCGGGGCGGGATGTCCTGGAAGAAGTATGCGGTCAGCTTCATTGTAACGAATATAACACTGGTCGTATTCAGCTATATTTTTCTGCGGTTACAGAAGGGGCTTCCGCTCAACCCGAACGGGATCGGCAACATGGAAGAGACGCTCACCTTCAATACGGTAATCAGCTTCATGACCAATACGAACCTCCAGCATTACAGCGGGGAGAGCGGGGTATCCTACTTCTCGCAGATGGCGGTAATGACGATGCTGATGTTCACCTCGGCCGCCAGCGGCTTCTCGGTTGCGGTTGCTTTTGTCAGAGGGATTACAGGACGCAGCACGGTGGGGAACTTCTTCGAAGACTTCGTCAAAGCGCATATTCGGATCTTCATTCCGCTCGCGCTGCTTGTAACAATGGCGCTTGTTGCGCTACATGTGCCGCAGACTCTGAAACCGACACTTGAGGTGACTACGCTAGAAGGCCAGACACAGCAGATTGCCATTGGCCCTGTGGCCTCCCTGGAGTCCATCAAGCATATCGGCACGAACGGCGGGGGCTTCTTCGGAGCCAATTCGTCCCATCCTTTTGAGAACCCTAGTCCGCTAAGCAATGTGCTGGAGATTCTCTCCATGTGGCTGCTGCCGGCATCTCTGCCGTATATGTACGGGAAGTTCGCCAAGAACAAACGTCAGGGCTGGATGATTTTTGGAGCGATGATGACATTGTTCGTGCTGCTGCTGGGATTGAATTATGCGGCTGAGCGTGCGGGTAATCCGGCGATTAACGCGATGGGCATTGATGCCTCACAAGGCAGTATGGAAGGAAAAGAAGTCCGGTTCGGCATTGCCCAGTCGGCGCTCTTCACAACTGTCACCACAGCGGCAACCACCGGCAGTGTGAACAATATGCATGACACGCTGACGCCGCTCGGCAGCATTACACCGCTAACCCTGATGATGCTGAACAATGTGTTCGGCGGCAAAGGTGTCGGACTGATCAATATGCTGATGTATGCGATACTCGGTGTTTTCCTCTGCGGGCTGATGGTCGGGAGAACGCCGGAATTCCTGGGACGCAAGATTGAAGCGAGGGAAATGAAGCTGATCGCCATCGCTATTCTGATCCATCCGCTGATTATTCTGGTGCCGACGGCGGCCGCTTTTCTGACGGATCTCGGTAAGGGCGGCATCACCAACCCCGGATTCCACGGGATGACCCAGGTGCTGTATGAATATGTATCCGCTGCTGCCAATAACGGCTCGGGCTTCGAAGGCTTGGCGGATAATACGTCCTTCTGGAATATAACGACGGGTATGGTTATGCTGCTGGGCCGGTATGTCTCGATGATTGCGATGCTGGCGGTCGCCGGTTCAATGCTGCGCAAGAAGCCGGTGCCGGAGACGATCGGAACGTTCCGCACGGATAACGGGCTGTTCACAGGCATTCTGATTGGTACGGTGCTGATCATTGGCGCACTGACCTTCCTGCCGGTAATTGTCCTCGGTCCGGTTGCAGAATATTTGACTCTACGGTAGGGAGAGGGAGAGAAGAGAATGAGTACTGTACAACGCAAAAAATTGCTGACCGGCCCCATCCTGTGGAGTGCCGCCAAGGACAGTCTGGTGAAGCTTAATCCGGTGACTCTTATGAAGAATCCGGTCATGTTCGTGGTTGAGGTGGGTACGGTCATCGTACTGCTTATGGTGCTGGCGCCGGGGTATTTCAACGCTGAGCATGCCATCGGGTTCAATATTGCCGTATTCTTCATTCTGCTGTTCACCGTGCTGTTCGCTAACTTCGCGGAAGCACTGGCTGAAGGCCGGGGCAAGGCCCAAGCCGATTCGCTGAAAAAAACAAAGCAGGACATCACCGCCCGCAAGCTGGTGGGTTCAGCTATCAAGGAGGTACCCGCCTCGGAGCTGCGTAAAGGCGATGTGGTGGTCGTGAGCCAGGGAGAATTCATCCCCGGCGACGGGGAAGTGATTGAAGGGCTGGCTTCTGTCGATGAATCGGCCATTACGGGGGAGTCGGCACCGGTCATTAAGGAGGCCGGGGGAGACTTCGGCTCCGTGACCGGCGGTACCCGTGTAGTCAGCGACCAGATCAAGGTGCGGATTACCAGTGATCCGGGAGAGTCCTTCCTGGACCGGATGATCTCACTGGTCGAAGGGGCCAAACGTCAAAAGACACCAAATGAAATTGCCCTGAACACCCTGCTGATCAGCCTGACGATTATCTTCCTCATTGTCGTGGTAACCCTGCGTCCCATCGCTGATTATATCGGCGTTAAGCTGGAGATTCCGGTCATGATCGCGCTGCTCGTCTGCTTGATTCCGACTACCATTGGCGGGCTGCTGTCAGCGATCGGGATTGCCGGGATGGACCGGGTGACGCAGTTCAATGTCCTGGCGATGTCCGGTAAAGCGGTGGAAGCGGCCGGGGATATCAACACGATGATTCTGGATAAAACCGGGACGATCACCTTCGGTAACCGGATGGCGAGTGAATTCGTCACGGTAGGCGAAGCGTCAGGAACAGAGCTTGCCGCCTGGGCGGCGGTCAGCTCGCTGAAGGATGAGACTCCGGAGGGGCGTTCCGTCCTGGAGCTGGCGAAGAAGCTGGAGCTCCGGTATGACAGCAGCCTTGCAGACGGCGGGGAGTTCATAGAGTTCAAGGCAGAGAGCCGCATGAGCGGTATGGATCTGCAGGATGGGCGGTCAGTGCGCAAGGGAGCTGTAGACTCCGTGAAGAAATGGGTGCTGGCGCAGGGCGGGGTTGTCCCCTCCGATCTGGATAACAACTCGGATGCCATTGCCCGATTAGGCGGCACTCCGCTTGCGGTTGCAGTAGACAGCCGGATCTATGGGCTGATCTATCTGAAGGATACCGTCAAGCCCGGGATGAAGGAGCGCTTCGACGAGCTGCGCAGCATGGGGATCAAGACGATCATGTGTACCGGGGATAACCCGCTGACCGCCGCCACGATTGCCCGGGAAGCCGGGGTCGATGATTTCATTGCCGAGAGTACGCCAGAGGACAAGATTGCGGTGATCCGCCGGGAGCAGAACGAAGGCAAGCTTGTAGCCATGACTGGCGACGGTACCAATGATGCCCCCGCCCTGGCTCAGGCCGATGTGGGGCTGGCGATGAACAGCGGGACAACCGCAGCCAAGGAAGCGGCCAACATGGTGGATCTGGATTCTGATCCGTCCAAAATTATAGAGGTGGTAGCGATCGGGAAGCAGCTGCTCATGACACGCGGAGCGCTGACTACCTTCAGCATCGCCAATGATATTGCCAAGTATTTCGCAATCATTCCGGCCATGTTCACACTGGCCATTCCCGAGATGGAAGCCCTGAATGTGATGGGACTGGGGTCCCCCAGCTCGGCGATTATCTCGGCGCTGATCTTCAACGCCATTATCATTCCGCTATTGATTCCGCTCGCCATGCGCGGGGTATCGTACAAGCCGATGAGCTCGACCCGGCTGCTGGCGCGCAATATTGTCATCTACGGGCTTGGCGGTGTGGTTGTTCCATTCGCAGGCATCAAGCTGATTGACCTGATTGTCAGGATCTGGATCTAGAGGAGGCATCATTATCATGGCACAATCCATTCATGAGACGAACGGAGAACAGGCATCGCCTTCACCAGTTGCCTACTTCTTCACTATTGTAAGATTAAGCATAGTATTCATTATTCTCTGCGGAATGATCTATCCGCTGGCGTCTACGGCGCTTGCCCAGGTGCTGATGCCTGCCCAGGCGAACGGAAGCCTGCTGAAGAATTCAGACGGGAAGGTTGTCGGTTCTGCGCTGATCGGGCAGAAATTCAGTGATCAGGCATGGTTCCAGAGCCGTGTATCCAGTATTGAATACAAGGCGGAAGCTTCGGGATCGAATAACTACGGGCCGTCGAATCCTGATATGCTGCAGCGTACTAAGGACTTCATTGCCCAGTGGAAGCTGGACAATCCCGGTATCCCTGCCAGCCAGCTGCCTGTTGATCTGGTTACGAACTCAGGCTCCGGCCTTGATCCGCATATTACACCGGCTGCGGCACTCGTACAGATTCCCAGAATCAGCCAGCTGACCGGTATTCCGGCAGACACCCTTCAGGCCCTGGTGACCAAGCAGACCGAAGGCCGTGATCTGGGACTCTTCGGGGAGAAACGGGTGAATGTGCTGAAGCTGAATCTGGCATTATCGGAACTCACCCGTGGCACCCTATAAACGCAAGTCCCCTGAGGAAATCTTATATTCCATCTATCAGCTCCAGCGGGGGCGGCTGAAGATCATCATCGGCTCGGTCAGCGGGTCAGGCAAAACCTATCACATGCTGGAGGAAGGCAAGCTGCTGAAGCAGCAGGGCATTGATGTGGTGATCAGTGCCGTATCCACTATGGGCCGGGCGGAAACCGTCCAGCAGCTTGGCGATCTGGAGCGGGTACCCAGCATTCACTGGTGGAAGGACGGCAAGGAAGAGAAGGATCTGCCGCTTGAGGCTCTGGTGGAACGTAACCCCGAGGTGCTGCTGGTGGATGGTCTGGCGCACCGCAATCGTGAAGAGGCCCGCTTCCAGACACGGCTGGAGGACATCCGGTATCTGATGGATCAGGGCATCAGTGTGATCACTACTATCAATGTCTATGAGCTGGCCGGTGTAGGTGAGCAAATCTATGAGATGACCGGCATCCGTGCGGAAGAGACGGTCCCGCTGAACACTTTGGAATCGGCTGACGAGGTGCGGCTGATTGACGTCTCTCCGGAGACGATCCTGAAGCGGCTGGAGGAGGGCGTGCTTGGTGAGGGGACTCATCCGGCACTGTCCCGCCGGGGCAATCTTGGCGTACTCCGTGAGCTGTCGCTGCGGCTGATGGCGGAGGGGGTCAATGATTCGCTGGAGAAGCACCGGGAGGCAGAGGGGCTGATCGGTCCCTCCGGCGCAACCGAGCGGATTCTGGTCTCGGCGCAGTATCATTGGAATGGTTCTCTGTATATAAGAAGGGGACAGCAGATCGCCAAGCGGCTGAACGGTGATCTGATTATCGTGACCTTCCTCTTGCGCGGCCGTCCGCTGACCAAGGATCAGCAGGTATTCAAACGCTCCATTCTCAAGCTGACAGAGCGGATTCATGCCCGGTTCGAAGAGCTGGAGGTGCTCCGCCTGCGGCTGCTGCCCTCCATGCTGGTGCGTTATGCCATTCAGAATAATGTCACCAGAATTGTGATGGGCCATTCGCAGAAAAGCCGCTGGCAGGAGAAGTGGCAAGGCTCCATCGCAAGCCGTGTCCTGCGGCGGACGCGGAATATAGATGTGTTCCTGATGGCAGACCGCGCGGAGCAGGACGGTGAACGTATTCTGCCGGTCCGGCCAGCCCCGAAGGAGACTGCGGAACCGTTCCACCGTCTAACCACCCAGGAGCTGGAGAAGAAGATCGAGCATATCCGCCGGGGAACCTTCAAGGTATATATCGGCTCAGCCCCCGGAGTTGGCAAAACGTACAAAATGCTTCAGGAAGGCAATCTGCTCCGCAGCAGGGGAATTGATGTGGTCATCGGGCTGCTGGAGACCCACGGCAGGGAGGAAACCAGGCAGCAGGTAGGCGGATTAACGCTGATCCCCAGAGCGCGGATTCCGTATCAGTCTACGGAGCTTACCGAGATGGATACCGAAGCAATCATCGCCCGGCATCCCGAAGTGGTGCTGGTGGATGAGCTTGCCCATACCAATGTTCCCGGAAGCATCACGAGGAAACGGTATGAGGATGTCATCCGGCTGCTGGAGAACGGAATCTCTGTCATAACCACCGTCAATGTGCAGCATCTGGAGAGCCTGAACGATGCAGTGGAGCAGTTAACCGGTGTGCGGGTCCGCGAGACGGTGCCGGATGCGATTCTGCGGATGGCGAGCGAGGTGGAGCTGATCGACGTTACGCCGCAGATGCTGCAGCAGCGGATGCGGGAAGGGAAGATCTACGCGCAGGAGAAAGTAAATCAGGCCCTGGAGTCCTTCTTCCGGATCGGCAATCTGATCGCGCTGCGGGAGCTGGCCCTGCGCGAGATTGCCGATGATGTGGATGAGCGCCTGGAGGCCTGGGAACGGGAGCCTGCCCTGCGCGGCCCTTGGAGCAGACGGGAAGTCATCTTCGTCTGCGTGGATACGGGCCCGCAGGCCGAGCGGCTCATCCGGCGCGGGTTTCGGATCGCCCACCGCCTCAAAGCCGAATGGCATGTGCATTACGTACGCTGCTCCCGCATACAGACACCAGAAGAACAGAAGCGGCTGGATACGCTGAGGCACCTGACGGAGCGGCTGGGCGGTGTAATGGACATCACCGAGGCGGGAAGCCGCAAGCATCTGCATAAGCATCTGCTCCAGCGGATGAATGACAGGCAGACTACACAGCTGATCATCGGACAGTCACGCAGGCATTGGGCGTATAGCCTGTTCTCGGCAAGCTTCGTCCATTATTTGCTGCGGCACGCCCGGCATATGGATATGCTGATCGTGGCGGTCCATACACAGATCACGGAATGACCAGTGCGGACCGGACCGGCCGGTAATAATGTACAATGACCCCCGGTTTGTTCAATAATTGACATCCACCCCGCCATTGGCAATTGTACTATTTCGTATCCCCTGCTAATCTAATGAACAGATGTTCATAAAAGGACAAATGTTTGAATTCGAGAGGGGATACGATATGCGTATATTAGTTATGGGTGCGGGGGTTCTGGGCAGTTATTTGGCGCATGTCCTGATACGGGGCGGGAATGATGTGACGGTGCTCGCCCGAACGAAGCGGGCGGCCCAATTGCAGCAGGATGGTCTTGTCATCCGGCATTATTTTCAGCGCAGAACGACGGTAGACCAAGTGAAGGTGGTCTCCGAGCTGCGGGCGGAGGATATCTATGATCTGATCTTTGTGGTGATGAAATACAATGACTTCCCGGCGGTGCTGCCGGCTCTGGCGGACAACGGGAGCGCGAATATTGTGCTG
Source organism: Paenibacillus tritici (assembly GCF_018207515.1). Taxonomy (NCBI): domain Bacteria; kingdom Bacillati; phylum Bacillota; class Bacilli; order Caryophanales; family Paenibacillaceae; genus Paenibacillus; species Paenibacillus tritici. The sequence goes on from NZ_CP073365.1 coordinate 3,760,385, forward strand.
GTCGGCAATAATGGGGATACCCGCGGAATGCAGCAGTTCTTCAAGGACAACAGCCGGGTTCCCCAGAACATAGCCTTCGGTTTCCAGCTTAACGGGGGAATCCGTGAGGCGGATGGGCGTGTAATCTGTATACGGGCCGGCAGTCAAATGGTGCTGGGCAGTCTTGAGGGTGAGGTTCCGTTCAAGCCACTGCTCACCCGGGCCTTCCGGCAGACGAAGTATAAGCTGGATTATTCTGAGGATATCAATGCTTGGCTCCTGAGCCATATCGTTCCCATTGTAGCGATCAATTCGGTCAATTATCTTCATGATTTCGACTTGTCCCAGGCGGCCAAGGACAGTGCACGCTGGAAACAGGCGGTTGCCGCGATGGATGAAGGGTTCAGCGTTCTCGCCAAGCTGGGGATTCGAACCAATCCCGCCTCTCTTGTGAACGGGGTCAAGCGGCATCCGGCCTTAGTCTATCAGGGGTTGAAAATAGTGCACAGACTGCCCTTCATGAAGCTGATAGACGGCACTTTCGGTGAACTATCTGCGCTCTACCGGGCTTTTGAATCTGTACAGCAGCAAGCGGGGCTGCCCACCCCGGCCTGGGATGATCTCAAGCAGCAGGCCTTCAGGAAAGATGCCCTGGAGCAGGCTGAAGGCTGATTCTACCGCTAATGCAGGTGAACGGCTGACAATAGCTTCTTAACTGAACAGCTTATGAAGCTCCCCAGCGGCGGGGCTCCATAGGCTGTTTCGTCATGTCTCTTGACAATGACATGAAACAGGAGATACATTGGTATACATGAGACATCCGTATACAATTGTATACATCTAAGGAGTGATTCACTATGCACGAAGGCAAACATGAGCCTGGAGGACATAGGGGGGCGAGAGAGACGGGTCACCCTTTCCATGAAGAGGGCAAGCGGGGCTTCCGCAGCGCCCAGACCTTCCGCCGCGGCCGGGCGCTTGCTTTTCTGGAACGGCTGTATGTCAAACGTTCGACGTTGCTGCAGCAGCTGAACCAGCCGGAATTCCAAGAGATCAGGCAGATAATCAGCGGTGAGCTTAAGGCAACAGACGGGATTATCCAGGAATTCATTCAGGCCTTCGAGCTGCGTGAAGTGCTGGCTGAACAAGAACTTACTATTGAAGGAGCGATACCCGACCATGACAACCCTTGAGACGATCCAGACCCGAAGAACAATTAAGGCCTTCAAGCCAGACCCCATCCCGGAGAATGATCTGAATACCTGGCTGGAAGCTGCCAGCTATGCCCCCAACCACCGGATGAATGAGCCCTGGGAGCTGCTGTTCATTGGACCCGAGACCCGGGCTGCATTGAACCACAAAACAGATTTCGGCGGCGCGCCCGTACTGATTGGAGTTGTATCCAAGCCTGCAGCTAGTGTAGTGGAGCGCGAAGAGAACATCATGGCGGTGTCCTGTTATATCCAGAATTTCATGCTGGCGGCCCATGAGGCAGGAGCAGGTGTGTTCTGGTCGTCCTTAGGCGGTACGGCCCGGGGCCATGAGGTGCTGGGCATTCCCGGAGAGCAGGATGTAATCGCTGTGCTCGCCGTTGGTTATCCCCAGGAGATTCCTGCGGCCAAGGAGAGAACGCCAATCACTGATAAGATCAGCTATTTACCTTAAATTTTACCCTTGATGAGATGAAGGTGAACGGAATGTGGAAGCTCAGAGGGTTCATGAAGCCGTACCTCCTCTGGAGCGTGCTCGCCCCGCTGTTAATGGTACTTGAAGTCGTGATGGACCTGCTGCAGCCTGCACTTATGGCCAGCATCGTGGATGAAGGCCTGATGAAAAATGATGTATCGCATATCCTCACCACAGGCGGAATTATGGTTGGAATTGCTATTATCGGCATGGCCGGAGGTGTGGGCTGTGCGGTATGTGCGAGCATCGCTTCACAGAATTTCGGCAATGATCTGCGGATCAAGCTGTTTGAACATGTTCAGAGCTTCTCGAACCGCAATCTGGACCGGCTGAAGACAGGGTCACTGATCACCCGGCTGACGAACGATGTCGTGCAGCTCCAGACCTTCGTGCAGATGATCCTGCGCAGCTTCGTGCGGTCCCCGCTGCTGCTGGTCGGCAGTCTGGTGATGGCGGTCATGATCAGCCCGTCCCTGGCGATGATCCTGCTGGCAGCGGTGCCGCTGCTGTTCGTCCTGCTGTATGTGCTGATCCGGCTTTCTTTTCCGCTGTTCGCACGAATGCAGGAGAAGCTGGACGGAGTAAGCAATGTGCTGCAGGAGAATCTCTCCGGTATCCGCGTGATCAAAGCCTTCGTACGCGCAGACCATGAGCAGAAGCGGTTCGATACCGCCAATACCGGCTATACCGATACCGGCATCCGGGCGATCCGCCTGATGGCGCTGAATATGCCGTTAATGATGCTGATTCTGAACGCCAGCATCATTGCCGTACTCTGGTTCGGCGGGCTGCAGAACTGGGGCGGCACGCTTCCCGTTGGTGAACTGATTGCTTTCATTAACTACGTTACCCAATTGCTCATGTCCATGATGATGCTGAGTACGATGCTTGCTTTCGTATCACGGGCTAAGGTGTCAGGAGACCGCGTGAATGAAGTGTTTGCTGCCTCAAGTGAAATCATTGAAGGGCCTGCGGCGAATCGTGAAGCTATTACACTCGGGCGGATTGAATTCAAGAATGTCTCCTTCGCGTATGACCGTGCCGATGAGAATCTGGTGCTGGAGGATATCAGCTTCGTAGCAAGTCCTGGAGAAACGGTTGCTATTCTGGGGGCCACAGGTGCAGGCAAGTCTACCCTGGTCAGTCTGATCCCAAGGTTCTACGAGGTATTATCGGGCGCTGTTGTCATTGACGGGACAGACATCCGGGAGATTAGCATAGATCATCTGCGCAGCCGGATTGGCTTCGTGATGCAGCAGTCGCTGCTGTTCAGCGGCAGTATCAGGGACAATATCCGCTACGGCCGTCCGGAAGCAACGGATGCAGAGGTGGAGCAGGCGGCGATTTCCGCTGAAGCCGATGCCTTTATCCGCGCGCTGCCGCAAGGCTATGACACTCTGCTGGGTCAGCGGGGTGTCAATCTGTCAGGCGGACAGAAGCAGCGTCTGTCTATTGCCCGTGCGCTGCTGATCAAGCCGGCGATTCTGATCCTGGACGACAGCACCAGTGCACTAGATGCGGTTACCGAAGCAAGAATTCGCACGCTGCTGAAGACGGAGCTTCAGGACTGTACCGTGGTTATGATTGCCCAGCGTGTGTCATCCATCATTGATGCCGACCGGATTGTCATCCTGGAGAACGGCAGGATCGCTGCCCAGGGTACCCATACAGAGTTAATGGCAGACAGCGAGATTTACCGGGATATCCGCCATTCGCAGCTCAGGGAAGAGGAGGCGCCGTATGTCCAGTCAACCTAAGCAAGAACAGGCTCCCGGCGGGCCTGGCGGGTTAGGCAGCGGACCTCCCGGCCGTGCTGGTGTTGTCCCCAAGGTACGCGCGAAGAATAGCAAGGCAACAATTACACGCATCTGGTCCTATCTGAACCGTCAACGGGCGGGTCTCATTATGGTCTATGTATTCACCATTCTGAATGCTGTTCTTGCGCTGATCGGTCCCTATCTGCTCGGACAAGCTATAGATACTGCGATTCTTCCGCGGGATTACTGGCTGCTCGTCCGGTTCTGTCTCCTGCTGGGCGGCATTTATCTCCTGGGCAGCGCAGTCTCGTGGGTGCAGGCTTATGTCATGACCTCCGTGTCCCAACGGACGGTGTATGAGCTGCGGCGGGATCTGTTCGCCAAATATCAGGAGCTGCCGGTCAGCTTCTTCGACACCCATGCCAACGGTGAGCTGATGAGCCGCGCCACCAATGATATTGATAACGTGTCTAACTCGCTCAATCAGAGTGTGACCCAGCTGCTGAACAGTCTGATTACGCTTAGCGGTTCTCTGGTCATTATGTTGATGCTGAATGTTCCGCTGACAGGTGTTGCCCTGGCAACGATCCCCCTGGTCGTGCTGGCAAGCCGCCGGATTACCGGCTTAAGCCGGATCTACTTCAAGAACCAGCAGCAGCATCTGGGTGAGCTTAACGGCTTCATTGAAGAAGCGGTCAGCGGCCAGAAGGTGATCAAGCAATACCGCCGGGAAGCAGCGGAGGTCACCAGATTCCGCGGCATAAGCGGCGAACTGAATCAAGCCAGCATTAAGGCGCAGATTGTATCCGGCCTGGTAGGTCCGGTGATGAACCTGATCAACAACCTGAACTTCGCACTGATTGCCGGAATCGGCGGATTGATGGCCTTCCATGAGCTGGTTACAGTGGGGGTCATCGTCAGCATGCTGAACTATGCCAAGCAGTTCGGACGGCCGATCTCCGACCTTGCGAACCAGTATAATCTGATCCAATCGGCCATTGCCGGTGCGGAACGGGTATTTGAAGTGATGGATATGCCTTCAGAGTACAGCGGTGAACAGCCTCAGGAGCTGGCCCGGATACGCGGGGAAGTGATTGCCAGGGATGTGGTATTCGGTTATCAGCCGGGTGCACCCATTCTGAACGGTGTAAGCTTCACTGCACAGCCTGGCGAGACCATCGCCCTGGTCGGTCCGACCGGGGCCGGGAAGACGACTATCGTCAACCTGCTGACCCGCTTCTATGAAGTGAACGGCGGTGAGCTGCTGATCGACGGAAGAGATATCCGGGAGCTCAATAAAAATGAGCTGCGCCGCCAGCTCGGGATGGTACTCCAGGACGCACATGTCTTCTCGGGAACCATCCGTGAGAACATCCGCTTCGGCCGCCTGGAGGCCACGGACCAAGAGGTGGAAGAGGCGGCAAGCCTCGCCAACGTCAGCGGCTTCATTGCCAGAATGCCGCAGGGGTACGATACGCTGCTGGGCACCGACGGGACAACGCTCAGCCACGGCCAGCGCCAGCTGTTGACGATTGCCCGTGCCATTCTGGCCGATCCGGCCATCCTCATCCTGGACGAGGCCACCAGCAGCGTGGATACCCGGACAGAAATGCATATTCAGCAGGCCATGCGGACGTTGATGAAGGGCCGCACCAGCTTCGTGATCGCCCACCGGCTCAGCACCATTCAGGATGCGGACCGGATTCTGGTGATCCAGGGCGGACAGATCGCCGAGCAGGGCAGTCACGCGCAGCTCCTTGCCCTGGAAGGTGTCTATTCTGAGCTGTACAACAGCCAGTTCAAGCAAGCTGGTGAAGCAGGGTAACCAGGACACCGAAGTATTGTATCATAGACGAAATGAATGACAGCAAAACAGCGATCCTCCGGTTAATAGAGAATCGCTGTTTTGCATTTTTGCTTCAGCCGCTATTAGGAATTGTGCCGATCACAGTATAGCTTACATCCGATACTCATACTGGTTACAAAGTGCAACAATGCATAGTTTCCAGCACCACACAGATGGAATTCCTGCACGGAATACAACAATGCGCATTATCCAACACCGCGCTGATAGAATTCCTGCACTAATTACAACAATGTGTGTTCTTCAGCCGTGAATCTCACCAAATTCCTGCAAAAAGTACAACAATGTGCATTATCTGAGCTCAAACTGATGGAGTTCCTGCAAAAAGTACAACATTTGTATTCAGTGAGGCTACTTACACTCAAACAGCGGAGCGGGCGGAATGATTGTAGAAAAGCGATTGTAACAACGTTCCGTTTGCGCAGCGTCCACCCAAGCTCTAACATTTCGCATACTCCAGCATGGTTTTCAGAACACATTCTCTACCCGATTACCAGCTAAATTTACACCAGGGCACATAAAGGACATAACACTCGACTATGCTGAGAGGTATAAACGGGTTGAAAGCAGGGAGTATATTGAAGAAAAAGTTGCTGCTTGTCGAAGATGAGCTGCGTATCCGTGAGCTCGTATCTGATTATTTCATCCAGGACGGCTGGGAGGTGCGCGAAGCAGAGAATGGACAGGACGCGATGCTCTGGTTCGATTCGCTGCTGCCGGATCTGATGATTCTGGATATTATGATGCCCAAAATGGATGGATTCGAGGTATGCCGGGAAATCCGCAAGAAATCTGCGACCCCGATTATCCTCCTGACGGCCAAATCCGCCGATGACGACAAAATACATGGCTTTGAATTAGGTGCAGATGATTATGTCACCAAGCCGTTTAGCCCCAAGGTGCTCGTAGCGCGGGCTGCGGCCATTATGAAACGGGTGGAAGGAAGACATCTGCCTGAATCCGGGGTGGTGAGATTCGGCTCGGCGATCTTCAATCCGATGGCGCACCGCCTCGAAGTGGAAGGCGCAGATGTTGAGCTTACGCCGAAGGAATATGACCTCTTATGGCTGCTGATCCGCAACAAGGGAAATGTTATTTCCCGGGATACCATCCTCAGCCGGGTCTGGGGAATTGAATTCGAGGGGGACTCCCGTGTCGTGGACAGCCATATCAAGAAATTGCGCAGCAAGCTGGGATATGAATCCCGCTATATCCGTACGGTGATCGGAACAGGGTACCGGTTCGAGGACGAAGAATGAAAAGATGGGGAATTACCTTCAAGCTGTTTGTGATGACCGTAATCTTTTTCGTCTTGTTCTACGGAATGGTGATCCTCAGCCAGTTCCTGCTGTTTGACCGCTTTTACCAGAATCAGAAGGAGACCCGGGTGGAGAGACATCTCAAGAGCTTCGGGACAAGTTATACCAAAGAGGGCTGGGGCAGAACCCGGACTTCCCGTGAGCTGGTGCGGTTCATGCTGCGCAACAAGACACAGATGGTCATCCTGAAGCTGGATGGCCGGATGAAATCGGAAGATCCGTTCCGGATGAAGCTGCTGGATGAACAGGGGAATACGCAGCTCATTCCCATGTCCCTGTTCATGAACCAGTATGGCGATCCGCTGAGAGCCGCTCATCTGAAAGAAAATGATCAGGTGACGATCCACGGCGAGCATGTCAAGGACGAGAGTGAGCTCGGGAATCTGTTCTACCCGATTACCATTACCAAACAAGGTGAACCGCCGGTAGGCGAAGAAGAGGTGGAGGGAATCACCACCATCTCCGGGACAATTACAGAGCTGGTCCTGCCGGATCTGAAAATATGGAATCCGCGTCAGGGCATTATGTTCGAGGCCGTGGAGGACTGGTTCCCGCTAAGCCCGGATCAGCTTGAGAAGCTGAGGAATCTGAACCTGTACAAAGAGGAGTGGACGGCTCCCTGGAGCGGCATCCGTAATTCTGTGATGATCCTGCCGGTACAGCAGAAGAGCGGAGAGATTGAGCTGTTGTTCTCGGTTACCTCCCTGCAGGATGTGAAGGATTCCAATGAGGCGCTGCGCTGGTTCTTTTTATACTTAGGGCTCGGAGGATTTGTTCTGATTCTGGTCCTGTCGCTCTTCTATTCCAAGATGGTTACCCGCCCGTTAATCAAGCTCAATAATACCGCCAAACGGATGGTGTCGCTGGACTTCACAGGCCATTCTTCGATTCGTCAAAAGGATGAGCTGGGCAGCCTGTCCAAAAGCATGTTCACCTTGTCCCAGAGCCTGGACGCTGCGCTGGGCGAGCTTAGAGAAGCGAATCAGCAGCTCGTTGAAGATATGGAGCAGAAGAAGAAGATGGAGCAGATGCAGCAGGACTTTTTCGCCAGCGCCTCTCACGAATTGAAGACCCCGCTTAGCATTATCAAGGGCTTCGCCGAAGGGCTGGAGGACGGGGTGAGCGCCGGCAAGCAGGATCATTACATCAAGGTGATTATTGAAGAAGCCGATAAGATGGAGTTCCTGGTCAAAGATATGCTGGATCTGGCCAGACTGGAGTCAGGAACGATCAAGCTGCGCAGAACCTCGTTCATGCTGAGTGAAATGACAGAGAAGGTTACGGATAAGCTCGTCCATTCCCTCCAGAACAAGCAGCTCGATGTGGTCATTATTCCTGCGAACGAATTGCCTGTGTATGCGGATGCGACATGGATTGAACAGGTACTCAGCAATCTGCTGACCAATGCGATCAGACATGCGGAAGAAGGCACTACGATTACGGTTACTTTGGAGAGTCAGGCTAAGAACCTCTTGTTCACTATACACAATAAAGGGGAACGTATCCCTGAAGATCAGCTGGTGCATATCTGGGAGCGGTTCTACCGGATTGAAGCTTCACGCAGCCGTCTGACGGGAGGGACCGGACTCGGGCTGTCCATTGCGAAGCAGATCTTAGATATGCACGGCTGCCGGTATGCAGTGATGAACACCTCGGACGGCGTCTGTTTTAGTGTTACCTTTGAAGGCTGACGCCCCATTACAACTTGTCAGGAAAGGAGTGAAACAGCATGAATTGGAAATGGCTGCCTTCAATGTGCACACTGGGGAACCTGGGCTTCGGATCAATTTCCCTGCTTTTCACCATTCAAGAACGTTATCATCTTGCCTTATTTATGATTCTGCTGGCAGCGATATGTGATGTCATGGACGGATTACTCGCCCGGATGCTGCATTGTACCAGTGATTTCGGTAAACAGCTGGACTCTTTGGCTGATATTATTTCTTTTGGCATTGCCCCCGTCTTTCTTATTTTGTTATACCGGCTGGAGAATGTGCAATGGCTTGGACCTGTGGCTGCCGTTGCCTTCCTGATTTGCGGGGCTTTGCGCCTGGCCAGATTCAATATAACGGCACCCTCAAAGAAATTCGTGGGGATGCCCATTACGGCTGCGGGCGTGATTCTCTCGATGATTGCATTAGTGGATGAGCGGCTGAAGCCGGAAATCGTCATCTTAATTATGGGATTGTTGTCCATACTGATGATAAGCCGTGTCCCGTTCCCGTCGTTCAAAAAATTCGTTAACAGGAAGTGATTCTTCATGCCATGGATCATCGAGATGATCTCACAATACGGTTATATAGCTATCTTTGCCCTCCTGGCGCTGGGGCTTCTCGGACTTCCCGTACCCGATGAGCTGCTGACGCTGTTCGTTGGCTATCTATCCTCCACCATGGTGCTGGATTTCTCGCTTTCGGTCCTGGTATGCTTCATAGGATCAATTACAGGTATGCTGATCAGCTATACCATCGGTCTCCGAGTGGGACAACCCGTTGTGGACCGGTACGGGAAATGGGTCGGGCTGACGCCCAAAAGGTTCGCCAGTGTCAAACGCTGGTTTTTCCGGTTCGGGAACTGGACCCTGTTCATCGCTTATTTCGTTCCCGGAATACGGCACGCTACCAGCTATATCTCCGGCATCAGCGCCATGTCCTTCAAGAAGTATCTACTTGTTACTGTTGCCAGTGCGTTTATCTGGTCCCTGCTGTTTGTCTCGATCGGCTATCTGATCGGATCAAGGATCTCTTTCGCCTAGTTTTGCACACAGCAGAGTTGCCGGGGTATGATAGGGGCATAAGTAATATTCTTTTATAATCAAACAGGATCTTACAGTCGTTGAATGATCTGATATATACTGCAAATAGTATTCATTCTATGCTGCTAGGAATTACAGCGATTCGAGGAGGTATTACCGTAATGCCGGATTCACAGGAAATTATCATTGAAGAATACGTACCAGCCAAGCACGCTGCATCCATTGCCGAGATGTGGAACCGAAGCTCTGAGAGCTGGGGCGGAGACGGGTCGTACCGGACAGAGGAGAGCGTGCTGCGGGAGCATGAGAACAGCCCTATGCTCAAGTTGTTCCTGGCGGTAAGCGGCTCAGAGGTCATCGGATATTGCAGCTTCTCCCACTATAAAGAGGATACCGGAGCGCTCTATATTCCGCTGCTGAATGTGAGGCCGGATTACCATGGACGCAAGGTAGGCAAGCGGCTGGTACGTCGTGCGGTCGAAGAGACGATCCGGCTGGGCTGGCCGAGACTGGATCTGTACACCTGGCCCGGTAATGTCAAAGCGGTTCCGACGTACAAGAAAAGCGGGTTCTTCTGGGAGAACCGGGATGATACCACCCATCTGATGAACTTCATTCCTTCCGTGCTCCAGACGGGAGCCGTGAAATCTTATTTCGGGCAGATCGACTGGTATAACGACAGCATCCGTGAAATCATTGTTCAGCCTGACGGCCATGGGGAAGGCGGGTTTGACTATTTTACATATGAATGGGTCAAAGACGGGTTAGCTCTACGAATGGAATATGAGCGGACCGGCCGCGGCCTGCGCCTGATTGAGACGGAGGACTACCGGATACAGGCAACCATCCCTGCTCAGCATGAGCTGCCGTTTGGAGCGGAATACCCTGTGATCTATGAAGCTGTGAATAAAAGCGGGAAGCCCTTATCACTGGCGATTGCCGGTAAGAGTAACGAACAAATCCGCTTTGAGCTGAATGAAGTGCGGGATGTTGAATCCGAGGCGCGGGTGGAAGGCAGCTTCTTCGTGCATCCGGTGAAGGAGGAGCAGGATCTCTACCAGACTCATCCTGTAGTAGAGGCAGAACTGCTCATTAACGGCCTGCCTGCCGTATTCAAGCTGGGGATCAAACCCAAGTTCCCGGTTAAGGTCAAGTTTCAGGTACCGGACAGAGCCGTCTTCGCCGGTGAAGAGGTGGAGCTGGATGTAACGGTGGAGAATGCGTACAGCAAGGACGCTGTGTTCGCTTTTGAGCTGCCGGAGGATGCCATCCTTGCCTTTGGGCAGGAATCGCTTACCCTCGAAGTCCCGGCCAAAGGGCGGAGAACAGTCACTGTGAAGGCCCGGCTGCTTGCTTATGGGATATGGAATCATACAGTGAATGTTCGTCATGCGCAAGAGGGGCTGGATTCAGTCATCCTGGAGCAGGAGCTTAGTCTGGTCTTCCCTGGGGCTGAAGCTGCCTTCGGCGGCCAGACCGATAAGGACTACATCATCAGCAACGGCCGATATTCGGCGGTGCTGAACAAAACCAGCCAATTCCTGGCTTTCTTGGAGGGACGCGAGTATATTCTAGGCCTGCCTTATCCCAAACTGGGCTTACCCTACACGAATGAGTTCAAGAAGCTCGCTGCACTGGATGTGAAGCATTACAGGGAGCAAGAAGCCATAGTGCTTGAAGCCAGCTATGGAGTCAGTATCCGGGAAGGCCTGCTGCTGACGATGGTAGTGAAATTGCACGGCAACGGCATCTGCTCCCGGCATTTCCGGATTCATAACCAGCTGGATACCGATCAAGAGGAGGAGCTGATCCTGAAGGACAGCTTCCAGTTCAGCCTTCACGGAGGGGTAATCCCTTATAACGGCAAGTATCTGGATTTGAGCCTGGGGGCCGAAGCGTCCGATTCAGATTACTGGGATGTACGGAATTTCCATGAGAACTGGATGTTTGCAGCGGATGGTGAACGCTCCAGGGGAATAAGCTGGCCGGCAGAATTGGAGCTTATCCAGGAGTCATGGCTGCACGCCGTTGAGCATTCCCTCGGCCGGCTTCCGGCTAGAGGCCAGCAGGAGACAAGTCCCCTGCGGATCGCGCTGGGAACCTGGGACCATTGGCAGGACTTCCGGGCTTACGCACTGCAACGCGGCAATGAAGAAGACCTGAATACCGGTCAGCAGCTTGAAGTAAGTCTGAATCATGGGAACCCGTTCATCAGCGGGCATGGCCAGCTTACCCTTCAGGAGCAGAAAAAGAGTTATTTAGCCGGTGAGATCAGTATTTCTTCCAGAACGGGCAGTATTGAGGCAACCGGGCTTACGGTGCAAGAGGAGCAGAAGCTCGGCGGGATCAGTCTGCCACTGACCCGTTCATCCAGTACTGCTGTGGATGTGCTTACCCTGCACCTGGATATGGACAGTTATGTGCTGGATCAATCCTATCTGATCCTACCGGTCTCGGAAGAGCCTGTCCGGCAGGAGAGACTGGAAGTGGGCCAGTCACAGGTTCTGGCCGTGGACAATGGGTTGATGCGGATACAGGCAAGCCCTGACTTCGCTCCGGGCTTGTTCTCACTCACACATCAGGGACAGGAATGGCTGGATTCCTCTTTTCCGCAGCCTGTCGCCAAATCCTGGTGGAATCCTTGGGTGGGCGGAATCATGGCTGGTGTAGAGGGAATCGCTCTGCGCAGCTTCATGGAGGAGCCGCGTACCGCTGATTTCGCTGAACTGACAGACAATAAGGGGAACCGCTGGTCGGGTATACGGATTAGCGTGACCATCGGGAAGAACGATAACTACAAAGGTCTTGTCCTGCATCAATATTTCATGCTGCTGCCAGGCGTCCCTATACTTGTCTCCACAGTACATGTTGAACAGAATACAGGCAGAACGTTATACCCACTGAAGCTGGAGACCTCAACCTTGTACCGTGCCGCCTCTGAGATAGCTAAGAGCAGAGGGTACATCAAGCGCAGCAGCGGTGAAGAGCTTGTCTATAAGGCCGGCAGAGTTCAAACAGGGGATAGAAGCACAAACGGGCTTCTGCAGTTGGGCTCCACGGAGCGTCAGCAGCGACTGACCTTAGTTACAGCATCCAAGCAGTCCTCGCCGTCTCTGATGGTCAGTGCGGATGTCGTATTATCCAATACGGAGGAGCGTCTATATCTGCAGGACAGCAAAGAACAGTTCAGCAAGCCCCAATTCTATCTGATCTCGGATCTTCAGGCACCGGAGCAGGCATACGCTGATCTGCGGACTATCCGGTTCGGGAAGTGAGTGAGAGAAAGGAAGCTACTATGAGAATCATTGACGCACATGTGCATTATTCCAATATTGCTGCCTTCCACGAGACTGCAGAAACCCTGGCGCATATTGACTATACCGGTACAGGACTGCTGGAGGAGTTCCGCCGCAGCGGCGTTATTGCCGGTGTGGGGATGGGAGTGACCGAGACGGTGGCCGGTGCATTCCCGGATGCCGATGCGCTTAATCCTATGCTGCTTGATCTAAGTGAGACCCTTCCGGCCAACCTGTTCACCTGTGTGGGCATTAACCCGCTCACGCTTCATCTGGAGGGACAGCTTGAAGCGCTGGAGCAATCCCTGCAGCGGGACGATGTCGTTGGAATCAAGCTGTACGCCGGGTACTACCACTTCAATGTGGGCGATGAGATCTATGATCCGGTCTACAGGCTGGCTGCGGCTTACGGCCTGCCGGTTGTCATCCATGGCGGACTGACTTATGCTGACCAGGGGCTGCTGAAGTATTCCCACCCGCTGTCGATGGAGGAGACCTTCCTGAAGCACCGGGAGCTTACCTTCATGCTCTGCCATCTGGGCGATCCCTGGGTCATGGACACCGCGGCGCTTCTGGAGAAGAATCCGAATCTGTACACCGACTTGTCCGGCTGGATTGTCGGTGATCAGGCCAAGGTGGACCGGCTGCTGACTGAGCAGACCTATACCGATCATTTCCGCCGGGCCATCGTGTTCGCCGAGAAATACGACCGGCTGGTGTTCGGCACCGACTGGCCGCTGGTTCCGCTGGATGCCTATATCGGCTTCGTGAAGCATCTCATCCCCGAGGCTCACTTGGAGGATGTCTTCTATAACAATGCCCTTCGGGTGTTCCCTAAGCTTGCGGAACAGATCAGGGAGCTGAATTTGTAGTGTTTGTAGCGGCATTATAGCGTATCCCCCGGACTGATGTTCCGGGGGTTTTTGAGTTTGTGCCGCGGGGAACGGCGGGGGGAGCAAGCCAGAGTAGACAAGGGAAGCAGGGGAGAAGAGGAAGAAGAGGAAGAAGAGGAGACGTCAGAGGCAGACGCATTAGTTGGATTTTATACACTTGCTAAGGACCGAATGACCGCTGCCCGGCCAATAGTTGGAAAAACAACACTTACAGTAGCCCTCTTAGCCCAAAGTAGCTAAAACTAACTATATTAATTGTACTTCTTCCACTTGCTTCCGGTCATCCCACGGAATCGGGCAAATTAAGATACGTTTGTACACTTCCTTGCTGGATGCCGCCGTTTCAAAAGAACATTCCGCTTCTACATATAACGAACAACCTGTGGTAAGCTGAATAAATGCGGTTTTATGCCATTCCAACTATTCCAACCACTAACGAAAGGGCTGTACATATGAAGAAAGTTATCGTAATCGGCGCAGGCATACTCGGGGCGTCCACAGCCTACCAGCTTACCAAGATGGGGGCAGAGGTGCTTATTATGGACCGTAAAGATCCTGGACAAGCTACGGATGCGGCGGCAGGCATTATCTGCCCCTGGCTGTCCCAGCGGCGCAATCAGGCCTGGTACCGGCTGGCGAAGGCCGGTGCGCGCTTCTATCCCGGGCTGATCGACGAACTTAACCAGGCAGGCATAACCCATACAGGGTATGCCCGGGTAGGTGCGCTAAGTATTCACACGGATGAGGGCAAGCTCGACAAGATTGAAGAACGGGCGCGGCTGCGGCTGCCGGATGCGCCGGAGATCGGAGTCATTACGAGGCTTACCGCAGCAGAGACCCAGGAACGGTTCCCGCTGCTTGCCGGGAATTATGCTGCGGTTCATATCAGCGGTGCTGCCAGGGTAGACGGCCGGGCCTTGCGTGATGCCTTACTGCAATCCGCACAGCAGCAAGGGGCGGTCATGATTAATGGGGATGCCGCGCTTGAATTTGAACCGGGCCGGGTCACCGGGGTCAAGGCCGGGGAGAGCTATTATCCGGCGGACGAAGTGATTATATGTGCCGGTGCCTGGGCGAACCCGCTGCTCCAGCCGCTCGGGATAGACTTCAAGGTCAGCTTCCAGAAGGGGCAAATCATGCACCTTCAGATCACGGACCCTCAGGAGACGGACGACTGGCCGGTAGTCATCCCGCCCAGTGATCAATATCTGCTCGCATTTGCCCGTCAGCAAATAGTGATCGGAGCTACTCATGAGAATGATATCGCAGGATATAATACCAGTGTGACGGCAGGCGGGATGCAGGAGATCCTGAGCAAGGGGCTGGAAGTGGCGCCTGGACTGGCGGACAGTATTTTTGGTGAAGTAAGGGTCGGCTTCCGCCCGTTCACTCCCGGCTTCCTTCCGGTCATCGGGGCTGTCCCCGGATGGAAGGGTGTTCTGGCCGCTAACGGACTGGGGGCCTCGGGACTCACCATGGGTCCGTTCATCGGTTCACAGTTAGCGAAGCTGGCGCTTGGCAGAGAGCCGGATATTGAGCTTGGTGACTATAGCCTTCAGACAGCGGTAACCGGCGGATGATTACGAATACATTTCCTGTGCTGGAACATTTAGTTTCCATTCTGCGTCCCGGATCAACTTTTGTTTGACAGAAGAAGAGGTCTGATCCATAATACAATCCATACTAAACATATATGATTTATAGGAAGGGTGGATCACACGTGATTAAGTTAAATGCTTCTAAGAGAAAAACAGCAGGGCTGAGCACACTCGCAGTATTGTTCGTTATGCTGCTTGCCGGCTGCTCCGGGTCTGCTAATAATACGGATTCGAGTAAGGGCGTTCAAGCAAGTGCGAGCCCAGCCGCAACAGAAAGTGCAAGCACGGCAGAGCCAGCGTCTGGAGGCACGTTTGTCTATGGCCGCCCGGCTTCGGTGACCTCGTTTGATCTGCATAACCAGATTACGTCGAATAACGCATTTGCGATTGATAAAGTGTTTGAATCGCTGGTTGCTTTTGACAGCAAGGGTGAAATTACAGATCAGCTTGCCCAGTCCCATACGATCAGCGAAGACGGGTTAACGTACACCTTCGTGCTGCGTGACGGGTTGAAATTCTCGAACGGTACGCCGGTCACAGCAGAAGATGCAGTGTTCTCTCTACAGCGTCATCTGACAGTAGGTGGTCCGCTGGCCATCTCCGCCAAGGTGGATACCCTTAAGGCAAAGGACGAGAAGACACTCGTAATTACGCTAAAAGAACCCTACACCCCGTTCATCTCGGAGCTGTCGAACTTCTCTAACGGCATCCTTCCGAATAACTTCGGCGGAGTGTCTGAAGAGGAATTCTTCAAGAAACCGGTGGGTACCGGCCCCTTCGTGATTGAAGCATGGGACCCGGCGGGCGATGTTACCTTCACCAAGAATACGAATTACTGGAAGGAAGGCAAGCCTTATATCGACAAGCTCGTATATAAGCTGATCCAGGATGACAGCCAGGCCATTAACCAGCTTAAGGCTGGCGCAGTGGATGCGGTTGAAGCCTTGTCCCTGCAGAATGCGGGGGAGATTAAGGATGGTACAGATACCACGGTAGTCACGAACGGCAGCTGGGTTACTGAGCAGTTGTTCTTCAACACCCTGGATAAGCACTTCTCCGATGTGCATGTCCGCCGGGCACTGGCATTGGCGCTGGACCGTGACGGTCTGACCAAAGCTTTAACCTTCGGGTACGCGCAGACCGCGAATTCCTTGCTCCCGCCAACGATCCCGTACAACGCCAATGATACCCTTAAGGCGCTGAACTTTGATCCGGCGGCAGCCAAGGCAGAGCTGGCCAAATCCGCTTTTCCTAACGGATTCTCCACCAAGCTGCTAATCGCTTCCGGCAACAGTACCAGAGCGCAGGAGGCCCAGATCATCCAGGCCGCCGGACAGGCGATTGGAATCAAGATTGAGATTGAATCCATTGAGCTGGCCACCTTCCGCGAACGCTTCTTCGCTTATGATTTCGCAGCGATGCTGAACAGCGGCCAGGCGGACTCCCCGGAAGCGAACTCGATTCTGGCGTTCCAGACCGATCCGGAAGGCTTCAGCAAATCGTACTGGACACATTACACGAATGCGGAGGTAACGAAGCTGTTATATGAAGGCCAGAAGACAGCCGACGGTGAAGAGCGGGCCGGGATCTATTCCAAGCTGCTGCAGACACTGGCGGATGAAGTGCCTTACCTTCCGCTCTACTACCCGGATATTCTGATCGGCGCCCGTTCTTCTGTAGACGGACTTGTTGTTCTGCCTAACGGCAGCCTCCGTCTGGAAGATGTCCGCACCCTCAAATGATGAACTCCAAGCGGACCCTAACGGGTGCAGCTGGACACAACGGTTCTTACAAGTGGCTGATCCTCGCCCTTGTAAGAGCCTTAATTGTTATCCTCTGCGTAATGACGGCCGTTTTTTTTCTGATCCGAATCGTACCTGGTGATCCTGCCAAAATGATCCTCGGAGAATACAGTACGCCTGAAGCCTTGAAGAACATGCATCACACGCTGGGGCTGGATCTCTCGTTATGGGAGCAATTCATCCGGTTTGGCAAGATGCTGTTCACTCAGGGAGATACCGGCAACTCGATTATTGTGGGCACATCGTCGCGTGAGCTGATTGTAGAGCGCGCACCCGTCACCCTGCTGCTAATTGGGATCGCCTCAGTCTTGGCGATTGTTACCGCCCTCCTGCTGGCAACGGTTGCAGCCACCCACAAGGATAAGCTGCTGGATCACCTGATCCGTATTATTCCTGCCATTACTCTCGGGATGCCGGTCTTCTGGGTTGGCATTCTTTTCATTCTGCTCTTCAGTGTTCGGCTCGGCTGGTTCCCGGTCGGCGGGATTAGCAAAGGGGGGCTGGGCACGCTCCATAGTCTGGTGCTGCCGGCGGTAACGATTGCTTTTTCACAGATTCCTACGCTGGTCCGCTCGCTGCGTGCGCAGATGCTGGAGGTGCTGGAATCCGAATTTGTCGTCACACTAAGAGCCGCAGGAATCCCCTCCAGGGTGATCCTGTTCAAGCATGTCCTGCGGAATTCGGCACTGCCGACGCTGATGCTGCTCGGAGTGAATATCTCTTATCTGATCGGGGGAACGCTCGTGGTGGAACAGGTCTTCGGCATCAAGGGTATCGGCAGTCTGCTGTTCACCTCCATCTCGAACCGGGATTTCCCGGTGATCCAGGGGATCGCGCTCTATTGTGCACTGGCTGTCGTGATCATCAGTCTTCTGATTGAAATAATCTCCGGGTGGCTCGATCCCAGAACGAAGGGGAACCAATGAATACTACTACCCATTTAGATCCATCGTTGCCGGAATCGGGGAAGACGCGAAGCACACTCAGACGGATAGGGAAGACCCCCTCGCTGCTGATCGGGATCATCATGTTCGCCATCCTTATTCTGCTGGCCCTGTTCATTCCTTACTTAAGTCCTTACCAGCCGTCGGAGCAGAATCTGAGCGCATTCCTGCAGCCGCCATCCTCTGCCCACTGGCTTGGAACCGACCAGCTTGGCCGGGATTTGTTCACCAGACTGCTCTATGCCGCCCGTACCGATCTGACGATCATGATTCTGGCCGAGATCATCCCGTTCTGCACGGGAGTCATGCTGGGAATGATCTCAGGATATTACGGCAAATGGACCGATAGAATCATTTCGCTGATCACAGACACTTTCATTGCCTTCCCCTTCTATCTGATCGTCATCATCGTGGCCTTCGCCAGCGGTGCCGGGGAGCGGGGGATATACATCACCTTCATCCTTGTAGGCTGGATTGTATTCGCCCGTGTGGTCAGAGGTCTCAGCGCTTCCTTCCGCAAGCAGGAGTGGATCGCATCTGCCCAGACGCTGGGTCTGCCCGGTATCCGCATTATTCTGCGCCATCTCCTGCCTAATGTATTGCCGCAAGCCGTTGTTGTGCTGATGACGGATATGATCGGCCTCCTGGTAGCCATTGTTACGCTGGGTTATCTGGGGATCGGGATTGCTCCTCCGACACCGGACTGGGGGACGATGATCTCCGATGGACAACCGTTCATTACCACAGCCTGGTGGCTGT
Source organism: Paenibacillus tritici (assembly GCF_018207515.1). NCBI lineage: Bacteria > Bacillati > Bacillota > Bacilli > Caryophanales > Paenibacillaceae > Paenibacillus > Paenibacillus tritici. The sequence continues at coordinate 3,779,037 of NZ_CP073365.1, forward strand.
CGGCGGTTCCGGGCTTCGCGGTGGTGTATACGGGAATTGCGCTGTCTCTTCTGGGAGATGGCCTGGCTGATATCTGGAGGAAAAAATAATGACTACACAGCCCATACTGGAAGTAGAATCGCTGACACTCGCCGCCAAGTCGCAAGAGAAACTCGTTCATAATATAAGCTTCTCGCTGGAACGCGGAGAGAGCCTGGGTCTTGTAGGCGAATCCGGTTCCGGCAAATCGCTGACCCTGCGGGCGATTCTCGGCCTCCTGCCGCGCGGAGTGGAGCAGACTGGCGGGACGATCCGCAGTAAGGTGAGCAGCAGCATGGTGTTCCAGGACCCCAGAGGTGCGCTCGATCCGCTCTGCCCGGTAGTGAAGCAACTGACAGAGGTCGTATATTACAGACAACAGACCAGCCGCAAGACTGCACGCAGCATTGCCCTGGAGCTGCTCGAACGGCTGGGTCTTCCAGATTCGCTGAGAACCAAAGACCGTTATCCGGGCCAGCTCTCCGGCGGCCAGTGCCAACGGGTGGTCATTGCTATGGCGCTAGCCTGCAAGCCGGGCATTCTGCTCTGCGATGAGCCGACAACGGCGCTGGATGTGACCGTTCAACAACAGATTATGGATACGATAACAAGTTTACAGCAGGAGCTGGGCTTCGCTATGGTCTTCGTCACCCACAACCTGGCGATTGCGGCCAATCTGTGCTCCCGGCTGGTGGTCATGAAGCAGGGCCGGATGATAGAGCATGGGGAGACACACCGTCTGCTGAGGCAGCCTGCCGAAGCTTATACACAGATGTTAATCGACTCGGTGCTTCCCCTGCCGGAGCTTGAAGGAGGCAGACCCTCATGGAATTAGCGTTACAGGTGCAGGATGTGACCGTACGTTACGGCGGATTCACCGCACTAGATCATATACGGCTGGAGCTTGAGCAGCATACTACACTGGGACTGGTCGGAGAGTCGGGGTCAGGGAAGTCCACACTGGCCCGGGTTATCGCCGGATTAATTGCTCCCGACGAGGGACAGATCCTGCTCGGTTCAGAGGAATTACGCAAGAAGCGGAGCAAGGAGCAGCACAAGCAGATCCAGATGATCTTCCAGAACCCGGATGCCTCGCTGAATCCCCGGCATACGGTCCGGCAGATCCTGGCTGAAGCGCTGCTGTTCCACCGGATTGTAGACCGTTCGCAGGTCGGGCGCAGAAGTACAGAGCTGCTTGACCGGGTTCAACTGGAAGCGAGATCACTGGACAGATATCCGCATGAATTCTCCGGCGGCCAGCGTCAGCGGATTGCGATTGCCCGCGCCCTTAGTGTGGAGCCCAGCCTGCTGATCGCGGATGAACCCACAAGCGCGCTGGATGTATCTGTGCAGCGGAGTGTGCTGGAGCTGTTCGATACCCTCCGGACAGAGCTTCATCTTACCATGCTGTTCATCTCCCACGATCTGGGGGTTATTCATGCCGTCAGCGATACGGTTGCCGTCATGCGTCAGGGGAAGCTGGTAGAGGTGAATACCAAGGATGAATTCTTCATTCGTCCCAAGCACGAATACAGCCGTGAGCTGTTGTCTGCGGTTCCGAAGATGCCGCGTTAAAATTCATACCATCAGGAGGTCTATATGAACCGCAAATATACAGGATTTGTACCGTTGTCATTATCTGAGCTTGACACGTTAACACAAGAGCTGTCCCGTCTCTTGGGGACACAGCATCCTCCGGTGATCATTCCGGGTGAGGCGATCATAGGCATTGAGGCGGTAGCTGCGGGGATCGCGGCCCCTGGCCGGACGATTCTGAACATCGTGACCGGCCCTTACGGCAGCTTGTTTGGAGAGTGGCTGGAGCGCGGCGGGGCAACCGTTGCGCAAGTGAAGGTTTCTTTTGACCAGGTAGTTACAGTGGAGGAGGTTGCTGCTGCGATTGAACGTTACCAGCCGGTTGCGCTGTCCTTCGTTCAAGCGGAAGTTGTTACAGGCGGCTCTAATCCTGCGGAGGAGATCTTCAAGCTGGCGCGCAGACATCACCTGATTACCGTAACCGATTCGGTCTCGGCAGTCGGGGGAGAAGCGCTGAACGTAGATGAGTGGGAAGTGGACTTTGCCGTAATTGGTGCACAAAAAGCGCTCGCCGGACCCAACGGGGTCAGTGCAGTCAGTATTTCACCCCGCGGCTGGGCCTTCCTGGAATCGAATGAGCGGGCCCCCCGTAATTCCATTCTGTCTTTGCTGGATATCAAGCCGTCCCCGGATGGTACAGCGCCGCTTCGCGTCCCGCCGAATATTCCGGTACTCGAAGCCAGAGCGCTAATTGAAGCCCTGGAAGCTGTTGCCGAAGAGGGGCTGTCTCAGGTGATTAAGCGTCATGAACGGGCAGCCGCTTCTGCCATAGCCGGTATCTCGGAGCTGGGGCTGGAAGCTTGGCAGAAGGACAGCCGACATTATTCCACGCTGACTACTACAGTACGGATTAATGACGAACAGCTTCTGCTGATCAAGCAGCCTATGGGTATCGTAGCTCCAGGTGACGGGGAGTTGTTCGGCCAATTGCTGCGGATCAATCATTTCGGCACGAATGCCAGCCGTGACAGTGTTGAATCTGCGGTGCAGACGCTTGCCAGACTGCTGAAGCAGGACGCGGGACAGGCCGTGCAGGCCGTCCGCCAGGTTTGGAGTGATGCGGAATGATCCTCAAGCAGCCTCAGTTCCAGGCCTATAGCGGAATTCATATTGCAGGTATCGAGGGGAAGCGGTTCGATATCGAGCTGACGAACGGGCGGTTCACGAAGGTGGCTGAAGCGGTCCCGCAGCAGGGAGAAGCGGAGGCGCCCCGGCAGCAGCTATGGATCAGCCCGGGCATTCTGGATCTGCATACCCATCTCGCTTGGACCGATTTCGACCATGCGGACCAGCTCCGCAGAGACAGCCGCGAGATTGAGGGGATGCAGGCGGAAGCTTTTGCCGCTACCTTGCGGACTGGCGTAACTACGGCCCGCGACGCCGGCGGCATTCTGCCTGCTACGATCCGGCATATCGTGAAGTATTATCAGCAGCCGCTGCGCGTGCAGACCAGTAGTGACATGCTGGGCACAGCGGATGCCAAGGGGATTAAGCATCTGGAGCAGCGTCTGAACGAGATCTACGCTACCGGAGCAGGCTGGGTCAAAATCATGGCCACCGGCGGCTTGGGCGCACCCACCGAGAAGGTAACGGAGCCGAACTTCTCCGAAGCAGAATTCGGCTTCATCGTCCGCCATGCCCGCGCGAACCAGAAGAAGGTCCTGGTACATACCTGGGGCGGTGTGACGATTGACTGGTCCATCCAGGCCGGGGTGGATTCCATCGAGCATGGGATGTTTCTGACCCGGGATCAGTCCGGAAGACTGGCCGAGTCCGGCGTGGCTTACGTGCCGACGGCTTCCATCTACCGGATCGCTGCCGATCCCAAGGGAGTGCTGGCGCTGAATCCGGTCATCTGTGACCGGGCAGCCCGGGCTGCTGATGCCCATGCAACAGCTATAGGGTATGCCAGACAGGCAGGGGTACGCCTTGGATTCGGCACGGATTATGCTACGCCTGCGCTGCATGGCTATAACCTGCAGGAATTCGACACGCTGCTGGATTACGGCCTGAGCCGGGCGGAAGCCTGGCGCTCAGCTACCCGGGACGCCGCCGCGATTCTCGGAAGCGGACATGAGCTGGGGCAGATTGCCGAAGGCTATATAGCCGATGCCGTAATCTACGCAGCCGATCCGTATCAGGCCAAGAACGCCGACCAGCTTCGTACAAGTATTGTTACGGTTATTACCGGAGCGCAGGAAGCGGATTTGATGTAGCATAGGGGGTCACGGCAGGCTCATCTGCACTTCGTACAACTAAAACGTCTCATTCCCAACCTATGATCAGTATAGATGTATTTCGTACAATTAAATTTACACTGTACCTTGCTTCTCACCCCTTCGGGCTGATTTAGTTGTACAGATTACAGGTATACGATTTTTGTATGCCTTTTTGCTGTTTTTAAATGTACATTTTACAGCTATCCTGAATTTCCACTCATAAAAGATCGCTGAAAATGCTATTTATGTGGACAGATCTGCAATGGATGAATCGGCCAGATAATAACCCTTGACTTGGAACGCATTTCATAGCTTATAGTTCAGTGGAACCATAACCAAGGGGGAGAGACATTCATGAACCAGCAGAATAATAGAAAAATTGTCTTCATAGATATTGACGGAACGCTTCTCATGGAGAACGGGATCATCCCGGAATCGGCAATCCAGGCGTGCAGGCAGGCACGGAAGAACGGGCATTTGCTGTACTTGTGCACAGGCCGCTCCAAGGCCGAAATCTATGATTACATCTGGGACATCGGCTTCGACGGGTTGATTGGAGCGGCAGGCGGATATGTTGAGAACGGGAATGAGATGCTCTACCATAAAAAAGTGACCCCGGAGGATGCCAGGCATCTGGTGGATTACTTCAACGCCAACGGGGTGGATTTCATTCTGGAGTCCAATACTGCCCTCCACGGAAGCCGGAATTTGCAGCCCCATCTGGAACGCAGAATCTATGGCGATCTGCTGAATGATCCTGAGGCGCAGGAGAGAAAGCGGCTGTCACCGCAGCATCCTTATATCGCTACGCTCACTTATGGAGACGAAGAATTATATTTAGATGACGTTAACAAAATTTGTTTTCTGGAGAGCAGCCTGCCCTTTCACCAGATCCAGGAGGAATTGCAGGACCGGTTCACGGCGATTCAGTGCTCCATCCCTATCTTCGGTGAGCATAGCGGGGAGCTGATGATGCCGGGTATCCATAAGGCCTCGGCCATTGCTGATGTACTGAACCATTTGAATATTCCCCGTGAACACAGCATGGCCATCGGGGATGGACTTAATGATATGGAGATGCTGGAATATGTGCAGGTGGGGGTGGCCATGGGCAACGCCAGGGAGCCGCTCAAATTCATTGCCGATGAGATCACAGACAATATCGAGGACGACGGACTGTATAACTGCTTCCGCAAGCATGGAATGATCTAACCCGAAGTTGATATCCGGGAAGACTCATGTTAAAATGCTGGTAACTAAAGCGATTGGAGTTGAAGAGTATCGTGCGGAAATTTCTTGCGTAATGTGAACAATAAAAGAGCGTTATTTGTGGCGCGCGTTTTATGGTTTATATGCAAGAAGGGTCTGCATCTTTTCACTCAATCCAAATATCCTTATTCAGGTCTCTCCGGGTGCAAGTCTGTCCGGGGCTGAATTTGCTGTATTTATTTGAGCTGTAAGAAGATCCCCTTCTTGCAGCTTTTATTATTTGGTACAGGAGGATATTGTATGTCATTGATCAATGTAAGCAATCTTACGTTTGCCTATGAGGGCACTTACGATAATATATTTGAGCAGGTGAATTTTCAGCTCGATACCGATTGGAAGCTGGGCTTCACGGGCCGCAACGGCCGGGGCAAAACCACCTTCCTGAACCTGCTGCTCGGCAAATATGAATATAGCGGAACGATATCGGCACAGGTTAGCTTTGAATATTTCCCGTATGCGGTTGCTGATCCTGCGGGCCAGACCCTGGATGTCATCCATGAGATAGACCCGGAGATGGAGCACTGGAAATTAATGCGCGAGTTGTCCCTGCTGCGGGTAGCAGAGGATGTGCTGTACCGGCCGTTCCAATCCCTGTCGAACGGGGAGCAGACGAAGGTGCTGCTGGCCGCCCTGTTTGTGAAGGAGAACCAGTTCCTGCTGATTGATGAACCGACCAACCATCTGGATGTGAAGGGGCGTAAGCTGGTCAGCGACTACCTCAGCACCAAGCGCGGTTATATTCTGGTATCGCATGACCGGGCTTTTCTGGATAACTGTGTAGACCACATTCTGTCGATCAACAAGACCAATATTGAGATCCAGAAAGGGAACTTCAGCAGCTGGTGGGAGAACAAGTCCAGACAGGATCAGTTCGAGCTGGCGGAGGACGAGAAGCTGCGGAAGGACATTAAGCGCTTGTCGGACTCGTCCAAAAGGACAGGCGGCTGGGCACATGAAGTCGAGAAATCCAAGAATGGTACGCGGAATTCCGGCTCCAAGCTGGATAAAGGCTATGTCGGCCATAAAGCCGCCAAAATGATGAAACGTTCCAAGTCGATCCAGCAGCGGCAGGAAACCGCCATCGCCGAGAAATCGAAGCTGCTGCGGAACCTGGAAAGCTCAGACAGTCTGAAGATCTCACAGCTTCCCTATCATAAAGAGCGGCTGGTGGAGCTGGAGGAGGTCTCGATACGTTATGGGGGCAAGGCCGTATGCTCCAGCGTGAGCTTAACCATCGAACAGGGAGACCGGATTGCCTTATCCGGGAGCAACGGCTCCGGGAAGTCCAGTATCCTCAAGCTGATCTGCGGGGAGAGCATGAACTATACAGGTGTCTTCATCAAGGACAGCCAGCTGGCAATCTCTTATGTAACCCAGGATACTTCGCAGCTCAAGGGAAGCCTGAGCGAATATGCCAGAGAGCGGGGGATAGACGAGAGCCTGTTCAAGTCGATTCTGCGGAAGCTTGACTTCTCGCGGCTTCAGCTGGAGAAGGAGATGTCCACGCTTAGCGGCGGGCAGAAGAAGAAGGTGCTGATTGCCGCAAGCCTCAGCGAGAAGGTGCATCTGCATATCTGGGACGAGCCGCTTAACTTCATTGATGTCATCTCCCGGATGCAGATTGAGGAGCTGCTGCTGGAATACACGCCGACGATCCTGTTTGTAGAGCATGACCGGGAATTCTGCGCGAACATCGCCACCAAGCAGTATGATTTGGATTGAAAATCACTACAAGAAAGCGGGGAACGATCAATGGAATATGTGAAACTGGGACATACAGGACTTGACGTATCGCGGCTGTGTCTTGGCTGTATGGGCTTTGGGGATGCTAAGCAGTGGGTGCATTCCTGGGTACTGGATGAAGAGCAGAGCCGGCCTATTATTAAGGAAGCGCTGGAGCTCGGGATCAACTTTTTTGATACGGCTAATATTTATTCCATGGGGACAAGCGAAGAATACGTGGGCCGGGCGTTGAAGGATTACGCGAACCGGGATGAGATTGTCCTGGCTACTAAGGTTCATGGACAGATGCAGCCCGGTCCGAACGGCGGGGGCTTATCCCGCAAGGCAATTATGAGCGAGATTGATAAAAGCCTTAAACGTCTGGGAACCGATTATGTCGATCTGTACCAGATTCACCGCTGGGATTATACTACTCCCATCGAAGAGACGATGGAAGCCTTGCATGATGTGGTGAAATCCGGCAAGGCCAGGTATATCGGAGCTTCCGCTATGTATGCCTGGCAGTTCCAGAAGGCGCTGTATGTTGCCGAGACCAGAGGCTGGACGCGGTTTGTCTCAATGCAGAATCATTTGAATCTGATCTACCGTGAAGAAGAGCGTGAGATGCTGCCGCTGTGCAAGGAGGAGGGAATCGCAGTTATTCCCTACAGTCCGCTGGCTTCCGGAAGGCTGACCCGCGACTATGCGGAATCCACTTCGCGTTCTGAGACGGACCAGATCCAGAAGTCCAAATATGACGCTACAGCAGCCACCGACCGTCTGATTGCTGAGCAGGTTGCCGCTATTGCTGAGCGGCGCGGTGTTCCGCGTGCCCAGATCGCTCTGGCCTGGCTGCTGCAGAAGCAGCCGGTAACCGCTCCGATTATTGGTGCAACGAAGATATCCCATCTCACGGACGCAGCAGGTGCACTCTCCATTCAGCTGACTTCTGAAGAAGTGGCCTCCCTGGAGGAGCATTATGTTCCCCATCCAGTGGTTGGGGCCCTGTAAGGAAGCGGACGGCTGTTACATTATAAAAGAGCAAAGGAGCAGTTCCCCCTTAGTGGAGAGCTGCTCCTTTTTGTTATCTTGACTGCACTGGAGCCTGTGCTAACCTCGCACAGGCTCCAGTGCAGTCTGCTGAATATAATCCAGGAAGCGGCGGGAGGCAGGGGACAGATAGTGGCTCCGGCGCCATTTTATCCCGACCTCCCATTCCCAGCCTTCTTCCTCAATCGGAATCCAGACCAGGCCGTCCAGCATCAGGCCCAGCGTCTGCGGCAGCACGGAGACGCCCAGCCCGGCTTTGATGAAGCCGGCTACAGTAATCAGGTCTTCTGCATAATAGGTGGAGGCCAGCTCGAAATTTGTATTTTGGAAGAGGGAGGTAATGGTGTTCTTCAGCCCGCAGTTCGTCTTCAGCCCGACAAACGGCTCACCCGACAGCTCGAACAGACTCAGACTGGTGCGGGAGGCGAACCGGTGGCTGCTGGAGACCACGATATAAATCGGCATTCTGCGGATCATCATCCATTCATTATCCTCTGTCGTAGTCTCTCTGGAGGTAATCAGCATATCGGAGGTGCCGTTCTCCAGCGCTTCATCTATATCCCCGTGATTCCCCTGATACAGGTCAAACCGGACCTTGGGGTGATCTGCCTGATAATCCCTGATGAGCGAAGGGATCAGGTCCACACCAAGAATATTCAGATACGAAATATGAATGATCCCGCTCTCGGCATTCGACCATTCCCCGATCTCCCGTACACCGTTACCGATATTCCGCAGCGCTTCTTCGACCCATGAACTGAACATAACCCCATAGCGGTTCAACTGGACGTTACGGCCCTTCCGCTCGAATAAAGGAACGCCCAGCTCACTTTCCAGCTTGGAAATCGCATGGCTCAGAGCAGGCTGAGTGATGCGCAGCGCCTTGGAAGCAGAGGTCATATGTTCGAGCCGGGCTACCGTCAGGAAGTACTCCAATTGTGTAAGCTCCATTCAGATTAGGCTCCTTATATATTAATATTAGTAATGAATCTAATGAAAATAATAAATTAGACGCACAACTTAATCAAGCTTAAGATCAATATAGACCCTGAAGGGCTGCACCTGGCAGCTCGAACAAGGAATATCTAATGAAATGAGGCTGTAACAATGACTATCACTTATGCAAACCCCATGACAGAATACGAAGGCAAAAAAATATTGGTCACAGGCGGAACCAAAGGAATGGGTGAAGCTATCGTCAACAGATTTAAGGCGGCTGGCGCTACCGTGATGACAACTGCCCGCACCGTCCCGGCTGATCTGGCAGATTCGGGATTATTCGTTGGGGCAGATCTGTCTAAGCAAGAAGGCGTGGAGAAAGTGATTGCGGCGGTCAAGGAACGTTTCGGCAGCATTGATATCGTAGTGAATAACATCGGGGGCAGCTCTACACCTCCCGGAGGATTCCTGGCAGCTAGCGATGAACACTGGATGGATGCGCTGAATTTGAACCTGCTGGCAGCCGTCCGGCTGGACCGGGGACTCATTCCTCTAATGCTGACCCAGGGTAAGGGGGTAATCATCCATATCTCTTCGATTCAAAGAGTGCTCCCGCTGGTCGAATCCACCATCCCCTATGCGGCCGCCAAAGCAGCGTTAAGCAATTACAGCAAAAGCCTGTCCAAAGAATTCTCACCCCAGGGTATCCGGGTAAACCGCGTGGCTCCGGGCTTCATTCAAACCACAGCAGCCGACGCCATGATGGAGAATATTGCGAAGGTGACAGGCAGTGTGGAAAGTGCGCTGCAGTCCGTGATGGATTCGCTGGGCGGCATCCCCATTGGCCGTCCCGGTTACCCTGAGGAGGTGGGTGAACTGGTAGCCTTCCTCGCTTCGGACCGTGCAGCCTCCATTACGGGTGCCGAGTACGTGATTGACGGTGGAACCGTGCCTACGGTTTAAGGATGTGTAGCACATTCCCCACTAAGAGCAGCCTAAGCTAGCACAACGTCAGATTTAAAAAGGTGGAGTGGGCGCGATGAAGCCAGAAGGACGATAAGAGTGAAGTCATTGGGCCAGACGTATGCGAAAACAAACATGTTTTCAAGGCACAACTCCAGCATGAAAATGAGCAGCGTGGCTAAAAAACAGAACATTGTCTTTTCATTTATTTAACATATTTTAACGGAAAACCAAACACAATTAGACTGGGTGCACCGCGTAAGCCGAAAGTAATCGAAAAACCGAACACAATTGGATTGGATACGCCACGTAAGCCAAATGTAATCGGAAAACCGAACACAATTGGACTGGTAGCGCCGCGTAGGCCGTGCGTTTATCGCAGTGCCAGACGTATTTTCACAGAGAACCGAACACAATCGCAATCTGCTGACATGAAGGTCCTTAGGCTGAATGTATGCGAATAACCGAACACAATAGTAGGTGTTTTGATCTTACTGATTCAATCTACTGTATAAAGTCCGATGCTCTACTAGCATATACCTCATAAGACAGTCCGTTAAGCCATTATTGGCTGTGCGGGCTGTTCTTTTTGTCTGTTTCGGGCTATTATTTCTTTTTAGCAGCGAAGCTGAGCTAAATGACCGTCCAGTAAGGAAGCCCTAAAGAAAAAAACAAAAAGCAAAAGAAGCGGAGGGGAAATTTGGAACTGTAGGAGCGGTAGTGACCGCCTTTGACTCCGGATTTCAACCGCGCACAGCAGTCCAATAGAAGAAATCTGGTGACAACAGCGGCCGGAAGTCCAAATGTTCACCGCAGTGACGATGAAGCTTCAAGTTCAAATCTTGTGTGCGCCTTATATATTCTTTAGTTTTTCTTTAGATTTGGTTTAGACTGGATTAAGAATGGCAGGCTATAGTTACAGTTAGTGCAGCTTGCATGACGAGATAGAGGGGGATTCACCATGTATACCATTCTCATAGCCGATGATGAATCGGAGATTGTTGAGCTTCTGCAGCTATATCTGGAGAAGGAATATAACATTCTGCAGGCACAGAACGGAATCGAAGCCCTGAAGGTGATGCAGAACAACAAGATTGACCTGGCGATATTGGATATCATGATGCCGGGGATGGACGGGCTGCAGCTGCTCAAGCGGATTCGTGAACACGAGCATTTCCCTGTGCTGTTCCTGTCCGCCAAGAGCCAGTATCATGACAAAATCCTGGGGCTTGAGCTTGGGGCGGACGACTACATAGCCAAGCCCTTCAATCCGCTGGAGATTGTTGCCCGTGCCGGGGCCATGCTGCGGCGGGTGCATCAGTTCGATGCCCAGGCGGTGGAGGAAGAGAAACCGAGTGAGCAGATTGTGCTGGGAAGGCTGACCCTGGACCGGAGCACCTGCCAGGTGGAGGTAGCCGGGGAAGCTGTTGCCCTGACCTCAACCGAATACAAGATCCTGGAGCTGCTGATGCAGCAGCCGGGCCGTGTGTTTACACGCAAGAAAATCTATGAGACCGTCTGGGAAGATTTCTATGTCTACGAGGACAACAGCATTATGGTGCATATCAGCAATATCCGCGACAAGATCGAACGAGATTCCAAGAGACCGGAATACCTGAAGACGATCAGGGGATTGGGGTACAAAATTGAAGCACCCGTGGAAAAGTAGAGATAACCGGCCGCTGCAATCGTCACTTACGATCGACTTCCTGCTGTTCAACTGTATGCTGCTGATGCTTGTGTTAGTGGTCTATCTATTCGTTCAAAAGGATATTACGCAGGTCCTCAGGGACCGGATGACTCCTGATCCCGATCTGTCCGTAGAAGCCGGGGCTTACCGCGACGAGCTGGGCCAAGGGCCGGAGAGCAAACGGCTGCTGCGCAGCGGCGGCTGGCTGGAGTTGCTCGATTCCGGCAAGCAGGTGATCCGTGTCGTTGGAGACAAACAGGATGATACCCTGGCTTATGACGAGAACAGTCTGTATCAGGGACTGGAGAACCGCAGCGATCAGCCCTATTACTATTCCATTACCAGCCTTAATGAGGACAGCGGGGCAGCCTGGCTGCTGCTCAAGATTCCCCGGGATGTGATCAAGGTGTCCATCAATAACGAGCTCCTGGTCGCCTATCTGAATCATTCTGTTTTCTTTTATGTTTTCTTGGTTAGCGGGCTGGTGCTCCTGCTGATCTTTGTGTACAGCTATTGGGTCTCCAGACGGATTAAGAAGCCGCTGCGGGTACTGAATCAGGGAATGAACCGCATGATGGAGGGACATTACAATACACGGATTACCCTCTATGCGGAGACAGAGTTCCTGCGGATCGGCAACAGCTTCAACTATATGGCAGATGTGATTGAGAAGACCACAGAGGAGAAACGTCAAGCCGAGAAGAGCAAGCAGCGGCTGATGGTGGACTTGTCACATGATCTGAAGACGCCGATTACAAGCATTCAGGGCTATGCCCAGGCGCTTATCGAAGGACGGGTTACCGACCCGAAGCGGCAGACGAAATACCTGAATTATATCTACACCAAGTCGGTGCAGGTTACGAAGCTCATTCAGCATATGCTGGACCTGCTCAAGCTCGATTCACCTGATTTCATATTGCGCATAGAGCGCCTTGAGCTGGGCGGCCATTTGCGGGAGATTATTGCCGATACCTACGGCGAAATTGAGCAAAAGTCCTTCGAGCTTCAGCTTCAGGTACCCGAAGAAGCGGTCTATGCCCGCTATGATCCCGAGCTGTTCGCCAGCGTCATCAATAATCTGATCTCCAATGCGCTCGCCTATAATCCGGAAGGGACACGCATCCGGGTATCGGTCATTCCAGAGGATACGGAGATCCGCATCGAGATTGCTGACAATGGAGTCGGCATTCCGAAGGAGCTGTGGTCTACCATCTTTGATCCGTTCGTGCGGGGAGATGAAGCCCGGACGACAGCAAGCGGGGGAACAGGACTTGGACTATCCATTGCCAAGAAGAACGTGGAGAAGATGGAGGGTACACTGGTGCTGGAGAGCAGGGAAGAAGAGCCGTCAGTGTTTGTAATCCGCATTCCGAAGTGAAGAACGGGTGAAGAGTACAAAGTTCGTGTTTTTTTATAAGGTTCGTGCTTTTATATGGAGGAAATAAATAACTTCTTGTCGAATGTACTGATCTGGAAGATTCCGGCACCTTGCCGGGGCACCTAACTTACATCGGGGGAAGGAATTAGAACATCTATGAAAAAACTTGCATTACTGCTCACCACTCTGCTGCTGACGATCGGACTGATCTATCCAGGAGGCACCGGACGGGCAGCGGCCGCAGCCGCGCCAGCGTATACTGAGATTTCTACGTTTGTCGAAGGCAAGCTGCTTATTACGCCAGTCAAATCTGTACTCGTGAATGGCTCTGCTTATGTGCCGGTTAAGCTTGTGGGGCAGATTCCGGGCTTCACTGTGGCGGCGGATACCGCTGGCGTAACCCTCACAGGCAGCAAAGGAAGCGCCAAGCTGAACAAGGATAACTCCGTACTGTACAAAAGCGCTAACTACGTTGCCTTCAAAACCCTGCTGAAGCTCGGAGCCATTGACGGCAAATATGCCTCCAGCGCCATATCGTTGTTCATTTGGAGCACAGAGGACGGCAAGAATAAGAGTAATAGTATGCTCTACGCCATCAGCAAGCTGCCTGGAACCATGGGCATTGTGTTAGGCAAAAAGGTCTATTTATACGGGCATCCGGGAAGCCATTGGGTGAAAAGTGTACAGTACGTTGATGATTACAACCAGAATTTTGTGATGCAAAATGAAGCCGGAACCGAGTGGGTCCTGGACTTGAACGATTTTGTGGACAATACCATGTACACCATGGAGAGTATAGACTATTTGAAGTATTACTATAATGGACTAACGGTGTGGACCCGGAACGCCTTGATTGCAGATAGTCCGTTCAAGAACTTTGAGAAAGCAACCATCGCCAATTTCCGCTCGAACCCGGCCAGTGGTAATTTAGAAATGATCATCCGCCGGGCCAACGGGCAGGAGGTTCCGCTCGAGATTGAACCTCGCGATGACTATAGTGAGTATGTCGAAGATATACTGTTCTTCAAGAATCCGCAAACGGCCTTCAAGATCAGTGATAAGATGTGGTCTGCCATCCGTGAAGAGCGGGCGGTCAGCGGCATGACGATTACCGAGCTTCTTCTCTCCTGGGGAGACCCGGACAGCGTTCATGAAGGGTATGTGGTGTACGGCGACCAATACGTCTATTTCATTAATGATAAGGTCTACTCTATAGTTAATTTGTAATTAAGCGTGGAAAAGGGCTTCCGTCAGCGGGCTTGCTTAAGGAATTCATGGAATTCCTTGGGCAGGCTCTTTTTCTGTTGATTTGTCAAGGTAGCTGGTGCAACTGTCACAGGTTTTGAGCTTCGGGGTTTTCATGTATAATGAATGCACTGGAAGAAGCCATCTTTTACACTATAGGAGGACAATATGCAGCTCATTCAACCCCACCTTATTCAGACTCAAATTGACCGGTTCGCCGGACAGGAACTATATATTCACCTTGAGCTTACGACAGGAGCTTATGCCAGTCACTTCGACAGCACCCGTCCGCCTGGATCGGCGTTCATCAGCAATGCGGTGATCCGCTATACGGTAGGCTCTATCTCCGGGACCGGCCCCTACCGGGTTGGCCTCAAGACAGAGAAGGGCTGGATCTATGCCGAGGGACTTACCCATGTGGATGAGAACGACACAGAGCGGCTGATTCTGGCCGGGCATGACAGTCAGGGCAAATTGATTGTCGCTTTACAGCTTAGCCGGAACCCTTTTTAAAAAGATAAGAATTTATAGGCTAAATGGACGGCAATGCCGTTTCCACTTGTGAAACCGGAGGAGTAAGCAGCCATGAATAACAGATCTATGAAGAATAAGAGAATCCTGGTGGTGCTTCCCCATCCCGATGATGAAGCGTACTTTGTAGCGGGAACACTGGCTAAGTACATCGCTGACGGGGCTGAAGTTACTTATGCCTGTCTGACGCTGGGGGAGATGGGACGCAACATGGGGGTTCCGCTCTTCGCGAACCGCACCACCTTGCCGATTATCCGCCGAGGGGAGCTTCTGGCTTCCTGTAAGGCTATTGGCATTCAAGACCTGAGGATGCTGGGCTTCCATGATAAAATGATTGAATTCGAAGACCGCACGCTGCTCGATAGCCGCATATTGTCGCTGGTCAAGGAGCTGACGCCGTCGCTGGTCATTACGTTCTACCCCGGGTACAGTGTGCATCCTGACCATGATGCTACCGGAGCTGCGGTGATCCGTACGCTTGCCGGCCTGCCCGCTGCGGAACGCCCGGTTGTACATAGCGTTGCCTTCTCTAATCATCATCAGCACAGCATCGGACAGGCGGATGTAGTTATAGATGTGACCCGGCATCTGGCGGTCAAAATCGCATCCATTCTGGCGCACAGCACCCAGTTCCAGGCAGATAAGGTGCTTGGCGGCCATCGTCCGGATGATGAGGTGATCCGCAAGAGGTTCGGTACTGAACGGTTCTGGACCTACCGGTTCAATGATTGCACGGAACCTTATGAGGAAGCCGGATTGGAGTGTTGCAGATGACAGAACAACGGGTATACCTCCGCTTTCCCGAGGAGACAGATGCCGGAGAGTTGACAGGGATGTACACGCGCAACCGTGAGTTTTTTGAGGAGCATTCGCCGGAGGTGAATGAGGAATTCTACACGGAAGCATACCAGCGTGAGAGGATAGTGCAGTATTCCAAGGATCGGGCCGCGGATGAGCGGTATGACTTCCTGGTTATTCATAAGGCAGACAACCGCATCATTGGTACCATTGGTTTGTCTTTTGTAGTGCGGGGGCCGCTGCAGAGCTGTATGATCGGATACAGCCTGGATAAGGATTATAACGGCAAAGGCTACATGACGGAGGCTGTGAAGCAAGCCGTGAGCTACGCCTTCGGGGAACTGAAGTTCCACCGGATTACAGGTGAGGCCTCTCCGGGCAATCCCGGATCGATCCGCGTTCTGGAGAATGCCGGGTTCCATAAGGAAGGGATTGCCCGGCTGAACGTGAAGATCCGGGGCGTGTGGCAGGATCACCAGATTCTCGCGATGATCAATCCGGCAGACCTGATCGAACAGACGGAGCAATAACCGGAGTCAACACATGAAATTTCACAACTTGGAGGTAACCCGTATGAGTCAACGTTGTCGTATCACCCGTTCCATGCAGGAAGAGACGGCGGAGCAAGCCATAACTTTGGAGGAATGCAAGCAATACTTTGCCGATAAATCCGGCTTCAGCTATTCCGGGGTCTTCACCGTGAAGGGGCCGGAGAGTACCATGACGATCGAGGGGGACTTCTTCATGTGGAGCCATGAGGGACTGGAGTATCCGTTCCGGCTGTACATGGGCGAGCTGTACGTAGCCCTCTCATCGGAAGCGATCATTCCTGTAATGATTGAGATTGCCACCGACCTGCGGGCCGATGTGGTGGAAGGGTAGGGTCTTCCAAAGGCTCCCTAGCGGTCATCAAGACTGTGATGGGAGCCTTTGGTCTCTACCGAACGCCGCCGGGACATGAATACCAGACACAGGGCAATCACGGCGAGGATGATCCCAAGCAGCCGGAAGCCGCTGAAGCTGAACTGATTGCCCATGATGATTCCGATCAGCAGGGAGGAGAGGATCGTCCCGAAATATCTGGAGGTGCTGAATAAGCCGGAGGATACCCCGATGATCTCTTTCGGCGAGTTGTTGAACAAGGCTGCTTGCATGGCGACGTTGTTCAGTCCGTTGCTGATACCGAAGGCAGCCAGTGCCAGGATTATACTGACTACAGGCGAGGCCGGATTCAGCATCACGATCCACACCGACCCGACGGTCATGAGGATTGCGGATACTGCCTGCGCGGGCCGGGGCCCTGAGGCATTGATCCATCTTCCGGCGATTGGAGAAACGGCTAGCGAGCATAGACCCAGGCTTAACATCAGAAGCCCTGTGTGGAATTCACTGACCTGACGAACGAGCTGCAAATAAGACGGAAGACCGAAGAAGACGGAATAAAATAATAGATTAACCAGCATGAATTCGACATTGACACGGATCAGCCCGGGATACCGGGCGAAGGTACGCAGAGGAATGAAGGGCATCGCTGTTCTTAATTCATGCCTTACGAAGACCGCAAGCAGGATCAGCCCGGACAGACCGATGACTACATTGAATAGGGAGACATGACCGGAGGACTTGGCCGACAGCAGCTGGGCAAGCACAGCCACCAGCCCTACAGTGAACAGGAGGATTCCAGGCACATCCATCCGGCTCATCCATTGCCGTAAGGACTGCTTGGGTAATAAGGCTGCGGACGGCTTGTCTTGCGGGATGGTTCTCCAGGCTAACAGAAAGCTCGCCGTTACAAACGGCAGATTAATATAGAAGATTGAAGACCAGCCCCACACATGGATCAGGACTCCGCCGATGAACGGTCCTACCGCTGCCGCTCCCGATGTAAACATCGACAGCACGGACAGAGCAGAGGCTTGCTTGTCAGTAATATTGACCCGGATGATAGCCATCCCTACAGCCACCACCATACTGGTTCCGATGGATTGGATAATCCGCAGAACGACGAGTCCCCCGAAGCCCGGAGACCAAGGGGCTAGCAGGGAGGCTGCGAAGACAATTACCAGTCCGGCCAGGAATATTCTCCTGCGGCCGAAGATATCGCTGGCTCTGCCCATAACAGGCTGGGCAACAGCGCTGCCAATATAGAACGAAAAAATAATCCAGGAAACCACAGTGAACTCAAGCCCGAACACGTGCTGCAGCCTGGGAATCGCCACAGCTACCATCGAAGAGTTAAGCGGGTTAAGCATGATTCCCAGCCCAACGGATATCATTAACCACCAGTTCCGTGCATTCATTGTTATTCCCCCTCAAGTGCTGTACAGTTATCGTACAGGAAATGAGTTATTTACTCCAACGCATTTCATGTTATGATTTCATAGACTTGAGGGAATGAATGGAGGCGGGATATGGAACTTCTTCAATTGCAGTATTTCATCGCGGTTGCCCGCCTGGAGCATATGACCGAGGCTGCACACAGGCTGCATGTTACCCAATCCTCCCTGAGCAAGACCATTCAACGGCTGGAGGAGGATCTCGGAGTTCCATTGTTCGACCGGAGCGGGAGGAAGCTGCAGTTAAACGAGCCGGGACGCCGATTTCTTCAGCGTGCAGAGAAGGCGCTGTTTGAATTGGAGCAGGGGAAGCAGGAGCTTAAGGATCTGTCCAGCCTGGAGTCCGGCACCCTTGAATTAGCGGTAACCACCGCAAGCACATTGCCCGGGATTCTCCGGGCGTTTCGCCTTAAGCAGCCGGACATTCATTTTCACGTACAAATGCTGCCCATGCAGGAGATGATTACGCTTCTCCAGCGGGGAGAAGTCGATTTCTGTTTGTCCTCCCCTCCGGTAAGAGGGGAAGATATTGAATGTCAGGTGGTCTGTAACGATCACATTTACCTTGCCGTTCCAGCCGGGCACCCTCTGGCGGACCGTAAGAGCCTCGCCTTGATAGAGCTTAAGGATGAGTGGTTTGTGGGGGTCAAGCAAGGCTACGGGATTCGTGATCTGGTGGATTCCGTCTGCCAGGCTTCAGGGTTCTTACCACGCTATGCATATGAGGGGGACGAACCAGCCCGGCTGATCGACCTGGTGGAAGCCGGGATCGGCTTAGCCTTCATACCGGGAACGGCGAAGAATGGGCAGGATCATATCCGTATGATTCCGCTGGAGGACCACGGGCTGGTCAGGGAAATCGCCTTGTTATGGCATAAGAACCGTTATATTTCACAAGCGGGCCTGATTTTCCGCGAGGTTGTGATCGAGTATTTCACTACGCTATAATGTCACCGGGAGGAATGAACCTATGAACCGTACACAGCTTACCGAACATCCGCGCATTCTGGTGGTGTTCCCGCATCCTGACGATGAGGCCTTTGCTGCCGCAGGCACACTGGCGAAGTATATAGAACTTGGTGCAGAAGTCACCTATGCATGTCTGACACTCGGAGAGATGGGGCGCAATATGGGAATCCCGCCGTTTGCGAGCCGTGCCACCTTACCGGAGTTCCGCAAGCAGGAGCTGCTTGCTTCCTGCAATGCCATCGGGATACAGGACTTAAGAATGCTGGGCTTCCACGATAAAATGATTGAGTTCGAGGATCAGGCGCTGCTGGACCATACGCTGCTCAAGCTGCTCCAGGAACTGGCCCCTTCCCTCGTCATCACCTTCTATCCCGGTTACAGCGTGCACCCGGATCATGATGCCACCGGAGCCGCTGTGATCCGCTCCGTTCTCCGGCTTCCGGCGGAGGAGCGGCCCGTTGTGCATTGTGTCGCCTTCTCCAGCAACCACGAACAGATGATTGGACTACCGGATGTGCATGTTGATGTGACGGCGGTCCTGGAGAAGAAGATGGCCTCCATCCGGGCACACCGTTCGCAATATCTGGCAGCGGAGCTTGTCGGCAGCCAGGAGCTGACGGCGCAGGACATTCAGCTCCGTTACGGACAGGAAGCCTTTTGGACCTATCCGCTTAAAGACATCACCTTGGAGACATAACCTAACATCATAAGAAAAGGCAGGAACAACCATGAATCAGAAAGAAAGAATGCTCGCAGGCTTACCCTACAAAGCATGGCTGGACGGATTAACCGAAGAACGGACAGCAGCCCGGCTGCTGGTTCATCAGTTCAACGGGCTCCGGCCCGATGAACATGAGGAGAGAGACGCGCTGATCCGCGCACTCTTCGGCAAGACGGGGGAGATTGTGCATATCGAAGCTCCCTTCCGCTGCGATTATGGAGCGAATATCACCGTTGGGAATAACTTTTACGCTAATTTCAACTGTACGATTCTTGATGTAGGCAAGGTGGTTATCGGCGAGAATGTCATGTTCGCTCCGAATGTATCGCTCTATACAGCAGGCCATCCCATCCATCCCGATTCCCGGAATTCAGGCTATGAATACGGGATTGCTATAACGATCGGCAATAATGTCTGGATCGGCGGCAACGTGATCGTGAATCCGGGCGTAACCATCGGGAACAATGTAGTCATTGGAGCGGGGAGCGTAGTCACCAAGGATATTCCCGATAATGTGATCGCGGTAGGAAGCCCGTGCAGAATTGTCCGTGAGATCACGGAGGAAGACCGGAAATTCTACTATAAAGACAGAGAATTCGACGTTACGGATTACAACTAGAGCCGATGACTAAATTAGCACATAGGTAGCCCTCAGCGGTCCATGCACCCCGACGACAAGCTTCATTTCGATATCGGCGGAATTGGAGGGACCGGAGATGAACTGAATCGCTGAGCCTACCGGCTCCCCGGCCTGAATTCTCCGGTTCAGCTCAGCGGCGGCTTGCGTGGAGCGAAGCACCAGCCTCCTGCGTTCAATCACCGCAATATAATGGGCAGGCAGGAAATGGAGGGAACGGCCCTGATCCGGGCGGCTCTCCAACACAACCGTTCCCGATTCTGCCAGTGCACAGTCGGCGAAGACAATCGCTGTATTCGCCGATTCCGCACGCCTGATATTCTCCACTCTGCCTGCCGTTTCTTCCCACACCGCAGCATCCGGGAACGCCAGCCCGTATTCATTGAAACGGCGGTCTCCAGAGAGCATTACCGTCCCGCCGCCATTCGCTTCAATCAGATCACTCAGTGTTTGTTGCAGAATCTCCGGTGTGGATTCAATGACCTGGGTGTGGATGAAGAAGCATTGCTCCTTAAGAATCTCCACCAGATCGTCCGTGGTAAGCGGGCCGTAGCTGTCAGGAATGAACTCCTGGATTGCAGGACGCTGAACCTCAGTCCTACGTTCCCGGCCCAGCTTGGAGGCAATCGTATTCAGAAAAGCCTCCTTATTCGTGTTTCTGTTCGCGCTCTTATTCGTGGTTACTGTCATTGCTCTGAGCCTCCTTTCCGTTGCTCCAGCCATGCCCGGAAGCTGTCCTTCTGCCTGACGGGCTGCTTCAGGTCGCGGGAACGAATCCAGCCCTGAAGCAAGGCCGGTCCTCTTACAATCCGGCCCTGCTTGCTCATCATCCGGCTTGCGGAGTGGGCGAACCGCAGGGTTTTGCCGAACAGGGCAGGGGAGGAGAGCAGCTTGCTGGCGGCTTTCATCTGGATACGGTCTGCGGTGCCGGTTCTTTTCTGTTCCACTATCTTCTGGCGGTGCACGATGAGCTGCTCATGCAGCGGGATGCGTACCGGACAGACATCCGTACAGGCGCCGCACAGACTGGAGGCAAAGGGAAGCTCCTTGTAGTCATCATAACCGCCAAGCAGCGGGGTGATGACCGCCCCAATCGGACCCGGATAGATTGACCCGTAAGCATGGCCGCCGATATGGCGGTAGATCGGGCAGACATTCAGACATGCACCGCAGCGGATACACTGCAGCGCTTCGTTGAATTCGCTTCCGAGAATATCGGACCGCCCGTTATCGACGACTACCAGATGGAATTCCTCAGGGCCGTCCGTCTCACCGGCGGAGGAGGGTCCCATCACTGTGATATAGCTGGTTAGTTTCTGTCCGACGGCGCTGCGGCAGAGCAGATTATCCAGCACCTCCATCTCCTCCAGGGTCGGCACAATCCGCTCCATGCCCATTACCGCGATATGCGTCTTGGGTATGGCGGCCGTGAGATCGCCGTTGCCCTCATTGGTGACCAGATTAATCGCTCCCAGATTGGCGATGGCGAAGTTGCAGCCCGTGATTCCGACCTCCGCTTCCAGGAACTTCTGCCTCAGCACCGTACGGGCGAAGCCAGCCAGCTTCTCCGGGGTTTCATCGCCTGTATATCCAAGCTTCTCTGTGAATACCCGCTTGATTTGCCTCCGGTCCTTATGCAAGGCGGGAGCCACGATATGCGAGGGAGGGTCCCAGTCGTCCATCTGGAGGATATATTCTCCAAGATCCGTCTCCGTCAGCTCACAGCCAGCTTCAAGCAGAACGCGGTTCAGCTCAATTTCTTCCGTGACCATGGATTTCGATTTGACGATCTTGGTGGCTTGTTTGCGCATAATAACATCCCGGATATAAGAGCTGGCCTCTTCTTTGGTCGCTGCAAAATAGATATGCCCGCCCTGTCGCTCAATATTGCCGGCAAGCTGCTCCAGATAATAATCCAGATTCTCCAGGGTATGCTGGCGGATAAGCTGGCCTACGTTCCGCCAATGCTCCCAGTCACCGAGCGCAGTGGCTGCAGACAGACGTCTTGTCTTGAGACTGTCCTGCGCCGAACCCACGGCACTGCGCATGAAGGAATCCCCAAGGCCATCCGTCGTCCGTTCGCTGAAATTACGTGAATCCGTTTGCAGGCTCAAGTCCGGCTTCCCCCTTTGCTAATCACAGGCTGACGTTGGTTCAATACCTCTGCAATATGCATGATCCGCACAGGCTCACCTTTGCGGGACAGGCGTCCCCCGATATTCAGCAGGCAGCCCATGTCTGCACTGATTAGAATATCCGCTCCAGTCTCCATGACACAGCCGCATTTCTCATCCACCATCTGCTCCGAGATTTCAGGCATCTTCACTGCAAAGGTTCCACCGAACCCGCAGCAGTTATCGCTGTTCTTGAGCGGCTCAAGCTTCAGTCCCTGCACATGCTCCAGCAGTTGGAACGGGGTTTCCTTCTCGCCCAGGAGTCTGGTCATATGACAGGAACGATGGTAGGTTGCGGTGCCTTCGAGAGTGGCCCCCACATCGGTCACACCAAGTACTTTTACAATGAACTGGGTGAGTTCATAGGATTTTTCTTTTAGAGCAATCGCTTTCAATTCCCAGTCGGGCTCACCTCTGAAAATCTTCGGGTATTCATGAAACATAGCGATGCAGGAGCCGGAGGGACCCACCACGTAATCCGAAGCTTCGAAGGCAAGCATCATGTTCTGCATCGCCAGCTTGGAATCCTGGAGATAACCGCTGTTATAGGCGGGCTGTCCGCAGCAGACCTGTGAAGCCGGATAATCAATCTCGCAGCCGAGCCGCTCCAGGACCTCCACCATGGCAATCCCGACATTCGGGCTCATAAGGTCTACCAAACAAGTAGAAAAAATACTGACTCGCACTCCTACCCCTCCCATCAATGAAAACCTATATCCCCAGCTTAACTCAATAAGTCAATGAAAAACAACACAAAAACAAATAAAAAATGTGAAAGTTATTGACAATAAATATTGATAGCGTTTACACTATGGTTGGGTAATTGGGAAAATGGAATAATCTACCTTGAGGGGGAGAAACAGTGACCAAGCATTTGATGTATATCGACGGCCAATTTACGGAATCCGAAGGCAAAGAGTGGATGGATGTGACCAATCCGGCAACCGATGAAGTAATCTCACAGGTTCCCAAGGCTACAAGGAATGATGTCATACGTGCGATTCATGCAGCGGAAGAAGCCCAGTCTGCCTGGGAGGAGACACCGGCGGTGGAGCGGGGCAAGTACCTTCATGCCATCGCAGACGGGATTCGCGGGGAAGCGGACAGCATCGCCAGGCTGATCTCGGAGGAAGTCGGCAAGACCCTGGAATTATCCACCGTAGAGGTTCATTTCACTGCGGATTATTTGGATTATATGGCGGAGTGGGCACGGCGTTATGAGGGAGAGATCGTGCAGAGCGACCGTGATAATGAGCATATTTTTGTATTCAAAAGAGCGATAGGGGTAACGACAGGCATTCTGCCCTGGAATTTCCCGTTCTTCCTGATTGCGAGAAAGATGGCCCCGGCGCTGATCACCGGCAACACGATTGTCGTCAAGCCCAGTGCTGAATCCCCGAACAATGCCGCGGCGTTCAGCCGTATTGTGGATAAGGCCGGGCTTCCTAGAGGGGTATTCAACCTTGTAACCGGCAGAGGGGCGGAAGTGGGACATGAGCTGGCCAGCAATGCGAAGGTTGGCATGGTCAGTCTTACAGGCAGCGTACCGGCAGGGCAACGGGTCATGGAAGCCGCAGCCGAGAATATCATCAAGGTCAGTCTGGAGCTGGGCGGCAAAGCGCCGGCCATTGTCATGAAGGATGCCGATCTGGAGCTGGCGGTCAAAGCGATTGTCGATTCCCGGGTAATTAATACAGGGCAGGTCTGCAACTGTGCGGAGCGTGTCTACGTGCATGAGGACATTCAGGCTGAATTCACCTCCCGGCTGGTGGAAGCGATGAAGGCCGTGAAGTACGGGGACCCTCTGAAGGACAAGGATATTCATATGGGACCGCTGATCAACAAAGCCGCCCAGGAATCGGTACAGCTGAAGGTGGACCGCGCCGTCCAGGAAGGGGCAACGATCGCGCTCGGAGGTAAAAAGGTGGAAGGAGCAGGCAGCTTCTTCGAGCCGACAGTCATCACCGGTGCTACCAATGAGATGGAGATTGTGCAGGATGAAATCTTCGGACCGGTTATCCCTGTCATTACGTTCTCTACCCTCGATGAAGCGATCGCACTCGCCAATGACAGTGAATTCGGATTGACCTCATCGCTATATACGCAGAATCTGAATGTCGCCATGAAAGTAATCAAGCGGCTGAAATACGGAGAGACGTACATCAACCGCGAGAATTTCGAAGCGATGCAGGGCTTCCATGCAGGCTGGAGAAAATCCGGCATCGGCGGCGCTGACGGCAAGCACGGCTTGAATGAATACCTGCAGACGCATGTAGTCTACCTGCAATATGACAAGTCGGTTAACTGAATGACCTCATAATATACTCAGACACAAGAAATGCTCCCGGACAGTTGGGAGCATTTCTTGTATAATTCTTTTGAAATCACGATTTTTCCCCGTCTGGTTTGTTTCTCGCTTGTGCGGTACGCTTCAAATAAACCTTGAGTGGTAAATGGATACCTATGATCTACATGAATCTTGAGCTTCCCCTCCTGCATGTGAATCGAAATTTCATTAAGATCAGCCCGGTTTGGATGGGCACGGAAAAATATCGAGTCAATATTGCGGACGCCCGGACAGGTTCCAATACCGAAAGAGGTTATGGAAATATATTTCCCGCCATCCTTTAAAATGTCATAGCTATAATCCCCGAACTCGCCTGGAAGTCCAGTTTCTAATTCTTTTTTCCCCAGCATAGCTGTATCAAGAACCATATCTACAGGTGCCGATAATTTTGTCACGTAATCCGGTTGTGAATAATAGTCAATGACTTCATCTGCGCCTAAACTTAGACAAAGCCATGATTATGCTCTCTTGCTGTTGTAATTACATAAGCACCATAATGTCTGGCTAATTGAATGGCTGCATGTCCAACACCACCGGCGCCTCCATGAATGAGGATACGCTGACCCGGCTGAAGCTTACCGTGCTCAACAAGTGCCTGCCAGGCCGTCAAGGCTACGGTAGGCGCAGCAGCGGCTTCTTCGAAGGATATATGGTCCGGTATCCTCGTTAAGGCATCCTCATCTGCTGCCACTTGATCCATATAAGAGCCTCCACGGACCATCCCCATAACGCGGTCACCTGCTTTAAAGTGCTGTACTCCAGTACCCACAGCTTTTACAACACCGTCAACATCACCTCCAAGAAAATACGGGAATTGAATAGTGAATTGCCCGCCTACCGGGCTCTGTAGCAGCTCACCTGAACGTAAATAATGATCTCCAGGGTTAATTGAGGAGGCATGCACCTCCACCAGTACTTGTGTTTCCTTAATCGCAGGAACAGGTAGTTCATACTCTTCAAAAGACTCAGGGATTCCAAAGCCGGTTATACCTATTGCTCTCATGGCGTACCCTCCATTTGTATGATTGAACATTCGTTGAAAAATCAACAGACACCTTAGAAATGTTCAATTCTGTCTCATGAAGGAGCAAGATATGGATAGACGTATACAGAAATCTAAACAGGCTATTACGGATGCTTTTTTAGCATTAATGGCGCAAACAGATATTGAGAATATCACTGTAAATAAAATCGCTGAGCTGGCCAATGTTAACCGTGGAACGGTTTATTTACATTTTCTAGATAAATATGATCTGCTTGATCATTGTTTGGAAGAACAAATTAACCGCTTAATCGACAAATGCGCGCCTGACAGTGAGGTTACCGGGAAATTCACTTCGAAATCCACATGCTTTTAGAACTCGTCTGCTTGTCGTTGTCCGGGAGAGTCTTAGCAGACAGTTCGATGTAATCGCTGCCGGACCAAATTTCAACAAGGAAATCACCGTACAATTTCTAGCTTCTGCTGTGATAAGCTCTTTCGAATGGTGGATTAGCAATTCTATGCCCTATCCGGCTTCAGTGATGGCCGAACAGATATGGGCCTTATTAGACCGGACGATGATTAGTTTGCCCCTGTCTAACCAAAATTCCGGATCTGTTATATAATCCTAAAACCTAATGCAGGTGCTGTTTTTCTATAATAGCCCAGCGATTTTATTGTACATTTGACTATCCACTACATTTTGTAGTAGATTATAACTACTACGTAGTGTAGTAATTGAACGTTATGGACGCATAACGAAATGAAGAGGTGTTCACGGTGAGCAAGATTCACAAGCTATCGGATACAGAATTAGAGTTAATGGAAGCGATATGGGCGAGTGCGCCGCCAGTAACGTCAACGGAACTGCTGAACCAATTTCTGCTCAAGGGAAGGGACTGGAAAGCGCAGACGATCTCCACCTTTCTGTCACGGCTAGTGGATAAAGGGTTCCTGACTGCCACCAGGCATGGCCGGTTAAACAAATATATCCCGGAGATTTCACCCGAAGCGTATAAGCTGGTCGAGACTCAGCATGTCCTGGACGGGTTGTATCAGGGTTCGGTCAAGAATCTGATCTCCGCTATGTATGACGGCGACAAGCTATCGGACCGGGATATTGATGAGCTGAAGCACTGGTTCGCGGAAAAGTAGGTGATGACGATGAATTCCTTACTTGAGATTCTATGCTCGCTGAGCGTTGCCGGAAGTGTAGTTACAGTCAGCTTTCACGCACTGGGCAGGTTATCCACCGATCATTTCCCGGCCAAATGGCGATACGTACTCCTTAAGCTGGCCCTGGCCTTATATTTGTTTCCTATAGCACTTGTTCTACCGTGGTTATCACGGCTCGCTGCACCACACCCGGCAAGCAGCGCACAGAATATACAGACCGGCAGGGTTAGCGGGCATGTAGCGGAGACGCTCCAGCCTGCTGTGACCCTTTCAGCAAGTACTGCCTATCTCCTCCTGAGCATATGGGCAGCGGGAGCGATCACCTTTGCCGCTTGGCAATGGTACGCTTACCGCAGATTCACCGCACAACTTGAACGTAACCGTACGATGGTACCGGAGAATAGTGAGACCGCGGTCCTGCTGAAGAACATCAAGGAGCAGCTTGGCCTCACATGTAGCGTCAAGCTCGCATACAGCTCTATCGCACGCAGTCCTTTTCTGGCAGGTCTATGGAGACCGACGATCTATCTGCCTGCACAGAATCATGCAAATCTGGATATGGACATGGTGCTCCGTCATGAATTGGTTCATCTGAAGCGGAAGGACCTGTGGATCAAGGCAGCATTGCTATTAGTCCGTACATTGCATTGGTACAACCCGCTGGTTCACCCGGTTCGCACAGAGCTCCACACCTGGAGTGAGCTGACCTGTGATCAGGAGGTTGTCCAGGATATGTCCCACGCTGAACGCAAACGTTACGGCGGGACCATTCTGAATGTAATGGCGGGTTCCAATGGTCTGCCCGAACAATTCTGTGCTTCATTATCCGGTGACGGCAAACAATTAAAAAGGAGATTAACACATATGCTTAATGTAAAAAAGCTTAATAAACAAACCCTCTTCCTATCGGTAACCGCAGCCCTGTTAATTGCAGGCATCAGCACCTCTACTGCTGCACTGGCCTCTAAGGTCATGCCGCAAGTGGTTCCTGACTCAGAGTATGTGGCTTCCGAAGCCGCAGCTACTGCCCCGTCCGAAGGAGGCTTAACCGTGCCGGACACAGTATCCGTCACCGAGCCTGCTGAGAGCAGCTCAGCAGCCGCTCAGCAGGGGACAGCGGCACAGGCTGAACCTGCACCCGTTCCGGCAGGGAGTGTTACGGTACCTGCCCCGGAAGGAACAATCGCACAGCCGTTGCCGGAGCTTGTACCTGCCCCGGCAGAGAGTGTTCCGGCACCCGCACCTGCTCAGGAGGTAACGACCGCACAGCCTATTCCAGATAAGCTTGCTGCTGTAACGGTCTCTGCTCAGGAGGATACAAGCACCGTGCCGCATCCCGAGATCGTACCCGCTCCCGCACCAGCTAAATAACAAGCCGTGGTGCACGAACTGAAGACGATTTCTATGGAGGTTAATAGATACTTGAACAGGAGCAGCTTCTTGGAAGCTGCTCCTGTTTGGTGTTTGTGTAGTCGAACGAATAACAGTTATAGTGATATACTCATACAATGAAGCCGTTATTTTTGAATTTTCTTAAAAAGGGAGCCGAGTCGGGATGAAAAAGACTTTGCATTCGTCTAACCTCATCATTAGAAACGCTGTCTTCGACGATATCGGCCTACTTCGCGATGTCTATCGCCGTGCGTCGCTGACCGTTGAGGAAGATCGCGATCTCTTTGCTGCTCATCCTGAGTGGTTAGTATGGGACGACAAAATGTTGCCGTTCACACGTGTCGCTGTTGTTAACGGGCGGATCGCCGGCTTTGCGTCAGCATGTCCTGTCAACGGCTGCCTCGAGCTAGAGGATCTGTTCACTGACCCTGAATGGATGCGCCAAGGTGTCGCGATGGCCCTGATCAAAGACATTGCGCGCCGCGGTGTACGTATAGAGGTGACCGCTAGCCCCGAGCTGTAAGGTTGTACGAAGCCGCCGGCTTCATCGCTAACGGCTTCGCGAACACAGAGGGCGGACCGGCACCCCGGATGTATCTCGACGTCACGCGTGCAGGACTGGACAGAAATTAATTCTTCTATTAAACTCTTGATGATCTAAACTCTTGATGATCTGAAGAATTCGCGGATGTCTTGCGCCAGAGATTCAGGATCTTCCATCGCTGTGAAATGCCCGCCGCGCGGCATTGTATTCCAGCTTGTGATATTCAGATTGCGTTCCGCCCATTCTCTAGGCGGCAAGGCAACATCTCCCGGGAATACAGCAACACCCGTAGGCACCTTAATATACCCCAGGGGCGGCAACGTGTGCGTATTCTCATAATAGATATTCGAGGTAGACCCGGCCGTATTGGTAACCCAATAGATCATAATATTCGTAAGCAGTTCATCCTCGCTGAAGCTATGCCGCAGGTCACCCTTACAATCACTCCATGCACGGAATTTCTCAATGATCCAAGCCGCCAATCCGACAGGGGAGTCGGTAAGTCCGTAGGCAAGCGTCTGTGGTCTCGTCGATTGAATCGACATATATCCGCCCTCATCAGCTATCCATTGTGAAGTATTCCGGATGTACAGAAGTTCTTCTTCCGTCAGCCCTGTCTTATCCTGCACAGCCAGGAGACTGCGGATTATCCCGATATCCGTAAGGTGAATTCCGGTGAGCAGTTCTGGGTGATGGAAGGCCAGATACCTTGTAACCCCAGAGCCAATATCCCCGCCTGCCGCAGCGAACTTGCTGTAGCCCAAATGCTCGGTCATAAGCTTCGCCCACAGCTCAGCAACATAGGCATTATTCACACCAGCGCGTGTCAGGCCGTTAGAGAACCCAAATCCGGGCACGGAAGGGACAATAACATCGAAGGAGTCTTCAGGATTGCCGCCGTAACGGGCAGGGTCCGTAAGCATAGGAATGATCTTCTCGTATCGCAGATAGCTGTCCGGCCATCCATGGGTCAGGATTAGGGGCAGCGGCTTGGGGCCTTTTCCGCGCTCGTGTACGAAATGCACATCGACTCCATCCATATTACAGCGAAATTGAGACAAGCGGTTCAACTCGGCTTCCCGGGCGCGCCAATCGAACTGGTCCCGCCAGTAGGTAATAAGCTTCTGCAAATACCCCGGGTCCGATCCCCGTTCCCAGTCAGAGTTCTCTAATAGGTCGGGCCAGCGGACATGATCCAGCCTGTATTTCAGATCTTCAAGGACTGAATCGGGCACATGGATTTGAAAACGTTCAATAGACATCAGGCTCTCTCTCCTTAAGCGTAATAGCTACATGCTATAAGTATAATATATTTTTTCAGAAAAAATGAAGTTACAGAAGAGAACCCAATCACTGGAGGGAAAACACACATGAACGATGCGAATCAGGAGTATATCGTAATTAACGGTGCAAGGGAGAACAATCTTAAGAACGTATCTTTGCGCATACCGAAACGGAAAATCACCCTCTTCACCGGAGTATCCGGTTCCGGCAAGTCATCCATCGTCTTCGATACCATTGCTGCTGAATCTACACGGCTGCTCAATGAGAACTTCAGTATGTTCGTGCGAACCTTCCTGCCGCGTTACCCGCAGCCGGATACCGATGGAATCGAGAATCTGAGTATGGCTGTTATTGTAGACCAGAAGCGGCTGGGCGGCGGTTCCCATTCCACGATGGGCACGATTACTGACATTTCACCTATTCTCCGCCTGCTGTACTCCAGAGTGGGACAGCCCCATATTGGCGGGGTGAATATGTTCTCGTTCAATGATCCGCAGGGGATGTGTCCCGAATGTAACGGAATCGGCCGCAAGCTGGGTGTCGATATGAGTAAGGCGGTCGATAGGTCTAAATCGTTGAATGAAGGAGCCATCGGGCTGCCGGATTATTCCGTCGGCGGCTGGGATTGGAACATGATCGTGCAGACAGGTGATTTCGATCCGGACAAGAAGCTGAGCGATTATTCCGATACGTTGCTGGAGCAGCTGCTCTACGGCAAGGCGAGGAAAGTGAAGATGGACTTTGCCGGTAAGGCGACCAATATCACTGTGGAAGGCGTCATAGAGAAGTTCACAGGCAAGTACATCAGGCAGGATGTGAAGACCAAGTCTGAACGCACTCAAAAAATGGTTGCCCCGTTCATCACCGAAGGAACCTGTACAAGCTGCCACGGAGCAAGGCTCAGCCAGGCTGCGCTCAATTGCCGAATCAATGGCAGCAACATTGCCGATTTATCCGCTATGGAGGTCGGACAGCTTATCCGCACCGTCCGGGAGATTGAAGATCCGGTTGCTGCTTCAATCGTCAAGTCTCTGACAGAGCGGCTGCAGCATCTGGTGGATATCGGACTCAGCTATCTGACACTGGATCGTGAGACCGATACACTGTCCGGCGGAGAATCCCAGCGGGTCAAGATGGTGAAGCACCTGAGCGGCAGTCTCGTGGATGTTACCTATATCTTCGATGAGCCCAGTGTCGGACTGCATCCGCGCGATGTCCACCGTTTGAACGAGCTGCTGGAGAAACTCCGTGACAAAGGTAATACAGTCATTGTCGTTGAACATGATCCCGATGTGATCAAGCGGGCAGATCATGTTGTCGATGTCGGACCTCATGCCGGCAGCCGTGGGGGGACGATTGTGTATGAAGGAAGCTATCCGGGCTTGCTTGAAGCAGGTACGCTGACAGGCACGCATATGAAGCGGCCTCTTCAGCTGAAGCGGGATTGCAGACAGGCGTCCGGCAAGCTGCCCATCACTGGGGCTTCTCTACACAACCTGAAGAATGTAAGTGTAGATATTCCAACGGGAGTCCTGACAGTCGTTACCGGCGTAGCAGGTTCGGGCAAAAGCACGTTGATTAATGATGTCTTCCTTGCCCGGCATTCGGATGCCATCGTCATTGACCAATCGGCGATTGGGGTCTCCACACGCTCTAATCCGGCTACCTACACCGGCATAATGGATGATGTGCGCAAGGCTTTTGCAGCGGCCAATCAAGTGAATCAAGGGTTGTTCAGCTTCAACTCCAAGGGAGCCTGCGAGCATTGCCAGGGACTGGGTGTCGTCTATACAGACATTGGTTTCCTTGACAGTGTGAAGCTGCCCTGCGAAGTATGCGGAGGCAGACGGTTCAAGGAAGAGGTGCTGGGCTACAAGCTGAACGGCAAATCCATTGCTGAAGTGCTGGAGATGACCGTGGAGCAGGCACTGGAGTTCTTCCAGCTTAAGGAGGTTGTGCGTAAGCTTCAAGCCATGAGTGATGTGGGGCTGAACTATATCACCCTCGGCCAGCCTCTAAGCACACTGTCGGGCGGAGAATGCCAACGGATTAAGCTGGCCAGCGAGCTGCACAAGAAGGGCAGCATCTATGTGATGGACGAGCCGACGACCGGATTGCATATGTCCGATATCGGCCACCTCCTGGAGATTATGAACCGGCTCGTGGATGCGGGCAATACTGTGATTGTCATTGAGCATAATCTCGAGGTAATCAGTCAGGCCGACTGGATTATTGATATGGGACCGGATGGAGGCAGCCAAGGCGGAGAGGTTATTTTCGAGGGCACGCCGTCTCAGATTATTCATTCGGAGCGTTCGATTACGGGGAGTTATTTGAAGTGAATTGGGGGCAAAGGAATGGACAGGCTAGCCAAAATCAGGTCCGAAGAGAAGAAATATCATGATCATTGTTACGATACGTGCAACCTATTTGAGCCAGGCTCCTGGCTATACAAACCCGTTGCAACAGTCATCAATCTTGTAGACCAGTATAAAGAACAAGAATATTTAAGTGTACTCGACCTAGGAGCTGGTATTGGCCGGAATAGCATTCCCATCGCCAAATCTTTGAAGCATAGAAATGGACAAGTAGTTTGTGTAGATCTGTTGGAATCGGCTATAGATAAGCTAAAGAGCTACAGTCAGGAATTTGGAGTTGAGCCCTATATTATACCCAGGTTATCCGATATTGAACAATTTATCATTGAACAGCAGGAGTATGACCTTATCATTGCAGTATCTGCTTTGGAGCATGTTCGTTCCCAGCAGGTATTGAGCAGCAAATTGAGTGAGATGAATGCTGGAACCAGACAACATGGAGCAAACTGTATTATTATCGCGTCGAACATCCGTGAGGTCAACCTTGAACGTGAACAAGAGCTTGAACCTATGTTTGAAGTGAATTTGACTACTGAAGGAATGTTGGAATTATTGGATGAGAAGTATGCTGGGTGGGAGGTTCAGCAGCGGTTCGTGAAACATTTGGCGTATGAAATCAGTAGAAATGGCGAACGGGTTAAGCTGACTTCTGACTGTATAACGTATGTCGCTAAGAAAAGCCAATCTTATTGAAGATTGGCTTTTTTATATGGGCGTGCCCAGAGGCACGCATTATCTAGTTGGTGAAAGTCCAACCAAAGGAGGGACCAAGCTACCTTTGTAGCTAGGATGCTTGCACATGGCGAAATCTGTGTGTAAAAGCGCATCGACAAAAGTACTGGTCAGAGACCGGGCGAGCAACAATTCAGGCCGCAACATCAAGTGAATCCTGCCGCGTCGTCAAAAAGGCCCTGCAAAGGGGAACAGAGGGAGCCGAGTCCCGCTATTATGGACGAAGGCCAAGGAAGCTGTGCAGAACTTGGAACAACAGTGAAGAACCCTCCGGCGTATAGGGAACGGCATGGATTGAAAGATAATGCAGTGAACTGGGGAGACCCTCCCCCACACGGAATTTTTTTTTTAGGAACCCGTAAAGAGGCGCTCTATAAGTCCAGAAGACGAAGTGAACCGTCTGTGGGAAGGGAGTCCGAGGGGCTCGTAGTACCGAAGAACCTAAGGACAACATAACCTTAGGGAGGGAAGGAGCCCTGCTTTGTTTACGCTTTTGGAGGAGGTACGAGTGAGTGAATGCCAAACGGCTAACGACACCCAAGGAAAAAGTTCAAGAACTCCAAGAAAAGCTAGGTCATGCGGCCAAGGAGAACAACAAGCGTAAATTCCACGCCTTGTACGACAAAGTCTACCGGTGGGATGTGCTATGCGAAGCCTGGAAACGGGTGAAAGCGAATAAGGGAGCTGCGGGAGTGGATGCCGTAACGCTCGCTGAAATCGAGAAACAAGGAGTGACGAGATTTCTCAAAAGCTGTGAGCAAGAATTGAAAGAAGGCAGCTACCATCCGCAGCCGGTTCGGCGGCACTATATCCCGAAGAAAGATGGGAAGCCAAGACCGCTAGGCATCCCTACCGTACGGGACCGTGTCTTACAAATGGCAACCAAACTGGTGATTGAACCCATCTTTGAAGCCGATTTTAAAGAAGTCTCCTTCGGATTTCGTCCAAAACGAAGTGCCAAAGGAGCGCTGGAGCGAATCCGGAAAGCCTGCAACCGCAAAGGAAATTGGGTAGTCGACGTCGATATCCAAGGTTACTTCGACCATATCAATCAAGAGAAACTCATGAAATTGGTACAGATGCGTATCAATGACAGACGGATTCTGAAGCTCATACGGAAGTGGCTTCATGCGGGAATAATGGAAGAAGGAAAGGTACGGCGCTCCGATCTAGGGACACCCCAAGGTGGTGTCATCTCGCCACTGCTGGCGAATATCTATTTGAACTACTTTGACCGGTTATGGGAAAAACACGGAAGTGGACTGGGAGAACTGACGAGGTATGCAGACGACTTCGTCGTGGTCTGTAAAACCAAAAAGGATGCAGAACATGCGTATGAACTCATCCGCACCATTATGGAACGTCTAGAACTCACGCTGCATCCGACCAAAACCCGCATTGTAGGTCTGTGGACAGGAGACGAAGGCTTCGACTTCTTAGGAATGCACCACCGAAAAACGAAAGCAGAAACTTCTCAAGGGAAGGTGTACTATACCACCCAGCAGTGGCTAACGAAGAAGGCAGAGGAACGTATCCGAGGCGTGGTCAAAGACCGATTAGCACCGCCCGGCATGCGCTGGAAATCGTTCGTGGAACACGTGGAATGGCTCAATCCAAAGATACAGGGATGGAGAAATTATTACTACACGAACTACAGCCAAAAGAGATTAGCCAAGCTGGATTGGTATATCCTGCAGCGATTTACGCGGTGGTATGCGAAGAAGAGACAACGGAGGAGATGGATGAGTTCATTCCCGGAGGTCAAGTATATGGTCAATAAGTGTGGACTAAAAACGCTATTGTAATCTGCATGCCCATGAATGACAAACATCGGAAAGCCGTATGAGGGAAAACCTCACGTACGGTTTGATGAGGAGGGGCTGGGTTGTACCAGCCCTTTACTCTAGAGCAGAGGCAAGGAGGAGCGGGAACAGTTGGATTTTATCCACTTGCTAATGAATGAATGGTTACTTCTAAAACAGCAGGTGGATAAACAGCACTTAAATTCTCCCATTTCACCCCTTGTAGCGAAAACGTATCATAGTAGATGCTGTTAATCCACTTGCTTCCCCATATTCCTCCGAATTGAGTAAATTAAGATACGTTTCTCCACCTGCTTGTTACAGAAGGAATTATTCTTCTCCCACTGTGACCGCACGCACCCCTCCTTTTGGTCAATCGGCTACATTAAGAGTATAGCAAACGAAAGATTTCACTAACTTCTGAAATTTGATTTGAATCCTCCTTTTTAATCGGCAGCCATAATAGAATGAAGGTGCTGATAAGGATAATCAATCAACTATTGGAGGTCAATACAATGAGTACACAATCTAAACAAATTGCCGAGGATATCTACTGGGTAGGCAAAATTGATAATCGTCAAGTCCCGTTCCACCGCCTGATTCTGGCCAAAGGAACCACCTATAATTCGTATCTACTCAAAACAGGCAAGCCGACTGTAATTGATACGGTGGATATGGAATTCGGCCGCGAATATGCCGAGTGCCTCGGCGGAATGATCGACCTGATGGATATTCATTACATCGTCATTAACCATACGGAGCCTGATCACTCCGGCGGACTTGCGGCTCTGGCTGCGCAGGCGCTGAATGCTACTATCGTATGTACGGAAATTGCTGTACCGGAACTACAGGAAATGTACAAGCTGCACAGCCGGAATTTCCTGGTGGTCAAAGACGGGGATACGCTGGATATCGGCGGCAAAACACTGCTGTTCAAAGAAACGCCGTACCTCCATACCGCTGAAACGATGATTACCTATTGTATCGAGGATCAGATCCTGTTCCCTTGCGATATATTCAGCACACATGTGGCGGTGGACAATCTGTTCAGCGATGAAGCAGGGTTCGATATCACCGAAGATTACAAAGGCTATTATGCAGCCATTATCCATCCGCACAGAAGATATGTAAGAACACTGCTGGAAGCGGTGAAAGACCTGGAGATCCGCATGATTGCGCCTTCCCACGGGTTCCTGATCCGCGAGGACATTCCTAAGTTCATTGGGCTGTACGCCACCATGAGCCGTGAGACCACCCAGGGCAAGAAGGCTGTTATTGTCTATACTACCCTCAAGAACAGTACGAAGAAGATGGCCGCGATCATTGAGAATTGCCTGAAGGAGAACAGTATTGAGACAGAAGTCTGGAATGCGGATAAAAGCAGCACCACGGACATCCTGCGCAGCATCGAATCCGCAGACGCAGTCTTCATCGGCAGCTCTACGAAATATGCAGATATGATCGGCAACCTGGAGGAAGTACTGAAAGGGATGCAGGATATGAATCTTGAAGGCAAGCTTGGTACCGCCTTTGGCTCTTACGGCTGGAGCGGAGAAGCCATTGAGGTCATTCAGGATTACCTGAACGGAACGAATATGACCGTACAAAGCACCTCAGAAGTCATTAAAACCACCGGCATGACCCATGTGGAGTTCCCGGTAAGAGTCAGATTCTCGCCTAAAGAACCGGAGAAGGTGCAGAAGATTAAGAATGCGACTGAATTTGTCTCGGATCTGCTGCTCAGTTCTATCTAGGGAGGAGGAAGTTAACATGACAAAGCATTACGTAATTGTTGGTGGCGGTGTATCCGCCGTCCATGCTGCCAAAGCGATCCGCGATCAGGATGCAGACTCGGAAATCTCGATCCTCGGGGAAGAGAGCGGCCTGCCGTATAACCGGATTAAGCTGACCAAGGGCCTGTTCACCGACCTGCACAGCGAGAAGGTACTGATCAAGAAGGAGAAATGGTACCGCGATAACCGCATAACGGTTAAGACCTCAACCCGTATCCAATCCCTTCACCCGGAGCGGCATACGGTAGAGACAGAGGACGGTCAGTGCGTGGAATATCATAAGCTGCTGCTCTGCATGGGAGCGAAGAACCGCGCATTATCCATCGAAGGTGCCGGACTTGCCAACGTCCATACGATCCGGGATCTCACCGATGCAGACCGGCTGAAAGACAGCCTGAAGGACGGCAGCCGCGTAACCGTGATTGGCGGTGGCGTGCAGGGCATTGAGACGGCCTGGGCGCTTCACGAAGCGGGATATACAGTGACTGTGGTCGAAGCAGCGCCTTCCCTGATGGGCCGACAACTGGACAGTTACTCTTCCAACAGACTGAAGGAGACGCTTGAGCAATCCGGAGTGAAGGTGCTGCTGCAAGCAGGTGTGTCTTCTATAGAAGGAACTGATTCTGTTACTGGTGTCACACTGAAGGACGGCTCCAGCTTCCCCTGCGATCATGTGGTCTATTCCATTGGCATTGTCCCGAATACGGACCTTGTTACCGGCTCGAATATTGAGGTCGGCCAGGGCATTATTGTCAATGAACATCTGCAGACCAGTGATCCGAACATTTATGCAGCCGGTGACGTTGCCGAGTATGGCGGTCTGGTGGAAGGACTGTGGGGCGGAGCAATTGAACAGGGCAAAATTGCCGGAAGCAATATGGCAGACACTCTGACGGTATACCGCAGAGCCGTTCCGGTTACTTTGTTTAACGCATTCGGTAGTTCTCTATTCGCCATTGGCGGCACAGATGAGCGGTTCTGCGACCGGACAGTATGCGGAGAAGAGAACGGTGCCTATACACGTATCTTTGTGACAAACAGCATTATTACCGGTGCCATCTCCTGGCAGGGAGCAGCTGCGTCCCTGACCTACAAGACTGCTATTGAGCAGGGAACCTCTCTGTCGGGGATTCAGCTTGACGGCCGGAGTATTACAGATATTATGGCCGAAGTCCAGTTCAGATTGAACTAAATATAACCTATTAGGAGCTGATAACGATGAAAAAATACATCTGTACCCCTTGCGGCTACATCTATAATCCGGCAGTAGGCGATCCCGATGAGGATGTCGCAGCCGGCACAGCCTTTGAAGATTTGCCTGAAGATTGGGTATGCCCGGTCTGTGGCGAGGACACCAGCCACTTCGTACCCGTAGAAGAGAAGAACACGATTGCACATTAGAGGCTTAAGGCTCCACATTTCACATTACAGGGGGAACGGTATGAAAGAGCATTCCTGCCAGCACGCCGCAGAACCTTGTACACGCAAGGTACCGATTTTTGCCGCGCTGACCGATGAGGATCTTACCCGGATCAGCGCGATGATCAAGCACCGCAAGTTCACCAAGGGGCAGCCGTTAATCCTGGAAGGGGCACCCTCGGATACGCTGTATATTATTCAACAGGGGCATGTGAAGTTATCCAAAATCACTCCCGAAGGGAAGGAACAGATTTTACACATTCTGACGAACGGGGATTTTTTCGGGGAACTCAGTATTTTTAACAGTGATGAGCTTAGCAACTTCAGTGCGTACGCGCTGAAAGAAACCAATATCTGTATGCTGACCCGCAGCGATATGGAGCAGTTAATGACAGAGAATCCCGATATTTCACTGCGGCTGCTGAAAAGTCTAACCAAAAGACTCGCCCATACAGAGAATCTGGCGCAGAGTCTGGCGACCAAAGACCCCGAGATCCGGATTGCTTACATGATCATGGAACTCAGCGACAAATATGGCAAACCGCGCGGCGGACGTATTCATATTGACCTTCCGCTATCCCGTGAAGAGCTGGCGAGTTATGTCGGGGTGACCCGGGAGACCATCAGCAGGAAGTTCTCCAGGTTCGAAGACAGTGGTCTGATCAAGCTGATCGGCAACAAGCAGATGGTCCTTATCGACCCGGCAGGTGTTGAGAAGTATATGGGCTTATAGACGACGATATATGAGCGGCATGTCTATCATTTCATGATGGGGATGCCGCTTTCACTTGGATTGGATGTTCATTCCCGCACCAGGCACCTTACAAATACCTGACGCATATTGTATGGTTATAAGCCTACCAGGCGACAACGGGAAAGGAAGTGGGTGTATGGCTGCGAGAATTTTAAGATATTTTGCAGACGGCAATACGGCTCTTGGCTTCTACAGTTTGTTCGAATCGAATCTTCAAGGGCTCCGGCGGATCTTCATCTTGAAAGGCGGTCCCGGTACCGGAAAATCCTCCCTGATGAATGCAATCGGCACGGAATGGGCGGAGCGGGGTTACGATATTGAGCTGATCCATTGTTCATCCGATAAGGATTCCATTGACGGGGTTATTATACCGGCGCTTGGCGTGAGCATTGTTGACGGGACTGCGCCCCATGTGATCGAGCCTAAGGCTCCCGGAGCGGCCCGGAAATACGTGAACCTGGGAGAAGTGTGGGACTCGGCAGCGCTGATCAGCCAAAGGGAGATCATTGAGGAGCTTAACCGGAAGGCTGCTGATGCCTATGCGGCAGCGTACAGCAGGTTTGCGGAGGCCCTGAACATTCATGACGAATGGGAAAAGATTTACTTCGAGCATATGGACTTCGGCCGGGCGGATCAATTAACGGCCCTGATGCTGGAACAGCTGTTTGGCGAAGCGCATCTACAGAGAAGTGCTGACGTCAAGCACCGGTTTCTGGGCGCAGCAACGCCGGCAGGATCGGTCGACTTTGTACCTAATTTGACCGAAGGGCTGTGGAGACGCTTCTTCCTCAAAGGCCGGGCCGGAACAGGCAAATCAACCATACTCCGCACAATCGCCTCCGAGGCGGAGAAGAGGGGCTTTGATACGGAAATCTATCATTGCGGATTCGATCCCCACAGTCTGGATATGGTCATTGTGCGTGAGCTTGATTTTGCGATCTTTGACAGCACCAGCCCGCATGAATATTACCCGGAGCGGGAGGGAGACGTAATCGTTGATACGTATGAAGCTGTTGTAGCACCGGGAACGGATGAGCGACTCGCCGGGCCGCTAGAGGAAGTAAGCACACAATATAAGGCCACAATGAAAACGGCGATAGCCGCATTGGCAGAGGCCAAGGTGCACCGGGACGAATTAAAGAAAATTTATATCGCAGCAATTGATTTTAGCGTGGTGGATGCGGCCAGGAAGCGGATTTCTGCTGAACTGGCAAGTATGCAGGCGTAGCGGTTACTATCATCTGTACCAGCCTTGGGGCTTACTCTGCGGAGGTATTTTCCATCCGTAGAGTAAGCCTTTTTCGGCCTGAAAAGCGAGCGTCTCCTCCTGCTCCGAATACCAAGCGAGAGGAGAGAGTGTGCTAGCCTGGATGGCGGCTGCAGGTATTTAGTTCAGGTACGAGAACAATGGATTGTTTACGCGACATAGGTCTGATACGATAGATAGACTTGAGAATAATTGACCGGGCAGGGTCTGGGTTTGCAGGAAGGGGGATATTATGCAGATATGGTATTTCATGGATATAATGCGGTTACACGCTATATAAAAGCTCTCAGAGAATAATGAAAAGCGAGAAGGAGCGGAGGGAAAATTCGGAACTGTAGGAGCGGTAGCGACCGCCTCCGGATTTCTACTGCCAACAGCGGTTTAAATCAAGAAATCTGGGGACAACAGCGGCCGGAAGTCCAAATGTTCACCGCAGTGACGATTACGCTTTCCAGTTCTTTTCTCTTGAGCTTTTTATAATCACACATAAATGGGGACAGCAGCATGATGAGGATATTCAGACATAAGGCTTATTTTATCGGATTACATGTATTGACTATTATTTGTTTGTTCTCCACGCTGTATGCCTATTCTCCAGTAATCCGGGTGAAGGTGAAGCAGATTATTACTCCGGCGGACAAAGTATATACGATTGCCCATCGCGGCGCGTCCGGGTATGCCCCCGAGAACACTATACCTGCCTTCGAGCTGGCGCATGAGATGAAGTCCGACTCGATTGAGCTGGACATCCAGCTGACCCGGGATCTGGTTCCTGTCGTGATTCATGATGAGAGGGCCAACCGGACCACAAACGGTACAGGTTATGTGAAGAATATGACCTTGGAGCAGATCAAACAGCTTGACGCAGGGTCATGGTTCAATAAGGCGTACCCGATGTTTGCGAGAGATCTCTACGCAGGTATTACCGTTCCCACGCTTGAAGAGGTCTTCGACACCTTCGGCAGCAACATGAACTATGTGATCGAAATCAAGGAGCCGCTTCCGAAGAATATCGAAGTGATATTGAATGATTCTATTACAAAATACAAACTGGAATCTGTAGTATCCATCCATTCCTTCAGCGCATCCAGTCTACAGAGGTTTCATTCCATCAACCCGGACATTCCGCTCTACCAGCTTGTATGGAATGATTATACGGCCACAAGGGTTACCCAAGCCTATCTGACCAAGGTGAAGACTTACGCTGTCGGGATCAGTCCGAATTTCCAGGGGATCAGCGCAGCTTATGTGGCACAGGTGAAGCGAGCGGGACTGAAGCTTATGCCTTACACGGTGAATTACCAGCTCAACATGGATAAAGCCTATTCCTGGGGAGTAGATGGAGTGTATACCAACTTCCCTGACCGTTTTCTTGAAGTCATTGCCGCGAACAGGGCCAACGCCAAGTGGTGACGCCAGCGGGACCCTGTGACAATACACCTGTAACTACACAAGGGTTCAGTTCTTGTCCAGTATCCCGGATCAGAACTGAACCCTCTATTGGTGTGCTCTACAAGTTATGACCGCCGCTTATAAGCTGCTGAACACGATATTGCGCAGCTTGCGGGTAATGGGCAGGGTTCCGGCGTCCTTCTTCTGAATCATGAACAGGATGGTCAGACCGTCTTGCGGACTATTGGCAAAATAAGCCCCCAGCCAGCCGTCCCAGCCGTATTCACCAGCGCCGCCGAGTCCTCCGGCCAGGCCGGGATTAGTCATGATCCGCATCTGGTTGCCATAGCTGTAGCCCTGGAGGGAATGCCACGGATCGAACCCTTTCTGCTGCCAAGCGGTTAGATGCGCCGAGGTCATATATTGGACGGTTCTGGGCCGGAGCAGCTGAATGCCGTTATGACTGCCCTGATTCATCAGCATCGTTGTGAAATTGGCGGCATCCTCAATGGTGGAGACCAGACCGGCTCCGCCTGATTCGTAGGCGGGTTCTTTATCCATGTGATGACAGATACCCAGATGATTCTCTGTATACCGCTTCAAGCCGCCTGCGCCGTCATCCTGGTAGACTCGGGCCAAGCGGTTTCTTTTGTCCTCCGGCAGCCAGAAGCCGGTATCATTCATTTGCAGCGGACCGAAGATTTCCTGTTGCAGGAATTCCCCGTAGCGCATACCGCTAACCGCTTCCACCACCGCACCAAGGACATCTGCGGAAGTGCCGTATTGCCAGGAGGTTCCCGGCTCGAATGAGAGCGGGCCTTCGCCCAGACGGTTCGCGAATTCCAGAGTACTCATCGGATGACCGCCGTGCAGACGGCCGTCCAGCTCCCGGAACAACGCCTCTGTATGCTGCCCCGCCTTGTCTGTTCCTCCGTAGACCAGCCCCGAGGTCATGTTCAGCAGATCCAACAGGGCAATCTCCCGTCCCGCT
This sequence comes from Paenibacillus tritici, assembly GCF_018207515.1. Taxonomy (NCBI): domain Bacteria; kingdom Bacillati; phylum Bacillota; class Bacilli; order Caryophanales; family Paenibacillaceae; genus Paenibacillus; species Paenibacillus tritici. Next base: position 3,821,545 of record NZ_CP073365.1, read on the forward strand.
GGAACGAGTTCTCCATCTTTCTCAACCCTCTGATGCTTGAATCCCGGAATATACCGGCTGACCGGATCGAACAGATCAATCTCTCCGCGCTCCAGCAGCAGCATTACGGCCGTGGCTGTAACCGGTTTCGTCATAGAATACAACCGGACAATCGAATCTCTGGACATTGGACGTCCCTCTTCGATGTCAGCATAGCCATCCTCTTGATACAGGATTTCTTTCCCGTCCTTGATCACCATGAAATTCGCACCGGCAATTTCCTTATTGCTGATACTGGCGCTCAGTGTTTTTTCTAATAGCTTCATTGTGTTTGAATCCAGCATGTTCTTAGCGTCTCCTTTTGCAGTTAACTATTGAGAATATTAAACTCTTTTAGACAGGTTGTATAGAGTCCGGAGGAAACAATGTCAGGTTGTAAACAACCGCAACCGCTCTTGCAGCCCTTGCCGCATTTCTGCGGGCATGTCTCTGACCTTGACGTCCCCGCCCAGGAACAGCAGCCAATTCATCATGCCGCTCACTTCATCCGGCTTCGCCGGATCGACGAAGGTCTCCAGCAGGGCCGAGGTCTGATAAGGATCGGTATAGGAAATGGCCGTTTTGAAGGGATGGTATTTCTTGAATTGGGTGATGGCTAGCGGACCAAGCTCAAGGACCAGATTGATTGCTTTTGCCTGCTTGCTCAGCTTGTCCATAATCTTTTTGGGGCTTAATCTCTTTTTGACCGGATAGGGGATAACAGCTGTAAGCTGATCGACAGGATACACCTGCTTCGTTTCTTCATTCAGGTCAAAGCCTTCAATAAGCCAGACACTTTTCTCACGGTACAGGTGCAGCAAATAGATAGGATAGGTCCGCAGTTCACGGTCTTGTTCAACCGTAATGCACATGTAGCGGTCCTGAAGCAGAAGCTGAATCAATTGTTCCAGCATGGGATGAGGGAGGTCAGAGAGATCGAGCAGGTCGGGATTATAAGGGTTCGTGCCCTCAAACAACAGGATTTGATTCAATAGAAACAGGTCCTCCTGCTGGTTCTCCGAGATCAGGCCGAGTAATTTCTCCCCTAAAGACTGCCGGCTCTTGAGATAAGGAAGCTGTGCATTCCGTGTAGCCATGAAGGCGATAAAAAGCGCTTTAAGCTCACTGTCAGTGAACCGCACAACGGGAAGGACAGAGTTGCGCATGACGAAATACCCGCCATCCCTGCCTACCTCAGCGACCAGCGGCATGCCCAGAGCCTCGATTTCCCGGATATCCCGGATCGCTGTGGAACGTGAGATATGGAATTCCCGCATGATTTCAGACAAGGTAAAGTGGGCACGATTGTTAATGTACCGCATGATGATATTAATCCGTTCCACTTTTTTCATAGGCGCTCCTAAACAGGTTCATTTTTTGACATGGTTTAAGGTTATCATATTCATAGGAAGTACAGAAGACAAAACTTATACCAAGGAAGGTGCTAACTATGGCAGTGTATACCATTGCAGAGAAAGACAGCTTTACCGTGATAGGTCTGGGAACTGAGCTTAAGAGCAGTTACACAGACTATGCCGGGATTCATAAGGAGAAATCGGATTTTTGGCAGGCGGTTACTGAAGATGGCAGACTTAGCTATCTAAAAGGAATCGCGGCGAATGAGTATGTGTTCGTAGTGAATGAAGCGGTTAACGGCAAGATGATGCATTATGCCGGTGTTATGGCAGGAGCTGGAACACCAGCACCGGAAGAAGCCAGAGTGATCCAATTCCCCAAAGGGGAATACCTGGTGGTTGCCGGAGAAGCGCAGACGTCTGAGGAATTAAGCAATACTCTGACAGGTCTGGCCTTTGGACAGGCCTTGCCGGAAGCGGAAGCGTTCGCCTACGTCGGCGGGCCCAATGCGGCTGTGGAGATGGGGCAGCGGGATGGCTTGGTTTATGGTGAGATGTGGATTCCTGTAGTCAAAAAATAATGTGAACCGTACGGAGGGACGAAATGTCGTATGTGGTAGATTTCAAAGAGGTATCTGTAGTAGGGCTGGAAACATCACCTGTGGCTGAGGCCCTTGCCGGGCTGCGTGCGAATGAAGCACGTTACTTCATGAATAAATACAAGCATGAATTCACAGTGATCCCGGCTGCCGAAAGCCAGGAGACCCTGGATTATGTGAACGGGATTCTAAGCAAAGAGCGCGGCCTGGAATTCGCGGCCAGACCGCTGGAGACGTCGCGCTTTCAAGTGGAGAATATCCGGTTCGCCTACGTCTTTTATGAGGATGGCCTGGCGGTTAACGTCATGTACACGGTGGATGACCCCAAGAAGCGGGCGGTCGGGTTCAAGCTCTCCGAGGGGATGGAGGTTCCCAAGGAGCTGGAGACAAAATTCAAGTTCGCCAGACAGAAGTCCAAGCTGGCCGGAACCATCCGGGGATCGTTTTTTGTAATCAAGGGAGAGTATTAAGTTCGCCGGAGGCTCGCGGGTTGCTGAGCGTGTATCACCTCCTGTGTACAGCAAAATGGGGCTGCCGGATGGCAAGCCCTATTTCGCTATGTGCATCATCAACCATGATTAAGGTTATCCGCTGCTTCCTAGATTTCCTCCGCTGTAAAGGTCTTCTGCGTGCGGAGAACGGGGAAAAGCCAGTACATCCAGATCACAGAGATGATCAGGGTGCCCAGTCCGCCGATCACCGTAGCAGGCACGGCACCGACCAGCCCGGCCATCGTCCCCGACTCGAATTCACCAAGCTGGTTCGAGGTGCCGATGAACAGTGAATTGACCGCGTTCACACGGCCCTGCATCTCCGGCGGCGTGTTGACCTGGACGAGTGTCGAACGGATGACGACACTTACTACATCGGAGGCTCCGATCAGGAACAGCGCGAAGAGAGACAGCCAGAAGCTGTGGGAGAGGCCGAAGAGAATCGTCGCCAGCGCGAACACGATGAGCGAGGCGAACAGCGTCTTCCCGATAGCCCGTTCCACCGAATACCGGGTCAGGATCAGCGAGACGATGATGGCCCCAACTGCCGGTGCGGTACGGAGCAGACCGAGGCCAAGTGAGCCGGTCTTCAGAATATCTTCGGCAAATATCGGCAGCAGGGCAGTGGCGCCGCCCAGCAGCACAGCGAACAGGTCCAGCGAGATGGTGCCGAGAATAATCCGGCGGGCGAATACAAACCGCAAGCCGCTGAGGAAGGTGTCCATGCTGACCGCGTCCAGCTTCTTCACGAAATGGACCGTCTTCACGAAGAAGATCAGGACCGTGGATACCAGCAGAGCGACGAGGGATGCCGTGTAGGCGGCGGCAGTTCCCCAGATAACGAGGACACCTCCGAGCGACGGGCCGATGATCATCGCCGTCTGCATTGCGGATGCGGACCAGGCTGCCGCCTTCGGCAACTGCTCACGGTCCACAATGTCCGGCACAAGCGCCGCTGAGGCCGGGCTCTCGAAGGTGCGGCACGCGCCAAGAACGGCTGCTGCCGCCAGCAGATGAACCGAGCCGAGCCAGCCCTCTATACTGCCGATAACGAGCAGCAGAACGACGAGGCTCTCTATCAGCTGACAGAGAAAGACGATGGTGCGGCGGTCATAACGGTCCGCCGTCTGTCCGGCAGGCAGCGTCAACAGCAGCATAGGCAGGAATTGGGCCAGGCCGACCAGACCAAGCTGGAAGGCACTGTCCGTCAGGGCATACATCTGCCAGCCGATGGCAACGGACAGCATCTGAAAGGCGCTGGTCGAGAAAATCCGCGCGATCCATAAGCGCAGGAACGAGCGGTTATGCAGCACGGATGATCCGGGTTCTGTCATGGGAATTCATCCTTTCAGAGTTCAGGTTCTGTCTCCAGCTTCCTGGAGAGCATCTCCGGGTGTTCCCGGCGGATCAAAGCGTAGTTCTTACCGTAGCGGTCTTCCAGTGCTCCCGCGAAATCTTGCTCAATCCGCATCATAACAACATCGTGGTAATAGGAAGTCTGAAGAGCGTCCAGTACCGCCGGATGGTTGCTCTCCAGCGCCGAGGCTTGGGAATGCCGGTTGAAGCTTCCCAGAAGAGAGATCTCCTTATCCAGCAGGATCGAGAAATTCCGGGATTTAGGCGGGGTTCCAGGTGGTACGCTATGTATAATGACGCGCTTCAGCTCTGTGGGCACCTCCCCGATCACCATCAGATGAACAGCGATGCCCCGGTGCTCGGCAGCAAGCAGGGCTTCCTCTACCCTGTGCAGATCCTCGGCCCACAGATCCACCAGAATCTCCTCTTGGGCATTGGCAGCAAGGCGGCGGATCGCCAGGTCCACTTGCGGGTCTCCCTTCCAGTTACTGAAGAAGGGCGGTGTCACCGGCAGAGTCGCCAGCTCATTCTCCAGCAGGCGGGCCGTTCGCTCGAAGTCAGCCTGAAGCAGCTTGACTACCTGTCCCACCGGAATGGCTGCGTACGTAACAGGCTCGCCTTCGCAGGTCCGGCAGACCCCTTTGTCTACCAGGCTGCGCAGCGCGCCGTATACGTTGGAACGCGAGACGGACACTTGCTTCGCTACCTCGTAGCCAGAGGAGGGAGGCTGGCCGTGGAGTGCCAGATAGCAGCGGGCTTCCAGATCGGATAAGCCTAGCTTGCGTAATGCTTCAATCATGGATGGGGCTCCTTTACTGTAATTTATCCTTCGAATACCGTAGGAGTATTTTAAAATACTACTGCGATCACAAACAGCTGTCAAGCAGAAATGTCTTGATTCCAAAACAGCGAATTCAGGTAATTACTCTGAAGAAGGTGTTTTAACTATTTTAAGAAGCACTAAAGAAATAAACAAAAAGCAAAAGAAGCGGAGGGGAAATTTGGAACTGGAGGAGCGGTAGCGACCGCCTTTGTCAGCGGATTTCACCCGCGAAGAGCGGATTAAATCAAGAAATCTGCTGACAACAGCGGCCGGAAGTCCAAATGTTCACCGCAGTGACGATGAAGCTTCAAGTTTAAAACTTAAGTGCGTCTTATAGAGCAAATGAATTTCGACTATAACCCAATGACAGGATGAGGACTTATGAGACAAGCGATTCTAACTACGATGCTAATCTCCAGTCTGCTACTGGCAGGCTGCGGGAATAATGAGTCTACTAATGGAGACGCAGCAACCCCTGTGGAGACCGGACAGGCCATAGCGGCCTCACCGGACACAACGCCGCAGGCTACACCGGAGACTACGCCGACAACGGAACCGACACAGGCTCCGACTGCGCAGATCCCTGCGTCAACAGCCGCACCGGAAGCTACCCCCAAGGCCACTCCGGAGGCGGAGGAGTCACAGCGGCAGGCGTATTTTGACAAGCTGGATAAGATTGAAGAGGGCCTAAGTGATCTGAAGGCACTGTCGGACAGCGGCATAACGGCAGATATGAAGGAGGCCGCCTCCAAGGAGCATGAGCGGTGGGACAAGGCGCTGAACGAAATTTATCAGGTGCTCAAGCAGCAGCTCTCCGAAACCGATATGGCCGCATTGAAAAAAGAACAGCTCAGCTGGATTAAGGAACGGGATGAGACCGCCGCCAAGGCTGCAGCTCAATATAAAGGCGGCACTATGGAGGGATTGGAGTACGCGGCTACGCTGGCAGGCGTAACAAAGGACCGTTGTTACAAGCTGGTCGAGTTGTATATGAAATGAACAATAATCCGGATGGTGATCATAAGATGTTAGTCAGCCACAAGGCCAAAACACTGGGGGCGTTCCTGAAATCACGCAGAGAACGGCTATCTCCCAAGGATGTGGGCCTAAGCATTCACAATGGGCAGCGCAAGACACCTGGACTACGCCGGGAGGAAGTCTCGCTGCTCGCAGGCGTAAGTGTTACCTACTATACGTGGCTGGAGCAGGGCCGGGAATTAACAGCATCCAGGGAAGTGATGCAAAGTATCGCCGAAGCGCTGCAATTATCAGCGGACGAGAAAAATCATCTGTTTGAGTTATGGAATCCGCATACCTCGAATCCTCCTCTGCCTCTTGCCGCCCCGGATTTCGTGAATCCGCAGATGCAGCTGATCATTGATCAGATCGAATATCCTTCCTATATCACCAATGAGAGGTCAGAGATTCTCGCCTGGAACGAGGCCGCGGGAGAGATGATCGCTGATTTTGCATCCATTGCTGCCGAAGACCGTTATTTCATCCGTTTGTTATTTAACAACATGGATATACGCCGCCGCATCGTCAATATAGAAGAGTTCTCAAGCTATGCGGTTTCTGTCTTCAGAACGTATTATGATAAACACAAGGGAGACCCCTGGTATGAGGAGACGGTGAAGGAGCTGACCGGGAGCAGCAGGGAATTTAATCAAATCTGGAAGTCATACGATATACAGCTCAAAAAAGTACAGCGTATTACGCTACAGTCTTTGGATATCCCTAAGTACGTTACTTATGATATCAACTCCTTGCTTGATCTGTCCGGCAGTCCGGACATTCACATCTGCGTCTACACACCGGTTCTGGAGGGGAATGCTGACAGGTAATATTTTTACTAGTAAAAGCGTTGTGTGGTTGCCCTGGTATAGATGGATTAGAATAGACCCATATCAACTGATTCTAAATACTTGAAAAGAGGAAACCATATGCTGCAACAAAGAAAGCTGGGGAGCGAAGGACTTGAAGTGTCGGCCCTCGGCCTCGGAACGATGATGATGTCGGACAACGAGGAATCGGTACGTACCCTTCAAGGGGCGCTGGATGCGGGCGTGACGATGTTTGACACAGCGGACATTTATGGGGAGGAATACCTCCTCGGACGGTTCGGGGGGAACGAAAAGCTTGTCGGGCGTGCGCTCAAGGGGCGCCGGGATCAGGCCGTGATCGCCAGCAAATTTGGTATTACGCATGGTCAAGGACCCACAGGAACTCCTGCCTATATCAAAAAATCCGTTGATGCCAGTCTCTACAGCCTGGGCTTGGATTATATTGATCTCTATTACCAGCACCGGCCCGATCCGAATACCCCCATTGAGGACACGGTCGGCACGCTCTCTGATCTGGTGAAGCAAGGGAAAATCCGCTATATCGGGCTGTCGGAGGCACCCGCCGATATCATCCGCCGGGCACATGCGGTGCATCCGGTTAGTGCCGTCGAAACCGAATACTCCCTGTGGAGCAGGGAAGTGGAGGACGAGATTCTCCCCGTTCTGCAGGAATTGCGTATCGGTCTGGTCCCTTATAGCCCGCTTGGCCGCGGGTTTCTAACCGGACAGATCAGGAAGTTCGAGGATCTGCCGGAAGATGATTACCGGCGTTATTACCCGAGGTTCCAAGGCGAGAACTTTACGAAGAATATTGAAGTCGTCTCCCTGATCGAGCAAATGGCCGTCCGTAAAGGCTGCACACCCGCGCAGCTGAGTCTGGCCTGGCTCCTGGCACAAGGTGAGCAGATCGTTCCGATTCCGGGAACCAAGCGTTTGGAGCGCGTGCAAGAGAATATAGGTGCGCTGCAAGTGATGCTAACCGCAGAAGATTTGGCAGAGATTGAACAGATCTCTCCTAAGGGTGTAGCAGCCGGCAGCCGGTTCGGTGCATTTTAAATAGTAAGCAGTATCAACCTTAGCGCTCGGGTGGACGCTGCTTGAACGGACCGTTGTTACAATCGCTGTGGGAGACCAAGGCGAAGCGAGAACTGGTGCAAAGCCCACGGTAATCCTCTGAACGCTAAGTCGCCTTGGTTCACCAGCATCCAAATTCTATAAGTCACAAAAGCTTCTCCCACGAATTGCAGCGAACTCTTGAATACTCTAATAAAGACACTCGCGGCATTGATATACCCGTGCTCGTCTTGCTCCTGCTCCAGCTCCCTGACGGCCCGCAGGATGACCTCATCCAGCGCAGTTTCCTCCCGGCCGATAACAGTGGATTCTTCCCACAAGCGCAGCACATGATGGTCTTCCGATAGCCTCAGCCACTCCGCTTCATACATGCTTCTTAAGCCATTATCAAGAGGAAGTCCTTGATAATGGTTTTTTACAATGGACAGAAACTGCTCTTGACCGATTGCGCCTCGATAATAGGGAAGGTTCCCTTCTGTACTATGCAACCCCGCTGTATAATAAAGCTCCGTTACATTGGCGATATGAACCCGTTCTTTCCGCTCCCGCAGCAGATGTAATACGAACCGCAGACCTGTTTGATCATGCGCGTTATCTGCACACCAAATGACTATCGGTATATGCCCGGGAATACTCCTTACTGCTTGTACCATATTAGCAAGCGTATGCTCCTGGTTGTGATGTAGATAAAAGCTATAGTCCTTATCATGCTCCATCATCCAAAGATGCCTATTCTGCTGTCCTGTTGCCGTATCTATGCTGGATATTGGGCCGACTGAAAACAATTCATTGAAGGACAGGACTTCGCATAACTCCCGCACACCAATGGTACTAAGCGCTACTTTTAAGGAACCGGCGTCAGAGAGACTAAAAACAATATGAACATATTGAAAATTATCTTCTTGGGGCATATCAATCACTCCTTGGACTATACAGTAATCTTGCAATAATACAGTAACATTCCTCCGGGCTGCATGCTATTGTTGGGCCAGCAACATAGTGAATCTGATAGAAGGAGGGGCGGTGCCGAATCGTTGTGAATGCGTTTACATCACGATCAAGAAGTAGTGATCTAAGGGAGGCGTAAGCTTTGAAAAAGAACAGAAAATGGACGCTGGGTCTCGTTATGACCCTGCTGTTAACCCTGCTGCCGGCGGGAACCGGGAGTGCTGCTGCGGTACTGGAGGAAGTGCCTTTTCCGATGGACTCCAGTAATCAGGCCGGATGGTGGTCCCCTATCGCCACTTATGGGCTTGGCTTCGAGTATGCTTATATGGCCTATAACGCCCCGGGAGCTATACCCGGCAAGCATACCATTGCTATTGCAAGAAGAGACAATGACGGAATCTGGAGCAAGCTTCCGCTTATGGACGGTACAATTCCTGCGGAATATCCGGATGATCTCGGCCATAACCAGCCCTCAATGGCTAGAGACGGGAGCGGACGGTTCCATGTATTTGCTTCCATGCACAGCAATGCCTGGAGGTATTACCGCTCGGATTCCGTCGGCGGAATTCCCCAGAATCACTCGGATGAGCTACCCGCAGATATAACGGTGACCTATCCGGTAGTGACAACTGCTCCGAACGGAGATTTGTATCTGCTGGTGCGCACGGACAAAGATCCGGCAGGCAAAAGAGAGGCTGTTCTATTCCGCTGGAATAATGCCGATTCTGTCTGGACTCAGGTCAAGGTGATTGCGGCTCACCTGAACCGGTCTGTCTATCCGGACGATCTGGTCTTTGACGCTAACGGAGATCTGCATATCCTGTTCGAGTGGGCGTATTTCGCCGCCAGTCCGCTGCGCCACCAGTTGTCCTATCTGAAATACAGCCCGGCCACCGGTGTGTTCAGCAAGGCGGACGGTACTCCAGTATCAGCGCCGGTCTCCCTGACTACGGCGGATATTGTACAGCCTATGGCTCCAAGCGAGGCCTATGTGCAGAGCGGAAGTGACCCCGGAGGTCCAGGCGTCCAGAGCGCCAAGATGACGCTTGATGCTGCGGGCCGTCCCGTGATTGCTTACCGTTACCGCGAGGAGGGCAGCACCAGCTTCGCGGTGAAGCAGGCCACTTATGGTGCAGGAGGCTGGACCCGGGAGACAGTCTATAACGCCGCTCCCACCAATGCCGCCATTGATGTGACCTGGGCTGGTACGGCTGCAAGAATCTACTACGTCAAAAGCAGCGGAACCGACCGGGCGTTCATGGCGGTAAACACCGGCGGGGGCTGGGCTGAAACCTCACTTGCACCGTGTATCCCGATCGAGCGCCTTGCGGTAGACCGCAGTCCGAAGGGCATAGATATCCTGTATCTGGTGGATGTCACCAACCTGAAGCTTTACTATGGACGAAATAATTAATGTTTTCGCTCAAAAAAGAACCTGGGCCATAGGCCCAGGTTCTTTCATATTGCATATGTACATACACAGTGATATAATCAATTCCGATTACGATTTTAGTTAATGAGCACAGAAATGTTATCTTATATTACCAATATAACATGCTGCCAAGCTCATTGTCAAATTTTTTTCTCATTTTAATAGGTCAGGGGAGATAGGAATGCGTTCACTGGTTCTCGGTTTGGAGGAAATGGACCATACACCACTGTCACAGGTTGGCGGCAAAGGGCTAAATCTGAGCAAGTTGTCCAGGATGGAAGGCATCCATGTACCTGAAGGATTCTGTGTTACTACTGAGGGCTATCTGGAAGCTATCCGGCATAATGAAACGTATCATGCTCTGCTGGAACGGTTAACCCTGCTGCAAGCAGATGACCGGACGCAAATAGGGGAGATCAGCAGAGCGATCCGCCAGACTCTTACTGAAACGGTGATTCCTCCCGGAGTGGTGGCAGCGGTGACCCGTCATCTCTCCCGGCTTGGGGACGATCAGGCGTATGCCGTGCGCTCCAGTGCCACTGCCGAGGATCTGCCGCAGGCCTCTTTTGCCGGTCAACAAGATACGTATCTGAATATTATCGGGCTGGACGCCATCCTTGAGCATATCCGCAAATGCTGGGCGTCGCTGTTCACGGACCGTGCGGTAATCTACCGGATGCAGAATGGTTTTGACCACAGACAGGTCTACTTATCCGTAATTATTCAAACAATGATCTTCCCGCAGGCTTCGGGGATTCTGTTCACTGCAGATCCGGTTACGAATAACCGCAAGCTGCTGTCTATCGACGCCAGCTATGGTCTTGGGGAGGCACTAGTCTCAGGCTTGGTCACTGCGGATGGTTATAAGGTGCAGAACGGGGAAATCGTCGAGAAGCGGATAGCGGCCAAAAAACTGGCGATCTACGGTATCCCGGGAGGCGGCACAGAAACCCGCCTGCTCGGTCCCGATCAGCAAGAGGCTCAGACTCTTTCGGAACCACAGATTTTACAGCTCGCACGTATCGGGAGACAAATAGAAGCTAATTTCGGGTCCCCCCAGGACATCGAATGGTGTTTGGCTGATGACACCTTTTATATCGTCCAGAGCCGGCCGATCACAACGTTATTCCCCATCCCTGAGTCTAGTGATCAGGAGAACCGTGCGTATCTATCCGTAGGTCACGCGCAAATGATGACAGATGCCATGAAGCCGCTGGGCTTGTCATTTTACCTGATGATTACTCCTGCTACCATGCGCAAAGCCGGCGGACGGCTGTTTGTCGATATCACCTCCCACTTGGCTTCACCGGCCAGAAATACGATCATTGATACGCTTGGCAAATCCGATCCGCTGGTCAAAGACGCGCTTCTGACGATCATCGGACGGGATGATTTCATCCCTGCTCCCCCGGCTGCTGAACAGCCGCCTGCTCCTAACCAAAACAATACAGCCAAGCCGTCCCCCGCAGAACAAGTCCCTGCCGGAGGCGATCCGGCCATCGTTACGGAGTTGATTAAGAGCTGCGAAGCATCGGTAGAAGCGCTGAAACAGAGCATCCGAACGAAATCAGGCTCAGCGTTATTCGAGTTTATCCGGGAGGATATCCAGGAGCTGAAGAGGGTTCTATTCAATCCGCAGAGTACAGCGGTGTTCATGGCAGCAATGGATGCTTCGTCCTGGATCAATGATCATCTGAACGAGTGGTTGGGTGAGATTAACGCCGCAGATACGCTGTCGCAGTCTGTACAGAACAATATCACTTCTGAAATGGGCCTGGCGCTGCTGGATGTCGCCGATGTGATTCGTCCCTGTCCGCAGGTTGTAGATTATCTACAGCAGGCACAAGGGGATGATTTCCTGGCCGGACTGTGTACGTTAGAAGGCGGACAAGAAGCCTACGATGCTCTGACAGACTACCTGGACAGATACGGAATGCGCTGTACAGGGGAAATTGATATCACCAGACCCCGCTGGAGCGAGAAGCCTTCCATGCTGCTCCCTCTGATTCTTGGGAATATCAGAAACTTCGGGCCTAATGCCGGCAAGCAGAGATTTGAGCAGGGACGGCAGGAAGCCTGGAATAAGGAACAAGAGCTGCTGGCCCGCTTGAAGCAGTTACCGGATGGTGACCATAAAGCCCGGGAGACCAAGCAGAATATTGACCTGGTCCGCAATTTCATCGGTTACCGGGAATATCCCAAATACGGCTATATTAACCGTTACATGGTATACAAGCAGGCGATGCTGAAGGAAGCGGAGCGGCTGGTCCAAGCAGGGGTTATCCGTGAGCGGGAGGATATATTCTATCTCTATTTTGAAGAGCTGGAGGAAGCTGTCCGCACAAGTTCGCTCGATGATCAGCTCATCCGCACACGTAAAGACGAATTCCATGGATATCAAAAGCTCACTCCCCCGCGTGTAATAACCTCTGACGGTGAGATCCTCTCCGGCCGGTACAAAAGGGAGCATCTGCCGTCTGGAGCGCTGGCCGGTCTGCCTGTTTCCTCCGGTGTGGTAGAAGGACGGGCCCGGGTGATCCTCAAGATGGAGGAGGCTGACCTGGAAGAAGGGGATATATTAGTTACCTCATTTACTGACCCGAGCTGGACCCCCTTGTTCGTCTCTATTAAAGGCCTGGTCACCGAGGTCGGGGGACTGATGACACATGGCTCCGTAATCGCACGGGAATATGGCATACCGGCAGTGGTTGGGGTGGCGGATGCGACCAAGCTGATTCAGGACGGGCAGCGCATCCGTGTGCATGGAACCGAAGGGTATATTGAAATATACTAGAATGAGAGAAGGAGGGGAGCCGAACATGATTATATCACTTGAACATGTATCGTGGCGGCGTGACAAGACCATGATCTTGCGCGATATGAATTGGAAGGTACAACAAGGGGAGCATTGGTGTATTGTCGGTTTGAACGGGTCCGGCAAGACGACCATGCTGAATGTGGTGAACGGCTATATCTGGCCCACGGAGGGGGAGGTGGAGGTATTAGGCCACCGCTTCGGCGATGTCGATCTGCGGGAGCTGCGCAAACGGATCGGCTGGGTCAGCACCTCCCTGCAGCAAAAGCTGTACGGCCATCAGACCGCACTCAACATCATCCTCAGCGGTAAATTTGCGACGATCGGGCTATATGACAAGACGGATGAAGAAGATCTGAAGCAGGCGGAGGAGCTGATGGAATTTCTGGATTGTTCCGTCCTGGCTGCCCGTACTTATGATACCTTATCGCAAGGACAACGTCAGAAAATCCTCATCGCACGCGCGCTAATCGCCAATCCGGAGCTGCTGATTCTGGATGAGCCCTGCACGGGACTGGATATTTTCGCCCGCGAACAGCTGCTGCAGATGATTGAGAAAATCACGAAGCAGGAGGGCGGGCCTACCTTGCTGTATGTGACGCACCACATCGAAGAGATCACCCCCTGCTTCACCCATACGCTGCTGGTAAAGAACGGAGAAATATATAAAGGAGATGAGACTGTGAACTGCCTGCAGTCAGAGGTGTTGAGCGATTTCTTCGATACCCCGGTTGAAGTGCAGGAGCATCATCACCGCAGATGGCTTACTTTGGGTTGAAGCGGTTGTTGTGGTTAATATAGTGTCGGAATATGACAAATAGTTGGTTGTACCCTAGAGATATGCCGTGTCCATTCCTTCTAATATTCAATAGTCTATAGGGTAGGACAGAATATTAGGAGGAATGACTTATGGCAAATGAAGGATGCAATCAAAATGCTCCCGGGTCTTGTGCGCATGCAGAAGGGAATTCCACTACCGCTAGCGGCTTTGCCTCCCATGCTGAGGGTTATGAGACGACAGCCGCCGCTTCAGCGGCTCATGCCGAAGGGTACCAGACCATTGCACTATTGGACACGGCCCATGCCGAAGGGAATGGTACGCTTGCATCAGCACCAGCCGCACATGCGGAAGGCTACAACACTTATGCAATCAATGACGCTGCCCACGCTGAGGGAGGTTTAACTACTGCTTCCGGAACGCAATCTCACGCTGAGGGTGCTCAAACGACTGCTTCGGGTGTAGCTTCACATGCGGAAGGCAATCAGACGCTTGCATCGGGTGTAGCCTCACATGCGGAAGGCAATCAAACGAATGCTTCGGGTGATGCCTCACATGCGGAAGGTTCTCTCACTCAGGCAAATGGACCTTTTTCGCATACTGAAGGTTTATCCACCATTGCAGATGCATTATCCTCTCACGCTGAAGGTAATAATACGGTCGTTCTACCAATACACATTTTTTCTCACATTATGGGTTCGAATGGAGAGACACTTTATCCCGGTTCTTGGCATTTAGCCAATGGTAATGCTGATACCTCCGGCCTGGCTGCTGTTCTTCAGGGGTCTACCGGAAATTTATACCTTCAAGGTAATGTGTTTCCAAATGGTGCAGATTACGCCGAAATGTTTGAGACGGTGGATGGATTGCCGATAGAACCGGGTTATTTCGTGACCACAGAGGGTGAACGGGTCAGAAAGGCCACACCGGCAGATAAATACATCTTGGGTGTTATCAGTGCAAGACCTTCTATACTGGGAGATGCAAGTCATTTACATTGGAAAGGCAAATACGAAGTTGATGAATGGGGCCGGGTCATCTATGCAGATCGGGAAGTGGAGGCTGTTACAGACATGAAGGGCAATGTTCTAACCCCTGCGTATTCTGTGAGCGCGGCCGTTCTCAATCCTCAATATAAGCCTTCTCAAACGTATGTTCCACGGATTGATCGTCCAGAGTGGGTGGCTGTAGGAACCATGGGCAAGCTCCTTGTCCGCGATGATGGAACCTGTCAAGTGAACGGCTATTGTCTTCCAGGTGCGAATGGAGTGGCAACTGCTTCTACAGAAGGGTACCGGGTCCTGGCAAGAACTGCACCGGATCAGATCAGAATTTATGTGAAATAGAACCGGAGTTCTTAAGCGTTAAGCACCAATCTAAGGGGAAGTCTGTTCATAATGACCGGAAAAACCATGAAGTCCGTCAGAAGAGTACCGTTATTATGGGTGTAGGGGACCAGGGGCCCGATCCGGGTTCAGCCAGATCTTTGCCTTGGTTCTCTTGTTCTTCCTGCTCTTCTGCGGCCACATGAAATCTCTCCTTCCAGATCCATTGGCAAGCAAAGAGGGTCAATGGACTATTGAATGTACAAAGAAATCGCTCCTTTTGAAATGGTTGGGTCGTACCTCCATTTACCAAAAGGGCGATTTCTTTTTTTGAAAAAGTGTTTTCGTATTCCGCTTAAACAGCGGAGAGGACGGAACGACCCGCGGAAAAGCGAAGCGTTCGCCTTGGTCTCCGGATTTTCACTGCTAAGGGGAATGAAAAAAATCTGGAGACCACGGCGAACCAAACAACGGTCCGTTCACGCAGCGTCCGCCTATTGATACTTAGGCAGCCAGTCACCATGGGCAGCAATCAGATCATCGCACATGCTGATGATATCGTCCATCGACAGCTCGGCAGCGGTGTGAGGGTCAAGCATGGCCGCATGATAAATATGCTCCTTCTTGAGAGTCATTGCTGCCTCAATGGTTAATAGCTGCGTATTGATGTTGGTCCGGTTCAGCGCCGCACATTGCGGAGGCAGGTCGCCTACGAAGGTTGGAGTCACACCGCTGCTGTCCACCAGACAAGGGACCTCGACACAGGCTTCTGTGGGCAGATTGGTGATCAACCCGGTATTCATTACATTCCCGCCAATCTTGAACGGCACATTGGTCTCCATGGCTTCCAGAATATAAGAGGCATACTCATGCGAACGCTCATGCTTCAGCTCCTGATTGTTCACCAGCTCCCCGCGCATCTGCTGCCAGCGTTCAATCTGTTCCACGCAGCGGCGCGGATATTCATCCAGTGGAATCTGGAACCGTTCGATCAGCTCAGGATAGTTTCTTTTGATGAAATACGGATGGTATTCAGCATTATGCTCGGAGGATTCTGTAATATAGTAACCGAATTTCAGCATCATCTCATAGCGGACCATGTCGTGGTGAGGCTCAAGCTGCTTCTCGGCGGCACGGCGTTTGATCTCCGGGTACAGATCCTTGCCGTCTTTGGTGACCTCAAGCAGCCAGGCCATGTGGTTGATGCCGGCGATCTTGGCCTGTACTCCTGTCTGGTCGATCCCCAGGTGATCGAATAATCCAGGGATACATTGCTGTACGCTGTGGCAGAGTCCGATGGTATTCACGCCGCCGTAGGTGTTCATGACATTCGTCAGAACTGCCATCGGGTTCGTATAGTTCAGGAACAGCGCATCCGGGCAGACCTCACGGATATCGGCTGCGAAATCCAGCATAACCGGAATGGTGCGCAGATTGCGGAAGATCCCGCCGATGCCTACCGTGTCCGCAATGGTCTGACGCAGGCCGTATTTCTTGGGAACCTCAAAATCTGTAATGGTGCAAGGATCGTACCCGCCGACCTGGATGGCATTAATCACATACTTGGCACCGCGCAGCGCCTCTTTGCGGTCGGTATAGGTGATGACCGTACAGGTGCTGCCGCTGCTTCTCTTCAGATTCTGGAGCATGTTCGCAGAGTCGTTCAAGCGCTCAAGATCAATATCATATAAGGCAAGCTCGAATCCCTGCAGAGCAGGGGTAGCCATGATATCGCCGAGGACGTTTTTGGCAAATACTGTACTTCCGGCACCGATAAATGTAACTTTAGACATAAGATATTGGCCTCCTGTAGATTGCGGAAAATGCTTCTGCCATACGGGGATATGATCAATAGTCTGGCAGAAATATAAGGTTGCAGAAGCTTTTTTCGCTGTTTTCTTCTATAATCACTATAGAATAGAACTCAAGGTGCGCCTATGGAGAAAGACAAGATGGATATGGAGGAATGTTGCATATGAATCCGGAGCATTATGATTTCACTTTGGGCATTAACCTCACGCCGGAGGAGCAGGATCTGTCCGTGCTGTTCAGCGGAGAGGGGAGGCCGCATCCCGGCCATACCGTCGGGCCGTCCGTACATGATTTCTACTTAATACATACGGTTCTGGAGGGCGGGGGGCTGTTTCAGAGCGATACGTTCTCGGCAGAGTGCCGGGCAGGGGATACCTTCGTTATAATTCCTGGCTCACTATTCAGCTATAAAGCGGACTTGGAGACTCCGTGGCATTACGCCTGGGTGGCCTTACAGGGCATTGGCGTTCTGGATCTGCTCAGAGCCGTGGGCATTACCAGGGAGCAGCCCTTCATGCACTCCGATAATGTCGCAGAGCTTCATAGCTTGTACGAACGGATACGTCATGCGTTCAAGCAGTCCGCTTATCCAAGGCTGGAGAGCCTGGAGGCTTCGGGCTGGGTGCGGCTGCTGCTTCATGAGTTCGGGCGGGATAATCTGAGTGCACTGCCCCCGCATCCGTCAGAAATGCCGGAGATGATCGACCGGCAGATCGACCAGGCGATCCGCTGGATCACGCTGCAATACCATCAGCAGATTAGCATTGATCACATCGCTTCCTCGCTCGGCTATCACCGGGTTCACTTATCTAAGGCCTTCAAGCAGCGGACCGGATTGTCGCCCAAGCAGTTTTTGCTCAAAATACGGATGGACAAGGCCAGAGAGCTGCTGGGAAGTCCGCTCACTATTGAGCAGGTAGCTTCGTCCGTCGGCTTCAACGATGCCCTGTATTTCTCCAAGCAATTCCGCAAGCACTCCGGGATGCCGCCGAGTGAATACCGGGCGGGTCTGCGGGGCGGTTATTAAAAGGAACCGTTAGCAGGAACCAAAGTACAAGAACCCGTGTGAGATTCAGAGAGCGCCGCCCCCACGTAAACAGCAATTGGAAAAACGTATCTTAATACGTTGATTTCAGAGGGATAGCCGGAAACAAGTGGAAAAAGGGCATCTAAGAGGATTAGTTTTAATGACATTGGGTGAATCGGGATGATTTAAGTGTTGTTTTTCCAACTATTGTTCTTGAACGGGCCATTTGCTGATCAGCAAGTGGAGAGAATCCAACTAATTTCAGTGGCAGGGCAGCACGGTTTGGATACAGGGCATGATCCGAGTGAGTTCCAGTAGAGTACGAGAGGGATGACCATTATGAAACCGCAAGTGCAAAGAATCCGTGACCTGACTCTGGTGCGGAGAGAGGGATGCCGCGTGCTGGTCATCGGTTGCGATTCCAGTGCAAGCATAGGAAACAAGCCGATGGATGTCATTCAGACTCCCCCGGATATCGCGGGTTATTACGCTGCCAGGGTTGCCGTGATGGAGGTTCTGTCCGCAGGAGCGGACATTCTAACGGTCATAGATACTCTGGCCGTTGAGAGAAATCCTACAGGCTACCAGATTATCCGGGGCATACATAGGCTGCTTCATGAAGCAGGCCTGACTGACGCACACGTGAACGGCAGCACTGAGGATAATTTCGTATCCTGCCAGACCGGTATAGGCATAACGGTTATCGGTGAAGCTGACGAGGAGCAGTTGAAGCTCGGGTGTTCGGCTATCGGCGACTGCATCGTCATGCTGGGTGAACCGCTGGTGGGCAGCGCCGTCCTGGAACAGGAAGCGAAGCAATGCAGCATCCGGCAGCTTCAGCAGCTGGCAGGCGCAGCTGAAGTCCATGACATTCATCCGGTCGGGTCCAAGGGAGCCGGATATGAAGCCGGGCTTTTGGCTGAACTGAACGGCGGCAGCTTCCAGGCACTCCCCGGCATCACCGAGAAGCTGGAGGCTTCCGGAGGTCCGGCGACAGCGGTGATTTTTACTATAGAGAAGAGTAATCTAGAATTGCTCCAGTCCAGTATCGGCGGCAAGATGGAGATTATCGGTCATTTGTGCCAGTGATATGAACGGTACCTGCAGAAAACTTTTGACAAGTACAACAGGTACCGTTATAATAAATTCAACAGGTACCATCAATTCATTTAACAGGTACCGTAAGATAATCAAATCCAGGAGGATGATGCACAATGAATATGAATGCAGAATTGTATGATAAGCTCGCTAAGCTGCAATGGCTGCTGCAAAGACAGCATTTGAAGAACCACACCGAAGCCGGCCCTATGGCCGATAAGTCTCGGGGGCAAGGAAGGATACTTGCTTTTCTGCGGATGAAGGACGGGATCAGTACCAAGGATTTGTCTTACATGCTGGACATCCGGATATCGTCGCTGAATGAATTACTTGCCAAGCTGGAGAAGGCTGAATATATTACCCGCAGACCTTCAGAGACAGACAAACGCATTATGCTGATCTACCTGACACCCAAAGGCCAAGAGGAAGAGGAAGCAGAAGTCGACAGCTCCGGCATATTCTCCTGCCTGACCCAAGAGGAGCAGACCGCCTTCAGAGATTACTTGGTACGTATAAGCGCAGCGCTGGAAGAAGAGCTGGGAAGTGACACCGACCGTGACTTCATGGCGGTATGGATGGAAGCTGCCAAGGAGCGGATCGGCTCCGAGGAATTCGAGAAACTAATGGCCATGCGCGGACAGATGAGCGGGATGTGGAGAAATATGGGCGATGAACGTTTTCGCAGAGGATTCCGTGACTAATAAGCATATGTCAAGTGGAAACGGCTTTGCCGTCCTTTTAAAGGATGGTACCGTTTCAGCGAGATAAACAGCCATGCACTGCCTCTCCACAAGCGAACTAGAGGCAGATGGGCAGTGCAGGTTAGTTTGTGCTGCGGTACGAGGACTTCATATAGTTAGAATTCTAACTAATATCAGATAAAACTTGAAGAAAGCGGTGACCCCTGTGAATACAGAGAATCTCCATTATTTAGAAAAAGCGCCTATCGCCAAGGCTGTAGCCCACTTCGCTGTACCGATGATGTTAGGGACGTCGATGGGTGTCATCTATTCCATCTTAAATGCCTTATTCCTGGGCACTCTTAACAATACTGCAATGCTAACCGCCCTTGCTCTGACTTTACCGTTATTCGCGGTCCTTATGGCGTTAGGCAACTTGGTCGGCGTGGGCAGCAGCGCATTCATCTCCCGGTTGCTGGGAGAGAAGAACACGGATGAGGTTAGGCATGTGTCTTCCTTTGCCTTCTATAGCAGTATAGTTCTTGGACTTATCACCATGGCTGCCTGCCTTCCGCTGATTGGTACCATTGTTCATGCACTGGGGGCAACGCCTGAATCCTTCGGATATACCAAGGAGTATGTCACAATTATGCTTATAGGTTCGCCTATCCTTATTTTGTTCTTCACATTGGAGAGTATCGTCCGTGCGGAGGGTGCGGCCATGACATCCATGATCGGGATGCTGCTCAGTATGGCTGTGAATATTGTTCTCGATGCCTTAGTCATCTTCGTCTTCCACTGGGATGTGATCGGCGTTGCGTCTGCCACCGTCATCTCGAACCTGGTTGCTTGTGTGTACTACGCCTGCCATATCTTAACTAAGAGTCAATTCTTGACGATCTCCATCCGACAATTCAAGGCTACCCGGAACATTCTGGGCAATGTCTTCAAAATCGGAGTCCCCGTCTTCGTGATGAGTGTCTTCATGGGGGCGATGTCGCTGATCTTTAACCGTTATCTGGCGGGGTATGGGGAGCAAGCTATTGCAGGATTCGGAATCTCATCGCGGTTACTGCAATTCCCCGAGTTAATTCTAATGGGTCTAAGTGAGGGAGTCGTACCGCTCATTGCCTTCTCTTATACAGCGAATAAATTGCGGATGAAGCATACCATTCAATTCACGATCAAAGTGATTGGAGCTCTAGCCGCCGTGTTCGGAGTGATTGTCTATCTGAGCTCGGACCACTTAATCGGTTTGTTTACGAATGATCCGCAGTTCATTGAGATGGGCAGCTACATTCTGCATGTCACCTTCTTATCCCTGTTCATCACAGGAATGACCTCGTTGTTCATAGGGATTTTCCAGGCCACCGCGCAAGGAACGGCAGCGTTCATTATGTCTGTGATTCAAGGCATCACTCTGATTCCTGTACTCTATATCGCGAATCGGATGAGCGGCTTCCACGGCGTGATCTGGTCACTGGTCATTTCGGATATTGCCGCCTTCCTTGTAGGGGCTGTCATGCTCTATGTCCTCCGCAACAAATTGCAGCCGGAGGTTGGGGCAGTGGGGATCTAGTTGTTGGGTTCTAAAGGTAGTGAATGAACAGCGTGCCTAAAAACAGAACGTGTCTGTCCATCTATTTAACAAATTTTAACAGAAAACCGAACACAAATGGACCGGGTGGGTAGCGCAGGCCGAATGTAATCGAAAAACCGAACACAAATGGACTGGGAGCGCCGCGTAGGCCAAATGTAATCGGAAAACCGAACACAATTGGACTGTGAGCGCCACGTAGGCTGAATGTAATCGGAAAACCGAACACAAATGGACCGGGTGGGTAGCGCAGGCCAAATGTAATCGAAAACCGAACACAATTGGATCGGGAGCGCCGCGCAGGCCAAATGTAATCGAAAAACCGAACACAATTAGACCGGGAGCGCCATGTAGGCCAAATGTAATCGAAAAACCGAACACAATTGGACCGGACGTGCCGCGTAGGCTGTGCGTTATCGTCGTGCCAGACGTATTTTCACAGGAAAACCGAATACAATGTGCTGGTGCGAGGGGGCGTGGGCCGGATGCTCCAGTGAGGGGCAGATGGGTATGGTGGAGATAGCCCTACGAGTTGTCTGAACCGCAGGTGTTCATACATTATCCAACCGAAGGGTGATTTTGTTCTTCTCCCCATCCTTGACACCATGAAATAATAAAGCTATTATGGATATGTATAGTCCTTGATTGAGTGCGAGGATAGAGTGACGCGCTTAAATATTTAAGAAGTACTTAAGAAATTAACGAAAAGCAAAAAGAAGCGGAGGGGGAATTTGGAACTGGAGAAGCGTTAGCGGCCAGAAGTCCAAATCTTCACCGCAGTGACGACTCCGCTTCAAGCTCAAGTCTTTAGTGTGTCTTCCGTCTTATACCAAATCTTTTTTTTGCCCAATCAAGGACAACCTATATCTTTAAAATCTATAATACAGCAAACTACAAGGAGGATTCACTATTCATGAATACAGCTGATGTAGTTATTATCGGAGGAGGCCCTGCCGGCTTGAACGCCGGATTAATGCTGGGCCGCGCAAGGAAGCAGACGATTGTCATAGATGAGGGACGCCCCCGTAATGCGGTCACGCGGGAGGCACATGGATTTCTGACCCGGGATGGAATCAGTCCAGGTGAATTCCGGCGGATTGCCCAAGAGCAGCTGCGCGTGTATCCGTCTGTCACTCAGTTAGAGGATACCGTAGTGTCTGTTACAGGTGAGGACGGAGCCTTCCTGCTGGAGACCGCTTCAGGAATGAGCATTACCAGCAAGAAGCTGCTGTTTGCCGCAGGCATGAAGGACCGCAAACTGGATGTACAAGGGTTGAGCGAGGTCTACGGAAAGAGCGCATTCGTCTGCCCGTATTGCGATGGCTGGGAATTAAGAGACCAGCCGCTGGTTGTTATTAGCAGAGGGACGGTGCTGATGCATTTTGCTCCGCTGCTATCGGGCTGGACGAAACAGATCACGGTCTGCACGAACGGCCCTGATGAACTTAGTGAAGCTGAACGCGAAGAATTACGGGCTCATCAGCTTCCGCTATTCGACGCCCCGATTCGTGAGATTTCATCCCATGAAGGAATGGTGGACCATGTGGTGCTTACAGATGGAACAGCAATCCCGTGCAAGGGAATCTTTTTCAGACCCGAGCTGGTTCTGGGAACGGAGCTGCCGCTTAGTCTAGGCTGCGAGCTATCGGATACAGGGGTTATTGCCGTCGATCAGTTTGCAGAGTCCAATGTACCCGGCGTTTACGCAGCAGGCGATACGGCCTCCATGATGCATCAGTCCATAGCTGCCGCCGCATCGGGAGCCTTGGCTGGTGCTGCTATCAACGGTAGATTGAATCAGGAAGCTTGGCAGAATAACAGCAGATGATCTGACCCGTCTCCATCTGATCCGGATCATTGCTATAATTGAAGAGGAATCTGGATAGATGAGGAGCGATAGAGCTTGAACAGAACTGCCGTACTGGAGCGTCTGCAATCACAGCTGCGCGAAGGGAATCACATTATTGGCGTCTCGACGGGAACGGGAATCACAGCCAAGGTTGCCGCTCAGAGCGGAGCGGACTTCATATTAATGCTGAATTCCGGCAAATTCCGGCAGATAGGAAGAAGCTCTTTGGCAGGCTTTTTACCCTTCTGCAACAGCAATGATATGGTCATGGACTTTGCGTCAAGAGAAATTGTGCCGCTGGTGAGGGAGACTCCCGTTCTGTTTGGGCTGAATGCGAACGATCCCACCAGAGAGATGAGTGATTATATAGCAGAGATCAAGGGCAGAGGTTTTGCCGGGGTCAATAATTATCCGACGGTGGGCCTGATCGACGGATTGTTCAGAGAGGCTCTGGAGGAAGAGGGGATCAGCTATGAACGGGAGGTTGAGGCCATAGGTCTGGCCCATCAGCAAGGATTGTTCACGGTGGCCTTCGTATTCGATGAAGCCCAGGCAGTCCAGATGATCGGGGCGGGGGCAGATGTGATCTGTGCCCATCTCGGCCTGACCGAGGGCGGATTACTCGGGGCGCGCAAGGTGGTATCCCTGGAGGCAGCCAAAGCAAGGGCACTGCTTATTGTCGCTGCCTGCAGGCAGCTTAAGCCGGAGGTCATCCGGATGATTTACGGCGGTCCGGTGAAGACACCGGTCGATGTCCAGTACATGTACAGCGACAACACAGACATTATGGGTTACATAGGCGGGTCTGCCTTTGAACGGATTCCATCCGAGCAATCGCTTACGGCAATCACCCGGGATTTCAAGCGCCTGGGCAAGCTGAATGAGGATGATTTCATGGTCAAGATGCTCAGCGGCATCACCAAACATTATGATTACGTGGAGTTCGTCAAAGAATATGTGGCTCAGAACTACAGCGATGAAATTGTTTTTGCGGATCTGGCCAGGGTGGCCCATATTTCGCGCAGTTATTTGAGCAGCTTGTTCAAAAAAGAGGTGGGCTGCAGCTTCCAGACCTATCTTGTAAACTTCCGCATCCATAAGGCCGTCACGCTGCTCCAGGCACCGCAGCTCCAATTATCCGAAGTGGCCGCGATGGTAGGGTATCCGGATTATGCCCAATTCAGCAAAATGTTCAAAAAACTGAAGGGCTGCTCCCCCAAGCGGTACCGATCTAACCTAAACACAAAAATATAGCACCTAAAAGCGTTTTCATTCTTAAATGAACCCCGTATGATGAAGCTATAGCGCTCGGCTACCCGAATGGAGCACTGTTCCAGATGATTCATATGAGGAGGCAGCAGAATGAAGACCATCGCAATAGCAGGAACGTTTGATACGAAAGGTGAGGAGTACCTGTACATCAAGAGGATTGCAGAGGAGCTTGGACTGGGGACCCTGATGATCCATACAGGGGTATTCGAGCCGTCCTTTGCCCCGGATGTATCAGGCCGGGAGGTCGCCTCCGCCGCTGGCATGGATATTGAGGAGCTGGCTGCAAGGAAGGACCGGGCTTTGGCGACCGAGGTTCTGTCCAAAGGACTGGAGAAGCTGGTTCCCCGATTGTACAAGGAGGGGAAGTTCGACGGAATCATCTCCTTTGGGGGCACCGGCGGAACCTCACTGGTCGCACCGGCCATGAGAGCCTTGCCGATTGGCGTTCCGAAGGTGCTGGTATCGACCGTTGCGTCCGGAAATACAGCGCCATACGTAGGGACGAGTGACATTATCATGATTCCGTCTGTGGTGGATGTTGCCGGCTTGAATTCGATTTCTACCAGAATATTTACAAATGCGATATTTGCGGTAGCGGGAATGCTTACGTTCGAGCATTCACATCTCCCGGAGAAGAAGCCGCTTATTGCAGCCACGATGTTCGGGGTGACCACGCCTTGTGTAACTGCGGCAAGAAAACACCTGGAGGAGCGGGGCTACGAGGTGCTTGTCTTCCACGCCACAGGCATCGGCGGACAGTCGATGGAGGCGCTCATCGAGGCCGGGTTCATTGAAGGCGTACTCGACCTGACGACAACCGAGTGGGCCGATGAGATTATCGGCGGGGTCTTGAATGCTGGGCCGCACCGTCTGGAGGCGGCCAGCCGCAAGCGTATTCCGCAGGTGGTCTCGGTGGGGGCTTTGGATATGTGCAATTTCGGACCGGCAGATACCGTACCGGATAGATTCAAGGACCATACCTTTTATCAGCATAACCCGACTGTCACCCTGATGAGAACGACGGTGGCAGAGAATGAACAGATCGGCCGGAAGCTTGCAGAGAAGCTGAATCTGGCAGAGGAGAGCACCGTGCTGATGCTGCCGCTAAGGGGCATTTCGGCCATTGATGTGGAGGGCCAGCCCTTCTACGGACCGGAAGAGGACCGGATGCTGTTCGATACCCTGCGTAAGCAGGTTGACCGTTCGCGCGTCGAAGTGATAGAGATGGATTGCGCCATCAACGATCCGGCCTTTGCAGAGGCCGCCGCGCATAAGCTGATTGAACTCTTGCAGGCATCCTAT
The DNA here is from genome assembly GCF_018207515.1 of Paenibacillus tritici. Taxonomy (NCBI): domain Bacteria; kingdom Bacillati; phylum Bacillota; class Bacilli; order Caryophanales; family Paenibacillaceae; genus Paenibacillus; species Paenibacillus tritici. The sequence goes on from NZ_CP073365.1 coordinate 3,847,040, forward strand.
TCCTGACACACACCTAAGGAGGATATACGAATGAATAAGCTAACCAGATCAGAAATTATGGCCAAATTCAAGGATGAGGTGAAGGCGGGCAAGATTCTCCTCGGTGTCGGGGCAGGCACAGGGATTACGGCCAAGAGCAGTGAAGCGGGCGGGGCGGATATGCTGATTGTATACAATTCCGGCCGGTATAGAATGGCAGGGCGCGGCTCCCTCGCAGGCTTACTGTCCTATGGAGATGCGAATCAAATCGTTGTGGAGATGGGCTCGGAGGTACTGCCTGTCGTCAAGCATACGCCAGTTCTGGCCGGGGTATGCGGCACCGATCCGTTCCGGGTGATGGAGGTATATCTGAAGCAGTTGAAGGAGCAAGGCTTCAGCGGGGTTCAGAACTTCCCTACCGTAGGTTTGATTGACGGGGTGTTTAGACAGAATCTGGAGGAGACCGGTATGGGCTACGACCTGGAGGTCGAGATGATCCGTATCGCCCATGAGCTGGATTTACTGACCACCCCGTATGTTTTTGACCCTGCACAGGCTCAAGCTATGGCGGAGGCGGGAGCTGACATTTTGGTTGCCCATATGGGCTTGACGACCAAGGGTACGATAGGCGCGAAGACCGCGCTGACCCTGGATGACTGTGTAGAACGAATTGAGGCGATTATTGAAGCCGGCAGGGCAGTAAACCCGGATATTATGATTATTTGCCACGGGGGACCGATTGCCGAGCCGGAGGATGCCGCTTATGTCATCAAGCGAACGAAAGGCATCGACGGATTCTTCGGGGCGTCGAGCATTGAGCGTTTTGCGGCAGAGAAGGGCATTACCCAGCAGACCGAGTCCTTCAAGTCGATCCGGCAATAACTAGGACAAACCAGTCATTTTGATTAAGGCCCTTGATAGTTAAGGGTCTTTTTTATTTGAATTTTATTGAACACCAAACTTAAACCAATTTTAAACTCCGCAGCAGACTCGTTTTAACCTCGCCGTGATAAGCTGATGCTCATATACATGGAGAGGGGTTAACCTAATGAATCACTTATTACGCAAAGTTATCTTATCTACAGCATTATGCAGTTTCAGTGTAATGACCGCCGGGCAAGCAGCTTATATGACCGGAGCACCTTCAGCAGAAGCAACGCCCACGATGTCCGCCCACACCATTACATCCATAACGACGGCTAAGAATGACCTATACTCCGACTTAGCGTTTCTTAAGCCGATATTAGCGGACAAACGGCTGGTGAGCCTGGGCGAAGCTTCGCATGGAGCCGCAGAATACAACTCCGTGAAGGTTAGGCTTGTGAAATTCCTGCATGAAAAGCTGGGGTACAACGTCCTCGCCTTCGAGTCCAATTTAGCGGATACGGCTGCTGCGTATACTCAGATCCAGAAGATGACGCCGGAAGAATTGATGACAAGCACGGTCTACGGTGTGTGGCAGGTAGAAGAGAACTTGCCTTTATTTGAATATATTGCCGAGCAGAGCAGAACAGAGCATCCGCTCCTATTGACCGGATTTGACTCCCAGGGTACGACTGAGCCGTTTATAACATTCGTTGAACAATGGTTTGCCAAGGTGGATTCCGGCAAAGCCAAAGCCTTTGCGCAAACGGAACGCTGGTATTTGAACCTCAACGGGATCAAAGATATCGAAGTCTTCAATAGTCAGAAAGATAAAATCAAGGAGAAATATAGTATTTTCCAGCGGTTTGTTAAAGACAATAAAGATCAATTAAGCAAAACCTATTCCGGGCAGCCTAAGCTTGTGTCTCTGATCGAACGTGTATTGAACAACAGGATTGATATGCTGGATACGTACCATCCTCATATCGTGCAGCTGCTTGCAGGGGTTGACCCGGAGAAGCAGTTGAAGCAAGGGAGTTATGAAAGAGACCGCGTTATGGCAGGGAATGTAGCTTGGCTGGCAGACACGGTCTATCCTAATGAGAAGATGATTCTCTGGGGACACAACTATCACATACGTAAGCATAACTCCACCATGATCACAGAGCATAACGGCTTCGATTATGATCATAATCCGTACCCGACGATGGGGGAGATGCTTCCGCATTCGCTGAAGCAGTCCGGATATGTCATTGGATTATATGCCTATGAAGGAAGCTCCTACAAGAATAACGGGAAGATTGAGCAAGTCATGCCCCATGAAAAAGATAGTCTGGAGGATATTCTGGGTACAGGAATGGGTACGGCCCGGTTCATTAACATGAGGGATACAGCATTAACTTCATCCACTGAATGGATGTATACCCCCCGTACTGCCAAAGCCTGGGGCGTCTTGAACGAGAAAATGATTCCCCGTGATCAGTATGACGGAATACTGCTTATTCATCAGATCCATCCCTCCCACCCTATAGCAAAGTAAGCACTCCAATTTCTCTTTTTCCCTCTTTATTGATCCGGGTCTGGTCCGTATAATGAGGAAGGGAAAGGAGAACATGCCTGAATGAAGAGGAGTGTACTTTGTGGATAAATAGGAGGGTTATTAGATTGATGAGTCATACCGATAGCGCAAATCCGCCGAGCCTGTTCCGTAACCGGTTCCTGCAGACGATTCTTTTATCCAGCGTGCTGCTGCAGGTTGGCATCTGGGTGCGGAATTTTGCGATCCTCCTGTATGTGGCGGACAGGACCAACAATGATCCCTATGCGATTTCCCTGATCAGTGTAGCTGAATTTGCGCCCATTTTTGTTTTTTCATTCATCGGAGGGACCTTTGCCGACCGGTGGCGGCCGAAGCGAACGATGATCTGGTGCGATTTATTATCCGCGGTATCGGTATTCGGCGTGCTGCTAAGCATTCACTTCGGCTCCTGGGAATCCGTGTACCTGGTGGCATTCATCTCGGCTATTCTGTCACAGTTCTCTCAGCCTTCCAGCATGCGGTTATTCAAGTATCATGTGCGGGAGGAACAACTGCAGCAAGGCATGGCACTCTTTCAATCGCTGATGGCCATCTTCATGGTGCTCGGGCCTATGCTGGGCACCTTCGTCTACAGCAACTTTGGCCTTGAAATCTCCATCGCTGTCATGGGCGTGGTGTTCCTGCTGTCAGCACTCGTCTTAATTCGTCTGCCCGAGGATGATATGAAGCAACAGACCGCAGCGGTCAAAGGACAATTCCGTAAAGACTTCGTTGAAGGCTTTCGTTATGTCTGGCGGAGTCAGGTGCTGCGGATGCTCGGACTTGCGTTTATATTAGCGGGACTGGCCGTTGGTGTAGCCCAGGCACTGAATCTGTTCATCGTGACCGAGCGGCTGGGCAAGACCGAGGAGTTCCTGCAATATATGCTTATGGTGAATGGAGCAGCCATGCTGATCGGGGGAGGTATCGTAGCCGTCTTCGCCAAAAGAGTACCACCGCAGCTTTTGCTGTCGATCGGTATGCTGGCAGGCGCTATTTGTACAACCATTGTCGGGTTCTCCACCAGCGTTCCGCTCACGCTGAGCGTCCAGTTTCTGAATGGGCTGGTGTTCCCCTGCATTCATATCGGGATCAGTACCATGATTCTGAAATGGTCACATTCCTCCATTGTCGGCCGGGTCAACGGAGTGCTGAATCCGATGTTTGTCGGAATGATGGTCGTCTCCATGTCCTTCGCCGGTGCGCTGAAGGCTTCCTTTTCGCTGAGTACGATCTTTAGCGGAGCGGGGATATTGTTCCTGCTGGGTGCACTGGTAATGATCCCGATCATGAATCAAAAAGCGCCGGATCATACTGCCGCTGCACAAGAAACGTAACTTTACGGTCTCTATAGAGATCATATTTCACCCCGTACGATACTCCCTGTAAAGGGGAGCTTGTGCGGGGTTATTTGTTTGTGCAGCCGGATTTTAATTAATTACCAAAATCATTTAAGCGATTACATTTTCTAATCTGGCCCGGTAAGTATAATGAAGGACATGAGCGATCCTTTATACAGCCGGAGGGATGAGAGAAATGAAAGCGGTTTTAAACAGTCAACCAAATCAAGTCGGGATCAAACGAGGGAAACTTTTTCTCCTCAGAATCAAACGGGATGCCCTACTGTATGCCCTTTTGCTGTTGCCTATTGCTTATATTGCCATTTTTAAATATGCCCCTATCTACGGGTTGATTATGGCCTTCCAGGATTACAACATTTTTGAAGGCATACGGGGCAGCGAGTGGGTGGGGCTTGATGTGTTCCGTTTTATTTTCGAGCAGGACAGCTTCTATCGTGCACTGAAGAATACGCTGGTGCTGAACGTTCTGGATCTGATCGCGGGATTTCCGGCACCGATTCTGCTGGCTATTCTGCTGAATGAAGTAGGGCAGGCCAGATTCAAGAAAATAACCCAGACCGTCCTGTATCTGCCGCACTTTATGTCCTGGGTGATCATTGGGGGGATTGTATACCTGATGTTCTCGAACAGCGGGATGGTCAATCATTTCATCGCTGCCCTCGGACTAGAGAAGATTGAGTTCCTGTCGCAGAAAGTCCCCTGGCTGATCACCTACATCTTCGTTGGTGTCTGGCAGAATATCGGCTGGGGGACGATCATCTATCTGGCGGCGATCACCGGGATCAATAAGGAATTGTATGAGGCCTCCGATATGGACGGGTGCAGCAGGCTCCGCAAAATGTGGCATATTACTCTGCCCGGCATTAAGCCGACGATCAACATTCTGCTGATCCTTCAGATTGGGCGGATGGTGTCCATCGGGTTCGACCGCCCCTTCGTGATGGGGAATTCCCTCGTCAGCGAGTACTCTGATGTAATCAGTACCTTCGTGTATAGAGTGGGCATCAGCTCAGGGGACTTCTCCCAGGCTACAGCGGTAGGCTTGTTCCAATCCGTGGTCGGTCTGACCCTGCTCATAGGCGCCAACTATATTGCGAAGAAATTAGGTGAGGATGGAATATGGTAAAGCTGGTGAAGAATGTGCGTCCAGGCAAAAAAATGAGCGTAGCCGATATTGCGATTCTAGTATTCATTGTGGCCTTGTCTTTCACATGTATTGTTCCGTTCCTATATATGATTGCGCTCTCACTCAGCTCTAACGAAGCGATTGTAGCCCAGAAGGTAGGGTTGTGGCCGGTAGATTTCACAATCGAAACGTACAAAACCATTCTGAGCGATATGGATATGCTGTATACGCTGGGTTACAGTATTGTGCTTACGATTGTCTTCACCGTCGTCTGTATGTTCCTGACCATTTGTGCGGCGTATCCGTTAACGAAGAAGCGGCTGTGGGGAAGAAATTTCATTCTGTCCGCCCTCGTCTTCACAATGTATTTCAGCGGGGGACTGATTCCTTCCTATATTCTGGTCAAAAACCTCGGTATGATGAACACGGTATGGAGTCTGATTCTGCCGGGCGCCATGAGTGTCTTCAACCTGATCATCCTGAAAACGTTCTTCACCTCGCTTCCTGAGAGTCTGGAGGAATCAGCGTCCATCGACGGGTGTTCGGATCTGGGCATTCTCCTCCGGATTGTGCTTCCGCTCTCACTGCCTTCCATTGCCACATTAAGCCTCTTCTATGCGGTGGACCGGTGGAATGGCTTCCAGGATGCCTTGTTCTATATAACGAAGAAAGAGCTGTATCCTATGCAGCTCAAGCTGTACCAGATCATCTCGGCCAATCAGCAGCTTGACAGCCAGCAGGGGGGAGAAGGAAGTATCGGCTCCTTCATCGTGCCTGAATCTCTGAAAGCAGCGAGCGTGATGTTTACAACCGTTCCGATTCTGCTAATCTATCCGAAGCTCCAGAAGTATTTCGTAGATGGGGTAATGACCGGAGCAATTAAGGGCTGAGAACGGCAGGGTCCGAGTGAAGGGGGGGATTCCCGGACGGGTTGAAGCGGAGATGTAGAGTTGCACAAGAACTACAGCGTGGATAATCTCAACAATCAGGGGAATGAAAGGGTGGTTAATGTGAGTACGGGTATAAAGAAAACAGCAGCAATTCTGTTCAGTATGACGCTTCTGGCCGGTGTTGCGGCAGGCTGTGGAGGGAATGGCAACAAGAGCGGGGAGACATCGTCGTCAGAGGGATCGACGACTGCCTCCGGCGCCCCTGCCGGTGCTCCGGCAACCTTGACGGTAGAAGTGTTCGACCGCGGGGTTCAGGGACAGCCGGATTTGAACAACAACAAATGGACCCAATACGTCAATGAGAAATTCGGCAAGCCCAATAACGCCGTGGTAGAATTTGTTCCTGTCCCCCGCTCCCAGGAAGTCGACAAGCTGAATGTATTAATGGCCGCGAACCAGGCCCCTGATATCTCCTTCACCTACGACGGGACACTGGTCACCCGCTTCGCCAAAAGCAAGGGACTCTATACACTGGACGAATTGCTGGAGCAGCACGGGCAGCAATTGAAGGCTTACCTGGGCGAGAATGTACTCTCCTACGGCAAATATGACGGCAAACAGGTCTCCATCCCGGGCAAGCGGACCCTGCTGGCCTGGAACGGAATGTTCATCCGCAAGGATTGGCTGGATAAGCTGGGCCTGCCGCTTCCGACGAACCGGGATGAATTGTATGAGACGCTGGTGGCCTTCCGCGACAAGAACCCCGGTAATGTTGACGGCGTCATCCCTTGGGCTACAGCGGCTGCCGGTATGAACTACACCTTCGGCAATCTGGTGCAATCGTTCTGGAAACCGCTGTCCGAGGAGGAATTCGTCACTACGCCCAACTGGCTGAAGCCAGGCAACAAGGAGGCCTACCAATGGCTGAACAAGCTGTACAATGAGAAGCTGATCAGCCCGGATTTTGCCCTGGACAAAACAACCAAGCAGGCGGATGCCGATGTAACCAACGGCAAAGTAGGCTTCTATGCCGCCAACTGGGATTATCCGATGACACAAAAAATCCGTGTGCCGCTGAAGCAAAATTCGCCGGATGCCAACTATGTTCCGATTGATACCTTCAAAAATGACGAAGGCAAATACCTCAAAGAGGTATATAATGAGAATGGAATATTCTCCTTCATTCCTAAAAGCAGCAAGAATGCGGAGCTGGCGATAAAATATCTGAACTGGATGGCTGACCCGGAAGTGATGTTCTTCCTGCAGTTCGGTGATGAAGGTGTTAACCACAAGCTGGTAGACGGCATTCCGCACGGGATTGAACAGAGCGGCGAAAAAATGCAAATGAGCAATTTGAATATGGATTATACGATGATTGTTAACGGCGCCGAGCTGGGCGATACCGAAAAGAATGTCAGAACCTATGCGGCAGCGCTGGCAGCCGGGGACAAGAGTTATGAGAAGCTGGCTATTGACTCCTATGCAATCAATACAACGGACGGCTATAGCAGTTACAACTATGGCATCCCGAACGAAGCCAATATCAAGTACGGCAAAACGCTGGGCGATATGAACAAACAAATGATTGACAGGCTGATCGTTGCCAAGCCGGCAGAGTTCGACGCGCTGTACGAGAAGCTGGTGAAAGAATATATGGACGCCGGCGGTAAAGCGGTTCAAGAGGAAAATGTGAAGAATTACAGAGAGAGTAAAGCCGCCCAAAAATAATCCCATCATATTCGGATAAGCCATGGAGGGTTCATCATCATGGTTTATCCGAATTTCGGTTGCTATTCCCGGACAACTTCACTATTATTCAGAGGAATCCATAGGTTCAGGAGGCTACCCATGTACAAGGTCATGATTGTAGATGATGAGTCATGGGCGATAAGAGGAATTCAGAACGCCTTTGACTGGGAGAAATACGGTTTTGAAATTACAGGACAATTTACAAGCGCTTACAAAGCGTGGGAGGCTATGTGTACACAGCAGCCGGACTTGGTGTTTACGGATATCCGGATGCCGGATATCTCCGGGCTGGATCTGATGAAGCGGGCTAGAGCCCAAGGGATGAACACGGAGTTTGTCATCGTAAGCGGATATGGAGAATTTGAATACGCCCAGGAAGCGATACGCTACGGGGCACTTGATTATTTCCTCAAGCCTCTGGACGTCGATATGGCGGATACATTCATTGCGAAGCTGGCCGCTCACTTCTCCCGGAGAAGCGCAGCTCGCAATCACCTTCTTCTGGAGGCGCTGACCTCGGGGGATGAGACCGAGATCAGGCGGTTCCTGCCGCTTCCGGCCAGCATGGCTGTATGCTATTACCAGGTGTTTGCGGTCTATTTGCGGAGTGACATTAAGGATATCAGGAAGCTGCTGTCTCCGGAGGGCAGGAATCTAACTGCCGTGGAGGTTGAAGCTGGCTCCCGGAAGCTGCTGGTCGTGCGGATGGCTGAGCATCTGAGCGGCTTGGAGTGGACTCCGGATGAAGGGGTGCTGACCGAGACGGGAATCCAAAGTGTGGGCATCAGCAGCATCAGCAGCCAGCCGCAGCAGGTGAGCAAGCTGATCAAAGAAGCTGACCTGTCCGCCTCGCATATTTTTCTGGAGCAGACGGCTGAAGCCGTTCACTATGAGCCGAAGCTTCATCTCATGAAACCTTGTATTGATGGACTCTATACGATCATTCACGGGAATTCGCTTGAAGATATGGATGTGTACATTACAGGACTGCAGGAATACTTCAGGAACCATCAATTGGGCATGGGTGAAGTGGTCTACTTATGGAATCAGGCTGTTGGGATGCTTATCAACGCCTATGCTGAGGAACTTAGGGACATGGAGCTGGAATTCCTCAATTATTCCGAGCTCAAGGAACGGTTCGAAGACTTTGCGTCTCTGTGCAGCTTCTTGCATGACGTCCTTACGGTCATCCGGCAAGGCAGCAGCCGTTCCTTGCAGGAAGGGGATATTCAATCCTGCTTCAACCGGATGGTCGCCTATATCGACCGGAACTTTGAGCAGAAGCTGTACCTGAAGGATTTGTCTGTCCAGTTCTTCATTAATCAGGTGTATTGCTGCCAGTTGTTCAAGAACAATCTGGGCAGAACCTTCTCCGAATATGTGGCAGAGCTGAGGCTCAGGAAAGCCCGGGAGCTGCTGAAGCATACGGACCTGTCCATTGAGCAAATTGCCGTTAAGTCCGGGTATGTGGATTATTATTATTTCAACAAAGTGTTCAAGAAGCACTGCGGGATGACGCCCACCAAATTCAGAAAAAGCTAATCGGATCGGAGCGGTAAGCCATGAAGACGAGTAAAGTGAAATTAAAACATCAGATATGGCTTATCTTTTTTTTCTCGATCGTTATATTTACCGTCATGGAGATCTATTTCTTCCATAGCTTCTCTAATTTAACCCAGAAACGGGCCGCCACTTACGGCAACCAGATGATCGAACAGACCCGCCGCAAGATTGATACGGTGTTCAATGATATCCGGGTCAGCACCGGTATTGCCGTCAACAGCAAGCTGATTCAGGAATTCTCCGTGGAGGTCGATGACTACAAAAGAGCGTTCGACAGCGGTCCGTATGCACTGGATCTTATGGAATATATGAGATCCTTCAATTCCTATGTGAATGGTATCGTCATTAACGACATTAAGGGAAGGCGGCTGCACAGTCTGGACTCGGCAAGCGGCGATATTTTTTTCATCAACCCCTATGATACTTTTATTCAGAAATATAAGGATGACCCGTTGCTGCGGGAGCGGGGGAGGTTCACCACGATTCTGAAGGACGTACGGACAGGTACGGAACAGTTCTTCTATATCGCGCCGATTGTGGAGAACATTGGGGGAGTCTATTTCTCCCAGATTACAGGTTACTGCACCGTGATGGTCAACATGGACAAGCTGCAGGGGCTGGTAGAAGATACGGAATTCACGCAGAGCTCCACCTTGTATATTCTGAATAACCGGGACGAGGTGATTGCCTCCACGAATTCGAGTGCACGGGGCACATTGTTCCAGGAAGTTCTGGCTATGGACAAGGACAGTCTGCTTCACGGGGTAAAGACTACCATTGACGGAGAAGAGATTCTCGTTCAGGTCAAGGGTCTGGAGCAGGCAGACGGGTGGCGGGTGGTTAGTATGATTCCGGTGCATGAGCTGACTGCGGACATGGCCCCGATGCGGAAGGTCAGTATTATCGTCGGCATTGGCATTATTCTAACCATGCTCTTAACCGGCAGCTTCTTCATGAACAATCTGATGCGTCCGTTAATGGGACTGGTTATGGATATGAAGAGGGTCGCCCGCAAGGACATGGGCTTCCGCATTAAAGTCCGGTTCACCAATGAGGTAGGCCTCCTGGCCCGCGACATCAACCGGATGATGGATGAAATGGAGGAGATGGCCCGGGATATGTTCGCTACCCAGGCCAGACTCTATGAATCTGAGCTTAGCCAGAAGCAGGCGGAATTCGCCGCCCTGCAGAGCCAGATCAACCCGCACTTCCTCTATAATACGCTGAATTGTATCAGCAGCATCGGGCTGGAGTACGGGAGCAGGGAGATTGCGCAAATTACCTACTGTATGTCCAAGATTTTCCGGTACAGCATCAAAAAAGATAATCTTGTACAGATCGGGGAAGAAGTGGACTGTATTCAGGCGTATATGAAGATTATCTCCATCCGCTACGAGAATAAATTCTCCATGGAGCTTGAAGTGGAGGAGAGGCTGCTGTCTATGAAGACGCCCAAGATGATCCTCCAGCCGATTGTGGAGAATTCTGTATATCACGGACTGGAGCGCATGGATCAAGGGGGGCGGCTCCTGCTTACCGGGAGTACCGATGTGCACGGGGATGTGACTTTCTGTATCACAGATACAGGGAGGGGAATGGAGCCGGAGGAGCTGGCCGCCCTTCAGGCCAAGCTTAGTGCGGATTACCCGGAACGAACCTCAGACGGACAACCGGCACAAGGCATCGGGCTAACGAATATTCATCACCGGCTGCGGATGCTGTTCGGAGAGGGCTACGGGCTCACCGTCGAGAGCCGGTTCGGCCAGGGAACGACCGTGACCGTGAAGATTCCGCAGTTGCCGTTCGACTGCAATACGATTGAAGAGATAAGACAAACCGAAGGAATGTGAGCTATGGCTCTACGCTGATCCTGCGGACAGAATTCCCTGTCCGTAATTCGTAAGATCCGGCCGGATTCCCAAGGCTCCCCTGGAGCGCATCAGACAGATCGTTTACGGAAGGGCAGATAGGCCTATCTCGTATCTTCAGGAGACACTCGGCCATCAGGAGACACTCGTACCATCAGGACACATCCTTTAACCGGGAGGTGTCCTTTTTGAGTGCATGTGATTGCATAGCTGGGGGAGCCGGCAACAATATGGGCAAGGATGTGGCAGCGCCTGTCGTTAGCGCCTGTCGTAGCCGGAAGCAGTTGGATTAACTACACTTGCTCATGAACGTAGGAGCCCTTGCCGGGTAACAGTTGGAAAAACAGCACTTACTAGGCGGCAAATTGAGCATAGTAGTTGAAATGATTGGAATTAAATGACGTTTATCCAACTAATTCTCTCAGATGCTGCAAACGATCCAAATTAAGATACGTTTATCCAACTAACTATTTATTGGGAAATTTGGAACTGGAGGAGCGGTAGCGACCGCCCGAAAGCTTTCCGAAGGAAAGCTACCTCGTAAGCATAAGCTGTCACTGGATTTCACCCGCTTACAGCGGTTCAAACTTAAGAAATCTGGTGACAACAGCGGCCGAATGTCCAAATGTTCACCGCAGTGACGACGAAGCTTCAAGTTCAATTACTTAGTGCATCTTATATACCCTCAGCAGTCACCCTCCGGTTGATTCTATTGGATTCCCGCCCTAGATAAGGCACTTTTTCTAAAACGGTTACAAAAACCATTTAAGATAGTACATTTTTTAAATGTTCTCCAGAAGGTAGAATGAGGACGCTAACCCAAAAAAATCTAAGCAAGAGGGAGATGAAAAAAATGAAAGCGTTTTTATCTGTCAAAGGAGGGCTGTACATGTCTGGAAAAAGATCCAGGGTTCTGCTGCTGTGTCTCGCACTGCTGCTGATGCTGCCACAATGGGGCGGGGTGGCGGCTGCGGAAGAGTCAACGCCAGCTTCACCGGGGACGGCTGCTGTACAAGGAGGGAATAATGTGTCCGATTTCTACAATGTTATTATGCAGACGGGAGCCGATCCCTGGGTATACCAGCACACGGACGGCTATTATTACAATGTATTCGTCAATGCCAGCGGGATCATGATCCGCAGGTCGAAGACCATCACCGGCATTGAAGCGGGCGAGCGGAGCCTGGCCTGGACACCGGTTAAGGGGACGCAGTATAGCTCCAATGTGTGGGCGCCGGAAATGCACTATCTCAAAGATACGGACGGAGCGTACAAATGGTACATCTACTTCGCAGCCGACAACGGAACCAACGCCAACCACCGTATGTACGTGCTGGAGAACGCCAGTGCAGATCCGCTTAGCGGAACCTGGGAGTTCAAAGGTAAAATCACCGATTCCACCGACCGCTGGGCGATCGACGGCACGGTGCTGACGGTGGGTGACCAACACTATTTCATCTGGTCCGGCTGGGAAGATACGGACGGAAGCTTCCAGAATCTATACATCGCCCGGATGAGCGATCCGCGGACCATAAGCTCGCCGCGGGTATTGATCTCTACGCCTGAGCATGATTGGGAGACATCCCCGGGCAGAATCAATGAAGGACCGCAGATCACTATAAAGGGAGACACCATTAATCTGATCTATTCGGCCAACGGAAGCTGGACTGACAGCTACTGCCTCGGGCTGATTACCGCCAAGCTCACTGATGATCTGCTGAATCCGGACTCCTGGATCAAGCGCGATCAGCCGGTCTTCTCCAGCGCGAATGGCGTGTACGGCCCTGGACACCACAGTATCGTCACCTCTCCAGACGGTACAGAGGATTGGATTATCTACCATACCGCCCGCTGGCCGGGCTCAGGCTGGACCCGCAATGTCCGTGCGCAGAAGTTCACCTGGAAGGCAGACCATACGCCGAATCTGGGCGAACCCGCCAATCCGAATAGTCCAATTGCAGTGCCTTCGGGTGAGCCGTTGCGGACGCGTTATGAAGCGGAAGCAGCTCTACTGGTACAAGATCCGGCTGGTGAATCTTCCCCGGCTGTCCGGCGGGAAGTCTCCGCATCCGGCGGGATGAAGGTCGCGAGCATCAGCAACACCAATGATTATGCCCAGTTTGCAGTTAACGTGCCGGAGGCAGGCTTTTATATGCTGTCTGTACGTAATGCCAATGGCTCACCGGATGCGGGAGAGGCTTCCCATATCTTGTCGGTCAACGGCGGCTCCGGTGCCAATCTGAACATCGTCTATTCAGGCTTGAACCGCTGGGGGGCTTCCACGGCGAAGGTCTATCTTCAGCAAGGCAGCAACACGATCAGCTTCTACAAGGGAAAAAATGTTGCCGAAATCGACAGTATGGATGTGTTCCGGCTGAATACGTCAGAGCTGCTATTTGAAGCTCCAGGGTTCACGCTGGGCTTGGGGGAAACCCGTAGTTTGCCCCTGTATTCGGTAACAGGCGCTACTTATGCCCCTGTTAATACGGGAGCGGTCTTAAGTTCTTCAGATACGAATGTAGCCGTTATTACAGGCAATCAGATTAAGGCTCTTAAGGCAGGCAGTGCGACCATTACCTCTGTCTACAACGGGAAAACAACTACGGCCGCGATTACCGTAACTGCAGAGCCTAAATCGGTGCAGTCTGTTGTAATGAAGGGGTTGTCCCCTATCCTGACCAGCGGGCAGACCAGCTTACCCCTTCAGCTAACAGCACATTATAACAATTATGAAGTTCAGAAGGTGACAGGCAGTGCCCAGTATACCAGTAGTGATCCCGGGGTAGCCAGGTTGGAGTCCGGTTCGGTTGGCCATGCGGTGTATGCGGTGAAACCGGGCACAGCTCGTATAACAGCCGTGTATAGCGGTAAGCAGGCGGAATACGACCTGACTGTCATCGCAGCATCTGAGGCGGTTCAAGTGGTAACTGCGGTGAAGACTCCTTCCGGAATCCCTCCCAAACTGCCAGGCGTTGTAGATGTCGTCTACAACCATGAGCCGAAGCAGGCCGCTGTCGTCAGCCGGGACCTGGCAGGACTTAATTTCAGTTCGCTTGGCACGGTTCAGGTGCCTGTTACCCTGAGTCTGGATGGCCGGGAGTTCTTCTCCACCGTTGCCGTAGAAGTGGTTCCGGGTTATGGCCTGGACGAGATTGTGAAGCAGCTCCGCGATAAGCTGGCCAATTTCTCCTATCCTCTGGGTAACGGGGCGGGCAACTACAGCCAAGCCAAGTATGATGCCTTCACAACCGCGGTGGATCATGCGGAGGAGCTGGCCGGGAACGCCGAGCTGACCAAGCAGCAGTATGACGGAGAGCTGACTAAGCTTGCTGAAGCAGAAGCCGCCTTGTTAGGTTCGCTTAATACCACGCAGGGTGGCGTGTTCTATAACGCTTACCGGGATTTCTCCGGCGACACGGCAGGAAAATACCCTTACGGCATTGTCAGCGAAGCGCTCACCGGCGGCGCTGCCGCCACTGTGCAGGAAGAGAACGGGAATAGATTCCTGCGGCTGACGACTGCTGCAACAGCGGGCAAGGCCAACCTTTTCCTGCCGTATACAGGTGATGTTAAGGCTGCCGCGAATCAGCGTATCGTTATCGAATATCGCGTCAGATTGAACAGCAGCTTCCCTTACGCCAATGGAGCCATGGTGAGAAACGATAGCGGCACCGGTAATTATTCCATGGTCACGGCTTTTGATACGGGTAAAATCGTCGTGCAGAATGGAGGCTCCAATAAGGTTAAGGTAAAAGACTTCAGTCTGAACACATGGTACAAAGTCAAAATGGTCGCTAACTGGGACGCCAAGACTTATACCGTCTATATTAACGATGCTCCTGCTCCGGTAGCGACGAACTTCAGCTTCCGCCATACCGGCGGAAGCAAGCTGACCGGCCAGTTGTTCGGCATTGACGGTTACGCAAATGCCTCCATTGACTTCGACGATTTCAAGGTTAATATCACTAACACTAACAGTACTACTACTAATTACTAATACTGCCCAGCCTGAATCGAAGGATCAATCTGTTGATGCAGAGGGGGCTATGGAGGAATAGATATGTCAACTCAGACATACGAGAAATTTGAACCTTTGCACAATGCGCAGCTTGTTCTGGGGTACCTGACATCCATGGTGGATGAAAAGGAGGATAATCTGCCGTACTGGCTGGTGCTGCCTCACAAGAAGCCTGCCGAAGCTGCTCATTGCCGGGTAGACGATGCCGAACTGGTCGGCTCCTGGTACGAAGCCATTGACGCCGTCCGCAAAATGCTGAAGACGGAAGAGGGAGCGGAGGTTCAGCTCTCCTTTTACCGTCATCTCATGAAATCCTGGGGAGAGCATGGACTGCGCTTTCATGAGCCATACCCTTGGACGCATACGAATCATAGCTCCTTTCATGAAATGGGCTATATTCTTCCGGCGCTGAACCGGGTGGTGGAGAATCATCCAGAGGATCTGGAGGCGGAGAAGAGAGCTTCGGGGCTGGTCAGAGGCATGCGCTCCCTTGTCATAGAGAGGAAGGTCCGAACCTTCTGGTCGGGAGATTATGAGGAGAAAGAACCGATCTATGAGTTCCCAAATGATGTGTATTTGAGAGAAGGCGGATTCGATCTGTCCAGGCATACCGGAAGGGGCGAGCAGGCCATCCGAAATGCTATTGTGCTTCACTCCCTGGTGCGCAGATATGAGCTCGCCGGAGACGAGGTAGCGCTGGATCTGGCAGTCGGCATTGCCAACCACCTGCTCGGGCCTTCGCGTTATTTCAATTACAAGCTGGAGTTCTTCGGCCATGTTCATTCCGCAGGCTGGGTAGCCTCGGGGCTGGTCCGTCTTGGACGGATTACAGGCACCAGGCGCTATATTACCGCAGGCAAAGGAATCTATGATTATATCCGTTCCCTGTCGTCCTCCTTCGGCTGGGTGCCCGAATATGCCCAGTGGCATCCGCAGCATGAGGAGCACTGTGAAACCTGCTGCATCAAGGATATGATCGAATGTGCCAATGAATTGATTCTGGCCGGGTACGAGGAATACTGGGAGGATATGACCCTGTTTGCACGGAACCAGCTGGTGGAGAATCAGATCAAGGTATCTTCCTATGTAGTCACAGACAATACCTTGCCTGACGGGGAGGGAGTCACCTACAGGGAGATTGACCAGAGAATGATTGGCGGCTTCACCGGCGGTTCCCTTGTCAACTCCATCTCATTGTCCAAATTCCGCTCCATTGCAGGCTGCTGCGTCGGCATGGCTCCCGTGGCCCTGGAGATCGTATGGAACCGGGCGGTGGAATTCTCGGGCGGGAGAGTACTCGTCAATATCCCCGTGGACAAGGAGACGGAGGAAGCCACGGTGAGCATGAATTACCCTGACACCGGCTATATTTCCGTCACGCCTAAGCAACAAGGTGACGTAGCGGTACGGGTGTACGATTGGATGGGCCAGAACCTTAGCATGAAGATTAATGGAGTAGCCTGCACATCCTCAAAAGAGGGCAACCTGCTGGTGTTCCACAATGTAGCGGCAGGGGATATGGTGGAGCTGGAGCATCCGCTGGAGACAGCGGTGGTGAAAGAAACGGTACGGGGCGAGGAATATACGGTATCGTGGAGAGGCTGTGATGTCGTCGATATCGCTCCTCGCGGAGAGCACTTAAGACTGTACCAGCGGGATTTGCGCATCCCCAAATACTATCCGTCAGCGGACGATGTCCATTTCACCGGGGCCGCCAATTTTGGTCCTACCCAGCAGGCGCAGACGAAACAGTAACAGCAGACACAATCAGAGGCCACAACCCGGGATTAGCGGGTTGTGGCTTTTGATTATGCAAATATAAGAAGTTGAGAGAAGCGGAATTAGCAGATGGATTTTGTCCACTTGCTGATGAATGACTGGTCACTTCTATAACAGCAGATGGATAAACAGCACTTAAATTCTCCCAATTCACCCCAAGTTGCCAAAACGCATATTAGTAGATGCTGTTTATCCACTTGCTTCCCCATATTCCTCGCAAACGGGCAAATTAAGATGGATTTTTCCACTTGCTTGTTTTGCATCACAATTTAGACACATTTTCCCACAGGGATAGCTATATTGGGCTATAGTCAGCCCGCTTCCTTTTATTTACACTGAAAACGTTATTATAGAGTGGCGGTCATCTATCATCGTCAGGTTATACCAGTTTGCTCAGTTGGTAAAGATAGAATGGAGAACAGGCATACACCGAGGGGAGTGAATCATGCCACTACACCAAATCTTCCATCCGTCCGGCTTATCCAAAGCTAGTGTTGTGCTCTTAGCAGGCTTGTTAGCCACATGCTTGTTCTATTGCAGTGGAGCCAAGGCGGAGAGAAGTACAGAAGCAGCGATTCCGCTCCAGCCCATTGTTGATTCGGCCAGGACTGGAGAGAGGATTAGTCTGGAACCCCGAACCTATTCGGGCCCTGTCCGCATTGATAAGAAATTAACCATTGACGGGAACGGCGCGGCAACTCTGCTCAATACCGGCAAGGACGAACCGGCCGCGGTGCTGATCCTGGCCGATGGTGTACAGCTGGAGAATCTGAATATTCAGCAAAATAACGACGGAGAAGCTGCGGCGGTTCGGGTGGAAGCCGACAGGGTGACGTTGCAGGGACTTGTGATTCATTCAGCGGGGTATGGAATTGTACTGCGTGAAGCGGATGGCGGAGTGCTGTCGGGGAACAAGATCCGCTGGTTTATTCCCCCTGGAGAGGCGCCAGGCCTGAGAGGCAACGGGATAGATCTCTATAACTCTCATGGGGCTGAGATCAGAGACAACGACATATCCTATCTGCGGGATGGCATCTATCTGGAGAACAGCCGCAATACGGTGGTCGATCAGAATAAGCTGTCTTATCTGCGGTACGGGGTCCACTGCATGTACATCAACGGCTCTAAGGTCACTAACAACATTGGCGAATATAACATTACCGGCGCCATGGTGATGGGAGTAACCGATGTTGTGGTCTCCGGGAACTCCTTCCGCAAGCAGAGCCGGAATGTCCATTCCCAGGGAATCCTGCTCTACGATGTGCGTAATTCTACCCTTACGAACAATCTGGTAGAAGGCAACCGGGTGGGGATTTATATGCAGCAATCCTCCGATAATGTCCTGCAGCATAATCTGGTCCTCCGGAATTATACCGGCATTCAATTCGAGAATGCAGAGGGCAACCGCTTCCAGCGCAACGGTTTTGTGGCGAATGTCATTGAAGCCCAGGCCACGGGCAGCAGGGACAATGAGATGAACGGGAATTATTGGGATGCGTTCGAAGGACTGGATCTTACCGGCGATGGCATCAGCGATCTGAAGTATGCGATCAATCCCTTTTATCAGCAGCTGGTCACCCGTAATGCAGCTTATCAGCTTTTTTTCCAGTCACCGGGCATGACGTTTCTAAGTGATATGTATACCAGCGGTACAGCGCAGTGGTCAACGGATTCAGCGCCGCTCATGCAGCTTGATGCAGGGGCAGTCACCACGGATCAGGCATCAGGGGGCCAAGGCACAGTAATGGTAGCGGGCTGGCTGTTAATGTTTCTATCCGTAATTACAATAATATATTTGGGGGTACTGAGATTATGAGAAAATGGAGTCTGGTCTTGACGGTAGTCATGAGCCTGCTAATCCTCGCCGCTTGCGGGCAGAAGAAATATGAGCCGGTGGCCATCAACGAAGAAGTGGATATCTGTGTCGTCTGCAATATGCAGGTGAAGGATGATGCATTCGCCACGCAGCTGACCACCAAGGACGGCAAGAATTATAAATTTGATGATATCGGCTGTATGAATGAATGGAAGACAACCAACGGGACCGATCAGATCGGTATGGATTATGTCCGCGACTATAACGACAAGTCCTGGGTTGAATTCAGCAAAGCCAGTTATGTTTATGACGAGACTCTGCGTACGCCCATGGCCTATGGGGTTGTCAGCTTCAAGGATCAAGCGGCAGCCGAAGCCTTCGTGAAGGAGCAAGGGCTTGGAACCGTGCTGAGCGCCGAAGAGCTGGCTTCCCATGAATGGAAGCAGAATAAGGATATGATGAACATGGACATGCCTGGCGGAGAAGATCATATGAAGGAGCATAGCTCGGAGGAAGGTACTTCGTCAGAAGAGATGGATATGTAAGCATGGCAGACATTCTGCAAATCGCCCGCAGAGAGCTGAAAATGGGCTTCCGCAACCCGTGGGCGTATTCCTTCCTGGCCTTATTCTGCACCTTCAGTCTCAGTCTGCTGCTGATTAATGCCAATAATGTGGTGGAAGGTTATACTGCCGTCACGGGTTCCATGCTGAGCCTGATTCTGTATCTTTTGCCGTTGATGACGTTATTCCTGGGTTCCTTCTCGCTGACCTCGGAACAGGAGGACGGCAGCTGGCAGCTCTTATCCACGTATCCCATTGGAACATTATCGTTTGTGCTGGGCAAATATACGGGGCTGGCCGCCGTATTGTTAGTTATTGTAGCGTTTGGTTATGGACTCATGGGTCTGGTCAGCGGATTTCTTGGCACGGCGTTTGATTCCGGCACTTATTTTCTCTTCTTGGCCTTCTCGGCGGGACTGGTTTTGCTGTTCTTGACGATCGCCCTGCTCATCGGCTCCCTCTCCCAGAGCCGCTGGCAAGCCCTGACCGTCTCCGTTGCGGTATGGTTCTTCGCCGTAATCGGCTGGCCGACCTTTCTGATTGCAGGCTTGGGGCTGCTGCCCTATCTCTGGATCAAGCCGCTGCTGATTGCGCTCACGATTCTTAACCCGGCAGAGCTTGTGCGCCTGTTCGTTGTCGTTAAGCTGGGCGGGGGTTCTGTCCTGGGGCCGGAATATTATCAGTGGGTGGAGTGGATTAGCCGTCCGGGCGGCAGTCTGTTATTTATCGCGGTCTGTCTAGTCTGGATACTGCTGTCAATCCTGTCGGTGTATTGGATCTGGGAGAGGGGGCGTTCCCGTGGATAACCCGCTGGTTCAGGTACGAGAGATCTCCAAGCGGATCAAAAAACAAACGTTGGTCGAAGAGATCAGCTTCCAAATTCCCGGAGGCAGCATTCTTGCCCTCTGCGGAGGGAATGGCGCAGGCAAAAGCACCGTTCTGCGGATGGTGGCCGGAATCCTGCAGCCGACTTCAGGCGAAATATCCGTGAGCGGACTGCACTGGAACACATCACGCAAGCTCTACTCGCAGCAAATTGGCTATATGCCGGATGACTATCAATTCAGCCATGGATTGTCTGCCGAAGAGATGCTGACCTTCTGGGCAGCGCTGCGCAAAATTCCCGGGCGCAAAAACAGGGTAGAGGAAGTCCTTACCCTGGTTGGCCTTGCAGATAAACGCAACAGCCTGGTGAACACCTTCTCCAAAGGGATGCGCCAGCGGGTCCTGTTCGCTCAAGCGCTGCTCGGCAAACCGCCGCTGCTGATTATGGACGAGCCGACCAACGGGCTGGACCCGTTCTGGATGAATGAATTTGTGAAGCTGCTTCAAGGCATTAAGGAGGAGGGGCATACGGTTATTTTCTCAACCCATCAACTGGAGATTGCGGACCGGGTCGCGGATCAGATTGTATTTCTTAACCAGGGCAAACATGTGGGATCAGGCCCAACCGAAGAGATCCGTGCAGAGTTCGGTTCTCTGTATGCTGCCTTCAACCACAGTCTGGGGCTGGGATGAAGCTCCGCCGGATCGTTGCCCTGCTGGTAATTGCCATAGCGACTATAGCTGTAATATGGGTATACATGGATCATTCCAGCCGCACTCCGTCCGGAAGATTGGCGGCGGGGGCTCCGGCTCCTGATTTTGAAGCGGTCACCTGGAAGGGGGAGAAGGTGCGTCTGAGTGATTACAAGGGCAGAGTCGTGCTGCTTAACTTCTGGGCTACCTGGTGCAAGCCCTGTATGCAGGAAATGCCGCTGTTAAATGAAATTCATGAGTCCTTAGAGACTCAAACTGCGACCTTGTTCATTAATGCAGGAGAATCCAAAGGCACGGTATCCGAGTATATGGAGCAGCAGCACTTCTCATTCCCTGTAATCATTGATGTCACCGGCAAAATATCGGCTTCGTACGGGGTTGCTGCACTGCCGTCCACCTATATCATCAATACAGAAGGTGATATCCAGAAGATCGTGCTCGGTGAGATCGCAGACTTCAAGGAGCTGCAGCAATGGCTTGTAGAGGCCGGTGCAGCTAAGTAACTTATGTTATTCCCCCAACCTCCGCAGCGGCCGCCCGGGGGTTGGCTTAGCGTTTGGGTTGGGGCTGCGGCTGCGGGTGCTGCCGGGAAGAAGCCGCCACGTAGGCGGATCACACCAACGAAGCGGCTTCCGGGGCTGGCTGGTTCGGCTATGGCCGGGTTTAAGTGGATTAACTACACTTGCTCATGATCAGAAGCGTCTTCGACAGGAAACAGTTGGAAAAATAGCACTTAATAGGCGGAAAATGGAGCAGAGTAGAGGGAATGCACGGAATTAAATGACGTTTATCCAACTAATACCCTCAGACTCTCCAAAACACCCAAATTAAGATACGTTTTTCCAACTACTTCTGCTGTGTGGATGCCCTGGATGCTCCTCCTTGACCGTTACTCTTTACACCCTTCAGCCTGAGATAGTCTTGAATTTTAGGACTCCGCTAGATTCATTGCCTCGGCTATGAATAACGTAGCTATATAATGTCTATGGAGGATTCCGCCGTTCCGATCTATGATCTCATGCAGCTTGGAGCTTAGTTCATTCTTCTCTGCTTCGGGAAGCCCGATGAATCCGTTGCTGGTCCGGAGGAAATTAATGAAGCTCTCCGCATTATCCCGGCTCTCCCAGGGATAGCTGTATACCTCCGTTTTTCCGAACTCATCCCTGGCTGACAGCTCTGACTTTGTTCTATCTACTCTCCGTTTGATTTCTTCCAGCTTATTGAACCAGGAGACCTCATATTGTGCGCAGACCTCAGCAATCTGCTGCTCCATATTACTCTCCCCTTGCAAATAGAAATTCCAGAAGAGCGCCAGTCTTCCTCCGGGCTTAAGCAGCCGCCCGCATTTCGCATAGCCTTCCGGCTGCGGCACCCAATGAAAGGCCTGGGCAGAGAAGATCAGGTCGAAATCCTTCTCCGGCCCGGACCAGTGCTCAAATCTTGAGGTTACAAATCGTACGTTCTTCTCCTTATGCTTCTGTCTTCCCAATTCCGCCAATTGCGGGCCCGGTTCAATACATAGCAGCTCATACCCCCGGTTCAGGAACAGCTCCGAGGCCTTGCCGCTGCCCGCCCCAATCTCAAGGATTCTGGATTCCGCAGTCAGCGAAGCCTCTTGCACGACCTGCTCAATGAGGGTGGATGGATAACTGGGCCTATACTTGTCATAGTATTCAGCCACTTCATTGAAACGTTCGCTTTCCTTGAGCCAGTCTTTGTTCACCATTCGATTCACTCCCTATCCTTGGATAATGCTATTTACGCCCTCGCTTGTGCATGGTTTCACATTGTAGGAAGAATGATTCACTCCCCGGGTGATTTCGTCCGAAAAAAGAAAAAATATTTCTTTTTTAAATTAATTTTAGAAAAAACGATCCATTATAATCCAAAATCTGCTATACTCATGGAAAGAGGGAGCATAAGTCAGGAAACCTGACACGGGATTAAGCGCTCATCTTACACTAATACTGAGGGGGAATGTTGTGTGGGAACCAACAGAAAGGGCTTCACGGTATCATTACTGCTGACCATGTCATTATTGCTTGCGGCTTGCGGAGGGAATGGCAATACGAAGGGCACCCCTGCAGGAAGCACCGGAGAGGCTGGCACTGGAGCCGGGGCAACACCTGCTGCGGAGCCGGTTAAGCTGGAGTTCTGGACGATTGCACTTCAACCGACGTTCAACGACTATTTCAATGAACTGATCACCAAGTATGAGGGCAGCCATCCCGGGGTAACCGTGGAGTGGAAGGACTATCCTTATGATGCGATCTCGCAGCGTCTGCTCACCAGCACGGCCAGCGGCAAGAGCCCCGATGTAGTGAATCTTAACACCGAATTCGCCAGTCAATTAGGCAGTAAGGGTGCGCTGCTGAATCTGAACGAATATCTGACGGACGATCAAGCGAAGAGTTACTTTGACGGCATTTATAATTCTACTGTGTTGGACAGCAAAGCTTATGCGCTTCCCTGGTATACAGGCACTGAAGTGCTGTTCATGAATAAAAAGCTGGTGGAGAAGGCCGGACTCGATCCTGCCAGCCCGCCGCAGACCCGCGACGAGCTGGTGGAATGGGCCCGTCAGGTTCACGAGAAGACCGGTGCCGCGGGTTATGCGCAGCAGCTCGTCTCCAAGCTGTTCCCGATCGACGGCATCCCGATTCTGAATGAGGAAAAGACGGCAGCGGCCTTCAACACGCCGGAAGCCGAGGCCATGATCGCCCAGATGCGCGATCTGATGAAGGAAGGCGTGGTGCTGAAGGAGGATGCGGATTTCAGCAAGCAGATCCAGTATTTCTCCGGGGAGCAGGTAGCCTTCCAGCTGTCGGGTCCAACCTTCATCAACTTCATCAAGACCTCCGCGCCGGATGTCTACAAGAATACGATTGCCGTACCGCTGCCAACCGGCAAAGCTAACCTGCGCCTCTCCAATTCAATGAATCTGGTGGTGCCGCAGAAGTCGAAGAACCCGGAGCAGGCGGTGGAATTCGCCGCCTTCATTACGAATAGCGAGAACCAGACGGCCTTCTCCAAGGTCGCCAACACACTGCCTTCAAGCCGGGCTTCGATTGAAGATCCGTTCTTCACAGACTCCGACGGCTCACTCGAAGCCGAAGCCAAAGTCGCTTCCTCACAGAGTCTGGACAAAGCTACGGATTACATGGTTGGCGTACCGAGTGCCGGGGATATCAACTCTGCGCTGGCACGGGGGCTACAGGAAATTCTGATGAACGATGCGGATATCAAGGAAACGCTGAACAAGGTGGAGAAGGAAGTCAATAATATCATCAGTCAGGGTTCCTAGACTGTTGAGGTACAGCTTGATGATGGGGAATCCCCCCAATTTACATGTTTGTGCCCCCGCAAAGCACCTGAGTAAACCTCTAAGCTAAAGCCTTACTTTGCGGGGTTATTTGAAGGAGAAGGAGGCGTGGCGGGTGTACAAGAGGATTCGATCCGAATCTTTTACCGCGTGGGCGTTTATGGCACCAGGTCTGCTGTTCTTGGCGGTGTTTACCTTTTGGCCGATTATTTACGGGATTCCGCTATCATTAACCGATTATTCTGTCATTGCAGAGACGCGTTACGTGGGTCTGGATAACTTCACCCGGGCCTTCCAGGATCACAATTTCCTGATTTCGCTGTGGAATTCACTGGTGTATGTGCTGATTGTGCCGGTGATCCAGATTCTGGCGATTCTAATGGCGATTCTGGTCAACAGCCGGATTCCGGGCATCAAAATGTTCCGGGCCGCCTACTATATACCGGTCGTAACCTCGATGGTTGCGGTAGCGCTGATCTGGAGCTGGCTCCTGGGCAATAACGGCGTTGTCAATTATCTGCTGCTGAAGGCGGGGATTCTCAGCGAGCAGGTCTCCTGGCTCTCCACGAGCAGCACAGCGCTGTATGTTCTGATGTTCATTACGATGTGGAAGGGTCTCGGCTATTACATGATGCTCTATCTGGCAGGGCTGCAGGGTATTCCGGCGGATCTGTATGAGGCTGCGCGCGTGGACGGGGCGGGTCCGCTACGGCTGATTGTACATGTGACGCTTCCGCTGCTGCGTCCGCATATTCTTTTCTGCACCCTGATTTCGGTCATGGGGGCGATCCGCGTGTTCGACGAGGTCTACATTCTGACCAAGGGCGGGCCGGGGACCTCTACACTGACCTCAAGCGTTTATATTTTTCAAAAAGGGCTGGAGCAGTTCAATTTCGGCTATGCCTCGGCGCTCGGGCTGATCGTCAGTGTCCTGGTAGGAGCGCTTAGTGTACTGGTATTCCGGCTCAACCGGAAAGGCGGGGTGAATAGCTATTGATGCCGCGTAGCTTGCGTTATCTGATTACCTATATTCTGCTGATTCTGCTTGCTCTGTTCATGATGGGGCCCTTCCTGTGGCTGCTGAGCGTGTCGCTGATGCCGGGGCGCAATGTGTTTGCGAACCCGCCGGCCATTCTGCCCACCTTCATCGCTTTCGATAATTATGTGCAGGTGTGGAACTTCATGAATTTCCCGCGTTATATTATGAACACGGTGGTCATTACGCTGCTTGGGGTAGCCTTCAATATCCTGCTGTCCTGCCTGACAGCGTATCCGCTCGCGGCTTTCCGCTTCAAGGGGCGGAACCTGATCTTCACGCTGCTGATCTCGACCATGATTATTCCGTCGGCGACCGCAATGATCGTACATTATCTGACCATTCAGTCCTTTCATCTGGGCAATACGTTCCTTGGCGTTGTCCTTCCGGCTGCGGTGTCGGTGTTCAATATTTTTCTGATGCGGCAGACGTTCCTGGGCATCCCTGCAGACATCCGCGATTCGGGCAAAATGGACGGGGCCTCCGAGCTGCGCATCTTCATTCAGCTCGTTATGCCGCTCGTCAAACCGGGGATTGCCGTCATCGGCCTGCTTGAGGTGATGGCGTTCTGGAACAATTTCCTGTGGCCGATTGTAGTGCTGGATGATCCGCAGAAGTATCCGCTGGCGGCGGCACTTACGTATCTGAACGGGCAATTCTCTTACAACTTCGGCTGGATAGCCGCTGGTACCATGATCTCGGTGCTGCCGATTATCACCGTGTTCCTGTTCACGCAGAAGTATTATATGGAAGGTATTGCGGGTGCAATTAAAGGGTAACTAAGGAGGCATTATTCAATGGGAATTTCGTTACGGGACTGCCAGTATTTGTTCCGCGATTATTATGCCGGTGGAGAAGAGCTTGTACTGGAAGGTCCGCAGCTGCGCTGTGAGCTGGCCTCACGGTATGCCATGAATCAGGATGTACAGGGTCTGCTGGACGATGGCGGAGGAATACAGATTCTGAAGCCGGCCGGTCCGGGCGTAGCCACTGCCGACAAGGGCAATGCTGAGCTGATGCTGGAGTACGATGGCTCGCTGGCTGCGGATGGCTACCGGCTGGTGATCGGCAAGGACGCGAAGCTTGTGGTGGCTGCTTCAAGCCGCCGGGGGCTGAAATATGGGCTGGATGCGCTGAAGCAGCTGCTCACCATCGAGGGGGACTGCTGCCGGCTG
The DNA here is from genome assembly GCF_018207515.1 of Paenibacillus tritici. Classification (NCBI taxonomy): domain Bacteria; kingdom Bacillati; phylum Bacillota; class Bacilli; order Caryophanales; family Paenibacillaceae; genus Paenibacillus; species Paenibacillus tritici. Next base: position 3,873,267 of record NZ_CP073365.1, read on the forward strand.
CCGGTGGTTACGGTGGAGGATGAGCCCTCTTTTCCGGTGCGGGGAATTATAGAAGGGTTCTATGGAACACCGTGGAGCTTCGCGGACCGCATGGATGCGGTCAGGTATATGGGCGGGCACCGCATGAACGCCTTCATGTACGCGCCGAAGGATGATCCTTATCACCGGGAGCTGTGGCGTGAGCCTTATCCGGACGACATCTTCGCCGGGATTCATGAGCTGAAGCAAGAATGCGACAAGCATCTGGTGGATTTCTACTATTGTATCAGTCCCGGTAACGATCTGGAATTCCGCAGCAAGGAGGACTTCTCCAGGCTGGAAGAGAAGCTGGCTGCGATGATCGCGGTCGGAGTACGGCATTTCGCGCTGCTGATGGATGACATTGATTATGTGCTTACGGGCGACAACAGGCAGTTTCTGGAACGCTCCGGGGCCGCCCATGCTTATGTGACGAACCGGGTCTACGATTATCTGGCCGCATGTCTGCCACACTTCACCCTGGCGATGTGTCCCTCGGAATACTGGTCGTATTGGAACACGGAGTATAAGAAGGATATCAGGGAGCAGCTTCATTCGAATGTAAAAGTATTCTGGACCGGCTACTTCGTATTCGCCCCGGAGATCGGCCGGAAGCATGCGGAGGATAACCGCAGCTATTACGGGCATGAGCTATGGCTATGGGACAATGTTCCGGTGAATGACTGCGACAAGGACCGGCTGTTCCTCGATCCGGTGCGCGGCCGCAGCTCCCGGCTCGGGCAGTACGGGCATACGGCGGTCGTCGCCAATCCGATGAACCAATGGGAATGCTCCAAGATCACACTCACAACAATGTCCCATTATATGTGGAACAGTGAGCGGTACATGCCTGAGCTGTCCTGGGAGCTGTCCGTCCGTGAATTCGCTGGAGAGCTGGCGGACGAGATGATGTTCTTCTGCCAGCAGAATCTGAACAGCCGCCTGTATTCCGGCGGGTACCCGGAGCTGGACGATGCGCTTGCCCGCCGGGACTTCGCGTGGCTGGATAGCTATTTCAGCCGGCTGGAGCAGGCTGCTGAACGGCTTGGCGGGCTAAGTAACGCCAAGTTCGCCGAAGAAGCGGGGCCCTGGCTGCGCCGGGCAACGGCGGATGCCGCGCTGTGGCAGGCTATCCGCAGACAACTGGCGAAGCCGCGGCAGCCGAAGGCCCGGGAAGAAGTACTTCAATGCCTAGCAACCTGCCGGAGCTATGGCGTCCGTCTGGGCAGTGATCCGGCCATACGTGCGGCTGAAGCACTGGGCGTGAAGCTCCCGGAGGAGCTGAAGAAGGAGGATGCGCATGACGAAGCACAGTAAGCTGATCTTCATCCCGCTGGACGAGCGGCCCTGCAATTATGAGTTCCCTTATTTGCTGGCCAAGGAGACGGAATACATTATGGAGCGTCCCCCGGGGGAGTTGATGGGGCTGAAGAAGCGACCGGGTGATGTGGAGCAGCTGTGGTCCTGGTTCGAGGCTGCCTGCGCAGGTGCAGACGGAGCAGTGGTCGCTCTTGATACGCTGCTCTATGGAGGCATTATTCCCTCGCGGCTGCACGGGCTGGAGCCCGCAGAGCTGACCGGACGCCTGGAGCGGCTGCGGGGGATCAAGCAGCGTCACCCGCAGCTGAAGCTGTATGCGTTCCAGCTGATTATGCGCTGTCCGCAGTATTCCCTGTCGGACGAGGAGCCGGACTATTATGCGGACTGGGGCCGGGAGATCTTCCGCAAGGGCTTCATCCAGCACCGGCTGGAGCTGGGGATTGCTACCGACGAGGAGATCCGCGAGCTGGCTGAGATTGATCTTCGTCTGCCGTCCGGGGTGCTGGAGGATTATCTCGGCCGCAGAGCGGTCAATATTGAGGCGAACAAGCTGGCGCTGGAGCTGGTCCATGACGGGATCATTGACTTCATGATTGTTCCGCAGGATGATTCGGCACCGTACGGGCATACGGCCAAGGATCAGGAGAAGGTACGGGCCCGAATCACTGCGCTTGATCTGGAGCTTAAGGTCTATATGTATCCCGGCGCCGACGAGGTAGGCTGCACTCTTCTCGCCCGGATGATGAATAAAGCCGCCGGACGGATGCCGCTGGTGTATCCGCGCTTGTCATCCATCCAAGGAGCGTTTGTTACCCCGCTGTTCGAGGACCGGTTCTTCTACGAGACGCTGAAATATCAGATTCTGGCCGCAGGCGGACTGATCGCGTCGAGCGCTGCGGAAGCGGATCTGGTGCTGCTGGTCAGCACACCGGGGGAGACGATGGAGGAGGCGGTGTCGCAGAAGCACGCTTTTCACAGCTATGATGTATACCGGAACCTGATGGAGCTGGTAGAATATGGGGACTACATGCTGCGGAGCAAGAAGATCCCGGTCGCTGTTGCGGACGTCGGATATGCCAATGGCGGTGATCAGAAGCTGGTCAAAATGCTGCGGCAGACCAACCTGCTGTTCGACCTCGCCGGATACGCCGGCTGGAACACCAGCTCCAACTCGCTCGGCACCGTCATCTCACAAGCGATGATCTATCTGCTCTACGGGCGTACACAGGCGCATCTGGATTTCCTGGCTCTGCGGTATGCCGAAGATGTGTGCTATTGTTCGGTCGTGCGGGGAGAACTGAGCGAAGGCCCGGTGCAGGAGATGGGCTACGGCAAATATAAGCTGGATGGGCCGCGCGGCCGCGTGGCCGCCCGTGTGCAGGAACGGCTGGGCGAAGAGCTGGCTGTCCGGATTGACAGTCCGGCCGGAAGTGTGCAGATTACCGATTGCTATATGCCCTGGAACCGCATGTTCGAGGTGGGCTTGTCTGTGCGGTTTCTGCGCTCTTAAGGCGGGCTTGTCTATTAGAATATAAGAGAGTGGGTGGGGACCCTGAGCAAAAATATACTGGAAAGCTTGCATCTGGGGCTGATTGTCTCCTGCCAGGCGCTGCCTGACGAACCGCTGCACGGGCCTGAGATTATGGCCCGCATGGCGCTGGCGGCAGAGGAAGGCGGGGCTGTCGGCATCCGGGCGAACGGGGCGGCGGATGTCCGGGCGATCAAGCAGGCGGTCGCGCTGCCGGTTATTGGCATCGTGAAGCGCAATTACCCGGATTCTGCCGTCTATATCACCCCGACGCTGCGGGAGATTGAGGAGCTGCTGGAGGCGGGGGCGGATATGATCGCCTTTGATGCGACCCGCCTGAGCAGGCCCGGGAATTGTACGCTGGAGCAAATCATAGATTTGCTGAACGCAAGCCCGGCTGCTTCCATGGCAGATATCTCGACTCTGGAGGAGGCGCTATACGCAGAGTCGCTGGGGGTCAGCTGCGTCTCGACTACACTGTCGGGATATACGCCCTATTCCCGGCAGCAGGAAGGGCCGAACCTGGAGCTGCTGGGGCAGGCTGCACAGCGCCTGAAGATTCCAGTCATAGCTGAAGGACGGATCAGCCAGCCTGCACAGGTGGAAGCGGCGCTGAACCTGGGGGCTTATGCAGTTGTAGTAGGCTCGGCAATCACCAGGCCGCAGCTCATTACCCGGCAGTTCGCAGCAGCCGCGAGAAAAGTGAGGATGAATGACAATGGAAATGAATGACCGAATTAACACGTATTATCCTTCCATGACCAAATCGGAACAGAAGGTAGCCAGATGTGTGCTGGAGCATCCGGACAATCTGATCTATCTGTCTGTGACGGAGCTGGCCGACTTTGCCGGAACGGGCGAGACTACGGTGATGCGCTTCTGCCGCAAAATCGGCTTCAAGGGCTACCAGGATTTCAAGCTGGTGCTTGCCCAAGGCCTGCCGAAGCGGCAGGTCGCGCAGGATGGCGAGCAGGGGGCAGAAGAGGGGGATTATGCAGATCATCTGTATGCCTCGATGGTAGGAGTCCTGCACTCCAGCCTGGGGATGCTGGACCGGGAGCAATTGCAGCAGGCGGTAGACGCTCTGGATCAGGCCCGGTATGTCCAGTTCTTTGGCGTGGGTTCTTCGGGCATCACGGCACTGGACGCCAAGAACCGCTTCCTGCGCATCGGGCGGCGGGTGGAAGCCAATTCCGACAGCCATATCCAGTCGATGATGGCTGTGACGATGGGGGCGGGCGATGTCGCTTTTGGCATCAGCGTCTCCGGCAGCACGCTGGATACGAATGACATGCTGATGAAGGCCAAGCAGAACGGGGCCAAGGTAATTGCCATGACCAACTACGCCAAGTCCCCGATTGCTTCCATTGCCGACATCGTGCTGCTGACGGCCGGGAAGGAATCGCCGCTGGAGGGCGGCTCCGTAGGGGCCAAGATCTCCCAGTTATTCATTATTGACCTGCTCTGCCAGGGGCTGGAGCACCTGAATGGCGAGGAGTCCAAGAAGATGAAGGAATTGACAGCCAGAGCGGTCATTGACCGGATCTACTAAAATTAAAGACTCGTTAGGTTCCACAGGATAAAGCAAGCTTCTATTACTATACGATACTGTGGCGGAAGTGGAGGCGTTTCGAATGCGGCAAGTGATAGGCGTGGACATCGGGGGAACAGGCATCAAGGGGCTTGTAGTCGATGAAAGCGGCACGGTACTGGCCGAGGCCGTTCGCGATACGGAGGCCCGGCTGGGCCGGGAGGCCATTCTCGGCCAGCTTCAAGGACTGGTGGAGGAATTGTTAACAGGCCATCCGGCAGTAGAAGCGCTGGGCATTGCCTCAGCGGGCAGGATCAATATGAATTCCGGCGAGGTGGTCTACGCCACCGATAACCTGCCCGGCTGGCAGGGGATGCAGCTCACGCACTGGGCTATGGCCGAGTTCGGACTGCCTGCGGCGGCCGATAACGATGCCAACGCCGCACTGCTTGGCGAGGCGTGGCTGGGGGCCGGACGCGGCAAGCCAAGTCTGGTCATGCTGACTCTGGGGACCGGGGTCGGCGGGGCCAACCTGGCGGATGGACAGCTGCTGCGCGGAGCGAGCTGGAGCGGCGGGGACTGGGGGCACAGCGTGCTTGTGCCCGGCGGCCGCCCCTGCAATTGCGGGAAGCAGGGCTGCGCGGAGCAATATGTGTCCGGCAATGCGCTGCTGCGGCTGGCCTTCGAGCAGACCGGCCGGCCCTATAGGCACGGCCGGGAGATTATGGCGGCTGCGGGTATAGGCGATACAGCGGCGCTGGCTGTTCTGGAGCGCTTTACAGCCGATCTGGCGCTGGTGATTGGCAATATCGCTGCCTCGGTCGATCCCGAATGGATCATTATCGGCGGCGGCGTCATTCAGACCCGCGCCGTATGGTGGCCGATGCTGGCCGGGAAGCTGGGCAGCGGGTTAGCCGGAAGGGTTGCGGCAGCTGAACTGGGTAACCGGGCAGGCTGCTTCGGCGCGGCCCGGCTGGCACTGGAACGGCTAGGCCGGGACAGCAGCGGATCATCTTACGTCAGCGACAAGGAGGAGATAGAGTATGGCTAGCCAACAGGAGAAACGTTCGGATGTAGTAATTATCGGCGGTGGCCTTGGCGGGGTGGCGGCAGCACTGGCCGCAGCCAAGGCCGGGCAGCGGGTTATTGTGACAGAAGAGACGGATTGGCTGGGAGGGCAATTGACCTCGCAGGCAGTTCCGCCGGATGAACACCGCTGGATTGAGCAATCGGGCAGCACTGCATCTTACCGTGAATTTCGCAGCAGGGTCAGGGACTATTACAGACGGAATTACCCGCTTACGGAAGCCGCCAACAGCAATCCGATCCTGAATCCCGGCAACGGCTGGGTCAGCCGGCTCGCGCATGAACCGAAGGTGGCGCTGGCCGTCTTGCAGGAGATGCTGGCTCCGTATGTGAACACCGGGCGGATCGAGGTGCTCTACCATATGGTGCCCGTCGCTGCCGATACCGAAGGGGACCTGGTGACCGGGGTCACCGTCCAGGGTCCGGGCGGAGCGCGGATCAAGCTGCGCGGCACCTATTATCTGGATGCTACGGAATGCGGCGATCTGCTGCCGCTGGCCGGGGTAGAGCATGTCAGCGGCGCCGAGTCCCGCAGCGAGACGGGAGAGCCGCATGCGCTGGAGGAAGCAGACCCGCTCGATATGCAGTCGATTACCCATGTGGCAGCAGTAGACTATATTCCCGGAGGGGATTATACCATCCCCCGTCCAAGGGATTATGATTACTGGCGCGGGTATGTCCCTTCGTTCTCGAAGTATCCAATCTTAAGCTGGTTCGCTTCCGATGCTGACGATACGACTAAGCTGAAGCAGTTCACGATGTTCCCGAATGAGCAGGGCATTGTCTCCCTGTGGGATTACCGGAGGATCGTAGACCCGGCCATCTGGACCGAGCCGCTGAATGACGGCGAAGTTACGCTGCTGAACTGGGCGCTGAACGATTATTATGCCGGTCCGCTCATCGGCGTGCCGCCGGAGGAGCGGGAACGGCACTTGGAGGGGGCCAGACAGCTGACCCTCTCGCTCGTGTATTGGCTTCAGACAGAGGCTCCCCGCCTGGACGGCGGGCAGGGTTATCCGGGGGTACGGCTGCGCGGAGATGTGCTCGGTACAGAGGACGGCCTGGCCAAAGCCCCGTATATCCGGGAATCGCGGCGCATCAGGGGACTGTATACCGTTGCCGAGCAGGATGTGAGCAAGGAGCTGCGCGGGGCGGCGGGACCGCGCCGTTATGAGGACAGCGTAGGGGTAGGCAGCTATCATCTGGATCTTCACCCTACAACGGTGAGCCAGCGAACCTTCTATATCCCGAATCATCCTTATGAGATCCCGCTCGGCGCCTTGATCCCGGTGCGGGTCAAGAACCTGCTCCCGGCCTGCAAAAATATCTCCATGACCCAAATCGCCAACGGCTGCTACCGGCTGCATCCCACGGAATGGAATATTGGCGAAGCAGCCGGTACTCTAGCGGCTTATGCCATCAGGCAGCAAGTGGAACCGGCAGCGGTAAGAGAATCGGCGGCGCATCTTCAGGCTTATCAGGAGCAGCTGATGGCACTCGGGGTCCAGCTGCACTGGACCGAGGAGGAGCTGGAGGCTTGATCGGATCATCCCCGGCAAGCCAGCCCGGCTCAACCGGCTATAATCTCAAATCCAAGGTAGGGTGCCCCGTCAGCGGGGTGCCTTATTTGCTATTGTTATCTTGGTTGAAGGGTTCTGGCGGTAAGCAAGTGGATAAACGTATCTTGTTTTGTTGATCTAATAGGAAAAGGAGGAAGCAGGTGGATATAATACATCTAATTTGATTAGTTTCGCTACTTTTAGAGAAAATACGCAAATTAAGTGTCATTTTTCCAACTGCTATCGTACTATGGATTTTTCGTCCATCAGCAAGTGTAGAAAATCCAACTGCTTCCTTTTGACCAAAGAATAGTCTGGTACGGTTATCACTTTTTCGATAAAGGTAATGGTATACAAATGTCGAATCTAGTCATTACGACAATTCAAGGAGTGAATCTATTTTGTGTAAGCCGATCAAAATTCTATCAACCACTGTACTTGCTTTCTTGCTATGCTTCGTTTCTATTCCATCCGTATTTGCAGAAGCCGCTCTCATCTCAGACAAGAATCTGGAACAGGCGATTCGTGTCGAGCTGAAGAAGCCGGCCGCTCCCCTTACCAAAGAAGATCTGCAGACCCTAACATCACTATATCCAAGTGATTCTGCACAGAAAATCATCAGTTTAAGCGGACTAGAGTATGCTGTTAATTTAGAAAGCTTAATGCTCCCGGGGCTTGGAATTACTAATATTGAGCCACTTAAAAATCTGTACAAAGTCACCTTCCTGGCTCTAAATGACAATCAGCTCAGTGAACTGGAGCCATTGCAAGCGTTGTCCCAACTGGAGCAGCTGAATCTTGATGCAAACAACATAGAGAAGCTCGATGCACTGGCGGGATTAACCCATTTAACAGACTTGTTAATCGGCAATAACCAGCTTAAGGATCTATCGCCAATTCAATCCTTAGACAAACTGAATTGGTTAATCATAAGCGATAATCAAATCCAGTCTCTGGAACCGTTAAGAGATCACCCGGAACTAGAACATCTATACTTTGATAATAATCGGGTCCAAGATATTAGCGTCTTAACAAGCCTTCCGAAGCTTAAGGAGGTTTCACTCAGCAATAATCCTCTGAATGCGAGTGCTAAGAAAATCCTGACCGAACTCGCTGCCAAAGGCGTCAAAGTGCTTGATGAAGATAGTAAAGAACCTACACCACCTTCAGATCCTGATGAAATCATGGTGCAGCTGAATGGCGAGAGCATCAAATTCCAAGTTCCGCCCATTCGGCAAAATGGATCTGTAATGGTTCCGTTCCGCACTATTTTCGAAGCGCTGGGACTCAAGGTTGACTGGGATCCAAAAACGCAAACGATCAAGGGAAGCAAAACAGGTACGCTTATCAAGCTTAAAGTAGGATCAACTACTGCTGAGATTAACGGCAATCAGCAAAAACTGACCGTAGCCGCTTCTAACATCAAGGGCAGCACCTACGTTCCATTACGTTTTATAGGTGAAGCAGTGGATGCGAAGGTGAACTGGCTGGCGGAGATTCAAACCGCCACAATATCTACGAAGCAGCTATTTGCAACCAAAGATAAAAAAGTCCAAGTCACAGGCTACAGTGATTGGAGAGACGTAACATCTTCTATTGAGAATGCAGGAGATCATCAGCTTATCTTAATCTCATCCGAGATGAGCACGCTGCTAATTCGTCATTACAGTAAGAGCGATTTAGATATGAACCTCCAACAATATGTCAGCTTCGTCAAAAAAGATATAACGGAGAAGAATGTGGCCAAGATCACTGAGCAGTCCGTGAAGGTAGGGAATATTGATGCGAAGCAGTTGGCCTACAGCGTAAGCAATAAAAATGAACAGATCAAATTTCGAATGATTCTATTCGAGAAAAATAATGAAATCTATACCCTTGTATTAACTTCTCCATCGCAGGTCCACAGGCAAGCTAACGCCGAATTCAATGAAATGTTAAAAAGCGTTAAATTGAAATAGCAAAATTTATATATTAAATCTCATGCGTATTATATACTCTATTTAGCCATTTCAGATGAAGTGGAATAACCTACGAAACGGGTACCATCCTTATAAGGACGGCGTAGCGTTTCTGCCTGTATGCATTAGAAGATTACATCTTGAGATGAGGAGAAACGAACCTACATGCCGATTCTAAACAAATTCAAAGGAAGTTCAGCAAAGGCAGCTACACCCCAATCAGAGGGTCAGCTTATTAATTCATTAAGGCAGTATGTGGAGCGGGCTGAACGTAGAGAAGAAGGGCAATCCGATACCTATTCCAATGCAGATCCTGATGAACTGCAATCTTTGTTAACGCGACTAACGTCCGTGATACATAAGCGTGAGGATCACTACAGGGTTAGATTAAACATGATTACAGAGGCTATAGAGGTAGCGTTGTGGGAGATGGATGTGTATGAAGGGGACCCGGTGAATCCGCACAATGAGTTCAGATGGTCCAATGAGCTGCGCCGGATGATCGGCTATACCGATGAGCATGATTTCCCGGATGTGCTGGAGAGCTGGTCCAATTGTCTTCATCCTGAAGATAAGGCTGGCGTACTGCAATTATTTGCCGATCATATGCTGGATAGAACCGGCACGATTAAATACGATATCGAATATCGTCTGCTAACAAAAGCGGGTCAGTATAAATGGTTCCAGGCCACAGGGACAACCGTACGTGCTGCTGACGGATCACCCATTATGGTAGCAGGAGCCTTGTTAGATATTCATGACACCAAAACAAAGCAGGATGAGCTGAATGCCCTAGTCGTCCGCTATGATCTGGTTAATCGTGCGCTGGTTGAAGCCCCTTGGGACATGACTGTACTGGCTGGAGATCCGGTCAATCCGAATAATGAGTTCTGGTGGTCGGAGCAATTCAGAAGAACGATTGGTTTTGAAGGCGAGCATGATTTCCCTAACCTGTTAAGCAGCTGGAGCAACCAGTTACATCCCGAGGATCTTCAGCCCACGCTGGATGCCTTCGCCAATCATCTGAATGATTACACAGGGCAGACGGACTATAAAGTGACCTACCGGTTACGCTCCAAGAATGGCGAGTATCGCTGGTACCACGCAGGCGGCGAAACGATTCGTGATGAGCAGGGCGTCCCCCTGAGGGTAGCAGGAACGATCCGAGATGTTACGCATGAAATCAACAAAGAGGAAATCATCAGACGGGTGAATCTGCAGATGGAGGGCTTATTGTCTGCTATCAGCGAGATCGTCCAGGGGATCGTATCGGTAACCGAGCAGGCTCAAGATATGTTAGAAGTCCAAGAGCAATCCCACAAGGCTGCAACAGAAGTGAAGGTAAAAGCGAATGAGACCAAAGAAATCACCCAATTTATCAGCGAGGTTTCTAATCAGACCAGCTTGCTGGGACTTAATGCATCTATTGAAGCGGCACATGCCGGGGAATATGGCAGAGGGTTCTCTATTGTGGCGACTGAGGTCAGAAAGCTCGCGGACCATAGTAAGACGGCATCGAACAGTATTGAAAAAACAATGCAGGAAATGAATGAGCGGATTGACCATATCCTTACCAAAATTAACAGCATGTCGAGCTTGACCGAGGCCCAGGCCGCTTTGACGGAAGAGGTTAATGCTTCTGTGGAAGAGGTAAGCACCATGTCTGAGGAGCTTTTAAGCATTCTTCGTACGTTGTAACGGTTAACAAACAGGAAAGGCTGCCATGAATGTGGCAGTCTTTTTGTCATGAAGTTTGACAAAATTACTAAATACAGATATATTTAGTTTCTGTAAATTATATTTTGCACAATTAAATATTTTCGATAATACATAACCAAAAAGGAGCTTACAAATGTCAGAATCGAATCATGCTTTTGCTCAAGCGCTGGTGAAATCTCTGGTGGGGGAACGCGGGCATATTCCGATGGCCAGAGCCTTGCCGGATCTTACCCTGGAGCTTGCCGGACACACTGTAGAAGGAATCCCCTATACGATCTACCAACTGGTGATGCATATGGGCTACTGGCAGGATTTCATGCTGGCCCATCTGGAGGGCAACAAGCCGCACAGTCCCGCAAGCGTTCAGGAAAGCTGGCCTGCGGAGAGTGCTCCGGCAGACGAGTCGCAGCTTCAGGAGGCTATTGCGCATCTGCTGCAAGGCGTCGAGAAAGCCGTTGCTATTGCTCAGACTGCCCGGCTTGACGAAACGCTTGCACATTTTCCCGGTGAGACGAAGGGCGGGCTCTTACGCAATATTGCCTCACATAACTCCTACCATCTGGGAGAGATTGTGCTGCTCCGCCGTCTACAGGGAGCGTGGCCACCGCCCGGAGGCGGTTATCCAGCTTAAACCCCATCGGGAAAGGACATGACCTATACGGATTTAACTTGGAAAAGTCTGCAATGTACAGTTGCAGGCTTTTTACAGTGTAAACATTCATTGACAGTTCAAGAACAGGTAGATGATAATTTAGGAGATTCATAGTATAAATTATGGAAATAGGGCACATCAAATCTTCATGGAGGCGGGTATGGAAGAAACGTACGATCTGTTTACCCTCAAAACGCAGTGCATGAACTTTTTGAATTATGCTTATCTCGGCATTGACAAGACTTCCCGCAAAGCCTTTGTGGTTGATCCGTCCTGGGATGTATCGCAGATGATTCGTATTCTGGAGTCGCACGGGGCTACCTTGGAGGCTGTGCTGCTGACCCATTCTCATTTTGATCATACCAATATGGTGAAGAAGCTTGAAATGCTCTACCATCCGGCCGTCTATCTCTCCAGAACAGAGGCGGATTACTACAAATACCAATGCAAGCGGCTCAGAACCGTCGAGGACATGGACCGCATTCAAATCGGCGATTCCGAGATCACCTGCCTTGTGACTCCCGGCCATACCCAGGGAAGCGTCTGTTACTGGGGCGAAGACCATCTGTTCTCCGGGGATACGATATTTATTGAAGGCTGCGGCTTGTGCGACAGCGCCGGGGGTTCAGCCGAGGATATGTTCTACAGTATTCACCGGCTGATCCGGCTGATCCCGCCCAGCGCGCGGGTATTCCCGGGTCATTCCTTCGGCGATCCGCCGGGCAAGACGATGAGCTATCTCTATGAGAAGAATCTGTATTTTCAGATCGACGATCTCAATCATTTCGTGAACTACAGGAACCGGAAGAATAATGGCAGAGTGTTTGATTTCAAGTAAGCCGCTCCACATTCGGGAGGTACGGAAATGCATAGCGACATCGTATTTATGTTCTCCGGGCAAGGCTCGCAATACTACAAGATGGGGCTTGAGCTGTTTGATAAGCATCCGGTCTTCCGGCAATCTATGGAGCGTCTGGACCGGATTGTTCATGATCTGACCGGCACAAGCGTGATCGAGGAGCTGTATCTGAGCACGAAGCCCAAAGGAGCCAGTTTTGAAAATATTGTCTATTCTCATCCTGCAATCTTCATGGTTCAATATGCGCTGGCGGAGACGCTGGAAGCTGAGGGAATCACTCCCCGCTATACGCTGGGGGTAAGTCTGGGCGAGTATGTGGCGCTGGCGGTGGCTAAGGTGCTGACGCCTGAACAAGCGCTGGAGCTTATCGTGAAGCAAGTCGAGCTGCTCCATAAAACCTGCAGGACCGGTGCAATGATTGCCGTACTGGACAATGAACAGTTCTATCACAGGAATGCGGAGCTGAATACCCGCTCGGAGCTGATTGCAGTGAATTTCGAGAGGCACTTCACCATCGCCTGTAGAAGCGGACATATCAGCGAGATCCAGCAGTTCATCAGAGAGCAGGGCGTGGCCAGCCTGAAGCTGCCGGTGAATTACGCCTTCCATTCCGCGTTCATCGCTGAACTGGAGAAGCCTTACCGTACATATATGCAGAAGATCGAATTCAAGACTCCAGCCCCGGGAGTGACTCTGGTATCGGCTAAGGCCGGGGGAAGTGTGCAGACCGTGGATGAATCCTTCCTGTGGAATGTAGTGAGGCGGCCGATGAATTTCCGCGGGGCTTTGGTGAGCCTGACTTCCGGCGGGCAGCGGTTGCTGCTCGATCTGAGTCCATCGGGTACGCTGGAGAACTTCAGTAAATATATTCTGGGTAAACCGCTGGCTCAGCAGGTCCGGTCGGTGATTACACCGATGGGCAGCGAGCTGAAGAAGCTGAATGAGATCGTGGCGGAGATTAAATAAGCCGATACCATGAGTAAGAATAGGGGCGTAGCAGATGCAATATACAACCTTTGCAAGACAATACGGACATTTCCTCACAGACACGGTGAGAAGAGTACGGCTGGAGCTGGAAGGGCCAGAGGGAAGCTACGGGCTGGGGCTAAGCGTGGTCTCTTTGCCGCCGGAGGACGGTCCGCTGGATTACCTGAGCGCGGCGGAGAAGGAGCAGTATTTCGGCTTCCGCTATCCCAAGCGACGCAACAGCTATTTGCTTGGCAAGCTGGCTGCCAAAATGGCCGTAGCCGGGGAACAGGACGACCTGACTGCGATTCAGATACAGCACGGAATTCTGTGCCAGCCGATTGTGGCCGGTAGCACCCGGCGGATTACCATTACCCATTGCGACACGCTGGGAGCGGCGGTAGATTATGATCCCCGTCTTCTCGCAGGCGTTGATATGGAGCTGGTGGATGAGAAGGCGGTGGAGGGGATCAGAAGAATTACCAGTAAGAGGGAGGAGGCGCTGAACGGGGAGCTTGGACCTGAGCTTGCGCCGCCGGTCTTTCTGACCCTGCTCTGGACGGCCAAGGAAGCGATGTCCAAAGTGATTCAGACCGGCTTCACGGTCCCCACGGAGCTGTTTGAAATCAGGCAGTGTACCCGCGACGGGCAGAGAGTTATCAGCCTGTTCAAGAATTTCCCGCAATTCAAGGCCCTGTCCATTCTGCGCCGGGAATATGTCTACACCCTGGTGCTGCCAGCCAAAGCCATGACCGATTCCTCCGAAGCCCGGCTGCTGCAAGCTTTACAGGAACTGCTGCCGGATTGACCTGCTAACAGGCGGGCAAGAAGCCAGGTTAGCTCCCAGGATGAGTAGCGGGAGTAGTAGTAGTAGTATCAGTAGTAGTAGGGGTGCTGGAGTAGGGAAACTGAAGTAGTAGGAATAGCAAGAGCAGGGGAGTAGGAGCAGTGGGAGTAACTGGAGTAGCTCGAGTTGGAGCAGGAGGAGTAACTGGAGTAGTTAGAGTAGTTAGAGTAGTTGGATTAGTTAGAGTAGTTGGATTAGTTGGAGTAGTTAGAGTAGTTTGAGTAACTGGAGTAGCTGGAGTAACTGGAGTAGCTGGAGTAGCTCGAGTTGGAGCTGTAGCAGCAAGCAAGTGGACAAATGTATCTTAATTTATCCATTTCTGGAGATTACTCGCAAGCAAGTGGATAAACAGCATCTATTGTTATCAACTTTGAGAGTTTACATGAATTGCGATCAATTAAGTGTCGTTTATCCAACTACTGTCGCAGCAGGACCCATTTGTCCATCAGCAAGTGGAGGAAATCCATCTATTTGCCTACCCGGACTAATTCTACACCATCGGCGTCCAGCCCCGTCATTCCCGCACCATAGGAGTCTACTCCATCATTCCCGCACCATTCGATCCTACACCATCGTTCCCGCGCCATTCGTTCCTGTCACATCGTTCCCTTGCCATCGTTCCCGCGCTATTCGTTCCTGCCACATCGTTCCCTCGTCATTCCTCCCACACCTTCCCGCCCCCTCCAAAAAGCAGCGATCCTCCCATCACGGGAGAGTCGCTGCTTTGTTTGTGGTATGAGGCTCTTGTGCCACAGAGGAGATTCCGGAATTACATAGCATGTCAATCAGCTGTAATAACTCCTCCGGGGGCAAATCCTTGTGCCTGCGCTGCCATAGCCGAAGCAGTGAGAATGAGGTGGAGAGCTGAAACTCGATGAGATAGGGGCTCAGTGAATGATCATCAGGGAGACAAGGCTGTGGTCCCTCCGCGAAAAACTCGCTTTTAAGCCTTTCAGCAAAGCGCATATTGCCGTAATCCCCCAATAACGCCTGCAAGGCCGTTTCATTCTCCTCAAAAAACTGCAGCAGCTCCTGCGGCTGCGGAGAGTTATGCTCAGCACGGCTCAATTTCTCGCGGATAGCCTTGAAGATATCGTTCTCGATGAAACGAAGCAAATCGTAAACATCGGTAAAATACTGATAAAAGGTACTCCGGTTATACCCGGATCTGTTCGCAATCTCCTGTATGGTGATTTTCTCTATCGGCTTCGCGGAATAAAGCTCACAGAACACGTTGATAAAGGTTTGTCTTGTTTTCTCCGTTACTTCAGGCTGTTTGTTCATCTTTTGCCTCCTTGTAAGCTAGTAATCATCCGACAGATCAGGCGCAATTGTTGGTTGTTGAACAGGTGGTAACGCCGTATGATTCATCATACAACACATTGTCTGATAGTCAACATACAAGGGGGATAACGATGGATACCACGAACAAAGATACGCACAAACATAAGTACACACATGAGGAGAGCCCTAAGAAAATACTGGTCTACGGCGCCGGGGCCCTCGGCAGCCTGCTCGCTGCCCGCCTGCATGAGGCGGGGCATAACGTCGCACTGCTCGCCCGGGGGGAGCGTCTGATCAGCTTACGCCAGCACGGTGTGCTGCTAGCCGAAGGAAACAGCCCGGACATCCGCAGCGTGCCGGTGCCGGTGGTCGAGCATCCAGACGGCGGCTACGACCTGTTCCTGGTCTTGGTCCGCACCCATCAGGTGGACGCCGTACTGGATTCCCTGTCTGGTCTGCACGGTGATGTATTGTTCATGCTTAACTGGGCGGCCGGCCCGGAGCCGCTCAGCAGAAGGCTCGGCCGTGAGCGGGTGCTGCTCGGCTTCCCGGCGGCGGCCGGTACGTTGGACGGCGAGGTGGTCCGCTATCGTCCAGATAACTTCATAACCCGTCTCGTGCAGACCCCTATCGGCGAACCCGATGGCCGCACCACCCCGCGCGTGGAGCGGATTATACGCGTGCTTCGCAGCGTCGGGCTCAGGGCCAAGGCTGAACCGCACACGGATGCCTGGCTTAAGACGCACGCTGTGATCGAGGTGCCGCTCTTGCAGGCGGTATTCGCGGCGGGCGGTCCGAAGGCGCTGGCGGATGATCCCGGCGGAGTGCGCCGCATGATCCGCCATATGCGGCAGAACCTGGCGGACATGTCAGGGCCGCCGATCCCGCGCATGTTGGCCTCGCTGCTGAAGCTGCCGGAGGTGCTGCTATCAGCGCTAGTGCGGCGCTTCCTGCGCAGCTCGGTAGCGGCTCAGCTCAACAACCCCTCGCCTGCGGCGGTAGCCGAGCTGGCGCGGCTGGCCGAACAGATTCGCACATAGCCGGGGGCTCTGGCAGGTCCTGGGCGGCAGCATCTATTTTACCGATTCCGTTGACAGGTTGTGTATAATACAAGGACAACCCACAAGTAACGGAGGGAACGATGAAGCGGTTCATGTCTTATCCATCCCTCTTGAAGAGGCTCCGGGCGCTGCTGCCTTCTTGGTTCAGCGGCAAGCAGCCGCTCCGGCGAAAGATTCTGCTCAGCAACATCCTTATCGTATCGCTGGCGCTGGTTATTTTTATGATCAGCATTCAGCGGATTGTCTTCAACCAGACCCTGGAACGAACCACAGCCAGCTCGCAGCAGGAAGTGAAGCTCGTGAAGCAGTCGATGGAGACGGTGTTCCAGTCTGTCCAGAATTTCACCAAGTTCGTCCTGATCCATCAGGACACCCAGAAGCTGCTCAGCAGAGACACCGGGGCCAGCAATGATGCCGCTGCGCTGAAGTCGATCTATAATACACTGGCTGCGATGCTGGAGACCGAGCCGAATATTGACTCTGTTATTATTGAATCCTTAAGCGGCAACCTCTATTATTCCTCGAACCTGACCGGCGTTACCCGGCAGAGTCTGGACATCTATCCCAGAGAGGCGATGAATGCAGCCAAAGGCGGGGCGGTCTGGGCAGATTCACTTACGCCGTCTTTCCTGTCCGGGATGCAGCACAAGAATATGATCAGTGTGGGCAGAGTCATTATGAGCATGGAGAAGGGGACGCCGCTGGGTTATATTTATGTCAATATTGACGAACGGACGCTTGCCCGGCTGTACCACAATGAACAGACCCGCAAGAATTCCACCCTGGTCATTAACCGGAATGGAAGAATTGTCTCTGCGAATGAGGCTTCGAGTGTGAATCAGCCTGTTGAAGAAGCTTCCCTTGCCCGCTGGGCAGAGTCGGTCTCGCAAGGGACACGGACGCAGCAAGTCGCCGGAGAGCGCTATTTAGTCTCATTGCAGAGCCTTGCCCCCTATGACTGGAAGGTGATTCACCTGGTTACGATTTCGGAGCTGACCTACGGATATTGGAAAATCGCCCTGTTATTAGCCGGCTTCGGGCTGATCAGTATGCTCTCGGCAGCGTTACTCTCCGTTGTATTCACGCGCCGTCTGACCCGGCCCTTAAGCCGGCTCAGTGAGGTGATTGTCGAGGTGGGGAACGGGAATTTCGACCGGCGTGCTGCTGCCGATTCAGAAGACGAGGTGGGCCGGTTGGGGGCTACCTTCAACGAGATGGTAGAGCATATTCAAGGCTTGATGGCCAGAGTGGAAGCGGAAGAGAAGACCAAGCGAATCCTGGAGCTGCGGCTGCTCTATTCGCAGATCAAACCGCATTTTTTGTACAATACACTGGATACGATAAGGGCGATGGCTGTGATGTCGGGTGAGAAGGAAATCAGCCGTATCCTGAAGGCGCTGGGCGAGTTCTACCGGATCTCGCTTAGCAACGGCCAGGAGCTGATCACCGTAGCGCAGGAACAGAAGCATCTGGAGAGCTACTTATATATCCAGCAGATCCGCTTCAGCAAGCTGAATTACCGGATTTCGTTCGAGCCGGGCCTGGAAGCCTGCCAGGTGCCTACGATGCTGCTCCAGCCGCTGGTTGAGAATGCGATCCATCATGGCATTAGAGGAATGGCGGATGGGGGCTGGTGTGAAATCACCTGCCATATCGAACGGACAGGCGGGCAGAATGTGCTCTGCTTCACCGTCCGTGACAACGGCAAGGGCATGAGCCAAGAGCAGCAGCGGCTGATCTGGTCCGGCCATGACCAGGGTGAGCGGTACAGCTTCGGTCTCCGGAATATTCAGGACCGCATTCAGCTGCGGTTCGGCGAAGCTTACGGGATCTCCCTGGCGTCAGAGCCGGGAAGCGGCGTGGAAGTGAAGCTGCGCTTACCGCTGCTCTGGAGAACGAATGAACAGGAAGAGGGGACAGCCAGAATATGAATACAGCGCCGTTAGCCCGTGTCCTGATTGTGGATGACGAATATTATTTCCGGCAGCTTCTGATCCGTCTGGTGGATTGGGCTTCCGCGGGGTTCGAGGTAGCCGCAGAAGCGGAGGACGGCTCGGCCGCGCTGCGGATCATCGGAGAACAGAGCATTGATCTTATTATTACGGATATTGAAATGCCGAATATGAACGGGCTTGATTTCATTCAGGAGGTCCGTAAGCTGAACTCGGCGGTCAAGCTGATTTTTATCACAAGCTATGATAATTTCTCTTATGCACAGCAGGCCATCTCACTCGGAGCGGACCATTATCTGCTGAAGCCCGTCGATGAGGATGCGGTGGAACAGGCCCTGACCACGATCCGTGCCCAATTGACGGAGAAATGGGAAGCGGAGCGATACATCAGCCGCTTGAAGCGGCAAGCCGGTTATGTGCAGGACCCGGAGGCGTGGCGGGGCCGTGAGGAGAAGCGGCAGAGCAGCGGTACAGCATTGATCGGCAAGGCCATTGCCCATGTGACTTCGCATTATGCCGAGGATACCTTGTCACTGCAGAATACAGCCAGCGCCCTTTTCGTGAACCCGAGCTATTTAAGCCATGCGTTCAAGAAGGAGACCGGCGAGTCGTTTGTGGAATATGTGACGAATGTCCGCCTTGGCAAGGCGATGGCGCTGCTCAGTCTGGGGAATTCCGAGGGGGAAGCCTCCGCGCCCAAGATAGCGACGATAGCCCGTCAGGTGGGATATAAGGACCCGTTCTATTTCAGCAAATGCTTCAAAAAAAGATACGGGATTACACCGAATAAAGTACATAGCGGTTCCTATTCAGATCCCTATTGAGAGAACTCGATGAAGGAACCGCGCAGGTCCGGTTATTATAGCCGGGCTTTTTTAATGTGTTAAGTCACAATAAATCCTGCGTAAAGCTGCGGTTAACATGGGAACACTTCGTAAAGGGAGTGTAAAGTAAGCTGACACACCTAAAAATTTTACTGTTAGAACCAATATATCTCCATTCGTCCTCGGCGGTTCACTTGTTAAGATTGTACCTGTAACTCGAATCCGTAAATATCGAAAGGTGGTCCAGCTCAAATGTTTGGGAAAAAGCTTGGGTTAGTTGCAGCATCCGCGCTGCTCTGTGGTGTAGCGCTTAGTGCTTGCGGAGGAGCGGAAGTGAACAACGGGGGAACCCCGAAACCGGATGCCAAAGCGGAGGGTAAGGAATCTGTCTCGTTATGGATTTTCGATGCCGATCCGATGTATCAGGCAGCTGCCGAGGCTACCGCAGCCGAAGTCGGCGTGGATCTGAAGTATGAGTACATACAAGACGAGACCTACAAGACCAAAATCAGTGTTGCCCTGGCTGCGAATGAGCTTCCCGATGTATTCCAGCAGCATGCCGGGAAGTCTTACCGCACCCCTGTGCTGCAGTCGAAAACGGTGGCCCCTCTGAACGATACTCTGGACTCCACCGGACTTGGAGCGAAATTCCTGGACAACCAGCTGGTCAAGGAAGAAGACGGCAATATCTATTCGGTTCCTTCCAATATCAGCACGACACTGGTCTTTTATTATAACAAAAAGCTGATGAACGATCTCGGCGCTACGCCTCCGGCAACCTGGGATGATCTTCAGGCCGTTGTAAGCAAGGCGGAAGACAAAGGGATTATTCCTATCGCCCTGGGCGGTAAAGAGAGATGGCAAGGGGATCTGCTGTACAACTTGCTTGTAGCGCGTCAGGATGTCAATGCCTTCGACAAGGCGCTGAGCGGCCAAGCTAAATTCACTGATGCCCCTTTTGTGGAAGCAGCGAAGCAGGTAGCCTCTCTGGTGAGCGCCAATACCTTCCAGAAGGGCTTCCTCGGCTCGGCCTACCTGGATGCCCAAGAGTTATTCAAGAATGACAAAGCCTTGATCTGGATTGACGGCAGCTTCAATTTCTCCGCGCTCTCGAAGGCGATGGGCGAC
Organism: Paenibacillus tritici; assembly: GCF_018207515.1. Classification (NCBI taxonomy): domain Bacteria; kingdom Bacillati; phylum Bacillota; class Bacilli; order Caryophanales; family Paenibacillaceae; genus Paenibacillus; species Paenibacillus tritici. The sequence continues at coordinate 3,893,559 of NZ_CP073365.1, forward strand.
AATCTGGGGTACATCGTATTCCCTAAGACGGGGGCGGAAGATGTCTACAGTTCAACGATCGGGTTCCAGAATTCGGCGGCGCCTTACTCCTTGTTCGTGAACAACAGCTCCAAGCACCTGGACAAAGCCAAAGAATTCGCCATTACCCTGTCGTTGAAGCTTAACGATGAATTCGTTCGTAAAGGCCTGCCCGGTTATGCGGCAAGCGATGTGAAGTCGGAATCGCAGAATGAACAGCTCTCCACCTATGCTTCCGATATCGGCAAAACAGCCAAAACCCAGGCCATGTGGTTCGGCCTGCTGTCTGCGGACATTGGTCAGGAATACCGTGATATGACACAGCAGCTCTATGGCGGCAATCTGACGCCTGAGGAGTACACCGCCCAATTGGAAACCTTACTCCGTTCGGCAGAGTAACACCGCTTCACAAATATAATAGGGGAAAGGCGATGCAGTCTCTTGGACCGGCATCGCTTTTCTGCAATCTGATAGGTGGTTAGTAATGGAAAGAGCGCTCTCGGATAAGAAATTAATCGCTTTGTTTCTAGTGCCCGGTCTAACTGTATTTCTGGTCTTCTATTTCGTACCGATTATCATGACGACATATTACAGCTTCCAGGAGTGGGATGGAATTAACCCCATGACCTTCATTGGACTGGACAATTATACCCGGATGTTCACAGCAGATAAAAGCTTCTGGCAGGCGGTATGGAATAGTGTTGCCTTTCTGCTCGTCGGCGTATTTATCCAGCTTCCGCTCTCGTTTGGTCTGGCGCTGCTGGTCTCCCGCAAGATGAAGGGACGCAAATGGTTCCGTAATATTTACTTCTTCCCAGTGGTAATGTCAACGACCATGGTCAGTCTCCTGTGGGTCAAAATCTACGATCCGAACATCGGGATGCTGAACACGCTGCTGGAGGCGGCTCACCTGGGCAGTTGGGCCCAAGCCTGGCTTGGAGATACCAAAACCGCGTTATTGTCTGTCCTGATCGTCACGACATGGCATTATGTGGGCTATAACATGCTGATCCTGTTCGCTGGAATACAGGGCATTTCGGAGCAGTATTATGAAGCAGCGAAACTGGACGGAGCAGTCGGCTGGAAGGCAGTCCGTCATATTACCCTTCCGTTATTGTCAGATGTGCTGCGGATCTGTATCGTCCTGAACGTAATTTACGCACTCAAAACCTTTGAAAGCGTATATGTCATGACGAACGGCGGACCCCTGCATTCGACCACGATGATTGCCCTGAAAATGTTCCAGGAAGCCTTCCTGAAGCAGAATTTCGGTTACGGCAGCGCACTTGCCGTGTTCATGGTGCTGGAATGCCTCATCATTGCCTGGGTGCTGAATAAAGTGCTGACCCGTGAAAAAATTGAATATTAAGGAGGACCGGACATGCTGAAGAGTACCAAAAACACAGGCATCTATCTACTGATGATCCTCATTGCCGTCCTCCAGTTGTTCCCGCTCTACTGGCTTGTGGTAAGTGCCTTTAAGGATAATTCGGAGATTATCGGCGGAGTAGTGTGGGCGCTTCCCACCGAATGGCGGTTTAGCAATTTTTCGGAGGCCTGGGTTAGCGCCAAGGTTAACCAATACTTTTTTAACAGTGTTTCCGTCACGCTGATTACCCTCTTTTTTGTGCTGCTGTTTGCTTCTATGATGGCTTACGCGCTGACACGGATGAGATTCAAATATAATGGTCTGATTCTGTTCATCCTGCTGATGGGGGTCATGGTGCCCATCCATGCAACGCTGATCCCGCTCTTCATGATCCTGAAGAATCTGGGGATTCTCAGCTCCCGGCTCTCGATTATCCTGCCGTACATTGCTGTGAATCTGCCGATCGGCGTCTACATGCTGTCAGCGTTCCTGCGGAGTATGCCGAAAGAGCTGGAGGAGGCCGCGTTCATCGACGGCTGCGGCGTGATTAAGTCCTTCTTCAAAGTCGTACTGCCGCTGCTGAAGCCGCCGCTGGCCTCGGTAGCGATCTTTGTGTTCCTGGCGGTATGGAATGAGCTGCTGATGGCGGCAACCTTCATTCAGAAGGAGTCGCTGCGGACACTGCCGCTCGGGCTGATGAACTTCAGCGGTCAGTACAGCATAAGCTGGGGGCCGCTTGCCGCGGCGATGGTCATCTCCACACTGCCGATTCTGCTCGCTTATGTGCTGTTCAGTGACCAGATGGAGAAGAGCTTCACCGCAGGCGCAATTCTGAAATAACAAGAAATAGAGAAGGGGAACATAATGATTGAACTGGAAGCTGGCTCTAACCAACTGAGCATCGTAATTATCGCCACATCGGATGTTCACGGCAATCTGTGGGGGTACCGTTACGAAGATGGCATGGATACTGTAAATGACGGGCTGGCCAGAGTGGCCTCCTATGTCCGGGAGCTCAGAGAGAGCGGTACGGAAGTGCTTCTGATCGACAACGGTGACGTCTTCCAGGGCAATATGCTGACCGACGATGTCTACAATAAGCGGCCGGATGCTTTGCATCCGGTTGCGGCTGCGCTGAATGCGCTGGGCTATGAGGCTCTGACTCTGGGCAACCATGAATTTAACTTCGGCCTTGAGCTGGTGGAACGAATCAAGCAGGAGCTGGACTTCCCCGTGCTGGCCGCGAATGTCCGGGATAAGGCCGGGAAGCTTTTGGCAGAGCCTTATGTCATCCTGGAGCGGCAAGGCGTCCGGATTGCAGTGATCGGACTTACGAACCCCAACGTCCCGCGCTGGGACGGAGGCAAGGTCGAGGGATTAAGCTTCGGCCACATGGCTGAGACTGCCCAGATCCTTGCTGCGGCCCTTCGGGCGGAAGGGAAGGCAGACCTTATTGTGATCAGCGCCCATGCGGGAATGGTTGCAGAGTTCGATGAAGAAGGCGGTTCGGATGCTGCCGAACGCATCGCAGAGCTTGTTCCTGAGGCGGATGTGCTGCTGGTCGGCCATATGCATATTACGGTGAATCAGCGTATGGGGAATACCGTCATCGGGGGACCGCGTGACCGGGGGCGGGAAGTCGTGCGCTTCGACCTTACGGTTGAGCGGAACCGTGAACAGCTAAGGGTCGTGAACCGCGAGGTGACGATTGTAGATATGAGCGGCTGGGAGCCGGACCCGGAATTCAGGAGTCTGGTTACAGAAGCGCATGAAGAGACCCTCCGGTTCATCGCACAGGGCGGCGGGGGGCCTTCTACAGAGGGGGATGGCGGGATTCTCGGCTATGCATCCGCCGACTTCCAGCCCCCAGAGGTAACTGAAGGGTTACCGGCAGGAAGAGTACAGGATACGGCGGTTATTACCTTGATCCAGAGGGCGATGCTTCAGGCCAGCGGGGCGGATGTTGCCGCCACCAGCCTGTTCAACGACAAGGCAGATCTGAAGCAGGGGCCTCTGACTTATGCGGATGTGTACCGCATTTATCCTTTTGATAACCTGCTGTATGTCGTCACGGTCACCGGCAAGGAGCTGAAGGCTTACATGGAAGCGTCGGCTGCCCATTTCCGGCAGTGGCAGCCGGGCGACCGGGCGATTGCCGCCGATCCCGAGGTGCCGAGTTACCTCTACGATATGTTCGCGGGGGTTGATTATCAGATTGATATCTCCTGGCCTGCGGGAAGCCGTATTATCAATCTAATGTACCAGGGCAGACCGCTTGCCGATACCGATCAGCTTCAGCTTGCCGTCAATAATTACCGCTACAGCAGTCTTTTGAAGGCCTCCAGGCTGGTCAGCGCGGTGAAGCACTGGGAGTCCGAATGCACCGTCCGCGATATCCTGGTAAGCTACATCCGCGAGCGCAAGACGATCTCGCCGGAGGCCGATCATAATTGGTCGATTGTGGGGATTGATTAATATAGGAGCAGACTCTCATAGATTTGATGAGGGATCTGCTCCTATTTGTGTTCATTTAACAACAGGAATTTTAGCCAACTATTGACAAGTAAATGTATTAACCGCATAATACACTTTGTAGTGTATGAACCGCTTAGTACACACTTGCGAGCATAAGGGGTGTCACTTTTGAACAAAGTCAATGAATGGGCCGGAATCACTTTCAACAGCCGTGATCCTGTTTATGCTCAAGTCGTCCGCCTTTTCAAAGAGAAGATCGTAACCGGCGTTATTCAGTCTGGTCAGACCATACCGTCTAGAAGAGAGCTGGCAGCCCTGCTAAAGATTAACCCTAATACTGCTCAGAGAGCATACAAGGAAATGGAGGATCAGCGCTTGATTGTAACGGAAGGCAATTCCCCCAGTCGCATCACTCTGGAGCTGGATGTATTGAGACAGATTCGGGCAGAGCTGCTCGGCACAGCCGTTGAAGCGTTCGTGGCTACCATTCGCAACATAGACGTTCCACTGGACGAGCTGCTGGATGTGATTCAGCAAAAATACACAGAGGCACAGGCGGGGAAAAGACAGGAGCCCCCGGAAGCCCCCTTTGAGAGTGGAGAAGGAGGAAATAACGATGATTGAGCTCGTGCGTGTCAGCCAAAAATACACATACAAAGAGGTGTTAAAGGACGTCACGTTCACTGCCGAGAAGGGACAAATCACTTGTCTACTCGGACTTAATGGAGCGGGTAAATCAACGATACTCAAAACGATTATGGGACTGACGCCGATTCATGGGGGAAGCATTCGGATTGATGGCGAAGAGATTAATCAGAATACTTATGAACGAGTCTCCTATATTCCTGATCATTTGGCGATTCCGGCTTCGATGAAGCTGTCTGACGCGCTTCGGTTCATGGAAGACTTTTATAGCTGCTGGAACAAGGGTAGGGCGAACGAACTTATGCGTTTCTTCGACCTTGATCTCGATGAACGTGCGGGCCGCTTATCTAAGGGGACTGCTGCCAAGTTCAATCTGGTGCTTGGTTTGGCTCAAGACTCCGATTATGTGATCATGGACGAGCCCTTTGCTGGAATAGACTTATTCAACCGGGAGAGAATCGCGGAGGTGTTCTCCAGTGAACTGGTCGGCAACCGCGGCGTTCTCCTGACTACTCATGAAGTGAAAGAGGTTGAGTATCTCATCGACAAAGCAGTGCTGCTGCGTGATGGGGTTGTTGCCCGTTCCTTTGAATGCGAACAAGTCCGAAGCGAGGAAAGCAAATCTGTCGTTGACGTCATGAAGGAGGTGCTCCTCACTTGAATAGATATCTAAAGCTCGTTCATCTGGAGGTTCATCGCTTCCGGTACGCTCTCTTCAGCCTGATGTTCTTGACGGCGGCCATTCAGATCACCGGACTTGTGCATACTACGCAAGTAAGAGTTAAGGGGTGGAGAGAGGCAGCCCGCTTGGGAGAGCATTCTACACGTAACTTTTCATTTGCCGATGTCATCGGAGATTTGCAGTTCTTGTTTGCGATACCTATTTTGATCAGCATTGTAGTATTGGGTTTGTATGTCTTTCTGATATGGTACCGCGACTGGATCGGTAGAGATAAGTTTGCCTATCGGTTGTTTACCCTGCCGACGGCAAGGCGGAACGTATATATGGCCAAAGCCACTGCTATCTTTGTATTTGTTTTTGCCATGGTCTCGTTCCAATTGTTGATGCTGCTGCTGGAACGTCAGCTGTTCAACTGGATGGTTCCCTCCGAATACCGGATGTCCTCCCTATTTGCCGAAGCGGTTGCCTCAAATCTGGTGTTCGTCCGTTTCTTGCTGCCGCTGGATGGAATTCAATTTGTTGTCTATTATGGAATAGGCATTCTGGCTGTCTTTGTTCTCTTTACGGCAGTATTGCTCGAGCGAAGCTACCGCCTGCCCGGTATTGTTTATGCGATCTTGTATGTTGCCGTATGTGGGGCTGCAATCGGAGGCGCAGTTTATCTTAATCTGTATAATTACTTCTATCCTCGAGAGATAACAGCCATCCGTTTCTGCATCTACCTTATGGTGATGGGCTTTACGCTCACACTCGGCTTCAGGCTCGTCTCGAAGAAGATTACCGTGTAGGGAGTGAATGACTAATGAAACGTTATATGATCACGAGCGCACTTATTCTGTTAATATTGGCTTCGCTCGGAACTTTTTATGCTTATGGTGCAGAATTGCGCCTGCCGGAATATAAGCTGCAGACATTAGAAGGGGATCTGGCCGAAGCATCCAAATTGACTCTGCTCGGGAGTTATGTGGGCGGTAAAGGTTCTTACCCCATTGAAGTGTCCACATCGGGCAGCAAGAGATCTGAGCAGACGTTCTCGAATCAATGGATGAAAAACAAGGGGCCTTTTCATGATCAGACTTTTTCTGAGTTTAAAGCGCTGTATAAGGAGCATCCAGGGTTCATGAGGGGGAAGAAGGGTACTGATGGCTATTACTCGGATCAAGACACACTCATCTTTGCGAAAGCGAGTTATACCCATTCGAAAGATACGGATCAGGAAGGAACGATTCGCTGGAGTATCGATTCGCTGGATTTGGCAACCGGCAAGCAAGTCCGTTACACGGATGAACTGACCGATTCTGTACAATATACTAACGTGATAGATGTACAGAAGGCTGGATCAGAAATACACGTTCTTACCAACGTTAACAGAGTTAACTCAGGTAATGAACTTATCGACATGGTGTTTAATGCCGAAACAGGTTTACCTATTCACAGTGTCCAAGTGCCATTAGGCAAGCCCTCCAGGAACGATCGTGAACTGCAAATACAGATCATCGCGGAAAAGAAGCCGACGGCGGCCAACTCCCGGGTGCTGTTTTTGGTGACAGAGAGCAGCAAGAGAACTGATAATACCGTATCAGCAAGCGACACTATTCCTACGATATTCTCTGAAAGACTTTTTGAGTACCAGTACGCTTCTGGAGATGTGAAGGAACTGCCGCTTGTCGCTGGAGCAGAAGAAGAAAATAGACCGGGGTCTTGGACTCTCCATTCCCTGGAGAGAGCTACGTACACTACCATGCACCTATCGGAAGAGGCGGTGACAATCAACCGCTATGACCTATCGATCGGATTCGCTCATCCCCAAGTGACTATTAAAGCGAGTCAACTCGGCAAGGGAACAATCAGTCAAGCCCAGGTAGCAGACGGCCGGATTTATCTGCTGCTGCAAACTGGCGATTATTTTAAGAACAACAGCATGCCTATTATAGCAGTAGCCGACATAACTGACGGCCGGATTCTCTACCAAGGTACGCCTGCTCCCGTCAAGGCAAATGGAAGACCGGATGACCAATTGGATGACGCGCAATTTTTAAATATGACAATCATGCAATAATTATTAAGTGTTCATACTCCGTTCATATTGCCGTCACGAAGAGGACATCTTGGGTGACTATACTTCAGTTATGCCGCTAAGGTGGCGCTACAGACAGAAGGACAGGAGAAGATGGACATGGCAAAATCAGCAGAAACTCAGCAGACAGGGACTAAGGGCCGGAAGAAACGGCACTTATGGTTGAAAATTATAGGGGGCATCATCGGGGTGCTTGTGCTGTTCATCGGCATCACGTTTGTCGTTAATGTGATCAGCAAAGGGATCGAGAAAAACAAAATTGAATCGTATGGCCAATACGTCAATGTTGACGGCAAAAAGATGAATGTGCTGATTGAAGGCAGCGGCGAGCAGACGATCGTTCTCCTTCCAGGGCAAGGAACCGCATCGCCAGTACTTGATTTCAAGCTGCTCATTGATCAATTGACTCCGAACTACAAAGTGGTGGCGATCGAGCCGTTCGGCTATGGCCTCAGTGATGGAACGGACAAAGAAAGAACCACAGAGAATATCATCAGCGAGATTCACGAAGCGGTGCAGCAGCTTGGGATTGACCGTTACATTCTGATGGGACATTCCATTACCGGGCTCTACGCTGTATCTTATGTGAACGCTTATCCGGATGAAGTTCAAGCCTTCGTGGGGATCGACAGCAGTGTTCCCAATCAGCCGGGCATGGATGTCAAGCTGCCGCTGAAGACCATGAAGTTTGCTCAAGATTCAGGGGTGATGCGGCTGATCAAAAAATTGAGCGGAGATCCGTTTAAATCGCTTGATTATGATGAGCATACCAAAGAACAGATGAACCTGATTACCAACCGGGTCTCCAGCAATTCAACATTGATGAATGAGCTGGGTCACCTTGGTTCCAATTTCAAAAATGCCGAAAACCTGACTTATCCGCATGATTTGCCGGTCCTGCTCTTCGCTGTATCCAATAACGAGCGCAACAAGCAATGGATTCCGCTGCATGAGGAACAAGCCAAGCAATCGGCCCAAGGTAAATTGATCCCGATGGAAGGCTCACATTACCTGCACCATACGAAATACAAGGAAATTGCCGGGGAATTCAATGAGTTCATGAAGCAGCTCCAGTTGAAGCAAGCTCAATAAGAACAGGATTGTTCCTAACCGCGGTGCCCCAGGGTATCGCGGTTTTTTGCTATTCCGTTAACTGCTACATTCTTATGCTGACTTCTCCGCTTGACAGATATTCCTCGGCACCATCCTCGTATCTGACCTTCAGACGGCAATCATTATCAATATCTAGAGCGGTTGCCTTACGCTGTATATGATCCTTCATCACCAGGACCGGTCCGCCAAGCGATAGAATTCGTTGCCGGTATTCGGTAAGAAACTGCCTGTCTGTCAGATGCTCATAATAGCTCATGAAACGGTTAAGCACTTCGGCCACCAGCCGGTTGCGGAGATCACCCTGGGCACTGCTGTCCGGGTAGACAGAGGTTGCAACCCCGGTGAGCTCATCAGGGAAGCCGTCTGCCGGAAATGCGACATTGATCCCAATGCCGAGCACGGCATAATCAAGCGACCCGTTCTCCAGGGACATGGAGGCTTCTGTAAGAATGCCGCATACCTTTTTGCCTTCCATGAATACGTCATTGACCCACTTAATCTGCGTCTCTTTGCCGGATACCCGCTCGATCGCAAGGGCAACAGCGGCCGCGGCGGAAGTCGTCAGCAGTGTGGATTCTGCTGCGGACAGCTTGGGACGCAGCAGGATGCTCATATAGATCCCTGTGCCCGGGGGCGAAAAGAACTTCCGGCCTTTTCTTCCCCGTCCGGCGGTCTGTTCTTCCGACAGGATCACTTTGCCCTCCGCTTCTCCGCCGGTGGCCAGGATTTTCACAGCTTCGTTGGTTGAAGGGATCGTCTTAAAGACTTCGACGCGCAGCTTTTGCCCCTGTGCATCCAGGTACTTGGCAATGGCAGCGGCGGATAGGATATCCGTATGAGGCGACAAGGAATATCCTTTATTCGTTACAGCCAATATGGAATAACCTTCTGACTGCAGTGATTTTATGGCCTTCCAGACGGCACTGCGTGTCACGGATAAGCGTCCGGCGATGTCTTCACCGGATATATATTCACCTTTGCTGTCCTCGAGCAAGGCTAGAAGTTGTTGTTTAACTGTCATGGACCTAACCCTCCAAAAGAATAACTTGCCGATCAACACTCTTCGAATATCTTATCATGCTTATCTAACAATAGGAAAACTTAAGTGTGTTATTCCGGCCCGATTGTAAACCCTTAATTAATTATTGGTTTACAATAGATTAAACCTCGATTATAATTCAGCTTATCTTAATCAAGGAGGTTATCTATTTGAAGACCAAAGAACTTGTATATGCGGCATTATTCGCAGCTCTCATCGCGGTGCTTGGCTTGATTCCGCCCGTGCCCCTCGGCTTCATCCCCGTTCCGGTTACTGCCCAGACGCTGGGCGTGATGCTCGCCGGATCTTTTCTGGGCAGACGGATGGGCGCCCTCAGCCTGATCATATTCATCATTCTGGTAGCGATTGGCCTGCCGGTGCTGAGCGGCGGACGCGGCGGACTGGCGGTGCTGGTTGGTCCGACAGCAGGATACATATTCAGTTGGCCCGTCGCAGCCGGACTCATCGGCTGGTATGCCGAGAAAATATGGCCGAAGGCCCGCACCTGGAAGCTGATCGCCGTCAATCTGGCCTTTGGGGTCATCCTGGTGAATCTGATCGGCGCATCCATCATGGCCTGGATAACGAATACATCGGTCTGGGCCGGACTTGCGGGTGCCACGGCTTTTCTTCCGGGAGACCTGATCAAAGCCGTTATTGCAGCCGTCATCACGATGCAGCTCCGGGCCGTCAGTCCGATTGAAGAACAGGCGCAGGGGTGAGAGACCTATGAACCTGGTACAGAACATTCTGGAACGTGCACAGATGAATCCTCACCGTGTTGCCCTTTCGGACGGCCGTGAAGAGCGGACTTACGCTCAGCTCATGAGGCGGGTTCAGCAGGTATCCGCCGGACTCAGGCATGACGGGCACGTGAAGCAGAGCATCGCCATTCTGTCCGGAAACCGTATGGAATTCGCTGAATTGCTTCTCGGCGCGGTCTATGCGGGATGTCTTCCCGTATTGCTGGACCCCAAATGGCCTTCCGCTGAGATAGATAGGGTAATCCGGCAGTGTGAGCCCGTACTAATCGCCTGTGAAGAACGCTTTACGGCTGACCTAGTAGAACGTTATACAGAGATTCCGCAGTTATCTTTCGGTGAAGGGCGGGAAGCCCGAAGCTATAGCTCCTGGTTAGCTGCCTTCGAGCCGGTTGCCATAGCAGAGGAGAACCCCGAGCTGTTGTTCATCGGGTATACATCTGGCACAACCGGCCTCCCTAAGGGGTATATGCGGACCCATGTGTCATGGCTAAGAAGCCTTCAGGCGACGGAGAAGGCCTTCAAGCTGAACGGAATACAGCAAGTGCTTGCCCCCGGGCCGTTCGTACACTCTCTGTCGCTGTTCGCCATGATGCAATCCCTGTACAGTATGGCGACGTTTCATCTGCTCCCGGAATTCGAGGCTGCGAGCGTACTGAACCTTTGTACCCGCGAACCCGGCATGATCCTGTTCGTTGTGCCTGCGATGACCGATGCTTTGCTTCAACTGGCAGCTTCTCATCCCGTGCAGGTCCCCATGCAGGCTTTGATCAGCTCTGGCGGCAAGTGGTCCGGGGCCTCGAAGCAGAGATGCCGTGAACTATTCAAGGACACGAAGCTCTATGAATATTACGGATCATCGGAGGCCAGCTACATCAGCTATCTGGAGATCACCGGGGAGGAGCCGCCCGATTCGTTGGGGAAGCCGTTCGATGGCGTGCATATGACCATCCGTGACGAGCAGTTCCAAGAGGTCCCGCCGGGAACGGTTGGTGAACTGTACATCCGAAGCGAAATGATGTTCGCAGGATATCACCGGCTGCCGGAAGAGACAGCAAGCATATTCCGGGAGGGCTGGCTGCGAACAGGGGATTATATGCTCCTTGATCAGGACAGGCATCTGCACTTGGCCGGCCGCGCCGGCAACATGATCAAGAGCGGGGGACTCAAGGTATTTCCCGAAGAAGTGGAGGCTGTGCTGCTCCGCATTCCGTGTATCCGGGAGGTTATGGTATTCGGCAAACCGGAAGACCGATGGGGCGAGCAGGTAACGGCCATGATCGAGTGGAGTGGAGAAGAGCAGCTCAGTCTAGATGAAATCAGGAAGTATTCCCGTCCCTTTCTTGCAAGCTATAAAGTACCTAAGGAGCTGATTACAGTGGACAGCTTCATTCTTACCAGTTCCGGCAAAATAGCCCGTCAAATCATGAAAAACCACGTGAGAGAAGGGACGATATGAAAGAGGCCGTTCTGGTCATGGCCAAGCGTACCCCTGTCGGAAAAATAGGCGGACAGCTAAGCACGCTCGAACCGGAGCAGCTGATTGCCCCGCTGATCCGGGACCTCGTTACGGAAGCCAAGCTGCCGCCGGAATGGATCAGCGATGTCATCATAGGCAACACAGTGGGCCCGGGAGGGAATATTGCCCGTAAGTCTGTGCTTGAAGCAGGGCTGCCTGTTAGCATTCCCGGCGTCACCATCGACCGTCAATGCGGTTCAGGGCTTGAAGCCATCATTATGGCTGCCCGCTTCATTCAGTGCGGAGCCGGAGACCTGTTCCTGGCTGGCGGTGTCGAAAGCGCAAGCCGAGCGCCCTGGAAGCTGCTCAGACCCGCCGCTCTGACCGGTACACCAACGTTATATACACGCGCACCGTTCACCCCTGCCGCTTTTGGAGATCCGGACATGGGGCTTGCCGCAGAGCTTGTGGCGGACAAATATGGTGTCTCCCGGGAGGAGCAGGACCAGTATGCGCTGGAGAGCCATCTGAAGGCGGTTCACGCCCAGCGTACAGGCAGGTATGCTCCGGAGCTGGTACCGCTTCAAGTCAACGGTTACCGGATCACGGCTGACGAATGTCCGAGACCGGATACGAGCTTGGAGAAGCTGCACAGTCTGCCGCCTGTTTTTGCACCTAACGGGACGGTTACAGCCGGTAATGCTTGTCCTGTTAATGATGGCGCTGCTCTGGCGCTCATGATGTCGCGTGAGACCTGTGAACAGCTGAGCCTCACCCCCGTCCTCCGGTTTGTGGACTCGCAGGCCGCCGGAGTGGACCCCCGGTATCCGGGAATCGGACCGGTCCCGGCAGTCCGGCAACTGCTTAGCCGCCAGCGGCTGAATATAGACGATGTGGATATCGTTGAATTCAATGAAGCCTTTGCCTCCCAGGTATTGGCGTCGCTGCGTGAGCTCCAGCTTCCAAGGGAGAAGGTCAATCCTGGCGGCGGAGCCTTGGCGCTGGGCCACCCTTATGGAGCATCCGGTGCGATCCTCATGACACGCCTGTATTCGGAAATGCTGCAGCATCCATACCGCAGAGGGCTGGCAACGCTTGGCATCGGCGGCGGAATGGGGCTGGCCGTTCTGGTGGAGCGGGTCTTATGAATAGGAGCCTGTCTCAGGTGGATTATGAGAGACGGTAACAGCGGAAGGAGGGGGTATACGCAGATGCTTGTTTTTGATCAAGTTGATTATCACTACCGGCGGGGGGTTCCCGTTCTCCGTCAGCTAAGCTTCACCATCCGCCAGGGCGAATTCACCTCCATCATTGGAGGGAACGGAAGCGGAAAGTCCACACTCGCCAAGTTAATGAACGGGCTGCTGCAGCCAAGAGAGGGACAGGTGAAGCTGGGGCAGCGGAATACCCTGAATCCAGAGGATCTCAGGGCGATTCGGGAGAGGGCCGGATTGGTATTTCAGAATCCTGATGATCAGTTCATCACCACATCGGTTCATGATGAAGTCGTCTTCGGGCTGGAGAATCTGCGTGTCCCCGGGGATCAAATAGCCGATCGGGTGAATGACGCTCTAAGAGCCGTTCACATGGTAGAGTATGCGGAGGCGATGCCGCATCAATTGTCAGGCGGCCAGAAACAACGGGTCGCGCTGGCAGCCGTCATAGCGATGAGGCCTTCTATTCTGATCGTGGATGAAGCGACCTCTATGCTCGATCCGCAGGGGAGACAATCCATCCTGGATGTGCTTCATACCCTGCACCGGCAGGGCATGACGATCATTCATATCACCCACCATATGGAAGAGATCTTGTCGTCCGGCCGGGTCCTGCTTCTAAGCCGCGGCGAAATCGTCTTCGACGGAACGCCCTCGGCCTTGTTCGGCAATGTATCCCTTGCTGAACATTCGCTTGCGCTTCCTTTTGCGGTGAGATTGCATCAAGCGCTTGGGTTACGAGCCCCATTGTGCGCAGACTGGAAGGAGACGATCACCGGCTTATGGTCTATGAGTTAAAGGACGTAGGTGTAAGAATCAACGGCAAAGACATTCTGCAATCGGTAAGCTGTACTCTTCAGAAGGGGAGATGGATATCGGTCATTGGGCAGGCCGGAGCCGGAAAGTCCACCTTCGCGCAAGTGATCACAGGACTGACTCCTTTCTGTACAGGCGAATATACGCATAACGGGCAGTCTCTGCCGGGGGATAGAAGAGGCAAGAGGACAGCCGTTCCGCAAGCGGGTTATGTGTTTCAGTTTCCGGAGCAACAGATTTTTGAAACGACGGTGTATAAAGAACTGGCCTTTGCCCTCAAAGTGAAGGGAGCAGCCCCTGACAAGCTGGACGAAGCTGTCAAAAGCGTTATGGGACAGCTCGGACTCCCGGAAAGCCTTCTCCAGCAGAACCCGTTACAGCTCAGCGGGGGACTTAAGCGTCTCGTCGCTATCGCATCTGTCTTGATTGCCGAGCCTGAGCTGCTTATTCTGGATGAGCCGACGGCCGGGCTTGATCCCCTAAGCAGGATAGCTCTGCTGAAGAAGCTTCAGGCATGGCAGCGGGAGAAGCAACGGACGGTGCTATTCATCTCTCATCAGATAGAGGATGTTGCCGAATATTCGGATGAGGTTATGATCTTTACACAGGGGCGCTTATTGGCCCATTTGGAGGTGAACGAACTGTTTCTGAGACAAAGTAAGCTCTTGGAGCAGGCCGGACTGCCTTTGCCGGAGCCGGTACAGCTTTTGAGATGGATGGAGGCTGCTTCCGGGTGTAGTCTGGAGCCAGCGAGCTGCAGGGAAGAAGATATTCTGCGGCTGGTGAGACCCGTTTGGCAGTCAAGAGGGTTGCACCATGGCGGATAACGTCCTATGGGGTCAATATATAGCTTCAGATTCGGTCGTCCACCGGCTTGACCCCCGAACCAAACTGTTGAGTGTGCTTGCCTTCACATTCTGCTGTCTCTTCCTCACTACATGGGGCGGATACGCGGTGGCGACTGTCCTGGCGGGCGGACAACTGCTGCTGTCCAGAGTCCCCTTCCGTACCTTCGGCAGAGCCATCAAGCCGGTTCTGCTCATTGTGTCCTTCACCTTGCTCTATCATCTCCTGGTCACCCGGGAAGGGATAGAGAGCGGAGTCTTCGTGGTCTGGCGTATTCTTTTGCTTGTATCGCTGGCCTCACTCTTAACACTCACCACCAAGCCGCTGGAGCTTGCCAAAGGGCTGGAGCAACTGCTTAAGCCGCTGTCTGCCTGGGGAGTTCCGGTAGAAGCTATGGCATTGACGGTTATGCTGGCCATTCGTTTCATTCCAACGATTAGCGAGGAGCTGGACCGCATGATTCTGGCACAACAGGCCCGAGGCTTCGACATCAAGTCTGCTAGAGGACACAGGCAGGGTTTGGCTTATTTGTCCTTGGTTGTGCCGCTGCTCATAACGACCATTCAGCGCGCCGAGCAACTGGCGATGACGATTGATGCAAGAGCTTACGGGAACGGGAAGGGCCGTACCTCCTATCGGGTGCTGACTTTTTCGCGGACTGATTATGCGGCTGGTGGGCTGCTGCTTGCATGTATTCTACTCATTCTGTACCTATGAACCGGAGTACCAGAATAACGGAGACACTGCGTGCGACGCAGATTCATGCGCAACCTATTCCAATTATTGGCGTCTACATTTAGAACTGTTAATTCCAAAATTAGACGAAATGGATGAGATGCACCTATGAGAAGGCTCAGTTATTTGCTCCTGTTCGTAGCCCTATGCTTATTGTTGCCGGTTAGCGGACAGGCTCAGGCTGCCGCCAAGAACCGCCCGACGATCCTGCTGGACGGACAAGCTATCCCTCTGCAAAAGAAAGACAAGGTAGAAATTATCAATGGCAGTGTAATGGTTCCCTTGCGGATCATTGCGGAGAATCTGGGCATGGGCGTAATCTGGAACCAGCAGGTTGGCACCGTAACCATCCCTAAGGAGATGGGCAGTGTAGAACTCACGATCGGGCACAAAAATGCCTGGATTGACGGAACCTCCCATCCGCTGTCCGCAGCTCCCCGGAACCTCAACGGAACCACGGTCGTGCCGCTAAGATTCATTAGCGAAGCCATGGGCGTAGGGGTGAGCTGGGACAACAAAAGCAAGATTGTCGGCTTGACTTCATCAACTCTTCCGCAACCGGGTTCGGGGCCTGATACAGATCCGGCCGCCACGCCTGCTGTTACAGCAACTCCTGAACCTTCAGCTTCTCCCAAGCCTGAAGGCACGGCAGTTCCGCCCGCCCCGGCAGCCGGAGCCTCAACGGTCAACGGGCTCAGCTTCAGCGGCAACCGCCTGATGATTGCTTTTGAAGGCAAGGTTCAACCCAAGGTCTATGCCGGGAACCAACCTCTGCAGATTGTAGTCGAGCTTCCACAAACGGCCCTGTCCGCCTCCTTCTTAGAGACGGTGCTCTGGGATAATCAGACCCAATCAGGAGAGCAGGCCATTACCGGAACTCCAAAGGTTAGCAAGGTGTATTACGAGCTCACGGGAACAGATGCTTCAACCGTTCGGGTCACTTTAGCACTCTCTGCAGATACGAATTATACCAGTTATATTGAGGAAGATGTCGCTTCACGCCTACTGATCGTCGACCTGAACTCTTCCTCCCAAGAACCGCCTTCAGTACAGCCTGCCCCTCCGGGGAACGGGAAAAAAATTATTGTGATTGATGCAGGACACGGCGCTGCTGATCCTGGCACTATCGGCATAACGAACACGCTGGAGAAAGATTTCAACCTCAGCCTGGCCTTAAAAGTGGAGCGTCTGCTGCTGCAGGAGCCGGCTTTTCATATTGTAATGACCCGGCGCGATGATACCTACCCGACCAATCCCAGGCGTGCAGAGATGGCCAATGAACTCGGGGCGGATGCCTTTGTATCCATTCATGCGAACTCTGTCCAAAACAGGCCGGATGTGCGGGGGACCGAATCCTATTATTACAGGAAAGACAGTAAAGCCCTGACCGATATGATACACAAGCATCTGCAAGGGGCAACCGGCTTCACCGACCGTAAGGTCAAGTCTAAAAAATTAATCGTATTGAGCCGTTCGACCATGCCGGCCACGCTACTAGAGGTAGGCTTCCTGTCCAATGCTACAGAGGAAGCGATCCTGTTCTCGGATGAATTCCAGAACCGGGTGGCGGCTGCTATTGTAGCAGGGATTAAGGAATATTTCGGTGTGTCCTGATCCTATTCATCACGGAATTAACGCATCATTCCTGCTAATCCAGGGTTGACCCTGACGTATACTGGAGGGTTTACAATGGAAGCAGGAGGGATCACAAATGGACAAAACAACATTGCCATCATCGAACATCTTAAGACGTACACCTGACCGCAGCTGGCTGGCAATTACAGCGCTTGGTTGGCTCGCAATGACCATAGGACTATTCACTGCTACTGTTGCCGGGAACGCCGTCCGGGCTTCCGATGCAACGGATAACGAAATTGCCGTTGTCCAAGCTTTGACTGCGGCGCTGCTTATTGTGCCCGCGGTCTGTCTCATCCAGCGCCGGTTCCGCCTGACCGCCAGGCTGCTACCGTTGACACCAGCCGCATTCCTGCATATGCTGGGCGGTGCAGCGTCCGCCTTGCTGATGGGGGGACTGGGCTTCATAATTACGGGTATGCTGGGCTGGACCACCATTACAGCCTGGCATTTCTCTGCGGAGCTGCTGCTGGCTGTAGCCTTCAACACATGTATTGCCTTCCTGTACGAGGCGCTGCCGGAGGAATTGTCAATGAGAGGAATAGTATACAGCGGCCTGCGGCTGCGCCTGCCTGCCTTCGCAGCTTACGGCGCTCAGGTGCTGTTGTTTGTGCTGGTGCCGGTGACGGTGAACCAGCTGCAAGCCTGGAGCGGGCTCGACCGCGGAAGCAGTATTAATGCAGAGTATGTGATTATGCTGTTATGTTATGGCACGATGCTTCAGCTATGGCGCAGCTTGACCGGATCACTGTGGGCTTCCATCGGATTTCATGTGGCCTATCTGGAAATTGCGCGGTTCGTTATCCTGCAGCAGGACCGGCGCTTGCTGACATACAGCGAGCTGGAGGCGGGGACCGGTCCCGTTGTGATCCAGTTTGGTGTAATCATTATCGGCAGCGCAGGGCTGCTGGCGCTGCTTAATCTGTGGCGCCGCCGGCGCCTGCGGACAGCATACTAGTAATAAACCATCATCCGGCCATGCCAGTGCCGGATGATTTACTGTGCCCAACCTTCTATATAAGAAGCACTAAAGGAATAAACTAAAAGCAAAAGAAGCGGAGGGGAAATTTGGAACTGTAGGAGCGGTAGCGACCGCCTTTGTCACCGGATTTCACCCGCTTACAGCGGTTCAAAATCAAGAAATCTGGGGACAACAGCGGCCGGAAGTCCAAATGTTCACCGCAGTGACGATGGAGCTTCAAGTTCAACTCTTAATTGCTTATTATATAGCAAATATTCCTATTTGGAGGAAAGCCCATGTATACCGTAGGCCAGCTGTCCAAGCTAACCGGTGTGTCTGTCCGCACCCTGCATTATTATGAGAAGCTGGGCCTGCTGGAGCCGGACAGGGATACCGGGAACCAGTACCGCTCTTATAGCGAGAATGAGATTCTACGGCTGCAGAAGATTGCTGTGCTGAAGCAAATGCATTTCAAGCTGAGTGAAATTAAAGTGATTCTCGACAACGGTGAGGTTGCACACCAGGATACTGCTGTCTGGAGCCGTGCACTTACGCAGCAGATGGTCTTCGTGAAGCAGGAGCAGGAGAAGCTGCGGGCGGTAGAGCATCTGCTGTTCTCCACCTTGTACGCGATGCGGGCAACCGAACAAGTGAATATTGAGGAGATGCTCGGATTTATCCGTGAGCTTGAACAGCCTTCCCAGGGTCCGCAGCTGCGGCAGCAGGCCTTCACTCCGGAAGAGCTGGAGGTGCTGCCGATTAACGATGTAAGCAATCCGCTCGCTATGGAGTGGTCCGATATTCTCAGGCGTGTCTCCGGACTGCTGGCAGAACCGCCCGATTCCGAAGCGTCGCAGCAGCTCGCGGCCTCTATTATAGAATATGCCGACAAGATGTTCGGCGGTGATGAGCAGCTCATTCAGAAATATTGGGAGTACATTACACCGCAAGAGGGACAAGCTGCACGGGTGTACGGGATGACCACCGAGGTCATGCAATATATGGATACAATCATCCGTATTTATTTGGGTGAGGATCATAAATAAGCTGAGAAGAGAGTGGATAGATGCTAAGAATTTTCTGGAGATCGGCTATCGTGCTTAGTATTATCGCATTACCCGGATGTTCAGGCGCCCGGAACATGCCGTTATCCGTTCAAGCTCCGCCGGAAGCTAAGCCGCAATACACGTATAGCACAGCTCCGGCCCCGAAGGCCAGTACAGCGCCGCAGCCGGATAAGGCCAACACTTACTATGTGGCTGTCGATGGAGCTGACAGTAATCAAGGGACCATAGATTCGCCCTGGAAGACGCTTCAGCATGCTGCGGACCTCGCAGAGCCGGGAACCCGTGTCTATATTCGCGGAGGCGTGTACCATCAGAAGCTGCACATCTCCAAGGGCGGCTCGAAGGATGCCGGTCCTGTCGTATTCGCCGGTTATCCGAATGAGGTGGCGGTGCTTGACGGCGAAGGCCTGCCGGTTGACGGCTTGGAGGGTATGGTCGAGATCCATCAGGCCAGCTATGTAACGATTCAGCAACTGGAAATCCGCAATTATAAGACAGCATCCCTTGGCGACATTCCCGCAGGTATCTATATTCACGGTTCAGGGAAGGACCTCTCTGTGCTCAATAACCGCATTCATTCCATAGCCAATACGGCCACGCCTGAAGGGGACGGGCTTACCGGAAGGGATGCCCATGGAATTGCCGTGTACGGAACCGAAGCGAAGGAAGCGCTGCAAGGAATGATTATTGATGGCAATGAAGTGTACGATTTGGTGCTTGGCTCAAGTGAGGCGCTGGTTGTGAACGGCAATGTGGATACTTTTGAGATTACGAACAATATCGTTCATGACAGCGATAATATCGGGATCGACCTGATCGGATATGAGGGAACAGCGGGAGACGAGCGGGTGGATCAAGCGCGTAACGGAACGGTCACAGGAAATGTAGTCTACGGGATTTCGTCCAATCTTAATCCGTCTTACGGGAACCCTGTACCCAATGACAGCCATGCGGCAGGTGGAATCTACATCGACGGAGGAAGGTCCATCCGGGTGGAGCAGAACCGCTTATATGATAATGACATCGGCCTTGAGCTTGCTTCCGAACATAAGGGAAGGCTAACCAGGGATATTACGGTCAAAAACAATCTGATCTACCGCAACCGGCTGACCGGTATTGCCATGGGCGGTTATGACGAGGAGCGTGGAGGCACCAGCGATAGTATCATCGAGTCTAATACGCTCTACAAGAACGACCTGCTGGGCGATGGCAACGGCCAATTGTATCTGCAAGCTAACTTAAGCGGTAATGTCATTACCCGCAATATTATCGTAGCAGGTGATTCCGGCGTTATGATCAGCAACGAATATACAAGCAACAGCAATAATACGCTGGGCAGCAACCTTTATTATACAGAAGCAGGGGCAGATCAGGCCTTTTGGGTATGGAAAAAGAAGGAATACCCCGGCTTCGCCTTCTACCAGCGCAGCACGGGGAACGATTCCAGCTCGCAGTTTGCCGATCCGCAGTTCAGGGACGCCGCCCGTGACGATTTCCGGCTGAAGCCGGGGTTCCCGGTAGTTGCAGGGAAACCCGCCGGGGCCAATCCGTAAGAGGGTTTTACATTGCGAAAAAAAAGATTGATTTGAATATAAGAAGAAAGGAGTCACTCTGCAGGGAGTGGCTCTTTTTTTGAGAAACTAGGTAAGAAGCAATTTTTCGATTTTTTGGCGATTGAATACAAAACCGAAAAATATCTGATTATCGATAAAAATAGTAGGAACTAAATTTTTCCCTGACCGATTTCGAAGTGTATCGGCATAATCAGGGTGATCGGCAATATCATACTCCGTAAACGAAATTTCATGTTCCCCTAAGAACTTTTTGAAATTTTTACAATCCTCACACGTTGGCGTTGTGTATACTTCTACATTGCTCATTACTTGCCTCCTCGCTCATATTTGATACGAACGATGAAATTATATCATATAGTCCCCTACCCTATGCAACCCATAATAAGCAACACCTTCTGCAAAGAGGAATATCAATACATCCATTATCGGAGTCGCGCTTCCGGCCATTAAGGAAGCCCTGGGTTATTCCCAGGATAACTTGCAGTGGGTGTTCAATGCTTACGTTATTTTCTTAGGAGGGTTAATGCTGCATTCATTGGCGCGGCGATTGCTGCTATCGCAGGTGCGGCTCTCTCGCTGCTCTTTTTACGGATGCCTAAACAATAAAGCATAGATTTCCTATACTTAAGCGATCCAGGCCATAATAAGGCTGGATCGCCTTTTTGTTCCAGCCTGGTCTCCACTATTTATGATTTTGTATAGGGTAGGGGGACTATGGTACAATATAAGCAAAGAGAAAGGAGTGAGGGCATGGAAGATATCATTCAAGAGGCCAATACACACACGCACGAATCCTGCGGTACCAATGAGCGGAAAAGCCATCATTCTGAAAAAAGCAAAAACGCACTTATCAGTCGGCTTAACCGGATTGAGGGACAGGTTAGGGGCCTTAAGGGTATGATTGAGAAGGATACCTATTGTGATGACGTTCTGAATCAGATCTCTTCGGTTCAATCGGCTTTGAACGGCGTCGGTAAACTGCTTTTGGAGCACCATATGAAGAGCTGTGTCATTGAACGCATTCAAGAGGGCGAGAATGAAGTAATTGATGAGTTATTGGTTACGATAAATAAATTAATGAAATAAGTGACTGCCGGGGATTCGCAAGAATCCTTTTCTTTTTGCATAAAATATAGGGTAGAGAGGTAAGGTAGTAAAATTCGTTTGACTTTATATAGTATAGGGGGGTATACTACATTCAAGGAGGTGATGAACATTGGATGAGCTTCAAACGAAGATCGAACAAGAGTGCTGCGGGATGAGCAACGGCCGAAAAAGTCATCATTCGAGTGTGGTGAAGGATGACTTAGTCGTCAGGTTAAACCGGATTGAAGGGCAAATTCGCGGTGTGAGGGGACTCATCGAAAAGGATACGTATTGTGATCAGGTATTGAATCAAATCGCTGCCGTTCAAGCCGCACTTAACGGAGTGCGAAAAGTTCTTCTGACGGGACATCTTAAAGATTGTGTGGTGGATCGCATTCAAAAAGGCGATTCAGAAGTCGTTGAAGAGCTGCTGCAAACCATACAGAAGCTAATGAAATAAACAAATAGATCATAAAAGGAGAAATGAATGATGAAAAATGTAAATCTAGATGTTGAAGGTATGTCTTGCGGACACTGTGTGAACTCAATCGAAGGTGCTCTGAGAACACTCGGAGCAAGCGGGAAGGTTGATCTTTCCGGCGGTACGGTCGCAGTTGCATATGATGAGAGTAAATTAACGCTGGATGCCATTAAAGAAGCCATTAAAGAACAAGGATACGACGTAGTTTAATCAATCGATGAAAGGAGCGAGGCGCTCGTGATGGAAGCAACCAGGTTGGAAACGGAGCAAACCTCCCTGCAATTAACCGGAATGACATGTGCCGCATGTGCAAACCGGATTGAAAAGGGATTAAATAAACTCGAAGGCGTAACGGAAGCAACCGTGAACTTTGCACTGGAACGGGCTACGGTTACGTATGATCCGAATAAAGTCAGTGTTTCACAAATGGAACAAAGTATTCAGAAACTCGGTTACGGTACGGCCAAAGAAGTTGTCGATTTCAATCTTGTCGGCATGTTCTGTGCAGCATGCGCCGTCAAAGTCGAAAAAACGCTGAATAAAACACCTGGCGTCACGAGCGCTGTCGTTAATTTCGCCATAGAGACGGCCCGGGTTGAATATAACGCAGCAGAAGTCACGATAGCCGAAATCCAAAAGCGGGTGGAGAAGCTCGGATACAAAGCGATTCCAAAGCAGGAGGAAGCGGGTCCTTCCCAGCACCGGGAGAAAGCCATTGCGCAGCAAAAGCGCAAGCTGCTCATCTCCTCTATTCTTTCACTGCCCTTGCTTTGGTCCATGGTTGGTCACTTTACCTTCTTATCATGGATCTGGATGCCGGATTTATTCATGAATCCGTGGTTTCAGCTAGCGTTGGCGACACCGGTCCAATTCTACATCGGCAAGCAGTTTTATGTGGGTGCTTTCAAAGCCCTCCGCAATAAAAGTGGAAATATGGACGTGCTCGTCTCACTGGGAACGTCAGCTGCTTACTTCTACAGTCTTTACTTAACCCTTGAGTGGGCTTCAATGGGCAGCATGGCTCACCATGGTCCGGCCATGTATTACGAAACAAGCGCGGTCTTGATCACACTTGTTATTCTTGGGAAGCTGTTCGAGTCGCTTGCCAAAGGCCGCACATCCGAAGCTATCAAAACGCTGATGGGACTGCAGGCGAAAACAGCTTTGGTCATTCGTGACAACCAAGAAATGACGATTCCTTTGGAAGAGGTACTTACCGGCGACATCGTCGTGATTAAACCAGGTGAGAAAGTTCCGGTGGATGGGGAAGTACTCGAAGGAAGTTCCGCAGTCGATGAATCGATGCTGACAGGCGAGAGTCTTCCTGTGGAGAAGAAAGCCGGAGATAACGTCATAGGTGCAACCATCAACAAAAACGGCAGATTAAAAGTGAAAGCAACCAAGGTTGGCAAAGAAACTGCACTTGCTCAAATCATAAAGGTTGTGGAAGAAGCACAAGGCTCGAAAGCACCGATTCAACGAGTAGCGGATGTCATTTCCGGCATCTTCGTACCGATCGTCGTCGGCATTGCGATTGCTGCCTTCCTGGTCTGGTACTTCTGGGTTACGCCTGGCGATTTCGCGGGTGCACTGGAGAAGGCGATTGCGATTCTGGTTATTGCATGCCCATGTGCGCTTGGACTTGCAACACCAACATCAATTATGGCGGGATCAGGACGCGCCGCGGAGCTCGGTGTGCTGTTTAAAGGCGGCGAGCATCTGGAATCTACTCATAAAATTGATGCTATTATTCTTGACAAAACCGGTACCGTAACGAAAGGCAAGCCGGAACTCACGGATGTTGCCGTCCAGCATATGAATGAACAAGATTTCCTTCGCTTGGTTGGTGCTGCTGAGAAGGACTCTGAGCATCCGCTTGCAGAAGCGATCGTATCCGGTATCACAGCCAAAGGCATTGAGCTTCCGGGTACAGAACAATTCGAGGCGATTCCGGGATATGGTATCCGTGCGATGGTCGAAGGCAAGGAAATTCTGGCCGGCACGCGCAAATTGATGGCCAAATATAAGATCTCTGTCGAACATGCCTTTGATCATATGACACAGCTCGAGGAGGAAGGCAAGACAGCCATGCTGATCGCGATCGATGGTAAGTACACAGGTCTGGTCGCGGTGGCAGATACCATTAAAGAAACCTCAAAAGCAGCTGTAGCCCGGCTGAAGGACATGGGTATTGAGGTTATCATGATTACTGGTGATAACGAACGTACAGCTCAGGCGATCGCCAAGCAAGTCGGTATTGATCAAGTCCGTGCGGAAGTCCTGCCGGAAGGCAAGGCGGAAGAAGTGAAGAAACTGCAGGCGCAGGGCAAGAAAGTAGCGATGGTCGGCGATGGCATCAATGACGCTCCTGCACTGGCGATGGCGGATATCGGCATGGCGATCGGAACAGGAACAGATGTCGCAATGGAAGCGGCTGATGTAACCTTGATGCGCGGCGATTTGAACAGCATTCCGGATGCTATCTACATGAGCCGCAAAACGATGAGCAACATTCGTCAAAACCTGTTCTGGGCGCTTGGCTATAATACGCTCGGTATCCCGATTGCGGCACTCGGATTGTTAGCACCTTGGGTGGCAGGAGCAGCCATGGCACTCAGCTCCGTCTCTGTAGTACTGAATGCATTGAGGCTTCAACGGATGAAAGTTTAACGAGCGAATCAAAGAAAGGGGATCAACCATGATGGATAAAAATCACGGAGGACATCAAACAGATCACAAAGCGAAGGAGCCGGCAGGTCACGAACATAGAGGTCATGGAGGTCATGGTAAGGAAGGCGGGGATATCATTAAAGCCGATAAGGTGAAGGCGGTATGGACGCTTGCAGGCGGTCAAAAGGCGCAGGCTAAGCAGGATACGATCATTCATCTGGAAGTTCGAAATGATGGAAAACCGCTTGATAAATTCGATATCAGCCATGAACAGAAGCTGCACATGATGATAGTCAGCAAAGATTTATCGTATTTTAATCACATACACCCGGCATTTAAAGGAAACGGACTATTTGAAATTAAGACTCAGTTTCCAGCTGGCGGGGATTACAAGCTGATTGCCGATTTTATTCCAACTGGCGGCAGCGCGATGAGTAAAATGGAGTGGGTGCATGTCGAAGGAGACACTGCAACAGCACAACCGGTCCAGCCCGAGAAGGAGCTTACCAAAGCCGTAGACGGGAAACTGGTAACCCTGCAATTTGATTCATTAGCGGCAAACAAAGAATTGATGCTTACCTATACCTTTAAACAAGAAAAAACGAAGACGCCCATTACAAACCTTCAACCCTATCTGGGAGCTGTTGGGCATGTTGTGATCTTGACGGAGAGTACAGAAGAGTATCTGCATGTGCATCCGATGGAAGAGACAGCTTCAGGACCGGATGCCCAGTTTATGACGACATTTCCGAAGAGCGGCCTCTATAAAATATGGGGACAATTCAAGCATAACGACCAGGTGTTTACGGTGCCTTTTGTCATAAATGTTCCTTAATACAGCCTAATCATAGGGAGAGTGAGCTAAGAGTGGCCGTAAAGAAGTTTGCCGTCACACCCGGCTTTGAAGTTGGCGGTACGGTATTTAAACCGGAACAGTTGGCAATTCTGGGCCGCATTGTTGGTGACAATGCTAAAATTGAATTGACCACATTTAAGCAGTTGTATGTTGCGATGGAGGAGGACCGGCTGGAAGAGGTACAGGATGAACTCCAAAAATCCGGTTTGCAGATCCATCCTTCCGGTTATTTCACCAAAAGCTTGATCGCCTGCAATTTCTGCAAAGGTGCCGAGGATGCCGGATTGGATGTAGCCAAGGCGCTGGATGAGATGATTGCCGGTCATGAGGTCCCAAGTCCCTTAAAGATCGGATACGCCGGATGCGCGTTAGGGACCAGTGAACCTTTGCTAAAAGATATTGCTGTTGTGAAGATGAGAGATACATTTGATATCTATATCGGAGGAGAAGCTAAAGGCTTGAAAGCGAAACTTGCCCGGCTCTTTATATCCGGGGTCAAAGAGGAACGGCTAATTCCAATCGTTACCGGATTGATTTCAATCTTTCAGGAGCATGGGAAAAAGAAAGAGAAATACAGCAAATTCATTGAACGCATAACGGTGGAAGCACTCCGGGAAACCGTATCCTAATGGTTTCAACCAGGGCTAACAGGAACATAGAGGACAGGCGTTTGCCGTCCTCTTTTTTCGCATATGTGCCTTTATTTAGCGAATGGTTGCTGTCGTACTTCTATTCGTGGTCGTACGTGCCCGTATTTGTTGAATGCTTTTGATCGTACCGCTTGCGGTATTCACCCGGCGTTAAGCCGGAGCTGCGCTTGAACGTGCGGATGAACGAATTCACATTCTGGTAGCCGACCTGAAGCGCAATATCCTGAATCCGCAGGTCGATATTCAGCAGCAGCTCCTTGGCCCGCTCGATCCGCAGCGTGTTCAGATATTCGCTGAAGTTGATCCCGGTTTTCTCTTTGAATATGCTCGACAAATACCCCGAGGTCAGATTCAGCTTGTCGGCTACAACGCTCAGATTAATATCCTCCCCGTAATGCTTGTCCAGATACTCTAGTACGAAGCTGATGACCGGATCACGAATCTCCGAGCCATTGCGGATGGCCGCAAGCACAGGAGTGAGCAGCCCGCTCAGCCATTCGCGGTATTGAACGGTGGAATAGAGGGCGGCGAACGGCTCACCGGACAGCGCAGAGAGAAGCCCCGCTTCAAGCTCCGGCAGGTTCTGCTTCATGACCGTTTTGCCTGTCTGCTCTACAACCCCGCGGGCAAATGTCCGGAAATCCTCAGCGGTGGCATCCTTATTCCGGAGCTGCTCCAGCTGACGCTCCACCCAGCCGAAGACTGCTTCTTCGCTGCCGGATTGCAGCAGGTTATGCAGCTCATCCCCGTTCGTTACCTTCCTATGGAACGCTTTGGCTGACGAGGCCCGCGGCTCCACAATAATCTGGGTCTCCCGATTTAATCTGCGTTCCTTCAGCAGTACCGTCAGGTTATGGTAAGCATCGGTAAACGGGGTTTCCCCGGAGTATACCGGACTGACTGCAATGGTGAGGTAGAGGGAAGGCTCCTCGGCCAGCAGCTCCTGCAAGGTGCCCAGCACCTGAAGAATTCCGCTCTGCGGACCCGGATTGAAGAGCAGCAAGAGCAGCAGGTCCTGCTCCGGCTGCAGGACGACACTCTCGCCCTCCCCTCCGGTGAATAGACGCTGAACCAGCTGCCATAGAGCCAGTGTGTGCTTCTCAGGCTCCTCCGGTATGCCAGTGAAGCTAAGCTTGAACAGGATAGACGCGTAAGGCTGTTCCGAATGCAGCGCCTCCTCCAGATCACCGAGCTTAGCGTTCAGCGGAATATTCTTCACTTTATGGGTATATGCATACTGGCGGACCAGCGAATTCTTGTGATCCAGATCGTTCTGGATGAATTGATTGTTCTCCAGGATGGAGCTCAGCCGGTCGCCGATAATGGCGAATTCCTTCACGCTGCTCCGCTTGCCGGGGCCGCTGCCTGCTGTGCGGTCAAGCGCGGCGACCAGGCGCTGAAGCGGCTGGTTGAGCCGGAAGCTGAACAAGAAGGAGAATAGCAGGCTGACCAGCACCGACGCAGTGAGCAGTACAGCCAGCAGCAGCCTCATGCCGCGCAGCCCGGTTGCGATGGCGGCAACCTCGGTCACCCTGACGTAGGTGAAGCCGGTTTGCGCCCCTTTTTCATAGAAATAATACTGATCCCCGATCCGCTCATGGGCACTTGTATTACCCGCATACTTCAGAGCCGGCAGTTTCGTCTCCGCTGTGGTGAAGAGCAGACGGTCCTGCGCATCCATTATATAGAAGGGATTCTTGCCGGCATCCCCATAAGCCTTCTCCAGCCGCTGCGGATTCAGCATCACCAGGCCGTATACCTCTTCGTAAGGAATCGCTTTGATCAGCACCGGCATCAGCCGTCCGAGCGGGCGCGTGGAGCTCATCGTTGTCTCTGTGAAGGAGGCGGCAGGCATGACCTTCAGATACTGGTTGTCCATGGTCTGGTTGCGCCAGAAGTCCGCCGTATATTCCTGACTGGAATAATATTTGCCGAACATGTCGCTGGTGCTGCTAAGCCCTTCTTTTTCGAGCACATAATCCTCCGTCTTGAAATACAGAATGAAATTCTCAATATGCAAAAAAGGATTGCCGTACAGCGTCATTAAATCCGACTTCACCTCGTTCACAACATCGTAACGCCGGTTCTCGTTCAGATGGCTGAGAATGCCCAGATTGGCGGTCCACGTATCCGACTGGGTGAGCGCCAGAATCATATTCTGGGTCAGCCGGAAGTGATTCTCATACCCCTCCACCGTCTGCTTGAGCGCCTGCTCATTCTGCCGGACGACCTCCTGATACACCTTGCCGCTAAGATATAGATGTGAGAACAGATTGAAGGAAGCCAGCAGCAGGATGATGCTCAGGAAGCTGAGCATGAGCTTGACAAACAAGCCGCTAAGGGCAAATTGGCTGGTCAGCAGTCTCTTCATAGGTAGTCCCCCTTCTGGTGCAGCCGCTTTATACATAGTTTTATCCTATCATAGCGGCATAAAGCTGACACGCACAATATGCACTTTTAACGATTTATACGCAGGTATCGGGAAATATGCAGATAAGGCGAAAAGTTATATAACATGCTGATAGCGCTTACCAAACCATTGCGGCTATACTTCGGAGACAAACCCGGGAATCAGCGGGGAAGTAAGCTGACATCCAAGCCATCATTAAGAACGTGAGGGGAATGCCTATGGCTCAACCGAGTGCAGTACAAGACAACTTGCGAAAGGAACTGAAGAATCCCTACCGGCGGCAGGGGCGGCTGCTGCGGACCTGGCACCATAACAAAGCGCTATGGCTGCTGTTCCTGCCGTGCCTGCTGTATTATCTGATTTTCCGGTATGCGCCGATGTTTGGCCTCGTCATTACGTTTAAGGATTATAATCTGTTCAAAGGGATCTGGGCCAGCGACTGGGTGGGGCTGAAATACTACCGGATGTTTGTGGAGAATCCCGAATTTTGGCCGCTGATGAAGAACACCTTACTGCTGGGCCTGTACAAGCTTGTATTCGGGTTCCCGGCTCCCATCATCCTGGCTATTCTGCTGAACGAGGTGCGCAAGGCAACATTCAAAAAGTTCGTACAGACCGTCAGCTATCTGCCGCATTTCATCTCCAATGTCATTGTGGCGAGCATGGTCATTATGTTCCTGTCACCCACCGGAGGCCTGATTAACAATCTGCTGGGCACGTTCGGAATTGGACCGATTAACTTCATGAACGAGCCCGGGTTATTCCGGGGGATCTATGTCCTGTCGGAGATCTGGCAGCATATCGGCTGGGAGACCATCATCTATCTGGCTGCTCTGACGGCGATTGACCCGCAGCTCTATGAAGCGGCAGATATGGACGGGGCCAGCCGGATGCGCAAAATATGGCATGTCACGCTGCCCGGCATCTCACCGGCGATTGTCATCACCCTGATTCTGAATATCGGCAAGGTGCTGGAGATCGGCTTCGAGAAGGTCTTCCTCATGCAGAACCCGGCGATCTACGATACGGCAGATATCATCAGTACCTATGTCTACCGGGTCGGAATGGAGCAGGGTAATTTCAGCTACGGCGCTTCCATTGACCTGTTCATGGGCATCATCAGCCTGATCTTCATCTATAGTGCCAATTACATCAGCCGCCGTGTCAGCGAGACAAGTCTATGGTAGAAAAGAGGTGTGGTGATGAGATCACCGAAGTTTTCCTGGTTTAACGTGGTCAGCACGGTCTTCCTGCTGGGGGTTGTAGTGATTACGCTCTATCCGTTTCTGCACATGCTTGCGGTATCCCTGAGCAGTGATGTCAATGTCATCAAGAACAACATCTCGTTCTGGCCCAAGGGCTTCAATGTGAATATGTATGAGCTGGTGCTTGGAGACCCGAAGATCTGGACGGCCTATAAAAACACGCTGATCTACACCGTGCTAGGCACCCTGATCTCGCTGGTAGTTACTTCGACAGGAGCCTATGCGCTCTCCCGCCGGGATATGGCGCTGCGGGGTACCTTCACCCTGCTGATCGTCATCACGATGTTCTTCAGCGGTGGAATGAT
Organism: Paenibacillus tritici; assembly: GCF_018207515.1. Classification (NCBI taxonomy): domain Bacteria; kingdom Bacillati; phylum Bacillota; class Bacilli; order Caryophanales; family Paenibacillaceae; genus Paenibacillus; species Paenibacillus tritici. Next base: position 3,923,768 of record NZ_CP073365.1, read on the forward strand.
CCCGACCTTCCTCGTCGTCCGCTCCCTGGATATGGTGGACACCGTATGGGGCATGGTGCTGCCGGGCGCGGTCAGTACCTGGAATCTGATTCTGATGCGGACCTTCTTCTCCGGTATTCCCAAGGAGCTGGAGGAATCAGGCCGCATCGACGGATTGAATGATATCGGGATCTTCATGCGGATCATTGTTCCGCTGTCGAAGGCTTCCTTCGCCACGATTGCTTTGTTTTACGCCGTGGGCATGTGGAACAACTTCATCTACCCGCTGCTGTATCTGCGCACCCCGGATCTGTTCCCGCTCCAGGTGCTGCTCCGCAATCTGGTGCTGGCGGGAAGTGCCAGCTCGGGGGATGTGACCGGGATCGGGGGAGATAATCAGGTCGTTGAAGAATCGCTCAAATATGCGACGATTATGGTCTCTACGCTGCCGATACTCACGGTATATCCGTTTGTTCAGAAGTATTTTGTCAAAGGCGCCATGATTGGTGCGGTGAAAGGCTGATCACCCTGCGCCATAATTACAATTAAGGGAGAGATGATGAATGAACAAATGGAAGTCTGTAATGCTGCCCCTCGTAACTGCCGCCATGCTGGTGACGGGCTGTAGCGGAGGCAACAACACTAGCACCCCGCCTGCTGCTACTGGTACATCCGGCGGAGATGCCGCTGCCACTGCCGGGGCGAAGCAGGAGCACACCTTCACCGCACTGCTGGACAACAACGCCACTTTCCCCTATTCCAAGGATTGGCCGGTCTGGGGCTGGATCAAGGACAAGACCGGCGTAACGCTGGAGGTGCAGACGCCTTCCGGGAAGCTGGCCGAAGCGCTGAACCTGGCGGTGGCCTCCAATGTCCTGCCGGACCTGATGTATATGCCCAACCGCAAGGAATCGAACAAGTTCGGGCAGCAGGGTGCACTCGTCGATCTGATGGAATACATGGATAAGCTGCCGAATTTGACCGCATGGATGAAGCAATATCCGGATGAGGCGAAGGCGGCGCTCTCGGCCGACGGCAAAATGTATATGTTCCCGAACCAGGGCTTCGGGGAGACGAACCGCATGATCTGGATGTACCGCCAGGATGTTTTTGAGAAGGAAGGCATCAAGGCTCCGGCCACCTATGAAGAGCTGCATACAGCCCTCAAGACGCTCAAGGCGAAATACCCGGACAGTTATCCGCTATCGGTCCGTTACGGCCAGATCCCCGATGAGATGAATATGAGCATGACCGTTAACTATGAGACAGGGGAAGGGGCGTACTATGATTTTGACAAAAAGGAATGGCGTTATGGTCCGACAGAGGAGAGCTACAAGGAGATGGTCGGCAGATGGAAGCAGTTCTATGATGAAGGGCTGATTCCGCCGGACTTCCTCTCCTTACAAACCAAGCAGTGGCAGGATATGGTCTCCACCGGCAAGTCATTCGTGACAGTTGATTACATCAGCCGGGTGGACTTCTTCAATAATGCGATGCGCAAGGAGAATCCTGAGTTCAATATGCAGTTCATGGCTCCTCCTGCCGGGCTTCCCGGCGGTAAACAGCTGAATCCTTACTTCCATTATATGGAAGGCGGACTGACGGTCGCTTCCACCTCTAAGAATATCGAAGACATCATGAGTTATATGGACTTTTTCTATTCGGAAGACGGACGGACGCTCAGCAGCTGGGGAGTGGAAGGCGAGACGTATGTGAAGGAAGGCGACGCGATCAAGTTCAAGCCGGAATTCACCGATGTCATTGAGATGCGGAAGCAGACGGGACTGCAGACCAGCGGAACGTATACCTGGATTGACTTCGACGCCCATCTGTCCCTGTTCTCGGAGGACCTGAAGCACGCCTATGAAGAAGCCGTCAACTACGATCCGGCCAATATGCAGCCGCGTCCGGCCTTCACGGAGAAGGAGAATGAAGTCATCTCGATCACCGGGCAGGCGATCAAGAAGCACCGCGATGAGAGCTTCGCGAAGTTCGTCACCGGCTCCCGCAAGCTGGCGGACTGGGATAAATATGTGGAGGAAATGAACAATCTGGGCGTAGACAAGCTGCTGGAGACGTATAAGGAAGCGTATGACCGCGTGCAGAATATTCAATTAGGCAGTAAATAATTGCAGGGCAGAACCGCAGAAGCACAGGCAAGGCATTCAGGGTAATCGCTTGACCATTAAAGGAGGCGCCGCTTATGAAGCAATGGCTGCAAGGCTTTGGCAAACGGTATGGATGGATATGGTCTGTGATGTTGCTGGTTGTAATCTTGGGAACGGCGGTTCCGGGCACTGCCCGGGCCGCAGGCACCATTACGCTGGACGAACCGCCCGGAGGATATGTATCCTCCGGCGGGCTGGTGGAAGTCAACGGAACCTATACTGGACTGTACGATGTCCGGTTGTATGTAGACGGAACAGCCCAATTCGAGGTGCTGCTGGACGACCCGGACGGAGATGACAGCGGCACCTGGTCTTACACGCTGGACACTGCCCGTTACAACGGTTCAGTGGAGCTGGTGGCACGAGGGCTGGATACCACCACCCGCTACGGGGTGTGGAGTCCGTCTGTCACCCTTGAGGTGAACAATCCCGCAGGCGTTGCGCCCGTGGTGACGATTACGGGGCCGGACGAAGGGATCGCTGTGACCGGACAAGTGGCGGTCACCGTCCAGGCAGAATCGGCTACGCCGGTCTCGGCCGTACAGGTCCGGGTGAACCGGGGACCCTGGCAGCAGGCAGCCTATAATGGCACGGACTATGTATATGCCTGGAACACGGCCGGAACCGGCGACCGGACCGTCAGCCTTGAAGCACGGGCAACCAATGCGCCCGGACGTTACGGCTATAGTCCGACCGTCTACGCTCAGGTCGGTGCGGGCACCCATGAGCCGGCACTTCCGTTGCCGGAGCAGGACCGGGCGATGTGGATCTGGGAGCCGGAGAGCTACAAGCTGCTGCTGAATCCGGGCTCGCGGGAGGTGCTGGAAGCCTTCGTTACGGACACCGCAACCTTCGGATCAGAGCCGGTCACGACGCTGTATCTGGCTGTAGGCAGTTATGCCGGGTACCGGGCGCTGGAGGAGCAGGAAGATGAGCTGCGCTCCTTCATGCGCTGGGCGCATGAGCGGAACTTAAGTGTCCATGCCCTGGTGGCGGGCGGAACCTCCCCGGCTTATATGGGAGCCTATGAGCGCTACCACGATCATGCGGTGCGGGAGATCGAGCAGATTATCAACTACAATCTCACCGTTGCCGGGAATGAGCAGTTCGACGGGATCAATGTGGACATCGAGCCGTATATTTCCCCGGATTTCAAAAACCCAACCAAGTTCCTGCAGAAGGAGTACCTGGACGGCCTGCAGAAGATGATTGACCGCCGCGATACAGCGGGCATCCGGCTGCCCTTCGGCCCGGCTGTGCCCAAGTGGTACGATTCCTCGGAGCAGGGAGCTAATATCTTGTGGAACGGCACGACGAAATGGCTGTCTGAGCATATCCAGGATATCTCCGACTACATCTCGATCATGGATTACCGGGATTCTGCCGACGGGACTGCAGGTATCATTGCCGGTGCAGCCGGGGAGCTGGCCTACGCCGAAGCAATCGGCAAGCCGAATTCTGTAGTCATCGGGGTGGAGACTCTGGACATTGCGAACAGCGGCGACCCGGAGACCATCTCCTTTCAGGAGGAGGGCCGCAGCCACATGGAAGCTGAGCTGGACAAGGTGTATGCCGCTTCCGGGCAGAGCAGCGCCTTCGGCGGCATAGCTGTACATCATTATGATTCGTACCGGGCGCTGCCTTCCTATTGGGGGCCGGGAGGGGTATTCTGGACGGCGCCGGAAGACGATGAAGCACCGTCTGCACCTGCGGGCACACCGTCCGCTGTTGCCAGTGACTATCAGAGTATAAGGCTGACTTACGGCATGGCCAGCGACAATTCGGAGGTAGACCGCTATATCGTCTACCGCAGCACGGTGCCCGGCTTCACGCCTACCGCTGCGGACATTGCCGGTCTGGCCCGGGGCCTGAATTACCAGGACAAGGGACTGCTGCCGGAGACCACCTACTACTACCGTGTAGCGGCCCGCGATCTGGCGGGCAATATCGGTCCGTTCTCCAGTATTGTATCTGCGGTCACCGGCAGCACGGCGCTTAAGCCAATGATCGCGACAGATATGCTGTTATCGTATAACGGTACAGCGGCGGCAGCTTCCATGAAGGTGCGTGATTACGCTACCGGCCAAGTGCTTGCCGGTGCCGCCGTGGAAGGGCGGTTCACGTATTCCGCAGGCCGTTACTCGGCGGCTGTTACGGGAGCGGACGGGCGTGTAGCTTTTACTTCAGAAGCCATTCCCCCGGGCCGACAGGCCGGGTTCGAGCCCAGAAGAATTCAGGCAGCCGGTTATTACTATGCCAGCGCCCATAACCAGCCGTAAGCCATGACGCTACTCCGTATGGTGTAGACTTGGCGCATCAACGTTAGTGCAATAGACAGGGGCGAGAGCTTCGCCCCAATAAGGAGGGAAGCATAACCATGACAGACATTATTAACCCGGCAGCGGAGCATCAGGTGGAACGTATGCTTGTGCTGGTCTATAACCACCGCAGTCACATGGGTACGGCGGCAGCCGGACAGGTCGGGCAGAGGATCAGAGACTTGCAGGAGCATTCCTCAGCTCCGGTCCGCATGATATTTGCAGCAGCCCCGTCACAGCAGGAGCTGTATGAGGGACTGGTGCAGGAGCAGGGGATCGACTGGTCCCGGGTCTGTGCTTTTCATATGGATGAATATATCGGCCTGCCGGCTGACGCTCCCCAGCGCTTCGGGAACTACTTGCAGGAGCGGCTGTTCCGCAGAGTGAATCCGGGTCGGATGGAGCTGCTCGGGAGAACAGGCAATATCGAAGAGGAGTGCCGGAGATACGCAGCTCTGCTGAATGAAGCGCCTATTGATATCGTCTGCCTCGGCATCGGGGAGAACGGGCATATTGCGTTCAATGACCCGCCTGTGGCGGACTTTGCAGATCCCTATCCCGTGAAAAGCGTTCTGCTGGACGAAGCCTGCCGTCAGCAGCAGGTGAACGACGGCTGCTTCGCCAGCCTGGACGAGGTACCCGCCCATGCGCTGACCCTGACGGTGCCTGCCCTGATGGCAGGGCGCCATCTGTTCGCCATGGTTCCCGGCAAGGCCAAGCATGACGCTCTTCAGGCGGCTCTCTATGATCCGGTCAGCACCGCGTGTCCGGCCAGCATTCTCCGTACACATCCAGGTATTACGCTATTCACCGACCGGGATGCCTACGGCTCATGAGCGGCGTCATCGCCGGACGACATTACAGAAGCGGCCTTCCGGTTGAGGTGAGTATAACCGACGGCGTCATTGCCAAGATCGTTACCCTGGAGGAGAATCCTCTCACATTAGACTGGCCCTGGCTGGCGCCGGGTCTGGTCGATTTACAGGTGAACGGTGGCTGGGGCTTGGATCTTAACACGCTGCCGCTGCGGCCGGAGACGGTATCTGAACTCTCACGCCGCCTGCTGGCGCGGGGAGTCACGGCTTATTGCCCGACCCTGATTACGAACAGGGCAGAGGCACTTGCCCAGGCGTTGTCCGTCATTGCGGAAGCCATGCGGACACAGCCGAATGCCGCTGGTCTGATTGCAGGGATTCATCTGGAGGGGCCCTTTCTGTCACCGGAGGACGGACCGCGCGGGGCCCATCCAAGGGAGCATATCTGCCCGCCGGACTGGGAATCCTTCTGCCGCTGGCAGGAGGCGGCGGAAGGGCAGATCCGGATCATTACGGTGTCCCCTGAATGGCCGGACGCCGCAGCCTTCATCTCCAGATGCAGCGCCTCCGGTGTCCGGGTCTCGATCGGACACACGGCGGCTTCGCCGGAGCAGATCCGGGAAGCGGTTGCCGCAGGCGCGGTGATGTCTACTCATCTGGGCAACGGCACACATCTTACGCTTCCGCGGCATCCCCACTATCTGTGGGAGCAATTGGCCGCCGATGAGCTGTACGGCTGTATGATTGCGGACGGCTGCCATCTGCCGGATTCACTGCTGAAGGTCATTCTGCGGATGAAGCGCAGCCGGGCGATCCTGGTCAGCGATGCCGTATCGCTGAGCGGCATGGCGCCGGGCGCCTACCGGCTGCATATCGGCGGCGACGTTGTTCTGACGGCAGAAGGGCGGCTGCATCTGGCGGGCAATCCGCAGCTGCTGGCAGGCTCGGCCATGATGCTGGCCGATCAGGTGGCCTATCTGGCGGAAGCCGGACTGGCACCGCTGGAGGAGGCCCTTGATTGCGCCTCGGTTCACCCCGCCCGGCTGCTGGGACTTTCGCAGGCAGGAGGGCTTACCGCCGGTGCGCCTGCGGATCTGATCAGCTTCCGCAGGAACGGCGGGGCCATGGATATTCAGACGGTATGGAAGAATGGCCGGATTCACGCGGCCGATAAGGATTAGGAGGAGAGAGCGATGCTGAGCTTGATACCCGAGCCGAAGCAGGTGAGGATTAGAGAAGAGAAGCCTTTACAGATCCGCGAAGGGGTACATCTTCATCTAACAATGGAACAGGAAGATCCCCGGCTGGAGCTGCATTGCCGGCGGGCATTCCCGGATCAGGAAGTTACCAGCGCTGTATCAGGGCAGGGCTATTCGCTGCATATTCAGCAGACCCTGCCGCAACAGACAGGATCTGAAGAGAATGGGCGGGATACAGCACCAGTCAAGGCTGTTGAAGTGGCAGACCTGTCTGTGCTGAACGGCAAGGCGGAAGGGTACCTGCTGGAGGCGGGCGCAAGGGGGGCTATGATCCGCGCGCTGGATGCGCCCGGACTCTACTACGGCTTGCAGACGCTGCTGCAATTGCAGAGCCTGTATGGCGGCGATATTCCTGCCGTGTCCATAACAGACTGGCCCGATACCGCCCTGCGGGTGATGAATTTCGATCTGCGCCAGACGTTCTCGAAGCCGGAGCGGCTAATGGACTATTTGGCGGAATTCTCCCGCTTCAAGACGAACGCCGTACTCATTGAATACGAGGACAAATTCCTGTTCAAGGCGCACCGGGAATTCGCTCATCCACAGCACGCGCTTAGCCGGGAGCAGCTGGAGGCACTCCAGACTGCGGCTCATGAGCATTATATCGAGATTATTCCATTGCAGCAGAGCTTCGGTCATCTGGAGTATGTGCTGCGGCATGACGCCTGGAAGCATCTGCGGGAGACCGAGGAATCTACCGGGGAGATCTGCCCTTCACATCCAGAGACCTATGACTTGATCACCGGTCTGCTTGAAGAGATGATGGATGCTCATCCAGAGTCGCACTATATCCATCTCGGCGGTGACGAGGTGTACAGCCTGTGTGAATGTGAAGCGTGCCGGAAGCAATTCGGCGGCGTGCGGGAGCGGGCGTTCATCTCCTTCCTGAACCGCTTGATTGAATTCACGGCAAGCCGGGGCAGACAGCCCGTCTTCTGGCATGACATGCTGGATAAGTGCCCGCCGGAGGAGCTGGCGAAGCTTGATCCGCGCAGTGCAGCGATGATCTGGATCTATAACGGGCGCAACATAGAAGCAGAGGTTACTGCCTTAACGAATAAGTTCAGGGCACTCGGGATCGAGGTGATGGGTGCACCGGCAGTCCGCAGCTTCGACTGGGCGGAGCATCAGAATTATCCGGTTCTGGACAACCGGACCGACAACCTCTTGCAGTGGGCAGAGACCGCAGAGCGGCTGAACATTAGTTGCATGGTGGCAACGAACTGGACCGGTCCGTTCAGCCTTGGCGTTCCTTATGGCATCTTCGAAACGACCTGGTACCCGATGCTGCTGCATGCCGATCTGGCCTGGAACCGGAGGGCCGATGCTTCCACCTTCATTGACCGTTTCCTGGAGCTGTTCCACGGGATTACTCCCCAGGCTGGTCATGCGCGGCTCGGCAATTACCGGCTGGAGGATTACTACAATATCATCTGGAAGCTGCTGGATGAGGTGCAGAAGAATAAGGATTACGCCGAGCTAATTTCGATCATGCATGAGTTCGAGGTGGCGACAGACCGCTCCAGGGCGATCCACAAGTATGTCTACCGCTGGGAGCTGTACCCGGGCGACAGCGCGGAATGGCGCTCGCTGCGGAATAATTACACGCGCAACCACAACGGGCGGGAAGCAGTCCGGCCCCGGATGCTGAAGGCTCTAATGGAGTATCAGCCCCGCGATATGGCCGAGCATTTCGTGAGTTCCCGGTTCTATCTGCACGATTATCTGGAGCGGACGCTCTATCAGGAGCTGGGGCTTGTCCACAGCGAGAGTTAAACAAACCGACAGGAGGATGGAGCAGTTATGCAGCAGAACGAAGTGAATTCGCTACAAGATCCGGCACCGGCAGCCATGAGCCTGGAGGACAAAATATCCCTGATGTGTGTGGTCGGAACCCCCTCCACGGCAGCAGAGCCGGAATTCCGCGGGCGGATGTCCCGGAACCGGTTCGGAGGGATCGGGCTTTTCCCCCATAACGTGAAGAATGAGAAGCAGACGCTGGAGCTCATGGAGGAAGTGCAGTCGATTACTGGTGATTATGGCCTTCCGCAGCCTTACTATGTCTCGATTGATGAGGAGGGAGGTACGCTCTCCAAGTTCAAATCCTTCTATCCCTACATCCCCGGCAACCGGGCGGCAGGACTAAGCCAAGATCCAGACACCGCCTATCTCCAGGGAAAAATCATCGGCAGCCAGCTACACTCGCTGGGCATCCCGATGAACTGGGCTCCGGTGCTGGATGTGAATACGAACCTTGACAATCCGGTCGTCGGAGTACGTTCCTTCGGCGAAGACCCTGAATCGGTGGCTGCCTTCGGCAAGGCATATATTCAGGGGATGCATGAGGCAGGTGTGGCTGTGACGGCCAAACATTTCCCGGGCCACGGACAGGTCAGCGGCGATTCCCATGTCGTCCTTCCTGAATGCGGACTGACCATGGAGGAATTATTGAACGGGCCGCTGCTACCCTTCATAGCCGCCATAGAAGCCGGGGCGGATTCGATCATGATGGGACATCTCGTATTTCCTAACATTCCCGAGTCGGCAGGACTGCCTGCTTCACTAAGCCCCTTCTTTGCCGGAGACTTACTGCGCAGCAGACTGGGCTTCGAGGGTATCATCTGCACGGATGATATTGAGATGGGAGCGATCCGCAAGCATTTCAGTCCGGATGAGGTGGGCGTACTGGCCGTGCTGGCCGGTAACGATATGATTCTGATGTGCCATACCCCGGAATACCAGGAGCGGGTGATCGCCGGAATCCGCAAAGCCGTTCTGGATGGCGTAATTGACGAATCCAGAATCGACGAATCAGTCATTCGTATCCAACACCTGTATACGAAATTCCGGCAATACCAGGCCGGGGCCCGGCCCATTCCACGGGAGGGCTGGAACGAGGCGGCTCTCCAGCTTGCACGCAGAACGGTCAAGGTCAGCCGCGATCCGCTGCAACTGCTGCCGCTGTCTGCCTCACACCAATATATGCTGATCTTGCCGCAGCAGGAGCAGCTTACCATTGCCGACAACTCCGGCGGCAATGACATCGGTTTGGCCGCGCTGCTGGAAGCCGTGGGCTTGTCCGTGCAGGTGCAATACTGCAGCATGAAGCCCGAAGCCGCTGAAATCGCGGCCTTGTGTGCACAGGCTGCCGGCCGCGTAGTGATTCAGGGAACGCTGAACGCCCATCTGTTCAGCGGGCAGCTCCAGCTTGCCCGTCAGCTCGCAGCCGCCGGACCGCTGCTGAACCTTGTGCTTCGCAACCCGTATGACGATGCGTACCTGCCGCAGAATGCCGGAAGCATTCTGTTATGCTCCACCTCTGATTATTCACTTAAGGCGCTAGTAGAGGTGCTTATGCAGGGAACGGAAGCAGGCGTTTAAGACTATTACGCATCAGATTTAAATCTGTTTATAGAGTCAGACCCTCAGAGGTTCCGTGAAACGAAAATAGATCAACCGGCAAAGGGAATCAACGATAGCTGTAGAATGTACAATTAAAAACAGCGATAGGGCATACGAGCATCGTATACCTGTAGTCTGTACAACTAAATCAGCCCAAAGGGGTGAGAACCAGAAGAAAATGGAGTTTTAAATGTACGAAATACATCTAAACGAATAATTGGTTTGAAATCAGACGTTTTGCTGTACGAAGTGCAATTAAGTCTGCCGCAAGTGCTAAGGGAGCGGTCAGTAGAACTACACATCTGGCACAACCATCACAATAAATAGTCATGCTGTTCAGTGAAAATAAAGAATTAGACTAATCCATTTAAAAAAGCAGCGACAGAACAAGACTTGAAAAATAAAGTCTTAGACTGCCGCTGTTGTCGTTCAACTAACGTTTCCCATGCAACAATCACTATAACTATCGACTCGATGAAAAAGCTTCTTTAAGATAACTCGCAATAAAGCGCATGTATCCTTAACTCATCGTTCCAATATATGGTACAATAAGTGAAGTGCTGTTAAGGAGGAAATCCATGAATTTAGCGAATAAAATTACTATTGCAAGAATATTGTTAATCCCTATTTTCATTTTACTTTTCCCCATATATCCAGATTGGCTGATTTACAAATCTGATGTCATACAGCACATAGATTCCTATGGGATTTATTATGCTACAGCAGTATTTATACTTGCCTCAGTCACTGATAAATTAGATGGACATATCGCAAGAAAATACAATCAGATAACGAACTTGGGAAAACTCTTGGATCCATTAGCGGATAAATTGCTCATTTCAGCGGCGTTGATTTTAATGGTAAATCAACAGTTAATATACTCCTGGATCGCTTTTGCTATTATAGCAAGGGAGATTATTATTACTGGAATTAGAATAGTAGCCTCATCTCAAAAAATCGCTTTACAAGCTGATCAATATGGAAAAATAAAAATGGTATTTCAAGTTGTAGCAATTTCTGCTGTTTTGTTAAATAACGGGCCGTTCAGTTTCATCACAATATTTCCTGTCGACCAAATACTTTTGTATATTGCGTTAATCTTGACTATATATTCTGGTTATAACTACATAAAGAACAACTACCACACGCTAAAACTTGATTCTTAATCCAAAAGTAACATAATTATGTTAAGCAACCGGGTAACGTTAGTTCAATAAACCAACAGTAGTCTAGGACTTTATTTCTCAGTTCAAAACAGCTGTTGGTTTTTATATTGGAGCCCTCAAAACCAGCTCTTATGGGATTCTCTACTGAGAAGTTTGCATCAAATGCGACATAAAACCTCCACTGATCTTGTTCAACTAACCTGCCCATTAACTTAATCGCCGAAACAATTCAATTACTTTAAAAGCAGTCTTTCAATCGCTGGCTGTATTTCAAATGGTTCCGTGGTTGTTTCGTATCTATTACGCACTTGTCCGTTCCGATCAATCAAAAACTTTGTGAAATTCCATTTGACCCCATCCCCAGCGTGAAGGTCAGGATACTTTTCTTGCAGGAAATTCTGCATCCTTTCACCGTTCGAAGACCGGGTATCGAAGCCTTGAAATGGTGCTTGCTTCGTTAAAAATTTAAATAATGGATGAGCAGTCTGACCTCTAACCTCCACTTTCTCAAATAGCGGAAACGTCACTCCAAAGTTGCTTTTATAGTATTCCTGCACTTCTGAGTTGTTCCTGGGCTCTTTCTCATTGAACTGGTTACAAGGAAAACCGAGTATTTCAAATCCCTGTTTACTGTGGCTTTCATAAAGCTTCTGAAGATCAGAGAACTGGCGAGAATAACTACACATGCTGGCAGTGTTAACAATAAGGAGTACTTTTCCGAGGTATATTGACAATTCAATGGTCTTACCACTGATCGTGTTTACTTGAAAATCATAAATTGCCATCAGATTATTCCCCCAACGTTAGTATTATATAAAAACATCTTATGGTGTATTATCTTATTCGTCTAATATATAAATGTAATTAAATCTATAGGAAAAACAAATATATTAACTCACTCAAAAAGTAATTACAAATGGATATTCAGCCATTATTGCTACAGTATCCTGCCTAATGAAGCGGTCGCCTTTGTCCCCGGATTTTCACCGCTAAGGAGAATCAATAAAATCTGAGGAAACAGCGACCCAAACAACGGTCCATTCGCGCAGCGTCCGCTTAAAGTGTCCACGTTGATCTTAGCAGTATGGATCAACTTTATATGAGTATTAATCATTGGATTGATGGAAGCGCTGCTATATACTTTCATTGTGAAATTAATGTCACTAGATTAAGGGGCTGCAGCAATGAGAGAACTTAAGGGCAAGAATGTTGTACTTCAAGATAATGATCTGAAACGCAGGGAAGAAGCAAACCGGCGTTATCTAATGAAACTAACGAATGATAATCTCCTGTTCAACTATAAAGTAGAAGCAGGCAGATATGACGGCAGAGATATTCCAGCGGATGCACACGGGGGCTGGGAGACGCCGGTCTGTCAGATCCGGGGGCATTTCCTTGGACACTGGCTGTCTGCCGCAGCTATGCGGTTTCATGAGACCGGTGATCTGGAGCTCAAGCTCAAAGCGGATCTCATCCTGGACGAGCTGGCGGAATGCCAGAAGGATAACGGCGGACAATGGGCTGCGCCTATTCCTGAGAAATACCTGCACTGGGTCGCCCAAGGCAAAGCGATCTGGGCCCCGCAGTATAATATCCATAAGTTATTCATGGGGCTGGTGGATATGTACCAGTTCACCAGCAGTAAGAAGGCACTAGAGATAGCCGATCGCTTCGCAGACTGGTTCGTGGAGTGGAGCAGTACCTTCAGCAGAGAGAAATTCGATGATATTCTCGACATGGAGACAGGCGGGATGCTGGAAGCGTGGGCGGACCTGCTTCATATTACAGGGAATGATAAATACAAGACCTTGCTGGAGCGTTATTACCGCAGCAGACTGTTCCGCCCGTTACTGGAGAACAAGGACCCGCTGACCAACATGCACGCCAACACTACCATTCCTGAGGTACTCGGCTGTGCCAGAGCTTACGAGGTTACCGGGGAGCAGAGATGGATGGACATTGTCACAGCCTACTGGACATGTGCGGTCACAGAGCGGGGAACGCTGGCCACTGGCGGGAATACGGCCGGTGAAGTGTGGATGCCGAAGATGAAGATCAAGGCCCGCCTCGGTGATAAGAATCAGGAACACTGCACGGTGTATAACATGATTCGTCTGGCAGAGTTTCTGTTCCGGCATACCTCTCATCCGGCCTATGCACAGTATATTGAATATAATTTGTACAACGGAATTATGGCTCAGGCCTACTACCAGGAGTATCACCTGACCGGCAATAAGCATAATAATCCTGCCACCGGGCTGCTTACTTACTTCCTGCCTATGAAGGCTGGGCTGCGGAAGGATTGGAGTACAGAGACCGACAGCTTTTTCTGCTGCCACGGAACGATGGTACAAGCCAATGCGGCATTGAACCGAGGGATTTATTATCAGGATCAGAAGGATGTCTATGTATGCCAGTATTTCCGCTCGGAGCTGACAACTGAGATCAATGGAGAGAACGTGCGCATTCAGCAATCGCAGGATTACATGAGCGGAAGCATGCTGGACTCCTCGAACACCGCCGGACAGCAGGAATTGAATGAGATTACCGCGCTTCACGAGAACCTGCCTGATTATAAAAAATATGATTTTGTAGTCCATACCGGCTCTGCCCAAGCGTTTGGCATCCATTTACGCATACCGGACTGGATCATGTCGGAAGCCGTCATCTATGTGAATGATCAGCTTCACGGAAAATCTGTGGATCACAATGCCTTCTATAGCATCATGCGGAGTTGGAAGGACGGAGACCGGATCAGCATCATTCTGCCGGTCGGCATCCGTTTCATTCCTCTGCCTGACGACGAACAGACCGGAGCCTTCCGGTTTGGTCCTGAAGTGCTGGCCGGAATTAGCGAGCACGAACGGATTCTGTTCACACCGTCAGAGGATGTGACCGCTGAGATCGTCATGGAGAATGAACGGGAGTGGGGCAGCTGGCGCTATTTCTTCAAGACGGCCAATCAGGACCCGGGCATTCAGCTCCGAAGAATCCGCGACATCGGGTATGAACCCTATCAAGTATACTTCACAGTGAAAAAATCATAGGCGCCTTTTCATGGCGTTGTCCTAAAGAGCGATTCTCCATTATTGGAGGGTCGCTTTTGCGTTTGTGGTTTTCGTTTCCCGCTTTTTTTTGAACGATCGGTCGTTAAATTATTGACATTCTAGCTGACTAATTCTTATAATGGAATTAATTCATATCGAAGGGAGGCTGAGGGCGATCAAGAAAAGAGAGATTACATCCAGTCAGATCATCCAGGCAGCCTTTGAGCTGTTTGCTGAGTATGGAATAGACAAGACGAGTCTGGGCATGATTGCCAAAAAAGTGGGGATCACTAAATCCTCCATTTACTATCACTTTGCTACCAAAGAAGAGTTGATCAGCCGGACCTTTCAGCATATTTTTAGAGATCATCATTTCGCAGCGTACTTTGATACTATCTCTGTTAATGAAGACAATTTCACAGAGACGTTAATTCGCGGCGGTCTAAACATGCTGCCAAGCGATGATGAAGAGTATCGTTCAACTTTAAGGGTGCTGAGTGAGTTTGCGATACTGGCCGAGCGGGATGAGCAATTTAGAGCGCCGCTATTGAAAGTTCAACAGGATTTTGTTAACGGTTTTGTTCAACTTTTATCGAAGGGTGCTGAATTCGGGCTTATTGTCCCTTCCACAACCGGGGTTAGCGCTCAGATTCTGGCCCTCCTGATTGATAATTTGTCCAGATGTAAGATGATGAAGATAGAGCTGGACTATCAGCTCATTTGGGAAGAGACGATTCATAGACTGATTATCCGGGAAGATCACAGATAACTTGCGGGGAGCGATAATCTTGAAACATATTATTATTACAGGTACGTCCAGAGGGATCGGCGAAGCATTGGCTCATCAATTAATCAATAAGTCCCACCATCTGATATGCATATCCAGAACGGCTAACCAAGGGATCATCGACCGGGCGAAGGAAATGGATTGCCCCTTGGATTATTTGAAGGCTGATTTAACCGATATTAGGGAGATTGATCCGCTTATCAAAGATATCTTCGGTCCAATAGATCTTGATGCCAGCAATGAAGCCGTGTATCTGATCAATAATGCCGCCATGCTGACTCCTGTAAGCCCAATAGAAATGCTGGAAACGGAGAAAATAATCGAGAATATCCACTTAAATCTGTTAGCGCCGATGGTAATTACCTCCAACTATCTAAAGCTGACTAAGCATATGAATGTGGACAAAAGAATCCTGAATATCTCCTCAGCTTCTGCGAAATACATCTTACCCTCGCAAAGCTGTTACAGTACTTCAAAAACTGGTTTAGACTCTTTTACAAAGAGTATAGACATCGAGCAGAAGCTGGCTACATATCCGGCCAAAGTCGCGGCGGTGTATCCGGGCATGATTGATACTGCTTTACAATCGGATATACGATCCGTAAGCAAAGAGCTTTTCCCGTATGTGGACGAATTCATTCAACTCTCTGAGGAAGGCAAGCTGCAAACGCCGGAATACACCGCATCTAAATTAATTGAAATTCTTGTAAGTGATGATTTCGGAGAGAATGTTATTATTGAGAGCATCGGTTAACGTGGAGAGAAAAGAAAAACCACCAGTGAAGGTTCAGAACCTTCACTGGTGGTTTTTTGCGTATAAAATGAACCTCTTGCCGTGAAAAAAATTGACAATGGACATTCAATTGCCATTTTTTTGCGCATCTGCACTGTGATTTGAGTATTTCCATTCATCTACTTCACGGGGATCAACGCCAAACAAGTGACTGATTAGAAGCGCCAATGTAACATTCGGGAGTACCACACCGTACTCAATATTCTGGTAGTTGCGCAAGGTGCATTTCATGGTGTCATTAATCTGATGTACGATGGATTCTTGGGTATACCCTGCGGCTTTTCGTGCATCCTTTATCCTCAAAATGCAATATCTCCCTCAACTTTTCGGTATGTTTTTATGATAGGGGAGGAAACCAGTTAATTTAACGCTTTATAATACACGAAATATATTGCGTTATAATTTTTTCAGTATATAATATTAGATGTAAACGGATTAAATAGTAAAATATCCCTTTATATTGACCGCCGTTTGATTCAACCTTAGTATCAACTATACGTATGCTTTTAATCCTATTTTATGGAAGGAGGTGTAATGGTTTGGGATCGGTAAATTCTATCCGGGAAGAACTGCTCGCGTACATGAACAGAAATCAAATGATACATTCACATTTTGCCGAGTTATCGGGTATCAATTCAGGTACGCTCAGCCGGATTTTAAAAGGCAACCATCCAATCTCTATGGCACAACTTGTTGCAATTACCGCTGGAATGAAGCTGCCGGAAGACTATTTTTTTGAAGACTACATAGATGAATGCTTCTCTTTTGTAGTCTCCATGAGGCGGATACGACCCTTTATTTTCCGCTCTGCAGAATTAGAACGTTTGGATTGTCTTGAACAGGTTGTGAACCGTCTGCTGGAGGATTTGTCTTATGCATCTGTACTGTTTGAATTCGCTGAACATTTTTATTGGGACAATAAACGCCAAGCTGCAAGGATACTGTATCAAGGTGTGAGCGAAGCCGAGAAGTATCAGCATTCCGAACGGTTAGCGTTATGTCAGTACCGGATATTTCGGATTGAAATAGAAGAACAAGAGGATCTGGAGGAGAAATTATGCGCAGCTGCTCAATTTGAGTTGTATGTAAACCGCTTAGACGCAGCCGATCAGCTCGATGCATTGAAACAGCTAATGCATATTTATGGTCTGGTGCACAAGTGGACAAAAGTAGACGAACTTGCTAAGGAAATGCACAGCATTGCATCCGTTCAATATGAGCTGGAAGGCCGCCGATCTGACACAATAGAAGAAGGGTTGAAGTGTCCTGAACAACCTTTCTACTATTATATCCTGTACGCATACTTAGCCAGATCTAAAACCAGCGAAGCGTGTGGCGATTACGAACGGGCCTTATCCTTTGTACAATTGTATGCAAATGCCGAGCACTGGGTACAGGAGAACGATGAACAATCCCGGCAGATCATTGCACAATTTACGGATTGGGCGGTTGCTAACACTTATCTGTACCGGTTAATGTCCGGAGAATTGGATGTAATACATGAGTATGCAGACTATATAGCGCTTCAAGAGAATGAAATATTTGTGGCAGTGCGTTATATCCTTCAAGCGGCAAATGTATTTAAGCTTAATGTTGACAGCATCTTAGAGCGGTTCGCGCCATACATACCTTATCAATCCAACAAGAGAGAGTTCGGCGATTACAAGCAGGCCATTCTGCAAGAGAGCTATGCGCAATTCCTCATTGATCTGGCGATCTATCTTTTCAATCATAGCAAGAGTAAGGAGCAGGCGTTGAACACTTTATTGAAAGGCTTGGAAATATCCATTACGATCAATAGCAGCAAAAATATCCTTGTCTGTATGACTCTATATGAGCAATATAGGGAATTTGCGGATCAGGAACTGCAGGAAAGATTCAAAAATCTATCAAGTGAGGTGTATCAGCTCAATGCGAAAAAAAGTCTTATTCTTCTTGACGCTCTGTAGTGTTTCAATTGTTATTTCAACGACGTTAACCTTGGTGACTACACTGACGCATGGCTGGGGAACTTAATCATTTTCGCGAAAATATACAAGGGTGCTCTTGAAGTTTCGGGGGCACCTTTTTTTGTGCAATCAAACAGATATCCTATTATCTGTCATAAAATCCTAAGATAGCGTAAAGGGAGGATTCTATGGTGAACAGAAATATGCTCGTACAAGTCCGTATCGAACGTGCCCGTAACCGGCTTCACCTTCTGGCGGAGAAACATCATGATCTTCAGCATCCTGCTGTACTTAAGCAATCCAGGGTATTGGATGAGTTAATTAATCAGTATAATAAGAAGGGAGAGTCACAGATCCATAGAGAGCAGGAAATCACTTGAGAAAAAACGTACTCTATATTGAAGATAATGAGAAAATAGGCCGCTGGGTGAAAGATGAACTGGAACAGCGCGGATTCTCCGTCCGGTGGCTGCTGTCCGGCGAAGGCGCCGAACAAGAAGTCAATGAGCATGACCTCGTTATTCTGGATATTATGCTGCCCGGCTTAGACGGATTCACTGTGGGCAGACGGTTAAAAAAGGCAGCGCCTTCCGTTCCTATTCTGCTGTTAACTGCTAGAACCGCAATCGACGATAAGGTAGAAGGCTTACAATTTGCTGATGATTATCTGACCAAGCCCTTCCATACGGATGAACTGGTTGCAAGATTAGAGGTATTAATCCGCCGGAGCGGCGGAATCACTTCGGACCGTATTAGGCTGGGTACTCATATTGAAGTAGATACGAAGCTTCAGACAGTCTATGACAAGCGCACAGGAGAAGAGATCCTATTGACAGGGAAGCAGCATCAGATCCTAATGTATTTCTTGCGCCATCCTAATCAAGTGCTGCCGAAGGAACAAATCTATGAAGCCGTCTGGGAGGAAGCCTATATCCCTGGCGACAAGACCTTGCTGGTACATCTCCACCGGCTGCGGCACAAGCTGGAGCGTGACCCGGAAGCGCCGGAGATCATTGAGACGCTGAAGGGAATCGGCTACCGGGTGAAGCTATGAAGCAGCCAAGATCCTTATTTCGCCATTTTCTAGAGCTGCACTTTCTGTTTATCCTTCTTCCACCGCTTGTGCTGTTGGTCTTCTCATCATTCTTTGGGTCTTCTGAGCACGAGCCACGGCTCAATACGCTGAACCTATTTTACGTTACAGTGCTATTGTTCACTTGTATTATCGTGGCATTCGTTGTGCTATCCTGGCTGTTCTTCTGGAGACTACGCAGACGTCTGACCCGCTTACAAGAAGCTATGTCCGCTACTCCCGCTGCTGATTCGTGGACAGAGCCTGTCCTAATTCAAAAGGATCGCATGGATGAAATAGACCAGTTGGGCGGTTCTTTCAACCGGATGATCAAGCAGCTTGAAGACAGCCGCAAGCGGGAGCATGAAGAGGAAGGTCTGCGGCACCGGCTTATTGCGAATTTGTCTCACGACTTGCGGACGCCTCTTACCATTCTGCGGGGACATATCACCAGATTAAATAAAGAATCCATAAGTGAAGAAGGACAAGACTCTTTAACAGAGATGAACGATACGATTACAAGAGTCGGAGAGCTGATGGATGATCTGCTGTCCTATACATTGCTTACCTCAGGAAAACATCCTTTTAAGCCCGTCTCCACAGATATTGGACGTTTAGTCAGAGCGTCTGTCGCTGCGTGGTATCCGGTATTTGAAGAACATGACATTCAGCTGGATGTTGATATACCGGCAGAGGAGACCTTTTATTGGGAAGCAGATCCTGGGTGGATGACACGGGTGCTGGATAATGTATTCCAGAATATTGTCCGCCATGCCGCAGAGGGGAAATATGCAAGCATTGTCGTAGATGTAGAACAAGAATTGATCATTGTTGCCGACCGGGGCCCGGGGATGGAACGCTCATCCTATGAACGGGGGGCAGGGATGGGGTTATCCATATCCCAATATATGCTGAACACCATGAAGCTGAAGGCTGACTATACATCCAGTGAAAATGGCACCAGAGTAGCTATTGGCAGAGCTTAACCTAAAAGTAACCCGGAATTAAACAACGTGATCACCGCGATGTAACCTTGCTTCTTTATAATTAGGGCCATAACCGAAAGGAAGTGTTATGGTTGCTAACAATCAATAGCTTAGTCAAACGTCGCGGATCTCAACAAATTCTGTCGGGGATCAGCTTTGAAGCCCGTCCGGGGAGAGTAACAGGCTTCTTGGGGCCAAACGGGGCGGGTAAAAGCTCTACCCTGCGTATCCTGCTTGGACTAGACCGGGCCACCTCCGGCAGCGCGCTCATTCAAGGCAAGCCATACGCAGAATTACATCATCCTCTGGCCACAGTAGGTGCGGCCCTGGACGGCTCCGGCGCTCACCCTATGCGGACAGGACGGGCACATTTGCGCTGGATCGCACGCGCCGCAGGCTTGCCCCGCTCACGGGTCGAGGAAGTTCTGGAACTAACAGGCCTGTCTGACGCCGCCGGCAAAAGGGTCCGGAATTATTCCCTGGGGATGGGAAAAAGACTTGGCATGGCAGCCGCAGTGCTTGGCGATCCCGACATATTGATTTTAGATGAACCTGTCAACGGTCTTGACCCGGAAGGAATCCGCTGGATTCGGACTTTTTTGCGTAAACGGGCAGAGTCTGGACATACAGTGTTATTATCCAGCCATCTAATGGGCGAGCTTGCAGAGACCGTGGATGATGTGGTGATTATTAAGCAGGGAACCATCGTTGCAGCTGGAACCTTGCAGGAAGTAATAGGCCGCCATTCCTCGCTGGAGGAAGCCTTTTTTGCCCTGACAACGGAAAAGGCTGGTGACGGTGTATGAGAGCATTCCAGGCGGAACTATCCAAATTGTTCTCCCTGCCGGGCATTTGGCTGGCCGTGGTTATTGGCGCAGTGGCCCCGGCGGTCATTGCTGCCTTGGACGCTATAGCAGAAAAAGAGGCGATTATAGCTGGAGTCAGCACACGGCTGCCCGAAATGGGCTATAGCGGATTGGGCCTTGGTGTACAAGGCGTTATTATTCTTGGCGTGCTGGCAGTCAGCAGTGAATATGCGGCAGAGAGCAGTGAGACTGGCGGAGGACAACAGATGACCACAAGCTTAACGGCTGTTTCCTCCCGGCTTCATTTCCTGCTGGCCAAAGCAGGCGCTGTGACAGTGATCAGCATCCTGCTTAGTATGGTGGCTATTCTAACCACGGTGTCAGCAACACATCTTATTCTGGGTGAATATACCCCTGCATTTGAAGGATCCAGACTTGCCGGGGCAGTATGTTACTGGACCTTCACGGCACTGTTGGCATTTGGGATGACTTTGCTGACCAGGAATGGCATTATCCCGCTTGCTGTGCTCATTATCAATTCATCCGTTGTATCCTTCAGTGTCCTGCTGCACAAGGTTACCAAGCTTGCTTTTTACTTGCCAGACCGGGCCGGCTTTGAGATGTTTATGTTTACAAGCGGCAGCGCTCACACCCCGGGTACAGGCAGTTTATTTGAAAGTTATCTCACCCCGCTCACAGGCGGCTTAGTCATGTTTGCCTGGGTAGCCGTTATTGTCATTGCTGCAGCTATTGTGTTCCGTAGGAGGGACGTTGCAGCATGAGAGTCTCATCTGGAAGAAGGATCACACCCATCCTTGGTGCTGAGCTGGATAAATTTCGTACATTGCCGTTGATACGGCTCACTCTTATGGGTACATTCATTCTTAATATAGCGCTAACCGCAGCTTTTACTTCTGTGAGTTTACAAGAGACAACAGGAACGCAAAACACTCTAAACACAGGACTTGCTTCAATGGGATATCTTCAGGCAGGGTTTATCATTCTTGGGATCTTGGCCACTTGTTCGGAGTATACCGGCGGGCAGATTCGAACGACTCTAACTGCGATGCCCTGGCGGGGTGTTCAAATATCCGTGAAAATGTTGGCACTAGCGATGATTACCATTCCTGCGGCGTTTATTACTGCTGCTTCCGGCGTGCTATATGCTTTTATCATGCTGGGAGACACTGCATTAATGACGGAAATAGGCACAGTGATACAGACCTTAGCAGGTGCAACTGGCTATCTTACCTTAACCGCACTGCTCAGTGCAGCGGTAGGTGCTATATTAAGACGCACCACCCCTGCCGTAGTGGTGCTGCTCGGTTATTATTTCATTGTCAGTCCATTGTCGAGAGATTGGCTGCGCGGCTATTTGCCGGATAAGGCGGGATATTATATGTATACGCCGCCTTCCCCGGATGCTATAAATGTCCTTACACCTATGCAAGGGACCGGAATTACCATAGCATGGGCATTGATCTTTATTGCAGCAGCGGTGGTAGTATACCGCAGACGGGATGCCTGAGTATCGTTAAATTCCAAGCCTCTGGCCGATTCATACTATAACCTTCAGGTGAAGGTTATAGTATGCATGTAGCCAAGGGCTTATTTGCGCCAATCACCCTACATACATTGCAGTTTATGACGTATATACGCAGCTTGTAACGTGCAGAGGAGCGAGAAGGCGATGAGAAAATCATTATTTTCCTTATTTATTCTAATATTCTGGATTCCTGCTGTCATCCTTAGCATCCTGGTCTGGAACGATTATTCCGGTTACGTCCGCAGTGCAGAGGATCGCCTGCTCCCGGTCAAAGCGCTGTACTATCTGGACCAGGGCAAGAAGGTGCTTGCGCTCACGGACAGCAGCAACGGCTTCACGGGAACGCTGTATGACACTGGAACCCATAAGGCTGAGCAGGAGGTGGAGCTGCGCTCGGACATCCACCGGCAGCGGCTGGTCTCTTATCAGGCTGGTAAGCTGGTGGTTGCAACCAAGGATACAACGGGGCTTCAGGTAAATGTTATTGATCCGGCGGATGGCGCGAAAGAGCTGGTGCAGGGAAGCTTTAATATTCCGACCTTTCTGAGCTCGGACGGTCATGAGTGGCGGGGTAGATTACTGTTCGCCGGGGCGGATAAAAGCGCAGCGGTCCATGTGGCGGAAGTCAGCCAGGCTCAGCTCCATTACGCGAATCTGAACGGATCATCCGATCTTCCTGCACGGCCAGTCTCAATCCGCGAAGCCTCCTTCAGCTTCCAGGACGGTTATTCCTTCCCTGTCTATGAAGTGGGCCTCAAGGATGGGCGCACCGCCTACGCTTCGTCCCTCTTCGGCAAGGCCGGAACACCGCTCCTTGCGCTGAAGGGGGAGCAAGACAGTACGCCCGAAGCTCTGAATCGGATAGGGCAGGAGTTCGCCGCACAGTTCGGACTGGACATTACCCGGCTTCTGCGGGTAAGCACCGAATATCCCGGGCAGGTGCAATATTATAACGGGGCTACGGGCGATTGGGGAGATACCGTCAAGACCCCGGAGCCGGTCTATCAGGCCAGGCTCTTCCCGCTGAACGACCAGGAGACGCTGATTGCCGGGTCCACCACGGAAGATGAAATCAATGGTGCCGTACATGGTTATTTGTATCAGGGGCAGACCGGGGAATTTACGAATGTCAATGCCGCGCTTAAGACGTTATCCTACGATCAGCTGCAAGATCCGAAGCTGAGCTTCTATAAAGAAGCGAATAATGATACACTGTACTATTCAAGTCCTGATTCATTGGGAGGCTGGCTGCTTGTCAAGGAGGGGCTTAGCGGACAGATCAGCAACGGGGAGCTGCAGCAATGGCAGATGGCTGCCGGGGAGGATCAATTATCTGCAGCGACCTTCAAGAGCTATGTGCTGACATGGAATGCCCTGGTTGTGAACTGGGTGATCTGGCTCGTTATTCCTTTACTGACGGTGGTGGGACTACTCTGGCTGCCACAGCTTCTCATCCGCAAGCGGTGGCAGAAGCTGGCCGAGGGGGTTCTGATTCAAGGCACGGTTATGAATCTGGCCGAGACGGGGATGCTGGTCAACGAACAACCACAGGTCCGGCTTACCGTCCGTTTCACGGACCAGGGCCAAAGTAAGGAAGTCCAGATCAAGCAGGTCATCTCTTATCTTAACCCGATCCGTCCAGGCGATCAGGTGATGATTAGCTATAACCGGAGCAAGCATAAGGCGATCCTGGTACGGGAGAGCGAGCTTAAGAACCAGGCGCCGCCCCGGATCATTCATGATGCGGTCTTAAGACAGATAGAAGCCTGCGGACCTGTAAACCGCGGGCAAGCACTGCTGCTGCACTTTGAGGCAGCAGGCCAAAGCTACAGTGTGCCTGTGGT
Source organism: Paenibacillus tritici (assembly GCF_018207515.1). Lineage (NCBI taxonomy): Bacteria > Bacillati > Bacillota > Bacilli > Caryophanales > Paenibacillaceae > Paenibacillus > Paenibacillus tritici. Next base: position 3,947,705 of record NZ_CP073365.1, read on the forward strand.
GCAGCCTTCCGGCTTCGTCTACCGTACCGGAGAACGGGCAGACCTGATCGTTACAGGCGGCAACGCCCGTTTGCTGAGATATGGTCCTTCGGAGCTGAGGGATCAGGCGACCCAGCTCACTTTAGAAGCTGAAATTACAAGGATTGAGAAGTTTCCGGTGAAGATTGCCGGCCAGAAGCTGCTGTTATTGGAGATTGTGATATTGAACGGAGAGGAACGTCTGCGCAAGGTGAACAGCCAGTTCGTTCCGGAGCATCTGGAAGTCTCCGTGGGCGCGGTAGTTCCCGTGACTGCGAAGCCGGAGGAGGTCGCAGTGCAGTCGCGGCTTCTGCAAGGCAAGCAAGGCAGTGCCAGCGTTCTCTCGGTTGATTACCGGGGAACGACCGGCGACCGGCCGCTCGCCAGTATCACCGTGGAACGTCACGGAAAGACCTACCGGGTGAAGCAATCCATTGAACCGGTATATGGGGTTGAAGCCGGGGATGAGCTATGGATTGCCTACGATGAACGTACCGGAGAAGCCATTATTGTTAATTACGCCACGTGACATGTAGTTCATACTAGACCATTATGTGAAGGGGGGTGACTGGAAATGGACAGTAGTAGTCGAAGAATATGCAGTCTTATGAACCTAATGTTCTGTTCAAGCAGGAAGCACAACCTTTCCTATTGCAGTATAGGTCTGTCTTATTCAGTCTGTTTTCAGGGCCCTCTGGATGACTGAATCGGACAGCCCTATATTTCTCATGAATGAAGGAATGTGCAACTCTCCCTGCTGATGCAGTGGAGAGTTTTTTTATTTCGCTCAGATTGGAGTTGTTCTCTATGCAATTGAATTATTTCCATAAGGGTAACGAGAAAAGAGCATTCGGCTGGGCAGATATTCTCGTGATTTCCCTGCTGTTATCTATTCTCTATGCCGCAGCAAAGTTAGGCTCGGGTATGCAGGTGCCTTTAGATCCGGATGAACTGTCCTCCCTGAGCCTGGACCCTAAATGGCTTCCTTACTATGCTGGCCGTTCGCTTCTGCGGATGTTTATTGCTTTTGCAGCATCCTTACTATTCACCTTCGTGTACGGCCGCATCGCGGCATATAACCGGACTGCAGAGAAATTTATGATTCCCGCCATTGATATCCTGCAATCCGTGCCGGTGCTGGGGTTTCTGTCGGCCACTGTACTGGCTTTTATGGCCTTGTTTCCGGGAAGCCTGCTGGGCGTGGAATTTGCTTCGATCTTCGCTATCTTCACCAGTCAGGTCTGGAATATGACACTTAGCTACTATCATTCCCTTAAGACGATCCCGCGCGAATTGAATGTGGCTGCCGCAATGAACCAGCTGGGCGGATGGCATCGTTTCACGAAGCTGGAAGCGCCTTTTTCGATGATTGGCTTGGTCTGGAACAGCATGATGTCGTTTGGCGGGGGATGGTTTTTCCTGGCGGCCAGCGAGTCGATCAGCGTGCTGAACCAGGATCTCCATTTGCCCGGAATCGGGACATACATGGCCTTGGCCGCAGATGACGGCAATATTAAGGCTCTGATCTATGCGATCCTGACGATGGTTGTGCTGATTGTGCTGGTAGACCAATTCTTCTGGCGTCCGATTGTGGCCTGGAGTCAGAAATTCAAGAATGAACAGACGGAAGCAGGAGAGGTTCCAACCTCATGGGTATTGAACCTTCTGAAGCGGGCCAGCTTTGTTCATTATCTTAACCGTAAGCTGCGCCGAGGGGTTCATGACGGATTCTTACGGCTCTCAGCCACAAGCTCGCAGGTGAAATTGCCACAGGTCCCGCCAGGTATAAAGAAAATCTTCAAATGGCTGATTCTGCTTACTGCTGCTGCACTAATGCTGAGATATTTGTATTCGGGTATTCTTGAGATTGCCCAATTAAGCTGGAGCGAGCTGATCCATGTGGTGTACCTCGGTCTGCTGACCGGGTTAAGGGTTGTCGTTTCGACTCTTCTGGCAGTGATCTGGACCCTGCCCGTCGGAGTATTCATTGGAACGAATCCGCGGCTGTCCCGGATGGTTCAGCCTGTTGTGCAGGTATTGTCTTCTTTTCCGGCGAACATGGCATTCCCGATATTCACGATTCTGTACTTGAAGTTCGGGATCCCGATGGAGATCGGGGCAATTCCGCTGATGATGCTGGGTACCCAATGGTATGTATTATTTAATGTCATTGCCGGAGCGATGGCCATTCCTTCCGATCTTAAGGAAGTCACGGTGACTTTGAAATTGACACGCTGGCAGACCTGGAAGAAGCTGATTCTTCCGGCTGTCTTTCCATTTCTCGTAACCGGCTGCATCACGGCAAGCGGAGGCGCCTGGAATGCCAGCATTGTCTCCGAAATCGTATCCTGGAAGGATCAAGATCTTCAGGCAGCCGGACTAGGTACGTTCATCGCTGAGGCCACTACTAACGGCAACTGGCCGGAGATTATCTGGGGAATACTTGTCATGTGCCTGCTCGTTGTAATTGTGAACCGCCTGGTGTGGCGCAGGCTGTATGTTTTAGCCGAAAATAAATATCACATGGACTAGAGGTGCCGATGATGAGAAAAACACTGATTGAATTACAGCAGATCAGCAAACGTTATGATCAGCCGAAGCAGGCAAGTGTGAGCATTATGGAGGATATTAATATCAAGATTAAGGAGGGCGAGCTGGTCTCCATACTGGGACCTTCAGGTTCAGGGAAATCGACTCTCCTGCGCATCATTGCAGGTCTTGTCCCTCCTTCACAAGGCACGGTTCTCTATAATGGACAAGAGATTGCCGGAACCAATCCGGGCGTCGGGATGGTCTTCCAATCGTTTGCGTTGTTTCCTTGGCTTACAGTCCTGGAGAATGTGAAGCTGGGACTGGAGAATAAACCGTTACGTGAAGCCGACAAAATGCGTAAAGCCCTCTCAGTCATTGATATGATCGGCCTTGACGGATTCGAAGGAGCCTACCCCAAAGAATTGTCCGGCGGGATGCGGCAGCGCGTGGGTATAGGCCGGGCTTTGGTCATGGAACCGGATATCCTTTTGATGGATGAACCATTCTCGGCTCTTGACGTATTGACTGCAGAAAACCTGAAGCGCGACTTGCTGGAATTGTGGACGGAGCGCAAAATCCCTACCCAATGCATCATTATGGTTACACATAGTATTGAAGAAGCCGTCTACATGTCGGACCGGGCCATCGTCTTGTCTAGAGACCCTGCCCGTGTAATCTCCGATATTCCCATTCCCATGGCGCACTGGAGGGATAAACAAGATCCGCAGTTCACCTCGCTTGTGGACCGCATCTATTCCATACTGACCCAAAGGGAAGTGAAATCTGCCGGTCCGGCGGAAAAAAAGGACAATACCATTGAGAAAATTCCACCAGTTCCGGCAGGTGCCCTCACAGGCTTCATTGAACTGATTGACGACCTGGGGCAGCAAGTGGACTTGTACAAACTAGCGGATCAATTAAGTCTGAAGCTGGAGGATTTCCTGCCCATCGTCGAGGCGGTGGAAATGCTGCAATTTGCTACAGTGGTGCATGGAGATATCGGGTTGACAGAGGCAGGATGCCAGTTTGCCAATGCCAGTGTTCTCTTCCGGAAGGAAATTTTTAAAGACCAGGTGCTGGAGCATGTTCCAATCATGGAGAAAATCATCTGGATTCTGCAATCGAAATCAAATAACAAAATGGAAGGGGCCTTTTTCGTGGAGATTTTTGAAAAGCATTTTGGAGCAGAAGAAGCCGCTCTTCAACTGGATATTGTGATCGACTGGGGCAGATATGCGGAGCTGATCGCCTATGACAAGAAGGCAAAGGTGCTTTACCTGGAGAATGAAGCTGCGGCAGCAGGGAAATAGAGCCCCGATGGCTGATATTGTTCACAAGGTAAAGTTTACCGTATGTGTTAAGATGGGAGGGATGCGACAAATACATCGTTAAGGGGAAGTTAGAATGAAGAAATGTTGGATAACCATGCTGATTGTTCTGCTGACGGTGCTGGGGGCCGTGCCTGGCGGCGTCTCGTCAGAAGCAGCAGAGAAGCAGGTGCTGCGAATCGGTATGGATGAGTTGCCGATCCTGCTGATCCCGCCGAGTATCGACAGCGCAGATAGGGACAAGGCAACCGTCATCAAAGCGTTGTATGAAGGCCTGGTTCGGCTGGACAAGAACGGCAAGCCGGTTCCCGGTGTAGCCCAGTCCTGGACGGTCGGCGCAGACGGAAAGACTTACACGTTCAAGCTGCGGGCGGATGCAAAGTGGAGCAACGGTAAGAAGTTGACGGCCTACGATTTCGTATATGCCTGGAAGAAGGCCCTTACTCCGGGGTTAGAGGCAGGGAATCTGTACAAAATGTTCTATGTGGCCGGGGCAGAGAGCTATCATACCGGTAAGCAGAAGGATTTTGCCAAGGTAGGGGTAAAGGCAGTTAATAATAACACTCTTCAGGTTACACTGAAGGGCAAATATGCTTATTTCCCGTCGCTTCTGGCCGAGCCGGTATACTACCCGGTGTCACAGGAGGAAAAGGAGATTGCAAGTATTTCCAATGGGCCTTTTCAGTTACAATCCCGGAGTATCATGGAGATCAAGCTGGTCAAAAATCCCTATTATTACGATGCTTCGTCCATTCGTCTGAGCGAGGTTCTTCTGCTGTCCCCGCTGGGTCTGGAGTCAGAAAATGCGACAGAGGCCTTCGTCAATCAAGAGGTGGATTGGACCGGCGGCGGCAATACAGAGCTTGATTATAAATACAAGGATACGGTAGCGGAGAATTACTATACGTACGCACCTTATGCCTCCACTTACTATTATCAGTTCAATCTGAAGCAGAAGCCCTTCACCAACCTCAATATCCGTAAAGCGCTGGCCTTGGCTGTGGACCGGAAAGTTATGTCAATGAGCATTCCCGCCTATGGCTTCGTGCCTTGGACTCTCTTCGGCTCCAAAGCACAATACCGTTCAGAGATCAGTGATGCCGCGTACAATGGGGCAAATTTGAGCAAGGCCAAGGAATTGCTGGCTAAAGGACTCAAGCAAGAGAATCTGACAAAGCTGCCGCCATTCACCGTTATTGTCAATGAGGGGGACGACCATGCGGCAATAGCAAAAAAGCTTGTGAAGCAATGGAATGAAAAGCTCGGCGTAACCGCCACCATCAAAGCGCAGAGCTGGCAGACTGTCCTGGCCAACCGGCAAAGCGGCACCTTCCAGGTTGCCCGCGCAGGCTGGTCCGCGGATTACAATGATCCGTCCACATTCCTGAATTACTTCCGTTCGGACAGCGCCGACAACGATTCAGGCTGGTCTAACAAGACGTACGACCAGTACGTGAAGCAGGCAGAGCAGACCTTCGATGCCGCGAAGCGGGTGGAGCTGTATGCCAAGGCGGAGCAATTGCTTATGAACCAAGCAGTCATGCTGCCGCTTCATAATTATGTGGTCGGTATTCTCCGTAATCCCCTGATTGCCGGTGTGTACATTGATTATGACGGCACAATCGCCTTCAGCCGGGGGTACTGGACGCAGGTTCCGCATTAATTCTTGTAAATAGCTGTTCACAGTCACAAGCCAGCGAATCCTAAAGGACGCTGGCTTTTTGGCGACCGTAAACCGACATTAATCCTATAATCTGACAGGTGATTGTCTATGATTAGTCAGGTTAAATTCATATTTCCGATCCGTTATGATTACATAAGCTGCGCCCTTTGAAGGAGGTTCTGCGGACTTATGAATCCAACCCGGACATTGATTAAGGAGATATTGTCTAAAAGCAAGGGAACCCTTTTTTTGATTCTGCTCTTCAACATCTCAGCCGCATTCGTCTCAACTCTTCAGCCCCTCCTGTTCAAAGACTTATTTGACGATATCCTGCCTGGTAAGCAGATCGGTACGGCTGCATTCTATATGCTGCTGCTCATTCTAATTCCTGTTATTTACGCCGCCTTAAACAGTGTCACCTCTTATTACAATAATGAGCTCGGCAACCATTTATCCAAGAATCTTCGCCTCCGGCTATTTTCTGATCTACTCCAGACCCGGCCACGAAAGGTAGACAGCATCGGCAGGGGGGAAATCATTAACCGGATCACCTTACAGGTGGGGATGCTGTGTGAAATTTTCGTGGTAGATACCCTCATGTCCATCGTATCGAATGCTATTCTGCTGATCGCTACCCTGTGGATCGTGTTCTCGATGAGTGCAGAGCTTACTCTCGCGGCCATGCTCTCATTTCCGCTATGTATGTATGGGTTCAGGCGCTTCAGGAGCAAAACAGAGAGGCTGGATAAACAGTATCATGGCATTTTGGACAAGGGACTTTGTTATTTAAATGATTTCTTCACAAATCTGAAGGCGGTACACAGGTGTAACGGACATCAGGCAGAGCAGAAACGATGGAGTGAATGGAATGACGAAGTGTGGAAGATATCCAGGCAGTCCCGGTTGTTTCATCATGTGGTGTTGAACCTTGTTGCGGATACGGTCATATCCTTAATTACAGGTATCATTTACGGCTATAGTCTGTACCTGATCCTGAAAGGCCGAATCTCACCTGGCACGTTGCTGGCCTTCATTGTTATTCTTCCAAGGTTATATAACATTTTCAAGTCGCTGTTTACGCTGAATATGGATAGGAGCCGTATGACGGTTATTATAAATAACCTGAATGACATCCTTGAACTGGAGAAAATCGAATCGGGAGCTAGAGCTCCTGATTATAGCCGTGTCACCCTTCTGCAGATGAGAAATGTATCCTACCGGTACGCTCCTGATGATTCTTTTGGGATCACAGACTTCAATCTGGACATTCAGCCAGGAGCCTTCGTGGGAATTATTGGTTTAAGCGGCTCAGGGAAATCTACGATGTTCGAGCTCATCCACAGGTACATAGAGCCTGATGAAGGAGAGATATGCCTGGACGGCGTACCGATCAAGGAGCTGGATATTCATGAACTCAGACAATATGTCGGCTATTCCCCGCAAAAGGGAGTGCTATGGAATAAGTCCATTCTGGACAACATTATTTACCCGCTGCAAAAGGAAGATATGAATGAAGAGACATGGCTCAAATTCAATGCTGCTGTTGATCTTGCCCAGGTGAACTCATTCGTACAAGCCATGCCTGAGCAATATGATAAGAAGGTCGAGGGCCACGGAGACAATCTCTCTGGTGGCGAAATCCAGCGGATTCTATTAGCCAGGGCATTTATGAATGAACCCCGGATTCTCATGCTGGATGAGTATACCTCAGCTCTGGATGCCATTACGGAGAGTGACCTAAATGATACCTTACTGAACCTGAAGGGGAAGCAGACTATACTGGTGATCGCACACCGGCTGTCCACTGTGAAGAGTGCGGATATCATCCTGGTTGTTGAGAAGGGACAAATTGTAGAGCAGGGCAGTCCGGCTGAACTGTACGCCCGAAAAGGGATTTATTACACAATGGCAGAGAAACAGAAAATATGACCTTCACCTTATGGTGAATATCACATAACATTCCCACCATACTATCGTAATAGAACACACCGCTAAGGAGATTGGCGGTGTGTTCTGATGTGTCTTAGTCTATTATTTTAACAGCTCAAGCGCAGTTTCTGCTTTCTTCACATCATGCTCCACTTGTCCCGTGAAATCGTAAGGGTGGTACATTTCATTCTCAATCATATAGGCGGCAATGCTCTGATGCGTCTTAATCGCGGTATCCAACTGGGCCTTGAGGACTTTGTGCACTTTGGGCGTTGCGGTTTCGGTAAGTGCAATAGCGTAGCTGCGGACAGCGGCTTTGGCAGACAGCAGCATGTCGGTAGCGATCGCAAGATCATCCATAGGGGCAATGGCTTTGACCAGCATTTCTTTTGTTTTGGTTGTTGTTGGCATAAGTTGAACCTCCTATTTTAGTAGTGATGTCAATTCTTCAATTGCTTTTGACGAGTTTTTAAGATCATCTTCAATTAGTGCTTTGAGCTTATCGTCTTTGACGAGCTCCAGCATCGTAACAGCTTTGGTGGCACAAGAGGTTTTCAGGGTCAGAAGCTCATGTACTTCGAGTTGCTCATGCAATGCCAATTCTTTAGCCATAATAACTTCTCCTCCATGTTGGTTTAATAATTTTTGTCAATACATTAGTACACTTGTCTGGTAGAAAATAAACATAAAAAACAAATTATTCTCTTGATTGCGGATTGTCCTATAAGGTTAATGAATGGCAACAATGATCACATGAAGGAGGTTGCTATTTATGCAGGCCATCTGGAAAGGGGCAGTCAGCTTCGGTCTGGTACATGTTCCTGTCAAGATGTATTCGTCTACTGAGGACAAGGATATTCCACTGCGGATGCTCCACCGGGAGCATAAGGAACCCATCCACTATAAACGTACCTGTGCCAAATGTGAGCAAGAGGTTCCCTGGAACGACATTGTGAAGGGCTATGAATATAAGGAAGGGCATTATGTTACGTTTGAGCATCAGGAATTAGAGGACTTGGCTTCGGAAACCTCGCGTGAGATTCGTATTGTGGATTTTGTAGATCTGACTGAAATTGATCCCGTCTACTATCAAAAAACCTATTACCTGTCTCCGGAGGAGACGGGTCAGCATGTGTATAAGCTGCTTGTAAGTGCACTTGAGTCCACACATAAAATTGGCGTAGCCCATGTAACGATCCGGCAGAAAAGCAGCTTGGCCGCAGTACGGGTGATCGACGGGGTACTCTGTCTGGCTACGATGTTCTATAAGGAAGAACTGCGCGAACCTGGCCAAATTCCGGACTTGCCGGATAAGGAGAAGGTAGACCGCAGAGAACTGGACATGGCCAAAATGCTTATTGAAGGGCTAACGGGGTATTTTGAACCCGAGAAATACAGGAATGAATATAAAGAACGTTTGCGTACAGCGATTAAGGATAAGATGGACGGCAAGGAAGTGCAAGCCGCTCCTGAAGATAAGGCAACCAATGTACTAGATCTGGTGGATGCCCTTCAGGCCAGCCTGAAGCAGCTAAGGCCTCTTGAAGAACCGGACAAGGGGAGCAGCAAATCCTCCAAGAGCCGTTCAGCGGCCCGGTCTAAACGTACCGGAGCGTAATCCGAACAGCAGCTCACCGGTAAAAGGATGAAGTAAAAGGCCCGCGATCTTTCGCGGGCCTTTTACGCAGGAATAAAGGACAGAGCGTTTGCTCATTTTCTCCAGTATCCAGCTCAGGCATTCATGTCGTGCAGACCAGGACTATGTTCATTCGGCATCTCCGGCATAACAGGTACAGGGAAGCCTGGTGGAGGCGGAACTACCTCCAGATTGCCTTTATTACGGCTTGGAGAAGTGCCTTGGAATATTTCTGCCATCCTTGTCGGGTCCAGGCTGAAATTGAATTGGGCATTATGGTAGCCCATATCTACAAATTTGCGGCACTCGGGATACTTGTTAATGTCATAGTTCGGAACAGGGAAGACATTTCCCCAATTCACGCCCAGAGTCTCCAGAGCCTTGGCAAAAGCATTTTGGTGGGCATTATCGCGAACAATCAGGAAGGCGAGTGTCTCGCGGAAGGTTTGATTGGAGCTCATCTCGTAAATCCGGGTCTTCTGCAGCACACCTGTCGATTCAAGTACAACATTATCCAAGAGGTCACTGATCAGATTCCCATGGCTATAGACATAATTTCCGAGCCACGGATTCCCCATCGCATCCACAGGCAATGAGGCTTGTGCTCCCATAATATAATGATGGGGATTCGCATGTTTCGCAGCTACTTCGAGAGGGGCGCCATCCCCGCCTCCATTTCCGACCTGATCTTCACCGGAACCGTTCAACAGCTGGTTAATGGTATGCTGTACCAGATCAACGTGGGCGATCTCTTCCAGGAATACCCCCCGCATTAAATCACGGAACTGGGTTTCTTTGCCGCGAAAGTTACTGCTTTGGAAAAAATACTGCATCATGGTGCGCATCTCACCGTAATGACCGCCTAAGATTTCCTGAAGCACTTTGGCAGCAGCCGGATCGGGTTTGTCCACCACAATATTATTGATCAAGCCTTCTTTGTAGAAATACAAGCGAACGTCCTCCTTAAAAGTCTGGTTTGCTTTTCCTAAGTAGTGTCTTCTGCAAAATGCCTGATTATACGATCAAAATAAACTTGCATAAGAAAGGCCGCTGGCGATGTGAGAACTTTTAATTAGCGGAATATGTAAAACAGGGGCTTCCCGATAAGCCATAATTAAGCTTACGGGAAACCCCTTTTTATAGGCTGTCAGTTACAGGGATAATGCCTTGTTCGCATTAGCAACGTCGTTGGAGAGCAGCTTGGGGAGATCATAAGCGGGATAGAGTCCGCGTTCCAGCATAAAGTAGAAGATTTTACCGTGCAGGAGGATTGCACCGTTTAATTGCTTTTGCAGTGTTTCCCGAAGTTTCTGTGTGGCTGTTTCCGTAATGCCGATAGCATAACTACGCACCGCAGTCTTGGCGAAGCCTAAGAGCAGTCCGGCATAGAAGCCTGTCATATCGGAAGTTTTAGAACTATTCCGCGTTCCTTCGGGAGCAAGCGGGAAATATTGCAGCAGCTCTTGCAGGTTCATCTCCACAGCACTAATGGTCTCTAAATACAGCGCATATAGCTGCGGATCTTTCACATCCTCCAGCACCATTTTAAACAACGTGAGCTGATTGCTCTGGTAAGCCGTCAATTCATGCAGTTCAAGTGTTTCGTGCCAGGCCAGATGCGGGTACTGCTGTCGTGATTCATAAGTATACAATGACAATCCCTCCTAAACGGTATGCGTTAGCCTATTCCCAAAAGAGGTAAAATGTGCTTGATCATTGTGGTAGCGGAGAATTTTTTGCATAAGTACTGCGCTTTAATGGAGAAACTTCTGTAGTACAAACAAACAGCATGATTTGATCCCTTAGGAGGTTAACCGCATGACAACCCAAGATCCGCAGGAGCTTTTAAAGCTTAAACACCAGCAGGATGAGGAGAAGAGACAGTTCACCAACTTCGCCCGGGCGGTATCCGCCGATGGGGAAGTAGAAGCAGGTCAGGAATTCAGTAATGACCGGCTGCCTGACGATCAGAACCGTATGAAATCGGTGGAGAACCGACGTAACTGACCAGGTCCACGAAGGAATATTACAATGGATGAACCCTCAGGAAGCCTTTATGCGTTCCTGAGGGTTTTTTGTAATTCAATAACGAACATCATTCTTGACGAACGGTGTTCGTTATGTTATAAATGTATCAACTTAACTATTTCATACGCTTATTTAAGGAAAGGAGGAGAGCGTTTATGTCAGAGACAAATAATAGCCGCAGTATGCAAGCAGACTTTTCCTTAAAACAGATTTTGCCCACACTTCTCGCTGTTGCTTCAGGGATGTTCCTGGTGATATTAGACAGCACCATCATGAATGTAGCTGTTCCGAAATTAGTAAGTGCCTTCGATACCAATCTTAGTACGATTCAGTGGGTCATTACGGCGTACACCTTGTCTTTATCGGCAGTCATTCCGCTCGCGGGCTGGTTCTCTGACCGTTTCTCGCCCAAACGGATGTTTATGACCAGCATTGTATTATTTGTTCTCGCTTCTGTGCTGTGTGCAATGGCAACCACTCCGGAGCAGCTTATCTTTTTCCGTATTGTTCAAGGTTTGGGCGGAGGCATGGTTGCTCCCATCGGAATTGCTACTGTATTCATGGTCGCTCCTCCGGACAAAAGAGGATCTGTCATGGGCATCCTCGGGATCCCGATGCTGCTTGCTCCCATTCTAGGCCCGTTATTGTCGGGCTGGCTAATCGAATACATCAACTGGCACTGGATCTTTTTCATCAACGTACCGGTTGGCGTTTTAGCTTTACTGATGGCCTGGAGGTACTTACCTGCATCGGGTGCAAAATTGAGTAACAAGCTGGATGTGACCGGCGCACTTTTGGCCCCGGTTGCCTTTACCTCAATTGTGTTTGCCGTCCATCAAGCAGGTGAGAAAGGGTGGTCCAATCTATGGACGTTAGCTCCACTGGCAGGGGGCCTGGTTATACTGGCCGTCTTTATCTGGAATGAGCTCAGGCAAAAGCACCCGCTGCTGGAGCTAAGAGTATTCCGTTCGCCTACCTTTGTACATGGCATTTCTGTCGCCTGGCTGAATCAAATTGCTTTATTCGGGAGTATTCTGTTATTCCCGCTGTATTTACAGCAAGTGAGGGGGCTAACTCCTCTTGAGGCTGGATTATATGTGATCCCGCAAGCCTTGTTATCTACTGTCGGGATTAACGTAGGGGGCCGGTTATTTGACCGTTTCGGTGTTCGCCCGGTCGCCATCATGGGCATTCTGTCGCTCTGCGGGTCCTTACTTGCACTGACGCAGATTGATGCCCAGACGAGTTCTCTATATATCATTTGCAGCTTCGCTTTTGCAGGGCTTGGTCAAGGATTAACGATGATGCAGATTAATACACATGTCCTCAGATCAGCTCCGAAGGAATTAATAAGCCGTGTTACCCCCATAACCACTTCAGCACAGCAAATCATGTCCTCCTTCGGTGTTACCATCACGATGGCTTTTCTGGCCAAACAAATGAGGGGACTTCCAGCACAGCATTCACCCGATCAATTAGGTCATGCCTTCGGCTCAACATTCTGGATTACTTTGAGCTTTGCAATAGGTGCATTGGTTTTATCTTTGTTTTTTAACTTTCAAACGAAGGAGATGTCTATACATGACAACAAATAATTCTACAGAACAACGCCGGATCGCCATTATTGGAGGTGGACCCGGGGGGTTAACGCTGGCACTGATTCTGCAACAGCATGGTATTTCCTCGACGATTTACGAACGTGAACATGAGGACCTTAGCCATGAACGTGGAGGCTCCTTAGATATCCATGAAGAGTCCGGGCAGCTCGCTTTGAAGGAAGCCGGATTATATGAAGCTTTTCTGCAGGCAGCACGGTTTGAGGGTGAAGACTTCAGGCTCATGGATAAGACGGGAACCCTATACCTGGATGAAGTGGCTGATGAAGAGATCTCGGAAGGGCAGAGACGCCCGGAGATTGACCGCGGTGTGCTTTGTGACATGCTTTTAAAAAGACTAGATCCGTCTACTATACAGTATGGCTATAAACTGGAGAAGGTTGTGCCTCTGGGCGAGGGGACGACGGAGCTTCATTTTGAGAATGGACATATCGCTGTGGCCGATCTTGTAATTGGGGCGGATGGCGCCTTTTCCCGCGTTCGCCCTCTGCTTACGGATACAGATGTGGAATATTCAGGTCTGACTATGCTGGAGCTTAACGTTATTGCAGACAAACACCCGGATCTAGCAGCATTCAATGCACGCGGCAAGATGTTTGCACTGGATGATCACAAAGGGATTCTGGGCCAGCTGAACGGCAACGGACGGATCAAAGTATATGCGAGTTTCAATGCCAGCCGGGACTGGTTAGACGAGATCCGCAACGATAACCTGCAAGAGATGAAAGCAACGCTGCTTGAGCTATTTCACGATTGGAGTGAACCGCTGAAGAACTATATCCGGTATGCGGAAGATGCTGTTGTACCCAGACGGATTTACATGCTGCCTGTCGGCTTTCGCTGGGAACGGAACTCAGGTGTCACGTTGATCGGAGATGCCGCTCATGTCATGTCTCCTTTTGCCGGAGAAGGGGTGAATCTCGCGATGCTGGATGCGCTGGAGCTGGCTCTTGCCATAGTAAGGAACAAGAAGACACCTGTGGCCATTGAAGAATATGAGGAGAAAATGTTCCAGTATGCTTCAGAGAAAGCAGATGTATCTAACGAGAATCTCATCCTCAGCTTCTCAGAGAACGCCGCTCCAAAGTTTGCAGCACTCATGCAATCTTATCAAGACCTGTATGAGCAGCAAGGCTGATGTTATCTTCCGCGGGTGTATTTACTATTGGCTTCCGGCATGTTATAAGGAAAGTATGATGAAACCTAAACGTGAAATTGTGAGCCGCCGTAATCGGCCAGCCAAAGAACCCCTAAGTCATGAATTAATTGTGAAGACCGCGTATGAGCTGCTGAAGCAGGAAGGAACCTCCGGCATGAGCATGAGGAAGGTAGCCAAGCAACTGGACACTGGACCTTCCTCCCTGTATGTTTACGTCAAAAATCTGCAGGAATTGAGTTCTTATGTGCTTGACCTTGGTCTTGGTGAGTTGAACCTGCCGGATCTGACAGACAATGACTGGAAGGACCAGTTATTCCAAGCACTGCATGCTTATGCGGAGCTGCTTATCGAGCAGCCCGGATTAGCGGAGCTGTCCCTGCAGACGATTCCTATTGGAAATCATGCCTTTCGTCTGAATGAGTATTTACTTACCGTTCTGCAGAAGGGCGGAATCACCTCTACAGCCGCTGCCTGGGGAACGGACCTGTTGCTCCTGTACGTGTCTTCCATTGCCTTGGAGAAGGCAAAGAGAGCAAGCGAACTGATGGAAACTGCCCAAAGTTACTATAACGAAGCAGATCCGTTACGGTTTCCGTTGATGAACAGTCTGAAGACGGATTTATTCTCGGGGGATACCGCCTCCAAGGAGAGGTTCTTCTGGGCCATTGAAGTGATACTCCAGGGGATACTGCACAAGCAGTTAGGAGAGAATACCGAACACAACTGACTATCGAAGAAGACGCCGGGGAAGATGCCCGGCGTCTTTCTTTTGAAGCCCTAATGTGTACATGCACTCTGGATTATTTTGTTCCAGTCCTCGAATGAACATCCCATATCAAACGTATTTGTGTTCCCTCTTTGGGATTAGAACAGACCTCTATTCGCCCTTGCATGGCTTCGATCAGCCCTTTGGTTACCGCCATGCCCAGGCCTGAGCCGACATCTGGCGCCCCTGTATCTGTGCCGCGATAGTATCGTTCGAACAGCTTCCACACGGTCTCCTGATCCATTCCGCGTCCATTATCGGTAAATTGAACGATGAAATCGCCTGCCTCTTCACCTGACTGCACACTGACAATCAGCTTCGTGTCCGGCGGATTATGCAGCAGGGCGTTAGCTGTCAGATTATCAACGATCCGTTCAAAGGATGGAATGTGTACATGCCCTTGTACCTCAATCTGGGCAGGCTGGAAAGTAATGCGGCCCTCGCCATAAGCCGGATTACGTTCAGCACGATGTACCAAATCCTGAAGCAGAGTATTGATATCCGTTAGCTCAATAGGGGGCTGGTATCCGCCACTGCGCAGACGGTATGTCATGGCCAGGTCGTTCACCAGCCTGTCCATGTACATGGACTTGTCCAGCATAATGCCTGCGAATTCGCGGACTTCTTCTGAAGTCCACTGGTATTTCTCTGCTTCAAGCATATGTGCATAGCCCTGGATGGAGGATAGAGGTGTCTTTAGATCATGGGTGATTCCAGCAATCCATTCCTCACGCAAAGAGTCGGTCTGTCTGCGGAGTTCTTTATCCTGTCTCAGGGTATTGGATAACGTCTGGATGGAATGTAACACTTCCGTATATACCCGATAGTTCCGCCGCCATTTCCCGTTCTTCTTCTGGCTAAGCGGCCTGCCGCGGGGGCCTGCTGGCTCCTCATATTGTCCGCGTTCAAGCCGCTGCAGCCATTGGAGCATATGAAGCATGGGATAACCGAACAGGTTGGCATACCAAACCGCAAGCAGGATAAGCAAGCTGATAATAGATACCAGAAGTGCAATCAGGGCAGGACCCAAAATAAACCCGAAGGGATTCTCATTGCTACCCGCCGGATTACTTCCAAGAGGAACACTCAGCATCCAGGTAGAATGATTCTGCTCATCATAGCTGGTCACTGTAGTCACTCCATACCTGGCAGGATAACGTGTACGTAGAATGAGATCCTGGATGCTGTAGCTGTCCGGGATACCTGTTGCGGGCTTATTGAAAGAAGTAATCACCCGTCCCTGTTCATCCAAAATTTGAAGATAGGCATCCGCCGTGCGAATAATGTCCTGCTGCATGGGTGCCAGTTCAAGCTTGTTATTGGCATAACGCCCCCCGTTATAGGTTTGCTCCAGCATGCTTACAGCCTGGTTGCTCTCCCCATACAGCAGGGTGAAATTAATCCCTTTACGTTCCCGGATAAGCAGATATAGCTGGTAGGGAAAGGGCTTTTGTCCTTGCCAATAGGATATGAGCTCTCCAGGTTTATAGTGATTCGGCACATCGGGAGGGGTATGAAAAGCATCCAGCACACGGCCTTGCTCATCGAGAATCTGAAGCCAGCCTTTGTTCTCCTCGATTCGCTTCAGCAGCCCGGGATCATACTTAACACTACCGTCCGGCAGTATCTCTGCTGTACTGATTAGCTGATCGAGCCCCACAGTGGCAAAATCTTCAACCAGGCTGGCCTCATTCAGCTGCTGAATGACCCAGTAAGCTATACTTCCGCCGATGACCAGGATCAGAATCACCGTACCCGCAAGCAGGCCAATGAACCGCGTCATCAATCTCCGTCGTACACTCATCGTGCATGCCCCAGGTCGGACTGAATGAGCTTATAGCCCAATCCACGAACGTTCACCAATAGTTCAGGGTTGGAGGGATCAGCCTCAATACGCTCACGAATCCGGTGAATATGAACCATGACAGTGTTGTCATCCCGAAGGGCCTCCGATCCCCAGACCCGTTCATACAATTCTGACTTGGTGAAGATACGATTGGGATGTTTGCAAAAGAATAGCAGCAACTGGTATACCAGCGCAGGGCAGTTCACGAGTTGACCTTCTACTCTGAGTTCACCGGCTGGCTCCATGACCTGAAAGCGTCCATAATCATAGATACCTTCCTGCGGCAGTTTTTCTGCTTCCGTCTGTCTGGGCAAATATCGTCTCAGCAGGGATTTGATCCGTGCGACTACTTCCAGCGGGTTAAAGGGTTTAACGACATAATCGTCTCCTCCCACCGCGAAGCCGGTCAGCTTGTCATAATCGGTTGTTTTCGCAGTCAGAAAGAGAATAGGGGCATCTGTAATTTGACGCAGAAATGGACAGATTTCAAGCCCGCTTCGGCCTGGGAGCATCACGTCCAGCACGATGCAGTGATAGGTTTTCTTTTTACATGCAGCAATTGCTTCTTCACCGGTAGTGACCGTATCAATATCCAGGAATTGCTCTTTGAGCAATACCGTTCGGAGCATATGCAGAATCGCCTGTTCATCATCAACAAGCAGGATTGAAACTTCTTCCATGACGAATTAGAGCCTCCCAGCTTTTTATATAAGTATCATACCATTCTGAAACGCTGTGTTGCGTACCGGTAACCTTAACGGATGCTTAATTTTGGAGAAGTAGCTCGCCTCAAAGTTAAGATAGACGTAAGAGTAGGTTAGACGGCAGATAAGATTGATGTCGTACACTGGACTGGAAAGATATCGTTCTAACAAAGGAGTGCAGGGAATGACTAGAAAATGTTCGGAAGGCTGGAAGCTGCTTACCGCAGTGCTTGGCATGTGTGTGATGTTGTCTGCCTGCGGCACTTCGGAAGCATCTGAACCACAAGAGCAATTACCGGTAGAACAGACAGCCAAGGAGGACGCAATGATTACACCTGACAATTTCATGGATACCTTAATGAAGGGATCGAAGGAGGACATCTACAAGCAGATGAGTCCGGAACTACAGGAAATCATATCGCTGGACGAATTCAAGACGTCTGTCGATAGCTTTATGGAAGGCGTTACTTCATGGAACAAGGTTACGGAAGTTAAACTGAACCATCTGGTTGATCGTTCGTGGAAGGATCAGACGGGAACTAAGGGGATTCAAGCCTCTTTTGCCGAAGATCACCAGATTGAGGGGCTGCTTATTCAGCCGCTTGAGACGCATGAAGCAACGGACAAGGCATTGACCAAGACAGAATTCCAGTTTCCGTTGAAGGGCGAATGGTATGTGTTCTGGGGCGGAAACGATGTCTTGTCCAACTATCATTATGCTCATGAAACACAGCGTTACGCACTCGACATTATCCGCACACAGGATGATTCCAGCTATCAAGGGGAGGGAAAGGACAACGAGGACTATTATGCTTTTGGCGAACCGCTCTATGCAGCAGCAGAGGGCAAGGTGGTTGAAGTCAAAAATGACATACCGGATAACACTCCGGGCGTAATGAACGCCGAAGAACCGGAAGGAAATGTTGTGGTCATTGATCATGGAAACGGGGAGCACAGCATAACAGCACATCTCAAAAAAGGCAGTGTAGCCGTCAAAAAAGGGGATAACGTCCAGCAGGGAGATCTCATCGGACATCTCGGTAATTCAGGGAACTCCAGTGAAGCACACTTGCATTTTCAAGTATCAGACGGACCCGACATATTCACTTCCCGTTCGCTTCAGATCCGCTGGGCCGATCAGAGTCAGAGCCTGACACGGGGGAATTCTTTTGAGGGACTGCCCAAATAATTATCAACTGATTAATTACGTGCATCCTTACTTTAAGGCAAGCGTTATTTATCATCTAATCAAGTTTTAATCTTTCAAGCAATCGTTAACACAGGCCTTACACTTCGCCATGCAACAGTCTGTATAATGGGTGATATGAAATCTCTAGGTAGTTGTATGAATCATCCGTACCGACCTTGCTAAGGAGTGAAACCGCATGAGCGCAAGAATTAAAGATGTAGCTGAACGGGCCGGTGTGTCTGTTACTAGTGTGTCCCGGGTTCTGAATAGCGAGAAATATATTAGCCAGCAGATTCTGGATAAAGTGAATCAGGCGATCAAGGAATTGAACTACACCCCAAGCCAGATTGCCCGCAGTTTAAAAAAGCAGAAAACCGATACCATTGGTGTCATCGTTCCCGATCTCACAAATTATTTCTGCTCTACGATATTAAGCATCATTGAGGAAAGTGCCAGTGAGTATGGCTATAATCTGATTGTCTGCAATATTGCCGAGAATCTGGATAAGGAATTGAAGTATCTGCACGCCCTGCAGGAGATGAGGGTAGACGGGATCATCATCATGCATCAGAAGGTTGACGAACGGATTCTGTCTTTTATTGAATGCGCTACTATGCCAATCTTATTTTCTTGTGTCCGCTCTCCGCTGCAGGGCAGGTTCTCTGTGCTAATTAATGACTATCAGGCAGCTCTGGATGCCACGGAATATCTCATCGGATTAGGTCATCGCCGGATTGCCTTCCTGGGCGGAGATCTGGAGGATGTAACGGCTGGCTACAGCCGGTATCAAGGATATTTGGACGCAATGAGCAAATCCGCTATTCCGCTTATTCCCGATTTTATCAGGTTCGGCAACTATAAGCAGGAGAGCGGACGATTAATGATGCAGGAACTGTTAGAGCAGCAAGAGCGGCCTACTGTTGTTTTTGCTGTCAGTGACGATATGGCAGTAGGTGCGATGAACTGTATACTTGATTACGGGCTTCGCATTCCTGAAGATATATCTGTCATGGGATTTGACGACAGTCTTTTCGCCGAAGCCGTGAGGCCCATGCTTACATCAATGCAGCAGCCTGTCCAGGAGCTCGGAAGAACTTCACTTGAATATCTGCACAACTTAATTCAAAACGGGAGTCAAAATGGCTGTAAAGAAGTATTCCTTCCGCACCGGATCATGGAGCGGGCCAGTTGCCGCAGAATATAATCTGAAACAAATGTACAAACAGGCTTCCCGGATAGGGAACCTGTTTTTTTTGTGTAAATTCTCAATTAAGCCTCCAACTTACTTTTAATATAAATAGGCTGAAAATAAGAATTTCTTTTAACAAGCAGTGATTATGCTAGTGAAAGATTAATTTCAGGTATCGATACCATA
This sequence comes from Paenibacillus tritici, assembly GCF_018207515.1. Classification (NCBI taxonomy): domain Bacteria; kingdom Bacillati; phylum Bacillota; class Bacilli; order Caryophanales; family Paenibacillaceae; genus Paenibacillus; species Paenibacillus tritici. Next base: position 3,967,494 of record NZ_CP073365.1, read on the forward strand.
TAGGTGATTAAAGGGGAAAGAGGTACAGGCCATGCATAAAGATATCATCACTGTTCAGGGGAAAATCATTCCGAGCAGCTCTAAAACGCATATTGTGTACCAGTTTCACTTGGAGCATTCTATGTCTTCCTTGGAGATTGACTTCAGTTATGCCCCCAAACCATTCTTGGATCGGGAAGCATCAAAGCCGTTGATATTGGAGGCGATTGAGAGGTACTCTGATCCGGCTTCTGCCGAGTTGCATAAGAAGAAGTGGGAGAATTACTATCCTCTGCAGAATCTGCTTACCTTATCGCTGGACAGCCCCTCGGGCTTCCGCGGTTCTGCACACCGGCATGCTCCAGAGCAGAAGCATATCATCTGCCCGGATTGGAGCAAGACTTCTCCCGGCTTCATCGCCGGAGATGTCCCCGCTGGCGTATGGAAGGTAACGATCAGCGTACATTGTGTAATTACACCGGATTGCAGCTATGAATTAACCGTGAGGGGGACCGGCAGATGAAATGGCTTCCATTCGAGCTTCACACCCACACGCCGCACAGTGACGGGACACATTCTCTGCTGGAGATGTGCCGGACAGCCTCAGAGCTGGGACTTGCAGGTATTGCGCTTACAGATCATAACACTGTATCGGGGCTGGCAGATGCCGAAGCCGTTAACAGGCAGACAGGTATCACGATCATTCCCGGCATGGAATGGACGACGTTCTACGGCCATATGCTGACCCTTGGGGCTCCATACTGTGAATGGAGAGATCTCGGCCTGCATGATATTCATAAGGGCATATCGCGTGTTCATGAGCAGGGAGGCATTGTGGGCATTGCTCATCCTTACAGCTTAGGCAGTCCGATCTGTACAGGCTGCCACTGGGATTACACAGTAAGTGATTGGAATCAGATTGATTATATCGAGGTATGGCATGAGATGATGCCTTCTATGAAAAATCATAATGTACCGGCATTTAAACAATGGACCGATTTGTTAAACGAAGGATACAGGATATCCGCTACTGCCGGCCGGGATTGGCACAGATCTGAGCCTGCGGACAAGCTGGCAGCATATACGTATATTGGTCTTCCTGATAGACCCATGCAACGATCGATCGCTGACATTATTGCGGCAATCAAGCAGGGGCAGCTCTGTCTGAGCATGGGCCCGTTACTGGAGGTCAGCCTCTCTCTTGGACATGAGCGATACGGGCTTGGAGATCAAGTTCCCTTAGCTATCGTTGATACCTCTGCCATTGCCGGACTAACTGTACAGATTACACGTTCAACCCAGCCGGAGCGTCCTTGGGGAGCAGAGGAGGGGAACTGGATCATCGTAGATTCCAATCAGGGGGAACTCGCCAGATTACCAGCCTCTGCACATAATGGACTGCCTATTATGCTGCCTACAGAAGGGTTAGTGTGGCTGCGGGTACGGCTTTTTGGCATCATCGACGGTATTCTGACAACAATAGCCTGCACAAATCCGATTTATTTCTCAAACGGACTTTTGATAGAAGAATAATACAAGGGGAGGGAATGCTGTGCAGAACCCGAAACTGATTGCCCATACAGGCTGCGAGAGCACAAGCTACAATTCGCTTGCCTCCTGTGAAGCCGGAGTGAAGGCGGGGGCACCGATTATAGAAGTGGATGTGCGTGCAACCAAAGATAATGTTGCTGTTCTCCTGCATGATGATCAGCCCCCTGTCAGCCGCTTGAATTATGAGCAGCTATTGGGGACTGGCGAGGAGCCGGAGACACTGAACCGGATATTGACAAGGTTCAGCCAGCTTCCTGTCGCTTTCAATCTGGATCTTAAAACAGAACAGGCGGCGCAAGCCGCCATAGCCGAAGTAACAGCCACCTCTACCTGGAGTAAGGTATGGTTCACCGGAGCTACAAGGCTGATAGCAGAATCCGGTTATCCGGGACACGTAATCTGGAATTTACCTGATAAGCTCTCTGAGCTGGACGAAGCAACCTATCGGGAGCAAGCGGTAGAGCTGTGCCGTCGGGCAGCTGAATCGAAGTTCGGGGGGCTAAACCTTCAATATGAAGGCTGCCGGCCTCATCTGGTGCAGCAGGCGCATCTTCACGGGCTCCAGGTCTGGATTTATACCTTACCCTATGATCAGGAATTGTTCTATGCCTATGTGAACATGGGAGTAGATGCCATTACTGTTTATGAGGTCACAAAGTATGTTCATGCAGGGAGGGATAAGAACCCTTGTCCGACCATATGACAAAAGCTACAACACTGGGAGTCTTAGACCGGAAGCTTTTGCGTAACCGCAACAAAAGAATCCGGAGGCAGCCTGCACTGGCCTGGTACCTGTTTCTCCTGCCCACCTTAATAGGCATTGCGGTGTTTATGATCTACCCGCTGGCAGAGTCACTGCGGCTTAGTTTTACGAAGGGGGCAGACCAGCATTACGTTGGACTTGAGAATTACACCAGTGTACTGGAGTCAGGCACCTTCTGGTATTCCGTGTATAACACCCTTTACATTACCGTCTTCCAGCTTCTGATTGCCATACCGGCTGGTTTCATCATTGCTTGTCTGATCAATAATTTACGCCGTGGCGCCAACTTCTTTAAAGTATTGTTTTATCTGCCCAATGTCACTTCTATTGTTGCAGCAGCCACCGTTTTTCTGGCCGTTCTTCATCCTGATGGGCCGCTCAATTATGTGGTGCAATTGCTGGGATTCGAGAAAGTAGTCTGGCTGTCACAGCCTCTCTCTGCCAAGTGGGGGGCGATCATTCTTTCGGTCTGGCATTGGTTAGGCTTTGTTATCATCATTAATCTGGCTAACCTGCAGGCCATATCAAGCGACTACTATGAAGCAGCCTCCATAGACGGGGCTTCGCGATTCAAACAATGGTTGTACATCACCCTGCCGAATATGCTTGGAAGTCTGACTATCCTGTTCATTATTGGCTGGATCGGCGGCCTGCAGCGGTTCTCTGACGCTTATATGCTTGGTGGACTGCAGGGTAGTCCGGCCCGGTCGCTGCACACTGTAGTCGGTTTTATCTTCGAGCGGGGGTTCGGCGGTAACGAATACGGCCTGGCCTCTGCGGCATCCTATATTTTGTTTTTCTTTATTCTTGTGTTCACTTATATCAATACCAAGGTCACGAAAATGAAAATCTAGGAGGGAAACCTTTGAGATGTTGAGTGCAACAGGAAAAAGCAAACTGTTGAGCGGACTGCTGTTCCTGCTCCTGCTTGGATTGGGCGCGTTAATGTTGTATCCCTTTCTATGGATGTTAAGCGTCAGCCTGGAAAGAAGCAGCAATATTGCCGTCCCGTTTCCTCCCCGGTTAATTCCAGAGCAGTTCTCCCTATTCAACTATAAGCTGGTATTCGAGAATGGGGTTCTGTTCAAGACCTATGCCAATTCTGCAATTATTTCTTTGTTTAGCGTCATTCTCAGCGTGTCTTCGGCCTTACTGGCCGGTTACGCCTTTTCCAGAGGGGAATTCAGAGGGAAAAAGCTTTTATATTTCGCAGTACTGGCTACCATGATGGTTCCATTTGAAGCGAGACTGATTCCAATGTTCACGATGTTCAATGATCTTGGAATGATCAATACGAAATACCCCCTGATCTTCCCGGCAATTATTAATGCGCTCGGCATTGTGCTGGTGAAGCAGTATTTTGACCGTCTTCCTGAAGGACTGCGCGAATCCGCAAAGATGGATGGGGCCAATGAATTCACCATTTTTGTACGGATATTTGCTCCCCTTACGGGACCGATTACAGCGACACTGGCCATTTTGGCCTTTCAGGATAGCTGGAATTCCTTCCTTTGGCCGCTTGTGGTCATCAACGATCAAGACATGAAGACCGTACCATTGTTTCTATCCAGCTTTTCTTCCGAAAATGGCAGCAGGCTGGTGGGCGTTACGATGGCTACCGCAGCAATGAGTATCCTGCCGATCGTACTGGTTTTTCTATTTTTACAAAAATACATCATTCGCAGCATTGCCCTCAGCGGCTTGAAGGGAGAGTGATCACCGGAGCAGGTAAAGTCCAGTATAATGCAACTTATTAAAATATAACGGAGTAAAGGGAGCTAACAATGTCTAATAAATCGATCGTGAAGTTGACAGGAACGCTGCTGCTGGCGTCCACTATGATTTTGAGTGCATGCGGGAATAACGGGAACTCGAATCAGACAGTGAAGGCAAACACTGAACCGGCTGCAACAGAAGGCGCAGGCAATGCGGTTCCTGCTACTGAGAGACCAACAGGAACACTGAAGGTGCAGCTCGTAGGCGATTTCTCGTTGGAGGACAAGACCGATCCAATCTCAGGCCAAACCTCTAAGGGTGTAAAAATGCTTAAAGAGGAGTTCGAGAAGCAGTATCCTGATACATCCGTCGAGTTTGTACTTATGGGCTGGGATAACTATAACGAGAAAACTCAGACGATGCTTCAGTCTGGAGCAGCTGATGTATATCAAGTCCCGGGGATTACCACTTTTGTTGAACAGGGGTTGCTGGAGCCGCTGCAGCCGTATATTGATAAGGACAGCTATGATTTAGGAAAATACTTGAATGGACAAGTGGAAGGCTGGAAGGTAATGGGACCGGATGATCAGGAGCCGCAGATTTATGGCCTTCCGTTTATCGGCGATGCCCGGGTAATTGTATACGACCGTCAATTGTTTGACGATTGGGGAGTGGACTATCTGTCCGAGTCGCCGACCATTGAGGAAGTCCTGGACAAGGCCTCCAAGATGACAGGCAAGAATCCCAAAACAGGTGAGCAGAATTATGGTCTGACCTTTAAGGGCAGCGATGCTGCCGATTCGGTAATGAACATCAATGAATCGCTCGGCGGGCAATGGGGCACAGGATTTCTGTGGAAGGATATGAAGCTGGAATTCAATAGCGATACCATGGTGAAGTCCCTCGATTTAATGAAGCAAGCGACAAAGTATGCACCAGAGGGTGTAATGGCCGGACAAGGTGCCGAAAATTTCCTGACTGAAAAAAACAATATTGCGATCAACCTGCGTGAATCCCCCGGGTTTATTAACAACCTGGCTAACCTTGGGCTGGAGGACCGATACGAAGCTGCCTTGTTATTCAAAAATCTGAAAACAGGAATGGGTGGTATGTTCGCCGGAAGCCCGTTTGCCATTGGTGCATCCAGCAGCAATAAAGACCTGGCTTGGGAATGGCTGAAATTCAGCGGAAGTGAATTCTTCCAGCAATATATGTGGGATGAACAGCGTTCACAGAGTATGCCTGTTATTAAGGCGGCAGAGAACTGGTCTTCTGTGCAGGAGATTGGACAGATGGACATTATTCTGAAGCAAATGGGCCAGTTGTGGACACCACGTTATCCTTACCGCTCCGGTCAGCCGCGCTATATTCTATCTGAGAATGTGGAACGTGTCCTGTTAGGTGAGCTGAGTTCAGCCGATGCGCTGAAGAAAGCTCAAGAGGAAGCCACTAAGTGGCTGGCAGGTCAGCAGTAATCAACTAATCATCGAAGAAGACGCCGGGGAAGATGCCCGGCGTCTTTCTTTTGAAGCCATGTACGAGCGTACTCTCCGTCTGTAAAAAATGTTGACTTGCGGCTTCCTTTAAGTAATATGAAATGAAATAGGAAAGGATGATAAGGAATGTCCATGTCTCGGCCGGATACCGGAATTAAAGCGATAAAGCTGCAGATGGGATCTTTTATTGTATATCCAACGTTGTTGTGGGATGAAAGGAATCTTGTACTTGTTGATACTGGCATATCTGGGCAAATGGATCAGATCCGTACGTTGCTTGAAACAGAAGGCTTTGGACTGGATCAGCTGACACATATCATCATTACGCATCAAGACAGCGACCACATTGGCAGTCTGCCGGAGCTAGTTCAGGCCAGGGGGAACGAGTTGACGGTGCTCGCACATGAGAAGGCTGTGCCCTATTTAACGGGAGCCATTCCGCTAATTAGAAGTAAATCTTTCGCACCGTCCGTGCACGTTCATACGGCACTTAAGGATAGAGACATTCTGCCCCTGGCCGGCGGTATTCAAGCCGTCTTTACACCAGGACACACACCAGATCACATGTCGCTATATCATATCCCAACGCAAACGTTAATTGCTGGCGATGCATTAAGTTCAAAGAATGGTAAGCTCCTGTCCTTTGACGACTATTACACGTTGGATCATCCTACTGCGTTGAAGTCGATTGCTAAACTGCTAGAGTTAGATATTAAAAAAGTGATCACGTATCATGGTAACGAAGCTACTCATCGAATCAAGGAAAGTCTGCAGAAAATAGTAAATGCCAGATGAAGGATTGAAGTTGAACAGACTGGAGATTGAACTTATTGAAGCCTGCGCAAGTTGCAAAATGGTCTGTAAGGAGTGAAATAGGAGTTGGTGGAACTTGAAGAGTATCATGCAATAATGCGAAATATTTTAGAAGGGGAGTTCAATGATGAAAATTATGAAAAAGAAGCTTTTGTTATTGACAACCGTATTGCTGATTAGCTCATTAACAATCTTGACTGCCGCAAGCGCCGAGGAAATCACTACACTTCAGACCACAACAGTGACAACCAATAGCCACGGCATGGGACACTGATTTGTCTGAGAAGAATGAATTTCTATCTTTATTAAGGAAAGACTCTGTCGTCAAGATAGAGTCTTTTTAATTGTTCAATAGAGCAATTACTGCTGATTAGTATTACAAACACTCCCCCTCTCACAAATCTATGTTCATGCTAAAATATACTTATGTGTTGAACAAAGGGGAGTATACAATGCACAATGATACTAAAAACTTTCTAATCAGCATGGAGCGTTTTATGCCCCATACCTTCCAGGCGGAGAAGGGTGAAGGCCTTTTTATGTCGCATTCCCATGATTACGATGAACTGACTCTTATTTTGGAGGGTGAAGGGTATTACAGCTCGCTTGACCAGAATATCAAGGTGTCCAAAGGGGATCTTATTCTGATACCGTCCCGGCTTCACCACGGTTTTGTCTGTACCGAGCCCTGGCAGGGGATCTCTATACATTTCTATCATGACAAGCTGCCGGCATACTGCCAGTATCTCTTTCATAACGCAGAGCCGGAGCAGGACCGCATCCGCAGCGCTTATCTCAGTGAAGAGGATATGAACTGGGCGGGGATCAGTCTCCTTCAACTGGAGAAGGAATGGAAATTAGACAGTTATAATGCAGATTCCTATGTCTTAATGCGGGTAGCCATGGAGACGATCCTGCTGCTGTTCCAGCGGAACAGGGTAACCCTGCGAATGGCCCATGTCTTAGATGACCAGCTCACCATCCAGGAGGTATTGAAGGAGATTCATGCCGGCTATCATACCCAGATTACGGTGAGTGAGCTGGCTGCACGGTATTTTCTGTCCGAAAGCAATCTGCGCAAGAAATTCACAGAGCTGATGGGCGTTTCGCCTAAACAGTATATGATCAATCTTCGCCTGCGCGAAGCGAAGCGGCTTCTGCAGCAGACCGATAAGGCAGTTGAGATCATATCCCACGAGGTCGGATTCACCTCCTCCAGCCGTTTTTATCACTTTTTCATCAAAGCCGTGGGAGCCACGCCGCTGGAATGGCGTAAAAAAGTCAGTGAACAGACCATAACCAATAACCATCCCTGAGGGTGGTTATTTTTTTTGACCGTCGAAAACGCTTTTTGTTAAGATTTTTTTGATCATTAAATAAAGCGTTTTCATAATTGTTCCGGGCAGCGTTTCCCCCAATAATTAAGGAGCAGGGAACTTGTTCAAGAATGATGCCACCTGGCACCTCCGCACCGGACTGACCGGTTCATGGGCAGCTTCCTTTGAGTCCTACAATATTCCGGGCGCTTATATGAGACACCGGGATGGCCTGCTGGAGATATCTACGGTATCGACCTCGGTAGATCAGCAGGATGCTACCTTTTACGTGAAGTAGGCTGCAGACCGGCTGTGGACTGACCCTCAGGAGCGCAATCACTCCGTCCTGAGGGTTTTTTGTATAGTTGAGCTCATTCTTTCGGGCCTGTTCATCCTCCGTTCATGTTGTAGTCATTAAGGGGACATCTTGGTTGTCTATACTGTCTGTAGCGCCCCAACAAGGTGCTCCAATCTAATGATGAAGACAGGAGTAGATGTGTGAGTGAAACCAAGGGAGGTAACAACAATGAAGATGAATACGAGGACAACAAGACACAGAAGTACTATAGCCGCCGTGACAGTCATGCTGACGGTGCTTGCTCCAATGTCTGCAATGGCCGCCCCGGCTGCCGTGAATAACAACAGCAATCTTACGTATGAAGCAACGAAGAACACCATGATGGACAAAGCCAAATTACTGACTGAGACGTACGGTACGACAAGTCTGCAGTATGCGCTCATGGATAATGGGAAGATTGTGGTGTCCGGTCAAACGGGCAAAAATGATATGAACGGCAAGGTACCTCTTACTTCGAACACGGTCTATGGCATTGGTTCAACCAGTAAAATAATGCTTACTGCCGCTGTCATGAAGCTGGTGGACGAGGGTAAGGTCGATCTGGATCTGCCTGTTGTGAACTATATCCCTGACTTCACGATGAGAGATAACCGCTACAAACAGATTACCCCCCGGATGCTGCTGAACCATTCCTCCGGTCTTCTGGGCACCTCAAGCAATAATGCCGCCTTGTACGGAGATAACGACACGTATTTACATGATACGTTTGTGGAGCAATTAGCGAATCAACGCCTGAAGGCAGATCCCGGTGCATACTCCGTTTACAGCAACGATGGGTTTACGTTAGCCGAGATTCTGGTCGAAAGAGTTAGCGGTATCGGTTATACCGCATTTATACACAAATATTTCACAGGGCCGCTGGATATGAAGCATACTACAACGCCACAGGATGTACTTGATCCTGCAGAGATGGCGGGAATCTATTCCCCTTTTTATGAGGGACAACTCCCAAAAGAGAATTATAATATTATCGGTACTGGAGGTCTGTATTCCACCGCTGAAGATTTGGTCAAATTCTCAAGAATCTTCACGGGAGAGGTCAACGGCATTCTATCCAGTACATCTGTAGAAGCCATGGAGCAGGAAGAATATAAAAGAGGCATGTGGTCAGAGGACAGCGATACGTTCATGTCTTACGGGTTAGGGTGGGATACGGTGAACATGTTCCCATTCAACGAGTACGGCATTAAGGCAGTGATGAAGGGGGGAGATACGTTATCTTATCAGTCTTCATTCGTGGTGCTTCCGGAACACAACATGGCTGCAGCAGTTACCTCTTCAGGCGGGACAAGCTTAACCAATCAATTCATTGCGAATGAATTATTGCTCAGCGCACTTGAGGAAAAGAATCTTATTCCAGAACGGAAGCCGGAACAATCATTTGGCGTACCCGTGAAGGCAGACATGCCCCAAGAATTGTCCAAGTATGAAGGGATGTATGGCGGTAATAATTCGGTGATGAAGATCAAAATAAGTCCGGCTGGGCAAATGACCGTATCCACACCTACAGCTCCTAGTAATCCGGCTCAAGAATATACCTATACAGCAGATGGTACTTTTGTTAACAAAGATGGTGCAGGGAAATTGAAATTCGTAGTCGAGAAAAATGGGCATACCTACCTCTGGTCCCGGTCTTATATATCCATACCAGAACTCGGACAGCTGGCTTTCTCAGAATATAAAGCAGAGAAGCTAGAGGCTAATGAATTATCCAAGGAGATTGACGCCGTATGGAACAAGCGCGATGGTACAAAATATTACCTGCTGAATGAAAAGTCCACATCCATGGTCTATCTCAGTGGCACATCCATCCTGCCTATTCAGTTGAATGAAGAGAATCCCGGGTATATGATCAACAATAAGATTCTTGGAGCAAACGAAGCAGCCAATTTGTTGCAAATTCCCGGCACAGCCGGACGCGATACGATGGATATTCATTTCTCTAAAAAGGATGGAGGAGAGTATCTTAAAGCTTCAGGTTATGTATACGCCAGTGAGGAGCTGGTGAAGCCCATCTATTCGGGTAAACAATCCGTAACAACCATTCAGGCAGATGGATATGCCAAATGGTTTTCGGTACCAGCTACTGTGAAAGGGAAAGTCATGACCGTAAAGATTCCTGCAAAGGGGGGCTTTGCCGTATATGACCAGACGGGGATCTGCATGAACCACAGCGTGGTCAGTGGTAAGAATGAGGTTGTCCTACCAGAAAACGGCCGCATTGTATTTGCAGGTGAGGCTGGCTCCAGATTTGAAATTGTATTGAAAAAATAAACTATAACCAAAAAGAGAAACGTTGCTGGCAATAGGCTGGCAGCGTTTTTCTTTTTATTTGCCCCAATGAACTCCCCAGGTAAACATATCTTAGTAAACGTTTTACTTAATTGCGTTGTATCAAACGTAATACATTCTAATAATCTTAACATAATAGCTAATGTAAACGTTGACAACAAAAAATAATATGATAATATATGTTTGTAAAACGTTTTACTAATGGAGATGATGACAATGAAAAAAGTATTCTACAGACCTGCGAATGGCTGGGTAGGAGACGTAATTCCGTTTTATGATCAAGGGGAGTACAAGCTGTATTATCTTCACGATGAGAGAGTGGGAGGGGAGTATGGCAACCATACCTCATGGAATTTGGTGGCCACTGGAAACGGGCTTGATTTTGAGGATTACGGAGAGGTTCTGCCGAATGGCAGTGAGACCGAGTCAGACCGGAACGCATATACCGGATCTGTGATCCGGGACAAGGAAGGCCTGTATCATCTATTCTACACGGGACATAATCCCAACTCTGCGTTTTGCAAGGATGGTAAGCCCTTACAAGTTGTACTGCGTGCCACTGGCACCGACGGTATTCATTGGACGAAGGATCGTGAATTCCAGCTTTACGGGGATGAAGTGATCTATGAGGCATTTGATTGGCGGGACCCTTTTGTATTCTTCAACCAAGAGAAGCAGGAGTACTGGATGCTGGTCACTACCAGGGAAATGAACTCCTCTGAGAAAAGAGGCGGGTGCATCGCACTTCTGACATCGGACGACCTGCTGAGTTGGGAATTCCGTGAGCCCTTCTACAGCCCGGACAAATACATTACGATGGAATGTCCCGATTATTTCCAGATGGGAGAATGGCATTACCTCGTCTACTCCACGTTCAGTGAGAAGTTTGTCACCCATTATAAAAAGAGCAAAACGATTGACGGCTTATATACCTCACCGGTATTGGACACCTTTGACGGCAGAGGATTCTACGCAGCCAAGACAGCCTCAGACGGCGAGAAGCGGTACGCCTTCGGCTGGGTCCCCTCGAAGAAGGGCAGCAATGATTATGGAGATTGGGAGTGGGCAGGCACGCTGATTGTCCATGAAGTGTACCAGAACGAACGGGGAGAGCTGCTGGTGAGAATGCCTTCTTCCATCTATGGACATTTTAATAGGAACGAACCGATTATTCTCCAAGAGGCGGACAATTGCCTGAAGCAGGGGGACAGGCTGCAGCTGTCTTCGCCGGATGGGCTGGCGTATAGCGTACTTAACCCCTTGCCTTCTCAGGTCATGCTTGAGGCTTCCTTTACGGATTGGCAGCATGTTAAGGACTTTGGGATCGCGGTTCGCACGGACCAGACGCTGGACAATGGTTATTTCATCAAGTTTGATCCTTTTCACAACCGGATCACCTTTGATATGTGGCCGAGAAGGGAACCGGGATTTTTCCAATGGCAAATTGCCGGGGACAAACCGCAGATGATTGAGCTGGAGCGTCCACTTAATTTTGCTGCTTATAGCCGAATTCGTATTCAGCTGATTCTGGAAGAAGATATCCTCTGTCTGTATGTCAACGATGAAGTCGCCATGACCACACGAATTTATAATTTCAAAGACGGACATTTTGGTTTTTTTGCCAATGAGGGTGCTGTGAATGTGGAGGACATCCGCATGAAGACGGCCACTGACCGTTAACTGGCAAGGATGAGCTTCATAGAACTTATACCGATTAATCTATTGGAGGGGTTATTACAATGACAAAAACAACTTCTAAAATGTTCGCCGGACTTGCCATATTATCGTTGGCAGCAACAGCTCTGGCGGGCTGCGGCAGCTCTGCGGACAACAAAAACACAAACACCGCTGGTTCAACAGACGCACCTAAGGAGCAGACGGTAACTTGGCTCTCCGCCAGACCGGAGAATGGAGCGATTGTCCAGACAATCCGTGAGCTTGCCGACCGGTTCGCCGCAGACCACCCGGGCTTTAAGCTGGACCTTCAGGTGACGGCGGACAGACCCTCTTATCTGACCAAGCTCAGAACGCTGGTTGCTTCAGGACAGATGCCTGATTTCATTGACAGCGATGCCGACCCTTTTGCCCAGGAGCTTGTAAATGCAGACTTACTGGTGGATATGGGGAAATTCCTGAAGGACGAGGGGCTGTACGATAAATTCTATGAACCCGCGCTGAAATATCAGGAGCTGCCGGATGGAAGCCTGTATCTTCTGCCGATGGAATATCACATGGAAATGACCTGGTATAACAAAAAAATATTTGCAGACAACAACCTTACGGTACCCAAAACCCTTGACGACCTGCTTACAGTCAGCCAAGCGCTCAAAGACAAGGGAATTACGCCAATCGCAGTGGACGGCGTTGATGTATGGCCGGTATTGCGTTATGCAGCCATGTATCCTTTCCGCACCACAGGCAATCAGTTCATCCGTGATTTGAGCCAGGGCAAAGCCAAAATGTCCGATGAGGCAGGCATGCAGGCGGCTACCTTCGCTGCTCAAATCGGTAAATACTTTCAGGAGGGATTCGCAACCACGGATTATACGACAGCCAAAAACATGTTCCTGAACGGAGAAGCTGCCATGTACAACATGGGCACTTGGGAAATCCCATCCTTCGTGGAAGAAAGCCTGCCGGAAGGACTTAAAGGCAATGTCGATTACTTCTATCTGCCTACCACCAGCAATGCGGTTACACCGGAGAATGAATTCTTCGGCAACAGCGGTATCGGACTAGGAGCTTCTGCCAAAACATTCGATGGGCTGCCGAAGGAATTCCTGAGCTATGTCCTGAAAAATTATAGCGATGTCTACGTGGCCAAACAACAAATGTCACCGCTGAAATTCACGATTGACGACGAGTCCAAATTCTCGGAATTGTTCCTGCGGATCAAAAAGGATATGGACAACTATGGCTCAGAGTTCGCCAAGCCTTGGGATACTCTGCTTGATCCGAATACCAACTCGGTGATGAGTGATCTGATTACCAAAATGACTATGGGCTTTATGACTCCTGAGGACTTTGCCAAACAGATTGATGAAGCCATTGCCAAGAATACAGGCAGCAAATAAGTAACCTTGACCTGTCTCCGCCCGGGCTTGCAGGGCCGGGTGGAGCCTTTTGTCAATAATGATGGAATTCCACAAACGGGGTGACCCTAAATGAATGTACTTAAGGACAAAAAAGCGTGGCTGGTCTTCATTTTGCCAGCATTAATATTTTATCTGGGTACGGTCTTTGTTCCCATTATCCAGTCACTGAAATACAGCTTTCAGCAATGGAATGGCATTCAGGAGCCGCGCTATACCGGCTTTGATAATTATATTGCGATGTTTAGTGATTCTTACTTCTGGAATTCAGTGCAGAACAATCTGGTGTACGTAGTGATTGTGGTATTCATGCAGGTGTTCATCGGCTTGTTCTTTGCCCTGCTCCTGTCCTATGTCACCAAAGGTGCAGGGATCTTCAGAACCCTGTATTATTTGCCGGCGGTTGTTGTAACTGTAGCTATTGCGCAGATGTTCCGTAATTTCTACTCGCTTCAGCCTCTGGGTCTCATGAATATGTTCCTGGACTGGGCGGGAATGGGGCATCTGCAATCGGCCTGGCTCTCCAATCCCCATACGGCGTTAATCGCAGTGTCCATTCCCGAGGGATGGCGGTTTATCGGGATGTATATGGTGATCTTTTATGCCGCTCTGATTGCGATCCCCAAAGAAATCGAAGAAGCAGCCAGAATTGACGGTGTAACCGGCTGGCAACTGATTCGTTATATTAAGCTTCCGAGTATCATGCATGTGCTGAGCCTGGCTTTGATTATGTGTACAACCGGGGCGCTGCGCGGCTTCGATATTCCTTACATCATTGGGGTGCCCGGATCTGCTACAGAGCTTGTCACCACCTATATGTACAAGCAGGCGTTCTCCACTATCCAGTATGGGTATGGAAGCTCCATTGCCGTGTTCATCGTTATCGAGAGTCTGCTAGCGGTAATGATCATCCGGGCTATCTTTAATGCGAAGAAAGGAGATGCCTGATATGTTTTCGAGAAAAAAGCTCTCCTCTTCACTGCTCTATCTTCTGGTGATTGTGATTCTCGTGATTCAGATCTACCCTGTAGTGTGGCTGATGCTGTCCAGCTTCAAGTCGAGCATCGAGCTGACGACACGGCCGTTTGCCATGCCTTCGTCCTGGTCGTTTGAGAACTATGCCAGTGTATTCCGGGAGAGCAGTCTGCTCCTGTATATCAAGAATACCGCCATTGTAACCTTTACCTGTCTGGCTCTAATCATTGTACTCAGCGCGACGGCAGGATTTGCCCTTGTCAAAATGATTAACCGGCTGAATTCGAAGCTGCTGCTGTTCTTTACAGTCGGCATCATGATTCCGATTCAGGTTACACTGATTCCTCTGTTTATTATGTACAAGGATTACGGGCTGCTGAATTCGTATCCGGCACTGATCCTGCCGCAGGTCGGTTTCGCTCTGCCTCTGTCCATTCTGATCTTTACCAGCTTCTACAGGTATGTTCCCAATGAGCTTATCGAGGCTGCAGTGATCGACGGCTGTAACATCTATCAGGTGTTTATCCGCATTATTTCACCGCTTACGGTCAATACAACCATTACAGTAGCATCTATTAACTTTATTTTCATCTGGAATGATTTCGTATTCTCCAACACGTTCACGAATGACAAGGCATACAAGACGATTGCGGTCGGGCTGCAGGAATTCATCGGAGCTTTTGGGGCAACGGATTGGGGCCAGACTTTTGCGGCAATCAGTATCAGCATTATTCCCATTATTATTACGTACTTGTTCCTGAACAAATATGTGATGGCCGGGGCGTCAGACGGCGCAGTCAAAGGATAAAGGATAAGGAGACGATAAACGATGCAATCCATGGACCAGCTGTTTGGCAGAATGAAGGGCAAGAGCAGAGCGATTACGGCAGAGAATCCGCAGGGCCTTAAGGGACAAGGGGGCCAGGCGGAAGGGCCTCTGGGCATTGCCCGCAAAGGCAAGGCGTTCATCTCACTCGCTCAGGGAGAAACCGCAACGCTTGTTGATATTGAAGGTCCGGGGATCATTCAGCATATTTGGATGACCGTAACGGATAAGACCGAATCCGGCTGGTTTGTCCTGCGCGATCTGGTACTCCGCATGTATTGGGATCATGAAGAACAGCCTTCCGTTGAAGTTCCGCTAGGGGATTTCTTCTGCAACGGCTTCGGTGCACGGGCCATTGTCAATTCACTGCCGGTAGTGGTGAATCCGGTCGGCGGCATGAACAGCTACTTCGCCATGCCGTTCCGCCAAGCGGCCAGAATAACCATTACGAATGAGCATCCGCAGGACATTGAGGCATTCTTCTATCAATTCGACTACAGGCTGGTTGATGAGCTGGATGAGGATACGGAGTATTTTCACGCCCAGTACCGCAGAGAGAATCCCACTGTGCTGAGGCAGGATTACACTTTAATTGATGGAATTAAAGGGAGAGGCAAATTCATCGGCACATATATGTCCTGGACTTCCCTATCCCGTTATTGGTATGGTGAAGGAGAAGTGAAATTCTATATCGATGGTGACCGGGATTGGCCGACAATCTGCGGCACCGGAGCAGAGGATTATTTCGGAGGCGCCTGGGGATTTGTGAAATATGATAACGGTAACCCGGTACAGGAGCAGACCTACTCCACCCCGTTCATGGGTTTCCCTTATTTTGCGACGAAGGATGACACCCGCTCCCATATTTATGACGGGGCGGCTTGCCCGATGCGGGGCTTCTACCGCTGGCATATCCTCGATCCGATTCTGTTCGAAGAGGAACTGAAGGTGACTGTGCAGCAAATAGGGCATGACGGCCAAGCCTTATTTGAACGCAGTGACGATATCAGCTCGATCAGCTACTGGTATCAGACAGAGCCGCATCAGGCGTTCCCGGAATTTCCGGACGTAATGGAAAGACGTCCGCGTTAAGCGTGGACGTATAGTTGTGCAAGTAAATCCGCAGAGGTGCAGCAAATGGCAAAACAAAGAGTTACACTAGTACAAGTCGCCAAAGATGCAGGTGTATCGCCGGCAACGGTCTCCCATTTCATGAATGGTAACTTTCACCGGATGGGCTCCGAGACCCGGGAGAAAATAAGCGACTCGATCACCAGACTAGGGTACCAGGTGAACCCTGTAGCCAAAAGCCTGATTACCGGCAAAATGCATACCATCGGACTCGTTCTGTCAAACAGCACTTATGACGGTTATTTCGAAGATTTGTATTTCCTGCACTTCGCCAAGGTGCTGAAGCAGCATCTGAAGACCATGGGGTACAAGCTGATTCTCCTGGACTTCGATGAAATCTTCATGAATATCCAGATGGTAGATGGGATTATTGTAAAGGCGACCCTGGAGACAGAGAAGTTCATGCCGAGGCTCATGGATCTCAATGTTCCGGTCATCACCATCGGGCGGCATAATTTACCATATGGTGCTCATATCGTACGGGTGAACGACTATCAGTGCGGCCAGACGGGTGTAGACCATTTAATGTCGCGGGGGCATCACAAAATCATTATTCTGACCTATCCGCACGGACAGGTCCCCGGATTTGACGACCGGTTGAACGGTGCCTCCCAGTCTTTGCAGGAGAAGGGAAATCTTACAACGGTCATTACGGGAGATATGACGGAGAGCTTCGGCTACGAGACCGTCGCGCAGCTGGCCGGGAATGGACAGCTGCCGCAGGCGTTATTCTGCCTGAACGACATTTCAGCCATTGGTGTGCTAAAGGCTTGCAAGGATCTGAAATTATCCGTGCCGGAGGATCTCGCGGTACTTGGTGTGGATGACATGCCGACCGTATCGGAACTGCTAAGTCTCTCCACCATCCGGCATCCGATTAACGAGCTGGCCATGAATGCCTCAGAGCTTATGATTCAATCCGTTGAATCCAAAGGGGAGCCTGCCGAGCCTGTCGACAGAATGTTCCCCATTGAACTGATGGCAAGGCACACCAGCTGAGCAAGACATGGAAGAATGCGTGAAGGATAGAGAAGGTACGGGCTGTCGAGAAGTTTTCGGCAGCCTTTTTCTAAACAGGCTATTCTGCGAGAGGAGAGAGGGCAATGTATAACGTGCTTGTCGCCGATGATGAACCGCGTCACCGCCGCGGCGTATCCGACATGGTTAAGCAGCTCCGTCCGGAATACCGGATTTTCATGGTGAAGGATGGACTGGAGGCTCTGCGGATTATTGAGGAGAACCGGATTGATATTATCCTCACAGATATTAGGATGCCCAATATGGATGGACTGACTCTGATTGAACATATGGAGAGCCGCAGAGAACGGGTCAAAATTGTAATTCTCAGCGTGTACGGAAATTTCGAGTATGCAAGACAGGCGGTGAAGCTTGGCGCCTTCGATTACCTGCTGAAGCCGCTGGCACTGGGAGAACTCTCCGAGATCCTTGACAAGCTCGACACCGCACTGGAGAAGGAACGGCTGAGTCTTCAGACGGGGGCAGTTCTTCAGCAGAGGCTCCACTCGGCAGCCCCGGTCTATGAGCAGCACCTGCTCAGCCGGTGGATGCGCTCGGCTGCAAGTGAGAAGGAGCTTCAGGAAATCCGCACTCTCTTCCCCGCTTCAAACGGGGGGTTCGTGATGCTGGCAAGGTTTCAAAAGCAAGAGATTGCCGGGTCCTATACGCCTGAGGATTTTGAGGAACTGAAAGCCACGGTGAAGAACTGGATGCGGGAAATCTATCAGACGGTTGGTCCTTCGCTATCGTTCAGCCTGGAAGGAGAGCACCCGATCATTGCTTCCGTGGTGACCCCGGCCCATTCCCTGGAGTGGCTGATGAAGCGGGATCTGGAGCAGTTCCGGCAATTCATCCGCCAGATCCGGGAGGAATATGGCCTGACTTTGACTTTGGGGGCCGGGAACTGGGTGGCTGATCCCTATAGCGGGGCTCCGGCATCCTTTGAGCAGGCGCAGAAAGCGCTCGAATATACCTTTTATACGGGAGAGGGGCAGCTTGTCCTTTATGATGAAATCGCTTACAACCCTGACAAGCCCAGCTTGAAGATGATTCCTGCGGATACGGGCATGACGGATGCCTTGGCGCGGATGGACAGGGCTGCGGCTGCTGAGGCCTTGAAGACGCTTATTCAGCGGCTGCTTGAAGGAGATTATCCGTCCCCGGCTCATCTGAAGGACTCTGTTCTGTACGCTCTGGTTCATGAAGTCAAGGGAAACGAAGCCCTGCTGCGCCAGGATGAAGCGAGTAATTTCATTTCAGAGATGGAGTTTCAAATTCCGGCCTGTGAGAGTCTGGAGGAAGTGGAGGCGCGCGGGGTCTCTGTTCTGAACCGGATCATCGGGAGCATCGGGGAACGCAAAAATAACAAAAGCGGGCGGACCATCGGCCTGTGTAAGGCCTTTCTGGAGGAGCACTATATGGAGGATCTGTCGCTGGAGTCTGTCGCCCGGCATTTCTTTTTCAGCTCCGCCTATTTCAGCAGTTTTTTTAAACAGCACACCTCCATGACCTTCACCGAATATTTGCTGCGCCTGCGGCTGGACAAAGCCAAAGAGTTGCTCCAGGACGGGGACCGGAAAATCTCTACCATTGCCTTAAGCGTGGGATTTCGTGATGCGGGTTACTTCACCAGAGTGTTCAAAAGGGAGACTGGACTGGCACCGGAGGAGTTCCGGAAGAAAGATGTATTGTAGGTGGACTATGAGACTGAAGAATAAGCTGGTCTTATCTTATATCGTGCTGATTACGCTACCGCTCACCATCCTGGGCTTTGGTTACTATTATGCAAGCAAGGACATTATGCTGAAGCTGGCCCGCGACAACGTCAGTGAGATTGTGCTGAAGAACAATCAGATCATCAACGAACGGCTGAAGATCATTCAGGAGGACAGCTTATCGCTGATGGTGGAGTGTGAGCTGTACCAGATTTTTGATGAGCCAAGTCCGGCCGTGGGGGTGCAGCTGCTGGAGAACAATAAGAAGGTGACGGGGATTCTTGGCAGGTACTTCTCGCAGTCGGCCGATCTGTATTCCGCTGAACTGGTTACCCGGGGGTTCGTGTATGGAAGCAAGGTCAAGAATACCTATCCGCCGGATCACTTCTACACCTCCGAGCTGTACCGGCGCGCCGCTGAGGGGAAAGGGCGTATCGCCTGGGTGCCGACTTATGATTATACCCGGATGCATAATCTGCCTGAGCTCGCGGGAACGGATATTGATTACCGTTACATGTTCTCAGCGGTACGGCAGATCAATCCCTCCTGTGTACGGAATGACGTCATTGTCCGGGCGGGCGGGGCGTCCGAGAAACCGGTGCTGGTGATGAATTTCAAGGAAGATGTGTATGCAGGTATCTTTAGGGACAGTATTCCCATTAAAGGTTCCGTATTCATGGTGGCCAGTGAGGACGGTACAATCATCTCCCATCAGGACAAGTCGCGCCTGGGGACCATGGAATCCGCCGCCTGGCTGAAGGAGGTGCGCCGCGAGGGCAGCGGGACGGCATATGTAACTACCGGCGGGCAGCGGATGATCGCTTGCTTCGCTGTGTCCCCGGTGACTAACTGGCTGTCGGTAGTGCTGATTCCGCCCGGCGCATTGACCCATGATATTGCGGATACCATTCTGTTCTTTATGATTACACTGGGGGCTCCGCTGCTGGCTCTCTCGCTTCTGTTCGCTTATCTGATCTCCGCACGTATCTCTTCTCCGGTAAGCAAGCTGCTGCTGGCCATCAAGCGGGTGGGCGGCGGTGATTTCAATGCGCAGATCAAGGTGGAGGGCAGAGATGAGCTGGGCCATGTATTGATGAAGTTCAACAGCATGAATGAGCGGGTCAGATCATTGATTGATGAGAATTATGTGGTCAAGCTGCGGGAGCGGGAGACGGAGATCCTCGCGCTGAATATTCAGCTCAATCCCCATTTTCTGTATAATACGCTGAATATTATAAATTGGATGGCTGTACACGGAGAGAAGGAGCAGGTTAGCCATATGCTGATCAGCCTGTCCCGTATGCTGCACTATACTACGGACAACCGGAGGGACCAAATGCTGCTTAGAGAGGATCTCGCCTGGCTGCAGGACTATATAGTGATTATGGCTAACCGTTTCGAGCACCGGTTTCGTGTAGATTTCGATATTCAGCCTGAACTGCTGGAGGTGAATGTACCGAAGCTGTTCCTTCAGCCCTTGCTGGAGAATGCTATCATTCACGGCTTCCGCAATATGGAGAGCGGCGGGCTGATCACCATCTACGGACAGCAACAGGGGAATACCATCCGGTTCTGTGTAGAAGATAACGGCAGCGGGATTGAGCCGGAGCGTATGGAACAGCTGCTGAAGGAGGAGAATGCCAATATAGGTCTGAAAAATGTGGATAAGCGGATCAAGCTGCTGTATGGCAGCGAATATGGCATAGAGATTGAATCGGTCCCTGAATTCGGGACCCGCGTGAAGCTGGTCATACCGTATCCCGGCCTGCGTGAATAATGGCTGACCTTCCAACCTTTCCCGCCGGCCAATGGCCTGCGGGGTTCTTTGGTATCATTGACCGTAAAATCGTACAAGAAACGAAAGATCGTACCATAGGCAACAGCAACAGCTCCATTTACACTGTAATCAGCGGCTGCAGCGCTTACATCCGAATCAAGGGGGATATACAAAATGAGCAGGCACACTGGCAGAACCAAGCTAATGTTACTCTTCCTAATGATTATTGCATTACTTGTAACCGCTTGCGGTAATGGCGGGAACCAAAAAGATACGGCTAATTCAGGTTCAGGCAATACTCCCGCTACTGGAGAAGCAGGCACGGCCACCGGAGAGAAGGTCAAGCTGAAATTCACGTTCTGGGGCAGTCCACAGGAGAAGAAGGCGGTAGAAGACGCTATTAAGGCTTTTGAAGCTAAGAACCCCAACGTCACCATAGATTCCATCCATATCCCGGGCACAGACTTCTTACAGAAGCTGAATGCCATGATCGCCGGGAATGAAGCACCGGATCTCAGCTACTCGGCCGCCTGGAAGCTGAAGATGGGGGAAGAAGGCCTGATCTACAATTTCTTCGATCTCATGAAGGATGACCCCAGCATCAAGAAGGAGGATTACCTTCAGTACGCCTGGTGGAACTGGGATACCGATAAAAGTGCGGGACCTTATCAGGCTTCGGTAGTTCCATCTCTGATGTACAATGCAGATCTGTTCAAAGAGGCGGGGGTTGAGCTGCCGCCAACCAAAGCGGAAGAAGCCTGGCAATGGGATGAATTCGTGGAAACAGCCAAGAAGCTCACCCTTGACCGGAACGGCAAGCATCCGGATGATCCGGGATTTGATCCCAAGAACATCAAGCAATACGGTGTGAAATACAGCCTTAGCTGGTTATCCTACATGCCGCTGGTTCTGTCTAACGGCGGGGACTATTTGATAGGGGGCAAGGAATTCGGGCTCTCCAAGCCTGAAGCGACCGAAGCGATTCAGAAGATTGCTGACCTGATCAATGTCCATCATGTTGCTCCTTCCCCGGTCCAAGCCAGTAGCATTCCGGCACCGGCAACGGCGCTCCAGTCCAAAAAGGTGGCAATGGTCATAGACGGAAGCTGGAACCATCTGGATCTGAGCAAAGCCAATATCAATTGGGGCGTAGGTGTACTGCCGGTGCTGAAGGACTATAAGACTTTCTTCCTTGGAGGCTCCCTGATTATCTTCAAGAGCTCCAAGCATCCGAAGGAAGCCTGGGAGTTCTCCAAATTCCTGACGGATCCGCAGAACGTACTGGAGCTTCATCAGGGGCTCTGGATGCCGCAGCTGAAGCAGTGGTATGAAGATCCGAAGCTGGTGGACAGCTGGGCAAATGAAGAGCTTCCGGGCCGTCCGGCCGGTTTCCAGGATGCCGTTATGCGCTCCACCTACGAACATGCAGAGCCTTCGCCTGAGAATAATGTCCGTAACTTCGTAGAGATCGACGCTGCAGTAACCGCGGGCCTGGATCAGGTATGGCTCAGCACCAAAACGGCCGCCGAAGCGATGAAAGAAGTGGAAGCCAAAGTTAAGCCGCTTATACAAGGAACCTATTTGAAATAACGGACCTTGCCGGAAGGCGGATCTGCCGGATTCTTGGGGCACATCCGCTGCCGGCCAGGCCCGAAGAGAGGATACATGTGTATGGAGCCCGTCTCTTCACTGGGTGTACAACGCGCAAAGACCAAGCGCAATTCCTATAGGAATGAGCTGTATGGCATCTTGTTTGCCTTGCCGGCCATTCTTGGGCTGGTGATATTTACGCTGGGTCCCATGATCTACAGCCTGTATATGAGCTTCACCGACTATTCCGGGTCCAATTCACCCTCCTTTATCGGACTGGATAATTACACCAGAATGTTCAGCGGGGAAGACCAGTATTTCTACAAGGCGCTCGGAGTTACCCTCTATTTTGTCGTACTTAGCGTGCCCACCGGTATTATTTATTCCTTTCTCCTGGCCATTCTGCTGAACAGGAATATCAAAGGCAAAGCCATCTTCCGGACCGTCTTCTATCTGCCGTCCATCGTGCCGATCATCGCGATTTCGTTCATTTGGCTATGGCTCCTGAATCCCGATTTGGGGCTGGCCAACGAGCTGCTCCGCGCCATAGGACTCCCCGGGAGCCAGTGGATTTTTGGAGAGAAATCTGTGGTCCCCTCACTGGCGCTAATGAACCTGTGGACAACGGGAGGGACAATGATTATTTTCCTGGCCGGACTGCAGGATATTCCCCGCTCGCTGTATGAAGCCATTGAGATAGACGGGGGCTCCAAGCTGAACAAGCTGCGGAATATTACCATCCCCATGATGACGCCGACGATCTTTTTCAACCTGATCATGGGGATCATTAATGGATTCCAGGTGTTCTCGCAAGCCTATGTCATGACTAACGGCGGACCCAACAATGCCAGCTTGTTCTATGTCTTCTATCTGTACCGGGAAGCCTTTCAGTTCTCGCGGATGGGAAGCGCAAGCGCCATTGCCTGGGTGCTGTTCATCATCATAATGCTGTTGACCTATACGGTCTTCAAGACATCAAGAAAATGGGTGTATTACGAGGGAGATGAAGCCAGATGAGGACCAAGGCATGGGTTGAAAAGGGATTGGTGTATTTGGTGCTTATGGCCGGAGGCCTCTTCAGTCTGCTGCCGCTGATTTGGCTCATCCGCAGCTCCCTGATGGATATGGGGCAAATTTTTGAGCTGCCGCCCATATGGATACCCAATCCTTTCCGCTTTAGCAATTTTAGCGAAGCGCTGACCATTCTGCCCTTTGGACGTTATTTTATCAATACCACAGTTATTGTGATTTTTTCGATGATTGGTGTGCTTGTTACCTGCTCTATAAGCGCGTACAGCTTTGCACGGATGTCCTGGAGAGGACGCGACCTTATCTTTGGCCTGCTGTTATCCAGTATGATGCTGCCCTATGCGGTTACGCTGATTCCGACCTTCATCGGCTGGAGCAAGCTTGGATTAACCAATTCGTTCATTCCGCTGATTGCACCGGCCTGGTTCGGTGGAGGGGCGTTCAATATCTTCCTGCTGCGCCAGTTCTATCTGAGTATTCCCCGCGATCTGGACGAGGCGGCTTATGTGGACGGTGCCAGCCACGGGCGGATTTTCATCTCCATCATCATTCCTCTGACACGGCCCGCCCTGGTCGTTGTAGGACTGTTTACCTTTCTGGCTTCATGGAATGACTTTCTGGGGCCGCTGGTCTATCTGAACGATGAGTCCAAATATACACTGGCGCTTGGCCTGCAGCAATTCAAGGGCATGTACGCTGCGGAGTGGCATCTGATGATGGCGGCAGCTACGGTAGTGCTGGCTCCGGCGATTATCGTCTTTTTTATCGGACAGAGGTACTTTATCGAAGGTATTACACTTACAGGCATCAAAGCCTAAACCTGCAGAAGGAGTGAGACAATAGGATGAATTCATTATATCAGCGCAAGGAAGGGCAGTCCCGCAGACTATCGAGTTGGGATCAGACCGGGGGCAACCGGGATTTCATCGTGATTGGAGCCGGTCAGACGGCAGCGATCGCAGAGATTGAAGGATCGGGCATCATTCAGCATATCTGGATGACAATCGCAGCCAAGAATAAATATGCATTCCGCAAAGTGCTGGTGCGTATGTTTTGGGATGGAGAAGAAGAGCCTAGTGTAGATTCGCCGGTAGGCGATTTCTTCGGCGTAGGTCATGGGGTTGCCAGCCACTATGTCTCCATGCCGCTCAATATGATTACAACACAGGGTGTCATTGAGGACAAGGCAGCGATGAATTGTTTTTTTGAGATGCCGTTCCGCAGCAGCGCACGGATTGAGATTATCAATGAATGCGAGGATGAGATGGTATTGTACTTCTATGTCGACTATGTGGAGAAAGAGATTCCAGAGGACAGCTTCTACTTCCATGCTTCCTGGCGGAGGGAGAATCCTACCCAGGGGACAGTCGATCTTGCAGCGTTGAAGCTGGAGCATGACGCGCAGGATAAGGCCAATTATGCCGACCAGAAAGTATATGAGCTTAAGAATCTGACGGGTGACGACAACTATGTGCTTATGGATGCGGTGGGAGAGGGGCATTACGTCGGCTGCAATCTCAGCATTGATCACCTGAATCCGATGCCGGGCTTCAGCTGGCCTGGAGAAGGGGATGACATGTTCTTCATCGACGGCGAGCCTTGGCCGCCCCGTCTCCATGGCACGGGTACGGAGGATTATTTCTGTGCAGCCTGGGGTTACCCGTCCGGTAAATACGACAGCCCGTATCACGGGATATCCCTGTACGCGCCCATCCGCGGCAACGGGGACGCATGGAGGGAGAGCAATACGATCCTGTTCAATGACTACTCCGGCAAAATTACGCAATACCGTTTCCATATTGTCGATCCGATCATCTTCCGGGAGTCCCTTCGCTTCAGTATCGAACATGGACACGGAAACTCCCAGTCCAATGATTATTCTTCGGTGGCCTACTGGTATCAGCGTGAGCCTCACAAAGCTTATCCGGAGATGCTGCCCGTAGCCCTTCGGCTGCCGCTGCCTGAGAAGGACAGCGCGAAGCAGTTCTTCCAGACATACTGAACCCAGTGGTCGAAGGACACGAACAGGGTTCCATTGGAAGTCGCTAATTTGGCGGCTTCTTTTGTTTTTTCTTATGGAGAACAAGGTGAATAAAAATGTATTGACCATATTAGAGTCCATGGGTATAATTTACAATGATAATCGTAATCATTACATTTAATTTTCGTTTTGTTTTTGTTAGTGAACAATGAATCTGCGGTTTTAAGGATGTGAGATATGCGCCGGGAAATCTCTTTTGTTAAAGTAAGCCCTACACAGAATATGACCATCCTGGTCAGAAGCAGCCATGAGGAAGACGAATACGCACCGATTGCTCTGAAAATGATGTCTTACGATAACGTATATGCCGAACAAGTCGGATTCATTAAGGAAACCAGACTGCCTGATGCAGATGCAGCACTCCGTATGGCCGGCGGTGAGTTTTGCGGAAATGCCTGCATGGCCTTGGCCGTACTGATGGCCCATCAGCAGACAAGGACCAGTGACTGCAGATCGGTTAAACTGGAGGCTTCAGGAACAGATCAATTGATTCATTGTATGGTGACCAATACTGATGAAGGTTATTGCTGCAAGGTCATGATGCCGTCGCCCTGGAGCATTCAAGCCAAGATATTCAATTATGATGGTAATCAGTTTATGGTCGGTCTAATTCAGTACTCCGATTTCCTTCATGTGGTACTAGAAGTGGAGCGGTTTACTAAGCCGGTCAAAAAAATGGCCCAAAGCTTAGCGAAGTTGCTCGAAATCACGTCGACCCATCAGCTGATCGGCATCCTGCTGTATAAGCCAAGCTCCGGCGAGCTTTTACCGCTTATTCATATTCCTGTGCTGGACAGTATGGTCTGGGAAAGAGGGTGCGGATCAGGAACAGCTTCCATTGGTGCATATATGGCCTGGAAGAACAAGACTCCTTTTGAAGGGGCTATTCTGCAGCCCGGTGGACTCATCAAGGTATCTGCGCATCTGGACAAAAGTGAACTCACCGGCATAAGCATCTCAGGCAATGTCAGCATCGTAGCAGAAGGCACAGCATATATCGATCTTTAATCACCGGAGGAGAGAGGAGAAGGTTGGAGATGCTATTATCTACACTCTATGAATTTGCAGCCAAGTTCCGGAAGATGGCAGATGAGTTTGATGGTACAACCGGGCGAAGTTTGGAACTCACGGATATTATTGACGAATACACCTGTTTTATCATGAATCCTCGCAATCAGGAAATTTGGGAAGAAAAGGTAGGACCGCTAGACTCCAGGGAGGTGATGCGGCTTACAGCAGAATTAAGAGAGGTTTCGGCAAAGTGTGTATCCATTATGGAAAAGTACCGCGCTCTACATTTCTTGAACGGGAGTGAAGAACGAACCGAATATTTTGCTAATATTGAATCCGGCATTGAGCGTGAATTCGGAAGCTTTGAGGTCGGCTCAGACTCCAGGGTAGTCATGGTTGGCGCAGGTGCGTTTCCGATGACGCCGATGCTAATAAGCAGGCGTACGAATGCAGAAGTCCTCGGAATCGATATTGACGAAGAAGCGGTAATCCTGAGCAATAAAGTGCTAAGCAAGCTAGGGCATCATTTACCTGTACGTCTTCTAACAGGGTCTGTTATACAGTATGAACCAGAATTGAAGCAGGCAACACATATCATATTCAGTTCCACTGTGGCGGAAA
This sequence comes from Paenibacillus tritici, assembly GCF_018207515.1. Lineage (NCBI taxonomy): Bacteria > Bacillati > Bacillota > Bacilli > Caryophanales > Paenibacillaceae > Paenibacillus > Paenibacillus tritici. Next base: position 3,994,603 of record NZ_CP073365.1, read on the forward strand.
AGTATAATCTGCTGGATCTTATGTATCCGTTAACCGGCCAGCAGGTCGTTGTAGCGATGAGATACGGGGACCGGATAAAATCCCTCTTCAATTACCCTATGAAAGCTGTTGATGAGACGAAATGGAAACTTGCCGAGCAAATTCAGTGTCCTGATCAGGTTTTCGACGTAGCGCTGTATCGCAAGGCTCATCCGGCATCTTAACAAAGGAGGCTGCATATGGACGACTTCAAGCGTGTGTTATTACTCGGAACCGGGCCAGTCACCATTCAGCTGGCGGTTCTGTTCAAGAATCATTTCCAGTCCCGGATCGGAATTGCCGGAAGAAACTCACACAGATCAGAACAGGTTATGGCCGCACTTCGTGAGAGCGGGAACCGGTTATTCACGACAGTACAGAATGAATCACACCGCCTGATGAAAGGCGAATGCTGTGCGGACCAGGTATTTCAAGGCTATGAGTCGATAACGGGAGCTTGGGATACTGTAATTTTATCCGTAACAGCCGATGCCTATCTGCATGTATTGGGCAGTCTGAACAGAAATCTGCTACGGCATGTGAAATGCCTCATTCTAATTTCTCCTACTTTGGGCTCTAACAGCTTGGTCCACAATTACATAAAAGAGCTGGGGTCTAACGCAGAAGTTATCAGCTGCTCCACTTATCTGGGAGATACTCGCTGGATTCACGGTGTACCGTCCAACGGCGCCATTACTACCGGAGTTAAAAGAAAGGTGTTCATCGGCTCTACCCGGGGCACTTCATACAATCTTGATTCGCTGAACCAGCTTTACAATGTCTTAGGGATTGCGCTTAGTATCATGAGGTCCCCGCTGGAGGCGGAGAGCAGGAATATCTCCTTATTTGTTCATCCGCCGCTGTTCATGAATCACTTCTCGCTCAGTGCAGTATTCGGTCAGAGTCCCGGCAGGAAGTATGTATACAAATTATTTCCGGAGGGGCCGATTACCCACCGGTTAATTCATGAAATGCTGGAGTGCTGGAAGGAATTATCGGGGATCTTCGAAGCGCTTAACCTGCCAAGCTTAAATCTCCTGAAGTTCATGACAGACGATAATTATCCGGTCCGGCCGGAAAGCTTACCGCAGTATGATATTGACAACTTCTTGTCACTGGAACCTATTCATCAGGAATACCTCTTATATATCCGTTACGCTTCCCTGCTGATCGATCCTTTCTCTGAGCCGGACCAGGAGGGGAAATACTATGATTTCTCCGCAGTTCCGATCCAGCCTGTATTTATAAACAGGGAGGGAGAATGGGACATTCCACGGATGCCCAAGGAAGATTATTACCGCATCAAAATCATTCAGGGGATCGCCGGTAAGCTGAAGCTGAGTTGTCCAACCATTGATAAGTTCATTGAGCGTTACGAGCAACAATTAGTGAGTTCCGCTGAGGCGCTTCAAGGGCAGGCTGTATCCGAGGCATTTCATGTCCAATCATTTTCTGAAGATATCAGAATAGTAAATATGGGGGAGTTCAAATGAAAAAAAGATATACCATTATCATGGCAGCACTGACCTCAATGGCTGTATTAGCCGGATGCGAAAAAGCAGAGAACGGACAGACGAATGCATCCAAGCCAAACCAAGAACTGGTTTACGCCACGGTAAAGGATATCAATGATATGAATCCGCATTTGTATCCCGGCTCTATGCCTGCGCAAGGGAAGGTATACGAATCATTGGTTGAGAACACACCTGAAGGAATTAAGCCCCTGCTTGCGGAGTCATGGGATATCTCGGCGGACGGGACGATCTACACGTTCCACCTGAGAGAGGGCGTTACCTTCCATGACGGAGAGCCGTTTAATGCGGAAGCTGTTAAACAGAATATTGACGCAGTCCAGCATAATGCCGCCAAGCATACCTGGATCAAATTGTCGACCAAAATCGTGAATACCAGGGTCATCGACGAATCTACCTTTGAACTGACCTTGTCAGAGCCTTATTATCCGGCATTGCTTGAGCTTTCGATGACGAGACCTTATGTCTTCCTTTCCCCGAAGGACTTTATGAACGGGGAAACCAAGGATGGGGTTAGCGGTTATAACGGTACAGGATCTTACCGGCTAACAGAGCATAAAACGGACCAGTATGCGGTGTTTGAAGCCAACGACGATTATTGGAACGGCGCACCGGCCATCCACAAAATCACAGCAAAGGTACTTCCGACAGGGGAAACAACATTCCTGGCCCTGCAAAAAGGAGAAGTGAACTTTGTCTTTACCGATGACCGGGGGACGGACAGTATTGATGCGGAGGCCATGGACCGGCTGGCTGAATCCGAAGACTATCAGGTAGTGAGAAGTGAGCCGATGAACACGAAAATGATCGTGGCCAACAGCGGCAAGGCAGACAGTCCCGCACATGACAAAGCCGTCCGCGAAGCCATCTGGCATGCCATTGACCGGGAAAGCATCGCCCGGCAAATCTTCAGCGGCAAGGAGACTCCCGCAGACACTTTATTTTCTTCCAATGTGAACTATGCTGATATTGGACTGCAACCGCGGGCCTATGATTTGCAGGCAGCAGAGCGTCTGCTGGAAGAAGCCGGCTGGACACATGCAAGCGGAGAGATCCGCATGAAAGATGGCAGAGCCTTAACCATGAAACTATATTATGATGCGGCTTCCTTATCCCAGAAGACACAAGCGGAACTGATTCAGAATACCGTTCAAGGCATAGGGATGCAGCTGGAGCTGATTGGTGAGGACTCTTCCTCTATTGCGAACCGCAGATCAACAGGCGATTATGATCTCTTGTTTAACCAGACATGGGGACTTGCCTACGACCCGCAAAGCACAGTCTCTGCATTTACTTCGGAAACTGCTTATTATCATGCCACAAAAGGTATTGCCTCCGCGGAGCAGCTTATCAGCCAAATAGAAGAGGTCATGGTGACCACCGATGAGGAGAAACGAAAATCTCTGTATACGGATATTTTAACAAAGGTCCATGAAGAGGCAGTGTTTATTCCGCTTACCAATGGTAATCTTACCGTGGTTGCTCCGAGCAGTCTACAGGGAATTACCTTCAAGCAGACTCAATTCGAGCTGCCCTTCGAGAGCATGCATTTTAAATAAACCGGAGATGAAAGGGGGAGATCTTGTATGAGCGGATTTATCCTCAAAAGAACACTGATGGCAGTTCCGCTGCTGATCATCATTTCGTTTCTGACGTTTGCTCTGAATCATCTGTCGCCGCTGGAACCGGCTGAGGTTGTTCTGCGGTCACAAGGAGTACCTCAAATTACCGAAGCGTTAATTGCAGAGACCAAAATAGCATTGGGCATGGACCGGCCGTTTCTGATCCGATATTTCGATTGGCTGGGCTCCAGCTTCCGGCTGGATTTCGGCGAATCCTATATAACAGGGACTCCGGTGTGGTCCCTGCTCGGGCCAGCCCTTCTTAATACTCTGAAATTAACGATGGTATCTGTCGTTGCGATTCTGGCGCTGTCTGTTGGACTCGGAATCCTCTGTGCCTTGAAAGAAGGCCGGCTGCTGGACCGTTCAGTACGCGGAATTTCCTTCTTCCTGACCTCCATGCCATCAGCATGGCTTGCAGCAATGATGATCTGGTATTTCTCTGTCAAGCTGGATTGGCTGCCGACCAGCGGCATGGATTCCTTAGCAGGGTACATCCTGCCAGTGATCATTCTGACCGTCAGTTATGCCGGAATCTACTTCCGTATAATCCGAAGCTCCATGTTGAGCCAGTTATATGAGGATTACACGCTATATGCCAGGGCTTGCGGGCTGCCTGAACGGAAAATTACGATGCGTATGTTAAAGAACTCCATGCAGGTAGCTGTATCCGTGTTCTGCATGGCCGTTCCGATTATTCTGGGAAGTACAGTCGTCGTGGAAAGTATCTTCGCCTGGCCAGGACTGGGTACATTGACCGTGAATTCAATCCTGGGCCGGGATTTCCCGGTCATTCAGGCTTATGTTCTGGTTCTGGCTGCCTCCTTCGTGCTGTTTAACACCTTGTCAGATCTCATTAATGCAGCCTTGAATCCCCGATTGAGAAAGGAGTTCTAAATGACTGTATTTCATAAAATGTGGAGCGACAAGCTAGCCGCCTTGTCTTTGTCGGTCACCGCGCTGGTTGCAATCATTGGAATATGTGCGCCTTGGTTCGCACCCCATAGCCCGGAACAAGTTCATATGGAGCTGCGTTATGCTTCACCGTCCTGGCAGTACCTGCTGGGCAACGATCATCTGGGACGCTGTGTATTGTCCAGATTAATTTACGGAATACGCCCCAGTGTCCTCTGGGTGTTTGTAGCGCTGGCAGTATCTGCGGCCTTTGGAGGCATTCTCGGATTCCTGGCTGGCTATTTCAAGGGCAAGACGGATAACGTCATCATGAGAGTCTGCGATATCATGCTCTCCTTTCCCGGTTATGTGATGTCGCTGGCTGTAGTCGGTATATTGGGACCGGGAATCCAGAACATTCTGATTGCCTTCGTCATTATGAAATGGGCCTGGTTTGCACGCGTCATCCGCACCTCGGTCATGCAGTATGCCGATGCTGATTATGTAAGATTCGCTAAGGCGCTTGGAATGGGCAATCTTGCCATCATCATGAAGCAAGTTCTGCCGGTAGCGCTTCCGGATATTGCAGTGATCTCCAGCAGCGCATTCGGCACCATGATCCTGCAAATCTCCGGCTTGTCCTTTCTCGGATTAGGCATCCAGGCCCCTCATGCAGAATGGGGAATGATGCTGAATGAGGCCAGAGGAGTAATGTTTTCCCGGCCGGAGCTTATGCTGGCCCCTGGACTGGCTATCGTTATCGTAGTATCGGCGGTTAATTTCTGCTCCGATGCGCTGCAAGCGGCACTCGATCCTAAATTACAAAGGAAAACCCGTAAATTCCCGCGTAGTTTGGCAATATTCTCCGCCAAAACAAAAGGGGAAGGGGTGGCATAAATTCTATGAATACGCTGGATGTTTCAAATTTGCGGATATCGGACAACCTGACCGGCACAATAATCGTTTCGGATAGCTCCTTCCAGGTTAGACAAGAGAGGTGTCTCGCTATTGTGGGGGAGAGCGGCAGCGGAAAGTCTGTCACCTGCCGGGCAATCATGAGGTTGAATAAATCCAACATTCATCAATCAGGGAGTATGCGGCTGAACGGGGTTAATCTCGCTGAGCTTTCCGAAGCGGAAATGCGGAAGCAAAGAGGCAGGCAGCTGTGTCTGATTATGCAGAACGGCATGCGGGCCTTTGACCCTTCAAGCGTAGTTGGAAGTCATTTCAAAGAGACACTGCAACAGCACTATGGCTGGAACCCGAGCGATATCACGTCCAGGATGGCCAAAGCAATGGAGAGCGTCATGCTTAAAGATCCGGTTGCCCTCATGAATAAATACCCGCATCAGCTTTCGGGAGGGATGCTGCAGCGGATGATGATTGCGCTTGCGATTGTTCTTGAGCCCACGCTGATTATCGCCGATGAGCCTACGTCCGCCCTGGACACCCTTTCACAATTTGAGGTGATGGAACAGCTGATTTCCTTACGGTCAAACACAGGCTGCTCCATGATCTTTGTGTCACATGATTTAGGCATAGTGAAGCAGATCGCTGACGACATTGTGGTCATGAAGGACGGCGAGATTCTGGAGAGTGGAAGTGCAGCTGATATCTTTTCGAATACCCGACATGAATATACCAGACATCTAATAGAAGCCAAGCAGGTGCTGAACCGACATTTTAGCAGCAGGATGGGGGGCTTAGACCTTGTTGACCGTTGATCAGGTGGAGAAATCCTATGCAGGCGGGGAGTTGTTCTCCCGTACAAGCAAGAAGGTATTACACAATATCAGCTTTACATTAGAAGCAGGCGAGGTATTAGGGATTATTGGCGAAAGCGGGAGCGGTAAGTCTACCCTGGGGCGTTTGCTGCTTGGCATTGAGAAGCCTGACCGCGGGACCATTCAATTCGAAGGAATAAGCATAGGTGAGCGGGCAGGCAGAAGGGGGAAGATCAGCGCAGTATTCCAGGATTACACTTCTTCGATTCACCCCTATTACACTGTTGAGAAAGCCTTGACTGAACCCCTTAAGCTGTCGGGACAGAAGGGCAGTGAAGTCGAAGAGAGAATTGATCTCCTGCTGCGTCAGGTGGGACTGGACTCTTCTTACCGCAAGAAATATCCCCATGAGCTGTCTGGAGGTGAAGCACAGCGGGTGTGTATTGCCAGAGCCGTTTCGACGGAGCCACAATGCATTCTGCTGGATGAAGCAGTCAGCTCACTTGATGCTTCCGTTCAATTTCAAGTGCTTGAACTGCTTAAGAAGCTGAAGGAATCGTACGGGATGAGCTATATCTTCATCACCCACGATATTCAGGCAGCAGTCTATCTGTGTGACCGCCTGATGTTTGTCCGTAACGGACAAATCGAGGAGATCGTGTCTGCCCACCAATTAACCGATGTCCGGTCTGAATATTCCAAAGACATGCTTCGGATGGCTTTACGCTTAGCCGGCCCTGGTGAAGAGCGCAGCGTTGATCTTGAGAACCGGAAGGAGAGAATACTGTGAAGGGAGCCCTGTCCTGGCCCTTTCTGCGCCTGTATCTGTTGACTCTCTTATACTTCAGTGCAAACTCTATTCTTAATGTAATCATCCCTCTTAAGGGAGAGTCCCTGGGCGCCAGTAACTCAACCATTGGCCTTGTTATGGGAGCCTATTTGTTTACGACCATGTTTCTACGGCCCTGGGCCGGCCAGTTGATTCATCAGCTGGGTCCGGTTAAAGTACTGCGTGTTATTTTGGTGATAAACGGATTAGCCTTGTCTCTGTATACCTTCACCGGATTAGGCGGATATTTCATCGCCCGGATGCTGCAAGGGGCCTGTACAGCTTTCTTCTCCATGTCGCTGCAGCTGGGCATAATTGATGCCTTACCGCAGAAAGACCGCTCACAAGGCATTTCCATGTATTCGCTTTGTGCATCGATGCCCGGCGTAATAGGTCCTTTACTGGCTATAAATATCTGGGAAACCGGGGAAATGAGTGTTTTTACAATAACACTTATCGGAATGGCTGTCCTTACTGGAGCTGTAGGCTTCAGAGCCACGATGAAGACGGAGGCGGATAACCGGCCGGCTGCTCAGAGAACCGGCATGCGGGGTTCGTTTACCCAACTGTTCATGAATCCACATTTATTCCGCTGCAGTATACTAATGCTGGTATCCTCTATTGTGTTTGGTGCAGTCACAACCTTTATACCCTTGTACGCAGCTCAGATTAATTATGGCAGTGCAGCCGTATATTTGATGCTACAGGCGGCGACGATTGTCGCGGCACGGTTTTTTTTGCGGAAAAAGATTCCTTCGGACGGACGATGGCATCCTGTGTTTGTAACTTGGATTATTCTCGCACTCACGGCGGCGTCCTTATGCACAGGGTTATCTATTATCGGAGGATTCACAGTCTTTTATAGCGGTGCTGTATTAATGGGATTAGCCCAGGCCATGCTTTACCCGACCTTAACAACTTATTTGACGTTCGTGCTCCCGGAGAATAACCGGAATGTGCTTATCGGCTTATTTATTGCTATGGCCGATCTCGGCGTATCGCTGAGCGGAGTGATTATGGGTCCGGTTGCGGATATATTATCCTATACCTGGGTGTATCTTATTTGTTCATTCTTGGGAGGCGCGTTATTATTCTTTATCTATAAACAGCAAGGTGAGAGATTCAGAAGCTCTGGTTAACGGAGTGAACGGTATGACTGCCGGCCATAGTGAGCACCTAAAAAGCAGCAATTCTCTTAATGAGAATGCTGCTTTTTTTGTTTGTTAAGTATATTAGCATTACTTCATCAGCTCAACCTTAGTAATGTCCACGCTGGTAGGTTGTCCATTGAAGCTGTAAGAATTAATCTTTTTACTATTGTAAACCGCAAGCTCTTTCACGAAGGAGAGCGGAAGGAAGATCGCTTGATTATGAATTTCCTTCAGAATGAAATCGTAGGTTTCCTGGATTTTTGTATCATCAGACATACTATACAATGATTCGATAATTTGGTCACCATCAGGTACGAGAGAGAGTGCCTGAGCTGCAAAGTTGTCTACTTTTAATGAAGCGTTCATATTACTGATGAAAGTATAAGGATCATAGGTAAGACCGTACGTCTGGTTCAGAATAATGGTGAAATCATTCTTCATCGTTTCTGCATAATAAGCCATTCTGTCCATACCTTTAACCTTAACATCCATACCCAGCTCCTTGAACTGCGAGGTGAGCGCCAATGCCAAATCGTCCATAAGAGAAGAGCCGGTTGTATACAGAATGGAACCGTGTAGCGGGACACCCTCTTTTTCACGGATTCCGTCACCGTCATGATCGACCCAGCCGGATTGTTCCAAAAGAGAAATGGCTTTCGCTTTATCATAATCATAAGGAGATAATTCTACATTCGTATATGGCATAGACTGGTCGAATACTCTGTCTGCCTTCACCTCAATTCCGGAGAAAAGACTCTCGCTAAGTCTTTGCTTGTCGATCCCGTAACTAGCTGCTTGACGGACATTCAGATCATCAAAAGGGGCTTGAGAAGTATTGAACCCGAGCAAGCGAGTGTACGACACGGCATCAGAGGTTATGGCTCCATAGCCGTCCGCTGCTTTCATCTCATTGTATGCGTCATAGGATATCTTGTCCGCCCCTACGATTAGATCTACCTGGCCGCTGCGTAATGCGAGCAGCTTCGCGTCATTATCAGCAATCACCTTCACATGGAATTGATCTACTTCCGGCTCCTTACCCCAATAGTCAGGATTTTTCACGAAGGTATAAGTAGTACCATCTGTATCGCCGGAGTACATGTAAGGGCCTGTACCCAAAGTGGCCGTCTGCAATTCATCGTCAAGTGTACCATCTTCCTTGAAAGCGTTAGGAGAGACCATAGCCATCGGATTGATCATAGTTAAGTCTTTGAGCACCCCGTAATAAGCATTCTTCAAATGTACCTCTACCGTAAGCGGCTCAACTGCGACTATCTTGTCAAATAGCGTACTGGTTGTTCCATAAGATCCATTATAGCTCCCCAGAAGGACAGGGATTGCCTCCAGATTCTTCTTCACGGCTTCAGCGTTAAGCGCTTCTCCATCGGAGAATGTAACGTTGTCTTTCAGGTGAAAGGTGTACACCAGGCCATCTGGTGAAATGTCCCAGGATTCTGCGAGACCGGGCGTGAATTTACCATCTTCATAATTCACCAGGGTCTCATAAAAATTGACTGCATAATACATAATTCCGTAGTTGGTACTTCGTTCCGGAGTCATGACCGGGTAGAACCCATTGGAGAAGTCCCAACTCTCTGTAAGTGTGATTTCACTGGTTGCCGAACCAGCTGCAGCATTACTTGCCAATAGAGTATTCGCTTCAGTATTGGCAGAAGAGCTGCAAGCTCCGAGAATAACAGCAAGTATGACCATTGACAATATAACCGGTATCCTTTTTTTAAACATGTTCATTCCCCTTTAGTTATGTTCGTTGGATGTGTTTGAAGCGGAAGTGCGGCTATAAGCAGTTTAGAATATTCATGCTGAAAATCATCATACGAAGCCGCATTGTTAAGCTGCTCCACAATCGAACCCTCTTTCATGACCAGGATATTACTGGAGAGATATAAGGCTACATCAATATCATGGGTGATGAAGAGAAAGGTGCTTTTTTCTTCTTCTTTTAGCCGCACAATCAAATCAAGAATTTGCTTTCTGACTGTGACATCAAGCCCGCTGACAGATTCATCAAAAATGATGAACTTCGGAGATATGCTTATCGCCCGCGCGATACAGGCACGCTTCTGTTGACCCCCGCTTAGCTCATGCGGGAGGCGAGTCAGAAGAGCTTCAGGCAATCCAACCTTATAGGCCAGCTCTTGTATTCGTTCCAGCTCCCTTGGAGTATCCTGGGGACCCAGGCAGCGAAGCGGTTCAGCGATAGAATTATATATCGTCCGTCTTGGGTCGAGAGCGCTTTGAGAATTCTGCAGCACCAGCTGGAATTCCGAGCGTTTCCTCCGAAGCGCCTCACCCTTCAATGAAGCTAAATTAATCTCATCCAGCCATATTTCTCCACTCGTAGCCGTTTCTATTCCCGCAAGCATTTTTGCCAATGTGCTTTTGCCGCTGCCGCTCTCGCCAATCAGGGCGTAGCCGGTGTCATCCTGAAGAGTGAGTGAGATATGATTGACGGCATTGACAGCGATGCGCTTCCTTGATTTATCTTTGACGGTGTACTGCTTATGCAGGTTACGGATAGTAATCACAGTTTCACCTCCCTTTTCAGCAGACTAGCCTGTAGCAGTTCCTGAGTATACGGATTCCCGGGGGAGGTAAAGACCTCATGGATTGTGCCAGTTTCGATAATCAATCCTTCCTTCATTACGATGACCTCATCTGCCAGTCTGGCGGCTACTCCGAAATCATGGGTAACCAGAATCAGGCCGATCCCACTTTGCTTGATGCTGTCAAGCTCATCCAGAACGATCCCCTGGTTGCGGACATCCAGTGCCGTGGTTGCCTCGTCAGCAATAATAATTTCCGGTTCAAGGATTAATGACAAGGCAATGATGATACGCTGCAGCATGCCGCCGCTTAAAGTATGCGGATAACTGTTCATCAGTTGTTCACAGCGTGAGAGGTTAAGCTTCTCCAGGGCAGCAAGCCCGAGCGCATAAGCCTCCGCTTTGGTCATCTTCCGGTGGACCTGAAGAGTTTCGATGATTTGTGCACCGATTTTGGAAGCCGGATCAAATGCAGTCATAGAGTTCTGGACAATCATCGCAATTTTGCTGCCACACAAGGAACGAAGCAGACGTTCCTCCAGACCGATAAGTTCAGTTCCAAGGTAACGGATGCTGCCCGATATATTGAACATTTTATGATTGAGCAGACCCATGATCGCTTTACAGGTCATACTTTTGCCGCTTCCGCTCTCCCCAACAATTGCAAGAGTAGAGCCTTGCTTCAAGCTGAAGCTGGAATGCTTAACAATTGGCTGTTGGGTGCCTCTGAGTTCAATAGCAAGGTCTCGAACTTCTAGCAGAGTAGTCATTCGCCTGCCCCCTCTGGTGTGGTAATGTCTCTAAGTGCCTCCCCGAAGAGATTGAAGCCAGCCGCTGCCAGCAGTACGCACAAGCCCGGATACAGGAGAAGCAAGGGATGAGAATAGACGCTTGATCTTGCTTCGCTGAGCATGGCCCCCCATTCCGGTGTGCCGGCTGGAAAACCTAGTCCAAGGAAAGAAAAGCTGGATACCATCAGAATAAGCGAAGCGATGCCAGTGCTTAAGTAGACGATAAATTGCGGGAATATATTAGGAATCACATGATAAAAAATGATCCGTGCATCGCTGCACCCGGCAATTCTGGAAGCTGTAATATAATCCTTACTCATCTCCATACCCGCATAAGTCCGCACAATTTTGGCGAACCATACCCACATGGAGAACAATATTGCCAAGAGGATATTGCTGATTCCTTCACCCAATGCACCCACCAGCGACATCACTACTACCAGAGGCGGGAAGGCCATGAAGATGTCGCAGATGATCAAAAAGCACTGTTCCACCTTCCCGCCTATGTAAGCGGCTGCCGTTCCAAGAACGATGCCGATTCCACCCAGAAGAAGCATCATTGGTACAGCTATACCAAGGGAATAACGTGCTCCATACAAGAGTCTTGAGAATACGCACCTTCCAAGCTGGTCCGTTCCAAGAGGATACTCTGAGCTGGCTGGTAAATATTTATGCAGCACATCAATTTGATTGGGATCATGCGGAGAGAGTAACGGCGCCGCTGCTGCTGCCAGAGTCAGTGCGATTATAATGGTTATGCCAAGCAGCGCCTGCTTATTTGTGAACGTACGCTTTATCATGCAGGGGTGTTCCCTCCAAACTTTAATCGTGGATTCAGTGCCAGATTGAACATATCTGCAAATATATTGCTGATGACAAAAATAACTGCAATGACCAGTACACATCCGTTAACAGTCGGTAAATCCCGGGCGATAATGGCATTTACCAAATGAGTACCTATCCCCTGCCAGGAAAAAATGCTCTCGACCACTGCGCTGCCCACAACCATATAACCAAGGTATTGGCTGAATAATGTAATCAGCGGAGGCAGAGAATTCTTCAGCACATGTTTCCACATAATGGTCCGCATGCTAAGGCCTCTTGCCTTGGCATACAGGACGTAATCCTTATTGAGATTAGACAGAAGAGTGGCCCTGAACAATCGGATGGTGGAAGCAGCAATCGGCAAAGCAAGCGACAAAGAGGGGAGAATGAAACTTCTGATACTCCCGGATTCTACCACGCTGAAAATAGGAAATGTAACAGCAAATATAAGTAATAGTAAGAAGCCCAGCCAAAAGCTTGGCAGTGAAATACCTAGAATGGTAAAACCGCTAATCAGATGATCCCAAAAGCTGTTTTTTCTCAGAGCACCAAAAATACTGACCGGGATCGTCAAAAGAATGACCCAGAACATGGATGCAGCAACTAGGCTCAATGTCATAGGCAATTTATCAGCGATATCGCTGCTGACTGCATTTCTGGTTAAGAGCGATTCTCCAAGGTCTCCTGTAAGGGAGTGGACCAGCCAATTCAGGTATTGCTGATATACAGGCTGATCGAGCCCCATACCCTGACGAATGTCAGCGATTTGTACAGGCGTGGGATTCAATAAGGTGCGCCGGGCGAAGGCTTCAGCAGGGTCAACTGTAGAGAGTGCTGACATAAAGAAGGTGAGGACCGTTACACCGAACAACACAATAAGCAGTGAGGGAATACGTTTAAGCAATGCGATAGCCATCATTTACACCTTTCTGGAGAGTGATATTGGACAAAGAGTATACAACCCGCGATTAAATCGTAATCGTTACGTATTATTATATGGCAGCTATCATATATAACAACCCTTTTTACCGCCATCTTATCGTTTAATCCGTTTTTGGGTAAAAGCGATCCGGTTAGAGGCAGGAAGGACTATACCAAAAAGATTGACAATGATAATAATTCTCATTACGATTATATGATTAAGAAGCGATTGGGGAGAATACAATGAATAACTCGTCTGAATGGTATGAAATTACAAATCTACATTCTCCAATCTGTCCTCTCACTGAAGGATTAAATAGGTTATATAGCCATAGTCCCCTTATGCAGCAAAGGTTGAACGTTCCTGAGAATATCGGACAGGGCTTCTGGGAACGGATTAAGGTCAATTCTTCTATTGAAATAGTCTCCTGCGATATGTATGTGCATGAGAGGACTGAGATGAGCAGTAGAGAGCAGGATAACAGCATGAAGTGGAGCTTCTGCCTTGGGGATCCCATTGATTGGACAGAAGAGGATTCGCGCAAGACGTATACGTTAAACGGGGGACAAATGTCAATATTCGGGCACGAGCCCTCAACAAGCATGGGCCGGTATCATGCAGGGAGCCACATTCAAGGCATCACTGTGAAAATGTCTTCAAGCTTCGCTAAACGCCATGAGCTTCAGTCTATCATGCAAACAGTATACGGCGGTTCAGTCCAGCCATTTCAAATGTATCCGATGACCACAGCAGTGAACCGGATTCTAATAGACATTTCCAGCTGCGACTATGAGGAGGATCTTAAACGAATCTACCTTGAAGGGAAGGTTCTGGAGTTAACTGCGGTTTGCTTACATGAAGCCGGCCGCTCTCAAACTGTCACAGCTCAAATGTCCAGATCCGATATAGATGCTTTAATGCAGGCTAAGCAGATCCTGGACCAGAATTACCTGTCTGCACCAAGTCTGCAACAACTCTCCAGACAGATCTATCTGAATGAATTCAAACTTAAGAAGGGCTTTAAGCTACTATTCGGCAGCTCCGTTCACGCTTATATCATTGAACGCAGACTTGATGCGGCCTATCAACTTCTCGAGACGGCCGATTGCAATATAACAACAGCCGCCGTGATGTGCGGATTTAAGAAGCCCAGCCACTTCACAGAGAAATTCAAGCGGAAATATGGTGTGACTCCCTCTCAATACTTCAAAAAAGGTAATTATCAGCAATGATCCTTTTAATACTATAAGTAATCCCGATTTGGGGTTTATGGCGCCCGGCTATCATGAGAATATTTATAGGTTAGCTGTAAGAACAGATTGACTATAAATTGTATAGAAGGCTAGGGGGTATTCCATGAAACAAAAGTCGGAAATATCAGGATTAATCAGCATTGCCGGAGAGAAAAAAGGTCTGCTTTTTACAGCAAGCTTCTTTTCTGTATTGTCAAGCTTTTTGCAGCTGGCACCTTTTGTTGCTGTCTACAAGATTATCGAGGAACTGCTGATACATGCAGGACAGCCAACTGAAATAGATAAGGATATGCTGCTTTTCTGGGGGGTGTTCGTATTTGTAGCGATGATAGTCGCATTGATCACTTTTTATATCAGCGGGATGAGCTCCCATATTGCAGCTTTCAATATTCTGTATACACTGCGTGTCCGTCTCACTGATCACGCGGCGAAAGTTCCGATGGGCTATCATACCAAAACAGCGACAGGTGAACTCAAGAAAATTATCGAAGTCAGTGTAGAAAAGATCGAGAAATTTATTGCTCATCAGCTACCTGATTTAATCAGTGCCATTATTATACCTCTGCTTCTAACAGGTTACCTGTTCTGGCTGGATTGGCGTATGGCATTGGTGCTGCTGATTCCCATGAGCTTCGCCTTCTGGATGCAGGCACGCATGTTTGCCAGCGATGAGGGACGTACAGCCTATCGTGATTTTCAGTTTGCAGTGGAAGAGATGAATGCTACGGCAGTGGAATATGTCAGAGGCATGCCGGCTGTCAAAGTATTTGGTATCACTGCGGATTCCTTCTTGACTTTCAGGACAGCAGTGCACAGATATCGTGATATTTCATTAAGAATCACTGACCTGTGCAAGACATCCTACAGTTTATTTTTTGTCACTGTAAGTTCGCTGTTTTCTTTTGTTGTACCCATAGGTTTACTGTTGGTCAGTCGCCACTCGGGTGAACAGGCATTTGCAATAACCTTTATCCTGTTTCTGATTATTACGCCAAGCCTGTCAGCCCCCATGCTGAAGCTGCTGCATTTGGGCAGCGGACTCCGGGAGATCATTGAGGGCAATAAGCGGATCGAGGCTGTGTTCGCAGAAAATATTGTGGCTGAACCGTTAAATCCTCAAATCCCTGATTCTTACGATATCTCCTTCGGGCATGTTTCGTTTGCTTATGAACAGCAGGACAGCGAGAATTACAAGCCTGTCTTGAAGGACATCCAGTTTACAGCCAAAGCCGGTGAGATGACCGCACTGGTAGGGCCTTCCGGAGGAGGAAAGTCTACAATAGCCAACCTGCTTCTACGCTTCTGGGATGTCCAGGAAGGCACAATCACTATAGGAAATATTCCTGTTCGTGATATGGGGACTGAGAATCTTATGGAGACGGTCTCCTTCGTATTCCAGGATGTACATCTGTTCTACGATACAATCGAAGAGAATATCCGTATGGGGAATACAACGGCTTCCAGACAGGAGGTCATCAATGCTTCTGTGATCGCTTGCTGCCATGAGTTCATAGAACGGCTGGAGCATGGATATGATACCAAAATTGGTGAAGGTGGAACTTATCTATCGGGAGGAGAGGCGCAGCGGATCGCTATAGCCAGAGCGCTGCTCAAGAATGCGCCGATTCTTGTGCTGGATGAAGCTACGGCTTATGCTGATGCCGAGAATGAGCATAAAATTCAGCAGGGTCTGGTTGAATTAGTAAAAGGAAAAACCGTACTGATCATTGCTCACCGCCTCTCAACCATACGTTCAGCAGAACAGATTCTTGTCGTGCAGCAAGGAGAAATTGTGGAGCGGGGAACGCATGATGAATTACGCAGCCGGATGGGGCTATACGAAAAAATGTGGCAGGCTCACATCAGTGCAGCAGTATGGCAATTAGGCGGAGAGAAGAAGGGGACGGGCCATGAATAATTACTTCTATAATATATCAGGCGGCCAGCCGCGCAGCTTGTGGTCATCCGCCATCGCAGCTCTATTGGATGGGATTGCCAAAGTAATTCCGGCAGCACTGCTAGTGGATATGTTCAATACACTATATATGTCATTTGCAAATCCGGGGAGTCCACTGGATATCCGGAGGATGTGGCTCGTCAGTATCATTCTGCTTCTCTGGTTTGCTGTTGAATATGCAGCCTACGCCTTTCTATACAACAAAACCTATAAAGCGGCTTACAGCTTGTCTGCGATAGGCCGTCTGACGCTCGCCGAGCATATTCGCCATCTGTCGCTCGGGTTCTTCGGCAGACGGGATCCGGCGGATATTACGAATCTGCTGTTAAGTGACTATGGACAGGTCGAACAAACGATTTCTCATAATGTCCCGCAGTTAATCAGTGCGGTTATTCTACCTCTGCTGGCACTCGCAGGACTTCTATTCGTTGATTGGAGAATGGCACTCGCCATGTTTGCCGCGATTCCGCTGGGGGCATTGCTGCTATGGATGACAGATTCTTTGCAGGCCAGATTAAGCGCCAATCATGTCGAGGCCAAAAATGAGGCTGCCAGCCGCTTACAGGAATATTTGTCCGGTATCCGTGAGATTAAGGCACATAATATGGGCGGGAAGCGGTTTGAACGGCTTCGCCTGTCCTTCGATCAGCTGAAGAGGGCTTCCATCCGGCTAGAAGGGATTATGGGACCGCTGATCATGGGGGCGATGCTGCTGACCCGATCCGGATTAACAATCATGATTTTTGTGGGCAGTTATCTTCTCGCGGGGGGGACGCTGTCGCTACCTGTCTTTCTGTTATTTCTTTTAATTGGAACCAAGGTATTCGAACCATTGACTGCTGTGTTGATGAATTACGGTGAAATTAGATATTCTGCTTACAGTGCTCAACGAATTATGGATGTTCAACAGGAGAAGCCTATGCAGGGGACAAGAAGTGACATGCCGTCCGGAGATATTGCATTCGATGCAGTGACCTTCGGATACGAAGCTGGGTTGCCGGTGCTGCAGGATCTTTCTTTCACTATAGCCCCTAATACAATTACTGCACTTGTCGGACCCTCAGGAAGCGGGAAAAGTACGGTCACACGGCTGATTGCCCGATTCTGGGAGGTGGAGCACGGAAGAATCTCCATTGGCGGATTATCTATCCGGGAGATAAACCCGGAGAAGCTGCTGGAGAATATCTCCATGGTCTTCCAGGATGTCTATCTCTTCCAGGATACGATTGGAAATAATATCCGTATTGGAAATATGGCAGCAACTCAGGAAGAGATCGAGGAAGCCGCCAGACGGGCCTGCTGTCATGAATTCATATCCAAGCTTCCGCAAGGCTATGATACTCCGGTAGGTGAAGGAGGATCTACCTTATCGGGCGGAGAGAAGCAGAGGGTGTCCATTGCCCGGGCATTGCTCAAGAATGCATCCATTGTCTTGCTTGATGAGGCTACGGCCTCACTCGATCCGGAGAACGAGGCAGCAATTCAGCAGGCGATTAACGAGCTCGTTGCGGATAAGACCGTCATTCTGATTGCACACCGACTGAAGACCATTCAGAATGCGGACAAGATCCTGGTTCTTGATCAAGGCCGTCTTGTCCAGCAGGGCAAACATGATGACTTGCTGCAGGAGCCCGGCATTTATGCCAATCTGTGGAGTCTGCAGCAAGGAGCAGAGGGTTGGAGATTGAAGTAATCACTTCTTGAAAGAGCCTATAAACTAATAGGCTCTTTTTTGTGTGCTGCTGGTTGACATTTTAAACGAAAAGAAAGTATGATGATTCAAAGCGTAATTATTACGATTAAACACGATCAATACTGATGAAAAGTTAAGGAGCTACACACGAATGAATAAAAACAGCAATAATCAGCGTCTTCCTAGAGCAAAAGGAATAGATATGGGGACGTATTATACACCCAAAGAATGTGCTAGGAAGGTTAAATACCTTGTATTGCCCGAGATGAACCGAAAGATTGTCGAAGAATTTATAACCATCCTAGGGATGAGGGAAACCTTTGAGGAGCACCGCGTACCCATTCCCAATAAAGTTGTCATGTACGGGCCGCCGGGTACCGGGAAAACTCTAACCGCATTCTACATGGCTCAAATGCTGGAGCTTCCCCTTATATTGGTTCGGCTGGATGCGATTATCCATAGCCATTTGGGTGAGACCGGAAGCAATATCCGGAAGATATTCGAGTATGCCAAAGCAACGCCTTGTGTTCTATTTTTGGATGAATTTGATGCGATTGCCAGAACACGAGAGAGTAACGATGAGGTTAAAGAAATGGCACGGGCGGTCAATACGTTACTGCAATGTCTGGATGATTTTGGCGACAGCAGTATTTTTGTAGCAGCAACCAATTTAGAGAATGAGCTGGACAGGGCGATCTGGAGAAGATTCGATACGAAAATGACCTACTCGCTGCCTGATGAATTCAGCAGACGTCAATATATTGAACTATTAATCAACGGTTTTGAAGGTGAACACGGATTGACTGAGGAAGTGTGTGAACACCTAGCCGGATGCAGCTTCGCAGACATTGAACAAATTGTTCTTAAAGCCAAGCGCAAGGCGATTATCGAACATGGTTCGCTAACACGTGAACATATCTTTCTATCCTATGAGGAATATAGTCCTTCCCTCTAATAATCATAACCGGGAGAAAGATCACGAAGCATATTACGCATCTTTTCTTTTATCGTACGATATAACCGCGATAGCATCATGCATATGCTGAATACGCTCCAGGAAATGATAATGGGCAGCGTAAGTCTTAAGGTTATGAAATTGGTTCAATATCCGGTGATAATTGTAAAATAGCTAGGATATAACATATAAAACCGTGGGAAACCCAGAGTTCCCACGGTTTTATATGTTAATTCAATCTAAAGCAGTTTCTCCATAATCATCACGTCAATAAACTCTCCATTCATAATCCCCTGCTTCTCAAAAACACCAACCTGCCGATAACCCATTTTGAAGTACAAGCTTTGACCGCCTTGGTTGAACGGAAAAGTAAAGAGAACAATTTTATGAAAGCTGTTTCCCTTGGCTATCTTGTGTAAGGACTCAAGGAGAAAACTACCTACACCCTGCCCGCGATAGCTGCGGTCAATGTAAACCGATAGGTCAGCAACACCGCTATAGGCGCAGCGATGGGAGTACGGGTTCAGGGAAGCCCAGCCAATGATTTCACTCTCTCGTTCCGCTACCAAAACGCTAAAGCGGCCTTGGTGATCGTTGAACCACGCCTTCATATAGGAGGAGTCTTTCGTCTCCGTTTCCAGCGTAGCGATCCGGTCCTCAATCCCCTGATTATAGATATGAAGAATACTCTCTGTATCTTCTGAAGCGGCCGGACGAACAGTTAATGAAGGGATCAATTTGAACTTCCCCCCCCATGATTACTTTCTCGCCTTAATTACAGCAGAAACAATGTATTGGCCAACGTTCGCATCGGGAACCCAGTCCTTGATAAATGTTCTGGATTCGTCTTTGGGCTCAATACTAATCTCAGAGAAGCCACTTTCCCGAAGCATCTGCTCTACATCAGCGATGGAAGAAGCTCCGGAGATACAACCTGAATAGTATTCGTCCAGATCATTTTTGATCTCAGGTGGAAGTTCTGCTGTAGTTACAATGTCGGAGATAGCCAGACGGCCGCCTGGTTGGAGGACACGATAGGCCTCCCGGAATACTTGCTGTTTGTCTGGTGAGAGGTTAATCACGCAGTTGGAGATAATCACGTTTATTGAATTGTCAGCGACGGGGAGATGTTCAATTTCGCCCAATCTGAATTCCGTGTTGTTGAATTTTCCTTTAATAGCATTATCCCTTGCACGGCTGATCATTTCAGGTGTCATATCCACACCGATCACATGGCCTTGCTCACCTACTTGACGGGAAGCGAGGAAACAATCGAATCCACCGCCGCTCCCGAGGTCCAGAACATGTTCACCCGCCTGCAGTTCAGCGATAGCCTGAGGGTTACCGCATCCAAGGCCCAAATTTGCGCCTTCTGGAGCTGCAGACAGATCCTCGCTGGAATAACCCAGCTTAGCGGATATCGCGTCAAATTCAGCAGGGGAGTCACAGCAGGAAGAGGCAGCTTCGACCTTTTTTACAGCAATTTTCTGGTAACGCCCCCGTACATTCTGGCGGATCTGGTCATTTGTAAGTTTGCTCATAATGTAACACTCCTCGTATAGTGGAATAACTTGCAAATTGCAAATATAAGACAAGAGAATTCACCCTTTTACAGGTGCGCAGCATTTGCTGGATTTCCCCATGGCTTCATTGAAAAGCTTAATGGATCGCAGTAAAGTCTCTACTTCAAACTCACTCATATGTGAAAAGGCTTCATTCAGGTACTCATTCATTTGTTGATCAATGGTTGTAGCTACCATTTTTCCTTCAGGAGTAAGGGACAGGTTATAGACTCTTCGATCTGTGGGATCAGGTGTCTTGTTAACCAAATTCATTTTCACCAAAGACTGTACTTGTCTGCTGAAGGTTGTAATATCAGTGCCAAGTGTATCGGCGACTTGCTGCATAGAGGGATTGTGGCTTCGATCAATCTCGTACAGCAGGTGGCTTTGGGCCGCGGAAAGATTACATCCGCCTACACTGCAGCAGTCCTTATTAAGCAATCCTAAACGCCGGGTCATAATTTGGAATAATTCCCGTGGGGTTTCCATTAGCTTCACCTCTTTGAACTAGTTATATCGTAATTAATTGCAAATTGCAAATATTTATTAGACTTAGTTGATAATTGATCATAGAGGTCTTAGAATATAACTATCGTCTTATATACGGAGAGAGGAGAGTTAGAAATGGAACAAATAATTGGTCTCACAGAAGATTTGAAGCTCCTGGGAGATAGAACACGCCTCATGATTCTAACTCTTCTAAAAGAGCGGGAGTGGTGTGTATGTGAATTCGTGGATCTTTTTGATATTTCTCAGCCAGCCGTCAGTCAGCATTTACGAAAACTGAAAAGCAGCGGATTGGTAAAGGAACAGAAAAGGGGACAGTGGGTGTATTATTCTTTAAATATTGAAGATAAGCCCCATGTTAAGGCCATATTAAATTTCACACCGGAACCTAGTATCCTTTTATCGAAATTAAATAAGCCGTCTAATGCGATCTGTTGCGAATGACATTTTTACCGTTGATTATATAAGTATATAATTATATAATTATGTTAGGCATATAGAGTTAGTATGGGGGAACTAATTTGGCAGCTCTGGCAAGTCTTATTTTTATAGTCACTTTGATTTTTGTCATTTGGCAGCCTAAACATTTGTCCATTGGAGGGTCTGCCTGCGGCGGAGCGTTACTGGCGTTACTTGTCGGTGTAGTCAGCTTTAATGATGTTCTGGACGTTACGCTAATGGTATGGAATGCTACACTTGCCTTTGTTGCAATCATCCTAATCTCGCTGATCCTCGATAGAATCGGATTCTTCGAATGGGCTGCTCTACATATGGCCAAAGCTGCCAGCGGGAATGGAACCCGGATGTTCATCTATGTCATCATTCTGGGTGCCATAGTAGCGGCATTCTTTGCTAACGACGGAGCAGCACTCATTCTAACACCGATTGTACTGGCTATGGTCCGTGCGCTGAATTTTGACGAGAAAAAGGTTTTTCCATTCATCATTGCCAGCGGATTTATAGCAGATACTACGTCTTTACCGCTGGTGGTAAGCAATCTGGTGAATATCGTATCGGCTGATTTTTTCGGGCTGACCTTTATGGAATATACCGGACGGATGTTAGTGCCTACTGTATTTTCCTTAGGGGCAAGTATACTGGTGCTTTATCTCTTTTTCCGTAGAAGCATTCCAAGAAACTTTGATAGCTCGCAGCTAAAAAACCCTGAGGAGGCTATCAAAGACAAGCAGATGTTCAAGCTGTCCTGGTTTGTTCTTCCGGTGCTGCTGGGAGGATACTTTGTCAGTGAGTTTCTAAATATTCCGGTATCGGTGGTGGCAGGTGTCATCGCGATCTTTTTTCTGTTCATGGCAAGGAAAAGTCCTGCTGTACCAACAATGGAAGTAGTGAAGGGGGCGCCTTGGGCCATTGTTTTCTTTTCCATCGGGATGTATGTTGTTGTGTATGGTCTGCGCAATGCGGGACTGACGGACATACTTGCGGGTATTATTCAATCTGTTGCCGATCAAGGGCTGTTCGCAGCAACGATGGGGATGGGCTTTATTGCCGCAGTGATCTCCTCCATCATGAATAACATGCCTACCGTCATGATTGATGCGCTGGCCATTGACTCTACGCACAACTCGGGGCTGATTAAAGAAGCTTTGGTATATGCGAATGTTATCGGTTCTGACTTAGGACCGAAGATTACACCGATTGGTTCTCTGGCAACCTTACTGTGGCTGCATGTTCTTTCAAGCAAAGGAGTGAAGATATCCTGGGGGACATATTTCAAAACAGGTATTATTTTGACGATCCCTACGCTGTTTATCACACTGCTTGGTCTATATATAACGTTGACCCTATTTTAAACTCAAAGGAGATATGACTTATGAATAAGAAAACCATTTACTTTTTGTGTACAGGCAACTCCTGCCGGAGCCAGATGGCCGAAGGCTGGGCTAAGCAATACTTGAGCGGGCAATGGGAGGTCTACAGTGCAGGTATAGAGGCTCACGGTCTGAATCCGAAAGCTGTTCAGGCGATGAGCGAAGTAGGCATTGATATCTCAGATCAAACGTCCGATATTATAGATCCTCAGCTTCTAAATAACGCTGACCTGGTGATTACCTTATGCGGAGACGCCGCAGATAAATGCCCCGTTACTCCGCCTCAAGTGAAACGTGAGCATTGGGGATTCGATGATCCGGCCAAAGCGCAAGGTACAGAGGAGGAGAAGTGGGCGGTCTTCCAGCGGGTTCGTGATCAAGTGGGCCTCCGGATCAAACAATTTGCTGAAACAGGTAAATAGGTAAAACAAGGGGCTATCCCATTTCATGGCTTTTGGGACAGCCCTTTTTTAATTGCATCCGGTTGATATCCTAAGATTCCGGCGATGTATTATACATAATTTTGATTATTAGGAAAAAGGATAAAATCGTTATACGAATCCTAAATAAAGTTATGCTAATATAACAATAAATCACTAATTGAATACAGATAAACTAACAAACTCGTGAACCCATGCTTAAGAAGTGCAACTCTATATGTCCCCTCATATTCTAAAATTGGAGGTGAACGTTCAGGTCAATCGTTTCGTATATGAGGGTTCACATAAATAAAATCTCATGAGGTGGTTATTGGTGATACGCAAGTGGTCGATAACATTGACGGCGTTACTACTGGTTTTATCTCTGATCGGACTGGTTCCAAAAGATGCTCATGCTGCCAGCGGGTTTTATGTAAGCGGAACCAAATTAATGGATGCAACCGGTACACCCTTTGTTATGCGAGGCGTCAATCATGCGCATACCTGGTACAAGGATCAGTTAACCACCGCAATTCCGGCCATTGCCAAAACAGGGGCCAATACGGTCCGAATTGTATTGTCTGACGGTCATAAATGGACGTTAGATGATGTAAGCGCTGTCCAGAACATCCTTAGCCTTTGCGAGCAAAATAAACTGATTGCTGTGCTGGAAGTGCATGATGCCACAGGGAGTGACAGTCTCACCGATCTGGACAATGCCGTAAATTATTGGATTGCTATTAAGAGCGCCCTGATCGGCAAAGAAGACCGCGTAATCATCAATATTGCCAACGAGTGGTACGGAACATGGGATGGACCGGCATGGGCTGCCGGCTATAAACAGGCTATCCCCAAGCTGCGCAATGCCGGCCTGAATCATACCCTCATTGTTGACTCGGCTGGCTGGGGGCAATATCCGGCTTCGGCCATCAATTATGGCACAGAAGTCCTGAACTCGGATTCATTGAAGAATACAGTTTTCTCTATACACATGTATGAATATGCCGGCGGCAATGCAGCTACAGTCAAATCCAATATCGACGAAGTGCTGAACAAGAATCTTGCGCTCATTATTGGTGAGTTTGGCGGGCAGCACACCAATGGGGATGTGGATGAAGCAACGATTATGAGCTATTCCCAGCAGAAGAAGGTCGGCTGGCTCTCCTGGTCTTGGAAGGGGAACAGCAGTGACTTGACCTATCTTGATATGACCCATGATTGGGCAGGAAATTCACTTACCTCCTTCGGCAACATCGTTGTAAACGGCAGTTATGGCATCCAGGCCACATCCATCCTGAGTGGTGTATTCGGAGGGGGAACTCCGACTCCGACCGTATCACCTGCTCCAACAGCATCACCGATCCCGACCCTATCACCTACTCCGACCCCGACAACATCACCAACCCCAACCCCAACACCGGGAGGAACAGTGACAACCTTGTATGATTTCGAATCCGGAATCTCGGGCTGGTCGGGAAGCAATATATCGGGCGGGCCTTGGGTCACCAATGAATGGACAGCCGCCGGGACAAACTCCCTGAAGGCAGATATCTACTTAGCCGCCGGTTCCTCGCACAGCCTTTATTACACCGGGCATCATAATTTATCAGGTAAAAACATTCTTAAAGCAACCATAAAGCACGCACCCTGGGGAAATATCGGCAACGGCATTTCAGCCAAATTGTATGTGAAGACCGGGTCGGGCTGGACGTGGCATGATGGCGGAATTACAGCTATTCATTCAACAGGCTCTACATTGACACTTTCACTCAGTAATATTCCTAATCTATCCGATGTAAGAGAGGTCGGGGTTGAGTTCGGAGCTTCCTCTAACAGCAGCGGACAATCAGCTGTTTATGTGGATAGTGTAACTGTACAATAAGTCATCCTTACTGTGCCTTAGCTGAATAATTATCAACTCCGGGACCCCACGATGTGGGGTTCTTTTGCGCTGATAGAGTCTTGTATACCCTTACGCTAACAAGTATAATAACTGTTAGGTTATTTATAATGAAAAGTTAGATACGCTAAAGTAAGGAGAAGGACCAAATGAATGCACAACGCAGTAACCGCTGGTGGTCCTATATCGGGGACATGGGCATGGAACGCAAGCTTCTGCTCGTCTTCCTGATTATTATTACACTTCCACTCTCATTCATCAGCATAATCAGCTTCCGAAGCTACTCTGAATCTATACAGGCTAACACTGTTGCTTACTCAGAGAAGCTGATTGATCAGATGATGGACTCCATTGACGACTACATTGAAGATATGAAAAGAATCTCCTCGATGCCTGCCTATGTGAATGAGATCAAGCAGAACCTGATCCGCTCCAATCACTATTATGAACAAAAGAATTCGGAGAGCAGGGGAAGCACAGCAAAGCCTGCTCCCGGTGACTTCGATCTGCTGTTGTCGATCCAGCGGGGCATTGAAGGAAATATTTCGTTCATTAACAATATTAAGCGCGGAACTAACTCCGTATATATATTTGACGGATACGGGAATGGCTACTATTCCGCCAAGGATGGCGGCGTCCGTCTGGACCTCGAGCAGAGCTACAAGTTCTGGAGCGCGCAGTCAAAGAATTCGAGTGGAGAGGCACTCCTCTTCGGCACCCAGGCGTATACCAGCAATCTGCAAAGCACCCGTTATGCGTTCACCGTTGTCCGTAAAATTGTAGACGGGCTATGGAATCCGGTTGGACTCATCGCAGTTGAAGCAAATATCAGCAATCTGGAAAATCAGGTAGCCGAACTGGACAAAGTTACACATGGTACGTCCGTCATCGTTGACGAGAACGGGAAGGTTATCTATGACAGCGATCAGAAGCTGCTAACCACTGATATTTCACATTCCACCCTGTACCGCTCTGCTAAGGGTGAAGCCGGAAGCTTTTATGACACAATATCCGGCAAGCAGCGGCTGAATATTTATTCAAGCTCTGCCAAGACGAATTGGAAGGTCATTATATCCATTCCTGTAGATGAATTGACCCGCGGAGTAACGCTGACCCGCAATGCCACCATTGCTGCTACCTTGGTTATTGTTGTAGTTGCGCTGATGATTTCCATTATTCTCTCCTTTGCTCTGACGAAGCCGCTGACCCAATTGATTCAGCTGATGAAAAAAGTGCAAAACGGCGACCTTGATGTAACGTTCCGCGTCAATCGTAAGGATGAAATAGGACTTCTAGGCCATCAGTTCAACCGGATGCTCGCCCGTATCAGGCAACTGATTCAGGATATCTATCAGATGGAGGAACAGAAAAAAAAGGTTGAGCTGCAGGCACTGCAAAGCCAGATCAACCCGCATTTCATCTACAACACGCTGGAGTCGATCCGTATGACAGCAGAGCTGAACGATGATGTAGAGGCTGCCGACATGATCTCTATTCTGGGCAAGATTCTGCGCTATAGCATTGGTGAATGGTCCGGCACCACCACTATGAAACAGGAGCTGATGTATGTACGCAATTACGTCGAGCTTCTGGGCTGCCGTTATCCGGGAAGGTTTGTATTACTGATCGACGTCCCCGAAGAACTGGATAACTACTCCATGATCAAGCTGGTCTTTCAGCCGATTATTGAGAATGCCGCCTATCACGGATTAGATGATTCGAAGCCGCTGATGCATTTAAGCATTAAGTGTGAAGTTACTAAGCACAAGCTGCTGTTTCATATTCGTGACGACGGCTGCGGGATGGAACAAGAGACGCTGGACAAGCTCAATGACAGTCTGAGGCATGAAGCAGTACCGAAGCTTAGCATTAATGGCGGAATCGGTATGAAAAATGTGCACCACCGTATCCAGCTTCACTATGGTCCATCCTATGGCATAGAGGTGTTTAGTCAGCCTGGCACAGGAACAGATGTCATTCTTTCTCTCCCTTTGCCGGGACGAGAAGCCATAACCACTGGAAGAACATAAGGAGGAGAATCTGCTTGATACGTATAAAGAAACGCTGGCCGATGCATTCCATACTGCTCCTGCTCCTGCTGTCAGGCGGCTGTGACAGCGGCGGCAGTCAGGTGTTGCCCACCTCTTCTCCAGCCGGAGGCGAGACTCTTTCCGGGCTGACCGGAACCATCGTCATGCTGACCAACCGTATAGATTTGATTGAGAATGGAACTTTCCGGAGCTATGCCGATGGATTTAAGAAACAATACCCGGGGGCTAACGTGGAGTTCGAAGGCATATCCAATTATGCCACTGATATTCTGGTCCGCTTGTCCACGAAGGATGCGGGAGATGTATTGCTGCTGCCCGTTAATCTGCCTGCGAAGGAACTGAGCTATTTTTTCGAGCCACTGAATGCGGAGCTCGCTGCACAAGAGAGATTCACAACCTTCGCAACCTATGGCGGCAAAAGATATGGACTGTCGACCGGTACTACAACCAGCGGAGTCGTCTATAACAAGCAGGCCTTCAGGCAAGCGGGCATCAGGCAGGTTCCGCAGACGCTGGACGAATTCTATGCTGCCAGTGCCAAGCTGAAGCAGGCAGGCATCATACCGCTGTATATGAATTATGGTGCAGTCTGGCCATTGCGGGAATGGGGCAATAATCTGGTTAATTATATGACAGGCAATCCCGAATATCTGAACGAAATGGTGCAGGAGGATGCGCCCTGGAAGATTGACAATGAATGGGGCAGGGCGATAGAGATTGCCAGAACGATGCTGGCCAAAGGTTATGTGGAGGATCAGCTATTCTCCAACAACTGGGAGATTTCCAAAACCAAGCTGGCCAAAGGGGAGGCAGGGATGTATTTTCAGGGCAACTGGACGATCCGCCAGATTCTTGATGCCGGGGCTGCACCCGAGGATATCGGCTTTTTCCCATTCCCTTACGACAATCATCCTACCCACTATGCCGCCTTGAATCCGGATTGGTTCATAGGAGTCAGTAAATTCAGCAAGAATAAAGAGCTGGCGATGAAATGGATTCATTATTTCGTCAACGAGACCTCCTATACAACAAACTGGGGATTTCTGCCATTACATAGCTCAGACGAGCCAGCACTTCCGCAATACAGCGAGTTTCTATCCTATCATCCCACAATGATTGAGGCTACTGTCCAGACCGATGCCTTTATCGACATGGCCAACCGGGCAAAGCTGTCATTCTGGTCAGGAGATTATATTCAGGAACTGCTTGCTGCGCAGGATTTGGAGCAATCTTTCCATGAACTGAATGTGAAATGGAAGGAAGCGAGGAACTAATCAAGCATTCCATATTCAAAAAAAGGCGGGCCATTAGAGTTACAATGGCCCGCCTTTAATCTATTTCAGCTGTAAATTACGGTCGATCATGGCTATACGCTGCTGAACGCAGGCATACGAGCGAAGAGGATCTTCGGGCGTGTTCAGAACATAATCCAGCAGCTGGTCAACGGTTGTTGTGGCTACATGAATGCGGGTGTCAGAGGATGCATAATAAATGAAGACTTCACCGTTATCACGGGCAATGATACCATTGCAGAAGACAACATTGGATACATCGCCGACACGCTCCTCCCCGTCCGGAGCAATGAAGTGTCCGCCTGGGGCATGCGTTACCTTGTTCGGCTCATCAAGATCCGACAGGAATGCATACAGTACATAACGCAGTCCGGCTGCAGTGTTACGGACGCCATGGGCGATATGCAGCCAGCCTCTGGCGGTTTTGATCGGAGCCGGACCTTGACCGTTCTTCACCTCTTTAATGCTGTGGTAGTAGCGCTGATCCATGATAGTTTCCTCAGTGATGACAGCATTCTCAATTCTCTCAGACAACCCCCAGCCGATGCCTCCGCCGGAACCCGCGTCGATGAAGCCATCCTGCGGGCGGGTATAGAAAGCGTATTTGCCATCTACAAACTCGGGGTGCAGCACAACATTGCGCTGCTGGGCGGAGCCGGTCTTCAGATCAGCAAGGCGTTCCCAGGTTCTGAGATCCTTGGTACGGGTAATACCGCACTGGGCAACAGCACTGGAAAGATCGCCGTGGGGTGCTTCAGGATCTTTACGTTCCGTACAGAACAAGCCGTAGATCCAGCCGTCGGCATGCTTCACCAGACGCATATCATAGACATTGACGTCCGGGTCTGACGTCTCAGGGAGAACTACCGGGTGATCCCAGAAGCGGAAGCCATCCACACCGCTGTCGCTCTCGGCAACAGCGAAAAATGACTTGCGGTCATTGCCCTCTACACGGGCCACAATGTAAAACTTTCCGTTCAGCTCAATCGCACCAGGATTAAAGATACCGTTCACGCCGATTCGTTCCGCGAAATACGGGTTGGTCTCAGGGTTGAAGTCATAACGCCAGATCAGCGGTGCGTGGTCAGCCGTAAGCAGCGGGTAGAGATAACGGTCATATATACCGTTGCCGAAAGGGACTTTCTCATTGCTGCGGCCTATCAATGCCTCATAGCGTGCAGTTAATTGTTGTTTACGTTCTTCAAAAATAGTCATTAGATCGTCTCCTTTAAGTTGAGGGTAAGCCGCTTGATCATTTCGAAGCAGGCTCTGCTGTTATGGTAAGGACATTTCCATGCACTGACCTTGGGGGCATGGTCCAGCGGCTTCAGATCCTCGTCAACCCCCCAGAACCATTCGCCGAGCTTGTGGTCGATAATATACTTGTCGGTGAACGACCAAGTGTTCTCAGCAGCCTTCAAGAAACGGGAATCGCCCGTAAGCTGATAGGCGTTATAGAAGCCTACGATAGCTTCGGCCTGCGGCCACCAGTCTTTGGTCTTGTCGATGAGGCTGCCGTTCTCCGCTTCATTCCAGATGCCTCCATCATCGGCTATCCCTTCAGCGAGAACCGCTTCAGCCATAGTGACCGCTCTAGCGCGTACCCGCTGAAACAGCCGCTCATCTCCGAGCACTTCAGCGGCTTCAACTAATAACCAGCTGCCCTCAATATCATGTCCATAGGATAGGGTATCGGATTTCACATGCCACTCTTCGTCAAAGAACAAGTGGAAGTGTTCTCCAGCCTGATCAATAATATGATCAAGCATGACTTCAATCAGCTCGTATAGCTTGTTCTTCAGTTCCTCTGACTTCCACACGCGGTATAGTCCTGTATATGCCTCGAGAATATGCAGATGTGTATTCATAGATTTCTTCTCATTCAGATCCTTAGCACTGAGACTCAGGTTATCCGTTATCTTCCAGTCGCGCGATAGTGCTTCAATATAGCCCTTATGCAAGGGGTCATATCCGTATTTCTCAATAAGCTGGAACAGATCAACCGCTTGCTGTAGAGCCTCCGGGCGTCCGGTAGCGTTATAGAACTCAGCCATCGCATAGATGGCAAAAGCCAGACCATAAATCTGTTTTTTTGGCTGGGAAGGCTCTCCCTGCTCATTGACCATCCACAACATCCCGCCATATTCCGTATCCGTGAAATGCAGGGTCAGGTAATCATAGGCACGCTCTGCCATCTCCAGGTAATCTTTGGTGCCGTACATATTGTAAGCACTCGCAAAGGTCCAAAGAATTCGTGTATTCAGGACCAGACTCTTCTCCGCACCGGCAATGACATTCATCTGGTTGTCAATCTCTCCGGCAAAGCCTCCACTACTTACATCCAGGGTGTGATCCATCCAGAACTTCAGGATGTTCCCCTTAAGCTCATGTTCGAAACTGCTTTGCCATTCTTTCGTCAACATGCTCATTCGTTTGGGTTCTCCTTGGGATTCATTATGGTTTTGGATTGGTAGTACTGCCTAATGGTAACTGCTGCAGATTTGCCGTACATGCAGTAATCATCATTCTCCGGCGCTGATTCGATCGGGTAGAGGTGTGCCGGCCAGTCCCACAGCATGAAGCCCTGAACCCAATCACGGCCTTCACAGCTCCTGAACATCTCCTCATAAAAGCGTTCTTGTTCTCTAGAGCTCGGATCACCTTTCAGCGTCCAGTCATTGGGAACGGCCGCGCTGCCGATCCGGCTAGGACATCCTGCTTCCATGAAGAAGAACGGCTTGTTATGTTGCTTCACTACAGCTTCAATCCGGTCAAGCTGAGCCTCCCAATCCTGCAGGGGGTAATAACCGCTGGAAGTGATGACATCAAGGGCATCCCACCAGGTCACATTATCCTCCTGATATTTATCACAATTATAGGTAAGGATTCCGCTGTACACCTTGCGTACTTCATCAATCAATGCCCGCCACTGCTCAGCGCGTCTGTCTGACATGACCAATTCGCAGCCGATACAGAACATTTCGCAGCCGCTCTGCTCAGCGATCACCGCATAATGCAGGATGAAGGCGGTGTATGAGCGGAACCAGTCTGACCATTTGGGTTCACAAGGAACATCCTTGTCAAAGAAGTTGATATGGGCACGCCAGGTCCCGTCCGCACAATTGACAATGGGTTTCAGACATACCTTGAGATCCAGTTGTTTGGCCTTCCGGATAGCCCAGTGAATCTCTTCATCGGTAACCGTTGGGTTCTCCCGGTAAGGAATCACAGTCGATTGCGGTGTGGCTTGAACCGCACTAAATGCGATAGCTGTCCAATTCGCAGCAGTGGTCGCTTTCATTAACTCCATGGAAGTCTCTGCGTCTGCATTTGCCCAGGTTCCCCGTACCCCCATGAATCCCCAGGTAACACCTCCGATATATTCATTCTGTAGTACCATGCTTAGCAACCTCGCTTTAACGGATTAATAGTATAACTAACAATTTATTATTTGTTATTATTATATAGTTATAATATAATAACAAAATATAATGTAGTTATAACTCTTTTCCCCCGTGATTTCAAGGATAAACTGCGTAAAGTAAATACAAGACTATAAAATAGCATTACAGCACATTTGCTAACCATGAAAGGAAGTCTATAATTGATGATGATAGCGCAATCATCATGGCGGAAGATGAAATGGGGGAGATTCTTGGGTGATTAAGGTCATCATTGCGGACGATGAGGAAGTTATTCGCCGCGGACTCGAGAAAATCACTTCCAGAATGGACCTGGAAGTAAAGGTAATTGGTTCATATGGTAACGGACTGGAGGCTTGGAATCATCTGCGGGAGCTAAAGCCGGATGAGCTCGACCTGCTGATTACGGATATCAAAATGCCTAGAATGGATGGCTTCAGGCTGATTGAAGAAACAAGAGGCCATTTGAAGCAATTGCCGATTGCCGTGTTAAGCGGATTCAGTGAATTTGAATATGCCCGCCGGGCGATCCGTTATGGGATTATGGATTATCTGCTTAAGCCTATAGAGAAGGCCCAATTGTACGATTTGCTCAATAGTGTACAGGAGAAGCAAAAGTTAAATCCTCCTGAGTCTGTAGAAGCAGCACCAGTGTCTCCAGAGGGCGGGGAGCATTACGTCGTTGAACAAACCAAAGGCATCCTGGAAAAGGAATATGACCATAATTTTGAATTGGAGCGTCTTGCTGACAAAGTAGGCATGAACGCCAGTTATATAAGCCGTCTGTTCAAATACAAGACAGGCCAGACGATTACGGATTATCTGATCGGCATACGAATCGCCAAAGCAAAGGAGCTGCTCACCGGACAACCCGAGCTCAAAAACTATGAAATCGCCGAATTAGTCGGCTATAGCGATCCGGTATATTTCAATAAGCTGTTCAAAAAAATATGCGGTATGACACCCAAAGATTATAAAAGCGGCTATCGTCCCTCCGGGCGATAGCTCTTTTTTATTGCATAGGAAATTATATTATCCGTCTGCTGTGGATAAGAAGCGTGTGCAAAATGTATGCGAAAAACGTTGATTGAAACGTTGGAAGCTGTACGAACGAAGGGGGGCCGGGATCATAATTGCAATCACCTACAAGTATATTAGGAAATTAAGGAAGGAACGATAAGGGGGATTTGCAATACATTCTAATTTTTTGATACCAAAAAGGCTAGCCCGAAAGCTAACCTTCTAAGCATACTATCTGTAGCTTCTGGGGAGCTTTATGCTTTATATATCATAAGGAGCTGAGATAAGAATTGATCAGGGGTTGAGGTGAAAAATATCTTCCTGAAATATTTGGCTAATTTTTTCAGTGTCATACTCATTGCAATATCATAGTCATTCCAACCAACACAATAAAACAGGAAATAATTAGATAGTGCCAATTGTTGATCTATAAAATGAATAAAAATCATTTCTTTCTTATTCAGGACAATAGCATTCAACTCATCTTCACAAGGTTGATATTGATAGATACTGGTGCTAGCTCCGACATAATCCAATTTATTAATTTCCTTTTCGTTAATAAATGATATGATAAATGGATTTAATAGAGATTCTTTGTACAACCTTTTGTATATATCATAAATCTTCATTTTTGTCTCAAAGCTTGATAGCGTAGCTACAACAATAGTTTTATCTTTTTTGTATACTACATTCACAGAATCGAAGACCGAAAGCAAATTGATTAATATCATATGATTCAACTTACTTTCCTCTTTGGGATAACAAAGCTCATAAGTTAATTTTGTTTTTGAAATATCTTCTTTATTTTCTATACCATTATAAAAAACGTAAAATTGATATAAAGCAAATTGAATTTCTATATTAGATATAATAACCTCTGCTACATCTTTTTGATCAAATATTGATTCCGTTGATTCCGAATATTCCATACCACTCTCAATAATCTTTCTGATAGTAATTTTATTATTATTTACAGAACAAACTTCCTGTTTTATATAATCCTTATCTAATGGAACACCGTATTGACTATTAAAATCACTACTATCAATTTCAAAAAGACTTTTCATAGTCATAATAACTCCCCTCGTGTTAGCGTAGGATTCATCCAAAACCTATTGTGAAATAATTGCCCTAAATAATCGGCGCGCAGAGCATAAGCATCTGCGCGCCATTTTCGCTACTCTTGGTTCACATCATCATACACTATCGTTAATCATAAGGAAATTAGAAAATCGTTCTAACGACAAGAGGCGCCGAAAGGCGTCTTCTTTTTCATTTAATATATTATTTAAATTCAGAAAATAAACAAAAACAAATATAACAAATTGAAGACCAGAAAAAGCAATTGAAACCATCGTTTTGAGTGTGAAAACGAACTATAATGTGTTTGTAAGCGATAACAAATAATACTTTGTTATCATTTTGTTATCTTTTGTTTCATGATTTGAAATGATGAGAGGGGTTCAAAAGAAATGACGAAAATGAGAGCGGTCACAAGTCTCGCAGCACTGACACTGATGGCGGGCTTGTTCGCAGGATGTTCATCGGACAACAACAATGCAAGTAGTGGAGCTGCAACAAATGCAGGAGGCACAGGAGCAAACACGGAGGCGACTGCTGCGCCGGACGACGATGCCGCTAAGGATATCAAGGGCGATATCACAGTTATCACACAAAGAACAGACATTGTTGATACCGTATTCAAAGATTATGCAGCCAAATTCAACGAGAAATATCCGGATGTCAAAGTAAACTTTGAAGCGCTGTCCAATTATGAGGATCAAATAAAAATCCGCATGAGCACAAGTGATTACGGCGATGTGCTTCTGTTGCCTACCAGCGTACCAATCAAAGACCTGCCTGAGTTTTTCGAGCCGCTGGGCGCTATGTCTGATCTGGAGCAGCAATATACCGGACTGGAAGAACGCACTGTAGACGGAATCGCTTATGGTATTCCAATTACGGTCAACTTCTCGGGTGTGATTTATAACAAACAAGTTTTTAAAGATGCCGGAATTACCGAGGTTCCGCGAACCTTTGATCAATTCTCCGCGGCGCTGAAGAGTATTAAGGACAAAACGGATGCCGTTCCGCTGTATACAAACTATGCAGCCGGCTGGACCTTGACACAATGGGAATCTGATCTGGCTACGGTTGCCGGAGACCGCGACTATGTCAACATCACCCAGGTAGCCTCTGATGATAATTTCGTACAGGGTCAGCCGCACTATGATCTGTACAAAGTATTGTATGATGCTGCCAAGAACGGCCTGATCGAAGAAGACCCTACTACGACTGACTGGGAATCTTCCAAGGCTGACCTGGCTAACGGCAAGATTGGCACGATGATGCTTGGTTCTTGGGCCATCGGTCAGATCAAAGGAGTGGCAACTAACCCTGATGATGTAGGCTTCATGCCTTTCCCAACCAATGCAGACAAGATTCTTGTTCCGCTGTCAGATGATTATAATCTGGGTGTTAGCATTCACAGCAAGAACAAAGAAGCCGCAAGAGCATGGGTGGACTGGTTCATCAATGAATCCGGCTATCCGACTACAGAAGGCGGCGGTATGAGTCCTGTTAAGGGCGCAGAGCTTCCTGAAATCCTCAAACAATTTGCAGGCACTGACGTTACCTTCGACACACTTGCGCCTGCAAAGGCCGGGGAAGAGGGCTGGGTGGACGCCATTGATAAAGAAGCTGAAATCGGCCTCTGGCAGCCTGACTTCAAGAAGGTAATCATTGAAGCCGCTATCGGAAACCGGAAAGAATCCTATGACGATATCATGAAGGACCTGAACGACAAGTGGAAGGCTGCAAGAGCAAAGGTTACTGCAGCTCAATAGATAGAAGAGGACGCAGGAGGTGTGGAGAGTGCCCAAATTGTCCAACATGAGCTACAAAAATCAACGAATTTTAATTATCTTCTTATTTTCTTTAGTTCCGGTAGCCCTGCTGCTAACGTTCTCGTATTTACCGGTAGTCAAGATGTTCCAGTATAGCTTCACGAGCTGGAATGGATTAAGTAAGAATATGGAGTACATCGGCTTCGATAACTACAGAACGATCTTCACCAAGCCGGAGTATTTCGCAGTCTTTAAAGTAAGCTTATATTATTTCCTTGCCACCTTTGTGCAGATGGGACTGGCCCTTTATTTTGCCACCATTCTAAGCTTTAATGTCCGGATGAAGAACTGGTTCAAAGGGATTCTGTTCTTCCCGACGCTGCTCAACGGTGTAGCCATCGGTTTCATCTTCCTGTTCTTCTTCAAGCCTGAAGGAACATTGAATACCCTCCTTGATCTGGCGGGTCTTGGAGCCTGGCAGCAGAAATGGCTGCTGAATCCGCATTTAATCAATATATCACTTGCTTTTGCATCAGTATGGAGATATATGGGGATGAACTTTATCATCTTCCTTGGAGCGATATCTTCCATCGGCGGTGATATCTATGAAGCCTCGGAGATCGACGGGGCCAACCGCTGGCACCAATTCAGACATATTATTATTCCGAGTATCAAACGCATTCTGCAGCTCAATCTGATCCTCGCGGTCAGCGGGGCGATCGGTGTATTCGAAATTCCGTATGTCATGACCGGTGGCTCCAATGGCAGTGGCACTTTTGTCATCCAGACTGTCGATGTGGCCTTCAAATACAGTAAGCTGGGTCTTGCCTCAGCCATGGCAGTTGTGCTGCTGGGAATCGTTATTGTCGTAACCATTGTGCAGCGTGTTCTGATTAAGGAGGAGAAGTAAGAACTATGCATACTTTAAAATACAGCGCCGCCTCCTTCTTCAAATACCTCACTTTAATTCTAGGGGCACTGATGGCACTGATCCCGATCGCCGTTGTCTTCTTCGCTTCCTTAAAAACGAATGAGGAGTATGCCTCGACCGGTCCGCTTACGCTGCCGGAGAACTGGCTGAATTTCAGCAACTATACCAAAGCCTTCGTAGACGGCAATATGCTGCTGGGCTTCATGAACACGATGTTCATCGTGCTTATATCCATCGCCGGTGCCACGCTGACCGGTTCGATGATGGCTTACATTCTGGCCCGCTTCAAATTCAGAGGCAGCAAGCTGCTTATGGGCGCATTCCTGCTTGCAACGCTGATTCCGGGAGTCACTACACAAGTAGCTACCTTCCAGATCATCAACTCGCTGGAATTGTTCAATACACGCTGGGCACCGATCCTGATGTACCTGGGAACCGATATTATCGCCGTTTATATTTTCATGCAATTTCTGGATTCCATTTCCGAATCCCTGGACGAATCAGCGATGCTGGATGGAGCCTCCTACTGGACAATTTACTGGAGAATTATTCTGCCGCTGCTGAGTCCGGCGATTGTAACCGTGATTATCGTGAAAGGCGTTAACATCTACAACGATTTCTATACACCTTTTCTGTATATGCCCAAAAGCAGTCTGCAGGTCGTCTCCACAGCATTATTCAAATTCAAGGGTCCCTATGGCTCACAGTGGGAAGTGATATGCGCAGCGATCATGATCGCCATTATTCCAACCCTGATCGCCTTCGTCTCCTTGCAGAAATACATCTATAACGGTTTTGCCCAAGGGTCGGTCAAATAATAATACTTGGAGGAATCTCACTTATGAAAGAAGTTACATTGACTGCAAGCCAGAATTTGCCCAATATGCCCTGGCAGGATAGACCTGCCGGCAATGACAATCCGGTCTGGAGACATAGCGACAACCCGGTAATCAAACGCAATCCGGCAAAAGGCGTAGCGCGTATTTTCAACAGTGCGGTTATTGCGTATGACGGCAGCTTCCTTGGTGTATTTCGGGTGGAAGATAACACAACCCGTCCTCACTTGCGGATGGGGCACAGTGCAGACGGTCTGGACTGGAAGATTGACGATGAGCCGATACAGTTTACAGATGAGGCGGGTAATCCGTATATGCCGCGTTATGCCTATGATCCCCGGCTTGTCAAAGTGGAAGATACTTATTACATTATCTGGTGTACGGATTTCTATGGAGCTGCAATCGGCGTAGCCACAACTCAGGATTTCACAACCTTCACCAGCCTGGAGAATCCGTTCCTGCCGTTTAACCGCAATGGAGTGCTGTTCCCAAGAAAAATAAACGGTAATTTCGTGATGCTGTCCCGTCCAAGCGACAGTGGCCATACTCCCTTTGGTGATGTGTTCCTGAGTGAAAGCCCCGACTTTGTGTACTGGGGTAAACACCGCCATGTGATGACCAAGGGTGGACAAGGCTGGTGGCAGAGCACCAAAATCGGCGGTGGCCCGGCACCCATAGAAACTTCTGAAGGCTGGCTGATGTTCTATCATGGTGTAACCGGAACCTGCAACGGTCTTGTATACAGCATGGGCGCTGTTATTCTGGATAAGGATGAGCCCTCGAGAGTTAAATACCGCTCTAAGAATTTTGTGCTTACACCAGAGGAGTGGTACGAGGAACGCGGCTTCGTGAACAATGTGCTGTTCCCCTGCGCTACGCTGAATGACGCGGAAACAGGACGGATTGCCATCTATTATGGCGCCGCCGACACCTACGTAGGAGTGGCTTACACGACTGTTCAAGACATTGTCCATTACGTGATCGAGACTCATGAAGAAGTCGGCGATGATGCCGGATTGGGCAAGATCTAATGACCTGCGCTTCATGAACTGGATGTCCAGACCCAGACATTCATGCTCTTATACGGTTCTCTTCATCCTTAATGCTATAAAAAGTGAGCAGAGCAGCGATTCTCCCGTTATTGGAGGATCGCTGCTCTGCGTTTTGGTCATGGTTGGCTTGCATCAGCAGACGGCTCTGTCATTCGGCGCACGGCCAAGGCGTAACCTTCACTCCGTAGAATTTCCCGAGCCGGTTTGAGCCCCGTGATTTCAAGGATTGTGATAAATTTTTAAAATGTTAAATTAGATGATTAAAAGGGTAGTTTCATACTAAAAGCTGAAGTAACACAT
Organism: Paenibacillus tritici; assembly: GCF_018207515.1. Lineage (NCBI taxonomy): Bacteria > Bacillati > Bacillota > Bacilli > Caryophanales > Paenibacillaceae > Paenibacillus > Paenibacillus tritici. The sequence goes on from NZ_CP073365.1 coordinate 4,033,303, forward strand.
ACTTAAGAAAAACCTGTACACATTCACTACCAATGGAGGTTCATTTATGGTTTTTACAATAGCCATTACCATCGTAGCCATTTTTGCAATATGGGGAGCCGTAGCGCCTGACCAGATGGCCCATACAGCTAATGTCGCTTACACGTTCTCTATCCACAATTTCGGCTGGTTCTATTTGCTGGCTACTCTGTTTTTCCTGATCTTCACCTTTTATTTGGCCTTCAGCAGGTTTGGCAGTATCCGTCTGGGAGACGACGAAGATGAACCGGAGTATTCCACAATATCCTGGCTGTCAATGCTATTCAGCGCAGGGATGGGGATCGGGATCGTATACTGGGGAGTCGCTGAACCCTTGTCCCATTATTTATCTCCTCCAGAAGGTGTAGAAGGGGGGACGACAGCAGCAGCGAGGATTTCTATGCGATATTCGTTTTTCCATTGGGGACTGCATCCATGGGCGATTTATGCCGTCATCGGATTGGCGCTTGCGTATTTCCAGTTTCGCAAAGGATACAAAGGCCTGATCAGCTCAGCCTTTATTCCATTATTGGGGGAACGGCTGGTTTCCGGCTGGCTGGGCAAGGCCATTGATATTTTAGCGGTGATTGCCACTATTTTTGGCGTCGCTACTTCACTGGGTCTCGGGGCTCTGCAGATTACCGGAGGATTGCATTATTTATTCGGGGTTCCTAACACCGTAGCCGCTCAGATTATAATTATCACAATAGTGACCGTGCTATTCCTCATCTCCGCCACTAGCGGTCTGGACAAGGGAATTAAACTCCTCAGTAACGCAAACTTAGTGATAGCCGTTCTTTTGATGCTGTTCGTATGGATAACAGGTCCGACTTCATTTATATTCGAAACCTTTACAACCACTTTAGGAAGCTATCTGCAAAATATCGTCAATATGAGCTTGAGGCTAACGCCTTTTTCAAAGGGAACGTGGATCGGGACGTGGACCTTATTCTATTGGGCCTGGTGGATCGCCTGGGCACCTTTTGTCGGAACCTTTATTGCAAGAGTATCCAAGGGAAGGACGATCAAGGAATTTGTCATTTACGTCCTGCTTGTGCCGAGCTTGTTCGGTTTTGTCTGGTTTTCGGTATTTGGAGGAACGGGCCTGCAAATGGAATTGTTCGATGGTGCCCAGTTGGCAGCAGCCGTTAAAGGAGATACAACCACCGCTCTTTTTGTCATGCTGGAGCAGTTGCCCTTAAGTACTGTAGTATCACTTATAGCTACCCTCCTGATTATGATCTTTTTTATCGCTTCGGCCGATTCGGCCACCTTCGTTCTGGGCATGCTGACCTCAGACGGTAATCTCAATCCCAGTACAAGAGTGAAATTGACCTGGGGCATTCTGCAATCCGCCATCGCTGTAGTCCTGCTGATTAGCGGCGGGTTAAGCGGCCTTCAGACCGCTTCCATTGTAGCTGCTTTACCCTTTGCCATTGTTCTGATTGGAATGTGCTTTTCCCTGCTCAAGGCTCTTCAGGAGGAGGACAGAGAGCGCCGTCAACGGGAGAAACGTCAACGCCAAAAGCTGAAGCAGCTGCTGGAGGAACATGAAGCCATCAAGATTCCTGTGAAGTAATCCGGGGGAATCTTACATAACCGTACACGGAATGATCTGACTTTAAGAGCCTGCTTCCAGCAGGCTCTTTTTTGCATACAACATAATTAAAAGTGTTGTCAACAAACCCCGCTCCAAGAACCGGTGTTATCCTTAACTAAGGTTGAAACTACAAGAAAAAGGTGTGTGCTAAAGATTACAACGGATAACGTAAGGATAGAACATAACAGGATGGAGCTAATAGCGGGGAAATACAGGCTGATAGCGGAAATATGAAGCTGGTTCTTTAACCTAAACGGTAAATTGTATCAAAATATGACAAATTTCAACAGCCAATTTAGACAAACATTTACAATGAATTGGTTTATAATAACTAAAGTTAACAGATTAAGTGAAGCAGGAGGCAGAATATGACGGGCACGCCGGTAAGAATTCCCGTTTACCAGAAGAGATTATCCATTTTTAATTGTCTTGATTATTTGATTTGTCTGCATATTCATAACAGCGGTTATCCTTATCAGTACACGTTCTCCGGCAATTGGGGATTCTATTATTATTCTCCGCATGAATTTTTGCACCACCGGAAAGAAGCTGCAAAGCCGCCGTTCTACACCAGTTTATGTGAAATTTATCACATGAAAAATACTCAGGCCGATTATACCAATTTGATAGATTATATGGACGAAGGCGGGCAACTCTTCACCCATTCGGATGGCTGGTACCTTCCGTGGACCATCAATTATCATAGGGCACATGATGGCCATTACTTCTATATTCAGCAGTACAATCAGGAACGGACCCATGCTCTAGTAATAGACTGGATTCCTGAAATTATGGAGTGGGTACCGATTGAAGCTGTGAACGACGGCTACATTGCCGGGGGAGCCCAAGCTTTTCGTCTGACAGCACCGAAGCTCAATATGGATATGCAAAATGTTCTTAATCTGCTTACGGCCTGCCAGACCCATATTGCCGGATGGACAGACAGGAGCGTTGCGACGGGAATAGCGGGTCTGCAAGCATTCCGTAAGGATATGCTGGCTTTGCGGGAGGAGGGGGTTAGCTATGTTGAACAATGGTGGGATCTGCTTAAAATACAGACTGATGTTAGGGACCGATTTCTGGAATTTATATATTTTTTGGATTGCTCCGAACAATCCCCTTTGTACCATACTGCCAATAACGCGCTTATTGAAGTGTTTGAAGAATGCTTCAACAAATGGCTTGCATTCCGCAATGGGTTAATGAAGACAGTAATTACGGGAACCTACGACTGGAAGAGAGCAATTGAACGGCTCGACAAAATTATCCTGTATGAGGAACGCTGTGAAGTTGCTCTGAGACTATATATAGAGGGGATGTTAGCTAAGCTTGAACACAAATTCTTATCACACGGTCAATCTTGAAGCTTACCACAATACGAAGGGTGTAACTTGGCCGGAATTGGGGATTGTGGGAATCCTGAATCACGGATTTGAGAGTCTGGCAGGACATTTAATGCCCAATGGTCAGGTCCAGTCTGTCGGCGGTGTTCCTTTTCTTTTTCCCAGAACAGATACGGCTGCAATGGACTTAGTTAGCTGCGAAGAGCAGGTTATACAGGTTGAATGCCAACAGTATTATGATCGGCTTTTCTTTTTGGGTTTTTGCTGCTGGGGCGAATTTGAGGATCTGATCGAACTGCGTTATTCAGACGGGGTTGTGGAGAGAAAGAAATTCGGTTTTTTTGACTGGCATCGCTTTTACAAAAGTGATTCCGTGGAACCTGCTTGGGTGATGCCTTATTTCTGCTACAAGGATGAGAAGGTAGAATGGGAGACGGTCATATATGTCCGTGAAGTCCAATTAGACCGCACACGCTTGCTACATTCAATCCAATTCCCCGACAATCCTTACATGCTCATTGTATGCGCCACACTTAATATTTTAGATAAAAATTTTAATATTAGTAATATTTAACAAATTGATCACTTGAAGAAAGACTCCTTGAGTGGTTAACTATAGTAAAAGATGAATCATTTTAGAATAATTTATAATATTTTGAAATTCGAGGAGTTACGATATGGCACAAGAAGACATGCATGGCGATAGCAAGTACTATTCGTTAAGCCATCCGCAAAAGCGGGTTTGGGTTGTGGACAAAATCCATTCAGGCTCCAGTCTTCATAATATTGGTGGGACCATACGGATTAACGGGCCGGTTCAGCTTGATCTAATGGAACAAGCTATACATCTGTTTATACGAAAGCATGACGGAATAAGATTAAGATTTACAGAAGGACAGGATGGGCCTTGTCAATATGTTCCCCCATACCAGCCCTTCCCATTGGACAGACTGGATTTTTCCCAATGCTCTGAACCGGAACAAGAATTTCAGAAATGGAGTCAAGCAACAGCCTCAACACCGTTTGATCTGGAAGATGCTTCTCTTTTCTATTTTGCGTTATTTCGAATATCCGAATCCGAAATGGGATATTTCTCGAAATTCCATCACCTGATTGCGGACGGATGGTCAATGAATGTAATGACCGAGCAGATTGGGACAAACTACGAAAGATTATGTTACGGACACGAAATAGAGGATGAATCCTCTTACTCTTATCTAAATTATCTTGATACGGAACAACGCTATCTTGAATCTTCGCGTTTCCTCAAAGACAAAGCCTTCTGGATCGAGCAATTACAGGATCTAGAGGATTCATCGGCAAGAAATAGTCAATCGTTGGAAGGTAACCGCTCCGTGTTCGAACTGTCCTTAGAGCTTTCCGGGCAGATCAAGGAATTTACAGACCGATATGGCTGCTCCGGCAATTCCTTTTTTACAGCCGTTTATCTGCTATATGCGTCCATAATGCTCCGTCAGACCGACTTACTTTTGGGTATCCCTGTACTGAACCGCTCAGGGCGGAGGGAAAAGAGCGCCTTCGGTATGTTTACAAGCACAATGCCTTTTCGTTTTTTATTGAATTACGAGGAAACTGTAGGGCAGATGATCGCGCGGGTTCATAGAAATATTATGGATGGCCTGTTTCATCAAAAGTATCCCTTTGATTTGTTAACCGGAGATGTGAAGTTTTTCAAACAACATCATTCGTCTTTATTTCAAGCTTGTATAAATTGGTACAACACATCACTGGCACCTGAGATTAACGGCTTTTCCGTTAAGAACGAGGAGTTCTATAACGGCTTACAGCAATATCAGCTGCAGCTTGTGATCAAGAGCTGGTCAGCATCCGGTGCGCTGAGTCTGCAATTTGATTATCAGAAGGAAGCCTATTCTGAAGAGCAAATAGAGGATATGTATAGGCGGATCGTGCATTTGATCAAGCAAGCTTGTACTAATCCCTTACGCCCCGTTGGCAGTCTAAGTTTATTATCAGAGGACGAGGAACATTACGTGCTCTATGACTTTAATTCCACAGCAATGAAATATGACCCGGGCAAGAGCGTCATTACGATGTTCGAGGAACAGGCGGCCAGGTCTCCGGATAAGATTGCCGTTTGTTTCGGGAATGAGAGTCTGACTTATAGTCAGTTGAACAAAAAGAGCAATCAGCTTGCCGGTTTATTAAGCGGATTCGGGGCTGGAAGGGGAACCGTTACAGGGCTGTTCACCGTTCATTCCATGGAGAGTATTATCGGCATTCTTGCAGTGATGAAGGCTGGAGGAGCCTACATTCCGCTGGACCCGTCATATCCTGCAGACCGTATCCGGTTCATTCTCGACGAAGCTGCTGTTTCCGTCCTGTTAATAAATTGTGAGTGGAATCAGGCAATTGCCTATAACGGGAGAATTATTGATTTAAATGACTCAGCTCTTTATGAGGGTCAAGAGGTTAATCCGGGAATATCCATCCATTCGAATGATCTTGCATATGTCATCTATACATCAGGCTCCACAGGAGTGCCCAAAGGAACAATGATCGAGCACCAAGGGCTGAGTAATTATGTGAGCTGGGCAGCCAAGATGTATTTCGGGCCGGATGAAGAGGTTGTTCCGCTATATTCATCCTTGGCCTTTGATTTAACGGTAACATCCATTTTTGCTCCGCTGGTGTCCGGTAATCTTATTGTTATATATCGTGATGATGAAGAAGAGTTTGTTCTGTTTAGAGTGATTAAGGATAACAAAGCAACTGTATTGAAGCTTACTCCGGCGCATCTTTCACTTATCCAGGATCAGGATTTTTCCTGCTCCGCTATAAGAAGGTTTATTGTAGGCGGCGATATGTTAAGCACAGAACTCGCAAGAAAGGTACAGAAGTATTTCAAGCAGCAACAGGTACAAATCTACAATGAATACGGACCGACCGAAACAGTGGTTGGATGTATGATACATCAGTATAATCCTAATCTGGATAATGGCGCATCCGTTCCTATTGGCCGCCCTGCAGGCAACGTACAGATTTATATTCTGGATCGAGGCGGTAATCCTGTACCTCCGTATGCCATTGGAGAATTGTATATATCGGGTCAAGGGGTTGCCAGAGGTTATCTGAACAGAACGGAGTTGTCACAGGAGAAGTTTGTGGATAATCCCTTTATTCCTGGACAACGAATGTACAGAACCGGTGACTTGGCCCGTTTTATATCCGGCGGCATTATAGAGTATATCGGAAGAGCTGACTATCAGGTGAAAATAAGAGGCTATCGTATAGAGCCTGGTGAGATAGAGAACCGCTTATTGCAGCATACCGCTATCCGGGAAGCATCAGTTAAGGATTGGGAGGATTCAGAGCAGGGCAGGTATTTATGCGCTTATCTAGTGAAAAGCGGCGCCGTCTCTTCAGAAGAACTACGAGAATACCTGTTAACAAGGATACCGGAATATATGGTTCCCTCGTTCTTCGTTGAGCTGGAGGAGCTCCCGCTTACGGGAGCCGGTAAATTGAACAGATCCTCTCTCCCGAAGCCCGTAAGACCTGAACGCATGGGCACTGGCGGTGATACCAGCCTAACTGCAGAGGAGGAAATCTTATACCGGGTAATCGCTGAAGTGATGCATTTGGAGACAGTGAGAGGCGATGACCATTTCTTCACCTTGGGAGGCGATTCCATTAAAGCGATTCAAATCGCTTCCAAGTTAAGTGCTGCGGGCTTCACAATCAGAATAAAAGATCTGTTGACAGCACCCTTATTGAGGGAGATGGCTCGGCATGTACATTGGTCAGGAAGGCCAGAAGCCGGACAACAGCCGGCTGTGGGAATTATACAACCAACTCCCATACTTTCATGGTTCTTGGCTCAGGAATTTCCCGATCTCAACCAATACAATCAGTCGCTTATGCTGCTGGTCAAGCAAAGCCTGAAGGTGGAACAGCTGGAACGGATGATACTGGAAATCATCAGCCACCATGATATTTTCAGAATGAATTATAATGCGGCATCCGGTCATTTTTATTACAACAAAGCTTTACCGGCACCTTCAGGAGAAGGAATCTGCTTCTATGATCTTGGGAGCTTCCCGATCCCAAAGCAGGACGAACTGATACGAGAAATAGGCACTAGAATGAAACAGAGCTTTGATATTAGTAGTGGGGTTCTGTTGAGAGCCGGTTTGTTTCATCTGGGGGAGCGGGGAATACATGTGCTTCTGACGGCGCATCACTTGGCTGTCGATATAGTCTCCTGGGGAATTATTCTGGAGGACATGAGCACTATGTTAAGACAGATGATGGCAAATGACGTCATACAATTACCATCAAAAACGCATTCATTCCAAGAATGGTCATTATCTCTCGAACGATATGGACAATCCTTACATGAAGCACAATATACAGACTTGCTAGAGCGCACTACTGTTGTTCATTTCAGCAATGAATGTGAGTTAACCCCGGAAGGACAGGTTCCAGTCAACCATAGTCTGCAGCGTACTATGGATACGGGAAACACCGGGAGACTTATGAATGAGGCGAACCAAGCCTATCATACTCAGACTAATGATCTATTACTGGCCGCCTTGGCAGTAATGTGCACAAAGTATTGGCCGGCAAATGAAATAAGTGTTGAGCTTGAAGGACATGGCCGGGAGGACATTGATGCAGGGATTGATATTTCCAGAACAGTCGGTTGGTTTACATGCATGTACCCAGTGGTTTTGCAAGCAGAGGGAACGGATTTGGCACAGCAGATTATAGCTGTTAAGGAGCAAATACGCAGCGTATCAGGTAATAAGATCGACTATGGCGTCATGATGAACAGGAAGGGCTATGCCACGCGCTCACCTGGCAGCTCTATCAGGTTCAACTATCTGGGCGATCTGGATCAGCTGCTGGAGAATGAACATTTTAAGGCAATTCCAGTAGATACCGGTCCTGACATAGGCGAAATGAACACCCTGCAGGAGATGCTGGATTTTAATGTCTATATTCTGAACCGCCGTCTTACCGTCAGCCTTACCTGCAGCAGCAAACATTACAGTGAGGAGCAGCTTGTTGCTGTGCTGGAGTATTACCTTGTTTCATTAGCCAATATTATTGAGCACTGCTCGGGTAAGCAGGCACCGGGGTTTACACCAAGTGATTTTCCGGAGGCCCTGTTAACGCAAAGTGAATTGGACAGTCTCTTTGCCAAATTGGAGTAAGTCGGAGAGGTAGGGGATGAAGGATGTCAAGCCAGAATGCAAATGTCATCTGGCATCACAATGAGACAAGACAAGCTGACAGGCAGCGGCTGACAGGACAGTCAGGCATGGTAGTATGGCTGACCGGACTGTCAGGGGCGGGAAAGTCTACAATATCCGGCAGTCTGGAGAAGAAGCTGATTGACAGCAACAGGCTTGTGTATGTTCTTGACGGGGATAACTTAAGACATGGTCTGAACCAAAACCTGGGATTCACCCAAGCGGACCGCAATGAAAACGTAAGAAGAATTATTGAAGTGGCGGATTTGTTCAGAGATGCCGGACTCATTACGATTGTATCCTGTATCTCGCCATACGCTGTAATGAGAGAAGTAGCCCGGCAGCGAATCGGAGACGCCCATTACATCGAAGTATATGTTAAGGCAGATCTGGATACATGCATACAAAGAGATCCCAAAAAGTTATATGAGAAAGCCCTTAAAGGTATAATCGGGCACTTTACAGGAATTTCCGATCCTTATGAGGAGCCGCAGCAGCCGGATATAGTGCTGGACACCAATCTCCTGTCTGTCGAGGAATCCAGCGATGCTCTTTTCAAGTACATTATGCTGTGGCAGGAAAAAAGGGAAACAGATGAATAAAATACGAAATACGGCCGCAGTGCTTATTCTGCTCTTGCTTTGCTGCTTATGTACGGCTCCGGCATTTGCCGATTCGCGAGCGGATCTGAAGGATCAGGAAATTGAAGCTTATATACGGAGTTTAATGAATGAGGGGAGAATTCCCGGCCTTGCTGTAGCTATAGTCAGCGGACATGAACTCGTGTACAGCAAAGTGTTCGGATACGCTGACCTGGCAACTCAAGAGCCGGTTACGGAAGCCACTTTATTTGAATTGGGCTCGACAAGCAAGGCCTTCACGGCACTGGGAATCTTGAAGCTTCAGCAAGAAGGAAGGGTCAATCTGGACGCCCCGGTATCGGCTTACTTGCCCTGGTTTGAAATGAGATATGAGGGCTCCTATAAGGGACAATTCATTCCTGATCAGATTGATATAACACTGAGGCAATTACTACATCATACCAGCGGTATTCCATCCCGGACCATAGATGATATTCCAATCTCAGACGACGGGGATGCACTGGAGGAGACGGTACGTACAGTTGTCGGGCAGAAGCTGGATTCTTATCCGGGGGAGCGATACCAATACGCAACGATTAACTATGACATTCTAGGATTAATTATAGCGAAAGTGTCGGGCGTACCCTATGAAGAATATATGTCCGTCAATGTACTCAAACCACTTGATTTAAAGGATACCTACGCAGGCCGGGCTGAAGGTCTGACTCCTCTTGCAACGGGGTATAAGCTCCAGTTCTTGCGGGCTGCACCATATAATGCACCGACATACAGAGGGAACACGCCGGCAGGTTATTATATTTCCAATCTGAAGGACGTTGCCAAATGGCTGAAAATACAGTTAGGAACCGAAGCTGACTCTGATTTCGATCAACAGCTGATTGATGCTTCCCATATCCCGGACCGGACAGTAGCGCCCACTGCAAAAGGTTCTTCTTATGCCTTCGGCTGGAACAACTACCAAAAAGGGGGAGGCGAACTGTCACATGGCGGCTCTAATCCTAACTTCTCGTCATTTTTTGTCATTCGGCCGGAGGAGCAATGGGGAGTAGCCGTTCTTGCTAACTTGAATTCTTCCTTCACCGAGGAGATCGGCCAAGGCATTATGAGCTTGCTGACAGGGGAAGAGCTCCCGGACAAGTCGCGGGATTCGTACATGAGTCTAGACCATTTTTCAAGTGCAATGATAGTCTTGATGCTGACTTTTAGCTTGTTGACCGTTTATTTCATTGCCGCTCTTCTGTTTAAAGCGAAGCAGGAAAGGGAGCGTCCTGATTTTAAAGGTTCTCTGGTCAAAGTGTTGATCTTATGTCTCGTTACGGCAATTCTGGTTTATTGTCTGTCCATCTTGCCTAATGTGATGTATTCCGGTCTTTCCTGGAACTTTGTAAAGGTGTGGGCCCCCCGGAGTTTTCCATTCGCAGTAGGCTCCCTCTTAACAGCTGTCGTAGTATTTGGAATCTATTGTATCTTGTACGGGCTGTTTAGCCGGAATAGAAGGAATTCGATCTTTGTAGTCTCCATCCTGAGTGTTGTCAGCGGTTTGGGCAATGCCGTTATCATTTTCATTATTAATGCAGCACTCAATCGGGAGGACGGCTTTCAGGACGGACTATTACTCTATTTTCTGGCAGGTATCGTTATATATGTTTGCGGACAGCGTCTGGTTAGATCCAAGGTTATTTTTATGGCGAACGATATTGTATACACCAAACGGATTGAACTGATCGACAAAGTGATGAATGCCAACTATGCCAAATTTGAAGCGATGGAAGACGGAAAAATTCAATCTGCGTTAGTGAACGATACAGAGACGATCAGCGGGTTTAGCAACGTACTAATTGCCGGTATTACCAGCTTTGTTACATTGTTCTGCTGTTTCATTTACTTGGGCATCATCAATTTCTATGGCTTACTGGTTTCGATAGGCGTCATTATTCTGGCTGCAGGCTCATATTTTTTGGCGGGCAAGATGGCCGGAAGGCTGTGGGAACAGACTCGTGATATGCAGAACGTTTTTTTCAAGTTCATTCACGATCTTATATTCGGGTACAAGGAGCTGTACATCAATAAACACAAACGGCAGGAGTTCAGCCGGGACGTCAGGGAAAGCTGTGAAGCGTACAGGAACAAGCGGATTCAGGGGGATATCAATTTCGCTAATGTGTTTGTGATTGGAGAGCTTCTGTTTACCTTCGTAATCGGGGTAGTCGCCTTTGTGTTTCCGCTATTGTTTGATGAGATTCAGAACAGCACCTTGAAGAGCTATGTGTTTGTATTCCTGTACATGACAGGACCCGTTAACGGGTTATTAAATGCAATTCCCAATATAGTCAGAGTACGAATCAGCTGGGGGCGTATCAACTTGCTGGCGAAGGAACTGGAATCGTTCCGGGAAGAGGATGAACCGCTGCTCACGGAAGACAGCTTTTCATGCTGCGGGCAGACCGAAATCTGCTTTCAACAGGTGGAATTCAAATACAGCCAGGCAGACGGGCGGGAGTTTGCCGTGGGTCCAGTCAGCTTTTCGTGTACTTCAGGGGAGATTATTTTCATTGTCGGAGGCAACGGAAGCGGTAAATCGACATTGGCCAAGCTGATGACCGGACTGTACCAGCCCTTACGTGGCGTGATCCATGTAAACGGAAAAAAGGTTAACCCGAGAGAGCTCAGTGAGAATTATTCCACTGTGTTCAGTGACTATTATCTGTTTGACAAGCTGTACGGTGTAGATACCCAAGCTCATTCGGAGGAAATCAGCCTCCATCTGCATGAACTGCAGCTCCAGGGAAAGTTAGAAATTGATCACGGGGCATTCTCCAGTCTCAAATTATCCAGTGGTCAGAAAAAACGACTAGCACTGCTCGTCAGCTATCTTGAGGACCGGCCGATTTGTTTGTTTGACGAATGGGCTGCGGAGCAGGACCCCGAATTCAAGGAATATTTCTATACCGTACTGCTCCCGCGATTGAAGCTGCAGGGGAAATGCGTCATCGTCATTACGCATGATGACCGTTATTTTCATATCGCCGACCGCATTATGGTGATGGAGTCGGGGCAATTGTCTCAGGTTCAGGCAACAGCCCATATCAGAGAGCAAAGTGAGGTGAACGGAATTGCATGAGGGCAGGTTTCCATACACGAACAGTTTATGTTTTGCTTTTCCCGGAGTGGGTTCACAGTACAGCGGCATGAGCAAGGAACTCTACGAGCAGTACAGCATTGTAAGAGAAACGTTTGAAGAAGCCAGCGACACGCTCCATATGGATATGCGGCAGCTGTGCTTTGATAGCGAAGAAGAAGAGAAGCTACATAAGCTGGAGTACAGCAAGCCTGCACTGGTATGCTCGGGCATCGCCTGTTACCGGGTATTTGCCGAGGAAACGGGTCTGCAGCCTGCTGCAACTATGGGGTACAGTCTGGGTGAATACACTGCATTATGTTGTGCGGGGGTTATTTCCTTCAAGGATACGCTGGAGATTGTACACAAGCGGGCTCTGATTATTAATGAGGCTACCTCCGGAACGGAAGGAACCATGGCCTGGGTGATCAATCTGGACTGCCGCAAGGTGGAGGAGATTTGCAGTGAAGCTCTCAGTGAAGGCATTGTGATCTATGTCTCGGCAGTAGATGCCCCCGCCAAAACCTCAATTTCCGGAACAATGGCTTCGATTCAAAAAGTAGCATCACGGCTTGAGGACAGCGGGGGGATGGTTATTCCCATTCCGATGAGCGGCCCTTTTCATAGTTTATTTATGAAGGAAGCGGCTGACCTGCTCCGGGGCATTCTTGACCAGTACAGCTTCTCAAAGCCGCGGTGGGAGGTTGTGGCGAATTGGAATGCACTGCCCTATCCGGACGAGATCGGCTCTATCAAGGACAATCTGTCATTGCAGCTGATTCATCCGGTGCGCTGGCGAAATTCCATTGAATATCTGCTTACTGCAGGTATTGACTCCGTAGTGGAGCTTGGGCCAAAGACCGTATTGACCTATTTAACGGCTATCAATACAGATAGGCTCAAGAGTTATTCCGTGGACAAACCGGCTGATGTTGTGACAGTGCGTCAGGCGTTGCTGTTGGAGCAGAATGACTATCTGAGAGTTCTGAAACATAGTCTTGCTGCCGTTGCCGCAACCAAAAATCACAATGCTGATATGACGAATTATGTCTCTGCCGTATCTGAGCCGTATCAGCAAATTAAAGGCTTGTATCATGACTGTAATCATCAACAGAGAGAGCTCACCACACCGCAAATCCATGATGTGCTGCGAACTGTCAATTCGATTCTGACTGCCAAGGGTCTTCCTGAGGATGAGCGGATCCGGAGAATGAGGAAGGTGCTCTGCTACAAAAGCTTAGTCTACTAATATCGCAGGGAGTGCTGCAAGAATGAACATTACTAGCGTGGGAGTTATCGGAGGGGGAGTCATGGGCAGGAGCATCGCTGTTGATCTGTTGTTCCATGGATTCCAGGTTGTACTCGTTGATTTGTCCGGGGAGATTCTTGATGCTGCCTTTCAGGAGATTATGCGCAATATACGGTTCTCAGCTTTGGTGAAAAAATCACTTCCTCTTATTAATCCGGAGGAGGCTGCTCAGAATATACAGCTTACTACTGTGCTTTCCGAGGTTGGACAGTGCGATTTCATCATAGAGAATGTAACCGAGGATTGGGCTGTCAAGGAGGGGATTTACAGGAAGCTGGATGAGATTTGCCGGCCCGAGGTGTGCTTTGGAGTCAATACTTCTTGTATTTCAATTACGAAGGTTGGGAGTGTGACCGGACGCAGCGGACAAGTTATCGGCATGCACTTTATGAATCCGGCTGTGTTGAAGCCGTCTATTGAAGTCATTAAGGGCTATTATACCAGCGAAGCAACGATTCAACTCGTTAATCAATTTCTGGCGCTAATGGAGAAAGAAGCAATCATTGTTGAGGATTTGCCAGGATTCGTATCCAACCGGGTCTCTCATTTGTTTATGAATGAGGCAGCTTTTGTCGTAATGGATCAAGTCGCTTCACCTGAAGCGGTAGACCGAATATTTAAGCAGTGCTACGGGCATAAGATGGGCCCTCTTGAAACCGCCGATTTAATCGGAATTGATACCGTTGTTAAATCTCTTGATGTGCTTTATGAGAGCTATCAGGATTCCAAATTCCGCTGCTGTCCGATGTTGAGGAAAATGGTGGATGCAGGACGTTTAGGAAAGAAGTCAGGCCAAGGCTTTTATGTATACGGCTAAATCATGCAGAAGAGGAGAAATGGACTATGACTCATGAAATGACCAGCTATGAGGAGACGATCAGCAGCTTCATTCTTAAACATATCAATCAATCGGAACTGGATTATGATTTGCGTATATTTGAGGAAGGACTTGTTAATTCACTGTTTGCTATTGAATTAATGACCTTTCTGGAAAAAAGCTTCAAGATCAAAATCAGGATTGTGGATTTGGATATGGAACACTTTCAATCCGTCCATTCCATCGCTGCCTTTGTAAATAACAAACAGGCGGAAGTTCACCATGCATAACTCACTGACGGAGACTCAAATGGAGCGGTATAAGGAATTTCAGGATTTCGCCACTAGTCTGGTGGAACCTTATGCCAACCAATGGGATATCGACGAGGCCTTATCCCCGGACATCATTGCGGAATGTGCAGCCAGAGGATATATGGGAGGCATGATTCCCCGGCAATACGGCGGGCAGGAATGGGATTGTGTGACCTATGGGCTGCTCAATGAAGCTGTAGGAAGAAGCAGTGCATCCCTTACGGCTCTATTTAATGTGCACACCATGGTTGCCCAGACGCTGCTTAAATGGGGGACCGAGCAGCAAAAGGAGAAGTGGATGGCCAGACTGGCGGAGGGTTCGATACTGGGGGCTTTTGCCTTGACCGAGCCCGGAGCGGGAAGCGATATTCAGGGAATAACCTCGGAATATAAGCCCGAAGGTGACGGATTTGTCCTTAATGGAACCAAGCGATGGATTACATGCGGAGGATTGGCCGACATTTTCATCGTGTTCGGCAAACTGAACGGCAAGCCGACTGCCTGTATCGTGGAGCGCGCACAGCCGGGGGTTACTGTTATTCCTGTGAATAATATGCTTGGCTTCAAGGCAGGCCATCTTGCAGTGCTCGAATTCCGCAATTGTATCGTACCGAGAGACAATATGATCGGACATGAAGGTATTGCTTTTAATTATATTGCTCCCTATGCGCTGGAATTTGGCAGGATTAGTGTTGCCTGGGCAGCTGTCGGATTGCTGAGGGGGTGTCTGGAGAACAGCGGAGCCCATGCACTCAGAAGAAGAACCTTTGACCGCTTTCTGGCCGAGCATAGCATTATCAGCAAATATATTACTGACATGGGAGTCGAGCTGGAAGCCGCTAAGCTGCTATGCCTGGATGCCTGCCGGTTGAAGGATGAAGGGCTGCCTGAAGCTACCGAAAGGATTATGGCGGCCAAATACTATGCTTCTGCTGCTTCCGCCAGACACTCGGCCCACGCCGTCCAGATTATGGGGGCGATAGGATGTAATGAACATTTCTCTGTATCCAGGTACTACCGTGATTCCAAGACCTTTGAAATTATCGAAGGAAGTAGCGAGATCAGCCAGATGATTCTGGGAAAAAGCTATGCGCGCAAAGCCAAAAAACTCAAACGACTTAACTGAAGAGAAGAATACGATCCCGGAGGCTGATTATGTCCATTGAACAATACCGGACCCACTATGCGAGAGGCATTTTAAATGAAACCTATAACAGCAGAGACAGTCTCAGCCGCTACATGCATGTCTCTGACGTAGACCAGGCCAGATTTGTTATTTACGGAACGAACACACATGCCAAATATTATGCCGCTTTATCCAGTAAATTGCTGTATCCCAAGATTGAGCTGTTTGTCAGTGAAGAAGAGGGGGTGGAGGAGGACGGGAAAAAGCTGCGCGGCTTTGAAGTTATCTCTGTCGGCCGCTTCGCCAATTATATCGAACAGTATGGGGAGCATCTGAAAGTCATTGTATTTTCCGACCAATATCCCGAAGCAGTTAAGCGTCTGCAGGAAATGGGGCTGGACCCACTAAAGCAGCTATTTGACGGAAGATATATTTTTGATCTGAAGGAACTGGATAACGGTTATGTCTCTGAAAGCGATAATGTCAATAAGGTTATCTTAACCGTTGAGTCGTTCCGGTCGAACAAGGGCGGACTATTCGTATACGATACTGCATCATCATCATATACCAAGCATCTTAGCGGTGATTTCAGGACTCTTCTGAGATATAAGGACGGATATTTAGCCATGGAGGATAACAACGGCATGCTGTATCTTAATTCTGATTATGAGATTGAGCGGACAGTAGCTTTGCCGGATGCCGACCTCCATGGCATGGATATTCATAGATCTGGGGGATCGGACTACGCTTATATTATTGAGACAGCATGGGACCGTATTGCAGTGTATGACCTGGAGAGCGGAAAGCGGGTAGAACAGATCGAAGTAGGAAAGAGCATTGTGAACAGTACTCCGGGGATGTTGCATATCAGCGATATTCTGATAGACAACGAACGCATTCTGATCGCCATGGCCTCCCGGAGCGGAATGTTTACCAGGGGTGCCTTCAAGGACGACGGCGCTATTCTAGGAATGGATATGCACGACTATATTGTGGATGAGGTGTATGCCGAACAGCTGAATACCCCTCATTCCTTAATTAAGATTGGTAAAGATATTTTATTCTGTGATTCGGCAAAAGGAATGGTCTACTGTAATAAGCAGGTACTGACCCAATTCAACGGATTTGTCCGGGGGCTGCATTTTAATGGTTACGGCCTGTATGTCGGCCAGAATGTCCCGCGGCATTTACCATATTTGCTTCAAATTTCCCCCAATTATTCAAATGATACCGGGATTCACACATTCGTGCCGTCCCGGCGGGTATCTGGCTTTCAAAAGCTCCCGTTCTGTGGTCAGATCTATAGCATCCTTACAGAATAAACCGGACTGAAAGAGATATATAACTCAGTTCATATTGGAGGCGATGTACAAGATGAGACTGGAATTTCAAGAGATTCCGCCGCTTATGGCTATCGGATTTATTGAAGGTCAAGATTATCGGATTCTGAAAATCTGCGGAGACGAGATTACTTTTGAAAGCGACGAACAGATCGAGGATGTGGATGTGCTTGAGGTATCTATCTTTAATCTGACCCGTAGTGAATATCAGGCATTCCGTTTCACGGATTGTGAGCTTCTCCAGTTGAAGCAGCGGGAATTTTCTTGCACCTACACCCTTAAGGTGGATATAGGCCAGCATGAAGATTTCCCTTATTATTCAGGCATTTTGCGCCAACTGGCGGAATTCCCGCAGACAGCATCCGGGCCGGTTCAAAGCAGGCTGGGATCACTTGACTTTTTGCGCAATACGCAAATGTACGACTATGAAAAGGATTCCGATTTCCATGAAAGCTATGAGCTTCAATTAGCGGAATGGTTTGGTCCGGCCAGCAGAACAACAATAGAATCCGGCCGGCATTCACTGGATGACTACGAGCTTGCTTTGGCCATTAATAACACCCGGTTATATAAGCAAGTGGCCCAGTATGGCTACAAGGCGTTGATACAAAGCGAGCTGGAAAGGCTTGGTCTGGACAAACATTGGCTTGTATCACAGCCGCTGACTAGGGTCTATATCGGTAATGACTACTGTCCTCATCTCTGCCCTGATGAAGAGATCCTTTGTGTTCTGCTTGCAGAAGCCCTGAGTGCAGAATTAGACGTTACGATCGTGCTTCCCTCATTGACTGAGGCTCAATTAGAGCCTGTACAACGCTTGCTGGACAATTTGAACGAATGGTGTTCTTCGGCGGGCAAGACTGTGGAAGTCACCGTTAATGACTGGAGTCTCTTTTTACTGCTTGAACCTTATAGGCAGACTATAACTCCGGTTCTCGGCAAACTTCTCAATAAGATCAAAAAAGATCCGAGAACACAGCTTATGTTCGGCTATGAGCGACATAAGGAAAAAATGCAAGAGAACAATGTGAGCGCACCGCATTATTCGGCCTTTTTAAACAAATGGGGGATCACCCGATTTGAATTTGAAGCGCATGGGACCAGTAATCGCATCCCCGAAGGGACGCACAGTCTGCATTTTCCCTATTACCAGATCAATACCTCTGCTTTTTGTCCGCTTTATGCTGAGTGTGTTCATTTCAACATCTACAAGCAGAAGCTGGTGGAGCATTGTCCGCAATTTTGCGGAGAACTATGCAAGCTATACCCGAAGCATGTGAATATGATTGGCCGGGGCAATAGCGTTTTCGGGTTCGACGGGACACTGCTGACGGAGCCGGATGTGCTGGATCAATATGTGGCAAACGGGATCGACAGACTAGTATTTTCGGTGGAATAGGAAGGAGGGAGCAAGCTTGAAGATTGTAGCCCCGTTATCGAATGCCGATAGCTATGAAGCATTGGTTCAGGCAGGCGCGGATGAATTTTTCTGCGGCATAGTGCCCTATGAATGGTTGAAGAGGTACAGTAATGTCCTGCCGCTAAACCGCAGAGAAACGCTGATCGTGTCCTATAACATTGGTACGTACAGTTCTATGCGAATTATTGGAAAGATGGTTCAGCACTACCAGGTTCCTGTGAAAATTACGTTTAACTCCCATTATTATTTGAAGGAGCATTATCCGCTGATTCTCGATATTATTGAACGCCTGATGGATATGGGCTTCACTACATTTATCATCGGAGATCCTGCGCTTGTTCTGTACTTGCGGGAAAAGGAAGTCAAATGCGACATCCATATCAGCAGCGAACTTGAAGTAATCAACAACGTCAGCATGAAGTTCTTTAACCAATTCGATGTCAGCCGTTTTATTTTTCCGAGAAAAACGACGGTGGACAATATGATGAGCTGCATTACCAACAGTTCCATGCAAGGGATGGAGTATGAAGCGTTTATCATGAATGCTTTTTGTCTTTATTCAGGATCTTTTTGTAACAGTGTGCACAGTGATGAATTTGTCTCTAGCTGCAATATCCCGAGCCGGATAGCGCGGTTTAATTACAGCCAGCAGCGGTTTGCCAAGGTGGATCGCTTTTATAATCTGAAAAACAGAGTTAAAAATCTCCCTCCCGAGCATCCGGCAGAACATTGCAATGAGCAGCAAATGATTAAAGACAGCTTTGGCAAGGACGGTTGCGGTGTATGCAAGGTCAAGGAACTGCGGCAGATTGGTATTACTCATCTGAAGGTGGTTGGCCGGGGGTATTCGGTTAAATACTTGGCCAATGACATTGCTAACCTTAAACAAATCATTGAAATGTCCGGGCACTCCGTAAATGATCCTGATTTCAGTCAAACCATCAAGGAGAGCTTTATCGCCAAGCGTTGTCCGGATGTCTGCTACTATCCATAGGAAAGGAGGGAGGGGACAATGATTGAACGTCCTGAAGAAGCGTTGACTGTTCAAGAATTGTTTCGCAGGCAAGCGGCAAGGACGCCGGAACGGCAGGCTGTTCAGTTGGGGGATGAATCACTGACGTACAGACAGCTTGATGAGAAATCTGATGGTCTGGCTGCCCGGTTAAGAAGCAAAGGGGCAGGAAGCAATACTATAGTGGGCATCTTGTGTGACCGTTCTTTTGAAATGCTCATTGGAATATATGGCATTCTGAAGGCAGGAGGAGCCTACCTCCCGATCCCCCCCACCCTTCCCGAGGCCAGAATCCGTTTTATGCTTGAAGAGAGCGGAGCTATCCTGCTGCTGGCCCGGAAGCCATATATCAATCCGCATTTATTTGGCGGTGAGCAGCTTAATCTGGATGATCCGGAGCTATATCTTTACACAGAGGACACGGCAACTCAGGAATACCATTCCTCAGACCTGGCCTATGTCATTTATACCTCGGGTTCAACCGGAACTCCCAAAGGGGTGATGATTGAGCATGGTTCTCTGACCAACCGCCTGAATTGGATGCAGGCCGCTTATCCCATAGATGAGAATGACACGATACTCCATAAGACTCCCTTCGGATTTGATGTGTCCGTCTGGGAACTTCTGTGGTGGGGCATTTCCGGAGCAAAAGTTTGCCTGCTGGAGCCGGGCTATGAGAAGTTTCCGCAGACTATTGTTGAGGCGGTCAGCAGGTACAATATTACCGTCATTCACTTTGTACCCTCCATGCTGAACGTATTCCTGAAATACGTGGCCGGTGCCGGGGAACTTGACAGATTGGCGGCTCTTAGATTTGTATTTGCCAGCGGGGAGGCACTGCCTCCGTCCAGTGTTCAACTATTCAACGAGCTTTTGAATCAGCGCAGCCGCACAAGGCTGATTAATTTATATGGTCCGACAGAGGCCACGATTGATGTGACCTATTATGATTGTCCGGAAGAAGGCCCTATTCAGAAAGTACCGATTGGCAAGCCGATTACCCGCACTGACATTCTGATTGTCAAGCAAGGACAACTGCAGCCGGACGGCGAGCCGGGAGAAATCTGCATTACAGGCGACAACTTGGCGAGAGGATATATCAATCGGCCTGAACTCACATCGGAGGTTTTTGTCCAAGGACCCACAAGCCGGATGTACAGGACCGGGGACTTGGGACGCAAACTGCCGGATGGCAATATTGAATATATGGGGCGGCTGGATCATCAGGTGAAAATCAACGGACAACGGATCGAGCTTGGGGAGATTGAGGCTGTTATCCGCCAAAGTCATCCAGGTGCCGAGTGTGCAGTAATATTCAGACCAGTCTCTGACATAGCGGCTGATATTGTCGCCTGCATTGTTTCCGGAGAAGAATTGTCGCTGGCTGGGTTAAAAGCGGAGCTGAAGCCGTTCTTGCCGGATTATATGCTGCCAAGCAAGCTGTTTCAGCTAGACAGGATGCCATTGACCGCCAATGGCAAATTGGACCGGGCTATCTTGGCGGAGCTGGCGCAATACACAACTGCATAATGGGAGAGTAGCTATGAACAAGCTTCGCAGAGACAATGTTGAAGATATTTTGCCGCTGACCCCGATGCAGAAGGGGATGCTGATTCATTATCTGAAGCAGCCTGCAAGCAATATATACTTTGAGCAGATGAGCCTGGAGGTAACGGGGGACCTGCATATCTCCTTGTTTGAACAGGCCTGGCATAAGGTAGTCGCATTAAATGAAATGCTGCGTACGACGTTCCGTTGGGAGCTGATCGAGAATCCTGTACAGATTATTTTGAAGGATGCTTCCCCGGTGATTGAGTTTGTTGATCTCGCGCAGGACGGTGAAGCCTCCTCATGTGAAGTAGAGAGGCTGATACTCGCGGATCGCAGCAGAAGGGTGGAGCTGACGGATGTTCCCTTTCGAATTGTAGTGTGCAAGACCAATGAGCAGCGGTATCTCGTGATTCTCAACAATCATCATATTCTCTATGACGGATGGAGCACAGGTGTTTTGCTGAAGGAATTTTTCGGGATATATAATGAGCTCTACCATGGCAGAACGCCCGATTTACCCTGCAAAAACAAGTACAAAGCCTTCGTAAGCAGCTTGAACAGAAGAAATGTGCAGGCAGAGCATGACTACTGGCAGACATACTTACAAGGGTTTCGTAAATACAGAAGTCCTGCGGAACAGAATCCAAAACCAAAGACAGAAGCGGAAAAAACAATTAATAATTTCCTTGTTCCAGCTTCAACTTTTGGCCTGGCAGAGATAGAAATCTTCCTTAAGAAGTATCAAATCACACTTGCAGTCTTGATGTATACGGCCTGGGGGATTCTGCTGTATAAATACAATGCTGAGCAGGATATTGTATTCGGCACCACCGTGTCGGGCAGGAAGCCGGATTTGAAGCAGGTAGAGAACATGGTTGGATTGTTCATTAATACCTTGCCGTTACGGATGAACATTACACCTGAAGAAAGGCTGCTTGCTCTGCTGGATCAAGTCATGCACATGCTGCAGGATAGAGAAGGGTTCGAGTATGTCTCTCTAGCTGATCTCAAGACGTACTGCGGAAGCGGAAATGACCTGTTTCATTCGATGGTGGTCCTGGAAAATTATCCGGTGGATCTTGCAGCTATTTGTGGCAATGATGCGCTCAGGGTAAATTCCTATTCCATGCTCATCCAGGCTGAATATGATCTGGTGTTTAATATCTCTGTGCTTCACGGAATCGAGCTTACCCTCAGCTATAACAGCAGCAGGTACACGGGAACGGAAATAGAAGATATGGGCTTGCATTTGAATAGGGTGCTGCAGCATATTTTGTCCGCGTCCAACGAAAATGAGTTGAAGGTAAGGCAGATTGAGCTTATGGAAGCCGGAGAAAAAGAAAGCATGTTAACTGTTCTAAACAGCGAGCGATTAAATTTGCTTGTTGAGTTCGATATTTAGGTTGAGTCATGTCTTCCACCAAAGGAGAAGTGAGCCCATGGAATACTATAGCGTTCCCTCTGATTTCAAAATGGAAACCATTGACCGGTACGCGCAAATGAATGAGGAATATGCTCATGCAAAGGTACTGGAGACTTACGGAAATATTACGGTTAATAATGAACTGGCCTCAGGTAGAGCCGTTAGCCAGCTGCCCCGGATCGACCTGCTGGATTTACGGAGATACATCGAATATTCCAATGCCAAAAATATAGACTTTAATTATACGATTAATGCCATTTATTTAAATAATAAAGAGTTCACAAGAGAAGGAGTACAGGAGATCCGGAGCTTCCTTGCTGATTTGTATCAGGCAGGGGTTCGCTCCATTACCGCAGCTTTACCTTCGCTGGTAGAAATTATAAAGTCGTCCGGATATGATTTTGCAGTCAAGTCTTCTACACTATGTCAAATTACGAATGCGAATAAAGCAAGCTTTTACCGGGATATGGGTGTCGACAGAATTGTTGTGGACGAATCCATTAACCGCAACTTCGGCAGCTTGCGGGAGATCGTGAAGACCTTCGGGGATAAGGTGGAAGTCATAATCAATCCGATTTGTCTGAAGGACTGCGTGTATCGTATGTTTCATTATAATCAGATAGGCGGAGATTCTACCGGATCGGCCAGCGAAATTAGTGTGAACTATTATGAACACCGGTGTGTACTTCAGAGGTATAGAGACATTGGGAATTTGTTGAAAATCTCCTGGGTGCGGCCCGAAGACATTCCTTATTACACTTCTGTCGGTATTCATTATTTCAAGCTGCAGGGCCGGCACTTGGTTATGAAGGGTGACCCCGTAAGAACTTTGAAATGCTATTTTGACCGAAGCTATGATGGAGATTTGATGGATATTATCAACATGTTCCATTCAATCAACCATTTCAAAATTTTACTGGACAATAAAAAATTAGAGGGCTTTATCAAGCCTTTTTATGAGAAGGATCATTTCTGCCAGAAGAGCTGTGAATCGTGCAGCTACTGTACCAACTACTCTAAAAAGATTATCGACTACGATAAGGCAACCGAAGTCGTTCAAATGGCACAGACCTTCTACCATGAATACGACAAATTCAATGGATTGATAGAGTCCTGCAGTTCAGAGGAAGAGGAGATGAAACGTACCGTAGAGGTTGACTTTGATCTCTAGGGCAAAAGGAGAGTAAGAAGATGACTATTAACCGATTAGCTTCCATTGAAGTGTTTGATGAGGCCAGACAATATTGGCATACGAAGCTGGATGGATGCTGCCCCGAAGCTGAGTTTGTGCTGTCAGGCCTTCGTACTGGAGAAGCATTCTCCAGAGATCACAATGAGATCGTGCAGTTGGACGAAGAAGTATGTGAAAAGTTGAACAAAATGAGCAAAGGTAACGACTTGTCGCTCTATGTCTTATTGCTGGCTGCTTTTAAAGCGCTGCTTGTACGCTATATGGGAAGCGAAGATATTCTAATCGTGTCGCCCACTCTAAAAGACAGCGGCCAAAATTATAACAAGGCGGTGCTGCTGCATGACAAGCTCCGGCCGGAAGCAACTTTCAGAAGTATACTGATGCAGGTAAAGCAGACGGTAATCGACGGTTATGCAAATCAGTTCTATCCTGTGAGCAAGCTTCTGGAGGAGCTGAAACTTTACAGCAATGAACACGTGTTCCAATATGGATTCAGCTATGAAGCCATTCATCTGCCGAACTCGGATGAGTTCAATAGATGCTCGTTAAGAATAACTTTTCGGAAGACTGGAAACAGGCTTGAATACAATGTCAACTACAACCCCGAAAAAGTGGACGCCGCCCAGATTAGCAGAATGCTCATCGCCTACAAGTCTGTTCTGAGTCAGGTACTGATGAACACTGAGATGTCCATTGATGATGCAACCGTGATGGATGCCGGGGAAAAAGAAAAGCTCCTTTATACTTTTCAAGGCGAGACTGTACCGGTCCCTGAAACTGCGACTATAACGGGTCTGTTTGAGCAGCAGGCACGGAAAACTCCGGATCATACAGCGGTCCGCATACAGGGGACAGAGCAATCAGATTCCTGCTATGAGGAATTGACCTATGCGGAACTGGACAGGCAAGCTGACCAGCTGGCATTCCTGCTGCTTAAGAAGGGAGTGAATCAGAACAGTATTGTGGGGGTCATGGTCTCACCATCCCGCTGGCTGGCTGTCTCCTTGCTCGCAATCGGAAAGGCCGGCGCTGCCTACTTGCCTATTGATCCGGAGTATCCGAAGGAACGAATTCTGTACATGATAGAAGACAGCGGGGTCGGGCTGGTTCTGGGCGATGAAGCGGCCGGGTATTTACTAGGAATGGAGAGCTTGCCCCAGGTTGAATATCTGCCCCTTAATGAAATTCCGCATGTGATTAAGGACCTACGCATAGAGGAGCACGGTAGAGGGATGGAGGCGCCTGGACCTGCAGATTTGGCTTATGTCATCTATACATCGGGAACCACGGGGAATCCAAAGGGAACCCTGATCGAGCATAGAAATGTGGTCAACACGCTTCTTTTTCGCAAGAAGGCTTACCATCTGGGTCCTCAGGACGTTACTTTGCAATTGTTCTCTTGTGCCTTTGACGGATTTGTCGCCAGCTTCTTTACGCCTCTGATTTCCGGGGCCAGCGTGATTATTCTGGGCGGGGACGGGAACCGGGACATGAACCGTATAAGGGAAGCCATTGTTGCGGGCGGTGTAACTCATTTCATTTGTGTACCTATGCTGCTTGAGTCAATGCTTGAGCACATCAGGCAGGAGGACTTGGTCACCCTACAGACAATTGTACTGGCCGGTGACAAAGTTTCCCCTGCACTTGTCAGCAAAGTTAAAGGCATCGGAAACGGGGTGGAGCTGGCAATTGAATATGGGGTGACCGAATGTTCCGTATTGTCCGCAGTGCACAGAAATCAACAGGAGGAAGAGGCGGTCCGAATCGGCAGACCCATTGATAACACCTCCATTCTGATTGTGGACAAGCGGGGAAATCTTCAGCCGATAGGCATGTACGGTGAGCTGTATATGATAGGTTCAGGCGTCTCTTCCCGGGGTTATCTCGGTAAGGAGAACTTGACCCGCGAGAAGTTCAGCGAGCAGTCCTATATACCAGGCGGAGGCAATCTGTACAAAACAGGTGATTTAGGAAGGTGGCTGCCGGACGGAACCATTGAGCTGGCAGGCCGGCTTGATCATCAAGTCAAGATCAGAGGCTACCGGATCGAGCCGGCTGAAATTGAAAGGGCGCTACTGCGGCATACCGAAATTAAGCAAGCTGTAGTTCTAAGCGGGACGGGCGGAAGTTACGCCCCGGAACAGGCTTTGCATGCGTACTATGTGCTGCAGCGCCCCGGAACTACGACTGCAGATTCGGAGCTCCGGGCGTATTTACGCAGTTGCTTGCCGGAATATATGGTACCGGCCTATTTTATTGAGCTGGATGAAATAGCACTGACGCCTAACGGCAAGGTGGATACCTCAGCCTTATTGCGGACTGAACGGATCGCTGCTAAGCATATTCCTCCTCAGGGACAGGTCGAGCAAGCATTGGCTGCCATTTGGGCAGATATTTTGGAAATCCCCATACAGCAGATTAGCCGGGATTCCAATTTTTTCGAGCTGGGCGGTCATTCCTTAAAGCTTACGGCACTGACTGCAAAAGTCTATAAGCAGATGCAGGCCAAGCTGTCTATCAGCGAACTTTTTGAAAAGCTCACGATTCAGGAACAGGCGGACTGCGTAAAAAGCGCCCTGAAAATGGAATATACCCCTATTGAAAGAGTAAGGGAACAGAATCATTATCCGCTGTCCTCAGCCCAGGCCAGATTGTACTTTCTGCATCAGCTGCAGCCTGACAGCACCGTGTACAATTTAAGCGCTGTACTGACGATGGAAGGAGATGTTCACAAGGAACATATGGAAGATGTGTTCCGGCGGTTAATCCAGCGACATGAAGCCTTCCGGACCTCCTTCCACCTTATCGAAGGGGAGTACGGACAGTGTATTCATACAGAGGTTCCTTTTTCACTGCCGCTGCTCTCCTGCGGCAGTGATGAAGAAGACCTGGAAGCCATCATCTCAGATTTCATACAGCCCTTCGACCTTGCCGAGGCCCCACTGCTGAGAGCAGGGCTCATTCGGCAGACCGGCAGCAGGGTGCAGCTTGTGGTTAACCTTCACCATATCATTGCAGATGGAGTATCTCTTCAAATTCTGATTGAAGAATTCATGGCTTTATATTCAGGCAGCGACCTTCCTGAGATCAGAGTAAGCTATAAAGATTATGTGAACTGGCTGGAGCTGAACAAGCAGGAGCTTGAAAAAGACAGAGCGTATTGGACAAATCTGTTCCAGGGAGAAATCCCTGTGCTGGAGCTGCCGCTGGATTATCCGAGACCGGGGATCAACCGGTTCGCAGGCAGCACCTTAAGCTTCACCATTCCGGTTGATATTGCAGCTTCAGTGAAAAAACTGGCAATCGCAGAGAATGTCTCTATATTCATGGTTCTGCTGACTGTTTATTTTATGTTGCTTAACAGACTTACTGGCCAGAAGAACATTGTTGTCGGGAGTCCTATTGCAGGCCGCAAGCACGATGATCTTGCTAATGTAATCGGGATGTTCGTAAATACCTTGGCGCTCAAAGGGGAAGTATCGTCTGCGGTTACTTTCAAAGAGCTTCTTCGCCAAGTAAGAGAAACGACCTTGAAGGCTTATGAGCATCAGGATTATCCGTATCAGGAGCTGATTGAGCATGTGGGCGCCGTCAGAACTTTAAACCGTAATCCTTTATTTGACACTATGTTTATGGTTCAAAATACGGATATACCGGAGCTTCGGCTTCCTAACCTGAACATAACCCCTAATAGCTATCAAAGGGATACAGCAAAGTTTGACTTGACCTTGCAATGTACGGAGGTAAACGGGACATTATGCTTTGAATTTGAATACGCAACAGCCTTATTCAAGGCTTCCACAGTGGAAAGATTCGCTGATTATTACCAGCGCCTGCTTGCGGATGCGCTGAGACGTCCCGGTTGTTCCGTCGTGGAGCTTAAGCTGTTGTCTGAAGAAGAGACGGAGCGTATGCTTGTTCAATTTAATCACACTGCTGAAGTGTATCCCCGGGACAGCAGTATCATCCAGCTGATAGAAGGCCAGGTTGGGCGTACTCCTGACGCTGTTGCAGTCCATTGCGGTGACAGCAGCATTACTTACAAGGAGCTGAATGAACGCTCCAACCGGCTGGCCCGGCTTCTTCAGCGGAAAGGAGCCGGCGGACATGTTGTAGCCTTGCTTGCTGAGCGCTCTATTGGGGCTGTGGTTGCTATACTGGCTGTGCTGAAGGCGGGGGCGGCCTATGTACCGATCGACCCGCAATATCCGGCAGCCAGACAACAATACATTTCGCAAGACAGCGGGGCTGTATTGCTGCTGGCTCAAGAAGCAGCAATACGGAATAAGGAAGATCTCATGCTAACCTTTTCCGAAGAAGATATTCTCATTATTGAGAAAGATAGGCTGTATCTGAGCTATGACAGTGCAGATCTAGGAATAGCTATTGGTGTGGAGGATACTGCCTATATTATTTACACTTCCGGGTCAACCGGACAACCCAAAGGGGTTGAAATCAGTCATAGAGGTTTGACTAACTATGCTTGCTGGGCTTCCAGACAATATGTTAGGGGGGAGCAGCTACATTTTGCCTTGTTCACTTCCCTGTCCTTTGATTTGACCGTCACCTCGTTGTTTGTGCCGTTGATCAACGGCAATGCAATTATCATGTTTAACGGCAGGAACGAACAACTGCTTGACGATGTAATGAGCTGCGACAAAGTGGGAGCCGTGAAGCTGACTCCTTCTCATTTAAAGCTGTTACACGGTAAGAAGCACAGCCATTCTGCCATTAAGAGGTTCATTGTGGGTGGAGAGAGCCTTTCAGCCGCATTGGCTGATGAAATATGGCGGCTTTATGGAGGCCGGGCGGAAATCTTCAATGAGTACGGTCCAACTGAAGCAACGGTTGGCTGCATGCACTATTTATTTGACCCTGCCAGAATGACAGGGGCGTCCGTTCCGATAGGACAGCCTGCTGGAAATACTAGCGTATACCTGCTGGATAAGTGCCTGCAGCCCGTTCCGGAAGGAGTGTCCGGAGAAATGTACATTGCCGGAGACGGGTTAGCCAAAGGATATACTGGAAATCAAAAACTTACAGCCGAAAGGTTTGTAGACAATCCTTTTGCAGTCGGAACAAAAATGTATAAGACAGGTGACACAGCCAGGATGGCGGATGGTGAAATGATCTATCTGGGGCGGGAAGATCAGCAGCTCAAAGTCCGCGGATACCGGATCGAACCGGGCGAAGTGGAAGGAGTACTCTCTTCCTTTCCTATAGTTAAGGAGACGGTGGTTGATGTAATTGACCTAAACAACGCCAATGGCGACAAGCAATTAATTGCCTATGCAGTGTCTTCCCAGCAACTCGATACTGCTGAACTTCGGCGTTACGCTGCTGAACATCTGCCTGACCACATGGTTCCTGCCTATGTATTACAGGTTGACAGTATTCCGCTTACGGTCAACGGCAAGCTGGATAAGGAACGGCTGCCCCGTCCTGATCGGTATTTGCTCCAGCCGAAATCGAAATATATCCGGCCGGCCTCCGGGGTAGAGGAGCAAATTGCGGCCATATGGATGGAGATTCTGCAGCTGGATAGTGTCGGAGCCGATGATCAATTTTTTGAGCTGGGCGGGAATTCTATGCTTCTCCTAAAAATGAAGAGCCGTTTGGAGCAAGAGTTCCGGCGGGATATCCCGGTAGCGGATTTATTCGCTCATCCAACAATTAGCCATCTGGCGAGGTATTTAAGCAATAAAGCTTCCTCTCTGGAGGCGTGTGACCCTGACATCGAAGCAGGGATTGAATTAATGCAGGATACCATTTATAACTTGGCCGGTGATCACAATGCCTAATATCCCGCAATCCAATGCATATACAGGACTGGAGATCGCGGTAATCGGCATGGCGGGAAGATTTCCGGGAGCCGCAGATCTGGAGGAATATTGGAATAATCTCGTGAATGGAAAAGAGTCGATCTCCTTTTTTACCGAAGAGGAGCTGCGACAAGCTGGCTGGGACGAAGAAACGTTAAGCAGCCCTGGATATGTTCCGGCAAGAGGTGTAGTCAGCGGCCTGGAATACTTCGACTCCAATTTTTTCGGCTATAATCCGCTTGAGGCAGACATAATGGACCCGCAGATTCGATTTCTTCATGAATGTGCTTGGCATGCGCTGGAGGATGCAGGCTATAATCCGCATTCCTACGCCGGGAATATCGGAATTTGCGTCGGAGCCTCCGCCAATTTCAATTGGGAGGCCCATGCTTATATGGATGAGCGTTTTGATCACTCGCTTTATCCTTATATCAATGTTCAGTTCTTGGCCACTCTTTTGGCCTACAAACTGGATTTGAAGGGGCCAGCATACGTGGTCAACACTGCTTGTTCCACTACTCTGACTGCTATCCATCAAGCCTGCAGAGCAATCCTGACGGGTGAGTGCCGGATGATGCTGGCCGGAGGCGTGTCCATCACGGCCCCGCTTAAGCAAGGCTACACTTACGACGAGGGAATGATTATGGCTCCGGACGGACATTGCCGGTCTTTTGACGATGAGGCACAAGGAACCGTCGGCGGCAGTGGTGCTGGAGTAGTTGTGCTTAAGCGATTAAAGGATGCATTGACAGACGGTGACAATATTCATGCGGTAATCAAGGGCAGTGCCATGAATAATGACGGTAGCAAAAAGGTAGGCTATACGGCTCCAAGTGTAGAGGCTCAAGCCCTTGCTGTCAGGCAGGCACTAAAGGTTGCTAGAGTTATGCCGGAGAGTCTTTGTTATGTGGAGGCTCACGGTACAGGTACGGTGCTTGGCGATCCGACGGAAATCCAGGCTTTAACACAAGCCTTCGATTCAAAAGCAAAACAGTTCTGCGGAATCGGTTCGGTTAAGAGCAATATCGGACATTTGGACGCTGCCTCCGGCATAGCGGGCTTTATAAAAACCGTGTTGATTTTGAAGCACAGCCGGATTCCGCCTACGCTTCATTTCGAATGTCCGAATCAGCACATTGATTTTGTTAACAGCCCCTTCTATGTCACGGATGAATGCACCGAGCTGGAACGCGGGCCGCTGCCGCTGCGGGCAGGAGTAAATGCACTGGGAATTGGGGGCACTAACGTGCATATCGTACTGGAGCAGGCCCCCTTTGACAGCCATTGTACAGAGACGGGACATAGCCCGTATATACTGCCACTCTCGGCATTAACAGAGAAGACACTCTCAAGAATGGTTGATCAGCTTGAGACTTATCTGGACGGACACCCGAATATTTCGCTGCATGCTGCGGCTTATACCCTGCAGGAGGGAAGGAAGCATTGGACACACCGGTGCATGCTGCTGTGTGAGAGAACAGCAGACGGGTCCCGGATTAATGTTCGGCGGCTGTATCCCTCAGATACAGACGCAGACATATGGCCCGGCGATAGCTTCCTTCAAGAAATAGTTATCCTTTGGCTGCAAGGCCGGGAGGTGAATTGGGAGCTTCTATACAGGGATAAACCAGGAAACCGGATTTCATTGCCTGTCTATTCTTTTGAGCGGGAGGCGTACAACACCAGAGTCATTCTTCTCAAGAATCGGATCAGGTCCGGGAATGATTGTGATTCATTGCCTGCTGCTAAGGAGAAGCCCCGGCTAGACCTAGGTTCGGATTATCATCGGTCGGCGTTAAGCGCGCCGTTTGAGCCGCCGGTTACCGAGTTTCAGCAGTTGTCGGCTGAGGTGCTCTCGGAGCTTACCGGAATCCGGTGTATTGGAATTCATGATAACTTCTATGAATTGTCCATCGACTCTATCAAAGCGATCCGTTTGGCATCCAAGCTGCATAAAGCCGGCTTCAAGGTGGGGGTACAGCAAGTAATGAGCTATCCTACCATTGCTGCTCTGGAAGAACAGACTGCCCATAGCACCAGGCAGTATTCAGAGATGAAGGAACAGAAAACACAATCCAATTTCGTTATAGAACAGGATCAGCGCTTGAGCAGCGAGGTGATTAACGGAATTAAGGAGCGTTATCCTGAGGCCGAAGCGGTATATCCGCTTTCACCGATGCAGAATTTAATTCTCGCCCAGAATATTGCGGCTTATAAAAAAGGTAATGATGTGTTTGCCCTCGTGTTCAAGATAACGGGCGAAATGGATGCGGCAATGTTCTGCAGGGCATGGGAGGAGATGGTCAAGCGGCATCCGATATTAAGAACAGCTTTTGTCTGGCGTAGGGTGCCTGAACCGCTTCAGGTTGTCTACGGGCAAGCAACTCCCGACATCAAACAATTCGACTGGTCCTGCTTAACTGCCGAAGAGCAGCAATTGGCTGTACAGGCCTATATTGCAGAAGAGCGGAGCAGAGGCTTTAAGGTAACAGAGGCACCGTTAATGCGGGGATGTCTGGCTAGAACCGATAGGCTCAACCACCATTTTATCTGGACTTTTCAGCACTCGCTCATTGACGGCTGGAGTATGCATTTAATCATTAATGAGCTGCTGATAGCTTACAAGGCTCTCATGAATCAAAGTGCAATTGGTCTTGACAAAAGCAAATCTTTCCATAGCTATATTGAATGGCTTCAACAGCAGGATCAAGAGCAGGCAAGACAATTCTGGCAGGAGGAATTTGCCGGGTTCGCTCCAGTAAGACCGCTAACTGATGGTATGAAGAGAAAAGAAATGTCTGATTTCAATATCGTAACGCAGGAGCTGGTGCTGCCTGAAGCGTTCATGGAGGAGGCCGGCGCTTTCTCAAGAAGAAACGGCCTGACGTTAAATACGTTGGTTCAAACAGCCTGGGGAGTACTGATAAGCCATACAACGGGCAACAACGATGTCATTATTGGTGTGGAAACGTCCGGCAGATCTGAAGGGCTAGAAGGGATTGAAGGCATGGCAGGGCTATTCATTACTGTTGTTCCGGTAAGGATCACTATCCCCCCGGCAGCAGTCTGTACCGAATGGATGAAGCAGTTTCAGACCCGGCAGCTAACGATGCGTTCTTATGAGTATGCTACAACCCAACAAATCTCAAAGTGGTCTGACGTAGCGATGGATCTGCTCCAGCAGGCGATCTATGAACGGACACTTGTATTTCAGAATATTCCTATGGAACTCGAGGAGAAGGAATATGAGGGCATTCGCATGAGTATTGAGGGCCGCGTTTCACAAATCAATATTCCTCTGAGAATATACGTAACCCCGGCGAGTACGCTAACTCTGTTGATCTGCTATAACGAGAGCCAGTATTCATACAAATCTGTGAAAGAGCTATTGAATCAAATGGCCCATCTTCTACAAACCATCATCCGTCACAAACACCTTGATTTCAATGAATTACTGAAGGCAATAAACTAAAATACCTCCCGGAGGTGCAGCATGCTGCAAACGATAAATGAAACGGTATTGTTGATTCTTAAAAGAAATCTGGAACTCGACGAAGGGGATAGCCTGGAGCTTGATGACGATCTGCTGCTGCTTGGTATCAACTCGATCAACTTCATCCGAATCGTAGTGGACTTTGAAACGGAATTCGGATTTGAATTTGGTGAAGAAGAGCTCGATTATAACCTGTTCAGAACGGCGGGTAAACTAATCGAATATATCGAAAACAAGCTGGAGGGGGTAGCATAGATGGGGAATGTAATCATCACCAATTCCTGCAATTTGAACTGTCCATTCTGTTTTGCAACAGAAACCAAAAGCAATGAGGAGGTTAAATTTCAGCATATGTCGTTGGATGAGTTCCGCAGCATATTGAAATTTGATCATAATCTAGTTACCAATCTGTGCGGAGGCGAACCGACAACCCACCCCAAATTCACCGAGATGCTGGAGGAGCTTCTTTCGGTCCGGGGAAAATATATTAATGTTTTGACGAATGGAACGTGGTCTGACAAGGTTCGTGAATACATTGCCGGGCTGCCCTTCGAGAAGTCGAAGCGCATTGTCTATCTGTTTAATGTGCTGCATCCGGATATGTACACAGAGAGGCAGAAGAACAGACTGTATGCCGCTTTGAGAGCAGTTAACCCCGAAACGGCCTTTATTGGTTTTACCATTTATAAGTATCCTTTTGATTATTCTTATATCTTAGAGATGGCCCGCACCTTCGGAATCAAGAGAATAAGGTACAGTATCGCCGCTCCCAATATCCATGATTCTGCTGCTTTTCAGATTGATCCCTCACAAGATTTCCGGGAGTTGGCAGATGTGGTTTATGACTTTATTATGGATGCCCGGGCGCTAGGACTTGAGGTCAATCCCGACTGCGGATCGTTGCCGCCCTGCGCATATACTAAGGAGCAGTTGGCCGATCTGATGCTGGTTAAACCCGGTCTGAAATTTAACTGCAGCGCAGTGGTGGATATTGCCCAAGGCGGTGAAGCATGGAGATGCTACAGCCTCTATTCCATTATGAAGGCGAACACCAAGGATTTTTCCGGTATTCAAGACCTCACTGATTACTTCAATCGCCGAACCCGGCTACTGGCAGACATTGATATTCTCGATGAATGCAGGGATTGTGAGCATAAGCGCAGCGGATTATGTTATGGCGGCTGCTTGTCCTATCATGTAATCGCTGCGTGGAAAAAGGATCGGGAATACAGCTTTTTCCCTATAGATAATGATCTTGAACTTCTTGCCTCCATTCCCCACCTGGATTACAATGTATTGAATCTATGGAAAAAAAGTGCGGATGAAACGATTGTGTATGTACGACGGGATCAGCAGCTTCAGACTAAAACATTGCGGAATGACCCTGTATTTCTGGCGTTTATTAAAGCATGCAACGGCAAGACTGCTGTGAAGGATATTATTGAGGAATTGGCGGATTATTTCGACAATGGTGAAGAAGCTGCTGCGGAGGTAATGGCAATGGCTCGGCTGCTATTTGATCATTACTCGCTACATCTGGAGACGGCATTGGCTTCGCCGCTGCAGCCGCATATCAGTGCAAAAAGGAGAGAAGCGCATGAAGTATTATAAGAAATTAATTGGAGAGAAGTGTTACTTAACCTCTGTTGCTTCAGACGATGCAGAATCCTGGACCTGCTGGTTCAATGATCTGGAGGTGACGGTGCCGCTTGGAAATGAAGCTTATATTCCAACGTCTCTGGACAAGGAGCGTGAAGGTATCGAGCATGCTCTCAAATCCGGAGCGCATATGTTCAGTATTGTGGACCTGCAGAGCGACATTGCCATTGGACGCTGTCTGCTGTTTGACGTCAACCTAATCGACCGGAATGCCAAGCTAGGTATTTTTATCGGCAACAAGGAATTTTGGGGAAAAGGATTTGGCTCTGACGCACTGAGACTTCTTTTGGATTACGGGTTCAATTTGCTGAACTTGAATAACATTATGCTGGGAGCGTTCGCTTTTAATGAAAGAGCTATTCAATGCTATAAAAAGGTTGGGTTTAAAGAGATTGGCAGAAGAAGACAGGCCCGCATTATCGGAGGAGTAAAGTATGATTCCGTTCTCATGGATATGTTGGCTGAGGAATTCGAGTCTATATTTGTGAAGCCTATCATCACAAGCTCGTCGGCCGGCCATTAGGAATAAGGCGGCGGTATCCGGGAGGTATTCCAGGGCTGCCGCTCTTTTTAATTAATTGGAATCGTTTTCTAATTCTTGAGAAAGTGGAGGGGCCGAGCATGAGTATAGTCACACTCCCTGTCGCCAAGCCTATGATTACCTGCTATCCTTACTTCTCCAATCTTTTATCGGTTATTCAGAATCATGCTTGCACCTACCCTTGGGTACTCGATCAATTCTTAAGCCTGGAGATGCCCGCCGATCCTCTCGATATGCGGTTGTCTTTTCACACCTCGCTATTCTGGAAGTCTTGTCCGTTCGTCCATTATGAGCGTCTTGACCGCCAATGGGTTACAAGAAAGTGGAACTCTGCAGCAGAATTTGTTATGGAATGCCTGAATAACGGCAAGTATGTCTACATGCTCGTTAATCATAGCCACATCGGATTTTCGAATCATTCCGGGCGTCACGATTTGTTCATATACGGGTATCATTTAGAGGAGAAAAAGCTGTATGTGGCCGATAATTTCAAGGATGGCAGATACTCCTTAGAGGAATTGGAATTTGCTGCTTTTGAACTGGCATTTGAACAGTTATCCCCTCAGGATGATTGGCTGAACGGAATTGAGCTGATTGCTTACCGTGAGCGCCTTCACTGGTTTGATCCCAGGGTCATTAAGCGCAAACTGATTCAGTACCGGGACAGCTATAACTTCTGTGAAGCTCAGCGAATTGCTTCAGAATACTATAAAATTAACGGTTCCTTTGGATTGGCGGTCTACGATAAGCTACTATATCATCTGGACCTGCTGCAGCAGGGCAAATCAACATTCGATGTTCGTCCCTTTCATGTTATATATGAACATAAACAAGTGCTTGAAGCGTTAACAAAATACATGGGGAAGCAGGGACACCTGCCTTTTTTACCTGAATTGACAGAGCAATGCGCCCGGTTAACGGCGATTGCACTGTCAGTTCGTAATCTCTACTTAAAGAGCGTGGTGACTGCAAGCATTCTGCGTTTGCCTGATCTGAAGGATAAGATCGCTGAACTGAGAGCTATGGAGACTGTAGTGCTGAACAAGCTCATTGAACAGATCCGGACTGAAGAATGGATAGAGCCCGGTAATTTGGCTGAGCACTCCTCTATTAATGCCTCAAGTATAAGTTTATACCTGCAGTATTCTCCTGCACAGCTCAGCAACCCGGATATCGAATACCCGTATTACAGTCCATCTGCTCCCGAATTCCCACTGGATCTTAGTTTTGCATGGGAGCAGCCTCAATCCGTCCGCCGGATTTTGATCAAAACGAGATTTGGGCAATCTATTGGTGTGACAGATTACGAAATCTATGGACTGCAGGCGGGGGAGTGGCTCCTGCTTGCTGAAAGGCACTGTACGAATTATCAATATAATAACTATGTAGTGGAGACGATTCAGATCCATCTGGATGCTCCATTTCGAACAACTAAGATACGGTTTAAGATTCTGAAAGCCAATACGGCCTGGAACAGATTCGAGATCAATTGGATAGGTATCTACGAATGATAGAAACAGTTGTTAGCCATAAGTTTGTAAAATCAAAACCCATCCCCGATTCTATAATTGGGGGTGGGTTTTCTATTTCTCGCTGAATTGAAATAAATAATTTTACCCTTTCAATTTAAAACATTTATGCTATAATCGTAATTATTACGATTAAAACATTTGGAGATGAGGCCCATACTACGCTATTTGTTGCAACGTTTGTTACAGCTTTTCCCCGTGCTGCTAGGCATCTCTGGTATTACCTTTGCGCTGATGCGCTTAACACCTGGTGATCCGGCAGAGATTATGCTGCGTGCTGACGGTATTAAACCTACTTATGAAGCTATTGAGGCGACCAGACATGCAATGGGTCTGGATGGTCCTGTACATATGCAATATTTTCATTGGTTATACCGGGTGCTTCATCTCGATCTGGGCCACTCTTACAGCAGCAGCCGCCCGGTGTTCACAGAGCTGATGAACCGCTCTCCGGCAACAGTGCTGCTAACTGGCTGTTCCGTATTGGCCGCTGTTCTTATTGCCTTACCTATGGGTATCGGGTCTGCACTATATCCGGGCAGATTGCTTGACCGAATGGGGAGAGTCTGTGCACTGCTTAGTGTCTCGATGCCAGGCTACTGGTTAAGTCTGCTCCTGATTTATTATGGTGCAGTCAAGCTGAGGGTATTTCCTGTCATGGGAATGGACGGGGTGTCCAGTGTTATTCTACCAGCGCTTACCCTTGGATTTGGAATGGCGGGGGTCTATATCCGTCTGATTCGTTCAAGCCTGCTGGACGTTCTAAGGATGCCCTACATCAAAGCAGCAAGAGCCAAGGGACTACAGGAATGGATAATTATAACGATTCATGCACTCCGCAATGCACTGCTTCCAAGTCTCACACTCCTTGGGGTTAACATCGCAGGGTTACTCGGCGGTTCCGTGATCGTGGAAACTATCTTTTCCTGGCCGGGAATCGGGAAGTATGCTATCGAAGCTATTTTTGCCAAAGACTATATTGTCATTCAGGGGTACGTATTATGGATGGCTGTTGTCGTTGTCCTGATTAACTTGACAGTAGACTGGTTACATCTGCTGCTGGACCCGCGAATCAGGCTGCGGTGACGCTGTTGAAGGAGCGGAGTGTCATGTTTAGGACTGGCCTATTTAAGAATAACGGAGCAAAGCTGGGAGCGGGCATCGTACTTGTGTTCATCATTGCGGGGCTCTTTGCACCTTGGCTGTCACCTTCCGATCCGCTGCAAATTCACATGGAGCATAAGCTGAGTCTGCCTTCCTGGCAATATCCGCTTGGGACGGATCACCTGGGACGCTGTGTTCTATCCCGCTTAATCTATGGGACAAGGACCTCCCTGTATTATTCGTTCATCGTGCTGGCCATTGTTTTTGCGATTAGCATCCCTGTCGGCCTACTGGCTGGTTACGCAGGCGGTAAGATTGATCATTTGATGATGCGGATTACGGACATCTTACTTGCCTTTCCCAGCTTAATTCTGTCCCTTGCCATTACAGCCATGTTAGGCCCCAGTATGAAGAATCTGTTAATCGCATTTGCAGCCGTCTGGTGGACGGGGTATGCCAGAGTCATCCGCAGCATGGTGCTTCAAATCAAGGAAAGAGGATATATTACCGCTGCGAAGGCGTCAGGCACTTCCCATGTACACATTATTCTCCGGCATATTCTGCTGAACGCAGCCCGGCCTATTCTGGTGCTGGCTTCCATGGAGGTGGGTACGATTATGCTGTCCATTGCGGGCTTGTCCTTTTTGGGTCTGGGTGCTCAGCCGCCTACGCCGGAATGGGGAATTATGCTGAACGACAGCCGGGCCTATATGCAAACCGAGCCGCGGCTGATGCTCTACCCGGGAATGGTAATCATGGTTGCGGTTCTGGGCTTTAATCTGCTGGGAGAAGGCTTACGCCGATCTGCGCATGATTTCAATTCTGAAGGAAAGTGAGGGGCCAGAATATGAGAACAGAGCCGCCACTGCTGAAGGTCAGTCATCTATGCACCAGCTTCCATACAGGAAGTGGGCAAGTCAGGGCTGTTGAAGATGTAAGTATCGAAGTGAATTCCCGGCAGATTGTTGCTCTGGTGGGCGAGAGCGGCAGCGGGAAAAGTGTGACGGCGATGTCCATTTTAGGATTATTAGATCCTCCGGGAGCTATAGATAGTGGGGAAATCTGGCTGGGAGGCACCAATCTTCGTGAGTGCACCAGCCGCCAGTTAAGGAAGCTCCGGGGAACGGAAATGGCGGTGATCTTTCAAGATCCCATGAACGCGCTGAATCCGGTACTCTCGATCGGCAGGCAAATTATAGAGACGATTATTCTGCACCGCCGGGTTTCGAGACAAGAAGCGAGAGTACTGGCTATACAGCAGATGCAGCAGGCCGGTCTCGCCAATCCTGAACAGCTGCTGGGTAAATATCCTTTTCAAATTAGCGGCGGTATGTGTCAGCGGGTGATGATCGCAATCGCACTGGTCTCTGGTGCAGGTCTGCTTATTGCCGATGAGCCGACTACGGCACTCGATGTAACCATTCAAGCCCAGATTCTCAAGGAGCTGGACAGGATCAGATGGGCAAACGACGTCGGTATCCTGTTCATTACGCATGATCTCGGCGTTGTTGCGGAGCTCGCAGATTATGTGTATGTGATGAAATCCGGAAGGATTGTGGAATCGGGCAACGTCTTTGACATGTTTTCAAGTCCGGTGCATCCCTACACTAAATACTTAATGGATTGCAGATAACAACGGTAACATAACTATATTCTATAGGGGTGGGTGATCTATGAAGCTGCTGGAAGCAGTAAGCCTGAACAAAAGATATGGGATGGAAAGGAGGTGGTTCACACCGGGTGTAAGGGGTGTGCAGGCTGTGAACAATCTGTCCTTCAGTCTGGAGAGCGGGGAGACCCTGGGCCTTGTGGGTGAAAGCGGCTGCGGGAAAAGCACGTTGGCCAGGTTGCTGCTGGGACTGGAGAAACCGTCTTCCGGAAGAGTTCTGTACCGAAGTGAGGACTATACAGACTGGAGCTTCAGCAAGATGCGCACGATCCGTAATAGGATGCAGATGGTATTTCAGAACAGTCTGGCCTCGTTTAATCCATTGTTTACGGTAGAGCAGATAATCGGAGAGCCTCTTCGCAACTACGGGGAGCGGAAGGCACAAACACTCAGGGTCATGGTAGAAGATACGCTTGAGCGGGTTGGACTTGAACGGCAGCACATTCACCGTTATCCGCACGAACTCAGCGGCGGCCAGCAGCAGAGGGTCGGAATTGCCAGAGCGATCGCACTTCGCCCGGAGCTGATTATCTGCGATGAACCGTTCTCCAGCCTTGATGTCACTTTACGTAAGCAAATGATGGATCTGTTGCAGGAATTGAAGCGTGAGCTGGGATTATCCTATATTTTCATTACACATGACTTATCCGTTGTGAACCGTTTCTGCGACAGTGTGGCCGTGATGTATCAAGGAGGTATTGTGGAGAGGCAGACCGGTGAGCACATCATGCAGCACGCAGACCACCCTTATACCAGAAGATTGCTCTCCGCAGTACCCGTACAAGATCCCCGCTTAAGGGGCCATAGGATAAGTAGAGAGAAGGAGTACAGAGAATGAGGACACATCCAAAGTCAACCAGCCTGTTTACAAAATCGTTATTCTTAATGCTCCTTGTAGTAGTTATGGGGATATCAGGCTGCAGCAGCCGCAATTACAGCAGTACTTCTTCGGCCCGGTCCAATCCTGCTGCCAGTGGAGGAGCCGCACCAATAGCTGAGACTGGGGACAAAACCCTCACTGTGGCCATATCGGCAGATGCCGGTATAGATCAGCTGGATGCCGGGGCCTATAAGGGTTCGATGAATGTTCATGCGATGATCTATGACGGATTAGTAGAGTATGGTGAAAAGGGTGAAATCCTGCCGTCGCTCGCTGAATCCTGGGACATATCAGAGGATGGGAAAAGTTATACCTTCCATCTTCGCCAGGGCGTCAAATTCTCAGACGGTACGGAGTTTAATGCCGATGCGGTGAAGTTCTCCTTCGAACGCTGGATTAAGGACCCGGCCAATTCGTTGAATGTGGCTACAGCTATGGAATCGCTGGTTGTAGTGGACGAGCATACCATTACTTTGAATTTTAACAAAGCGTATTACCCATTCCTGACCGAGCTATCCTTTGCCAGACCCGTCCGGATGATCAGCCCTTCCGCAGTGGAGCCTGCAGGTGATATTAATGGCACATTCGTCAAAGCAGTTGGAACCGGGGCTTGGATGGCAGAGAGCTATACAACCGATCAGGAGGCCGTACTCGTCAGAAACCCTAACTATTGGGGAGAAATGCCTAAGCTGTCCAAAATTATAATGAAGGTAATCCCAGATCCACAGTCCAGAGTACTTGCGCTGCAAAGCGGGGATGTTGAACTCGCCGGGGGACAATTGGGTAAGATTCCAATAGAGAGCGTGCCAGTGATCGAAGCGGATTCTTCACTAAGCCTGCAAATAGCACCTGGAACCAACTCGCATTTCATGATCTTCAACTACCATACGCCAGCCCTTCAAGACCTGAATATACGCAAAGCCATTAATCTAGCTATGAACAAAAAAAGCATTGTGAACGATCTTATGAACGGTATTGGCCAAGAAGCCAAAGGCTTGTTCCCGCTGACGGTTCCCTATGTGACAGAGTCGAATCATACGTGGTATGGTTACGATAAGCAGGAAGCGAAGGAGCTATTGGCAGCAGCCGGTTATAAGGATTCAGACGGAGATGGCATTGCCGAGAAGGGCGGAATACCGCTTGAGCTTAATTTCGTGCTTCAGCAAGCTGAATATCCCGAGTGGAAATCCATCAGTGAGCTGATCCAATCCGAACTGAGAGAGATAGGCATTGCAGTGAATCTTCAGGTGCTTGAGCCGAATGCCTATTATGATGCCTTATGGACAAGCAAAGCCTATGATCTCATCCTGTACCGGACTTATGATGACGCCTATAATCCGCATGCGTTCCTCCTGTCCCTGTTCCATCAGACCCCTGAAGCGCCTGCTGTGGTATGGTCTGATGCTGAGCTGGAAGCACAGATTGACACGGCAGTGGGAAGCACTGATCTGCAGGAGCGGCAGAACGCATATGATTCAATCTTCTCCAGAATGTATGAGGAGGCTATGTTTGCTGCTATATATTTCCCCGATGAACTATTGGCTGTCAATCAAAGAGTGACCGGATTCAAGCCGGGGCATACCACGTATAGCCCCATCTACTGGAATCAGCTGGATATACTTAAATAATGATGATGAAGGAGTGAATGACCAATGAGTATACAACAAGAGGTTGAACAGTATTGGGAAGGCGAAGCAGAGCTTTACAGTGAAGGCATTCAACAGGAGCTGAACGGTTTCCAGCGGGAAGCCTGGCTGAAGCTTATTTTGGACAATGCCCCGAAGCAGGAGAACCTGCATGTTCTTGATATTGGCTGCGGCCCGGGCTTCTTCTCGGTAATTCTCTCAAGCGCGGGACATTTGGTCACTGCGATTGATTGCACAGACAATATGCTGGAAGAAGCGCGCGCCCACTCCGACCGGGAGGGAGTCAACGTTACTTTCCGCAAGATGGACTCGCATAAGCTGGACTTTGCTGCGGAGAGCTTCGATCTGATCGTATGCCGTAATGTCACCTGGAGCCTTGCCGATCCGAAGTCAGCCTATAAGGAATGGAGAAGAGTTCTCAAGCCGGGAGGGCGGCTGCTGATCTTCGATGCCAACTGGAACCGTCATCTATGGGACGAGGAGATGCGGCAGAAGCATGCAGAGGATCAACAGGCTTACGTAGAGAAAGGCTTTGGTGAGCTTCCACATCATAACGATATTGAGGAGACCGACCGTCTGAGCCTGGCATTGCCGCTGACCAGAGAGTGGCGCCCGGAGTGGGATGTACGGTCGCTCCATGAGGAGGGCTTCTCGACTGTCTACACTGAAGAGGATCTCAACGCCAAAGTAATGGACGAGAAGCAACAAGTCTTGTACCGGTCCACACCGATGTTTATGATTTGCGCGGAGAGATGAGAATACCTGTTTAAAACCGCCTTTGGCGGTTTTTTTTGTTGCCGGCCTTTAATAATTTTTAATAATTCATTCCTCGATACGAATGAGATTAACCTCTTTATTTTGCTTTGTTTTTTCAGTTGTAGCGCCAGCTGAGATATCCAGAATAGCTACCATTTTCTCAACATATTGCTCAGGGATTTCATCCAGCAGGGAAAAAATTTTTTTGAAGGATTTTTCATAAGCATATTGTACATAGTGGCAATACACTTCTTTGCCTGTTGGCGAAACCTTAATGATAATGTTTTTTTTATTATCAGAAGTATGGTATTTTTCGAGCAACCCTTTTTCTACCATTTTTTTAACATGTTTTGAAAATGCACTCTTAGATATTCCCAGCCTTTTTGCAATTCCCAGCATATTTTGGTTTTTATCTTCATTCTCCAAGAGATACTCCAGGACTTGAATTTGTGCAGCAGAAAATAAAAAATCGGTATTATATGGATATTCTTTTTTGTAGGATTCTGCATAAGAATTCCCGAATTTCACGAGTTTCTCCACAAATATTCTATATTTCCCCATCCATTCCAGTGACACAGGAATCACTCTTTTCTTTTAATTTAGCTTCTAAAATTATATCAAAAAAAATAATTTTAACATAGCTAGTGACTCGCTATTGATATCAATTAAAAAGTATAGTATAAACACTATATAGTTGAACGTGGAAACTATAATGTTGAAAGGGGTTTATACATGAAGAAGAACATTATTAGAAAATTGCTTGTCGTTTCAGTACTGATGATTTTTGTAAGCGCTTGTTTAACAGGTTTAATGCAAACTTCATTCGGAAAGGTGGAAATTATTAATTTTAAGCTGCCAACTGAACAAGGACAGTGGCTGTCAGGGCAAATTTTCAAACCTGAACAATCGACTGCTGAGCACAAGGTTCCTTTAGTTATTACCGAGCATGGTTATCTAAACAATAAACATATGCAAGATTTAAACGCTATTGAATTATCACGTAGAGGAATTGCAGTAATGACATTTGATGCCTACTACCATGGAAAATCAAGTTCGGCGAGCGAGCCAGTCATGGAGGCAGTAGCAGCGAATGGGGAGGGAATGATACCTCTAGTTGAATTTGCCTATCAAAGTCTCGATTACATTGACAATCAGAGGATCGGTGTTATGGGGCATTCTATGGGGGGAATGTCCGCATGGTTGACACTCATGCATTATGGTTCACAATATTATGCAGCCATTGATAAGGCGAAGGCGCCGGATTCAGAAGGCGGTGAGAGAATAACAGATAGCGAACAGGAATATGCTAATTCTGTAAACAAGGTCGCTGCAGGATTGCCGGTAGGAAATATCCGTTTATCGAGTGAAAAGGTTTTTAGTCAAATTCACGCTAATATGGGAATTATTTATGGTCAATATGATGAGGGGAATTATGATTTGCTTCAAGGCAATGGCGATCTCTCCAACAACGCTGATGAGGCCTTAGTGGCAGTACACTCGATTGTCCCAGAAACTGAGCATCAGCCGGACTTTAATGTGGGTCAATATTATGGAAATGCAGAAAATCAAACGCTGAGAGTGGTTTATAATCCAAAGCAAACGCATGAATGGGCACATTTCTCAAAGACAACTGTTACTTATACAGTCGACTTTTTCAGCCAGGCCTTTGAGATTTCCCCACAAATAAAAAATACTAATCAAATATGGATCTGGAAAGAGTTAGTTAGCTTGATTGGAATATTAGGTATATTTCTATTGATTCTCCCAGCAGCCTATTATTTTTTGGAAATTCCGTTCTTTAAGCAATTAAAATTAGCAA
This sequence comes from Paenibacillus tritici, assembly GCF_018207515.1. Classification (NCBI taxonomy): domain Bacteria; kingdom Bacillati; phylum Bacillota; class Bacilli; order Caryophanales; family Paenibacillaceae; genus Paenibacillus; species Paenibacillus tritici. The sequence continues at coordinate 4,077,640 of NZ_CP073365.1, forward strand.
AAGAACAGCGTAGTTCTAAAGCTAATGCACTGCAAACGGAAACAAATAAAAAGAAAACCAGAGTTTTTTGGGTCAGCTGGACGCTTAATTGGATATTTTCTGCTGTTGGCGTAATTGTAGCTTTAACTCTTGATAAAGTAATTTTTAAAAGCACGTCCAGTTTCATTTCGGTAAAATGGTTTGCGCAGCCCATTACAAACTATATCTTGATATGGGCAATGTTTAGCAGCCTTATCGGAGCGGCACTATTTGTATGGAAGTACAAATTGGAGAAAAGAAATAACGCTGAGCTTACTTTCAATCAATTAGGAATAAAAATCAGCCTGAGAAACGCTGGAAAGACTTTCATTCTTGCGTTATGCATCTATGGAATCTTTTTCGGTATTGTATATGCGGCGGAATATCTCTTAAACGCTGATTTTAAATTCTGGATACTCGGAGTTTTTACATTTGATGCAGATAAGTTATTGGTATGGTTGAACTATTCGCCGTTCTTCTTCATCTTCTATCTAGTAAATGCGCTCTTAATTAATAAATTGAGTTATAGCAATATCAAGTCTGAAAAAGGAAATATGATTGTCGCCGGAATAGGAAGCGTGCTTGGCATTATGCTGATTAACGGAATCCAGTATGCTGTATTATTTACGACAGGCAATGCATTTTGGCAAGAAACGAGACTTTATCCGATGGTGCTGCTTCCGTTTATTTTCTTACTGTTCACAGCTGCAATCATTAGCCGTAGTCTATACAAATTGACAGGGAACGTTTGGCTTGGTGCTATGGTGAATACCTTGATCATCACGATGATTGGAGTTGCCAATACTGCTACCTTGGCACTTTAAAGAAAGTTTAGAATATAGTATCTCTCAATAGTAATTAATGAAAAGGCTGAACCCAAAGTCATATCCATGACTCAGGCTCAGCCTTTTAAAGCATCTCAACCCCGTTAAATCCGGGCAGTTATTTACAAGTATTAGGTCTGTTCGGATTCAGAACGAGGAAATCACCGGGAAGCCCGGACAGCTTGTCAATGAGTTCATCCATACCGGACTCCAATTTGAATTCCATTTCCTCCCGGTAGAGCGGAACCAGGAAATACACCTGAACCTGATTGCCATCTGTCGTATGGACGGTGCTGACCTCTTCCGGCAGAGCGAACAGGATCACGCCAGACAGCTCAGTGTTTAGCGCATATGGCTCGTAATCCTCCGTATTGGGGATCGTATGGCCGTATCCAAGCCATGTCTGATACATATGCGGGAAGCGGGCAAGCATCTTCATCAGCCGGATCGGCCAGTAGTTCTCCTCTGCTTCAAAATCCTTCTGCGTAAGCGGCCAGTCCGCCGGCAAAAACATCATCAGCTCCGAGCGCTCAAGATGCTTGTACTCTTTACGGATCTCCTGTGGGAGTGTCATCGGCAAATCGCTCATCCCGTTGGTGTACAGCACTCGGTAAGGCTCATCAGGTGTAGCTTCCATAATGTTCACATCAATATGTACGATGTCTGAAATCAATTCATGGAATACGCCGGTTTCCCGGTTTGGAAAGACTTTATTGAAATGTTCGTTTAATTCTTCCATGTACAAAATGTCGGAGGGAGGCGTAAGCTGCTGCTCATCCGGAGCGTCATAGCCGTAAATTGTAGTGCCGTCTTCCGAGTTGCCCATTTCTTTGCCGCCAAACCATTTTTTGAAAAAGTTCATGTCTTTGCGCTCCTCTGTGCGGTTTATGAATTACACTTGGAAGTATAACAAAAGACATATCCCGGAGCGATGGGTCTATCGAATCGAATTACCTTGGATATCTATGCAAAAAGCTTAAATTCGTTTCTGTAAAAGTCAATCAAGCCGTCCCGCTTCATCCATGCAAGCTCTCTGGACAAAGCACTTCGGTCTACATCTAAATACTCGGCCATCGCTTCTCTGTCAAAAGGAATAGTAAACGTTTCTGTTCCCGCTTCACGCATAACTCTTGTTAAATAAGTTAAGACCTTATCCCGAATAGTAGGCATAATCAGACAATCATTCCGGTCATGCAGCTCTAACGCCCGTTCTGCGATACTATCAAAAAGATTGCCAAGTAATTGTTGGTGTGCCATACACCACTTCGTACAACGGCTCAATATGCTTTGGATAGGAATAAACAGAACTTCAAGCGGTTCTATTGCCTGTACGGACATAGGACATCTTCTTCCACGGCTGGCCGCTGTTAAAACTGCGGTATATCCACCCGGATAATGGAGAGATACAATAATTTTTTTCCCCGTGACGCTCAATTTCGTACTTTGAGCGCTACCCTGCAATATGATACCGACATCATCCACTACATCGCCCTCACGGACAACCATCTCATCTTTGGCATATTCTTTCCGTGTGGCGGACAGACATTCAAGCATTTGGGGAATATCATTTGGGGAAATCCCTGAAAATAAACGCGATCGACATAGAGAATCAAAGTTGTTCATAAGAGGTGATTCGTTGCATGTGCAACATCCTTTTTCTTTCTACTTTACTATAGTAATCATAAATACACAGGGAGTTTAATCACCTTTTCCAGCGACAGAATGGAGGAACAACCATGCAAGTGAAAGAAAATTCAATAAAGGCGAGAAATCGGCTTTTAGCCTCAAAGGTTATTAAAAATCTGCAAAGCAGAAGGTTTGAGGCTTATTACTGTGATAACGCCATAGAAGCTGTAGAACAGGCACTATCATTTATTCCAGAACATTCTTCGGTATCATGGGGCGGGTCAGTCACGCTTGAGGAAACCGGGCTTCTCAATCGAGTACGTCAAGGCAGCTATAGGATCACTGATCGGGATACAGCGCTAACCATGGAGGAACGTTATGACCTCATGCGCCAAGCTCTGTTGTGCGACACCTATTTAACGAGCTTTAACGCTGTTAGCGAAGATGGCATATTGGTCAATATAGATAGTGTGGGCAACCGAACAGCAGCAATTACCTTTGGACCGAAAAGTGTTATTGCTATCGTTGGGATGAATAAGGTCTGCAAGACTGCTGAAGACGCCGTTATAAGAGCCAGAACATATGCGGCCCCCATTAATGTATACCGCTGTTCGTGTTCGTCCAGCCCCTTGTTACATTCGCCGCAAAAAACGCCCTGCCTGGTCAACGGTGCTTGCGGAGATTGTAAAACAGAGGATTGTATCTGTTCTTACATCGTCCAAACAAGAATGTGTAAACCGGCGGGGAGAATAAAGGTTATCCTCGTTGGTGAATCTTTGGGATTTTGAATATGAATTATAGTTTCATAGCTGTCAAACGGCATATCAAACCACATAGTCCTATATGAACCCGCGCCCAGCGCGGGTTTTTCAGTTTAAAGGAACCTTTCACTGGAAACTATTGTATGAAAGTTGTATATTAAATCCACATTCTTGAATTACTATATGATGTAATAAATAGTATTTATCTGCAAATCAATTAAATGGAGAGTACAAACTATGAATGAAAAGAGGGGTTAAGATGAGCAAATTAAAAATTTTACCGATGCAACACCCGATCATTACTTCATGGCAATGGCAGGCGAATTCGTTCGCCGTATTAGCCAATTATCCGGAAACAGAACCTTGGATGATGAATCACTTTATTCAGCTTCAGCTCACCTCTAATCCAGACTGGAGCAGCTATGTGGATTTTTACCGGACGCCTACATTCGAATTCTGCCCCTGGCTGTTTCATCAGCATTTGAAGCGGGAAACGGTTCGTTATTTCAATGAGGATATTTGCTCCTTCTTCGTAGACTGCATCAATCTGAACAATTACATTTACGCCGTATTCGATCACGCTTATTTTGTACAGGGGCATGATCGGTTGCCGCATGATTTGTTTATCTATGGGTATGATCAGGAGCGTCAAGTGTTCCATGCTGCTGATTTTACGTTTACGGGGAAATATTCGTTCGCGGAGGTTTCGTTCGAGCAGCTCAAGAAGGCGTACTATGCGATTGAAGGCAACGAGGATTGGCTGTTCTCCGGTAAAGGCGGCGTATCGTTAATCAGCTTCAATGACTCACTGGGCTATGATTTTAATATATCGAATGTGGCGGCGCAGCTGGAGGGGTTTTTAACAGGGCATAACCACTTTGAGAAGAGCAGGGAAATGACTTACCGGATGAATCCTTGCGTATATGGACTAGAAATCTATTCGAAGCTAATCGAGAATCTTTTAAAGATTCAAGATAAGGAAGCGGAGGCGGATTACCGGCCCTTTCACGTGCTTTGCGATCATAAAGCGCTGATGCTGCGCCGAATTCCCTTCCTGGAGCAGAACGGATATTTGAAGCCGGGCACCCATGTTCTGGAAGGTTACCAGAGTATAGAAAATGATGCCCTGCTGTGCAGAAACTTGCTTATCAAATACATGAAGACAAACGAATCGTCAATTATCGACAAAATTATTACAATTATAAGAAAATATAGAAATAAAGAAGCAGAGCAAATTGAAATCTTATTATCGAATCTGGTGATAAGCTAGTTATTAATTTATGAAAGGAGGGAGTGGTGAAGCATGATTAAACAAGGTGTAACCCAGCAGATTATTCAAATCATCGAGCAAAAAATATCGTCTTCCTCTGGATCTTCCTTTACGGATGTTACCATTACGGCAGACACACTGCTTCGCGATGTGTGGCTCAGGCTGGAATCCATTCAAGTCGTTGAATTTGTCGTGGAGCTGGAGACTTCCTACGAGATTGCGCTGCCGGATGAACTCCTGGGCCAGATTGACAGAAGCTCAATGAAAGTATCTGATCTGGCCGCCATCATCGAAGGTGAAGAGGGGTAGGGGCTTATGTCCGGATCCCGCTCAGCGGTAGCGGCTCATTGACATCCGCCGTGTAAACCTTAAAGAAATAATCGCTGCCCTCAGGAGCGTGGAGCTTTGATTGTGGAGCAACGCCTCTTGCATGCTTTGCCATTTGCTTCAGCATGCTGGTTCTGGATGGCCAAAGCAGGCTTAATTGCGAGCCGTACTTCAAGACTGCGTTTATTTTAGCTTTCAAGTCCCAGTGCTGCAGCTTGATCCTTTGTTCATGCAGTCCTGCGGCAAGCTCTGTTCTCCAGGTTTTATCTTGATTAAAGCATAGATATGGCAGGTCTTCGTAGTACATCAGACGGATCTGCCCATCGGTACCGGCTCTAACCCTGTACCGCTCGGTGGACTCCCGGACGAGACAGTGATCAATATGTCTTCCGATTCCAAGCGGTACAAAAACGCCCGCAAAATTTCCAACTATGATTTGCTCTGAGAGTACGGAGACGATCTCTTCTATCACCTCATGTTCAGACCCCAATTCCTCCACGAACAGATTTTGCAGCTTGCTGTAGACAGGGCTGCCGTCTTTATTTTTCCGGTAAATGCATTCCAGCAGGTTCAGGTGAATCACAGCTGCACCGAGTGCTTCAGCAGCACGAATATCCTCTTGCCTGCGCACGTCCATCGTATCCATTCCCAGCCCGAATTTTTTGTGCAGAATTCTGGCAAGCATGGACAAATCCGTTCCCATCCCTGTAAAGACTGTAGCAATCGTAACCTGGTAATTATTTTGTATGAGCGCATGGATATAATCGCCGCAGGATAGGATAGCATCATCCAAATGGGCGGAAATAAATAAATAATGTTGTGTCATGGGTACCTCCCGGGTTTTTGATTACAATTATATTCCAGATAGAAAGGAAGAGTAGATATGTTTGAAACTATTACAGAAATTGTTATAAAAGTCAAAGAGGATGAAAGCTTCCGTAGCTCTCTTACACCAAAGAGCGATTTGATTAATGAGGTCGGCCTGGATTCACTGCAGATGATCAATTTCATTCTGGAGGTTGAGGACCATTTCGGCGTAGAGATTGTGTACGAGGATTTGGATTACAGCTACCTGCTGTCCGTTGAACGCTTCATCAATTTTCTGAACGGCATGGAGAAAAAAATTGGCTAGAGCACTGGTTGCCGGAATCTTTGACGCGGAGTCCCACTGGAGAGATGAGAAACTGGCGCTGTTGCCCGCTGTTCGCGATAAAGAAAGAGAACGCATCGTCATGGCGATGGATGAGCTTATGTTTCCGTTCTGCGGCAGCGGAGACGGGCTGTTAACCCGTTTTGCGATGGAGGATGCTCATAAGGCATATCTAACCAGCCTTGGTTTTTCCTTTGAGCATTTGGTCTGGAAAGAGCCGGAAGCTGCGCCTAATCTTTTTGAGGCTATGGCATCCGATCCTCAGCGTGATGAGCAATACGGGGCATTTGACATTTTGTCCCCTTTCTCCGTCGTGCCTTATACCCACGAGGTCATCGCCAAATATCAGTATGAGACCGAACTGCCGGCGATAGACAAGGTAAAGCGGGTCAACTCGAAAATATACTCCACCCTGTTAACCTGTAAACTGCTTGGCAAAAGCTTTGGACAGCCGGTCTACTCGGCAGAGAAGTTATTGATTCTTGGGCATAGCCTGCTGGCAGAGCATGGACCTTTCCTTATTAAAGATCCGTTCGGAGTTTCCGGAAAAGGCAACATGCTGCTTAAGTCGCAGCCCAGCCTGGAACGAGTGGCGTCATATATCCGCAAGCAGGAAGGCGAAGGAAAAGCAACCGCTTTTGTAATCGAGCCTTTTATGGAAGTGGAGTGCGATTTCTCCTGCCAGTTCAACATCATGAGGAACGGTTCGTTTCACCTTCTCGGCTTACAGAAAATGCTGAACAAGCAGTTTGCCTACTTGGGTTCCGAATCTATGGAGGAAGAGGAGTGCAGGGTGCTCGAAAGAGCAGGCTACTTCGATGTGATGATACAAGCTGCCAACGATCTCTTTAAAGACGGATATTTTGGACCGGTATGCATCGATTCCATGGTATTGAAAGATGGAACGCTGGTTCCGATTGTTGAGATTAATGCACGGAAATCTATGGGATTCATTAATCAGCGTTTGGATGAGACGCTCCAGACTAACGGGAAAAAGGGCTTCTTCACCTACGGATCGGTCGGCTTCGGAGAGCGGTTCGATTATGAATGGTGGCTTGACGAGCTAAAGAAGCATGACATTTTATACCCGAACCGGAAAGGAAACGGAATTTTCCCGCTGTCTTCCGCTACTTTATTTGCAGGAGTACCCGGACCCGGGAAGTCCTCTTCCGCAAGCGGCAATTTGTTCAAAGGCAGACTCTATATGACCATTATCGCTGATCACTTGCAAGAAAGGGAACGTTATTTGGAGCAGATGAGGTTCAGCTTTGAGGCGAAAGGAGGAAAATGGTATAGCTAGTGCAGCTTTTAGACAGGTCACCCTGCTCGGCTCCGGCAACTCGTTAGGCGTTTATGTACCGGTCATGCAGCTGAGCCGCCAACTGAACAGTCGAGGCATACCCACTGAAGTGTGCGTGCTGGAGGATCTGTACCTGGATCACATTAAGCAAAAAGTGCCAGCCTACAAAAAAGCTTTTCATCAAAGCTTCACCGTAGCGAAAAAAGGGGCCGAGCTGGCCCGGGATATTTCCGATTGCCTAGATTCTATCAAGCTTCGGCAGCTCTTTGAAGGCTGGGAGCGGGAAGGCAAAACCCGATTTGTTACCGCCACCGGCTTCTGGCTTCCGATTATACAGCAGTATCAGCTTTTTACCGGCGGTCTCCGCCTGGAGGTGGATTGTCTCCATTTCGACGCCATTCACTCTCCTTCTTATTTGGTATATGAGGACATAAGTGATTCGTACAACCATATATGGTTCTATGACCCGGCGGGCAAGGGCATGTCCTATCGGATTGCCATCACCGATGAGACTCCGGTACCGCTGCACATGAGAGAAGAACGGTATATTGCGCACGGAGGGGGATGGGGAATCGGGACCTATCCGTCAGCCGTACAGGAGCTGCTTCAGGCGGGTAAACGGCTCAGTGTACTTGCCTATTACCGTGAGGATATCAAGCCCCACGAGCAAATTCATTATTTTATGAATGATCCCGAATGGAGCCCCTGGGTAAAAAACGAAGACGGCTGCTTCCAGTTCCCCCCGCTCGCCAGGATCGAGTACGGGCAAGCGCCAGAATACCGGAATCAGCAGACTTATCCGCCGCTATTCAATGTCATTCGGCATTCCGCTGCGATTATCAGCAAGCCGGGAGGTTATTCCTTGATGGAATCCTTGGCGGCCGCCACTCCATTCGTCTTTCTTGAGCCGTTTGGAAGGCATGAGGCGAGCAACGCGGCCTACTGGATTAAGCAGGGCTTCGGGATATGGTATGAGGATTGGAAGGCCGAAGGTTATTCCATGGATTCGCTAATTCGCATACATGAGAACCTAATGCTGGCAAGAAATCATTCGATTAATTATGGAGGTGTCCTTGATGCAGCCCAAAACAACCCAGAAATTCGATGAGCAGGTGTTTAACGATCTTAAACGCACGATTATGAACATGTCGCGCGCAAGCCGCATGCGGGAGGCGGACAGCCGATATGCGATGGACGTTCCGGAGGATATCGGGATTAAGCTGAACAACGGCTGTAATTTGCGCTGCAAGCATTGCTACGAATGGAACGAAGACGGCTTCCACCGGGATATGGCCAGGGAGGACCAGAAGAAGGAAATTGATATTGCTCTTGTAGAGAAGCTGCTGGCGTTTACCCGGGAGAAGAAATCCAAGCTCTACCTATGGGGCGGCGAACCGCTCTATTACAGTCAATTTTCACTGCTGGCCGACCTGCTCGAACAGGATCAGCGCACGGTTACGATTTGCACGAACGCTATTTTGCTGGAGCAGCAGCTGGAGTCACTGCTCAAGATGGGTGAAGGGCTGGTTGTCCTTGCCAGCCTGGAAGGATTCGAAGCGGAGAATGATGCAATAAGGGGCAAAGGCACCTATAGGAAGGTCTTACAGGCGGTCCGGCTGCTGCTGGAGCTTCAGAGAAAGGGCATCTTTAAGGGCAAGGTCTCGATCAGCCTGACGATGAACGATGCCATGATTCCAAAGCTGTTTTCCTTCATGAAGTATTTCGAGGATATGGGCGTCGATTCCGTCTATTTCGTCTATCCCTGGTATATTTCCTCCACATCCGCAGCGGAGATGGATGATGTGTACATGAAGGAGTTCAGCTGGCTGAATCCGGTAGAGCCCGGAAGCTGTAGCTGGCACTCCTTTACCTACCGCATTTCACCAGAGAACGTGGAGCCGCTGAAGGAAGAGGTCCGCCGGATCACGGAGCATACGTGGAGGAACCGGATACGGTTTATGCCGGCCTTGGAGCTTGATGAAATCGGCGATTTCGTGAACGGGGCTCAGATGACAGGGATGAAGCGGAAGAAATGCCTCGCCATCTCCACCCGGATGGATGTGCTGCCCGGCGGGAATGTGACGCCGTGCAAATTCTTCCCGGAGTTTGCTGTCGGTAACATAAGCGAAGCTCCCGTTAAAGAGATTTGGCACGGGGAAAATTACGGCAAGCACCGCGAGCGGTTATCTTGCGGATTGATGCCGATCTGTTCCCGCTGCGGACTGCTATATCACTACGGACGGTAAATCCAACTTATTAAAAATGATAGCAGCGCAAGCGGCTAAAACGTAGGGAGATGTAACTATGAACACGACTTGGCCTCTGTCAGGAATTACCCTGGTATGCACCGAATGCAAGAGTGGTCTTTATGAGACGGACGACGGTTTGAACTGCGGGACCTGCGGCCTCGGATACGCCCGGGAAGAGGGGCTCGCGAGCATGTTAATCAACCGCCCTGTAGCGGAGAAGCTTGCCGAAGGCTCAGCGCAAAAGGAAGCGGTCATCGGCATGTTTGACTCTATTAACCGGTCGCTTGAGGAGAAGAGACTGTCCAGATTTTCCACCTTTATTAACTGGGGCTATGCCCCAAAGAACGAACAACCCGGCAGTCTTCAAGGCATTAACCAAAGCAGTATCCGGCTGCTTCGCGAAATCATTGGCGGCCTGGATGTTTCAGGCAAGGATATTCTGGAAATCGGCTGTGGACGGGGAGGCAACGTGAGCGAGCTGTGTAAAAGCTATGGGACCCGCAGCGTGGTCGGCATTGATCTGACACCGTCCAATATTCAATTTTGCCAAAGAAACAACCGGTATGAGCAAGCTTACTATTGTATTGGCGATGCAGAGCAGCTGCCTGTTCAAACGGAAAGCTGCGACATTGTGCTGAACATCGAGTCCTCGCATTTGTACCCGCATATCGAGCTGTTTTTTGCGGAGACCTACCGTGTATTAAAGCCGGGCGGGTTATTTTTGTATGCGGATATTATGAGTGCTTCCGACGTGCCGCGCTATGAGGATCAGTGGCAAAGACTGGGGTTTCGCAAAGCATTGATCCGGGACATTACCGGCAATGTATTGCAATCGGGAGACGATGCGCTGGGCAGCCGCCTGCATGCGCTTGAGGGCTCCTTTGAAGGGGAAGACCGGGTATGGGAATGGCTGGAGGCGCCCGGCACGCAGAATCATACGGATATGGTCACAGGCAGAAGAGTATTCACAATTGTTCATCTGGTGAAAGATGCTTCCGGCACCAAAGGGGAGCCTAGCCATGATTGAAGGAGAGGAAGCTGCGAGTAAAGCGTGGCCACTAACAGACCTTAACTGGGTATGTCCGCGGTGCAAGCAAACGCTTGAGAAGATGGAGTTCTCATTGGATTGTACGTCATGCGCCGAAAGCTACCCTATGGCCGCTGGCTCGATTCCATGCCTGCTTGTGGAAAGTGATGCGCTGGAAACGATGGAGCATAAGGCGCAGAAGGAGGCGGTTAAAGCGATGTTTACGTCGTTTAACCGGGCTTTGGAGCACAATGGCGTCTCACGCTTCTCCACGTTTATCAATTGGGGCTATGCAGAGGCGGAAGATGAGAAGGAGGCTGCAGGCAGCCTGCCGGGAGGGGTCAACCATCAATCGCTTCGGCTTCTGCAGGAAATCATGCATGGAGTCGATGTGCAGGGAAAAGACGTACTGGAAATCGCCTGCGGCAGAGGCGGCAACGTACGGGCACTCTGTAAAAGCTACGGGCCGCGCACCGTCGCTGGCCTCGATTTGACGGAAGCGAATATCGCCTTCTGTCTGGCAGGCAACCGGTATGAACAGGCTACGTTCTGCGTCGGGGATGCGGAGGAGCTTCCCCTTCCGGATGAATGCTGCGATATCGTGCTGAATATCGAATCCTCGGATCTCTATCCCCGGATCACCCGTTTTTATGATGAGGTATTCCGGGTGCTGAAGGCTGGAGGCTTGTTCGTATATGCGGATGATCTGGATGCGCTCAAGTTCGAGACAGGTGAGCGGTATTTGCTTGAGCTGGGCTTTGAGATGTCGCTGGTACGCGATATTTCCGAGCATGCTTTGCGGGCAAGCGATTTGGCCAGAGGCAGCCGTCTGGCAGCGCTGGGCGATGCTCTCGGGAAGGAGGACGCCGTATGGGAGACCATGGGCGTTCCCGGAACCCCGATTTACGATGATATGCACTCGGGAAAGCGAAGATACAAAATTCTTCACCTGAAAAAGAAGGTGTGAAGCAATGACGGCTCCCTTTTTGACCATTACTGATTCTAGTGTGTATATTCCTTCGTTCCGGGCTCCAGTCGATCAGGTTATCCAGGAAATAAATGACGATGGCGTTTCTTTCCGCTTAAGCGCAGCGGAGTACAGAGACAGCGGCTTTGGGTATGTCCCCATCGAGCAGAGTGAAAGTCTGGAGCAAATGATATATGAGGTATGCGCCCCCATTCTAAGCCGGATAAGACGAGATGGCATACCGCTCTCGGCTATTCTCTTCGCATCTGTCACGAGCGCCGGAGTGCAAGCACAGAGCTTGTTCTCCAAGCTGCTCCGCGAGTTTGACTATGGTACAACGCCGGTTATTCAGCTGGAGGAATACGGCTGCTCCACCATTCACTTGTCGCTTTATTTAACGAAGGCTTATTTCGCCGGTGAAGGCCAAAGCGACAATGCTGTATTGTTTGTTACGGCAGATCAAGCGAACATTTCGCATCACCGCAGCGATTCCTATATGCTTTACGGGGATGCGGCAAGCGCTGCTCTATATCGTAAACCTGCAGCCCGAGGGCAGCAGACTCTAATTGCCAGGCTTAAAGTGGATGGGTTCGTTTACGATCGTAGTCCTGAACGAGTCAAAATGTACTTTTCAACCTTTTATTTAGCTGTCCGGCAGGTTGTGAATCAGGTTTTACGCGAATCGGGAATGGTTATGAACGAGATAAGCCTTATTTTCTGCTCCAATCTGGGGCTGCGCACCTGGAGTACTCTTGCCCGGGCGCTCGGCTGCCCATTAGACAAATTTTATGCCTCTACGCTTGAAGATGCGGGGCATCTCCATAATACGGACATTCTGCTTAACGTAAATGAGGCGGTCAGGACCGGCTCTTTGAATAGGGGAGACTTCTATTTGGCGGTATCCATAGGCTTCGGGGGCTACTACGGCTGTTCCTTGCACAAATACGAGTAATACGGGTAAGGCGGTGAGCACGATAAAGACAGAACTAAAGGTTAAAATTCTTTATTCGGGCAGTAGGACGGAGGATCAAAATCAATCATTGGCAGACATAGCCATAGCCCAAATGGAAGCGAACAGGCATTGGCTCATGGATATGGATGTGCTGGTCCTTTGCCATCACGTGAATACCTCCCATGCTGAACATGTTTGTGCAAAAATAAGAAGAGAGCTTAATCTAATGGACGTGCTGCCTCTGGCACTCGGTCATTCAGGAAGCCTTGCGTTTCCTCATGCGCTTTCACTGCTGGAATGGCTGATGGCAGGCGGCACCTACCGCAGGGCGGTATGCGTTCTGGCGAATGATCACTTTGACCAGATCATTGAGATAATGCCGCAATCTTGAATCTACTGCTTAAGGGTTGTCAGCATACTCTGAATATGGCTTTCCATTAGCTGCCGTGCTGTTTCGCTTTGCCGTTCCTCGATGGCAATGGCAATCAGAACATGGTAATTGGAAGCCTTGGTCCGCATATTGGGCAGCGTATTGGTCTGCTTGCGTCCTTCGGCCAGCAAGGGAAGAATCGAATGGAGCATTCGCGCCACCACTGGATTCGCTGCCCCTTCGGCGATCAACTGATGAAAGGCGAGGTCTGTCTCGAAGAATGAGCCTCCTTCCTCCATTTGCCGCACCATACGATCAGCCAGTACCCGTAGCCGGCGGATCTGATCCTCATCGGCCCGCTTCGCGGCTAAAGCAGCAAGTTCAGGCTCAATGAGCAGTCTGGCTTCCAGCAGATCCACTATCGAAATGTTGTCTAATTCCTCTAAGGCAACCTCCGGATCATCCAATAGCAGCGGATCGTTTCGTACATACATCCCGCGCCCGTGCTCAATGCTGACATTCCCCTGGCTCTCTAATATTCGCAGCGCCTCACGTACGGTAGTGACGCTAACGGAAAAGTCAACGGCTAGCTGCTGCAGAGTGGGGAGCCGGTCTCCCGGAGCCCATTCCCCACCTGTAATTTTCTGCTTCATAAGCTCTATTGTAGCTTGAAACGCGGTTTGTTTAATCTGTTTCATGTTTAGCCGTCCCTTTGACTTGGAATAAAATCATTTTAGCATAAGAGCTTCGTGAGAATACATAGATAAGTCTGAGCATTGATTTAGTATTGACTAGTAAAGAACAAGATAATATGATCATACCGTATAGATCATATCTATATCAAACAATTAATGATAAAGATATGATCTTTATCAAGAGACTCTATTAGTGAAGAAGCAGAAGGAGGAGGGGCAATGGAGGTAGTCACCTTTGGGGAAACCATGGTACTTCTGGCACCGGACCGGATGGTTCCCCTGGAGTATGTGAATGGTTTTCACAAGCATGTGGCAGGAGCTGAGACCAATGTGGCCATTGGACTTGCCCGTATGGGGCATACCGCAGGCTGGTTCAGCAAGCTCGGAAATGATCCGTTTGGCCGGTATATCAGGCAGTTCGTCAGAGGACATGGCGTTGATATTTCCGAAGTCAGGGTTACCGATGAAGCGCCCACGGGAGTGTTCTTCAAAGAACAAATATCCCCGGACCAAATACAGGTGTACTACTATCGCAAACAATCGGCGGCCAGCCTGATGCAAGAGGATGAGCTTAATGAGGAATATGTTGGAGGTGCCCGCATCCTGCATGTTACAGGAATTACTCCGGCACTTAGCCCGGAGTGCAGGAAATTAACCTTTCGAGCCCTCGAAGCAGCCAAAAAACACGGTACGGCCATTGTGTATGATCCCAATATCCGCTGGAAGCTGTGGAACAGAGAAGAGGCCTATCGTGTTCTTAACGAAATCGCGGCTCTTGCCGACTACGTGCTGCCCGGCATGGATGAGGGGCAATTTCTGACAGGATGTAATGATCCTGCAGAGGTCGCAGACCGATTGCTGAAATCCGGAGCAGGTGCTGCCGTTATCAAGCTCGGCGCGGGCGGGGCTTATTACAGTAACGGACGAGTCTCTGGAATTGAGCCAGGGTTTCCCGTGAAGAATCTCATTGATCCGATGGGTGCCGGAGACGGTTTTGCCGCAGGATTCATAAGCGGCTTGCTGCAGGGGCAGGACCTGCCTTCTGCCGTGCGGCGCGGTAACGCTGTGGGTTCCATTGTTGTCGGGGTAAGTGGCGATGTGGAAGGTCTCCCGACTCGGCAGGATGTGGATTTTCTCTTGGCAGGGGGAACCGGCATGGAGGATATTATCCGGTAAGTGAGGGGCATTCCCAAGGAGGAGGAAGGACATGGACAAAGATATTCAGATTGAGCGGCTGATGACTTCCGGACTGGTCGCTGTTATTCGCAGACCATCACCTGAACGGGTGGATGCCATTGCCGCGGCACTGGCAGACGGCGGAGTCGGAGCGCTGGAGATTACAGCCGATACCCCGGAAGTGTACAGGTTGATCGCGGACATGAAGGCGAAATATGGAGATCGCCTGCTGGTTGGAGCCGGTACAGTACTGAAGCTGACGCAGGCCGAGCAGGCGATTGCCGCGGGAGCCGATTTTATTTTTTCACCAAATTTGAATGAGGCGATTGTAGGACTGACCTTGAAGCACGGGCGAATCTCCATTCCAGGTGTCATGACGCCCACAGAAGCTGTCAGAGGGCATGAAGCGGGTGCAGACCTGCTTAAGGTGTTCCCGGGCGGTTCACAGGGTGCCTCCTACATAAAGGAACTTCAGGGGCCCCTTGGTCATATCCGGATGATGCCGACAGGAGGCGTGACGCTGGAGAATGTCGGAGCCTTCATTGCTGCCGGAGCCGTTGCCGTCGGTTTGGGAAGCGCTCTCATAGACCGGGAAGCAGTGGAGCAGGGCGACTATGGGAAGATCACAGAGACGGCCCGCCAATTTGCCAAGGAAGTCCGCAAGGCCAGAATGAACAACACCAAAGGAGCAAAATAGCCAATGAAAATAACCCGATTTGAGACCTTTATCGTTCCTCCCCGCTGGCTGTTTCTGAAGATTGAAACCGATGAAGGCATATCCGGCTGGGGGGAGCCGGTAGTCGAAGGCAAGGCGCATACGGTGCAGGCCGCAGTGGAAGAGCTGATGGATTATTTGATTGGGCAGGACCCCCAGCGGATTGAAGACCTGTGGCAGTTGATGTACCGGGGAGGATTTTATCGTGGCGGGGCTATTCTAATGAGCGCGATAGCCGGGATCGATCAGGCGTTATGGGATATTAAAGGGAAAATCTACAATGCACCGGTGTACCAGCTACTGGGCGGCGCTTGCCGCAATACCATGCGGGTATACTCCTGGGTAGGCGGAGACCGCCCAATAGATGTTGTCCAGGCGGCTCTGGAGAAGAAGGCTGCCGGTTTCACGGCGATTAAGATGAACGCCTCCGAAGAGATGCAGTTCATTGATACACATGACAAGATTTATGCTATCGTTGAGCGGGTCGCTGCCATTAGGGAGGCTTGCGGACCAGAATTCGGGATTGCGGTTGATTTCCACGGACGGCTTCACAAGCCGATGGCACGTGGACTGGCCAGAGAGCTGGACCCCTACCGTCTGATGTTCATTGAAGAGCCGGTGCTGCCGGAGAACAACGAAGTACTGCGGGAGATCGCACATCACACCAGCACTCCGATCGCCACGGGTGAGCGTATGTACTCGCGCTGGGAATTTAAAAATCTGCTGAAGGATGGGGTGGTCGACATTATTCAGCCCGATCTGTCCCATGCAGGAGGGATCACGGAATGCAAGAAAATATTTGCCATGGCCGAGGCGTTCGATGTCGCGGTCGCTCCGCATTGCCCGCTTGGGCCGATCGCTCTAGCCGCCTGTCTTCAGGTGGATGCAACGTCTTACAATGCAGTCATTCAGGAACAAAGCCTAGGCATCCATTACAATCAAGGAAATGACCTGCTGGATTATATCACCGATCCTACCGTCTTTGCCTACAGTGACGGTCATGTCCATATTCCTTCCGGACCGGGTCTTGGCATTACAGTGAACGAGGAGTATGTGCGGAAGATGGCGGAGGCAGGCCACCGTTGGAGAAATCCGGTATGGCGGCACCGGG
Source organism: Paenibacillus tritici (assembly GCF_018207515.1). Lineage (NCBI taxonomy): Bacteria > Bacillati > Bacillota > Bacilli > Caryophanales > Paenibacillaceae > Paenibacillus > Paenibacillus tritici. The sequence goes on from NZ_CP073365.1 coordinate 4,094,178, forward strand.
ACGGCAGCATTGCTGAGTGGTAAGGCCGTATCTAAGAATGTGAAGTAAAATGGCTGTGATTACTCATATTTGACGCGGACTGGACACGCTCCATATAATGAAGAGACGAGAGTGACAGGGGGAAATCGAATGGGAGCATGGGGAGTCAATGCATTGGAAAGTGATGAAGGGCTGGATCTGGTGGCAGCGATCGAGGACTTGCTTCCTCGTGACACGTTGGATTTGGGTGAGTTGATGGCGAAATTTGGTGAGGATGATTTCCTTTATGACGGAACAGTGCTCGCCCTCGCGGAGCTGTATATCGAGTTTCAAGAGAATGGCAGTTTGGATTACGACCATGAGGAGGAAGAACGCGCCTTGACGCAAGTACGGGCGTTTACGGCCGATCCTTCCGCACTGAAGGCTTTGCTGGAGCATTTGAACGTGATTTGGACTGACATTGAGGGGGAGTGTGAGGGCGATTTGGCGGAACTGTGGCGGGAATCGTCAAGCTGGGACGAATGGCGGGCACATGTGCAGCAGCTCATTTCCAAGTTGGAAGCGCGGCTGGCCAAAGATTAGTAGTAGGATGATTGAATGAGAACAAAAGCGCTGCAATCCGAATGATAGGGTTGCGGCGCTTTTGTTTAGCGGATTTTCCGCTGCCGGGATATTGATGGATGCCCGGCATTATCTGCTTAGCATTATTATCGTCATGCATATCAGTTTGAGGGCACTTTGGACGAGGAAGACTGGAGCTGTATCATACCCACCATGTGACGGAGATACGTAATAATGCAAGGCACCCTACATTGACTTTGTAAGGTGCCTTGCATTTTTCCATCTATTCTTCATATTAACCGTCAGTCCTGCTATGATGTGCACATGTCCTGTAAGGGGTAACGTTCAAGCGGTTTTATTATGCTGTGATCCGCGGGACGATAACGATTCGGCAAGATAAACCGTTCGTTCGTCTGGCTTATCGTACTCTATGACAGTGCATATAAGAAATTGGAGGTTTCACTTTGAAACATTCTACCTTACCTTTATTGTAAGCGATTACACGATAAGACGATGTATTTTATAATGAAACACCAATCATGAAGCTGGTATTTTTCAATTATTGCAAGGGGGGCACATCATGGTAACTCAGTTTATAAAGAGACATACGTCCTTGTTGATTTTCGGCAAACGCTTCATGAAATACGGTCTTATATTGGCCATTCTTATGCTAATGATCATTCCGCTATATTTCAAATCCTATACGCTAGCCAAGCAACTGACTCTGGATAAAAGCGAATCCAAGCTGCTTGACGGCGTGGAATCCATGGAGCAGCAGGTGCTGCGGGCCCAAACCATTACCAGCCTGCTGCTCCAGGAGGAATCGTTCATGCATTTGTTTTTTCTAAAGGGTGTTCCGTCCAGCGGATACTACATGGATATCAAAGTGTTACAGAGCAAATTAAAAAGCCTGGCGCTGACCCAGGATATGTATTCAAACGTATATATCCGCTTCAAGGACAATCCGGTATTTATCTCCAACTATATTTCATCGGACGACTATGAAGATGTGTATGCCCGTTACTACCGGTACGGAAATCTCTCGGCGGAAGAGTGGCAGGACCGGCTGTTCGGCGAGAACTACACAATGAAGCTATTTCCGGCTAAGGAGGTATTCTCTTCTTACTACAGCCGCAAGCCGTTCGACGGCATTACGGCCGTCATTAACAATTCCTATTTCAACGCGATTGAGCAAAAAAGCGTTCTGGCCATCGACATGGACCGTGAGGACCTTGTGGGTAAACTGCTGTATGCCGATCAGACGGATGATCATTTCGTCTACATTGTGGGCAGCGAAGGCCGTATTTTATTCTCCCATAATTACGAAACCGATGATCCGTTAGAAACGGCGGAGACGCTTGCCGAAATTGAGATTTCGGGCGGCAAATATATCTTGCTTACACGTTCAAGCGAACAGCTGGGGCTTCAGGTCGTAGTCGGCATCCCGGCTGGAGCTTTCGAGGAGAACGTTAATTCCTTGCTCGAACTTGTAGTACTCTACGTCGTGGCGGGAATGGCACTTACCATGCTTCTGGCATTCCTTTTTTCGATGAGGGAGACGAACGCTTTGAAGAAACTGGTAGAGACGGCGGCAAAGTCGACCCAAAGAGGCTTTACGCTCCGCAACGAATTCGAGTACCTTGACAACGCCTTTACCGAGATTCATACGAGGAGCGAGCAGCAGCAAGGGCGGATCGAAGCATTAAACGATTCCATTAAATATTCTATTGCCAAGCATATGCTAATTCTGGGTGCCTTTACGGAGCGGGAAAAGGAAGAAGCGGAAAGCTATTTCGGCTCCGCCTTCGAGCGGTTTTGTGTGGTGAAAGCTGTATACAAGGTGGACGGCCCCCATGCAAGACTCAAGGCTGTGCAGCACAATATCGGACTGCAGTTGGAGGAACGGTTTAACGCCGTCATGCGCCATCGTCCGCTGGCGCTCAATTTTCATGCCAACGAAACGGTTTTTATACTGTTTTTTGATCCAGAGGAAAATGCGGCAGGGCGTTCGGATATCAAAGTCCGGTTGTCAGAGCTTATCCGGTCGCTCAATGCCGAATCGTCGCTGGCGGTGACCGTAAGCATCGGCGTCAGCGAAATCATATCCGGTCCAGAGCAGGCCAAGGCAGCTTATCAGCAAGCAAAATTCGCCCTAGGTATTAATGAGAACGAGGTAGCCAGCGGGGTGTATCTATTTGAACTTCCTTCTGATGAGTCCGATACTCGTCCGTCTTTCGACAATGCCGTGCTGCTGAAGCTGCACGATGCCCTGATCGCTGGGGAGACAAGCCTGGTATCGCAAATATTGGAGGATTGTTTTGGACTTCTGGCCGACTACTCCCTAACGGAGCAGGAGCAGCTGCAGATCTTTTTCTCTGTCCGGCAGACGGTGTTCAGCGCCCATAAGGTGATCGGCGGAGACAAGAGCAGTCCGGATGGACAAGCGCTGACGATTCCGGCTTACGACCAGTCGCAGGATATTATCCGGCTGGCTGACCGCCTGCGGAGGACCGCGTTAGATTTATGCGACATCGTCATAGGCAACAAGAAGAGCAACAACAACAGGCTGAAGTCCGACATTTTAAATTATATCGGGGCGCATTACGGAGATGCCGGCCTTTCTGCCGGCGGGATCGCCAGTGAACTGCTTATTTCCGAGAAATATGTCTTTTCCTTTGTCAAGGAGCAGACCGGTAAAAGTCTGGGCAAATATATCGAAGAAATCCGGCTGTTAAACGCGGAGCAACTGCTTTTAACCACTGATTATTCCAACAATCGGATTTGGAAGCTGTGCGGCTTTGGCAGCGAAAATACATTCTACCGGGCTTTCTCTAAAAAGCATGGTGTAACGCCAACCGTTTGGCGGGAAAACCAGAGCAATCTTACTGACTGACAATGGAGAGAGAATTACCAGCCCCTCTGATCTAACCCGGTGACAGTGTATAGGAGAAGTAACGGTTTTCACGGTGGAGACAGGGGGAATACAATCAAACTGTAAGCGATTACAAAATATTGTGGATCACACGATCACAAAAGGGAGGAATACCATTTGACCCAACAGATCAGAAAAGAACGGAAGGCGCTGTCGGCAGGTTTGCTAGTTCTTCCTATGCTTGGAGCGCTGCTCTCGGCTTGCTCGCAAGGCAATCAACAGACAAACGAGAGCGGAGCGGGAGGACGCCCTGTCATTACGGTTGCCGTTCAGGCTAATCCGAATGTAGAGGACTATGAAACGAACCATTATACGAAGCTTGTGGAAGATGCGATGAACGTCGATCTCAAGTTTCTGGAGCTGCCCAGCCAAGCGGAAGAAGCGTTGACCAAGCTTTCGCTGATGGTCTCCTCAGGAGCGGAACTGCCGGATGTCGTCAACATTTATTTAAATGAATCGACGGTCTTCGATTATGCTGCCAAAGGCGTGTTCATCCCCCAGGACGATTATTTGAATGATCCGGAGCTCGCTGTCAATTTCAATAAAATACCAGATAAAGAATTCGTTCGCAGTTCGATGAAGCTGCCAGATGGCAAGGTGTACGCACTACCCAGATACTCCCCGCAAAAATGGAATGAAGGCTCCAACCGTGCCTGGATCAACAGCGAATGGCTGGAGAAATTGAATCTGGAAATGCCGAAAACGACAGATGACCTGTACAATGTCCTGAAAGCGTTTGTAGAGCAGGACCCGAACGGAAACGGCAAGAAGGACGAAGTTGGTTTTGTCGGCTCGCTGAACGGCTGGTCGCAGAACCCTCGCATCTATTTAATGAATGCCTTTATTTATGCAGATCCGGGCAAGAGCTACATGAATGTGAAAGATGGCCGGATCTTCCCGGCTTTCACTCAGCCAGAATGGAAGGAAGGACTGGAGTATATGAACAAGCTGGTTAAAGACGGCCTGTTCTCACCCTTGTCCTTCACCCAGGACGAAACCCAGATGAAGGCGCTTATCAACGTACCAGGAGGCATGGCTGGTGTTGTTACGGCCGGCAGCTACAGTACATTCGGTCCGGAACTGGAAAATAAAATGACGCTGCTGCCGCCGGTCAAAGGTCCTTCCAGCCTGGCGGCGACTCCGTACAGTCCCTCTCTGCCAACCCAGTTGTGGTTCATCACGAAGGACGCGAAGGATCCGGAGCTTGCCTTCAAGGTCGGCGATTATATGCTAAACCCTGAGCTGTCTATCGTCAGCCGTTACGGCGAGAAGGGCGTCGACTGGAGCGATGATCCAGTCGTTGTCGCCGAGTATGTCGGCCCGTTTGAAGAATTGGAAGGAGTGCCTGCAGCCGTTGCTGAACTGAATCCATCCATTTGGAACAACCCGCAAAATAAACACTGGAACGATGCTAATCCCGCTTACCGTTCGCTGGAACTGGGGAAAACGGTATCCAATCTCAAGAAGGATGCGGACGATGCACTGCCCAACTGGAGACCTGCATTTGAAGAAGGGTATGTACCGGCTTTCCCGGAAGAAGTCATCGTCAAGCTGAGCTATCTGCCGGAAGAGTTGAAGCAAATCGCCAACAGCAAAACGGCGATCGACAACTACGTCAACGAAAGTGCCGTTGCCTTCATCACTGGCAACCGTCCGCTGTCCCAGTGGGACGATTATATTGCCGAACTGAATAAAATGGGGATTGAGCAATATTTGGAAGTCACTCAAGCCGCCTATGATCGGTCGAAGTAGCCATGCGGGCATCTATATTTAATTGGCTGAAAAAAGAAGTTTTTCCGAGCTGGCAGCTGTACCTGTTTCTCATTCCGGCCACCGTGTACATCATCATTTTTGCTTATGTGCCAATGGCAGGCGTTCAGATTGCCTTTAAAAACTTCAATTTCAATCTGGGAATCTGGGGCAGTGAATGGATCGGATTGGACAATTTTAGGCGGTTCTTCGATTCCTATCAGTTTACAACCCTTATTTGGAACACCATTAGCCTGTCCGTATACAGTTTGCTGATTTCCTTTCCGTTGCCGATTCTGTTTGCCCTGGTGCTTAATTCATTTACGGGGCAGAAATTTAAAAAACTCGTACAATCCGTTTCTTATATGCCGCATTTTATTTCAACGGTTGTCATCGTCGGCATGCTGGTTCAGCTATTCAATCCGCGCACAGGTGCTTTTGGAGCGCTGTATACGTTCTTTAGCGGTGAATTACTGGCGGACGCTTTCGCCAATCCGGGCGCTTTCCAGCACTTGTATGTCTGGTCCGGCATATGGCAGGGCATCGGCTGGAGCAGCATCATTTACATCGCCGCCTTATCATCCGTTGATGAGCATTTGCACGAGGCCGCTCAAATCGACGGCGCTTCGCGTCTGCAGCGCGTGCGGCATATCGATTTTCCGTCCATTTTGCCTACGGCTACCATCATGCTGATCCTTGCGGTCGGCAATATCATGGAGGTTGGATTTGAGAAGGTGTTCCTCATGCAGAATGAATTGAATATTTCGAAAAGCGAAGTTATCTCCACTTATGTATATAAGGTAGGGTTGACTATCGGCTCAGGCGATTTCTCGTTTGCGACTGCGATTGGGTTGTTCAATTCACTCATCAACTTTGTGCTGTTGATTATGGTGAACTACGCCGCCAAGAAATTCAGCGATACCAGCCTATGGTAAGGAGGGGACCGGCAATGGGCCAGACCAAATTTTCAACGCATCCAACTTCCGATAAAATGTACTACATTATTTCCGGCTTTATTTTGACTTTTATCTTAATCGCTGTGTCCTATCCGCTTATTTACGTGCTGTCGGCTTCCTTCTCTTCCGGCAATGCCGTATCGTCCGGCCAGGTTCTGCTCTGGCCTGTCGATTTCAGTCTGGAAGGTTATGAAGCTGTATTCAAAAACAAGGATATCGTCAGAGCATACGGCAACACGTTTCTGTATACCATTCTGGGAACGCTGGTGAATGTCACTGTCGTTATGACCTGCGCCTACGCGCTTTCCAGACCAGGGCTGAAGGGCAGAGGCGGCTTTATGTTTCTGTTCACGTTCACGATGTTTTTCAGCGGCGGCCTGATTCCGTTCTATATACTAATGAAAGACCTCCATCTGATCAACACCATGTGGGCGATGGTGCTTCCGGGCGCGCTTTCCGTGTACAACATGATTATAGCGCGAACCTTCATCCAGTCATCCATTCCGGGAGAACTGATCGAAGCAACCAGCATCGACGGCTGCAGTGATGCGCGCTTTTTCTTCTCCTTCGTACTTCCGCTGTCCAAAGCCGTCATCGCGGTCATCACGCTGTTCTCGGCGGTGGGCCACTGGAACGCCTATTTCAATGCTTTGATGTATCTGAATGACCGCTCGCTGTACCCGCTGCAAATTATTTTGCGGGAAATTCTGATCATGAACCAGGTCGATGTCAGCATGATTATGGACCCTGAACTGCAGGTGGCCAAAGCACAGGCGGCGGCAGTGCTGAAGTACTCCCTAATTGTCGTGGCGACGGTTCCCATTTTATGCGTGTACCCGTTCATTCAGAAATATTTTGTCAAAGGCGTGATGATCGGTTCCCTGAAGGGCTAGTTCTCCCAAAGAAACAGGCAAGGGGTTGAGTCAAAGGAAATGAGTCCATTAAGAGATTCGCAGCCGCTTTCCGGCGCCGATCTGTTTGCATATATCGACGCGATGGAACGGCCAGCGGCTTTCGAGCCAACTGGTTTCTCCAAGGATATCTATCTTGATCTGATGGAAGGGTCGATTCAGGAATACGGGCTGGAGCAGGCAGACAAGAGCTGGGGGACGGACCCGCAGGGGTGTCCTGAGGATCTCCAGACCTATTGCCGGGTTGTCTCTGTTCTGGCAGGGTTGATGGCGGGCGGACGCAAGCTTGAGCTTTTTCCGCTATGGGAGAGCATGATGGAAACGGGCTGCCGGGAACTGCCGCGAACGACGGGCAATCAGATGGCCGATTTCAGTACCAAGGAGCTGATGCTGGCCTATAAGGCGATGAAGCCGCATGTTTCCGCAGAACAATCCCTGAAATGGAAAAATGAATTAGCCCGCATTGAGCCTGCGGTCAATTACGTTTATACGCTGGCTTCCGTTTCCGGACCTGAACGGCTGCATAATATCAACATTTACAACATGGCCGGCGAGTATTTGCGCGAAACGGAGGGAATGGCAAGTGCCGCTGGTTATTTGGCCGAGCATTGGCCGGTGCAGCTGCAGAAATTCGACAGGAACGGAATGTATATGGACCCGGGCTGTCCGCTGTTGTATGATCTGGCGGCCCGCTGCCACATCCAGCTGATGCTCGCGGCCGGGTACCGGGGAGCGTTTCATGAAGAATTGAACCGCAAGCTGGCGGCCGGCGGAATGATGACCTTGTTCATGCAGTCCGCCGCCGGTCATTTTCCCTATGGAGGGCGCAGCAGCCAGTTCCAGTTCAATGAAGCGCTGGCGGCGGCGTGCGCGGAATTTGAAGCCGTGCGGTACCGGCGGCAGGGCAGGCTCAAGCTGGCTGGCGCTTTCAAACGAAGCGCAAGACTGTCGGCGCAGGCTATCTTGCGCTTTGTCCGTGATATTACGCCCCCACGCCATATCAAAAATTACTACGCCATCCGTTCCGGTTACGGGACGGAATCCTACGCGTATTATGACAAGTATATGATTACGCTAGGCAGCTTCGCTTATATGGCCTATTTGTTCGCCGACGATGATATTGCCGAAGAGCCTTGTCCTGCCGAAAGCGGGGGATATGTGCTGGCAACCTCGGAGCACTTCCACAAAGTGTTTGCCTCTGCCGGAGGCCAATCCGTGCAATTGGATACTGCCGCCGATCACCATTATGACTCCACGGGACTGGGAAGATATCACCGTCAGGGTGTTCCCGTGGAACTGGCCTTGTCCAGCCCGCTGTGTGCTGCGCCTGAATACCGGTTGCCCGGAGGGGTCCGGTCCCTGAACGCTGCGATTGGTCCTGGCTGGGAGCGGCAGGACGGGACAGCGGTATATCTGGCAGATTTGAGCGAGGGGCTGGGGCTTGAACTTCATGTCATCCGGCAAGACAGCGGCCGCGTGGAGTTCCGGATCACCTATCGCGGGCAGGGGCTGCCGGAAGACGAGAGGGTGACGGAAAGATACGCTTTGTCGGATGATGGTTTGGAGATTGTTGCTGAGCTTGCCGTGCAGGATTCGGGACCGATTCTTTACCGCGTGCCGCTGTTCTGCAGTAATGGACAGGAACGGAGCACGATAACGGCGGGACGGCATGCCGTAAATGTCGTGTTGGGCCCCTTCCGCTATACAGTTAGCGCAACCGGCTGCTGCTTCGAGATAGAGGAAGAACACTGCGGAAACCGGAACGGGGAGTACCGTCTGGCCGTGATCCGGTCGCCCGGCCCATCCTTGAGTCTTCGGCTTAAATTATGGACGGAAGAGGAACAGGCGAGAGGCCTGAACGAACAAGAGAAAGACTAAATATACCGGGTAGACTAGAAGCTGGCATATTCGCCAGCTTTTTTTCTTTATGTAAAGTAGCGTAGATGGTGAGTTTGGGTTTGGAATATTGTTGTTCTCGGCCAAGTGGTCAAGAAATTCACCTAAAAGGTCATGCAAATGGCCTTAAAGCAAATGCCAAACGGCAGGTACAATGAGAATACCACACGGATAAGACATAATGACTAAGGGTAAAGGAGGTATCCTATGGATTCAGATTTGGCAGCGGCGGATCGGCAGCCCGAGAACCATCCCCTTCGTACGGTAAAGCCGGAGCGGTTTCAGGCCTTGAAAAAGTACTGGGACTTATACCTGATTATGCTGCCGGGACTCGCGTATTTTATCATTTTTAAATATGTGCCAATGGGGGGCATCATCGTTGCCTTTCAGGATTTCAGCGCCTTTGCCGGCATCCGCGGCAGCGAATGGGTGGGACTTGCGCATTTTAAAAATATGTTTACAGACAGCGAGTTTTACACGGTATTCAAAAATACGCTGCTGATCAGTTTGTACAAGCTGATCTGGGGATTTCCGGGTCCGATCATCCTGGCCTTGATGCTGAATGAAGTCCGGCACATGCTGTATAAGCGCGGGGTCCAGACGCTTGTCTATTTACCGCATTTTCTGTCCTGGGTCATCATCGGAGGCATTCTTATCAACGTGCTGTCCCCGGCAACGGGGATCGTCAATCAGTTTCTGGGTATGCTCGGTTTGGAGCCGATCTTCTTCCTGGGCAGTCAGGAATGGTTCAGAACGGTGCTTGTGGTCAGCGATATCTGGAAAGAAGCGGGATGGGGGGCCATCATCTATCTGGCTGCGCTGGCATCAATCGATCCACAAATCTACGAGGCTGCTGTCGTAGACGGCGCGGGCAAATGGAAGCAACTGATCCACGTCACCCTGCCATCGTTGCTCGGGACCATCGTGATCCTGTTCGTACTGCGCTTGGGGAGCGTTCTGGATGTCGGGTTTGAACAGATCTTTGTGCTCTACAATCCGCTGGTATACAATGTGGCCGATGTTATCGAGACTTATGTATACCGGACTGGAATTACGCAGGGCCAATTTAGCTTTACTACCGCTGTCGGGTTGTTCAAATCGGTCATCAGTCTGATATTGGTCGTCCTCGCCAACAAAGCCGCCAGAAAGCTTGGCCAGGACAGCTTATGGTAGAGGGGGTGAATCTATGAGACTTACTAGGGGGGAACATCTGGCATCGAGGCTTAATTACCTGGCCCTGGGTTTCATTGCATTGCTTGCGCTTCTCCCATTCCTGCATATCGTGGCCCAGTCTTTCAGCAGTCATCAGGCGATAACATCCGGCAGGGTGACTTTATGGCCGGTGGATTTCAGTTTCGAAGCGTATGTGAAGGTATTGAGCGAACAGGCCTTTGTGAATGCCTTCAAGGTCAGTTTACTGCGCACGGTCATCGGCACGCTGTTGAATGTGGTCATCACTTGTATGCTGGCCTATCCGCTGTCCAAGGCTTATATTAAAGGACGATCAGCCATCATGTTCCTGATTGTGTTCACGATGCTGTTTAACGGGGGCATGATTCCAACCTTTCTGGTCGTGAAAGCGACCGGGCTGCTGAATTCCTTCTGGGTCTATATCATTCCTGGAGCGGTTAGCGCGTTCAATGTTATTATTATGAGAAATTTCTTTCAAGGCGTGCCGCCCGAATTGGAGGAATCAGCCAAGATTGACGGCTCCTCCAATATCGGAACGCTCATCCGGATTGTCGTTCCGTTATCCATGCCGGTCATTGCAACGATTACCTTATTCCATGCCGTCGGACATTGGAACGCCTTCTTTGATACCGTCCTGTATGTGACGGACCGGAATCTTTTCCCGCTGCAGGTGTATCTGCGTGAGCTGATCATGTTCAATCAATCGAACATCAGCAATAACAACGGGTACGCCGCCAATATCGACAGCACCCTGCTGGCCTTGGAGTCCTTGAAGGCTGCGGCGCTGATTGCCAGCACGGTTCCGATCCTGATCGTGTATCCGTTTCTGCAGAAGCATTTTGTCAAAGGGATTATGCTTGGATCGGTAAAAGGCTAGAACTGCATGTAACATGAAAAAAGAGAGGGGATTGTTATATGAAAGTCTCAATCTTCGTAAAAAGATCCGTATCCATCCTGGCGGTGACCTCCATGCTGCTGGTGTCTGCGTGTTCATCCGGCACGAAGGAGGAAGGAGCCGAAGGGAAGGAAGAACGCCAGGCCATTGATATCGTATTAAGCAATGCCGGACGGAAGTTCCCGCCGGGCATGGACGAGAACAATAATCCTTATATTGATTACATCCGCGAGAACACGGACCTGGACATCAAGCTGATCACGCCTCCTGCGGACGGTTACGGGGATGCCCTGAACGTGATTATGGCCTCCGATGATCTGCCGGATATGCTCCTGTCCTATGACGCCAATTGGTTCGAAAGCTATGTCCGGCAGAAAGCCCTTACCCCTCTGAATGATTTAATCGACGCATACGGACCGAATCTGAAGAAAAGTATCCCGGAGGAAGCCTGGAAGGTCGTCACTGTGGACGGAAAGATCTATGCGATTCCCAGCCTGAACCCGATCCCGGGCAATGAAATCATGTTTGCACGCAAAGATTGGCTGGACCGTCTGGGGCTCAAACCGCCGACAACGCTGGAAGAATACAAACAGGTGATTCGCGCTTTTGCGCAGGATGATCCGGACGGAAACGGCAAAGACGATACGTTTGGCCTGATCCTGCAGGAAAACCTCGGAAGAACAGCTCCGTTTATCGGGGCATGGGGAATTCAGCGGGGCCAATGGACTAAGCGGGACGGGCAACTGGTGAATTCCAGCACACTGCCGGAAATGAAGGAAGCACTAAGCTATCTTGCCGATCTCTATCAGGAAAAGCTGATTGATCCCGAGTGGGCTTTAAATAAGATGGCTAATGTTGACGAGAAAGTCGCCAGCGGCAAAGTGGGCCTGTTCTCCGGGAACTGGTATGATACCCGCGGCCCGATCCTGACCAACCAGAAAAATGATCCCAATGCAGAGTGGATTACCCTCGAATATCCAACCGGACCTGACGGGAAGCAGGGAACCTGGGGCAACAGCTATGTTGCCGGGTTTAATGTGATACCGATTACGAGCAAACATCCGGAGGCTGTCATCAAGATGCTTGATTTCATGATCGGAGACGGATACCGCACACTCATGCTCGGATTTGAGGGCGAGGTATGGAATATGGAGGACGGGAAGGTGGTTACGAACTTTGATGAGCACAACAAGCATATTTACCGGCTAACGCTCGGAGAAGCGATTGTACCATTCGATTCTGAAGTATCCAGAGAACGTCTGGACTCGCTCGGTATGGAGTTTAAGCTGAATGAGATTGTCAACAAGATTAACGAGGTTGCCATCCGGAATCAATATCTGGGCGTACCTACACCTGGAATGGGTAAATACGCGCCTAAGCTGTCCAAAATGGAGGTCGAAGCCTTCACGAAAATCATCATAGGCCAGCAGCCGGTAGACAGTTTTGATCAATTTGTTGAAGACTGGAAGAAAAACGGCGGCGAGGAAATGACGAAGGAAGTCAACGGGCAATGAACAGGACGGATAACGGGGTCTAAGCTATAATGAAGGCATGCATGAATCGTGGAGGAATCGTATGAAGTGGCTGACGCAATTCCGCAGCGTTTTGAAGCAGTCGATTCAGTTTAGGCTAACCTGTTATTTTCTTCTCATCCTGCTGCCCCTGGTGGCGTTCAGCATGTTTGCCAATGTAAAGTCTCAGCGGATTTTGGAGCAGGAGCTTGGCGAGCGCACGCTCAGTGCCATGAACTCTGCTTTGGAGTTTGTTGACCTGACCTTAAAGAGCATCCATAATCTGTCCACCTTAATCGCAACCGATACCAATTTATCCACCCTGCTGTCTCATCAGGAGAAGACCCTGACCTCCGGGGCGATTATGGACTTCACGCGTGTCATGGAAGAGATTACGAATATAACCATGGTCAATGAATATTTAAGCGACGCCATGATTTATCATCGTCCCTCCAACTCGCTGATCGCAACCAAGCTCGGGCTGCTGCACCGGGAATCCCAAAACCCTGAACCATGGTACGATGAGGCTCTGAAGGCAAATGGCGCAAGCATATACTACTTGTCAGAACGCCATGAAGAAAATTTGTCTGGACACCCGGATCCTATCTATAACCGGAATCAGCTCATTATGATGAGGCTTCTGGATTTCTATCGCGCCGAAAAAGGCGAAAATGTCCTCATGCTGTCGATTTCGAAGAATCAGTTGCTCCGCTCGTTGTCCCATTTGCTGGCGAACAGCAGCTCCAAGGTCTATCTGTTTGATGCCCGGGAGCGGTTGATCGTATCGAATGCTTCTGCAGAAACGTTGTCTTTCGAATGGAGGGACGTCCAGCCAGGCAGTGTTGTTGTCCGGGAAACCCCGGAAACGGATGAGAAAAATTTGATTCTGCGGGTGACTTCTCCCCGAAGCGGATGGTCGCTGCTGCTGATCCAGCCCGAGCGTGAGATTTACAATAAGTCGAGGCCGCTGCAAATTTTTGCGTACTGCATTATTGCACTCAGCGTCGTGCTTGCCGTCTGGATTGCCTGGTTTATCTACAGCGGAATTGCTTCTCCGATATCAAGACTTGTGTCCGGCATGCGGCAGCTGCGTAAAGGCAATCTGAATATCAGGCTGGAGAACGGGCGGGAGGATGAGTTGGGGTATTTAACGGATGCTTTCAACGAAACGGCGAGTCAGCAGCGTCATCTGATCAAGGATATCTATGAGCAACAGCTCAGAATGACCAAGACGGAGCTCAAATTTCTGCAGGCTCAGATTAATCCCCACTTCTTGTACAACACGCTGGACTCGATTTATTGGACGGCCAAAAATTATGAAGCGGAAGAGATCAGTACGATGGTGCTCAACTTGTCGAACTTCTTCAGGCTGAGTTTGAGCAAAGGGCAGGAGTCGTTTACAGTGGAGGAAACGTTCAAGCACCTTCATTACTATATTCGCATTCAGCAAATCCGTTTTGCCGACCGGTTTACGGTGGAGTACTGCGCTTCCGAGGATAGCCATCATTTGCATATTTTGAAGCTGCTGCTTCAGCCGCTGGTTGAGAATGCCATATTGCATGGATTGGAGAAACGAAAAAAAGGCGGAGTATTAAGCATTTGCACCGATGTGTCTAATGACCGGCTGATCATCCAGGTAACCGATAATGGAAGAGGGATTCCAAGGCCGAGGCATATGCGGATTCAACAGGCCTTGGCAAGAATCAGATTCGGGGATTACACGACGCCCCCCGAGAAGAACTCCGAGTTTTTTGCGCTGCTCAATGTCCAGGCTCGAATCGCCATTTACTATGGGGAGACGGCGGAATTGAAGATCGTCAGCGAGGAAGGGAACGGAACGGTGGCGATCATCGATTTACCGGCAGACCGCTGCCGGGAGGAGAGAGGGGAAGCGGAGCATGAATCTCATGATTGTTGAAGATGAAATTCGAATTTTGAATAGTCTGGCCAACAATATACCGTGGAATGAGCATGGCATCGAGGTGGTAGCGCTTGCCGAGAACGGCTTAGAAGCGCTGTCCATGATAGAACGCAGGAAGCCCGATATCGTGCTGCTCGATATCGAGATGCCGGAGATGGACGGGTTGACCTTGGCGAGAACGGTGCTGCAGCAGGAAACGCACATGAAATTCGTGATTTTAAGCGGCCATGACGATTTCCCGTATGCGCAGGCTGCTGTGGGGCTTGGCGTCATGAAGTACTTGCTGAAGCCGGCCGGAGACGATGAAATCTTGAATGCTATTCTTGCGGCTGCGGAAGAGATTCGAGAGGAACTGATGGAAAAGCACAGTATGATTGAGCTGGAGCGGAAATGGCATGACCGCCTGCCTCAGCTCCAGGATGATTTTTATAGAAACTGGATACAGGGCCGGTACGCGGACTGGGAGCTCAAGAAGCATATGGAGGAGCTGAATCTGGAGCTTGCCCTCTATAGCTGGTTTGCTGTAGCCGTATGTGAAATTGATCCGATTCACGAGCAAGGCGAACGATTTACGTCTTCGGATCAAGCCTTGCTGCAGTTTTCGCTGGAATGCATAGCGGCTGAATGCTTACAGCATGAAGACTGCCGGGTCTTTAATGATGCGGACGGAGCAACCGTGCTGCTCTTTTTGGGACAACCGGAGGAATCGGCTCCAGATATCATCCAGCGGATCAATGTTGACGTTCCCCGTCTCTTCAACATTGTTAAAGAGTGTCTGAAGCTTACCGCCAGCGCCGGACTCGGGACCCCAGGCTCATGGGATCATGTTTCGCTGTCCTACCGGCAGGCATGCCGTGCGCTGCAGGAGCGGGCCATTTACGGCAATGAGGTGTTCGTTCCTTACCTGGACGTAACCAACAAGGAGCAGCCGTTTCATTATGACGCTGAGTTCGAAAAACAGCTGGAGATTGCGGTTCATACGGATCACGCGGCAGCGGTTGCTGAACTGATAGACTGCTATTTCAAGGACGTATACTCCCAGGCTGTCTCAACCCAAAAGGTATACGAGCATTTGCTGTATTTGAGCAGCTTATTTACACGTATGATTCAATCGCGGGGCTGGTCGATGCAGGAGGTGCTGCAAGAGGATTATTCGATGTTTCTGTCCTTTGAATCCCTGCTCTCCAAAGAGCAAATCGTGGAATGGTCCAAAAGAGTGGCCAGCCGCATTACCCAATACCGGGAACGCGAGCGAAAACATTCAAGCCATCGGCTCGTTAAACAAATGATCGAGGCCGTGGAGGAAATGCTGGGGAAAGAAGAACTGACCTTGCACACGCTGGCCGAAAGATTATATGTCAATCCCTCTTACCTTAGCCGGCTGTTTAAGCGGGAGGAAGGGAAATCCATTTCAGAATATCTGCTAAAGCGGAGTATGGAGCATGCCAAAGAGCTCTTACACAGCGGCGTTAAGGTGTATGATGCAGCAGAAGCGGCAGGATATCGTGATGTCAGCTATTTTGCCAGAGTGTTTCGTAAATATTGGGGCGTAGCCCCGAGTGAATTAAAAAAACAAGAGCGTTCGGTCTCACCGCGTTTGATGTAAGTTAAAGCTGCAATGGAAGAAATCAGGTGGAGGTGGTCAGAATGACCGATATGGCACTAACCGTTAAAATACCCGAGCGCGATATTCCTGTCTACGCGGAAGTGGATGTTGTCGTTGCCGGAGGAGGACCGTCAGGAGTAGCGGCAGCGCTCGCAGCGGCAAGAAACGGGGCATCCGTATTGCTGATAGAACAAAGAGGATACCTGGGCGGCATGGCAACAGTCTCTCAGGTTCCTGCATTTTGCCCGTATACCGATCAGATCAAGCCGGTCATCCGTGGGATTGGGCTGGAAATTCTGCTTGATATGAAGAGCAAGATGGAGGAGACGTTTCAGGAGGCATGGAAAGATCGGCTGGATTGGGTGCCGATTGATGCAGAAATTCTAAAGCGCATATTGGACGAGAAGATGATGGAGGCTGGCGTTAAAGTGCTGTATCATACGTTCGTCGGTCAAGTTCTTGGGCAGGACGGCATCCTTGAAGCGGCGGTCATTACCAACAAGACCGGAACCCAGGCGGTGAAGGGGAAGATATACATTGATGCAACGAGCGATGCGGATCTCACCTATCTTGCGGGCGGGCAGTTCGCCAAAGGTGGAGATGATGGAGAGCTGCAGCCGGGGACGATGTGCTTCGTTCTGAATAACCTGGACCGGAACAAATTTCTCACAAGTGTTGAGACGCACAGTCACGATCTGAAACATGCGATCAACAAGGCGAAGCGTGAAGGGCGGCTGCGCGTCGCAAGAGATTGGGCCGGTATTTCCTGGCTAAACAATCATACGGCGGGCTTCAATTTCGGGCATATATTCGGGATTGATGGTTCAAATACGGATGATCTGACCCGCGGAGCAATCGAAGGCCGCGCGCTTGTTGAACACATTACCGGTTGGCTGAGGGAAGCGATTCCCGGATTCGAAAACGCTTTCCTGACGTTGACGGGCGAACAGATCGGCATTCGGGAAACCCGCCGGATCATCGGCGATTATATCGTCACCGCCGACGATTTTCTGGCGTGCCGTTCGTTCCCTGACGATATTGCCCGAAATGCCTACTTTATTGATATTCATATGGCAAAGCCTACGAGCGGCATGACGATGGTACGTCTATCGCCGGGAGAGTCGCACGGCATTCCTTATCGCGCCTTGCTTCCGGCCGGTATTCAGAACGTAATCGTAGCCGGCAGAGCGATATCAACCGATAGAGCGGCCCAAGGCTCCACCCGGGTCATGCCGAATTGCTTTGCAATGGGCGAAGCCTCCGGTACGGCCGCGGCGATTCTGGCCGGGACAGGCACGCGGGAAACGCGCAGTATCGACATCACTGAGCTGCAACGCAGACTTGTCCGCCAAGGCGCATGGTTAGGAGAGCAGATCAATGAGCGGCACTAGGAACAAGTGGAAACGGCTTTGCCGTCCTTTTAAAGGACGGTACCCGTTTCAGCGAGAAATAGAAGGATAACTTATCGTGTGAAACATATAAATTCTTATATTTATAAAAAGGCTGAGCCCAAAGTCATATTCTTGACTTAGGCTCAGCCTTTTAAAGCTGTTTCTAACCCGTTAATCGGGGCGGTTATTTACACTGGAGAAGAAAGATTCTCTGAGACAAAAGTTTGGTCACCCGATACACTTCGGGCCGTAGATCCCAAAACCGGAAAGGTTAAATGGGTATTCTCGTTTGCAAAAGCAGGATACGGATGGCCAAGTACAGAATATCCTTTTGCTTATGCACCAGACGGTACGGTATATGCCTATTTCTCGTTTCCAGAAGTTCTTTATTCTGTGAGCTCTGCAGGGAAGGAGAATTGGAGTAAGCGCGTAGGACAAGATCTAGGAGCATTTGACGGCAAGTTATACCGCATGAGTGACGGAAACTTAATTATTGCAAGTCAGAAATCGGATACAATCGGTGCAGAAACGGTACAACTGCTAGCTTTCGATAAAAGTGGTAAGCAGAAAGCAAGTAAGGTGGTATCCGGAAAGTTAACTACTGTGTCGAAGAACCAAATCGCCATAGAGATGTTAACCAAGCAGGGCAATGCTCAAAAAGTTGAAGTGTACAACTCTTCCTTACAGCGTTCATTCCAATACACATTCCCAAAGGGAGCAGGAGTCAGCTTTTATACTGCTTTTGCACTAGACGATGGTACTTTTGTGTTTTCAGTACATCAAGCAAATACGCAGAAACTTATAGCTTTATCTCCAAAAGGCTCCGCTATCTGGGGAAGAACAATCGATCCACTTGGGTTTGCTTTCCAAGCCGGGGATCATTACATGGTATTTAATCCTAAAACCAAAAAATTAAGCTTGTTCAGTCAGAAGGGTTTAGTAAAGGATAGAGTACTATCGAATTTTAATATGCCTGAGGGGGACGGTCTGCCAACAGCAAAGAAAACGGTAGAAGGAAACCTGTATGTCGATTTGCTTACCTCCCAGTATATTTTAGATGCAAAAACGTTGGCCTCTATTCACGAATTAATGGAATAAAAGGGTCTATATTGGACTATCGTGAGAATAGTATCTTAGTATATGACTGGAATGAGGATAGGATCTCAAAGCATATATTGAAATAAAGTTTTAAAAAATTGGATATGATTTTCAAGCCGCTTTCAGAATATTTATCTGTTAGCGGCTTTTTTGGTAAACTATGAGAGTTATAGGCCGGCGAAGACAGTCGGGTGATTCAGGTGACCTGTTCTACTCCTTAATAAAGTCAGCCATCAATTCATGTCAGTAAAAAAACGAACCCCTTCTACATTAAAGTGCACCCCTTATAGTCGACATTGGATAAACACCTGGTGTTTATGCTGATGAAAACTATAGGGGGTGCTTTTCGTTATGAGATGCGGCTGCAATGACAAGAAAGGACTATTTACTACAAGAGAAGGAAAAGCGTCGTTATATGGCGAAAATACCTAAAGAAGTAAAAAAATCTCATGGAAAAGGAGACCCCATGTTCATTGTTAATAAAGAACATTATGACCAGCATGAACTGGAACGCCGAATAAACGCGATATACGCATTATTGGGTTCCTCTGTTTGGAAGGAACGGCGGACAGCTGTATGCATGAAGGAACCGGCGAATATTCTGGCCGCCACGGAGCTGATTATCAGGAATGAGGGTTCGGTGCTTCTGATCAACGGCGATACCCCGATTGAAAGCGCTCTCCGGCAAGCCGAAGACGCAGGCTGTACGGGTCTGCTGACCGACGCAGGAGGCAGCGCCGTCTTTCACCCTCTACACTCACGCCTGGATCGGATGAATGGGGAGCCGTCCTTGCTTCAATTCAGCTCCGGCACGACCGGCGCTCCCAAGCTAGTTGAACGGTCTTGGTCTCATGTGCAAATGGAAATCGAGGCCTACAACAAGATGCTGCCCTGCAGCGGGGAGGATCAACCGGTCATTCTGGTGCCCGTGTCCCATTCCTTCGGATTAATCACAGGCACGCTTTCCGCACTTAAGCGCGGAGTCAAGCCGGTTATCGTGACGGACAAGAACCCCAAGTTCGCCCTGCATCTCATGCAGCAGCATGATCGCCATGTGGTGTATGCGGTGCCCTTTCTCTTTCAAATTCTGCTCAGCCTGATGAGAGAGAAGGTGCTGCTTAGAAAGATGGTATCCTCTGGCTCCCCGATGTCTGCAGAACTGCTGAACAGGCTTGGGGGTGCAGGTGTGGAGGTGATCCAGCAATACGGGTGCTCTGAGGCGGGCTGCATCTCGCTTGGCGACCGGCCCTCCGGTTCTACGGATGCCGGGATGTTGCTGGAGCATATGGTAATGGAAAGGCCCGGAACCCGGGAGCAGCCGGATGAAATAATCATTGCCACAGGCGGACGCCGGATTCCTACCGGAGATATGGGATATTGGCTCAGCGGCAGGCTTCATGTTCTGTGCCGGATGGATGATCTGATTAATGTGTCAGGACTGAAGGTAGCTCCCTCCGAGGTGGAGGATGTCATCCAGAGGCTGGACGGCGTTCAGGAAGCTGTCGTGCACAAGGCTCCGCATCCCGTCTGGGGGGAAGCTGTCAAAGCTCGAATCGTCCGGAAGGGCGATGCGCTGTCACAGGAGGAGGTGAAGAGGTGGTGCGCGCGGTTTCTGCCTGCTTATAAAGTTCCGGGCTTTATTGCTTTTACGGAGGACATTCCGAAGACGGGTACAGGGAAGGTTATGCGAAAACAATTGGTAGAAGAGGAGTATGGTATTCATGGATAAGGAACAAACGGTATCTCAATTGAGGCAGCTCATGTCCGAACAATTGGAGCTCTCTCTCCCGGACGTCATTAAAGAGGAAGATCGGCTGTACGAAGACTTAAACGTAGATTCGATCATGGTACTCCAATTGGTGGTATACATCGAGGAAGTGTTCAACGTAACTGTGCCTGAGGAGGAGATGGATCCTGCCGTCTTCCAAACGGTCGGTTCTTTAGTCGATTTCATCCACGCCCTTAAGGGGGAGCACATCCCCTCAACAAGTCAAATCTTAAGATCATAGAAAAGGATGGATATGATGATTAACGTGAATGAACAGGATATCATACAATTCGTGATTGACCGGGTGGCCGATTTGACCTCCAGACCGGAGCTGGCGGAGGAATTGAATGGGGACGCCCCGCTAGAGGATGCAGGCGTGGATTCGGTGCTGCTGGTCAACCTGATGATGCAGATTGAACAGCAGTACGAGATTTTTTACGAGGACGACGAGCTTCTGCAGGAGAACTTCGCCACCGCGCGCTTGATCTCACAACGCATATTGGCCAAACGGGCCGTTAAATCCGAGGTTTGACGTGAAGCAAGCCCATTGCTTTCTGAACGGACTCGGTTATGGCTTGGAGCAAGCCGGATGGGATGATCGGCCGCTCTATATCGGTGCTTGGGACGCGCCATTCAGCGTTACGGAGGACGGCAAGCTGACCTATTTCTCATCGGACATCACACCGTCCGAATATTTGCGGCTGTTCACCCGCCTGTACGGGGAAGGGGCCATGGAGTGGTATGATTACGGGGCCGAAAAGCTCGTCAATCTGAAGAAGTTTCTGGAGGTCCTGCGGCGTAATCCGGATCTTCCTGTTTTGGTACAGCTCGACCTGTTTCATATGCCCTATCAAAAAAGAACGTTTCAAACCATGCATCAGCCCCATTTTGTCATCGTACACGGAATGCGGGGCGATCAATTCGTGGTATACGACCGCTATTTTGAATGGGAAGGGTTAGTGGCCACGAGCCATGTACACGATGCTTTTCTGAGCAATGAGCTGGGCGGGGGACTGCTGCTTCATCCTGAATGGCTCCATGCGCCGGACGCTCACGAGGTGGCGAGAATCTTCGAGGATACGATAGAGACCGATCCGGGTGAACGATCGCTAACCGGCATGGTGAGGCGGAGGATTATGCAGACGGTGGAGTCGCCCGATATGTATCCGCCCGGGGCCTTGAAGGATGCTGTATCCCAGCTCGGCATCCTCGCCAAACGCAAATACAGCTACGGGCTGCTGTATCAATATTTTTCGGAAGCGCTTAATCAAGGTACTGAGCTGTATCAGGAGCAGCTGGAAGGATTCATAAGAATGTGGAGTACGCTCGCATACCTGGCGATCCGTACGTCCATGCCGGGACGAACCGGGGAAATCGGACTGCTGGTGGATAAGGTGGAGCAGCTGCACAGGACGGAGCAACAGCTGAAGGAGGAATTGATCGATGTCTATCATCGCTGGAAACCTCGATTTGCATGCTGAGTGCAGACCTAGGGTGGGCTGCTTCGACGGCCATTCCCCCCGGTTGAACGAACGGGTGATTGATGACCAATGGACAGGGTATCTGGCTGAATATACGGAGCTCATCCGCATTCCGCCGGTACGCTTTGCCAAGATCTTCGGGGGGTCGCTTCGCCAGTTCTCCAAGCAGCCGATGTCTTCGCTTCCGCAAGCATCGGAGCGGCTGGCCCGATTATGCGAGGAATACGGAATCGATACGCTTTATGTGAACGCTCCTTATTTCATGCCTTTCTTGATGCTGGTTCGGAGCTTCGCCAAGCTTCCGCTTCGCTTCATGGTTATTGCCCATTCCGTCGCATCCGCCCGTTGGCTGACAACCTGGCTGTCCTGTGCGCCTTGGATTACAGAACAGGATGTGCTGCTTGCCAGTACAGAATCTTGCAGACAGGCGCTGGTTAATCTCTCACCCCGGTATGCGCATGCCCATAAGATCACGTTATGCATCGACACCTTGCTAGCTGCGGAGCCGGTTCGGCCGCTTGCCGGTAAACGTCTGTTATCCATCGGCCGGCTGGAAGAGGTAAAGAACATTCATGTGCTCTTAGAGGCTATGGCGGAAATAAAGCAGCGTGTCCCGGACACTGTATTGACGATTGCCGGAGAATATACGGGGTCCTTGCATGAAGCGGACCGGTATAAAGAACGGCTTGAAGCCATCGTAGCGGAATATAGACTGGAGCAAACCGTGGAGTTTACAGGTCCCGTCCACGGGAGTGAGAAAGACCGCCTGTTCCGGGAATCCAGGCTTCTGGTCAACCTCTCCACCGATCCGGGAGAGACGTTTGGCTTCAACCTCCTGGAAGCGAAAGCCTACGGTCTTCCTGTGGTCTGCACCAACTGGGACGGTTTCCGGGAGCTGCTTGTTGACGGCGAGGACGGTTCCTTCGTCCAGGTAGATTGGTCCGGTGAACATCCGAAGATAGATCTGGACGGGCTGGTTCGCAGCTGCACCGAGGTTCTGCTGGATGAGAAGCTTCACGACACTCTCTCGCAAGGAGCGCGGCGTGGCGCTCTAATGTACGACTATCGAACCATCATGCCGCAGATCAGGAGGCTCCTGAATGCTCCCCTTGGACAGATAGCGGGTGAGGCGGAGGAGACCGCCCTGCTGGAATCTCCTATGAGAACGCTGAACGAAATTTATCATTGCAGCTTATTGGAAGCAACAGGCTGTTTGAGTGAATCATCGCTGTCGGTTCTGGATTGGCAGCCGCAGGGTGACACGGAGGAATGGATGCGCAGGGTGAAGCCGCTTATTCAACATTTTGCCGGGAGGAACAATCATGCACACGTTTAAACTGTTCCGACGTCTTGCTCCCTACGTGAAGATCAAATGGAATTTAACCTTGATCGCTTATGTTTGCACGTTCCTGCAATTGGGACTCGTCATGCTTCAGCCCTTAATCTTCGCCTATCTGATCGACCACGTGCTGATTGGCGGAAACCGTAAGCTGATTGTCCCGTTGCTTAGCCTTTCCTTGGGAATAGGTGTTCTCTCCATCGTATTCCTGTTTATCCGGGTAGGTCTGTTCCGCTATCTGGGCATCTGTAATATGCTGGATATCCGGAACGAGCTGTTGAAGCATGTCCGGCAGATCCCCATTCCGGAAATTCAGAAGGAAGGACCCGGGAAATTCTCGGCCTTGCTCGGGATGGATACAGCTACGATGGGAAATTTCCTCAACCACATCCTGGTCGAGATTACCTCACAGCTGTTTATGATGCTGATATCCCTCGGAATCCTGTACTATATGGACTGGCGGCTTGGCATCGTTGCAACGCTTAGCATCCCCTTCCTCTTATGGGTGCCAGGGCTGTTCCGCAACCCTGTGGCGCGTTATTCGTCCGCCGTTCGAACCCATAATGAAGAGATCGGAACCTATCTCTATGAAGCGATCGAAAGTTCGCAAGAAATCCGGGCTTTAGGACTAGAGGGATGGGAGCGGAAGCGGAATGAAACGATGTACAAGGGGCTGGTGAAGGCCAGCACCCGGGAAACGCTGTATGCCGTTATGTCGTTTCAAATCAGTGGTTTCGTGATTAGCCTGATCCTGGCTGCCATCTATTGGATCGGCAGTTATCAGGTGCTCCACCAAATGTTGACCGTTGGAATGATGGTTGCTTCCGTAACCTATCTGCAAAACGCTCTGAATCCGGTACAGCAGATTAATAACTTTTTCAGAGAGCTTCAAGGCGCGGAAGTTGCAATGGGCAGAATCGAGCAATTTATCCAGACCCCGATCGATCCCTATTCGGAAAACGAGAGGAAGCAGGTTTCGCCTGCAAGTGAGCCTCAGCTTGAAGCAACGCCGTCCGATATCGAAGTGTGCAGTCTGCGCGTCGGGTACGGTGGAACGGAAATCTTGAAGGATCTATCACTGTCGCTGTCTCCGGGCAAGATTTATGCTTTCGTCGGGCGAAGCGGTTCTGGGAAATCCACCCTTTTCCGGGCACTTATTGGGATGATGCCCGTTCTCGAAGGTGAAATTCGAATCGGCGGACAGAATCTGGAGGAGATGACCCGCAGCGCGATCAGCCGCAAGGTTGGCATCGTGTTCCAGGAGCCTTACTTGTTCCGGGGCACCCTTATGGAAAATATTGCTGTCGGGAAGCTGGACGCGACGGAGGAGATGGTCATGCAAGCAGCCCTGAATGCGCGGCTCGGATCTCTGCTGGATCAACTGCCGGAAGGACTCAACACGAAGATTGACCACAGAGGCTTCCAGCTATCTGGCGGACAGCGGCAGAGGCTGGCTATTGCGCGTGTCCTCTTGCACAATCCCGATATTCTTATCCTGGATGAACCGACCTCCGCCTTGGACCAGCTTACGGAGATTGAACTCATGGATTCTATACGCCAAGTCATGGCGGGCAAGACGGTTCTGGTAGCCACCCATCGCCTGCAAACCATTATGAACGCAGATCGTATTCTGGTGTTGGAGAACGGTTGTCTGGTGGCGGAAGGCGGCCACGAAGAGCTCATGAATCAATCGGCTGAGTATTATGCTATGGCATCGACCTTCGAGCGCGATACATCTGTGGCCGGACAGGCATCTCATAAAGAGGGGGTTCTGGCATGAATGGCACAGGCACCCTCAGGGAATTGTTTCAACGTGCACGAAGGCATGACCGGGGAATCACTTATGCGGCACGAAGCGGCGAGTCCGATTGGACAAGCTATGCGGAACTCGGAAACCGCATGGACCTTCTCGCTGAACGGCTGAAGCAGGAGCAGCTGCGTCCGAATTTTATCGGGGCCGTCTGGATGGCTCCGACGCCGGAGTGTCTGGCTGTCATCGGGGCAGTCATTTTGGCGGGAGGCATTCCGCTCCCCATCCACAGCTACATGCCAGAACAGGACATGCTTCGCCTCATCCGCAAATTTGAACCCGAAGCTGTGTTCGTCTCTGAAGAGAAGCTTCCAATCCTCGCGGAATGGAACATACAAGGGGAAGAGTTGCCATTCTACCTGTATGGAGGTATGGCAAGCGGACCGATTGCAGGAATCAGCGCCGCTCCGCGGCCGGTACGCCGGTACACGCCGCCAGAGGCCGTGCGTATGATATTCCTCTCCTCCGGTTCGACGGGAGAGCCGAAGGGGATCATGCTGAGCGACCACAACATGCTGTCCAATGTGGACGCAATCCTGGACTACACGACGCTGTGCGACGAGGACATCGTTCTGCTCTCGAAGTCACTGGGGTATTGCTCGACCATTGTTGGGGAATGGTTTGCCGCCATGGCCTCTGGAGCCAATCTTGTTCTAAGCGGGGGCTTCGTGCATCCCTTCGAGATGATCCAGTGCGTCCGTACGAACAAGGTGACCTTCTTATGCACTGTGCCGTCTGCGATCCTGCCTCTAATCCATTCCGCCAAATGGGCGGCGGAGGATCTGCTCACGCTCCGGCAGTTGCTCATTGTCGGCGGCCCGATGCCTGACGTCATGCTGCTTCGTTTGGCTGACCGTCTGCCTCACGTGCGGCTGACGCCTTCCTATGGACTGACCGAAGCCTCTCCGCGCGTCTCGTATTTGCCCTACACTCAGTTGAGGACGAAACCGCAATCCGCCGGGATACCCATTAACGGCGTCGAGCTGGCCATCGTTCAGGACGGAAGGGAGGCGGCAACAGGGCAGAGTGGAGAGGTGGTCGTTCGAGGGCCGAATGTAATGATCGGCTATTATGACGATCCGGATCGCACCCGCGAGATACTAGGCCCCCTCGGCCTGCATACCCGGGATACCGGATATCTGGACGAGGATGGATATTTGCACTTGACCGGGCGAACCGACAACGCTCTCCTTGTCGGGGGACACACGATATACCCGGAAGCGGTCGAAAGCGTCCTATTAAGCTTTCCTGGGGTGCCAGACGCTGCCGTGTCGGCCGTAGAAGACCTTCAATGGGGACATCGTCTGATTGCCGTGGTCGTATCCGATGTTTCCACAGAGCCTGTCAAGAGCCCGGAGCTTCATGCCTGGTGCGTAAAGCGGCTATCCCCGGCCTTGCGTCCCAGGGAATTCCGCTTCGTTACGGCTCTGCCCAGAACAGCCAGCGGAAAGCTGGACCGCAAAGCCCTGAAATCTATGGTGAAGGAGGAAGAGCATGTCCATAGAGCATGAAGAACTATTCTTTAAGGTGAGAGAAACGATAGCCGTTGTGGCCAAGAGGCTAACAAGCGAGGTCGAGCTGGACCATACTTTGGTAGATGATCTGGGAATCGACTCCATTCAAATACTGGAGCTTCTGTCGGCTCTGGAGGATACATTCGGCTTTGAGCTGGATGTGGACGATATTCGCCCGGAATCGTTCCGAAGCGTCCAGGCCGTATTGCATTTTGTAGAACGCAAGGTGGCTTCATGAAAGTGTTCACCCCGGGCCATTTGCAAGAGCTGACCGACGAATTGCGCCGGACGTACCCGTTTTATAACCCTTATACGGACGTTGATTTCCATCAGCTGCCGATTACAAACAAACACTTGATCGCAGGCAACCGCGCCCTTTTCGAACATCCCGATGCAAGGCGGGTGATCGAATCGTTCACCTCGGGAACTACCGGAGTGCCGTTCCGCTGCGTGAAAACCCCGGAGGAGATATGGGGACTCTCGCTGACCCTGTATAAGCATAGAAAAAAGTGGGGGCTGCCGTCCAGGCACCGGATGCTGCTGCTGAGCAACCGTCTGCTGGCAGAGCCCAGGTCCCTTAGACATTATGCAGAACGGATGATCAGGGAAGATCCTCATTTCATCCAGGGGAGAGCTTCCGCTCTCTGCGCGTTGGCCGAATATATGCGTGACGGGGGATATTCGTTGCCGTCTTCCCTCCTGTTTACCCAGAACTGGGGCGAAACGCTGCATGGCTCCCAGAAAGAACGGATCGAGGAGGTGTTCCGCGTTCCATGCGTAGACTATTACGGTTTGGAAGAGTTCTGGTGTATCGCGTTCGCAGGCCAGAGCGGCCAACTGGAAATCGATGAGTCCGCTGTATATGTGGAAATTATCGATTCGGCCTCCGGACTCCATGTAGAGGAGGGGGAATTCGGCGAAGTGTTGGTCACCTCGCTGATCATGAGGAGTTTGCCTTATGTCCGTTACCGGACAGGGGATATCGGAAGTATTCGCAGGGACCCTGAAACCGGCCGTCTCCTTCTTCAACTGCTTCCCGTTCGAACATCCCAGATTCGGCTGCCTGGAGCGCAGGTGCATTCCGCCGTCTTCCGGTATTTGGACAAGTTTTTTTGGGAGCTTGCTGCAGCCAGAGGAGTCCGCCAATTTCAGATCGTGCAGAATACATTCACCTCTTTTTCCGTCCGGCTGGCGACTGAAGCCTCGCCAAGCGAGTTCGAGGACGTGCAGACCAGGCTATCCGCTTTTCTTCACCAAGCGGCGGGCAAGCCGGTGAAATTGTCCCTAGAAACCGTCTCAAGGCTCGAAGCCGATCCTGTCAGCGGCAAAATACCGTCCTTTGTTTGCCGTATTTCCTCAAATGAAGAAGGAGAATGAAGAGATGACGTCTCATACGGATACGCCGGATGCCAAGCCGGAAATGATGAAGCTGGCGGCGATGGAATGTGCAGCTTCCTGCATCTTGACCCACTTATACCGGTCCGGGGCTAACCCTGATCTGTTTCTGCTGGATTACTGGAATGTCAATTATGTATCGCGCATTATTACGGCGAGCCAGCATGTGCGATTGAACAAAAGCTTACCCTTTCTGTACGGCATCCATCTGGTTTACAAGGGAACTGGACCTGAAGCGCTAAAGCAGTCTGTTCAGTCAGGGAACCGTGCGGTAGTGAAATGCCGCCCATCCGATCTGGATTTTTTCCCTCCCAATATGCTGAGCATGGCGGAGAGTGGATTCGAGCATTATATCCTCGCAGATAGCTTCGATGAAGCGCGTAACGCCTTCAGAGTATTCGATCCCATTGTCGGTTTCAACGGATTCCTGACCGGAGAAGAGCTTATGCGGGCATCGGCGGAGCCGGAAGAGGAGGAAATCATTTTCTACGAGCTTCAGCCGGATCAAGAAGGGAAGATGTTCGAGTCTCCCGACAAGCGTGATATCTTCGCCTATGCAGCCAAGCGAAACTACGAAATGTATGTCCGTTCTCAATATAGTTCGGGTACCGCCGCATTGGACAGCTTTGCCCGGGATTTGCAGGCATCTCTAGCTTTAAGCCCGGAACAAACCTCGAACTGGTTGAACCAGAACTCGATCGCCATTGCTTCCATAACCAAGCTCCGATCTTCCATATGGAATAGCTTTGCCCAGCTGGGCGTGATGGACAAGGGGCAGGCGCTGGAAGGGACGAACCGAATCAGCGGGATCGTGAAGTTATGGACGACACTGAATTTCTTGCTTGTGAAATACCGCAAGCACATCGGGGACGAAGCGCTGCTGCGCTCGGCTCTTGCCAGGCTGCGGGAAATTCGGGATGCGGAGCTTCAATTCCTGGCCTGGATGAATGGAATAGGCGGTGATCTGACTGCGGTATAATCTATGCACGATTTCTTTTCGACACGAGCTGGTATCCTTCCGGGAGCTATTCCGTTATGCTCTTGATACGGGCTTCAACGGTATAGAACTGTGGGGCGTGCATGCCAAGGCTTT
Organism: Paenibacillus tritici; assembly: GCF_018207515.1. Lineage (NCBI taxonomy): Bacteria > Bacillati > Bacillota > Bacilli > Caryophanales > Paenibacillaceae > Paenibacillus > Paenibacillus tritici. Next base: position 4,123,175 of record NZ_CP073365.1, read on the forward strand.
GCTTCGCCAACGGGGAAAGGAGCTGGGAGGTATGCTGGACGAAATGTTCAGCTACGGGCTCGAAATTAACATGCTGAGCGATTATATCCCTCTCATGGGGAATATCCCAATGGACGTTCTGCTTAAGGAATGGCAGGAAACCGTACAGGCGGCCAAAGCGTTCCACACAGATAAGCTGAGGATTTTCGCCGGAAACCTGGGCAGTCAATCTCTTGATGAGAAGGACTGGGAGCTTTGCACCGAACGTCTAAATATCCTTTGCGCCGTAGCAGAGAGGGAAGGGGTCTATACAGTGGTTGAGACTCATCCGGGAACCGCTGCCGACGGCTTAGATTCCACACTTCAACTGCTCAGGCAAACCGGCCACCCTGCCTTGAAGCTGAATTTGGACTTTCTGCACATTTGGGAATCGGGCGCTGATCCCCTTGCCGCCTACGAACGCTTGAAGCCATGGATTGTCAATATCCATCTGAAGAATGTGGAATCCCGGCAATGGCTCGAAGTATTCTCTCCTAACAATATATATTCTCCGAGCGGCAGCCGCAGAGGTATCGTACCCTTGGCCGATGGAGAAATGGACTGCCAAGCCATAATGAAGCGCCTTATCTTGGACCCTACCCGAGCCCCGGTATCTCTGGAATGGTTCGGAGCCATACCCTTTAAAATCTTAAAGTCGGAGCTAGGCTGGCTTAATGGGCTGGAGTCCGATCTCAAGCTGGAGAAAGTGAAGGTGACGGGATCATGAATAACGCACCTTATGTGGAGCATCTGACCGGAACGCGCGCACCGAAGCTCTGGTACTCCAATATTAATTGGGAACAAGGAAGAGCCGCGCAAGAGATTCGCTTACCCCATATTAACAATGCGTCCGGAGATCGGCTCGTATCGCAAATGGATCTCTACCAAATTTATTTGGCTGACCGGGATGATCTTGTTCTCCTTAAAAAGGCTCCGGATCCTGAATTCCTATCTTATTTGGAAGAAGAGAAGATAGCCATACCATCAATCGCGATTGGCGCACGGTCTGAATATACGGGTGAGTTTTGCAACCGGATTGCTGTTCCTTACTTGATGGACGAGCAGGAGGAGCAGTTTCTCAAGGAAAACGGAGGGAGATGGATCGGCCCGCCAGCCCGATTGTCCGTGGAACTGAACAGCAAGATCGCAACGCGTAAATTATGCGAAGAAATCGGCTTTCCAGTCAGCGACGGTAGGATATGCGAGGGGCTTGACGCGATCCGCCGTACTTGCGCCGAGTTGGAGGGACGGCATCCTGGAGCCCGGCTGGTTGTAAAAACCGCTTACGGTTCTTCCGGTAAAGCGCTGTTCCATATCCATCGAGGCTCGGATTTGGTGACGCTGCTTGGATATTTAAAGAGGCAGATCTCCCGGGGAGGCGGGCAACCCGTTGTGACGGTGGAACGCTGGCATCAGGTCGAGCGCCATCTGACGGCACAACTCTGGCTGGGGGGAACCGATTGCGAGATCCTGGCTATGACCGAGCAGAGGATTACAGATGCAGGAGTTTACAGGGGGAGCCGTCTGCACCCGGACCTGCCTGAATCCTTGATGGCGGCTTATACCGAACAGCTGCAACAGCTGGGTAAATCTTTACATTCCCGGGGCTACGAGGGTTTCATCGGGGTAGACTCCATACTGGATGAAGACGGAACTTTAATACCGGTTATTGAGATCAACGCCCGTCTTACCATGGTCACGTATTTGCTAAAGATTCGCAAGCACTTGCTCGAACGCGGGTTTCCTAGAATGGAGACTCAATCCTATGATTTCAAGCTCCACCCTGGTGCCAAATTTGCAGAATTTGCCGAAAAGGTGACATCGATAAGGATCTCTGCCGAACAAGGCGGGGCATTCGTGTATGGTTTCCACCATGATAGGGAATCGGCAGACCGTATCTTACCTTGCAGGGTCTCGACTCTGAGCTGGGGTGTGGACGATGAAGCTGAGAAGCTTGCCCGTCAAGGGCTGGAGGAAGCAATCATGGAATGGAGGGGAGCTGTCGTATGACTATGGTTTCACAACGACTGTCTAATCAGCAGGAAGTGAGCCAACCCTTTTGGCTAGAAGCAGTCGAGCAGTTTGGATCACCCGTTTATGTATATGACGAGGGAAAGCTGGCCTCCGATTATTTTTCGCTGCGAGACGCTTTACCCAAGGATGTGACGCTATATTATTCCATGAAAGTCAACCCCAATCCGGAGGTATGTCGTCTCATCAACAGCTGGGGTTCGCCGATCGAAGTCGCATCGGTTGGGGAATATGAGATTGCCCGCTCTAACGGGGTAAATCCGAACAGCATCGTGTTTACCGGACCGGGCAAAAGTGCGGACGAGATTCATCATGTGCTTCGCCATGGGATCTACGCGATTAATGCGGAGTCCATCCCGGAGCTATTCGTCATTCACGATGAAGCTGTTGCGCTTGGTATTGCCGCTCCCGTTATGTTAAGGGTCAATTTGTCTACTGGAGCCAAAGGCTCGCGTATGTCATCGGTCGGACTTGCCTCCCAGTTTGGCATCGACGACAGTGAAATTAATGAAGCGGTGCAAACCGCCATTACCCTTGAAGGGCTAGAGCTGATCGGATTGCATACGTACCAGGGCACGCAAAATTTTCACCTCGACTTTTATCGGGAGAGCGTGCCGATGATGTTCGGTCTCACCCGGCAGGTGCAAAACCAATTCGGCCTGCAGCTTCGATGCTTAGGGCTCGGCGGCGGTTTCGGCGTTCCCATGTTTGAAGGCGATGAGCCGTTTCCTGTCGAAGCTTTCGGGGCGTATCTTGCCGGGGAGTTAGAGCGCAACCGGGATCTGGAATTGGAAATGGTATTCGTAGAATCAGGGCGACGAATTGCCGCAACTATGGGGATTTATGCGGTCAGAGTGCTGTACACCAAGCTCTCCAAAGGCAAAGCCTTCGCCATTGTCGATGGGGGAACCCACCATCGGGCTTTTTCAAGCCTGATGGGACGAAGTTTCAAGCAGCCTCTGCCTCTTCAGCTTTGGAAGGCGGGGGAGCGCAAGCTATACGAATCCGGTGAAGGGGAAGGTCGAATCTCCTACAATGTTTGCGGTAAATTGTGCACTCCCGCAGATGTGCTGCAAGGCAGCGTCATGCTCCCCCCTCTAGAGCCGGGGGATTGGATCGCGTTTCCCCATGTGGGGGCATATGGCTTAACCTGCGGCAATGTTCATTTTCTGTCTCATGCTCTTCCGAAGGAAGTTATTCTTCGCCCTGACGGTACGTTAAATGATGTGAGCTGGCTATCAACCTAAATAAGTGAGTTCATCATAGGGAGTTGATCATGTGACGCCTACCCATCGGATTTTTCCTTATAATGACATATGGCTTGATTGCGTCAATAATAACTTGATGTCGATTCTCATTAGTCATCATTCATCGTTCGAGAAGCTGCCTCTGACTTTTAAAACGCAGTACTGGAAAAAAATCATCAACCAGACATTCCCCGAAGACAATTTTGAAAGCTTGCTTCATCAAGGATTAATGCTGCCGAAAGTTCAATATAACACGGAACAGCTCTATCATTATCTTCGCTTTGAGGATCAGCTTCTTGAGCAATCTGATATACCTTTCCTGGATGAGATGATTCAAAGCGCTTTAGACAAGAAGAAATATGTCTTTTTCGATGTGGACCGCTTTTTTTATTCCAGTGGAAGAGAATCCGGAAAAATACATTTTATCCATCCGACATTTATTCATGGAAAATGTGCGAGTGGGGATGCATACACAGTAATTGAAGATTGTTTATCTCCAGGGCGAATGCACGATTATCAAACTCCACTTGAAGTCATTATGGAATCTACCCAATATCTAATGACAAGCGGCAAAAAAGTCAGATTCATAATGGTTTCTGTGCATGAAGGATCGATAAGGAATTTTAACCATGAATTTTCAGTACCGGACTCGTTTATCTCAGAACTCAGAAGCAATCTATTGGATGATAAAGTCGTTTTTCTTGAGCAATATGGTCTTAATTATCAGTTGGGACTAAAAGCGTTGACCGATTATGTAGAGGAATTCGAAGAGCTTGTAGGTAATTTGAACGATACTAGCATATTTGCCTTGAGAAGCAGTTCTTTTGCACAGAATCATAAGAAGAATAACAGGCTTTTTAAGTTACTAGAGGATAAATCGTCCCATACAAATCTCTATAAGAAGTTAGCAGAACAAAGCGTGGAACTAAGTCATTTATGGGAAATTTATAGAACGACAGTTATTAAAATGATCGTATCTAATCGTGTTCATGATCAAGCTATCGTAAAACTCGAAGAGATTGTGAAGAAAGAATATAACATGGTCCAGACGATGAAAATGGCAACTGAGGTTAGTAACTCTTAGAAAAAAGGCCGCCAATTGGCCAATGTCATTAAGTTAGGCTCAGAGACAAGATTATGAATAGAGAATGAATCCGAAACGGCATGGGAAAAATAATGAAGAAAAATAGGTAAAGCAAACAAGCGGATAGAAAATCCGCTTGTTTGCTGTCGGGAATGGGATAAGGTTCTTGTCATTTATGACATCTTGTTCTTGTCAACCAACAGGTGATGTCAGTGGACAAGAACATAGTACTATTGCCGATTTGATAAACATCTAATTTAAATTCCAACTTCTAGCTCGCTCGCGCCATCGACTACCGGGGGATCGAACGGGGAAAGGACTTGTGAGTTCTCCAATACCCGTACCGGGCTGGAAGAACTGCTTCAGTGGATGAAGGAGCTTCAGCAGGAACACGCCAAGAGTGACGTACTCTTTGGCACCCGTGCTTGCCGCTTGCGGGTGGTCACTTGATCGGTTAGTTCCAGAATAATGTTACATTAATTAAATCCAAACCCCCGAGTTAGCTGTCTATATAACAGGAGGTGAACGACAATGATCGATGCACAGCAACAAATCAACGCCGCACTAAACGGAGATCACGATGCCTTCGTTTCTCTTGTAAAGGATCGAACGGATAAGCTGCACCGAGTGGCTCGCCATTATGTACGGGAGTCCAAAGATGCAGAGGATATCGTTCAGGATGCCCTGCTTAAGGCTTATGAGTCACTGCAAACGCTGCAGCAAGCCGAAGCGTTTGAGAGCTGGCTTACCAGAATTGTGGTGAATCGGGCGCTCAATCATTTGGAGAAATCCAAGCGTGTTCACCTGAGCGAAGACCCGCAGGCGCAAGAGCCATTGGTCGTTAATGATATCGATCAAACCCTGGATCTGGAGCGTGCATTGGCCAGTCTGAATCCGAAGCTGCGTCAGCTCCTGTTCTTAAAATATAAGAAGGACCGCTGCAGCAAGCCGAAGCGTTTGAGAGCTGGCTTACCAGAATTGTGGTGAATCGGGCGCTCAATCATTTGGAGAAATCCAAGCGTGTTCACCTGAGCGAAGACCCGCAGGCGCAAGAGCCATTGGTCGTTAATGATATCGATCAAACCCTGGATCTGGAGCGTGCATTGGCCAGTCTGAATCCGAAGCTGCGTCAGCTCCTGTTCTTAAAATATAAGAAGGACCTGACCCAGCAGCAAATCGCCCATCTCCTGGATATGCCATTAGGTACTGTAAAAACACAATTACGGAAGGGGCTGGAACATTTGCGCAACGAAATGGCTCAAGATTTTCTCGAACGAGACCTGAATACATTACGCCTGCAGTTAAGACAACAGGCAGAGCACCAGTTTGCCGTTTCACCGGATTATGATCTGATCGTCAATGACTATCAAGTGAACACCATGAGGGGAACAAGGAAGGGAGAAGCGGGATTCTTATGGGTTAAAACGGGGAGTGATGACGCCGTTTCTGCCACGCTCTCCAGGGACGGCAACTTGCTAGACTATGCCATTTCCTGGGCCTCATTGGACAACGAGACACGGATATCTGAGGAGGAGCTCAAACAGCAGGCAGAGCAATTCCTGGAAGATCATTATCCCGGCGCACTGCGTGATTTTCCGTATTGTGAGATGGAGTGGATGGAAGGGATGTTTGGGTACACACGACAGCAGAAGGCGATGGGGCTGCCGCTTCCTGAGACGGGATGCATGATCTTGGTTCACCCCAGCGGTCGCGTGGTCGGATTTAGGTACTACGGAACCGTTCCAGGGCCAGCACTCCCAACCATGATCACACCAGAAGAGGAACTGATGGCGTGTATGAAGGCGAATTTTTTGCTACATGTGGAATATTGCGTATTGGACAAAGCCGTGTACACGGATGGTGACGATCAGGTCCATCTTGTTTACGCCCCCCGAAGTAGAGGACTAATCTATACTGCATCATCACAGGAGGAAGTTCCGACAGCCTATAGGGCAGAAGTTGTCCCCTATGACCCAAGAACTCTGGACGAGTGGCCAGGTGAGTTCCCGCCCGCACGAAGCCTAGAAGAGTGGATTGGCGTAGTCAACGACCAATTTCAGTTAGTACAAGACGACAATATTGGCTCGAACACCAAGTTAATGGTGTGGAAGCAACAGAATGAAGAGCGTCCAGCCAAGAATGACCGGTCTTGGAAGACCTATTGGGCTGAGCAGATGGAGGGAGCGGTCAAGGCGCGAGTAGACAGTCAAACCGGACAACTGATTGACTTTGTTTCGCATGGTAAGCCAGATCAACTAGCTCCATTAACCTGGGATCGAGACGCATGTATAGAAGTAGCTATGGACTATGTCCGAGGACTATCAGCCGAAATGTTGCCATATCTCAAGCTTCTAACTGAAGAGACCGACGACGAAGCTCGTTTGGAAATCATTCGCTTTGGTGTATATGTTCAAGACGTACCTGTCAGGGATGAATGCTATCAACTAGCGGTTGACCGCTCTAATGGGAGGGTCAAAAGTTTGATGTCCCCCTCCATAAGGCCAGAACAGTTAAAGAAGCTGGAGACCGTGCCTTCATTTGATTCCCAGACAGCCATCCTCCGATGGACGGCACAGGCCAACCTGCGTCTGCAATGGGAACGGATGCACAATGCTAGGGCGGAAGAGGCCCAGTACGAACTAGTGTATCGAATGATTGGTAACGAGCACGAGAGGACGCCCGAAGTGCTTGATGCGCATACGGGGAAGTTATACGAAAATACTTTTTACTGACAAACTAACATATTCTATAAACGGCTTCAGAATGATAAGGTCAGGCTGGCGGTACAAAGTTTGCCTGAGCACCAGCGGGTCGCGGTCATTCTGAACTTTTTTTGTTAATATATCCGAATCCCACCCTGCTTAAATTAAAATAGTATGCCTTCATAAACTGTTAAGAATTGCTCTCCATAATTCAATCTGTAAGCAATAAAACAAATTGGAGGGCATTAATATGAAAAAAAAGAGTTGGAAGTGGGTTGGATCAACAGCATTATCAATTGTACTGGTAACTAGCATATTACCAGGGGCAGGGGCGACTGGTGTGTCTAAAGTTAATAAAGTTACGGAAGTGAATGGGACTGTGACTACAAAAAGCAAGAAAAACAATGTATATGTAGAGAGTGAATTCGCCACGCTAAAAAGAGTTGTATTGACACAATCTGAAGCTTTTATGCATTTCAATTTTGATGATTTTCCAGAAGGAGACATGCCTATGCCTGAAGGAGGCATGTCTATAATGAATACGGATCCGGCAGAGGCACAGAAAAAGTGGGAAAAAGAGCGAGAAGACCTTAAAAAGGTTCTTGAAAAATACGGGGTTGAGGTTCAACGTCCACGCCTTTTAACTGAAAAAGAAAAACAACTAGGAGCTGTGAAAGATGGCATTACAGGTGGCGAAGGAGTAACTAATTTCTTTGTTAGAGATCCATTCTTCACAATCGGAAATCATCTAATTGAAGGTTCATTTAAATCGGCTTACCGGAGACTTGAGGTTTTACCTGTTAGAAGTATACTGGATAAGGAAGCAGCCCAAAATAAAGTTCCGCATGTAGCTGTCCCACAACCAGACGTTTCTAAAGGAATCAACTCTGCTGCCGGTCCTTACCTTGAAGGTGGAGATATCCTCGTGTATGGAAAGACTGTATTCGTCGGTAATTCTGGTCTAGCTTCAAACAAAGCCGGTATTGATTGGCTCAGAAACTATTTGACACCATCAGGTTATAAGGTGGTTGAGGTGAAGCTAGAACCTGGCACATTGCACCTGGATTGTGCTATCAGTTTTGTAAGAGATGGATTAATGATTGTTAGCATGGATTCGTTAGCCAATGGGCTCCCGGAAGAACTTAAAAAGTGGGACAAAATCAAAGTGAGTTACAAGGATGCTCAGGATTTGGCAGTAAATGGATTGCCAATCAGTAGCAAAGTATATGTTACGGACATTGCATTCAAAAGCACAATTGGAAAAGAGCTTGAGATAAGAGGAATCAAAGTAGAATATATTGATTACAAAATTTCTCGTTCTTTCGGCGGAGCTTTCCGTTGCAGTACCCAGCCATTGCTTCGCACGGATAGCTAAAAGTTAAATCAAGTATGAGGTGAACTATGACAAGCCGGATTTTAGTGGTTGAAGATGATCAGGAAATTCGTGATCTGCTACGTATGTCTCTTGTCCGTGAAGGTTATGAAGTATCATCAGCTAAAGATGGAGAACAGGGAATTGAATTAGTAAATGAGTCATTGGATTTGGTGATTCTGGATATTATGATGCCTGGAATAAACGGACTGGAGACTTGTATACGAATCAGAGAACGATACAATGTTCCTATTCTTTTTCTAACTGCTAAATCCGGAACTTTGGACAAAACGGAAGGTTTGCTTGCTGGTGGAGATGATTACTTAACTAAACCTTTTTCTGAGCAGGAGCTTCTGGCAAGAGTTATTGCTTTGTTGCGTAGGTATACGATTTATCAAGATAAAAAGGATTATGGCGAAACATTTCTTATCGGAGGATGCTTAAAAGTAAGTGAACAATTTAACGATGTATGGAAAGGCAGTCAGAAGATTGAGCTTTCCGATCTGGAGTACGGTCTACTAAAACTGTTGATGACGAGGAGAAATAAAATTTTCTCTGCCCAAAATATTTATGAGAGTATCTGGAAGGAACCTTATTTCTACAGTTCAAATAATACGGTAGTAGTACACATCCGAAAATTACGATTGAAAATCGAAGAAGATCCAGCAAAACCAGCGTATATCTTAACGGAATGGGGAAGAGGTTACCGTTTTGGCCACTCATAAACTTACTATATCTAAAAAGTTGACAATTTTAATAATTATTGCTCTCACCATAAGTGTTCTTTGTTTTTTACTTTTGCAGTCCATAAGCAATCGGGTTATGGATCATTATTTTACTTCTGATGAGCGTTTAAAGTCCGAATCTCAAGTTTACGCCCAAAAATTTTCAGAATATGTTTCAGCAAACGATCTGTCAACGACAGATCGTATTGCGTTTTCAGACTGGATTAAAAGTCAGAAGAGTAATTTATTATTATACGTATTTCAGAACCAGGTGCTTCAATATGATTCCTTGTACCATGATGATGACGAAGGAGCATATGGAAGTCAGCCTGAAACTGATTATGATCGTCGGAACTCTTACCCAGTACAATTTAAGAATGGGACAGGTAACGTTTCAATCTATGGATTTTATTTTTCCCACTACTATAATGTGGCCTACATGCTTGAAATATTGCTGTCCGCAATGTTATTTATAACCATTGTTTTATTTGGAATACGTAGAGGGATCAAATATTTGCGCACAATTAATAATGAAATTCATATCCTTGAAGGCGGCTCATTAGACTATTCTATAACGGTTCGAGGGTATGATGAATTGGCGATGATTGCGGAAAGTATAGAGGAACTACGTAAAGCATTTTTAGGCAGGTTAGAAAGGATAGATAATTTGCAAAATGAGAGTAGAAATCTTGCAACCGAAATGTCTCACGATATGCGTACGCCATTGACATCTCTCATCATGTATTTAGAGTTTGCCCGTAATACCCCAGAAGATTTATGTGTAGAAACAAGGCATCAAATCGAGAGTGCGTATCAAAAGGCTCTCCAACTTAAGAACCGTACAGACGATCTGTTTTCATATTTTTTATTAGATAAAGAGCGGGAGGCAGACTTAGTAACCCTTTCAGTTCGGGAATCAATTCATGATATATTGTCAGATATTACAGCTGTACTTAGAGCGGAAGGATTTCAGGTGCTTGTAAATGCTTCCCCTACGGATGTCATAATTATTGTGGATATGGAAAATATCGGACGTGTATTTGATAATTTTCTGTCGAACATACTAAAATATGCAGATCGAGAACAAAAAATTAATTTATTTACTTATATAGAAGATAATCATTTTGTGATTTGTGTAGAAAACAAAATAAAAATAAATAATGAATCAGTAGAAAGTTATAAATTGGGTGAAAAAATCATAGAAAAAGTTATGCATCGGATGATAGGACAATTCTCTTCATTTGAAGATCAAGAGAATTACAAAATTATCCTTAAATTTAAAATAAGTCGGGCTTTTAAATAGCTGACTAAAATTGCATGTAACGTGTTTTCGTAGATTAGGAGAATCAAGCTTGTAAGAGGTGATGAGGATTACAGTTGGATCAAATTAGAAGAGTAAAAACTTGACACATCGATAATTCCCGATATTATAATACGTATGGAGCCAATTGAGATTTTTAAAGCACTGTCTAATTCGTCGAGATTGCAAATATTGTTCTGGTTGAAAGATCCTGAAACACATTTTATGCCCTATGAAGGGGTTGACATGAGGAAAGTGGGGGTATGTGTTACTCAAGTCATGGAAAAGCTGAAGATGACACAGTCTACAGCTTCCCAATATTTATCGATTCTCCAAAAAGCAGATCTGCTTACGGTAGAACGTATCGGCAAGTATACGTATTTCAAAAGAAACGAGGAAACGTTACGCGAAATTGGTGCATTTTTCAATAACGAAATCTAATGACAACACAAGCTGAATGCTCTCAAAAGAATTCAGTTTGTTTAAAATTAATAAATCGACATATTGTGGTATGTCGATTTTTAAATGCACAATTCATCGAGATTTCGTAATATGTCGATCTTATATGGGAGGTGAAATTGAAATGCCCGGGTTCATCAAGTCTACGATGCAATAGCAGAAGAATGGGGAAGGGGCGTCCTCGCAAGAAATGAAGACATATTTAAAGGATCATACAAATATTTAGTGGAGAGAGGAGCTATACCATGAAGTCTTACGCATGGAAAATTTATATGCTTACAGCCGCCAACTTCTTGGTCGGCACGTCCGAATATATCATTGCAGGAATATTAGATAAGGTTGCAGCGGATCTAGGAGTTTCCGTGTCCGCGGCTGGTCAGCTCATTACTGTATTTTCACTTGCATTTGCCATTGGGACTCCTATCCTAATGGCCATGACATCCGGAGTCGACCGGCGAAAGATGCTTCTCTATTCTCTTGGCATATTCGTTGTCGGCAACGCTGTTGCTTTTCTTTTGCCAGGCTTCTCCTTCCTGATGGTTTCCCGTGTCATATTGGCGCTCGGCACCGGCATATTCTTCGTTACCGCGATGACAGTAGCATCCAAGCTCGCGCCTTCTGAGAAGCAAGGAAGTGCTATTGCTACGATTGTGATGGGATTTTCAACTTCGTTAGTTGTCGGAGTTCCGTTAGGTAGAGTTGTCGCTTCCTTCTATGATTGGAAAGTGGTATTTGGCGGGATTGGCATCCTTGGACTATTCGCGATCCTAGCTGTATCTCTCTTGATTCCGAAATCGGAAGCTGAGGAGTCAATGCCGATTCGCCAACAGCTGTCCTTGCTGAAGGAGCCGAGAATTATCATGGCACTGATGATAACATTTTTCTTGCTCACCGGCTATTCCATTGCTTACACATACATTACGCCTTTTCTCCTTGACATTACGGGTATGAGTGAGCAAGGAGTCAGCATTGGATTACTTGCCTTTGGTATCGCCAGCTTGTTTGGCTCCAAATTCGGAGGCTACAGTTCAGATAAATGGGGTGTTTACCCTACGTTGTTTGGAGGCATGCTGGTTCAAGCAACAGCTCTTATACTCATCTTTATCGCAGGCCAATCCGCTGTTTTTATGCTTCCGCTCCTTGTGTTTTGGTCCTTTTCGGCCTGGACCTCGGGACCGACCCAGCAATTTAATCTGGTCCAGCAGGCCCCGGAGGCTGCAGGTGTAATGCTCAGCCTGAACAGCTCTATGCTGCAGCTGGCTATGGCTGCAGGCGCTGGCATAGGTGGAGTTGTCATAGAGCAGATCTCCCTCATATCTATTAGCTGGATCGGAGCGATAGGAGTGACAGTAGCCGCCGCAACAGCTGTCGTTTCATTGAGATTGTCGCGTTCAGAAGCAAGACGCAAGGCAGAAAGGAGCGTTGTATACAATCGGACTTAACATTTCCAGAACTCAAATATTGGAAACAATTTCAGTCACTGAGTAACGGAAATCGAATAGGGGGGTCTTATGAACAAAGCATTGCCGGAAGTCTAACTTTGCCGCAGTGACTGCTCTGATATACTATTCAAAATTGCTTTTAAATACCAAGAGGTTAAAGGAAAGCGCGCTGAAGGTTTAAACTTCAAGATGTATTATGAGAATACTCATATGTACCGGCACGAATATCCATGGATTACCCAAAAAAATTATGAATTGATTAATTACGTAAGTTCCTATATTAAGAAACATGATTATTAAAAACAACTTCCCTAAGGAGTTGTTTTTTTTGTGGCCAACAGGAGACCTGTCGGCAATGGGACCATGTTCTTGTCCACCGACAAACAAGCACAGCAGCACAGCTTAGAACAGGTCTTTATCACCAAGCCACTTCACAAGTACATATGTACAAAATACGGGTTTTGTGAAGAAGTATATAATAAATAATCCAACACGGTTCATTACACATTAATTTTGTTGTGTTATTACCCCCTGTGTAATTACCCATTAATCACTATAGCTTTCTCCATCAGCCGCTAATAACCTATCCTTTGTTTTAACATAATTCATTGTCTCAAGAGCTTCGATTCGTTCAACTGCATAGTTAACTGCCTTAGTGGCTATCATTGAACACTGAACAAGCTCAAATGCCGGATTGGTTATTATCGTCATAATCTCGTACAACGCTTGCTTATTTTCGAAATCACTTCGGACATCTAATCTCATAATTCCCGATCCATTGAAGTGATCATTTGAGATTCTTTTGAACAGCTCTATAGTTCCAATTACCTCGTTGCATATTTTATCAACAATTGAGAATCGTACATAACGTTTACATTCATATTCCCATATCCAAAATTTGATAAGTTCAACAATCTCCTCTTCTGATTGATAATAGAATATATTCCCATTACAATTATCGCTATTAAAAAACGGCAAAGCATTCTTGTCACTGTAAACTCTTAGCAGATCATTTGCATCGGCTTCTGAAACCAGACGAACCAGAAATTTCTCATTTTCTATAACCGGACATTGCTTCAACACTGTGTGCATACTCTTCCCTACTATGGCTAACTAAACCTGTAATTAGGAGCTAGTGCAAGTCCGCTTAAGTTGCATTACAAATAGGATTAAGATATACTCTAATCGCTACCTTGTTATGCAAGATAGCTATTTTTTCAATCCGGTACCTTGTTGTGCAAGATAGTCCAGAAATCTACGATTGGAGGATTGCCCGTGTTTACTCAAATGGTTCGAGGGGTGCTTGAGGGCTGTCTTCTTGCAGTTATTGGTGAAGAGGAAACCTACGGATACGAAATTATGGAGAAACTTGCTGATAGTGGCTTCGTGTTCGCCAGGGAAGGTAGTATTTACCCCCTCTTGCTTCGTCTGGAGAAGGAAGGAACTATCGCAAGTACACAACGCCCCTCTCCTTCGGGACCTAACCGTAAGTATTATCACCTAACCCTTACAGGGGAACAGCAGCTTCAATTATTCCGTGAAAATTGGAATGAACTAAGTCAATCGGTCAACAATATTATGGATAGGAATTACAGAAAAGAGGATGATGCCTAAATGTTGAATGAAAAAAATAAATTTCTCTTAAACGAAATGAGATTCTATATTCGGAGCCATTTTTCCGTATCCGATACAAAAGCAAGTGAGATCCTCATGGAACTCGAAGATCATTTATTAACGGCTCAGCAAGAGGGCAAATCGTTCGAACAAGTATTTGGTCAAGACCCTAAGTCCTTTTGTAATGAGATCATCCAGGAGCTTCCTGCAACATCGAAGTGGGAACAAATCAAAATCATTGCTCCCATCGTCCCTTTGCTTCTTATGTGGCGTTTTCTCTACGGTTTTAGCGGAGAACTCACCATTTCGCTATATGAGAATATCGTGTATCTGGTACTCTCACTAGCCTTGTCCTATGTTTTATTCATTATTCTTCGTGCCGGCTCTTTCTCTTCTAAGCGCAACTCTTTCTGGATGATGTACGGGCTGGGCACCTTCGTTTTGCTTGTATATGTCGGATTCTTCCTTCTGTCGGGTCGTATACTGCCTGCTAGCCCCTCTCTTGTTCTTCAAGATGGTGCTGCCTATATGACTGCTACGGTAAGTCTTGTTGTCATTCTCTATTCGTTATTTGGTTCACTGCTAAACAAGAAACGTTGACCGGCAATTTATATTAGAAAGGATGTTATTATCATATTCCCTAGTATCTTTGAAGCTATATTCTATCTATTAATGGGTTCTAGTATATATTTACTCGGTACCTTTACCGGAAAATGGAGTCGCTCTTTGGGTTATGGGAGTGAAATTGCCGGTGCTATTGCAGCCATTGGGTTCATCTTCTATCAGCATGGCTTTCCGGAAGGTTTCATCTATTTCTCGTTTGTTTCCGCCGGATACTTGGCTATCTCTCTTTTGATGGGTGGACAGGGAAAGTATGGAGAGTTACTGGAAGAAATCAGGAAACTGGAAGTAACGGAAATCGAAATTGTTCGAAATAGTCAACGGATATTCGCGGAATTGGGAATTTCAATCCTTGTATTTACGGGGGCCACCTTCTTTTTGATCTATGGACCAGAATATAGCTTACTGAAATACTTTATCGTATACGGGATGCTCATTGCTATTACCGAAATGATCAAACGTTTTGTCACCTATTTTACAACTCGTCTGTATTATTCTAAACAACAAGGCAACCTGTATATCCTGTCCCGCTTGGCCTCCAGAAAGTTCTCCATCCAGGATATACAGGAGACAACCATTGAATCAACGGTAGACCTGTTAAAACTTCATCCCTATCTTACCCTGTTCACATCAAATACCGACTTTACAACCAGCTTTAACAAAGTATTACGGCTTCTTTTACCAGGAGAGACCATCTATCTGACCATTCAAGAAACAGAACAATGGAAAGCTGTATTGGAGGCGGAAACGAAATCTGAAAGCACAATTGAAAATGAGGTTTTCGTTCTACCCTTCTATCATAAAAGGAATATCAAACGGCTTCTTGGCAAGTTCTATTTTGCAATAACAGTAAAGGGTGTATCTGCTTATACGGGTGTTTTATTGCTCTTGTACTACTTTAGAACTCCTGCGTGGCTGATGGTTATTATGGCGATTATGTATTGGTTATTCAATATCTATATCTCTGATCGTGTACTAAAGGTAGCCATGGATGCTAAGGCTGTAACCGATCCTAAAGTGATCTCAGCAGCTGACAAGATCTTTGCAAAAGCCGGTATTCCCAACGTGAAGGTTTATGAGACAGATTCCGCACAATACAATGGGCTGGCAACAGGTATGAATATTGGACGGTCGATGGTAACTTTAACAACCGCCACATTAAACCTGCCCATAGATGCCATTGAAGGGATATTAGCCCACGAAGCAGTTCATGTTAAGAAAAGAGATATCTTATACGGGCAACTGTATAGAGTTCTATTAATGTTAATTGTTGCTGGTGGTCTCTTATTGATCTTCAAACAAGTTTCTGATATTGAAGCTTTTGCTATTCCTTTATTTTTATTAGTTTGGCTGCTGATCATTCTATTTCCAGTATTTCAATCCTTTTGTTCTCAGTTGATGGAAGTAAGGGCAGATCATCTGGGCGCTTCATTTCTTGAAGGAGGAACGCTGCAAATGGCTGATAGCTTGGCGGCTCTCGCTACCTCCCAAGATGAAGCCATGCAAAAAACAGCTACGTACAGCATGAAAAAAGAGGATCTAAAAGAAGGAAGGTCATCCCTTGCCAGGTCGCCTTGGCTCTTAAGATTTATGGAATTTCAAATCATGGATCACCCGCCAATGTACTGGCGGGTAAATACATTAAGAGTTCACGGTAACCAATGGGGAAAGGAAATTCGCAGACGCTGGTGGAAGGACCGGTTTAAAGAATCTTTTACAAAGTGATGCTCTCACATATCCGCGGCCTTCGCCTGCTTAATGCGGAAGGAAAGCGTAAAGCTCACAAGAACGAATAACAATTGAAGTGACAAAGCCAATATAATCCCCGTCAACAGCCCCAAATTCAGGGATTGGCTAACAGCAATGAGGGCGCCGCCGATTCCGATGCTTAGTCCCGGACTAAAGGCGTCGGTAAACTGAAGGCTGGCGGCAATCTCCCCTTCTTCACCTGTCTTAGTATGCTGCAGGGCAATCGCTCCAGTCGTAGGATGTGCCAGACCGATGCCGAATCCGGTGAAGAGCTGTGAAATTACAGCAAATACAATTCCCCCTTCGGGGAGGCTAACCGCGAGGATGACTGCCGCAACTCCAATGACCATGAGTCCAATACCCACGGTTACCCGCTTCTTCCGGCCCGTCCCATGGTCTTTGGCATCTAACTTGGACTGAAGCCAGGCTGCCGCTGACCAGCTTAAGGCACCCGCAGCTACGATTAGTCCCGCCCGATCTGCAGGCAGCTTCTTCACATCTGTCAAAGCCAGGACGACATAGCTCTCGGTCGCGTTATAACTGGCCACAAAGAACCCTCTGGAAGCAATCGTAGCCGGAAGCCCTCTCCTGACACTTAAAGTACCCTCAGGCAGCAGCTTCCGCAAGGGCTGAATCATGATAATGAGTCCTGCTGCCGACAGCACCATTCCTTTCCAGTCGGTTATGAAGCCTAGCCCTGCCAGCAGCATTCCCGCTCCAATAGTCAGGAGTACGGCAAAACCTTCTTTTCGGCTTCCATTGGAAGGAGTGCTCTCTGTAACTGTGAATTTGCGGAACGCCGGAAGCGTCAGCATGACAGCCAAACCTATGAAGGGAAGCACAAGCCAAAAAACAACTCTCCAGGAGATATGCTCCGCTAGAAGCCCGGCAATATAAGGGCCGATTAATGCTGGCAGAATATATGCGCCGGAAAACAAAGCAAGTATTCTCGTTCTCAGCTTATCGGGATAACCCAAGGTAATGCTGTAATACACACATGTAATGATAGCCCCTCCGCCAAAACCTTGAAACACTCTCCCTATGAGCAGAGTAATCATATTCACGGAAGTGGCCGCAATCACGATGCCGATCACAAAAAAAAGTATGGATAGGCCAAACGAGGCAAATACGCCGTTTTTGTTGATCCGCGCCCCTATGATCATCGTGCCCAGGATTTGTGCCAACAGAAAAGAGCTGAATATCCAGCCGTACAAATGGAGCCCGTTTAATTTTTGAGCCAGGCTTGGAGCAATTGTAACCACAGCTAAACCTTCAAATGCAACGGTAGTTACAGCAAGAATAATTCCGATCGTCAAAGCTCTATACCTGGAGTCGAAAACCCCTGCTTCTTGTGATGATACTTCCATCCGGCAACTCTCCTTCTAAAAATAAGTTTTACAATTATAGTAGTCATAGCTATAGTTGCCACAGCAAGTATATAGCCGAAGAACTCTCTTCTTTTTGATTATAGAGAGTTTCTTCCTAAGGCTATAAATCTTTTACGTTATTGTAGATTACAGTAAGAACCCTTCTAAACGTGTCAACTTCCTCCTGGGATAACCCCTGGATAGTTTTGTTATAGGCATCCATGGAAGGGGCAAGAATGTCTTCTTTGATCTCCCTTCCTTTAGGAGTTAGATACACGCGCAACGATCTTCGGTCCGTCTCATGAACCACGCGATATATAAATTCCTTCTTCTCCAGCTTGAAAAGCATTCGTGCAACATTAGTCTGGTCCTTGTGCAGTCTCTCGGCAAGCTCTTTTTGCGTAATCCCTTCTTTCTCCCACAACACGATTAGTATCTCCCACTGATCTACTGTGATGTCGAACGGATTGACTACCTTTTGATAATAATTATTCAGTTTAAGTGCCGCACGCTGCACATTGACACCAATATATTGTTCTAACTCCAAGGTTGACCTCCTCTAACCTCTTATATAGTAGTCGTGATTATAGTTGCTACGACCATTATAATTACACTTCTTTGGCGTGTCAACTCACAAAATAAAACCTCTAGAAAGTCTAGAGGCTCTGTGTATCCCTATATTTAGTTGCCAGTCATCTTCAGATAACTAGTCTCTGAAGCGATTCTTCTGGCGGTAACATATTTGTCCTTGTAATAGCCTGAAGACAGCTTGGTGATGGTAACCCCGTTGCTGCTTGAGGAATGTGCAAATTTGTTGTCACCCACATAGATTCCTGCATGTGAGATTCCATTACCCCCGGTTTCGAAAAAGACCAGATCACCCGGCCGCAAATCGGACTTGGCTACATAATCGCCAGCAGATGCCTGGGACTTGGATGTTCTCGGAAGATCCAGATTGAACTTACCAAATATGTATAAAATAAATCCGGAACAGTCAAACCCTTCAGATACCCTGGTTCCTCCCCATTTATAAGGAGTTCCCATCACCTCACTAACCTCTTGGTCAAGCTTGGAGCGATCATCCGCAGATGCTCTTTCAGATCCTATGGAGAACAATAGTACAATACCCAGAAGCCATACGATACCTTTCTTCAAAAAGAACTCAGTCTCCTTTCTTGCCGGCTCATGCCGCCTGACAAATATTAATTTTTTGTAACTAATATGAATGATAGTGTAATATTCTTAGTCCGTCAACCCCTTCACTGATTTTTGAAAGAGTTTACATCCCACGCTTCAGGTTAATCTCCCGGATCTTCTCCAGCGGTACCTTCGGTTTGCGGTCTTCGCTCAGTAAGCCGTTTACCTCATCCTGGACATCCGTAATCTGTGTATAACAGTAACCGGAGATGAAGGGAATCTCCTGAATCGCACGGGTTAAGCTGCCGAACCGCTCCAGGAAAGCTTCCTCCGTATCCACCTGATCACCATAACCCCAGCCATGCCCGCTCTTAAAGGCAATCCCTCCATATTCGCTGATCATAACCGGTTGCCCCTTATAGCTGTAGCCTTCTGCAAAAGCAAACTTCCATTCATTATACGTGCCGCTGCCGCCCGTAATAGAGTCCTTATCCTTGTACTTAGTGTATAACGCTTCGCCCCGCTCCACATAATCATGCAGGGTCAGAATGTCAGACACGGTATGCTCCCAGCCGTCATTCGTAATTACCGGACGATAGGGATCAATAGATTTAGTCAAATGATAGATACCTTCCGTGAATTTCTGCTGCCGGATATCATGAAGAATATTCTGTACACCCCAGGATTCGTTAAAAGGCACCCAGGTGATGATACAGGGATGATTGTACTGCTGCTGCACGACCTCCAGCCACTCCTTGGTGAAACGTTCCATAGCCTCGTCGTTAAATTCATAAGCCGCCGCCATTTCAGACCAGACCAATAGCCCCTTAACATCGCACCAGTACAGGAAGCGGGCGTCCTCCACCTTCATATGCTTACGCAGGCCGTTGTAGCCCATCTCCAACATCGCTTCAATATCTTCCACCAGTGCTTCTTCAGACGGAGGAGTCAGATGAGTGTCAGGCCAGTAGCCCTGGTCCAGAATCAATCGCTGGTACAACGGGATATTGTTCAGGAGAATCTGTCCGTCCCGGATCGAAATGTTGCGCATGCCAAAATAAGAGCCCACCCGGTCCATCTCCTGTTCGCCTGCATACAGCACAAACTCTACGTCGAACAGGTTCGGATGGCCCGGTGACCACAGGTTCTGCAGCCAAGGTCCGTTGATGCCGCCCGTCACGCTGGTTTCCACTGTGAGCGAAGGTCTATCTATAGAAAGGCTAAAGCTGGTTACCCGCTCGCCCTTAAATGTAATTTCAGTCTCCAGCCGGAGATCAGCGGGATCTGTCAGACCGTGCACGCTGTAATCGAAGCGGATCATCTGGCGGTTAATGTCCGGGGTCATTTTGACCTTATCCAGCCGGAGGGCATGGACATGCTCCAGCCAGACGCTTTTCCAGATACCTGTTGTCTGCACATAGAACGAATCATGGTTCCGGCCGGCCCAGCGCTGCTTCCCCCGGGGCTGCAGACAGCTGTCGCTGTCTATCACCATTAGCACAATCTCGTTCTCGATGTCCGCTCTCAAGAGATCGGTAATATCGCAAGAGAACCGGGTATATGCCCCTTCATGCTCCCCCGCGAAGCCGCCGTTCACCCAGCAGACCGCCTGATAATCCACGCCTTCAAAATGAAGTATAGTCCGCTTCCCTTCCGCTGCCGGTGACAGGCTCAGCTTCCTGCGGTACCAGATCTGCGGATGGAAGGTCTCCTCACCGATGCCGCTTGCCGCTGTTTCATAGGTGAAGGGAACATTAATCTTGTGTGTGGCCGGAAAATGGTCCATCCAGCGTTCAGCCACGCCTGCCTTGTCATCATCGAAGCTGAAATCCCATTCGCCGTTCAGATCCAGCCACTGGCTGCGGACAAATTGGGGTCTCGGGTAGCCCGGAATATAGAATTTCGTCGTCGCTCTAGTCATCTTGGGAATCCTCTCTCTCGTAACTGAAGTATTCTCTATATTTACTATCACAGAGTACTCCCTTGCTCCAAGAAAGAAAATGATTTATCCTATCTATTGACTGACCTATTCTCTAATCCAAAGGCGGAAATAATTGTGATATCCCTGAAGCGGTGCGGCTCTAATGTGATTCATCCGGAGGGCATGACAATTGACCGCCCGGAAGGCTCCGGCGATTACGTCTTCGTATTCTTTCGGAGCAGAATGGAATTGAGGATTCAAGCACTGACGTTGTTAGCTGAACCGAATACTTTTATTATCTATAACAGGACCAGCCCGTATTCCTACAAGGACGCCGAAGCTCCGCTGGTACATGACTGGTTCCATTTCGAGCTGGAGGCTGCGGATGAGTTCTTCGGCCGGTTGAAGCTTCCTCTGGATACCTTAATGAAGGCCCGTGACCCTCTCTATATCTCCCGCAAAGTAAATGAGCTGCATTGGGAGAATCTGCAGAACGGCACCTTCCGTCATGAAATTATAGACTCCATCATCCGTTGCCTGTTCATGAAGCTTAGCGATATCAGGCATCATGTGGAATCCCGCCAGCAGATCAGCAAATACTATGATGACTTCCTGAACCTGAGAAATGAAGTGCTCAGCTCTCCCTCAACCTGGTATTCTGTCGAAGACCTGGCCGAGCGAATGAACATGAGCAAGTCCTATTTCCAGCAGATCTACAAGCAGTTCTTCGGGCTGCCGGTGGTGAACGATATCATCCGTAACCGGCTGGGGTATGCCTCTTATCTGCTGAAGAACACGACGCACTCGATCAGCCAGATTGCCGCCACCTGCGGCTATGAGAATGATGTACACTTTATGCGGCAATTCAAGAGATTCGCGGGGCAGACTCCAAGTGAATATCGAGGAAGGCCCCAGAGCGAACCAAAAAGCGGATATCCCGGAACCCTATAAACCGTTCGGGACAGCCGCTAATTTGGGAGAAGCTCATCAAAAGATCCACATGATCACAACAATGAAAATGGCAATAACCGCGACTGCGATAACCAAATCGGATATCTGCTGCCAGAAACCCGGAGGTCCTTCGGCATGAAGCTTCTGCGCATTGACGTCATGGTTGGCCTTGTGCCCGCCGGGATCATTCGATTGGATGGGGGGTGGTCCACCGCTATTAGAGAATTCAGACATCAGATCGCCTCCCTTTTCCACCATTATACACCATAAATTACTAACGGAAGAGGCGAAAGCAGCATGACCGGTAAAATACACGAGATGATAACAGCGGGAACCAGGGCTTTAATCGAAGAGAACTTTCTCCAGCTGATGGAGCAAGAGGGCTTCCATAAGGTGAGTGTACGCAATCTGGCGCAAAGGACACATATTAACCGGGGAACCTTCTATCTGCATTTTACAGATAAATATGATCTGCTGGAACAGTTGCAGAGCGAGATTCTGACCGGCCTGGAGCAGATTATGGTTGTGAGAATCGTACATGCCGAGATGTTAGAGCACTATCTGAATTCAGCCCCTTACCCGCCGCTGGTGCACATCTTCGAATACCTGCAGCAGCATGGACAACGGATCGGATTATTCCTCGGGGCTAAAGGAGAGGCGGGATTCCCGGGGCAATTCAAGGAGGTCATCAGACGCAGCTTCTACCGGAAGCTGGAGGTCAACGGTGTATTTGCAGAGCATCCCGAGATTCCGCCAGAGTATCTCGCTGCGCATTCCGCCTCGATATTTCTCGGGATTACGGAAGAATGGCTGCGCAGCGGGATGCCTTATACACCGGATGAGCTGTCTGTCATCTATATCCGGATCTTATTTATGCAACCAGAGCTGGTAAGAAGGAGTTAGACGGTAATCAGCACCTTGCCGCGAATCTTGCCGGCCTCGCTCATCGCGTGTGCTGAGGCCAGCTCGGCAAGCGGCAGCCTTGCGGTAATCTGGAGCTTAAGCTTGCCTTCATCCACCAGAGCCGCCATCCGGGTCATCTGCTCACGATCCGCATGACCGTAAATTTGATGGGTTCTTACGCCAAGCTGCGCTGCCAGCTGCTCGTCTGCCGGATTGACCGCAGAGACTAGTGCACCTCCCTCCTTCAAGAGCGGCAGCCATTTATTCAGCTCCTCCGTATTCTCCGGGGACAGATTCAGGATCAGATCCACCTTCGTATTCAGCTTATCCGTTACGCTCTCCCGGGTATAGTCGATGATCTCGTCAATCCCCAATTCCTGCAGCATCGGTATACTGGCCGCAGAGGAAGTGCCGATTACATACGCACCATGAAGCTTGGCCAGCTGCACTGCATAGGAACCCACTCCGCCTGCGGCTCCGGCAATCAGCACACGCCCGCCTGCGGGCAGGCTGCCATGTTCAAATAATCCCTGCCATGCGGTTAACACCCCTACCGGGAGAGCGGCTGCATCCGCCAGCTCCAGTGAAGCCGGTGCCAGAGCCGCATACTGCGCCTTGGTGACCACATATTCGGCAGCACCGCCGTCTTGCGACATATCCAGAGCCGCATACACCTTGTCGCCTGCTTGAAATTCCGTAACCGCTTCGCCCGTTCTTTCCACAATTCCCGAGACCTCAATGCCCGGAATATAGGGGAAATGATGCGGGAAGAAGGCTTGCAGATAGCCCATGCGGATTTTGACATCTACCGGATTGAAGCCGCTTGCGGCCACCTTAATCAGAATCTCATCGGCCGCTGGAGCAGGAATAGGCGCCTCCTCATAGCGTAGTTCCCCGATTCCTCCAAATTGATGTATCCGAATGGCCTTCATAGATGTGTTCTGTGTGTTCTGGTTCATTTCCATCTCTCCTCCAGGTGGTGTGAGAACTAGCGTCCCCGTCTGTACAACGCGTGGGCTGTTCTATGTAACCCATTGTAGGGTTCCGGCCTTGGGGATACAATCAACAATGGGGTCTGAAGTGTTCATTCTTCTCCCTGGCGGGTAGTAGTGTATAGTAGCACCGGACCTTCGCAGATTACCTGTTCATGAAAGGAGCAAACCCTATGGATAATATGGAGACGATGGATCTCATTGCTATTCTGGCCCTGGTGCTTGCGTTATTGCTCATGTTAAGTGTGTTTAGCCTGAAGCGGCGTGTACATGAGCTGGAATCCCGGCTGGCCCAAAGAGACACTTACGGAGGACCGTCCGTTCAGGCCAGCAGCAGAACAACCGATATTCCGACCCCCATGTTTGTACAGAACCCGGAGATTGCCCCGGATCTGGAGCGGAGAATCCGTCTGCTGATTGCCGAAGGCAAGAAGATTCAGGCGATTAAGGTGATGCGTGAAGCGCGGAATCTGTCTCTGAAGGATGCCAAGGACTTCGTAGAGTCTCTGGAGCAAGGCGGAACGTTCCGCTGAATGGAGAGACAAGCAAATGACCTCAGGCTTCCACGGGGATGTGGGCGCTGAGGTCATTTTTGTGCTCCGGCCTGTTCAGAGTAACGGCTATATATCCTTTTTCACAAAAATCCGCAATGAGAGCAAATAAGAGCCGTAGATGATAACGAGATAGGCTAGAATAACAATGCCCACCAGCAGAACATTGTCAAATTTGCCGGTCTTCATCCATAACGCAAGATCTGGATAACGTTCACTCAAGCTTGTTAATGCTGAGAAATTAAGCATAACCAGCAGCATAAATACCATGTTCACTATTTGCATTCCTTTTTGGCCAAGCCAGTAATATACCGGCAAATAGAAGGAAGCAATCAGCGGAAATATAGCAGTCGTTAGACCCAGCTCTCTCCAGCGCAGCGGAGCATCCAGCTTCCCTATCTTAAAAGCAAACACGTAGAGCACCAGGGTACAAATAAGGCTGAACAGCGAGAACGGAATAAGCATCAGGTATTTAGCCAGGATCAGCCGCTGCCGGGGTACCGGAAGAGTGACCAGAAACTTCTGATTATGATGCTGCATATCAATCGTGCAGGAATTAATCAGCAGCAGTAACGCCGGGAACAAGGAGAATACCGTATAAGCTTCCGCATTTAAATATCCCATAAGCAAGTAATAAGGAACCATTAGGAGTAAGAATTTCCGGGTAAGCATGAAGTCCTTGCGGATCAGATGCAGGGAGCTATACATGTGCTTCACTTCCTTTTACCGTATAGTACATAATCTCTTCCAGCGTAGGCGTCTCGCAGATGGCGGTATCCTTGAAATACCGTTCGCCCTCCGCACGGTTGCTGATCAGACCCTCGAACCCCAGCCCATTCTCACGGATACCGACGAACCACCGCCGCACATCACGGTCCAGCAGCTCCTTCCCGCCTTTGATCAAGAGGTACTGCTCCCCCAGACTCTCCTTCATCTCATTGAAAATAATCTTGCCGTCATTAATAAACACAATGTAATCGGCAATCCGGTCGAGGTCTGTGGTGTTATGGGTAGAGAACAGAATCGACTTCTTCTCATCCTGGATATGCTCACTGAGCAGCTCCAGCATCTCTCTGCGGAATACCGGATCAAGGCCCGAGGTAGGCTCATCCATAATCAGCAGATCGGCTCCATGGGACAGGGCGATGGCGAGCGAGAATTTGATTTTCATCCCCTTGGACAGCTCCTTGATCTTCTTGCCGGGCGGAAGCTTGAACAGCTCCTGGAACTTCATATATGTATCCTGATCCCAGCGGGGATAGAACGGGGCGATGATAGTTCTCATCTGCTTGACGGTCAGGTGCTCGTAATAGATACTCTCATCCGAGACGTAGCCGATACGCTCCTTAATGGCCGCCGCCTGAGAGAGCTGGTTATTCTGGCCGAACATCGAGATGCTGCCTTGATCGGGGTAGACCATGCCCATCATCATTTTGATCAGCGTAGTCTTGCCTGCGCCGTTCGGGCCGATCAGCCCTGTAATGAAGCCCTCCTTGATAGACAAGGAGATATCCCGCAGCTCAAACCGGTCGTAACTCTTGGTCAAATGGTCTAACTGGATTACATCGCTCATTCCTGTTCCTCCTCATAGAGCAGCTTCAGCATCTCCGCCAGCTCGGCGTACTCCATGCCCAGCAGTCTGCTCTCGTCAATGATGTCCTTCAGCTTCCCCTCTACAATCCTTAGCCGCTGTTCCCGGATATATTCCTGATCGGCCCCCGAGACAAAGGATCCCTTGCCGACAACAGAGTTGATCAGGCCCTCCCGCTCCAGCTCCTCGTAAGCCCGCTTCGTGGTAATGACACTGATCTGCAGCTCCTTGGCCAATAAGCGGATGGACGGCAGCGGCGTACCCGAGACCAGCTCCCCTTGCAGAATCATCTGGCGGACCTGTCCTACAATCTGGGCGTAGATCGGTTCACCGGACGTACTGGATATCAAAATATTCATGTAGCAGCATCAGCGTCCTTTGTGTTTGTTGTGACTAGTGTATATATGTAATATATACACTATACGCAGTTGTGTCAATACCTGATTTGCGGTACGGCTAGAGCAACGTATTGATCTGTCTACTTATGGGAAGTGGTGATGATACGGAAGGAGTGTTACGATGTTAAACAAAAAAGCCGCATACCCGCTCGCTGGCGGGCTGCTGGCAACCGCTGCTATCCTGCTCATGCGGCCTGATTATTCATATAATGACCCGGATACCTTCTGGCATCTGGAGGTCGGGCGTTATATGCTGGAACACGGGAAGATCCTCTATCATGCGATTCATACCTTTTATGATGACCGGCTCCCTTATATCCCGCATGAAGCCGGGTTTCAGCTCCTGCTGGCCCCGCTGTATCAATGGCTCGGCTGGCCGGGGCTCTATCTGCTGACTGCGCTCTGCCTGTTCGCCCTGATCATGGGGCTGCTGCGGCTTGGACAAGTCTCCCGCAGAGAGCTGGGCCTTGAAGAGGGGCATGTGCTGCTGCTCCCATTCGTCCTGCTGATCTCCTGCTGGATCTACTATAACTATTTCAAGGGACGGCCGCAGATCATGTCTTCTCCGCTCATCGTCTGGTTCTTCATCGCCTTACGGGAATACCAGCTGAAGCCACAGGCCGGATATGCGGCTGCAATGGTTGCCTTCTCCTGGGCCGTTGCCAGTGTGCACACCGGTGTATGGCTGGTGATTGCCGTCTTCACCGGCATGGCTGCCCTGGAGTCGCTGCTTGCACGCCAGCTTGACTGGAAGCGAACCGCCGTCTTCCTGCTTGTGCTGCTGGCAGGTCTGCCGAATCCGGGGGGTCTGAAGGGACTGCTGTTCATCTTCACGGTGACGCAGAGCCACTTCAATCTGCTGATTAATGAATGGCAGCCTCTATCCTTCAGCCGGCTTGATCAGCTGCCCATCCTGCTCCTGCTGCTCTTCTTCGCGGTGACGCTGCCCTTCTCCCTCCACCGGAAGCCGTTCCGTTTCTTCGTGATGACCGGCATCCTCTATCTCGGGGTAATGAATTTCAAGCAGAATCTGTTCATGTGGCTGTTCATTCCTTATTTCGCCGCCGTCTTCCTGGAAGCCGTGCCGCTTCCCGCCCGCTTCAGACGGCAGATGGGCAACAAGGCCATTGCGCTTGGACTCGCAGCCGGGCTGCTGATCAACACGGGACCTATCTTCGCAGCGCCGCCGCAGTTAGTCCGTGCAGATTATCCGGTAGAGGAGATGAACTATGTACTGGAGCATACACCTGCCGGTACCCGGCCTAAGGTGCTGTCCAGCTATGGATCTTCGGGATATGTGATGTTTCGCGGCGGGGATGTGCTCTGTGACGGACGCCAGGACCCTTTTATCACCAAGGCTTCGGTTGGAGTCATGGGCTGGACTGCGTTTGAACGCTCCATGTACGGATTCTCCGAGTATTTGCCAGATATTGTAAATATGGACCATCCGGATGTTGTGATCGTGCGGAATGGCAGCTCCGGGAGGCTGTATCACGGCTGGGTGCAGGCCTTCGGCACTCCTGTCTATAAAGGGTCCTACGGAAGTGTATTTCAGATTCGCAGCGAATCCTGAGCGCCTGACCTCAGCTAATCATTCCTGCCGCCCGCAGGAAATGGCAGACAATCTCGCTCTGCAGCCTTACCCTTAAGGCATAATCCAGGCTCCAGCAGGTTTCTACGGTCACCGCTCTTGCGCCGAGCAGACGCTGAAAGGCCATCCGGGAAGTTCCGGCACGTTCCCTGTACCTCATGTTGAAGCGGTACGCTTGTTTGGGAATGTTCAGATTCATCCGCTTCACAATTTGCTTCGCCACACCTTCCGCCCGGCTGGCCGGGCTGATGAGCAGGCTCTGGCCCACCCGCTTCGGATTCAGCTGGGACAGCCCGTTCGCTTCATGCAGATCCAGAGCCCAGGACGGCTTGTAGCGCAAGGCAAGCTGCCATACGGCTGCAGACAGCGGATGTTTGGCCACTGCACCGGGTCTCCGGGGAAAGGTACGGTTCAGATCGGGCTTCCCGCGGACCCCCTTACGCCGTGCGTTCTGGTTCACGAGCGGGACGATGATCAGCCTCCCTGCGCGCAGAGCCATATCACCCCGGCTGAACCGGCTGGCGATCCCCTGGGCAGCACGGCTGCTCGCCGGTTCATTCCCATGAACGCCGGAGATGATCATAAATACAGGACCGGGGAGTCCGCTGCTTACCACATAATAAGGTGTGGCATAGGGAGTCCCTGCTGCCAGCATATGCTTCTCGACAGACATTTACGTTTCACCTCCGCCCTCACTGATACCGCACTCATCACTCTACCCAAACCGGAAGAACCATGAAATACGGCGATGCATATTGCATCATTCTGTAATGTATGCGGATTACCTTCAGGGGATTGGACGAATAGGAAGCACCCCAAGCTGAAAACGGCTACGCCGTCCTTGGATGGACAGCGTAGCCGTTATAGCGGGACATAGAAGGATAAATTATCGTGTGCAACCTATAAATTCTTATATTTTAAAAGAAAACGACCTGGTTCTTCCCGGCGGACTTCGCCTCGTAGAGTGCCTTCTCAGCCTTCGCAATGAAGTCAAACGGGCGGTCAGAGGGTTGAGGCACCTTCAGCAAGCCGCCGATACTTATGGTGACTACACCCTCCTCTTCAAATCGGTCGCGGGGAATTTGCAGATCATAGACCCCTTGGCGGACGGCTTCGGCAAGCTGCTCTGCTTGGGCGGCAGACGCTCCGGCCATCGTCAGGATGAAGTTCGCACCGCTGAACCGGGCGACGAACGCGCCATAACTCCTGCCGATGATATTCAGCACATCGGCTACCGATTGAATACAGAGATCGCCGCCCTTTAATCCGTGGACCGCATTATATGAATGAAAGTCATCAATATCAATAGACAGCATCAGCAGCGGCTCCTGCTGGTGGATAGGAGCCGACCAGCGCTGCTCCAGTTCATGCTCAAGCGCCTGCCGGTTCGGCAGATCGGTAAGCGAATCTGTGGTCAGGTAGCTACGCAGCTTCGTGGTAGCACTGGCATACGCTTCCGTGCTGCTCCCCGGGCTTAAGACAGCCATAATCGACGGTCTGCCGCCATGAATAACGGAAGCCAGACTGAGGTTAAGCTCCAGTGCCGCTCCGTCTGCGCTCATGAACTGGCCGCGGCTGGATACAAACAGGCTCGGATTCCGGCTCAGCTCCAGGAAGTGCTGCTTCAGGACGGGGCGGTAGGATTCCTGCACATAGTTCAGGAACGGCTCCCCTGTCAGAGTGTTGCCCTGCTCCCCTGCCATCAGCTCTTGAGCACGGTTATTGCAGTAGGTGATAACCTCACCGGTGATCATAAAGAAGGCTACCGGGGACAGCTCCATCAACTGCAAATACCGCTGTTCATTATGGCGGAGACTGCGGGCATTCTGCAGAGCCTGCTCTTCTGCCTGACGAAGCTGGTTCTCGGTCTGTCCGCGCAGAATGGATTTGAGCTGAGGCAGAATATTAAGATGCTGCTCCCTCCAGGGAAGGGAGGTGGACTGAACCACCTGCCGCCATTTCTCAAAAGACTTGCGGGGAGACAGACGCATCCCATCCTTCTCCTGAATGACCGCCTTGGCCGGGTCTCCGGCCCAGTCCACAATCTCCACAACTTCCGGTCTGAACCAGATCATATAATTCTGGTCTCCTGGAGTCAGGGCAAGATAGATGACACCGGAGGCTATATTTTTGTAGGCCTTGGCGGGTTCGTACTCCAGGCTTAGCCGGGAAGTGCAATAGGTGTAGTCCTTGGCCTGGCCGGCGAGCCAGCCGGCCAGCTCCCGTACCTGCTCCTGCGATGGGGTTGCTCCATACAGCATGAGCTTGTCCTGGTAACACACCGCTGCACCGGAGGCCTCCATCAGATCCAGCAGTGTCTGTTCTTCCTCTCCAAGCTGCTCAATGACACGGGTAGAACTGGTGTTCACAGTAAATATATCGACAATCCGCATCGCCTTCGTCCGAAGCTCCAGCTCCGTCTGATAGCTATCCAGCTGCTGGCGCCGATACAGTTCGCTGGAGAAGAAAGCCCCCAGGAAATTGCAGAGGTTGCGGATGCGGTGAGGCACATATTTGGGAGAATGGTGATGGCAGGTAATCAGTCCCCATAGCTGATTATTCTGAATCAGAGAGATTGTGGTGGTTGCGCCAACCCCCATATTCTGCAGATACTCGATATGAAGCGGAGAAACGCTGCGGAGGATGGACAAGCTGAGGTTCAGGGGCTTACCGGTCAGCGGCTGCAGCACCGGGAGGATCGGAACCGGAACATAGTTAACATCTACAATGGTCCGCAGCCAGTTGCGCAGATAGAGCTCACGCGCCTGCTTCGGTATGTCAGAGGCC
This sequence comes from Paenibacillus tritici, assembly GCF_018207515.1. Taxonomy (NCBI): domain Bacteria; kingdom Bacillati; phylum Bacillota; class Bacilli; order Caryophanales; family Paenibacillaceae; genus Paenibacillus; species Paenibacillus tritici. The sequence goes on from NZ_CP073365.1 coordinate 4,153,728, forward strand.
GGATAATGATGTCCCAGGAACGGCTCCAGCCCTTCTTCCTTCGCTTCGGCGATCACTTTGCCGTTCCACTGCTCGTCGAATTCATAGATCATCACCCGGTCATAGCCCAGCATCTCCTTCACCTGCTCCGCAGCGGCCTGGCTGGCTTCAAGCCGGTTCGCCGTTTGCTTCAGCCGTCCGAAGAACGTGCGAATCCAGTCGAAATCATTGGCGCTGTCGCTCTGATCTATGGAAGCAGGCTCCAGCTCAACAATCATCAGTCCTTCACTCTCATGAAGGATGCAGAAGAAATCCTGTAGTTCTCCGGCAACTTCAATCTGTAAGACAATATATTGCAGATCTGCTGTCTCCTTCGCATTCACACTGCGTTCCAGCAGCATGTCCAGCTGGTCCTGGCCTACGAGGTTAGCCATCGGGGTACCCAGCAGGGCTTCAGGAGCGGTGCCCAGCAGTACGTCCGTATTCAGGCTGGCCTGGACAATAAGATTGTCTGTGTCCTGAGTTACGGCCAGCAGTACACCATGCGGCTGAATAAGCCCCGGGATATGGATCGGCTCCTTCTCGCAGTTATCCAGATCCAGCGGATTCTGCGGGTCCAGTCCCTCGTCGTTCAGCAAGGTCCGGTTGAGCGGATCATTCTCATTCTGTGCTTTGAAATCTGCCATATGTGTGGGACCTCCATGAAGTAAATGATTTATAAGCCTATTTACACGTAGGTTTATTCTATCTTACTTTGGGCCTCATTCACAATCGGGCAGGTTACTCCGCTCAAGTAAGGTTGCCGGATTTCATGCGGTTCCTCGTTACTCAATGTATAATAATGTATACTATGGTTATTCACTACTCCGAGGTGACCGTAATGAGACGATTCAGACGTTCAGGCAGGGACCTTGTTTCTTTGCTCTTGGGGGCCTTCTCCATCCTGATCATTGCCTTCTTCGTGATCCGGTATGTTCTTCAGACAGTTTCGTCCGCACCTTAGAACCGCAGTTCACACCAAAAAGGAGCATTTGGGGGAAATGCTCCTCTTCGGCTTGCATATGCCATTAGTTAAGCTGCGCTTCCGGCAGAACTTCATCCGAAAGTCATACCTATAATTTACCTTAAAAATCTCATTAATACAAGTATTTCCTTATATGGTATTTCGATTCTGTGCCGCCTTCTGCAAAATAGACTGCACGAACGCAGTTTTACCTTCACAGTAAGCGTCGATATCATAGCGGAATTCTTCAGCCAGCCGCTGCTTGACCGCCTGATATTCGTCCCGGGCCGAGGGATGGCTGCGCAGATAATCGCGGAAAGCAATATGCTCCAGGTAGCCTTTCCCGTCCTTAGGACATACGTAAAGGTGGTATTTCATGAATCCGTCATCCTGCAAGCTCTGGAAGGCTTCCCTTCCCTCGATTCCCAGATTCCCCTGATGCTCATAACCGAACTGCTGTAATCTCCGGATGATCTCCGGCAGCTTATCATAACTCTCCATCACCAGATCCAGATCAATGACCGGTTTGGCCCACAGGCCTTCGATTGAGGTACTGCCCACATGCTCTGAGCCAATGATCAGATCTCCGGCAATGTCCAGCATCCGGGCCTCAATTCTCCTATATTCGGCCTTCCAGGCCGGGTCATAGGGAACCACTTCAATAACCTTCGTTCTCTCTGCGATGATCCTTCTCCTCCTTTGAACCCTAAGCGATTCGCGCTGCTGGGATAAAATACAAACCACTATCTCATACTACCCCGTAGAGATGGAGGTGAACAGTATGCCCAAGAACAGTGCAGACCCGAAGCATGACCGTGCTGACAACCGTGCCGATTCCAAGAACAACCAGCAGAACCACTCCAGCATTACCGAAATTCCCCAGATGGTGAATCCGGATAAAGCGGAGGATGTGGTGCCAAGTCTGAATGGCGTTACCAAGAACGAGAGCTAAGGATACTCTCTGAAACTCATGCTTATTACAGGTCCCGAGGACCGGGCTTCCCCTGCTTGCAACAGAGGCGGGAGCCCGGTCTTTTGTCTGGGCGGGTATAGTTATACTATAATTCTAATGGTAGAATAGTGGAATCATTTTAATAATCACGGAAAGAGTTGACGTATGCGAATTGGATTTTTTGACTCCGGGATTGGCGGACTAACGGTGCTTCATCAGGCGTTGAAGTTCCTGCCGCAAGAAGATTACCTCTTTTATGCAGACACTGCACATGTTCCTTACGGGGACAAGACCAAGGCTGAAGTCAGAGCATACATCCTTCAAGCTGTAGAATTCATAGCCCGGCATAATATAAAAGCTCTGGTGATTGCCTGTAATACAGCCACCAGCATTGTTATCGAAGAGCTGCGGCAGCGGTATGACTTCCCGGTCCTGGGGATCGAGCCGGCAGTGAAGCCTGCGGTGGAACAATCGGAAGGCAAACAGAAGAAGGTCCTGGTCTTAGCGACGCGCTTAACGCTCCAGGAGAAGAAGTATCATGATCTGGTTCACCGCATAGATCACGGGGAAATTGTAGACAGCCTGCCGCTTCCCGGACTGGTTCAGTTTGCAGAGCGCTTTGAGTTTGACGACAAGACGATCATTCCCTATTTGTACAAGGAACTGGCTCATCTGGAGCTTGAACGGTACAGCACGGTGGTCCTCGGATGTACCCATTTCCCCTATTTCGTAGAGAGTCTTCGGCAGGTATTCCCTCCGGGGGTTAATTTCATCTCCGGCAGCATGGGAACAGCCAGGCATTTGGCACACCTCCTTGAAGCTAAAGATCAGATGAACCAGGGTACGGGGGAGATCCTCTTTTTCAGATCCAATGTACAAGTAGACGATCCCGCTACACTAGCTAAATATTACAGTCTGTTCAAGCGGCTCGATGAAATTGAGAAACGGGAGTGATATTACAATGAGTCACTATACAGCAATAATGGAGAGGTTGCGCCGGAATCCCCTGAAGAATGTAACGTTGCTCAAAATGATGACTGCTTATCATGCTCAGATAGACAGCGTTCTGGTTGAGCAAGAGGATCAGTGGGGTGTGCTGCTGCTGATGCCTGCTACAACCTTCGGTTATGATCACCGGACCTACCCGGAAGCTGACACCGTTGTGCTTATGGACTATAGCAGCCCTGAAGTCTTTCCTGTCCTGCTGAAGCTGCTGCCACGGGACGTCAAGCTCGTCTTCAAGCTCCAGGAGGACGCTTACCGCCAGGCACTGGAAGCGTATTTCACGCTGCACCGGGTCCGTAGTCTCTACTCTTACTCCACAGACGAAGCCTCGCTGTTCAGCATTGATGAGGCCTGCATTCTCAGTGAATCTATAGATGAACGTCTGCTGCCGCTATGGATGGCGAATGACTATTCGTTAGAGGAGATCAGGCAATATTTTCAGGACGGGGCCTTCTCGGTATCCCTGTTTGACGGAAATACGGCACTCAGTACATGTATGGTGTACCGCAACGAGGAGAGAATCTGGGAGATTGGCGGCGTACATACTACGGAAGCTGCAAGACAACGCGGATTGGCTCAGCGCGTAGTCCGTACAGCGGTATTCCATACCCTGCAAAGAGGATACATCCCAAGGTACCAGGTGCTGGAGAACAATCTCGCCTCCATCCGCCTGGCCGAATCCATTGGGCTTACCCGCGCCGTGACACTGGAGCACTGGATCAATTATTGATGAGCACGGGCAGGGTTAGCGATTGCCAGGCTGGTCTGCGGCTTCGTCTCCACCGCCCTTGCTCATTAGAATGCTAATCCGCTCCTGCTGGCGGTATTCTGTCGGTGTCAGGTGGTATTTCTTACGGAACATTTGGGTGAAATGACGCATGTCCTGGTATCCGACCCGTTCAGCAATTTCAGCCAGCTTCAGCTTGGGATTCAGCAGCAGCAGCTTCGCCTGCTCCAGCCGGAGCGAGGTGACATATTCCTTGTAGCCCTGCCCTATCTTTTGTTTGAACAGCTGGCTGAAGTAGGCCGGATTCAGGAATACGACCGAGGCCATTTTTTCCAGCGACAGCTCCTCATAGAAATGCTCCTTGATATATTGCAGCGCAACCTCTATGGCCTTCTCTCCGCTGCCCTTCATCGGCTCAAGCATGGGCCCCTGGGAGGCGGAAGCCTCACGCATCCGCTTCACCACCTGCGGCACAGTATGGAAATCATAACTAAGCCCCGAATGGATAATCTGAAAAGAAATCTTCAAATAATGGGTCAGATGAGTCTTGACCTCCTCCTGGAACTGCTCCACCCGGACATTCTCCCCCGGGGTGATGAGGCCCAGCAGGGTCTGCCGGTCATAGCTGACCACGAATCCCCGTCCGTACCGCTCAATCAGCTCTGACAGCACATTCTCCACGATGAAATGCTCCAGCCGGACACTTCGGTCTCCGGGCTCCAGCTGAATCATCACCAGATAGAAGTGATTATAGTCTTCGATGAATGCATCAATATCCAGGTTCCCGATATCAAGCCCTGAAGCAAGCCGCTGGAAGACACCCTCACGAAGGAATCTCAGACTGGTCTTCAGCCGCTCGCCCTGCCGCGAGATCTTGTTGTCCTGCTGGATTTCATGGTTCAGGCTGTCGATGAGTTCGGTCAGCTTGCTTTTGCCGATGGGCTTCAGCAGGTAGTCACGGGCACCCAGCCGGACTGCTTCCTGGGCATAAGAGAATTCGCTATGGGCAGAGATGACGATCCACTTCACGTACGGGTAACGGCGCTTGGAGATTCTCATGAATTCAAGACCGTTCATGCCGGGCATCAGAATATCGGTTAGTACAATATGGATACGCTGCTCTTCCAGAATCTTGACCGCTTCTTCCGCACGGGAGGCAACGAATACCTGATGCTCCGGGCTGATCTGACCGATGGTGCGCTTGATGCCTTCACGGATGACCCGTTCGTCGTCGGCTATAAGAATATTCACTTCGGCTGTTCTCCCTCCACTGAAATCGGCAGTACAATGGCAACCTGTGTCCCCTCCCCGGGGAAGCTCTGGATCTGCAGACCATACCCCTCACCGAACATGAACTGCAGCCGGCGGTGCAGGTTCTGCAGCCCGATTCCGCTTTTGCCGCTCTCCCTGGTACTGAGACCCGGCTTGTCCCCGTTCAGAGACTCCTGCAGCCGCGCCAGCTGCTTTTCGTTCATTCCGTCTCCGTTATCTTCAACGATCAACCGGAGACGGGCTCCCTCTTGCCGGGTGTAGACCTTTAGAATCCCCTGGCGTCCCAGAGACTCCAGTCCATGCTTGACCGCATTCTCAATGACCGGCTGCACCGTCATCTTCGGGACACGGATCGTCAGCCAGCGCTCGTCGATATCGGTAATAATCTGCAGCCGGCCTTCCAGCCGGATGGAGATGATCTTCAGATAATGGCCGATCTGCTCCAGCTCATCGCGCAGGCTCACCTCGGCCCCGTCCTCCCACTGGCTGCTGTAACGGAACATCGAAGACAAGGAGAGCACCAGCTCGCCCAGCTGTTCGTTGCCCTCCTCATCCAGCATCCAATAGATCATATCCAGGGTATTGTAGAGAAAATGCGGGTTCACCTGGGACTGCAAGGCGTGAAGCTCGGCATTCTTCTCGCTGACCGACGAGAGCTTGACCCGTTCAATCAGCTCCTCGATCCGCCGGACCATCCGGTTGAAGGAAGCGACGAGAATATTAATCTCCTGATACGATGACACTTTGACCATTCCGCGGAAGTTACCGACCTCTACCTGCCGCATCTCCCGGATCAGCTTCTTCAGCGGTGATGAGATCGTCTGCGACACAATGGAGGCAATCAGCGTCGAGACCAGGATCAGGGCCGAGATCACAATCAGCAGATAACGCTTCATCTCATTCAGTTCAACATTCAGATCCTGATCCGGGGTAATGCTCATCACCCACCAGCCGGAGAAGGAGAGCTTGGAGGCTACGACCAGCTGGCCGTTCTCACGCTGAACCATCACATGATCCGAGACGGGTAGCTTAGGCAGATGGGCAGCATCCGGCTCCGGGTCTGTAGCGGAGGTGACGAACCGTCCGTCCGGGGACATCAGGTAGACCTGGCTATGCTCCCCGAGCTTGAGATTCTCCAGGGCATCCAGCACCGGCTGCGGGTTGGTCTCATACAGCACAATGCCAATGGGCTTATGCTCATTCAGATCATACAGTTGCCGCCCGAAGGCGAATACAGGGCTATCCTCCACCTGGTCGATCAGGGAGTGCTGATACACCCCGAGCCAGACCATTTTCCCCGAAGACGCCTGCAATTGCCGGTACCAGTCCTCCTGGGCATAATCCGGATCGACCACATTCATATAATTGCCATAGTTATAAATCTTGCCGCTGTCTGTAATGACATGAATCCCCACGAGATCATCCCGCGAATAAAAAATCGAGCCGATAATATTCGTCACGGTCTGCTCATTGATAAAAGCCACCGCCGGCTCATCCGTCTTCTCATTAATCAGACGAATCATCTCGAAGTTATTGCTGAGCGATTTGGACAAAGCGTCATAGCCCTTATACAGAAGCGTGAACAGGCCTGCGGTCTGGGCGACGTTTTTTTGCGACAAATCGCTGATCTTCTCATGCAGCTGGTCCGTAGTCCGGTTATAGTACAGCAGGCTGACAATAAGCAGAATACTGGACATGCAAAAAAGAAACAGCAAGAACAACCGATGATGGATGGAATGAAAGCCGCTCTTCATAGGACTCTCTCCTTTCAACACCCTGTCCTGCCGTTTCCTATTATAAATCTTTACCAATTTTATATGCAATGCATGAATTTGTGGATCGGCAACTCATCCCTTTACAGCTCCGGCCACCATCCCTTTGGTAATCTGATTGGACAAGAAGAAGTAGATCAGGATCACCGGCAGCGCGCCCATGACGAGGAATGCCCCGATGTTCCCGTAGTTGACCGAATACTGGCTGACGAAGGTGTAGACCCCGAATGGAAGGGTTTTGAGCCTCTCTGAAGAGATGAAGGTCGCTGCCAGAATGTACTCGTTCCAGATATTGATGAAGGTCAGAATACATACGGTCATAACCGGAGGTACCGACACGGGAAGGATGATGCTGCGGAAGATCCGGTACACGCTCGCCCCGTCGATGAACGCCGATTCTTCAATCTCATGCGGAATGGCTCTCATGAATCCGCTCAGGATGAACACGGCGATAGGCGTGGAGAACGCGATGTAAGGCAGAATCAGCGACCAGTGGGTATTGAGAATATGCATGTTCTTGAAAATAATCATCAGCGGCAGCAGCGTGGCCTGCATCGGAATCATCATCCCCATCAGGAAAATGGTCATCACGACATTGCCGTATTTCCAGCGGAACCGGGAGATGGCATACGCTGCCATGGAGGCCAGCAGAATGACACAGATCATCGTAAGCGCAGTAACGAACACGCTGTTCGACAGGTACTTCAGATAGCTGCCTGAGGTGTACGCCTCATAGTAATTATGCCACTGAAATTTCTTCGGCAAGGAAAAGAAGCTCCCGTCCAGAATCTCTTCGTTGGTCTTCAGTGAGTAGAGCAGCAGCCATAACAGCGGGTAGAGCTGGGTGATCACAGGAATGGCAAAAAGAAGATACACGATTCCTTTTTTGAATTTACGCATGGCTCGCGCACTCCTTTCCTAATTGTATTTTCGCTCAAGCCGATTGAAGACCGTGTTGATGATGCCGGTAAAAACAAGACAAACCACAACGAGGAACGTCGCAATCGCACTGCCATAGCCATACTTAAAGGACATGAAGGAACTGTTATACATATGCGTGGAGATGACATCGGTCGCATGTGCCGGACCGCCGCCCGTCATCACCATGACGAGATCGAACGCCTGCAGGGAACCGATAAACGCCAGGATAATCGATATTTTGAAGATCGGAACGATCAGCGGGAGCGTAATATAACGATCCGCTTTGAATCCGTCCGCTCCGTCAATTTTGGCCGCTTCATACAGCTCATCGGGAATATTCTGCACCCCGGTATACTGGATCAGCAGATGGTAGCCGAAATACTGCCACAGTGACACCAGATACAGAGAATACATTGCAATATTCGGCTCGGTCAGCCAGTTGTGTGTCCAGCTGTCCAGGCCGAGTGACACCAGCACCCCGTTCAGCATCCCTCCCATGGAGGTAGGGTTATAGATGGTTTTCCAGAGTTGTCCAATAATAACTACCGACAAGATAACCGGTGTGAAGTAGACCGACACCAGTGTGTTCGCTCTGCGCAAATAGCGGTTAAGCAGGATCGCCATGCCCAGACAGAGCGGAATTTCCAGCATGGACGCCACTGCATACAGCAGGGTTCTTCTTACGGAAGGCCAGAACACAGGATCATTCAGGAACATGTCTTTGAAATTGCCGAAGCCGATAAACTGCGAAGAGGTAAGACCATCCCACTTCAATAAGCCCGTATATAATGATACCAGTATGGGAACAAACACCAGACACACGTACAAGAGCAGACATGGCAGTATGAAGACGGCTATTGTGCGTGCCGGCACCTTAAGTACTTTCATCTTTCCCGCCTCCTAAATCAAGCAGATTCTTTGTCTATTCATAGATAAACCCGGTGCGAAGAAGCCTTAGTCCGCTTGCTTCGCACCGGGAAGGACCACTTAACGATTACTGTAAGAGTGTAGACTCTTCAGTGCCTTGCGGCTTATTTGTTGGCTTCAAAAGCAGCCTGATGCTCTTTGGCGACTGCCGCGGAATCCATCTTCTGGACGAACAGGTTCTGAATGCTGCTGAGATGAACCTGTGCGGTTGCCGGGTTCATAGTGTTATCGAATGCCAGGTCACCGCCCTTCACCTGGTTGAACAGACCGGCAATGTTAACGGCCAGATCCGAGTAACCGGCTGCCTTAAGGTCGCCGTCTACCTTTTGACCGATCCCTACCGCATTCTTCAGTTCAAACTGTTTCTTAGGATATTCGGAGGCGAAGAAGTTCAGGAAGTCTTTGGTTTCTTGCAGGTGCTCGCTATTGGCCGATACGGCAAAGGCACTGCCTGGGGCAAGCATGAATTCGTTAGGATCACCCTTGCCGTTCACGGTAGGGAATTGGAACGCTCCGACTTTACCGGCTACAGGAGAAGCGTCAATGGCGCCGGTCTCCCAGGAACCGATGGACCACATCGCCGCTTTGCCTGTTTTGAAAATATTACCGCCGGCATTGGCATCAATGGAGGTTGCACCGTCAGGGAAAGCGCCCGCTTGAACCAGTGCCTGGAAGGCGTCTACTGTTTCTACGAAGGCAGGGTCTTCAAAGGTTTTTTTGCCGTCAAGCACATCCTGCAGGAAGCCGGGGCCGCCGTTGGTACGGAGCAGAATGTTCATGAACAGGAAAGAGCCGGTCCAGGAATCCTTTTCGCCGATGGCCACCGGAGTAATGCCTTTATCCTTCAGGATCTTGACATCCTTAAGCATCTCTTCAAAGGTTGTTGGAGGGGCAGCGATTCCTGCCTGTGCAAACAGGTCTTTATTGTAGTAGACCACTTCAATGTTATTGCCGTCTGGAAGCGCATACACCTTATTGTCGAAGCTGTAATAATCCAGTAAGCCCTCCTGGTAGGTGTCCTTCAGGCCGTTCTGCTCCAGCATGTCATTCAGCGGGGCGAACAATCCGGCATCGACAAAAGGCTTCATTTGCGCAGCCGGGTTAACGATCGTAATGTCCGGCACTTCTTTGGACGCCGCCTGTGTTTTGAGCTTCACCTTCTGCTGGTCGGTGTTCAGCGTGTCGAGTTCAATCTTTACATTGGGATGCTCTTTCTGATATTGCTCGGACAGCTCGTTGATCATTTTGTAAGCCGGGGTTGCGGGATCGGGATAGATGTTCTGGAAGGTAATCGTTACTTTCTTGTCGCTGGGTGCGTCTGTAGCGGCGGCATTGCCGCTGCCTGCGGCCGCATTCGGTGCCGCATTGTCCTTAGTGTTCGTGCCGGAGGTGTTGTTCGAGTTGCCGCATGCGGCCAGGCTCATTGCCATAACTGCTGCGAACGTGATGGTGGCGGTTTGCTTCATTTTTCTGTTGACCATTCATTAATGCCCCCTATGTCGTGATAAGCTAATTATCATCATGCCGGGGGGTTCCAACAAGGTGGGAACTGCAGAAATAAGGTTTGTTTTTTCTATATAGATCGTACTTGCAAGTTTTCAGTTCTGGGATTGCCGTAACTCCAGAGAATGTTTGGCCATCCGGCCGCTGTTGTCCCCAGATTTCTTGATTTTGATCCGCTGTAAGCGGGTGAAATCCGGTGACAAAGGCGGTCGCTATCGCTCCTACAGTGCCAAAATTCCCCTCCGCTACTTTTCCCTATCTGTATATTTTTCAAGTTCAATCTATATAGGTAAGATGTTTCTCTAGCATCTGTTCGTCATCTTTAACATAGCTGCACTGTTCATAGGTGCTAATGGCTGCAGTGTTGCTTCTGCCTGTTAGTACCTTTATACTCTTCACTCCGCGTTGTCTGAAATTTGCTTCCAGGCAAGCAATAAGGGCACGGGCCATTCCTTGTCTTCGAGCGGCTTCTTCTACGTAGAGTTCGGTAATTTCTCCATAGGGCTCATCATAACAAAAGGAAGAATAGCATTGACCACAGCCGAAACCCACGATTCTACCGTTCATCTCCGCTACGGCAATCAGTTCATTACGGTTTATATTCAAATGTTCCCTGATCTTAGCTGCGGGTCTTGGTACACCGCCGTTAAATTCCTGATTGAGTCTGGAAAGATGTTCAGCATCGGTTGAGGATGCAAGCCTTACTTTTGCCATAGAATCCATCTTGGGTCACCTCGTATATTGTATGTATATAAGCTATAAGACACACTTAAATTTCGAACTTGAAGCTTCGTCGGCACTGCGGTGAACATTTAATATCGGAACAAGGGGCAGGCCGACAGGTTGTCCTCTTCTGGGAGGAACACATGAAAGGACAGAATCACCCTTCGGTTGGATAATGTATATACCTCTGCGGTTCATACAACTCGTTGGCTAACCTCCACCGTACCCATCTAACCATTTCCGGGGCATCCGGCCTACGAAGCAGCACATTGTATTCGGTTTTCCGCATACATCCGGCCCACACGGCGCGTCCAGTCGAATTGTGTTCGGTTTTCCGATTACATTCGGCTTACGGTTGCGCTCACGGTCCAATTGTGTCCGGTTTTCCGATTACATTCGGTCTACGCTGCTCACCCGGTCCAATTGTGTTCGGTTTTCCGATTACATTCTAGGCTCCTCATTTACTCATGCGGCCTCCGGATCATTCAAAGAGCACTTCTCCCCACGCTATGCCACCTTCCAAGACTTTTTTATGAAGTCTTCGTCTGCCGCTGCTTCATAATAACTCTAATTCTTGAAGAACTTCCTTTACGTCACAGCTGGAATTCAAGATATGGATCATCTCTTCTGTAATGGGGAGATCATCGTAGATTTTTGCAACAACCTCTAAGGATAGAGGTAAATCAAAATAATCTGATGCAAATTCTACAAAATCCTCTGGTGTATGGAATATACAGCCCAGTAAAAAATCCGAACCATCGCTTGCACCTTCTGGAATCTCAACGTTCCCCTTGTGCCAGTTCGTGTCACTGTTTTTACGCCAAATACAAAAAGTCACATCATCTTTTTCAATGGCATCATCATCAAGTAAAGATAATAATTCCTTGGGGACATCATCATAAATCCCTTGCCATACTTTATGCTCATCCTGCGCATATGGGCTTAATCCAGATTCATGATCGAAGCCTTTTAGGATGGAGCCTTCAGGAGAGAACAAAATAAATAGATGATCCCCTGATCCATTATCTATTTTCGCCATAGCAACGCCCTCATTCCAATCCTGAACATAGCTATGGTAACGAAGCCACTCCTCCTGACAAAGAATAATATTCAGTGCTGCTTGGATTTTCATTAGCTTTTGTAACATTGCTGGATCTGGTAAACGCTCTAACACATTTGCTTCCATGGATGGTCACCCTTTCTTCTTTCATTGCAACGCAATTTTTATGGTACTATCGCTCTCTTTAGGTTAGTGAAGCTCCTACCACCATGTCCAAGTATTTCTTTAAATCCTCTTTAGCGCGTGAATTACTAGTCCAAGCTCCTAAATTCCAACTCATAAATCTAAGACCTAGATAGCGTGAGGCGATGGTGTACATTTGCTCGAAATGATCATCAGGAAATTCTATGCTTTTTCCAGCCAGCAACCCTCTATACTCCTCAATTTGTTCAAGGGTACCACATCGTAGAGGAATATCAAAAAATAAAGAGCCATACCTAGCTTCTTCCCAATCAATAAAAATCACTTCAGTATTGTTATGTACCAACACATTTCCTGGATTAAGATCGTTATGTATTAAGGTTTGGCTGCCTTCATCACGTATTACATATTGAATATCCTGAACAATCGTATTTGCAGCATCTTCCACTAAGGGTATGTAATCCCCGAAAATGTCTTTGAACTGTTCGTTTTCTTTAGCAACTTGCCATTGAGGTTTCCACTGTTCGAATATCATCTTTTCTATATGGAAGTTGTCTACTTCAGGTAACCATGAGAGTTCTCTTCTTTGGCCAAAGTTAGAGAGGTGGATGTGTGATAGCGCCTTCGTTTCACTTTTCTGAAGTGAACTAATATTTATATTGCTATAGTCCGTTTGATAATCAACATCCTGTATACAAATAAGGGATCTCTCATCTAATTCAGAACCATATGAGAAAGAAAAAGGGACACTTGCTCTTTGGGAGTAAAGCCATGTCATCACCTGCCGTTCTATCCTGGTTGCATGTTTTGAAACAAGGGACAACTTCGATGTTTCGTCAAGTATTCTAATTAGTACACTATGGCGTTTTAACCCGACTGCTTGTATGCCCATTGCAATAGGCGTGCTTTCAATGCTTAAGACTTCTGCTTTGGGATCAACAAATTCTTTCACAGTCCCTTGTATCAATTTTAGGAGATCATTATTTATTAACGCCAAGATGCTCACCCAATCCTATAATATTTTCCTAGATTATACCGTATTTCTCAGCTTCACATACAATGGATAACGTTTTAATTGACGGAGTATGCCGGGCTGGATAAAGGTTTGGAAAATTAAGGGTTATAATCGCAGCGAGTTCTAGTATAATGGGTTACAAGCGGGACCAAATTGGAGGTGGTTGTATGAGTGAAAGCGATATTAGTGATATTACCCCGATTATAAAATCACAATTTAAAGGGAGATGCTTGCATGAGTTACAACCCCGAAATTCCAAGAACCCGGTATGATAACTACGGTGACCGTGAATGGACACGACTTGAAAAAGATGGGCATGGCGAGCTTTTGTACCAGGTGCATCTTGATATTTTGAAGCGTTATATTAAACTTACTGATAAAGTTTTGGAGATTGGTGCGGGATCAGGAAGATATACCAAGGATCTTGTTCCCATGTGCGCTGAATTGACCGTTGCAGATCTGTCCAGTCATCAAATTGAGTTCAACAAGTCCAAAATGTGCGAGCTATCACTGATTGACAGAATTCAGGCATACCATGTTTTAGATGTGCTGGATATGAGTGTTTTTGAAGATGCTTCTTTCGATGTTGTGGTCTGTATTGGCGGTGTAATCAATTATCTTTTGGACAAAGAGAAGGACGGAATAGAAGAAATTCTCAGAGTCTTGAAACCGGATGGCGTATTAATTGTTGGGTCCATGAGTTTCATTGGCGCTTCACTCCATTATCTTGAAGGGATCAGGTATGAAAAGGACTTATTCGGGCTTGAAGCTACAAGGTGGATTATGGATACAGGTGTTCAGGATGAAGAGCATTATCCCGTGGAGAGCAAGCATTACGTTCATATGATGAGAAGCAGTGAAATGGATGCTTTATTTGCCCACTTTCCTGTCACGGTTCAAGAGAGAAGCTCCGCTGGTTTATTTACGCAAGCAGGAGATTCTGCCTTAGATAACGCCCGCAACGACAAAGAATTCTGGAAGCTAATCGTCGAAAAAGAAATTGCGTTTACCAAATTACCGGGCACTCTTGATTGTGGAATGAATCTGATCTATGTGGTGCAAAAGTTATAGTCCCGCCGTTCACCAAGAAGCAGCCGGTCCCTACAGGATCGGCTGCTTCTTGGTGAACTCCCATACTCGGCGAATTCAACCCTTTTCAAATCCATAATCCCGTTCAACCTTGCAAACCCTTGTTTTATAAGCGAGATACCAATCAGATTTCCCTTTGCTCTGGGCTACTAAATGTCGTTCGTTTTGTTTCCATTGGTGTATAGCTTCGAGAGAATCCCAATAAGACACAGTAATACCTACACCTTCCCTGGCACTTTCTACACCGAGAAATCCAGGTTGGACGGATGCAAGTTTCTCCATTTCATCTGCCATTTCCGCATATTGGCTATCCCCATCTGTTCGTTCCGATGTAAAAATCACCGCGTAATAAGGTGTTTGTGGTGTTTTAGCAATCTCGCTCATGATTTCACCTCCGTTATTTGGGTATCGCTATATCTATTACTCCGGCGGCTGCTTCCACTGTTTGATGACGCCAAGCAGACCCGGAACATCGAGGCCGTCGAGTGAAAAGGCTTTGCGCAGCAGGTCATGCGGGATGAACTCATCGTATTTGCCGAGGTAGGGCGCCTCATCCGGGCCAAGCAGTGCAATGGCATCTGTGGCCGCAGCCGTTTCGGCGATGATCTCCTCCTCCAGCTTCTCGGCATCCGCCTTGCCGGCGACTACCATATAGTACGGTTCCATCGGCACGACGGAACGCAGGCCAAGCGGACCCTTCAGATTGTTCTTCAGCAAGCGCTCCAGCGTGCGGAACTGGCGGCTGCCGGCCCAGGGAAGGATGAACATGGAGTCCCCTCCGGCAGGCAGGACCGAACGAGTCAGGAGTCCGCTCTCCTTAGCGAGCCTCCGGGCCCGCTCCAGCCTGGCAGCAGCGCTTGGCGCAAGATACGGGTACAAGGCCGTGGACCCGAGGACCTCGCGGATCTTCGTCATGATTCTGGTGTGGACATCCCCGCCTGCACCCAGCCATAAGGTATCCACTTTGCCGCGTGAGCCTTTGACATAGACGGCCTTGTGGCGGTTATCCACCTCTTCGACCTTCCACAGCTTGCCTGCCAGTGTGAAGCAGTAGCCTGGAGGCGGCACTGTGGTAATGGACCCGATCTCCTCTGTGCCGTTGTAGACCACATGCTCTTCGTCGTCTTTGAATACCGCATAGAAACGGAAGTTATTGACGATCTTCTCCCCTGCCATGCCGATCAGCAGGCTGCCCTCATCCATCTTCTCAATATGGCCCATGCCCTGCATATATTCCATGAAGTCATCATAATCAGCAGAGTCGATACTCCGGAAGGATGGCAGGCTCAGCACGGCCTCCTTGAGCTCCTCCGGTTCCGCTTCCCCCATACTCTTCAGGATGCTCATCGTCTGATGATACAAAAGACCGACCGGCAGCTGGCGCACAACCAGCGGCTCCACCCATTTCTCGCGCACATACAGCTCGATTACGGCAATGGCCCGCAGCAGCGTCCACGGCATCCGCGCAGGCAGCTGCGCCTCCTCGTCCTCCTCCTCGGGCGTGACGAAGATCATCTCGGAGGCGGCGTCTCCGCGCCTGCCCGAGCGGCCCAGCCGCTGCACGAAGCTCGCGCAGCTATAAGGCGCGCCGAGCTGGAGTACCCGCTCCAGCTCGCCCAGGTCAATCCCCAGCTCCAGCGTTAACGTCGCTGCAGCCACAGCAGGCCCCGCACCCTGGCGGAGCGCGGCCTCCGTCTCTTCGCGCAGCATAGCCGAGATGCTTCCATGATGCACATGGAAGACATCCCGCTCGCCGCGCTTCGCGGCAATGCGCCGCATCTCCAGGATGGCCTCTTCGGCATCGGTGCGGCTGTTCGTGAAGATCAGCGCCTTCTTGACATGCGTGTGATCATAGATAAAGCCATAATAAGCCTGGCGCGCCCGCTCCAGGTGTTCGGCCTCCACCTCGTTCCGCGCATCCGGGAACGAGAAATGCTCCACGCTCAGCCGCAGCTTGCGCCCGCCCTGCGGCGCGCTGACCTCCACGCTCTCGCGCGTGCCCGCCGCCAGCCACTCCGTGACGGAAGCGTAGTCGCTTAAGGTCGCAGAGAGGCCGATCCGCCGCGGATGGCAGCCCGCCATCCGCGAGATCCGCGCCAGCTGGCTCAGCACCTGAATGCCGCGGTCCGCGCCCATGAAAGCATGAACTTCATCGATGACGATGAAGCGCAGATCATGGAACAGGGCCGGGATCGCATTCGGGCGGTTCATCAGCAGGCCCTCCAGCGATTCGGGGGTAATCTGCAGCACCCCCGAAGGGTTCTGCATCAGCTTGGTCTTGTCCGCCTGCGGCACATCGCCATGCCAGTGCCAGACCGGAATGTTCCCTTCACGCAGCAGATCGTTCAGCCGCGTGAACTGGTCATTAATCAGCGCCTTCAGCGGCGCGATATACAGGATGCCTACAGATGCAGACGGACGCTCATATAGCTCCGTGAGCGCCGGGAAGAAGGCCGCTTCGGTCTTGCCCGAAGCGGTTCCTGAAGCAATCAGCAGATGATGCGGCGTGTCGAACAGCACGCGGCAGGCATCAACCTGGGCCTCGCGCAGCGTATCCCAGCGGTTCTTGTAGATGAATTCCTTGATGAACGGGGCCAGCCGGTAGAACGGGTTATCGCTCATAGGTCGAACTCCGCCAGGAATCCGTCCAGCTCATTCTGCTCCGGCTCTGCAGGCCGCGAAGTCCGTTCTCCGACCAGCTTCTCGAATGAAATATCCGGGTGCTGGTGCAGGGTATGCAGCAGATCCATGAAGTCGCGCACCACCTCGCGCGCGGTCAGCAGCTCATCGGCACCCAGCCGGTTAACCGCCTCTTCCATGAAATGCACCAGCTGCTCCTGCGTCAGTCTAGCTTCGTATCCGTAGTGAAGTGCATGGATATCCCGCAGCTTCTGGAGCAGGATCAGGATCTCCTCATGGGAGAGCATGTGAAGCGTGATAATCGGCCCTGTGAAGTTGTTCAGTCCGCTACCTGCATACCGCCCGGCCACCAGCCGGGAGCGCAGGGCCTCATAGCTGAACAGTCCGCGCCGGTGGTCCTCCACGAACTGCGGTGTACCGCCGACGAAGATGCCCAGCCGCTCGGCCTTGCCCTGCATCGTATCATTGAACATGGTCAGCAGCTTCTCATAATTGCTCTGCCGCGAGATGCTGTTGGTAATCTTGTAGAGGTTCACCCCTTCATCGATGAACAGCAGCAAGCCCTTATAACCGATGGCTCCGGTGAATTCAGCCCACAGTTTCATGTAGTCATACCAGTTGTCATCATCGATGATGACACCAACACCGAGCGCCTTCCGCGCTTCCGTACGGGTCGGGAACTCTCCCCGCAGCCAGCGCAAGGCATCCTGCTTCAGCCCGTCATCGGCCAGCTTGTGCCCGTTCCAGTAGGAGGCCAGCACCTTAGCGAAGTCGAAGCCATGCACCAGCCCGCGCATCTCGGAAGCTACCGAATAGATACGCTGTCCGACCTCATCGCCCAGCTCCGGCGCGTCAGGGCCGTAGCCCTTCTCCTGCATCACAGCTTGCTGCAGCGTCATGATCCACTTCTGCAGCATGATCTCCAGCGCCCCTCCATCCGGGCGGGTACGGGTCGAGAGATGGCTCATCAGCTCGCGGTAGGTGGCGAGCCCCTGGCCCTTCGTGCCGACCAGCCGCCGCTCCGGCGACAGATCGGCATCGGCAACCACAAAGTCGCGGTCCATCGCATAGTTGCGGATGATCTGGAGCAGGAAGCTTTTGCCGCTGCCGAACTTACCTGTAATCAGCTTGAAGGCAGCTCCGCCATCAGCGATGTTCTCCATATCGCGGAGAATCGCCTCCACCTCCGGCCGGCGGCCGACGGCGATATGTTCAAGACCGATCCGCGGGACAACTCCCGCTGTCAGCGAATTGACAAGCGCGGTGGTCATCCGCTTCGGTATTTTGAGTGGGTTCATTTACGAATTTCACCTCTTTATATAGTCCAGCATGGTTAGACATTCTTCGGTCAGCTCTTCCCCGTCAATGATGAGGTCTCCCAGACTGTCCATTGCCAGCTCATTAATCTCATCGTACAGCAGCTCTGCCATAGTCCCGGCGCCTGCTGCCAGCCGCTGCACCTTCAAAAGGCCATCTTCCCCGGCCAGTGCAAGCACCACTTCACGCTGAAGCGGAGTCAGTTCAGAAGCGAAGCGTGTCCAGTTGTCCGCTTCACCATCAGAGGCAGGCAACAGCCGCAGCCCGGCAGAACTGTCCGGAGATTCATCTGGCTGGACTTGCCTTTCAGGGCTCTGTCTCTCCTCACCAGCCATACGGCCCGCCTGCTCTTCAGCTTGTCCAAGTGCCTCTGTATCACTTCTGGTAACGGCTGACGCTGACTCGGCTCCTCTATACTCCCCTAGAGCCTCAGTTCCCCTGTCCGCTTCATCTTCAAGACCAGGCTCCCCGGTCTCTTCCACTGTGAGCAGGGAACGCACAACCTCGGAGTCGCTCTCCAGCTGCTCCAGCTTCCGCTGGTCAATGACCACCGCCGGACCCTTCTCTTCCTGCTCCGCCTTGCGGAATTCACGCTGCAGGAACCGGGTGACGAGATCCTCCATGTCGGCATCGACTCTCACATCCTTGAGCCTTCCCCGGTACCCCATAAGCGCCCGCAGCTTGTTCTCGGTCAGCCGGAACAGGCGGGTAATCAGGCTGCGCAGCGGCGGGGATTTGCTGACCCGGATGACAGGCACAAGAACAGAATAGCCATACAGGGAGATATCATATACGGCGCTGCGGAATAAATACCGCTCACGGACCACCGGCGGGCCGGGCGGGAACATTGTAAGCAGATTCGAGCCGTGCTTCCGCGCGACATAAGCATCAATTAAGGCTACAACCTGCGGGATGTAACGGTCCGCAGCCCGTTTTCCTTCACCGGTATAGAACTTCGACTTGCTGATATCATAGTCTGACATCACACTCAGGACCTCTATGCTGAGCTGCTCCGGAGCAGCCGACAGGCAGCGGACAAGCTCCAGCTCCGCGAGATCCCCCGCCAGCCCGCGTGAACGGGCCACAATCTCCGAGAGCGGGATATCCAGCTTATGGACAAAAGAAAAATCCGCAATCCATCCGCCCAGGTACTGATCCAGGCGCTTATACTTGTCGCGGTAGGCTTCCCACAGCAAGCAGAGCTGACGGCAGCCCTCCGCAGGCTCATCCCAGCCCACACCATTAATCAGCTCATAGATATGCAGGAAGATATAAGAGAGATCTGTCTGCGGGTATCTCCCTTGCCGGACTTCATCCCGCCAGAAGAAATACCACCTGCTCTGCGCGCCAGTCATATGCCCGTAGGTCGGCCAATAGCTTTTGAACGGGACGAACAGCGCCGCAGGCTCCTTACGCTCCACAAGCTCATGGGCACGCTGGACGAACTGGCTCTCTGTCGTGGTAACCGGCTCCGCAGTCTCTTCCATATCCCATAGCTGAAGCTGCACGGTTCCGTATTGGGAAGGTTTCTTCTTGCCCGGATCTGCCGGAGGCTTCGGGTTAACCGCATCTGCGGAACTGCGCGGCGGAATCGCCATATTCTGCTCCGTACTCTCCCAGACCAGCTCCGAGAAATGCAGACCCTGCCTGTCTTTAGCCATACTTACCCGCTCCATTAGTGTGTCATTATAATTTGTACCATTATACCATATGCCCTATCCGGCAATGCAGCCGTCTCTGATCGTTCTCCCGTTATCATCGGGAAAAAGACCTTGAGAGACCGGCTCCTCAAGATCTTGGAATAGACCGTCTGTCACCGCACCGCATCATGACGGGCAATGAGAACGTTCGTTTGTGTCTCCATAAGAATATACTATACTCACCCTGCGGGCTGCAATAGCAGAGTATAGGATGTCCTGCGTGCTGAGGCTTTCCCGTCAGTGCTTCAGAAATTCCGCCGGGCTGCGCCCGGTGCTTAATCGTGATGCCGGGATTCTTCTCCTCGGACCGCTTGATCATCTTGGTGGTCAGATCATGGCGGGTCTGTGAGCCCCACCAGGTCATACGCAGCTCAACCGCAGACGCCGAGCCCTCCGTCTTGGCCGTGGCTTCAGTCCCTTGCGGTGAATTCGCCCCACTGGACGAACATGACAAGCCCCTTTATACTTTTGGTTGTCATCTGTTGCCTCCTCATCATTTTCTCCCGTGCGATTCACACGAAAGTAAGCGGTTACATAAATGATTATACGGATGCCTTGCCATAGGGTAATCCAGAAAAGTAAGGGGTTATATCAAATAAGTAAGACAAAAGCCAGCCGGATTCTTCCGGCTGGCCCGATAAAACAGCTCTATTCCACTAACTGCCTACTGCAATTCCAATCCCTTCGTTTCCTTCCCCAGGAACAGCACCGCCAGTGCGCCGACCACAATCGTCCCGAAGAATATCATGAAGATGGAGCCGATCCCGACCGAATTGCCGACCATTACGCCGACCAGCGTAGGCGCGATAATGCCCCCGATCCGTCCGAAGGAGGTGGCGAGTCCGGCCCCTGTCGAGCGGATGGTGGTCGGATACAGCTCAGGCGTATAGGCGTACATCCCGCCCCAGGCTCCCAGATTGAAGAAGGACAGACAGATCCCGGCGGCCATCAGCATGCCCTCAGTGGTGGAATTTCCGAACCAGGCCGCGCTGACCGCTGTCAGCAGCAGGTAGATGACGAGCACGAACTTGCGGCCGAATTTCTCGATGAAATAGGCGGCGGTGAAGTATCCCGGAAGCTGGGCGAGTGTCATGATCAGCACGTACTCGAAGCTTTTGACCAGACTGAAGCCCTTAAGCACCATCACCGTCGGCAGCCACAGGAACATTCCATAATAAGAGAACACCACGGTGAACCACAGAATCCATAGCATGATGGTCGAGCGGCGGTATTCTGCGGACCAGACAGCCGCCACACGCGCCTTCAGGGGCACCGGAGGAGCCTTCTTGATCTCCGCGAACTTCGGGGAGTCATCAATCGCCTTGCGCAGATAGAGTGCATATAGCGCCGGTACCGCGCCAATGGCGAAGGCAATCCGCCAGCCGTAATCCGGAATGACGAAATAAGCGATCAGCGCCGACAGAATCCAGCCTAACGCCCAGAAGCTCTCCAGCAGCACAACTGCCCTTCCTCTTTCTTGAACCGGCATACTCTCGGATACCAGTGTTGAAGCCACCGGCAGCTCCCCGCCCAGTCCAAAGCCGGCAATGAAGCGCAGCACACACAGTACTGCATAACCTGCGGCGAAGGCGGACAGCCCGCTTGCTACGGAGAAGATGAGCAGCGTCCACAGCAGCACGGATTTGCGTCCGAAGCGGTCTGCCAGAATCCCGGCGGCTGCCGCACCTACCGCCATTCCCACCGAGTTGATACTGGTTAAATATCCGATCTTCTCCGGTCCCAGCGACCATTCCTTGGCTAATGCAGCCACGACAAAAGAAATCATCCCGACATCCATGGCGTCGAACATCCAGCTAAGCCCTGCACTGAACAGCAGCTTTCTCTGCTTCCGATTCTGCAGCAGCGACATTTGATTGAACATGACTTAGAGCCCCTCTCCCCTGATTCCCGAATCCTGCAACCTCTGACTAGTTTCTCTTACACATTCTAGAATCGGATGGTTCAAAAATCAAGGAATAACACCGCATTGAAATATTGGCGGGCCATCGCCTGAAAATAACAGGTCTGCACCGAAATCGCAGCGATCAGCAGCATATTCTGCACCGCATCCCGTTGCGTTCTGCTCAGGTGGCCCAGCCGTTTCATCATTCCGTCCATGGCCGACTTGATGGCGCTGTCGGACTTCCATAAATATTCCTTGGGATTGCCGGAGAGAGCCTGTCCTTGTGCAGGGATCGGGGAACGGGTCTTAATCTCCTCGAACAGCTCTGCGTACCCGTGATACAGCTGTGCCGGCTCAACAAGGTCATCATCATCCCGATCCGGCACCAGGAACAGCACACGGAAGAGCTGGCGGATGCTCTCGAAATCAAGCGCTGCCTTAAGGTCATCAATTATAAATAGGATGGCCGCCTGATTAATAGAATATTTCTTGCCCTCGCGCGGGGCACCGAGATATTCCTTGAAATCACGCTTCACCCAGTTCTGCATAGCGGAGACAGACAATGTGGAATACTCAATCAGACTGCCCAGCGAAGCAATTTCGCCAAGCGACAGCCCTTTGACGCCGCCGCCTTTGATCAGCTTTTGCAGGATCGGGGGAATATCTGTAGACAGAAATGCGGGCAGCGACGTTCCCTTCCGCACCTCTTCCCGGTGGAATTTGGTCCAGGCTTCCTGCAGAATATGGAGCGGCTTCCGCTCCGAGTCTGGACTTAGAGACAGTAAGAGTCCGGACATTTCTATCCGGCTTAGTGTAAAAGCTTCCATAGCTGGCAACCCTCCACATTTGATATTTCATTGAAAAGTTCGTACAATAGGTTCATATGAACTCATAATATGAGTATAACCTATTTTAGGAACGAAAGGGATGGTAAAGATTATATGGGTATAGGACTTAGTTTGACGCTCGTGGCAATTTTGATTATTTTAACCGCATTTTTTGTAGCAACGGAATTTGCAGTAGTGAGATTACGGGGAAGCCAGGTCAGTCAGATGGTACTCGACGGGAAGAAGAATGCGCTAGCGGTACAGCGGGTGTCTGCTAACCTCGACGGATATTTGTCAGCCTGTCAGCTTGGGATCACCATTACTGCACTCGGAATCGGGGCTTTGGCAGAGCCTGCGTTTGAGCAGATGCTGATGCCATTGTTCGACCTTACGAACCTGAGTCACAGCGTTAGCGAGCCTATTGCGTTTGCACTGGCCTTCATTATCGCCACATTCCTGCATGTCGTTGTCGGTGAACTTGCGCCGAAGACAGCCGCTATCAACATTCCGGAGAAAATTGGTCAGATTACCGCACCGCTGATTATTTGGTTCTACAGAATATTGTACCCTTTGATTTGGATCATGAACGGTTCCGCCAACCTGCTCGTCCGTATGTTCGGAATGAAGCCGGCCAGTGAACATGGCGACGCCCACAGTGAAGACGAGATTCGCCTGATCCTGTCCGAGAGCTACGAGAGCGGCAAAATCAACAAAGCGGAATATGGTTATGTTAACCGGATTTTCACCTTTGATGAAATGCTCGCCAAGGAAATTATGGTTCCCCGGACAGATATGGTCTGCCTGTTCACCGACCACTCGCTGCTGGAGAACATTGCGATTATCCGCAAGGAGCAGTATACGCGGTTCCCTGTTGCCGACGGCAGCAAAGATAATATCATCGGTATGATCAATACCAAGCAGCTCTACCTGCAATACGACAACAACCCGGATTTCGATTTCAAAAGCCTGATCCTTCCTATTCTTACTGTATCTGAAGTTACGCCGGTGAAGACCCTGTTAACCCGTATGCAGAAGGAGCGTGTCCATATCGCCCTGCTGCTCGATGAATACGGCGGTACTTCCGGCCTGATCACGATTGAGGACATCCTGGAAGAGATCGTCGGTGAGATCCGCGATGAGTTCGACGGGGATGAACGCAGGAATGTGGAGAAGCTGAGCGAGACCCATTATCTGTTCGACGGCAACGTGTCTCTCCTGGAGATCAAGGATCTCACCAAGCTTGATTTCCACGATGAGGAAGTCACCACCATCGGAGGATGGCTGTACAGCCATCTGGAGGAGCCGGTTGTCGGCAAAAGTCTCACCTATGAGCATGTCACACTGACTGTGCGCGAGATGAACCGCCACCGTATCCGTAAGGTGGAGATCGAGATTGATCTTTCGTCCGATGATTCTGATATACAGAACAACATATAACCGCTTATATTTAGACAAAGGGCGCTCCCCGGTAATTACCGGGAGGCGCCCTTTTTGCTGAACTTTCGCGGATATTGCAGTATAGTTAATGCAGTTAAACATCATTAATTAATGTGATTAACAATTATAATTAACCTAGTTAATTAAGTGATTAATCGGCAGATCATCAGCACATTTCCGTCCGGGTCCTTGAAGTTGAACCAGTGGTCATTTTCAATATCCGTAAGGATCTCCGCCCCGCTGGCTTTGACATAATCATAAGCGGCGTCGATATCCTCTGTGAGCAGATGGAAGGATGGTACCTTCAGTACGGCTTCGGCTGTGAAGATTTTGCTGTCCAGTATGATTCCCGGCCCCTGCATCGGCACCTCATACAAATGCCCGAATAACACTTCGCCGTCCATCGGCAGTCCGAGCAGACCACAATACCAGTTCTTGGATCTTTCGATATCACTAACCGGGATGAAGACCGCGCCAATCTGATTCCTTATGGGACTTGTCACAGCAAGTAGAGCCTCCTCTATAAGTGCAAGTAGTAGGTACAGCCTTTAACCATTTCGATAAAATATGTCAATTTCCTGCCTGTTTGGTGACGGGAATATAAGTTATGCTATAATCTTGTCAGATCCTATCCCTATTGTCAGGAGAATGAACTTGGCTAACCTTTTCTTTGGGCATTTGAAGCTGACGCCGCCCAAAATACTGTCACTAGGCTTTGTACTGCTGATCGCTGCCGGCACCCTGCTGTTATCCCTGCCTGCGGCTTCTACCGGCGGAAGAATCTCGTTCGTTGATGCGCTGTTCATGGCAACCTCTGCGACCTGTGTAACCGGACTTGCCGTCATTGATACGGGAACGCAGCTCTCGACCTTTGGGCAGGTCGTGCTGCTGGTCCTGTTCCAGTTCGGCGGTCTTGGGTTCGTAACGATGGCTACGCTGATTACGCTGGTGCTGAACAAGCGGATCTCCTTGAAGGAGCGTCTGCTGCTGCAGGAGTCCATGAACCAGAATTCCATGCAGGGCATTGTGAAGCTGATCCGCCGGGTGCTTATCTATTCACTGGTGATCCAGTTGACCGGAGCCATTCTGCTGGCCGCCAGATTTATAGTAGATATGCCTTTAGGCAAAGCAGCGTATTACGGAATATTCCATAGTATTTCGATTTTCAACAACGCGGGCTTCGACCTGTTCGGCGATGTACACGGGCCTTTCAGCGGATTAACCCGCTATGTGGAAGATCCAATTGTGAATATTACCTCCATGCTACTGATTTTCCTCGGCGGTATCGGCTTCATTGTATTATCCGATGTTATAGATTTCCCCAAGCGCAAGCGGCTGACGCTTCACTCCAAGGTGGTACTTACCACTTCCGCTGCGCTCATTCTCATCGGTGCGGTTATCTTCTTCTGGCTTGAATGGAACGCTACGCTGAAGCCGCTTCATGCCGGTGGTAAGATTATGGCCTCATTCCTTCAGGCCATTACACCCCGTTCAGGAGGCGTAACCACCATCGAGATTCCGCTGCTGCGGGAATCGACACAATTCCTGATGATTCTGCTAATGTTCATCGGGGCCGCTCCCGGCTCCACCGGCGGCGGGATCAAGATTACCACCTTTGCCATTCTGGCCAGCACCGCCTACGCCAAGCTCCGGGGCAAAGAAGATATCGTAATGTTCCGCCACCGGATCTCGAAGGAGAATGTCTACAGGGCCATAACGATGACGCTGTTGTCCCTGATGCTGGTGGTCATCTCCACCATGCTACTGTCTGTAACGGAAAGTGCCGACTTCCTGAGCGTCTTGTTCGAGGCCGTATCCGCCTTCGGCACCTCAGGCATTACGATGGGACTGACCACCGAACTAACCACCATCGGCAAGGTGCTGGTGATTATTCTGATGTTCGTAGGCCGGACGGGACCGCTTACGCTGGCCTATGCCCTCAAACCGAAGAACAGCAAGGAGCTGTACCGGTATCCTGAAGGCAATATTACTATTGGTTAAGGACAGCAGAACCGGTGAACAAGTGGAAATAGAAGGATAAGCTATCGTATGCAGCATCTTATCTTTATAAGAAAAGCGACCCTATTCGTCACACGGCATGTGCCGGGACGGGGTCGCTTTTTTGAATAGGTTAAATTCAACTATAGCTGTAGATTGTACACTTAAAAACAGTGAAAAGACATACGGGCATCGTATACCTGTAGTCTGTACAACTAAATCCGCCCGAAGGGGTGAGGACCAGCAGAAGCTGGAGTTATAAATGTACGAAATACATCTAAACAGATAACCGCTTGGAAATCCAATGTTTTAGTTGTACGAAGTACAATTAAGTCTCCCGCCATAGGGCTGAACCCCGGAGGTTCCGAACCACGGAACTACGCGCCCGGCTGAGTTTGCTCCTAACAGACTTGAGAGACCCTATTCCCTGGAAAACGCCACGTTTTGCGGTTTAACTGCGACTAGAATAGACTGTGGACAACCGTTAACGTACGGACCGATAATAGAAGTAACGGAGGTGTTCACATGGGAGAACAGCGTCAGCGATATAACGAAGAGTTTAAAAGGGAAACTGTGAAATTTATTCAAGAACAGACGAAGAGCTTCAGTGAATTAGCGGAAGAGCTAGACATCCCGAAAAGCACACTGCATCAGTGGATGGGGCAATATCGAGAGCTTAAGAATGAACCGGTAGCGAGTGTGGATCGGGTGAGGGAGCTCGAAGCAGAGCTGAAGGAAGCACGGCGTCAGCTCAAGGAACACCAAGATCAACTTGCCGACCGGGATGAAGAATTGGCTATCATAAAAAAAGCAGTGCACATCTTCAGCAGACCAAGGAACTCCGATTCCAGTTCATGAAGGACCATCGCTCCGAGTATCGCTTGGAGAAGATGTGCATAACCCTACAAGTATCCAGGAGCGGGTATTACAAGTGGCTGAGCGCCAAACCCAGTCCACAAGAACTCCACAAGGCTGCGGTGAAGGAGCGAATCCGGTACCATTTTGCCGACCACAAAATGCGGTATGGGAGTCCGAAAATCACCCGGTTGCTGCACCAGGAAGGCTATACCGTCACGGAACGTACCGTGAGTGTGTATATGCGGCAAATGAAGCTACGCTCGGTGGTATCTAAACCCTACCGCGTACAGACCACCGATTCTAAGCATAGCAATCCCATTGCACCGAACACGCTGAACCAAGAGTTTAAAGTACTGAAACCGAATACGGTATGGGTGACTGACATTACGTATATCCCTTGCCGGGGAGGTCGCTTGTACCTGGCCAGTGTCATGGATCTATGCACGCGTGAAATCGTAGGCTGGCGGTTGTATAACCACATGGAGACTAGCCTGGTTCTGGACGCCCTGCAGGCGGCCTATACAGCCAAACGGCCTGGTGCGGGACTCTTACACCACTCGGACCGAGGGTCTCAGTATACTTCTACTGAATACACCCAGCAGCTAAAGACATACCAGATGGAATCGAGCATGAGCCGCAAAGGAAACTGTTACGATAACGCCTGCATTGAGTCTTGGCACAGTATCTTAAAGAAGGAACTCATATACTGTAACCCCCGTTTTAAAACGCCTGAGCAGGCTTACCAAGCCATTTACCAGTACATTGAATTTTACTATAACCGTAAGCGAATGCACGGCGCGCTAGGGTATCTTTCACCCATCCGTTTTGCTAAGCAATGTACTGAAAAATCCGTTGCGTGAGCGTCTACTTTCTTGACAAAGGTCCAAACGGACGGAGTAGCCCTTATCGACTCTCTACAAGAGGTTTAAGAGTAGAAATTCCAAGAATAAGAGCTCCATGGGGTCCGTTCCTTTGCCCAAGGGGTGACTTTCATCCGGAATAAGTGCGCCTCAGTCCGTTACGCCTTGCCAAACGCCCGAATGAACAACTCCCATCATCATCTGGGAATGCCACTTGAAGGGAGGACCTCCACCCACTCCTGTACTCCTTTACCCCTTCAGGCATTATAGAGCTCCATCCACTAGTTTAAATCTGACGCTGTACTAGTCTTAATCTGACCTCTGCTAGGCTTCCTCTTCCGGGATCTCCTGGGTATCGAGCGCTGCATCCAGCAGCTGATTGTACAGATCATCGTCATTCTCCAGCAGTGCATCCACCTCCAGGAACTGCTCCTCACTTCCCGGCTCACCGGCGAAGCTCAGGCTGTAATCCCACTCGGTTCCGCGGGAGCTGAAGAAAGTGATCTCATACGGAGAATGATGATTCTCCAATGTAAATACCGTTCTCCCGACAAAACTTCTATCCTCTACGCGTTTCATTTCTGCTTTGGTGATTTCCAGGTTCATCCTCTTTCCTTCCTTTCATCTGATCATGCCCACTCGATTCAGTATAACATTGTTCTGTCAGCAATTCCTTTCCTTTTGCGCTGTAATTGACTTTTTTCATCCTGCGGTTAATAATTTAGTACAATGCTTGTACAGAGCTAAAAATTGGGTAATGGAGGAATTCGCAATGACAGAAACAGAGCTTCAATCCAAGCTAAGTAAATACGCTGATTTGGCGGTGCAAATCGGTGTGAATGTTCAGCCGGGACAAATCCTGGTCGTGAACGCCCCGATCACCGCAGCCGAATTCGTCCGGTTGATTACCGCCAAAGCTTATGCCATCGGCGCAAGCCAGGTCAAGGTGAACTGGAGTGATGAATACATCACCCGCCAGCAGTTCGAGCATGCCGCACCTGAAGTATTCACCAAGGCCCCAACCTGGTATGCGGGTGAGATGACCGAGCTTGCCGAGAACGGCGCCGCCTTCCTGAATGTGATTGCCGAGAATCCGGATGCACTCAAAGGCATTGACCCCGAGCGGATCGCGAACTTCCAGAAGACACGGGGAGCAGCGCTTACGAAATACCGTGACTTGCAGATGTCCGATAAAGTCAGCTGGAGTATTGTGGCTATCCCCTCCCAGCCGTGGGCAGACAAGGTCTTTCCTGACGTCCCTGCAGGTGAGCGCGTAGACAAGCTGTGGGAAGCCATCTTCCATACCGTCCGTCTGGACCGTGAGGACCCTGTGGCTGCCTGGCAGGAGCATCTCGACACCCTTGAGCAGAAGGCCGATGTCCTGAACGCCAAAAAATACAAAAGCCTGCATTACATAGCCCCTGGAACTGACCTTAGCATCGAGCTGCCTGAAGGCCACTTGTGGGCTCAAGGGGACAGCATCAATGCCAAAGGTCATTCTTTTGTCGCTAATATGCCAACCGAAGAAGTATTCACCGCTCCCAAGAAAACCGGTGTGAACGGAACAGTCAGAAGCACGAAGCCGCTAAGCCACGGCGGGAATATTATTGACGGCTTCTCGATCACTTTTGAACAGGGCAAGATCACCAGCGTGAGCGCCGAGCAAGGCCAGGAAGCCCTCGAATATCTGATCAGCCTGGATGAAGGCGCGAGGTATCTCGGGGAAGTCGCACTCGTTCCGCATAAATCCCCGATCTCAGAATCTGGTATTCTCTATTTCAATACCCTGTTTGACGAGAATGCCTCGAACCATCTGGCTATCGGCACAGCCTATGCCTTCTGTCTGGAAGGCGGCAAGGAAATGAACCAGGATGAACTGACTGCCCGCGGCCTCAACAACAGTGTAACCCATGTCGATTTCATGATCGGCTCCGCTGAGATGGATATTTACGGAATCACCGCTGACGGTACCCGTGAGCCTGTATTCCTGAAGGGCAACTGGGCATTCTGAAGCCCTCCTTTACCTTATTGCATTTCAATAGATCATGAATGGAGCTGAACCCATGCTGGATTTCACACAAAAGCTGGAGAATTACGCACTGCTCGCTGTAAAAATCGGCGTTAATATTCAACCCGGCCAAACGCTCGTCGTCAATGCGGATATTGTATCGGCCGAACTAGTCCGCCTGATCGTACGACAAGCCTATGAAGCAGGCGCGAAGCTCGTTAAGGTTAACTATTCCGATGAATTCGTCACCCGCACCCGTTATGATCTTGCGCCTTCCGAGAGCTTCCTGGAGCCGCCGAAGTGGCAGGCCGATGAGTTAGAGGACCTGGCGCGGAACGGCGCTGCGTTCCTGACGATTATCTCGGCGAACCCGGATCTGCTGAGCGGCGTAGAGGCCAGCCGGATCGCCGACCATCAGAAGACGGCCGGCCAGGCTATGACCGCTTACCGTGAGATGCTGATGGCTAACCATGTCAGCTGGAGCGGCCTCGCCTTCCCTTCCCCATCCTGGGCAGCCAAAGTATTCCCTGACGCTGCACCGGAGAAGCAGATTGAACTGCTCTGGGACGCCATCTTCAAGGCTGTACGCGCCGATCAGGAGAATCCGCTGCAAGCCTGGAGCAGCCATCTGGCCGGACTGAAGCAGCGCTGTGAACTCCTGAACGCCAAGAAATACCGCAAGCTGCATTACACTGCTCCGGGCACCGATCTGACGATCGAATTGCCTGAAGGCCATATCTGGTGTCAGGCCGGTGCGGTGAACAGCCGCGGAATGTCCTTCCTGGCGAACATTC
The DNA here is from genome assembly GCF_018207515.1 of Paenibacillus tritici. Lineage (NCBI taxonomy): Bacteria > Bacillati > Bacillota > Bacilli > Caryophanales > Paenibacillaceae > Paenibacillus > Paenibacillus tritici. Next base: position 4,184,159 of record NZ_CP073365.1, read on the forward strand.
CGACGGAGGAAGTATTCACCGCTCCGCTGAAGACCGGAGCGAACGGCACTGTCCGCAGCACGAAGCCGCTCAGCTATGGCGGCAACATCATCGACCGCTTCACCCTGACCCTGGAGAACGGTAAAGTCACTGACTATACCGCAGAGGTCGGCCAGGATGCCTTAGCTTCCCTGCTGGCTATGGATGAAGGTGCAGCCTACTTCGGTGAAGTAGCTCTCGTGCCCTTCCATTCCCCGATCTCGGAGAGCGGTATTCTCTACTACACGACGCTGTATGACGAGAATGCCTCCTGCCATCTGGCACTTGGTGCTTCCTACGCCTTCACCTTGCAGGATGGCATCAACCTGACCAAGGAACAACTGGCCGAGCGGGGCATGAACCAGAGCCTTACTCATGTCGATTTCATGATGGGCTCGCCGGAGATGAATATCGACGGGATTGCCGATGACGGTTCGGCAGAACCCGTCTTCCGTAACGGGGACTGGGCTTAAGCCTGTGCACCTGTAATCTGGTAAGATGGCCCCGTCGTTCTCATATGAGACTGGCGGGGCTTTTGGTGTAATTGCATTTCCTGCAATAGAATTTGCTGAATAGCCTGCTTTGACACCTTCTGTTGTATTTCCTACAATAGATTTCCGGATAATGGCCTAAAAAACCCCCTTTTCACAAAATTCTAGTGTACAGAGTGCAATAGATTCATTTTTCCGGGGCTTTAAGAGATCAGCTAATGTACAAAGTACAATAGACATACTATCCTGATTTTCACATCAAAAACAAACAGCCGCCTCTGGACCCGGGGTGGCTGTTTGTCTTGGTTTGCGCCCAAATTTGAAGTTGTGTCCAAAAATATTCACAATATTGTTGAATTTAATTCACAAATATGTCACAATACAATTAAGAAGAGTATTTACAAGTCCCGCACACCAAACTTATTGCGTATGCTTCCAATGCCAGTTGCCAATTGGCCGAAGCGACTAAGGAAGCTTATGCTTACCAAAACACTTATATTAGGAGGGAATCCCGATGAAAGATTCTTATAACCAGGAAGTGGATTCGACTGAACAGGAACGTCTGGAAGTCCAGGCTCCCAAAGACTTAAGTATCGTGGCCTCCGACGCAATCAAGTATACCGCCTATATTATGCTGCTGTTCGGCTTCTTGTATTTCCTGATTGCCTACCTCGCCCCTATGCTATAAGCTTGCTCCAGCTTCATCATACAAGCAGTTTCGTAAGCGCTTACGGCCAGTCTGTTCCTGCGGGAGATGGATTAGCCGTTTTTATTTCTTCAAGTAGAAGCTAAAAAAAGCAGCCCCCGGGATAAACCCGGAGACTGCCGTTATCGTTTTTTTCAGCCCTGCACTTTTATTTCCAGCCGTGCACTTTGCTGATCCAGGCAATGGCCTCCGGTGCCCAGCTACCGTCCATTCCGGAACGCAGCCACGCGACCGCCTCTTCCCTGGTTCCTTCGAAGGGCTGGATTCCCGCTTCCTTCATCCAGTGCCCCGCAGTTTCAAACGAGGTACTGTTCCACCCGTTCGGCTCCCCGTCCGCATTCAGCCGCTGCTTGACTCCCGAGATCACAATGTCCATTGACCCTTGCAGCTCCGTTACAGCATTGTCAAACGCTGTTTTCTTCTCCTTGGCTTTCATATCGGCCATCGAACGCAGCTGGTCGGCCATCGAACGCAGCTGGCGTGTCTCTATCCCTTCTTTGGCCCGGATAATCTGCAGCAGCGTCAGCGCTTCTCTAGTGGCAAGACCGCTCTCATACCGTTCTTCCAGAGACCGCTGAGGCCCGGCCGCTGCGAGATAAGCCGGCAGCCACCCGCGGGAGACGAGGACAGCTTTTTTCTTGATGAATTTTCCGTATCCCGCTAACCCTTCTCCGGGAAATCTGACCCGCCATCCCCAAGGGTCCAGCTCTGTATCGGTATGCCAATTCTCTGCCAGCGTCAGCCCGTTCACGGACGGATGCTCGGGGATCAGGGACGCCAGCGGTACAATTCCCAGCCTGCCGACAACCTCAGCCATCTCCTCAAAGGTTGTCACGCCTTCATGCTTCTCTGTTCTGCCCACGTAATTCCGCCTCCTAGTTCAATCTGGCTTGTACACCAGATTAAGCTTATCACTATAAATGAGCAAATTCACTTCCTGAACGATGCTCAATAGGAGATTTTGTTTAAAAATTAATCACATTTTTTAACTTCACCCCGATAGTTAGCCATTCTAAAACTGGCCCCGCATCCACAGGAGACTTTGGCATTAGGGTTATTCATAGTGAATCCGCCTATCATTCCGCTTTCCTCATAGTCAATTTCAAGACCATCAATAAAGGGGATGCTCTTCGTGTGAACGACTATACTGAATTTATCTTTATTGAATACCATATCCTCCTCTGTGTGCTGCTCATCCAACACAAGTGTATAAGACAATCCGCTGCATCCCCCTTCTTCAACACCTACTCTAAGAAAAGAATCCCGGGTATTTGCGCTCAATAAGATTTCGGCGATTTTCTCTGATGCCCGCTCACTAATTTCAACGTTCATCTTCATTCCTCCTGTACAAGCCTAATTTAGTTTGTGGTACCCCATTCGATTAAACAGGGTATGAATGTAGCAAGAGCCGCTCCCTTTGGTGTAAGTTCATAGTTCCGGATACTTAGTAAACATTTTGGTTTATAATGTCTACGCTACAGTCCAGCTTTGACTTTGTCAACATTTTTGTTTAAAATGTAGGGAGAGATGTAGATTCAGTTGCTTCAAAAAGGAGGTGCACCATGAGCCGGAATCAAATCAAAAAGGATGTCTCCACCAGTACCCGAAGAGCGATCATTGATCTGTTGAAGGAGCGCGGAGGCATGGATGTTGTGGAACTCTCCTCTCAATTTTCGTTGTCTGGAATGGCTATTCGTCAGCATTTGAATACACTGAAAGAAGAAGGACTGGTTACGAATGTGGTAGAGGCCCGTCCCATGGGCCGCCCCACCAAGCTGTGGATATTAACTCCCGCGGCTAATCGTTTTTTCCCAAGCGGATATTCGGATTTATCCATCAGTCTCATCCATTCGATGAAGGAAGCTTTTGGCAATGAAGGGCTGGACAAGCTGCTGGATGTTCGAAATAAAAAAATGCAGAAACAATATCTTCAGCATCTTGGCGCCGCAGCGGAGGTTAGAGAGAAATTGGAGAAACTGGCCGAGATTCGCACCCATGAAGGTTATATGGCCGAGGTTAAGGAGCAGGAGGATGGCAGTCTCTTATTCATCGAGAAGCATTGTCCGATCTGTGAAGCTGCTGCTGTGTGTACCGGGTTATGTAAGAATGAGTTACATTTATTCCAAACGGTTCTAGGGGATGATGTTCATATTGAACGGGGGGAGTACATCCTAAAGGGAGGAAGAAACTGCGTCTACACCGTTAGGCAAAATAAGCCGTAACCAAAAGAGCAACCTCACTTGGAGATTGCTCTTTATTTCATTCCGGGCTGTCTGCTTCCGCTCCCATACAGCGGATTCCGGCAATATAAGTGCGGATCAGCCTGGTAAGACTGACACTTAGGTCCAGCGGCATTCCGAAGCCGCCTTGTTGCTCCAGAGTCGAGAAGCCGTGCAGAATACTCCGTAGTCCCCGGACGGCATGCAGCTTCCCTTCCTCGTCTAATCCGAAGCCGGATAACACCTGGAGGATCAGTGACAGGATCTTCCCGCCTGCCGCTTCCAGAGTGGTATCTCCCTGCTCCGGTGCTTTTAGGGTCGTCTGGTACAGTCCCGGATGCTGCCTGGCGAATCCAATATAGGCCTGGCTCATGGCATGAACCGCAGCCTCTCCACTGACCCCTTCCGTTGCCGCAGACATGACCTCATAGAGCCGCTCCAGACCATGCACCGCCAGCAGAGTGCGCAACCCCGGGAGTCCGTTAATGTGATTATAGAGCGACGGAGAACGAACGCCCAGCTTGGCGGCCAGCGCAGCAAGCGTAACTTCCTCCATTCCGTGCGCGTCTGCCAGCTCTGCTGCGGCCAGTACCAGCGTGTGTGTATCCAGTCCTGCTCTAGCCATGCACATGTGCTCCTTCCCCAATTAGCTTCCCAGCCTCTTCCGCCGCCTGCTTCATAGCCTCTACCGGTTCCCTCAGCAGATCTCCGTGGCCTACAGCCAGTATGGTAGGGGCTAGATCAATCAGCTTGTACGCACTCCTCAGCGCCTGATCCAGACTCCAGGTCGCCATGGCCGGAAAAGGAAACCAGGGGACCTTCTTGCCGGAGACTGCCGTTGCCCGGAAGGTCTGGAACGCATCTCCGACAATCAGGGCTCCACTGCGCTGATCCTGGAAAGACATTGATCCCGGAGTATGTCCGGGAGTACTGATCGCGGTCAGGGAGCCGATGGTATCACCGTCATGCAGCAGTACATCGGGTCTGGTACCTATTTTGCCGGGTACGCTGCCCTTGATAGGGGTCTGCTGCTCATCGGCTCTAAGTGAGCGGTCACCGGCCAATAGCGCCGCATCCCGCTCCGAGATATAGACCTTGGCGTCCGGAACCCGCTTCTTGAGCGCATCGAGCGCCCCGACATGATCCATATGACCATGAGTGAGAATAATCCGGGTCAGCGGCTTACCAAGCTTGGCAACCTGATTCAGAATCCCTTGCAGACTATAGGACATCCCCGCATCTATTAAAGTAAGTCCTTGCTCTTCTTCCACCAGGTAGCAATTCACCGGAAATATTCGCGGCAGCCAGGTAAGCTGATACAAATCACCCTCTTGCGTCACTCTCATAAGAATCCTCCTCAAAACTAATGTCATTAGTTAAAATATAAACTAATTACATTAGTTTTGCAAGAATAAGTTATCGTGTGCAATATATAAATTCTATATTTATAAAAAAACACCACCCGCAATGGATGGTGTCCTGTGATCTCTATGCCTCAGCCGAAACGGCCCATAATGTATTCCTGAGTCATCTGATTCTCCGGGTTGGTGAATACCTTCTCGGTCTTGTCATATTCGACAAGGGAGCCCAGATAGAAGTACGCTGTATAATCCGAGATCCGCGCAGCCTGCTGCATGTTATGGGTCACGATAACGATGCGCAGCTCCTCCTTCAGCTCCTTAATCAGCTCCTCCACCTTGCCGGTCGATACGGGATCAAGCGCCGAAGCCGGCTCATCGAGCAGCAGAATCTGCGGGTTCACCGACAGTGCCCGGGCGATACACAGACGCTGCTGCTGTCCGCCGGAGAGCGCCAGTGCCGAGTCCTTCAAGCGGTCTTTGACCTCGTCCCATAAGGCGGCGCGGCGCAGGCTGCTCTCCACGATCTCGTCCAGGGCCTGTTTGCCCTTAACCCCGTGGTATTTCGGGCCAAAGGCGATATTGTCATAGATCGATTTGTAGAAGGGGTTCGGCTTCTGCCAGACCATACCGATCTTTTGCCGCAGCTTGATTACATCGGTTCCTGAAGCATTAATATCAATTCCGTCAATCCAGATGCTGCCTTTGGTTGTAGAGCCGGAAATATCGTCATTCATCCGGTTGAGTGACCGGAGGAAGGTAGATTTACCGCAGCCCGACGGGCCAATCAGTGCGGTTACCGTATTCTGGGCAAACGGAAGGCTGATCCCTTTTACCGCCTCATATGTGCCATAAAAAATACTGAGTTCCTCTGTTTGAAACGATTCACGCACCACTGGTTCCGCTATTCCCATCTTCTATTCCTCCTACAGACTTTTATTGAAATTGTGCTGATCCAAGTCTAGTTCATTCTCTTAGATGCGGTGAGCTTGCGGTAGATGAATCTGCCGAAGTAACGTGCAGCCAGATTGAAGATCAGTACGGTCAGTACCAGCACGGCCGAAGCGCCTGCTGCAATCTGCAGCGCATCCGGTGCCAGCCCTTCACTGTTGACCTTCCAGATATGCACCGCCAGCGTCTCCGCCGGACGGAACGGATTAAGCGGTGAGGAAGGGCTAAGCGGGTTCCAGTTGCTGAAGTCCAGGCGCGGACTGCTCATCCCCGCTGTGAACATCAGCGCTGCTGCTTCCCCGAACACGCGTCCGGCCGAGAGGATCGTACCGGTAATAATGGTCGGCAGAGCTACCGGGAGCAATACCGAGGTCACGATTTTCCATTTGGATAAACCGAGTGCGAACCCCGCTTCCTTCTGCTGCTTAGGCACTGTACGGAACGCTTGCTCTGTGATCCGCACCATCAGCGGAAGGTTGAAGAAGGTTAGCGCGAGTGCTCCGGAGATCAGAGAGAATCCGAGATTGAAGGTGTTGACGATTAACAAGAGGCCGAACAGGCCGACGATAATTGAAGGGAAGGAAGACAATACTTCCACAACCAGACGTATGAAGTTCGTCAGCTTGCCGGGACGGGCATACTCAGCCATGAAGATTCCTGCACCCAGCCCCAGCGGCACGGTGATAATCAGGGTCAGCACCAGGAGGAACAAAGAGTTGAACAGCTGTGGCCCGACCCCTCCGCCTGCGCGGATCTTCTGCGGTGCGGAAGTCAGGAAGTCCCAGCTGATGTGATTCATCCCGCGGATCAGGATATATCCGAGCAAGCTAATCAGGATGGCTACAATGAGTAATGCAAATGTTACGATAACGGCAGTGGCTACTTTGTCAGCAGTTCTCGGCTTCAAATTTTATTCCTCCTTTCGAGCATTCTTACCAGCAGTACGAATACAAAGGTCATCAGCATCAGCACCAGCGCCATACTCCATAGCGCGTTGTTCTGCGGTGAACCCATCGTCGTATTCCCCATGCCCAGCGTAATTACACTGGTGAGCGTGGATGCAGACTCGAACAATGAGTGTGGTATGAAGGGTGCGTTACCGATAACCATCTGTACGGCAAGGGCCTCGCCGAATGCACGGGCCATACCAAGTACAACCCCTGTCATAATAGCCGGAAAGGTCGTCGGGAGAATGACCCGGGAAATCGTCTGCCAGCGTGTGGCACCGAGCGCAAAGGAAGACTCTTTCAAATTTTGCGGCAAAGAAGCAAGCGCGTCTGCAGCCACGCTGGTAATGGTCGGCAGAATCATGACCGACAGCACTAGCGCGCCTGCAGCAACCCCGATGCCCTGACCGGGCAACGTATCCCGCAGAAAAGGCACAATGACGCTTAAACCAACGAATCCATAGACGACGGATGGAATACCTGACAGCAGCTCAATGACCGGCTGCAGCAGCTTTTTGCCCCAGCCCGGAACAATCTCCGTCATGAAGAGCGCAGCGCATATGCTGAGCGGACTCGCAATCAGCGCAGCAAGCAGGGTAACCAGGAACGACCCGGAGATGAAGGGAAATGCTCCGTAGGAAGGCGTATCGGCTTCAGGCGCCCATTTGGTGCCCAGCAGGAATTCAGAAATCTTCACTTCACCGTTAACAAAGTTGGCAATCCCTTTGGAGGCTACGAAATAGACCATGGATACAATAATGACAACCAATAGCAGCACGCAAAAGGACATGTAAATGCGTCCGACTAAATTCTCTATATGATGTTTTTCAAGCCGCGTATTTTTTGATTTCACCCTCAAGTTGCTCCCTCTTTCTAAAGTGAAAAGAGAGGCAGAAAGTATCCGCCTCTAATCACACTGAAGTTCTAATGGATGGTACTTAGTGAAGCCGTGAATATTATTTAGGGGTTACGGTTCCTGCAACATCACGCGATACCTGCATTTTGGAAGCCGGGATGTAGCCAAGCTCTACTACGTCGCCCGTCTGCACTTCGTCCGTCAGGAAGTAGTCGAGGAAAGCTTTTACCGTTTCATTCGGCTCACCATTGGTGTACATGTGCTCGTAAGCCCACACCGGATATTTACCGGCAATTACATTATCTACAGAAGGCTCAACACCGTCGTAATTCAGTGTTTTTACGGAATCATCCAGGTAGGACAGTGCCAGGTAACCGATAGCGCCCGGCGTTTCGCCGATCATTTTCTTAACCGTACCGGAAGAATCCTCTTGGATCGAACCCTTCTGATCTTCCGTTTTGGTGCCAAGGGCAAAGCTTTCGAAGGTAGCACGTGTACCTGAGCTTGCCGGACGGTTGATGATCTGGATCGCTTGGTCGGCACCGCCAACGTCTTTCCAGTTCGTAATTTTGCCGGTGAAGATATCAACCAGCTGTTGCTTGGTCAGACTGTCAACGCCTGCTGCCGGATTACTTACTGCCGCAATCGCTACAACAGCCACCTGATGATCCACAAGCTCAGCCGCTTTAGCCGCATCCTTCAGCTTCTCTTCTGCGAATACGTCCGAGTTCCCGATATCTACTTGCTTCTCAGAAACTTGTGTCAGTCCTGTTCCGCTGCCGCCGCCTTGAACCTGAATGTCCACGCCTGCATTGGCATTCATGAATGACTCAGCTACCTGCTCTACGAGAGGTTGAAGGGCTGTGGAGCCTGAAGCCAGGATCGAACCGCTTAATTTAGCACCGCTACTGGTTTCTGTATTTGTTGCAGCCGGTGTATTCCCTCCGTTATTGGTTGTCGCTTTATTTCCCCCGTTACCGCATGCCGAAAGTGCTACTACACTTGTAAGAGCCAAAGCCATGATCCACGATTTTCTGAATTGCATTGTTTTTGTTCCTCCTAAGGTTTGGTGAGTGCCCTGCTGCATTCTGTCCTGCTTCGTACAAAACTCGCTTGGGAAGCATGATTGCATTTCTATTGGCGTCTCTTGACTCTTCTTATTCTAGGGCCCGTTCGTTAGATAAAAGTCCTGAGTTTGTAAAACGGAAGATAAAAGTTATAATATAATTTGTATAGTGTTATAGATATATTCTATATTGAATCAACAATCAGCAGCTTATTGCTACATCCACGGAGGAATCTTCATGAACCTTGTAAAGTTACAAATCTTAGTCCTCATTGAAAAATATAAAAAAGTAACAGATGTAGCCGCCGAGATGGATCTTAAGCAGCCTACCGTCTCCTTCCACATGAAGAGTCTGGAGAGCGAGCTTGGCGCTTCCCTGTTCCAGTACCGGAGCGGCCGGGTCCTGCTGACGGATGCCGGACGCGCCCTGTATCAATATGCTGTCCGCATTGTCTCGCTGACCGCAGAAGCGGAGCGGACCGTTAAGCAGTTCACCTCGCTGGCTTCAGGGAATCTGGAGCTTACCGCCAGTGATATCCCTGCAAGTTATCTTGTGCCCAAACTGCTGTCTCAATTCACAGCGCAGCATAACGGGATTGATGTCTTCTTGTCCGTGCTCCCGGATGACGTCATCCGGGAGCGCTTGCGCAGCCGGGAGATCCAGCTCGCAGTGCTGCATAGTGCGGAAGGCCAGGATGATTCCTTCCACACCCAAGTGATCGCCCCGGATGAGACGGTGCTGGTGTTTGCGCCAGAGCATCCGTTGGCCGCTCTGCCGGAGCTTACCGCTCAAGATGTAGCGCGCGAGCCTTGGGTTCAGCATGAAGCCGCCTCCTACCTGCGCGGAATCTCCGACCAATGGACACAGCTGAATAACGTTAGAGTATGGAATCATGCGGTCCTGGGCTCGCCGGAGGCTGTCAAAGGCATGCTGTATACAGGCGGAATGGTGGGTGTCTTCTCTAAATCGGGGATTGCCGCCGAGGTTGCTGCGGGGCGTCTTGCTTATGCCGGGCTGCCGGGAATTCATCCCGGAGACGGAGCGTTTGTGCTGGCTTGGCGCAAGGATTATACACTTTCTCCATTGCAGAAGGCTTTTGCGGAGATGGCGGCTGGTGACTGATCCAACAACAGGCGGATATACAAAACAAAACGGTATCCCCGCCGCGCAGGAATGTAACTGCGCGGCCAAGATACCGTCTGAAGTGAAGCTTATTTTTTGTGTGCTACTAGGGTGAAGGTCTTAGGAATTCCTTTATCATACACATCCGACGATAGGTTAGGCTCCTCTGCCAGCTCCTGTATGATCAGTCCACCAGCCGCAGCTGCCGTAACAATCTCGCCCAGTGTCCAGCGCCGCCAGTAGACTGTATTCGGCTTGTCTGCTTCTGACGCCACTCCTGGAGAAGGCATGTATTTGGAATAAGACACCTGCTTCTCTTCAAGCGCCGTATCGAAATAATCTCCGCTTACCTTATGCTTACGCACCTTGGCTGTTGAACCCTTGGAGGAGATCAGCTTCGTCGTTACCGGATGGAAATCCCGCAGGACGAACGTCCCGCCCGGTGCCAGCAGACGCTGTACTGTAGCCATGAACGGAGCCAAGTCGGTAAAATAATGCACAATCCCCATCTCCGCAAATACCAGATCATAGGTGTTGTCGAGCACAGCTTCCGGCAATGCTAGTACATCCGACACGATATAGGTCAGCTGTACCCCAGCCGCCTGCGCCAATTCATTCGCATACCGGGCATTGGCCTCCGAGAAATCGGCTACGGTGACTTCCGCCCCAAGCAGCCCGAGCGCCACGGCCTTCATGCCGTTCGAGCCCATCAGATTCATGATCCTGCGGCCCTTCACTTCACCGAAATAGCGGTTCAGCGGAAACAGCTTCCCAGCAGGATCTGCAGCCAGCTTCCCCGCTGCCTCGGCAGGGGTTCCGAACCGGGCCGTCCAGGCTGCATAAGTATCCTCATTCCACAATTCTTCACTGGAAGGAGCAGCCCCGCCGTTCAGTCCTGCGGGTTCGTTCTCATTCTGATCTTGTTCATTCATTGCTCGTTACCCCTTTAGTTATGTTCTAGTTAATCAAAGCCACGGTGCTGCCCTTATGACGCATTCGGCAGACTTTCCTGAAGCTTGGCCGCCTTCCTGCGCCCGGCATACAGATAGACGCCCAGCCCGGCCATTACCAGCACGCCTCCCGCCCACTGTAGACGACTGAGCTGCTCACCCAGCAGCAGGAACGCGAGAATGCTTGCGCCGACAGGCTCTCCGAGAATATTCATCGAGACGGTAGTTGCCGATGCATATTGCAGCAGCCAGTTAAACAGAATATGGCCGAAGACAGTGGGCACTACCGCCAGCAGGACAAAGATGCCCCATTCCCGGGCCGGATAATCGAAGAACGCCGTGCCGGTGATGAGATTATAGATGGCAAATACGATAGCCGCAGAGATAAACACAATCAGGCTGTACAGATACGAGGGCATACGTGCCACCAGCTTCTGTCCGATCAGCAGATGTGCCGCTACAGCAACCGTTCCGCCCACCGATAACATATCACCCTTCAGATTCTCGGCGGACAGCCCAATATCACCCCAGCCGATAAAGACTACCCCGAAAATGGCAATAGCCATACCCAGCATGGCAGAGAGGCTGTTTCGCTCTTTATACAGTATGTATGCACCGAGCATAATGAATAACGGCTCCAAGGCCATGATCATCGTCGAGCTGGCCACCGAAGTATAATTCAGCGAGCCCATCCAGAGCAGGAAATGAAGGGCCAGCATTACACCGGAGACTCCGAGCAGCAGCCAATCCTTCAGCCGCAGCGCCCAAGCTGCGCCGCTATAAGGACGGGCGAACGGCAGCATCAGCAGCGAGGTGAACAGCAGCCGGTACATCCCTTGGACCGACACTGGAGCAGACGACCATTTAATGAAGATCGAAGAGAATGAAATAGCCACAATTCCGATCACCATCAGCAGAGGAACAGGAACGGGCGGTTTGTTGGTACGCATAGCAGAACGCCCCTTCATTGGTTGTAAGACTCATTATGTTAATTTAACGCAATTTGCCGAAAAAAGCAGCATATTTTCACGAATAAAGGCAGGGAATCCGCCCAAAGACAGGTTCCTTGCCTTTTATCAGTCTATATCCTGTGTAAGCTGCTCCAGCCTACGGCTTAAGCACTACCTTGATGCAGTCCTCTTCCTTCTCCTGAAATACCTTATACCCATGCTCCGCTCTGCTGATCGGCAGCCGGTGGGTGATGATATCTGTGGGATCGAACTTATTCTCCTTAATCATCTTATACAGCTGAGGCATGTAATGAATGACCGGTGCCTGTCCCATTTTCAGCGTAATATTGCGTTCAAACAGATGACCGAGCGGGAACAGGTTATAGTTCAGCCCATATACTCCCACAAGCTGAATGGTACCGAACTTGCGGACTACCTCTGACGCGATGCGGAAAGCGCCCAGGGAACCGCCCTGTAGCATTAAGGCGGTCTCTACTTTTTCTACAACCGTCTTCTTGGCATCGAGGCCTACACAGTCAATGACCACATCCGCCCCGCCGCGTGTGATTTCCTTCAGGTACAGCTCAACGTCCTTCGTTTCTTCAAAATTCACAATCTCCACATTATTGGTCAGCTTCGCGTGCTGCAGCCGGTAAGGGATATGGTCTACAGCAATGACACGGGAGGCGCCCTTCATCCAGGCGAACTTCTGAGTCAGCAGGCCGACCGGACCGCAGCCAAGCACAATCACCGTATCCCCAGGCTTTACCCCGGCATTCTCGACGCCCCACCAGGCGGTAGGCACAATATCCGAGAGGAACAGCAGCTTCTCATCCTCCATTTCAGCATCCTCCGGGACGACAAAAGGTCCGAAATTGCCGTAAGGCACACGCAGCAGCTCAGCCTGTCCTCCCGCGAAACCGCCATAAGAATCGGAATAGCCCAGATAACCGCCGGTATCCTTGGCCTCATTGGCGTGATCACACTGGCTCTCCATCTCATGCTGGCAGAAGTAACACTGTCCGCAGGCTACATTAAAAGGGATAATCACCCGGTCCCCCTTCTTCACCTTGGTCACCTCCGGACCGATCTCTTCAACAATCCCCATCGGCTCATGCCCGATAATGTAATCATCATGCATGCCGGGAATTTCTCCATTATAGATATGCAGGTCCGATCCGCAAATGGCCGTTGAGGTAATTCGTACAATGATATCATCCTTCTTCTCCAGCCGCGCATCGGCGACTTCCTTAACCTCGACCTTCTTTTTACCCTGGTAGGTTACTGCCTTCATAGTTGGGGTCACTCCTTCGGTAGTAGGATTATAAATTTAGCAGGCTGCTAAATTCCACGCTCTACTATGTTATACCCCCGAATCCTCAAGATTTATCCGCGTAGTAGCGGTGAATACATCATCAGCGCATGATTCTCCGCCACCGCCTCGTCGTCCGCCAGTTCACCGGCATGCGTCAGTACCCGGCGGCGGATCGCATTGCGCCGGATGTAACCGCCCCAAGGCTCCAGACTGATGCGATGACCCTCCTCGTACACTTCGTAGTTGTAGAGCTGCTGTCCGTCACAACGCCATTCTCCATGAAGATGGGTCTCATCCAAATACAGCTTAAGCTGGTACGTATGCTGTGTATCGTTTCTAAGCTGGAGATCCAGATAGTTATAAGCACAGGTAGCCCCGCTGCCAAAAGGCTGGGTCCGCTGCTCGTCGGGGAAAACATCATAGCTGTGCCGGTGCCGTTCGGTAACCGTCAGCGGAGTATGAAGCGTCATCCAATAGATCAGATTGGAGAGCTGGCAGAGTCCTCCGCCTGTACCGGAACGGAAACCGCCATAATGCAGGACCATGCCGTCCAGGTAACCTTTTCTCCTCGTCGGCTTGCCGATCCTGCGCCAATAGGAGAAGGTCTCGCCGGGGTGAATCACGAGGCCGTCAAGTCTTGCGACCGCGAGGCGCAGGTTTGTTACTTTGTTGTATTGAAGCTGCATATCCACATTGCGCAGTTTCCGCATTAGCGGTGTCGCGTGGCTGGCTGCTTCATAGGGCAGTGCTTCTGTAAGCTGTTCTTTGGCGAGAATGCTGCGTGCAGTGATCCATTTCCAGTATCTTTTCCAGGTAAAATAGCGCTTGCCGGCAAACATCCTCAGCTTGGACCGGCGGATTGGCTTCATGGCATTAATCACTTGGTTCATGGGGATACGATCTCCTGTTCTGAACGCTTCATCACAATTCCGGCGCCAAGCGTCTGCATACCAGCTGGACCGGATTGCCGTCCGGATCACTTATCCATGCGGACCGCAGATCATCCAGGAAATCATGTGCTGCCGACAGAAGTGTACCGCCGTTCTCCAGCAGGTATTGAAGCGCCAGATCCGTATCCTCTGTCCACAGAGCCAGCTCGCTGCCAGTATTGGTTCCAGGCGTCAGCCCATGCACCTTATTCGCTGAAGTCCTGCTGGCCAGCCCCAGCTTGAAGCCATCCAGCACAAGTTCATGATGCACGGCTTCACCCTCTATTTCCGCAGTGAAAGTCAACTTAAACCCTAGCTTCTCATAAAATGTTCTTGAACGGTCTAAATCTGTGACATACAGATTAATCTGCGGGCTTTTGAATTCCATTACATTCCCTCCTCCATATGCTGTAATCATGGCATTTAAGCACTAATACTCCCTAATATTATAACTGATAACTCACTCTGGAAGCGTATCCGGGATCACCAGGATAAAGGAATTGGATGCAAGCACTCCGAAGGAAGAGTAGGCGGACCGGGGGACCATACGAAAAAGACCGGACCTCCGCATTGCGGAAGCTCGGTCTTCATTCCATATATCATGTGCCAGCCTTATTTCCCCCGCTTATTATGCCAGATCAGCGCATGAAGCTGCGGCAGGACGCGGGCACGGTTCATCTGCGGGTCGGCAATGACCAGGTTGAACAGCCATTCCAGCCGGCCCAAGAGGCGGCCCGATATGTCGCCTTCCTCGGTGACATTATCGTTGCCCGGCTGAAGAAACAGCGGAACCTCCGGGTACTTGAAGTGCACCTTCCGGGCATATTCATAATCTTCCCCGTCAAATATAACCACCTTCAGACTATGTGCAGCCTTGCCGTTGTTAGCCACTCTACCCATAATCTCGTCCAGCTTATCCCAGTCGGTCTTCATCCCGGAGCTTGGCGGTTTCGGACTGATGGTCAGCACATCAACCTCGCTGAACCAATCCTGCCACCGGCTGCCCTGGGTCTCAATAGCCGCCTGGATGCCCCGTTCATGGAGCAATGAGATGAATTCACCCATCGCCTCCCCGATCAGCGCGGGATTGCCCCCGGAGATGGTAACACAATTGAAGTTCTCCCCGGCCAGCTCCAGCAGCCCGGAGAGAATCTCCTGCGGCTCCAGCATCGTCACTTTATCTTTGGCTGAGCCGTCCCAGGTGAAGGCGGAATCACACCAGCCGCAGCGGTAGTCGCAGCCGTAGGTGCGGACGAACATTGTTTTGACGCCAATGACCGCCCCTTCGCCCTGAATCGTCGGACCGAACATTTCAATGACCGGAATCTTACTCATCGTCGCAGCCTCCATACAGACGGTAAGCCGGCCCCTCATCAGGAATATCTTCAGCCAGCACCTCCGCCCAAGAGGTTGGAGTCTCCCATAGCTTAACCGAATAGACCGGCAGGGCGGCCTTCTTCAGCTCATAGGCAATATAAGCGGACATGTTCTCAGCCGTCGTCCGGAAGGAGAGCAGCGCTACCTTGGAGCCGGTTGCCATCAGAGTCTCCAGCACAGGCTCATTGCCCATAGCCAGAAAAGCATGATCCAGCCGGTCCACGACCGCCTGCTTCACCATCTCTTTGATGTCGCTGAAATCAGCGACGAACCCCTCATCCGACTGGCCTGCCAGAGCGGACGGAACGCCCTTCAGCACCACCTCAAGCTTGTAGGTATGCCCATGCACGTTGCAGCATTTGCCCTTATGCCCGATGAGCTGATGGGCAGCATCGAAGGTGAATATTTTGCAGACCGATACTTCGCCTAGCATTATAATCCCGCCTCCCGGCGCTCCGCCTCATATTGCTCCAGGCCGCGCTGGCGCAGCAGGCAAGCCGGACAGGTGCCGCAGCCGCTGCCGATGATCCCGTTATAGCAGGTTAGCGTCTGCTCCCGGATATAGTTGAACTGGCCCAGCTCATCGGCCATTTTCCACGTTTGTTTCTTGTCCATCCACATCAGCGGCGTGTGAATCACGAACTCGTAATCCATCGACAGGTTGAGGGTGACATTGAGCGATTTCACAAATACATCCCGGCAGTCCGGGTACCCGCTGAAGTCTGTCTGGCAGACGCCCGTGATGATGTTGGCGTACCCCAGCTGCTTGGCGAGAATCGCCGCGAAGGACAGGAACAGCAGGTTCCGGCCATCCACGAACGTGCTGGGCAGCTCCTCCCCTTCACCGGCGGTGATCTCAATATCATCGCGGGTCAAAGCGTTCGGGGCCAGCTGGTTCAGCAGCCCCAGATCCAGAATATGCTGCTTCACGCCGAACTTCGCGGCAATGGCCTGGGCCACCTCAATCTCAGCCGCATGACGCTGATTATAATTAAAAGTAACCACCTGAACCTCTTCAAACTGCTGCAAAGCCCACGCCAGGCAGGTGGTGCTGTCTTGGCCGCCGCTGAAGACGACCAGTGCTTTTGTATTCATCGTAAATTCTCTCCTCCTATTGCTCTGTGAGCATAACTTCACTGGATTAACGGTTGTCCACTTTCTCGGGATACAGGTCATGGTTGACCAGCCGGTGCTCGGCCATAGCCTCATATTTGGTTCCCGGACGCCCCCAGTTGCAGTAAGGATCAATGGAGATGCCGCCGCGCGGCGTGAACTTGCCCCAGACTTCAATATAGCGGGGCTCCATCAGCGAGATGAGATCATTCATAATAATGTTGACACAGTCTTCGTGGAAATCTCCATGGTTGCGGAAGCTGAACAGATAGAGCTTCAGCGATTTGGATTCCACCATGCGGATATCGGGAATGTACGAGATGTACATCACACCGAAATCCGGCTGTCCCGTAACCGGACACAGGCTGGTGAACTCCGGGCAGTTGAATTTGACGAAATAATCGCGGCCGGGATGCTTGTTATCGAACGCCTCCAGAATCTCCGGATCATAGCCGAACTTGTACTGCGTACCTTGGTTGCCCAGCAGGGTAACCTCCTGCATTTCCTCTTTCATTCTGCCTTCTGACATGACAAAAAACCCCTCTCTTTTCCCTAGGCTCAAGGCCTGAACTGGAAAGAAGAACGAGATTTCGAAACCTGGCTCTACTAAGATGGTCTTAGTTTTTTATAGAGGGAGTTTGCGAACCTCTCCTGCGCGGCGGGCGCAGATTTCTTCTTCATACTTAGGACTGCACATATGGTGCGTCTTGAACTATACCATGACTTCAGGAGACTTGACAACCCTCACAGCTGATCCAGAATGAGCGAGCACAGCAGCCCCATGGCAGCGATGAATCCGGTTAGCGGTCCGCCATCTTCATAGGCTTCCGGCATCATGCTGGAGGACACCATCGCAATAATCCCTCCCCCGGCAAAAGAAGCAATCAGCGCTTCCGTATACCCGCTCGCATGATCCATGAACGTATACCCCGCCCCTGAGGCCAGGGTCGAGATTACTAATACACCGAGCCACAGCAGCATAATTTTGCTTTTGCCGTAGCCATCCTGCTTCAGCCCTACGGTGCTGGATAACCCTTCAGGAATATTACTGATAAAGATCGCAATGACCAGCAGCACACTTACTCCCTGGCCGGCAATCAGACTCGCGCCGATCATAATTGACTCGGGAATGGCATCCAGTACCGTTCCGGCAAAAATAGCCAATCCGCCGCCCTTAGCCTCCGTCTTCCCTGAAGCTCTGGCTGAGCGTTTGCGTCCGGCTCCGCCTTTACGCGAGATCAGCCAGTCAAACAGCGTGAACACCAGTGCTCCAGCGGTAAAACCGATAATCGTCGGAGTCAGCCCTCCGTCACTTGCAGAATCCTCCAGCAGCTCATAAGCAGCCGCCCCGATCAGCACACCTGTCCCGAAGGCCATGATGAAGCCGATCAGCTTGCCCGGAATGGACAGGAATAAGGCCAGCAGTGCCCCGAGTAATACGGCAGAGCCGGAAATAGCGCCCCACATTAGTGCATTCCACATCAGGTTCACCTTCCCCGGTTATGTAATAAAGAATAGAAGTGCATAGAAGTAGTTTACACCTTATAGAAGAACGGCAAACAATCGGGCGCCGGGGATATGGATTCATTTGCCCGGAAAAGGGTAACTTAGAATTAACAATCTCTTATTAACCAAAGGATGGGACCCTATATGGAACAAAATGTTCAGAAGCTTATCGACTGGCTTGAAGCACAGAAGCAAGCCACCCTGGTGATTACCAAGCAGGAACTGAACGATCTCGATACCGTCCACTTTACTCTGGAGTCCGTGGACTACCGCAACGCCGAGGATGTAATTGATGAATACCTGGACAGTGCGCTGATCCTCCGGGGCTCAGGAAATACATTGAATGCTGACGGAGAGCTGGTTCCGCTTCCGCAGCCCAGCTACGAGATTGCCGTGAGCGGACTTAAGCTGAATGCTGTTGCTGAAGACAAGGCCGAGCTGAAGACGGACAGAGCCGTATACTCGATTGCCTTGAGCTGATTCAGCACACCCTCCGGGAAGGCAAGATAAGGCCATGGGCGAGTGTACCCATGGCCTTCAATACGTCTATTCATTTCATTATAATTCTTCCCCGATAATCTCCACTTCCGTCTCCAGCTCTACATCGAATTTATCTTTGACAGTAGAACGAACATGCTGAATCAGTCCGATATAATCGCTGGCTGTGGCATTATCGGCATTGACGATGAATCCGGCATGCTTGCGTGAGACCTCAGCGCCCCCGATACGCGTTCCCTGGAGTCCGCTCTCCTGAATCAGCTGGCCGGCATAACGG
Organism: Paenibacillus tritici; assembly: GCF_018207515.1. Taxonomy (NCBI): domain Bacteria; kingdom Bacillati; phylum Bacillota; class Bacilli; order Caryophanales; family Paenibacillaceae; genus Paenibacillus; species Paenibacillus tritici. The sequence goes on from NZ_CP073365.1 coordinate 4,202,809, forward strand.
CCCGGCGGCCGCTTGAAGACACTGCCGCAGGAGGGATACTCCAGCGGCTGCTTGGATTCGCGGAGATAAGTCAGCTCATCCATGGAGGCCTTAATCGCGGCAGGATCACCCGGCTGCAGCGCGAAGCGGGCCTCCAGCACAATATACTCTCCGCTGGCAAAGATGCTTTTGCGGTACCCCCACTGAAGCTGGTCGCCCTGCATGGTAATGAGCTGTCCGTCCTTGTCGATCACAAGCGCGCTATGCAGCACATCCTTCACTTCACCGCCGTAGGCTCCGGCATTCATATACAGAGCCCCGCCTACCGTTCCGGGGATACCGCAGGCGAACTCCAGCCCGGTCAGCTCCTGTGCCAGCGCATACCTCGACACATCAATAATCTTCGCTCCGCACTCCGCATAGAGCAGCCCGTCACGGAGTCCCATCCCGGTCAGATCCGAGGTCTGAAGGACGATCCCGCGGATGCCTCCGTCACGGATGATGACGTTCGAACCATTCCCGAGTACCGTAAGCGGGATATTATGAGTATGTGCATAGGCAGATATTCTCTGAATTTCATCATATGTAATCGGAGCAGCCCAAATATCCGCGTCGCCGCCCATTCGGGTATATACCAGATCCTTAAGATTCTCGTGGCGTTTCAGCGAGCCTGCGGTGACCAGCTGCTGCAGTTCCTCATATATGTTGTCAATATTCATTCTTCATGCTCCTAACTCTATTGAAAAAGATGATTCAGCAACCCCAACTTTAACAACGAACAGGCTGCCTTGTCAATGACAGGAGCCGGTTTGTGAGCTGCTTACAGCATTATTATGTTTCATAATTCCCAATTATAACCTATCCCCCGGCCGAAGCCTGCTCCCGGCGGTATTCTTCCCTCCGCGCGGCCCGCTCTTCTTCCTTCATTCGTGGACAGGTGTAGCATAGCCGCCCGCCTTCTGTCCGGTAATACATGCAGCAGCGGTTGCGCATCTGTACCGTCTTCTCCGGGCTTGGGAGTGACTCTATTCTCCGTACCTTGACCTGAAACGGATTCCGTGGCATCCCGAATACAGCGGCAGGCAGCCCGTCCTTCAGATAAGCGTAATCTTCCTCCATCCGGTGGAGAAGAACAGGATCTGTAAGCTCTGCGGCGAAGGACTCCACATAATAATTGAATTTGGTCGGCAGCTGGCCCCAGATTTCCCCAAGCGAAAGACCACTCACCTCTGAAGCCGCGCGGATCAGAGGACCGGCAGTTGCTTGATAGAATCCGGTATATACATCATTCCGCCAAGCCTTCCGGCTCTCTTCATCTGCCGGGGCTTGTTCAAGCTTCCACTCGCTAAGTGAGAACGCAATACGGCAGTAACCGTCCGCAGGAATCAGATGAAGGTTAAGATTGCCCAGACTGAAGTCCGGCACGCACAAGAAGCCGGTAACCGAATACTGGACGGCCAGTGCAATATTCGTGAGGTAACCGCCGAAGTATGCCCCGGCAGCTTTATCGTCAAGCGCCTTCATTAACGGACGATACGTTTCCATGAAGGTCTTCATACCTTCTGCTCCCACCAATTCAGCTCCATTGAAGGAATACATAGCTCCCTCCGGTACTACAGGATGGAGATCGAACTTGGTGCTGTACTCTTGAATCAGGAATTCATTCATGCTGACGGTCACGCTCCGTTCCGTAATTCTGCCTAATCAAGCCTACAGCTATAGCCCGACAGCCTTGTATGCGGCCAGCTCGTAGGGTAGACACAGCGGCACACCGGTACGCGGATCAGGTACAATATCCGCCTCAATGCCGAATACCTCACGCAGTACTCCCGGTGTCATGACTTCAACCGGAGGGCCTTCACTAATTACATTGCCCGATTTGATCGCTACCATGTGCTGCGCATACCGGGAGGCGTGGTTCAGATCATGCACAACCATTATAATCGTCCGGCCTTCCTTCTCATTCAGCTTCTGCAGCAGCTGCAGAACCTCAAGCTGATGGGCCATATCCAGGAACGTTGTCGGCTCGTCAAGGAACAGAATATCCGTCTGCTGCGCCAGCGCCATAGCGATCCAGGCCCGCTGCCGCTGTCCGCCGGACAGCCGGTCGATCGGCCGGTCATGGAACTCGTTCATTCCGGTCACTGCGATCGCCTCCGCGATAATGCTGCGGTCTTCAGGCGTCAGGCTGCCGAAGCCCTTCTGATGCGGGTACCGGCCGTAGCCCACCAGCTCCGATACCGTCAAGCCGTCCGGGGCGGTAGGATTCTGCGGCAGAATCGCCAATTGCCGGGCCACCTCTTTGGTGGACAGGTTGTGGATCGACTTCCCGTCAAGCATGACGCTGCCGCTCTTCGGCTTCATGATCCGGGCCATCGTCTTAAGAATCGTAGATTTCCCCGAACCGTTCGCCCCGACGAGTGCCGTAATCTTCCCGGTCGGCAGTGACAGATTCAGCCCCTTTACAATCAATGCTTCCGCGTATCCGATGCTCAGCTGTTCCGTATTTAAACGATCCGACATGATCTTCACTCCTTGAAATTTTAATTTTTATGCAAACCTCATTTATCAATACCTATAGTTAAGCCTTCGACTTAGCCAACAGATATAAAAAGTACGGGGCTCCGATGATCGCCACCACGATACCTGTAGGTATCTCTGCGGGCTGCAGAATCCAGCGCCCGATAGTGTCTGCCGTGAGCAGCAGCAGGGCACCGCTCAAAGCGGCTACGGGCAGCATGATCTGATGACGCGGGCCTACAAGTCTGCGGGCAAGATGCGGTGCAATCAGTCCGACAAACCCGATCCCTCCGCTGACCGAGACACAGGCGCCTGCCAGAGCAACAGCTGCAGCCAAGAGCAGCAGACGTTCCCGCTCCAGCGGCATTCCAAGTCCTTTGGAGGTCTCATCACCCAGGTTCAGTACATTGAGTACCCGGGCTTTGTAGCATGCGAAGGGCACAAAGATCATTATCCAGGGTAACAGGGCCAGCACGAAGCGCCAGTCTCCGCCCCAGATTTTTCCGGCCAGCCAGATGGCCACGAACTGATAATTCTGCGGGTCCAGTCTCAAGGAGAGGATCAGCTGAAACGCATAAATCCCGGCACCCACGGCAATCCCGATCAGGATAAGCCGAGTCGGCGAGAGCCCGTCTGCTCTCCTGTAAGACAGGAAATAGACCAGTGCGGCTGTAAGCGAAGCCCCTGCCAGCGCCAGCAGCGGAAGGACGAAGATGGGGGCGGCTGTCGTTGCCGGCACAAATGAGATGAAGATCAGCACGGCGAATCCGGCTCCGGCGTTTATCCCGAGTGTGGAAGGCTCAGCGAGAGCATTGCGCGACAAGCCTTGCAGAATGGAACCGGCTACCGCGAAGCCCGCACCGATGAGCAGGGATATCACTATCCGCGGCAGCCGGAAATCAAACAGGATCAGCTGCTGCTGCCGGGTTCCGTTGCCGGACAGGGTATGTAGAACTTCGAACGGCGATAAACGCATAAAGCCGGTATTCATACTGACCAGAAACAGAATGACGATAAGCGCAGCAAGCAGTATCAGAATACTGACATCTCTTGAACGGCGCGGTTTATCCGGAGGGAACGGCAGGAACCTGTTCATTGCAGCTCCCCCTTGCGTTTACCGGCCAGATAGATGAAGAACGGTACACCGAGTACCGCAATTAAGGCACCTATCGGTGTTTCGTAGGGTGCATTAATCATTCTGGCAGCAATATCGGCAAACAGGACCAGGATACTTCCAAGGACCGCAGAGCAGGGAATAATCCAGCGGTAGTCCACCCCAACCAGATAACGCGTGATATGCGGAACCATTAATCCGACAAAAGCGATCGGGCCCACGGTGGAGACCGCCGCTCCGGCGAGGATGACCACTAGAATCATCCCTGCGGTCTGTACCAGACGGGTGCGCTGGCCCAAACCGGCGGCAACATCCCGGCCCAGGCTTAATAACGTAATGGAACGTGAAAGGATCAGCGAACCGATCAGGGCTGCCGCGACCCAAGGAAACATAATCCGCAGCTGCTTCCAGCTCGCTCCGCCGATCCCGCCTGCCATCCAGAATGCGATATCCTGAGAGAGGCTATACAGAATGGCGATGCCTTGGCTGACCGCAAGCAGCATAGCACTCACTGCCGCACCTGCGAGGGTCAGCCGGAGCGGAGTTAGTCCGCTATGGGAGAGTGAGCCGATGCCGAATACCAGCAGCGAGGCCACAGCCGCTCCAATGAAGCAATACATCATGATGTACGTGAAGGACAACGAAGGCGCAAAGGCAAAGGCCAGGGCCAGTCCGACACCCGCTCCGGCATTAAGACCGAGCAGCCCGGAATCCGCCAGCGGGTTGCGGGTCATCCCCTGCATAATCGCACCGGCAACAGCAAAGCATGCGCCGACCAGTGCTCCTGCGGCAGCCCGGGGAATTCGCAGCTCCCGGATGACCTGATGCTGCGGCAGATCCGGATTGAACCGGAAGACGGCCTCCCATACGGTAGCCAGCCCGATATCCGCCGCGCCAACCGATACAGATACCATCAGGCCGAAGAGGATCGCAGCTATTCCCAGCACCAGAATAGCAGCTGCGGCAACCGGCCTCGACTGGACAGGTGCATTCCCTTCATCAGAAGGAGCTTGTAGAGTAGAATGTGTAGATGAAGCCATAAGCCGTCTCCTTATCAGGATTATAGAGGATACAAATGATTATCATTCTCATTTTCATTATCGCAAAGATATGAATATTGTTCAACCCGTTAATAGACAAAAAAGCAGGCTTTTATACCCGGGGGATATAAAAGCCTGCACTATTCTCCCGCCGACAAAAAGACTTATTTTACAAAACTGCTCAGGATATCATCAATTGTTTTGGAATTGGCTATAGGACCGCTATACAGCCAGCTGGTATCTGCACTGAATTCGTGAACATTCCCTGCCTTGACGGCCGGAATCCCCTTCCAGACTGCGCCCTCTGTAATCTCAGCTCCGCCTGCCTTGTCACTGTTCACCAGAATGATATGCTCTGCAGTCAGCTCAGACAATTTCTCTAGTGAGATTGGATTCCACGGTGCTCTGGATTCCGCAGGAATCTCGGTCACCAGATTCGGGAGCTTCACTCCAAGATCGCCATACATCACTGCACCGCTGCTGCGGGTCTCGTCAACGATGAAGAAGTTCTTCGACACCAGCCACAAAATGGCTACTGAATCATCGCCGATTGCAGCAGAGACAGCAGCTTTGGCGGAAGCCGCCTTTTGTTCATAGTCTGCAATGGCCTTCTCCGCTTCCGGAGTCTTATTCAGCAGCTCTCCTATCTTGAGCAAGGCTGCGCGCCAGTCACTACTGACTTCATCGCCGAGTACATAGGTTGGCGCAATTTTGTTCAACTGGTCATAGAGCCCGTTCTGAACGGTGCCTTCCGACTGGACGATGTGGAAATCTGGCGCGAAGCCGGTAACCGCTTCGAGTGGCAGGTCGTAGCTGATCGGCGGGACATCATTAAGCTCAGCAGCGAGGTAATCCTGCGTACCGTTCTTAGTAGACCACTGGGCAACCGGAGTCACGCCGAGTGCAACCAGATAATCCTCCAGATAAGAAGCAATTACACGCTGCGGATTGGCGGGAATGGTGACCTTATGTCCCATTGCGTCTGTGACGGTCTTGTCCACAGCAGGTGCGGCTGACTCTGCAGGTGCCGCAGTGGCTTCTACAGTTGCGGAAGGTGCAGTAGTTGCTGCAGCACCGTTGCCGCCTGCATTACTATTGTTATTTCCGCAAGCGGACAGCAGCAATGTTGTGGTCAGAAGTCCGGCTACCGCCAGCTTCACACTTCCTGATCCTTGCAGGTTGAACAAAAACATTGAATACCCCTCCTGATATGTACCTTCATGTTTAGCACTAGTGCCTGTTGCCTTAGCATCTTACATACTGATGATATTGATTCTCATTCTCTATGTCAACTGAAAAGTCACCTTTCTGTTATATTCTCCTGCCGTCCAACCAAAAACGGCTGTTCCCGTAAGCTACGGAAACAGCCGTTATACATGTAGAGAAAAAGTCTATTTGTGCAAATGATACGGAACCGTTGCAATCACAATATCCTTCTGATTCATCAGATAAGAGCGGATGAACAGGCTGGTCTGATTATGCAGCACGGCCTGCCACCAGTGCTTGGTCACGAACTGCGGAATCAGTACGGTGATATGGTCCGTCGAAGCGGTCTTCCACTCTACCGTATCTATGAATTTCACCAGCGGGCGGAGAATGCTGCGGTAACGGGAGCGCAGGACAATCAGGCGCACTCCGGGGTTCCACTCCTCCCACTTCTGCTCCATCTTGTGAATCTCTTCTTCATCGAACCCTACATAGACCGCGACAACATTATTGGTCAGTGACTTCGCATAGCTGATCGAATGCAGCACCGCACGGGTGACACCCGCCACCGGAACTACAACGGTACTGCCTTTGATGCAAGGCTTATCGGTAGCCGGACAAATACGCAGCTGATCGGCAATATTCATATAATGGCGGTGAATCCGGTGGAACACAATGATGACTACCGGCAGGAAGATGAAGGCCATCCACACGCTGGAGAACTTGGTAATAATGAAGATCAGGGTTATGGTCAATGTGGTAAGCATCCCTACCGTATTCACGGCGAATTTGCTCTGCCAGCCTTTTGGTCTGGTTCTGTACCACTGTACCATCATCCCAAGCTGCGACAGTGTGAAGGGAATGAATACCCCTACTGCATATAATGGAATCAAGCCTTCGGTATTTCCGTGAAAAGCTGCTACAAGCACTGCCGACATGACGCCGAGGAATATAATACCGTTGGAGAAGCCCAGCCGGTCGCCGCGTACCATGAAGGCATGGGGCAGATATTTATCTTTGGCGAACATGAACGCCAGCAGCGGAAAGGCCGAATAGGCTGTATTCGCCGCCAGGAACAGGATGACTGCCGTAATCCCCTGGATGAAAAAGTATAATCCGCCACGGCCAAAGGTAGATTCCGTGATCTGAGAGACCACCGTTGCCTTCGCATCCGGCATGATGCCATACCAGTAAGCGAGCAGCGTAATTCCGGTGAACATTACACCGAGAATCAGACCCATCAGCATCAGCGTTTTGGCTGCATTTTTCTCCGCCGGTGCCTGGAAGTTAGGAATGGCATTGGAGACTGCTTCAACCCCGGTAAGGGCAGAACAGCCGGAGCTGAACGCCTTCAGCAGCAGGAACATACTGACGTTCGATACCGCCGACCCAATCTCGGGAACATGGACATGGGCCCCGCCGGTTATATACTTGAAGACACCCGAGATAATCAGCACAAAGATCGAGACTACGAACAGATATACCGGGATCGCTATGAATGAAGCGGATTCGGTAACCCCCCGCAGATTGACAATCGTTAGAAGCAAAATTACAGATACCGCTATAAGAACAGTGTGATTATGAAGACTTGGAAAGGCTGAGGTGATCGCATCCGTCCCCGCCGAGGCGCTTACCGCCACAGTCAGAATGTAATCCACCAGAAGAGAGCCGCCAGCCAGCAGGCCGGTGTGAACCCCGAGATTGGTCTTGGCAACAATATAGGCGCCCCCGCCCTGCGGATAAGCAAATATCGTCTGCCGGTAGGACAAAATCAGAATGGCCAGCAAGCCCAAGACGGCTAATGCAATTGGCAATGAGTACCAGATAGCTGTGAACCCGGCGGCCACAAGTACGATTAGAATTTGTTCTGTTCCGTAGGCTACAGACGAGAGCGCATCAGAAGACAGGACAGCCAGTGCTTTCACCTTGGATAACTTTTCATGATCGAGTTCGTTCGACTTCATCGGACGCCCGATCAATAGTCGTTTTACCTTGCTTACCATTGTAGTAACAGTTCCTCTCTTTGTTAAGTTGAAACGGAAATTCCGTGCGCTGTTTTCATAAGTGGATTTCATAAATGCAGGCACCAAAATAAGCATACGGAAATGATCCGCATGCCTTGATGTGCATGGTCATTATCCCACTAATGCTTACGAGGTTAGCTGGCGGATTCGGGCTGTGGTAGCCCTACGGTTACGAGTCTTCTGACCCGCTTCCGATTCACCCCTTTGGCACTGGGCCAAGTTTGGTTCCCCCGTTTTTCCTACCGGAAAATTCAGCGCATATTCAACTTCTCACAAGGACTAATATTAAGCTACAATACGGCTTCCGTAAAGCGGTGAAACAAATGAAAAAAGAATGAAAAGCATCCAAAACCACCAAATCCATGATCCGGTATGTCTTGATCTTTCATTCTCTTTCATTATCCCTATATCGCTTGATTTTACAGTGTTTTTGAACATTAATTTCCGCTTAATTTAAAGGAATGTTCACCTCTTCAGCCTGCCTGCCGGCTCCTACTCCACAGTGTCCTCTTTGCGTCCTGTCCATAGCAGAATGGCGATGAGTGCGAACGCAATAAGTGCAAGCAAAGGGATCGTTATAAATCCGAAAAGATTCAGATAATCTTTGTTGCACGGCACGCCGATTGTACAGGGGAGCACCTTGCTGAGTGCCGGTATTTTCTGCTCTGCATAATGATAGATAGAGATGCTGCCGCCGATCAGACTCAGGGGAAGAACATAAGGGATAATACGCTTGTCCCCCCGGTAGGTGGCAATTCCCAGCAAGAAGAGCTGCGGGTACATGAAAATCCGCTGGAACCAGCATAACTTACAGGGCTCATACCCCAGAACTTCACTGAGATATAAGCTTCCCGCTACAGCAATAACACAGACAAACCAGGCCAAGTAGAGACAGTTGCGGCGGCAGAAGGCAGAGAAGGCTGTCATTGGGCTGCCGCAGCTTCCGTTGCTGCCTGGATCTGAGCGTCAATCTCCTCCATATTGAAGGGCTCCTTCACCTTGACTCCATTCACGAACACGGTAGGTGTAGTTGTCACTCCAGCGTCGGTTGCGACCTGAATATCACGGTTCAGTTCACTTGTATAGGTACGGTCTTCAATGTCTTTGCGCAGCAGATCGTAGTCCACCGGCAGTTCCAACTGCTTGGCGAGACTTACCAGGTAGTCCGGTGTTGCCCATTCTTTGTCCTCATTCCCCTGGTTGGCATACATCGCATCGAAGTACTTCCAGAAGGCTTCCTGGTTCTGATGATAGACCGAAAGTGCTGCAAGCGAGGCTGTTTTGGAATCCGCAGCAAGGAAGGCTAAGTTCACAAAGTAAAAGGCCGCTTTATCCTGATTCACATACTCCTGCACGATCTGCGGTTTCATGACCCCTGTGAACTGGGCGCAGGCCGGACATTTGAAATCGCCGAATTCCACAATTTTGACCGGAGCATCTTCCTTGCCTAGGCGTATCATCTCGCTGTAATTGAAATTAACCGGTTCAGCCGTGGAGCCCGGGGCTGAGCTGTCCTTAGAGGCAAGCAGGTATAATCCGACAAAAATAATAACGACGATGGCCACTGTACTCACGATCAGAATTCTCGTTTTCTGCTTCTGCTGCTCCAGCTCTGTCTTGCGCTTCTCCTGCTTGCTCATCTGGGGAACCGTGACATTGTTCTTTTTTGGTTTGCTCAAAGAGAGTTCCTTTCCGTCCTCTGGACTGTCGTGATAAAAGAATAGTTACTTTCAAAGTATATAATCAAAGCTCTCTTTTTGGCAAACCTGTATTATACAGCTTCCGTCGTCTCCTGCGCTCCCCCATCCTCTTTCTCTTTGCCGAAGAACAGCTCCGGTGAATGCTCCAGCGACTGCAGCTTAATTCTGAAAAAAAACTGGGTGCCTCCCCCCTCTGCCGGCTCCACCCAGATCTCTCCCTGCATCAAATCCACCAGCTTCTTGCAGATCGCAAGCCCCAGACCCGTGCCGGGGTATTTGCGGGTATGTGACCCGTCCACTTGGGAGAAGGTTTGAAACAGCAGCTGCAGCTTATCCGGTGAAATGCCAATTCCGGTATCACGCACCATAAATTGCAGAGACTGAGCGCTCTCTCTAACGCCATAGGACTCTACTTTAACGGTTATCGTGCCGGATGGAGTGAATTTCACCGCATTGCCAATCAGATTGATCAGAATCTGGCGAAGACGCTGCGAGTCTCCGGCGAAGTTGTCGGGAAGCCCTTCTTCCATCTCCAGCTCAAGCGATAACGGCTTGTCTTGAGTGCTCACCATGAACAGATCCATGCAGCCCTGCAACAGCGCCTTCAGCTGAAAATCATCCTTCGTCAGGGCCAGGCTATCCGCCTCCAGCCGGGAGATATCGAGAATATCGCTCATGACCTTCAGCAACGCGTGGCCGCTGGTGCTCTGGAGCTGCAGCAGCTCCAGATGTTCAGGATTGCTGATCTCCTCGGCCAATAGCTGATTGATCCCGATAATACCATTCAGCGGTGTGCGGATTTCATGGCTCATGGTAGCCAGGAACTCGCTTTTCATCGTGACTGCACTCTCAGCGGCGTCCCGCGCCTCCATCAGCTCATATTGAAACTTCATCAGGGTAGTGACATCCTCGGCTACGATATAGACCAGCTGTTCCGTATGATGCTGCAAAGGAAACACGGTGACGCTGCAGATGAGCTGCTCGCCGCCTTTGGTCCGGACCTTAAGCTCCAGCTTGGAGGATTGGCCCCGCGAGGCGCGGAGTACGGCATCCCTGACGGCTGCTTCATCCCGCTCACTGTACAGTATCGCTTTATAATTCCCCAGCTCTTCTGTGCCGTATCCGGTAGTGTTCCGCAGGGAAGGGTTCACACTGATGATCTTCTTGCGGGCCGGATCAATGCACATCACCATATCCGGACTATGCTCGAATAAGGCAGTATACCGCTGCTCATTGAAGGCAGCCGCCTGGAGTACCCGCTGCCGGTCCCTGTACAGCAGGGCAAGAACGATCGACACAATGAACAAGAATGAGCCGGCCAGGAGCAGCCCCAGTACAGAATCATTCAGGAAGAGCATTCGCCGGGTAGCATTGGACGGCTCAACCATAGGGAAGGAAGCACCCGCCATGGCGGCATAATGGATACCTGTGAATGCGCCGGTCAAGGTGATGACAAGCAGCAGTTTTTTGAAGCTGAACATATTGTAGTCCTTCTCCAGCCACTTGGGATCGTAGGATGCGGTAATAACAGGGACAATCAAGGCGAACAATACCGACAGAATCATGGAAAAAGCGCCTTGTTCATAGCTTGCTGTAAGCTTCATCGACAGAATGCCGCTGAAATGCATAATCAGAATACCGCTGCTGAACAACAGGCCGCCCAGCCCCAGATAAATCCTGCTGCGGGTACGCTGGTTATTAAGCATCACTAACAGCATATAAGAAGCTGCCACAGGAATGATCAAAGAGAACGCCAGCAGCAGCAGATCATACGACACCGGAACGCCCATATCCATTGCGCGCATCCCGATGAAATGCATACTCCACATTCCGGTACCGAGTACCAGGGAGATTAATAATATATAACGCGGGCCCCGCTGGCTGCGGAGCAGCCGTTCTGTGAGATCCAGTGCTGTGAAGCAGGACAAAAAAGCTATCGCAACCGATAAGAGGACAAGCAGATCATTGTAAGTGTTAAGAGGATGCTCCAACGCTCCCGCCCCTTTCTTGAATCGGATATATTTCATCTATTTACACTCCTTACCCGCCCCCATTCCCCCCGAATCGGAGGATCGCCACATTTGGGCATGCAAAAAAAGCACAGCGCCATAGTAGCGCCGTGCTTCGTGTCATGTATGCAGCTTATGCTCCGGCTTCCTCTGTCAAAAACTGCAGCTTCAGCAGCTTGATCCGTGAAATCCGCTTGTTGTCTGTTTCTTCTACGACAAATAAATGATTGTCAAACTCAATCGTCTGGCCTTTTTGCGGCGGGTTGACTTCAAGCTTGGAATACAGCCATCCGCCTATCGTATCGTAATCATCGGTTTCCATATGGATGCCAAGCTTGTCGTTGATCTCTTCAATCAGCATCAGTCCGTCCACGGAGAACTCATCCTCTCCCAGCTGCTCAATGCCGGGGCGCTCCTCGTCGAACTCATCCTGAATCTCGCCGACAATCTCCTCCATAATATCCTCCAGCGTAACCATACCCGAGGTACCGCCATATTCATCAATTAGAATGGCGATTTGCGTCTTGGCACGCTGCATGACCTTCAGGAGGGCGCTGATCTGAATGGATTCCGGTACAGTCAGGATGGGACGGATCAATTCATTATATTTCGGAGCATTGTCCCGGATCATATCCTTAATATGAATGAAGCCAAGAATATGGTCCTTGTCTCCTTCACAGACCGGATAACGGGTTCTCATCCCGTCGAAGGCAATCTCAAGATTCTCTTCCGTCTCCAGATGGGTGTTCAGACATATCATTTCTGTACGCGGAATCATAATCTCCCGGGCCATCGTGTCGGCAAATCCAAAAATATTATCGACCAGCGTCATTTCCGTGTTGTCAATCAGACCGCTTTTGTTGCTCTCCTGCATCAGAATGCGTATTTCTTCCTCCGTATGCGCAGTCGCCAGCTCGGAAGCCGGTGCCAGACGGAAGATACGCAGCAGCCCCCGGGCCAGCCCGTTCACTACCCAGATGAAAGGAAACATAATCCGGTAGAACACGTTCATCGGTCCCGCGGTTAACAGAAGTACAGCCTCTGCCTTATTCACAGCAATGGTCTTAGGCGCAAGCTCACCAAGTACGATGTGCAGAACGGTGATGAACATAAACGCTATAATCAGGGAGATGACAAACACCGAGGTCTCGCCAAAGCCCAGCTTCATAATCAGCGGCCCCACAATCGTGGCCACGGCAGGTTCACCCAGCCAGCCCAGTGCGAGTGAAGCAAGGGTAACCCCAAGCTGACACGCGGACAGGAAGCCATCCAGATTATGGACGATTTTTCTTGCAGCTAACGCTCTCTTACTGCCTTCTTCAATCAGTGACTCAATGCGCCCGCTGCGCACCTTCACCATCGCATACTCAACCGAAACAAAGAAACCGTTAAGCAGCACAAGCAAAATAATAAGTCCTACATGTAATATACCGGGTAAAGGGTCGCTCAATTTATACTCCTATCCACCGTAACCTGTACGGATGGATAGGCCCACCTCCTTCGTTTGCTCAAAATGTCAGACTGGATAACGCCAGGTGCTTCCTTGCGTATCAACTCCCCAATGCCCTCATCTCCTGTAATGAATCACGAATTATAAATAATACTTTCATTATATAAATATATTAGGTGAAACAGCAACCATGCGTGTCCCCTCGAAAAATACAGCATATGTAAGGAAGGCAGCAAAAGAAACGGCTGACCGCCTTTAAACAAAGGGGGACAGCCGTTTTTGGGTTAATCTATGGATAAATGGTCAGAAAAGCTTATCAGCAGTTGCGTACACCCAGCGGATTCCCGATAACTCCCGGATATTGATAGACAAGCGGCTCTTCAAAGGTCGCATAATCGAAGTTAACCATCAGCAGCACTACCCGCTGTCCTGTAGCCCGGTCACTGATGATCAGGTGGTCACGGCCGGCAGCTTCAAGCACGCCTGTATAGACTTTGGCATTCCAGTCTTTGTTGTTCTCATAAGTGAAGTAGAAGGTACCTACCTTACCAAGATTCAGCCGGAAAATATTCTCAATATAGGATTGTTCAAACACAGGCGCAGCGGTAGAGACTACCATTCCGCCAGGCATCATGGGGCTGCCGCTGCTCACCTGGGGCGGCATGGCTCCCATTTTGCCCATTTGGCCCATTTGCCCCATATTTCCGATGTGTCCCATATTGTTCATGTTGTTCATATTATTCATATTGCTCATGTTATCCATATTGTTCATGCTGCCTGCGGGGTTGCTGCCCATCATATAAGGAACTGGGCGGTACGGTTGAACGATCATGTACGGATTACCTCCTAAAAGTGTACTAACCATCTCTTTCTTGCCTAGAATACTGCCGGACAATCTGCCTGTGTCGGGGTGAAGAAGCAGTGGGCTTTGTAACGTCCGGTATTCTGCTGATTGTACCAGTTCGCCGGACAGTCTCCGACAGGCCGGAAGAACCAGAGCGCATTCGAGGCAGGCCAGGTTCTTTCTCCATTAATGGCACGTTTCGCCAGCCGGATATCGGCTTCCCGTGCCCGCTGATAGAAATATCCCTTCTGCGGCGCTTCAAAGCCTCCGGGGCTCTGGTACACCATGTCATTCACACTGCGGATGTTGTTGAAATCCAGGCAATTGCCAAGAATCCGGTTCACGCCGACATTGCCGACCATCAGCATACCTGACTCCCCGTCCTCTTCAGCCTCTGCCCGCATCAGCCGCGCAAGTACCCTTACGTCCTCCGAGTTTGTTTTGATGACAGCCACGCGTTCTCCTCCTTGCATTCATTTCATGGACAGTGACGACAGCCATGCCGCCCTGCTCAAATCTCCGTTGTTCTTTAGCTGCTCGCTGTATTGTATGTGCATTCGCCCAAGAGGTGACAGTCTGCGCCCAAGTTTTTTCAAACCAAAAACCCCCTTGCTCCTGTGAAGGAACGAGGGGGAAACGTAACTTTCTATGATAAGAATACCCTCCGGCTACTCCGCCGTGGAGTAATGAGGACGCCGCTGAAAGCCATGATACCGTGTGCCCTGGTAGGTTAGCACGCCTCTATCCCCCTCCGCACTCATACCGTATTCATGACCTTCCACCTTGAACTCCCGCCGCACCCCATCCTCAGCTTCATAGGTCAGATAGTAGGTTGTGCTGGTCCGGCTGGAGAGATTATCCTCCTGAGACTGCTGGCGCATTTCTGTGCGCTTGCTCACGATACGGGCGGGAATGGACTGCAGGGGGGCGTTGTTGTTCCGGCTCCACTGAAGCAGTCCTCTGCCAGCTGATACAGCGATGATCCCCACGATCAGAGCGACAAAGACCGGCAATACCGTTCCTGTAAAATCGAACATCCAGGATGGATCACTTCCCATTGTCTCTTCCCCCTTATTCCCAAGTAGTTAGCTTACCTGCTGTTACAGGCTTCTCTACATGTATATGCCTCTTGTCTGCAAGACAGCACCGGGAGAAGTGTCTCACTGTATTCCCCAAGCGGAATGCACGGCAAAAAGGCCATTCAGAACCCGGTCTTGCCGGGAAGCTAAATGGCCTTCATTAATACCCGCGAGGCGATCACATTAAGCATGTACGAGATCTAACAATTGTCTGGTTTCATTGCTTTCTTCCGGCAGCATTCCGTTCTCTGCCCAGCAGGCTCTGCATTGTTCTTCGGTTTCACACAGGTGAGCGTCATCACAGTTGTAGCACAATTGCATCAGGTTTCTAGTCATATAATCCGTTTCAAAAGTTGTCATTTTAATCTCTCCTATTCGGGGTGAAAGTTTGTGAAAAAAGTAACTTGTTCTCTATGTGTTAAATATATCACAGGATTTAAAATTTGTCATGTGATTTTTTTCACATTTTTAAAGAAAATTTTAAATAAGATTTTTCCTTATATTAAAGGGGGTGCCCGTTAACGGACAGCCCCCTTCATATTACATTACACATATTACATTACACGCATTACATTACACGCCAGCTCACGCCGCCGCTCTTAGGCTTCGAAGAGGGTACCGCCCTCCCAGGTAGCAAGCAAGTGGAAAAAGGTAGCTTAATTTGCCCATTTCAGAGGGATAGACCAGAGCAAGTGGAAAAACAGCATTTAATATCGTTCGTTTCGCTATTACGGGTGGAATGGGCGAATTTAAGTGTTGTTTTTCCAACTACGGTTGTAGCTGTGTTTATTCATTCATCAGCAAGTGGAGAATATCCAACTGCTATATAGATTGAACTTAAAATATGCAGCAGGGAAAAGTTGGCGGAGGTGAATTTGGGCACTTTAGGAGCGTCAAAAGGGGCTGCCCGTTAACGGACAGCCCCTAAGTTTACTACATTACGCGCCAGCTCACGCCACCGTTAGTCGTCTGCAGCAGGATGGATTTGCGGTCCTCCTCCTTCGCGATCAACAGCCAGCCTACATCGCTGGAGATGAATTGCAGCTTCACTACCTCAGGATATTCCAGAAGCTTGGACTGCAGCACACTGCTGGCCGGAAGCGCCGTCCATGTCAATCCCTGATCAACCGTCTTATAGATCAGATCACCTTCCAGCGACCATCCCACCTTAGAGTTCAGAAAGTCAGGAGCAATATGCCGGTTCATCCCGGACATTGCAGGCCGGCCGAACCCGCTAAACTTCCAGTTCTCTCCCCCGTTAGCGGTAAAATAGCCGTTGTAGATCATGCTGCCTTCCTTTTCCTTCTGACAGCCTACCGGCATCCATCCTCCACTAGCATTCTCGCCGAAGAATTCAGGCACACCCGTCACCACCCTGTCACAGCCCACAAAGCTGTCATTGACCAGGAATTCAGAACCGGATACCCAGGTCGCCCCCCCGTCCCTCGTCATAAAGATCTTGGGCAGGGCTCCCGTCTGCAGCGTAACAAAACCATGTCTCTCGTCATTAAAGATCATCCCGGTCGTGACCCCGGCGTGCGGAATTGAAGTGCTCGGCAGATTCGGGTTATACTGCTCATTCTGCATAACCAGACTCCAGGTCGCTCCGCCATCCTTAGTAGCATACAGGGCTTTGCTCTCCTTCGTGGCACTGGCATCCCATTTGGTCATCAGCCAGCCGTGCGAGGGTGAGCTGAAATAGATGGCGGACAGATTGTTGGAATCCGGAAAAGCAGAGATTTGCCAGCTGTGCCCCCCATCCGTTGTGCGCAGCACCACGGTTTCGGTTGAGCCGAACGAGCTTCGTATAATCCAGCCGTGTCCGGGATCGGTGAAGAAAATCTCCTTGCCGTATACCGGGTTATTCAGAAACTGCACATTCGTGGCAGGCGAGATATTCACCCAGGTCTTGCCATTATCCAGCGTCATATACATACGCAGTTCGTTTCTTGTAACTCCCCAGGCCAGTCCCGCTGAAGAGTTCAGCAGCCTGAAATCCGTCAGCCGGGTCTGAATCTGGTATTTTGGCACGCTTTCGGTATCGACATTCTTGTTATCCGGAGTGATGACAGTGATCATCTGCCCCTCTTCCGGCACTTCCGTTGGCTGAGGGGGCCGGGTCGGCTCCGGCGGAGGGGCGGATGAGCATGCCGAGAGCACTAACAGTGTCATAAGAAGCACCAATGCCATTCTTAGAACCTTGGAACCTGAAGCTTGGGATGACAATGCTCTCTCTCCTCTTCCGTTATTATTTCTTCGTATTCAAATTACTGCGCTTGTAACCGTACAGAGCGTAGATTACCAGTCCTATCGCAACCCAGATGGCAAAGCCGATCCAGGTTTCTGTTCCGAGATTATACATCAAGTAACCACAGGCTGCCGCACTTAGGATTGGAACCAGAGGAACCCAAGGAACACGGAAGCCTCTTCTAAGATCTGTCTTCGTACGGCGAAGCATAATCACACCGAGTGATACAACCAGGAAGGCAAATAAGGTACCGATACTGGTCAGGTTAGCCAGCCGGTCCAGAGGAACGAAGCCGGTAAGCACGGCAATAAGGCTGCCCACCATCCAGGTACTGCGAACCGGTGTATGCGTCTTGGGACTAACCTTGGACAAGCTCTGCGGCAGCAGCCCGTCACGCGAGATGGCGAACAGCAGCCGGGTCTGGCCGAACAGCATGACCAGCAGCACGGTAGTCATCCCTGCAATAGCCCCGATGGAGATCAGTCCGGCAACCATATTCTGGCCAACGAAACGCAGGGCAAAGGACACCGGATCAGTGACATTCAGGTTCTGATAAGGCACAATGCCAGTCAGGACCAGGGAAACTGCGATATAGAGGACCGTACAAATAGCCAGGGATGAGATAATCCCGATGGGGAGGTCACGCTGGGGACGCTTCACCTCTTCTGCGGCGGTCGAGATGGCATCAAAGCCGATATAGGCAAAAAATACAGTGGCCGCGCCATTCATCACGCCATGAATCCCAAACGGCAGGAATGGAGTCCAATTCTCGGGCTTCACATAGAATATGCCTGTGATAATAAACAGCAGCACCACGGAGAGCTTGATTGCAACCATCACTGCGTTGAAGCGGGCCGTCTCCTTAACCCCGCGTGTCAGCAGATAGGAGATCAGCAGAATAATGATGACAGCAGGCAGATTAATGAACGTTCCCTTATCCGCATTATACGCTCCAGACAAAGCTGTGGGCAAATGTATCCCGAAGCCTTCCAGCAGGCCCTGGAAATAACCGGACCATCCGCTGCTTACCGCTGCTGCGGCAACCCCGTATTCCAGGACAAGGTCCCAGCCGAGCACCCAGGCGAGTAATTCGCCAAATGCCACATAGCTGTAGGCGTAGGCGCTGCCGGATACAGGCAGGGTAGATGCGAATTCAGAATAACACAAAGCGGACAGCACACAGGCAATCCCCGCTATGATGAAGGAAAGGACAAGGCCCGGGCCGGCATGCTCCGCAGCAGCCACTCCCGTCATTACAAAGATTCCGGTGCCGATTATGGCACCCACACCGAGCATAGTCAAATCGAGTGCGCCCAGTGTCTTGCTAAGCTTCTCAGTTCCGGCATTCTGGGGAATAGCCAGCGGTTTTTTGCGGAATAAATCCATACTTCAGTTCGCTCCTGTCAAGTGGTTGAGTGGATAATACGAAAAGCATTGTTAACTTGTCCCTTTTGGGGTAATGGATTAAAAGCGGACAGCTTGAAAACACTATCCTTAGAGATTATGATGGATAAGATTGGACGAAATTTCAAAATACAATTGCTGGAGGAGATTTAACAATGGCCCCATTTAAGCCCAATCGTGTTGTGGTGATCGGTACCGGCGCAGTCGGAACCACTACAGCCTATACCCTGCTGCTGCGTAAGCGTATGCCTGAGCTTGTACTGATCGATGTGAACCATCAGAAGGCGCTGGGTGAAGCGCTGGATATGAACCATGGCATGCCCTTTGTCGGGGGCGTGAAGCTATGGGCCGGTACCTATGAGGATTGCCGCGATGCCGACATCATTATAGTCACAGCCGGTGCCTCTCAGAAACCCGGAGAAACCCGGATCGACCTGCTTCGCAAGAACATCTCGATCTTCAAAGATATCATCCAAAAAATCACGAAATACAATCATCATGCCATCCTGCTGATTGCCACCAACCCGGTCGATATCCTGTCATATGCCACCCTGAAGATCAGCGGCTTCGACCGCAGACGCGTTATCGGTTCAGGAACCGTGCTGGACAGTGCCCGCTTCCGTTACCTGATCGGCAAGCACAAGGAAATTGACCCGCGCAGCATCCATGGACAGATCATCGGGGAGCATGGCGATTCCGAGCTGCCGGTCTGGAGTCTCTCCAATGTTGCGGGGATTGATCTGGGCTTCGATGAAGCCGAACGCAAAGAAATCTTCGAGGACACGAAGAACGCCGCTTACGAGATCATTGACGCCAAAGGATCAACATCCTATGCCATTGCTCTTGCCCTGGACCGCATTGTCTCCTCTATCCTGAACAATGAAGGTTCCGTTCTTAATGTATCCACCTTGCTGAACAACTATAATGGTGTCTCCGATGTGTTCCTCGGCGCGCCATGCGTTGTGGACCGCTCCGGTGTACGTGAAGTCCTGGATCTTCCGCTCAGCGAAGAAGAACAGAGCTTGTTCCAGCAATCCGCTGACAAGCTCAAGGGTGAAATCTCCAAGCTGGAGCTATAATTCCGGACAGAACAAGCCAGCCGCCAATCCCTGAGGATTGGCGGCTATTTCGCATTGCCATTACACACAAACCGCGAACAAACCGCGAAGACGCGTTAACGGGCTAAATATCATGTTAGCAAGACATAGCGGAGTTGTCATTATAAAATCGCACATTTCATGTCGTTTATGTGTGATATTTTGAACAAAAGTTCATAGTTGAAGTGCGAAGTATACTGGACAGTTGATTACAGACTTCCGGTCAGCTTATCAGGGCTGCTGATTTGCAGTCTGGACATCGCTTCTTCCTTCTCCCGGCTGGTAATATGCGTATATACCGTAGTCGTCTGAATGGAAGAATGGCCCAGCAGCTCCTGTACGGTCCGCAGATCCGCTCCCTTGCGCAGCAGCATGGTGGCAAAAGAGTGCCGCAGCTTATGGCTGGAATACGCCCGTTGCTGGGACGAAGGCACTTCACTCTGGAAACGGCTGAAGGTATCCGCAGCGATCCCTTGAATTCCGCGAATCGATAACCTGCGGCCTTTTTGTGAGATGAACATGGCCTCTTCCTTGCTGCGCCACGGGGCCAGCCGATCCTTCAGCGCCTGGTCAAGATAAGGAGCAATATCCTCCGGAACCGGAATGTTACGCCACTTGCGGCCTTTGCCGAAGACCCGCAGGGAACGCCTGTCTACATTATAATCACTCAGATTCAGTGTATGTACTTCCCCTACCCGCAGCCCCATGTAAGACATCAGCAAGAAGACCGCAAGATTGCGGCTTCTGTATTTGCCGTCTACCGCAGACAAAAACCGCTGCAGATCCTGTTCATCCAGATAGACCGGCTCACGGTTTTTTTCGGTTTTGGACTTCTTGATGCCTGCGGCCGGGTTGATTGTGAGCAGCTCCAGCTCCGACAATGCCTTGAACAGACAGTTCACCGAAGCATGCTTGCGGTTACGGGTAGCATCGCTGACCCCGCGTTCCCGGACCGAGGTCAGGTAGGAGACCACATGCAGCTTTTTGACAGTAGCGAGTTCTCTGCCCTTCAGGCTGGACAGGAATTCCCGCACATCGGCCAGGTACGATTTCTGGGTGTATGCTGTATACCCGGCGTCCTTCATCCAGATGAGAAAGGCATCGAGTTCTTCTTCGTAAAATGATTCCAGCTCGTTCATGCTCTGTATCCCTCCGCTTCGGATGCTCTCCACTGCGCAGCATGTTTCTCTGCTTAATCGCTTCGATACTCCAGATTTCCAGATTCTGATCAGGAAATACACCATAGATACTATTCGATAATTCCGTTTTTCCAATGGATCTATTATCTGATACTCCATAATCAAATACAAGGAATGCGGGACATTTCCGTTCACTCGGATGCCGCGTCCGCTCCCCACTGAAGCGGAATCCGCAGACGGAATTGCTTTCTCTCCGCTGGATATGAAGCATACTGGGCTACAATCTCAAGCATATCAGATAGCTGGACTGGCGGGAATATCTGTTTAAATACCAGTCTGTCTCGTTCTATTCGGACCGGCTGTTCTTTGGGGAAGATTGTATGCTCTTGTCCCGTCTGCAAGGTAAGCGAGGTGGCCTGACTTATCACCTGACTTGCCTCATAATATAGAACCGTCTGCTCCTTCTCATAATCAACAGCAGTAATCGTAACCGTCCCTCCCTGATTGCCTTGCAGGGTTAGCGGGAACGGACCGCTCAGGCTCCGACGATCCTCACCTTGTTCTATGGATTCATTGTCTAGGGTTTCAGCTACAATCAATGTCACATACTCCGGTTTGGGATTCAGCTCTATCAGCGGAGAGAAGTTGAAATAGTAGTAGTCTAAAGTTGCGCCGCCGCCCTGATCCAAATATAACGTTCCAATGTCATCTTCAAGCATAACGTCGAACCAGGGGTAAGGATAGATATTCCGCACAATAACTTGTGAAGTCACAGGACCAAGGGTTACCCTGTCAATGCTATACAGTGATTTTTTATAAGTAAAATCCAAATCCTTAGGATACACGGTTGTAGTCAGTGCGTCACTTTTGTTTTTGAATAGAGGGACAGATACATCCCATTTCCCCTTGGTTGTCCCAATCTGGCTGATACCCATATTCAGCATCAGTTGCCCCGGCAGTTCCTTATCTCCGAAGCTTAGCCGGGTGGTTCCAACGAAGGTGTGGTCACTTGTAATCGTGAAATCATGCGTCGAGATTATTTGCGGATCATACCCCTCGAAGTTAAGCTCATAGTAAACCTCTGCCTCCTTATCCGTAATAGGATCAGATAATGGCGGGTAACTCACCTCATAGTTAAGCACCAGCTGAATGCCGTCATAATACTGTTCCACAAGATTAAAAGTGATCCCCTGATCCTTAACAATTGCCCCCGCTGGACTGCTCAGATGCTTCTCTTCAATCGGTTTCAGTTCTCCTTTAACTGCCCCTTTGGCATACAGGAAATCGAAGAATGGAATAACGCGCAGCGCCTCAGCTACCTGCGGAGAGATGAATCCGATCCCTGTTATTGATCCAGCTATAATGGCTAATACTGTTCCGATCCCAATTATTCCTTTCTTCAGCGGGGAAAATGGACGTTTCCTCTGTGAAGCGTTCGCTATCCTGACGGAATGCAGCTTCCACACTTCTGCGAATTGGATGGACGATGGCTTCGTTTGTATGACATGTGCCGCTTCTTCCTGCAATTGAGCTGGTATAGCTCCTGATTCTGCATCAAGCCATTCGTTGCCTGAACTCATTTGATTCCCTCCTTCATCGTCAGCAGGCCGGGTTCCAGCTCGCTGCATCCCCGCAGCTTGCGCAGTGCCGCGTGTAGCCTGGATTTGCAGGTTCCCAGCGGAATGCCTAACACTTCTGCGGTTTCAGGAAGCGGCAGTTCGGCATAATAATGTAGTGTAATGACTTCTCTCAGCTTCACAGACAACCCGCTGACCGCATTCCACAACTCAAGCCGGTTCTCGTTCTGCAAGGCAAAGTTTTCAGCGGAATGCTCGGTCTCTTCCCTGGGAACCCCGGCCAATAGTCTTATCCAGACTTTGCGGCGCAGCAGATTACGGGACATATTGACTGCAATCCGATACAGCCAGGGACGCAGCGGCCTGGAGGAATCATACAGATGATATTTGGCAAAAGCGCGCAGGAACGTCTCTTGTGTGACATCATCTGCCAGGGCCCGCTGCTTGGTTATCATAAGTGCAATGCCATAAATGTAGGAGGAGTGTGCTTCAAACATTTCTTGGGCCTGCCGCTCTGTGATAGGATAATCCTTCACTCTCTGCTTCTCCCCTTTCATTTATTAGATATACGCTTTGAACCGGGCGAACCGTTCGCTCTTAAGTTTCAGAAAAGTGTCAGGTGGTTATGGATGAAGGAGAGCTTGACCTAACTCAGATAGAAGAAGGAGACTGTAACCTATGCCAGATAACAAGAAAATTGTTCTCGAACCCGCAGCCCAGAAATTTGCTGATGATAATGCCAAGCCTCCCTTTCTGCCCGACCTCGGTCCGGAAAAGGGCCGGGAAACGGTGAATACCGTCCAGTCCGGCGACATTGAGAAGCCCGAAGCAGATCTTCAGGATCTGACCGTCCCAGGCGGTCCGGGCGGCGAAGTGAAGGTTCGTATTGTACGGCCGGTCGGCACTTCCGGTACTTCTCTCCCGGTCATTCTCTATATTCATGGAGCCGGGTGGGTATTCGGCAACAGCCATACCCACGACCGCCTAATCCGCGAGCTGACAGCAGGTACTGGATATGCCGTTGTATTTCCGGAATACAGCCTGTCCCCGGAAGCCAAGTACCCAACCGCCATTGAAGAAATTTACGCGGTTCTGGAATGGATCGCCAGGGAAGGCGCCACGTACGGGCTCGATGTCTCCAGGCTTATAGTTGCCGGAGACAGTGTCGGCGGTAACATGACTGCTGCCATTACCCTGATGGCCAAGGAACGCAGCGGACCGGCCATCTCCAAGCAGCTGCTTTTCTATCCGGTAACCGATGCCGCCTTCGATACAGAATCATACCACCAGTTCGCCGAAGGATATTTTCTGCAGCGGGACGGGATGAAGTGGTTCTGGGATCAATATACTACCGATCCTGAGGAGCGGGCCCAGATTACCGCTTCACCGCTGCGTGCCAGTCTGGAGCAGCTAAGCGGTCTGCCGGAAGCCCTGATCATCACCGGAGAAGCCGATGTACTGCGGGATGAAGGCGAGGCTTATGCGGACAAGCTTCGCGAAGCGGGAGTGCCTGTTACGGCAGTGCGGTTCCAGGGCGTCATCCACGACTTCGTGATGCTTAACGCCTTGGCGGATACCCATGCCAATATAGGAGCCTTGCTGCTGGCAACGGCCTGGCTTAAGCAATAAAGTCCTCTTGTGAGATCACTATATTAATGAAATGAAAGCAAGCCCGTTCTGGAGTAAACTCCGAGCGGGCTTATTCGCTTCATGCTTTGAGGACCAATTAGTTAACATAATAATTATTATGTTAACTTTTATTTTCGCAATGGTTACATTATTGTCTTCCTTAATTTAGCAACCAATTCCATCCTCCGGCGTCTTAATAATCAGAACAACCTACTACAAGGAGCTGAATCTATTGTTGTCCGTCAAACCTATCTTCACCAGCTTACTCACACTTTCTCTGCTGGCCGCTTCCAGCCCTGTCTCTTCACCAAATTCCATGTCTGGTACAGCACACGCAGCAGCCTCCCTTTCTCCCTCAACCACTGCACCCACTGCTGCTCAACTGCTTCCGCTGAAGTGGCAAGTATCTACGGATGGCGCCGGGATGTATGCCAGCAAGCTGCCGGTTATCAACGGAATCCTCTACTACTCACACAAGAATACGCTTTATGCCAAAAATATAGCTACCGGCAAAACTCAGTGGTCTTACAAACAGGGTGCGCATCCCGAGATCGTCACAGCTAACTCCATATTTTTCATCGACAATCAAGAACAGCTGGTCAAATTATCCGCCGCCACCGGCAAGCTGATCTGGAAGGTTAAGGTATCAGAGCACCCGATGGAGGTTGGCGGACAAGCCCGTCTGATCAATGGTATGATCTATTTTGCCAATGAGAGCGGCGGTGTAGCAGCTTATAACCCCGTTACCGGTAAAAGGCTGTGGGTCAACAAGGATATCCCTATGTACGCCGGCTCCATTTATGGTGAATATCCCGGTGCGCTCGTAGTTTCCAGCACCGTCGATAATATCCGCACGCAATTCTTCGGTCTGGATCCGTTCACCGGCAAACGTCTCTGGAGAACTGAAGGTCTGTACAACTATGTGGCTTCTGAACAAGGACAATTAGTATTGCGGGAGCAGGCCGCAGCCGTAAAGGGCAATACTACTGAAGCTGTGCCGGGATATCAGTTGACCCTGGTGAAGTTGAACCCTACTACAGGGAAGCTTTCGGACAAGGAAAATTATAACCTGCTCAAAGACACCTCCAACATGGGCAGCTATGCGACTACATTCCAGAATTCCTATATCTATTCGGTTGACAGTATCCTGGAGCAAGAGGATCCTGTCCTTACGCGCTTAACGCGGGGAGCAGATACCGTAGCAACCGTCAAAAGCTATGCGAGCTACGGCAAATGGCTGTCCGGCCCTGCGGATGGAATGGCCTTCTTCCAGCATGAGACGCAAATTAGCGGTGTCAAGCTTGCAGACGACAGTGTGGTTGCGTTCGATCACGCCGCTGAACCTGTTGAACATCTGCAGCGCGCCGGGCACGCCGTATTCGCCATTTACAGAAACGGTACGATCTCGGTTAACCATTCCGATACTGGCGCATTGCTGGGAATGATCAAGAGCGGGGCCACATCGCCCAGCTTCGGCAGGATTACTATCGTGAACGGAACGGCACTGATTCCAATGGAACACCGTATAATAGCCGTTCCCCTGCCTGAAGAATATCAATAATCGCCTATACAAGACGTACTTAAGTTTTGAACTCTAAGCTTGGTCGTCGCTGCGGTGAACATTTGGACTTCCGGCCGCTGTTGTCACCAGATTTCTTGATTTAATCCGCTCTTCGCGGGTGAAATCCGGTGACAAAGGCGGTCGCTACCGCTCCTACAGTTCCAAATTTCCCCTCCGCTTCTCTTTTGCTTTTCTTTAATTTCTTTAGTACTTCTTCTATAGCCTAGGTGTTCGTACGCAGGAACTCCCCGATTCTACGGGCGGCTTCCAGAAGCCGCTCTTCATCCTCTACCAGCGCTATCCGTACATAACCTTCCCCTTGATTGCCAAAAGCATCTCCCGGTATAACCGCTACTCCGCTTGACAGCAGCAGTTCCCGGGCAAAACTCCGTGATCTGCCGTCTATTCCCGCAGAGCTATAGGTTTCCGGCAGCTTCGCCCAGATAAACATGGTTGCTGCCGGTAAAGGAACCTTCCAGCCTTCACGGGCCAGGGCTTCTACCAGCACATTGCGCCGCCGTTCATACAGAGCGGCCACTCCCTGATCCGGCCCTGAGGCCATCGTCTGCTCCAGCGCCACAACCGCCGCCTCCTGGATCGGCTCGAAGACGCCGTAATCCACATTGCTCTTAAGCTCCCGCAGCGCTCCGACGGCCTGGGCGTTGCCCGTCATGAAGCCGATGCGGCATCCGGCCATGTTGAAGCTTTTGGAGAAGGAATGAAATTCAACGGCCGTATCCAGTGCGCCGGGTACCTGGAGAATACTGATCGGCCGGTAGCCGTCGAACCCCATCTCTGAATAGGCCAGGTCATGTACGACCAGCACATCCCATTTGCGGGCCAGTTCTACGACTCTCTCCATATAAGCCAGGTCCACGGTAACCGAGATCGGATTGCCAGGAAAACCGAGCAGTATAAATGAAGCTTCACGCCATACCTCTTCAGGAATGCTCTCCAGATCAGGCCGGAACGAATGCTCCTCAAGCAGGGGCAACGGCCAGGCTCTAACACCGGCTATAGCAAGTGCCCCCGAATAGATCGGATAGCCGGGGTCCGGTACAATCGCCAGATCACCGGGATTACAGACAGCGAGTGCCAGATGCGCCAATCCATCCTGTGAACCCATCAAGGACACAATTTCGTCCTCCGGGTCAACATCTACGCCGAACCGCCACTTCATCCATCCCGCCGCCTGATTGCGGAAGGCCGTACTTCCCTTGGAGGAGGGATAGGAATAGCTATTCTCCCGAAGCACCGCTTCACTCAAAGCCTGACGGATCTCGGGCAGAGGCGCCCGGTCCGGACTGCCAATTCCAAGATCAATCACCTCAATTCCGGATTGACGCGCTTCCGACTTCCACGCCGCTACCTCGGCGAAGATGGATGATCCCAGATGAGACAGCTTATCCGATCTCCATTTATGCTGCTTGCTGTTATGTATCAACGGAATACCTCCACAATAGTTTTTTGTATTATTATTCTACTAAAATTACTCTATTTAAGCTAATCACTAGTGCGAGAACTCATATAAAAATCCATCAGAACTGAAACAGCGTATAATTTATGTTATACGCTGTTTTTTTGGGGGTGTTTTGAGGACTGAAATTGGTATTATCCTCACATCAGGGGATAACGGGACACCGGGGACGCCGGCTACACTGGTGCAACAAGCAAGTGGAATAATGTATCTTAGTTTGTGGATTTCGGAGGATTACGGGTGAGCAAGTGGAAAAACTCCAACTACTACGGGTGGTTTCAGCTGCTTGGGGTGAAATGCGATTATTTAAGTGTTGTTTATCCACTTGCTGTTCTACCGGGGTTCATTTGTTCCTCAGCAAGTGGAGAAAATCCAACTGCTTCTACTTTTTCCACTATCCATAGCATCCGGCTTGCTTCATTGCCCTATTTGCGATTATCTCCAAACAGAGCTACCCAAATAGTAAAATGCCCTGCCCGGACCATACCAGGCAAGGCATTTATATGGATTCATGAAGATTGAGAGAACTGGGAAAACCCATGTTCGGTTACTTCCTTCTGCCGCCGCATTAACTCTTCCATATTGTAAAGCCGTTCAGACATGTATTCAATGTGCTGAAGTAAGGCTGCGAATCCCAAAACGAAAATGCTGGAGATTCCCCCGGCTACCCAGGTCATTATCATGAGTCCCCAGGCGAAGCCCTTATCATCATATGAAAATTCTGGCTCGGGTCCGAAAATGTTACCTGCCACAATACCCCCAATAAAGGCAGCAGCAATAGTTATGTAAGCGATCCATTTCAATGCTTTTACCACTAGATTTCCTCCAAATCATTGTTATATAAAACCAATCTACCAGATTAATACAATGGAGTGAATTAACAATTCAAAGGGAACCGCCGCCCCTCTCTGGGCATAGGATAGGGGTATACATCACAAAGGTGGGAACGCTCATGTCCAAGAACAAGCGCGGTAAAGCACTCTGGAATACTCCAGCCAAAGCAAGGGGCACCTGCCCGATCTGCGGGAGCACACGGATCAAGCTATTGTATCTCGGCAAAGGTCCGGCAGGCGAAAAGCTGACGGTCTGCAAGAAATGTGACGGCAAGCAGCAGGCGGCGGTGTGAGTTAATCGCAGCTCCTCCAGCACAAAGAAACGGCTTGCCAGTCCCGAGCGGGGCAGCAGCCGTTTCACAATCTACTCTCTTTTGAATGCGCAGCCTTTAATTCAGACTCATTGCAGATCATGCTGTGGCACCCAGTCCTGAATACCGTTATCTTCAAGGATACCTAGCGTTACATCAGATATATGCGGGTCGGCAAGCAGCTTGTCCCTTACCTTGAACTTAATATCGTCGGCATCCGCCAGCGTCAATCCCCGCTTCAGCTCGATCAGACCCTCCACATGATAATAACGCCCTTCCTGCAGAATCCGCATCTGATAAATATCCGTGACCCAAGGATCGTCCAGAATAATTCGTGCTACCCGCTCTTCAATCTCCGGCGGTGCAGCCACACCGATCAATCCAACCATATTGTCGTACCCGACCCGGAAGGCTACGCCGATCATCATGAACGCGATCAGAATACTGCTCACCCCATCCAGCAGCTTGAAGTTTGTAAAAGCGGTGACCAGAATGGCAATCATAGCGAGCAGTCCGCCGCTGGTTGCGACCAGGTCCTCGTAGTAGACAAGCCGGGTAGGCGGGGCGGCTCTTTTCACATTTTTCAGCGATGCCGTGAATTTCCGTAATCCCTTGGCCTCCACCCGCGATTCGTGCAGCACCTCATTCATTGCCTTCACCCAGACAAATCCGTCAGCCACGATGGATAATACAAGGACAAGCACATTAATCCAGTACCCTTGCGAATCGGTTGCCGGGTGTCTCAGCAGGTGGAAGCCTTCATGCATGGTCTCATACGCCATAATAGTAACTACAATTACAGCCACCATACAGAAGAGGTTAATCACCCGTCCGAACCCGTCGGGGAAACGCCTGGTCGGTTTTTTCTCAGCCAGCACACTGCCTGTGAACACAAACATCTGATTGACGGCATCGGCAATGGAATGCATCATCGTGGCGAACATGGACCCGCTCCCTGTCAGGGCAAAAGCGATTCCCTTGACAATAGCAATCCCTGTATTGCCTATCGCCGCCGATCCTGAGGATTTATTACCTTTTTTGATCAAACTTCTTATACTCTCGCTTGTCTGCTCCATTCTCCGGCAGCCTCCTTAAGCTCATATACCGAAATCCGGCAAACGCCTCCGTAGCTGATTTCGTACGGCTTCCGCCGTGGTCTATGTTTCTATATACCCCGTGCGGCGAATTTCTATCAGCTTGCAGTGTGCTGGCGGTGGAATTACTGAAACCCCGATTTCACCCATAGCTTGGAGA
Organism: Paenibacillus tritici; assembly: GCF_018207515.1. NCBI lineage: Bacteria > Bacillati > Bacillota > Bacilli > Caryophanales > Paenibacillaceae > Paenibacillus > Paenibacillus tritici. Next base: position 4,232,304 of record NZ_CP073365.1, read on the forward strand.
TATCCAGAAATCCGAAGGAGCCGGGCTGGAGTCCGAGCAGATTCTGGCTCAGTTGCGCTTTTTTGTTCAGATGGCAGCCGTACAGTACCCAGCAATTATCACGCAGCTTACTTTCCGCCAGATCCAGCAGCGCCGCCCTCTCCTCAGCAGCCAGCCGGGCGAACGGCTCCAGCAACCGTGTCAGCGTCAACTTCTGACGATCCAGCAGCAGACCATGCAGATAGTTCGATTCATTGCGGAAATAATTAATCATCCCCCACTGCCAGTCATCCTCCAGCACTTCCTCAGCGATCAGCAAATCTGCGTGACTCATAATATCAGGGCGATCATAGTCGGTAAAAGCATACAGTTCAAGCTGTAGGCCAATCCTCCGGCAGCGTTCCTGCAGCCATAGGGCTTCCTCCTGATCCTCTTTCTGGACCCGGAAGGCAAGCTTCAGCACCTCTCCCTTGTAACCGGCCGCCTGGAGCAGCGCCTGTGCCTCCTGCGGCAGCCCCTCCGGGAATGGATGCCGGCTGCTCCACCAGGGCAGGAAGCTGCTGGCCGGCATAATCCGGTTGCCCCCAAGCTCCCGGATTATAGCAGGCGGATGATATAGTATCCGCAAGGCCTGACGGACAGCCGGATGATGATGCACGCCTTCTCTTTGGAAATTAAACAGAATATAGCGGCAGCCGACAGCCGGATAATCAATACTATGGCTCTGATCCTCTTCCGGTATCGGCGTGTTACCCGGGCTGGTACTGGCATCCGTAAGCTGATATTGACGTACACTCGACGCCAAATGAGGCAGATACCAGATTTCGACCCGGTCGAGCAGCGGGCGGATGCCGTAATAGAGGTCATAGGCCCCGAGTACCAGCTCATCTTTACTCAGATTCAGCACCTGGTACGGCCCTGTGCCCACCGGATGCTGGGTGAAATCCACATCAAAGGGGAGAATCGACATATAAATCGAGCTGAACAGATGCAGAAAAAAGAGATTGGGCTGCACCAGATCAAAGCGGATACGGTAATCACTTTCCAGCTCGACATGACAGATATCCTTGAAATGGCCGATCACCGGGCTGGCAAGATCATTCAGGCGCTGTAAGGTTCCTTGGACATCCCGTGAAGTCATCATTCGTCCGTGGTGGAACCTCACCCCTTTGCGCAAGTAGAACAGATAGCTCGTACTACTCTCATTCACCTCCCAGGTGTGAGCGAGGCCCGGCAGGAATACTCCTGCTTCAGCATCATAGGTGATTAAGGTGCTGCAAATATGACCCAGCAGATAAGTTTCAAAAGCCGTATACACGATAGCCGGGTCCAGCTTCTCCATCGAACGGTTACGGGAAATCCGCAGCACCTCCTGCCCGGATGTGGACCCCGGTTCACTCCAGAAGCCCATTTGCTTGTCGAGAACGGCCAGCAGGCGTTCTTTAAGCGGCTCATTCACGGGATATTGGCCAATCAGGTCAATGGCAGGCTTAATCCGGCCTTTGCTGACCAGCTCCTGAAAGCTCTCTTCCAGTACCTCATCCACATGGCGTGAAAAGGTTAACAGCGAGCGGTGTCCTCTCCCTCTGCCGGGTACCCAGGTAATGAAATGCTGTTCCTCCAGCTTCCGCAGGATAAACTTCACATTGCGCGGCGTGCAGCACAAGATGCCGGTCAGCTGCTCAATCGTTACCGGAATCGGCTGCTGGAGGTTAGAGGCCGGGGCCAATGCTGCGGCCAAACAGAGATAATGCGTGCTGCTGGTGTCCATATATCCATGCTCCTTTAAAGGTGAAAAGTCAGATGAAATCCTTACACTTTTATTTCCCCCTTTTATCTGTACAATTATACTTAATAAAGCGACAAGAAGCATACACAAATTCAAAACATCTAACTAGGAGACGACGGATTCGTATGAAACAACATCTGCGCCACATTCATCCTCTGGCCTGGACCATCATCATCGGAACGATGTTTGGCCGGCTGGTAACTTCCATGAGCATTCCTTTTCTATCCATCTATCTGACGCAGGTTCTTGGCGCTTCCGCCACCCAGACGGGATTCACAGTAGCTGTAAGCTCGCTGGCCGGGGTAATGGTCAGCTTCTATGGCGGCTATATTTCCGATATCATCGGGCGCCGGATCGTGATGCTGGTCTCCGTGTTCGGCTGGGCCTGTGTATTCTTCGGATTCGCAGCGGCACAGCATTTATGGGTCTTTTTCCTCGTGAATACACTCAATGGGCTGTGCCGCGCCGTATTTGAACCGACCTCACGGGCCTTATTGTCGGATATTACGCCGCCGGAGCACAAGCTGCTGGTCTTCAATCTGCGGTATGCGGCGGTGAACCTGGGTGTGGTCTTTGGCCCTATTATCGGCCTGCAGCTCGGTTCGGCCAAATCGACCTTCCCGTTCATGATCGCCGGGATCGTCTATATCGCCTATGGACTTGTCCTGTTCCTGCAATTCTCTGTACACCGTACCAGCCTGCCGGTGCATGGGGAAGCCCGGACGCCGAAGCTGCTCGAAGCGCTTGCTACCACCGGACGCGACAAGGTATTCCTGCCTGTTCTGCTCGGGACGATCTTCTGTGTGCTCGGTTACGGCCACTTCAGTTCGACCCTGGCCCAGTATCTGGCGATGAATACCCATTTCAGCAATGGCAGTCAGATCTTCTCCTACATGCTGTCGCTGAATGCGGTAACGGTCCTGGTGGTACAGTATCCGATCGTTCGCACAGCCAGCAAATTCCCGCCGATTATTCCGCTGATCCTGGGCAATATCTGCGTTGCGCTCAGTCTGCTGCTGTTCGGTCTGTCCGGCGGGGTCGCTCTCTTGATGTTCAGCGTGGTGATATTCACAATCGGTGAGGTTCTGCTCTTCACGATGATGGATATGCTGATCGACCGGATTGCCAAACCGGAGTGGAAAGGCACCTATTTCGGCACCATCGGCTTCAATAATCTGGGCAGTGTTATGGCACCTATTCTTGGGGGCCTGCTGCTGGATCAGTTCGGGGCTGTGAATGGACCTGCGGTGTTCGTTCCGCTGGCCCTGACTACCGCACTTGGCCTGCCTTTCCTGATTACAGCGCACAAAAGGCTCCGTATCCGGGAGCTTGCCGAAGCGAGTGAACAGCGTAATCTTAGCCTTTGAAACTTAAAAGCCCCAAACCCGGCTGAACAGCTTGGGTTTGGGGCTTTTTTGGTGATGGTGATGTTTTTGCTGTTGCTGATGCTGATGTTAGAATTTCTCTGTGTGAAAGTTAACATAACATTAATTATGTTAACTTATTTTGGTTATACATTTTATCCCACCTCTGCAACCGATGGCTGACGTAACCTATTAGCTCCAGTCATCCCACAATTTCAGCTGGAACCAAATAGAGTTAGCGCCTATCGTCGCATCAGCCCGTTGTATTCAGTTTTCCGCATACATTTGAACCATGTACCTCGCACCAGCCCAATGTATTCGGTTTTTCGATTATACTTGGCTTACGTAGCGCTCCCGGTCCCATTGTGTTCGGTTTTTCAATTACATTCAGCCTACGTGGCACTCCCAGTCCAATTATGTTCGGTTTTTCGATTACATTTGGCCTACGCGGGACCCCAGTCCAACTGTGTTTGGTTTTCCGTTAAAATATGTTAAATAAATGAAAAGATGATGTTCTGTTTTTTAGCCACGCTGCTCATTTTCATGCTGGAGTTGTGCCTTGAAAGACATGTTTGTTTTCGCATACACTTGAAACTTGTACCTCGCTTCCAGTGTCCAAAGAAAATAAAATATTAAACTGGATTGGTTGGTTTGACGCTGTTTCAGAGTTTGAAAAAAATCAGGTATTGAAAAATAAGTTTTAGACTGCCGCCGCTTTGTTGAACTCATTAAAAATTATCACTTCACTCGTTCGGAAATATTTTTACTTATTTCTTCAGGATTTTCAACACCAATAATCAACTTTGATATTTTGAACTTACCAACTTTAAAGCTATTCAAATCTAAATGAAGAGTTTCAAGCTCATTTTCAAAAAAATGCAGTTGATAACCACCATTTGATCTAAATAACCCATTTCTCATTCCTCCTAATAAAGCACCATATAGTTTAAAAGCATTTGGTATCGGTCTACCTGTTGTTATTCCTGTGATTGAAGAGTATGGAATTTGCAACCCTTTATCTAATTTTAAAAAGGGTGAGTTTCCAAATTCGATATTTACGTAGGTTTCCATTAGTTGAATTTTACGTTCCATATTTTGATTCCCCCATTTTCAAATAATCCATTTATTTCATACCCTATAATTACCGAAATCCCAATTCATTTATCCGATAAAGGGTCGCTTTCCCCGACCAGCAGCTTCAAATTCTTGTCGATCTCACCGTCAATCGCCGATCCCCAACCGTCAGGAATTTGCGGTTTATTAATGAGGTGGAGCATGGTGGATATGTCGGCAAGCTTGGACAGTGCGTACCACTTCTCGGGTAAAGGCTCTCTCGCCTTACGGTTATAGCCTTCCTCGAAGGCGGCAATGGTGTCTGCGCCGATATAGCGCTCGACTTGCGTCCTTGTCCTGAAGAATTTGCCTATGTCATAAAAGACAGGCGCCGCGAAACAGTACTCGTAGTCGATGAAACAAGGCTCCAATGAAGGCGTGACCATAATATTGGAGAAAATGAAATCGCCATGCGAGAACACATGCTTATCTGCAATCCTCTCTACCAATGCGGTGTGATCCGCCAGGAATTGTATACACTTCTCTTTGGTTGAAGGTTGAATGTGGGTTCCTGCGAGACCGTTTAGCAAGGTGTAATATTGGCTCGTGAAGGATTCAAGCTGTTCCGCGATCTGCAAATGCTCGTTTAACAGCGCCATATGCGAATATTCGGTTTGATGCAGCAGGGCAAGCGAGTTTCCGATCCGATGCACAACATGGTCGGGACACCCCTCATTCTCGGCAATAAAGTCTCCTAGTGTCGAGCCTTCAATAAACACCATGATCAGGTAAGAAAGAGGAATTATTTGCTTACTATCATCGAAGAAGAAAATCTCAGGGGTGCGAATTTTTGCTTTTGCATACTGATAGGCTGCCGCCTCAATCCCGCTGTGGTCGTTGTTAGCGGGATAAATCCTTAACACATACTTACTACCGCTGTCTGTCTGTAAGGCATAATTGCTGGTGCTCATACCTTTCGTCAAGGGCGAGACTTGGGTAATGCTTGCCTTGGGGTCGAAAGCGGCGAACAGCCTTCTGACCATGTCTCCGTTAACCGCTTGAAAATCAAACAGTCTAGCCGAGTCTTTCACCTTAGTCCGCCTCCTACTTCTGTCTGTATTGAACTTTCGTTTCCAGTTAATTGAATGATCCACGTACTAAACGGATCTGAAAATACCCTTATTTTTTAGTGCATTTTATAATAAATGCAGCAGGTATGAATGCTGCCTTTTGATGTGTATACCATACTGCAGAATCTCCCGACTTTATTTCCTCTGTGAGGATAACATCTTCAATCACTTTTTCAATTTGAAATCCAGACTGAATTAGCTCATTTATATATGTACTGAGTTTTAGTTGATTCATCATAGCTGGCAAGTCCCATGGTTCACACTGTTGAGGACCTTCCTCATGATAAGATTTTTTAATTACAAACTGCTCGCCTTCCTGTTTAATTCGATTATGTAACGGGTGCTCCCAGCTAAAAATAAAGATCCCACCAGGTTTCAGGTAGCTGAATACTTGCTGTAATGTCATTGGCAAATCAACGGTCCAACCAATGGCGTAGATGGAATACACGATATCAAAATACTCACTCGGAATACCAGGGTTCTTTTCCATTGCTCCTTGGAAAAGATTTAATTTTGATTTATGAGCCGAAAGCAAATCCCGCGCAGTCTCGATCTGAGTATCGGATAAGTCAATTCCCCAAAGCTCTGAGGCTCCACGTAAGGCCATGAAATTTAAAGAGTGGCCACTTCCGCAACCAATTTCTAAGACTATTTTATCCTCTACCTCACCAAATAAGTTTAATTCGTTTTCTGTCGGCAAGAATGGGCCATAAACTGGAAGTGCAGTCCTTCCAAAAAATCGGGGAGCTACTTCGTCCCAAGTTTTCTTATTCGATAAAATATAGTCTTCCTTTATGGATTCCAGCATATAATTCCATCCTCCCAAGGTTAAATCTTACAACCGTCTTATATTCGATGTGTTTTTTGAATTATCCTGCCTGTTAGCTTAACCAACGGGCACCAGTTGCCAGACCCAATCAGGGGCACTCGTGCTCCTCCTGACTCGCCTTCAGCCACGCCCAGCACAAAAAGGGCAACCCACACCGTAAGTAACGATGCGTGTTGCCCGCCCTGTAATAACACTATAGTATAACCCCGTCCCGCTTAAGCTGCTCCTGCAGCTTCGGGATGTCGAGCGCCTGCGGCTTCACCCCTGCGGCCGCTGCGAGCGCTGCCGCCGTCCCGGCCGCCTGGCCTGTGGCCATACAGCTTGGCGTGAGCCGGGTCGTGGCCAGTGCTTCATGCGAGGTCGAAATGCATCGGCCTGCGGCCAGCAGATTGGACACATTGGCGGATAGCAGGCAGCCGTACGGAATGTCATAAGCGCCGTCTCCAGCGATGAAAGAGGCCGTTACTCCCTTACCGGACGGATCATGAATGTCGATCGGGTAGCCGCTGCGGGCAATGACATCACTGAACTTCCGGCCTTCTACGACATCTTCTTTGGTCAGCAGGTAATATCCTTTAATCCGCCGCGATTCGCGGATGCCGATCTGTGGTGCAACCGCTGAAATAGAGGCCCGTTCAAAGCCCGGAACGTCGCGCTTCAGAAACTCAGCCATTAGCAGCACCTGCTTGCGGCCCTCCTGTTCCGCCAAGGTCAGATCCTCCGCACTCGTTGCATCCAGCCCCTGTACGCGGGTACAGTTGATTAACACTTCGTCATCGGCCGGACCGGTAAAAAACAATACCTGGTCACGGTTAATCGGCACCTCTGCCCGCTTCCATTGCGAGTAGAATCCACTTACCCCGGTGAGCGGCAGGTCTGGCAGCTCGGCGATTGGTGTTTTGCTGTAGAACTCTTCGGGATGGCTGATCATATAAGCTTTGACCTTATGCAAATCGACACCGCGCATTCTGAACTTCATCGTCATCGGCTGGGAGCGGCTGTCCCCCTCCCGGCCCTGCAGTGTTTCGGCCCCGGACAGCTTGGCTACGTCGGCATCTCCGCTGCAATCCACGAAGGTGCGCCCCGTTACAGGCGTACGCCCGGATTTGTTGGTCACCACCACATGTCCAATCCCGCCGTCGTGTGTCATCACCTCATCCACAAAGCTGTGCAGGAGCAGCCTCACCCCAGCTTCGCGAAGCATATCCGTGGCCACCACTTGATAGATCTCAGGATGGTAAGGCGTCAGCGTATGCACGAAGCCGACCGTATCCCGCAGATGGCCCGGCGAACCGCCGTTTGCCTGCAGCCGGTCTACGATTTCCTGGGCGATGCCTTTGATGACCTGTTCCCCGCGGTCGGTGTGAAAGGTCATCCACGGATAGACCATAGCAGCGGTGGACATCCCGCCCACGAATCCGTAACGTTCAATGAGCACGGTCTGTGCCCCCAGCCGTCCGGCGGCGATGGCTGCCGCGATACCCGCAGGGCCGCCCCCCACGACAACGACATCTGCTTCAATTGCAGGATTCATATCATCCACTCCTTTTCAGTGTGTGCTATTCCTTCAGACCCGTCATGGCAACGCCCTCGATGAACCGCTTCTGAGCCAGGAAGAAGACGATCAGCAGCGGAACGGTTGCCATTACGGTGGCGCTCATTAAATAATGCCAGGAAGTGCCCACTTCATCTGTAAACAACGATAATCCAAGCGGTAAGGTCATTAGTTCGCGAGTATTGATGAAAATAAGCGGGTCAAAAAATTCATTCCAGATGGTCACGAACGTGAAGATCGTCAGTGTCGCCATGCCGGGACGGGCAATCGGCAGCATTATTTTCCAGTAAATGCGGAACCGGTTGCAGCCGTCGATCATCGCCGCCTCCTCAAGCTCCGTGGGTATGGTGATGAAGAATTGCCGCATCACGAAGATGCCGAACACGCCGCCTGCGCCAAAGATTGGCAACAAAATAAGTGGCAGATGCGTGTCAATCCAGCCCAGGTCGCGCATGAACAGGAACATGGGGATCGCCGTCACTTCATGCGGGATCATCATGGCGCTGAGCAGCACCAGAAACACGGCATTTCTTCCTGTAAAGGGAATTTTGGCAAACGCATAACCGGCTAATGAAGCGAAAAATACGGTTCCCGCCACCACGACAAACGAGATATAGACGCTGTTGAAATAGAAGCGGTGAAACGGGATCAGCGTAAATACATCCACATAATTCTGAAACCGGAAGACCGGCGGAATCAGCTGCGGCGGATAGGTGAAAATATCCTGCGGCTGCTTGAAGGAGGTGGACAGCATCCACAGGAACGGAACAAGCATAATCAGCGATACCACCGTTAACGCGGCATACACTCCGGCCACAGACAGTTTTTTGCTGGCGCTAGGCATCGGTTTCATTGAATACCCACCTCTTTCGCAGCTGCCACTGCAGCAGAGTCAAGATCAATACGACAAAGAACAACACAAATGCCAACGCCGAAGCGTAGCCCATCTGGAACAGCTTAAACGCTTTTTCCCAAATGTAATAGACGAGTACCTTGGTGCTGTTATTCGGCCCGCCCTGGGTCATAACATAAATCTGGCCGAACACCTTCAGCGAGCCGATCACGGTCATCACAACGGTCAGAAATACGGTGGGTGTGATCATAGGCAGGGTAACGTTGAAGAAGGTTTTGGTCTTGCCTGCGCCGTCCAGTTCAGCCGCTTCGTACAGGGAACGCGATACCTGCTGGATGGCAGCGATGAACAACACCATATTGAGACCAACGTTCTTCAGTACGCTCGTCACGATGACAGCCGGCATCGCCAGCTTCTCGTCATACAGCCAGGCTGCTCCTTTAATGTTGAACATCATCAATAGCTGATTGATCAGCCCGGAATCGGTTGCGAACATGTACTTCCATACGATGGACCATACAATCAGCGAAGTCATAACGGGAACGAAGATAGCTGTACGGAAGATGCCGATTCCTTTCAAGCTTTTGGATAACAGCAGCGCCAGCATCAGAGCCAGCACAATATTAAACGGCACCAGACCCAGCGTGAAAGTAGCCGTATTGCCGAAGACCTTCCAGAACAGCGGATCAACCGCGATCTCCGTATAATTATCCAGACCGACATACCGGTGCTCGCCAAGCAGCGGCCAGTCATGTAAGCTCATGTAGAGCGCTTTCCCCATTGGAAATAGCAATAATAACGTGAACCCTAGCAGCATTGGCGATATAAAAAGCCATCCGGTCAGCTGTGCCTCGCGGGCAAGCGGACCTTTCTTTCGTTTATTGACCTTTCTGTTCATGCGCGAATTCACCGCCTCTAGCTCAATCTGTCTATTGCACTCCGAAACGAGCTAACCGCACGCCGCAGCTGTTCCTCTGTTGTGCCCGTCACTACCGCACCAAGCATGATCGCCTTCACTCCGGCAAGTTGCAAGGAAGGTACGTCTCCCTCCACCAGCTTGCGCTGGGAAGGCACCAGTACAGGAAGACCGGAATGGTCAGCCAGATACCGGTATTTCAGCAGGTCTGCGAAGCTGAGACCCGTACCGTATTCGTTGCCAGGGACAATCGAAGCTTCAAGCGCTGTGAACCCGAACCGCTTCCCCTCCTGAACCTGACTGAGATCATAGGTATCATTAATGGCAAAGGTCCGGTCCAATCCGTGATCCCCCAGCATACAGGACGGCAGATGATGGGCATAGATAGAATAAAAATCGAACCCGAGCGGAGCAAGCCGCATAAACTCTTCTTCCGATACACCTTCCAGACTGCCGGAGGGCACTACGCCAAATGGACCGTCAAAGGTAGAGCGGATTTGGCTAAAAACGTCTTCATAGCTTTCGAGCGGACCGAAATGAGTTCCGCTGGCCCGGTGGCCGACATTAAAATGAACTTTTAAAGCATCTGCGCCTTCCTCTATTGCTGCCTTCGCCAGTCTCACATCATTGGCTGGAAGACTGACGAACAAGGACAGGCCGCTTTGCTCTAATCTCTGTTTCAATTTACCCATGCATTTCGCTCCTCTTATTTCAAAATAGCGTCGACATCCGTCTGCATCTGCGCCATATTGTCCTTGGCGGACGCCGAGCTGCCGAACAGACGGTCAAAGCCTTGCAGCACAGCATTGTCGATATCCTGCCAGCGGATATGGCCCGGAATGATGCGCGCCTTCGGCATTTCATTAATAACGGCTTGCACAATGTGCTCGGCAGGCGGGTTGTTCGGCTGATTCAGGAACGTATCGGAACTCAGCACCGAGGTACGCGGCGGTACGAAATAAGTGGACGTCGCTTCAATGCCCGACTGGCTGGCGAATAGTTTTAGCAGCTTCTTGGCTTCCTCCGGATGCTTGCTGTCCTTGAACAGGGTATAGCCCGCTTGGCCCAGCATCGGAACACTGCCTGCGGAGCCGGCCGGCATCGGCGCAATGCTCCATTCAAATCCTGTAATTTCGCGCGCTTTGGAGACGTAGCTGTAGTTGTCAAAAAACATTCCCAGATTCCCTGCATCGAAGCTGATCTGTTCGCCTGCTTTCGGGTGGGATTCGTCCTTAAACATCATCCGCTCCAGCAGCTCCATCGTTTCGACGCCGTACTGGTCATTCCAGGTGAATGCGGTCAGATCTTCATTAAACGGGCCGCTTCCATAAGACCAGGAGTAAGAGGACAGAATGGCCCAGGTCTTCCAGTCGCGGAAGAAATTCGCGCCGTACACCCGGCCTTGCGCTTCTTTGACAGAAATCGCTTTGGCGGATTCCTCAAATGCCTTCCATGTCCATTTGCCTTGGGAAGCTAACGTACTCGGGTCCGTCAGGCCGGCCTTGTCGAACAGAGTCTTGTTGTAGAACATGACTACCGGCGGTGTTGAGAACGGCAGCCCAAGCAATTGATCCCCATCCCGGAACAAATCAAGTGTGCTCGGAATATAATCGTCCAGGTTAAAGGAAGTATCGTCTTTGAAGGAGGAGACGTCCGCCAGAATGCCGTTGGCTTTAAACTGCGGGATCATCCGCTCCGATACCCAGGCGATATCCGGGAGCGCTTTCCCTGCGGCCAGCACCGATATTTTCTGCTGATAATCGGTGAATGGAACTGAATCCATGGTTACCTTAATCCCCGGATTGTCTGCTTCAAATTGGCTGATAAGCTTGTTGTACACATCCATATGCCCTTGATTGCCCCACATCAAAAACTTTAACTCAACCTCTTCCTGCTTCCCGGAATCCCCTGCATTTCCGCTTGCTTCTGGCTTGGCGCAACCTGCCGTTAAGCCCAGCAGCAAGGCTGAAAGAAGTACTGCTCCCGCTTTCTTCATGAATATCCCCCTTTGACATGTTAGTTTTGATGACTTTTCAAGTATATAGGAGATGTATTCGGTCTATAAATCACCCAAAATACAGGAAAGGTTCGTTTTATTTATATTTTATGTTAGATTAAATAACATTTCATTCTTGGATATTAAATTGATTACGGTATTCTCCTGCCGTCATCCCCGTCTGCTGTTTGAACACAAGCATGAAATGCTTCGGGCTTTGATGGCCGGAGAGCCGGGCGACATCATAAATTTTGAGCTGCGTATGGCTGAGCAGCCATTTCGCGCGTTCCATCCGGGAATCTGTCACATAGTCCGAATAATTGCTGCCCGACTCCCCTTTAAACAGCTGGCTCAGATACGTAGCGTTCAGATTGACATGAGAAGCTACCGTCTGCAGCCGCAAATCACCGTCAATATGCAGTCTGACATATTCCTTAACATCCCGAATGATCTTGCGTGTATCTCCTCCGCCTTCAACCCGAAGCGGGCCTGGTGTCTGTTCCAGGGAAGAAATGCCATGACGCTTATCGAGCAGCAGCCGTGCTCTTTCCAGCACGCTTACAAGCTCATGGCGTTCTACCGGCTTTAACAGGTAATGAAGGACACCGTATTCAATTGCTTTTTGGGCATATTCGAATTCGCCGTACCCGCTCACAATGATGACGAGCAGCCCGGGATACATTGACTTCACCTTCTCGGCCAGCATCAGTCCGTCCATTTCCTTCATACGGATATCGGTAATCATCACATCTGGCAGCTCGGACTTTAAGTACATGAGCGCCTCCCGTCCGCCTGGCATTTCTGCTATTACCTCAAAAAAGGGCGCCGACCGGCTAATCAGCTCGCGCATCCCATGTCTGATCACGATCTCGTCCTCTACCAGCAGCACCTTATACATCTTCTTCTCCCCCTGATTCCGGAATCGTTATCGTAATGGTCACTGCAAGCCCTTGCCCCGGACTTCCGTCAACCGTGAGGCTCCCGCCTTCCCCGTACAGCAGCTTGATCCGCTGGCCGATGTTGCGGAGCCCCAGACTCTCTTCGTCGCTGCGTCTGAGCGAATCCATGGAGGGGTCTTTCTCAATCTCCCGGTTCAGCGCTGCGAGCTCCTCCTCCTCCAATCCATTCCCGTCGTCGCGGACCGTAATCAATAGCTCATTGTCAAAACGCAGCGCTGAAACCCAGATCGTACCGCCTTCTTCGCGCCCGGCTATACCATGATAGATAGCATTCTCAACCAATGGCTGAATGGTGAGCTTCGGAATGCGCAAATGCTGAACTTCCTCTTCAATGTCGTTATGAACCTTCAGCTTCCCGCCGTAACGAATCTGCTGGATACGGACATAGGAATCGACGAACGCCATTTCCTCCCCCAGCGATACGAGCCGGCCGGCCTTGTCAATCGTATAGCGCAGCAGCTTGCCCAGTGCGGATACCATATCCGATACCTCATCATTCCGGCGCTGGACAGCCATCATGTTGATCGACTCCAGCGTATTATAGATAAAATGCGGGTTGATCTGACTCTGCAGGGCGGACAGCTCTGCCTCCTTCTCCCGGAGTCCAATGACGAGCACCTCATGAAACAGACGGTTGATTTCGTCCATCATCCGGTTGAACCCGCGCCCAAGCTGCCCGAATTCATCTCCCCCCAGCGGACTGACCCGCTTGTTGAAATCACCCCGCTCAACCCTGGACATATTGCTCTTCAACTCCACAAGAGGAAGGGTGATGCGATACGACACCGCATAAGCCAGCAGCAGCACCGTCACGAGACAAAAGAGGGCAAGCCATAACGCAAAAACCATCAATGCGCGCGATTCCTTCAGAATAGCTCCGATGGGGGTCAAGCCGATAACGGATAAGCCCGAATATGGGGAGTGATGGCTGACAAACAAATAATCCGTACCTCCCAGCCTTTTCCGCTCCCCGCCATGCAGCTCCTTGAGCAGACCGGAGTCCATAAGCCCGCCATAAGCCGACTGCCCGTTATCCGGCTTCTGCTCATACAGGAGGCGCTGAGCTCCGTCGATGATCATCAGATTGGTGGACTGTTCAATCTTCAGCTTAGAGAAGGCGGAGCCGAAGGCCCCCTGTTTGACGTCGATTAGCATGTAGCCCAGACGCCTCAGCGTTCTGGGTTCTTTGATAACCCTGGCTACCGAAATATAGAATGAGGGGTCGCTCCCCGCATAATAAGACGGATGATGGGGAGGAAGAATGATCCACTCGCCGTCTGATTGGTCCAAGGCGCTGAACCATTCGTCGCGTCTGCCATCCCATGAGGTATTGACGGCCAGCGGTTCCACGTTAGAGAACAGGGTACCGCTGTTGCTGAGCAGATGAATGCCCCGGATTTCCGGACGATCATACGCCTGCGCCGAGGTATATAGCTTCATTTTCTGATAATCGTCGGACAGTGCCCAGGTTCCTGAGCCCATAGGACCATCATATTTGGCCAGAATAGATAACACCTGCTCGTCATACAGAGGCATCAGCGACAGCCGCTCCAAATCCTTAAGCAGCCTGTCCAGATTGGCGTTGACCTGTCCGGCGATATCAACCGTATATTGCTTTGTCTTGTCGTTCAGGGTGGATGAGAAATGACGGTATGTCACCATCGCCTGCACACTTAACGGAAGCAGGGTCAGCATGGTGAACAGGAGCAGCAGCCTGGTGCGCATTTTACTTCTTCTCAAACGGACGATCAGCCCCCGCAGCATTCTTTTGTCCTCCTTTTGTTATGTAATCTGACACGAACCTCTTTACAGCTTATCGTATATTGTTCCGTCAATGAATTCTATCCTCTTATTTTTGGAAAAGGTATGGATCTACAAAGTCAAATAAACCCCAGACCTGCTGGAGAGCCGGGTTTGGGGTGAACTGTATGAGATGCACTTAAGTTTTGAACTTGAAGCTTTGTCGTCACTGCGGTGAACATTTGGACTTCCGGCCGCTGTTGTCCCCAGATTTCTTGATTTTGAACCGCTGTAAGCGGGTGAAATCCGGTGACAAAGGCGGTCGCTACCGCTCCTCCAGTTCCAAATTTCCCCTCCGCTTCTTTTGCTTTTTGTTTATTTCTTTAGTGCCTCTTATATAACATAACATTAATTATGTTACCTTTAACTGCTTATACATGGTATTCCACATCATCACCTGATTACTGACGTACTCTCTTAGCTCCGGAGGTTCCATAATTTCAGCATGAACTAACAAGGGCAGCACCTTCTCACAAGCTGTTGTGTAATCGTACATGTTCACCGTAATGAGCTGACATTCCCCGGCTGATGCTGTGTTCATTACTTCTAATCTCTGCACATACTCCTGATTGCTGGCATGAATGCGGATGACTACAGGGTAGAATTCCCGCGCTCTGCTGGTTTGAATGAAGGTCTGCGCCGCTTGTTCCCAGTATTCCTGCAAGGAGAACGGCTCAGGGACAATGAAAGTCTCCTCCAGTATGGTTACATCTGTAAAACGCTCACATTTGAACGAACGAATCTCCCCGGCCTGCTCGCAATAGGCAGCCAGATACCACTCGCCCTGCTTCACGATAAGCCCATAAGGCTGAAGCTTCCGCAGCGAACTCTCTCCATTCACTTTACAGTACTCCACCACAATCTTCCTGCCTCTCCATACCGCCCTGCGTAAAGCCTCAAGATAAGGGACCACTGTCTGTGCGCTCCACCACGGGGTATCATCGAACAGGAAACGGCTTTGCGCCGTGCGGATATCTTGCTGGTAAGGAGCGGGCAAGCTTGCTTCCAGCTTCAGGAGCGCATTTTTGAGCAGCAGACTGGTTCCGCCTGATCCGCCTGCCGGTATTCCCATCCCTGTCAAAAAAAGCTGTACCACCTCTTCCCCATGCAGCCGCCGCAGGTTCACTGTATAGCCCTCCATGAGCGAAATCCCGCCGTTAGGCCCGGTTGTAGTCACAAGTGGAATTCCGGATTCAGCCAGGACATCAATATCTCTATAAATGGAGCGGACAGACGTTTCCAGAGCCACGGATAGCTCGTTCGCCTTCATTTTGCCCCGGGATTCAATCAGTAACAGAATAGCAATTAAGCGGTGCAGCCGCATGGTCATTCCCCAACCCTTCTGTTCCCTATTTTATTCTTGCCACTCAGTTGTCAACAATTGAACGTTATGATGAATGTATCAAACTTAAGGAGCTGCTGTAAATGAATATTGGCATACTCGGCACAGGCTTTGGGGCTTATCACGCCTCTCTGTTGAAGCAAATGGAGTTCGTGAAGCGAATTGTGGTCTTTGGGAGAAAGGAAGCCAAGCTACTGGAGCTGCAGGAAGAGCTGGGGATTGAGATCACAATGTCTATAGAGGATATTATGTCCGATCCTGGGATCGACGTAGTTGATATCTGTCTGCCGTCTGCGCTGCATAAGACTTACGCTGTGGAGGCGATGCGATGCGGGAAAGATGTATTTTGTGAGACACCGGTTGTTCTGGAGCCGGCCGAAGGTCTGGAGATGCTTAAGGCTGAACAGCAATATGGGCGCAGAATCCTCGTCAATCAGTTCATCCAATTCGATTATGCTTATGAATACCTGGACAAGGTGATTCGGGAGGGTACATACGGCAAACTGCTGCATGTCAGCTTACGCAGGGAAACCGCTCCGGTGTGGGGGGATTTAGGGCTGCGCACTATTGCTGCCAATCTAATGATCCATGACCTGGACTTCATAGCCGGATTGTTGGATGCACCTGTACCTTCTGCGGTTTGGGGGACTTCGGGAGGGAAAGACGGTCAGGCGCTGGTTCATGCTTCTTGGGTTGTCGCAGGGATTCGCGCGCAGCTGATGGTCTCTTCGCAGATGCCCGAAGCCTATCCCTTCACGGTTGGTTATGAGGCTTATTTCGGGCAGGCCAAGCTGGTATTTCACGAGAGCAGGGCGGCGAATGGAGATATTGAAGCCAGCCTCACCGCCTACACTTCTGAGCGCAAGATAGAGATACCGCTAATCCCGGACAATCCCTATGAGAAAAGCCTGCGCCATGCGCTCCACTCGCTACAGAATGGAACTGCATCGACCCTGTCATTGCAGTCTGCACTGAAGTCCGTGGAACTGGCAGCGATGCTTACGGATCAGCTTATAGGAAGCAAGTGAACCCTTGCCTTCCTTTAAAAGGACAAACAATAAATTGAAGGTTAAGCCGCTTTGCTTGAAGCTCCCTTTTTCCTTGGGGTTTGTATCTAGGGAGAGCATGTAGTTTGTTTGCGTATATGGTTGATAAGGTAGGTTGGGGTAAATGGGTTTCTATTATGAATATTTCATATGTTGATATTTTATAATAGTTGGTACGGCGGCAGCCTTTCAAACAGCATCCTTCCGTATGCTGCCGCTTTGTACTTGAAGCTATCTAATGTGCAAGCATTGTACAGACAAATCGTTCAAGCTTATCAAGCGATATGCCGCCTCCAGCCCCATGACCCTTACCCTTCACCATCCGCAGCACCCACTTGTCGAATACCGAGAGTTGATCGGGATCAATTTCATCGCCCATTATCTCCTTGGCAACTGCGTTCTTGTACAATGCTTCCGGATAGGCTTGCTGCAATTCCTGTTCTGCCCTCTCCCCTGTCATGCCTGCGCAAATGAACAATCCCAGGCGTTTGCTTAACAGCTCCTGCTCATATTGGGCAATGAACCTGGCCATTTCTTTGCGTATTCTGCCGTAGTAGATCGCGCTCCCCAGAATCACCGCGTCATAGTCATCCAGCGCCGGCACTGCGGTAACCTTCAGATTCACCACCTCGGTGTCCTCCAGCCTGGATTGCAAGAGGCTTGCAGCTTTCTCTGTGCATCCATATTTGCCGGCATACACAATCAGCATTCTGTCCCTCATCACTCTCTACCTCCGCTCTCCTGCACATTCCTTAATAAAAGGTATAAACAAACGAACACACCCACATTAAACGCAGGGAACACTATCAGTTCAACTGTAGATACATGTACTCCCGCCTTCAGCATCCCAACGATCATCATTGTAATGGAGGTAAGTAGAGCGGCGACTTTGACTATAACTACAGAAGCCAGCAGATTCCCAAAAGGCTGCCTGCGAATAAGCAATATCCCGGTAACCGCCAAGAGCGGAAGCAGAATAGCCAAATCAAGCGCCTGAATCACCAGTGTAGTGTAATGCTCCAAGCCTTCGGGTGCCGTCCCCTGCCTTAACGAATCAACGATCCTGCCCAGCCATAACATCAGGATCATGCAGGTGATAAACAGCAGGAATAACCCAATGCTCCGCGACGGCAAACCTGCCTTGAACAGACCTTCGAGCTTCTCCCGCTCCAGAGACCGCAAGGTCAGAATGAAGGCAAATAAGCTGGCCGAGAACAACATTACATAGATTAGAAACAGGTTATTGTACGTAGCCAGGAAGCAATAAGAGGCATAGGTGTACGTAAAATAGCCTAACGCCCCAGCTAACAGCAGGCGTCCTCTGACTCTCCCGCGGAGGCTCATAACCAGTGCAACGAGCAGCAAGGGGACTCCCGCTGCCAGCGTAACTCCATCCTGGGCTATGGCTTGGGTGGCTACGGAGAAGGAATCGTACTGATAGATTCCGCGGCCATATAATTCAACCTTTTCCCCCCGGATAGAGGTGAACCACCCTGCCCTGCCTTTCTCGTCCGCCCCGTGCCCTGACAGCAATCCGTACCCCGAGGCCACCATGGCAAGGAGAATAATTATAACGGTCAAAATACCAACAGATCGTCTACCCACCATCGGCCGTTCCCCCTTTGGCCCGGCTCCCTGCAATAAGAAGCATGGCCGCGATATGCCGTGTAATCAGTGCCTCCTTCTGCTCCTCCGGCAGATTCTTCTCGACCGTCAGTCTCACGATTAGCCCAAAGGCTGCACTCCAGATAATCTGGGCGGTAAGTTCAATCTCCTCCTCGTGGCAGGCTGCCATCCCGCTGAAGTGACGGAGCGAGCTGCAGAGCATACTGATTGCATTCCGCTCAAGAGCAGCCCCTTTATGCAATACTGCAGTGTGGCTTAGCACAGACGGCGAATCATTCAGCATCACATTCCGGTACTGCGAGCCTGCTGCTGTGGTCAACCGGATAAACTGAGACAGTGACCGGCTGAAGCGGACTTCGGCTGATTCTTCACTCAGCGCCATGTCTAATCCGGCTGTCAGTCCGCCCATTAGCTCCTGATACCCCTGCTGAAGAAGCTGCTCTACAATATCCTCCTTTCCTTGAAAATAGTGATAAATGATTCCGGCTGAATATCCCATCCGTTCAGCGATCTTGCGGATAGACAATTTCTTTATCCCCTTCTCGGCCACCAGCTCACCGACCGTTGCCAGAATCAGATTACGCATCGCTTCGCGCTCCTGCTCTTGTCTTTGTTCCTTGCTCATGCTTGCGGGACACCTCCACATATCCTTATACCGGATTATTGAACAATGTAATGTTTGTTGAACAGTGTTCAATGATGATTATATGCCGTATGACGCTGAAGGAATGTGATTATTTGTACATTTAAAGAGCCTGAGAAAAAACCCGTGAACCCGGAGCGCCTCTCAAACTCCTCTCTTTAAGTTGACATAATCATTGTTATGTTAACTTAATCGTGAGCGAAGCTGATTTACTTCTCTCCCAAATTAGCACCACACCGATAAAAGTTGATCAAAACGGCAGAGAAAAACCCACGTTTTGATAAAACGTGGGTTTTTCTCTGCAATCTGTGAAGAAGTTGATTCTTTTTTATCGGGATGCCCTAATCAATATTGGCGATCTTCCACTCCCCCTGCTTGTTCGGAAGCAAGGAAATCTCGTAGGTCCCGTCCGTAATATAGCCCTCGGAGGTCATACTGGTATAATTGACATAGAAGCCTGCCCGTTTGGCTCCCTCAATAGGAATCCCTACAACGGTCAGCTCATTGAAGCGGTAGACCATCTTCTTATCCAGTAAGAACTGCAAAGCTTCATTAAGCTGCGGTGATTGCATAGTTGCTGCGAATTTCTCTTTGTCTTTGGCTGCCCAGGCTGCAATACAGTCCAGCGTTTCCTGGAGCGCTTGCTTGTTGCCCGCACTGCTGCCTACATCAGGAGCCTGTAGGAACACGCCTGGAGTAATTGGCGGTTGTTTCGCCATGTATTCAATACCGCCTAGCATAGATACGAAGAGCGGAAGCAGCTTGTCTTGTTGGTCTCCCTGAATATGAATTTCGGCCCGGTAAGTATCCTTTTTGGCGGTGAAAACAAATGCTTCGACCCTCCGGCTCCCCTCCACCCTGCTCCCGGCGTATTCCTTGTACTTCAGCAGCCGCTGGTCCGTACCGGGTACAAATTCACCCTCGGCAGCTGCCGTTGCGGCCGGATCAAGCTTAAGGAAAGTAACATAGTTCTGTTTGTCCGCTGTCCCCCAGGCGGTTCTCCCGTCCTGTTCAAAACGGATCATCGTCTCCGGCAGGAATAATCCGAGCGGCAATGTCTGATCTGCGGAGTAATCCGCTTGGACATTTACCCCGTCCAGCTCATAGCCTCTGCCGCTTCCCGAATACTCCGGTACTTCAGGAAGCAGCGCCACTGGTTTGACAGCAGGCGCAGCTGTTGCAGGCAGTGAGGGCGCGACTGTTGCAGCTGCTGATACTGTGGCCGTTGCTGACGGCTGTGCCGTACCCTCTGTACCGGCAGAATCCTGATTCGCTGCATTGCTGCAGCCTGCGCTGAGTGCTAAAGCAATAGCCAGGCAGCCCATTCCAAATAAGCTTGTATGCTTGGACAATAGAATCACCTCAGTTACCAGACGCTGGAAAGTGGCAGAAGTTGCGCAGAGCTATTTTTTAACCCTATTAATATTTAATGTGTTGAAGTATTGGCTGGGATTGCCTTGCCGGGCGTTGAACCGCTCTTTGAATTCGCCGCCGGTATACGCCCCGATGACCCGGTGCCAGAAGTCCCGCGCAGGGGTATTCGCCCGAATCTGCGACACTTTCCAAGCACCGGGGAACATATCGAATAACCGGTGGGCTGCCCAGGTTCCTACACCGCTGCGGCGGTATTGCTGCATCACGAAAAATTCCGTCATATAGAACTCGCCCTCCGGGTCACGCAAAAGGCGGTCTATTAGGGCAAATCCGGCGATATTGCCGTTTACCGTGAAGAGATAGGCAAATTTGTTTTTGCCGCTGTTCCAGTACGCCTCCAGTCCAGGATACGAAGGAAACAACCCTTCCCGGTCTACTTGCAGCTCAAGATACCGGGTGAAGTCATACAAATAAAACTGCATCAATCTGCTTATGATCTGCTTCTGCTCTTTAGGAACCAGCTCGATTCCAAGTTCCATCAGGTTCACCTCTAGCTTTTTCGTTACTTCACATCATATAACTTTGTTACATGCGGATCAAGGCTTGTCCTCTTCCCGGCCCGATTCCGGTCGTTCACCTGCCCAAAACATGCTAAAATAGAAGACATCCCTCCCCTTGGGAAACAACAAAGAAGGTGAAGCTCATCAGTATTCAAAAGACGACCGACCGTATAAATCTGGATCAGCGGCTGCCGCAGATGCCCTGGTTTGTTCAGCAGTTCATTGATTATAAGCGTCCGGATCTGTCCCCCTCTACTCTGCTGGAGTATATCCGGGACTATGAATCCTTTTTCGGATGGCTGCGGGGTGAAGGTCTGTCCGTGGCGTCCAGCAATGCTGAGATTACCCTGCTCGATCTGGAGACACTCCATATGGACAGCATTGTCGGCTACCGCCTGTATCTGACCACCCGGACCGAGAAGGCTAATTCGCG
This sequence comes from Paenibacillus tritici, assembly GCF_018207515.1. Classification (NCBI taxonomy): domain Bacteria; kingdom Bacillati; phylum Bacillota; class Bacilli; order Caryophanales; family Paenibacillaceae; genus Paenibacillus; species Paenibacillus tritici. The sequence continues at coordinate 4,253,551 of NZ_CP073365.1, forward strand.
TGTTACCGTGTCCCGTAAGCTGTCTGCGCTGCGCTCGCTGTTCCATTATCTGAGCCAGATTGCCGAGGATGAGAATTTCTACCCGCTGCTTAAACGTAATATTATGGCCAAGGTGGAGATCAAGCGGATTCATAAACCAAAGGATACAGCCGCCAAGCTCAAAGGAAAAATTCTGGAAGACGAGGAGCTGCTGGAGTTTGTGGGCTACATTTACGAAGGGTACGGCAAGGATGTGGAAGCCAATAAACAGGCTAATTATTCCTGGCAGCTCAACCGTGAACGGGATGCCTGTATTGCCAGTCTGATCCTGAACTCAGGCCTGCGCGTATCCGAGGTGGTCAATCTCAATGCGGATGATCTGGATGTGAATAATAAGCTGCTGTATGTATTCCGCAAGGGTCATAACGACGAGACCTTCAAGACCCCGGTCTATTTCCGGGAGCAAGCCAAGGATGATCTCAGCTTATACTTAAGCCTCCGCCAGAGCAGATACAAGACGCCGAAACGGGAAAAAGCCCTCTTCATCGCACTGCCGAACGGCAGTACTGAAGGCAAACGGATGACCAAACGAGCGATCCAGGAGATGATCATCAAATACGCCAAACGGTTCGGCAAACCTTATCTTACCGTGCATAAGCTGCGGCACTCTTTTGCCACCGACTATTATCTGCAAAATGATATTTACCGGACGAAGGAGCAGCTGGGGCACGCTTCAACGGAAACTACCGAAATCTATGCCCATCTCACGGATAAAACGATGTCCGAGGCGATTGAGCGCCGTCTGGATAATGAGCTTCCGCAGTAACCTCTAGTCCTGCTTCTTGACTCATACCTATTCTATTTATGGAGGAATCCCTCTTGTTTGATAATCACTTATATGCTGACCCTATTGATAATCCCGGCCTACCGGAGCTGCAATCGGACTGCCTGAGCTGCTTCGGGCTATGCTGCGCGGCGTTGCCGTTCTCTGTCTCCTCAGACTTCGCGATCGACAAGTCCGCCGGACAGCCCTGCCCTAACCTGCGCGGGGACTTCCTCTGCGGCATCCACACGGAATTAAGAGAACGCGGGTTCCGGGGCTGCACCGTGTATGACTGCTTCGGGGCCGGGCAGAAGGTCTCCAATCTGACCTATGGCGGACGCGATTGGCGCCAGGCACCTGAAACGGCAGGACAGATGTTCGAGGTCTTCCCCGTGATGCGCCAGTTGCATGAACTGCTGTGGTACCTCCGTGAGGCCCTAGCCTTGCCGGGTGCTGATACCCTGCATGATCCACTCATGCTGCTGCTGAAGAAGATCCTGGATCTGACCACACTCAGCCCCGAAAAGCTGCTGCAGCTCAATATGCCTGTTCACCGCGCTGAGGTTAACGAACTGCTGCTGCGTGCCAGTGAGCTTGCGCGTACTGCTGCCCGCAAGCAGCTAACCCCGCCGCCTGGACGCCAAAAGAGCTACAGCCGTGGAGCGGATCTGATCGGCGCCAAGCTGCGCGGGGCCGATCTCCGCTGCCTCAGCTTGCGGGGCGCTTACCTGATCGCCGCCGATCTCAGCGGCGCCGACCTGCGGTATGCCGATCTGACCGGAGCGGACCTCCGCGACACGAATCTCAGCGGCGCTGATCTGAGCAGCAGCCTGTTCCTCACTCAGGCGCAGCTGCAAGCCGCCAAGGGTAACCCGGCTACCAAGCTGCCGGAATCGCTTAGACCTCCTGACCACTGGCTGCCGGCGGACCATAATTAATCACTTCGGCTTCGCAGTCGCACTCCTGCTTTTAATTTCAGATCGTCAACAACCCCGGGTGATTTGCCTATCCCGGGGTTATTGCGTGTTCGGACGATTAGTTCAACCCTTACCCAATATTCTCAGCAAACCCTTGTTATTCTGAAGCCAATGTTTTATATTGACATAATAGCAGGTCAAAAACAAAAGAGGTGAACGGTCAACATGACTCCCCGTACAAAGGAACAAAACGAAGATATCCGTCTGCGGCGTCTGGCGCAAATCCGGAAAGCTGCAGCGGATGTATTTTTGAATAAAGGCCCCTTACTGGAAATCCGTGATGTGGCTGCTGAGGCCGGGCTAGGATATGGTACGGTCTATCATTATTACAGCAACAAAGGAGATTTGCTTCACGATCTGCTGTGGGACGCGCTGGATCGGGCGGGAGAATGGCTCAAGCCCCCGCCGGATGTCCTGCTGGCGGGGCCGCTCAAAGTCGGCCTTAGCCTGGGTCCCGCCGCTGCGGCGGGGGTCCTTCTGTTGCAGTTATGGGCGGAGGATCACGCCATGTATCTGCTATATAAGCAGGCCGGCGAAGGCTTTGCTATGCTGCCTGAAGCGCGCTCAGCTCCGCTCTTGGCCGAATTCCGCCGGGAGGTGCTGACTCCGCTGTCTGCGGTGCTGGACCCGAGTCTTGCGGGCGACCGGGCTGCCGTTACTGCGGCAAACGCGGCGGAACCGGTGCATCATACGGAGATGCTGCTTGCCGCCTTAGCCGGCTGTGCCTCGCTCTCGCTCCGCCGCGGACAGTTGTTCGAGGAAGCCCGGGATATCGTCCGGGTGCTGAAATTATAGAATCGTTAAGGAGCGGACAATAACAGATGATTATTCTGAAATCACCCAGGGAAATCGAAGAAATGAAGCAAGCCGGCCAAATCGTGGCGGACTGCTACCGTGAGGTGTCCAAAGTGATTGCACCCGGAATCACCACCCTTGAGATCAATGACTTTGTTGCCAGACATATTACGAGGCTGGGCGGCAGGCAGTTTACCAAAGGCTACAATGGCTTCCCGGCCGAAACCTGTATCTCCATTAATGATGTTGTGGCCCACGGTATTCCCTCAAACCGGGTCGTTATGGACGGTGACCTCCTGAAGCTTGACATCGTTGCCGAATACGGCGGCTGGTTCGGCGATTCGTGTATGAGCTATGCCGTCGGCAATATTGGGCCCGAGGCGCAAAAATTAATGCAGGTAACGAAGGAATGCCTGGATCTGGGAATCGCCCGGGCCATTCCAGGGGCGAGGCTGGGTGATATCACATCGGCCATTCAACAGCACGCGGAAGTGAACGGTTATTCCGTCGTGCGCGATCTGCTGGCGCACGGCATCGGACGGAGCCTGCACGAGGAACCGAGCTACGTGCATATCGGCACCGCCGGCAAAGGTGTCCGCTTAAAGGAAGGCATGGTATTTACCATTGAACCGATGATCAACGAAGGGACGTACCGCATCACGATAGACGATGATGAATGGACGGCAAGAACTGCCGACGGCAAGCTGTCGGCGCAATATGAGCATACGATCGCAGTCACAGCGGACGGACCGCTGATTTTAACGGCCCAGTAATGTATTATGCAGAAATGTTTCAGGGAGTAACGTATCAGACAGAATAAGCAAGCTAAGTTATCTCCCTCCAGTTCTCTGTAATCCAGGGAACTGGAGGGTTTCCTTTTACCTTTGTGACCGGGTTTTGTAGTAGCGGGGTTGAATGTTAATGCGTCATCAGGTGATGTTGCTGGTAGAGTGCTAGAATATTTGAGGTTTGGGTTTGAATGTTTTTCTATTGTGAATTTTTCATATGATGAAATTACATAATTAAATGCGAAAATCTGCAAAATGTTGCATCGAGTGCAATTTGTGGGCAACACTTTCTAAGCCTTTAATAGAAATGTTGCACGAAATGCAAGAATGTCACCATTCAGGTGCGAGAACATAGGAGAATGCTGTCATTTCTGCAACAATTACAGGAAAGGGCCGATATCGCAGAAGGAATGTTGCATTTCAGGCAGGAATTCAGGCAGGGATGGTTGTGCAACAATAGATCCCCGGAACGGGCGCCTGAAGCCTAAGCGTGCATTATCTATTATGAATTTTTCACATAGTGAAATTGCATAATTCTGTATCGTATCAATTATTCTGTATCGTGCCAAATTCGTGCTATCCCAATCTGCATGCTATTCCGCCTGACATCCTATTTCAAATCTGCGTGCTATTCCACCTGAGGCCCTATTTCAGTTAACATGCTATTCCAACTAACGTGCTATTCCATCCCAATGATGTGCTTATCAACTCAGGCTCCCTGCTGTTCACCCTCTGATTTCACCCGGCAGCTTAAGCACTGTTACCTTGTCCCCGGCAGACAGTTGACCGCTGTCCGGCGGAATGATGATCAGGCAGTCGCTGTCTTTGATTGTAACTGTAACGGAAGATTCGTCTACGGCGGCTGGGTAAGCATATAGAACACCTTCACGGATCTCCAGACGGGCCCGGACAAACCGGGTGAAACGGTCTACCCGCTTATATTCTGCACCCAGCCGCGCCGTCCATTCCGGCAAAAAGGGCTGTGCCGCTCCCTGCATCCACCCGATCACAGGCCGGGCAAACAGTTGAAATCCGACGAAGCAAGCACCCGGATTGCCTGACAAGGCCAGCAGGAGGGTTCCGCCGCGTACCGCAGCCGTTGTAACACTGCCCGGACGCATAGCTATTTTGTTGAACAGCATGTCACCGGTCTGCTCACGGACCAAATCCCCCATAATATCATAATCTCCAACGGATACGCCGCCTGTGGTAAGGACTAGATCATAGCTCTCCAGCGCCATCTGCACTCTGCTCCGGGCCAGCTCCAGATCATCCATTATCGCTCCCAGCCTAACCGGTTCTCCGCCCGCCTCACGTATGAGCGCTTCCAGCATGGGGGAGTTGCTGTTGCGGATTTTACCCGGGGCTAAGGGCTCGTCCACCTCCAGCAGCTCGCTGCCGGTTGCGAACACCGCCACCTTCGGTCTGCGGCGAACCGGGACGTCCGGCACCCCCAAGGCTGCCAATACGGCAATGTCGCCGGCGCCGATTAATTTCCCTTCAGGCAATACCGGATCACCTGTACTAAGCTCCAGCCCGCAAGGAGTAATATGCTTCCCCGCCTCCAGCGGCCTGCGGATACCCACATAGGTGACTCCGTCCTCGATCCGGCTCTCTGTTGCCTCCAGCATGATCACCGTGTCTGCACCCCCGGGAACCTGCGCTCCCGTCATAATCCGTGCCGCGGTTCCTCGAGTAATCTCTCTTGACGCTACGGCACCGCAGGGAATCACTTCAACAACTTCAAGCCACACCGTGTTAAGCTCTCCAGCTGCTGAGGTGTCTGCCGCAATAACGGCAAAACCGTCCATACTGGAACGGTCAAACGCCGGAAAAGGATGCGGGGCATAGACCGGCTGAGCCAGATAACGCCCGCTGCTGCAAGTTAACGGAACCTCTTCATGGGTAAGCAGTGCAGCATAGGGCTTCAGCCGGGCCTGCGCCTCGGCAACCTGAAGCGCTGAGCGCTGAAATTTATCATTGATGTATTCCTTGTTATTGTTCTCTGGATTGGTCACTTACACAGTCACTCCTTCTACTTCTGGTGGTTGTTTCCTGGTACTGCTCATTACGCCCTATTCTAGCACGGGACCCGGCAAAGTAAAATGAACTTCAGGTCCATTCATTCCGCTTAACCGCACAGCAAAAAGGATGCACCCGCCTGTTACAGGCAAATGCACCCTTAGTTCAATCCTGCTTCCGTTAACCTCAGGAGGCGCGGATTACTCTTACATCAGCCGAAATAACTGCTTCACCCTCATAGAGCATGAATCGTCCATTCTGCCACTCCACGCGCAGCAGCCGCGAATCATCCGACTGGTATTGCCAGACATGCTGCTCCCCGCCGTTCATATAAGGAGTCTGCCCGGTAACGGCTGCATATCCTTCATACTCTTCCTCCAGATAAAAGGTCCGGTCATCCAGCTCCAGTGTAGCCGGAACCTCGGAAGGACTATCCAGACGCCCGTCGATCGGATGATACAATCGGTATTGCAGCTCCTCGCGCTCTTCGATATACAGATAGGCAATCCGGCTTCCGTCGCGCAGCGTCAGCACGGCGGCATTGCGGCCGCTGGTCTTCGTCCGGCCCGTTACTTCATAGGTTACCAGGGAGACTTCACAGATATCTCCGGGAGACAGGTCCAGCATGCTTTTGGGTGCTGCTGGCGCCTCCGGCTTCGAGAACAGATTACCGATTCTTTTCCAAAGACCCAAAACCATCAATCCTCCTTATCCACGAATAAATGCAGCAATAATCAAAGCTCCCGTCACATGCAACGACCCGGCGAGCAAGCCGTAGCCGACCTTGCCTAGCTGGGTGCCATGATCAAGCTCAAGCTTCCCCCATCTGGCCAATAGCTGCTCCGCTGTCTTCTCCAGCACGAATAACAGGATAAACGATACAACGGAGACTATAAGTGCGGTCCCGAGCCGGTTCGCCGCAGCAATGGATGCCGATAAAATATAGCCTTGAGCCAGCAGCTTCATCACCAGCCGGGTAGTAACGGCCATATTCCCTGCCTTCAGCTCTTCCATATCATTGTAACGGGTAAACAGCGAATCCGCGAGCATCAGCACGCACAGCAGCACTGTGCCGCTAACCGTCCATACTACCATGGACACCAGGGTATCGAAATCCATTGCCATAACCCCCGCCTCTTCATATTTCCTTCCAGATAAGACAAACATAAAGCGAAGGAGAAACTGTTAGCTCCGTCTCCCCTTCGCCTGTGGACAACCGCCTGAAGTCCGGCTTATGCCAATATGTTATTGTTTATCGTATTGCTTCATCAGTGCCGCCAGCTCATCTTCGACCGCCTGGTCTTTGCCCAGCTTCTCGAATTCATCATCCAGCGATTTGTTGCCCGAGCTCATCTCGTTGCTGGCTTCGGCCTGAGCTTCCGCCTGCAGCATTTTGTCTTCCATCCGTTTGAGTCCGGCAGAAGCCGAGTCGGAGCTGAAACCGCTCATCGCTTTGTTGATTTCGGTCTGGGCCTTCGCTGCGTTGTAGCGGGCAACGAGTGTCTCCCGTTTGTTCTTCATCTGGGTAAGCTGTTTGCGCATTTCTTCAAGCTTGCCGCGGAGATTGTCCGCTGAAGCCTTATTCTGATCGAAGCTGGCCTTGTATTCTACAAGCTTGGCCTCTGCCGATTTCTTCTCTTCAAGTGCACGGCGGGCCAGATCGGCATTACCAGCTTGGGCGGCAGCGTGTGCTTGTTGATTGCGCTTGTTCACCAGAGCTTCCTGCTCTTCGTACAATTGTTTGAATTTCTTCTCAATAGCGATCTGGGCAGCTACTGCTTTCTCGGCATCTTCCAGATCCTCTGTCATGTCACGGATGTACTGGTCGGTCATTTTGACCGGATCTTCCGCTTTATCAATAATCGCATTCACATTGGACATGGTCAGGTCGCGCAATCTTTTAAATATAGACATTGGTTCATTCCTCCAAAATAATAGTTAGTTGCTCATTTGGTATCTTTTACGCAGGGAGTTCGATATCGTTTCAAAAATTGTTTAAACTTTCTGCAATAAATATTGATCCACTTTGTCATTCACAATATTTACGATTTCCAGAATGCCCTCTTTGCTCAAATTGTCGTAATGGATGCCCATCACAACCGTTACTGTCCGGTTCAGCGCAGCAGCAGCCTTCAGCGCAATAGCCTCACTGATCGTATGCTCTTTGTGATGAGGGACTGCAGCGGTCATAACCCGGGGCGTATCTCCGTCCATGTAAGCTGTACTTGCCGCACCGATATGGCGCACACCTCCGGTAATCAGCAGCAGCAGGTCCCGGCCCACCCCGGTTTCGGACAGCACAATATCATCAGGATGCCATTGATCAGATGTCAAGATGGAATTCCCCCTACCCCTTATATTAACCATGGTATGTGCAGATCTCTCATTCAGCGGCAAAATCATTGTTACAGCCGTTCTGTACCGCTATACAATACCCCGGATTTCGTCCAGAGAAGAGATGTTCTCTTCCCTCATAAATTGCTGCAATTCTTCGACCAGCGTACTGCCCGCCCGCAAATTCATGAAGTTGTAGGTGCCAACCTGTACCACCGTCGCTCCAGCCATAATAAATTCGATAATATCGGTTGCCGATGTGATGCCGCCCATCCCGATCACAGGAATGGTTACCCGCTGTGATACCTGATGCACCATGCGCAGAGCCACCGGCTTAACTGCAGGTCCGGACAATCCGGCATAGAGATTATTGAATACACTGCGGCGGCGGCGGACATCAATCTTCATGCCCGAGATCGTGTTGATCAGCGAGACGGCATCCGCCCCCTCTGCTTCGCACATTACTGCCATCTCTGCAATATCCTCGGCATTCGGCGACAGCTTCACCGCCAGCGGCAGACGGGTGGCCGCCCGTACTGCACGGACCACTTCCCGGGCAGCCGGAGTCTTCACGCCAAAAGCGATCCCGCCCTCCTTCACATTCGGACAGGAGATGTTCAGCTCGATCATATCCACTGCCGGCTTCCCGCTTAGCAGACGGGCATCGGCATCCTGCTGGATCAGCTCGGCACCAAGCACATAATCAGGCAGGGTATTGCCGCCCAGGTTCACGATACGCGCGGTATCCAGCGTCTCCCAGTAAGGAAGCTCCTTGGCCAGAAAAGCTTCTACTCCGGGATTCTCAAGCCCTACGCTGTTCAGCATACCTGAAGCGGTCTCGTATACCCGGACTCCAGGATTTCCGGCCTTGGCATGGAGGGTAAGCCCCTTACCCGAGATTCCGCCAAGCAGGGACACATCGTATAACTTGCCGTATTCACGGCCGAAGCCAAAGGTACCGGAAGCCATAACAATCGGGTTCTTGAAGGACACCCCGGCAATGGTGGCAGAGGTATTAATCATGGAACAACACCTCCTCAGCCAGGAAGACGGGGCCGTCCGTGCAGGCTTTGCGTTGCCCGTCCTTACAGGATACGCTGCAGACCAGGCAGGCGCCAATTCCGCAGGCCATCCGGTTCTCCAGCGATAAATACACGTTAGGACGCTTGCCCGAAGTCTCTGCGGCATTCCCCTGAAGCTGTGCGGCCTTCAGCATCGGATGCGGGCCGCAGACAAAGATATGATCGTATTCAGAGAAATCCACGCTGTCCAGAATCAGGCCGCCTACATCGACAGTCAGCTCGGCAGCCAGGGGACGGAAGGCTTCTGTACGGAAAGGGGCGCGGCTGAAGCCAAGGTAGATATCACTCTGCGGAAGCTTCTGGGCGCAGTAGTACAGCGGAGCAACTCCGATTCCCCCGCCCACTAATGCAACCTTGCCGTCTACCTGCGGAAAGCCGGTGCCAAACGGCCCTTCCAGCTCCAGCCGGTCGCCCGGGTTCAGCCCGGCAAGGATCTCCGTGCCTTCTCCCACCACATGATATAAAAATTCAACCCCATTGTCATTCAACTGATGTATGCTAAGCGGTCTGGACAGCAGCGGATAGGCTCCCCATGCCCGCAGCATGTAGAATTGACCCATCTCCCCGCCGTCACCTCCTTCAACAACCAGGTGGTAGACCCCTTCTGCCAGCCGCTCATTACTAATCACCGTCGCCACATTATCAAGCTCCTTCAAATTTAATCTTATTAACCATGCCTTAGAAGGAACTTAAAATCTGTGACATTGTTCACATATACAGCCTTCTATTTCAGTTTCCAGATTCCGCGCTCATAAGGCTTGGGCACCGCTGCTGAATCTATCCCGCCAAGTGCCTCTGCAGCGTGAAGCACCCAGTAAGGATCACTGAGCATACCTCTGCCTACAGCCACCAGCTCAGCCTTTGCTTCAGAGATCACTGCCTGTGCCTCCTCATACGATTCCAGGCGCCCCACAGCGATAACGGGAACCTGCAATCCGCTGCGTATGTATTCGGCAAGCTTCACCTGGTAAGCCGGTCCGGCACCCGGTCCGCCGTTTGACCCTATCGGTCCTTCACCGCCGGAGGATACGTGGAACATATCAACGCCCGCCTCTTTGTAGCGGCGGCAGAATTCCAGCGCATAGATCTCGTCGTATCCGCCTTCCACATACTCCTTGGCGGAGACCCGCATGATAAGCGGCATCTCAGCCGGCAGCACCTCACGCACCGCCTCCACAACTTGTTCTCCGAACAAGATCGGATCTTGGCCGTACTCATCGCTTCTTACGTTGGAGAGCGGCGAATGGAACTGGTGGATCAGGTATCCGTGGGCTCCGTGCAGTTCGACGGTATCGAATCCGGCTTCTACAGCACGGCGTGCCGCTTCCCGGTAGGCTGTGATCAGCTCCGCTATCTCTTCACGGCTAAGCGCCTTAGGCATCGCGTAACCGGCGCCAAACGGAATCGCTGAAGGTGCCACCGGGGATGAAGCGTCAACGGCCTTGCGGCCCGCATGTCCGAGCTGGATGGCGATTTTGGCTCCATGGGCATGAACAGCACTTGTTAGCTGCTTGTATGCAGGGATCTGCGCGTCATCCCATATCCCGGTGTCCTGGTTCGTGATCCGGCCATCCGGATGAACCCCGCTCATCTCTACAATAATGAAGCCTGTACCGCCGACTGCCCGGCTGACATAATGCACGAAATGCCAGTCCGTCGGAATACCGTCCTGCTTCTCAACAGCATACTGGCACATGGGCGGCATGACCACCCGGTTCTTCAAAGTCAGTGCCTTCAATTCATAAGGTGCAAACAAATCGGTCATTCTGGTGTTCATCCTCCCCATTTCTATAATCCACTTAAGTATACAACGATTTACGGTGTGATACATCTCTGAATGCGCCATAGTCTGCACGGCATAAATTCGCGGCTCTTGGGACATAACAACCCTTATATTCCAAAATAACGGACCCTTGGCTTGAGGAGGCGTAACCCGATGAAGCTGGTAAAATCCCGCCGCATACTGCTGTTTATATTCATCATTGCCCTGGCTCTGCCCTGCCCTTCACCGGCTGCGGAGCTTGCGTCAGCCTCCACCGCACCCGCAGGTTCACCCTTGCCACTGGAGCAACTCCTGACACCTTCTCAGCCCAATACCTCTATGGAAGAAGAACCGGCAGTCCCTGCCGGATCAGGAGCCTCCCGGTCTTCCGCACAGCGGCGTAAAAAAAACAAAGGCCTGTCCCTCAGCCAATTGGTGCGCAAATATCCTGAGACTCTCAAGACCCAGGGTCCCCGGCGCAAAATCATCGCCCTGACCTTCGATGATGTGCCTGATCCGCGCTATACGCCGCAGCTTCTGAATGTCCTTCGTAAATATAAGGTCAAAGCTACTTTTTTTGTGGTCGGCAGCCGTGCGGAGAAGCATCCCGCTCTGGTAGCCCGGATGATCCGCGAAGGCCATGCCGTCGGCAATCACTCCTATAATCATCCCGAGTTCAGTAAAGTGAGCATGAATGAATTCCGCACTCAGATTATCCGGACCGAGAATATCATTCAGCTGCTTGCCGGATACAAGCCCAAGCTGATCCGCCCGCCTTACGGTGATATCAGTGAACCCCAGCTGAAATGGGCCAAGTCCCACGGCTATAAGCTGGTGAACTGGAATGTGGACTCCCTCGACTGGAGAGGCTTATCCAAGGCCCAGGTGAAGAAAAACATCCTCTCCCGGGCCGGCAGGGGGGCAATTATCCTCCAGCACGGGGGCGGGGGCAGAGGCAGCAATCTCCAGGGCTCGCTGCAGGCGCTGCCGGAGATTATCAGCAGCCTCCGCAAACGCGGGTACAGCTTCGTGACGGTCCCCCAGATGCTACAGGTCAGCAAGAGCAAATGACTGCCGCCTGAGCAGGTTCTCATTCAAAAAAAGGAAACAAAACCGGCGGAACAGCCTGGTTTTGTTTCCTTTTAATTAGTGGGATATACGCTTCCCATGGTGCAGCTTAGGATTATCCGTTTATTGAATAATATATAAATGTACATACTGATAGCCGAAGTCGGCTACAAAGCTCTGACTTCCCGGAATAAAGATATCAATCCGGTTGCCCTTGATCGCACTCCCCATATCGGTTGCGGTAGCCACGAAGGCTTCCTTCGGAAGGCCCGGATGAGTATAACCGGTTACCAGTACCTTCGTGCCCAGCGGAATCACGCTCGGGTCAACGGCAATGGTTCCAAGCTTAAGCGAATTGCCGAAGTAATCAACCGCCCCCCACTTGCCATTCTCACTGGCAGCCGAGGAATAGGCCGAAGCCTTGACCTGCAGCACTTTGTCATAATTGAATTCCTTGCCCCAGGCTTGAACGGTGTTGCTTGCAGATTGCACCTTGAAGCTCGGGGCAGCTGCATCTGCAGTCTCCACTGCTGCTGCTGTAGTGTTGGCTACGGCCGCAGTCTTGGCTTGAACATCACCCGGAATCATAAATTTCAGTCCCGGATAGATATTAAGCGCTGAAATTTGCGGGTTTGCATTCATAAGCTCCTCAACGCTTAACCCATAATGAGTGGATAGAGTATAATAGGTTGTAGTCTCTCCAGCGATATGTACGCTGTCGGCGTGAACGGGAGCGGCGTGGAGCAAGGTGCCGAGTCCGAGTACAGCCGCCAGGGCTGTGATAGCTCTGAACTTGATGGTCATGAATAGCCTCCTTCATTAGTGGGCGTCAGGGATAACTGGGCAGAATCTCTGTCCTGTGACGCCAAGATAACGCTGGACCTATTGTCCTGTCTTGCTGTCAGGTCTCTTGTACATGTAACGGTTTGTAAACTAACAGTTATGAATATATCACAACTTTGTAACCATTGGCTATGTTTTTGTTACGATTGGAAATAATTATCCGTTTTGTAACGTTTTCAAGGATATAAATATTACATATTCTTAATAATTATAAGATATGCCGAAAATTTTACACAGTTTTAACATTTCTCGCTTTCGCAAATAGTAGAATGATAGAATACGATAATCTCAAAAGACTTGAAGCAACCTTGGAGGGTCAACGAACGTGAACACAGAAGAGAAAAAAAACAGCTACATTAGTCCTGCAACAGCCTATCTTAACCGTGATTTGAGTTGGATTGAGTTCAACCGCCGGGTTCTCGGCGAAGCACAGGACCCGGAGAACCCGCTGATCGAGCGGGCTAAGTTCCTGGCCATTGTGTCCAGTAATCTGGATGAGTTCATCAGTGTCCGGGTAGCGGGCATCCAGGACCAGATCCGGGCAGGCTATACCAAAAAGGATTTCACCGGATACACCCCCTCCGGCCTGTATAAACGCCTGAGCAAGCGGGTCAGCAAAATTGTCGCCGACCAGTACCGCACATTCAAGGATATCTCCCGCAGCCTGCACAAGGAGGGTATCGTCTTCGTTGATTATGAGGACTTGACGCCAGCGCAGGAGCAGTCAATAGAGGAATATTACCGTGATATTATTTTCCCTGTCCTGACCCCGATGGCCGTGGACCAGAGCCGTCCGTTTCCGCTTGTTCACAGCCAGTTCATCTATCTGGCGGTTGTGCTGACCCGCAAGAACAGCCAGGAGGATGAGCCTTACTTCGCGATCCTGCAGATTCCGTCCAATCTGCCGCGCTGTATTCCATTGCCCCACCGCTCCAACAGCAAGAAACGGCAGTTCGTATTCATTGAAGATGTCATCCGCCATCATATCCAGACCTTATTCAGCGGTTATGATCCTGTAGCCGTCAATGAATTCCGCCTGACCCGCAATTCCGATCTGACGATAGATGAGGAAGGTGCGGAGGATCTGCTGGAGGAGATTGAGAAGGAACTCCGCAAACGCCGGCGCGGCATACCTGCCCGCCTGGAAGTCCAAAAGGGCATTCACCCTTATGCGCTGGAGCAGCTGCAGGCTGAATTCGAGCTTGAGGATTTCATGTTTGAAATTGAAGGCCCGTTGGATCTCGGTTTCCTGCGCAACTTTGCCAGCAGTCTGAAGGGATTCAGCTATCTACATTATCCACCGGTTGAGCCGCTCTATCCTGCGGAATTCGAGGAGAATGAGGATTTCTTCGAGGTGCTCCGTGAACGCGATGTACTGGTCTACCATCCGTATGAGTCCTTCGATGCCATGGCGGATTTCATTACCCAGGCTTCCGAGGATGAGCAGGTCATGGCGATCAAGATGACGCTGTACCGGGTCAGCGGCAAGTCTCCGCTGATTGCGGCGCTGGCCAACGCTGCCGAATCAGGCAAGCAGGTTACCGTGGTGGTAGAGCTGAAGGCCCGCTTCGATGAAGAACGCAATATTGCCTGGGCACGCAAGCTGGAGCAATCCGGCTGTCACGTGGTCTACGGCCTCGTGGGCCTCAAAACCCATGCCAAGGTCACGCTGATCGTCCGCCAGGAAGGCGCCGAGCTGCGCCGCTATGTTCATGTAGGAACAGGCAATTACAATGACAGCACAGCCAAAGCCTATACCGACCTAAGCTTGTTCACTGCCAATCATGAGATTGGTCTGGATGCGTCAGAGCTGTTCAATCAAATGACGGGATACTCTGCCAATTACAACTGGAATTCCTTCATCGTAGCACCGACCAATATGAGCCTGTCGCTCCAGAAGCTGATTCTTCGTGAAGCCGAGCATGCCGCGGCCGGCAGACCCGCACGGATTATAGCCAAGATGAACTCCCTGTCGAACCAGGAGGTTATTGATTATCTCTATAGCGCTGCCCAGGCGGGGGTATCTATAGATCTGATCGTCAGAGGGGTCTGCTGCCTGCGGCCGGGGATTGAAGGCCTTAGTGAGCGGATCACGGTCCGCAGCATTGTTGACCGCTTTCTGGAGCATTCACGGATCTATTATTTCGAGAACGGCGGCCAGCCGGAGGTCTATCTCTCCAGCGCCGACTGGATGACCCGTAACCTGACCCGGCGGATTGAATTGATGTGTCCGGTGAAGGACAGCGGTATCCGCGATCAGATTGTCAAGATTCTGGAGCTGTCGCTGATGGACAATGTCAAATCCAGCTTCCTTCAGCCGAACGGATATTATGAACGGATAGACGACAAAAAGGCCCCTCTACGGAGCCAGTTCGCTGCTATGGATGTTACCCGCTGGAAGGGAAGCCGAGCTTTACCTTCACCGACCAAGCATTCTTGAAGGCCTTGAGCGCATTCTCAATGTCCTCCAGGCCGATAAGCACCTGTCCGCCCCGCAGCTCCAGATCCAGCGTATTATTGTGCAGCCGGGCCTTGACTCCGCTGACAATGCCGATCTCGGTGCTGTCCAGTGCAATGCTTAACTGCACTAATGTGCCCAGCTTATGAATCCACTCTTCGTCGGAAGCCAGCAGAATGTCCTTATGCATCAGGGACATTTTCTGCTTCCGGCTTTTTGTGCTGTAGGAGGCAATGTATGCGCTAAGAATCAGCTGGCGGTGCGTCAGTCCGCGGATGGGTGAATTCATGAGCCAATAGTGCGTATGCCGCTTGGATTGATAATAGTTAATATTAGAGCCTGTCCGGTGCAGCATAATCGCTACGTAGACGAGCATCTCATGCTCCTCCCGGTCCCCTTCGCGCTCAAAGGCTCCCAGCAGGCTCAGCGCCAGCTTATTGATATGATCCAGGTGACGCTTCGAGGTGCGGATATCAAAGCGGATAATCGTGTCCAGGCTGTATTCCAGCGCACTGTCACGTACCGGCTGCTCCGGCTCCAGCAGATCATGCAGCATCCCCTCGCGCAGACCTTCTCCGCTGATCAGCGCACGGCTGGCACCAATGTAATGGAATACTGTATGGAATATAATCAGCCCGGATACAATGATATCCGCCCGGCTCTTGGACAGCCCGTCCAGCTCCTTGCGCTTCTCGAACGGGGTAGCAGGCAGAACCTCCATGAACCGCTCTATCGTGTCACTCTCCAGCACATAACCATGGGAATTCGGCAGCGAATAATCCCGGCTCTTCTGGTCCAGCTTGGCCAGTGAACGCAGCGTTCCCCCCAGCCCGTAGAGCGGCAGCCCTGTGCCTGTTGTGAGCCAGTCATGCTCTACCAGTCTGCCGGTTACGTATAACTGCAGCTTGCGGATCTGTTCCGCGTTCCAGTTGCCGCTATGGCTGAACATCAGATTCGTATTGACCGCACCGAACGGGAAGGAGATGCTCTGCTGATAACGCCGTCCGCGGAACATAGTAACCTCTGTACTGCCGCCCCCGATATCTATTACGAATCCATCCTGAACATCAAACGCATTGATGACTCCAAGGAAGCCGAAATACGCCTCCTGATGCCCGCTCACTACTTCAATCCGGATGGATGAAGCTTCGGACAGATAGGTGATAATCTCGGCGGAGTTCGCTGCATTACGGATCGCGGCGGTGGCTCCGGCACGGATTTTGTCCACTTCAAAATCATCACAAATCTCCTTGAACTGGTGAAGAACAGGAATAATCGTGTCCATATCCTTCTTCTCCAGCCTGCCTTCCTTCGTAATCTTCTCACTCAAACGGGCAGAGTACTTACATTCCTTAATGATTTTGTAGCCGCCTGCCTGTGTCGTATCATAAATTACAAGCCGTATGGAGTTGGAACCAATATCAATAATGCCGATCCGGCAAAGATCATCTCTCATCTGTATGTACTCCCTTTCATGTAAAATTGACCATTTGTATACTATATCACCCATTGTGCGCCCCGCCAAAATAAAATAACCCCACAGGCATGGGGTTATTCGCTATAAATTCTATATACAGCTAAAAAGGATGGCGTCCAGCACCTACAAGACCTTGCTTAAAAAATCGCGCGTACGGGCGTGCTTGGGATTACCGAACACCTCTGCCGGTGTTCCCTGCTCCACGATCACTCCGCCGTCCATGAAGAGGATGCGGTCCCCTACTTCGCGGGCGAAGCCCATCTCGTGTGTTACAATCACCATGGTCATTCCGCCCACAGCCAACTGCTTCATAACCTCCAGCACTTCCCCGACCATCTCCGGGTCAAGCGCCGAGGTCGGCTCATCGAACAGCATGACATGCGGCTGCATTGCCAGCGCCCGGGCGATTGCGATCCGCTGCTTCTGCCCGCCCGAGAGCTGGGCCGGATAAGCGTCGCGTTTGTCTTCAAGACCTACAGTACGCAGCAGCTCCATAGCATACTTCTCCGCTTCAGCAGACTGCTGCTTCCGCACCTTCAGCGGGGCGAGCATGATGTTCTGAAGCACGGATTTGTGCGGGAACAGGTTGAACTGCTGGAACACCATCCCCATTTTTTCACGGGTCACATTGATATCATGCCGCTTCGCGGTAATGGATTGTCCTTCAAAATTAATCTCGCCGCCCGTAGGCTGCTCCAGCAGGTTCAGACAACGCAGAAAGGTGCTTTTGCCCGAACCGCTGGGACCGATCACCACCACGACCTCACCCTTATGAATATTGAGATCAATGCCTTTCAGGATCTCCAGCTTGCCAAAGCTTTTCTGCAGGTTCTTAACCTCGATCATCCGTATTCAGCCTCCGTTCCAATATGCCCAGCAGCTTAGATAGTGTGAATGTCAGTACAAAATACATGATGGCAATCACGATCAGCGGGCTAAGTCCTTCATAAGTAATCGTGGTTATGGTTCTGGCCTGGAACAACAAATCAGCCACACCAATCATGGAAACGATCGAGGACTCCTTGATAATCGTAATGAACTCATTCCCGATGGCGGGCAGCACGTTCTTCAGCGCCTGCGGCAGAATGATGTAACGCATCGTCATCCCCTGCTTCATCCCAAGCGACCTTGCCGCCTCCATCTGGCCGCGGTCCACCCCTTGGATGCCGGCACGGAAAATCTCTGCCAAATACGCCGAGCTGTTAATGGTCAGCGTAATCGCACCCGACTGAATCGGGGACAGCGAAATCCCAAACTCCGGCAAGCCATAATGAATCAGGAACAACTGCACCAGCATCGGCGTACCACGCAGAAATTCCACCCATGCGGTGGCAATAAAGCGCAGTATTCTCCATTTGGACATCCGCAGCAGCGAGACCACGATACCGAGCACGAAACCGAAGAATACCCCCAGCACCGCGAGCAGCAGTGTGTACTTCAGACCGGATAAGAAAAAATTGCGGTATTCATAAGCCATATCCAATACACTCATCGCTTTTAACCCCTCCTGTTCTCAAAAAAATAGAAAACAGCGGATCACCGCTATTTTCTGCATAATAGAGCATTGCCCCGCATTCAACTGCGGGTCTATCTTAAACTCAGCTAACCGTATTCACGGCCACACGTTCTATTTGCTCTCTGCAAGCTCGGTTGCAGCCGTTACAAATTCATCAATTTTGCCTTCGGAGATGAGGCGTCCCAAAGTCTTATTCACCTGATCAAGCAGCTCTGTATTACCCTTCTTCACACCGACAACATAACCTTCATCTTCCACTTCCGGTTTGGCATCGGTAATCGCCAGTCCCTTCACATTCTTCACGAAGGACTTGGCCACAGGACCTTCCATAATCGAAGCATCCACGCGGTTGGACTGAAGCTGCAATATGATCTCGGAAATTTTGCTGAGGGAGGTCAGTTGTGCACCTTCAATCCCCTTGGCGATATCCTCCTGGATCGAACCGGTCTGAATACCCAGCTTGACTCCCTTCAAGGAATCCATAGTCGGATATTTATCCTTGTCGGCTTCACGCACCACCACAGCCTGCTCTGCTCTGTAGTAGATATCGGAGAGTCCCACCGCTTCCGCACGTTCCGGTTTCGGGCTAAGTCCGGAGATGACCATATCAATCCGTCCGCTTGCCAGCTCGTTCAGCAGGGAATCAAACGGAAGATCCTTGACCTCCAGCTCCTGTCCCAGATCAGCGGCAATCTCCTTGGCGATCTCGATATCGAAACCGACAATGGTATCTTTGCCGTCGATCATCTTGTGGAATTCATACGGAGGGAAGTCTGCGCTTGTGCCCATAATCAGCTTCTTGGCAGGTGCCTCCGTGCTGGCAGCTCCGCTATTTCCGCTTGCTGCGGTATTGTTCTTATCGTTATTGGAGCCGCATCCGGCCAGCAGTCCTGCTGCCAGCAGCAGTCCCATAGAAAGTTTACCCCATTTGTTCATTTGTCCAGTCTCCCCTGTTCTATTTATAGTCTCTATTCCTATCCATCCCATTGACCGATTTATTATAAATCACATCGTATGAATATGCAAAGACAATTTTGTGAATTTTGCACATCCTATAACAGGAGGGTTATAATACTATCTACTATAGATTATCTCCATTTACCGCCGGAATAATTACACTCACAACCTGTAGGAGGTGCACTTATGCTGCTGGAAGCGATGTACCATGTTCCCCGTGACAAATGGGCGTATGCCTATGATACCGACACCATTCATCTGCGGGTGCGCACCAAACGTGATGATGTGGACTATGTAGTTGCCCTTACGGGTGACAAATATGATTGGCAGCATACCGCTTATGACATCGTGATGGAAAAAGCTGCCTCCGACGATAAATTCGACTACTGGGAAGCGGCGGTCCGTCCCAAATATAAGCGGCTCAGCTATACTTTTCGCGTCAGCAAAGGTATGGAGACGGTGTATCTGCTGGATAACGGCATCCGCTCTGAATGTCCTCAGCCGCCCAATCACTTCTATGAGTTCCCTTATATTCACGGGGTGGACTTGTTCCGAGTCCCTACCTGGGCCAAGGATGCGGTGTTCTATCAGATTATGACCGAGCGGTTCGCGAACGGTGACCCTTCGAATGATCCTGAGGGTACTGAAGCCTGGGGCGGCACACCGAAGCTGGATAATTACTTCGGCGGTGACCTGCAGGGGGTGCTCGATCATCTGGAGGATCTGCAGGAGCTGGGCATCAATGCGCTCTACTTCACGCCGCTGTTCGTCTCCCCTTCCAACCATAAATATGACATCGTGGATTATAAAAGAGTGGACCCGCATTTCGGCGATAATCTGCTGCTCAAACAGGTTGTCGAAGAATGCCACAGGCGGGGCATCCGCGTCATGCTCGACGCCGTGTTCAACCACTGCAGCGATCAGTTCCCCCCGTTCCAGGATGTTCTGGAAAAAGGCGAATACTCTGTGTACCGCGACTGGTTCCATATCAATTCTTTTCCCGCTGAGATTGTGGACGGTATTCCGACCTACGACACGTTCGGCTTCTATGGCAATATGCCGAAGTTCAATGCCGCCAACCACGAAGTCAAGTCCTATCTGCTGGAGGTCGCGGAATACTGGATCAAGGAGATCAAGGTAGATGGCTGGCGGCTGGATGTGGCCAATGAGGTGGACCATCACTTCTGGCGCGATTTCCGCAAAGTAGTCAAAGCCGCTAACCCGGATGCCTATATCGTTGGCGAGGTGTGGAGCGACTCTCTGACCTGGCTGCTCGGCGACCAGTTCGATTCGGTGATGAATTACCCCTTCTCGGGCACGGTGCTGGAATTCTTCAACGGCGGGATGGACGGCATCACGTTCGGACACCGGATCGGCGGCCTGCTCATGCGGTATCCGCAGCAGACGAACGAGGTGGTCTTCAATCTGCTCGGCAGCCATGACACGCCCCGCCTGCTCACTGTTCTGGGTGAAGATAAACGGAAATTGAAGCTGACGGTCGTCTTCCTGTTCACCTTCATGGGCACGCCCTGTATCTATTATGGAGACGAGATCGGATTGACCGGACATGAAGACCCGGACTGCCGCAAATGTATGGAGTGGGATGAGGCGAAGCAGGACCGTGAGCTGTATGACTTTTACCGGATGATGATTGGCCTGCGCAAGGAGAACAAGGCACTGCGTGAGGGCCGGTTCCGGATTCTTCTGGCCTGCGAGAACGATCCGTGCATCGTCTACGAGCGCGCAGATGAGCGGATTCACTTCACCGTCTGGATGAACAATTCACCGCAGCCGCGCACGCTCAGCCACCCGATGGAGACCAGTGACTGGCTGGACGCGCTGACCGGAGAAGCGGTGGTCCCTGAGCGCGGGATGATGAATGTGGCGCTGGAGCCGTACGGGTACCGGATTCTGTTCCGCCATATTGTGGAGGTGGGATCTAATGATTGAACGTGAGCAGAGGATTGAACACTATTTCCACTCCTGGATCAACAAGGACAAGACCAACACATAAGCTTTGAACTTGAAGCTTCATCGTCACTGTGGTGAACATTTGGACTTCCGGCCGCTCCTACAGTTCCAAATTTCCCCTCTGCTTCTTTTGCTTTTTTGTTTATTCTTTTGTGCTTCTTAAGTAGTTGGATAAACGTATCTTAATTCTGCCACTTTCGAGGGTTTGCGGTAATTAATTGGATAAACGTCATTTAAATTCGCGAATTTGCTCTTAACGGGCTGATTGCTGTCCATTAAGTGCTGTTTATCCAACTGCTGTTGCCGCAGGGCTGTATTCTCTATAAGCAAGTGTAGAAAATCCAACTACTCCCACTATTCCCATCGCCCCTCACAACCGCCGTCCGCCGACACTGCCATAGCGGAGCCAATGCGGTTGCGGGGCGCATTCACCGGTTGACCGGAGTCCACTACATTCACGCTTAAGTAGGAACGGCTTGCCGTCCTTTTAAAGGACGTTACCGTTTCAGTGAAGCCTATAAATTCCATCACAAAAGACACTCCTCAAATCATCCATTGAGGAGTGTCTTTGCGTATGAAATCGGGTTATGCTACTCCGTAACCGGAGCTGTAATCTTATTATAGATGTCAATATACTGCTGCGCGGATACATTCCAGCTGTAATCGCCGGAGAATGCGTTTTTCGCCACTTTTTTCCAGTGCTCCGGCTTGTGGTAGAGCGATACGGCGCGGCGGAGGGTGAACATCATATCATGGGCGTTATAGTCCTTGAAAGTGAAGCCGTTGCCCTCTCCGGTCTCTTCGTTGTACGCCTGAACGGTATCGTTAAGCCCGCCGGTCTCACGGACCACCGGAATACTGCCGTAACGCAGCGCCAGCAGCTGGCTGATGCCGCAGGGCTCGAATTTGGACGGCATCAGGAAGATGTCGCTGGCGGCATAGATTTTGCGGGACAAGGCATCATTGAACAGAATCTGCGAAGACAGCTTGTTCGGATAACGCCACTGCGCCTCGCGGAACCAGCGTTCGTAGACCTCATCCCCCGTTCCGAGCAGGACAAATTGAATGTCATCGTAATACAGCAGCTCATCCATGACACGGGTCAGCAGATCCAGACCTTTGGAATCCACCAGACGGGTAACCATCGCTACCATCGGAATATATGGCGCTACCGGCAATCCAAGCTCCTGCTGAAGACCCAGCTTATTCTCGGCCTTCTTAGTCAGATTGGAGCGGTAGCGGGTGAAGATCGACGAATCGCTGGACGGATTGTAGCTCTTGGTATCAATGCCGTTGACAATCCCGCTCAGGGCATCCGAACGCGAAGCCAGCAGCCCGTCGAGGCCGTATCCGTAATACGGGGTGCGGATCTCATCCGCATAGGTCGGGCTGACCGTCGTGACATGATCACTGTAGACAATCCCGCCTTTCATATAATTCACGTTCCCGTAGTATTCGACGCCCAGGAAATAGCTGTCGTCCAGTCCCAGCAGCTCACCGAGCACCGAATAAGGGAATACGCCCTGGTACAGGAGATTATGTATGGTGAATACCGTACGCATCTCGCTGTAGAACGGATTATGGCGGTAATGCGCCTGCAGTAACAGCGGGATTACCGCCGCATGCCAGTCGTGGCAATGTACGACGTCCGGCTGGAAAGAAATCGCCGGCAGACATTCCAGCACCGCCCGGTTGAAGAAAGCGAACCGTTCTCCGTCATCCATATAGCCGTAGATCCCATCACGCCCGAAGTAGTACTCATTATCTATGAAATAGACAGGAATCCCTTCAAAGACAATCCGTTCTATCCCGCAGTATTGGTTACGCCAGCCGATCGGCACATCAAGAGCTGTAATATGCTCCATCTGAGCAGTGTATTTCTCAGGAATCCCCTTGTATTTGGGCAAGATAACCCGTACATCCACTCCGGCGGCTTTGAGAGCCTTCGGCAGGGCTCCGATCACATCGGCCAGGCCGCCTGTTTTGATAAATGGATGGGCTTCGGCCGCAGCAAATAAGACTTTCATCCAGTTTCCCCCTTCTGATCGAACTTAATTTATGGTTCCAACATTCATTTGCCCTTGCGTCCTGACTTCTTGAGCACCACGAACGCAAGCGGCGGCAGGGTCAGCTCGATACTGTTCACCTGATTATGCCACTCTGTCTTCGTGCTCGTAAGAGGCTCATTGTGGATGCCTGATCCGCCGTATTCGATGTTCTCCGAGCTGAATAACTCCTCATATACGCCCGGACGCGGCACCCCGATGCGGTAGTTCCGGCGCTCCACCGGCTGGAAGTTGATGATGATCAGCAGCGTATCAACCGGCCGCTTCCCTCTGCGGATGTAGGATACAACGCTTTGGCCGTTGTCGTCCGCATCAATCCACTGATAACCCTCCATCTCATGATCCAGCTCCCACAGGGCTTTCTCGGCAAGGTACAGCTTATTGAGCGCAGCCGTATAGCCCAGCATCCGCTGGTGGCTCTCATAATCCAGCAGCAGCCAGTCGAGCTGATCCTGATCCTTCCATTCGATGAATTGTCCGAATTCTCCGCCCATGAACAGCAGTTTTTTACCCGGATGACTGATCTGATACCCAAGCAGAATCCGCAGACCGGCAAATTTCTGCTCATAGGAGCCGGGCATTTTGTCCAGCAGCGACTTCTTGCCGTGAACCACCTCATCATGGGACAACGGCAGCGTGTAGTTCTCGGCATACGCATAGCATATCGGAAAGGTCAACAAATTATGATGGTAAGGGCGTGATCCGAAATCACGTTCTATGTAGCCCAAGGTGTCATTCATCCAGCCCATATTCCACTTGTAGTTGAAGCCAAGGCCTCCTTCATGCACCGGTGAAGTGACACCCGGCCAGGCACTGGATTCTTCGGCCATCATGAGCGCCTTCGGATAATACTGGAAGATCGTCTGGTTCAGTTGCTGAATGAAACGGATCGCCTCCAGATTCTCGAGCCCGCCGTTCTCGTTCGTTCTGTACTGATGATGATCCTTCTCGAAATCAAGCCGCAGCATACTGGTAACTGCATCGACGCGCATACCGTCAATATGATATTTCTCAAACCAGAATAAGGCATTAGAAATCAGGAAGGACCAAATCTCCGGTTTGCTGAAGTCGAAGGACAAGGTGCCCCAGCCCGGCTTCTCAGCCAGCATCGGATCAGCATACTCATACAACGGTGAACCGTCGAACAAGCGCAGGCCATGGGCATCCTTCGCGAAATGAGCCGGAACCCAGTCCAGGATAACCCCGATGCCCGCCTGATGCAGCTGATCAATCAGATACATCAGATCCTGCGGTTCCCCGAAGCGGCTGGTGGCCGCAAAGTAACCAGTCCCCTGATATCCCCAGGACAGATCATAAGGATGTTCAGCGAGCGGCATAAACTCCACATGGGTATAGCTCATCTCTGTCAGGTAAGGGATCAGCAGGCTGCTTATCTCTCTATAAGTATAGAGCTCTCCGTCTTCCTTCTGCCGCCAGGTGCCCAGGTGCATCTCATAAATGTTCATCGGTGCCTGGTAAGGCCCCTTGCTCTTCCGGCGCCAGGCGGCATCCCCCCATTTGTAGCCTTCTAGATCTGCCACGACGGATGCTGTAGCGGGACGAACTTCTGCCTTAAAGGCGTAGGGGTCGGCCTTGAGGAAGCTTGTCCCATCCGCTCCTATAATCCTGTATTTGTAAAAAGTTCCCGGCTCTATACCCGGGAAAAAACGACTCCAAAATCCTGAATCGGGTATCTTATATAACGTATCAAGATCGGATGTTCCATCCCAGCTGTTATGATCACCAGCCAGTCCTACATATGCCGCATGAGGAGCCCACACGGTAAAGCGAACACCGGCTTGCCCTTCTTGGACGGCAATGTGCGCGCCAAGCATCGTATAGCTGCGATAATTCGTGCCTTCATGGAACAGATAAATATCTTCAGCTGACGGGAGGTTTACTGTTTTTGATAAATCGGCCAAATCATCACCACCTTTGTATATAGGATGCACCTTTTACATTACCCGAATATGCTGCATTTGAAAATGATTTTGCGAGTAAATCCGGCGATTTCTGAATAAAGAAAATGTTTATGTAATTTTTCTTGATTCACAGCAATATAATTCCCCTATGCCGTTTCAAGCGCCCACAGAGCGTGTATATTACAAGCATTGACAAAAAAATGGGAGGGATAACAAATGAGTAAAAAAGAATGTATCGCCATGCTTCTGGCAGGCGGAGAAGGCCGCAGACTGGCCCCCTTGACTACCAGCATGGCTAAGCCTGCAGTCCCTTTCGGCGGACAGTACAGAATTATTGATTTTCCCCTCAGCAATTGTGTGAATTCCAAGATTGATACGATCGGAGTATTGACTCAATACGAAGCAGAATCCTTGCATCAGCATATCGGTGAAGGCGAGCCCTGGGGGCTGCACAGCCAGAGTGACCGGGGTGTAAAACTGCTCCCTTCTGGAGTTGAAGGCAGAGACAGCTATACAGGCACCGCCGATGCTATTTATAAGAATATAGAATATATTGACAGTCAAAATCCGGAGCATGTTCTGATCCTGTCGGGAGACCATATCTATCACATGGATTACCGCAAAATGCTCGATTATCACATCGCCAAGTCCGCAAAGGCCACCATTTCGGTAATGGAGGTACCTTGGGAGGAAGCGAGCCGCTTTGGTGTGATGAACGTGGATGAGGATTTCAAAATCTCCGAGTTTGCCGAGAAACCAAAAGCTCCGAAGAGCAATCTGGCCTCCATGGGCATCTATCTGTTCGAGTGGGCATACCTCAAGGCTCATTTGGTGCGCGATGCGGCAAATCCAGACTCCGGTCATGATTTCGGTAAAGATGTGATTCCGTCCATGCTGGATGCAAGCGATGAGCTGTTCGCCTACCGCTTCAAGGGCTATTGGAGAGATGTCGGCACGGTCAGCAGCCTCTGGGAAGCACATATGGATCTTCTGCAGACAGAGGATGGCTTCAAGCTCGATAACTCCCGCTGGCCGATGTACAGCCGTGCCATGCGCACCAAGCTCACCGCCGTCAGACCCCGGGTTCAGATTCCCGCAGCGGATTGCCTGGTTCACGACAGCTGCCTGCTCGAAGGTACCCCGCAGCGTTCTGTAATCTTCGGCGGCGTAGAGATCGGCAAGCAGAGCAGAATCAATCAGAGTGTGGTTATGCCGGGTGCCCGCATCGGCCGTGGTGTTCTGATTGAGAATGCGATTATCGGTGAAGGTGCAGTCATCAAGGACGGTGCTGTGATTAAAGGCAGTACGGATAACATCGTAGTTGTCGGTCCGCACGAGATTGTAGCTGCCAAACCGCTGGTCCGTACGCAGCCTTCCCGTCTGCTTCAGGAGGTCTATGAGAAGTCCGGCCGTCTTCGCGCAGAGGGTATGCCTTCATAATCTAATTTTTCAGCCCGCAGGGCTGTTACATACAAAGGGATACAACCCGGTCCGCTTGGACTATGCTGTATCCCTTTTGTGTGTGTTCACTTATTGAATTATCCGTTATATGTTGCCATTTCGATCAGGACTTCTCCTGCTCTACCTCAACAAGCGGCAGAATGACGGTAACCTGAGTCCCCTTGCCAAGCTCGCTGTCCATCTCCAGCTTGCCGTGATGAAGCTCCACAATCTGCTGGGAGATAGCCAGCCCGAGACCGGTTCCGCCGTTCAGGGCATCGACCTGGAAGAAGCGGTCCCGCACTCTGGACAGATGCGCCTCACTGATCCCGATGCCGCTGTCGCGGACGGTGACAGCCATCTCCGTAGATGACAGGCGCTCCGCCGACAATACGATACTGGAATCCTCCGGCGAGAACTTCACCGCATTGTCCACCAGATTGAGGAAGACCTGCTTCAAGCGGTTCGCATCCCCTCTGGTGAAGATCGTCTCCTCACATTCCAGCAGCAGATGAATCCGCTTCTTCTCAGCCTTGGCCCAGATATTGAGCAGCGTCTCCTGCAGGAGAACCTTGATATCCACCTGTCCCATGGACAGCTTCATTTCGTTCTGCTGCAGCTTGGAGAAATCGAGAATCTCTTCCACCAGCCCGATCAGCCGGTCGCTCTCCCGCGAGATAATCCCTACGCCAAGCTTGGTCTCTTCAGGATCATAGCCGCCGGAGACCAGCGTCTCACTCCAGCCCTTGATGCTGGTCAATGGGGTGCGCAGCTCATGGGAGATCGAAGAAATGAAATCATCCTTGATCTGGTTGCTGCGGACAATCTCATCCGCCATATAATTCAGCGTTGAAGCCAGCTCTCCGATCTCGTACCGGTAATCGCCCTTAATCCGGGTGGTGAACTTGCCCTTGGCCATCTGCGCCGACACTGCCGTAATATTATTCAGCGGACGCACAATGGAATTGGCCAGACCGAAGCTGAACACTAATACGATGGACACAACTGCCATCCCGATGCCGATGGAGAGCAAGGTCAGATTAAGCAGATTTTTGTTGACACCTTCCATGGAGGTCAGATACCGCAGCACATATGTATCATGAGCGTTGATCTGCACCATCTTGGATACCGCCATGACATTCTCATTGGTGCCTGCCTGGCGGCCCACCCAGCGGCCGATATTGCCGCCAACCGCCTCGGGGACATCACTGGTGGTGATCGTCCGGTCCGGCTGGAACCCGGTGGAGCTGGTGATGATGTCCCCCTTAAGGGTCAGAACCTCCAGCTCGGTAAACTCCATATTGAATAATTCAAGCAGCTGCTCCAGCTGGTTCGGCGACCTTTCGTCGATTCCATACTTCACATAAGTCTCAGCCACACTGATATGAGTGGTGATTTTGCTGTAGATGCTGTTGTAATAATACGTGCGGATCGCCAGCAGAAAGATCGTCTCAACGAGGAGAAGCGCCACAAAGACTACCAGAATATAGTGCAGTACGATCTGTCTGCGCATCCCCTTCTTGATCATTGTACCTGACCTTTCCATTTATAGCCGTGCCCCCACACCGTCTGCAGGTATTCAGGCTCCGACGGATTATTTTCGATTTTTTGACGCAAGCGGCGGATGTTGACATCAACGATCTTAGGGTCACCCATATACTCCTTGCCCCACACATGATCCAGCAGGGAGTCACGGCTAAGCGGTGTATTCTCCTTCTCCAGGAAGAACTGCACCAGTGAGAATTCCGTTGGCGTCAGCTCAATCGCTTCTCCGCTCCGCTTGAACTGCTTGGAGATCAGATCCAGGGTGAACGGACCCGAATGGAACGATACCTTGGCCGACTGCTCCCGGTGAACATTGACCCGGCGCAACAGCGACTGGATACGGGCGATCAGCTCGGTTGGACTGAACGGCTTACTGACATGGTCATCTGCCCCTACGGACAGCGCATAGACCTTGTCCTGCTCCTGAACCTTGGCGGTCAGGAAAATAATTCCCAGCCGTTCATTGGTCTCCCGGATGCGTCTGCAGACTTCAAAGCCGTCGATGCCGGGAACCATGACATCCAGCAAAGCGATATCAATATCATGTATGGTAGTCAGCTTATGCAGCGCTTCATTGCCGTCTGCCGCCTCCAGTACTTCAAAGCCGTTGCGCTTCAGGTTAATGACAATAAAACTGCGGATGGATTCTTCATCCTCCAGAATCAGTACTTTACTCATCGATTCCCTTCCTTTCGATAGAGGATTTGACCCTTCCCTCTTCTCCTCCGATTGTATTCTGTTCCAGTTCTCCACGGTACCCGATCATCTTGTCCAGATCGCGTCCGAGCAGCTTCCAGCCGGTATTCTTCACCCGGTCCCATTCCGCCGGTGAGAAGAACGAGACCTCGGCGACAGTCTCTCCGGTATCCGTCATAATGAATTTGAGCGATTTGTTCTGAACCGACTTGGTGTCAATGGTCACCCGCTCCTGCCATTCGGGAGCGAAATTAATGGTGAACCGGTCCAGCGGATCATTATAGAGCTGGGTGCTGAAGGTCAGGCCTTCTTTGCCGTCCCATTTGTAATAAGAATTGAAATACGGAATAGTCTCCGGGTCGAAATACTCCCAGCCCTTGGGAGGAACCAGGATTCCGATCTCAATAACTCCGTCCATATCAATATCCTCGCTGACGATTTTGCGGTCCTTGAAGGTGCGGGCATCTCCCGGAATCACCACACGAAGCTTATTATTATCCATTACAACCACCGTTGTGTAGGCAGAGCGCGAATCCACGGCAGAATCCAGGACGATCCCCTCTTTGTTCGCAGCCACTTTTCCTGAGACAATATTGTAATAGCTATTGAAATACGGGTCCAGGTCGTCGAGTTCATCCAGCAGCTTGAAGCTGTCGTTATACTGGTAGGCAGCTATTGTAGCGAATTCATTACGCTTGAAGTATACCACGGTGATATCCGGAATCCCGTCTTCGTTCAGATCGCCGATGATATATTTGGTGTACGGCTTGGTCAGAATCTCTTCCAGCTCCCCGCCGGAATAGCTGTAGACGACCATCCCCTTCACGCCCTTCTCTTCCCCGCGGGAATAGCCGGTGACAATATTGAGCTTCCCGTCACCCGTGACATCCTTAAGCTCCACAGAATCCAGCACGGTGCCGTCGCCGTCAAAAACAAGCTTCTTCACCCAGGTATCCTCATGCTTCTCCAGAATCATCCCGTGGATCACCACCGCTTCGTTCTTCGTCTCGTAGAACACAAGCGTCTCCATAATTCCATCGTTGTCCAGATCCTCGGTGAAAATCGAGCTGTTATCATCATTGGCCGGACGAAGCAGCGTGGCATCCAGCGTCTTCAATGAAGAGTTAATGGCTGCCATCAGCGAAGC
The DNA here is from genome assembly GCF_018207515.1 of Paenibacillus tritici. Lineage (NCBI taxonomy): Bacteria > Bacillati > Bacillota > Bacilli > Caryophanales > Paenibacillaceae > Paenibacillus > Paenibacillus tritici. The sequence goes on from NZ_CP073365.1 coordinate 4,283,219, forward strand.
CTTGTCACCGGACAGCTGAGGTACCTTCATCTGGGAGACCGGATCACTGATAAAGGTGCAGCCCGATAGGGCGAACAGGGACAGAGCGGCTGCGGCAAGCCCTCCCAGTAGGCGCATATTGAGTTTCATTTCACAGATGCAGCCTTTCCTGCGAGGTCAGCCGGCGTCCTTTGACATCATGTTTGATTCTTCCATCCTCCAGCACCCACAGACGGCTGGCAAAGCGTTCGGCCAGCTCGATCGGCAGAACGGTCAGAACGGTCAGCCCCGTCTCCTTGCACAGATTGCGGAGCGTTTCAAGGACATTCTCCGCCGTTTTGGGGTCCAGGCCCGTAACCGGCTCATCGGCAAGGATCACCTTCGCGCCGTGAACGAGTGCCCGGGCAATCGCCACCCGCTGCTTCTCACCGCCGCTGAGCTGGCTGGTCTTCAGCTTGGCCTTATCCAGCAGGCCGAGCAGATCAAGCTGGTCCATAGCCCCCATATAATCATCCGAACGGACCATTCCTGTAGCCATCCGCCACAGCGGTGTCTGTGAGGCCTGTCCGATCAGCACATTCTTCAGTGCAGTGCGGTTCGGATTCAGCTCCGCGTTCTGCTCCAGATACGCCCATTCCCGGCGGATCTTACGTTTGCCGGCAAACGGGCTCTTCATAATATCGGTCCCGTCTACCCTGAAATTCCCTCTGTCCCACTTCTCGCGCAGTGCCAGACACCGCAGAAGTGTCGATTTACCGCTTCCGCTGGGTCCCAGCAGCGCCACAAATTCTCCCGGCTCTAATTGAAATCCGATATCCTGCAGAACCGGTGCTTTATCTTCCCCGACCGCTTTGGCCAAATGTTCAACTGTAATCATAGGTCAGCCTCTCCTGTCTTCGACTCTACTCTATAGTGTACTCTGAAAGCGGGATCAAATTCCATGCGAGCATTCGTTCTTATCTTACCTCAAATACTCTTCCGTGGCGAGAATAATAACCCTGCCAGTCCAAACATCATGTACAGGCCGCCCATTAGCGCAAATACACTTCCGCCCCAGCCGGTTTGCAGCAGGACTCCGCCGATGCCCGGACCCGCTATGCTTCCGAGACTATAATGAAAAGAGGACACTACATTTGCGGCCGGAAGCAGCTTGCGCGGCAGGATATCGGCGGCATAACTTAATCCAAGCGAGAAGAAAGAGCCTACAAGTCCCCCGGCTACCATCAGCAGCAGCAGTGTCAGCAGGAAATGCTCACCCGCCAGCGGAAGCAGCGTGAAGGCCAGGCCTCCTCCTGTGCCTGCCGCAATCAGGATGGCTTTGCGGCCGTAGCGGTCGCTCCATATGCCAAGCGGCAGCTGCAAGAGAAGGCCCCCGATGCCTGCGAACGGCAGCAGGGCGGCAATCTGATCGGTGCTGAAGCCGATGCGCAGTCCGTATACCGGGAAGTTGCTGTTCAGGCTGGCTTCCATGTAGCCGTATAACAGCGCCGGAATCAGCGCATACCAAGCCAGACGGTAGCTTCGCCCAAACCGGCTGGCCTGGCCTTCGCTGTGCGCCATGGCTTCCGGGCGGGAGTCCTTCAGCTTGAGCCCTACGAGCAGCAGCACCAGCACGAACAGCAGTGCCGTAATCAGGAACGGAGCAGACTGGCCGAACCGCAGCAGGCTGATGCCAAGCGGCCCCAGGCTGAAGCCCAGGCCGTAGGACATTCCGTACAACGAGAGGTTCCGACCACGGTGCTCCGCAGGTGTCATCAGCAGTACCCAGAGCTGTGCGGCATAGTTGACCGCTGAATCGCCGATTCCGACCAGCAGGCGGAGCACGAACCAGACCTTCACTCCGGTCAGCAGCGGGAACAGCAGCAGCGCCGCCAGCACCAGAGCGAGCCCGGCAGCGATCAGCTTTTTGAAGCCTATAGCGCCAAGCACCCGTTCCGCAACCAGCGTCATGGCAAACGATCCCACATAAAGGGCGGCCGCATTGAGTCCGTTCAGTGAGGACGAGACGCCTTTTTGCTCCAGCAGAATGGATAAGACCGGCAGCAGCATCCCTTGGCTCATTCCTGCCAGTATAATAACGGCAATCAAAATCAAATAATTCATTCTGCCGCTGCGTGCAAGCGATAACGACTTTGAATCTGGCACGAATAAATCCTCCTGTATCATTCAGTGGTATTAGAAACCGGCCTCATCAGGCAAACACGGAACATTATAGTAGACAACCTTCTTCAAAACAAGAGATAATATATAGAAGTGACTGATTTTTTGGAGGTGACCCCGGCTTGAAGAAGTATGAACTCAAAATTGATGTTTCTCCCGTATATGAACTGCTGGACAGTTTCATGTTATATGTAACTAAGAAATGGACCTCCAATCTGGAGATCGGCACGGACTGGATCCGGGAGGTAGACGGCCGCTTCACACCTATGCAGCTGACTGCCCTGAAGCAGGCCGCCGAGTGGCCGTTCGAAGATTATGATGTCCTCTATGCCTGGGCTTACAGCCGGGGCGAGGCTTCCAAGGTGCTGCAGTTCCTGGATGAGCTGGAGAGCTCCTCCCTGGAAGAATGCCTCTTGCGTACAGGACCCTTTTTCCATAGCTTAACGCCGGAAGAATGCACGCGGATCAAGAACGGGTATACGCCTCTCTTGCGGATATGGTATGAGCATTATTTCCGCCACGTGGAGCATACGCTGCTGCCGCTGCTGATTGAAGACGCGTCTGAGAAAAAAATGCTGGAGAGCAAAATGGACATGGTCCCGCTGATTGAATATGCTTCCGGCGGTATTGTCATTGAGGATATCCCGGAGCTGGAGACCATTGTGCTGCTGCCTACGGTCCATAACCGGCCGATTAACACCTATTGCTTCTATAAGAACCTCATGCTTGTGCAATATCCGGTAGATGTCCCTTCAGACAATGAGGAGGAGCCGCCTACGGTATTGCTTCGCTTAACACAGGCTCTCTCTGATCCAACCCGGCTGAGGCTGCTGCGCTTCGTGGCGAATGAACCGAAGACGCTGTGGGAAATGCAGGCGGAGCTGAACCTGTCCCGTGAAATGCTGATGCATCATCTGCTCAGTCTGCGGGTCGCCGGACTTCTGCGTGTACATCTGCGCGGCGAAGGCACCGAACGCTACAGCATCCGGCCTGACGGGGCTTCGGAGCTGCAGATGTTCCTGGAGTCCTACATCCGTATATAATAGAACACACATTTAGGAGTGAGCCGTATGAAATATTTGACCCAACAAGTAATCTTCGATCTGGACGACACCCTGGTGCATTGCAACAAATATTTCGACCTCATTCTTGGGCGGTATTTCGAGCTTATGTCCGACTGGTTCAGCGATGCCGGACCCACAATCAGCGAATTCCGCAGCAAGCAGGTAGAGATTGATGTCGAGACAGTCAGCACCAGCGGACTTGCCAGCGACAATTTCCCGAAATCCCTGATTGCCACCTACCGGTATTTTTGCAGCAAATATAACCGCAAGGCTGACTCCTTCGAGGAGCAGCAGCTCATGAAGCTGGGGCTGAGCGTATATGACCAAGAGGTGGAAGCCTATCCCGGAATGGTGGAGACACTGGACACCCTCAAGCAGGACGGTCATTCCCTCTACCTCTACACTGGCGGCGACGACTCCATTCAGCAGCGCAAAATCGCCCAAATGAAGCTGGACGCCTATTTCGATGACCGGATCTATATCCGCCAGCACAAAAATGTGGAGGCGCTTGAGCATATCCTGACGACCCATCATTTCGACCGCAAAATCACCTGGATGATCGGCAACTCCCTGCGTACCGATGTGCTTCCCGCTCTGACTGCCGGCATCAACAGCATCTATCTGAAGCAGCCCAATGAATGGCTCTACAATCTGATTGAGCTTCAGCGGGAGATGCAGCAGTCCGTGCTGACGATCTCTGCCATTCACGAGGTTCCTCCGGTCATCCGTACGGCTGCCCTGCGTGAGCATCACAGCTGATGGCCTGCTTCCCTTAGCGGGTGTTACAAATGACATAGGCAGCCTGCTGCCGGTATGATTATACTATTTGGGTAGATTGTCATATCGTGCAGGAGGCTGGTCATGAACAAACCCAAACCGAATCATTCCAGGAATACCCGGGGCAACGGGCGGATGCTCCCTATGCTGCTTGCCGTCATTGCAGTGCTGCTGATCGCAATCTTTGTCTTCATTCTTACGAACGGCAAATCGTCCGGCACGGCCGGGCTGGATAGTCTCCCTAATTACACCGATGTGAAGGGAAAGATCGTTGTCGACGGGCTGAAGTATGAGAAACAGCCGCATCTGGGCAAGGAAGACGCCAGGGTGAAGGTGATCGAGTTCGCGGATTTCAAATGCCCGGCCTGCAAAAATTGGACCGCCTCTTATCTGGATACCTTCATCAAGGACTACGTGGATACCGGCAAGGTCCAGTTCTACTTCATGAACTTTGCCTTCATCGACCGGGACTCCTACCTGGCCGCCAGTGCCGGGGAAGCCATCCACCGGCAGAGCAATGAGAAGTTCTGGGAATATCTCCACAAGCTCTATGCCAATCAGGGCGATGAGAGCGAGATCTGGGCAACCCAGAAGTTCATCCTGGGGTTCGTGAAGGACAATATTGAAGGCATTGATTATGGACAATTCGAGCAGGACCTGAAGAACCATACTTATATGTACGATGTAAAAGAAGACTTCAAAATCGCCGGCGCTTACGGCGTGAACGGCACGCCGAAGTTCATGGTGAACGGCGTGCTGCTGCCGGATTCCTCTTATGAGGGCTTGAGCGCCGCCATTGAAGCGGCTTTGAACAAATAACAAAGCGCCCCGGCCGGGAAGAACAGGCCGGGGCGCTTTTGTATGCAGGAATTAGGATTCCACGGCCAGCTGGCCGGTATCCATATTGTTCAGCACCAGCTTGCCTTCAAGCGGCGCGCCATCCTCACCGGTCAGCTTGAGCTTCCCGGTTCTGCCCTTCTCGATCAAGGCCTTGACCTGGGTGTCGGTCAGCGTGCGGCCGTGATTCTCCTTCCAAATTACGAACTTGCAGCCTTCCTTGTAATGGGAGCAGCCGTAGCCCTTCCGTCCCATGAAGATCATACCGCCGCAGCCGGGACGCGGACAGGCTCCAATGATCTTCGGCCCTGTATCCTCACTCTTCACGGCAACCGCAGAGGACCCGCTGCGCTTTCTTGCTGCTACGGGCTTGTCGGCTGCTTTGCGTTCAGCAGCCTTGCGCGGCGCGGCAGCAGAGCTGCGGCCTTTGGCGCCCCCGTTCAAGGAAGGGGTATCTCCCTCAAAGGAGGTCTTGGCTGCCCGGGACTGCGCCCGGACCTTGTCCACAATCATCGAGGCGAACCGTTTGACGTTCTCCATGAATTGTCCGTCCGCCGCGGTGCCGCGCGCGATCTCATTCAGGCGGCGCTCCCACTGCCCGGTCATTTCCGGGGAGGTCAGCAGCTCCACGCCAGCCCCGCGGATCAGCTCAATCGCCGTCCTGCCCTTTTGGGTGATGGCGATTTTTTTACCCTGCATCTCCACATATCCGACATTTTTCAGCCGCTCAATCGTGGCCGCCCGGGTCGCCGGAGTGCCCAGCCCTGAATCCTTCATGGCATCACGCAGCTCTTCGTCTTCGATCTGCTTGCCGGCGCTCTCCATCGCCTTCAGCAGCGTACCCTCCGTGTAGTGCTTCGGCGGCTGGGTATCCTTCTCCTTCACGATAGCATCGCTGCAGTATACTTCACCGTCCGCAGCAATCGAGAACGGCTCGTTCACCTCAAGCTCCTCTTCCTCCTCGTCCTCCTTGCCTTTGCCCTTGGCCGGTCTGGACTTGTCCTTCTTCTGGTCCCCGTAGATCACCTTCCAGCCGAGGCTGAGCAGCTCCTTGACCGTAGTCTTGAACTTCTCATCCTCCACCTCGGTGATCACCGTATGAACCTTGTATTCAGCAGCCGGATAGAACTGGGAGAGGAACCGGCGGACGATCAGATCGTACAGCTTGGCCTCATCTGTGCTTAACCCGTTCGCTTTACGGTTGGTCGGCAGAATCGCATGGTGATCCTCAACCTTGGAGGGATTACAGATAAACTTGTTGCCTTTGTGGACCAGATTGCGGTTGGCCCCCTTCACCCACTCATCGTACTGCGTACCCTGAAGGGCCGACAGCGTCTTGTGCATCTCCGGAATATTCTGCTCCGTAACATAGTTGGAGTTGGTACGCGGGTATGAGATCACTTTATGCTTCTCGTATAACGCCTGAGCGATATCCAGTGTTTTTTTGGCGGAGAAAGCGTACTTCCCGTTCGCCTCACGCTGCAGCAGCGTCAAATCGTACAGCTTGTTCGGGTATTCCTTGGTTTCCTTCACCTCATAGGAGTTAATCCTGGCGGGCTTCCCCTTGACCTTGGCTGCAAGCGCCTCCGCCTTGGCACCGTCCGTCAGTCGCTCCCCCTGCCACATTCCCTTGTAGGCCAGCTCATTCTGGCTGAAATGTCCCTCCACTTCAAAGAACTTCAGCGAAGAGAAGGCCTCAATGGTCTTCTGGCGGTCATAGATCAGGGCCAGCACCGGTGTCTGCACCCGGCCTACAGAGAGCAGAACATTATGCTTGGTCGTAAAAGCGCGCGAGCCGTTCATCCCGATCAGCCAGTCCGCCTCGCTGCGCGCTCTGGCCGCTTTGGTCAGATTCTCGTATTCCGCACCGTCCTTCAGCTCCTGGAAGCCTTTGCGGATCGTCTCCGGCGTCAGGTCGGAGATCCACAGCCGCTTCACCGGCTGGTTCAGCTCCAGATAGCGCTGGATCAGGGAGAAGATATGCTGGCCTTCACGCCCGGCATCGCAGGAATTCACCAGCAGATCGCTGCGCTTCGCCAGCTCCCCGATCACCTTCAGCTGGTCCAGCGTACGTGCATTCGGCAACAACTTGAACTCTTCGGGGATGATAGGCAGATCGTGAATGTTCCACTTTTTATATTTGTTGTCGTAAGCCTCGGGCTCTGCCAGGCCGATCAGATGCCCGATGGCCCAGGTGATGATGTATTGCTCCCCTTCCAGATAGGAACGGTAATTTTTGGCCTTCGGTTCTATTGCGGCGGCGATATTCCGCCCCATGTCCGGTTTCTCCGCAATAATGAGTGTCTTCAAAAATAATCGCTCCTTACCCTTGGTTCTACCAAAATACGTCCAGTTGTCTATTATACCATTAATGGGCGGTGAACGGCTCCCCTCTTTAAGAGGACGGCTACCTGTTACGGAATACGGTCATCAAAAGAACAAGCGCCGCACTCAGCAGCCCGAACAGCTCAAGTGCAAATTCCCTGGAGCGCTTCTTCCGGAAAAAAACGATAGCGGGATGAGCGAGCCCCGCCCCCAGAAACAGGACCGACAGCAGCAGGCCAAAGCTAAGCAGTGTGAACACCGGGGCATTAGACTGCGGTCCCCCGATGAAGGCAATCAGTACAATCAGCACCGCCAGAATGTACAGCACCATGCGGAAGAAAAGAATATAGGGCCCGGACTTTACGGGTGCAGGTTCTACTTCGGCCTGCTGTTCCCTGGCCCGCTCTTCCAGCAGGCGGCGGATTTCCTCCGGATGCTCATTACGCATTCTCTGCATCTGTCTGGCATTGTCAAGCCGGCGTCTCAAGCTTCCAAACATGTATCTCCCTCCTCTCCCAGGCGGCGAATTCATGCAGCATTTCCCCTATTTTACCAGACCGGTTCATCACATAAAAGCTGCATCCGGAGCGGTACGCAGAGCGCTTACCCGCAGCACGGCCTCGCCAATATCCACGATCTCCTTGCTGCCGGCTCGGCGGTCCATATATTCAACCTTCTGCTCTGCGGCTGACTTGCCGACAACCAGCGCCACCGGGATACCGATTAGCCCGGCATCCTTGAATTTGACGCCTGCCCGCTCATCCCGGTCATCCAGCAGCGTATCAATGCCTAGAGAGGTGAGCTGTACATACATGGCTTCGGCCAGCTCACGCTGCTCTGTATCTTTGGCAGACATCAGCAGGATATGAACCGTATATGGAGCCAGGGCCAGCGGCCAGCTCAGCCCTTGCTCATCATTGTTCTGCTCTGCCACCGCGGACAGCAGCCGGGAGATGCCGATGCCATAACAGCCCATAACCACCGGCTGGCTGCGGCCGTCAGTATCCAGGTAGCCCGCCCCCAGCTTCTCACTGTAGACCGTACCAAGCTTGAAGACACGCCCCACCTCAATGCCCTGATGGAATTCAAGCCCGCCTCCGCCGCAGTGCGGGCAGACATCGCCAGGAGCGGCGCTGCGGAAATCTCCTACATGTGTAAGCGGGAAGTCCCGGCCGGGCACAACTCCGCGCAGATGGTAATCCTTCTCTCCCGCACCTGTGACGGCCTCGGCCATATCTGCAATGGCAGCATCCACCAGGATTTGTATGGACAATCCGGCCGGTCCGACATAACCGGCTCCGACTCCAGCGACTTCCTGTACACGGTCATGCTCAGCCAGCGCGATCTCTCCGCAGCCCAGGTATTGCTGCACCTTCAGCTCGTTGACCTCATGATCTCCCCGGACCAGCACGGCAAAAGCACTGCTGCCGCTTGTATAAATGATCGTCTTGATGATCTCCTCCGGCCTGATCCCACTCTCCTGTTCCAGCTGCTGAATGGTCTTTTGATCCGGGGTGTGGAATTTCTCAGGTGCAGGCCTTCCGCTACAATCCTGTGCTGGACGGGCGGTACCGCGCCGCACTTCAGCCTGCTCCAGATTCGCAGCATACCCGCAAAGGGTGCAGACGGCAAGCGTATCCTCGCCGATCTCTGACAAGGCCATGAATTCATGATTTTGACCCTTACCGCCAATCGCACCGGCATTCGCCTGCACTGCCCGGTACTTCAAGCCGCAGCGGTCAAAGATCCGTTCATAAGCGCTGTACATCGCCTGATAGGTCAGATCCAGCCCCTCCCAGCCTGTATCAAACGAGTAGGCATCCTTCATGAGGAACTCTCTGCCCCGCAGAAGCCCGGAGCGCGGACGGCGTTCATCCCGGAACTTCGTCTGGATCTGATAGACCGTAACCGGAAGCCTCCGGTAAGAGTTAATCTCTCCGCGTACAAGCTCCGTTACTACCTCTTCATGGGTAGGGCCAAGCACGAACTCACGTTCATGTCGGTCCTGAAGCTTCATCAGCTCTTTGCCGTACACCTTATAACGTTCGGATTGTCTCCATAGCTCCGCAGGCTGCAGGGAAGGCATCAGGACCTCCTGTGCGCCGGATGCCTCCATTTCCTGACGGACGATAGTCTCGATGTTGCGCAGTACCTTCCGTCCCAGGGGCATATAGGTATATACCCCGGCAGCCAGCTGCCGGATATATCCGGCACGAAGCAGCAGCTGATGGCTCCTGGTCTCTGCTTCAGCAGGGGCTTCGCGTAGAGTGGTAACGAATAGATGACTTTGGCGCATACAAATCAGCCTCTTTCTCAATAGAATATGAAAACGCAAAAAAGACGCATCCGTCAGGGACGAATGCGCCGTGTTACCACCCTGGTTCAACCGCAGAAATAACCTGCGATCCTCAACTCCGGGTAACGGCCGGGGCCGGCAGTCTGATGCACAACTCTACATAAGATTGCAGCTTCCAAGGCAGGATGGTCTCTCACGCTCTTCGGGGGATCTTTCAGCCGGTGAATCCCCTCTCTGTTTCCGGCGGTTACGGATACCAGGTCCTTGGTCAACGCTTTTTCCGTTATAATATGGTTCTTAATCTATACGATATTCACTCCTCCGTCAAGCCAGTGATAATGGATTGTAAATGCAATTAAATATTTTCATCAAATGACTTAAGATATGAAAAAAATGTGTCGATAAACCGAATATATGAGTAGAGTCATTCAGAGAGAAACGGCTACCGATGCTACCAGCCGATTTCCATGTACCAGAGGGGGAACCATTCCAATGTTCAAGTCAGTCAACCGCTTCATCCAACACAAGCTAAGATCACGATCGCTGCAACGAAAAATGATGATGCTGTTCACCATTATGCTGGTGATCCCGATCCTCCTGGTCAGTTATTTTTCTTATTCCAGTGCTAAACAGGAATTGGAAACCAAAATGCAAAAAGCCACACATTCCAGTGTCGATCTGGTCGCCGGCACCATCCATGAATATGTATCCGCCGCTATGCGGAATGTTGATTTGCTCAGCCGCCAGATTGAGTCCTCCGCAGTCGATGCTCATGCTCCCGAAACCCGTACACTGATCGAAGAGTTCATGAAGGCACATCCCGAGCTTGAGATTGTTACAGTGGGCAACCAGCAGGGAGCGTGGATGAAAGCCCCGGACCCCGGCAAGCAGGATTATGATCCGCGCACGCGGGACTGGTATAAGGCGTCCATGCAGAATGCGGGTACCACTACAATCATTGATCCTTTTGTCTCGGCAACCACCGGCAACTATACGCTGTTTATCTCCCATTCGCTGCAGGATGGCAAAGGAGCTGTCACCACCAGCCTCAATCTGAAGGCTATGAGTGAAAGAATCCATAAAACCAGACCGGGTGAAACCGGCTACTTCTACATTGTGGACCGGAATCATAAATTCGTCTCCCATCCCGACAAGGCCGCAGGTGAGGATGTAGCAGACTATGTAGTGAAGATGCTGGTTAACGACAGTGGTGAGCTGCACTACACCAATCCGGACACTGAGATGGACATGCAGGGTTATTATACAACCGACCCGAACACCGGCTTCAAAATTGTCGGCATTCTGCCTACCCAAGAATTCTCGGATGCCTCAAAGCCGATTATCTATACCGGACTTATGGTTCTGGCCGTTGCCCTGATTGTCGCCCTGACCCTGATGTACCTGTTTGTCCGTTCCATTACGAAGCCGATCCGCAGTCTGAACCGTTCCGCACAGCGGGTAAGCGAAGGCTATCTGAATGAGCAGATCCAGATCAACCGGGTGGATGAAATCGGTCAGCTGGCACAGAATTACAACCAGATGGTTGGCTCCCTGCGCAGCATCGTATCGGATATTTCGGACACCTCGGGACAACTCGCAGCCTCCAGCCAGCAATTGAATGCCACCACAGAAGAGAACTCCAAGGCTACCGCTTACGTGGCTGAAATGGTGCAGGAGTCCTCCGAAGGTGCGCAGACGCAGACCTCGGCCATGGCAGAAACCTCGCGTGCGATGGAGGAAATGTCATCCGGTATCCAAAAGATCGCCGAAGCCGCCGCCTCTATCGTCGATTCTTCCGCGAACACTGAAGCTGACGTTCGCAGCGGCAGCCGGAGGATGGAACAGGTCAGCCAGCAAATGGATGCCATCCGCACCTCTACGCACCACTCTTCGGAGCTGATCGGGCAATTAAACGGCCTGAACAATGAGGTGTCCGCTATGAGCAGTGCCATCACGACGATTGCCGTACAGACGAATCTCCTGTCGCTGAACGCCGGCATTGAAGCTGCCCGTGCCGGGGAGCAGGGCCGGGGCTTCGCAGTCGTGGCTTCAGAAGTTCGGAAGCTGGCCGATCAATCGAAGAATACCGCCGGAGATATCCAGGATACGCTGCAGCAGATGACCCGGTTGATCGACCAGACCTATGAAGCCATCCGGCATACCGTTGCAGCCGATGTGGAGCTGGGCATTCAGGTGACCGCCGAAGCCAAAGAAGCCTTCATCAGCATCGAACATTCCACGGCCGCCATCAACAACCAGCTGCATGACATCTCGGCCATTACCGAGCAGATGTCAGCCGGAGCGCAGGAGGTCGCTGCTTCCGTGCACGAGATCTCGGCCATCTCCCGTTCCACCTCAGACGCCTTCCAGAGCGTAACGGCAGCTACAGAAGAACAGCTCGCCTCCATGGAAGAGATCTCTGCCTCCTCTACTGAGCTGTCCAGGATGGCTGGCGATCTGCAGCATAAGATTGAACGGTTCAAGCTGGAAGACTAGCCTTTCATTCAATGACATAGCAGCGTACTAGCAGTACAATAGCAGCACAATAAAAGCCGTCTCTCAGCAATGCTGAGAGGACGGCTTTTATTGTGCATATTGGGTTAAGCAAGTACAGTCGAACCCATCAGGTATTTATCCACTTCACGTGCGGCTTCACGGCCCTCATTAATGGCCCAGACCACCAGGCTCTGTCCGCGGCGCATATCTCCGGCTGCAAATACTTTATCCACATTCGTATTGAATTTGCCGTAACGGGCCTTCACATTGGTGCGGCGGTCCGTATCCAGCTTCAGCTCCTCAATGATATCCTGCTCCGGTCCGTCGAAGCCGATCGCGATCAGCGCAAGCTGAGCAGGATAGACAGCCTCGGTTCCCGGAACCGGCTGGTAGATCTTTCGTCCGGTCTCATCCACCATCCGGCGGATTTGTACCGTGTGCAGCTCCTTAAGGTTGCCTTCTTCATCCCCGACGAACTTCGTGGTCATGATAGAGAATTCACGCGGATCTTCGCCGAAGACGGCTTTGGCTTCCTGCTGGGCATAATCCAGAGTATAGACGTTAGGGAACTGCGGCCAAGGGTTGGCAATCGGGTCGCGCGTAAGCGGAGCTTTGTCATGCGTACCGAACTGGGTAATGCTGCTGCAGCCATGGCGCAAGGAGGTTGCCACACAGTCGGAACCTGTGTCACCGCCGCCGAGCACGATTACATCCTTCCCTGCGGCGGAAACGTAATTGCCATCCTCGAGGTTGGAGTTCAGATAGCTCTTGATCGTTCCGTTCAGGTAATCCATGGCGTACATTACACCCTTGAGATCATTGCCTTCCACATTGAAGCGTCTCGCTTTGGTAGCTCCGCCGCAGAGGACAACGGCATCATATTCATCAACCAGCTGCTGCGCCGGAATGTCTTTGCCAATCTCCGTATTCACTACGAACTCCACGCCTTCAGCAGCCAGCAGATCCACCCGGCGCTGTACGACACGTTTGTCCAGCTTCATCGTCGGAATGCCGTACATCAGAAGGCCGCCGATCCGGTCACTGCGCTCAAAGACCGTTACTGTGTGGCCCGCTTTGTTCAGCTGGGCAGCCGCCGCCAGACCTGCCGGGCCGGAGCCGACAATGGCGATCCGTTTGCCTGTACGCTTCTCCGGCGGGCTTGGAACGACCCAGCCCTCTTCGAAGCCCTTATCTACGATAGCCAGCTCGATAGTCTTGATCGTAACAGGCTGTCCAATCAAACCGACGGTGCAGGAGCCCTCGCAAGGTGCAGGACAAATGCTGCCGGTAAATTCAGGGAAATTATTGGTCTTGTGCAGGCGTTCCAGCGCTTCCTTCCACAAGCCCCGGTAGACCAGATTGTTCCACTCCGGGATCAGGTTATGCACGGGACAGCCTGAAGTACCGCCGCTCATATCCACACCGGTGTGGCAATACGGTGTCCCGCAATCCATACAACGGGCACCCTGGGTCCGAAGCTCGTCCTCGCTCAGATGCTCGTGGAACTCCTCCCAATCTTTCACGCGCTGCTCCGGGTCCCGGTCTCCTGGGAGCTGGCGCTTATACTCCATAAATCCTGTAGGTGTAGACATATATACGTTTCCCCCATCCGTTCTCTTCATGTTGATGTATAGTACACCATTTCTAATTTTAATTATATTAGCATTCAATACTTTCGCACTGTAATGGACTAATCTGCTGATTATTTGTACTATTTCACATCTTATGTCAGAGAAAACGCTTCATCATTATTCCTTGCGCTCATATACAAAAAAACGGTAATCATAAGGGTTCTGCTCATTCTTGATCCCCGCAGTACTGGAGACTTCATTCCACTGGCTCCAGTCCACCTCCGGGAACCTCGTGTCGCCTTCAATCTCTGCTTCGATCCGTGTAACACGCAGCTTATCGGCATAAGGCAGCATCAGGCTGTAGATCTCGGCTCCGCCGATCACCATCAGTTCATCCTCCCTGCGGCCCTCCGCAAGCGCAGCCTCCAGCGAATGCACCACCTCGGCCCCTTCGGGTGCGAAGCTCCGGTCCCGCGTCAGAATCAGGCTGGTGCGCCCCTTAAGCGGCTTGCTGCCAAGAGACTCCCATGTTTTACGGCCCATCAGCATCCTTTTGCCGAGGGTCTCTGCTTTGAAATAAGCGAAATCCAGCGGCAAATGCCAGGGCATATCATTATTTTTACCAATTATGCCATTCGCGGCCATCGCCCAAATCATGGTAATACTCATATAGCAACCGGTGCCTTGATCCCCGGATGATGGACATAGTCGATGAACTCGAAATCCTCATAGGTATAATCAAAAATGCTGTCAGGTACTCTGCGAATCTTAAGCTCCGGCAACGCATATGGCTCGCGCGCGAGCTGGGTGGCTACTTGCTCCATGTGATTTGTATATATGTGCACATCTCCGCCTGACCAGATGAATTCTCCGACCGCAAGCCCCGTCTGCTGGGCAACCATATGCGTAAGCAGCGCGTAGCTGGCAATGTTAAAGGGAAGCCCCAGGAAGGTGTCTACCGAACGCATGGTAAGCATACAGGACAGCTTGCCGTCCGCTACATAGAACTGAAACACAAAATGACACGGCGGAAGCTTCATCTGCTCAATCTCGCCTACATTCCAGGCACTGACAATATGCCGCCGTGAATCCGGATTATGCTTAATCGCCTCAATCACATTCGCAATCTGATCAATATGCTGCCCGTCCTTGCTCTCCCAGGCCCGCCACTGCGAACCGTACACCGGCCCCAGTTCACCGTTCTCATCCGCCCATTCGTCCCAGATGGAGACTCCATTCTCCTTCAAATAGGAAGTATTGGTATCCCCTTTGAGGAACCAGAGCAGCTCATGCACCACCGACTTCAGATGGATGCGCTTGGTGGTCATCAGCGGGAAGCCCTTCGACAGATCGAAGCGGAGCTGACGCCCGAATACAGACACTGTACCTGTACCGGTCCGGTCGCCTTTGGCTGTACCGTTATCCAGAATATCCTGCAATAAATCCAAGTAATTGCGCAAGAAGTATCGCACCCCACTCTCTTTTTTTCTTCTATTAGTTTACCATGAGCAGACTATCCTTGTAACTTGTTCGCGCACAGAAAATACAATTTCCTACAGCAGGAAAATACTAACACAAGCTATTAATCCTAAATGACTGATAATAAAGGAAATAACTATATATAAGATTGACTTAAATTTTGAACTTGAAGCTTCGTCGTCACTGCGGTGAACATTTGGACTTCCGGCCGCTGTTGTCACCAGATTTCTTGATCTAATCCGCTGCCGCGGGTGAAATCCGGTGACAAAGGCGGTCGCTACCGCTCCTACAGTTCCAAATTTCCCCTCCGCTTCTTTTGCTTTTTGTTTATTTCTTTAATGCTTATATAGAATGAACTTGTAAGTTTTCATTCACTCTTGAGACTTCAATTCATCGTATAGGCGCTTTGCCAGGTGTATCACCTGCTCCTCATATAAATCCAGTTTCTTAAGCTTAACGAGCAATGCCTCTTGATTCCACATCAGGTACTGATCAGGTAAAGGAATGTCTGCTAACAAGCTATAATACTCGTCAAAATCACTCCAGACCCATTCATTTCCATTATGCAACATCGCCGTTAAGAGCTGACAGCCAACATGTACAGGAATCTGTTTGGCAACTATTTGCTCAAGCACCCTCTGCACTTCCAGCACCTGCTCTGGCCCTTCGTTCCTCATGCTCTGTCCTCCCCTACCCCCAAATCATTAAGCTCCACTTTCAGCAATCGCAGGTAGCTCTCATTCCTCCAGCTGCCGATTGAAAAGAGGATGTCCCCTTAACCATTCTACATGGCTTCGGGAACATCCTCTTATATTCTTACCGCATAAGCTTAAGCGTTATTATTTCATTACGTGAATCGGGTGGCCTTCTACCAGCTCAGCCGCTTCCATGACGATCTCGCCAAGGGTTGGATGTGCATGGATAGTCAGTGCGATATCCTCAAGCGTTGCGCCCATCTCAATCGCCAGACCCAGCTCAGCGATCAGGTTGGAGGCTTCGATACCGACGATTTGCGCGCCAAGCACCTGATTGTTGTCGCTCTTCGCTACAATCTTGATGAAGCCTTCAGGAGCATTCAGGGAAACGGCGCGGCCGTTGCCTGCGAACGGGAACTTGCCGCTCTTGACTGCATATCCCTTATCCTTCGCTTCTTTCTCAGTCAGACCTACGCTGGAGCATTCCGGATCTGTGAACACTACAGCCGGCATCACCTTGTAGTCAACAACCGATTTGTGTCCGGCGATCGCTTCAGCAGCAATCTTGCCTTCGTAAGAAGCTTTGTGCGCCAGGGCAAGACCAGGAACGATGTCGCCGATAGCGAAAATATTAGGAATATTAGTACGTCCCTGATGGTCAACTTTGACCAGACCACGGTCGTCCAGCTCAACGCCGATCAGATCCAGGCCCAGTTCGCCGTCAGTATTAGGACGACGGCCTACTGTTACCAGCAGGTACTCAGCTGTTACTTCCTTGGACTCGCCGCCAACAGAATACTTCACTGTAACTTCCTTATCGTTCTGAACTGCACTTTCCGCCTTGGCGTTCGTTACAATTTCAATTCCGGTCTTCGCCATATTCTTGGCAACCAGACGGGTCATGTCTTTGTCGAAGCCAGGCAGGACCGTGTCCAGACCTTCAATGATCGTTACTTTGGTGCCGAATTTGGAGTACATCTGGCCAAGCTCTGCACCAATGTAGCCGCCGCCGATTACGATCATGCTCTTTGGAATTTCAGGCAGATCCAGCGCTTCCGTGGAGGACAGAATACGTCCGCCGAACGGGAATGGCTTCAGCTCAATCGGACGGGAACCAGTCGCGATGATGCAGTTATTGAATTTGTAGCGCGGGGATTCATGATCATTGAACAAACGGGCTTCGTTTGCGCTGATGAACATAGCTTCACCACTGAATACTTCAATTTTGTTGCCTTTCATCAGGCTGGTCACGCCGGAAGTCATTTTTTTGACTACGCCGTTTTTGAAGGCCTGGGTTTTGGACCAGTCCACTTTGACGTTCTCGGCAGTAACACCGAATACTTCACCGTGCTGGGCCGCCTCGAACTGATGAGCAGCCGAGATCAGGGCTTTGGAAGGAATACAGCCGCGGTTCAGACATACGCCGCCGAGTTCCGATTTATCTACAATGATGACCTTTTGGCCGAGCTGGGCGGCACGAATGGCCGCCACATACCCGCCGGGACCTGCACCAATTACCAATGTGTCGATTTCGATTGAAGCGTCTCCGACTACCATTAATTACACCTCCATAACTAACATATCAGGATTTGCAAGCAGGGTCTTAATGTAATTCATGAAATTCTGTGCAGTTGCGCCGTCGATAATACGATGGTCGAAGCTCAGGGACAGGGCCATTACAGGTGCTGCTACGATTTCGCCATTCTTCACAACAGGCTTCTCAGTGATACGTCCGGTTCCGAGAATTGCAACTTCAGGGAAGTTGATAATCGGTGTGAAGAACATACCGCCAGCGGAACCGATGTTGCTGATCGAGATCGTGCTGCCTTTCATTTCATGCGGAGCCAGCTTGCCGTCGCGTCCGCGGACAGCCAGATCTGAAATCGCACTAGCGATCATCCAGATACTCTTACGGTCAGCATCCTTAATGACAGGAACGATCAGACCGTTGTCTGTATCTGTAGCGATACCGATGTTGTAGTATTTCTTGTAGACAATTTCGTTCGTAGCTTCGTCAATCATTGCGTTAAGCGCAGGGAACTGGCGGGAAGCTGCAACGAGTGCCTTCACGATGAACGGAAGGTAAGTAACCTTCACGCCCTTCTTCTCGGCAACAGGCTTCATACGGGCGCGGAAGGCTACAAGCTCAGTAACATCCACTTCGTCCATAATGGTAACATGCGGTGCAGTGTATGCCGATTTAACCATAGCATTGGCAATGGCTTTACGGATACCCTTGAATGGTACGCGTTCTTCTTCCAGGTTGGCATTGCCGGACGCTGCCGGTGCTGCTGCCTTAGCTTTTGGCGCTTCCGATGCCGCTGCAGGTGCAGATGCTGCCGGAGCCGCTGCCGCAGGGGCTGCTGATCCGCCCTTCAGGAAGGCTTCCACATCTTCAAGGGTAATCTTGCCGTTCTTGCCGGAGCCGTTCACCTTGGAGATATCCACGCTCTGGTCGCGGGCGAACTTGCGTACGCTTGGTGTTGCCAATACTTCACGGTCAGGAGCTGGTGCTGCTGCCGCCACTGCCGGGGCTGCGCCTTGAGAAGGAGCTGCTGCCTGCGCACCGGATGCTTCAGTGTGGCCGCCTTCCTGCTGCGGAACATCACCTTCTGCTGCAATGATAGCCACAACTTCACCTACGCGGCATACCTGGCCGTCTTTGGTGAACACTTCTACAACTGTACCGTTGACAGGAGAAGGAACCTCCACGACAGCTTTGTCATTCTGAACTTCCATGATGATATCGTCATCGGTAATCTTGTCGCCGACCTTGATATGCATCTTGATAATTTCACCTTCATGCAGGCCTTCGCCCAGTTCAGGGAATTTATATTCGAAGTTCGTAGCTCCGCCGGTTGCAGGGCTGCTAGCTGCTGGAGAAGAGGTTGTATCTGCTCCGCCTTTGGCTGCATCTGCTTCCTGGGTAGCCTGTTCTGCCGGATGGCTGCCTTCCTGCTCAGGAACGTCGCCTTCTGCATCAATAATGGCTACAACTTCGCCAACACGGCATACTTGGCCATCCTTGGTGAAGACTTCAAGCACTGTGCCGTTGACCGGACAAGGAACCTCTACTACCGCCTTGTCGTTCTGAACTTCCATTACGATATCATCATCGGTTACTTTGTCGCCGGCTTTGATATGCATTTTGATAATTTCACCTTCATGCAGACCTTCGCCCAGCTCAGGGAACCGGTATTCGAATTTTGCCACCTTGATAACCTCCTAAAAGTTATGTTGAGCTCTTCCAGCTAATCAGTCAATCGCAGAAACGGCTGCCGCCCTTTTACAAGGACGGCAAGGTCGTTACTTCCTAGAATTCCATCACTTTCTTAACTGCCGCAATTACACGTGCAG
Source organism: Paenibacillus tritici (assembly GCF_018207515.1). NCBI lineage: Bacteria > Bacillati > Bacillota > Bacilli > Caryophanales > Paenibacillaceae > Paenibacillus > Paenibacillus tritici. Next base: position 4,302,255 of record NZ_CP073365.1, read on the forward strand.
GTGTAGGAATCCAGGTATCTTCGATTTGTGCGAACGGGTAGATCGTATCAGGACCTGCTACACGAAGCACCGGGGCTTCCAGGTGCAGCAGAGCTTTTTCGTTAATCTGAGCGATGACCTCTGCGGCTACGCCGGAGCTCTTCTGCGCTTCTTGTACAACAATTGCACGGTTGGTCTTCTTAATAGAAGCAACAATAGTGTCGATGTCAATCGGGCTAACGGTACGCAGGTCGATAATTTCAACTTTGATGCCGTCCTTCTCAAGCTGATCAGCCGCTTTGGCAGCAGTATGCACCATTAGACCGTAGGTAATAATGGAGACATCCGTACCTTCGCGTACTACATTAGCTTTGCCAAGTTCAACGGTATATTCACCTTCAGGCACTTCTGCACGGAAAGCATGGTACAGATTCAAGTGTTCCATGAAGAATACAGGGTCATTATCGCGGATCGAAGCGATCAGCAGTCCTTTGGCATCGTAAGGGTTGGAAGGGATAACTACCTTGATCCCCGGACTCTGGGCAATCAGGCCTTCCAGAGAATCGGTATGAAGTTCAGCAGCTTTAACGCCGCCGCCGAATGGAGTGCGGAAGACTACAGGAGCATTATATCTGCCCCCGGAACGCCAGCGCAGGCGAGCCGCCTGAATAACGATCTGATCAAGTGCTTCAAAGATAAAGCCCACGAACTGGATTTCGGCAATCGGACGGAAGCCCTGTACGCCGAGACCGAAGGCCAAACCGCCAATAGCGGACTCTGCCAGCGGTGTATCGAATACGCGTTCTTCGCCAAATTCCTTCTGCAGCCCTTCCGTTACACGGAATACGCCGCCAACATTACCAACGTCTTCTCCGAAGATAAGAACATTAGGGTCACGATTCAGTTCAACGCGCATTGCGTCACGGATTGCTTCTTTCATATTCATCTGTGCCATTGCCTGATATCCCCCTTATTCAAAATCGGCTTTTTGTTCTTCAAGATGTTTCGGAGTTACCTCGAACATGCTGTCGATCAAGCCGGGAATGGTCATTTTTTCGGTCTGTTCTGCTTTTTTAATCTGCTCGTTAACAGTAGCCTTCGCTTCTTCTCTTACGCGCAGAGTGTCTTCTTCGGTCCAGAGGCCTTTTTTCTCCAGGTACTTGGCAAGACGGGCAATCGGATCTTTCTCATTCCATTGTCCTTCTTCTTCCTTCGTACGGTACTTACTGGCATCGTCGGACAGGGAATGCGGACGGAAACGGTAAGTTACCGCTTCGATCAGCGTCGCACCTTCGCCCTTGCGTGCACGTTCAGCAGCCTGCTGTACCGCGGAGATTACGGCGAATACGTCCATACCATCAATCTTGATTCCCGGAATCCCTGCTGCAACCGCTTTGTGGGCGATGGATTTAGCAGCCGTCTGCTTCGAGAACGGAGTTGTAATGGCATAACCGTTGTTCTGAACGAAGAAGATAACCGGCAGTTTGAATACACCTGCATAGTTAAGACCTTCATAGAAGTCGCCTTCTGAGGAACCGCCGTCACCAGTGTATGTGATCGCAACGTTCTGCTGTTTCTTCAATTTGAAGCCCATAGCAATACCGGTAGCATGCAGGATCTGTGCTCCGATAATGATCTGCGGCATAAGTACATTAACGCCTTCAGGAATCTGTCCGCCATGCTGATGTCCGCGGGAATACAGGAAAGCCTGATATAATGGAAGTCCATGCCATACGAGCTGCGGAATATCGCGGTAGCCCGGGCAGACGAAGTCTTCCTTCTGCAGAGCGAACTCGCTGCCGATCATTGTCGCTTCCTGTCCAGATACCGGCGCATAGAAGCCCAGACGGCCTTGACGGCCCAGGTTGACAGCACGGTCATCCCAGGTACGGGTAAATACCATACGGTACATAATTTCTTTCAGTTGGTCGTCGGTAAGATCAGGCATCATTTCCTTGTTGATAATTTCTCCATCCGGGGAAAGAACCGAAAGGGCCTCAACGTCCTCTGTATACACTTCATAGGGAACCTTAGTCATTATCTTCACCTCAATAAAAAAATTTGAATATCAGTGGTCTCTGTTATAGAATTATTATACACCTGTTGTATCTGTTTCGTCAAAGAAATACGCATAAAATTTATGTTTCCATAAATTTTGTATGTATAACAGACGTTTGAAAGTCCTATAACAGATCAAAGGATATTTATCAAGTAAATGATATATCCCACATTGACGGCCTGGTAATAGAAACGAAACACTAAGTCTTATGCAAAATTCGACATGAAAGGTGACGATTTGACAATGAGCGAACCTGTTTTTCTGAAACGTACAATAGTGAAACAAACCCTGTGGAGCGAACATCTGCAGGAAGAGCGCAAGCTGCGCATCTATCTTCCCCCCGGCTATAATGAAGTACTCAGCTACCCCGTTGTCTACTGCCAGGACGGAGAAGAATTCTTCAACTTCGGCCGGATTGCTACACTTGCCGGCCAGCTGATTCTGGAGCAGGATGTGGAACCCTTCATTATAGTGGGCGTTGAAGTGAACGTGGCTGTCCGCACCGCAGAATACGCTCCGTTCGGCAGCCGCTTCAAGCAGTACCTTTCATGCTTCGCCGAAGAGATTATTCCCTTCATTGAACATAATTATCCTGTCCGGCGTACACCCGGCGAACGGATTATAGCCGGAGATTCCCTGGGCGGCAGTGTCTCATTGCACCTCGCACTGGCTTACCCTGGATTATTCAGCCGAGTTCTCAGCCTGTCGGGTGCTTATTATCCGGAGACCCGCGATCTGCTCGCCCGCGAAGAGGATCTCTCCTGGCTGCAGATCAATATGGTTGTAGGTCTTCAGGAGAGAGATTACAAGACCGATACGGGAGTCTATGATTTCGTTGAAATGAACCGGGAGACCAAGGCGATGCTGGAATCCAAAGGAGCTACAGTCTCCTACCGCGAGAAGGATGGCCAACATCTCTGGGGATTTTGGCAAAAAGAGCTCCCGGAATCATTACTCTATTTCTTCCGCCCCTGAAACAGCTAAAAGAACCCGAAAAGTGAACATCTTACGAACTTATGTATGTGACATGCCTGACTACGCTTTCATTCAAAAGCGGACCCACGGTGCCGATCCTTAGAAGATAAGGACGGCAACCGGTCCGGCTGCAGCGCTATGCCTGCTGAAGCTTCTCATGAATGATCCGTTCCAGCAGCACGTCACAACCGGCATTGATTAAATCATATACCTGCTCGAAATTTCCGGTGAAATACGGGTCAGGCACTTCACGAAGCTCCTCGTCAGGCAGCAGGTCCATGAAGAACAGCAGCTCTGACTTCTCGCCTCCGGGAAGCTTGCGCACATTCTCTCCATTGGACTTGTCCATGCAGATGATATATTCAAACCGCCCGAAATCCTCACCGCTGACCAGCCGGGCTCTCATATTCTCATAGCTGATTCTGTGCAGATCAAGAATTCGCCGGGTCCCTTCATGCGGCGCTTTGCCGACATGCCAATCCCCGGTTCCCGCGGAATCCACTGAGATTTGACCCTCCAGCTGACGCTGCTCAATCTTATTACGCAGCACGGCCTCTGCCATCGGAGACCGGCAAATATTCCCCAGACATACAAATAACACGTTTACGATCCCTCTCACCTCCAATGATCAAGCATACTTACAAACTGTGACAGAATGGTGCAGATAACCGCACTGTCTTTATTTTAACGTTAGCGCGGCAATTGTACAACTTTTCAAACTGCTATATACTGTTCAGGATGATGAACTTAAGTGAACATTAAGGAGGGGGACCCATTGCCATCCGGGCGTATCGTTATTGTTGCAGGCGGTGAGCTGACAGCAGAATGCCTGCACCTATTAGATGAAGAAGATTATATTATCGGCGCTGACCGGGGTGCGCTTTTCCTGATTGATCACGGATACACCCCCCAGCTTGCAGTCGGGGATTTCGATTCCGTAGCTCCTGAGGCGCTGCAGCGGATTCAGGCGGGAAGCAAAGAAACGATCAGCTGTGATCCGGTGAATAAAGACTTAACCGACAGCGAAATGGCTCTTGATCTTGCCTTGAATCTCCAGCCGCAGTCCATTCTGCTTATCGGAGTAACCGGAACCCGTATGGATCATACCCTGGCCAGTATTCAGATGATGACAAGGGCGCTCCAGCGTCAGGTTGCCTGCTCTATTATGGATGCGAATAATTACATTACGCTAACCGGCTCGCAGGCGGTTGTGGAGGATCGCGGGTATACTTATGTCTCCCTGCTGCCCCTGACTCCCGAAGTTACGGGAATTACACTTAAGGGCTTCCAGTACCCCCTGGAGAATGCCACTCTCAAGCTGGGCCAATCTCTGGCTGTAAGCAACGTGCTGCTGGAGCGCAGCGGAACCGTTACGATTGAGAGCGGACTTCTGCTGATTATTCAGAGCAAGGACTGAATACATAGATCTATGGAGACATCGCTGTAACCTTTGTTTCAAAAGTGTAAAACCGGGAATTCCCTTGAATGATAAGGGTTTCCCGGTTTTTTTTCGATCTGCTGCAGCGCTAAATATTAATATTTTGTAACTTTTAATGAGATTTTAATAAAACGCTTTCATTGTATATCCCGCCTGCATTTAGGGGACCCGTTCCATAATTTAGGACGTCTATAACCTGCTATACTACGAATCAGAGAAAGAAACTACCAAATAGATTACAAACTTGGAGGTAACACAACATGAATAAGCAACAATGGATCAAACAAGCAATTACCATCGGATTGTGCACAACAATCGGGTTCAGCACATTACTCGCCACTGGAGCGGGAACAGCACCTGCTGCTGCCTCAGCGGTATCCGCTGATTCGGTATCGGCCGACTCTGTATCCGCATCCGCTTCCGGTTCAAAGGTGGTCAGCTTCGGCAAAAAATACCTGGGTACGCGTTACAAGTTCGGCGCATCCACTTCGACTACCCGTTATTTTGACTGCTCTTCCTTTACTCAATTTATTTTCAAAAAATATGGCGTGAATCTGCCGCGTACATCCGTAGCCCAATCCAAAGTCGGATCATCCGTCAGCAAAGCTAATCTGCGTGTCGGCGATCTGGTGTTCTTCTCTAGCGGAAGCCGGGCAAACGGAAGAAACGTAACCCATGTGGCTGTCTATGCAGGCAATGGCAAGATCCTTCATACTTATGGCTCACCAGGCGTCACCATCTCCGATCTCAACTCGGGCAACTGGAAAAAGACTTACCTGAAGTCCCGCCGCGTTCTTTAAGGACAAGTCTTCCAACCGGAGAGCTAGACTTCATCAGGGTGGCCGTTAGCTTGTGGCCCCGCTCTCCGGTGCCCGCAGTACATATCCGGTTCCGCGCACCGTATGAATCAGTTTATTCCGGCGTCCTTTGTCCACCTTGAGCCGAAGATGCCGGATATAGACATCCACTACATTCGTATCCGCATGAAAATGATACCCCCATACCTGCCGTAATATTTCGTCTCTGGGACACACTTCACCCAGATTCACCGCCAGATAGTACAGCAGATCGAATTCCTTGGGGGTCATCATCAGCTCTGTTCCGTCCCTGCTAACCTGACGGCGGCCAGGATCGAGAAGCAGTCCATCCACTTTAAGCAGCGAGGCCGTTTCTTTCCTGCGGCCTGTCAGCTGAAGTAAATTCAATATCCTGCGTTTGAACTCACCGGTATGTACAGGCCTCTCCATATATTCATTCCCTCCGGCTTCAAAGGCCGAGACAGCCGCCTCCCCCCTCACTTCTTGCAGTCCCCCAGAGAGGGATATCACCATCACCGGCAGAATCATCCCCTCATTCCTGGCCTCCGAGACGGCTTCCCACCCAGCCCAGCCTCCGGGTTCATCCAGTTCGGCGAGCAGGAGTACAGGCTCACCGCCTGACAGCAATAAGCGAAGGCTTTCCAAGTCTTCGCTTATTGCTGTTTTCATGCCGAGACTGTGGATTGCCTCCTCAAGCTCTATTTGGCCGGATTCCCTAGAATCTCCGTCTGCTGCTGCCTTCCGCTCATCCGGGACCGGGCCGGGCCTATACCATCCGATCAGTTCATTCATCCGGGTACTCCCCCTGAAGCAGTCTTGCACCGGCTGTGCCGCAGCAGATGAGCTTAGCATCTCCGATTAGCAAAGAGACCATTCCGCCGGAATGGTCTCTTTGCTAATCATTGCCGCTTCTCGGTTACACCATGAAGTCGATCTCCTGGAATGCAGCAACCTGGGTGTCCCAGCGCTCCGCCACAAAAGCCTGGTGATCCGGATGATTATTGTAGGCATCATAAGCCGCCTGATCCGCGAATTCCATCGAGAATCCGTACTGATAGTCACATTTGACACTGACCTGCCGCAGCACCTCGAAATGGTTCACTCCTGGAATGGCACTGAGAATCTCTGCACCGTCCCGCAGAAAGGCGCGTGTCTCTTCAGTGTCCGGGGCCGATTTCAGTGTAAAAACAGCCATATGCCTGATAGCTCCCTTGTTCATGCGTATCTCCTCCGTTACCCGAAATACCGGTGATAATAGCTGCGGGCAGCAGCGATATCACTGGTTCCATGTATCAATGCTCTTCCGTCTGCGAACACAACCATACGGTATGGCTCCTCTGTAAAAGAAACCAGGTACGGATTGCTCTCCACCTTGCCGCTGTTCAGCCTGGAGAGCCGGGCGGCAGTCTCCTGAAGATTCAGGCTTCTGCGGTTCGCCGGACGGATCTGGACCGTATCCCGTCCGCAGAGCACATCGCTGCGCTCTGTATTGGATGCCGACAGATAAGGATAGACCGGTGATTCGCCGCAGGAAGGGCAGTCTATTTTCTTCGCCCCCTTCACGCCGATCTCCTGCTGCTCATTCCGCCAGACATCGAACGTCAGCAGCTTGCCGCGCAGCTTCTCCTTATATCCGCCGAGCAGCTTCAGCGCTTCCGCTGTGCCGTTGGCTGTAACCATCTGCACCGCTTGCGGAAGGATACCAGCTGTATCACAGGTATCCCCGCCCAGCGGAATACTCCCCAGCATACAATTCAGACACGGCGTCTCGCCTGGCAGGATGGTGTAGGTGATGCCGTAACTTCCGACACAAGCCCCATAGATCCAGGGGATACCGTGTTTCTGTGCCAGGTCATTCATGATCAGCCGGGTATCGAAGTTATCCGTTCCGTCCATGATAAGGTCCACTCCTGGCAGCAGGTCTTCCAGCTCCTCGGCACGTACATCCAGCACATGGGCCTCCACTGTAATTTCCGAATTGACCGCCATAAGCCTGGACTGGGCTGCAGCCGCTTTGGGCATCCGCACACGGGCATCCTCTTCCGTATAGAGCTGCTGGCGCTGCAGATTGCTCCATTCCACATAATCTCGGTCCACTAGAATAAGCCGCCCTACCCCGCAGCGGGCCAACGTCTCGGCGATGCCTGTCCCAAGCGCTCCCATTCCGACGATCAGCACACATGAATGTGCCAGTCCCTGCTGCCCTGCTGCGCCGAATGGCGTGAAGCGGACCTGTCTTGAATATCTGCCGTCTCTACCAGCCGAAGAAGCCGGTGCCGGTATGTTGTTGTCAGGACCCATCTCTGAACAGCCCCCTATGTAAGTAATTAGTAAAAAAAGCCGGGAAGAGCGCCGTTACCTGCTCTATCCCGGACTCTATTTCAAAATATTAATTTCTCGCTGAAACGATACCGTCCTTTAAAAGGACGGCAAAGCCGTTTCCACTGGTTATACTGTCTGCGCAGACCACTGTTCCACATTCCATACCTTCGTAACCCAATCCTCGTAGAATTCCGGTTCATGGGAGACCAGCAGAATGGTTCCTTTGTATTCCTGCAGCGCCCGCTTGAGCTCCGCCTTGGCAACAATATCAAGGTGATTCGTAGGCTCATCGAACAGAATCCAGTTGCTCTCCCGCATCAGCAGCTTGCACAAGCGTACCTTAGCCTGCTCGCCGCCGCTCAGCATGCTGAGCGGGCGGGTAATATGTTCATTCTTCAGCCCGCAGCGCGCCAGATGACCACGCACCTCATTCTGGGTGAGACTGGAAAACTCATTCCACACATCCTCAATCGGAGTGATGTTCTCCGCCTTCATCTCCTGCTGGAAATACGCTGAACTCAGGTAGTCTCCCAGATAGGTTTTTCCGCTATAGGTAGGAATTACACCCAGGATGGTTTTGAGCAGAGTAGATTTGCCGACACCGTTGTAACCGACAATCGCAATCTTTTCTCCGCGTTCAATCATCATATTCAGCTTGCTAGGGAGCAGCGGGCGATCATACCCGATTTCAAAATCAACACCCTCGAACACGGTTTTCCCGCTGGCCCGGCTCTCCTTGAACTGGAAGGTAGGCTTCATCGCCTCTTCCGGACGGTCAATCCGCTCCAGACGTCCAAGCTGCTTCTCACGGCTTTTGGCCCGGCCTGAAGTGGAGGCTCGCGCTTTGTTGCGCTGGATGAAGTCCTCCTGCTTTTTGATGAAATCCTGCTGCTTCTCGTACGCATCAATATGCTGAGCCTTGTTCATACCCGCCATTTCCAGGAACTTCTCATAGTTGGCCGCATAGCGGGTCAGCTTCGAGAACTCCAGATGATAGATTACATCGACCACTTTATTCATGAATTCCGTATCATGGGAGATCAGCATGAAGGCATAAGGATATTGCTTCAGATAATTCGTCAGCCAGTCAATATGCTCCACATCAAGATAGTTGGTAGGCTCATCGAGCAGCAGTACATTCGGTTTCTCCAGCAGCAGCTTCGCCAGCAGAACCTTGGTCCGCTGTCCCCCGCTCAGGGAGGTTACATCCCGGTCCAGACCGATAGCCGAGAGGCCCAGGCCATTGGCCATCTCCTCGACCTTCACATCAATAAGATAGAAGTCGCCGATATCCAGCTGCTCCTGAATTTCGCCCATTTGCTCCAGCAGCAGGTCCAGCTCCTCGGGAGTGGCTTCACCCATCCGGTCTGTGATCGCCAGCATCTCATTCTCCAGCTCCAGCAGCGGCAGGAACGCATCCTTCAGCACATCGCGGACAGTTTTGCCTGCCGTAAGCAGAGTATGCTGATCCAGATATCCGTAACGGACACGCGGCGTCCACTCCACCTTGCCGCTGTCCTTCAATAATTTGCCGGTCAAAATATTCATCAGCGTCGATTTGCCTACGCCGTTCGCCCCAACAATTCCGACATGCTCTCCATCCAGCAGACGGAAAGACACCTCTTTGAACAACATCCGGTCCCCAAAATTATGGGAAACGTCTTCTACAGTAAGTAAACTCATAAATTCTCCGCAAGCTCCTGTCTATATTGTAAATATAACGAGATTCAAAATAAATATATATCACTCCATTCTAGCACAAGTACATACCTCACTGAAATAGAAAATAAGCCTAATTTCAGAAAACCAGTCAGAAAACAGTAACACCTCAGCTTTTTTTCTGAAAAATTCCACTTGAAAGTCGGGGTGCCGAGGTCAAGCCAAGCCAGCCCCTGATCGCCCGAACCAGCTTCCCCTTGCTCTGAAAAGGGTCCTGTTGAAGCGGCAGCGGGCATACTCCGCCAGATCCCAGTGCAGAAGCCAGTAGAGCGGCGTTATGTTCCCCCGCCAGCGGCAGGCCAATCCGCCATTCCGGCCGGGGAACGAGACCTCTGCGGCGCAGCCAATGGAGGAGGTCTGCCAGCCGCCAGTCTGCGCCAGATGCAATGAGAAGCGGCACTGTACTGCCGGTGAATACATCCAGCGCCCCCTCGCCGCCGCCTGTCCCAAGGTCCAGGACAATGAAAGAGTAGGATTGATCCGGCCGCTGAGGGAGTCCATCCGCAGGGGCAAGCTTCCAAAAGTCCACATGGTTCCAGGTAAAGGGACGCTCCGGCATATCCTGAACACTGCCGCATTCGGGGGTGTCAGCCATTTCCTTCATGCGGTTAAATACCTGTGAATCCGGGCTGCAGTCCACCCATGCAGTCAAGCCTGACTGCGACAGGCAGCTGCTTACGGCCAGAGAAGTATGGGTTGTCCCAAGCCCGGAGGACACTCCCATGACTGCTACTACTACGGCCTGCCGGGGTTGTGCATCAACCGTAGGAATACGCCTGTGCAGCAGATAAGAGGGCGCCTTCTCTGCCCCGCCCGCTTCCAGCGCCTCCAGGGCGATTCTTACCTCCTCCGCGCTGGCATACCGTTCCTCCGGATGATGCCGCAGCAAACGTCTGATCACCGGAATCAGCCGGTCCGGAATATGGCCCTGCAGCTTCCTCTCCATCCCGGACTGCCAGGCGCTGAATTGGCCGCCGGAGGCCATGTACAGCAGCAGTGCACCAAGACCATATAAATCTGACTGCGGGCTGCTCTGCCCGTCTCCATACTGCTCCGGGGCGGCAAATCCGGCCGTTCCGAGCTTCTCTGTATCCTCACCGGAGCCGCTTCTCAGCCTGCGCGCGATCCCGAAGTCAATCACCTTCAGCGAATATTCTCCGGTCAACATGATATTGGAGGGCTTCAGGTCACGGTAGATGATCGGCGGCTGGTGACTATGCAGATAATGCAGTACCTCCAGGAGCTGCCTGGCATAACTGATGATTCTCGCTCCCTTCAGCGGAGCGCGCTGCTCCGCCATACTCTGGTGCAGGGTGATCCCCTCGATATAGTCCATTACCAGATAAGTGTAGCCCTCAGGATCAGGAGGGAAAAAATCCGCAATCCGCGGCAGCAGCGGGTGGTACAGGGAGATTAGGAGCTCCGCTTCCGCCTGAATAGCCCCTGCCCCATAGCTTCCCTCCCGGATCACGCTCTCTTTCACCGCCCGCAGCATGCCCTGCAGCCGTACATCCTCAGCCAGATAGACCCGGCTCATTCCGCCTGTCCCAATAAGTCCTGTAATGCGGTAACGCTCCCCCAGCACCTGCCCAGGGCTAAGTTTCCCTGCAAACTCCATAGTATCCCCGCCTGTTCTCATTATGTAATATAAAAAAAGAAAAGCCCCCGCTGGTTGCACAAGCTGCCGGTGTGTAACCGGAGTGCAGATCGCGGGATGCTTTCCCTTGGTAATCTAATATAGATTAGTATTTAATCATATAAAGTGTAATTTCATCACGGTTGTGGAACAGCTGCTTCGCGCGCTGCACTTGCATCCGCTCGCCTTCAAACATGGCGATAATCTCCTTGATCATGGCCAGCGGCTTCTTATGCATCAGCTTCACTGTAACGATAGCCGTCCCGCCCGGTGTCAGGCTATGCAGCAGTCCTGTGACCAGCTTGGCCATCAGCTTGGGGCTCCAGCTCATATCGCAGACCAGCAGATCGAATTCGTTGTCGCGGAATTTGACCTCTCCGGCATTTTTGCGCAGAATCTTAAGCCCCGGATGCTTACGCAAGGATTCATGCATGAGCGCCGGATCAACGGCGGTGACCTTCAGGCCGCGCTCCAGCAGGAATGACGTCCAACCGCCTGGAGAGGCGCCGATATCCACTGCGTTCTTGAAGCTGTAGAACGGAATGGCGAATTCCTTCTCCGCCTCCATCAGCTTGAACTTGGCCCGTGAGATTTGCCCGTCTTCCTTGCGGAAGCGGATCATTCCTCCATTCCAGCCGGACAGGTTCTCCTCCGGCCGGGAGACCCCGGCATAGAGTGCTTCACCGTCCGCATAGACGGAGATGACCCACGCCGGGTCCTGGACGGTGAACTCGGCGCCCAGGCTGTCAAGCCTGTCCTGCAGCCATTCGCGCAGTTCGCCCGGGCTCTCTTCCCAGAAGGAGGTTGCCCCTTTGCGGACATGCAGCGCCACCCTCCCGCCTTCCAGCTCCGTGCGCCGGCTTAAATACACGGCCAACCGTTCCAGCGCCGACTGGTCGCCCGTGTCCTGGAAGTCTACAGGCTGAATGTGGCGCAGGAAGATCGGCAGGTTCCCGGCCAGCCTCTGCGCCACCTCCTCAGGCTCAGCCTCAAGCGTAGCCAGGAAGACTTCTCCGGGCAGCAGCAGGGTGCTTTTCACCGCACCGAACAGGCGGCGAAGCTCCTCCTGGGCGTAAGGGGCGAAGCCATGGTTCGCCGTGCAGATGTATCTTGAGATGATCTTGTCTTGCGGAGCAGAATCCTGCTCCAGAGTATCTTCTGTGAAATCGTTCAAATCGATGAGCCTCCAGGTCTTATTTTAATCCAGGGACGGCCGTTATCCCACTCCACAGTTACAGGAATATCAAAGGTAGCCATTAACATCTCCTGGGTCAGCACCTCATTCTTGGGGCCGGCTCCCGCCAGCTTCCCGTCACGGATCAGGGCCACATGGGTGAAGAGCGGTACAATCTCCTCCACATGATGGGTAACATATACCACCGACACATTGTGCTGCCTGAGCTTGTCAATCTCGGCCAGCATCTTCTCCCGTTCATAGAGATCCAGACCGGCGCAAGGCTCGTCCATGATAAGCAGCTTGGGCTCTGCGATCAGGCAGCGTGCCAGCATGGCCTTCTTGCGTTCTCCTTGGGATAACGAGCCGAACGGATGATACGCAAGCTCGCCGAGATTCATATCCTCCAGCAGCTTCAGCGCCTGCTCCCGGACACTTGGCGGAATCGCCTCGTAGAAGCGTAAGTAAGCGTAGGCGCCCGTTGCCACGACCTCCCAGACAGGGTCGGTGAGCGAGAGCTTTTCCATCAAGGAAGGGCCGATATATCCAATCTCCTTGCGCACCTCGCGCAGATCACATTGACCGTATTTGTAACCCAGCACTTCAACAGAACCCTTACTGGGGAACAGATAGCCGGTCATCATTTCCAGCAGGGTCGTCTTGCCGGAGCCGTTGCGCCCGAGAATTACCCAGTTCTCCCCTTGCTTCATTTCCAGGGATACATCGTCAAGAATCTGGCTTTGCTCCCTGCGCAGGGACAGATGTTGTAAAGATATCATTATGAGGTCACTCTCCTTATGTATGCCAGCACCCGTTCAACAGAGCTAATAGAATAAATGATTTCCGGTTCAGTGCTGCGGTCAGCAGACACTGCCAATAATGCAGGCACACTTGAGATTTGATAGGTGTTCACAAGCTGCGGCAGCAGGTTCACATTCCCCTCGGCAATGAGAAGGCCGGGCGGCAGCAGATGCTCAGCCACCTCAAGCATCCGCCGCGCAGCCTTGCAGGTTCCGCATAACGGGGTATGCAGAAACAGGACAAGCGGCTCACCCTTCGTTGAGAGCAGCTCCAGCAGCTCCGGCTGATTCATTTCCTTCATCTTCAATCATCCCCCGCCTCAAACCAGGTCCTCACAGCAGCAATTTCCGCTCTGTGCGTGCCATCCGGCCCCTTTTCTGTTTCCATAACGATCACTTTATCAGCCAGGGGCTCCATCTTCAAAAGCTGACTAAGCGCCGATGCCCCGATACACCCCTTACCGATTGCAGCATGTCGGTCCCGCCGCGAGCCGAATGGATACCGGGAGTCGTTCAGATGCACAGCATCCAGATTAGCCCAGTAGCCCAGGTTCTCTCCGCGTCTAATGAATGCCTCCGTCTGCTGCGGATTCCAGGTCCCGGCAGCGAACGCATGGCAGGTATCGAAGCAGAAGCCGATCTTCTCCGGATAGCGGCTGAGCTCGCGGACCTTGACCAGTTCTTCCAGCGTCATGCCTTCATGCCCATGATTACCTGCCATGTTCTCAATCAGCAGCTTCGTCTGTCCATTCCAGTCAGCCAGGGTATCGTTCATACATTGTATAATATTTTGATACCCCTGTAACGGCTCCATTCCGGCAAAATGTCCAAAATGCACCACAATGCCCACCGATCCGCAGGCCTCCGCAATCTCCAGATCGTTACGCAAGGAGGCAGCCATCACCGCTCTGCCGCTCGGGTCGGCAGCCAGATTGGTCGGATACGGGGTATGGGCAATAGAGACCATCCCCTGTTCCCGGCAATAGTCTGCACAGCTTCCTGCGTCGCGGTAGTCCACCGGCTTCAGCTTCAAACTGCGCGGATTCTTCGGAAAATATTGAAAACATGCTGCACCGCTCTCCCTGGCGGACCGGGCAGCCTGCCCGTAACCGCCGCGTATGCTGACATGTGCCCCTATGAAGGGCTTAGGCGTCATGCTGGCAATCCGGGCAATAGAACACCTTGCGTCCGGACAGCTCTGTCTTGATTATCGTTCCCCCGCCGCGCAGGCAGGGTTCGCCTTCGCGGTCGTATACCTTGCACGCATCATTATATGAACCGGTCACAGTATCGCCGGTCATGAATGGCATCTCCATATAACCGCCGATTTCGGTAGCTTCCGTTAATACTTTACGAATACTGTCGTAGAGCCGGTTCACAGCTTCCGGCGACAGGTTCTGGACGAGTGTGGAGGGAAGCAGCCGTGCTTCAAAAGCAATTTCGTCAGCATAGCAATTGCCGATTCCTGCCATCACCTGCTGATTGACCAGCAGACTCTTCAGCGCACCGCGGCGGCCCTTGAGTATTCCGGCGAAACGTTCGGCAGTCATCCGCCGGTCCAGCAGTTCGGGGCCGAGCTTACCCATTGCCGCTTCGCCTTCCTTAACGGACAGCAGATGCAGATACCCCAGGCGCAGCCCCATGAAGTAGAGGATATGCTCACCGAAAGCCAGCTCCACCTGAGTTGTGCGGTCCGGACGCTCTTCCTCCGAGCCATAGAACAGGAGTCCGCCAAGCATCAGATGAAGCAGCAGTCTTCTGCCGTCATGCAGGTGGAAGAGGATATGCTTGGCGCGGCGTTCCACGAACACAATTCTTGCGCCCAGCAGGCCATTCACGAAATCCGCAGTCTCCATGTTGATGGTTTTTTCTCTATTTACGGTTACCCCCGTAATGGGGACATTTATTAGATGCTGGCTGAGCAGCTTTCTGTAATTCTCCATTTCCGGCAATTCCGGCATATTGTCATCTTCCCTTCTAGGTTGGTAAAAAGGTCATACCTTTGTCATTATACACTGAGCAGTACCATAAGTTCAGCTAAATCAGCACAAATTTCATCAGGCTTAACTCCGGTCAGCTTCTGGTAGTCCTCCAGGTTCTCCCAAGTTGTAAGACCTGTAAGTACCAGCACCGTCCGGCAGCCCGCATTTGCCCCCGCCGCTATATCGGTACGCATGTTGTCGCCGATCATCACAGCCTCCTCCGGCTTGATGCCGAGCAGCGATGTCGCATAAGTAACAAGATGCGTCTCCGGCTTGCCGATGACGACGGGCGGAACACCGCTGGCAGCTTCAATTGCCGCACCTATCGTACCGGCACCGGGCATCACTCCATCGTCAGAGGGAAGCATCAGATCCGGGTTGGTCAGTACAAACCTGGCCCCTTCCCGAATCCAGCGTGAGGCCCGTGCCAGTGCCTCATATGTAAAAGACCGGTCAATCCCCTGCACCACATATTGCGGATTCTCCGTAACCAGGGTCAGTCCCGCCTCTTCACAGGCTTGCACCAGCCCCTCTTCTCCAAGTATCGCCACGGATGCGCCCGGAGATTCCCCGGCAATATAACGTGCAGCAGCAAGCGACGAGGTACAGACCTCTTCCGGCTTTGCTTCAATGCCCATTGCGCGTAAATGTCCTGCTACACTGGCTGGTGTCCTTGAAGAATTGTTCGTAACAAACAGAAACGGGATGCCGGCTGTCCGCAGTGCTTCTATAAGCCTGTCGGCCCCGGGAATCATTCTTCCGCCATGATACAGGGTTCCATCCAGATCAATTAATAAGCCTCCGATATTGTTCATAACTCCCCCTAGTAGATTGGAAATTTTCAATTCATCTCATTTATTATTAATACTATGAATTATATTTCAAAGCAGCGTGAGATCTTCCGGGAAATCGCGCTGCCAGGGGCATTATTGCCCGTCTCCCGCTGCTCAACACCGCTTAGTTTCGGCATTTTCTCTACTGCTTCGTCCGCATAACACTTCCCGTTTAATTTAAATTTAACATTCTTCGTCGAACGGTAGCGAACACCTGCAGCACCGGGCTTTTTTTGGCATTACCCTGTCATTTCCTGCGCTTTCCCGGAAAATAATTCATGCTTCAGGGTAATTTCCCTAGCTTCTCCGGTGGACCGGGAAGGTGCAAAACTCCTCTGCCAGCAGGGTATCCGGGAAGATCTCCTGCGCCTCTTTCAAGAGCGGAGCAAGCTCTTCCTGTGAGCTATAACGCGAGCTGAAGTGAGTCAGCAGCAGCTCCCGCCCTCCGGCATCCCGTGCCAATTCCGCCGCTTGCCTTGCTGTACTGTGATGATACTGATGAGCCATATCCGCCAGTTCATGGGCAAAGGTCGCCTCATGAATAATGAGATCTGCATCCTGAGCCAGCGGCAAGGAGCCGGGGCAGGGCCGGGTATCTCCCAGTATCACAACAATACGGCCGCGTTTGGGAGCATGAATAACCTCTGCGGCTCTGATTATAGTTCCATCCTCAGTAGTGATGTCTTCCCCTTTCTTCAATCGGCCATACAGCGGTCCCGGCTTCAGTCCATAGCTCTTGAGCAGCTCGGCATTGAGATTCCCAGGACTGTCTTTCTCCGTGATCCGGTAGCCATAGCTGTCAATCCGGTGCTCCAGCAATCCCGCCTCCACCTTGAAGGTCTCATCCTCAAAAACCAGCCCTCCGCTATGCTCCACGATCTCCAGCTTATAAGGAATACGGGACTGGCTGACCGCAAGTGTCGTCTCCAGGTACGCTTTGAGTCCCGGAGGCCCATACACTGTGAGCGGTGATGTGCCTCCCTGGTACCCCCGGCTGGAGATGAGCCCCGGAAGGCCAAACAGATGGTCACCGTGCAGATGGGTTATGAACAGCTTCTCCAGCTTGCCCAGCCGCAGCGGGGAGCGGAGAACCTGATGCTGCGTCCCTTCCCCGCAGTCGAACATCCAGAAGGTGCGCCGTTCTTCAAGCAGTCTAAGTGCAATCGAGGTTACGTTGCGCTGGAGTGTCGGTACCCCGGCATTCGTTCCCAAAAAATAAATTTCCATCATGCCCCTCCTCTCTCTTAACTAATATCCTCAGGCAGCCCATTTCTATTATCTTGCCGATTCTTATGAAAAGAATTCTACTCTGTTTTGGCTCCAAAAGCATCTTTTGCATGTATCATGTGCAGCATATAAATCCTTCTATCTTCAGCAAAAAACCTCCCGTTACCGGGAGGTTCCGAAAAGACGGGGCATAGCCCCGTCTGGCCGGTGTTCACATGGCAGAGCGATTATAGCTTCTCCACATTAAAGTACTGCGCTTCCGGATGGGCAAATACCATTGCCGAGACCGAAGCCTCCGGCTCCATCATGAAGCCCTCCGTAAGATGCACTCCGATATCCTCGGGAGACAGGAGCTTGAATAACGGCCCCTGATCCTCCAGATCCGGGCAGGCCGGATAGCCGAAGGATACCCGAATGCCCTGGTACCGTGCACCGTGTCTCTGCTTCATCGTCATGTCTGCCGGGTCCGGGAAGCCCCAGGTATCCCGCATCATATGATGGACACGTTCAGCCAGCCCTTCTGCTACCTCAAGAGCCACAGCCTGCAGAGCATGGGAACGGAGATAATCCCCTTTATCCTTAAGCTCAGTGGACAATTCACGGACCCCGTGACCTGCAGTGACTACCAGGAACCCGACATAATCCATAATCCCGCTCTCTGCCGGCTTCAGGAAGTCTGCAAGACAGAGATAAGGCTCTACGTTCTGCCGCGGGAAGGTGAAGGTATGCAGGACGTTGGCATGGTTCTGCGGATCATAGATCAGGATGTCATTCCCGCGTGACTGGGCCGGGAAGAACTGATACATCGCATGCGGAACAATGGTCCCTTCCAGCATCGCCTGATGCAGAATATCATCCACCGTCTCTTTCAGTTCTACCGTCCGCGGATCTCTGGCTGCCAGCTGAGCCTCTACAGAACCTCGCAGTCCCAGATGATGACCTAGCAGCATCTGCATATTCACATAGGGAATAATATGGCCCAGCGGATAACTCCGCAGGACATGACGTTCGAGATCCGGCGGAGTGAACACAGGGGCGTCCGCTGAAATCTTGGAGCGCACTGCACGAGTAAGCTCAGGAAGCGGCTGCGCCGGAGCTACAGCTACGGCTGCCTCGGCTTCCTGGCGGACCTCTTCCTCAATCTTCACCCGCTCCAGCGGATTCATCAGCCGGTTGGCGATATCCAGACCGTCCATGGCGTCCTTGGCGTATAATACAAGCCCGTCATATTCCGGCCGGATACGGGTCTTGGTGAATTTGCGGGTCAATGCGGCACCGCCGACCATAATCGGCACATCAATACCGGCCGAGCGCAGATCCTGCGCAGTCAGCACCATCTGCTGGGCAGATTTCACCAGCAGACCGGACAAGCCGATGGCGTCTGCTTTTTCCTTGCGGAAGGCTTCAATAATATTCTCCGGCGGAACCTTTATACCCAGATTAACGATCTCATAACCATTGTTGGAGAGGATAATCTCCACAAGGTTCTTCCCGATATCATGCACATCGCCCTTGACGGTAGCAAGCATAATTCTCCCTTTAACCGAGGTCTCATCCTTCTTCATGAACTGTTCCAGATGGCTCACAGAAGCCTTCATCACCTCTGCGCTCTGCAGCACCTCTGCAACGATTAATTCGTTGTTATTGAACAGACGCCCGACCTCAGACATCCCCGCCATCAGCGGTCCGTTAATGATCTCCAGCGGAGCAGAGGTCTTCAGCGCTTCATCCAGATCCGGAATCAATCCTTCTTTGGTTCCTTCCACTACATAGGAAGCAAGGCGTTCCTCCAAGGAGAGATTGGAGATCTTCTCTTTCTTCTCGACCTTCTTGCCGCGGAAAGCCGCCACGAATGCAGACAAGGTATCGTCATTGGTGTTATAGATCAGTTGTTCAGCCAGCTTGCGCTCTTCCTCCGGAATCGACGCATAACGCTCCACCTTCTCCGTGTTCACAATCGCATAGTCCAGTCCCGCCTTGGTGCACTCATACAGGAACACGGAGTTCAGCACCTCGCGGCCGGCTTCCGGCAGACCGAAGGAGACATTGCTGATGCCGAGAATTGTATGAACAGCAGGCATCGCTTCCTTGATCAGACGGATGCCGTATATCGTCTCCTTCGCGGAGCCGATATACTGCTCATCCCCTGTCCCTACAGGGAATACCAGTGTGTCGAAGATCAGATCTTCCGGGGCCAGACCATATTTGTTCACCAGCAGATCATAAGAACGTCTGGCAACCTCCAGTTTGTCCTTGGCCAGTATGGCCTGACCCGTCTCGTCAATGGTACCTACTACAATTGCTGCGCCGTATTTATGAATCAATGGTGTGACAAGCTCGAATTTCTCTTCACCATCTTCAAGGTTAATGGAGTTAATAATCGCCTTACCCTGACAATATTGCAGTGCCAGATCAATGACCTTCGGGTCTGTAGTATCGATCATTAACGGTACTTTGACCTTCTTCACCACCAGCTCCAGAAAGCGCATAATATCTTCCGTCTCATCCCGGTCCGGGTCCTGTACACAGACATCAATGACTTGTGCGCCGCTCTTCACCTGGGCACGGGCAATCTCCGAAGCTTCCTCGTACTTCCCTTCAACAATCAGACGTTTGAACTTGCGGGAACCGAGGACATTGGTCCGCTCACCGACCATATAGGGACGGTTCTCACTCTCCACATACACAGGCTCGATTCCGGACAACGCCGGAGGATGCTGGCCTTCAAGCTTACGCGGCGGGTAGGCCGCCATAACTTCAGCCATTGCCCGGATATGATCCGGTGTCGTTCCGCAGCAGCCGCCGGCAATATTCAGCCAGCCCTTTTCGGCGAAGCCGCCCAGCTTACGGGCAAGCGAATCCGGTGATTCGTGATAATTCCCGTTCTCATCCGGAAGCCCGGCATTCGGGTAACAGCTGACAGCAGCAGAAGAGATCGCCGAGAGCGAACGGATATGGTCACGCATGAACTCCGGGCCGGTGGCACAGTTGAGTCCGATGGAGACCGGCTTCAGATGCTCCAGTGAAATATAGAAAGCTTCAATGTTCTGCCCGGCCAGCGTAGTCCCCATCGGTTCAATGGTTCCCGAGATCATCACCGGCAGCGTAATTCCGCTCTTCTCGAACGCATTACGGATACCAATACTGCCGGCCTTCACGTTCAGCGTATCCTGGGATGTCTCCAGCAGCAGCGCATCCACCTTGCCGTCGATCAGGGCAACCGCCTGCTCCTCATAACTATCAATCAGCTCCTGGAACGTTACCCCTCCGGTTACGGAGAGCGTCTTCGTTGTCGGTCCCATAGCTCCTACAACATAACGCGGACGATCCGGTGTATCATATTTATCTGCGGCACTCCTGGCCAGCCTGGCAGCTTCCAGGTTAATTTGGCGGGCAAGCTGCGGAATATCGTATTCGGCAAGCACCACCGAGGTCGCGCCGAAGGTATTGGTCTCGATCAGATCCGCTCCGGCTTCCAGGTATTTCTCATGAATATCCTGAATAACATCCGGCCGGGTCAGCACCAGCATTTCATTACAGCCATCCAGCTCATCTCCGCCGAAATCTTCGCCGGTCAGCGGTACCTGCTGAATCATTGTACCCATGGCTCCATCCAGAATCAGTATGCGTTGCTGCAAGCTCTCAGCAAGTGTGTATTTGGACACTTTCAATCCCCCCAGTAAAACATTAGAGTAAGTTTAGCAGAATAAAGGGATTTCGGAAAGCCTTCCTTTCCACTCTGCATTATTTGTATTACCGACTGCGATAATCCTATTACGGCTTCACCACAAGCTTTTTACTTGGCATAGAATGCTGTGTCCGGGCAGTCACATGAGAAGTAACCGTGAACTCGCCCGCCTGCTCAAACGTATTATCGCCAACATAAGCTCCGTCTCCATCACTTTTACCTTTAATTTCAACCTTCTTGCTCTTATCCGCTGCATCGGCGATTTCAAACATTACTTCTCTCGCGTCATCTACCGGTTCACCGTCCTGTGTAACTACAGCCTTGAAGCTAACCTCGCTGCCTGCGGTTACATCCTCCGGACTCCAGCTTAGCTCTACCTTAATCGGCGTCATTGAAGAATCGCCTGCAGCATACATCTGCATGTCCCCCTCTTTGTCCTCCGAGCATCCGGCAAGTGCCAGCCCCAACATTATGCACATAAGTCCTCTGCGTATCTTTGGCTTCATCATCTGAAGTCCTCCCAATGAAAGTCAGATAGGTTTTATCCCTATTATACACATTATATTGAATTTGTCGGGAAGAAGCTGCAGCAATCCCCCTGTAACATGAGAATAGTCATATACATGAAGAGTACTGATACCATCTATCACTTAATATATATACCAAAAAAGCCAATATCCTCTGACGGGATACCGGCTTCTTCTGATTTCATTATAGGGAGTGTACCAGCGGCAGCAGCTCCGATAGATGGCTAATCTGATAATCAGGAGTGATCTCCGGGTCAGAGGCCTTGGCATTGCGGTTGATCCAGACTGTCGTCAACCCTGCAGCTAGTCCTCCAAGAATATCCGTAGTGAGCTTATCTCCAACCATTACACCTTGTTCCGGAGCAATATCAAGCAATCCGAGCGCATGCTCGAAGATTCCCTTATCCGGTTTGCCTTTGCCGAAGCTACCCGAAATAACAATATGGTCAAAATACGGAACAAGCTCCGGTACACCGTCAAGCTTCTCCTGCTGAAGCGCCGGGCAGCCGTTCGTCAGAAGCAGCAGCTTCACCTTGCCGCGCAGCTCATTCAGTACCTGAAGTGTCTCCTCATATATATAAGGACGGCTACGGCGTTCCGCAGCGAATTTGTCGGCGAGTTGTGCAGCCAGCGCTTCATCCTCCACTCCTAGTGAAGCCAAGCCGCGCCGCCAGGATTCCGTACGGTAGACAGGGGCAAGCTGCTGCAGCTTACGGAATTCCGGCTGTTCCCCGGCTGTGAAGTTGGCCCAGAGTGCTTCATAAGGATTAATACCGATCAGCTTCGTGAACGGAAAAGTCTCATAGGATTCGTATAGCGCACGCGCTTCCCTGCGCACAGCAGCCTCCAGCTCCTGCGGATCAACGGAATCTCCAGCAGCCTCAGCGGCATAGCGGAATGCTTCTTCCACACTCCGGTCATCCCACAGCAGTGTATCGTCAAGGTCAAATAGTACGGCGGTAATCGGCATTTCGTTATTCCACTCCCTATATGCTGGTCTGTCTTACTATTCGTGTACTAACTCAATGTTGTTGTTCTTGGCGAATTGCTCCAGGCGTTCACCCATAGCAGCGGTGTCATAACGGTTAATCAACTTGGAGAAAATCCACTGTTTGCGTTTTCCCTTATACTTAATCGTAACCACACTGCGCGATAACGTGATCTTCTCAATGTCCGCTGCAGGCAAAAAGCGTTCACGGTTGTATTTAATCGTAGAGAGACGGGCACGTTCAACCTTAAGGAACGGACGACGGAAGAATAGCAGGGCGGCAAGCAGGAAGTACAGTACTACACCCAGCCAGTTGGCCAGAATACCGCTTCCTTTCGCTTCGTCAATCGACCCGACGACCCAGAACATAATGCCAAGCAGCATCAGTACAACGGGGAATACAATATTCCGCCCTTTGAAAATGTCGATGCTTTTGGCGGTAGCCTTAGAGCCTGTAGCATAAATCGAATCCTTGCCCTGCTTCTTTCTTTGCTGGTTAATTTGCTTGGTGTTGCGTTGAACCATTCTTTCCCAAGAACGGGCCATGTAAGTTCCCCCTAGTCATCCTGTATTATCTATGAAAAGGCAACAGACTAATGCTTAAGCCCGTTATTGCCTTCTTCATGCTCCGGATTATCCACGATTTCAATCGTATCCAGCTGGGCCCGAAAGTTGCTGCGGATGTTCCCCAGGTAAATCTCACGGAGTTTGGCCCGTTCAGCCACTTCCTCCTGATTCAGGCCGCCATTCTTATGTTTGCGTGCCAATTCATTGATGCGTGCGACCAATTCGTCAATATTCAATACGTTCCCCTCCCTTAACATTCATTTTAACTTTGCCATGAGAAAAAGAGCTTGTCAAGGTCTGCCCCCTGAAAGCTCTTTCGAGTCTGTCAACCGTATGCTGCGTTCTGTCAGTATACAGGTATAATCAGTATATCTCCGGCCTTGATCGCGCTGTTCTCCAGATGATTGGTCTTCATTATTCCTTCTATATATACGGCGGTCTTCATATCCTCCGGCTTATGACTAAGTGCAATGCTCCATAAGGTATCCCCTCGTTCAACGACGATCCGTTTGTCCTGCTTCATTAAAGAGACAGATCCCGCAAAGACATTCCCCACTACTGTGAATCCTGAAATCACAAGTAACAGCACCAGGGCAAGCTTGATGATGCTGACCTGACGGGATAGGGATGCGAACTTAGTCAGCCTTCCAAGGATCTGATCCTTGAGCTTGGTCACCTGAATATGAGTAGTTGGATTACCGGGAGTGGACACCTTGACATCCTCATTGTAGATACTATTGTATGTACTGTACTTTAACATTACTATCATCCTCCAAACACATGTTCTTGCTTTCGAAAATAATATAACACGAACATGTGTTTCAATCAATAGTTTTTTCAGAACATCCGTTCCCTTCATTCCCCATCTTTTTATTTCCTCATTTTAGAACTTATGTTTGTACGAACGGAAGTTCTATGTTATAATTTTCCCAAACATAGTATATGGGGTTGATACCGATGTCAAAGATTTCAAGTCGTCAGCTGGCGATCCTGGAATTTATACGTAACGAAGTCCGCAGCAAGGGTTATCCTCCGTCTGTCCGCGAGATTGGCGAAGCTGTCGGGCTGGCCTCCAGTTCCACAGTGCACGGTCACTTGGACCGGCTTGAGAAGAAAGGCCTGATCCGGCGCGATCCAACGAAACCGCGTGCGATTGAATTGCTTGGCCAGGAAGATTCAGAGAATGTACATCAATTTGTCCAGACGGTTACCCGCATCCCTATAGTGGGCAAGGTTACGGCCGGCGTTCCTATTACTGCTACAGAGAATATTGAGGATTACTTCCCGTTGCCTACTCATTACGTAGGGGATAACAAGGTGTTTATGCTGTCTGTTCTTGGTGACAGTATGGTGGATGCCGGGATTATGAATGGCGATTATGTCATCGTCCGCCAGCAGCAGACTGCCGACAACGGCGATATTGTTGTAGCGATGACCGAAGAAGATGAAGCAACCGTTAAGACCTTCTACAAGGAACGTGATCATATCAGGCTACAGCCGGAGAATCCGGCGTACGAGCCTCTCCGCCTCAACCGTGTTACGATTTTGGGTAGAGTCATTGGATTATTCCGTGATATCCACTAATCCCCTCCCCGCAATATGAACAGGCTGCTCCGCACCAAGCGGAAGCAGCCTGTTTTCTGTTCCATAAGGTATCCTGTGTAACATATCATTCACTTATATGGCAAAAAAGCCGATCGAGAACAAATGTTCGCATTCAGCTTTTTTGCCACTTTTTCTGGGAACCGCTGTACCTCTCCGCACATATCCTGATTACAAAGGAGTGCTGATCATTATGCCTAATTATCGGATCATCGTGGATCTCTCACAGCGAATGCTGTACCTGCTGGACAATAACGTTGTTACCAGAGGATTCCCAGTCGGTATTGGCAAGATGCTAACCGTCTCCCCCGTAGGCGAATACACCATTATCAACAAGCAGCCTAATCCGGGCGGACCCTTCGGTGCATTCTGGATGGGTCTGTCCAAGCCGCATTATGGCATTCACGGAACCAACAACCCTTCTTCCATCGGTCACATGGTCTCGCATGGCTGTATCCGTATGTATAATGCAGATGTTCTGGTTCCGGCCGCCCTCATCCCCATAGGCACCCGTGTCACTATCAGGGAGTAGACCGACGCTGCAAAAGACTGCTCCAGTATTGCATTCCGCTGGTTATGTTCTTCCCCAACCACAAGAACCCCTATGACGCTGTAAACGTCACAAGGGTTCTTGATCCTACGGATAACGGCTACAGCACACTTCGCAACAAGCGGATGGCAGCTGTATTCAGGCGAAGAGCTTCACGGATGGAGGCTCTGGCAGCCAAAAGCTCTCTTCTGGCACGCGAGCCTCTAGGCGTTCTGCGCAGATTCTCGTTGATTTCTTCCAGTCTCTCCAGCAGGACCGCTCTCTGGGTGAGCAGTACATTAATAGCTCTGCGGATTCTGTTTCGTTCTCTTTGGGTCATCATTACACCTCTTTTACCTTTGATAGTATAAGAGATGCAAAGATCTACTCCGAAGATTGTGTGATTCGGCATTAATCTTACAAACTGATGTTACTTGGGCAGCTACTCCATTTACTTCTTGTTCACCCGTACTCTGAACTCAAATTCGTCGCGTCTATAAGTCATTCCGGCCAGCAAAATGTAATCCGCTGTCCATTTCTGTACAGGTCCGGCATAATCGGCAATCACATGCGGTTTACCATCAACCAGCTGAACTACATAGACCTGTACCTGGGCCAGTGCGGCAGCGAATAGATCAGCATCACTGGTCAGAATTTTATAAGCCGTATTCAACTTCGTTCCTCCTCATTCCACACCCAAAATTGATAAGGATTCCTTCACAAATCAATTTAATTATACCGGGTTCTGGAACAATATGTATACCCAATTTACAGTTTGATAAAAATGATTTTGAACAATCCAAGATATTTGCGGTTTGCCGAACGATCCCCGATTAAGCTCTTTCCATTCTGAATATCCGGTATGCTGAACATAGAGAATAGGATGTAATTATCCCTCAGGGTAAAAGATTCGACCAGCGGCTGGGCCACTAATTCGGTAATCCCTCCAGCTAATTCTGTACCTAGGGTCTCCTTCAGATCCTTCACTGCATACTCACTGAATTCTTCCTTCCCCGGATTTAGCACTGCCATCACAACCAGGATCACGATAAGGACAATGGCCCATTTCCATCCTGTTCTCTTGCGGACTCTACGCTCAGGCTGTGGCATGTTAGCACGCGGATGCATTCTTATCCCCCTCATCTACACAATTTCGCGGATTATAAAAACTAACGGATTGACCATAAACCGGCAGACCCTAAGAACAAACTCATCCACCCCGCTGATCCCGACATCTATATTGCCCCAGTCCGCTCCTGCCGGTGCCGGAACATCCAGCCCGTACTGCTCCATGATTCTCTCCTTAGTCTCGTCGGCAGGTACGCCGCCCCTTCCTACCGCACCAGCCTGGGAACAGGCCAGCACCAGGACGAGCACAATTGTGATTATAGCCTTATATCTATTCTTCATCGCACGCTCCTATGATAAATGTTCTCGCAGATACCATAGTTCCCTCCCTCCTGACTCTCTATTATGGTTAAGTATATATGAGATGGAACAAGTTGTAAAAGGGGACCAGGATCAGCCGCCTTATGGAAGTTTTGCACCTTTTAAACAAAAGTCGTAACCTTTTAAAGGAGAATACACTATGTTACAAAAAATCAGAACTATCACTACATGGACTGTTATTTTTGTTTTTTTGTTATTCGTCACAGCCTGTGGTAAGGAAGATACAGTTTTTAAAGGGGTTATCCACACAGTAGATATAGAGCATAAAAGGATTTTAGTAATTTCTCAGTTGCATGAAGAAGATTTGGGTAAGGAGTACAAGGATGTTCTCGAATCTAATAAGTACTCTCAAGCCATTTGGGTAAATAAAATTGATCCTTCTAACTATAATAAAGGCGATGTGGTTGAAGTGTTCTATACCTCAAGCGATGATTCATTTCCAGCACAAGTTACCGCCAAAAAAATTGTGAAATCAACCCTGGAGCAATGAAGTAAACTACTTTCTGCCTCTCCCCCACGCTAACAATTGGGAGAGGTTTTTTGATGCTCCTTGAATAGTGTCTGTTCATACCTTAGTCCGTGTTATATTAATTAAGAGGTGAATTTTATGAACGGAAAGAAAGTTATCATTATTCTCCTTGCCATCTCATTACTGGGTGTAATCCTTTTCTTCGGAATAAGTTATATATTATTATGGTATATCTTTAATAATTAAGACCTGATACCACATACGGATGAAGTGCCCTTCTATTCAACAACTTCAGATCATGCTATAATCCCCAACAAGAGGTGATACCGCTGAAATTTATAATCGTTGTGTTAATAATCTTGTTTGTCTTTGGCTTTTTTAAAAAGAAGAAGTTATGACATAACCCCGTATTTCAATATATTTCTTAGGAGGACGGCCAGTAATGATTCAGTCCATTGTACATATTGCTTTGGTTGTAAAGGATTATGATGAGGCGATCGAATTCTATACGAAAAAATTGCATTTCACGTTAGTTGAAGATATTTATCAACCAGAGCAAGATAAACGATGGGTAGTAATTTCTCCTCCTGGCTCTATTGGTACGACAATTCTACTAGCCAGAGCCTCTAAGCCCGAACAAGAGCAGTTTGTTGGTAACCAGACTGGTGGCCGGGTATTTCTCTTTCTAAACACCGACGACTTTTGGAGAGATTATAATGAAATGGTCTCCAGGGGAATAGAATTTGTTAGAGATCCCCAAGAACAATCTTACGGAATAGTAGCTGTTTTCAAAGATTTATATGGTAATCAGTGGGATCTGCTGCAAATGAATGAAGATCATCCCATTTCTAAACGCATGAAGTGATCCACATGAGTGAGTCTCGAATTAATCTAACGGGTCATGTTTGTTCAATAAATGATTTCTTATACATTCAATGCTATGCTAATGGCTTATCAGCTTCTTTAAAGGAGAGCGTGCGGTTAACCCGCCCCTTTATTGAAGTGTAGTAATTACGTCCACTCCATATTGATTTGAGCAACATATTCTGTTGTATGTCAAATTATAAGGAGGCAGCTACTATGTCGTGCCCACATCATAAAAAAGTAATTGTCGTAAAACTGCGCCCGGGTCAAAAAGCGATTATCGTTTGTAAGCATAAAAAACGCCGGCGCCATTGTTAAGGTGAACTAAAAAGAACGCTCATATGAGCGTTCTTTTTTCATTTCCATTTCACTGATCAATATTTTCTTTCCGGCATTGGGCTGGTAACGAGTTATGGTTGGATGGTTAAGGGAGACGCCCGCCACCGCCCGCCACACAAAAAAACCCCCGGCGCTTAGAGCGCCAAGGGCTGCTGTATCCTAGTAAAGCGTCATGTACTGATCTCTTTCCCATTCGTGAACCTGGGTCCGGTAGATGTCCCATTCAATTTCCTTAAGCTCATAGAAGTGGGCCAGCGCATGTTCGCCGAGAGCTTCGGTGATGACATGGCTGCGGACCATTTCGTTCAGGGCTTCCTTCAGATCGGACGGCAGGCTTGGGATGCCTTCTTCAATCCGCTCTTCTTCGGACATCACATAGATGTTACGGTCGATTGGAGCCGGAAGATCCATCTTACGTTTGATTCCATCGAGACCTGCCTTCAGCATTACAGCCAGTGCAAGGTAAGGGTTAGCCGCCGGGTCCGGATTACGAACCTCAACGCGTGTGCTGAGCCCTCTCGAAGCCGGAATACGGATCATCGGGCTACGGTTACTTGCAGACCAGGCAACGTAGCAAGGTGCTTCATAACCAGGTACCAGACGTTTGTAAGAGTTAACGGTCGGGTTCGTAATTGCAGCAAAAGCACGTGCGTGCTTCAGAATCCCTGCCATGTAATAACGGGCTGTCTTGCTAAGACCGAGTGTGTCGCTCTCATCATAGAACATATTCTCGCTGCCATTGAACAGGGATTGGTGAGCGTGCATACCAGATCCGTTCATGCCGAACAGTGGCTTAGGCATAAAGGTTGCATGCAGGCCGTGATGACGGGCTATCGTCTTCACGACAAGCTTGAAGGTCTGAATCTGATCCGCTGCCTTGATGGCATCGGCGTATTTGAAGTCAATCTCATGCTGGCCGGAAGCCACTTCATGGTGGGAGGCTTCAACCTCAAAGCCCATTTCCTCCAGGGTCAATACGATTTCACGGCGGCAGTTCTCCCCAAGATCCATCGGTGCCAAGTCGAAATATCCGCCCTGGTCGTTCAGTTCTGTGGTCGGGTTGCCCTTCTCGTCGGTTCTGAACAGGAAGAATTCAGGCTCGGGTCCAACGTTCATAGCTGTGAAGCCCATTTCTTCCGCTTCCTGCAGACAACGCTTCAGGATACCGCGCGGGTCTCCGGCAAACGGTGTTCCGTCCGGCATGTACACATCACAAATCAAACGTGCTACACGGCTGTCCGTCACCCAAGGGAAGATTACCCAGGTGCTGAGGTCCGGGTACAGATACATGTCAGATTCTTCAATCCGCACATACCCTTCAATGGAAGAGCCATCGAACATCATTTTATTGTCGAGTGCCTTTTCAAGCTGGCTTACAGGAATTTCTACATTCTTGATCGTTCCTAACAGATCGGTAAATTGCAGGCGAATAAACCGGACGTTTTCGTCCTTGGCGATGCGCAGAATATCCTCTTTAGAAAAGCTCACTTTACCCTCTCCCTTTCAAAATCTCTATATTATTTATTAAAAAACCGGGATAGCTCACCTTGGATTAGAGACACTTGTCCCGGTCTTTTACCGGAAACCAGCTCCTGCTTAAGCAGACGGTGAAGCTGTGAATCAGACAACTCTCTACGTCTCACCTCTGTGTCAGGCGTAATAACCGTAGCTTCTTCAGATTCCTTCGAGACAGGATTCATCACCTGCTTGATGCCGGCAATATTAACACCCTTCTCAATCAACGCCTTGATCTCGAGCAGCCGTTCGACATCATTAAAGGAGAACAAACGCTGGTTGCCGGATGTACGCGCAGGTACGATCAGGCTATGCTGCTCATAATAACGAATTTGTCTGGCGGACAGATCCGTTAACTTCATTACGATTCCGATAGGGAATAATGCCATATTTCTGCGGATTTCATCACCCATGACTCATCCAACCTTCCAATGATCTTTTTCTCATCTCATTGTACATTTCCTTATATGGCGTGTCAATGGTATGTGAGTTTTTCTCACAAGATTTCTTGCGATCCTTGTGATACCCTTGTGAGATTAGCTGATCATTGTGGTGGATTTAGTAGATTTAGTTTCCCGAAGTATATCATATACACTAATCTTCAAGCAAAAATAACGTGGAACCCCGCCATCTTCCACATTCCTCCAGCCATTAATAGCTAGACAGTAGACCTCATGTCATGTCCGCTTCGATGACCCA
Organism: Paenibacillus tritici; assembly: GCF_018207515.1. Lineage (NCBI taxonomy): Bacteria > Bacillati > Bacillota > Bacilli > Caryophanales > Paenibacillaceae > Paenibacillus > Paenibacillus tritici. Next base: position 4,332,453 of record NZ_CP073365.1, read on the forward strand.
TTCGCCTTCTCCGGCCGGAGTCTCGAATCCATTCAAAAACCGGGTCAGGATCTCCCCGGTAATCGGAAATGCCGCATTGGCGTCCATCCGTACGTTCCTCAGAAGCAGCCTCTGCCGCAACTCATCAGGCTGCACCTTGAGATGAATCAAAGCCCACTCCCCGCCGTGCTGCCCGATCAGCTGCTTGTATTCATCCCGTCTCCGGCGCTGCCAAAAGCTGAAATCAACCACAACATGGCGTCCCGCCTGAATCAGCCGCACAAGCTCACCCCGCAGCTTCACCTCTGCCTGCTCCTTGAAGGATTCATAATCCGCTTCAGGATAATCCACACCAAACCTGCCATGGGTACTCCAGATTTCCTCATCAATGGACAGCCGGGCAAACCCCTCATGCTCAAGTTTGAGTGCAAAGGTAGTTTTGCCCGAGCCTGCCACACCGCACATCAATACGACAAGCGGAGCTTTATCTGTACCTGCCCGCTGCAAGCACTTTTCCACTGCTGCTGATTCACGCAATCGGCCCTGCCTCCTTGTAAGCTTACATCTCTCTTAAGGTTTCTTTGTGCCCAGCTATAACAAGTTGCGCTCCCTCATACTTTGCAGGGCCATCAACACTCCGTATTTCACATGGGAATAGGTTAATCCTCCCTGCATATACCCGATATACGGTGCCCGGATGGGCGCATCCGCTGACAGCTCCAGACTGCCGCCCTGAATGAACGTCCCCGCCGCCATGATAACAGGATGCTCATACCCGGGCATATCCCAAGGCTCCGGCACGACATGACTGTCTACCGCCGCTGCGCGCTGGATCCCCTGAACGAAGGCAATCAGATGCTCGGGTCCATCAAAAGCTACCGCCTGGATCAGATCCGTACGCGGTTCATCCCATGCCGGCTTGGTAGTGAAGCCGCAGCGCTGAAACACGGCAGAAGCAAATATACTGCCCTTTACAGCCTGTCCCACTGTATGCGGGGCCATGAACAGCCCCTGATACAAGCCGCGCGTTGTACCCAGCATGGCTCCGACTTCCCCGCCAATCCCCGGCGCAGTCAGGCGGTAAGCCGCCAGCTCCACCAGGTCTGCACGGCCGCAGATATAACCGCCTGTCTCGGCGATGCCCCCGCCGGGATTCTTGATCAGCGAACCGGCCACAAGATCAGCGCCGACCTGCGGCGGCTCCAGCGTCTCGGTGAACTCTCCGTAACAGTTATCCACGAATACGATGAGATCCGGCTTAATGGCTTTTACCCGGGCTGTCATCTCGCCAATCTCGGCGACAGTGAAGGACGAACGCCAGTCATAGCCGCGCGAACGCTGGATTCCGATCACCTTGGTCTTCTCATTAACCGCTAAAGTGACCGCGTCCCAGTCAATGGTGCCATCCTCTGTCAGCGCAGTCTCACGGTAGCCAATGCCGAAATCTGCCAGGGAGCCTGTCCCGTCGCCCGGCTTGCCGACTACTTTGTGCAGGGTATCGTAGGGGCGGCCTGTAATGTATAATAGCTCATCTCCGGGTCTTAGCACGCCGAAGAGTGCTGTTGAGATTGTATGAGTGCCCGAAGCGAAATGCGGCCGTACCAAGGCGGCTTCCGCACCAAATACCTCGGCATAGACCAGATCCAGCACTTCACGCCCCCGGTCATTATAGGCGTATCCGGTGGAGCCTGCGAAGTGGAAATCACTCACATGCTGACGCTGGAAGGCTTCGATTACCTTCCACTGATTATAATCCACAATTCGGTCCAATGCCTTAACAGCACCTTCGATTTCAAGCTCTGCAGCTTCCGCTGCCTGTAATAGATCCTCTGCAAATACTGCCATTTCCCGTTGATCTCTCCTAACATTGCTATATAATATTGACCCGATTCCGCGAGAAACCCCGCACAGCAAAGTGTGCCTGGATCTCGTCCGGGCACACTAATGTTTGTACGGGGATATGGAATCCTTATTGCGGCTCCACGAATTCGGCCAGCTTGTAGCTCCATTTATCATAGTCTTCCTTGTTCAGCCGGACGTTATAGAGCACATCATTCTCCTCGTAATTCTGCTCAAGGACCTCTCCTACCCGGTAGAGCAGAGATGACAGATCCCCGCGGTCTCCGGGAATGCGGAAGATAAGCGTATCCCCGGCCAGCTGGCCAGCGATCATCTCAGTAATCCTCAGAAGGTCGTCCTCATTAAAAGCACTGATCTTCAAGAAACCCTCGCCTGCGGGTAGCATCTCAAGCTGTTCCGGCTGGCACAGGTCGATTTTGTTGAACAATACGATCTGCGGCTTCCCGGCCGCCCCCAGATCCTGCAGAATCGACTGGACGACGTCCATCTGCTCCTCACGCATCGGAGAAGACGAATCAACTACATGCAGCACCAGATTGGCCTCATTCACTTCCTCCAGCGTAGCGCGGAAAGAGGCTACCAGATCATGCGGCAGATTCTGAATGAACCCGACGGTATCTGTTAGGACAACTTCCTTACCGCCTGGAAGCTGTAGCACCCGTGAGGTCGGGTCAAGGGTCGCAAACAACTGGTTCTCAATATACACGTCGGCATCTGTAAGCTGTTTGAGCAGCGTGGACTTGCCGGCATTGGTATAGCCCACCAGCGCCACCTGAACCGCGCCGCTCTTGCGGCGGCGTTCACGGTGCAGCTCACGTGTCTTCACAACCTCATCCAGCTGGCGCTTCAGCTCGGTAATCCGGTCGCGGATATGCCGGCGGTCGGTCTCCAGCTTGCTCTCCCCCGGACCTCTCGTACCGATCCCGCCGCCGAGCCGGGACAGATTCTTGCCGTGCCCCGACAGGCGCGGCAGAAGATAGGACAGCTGGGCCAGCTCCACCTGGATGATCCCTTCCCGGGTTTTCGCCCGTCCGGCAAAGATGTCCAGAATCAGCTGGGTGCGGTCAATAATCTTAAGATCCAGGGCTTCCTCCAGATTGCGTACCTGTGCCCCGGACAGCTCCTGGTCGAAGATAGCGGTATTCGCGCCAAGCCCGTCAGCAGCCATTCTCAGCTCCTCTACCTTGCCTTTACCGATAAACCATTTGGAATCCGGGGTTTCTTTATTCTGCCGGAGGACATCCAGCACCTCGACCCCGGCAGTCTCTGCCAATTGGACCAGCTCCTGAAGAGACAGCTCCGGATCTATCCCTGTGCGTTTGATTTTGTCTGTCACCAGGCTGACGAGGATTGCCCGGTCCTGTACATCGGTCTCTGTGTCATGTGTTGTCGTTGCCATTCATTCCATGCTCCTTATCTGTTCTTCATCTACAGCAGTCTAATTCTTAGAGCAGCCCTACCACCTGAAATCCTCCGTCCGCAGCGTCATCAGCTCCTGCTTGCCCGGACTTGTGCTCTCATACTGGTTCAGCAGCCTTACAGCCTGAGCCCGTACAGCCTTCTCAATACTGTTGCGTACATATCTTGCATTGCTGAATGCATGCAGGCTCTCTGTTTTTTCTATAAGCAAATGCTGCTTGAGTTTGAGTATGGCCTGCGGCATCAGAATATAATCACGCTCTTTGGACATCAGCTCGGCAATCTGCAGCAGCTGGTCGATGGTATAGTCGGGAAATTCGACCTGAATCGGAAACCGCGAAGGCAGTCCCGGATTGCTCATCAGAAAATAGTCGATCTCGCCGGAATACCCGGCCAGAATCAGCACAAACTGACTGCGGTGGTCCTCCATGGATTTGACCAGTGTGTCGATGGCCTCCTTGCCGAAATCCTTGTCTCCGCCCCGGGCCAGACTATAGGCTTCATCAATGAACAGAATGCCGCCGAGCGCTTTTTTGACCAGATCCCGCGTCTTCTGGGCTGTATGTCCGATGTACTCACCTACCAGATCAGCCCGCTCAACTTCAATTAAATGCCCCTTACTGAGGACACCCATCCGCTGGAACAGCTTCGCTATAATCCGTGCAACGGTTGTTTTGCCTGTGCCCGGATTCCCCTTGAACACCATATGATAGGCCTGGCTTCCGCTGGCAAGTCCGGCTTCACTGCGCATCTGGGCCACCTGCAACAGGGCATATATCTCGAATACCAGCTCTTTGATGTTATCCAGACCTACAAGTGCATCCAGCTCCCTGCTCAGCTCCTGGAACAGTCCGCTATGGCTGCCGGTTTTGGGAGGAACTGAGCCCCCCGTGCTATCAGCCGGCAGACTGGTCACCGGAGCCGGAGCCTGATTATTCAGCACAATGTTAATCTGCCTGGACGGTCTGCGTTCATCCCGTCCGCTGCTTGCCGCCGCTACATGTCCGTTCACCTAGTTCACCTCATTATACAGGTCTGACTTGCTCTAACCAGTCTATTCCAGTGGCTAAGGTGATATTAGCAGTTTCGGAAATTAGCAGATTTACAAAGACAGCTGCTGGAATTTCCATTTGGTATAAGCCAGGATCTCACGGGACTTGTATTTAAGCATCGACATGACCTTAGACTCCGTAACACCCAGCTGCGGGTTCTTATACCCAAGCTCACGCGCGGTCTCCAGAGCACGGCGTCCGTGGAAATCATGTGTAATAATTACTGTAGAGGACAGCCCTTTTTCCTGCAAAACCTTCTTACTGAACAGCAGGTTCTCGTAAGTACTGGTAGACTGGCTCTCCAGGTAGATCACCTTCTCCGGCACGCCATGGGCCACCAGATACCTCTTCATTCCTTCGGCTTCCGTATACTTATAATCCGGCTGATCCAGACCCCCGGAGACGACGAAGTGGCTGAATGATCCCGAGCGATACAGCTCAAGCCCGTAATCCAGCCGTTCCTTCAGCCCGGGACTGGGTTCATCCCCCCACATCGACATGCCCAGAATTACACCCGCATCCGCCTTCACCATAGGTGAGGTGGTTACGGCACTGTTAATTCTGTTGAACACCAGTCCGCACCAGAACAATCCGGCTATAACCAGGACCAGAAGCGTAACCAGCAACACCCGTTTCCGGCGGGGGTGATGGCGCTTCCGTGAGACTTTGCGGATAGGGGATGATCCCCGTTTATAGACATACCATTCCATGATTATTTCCTCCTGAATTCTCCGTGATGAAACAATTCGGCCCGATGCTTGAGTGAAAGGGAGAAATACGGAAAGGCATGAGCGTCTATAGCGCGCAGGATCGAATGGGCTGTCGACCAGGCTAAATTATAATCACTGTCTGTGATATCTTCCCGCTCCAGCGCCTCCTCCAGTTCATCCTCGTCCAGCAAAAACACTTCACCATTCCACAGCACCACAACGTCCAGGTACAAATCATCGAACCAGGGCACCCCCTGATCCGTTACTCCCTGGACCTTGCAGGTGTCAATATACCACTGCACGATATTTTGCCGTTCATCAAACATGGCCGTCACAATATAGTGGCCGTCCTTGGGAAAATACTGCAGCCATGAATATCCCTTGTCCGCTATGCGGTATGTATGCCTGCCATAACTCTTCCATAGCGGCTCTTTCAGCCCGTAAATGGTGTAGAGTGTGATATAACCGCTGAATTCCCGGGTTTCCACATAGCGGCAGGCAAAATGGCGGCGCGTAATTCTGCGCCAGTTGGCCCGGTCTCCGAATTTACGTTTCATATGAATAACCCTCTTCTGATAATGGTGCATACAGCTTAACACATTTCGCATAGACACTCAAAGCAAGCAAATAGAAAAACCCGGCAGCCGGGAATTCTGCCTGTTGCAGAGCTCCCGGAGCTGCCGGGGGAAAAGTTGCTTATTGTGAACATCCGCCTTACAGCACTTCTATTACGGTGTGCCGGTTCCTTCTACGAAGCCGTTGCCCGGATCACCGGCCGGATCTGTCCCGGCATCGGGGATAATTCCCGGATCGACAGTGTTGCTTGTAGCCTCCGGTGTCGGCAAAGGCTCCTCCGTGGCCACAGGAGGCGGAGTAATCTCAGGCGGCGATGTTGCTGCTCCGCTGCCGTTGTCTCCTCCTTCGCCATTCCCGTGATTGCCCGGGCCATTATTGCCAGGTCCAGGATCTAGCGGATTGCCGCCGTTCTCCCCGTTGCCTGGGTTACCTCCGTTGTCCGGGTTGTCCGGATTGTCGGGATTATCCGTAGGCATAGCCGGATCAAGGGTCGGTTCCGGCTCCGGTGTCTGCAGTTCGTCCTGCACAGATACTGTCACCGTCTCCGAAGGCTCACTCTCTACACTAAGCTCCTGATAATACGCAGTAACGTAATACTCATAGGACAGCCCCGGCATGGCGCTGATATCCCCAATATTCGTTGCCATAGTATTCATTAACAGAGTGAAGTCCGCTTCAGAGGTCTCCCGGCGGTAAATACGGTATTCCACCCCGCTAGTCGCCGACGCATTCCAGCTCATGTTGACTGTCATTGTGGCAGCATCGTATGCCGCCTGGAAGCCTGTCACCGCAGATACCGCTTCAGGTGTCGGCGTAGCCTCAACCTCAACCTGATCCGAACCCTTCGGTACAGGGAACTCCTTTGTAGGGACGCCTTCTAGCGCCTTCTCCATGACCTTGCCCCAGAATGCGGCAGCCAGCGGACTGCTGTTCTTCAGCAGACGGGTTTTGCTCGGTTTGTCATACCCCATCCATACGGCGGCCGTCCATTCCGGGGTGTAGCCGACGAACCAGACGTCACGGTTAGAACTAATGCCCTTATACCCGCTCTGGGTGGTTCCGGTCTTACCGGCTACCGGACGGTTGATTTTGGCTTTTTTACCCGTACCGTCCTGTACGACCTTCTGCATCATCTCCGTCATCTGATAAGCAGTGTCTTCACTCATCACACGGTCTGCCTTAGTGTTGGCCTTGTAGACGGTCTTCCCGTCGCTGTCAGCAATCGACTTCACGGAGTACGCCTTCCGCAGCTCTCCGCCATTGGCAAAAGCGCTGTAGGCCTGAGCCATCTCCATAGTATTCGTACCTTCACTCATCCCGCCGAGAGCGAGCGACAGGTTCTTGTCTTCATCCTTCAGATTAATGCCGAGCTTCTTGGCGAACTGGAAGCCGGTATTCACACCGATCTCATTCAGCAGCCATACCGCCGGAATATTCTCTGATTTGGTCAGCGCAACGCTCATGCTGATGGACTTCGAGTATCCGTGCAGGTTATTCGGACAATAATTGCCGAAGCACTGCTTCTCATTACTGAGCATGGAATCATTCGTGAATTTGCCGGATTCCAGGGCCGGTGCATAAGCAACCAGCGGTTTGAAGGCTGAACCCGGTGAGCGGCGGCTGCCGTCGATCCGGCTATAGCCTTTTTTCTCATAATTGCGTCCGCCCATCAGAGCGACTACGCTGCCGTTCTCCTGATTGATGATGGTCATCGAGCCTTGCACCAGCTCATCGTCCACACTTTTCTCAAAGTTATCACTGTCGGCAAAAGCATCCTCAATCGTCTCCTGGGCGTGCTTATCCATGGTGGTGTAGATTTTGTATCCGCCGATGTTCAGGTCATCTTCGGTCAGCCCGAATCTGTCCTCGGCTTCGCCAATCGCATAATCAATGAACGCCTGGTAACGCTGCTTGCCTTTCTCTGGTGGCGTATAGTTATAATCAACAGCCTTGGCCTCGTCCATCTGCTCCTTGGTAATCTTTTTCTGATCATACATAAGCTGAAGAACAACCCCACGGCGTTCTTTGGACAGCTCCGGATTACGCAGCGGATTATAACGGGAAGGCCCCTTAGGCATTGCAGCCAGCGTAGCCATTTCCCAGAGCTCTAGATCGTTCAGATTCTCCTTACCGAAGTATCGGATAGAAGCAGCCTTGATCCCGTAGATGGTCCCGCCGAACGGAATCCGGTTCAGGTACATGGTGATAATATCTTCTTTGGTTTCTGTTTTCTCCAGTGCGACGGCAATCGATACCTCTGTCGCTTTGCGGAAGAAGGTCTTATCCCGATTCAGGAAGATATTCTTGGCAAGCTGCTGGGTAATGGTGCTGCCGCCCTCAACCATACTGCGTGCCGCAATATCCTTGACTGCCGCGCGTCCGATGGACCAGAGATCCACACCGTTGTGATCGAAGAAACGTTTATCCTCGGTGGCTACGAAGGCGGTAATCAGCATCTTGGGAAGATCCTCATAATCTACCGGATCGCTTTTCTCCAGAGACAGCTCTCCGATCAGATTCGCATTCCGGTCAAAAATCTGCGTAGGCGGATACAAGGTTAGCTTATCCCTATTCGCATCCAGCAGCTTCTGGCCGTTCAGCATAATGAACAAATATCCGCCCAGCGCACAAAAAATAGCTAAGGCAATTGAAAAAAACAAACTCCACAGCACACGCTTTTTAGTTAAAAATTTCTTTTTCTTCTTCGGCTTTCCTTTGGAACTCGGCGGCTGGCTTCCTCTGTTTCTATTCCCGCCGTTCCTGGTTAGTTGGTCTCTGGACATATTGCCTCCTGACTCCCTTAACGGAAAAAACAAAAATGATGTTCACGAATGAAAAGAACAACCTTCACAGGTTGCTCTCTGCACTCTCTATTCAAACGATTTATAAACAAAAAGGTTTCGCTTCAAGGCTGTAAAATCTTAAACTTCGCTATTATTGTCCTGCATGAGCGATACGCTGCGCTGTGGTGTAAAGGTGGAAATCGCATGCTTGTACACCATCTGCTGGCGCCCGTCACTGTCGATGACAATGGTGAAGTTGTCGAAGGCTTTGATAATTCCCCGGATTTGAAAGCCGTTGGTCAAATATACTGTAGCAGGGATATTCTCTTTGCGCAGCTGGTTCAAGAACGTATCTTGAATGTTAATGGACTTGTTCATATGACGTACCCCCAATGGTTCAATTAGATTGTTCAGAAGTATATTCAAGACCTGTGAGAAACTTTCCTGCTATTATACCATTTATTTTTGAAAAATTCTCAGAAAAGTTTTGACTCTCCAGGGTGTCGACCCACTGAATCTCCTTCATGTGGCGAAACCATGACAACTGCCGCTTGGCGAACCGGCGGGTATCGCGCTTCAGCAGCACCACAGCTTCCTCCAGCGTCGTCTCGCCCTCCAGATAAGCGGCAATCTCTTTGTAGCCCAGGCCCTGCATAGATACAAGGCTCCTGCCGTAGCCATGTTCGAGCAGCCTCTGCACCTCGGCAACAAGCCCCTCCGCCAGCATCTGATCAATTCGGTCTTCAATACGTTTATATAGTATTTTCCGGTCCATTGTCAAACCGATGAGGCATAAATCGTACGGAGACTCTTTGTTCTGGGCGGCTAGCGAGGCCGACAGCGGAACGTTCGTCTGGTGCTGAATCTCCAGCGCACGGATGATCCGCCGGCGGTCATTGGGATGCAGCCGCTCTGCGCTGGCCGGATCTACCGCCGCCAGACGGGCGTGCAGAGCCTCAGCCCCGTGCTCTTCCGCGTAGGCTTCCTGCTCACTGCGGAAGGCCTCGTCGGCCACCGCTTCAGAGAAGCGGAAGCCGTAACACAGCGCTTCAATATAGAGGCCTGTTCCGCCTACGATAAAAGGCAGCTTGCCTCTGCTGCTGATCTCTTCGATCAGTCGGGCTCCCTGCTCCTGAAATTCAGCGGTGGAATACGCATCCTGCGGATCATGAATGTCAATCAGATGATGGGGAATACCCTTCATCTCGGCAGGGGTAATCTTCGCTGTTCCGATATCCATGCCACGGTAGACCTGCATCGAATCCCCGGAGATGATCTCTGCCCCGTGTGCCTCCGCCAGCTCCAGACTCAGCCGGGTCTTCCCGACTGCCGTCGGCCCCAGCAGCACAAGCACCTTACGTTTAGTCTCAGTTGTCAATGGTAATCACCCCGTACGATGTTTTGGCATTAGCCCTCAGCAGCTCCGTGAAGCCCAGCCGGGCGAATTCGCCGCTCAGCGCCTTCTCCTTCAGAAGCACCGTCTTACGCGCAACTCTCAGCGCCTCGGCTACGCTTGCAGCCGACAATGCAGCAGGATTGGCAAATTGCCGCAGCGGTGAGATCGCGGCCGAATCGGTCAGCGGCACCCGGAACATCGGATCGAAATAGATGATATCAATACTGTTGTCCGGCTGGGCCTTCAGATACTCCAGATGATCGCCGAGCTGCACATTGATGCGGCGCAGCGCTTCATTCACCTTAATCTGGCCGGAAACATACTGGCTCATCCCCTCCAGCAGCAGCGCATACAGCGGCAGCGAGCTCTCCAATGCCGTGACCTTGGAGTGTTCACCTCCGGTGACGGCAAACAGCAGCGAGTCCGCTCCGAGTCCCGCCGTACAGTCCAGCACACTGTCGCCGGGTACCATGCCTGCGGCATCAATCATGGGATCGGGCTCTCCCCGCAGCATCCGCTTGGCGCGGACGAAGCCCATGCTGGGATGGAACTCCATAGGCGGCATTCCCGGCGTGATCAGCCGGACGGCCTCCTGCAGAACAACCAGAATCTGCTCGTCCCCGTAGTGCTCCATAAGCCTCGGCATGGAGAATTTGTCCCGGGGAGCATAGGCACAGCCCGTGCGGTCCGCGAGCTTCCGGGCCCGTGTAACCACTTCCGGTATCGGGTCAAAGCCCGTAGTTATAATCATGTTACCTCCGTTCCGCACTCTTCAAATGTACAATATAGCCGTTACATAACGCGCTTAAACAGTTTTTCCAGATCATAGGCCGAGAAAGATACAACGATCGGGCGTCCATGCGGGCAGGTATAAGGCTGACGGCAGGCAGCGAGTCTTGTCAGCAGCGACTCCACTTCCAGCTCTGTAAGCTTCTGGTTAGCCTTAATTGAAGCCTTGCAGGAGCATAGAATGGAAGATTTCTCGCGCAGCTTAGCGAGGTCAATCGACCGTTCGCTCAGCACCCACTCCGCCATCTCCTCGATCACCGCCTTCTCATCGCCTTCCGGGAACCAGTACGGCAAGGAACGGACCAGGAAGGTCTGCCCGCCGAAGTGCTCAAGGATAACCCCGGCCTGCTCGAACCAGTGCAGCCGTTCGCTGAGCTGCCTGCTCTCCGAAGGTGTAAACTCCAGCGTGATCGGCAAAAGCAGCTCCTGCGAGGCATCCTCGGGCTTGCCGAACTTCTCGTAATAAAATTCATAATTCACCCGCTCATGAGCAGCATGCTGGTCAATCAGGTACAGGCCGCTGTCATTCTGGGCGATAATATACGTTCCGTGATGCTGGCCGATATAATTCAGCTCCGGGAACTGCGGAAGGCCGGAGCTGTCCGGGTCCACAGGAGCGTACAGCTCCCCGGCTGACGGCTGCTGCCCGCGCCCGGCCATCGCCGCCTGGGGGCGGTAGCTATTGTCACGCGGACCGGAGGACGGCTGTGCAGCACCACTCCGGTAAGGAGCAGGCGCCGGAGCCCCTCCGCTATAAGCCGCTGCCGTTTCCCTGGCCTGAAGCTGCTGCGGATTCCCGGATGCCGGGGCAGCATAGGGGCTGACGGCAGGTGAGGAGGCAGATCCCATTAGCGGACCTCCGCTGTCAGCGGATGGAGACCCGCTCCGTCCGCCGGAAGACAGCGGATGGCTGCCTCCTCCGTCAGGAATTCCCTGGACGGAACTATACTGGCCGGAAGCATTCTCTGTACCGGCTGCTCCGGCACCTTGTTGCACAGCCCCCGGGGCATTCCCTTTGGAGAAGGCGAATTGTTCCTGAATGAACGAGCTGCTGTTCTTCCCGCCGATGATCTCTTTTGTTGGACGCGGAATCAGGCTCTGCCCCATGAGCAGCGAGCGGAGCTGCTGTTCCACGAATCCGTACAGCTCAGGTTCTTTGCTGAAGCGGACCTCCAGCTTGGCCGGATGCACATTGACGTCAACAAGGGACGGGTGCATCTCCAGCTTCAGCACCAGCAGCGGATAACGGTTAATTGGCAATAGCGTATGGTAAGCGCGCATGATTGCAGCGTTCAGTCCATTGCTGCGGACGTACCGTCCGCCGACCAGCGTCGTAACTGCATTACGGTTCGAGCGTGTCCACTCCGGGCGGCTGATATAGCCGGAGATCCGGAAGTCCGGGTCTTCCGCCGATACCGGCAGCATGGCTTTGGCGGCAGAGGTGCCGTATACGGCGGCAATCACCTGCAGCAGGTCGCCGTTGCCCAGCGTATGCAGCAATTGGTTACTATTATGCTGCAAGGTGAAGGAGATATCAGGATGAGCCAGTGCCATCCGGTACATCGCATCCGAAATATGGCCCAGCTCAGTCTGGATACTCTTCATATACTTGAGCCGTGCCGGAGTATTGTAGAATAGCTCCCGTACGCTGAGATCACTGCCCTTGCCGCAAGCAGCATCTTCATTGCGGATCAATCTGCCGCCTTCTATGTCCAGCACCCGTCCCTTACCGTCATCTTCGCTTGCGGTCAGCAGCGTCAGCTTCGAGACCGCCGCGATACTTGCCAGCGCTTCCCCACGGAAGCCGAGGCTGGTGATCAGGAACAGATCACGGCCGCTCGCAATTTTGCTGGTGGCGTGGCGGTAGAAGGCAGTCTCGCAATCCTCCGGCTCAATCCCGGACCCATTATCCTTAACCCGGATGCTCTGCAGTCCGCCCTCTTCCACCGAGACTTCAATACGGGTGCTGCCAGCATCAATCGCATTCTCCACAAGCTCCTTCACTACGGAGGCCGGGCGCTCCACTACCTCCCCGGCAGCAATCTGGTTGGCAATATGCTCGTCCAGCACATGAATTTTAGCCATATTCGTTCACCTCGCATTGGTTTATTTTATAGACAGTGTTGAACATTAACGGACTGTAAAAGCCTTATTTGGATCAAAACAGCCCCTCACGGGGACCGAACGGACTAGAGTGCGCTTATTTCCTCTCCAGCAACTAACATGGGGTGAAATAACCTGACATAAGCGCCACTGTGTCCGCAAGCTTGCAAAAAGCATACTTCTATAAGGAATAAGGGCACCTCAGTCCGCACCGTGCTATACGTTAAACAGATTGCTGTCAGCAATTCCGCTGAATTACAGCTCCCGGGCCTTCATCTTCAAATCATTCAGCAGGCCCATCGCCTGCAGCGGGGTCATGTTCATCAGATCCGCACCCTGAACGGCCGAGATCAGCTCTTTCAGCAGCGGATTTTCTTTGACTGCCGGTGCTGCTGCTCCGCCTTTGCGGTTCTTACGCGGCTCTTCCCCGCCAAAAATAGACAGCTGCACAACCTCATTGTCCTCTTCTTCCACAGGAGTAGCAAGTGAAACGGCTGCTTCCCGCTGACCGGCAGCCACTTGAGCGGCTGCTTCAGATGTAGGTGCTGAATGGACTGGGGCAGCCTGTTGTTCCTGAATCCCCGGACCGCTCCGGTCTTTGTAGTCTGTACCATAATTCAGCGGAGCGCTGCCCGGCGGAGATGCCTGCTCGATGCTCTGGAGCAATCCGTAGGCACGGTCAATAATCCCCTCCGGCAGTCCCGCCAGCCGCGCGCAGTAGATCCCGTAGCTGCTGTCCGCCGCTCCCGGCACAAGCTTGCGCAGGAAGTTGACCTTGTCTCCGCTCTCCTGCACCGCCATCGAATAGTTCCGCAGACCGCTGAGGCTCTGCTCCAGATGGGCCAGCTCATGGAAATGCGTGGAGACCAGTGCTTTGCAGGCAATGGTGTCATGCACATATTCGATAACAGCCTGGGCAATTGCCATCCCCTCGCTGGTTGAGGTCCCCCGGCCCAGCTCATCTATGATGATCAGACTGCGGGCTGTGGCTTTTTCGGTCATGACCTGAATGTCGGCCATCTCCACCATGAAGGTGCTCTGGCCGCCGATCAGGTCATCCGCTGCACCGATCCGCGTGAAGATGCGGTCGATCAGTGCTACCTCGGCGCTGCCCGCAGGCACGAAGCAGCCGATCTGGGCCATGATGCAGATGAGCGCAACCTGGCGCATATACGTGCTTTTGCCGGCCATGTTCGGCCCTGTTATCAGGAGGATATTGCCCTGGTCCTTGCTGAGGGTGCTGCCGTTCGCAATAAAAGCCGAATCCTTCAGCACCGCCTCGACCACGGGATGGCGTCCCCCTTCGATCCGTAGATCATAGCTGTCGGACAGCTTCGGCTTCACGAACCGGTGCTCGGCACTGACCGCTGCGAGGCACTGATATACATCAATCTCGGCCACCTTCTCGGCAAGCGCCTGCAGGCGCGGAACCTGACTGCTGATCCGCTCGCGCAGTTCGGTGAACAGGCTGTATTCCAGATCTGTCATCTTATCCTGGGCTTCCAGGATCAGCGCTTCCTTCTCCTTCAGTTCCGGGGTCACATAACGCTCGGCATTCGCCAGCGTCTGCTTGCGCTCATAGCGGCCTTCCGGCAGCGAAGAGAGGTTGGAGCGGGTAATTTCTATATAGTAACCGAAAATTTTGTTATAGCCGATCTTGAGGGATTTGATCCCGGTCACCTGGCGTTCCTTCGCTTCAAGCTCTGCAATCCAGCGCTTGCCGCTGCTGCTGGCTTCCCGCAGCTCGTCCAGCCGTTCATGGTAACCCCCGCGGATGATTCCTCCGTCACGGACAGATACCGGTGCATCCTCAACAATCGCCCGTTCGATATCCTCTCGAAGCTCCGCGCATTCATCCATAGCTGCGCCAATCTCCCTTAGGGTAGCCGAGCCGGAGGTCAGGCACATCTCTTTGAGCGCCGGAATCTGTGCCAGAGACAGCTTCAAGGCATTCATATCCCGGCCGTTCGCGCTGCCGAAGGCAATACGCCCCACCAGCCGCTCCAGGTCGTAGATTTCCTTCAGCGCCCCGCGCAGATCCTCGCGGACAATGAACTGGTTATACAGATAGTCGACAGCTTCCAGACGGCGCTCAATCGGCGCGCGCTGCAGCAGCGGCTTATCAATCCGGCGGCGCAGCAGACGGCCCCCCATCGAGGTCTCGGTGCGGTCGAGCAGCCAGAGGAGCGAGCCTTTTTTGGAGCGTTCCCTCACCGTTTCAGTCAGCTCCAGATTACGCCGGGTGAACGGATCGAGAATCATAAAATTCCCGGGCTCGTAAGGTGAAATCTGGGTGAGCTGTCCAAGGGAACGGCGCTGGGTCTCGCTGAAATAAGAGATCAGCAGTGCCAGACACCGTCCGCGCTCCTTCTCCAGCCGGACCCAGGCCGCTTCGCCGAACTGGCGGCGGGCCAGCGTCTCTTCCTGCTTGTCCCACGGCGTATAGACCACAGGCTTAGCCAGCAGGGAAGCTTCACTGCGCAGCTGCTCAAGCAAGGCAGAATCGCCAATAATCTCCGCCGGCTCGTAGATTCCAATCTCGTCGCGCAGCCATTCGGTGCTGGAGAGAACCGATGTGACATACAGCTCACCTGTCGTCAAATCACAGGCAGCCAGTGCCATCATCCCGTCCTCCTCCGTGACGCAGACGAGGTAGTTGTTGCTTTTGTCGGTAATGATTTTGCCATCCATCACCGTGCCCGGTGTAACGACCCGGACGATATCGCGGCGGACCATCCCTTTGGTCACCGCAGGATCATCCAGCTGCTCGCAGATCGCAACCTTGTAGCCCTTCTCGATCAGTCGCTGTATGTACCCCTCGGCGGCATGATACGGCACCCCGCACATTGGAATCTTCTCACCAATTCCGCCGTCGCGGCCTGTTAATGTAATCTCAAGCTCTTTGGATGCAAGTAAGGCATCCTCGAAGAACATTTCATAGAAATCGCCCAGACGAAAGAAAAGGAAAGCGTCTTTAGCCCCTTCCTTTACTCTCAGATACTGCTGAATCATCGGCGTATAGTTTGCCATCGTCTACCTCCATGCCTACTTCATACTGTTCTCTATTATAGCAGAAACTCCGCGCTCAGGGTTACCCTCCGCCGGTCCACAGCTTCTGCCAAAATGAGATTACTTGAAAGAGGGATAGATTGGAGCAGGGGGAGCTTTCAATTTCTATTGCACTTTGTACATCAGTTGACCGGTAAATTCCTCGATTACTTGAATCTGCTGCACTCTGTACAACAGAATTCTGCGAAAGAGCCGTGAACCGGCAAAATTCCGGAAATCAGTTGTACGAAATGCAACAGAATATGCTTTTGGGCAGGAAGATGACCATTCTAATGTATGAATTACAATCACTCGACTACCAGTTGCTATTAATGGTGCAATTATAAATTTTAGGTAACCGTTGAAAAATACAGCCGCCTATTACAAGGGACGCGCACCTGAAGGCGCGGGTCCCCGTAACCGGCGGCTGTCTGTTGTAACCCTAGGCAGGCTACTGTATAGTATCCTGCCGGGAGTGAGGCGCCCTCGCAGCTGCACGGGCGCTGCTCTGCCATGAGCCGCGGATATCCCGCGTCTCATCCCAGCTCTGCTGCTCCGCTATGGAGCGCAGCATCGGCTCGATCCAGAGGGCGGCGGCTGCGTAGCCGCCCAGTGCGCGCAGCTGCGCCTCCAGGGGAGACCAGGCTGTGCGCAGAGGGGTTTTGTCGCCGCTGTAGAAGGCGGCATGCAGGGCCTCCCGGTCCAGCGGGCGCAGCGGTAAGTCTTCATAGTGGCTCACGATCAGGTGAGCCAGACTGACCGCGCCTTTGGCGATGACCGGGGAGACCAGGAAGCTCGGCAGGGTCCGGTATTCGAAGCCGCCATGCGGCTGCCGCCGGAAATCGCCGAGCACGCCATAGCGGGGACGCCGGGCCGCAGCCCGGACGTCCTCGAGCAGGAACAGGGGAAGCGCGAGATAGTTGTCGAGCGCGCGCAGGAGCGGCGCACACAGCGTGACGCCGCTGAAGTGCAGGTGGCCGCCGAGGGCCCAGCCCCGCAGCGGCATACCTCCCGCCCGCCAGCGGAGCGAGCGGTCGGTGATGAGCCGGTCCGCCTCGCGTGCGGCGGACATGAGCTGCGCCAGCAGCGCGCGCGGTTCCCCGCGCGGCTCAGGGCGCAGCTCCGCCACCGGGAACACGCCGTGCGTTCCCGGGGGTCCGGCGTCGCAGCCTGCGACGCCGTCCATGGGCAGGTACCGCGACGCCGGCACGACGCGGCCGTTAGATTCCCGGAGCAGCAGGAACTCCGGGTCCATGCCCATCAGCAGCCCGGGGCGGCCCGGCTGCTCAAGACCAAGCCTGAGGTCTAGCTCCGCTGAGGCTGACCGGTACGGTTCCGGCAGCGGTCTGCCGGGTGCAGCCATCACGGGCGTAATGGCTGTCACCACATACCGCCGCCCTCCCATGGCCCGCAGCTCCACCTCACCGCTGTCCAGTCCCAGAGTGTACAATGCCCGCACCGCTACGCTGCGGAGTACCCCTGCCGCCCCCCGCAGCTCCCCTCCCCCATAACCTAAACTGCTCTCCCCATACAAACCCTGCCCTGCTGCTTCCGACCCGCCATCCCCATACTCACCCAGCCTCGCTGCTCCCGACCCACCATACCCGTACTCACCCAGCCTCGCTGCTTCCGACCCACCATGCCCGTACTGACCCAGCCTCGCTGCTCCCGACCCACCATGCCCGTACTCACCCTGCCACGCTGCTCCCGACCCACTATCCCCATGCTCACCCCGCCCTGCTACTCCCGAACCATCATTCCCATACGCATCCCGCCCATCTGCTCCCGACCCACTATTCCCATGCTCACCCCGCCCTGCTACTCCCGACCCATCATTCCCATACGCATCCCGCTCATCTGCTCCCGACCCACCATCACTATACTCACCCTGCCCACCTGCACCTGACCTGCTAACCCTATACTCACCACGCCCCACAACTCCCGACCCAATATGCCCGTACTCACCCCGCCCTTCACCGCCTGCCCCAACATCCCTGCACTCCCCCTGCCCTGCGGCTCCCGGAGATACTCCGCTCATAGCTGCCCCAGCTCCGAGCGGCTGACATTCCAGCACAGCCAGATTGAAGATAACAACGCGGTAGTGCTGTCTGTAGCTTGTAGGGTCTTGTCCATGAGAATATGTATGACTACTATCTCTTGCATGCGTCCGCCCTGCACGCCTGCCGATCGAATCCGAATCTGCCTCAATCCCGCAGCGCCGGAGCCTGCACTCCATCTCCTCCGGTGTAAGCTGCCGGAATAAGTCCAGTCCTTCGTTCATCCCCATCCCTCCGCCACTTCTCCCTGAAGAATCATTTATAGCATGAAACCTATACATTCAAATAATTTAAAAAAAGAGGGCATTCGCCCTCTACGCCGCTGCCCTCTCTACATATAATGGAGCATAACCCACACAGTACCAGCAAGGCAGCGGCGTACTCTTTCCTACAATTCATCATCCAGAGCGTCAGGGTCCAGATCATCGTAATCAAAGCTCTCACCGTCGAAATCATAATCCTTGTCTTCCAGATCATCACTTTGGTCACTGACATACACGCGGACCTTGGTCTCAGCCACCAGTTCCGCCTCGAACTCGCGTTCCACCCGGAGAGTCACACTGCCTCCGCCCGGAGATACCCCGGCTTCCACACAATTGGGTTCCTGCGTTGCCTCCGCAGAGACCTGTGCCGTGGAAGCACGATGTCTCGGGTCCAGGTACGACAATGGAATAAGCTCCACATAGGAGACCGTTTCCTTGGCAACCTCGGTCTGCTTGTTTTTGTCGTACGAATACCAGATGTTCACATCATAGGTACCAATTACTTCGATTCCGTTCCCGGCGGCAACCGCTTCGTACTGGTGGTTGATAATCCATGCCCCCAGAATACTAGTCGGATGATGTGGCGGAGTCACGGTATGGGTTGCGGTAGAGAACTTACGACCTTTGCCGCAAATTGCCTTCGTAATGATCTCCCTTGTTTGACGTTTATGGCTTAATGACATCTTTGAACCTCCTCCATACAATCATTCACTATCAAGTGTATGCACGTTCTGGGCATTTGTTGATTGTTAGAGTAGAAATAAATTTGGGTAAGCCCTCGAAGGCCGTTAATTAAGCTCTCTGCTTCATTTTATTGCCGGATTTAGCCAGTTATGAGTCCTCTTGCCCGAAAAAAACAAAAGTAGCGAATTCCCCAAACCTAGGGAACCGCTACTTTTATTTGTGAGAAGACAAGGTGAAATGGCCTTGCCGCCCTGATAAATAGTTTTTAAATCATGTGCGATTTAGATATAGATAAGACGCACTTCAGACTTGTACCTGAAGCCTGGCCGTCACTGCGGTGAACATTTGGACTTTCGGCCGCTGTTGTCACCAGATTTCTTGATTTAAACCGCTCCTCGCGGATGAAATCCGGTGACAAAGGCGGTCGCTACCGCTCCTACAGTTCCAAATTTCCCCTCCGCTTCTTTTGCTTTTTGTTTATTTCTTTAGTGCTTCTTATATAGTCTATAACTCTCCAGTCCGGATAGTCCTTACACCTACTGCGACAGCACACGGACCACCCCAAGCTGCCGCTCACGGCTCAGGTCAATGAAATCCTCCCCGATATTCACCAGCGGACGCAGCGGGTCATGAGCCAGAATCATGATGATTTTGCCGATCCGCCCATCCGTAAGCAATACCTCGTTGCCGATCATGGATTGCATCAGCTTATTAATGAAGACACTGCAAATATACGGGTCTAGCTTGCTGTAGGCATTGTCGTCCATCTGCTTCAGCACCTCATATAACGGCGCCGCTGTGCGGTAGAAGCGGTCTGAGGTCATCGCATGGAAAATATCCGCAACCGCAACGATCTTGCTAAAGTCTGTAATCCGGTGTCCCAGCACGCCGAAGGGATATCCGCTGCCGTCCATCCGCTCGTGATGCTGCAGGGCAACCAGTGCCTGCATGTGTGTGGTGCCCACCGTATCACGGATCATCTCATAGCCATAGGTGGTATGCTTCTTCATCAGGGCATGCTCTTCCTCGTTCAGCGGACCCGGCTTGGTGAGGATCTCGGCGGGAATCATAATTTTGCCGATATCATGAAGCGTTGCGGCAATCGTCAGCATGCTTAGCTCCTCCGGCTTCAGCTTCAGCCATTTGCCGAGCAGCGTAGAGATGATGCCCACCGCAACATTATGCCTGTATGTATAATCATCCTTGGTCTGCAGCGCAGACAATATTCCGTAGAAATCATTCTTCTCGCTGACCTGCTGGATAAACGGTATGACTTCATTTCTTAGCTCCAGCATGGGCAGCCTTTTGGTCTTGGTGTAGCGCAGCTGTTCAAAAATATTCTCCATCGCCGCCGTACAGTCATCCACGGCCAGCTGATAGAACGCGGCGCTGTCCACCTGAAGCACATCCTGCGGCTCCAGAACGATTTTGTGCTGGCTGATCAGGCGGATATGCTCCCCGGTGAGCAGAGTCAATGCCGGCAGGACAAACACGCCGCTATGATTAAAAAGATTCGCTACAAGCTGTTTGCCGATATACTGTTCATTGCTGTTATTCATATTCCTCACCTGCCAGTGCAGGATGTCCACCGGGGTGAACCCTGCAGTAATTGGGAAGCTTCGCGGCCTCATCTATACCTTCTACAGATTCCTCTATTTGGACATCACTAAATAGTAAGCTCACAGTTTGTGCTTATCTTTCTTATCGTTATTTTACACCGGAATATGAATACCTGACGCTGAATTAACATGGTTTTTGCTCACGCCTTCCCCTTGGAGGGCTGCTTGTCCTTTACCGGCCGGTGGTCTACCGGACTTTTATACCGTTTGGCAATCTTAAGGTATAATGCAAGCTCACGGCACAGCTGCAGAATGGCGGAACGGATCTCGAATTCCTCACGGGAATCCGGCAGCTCCATCTCCTGGAACTCCTGCTGCAGCTCCTCCAGCAGCCGCTCGGTCCGCCCGGTATATTCTTCAGCCAGTACATCCCCGCTGAGCTGGTCGAACAGCTCCCCGACCATATCTCCATGCGGCAGCTGGCGGTACACCTGCGAGAGAAGCTGCATCATATTCTGGATCGACTCCAGCTGCTCCTTGCGCATATAGAAATACACGTTCCAGGCTTCATCCGGATGAATTACATGGTTCTCCATCTCTCTTGAAGCTGCGCTCAGCCCCTTCTCCACAGCTTCACCCGCTCCAATCAGTTCTTTCCCGTCCCAGAGATAAGCGGGATCACGCAGCGTTCTGGCGATCTGGCGGAAGATCACCGAGAAGTAGCCGTCCACCTCTTTGCGGATACCGGCAATCATCCCGCCGGTCTGCGGCATATAGATGAAGTTCACCAGTCCGGCCGAGCCGAGTCCAATAATCAGCAGCTCGACCTGCTGCAGCAGAATGTGGACCGTGATATCTGCTTGTCCAAACACACGGAACACAATAACAGAGCTTGTGACAATTCCTTCCTTGAAGCCGGATTTGACGATAAGCGGGAAGCCGAACAGTACGTACAGTCCGAGCACCCAATAATGAAAGCCAAGGGCGAAGAACAGAATACAACCCAAAAAGAGTCCCACCAATGAGGCGAAAAAGCGTGCCGTAATCGTGCGTAGACTCCTTTTGCGGGTCGTTTCAACCCCTAGAATAGCCAGCAGTCCCGCGCTTTGCGCATTCGGGATGCCAGCGGCGGCTGCCAGCAGAATAGACAGCAGAGTTGCAGCCGCCGTTTTGATAATACGAAATCCCATGTGAATACCTCTCCTACACCGTTAAGCTTCTTCATGCAATTAAAGATATAGTTATGGTACAAGATTTTGCCAAGAGACACAATATTACATGATTCTTACCGCCTCGACAGGAGCAGCTTCTCCACATACACCACCAGCTGATACATGGCTGTAGCCACCGCCGCAATGATGAGCAGGCTGGACATGACCAGGGTGAAGTTGAACACCTGAAAGCCGTAGATGATCAGATAACCAAGCCCGGACTTCGCCACCAGGAATTCACCGACAATGACCCCGACCCAGGACATACCGACATTCACCTTTAATGTAGAGACCACTGTAGGGAACGAAGCCGGAAGAATCACCTTATTGAACTCCTGGCTTTTGGAAGCCCCGAAGGACCGGACCACCTTGACCAGATTCGGGTCTACACTGCAAAAGCTGTTGTACACTACAAGCGTTGTAATAATCACCGTGATAGATAACGTGGTGACCACAATCGCGGTGAAGCCTGCGCCGAACATGACAATGAAGATCGGACCCAGCGCCACCTTCGGCATACTGTTGAATACCACCATATAAGGATCAAGGACGGCGGATAAAAAAGGTGACCACCAGATCACGACAGCAAGCAGCGTCCCGAGCAGGGTCCCCAGAATAAATCCCACCACTGTCTCACCAACGGTCATTCCCAGATGCGGCCACAGGCTGCCGCTGAGCATGTCGCTCCAGATTTGCCGGAAGACCTTCGTCGGATAACTGAACAGCAGCTCATCAATCCAGCGCAGCCGGGCCCCGGCCTCCCAGAGCGCAAAGAACAGCAGAAGCAGGCTGCTTCTGACCATAAGCACCTGACTCTTGCGGCGCCGCTTCTTCTTCCTGTAATCCGCATGTTTCTGTTCCAGCCACTGGGCACGGGAGGCCGCCTCTAGGGTCTGTGCTTCTGTACTCACGTTTCTTCCCTCCCTGCCAGCTCCATTTCCTTCCATATCTCGTGAAAAAGCTCTGCGAATCCCGGCAAATCCCGCGCATACAGCGGCGGGGTACTGCGTATCGCTTCGGGAATCTGAAAAACCTTGCGGATTCTGCCCGGATTCCGCTGGAGCAGAATGACCCGGCTGCTGACCGCGATCGCTTCAGACAGGTCATGGGTGACCAGAATAGCCGTGGTTCCCCGGCGCATCAGCGTCTCTGAGACCAGATCCTCCAGCTGCAGCTTAATCTGGTAGTCCAGCGCAGAGAAAGGTTCATCCAGCAGCAGCAGCCCGGGATCTGTGGCCAGTGTCCGCACGAGGGCGACACGCTGGCGCATCCCCCCGGAGAGCTGAGCCGGATATGCCCGCTCCTTGCCCTCCAGCCCCATATCGGCCAGCAGCTGCAGCGATTTGGCGCGTGAGCTTCCGGTGAGCCTGCCCGTCAGCTCCAGCCCGAGCAGTACGTTGTCCTGAATGGTCCTCCAGGGGAACAGATAGTCCTGCTGGAGCATGTAGCCCACCTCCGGTGAAGGTCCCGTGGTGGGGCGTCCGCTAAGCAGCACTTCGCCGCGCGAAGGCTGAAGCAGCCCGGCAATGATGGACAGGATCGTCGTTTTGCCGCAGCCGCTCGGTCCGACAAGGCTGACGAACTCGCCTTTTCCGACGCTGAGATTCAAATCCTCTATAGCAAGCGAAGCCTCGCGGTCTCCCAGATAGGCGTGCGTGACTTCCTTCAACTCCACTACTGGAAGCATACGTCCCTCACTCCTTAATGCTGCTCTCCGCTTGTTGCGCGAAGCTGTTATCAACGATCGTACCGGCCGGAATCCGTTCCTTCAGCTCCCCGGCATTGTCGATCACATCCAGCAGATTATTCCATTCCTTCTCCTCAATCACCGGGTTCACAGCATAGGTATCCTGTTCCTTATAGCGGCTGATGGCAGAGACTACAATAGTCCGGTCAATGTTGTCGAAGTAAGGCATAACCGCCTCAGCAATCTCCTCCGGACTATGAGCTTTCACCCATAGCTGGGCACGCTGGATGGCATTGGTGAACTTCTGCACTGTAGCCTGGTTCTTATGGATATAACTCTCCTTGGACATGAACACCGTATACGGCAGATAACCGCTCTCCACTCCGAAGGAGGCCACAACCTGGCCCCGTCCTTCACTCTCGAAGATAGAAGCCTGAGGTTCAAAGAGCTGCACGTAATCCCCGGTCCCTGAAGCAAAAGCGCCGGCAATATTGGCAAAGTCGATGTTCTGGATCAGCGTCAGATCTTTTCCGGCATCAATCCCCTTATTCAGCAGCGTGAATGCTCCGGCCATCTGCGGCATACCCCCTTGCCGTTGCCCGAGGAAGGTCGAGCCTTTAACTTTGTCCCATGTAAAATGACTGTCCGGCGTACGTGCAAACAAGAATGTTCCATCCCGCTGCGTTAGCTGGGCAAAATTGATAACAGGATCATCCGCCCCCTGCTGATACACATAAATGGACGTCTCCGAACCGACCAGCGCCACATCAATCGCTCCGGAGAGCAGCGCTGTCATGGTTTTGTCCCCGCCCGGTATCGTCTGCAGCTCCACATCCAATCCTTCATCCTTGAAAAACCCTTGCGACAATGCCACATATTCAGGCGCATAGAACACGGAACGGGTAACTTCGCCGATCTTCACCTTGACTGCTCCGGAATTATTGCTGCAGCCCGCGAGTACAGAGCAGCACAAGAGCACCAGCAAGAACGGAAATGACAGCCTTTTGTAACCTTTCATCCTTTTCTCTCCTTTCTTTCCGGGTCTGTCGCCCTTGCTCTATGCATATGCGGCAGTCTTTAGAAAGGTTAAAGACATCAATCGGTTAGGAGTCAAACGATAGAACAGGTGGAGGACTTGCAGATATAGATGCGTGAAGCGTATGTACGGGGATCAAGGGGAGATGGGTCCGGTGCTATGCAGCAGCCATTCAGCAAAAGCATGACATAGCTCCGCACGGGTAAGCGGGAACGCGATAATGTAATCCTGTGCGGGCTTACAGCAGCTGCGCAGAAGCCAGGCACCCGAAGCAGCCTCCAGGAAATATGCCTCCTGCAGGCTCCAGGTTCCGCCGTCCTGTGAACATAACCGCAGCTCTCCGGACACTGTCCGGTGCTTCAACACTTTGGCTAATTCAGCAGAGCTGTCAGGATCACCCGTTTCCGCCCCCAGGGATTCAGCCAGCACACACAATGTCCAGCCTCCGGCTTGGTCATTTATCTCCTCATAACTTTCTTTGGACAGGAAGAGCGCAGGAGCAGACATAGTCCGGCTATGCGCATAGTCAAAACAATTAAAAAGATAATGACAGGCCCGCTTAATCGCCTCCGGCTCCTTCAATTCGTATCCGAAGGCGTCTTCTTCACGCAGGCCTGTTATAATGGTCTTATCCTTATGTACGTGCAGGCATACATCATGCGAATACCCGTCCTCATCGAACTTCAATCTGCAGATCCGCAGTGAGCCGGAGGCTGCATGCAGAAGATCCGTAATCACTTTCCGCTTGCTTTCACCCGGGAACAGAAACTGTGCCAAACAGATTACCTCTTGATTTTTCACACTCATAATCCCTTCCTTTTTACCATAACTCCGAGTTTTTTATGTAAATGAGTGGCTTTCACAAACCTGCAAATCTATAAAACTTGCAATCTTTATGTTATCATAAGCTAATTTTAAGGTAAAATTAAGAAACACAGGGTAAGATCAATACCATGAAATACTTTTAGCGAGGTGGTTTTCAAAATGAGAATGCTCATCACATTTCAAAACAAGCTTGTCCCTGTATATTTCACAACAGAAAACAAACAGCCGACCCAAAAAGTACTTCGACTGCTCAACAGTACACTTGAACTCAAAATTCAAAAGGGTAAAAACGCCCTGCAGACCTGTTTGAATTCTCTGATCAGTATCGAAATTAAAGGCTCAGAAGCTATATTGCACAGTTACAGTGAAAATGATTCATTGGCCTTATCCCTCTACTAAACAGAGGGATATTTTTTTGCCGCTACGCCAAAAAAGCACATGCCCGCGTCATGCAGGTATGTGCTTTGTCTATGTCAGTCAGCCGATCCGCAGATTACGGTTCTCTTCTTTCTCCGCCTTTTGAATACGCAATTTGAACAGCTTCACCAGGTTGAGGCGGGTATGCTCTTCGTGACAGTGGTCCAGCTTCTTCAGGATGAAACGGTCAATGGACATATCGATCGCTCCTTTGGAGTGGGGGCTTAATCCCGTAGTACGGAGAGGGAATCATTTCCTGTTCTCCTTCTATTACCTATTTAACCGGGTCTCAGATTCCCTAAACCTGTCCCGGAAACGGCCCGGGCCGGCTTGCGAAATTTGGCAACACTATATCTTGACGGTTCAACCGGCAAATGGATTTGTGCTATAGAAGATCTGGTATGGCTGCGAAGAATAGTCTCTTGATGCAGGCAGAATTATTTTTTTATCCGACGGATATTTACAAACTAAATATTTCGTGCTATATTATCCATAGTTAATATTAAATATATACCTGAGGAGAAATCATAATGTCGAATGTTCTGTTTATCAAAGCTAATAACCGCCCTGCCGATCAATCTGTAAGTGTTCAGCTGTATAACGAATTCCTGGCCAGCTACAAGGAATCCCACCCTCAAGACCAGATTACTGAACTGGATCTGTTCGCTGAACAGCTGCCATACTACGACAACACCCTGATCACAGGAGTATACAAGGCCGCTCAAGGCTACGAAGCTACTGCAGAAGAAGCAGCAGGCGCCGCTCTTGTGAAGAAATATCTCGACCAGTTCCTGGCTGCCGACAAAGTGGTCTTTGCCTTCCCGCTCTGGAACATGACGGTTCCGGCTGTACTGCACACTTATATCGACTACCTGAACCAGGCTGGCACTACCTTTAAGTATACCGCTGAAGGTCCGGTAGGACTGCTGACAGGCAAGAAGGCTGCCGTACTTAACGCCAGAGGCGGCGTGTACTCCGAAGGCCCGGCTGCAAGCGCAGAGATGGCTGTTAACTTCATCATGGGTAACCTGAACTTCTGGGGCTTCCAAGAAACTACACAGGTCATCATCGAAGGCCACAACCAGAACCCGCAGAAATCGGCAGAAATTATTGCATCCGGCCTGCAGCTGGCTAAGACTGCAGCCGTATCGTTCTAATAACGGCACGTTACTTGTTCATATATAACTTCCAGTAAGTCTCCTTAGGGGGACTTACTCGAACCAGCACGTAAAGGCCCCGCAGCTATATTATGCTGCGGGGCCTTTACATGGATATGGTGTCCTCTCTGACGTGACCGATGCAAATGCTGAAACAGTTGGATTTTCTCCACTTCCTGCCGCACAGAAGGCACCAGACCAAACAGCAGTTGGAAAAACAACACTTAATATCCCTTAAATCGTCTAAAAAAGATTTTCGCGGGTTAACAAGCGACGTTTTTCCAACTAATTCCCTCAAACGCTCCCGAATCACCAAATTAAGATACGTTTTTCCAACTACTATTCAGGATGTTATCCACACAACCAACCATCCAACCATCCACACATCCATCCATAATTCCAACCGCCCGGGATTTTATCCCACTCAATATTCGTCCATTACCCGCTGCCAGCTATTTCCTTTGGAGCGGGGCGGCTTACTTTTGGAGGCGGCTGCCACCGTCTTGCGTTTCTGCTTCACTTCCTTGCTGTTCTGGAACTGTAACTCCTTCTGCGTCTTGCGGTAATTCAGCAGCCGCTTCTCCTCCAGCGTACCGCTGGCGACAGCCGCAAGCACCGCGCAGCCTTCCTCCCGGGTATGGCTGCAATCACTGAAGCGGCAGTCCGCTGCAAGCTTGCTGATCTCCCCGAACGCCAGGTCCAGTCCGCCTTCATCCTCCCACAGCTGCAGCTCACGCATTCCCGGCGTATCGACGATAATGCCGCCGTCCGAGAGCACAAACAGCTCGCGGTGTGTGGTCGTATGACGTCCGCGGCTGTCTCCTTCCCGCACATCCTGGGTAAGCTGCAGGTTCCGGCCGCTAAGCCAGTTGACCATCGTGGATTTGCCGCAGCCGGATGAACCGGTCAGGGCTACCGTCTGCCCGCTTCCGAGATAGGGCTGCAGCGCCTCCCGCCCGTCGCCCAGCAAGGCGCTGACCACATGTACCGGAACGCCGGGAGCCGCTCTCTCCATCTCGGCCATTTTCTCTTCGGCATCGGTACACAGGTCCGCCTTCGTCAGCAGAATGACCGGATTCGCCCCGCTGTTCCAGGCCATAATCAGGTAACGCTCCATGCGCCGTACATTGAAATCATCATTCAGCGCACTGACCAGGAATAAGGTATCGACATTGGACGCTACGATTTGCTCCTCTTGGGTCTGACCTGCCACCTTGCGCGAGATCACGCTGCGGCGGGGCAAGACTCCATGAATGACGGCATGGGTCCCTTCGTCCTGCATGGCCAGGACCACCCAGTCCCCTACCGCCGGATAGTCACCGGAACCGGTAAGCGAATGCCGGAATTTCCCTGACAGCTCTCCCCAGATCTCCCCTCTGCCGGTGATTACCCGGTACCTGCTGCCGAAATCACTGGCGATTCTGCCCGGCTCCAGCTCCCTGTCGTCCTGCTTCAGCTTCTCTGTCCATTTGCTGTTCCATTCTTCATTCCAGCCATATTGTTCAATATTCATATCTTCCTCCTGAGTAGGTTATTGTGATGCACATCCATGTATCTCCGGGCGGTATCGCTCTTCATGGCACACCAAAAACCGCCGGAACCAAGGGTTCCGGCGGCAGCAGACTCTGAGGCGGACCGGCCTTTGCTGTACAGCAAAGAACCATCCGCTGGGCAGAGTCATTCCAGGTAGCTGAGTTAGCTTCCTCCGCCAAGAGAGAGCTAACTCAGGGACCTGTGCGTGATGCACATCTGCACACGCAAAAAAGCCGCCGGAACCGAATACGGTTCCCGGCGGCTCTAAAAAGCAACATAGAGCTTACCTGCTAAGCTGGGATATCTTACTCCACAGCCGCTGTTCCCGGAAGACACGTATCCACAACAGTCGCAACCAATCCTGCAATGCTTGTATAAACTGCCATTTGACATCGTCTCCTTCCGAACTAATATGCTGTTATAATATACGGCCCGGCTGCCGTTTGTCAACAGCGTGCCTTGAATTTTATAGAATCCCCCGAAGCTCATCCAGCTCCTGAATAATGGCAATAGGCTTCACGTTCAGTGATTCATCCCAGGGATGGTTACGCTTCAGCCAGATGGTATCCATCCCGCTCTCCGCCGCTCCCCGGATATCATTCACCGGATGATCCCCGATGAATAAGGTCTGTTCAGCGGTTGACCCCAGACGCTCCAGGGCTAACTGGTAGATCCTCGGGTCCGGCTTACTGATTCCGACTTCGCCCGAAATGACAATCGTGCGGAAATAGCCGCGCAGGCCGAGCAGATCGATTTTGCCATATTGAATGTCTGTGCTGCCGTTCGTTACAAGTCCCAGCGGATATCCCCGGTCACGGCAATACTCCAGGGTCTGCACGGCATGCTTCATCATCGCCCCATGGGCGAGATAGGTCTCGTCGTAATAGTCACGAATCTCTGCTGCGGTCAAGGCCTTCTCCCAGGGGAGAACCTCACTAAGCTCCGCGAAGAATCCATCCTTGTCACGGTACCCGTCAGCATCCCTGACGATCATATCTTCCACCACCCGCGCGGTCTGCTCCTCACTCAGATGTCCCAGGAAATCCGACACAAACTTCGTGCTGAAGCTGCGGAAGGTCTGGTCACGGTCCATCAGCGTGTTGTCCAGATCAAACAGCAATGCCTGTACTTCTCTCATTCGTATGCTCTCCTTATGTATCCAATTCTGCGGTGATAACATCAGATGCTTATTGTACTACGCTCCGGGGAGCAAAGAAAAGACCATTCCGCAGGGAAGAGTAACCTCTCCTTCCGTAGAATGGCCTTGCTTATCCGGTCAGGTACGCTTCGTTCTTCAGGATTCAAAATGCTCGGCGCGATGCGTCAGCATCATTTCCTCGTCCGTAATATAGAGCGGGAACGGCGGTGTTTCCTTCAGGTACCGTTCGGTGGACAGCAGCCGGTAATGAACCTCAGGCAGCCAGGCATCTTCGAGCAGCGGCAGCTTGCCGGTGTCACTGATATAATTATCTACGGCCGACTGAACCATATCAAGGTAGTAGGGCACCAGCTTGTCAGATTCTTCAAAAATCTCATAAGTCTCACTGGACATATAGAATTTCTGCTGCGGAACCCCGCCTAAATATCGTTTGAGCCGGTTCAGGTCAATACTTTTATCCTCCAGGATTAACGCCGTACGGTTAATGGGAGCGGGCATATCTTCTTCAAATTGCCTGACAGCCTGCTTGATCTGCGGCAACGTTACGGTGAGATGAACGGGCGGCAACTTTTTCTTGGCACGTTTGAATATCATACTGAATGTCTCCTTTCGAAGCATATGTCAGATAACGCTTACAATTCCATTTTATTCGTTATTCAAACAATTAATCAGCAGTTTCACAGTTGTCATAAAAAATCCCCATTTATTAGATCATTATTTGACATTTTCCCAGCGGGTCCATAGTTCCGGCGGATTCAGTTCATAGCGCTCGTTCTCCCGGTACATGAACTGATGCATAATGAACTCCCGGCGGATCGTAGCATAATCATCATGGAACGGCTTAATGAACTCGTTGATCTCCTTCTCCGAATACACTACACCGGGCTCCAGCTTCTCCACCATATATTGCAGCGCGATTAATTTCTTCTTGTATTGTGCGGGAATCTGCCGTAATCGTCCGTCTTTGGCAAAAAAATTACGGAGGACAGATTCCTTCAGGCTATGTTCAGGCGACTCTTCTTCCATCTCCTCCACCCCCTTGGCAAAAATAAATTTCAGCGAGGCCTCAGAGCCTGCTTGAATAAATTCGGGATTCAGCTTGAAATATACCGTGTTCTTGTCTCTGCGCTCCAGGATCAGCGCGGCTTCGCGCAGCTTGGCAGCATGATGGGTCACAGTGGGCTGTGAGAGATTCAGCTTCTCGGCCAGCGCATGTCCATGAATTTCGCCCCGGGACAGCAGCAGAAGGATCCGCATACGGGTCGGATCGGACAAGGCTTTGTGGTAGGCGACGATTTTGTCTAATTGCAAGCGGTAACACGCTCCTCAGAATATTCATTAACGCAGTCTATGGGAGAATACCAGATCCTGCTGAATTCAATAGTTTAGATATATATCTAATTATATACCCATAGGGATCATTGATCAATCACCAATTTGCGGAATCCGCCGGCCATGGCAAAAAACTAAAATATAAGGTACCATTTACTGAATAGAATACTCACTTGGGAGGACATAGCTATTATGAAAGACGTTATTATTATCGGCGCCGGTCCCTGCGGACTGTCGGCAGCCATCGAATGCCAGCGCCAAGGGCTGTCCAGCTTGATTATCGAAAAGAACTTCATCGTCCACTCCATTTATTTGTATCCGACCAACATGCAGTTCTTCAGCACCACCCCGCTGCTCGAGATCGGAGATGTGCCCTTCACCTCTCCGAATGACAAGCCCTACCGCCATGAAGCGCTTGTCTATTACCGCCGCGCCGCCGCGCAGCATCAGCTCAATATCGCCGCTTATGAAGAAGCGCTGTCCGTTCTGAAGCAGGAGGATGGCAGCTTCATCGTACATACGGTCAACAAACGCGGGGAGGAGCAGCAGCACAGGGCTGCAAACGTCGTGATCTCTACCGGTTACTTCGACCAGCCGAATATGATTGGAATTCCCGGTGAGGAATTGTCCAAGGTCACCCACTATTTTGGCGAAGCCCACCCTTATTCCGGTATGAAGGTTGCTGTCATCGGCGGCAGTAATTCAGCAGTGGATGCCGCTCTGGAGCTGCTGCGGGTAGGAGCCAAGGTGGATATGGTCTACCGGGGAAGCAGTATCTCGGAGAATATCAAGCCCTGGGTGCGTCCGATCTTCGAGAGTATGGTGCAAAAAGGGAATATTACGCTGCATCTGGAGTCACGGGTAACGGAGATCACTCCGGCCTCTGTTGTCGTTACGTCAAGCAGCGGGGGTACAAGCGTTCTCGACAACGACTTCGTCCTGGCCATGACCGGCTTCCGTCCCAGTAGAGCGCTGTTGTCCTCTGCAGGTGTGCGGATGGATGACTCCCTGGACAAACCGGCCTTCAACCCCGCAACGATGGAGAGCAATATTCCCGGCATCTATGTCGCCGGAGTCATCGCTTCCGGGCGGAACGCCAACGAGGTATTCATCGAGAGCGGACGGGGACACGGCAAGCTGATCGCCGATCATATTGTGAGTACAAGGCTTACTTAGAGAAGGAGTGTATCCAAGCTATGGATATAACCTCGTTATTACTGCTGGGTCTGGCAGCACTCGGGATTATCAGCAGCAATTCTCCGATTACCATCGCCATGGTTGTGCTGCTGCTGATTAGGGTCCTGGGGCTTCAGCAGGCTTTTCCCTGGCTGGAGAAATACGGCCTTACCGTCGGCATCATCGTCCTAACTGTCGGAGTGATGACGCCGCTCGCCAGCGGGAAAATCTCCCTCCAGACGATCGGACAATCGTTCCTGCACTGGAAATCGCTGGCCGCCATCGGTGTCGGCGTACTCGTCGCTTATCTGGGCGGACGCGGAGCGGCGCTCATGGGCAGCCAGCCGACCATTGTGGCCGGACTGCTCATTGGAACCGTGCTCGGCGTGGCCCTGTTCAAAGGCGTTCCGGTCGGACCGCTGATTGCCGCCGGAATCCTGTCGCTGCTGATCGGCCGGATGTAAGGGAGGGCCGGTCCCTCAGCAAGTAGAAACAGCTTCGTCGTCCTCTTAAAGGACGGCATTCATTCCAGAGAAAAATAGAGTAGCCCCAGAAGCCGTGAAATGGCTGCTTGGGGCTACCCTTTGTTTTGTTTTTCCCATACATAGGGCCCAATGACCTTAGCGCCTGCATGTTGTATTCGGTTTTCCGCATACATTCGCCCGATTACCTTCATACCAGCACATTGTGTTCGGTTTTCCACATACATTCGCCCGATTACCTTCGTATCAGCACATTGTGTTCGGTTTTCCGCATACATTCGCCCGATTACCTTCGTATCATCACATTGTGTTCGGTTTTCCGCATACATTCGCCCGATTACCTTCATACCAGCAGAATGTATTCGGTTTTCCGCATACATTTCGCCCAAGTACCTTCGTACCAGCCTCAGGCGAGTTTATCCACCTCCCCCGTTGATTTTTACCCGGACCGCCCCTTAAGCATCCAGCCGCTGCACGTTGAACAGCCGGGCATAACTTCCTTCCAGCCCCATCAGCTCCTCATGGGTTCCGCGTTCGCTGATCTCACCATTCTCCAGCACAACAATCTGATCGGCATGGGTAATTGTAGACAGCCGGTGAGCCACAATCAGGGTCGTACGCTCGGAAGAGAGCGCCTGCAGCGCCTGCTGGATCAAATGCTCGGATTCCAGATCCAGCGCCGAAGTCGCTTCATCCAGAATCAGCACCTTGGGGTCCTTAAGGAATACACGGGCAATCGCCACTCTCTGCTTCTGTCCTCCGGACAGCTTCACTCCGCGTTCCCCCACCTCGGTATCATAGCCTTCCGGCAGCTGCATGATGAAGTCATGGGCATTGGCGGAGATAGCAGCCTTGACGATATCCTCCTCTTTCGCTTCCGGGTTACCGAACAGAATATTGTCGCGCACGGAGCCGCTGAACAGGAAATTATCCTGGAGTACCATCCCCACCGTCCGCCGCAGGCTCTCCTGGGTCAGCCCGCGGATATCCTGACCGTCCATGCGCAGACTGCCTTCATTGATGTCATAGAAGCGCGGGATCAGGCTGATCAGCGAAGATTTGCCGCCTCCGCTCATCCCGACCAGAGCCACCGTCTGCCCGGGAGCAATACTGAGATTAATATCCCGCAGCACCCACTCGTTCTCATCATTATATTTGAACCATACCTTGCGGAATTCGATCTCTCCGGCAGCCTTCAGCAGCGGCTTGGCTCCTGGTGCATCGACAATATCATACGGTTCATTGAGCAGCTCCATGACACGTTCAAGCGATGCGGAGGCCTGGGTCAGAACAGTCGATGAATTGATCAGACGGCGCAGCGGCGCATACATCCGGTCCAGATACCCGAAGAAGGCCACGAAGGTACCGAGGGTCAGATTCCCCTGGATGACCTGATATCCCCCATATCCGATGACCAGCAACGGCGCAATATCGGTCAGGGTGTTGATAATGGCGAAGGTGAAGGCGTTCCAGCGCGTCTGCGCCAGCGCTTTTTCCAGGAACCTCCCGTTGATGTCCTCGAACTGCTGCTGGTCCACCCGTTCCATCGTGAAGCTGCGGATGACCGCAATCCCCTGAATCCGTTCATGCAGGTAGCCCTGAATCACCGCAAGTGCCTGAGACCGGTCTTTGGTCAGCACCTTGAGGCGTTTGTACAGCGTATTCACGGCAATGCCATAGAGCGGCAGAATCGCAATAGCCACCAGCGTCAGCACCGGATTCAGATAGAGCATGAAGCCAAGCGCGAACAGCAGGGTGAACATATCCAGCCAGACGTTCATCATTCCGACTTCAACCAGATTCTTCGACTGCTCCACATCGTTAATGAATCTGGATATGGCCTCGCCTACCTTCGTATTCTGGTAATAGCGCAGCGACAGCCGTTGCAGATGCCCGTAGAGCTTGTTGCGCATATCGAAGAGAACCTTGCTCGTAATGAGCTGGGCAAAATACTGGCGGTAATACTCGACCGGCCCGCGGATAATCACGAACAGAATCAGAGCGCCGCCGATCACCGTCATCAGCTTCGTTACCCGCTCCGCCATGGACAGCGCAGGATTGCCCAGCAGCTCATCCACCACATATTTCAGAATCATCGGCAGCGTCAGCGGGATGCTGAACTTAATCATTCCGATAATCAGCGTGAGCACAATCCATTTCATATAAGGCCGTACGAACGTATAATAGGATTTCCATTGTTTCACAGGATGTCAGGTCCTTTCCAATTCATTCTTCATCAGGGCACAGTTGACATTTGCGCTCTGCAGTGTTTTTATAAAATATAAGGATCTACTGGCTGAGCCTAAAGACTTCTCCTTCTATTTCCCGCTGAAACGGAACCCTTCCCTCTAAGGATGGCTCCTCCGTTTCCATTTGTATGATCTAGTCACGATTGCAGTACCGAAATTCAGGAGGATAATGATGCCCAGACAATTTGTGACGGAAGCCGTCATGATGGCGATTTACGGCCAGCTTCTCGTCCCGCGGAGCCCTGTAGAATATATAGTGCCTTATACGACAATTATGGAGCTCTACGAGCTGCGGGACAGTGATGAGCCGGTAATGAGCCAGGCGAACGATGACCAGCATGTAAGACTCAGAATCCGCGAGCTGATCAATTATTTCGAGGAGCCGCTGAATGCCAAGAAGATCAATCGCTGCCTGAATATTCCCTGGGCCAAAAGCTCCGGCATTCTCCTGGGCGGACACGCGCAGATTACCATCATCAACAGCATCGACAATGCCTCCTACGGGGAAGCGTTCGATCCGATTGAGACAGAGCTGCTGCTGGCCTCCCAGCGTGAGAAGGTGCCGATTCTGACCGACCAGTTCGAGCTGATCCAGCGCATTATCGAAGGCGGTGTGCCGGTTCAGGTGTATGACATTGATGATTTCGAATTCGCCATGGAGGAAGAGACCTTCCGCAGCTCCCACTAATGCCCCATATGGTTAATCAGGCAGCATCTTACCCCGGTGCCCTGTCTCCATGTAAAAGCCCTTGCCTCACGGCAAGGGCTTCAAGCGGCGAATCCCGGCAGTGCCGGGATCTGCCCTCCAGCTATGTCCCTTATGCCACCGGCACGGGCTCGTACTTATATTCAATATCATCCTCAGCTTCTACATAGACAATGGACAGGCTGTACCCCTCCATATACCACAAATCCTGCTCTTCCATGTAGAAAATCAGGCCGCCCTGTTCAAACTGAACGGCGGGTCGTCCCGGCTGTTCGGTTGCGATTCCCAGCGAGAAGCCGGGATGCAGTCCGCCGCCCGAGCTATACCGGGGGAACAAACGGATATGCGCTCCATCCTGGAGGCTCAGTTCCCGCTTGAACCAGGCGGCTGCTTCAGGGCTAATTAACATGTTCATCTCTCTCCACTCCTCCCGTATACTCCCATCATACTCAAAAAACTTCAATTCACCAAATCGCCTGCTTTTTTCGCAGATTGTTCAAAAATACATTTGACAATTCTTAAAGTGTGATGATAAACTCTGAACATAACGAAACGTCTTCAAGTTATTACCAAAACTAAGAAAGGGTGATCTCGGTGTTTAACATGGATATGGTATACCTCGCCACTATTGTTGGAAACAACACTCAACTGAATACCGAAGCAGCCCTGGCAGTGGAGAATTCCTGATCATCATGCGTGTTATGCGTGCCGTATGAGAACAGGCTAAACGTATCTCTTACATGTCTCTGTGCTGCCTATA
Source organism: Paenibacillus tritici (assembly GCF_018207515.1). NCBI lineage: Bacteria > Bacillati > Bacillota > Bacilli > Caryophanales > Paenibacillaceae > Paenibacillus > Paenibacillus tritici. The sequence continues at coordinate 4,368,461 of NZ_CP073365.1, forward strand.
AGCACCGTGGACATGATAGTCGTAATTACAGGCGTATCATCCGTTTTCGGATGGTACGCTTTTTTGCATGCTTGGAGAGAGCGATCCGCTGCCTTATAACCCAGAATGTTCCGTTAATCAAGCCGGCCAACCACTATTCTCAACACGAAAGGAAGGGATTTCCCTTGTTCTCTGTACTTCGCAACCTCGGCTGGTTCTTCCGCCGGGAAAAAAGGCGCTATGCTATCGGCCTTATTCTCCTTATTGTGGTAGGTGTGCTGGAACTGCTGCCTCCACGCCTCCTGGGCAACGCTATTGACGATATTGTCAGCGGTGCTATCACAGCAGGCTCACTAATGAAATATATCGGTATGATCGTACTTATGCTGCTGATTATTTATTGGATCACCTACATATGGATGCACAAGCTGTTTGGGGGATCGAATCTGGTGGAGCGTCTGCTGCGCTCGCGCTTCATGAATCATCTCATGACCATGACCCCCGCCTTCTTCGAGCGTAACCGTACCGGCGATCTGATGGCCCGCGCCACCAATGATATCCGCGCGGTATCCGCCACTGTGGGCTTCGGGATGCTTACCCTGGTCGACTCGACCGTGTATCTCACGGTTGTCCTGTTCGCCATGGGCTTCCTGGTCAGCTGGAAGCTGACGCTGGCCGCCGTCATCCCGCTTCCGCTGATTGCAATTGCCATGGTCTTCTACGGCAAAGCCATTCATGACCGGTACAGTCTGGCACAGGACGCCTTCGGCGACATGAACGACCAGGTGCTGGAATCGGTATCCGGTATCCGCGTGATCCGTGCCTATGTGCAGGAACGGCATGACGAGAAGCGCTTCTCTGACATTACTGAGGATGTGTACCGCAAGAATATGGCTGTAGCCCGGGTCGATGCTTTCTTCGAGCCGACCATCCGCTTCTGCGTGGGCCTCAGCTACATTATCGCATTGACTTACGGAATCTTCCTTGTATTCCGCAATCAAATCACTCTTGGGGATCTGGTCTCCTTCAATATGTATCTCGGGATGATCGTCTGGCCGATGTTCGCCATCGGTGAGCTGATTAATATTATGCAGCGCGGCGGTGCGTCGCTTGAGCGGATCGACGAGACGCTGCATGCGAAACCGGATGTTAAGGATGCCGCTCATCCGGTTGCCGTGGCGAATCCAACATCCATTGAACTGAAAGATGTAACCTTCCGTTACCCGACCTCTACCATCGACAATCTGAGCGGAGTCAGCTTATCCCTGTCCCAAGGCCAGACCCTTGGCGTGGTCGGACGGACCGGCAGCGGCAAATCGACGCTGCTGAAGCAACTACTTCATGAATATCCGGCTGGTACCGGCGAGATTCTGATCTCCGGTGTACCGATCAGCCAGATTGCCCTGGATCAGCTGCACAGCTGGATGGGCTATGTACCGCAGGAGCAGATTCTGTTCTCCAAATCGGTGCGTGAGAACATCCAGTTCGGCCATGCCGGCGCGAGCGATGAGCGTATCATGCAGGCAATTACCGCCGCAGCCTTCCAGGATGACCTCGTCACCTTGTCCGACGGGCTGGATACAATGGTTGGAGAACGCGGCGTATCCCTCTCCGGAGGTCAGAAGCAGCGGGTATCCATATCCAGAGCCTTCATCGCCAATCCCGATATTCTGATTCTCGATGATGCCCTGTCTGCCGTGGATGCGCGGACCGAAGCGAAGATCATCGAGAACATCCGCGAAGAGCGCAGCGGCAAAACCACGCTCATCTCCACCCACCGCCTCTCGGCGATCGAACATGCCGATCTGATCGTTGTGCTCGAAGGCGGGCATATTACAGAGCAGGGTACGCACCAGGAGCTGCTGGAACTGAACGGCTGGTACCGCGAGCAGTTCGACCGCCAGCAGGTGGAGAATAACCTGACGAATGAATAACCATACACAGGAGGTGTCACCGTTGACACAGAGTACAGGCAAACGTCTGCTGCAATATGCACTGACCGCCAAAAAGACCTTCATCGCAGCCCTTCTGCTCCTCACCATCGGGGTAGCGGCCGAGCTGGCAGGGCCTTTTATCGCCAAGAGCATGATCGACAATCACCTGCTGGCGATTGAGAAGCCTTATTTCCAGACCGCCTCCCCGGAGGAAGCTGCTGAATATAACAACACTTACTACAAACGCGGTGACCGCTTCGAACCTACGGAAGCCAAGGGCCATGAAGTCCGCCTGCTTCAGGCAGGCAGAAGCTTCTATTTCATCAACGAAGCTGTCCCGCAGGCCGAAGGTGAGCGGAGCTTCGCGGACGGGAAGCTCCAGATCAAATACGGGGATCAGACCACGGTCTATCCGGCCGTCAGACTGTCGGCCGATGATCTGTTCTCCTTTTATAAGCCCGAGCTGCCCGGAATCTATGAACTAGTGGCGCTATACGCCATGTTCCTGGTCATCTCCATCATTGCGGAATTCGGCAAAACCTACTGGCTGCAATCGTCCGCCAATCAGGTCATCCGTAAGCTGCGGACCGATGTATACGCCCATATCCAGCGCCTGCCGGTATATTTCTTCGATAATCTGCCCGCCGGCAAGGTAGTCTCCCGGGTAACCAACGATACGGAAGCGGTCAAGGACCTGTTCATTGCCGTGTTATCCAACTTCGCTACAGGGATTATCAATATCGCCGGTGTCTATGTGGCCCTGTTCCTGCTGGATGTGAAGCTGGGGCTGGTCAGCCTGTTCATCGTGCCGATTATTATTCTCTGGATTGTGCTCTACCGCAAGATAGCAACCAAATACAATACGATCATCCGTTCACGCCTAAGTGAAATTAACGCCATTATCAACGAATCCATTCAGGGCATGTCCATTATCCGGATTTTTCGCCGCCAGAAGCAGAGCAGCGCTGAATTCGAACAATTGAATGATGATTATCTGAAATATCAGAACAAAATGCTGAACCTGAATGCCTTCACCTCGCACAATCTGGTGAATTCCCTGCGCAGTCTATCCTTCGTGCTGGTGCTGTGGTATTTCGGCTTCGGCAGTCTGGATGGCTCCACCTTCGTATCGCTTGGCGTACTCTATGCCTTCGTCGATGTCCTGGGACGGATGTTCCAGCCCATCACAGGTATGGTCAACCAGCTTGCGAATCTCGACAGCTCGATGGTCTCCGCAGGCCGTGTGTTCACGCTTATGGATGAGCCGGGAGAGCCGGTCACCGATGGTTCGATGCCGCGTTACAAGGGAAATGTCGTATTCAAGGATGTCTCCTTTGCCTATAAAAAAGACTTCGTCCTGCGCGATATCTCCTTCGAGGCGCGTCCTGGCGAAACCGTCGCCCTTGTCGGTCATACCGGCTCAGGCAAAAGCTCCATCATTAATCTGCTGTTCCGGTTCTATGACCCGCAGCGCGGAAGCATCACGATTGACGGTCAGGAGGTCACAGATCTGCCGAAGCAGTGGCTGCGCAGTCATATGGGCATCGTACTGCAGGACCCTTACCTCTTCACCGGAACGATTGCCTCCAATGTCAGTCTGGGGGATGAACGGATCTCCCGTGAGCGCGTCGAACGTGCTCTGCGCGAGGTAGGAGCCGATAAATTACTGGCCCATCTGCCGCAAGGCTTCGATGAACCGGTCATTGAGAAGGGAAGCACCCTGTCCGCCGGGCAGCGGCAGCTGATCTCCTTCGCCAGAGCGTTGTCCTTCGATCCGGCCATCCTGATTCTGGATGAGGCCACATCCAATATTGACACCGAGACTGAGAGCGTGATCCAGCAGGCGCTGGAGGTGCTGAAAAAAGGCCGGACCACCTTCATCATTGCCCACCGCCTGTCGACGATCCGCAGTGCGGATCAGATTCTGGTGCTCCACCGGGGCCAGATTGTCGAACGCGGCAGTCATGATGAGCTGATGGCGCTGGGCGGCAGATACTTCCGCATGTACCAGCTTCAGCTCGGTGCCGGTGCCGGGAACGGCTCAACAGAGCCTGCCTCTGCTCCTGTATCCGCTGATGCTGCTGCCGGACTCCGGCCTTCGCTGGAGCAGATCTAACCTCCTGGCGGGCAGCCTCTGCCGCCGGTCACTTGTATGAACAACACCCCCTGATGCGATGTTGCGTCAGGGGGTGTTGTTCGCTTGATATCAGAACATTCGTTCTGTATAATAGGAACAATACATAATTATGGATGAGGTGACGGATATGATTACCTACAGTCTCAGCAAGCGGCAAGCCCGGCTGTTCCTCCTGCGCCATCAGCGCCTGGTAGCGGGTGGATTGCCGGAGGGCAAGAGTAGTATCTATGATTTCGTCCGTCATGTGGGCTGTATCCAGTATGATCCGCTCAGCATAGCCGGTCATAATCATGAGCTTGTCCTGCAGGCCAGAATTCCCGGCTTCACACCGGTGATGGCCTCTGAACTGCTCTATAAGGACAGACTGCTGATTGACGGCTGGGATAAGAACATGTCGATCTACTGTACAGAAGACTGGCCGTATTTCCATCGGCTCCGGGAAGCGGCAGCGCTCCGGCATCAGAACAATGAAGCTATGGCCGCTATGATTACTCATGTCCGCGAAGAGCTGGATGCACGCGGGCCGCTCTCCTCGCTGGATCTTGCGAGCAAAGAGAAGATCGACTGGTCCTGGGCTCCGGCAAGACTCTCCCGGGCTGCCATGGAGAGCATGTATTTCCGGGGAGAGTTATCCATCCATCACCGGGTGCATACCCGCCGGTATTACGACTACACGACCAAGCTGCTGCCCCCGGAACTGCTTCATACAGACGATCCCAACGTAACGACGGACCAGTATCATGACTGGTATGTACTTCGCCGGATTGGCAGCATCGGCCTGCAATGGAACCGGTCCGGGGACGGCTGGCTCGGCATTGCCGACCTGAAGAGCAAGGAGCGGACGGCTGCCGTGCAGCGCCTCCTGCTGAAGGATAAGCTCCGGGAGGTGCGGATTGAGGATATCAAGCTCCCGCTGTATATCCGCACAGCAGATGCTCCACAGCTTGAATCGTTATTATTGGAGGAAGACACTGCGGGTGCAGACGAATCCCCGTCCGGGCCACAGGCCCGTGATCCGCAAGCGGCTGCCTTCGCTGCGGCACTTGCCCCGCTCGATAATCTGCTGTGGGACAGAGAGCTGATCCGCCAGCTGTTCGGCTTTCATTACCGCTGGGAGGTCTATAAGCCGGTGCTGGAGCGGGAATATGGATATTATGTTCTTCCTCTCCTGTACGGCGACCGCTTCATCGGGCGGCTGGAACCGGTGATGAATAAGAAGACAGGAATCCTTACCATCGCCCGCTGGTGGTGGGAAGCCGGAGAAGCACTTGAGCACGGAATGCTTCCTGCGCTGACGCAAGCCTTCTCCTCCCTGCAACGTTCAACCGGAGCATCCGGTATCCGGTTCGCGCCGGATGTCGTCCACTCGTGCGGGCTTCAGGAGCTTGAGTCTGCGCTGTCCGCATCCCCGTGAATACACAGGCGTTAAGAGACTCCCTTCACCGCAAGGCATCTGCGGGAAGGGAGTCTCTTAAGGATCGGAAGCTATAGCTCTGATCTTTCACTAGATTTGCTCTTATTGCATTTGCTCTTCTTCAAGTCCCAGCTTGCTGTACATCTCCGTACAATAACCCTGCAGCTTGATCTCCAGTCTGCTCGCCTTGTTCTTGAAGCGTTTCAATTCACGGATCATATGGGCTCTTCCTGCCGGTGTGAAGGTCTCTTGTATCCGCTCCTTGAAATAATCATGGACAATATGATTGCGTTCTTTCCATACGGCCTGTAATTGACTGGTCTCTTCCTCAGAGAATGGGAAGTGATGCTGGATTTCTTTGATGAGTTGGCCGAGTGAATTGCTAAGCTTACGTTGGTATAGTTCCGCGATTTCGGCATCTGTTGGCATCTTGCCCTGCGACAGCTTCGTCAGCAGCAGCAGATTCGTCAATTGCTGTTCCAGCGCCTGGCAATAATAGACGGCCAGCCCGAAATAAGCAAAAAGCTCTTTGGATTGTTCACTCTCCGGTAGTTGTGTATCCTTCATCGTTCCTCCCGTTCTTGATCTGGTTATTTGTGCTGTATAGATTGAATCTCATGTGGTCCGGTTATAATCCATGCGGCCCGAACGATAAATATAGAATCCGGCCAGCAATAATATGTATACCAACGCGTGGGCATAGGTGCGAAGCACGGACAACACCGGCAGCGCATCTGCATTCATCATCGCGTCCATTACCGGGAATACCGGCGGCAGGAGCACACCTACAATGGGTCCGGGCACCAGCTCAGCCACTTTGCTGGCGCTAATGGACAGAACGATGAGGATGAGCATCATTCCCGCGGCGTAGCTGGCTTTGGGTACCCACGAGGACTGCAGATAGAGGGAGAGCGTGATTCCTAACCATCCAAGCAGAGCATGTCCGGCAAAAGCAAGCACGATCCGGCCAAGCCCGGCCGGTTCATTGAAGCTTCCGTTCATATTCGGATACATAACAATGACGAGATCCAGCAGCAGGGTTAGCAGGGCCAGTGTAAGAATAGCGCCGATGCTGTAACGGCGGGCACTCCGGAGCTGGACAATAACCACCTGCTTCTGCACGGCATGCTCATGGTTCAGGAAGCTTAACCCGAGCCAGGCACAGGCCACGAATAGAAATACTGCTGTGGCCGAGTAGCTGTTCATGACAGGATTCGGCTTATAGGAATACAGGATTAATACTGCAATCACAATACCGGCAACCGGACCGAAGAACCGCTGCGAGACACTGTAACTGCGCAAAAAATAGCCGATTAGACCTCTCACCCGCGTCCACTCCCGATCTGATCCTTGGGGTCCATCCACTCGGTCAGGTCACCCAATCCTCCAAGAGGCTTCACCGAAACTATGGAACCGCCTGCGGCAAGAATCTGCTGGAGGCAGGTATCTGACATCTTCTGATCTACAGTCAATCCTGTACAGGAAATTCCTGATAAATCCGGCGCTGGCTGCATCGTGCGTACTCCCGGCACAGCCTTCACTGCCTGCTGCGCCACTGGGTGCAACTCTGTGTAGACAATGTATACTGCAGGCGCACTCCGCAGATTCTCGGCTCCATGAATCGTCCGCAGCATCTGCCCTTCCTGCAGAACATATAAGTCATCCGCCATGGCCTCAATGATCTGCGGCTCGTGTACAGAGAAGACGAGTGCGGTCCCCTCTCTCTTCAGCTCCTGGAGCAAATCTAGAAGCGTATGCTGTGCCGGCAGGTCCAGTCCGGACATCGGCTCATCCAGCAGCAGCAGCTGCGGCCGGATCAGCAGACTCTGGATCAGATTAACCTTCTGCAGCATTCCCTTGGAGAAGCCAGCCAGCTTCCGGCTGCGGAACGAATCCAGGCCGAAGGTTGCCAGCAGTTCGCTTACCCGGGACCTTCCAGCCGCCTCGCAGAGTCCAGCTATACGGCCCATACCGCGCAGGTAGTCTTCTGCCGTTAGTTTCAAAGCAGGAAATGCTTCAGGGGCATAACCCGTGGTCAGCCCTGGACGGCCAGTTGTAAGTACACCAGAGGACAACCTCACCAGCCCGGCGAGTATGGAGAGCAGCGTACTCTTGCCCGAGCCATTCCGGCCGATCAGAGCCGTAGCCGTACCGGGGCGGACCCTCATAGATATGTCATTCACAACCGGACGGCCTCTATATAACTTGGTCCCCCGGGTAAGTGTAATTAGCGGTGATCCATTCGTGACTTCCAGGCCTCCTTCAACTGGCGCAAGGCCATGGCCACATGGAATAGCAGCCAGAATATTCTTCTAAAACTACATTCGCCGGAAGACCCCTGTTCTCCTTTTAAATTTCACAGAATCATACCATTCACACGCCATTCACACGCCTATGCAAAAAACCAGAGCCATGCAGAAATGAATCCGCAGCCGCCCTGGTTCTTGTTAAGTATCAGATTCCGTATATGGAAGTCCTAAAGGGAGATGTCAGGCGTATACTTCAACAGCTTCACTGACCAGTCTGCAGGCCATGGCTGCATTTCGGCAGGCATTGATACATTCCTGGCAATGGTTATGCTGATGTCTGCTGCTTGTATCCGCACAGCGGTCACAGATATCTGCGCAAAGCTTGAGGATTTCTGCCACGAACGGGCTTCTGCGTGTCATTGCCTGGATGGCGTAGGAACAGATGTCTGCGCATTCACGGTCCAGCTGGATGCTCTCCCGCAGATCAGCCAGATCATATTCTTTCAGGCTTGAGACATAGCTATAGTTACAGGCATCCATACATTTCATACAAGCATCAATGCATTCCTGATATTGAATTCGGGTCATAGCCTTACAACCTCCTGCAATTATTATAGGGTATGCCAATGTATTAACCTGCAAGAATAAGAACGAACCATGATTTGCGAAGAGCCGCAGCGTTCAGCTACAGGCTTCTTTTGACCGCAGCCGGTCTTGTTAACAGGCGTTTCTCCAGCCGTAGAAGCCCCGTGCGGAGCTCACCGGACGAGAAATGCTCTCCGATAAATACAGCAACATCAGGCACCTCACCCTGAGGCGTGATTTTCATGAAATCCGCTTCCCTGTAAGCATACTGGAACAAAAAACGGCTAGAGGTATCATTGAAGGTGACGATCCCCTTGGCCCGGTACACATCCCGCGGCAGCTCCTTCACAAACCGTTCAAATTCCTCACTGTTCACGGGATTCTTGAAATAATGCGTATAAGCCATCACATGATCATGTGAAGAGTGCAGCGGCCGCTCAGAACCATCGTCCACCGCCTCATCCGCAGGCCGGTCTTCCATGATAACGCCGCCTACACTGCCCAGCAGAAGCTCAGGCTCCAGCTCACAGCGTACCGCAGGCAGAATCTCCGCATAAGCATTCCACTTGCGCAGCACCTCCGAGATCTCGGCAATCTCCTCCGCCTCAATCCGGTCCGTCTTGTTCAGGATCAGGACAGATGCGCAGCGGATCTGCTCCTGCATCAGGCGGTAGGTAGCCCCTTGCTGGGAGCGGTACAGCTCCAGAAGATGGGCAGCATCAACGACGGTAATCAGGCCCTTCAGCTCCACTTGCTGATACAGCGAAGTCTCCGTAACCGCATCAACAATCTCGAGCGGATTGGCGGCGCCAGTGGCCTCGATGATGACCACATCCGGCGATTCTTTTTTGACCAGTGTGGTCAGCTCGGTGCTTAGATCCCCGCGGCTCGTACAGCAGATACAACCGCCCAGCATCTCTGCCATCGGTACAGACTGCTCTACGAGCAGGCCATCCAGATTCACCTCGCCCAGCTCATTCATGATCACCGCCGGCCGGAGGCCCTGAAGGGTCCAATGATCCAGCAGACGCTGCAGTAGTGTGGTCTTGCCGCTGCCGAGAAAACCCGACAATATATATACTGGTAATGACTGTTCCAATTTCTCTCTCTCCCTGCCTCAATCGGTTATGGTAGCGAGTGTACTACAATGATCGCCTCTGTGCAAGGCGGCCCTGCCTGAGAAGCATGTTGCGGAGTGGGCCCGGAACTTGTCATTGCCGGTTCCATCCCCTATCATGGGGGTTATAAGCTGTTCACCCTATTCAGAAGGAGCTGGTTCGTATATCTTCCGTTGAAGAACACCGGAGCGAAGCCCCGGACTCAGTAGCTTGTTACATCATTACGGTCTCGGACACACGGACTTTGGAGACGGATACCGGAGGACCGCTGATCCGGAGTCTGCTGGAAGGTGCAGGGTATACCGTGATCGGCCATACCATCGTCAAGGATGATTATGAGGATATCCGTGAGCTGGTCTACAAAAACTCCGTCCATTCCGGCATAGAGGCCGTACTTCTGACCGGAGGGACAGGCATATCGCCCCGCGACACTACCTATGAGGCGGTAGCCTCCCTGCTGGACAAGTCGCTGCCGGGCTTCGGGGAGATCTTCCGGCTGCTCAGCTTCACCGAGGATATCGGCTCTGCCGCCATGCTCAGCCGGGCGATTGCCGGGACGATCGGCAGCACCGCCGTCTTCTCCATGCCCGGCTCGACAGGGGCGATCAAGCTGGCTATGGAACGGCTGATTCTGCCCGAGCTGCGCCATGTCATGCGGGAGATCTACAAGAGGTCCTGAAGGACCGTTATAGCCGGATACCTATTTATTCAAGAATATAGACGAATGAACAAGCAGGCTCCTGTATCCTGCGTATACTGGCATAAGTCCAATACGAAGGAGCTGAGTGTCATGAGAAACTGTCCGAAATGTCCTGTTGAAACGGTTACAGATCCTACACAGGTTGTCTATGAAGATTACTATCATCCCCAGGTGGTCCAGGTAGTCCACCATGTCGAGGTCGTCAGACGCCACCACTGTGTTCCGGTCCCTCACCATATCTACACTTGTTCCGTCCGGGATGAAATGTGCGGTCCTACCGCAATGGTGCGCAGCAGAAGAAGATAATCTGCCTCTGTCCCTTAGGATAGATAACTGAAAAAGGCAAAACCACCGCTGCGCGTTTCATACAGGCGCGGACGGTGGTTTTGCCTTTTTTGAGCATATAATATTCTTCTACCGCACAGGCGGGTCTGTATGGACATCTATATCAGGTGCGGAAGCCGCCCAGCGGGTGAAGGTGACCTGAAAGCCTGCCCGCGTCGGAGCGCACAGGAACGGCCCGGCCTGGCTGCCGGTCTCATAGGGAAACCGGGCGACCCGGATCGTCCGCCATGGATGATTCCCGGTTCTCGCCCTGAGGATCACCGCGTCCTTCATCCGCGAAGCCCGCAGGGTGATCTCCTCCCCCGCCCATTCGGGGACAGGAGACAGCGACCAGTCAGAGTAACCGTCAGTGACCACTGCACCCACATGCGGGACACCGTCATTCAGCTCGATCCCGGCTTTGATCCACTGGTCCTCGCTGTGCCACAGCATAATACCTGCCTGGTCATAGAGTTCCGTGAACCCGTCCAGCGTGAAGCTGACCTCCATCGCCTCCTCTCTCTCCCAGGGAGCAAGCAGCGCATGACCGTTGTCATGCTGGAAGCCGTACATCGTCTTTTGCCAATAATCACTGCCCTCCACGGCTTCCGCCACCAGCTGATCCGCCAGGGCCACACTGGATACCGGCTCATGACTCCATACTCCATTCTGCCACTCGATGAATCTCATTACAGGCTCACCTCTTCTTGTCGTTTGTTCATCATACGGTTGATCTGCTCTGAACTCAGCATCATAAGTATAATATACCCAATCATTACCGGCGGAAGAATCATGAAGGTGCTGCGTGCCGCCGCCCAGCCAAGCAGCGGAGGCAGAAACGCACCGCCGGTATACGCCAGAGCCATCTGATAACCCATAATTCTCTGAGAATTCTCCTGCCCGAACCGGGCCGGGGTCTCATGAAGCATACAGGGGAAGATCGGTGCCGAGCCCAGTCCTATCAGAATAAAAGCAACCAGCGAAAAGACAGCCGGAAGCGGCAAAGCCAGCAGCAGCGCACCCGCCATGGAAATCACCAGCCCGCCGCGGATCAGGGTACGGTTGCTGAATCTGAAGGTGATGAAGCCGGTGATCAGCCGCCCGGCCGTGATTCCGCCGTAATAGAGCGAGACCCATCCGGCCGCCGTTGCCGGCGCTATCCCCTTGACATTAACCAGATAACTGCTGCCCCACAGCCCCACTGTTGCTTCTACTCCGCAATAGAACAGGAAGGTAATCATCGCCAGCTTCACGCCCTTGATCCGCAGCACATTCCCCGCAGCAGGGACGGCACCCGGCCCTGAGTCAACCTCGGCCAGCGTTTCCGCAGCTTGGGTGCTGCTGCTCTTACCTGCCTTTTTCCACAGCGGCAGACTGAAGAACAGCAGCACCACAAGCGCAAACTGAATCATACTTACGGCAAAATATCCCGTTCTCCAGGATTCCCCGTTCGCAATGTAACGCGACATCAGGATCGGCCCGAGCATCGCCCCGATTCCCCAGAAGCAGTGCAGCCAGCTCATATGATGCGCCTTGTAATGGGTAGCCACATAGTTGTTCAGCCCTGTATCAATAGAACCGGCCCCAAGCCCCAGCGGCAGGGCAAGCACAGCCACCCAGAGGACCGAAGAGGAATAAGAGAAGCCGAGCAGGGCCAGGGCGGTTACTGCCACACTGATAAAAGTAACCATTCCCGTGCCAAGCCGCTTCAGCACCATGCCGCTCGCCAAGCTTGATATAATGGTCCCCGCGACCACAATCATCGACAGGAGTCCGGCTGTCTCCACCGGCGCCCCGAAATCAAGTCTGATAATCGGCCAGGCTGCGCCCAGCATTGAATCCGGCAGCCCCAAGCTGATGAAGGCCAAATAAATGATAATTAAAAATACCGTTGCCATGTTTCCCCCGCCTAACCTTCAATTTTCGTTAAAAACAGTCTTTGCTCCAATGTCCCCAGCGTCTGAACAATCATGCCCTGAATATAGTCAGCGGCGAAATCATTGGACCTTCTTACCTGTGGAATGGCAGGGGCAGGCAGCAAGCTCTTGCAGTTGCCCTCCACCGCCTCAAGAAGTTCTTCGTGCAGGAAGCTGCCGTACAGCACCACAATATCCGGATTCAGAACACTGCTGACAGCCACGGCCAGCTTGGCAATTGCATCGGCAAGCTGGCCGAAGGATGCCATAAGTCCGCTGTCTCCCCAAGGAAGACCGAGCGGAATGTTGGCCACCTCTCCGGCGAAGCCGCGTTTTCCCTTGTACAGCTTGCCGCCGATGAATATCCCGGCCCCCGGCGGATAGCGGTCCGGGAAATACAGATAAATAACCGAAGCTGCCTCCTCCTTCATCCGGCGGCAATAACCGATAACGGCTGCGTTAACGTCATTCTCTATGATTACAGGTTTGCCGTAACGCTGCCGGAAATGCTCGGCCACCGCTACTCCGCGCAGCGCTTCGTAATCGGATACCGCCAGGATGCCGTCCACTTCCGAGCCGGGCAGCCCCAGTCCGATGGCCTGTATGGAGGAGTACAGCTCCAGCGAGCGGTCGATAACCGCTTCAAAGACCGCCAGGTCCACCCCTGAGACCTCTATGCTGTCCTCCAGCAGCTTGCGGCCGGTAAGCGTGACGACCGTTCTGTGAATAGCAATCACACCCTGCTCTTCATGGGTGAACAAGATCAGCGCCAGCGCGTATTCGTCATTGTATATGTACTGCTGGGCCGGTCTCCCGCCGCTTGAAGCCATGAGTTCTCCCGGCAGCACCTCATTCTGCGCCTCCAGAATCTGCAGTACGGTTCCAACCGTAACGACACTAAGACCGCAGCTATCGGCAATCTGCCGTTTGGTCGCTTGCCCGTGTTCCTTCAGCACCTGCCGCACCAGATTGCTATTTACCTCGCGCATCACCACTGCATTGCCGCCAATTTTCTTCATCTGCTTTCCACCTCGTTATTATAATACTTTATAAAAGTGTTTTAATAAATAGTTATTTTTGAGGTACCATTATTGACCGGCAGATCTCCACAACAGCAAATAGCCCGGCAGAGAATCTCTGCCGGGCGGATAGATACGATTGCTTATTATAGTGATGCTCCGGTTAAGCCTTATAGACCCGGATGCTCGTGTTTCGCTTTGAGACGGCTCCAGCGGCGCTGTACTTCACCCTCGAAGCTGCGCAGGGCCGGTTCGTTCTCCGGCTTCAGCAGGTGACGGGTTTTGCCCATCGTCTTCAGCCAGGCGGATACTTCAACGCGCTTATCCTTGTCTTCCGGATTGTACGTAATGTTGGTTATGCCCTGCTCCACTTCATAGAGCGGGAAAAAGCAGGATTCAACGGCCAGGGATACGATATCCGTCCCGTCCTTGTCCTCGCTCATCCAGTTGAGCGGACAGGCAATCAGAATCTTGCCGTACACCAGGCCCTCATTCTGTGCATACCACTGGGCTTTGGCGGCCTTCTTCAGCATATCCTGCGGATAAGCTTCACAGCCTGTGAAGACATAAGGGATATTGGTAGCCGCCATAATCTGCGCGGTATCCTTATGCTGGGTCAGCTTTCCCTGCTGGGTTTTGCCGATGCTTGAGGTTGAAGTACGGTGTCCCAGCGGAGTGGAGTACGACTGCTGTGCCCCCGTATTCATGTAGCCCTCGTTATCGTACTCCACGATGATCATCTTGTGCCCGCGCAGCGCTGCTCCGATGGCTGGTCCCATACCAATGTCCATACCGCCGTCGCCGGTCACCATCACGAAGGTGAAGTCCTCCTTCAGGCCCAGACCGTCAAGCTCGCCGCGGCGTTTGCGTTCCCAGAACATCTCAACCACACCGGACAGGGTGGCTGCACCGTTCTGGAAGAGGTTGTGGATGAACGTCGATTTATGGGAGGAATACGGATAGCCGGTAGTGGTAACCATGGCGCAGCCTGTGTGGTAGAGTGCGACGATATCCCCCTCAATGCCTTTGAAGAACAGCTCCAGGCCGGAGAAAATCCCGCAGCCCGGACATGCGCCGTGTCCAGGGGACAGACGTCTTGGCTTCTTCATCAGGGAGCGCACCGGCGGAACCCGTACACTCAGCTTCCCGGTCTCTTCATTCTTGCTCACGGTGATCAGGCCGGTCTTCAGCAGATCGAAATTCATCGGCTTCAGCAGACGCTTAGGCGCGTTCTCCGGCGCTCCCGGATTATGACCATAGTAGTCAAACGGAATCTCTACCCGGTCCGCTACGACTGCATCCATAGCCAGCTGGAAGAAGTGGTGCCCGTCTTCTGCATAGAAGTCTTTACCGCCCAGTCCATAGATCCGGCTAATGACCTTAGTGGTTGTGTTGCCGTAAGTGAACAGTGCGGCCTTAATCTCGTTAACCATGTTGCCGCCGTGTCCGCCGACGGAATCCGCACGGTCACCTACAGTGATCGCTTTGACATGCTTCAGCGCTTCGGCAATCTGCTTCTGCGGGAACGGGCGGATCATGTTCGGGGAGATTGCGCCCGCCTTGATTCCCTGCTCGCGGAGCTGGTCGACCACATCCTTGATAATCTCCGAAGCGGAGTTCATCAGGAAGACGGCTACATCGGCATCCTCCATCCGGTACTGCTCGATCATCTCATAGCGGCGTCCGGTCAATACCGCGAATTCCTCGGCAATCTCTTCAAAGACTTCACCGGCATTGTACATGGCAACAGACTGCTGGTAGCGGTTGTTGATGTAATCCGGTTCGTTCATGTAAGGTCCCACAGTTACCGGATTGTTACGGTCCAGGGTATCTGTGAAGCCTGCAGGCGGTTGTTCGCCAACGAACTTGTGAACATCCTCGCGGTGGGCAAAAGCCTGCACACGGCGCTTCTGGTGCGAAGTAAAATAACCGTCAGAAGCAACCATCACCGGCAGGCGGACCTTGGCATGCTCCGCCAGCTTCAGCGCCATCAGGTTCATATCATAGACCGACTGCGGATCACGGCACATCAGGATCGGCCAGCCGGTATTCAGAGCGAAATACAGGTCCGAATGGTCACCGTGAATGTTGAGCGGTCCCGAAATCGAACGGCAGACCAGGTTCATGACCATAGGCATCCGCGTACCTGCTTGTACAGGCAGCTGCTCCAGCATGAACATATAACCCTGGGCGCTGGTTGCATTGAACACCCGGCCGCCCGCTGTGGACGCGCCGTAGCATATCCCTGCGGAGCTGTGCTCGCCGTCGGAAGGCACCAGCATAATATCGTGCTGGCCGCTGGCTTTCATCGTATCGAGGAACTGGGCAACCTCTGTCGATGGGGAGATCGGGAAATATCCCATGACATGATAGTTAATCTGATGGGCAGCATAGGCAGCCATTTCATTGCCGGACTCATACAGGAATTTCTGCTCTACCTTGGCGGAGCCTACTTCTTTTTCATAATCAATAGCCACAATTCATTCCACCTCTCTTCCGGATATTAGACTGGAGTTACCAGATCGAACTGATGCTTCACGCTATGACTGTCTGCGAAGCCTTCCTTCTCTCTCATGCTGGATAATGCCGAGGTCGGGCAGGCACCGATACATTTCAGACAGCCTTTGCAGTACTGGTAGTCAATACCAAGCAGGAACATCTGCGGACGGCCCTTGCGGTCCGGACGCTCTTCCCACACGAAGCACTGGTCAGGACATACCGTGTCACACTGCGCACAGTTGATACAGGTCTCTATCTCGAAGACCGGAAGCATACCGGAACGGGAGATGCTGAGATTCTTCAGGAAGCTGCCGCCCGGATTGGTGATCGTTCCGCCCATCGGCTGAGTCTCATACCCCAGCGCCGAGATATCGGAACGCACATATAGCGGCATACTGTCACCGGCAGCCAGCTCGAACTGCATGAATTTCACTTCATTGTAGCCACGTTCAAAGGTCGTAATGGCTGACTGAACGGCCTGCGGATATTTTTTGCCGAGGGACTTCTCAATAACGCCCTTCATAATATCCGTATCCAGGAACGGGCAGAGCCGGAACAGCGCGCCGAGCATCGCCATGTTGACCCGGTTCTTTTCTTGGAGCGCAATGCTGGTAGCATCAATTACTGCGATCGTACCGGCCTTCACCTTCAGCAGCTCTCTGAGTTCTTCCGGCGTCTTGGCCGAGTTCACAAGAACGGTGCTGTGTTCATGAATTCCGCTGGTTACATTTACGGTCTTGGCAAGTGCTTCATGAAATACGCCTACTACATGCGGACGCTCTACCGGGGAGGTATCACGGATATGGGTGTTCATATCGCAAAAACGGATATGTGCCTTAACCGCAGACCCCTTCTTCTCCGAACCATACGATGAGAAGCTGACGCCATTCAGTCCTGCGCCGACTACTCCCGCTTCCGCCAGCATTTTGCCTGCGAGATTCGCTCCCAGGCCTCCAATGGATTCAAGACGAATCTCAAAGAATCCGAGCTCATTTACTATTGGCAATTGTACCACCGACATAACCCCTTTCTTTGGGTCAAAAAGAATAACATCCTTTTGACTTTTTCAACGATTGTAACTTGATTGTGCAAGCTGCGAAGTGACATATCTTGCATTCTCCATACTTGATGTGAAATGAATGTCATCCTTAATTTAGCAATAAAATTAAAAATTAAGATGTTAAAAAGATCACAGAAATAATGATATATATCACAGGTACATGCTGCCAAAAGAAAGAAACTCCTGTCCGTAAAGGAAGGAGTCTCGTCTTCAGCTTATATAACGCTTAGTAGGCCCACCAGTTGCCTGACATCACAATCATCGAGAACAGCTTGAGACTGTCTTCATAATAATCCTCTGCTGCGCTACCCGCGGTATGGTTCCAAAGGGAGTTCAGCCAGTTCTGGTTCGCAGATGAGGTCATAGCACTGACACCAAAGGGAGCATAGAATGCGCCGCTGTTATAGCTGCCAAAAGTGGTTCCGTTCAGCTTATAGCCGTCTTTGATATTACCGGGCGTATTGCTTGTCTTGGTCTTGATCCAGTTGTTCAGCTGAGTAAGCTGGGACAAGGCGCGATTATCCCCTGTAAGCAAGTAGTCGGTGGTAATCCGCCATGGGATACGGCAGGAATTATAGTTATAATCCCCGTCGTTATCAGACTCCAGGAAGTTCGGCGCAGCAGGTTTGTACGTATTATTGGAATAGACAACGAAGTCAGGGAGCAGACCGGTAGTGGAGCTATAGCCGGTATAGAGGCTGTTGATTAAGGTGTAAGTCTTGTTCGTTACATTCTGCCAGCGGGCATCCCCTGTAGCGGCCTGGAAAGCCTTGAAATGGTTCACCATGAAATCGGAAGGCCGGGTGGCAGTATTATAGGAGCCGCTGCTCGCCCAGTCCCCAAGCCGGATCGTCCACTGGGTCTGATTGATATCATTATTCATAATGGCGTTGATGATATTGGTGGCGGCCTGCTGATAATTAACGGTTCCGCTGCTTCCCCATTGTCTGTGGGCGAGCAGCAGGGAGTAGGCAATATCCATGTCACCGTCTGTGGCCGAATTCTCGCCTTCGACATTCTGGAAGCTGCTGTTCTGTTTCCAGGACATCAGGTACGGATTAATGGAGCTGGGGTGCGCCTTGTAATAATTATAGAGTCCATTATAATAGGTTTGCGCATTCGGTTCATAACCGGCCATTAAGACGGTGAACAGCATCCCGTAACCCTGCGCTTCAGATACCGTCTCCCCGGCTGAATTATATTTAACATAATATTTGCCGGTTCCGGCCGGTTTGAGGTAGGTCCCCTTCCAGGCATCCCATTTGGTCTTCACAGCATTATCCAGTACGGTTTGTGTTACATGATTCGGCTTGATGGTTCCGCTTGTATAGGTCGTATGCTGCGGGAACGGCTTGTTCACGGCGGCGAATGCAGACCCGGCGGGCAGGATGAAGACAGCCAAACATAGAAGCATCAGACTTGTCCAGTGCAGCTTGCGCTTACCTTGCTTGTTCATAACCCATTCACTCCTCGTTGGTTGGTGGATCAGGCAGAGAATTGCAAGATTCGAACTCTTTCTTCCATATTTGTAAATATGAACACATTTAATATATTATTCCAGCGGCTTTCTGTCAATGAGCAGATGGTCCCGTCGTATGCTGCTGAATCCTCTCCCTATCATGCCAGTTGCAGCGGGCCTGACTAATCTACTATGTTTAACATAATATCTGCTATACATGAGGAGGAACCGTAATTGGGTGAATGCGCAGAAGATTTCCCGGGCGCCGCATCAGCAAGTGGAATAATGTAGCTTATTTCGCCGATTTTCGAAGGATGTTCCGCAACAAGTGGATAAACAGCATCTGCTATTATACTTATCGGCTAGTTTGAATAAAATGTGTCTTTTTAAGTGCTGTTAATCCACCTGCTGCCGCATAACGATTCATCCGCACATCAGCAAGTGGATTAAATCCACCTACACTCTCCCGCACCACAGGAGGGCTTATCCACCAGTAGTAACGGCTACGCCATCCTTAGAAGGACAGCGTAGCCGTTTCAGCGCGGAAAGTAATAGAAGGAACTTTTGAACTTTTATAGCTTTGAAGCCTATAAATCCAATAAAAGCCCTCTCAGGCCGCGGAATTCCCACGGTCTGAGAGGGCTGCTAGATACATCAATGTTGCTCTATTCCATATCCGTAATCATATGCTCCGCAATCAGCTGCTGCTTGCGTGTCCATAAAGGTTCACTCAGGTTCACGCGGAAGACTTCCGGGTTGAGCTTACGCAGGTATTCCGGCCAGAACAGGTCAAGCTGCTCCTGATGGTAACGGCGGATCTCCGCCAGATCCGGCAGGGTATAGACCTGGAAGCCGTTCACCACAATCGGCTCCAGCATCCGCAGGGCCTCGTAGCGCTCCACATGCTTCTTCATATATGGATGCAGCGGATTGAACAGCTTCAGCCGGACACCATTGCGCGGTGCCTCCTCCCCGGCGAAGCTGATATAATCGGCCAACGCTTTTCCTTTCTGCCCGATAATACGGTAGACTTCCTTTTTACCGGGAGTGGATACCTTCTCGGGATTGGAAGAGATTTTGATGGTGGGAATCATCTCACCGTTTGGAGCTTCAATCTCGACCAGCTTATAGACACCGCCCAGAGAAGGCTGATCCGCCGCGGTGATGAGCTGGGTTCCGACCCCCCATGTGTCAATCGCTGCCCCCTGTGCCTTGAGGTCCATAATGGTGTTCTCATCCAGGTCATTGGAAGCCACGATCTTCACATATTGCAGCCCGGCTTCATCCAGCATCTGACGGGCCTGGCGGGACAGATAAGCCAAGTCCCCGCTGTCCAGCCGGATGCCGTTCATCCGCTTGCCCTGCGCCTCCAGCTTCTTCGCCGTATTAATCGCATTCGGCACTCCGCTGCGCAGGGTATCGAAGGTATCCACCAGCAATGTAACATTGTCGGGCATGACTCTGGCATAGGCGTCGAAGGCTTCCTGCTCGCTCGGGAAGCTCTGTACCCAGGAATGGGCATGGGTGCCCTTCGTAGGGATGCCGAATTTTTTGCCGGCCAGCATATTGGAGGTCGCATGGAAGCCGCCCACATAAGCAGCACGGGCTCCCCATACGGCGGCATCTGCTTCCTGCGCACGCCGCGTTCCGAACTCAAGCAGCGTGTCATTCGGGGCTACCTGCTTGATCCGGGAGGCCTTGGTAGCGATCAGCGTCTGATAGTTCATGAAGTTCAGAATCGCGGTCTCTACCAGCTGTGCTTCCATAATCGTACCTTCCACACGGATCAGCGGTTCATCCGGGAAGACAAGTGCACCTTCCTTCATGGAATGAAGGCTGCCCTGGAAATGGAACTGCAGCAGCTCCTCCAGGAAGGCCGGTGCATAGTCCTCTTCCTGCTCCGACAAGTAACGGATATCCTCTTCCGTGAACCGCAGCTCGGCAATGTACTGGGCAATCCGCTCCAGACCGGCAAATACAGCGAACCCGTTGCCGAACGGCAGCCTGCGGAAGTAGGCTTCGAACACCGCTTTGCGCTTGTGTGTACCATTCACCCAGTGGGCGTACATCATATTAATCTGATATTTATCTGTATGTAGCGCAAGTTCTCTCCTCAAGTCTTCATCTCCTAGTAGTTACACTGGTTTGTATTAAACTCAGCCCTTGCTATATTGTTCCACGAATCTCTATTCCGCCTTGACGACCTTCGCCCCGAGACTGCCGGTGAAGTGTCCCAGCGCCCACACATGGCCGCCCGGATTGAAGCTGGCTACTGCATCCTCATGCACCGTTATGGCAAAGCCGTTGTTGTAGGCATCCACTGCGGTATGAAGCACACAGATATCTGTACATACCCCGATCAGGTGAAGCTCGGTAATGCCCCGTTCACGCAGCTTGAGCGCAAGATCTGTACCGCAGAAGGCGCTGTACCGCGTTTTGTCCATCCAGGTGATCGCTTCGCGGTTCTCCTCGTATACAGCCTTCAGGGTGCCGTACAGCTCACGCCCCCGGCTTCCCCGCATATTATGGGGCGGAAACAGCTTGCTCTCCGGATGGTGCGGATCATTGGCTTCGTGCAAGTCTACCGCCATCACGACATAATCCCCGCTCTGCACGAATTGCTCCGTAAGCTCGCTTACTCTGGGCGCAATATCAATGCCGGGCTGGCCTACAGGCAGATTCCCGTCAATAAAATCATTGGTGAAATCAATAACAATCAGTGCTCTCATGGGCAGGGTAACCTCCTAAAAGTGAAGTAGGCTTAAGCTTCGGGAAGCTTAAGTATAGATGGATAATAACGGCTCATGATCTGTAAACATATAGAGCTGTGCCGGACGCTGGGAATATTGATTCGAGCTGAGCGGATTGCCTTCTTCATCGCTCACTTCTTTTAATATACCCTGACGGCTGCGTGTTGACGTAATTTTGCGGATAAAATTCGGTTCCTTGAATTCAGGCACGACCGTCTGGATGACCTGATACAGCTCACTCAGCGTGAAATGACGGGGCAGAAACTGCCGGGCAATCGTAGTCTGTAGCATCTGCTGCTGAATCCGCAGGTAAGCGTCGGTAATAATATCATGGTGGTCGAACGCCAGCTCCAGCTCCTCCAGCGCTTCCTGCAGGGTGAACAGGCCTACCTCACCTGCATCATCCGAGGCCTGCCGCTGCTCCAGCATCCACTCCTCTACCAGGGCGAAAAAAGCATGGCTGATGATCCAGCCGCGCGGATCACGGCCCGGCTGGCTATAGACGCCAAGATATTCCAAATGTCCGCCGTCTACGCCTGTTTCTTCCTTGAGCTCGCGTGTAGCCGCATCGTAAATCGACTCATCCTCCTGGCAGAAGCCGCCCGGCAGGGCCCACATGCCCGCACACGGCCATTTTTTGCGCCGGACCAGCATCACCTTCAGCTCCCGCAGGGGAAGGGTCTTCGTAACGGTCTTCCGTTCGCGTTTGGTCAGCGTAAACATGACAATATCCGCCGGAACGCCATCCGGAGTGCGATATTTTTTGGCGTTATAGGTTGGTTCCGCGTTCTCACTCACTATATATCATCCTTTGCCGCAGCTATTGTTGTTGTTCGTATCTTTTAATGTACCAAACCTGTCTGCCCGAAATCAACCGCGAGCCGGCCGCAGATATGTAAAAAGGGACGGATTCACATCCGCCCCGGAGATATTTCTTAATCACCGCAAGTGGATGGCGGCGCTTCGGTGCCTGCTTCCACATTGATTTTATCGGAGACGGTATCCCTAATGACGGAAATGACCATCTGCAGCAGATAATTGATATCGCTCTGGCTCTGCTGGAACTCGTTCACTACCGGGATACTGTCAATCTCATCCTGCAGCACTTCGATTTCACGTTCTATCTTCTCGACCATCGCCTGATTCTTGAAGCTCTCGAAGGCCACAATCTCCTTCTGCTTCTTCTTAATGGTTGCAATGAGTCCCTGCACACGCTCGTGATTCAGAATCTTCTGCTCGGCCTGCTGGAAATGACGGACCTCCTCACTGGTGGAGATGAGTGCAGCCAGATCCTTGGCTTTGCCCATAATATCTTCACGTACGATCAGATCGCGGGTATGGTGGGTCTGCATGCCATATTCATTCAAACGTGCTTCTTCCTGGCTCATTCTTCTCGCCCCATTTCTCTATAATTAGAGGACCGCTGCGGCTTCCGCCTGATAGTCCCCTTTGATGTACCATGTCTTCGCATCTGTGATTCTCACCTGCACCAGCGTACCGATAAGAGAGGACGGGCCTTCAAAATGCACCAGCTTACTGTCACGGGTACGTCCGGCCAGCATCCGGGCATTATTCTTGCTCTCGCCTTCTACCAGAACCTCGACCCGCTTGCCCAGCATCCGCTCATTCCCCAGCCGGCTCTGCGCTTTGATCAGATCGTTGAGGCGCTGCAGACGCCCGCTCTTGACTTCTGATGGAACATTATCCTCCATGGCAGCAGCAGGTGTACCTTCGCGCGGAGAATAAATGAAGGTATACGCCATATCATACCCTACTTCGCGCACCAGGGACAGTGTCTCCTCGAACTGCTCCTCCGTTTCTCCGGGGAAGCCGACAATAATATCCGTCGTCAGCACCGCGTCCGGCACGCCTGCCTTGATCTTGCGGACCAGCTCCAGGTACCCTTCACGGGTATACTTGCGGCTCATCCGCTTCAGCACCGCGGTACTTCCCGACTGCACCGGCAGATGGATATGCTCCACCAGATTGCCGCCTTTACCCAGCACATGAATCAATTTATCATCAAAATCACGCGGATGCGAGGTCATGAACCGGATACGCGGAAGGTCGATCCGCCGCATGTCGTCCATCAGGTCGCCGAAGGTATAGTCGATGTCTGTGAAATCCTTCCCGTAGGCGTTAACATTCTGCCCCAGCAGCGTCACTTCCTTGAAGCCCTGACGGGCCAGCTCCCGCACCTCGGCAATGACATCCTCCGGACGTCTGCTGCGCTCTTTGCCCCGCGTGAACGGCACAATGCAGTAGGTACAGAACTTGTCACAGCCGTACATGATGTTCACCCAGGCGCGCAGCCCTTCCCGCTTCTTCGGCAGGTTCTCGATGATGTCGCCTTCCTTGGACCAGACCTCGATCACCAGCTCCCGGCTGAACACCGCTTCCTTAATCAGCTCCGGCAGCCGGTGAATATTGTGCGTACCAAAGATCAGATCCACGAAGCTGTGCCGCGCCATAATCCGGTTGACCACGCCCTCCTCCTGGGACATGCAGCCGCAGATCCCGAGCAGCAGGCCCGGCTTCTCCAGCTTCAGGGTCTTGAGATGGCCCAGCTCCCCGAACACCTTATCTTCCGCATTCTCGCGGATCGCACAGGTATTCAGCAGAATGATATCCGCATCTCTGCGGTCTTCCGCCGCCCGGTAGCCCAATTGCTCCAGCATCCCCTTCATCGTCTCGGTATCGTGTTCATTCATCTGGCAGCCGTAGGTGGTAATGTGATAGGTTTTGCCGCGTCCGAAATCCTCCATCTCCGGGGGAATCTCGAAATGATAGTGGACCTCAATCTCTTCCTTGCCCCGGCGCTTGCCTTCTTTATAATCGGGCTGGCTGTTGATCTGCACGTTTCTGCCTTTGATCCGGTAGGTGGTCTTGCCCTCGGATTCGCTGATGATTCTGGCATCGCTATAATCGAAATATTTAGAGTAGTCCTTGCTCCCCTGAGCGGAGTTCATGTCCGTGGAACCGTTATTCCCCTTCGCCATGCTGCATCACGTCCTCTGTGGATTTGCTTCAATTCATAGGCTTCACTAATGTAAAATTATATCATAGCGCTCCCAAGTTAATCCATTCTCAGATACAGGATCTCCGCAAAAGAAAAGCCTTCCCGCAATCAGCAGAAAGACAGGGCACGCAGGAACGGCTAGGGCGTTCATAAGAGGGGGCGATCTGTTTCAAGGGCATCCGGCCTACGGCCTACGCGGCGCTACCAATCCAAATGTGTTCGGTTTTCCGATTACATTTGGCTTACGTGGCGTACCCAATCCAATTGTGTTCGGTTTTCCGATTACATTTGGCTTAAGCGGCGCACCCAGTCCAATTGTGTTCGGTTTTCCGATTACATTCGGCCTACGCGGTGCGTCCAGTCCAATTGTGTTTGGTTTTTCGATTACATTCGGCCTACGCGGTGCGTCCAGTCCAATTGTGTTTGGTTTTTCGATTACATTCGGCCTACGCGGTGCGTCCAGTCCAATTGTGTTTGGTTTTTTTAGGGTTCCGGACTTATTCAGTTCAGTCAGCTTACCGCAAGGAGTCCTAATCCCCGAGCCTGTAGATCAGAATCGAGGCATTAGAGTTGATCTGCGTTCCTCCGGCCAAGGTCTGTAAAGTAACTGCAGCGGCACTGGAATGGTTCCTTAGAGTGATTACATCGCCAGGGATTGCAGAGATAATCACCATCCCGGGATTAGGCTGTGTTCCCGCTCCTGAACCGTAGACACTGCCTCCCACAGGAGCGCCATTTAGATACAAGGTGAACTGATTCGGCTCCAATGCAGTGACAATGAAGATGACCGCATAATCACCTGCATTCTCAACATTAATCTCGGCTGTACTGGGAGTGTGGCTGAATCCTACAAGACTCTCATTGCTGTCAAAAGTAACATCTGCTTCAGTAGCCACAGTCTGGGCCCCCGTATTGAAAATATAAGCATAAGACGATGCCAGTACGCCCGTGGCACCTGTAACACCAGCCAAGCCAGTCTCACCCGTAGCCCCTGTAACTCCCGTAGCTCCCGTAGCTCCCGTAGCTCCTGTCATACCGATAGCTCCTGTGATTCCAGTTACTCCCGTGGCTCCGGTGACTCCCGTCACACCCGCTAGGCCCGTAGCTCCTGTAACTCCCATAATTCCCGTAACCCCTGTAACTCCCGTTGCCCCTGTAGCTCCCGTAACTCCCGTAGCACCCGTTGCCCCGGTGGCTCCGGTGACTCCGGTTCCCGCTTCTCCCAGCAATTCCTGCGAGACCAGACGGTGTGCGGTCACCAATTGTCCGCTTGAATTTTGGCCCCATACGGAGACCTGTGCTTCGGAGACTGCTGTTCCTGTCGTGTTGAACACGAATTCAAAGGCATCCAGGTCCGCGAAATAGATTTTGGTGACTACCTGGGAGGGAGCCACACTGATCTCCTCCTGCACATATAAGGTGCGGGAGCCGTTCAGGCTATAGCCCAAGATAAGAACATCGAAGAATCCGGTTAGATTACGGCCGTCTATTTTGAGTGTGACCCTTTGAGTCGGGCGGGTACCCGTATTGCCTGCAATATTGTTCTCAATCGGTCCTGTCGATAAAATTGCCATTGCCAGCTCTCCTCTCAACCTAAATTCAGCGTCATTAATAGCAATATTCGAGAGATAATAGAAAAGTGTTGGCACATCGGCATGATTAAGATTCACACGCAAAAAACACCCCATGCGAGCAGCCATAGCGGATAAACTTGAAGTCTATCAGAATGGCATTGCATAGGGTGTTCTCTGTCAAACTACATCTGTTAATACAAAGTCTTGGTCGCCTCGGAGGTGAACGGAATAATCTCGTCCGTCTTGCCTGCCTGTACTTTGGCAGGCCAAGCCGGATCGCTGATCAAGGCTCTGCCTACCGCCACCAGATCGAATTCTTCCTTATCCAGCCGCAGCAGCAGCCGCTCAAGGTTGTCATCCTCATTCTTCTCCGTAACCGCACTGGTGAAGGCGCTGTCCAGGCCGACAGAACCTACTGTAATCGTCGGTTTGCCTGTAATCTTCTTGGTCCAGCCCGCCAGGTTAAGCTCAGAGCCTGCGAATTCGGGCTCCCAGAAGCGCCGGGTGGAGCAGTGAAAGATATCCACCCCCGCATTGCTGAGCGGTGCCAGGAAGCGGGCGAGGTCTTCGGGCGTCTCTGCCAGCTTG
This sequence comes from Paenibacillus tritici, assembly GCF_018207515.1. NCBI lineage: Bacteria > Bacillati > Bacillota > Bacilli > Caryophanales > Paenibacillaceae > Paenibacillus > Paenibacillus tritici. The sequence continues at coordinate 4,394,785 of NZ_CP073365.1, forward strand.
GCGTCATAGGCTCCGGCCTTCCACTGTGAGAAGCGGAGGACAATCGGGAAATCCGGTCCTACCGCGCGGCGGCAGGCATCAATTACTTCCACTGCGAACGTGGTCCGCGCTTCAAGATCCCCGCCGTATTCATCGGTCCGGCGGTTGGTCTTCTCCCAGAAGAACTGGTCGATCAGGTAACCGTGGGCACCATGGAGCTCAATGCCGTCGAAGCCGATGGCTTTGGCATCCTTGGCCGCCTGGGCAAAGGCACTGACAATCCCCTGAATCTCGCTCTTGGTCATCGGCTCGGTGATCTGCTCCCCGGCCAGGTTAAGGCCGGACGGGCCGATAGGCAGCGCCGAAGCGTTGGGCAGGTCACCAATGCTGCGGGCCATACCCACATGCCATAGCTGAGGAATAATCTTGCCTCCGGCTGCGTGCACCTCCCGCACGACCTGCGCCCATCCCTCCAGGGAGGCTTCGCCGTGAATATTCGGGATATCCTGATGGCTGACCGCTGCCGGATGATTGATGGCTGTGCCTTCGGTAACGATCAAGCCTACTCCGCCTTCCGCCCGGCGGCGGTAATACGCCGCCACCTCAGGTCCGGCTACCCCTCCAGGTGACTGCGCACGTGTCATGGGTGCCATGACTACCCGGTTGCTCAGCGACAGGCCTCCGCCTTCAAACGGTTCAAACAATGGATCAACGTTCATAATTTGCCTCCGTTTCATAATATGATTACTTTAAGTAAGCATATTATGACGCTTCTCAGCAGCAAAAGCAAATCCGCAGATTATATTCTATCTAATCTACAAATCCAGAACACCGGCTTTGGGCGTAACATGGAAGGCTGCAGCCAGATCAGCCAACTGCTGATCGGTAATCTTCTGTCTGATCTCTCTTCCGCCAATCAGATTATAGACAATCGCGGCCTTCTCAATCGTTTCGACCAGGCCGAATGTAGCGTCCATAGTCGCGCCGGTCACAAAGATTCCGTGCTGCGGCCAGATGACGACGCGATAGTCTTTCATTTTGTCAGCCGTAGCCCGGCCGATGGCACTGCTGCCCGGAACCATCCAGGGAATGACGCTGACGCCATCCGGGAAGACAACCAGACATTCTGTGCACATTTCCCACAGGGTCTTGGTGAATTTCAGCTCATGCAGATCATGGGTAAAGGTCATGGCAATCACATTCGTTGCATGGGTATGCAGCACGATACGGTGCGCAGGATCAACCTTCAGCCGTTCAATATGGCTCATGAAGTGGGAGGCCAGCTCACTTGTCGGAACCGCGCCGTCACGCAGACCCCACAGTACCTCCACGCTCCCGCCGCTGTCACTGACACGAAGCACTCCAAGATTAGCCTCGGGGTCCTTGATCACATTGCGGAAGTATTTGCCGGAGCCGGTTACGATGAAGTATCTGCCTGCCAGCTCGCTTACAGGGAAGGTAAGGCTGATCGTACGCAGCGGCTCACGGATATGGATATACCTGGCGACCTCTTCTTCATCCAGCAGATAACTGACATTGCCCCCGTTCAGCTCATCCCAGCCCAGGGACCACATGTGATGGGTGATTTCGGACATTTCCTGGATAAAAGGCGCCATAACGCCGGAATGATACCCTTTGGTTTCTATTACGGAAGTACTCATATATTCTCTCTCCTTCTATCATGCACCTTCAGCGTGAGGGTACTTGTTATGTCAGCGGCCTGACCTTATCTACCGGCCAATACGTCCTGCTCATAGCTTTTCACTTCAGCCAGCCATTGCTCGCGGACCGGGGTACCCTGCGAAGCGCAGTAGTAATCCCAGACTGCACCGAACGGATAAGACTTGAATTCTTCCACCAGGGCCAGCCTTGAAGTGTAGTCTCCGGCCCGTTCGATAGTCCGAAGCTCCTCTACCGGCTCCAGCATGGCTCGGAGCAAGGCCTTGATCGTATTGCGCGTGCCGATCACCCAGGCCGCGAGATGATTGATGCTGCCGTCGAAGAAGTCGAGGCCGATGTTCGTGCGCGGCAGCAAATCACCGCGCACCAGTTCACGGGCAATTTCCAGCAGCTCGTCATCCATCGTCACCACGTGGTCACTGTCCCAGCGGACTGGTCTGCTGACATGCAGCAGCAGTTGCTCGCTGAACATCAGGATCGAGCTGAGCTTGTTAGAGATCACTTCCGTCGGATGGAAATGTCCGGCATCCAGACAGATCGCTTTGCCGCGGGTAAGACCGTACCCCATATAGAATTCATGGGACCCGACAACATAACTCTCGGAGCCGATACCGAACAGCTTGCTCTCCACGGCATCAATATTGTACTGCGGATCAATCTCCTCGCTGAAGATTTCATCCAGCGATTCCTTCAGACGTACACGCGGTGCCAGTCGGTCCACCGGCGTATCTTTATAGCCGTCCGGCACCCAGAAGTTCGTTACACAGGGCTGCCCCAGCTCACGGCCGAAATGCTCGGCGATTCTGCGGGAAGCCTTGCAATGCTTAATCCAGAAGCTGCGGATCTCCTCGTCGGCATGGCTGAGGGTGAAGCCGTCTGCCGCCTTCGGATGGGAGAAGCAGGTCGGATTGAAATCAAGTCCCAGGCCCTGCTCCTTGGCCCAGGTTACCCAATTGGCGAAATGGCGCGGCTCCAGCTCATCCAGGTCCACCTGCTCGTCGGTGTCGGCATAGATCGCATGAAGATTGACCTTGTGCTTGCCGGGAATCAGGGAGAGGGCCTTCTCCAGATCCTGGCGCAGCTCATCCGGTGTACCGGCCCGCCCGGGGTAGCTGCCGGTTACGGCAATGCCGCCGCTGAGCTCTTTATCCTTGAACAGGAACCCCTGCACATCGTCGCCCTGCCAGCAATGGAGTGAGATTTTGATCCGGGCCAGCCTCTCCAGTACTTCGTCTGTATCAATTCCATGGGCTGCATATAATTTCTTCGCTTCGTTGTAACTAATGGTGATGCTCTGATCCATGCTGTTGCCTCCTAAACGTATTGTGAGCGTCCGCTCCGCTTGGTGGTCTGGTGGACCACAAGCTTCTTATGTTCCTGAATGGAGCTGCTCCCAGCGGGCCAGTAGCTGATCCAGCTCAGGAAGCGGCTGCGGCAGGTAGGACTTGATAGGAAAGGAATGGCTGATCATCCTCCGGGCTTCATGAATATCCGCTATACGGCCCGCCTCTATCATCTGTACAGCCAAGTTCCCGAGAGCCGTTGATTCCGTCGGGCCCGCCAGGACTTCCCTGCCGGTGACATCGGCAGTAATCTGGCACAGCAGCTCATTATTGGCGCCTCCGCCGACAATCTGCAGTACTTCGATGCTCTTACCCGTGAGGTCTTCCAGCTCTGCCAGATAGCTGCGGTAGGATAGCGCCAGACTGTCCAAGATACAGCGGGCGAGTTCGCCCGGTGTCCCCGGAACAGGCTGACCGCTCTCCTGGCAGGCCCGGCGGATCTCTTCAATCATATGATCCGGGTTCAGAAACCGCGGATCATTGCACGGAATCAGACTGCGGAAGCCTTCACTCTCTCCTGCAAGGGCAGCAAGTTCGGCGAAGCTGTATCTTCCCCCGTCCAATCTCCGTACTTCCTGAATCAGCCAGAGACCCATGATATTCTTCAGGAAGCGGTAGGTGTCGTAAGCCCCCCACTCATTGGTATAATTGGCGGCCATGGCTCTGCTGTCATTCATCGGGTGATCCAGCTCTACCCCCAGCAGTGACCAGGTGCCGCTGCTGAGGTATGCCGAGGATCGCCCCTTCTGTGCAGGTACACCCAGCACAGCCGAAGCCGTATCATGGGTGGCGGCACAGATCAGACGGCAATCAGGCAGATCATACTGCTCGGCCAAATTCGCCGAGAGGAAGCCGAGATCTTCTCCCGGCTCGGTCAGCGGGGCGAACTGTTCTCTGCGGAGCTGCAGGAAGGATAGAAGTTCAGGGTCGAAATCACGTGAGGCCAGATTCAGAAGCTGCATCGTGGAAGCATTGGTGACCTCATTAATCTTACGTCCGCTAAGCCGGTAGTAGAGATAATCCGGCACCATCAGAATCTGGTCAGCCGCTGCCAGCTCTTCGCCGTTATGCGCATAGAGCTGATACAGCGTATTGAAGGGGAGCTGCTGAATCCCGGTCTTGGCATACACCTGCTCCGGTGAGAGCTGCTTCGCGACCTCTTCCATTACCCCGTCTGTCCTGCGGTCACGGTAGGCATACACTTCCCTGATCCGCTTCCCTTCCGCATCCAGCAGCACATAATCTACCGCCCAGGTATCAATGCCGAGTGTGCATTCCTTAACGCCTGCGAGCTTTGCCCGGTGAAGACCGTCAATAATTTCATGAAACAAATAATCAATATCCCAGAAGCAATTGCCGTCCTGCTCTGTGAAGCCGTTGCTGAAGCGGTGAAGCTCCTCCAGCTTGAGACTCCCGTCCACGATGGTTCCGAGTACAAGCCGTCCGCTGGAGGCGCCGATATCGACGGCAATATGGTTGGTCATAGGGAACCTCCTTCTTTCTTCAGCTTCAGCTCTTACTAACCTCTTCATCGTATTCCCGTTAATCTTTGTTGTCAACATATTAATCATCAAATATGTTGTTTTCATTTGTTTATTGTTTGTTTTACGAAGAATAAGCTACCTTATATGTGGTTTTCAGGGACGATTTCTGTTAATTTTGTTGTACAACACAGAAATTACGGTCTATATTTAGATTATCAACTCCAGAAAGGTGATACCTATGCTCGCTGCCGAAAGACGCAAAAAAATAATAGACCTTGTCCATCAGGACAAACGGGTGCTTGTATCCGATCTGAGCCGGATGTTTGAAGTAACGGAGGAAACCATACGCAGAGATCTGGAGAAGCTGGAGAAGGATGGCATTGTAAGCCGGACCTACGGCGGAGCCATGCTGAACAGGCATACCAATGAGGATCTGCCGTTTCTGACCCGGGGTGCGCTCAATACGGATATCAAACGCAATATAGCGATCAAAGCGCTGAATCTGATTAATGACGGGGATACGCTGATGGTGGACCCCAGCTCGACTTCTTTTGAATTCCTGAAGCTGCTGGGCAATAAAAGCAATCTGACGATCATCACGAATTCGATCAACATTCTGCACGAGTTCGCCAGTTCAAGTCTGAGCATTATCTCTACGGGGGGATCGCTGCGCCACCGCTCCTTGTCCCTTGTGGGTCCTGTCGCCCATGAGACCATTCAGCGCTACAATGTGGACACCGCCGTGATCAGCTGCAAAGCTATTGACAGGGACCGCGGGGTTACCGATTCCAATGAACCGGAATGTGAGCTGAAGAAATACATGCTGCGCCAGGCCCAGAAGGTAGTGCTGCTGGCTGACCATACCAAGTTCGACCAGACCGCCTTTGCCAACCTGGCCGAGCTAAGCCGGATTGATGTGCTGATTACCGACCGCAGACCATCGGATGCCTGGCTGAAGCTTTTGTCGGAGAAGAATGTGGAAGTGCTGTATTGAAACTGATAAACTAGCAGGAAGTTATCTTCTATATAATCTACTATTCATAAGGGAGCGGAAGCAGACTATGGGCAAAAAGAAAAAAACATTACCCGCCAATTTTGGTGAGCTGGTTAAATCGAATGATATCGCTGCGCTGAAGGCTGTCTTTGACGACTGTGAATGGAATGCGACCTTGGGATACTACAAAGAACCCGCACTCAGCATCCGGCAGATTCCGGATGAGCTGGTCCGCTGGCTCGTGGAGCAGGGTGCCGACATTAACGCCAGGGATAAATATCAGCGCACCCCGCTGTATTCGCAGGCCGGAACCTGGTCCGGCAATATCCCTCTGTTCCTGGAGCTTGGTGCGGAGCTGGAAGCGGTAGATTATCAGAATCAGACCCCGCTGCACGCGGCGGTCAACTATTACCGCACACAGGCGGTACGGGATCTGGTGGCCCACGGCGCTAATGTCCATGCGGTGAATAAGTCGGGGAACACCCCGCTGTCTAAGGCCCTCTTGCAATGCCGGAATAGCGATATCGCCGACATGCTGGAAATCTCGCACATCCTGCTGGATGCCGGGGCGGTGATCACACCGGAGATGAAGGAATCTGTGAAGAATATCGGCAAGAGCTTTGAATTCGCCAGATCCAATTTCAATAAAGAGCGCTTAAGCGAAACCGCAGATGCCCTGGACTCACTGTACAAGCTATTCGATGTGGAGCCTGTAGCAGCGCGGGTGATGCATGACGGCGTTTCCAAGATCGAGGTAAACAGCACAAGATGGCAGGATCAGCACCAGGAGCTATGGGAATTACTAATCCCGGCGTCAGGACATGCGCTCACCGTACAGGGAGAGGTCATTCGCATCACCGGCCGGATCTCACATGAAATCATGAATAACGGCGGAGGCAACTGGGATGCCGATTTCCGTAAAATGCTGAAGGCGCTGCTCCTGCACTTCGCCTCGGGCACACCTCTGGACCCTACGCACCTGAAGGAAGCGGCGGATTTAGCCGGATACCTGCGCCATGGCAACGGCAATGATGAGCCGGCCAGATTATGCGAATTGGCCGTGAATTGGGTACTTGCCAATCCACAGCCCGTTTCGTTGCCGCAGCCGGATTACAAACGCTAAACGCTGAGACATCCAGCACTTGTACTGCTCCCTATGAAGAAGCGGCTCCCTTGGAGAGCATAATATTCAGAATCGCCTGGTCTGTGGCGGCAAGCCCCTCCTGGACCAGTGTCTCCATATTCTTGATCGTATCCTCCACCTTCTCAAAGATGACGCCGTCATTCAGACTCGGAGAGATATTGTTCATGGCAAGAGTAGCAGACTGAATGGCCGCATTCGTTGCCGTTGAGATTTTGAGCGCGCAGGTTGGCTTGGCACCATCGCAGATCATGCCGGAAGTAGAGGCAATCGTATTCTGGATGGAGTGCTTGATCTGCGCCAGCGTCCCGCCCATCAGATAGACAATGCCGCTGCCCGCCCCCACTCCACCGGCAATGCCTGAGCCGCAGAGCGGGGACAGACGGCCAATGTAATGCTTCACATGGATGGTAATCAGATTGCTGAGCGCCATCGCTCTGGCCAGAGTCTCCTCATCCTTGCCGAGGAGCTCGGCCAGGGCAATGACCGGCATGGTACAGGCAATCCCCTGATTGCCGCTGCCCGCCGTCGTCATTACCGGCATGGCACTGCCGTCCATCCGTGCATCGGATGCGGCTGCCGTTGCGGCAATGATCCGGTTCGCCACATCCGCGCCGAACAGATTGAGGGCGGATTGCTGGCTCATTTTCCGGCCCACCTGGAGACCATACTCCCCGCGCAGCCCTTCCTCCGAGATCGCCTTATTCATTCTCGCCCCTTCCAGCAGGAAACTGAGTTCAGCGAACGGTGTGGTCTGAATGAACTCATAGATCTCTTCCAGTGAAACCGAGTAGACCTCCGGGTCCAGGGTATGCGACTCCTCGCAATCCGCCTTGTCCCTCTTCGGCTCAAGCCGTTTGCCATCCTTGGCCAACAACACCACGTTCGTATGTTCTTTAGCCACGATGGCTGTTGCGGTATGATTCTTGCTGCGCACTCTCGCTTCTATATATAGCTTCTCTGGCGTATCCTTCAGCTCAACCTCCAGCAGCTTCCGCTCCAGGATATCCGTTGCCTTAGCCAGCTCCCCCGGAGTCAGCCCGGACAGAATCTCCAGCTTACGGTGCGACCGGAGCACCACCGCTCCCAAGGCAGCCGCAATCGGCAGCCCGGTCTGGCCTGTACCCGGAATCCCGACGCCCATAGCATTCTTAATGATATTTCCGCTGAGGAACAGCTCGATCCCTGTAATCTCTTCCTCAACCAGCTCAGCCGCCAAAGACACGGCGTAGGCCACCGCAATCGGCTCCGTGCAGCCCTCGGCCGGAACAATCTCCTTCTTCAATACTTCCAGTAGGTTAACCATATGCGAATCACCATTCCCTCTATCTATCTGTGTCTATATCTATATCTATTTCTATATATACTACATCAGATAGACAGTCCGGGGAATCCCCGTTATTACCCATTAGCCGGTTAGCTTCACCAGCCGCTTCAGTCCTTCCGTACAAGCCCAGCCTCCGGCACCTGCCAGGATGGAATTATGAAAAAGATTCAAAGCCAGCTTATACGTCATACTGCCGATAATGATTTCAACCACAATAAACCGTAAAATATCTCGCTTCGTGATCAGATAGACTCTGAATTCCTGATTCTGGGACACCGGTCCTCTCCCCCGTCCATTTCCTGTTTCTGTACTTATATGCTCCGTGCGGGTTGTCTGATTCTGCCCTGCGAGACCGAAGCTTATCAGCACAAGTGGAAACAAAATAAACAGGCTGTCCCAAGAGTCATGAAGTGACTACTTGGAACAGCCTGTACACAACGAGATAAGTTGAGTTAACACCGTATTACCTACACTTAATCTACACTGATTGCATTTTATGCAATAGATTTCGCATTAATTTGCCCTAAAACTCTTTCTATTGTATTTGATACATTTGATTTCTGGGTATAAGCGTAAAAAGACCACTTTCACAAAAATCTAATGTACAAAGTGCAACAGACGCTTTATCGATAGATCTTAAAGAGATCTATTGTAGAAAGTGCAATAGATACAGATACAAAACATGACAAAAATTAGAAACCAGCCAATACAAAGGACAAAAGCAGAGACGAGGGCTGTCTTATAGAAAAACTACTTTCGGGACAGCCTGCTGTGCCGTGTCTTACTTCGTCTCCACCGCATGACCGCCGAATTCGTTGCGCAGCGCAGCGACCACTTTACCGGTGAAGGTATCGGTCTCCAGGGACCGGTAACGCATGAGCAGGGCCATAGCGATGACCGGAGTCGCCGCCTGCAGGTCAAATGCAGTCTCCAGCGTCCATCTTCCCTCCCCGGAGGAATGCATGATGCCCTTGATCTCCTCCAGCTTGGCGTCCTTGGAGAAGGCGCGTTCGATCAGCTCCATCAGCCAGGAGCGGACCACCGAGCCGTTATTCCAGACGTGGGCCACCTGCTCGAAGTCGAAGTCATACCCGCTTTTCTCCAGCACCTCGAAGCCCTCGCCAATGGCGGCCATCATCCCGTATTCAATGCCGTTGTGTACCATCTTGAGGAAATGTCCGCTCCCGGATTTGCCGGCATACAGGTACCCGTTCTCCACTGCAGTGTCACGGAACAGCGGCTCAACCACCGCCCATGCCTCCTCATCTCCGCCAACCATATAACAAGCACCGTTCCGCGCGCCTTCCATTCCGCCGGACGTTCCGGCATCCAGGAAATGAATCCCGTGGGCGCCAAGCTCGTCATGACGGCGGATGGACTCTTTATAATGAGAGTTCCCGGCTTCGATAATGATATCTCCCTTGGATAATAGGGGCGTCAGTTCAGCAATCACTGAATCCACAAATGTATGGGGGACCATGATCCAGAGTACACGCGGGGAATCCAGCTTGCCCGTCAGCTCCTTCAGGCTTGCCGCACCAGACGCCCCGCGTTCTGCCAGCTCCTGCACGGCAGCGGCATTCACATCATACGCTACTACTTCGTGAGCATGCTCCAATAGATTCTGGCCGAGATTGAAGCCCATTTTGCCCAGACCGATTAACCCGACTTTCATAATGAATCCCTCCGATCCTTTTTTGCTTTTCGTTATATTCTTATTACTTACGCGCCGGGCCGGATTACCTCCGGCTCTGTCCCGGCCGTCCGGTGGTCGCGGGCAGGCTCTCCGCTCTGCGGCTCATCCAGCCACCAGTGATACTCACCAAGCAGCTCCTCGGCAGCTTCCGGACCATTCGATCCGGAGGGGTAGAGATGCAGCGGCAGGCTGCCATCTGCGGTTGCGTCGATGATAGGCTGAACCCACTGCCAGGACAACTCTACCTCCTCCCAATGGGCGAAGAAGGTCGCATCGCCAAGCATAGCATCGTAGATCAGATTCTCATAAGCTTCCGGCAGATCGGGATTACCGGATTCGTGTCTGATGCTGACCGGCTCAAGCTGACCGTGCTGACGCGGGTTCTTGGTGTTCAGCGTCAGGGATATGCCCTCATTCGGGCCGATATCAATCACCAGCAGGTTGGGGTCAAGCTCCAGCTTGTTCCGGTTCTTGTTATGCAAATCATTAAACGGCTCTTTGAATTCTATAACAATCCGGGTGGATTTCTCCTTCATGCGTTTGCCGGTACGGATATAGAAGGGTACATCCTTCCACAGCGGATCTTCAATCCACAGCCGCGCAGCGATGTAGGTCTCATTCTGGGAAGAGGCTTCGATCCCGGGCTCGGCTGTATAGGCAGGCACCTGCTGTCCGCGGATCTCCCCTGCTGCATACTGGCCGCGCACAACATGCTGCGTTACTTCTTCGGCAAGCAGCGGACGTACAGAGCGGATCACATGCCGTTTCTTGCTGCGCACATCCTCCGGTGTACTGCCCTTCGGCAGCTGCATCGCCATCATCATAAGCAGCTGCAGCATATGGTTCTGGAACATATCGCGCAGCGCACCCGCCTTGTCATAATACCCCGCCCGTTCCTCCACCCCTACCGTTTCACTCGCAGTAATCTGGACATTGGCGATATAACGGTTCTGCCACAACGCCCGCAGCACAGGATTGGAGTACTTCAGCACCTCCAGATTCTGTACCATCGGCTTGCCGAGGAAGTGATCAATACGGAAGATTTCCTCCTCTGCAAAAGCCGCATTCAAGCTGTCATTCAGCACCCGGGCAGAATGCAAGTCCCGTCCGAACGGCTTCTCGATGATCAGGCGTTTCCAGCCCTCGGTATCACCGAGGCCGCTGGCATTGATGTTTACAGCAATCTCCCCGAAGAATTCAGGACCGACAGATAAATAGAACATCCGGTTCTGCGGAAGTCCCAGCTCTTCCTCCCGGCGCTGTACATGTCCCAGCAGCTTCTCATAATCCTCCGGACGTCCAACATCCAGCACGCTATATTCAAAAGCCCGCAGGAAATGCTGCAGCTCCGCTGTATCCTCAACCGGACGGCGCGAGAAGGTGCGCAGGGAATCCAGCACCTGCATCTGGAAAGCCCCGTTCGAGACTTCCCTTCTGCCCAGGCCAATGACGGAGAGAGGACCGGAAAGCTTGCCATCGGTGTACAGGTTATATAAAGCGGGATAAATTTTCCGTTTGGCTAAATCCCCGGTTGCGCCAAAAAGTATAAAGGTTGATGATTCCACTTTCATTCCTCCCGTTCTTATTATTTTATTATATAGTTACTTATTATTACTCAGGAACTTTATAACACATCATACGACTATAAAATCAATTCGTCAATCTCAATTCGACATTTACGATAATTACCCAAACATGCCAAACAGCAGGCCTTCCATTAGAAGACCTGCTATGATGCTCCGAACCCATGATCAGAACCATGAAGATACCAGATCATTGATCGGCTTGAAGATGAATATAATCAGCAGCAGCGGGCTGGGAACCTGAATTTTGAGCAGCGTGCATATCGTGGCAGCCATTCCAACGATCCACAGCAGCCCCCAGACCACACGGTCACGCCGCTTCTGCCTGCCCTTCAGGGAGGACAGATCTATGGCTGCACAGCCTGCGGCAATCAGAGCAAACATCAGCACCAGCAGCATACAGCCTCACTCCTTAATCTCGTCAAGAAATGAATTATCAATCGTACCGATCCGGTTGATCGTTACACTAGCCTCGTAATGGATAGGGAGTGTTCTGAGATAGTCTTCTCCCTTCTGTTCCTTCAGCCTCTCCCATGCCTTGGGGCTCTTGCGGTATATGGACTGGCCGAAGCCGAAGATATCCACATTGAACTGCTTGCTGATTCCCTCTACAGCATCTTTCATCCGCTTTACAGTCCGGGCCTCCGTCTTCTCTTCCAGTGATCTGATCTTGGCCTCCGTATCCAGCTTATCCGCGCCTTCAACTTCCTCTACATTGGATAACGTTTCCACACTCAAAAAAATATGCGGCTCGCCGTCTATGAATTTCACCTTCCGGCTGGTAGCAGAGGTAAGCGCCTCTATAATAATCAGGCTTCCGGTTTCGTCTTTGAAATGCCCTGTATTCTTGGTGACATTATCAGTCACATAATTGAAGCCAACCGTTAAGTTATCATCTATCCAGCCCACCAGCTTATCCTTTCGGAATACGGCCACACTCTCATAGTGAAGTTTCGTTCTGGGGTCCGTCTGTTCCACATTGCTTTTCTCACTGCCTGCTTCGGGATCACCCTCCACCTCCACTCCGGTTAATACCGGACTCTCCCCTTGGAGGAGCAGGTCCTCGATGAATTGATCCAATGTAACCGCGACGGTCTTGGATGAAATCCTGTAGGACTTGTCAAGGGAGCTGAATAATTTAGTGGCCGGCAGCCGGTCCAGCGGGGTCAGCACCTTCAGCACATTCTCGGCAGTTGTCTTCCGTGCAACCATCACATAGAAGTCCATGCGCGGCTCCCGGCTTCTTTTGATCACATCCAGCGTCTCGCCCACCCCTTCCCGTGCCAGCTCTTCCCCGATCACCAGCACCCGGATATGGCCCAGATAGGGAGAACGGGAGCTGATCAGATTGAACTTGCGGAGGGATTCATAGACCGTGGGCACTGTAAAATTATACACAACCACGGGAACCCCGCTTCCCCCGGTTCCTCCCGCATTCTGTGAAGAGATCGAGGAGGGGATGACCACCTGCATCGTTACGTTGTAGCCGTTCTCCGCTTTATCGAGGCCAAGCGCCAGCACAAAGGCCAGTTCATTCAGCTCCTTCCTCTCCCAGCACCCGCTAAGCAGCAGCGAAACCAGCAGGAGGGGAAGGCAAACAGCAACGGCTCTCTTTATTCGGCTTGTCATATCAGGAACCTCCGCGTTTAGATCTGTTCTGGCGGTGCAGATTCTGTGTTCTATTCTCTTGCGGTCTTGTTCTGAGGAACGGCCAGGGGAACCTGAAGATAGAATCCTTAAGGTCTGCCGGCCGGAAGGGCCCCAGCGGGCTCATATAAGGAACGCCGAAGGAGCGCAGGCTGACGAGATGCAGCACCACTAAGAATACTCCGCACAATATTCCGTACAGCCCCATGAACCCGGCCAGCGCAATCAGGAAAAACCGGATTATTCGTGCGGCGATAGACATCCCGGCTTCAGGAATCACAAAGCTTGAGATCGCTGTAATGGATACAATGATAACCATAGCCGAGGAGATGAACCCTGCCGCAACCGCTGCCTGCCCAATGACCAGCGTTCCGACGATGGATACAGCCTGACCCACATTCTTAGGAATCCGTACGCCTGCTTCCCGCAGAATCTCATAGGTCAATTCCATCATCAACGCTTCCACAAAAGTCGGAAACGGCACCGTCTCCCGCTGGGCCGCCAGACTGATCACCAGATTGGTGGGGATCATCTCCTGATGATAGGTTGTGATAGCCACATAGAACGCAGGGGCAAACAAGGTGATAAAAAAAGCCAGAAACCGGATGAACCGCAGCAGGGTAGAGATATCCGCCCGCTGGTAATAATCCTCCGCCGACTGAAAGAAGGAGACAAATACAGTTGGGGCCAGCAGCACAAAGGGGGTGCCATCGACTAAGATAGCCACCTTCCCTTCCAAAATGCCCGCCGCGATGGTATCCGGCCGGTCACTGTTATAGATCGTGGGAAAGGGTGTCGCCACCTTATCCTGAATAAATTCCTCGATATAGCCGCTCTCCAGAATACTGTCCGTATCAATGCTGTTCAGGCGCCGCTTCACTTCCTGCACCAGCTCTTTATTCGCAATGTGGCTGAGATACATAATCGAGACACTGGTCTGGGTGACGCGGCCGATCTGCATCGTTTCCAGCCACAATTGACTGTCTTTGATTTTGCGCCGGATTAACGCAGTGTTGGTCCGCAGATTCTCGCTGAACCCCTCCATCGGTCCGCGAACCACCGACTGCGAGCTGGGCTCGCTTACCCCGCGGTCCTCCCAGCCGGGAAGACCGATCCGCAGCGCTGAGTCCGTCCCTTCCACCATCAGCATCACGTTGCCGGATAACAGGTCGTGTACGAACTCGGCGTAATCCTGAACCACGGTAAGATCGCCGGCCATTAGCACACGGGTGGTTAAGATTTCTATCTTCTTGTCCGGGTCCTGTTCGTCCAGGAGAGCCGTGGTCCGTCCCTCCTGAAGCGAATACAGAATCGAATTATGCAGCAGCTGATTATCTATCAGGCCATCAATATAAAAAATTGCCAGCTCCGTATGCTCTCCCAGCTTCAGCTGTTTTCTCACCAGGTCAGTACTCTCGCCCAGCAGCTTGTACAGCTGTTCATGATTGACCTCCAGCCGGCTGGATAACTTCCCCTCCACCGTACTCTTCATCCGGGCCACCTCTCCTTCCCGTGAACATTCTATTCCGGTTAGTTTGGTAGCATTGCTTGATAATTATTCCTCAAATTCAGACCCGTACTGGATTCACATAATTATGGAAGGGGATGCCATACTAAGAGGAGTTTCGGTTTCATAGGTCCTGGAGGTCACATGTAAAGGGGGGATAGAGATGAGTATTGAAAAAGAGAGGATCAGCACAGCACAGTTGGTAATCCTCGGTCTTTTCACTTTTATCGGGGACATGGCCCTGGTCTATCCTGCAGCCATGACTTCCGAAGCCCATCAGGATGCCTGGATCGCCGCCTTGTTCAGTATTCCGCCGGGGATTGCACTAGTCTTCCTGTTTGTTGTAGTTGCAAATATCAGTCCGGACCAGAATATTATTGAGATCAGCCGGCTGGTGCTGGGGAAATGGCTAGGCAGCGCGGTAGGCGGGTACTATCTGTTCTTCTTCATCATCGCGGCCTCTACGTATGTCCGGGAGATTGAGGATTTCATGAGCACCCAGATCTACGAGGGAACTCCCGGCGGAGTGATCCGGTTCATGAGCATTGTTCTGCTGGTGTATGGCCTGCGTCTGGGGCTTGAGACGGTCGGCCGGGCAGCGCAAGTGTTCTTTCCGCTGTTTGCCTTATTCCTGGTGGCCCTGATGGTGCTCTTATTTCCGCAGGTCCGGCTGGACCGTGTCTATCCCATGATGACTACACCCCTGCCGGATATGCTGCATACGATCATGATCGGCGTATTTTATCCCTTCGGAGAGATCTGTGTATTCTTCATGGTCTATCCTTACACCCGCAAGAACAGTAAGATTAACCGTGATATCTTCATTGCGCTCTGCTTCGGTGCAGCAGGTCTGAACCTGATCCTCTTTCTCTCGCTGACCGTTCTCGGCGTCTATTTCTCCGAGCATAATTTCTATGCCGCCTATATCCTGGCCCAAAAAATCAATATCGCCAACTTTCTGCAGCGGCTCGAAGCGCTTATGGCTACGGCCTGGATTATCACGACCTATTTCAAAACAGCACTCTACTTCTATGCCTTCGTACTCGGAACCGCGCAAATCTTCAACCTGAAAAGCCACCGCCCTCTAATCTTCCCTGTCGCGTTCCTGATCTACGGACTGTCTCAGCTCATCTCCAAGGACATCATCTTCTACGTCAAAGAAATCCCCCCGTTCTGGGTGGACTGGAATCTAACTCTGTCGCTCGGACTTCCCCTGCTTATTCTCATAGTATACAAAGTGAGGCAGCGCGCCGCTGCCTCCTAAGCTGTAGAGCTACACGCCGTGCCCGCCTGATAAGTCCACGCCTGTATATTCGAAATAGTCAAAATACGCCGCCTTCGCCTGCTGGTCCAGGTCCTGTGCGCAGATCCCGGCATAAGATCCGGTGAAGCCCAGCTTGCCGCCATGCTCATCCGAGAGGGTGCCGAAATCAAGCGGCGTGCACATCGCTGTCCAGACCTCCCCGTCCCGCGAAGCGTAGAACCTAATCTCTCTGCCGTTAATCTCTGCCTTCAAATAGTAACGCTCCCAGTCCTTCACCGATATCTGCATGGAGGAAATTTCCCCATATTTGCCGGCCTGACACATTACGACTCCTAGAGCCACCCCTCTGAGCTCATCCGCTGTTACGCGCAGATAATAGTAATCCTTGTCATCATAGTAGAGCACCAGTCCGGCCATCTGCATGAAGCTGTCCGGCTTGAATTCCAGGCAGGTAGTCACGGTGCAGGAGAAATGCTGAATCGGCCTCCCGATCAGACTCTGGTCAAACAGCGATGCCAGGGATTCCCGGCCGCGGAGCCGTAAGAAGCCGGGACGCTCCTGCAGGCTCACCCATGATTCATCGAACGGTACGCGCAGACTCTGGTAAGGATAACCCAGCACACTGCCGTCAAAATCATCCCGCTCCGGCAAGGCATCGAACGGGTGCGGGGAAAGCTCCGGCGCTTCGCTCCGCAGGGCCGGCAGCTTCCCGCCGTGCGCCAGGCGCAGCCAGCCGTCCTCCGTCCATACGCAGCGCTGGATAGCCGTCTCCCGGCCCAGCGGATTGAGCTTGCCCGTTCCCGGGATCGGGCGGGTACACAGATGAGCCATGTACCATTCCCCGGACTGTGTCTCCACCAGTGAGCCGTGCCCTGCCTGCTGGAAGGCATAGGTCAGATCATGAGCCGTCGTCATAATAGGGTAATCCGGATCGGTCTCATAAGGTCCCGTCAGGCTGTGGCTGCGGGCCATCGTGACCATATGATTCACTCCGGTACCCCCTTCGGCAACCAGCAGATAGTAATAATCCCCGCGCTTGTACAATTGCGGTCCTTCCGTTACTCCTGCAGGAGTCCCCTGGTATATTTCATGAATAGGCCCGGTCAGCCTGCCGTTCTCAAGGTCATACTCCTGCATGACGATGCCGGAGAAATTGCTGTGATTCTGCCGGAAGTCCCAGCGCATATTCAGCAGCCATTTGCGTCCGTCGCTGTCATGAAACAGGAACGGATCGAACCCGCTGCCGTTCAGCCTTACCGGCGGGCTCCAGGGTCCTTCAAGACTGGCAGCAGTAATCAGATAGTTATGCAGATCCTTATAGACACTTGAGCGGGACTTCACATCCGTATACAGCAGGTAATACAAGCCGTTGTCATAGGATAGTGCCGGCGCCCAGATGGAGCCGGAGCTTCCGTTGCCGCGCAGGTCGGCCTGTGAGGTCTCGGTCAGCACACGGGTAAGCGTATGCCAGTGTACCAGATCACGGGAATGATGAATCTCCACACCGGGGAACCATTCGAAGGTGGAGGTTGCGATATAATAATCATCCCCTACCCTGAGGAAAGACGGATCGGGATGAAAGCCGGTCAGCACCGGATTAACAATGATTGGAGCCATAAATGTTACCCCCTGATTAATGTAAGTTACAGAATGAATTGTATCTCTTGGATTCTATTGAAGAATCCCCGTTTTTATTGTAGCCGCTGAGAGAGCAGAAAGTTATAATGGGTTATAATAAAATGTTTGTATTTTGTCTTGTTGGAGGCATTAGAGAGTGTTATGAAACAGCTATTCGAACCTGTTCTGTTTGCGAACCGGCAGTCTCTCATCTGGGACTACCGCATCTATACGGATGACCATTACAAAGGATATTACCACTGGCATCAGTGCTGTGAAATCATGCTCGTACACGGCGGGCAGGGCAACATTGTTGTGAATCAGCAGATGTATGATATCCGGCCGGGCATGCTTTTCTTTTTCCAGCCGTATCAGCTGCACCGGATCTATTCAGAAGTGTCACCCGCCCGCCCATTCGTACGCACGATCTTCTATCTCGATCCCCATATTGCCGAGAATCTGCTTCAGGGCTTCAGCAAGCGTAAGGCATTATTCTCTGCTCTCTGGCAGGGGGACAACCCGTATTGCGGCTTTGATCTCGGGGACCGCTTCGAGACTATGGAATGGGTCTACGAGAACTACAACCAGTGCCGGAACCAATCCTTAGAGGAGGATGCTGAGGATATCACGATGCTGCTCCTGCAGCTGCTCAGCTGCCTGGGAACAGGCGGGCAGTCTCTGATCCATACCGGAGAACGGCGGAATCTCCGGTATTCGGAGCAGATCATGAACTGGATAGAGGCGCATTATCAGGAAGAGGTGAATCTGGATCAGCTTGCGGAGGAGACTCATCTCTCGAAATCCTATGTCTCGCGGATCTTTCATCAGGAAACGGGCGGCCGTCTGGTCGACTATCTCACCGCCCGGCGGCTCAAGCAGGCCTGCCGGCTGCTCGGAACTACCGATATGCCTGTGGAGCAGATCGGCATCGCCGTCGGCTTCCCGAACGCCTCCTATTTCAATCAGCTGTTCAAGCGGGTCCTCGGGACCACTCCGCTGAAGTACCGGAAAGGGAACATGTAGTCATATGACAATATAACAATATTTCTTCATATCAAAGTGCAACTTTCTATAAGCATAGGACGCTATACTGAGGCCATATTCTAATTAATGGAGGCATCAGTGATGAGCACAGCATATTGGCAGGAAGTGTTGAACCGGCTGGATACGAAGGTTACGCGGATGATCGAGCAGATCGGGGGGAAATGTCCGCATTTTGCCGGAGAAGATGGTAAGTTCGATGATATCGCCTCCGACTGGTGGACAACCGGCTTCTGGCCGGGGATGCTCTGGATTATGCATGATATGACCGGTAAGGACCACTATAAGGATGCGGCCTGGCCCTGGGATGAGACGCTGGAACAATGGTTCGTTAAGCCGACCGTGGAGCTGCATCATGATGTTGGTTTCCAGTTCCTGGCCACAGCCGTAATCAAGAACGTTCTGACCGGGGATGAGGATGGCCTGCGCCGGGGCCTAGAGGCCGCGAACTTCCTGGCCGCACGCTACAATCCGGTTGGCAGGTTCATCCGCGCCTGGAATGAGGACAAACACGGCTGGGTGATTATCGACTGCATGCTGAACATCTCCCTGCTGTTCTGGGCAAGCAAGGTGACTGGCGATCCGCGTTATAGACATATTGCGGTCAGCCATGCGGAGACTGCGATGCAGTATGGGGTGCGTGAAGACGGATCGACCAAGCATATCCTCTCCTTCGATGCCGAGACTGGCGCATATATCGAGAACTTCGGCGGTCAGGGCTATTCCGCTGAATCCTGCTGGAGCCGGGGGGCTGCCTGGGGACTGTACGGCTTCATTAACACTTACCGTCACACCGGGGATGAACGTTTCCTGAATACTTCGAAGCGGATTGCCCATTACTTCATCTCTGCTCTTCCGGAGGATCATGTGCCTTACTGGGACTTCCGGCTGGCAGACGACAAGCGGATGTTCAAAGACAGCTCCGCTGCAGCAATCGCGGCATCCGGCTTACTGGAGCTGGCTGACATCGTGCCGCTTGGCGAGAAAAGCCTCTACGCAAATGCCGCAGAGCGGATTCTGCGTTCACTGACCGAGAACTATGCCACCTGGGACCAGCCGGAGCATGAAGCGATTCTGCTCCATGGTGCAGGCAGCGGCGACTCCTTCGTTGATGTATCGCTGATCTACGGTGACTATTACTATGTCGAGGCTGTCGCCAAGCTGAACGGCTGGAAGCATCGTATTTTCTAGTCTGGGTGGCATAACATAAACAGCGGGTCTTCGTATTCTTCGGGACTCGCGCATCATACAAACAGCGAATCCCCCATGGGAGATTCGCTGTTTGTTTTTTAAAGTTATGCTTCATGAAAGCTCACCCTATAATCCTGCGTATCCACATCTGCGCTTCAAAATCCTGTAAAGAATGCAACACTTATAATGTTAACACATTCCCTCACTTATGCAGCGTTCGAATGCTTATCCCTAATTACGCAGCGTTCGATTCTTCCCTTCGCTTATACGGCCTACGAATCCTTACCCCCGCTGCTCCTCCAGCCACAAGACCGCCGTCACTCCGCGCGGATAATATTTGCTGCCGGTAATCTCACCCGAGACAATCTGGTCGCTCCAGCTCCAGACCGAGAGCTGCGGATGCGTAAGCCAGCTTACATGTGCCGAATCGGCTGCATGGCCTTTATCCCCCCACTCCAGACCCAGAATTTGTCTGGCGATGAACTGGCACAGATAGATCTTGCTCAGCCAGCTGTTGTTGCTGGTGGAGGAGATTTTCCAGCCGCCGTCTTCGAACAGGCACACCCCTTCCACAAGCACGGCCTGCAGATGCGTGTCTAGCGCCGCAATGTATTCGCCGAACCGCCCGCCGCGCTCCAGAGCTTCCTTGCAGCCGGTGAAGTAAGGGAACACGAGGCCTTCAATCGCCGGAATAATCTTCGAGTCATTGCCTTCTCCGATTACAGCCGGGATATAGCCGCCCTCGGTAACACTGCCCACAATGGTTGCTGCGCAGAGCTCTGCCTGTCTGCCGGCAGTCTGTGACAGCTCCGTATTGCCGTTATCGCGGAAGATCTTCTCCATCGCCAAATACGCTGCCCAGCATTTACCCGCCAGGTAGATATTGTTACGTGCCTGGCCCAGTGACACATCCAGACTGTCGTACGTAGTAATCTCCGCACCGCCCATTGTCCGCGAGCTGTCGAGAGCCATCACACCGTTACGTTTCGCCGGGTCCGGATGATCCCGGTTCAGCATACTCTGCAGGCAGCTCTCCAGTACTGTAAGGTTGCGTTCCATCCAGCTGAGATCACCCGTATGCTCCAGATAGACCGCCGCAGTAAGAATCCAGTTCACCAGCTGCTCATGGGTCATATGCGAGAAGCAGCCGTCAATGCCGTACAGCTCATAGGAGGAGTACCCTGGACGTGAGACAGCATTAGCCACCCCCATATCATGAGTGAAGCTGAGCCCGCCCGGATATTCGGTGGTATCTCCCGGGAAACGGACCGTATCCACATAGCTGTACCGGTCCACGAACATATCCAGCTCATTGCGAACGGTCCAAGGATTCATCTTCAGCTCATAGAATAGCTGGTCCACCGTAAGATCGAAGGTGTTCATCATCCGGTATTCGCCTTCGTTCACGACCCAGAACGGCCGGGCTTTGTAATCCAGCAGCTCGGTTGAGCCATAATAACTGCGGATGGCATGAGCCAGCATGAAGGTCTGATCTTCGCTGAGCCCTGTTCCTTCCAGCATGGAGTTAGCCTGTATTGCCTGCTGCTTCAGCTGATCGAAACGGGACAGCGCATATTCCGCTACCGCCTCTACATTGCTGTAATAACGGTTATAGTAATAACTGGCATCCATCCCCGAGGTCACATAGCCGGACCGGTGGAAGCAGACTGCGAAGCGGTAGACCTTCCGTTCACCCGCAGGCACATCCATGATAAGTGCACCCACTTGACCCAGCCCGAAGGTCCAGTTCTCCTCCAGCTCCGCAGTCAGTATATCCTCCATGGTGAAGTGCATGGCGGATTTCACGCTTCCCTGTTCAGCGGCGATCGCCAGGAACCGGCCTTGGCCGACACCGGTCAGCTCTGCCTGGCTGCTCTCGAAGCGTCTCAAAGCGTTATACGGATCGTTCCCCTGGAAGCCGAAGAAGGCGCGGCGGACCGAATCGCCTGAAGTATTATCGACTTCAAGCTCGACCAGTACCGCAGGCAGCAGCACTTCCTTGAGCTCCGCTTCTGTTGCCGTCTCCGGGTCGGGAACCGGCCGGACCGGGGAGAGAATGCGGAAGGTCAGATCCCCCGCCTGCCAGCTGTCCGTACCCAGCCGGAAATCACGGGTGATCTCTTCGTCCGCATAATGATACAGAACCTGCGGCTTATCCGGGTTCGGATCAGGATTCTCGATGTCATAGCGCTTACTCTCATCGTCACTGCCCTGCTCATGGAAAGGCAAGGTATCGAAGCCGCGGCCATCCTTGCGTTCCAGGCCAATATATACATTCTGTCTCGGCGGCTTACCCGCTTCCAGGTCAAAACCGCCGGACGATCCCTTAAACCCCAGAGTAAAGCTGGAAAAAGAACCAATCGGTGAATGATGGGCATTAAAAAACTGATTTGTCGGCATAACGTAAATGCACTCCCTCCAGGCTGTGTCCCGGCAGTTCCGGGATCATAGCTCTATGTTAGCTCCGGCCCGGCTTATGCAACAGGCGTAAAGCCGCCAATTATTTGGACAAATCAATCGGACGCGGCGGCCTATGTTATAATAGAGCCAACTTTTAGTGAAAAAGAGGCCTGAGTATGAACGCATTAGATCCCGGAACACAGCATTCCATGGACGGCCGTATGTCCCCGGATATACAGGCCGCCTTCCATATATTCGCTGCCCACTGGCGCAAGGTGAACAAGGAGTGGCAATATCCGGCGCACACCCATCCGATGTTCGAGATCAATATCGTCCTGCAGGGTTCGCAGCAAATGACCGTAGGCGGGCAGTCTTACATCCAGCACAGCGGCGACATTCTGTTCATCCGCCCAAGTGTCCTGCATTCCAGCCTGGGTACGGTTTCAGAGGATGAAATGACCTATTATTGCCTGCATTTCGACATTGATGATCTGGTCCTGCGCCGCTCCCTGATGACAATGGACACCGTCAGCCTAAGCGGCGATACTCCGGAGCTGCAGGCGATCCGTTCTTCGCTCGATGCAATTATCAGCTCGACGATCCTCCCGGATGCCAGCGATACGCAGCGGAGCCGGCTGGTGACGCTCAATGCTTCGCTGCAGCTGTTCACCGCACTCAGCAGCTGGGTGCTGGCTACATTGCCCTCTCCTGCCCGGAGCACCCTGCCGGGTGTTACGGAGAAAACCTTGGCCCTGGCGAATGCCATTGAAGGGCTGCTGCAGGAATCCGTATTCACCGCTGCGGCAACCGGCAGCCGGGCCGGAAGCATCGAAGACATCGCCGCAAAGCTCGGCTACAGTCCGAGTCACTGTAACCGCGCCTTCCGGCAAATCTACGGACTGCCGCCGAGGCAGTATCTCTCTGACCTGATTATCCGCCACGCTAAGCTGCTACTGCTGGATAACAGCCTGTCAGTGGAGAGTATCGCCTACAGGCTCGGCTACCGTGATGTCTCCCATTTCAGCAAGCAGTTCAAGCGCTGGACCGGCCTGCCTCCCATGGGCTACCGCCAGCTTACGGAGGAACCGGGGAAGACAGACGGCAATCGTATCAGCGAGAAATAAAAACTCCGCAAACCATTATATAATGGCCCGCGGAGTTTTTATTGCCCCCAGATGACACACCCCCCTTATCCCTTGGTGGCCCCTGACGCAATTCCCTTAACGAAATACTTCTGCAGGAAGATAAATACGATCAGCACAGGCACCACCGACATGGCGGTCCCGGCAAAAATCATATCCCAGCGCGAGGAGAATTCCCCGATATACCGGTAGATTTCTACAACCATCGTCTTGGCCTGGCCGGAAGGCAGCACCAGCATCGGCATCAGGAAGTCATTCCAGATCCCCAGACCGTTCAGTACCACCATACTTGCCGTAACCGGTCCGAGCAGCGGGAATACGATTCTCCAGAAAATCCCGTAGCGGGAGCACCCGTCAATCTCTGCCGCTTCTTCAATTTCCCGTGGAATCCCTTTGACGAAGCTGGTATAGAGCAGGCATCCGAAGCCTACGGCACCGGCGACATAGATCATGATCGGTCCCGCCAGACTGCCGTACAGGCCGAGTATTCTCAGCTCTTTGAACAGCGGAATCATATACGCCTGGAACGGAATCATCATGCCGGCCAGGAAATAGATGAAGACCAGCCGCGTCCAGCGGGCATTTCTGCGCTCAATCGCATAACCTGCCATCGGAATAATCAGCACCTGGGCGACAATCGCCACAACGGTCAGAATCAGGCTGTTGAGGATCGCGCGCGGAAACTCCGTCTCCGTGAGCAGATACTTGAAGCTGTCTAAATACAGTGTCTTCGGAAGAGCAACCGCATCGCGCATAATCTCGGCATTGCTTTTGAACGCGGACATCAGATTAAAGAAAATCGGGAAGAAAAAAACAACCGCTACCAGGAGCGTAATGACAAACAGGACAATTTCAGTGATTCTCCGCTTGGTCTGCATCGTCATCTTAGAGCTGCACCTCCCGTTTCTGCAGGAATTTAACCTGGATGACCGTTATGATCAGAATAATCAGGAACAGGACCATGGCCAGCGCCGTGCCGAACCCTTGTCTGAGCTCCCCGAAGCCTACTTTGTAGATAATATAAGTTAATGTCTCCGTCTCAAAGCCCGGGCCGCCGTCGGTCATTACGGCAATCTGGTCAAATATCTTCAGCGCACTGATCATAGAGAGCACCATGCACACCGTCATCGAACCCGCAAGCAGCGGGAACGTAATATGCCGGAATTGCTGCCAGCCCCCTGCGCCGTCAATGCTGGCCGCTTCATTAAGCTCCTGCGGAATGCCCTGCAGTCCGGCCAGATAGATGATCATATAATAACCCGCGCCTTTCCAGACCGTTGACAGAATAATCGACAGCATAGCGTATTTCGGATTGCCCAGCCAGTCCACGATATAGTCGCCTAAACCGACGGAGGTCAGGATCTGGTTAAACACGCCGAAGTTGTAATTCAGAATCATTGCCCAGACAAAGCCCATGACAATCCCGCTGAGCAGGGTCGGGAAATAGAAGATACTTCTGAATAAATTGCGGAACCAGCGTACCTTATCGACCATTAAGGCCATCGCGATTGCGGCAATGTTCTCAAGCAGTACTAGCGTAATTGTCATAACCAAAGTGTTCTTCAGGGCGTTCTGCACCCGCGGACTCTGGAAGATCTCGACGAAATTGGCGAATCCGATATACCGGATATCGCTGCTGATCCCGTCCCATGAGGTGAAGCTTAAGTAGACGCTGCCTGCTGTAGGGACAATGACAAACAGTGTGTATAACAGGAATGACGGCAGGATGAACAACAACGCATAGGACTGCCATTTTTTCTTTTTCTTGCCTGGCTTCTCTGCGGCTATCAATGACTTGTCTGTATTCACGACGGATGTAGCCATGATTCCTCTCCCCTCCCTGTGACGCGCTTGTCTAGATAAGGGAACCGCCTGCCGGAGCAGAGATTCCCTTCCTGCGCTTTGTATTTACAGTGAATTGGCTTTGACCTGATTGTCATATTCGGCATCGGCCTTCTTCATATATTCGGTTACGTCGGCATCGTTCACCACCATATCCTGAAGCAGCTTATAGTACCAGTTGCGGAATTGCGGAGGAATCAGATTATCGCCCCACCAGTTGTTGATGGCCAGAGACTTGGTGACACCTGTATCGGCAATAAGATCCAGTGCAACCTGCATTTGCTCGCTCGTCTCATAGGTAACTTTCTCTTTGGTGGAAGGAATGGCATTGATCGAAGCCAGATAGACCGAGTATTGCTCCGGTGCAAAGAAGAAGCGGATGAAGTCCTTGATCGCTGCCGTCTTATCGGCATCCTTAGCGGCATCCGCAGATAACGACCAGCCGGCCGGTGACGGCAGACCGATGACATTCACTTTACCTTCGCGGTCCGGGATCGCGTAGAAGCCAAATTCGAAGCCCGGATCAGCTTCAGCAATCTGGGTAAACATCCAGGTGCCGGAATACAGCTGTGCGGCTTTGCCGGATACCAGAATCGATGCGGTCTGATTATCTGCGGTGCTCAGCCAGCCTTTGTCCACATAGTTCTTGAACAGCTCTTTGAAATCTGTCATGCCCTGAACTACATCAGGATCTGCGAAGCTGACGGTCTTGGCCGTACGCTTGGAGTTCCAGTCCGGGTCTTTGCTGTAGACATCGTCAATCAGGAATTTATTGACCCAGAAGCCCATATGGAAGATATCCTTACCGCCTACTACCAGCGGGGAGATACCTGTAGCTTTCAATTTTTCCTGGATGGCAATGAACTCGTCATAGGTTTTGGGTAGCTCGGTGATCCCGGCGTCAGCATAAGCTTTTTTGCTGTAAATGATCCCTTGCGGTGCGTTGACCTGCATGGGAGCGTTCCATACTTTGCCGTCCACCTGCGGTGGCGATTCGAACAGATCCAGCAGATCGGCCGGAAGCTCGACAATTTTGCCGGCATCTGCGAATACCTGGGTGTCGCGCATTTCCACCAGATCCGGGAATTCTCCAACCGCATCCTTCGTCTTCAGCCAGTCCAGATAAGCCGCCGATGAGGTCTCGCTCAAGTCTTTAATGGTGACGTTAGGATTCGCTTCCATGAATTTCTTAACGGTATCGGCAATGGCTTTCTTGGTCGCCGGGTCACCTGACGCATAGCCGATAGTGAAGCTGACGTCCTTCTTCGCAGCATCAGTAGCTGGGGCATTCCCTGCCGGAGCTTCAGTCGCGGCTGTATTGCCGCCGCTGGCCGTGTTATTGTTATTTCCGCCGCATGCGGTGAGTACAGTGGTTGCTGCGAGCAGCATGACGGATAATTTCGTAATGGTGTTCTTCATATCCTGAGTAACCTCCCCTTGGGTATACAGCCCGGAAACTGCCGGCCCGATGTGCGCATCATCGCCCGTAAGCGTTTCCTTATGCTCCAAGAATAGCATTCCGCCCTCCGGGTTAGAATGAACTAATTTAAGAGGGATGTGCGGTAAATTTAAGAAGATGCACGTAATCCCCCGCCAAGGAGCACGTTTGCTTCGACGCTGACTCAAAAAAAACGAAGGTCCCGGAGACCTCCGTTCTTGCGCAGCTATCGTGTAATGTCACCGCCAGTATTCCTGTACCTGCCTGTCGTATTCAGTATCGGCCCGCTTCATATATTCCAGTACATCCCCGTCCTTAACCACCATTTCCTGCAGCAGCTTATAGAACCAGTTACGGAACTGCGGCGGAATCAGGTTCTCGCCCCACCAGTTGTTGATCATCAGGGATTTGGTAACGGCCGGATCGGCCATCAGATCGAGCACCACCTGCATCTGTTCACCGGCTTCCCGCCTGAATTCCTGCCTGGTCGAAGGAACCGAATCGATCCGGCTCAGGAATGCGCCATAAGGCTCCGGTGAGAAAAAGAACCGGATGAAGTCTTCGATCGCCTGCTTTTTGAGCGGCTCCTTGGCCGCCTGGGCAGACAGCGACCAGCCGGAGGGAGACTGCAGGCCGACCACATTCAGCTTCCCTTGACGGTCCGGCACAGCATAGAAGCCGAATTCGAAGCCCGGATCGGCTTCCTGGATCTGAGAGAACATCCAGGAGCCGGAGAACAGCTGGGCTGCCTTGCCGGACACCAGAAGGGACGCCGTCTGGTTATCCCCTGTGCCCAGCCAGCCTGTATCCACATCATTCCTGAACAGCTGTTTGAAATCAGTCATGGCCTGGACTACATTGTCATCAGTGAAGCTAACCTCACCGGCCGTCCGCTTCGCGTTCCAGCCGGGATCAGCGGCATACACCTCATCAATCAGAAATTTATTAACCCAGAACCCCATATGAAAAATATCCTTCCCGCCTACAACGAGCGGGGTGATCCCGCTTGCCCGCAGTCTGTCCTGGATCTCCAGAAACTCCTCGTAGGTTGCCGGAAGCGTCTTAATGCCTGCCTCGGCATAAGCCTTCTTACTATAAATAATACCCTGCGGGGCAGAGACAAACAGCGGGGCATTCCATACCTTGCCGCCGATCCGCGGCGGCTGATCGAACAATTCCGCCAGCTCATCGGGGAGCGGAACGATTCTTTCCGCATCGGCGAAGGCCTCGGTATCCCTCATCTCTACCAGATCGGGGAACTCGCCCACGGCATCCTTAACCTTCAGCCAATCCAAATAAGCTGAGGAGCTTGTCTCACTGACATCCTGGACGATTATATCCGGATTGGCCTGCATGAAGGCCTTAATAGTATCCTCGATAGCCTGCTTTGTCGCCGGATCACCGGAGGCATACCCTATAGTAAAGCTTATTTTACCGCTCCCGGATGCTGTATCCGGGCGGCTCGCCTGATCCGCAGCATGGCTCTCTCCGATTTCCGTTGATCCGGCTTTACCTCCACAGCCGGACAGGATCAGCGCGGCGGCAAGCGGCACTAATGTTATTGTGATACCTGATCTTCTCCGCATTTGTACCCCCTGTGATCTTCTCATTCTTCGATAACCGGGAATGTCAGCGTAATGGAGGTCCCGATATGCTCTCTGCTGTTCACAGACAGGCCATACCCCTCCCCGAAGCTGGAGCGGATGCGCTCATGCACATTTTTCATGCCGACATTCTTGCTTGGTGCCTCCGGGTCTTCCAGAATCTTGTTCATGCGGGACAACGTCTCCCTGCTCATCCCCACTCCATCGTCATATATCGTAATCGCCAGCACCTGCTCTCTCCGTTCGACTGTAATGCCGACGGTTCCCTTTCCCTGCCCCCGCAGCCCATGCTGAACCGCATTCTCCACCATCGGCTGTAGAGACAGCTTCAGGATGGGCCAGTCCAGATTAACATCTTGGGCAATATCCAGATCCAGCTCGAAGCGGTTCTCATACCGCACAGAAATGATATAGAAGTAATTCTGCAGATGGGCGAGCTCGCTGGCAAGGCTTACACGGTCTTCCCCGTAATCAATAACATACTTCAGCTCATTGGATAACGCCAGAATCATATCCGCCACCTCGCCTGCTTCCTTATCCACCGCGTTCATCCGGATTACCTCAAGGGTGTTGTACAGGTAGTGGGGACGGATCTGGCTCTTCAGTGCGTTCAGCTCGGTCTGCTTCTGCTTGATCTGGGCCACGTAGGCCTCATCAATGTAGATCTGCAGCCGTTCTACCATCCGGTTGAACCCGTGGGCCAGCCTGCCCATCTCATCATTGCTGTTCACCGAGAGCTGGATATCCAGCTTGCCCGACTCCACCACGGCCATCTGCCGGATCAGCTCCCGGATGGGAGCGGCGAGACGTCTGGAGAACCAGGCCCCCATTACAATCATCACAAAGGCACAGATGCCGATAGCGATATATACCGTTGCCCGCGCCGACAGCAGCTGTTCGAACAGGTTGCCGCGGTGGATTTTGGCGATAACCTGGCCATTCAAAAAAGGGATCGGCTCACTGAGCACAATCTTCTCATGGTTCGTTGGATCAGCAGCTCCAGCCCCCGCCGCCCCGGCAGGCTGGTTGCTGAAATACGTCCGTCCCTCTCCGTCGAGCAGGTACAGCTCATCCTTCTCCCCGAGACTCAGCTCGCGGAAGAACTGCTGGAATAACGAGGTGTCGATATCGAGGAACAGCGTTCCGACTACCTTGGGCTCTTTGGTCACACGCCCGGAGGTATCAATCAGGCTGCGCCCGATCGTGAACACCCGGCGGTCCGAGCCATAGAAATAACTGTCCTGATGGGAAGGGAAGATAGCCACCTTCGCAGGATCACCCGCCATGGCGGACAGCCACTCCGCACTCGGAACCGTCTCCATATTCAGCGACCGGTTGCCGCGCTCCTGAACATACGTCTTACCGTCAGACTGGCGGATAAACTGGACACTGGAAATATAAGAATCACTGAACAGAACGGTCTTCAGGAAGGATTCTATCGGAATGGTGTTGATTCTCTCCAGCTCATTCACATTCTGTGTCTGATTCTGCGAATAGCTCTCAATGAACCCTTCATAACGGCCGGTATACATTAATTTGGATACTTCATTATACTGATTGAATGCCGAATTCAGATTATAGCTCATATAGAGTACCATTTGCTGCAGATTGCTGGTGGTATACCGCTCCACATAACCGGAGAAGGTCTGTACGGAGAAGAAGCTCAGCGCAAAGAGCGGAATCAGCCCGACCAGCAGGAAGGATGCAGAAAACTTTACGAAAATACTCTTCGGTCCCCGTCCCCAGACCGGTACGGGCCATCGTCTTTTCACTCTATGATCCCCTCCCATCCGCTTAGTTCCTGACCGATTGCTTGTATTCCTGCGGCAGCTTGCCGAATTGCTTCTTGAACATATCGCTGAAATGCCGTGCATTGTTGTAGCCGACCCGGTCGGCAATCTCGTAGACCATCAGATCACTCTGCAGCAGCAGCCGCTGCGCATGACCCATCCGCACTTCAGTAACATAATTCTTGAAGTTCTGGCCGGTATGCTTCTTGAAGAAGCTGCTGAAATAATAGGGATTCATATACACCATGGCGGCTATGGACTCCAGCGTAATATTCTCGGCATAATGCTCCTCCACATAGGTTTTTACCTGCGCAAGCTGCGGCATCTCCTTGCCGGAGATCCGGCAGCCCAGCTGCTCGGACATTTTGGACAGAACCGCTTCGAATTCCTGCTGCAGTACGCCGAAGGTCGGGGCATCCGCCAGCTTTTCCAATAGCGGCTTCTCTCCCTGATTCAACAGCCCCGCATCCGCACCGAAGTCAGCCATATCCTGTTCGAGCTGGATCACGGCATTGTACACATAGGACACCGCCTGGTTCCGGCTATCTCCAGAGAGCAGACGCACGGTCTCCATCAGCTCACCGGTTAACACCATTAGCCGCTCCTTGTCGAGTGATTTGAGCGCTTCCGGTAGATTGCTCTGAATGGCAGCAAGTGCAGATACAGGTACAGCAGCCTCCATTGGTTCGGCGGGATAGGGAATCACCCGGTTCAATCCGGCAAAATATCTGAATCTTAGCGCTTTCAATGCAGACTGGTAGGAATCCGCCGCCTCTTCAATACCGCTGACCGGGCGGCCGATGCCTATTGAGACCTGCAGCTTCAGAAAGCTGTTGATTTTGTGATGCAGATCCTCCATTACTTGCTGCGGTTCATTCAGATGCTCATGCTGGAGCAGCACCCCGAAACGTTCTCCTTTGCGGAACACATACCCGTTGCCCCTGCTGTCCACCGTCTCCTTGATGATGTTCAGCAAAGCGAACTCCACCAGCTTGCGTTCCCGTTCCTCCCAGCGTGAAGGCTGGCCGCCGTATTCATCCGTCTCGATGACACATACGCTGGCATAGCGGGTAATCGCCGTGTTGCCCATCCGGGCAAGCGTAGCTGCCGCAGCCTTATTGCCGTCGGTCAGCTGCTCCAGCTGCTCCTCCACCGTAACAGACAGGTTCTTCCGCTCATAGGATTTGAGCATTTCCTTGTTGCGCTCTTCCTCGGATTCCTGGCGGATCACCGTAGCTGCTCGTATCACTACCTGCTCCAGCTGTCCTGTATTCACCGGCTTGACCAGATAATCCAGCGCCCCATATTGTACCGCTTGCCGGGCATAACTGAATTCCTGATAGGCGCTGATAAAGACCACCTTGATCGGACGCCCGGAATGATGAATTTCACGGATAATATCAATACCGGAATACCCCGGCATGCTGATGTCACTGATAATCAGATCGGGATGGCAGCTCTCGATCATCGCCTTCAGCTCTATCCCGTCACATGCTTCCCCTACTATATTAAGCCCGAGGCTCTCCCAGGCTATGAGCTTCTTCAGCCCGCGCAGAATAACCGGCTCGTCATCCGCAAGCAGCACCCGTATCGTTCTGTTCATTGCTGCACCTCCGCATGGTTGTCATATATATTATTACAGGATAGCAGCTGTTTCAGTCTGTAATTCATCGCTCGAGAGATTCATCCAATTATACTGTATCATGATACCCCCGGCAGCCGGATGAAGATTTTTAAGAGGAAAGCGCAGTTTTTTAAGACAATTATGAAGCTGGGAACTCCCGCCGGACTCGTGGTACAATATCTGATATTATCCTCGGAAAAGTTGGTGAACGCTTGATCTATCTCATTAAATTCGTATACAGCTTCGTTCTGCCTCCCGGAATCTTCGTCCTGCTGCTGCTGGGAATGGTGGTCTGGCTGTGGAGAAGCAGCCGCCGTCCCGCGCTCGTGCTGCTGGGGGTTACTCTCCTGCTCTACCTGTCGATGACCTCTCTGGTCAGCGACACTCTGATCGGCAGCCTGGAGCGCAAGTACGCACAGCCCACCGCTGTGGAGGGGGATGTTATTGTCATCCTGGGCGGCGGGGCCACCTCCGGCACCCCGGATCTGGACGGACAAGGCAATATGTCCGGCCCGGCAGCGAACCGGCTGATCGCTGCCGCCCGGCTGTACCGGCAGACGGGGCTGCCGGTTATTTTCTCCGGCGGACAGGTATTCGCCGACAGCGGGAACGAAGCGGATATCGCCCGGCGGCAGCTCATTGGCCTTGGCATCCCGGCGGAAGATATTCTGCCGGAGAACCGCTCGCTCAACACGGAGCAGAATGCGGTCAACACCGCTAAGCTCATGCAGGAGCATGGCTTCAGCCGTCCGGTGCTGGTCACCTCCGGCTTCCATATGCCGCGCAGCATGGTGCAGTTCAAGAACGCCGGGCTAACCCCGCAGCCTTTCCCCGTGGATTACCAGGCCAGCCGCCCCATGTCCATCTACTTCAACAAGTTCACTCCGTCCGCCGGGGCCGTCTCCACTACCGGGCTGGCGCTGAAGGAGTATCTGGGGTTAATAGCCGCGAAGCTGCTGCCATAGC
Source organism: Paenibacillus tritici (assembly GCF_018207515.1). Classification (NCBI taxonomy): domain Bacteria; kingdom Bacillati; phylum Bacillota; class Bacilli; order Caryophanales; family Paenibacillaceae; genus Paenibacillus; species Paenibacillus tritici. The sequence continues at coordinate 4,427,085 of NZ_CP073365.1, forward strand.
AGATTAGCGGCAAATTTGCCAGTAGATCGTCAGATTTAAAAATAGTAAAACCACGTTGGGCTATAACTTACTTAGGGTTAGCCGTGAACCGGTGATAGGAGTTGCGATAGCCTTAATTGCAGTTTGTACAACTAAACCATCTGATGTAGAAGCAATTACCCGTTTAGTTGTATATCGTACACTTAAAGAGCTAGGTGCGCCTGATTCTGGCCTCTTTGGGCAGATTTAGTTGTACAGACTACAGTTATACTAGAAAAGTCTGCCTCTTGGCGGTTTTTAAGTGTACGTTCTACAACTATCCCAGTATCTTCACATGGAACTGAATACATCAATGGCTACATTGGATCATGAGTTCAGTACTATAACTCTTAAGAAAGTGAGGGACCCCTAACTGTGAAACCAGAAGATGAAGAAATCCTAACCGGCGGGAATGTGAATAGTATTATCCGCAAGGCAGACACCGTGCGCCGCCCTACAGGGTACTGGAGTTCTGCAATTCATGAATTGCTGCAACATTTGGAGCAACGGAATTTCGGGGGAGCGCCGCGGTTTCTCGGAATTGATGACTCCGGGCGCGAGATACTGACCTATATCGGCGGAGAGGTTCCGGGCAACGATTATCCTGAACTTCAGCCCTATATGTGGTCCGATGAGACATTGTCAGGTGTAGCACGTTTGTTACGCCGCTATCATGATGCCACTGAGGGATTTATGCCAAGTACACATGCAAAGTGGCAGCTCACCTATACCGGTACCGGAGCATATGAAGTCATCTGTCATAATGACGCTGCCTTGTACAATGTGGTTTTTCTGAATAACGCTCCAGTGGCGCTGATTGATTTCGATATGGCCGGACCCGGACCGCGAATGTGGGACATTGCCTACTCCCTATACACTTCAGTTCCACTCGCCAGCTTCGCACCTGATTATGCTTCAGGGTCTACGGCCCCCTACCGGTCAGAATGCCATGCGGCAGACCGCCGCCGGAGGATTCATTTGTTTTTTGAAGCTTAAGGTATGCCTGCTCCGGGCGATCTGCACAGCTGGGTAACCGAGCGTTTGACAGCCATGTGCGATACGCTGAAGAAGGGTGCCAAGGACGGCAACCCTGCTTTTATAACAATGGTTAACGAAGGCCACCTGGCACACTATGAGCGTGAACTCCAATTTATAGCTGCCCACCACGGAGAATTTATGTAACCTTACCCTATCATAACGACAAAAAGCCGGAACCCTTCACACCAGGTCCCGGCTTTTTGCTCGATTACTGCTCTTTGATCAGATCCGTAAACACAGCAGACACCACGCCTGCCAGCAGCTTAGGCTCAAGCTCCATTTGTACGCCGATCCGGCCTGCGCTGACAGCAATGGTCTGTAATTCCTCCGCGCTGCTGTGAATGAATGTAGGATACAGCTTCTTCATGCCAACGGGCGAACAGCCCCCGCGCACATAACCTGTCCACTTCAGCAGCTCCTTCAGCGGGAGCATCTCGATCTTCTTCGCTCCGGCGGCTTTGGCCGCCTTCTTCAGATCAAGCTCTTCCGCCACCGGAATGACAAAGACATAGGGCTGCGGCCCGCTATGCGAGACCAGCGTCTTAAAAACAACCTCAGCCGGAAGGCCGACTCTCTCAGCAACAGCACTTCCGTGAATCTGACCGTCCTCATGATCATAGGTATGAATGACATATCCGGCCTTAAGGGCATCAAGCATGCGCATGGCATTGGTCTTGTTCACTTGCATATCCTGCTACCTCCAAGCAAATCTCCGGCGCACCGAAGCTCTTCACTCCCCGGCATGACCTGCCGTCAGCGGCTAGTCGCGGGGATAATTCACCTGCATAATATCCATGAATGGAACCTTCACAATCTCTTCGTTCGTTTTGAGGTGTACCTTGCCGGTCCGTGAGTCCATCTCTACAATCACTCCGCGCACCTCTTCTTCCTTCCCCCAGACCGTCAGCAGAATCTCGGAATCCTCCTGTTTCGCCTCAACCAGCTGATTGCCCAGCTCTTCAAGCACGAATTCGTCGCGGGTTGGACGTTTTGCCACTTTTGCCTTCGCCACACTTTGCCTCCAGTAAGCCATTACAAATTTATGATACTTCCGGGTGTAAATGCTCCCGTATATTATACCATTAGTTGTTCAAAAGCGCTGCCCCCGCTATGCCGGGATGGGTCATTTCATACGGGTCCAGGATCAGATTCAGCTCTTCCTCGCTGAGGACATTGTACTTCAGGCACAACGCCCGCACGGATTCACCGGTCAGAATCGCTTCTCTGGCAATCCGCGACACCACCTCATATCCCAGATGCGGGTTCACGGCGGTAATAATGCCGACACTCTGCTCCACCTCACGCTGCAGCTTCTCCTGATTGGCCACGATGCCGGCCAGACAATAATCCGTGAAGACCTTGAAGGAATTATTCATGATGCTGATCGACTGGATCAGGTTGAACACCAGCACCGGCTCCATTACATTCAGCTCCAATTGACCGGCCTGGGAAGCCAGGCAGATCGTATGGTCATTGCCGATGACCTGAAAAGCGACCTGATTGATCACCTCAGCCATAACCGGATTCACCTTGCCGGGCATGATGGAAGAACCGGGCTGGCGGGCCGGAAGCGTAATCTCATTGAAGCCGGAGCGCGGGCCGGAGGCCATCAGCCGCAGATCGTTGGCGATTTTGGACATATTCATCATGCAGACCTTCAGCGCTGCCGACACCTCGGTGTAGGCATCCGTATTCTGCGTTGCGTCCACCAGATGCTCAGCACTCACCAGCGGCAGTCCGCTAATCTCGGCAAGCACCTCCACCACCCGCTCGATATAACGCGGATCCGCATTCAGTCCGGTACCGACCGCTGTCGCCCCCATGTTCACCTGATAGAGATGATACCGGGTATGCTCGATCCGCTGAATATCACGCTCCAGCACGCGGCTGTACGCCTCGAATTCCTGACCCAGACGGATCGGCACCGCATCCTGAAGATGGGTCCGGCCCATTTTGATCACAGGATCAAATTCAGCGGCTTTCTGCAAAAACATACCGTGCATATTCCGCATAGTCACCAGCAGCTTCTCCAGCAGAGAGAGCGTGGCGATATGGATCGCCGTCGGAAAAGCATCGTTCGTCGACTGCGCCATATTGACATGCGTGTTCGGACTGAGCTGCAGATAATCACCTTTGTCGCGGCCCAGCAGCTCCAGCGCGCGGTTCGCAATCACTTCGTTGGCATTCATATTCAGCGAAGTGCCTGCGCCGCCTTGAATCGGGTCCACGATGAACTGGTCATTCCACTGTCCGGCAATCACCTCATCCGCCGCCGTCACAATTACGTCACCCAGACCTTTGTAGAGCCGTCCGATTTCCATATTGGCGAGCGCTGCCGATTTTTTGACGATGCCCATGGCCTTGATCAGCTCATCATGCACCCGGTAGCCGGTAATCGGGAAATTCTCTACCGCGCGAAGCGTTTGTATCCCGTAGTAGGCGTGTTTCTCCACCTGTTTGCTGCCCAAAAAATCCTTCTCCAGACGATATTCCATCTCCGTCATTACTGCTCCCCCCATGTCTTTAGCAGATTGCCTGCTGCATAGTAGTCCTTCTATTCTTACCTCGCAGCCATAAAGATATGAACTTTGTCGCTGCACAATGCGCCGTAAGGCTCCAGCCTCTCTGGATAGCGCAAAGAACCCGGCAGCATCACTTAACCCCCGGGCTCTTTACATTGTAGCTTAAATTTGAGATTGTTCCAATCAGATGTTGAATGTATAATGCCCGAACGATACCATTGTGCCATTTATCAGTGCCTGAGCCGGCGTACTTCCATCGGTGCTGAGCTGTAAAAGCGTACTGCCGGTCCATGAGGTATACTCCGCAGACAGCACCTCTCCCGCTGCAAAAACAGGTACCCGATGGACCGCAGCCGCAGCAAATTCCTCTAATCCGCTTATTCCCAGCCCGGCGGCCTGGTCCAGACTGAGCGCCTCAACAACGACTCCGCCAGGCATATCTGCGCTGGTCACTTCCAGGTAAGTCTGCCGTTCCAGCAGCTTATATTCATGCGATAAATAGACGGCAAAATATACATTACCTGCATAACCGAACAACGCCCGGGGTTGTCTGATCCATTCGCCTAAGGGCAGCACGCCTACAACCGCTGTATCCTCTCCCCCGGGAACCGGGAACAGGGACAGGATGGTGTTCTTATGATACAGCACCTCCATATACGGGCTCTGGTGCCGGGGATCTCCAGGCTGATATCCTTGCCCCGGATGGAAGAAGTATAGCCGGTTCACGCCTTCCGCTGCGCCGACCGGGAGCGAGAATGCCCAGCGCAGCTGCTCATTGTCAAATTCCTCTACCCGCTCCCACATTCCGCCTGCCGCATAATCCCGGGTGATATAAGCATAGGAATGGAGCTGTGGCTGCACTTCCTGATTTCCGGCAACCACTTTTTCGGTTTGCTTGAACACCTCTACGGCGCTCTTGCGGTTCAGCGCGGCAGACAAGGCCTGCTCCGGTGCCTCGTAGAAGAGGAAACCGGCATATTCGGTACGCGGCATCTCGCCGCCCGGCAGCTCGAAATCCCCGAACTGTACATAATCATGCAGCACGTTGCCATCTGCCGGAACATCATGCGGCCACCCCCGGGAATGGGCACCTGCCCAGGCGCCCTTCAGGTACCACTGGCTCCGTTCGGTCCAGAGGAAGTCCAGCATTTCCCCAAGTGTTGCCTTCAGGCTGCTGTCCTCTTCAAGCTCCCAGGCGCAGGTGAACGCCTGCACCCAGTGCCAGAACCACGGCAGGCTGCCGTATTCCGGCATTCCCTTCGCACGGATATGCGCCAGTGTTATCTCCAGGCTGTGCCGTCCGTCTTCCCGCAGCTCATGATCCTCAAACAGCTTGCCGAAGATCAGCTTGGCTGCCGTATATTTCGCTTCATGATGGCCGAAGGTCAGCACCGGCTTGCGGAAGAATCCGCTGCGGTAGATATGCCCGATGGCCGTATGGAACGCCACACGCAGTCCTGCACTGAACTGTGCGGAATATTGCTTGCAGAACCAGACCATCAGACTGCCCATGATCTCAACCGGCAGCTCATGCAGTGCAGCTTCCCGGGGAACCGGGCTTAGACCCAGCGGCCAGTGTCCATACAGCTTCGTCCCCGGCTGGCGGTTCTGCAGCTGAACCGTCTCCAGCAGTACAGCCTCCGCCTTGCGCTTGGCGTCCTCCCGGCCGAACGGCAGCTCCATAGTATGATCCGCCGCAGCGGCAAATAAATAAGAAGCATAATAGAAGTTGTTCCGCACATCATCCTGGAACCAGAGTCCGCTATCCAGCAGCGGACGGCGCTGCGCCTCCACAGCGATTGAATACACAATCTGCCGCTGGCGTATTGTAGAAGAAGTCTCATTCTGAAGCCTGTCTGCCATGTCTCTCACCCTCCGTAGTGATATATCTATATGCTGAATCCCCAGCACATCCCTTGCTTTCCAGCTCTATTCTGCACGCTTTCTGTTCATATGGCAATCTCTCTGGCCTATAAATAAACTAAAATAAACGTACTAAAAAAGATTATCCCTTGCTAAATGAACGTAAATGGATTAAATTGTACCTATACGAACGAAAATATGTTTTCTAAGGAGACTGAATATTCGATGGAAAGACGTTTTGCATCACATCCGAATGAAGTTAAGCAGTTTGACACTGAGCGCCTGCGCAAGGAGTTCCACATTCCGGTTATTTTTGCTCCAGATGAGCTGAAGCTTGTGCTCACCCATGAAGACCGCATGATCGTCGGCGGTGCGAATCCGGTGAACGGGGATGTGGTCCTGACTACAGACCTCAAAGAGCTTGGAGTAACTTATTTCCTGGAACGCCGCGAGCTGGGTATCATCAATGTCGGCGGCAAGGGTTCGGTTGTTGTTGACGGGACTGAATATGAAGTTGATTTCAAGGAATGCCTGTATGTGGGCCAAGGTGCACAGGATGTTATTTTCAAAAGCGCGGACAGCGCCAAACCGGCGAAGTTCTACCTGAATTCCGCTCCGGCGCATCAATCCTACCCGACTACGAAGACCACGCTGGCTGAATCCGAATCCGGTGCCATGGGCGGCCTTGAGAATTCCAATGAGCGTACGATTCACCGCTTCATCCACACGAACGGAGTGCAGAGCGCGCAGCTAGTGATGGGAATGACCCAGCTTAAGCCGGGCAGCATGTGGAATACGATGCCATCCCATACTCACCCGCGCCGGATGGAAGCCTACTTCTATTTCGATCTGCCGGATGACTCGATTGTGTTCCATCTGATGGGCGAACCTACAGAAACCCGCCACATCGTTATGCATAATGAACAGGCAGTGATCTCCCCAAGCTGGTCTATTCACAGTGGTGTGGGCACTCATAACTATACTTTCATCTGGAGCATGGCCGGTGATAATAAGCGTTACGATGATATGGACCCCGTAGGTATGAAGGAATTACAATAGTATCAAATCAACTACGGAAAGATGAGGCAGGCGGATGAACCCGATACGGCGGCACGAGATGATTATGGAAGTTATGCTGAACCAGAAGGATGTAACAGTGAACGAACTGAGCGACAAGCTCCAGGTCACCGGCAAAACGATCCGCGAGGACTTAAGCAAGCTGGAGGAGCAAGGGCTGATCATGCGTGTACACGGCGGTGCTGTGCTGGCACAGAGCGATCAGTTCGGAATTCTGCCAATGCGTAACCCGCTGGATAAATATTCCGAGGAGAAAACGGAGATTGCACTCCGCGCGCTGGCACATATCGCTCCGGATGACATCATTGCACTGGACGGCGGCAGCACCACGCTTGAGATTGCCCGGCGGCTGGACAATATGCCCCTTACGGTGATTACCAATGATGTATATATCATCAGCGAGCTGGTTCCCAAAGACAACATACGTCTGGTCGTTCCCGGCGGTTACCGTGTCCGCAATATGCTGGCCGGTCCCGAAGCTGTCTCCTATGTGCAGAAGCTTAATATTCAAAAAGCTTTTCTCTCGGCCACAGCCGTTCATATCGAGCATGGACTCTCCATCTATACCGGAGATTTAATTGATTTCAAACAGGCGCTGGTATCCACCGCCCGTCAGGTGTTCGCCGCCTGCGATCATCACAAATTCGGACAGACTGCACTCCGTACCTTCGCTTCCCTGCAGGAAGTGGACGTGCTGCTGACGGACAGCGGGCTTGCCCGGGAGACCGCAGAGCTGTTCCGCCAGGCCGGCGTCACCATCGAGTGCGGCTAATTACAAAGCAGCTCAAAGGAGAGAATAATTATATGTCATCTTTATTCAGCTTGGCAGGTAAAACAGCAATCGTAACAGGTGCGGCCCAGGGTCTTGGACAAGGCATTGCCATCGCCTTTGCAGAGGCTGGCGCTGATGTCGTTTGCGTCTCGCTTAATGCAAGTGATGAGACCGTAGCAGCCGCTGAAGCTTTTGGCGTCAAAGCGCTTAGCATCGCCACTGACCTGAGCGAACATTCCGGGCTTCAGGCCATGTTCGATGAAGCCGTTGCCTTCACTGGCAAAGTAGATATTCTGGTGAACTGCGCGGGCATGATCCGCCGGACTCCAGCCAAGGACCACAGCGAAAAAGACTGGTTCGACGTCATCAATCTCAACCAGAATACCGTATTCCTGCTGTCCCAGATCGCAGGCCGCCACTTCCTCGCAAGAGGCAACGGCAAAATCATCAACATCTGCTCCATGCTCTCTTACCAGGGCGGCATCAACGTACCAGGCTACACTGCAAGTAAACATGCCGTAGCCGGTCTGACCAAAGCCTTCGCGAATGAATGGGCAGGTTCCGGCCTGAACATCAATGCTATTGCCCCGGGATACATGGCTACGGAGAATACCGCGCCGATCCGTGCCGATCAGAGCCGTTCCGACTCCATCCTTGACCGTATACCAGCCGGACGCTGGGGAACTGCCGAAGATGTGAAGGGCCCTGCTGTGTTCCTGGCCTCTGCTGCTTCCGACTATCTGAACGGCCATATTCTGAACGTGGACGGCGGCTGGTTGGCCAGATAACCAATAATTCGGCTTGTTCCACCTAAAGTGGTAGTAAGCGCCATATATATAAACCGGGCGCATACAGATATAAGTTCACATCCTTAGGTGCGGCTGTTCAGAGCAGCCGCCAGACACAGCAACCCCCGGATGCTTCGGCATCCGGGGGTTGCTGTATGCTCAGGCCTGACCGTCACTGAACACGATGAATTCATTGGGATTCGAACGGATGTACCCGGCTATGATCTGAAGACTATGCGTAGTAAGCTCCTTATACTGTGAATAGAGCCTGTTAACCGCCTCAAGCAGCTCTGCATCCTTTTCCAAATCTGTTATCGCTGCCTCGCCCCAGTCCGCGCCTGTCCGCTGATTCCTCGCCTCAAAGAGCTCTTTCGACTCCTCAAGCAGATTAACCAGCTTATCATCTCCAAAAAACTGTAGTCCCTCCAGCACACTGCTCCAATACCCCGGCTGATCCAGCAGATAGCAGATCCAGGCGTAGTATTCTTCTGCCGACTTGGAACTGTGGCCATATAGAATCCGGAACATGCAGAGAGCCCTTTGCCCTCTCCCCAGCTGTGCGATGGCTTCATTCTTCACCGCCGGTGATTTCGCGCGGATCTTCATGAACGTTGGTTCCATGCAGGCCCAGCCCAGCCTTTCATCAACTAGCGAATTGAATATTTCACGTTCCATTGTTACAGGTATCATTAATTCCTCTCCTTGTCCGACAACCGGAGTCGGCTGATTCTCGCTCAACCTCCCCGTACTCCCATACGGTGAACCGGCTGATCCTCAGCGCATTTTCTAGCAGCTCAAAAGCCGTAAAGGCCGGCAGAGCAAAGATAATTCCGGTCAATTTAGCATAAGCAAATATTTCTTCGTTTGCCTCTCCCGGAGCCAGAATACCGGTCTGCTATCCGATCTGCCTTCCTTCTGGATATTACTGTAATTCATTGTTTATGGTAAACTTTTTAAAATATAACGTCAATCTCTATAGTATGCCGTAGTTAAACAATCCAACGGGAACAAAGGAGCTTCTATATGATTGAAGAAATAGTAACTACTTTTGATGAGCAAGGCAATATCACGGGGACTGCATCACGCGATGAGGTGCACCGCCGCGGCCTCTGGCACGAGACCTTTCACTGCTGGTTTGTCGGCAGGCAGCAGGGGGAGCTGAGCATTTATCTCCAGCTGCGAAGCCAGCAGAAAAGAGATTACGCCGGCCTTCTCGACATTACGGCTGCCGGACATTTGATGGCTCATGAGACTGTGGAGGACGGGGTCCGTGAGGTGCAGGAGGAGCTGGGAATACCGCTTGCTTTTGCCGAATTGAAGCCGCTTGGGATCATCCCCTACCAGATGGACAGCGCCGGATTTATCGACCGGGAACGGGCACATGTATTTGTCTATGAGAACAGCCACGACTTTAGTGACTTCATACTGCAGCAGGAAGAGGTAGCCGGGATCGTGCAGGCCCGCTTCGCTGACTTCCGCAGCTTCATTACCGGAGCCAGCCGCAGCCTTCATGTGAACGGCTTCCGGGTCACCGGGAGCGGCGAACAGGTCGAGATAGATGAGCAAGTCGAATTCTCACAGCTCGTACCGCATGAGCGGGATTACTTCGTGCGGGTAATTGAGGGCATTGAAGCTATTTATGGCTGAATTCGGCCGGAACATGTAGCTTTTAAGGCGACCTCAACAGTCTCCATTCGCCTACTGCTGACGGCATCCAGCGTAATGAGGTGCACTATTGCTCTTCAGTTACTCGTTTAGCTCGCGTCCGGGGTAATGGGGTGCACTTCTGCTCTTCATTTACTCATTTAGCTCGCGTCCGAGGTAATGAGGTGTACTTCTGCTCTTCATTTACTCCTTTAGCTCGCGTCCGGCGTAATGAGGTGCACTTCTGCTCTTCTTTGGCTCATTTGGCTCGCGTCCAGCGTAATGAGGTGCACCTCTGCTCTTCTTTGGCTCATTTGGCTCGCGTCCGGCGTAATGGGGTGCACTTCTGCTCTTCATTTGCACCTTCAGTCCCCATCCAGTGAACATTTAAGGTTCACTACTGAACCAGAAGGATTTATCCCTTTCATTTCCTCATACCGCCTACTTACAGCGGAATCAGAAGGATTTTTCCCTTTCATTTCCCCGTATCGGCTACTTCCGGCGGAATCAGTGGGATTTATCCCTTTCATTTCCCCGTGCCGCCTACTTCCGGCGGAATCAGTGGGATTTTTCCCTTTCATTTCCTTGTGTAGCCTACTTCCGGCGGAACCAGAGGGATTTGTCCCTTTCATTTCCCCATACCGCCCACTTCTGGCGGAATCAGAAGGATTTTTCCCTTTCATTTCCTCGTGCCGCCTACTTCCGGCGGAATCAGTGGGATTTTTCCCTTTCATTTCCCCGTCATTTTCCCATGCCGCTCACTTCCGGCGGAACCAGTGGGATTCTTGCGATATCATAATTCGCTGTACAATGCGAAAAAGGCAGAATCCCACTCAGCGGGTTCTGCCTTTTCAACTTACTATTTACTTCAAGTCCAATTTAGACCTTCGCGCTCGCGCGCTTCAGGATAGCAAGTCCGTTGACTGCCAGCTTCAGCTCAGCTGGAGCCGCAGCGCCGGATTCCACATCCGTATAGGCCTGTCCATCCAGCGTTACGACTTGCTCGTTGCCGCTGAAATTCTGCACGAATACATAATCATGCTCGCCGTCACTTCGCAGCTGAGCCGTTACTCCTGTAGGAAGCTCAGTGTTCAATGTGCGGCTGATCCGCTCTTTTCCGGTAATCGCAGCGTACAGATCCACATAGAACTGCGGGTCCTTCACACGTGTCGCCAGATGATAGGCTTTGCCTGCTCCCAGCTTGTTCACTGTCAATGCCGGACGGCCGGCGTAGAAGTCACTGCGGTAATGCCCAAGCGCTTCAGCGCCTTCCAGATGGATCAGCTCGGCGATCTCATGCGCATCGTATTCACCGGCCAGCTTCAAGTTGTTGCCAGGGTCCATTACAAGGCCATTCAGATCACGGCTGTGCAGCCCCTCTGTCTCTTCGGCCCAAATACCCAGTGTTCTGCGCAGCGGTCCAGGGAAGCCGCCCAGGTGACACAGATCGGTCTCGCCCACGACTCCCGACCAATACGTAGCGAGGAAGGTGCCGCCCTGCTCCACGTATTTCTCGATCCGCTTCCCGTTCTCTTCGCTGATCAGGTACAGCATTGGAGCAATCACCAGCTTGTAGCCGGACAGATCATCGCCTGAACCCACCACATCTACCAGAATCCCCAGCTCCCACAGTCCCCGGTAATGCTGAAGCACGGTTTCTTCATATTTGAGGCCCGAGTTGCGGATGCCCTGCGCATCCTTGACCGCCCAGCGGTTGTCCCAGTCGAACAGGATCGCCGTCTCGGCAGGTGTCGTTGTGCCCACTACATCCTCCAGCCCGGCCAGTGTGCGGCCAACCTCCGCCACATCTCTGAATACACGGGTCTCCGAATGTCCGCTGTGGTCGACTACGGCGCCGTGGAATTTCTCGCTGGAACCGCGGCTTTTACGCCACTGGAAGTACTGCACAGAGTCAGATCCATGTGCTACTGCCTGAAGCGAAGACAGCTTGTGCATCCCCGGGCGCTTCAGCTTGCTGACAATCTGCCAGTTCGTGAGAGACGGTGTGCTTTCCATCAGCAGGAACGGTTTGTTTTTGAAGCTGCGGTACATATCGTGGTGCATCGCTGTCCATGCGGCCAGACGGGAATCATCATCGTCCTCGGTGTAACCCCAGTCCGGGTAAGCATCCCAGGAGACTACATCCAGAATCTTGGCCATATTGCGGTAGTCCACACCGTCGATCATATGCATGTTGGTCGTCACCGGCAGTTCAGGATTGAAGCTGCGCACGGCGTCGATCTCATGCTGGCAGAAGTTGATGGTCTGATCACTTACGAACCGGCGCCAGTCCAGGTTAAGGCCGTGAACCTGTGTCTCTCCGTGCGGAGCAGGGGATTCAATCTGTTCCCACGAGGTATACGTATGGCTCCAGAAGGTGGCCCACCAGGCGTGGTTCAGCTCATCCAGACTTCCCTTATACTTCACCTTGAGCCAATCTCTGAAGGCATTCTGACAGTAATCACAGTGGCATTCGCCGCCGAATTCATTGGAAATATGCCAGCCGATAACCGCCGGGTGATGCGCATAACGCTCAGCCAGCTTGGAGTTGATCAGCGCTGTTTTGTCACGGTAGACCGGAGAAGTGAAGCAGTGATTATGACGGACGCCGTGCAGATTGCGCACCCGGTTCCGTTCAACCCGCAGCACTTCAGGGTACTTCTCGGACATCCATGCCGGACGTGATCCGCTTGGCGTAGCCAGGAAAGCGTAAATTCCGTTGTCGGCAAAACGGGCCAGCAGCTGGTCCATCCATTCAAAGGTAAATACCCCTTCTTCAGGCTCCAGCGAAACCCAGGAGAAGATCCCCACTGACATTACATTGCAGCCTGCCAGCTTCATCAGGCGGATATCCTCCTGCAGCACCTCAGGATATTTCAACCATTGCTCGGGATTATAGTCGGCACCGTGAAGCATCACAGGAGCCTTGCTGCTGATTGCAGGAACTTTGCTGCTCATCTAATTACATCCTCTCGTCTGTACGTTATGTTAGAATGGGACTTTTAACGGATACAATTTCTCCGCTTGCTCTGTCCCTTGGACTTACAACCGTTTATACTATTTATAATATAGGATAATCTGAGATCAATGGTAGGATAATAATAGCGTTTGCATAGCACAAAATGAATATGAGGTGTTCACATGCTCCCCTTCTCCCTAATAGAAATGCCGCGCAACCTGAGCGCTTACCCCCTATATCCTTATTCCGTCGGCCGTCATATCCAGTATCACCACGTGCGGCCTGCCGGATTCCCGGTGCATCAGATATTTCTGATCCGCAGCGGAAGCGGAAGGTTCCGTGACCTGGAGGACGGCACCGAGACGGTATTGCAGCCGGGCATGGCTTATACCTTTCCGCCTGACCGCGGACATGAATATCATCCGTTGTCCCATGAGCCGTGGCATGTAGGATTCATCGGATTCCATGGCAGCCAGGCCGCTGGTGTCCTGGAAGGACTCGGCCTGCTGCCCTCCACCCTGTTCCATCCTGAACGGTTCGAAGAGTGCTGGGATATGCTCGGCGGGATCTGGCATACAGTGAACGGCAGCAGCACAGGACGCCAGGAGGATCAATCGGTCCAGCAGGATCTGTCGGTTACCCTGTACCGGCTGCTTCTGATGCTGCGCAGAAGTGAGACCTCTGCCGGTGCGGCAACCCGGCTGGAGAACCAAAATGTACGCAACGATGCACTGAATAAAGCAGTCAGCCTGATCAACGAGCATTTCACCGAGCCGCTGCTGATCACCAATCTTGCCGCTGCTGTGGGGTATTCCGTCCAGCATTTCCAGCGCCTGTTCCTGCAGGAATACGGGATGACTCCCCATAAGTATCTGCAGAATCTGCGGCTCCAGCGTGCCATGCAGATGCTGACCGAGGACCCCGAGCGTCCTGTGCAGGATATCGCCCTGAACCTCGGAATGGAGACCAATTACTTCATCCGGGTCTTCCGGAAGGCTCACGGGGTAACACCCGGAGTGATGAGAAGCCGGCTGCACAAGAGCACCGAATGACAGTCCGGAAGCGATCATAGTTCTGCAAGCCATTTATATCCCCCCTGTGCCGCTATCCTTTCCCGCTGCCTAACCAAACTAGCAGGAGGCTTCGCACGCATTTCGCGACGGCTCCCCTGTCCGTTCAATATTGTTGTTCTAATTGCAACCTTGACCCCTGAATACAAGGGTGTTCAAGAGGATTGTTGCCCGAAATGCAGGAATTGTACTGCTCAGCCGCCTGAAGGCCGGGATATTCTGCTTTTGGTGCAACATTTTTTATTTGGGCCCAACGAGTGAGGAGAATGTTGCCATATAGGCAGGAATCCCACAAAGTCACCGCTAATTCTTATGCAAAACTCCTAAGCACTGCTGGTATGGCGCAAAAAAAACAGCTGCGGCAGACTTCCCAAGAAGTCCTGACCGCAGCTGTTTTTCTGCATTCCCCCTGCTTATACCGCCGCAAACTGGCTATTATACAGCCGGGCGTAGTAGCCTCCGCTCTCCAGCAGCCCGTCATGTGTTCCGCTCTCCACGATATCTCCATCCTTCATGAACAGAATGAGGTCCGCCTCACGGATCGTAGACAGCCGGTGGGCAATGACGAAGCTGGTCCGCCCGGTGATCATCGCCAGAAAAGCCTTCTGTATCCGCGCTTCAGTCAGCGTATCAATACTGCTGGTGGCCTCATCCAGAATGAGCATCGGCGGATCGACCAGCATGACGCGGGCAATGGTGAGCAGCTGCTTCTGCCCTTGGGAGAGATTGTCTCCCGAGGTGCTGATTCTAGTGTTATACCCCTCGGGCAGCCGTTTGATGAAGCTGTGCGCATTCGCAGCCTTGGCCGCAGCAATAACCTCAGCTTCCGGTGCATCGGGCTTGCCGTAGGCAATATTGTCACGGATGGTGGCTCCGTACAGCCAAGTTTCCTGCAGCACCATGCCGAAATTGCGCCGCAGACTATCCCGAGTGATGGAAGTGATATCTACTCCGTCAATCCGGATCGTTCCGCTGTCTACCTCATAGAAGCGCATCAGAAGGTTAACCAGCGTGGTCTTGCCCGCCCCGGTCTGGCCGACGATCGCCACGCGTGTACCCGGCTTCACCTCCAGGCTGAAATTCTGGATCAGCGGGCGCTCAAGTGTATAGGCGAAGCTTACCTTGTCGAAGGTGATTGTTCCCCGGCTGTTCTCCATCACATAGGCATCCGGCTGGTCCGGGGCCTCCTGCGGGAGATCCAGAATACTGAAGATACGCTGCGCTGAAGCTGTTGCGGACTGCAGCTGCGTGATCACCCCGGTGATCTCATTGAACGGCTTCGCGAACAGACTGGAATAAATCAGGAAGCTGGACAGATCCCCTACGGAGAACAGGTCTCCGATAACAAGCACACTCCCGATCATGGCAATCAGCGAGAAGGTGATATTGTTAACAAGGCGGGTCGTCGGGTTAGAGAGCGAGCCATAGAACTGTGATTTCGTCCCTGTCTCGTACAGCTCATTATTGCGCTCTGCAAAACCTGCAAAGGAGCTCTCCTCGTAATGATAGGCCTGCACCACCTTCTGCCCGCCGATGATTTCCTCCACATAACCGTTCAGGCCGCCGAGAATTTTGGCCTGCTCCCGGAAGAGCTGCTGGGAGCGCATCGTAATGAAGCGGGCGACGAAAAAGGTCGCCGGTGCGGAGAGCAGCACCACCAGCGTCATTACCGGACTGATATAGAGCATCAGGCCGATGGCGCCGGCAATAGTGACGATCCCGGTCAGCAGCGTGGAGAAGCCCTGCAGCAGCCCGTCAGAGACGGCATCCATGTCGTTCACGAACCGGCTGATGCTGTCGCCCTGGGGATGATTGTCATGGAATTTCAGCGGCAGCGCGTCCAGCTTGCCGAACAGCTCCCGGCGCAGATCATATACCGTCCGGAAAGCCAGCTTGTTCGTGTAGTAAGTGAGCAGCCAGCCGAAGAAGCTGCCTATCAGATAGACCGCACCCAGGATCAGCAGCAGACGCAGAATCTCCGGAAAGTTCACCTGATCCGGCCCGATCATATGGTCAATCGCGCGGCCTATTAACAGCGGTCCGATCAGGCTGGCAACCACACTCAGAATGGCGCAGATGATCGCTCCGAAGGTTATTTTTCTATATTGGCGGGTATAGTCAAACAGGCGTTTCCAGGTCATAGTAGTGTTCATTGTACAGCCTCCTCACTTGAGAGCTGGGACATGCAGATTTCCTGATAGACCGCGCAGCTCTCCAGCAATTCTCTATGACTGCCGATTCCGGCAATCCGCCCTTCATCAAATACAATAATCTGATCCGCCTGCTTGACCGTGCTTACCCGCTGGGATACAAGCAGAACGGTCATCTCCCCGCTGTTCTCGTTCAGCGCACGGCGCAGGGCTGCATCCGTGGCGAAATCCAGGGCACTTGAGGAATCATCCAGAATCAGGATCGGCGGACGGCCTACCACGGCGCGGGCAATGGTCAGCCGCTGCTTTTGTCCGCCGGACAGATTATGCCCTCCGCGGGCGACAAGCGTATCCAGCCCCTCCGGCAGCCTGGTGATGAACTCTTCGGCCTGGGCCACCGCCGCAGCACTCATCATCTCGTCCCGGGTAGCGGATGCCATCCCCCAGCGGATATTATCGGCAATCGTGCCGGTGAACAGCACTGCCTTCTGCGGTACAATGCCGATTCTGCTGCGCAGCTGCTCCAGCCGGTAATCCCGTACATTTACACCTTCGACCCTAATCTCCCCTTCCACGGCATCATAGAAGCGCGGAATCAGATTCACGAAGGTCGTCTTACCTGAACCGGTGCTGCCGATCAACCCAACCGTCCGCCCCCGCTGGATATCCACGGAGATGTTCTCCAGTGCCCGTTCACCGGTGGTGTTATAACCGAAAGAGACATTACGGAAGGAAATGACCGGTGCCGCGTCATCCCGCTTAACAGCAGGTGCATCAGCAGGCACTTCAGCAACCGATGCTGTCATGGCCAGCACCTCATTGATCCGGTTCGCAGACGACGAGGCTTTGGTGAACAGGATCACCAGATTGGACACCACTATCAGTGCCAGCAGGATCTGGGTAACATAGTTAATGAATGCAATAATCTCACCCTGCGATAGTCCCCCGGCTTCAATATGAATGCCACCCACCCATAGAATAGCAATGATCGCCGTATTTACTACCAGTGTAGTCATCGGTCCCAGCCAGGCGGATATCCGCCCGACTCGGATGGCTGTCTGCGTCAGATCCTCAGAGGCTTCATTGAAGCGCTGCTTCTCGCGGCGGCTCTCGGCGAAGGCCCGGATGACCCGGATTCCCGACAGATTCTCGCTGAGCACCAGTGCCAGCCGGTCCAGCTTCCCCTGATATTTGCGGTACATCGGGGAGCTGCGCGTAATGATGAAGTACAGAATGACCCCGAATACCGGAGTAGCTGCAATCAGTATAAGCGACAGCCGGAAATCGAGAATCATCGCCATAATGATGGCACCGATGCAGATGAACGGCGCACGGATCACCAGCCGGATCAGCATGGCTACTGCCACCTGCAATTGGTTGACATCATTTGTAATCCGGTTAATCAGCGAAGGGGTACCGATAATATCCAGCTCGGCATACGACAGTGAAGAGATATGCTTGAACATTGTATTGCGCAGTGAAGTCCCGAAGCCCTGCGAGGCCCGCGCCGCATAATATTGGCATACCATTGAGCAGCCGAAGCCCAGGAAAGCCATCAGCACCATCAGGGACCCCATCCGGTAGACATAAGCGCTGTCCTGCTTGCCAATTCCGTTATTGATAATCAAGGCCACAATCGTGGGCAGCAGCAGTTCGAGAATGGCCTCCAGCAGCTTGAAGATCGGTCCGATTGTCACTTCTTTTTTGTACGGTTTCAAGAAAACAGCAATTTTGTGCACAATAATCCTCACCTAACTTAGCGTAGTATGTAATCCCGCTTGAAAATAACACAAGACCCGTTATGATTATGTCACACCTGCTTACATATTAATAATATTGGTTTCGTATCTATCCCATACGTATAACCTATGTCACAACTCTAAGAACCGGAGGCTGCAAAATGGATATCCGCCAATTGAAATATTTCCTGGCGATTGCCGAGGAAGGACAAATTACATCCGCCGCCAGGAAGCTGCAAATGGCCCAGCCTCCTCTCAGCCAGCAGCTTAAGCTGCTGGAGGAAGAGCTGGGAGTCAAGCTGGTGGAGCGCGGGCCGCGCAGCATACAGCTGACGGATGCCGGAATTATTCTGCGTAACCGGGCCCAGCAGATTCTGGAATTAACAGACTCCACCGCCAGGGAGATCAGTGATTATGCCAAAGGGCTTAAGGGGAGCCTGACCATCGGCACAGTCTCGTCCTCGGGCGCCACCCTGCTGCATGACCCGCTCACGGAGTTCCACAAGAGCTATTCGGGTGTGACCTTTGAGATCCATGAAGGCAATACGTTTATGATTATTGATCTGCTGAACAAAGGTATTGTCGAGATCGGCATTATCCGCACCCCGTTCAACTCCAGCAATCTGGAGTGCCTGTATTTCCATTCAGAGCCGATGATCGCGGTGATGACCGCTGATTATGACTGGGCCCGGGGCCAGAGTGCTGCCCAGCTTGGCGAGCTGCAGGACAAACCGCTGATTTTCTACCGCCGCTTCGAGCAGCTTATCCGTGAGACCTGTCTGGAGCACGGGTTTGAGCCACAGATCTTCTGTATGAATGATGATGCGCGGACCACGCTGCTCTGGGCCAATGCGGGACTCGGGATCGGCATTGTACCCAAGTCGGCGTTTGAGCTGGCCAATCACAGCAACCTGATCTATAAAGAGATCCTGTGCGAGACCCTGCGCACCCGCGTGGCAGCCGTATGGATGAAGGATAAATATCTGTCCTCTATGGCTACCAAGTTCATCGAGACCTTCAAGTCACTGTAATGGCCTGCTTATCTTCTGGAGGATGTCCAATTTCGACTCCCTTCATCCTGAGGATGAACGGCCCGCAGCTTGGCTTCATCCGCACGCCAAAACCCCCGCACCGGTCAAGCGCCAGCGCGGGGGTTCTTCTGAATTACGGGTCTTAAGGCCGGCGGTAGCGCTGGTTTAGACCATGATTTTGCAAATATCGTTCGTGAACTGCACCGGATCATTAACCTGCAATCCTTCGATCAGGAGCGCCTGGTTGTATAGGAGGTTCGTGTACAGGCCCAGCTTCTCCTTGTCGCCTTCGGCAGCAGCCTTAAGCGATTTGAAGACATCATGATGAATGTTGATTTCCAGCACCTTGTCCGCTTGCACATCCTGGCCGCCGTTCGGCATAGCCTTGAGGATTTTCTCCATTTCGATCGTCAGTTCGCCTTCGGTGGACAGGCAAACCGGATGGGATTTCAGCCGCTTGGACGCTTTGACTGCCTTCACTTTGCCGGACAGGATGCCCTGCATCGCTTCGAACAATCCCTTGTTCTCATTCTCTTCTGCTTCGGACGGCTTATCCTCGGCACTCTCTTCGATGCCCAAGTCACCGCTGGATACGTTCTTGAATTCCTTCTCTTTGTAGGACATGATCATCTTGATCGCGAATTCGTCAATATCGTCGGTGAAGTAGAGGATTTCGTACCCCTTGTCGAGCACCATTTCCGTCTGTGGCAGCTTCTCGATGCGTTCTACCGATTCACCGGACGCATAGTAGATATACTTCTGGTCTTCCGGCATTCTCTCCACATATTCAGCCAGCGTAACCAGCTTCTTCTCCTTGGAGGAGTGGAACATCAGGAGGTCCTGGAGCGTCTCCTTTTCCATTCCATAGTCGTTATAGACCCCGAACTTCAGCTGTCTGCCAAAAGAGGTATAGAACTTCTCATATTGCTCACGCTCATCCTTCAGCAGGCTCAGGAGCTGGCTCTTAATCTTGCTCTTGATGTTCTTCGCAATCAGCGTCAGCTGGCGGTCATGCTGCAGCATCTCACGGGAGATGTTCAGCGACAGATCCTCGGAATCCACCATCCCTTTGACGAAGCTGAAGTAATCCGGCAGCAGATCTCCGCATTTGTTCATAATCAGCACACCGTTGGAGTAGAGTTCAAGACCCTTTTCATATTCCTTGGTGTAGTAGTCGAACGGAGTATTCTCCGGAATGAACAGGATAGCGTTGTAGACTACCGCGCCGTCGGCACTGATGTGGATATGCTTCAGCGGCTTGTCGAAGCCGTAGCGCTTCTCAGCATAGAAGTTGTTGTAATCTTCTTCCGTCAGCTCGTTTTTGTTCTTGCGCCAGATTGGCACCATGCTGTTCACGGTCTGCTCTTCAGTGACATCGACGAATTCATTCTCGGCGTCCTCTTTAGGCTGTCTGCCGGTAATGTCCATCTTGATCGGGAAACGGATGAAGTCCGAATATTTCTTGATGATCGCCTTCAGACGGTACTCTTCCAGGAACTCATCGTAGTTATCGTCTTCCGTATTCTCTTTGATCTTCAGCGTAATTTCGGTTCCGACTGCATCCTTCTCGCAAGGCTCAATCGTGTAACCGTCCGCGCCCTGGGACTCCCATTTGAACGCCTGGTCGCTGCCCAGCGCCTTACTGATTACGGTAACGTCGTCAGCCACCATGAATGCGGAATAGAACCCTACCCCGAATTGTCCGATGATGTTGTGTCCGTCCTTGGCTTCATTATCCTTCTTAAAAGCAAACGACCCGCTGTTCGCAATAATCCCCAGATTGTTCTCCAGCTCTTCCTGCGTCATCCCGATTCCGGTATCGGAAATGGTTAAGGTGCGGCTTGCCTTATCTGCGGTTACTTTAATGTAATAATCCTCTTTATTGAACACCAGGCCTTCATCGGCCAATGCCTTGTAATAGATTTTATCAATGGCATCGCTTGCATTGGAGATCAGTTCCCGCAGAAAAATCTCGCGCTGCGTGTAGATGGAGTTAATCATCATTTCCAGCAGTCTTTTGGATTCAGCTTTAAACTCTTTTTTAGCCATGAATAAATAAATCTCCTTTCAAAAATAACCTTCGGATTGCGGATCAGGGTTTAGCACTCCACTCGACCGAGTGCTAACACTACCTTTTATATAACATATTCTCGTTTTTGATGTCAATATCTTGCTGCACATAACAGGCCGCAAAAAAAGAAACTTAAGGAAAACAGACCAACTTCAGCTTACTTCTGCTGCGCACGGAGGCCGATCTCTAGTTTGCCGCCATGGTAGCAGTAATAGGACTGGGCTTGCAGTGCTTTTAACCTGTTCAGCGACTGCTCTGCACCCGCAAGGTCTATACAGTACTGCGGGTTCGCTACAACTAACTCATTCTGCTCATTTACCGCCGCATCCCCTGTGATGACACTGCCCAGCTCTGGAAAATACAGCGAAATATGACCTGACGTATGTCCCGGGGTGGCGAGAATCTGGCACTTGGAGTTCAGAATCCACTCGCCATCCCGGACAGTTACGTCCACCGGCACATGCTGCAGCTTCTTCAAAAGATCTACGAACGTTTCCCCGGACGGCTGCTCTTCTTCAGACATGTGTTCGAGGAGCGCTTCGGCTTGAACCAACCGCTCGGATTTGGCCATACCAGAGATAGTGGGCGCCTCGGCTTCACTTGCAATGATCACAACCGAAGGATATTTAGCCCGGAAGTCAGCCAAAGCACCGATATGGTCATCGTCATAATGAGTGATGATAATCGTCTTCAGGTTCGCGGGATCATGACCCTGCTTCAGAATTTCCTTCTCTATTAAAGGCATGAACAGGGGGTAACCGGCATCGACCAGGGTCAGCTCCTTCCCGGATACAATGAGACTCGGATAAATAGAATAAGAATGTCCTTCATACTCGAACTCAATGGGCAGTTCAATGATGTTCATGTGTTATTCCTCCCTTCGCCTTGGCATCCGCCAGCAGCATTTGGATCAAGGACTCCAGCGGCAGGGACTTCCACTTCTTGGGGTGAAGCAGAAGCTGCAGATCGAAATGAATCTCCGGATGGGTAAAAGACAGCTCCGACAGGTTCCCCCGCTCGATCTCCTCTTCAGCCACAATTCTCGGCAGCAGCGCTATGCCCAGGCCGTTACGCACACAACGCTTGATGGCCTCCAGGTTCGACAGCTCAAAACCAATCCGGAACACAATCCCGTGGTCCCGGAGCAGGTTCTCGAACAGGCTGCGGTAGATGCAGCTCTCCTCGGAGACAATCAGCTCACAGTTGTTAAGATCCTGCAGCGTCACCCGTTCCAGCTGTGCCAGCGGAGACTGGGTAGGCGCTACCAGAACAAGCGGCTCATCGCGGATGATCATTCTCGTCAGCAGATTATCCGCCGTGCTGCGGTCCAGCATGAGGCCGATATCCACTTCCCCGTCCCTGATCTTGGAGACCAGATTGGCCTCCTGCTCCGTCTGCAGATGAATGTTCAGACCGGGGAACATCGTCCGCAGCTGCTGCAGGAACGGCGGCAGATAAAAGGCAGCAAGTGAATCAATCGTCCCAATCGTCAATGTGCCGCCGATCTGCTGGGCTATCGTTTCTTTGGAACGGTCGTACAGATCAAGAATCTCCACGAACAGCTTCAATAGCTCCTCCCCCGGCGGGGTGAGGCGCAAGGCCCGGCCATGCCGTTCAATGAGCGGTACTCCGTATTCCTTCTCAATCTTCTGAATCTGCATCGTTACACTGGACTGTGCATAGCCCAGCTCTTCAGCCGCACGGGTGAAGCTCTGCCGCTTCGCAACTTCGCGGAAGGTCCGCATATAAGTTAAGTCCATGATCTCACCCTAACATCAATATTATTGATAACCTACATCATTTATTATAGCTAACAACGATGCAATAATCCATGGTACAGTAGAACAAACGGATTTTACAATTTTGGAGGACGATATTCATGTTAACAGAAGAACAGATTTATGGAATTTATGTTCCCGTGGTCACCCCGTTCCAAGCGGCTGGCGAGATTGATCTGGAGTCCTACCAGCGTTATGTGAACAACATCATCAAGAACAATATTCATGGTCTGGTCGTTAATGGAACCACTGGAGAATCGCCGACAGTCAACATACAGGAATTACAGACACTCGTGGATGCCTCACGGGAGCTCTTGAAATCCAGCACCATTCCGCTGGTGGTGGGTACTGGCACGAACGATACCGCCTCTACCGTAGCACGCACAGAGCTGGCTGCGAACTCAGGTGCCGATGCCGCACTGGTGGTTGTTCCTTATTACAGCCGTCCGTCACAGGAAGGCATCATCGCTCATTTCCGCAAGGCAGCCGAAGTGGGCCTTC
Source organism: Paenibacillus tritici (assembly GCF_018207515.1). Taxonomy (NCBI): domain Bacteria; kingdom Bacillati; phylum Bacillota; class Bacilli; order Caryophanales; family Paenibacillaceae; genus Paenibacillus; species Paenibacillus tritici. The sequence continues at coordinate 4,450,106 of NZ_CP073365.1, forward strand.
CGATTATTGCTTATGATATTCCCGGCCGCGCCGGTGTCGGCATGTCCGTAGATACTGCGCGCACGATCCTGGAGATGAATAATGTCGTGGGGTTAAAAGACTGCTCCGGCTCTCCCCTGCTCGTCTCCGAGCTCTCCCGCAGCGGCTGCAAGCCCGTCCTCTGCGGCGACGATCTGCATTTCTTCGATATGCTGGGCCACGGAGCCGCCGGAGGGATGCTGGCCTCGGCCAACGTACATACCGCCCGCTTCCTCAGCATCTACGAGCAGTATAGAGCCGGCCAGGTAGAGGCCGCCCAGGCCGCCTACAATCAGCTGGTTCCGCTGATGGAGCTGCTGTTCAAGGAATCCAACCCGGCGCCGATCAAATGGCTGCTCAGCGCGCGCGGAGAGATCGCCTCGGACACACTCCGCCTGCCGATGACCTCAATCAGCTCTACGCTGCGCGAAGAGCTGGGCGCCTACCTCGCCGGGTAACTATTGGCGCAGGCCCCGTCCCGCCTTATAGTACAACAAGAATAACCGCTGTTTGCAGTCAGTGACTGGCAAGCGGCGGTTTTTTTGTTATTAGTATTGGAACGCGTGAGAATCCGCTGCCGCAATACCTGCTGCGCTAATAACCGGTACACTTGCCCGAAATCTACGCCTATAACTCTCCGAGGTAGACTCCTCTGCCTGTTTCGGGGGCGACCCCGGGCGGATTCAGAGGGATTTATCCCTTTCATTTCCTCCCATCGCCCACTTCTGGCGGATTCAGAGGGACTTATCTCTCTCTTTTCCTTCCATCGCCCACTTCTGGCGGATTCAGAGGGATTTATCCCTCTCTTTTTCTCCTATCGCCCACTTTTGGCGGATTCAGAAGGATTTGTCCCCAACCAACTTAAATAAAACAGCCTCCCCGAAGGAAGGCTGCCGTTCACTTCAATATGCTCGGCCCCGCAGCAGCAGCTTATTGCGATCTGCTTGCATTAGCCGCGGGACGGCTGCCAGAGCGTCCGCTTTGGCTTCCGCCCGGTCTGCTGCCGGACTGGCTGGACCGGCCGTATTGGCCGCCAGACGGTTTATTACCCGCTCCGCCGCCTGGACGGGCAGCAGATCGTTCGCCTGGACGGCTGCCGGAGCCTGCTCCGTTGCCGGACCCGCCAGCAGGACGGCTGCTGCCAGTTCCGCCGCCTGCATAGCTGCTGCCCGAGGCACTCTTGGCTCTGCCGCCTGCGTCACTACCGCCTGATGCACTTTTCGCTCCGCCACCTGTATAGGTGCTACCCGAGGTGCTTCTAGCTCCGCCGCTTGTATAACCGCCGCCCTGCTTGCCTTGCGCGAACCATTCCGACTTCGGCTTACGGGCCGGATTGGTTTTAGCTTTTTGCGACGGCTTCATCGGTGCTTTGCCGGGACGGTCTGCAAGCAATGCCAGATTGCTCTTGGACATCGGATAAGCATGGTCCTTCACTTCCGGAATCGTCTTGCCGATCAGCTTCTGAATATCCTTCAGGTACGGGATTTCCTCCGCTTCGCACAGTGAGATGGCGATTCCGCTCATTCCCGCACGGCCGGTCCGGCCAATACGGTGAACATAAGTTTCGGGAATATTCGGCAGGTTGAAGTTGATGACATGGGACAGTTCATCAATATCAATCCCGCGGGCCGCGATGTCTGTAGCTACCAGCACCCGTGTCGCACCGCTCTTGAAGTTTCTTAATGCATTCTGGCGGTCATTCTGCGATTTGTTGCCGTGAATAGCCTGTGCAGTAATATTGATTCTGGTCAAATCCCGGGTTACCCGGTCAGCGCCGCGTTTGGTGCGTGTGAAGACCAGTGCTGACACAATCGACGGGTCCTGCAGCAGACGGTTCAGCTGATTCTGCTTGTTCCCGTTCTCCAGCAGATAGATCGACTGTTCGATTCTGTCCACAGTAGAAGATACCGGGGTAATCTCAATCTTCACCGGATTCACCAGCAAAGTCTTCACCAGCTGAGAGATTTCGGTCGGCATCGTTGCCGAGAAGAACAAGGTCTGCTTCTTGGCAGGCATCTTGGCAATAATCCGCTTCACATCATGAATGAAGCCCATGTCCAGCATACGGTCCGCTTCATCCAGAACAAGAATCTGCACATGCTGCAGATCTACGCGTTTTTGGGTCATCAGGTCGATCAGTCTGCCCGGTGTAGCAATCAGAATATCAGCACCGATGGCAAGCGCCCGTTCCTGGGCCTTCTGTGATACGCCTCCAACAATCGCTGTCGAGCGAATGGTTGTGAACTTGCTGTAGGCTTGAATGTTCTCGGATATTTGCAGAGCAAGCTCCCGCGTCGGTGTCAGAATCAGGGAACGGATACGCTTCGTTCCGCCAGTTCTGGCCTGCTGGCTGAGCAGTTGAATAATCGGCAATGAGAAGGCCGCGGTTTTTCCGGTACCGGTCTGTGCACAGCCCAGGATATCTCTGCCAGCCAAGGCCGCAGGAATGGACTCTTCTTGAATTGGGGTTGGGGATGTATAGTTTTCCAGGCTCAGTGCCTTAAGAATCGGCGGAATCAAATTCAAATCGTTAAATGTCATTTTATCTCCTTAATTTTGAATACATATATTATCGGACCATTAATCCCTTGTATATCTCTTTTGCGGCGTCTCCACATAGCGCTCAGCAAAGTCATAACACATAATGATAACACAGAAAAGCGAATATGAAAACTTCCATTTCATTATTTTCAGAAAATTTATTTCACAACAAAAAAAGCAGAGGATTTCTCCCCTGCCTTATGCCAAATATTATAAGAACCTAATCAACGATTTCAGCAGTATCGCCATTATTGGCACCAGCAGCATTCGCTTCATCGGTGTCGATATGCATATCAAGCTTGAAGTTGTCGGATACGCGTGCAATCACGTTCTCCAGTACCAGGCCGCGTTCGCCGCCAAGGCGTACTTTGAGGAGCTGCTTATCAGCAATGCCCCAAGCTTCCGCTTCGGAAGTGTGCATGTGAATATGGCGTGCTGCCACAATCACACCTGTCTCCAGTTCAACTTCACCGGCAGGTCCTTTAATCGTAATGCCTGGTGTTCCTTCGATATTACCGGATTCACGTACAGGTGCTTTCACACCGAGGCTGAATGCGTCTGTGCGGGATACTTCCAGCTGCGAAGCCGGACGGGCAGGTCCGAGGATTCTCACTTTGTCGAACTTCCCTTTAGTACCGATTACAGCTACTTGTTCGTTGGCTGCGAATTGTCCGGATTGGGATAGCGGTTTGAACTCAGTCAGTTGATAACCTGCGCCAAACAATGCTTCTACATGCTCCTGCGTAAGGTGAATATGCCGGGCCGACACACCTACGGATACAGTCTTGCTCATTCTTAAGTCACTCCTTGTATTTTCTCTAGTATCTGTACAAGCCACTGAACATTATACATCTTATTACCCGAAAATAAAAAGATCCGCCTCACAATCAGCGGATTTTTTTCGACATTTTACGATTCTGTGAATGGAAGCAGAGGATTCGTTCCTGCCGAAGAAGGCAGTTGCTCCCGCAAGAATCCCCAGGCATTCCCGTACAGCCAGCCCCGTACCTCATCCTCCGGATAGTACTTCAGCAGAAGATCGGCAAACTCCGCATATTTTCCCGGATGTTCCAGTCCTCCGACCCAGGCTTCAATTCCGTCAAAATCCGAGCCGAACATCAGCTGTCCGCTTCCCCCCAGCCCGCAGACATGCTCAATATGCCTCCGCATATCCTCACGGCCTGCCTCTCCTCCCTCCCGCACAAACCAGGGAACAAAGGTAAGCCCGATCCGTCCATCCCTTGCAATCAGCGCCTTAATCTGGTCATCACTCAAATTACGGGGATGAGCACAGATAGCGGCGCTATTGGAGTGTGAAGCAATGAACGGGCGTACGCTCCGCTCCATCAGCTCCCAGAAGCCTGCCGGGGCCAAATGCGACACATCGAGCAGCATGCCGCTCCCGTTGCACCATTCAATCAGCTTCCGCCCTTGCTCTGTGAAACCGCCGTTGCGCCGCTCCAGCACACCGTCCGCTGCCCAGTTCGCATAGTTCCAGGTAACGCCCAGACAACGCACGCCAAGCTCGAAGCATAACTGAGCATAGAACAGATTGCCCTCCAGACCGTCCACGCCTTCCAGAGAGAGCATTCCAAAGGCCGGGGCAGTTAAGCCACCCTCCACGGTCTCTTCCTTCCAGCGCAGCCACTGCAGGCCTCCCGTGCCGACAACCTTCTGGCGGAAGCCTTCGATTTGACCCAGGACATCCTCGAATTTCGACCTTCCGCGCACCGCAGACAAATATATCGCAAAAACCTGCAGTTCGACATTCCCCTCCGCCAGCCGCTCTGAGGTCACATCCAGGCGGGGGTCATTCCTGAAATCCATCCCGGGATTCGCCTGCAGCTTGCTCAGGGCATCACAATGAAAATCCGCCACTTTCAGCTTCATCTTCCCCATAGTAGACCACCTCTCCTTCTTCTGAGTATCCGATTTTAACGGATCAACCGTCTATTTCATATGTATGCCGCAGGCTGAAGCATCAGTCAGGACAGCAAAAAGCCTGTTTACCAAGTAAACAGGCTCAATCTAAATGATTCATTTCATTATCTAGGCTCAACAATAAGTTTGATCGCTGTCCGGTCTTCCCCATCAATCACTATATCCGTAAAAGCCGGAATACAGATCAAGTCGACTCCGCTAGGTGCGACAAATCCCCGGGCGATGGCAACGGCTTTGACGGCCTGGTTCAGTGCTCCTGCTCCAATAGCTTGTAGCTCGGCCGATCCATGTTCGCGAAGAACACCTGCTAATGCGCCAGCAACGGAATTTGGATTGGATTTAGCTGATACTTTTAATACATCCATAGTAAGTACCTCCCCTGGGAAAATGATGGTGTTCTTCTTCCACTACAGTAGATGTTATTCGCGGGAGAAGAATTAATTCCTTCTTTTTACGGACCTTTCCGGAGAAAATAGTTCAAAAGATACTCTTTTTCGATATAATAAATATCACACTTTACCCAAAACAAACGAGTTTTACCGAATTACCTATTTGTTCGTAAACCCTTCTAGCTCATCACCCATTCATCTTCACGCAGCCGGATCTTCTCCAGTCGTGTCGCTTTACCCGTAGCTTCATCAAGTTCTGCGAATATTCCATGCAGCTGCCATTTGCCTTCGTCGACTACAAACCGGGAGGGAAGCTGTGTTGTAAATTTATAGATGATCGCATCCTTTTCCATACCCAGAATTCCTTCTCTTGAACCAACCATACCAGCATCTGTAAGATACGCCGTACCTCCAGGCAGAATCACATCGTCATTGCTCTGCACATGAGTGTGCGTGCCGACAACGATCGAAGCCAGACCATCCATGAAATAGCCCATCGCTATTTTCTCGGAGGTCGCTTCCGCATGGAAATCCACCAGAATGCATTTATGCTCTCTGCGCAGCTCTTCCACAATCTCCTCGCCAATCCGGAACGGATCATCAATCGCCGGAAGGAAGGTACGCCCCTGGAGATTCACAATCGCCAGCTGTTTGCCGTTCCCCTTAACGACGGTATACCCTCTGCCCGGTGTCCCCGGCGGGAAGTTAGCCGGACGGATAATCCGCGGCTCATCGTCGATAAATTCAAAGATATCCTTGTTGTCCCACGTGTGGTTGCCCATTGTAATTCCATGGATACCCCAGTTGAAAAACTCATTGGCTATCGCGGCGGTGATTCCTCTGCCGGCTGCTGCATTCTCACCATTGGCAATAATGATATGCGGCTGATATTTACTTTTCAGGGAAGGCAGCATTTCACGCAGCGCTTTTCTGCCTGTATTGCCTACAATGTCTCCGATAAATAAAACTTTAATGATTCTCTCCTCCTAAAAGTATTGATTTTCTCCATACAAAAATCGCTGCATAAGTATAATTTCACCTATTCCGCCCTATTCCAAACTCCATTACACCTGCGGTACTGCACAGCAAGGTGTACCGCTCAGCAGGACTGGAGTATAGCAGGTAATAAGCAACTGCTCACATGCAGGCAAGAAAAAAGGCCCCGCACGGGGGCCGATTTCCTTGCTTATTTTGCGTATTCTACAGCGCGTGTCTCGCGGATTACGGTAACCTTGATATGACCCGGATAATCCAGCTCACTCTCAATCATCTTCGTAATGTCACGGGCCAGACGGAAAGCTTCCGCATCATCAATCTTCTCAGGCTGTACCATTACGCGAACCTCGCGGCCCGCCTGAATAGCGTAAGATTTCTCGACGCCCTCGAAGGACTCCGAAATTTCCTCCAGCTTCTCCAGACGTTTGATGTACGTTTCCAGGGTTTCACGGCGTGCACCGGGACGGGCAGCCGACAATGCATCAGCAGCTCCAACCAGCATGGCAATAACCGAGGTAGCCTCGCAATCTCCATGGTGGGAAGCGATACTGTTGATAACCACCGGATGTTCCTTGTACTTCTTCGCCAGTTCGACGCCGATTTCCACATGCGAACCTTCCACTTCATGATCAAGCGCTTTGCCGATATCATGCAGCAGTCCGGCACGTTTTGCAAGCACGATGTCTTCCCCAAGCTCACCGGCCATAAGTCCAGTCAAATAAGCAACCTCCATGGAGTGCTTAAGTACGTTTTGACCGTAGCTCGTACGGAATTTCAGGCGGCCCAGAATTTTGATCAGATCCGGATGTAGACCGTGAACGCCAACCTCGAAGGTAGCTTGTTCACCGTATTCACGAATCCGCTCATCCACTTCTTTACGGGATTTCTCCACCATTTCTTCAATCCGTGCAGGATGGATACGTCCATCTGCCACCAGCTTCTCAAGTGCCGTACGGGCCACTTCGCGGCGGATCGGATCAAATCCTGACAGAATAACCGCTTCCGGCGTATCATCAATAATAAGATCAATCCCCGTAAGAGTCTCCAGGGCACGGATGTTACGGCCTTCACGACCAATAATCCGGCCTTTCATCTCTTCATTCGGCAATGTCACAACAGATACCGTAGTTTCTGCCACATGATCGGCTGCACAGCGCTGGATGGCCAAGGTAATAATCTCACGGGCTTTCTTGTCCGCTTCCTCTTTGGCCTGCTGTTCAATTTCCTTGATCATCTGAGCAGTTTCATGGCGAACTTCCTGTTCTACATTACTAAGAATGATACTTCTGGCATCATCGATGCTTAGATTGGAGATACGCTCCAGTTCAGTAACCTGATTCTTGTAAATGACATCAATTTGCTGTTGGGTTTCATCAATTCGTTTCTCTTTGTTAGCTACTTGTTCTTCTTTTCGTTCAAGCGATTCCATTTTTTTATCCAGCGATTCTTCCTTTTGCAGCAAACGTCTCTCTTGCCGTTGGATTTCATTCCGACGTTCACGAGTTTCTTTCTCAGCTTCGGTACGGATTCTATGAACTTCGTCCTTAGCTTCCAATACCGTTTCCTTCTTCAGCGCCTCCGCCTCTTTCTTCGCGTTCTCCACGATGACTACGGCTTCTTTCTCTGCGCTGGAAATTTTAGCTTCTGCAAGGGATTTACGAATAAAATAACCGAATCCAAAGAATGATGCAGCTACAACGAGAACGATAATGACCCAGATCCATGATTCCATCTGTTCACCTCCTCGTTTACATCCTCCAAGGTTCTTCCCTTGGGTATGTGTGCAGTTGTTAAACTATCCGTTCATCACCATACAAAAAACCGGTAATACACCGATTGCCATACTGCACATGCTGCACATGCACACTGCCCGCCTTATCCGGCGATTACATTTCATATGAGTTGTACGCGAACCGGAACATAAGAGTCTGCTTTTTGGGAAGGAAAAAGGATTCTTAGTTTATGCCGATTCATGTTATATTTTATTATTTATAAAAAGACCTTGTCAAGAGAGTCGATAACCGCATTAAAGTCAAGAGAATCAATCCGGGAAGTAAATCTCCTCTTCTTCCCCCTCAGAATCCTCCTCTTCCCGGAGAATTCCCAGCACCTGACGCACCATTTCACCTGTAAATCCCCGCCGCATCAGAAAGGCTCCCGTCTTCCGGCGTTTGTCATTTACCTCTCCCCGGATCGTATTCCATTTCTTCCTGCCGGTCAGCAGTGCGCTCTCCAGCTCCTGCTCCGGGGTAATCTGATCCAGCGCCTCAGTAATCAGCGATTTATCAATGCCTTTCTCCCGCAGCTCCTGCCTGATCCACATCTTGCCCTTACGCTGGCTGGTGATCCGCTGCTCCGCCCACTGCTTGGCGTACAGGGGATCATCAAGCAGACGTTCCTGCTCCAGCCGGAGCAGAACTTCAGCAATAACAGTCTCCCCTATTTCCTTCTCCCTTAAACGGCGGGCCATCTCCTGTGCGGTCCGGGGTTTGCGCTCCAGATATCTCAGCCCCTCCACATAGGCCCGCTGGCGTTCATCTGCTGCAACGATATCCTCCAGATCAGCTTTTACAAAAGTGCTTCCGGTAATCATCCGGTATTTAATCATGACATCTTCATGAACAGTCATGTTGTATGCTCCGAAATGAATCAGATAACGGTAATTTGACTTCTTCAAACGTTCTACACGAGTAATTACCAGTTCCTCATCGGCCGGAAAATCTGCCAGCACCTGCTCATCCTGCTCTTCCGGTTCAGAATCCAATTGTATTACCATCCTGTATTTCACCTCATCAGCTATGGAAATAATGATTAATTTACGAAAAGGCACCCTGTCAATCCTCACAGGGCGCCTATCGATCTTGTCTTCATTATTTAATTGTTATTATGAATTAGATTACTCAATCTCAAGCAACAGCTTCTCTTCTTCCTCTTGCTCTGCAACCACATCAGCTTCGGATGGCGCAGCTACCAGAGTGGATAAGTTGCTTGCTTCACGGATCTTGTTCTCGATCAGCAGGGCAATATCCTGATGTTCCTTAAGGAATTGCTTGGAATTCTCCCGGCCTTGGCCCAGGCGTTCGCCTTCATAAGAATACCAGGCACCGCTCTTGTTGACGATATCCATTTCAGTACCGATATCCACAAGGCTTCCTTCTCTGGAGATTCCTTCGCCGTACATGATATCCACATCGGCTTGCTTGAACGGAGGCGCAACCTTGTTCTTCACGACTTTGATCTTCGTACGGTTACCCACCACATCGTTACCCATCTTGATACTCTCTACCCGGCGTACATCCAAACGGACGGAGGAGTAGAATTTCAGAGCGCGTCCACCCGGAGTGGTCTCAGGGTTACCGAACATCACGCCGATTTTCTCACGAAGCTGGTTAATGAAGATTGCAATCGTATTGGATTTGTTGATGGCACCTGACAGCTTACGCAAGGCCTGGGACATCAGACGGGCCTGCAAACCTACGTGAGAGTCACCCATATCGCCTTCGATCTCTGCCTTCGGTACCAGAGCTGCTACAGAGTCAACTACAATGATGTCTACGGCTCCGCTGCGTACAAGGGCTTCAGCAATTTCCAAGGCCTGCTCACCTGTATCTGGCTGGGACAACAGCAGTTCATCAATGTTCACGCCAAGCGCATTCGCATACTTGGGATCAAGCGCATGCTCCGCATCAATGAAGGCAGCTTGTCCGCCTTGCTTCTGTACTTCTGCGATCGCATGAAGGGCTACCGTCGTCTTACCGGAAGATTCCGGTCCATATACTTCAATGATACGTCCTTTGGGAAGTCCGCCTATACCTAGTGCAATATCAAGTGCCAAAGATCCGCTAGGTACAACTTCCACTTTCATGTGCGTGGATTCTCCCAGTTTCATGATCGAACCTTTACCGAATTGTTTTTCTATTTGACGAAGCGCCATATCAAGCGCTGCACGACGATCTGACAATCAGATCACTTCCTTCACTGTTTATAGTATTATAATAACGTGTTTTGGAGGTCTTGCCAAGCTTTTTTTAGAACATACATTCGTTTTTTTTACTCCCAGGGATAATACTCCCTTTTATTGTAAGGCAAACAGACCCTTTCATGGATTTACATATACAACAAAGAACCGCAGCAAGATTGCTCTAGCCACGGTTCTTCCGCATACCTAAATTATATACCGCCCAGGGCAGTTATTGCAAGGCCGAGCCTTCCAGCGGAGTGGCTACCTTGCGTTCTTCCAGCCGGCGCCAGAGGCGGTACAGCAGGGCCTTGACTGTGCGCAGGCGGATGTTCTCACGGGTTCCCTTGAGATTCAGCTCATATACTTCTGTCTTACACCCGCGCTCGGCCAGTCCTACGAACACAAGCCCCACCGGCTTGCGCTCGGAATATCCCGGTCCGGCTACACCGGTAACAGATAAACCGAAGTCCGTATCGGCAATCATGCGCACCTGGTCCGCCAGCACTTCGGCAACCTCGCGGCTTACCGCTCCGGGAGCATCCGGGCCTTCAAGCATTGCGGAAGGCACATTCAGCAGTTTTTTCTTGATATCATTGGAATAACACACGATCCCCCCGGCGAACATGGAGGCGCTGCCCGGGATATTCGTAATGCTCTCCATGAGAAGACCGCCCGTGCAGCTCTCGGCAGCGCTTAGAGTCAGGCCCGCATCCGCCATCCAGTCCACAATCAGCTGCTCCAGCGGCACATCAATGTTGGCATACAGATGCTCCGGCAGAATCTCAGCAATCTGCTTCTCGAGCACATCAAGCTTAAGCATAGCCTCACGCTCGGACGGCGCCTTGGTGGAGATACGTACGGTCACTTCGCCTTCCTTGGCATACGGTGCTATCGTAGGATCGCTCTGGCTGCGGATCAGATCAATCAGCTTGTCCTCCAGGAGCGATTCACCAATCCCCGCAAACTTAAGCATCTTCGAGTAGAGCGGCATTTCGTTCGTCAATGCGTGCTGCTGCAGCCAAGGCTTGGCCTTATCCGTGAACATCGGCTTCATCTCCCGGGGCGGACCCGGCAGCACGATATAATACTTGTCCTGTTCCGCCAAAGCAATCCCTACCGCCAGGCCGATATCGTTGGACAACGGGGTTGTCCCTTCAATGACCAGCGCCTGCTTACGGTTATTCTCAGTCATTACAATCTTGCGGTCATCGAAGAAGCGCTGCACATGATCCATAGCAAGCTGGTCAATGTGAAGCGTACGGCCAAGCGCCGCAGCCAGCGCATCTTTGGTCAGATCATCCTCTGTCGGGCCGATCCCGCCGGTAAACAATATAACGTCGGCGCGGCTCTGCGCAATCCGGATCGCTTCCTGCAGACGGCTTTTGTTGTCCCCGACGACCGTCTGAAAGTATACGTCAATTCCTAACGCAGCCAGCTCTATCGAAAGAAACTGCGCATTGCTGTTCACGATTTGTCCAAGTAGAAGTTCTGTTCCAACGGCAATAATTTCTGCTTTCATAGCTGACGTTCTCCTCCTGATTGTAGAATTAGAGCAAGATTCAAGCTGCGCAGCGCGCCTCAGGCTTTATCAAATTCAAGCAGATCCTTGTTCTTCACGAAATAATCAACACCTGAATATATGGTGATAAGGGCTGCTGCCCAGATCGCAATATCATCCACAGGAATGCTGACGAACTGGAACGGGAAGTTGTTAAGGAGCAGGAGCGAAATAGCGACGATCTGAATGACTGTCTTTATCTTGCCCCATTTGCTTGCAGCCACAACCTTCCCTTCAAGCAGCGCCACCTGGCGCAGGCCGGTCACGGCGAACTCGCGGCTGATGATGACAATAGCAATCCAGGAATCGCAGCGGCCCAGCTCCACAAGCGAGATCAGCACTGCCGAGACCAGCAGTTTGTCCGCCAGCGGATCAAGCAGCTTGCCCAGATTGGTGACCATGTTATACTTTCTGGCTATGTAACCGTCAATTCCATCTGTACTGGCTGCAAGCAGAAAGATAACTGCCGCGACCAAATGATTAATGGAAAGCTGAAAGGAGCCCCAATGTATCGGTTCCGGATAGAAGCTGAAGTCCACCAGCAGAAAAAACATCATGATTGGGATAAGGCAAATACGTGCTAATGTGATACGGTTGGGTAAATTCACTGAAGTTTCCTCCCCTAGTCTAGACGAATCCGATATTCCAGCATTTTCTTCAAAACTGCTTAGCTAGTATATTATAGCCCTAAATAAGTGTCAAAAAAACATAAAGCACCCCGCAAGTAAAGTACGTATACACTGCGGGGTACATAGTCTTACTTTAAATTGTTAAACTGCAAATCCAGCGGCAAATCAGCTTTGCGCAAGAGCTGGATAATTTGCTGAAGATCATCACGGCTTTTGCCGGTAACACGGATCTGATCGCCCTGGATCGTGCTCTTGACCTTCAGCTTGGAGTCGCGGATCAGGATGTTGATCTTCTTCGCATTCTCCTGGTCAATCCCTTGCCGCAGACCCAGCCGCTGGCGTACAGTGCCGAGTGAAGCGGGCTCAACTTTGCCGAAATCCATATTCTTCAGCGTAATTCCCCGCTTAACCATCTTTGTCTGGAGAATATCAATCACGGCATTCAGCTTGTATTCATCCTCTGAGGCGATTACAAGCGCATCCTTCTCCAGCTTCAGGCTGCTTTTGCTGTTCTTGAAATCAAACCGGTTGTCAATTTCCTTCTCGGTCTGATGAACCGCATTGGTCAATTCCTGCATATCCATCTTGGATACAATGTCAAATGAACTTTCGGAACTCATGATTCCACATCCTTTACTACAATTAGTCTGTTCCTATTATATGAGATAGGGGCTCTTAAGTCTAATAATGGAAAAGAGCCCCCGGATACACAAGTAGAAACGGATGCCATCCTTTTGAAGGACGCACCCGTTTCAGCGAGAAAGATTACACGCCTCCCGGAATTACCGCCGGGAGACGCTCACATCTGAATATTATCTGCTGCGTGCAGGAGCCCGGAACATATCCAGAATTCCCAGCAGAACATGTGCCAGTCCAAAGCCCAGAATACCATATCCCCAGGCGCTCGGTGTCAAATAATACCCCAAGAGACTGACAATAATGCCAAGCCCTGTAACAATCCAGCTGACGGTCATGAGAGAATACACCTCACTTTGGCGTTAGAACTGTTAAACACTTCTAGGTTCTCCAATCCGCCAAAGACTATACATCGGATTTACTATTCTGCTGAAGTACTTCCGTCCGTGGCACCGTTCGCAGCACCATCCCCGCTGCTATCCAGTTCAAGAAGCAGACGTGATGAGGTTTTGCCGTCGGTAACGGCCTGTCCGTTCACTGTAATCGTTGTAGCCGGTGAATAACCGGATTTGATATACATGCCTTGACTGCCCAGTGTAAAGCTCAGATTATCCCCGGCCTTAGTGTTCCCGAAGCTGAGCTTCTCCCCCTTGGAGTTCTCGCCCTGGTAGACTTCAAGCCAGCTGACTCCGGTTGAGGCAATCTCAACCTTAACCTCGGTTCCGGCAGGTGCCGAGACCTTATAGATAGTCGTTTTGCCCGATTTACGGTCCTGGGTAACGGTGACGGACCCCGGGGAAGACGACGGTGACGGCGATGGCTCTGGAGAAGCCGTAGGTGCCACAGTTGCCGATGCTTCCGGATTGGCAGTGGCTGCCGCATCAGCTGTTGGTGTTGGCACTGCCCCGCCGCCCCCAGCAGCGGTGGCCGAAGGCTTCACTTTGGCCGGATCTTGTGTTGCGGTAGTCATACTTCCTGAATCCGCTTGTTCCGGCTCTGAATCATTCAGCGTTGAAGATGCATACAGATAGATGACCACCAGGATAAGAACCGGGAAGGTCCACATGAGCAAGGTTGGCAGCCACTTGGCATTGCGTTCCGTTTCGGGCTTGCGGCTCCGCTTCTGGATTACGGTCTCCATAGTAGTATCGACAGGAGCTGCCGGGACATTGCCGTGCTCCTCCATTAATTCATCCGGGTTAACCCCGACCGCCTCTGCATAGGTTTTGATAAAGGCCCGGACATAAAAGCTGCCCGGAAGCACTTTATAATCACCTGCTTCGATGGCTTCCAAATATTTTTTGCGGATCTTTGTTACTTCCTGGACATCATCAAGACTCATCCCTTTTTGCAGACGAGCTTCCTTCAAATGCCGGCCCAGTTCCGACATACCATCACCTCCTAAAAGTTATGTTAGCGCTGCTTCTCTGAATGAGCTTCGTACAAAACTCGCTCCGGAAGCATACGCCCATTATGTTAAAGATCTTCACTGTAGCTTGTCGTAAACGACTCGTACAATATCTCTTCGTTCGGTGTATTGCGCAGCTCAATAATGATATCAAAATCATCGAAGGTGTACTCCGACTCCCGCACGAAAATATCAGGATGCTCAATCACCTTGGTGCTCGGCATAGCCATGACATTCTGCAGCAGGTTATAGTGCTTCTCATTGGAGCGGATGGTGCTGACAATGCCGTCAATGATAAATACATTATGCGGGTTCAGCTCATCTTCAGCCAGCTGGCTGCGGACCGTCTGCCGCAGAAGCGTAGAGGAAACAAACGTCCAGCGCTTCATGGCACAGACGCTTCCGGCAATAATAGATTCCGTCTTCCCTACCCGGGGCATACCACGTAGTCCTATAACCTGATTGCCCTCCCTTTTAAACAGCTCGCCCAGGAAATCCACCAGCAGTCCGAGCTCATCCCGGGTGAAGCGGAAGGTCTTGCGGTCATCTGAATCACGGTCAATATATCGTCCATGCCGGACGGCAAGCCTATCCACAAGCCGAGGAGTACGCAGTGCCGTAACCGTTATATTATCAACTTTTTTGAGCATTTCGCCCATCAGCATGATCTTCTCATCATCGCTTGTTTCCAGCAGCATTCCGCGTGTCTTGCCTTCTACGCCATTAATCGTCAGAATGTTGACTTCCAGCATCCCCAGCATAGAAGCGATGTCGCCTAACAGACCGGGTCTGTTCTTATGTATCTTGTACTCCATATACCACTGTTTATATTCCACTTTTGCGCACCTCATAGATTCCTTTTCCCTAATATGCCGTCTCCGGCACCCGGGTCATGTTAATGATATATAAAAAAATTTTGAAAGGCAAGGACACGATTGTAATAATTGCAGAAAAGCTCCCGCAAGGGGAGCTTCATCCGCGTACCTATGCGTTTTTCTTCGCCAGTTTGACCATGAGTCCGGCAATGGTATGCTTCTCATCATCGGTTCCTACATCCCACAGCTCTTTGATGGCCCGGTTGGAGTAGTTGCCCGGATCGACCTTCTTGTCGAGGAATTCCCCGATTTCAAAAGCCAGCTTGGTGATGGTCTCGTCGCTCATCCCCATTTTTTCGGCCTGAATGACCCGGTCTCCCAGAAAGCTTTTCCAGGTATCAAAGTTCTTCACTACGGAATCTGTTGACATCTTAAATCCTCCTCAGGTTTGTAATGATATTGAGATTTAAAAGCAACAGTTATAATATGTCTCAAGCCGGAATTTCTTATGCTGGAGCATTTCTCCAGAACCTCATGGTTGGCATTGATAAGTGAGTTAAGTGATCCAGCCGCCGTTCGGACTGATGATCTGACCGGTGATATAACCCGATTCAGGCAGAGCCAGAAAATAAACAAGTGATGAAATGTCCTCAGGAGAAGCCAGTCTCCCCGCAGGAATCTCATCCTCCAGCATCTTCACCTCATCCGCCTGCAGATTAGCCAGCATAGCCGTCTGGACCGCTCCGGGCGCCACAGCGTTCACAGTAACCTTGGAGGGTGCCAGTTCCTTGGCAAGCGCCTTGGTAAAAGCATTCACCCCGCCCTTACTCGCCGAATACGCCACTTCACAGGAAGCGCCGGAGATCCCCCACACCGAAGACACGTTAATAATCCGCCCGTAACGCTGCGTAACCATATAAGGCATGAAGATCTGGCTGCACATAAAGGTGCCCTTCAGGTTCACCGCCATAATATCGTCCCACTCTTCTTCGGTCAGATCGGCTAACATCCCATAGTGTGCTTTCCCCGCATTGTTGACCAGAATATCCGGCATCATGCCGCTCGCGGCAAGCCTCTCGGCCATACGTACAAGCTGGCTGCGGTCTTTCATGTCCGCAGCCACTGTCATAACCTTCGCACCCAGCGCCATACAGCGCCGCGCCACATCATTTGCCGCTTCATGCGAGTTCATATAATGAATCACGATGTTCATTCCCACCGAAGCAAAACGCTCGGCGATCGCTCCGCCGATTCCCCCGCTGCCCCCGGTAATGAGCACTGTCATTTCGCCAATCGGTTTGCTGTCCTCTCCCGGTAATGACATTAAGGACTCACCACAAGCGACACAGCCAGCTGCTCCCAATCGACATGGTCATGGAGCCGGGCATTCACTTCATCCAGAGTGATCGATTCATACAGGGGAAGCACTTCAAACAGATCTCCTCCGCGGAACTGGTAACGCGTGAACTCATGGGCAATGCTCTCAGGCGAATTCAGCATCCGCAGGAAGCCGCCGATTTTCTTTTTGCGGGCACGCTCGAAATCCTTGGCGGCGAAGCCCTTCTCCAGAATAAGTCCGACTTCTTCCTTGATCCGCTCCAGCAGCAGACCCGGATCTTTGGTGTCACCGCCGATCGCCGAGAACGCATACTGCGGGGAGCTGTTGAATTCATGACCGAAGCTGTCTGAGATCAATTCCTCATCATAGAGCTTCTGATACAGCGCTGTACTGCTGCCGAAGAGCAGATCCAGCATCAGCTTGGTCGTCAGGTCACGGCGCACTGCCGCTTCACCGGTAAGCCCATCCACCTTCTCCTTGAACCCGAACATCATTTTGGGAATCGAGACCGCCAGCCTGCTCTCCACATGCTTCGAGGCCACCTCTTGCGGCTCCGGATCGAAGATGCGGGTAATTTCGCCCTGCTTCTCATAGCTCTTGCCCTTCTGATTATTGCGGATCAGTTCAAATACCTTCTCAGGATCAACGCCCCCGACAATGAACAGCAGCATATTGCTGGGATGGTAGAAGGAATTGTAGCAGGTATACAGCGTTTCTTTGGTAATGGTTGAGATCGACTCGATGGTTCCGGCAATATCAATGTGCACCGGATGGGTGGCGTACATGGCTTCAATCAGACCGAAATATACGCGCCAGTCGGGATTGTCGGCATACATATTAATTTCCTGGCCAATGATTCCCTTTTCCTTCTCCACATTCTCATCCGTGAAGTAAGGACGCTGTACAAAATCAACAAGGGTGCTGAGATTCTGCTCAATGTTCTCCGTCGCAGAGAACAGATATACCGTCTGGTCAAAGCTGGTGAAGGCGTTCGCGGACGCACCATTGGAAGCAAAGGTGGCAAATATGTCGCCTTCCGGCTCCTCAAACATTTTATGCTCCAGGAAGTGGGCAATTCCGTCAGGTACTGTAGTCTCTTCACCGCCCGCAACCTTAAAGTGATTGTCTACCGAACCGTATTGTGTCGCAAAGGTGGCATAGGTTTTGAGAAAAGCCGGCTTCGGCAGCACATACACCTGCAGACCGTTATCCATAACCTCGTGATAGAGTGTTTCTTGAAGTCTTTCGTAATGGAGCTTCTCCACCCTTATTCCTCCTTCCCTGTCAGGAAATAAATCGTATCCAGCTCGAAAGTATCCGCTGCTGCCTTCACTTCTGCCGCTCCAAGGCTATCCACCTGGTCCATCAGCTCTTGTGCAGTACGGTCTTTGCCGGACAGCTGGCGGTTGAAATCGAAGGAGATCATCTCGAACGCGGAATCCTGAATTTCGGACAAAAGGTTGCGGATCATCGCTTTGGTCTGGCTAAGCTCAAGCTCACTGATATTACCGGCCTTCAGTTCATCCAGCTGCTTGCGGATAATATCAACGGCTTTGCCGTAGTTCTGGCTCTCGATCCCCGATTGAATCGTCCCGATGCCCTTATGTCCGTCATAACGGGAAGAGGCGTAATAAGCCAAGCTCTCCTTCTCGCGCACATTGACGAACAGCTTGGAATGCGGGTAACCGCCAAGGATACCGTTGTACATCAGCGCAGAAGCGTAACTGTCATCCTTGTAAGTAATTGAAGTCCGCAGCCCCATATTCAGCTTGCCTTGATTCACATCCAGCTTCTCTTCCACCGTCCGTACTTCCGTAACCGTTACCGGAGTGAAATTGGAGACATAAGGTGCAGATTCGGAATGCCGCGCCCGGCCGAAGTGGGCCACAACCAGCTTCTCAACCTCCTCGGGTGTAGTATCACCAACCACATACAGATCAAGTGTAGCTCCGTTCAGCCAGGAGTTGTAGCTCTGATACAGCGATTCAGGCGTGATGCCATCGAGATCGGCCCGCTGGCCGAGGGGATGCAGACGGTACGGCTCCAAGCGGCACATTTCCTCAATGCAGCGTTCGGCTGCGTAACGGATTTTGTCATTTACAATGGATTCCAGCTTCTTGCGGATGGTCTCGCGTTCAGTGGCTACATAAGAAGCCCGGAAGCTTCCATCCTCAAGCAGAGGACGGGTTAACACCTCTCCCAGAAAAGCAAAGGATTCCCCAAGCAGACTCTCCTTGCTCTGCACAAAGGAATCATTGATCGTATCCATCCGGAACTGGACAATCTGATAATCTCCGCGTTTGTAAATATCGAAGCCGAACCCTGCGCCATACAACTCCTCCAGACGCTCGCGAAACTCAGTGGTCTCCGGGTATGAAGCAGTACCCCGGCGGAGTACAAAAGGAACCAGCGCTGTAGATGTAACTGTACTCTCCTCAAGCGGAACGCCGGCATAAAGTGAAATGGCGAACGTCTTGAACGCCTTCGTAGGCAGAACGTGTATACGGATGCCTGCGGCGCTGCCATGTTGAAATCCATTATTTGTCAAGTCCAAAACTCCTTTACGGCGTGGATAGAAGCGTTATAACAAGTTTATGAAGTATTATCCATTCTAAACCATTCCAAAGTAAGGAAGCAACCGGAGGACAGCGTACCGGTTGCTCTCAGGAATATTTTATACAGGCAGCTACATGCAGAAAATATGCTCGCCGATGGTCTTCACCTGCGGACGGGACCAGATCCACTTGGAGGTCGCGGTCTTGGGATTGAAGTAATAGATACAGCCGCCCGACGGGTCCCAGCCGCTTAGTGCCTGCTGCACGGCTTTGCGTGCCTGTTCATTAGGCTCCAGATAGATCTGCCCGTCGGCTACAGCCGTGAACGCTCCAGGCTGGAATATAACCCCCGAAGGCGTGTTCGGGAAGCTGGGCGACTTCACGCGGTTGAGTATGACTGCAGCTACTGCCACCTGTCCTTCGAAGGGCTCACCGCGTGCTTCGCCATAAACAGCGTTGGCCATAATCTTCAGATCATTCTCGGACAGGCCCATCGAGTTGCCGGAAGACAGCTCGGCAGTATTGGATTTGGCCGTGTTCTTGGGTGGGGCTTTCTTTTGGGCGGTAGACGTCCCAGGCGCTGTCGGCTTCCAGGCAGTCGTTGCATTGTATAGCTTAAGCTTCGTCTTGGCTCCGACAACCCCGTCAGATTTGAGACCGAATTTCCACTGGAACCAGGTAACGGCACTTTTGGTTTTGGTTCCGAACTTGCTGTCAATCTTACCGTTGAAGTAGCCAAGATGCTTCAATCTTCCCTGCAGCTCATACACATCCTGTCCGCTGGAGCCAAGCTTAAGCGGGGTTGTGCCAAATGCGGGCAGTGCTTCTTCCCCTCCATCAACGGTACCGGTTGCTGCCTGAGGTGCGGCATACGGCTTGGCATAAACCAGGTCATGATCTTCAAAGATTACACCGGCAAACGGTGCAGCTGCGAGTGCCAGGGTAAATGCGGCAATCATCCACTGTTTCTGTTTTGTCATGAGGTTCGCTCTACCTTTCTCTTGTAAGTTCTGCATGAATGGCTAAAGTTATTATGACGACTGGCAGGACTTCCTATACATTAGCGCAAAGCGGCGGAGCGTAAATTCATTGCAACTGAGAACGATTATCAACTATAATCGGGATATGAAACAACAGGAGTTGAGAAGAATCATGAATTTGAAGGACCATATCGTCCTGTGGAACCATGCACTAATAGAAGTGATTGATGTCCGTAAGGCCTCGTTCACTGCTGGACAGCCTCCGCTGCAATACCGCCTTCCGGCTAATACATATATGTACATTGTGCGCGGTAGTGCAAGTGTGCTTATAGAGGATATACCTTATGAAATCAGCGGTTTCAGCGTTATTCATGGGGGTAAAGGTACAATGGTCCAAGTGCTGAAGACACAGGATGTTCTGGATTATTACTTAATTTTGTACCGGTCTACGCTAACCCTTCCCGCACGGCAGCATGTAGCAGCACTTATGGAAGGTAATGGGCTAGTGGCAGAGCCATCTCTGTTCACCCCTGCCCATCCGCTGCCGCTGTACGAGATTCTGAACCAGATGTACAGCGAATGGATAACCGGCGGCGTCCTGGAGCATCTTCATGCCAAAACCCTGTTCTATCAATGGGTCCATGAGCTGCTTCATCAGATGCAGGGGCAGGAGCTGCAGCCACTCAGAGCGGATGTACTGGACCAGGCTGTACGCTACATGCATGATTCTTACAGCCAACCGTTAACACTCGATACACTCGCAAGCACTCTGGGCACCAGTCCAAGGACCTTGTCAAGGTTATTCCGGATGCGGCTTCAGACCAGTCCTGCCCAATATCTGGTTCAGATCCGCATGGACAAGGCCCGGGAGCTGCTGCTCGCCACAGAGGCCACACTGCATGATATTGCTGTTGCTGTAGGCTACCCGGATGCATATTCTTTCGGCAAAATGTTCAAGAAGCACTACGGAACCTCTCCGGTGAGGTATAAGAATTCTTTGCATTCTGCTTCCCTATGGCCGGATATGCCATCTGCCCTGTCCGTATATGACATTGCCCGTGAAGACTCTCTTCGTTATATTGATGATGATAATCATTATCAATATGATCTAAAAGGAGCGTCATCCATGTTCAGAACGGCTAAACCATCCCTAATGTTCACCTTGTTGTTATGCTTCACCATAGTGTTAAGTGCATGTTCCTCAGGGAATGCCACTACGACCACAGCGGGCAGCGGCAGCAACACGCCTACCTCTTCGCCTGCTGCGACGGCAACTGCTACAACGTCCCCTGATAACACGGCTGCCGGGGCACAGACCCGGACAATCTCTACGGTAAAAGGAGATGTCGTGGTGCCTGCCGAGCCTCAGCGTGTCGTGGTGCTGTATCTGCTGGGCGATGTGCTGGCTCTGGGCATTAAGCCCGTAGGTGTCTCTAGTGTAAATGAAGGTGCTGCCTTCGAGAACGAATTGAAAGATGTACAGAAGTTAGGAAGTTGGTTCGAGGCCAGCCCGGAAGCTGTCTTATCGCTTGATCCAGATCTGATTATCGTTCCTTCTGAGGAAACCTATGCAGCACTGCATGACATCGCACCGACAGTGCTGGTCCCTTATGAGAAGATGACGACCGATGAGCGGGTAGGTTTCATTGGACATATTTTCGGCAAGGAAGAACAGGCTACCACCCTGTTGAACAGCTTCAAGGCCAAAGTAGAGGACAGTAAGCAGAAGCTGCAGGAAGCGGGAATCCTCGGTTCCACGGTCTCCATCATGGAGGGCGGCTCAGACCGCAGCATGGTAGTGGTCATGAGCAAACAGTACGGCCGGGGTTCACAGGTCATTTATGAATATCTTGGAATGAAAGCACCTGAGATCCTTCAGCAAAAAATTGATTCCAAGAGCGATATGGGCGGTGATTCCGTATCCTTCGAAGTGCTGGCCGACTACAGCGGGGATTATATCTTCCGCTCCTCCTATGACGGTATGGCTGATCTGACCAAGGACCCGCTATGGAACAGCATCCCCGCAGTCAAAGAAGACCGGTTGATGAATATTGACTTCGGATTATCCTATTACAGCGATATTTACTCCCTGAACGCACAGCTTGATTTCATTGTGGACGCCCTGCTTGCCGCCCCACGGGTGAAGTAGTACAGTTCATGGTTGTACAAAAAAAGAGATGACCCGTAACTTGGGTCATCTCTTTTGCAGTTTAGGAGCTCAGTCTGCTGTGCTGGTACTGCTCTAGCGACATCAGCACCTCACGCGGCTTGCTGCCCTCGTAAGGGCCGATAACACCTCTGGCCTCCATGGAGTCGATTAGGCGTGCAGCGCGCGTGTAGCCCACCCGCATACGCCGCTGAAGCAGCGATACAGAGGCTTGCTTGGCTTCGAGTACAATCTGAACCGCTTGTTCATACAGCTCATCCTGCGGCTCCTGATCTTCCGTTAAGGTATCGTCTACCTCAGGGACAAGGGATTCATCGTAATTCGCTTCCCCCTGGCTGCTGACATACTGGACAATGGTCTCCACTTCCTGATCGCTCATGAATGCGCCCTGGACACGGATCGGCTTGGAAGCACCCATCGGCAGGAACAGCATATCCCCGCGTCCGAGCAGCTTCTCGGCCCCCGGCATATCCAGAATGGTCCGGGAATCGACATTCGACGAGACGCCAAAGGCAATACGTGACGGAATATTCGCCTTGATCAGCCCGGTAATAACATCCACAGAAGGACGCTGTGTGGCGATAATCAGGTGGATTCCTGCCGCCCGCGCCATCTGGGCCAGCCGGCAGATCGCATCCTCCACATCATTCGCAGCGACCATCATCAGATCGGCCAGCTCGTCCACAATGACAACAATATAGGGCAGCACTGCCGCCGGGTTGTCTTTCATTAAGGTATTATAACCTTCCATATTGCGTGTGCCTGATTTGGAGAACAGCTCATAGCGCTTCTCCATCTCTACCACAATTTTCTTCAGGGCAAGACTGGCACGCTTGGGGTCCGTAACTACCGGAGCCAGCAGATGCGGAATGCCGTTATATACATTCAGTTCGACCATCTTAGGGTCAACCATGAGGAATTTCACTTCATTCGGCTTAGCCTTATACAGGATACTTGTAATAATCCCGTTGATGCAGACCGACTTACCGGAACCGGTAGCTCCCGCTACCAGCAAATGGGGCATCTTGGCCAGATTGCCGATAATAGTCTGCCCGGAGATATCCCGTCCGAAGGCAATCGACAGCCGTGACTCCGCATCCTGAAAAATCTGTGTCTCCATCACTTCACGCATGGTGACGACCGAGACCTCTGCATTCGGCACTTCAATGCCGATCGCAGATTTGCCGGGAATCGGCGCTTCCATGCGGATATCCTTGGCTGCCAGTGCAAGCGCAATGTCATCGGTAAGATTGACAATCCGGCTGACCTTCACGCCGATATCCGGCTGAATCTCATAACGGGTCACTGCCGGTCCGCGGACCACTTCCAGCACCTTAGCCCGTACTCCGAAGCTCTCCAGTGTGGCCTCCAGCTTGCGGGCCGTCTGCATGTAGTCGTTCTGATCCCCCGCCTTGGCCCCGTTATTGGGCTTGGCAAGCAAACGGAAGGACGGCAGCTTGTACGGCTTGGGAGGCGGCGGCGGGGGAACTATCGGTGCCAGCTCGCTATGCTCTGCCGTCTCCAGTAGTCCGTCCAGCTCTAGAGGAAGTGCTTCTTCACCGGAATCCCCCAAGGATGCCGGGTCTCCTGCCGGAGTCCGCTGCTCCGCTGCTCCGGGCCCTGTCACAGCGCCGCCGCGCGCAGCCGGTGAGAACTCGCTCCATTCTTCCCTGTCCTCGGCATTCAGCCCTTCAGCGCGGATATGCTCGAAGAAATCACGAATAATCGGAGTAACAGGCTCCAGCTCGTCGTCCGGGAAGTCCTCCTCGCCATCATCCTCAAGAGGAATGCCTCTGCCTGCGGCGAGTCCAGAGATGACCGGGCCGTTCCGCGGATCTGTAATGATGATATCCGGCAGTGCCTCCTCTGGTTCTTCCATGTCTGCCGGCTGTTCATTGCGGGCAGACCCGCCGAACCAGCCAGCCACTCTATCCAGCAGCTTCGACTGTCCGCGTCTGGGCAACTGCTGATCAGAGCCGTCATCGTCTTCATAATAGTCCTCATCATCTGCCGGCTCCGGGGCTGAGACTCTGCTGGCTCTGGCAGGTCTGCTGTTCACCACCGGAACGGCTGCCGGACGGTTCGCTGATCTGAGCTTAATTCCCTCAATCAGCTTGACTGTTCTAACCCGGAGCAGGGTAAACAGCTCCACATAAGACAGGTTGGTGATCAGCATGAAACTGATTGCCAGCAGCACAATCATCAGCAGCTTGGCCCCCAGATTGCCGAACAGCCACAGCAGTGCAGCATATTCAAGGGCTCCGATGTAACCCCCGCTGATGTCCTTGCCCAGCATGTACACACTGCTGTCGCCAGCGCCCGGTGAGAGGGCGCCGAATAGATCATTATGTATTTGTGACAGTACGTTGCCCGGATGCAGCATACCAAGCGGGCCGAGCTTTTGCTGCATCGCCGAAATAGTACTCATCAGGCACATGGACAGCAGGAGGAGCAGGCCCCCGGTATAGCGGCTGTTCCAGCCAGAAGGCCATTTCCGGTGAATCATCACCATCAGCCCGTAAAAAGTTCCCGCCAGTGGCAGCACAAAATAGAATCTGCCGAGTAAGTATCCCGCCATGCTTGACAGTGAGCGTCCAACAGCCGCTTCGCCCGACAAGGCAATGACGGAAATCGTAATAAGCAGAATTCCGTAGATTTCATATTTTAAAACACTGCCCAGCAGCGCTTTTTTCTTCTTCTTTCTCCGTTTAGCCACGCCAGCCACCCCCGAGACAACATTATACCATATAATGGCGTGGCGTACCTATGTTCTCTTTTGTCAGAATATGCATCTTTAGGCTGCTTGTTCGTACTTATTTGTCTAACTGTAGGATGGCACCGGGGGAGAACGAAGCATCGAGATATTTATCCAGCGGACACTGCAGCAGCCGGACCACCCTCGCCTGACCTCCATCCAGCAGCTCGACCTGCATCAGAACACCTTGAATAGTCATCTCCTGCACGGACTGGGCATAATTGAACGCCCCCTCGAAGACTTGCTCCATCGGTAGAATCGTATAAAAGGTCATTGGGTCAGCCCTCCTTGCGGAAGAGTATCGTTCATCAGCGGGGGCGCAGCGGCAATCATCCGGTTCAGATGGGCCAGCGCGGCGCCAATACCGCCCACCTCATCCATAAGACCAAACCTGACGGCATCCTGTCCGCCTACAGCGGTGCCGATATCCCGGTTGAGCTCTCCGGTTTTGAACATCAGATCCTTGAATTGGGATTCTGTAATGCGGGAATGTGAGGTTACAAATTTAACCATCCGCTCCTGCATCCGCTCCATATACTCGAAGGTCTGCGGCACTCCGATAACCAGGCCGTTCATCCGGATGGGATGAATGGTCATGGTCGCACTTTCGGCAATAATCGAATACGTGGAGGATACCGCGATCGGTACGCCAATGCTGTGACCTCCGCCGATTACTACCGTTACCGTCGGCTTGGACAAGGAAGCGATCATCTCGGCAATAGCCAGTCCCGCCTCTACATCTCCTCCAACCGTATTCAGGATTATCAGCAGCCCTTTGATCGTCTTATTCTGTTCGGCTGCAACAAGCTGGGGAATGATATGTTCATATTTCGTTGTTTTGTTATGGGGCGGCAATACGAAATGCCCTTCAATCTGCCCGATAATCGTCATACAAAAAATATCCGGCTCTCCTGCCGGAACTGCCGTTTGCCCAAGCTCCTTCAGCACCCCCACCGGTCCAGGTATCATTGCCGGAGCCGGCTCATTCACAACTGGTTTAACCTCGCCGGGCAAAGTCTCTTCGTTGCTCTCTCCGCCGGCATTATTTGCTTCTGTAAATTCCATCGTGCGCAGCTCTCCCCTTCTGACTGCAGTACTCCTGTGCGGCAGCCATTCTGATTTCTGTTAGTATGACATTCCGGGGGACTCCCTTATGCACTATATAGCTGCAGATATATTAAAAAGCGGCCGCTTCATAAACGGCCGCCCTGTATTTAATACTTATCCACCACCGCACCCAGCGCTGCTCCGCGCACGTAGCTCTGGCCCTTAAGACTCTTTAATTCTTCGGCGGTGCCGGTCACGACCACGCCCAGAATACGGATATCACCGGCCTCCGGTGCAGCCTTGTCTTTTTTCAAATAATTGAAGATCCGCTCATATTCACTGTGATAATTGTCTTTCTTGTCCACTCCAACCTGCACTGTGCCGATGAAATCCTCGGGCTTCGCCTGATCCCAATCCGGCCGGTTCCCAAAGCCGTAGACTCCGAACCCTGGGCCCATCGGCGTGGGGTAATTCAGTTTATTCGCGTCATTCTCGTTCGGATAGGGCTTGAAGTTGAATCCTTCCCGGTCATCATACGTGTCCACCCAGTACCAGACCTGGTTTATGCCTGTGGGCAGCAGGCCTTTCGCCTCTTCAAATGAATAGTCCTTATCGAAGGATACGGACAGCTCCACCCGCTTGTCTCCGTTCATCCGGTCCAACTCGGGAAGATCATTGATGATCTTTCCGTTGTAATCGACTCCCGGGATATAGAAGGCCATCTCTCGTTGTCCATTGTCTGAATTATAATTCCGGTAGTACTCGTACCCCTCCTGCTTCATACGCGGATCTTCTACAGTCAGGTTTGACTCGCCGCCGTACGCACCCGTTGTGAAGGGGAACCACCAGGGATTGTAATTGAGCCATCTGGTTTTCCAGGGGATAGGTACGTCATCGACAATCTTGTAGGTATTCATTTCCAGGACGCCTGACAAAAAGCCGCGGTTATCCTTGTAGCCGGAATCGAATTCATTAGGGCTGCTGATCATTCTGTATTTCTGTTCGCTATAGTGGGCATTCATGGACAGATGACCTACAAGCTGTGCTGCTCCATAGAAGACGATCAACAGCGTAAGCAAACTGACTCCGAGTGAAATCAAGATGCTGCGGATCATACTCTTCCGTTTGGTTTTCTTCAGGGTCTGCATAATATTCTGGTCTTCTGCTTCATCCCATGGGGCTGTCATTCGCCCTCACCTCCATATAATTGTTGAAATTGCTGTCTGGCCCGGTAGAGCGTAGCCTTCACGGTTGCTTCTGAAATGCCGAGCAGGGCGGAAATTTCCTTGTAGGACAGCTCCATTTCATATTTCAGCAAAATCAGCTGCTTGTTGACCGGATTCAAGCGGGCCAGCACGCCCTCAATCTCCTCTTTCCGCTCCCTGCGCAGCAGAACCGCCTCCGGCAGCTCCTGCTCCTTAGCCGGATGTTCTTCCACCTCTTCACCGCTATACAGATACCTCTTCTGTTTGCGGCAATAGTCAAAATACCGGTTAATCGCAACCTTATATAACCAGGCGCTGAATTTGTGCTCATCTATCGACTCCAGATACAGCAGCGCCTTATACACGGTGTCCTGCACAATATCTTCAGCATCCGAGGCTTCGGCGCCGAGCCGGATCAAATACCGGCGAATCTCCGCCAGTTTGGGTTGGAGCACCTTCTCCATGTCTTTAGGCTCCATTCTGCACCTCCTTGCCTGTATAACGGTCAGCTTGCCCAAATGTTATTCCCGGCAGATAAAAAAAACTCAAAAAGCCCCTCCTCCCCAGGAAACCGTCCAATATTTCCGGGAAGAAGGGGCTATTGCCCTGCATATATTCTTAAGAAAAGCTCTTAATTACACTTCCATGATGATCGGAAGGATCATCGGTCTGCGGCGGGTCTGCTCATAAAGGAACCGGCCGAGCGAGTCTTTGACACTGGTCTTCAGGGAAGCCCATTCATTGACCTTCTCACTCATCAGACGCTGCAGCGTTCCGGAGACAATCCGGTTCGCTTCGTCTAAGAGACCTTCTGATTCCCGTACGTATACGAATCCGCGTGAGATAATGTCCGGACCGGAGACAATGGCTCCGTTCTGCTTGCTGAGGGTTACCACAACTACCAGAATACCGTCCTGGGACAACAGCTTACGGTCACGCAAGACAATATTGCCGACATCGCCGACACCAAGTCCGTCAATCAGCACGTTGCCTGCAGTAACCTTACCGGCTCTGCGTGCTGCACCTCCGGAAATTTCAATCACTTCACCAAGCTCGGTGATGAAGATGTTGCCCGGTTCTACGCCGACGGATTCAGCCAGAAGCGCATGTTTGCGCTGCATGCGGAATTCACCGTGAATAGGCATGAAATACTTCGGCTTCATCAGGTTGAGCATCAGCTTCAGCTCTTCCTGGCTGCCGTGACCGGATACGTGAACGCCGGAGTTGGAGCCGCTGTAGATCACGTTGGCACCCAGACGGAACAATTCATCAATGGTACGGCCTACATATTTCTCATTACCCGGTACCGGTGTAGCCGCAATAATAACGGTATCCCCCGGCAGGATATCTACCTTACGGTGGCTGGAACGCGCCATACGGGTCAGTGCCGACATTGGCTCGCCTTGGCTGCCTGTGCACAGTACAACTACACGGTTACCGGCCATTCTGTTCATCTCTTCAGGCTCAATCAGCATACCATCAGGAATGTGCAGATACCCAAGCTCGGAAGCAATAGATACTACGTTAACCATGCTTCGGCCAATGACTGTAATCTTACGGCCTGTGGCTTCAGAAGCATTCACTACCTGCTGGATACGGTGCACGTTGGAAGCAAAGGTTGCTACAACTACACGCTGTTCAGCTTTGCGGAAAATATCCTCCAGCACGATGCCGACATTCTTCTCAGAAGGCGTGAAGCCAGGCTTCTCGGCATTGGTGCTGTCTGACAGCAAGGCCAGAACACCCTTCGATCCAATCTCTGCCATACGGTGCAGATTGGCAAATTGACCGTTGACTGGCGTGTGGTCAAATTTGAAGTCACCTGTGTGGACTACATTACCTTCCGGTGTCTCGACGCATACTCCAACAGAATCCGGAATACTATGATTGGTTCTGAAGAAGGTTGCCTTAAGGGAAGTACCCAGCTCCACTTCCGAATTCTCGTCAATCAGAATCCGCTTGGTTTCGCCAAGCAGGTTAGCTTCCTTGAGCTTGTTCTCGACAAGGCCCAGGGTAAGTCTTGTTCCGTATACCGGAACATTCAGGTTCTTAAGCACATAAGACAATCCGCCAATGTGATCCTCATGTCCGTGGGTAAGGACAATCCCTCTTACCTTGTCACGGTTCTCAGTGAGGTAGGAGATATCCGGTATTACAATATCAATACCAAGCATATCTTCTTCCGGGAATTTCAGACCGGCATCAATGACTACAATGTCGTTGCCGTACTGAACTACGTACATGTTCTTCCCAATTTCGCCGACTCCGCCCAGTGCGAATATCGTCAGTTTATCGTTGTTGTTTTTTTTGGACAAATGAATCTAACCCTCCTATGATGTTGGACGTCATACTTTTTATTTGTTAACAATGAGCTTCAATATTTCAGCGGCGCTGTAATATACATCAAAATGCTGTTAACTCCTTATTTCGACAAGGAATTTCCGATAAGCCTGTATAATTGCGCAAGTCTAAACTCCCGAATCGGGCAGTAAATATCGTCTTGAAGCGGGCAAACGCCGTCAAAATTCCACCACCGCGCCCCTCGCGCGTAAATCCGGCATATTTAGCACAGACTTATTCAAGGACCTATCCTGTCTCACAATGCAAATTCACATTGCCGGAAGATTACCGCATATTTTATTTTAACCGCACCAAGTCACTTAAGTTCATTATACATGATTTTTTTGGCAAAAGACAAGTCACCTTGTGCCTGGTCCTATTCTTTCCTTAACAAACAGCCATTATTTGAGGAAAAGACAAGCAAAAAAGCGCTTTAGGGCTTGCTTTTTTTACATAGTCTTTATACGGAGCAGACAAATAAAAAAACCGGCGCTCCAAAGAGCGGCCGGTTAACGGTATGAATCTGCTTATGAATATAATACGATTCCTATTTAAGCAAAGCGGCGATAAAGGCCGCCTCTTCTTCCGTCGGGGGAACCAGCGGCAGGCGGACCGAGCCTACATCGACCCCGCGCAGACCCAGCGCATACTTGACGGCTGAAGGATTAGGTAGCGGCTGGGGACATTCGAATAGTCCCTTGAAGACTGGAAACAGCTTCCGGTGTAGCTCACCTGCACGGCTGACATTACCGGATGTGAAGGCTTCAACCATCTCCAGCATCTCTGCTCCGACGACATGGCTCGCCACACTGATAATTCCGTGACCGCCTACGGCAAGCGTGGCGAGACCGGCAGAATCATCCCCGGAGTAGACATGGAAGTCATCCGGGCAGGCAGAGGCAATCCAGGTAATCTGATCGACTGACGCGCATTCCTTCGTAGCCACAATATTCGGAATCTCCGCCAGCCGCAGTGTCGTAGCTACACTCATACTCACCGTAGTCCGGCCGGGT
Organism: Paenibacillus tritici; assembly: GCF_018207515.1. Taxonomy (NCBI): domain Bacteria; kingdom Bacillati; phylum Bacillota; class Bacilli; order Caryophanales; family Paenibacillaceae; genus Paenibacillus; species Paenibacillus tritici. The sequence continues at coordinate 4,480,399 of NZ_CP073365.1, forward strand.
ACATTGTACAGGATGCAAGGCAGCGAAGTCGCAGCAGCGATCGCAGAGAAATGCTGGTAGAGCCCTTCCTGATTGGGTTTATTATAATAAGGGACGACCAGAAGGACACCGTCTACGCCGATTTTCTCAGCTTCCTTAGTGAGTTCAATAGAATGTCTGGTGCTGTTGCTGCCGGTACCGGCAATGATTTTACAGCGACCGCCCGCTTGCTTTTTGACAAAAGAAAACAGCTGCAGCTTCTCCTCATCACTTAAGGTCGGCGATTCGCCGGTTGTTCCGCAGACTACCAGTGCAGCGGACTTTTGCTCTTCGATCAGATAGTCAACCAGCCTTGAAGTTGCTTCCCAGTTGATTTCTCCTTCCCCGTCGAACGGGGTTACCATTGCGGTTATTAGTCTTCCGAAATCCACTTTGAATTCCTCCTTGTCAGCGGTGCAATTCAAATTTGGTATGCAGCGCGCGAACCGACTGCACCATATCTTCCTTCTTCACCAAAACCCAGATCGTTGTATTGGAATCTGCCGATTGCAGAATTTGGATATTTTGCGAGCTGAGCGCCTCAACAATCCGCGCCATGATTCCCGGAACACCGTTGATGCCTCCGCCGATTACCGAGACCTTGGCACAGCCGGACAAGCTCTTGGGACGCAGCCCCAGCTCCTGCAGCACAGCGATCGCCTGCTCTGACTTATCATCATTCACCGTATACAGCGCTTCACTTGGAGTTACGTTGATGAAGTCAACACTGATCTCGTTGTCGGCCATGCTCTTGAAGATCTGCAGCTGCACGCCGGTTCCGTTGCCCTCCGGGCATTCCACGGAGATCTGCGTGATATTGCTGACATAGGCGATGCCCGTGACAAACCGGTCCACCACTCCATGCGAAACGTCGCTGAAGCCTTCCGGATGGGTCACCAGCGTCCCCTCCGCTTCCGAGAAGGTCGAGCGTACACGCACCGGAATCTGCGCCTGCATGGCAATCTCTACAGCCCGGGGATGAATAACCTTCGCCCCCTGATAAGCCATGTTGCAAATTTCCGTATAGCTGACATAAGTAAGCTGCTTCGCATCTTCGACAATCCGCGGATCAGCAGTGAGGATTCCGTCCACATCTGTATAGATATCAACCATATCCGCACGCAGCGCAGCTCCGAGAGCTGTTGCCGAGGTATCGCTGCCCCCGCGGCCGAGGGTGGTGAAGTCACCTGCTTCAGTCTGACCCTGGAAGCCGGTGACTATAACTACTTTATGCTCACGTAATTCGCGTAGAATACGTTCCGTCCGCACATCCAGAATTCTCGCATTGCCATAGCTGTTATCTGTCAGAAATCCGGCTTGCGCCCCTGTCAGCACCGTCGAACGAATACCTTCCTGCTCCAGCAGTCCGCACAGATTGGCCGCCGAGATAATCTCCCCGCAGCACATCAGCATATCCCGCTCCCGGTCCGGCAGGGAGTTCCCGCTTTGAACTGCCAGATCCAGCAGTGTATCCGTCGCGTACGGTTCCCCTTTGCGGCCCATAGCCGAGACTACTACCACCAGGCTGAATCCGCTGGCCAGCTCACGCTTGACATGACGGATTACGTGTTCTCTGGCCAACGGTGTGGAGAGTGAGGTTCCGCCGAATTTTTGCACTAAAATACCCATGTATAATTCCTCCATTACTTCTCTCAGCAAACCTACAGAACCCTACGTGAAATAAATCACCCCATGAAGCAGATGTGTTCGTAGTTGCGATACTTAAATGTAACTCCAGCATAAAATTGTACGTGCCGCCCCCGGGATGAGGACGGCAGAAATGAGGCATATCCGTTATGATTCCGTGATCTATGCTGAAGGAAACCGTCCGACCAGCATGGGCTGGAGCTGATGGCCCTGCAGGGCGGCGTAGCAGGCCTCGGGAATGAGATCCATACGCGCCACCAGCGAATTCGGCTTACCCTCGGGATTATCCTGTCCGAAGGGGACGAAATAGATATGTTTGGCTACCAGAAGCTTCGCAATATTCGCGGCATTGAGCCCCAGACCATCATTCGTCGAGATCGCCAGCACCAGCGGACGCTGGTTGCGCATCTGCGATTTGGCAGCCATCAGCACCGGACTGTCCGTCATGGCGTTCGCTAATTTGCTCGTTGTGTTCCCTGTGCAGGGAGCGATCGTCAGCACATCCAGGAGCTTGGAAGGACCCAGCGGCTCCGCTTCAACAATTGTAGAAATGATATCATTCCCTGTTATATCTTTCAACTGTTTTAACCAATTTTCCGAGGTTCCAAAGCGGGTGTCCGTATTCAGCACCGAAGCAGAAATAATCGGCACCACATTCGCGCCGCCGTCCATGAACCGCTGAATCTGCGGCATCACCTCCGCGAAGGTACAGTGTGAGCCGGTAATTGCATAACCTACTGTTTTTCCGTGCCAATCCATTCATTCATCCCCCCTGATTAAAGTCTCGTCCGATATCGACTGTACCAGTGCACCTGCCATAATAATTCCGGCGCTCTTGGGGGCAACAATGCCGGGAAGTCCCGGTGCCAGCATGGCCTTGATCCCGCGCTTCTCGGCATAACGGAAATCACATCCGCCCGGCGCGGAAGCCAAATCAATGATCACGCAATGCTTTTGAAGCCGTGAAAGAACCTGTGCGTTGATAATCATGCTTGGTATGGTATTGAAGATCAGATCCGCTTCAGGCGCATGCAGCAGCAAATCCTCCGTCATAAAAGGCTTCCAGCCCATTTCCGCTGCCCTTGCATAATGCTCCTGCTTTCTGACGCCTACCTTTACCGTTGCTCCCATTCCCTGGAGGGTCCTGGCCATCGTGAAGCCGGTCCTGCCCATCCCCAGCACCATCGAGGTGGAGCCGTGTATTGTAAAATCCGTGTTCTGGATAGCCATAACCAGCGCTCCCTCCGCCGTCGGAATGGAGTTGTAAATGGCTACATCGTCTCTGTTCAGCAGTTCCACCAGCTTCAGCGAATGTCCGGCACAAAGGCCGCGCAAATAGGTTTTGGCCATGCCGGTATACACAGTCGCATGAGCCGGCAAGGCAGTGATATGTTCCTCCCGCAATTGCAGGCGTTCTGAAGAGAACAGCGCATTAATGTAACCCTCATCATCGCAGCCGACCGCCGGCAGCACCAGCACATCCGCACGGCCGAGCAGTTCTGCCGACAGTGGTTCCAGGTTTACCCCCGGGCTTGGGGCATCCCATTTATCGAACCCGGCAGCGCTTACTGCCCCATCCATTTCCACACATTTCCGAATCACTTCAAGCTGTCTCGCGTCCCCGCCCAGGAACACGATCCTGATGCCAGTAAGCATAGGGATGACGCTCCTTTCCACATACACATTCGACTATAGAGCATCATATGCCGGATTCAGCCAATGGGTGAAGAGCGGAGAAGAATTCCTGCCGCACGGATATAAATCACTGAGTTTGACCTGGAATCAAGGCAAATAACGCATAAAAGCTTGCGGACACGCACCCGAAGGTGCTGATTCCGCAAGCTTTTGTATGATCGCTATAGAATTAAGCCCTGCTTACTTACCGGTATGACCGAAACCGCCGGCACCGCGCTCCGTTTCAGAGAGCACTGCGACTTCCTCCATCACCACAGACGGCACAACCTGGAATACCATCTGGGCAATCCGCTCATTGCGGGCGATCGCAAACGGTTCCTGTCCCAGATTGATCAGCAGCACCTTAATCTCACCCCGGTAATCCGCATCAATGGTCCCCGGTGTGTTCAGGCATGTGATGCCGTGCTTCAGCGCCAGCCCGCTGCGCGGGCGGATCTGGGCCTCCAGCCCGTCCGGCATCGCCAGTGATATTCCTGTGGGGATCAGCTTCCGCTCGCCCGGAGCAAGCACCACAGCCTCTCCTACAGCGGCATACAGATCATATCCCGAGGCCTGCTCGGACATTTTACGGGGCAGCAGTACATCCTCATTGCCCGGCAGCTTGTTAATTTGCACGTAATGCGACAAGATCATCTCTCCTAACATTGGCTATCGCTTTATCTGTTGTACCTACCATCGCCAGAGACAACGGCTGCGCGAACATGAAGTCCAGCAGCGTGTCCACATCCTCCATGGTCACGGCCTCAATCTTGGCTATCATCTCATCCAGCGTATCCTGCCTTCCGAGCATCAGTTCATTTTTGCCCATCCGGTTCATCCGGCTGCCTGTGCTCTCCAGACTGAGAATCAGGCTGCCTTTGAGCTGCTCCTTGCCTTTACGCAGTTCATCTTCGCTAAGGCCGTTAACAGCAAGATCGTGCAGCATCTCTTTGATCAGCTCTGTAACTTCCTTGGTCTGCTTCGGCGCTGTACCGGCATACACCGTGAACAAACCGCTATCCGCCTGGGCGCTATGGTAGGAGAATACGGAATACGCCAACCCGCGTTTCTCGCGGATCTCCTGGAACAGCCGTGAACTCATGCCGCCGCCGAACGCATTATTTAGTAGCGCCATAGGATACTGCAGCGGACCGCCGCTTTGGACACCCGGCAAGGAGATGCAGATATGATTCTGCTCTGTTTTCTTCTTGTGGAAGACCAGCTCCCCCTGATAATCCGGTTCGGTCAGCGAAGGCGATTCCCCGTGATTCTTAAAGGAACCGAAATGCTGCTCGAGCAGTTGGATCAGCCCGTCATTGATATTACCGGCTACGCTGATTACTGTGTTCTCAATGGTGTACTGCTCCTTCATATACGCACGCAGGTCGTCAGGCGTCATCTCCAGCAGACGTTCCTTGAGTCCCAGAATGGTGTAGGCCAGCGGGTGTTCGCCGTAAGCGGCGGCACACATCAACTCATGGACCAGATCATCCGGCGTATCCTCGCACATGGCGATTTCCTCTAAAATGACATTTTTCTCCTTGGCCAGCTCTTCGGCATCCATCCGTGAACGGAAGAACATATCCGCCAGCACATCCACGGCAATCGGCAGATGCTCATCCAGCACTTTGGCATAGAAACATGTATATTCCTTCGAGGTAAAAGCGTTGACGTTGCCGCCAATCGCATCAAACTGTTCGGCAATATCCTTCGCACTGTACCGGTCAGTCCCCTTGAAGAGCATATGCTCAATGAAATGGGAAATCCCGTTGTTCAGCGGATTCTCATTGCGGGAGCCCGTCTTGACCCAGATTCCGAAAGATACGGACCGGCCGGTCGGGATCTTCTCGGTAACCACGCGGAGTCCGTTCGATAATAATATTTTGTCCAATGTAAAATCCTCCTGGTACAGCCCTGTATCTGTCTGTATTTATTATTCGCGCCTTTTATCCTATCAGAAATAGTCCGTTCACTCAACTTCGGGAGCAGCGATACGCTCTGGGGAGAGCGTCTGACTGACAGTTCCGAGCTGCAGACCCTTGGCTCTGATGCCCCGGATCATCCCTCTCAGCGCTTTGGAGGAGGACGCAGTAGGATGCATTAGCACCAAGGTACCCGGCTCCGCTTTGCTGCTGATCTTGGCAATAATGGATTCCGGGGACGGATGCCGCCAATCCACCGTATCCAGTGTCCAGAGCACCGTCTTCAGTCCCAGCGAAGCGGCAATCTCCACCGTCTGCTGATTAAAGTCCCCTGATGGCGGAGCGAACCAGATATTCGTCACTCCCAGGCTCTCTTTCAGCAGCTTCTGCGTCTTCTCGATTTCGGCAGTGGCACGCGCGCGGCTGAGTGCACTCATCTTAGGATGGGTATACGCATGATTCTCCACCTCATGCCCGCGCTTCAGCATTTCGGCGGCAAGCTCCTTGTTATGGCTGAGCCAGCTTCCGTCCAGAAAAAAAGTCACCTTGACCTTCTCCGCATCGAGAATATCCAGCATAGGCCCGATATACTCATTCCCCCAGGCCACATTAATCATCAGCGACACCATGGGCTTCGCCGGATTCCCTCGGTAGATCGGCTGTGCTCCCAGATCATTCAGCGATATCTTAGGCTTGATCTGACGGTACATCAGCTTGAGGTTCTCTGTGGGCCCCCGCAAAAGCGCGTTCCGGTAGGTGGCCTCCACATCCACTTCAAGACCGTTATAGCCGGGTATGGCTTTCCATACCCGGTCCACCACAGCATCTACCGGCGCTGCATTCAGCTCCTTGGCCCGGCGGGTAATCTGCGCACGCAGTTCATCATTACTCTGCGCTGTAGCATAACTCATCACGGCAACATCCGCCGGCGGCTTAAGCCCGGCAATCATCTCTTTCACGGGTCCGTTCGTACTGCCAATTCCGATAACTACTGCGATGCAAGCCAGCACTAACGCCGCCTTGTCCGTCTTCATAACGTCTTACCTCCCCGGCAGAAACGGTCTGATCCGTCCCGCACAAGGGTTAAAGAGTGCCGGGACGCTTTGTCCCAGCCTATGCATGAATCAAGCAAATTATGCATAATGCATCAATGGCTGCTTAGCTCCATGGGCTGAGTCCATCACTCCCGGTTGCCAAAAAAAAGAGCCAGAACGGTACTGCTTCTGTCTCTTCTTCATACATTCAGTTGAATACCGGTGAAGCTGTGAACGTATTGCTTACGCCTTCGCTCCGCTTTCCGAAGTCAGAACCGCTTTGCGCGACAGGTTGACGCGGCCCTGCTGGTCGATCTCCGTTACCTTAACGGTAATGGTATCACCGATAGCCACGACATCCTCCACCTTAGCCACACGATCGGTGGACAGCTGGGAGATATGCACAAGGCCGTCTTTACCAGGAATCAGTTCAACGAACGCGCCGAACTTCTCAATACGTCTAACCGTACCCACATATATTTCGCCGACCTGCACTTCACGCACAATGCCTTCGATAATGCCGCGGGCCTTCTGAATCATCTCTTCGTTGGAGGAACCGATAAATACGCGTCCATCTTGTTCGATGTCGATCTTTACGCCGGTTTCTTCAATAATTTTGTTGATGATCTTACCGCCTGCACCGATAACATCACGGATTTTGTCCGGATTGATGTTAATGATGATGATTTTTGGAGCATATTTGGACAGGTTGGGTCTTGGTGCAGCAATGGCTTCATTCATTTTGCCCAGGATGAACATACGTCCTTCTTTGGCCTGCTGAAGTGCCTCTTGCAGAATCTTGCGGTCGATGCCGTCGATCTTGATATCCATCTGAATCGCCGTAACGCCTTCTGCTGTGCCCGCTACCTTGAAGTCCATATCACCGAGGTGATCTTCCATGCCTTGAATATCGGTCAGGATGGAGACATGCTCTCCGTCTTTGATCAGACCCATCGCTACACCGGCAACAGGCGCCTTAATAGGTACCCCTGCATCCATCATGGCCAGGATACTGGCACAGATGCTAGCCTGGGAAGTGGAACCATTGGATTCAATGGCTTCGGATACCAGACGGATAGTGTACGGGAATTCAGTTTCGCTTGGAATGACCTTGGACAATGCGCGTTCTCCCAGTGCTCCGTGGCCGATCTCGCGGCGTCCCGGTGCTCTCAGCGGACGGGCTTCCCCTACGCTGAACGGAGGGAAGTTGTAGTGATGCATGAAGCGTTTGGTTTCTGCCGGATCAATGCCGTCCAGAATCTGCACATCTCCAAGTGCGCCCAGTGTACATACGCTTAGAATCTGTGTCTGACCGCGTGTGAACAGACCGGAACCGTGTGTGCGCGGCAGCAGCGCTGTATCGCATTCAATCGGACGGATCTCATCCAGCTTACGGCCGTCAGGACGAACCTTGTCATGGGTGATCAGACGTCTAACTTCATCCTTCACGATATCATGCAGGACTTCCTTAACATCCTTAAGCAGTTCTGGTGACTCTATGTATTTCTCCGCGAAATACTCCACCGTTTCGTTGTTGATCAGATCGATAGCATCCTGACGGGCATGCTTCTCGGCAATTCTAACCGCTTCGACCAGACGGCTCTCTGCAAAAGCACGAACCTCTGTATTTACATCAGCATTCACTGCATGCAGCTTCACGGCCATTTTTTCTTTGCCGGCAACAGCTACGAGCTGCTCAATCACAGCTACAATCTTGCGGACCTCGTCATGACCGAACATGATCGCTTCCAGCATAACATCTTCGGTTACTTCATTGGCTTCCGCTTCTACCATCATGATGGCATCCTTAGTACCGGCTACAACCACATAGATATCGCTTACTGCCTGCTGGGCCACATCCGGATTGATCACGAATTCACCGTTAACCCGGCCTACTGCAACGCCGCCGATTGGACCGTTGAACGGCACATCAGAAATACTCAGCGCAGCGGAAGTACCGATCATAGCGGCGATATCAGGCGCACAGTCCTGATCCACACTCATGACCAGATTCAATACCTGAACGTCATTGCGGAACCCCTCAGGGAACAACGGACGAATCGGACGGTCGGTCAGACGGCTGGACAGAATTGCTTTTTCGCTCGGACGTCCTTCACGTTTGATGAATCCGCCGGGGATTTTGCCTACTGCATATAATCTTTCTTCATAGTTCACCGTAAGCGGGAAGAAATCCAGATCTTTAGGTTCACTGGATGCTGTAACCGTACACAATACTGAAGTATCCCCGTAACGCACCATAACGGCTGCATTCGCTTGTTTGGCCAGACGGCCTGTTTCCAGCACAAGGCGTCTTCCGCCCAGCTGCATTTCCACACGTTGTTCCATAAAACCCCTCCTTGAATGGTAATAATACGTTCTGTATGTTCTACAAGCAAAAACGGCTTGTCCTCCGCAGAGGTGATATAGCCGTTTTTGCGAATACTATGGACTTGTCAACTGTAAAAGTTTACCCTAAATTTTCAAAAAGCAACCCGGCTGTCCCGCTGTCGCTCGTAAGAAGGACATACGGTATACAACCAGGCTGCTTTAGGGTTGATCTTATGGAAAATTAACGACGCAATCCCAGTTTTTCGATCAGGGCGCTGTAACGTCTGATGTCTTTGTTCTTCAAATACGCCAGCAGTTTACGACGTTGTCCAACCATCTTCAGCAGTCCGCGGCGGGAATGATGATCCTTCTTGTGCGTACGCAAGTGGTCAGTCAAATTAACGATGTTCTCCGTAAGGATAGCAACTTGCACCTCAGGGGATCCAGTATCGGATTCGTGAGTTTTGTGCTCGTCGATCAATTGGTGTTTACGTTCTTGAGTCAATGCCATCCTGTTCACCTCCTTCATTATAATCGCCAGTAGCCTCGTCACCGTCGGTGAGAACAAGCAACCAAGCTAAGGTTCTGATGCTGTCAATCCAGCAACGTTAATCAGTATAGCACCTTCAATGGCAAAAGTAAACGGCATGTCCGGGAAAGATTAGGAATGATATCCCAGAAGACCTTTGGCTGTCTCGGCATCTGCACCGATCTGGGCAATCAAGGCACCAATAGACTCGAACTTGCGCTCAGCGCGGATGTAGGACACCAGCTCTACCTTAAGCTCATGCCCATAGATATCCGCGGCAAAATCAAACAGATGGACTTCAAAGCTGGGCTTGGTTACCCCTTCATGAAACGTAGGCTTCACACCGACATTCATAACCCCGTACAGCACTTCGTCCCTGTAAAAGACCTTCACTGCGTATACGCCTGTGGCCGGAATGACATAGCGGTCTTCGAGCTGCAGGTTCGCCGTCGGAAAGCCGATGGTCCGGCCCCGCTTCTCTCCATGACCCACGATTCCGCGCAGGTGATAACAACGTCCAAACCAGGCATTGGCCTTATCCAGTTCCCCGCTCAGGAGGCTCTTGCGGATGCCGGAGCTGCTGACCTTTTCTCCTTCGAGCAGGAACGGGGAGACCGTCTCCACATTCATAGCGCCCTGTCCGAGCTCCCGGAGCGTGTTCACATCCCCTTCGCCCTTGTAGCCGAACCGGAAGTCGAACCCGACAACAGCAGTTACAATCTGCAGCGGCAGCAGCATTACAGAGACAAAGTCCGCCGGGCTTACCCGGGAGAGTTCTTCATTAAAGTCAATTATATATAAAAGCTCGACACCCATCGCGGCAAGCAGTTCCTGCTTATCCCTTGACGGTGTCAAATATCCCTCGTAGTCCCCTTTCCCCATAACATCCTTGGGATGGGGGTAGAAAGTCATCACCGCTGCGGGTACACCTGCCTGGCGGGCAAGAGCTACAGCAGATGTGATGACACTGGCATGTCCGAGGTGCAATCCATCGAACTGTCCCAGGGCAACTACTTGGGGCTGCGCAACCTGCGCTGCCGTCTCCGGCAGCATCGGATAGCTTAAAGTTACGGTTCTCACGCTGTTTCTCACCTACATTCGCAAATAAATTAAAGTTCAGGCCTGGGCAAACACCTTGACAGGCGCAATTGCCCCTGTAGCTTCCAGAGCGTAGATGCCCAGGAACTCTCCTTGGAGATCATAGAGCCGGAAATCTCCGCTGTTCTTCACTTCAGGTGCCACAAAACGGATCGACAGACGCTGCCCTTGCAGAGCGGCCTTCTTCTTCTCCTCGGCAACGGTATGTCTGGGCAAATGTGAAATGGCCTCGTCGGCGGCAATCAAATGCTCCTCCAGAGTACCGGCTTCCTTATGTTCGGCAATTTGCTCCAGGGTCAGACAATGAGTGGCCGGGATTCCGGCCGACATGGTCCGCTCCAGCTTCACCATCACGCCGGGAACTCCAAGTTTGCGTCCGATATCCACGCAGAGCGTGCGGATATAAGTACCTTTGGAGCAGAGTACCCGGAAGGTGATGTCCGGATAATTGCCATTCCAGACCATAGTCTGCATGTCGATCTCATAAATCTCCACTTCACGGCTCTTGCGTTCCACGGTCTTGCCTTCTCGGGCCAGCTCGTATAGACGTTTGCCGTCCACCTTCACTGCGGAATACATCGGAGGAACCTGAGAGATCACACCCTGGAAGGATTCCAGAACTGCCAGTACTTCGGCCTCTGTAACCTGAACCTCCTCGACGGATTCCGTGATCGTTCCGGTCAAATCCTCGGTATCGCTAGCCAGCCCCAGCCGCAGTGTAGCAACATATTCCTTGGGCAGCTCCTGGATGTACTCCACTACCCGAGTAGCCCGGCCCAGACAGAGCGGAAGCACTCCGGTCACCTGTGGATCAAGTGTCCCGGTATGTCCAATCCGCTTCATGCCCAGAATCCGCCGCGCTTTGGCCACTACATCATGTGAAGTGAACCCTGCCGGCTTATATACGGCCAGAACTCCTGTAAGTTCACTCATAAATGACGTTTGACCTCCTCAAGCACCTGTGCAACAGCTTCTTCCAGGCTTCCGTTAATCCGGGCACCCGCTGCACGGGTATGACCGCCGCCGCCGAAGGCTTGCGCCAGCGCCGCTACGTCAACTTTACCTGCTGAACGCAGGCTGGCCTTCACCGCATGCTCATCTATAACCTTGAACAGAATGCCTACCTCTACCCCCCGGATATTACGGGGATAATTGACGATCCCTTCAAGATCCTCATTGGCTGCTCCAGAGTCCAGCATATCCTGAGGCGTCACATACACCCAGGCAATATCCCCTTCAGGACTGAGCTGAAGCGTACCCAGTGCCCGGTTCAGCACCTTCACCTGGGGAAGGGTCATCTCTTCAAGCAGGGTCTCTGCCAGATCAGGCCCATTCACGCCAAGTGCCAGCAGCTCGGATACCGCTGCCATCACTTTCGGGGAGGTGTTGCTGTAACGGAAACCGCCGGTGTCCGTTAACAGCCCGGTATAAATGGCTGTAGCAATATCAATATCCCACTCCACATCAAAAGTCTTCAGCAGATCGAACAGAATCTCCGCTGTCGCTGCTGCATCCGGCTTGATCAGGTTCACCGCGCCGTAACCGTTATTGGTGGGATGATGGTCTATATTCAAGATCAGTGCATCACTTGTGAAATGCTGCTGCGTTAGCCCCACACGCTGGAAATCCGCGCAGTCCACGCAAATTACATGGCTGTACTGGCGGGGCAATTCACCTGCAGACAGATTCACAATTTGATCGGCATGCCATAAATATTCCATCCTCTGCGGGATTTGACCCTCATTCAGCATCAAATATTTCTTGCCCAGACATGAGAGAAGCCAGCCCACCGCAAGGGTGGAGCTGACTGCATCTCCGTCCGGCTGAACATGCGACACTACAAGATAATCGTCGTGTTCCAGCAGAAACTTACGCGTCTGCTGGAGACTTTGTTCATAGCTCTGCATTCGCCGTCTCCTTTATGTTCCGTAGCCTATTCGTTTTTGCCGATTTCGCCGAGCAGCTTCTCAATATGACTTCCGTAAGCAACGGATTCATCAATCTTGAAGATCAGCTCAGGCGTATGGCGCAGGCGGATCGCTTTGCCAAGCTCCGAGCGGAGAAAGCCATTGGCTTTCTCTATCGCTTTGAGCGAGTCAGACTTCTGCTCCTCGTCCCCGAATACACTCAGGTATACCTTGGCCTGTGACAAATCATTCGTCACATCTACGCCAGTTACAGTTACGAACCCGACACGCGGGTCCTTCAGTCCGCTTTGGATGAGCTGGCTCAGTTCTTTCTTAATCTGTTCGCCAACCCGTCCGGCTCTGATTTTAGACATTTAATTTCACCTCTTCGCTTAGCGCTCTACCGTCTCCATGATGAATGCTTCGATAATGTCGCCTTCAACGACATCATTATAGCGTTCCAAAGTTATGCCACATTCATAACCCTGTGCCACTTCTTTAGCATCATCTTTGAAACGTTTCAAGGTGTCGATTTTGCCTGTGAAGACAACAATCCCGCTGCGGATCAGGCGCATTTCAGCATTACGGGCAATTTTGCCGGAAGTTACCATACAACCTGCAATGGTGCCCACTTTGCTGATTTTGAATACATTACGAACTTCGGCATGGCCGATAACGTTCTCTTTATAGATCGGATCAAGCATGCCCTTCATGGCACTTTCAATCTCTTCAATTACATTGTAGATGATGTTGTGCAGACGTACATCCACCTTCTCTTGCTCAGCCGCCGCCTTCGTCTGGGTATCCGGACGAACGTTGAAGCCGATCACGATAGCATTGGATGCTGCAGCCAAGGTAATGTCGGATTCCGTAATCGCCCCGGCACCGCTGTGAAGAATCTTCACGCGTACGCCTTCGACTTCGATCTTGGCCAGGGAGCCTTTCAGCGCCTCTACCGAACCTTGAACGTCAGCCTTGATAATCACGTTGAGATCCTTGATCTCGCCGTCTTTGATGTGCTTGAACAGATCATCCAGCGTAACGCGGGTGTTCGTGTTCAGCTCGGACTGGCGCTGTGTTATAGAACGTCTGTCAGCGATGGACCGTGCTTTGCGCTCATCTTCAAAGGCCATGAACGGATCGCCCGCCTGCGGCACTTCGGTCAAACCGGTAATTTCCACTGGAGTGGAAGGTCCCGCTTCCTTGATTTTGCGTCCCTTGTCATTAACCATGGCACGTACGCGGCCGAAGCAGTTACCCGCTACAAATGCGTCTCCGACCTTCAGCGTACCGTTCTGCACGAGGATACGGGCAACCGGTCCACGGTTCTTGTCAAGCTCAGCTTCTATAACAGTACCGCGTGCCCGTTTGTCCGGGTTCGCCTTGTACTCATTCACTTCAGCAACGAGCAGAATCATTTCCAGCAGCTCTTCCAGATTAATGCGCTGTTTGGCTGACAGGTTGACGAAGATCGTATCGCCGCCCCACTCTTCCGGAACCAGCTCATAGCTTGTAAGCTCCTGCTTCACCTTGTCAGGATCTGCGCCCGGCTTGTCGATCTTGTTAACCGCAACAATGATCGGAAGTCCGGCTGCCTTGGCATGGTTGATCGCTTCTACCGTCTGAGGCATAACGCCGTCATCGGCAGCAACGACGATAATCGTCATATCCGTTACCTGGGCGCCGCGGGCGCGCATAGCAGTGAACGCTTCATGGCCCGGTGTATCCAGGAACGTGATTTTCTTGTGGTTGATTTCGACTTGGTACGCACCGATGTGCTGCGTAATTCCGCCGGCTTCGCCGCCGCTCACATTCGTTGAACGGATGGCATCGAGCAAGGTTGTTTTACCATGGTCAACGTGCCCCATGATTGTAACAACCGGTGGACGGGTCATCAATTCCTCTTCAGAATCGTTCTCTTCCACCGTCTCGAAGCTGTCTTCATCTACCGGAATCTTCACTTCTACTTCTACACCGAACTCACCGGCCAGCAGCAGGATGGTGTCGATGTCAAGCTCCTGATTGATGGTCGCCATAACTCCCATCGAGATCAGCTTCTTGATCACTTCGGAAGCATCCTTGTGAAGCAGCTTCGCTGTTTCACCGACAGTCATGCTGCCACGGACGATGATCTTCTTAGGTGTGTTGTCAATCTTCTCCCGGTACACGGTCGGCTGGTTTCTGCGGTTATTCTTGCCACCGCGGCCGCGGTAGTTACCGCCCTTGCCGTCATCAAAACGCTTCTGGCCGCCGCCGCTGCCCGGTCTGCCGCCAGTGGTATTCTTCTTCGGGCCTCTGTCGTCGCCGCGGGAGAATCCTCCGCCTGCATTGCCTTGACCCTGCGGACGGTCACCCGTACGCGGTGCGCCGCCTTGTCCTTGCGGACGGCTGCTGCTAGGAGTGCTGCTCTGCGGACGGCTGCCGCCTGTGGAGCTGCCTTGTGGACGGCTGCCGCCTGTGGAGCTGCCCTGCGGACGGCTGCCGCCTGTGGAGCTGCCTTGTGGACGGCTGCCACCTGTAGAGCTGCCCTGCGGACGGCTGCCGCCTGTGGAACTGCCTTGCGGACGGCTGCCGCCTGTGGAGCTGCCTTGTGGACGGCTGCCGCCAGTAGAGCTGCCCTGCGGACGGCTACTGCTAGTGGAGCTGCCCTGCGGGCGTGAATTCTGAGTGGTGCCTGATGTTTGTGCTCTGCGGGAATCTTGTCCGCTTTGGGGCCTTGGGGACGTCGTCGATTGGTTGTTGTTTTGGTTACTGTTCATACCTACCTGCTTTTCCGAATGAATTTTGTTGGTGTTCTGAGCACTCTGGGATTCGGCACTTACCGCACCGGCAGTAACTGCCGGACGGCTGCTGGAGCCGGTATCCCGTTTGGCTGCAGCGTTTGACTTGATATCCTTGAAGAATTGTTCAACTTTGTGCACAGAGCCATTCTCCATGACACTCATATGATTATTCACAGGGACATTCAAACGCTTCAGAATCGTAATAATTTCTTTACTGCTCATGTTCAGCGACTTCGCATATTCGTATACGCGCAGTTTTTCCTTATTGTCTTCTTTAGTCAATAACTCCACCTCCGACAGTATCTCCCAGCGTTCTGGAGATCATTTCCGCGAATCCTTTATCCGTAACGGCCAGCACCACGCGCTGGTCTTTACCAATACTTGCACCGAGTTCATCCCGGTGAAATGCGATTACTAGTGGAATATCGTAGGTCCCGCATTTATCACGGAACTTCTTTTGGGTATTATCTGAAGCGTCACCTGCCAGGACGACCAGCTTCGCCTCTGAAGACCGCACTGCTTTAAGCACGGCCTCATCGCCGGTGACAATCTTGCCTGCTCTCATCGCAAGCCCTAAATAAGAAAGTGTCTTACTCATTGTCCTCACTATCCTTCGCTGCCAAAAACTGCTCCTCCACGGATGCAAAATCCCGGGCAAGCTGGGCATAGATTTCAGGACTCACCTGACATTTCAATGCGCGGTCAAGTGCTTTGGTCTTTTGTGCTAACTTAAAGTATTCCAGTTTGCCGCAGATATAAGCGCCACGGCCCGACTTCTTGCCTGTCAGGTCGATCAGCACCTCGCCTTCAGGCGTTCTCACCACGCGAATCAGCTCTTTCTTGGGCATCATCTCTTGGCTGGCAACGCATTTACGCAGCGGCACCTTTCTTTGCTTCATAAGTAGCGCCTCCCGTCAGTCAGCATTCATTAGTCGATGGAGACGGAATCCTGATGCATTTCATCATTGGAAGTTCTGGGTCTGCCGTATTCCTGCTCCGCCTGAGTCTCGCTCTTGATATCGATCTTCCAGCCGGTCAGCTTGGCGGCAAGACGGGCATTCTGTCCCTTGATGCCGATCGCGAGCGACAGCTGATAATCAGGAACGATCACGCGGGCCATTTTCTCCGCTTCAAAGACTTGAACCTCAAGTACCTTGGACGGGCTGAGCGCATTAGCCACATACTCCTGGACCAGCTCGGAATATCTTACGATATCAATCTTCTCGCCGCGAAGCTCGGTTACGATGGTCTGTACTCGTGTGCCTCTTGGGCCTACGCAGGAGCCCACCGGGTCCACTTCGGGATTACGCGAGAATACGGCGATCTTGGAACGGAAGCCGGCTTCGCGGGCAACGGAACGAATCTCCACTACCCCGTCAAAAATCTCCGGAACTTCCAGCTCGAACAGACGCTTCAAGAGACCCGGATGACTGCGGGACAGCATAATCTGCGGCCCTTTAGTCGTATTCTCCACCTTGGTGATATAAGCCTTGATACGCTCGCTCTGCTTGAACTTCTCTCCAGGCATAAGCTCGCTTAGCGGAAGAACCGCCTCGATCTTGCCAAGATCCACATAGATGTTACGCATATCCTGGCGCTGTACAAGGCCGGTAACAATATCGTCTTCCTTGTCGATAAAAGCGTTGTAGATCAGGCCGCGTTCCGCTTCGCGGATACGCTGGGTGACCACCTGCTTCGCAGTCTGGGCGGCAATACGGCCGAAATCACGCGGCGTGACCTCTTGCTCGGCGATATCCTCCAGCTGGAAATGCGGGTTGATCTCCCGGGCAGCCAGGAGTGAGATCTCTGTCCGTGCGTCCAGTACCTCCTCCACAATCAGCTTGCGGGCAAATACCTTGATCACGCCTGTGTTGCGGTTCATGTCCACACGCACATTCTGCGCCGCATTGAAATTGCGTTTATAGCTGGAGATCAGCGCCGCTTCGATGGCTTCGAACAGCACATCCTTGCTGATGCCTTTCTCCCTTTCCAGTTCATTCATAGCTTCAATAAACTCCATACTCATAAAATTCCGGTCCCCCTTTCAAGACGTTAAAAAATAATGGCCAATCTCGCACTGGCGACCTTGGCGTACGGTACAGCATGTTGTTTTTTGCCCGCGGAGATGAGCAGTTCCTCGTTCTCGAACGAGAGCAAACGACCTTCGAATTCTTTGAGTCCTTGAATCGGTTCATATACGGTTACATATACGTCCTTGCCTACCGCCTTGGCCACATCCGCAGCTTTCTTGAGCGGACGCTCCGCTCCCGGCGAGGAGACTTCAAGGAAATAAGCTTCGGCGAACGGATCGTTCTCATCCAGCTTCTGGCTGATATATTCGCTGATGGTTCCGCAGTCATCAATATCAATGCCGCCCTCTTTATCTACGAATACGCGCAGAAACCAGTTGGAGCCTTCCTTCACGTATTCAACGTCCACCAGTTCGAAACCATTGTCCTCCAGATAGGACCCGAGCAGCTGCTCTACCGTTTGTTTAATTTTGGATTTAGGTGTGCTCAAAAGAAGATTACCTCCACGAACTTGTCTTTTGCTATATACCAAAGATAAAGAGTGGGTTTCCCCACTCTTTACACAACGGACTTATCTCATTATTACCAAAAAAATTATACCATAGTGAGCCTGCACTGACAAGTACCAGCCCTTGACTCCCTTATTTCGGAGGGTGTCAGGTTAGAACAATGAAAGCTGATTGCTCTCCGGAAGTCCGCGGAAACAGCCCATTCCGTTAAGCAGCTCAATCACCGTTTTACTGGCCTTGGATTTCTGCTGGAAATCCTCAATGGAGAGGAATTCCCCCGCGTCCTTGGCAGCGGCGATATGAATGGCGGCATTGTCCCCGATTCCGGCGAGCGAGGAGAACGGCGGAATCAGGCTGGTGCCGTCCACCGTAAATTTGGTGGCATCCGAACGGTACAAATCAATGTTCTTGAAGGTGAAGCCGCGTGCTGTCATCTCCAGGGCCATCTCCAGCACCGGAAGCATCGCTTTTTCCTTCGGCAAGGCCTGGAAGCCCTTTTGCTCGATCTCTACGATCTGGCGTGCGATGGCTTCATAGCCCTTGCAGCACAGCTCGATATCGAAATCTGCGGCACGGACCGAGAAATAAGTTGCATAATATTCTATCGGATGATACAGCTTGAAGAAGGCTGTGCGCACCGCTGAAATGACATAGGCTGCGGCATGGGCCTTCGGGAACATGTACTGGATTTTGAGACAGGAATCAATATACCACTGCGGCACCTTGCAGTTCTTCATCTCTTCAATCCATTCCGGCGGCAGCCCCTTCCCTTTACGCACACTTTCCGTAATTTTGAAGGCCAGACTGGCATCCATCCCCGCCTTATAGATCAGGTAGAGCATGATATCATCACGACAGCCGATCACCGTCTTGATGTTGCAGGTATTGTTCTTGATCAGCTCCTGGGCGTTCCCCAGCCACACGCCGGTACCATGGGAGAGGCCGGAAATCTGCAGCAGGTCGGCGAAGCTGGAAGGCTTCGCTTCCACAAGCATCTGGCGCACAAACTTCGTTCCCATTTCCGGCACTCCATAAGTCGCTACAGGTGTACGGATCTGATCCGGCCTTACCCCAAGCGCATCCGTAGAGTTGAACATGCTCATCACTTTGGGATCATTCATCGGAATGGTCGTCGGGTCCACACCGGTCAGATCCTGCAGCATCCGCATCATGGTCGGATCATCGTGCCCGAGAATATCGAGCTTCAGCAGGTTGGCATCGAAGGCGTGATAGTCAAAATGGGTCGTTTTCCATTCCGCTGTAACATCATCCGCCGGGAACTGCACCGGAGTAATATCTTCAATCTCCATATAATCGGGCAAGACGACGATACCGCCGGGATGCTGGCCGGTACTGCGCTTCACGCCGGTGCATCCGGCAGCCAGACGTCCAACCTCGGCTCCGCGCCAGCGCTTCTGGTGATGCTCCTCATATTTCTTCGTGAACCCAAAGGCGGTCTTCTCCGCTACCGTACCGATCGTTCCGGCACGGAATACGTTGTCCGGCCCGAACATGGTTTTGGTAAAGTTGTGGGCGTTCGGCTGATACTCCCCGGAGAAGTTAAGATCGATATCGGGAACCTTGTCCCCTTTGAAGCCCAGGAAGGTCTCAAACGGAATATCCTGGCCTTCTCCCTTAAGCCGTCCGCCGCAGTCCGGGCAGTCCTTATCCGGCAGGTCGAAGCCACTCGGCACACTGCCGTCGAGGAACCATTCACTGTGCCGGCATTCCGAATTGGTACAAATATAGTGAGCCGGAAGCGGATTAACCTCCGAGATCCCGAGGAACGTGGCAACCACCGACGAGCCTACCGATCCACGCGAGCCTACCAGATACCCGTCCTGGTTCGACTTTTTAACAAGCCGTTCCGAGATCAGATAGTTGGCAGAGAACCCGTATTTAATAATCGGGGCCAGCTCCTTCTCCAGACGGGCAACCACAACCTCCGGCAATTCCTCACCATAGATTGATTTGGCTGTATCATAGCAGGTATTGCGGATCTCATCATCCGCCCCTTCAATAATCGGGGTGAACAGGTCGCTCGGAAACAGATCATATTCCTCGAATCGTTCTGCCAGCTCCACGGTATTCGTTACAACGACCTCCATGGCCTTCTCCGCACCCAGGAATTCGAATTCGGCCAGCATCTCATCGGTCGTACGGAAGTGGGCATCCGGCTTATTCTGGTCCTTCAGCGGGCTGAAGCCGGTAATTCCGTGAATCGTAATATCGCGGAACAGCTTGTCGCGCGGCTCCAGATAATGCACATTACCGGTGGCTATAACCGGTTTGTTCATCTGTTCGCCAATTTCACAAATCTTGCGTACCACCCCGCGCAGATCTTCGGGACTGGCTACGAATCCTTTGTCCACCAGGTGCATGTACATGGTCAACGGCTGGATTTCCAGCACATCATAGAACTGGGCAACCTCAATCGCCTCTTCCACGGTTTTGTTCAGCACTGCTTCAAAGAACTCGCTGCGCTCACAGCCGGAAATAACGATCAGGCCGTCCCGGTGCTCTTCAAGCTTCGATTTGGGGATGCAGGGCACCCGCTTGTAGTACTCCGTATGGGATAATGAGATCAGCTTGTAGAGATTTTTTTTGCCCACCGGGTTCAATGCATAGATGCCGCAGTGAAACGGCCGCACATTTGACAGGTCATTGCCTACATAGTCATTCAGCCGGTCGAGACGGGTCATGCCCTTCATCTTCTCCGCATCTGCCAGCAATCCGTTCAGAATCCCGCCCAGCGCAATCGTATCATCAATCGCCCGGTGATGGCTCTCCAGCAGCACCTTATACTTGTCGGCCAGCGTATTGAGCCGGTGGTTCTTCATGGTCGGGAAGAGCAGACGCGCCAGCTCCAGCGTATCCAGTGACGGATTCGGCAGCTCCGGCTGGCCCAGCTTCTTCAGGGAAGCCTGAATGAAGCCCATATCGAACCGTGCATTGTGCGCTACCAGAATGCTGTCACCCACGAACTCTACGAACCCCTTCAGCACAGGCTCAAGATCCGGCGCATCCTTGACCATTTCATCCGTAATATTGGTCAGCTGCTGGATGTGATACGGAATTTTCTCATGCGGATTCACGAAGGTCGAGTAGCGGTCCAGCTCTTTGCCTTCGCACATTTTGATCGCTGCAAGCTCGGTGATATTATTGCGTGTGATCGACAGCCCCGTGGTCTCGATGTCAAAGACAACATAGGTAGCTGTCTTAAGATCCAGTGGCTGCGCATTCTCCACGATGTTTACCGCGTCATTTACAACGTTGGCCTCCACACCGTAGAGCATTTTGAGCTTATGCTTATGGGCGGCATGGTTCGCATCCGGGTAGCTCTGCACATTCCCGTGATCGGTCACGGCAAGCGCCGGATGGCCCCATTTCGCTGCGGTTTTGACATAGGTATCTATAGGCGTTACCGCATCCATCGTACTCATTGTTGTATGGAGGTGGAATTCCACCCGCTTCTGCTTCGCATTGTCCTTACGGGCAGGCGGTGCAGACACTTCGGTCAGATCGGAAGGAATCATGACCAGCTCAGGAATCTGCATGAACCGGTCGTATTCCACTTTACCGCGGGCCCTCACCCATTTGCCGTTAGCCAGCTGGCCCATAATTTTCAAATCTTCCTTGGTCTTAGCGAACATCTTCAGCTGCAGTGAATCCGTAAAGTCGGTAATACAGAAGGTGAACAGCGTATTTCCGTTGCGCAGCTCCTTGCTGTCCAGCCCGAAGATGGTCCCTTGGATCGTGATCTTCTTCTCCTCATCCTGAATCTCCAGAATAGGTACAGCCTGTTCCTTAATGTCATTCCCGATCTGAAGCTTAATCACCTCATTCGGATCCCCCGCCTCTTCAGGCTCGTCCGGCTCGCTGGCCATCATCATCATTTCTACCAGCTCACGCTGCTCCTGCTGAAGCTTCTGCTGGAATTCCTCATAGGCGTCTGCCTTGCTCTTGCTCTCATCCTCGGTAAGCTGCAGCTTCACCTTCAGGGTGAGACCGAAATATTTATCATAATATTTAATAATGGCGGCTTCGATCCCTTTTTTGCGGGCCAATTCGAGCGACATTGAATCGTTCAGGCTAAGGATAAGTGTACCTTCCTGCAGATCCTGACTGGAGCGCGTCAGCCACCCGTTAACCGATGGAATCTCACGCTGGACCCACTCCAGGAACATTCCCCAGTACTCCTGCACAATATCTGCTCTGTTGATGGTGTCACCATATAGGAATAAGAAGCTGACCTTGGCGATATGCTGCAGCTTCTCACGCATTCTAAGCACGAAGGCCCGGTAGGTCTGGGCCGGAATCAGGCTGTCTTTCGCAATCACAATGTGCCAGTCACGGTTACCGCGGCTGATCTCCACACGTTCAATCTGTCCGTCCAAAAAATAGGGATCGATCATGGCGGGCGGAATCTCCCCCTGCTTCATCAACAGCTCAAACCTCTTTCTTCTCTCCATGTTCTGCTCCATGCTCTCCCCACCTAACTCAGCAATAATTGGGTTATATCTTTAGAAAAAGCCTCCGGCTCAAAAAGCATTGGGTACTTGCGGCCCGCCGACTCCTCTCGCCAGAAGCTATGTTTAAGAATTATTAGGCTGCTGATTAATACGCTTTGGCAAAAACAACCGTATGGCGGGCCGGCTTACCACAGCAGATACAGGTTTCTTTCGTTTCTGAAGGGTTGAACGGAATGTTGCGGCTGCCTGCGCCGGTTTCTTCCTTAACCTTGGTCTCACATTCCTCAGAGCCGCACCAGCCTGCTAGCGCAAAGCCGCGTTTCTCCTCCATGGAATCTTTCATCTGCTCCAAGGTATCTACCGAATAGAAATGATCCTCACGGAACTTCAGCGCCCGCTCGAACATCTCCTGATGTACCTGCTCCAGCATAGCTTGCACTTCTTCAACCAGGTTCTCCTGCTGGATCACCTTCTTCTCTCCGCTGATCCGGGAGACCAGCACACAGACTCCGTTCTCCATATCCCGTGGTCCAAGCTCCAGACGGACAGGAACACCGCGCATCTCATATTCATTGAACTTCCAGCCCGGGGTTACATCCGCACGGTCATCTACACGGACGCGGATTCCGGCATTCTTAAGTTCGCTGAACAGTTCATCGGTGCGTCCGATAACCGCTTCGCGGGTCTTAGGCGGTCCGATTGGAATCATAATGACCTGAGTAGGCGCTACCTTCGGCGGCAGAGCCAGTCCGCGGTCATCACCATGCACCATGATCAGTGAACCGATCAGGCGTGTTGTAGAGCCCCATGAGGTCGTGTGCGCATATTCGAGTACATTATCACGGCTTAAGTATTGGATGTCAAAAGCAACGGCGAACTTGGTGCCCAGATAATGCGAGGTAGCGGCCTGTACAGCCCGTCCATCCTTCATCATCGCTTCAATGGAATACGTATCCACCGCCCCGGCAAACCGCTCGGATGGCGTCTTCTGTCCGGTCACTACCGGAATCGCCAGATAGGTCTCTACGAAATCACGGTAGTTGTCGAGCATCTTCATCGTTTCTTCCCGTGCTTCCGCCTCATTCTCATGCGCGGTATGGCCTTCCTGCCAGAGGAATTCCGTAGTGCGGATGAACGGTAATGTACGCTTCTCCCAGCGGACAACGTTAGCCCATTGGTTGATCAGCACCGGAAGATCGCGGTAAGACTGAATCCATTTGGAATACATATGCCCGAACATGGTCTCGGAAGTAGGACGGATCGCCAGACGTTCCTCCAGCACATCGCCTCCGGCCTCGGTTACCCAAGGAAGCTCCGGGTTGAAGCCTTCCACATGCTCTTTCTCTTTCTGGAAAAAGCTCTCGGGAATGAACAGCGGGAAGTAGGCATTGCGGTGACCGGTTGCCTTCAGCCGGCGGTTCATTTCCTCCTGAATATGCTCCCAGATCTCGTAGCCGTCCGGTTTGAACACGATACAGCCGCGGACCGGCGAATAATCCATCAGGTCCGCTTTTTTGATTACATCAATATACCAGCGTGAGAAATCCTCGCCCTGCGGCGTGATCTCCGTAACGAATTGCTTGTCTTTGGCCATGTAAAGAAATCCTCCTATATTCGCCCCGCACATCCATCACGGGATAAACAATGATATGACATCAATCAGCCGCTTATGAGGCGTAAAATATCATTATAAGTAACAGCAATCATCACCAGGAACAGCAGGGCAAATCCTACAAAATGGACCATGCCTTCCCTGCTCGGGTCCACCGGCTTACCGCGTAACGCCTCAACCCCGAGAAATACGAGCCGGCTGCCATCCAGGGCAGGAATCGGCAGGAGATTGAAGATCCCCAGATACAGGCTGAGAATAGCCGCCCAATAGGTCAGGTATTGAATCCCCTGCTGGGCAATCTGCCCTGTCAACTGGAAGGTACCGACCGGTCCGGAGATATCATCCATATTAAATTTGTTGATCAGCTGCTTGAAGCCGATGAAGATCAGCTTGGTCGTGTCCACCATAGCCGTACCAGACTTGGTAATCGTCTCCCCTGGACCGGCCTTACGGGTAGGTAGATCAGGTGTGATTCCGACTTTGCCGCCCTCCTCCCCTTCCATTCCGCGGGGAATCATGGCCACATTAAGGGTTTCACTGCCACGCTGCAGCGTCCAGTTCATCTCTTTGCCTTTGGAGGCAGAGGTGAGCTTGATCATCTTCTGATAATCGCCGCCGATCGCTTGACCGTTCACTGAGACGACGATGTCCCCTTTCTGCAGACCGGCTTCCTGAGCAGGCATTCCTTCACTGACTTCACCGATCTTCACATAAGTCGGATTCTCGACCGGAATACCGGCCATCTGCAAATGCAGTGCGAACAGCACGAACGCAAGAATGAAGTTCATCACTGGACCAGCCAGGATCGCTATAGCGCGCTGACCTACGGTTTTGCTGCCGAATTGCCGGTCCTTAGGTGCAATTTGCGTCTGCTGGGTGCCTTTGATCATCATCGCCTGTGGATTCACATCGTACGTGGTGACTTCGCCGTCCACATCGAGGCGGATCTTCAGCTCATTCTCAAGATCGGTGAACTGCGCTTCCCCGCGTATCACATTTCTGCGCGTATCCAGAGAATCGAGGTAAATATTCTTCACCTTGTTATCCTGACCCAGCCGGACGGCAATGGTCTGCCCGGGGCCAATCTCAACCATCTCCGGGTCCTCGCCGGCCATCCGGGCATATCCCCCAAAAGGCAGCAGGCGAAGCGTGAACTGGGTTTCACCGCGTTTATAAGAGAACAGTTTCGGACCGAAACCGATAGCAAATTCCCGTACAAGGATTCCGGCGCGTTTGGCAAAATAATAATGTCCCCATTCATGGACAGTCACCAGAACAAAGAACATAAACACCGTCAAAAAAACAACTCTTACCATCTCCATAGCGCAACATTCCCCCTTTAGGTGTAAGACCGAAGTATGTCCTCTTAATTTATCATTATTCCAAGGCAGGGCACAAGAGAATCAACAGTCCACTCCTATTTTCAGGGCACGGCCATTATGTCATTCAGAAAGCGAAGCTGCTCCCGTTACAGGGTAGCTGCAAGTTCCCGGGAAGCCAGGTCGCACAAGCGAATCTGTTCCAGATTGGGATTAGCCGCATTGTCATGGCGCTGAAGCACTTCATCAATAATCTCTTCAATCCGCAAAAAGGGAATTTCACCGCGCAGGAACCGGGCAACGGCAATCTCATTGGCCGCATTGAAGGCCGTTGTAGCTGTCCCTCCCGCGATCCCGCAGTCGATGGCCATCCTCAGAGCCGGGTAGCGCTCATAATCCATCTCACGGAAGGTGAGGCTGGCTACCTGGGCCAGGGACAAGCGGCTGGCAGGAGACTGCCAGCGGTCGGGATAGGTAAGCGCATATTGAATAGGAACACGCATATCCGGAGTCCCGAGCTGGGCAATGATGCTGCTATCACGGAATTCCACATACGAATGAATAATGCTCTCCGGATGCAGCAGCACGTTAATCTGCTCATACGGCAGCGCGAACAGATGGTGGGCTTCAATAACCTCCAGCCCCTTGTTCACCATGGTTGCCGAATCAATGGTGATTTTGGCTCCCATACTCCAGTTAGGATGGCGCAGTGCATCCTCTACAGTGACGTCCTTAAGCTGTTCCCGTCCATAATCACGGAAGGAGCCGCCTGATGCAGTGATCGTAATCGAAGCTACATCTTCGCGGTTCTCACCGTTGAGGCATTGGAAAATCGCTGAATGCTCACTGTCTACTGGCAGCAGCTTCACACCCTTGCGTCCGGCCAGCTCAGTAACCAGATGTCCGGCGGTAACCAGTGTTTCCTTATTAGCTAGTCCAATATGCCGGCCGGCTTCAATCGCCGCAAGTGTAGACTGCAGCCCTACGCTTCCTACGAGTGCAGTCACCACAGTGTCTGCGTTACCTCCGGCTGCAATCTCGACCAGACCTTCACTGCCGCTATACAGCTCTACACCGGCGGGCAGACTGGATCTGATCTCGTCTGCCCGCTCCTTCGTGGATACGGACACGCGGCGCGGCTTGAACCGGCGGACCTGCTCCAGCAGCAGCGCGGTATTATTTCCCGCTGCCAGTCCATCCACTTCAAATTCCTCCGGATGCATGGCTACAACATCCAGCGTCTGGGTACCGATGGAACCGGTGGAGCCCAGAATACTAATTCTTTTCACAGTTGCAACCTTCTCCCTGTCGTTAATAGTAAGGCATCAGCATTACGATATGTACGAAAGGAAATACGATAATCCAGCTGTCGCAGCGGTCCAGGATGCCTCCGTGACCAGGCAGCAATGAGCCTGAATCCTTAATACCGTACACCCGTTTATAGGCAGATTGTACAAGATCTCCAAGCTGACCCAGCACGGCGCAGGAAATTCCGATGAGAAGCGCGCGTCCGATCGTCAGGAGATCAGGAACCCAAAAGGCAAAAATGATGGAAATCACAGCAGAAATCAGCACTCCGCCGAGGGCGCCCTCAATCGTCTTGTTAGGACTGATTGCAGGCCATAGCTTGTTCTTGCCAAAGCTTCTGCCGACAAAATAGGCTCCGGCATCACTCCCCCAAATGCAGCACAGCAGCAGGAAAGTCCAGAAGAGGCCATGATCATCCCCTGCACCGCGGGCGATTGCCATATAGGAGAAACCCATCCCTATGTATACAATCCCGGTGAACATCAATGCGGTGATTTTGATATCCAGCTTATTCTTGCTGAATACTGTTACCAGCAGGAACAGCAGCATTAACAGCCATATTCCCTGTTCCCATGAGAATAGCTCGTCAGTCCCCAGCAGATCCCAGGGAATCATAAAGCATAATACAGATGCATAACCAAATACAGCAGTAAGTCCAAAGGTTGCTGTACCGGTCATTTTCACAAATTCATAATAACCGATGAGGGCCATGGCAGTAAGCAAAAGCTGATACGGCCAGCCTCCCAAATAACATAACCCTAAAAACAAGGCCCCGGCAACAATTCCGGTAATCAATCGCTGCTTCACAGAATCCCTCTCCCATCAGGCTACTTCAATCCACCGTAACGGCGTGTGCGGCGCTGATATTCAGCTACAGCCTGCATCAGATGCGCCTTGTCAAACTCCGGCCAGTACGCATCAGTAAACCACAATTCACTGTAGGCAATCTGCCACAGCATGAAATTACTAAGCCGCATTTCGCCGCTGGTACGAATCAGCAGATCGGGATCGGGTAATCCGCCGGACAAAAGCCTGCTGTCGATCAGCTCTGAAGTGATCTCTTCAGGTGACAGGACTCCTGCCTGGATATCCTTGCCCAAGCCGCGCATACAATCTTCTATTTCTTTGCGGCCGCCGTAGTTCAGTGCAAAATTCAGAATAAGTCCGGTATTGCTCTCTGTACGGACAATCGCTTCCTCCATCGCCCTGCGGGTATGGGAAGGCAAAGCCTCCGTATCGCCCATAACACGTACCTGCACATTCTTCTCAATCAATTCGTCCAGTTCAATAGCCAGAAATTCTACGGGGAGACGCATAAGGAAATCAACCTCGTCCTTCGGCCGCTTCCAGTTCTCCGTAGAGAAAGCGTACATGGTCAAGAACTCTACTCCCAGGTCATTCGCCGCAATCGTCGCACGCTTGACCGCCTTCATCCCGTTCTGATGGCCCACAATACGGGGCAGACCGCGCCGTTTCGCCCAGCGGCCGTTGCCATCCATAATTATCGCTACATGCCGGGGAATATTATCCGGTGAAATCTCGACTGGCACCTGCCTGTCTTTACGGCTCAGCCATTCTTGAATCCGTTTGATCATTTCCGTTTCCTCCAAGCTCTTATCAGAAAGAGACAAACCCCACCATAAACGGAGGGGCCTGAAGTCTCTTGGATTTCATTATACTTCCATAATCTCTTTTTCTTTGGACAAGAGCACTTTATCGACTTCAGCTATGAACTTATCCGTAGATTTCTGGATATCTTCCTGATGTCCATGTGATTCGTCTTCTGAAATGCCGTTCTTCTCCATCTTCTTGATATCATCGTTAGCATCGCGGCGGATGTTGCGGATAGCTACCTTTGCTTCTTCTCCGAACTTCTTGGTGAACTTCACAAGCTCACTGCGGCGTTCTTCGGTAAGCGGGGGAATCGACAGACGGATGATTGTACCGTCATTGGCTGGAGTAATCCCAATGTCGGATTTCATAATCGCCTTTTCGATGTCTGACATCGAGGTTTTGTCCCATGGCTGGATCAGCAGCGTCCGGGAATCCGGTGTGCTGATGTTGGCCAGCTGGTTGATAGGAGTTGGTGCACCGTAATATTCAACTTGAATGCGATCCAGCAGCGACGTCGAAGCGCGTCCTGCCCGCAGCGTTGCCAAGTCGCGTTTCAGCGAGAGAATTGCTTTTTCCATACGCTCTTCGGCATTTTTCTTAACCGATTGTGGCATTAATTTACACTCCCTTTAACGATTGTTCCGATTTTTTCACCGAGAACGACACGTTTAATATTGCCTTGCTCTGTAATAGCAAACACAATGAGCGGTATATTATTATCCATGCAGAGAGAGGAAGCGGTGGAGTCCATCACACCCAGGTTTTTGTTCAGAATATCCATGTAAGTAAGCTGCTCGTACTTCACGGCAGTGCTATCCTTGAACGGATCTGCAGAGTAGACGCCGTCTACTTTGTTCTTGGCCATCAGGATGACCTCGGCTTCAATTTCGGCTGCTCTGAGCGCTGCCGTTGTATCTGTCGAGAAGAACGGATTCCCTGTACCGGCGGCAAAAATAACTACGCGGCCTTTCTCCAAATGACGGATGGCCCGGCGGCGGATATAAGGCTCAGCAATCTGCTGCATGGCAATAGAGGTCTGAACCCGGGTAGGGACGTCGATCTGCTCCAGAGCATCCTGCAAGGCCAGTGAGTTCATCACCGTAGCCAGCATCCCCATATAATCCGCTGTCGCGCGGTCAATACCGTTCTCGCTTCCGGCGATCCCGCGCCAGATGTTGCCCCCGCCGCATACAATCGCAACCTGAACTCCAAGCTCAACGACTTCCTTGACCTGCTCCGCAATAGAGATGATCGTTTCGGCATCGATGCCATAGCCATTCTGTCCGGCGAGCGATTCACCGCTTACCTTAAGGACCACTCTCTTAAATACCGGCTGTTCCAATTGTATACCCTCACTTTCTTACAAAAGACGGAACACTGCTTATCTGTGTTCCGCTCTTTTGATGCTTGCCTTTATTCAGTTCTTGTTCAATGCCTTGCTGCTATTATTGTTTAACCTGCGCCATTACTTCTTCAACGAAGTTGTCGACTTTCTTCTCAAGACCTTCACCCAGTTCGAAACGAACGAAGCGGCGGATCGTGATGTTTTCGCCGATGGTGCTGATTTTTTCATTCAACAGCTGGGAAATCGTCTTATCCGGGTCTTTAACGAAGGATTGCTCCATCAGGCAATATTCTTCATAGAACTTGCTGATGCGGCCTTCAACCATTTTTTCAACGATTTTCTCAGGCTTGCCTTCGTTCAGCGCTTGCGCCTTGAGGATTTCTTTTTCTTTCTCTACATCTGCAGCCGGAACTTCTTCACGGCGAACATACAGCGGGTTCGCTGCTGCGATTTGCATTGCGATATCGCGGGCGAAGTCTTTGAAGGAATCTGTTTTGCCTACGAAGTCAGTTTCGCAGTTGATTTCTACCAGAACGCCAATACGGCCGCCAGCGTGGATATAAGATTCTACAGTACCTTCAGTAGCGATACGTCCCGCTTTGTTGGCTGCTGCGGACAAACCTTTTTCACGAAGCAATTCAGCCGCTTTGGTGATATCATTGTTTGCTTCTTCAAGCGCTTTTTTACAATCGAGCATTCCTGCTCCTGTTCTTTCACGAAGTTCCTTCACTGCTTTTGCATCTACTGCCATTGTTATTCCCTCCAGAGTCATAGTCGTTGTCATTGCGGGCGCAAAGATATACTTACTTGCTTACATTTTAAAAAAAGGGCAGTGAGAGGTTATCCACCTGCCAACCACCCTTTTCATTTAAGTTCTTATTTATGCTCCGGTTACTACTTAAGCAGAAGTTGTGTCTTCGCCCTGATGAGCTTCAACAACAGCGTCAGCCATTTTACCAGTCAAGAGCTTCACGGCGCGGATTGCGTCGTCATTGCCTGGAATTACGTAGTCGATTTCGTCCGGATCGCAGTTAGTATCAACGATAGCTACGATTGGAATACCCAATTTGCGAGCTTCTGCTACTGCAATGCGCTCTTTACGCGGGTCAATGATGAACAGCGCGCTTGGAAGACCTTTCATGTTCTTGATACCGCCCAGGAATTTCTCAAGACGATCTTTCTCTTTGCGGAGAAGGATAACTTCTTTTTTAGGCAATACTGCGAAGGTACCGTCTTCTTCCCAAGCTTCCAATTTCTTCAGGCGGTCAATACGCTTCTGAATCGTCTGGAAGTTAGTCAGGGTACCACCCAGCCAACGTTGGTTAATGAAGAACATACCCGAACGTTCAGCTTCTTCTTTTACGGAATCCTGTGCTTGTTTCTTTGTTCCTACGAATAGGATTGTGCCGTTGTCGCCAGCGACGCTCTTTACAAAGTTGTAAGCTTCCTCTACCTTCTTGACCGTTTTTTGCAGGTCAATAATGTAAATTCCGTTTCTTTCAGTGAAGATATAACGATCCATCTTTGGGTTCCAACGACGAGTCTGGTGACCGAAGTGTACCCCAGCTTCGAGAAGCTGCTTCATGGAGATTACTGCCATCTTCACACACCTCCTAAGTTTGGTTTATTTGTGTGTCTCCTCCGCCGCGTGTCATCTTTCTACAAGACTTTCTTCAGAAGAAAGCACCCCTTGTCGAAATCAACCGGCGTGTGTTTTAACACCGTCCATTACTATACCATATTAAACCTGCCTATGCAACGATCAGTGCAAATTTATATTTTCTCTTTTGGATAATCTATTATTTTTTCACCGTAATCAGCTTATCAATAATAGAGTTGATGCTTTCTCCTTTGGCAAAGCTATAGCTGCCGTATTGGATAATTGTGTTCACCTTCCGGCTGTCTGCCACCTGAAGGAACTTAACTTTATCCTGAATTACCCCGGCTTCAGCGAGTAAATCCGCAGTTTGGGCGAGCGTAATTCCCGTAGGAATCCTTAACGAAATATTCCCGTCCGTTAGCGCAGGCGAATCAGGGGTCGCCGGGGGCTTCGCGGCTGTCTCTGCTGTGCTCTTAGGCTGGGCAGGGGCTGAAGGCTGGCCTGGAGTCACTGCGGCGCTTGGCGTTACTGCCGCTTTGGGCGTGGCTGGAGGAGTAGCAGCCGGCGAGGCTGCTGCAGTTGGCTTAGCTTCAGCTCCAGCCGCCTCTTGGGGAGCCCCGGCCTGCCCGCCTTCTTGCGGTGATGGGGTTCCTTCTGCAGAAGCCCCGGCCTGGTCTACTACGGTCAGATTCAGACGGGCGGCTTCCTGTATTAACTCTTCTTTGGTTAGCGGTGTCGCCCTGCCAGCTATCATGATCTGCAGCAGCAGCGCGCCCACAATCAGTCCGACACCTAATCCCAGCATGAAAAACCGGTTCCTGATCATACCGATTCCTCCTGCTGCGCCAATTGCAGAATCAACTGGACTTCTCCCCGCTGCAGGCCGGCGGTCTTGGCGATAGAATCTATGGATTTCCCTTGTTCATGGAGCTCGAATAAACGCGGATACCGCAGCTTAATGGAGCTGACCGGCTTCGGCTTAACGGGGGCTTCTGCCGGGGGCTTCTCAGTCTGTGCAGATGAGCCTTCCCACGTGAAGGCTGCAGCGAGCTGGAGCCGCTCCTTCTCTTCAGCAGTCAGCCGGGCATCCATAAGCAGCAGGCTCTTGTGCAGTTCCCCTACCTGCTCCCGCAATACACCGATCTCTTCCTGGAGGTCAGTCTTGTTCGTCTGTGACTGCGTCTTGATACTGCCGACCAGTTGAAGCAGCTTGGAGTTCTCCTGCTCGATGTCAGCCATATAGAGCTCCAGAGCCGCCTCCGTTTCCTTCAGGCTCTTCTTCTCTTCCGAGTCTTCCCGGCCTGCCCTGGCCGGCAGACGCAGGGCATAGACAATAGCGACTGCACCTACCAGCACGATGTATACCCATGGTTCCAAATGTGTAATCTCCTTCTGCGTTTAATTCATATTAATCTTCCATATTTAACTATCAAAGGCTGAAATCAATGCGATGCCCTTTGAAGGGATGTTCGGCATCATGAGTCTTCTCCTGCTGGTCCTGTCTGCGCGGATAACTCTGGCTCCCCGGACCACTTCCCTTGCCGCCGTCCCGCAGCGCAGATTCGGCAGACTCATCTACCTCCGTGCTGCGCAGCGAGATTTCCTGACTGTGCTTCACATTCTGGCCTGCCAGCTGCTGCTGGTCAAGGGCAGGACGCTGCTGCAGGTTATTCTGAACTTTGCCCGCATCATGAGTACGGGGCAGCGCAATTTGCAGTTCCACCGGTTTCAGACTCATAAGATCCCTCTTCTCCCGTAATTGGTTTCAGAATCAAGGAATGGCAGGCCGCCCTGGCTGCCCGCCTGATTAGATGTAAGGCGTTATGGAGATATCCCCTTCACTGTAGACGAAGGATACCCGTTCTGTCGGGTCCTTGACGAACCTGGTGTATCTGCCGATAACGATCTTGGAACCCCCATAGATCGTCTTGACGACATCAACCCTTGCTCTGCCGGTATCCTCCAGCATGCGTTCGATCTCCAGCACGCGCTCTTTGATTTTCTTTTCGTCACGCATATGGGACTGCTTCGTTGCATTTAGCTTCACACGAAGTGCAATCTTATCGGGCGAGAGCTGACCATTATTCGCCAACTGATTGAGCAGGTACAGCGCCTTATTCGTCTTGTCCTCATTCTCGAGAAGCTGACGCAGTTCCTGGCGCAATTCATTGATCTCATTTCTCAGCTCGGGAACAACGCCCACCTCTATCGCCGTAGCCGTGGACATCGTGTTGCCGATGGTCCGGGCAATCACCCGCTCGCCTGCCTGCACAATACCGCCCACAATTAAGCCCTTGGCCCCGTTACACAGCACATCATGGCCTGCACGGATATTAGAATGCATGATACTCTGTGAGACGATCACATCTTCTCCGGCAACGACGTTGCCGTCCTGAATGAAGGAGACTTTGACATTCTTGCCCGCGCTGATGAGACCTTTGTTATATCCGATGATTCCGCCGGTAATCTCGATGGAACCGCCTGATATCAGTTCAGCCCCTTCCACCCCGCCGACCACCCGGATATCCCCGGCAGACTTGACGGTGAAGCCGGTAAGCACATTGCCGCGGATGACAACAGTACCTACAAAGTCGATATTCCCCGTACTGTAATCCACATCCCCGTTAACTTCATACACAGGAAATACATTAATCTTGCCTTTGTCTGTCAGCGTAACCAGTCCGTCAATCGCCGAGTACATCGAAGTTTCTTCCTGATCCACCACCACATTCTTGCCTACCTTGAAATGAGCCTCCTTCCCCGCCCTGCAAGGAAGCTCCTCTCCGGTCACCATCTTGCCGTTCACACCGCTCTCTGCCGGAATAACCCTGGCTATGAGCTGGCCTTTTCTGACATTGTGCAGCCGGACGAGCTCTTTGTAGTCAACCCTGCCGTCCTCTTTCTCCAGGGGTTTGCGGTCTTCTTCCATATCAACGGTGAGCACCACACGGCCGTCCTTACCGTTGACAGCAGGCTGCCCGATTGCGATGGGCACCCTGTTCCAGAAGTATTCCTCCGGATTGCTGCTGATCCGCTGAACTATATCACGCTGGATGCCGAAACGAATATTGTGACTGTACAGGAAGCTGTCAAGGTCTTCAATCGAACAGGAGAAATTCTCATCCTTCTTGGTGAACTGAAGGTAAGCAATCCCCTTATCATCCGAGAATGTAATACTCAGGTATTGGCTCAAAACATATTGACCGATCAAATTCTGCTCCCCCTTGTCACCGTCGCCCGGTTAATCATTTTGCATTAGAAGGTCCCGGTTCTTCTCAAGTGTTCCTCTTAGCCGCAAAATAGCCTTGGAATGAAGCTGTGAGATCCGCGAAGGCGATAGTGACATCACTTCGGCAATCTCGCTTAAAGATAAATCCTCATAATATAAAAGGGACACAACGGTCCGTTCTTTCACTGTTAATTTCTCGATCCCCTTGGTTAACGTATCCCGCAGATAGAACTCATTCACTTTACGGTCCGGATTCTTGGCCTTGTCATCTACCAAAATAGACATCCGTGTCTCTGATTCTTCTTCACGTATAGGATCTTCCAATGAGCAGAGCGACATGACTGCAACATCCTGCAGCATAGTCTGAAACTCCGTTTCTGAAATATTCAGATACTTGCTCATTTCATCGTCACTTACGGATCTCAAATACTTCTGCTCCAGCTGCTGGTAGGCATCCTCGATTTTTTTCGCTTTTTCGCGTACCGACCTGGGGACCCAGTCACTTTGCCGCAGAGAATCAAGGATTGCTCCCCTTACCCGCCAGGATGCATAGGTCTGGAACTGAAGCCCCCGCTTGTAGTCGAATTTCTCGATGGCATCAATGAGTCCCATCACACCGTTGCTGGCCAAATCATCCTTGGAGACATTTTTGGGCAGCCCTACTGCCAGACGGCTGGACACGTAATCAACAATATGGAGATAGCTCTCAATCAGCTTTTTTTTGGCTTCAGGATTACCGTGCTCTTTCCACTGTTCCCAAAGCTGGTCTGTTTCCGACTGAGCTGCTTTACGCTCGTTCAACGGCTTTCACCCTTCCCAAAGTTTAGTCAGCGGTATCATGCGGCGCAAGAATACGGACTTTCGCCGCAGCACTCGCTTATTCTTCTTTCAGGTGACGAACGGCCTTGGCCAATTCTTCAGGATCTTTCATAGAGACTAGCTTCGGAGGCTGCAAAGGGGTGAACCCTCCCGCCTCTTCGCTTGCCGCCTCCCGCTTAGGAGTAAGCAGGTCTTTCAATTCCTGATCCTCTTCAGGTGTACTAATATCAAGTTTGGCGCCAAGTGATTCACCATTATCGTACAGACCGGTTTCCGGGTCCGAGGATTCAGCGGGCTTACCGGCAATAAACCCCAATACCCATCTCAGGAGAAAAGCAAGCACAAACCAGATAATAAATCCGTAGATGCCCCGAATCAGGCTGGTTCCAAGCAGGTTCTGTCCCTGGTTTGCAAGAAATGTAAAAACAAATCCGATCAGCCCGGCCACAGCATTCAGCAATAGTTTCCTGCTCATGGCTATATTTCCTTCGGGTCTTTTTGAACGCTGCGGATAAAAATCACTCCGGTGTTGCAGGAGATTTCTATCGTACGCCCATAATTGCCACCCGTGTCCTCCGCGATGAGCGGAATATGAAGATTATCAAGAGCAAGCTTACATGATTCTACATTCCGAGGCCCGATCCTCATGGTGTCACTCCCTCCGGCAAAAGCAAACATCTGTGAGCCTCCGGCCATCTTGGCCACAATCCGGCTTCTAACTGCCCCCAGCCCCAACAGGCGGGCCAACAGCTCAGGGACTGCGGTATCTGCGAACTTGGCAATGTTCAGCTGTCCTTCCCGCGCAATCTCTGACGAAGGCAGCATGACATGCGCCATGCCAGCCAGCTTTTTACCGGGATCAAACAGAGTCAGACCTACGCAGGAGCCAAGACCCGTCGTACGGATAAGACTATCCTGACTGCCTACATTCAGATCCGCCATACCTACTTTAATAATGCTCTGTTCTTCAATCATTATCGAACGGTACTCCTAAGGCTTTGAATATTTTGGGGAACGATTCCGGATCGGGAATAAGGAAGAATTGTCCTTCAATTTCATTTTGGCCTTCTAGAAAAGTAGTATCAATCAGCAGCGCATCATCACCCATTTGACCGAATTGCAGCAGTCCGTAGCCCAGAA
Organism: Paenibacillus tritici; assembly: GCF_018207515.1. NCBI lineage: Bacteria > Bacillati > Bacillota > Bacilli > Caryophanales > Paenibacillaceae > Paenibacillus > Paenibacillus tritici. The sequence continues at coordinate 4,516,336 of NZ_CP073365.1, forward strand.
TGGCTCCGGCCATATCCATCGCAAGCGCCGGTACTGTCGGGTACATGGACAGCGAGGTGAAGTCCGCCAGTGAAGAGAGGTAGGAGCCGGCCAGGATATTGCCGATCTCGCTTAATGCGGATAACTCCATCTCACTCAGCTCATCGCCGCCGGAGATCTCAATTCCGGCAATCCGGCTGAGCAGGTTACTTGCCGCTTCCGGGCTAAGAATAAAGAACAGATTACCCGGTGCTTCCCCTTCAACGCGCAGGAATACCGCATACACCAGTTCTTCCGCTCCGCCTACCTTGTCGGTGATCTCCTCGAAGCTGAGCAGCTGTACCTTCGGAACAGCCATATCAATCGGCTTATTGAGCAGCTGCGACAATGCGGTGGCAGCGTTGCCGGCTCCAATATTCCCGACTTCCTTGAGCACATCCATTTTGAAATCCTTGAAGTTCTTGAATAGCTCCATAGGCTAGCCCTCCAGGCTTTCGAGCTGTACAATTTCGCCCTTGTTGAGTACTTCAGACAGGTTGAGCATAATCAGCAGACGATCATCTCCTATTTTGGCCACCCCGTCCAGATACTTCGCCCGGATTCCCCCCACAACATCCGGCGGTACGTCAATGATATCACGGTTCAGGTCGATGACATCATTGGCTGAATCCACGATGAAGCCCACTTCCATATCGTTGACATTTACAATAATAATCCGGGTCTGGTCCGTATGCTCTGCTTCCTCGATCCCGAAGCGTCCGCGGAGATCAATAACCGGAATAACGACACCGCGCAGGTTGATTACACCTTTGATAAACGAATAGGTCTTCGGTACGCGGGTAATTGGCATCATGCGTTCAATCGTCTGGACCTTCTCTACCTCAATGCCGTATTCCTCAGTGCCAAGCTTGAATACAATGACTTTGATATCTTCAGCCATGGAATGACCCTCCCTGTTCTAACCTGATTATTTGATAAAAGCATTCGGATCGATAATGAGTGCAACCTGTCCGTCTCCAAGAATTGTAGCTCCCGAAATCCCTTGTACCTCAGGCAGGTACTTGCCAAGATTCTTGATAACAATTTCGTTCTGGCCGATGAAGTCCTGCACAGCAAGAGCAACCAGCCGCTCTCCCTTACGCACGACCACGATCTCTGTCTCCTCTTCCGCGCTTTCATCATAATCCGGAATGGAGAAGATCTTGCTCAGGGAGACCAGCGGAATATGGCTGCCCCGGAACTCCAGCATTTTGTTGCCGTGAATGGTCCGTACCTGGGATTGCTTCACAATTCCTGTTTCTACTATAGAAGACAGCGGAATGGCGTATTTCTCTGAGCCCAGGCGCACCAGCATTGCGGCAATGATCGACAGCGTGAGCGGAAGCTGAACAGAGAAGTTCGTACCTTTTCCCGGTGTGGAGTAGATAGTGACGTTGCCGCCCAGTGCTGTGATCTTCGCTTTGACCACATCCAGCCCGACCCCCCGGCCCGATACGTCCGAGATGACCTCAGCCGTACTGAAGCCTGGGGCAAATAACAGCTGGTAAGCTTCGTCATCCGACATCGTCCCCGCCTGCTCCTGGGTAATTGCACCTTTTTTGACCGCAGACGCCAGTACATTCTTCGGATAGATCCCTTTGCCATCCTCTTCAATCTCAATGAAAACGTGATTGCCGCTATGGAATGCGCGAAGCTGAACGGTGCCTGTCTCCGGCTTGCCGGCAGCGATCCGGTCTGCAATGGATTCAATCCCGTGGTCAACCGCATTACGCAGCAGATGCACCAGCGGGTCGCCAATCTCATCAATCACGGTACGGTCAAGCTCCGTATCGGCACCAGTGATGATTAAATCCACTTTCTTGTCCAGCGATTTGGCAAGGTCGCGGATCATCCGCGGGAACCGGTTAAATACGGTATCCACCGGAACCATGCGCAGCTTCATGACAATATTCTGCAAATCTCCGCTGACCCGGCCCATATGCTCGACCGTTTCCGTAAGATCCCCGTTCTGGACTTCGGAAGCCAGCTGCTCCAGCCGGACACGGTCAATCAGCAGCTCACTGAACAGATTCATCAGCACATCCAGACGCTCGATATCCACCCGGATGGTCCGGGAAGGAGAAGGTGTTCCTCCTGCTCTCGCCGGAGCGGCTTTGCCGTTCTCTTCCTTGGCGTGCACGGAAGCCGCAGGAGAAGCATTATGGACAGCCTCGGGGGCAGCCTCCTGCACCGGAGCCGGAGCCACAGCTTCAGCCGTAGCCGCACTCTCTTGTCCCATCTGGCGCAGCGACTCCTGATCCAGCGCCACTGCCGTAACCGCATCAATCTCTGACAAATTCAGAATCATCTTCTGAATTTCACTTGCATCCTTTTGGGTTATGTAGTAGAGCGAGAATCCGTAGTCGAATTTCTCCTGCTCTATGTCCTGAACCGAAGGGAAGGATTTGACAACTTCTCCGGAACGCTCCAGGAGGTCGAACACCATGTATGCACGTACGGCCTTGAGCTGACAATCCTTGCGGATAGCCACATCCACGTACAGCACCTGATGGCCTTCCTGCAGAGACTGCTCCAGCACAGAATACTGGAATTCATCCAGAAACACCTGGGCTGCAGAGGCATTACCGGACGCGGCTGCCGTTACTTCAGCAGCAGCTCCGCTGGCAGAAGGTACTTCTCCGCGGACGATCGCCTGCAGAGAAGAGACAATCGACGAGACATCGGCTTTACCGGCTCCCCCGCCGGTAATGTCCTCCACCATGGATTCCAGAGCGTCAATACTTTTGAATAGGGTATCAAAGATGAAATCCTGCATCCGCAGCTTGTTGTTGCGCACCAGATCCAGCACATTCTCCATCTGGTGCGTAAGCGAAGCCAAATCTTCAAAACCCATTGTAGCCGCCATACCTTTCAAGGTATGGGCAGAGCGGAAAATCACCTGGACAATGCTCAGATCCTCAGGATTTGCTTCCAGCCCCATCATGCTTTCGTTCAAGGACTGCAGATGATCATTTGACTCATCAATAAACATGGATAAGTATTGGTTCATGTCCATGAGCGGGTACCTCCCCTTCGAGTTCGCTTTTCGGTTATTTAACGGCTTGTACCAGCCTTGGAGCAATTTCTTGCAAAGGCAGGATGTATCTTACACACTTCAGCTCTACTGCAGACCGCGGCATCCCGTAAACCACACAGGTTTCTTCACTCTCGGCAAAGGTTGATGTCACCCCCGAATCGTAGAGTGCTTTCATCATACGGGCCCCATCGCTGCCCATCCCCGTCATAATGACCGCGTGACGTTCAAGCGAGGTAAGCTGCAATACCGATTCAAACAATGTATCTACAGACGGACGATGTCCATTACGGACCTCTTCCTTCGTAAGCTCGATTACATATTGTCCGCCGGCTCCAGTAACCACTCTCAAGTGGTATCCTCCCGGAGCAATATAGGCCGCGCCCTGCCGGAGCACCATCCCGTGCTCCGCTTCAGCAACCTCCAGACTGCTGAAGGTATTCAGCCGCTGGGCCAGCGACTTGGTGAAGTTAGGCGGCATATGCTGGACAATAACAATCGGCGCCGGGAAATCACCGGGTATATTCTCCAGGAACGCCTTCAGCGCTCTCGGGCCTCCGGTTGAACATCCCACAGCAACCAGCTTGCGTACTCCACGGGTTCCGCTTGCCTGGCTTCCTGAGGCTGCCGGAGGTTCGATGAACGAGCCTGCCGCAGTTTCAGCAGCTGCCCGCTGCCCAGGTATTCCAGTCCCCCGTTCCTCCCGGGGCCGGCTTTTGAACCGGTCGGTAGCCGGTTTGGCCACCTCAGGCATCGGCTTAGCCACACGCCTTGTAACCGCCGGATCAGTGCTTTGCCCCGGCTTCCGTGTATCTGCCGGAGGTTCAAGCGTCGTTCTGCCCTTCGGCTTGTCTGCCCCTAGCAGCGGCGCCCGCAGTGTACCCGCTTCTTTGCTGAGCGGCTCCGGCTTCCGCTTCGCCGGCTCGATCACGGTTCGCGGAGCAGGCGGCTCTGCTGCCGGAAGCGGCGGCTCCGGCGCCTTGACGGCAGATGCCCGGGCTTCCCGCTGCTCACGCGCCAGCATGGCCTCGTTCATCTGCTCGCGGAGGGATTCTCCGACAGCGATGATATCCTGGGAGTTTGAAATGGACGGCTTTCGGATGAAATCGAAAGCCCCCCACTCCAAGGCCAGTATGGTCTCCTTCATCCCCTGTTCATTGATGCCTGACAGCATAATGACGGGAAGCGGACGCTGGGCCATGATTATTTTCAGCGCCTCCAGGCCATTCATCTCAGGCATCTCCACATCCATGGTTACCAGATCCGGACGAAGCTCATTAACTTTCTCTATCGCCTCACGGCCGTTGGCAGCCGTCGCTGTTACTTGAAAGTCGGCATCGTTTTCGATTAAATCGGAAATGATCTTGCGCATAAATGCAGAATCATCCACAACCAGAACTTTATATGGCCTCATAGCATTTCCACCTCTGTCCCTCGAATTCAGAACAATTATTTGTTTCGCTTCAACCACTTGCTGATAAATCCCTTGATGCCTTGAACTTTAGCGGTTTCTACTGAATCAGCAGCCAGATAGCTCAGCGCAAGCCTGTGCACATCCTTTGCTGCAATACTGTTCGGAAAAGCCACTGAGAATGGAATTTGTTTCTTCACTGCCTGGACTACATGCGGATCGCTGCTGATATAACCGAGGTACGGGAGTTCGAGCTGCAGGAACCGGCTGGCGGCCATGCGGATTTTGTCGCTGGTCACCCTGGCCTCCCGTTCATCCCCTGCCTGATTGACGATCAGCCTGAACGATACCTCCGGATGCGAGTTATGAACTACCTTCATAAGAGCATAAGCATCTGTAATGGCTGTAGGCTCGGGAGTGGTCACAACCAGGCAGTCATCGGCAGAGGTGATAAATTTCATCGTTTCCTTCGACAGTCCCGCCCCTGTATCAAATAATATAAAATCCATCGTATCGGCAATGAGTGCAATCTGTGTGGTAAAGTAATTCAGATCCTCCTCCGAGAGCGCGAACAGCTCATCCATCCCGGAACCGCCTGCAATAAAAGGCAGGGATTGCGGTCCGAGCTGAATGATCTGTCCGATATCAGCTTCCCGTTTGAGCAGGTGGTACAGGTTGAACTTCGTGGACACACCCATCAGAACGTCGATATTAGCCATTCCGATGTCTGCATCGAACAGAAGGACCTTACGCCCCATGGCCTTCAGTGCAAGCGCGAAGTTAAGGGTGAAATTCGACTTCCCGACTCCCCCCTTCCCGCTGCATACCGTAATGATGCGGGCGGACGCTCCGCTTCCGGAGGGTTGTCTGGAATCCTGGCTGGAAACCAGCCGTCTTAACGACTGCGCCTGGTCCATCATTCGCCCCCTGTTCCCAGCAGCATTCCGCTAATCTGTTCCACGGTTGCCATAATGAGATCATCAGGAACATTCTGTCCATTGGTCATGTAGGACAACTTCAGCGGAAAATCATTCAGCACATTGAACAGCGGTCCGTAGCTTCCCGTTTCATCCAGCTTCGTAAAAACCACCTTATCCAGCTGGTATCTGCCGAAGTGCTCGGCGATTTTTTTCATATCACGGCTTTTGGAGGTTAAGCTGAGCACCAGTAAGGTCTCACTTTTGAGTTCCCTGGCCAGCAGACTCTGGAGTTCAGCCACCAGCATCTCGTTGCGGTAGTTCCTCCCAGCTGTATCCATAAGAATCAGATCGCAGCCTTCCAGCCGGAACATAGCCCGCTGCAGATCCCCCGGCGACTGGACAACCTCCAGCGGCATATTGAGAATGGATGCGTAGGTTCTAAGCTGTTCAACGGCGGATATGCGGTAAGTATCCGAGGTAATCAGACCCACCTTGCGGCCCTGCTTGAACAGCTGCTCCGCGGCCAGCTTGGCAATCGTTGTCGTCTTACCGACACCTGTCGGCCCGGCAATGTATACGATCCGGGTATCCGGTGCGATTCCGCCGGCAATACGGCCAGCCAGGAAACCGTCAATCTGCTCTCTAAGTACTTCTTCAAAATGCCCTGGAGCCCAGGTGCTTCCCTCTTCACGATAACGCTCCAGAACTGTTCCAATCCATTCCTCTACAAGTACAGCGTCAGTCTCCTGATCTATCAGCCGGCTTTTCAAAGCCTCCAGCTCATCAGGCAGTTCTGCAGCCCCCGAGGAGTAACGGGCAATCCGTTCCATCCAATGTTTCATATCCCGGATTTCCTTCAGCACATCACTCTCAGAGGAAGCGGCAACCGCCGGTTCAGGCTGTTCCGCCGCCAGCGATTCATAGATTGCTGCAAGCGCCTTCCGGCTATCCTCCGGGTTCGGAACAGGGGGTTGCTCCCGGACGCTGTCCTCTGTGAGGATGTCCGGCGTTTCAGTTTTGGACAACCGGGGCATCACAGCGACACCTCCCCCCTGTTCGTGAGGATCAGCCAATGCAGCAGCAATCTCGGCAAAGCTCTTTCCAGCTGCCGCATCCTTCACCGTTACAGGCGGCGGGGCAGGGGCACCCGAAGCTGTGGCAGCCTTCTGATAGGCCTGCGGCACTGCACTCCGCGGTACATTCATCGGCTGTGCAGGAGCCTTCTCCTGCGCAGCCGCCTTTTGCCCGTCCTCCACCGCAGCTACCACTTCAATCTTCTTCTTCGTGAACATGCCCATGAATCCGCCAACTTTAATTTCTTTGGTGCTTAATATAACGGCATCGCTTCCAAGCTCGCTGCGGATAGAATGCATGGCGTCAGGCATCGTATCGACCACATAACGCTTCACTCTCATAAGTTCACCACCCCGACGCTTTGAATTTCAATATTGGGCTCAAGCTCGCTGTAAGACAACACCGGTATATCCTGCATGGTCCGTTCAATCACCTGCCGCAGGTACATACGAATCGTTGGAGATGTCAGTACAATCGGCTGCTGGCCGGATTGCAGGAGACGGTTAATCTGCTCGGTAAGCCGTTGATAGACGGTTTGAGTAGAGACCGGATCGAGCGCCAGATAACTGCCTTGCTCGGTCTGCTGCACACTTTCGGATATCTTTTTCTCAAGGCCGGGACCCACTGTAATTACGCGCAGGGTCTCCCCCGACTGCGAGAACTGCTGAGTGATCTGTCTGGAGAGCGATTGCCGCACATATTCAGTCAGAATATCAGGGTCCTTGGTATACGTACCGTAGTCGGCAAGAGTCTCGAAGATGGTAACAAGATCGCGGATAGAAATTTTCTCGCGCAGCAGCTTGCCCAGTACCTTCTGAATATCACCAACTGCAAGAATAGAAGGGATAAGCTCGTCCACCAGCACAGGATAATTCTCCCTGAGATTGTCAACCAGTTGCTTCGTCTCCTGGCGGCCAAGCAATTCATGTCCATGCCTTTTGATCAGCTCTGTCAGATGCGTGGCTACCACGGAAGGAGGGTCAACGACGGTATAGCCTGATAATTCGGCCCGCTCCTTCACGGATTCATCAATCCATAAGGCCGGCAGCCCGAAGGATGGTTCAATAGTCTCAATCCCGCTAATCGACTCGTCATCATAACCAGGGCTCATGGCAAGATAGTGATTAAGTAATAATTCACCGCCGCCAACGTTATTTCCTTTAATTTTGATGACATATTCATTCGGTTTTAGTTGAATATTGTCGCGAATACGAATAACCGGCACCACCAGGCCCATCTCAAGTGCACATTGCCGTCGAATCATGATGATACGGTCGAGCAGATCGCCGCCTTGTCCCGTATCCGCCAGTGGAATCAGACCATACCCAAATTCGAATTCGATCGGGTCCACTGTAAGCAGATTAATGACACTTTCGGGACTTCGCACCTCTTCGATCTGCTTCTCCTCTACCAGCTGTTCATCAGCCATCTGCTGCCTGCTGGCCTTCTTCCCCATACTGTAAGCCGCATAACCCATCAGTCCCGCCAAAGGCAGAGTGGACATCACCGTGATCGGTGTGAAGAAGCCGAGAAAAGCAATCGTAACCGCTACTATGTAGAGCAGCTTCGGGTAAGACAGCAATTGACCGGTCAAATCCTCGGCCAGATTGCCCTCCGATGCTGCCCGGGTTACGATCAGACCGGAAGCGGTGGAGATAAGCAATGCCGGAATCTGGCTGACCAGACCATCCCCGATCGTCAGTATGGAATAGGTCGAAAGCGCATCCTGGAAGGACATTCCGTGAATCGTCATCCCGATAATAAAGCCGCCGATCAGATTGATCAGCAGGATGATAATGCTGGCAATGGCGTCTCCTTTAACGAATTTGCTCGCACCATCCATGGCTCCGAAGAAATCCGCCTCGCGTTCAACATTACGCCGGCGTTCGCGCGCCTGCTGCTCATTGATCATCCCTGCATTCAGATCCGCATCAATACTCATCTGCTTGCCGGGCATCGCATCCAGTGTAAAGCGTGCTCCCACCTCGGCAACGCGCTCTGAGCCTTTGGTGATAACAATGAACTGCACAACCACCAGAATCAGAAAGACGATGAACCCTATGGCGATTTGTCCCCCTGCAATCCAGCTTCCGAATGTAGCTACCACCTCACCGGCATGACCATCACCAAGAATCAGTTTGGTAGTGGATATATTCAGCGCCAGTCGGAACAGCGTTGTGATCAGGAGCAGTGAAGGGAAAATCGAAAACTGGAGCGGGTCCTTGGTATTCATGGCGACCAATATAATGGTCAGGGCTATCGAAATGTTGACAATTAACAGTACATCCAAAAGCCAGACAGGGATGGGCAGAATCATCATAAGCACAATACCGATAACGCCCAGTAGAACTGTTAGATCTTTAGCTTTCAATGTCCTTAACCTCCCCCGGCTTATCTCCTCTTGCCTTTAAGCTTGTATACATAGGCCAGCACTTCGGCAACCGCCTGGAACAGATCGGCCGGAACTACATCACCGATCTCCGCTCTCTGGAATAACGCCCGTGCCAGCGGCTTATTCTCCATCGTTACAACACCATGCTCCTTGGCCAGCTCCCTGATGCGGAGCGCCACATAATCCTGGCCTTTGGCTATAATCTGCGGAGCCTCCATTTTGGAACCGTCATACTTCAGGGCGACCGCAAAGTGGGTCGGGTTCGTGATGATGACATCGGCCTTGGGGACCTCCTGCATCATCCGCTGCATCGCCATTCTGCGTTGACGCTCTCTGATCTTGCCTTTGATGATGGGGTCACCCTCCATCTTTTTGTACTCATCCTTAATGTCCTGCTTGGACATCTTCAGACTTTTCTCATGCTCGTACTTCTGATAGATATAGTCCAGTACAGCCATGATAAAAAGAGCTGCTGCAATCTTGATGCCCAGGCTCATCGTCAGCTTTGCAACGAAGCCGTACACCCCTTCCGCATTGACATGCGCGAGGGAAGCAAAACTCTCCTTCTCCCCCCAAAGCGTACTGTAGACCAGATAGGCAATCAGAATGAGCTTGAAGACCGATTTGAGGAACTCCACAAACGAACGCATAGAGAAAATGTTCTTGAAGCCTTTGATGGGGTTGATCTTGCTGAACTTAGGCGTAAGCCCTTCGCCGGAAGCCATGAAGCCTACCTGTGCGAAGTTGACCACAAGCGCCAGAAGGAAAGTGATGCCCAGCAGCGGGGCGAGCAGAATCAGAATCTGCAGCCCGTACTGGTTGAACAGCGCGGAGATATTCTCCGGCGTCACTTCCATCATCATCCGGTTCTGGAACACATCTGTGTACAGATTAATGAACCGTTCTTTCATGAAGCCGCCAAATACGCTCAGCGACAGCAGCGCCGAGAAAAGCACCACTGCACCGGATATTTCAGCGCTTTTTGCAACCTGCCCCTTCTTGCGGGCATCCTGCCGTTTCTTCGGGGTTGCTTTCTCTGTCTTATCTCCCCCGAACAGCTGAAGATCCAGCTTATATCTTTGCGGCTTTGCCATGACACTCTCTCCTTACCGTAGCCTAAGGACTCTTCCCGATGAGGCCAAGCAGATTGTGCATGGACTCAAACATAATCTCGAAGAGATTCTGGAACAACGCAGCCAGCCCCGGCATCAGTATAAGCAGCAACGCCAGACCTATAATGATTTTGAGCGGAACACCGATAACGAACACATTATATTGCGGCGCGGTTCTCGCCAGGAAGGCAAGACCCACATCCGTCAGGAAAAGTGCCGCAACCAGCGGAGCCGACATTTGAAAGGCCAGCATAAAGGATTGGGCAAAAGTGCGGACCAGAAACTCCGACAAGCTTCCACCCACCATTCTAAGGAACAGATCATTATCAATCGGCACCCATTTGTAACTGTACACAATGGCATCCAGCAGGTAGTGATGACCGTTCATACTCAGGAACAGCAGCAGCGCAATCATATACTTAAAGTTGCCGATGATAGGCGCCGAAGCCCCGGTCATCGGGTCGATGACGTTAGCGATCCCGAACCCGATCTGAATATCAATGAAGGAGCCCGCAGTCTGAATCGTCATAAACATCAGGTAGGCGACAAACCCGAGCAACAGCCCGATTAGAGCCTCCCTGACAATCAGAAGGATGAAACTCAGATCCTGCGGAACGGTGACGTTCATGCTGCCTGAGCTGAAGATAACCATGGACACAAAAAAAGACAAACCAATTTTGAAGGTTGTCGGCACGCTTTGCGACGAAAAGACGGGAACGACAACAAAAAAGGCTGAAATTCGACAAAAAATCAACAGAAAGACAGGAAAACTTTGCATCAGTGTCTCTATATTCATAGTCTCAACCGATATACATATGGAGGCTGCCCAGAATTTGACTGGTGAAATCCACCAGCTTCGTTATGATCCACGGACCGAACAGCAGTAAAGCCAGCAGTACGGCAACGATTTTGGGAACAAACGCGAGGGTCTGCTCCTGAATCTGGGTTGTGGCTTGAAATATACTGACTATCAGTCCTACCACCAGACCAAGAATCAGCATGGGGGCGCTGGTCTCCAGCACCAAATATACGGCTTGGCCGGCCAGACCGATGACAAACTCCGCATTCATCCCTTATGCCTCCTCTTACAAGTCAGGTGTTAAAACTTAGCAGCAGCGATTTGATTACAAGGTACCAGCCGTCCACCAGCACAAAGAGCATGATTTTGAAGGGTAAAGATATCATGACCGGCGGCAGCATCATCATCCCCATGGCCATGAGGGTACTGGACACCACGATATCAATAATGAGAAAAGGGATGAAAATCATAAATCCCATAGTAAACGCTTTTTTCATCTCACCAATCGCAAAAGCCGGCACAATAACGGTTAAAGGAATATCCTTATAGCTGGCCGGTTTGACAGTAGCGTTGTTGCCGGTATAGTTCATGAACAGCAGCAGGTCCTTCGTATTGGTCTGCTTGAACATGAATTCCTTAATCGGCTCCTGCGCTTTGTTCAGCGCTTCACTCTGGGTCAGAGTGCCCTTCATATAGGGCTGTAACGCCGTCTCGTTCACTGTTGCCAGAGTAGGAGACATAATAAACAGGGTCAAGAATAGAGCCAGTCCCACAAGCACCTGGTTCGGAGGCATCTGCTGGGTGCCGAGTGAAGTTCTTACGAACCCCAGTACGATCACTATCCGTGTGAAGCTGGTCATCAGCACCAGAAATGAAGGCGCTATGCTCAGAACCGTGACCAGAAGCAGGATAGATATGGAGCTTGTCCCCCCGCTCGAAGCGTCATTGTCCCCAACCTGTATGCTGATATTAGGAATCGGCTCGGCATGAACCGGATGCAGCAGCAGGATACTGAATATACCAAGCAGCAGTGCAGAAAGAATCAGCTTTTTTTTCATACATCCCCCGACTCTTTCTTAAGATCATCATCCCTAAGCAGTTCTTCCAGCTTCTCTTTACGCTCGGGCGCAAGGGCAAGCTTGGATTGCAGAGTCTCATAGAACGACGAAGTCTCGCTAAGCTCAATTTCCTGGGAAGGGATCTCACCGCGCAGCTTGGATTTGATTTTGGCGATTAGCGGTGTAATGATATTGCCCGTTCCTGCGTTCTGATCTTCAAAAGCGGAAATAATCAGTGCCACTTCAGCAGGATCTGTGATCTTATCCATCATGGATATGTTATCACCCACTCCAATCAGGTAGAGGCTGCCGCCAAGCTCTATGATCTGAATCGACTTATTCGGACCAAGTCCAAGCGCGCCCAGCGTACGAATGGAACGGCCGCTCATCAGGGTCTGATTGCGGCGTCCCAAAAAACGGATCAAAAGCACGATAAGAATAATAATTACGGCAAGAAAGAAGACAACTCTCAATAAATTCAGCAGGCCATTACCACTGTCTCCGAGCGTTCCGGAATTGGCTAACATACCTTGTTCCTATATACCCAGCGTTTTATTGATGGCTTCAATTACACGGTCTGCCTGGAAAGGCTTCACAATAAAGTCCTTGGCACCGGCTTGAATTGCATCAATGACCATAGCCTGCTGACCCATGGCTGAACACATGATGACTTTGGCATTGGCATCTACTTTTTTGATTTCTTTGAGGGCGGCGATTCCGTCCATTTCAGGCATGGTGATATCCATCGTGATCAGGTCCGGACGCAGTTCCTTAAATTTCTCTATAGCCTGTGAACCATCCTGGGCTTCACCCACTACCTCAAATCCGTTCTTCGACAAAATGTCCCGGATCATCATTCTCATAAATGCTGCATCGTCCACGATTAGAATTCGGTTAGCCATTTTTACAAAATCCTCCCTAAGTATGCTTATTGTAATTTTTGTATACGGTCCCACTGGCTGACGATATCCGTAACGCGGACACCGAAGTTTTCGTCGATAACTACGACTTCCCCCTTGGCAATGAGCTTGTTGTTGACCAGAATGTCAACAGGCTCGCCTGCCAGCTTGTCCAGTTCAATAATTGAACCTTGCGACATTTCCAGAATATCTTTGATCTGCTTCTGGGTCCTTCCTAATTCTACGGTTACCTTCAGTGGTATGTCCATCAATAAATTTAAATTGTTCTCGTCGATATTGCCGAAAGCGCCTGCACTCAGATTAGCAAATTGTACAGGCTGCACGTTCACATTGCGGCCCTGTGCCGGATTCTGGGGCGGAGCCTGCTGATATGGCATTCCTTGCGGCGGTGCTCCGTAAGGCGGCATCCCCGGCATCCCGTAGGCGGGCATTCCTGCCGGCGGATAATAATATCCCCCTTCCGGCATACCCGGATAAGGCGGCATCCCCTGACCCTGCGGCGGATATTGCGGCGGGTATCCCCCGGCCTCAGGCGCAGGCGTCTGCTGCTGAGCAGCAGGCTGTGCGGGTGCAGGCTCCGGTGCTGCAGCTGCCTGTGGCGGTGCCGCCGGCTTCGATGGGGCTTCAGCGGAGGACACAGCCGCCTCCTGGTCAGCCTGGCTGACATCGCCAAGCAGCATGGTTACCATATCCTTGGCGAATTGAACCGGCAGCAGCTGCATGATCGTGGAATCAATCAGGTCGCCGATTTTTAGCCGGAACGAAATCTGGATCAGGGTTTCATCATCCGGAAGACTTCCTACCCCTTCTCCGCTGGACATGTTAAGAATATCTATGCCCGGCGGAGAAATATTGACGAATCTGTTAAAGATCGTCGACATGGAGGTAGCGGACGAGCCCATCATCTGGTTCATGGCTTCCTGCACGGCGCTGATATGAATTTCATTCAGTTCCTCATCCTTCGGTTCACCTTCACCGCCAAGCATGAGATCGGCAATGACCTGGGCATCCCTGATTTTGATGACCAGGGAATTGATTCCCTGGAAGCCGTCCACATACTGAACGTGAACTGCCACATGGGGTTTGGGAAAGGCCTCTTCGAACTCTCCGCGGGTAATAATGGATACCTTGGGCGTTGTAATATCAACCTTCTTGCCCAGCAGCGTAGAGAGCGCAGTTGCCGCACTACCGAAGGTAATATTGCCAATCTCTCCCAGTGCATCCTGTTCAAATGGTGTTAAGTAATCATCCACTGTCTTCGGTGAAGGAGCCAAATTGCCTTCCGCAGACTGTCTGAGAAGAGCATCTATCTCTTCCTGGGACAAATAATCTTTACTCGTCAAACTCTTCAACCCCTTCGCTGACAATCTCGTCTATTTGCACAGCCACACGTTCTTTGATCATCCCAGGACTTCCGATGAATTTCAGCTTGTCCCCTACTTTGATCGACAGACCGGAATCCACAGTCTTGTTAAGAGAAATCACGTCGCCGATGCTGAGTCCGAGAAATTCAGCTATAGATAACCTCGATTCACCCAGCTCAGCCACGATCGGAAGCTGAGCGCGGTGAACCCGTGCCCGGATGGCTTCAAGCTCAACCTCATCCCGCACCTTCTTCTCGGAGACAAACCACTGGTGTACTGACAGCCTCGACATAATAGGCTCCAGAACAACGTGAGGGATACAAAGATTGATCATTCCCGTGGTATCCCCTATTTTGGTGCTGAGAGAGATCAGGGCAATCGTCTCATTCGGCGATACAATTTGCATGAACTGCGGATTCGTCTCCAGTGCTTCCATCCGGGGATGGATATCTAGCACGGTCTTCCAGGCTTCCTGCAGACTCTCAAAGCATCTGCTGAAAATCCTCTCCATTATCGTCGTCTCGATTTCAGTCAAAGCATTGATCTTGGAGGGCGCGGTTCCGAAGCCGCCGAGCAGCCGGTCTAGCATGGCAAACGCGATATTCGGATGGACCTCCATAACCATGCGTCCCTCTAACGGCTCGGCTTCAAAAATATTCAATATCGTCATTTTGGGAATGGAGCGGATAAACTCATCATAAGGGAGCTGCTCTACTTGAACGACATTGATCTGCACGAAGGTGCGCAATTGAGCCGAAAAGTACGTCGTAAGATAGCGGGCAAAGTTATCATGAATCCGGGTAAGACTGCGGATATGATCTTTAGAGAATCGTACGGCCCGTTTGAAATCATAAGAGCGGATTTTTTTCTGGGTTTCTTCTTTTTTAAGTTCGTCGGCATCCATTTCACCGGATGATAGTGCAGCAAGCAGAGCATCAATTTCGTTTTGTGATAGTACATCAACCAATTCAATCACCCCCCTATCAAAGAATTGACCCGCCGGCAGCCAGCTACATTGGCGCTAGAATGAATTTAGAGAATCCGATCTGGGTTATTGAACCCTCCGTCAGGTTCTTATTGATTAAATTCACCAGCTTGCTGCTGAATTGATCCTTGCCGCTGGCCCCGTTCAGTTCCTCGGGCTTGGCATCGGCAATCGCCTTGATAATGATCGGCGTGATCTTTATGGCTTTTATTTTTTCGAATTCTTCCTTGGACTTCGCGGAATCCAGTTGCAGTGCGATGTCAATTGAAAGGATGTAATCGGGATCAGCAAGATTAGTTTTGATGTCTTTGACTTCGGCCGTCAACGCGACGATTTCATCGGCGCTCTGCTTCTTGGCCTCCACATTCTGGACAGCTTGGTTCACATCATTCGCATCACTCGGGAAAAACCTGTCCATTAGTAAGAATGCGGCTACTACGATCAGTGTAACGGCCAGCAATATCGTAATGAGCCACGGCAGCATCTTTTTCATGAAAGCTCCTCCATTGACTGGACTTTAATGGTGGCAGCATGTGTGCCTATGTCCCTGTTATATTCCTTGATCTTGTTAATGACCTCATCGGCCTTTTCAAGCACAATCAGCCTTTTGCCGGTTACCAGCGTAATATACGTATCCGGTGATTCCTCAACCATTTCAACCAGCAGGGCATTCAGCCACATTGCTGTCCCGTTCAATCTTGTTACCGAAATCATAACAGGCCCCCTAACAAAAATAGGGGGAGGAGTTCCTCCCCCACGACTGGTAATAACATTTCCGCCCTAGGCAAAACGTTATTATTATACAGCAAGTATATTATTATGGTACAAGCTTAACGCTTCAGGTTAACTACTTCCTGTAATACTTCATCAGAAGTGGTAATAATCCGCGAATTCGCCTGGAAACCGCGCTGGGTCACAATCATCTCCGTAAACTCACCGGTCAGATCCACATTGGACATCTCCAGCTGCCCTGCAACGATAGTACCTGTTCCCACTTCTGCATCATTGGCAGTCGTTGGCTCCAGTGCGCCTTCAGCATTTGCATTTAAGGACATCCGGTACAAGTTACCGCCGATTTTCTCAAGCCCCTGCGGGTTACTGACTTTGCCGATGCCGATCTGAACGCCTGCTTCAGTTGTACCATCAGCCATGGTCTGGACAATCGTACCGTCACTGGAGATAGAGAATGCAGTAACTTCGTCAGCAAGTTGAATGACTCCGCCGCCGGAATCCACGACATGCAAGCCATCGGAAGTGATCAGGTTGCGGCTGGCATCCATATGGAAATCTCCAGCACGGGTCAGGAACGGAACATCCTGATCACCCGAGAGCTTCACCAGAAAGAATCCATCCCCGTCAATCCGCAGATCAGTAGGGTTATTGGTAGTCATCGCACTGCCGGCAGTATGCATCGTATCCACAGAGCCGATAGATACCCCAAGACCGATCTGTTTGGCATTGACCCCGCCTTGGCCCTCCTCCCCAGGTGCGGTAACCCCTGAGACGGTCTGGCTCATGATATCCTTGAACATTACGCGGCCGGATTTGAAACCGATAGTATTGACATTCGCAATATTGTTACCAATGACATCAAGCTTAGTCTGGAACCCGCGCATACCTGAAACTCCTGAGTACATGGATCTTAACATTATTTATCGTCCTCCCGGATATAGAGTCTTCTGACTCTTATGAATTTGAATGATGCTTCTGAAGCGATGGCCGCGTCAGTCGGTCGGCGGCCACTTTCGGCTCTCCAGTCAGGACCAGCCGGTTCAAGATATAATAACTGCACTGTCAATCTGCGTGAATACATTGTCTTTCATGGAATTGCCATCCATAGCCGTAACTACTGTCCTGTTCGCAACACTTACAATCAGCGCCATGTCTTTCATAAGAATCAGTGATTCTTTGCTGCCTTTGGCGGCTGCTTTATCTACCGCAGAGGAGATTTGGTCCAACTGGCGGCTGCCAAGCTCGATTCCCCGCTGTTCCAGACGTTTCGTTGCATGGTTGCTGAACTTCAGCATATTCTTATGGAGCACACTCTCGAACGACGCCTCGGGACTTGATGAACCCTTAACAGATTGCTGACGCTGCAGAGCCGAAGGATGTACAGAGGATGGATATAACTGTCCGATAGTTATTCTGTCGCTCATGTGGCCTCCCCGCTCTCCCCGGCGCCTGTTGCAGGATCATTGGCTGCTGGCGGTTCATTGACCGCTTCCGGTTCATTGACCGCTTCCGGTTCTTTACCGGCATTCTGGATTTGCATAATATCGGTTAGAGCAATCCGTTCTTTGCCTACCACCGCGTACTGCACACCGCTGCTGACAACTATGGATTCCACATTGCCTGATTTCGGCAATTTGGTCTCGGCATCTGTCCAGGTGATATCTTTGCCGATCAGGCCGGATACAGAACCAAGAGACTGATTCAGCGCCGTAAGCTGGGTTGAGATGTTCATAAGCTGCTCCACGGAGGAGAACTGGGCCATCTGGGCGATGAATTCCTTATCTTCCATCGGCTGCATCGGGTCCTGATTCTGCAGCTGGGTAATCAGTATTTTCAAGAACTGATCCTTGCCCAGTGTAGAGGTACCGGTTGTTTTGGGGGTCTTTGAATCCGATACATAATTCCATTGATTGCTGTTTGAGACTGGAGTTGTTGCCATATTAATTCACCTCGCTTGTCCTGTTCATTAAATCTTCGCTGAGAATCCGCCGCTCTGGCTATTCTCCTGCTGAGCCGCCGAGACCCAATCTTTCCATTCTCCGTTAAGCTCTGCTGCCAGCACTGCATCTGCGGATTCTTCCTGGCGTTCCCGCGGGCGTCTGCCTTGCTGTTGTCCGCCCGTCCCCGCCTGTTGACCCTGCTGTCCAGCCCACTGTGACTGAGGGGAGTTGTTATTCTGTGTGACTTCCAGCCGTTCTACCTGAAGTCCCTGGGACTGCAAAGCCAATCGAAGCTGGCTCATCTGCTGCTCAAGCATATCCTTGGTCCCGGCATGCTGGGTCAGGAACTGTGCAATCAGATTTCCGTTTTGCATGGTAATCTTCACATCCACTTGTCCAAGGTTCTCCGGAAATAACGTAATGGTAGCTTCAGCTACTCCGCCTTTTTGGACAATCTCAAGCTTGCCGCTGATAAACGTATTCATCTGCTGGGCGAATTGCTGAACCGGCACCGGTGCTGCTTCCGCCTTCAAAGGCGCCGTAATTCCGCCGCGCAGAGACAACTGTCCAGCCGTTACAACTTCCGGCTCCTGGGTTACCGCTTCGCCCGCGGGTAGAGTCTCTTCAGCAGCCCCCGCCTCCTTCAATACGGCAGCTATCCCTGTGATAACAGGAGCAGATACTTCATCTGCAGCTACAGCTTCGGCGGTGCCGGCCACTGCCGCTGCATTCAGCATGGAACCAGTGCTCGCTGAAGCCCCCAATAGCTTGCGGACATCCGCTGCCAAATCGGCTTTGTTATACATTTGAACTTCAGGCTCGGTTCCTATTGTCTGCTTAGGCATCGCTGCCGGAGCCTCAACAATTGCCGTAGGCTTGGCAGTCTTGGCCTTGTTATCGGCAGGAACACTCTCCGCCAGAATAGCCGAGAATTGACTCAGAAGCACAGCCCCTTTGGCTGCTGTATCTTGATCGCCGCTTACTGCCGCATCCTGAACCAGTTGAACCAGGCTGTTCAGTTCGTCTTGAACCGCAAACCGCAAGGTTTCAGGATTCCGGGCAAGCGGTGATAAGCTGCCGGAAGCATCTGCGGTACTCTCTGTTCCATCCTCTTGAACGGCCGGAGTATTCCCGGATACAAGAGCAGATACTTGAAGCAGCCAGCCTTGAAGCGCTGCAAGCAATGCCGGATCAGCCTCCAGACTGGCGTCCATGTTCTCCATGTCCTGTTCAAGACCTTCCAGAAGGCTTGCTTTCTTAACCTCTGCACTCCCAGTCTCTTCTCCCTGAGCTTGTACAGCATTCAGGAGTCCCTGCAGCAATGAAGCCAAATTACCGGTTACAGGAGTCTCAGAGCCTGTAGTCGCGGCAGCTCCCATCATGCTCTGAACCAGAGTCTGGGCAAAAGCTGTTGCCGGGCTCGCCGTCCCGGTTGTCCCCGGTGTTGTCCCTCCGGCAGCAGCCAGATTACCTGCGGTTAACGTTTGTACAATTAAACTCATCTTTTTCACCTCCCTTCAATCATTATTTTCCGCCCATCAGACGGTTTACAATTTTGGCAGTCTGCTTGCTGTCTTTCTTGGTCATCTCCCCCAGAATAGAGGAACGGACGGTGTCACTGACGGAATTCAGAACAGTAATGACCTTATCCGGGCTGAGGCTGTACATGGAACCAAGCAGCACTGCTGCATCCGCAGCCGGCATGCTGGTGAACGTCTGGCTGAGCTTCTCCTGATCCAGATTGGCTGAAGGCTTAGGAGGGGTTGTACCTGCCTCCTGCTTCAATCTGGATTGAAGGGCTGCAATAGCCATATCGGTTGAATTTGTGGTTTCTTTTAGCTTTATGGATACATCGGCAGCTTTTTTGGCATCCATTTTCTCCAAGATGGCCGACTTGCTGGCATTACTCATCACACTGAAGATCTGAACCATCTCATCTGTAGTCAGATTCTCCATAATCGGGGCTGCCTTGGAAGCCTTCATTCCAGCATACAGCTTGGCAAGATCCTTCACTTTCTTCAGATACGGATCTTCTTCCTCCTCGGTGGCTGCCGCTGTTGCCGCTGCGCTCTTCAAGCCGTCAATCTGCTTCTGAAGGGCTTCTGCCTTGGTGGTCTCCGCTGCTTTGTCTTCTTCAGCCTTCTTCAGCTTCTCCCCTTGCTCGGTTAGCTGTGCTTTGAGCTCTTTGATCGTGCTCTCGGAGCTGGCAGCCTGCTCTTTACTCTCTGCTGGCGGATTCTCCGCTGCTTCACCCGGTGCAGCTGGGTCCGGCGGCGGATCAGGCACCCACTTCTCTACGATAGGAATTTTGTTGGCAATCGCCAGTACATTCTGGCGGATGTCCATATTAAATAGGGTTAACAGTACGCCAAGCAATACAAGCGTAAAGATGATCGGAATCATCAAAAACAAGAAACGCTCCAGCTTGCCTGCCGACCCTTCATCTTCAAGTTCCATTTGATTATTTGCCACTAGCGGAAACCTCCCGGGTTAGAGGGATTTCATCGCGAAGCGGACGGTAGCCATCTCATCCAGTTCGTTTTGTTCCCGTAAACTCATATTCTGCAAAAATGCGGTCTGTGCCTTGTCTTTGGCTTTGAGCCATACCTTCTCATCAAGAACCTTCGTACTCAGGTTGTCCTGCTTACTCTGAACCTCGATATGCGCCCGGCTGATATCAGAAAGCTTCCGGGCGATGCATTTGTCGAGATAATCCATGTAATCCTGCATTTCACGAAGCTTGGCCATCGGTGTCTTCTGCTGTGCAGCACTTTGCAATGACGACATCAGCGAGTTGCGCTGGTCGATTAATTCATCCAGACTTTTTTCCTGTGCCTGCAGTTCTCCGAGCGCGCTTGAGAGCATCCACTCTGCCTGTGTTTTTTCGTTACCCTTCAAGTCCACCACTTTTTGAAAAGTATAATGGAATCTCATGATCAATCAACTCCTCGAGAACTGTGAAATTAAAGACTGCTGCACTTCACTAAGGGTTACTTTCTCATTCACCTTTTGCTTGGTGAAATCCCAGATGCTGTCGATGTAATGCATCGACTCATCAATTTGCGCGTTCGAGCCTCTTTGGTAAGCACCGATATTGATCAGATCCTCGGAATCCTTGTACACCGCCATCAGGCGCTTCACATTCTCGGCCGCTGCAATCTGCTCCTCCGGTGCGATATCCTTCATCACCCGGCTGATGCTGGAGAGAACATCTATCGCCGGGAAATGCCCCTTATTGGCGATATTACGATTCAGAACAATATGCCCGTCAAGAATTCCGCGCACAGCGTCGGCGATAGGCTCGTTCATATCGTCACCGTCAACCAGCACGGTGTAGAATGCGGTAATTGACCCTGTCGGGCCGGTCCCGGCCCGTTCCAGCAGCTTAGGGAGGCTGGCGAACACAGACGGGGTATACCCTCTCATTGCCGGAGGCTCTCCTACAGCCAGCCCCACCTCACGCTGTGCCATGGCATAACGCGTAACCGAGTCCATCATCAGCATGACATTCAGTCCGCGGTCACGGAAATACTCGGCGATCGTAGTGGCAATCAGAGCCCCTTTGATCCGGATTAGCGCCGGCTGATCCGAAGTGGCAACAATAACTACCGAACGCTGAAGGCCTTCCGGCCCCAGGTCACGTTCAATGAAATCAAGCACCTCTCTGCCCCTCTCGCCGATCAGGGCGATGACATTCACATCCGCAGAGGTGTTGCGGGCAATCATCCCCATCAGAGTACTCTTGCCGACACCTGAACCTGCAAAAATCCCTACACGCTGACCTTTGCCGATGGTCAGAAGTCCGTCGATAGCCCTTACTCCGATGCTGATCGGTTCCGCGACCCGCGGGCGGTTAAGCGGATTGGACGGGATGTTGAAGGTTGAGCTATGCGGCATCCTGGCCGGTATGAGTGAACCGTCCAGCGGTTGTCCCAGACCGTCAAGCACCTTGCCCAGCAGCTCAGAGCCTACTTGAACACTTAGCGGCTTGCCGGTGCCCACCACATCACAGCCCGGTCCAATCGCCTGAAGTTCTCCAAGCGGCATAAGCAGCACCTTGTTGTCACGAAAGCCCACAACCTCTGCCTGGAGCGGCTTGGTTCCCTTGGCAGGATAGATATAACAGACATCGCCGATGCTGGCGTCAGGCCCTTCCGACTCCACCATCAGCCCGATAACCTGGGTCACCTTGCCGTTAATCCGTACCGGGTCGAAGTTACGCAGCTGTTCCTTGTATCTTCCGCTGTCAAGCATCGTCGTCCCCATTTCCGTGTTCATCCGAGTCCAGCGCGATTCTGAGCAACTCTTTTTTGATTTCGGACAGTTGGGTATCGACACGCGCGTCGATGCTGCCGAAGGAGGACCGGATCACACACCCCTGGTCTCTGACTGTGGAATCCGGCAGAATCTGCAGCTCAGCCTGAGAGTCTACAGCAAGCGAGAGCTCTTCCCTCGCCGCATTGACAAAGGCAAACTGCGCCGGGGAGACACATAAAGAGATCAGCCCCTGCTCGCGCTTGCGGGCCAGATTCTTACGAATCAGGTCCATCGCAAACTGCGGTTCAACCGTGAGCTGTCTGTCCACGATTTTCTCGGCAATACTGCAGCTAAGCTCCACCAGAAATGGCTCAGCCTCCTGAATAATCACATCTTTTGCCCGGTACGCTTCCTGAAGCACAGTGCGTGCTTCCTCCATCATCTCGGCAAGACGCCGGGACATCTCCTGTTCAGCCTGCGCCAGGCCTTCCTGGTAGCCTTGCTGATATCCTTCGGATTTGACAGCCTCTATCAGCAGCTCATCCTGCTCCCTGCGCTGCCGCCACCACTCTTCAGCTTCCGTCCGTGCTGATTCCACAATATTCTCAGCTTCCTGGGAGGCGTTCCGGACTTGGCCTTCGGCGAACTCCTGGGCATCCTTCAGCATTTGCTTGCGGGACTGCTCCGCCGCCTCTCTGGCGGGGTCCTGATAGTGAACCTCACCCGGAGCCTCCTCATGAGCAGGCTCTTCGGTAAGTCCTGCATGATGTCTGGCCTGCTCCAGCCGCTTCAGCACATCTACCGGAATATATTGAGAATGTTTGATCAGCTTAGACAATAATGTCATCTCCTCCGCCACGGGCGATGATAATTTCACCAGACTCCTCGAGTCTACGGATCGTGCCTACGATGCGTGTCTGTGCTTCTTCCACATCACGCAGCCGTACAGGTCCCATGTACTCCATTTCCTCGCGGAAGGTCTCGGCCATACGCTTGGACATGTTGCGGAAAATAACATCCCGCACTTCCTCGCTGGCCACCTTGAGCGCAAGCTGCAAATCCGCATTGTCGATATCCTTGATAATCCGCTGGATGGAACGGTTGTCCACATTGACGATATCCTCGAAGACGAACATCCGCTTCTTGATTTCTTCTGCCAGCTCAGGGTCCTGAATTTCCAGGGAATCGAGAATCGTACGCTCTGTTCCGCGGTCAACACCGTTCAGAATCTGCACGATGGATTCGATACCGCCGGCATTCGTATAATCCTGGGTAACTGTAGCAGACAGCTTCTGCTCCAGTACCCGTTCGATCTGGGTGACCACCTCTGGAGAGGTGCTGTCCATAATGGCAATTCTCCGGGCTACCTCAGCCTGCTTCTCCTGCGGCAGGGAAGACAGGATGGAGGCCGCCTGTTCAAATTGCAGATAAGAGAGTACAAGGGCAATGGTCTGTACATTTTCATTCTGGATAAAGTTGAGAATCTGGTTCGGGTCCGCTTTGCGGGCGAAGTCGAAAGGTCTTACCTGCAGCGTGGCTGTCAGGCGGTTGATCACTTCGAGCGCCTTGGCGGAGCCGAGTGCTTTCTCCAGGATCTCCTTGGCATAATTGATACCGCCTTGCGAGATATACTCCTGGGCGAGACAGATTTGATGGAATTCAGACATGATCGACTCTTTTTCACCGCTGTCCACTTTGCGGACATTGGCGATCTCCAGAGTCAGCTGTTCAATCTCCTCATCCCGCAAATGCTTGAATATTTGTGCCGATACTTCAGGCCCTAGTGTGATAAGCAGGATAGCCGCCTTCTGGCGGCCGCTAAGTCCCTGCTGGCCAGCTTTTGCCATTCCTTCACCTCTGTTCTTCAGCGAGCCATGTACGGAGCAGATTTACGAATTCATCCGGCTTCTTCTTCGCCAGACTTTCCAGCTGCTTGCGGACCTGACTTTCATTCGTCACGCTATCCATGTTAATAGATGGAAACTCGGTAGGAACCTGCAGTGGAATATCTTCCTCCACTTCTTCCTCCTGCTTGCTCTTGCGGCTGCGGTAGATCAGGTAACCACCGCCTGCACCGACCAGTAAGGCGGCTGCACCAATGGCCCAGATCATCCAGGTTGCAAGTCCGCCGGATGTGTCATCCGCAGTAGTACTTCCAAATTGTTGCGAGTATACCGAAACTTTTTTGGTTAGATCGGCGTCTGTATAAGTGATACCCGAATCTGCTAATGAGGCACGGACAATATTAACCAGAATGTTCTGGATTGCTCCTGAAGTAGCTTCGTCCAAAGATGTTTGTCCTGCAGGTGGTTCAACCGCAACATTTATGGTTAAATCTTTTACAGTATATGGACTTGCAATAATATCTTTCGTAATTCTGGTCACTTCAAAATTCCTTGTCTCCGACGATTCCTCAGAAGAAGAAGCACCTGTGTCAGCCCCCGCAGGATAACCTGCAACATCTTCAGACCCTGTACCTGCAACTCCTCCGGATGCGTTACCTTGACCCGAATACGTCTTGCTGATAATTTGCGAGCTGATCTCAATCCCTTTCATATTCTCAGCATCTACCGGTACTACGATATCTTCCTTTCTGTTCTCCTTATCGAAGTTAAGCTTGGAGAACACCAGAACATCTACCTTATCCGGACCTGTGAGGGTACTCAGGAATTGCTTGACATCCTTTTTGACGTCGTCTTCAAATTTCTTCTTCAGTGCGAAGTTCTCTTCAACCTGGCTTGCGACACCTGCCTGGCCGCCCTTGGCCGTAGGTCTCAGCTCTACCTCGTTGTTGGTAATGGTAATATTATCAATCGGCAGATTCGGAACAGCAGTCTTTACGAGATTGAAGTACCCGTCGATATTCTCCTGTGAAGGCCGGAAGCCCGGATCGAAGCTCATAACAACGGAAGCCAGCGCCTTCTCCTGATCTTCCTGTGCAGCGAACACCGTTTCCTTCGGAAGAGTAATGAGAACCTTGACGTCTTTGATCCCCTGCATTCTTCTCATCAATTGTTCAACTTCACCATTAAGCGCATTGTTGTATTTAACATTGAATTCACTGTCTGTAGTTCCGATCATGGAAGATGATTCATTGAACACCTTGTACCCGATAGAACCCTGCTGCACAATCCCCTGAGAACCAACAGCTATCTTGATGCGCGCAGCGTCAGTACTGGGTACTGAGATGCTTTTGCCATCCGGGCTGAGACGGTAAGAAATCCCTGATGTATCCAAATAACTCATAACCCCTGCTGAATCGGTACTGTTCAGATCCTGAAAAGCAACTTCGTATTCTACCTTCGATAACTGCGTAGTCGTTACTACGATTACTATTATGATGATAAACAGAGTAGAGAAGAATAAGATCTTCTGTTTACCGCTGAATCTGTTCCAATACAGGGTTATCTTCTCCCGGTACTGGGCCAATCTTTCATTCACAGTGTCACCCCATCCGAAACGTAGCTAGGATTATTTAGATTTGAGTTCTCATAATTTCCTGATAGGCTTCAATTACTTTGTTCCGGACTTGTGTAGTCAACTGCAAACTCAGCAATGCCTGTTGGGACGAAATCATAGCCTCATCAATATTGACCTCTCCCAGTACAAATTTGTTACTCATGTCTTTCGCGTGCTGTTCCTGATCTGCCACCTGGTTAAGCGCATTCTCCAGGTATGAACCAAAGCTCTGTCCTGACTCTTGAACGGCTGAGGATTCTGCAGCTACGGATTTCATAGCCAGCGGCTGTACAGCTTGGGTCCCGATCAATAAATTCTGTATCAATTCTTCTCCTCCTAGACAGTCAATTCATTTTACCGGCCGATTTCAAGCGCCTTGGTCACCATAGATTTGGATGCGTTCAGCATTGTAACATTCGCTTCATACGAACGCGAGGCAGACAGCATGTCCACCATTTCCTTGGTCAGATCCACATTCGGCATGTATACATATCCGTCAGCGTCCGCATCCGGATGGCTGGGATTGTACACCGGCTTCAGCGGAGAAGAATCCTCGATAATTGATTTCACCTTGACCCCTTCACTGCCGCTGCCCATTTTGGAATTCAGTATATTTGAGAAGCTGTCAGGCTGGGCTGTTTCCATAACGACAAGCTTACGGCGGTAAGGTACGGCTTTGCCGTCCACCATTGAAGCCCTTGTTGTCTCGGCGTTGGCGATATTGGAAGAGATCACATCCATACGCAGGCGCTGGGCGGTTAAAGCCGAGGCACTAATACCAAAGCTGCTGCCAAAGTTCACTATTCATTACCCTCCCTGTACAACTGTACGCATCATTGTAATCTGACTGTTCAGCTGTTCTACGTAAGAGTTGTACCTCAGCTGGTTCTCGGCGCTTAGCGCCTGTTCACGATCCATATCCACATTATTGCCATTGTTATTCATAGAAGTGGTCTCATCTGTACTGACCACAGCAGCCGGCATGCCGGTCACTGACCCGAAGCGGAAATGGCGAGAGTCTGAGACTTTCGCACCCAGTGTAGGCTTCACACCGCTCTCCTGTTGTCTCAGGAAACTTTCAAAGCTAACATCTGAGCGTTTAAAATTCGGCGTATCCACATTTGCTACGTTATTCGCCAGAACACTTTGTCGTTTAGTGGCGGCATCGAGGCCTCCTTGTAATCTTTGAAAACTGACACTGTTCAGCAAACCCATAGTAATCCCCCTTCCAAACCTATCATAATGAAAAGAATTCCACAACATCGTCCAAATTCCTGCTCATTTTCGACAAATTAAGTCATTATTTTCATTTTATTGTCGGCCATAAGTCGAACCATGTCGATGAATGATTCTTATGTCAATCTCACATACATTGATTCTCTTAGAATTTGTATATTATTACAATAAGAAATAAGCCCTATCTTTTCTGAAAAGAGAGGGCTTAAAGCATGTTTTTACAATATTTTTCCTTTTATATTACATTTTATTCTTTATTAAAGGATTTTTTAACTTTTTATGCATGATTATAGAATCAAATTTGCATAGCCATAATTCTAATTACCTACGTTGACGATTTTCTTACCCTGCCCGGCTTAAAGGATATATTGGCTTAAGTCGCGATCCTGCGCGATTCCTGCCAGTTTTTCGCGAACATACTCCGGAGTGATGACCATGGTGTCGAGTGTCAGCTCAGGGGCTTCAAAAGAAAGATCCTCCAGCAGCTTCTCCAGGATCGTATGAAGACGCCGCGCCCCGATGTTCTCCATATTCTGGTTTACAGAGGCCGCAATTTTGGCAATTTCCTGAATCGCTTCCTTCTGGAACTGTATTTCTATGTTCTCCGTCTGCAGCAAATGCACATATTGTTTCGTAAGTGCGTTCTCAGGCTCAGTAAGAATAGATACAAAGTCCTCAAGTGTAAGACTGCTCAGCTCTACACGGATCGGGAAACGCCCCTGAAGCTCGGGGATCAGATCGGAAGGCTTGGCAATATGAAAAGCTCCGGCCGCTATGAACAGCACATAGTCCGTCTTCACAGGTCCGTATTTGGTCATGACGGTCGATCCTTCTACGATGGGCAGAATATCGCGCTGCACGCCTTCGCGGGATACATCGGGACCCGAGCCCTTGCCTTGGCTGGCCACCTTGTCGATCTCATCAATGAATATAATCCCGGATTGCTCTGCACGGGCGACGGACTCCTGAATCATATCGTCGGTGTCAATCAGCTTGGCCGCTTCATCTTGAATCAGCACCTTGCGTGCTTCACGGATCGGCAGCTTGCGCTTCTTCGTACGCTTCGGCAGCAGATTGCCGAACATCTCCTGCATGTTCATGCCCATCTGGTCATTGCCTTGGCCGGCGAACATATCCATCATGGAAGGGGTTGTGTCTTCCACATCAATCTCGATGATATCATCCTCGAGCTGACCGGCAAGCAGCTTGAACTTAATCCCTCTGCGGCGTTCGCTCAGACTTCCGTCCTCAGGCTCTTCCTTGGACTCCTCCGCACCGCCATTGTTCCCGCCAAATATCATCTCGAACGGATTGCGCTGCGATTTGCCCTTGGATGAGGAAGGGACGAGAATCGCCACAATGCGGTCATTGGCCAGCTCTTCTGCCCGGTCCTTCACCTTTTCGGTGCGTTCAAGCTTCACCATACGAATAGAGGTCTCCACCAGATCACGGACCATCGACTCCACATCGCGTCCCACATAACCGACTTCCGTGAATTTGGTCGCTTCCACTTTGATGAACGGTGCATTAACGAGCTTGGCCAGACGCCGGGCAATCTCCGTTTTACCGACACCGGTAGGTCCGATCATAAGAATGTTTTTGGGCACAACCTCATCCCGGAGCTCTTCGGACAAAAGACTGCGCCGATACCGGTTGCGGAGCGCAACAGCCACTGATTTCTTGGCCTGCTTCTGACCTACGATATACTTGTCAAGCTCTGTTACGATCTGGCGGGGCGTAAGCGATTGATTCACCATTGTGACTTCCTCCCTTTATATATGGCAGCTTGCCTATAATTGTTCGACAATGATATTGGAATTGGTATATACACAGATCTCGGAAGCAATCTGCAGCGCTTCTCTGGCGATCTCACCGGCACCCAGATGTGAGGCATGGCGTTTGAGCGCCCGCCCGGAAGCCAGTGCAAAGTTACCGCCGGAGCCGATCGCCAGCACATCGTCATCCGGCTCGATGATTTCACCGTTGCCGGAGATCAGCAGCATGCCTTCCTTATCCATTACGATCATGAGGGCTTCCAGCTTGCGCAGAATGCGGTCCTGGCGCCAATCCTTAGCCAGCTCTACCGCTGCCCGCTGGAGATTGCCGTGATGCTCCTCCAGCTTGCCCTCGAACTTCTCGAACAAAGTAATCGCATCGGCAACGGAGCCCGCAAATCCGGCAATCACCTGTCCCCTGTACAAGCGGCGGACCTTCTTGGCCGTCGTCTTCATAATGACGCTCTCTCCGAATGTAACCTGGCCGTCACCGGCAATCGCCGCATGGCCGTTATGTCTTACCGCACAAATCGTAGTCGCATGAAAGCTGGGTAACATAATGGGCACCCTCCTCAAATGTTGTGATACAGGCTTGATATTATTGGACCGGAAGATCCGCCTCTGCCAGCTCAGCTTCCGCAATCTCCGGCTCTTTATAAGTCAACTGGTTAGCCGCAGCATAGGCAGCCAGGCTGTCCAGCGCCCGGTAAGCCAGGCGTTCGTTTTTCTCTTTTTTGCTGCGGAATCTGGTGTCAAGCTTCGGCAGCAGGCCAAAGTTGGCATTCATCGGCTGGAAGTGCTCCGGATCTGCCGAAGTAATGTAAGCAGGCATACTGCCCAGTACAGTGTCTTCGGGGAATATCAGACTCTCCTCGCCAAGCGCAGCTCTCGCCGCATTCATACCGGCAATCATACCGGAAGCCGCAGACTCCACATACCCTTCAACCCCGGTCATCTGGCCGGCAAAAAACAGCCTTTCGCGGCCCTTCATCTGATAAGTGGGATGCAGCAGCTTGGGAGAATTGATAAATGTATTGCGGTGCATGACACCATAACGCACATATTCGGCATTCTCAAGGCCCGGAATGAGTGAGAATACCCGTTTTTGCTCGCCCCACTTCAGATGGGTCTGGAACCCGACCAGATTATACAGCGTTCCCGCGGCATTGTCCTGGCGCAGTTGCACAACCGCGTAAGGCAGCTTGCCCGTATGAGGATTCATCAGTCCTACAGGCTTCATAGGTCCGAAAAGTGCCGTCTGCTTGCCGCGTTTCATCATAATCTCGATCGGCATACAGCCTTCAAAGTAAATCTCTTTCTCAAAGTCTTTGAGCGCGGCCGTCTCTGCCGAGATCAGCGCATCATAAAAAACATCGAATTCCTCTTCCGTCATCGGACAGTTCAGGTAGGCGGCTTCGCCTTTATCATAGCGGGAAGCCAAATATACCTTC
Organism: Paenibacillus tritici; assembly: GCF_018207515.1. Classification (NCBI taxonomy): domain Bacteria; kingdom Bacillati; phylum Bacillota; class Bacilli; order Caryophanales; family Paenibacillaceae; genus Paenibacillus; species Paenibacillus tritici. The sequence continues at coordinate 4,546,273 of NZ_CP073365.1, forward strand.
CCCATATCAATACTGTCTTTCTCCACAATCGGAGCGGCAGCATCATAGAAGTAGAAGTATTCCTCCCCAAGCAGGCTCTTAATCTCCGAAGACAGGGACGGGGAAGTCAGCGGACCCGTTGCAATCACAACGATCCCTTCCTCCGGTATATGCGGAAGTTCTTCGTTTATGACTTCAACCAGGGGATGATTATGCAGCATGGAAGTAATTTCACCAGAGAAGCCATCCCGGTCCACGGCGAGTGCGCCTCCTGCCGGAACCGCATGCCTGTCGGCTGCACCCAGCACCAGGGAGTCCAGGCGCCGCATTTCCTCCTTAAGTACACCCACTGCATTCCCGAGGCCGTTGGCCCGAAGTGAGTTGCTGCAGACCAGCTCCGCGAACTGATCCGTATGATGCGCAGGCGTCTTCACTACCGGGCGCATCTCATACAATCTAACCGGAACTCCCCGCGAAGCGATCTGCCAGGCGGCTTCACTCCCGGCGAGACCGGCTCCAATTACGGTTACTTTTGCTGTTTGTGTCAATGTCCCTTCCTCCTGTGACCCTATTATTCTGCTAATTCATCATTGTCGAGTACAGCCTCTGTATGATCACACGAGGTGCACTGCAGCTTGGTTCCCTGCTTGTTGCGCTTCTCTATCATCCACGAACCGCAGGCTGGACATGGCTTCACTGACGGTCTGTCCCAGGATACAAAGTCACAGCCCGGGTACTGGTCACAGCCGTAGAAGACACGCCCCTTCTTGCTGCGCCGCTCTACAACCTTGCCTTCATGACATTTCGGGCAGTTTACACCGATATCCTTAATAATCGGCTTCGTATTGCGGCATTCCGGGAATCCGGAGCAGGCCAGGAATTTGCCGAACCGGCCGAGCTTATAGACCATCGGCTTACCGCATTTCTCGCACAGCTCATCGGAAACCTCATCTTCAATTTCAATTTCCTTCATTTCCTCTTCAGCATACGTAAGTCTCTTCTCAAAGGATTCATAGAACTGGGCCAGAACCTTCACCCAATCCTCCGCACCTTCCTCCACATGGTCAAGATCCCCTTCCATGTGAGCGGTGAATTCCACATCCAGAATTTCCGGGAAGAACTCTTCCATCTGCTCTATGATCAGCTCTCCAAGCTCCGTTGGCATGAATTTCTTCTCTTCAATCGCCACGTAGCCGCGCTTCTGGATCGTTTCCAGGGTTGGAGCATACGTACTTGGACGGCCTATGCCCAATTCCTCAAGGGTTTTGACCAGCCGGGCTTCCGTATATCTTGGCGGGGGCTGAGTGAAATGCTGCTTCGGCTCGATCTCACGCTTAATCAGATCATCGCCTGCCTTAAGCTGCGGCAGGAATTTCTCTTCATCCGTCGTGCCGTCATCATTGCCTTCCACATATACCTTCATGAAGCCAGGGAAAGAAACCTTGGACCCTACCGCTCTGAAGATTGCCGTACCGGCTGTAATATCTACCGACAAGGTATCCAGCAGTGCGGAAGACATCTGACTCGAGACAAAACGCTCCCATACCAGCTTATACAAACGGAACTGGTCACGGCTCATGAATTCTTTGACCATATCAGGCTCACGCAGCGCGGAGGTCGGACGAATCGCTTCATGCGCATCCTGGGACCCGGCTGCCTTCTTGGAGTATTGACGCGGAGACTCGGGAATGAACTTCTCGCCGTATTTGGACTGGATCAGCTCCTTAGCTTCCTCCTGCGCCGTAACGGAGATACGGGTGGAATCCGTACGCATATAGGTAATCAAACCGACAGTGCCTTCCTTGCCCAGCTCAACCCCCTCATAGAGCTGCTGAGCGACAGACATCGTCTTGGACGCGCGGAAGCCCAGCTTACGGGCAGCTTCCTGCTGGAGTGAGCTTGTCGTAAACGGAGCGGAAGGATGCCGTTGTCTCTCCTTCTCCTTCACTTCTTTGACCTGGAAGGCGGCGTTCTTGATCGCTTCCAGCACTTCCTGCACATCGCTCTCCTGGCCCAACTCCTTCTTCTCGCCGTTCAGCCGGTGGAACTTGGCCTCGAATTCAGAATCCCGAATCGCTAGCTTGGCCGTAATACTCCAGTATTCTGTAGGAACGAATTCGGAAATTTCATTCTCCCGGTCCATGACGATCTTGACCGCTACCGATTGTACGCGTCCAGCAGAGAGGCCTTTTTTGACTTTCTTCCATAATAAAGGGCTAATCTTGTAACCGACAAGCCGGTCAAGTATACGCCGCGCCTGCTGCGCGTTCACCAGATCCATATTAATCTTGCGCGGCGTCTTGAAGGCATCCTTCACAGCCTGCTTTGTAATTTCGTTAAAGACCACGCGGCATTCCTGTGTGTTGTCCAGATTTAGTGCATTTGCCAAATGCCAGGCAATCGCTTCACCTTCGCGGTCCGGGTCAGCTGCGAGATAGACTTTTTTCACTTTTTTACTGGCATCCTTAAGTTCCTTCAATATAGAACCCTTGCCGCGGATCGTTATATATTTGGGATTAAAATCATTCTCCACATCTACGCCGATCTGGCTTTTTGGCAAATCTATGATATGCCCCATAGATGCCTTCACAATATATTTACTGCCTAGATATTTCCCAATCGTTTTTGCTTTTGATGGTGATTCTACAATAACCAACGCATCTGCCATAGGTTTTCCTCCCAAAAGTTTGTAAGCAGACAGCCTCCTGAGTCCGTCTTCGGACCCGGCCGGAGCCAGGGAGTGTATGCTTACCACAGTTACTTCTATATTAAATTACCTTATAAATTGCACCCGGTAATTGTGTTACCGCTTTTTTTATGATTAAAGATAACAGAACTGAATGCAAATGTCCAAAATCCCACTTTGTAGACGCCAGCAGCTCATCCAGTGTAAACGGGCCTTGTTGCAGTATATGGTAAAGGTGTTGCTCCTCACTTGTCAATTTCTTTTCAAGCAGGTCTGCCAGACTCCCTTGCCCCGTAGCTGCCCCTGCCGCTGCTTCCGGACCCCGTGCAGGCAGATAAGATATGTATTCTTCCACGATGTCTGAAGCGGCGGTAACCAGCTTCGCGCCCTGCTTGATCAGCTCCAGCGCCCCTCTGCTCTTGGGAGAGGTCAGCGGACCCGGCACAGCAAATACATCCCTGCCCGCTTCAAGCGCAGCATCGGCGGTAATCAGTGAACCGCTGCGGCTGTCCGCTTCCACCACCAGTGTTCCCAGCGTCAGGCCGGCGATTATCCGGTTACGCTGGGGGAATAATCCGGGGTGGCTTGGCGTTCCGAGCGGATATTCGCTTAGAACCAGACCTTCACGCGAAATCTGCCGTTCAAGCTCCCGGTTCTCCGGCGGGTAGACCTTATCCAGCCCGGTTGCCACCACAGCAATGGTCCCTCCAGCGCCGGTAAGCGCGGCTTCATGACTGACACTGTCAATCCCTCTCGCCAGACCGCTGACAACCGTGAGACCCGCTGCGCTTAGCTCCCCGGCCAGCATCCCGCCCACCTTGCGCCCATAGGCAGTGGGCACCCGCGTTCCGACCATAGCGACTGAAGGGCGGGAAGCCAGCTCCAGACGGCCGCGGTAATACAAAACCCAAGGCGGCTGCGGGGTTTCCTTCAATTGAACAGGGTAGCCTTCATCCAGAATCGTCACCATGGCTACACCGCTTTCCTTCATTAAAGAGCGGCGCTTCAGAACCCATGCTTCATTAAATTCTGCTGCAAGCCGGACTGACATTGTACTGCTGATTCCAGCCCGCTCCCAATCCTTAGCAGAACACGAGAAGACAGCATTCGTCAATAGCCCTGCCCGGCGTATTTTGTCGATACTTTTCCAGCCAATCCCTTCCATTTCATTCAGACCGAATAGCAGCTCCCGAATTTCCATATGTATTCTCTCCTAAGCGGAAGGGCCAGCCTTCCTTATTTTGTAATATAGGCCTCAGAAATGCAAGCCCCGCCAACACAAAAAGCAACCTTTCATCCGCGTTACCGGGACAAAAGGTTGCTTACCTTTAAGAATATTATACTTGCTTCAGCAGAAAAAGCTGTGACTAATGTGCAAAATCTGCAAGCAGTATTCTAGTGGGTTGTGAAGGCATTCAGAATGCCGCGTTCCTCAAGCACACTGACGAGGGTAGAGCCCATCTCGGCAGGCGTTGGCGCCACCTTGATGCCGCAAGACTCCAGCACAGCGATCTTCTCACTGGCCGTCCCTTTCCCGCCTGAAATAATTGCCCCCGCATGGCCCATCCGCTTGCCCGGAGGCGCAGTGACACCACCAATGAAGCCGACTACAGGCTTGGTCATATTCTCTTTGATCCACAGCGCAGCTTCTTCCTCTGCCGTACCGCCGATCTCTCCGATCATAATGACAGCCTTGGTGCCGGGATCTTCGTTAAAGAGCTTCAGAATGTCGATGAACTCCGAACCCTTCACCGGATCGCCGCCGATGCCTACCGCCGAGGATTGTCCGATTCCGCGCTCTGTCAGCTGGTGAACAGCCTCATAGGTCAAGGTGCCGCTCCGCGAGACTACACCCACATACCCCGGTTTATGAATATAACCCGGCATAATGCCAATTTTACATTCTCCAGGCGTAATGACCCCAGGACAGTTAGGACCGATTAACACCGTGGAGCGGCCCTCCATGTATCTTGAGACTTTAACCATATCCAGCACCGGAATGCCTTCTGTGATACAAATGACGAGCTCCAGCCCGGCATCCACCGCTTCCATAATGGAATCAGCAGCAAATGCAGGCGGTACATAAATCACACTTGCGGTTGCACCCGTGGCTGCTTTGGCCGCAACTACCGTGTCAAATACCGGAAGACTGGCCTCTGTACCATTCTCAAGCGTAATCTGAACGAAGGTGCCTCCTTTGCCGGGGGTTACACCGCCGACCATCTGAGTACCGTAATCCAGCGCACCTTTCGTATGAAATAAACCCGTAGCGCCGGTAATTCCCTGGGTGATGACTTTTGTATTTTTATCTACAAGAATGCTCATGCCTTAGGTCACATCCTCACTTTTATTGTCGAATATTACACCAGAGCAACAATTTTGCGGGCACCGTCGGCCATTGAATCGGCAGCAACAATATTCAGTCCCGAACCGGCGAGGATCTCTTTGCCCAGCGCCACATTAGTACCCTCAAGACGGACGACCAGCGGCTTGGTTAAGCCAAGCTGTCTTGCTGCTTCGACTACCCCTGTAGCGATCACATCACAACGCATAATTCCGCCGAAAATATTTACAAAAATTCCGTTCACCTTGTCATCCGACAGGATGATTTTGAAAGCTTCCGTAACCTTCTCGGTCGTCGCACCGCCCCCTACATCGAGGAAGTTGGCCGGTTCGCCGCCATAATATTTGATGATATCCATAGTGGCCATCGCCAGGCCTGCACCATTCACCATACAGCCGATGTTGCCGTCCAGGGCAATATAGCTGAGATCGAACTTCGAGGCTTCAATTTCTTTGACGTCTTCTTCATCCAGATCGCGCAGCTCCAGTATATCCTTGTGGCGGAACAGGCTGTTGGAATCAAAGTTAAGCTTGGCATCAAGCGCCATCACATTCCCGTCTGCGGTAACCACCAGCGGATTAATCTCCGCAATTGAGCAATCTTTATCCACAAAAGCCAGATACAGCGCTTGCATGAACTTGACCGCTTTGTTGACCAGCTCAGAAGGTATGGCGATGCTGTAAGCTAATTTGCGTGCCTGGAAGGTCTGCAAGCCCACAGCCGGATCAATGATCTCCTTGAAGATCTTCTCGGGATGTGTAGCAGCCACCTCTTCGATCTCCGTGCCGCCTTCCTCGGATGCCATCATGACTACCCGTCCGGAAGCACGGTCCACCACCAGTCCGATATAGTATTCTTTAACAATCTGACAGCCTTCTTCAATCAGCAGCCGCTTCACTACCTTGCCTTCGGGTCCCGTCTGATGGGTAACCAGTGTCTTGCCGAGGATCTCCGCCGCATAGGCACGAACCTCATCACTGTTCTTCGCCACCTTGACGCCGCCGGCTTTGCCGCGTCCGCCTGCATGAATCTGAGCTTTGACTACAACAACCGGGGTACCCAGCGCTGCGGCAGCTTCCACTGCTTCCTCCACTGTATAAGCTACTTTTCCGTTCGGTACGGCTACGCCATACTTCTTAAGTACTTCTTTTCCCTGATACTCGTGGATATTCATTCCGGAAGCCTCCTAAAGTATTGCGGTGACCTGTGCAGGCAGCCTGCGGCCATTCCGCATTCCGTTTTGATTGTCCAAAGCCGGGCCCAGACCGGTGTAAACCGGCAATATCCCGGTACAAGCAGAGAACCTGCGCCTGATATACACAACTTTCAAACGGTACTGTTCTCTGCAAGTAGCATATAGAACCTATCACAATAGTGATATCTATAATTACCTATATGCCAGAATGTGAAACCCAGAATATTGTAACATGTTTTATAAGCGCTTTCCTTAAAAACTTTCACTATTTATACATACATTTTCGCTCGGTTTCATGCCGGAATGCGAACGATTGCATTGACAATGGAGTGATAGACTACTTGGAATTGCTAATATTCGCCTCATGAACCCGGTTTAGCAGGCCCTTGAATTGTCCAAGCAGACCGATGAACTCCTCGGGGGAGAGCATCGTGCCTTCAACCATTTTGCCAGGAATACACATCGCTTCCTGTTGCAGGGCCAAGCCTTGATCCGTCAAAGAAATCAGGACCTTCCGCTCGTCCTGCAGGGACCGCTCACGCAATATCAGGCCTGCTGCCTGCAGCCGCTTCAGCAGCGGGGTCAGTGTGCCCGAATCCAGGAACAACGCTTCACCCAGCTCCTTGACCGTACATTGCCGTCTCTCCCAGAGAACCAGCATCACCAGATACTGCGAATACGTTAATCCGATCTTATCCAGATGGGGCTGGTATAACTTCGTGAACTCACGCGAACAGGCATAAATCGTAAAACAGAGCTGGTTCTCCAGCATAAGCTCAGGGGTTGTGGTAGTTTCATTTTGCATTTCTTCTTCACCTGCCTTTGTGACATTAGTTTATCACAATTCATACATAATATCATGTTAATAGTGGAAAATAGATTGACTTTTATTTTAATTGTGTTAAATTAAGTTGTGTAAAATACAATTTAACGCGAACGGGAGAGATTTATAATGATGACAATTCAACAGAAAATGTATGAAACTACAGTAAAAGCGGTGGGCGGCAGACAGGGATACATCGAATCGGAAAGTCCTAAGCTGAACCTTACCATCAGCACTCCGCGCGAAATGGGCGGCGCCGGCGGCGAAGGCACGAATCCTGAGCAGCTGTTCGCAGCAGGATACTCCGCTTGTTTTGACAGCGCCCTGAATATGGTTGCCCGCATGGGTAAGGTGAAGATCGAAGGCAGCGAAGTAACAGCTACTGTAAGCTTCGGCAAAGTTGAAGACGGCGGCTTCGGCATTGCTGTGAAGATGGATGTGCTGGTCAAAGGCGTGGACCACGAGACCGCGAAGCAGCTCGTTGAAGCAGCCCACGGCGCATGTCCTTACTCCCGCGCTACCCGCGGTAATATTGAAGTGGAATTGAACGTTCTGTAATAGCCATTTCAGCGAGTCCATACCCTGACCGGCGGCCCCGGGCAGGGTATTTGGCATTGGCTTATCCGCCCCTTTTCGCTCTGGACAGTCTCAGTATTACTCTTCCTCTGCCGTCACCTGCCGGTCCAGATTGCGGTATTGGACCGCCTCGGCAAGATGCGCCGCGCCGATATCAGCCGCTCCCTCCAGATCGGCAATCGTACGGGCCAGCTTGATGATCCGGTCATGCGCCCGCATGCTCAGCCCCAGGCTCTCCAGGATACTATTCAGGAGCAGTTCTTCTTCAGCATGCAGCGCCGCATACCTTCGCAATGCCGCCCCTGACAGCTCGCTGTTCCAGGAGATCGGCAGGCGGCTGTAACGTTCCGCTTGAACAGCTTGAGCCCGCAGAACCTCTTCCCGCATCTGTGCAGTTGACACCGGAAGCGCGCCTCTGTCCCATTCCCTGGGGCGCGGAACATCAACCTGCATGTCCATCCGGTCCAGCAGCGGGCCTGAGATTTTGGCCCGGTACTGGGCGATTTTGGCCTGACTGCAGGTGCACCGCTGCTGCGTACTGCCATTGCCGAGGAACCCGCACATGCAGGGATTCATAGAACAAGCCAGCAGAAACTGGGCGGGGAAGGTGAAGGTGGCCCTGGCCCGGCTGATCGTCACTACCCCGTCCTCCAGCGGCTGGCGGAGCACTTCAAGCACGGTGCGGGAGAATTCAGGAAGCTCATCCAGAAAAAGAATGCCGCGGTGCGCAAGACTAACCTCCCCGGGCTTCGGGATTCCCCCGCCGCCGATCAATCCGGCTGCCGAGATTGTGTGATGGGGCGAACGAAACGGGCGGCTGCGCAATAAATCTCCACCGGCATCCCTTAGCTTCCCTGCAGCACTGAATATCTTCATCACCTCAAGCGACCCCGTATCGCTAAGGTCAGGAAGGATGCCGGGTAACCGCTTAATTAGCATTGTTTTACCCGTGCCCGGCGGTCCAATCAGAATAATATTGTGCATCCCGGCCGCAGCAATCGTAAGCGCCCGCTTCACATGATTCTGTCCGATTACATCGCTGTAATCTTCCATCATTAGATGATCTGGCCGAGGTCGCTGCAATTGACCGGATACTCTTACCGGCTTGTATCTCAAATGGTCCAGTTCCAGGACAAGGACCGGTGGACGCTTCCTGGAGGAGGCGTCGATGCTCACAGCTACCGGAAACGGCAAGCTGGCCTGCTGTTGGCTGGAAGCGGACTCTTCGGATGGCTCTGCCGGAATCGGCGGCAGAAGCTGGCCCGGCTGCGGCAGATGCTGCAAATGTCCGGCCGTATACACAATCATCCCCGATACTAAGGAAGCCTCAGCAGCATTGCCTGGCGGAACTAGTACCGCATCTATTCCGGCCTTGCGCGCAGCCTCAACCATAGATAATACTCCATTTACCGGACGCAGACTGCCGTCCAGCGCCAATTCTCCGATAAGCAGCATTTTCCCGGCATCCGGCATAATAAGCTGGCCGCTTGTTGTCAGAATCCCCAGGGCGATGGCGAGATCGAATGCCGATCCCTCCTTTCGCAGATCTGCAGGTGCCAGATTAATCGTAACCCGCTGCTGGGGATAGCTGTATCCGCAATTCTTCACGGCTGCCCGTACTCTCTCCACGGCTTCCCTGACGGCCGAATCCGGCAAGCCTATGATATGGGTCTGCGGCAAGCCGTTCGACAGATCAATCTCTACTCCAATCATTACACCCTCAATACCATACAAACATGCGCTATTCATTTTTCCGTACACCAAAAAACACCTCTTCTCCAGAAATACGCCCGCACGAGGCGTTCATTTTCCAGGAAAAAAGGTGCTTCCTCTTTTTCCGACAGCTCTATTCATTTCAGTATACTCAGAACCTTACACACTATGCAAGGATTATTGCGCATAACCCGCTGCACAAAACAGCAGCTTCATTAGTCTTGCATAATTGTGCATCTATGACCAAAGTATCATTTAATTCAGCCCTCTTCGCTGGCAGTAACGGCATCTCTTATCTGTTCAAAGGACAACGGAGTGTAATTCCAGTGCTCCACACAAATGTTAAAATGATGATTGCCTTCATACCTCTGCCCATGAATATGTCCATGCACATTCACGTAAGGCATATGCTTGTTCATATACATAGGCTCATGAGAGAGCAGAAAAAACTCCTTATAGATCAGCGGGTATTCACTGACCTCGTCAAACCCGGCTGCAAGCCACCAGGCCCGTCCGCGCCCGCGGTCGTGATTGCCGAGAATCAGTATTTTATAACCGTTCAGGGCAGTTACGATATTTCGGGTATCCACCTGATTCAAAAAGGAGAAGTCGCCCAGATGAAATACCTTGTCCTCTTTGCCGACCACAGCATTCCAGCTTGCAATCATCGCCTGGTCCATCTCCTCGGCATCCGCAAAAGGCCGCGATTCAAAATCTATGATCAGCTTGTGGCCAAAATGATGATCTGAGGTAAAATACACTCTGGACAATACATCTTCCCCTTTCGCCAGCGCCATTTAGGCCTTATTCACGCCAATTCCGCTTGCCCGCTCGCCGGTTCACATCCATTTGTATTAATTCTGCCACCGGCGGGGCTTCTTCATGCTCGATCAGCCATTGGCGCATTTCCTTAATCGCCTCTACTTGTCCATTGCCCTTATCCCGCCAGGTCAGCAGCTCGATCACATTGATGACCAGCGACAAGAGGCTGCTATTACTGTCTTGGGTTTTCTCGGCACGCATCTTGTGGAATAATGCTTCATTCTCCCAGTCAATCAATATCTCTTCCGCTATTGCAGGACGCATAACGGTAAATGTCTTGTTGCAATTACTGCAGTGTACAACTGATAAGGGCTCTGCGCCAAGTTCCGCTACTACATTATGCTCGCAATATTGGCAAGTGAAGCTTACCTGTATATTCATTGGTTGATTCCTCATTCCGGCAGCCCTCCTCATGGTGGCATTAAAAGTCACACTAATGTTTACCCATTTCTTTTGAGAAATGACCCATGAAGTCCAGCTTATGTCAAGGATTATCGTACGTTTCAGCGAGAAATAGAAGGCATATTTCAAGCGGAAACGACTACACCGTCCTGTAAAGGACAGCCAAAAAGCTAAAATGCCTCCCGGATATGCCGGAGCGAGGCAATGCTCAAATCCGCATTAAGCTGCACAGCGATCACATCAAAGGAGATCACTGCCTGATGCATATTCTGCATATGTAGATATACCTGAGCTGTATTTCTCACCTGACGGATTTTGCGTTCATCGACCGACTCTTCTGCGGTACCCTGCGCGGCTGATCCGCTCCGGCTACGCACCTCAATGAAGATCAGTCCCCCTTCATATTCTGCAATGATATCCAGCTCTCCGCTGCGGCAGCGCCAGTTACATTCTTTGATCAGATACCCCCTTGAAGTCAAGTACAATCTTGCCGCCTGCTCGGCAGCGGCGCCTTTCTCTTTGCGGGTGTAGCTTCCGCCGTCCGCCCGGGCGTTCACTTCTGTCTCCGTTCCCCGGCGGTCCGGTCACTCTGGTACACATAGCTAAGAATCTCCGCTACCAGCTGATACAGCTGAGGAGGAATTTGCTGATCGAGATCAAGCTTTGACAGAACCTCTACCAGCGCCGCATCCTCCTGCACAGCCACTCCGTTTTCCTTTGCTTTTTGCAGAATGAGATCAGCTACCGGTCCCTGTCCCTTAGCGACAACTACCGGAGCCTCGCTTTGACCCGGAATATATTTGAGGGCCACCGCCTTCTTGAGGTTCTGCGGAACCTTTTGCTCAGACTCACTCATATGCGGTAATCTACTCCTTTGTACTCATTCGGAGCATAATCGGACGGTTTGGCCGCCGCTGCCGCCACACTCAGCTCCGGTAACGGGTCGGTGCGCAGGCTGGACAGCTGATAACCAATGGATTCCACCGCCGCCTTGATCTCCTCGCGGCGCCCTTCCAGCAGCTCCAGCACCCAAGGCTGATCGTTATGCAGCCTCAGGCTGACAATCCGGTCCACCACCTGCACATCCACCATCGTCTGGCCCAGCTGCTTCATGTCCAGGTCAAACCACAGGCGGCAATTCGCCGCATCCAGCTCCCCTTTGCGGCCGCGCCGTGACTGGATGTGGACGGAGGCCGTCTCCCGGCCGTCCGGCCCCTGCAGCGGCAGGAACATCGTCACCTGCGCGAACGGCGCGGTGCGGTCCGTATTCAGCAGCAGTTGCTGACCCGTCAGCTGCTGTACCAGCTGGCCCGCGGCTTCCTTGACCGCAGGCGGGATCTCACTGCTGCCGAGCACCTGCAGCAGCACGCCCTTGAGCGTCCCGGCGGCATCTTCTGCGCCGCCGGACGCCACCGGCGCGGCTCCCGCTCCGCCGCCGCGCAAGACCTGCTGCTCGTGCTCCGCACCGAGCAGCTTCAAGATCCGCCCCACCCAGGGGTCTGTCCCCTGGGTGGCGGCAGTGTCCCCGCGCGGTGCAGCGGGGACCGGGTCTTGCCCCGCCGGTGCTGGCGGGGCTGTGTTCCCCAGCGGCGGCGCAGCCGCTGGGGAGGGGCTGCCGCCCGCCGCGCCGGAGGCGGGGGGCACGGCAGCGAGCTGCGGCAGGCTGCCGCGCAGCTCGGAGAGCACGCCCTGCAGCTTCGCGAGCAGGGCCGGTCCCGCAGCTTCACGCGCTGCCACTGTGGCTCCCGCACCGTCTCGCATTCCAGCTGCGTTCCCTGCGCCGTCCCGCACTCCAGCAACATTCCCCGTACCGTCACGTATCCCTGCTGCGTTGCCTATACCTTCTCGCGCTCCCGCTACATTCCCCGCGCCGTCTCGCACTCCAGCGGCAGTTCCCGTAGCGTCACGCACTCCAGCAGCATTCCCCGTGCCTTCTCGCATTCCAGCAACATTCCCCGTACCGTCACGTATCCCTGCTGCGTTGCCTATACCTTCTCGCGCTCCCGATACATTCCCTGCGCCTTCTCGCGCTCCAGCGGCAGTCCCTGCACCGTCTCGCACTCCAGCAGCATTCCCCGTGCCTTCTCGCACTCCAGCGGCAGTTCCCGTACCTTCTCGCGCTCCCGCTACATTCCCCGCGCCTTCTCTCACTCCAGCGGCAGTTCCTGTACCATCACGCACTCCAGCAGCATTCCCTGCGCCTTCTCGCGCTCCAGCAGCATTCCCCGCGCTGTCACGCATTCCCGCTACATTCCCTGTACCGTCACGCAATCCAGCGGCAGCTCCCGTACCATCTGCATCTCCTGGCTGCGCCAGCACAGCCTGTCCATTAGCGCCCGAAGTCTGCACCGTACTACCATTATTACCAATGCTGCCAGCAGGGCCAGAAGCAGCGGTTCCCGCCCCGCCTGTTTTTACCGCCTGAGCATTCAAATCTGCCGTCGCTCCCGGGAAAACAATGGCTAACGTGTTGCCAGTTATGGGCGCTTTTGCTCCGCCTGTCAGCAATCCAGCCGCTGGTCTGCTCATCCCGTCAGTGTCACCTGCGCCTTCACCATCAGCACTTTGCTGCGCCCATACGTTCAGCTCCGCTTCCAGATTCGCCAGCAGTTGATGCAGCTTCGGTCCGAATACGGCCTGCTGCAATCCTCTCACTGTCTCAGCCGTCACCGGCAACCCGCGCTTCACTGAGATCACCGCCGCCTCCAGCCACTCTGAGGCAGGTACGCCCGGAGGTTTGGCATTCATTACCGCATCCAGCTTCGCTGCCGTCTCTTTGGTGAAGGCCAGGCCTCCGGCTTGCATCGCCTGGACAATCTCCCGTCCAGCCTTGGAATTGGCAAGTCCAAGCGATTCGATGGCCTCTCCCATACTCTGCGCCGAGACGAGGGCCGCCTCCCCTAGTGAGACCGGCTTAAGCACCGGCAAACCACCTTCTCCGGGCGCGCCCACCTGCAGGTTCAGCGTCTGTCCTGCTGCCAGTGGTGTTTCCAGTTCCGCCCGCACCGGCGTTCCCTGAATCTGCACCACAGCTTCTTTTCCTGAATCCGATACGCTCAGCACAACCCCGCGAACAACCTGACCTTGCTTAAGCTCGACAGCTTTAGCTTCTCCCGCCTTGCTGTCACCGAGCAAACTACGAACCAGTGATCCGATATTCATGTTGTCCGCCTCCCTTCCCTTTCTACTTATATCGGTAGATTGCGTTCGTTTGTGATTATCTGCGTAACTTCATTAGAATAAAGATAACTGCTCCTGCTCAGCCAGAATATTGCCGATGAAGCTGCGCCGGTGCATCGGCGTTACGCCCAGCGTCTTGATTTGTTCACGGTGCAGCTTGGTTGCATATCCTTTATGTACTTTGATCCCGTAATCCGGGTATAATTCCTCCCACACACCTTCACAGAGCCGGTCGCGTGTAACCTTGGCTACAATCGAAGCGGCAGCAATCGACTGACTGTTGGCATCCCCTTTAATAATGGAACGCTGCGGCAAGGGCAAGTCTACCTTCTCCGCATCAATAAGCATATAGTCCGGCTGCTGGCTTAATCCTTCTACTGCCTTGCGCATCGCCAGTCGCGCAGCCTGCTTAATATTTATTTCATCAATAACTGTGGACTCTACATGCCCTACACTTACAGCGAGCGCCTGTTCCATGATGATCTCATACAAGGCGTCACGCTTTTTGGCTGTCAGCTTCTTGGAGTCGTCCACTCCCTCAATGATCAGCCCCGCCGGGAGAATGACCGCTGCAGCCACCACATCCCCGAACAAGCAGCCTCTGCCCACTTCATCCACACCCGCGATATGGCGGAAGGATTGCTCCCAGCCTTCTTTTTCATAAAAAAGCATATCAATCTCACTCACCGTCTCTCCACCTGCCCATTAAAATTAAACTAAGCTACATCTATGATCATCCTACGAATATATGACAACTACGAATCTCAAGGGAACTTATAATTCCCATAATTCCTATCTAACCCCAATATCCGAACTAAATATTCTGCACCAAATGCAACTTTCCCTTCATTAATACTGCGCAATTCCAAAAAAGTTGTATAAAAAACAGCAATTCTCCTCCTTCAAGCAGCTTAACGGGACATATCCTGCAATTCCTGCAACAATCGACCTGAACACACAGGCAGCTATCCATCCATGTTGCATTCATTACAACACTTTGCAATCACCTATTCCAATAACCAAACACGTTGTAGAATTCCATTCCCTGCCTAATTGTCCACGCAAAAAAGAGCCAGTCCACTTTCACGGATGGCTCTTCCATTCCACACAACACTCTCTGCTATTAAGGCGTCTCCAGCGTGAACCGTCCGAGCTTACCGGCACGAAGTTCATGCAGAAGTGCGCGTGAAGCCTTCTCCAGATCTACACGGCCGCCGCTCATCAGACACCCGCGCTTACGTCCGACTGCTTCCATAACAGCCACGATTTCGTCCGGGTTCTCCAGATCCTCAGGCAGCTTGTCGATACCGAAGCGTTCCTGGAACCGGCTTCCGTAATCCTTCACCAGATATTTCACCGCATAAAAGGCGATATCCTCAATATTCAGAATCTCTTCCTTAATAGCTCCGGTGACTGCGAGCTTATAGCCTACCGTCTGATCCTCGAACTTCGGCCAGAGAATACCGGGGGTATCCAGAAGCTCCAGATTACCGCCCGTTTTGATCCACTGCTGTCCCTTGGTAACCCCCGGGCGGTCACCGGTAATCGCAATACTTCTTCCTGCCATCCGGTTAATGAGAGTCGATTTGCCTACGTTGGGGATTCCTACGATCAATGCCCGCATTGCGCGCGGATTGATGCCTCTGGAAATTTGCCGGTCGATCTTGTCCTTCAGCAGCAGCTTGACCTGCTCCGGAATTTCCTTGATCCCGCTCCCGGTAGAAGCATCTACCGGATAGGCAACATGACCCTGCGCCTTAAAGTAAGCCAGCCACTTGCGTGTAGCTTCCGGATCGGCCAGATCCGCTTTATTCAGAATAATCAGCCTTGGCTTGTCCCGCAAAATATCGTCAATCATCGGATTGCGGCTGGAAAGCGGCAGACGGGAGTCAAGCAGTTCTATTGCAACATCAATCAGCTTCAGCTTATCCTCGATTTGCCGTCTAGCCTTCGTCATATGACCAGGAAACCATTGAATGGCCATTGCCGTCACCTCCTTTGACTTCTGTCAGCTTAATGATTAATGAATGAGATATCCTTCACCGGCCAGAAAATAAGGTCTGCACGGCCGACAATATCACCCAGCGGCACATAACCGATCATCCGGCTGTCTGTACTGTCGGAGCGGTTATCCCCCATCACAAACACATGTCCTTCCGGCACAGTGTCGTCTGTAAACTTTTCATTCGGGAAGTTCTTATCATTGTACAAAATGTTGTTATTATGCGCTTCATCAATCGCGCCCTGGATATACGTTTCGTTCACAGGTTCCCCGTTCACCGTAACGACATCCCCTTCAACCTTAACTTTATCGCCCGCGACACCAATGACACGTTTGATGAAGTCTCTGCCTTCAGAGGGCACATGGAACACAATAACTTCCCCACGCTGCGGCTTACGGATATCATAGAGAATTTCGTTTACAATAACACGTTCACCGGTATGGAAGTTAGGCTTCATAGAAGGCCCGTCTACGATAAACGGTTTGAACAAAAGCCAGCGTATTAGAATAACCAGAACCAATGCAATTGCTATCGCTTTAATCCATTCCAGGACTTCATTCTTAGGCTTCTGGGGGCTCTGGCCGTTAGATTCTATCACTTCGCCTTGCCCTGGCTGCAAATCCTGCTGCATAGTTCACCGTCCTCTCCATATCTTGTTATCTCCACTATACAATACAAAAAAGCTCCTGCCAAAAACTCCCCCGCGATTACTCCTTCAGGAGGCCTTTTCGGAGAAGCTGTTCCTAAGGCACATATGTGTAAGTTCAATGTTAGTCGTAGATTTCAAAGAAATAAACGAAAGGGGCTTGAATTCAAGCCCCTTTCCCCTGTCACTATTCTAGCGACGAATTTCTTTAATTCTTGCAGCTTTACCGCGCAGGTCACGAAGATAGTACAGCTTCGCACGACGCACTTTACCACGGCGAGCCACTTCGATTTTCTCGAGTTTAGGGGAGTTGACTGGGAATGTTCTTTCCACACCAACACCATAAGAGATTTTACGAACCGTAAAAGTCTCACCGATTCCGCCGCCGCGACGTTTGATTACAACGCCTTCGAACAACTGGATACGCTCACGAGTTCCTTCGATAACTTTTACATGCACCTTCAAAGTGTCACCCGGGCGAAAACTCGGGATATCAGTACGAAGTTGCTCTTGTGTAATTGCTTGTAGGATATTCATTAAGGACTTCCTCCTTCCGTACAGGTGTTCTTGCCTCTTCCGGAGAGCCGTTGCTCTCCCTCATTATCCGCAGAGGACCACCGTATTCCACACAACAGAAATAATAATATCATAAAACATAGGCTTGTGCAATAGTAATATTTAGTTTAATCAAAGCGGCAGCATATCCCGTTTCTTCGCTTTGGCCTTGCAATCCTTGCAGAGCCCGACCACACTTCCATCATCCTGGGCATAAAAAATCAGCTTCCCGTTCTTCTTCTTACAGGAAGAGCACAGCTGATCCGCAGCGTTCTGCTTGGCTCTGCGGTGACCTTCCATAGAGATCACATTGCTGGCCTTACCCGGCTCCGGCGCATGAGACTGCTCTTGGCTCATCCGGTTGCGGTACACGACATAGACAACTGCACCAACCAACAAAATAATCAAGACTCCCGCATATTGCATTGGCTCATCCGCTCCTCTGACTTCATCAGTCAAAATAGTAAACAGACCTTGTGCCGGCCTGCTTCCGTGCCGGTCTGTTCCAGTTGCCAGGCTTCATACTTCCGGTCTTTAGATCTAACGCCAGTGTATCATATTGTAACGTTCAAGTCACAGCCATACTGGACTATGGTCCAGTACCACAACCCGCCGCCAGCCTGTTATTCAATGTTTTCCCATAATATATAATACTTGAGTATACATAAGCAACCATTAACCTTTAGGAGGGTATATATATTGAAGAAACAACATAGCACAGCAATAATTGCAGCCATGGCCGTATTCTCTATTGCATTACTGGCCGGCTGCAGAGAGCTTCCCGGCAAAGAGGCTGCAGATAACCAGCTTGAACAGAGCATATCCGGCACCTTCAAGCAGGACGCGGCTGAAGCCGTTAAGCAGGGTCTCAGCAATGCTACTGTCGCTCTAGGCGACGTTGTCCAGCATACAACGGACATGGTTCAAGACACAATTAACGAGAACGGGATCAGCCGGGAATTCTCCACCTCCCTGCCTGCAGATTCGGCTTCTGTACTTAAGCTTGATAACGCGCTGGGAGAGATTGTAGTAATGCCTGCTTCCGGTGACGAGATCTCTGTCAAGGCCACTGTTATTGTTCATGAGCAGCCGGATCACAAGCTGGTAACGGGCGTGCTGGATCATGCAGAAGTATCTATTGAACATAAGGGGGACGCGCTAATCGTCTCTACTCATAGTACAGATAACACGAAGAAGAGTCTCTGGGACTGGGCACAGAAGAAATACGGAGACTCCAATTTCAGTATTAATTATGTAATTGAGCTTCCGGATACCGTCGGCAAATTTGAGATTGAGAATAATGTAGGCACCGTTCAGCTCCGCGGTCTTGAGGGGAGTTTCGAAATCAGCAGCAATGTTGGCAGCATCATCCTTCAAGATTCGGTCATTACCGGCAAATCCAGTGTCGAGTCGAATACGGGAAGTATTGAGCTTGGAATTTCCGGTATGGACAAAGGCAGCAGCCTCAAGGCCCAGAGCAATATAGGCACAATCACTGCCGATCTGGCAGATTTAATGAAGTGTACCGTGAAAGCCCGCAGTGAACTCGGCGATATATCCGGCGTTGTGAGCGGCGAAGAGAATGACTTCAACGGCGGCGGTCCGCTGGTGTCCTTAAGCACAGAAATTGGTGCCATTTCCGTTAATCCATAACCTCAGACGTTTCCATCAGGCACAAAGTGGGCATTCCTGACCTTCAGGAGCCCACTTTTTTACGTGTATGCGGCAATCAGATCAGAGCAATGGCCAGAAGCGTGAACAAGCTTAGGGTAAGGATCTCACTGCCATAGCCATAATAGCCGCCATAATAACTCCCCGCACCGCCCGGATAGAATGCCGAGGTTTTCATTCTGCCATTGCCTTTTGTCTTCAAGTACACATTATTCTGGTCCACATCTACGATGATTCCTTCGTGACGTTTACCGTCCTTTGTCATGATACGTACCCGCTTATCTTTGCAATGGAGACAATTATAATAAGCTTCCATCTGCTCTTTCCTCCTCAATCGTGTTTCTGTATCTTATGAGGGGAGGGATAAGCCGGTAACGGCTATAGTCATGAGGCAACTGTCTATAACTAAAATAGCTGTGAAATCAAGTACTTGTGAACATTGTGTATCAATTTTGTGTAAAAAGGGGTACTATTAAAGTACAAATACGAAATTAACCGCTTACGATTGTGAACAATATTCTACAATCCATAAGGAGGCAGGAATCATGAGTACAGCTGGCAGACGTTTCATCAATGAAGGAGTACTGCGGATCGCCTGGTTTATTATTTTCGCTTCGCTCACCTACACCGTACGCAATTATACTTGGGCTATTGTATTGCTTATGGTTGTTGCCTTATATTCACTCGTTACCGGGGTAATCATGCTTACCCGCCGGGATGAGGATAGGGGCAGGATATAGCCTACCGGTAATTTAATAGTCTATTGTAAAAACACTTCCGCCAAGGCACGACGCCTTGACGGAAGTGTTTTTTGCGCTGATCGGAGTAACAGGATTCGAACCTGCGACCTCACCCACCCCAAGGGTGCGCGCTACCTGGCTGCGCTATACCCCGACATTGCAATCTCAACCGAATACCCATGAATAAGATACGTTAGCCGCTGGCCTAATATGCCACTATGCGGTTACTTTCTGCTTCTATTTTTAATATACCGCACCCGCCCTCCAGTTTCAAATAGGAGTTTTATATTTTTTTAGATTATTATTAAAATTCAATGGATTTTCCGTAAAAGCTATGCTATACTCTTGGCACAAGGAAAGGAGGTGCGTTCACATCAAGCATGACATGCTGAACGTATCCCTTACCCGGACCAACGGCTGAACCTTTTAGCCTTGGTGGCGCGGGATACGGATCAAAGTTACAAACTAGCGCCTCGGGTAGAGAGACCGTCTTCGGACGGTCTTTTTTTGTTGGCCTGCACTCTCCACGCTCCAGCAAACAAATAACCGCCAAAGCTGGCGAACCTCGGGTTCGTCTGTCTTCAGCGGTTATTTGTGGAATTTGCTGTATTACTGAGCCTATTGAACCTGCTTCCAGGGTCTAATTCATTTCTTAGATTACTTGGATTATAAGATTACGATTTGCGATTCTTATAAAAATCAATAATATCGCTTACCGTGCGGAGCGGCTCCGCTTCCTTGTGGACAGTGTCCACGGCTGGCTTGAATGGTTCATGCGTATTCGTAGTCACTTCAGTCATTCCTTTCGATAATTAAGCTAGCTGCGTCTATAGCTGCATGTCTACTTGCGGCACCTCTATTCATTACCCTAGAAAAAGGGTATTGACGCACATCTGCTCGTATTTATTTCGCTGGCAAAACTTCTTCTATGCCTATCCGTTCTAGTTGGTAATTCCCGTTCCCGGTTCTCAGAACACAGCAAAAAACGCCTCCCTAACGTAATATACGTTAAAAAGACGCCAGCTATGACTCTATTTAAGCCCAAATTTATCATTATTTCTGCTCCAGGCTTGCCTGCTCCTGCAGCCGCTTCAGCGTCTGCTTGTCCTTCGTTGTCAGCTCCGCACTCTCAAGCAGATCCGGCCTGCGTTCGAGGGTTCGCTGCAATGCCTGCTCGCGCCGCCACTCCACGATGTTGGCATGATGTCCACTGAGCAGCATATCCGGCACCTTCCAGCCCCGGAACTCAGCCGGACGGGTATAATGAGGATATTCCAGCAGACCGGTACTGAAAGAATCCGTTACTGCAGAGGTCTCGTTGCCCAGCGCCCCCGGCTGCAGCCGCACTACAGAATCAATCACGGTCAGGGCAGGAAGCTCCCCGCCGGTCAGCACATAATCGCCAATCGACAGCTCGTCTGTCACCAGATGCTCACGGATTCGCTCATCGTAGCCCTCATAGTGGCCACAGATGAAGATAAGATGCTGCTCTTGGGCCAGCTCCTCAGCGACCTGCTGAGTATACGTCCGGCCCTGCGGGCACATGAGAATAATCCGCGGCTTCACTGCGGCTATCTCCTCAGTTCCCGCCTGTTCCTCGTCAGCCCCAGTCTGCGCAAGTACATGCTCCACCGCTGCGAAGATAGGGTCAGGCTTCAGTACCATGCCTCCCCCTCCCCCATACGGCGTATCGTCCACGCTGTTATGCTTGTTGCCTGAGAAGTCGCGGAAGTTAACCGCGTTCAGCGTAACGATGCCTTTATCACGGGCCTTCCCCAGAATACTGGTGCCGAATACGCCTTCACACATTTCAGGGAAAAGCGTCAGCACATCAATCCGGATCATGGAAGCAGCCCTTCCATAATATGCACGGTGATTCTTTTGGCCGCAATATCTACATCCAGCACAACATCGTTAATGACCGGAATCAGAATATCCTGGCCCTTCGCAGGCTTCACCACCCAGACATCATTGGCACCGGGCTGCAGAATCTCCGTAATTGTTCCCAGCGGCTGGTTAGCGTCTTCCTCGGTGTAGACTTCACAACCCACAATATCGTGGAAGTAATATTCGTTCTCCGGCAGCTCCACCCGGTCATCACTCGGTACCTTGAGCATGCTGCCTTTGTATTTTTCAACTTCATTAATATTCGTATACCCTTTGAGCTTGGCAATATACATTCCTTTATGCTCTTTGGCCGATTCTACCGTAACCTCGAATTTCGGACTGCCGTCTGCAGGAATCAGCAGCAGCTTTTTGCCGGGTGCAAACCGCACTTCAGGGAAGTCGGTATGCGAGAGGATTTTGATCTCCCCGCGGATTCCGTGTGTATTTACCAGTCTGCCTACTGTTAACTCTTCGGTCATATGTTCCTCTCCTTCACATATTCTTATATTTTCAACAAAAAGGAGCCGGGATATACTATCCCTAGCCCCTCATTGTGCGCATCCTTAAGATAAAATATCCACAGTAACGCGTTTATCGCTCTTGACTGCTGCAGATGTGACTACGGTACGAAGCGCTTTGGCGATCCGCCCCTGCTTGCCGATGACCTTACCGACATCATCAGGATGCACGGAAAGTTCATAGACAATCAGGTGATCCTTCTCCACGGTCCGCACAGCCACGTCCTCTGGATGATCCACTAAAGCCTTAGCAATAACACCAACTAATTCTTCCATAGAGGACCCTCGCAATCAGTCATTATTTCTGTAGCTTCTGCTCATGGAACTTCTTCATCACGCCAGCTTTGGAAAGCAGGTTGCGGACGGTATCAGATGCTTGTGCACCTGTTTGAAGCCATTTAAGAGCTTTCTCTTCATCAATCTTAACGACTGCCGGTACTTCAATCGGATTATAATAACCGATTTCCTCGATAAAACGACCGTCACGAGGGGACCGGGAATCGGAAACCACTACACGGTAGAAAGGCGCTTTATGTGCACCCATTCTTTTCAAACGAATACGTACTGCCACGAAATTCACCTCCTTATAAGAATATCGGAATATAGGGGATTGTTTAAGATAAACCCTTTTTCGATCCCTCCCAAACCCTCCCTTCCCCAAGGGAGGGCCCCAAGGGCTCTGCCCTCTGGACACCCGCTAAGTGCAACTGGCGTAGGCGTTCAGATTAGCGGGACTTGGAAAGAGTTCGGGGAAAGACCGCTTTTCCTCCCTGCGGGATACGCTTGACTAGCGGCGTTCCCTGGTAACGAGAGGAAGAGATTTAAACATTAAGATCAAGATCAAAAGATTAAAGTCAAAAGACTGTTCGATCTTCTGATGTTGTACTATATCAGATCTATGGGTAAACCTTAAATCTTAGAGATTAAGATCAACGGAACGGGAACTTCATTCCGCCCTTGCCGGCAAGGCCCTTAAGCTGCTTCATAGCGTTCTTCTTACCGCCCTTGCCGCCTCCGCCGCCCATCATGCCGGAGAACTGCTTCATCATCTTGCGCATTTCATCGAACTGCTTGATGAGCCGGTTCACCTCGGCGACGTTGGTCCCGCTGCCAGCAGCGATACGCTTGCGGCGGTTGTGGTTGATGATCTCAGGCTGGGCCTTCTCGGCTCTGGTCATGGAATGCACAATGGCTTCGACACGGCCCATCTGCTTATCATCAACCTTCAGATCCTTCATGCCCTTGGCTTTGTTCATGCCGGGCAGCATATCAAGAATCTGGTCGATCGGGCCAAGCTTCTTGACCTGATCCATCTGTTCCAGGAAATCATCGAACGTAAACTCTGCATTACGCATCTTACGTTCCATTTCCTTCGCTTTCTCGGTATCGATATTGGCCTGAGCCTTCTCGATCAGCGACAGCATGTCTCCCATGCCGAGAATCCGTGAAGCCATCCGCTCCGGATGGAACGGCTCGAGCGCGTCGATCTTCTCACCGAGAGCGGCGAACTTGATCGGGCAGCCGGTTACAGCCTTGACGGATAATGCGGCACCACCACGGGTGTCACCATCAAGCTTCGTCAGCACTACACCGGTAAGCTCCAGTTGCTTGTTGAAGCTGTCAGCCACATTCACGGCATCCTGACCAGTCATGGCATCGACTACAAGCAATACTTCGTCTGGAGTTACGATGTTATGTATCTGCTTCAGCTCTTCCATCAGCTCTTCATCAATATGCAGGCGGCCCGCAGTATCAATGATTACATAATCAAGGTTGTTATCCTTCGCGTGCTGAACACCTTGTCTGGCAATCTCAACCGGACTCGTCTGATCACCCAGCGAGAAGACCGGAACCTTGATCTGTTCTCCCAGCACCTCAAGCTGCTTGATCGCAGCAGGACGGTAGATATCAGCCGCTACGAGCAGCGGACGGTGATTGCCCTTCTGCAGTAGCTTCGCCAGCTTGCCTGAAGTGGTGGTCTTACCCGCTCCTTGCAGACCTGTCATCATGATGACAGTCGGCGGCTTGTTCGACTTAGCCAGCTTCGCCTGGCTTCCGCCCATCAGCTCGGTCAGTTCCTTGTTAACGATGTCGATGATCACCATGCCTGGTGTGAAGCTGTCCATGACTTCCGTGCCGACGGACTTCTCTTTCACCTTGGACACGAAGTCCTTGACGACCTTGAAGTTAACATCGGCTTCCAGAAGAGCCAGCCGCACTTCACGCATGGCTTCGTTTACGTCATCTTCGGATACTTTCCCTTTACCGCGCAGTTTGCTGAACACATTCTGCAATCTTCCGGTTAAACCTTCAAATGCCATAGGCGGCTCGCTCCCTTCATGCTAATCTAACCCCTGCAGCCGGTCCATGATCTCCATGAACTGCTGTTTGTATTGCTCAGACATCCCGGTATCAGGCAGTCTGCGCAGTTCTTCCAGATATCTGTTCCGGTCTTCATGCTTGGACAGCAGTCCAAGCTTCTCTTCATAATTCTCAAGCACCTGCTCCGCCCGCTTAATATGCTCATACACAGCTTGACGGCTAATTTCAAATTCCGCTGCAATCTCCCCCAGGGAGAAATCATCATGGAAATAATATTTGAGAAACGTCTGTTGCTTGTCAGTTAGCAGCCGTTCATAGAATGCAAATAACAGGTTGATCCGGTTGGTTTTCTCGAGCCTATTCTCCTGACTCATTAAGGGCACTCCCTTCGTCAAGGAAAAACACTTTACAGCTTCACAACGTCCCTTATGATACCGAAAACAAAGAAAGATGTCAAGCCTTTTTGCTTGTCATCTTATTCTTTGTCCAAAACTGGCCGTAAGGCGGTAAATTCCTGCCCTATTAATGAATAGGAAGGATGTATAACAATACAACGAAGAAGTGAAGAATGGTACCGGCAAGCACGAACAAATGCCAGATGGCATGATGATAAGGGAAGCCCCTCCAGACGTAAAACACGGTGCCCAGAGTGTACAGCAGTCCGCCGATCATCAGCAGAGTCATCCCGCCGCTTGCCACCACCTCTGACAGCGGATTCCAGGCGATCACGATCATCCAGCCCATAGCGATATAGAATATCGTTGACATGAACAGGAATTTTTTGACGAAAAAAGCTTTGAAAAAGATGCCGAATACCGCTACTCCCCAGGCGATGCCAAATAAGGTCCACCCCAGCGGGCCGCGGATCGCCACCAGCATAAACGGTGTATACGTTCCGGCAATGAATAAGTAAATCGAAGAGTGGTCAAGGAATTCAAAGAAGTCCTTCGCCTTGCCGTCCCTGAGACTATGCACCATTGTTGAATTAAAATACAGGATCAGCATCGTCGCCCCATAAATGGAGAAACTGACGATATGCCAGGCTGTGCCGTTCTGGGCCGCATACACGACCAGCAGAACCAGCGCAGCAATGCTGAGCAGAGCGCCGATCCCGTGTGTAACCGCATTTGCAACTTCTTCCTTGCGGCTGTAAGTGTGAGTATTTGCCATACCATATTCCTTCCGTCGTGCGGTTTCCTTCTATTATAGCCCTTTCCTCGAAGTCCTTCCAGCTTACTAAAGCTGATACAGCTCGGTATACTTCGCTTCCAGATAATCTGCCAGATAATCAGGATTCAGCGGCTCACCTGTGACCTGCTCAATAATCTGCGAAGGGGTCAGGCTCTGGCCGTATCGGTACACCTTGTCCGTGAGCCATTCTTTGATCGGCAGCAGGTTGCCGGCGGCAATCAGCTCATCGAACTCCGGCAGCTCCTTGCGCAGGGTATGAAGCATTTGGGCCGCATACATGTTGCCAAGTGAATAGGAGGCGAAATAACCGAAGTCTCCACCGGACCAGTGAACATCCTGAAGTACGCCCAGCGCATCTGTCGGCGGTGTAATTCCCAAGTACTCCTGATATTTCGCGTTCCAGGTCTTAGGCAGATCCTTCACTTCAAGTCCTTCGTTGAAAATAAGCTTCTCGATCTCGTAGCGAACAATAATATGCAGGTTGTACGTCAGCTCATCGGCTTCGATCCGGATGAAGGAATTGCCTACACTGTTGATGGCCCGGTAGAAGTCCTCCATCTCCACATCTGCAAGCTGCTCAGGGAAATGCTGCTGCAGATCGCCGTAGTAACGCTGCCAGAAGGCCCGGCTGCGGCCGATCATATTCTCCCATAGTCTGGACTGGGATTCGTGAATCCCCATGGATGCGCCTTGCGCCAGCGGTGTGCCGATCAGCTCCTCGCCGAAATTCTGTTCATACAGGGCGTGTCCGCCCTCATGCAGGGAGCTGAAGATCGAACTGGTCACATTATCGAGCAGATAGTTCGTGGTAATGCGCACATCGCCGGGATTCAGGCCTGTCGCGAACGGATGCACGCTCTCATCCAGACGCCCCGCTTCAAAGTCATAGCCCATCTGTTCCAATAAGAAGAGACCGAACTTCTCCTGCTGCTCTTTGGGGAAGATCTGGCTCAGGAATTCCGTATCCGGCTTGTTCGGCGATGCATTAATCGCTTCGGCCAGCGGAACTAGGCGGCTGCGCAGGCGGGTGAAGATCGCATCCACTTTGTCAACGGTCAGATCCGGTTCATACATATCAAGCAGGGTGTCGTAACGTGAGCCTTGCACGCCCCAATAATCAATGAATTCCTGTTTGAATCCGACAATCTTGCTCAGGTAAGGCTCGAAGGAGGCGAAATCATTGGTATCCTTGGCCTCTTCCCAGATCGTCTGCGCATGGGCGGTCAGGACGGAATACTCCTCGAAGGTTTTGGAGGGAATGCTCTTGCTGCGCTGGTACTCTTTGCGGGTGTCTTTAACAATCTTACTCTGGTTGCTGTTCAACTGGCTCAGCACTTCCGGCTGGCTGAAGTACTCTGTATACGCCCCGATCTCCTCCGATACCTGGAGCTTGAACGCCTCTGCACTCAGCATACCCAGCGTGGCTGAACGCGTCTCAACACCTTTACGCGGCGCACCCGTGCGCAGATCCCAGCCCAGTAACCCGATCGCTTCATAATAGCCTCTGATTTTGAATAATAGCTCACTGAATTTATCCCATTCTTCTTGGATCTGCTTCTCCATGTTTTGAGCACCTGCCTTGTTTTTTTATCTACTCCTATTGATGATACTTTTTTAAATAGTTATAATCAAATTCAGGCTATAGCTCTTCAAATTTGAAGTAGTTAGCGGCTCATAGGATGCGGAAGCAAAAGCCGCTGAAACTTGGCAGTATTAGAATGCAGGAAGACCTTTATATTCGCCGCAAGACGCAGTACAATGAATTACAGTTTAATCTTAAGGAGGCACATGGCTTATGAGTCAGGTTACAGACATTTTGGAGTTCAACAAGCATTTTGTAGAGGAAAAAGCATATGAGAGCTATCTGACCAGCCGCTTCCCGGATAAAAAAATGCTGATCATCACCTGTATGGACACACGGCTTGTTGAGCTTCTGCCCAAAGCAATGAACTTCAAGAACGGTGATGTCAAAATCATCAAAAATGCCGGAGCCATAATCTCCCAGCCGTTCGGAAGCGTCATGCGCAGCGTTATGGTTGCGCTATACGAACTGGACGCGGACGAAGTGATTGTCGTCGGCCACTATGAATGCGGCATGGCTTCCCTGAATGCTGACCATATGATTAACTCCATCAAGGAGCGCGGCGTGTCCGAGGAAGTACTCAGTACTCTGGAGAATTCGGGGATTAAGCTGACGAAATGGCTGCGCGGGTTTGACAACGTAGAGGAAGGGGTAATTCAGACTGTGGAGCTGATTAAGCGCCATCCCTTACTCCCCCCTAACGTACCCATTCACGGCATGATCATCGACCCGGCTACCGGAGCGCTTGAGCTTGTGTCGGACGGATACGCGAAGCCTAAGGCAACTCTCTAAAAACTGCTGTTTGCGCGGGTCCCGGACCCGCGCATTTTTTGTGTACCCAGGCATGTGTACGCTATCAATTAATTGGTTTTGTGATTATTAAAAATTGAAACCTTGGCCCCCGCTCTGCGTATTACCGGACAACACCCCGCAAACGGGTGTTACCATACTTCTAGGAGGTTCTTGTACTAAATGAAACCAATGAAACGTGTACTGATGATCGTCATGGCCTTCACTCTGTTCTTTGCCGTCACAGTTCCTGACTTCGCAGATGCCCGCCGCGGCGGAGGCTTCAAATCGGGAAGTCGGGGATTCACGACCACCCCGAAGAAATCAACAACCAACAATGTGAAACAAAGCGATAGCACCAAAGGTAGTGCAGCAGGCACAGCAGCGAATACCAAACGCGGATTCTTCAGCGGCGGCGGACTGATGAAAGGCCTGATGATCGGCGGTATCGCCGGACTCCTGTTCGGCGGAATGTTCGCCGGAATGGGCGCTTTTGGAAATATCATCGGATTCTTCATTAACATGCTGGCGATCTACTTCGTAATTATGCTGATCATGTCGTTCTTCAAGCGCAGACAGGAACGGCGCAGACTGCAGGAAAGAGACGGACGTTACTAATGGGTGTTACCGTACTCAGTATGGACGAGATTATCAACGCGATCTGCCTGCATATGGCGGAACGCAAAGCGGTACGGGTGGAGGAAGTACGGGTCGAGCTAAGCTGGGACGAAGATACCGGGTACACCGCAGAGGTCTGGATTCAGGGCCGCAGCCAGTTCCTGGTCGAATCCAATATGATTGAGGCCATTCTGCGCTACCTGCACAGCGAATACGGCATCCGGGCCTACCGTGAAGAGGTGCGGCTGGAGCTGGACGAAGAGATCACAGCGGTGGTTACCACCGCGTAAGGGTTCTGTGGACAAGCTGTACTCAACCACATTCAAATTACTACACATAAAGGGATGACCCGGCTGACGGGTCATCCCTTTATTGTTGGTACATTGGACCTGCTATTGCTGATCCGGTTATTGTTAGCTTGCGTGTAATCAGGGCATGGTGACGATCAGTTAGAGTAACGAGATCGCCAGCAGCTCGAACAATACCAGCGGCATAATGACGTTGCTGTTCACCGTACCCGGGTACGGGTAGCCTTGACCCGGATATCCTTGACCCGGGTAACCCACACCTGGATAGGGCTTATAGTATGGATTGTAATATCCGCGGCTCGGATCAGTGGCTATCGTCACGGTCAGGTACAGATGCTTGCTGTCCATACCGGCAAGGGTGCCTTCATGCATCTGACCGTCAACGGTCTGCACCTGCACCTGATGATTCAGATAAGGCTTACAGGACTGGTGAAGCGAATCGCGGACACCGTTCAAATGCTGAACTACCGCAGGGTCTGCCTGATAGATAACCGCCGTTTGCTGGCCGGATTGAGTTGTCATAGGGGTTAGACCTCCGTATAAATGGATTTGCTCCATTCTATGCACCTGCCCAGTCATAGGTGCCTAGCCGTCTGCTGCCGTCCCTTCGCCCCCCGTCCTGGCAACACTCTTCCCCCATCCCACTCCAGACTAAAAAGCCGTATACCAGGAATTCTCTGTATACGGCTTAGCTATTCAGTTATTCCATTGAGGCCTGCTTCAGCAACCTAAAAAGCAACTCCAATTCCGCCCTGACCGGCATAAGTTCCCATTACAGGTCCCATGGTGGACAGCAGAATCTCCTTGAAGGGATGCTTCTCCAGAATACGCTGCTTGATCTCCAGCGCCAGCGTCTCGCAATTGCTGTGGACAATGGCGATGACCGCCTGTTCATAATCATGCTGCTTCTGATCCAGCTTCGCCAGCAGATGAGTCAGCGCCTTTGGCAGCCCACGGGTCTTCTCGACCACTTCCACGACTCCCTCGTCGCTGATCCTCAGCAGCAGCTTAATGTTCAGCACGGAGGCCACAGCACCGGAGATCCGGCTCAGCCGTCCGCCTTTGATTACATTCTCGAGTGTATCCAGTGTGAAGTACGCCGTCGTCTCTTCGACCTTGTCCATCACTTTAGCCTTCAGTTCGGCCAGACTGGCTGCCGTCAGCGACCATTTGGCCGCCATAGCCACAATGAGTGTCAATCCGCCTGAAAAAAGCTTGGAATCTATAATTTCAATCGCATTTGGATGTCCTTCTTCCTCATACATCTCCTTGGCAATCAATGCGGTCTGATAAGTACTGCTAATATTGGAGGACATGCAGATGACCAGAATGTCAGTGCCTGCTTCCACTTGTTTGAAGCTGTCCAGGAAGGTCTGCGGACTTGGGCTTGCTGTCGTCGGCAATTCCTTCGATTCATGCATTCTCGAATAGAAATCCTTAGCGTCCATATCATCGGGCATTAGCTCATGGCCGAAATGAACCGGCAAATGGACAATGGAAATATCATACTGCTTGGTGTAGTCGGGGGGTAGATCGGAACCGCTATCCGTAATAATCTTGATGGGCATCAGAGTGCTCTCCTTTCAATTCTATACCATTATAGTTACCCTTCAAGGAAATCAATAGTACAATTTATAACTTGTTAAAAACAGATTTTTGTGCTTAGTGTTACTTATGATATGGTTTAAGCATAAGCGAACAGAAATGGAGTGTACCCGATGAGCAAGAATAAAGTATGGAACAGAGGCAAGCATAACGGTGCCGGACTGTCCAAAAAAGCCCCGGCTGCCTTAGAAACGGACAGCACCGAGACGGCATCGGCAGAGAACATCAGCGCCGAAGTGACGAATGAGCGGATTGATACCGTGAAGCCTATGAACCGCAGCAACTGGGTGACCCGGCCCACCCGGGTGAAGCCGCAGAATCCTGAGCGTAAGAAGTAGCTTAACCCCTAACATGCTTCATATTCATTGGATCAAGCAGCAACGGCTACGCCGTCCTTAAGGGATGGCGTAGCCGTTGCTGTGAGGAATGGAAGGATAATAGATACTTATGGCAGGGGATTTCCTGTAAGTATCAGCTACAGCGATTCGGACAGACTATCCGGCACATACCTGTTCTGCCGCAGAAGCGTCCGTACAACCGGCAGCGTGTTCAGCTGAAGCGGTACACCTGTTGTTCGATGGAGCTGAAGCCAGCGCAGAGCAGCCAGCGCCTCGAATAGCTCCAGCTCTGCCGGACTATAACTGCTGCTCGCGGCAAAAGCCGACCTGTAAGCCGTGGCGTTCCGTTCCCCTGCATACACTCCAAAAAGAAAAATAGACCAAGCTATATCATATCTGGGATCACCAAGCTGGGCATTGGTCCAATCAATGATGGTGAATGCTCCAGAGGCCTCCAGAATATTGCCCAGATGATAGTCTCCATGAATCAGATGGTGAGCGGTTATCCCTGCCTGACCGGCCAATTCCAGAGCCAGCGTCCTTAACTCTGGCTGCTCCGCCCACGCAGGGAAGAAGTACTCTGCGAAATCATAGGCCGGAACATGCAGGCCGGTGGATGAGTCGAGCTGCAGCTTATGTATATCCAGCAGATTTTGCGCTATGACCTTTAGACTGGAGGCATTCACTTTCTTAACGGGCTCTCCGTCGAAGCTGGTCAACAGAACCTGATTCTGCTCAGGGTCCAGGCCCCAGGCATACGGCTGTGATACTGCGCAGTCCTGCCGGTACAGCTGCTGCAGCACTTTATACTGGATGGAGATATCCGGCCGGGATTCCCGGTTCCAGATTTTCAGCACAAGCTCCGTCTCCGGCAGTGTAATTCTATGCACCTCCGCTTCCAGCCCTCCCTTCATCGGGGTGATAACCGCCTCACCCGCCTGTGCCAGAAGCCCTTCACCCTCAGTACTTTGCTCTTGCCAGCGGATACTGCTTAGAACATTATTCATCGTTATAATTCCCCTCTCCCCAGGAACACTCTGCCGCTCATTGAGCTGCTTAGCATCCAACATACCATATTTTAGACATTTCCCCTATTCCCATGAAGATAAAAAAACAGCCGTTTGTTTGCAGAAGCAAAAAACGGCTGTTCGTTATGTCCAGCTTGCTCTATAGCTCCAGCGTCTCTCCATAGCCAAGCGCCGAACCTCTGATCCCCGCTTCCTCCAGCGCCTGGACGAAAGCCCCCGCATCCTGACGGATCGGAGGGAAGGTATTGTAGTGTACCGGAAGTACCTGTCTTGCCCCCAGCCACTTGGCAGCGATGAGCGCATGTTCAGGCCCCATGGTGAAGTGTCCGCCGATCGGCAGAATGGCCAGATCAATCTCGTAGAGCTCACCGAACATTTTCAAATCTCCAAATAGCCCTGTGTCGCCTGCATGGAGAATCGTCCGGCCCTCTGCCTCAATAATGAAGCCCGCCGGTGTGCCGCCATAGATACTCTGTCCATCTTCGAGGGTAATGCTTGAGGTATGGAAGGCATGGATCATCGTCGCCTTGGCGAACCCAAGATCTACCGTCCCCCCGATGTTCATCCCAATCGTCTGGACGCCTGTGGATTCGAGGTAACCGGCCAGCTCCACAATAGCTACAACCGGAGCATTATTGCTCTTGGCAATCGGCGCGGCATCCAGTATATGATCCATATGGGCATGAGTCAGCAGCACGGCATCGGTCTTAATCTCCTCAACCTTCGTTACTGCCGCCGCATTGCCGCTAATGAAAGGATCAATAATCAGCGATTTGCCGTTCACCTCAATTTGAACACAGGAATGGCCGTGGTAGGTAATTTTCATGGATATCCTCTCCTCTTCATGATTAGATTACAATGGGCACTAAGGAATGAATCGTGCAAAAACCCAAAGTTTACGATACAATGACACCAAGTTGCTCTGAATCCAACTACAGCAGTGCGATCGACTAATATAACATAAATTAATACGTTCGTTCTTTTTTATGATATATCTATTCCTGCCAGCTGTCAAGAGAGGTGTGAAGAAGTTGCTGTCCGTTGAGAAAACAATGCTGTTTCTGTTATCCAAGGTGAAGCAGATGGGCGCCCAGCAGTTCGTCGAGATCTATGAGCACAGGGGGTACACCTCCACCTATATCCGCAATGCCCTATCCCGCTTGAAAAAAGAGGGCTATATCGCTTCCCCGGCACGCTCCTGGTATAACGTCACTGCCGAGGGCCTCGCCTACATTAGAGCGATTAACAGCAAGCCTGCCCGTTATCAGGAGCAGTGGGATCATACCTGGGATGTGGTTATGCTGGAGGTTCCCGAATCCGAACGCAAGAAGCGCGACCTGTTCCGCACTGCGCTCGGGCAGCTTGGTTACGGGCTATTATATAACAGTGTGTATGTCTCACCGTGGAACTACCAGAACGAAGTCGTTGCCCAGATCCAGAAGCTGGAGCTGGAAGGCAAAGTGTCCATCCTGCAAGGCCAATTTCTGGAAGGCTCCGTTACACCGCTCAGAGCGCGGGCCATCTGGCATTTGGACGACATAGAAGCCTTATACCTGAAGAAATCAGTCTGGCTGAAGGAGGAATTCGCTCCGCTAATGTCAAAGACGCTTCAGTCGGGGCAGCCGTTACAGCTATTCCTGCTCTATTTGCAGATGGGAGAGGAGTTAAGCGGACTGTTCATGGCCGACCCTTATCTCCCGGATGAGCTGTTGCCGGACCATTGGCCCGGTAAATTGATCATCGCAGAAATGACCGAATATATGATTAGCGCCGCGCAGGCGATACCTGAGGATTCCTCCTATGCCCCCTTCGTCAGATAGCCCTTGATGGATGCGCAAAGAGCAGCCCCTAATCCGGGCTGCTCTTTGTGATATGCACTACACCTCCAGGCTGCCGGAAGCGAGTAGCTCTTTAACCGCCTCTATATTCGTAAGCGGCGCACGGCAGGCGAAATTCCGGCAGACATAGGCCGTCGCTTCGCCTCGGATCGCCGGTTTGTCCTCCAGATGCGGAAGCAGACGAAGAATCCCTTCACTGTCCCCCTCCCAGTTGACGATCAGCGCAGCGTCAGGCAGATAAGCCTGTTGAGCCTGGGCCAGCATTCCGTGCAGCGCGGGGTCCTCTTTTTTGCCGGAGAGTACCCATTCCCTGCCGCCTGTGACCATAGTCAGATGCGCCTGTAAATACATCGCATAACCCGGCGGATACTCTGCCGCTGCTGAAGACAATACCGCTGCGGTACGCTCGGCAATACCCTTCAGCTCAATATTCTGGGTGATCACCGACAGCTTCCAGAGCAGCTTCGCCGCAACCGAATTCCCGGATGGAATCGCTCCGTCATACAATTCCTTCGGGCGGACCGGCAGCTCCTCCCCGTCATGACCTGTGAAGAAGAAGCCTCCTCCGTCCGGATCATGGAACAGCTCCAGCAGCCCGTCCTTAAGGATCAGCGCCCGTTCCAGGTGGACCGCTTGTCCCGTGGCTTCATATAACTCACTGAAGCCCCAGAGCAGGAAGGCATAATCATCCACATAAGCAGGAATCGCCGACTCCCCGTCCCGGTAGCGGGCCAGCAATCGGCCATCCTCCCGCCGCAGCTTCTCCCAGATGAAATTCGCAGCCGCTTCTGCGGCCTTGGCGTATTCCGGCTTTTGCAGCGCTTTGGCACCTTTGGCAAGCGCGGCGATCATCAGCCCGTTCCACGAGGTCAGCACCTTGTCATCCTTGAGCGGATGAATGCGCTGCTCCCGGTATTCGAACAGCTTCCCGCGCCATTCCTCCATCCGGGTCCGCAGACCGAGGGGATTCATGCCCATACGCTCCGCCATCTCTTCCGGCAGCCCTTGCAGCAGATTCGGAATATTGGCACCTTCGAAGTTACCTTCCGGCGTAATCCCGTACACATGGCAATATGAATGCATGTCTTCCAGCCCCAAGGCTTCCTCAATCTCCTGGCGGGAGAAGACGTAGAACTTCCCTTCCACACCTTCCGAATCCGCATCCTCCGCAGAGAAAAATGCACCTTCAGGTGAAGTCATATCGCGCAGCACATACGTGAAGATCTGCTCGGCAATCTCGGCATACAGCGGCTTCCCGGTAAGCTGGAACGCTTCCAGATAGACATTCGCCAGCAGCGCGTTATCGTAGAGCATTTTCTCAAAATGCGGCACCAGCCATTCCCGGTCCGTAGAATACCGCGAGAAGCCAAATCCCCCATGGTCGTACATGCCGCCCTTGTACATCGACTCCAGCGTCTTCTCCACCATACGCAGCGCGTCCGGCTGGTTGTGCAGCTGGCTGTAGGCCAGCAAGAACGACAAATTATGCGGCGAAGGGAACTTCGGCGCATTGCCGAACCCGCCATACTCCTCGTCGAACTGGCGCCGGTACAGCTCATACGCCTCATGCAGCAGCTCGTCCCCGGGAATGCCACCGTCTGCGGCTTCGGGGGAATAGGCGTTTTTGCGATCAAGCGACTTCAGCTCGGCCAGCAGGTCATCGCCCAGCTGATCCAGCGCCTCGCCGTCCTGCTCCCACTTCGTATGGATCTGCTCCAGCACATCCATCAGCCCGATCCGCCCGAACATCTGCCGCTTCGGGAAATACGTCCCGGCATAGAACGGCTTCTTCTCCGGCGTCAGCAGCACCGTCAGCGGCCATCCCCCACTCCCCGTCAGCGCCTGACACACCGACATATACAGCGCATCAATATCCGGCCGCTCCTCGCGGTCCACTTTGATCGCTACATAGTGATTGTTGAGGAGCTGGGCGACTTCGTTGTCTTCGAAGGATTCTCGTTCCATTACGTGACACCAGTGACAGGTCGAATAGCCGACAGATAAGAAGATCGGCTTGTTCTCGGCATGGGCCTTGGCAAAGGCCTCTTCTCCCCATGGATACCAGTCCACGGGGTTATGAGCGTGTTGTAGTAAATAGGGCGATTTTTCGTTGGCTAATCTATTGGGTGACTGGTGAGTTGTCACGGGGCGTCCCCTCATTTCGAATGATTTGGGTAAAGTATTGTCTAGGGATAGTTTACCCAAAAAGGCGGGGGAGGGCGCAGTTAATAAAAATGTCTTTGTGTTATCCTGCCCATAAGCTGAATATGCAGCCGATCTCTCGGCTGCATATTGTCATGATATTATCTTTTCCCTTTAGTTGGACTTAATCTAAACGCCAAATTGCTTTAAATGATGGTCCAAATGCTTGTAAATCCCTTTGCCCCACTCCTCGGAAGTGAGTACTCCGAAAAAAGGATGTGTACGGTTGGCACAATTCTTAGGACCATCACTTTGTAATATTAATATACTTTGTTTTAGCTTTTCTTTTTCTACTTCAAATTCTCTCTTATCCACAATCATTATGGTTTGAATAGTAGACATATTGCGAGGAAGTGGTTTGTCGTTATAAAAAATGGGTTTTGCAAATTTACCTACCAACATTCCTAACCAACTTCTTGGGGAATGGGACTTTCCCATTGCTATATCATGAAAAGAGGAGCAATGCGCTAGCATTTGAGCAACATTCATTTGACCCCATTGCGGTTGAGCGCTTTGCATTAATTGATCAATGCGCACTAAAATATCTTTTGAATGTGATAGATCAAATATATTATTCACTAGGACAACGACCTCCTGGCATCACAAAAAACATTTGATTAATTATTAAATATTACCATATTATTCGGAATAAATGAATGTCTGCACCAAACTATCCTGACCGTTATTAATAAAGGAAAGTAATTTGGCCTGAGCCTTGGCAAAGGTCTCTTCTCCCCATGGATACCAGTCCACGGGGTTGTGGGTGTGTTGTAATCAGGACGCAAAGAAGAGCAGGCATAGTGCACCTGCTCTTCTTAATATTTCTCGAATTATAAGAATACGATCATAGATAATACGAACATAAACACTACACCGACAATCATAGGAACCGATGTTCTTTTTACAAGGGCTATTGGATCTGTCTTCACCGTTCCAGAAACAATGAGTATAACTGCTGCTACAGGTGAAATCGCTCTGAAGAGGTTGCCTGCCAGACCAAGTGGTACTGAAATGGAAATTGGATTAATTCCTGCTGCGTCTGCCAATGGCACAATCAGCGGTACCATGGCAAAGATCAGAGCAGTACCGCTACCGCTCAATATAACAATGAGAGCCGTTAATACTACTAAGATTAGAGGCAGGATAAAGTCTAATCCATTACCTTGGATGCTTTGCATGGCTGTTTGAAGCTCCTCAACCAATCCAATCGATTTCAGGCCCGTAACAAATACGGATGCCGCTACTAGCAGAGCCACAATGGGAACGGCTCCACCCATTCCTTTAAAGAAAGTTTCCGTCTTTTCCAGAACGCTTTTATCTCCTTTATTTCTAATTAATTCACACACAATAGCTAGAACAAAGGATACTAAGGTAGCAATCTCAACGCTAATATCTATGGATTTACCAGTTGTTAGTTGAACAGCGTAATTACCTAACAACAGAATAATTGGGAAGATTGGGAGTATCGCGTATACGGTTTTAAATAACTTGCCCCCCTGGATTGCTTCAACATTGCCCACATCCATTTTCTCATGATCATTTCCAGCTTGACCCTGTAGGTTCGCCTTTTTATCCATCCGCTTCTGCCAGAAATAGTGAGTAATCGCTATAACAATCAGAGTCGGGATTGAAATCAAGGCATGATAGTTAAATACATAGTCTGTTACAGTCAAACCTGCAAATGAGGAATGTTTCGCTAATTCTTCCGCGATAGCTACGTTGTCGCTTCCTAACGGAGTCGGAACAATAGTTGCTGAAGTGGCGATAACCGCTCCAGTAGTCAATGCCGACATCCCAGCTTTTCTTAATATAGGGTATAGTGTAGCCAGTAATATAATGGCCAAATTCGAAGCACTAGGAATAACGAGTGACAGTGCATTACCTAATAAGAATACCAGTGGAACCAGAACATAAACTGACTTGATCTTAGAAATAGGTTTAGTTAATGCGCTTACAGTAACTTCATTGGCACCAATTGATGACATGTAGGCTGTGTATCCTCCCAATAGGAGAATAATAAAACCAGCAGCAGTAAAGGTCTGCTTAAACTGAGTGATAATTACTTCAAGAGGATCTAACCAAGCTGACCCCGTTGAGACAAAATCTTTGACAGCGATCTCTTTCCCCATAGCAGTACTGACTAAGATTAGTACGATACCGATAAGGAAGAGTGAAATCTTAATGTCCATCTTCTTAATCAACATATAAATTACAACTGCTATAGCGATAATAGCAGAGCCGTACATTATTATATTAGAACTCATGATTGGGCCTCCTCTAGTAGGCAGTTAGTTACACTTCTTCAGGCTATCCATGAACCATTGCTTGAACATCTGTGGATCGATATCCACACATACTTTGGCATTATTAGGTTTCCCTAAATACCCCTTAAAATCTACTACAGTACATCCGGTTGTCATCGAACCGTGTAGTTCTATATCAACGAACGTATCTACGACCTGGAACATTTCTGGTTGCAGCAGATAAGCGATTGCCGTGCTGTCATACATCTTCAATCCGGTTTTCATGCTACCGCCTCTGTATTTCTGGAATAGCTGATAAATCATATTTCCCGTCTGATTCATGACCTTAAGTTGCGCGCTATCTTCAGGGTACACCAAAGCTTTTAGACCCACATCAAGTCCCACCATCACAATGGGCAAATCACTCTGGAATACGATCTTCGCTGCTTCAGGATCGCCATAAATATTAAACTCCGACATAACACCTGCATTACCGCGGCCTGTTGAACCTCCCATTAAAACAATTTCAGCAATGTTCTTTTTAACTTCTGGATACATTTTTAGCAAAAGTGCAATATTAGTTAATGGGGCAATCGGAACGATTGTAATGGGTTCTTTGCTCTCCATAATTACGCGATACATTGCATTCACGGCATTTTCTTTCAGTACAAGATCTTCCGTTGGCTCCTCAAAATCAAAACCATCCATCCCTGTAGAGCCATGTATATCACTAGCATCAATAGGGTCTTTGATAAGTGGTCTGTCTGCACCAAGGGCAACCGGTACATTTTTATTGAAAAATTTCAGTAATCTCAAAGCGTTATATGTCACTTTATCAAGTCCAACATTCCCGGCAACCGTAGTGATTAAGCGAACATCCAACTCTTCACTATAAAGTGCAATAGCTATTGCAACTGCATCATCAATCCCTGGATCTGTGTCGATAATTATAGGTCTGGTTGTCATTGTAAATTCCTCCTAGAATCTTTTGTAATTTGCAACTGCCACAATCATATATAGCTTTTATGGACGAATGATCCTTGGCTATTCATAAAATCTTCAACCTCAGCGCCGGTAGGCATTCCTGTTTGGGCTCCAAGCTTAGTCGTTGATAAGGCTGCTACGGCATTACCGTATTTACAAGCATCTTTTAAATTTAGTCCTTTACTTAGAGCATGAGCTAATCCACCATTAAATGAATCACCCGCTCCAGTTGTATCAACAACATCTATTTTATAAGCAGGAATGATTACTCCCTCTCCCTGTTCATAAATACAAACTCCTTGACTGCCCATGGTGACGATGAGTTTACCATCTAACTCTTCCGTACTTCTATCTTGTCTAAGCAGCACCTGTTCATGTTCATTTGGAGTAAGATAATCAATGTTCTTAAGTAAATCTGAAGGAAGTGATTGGATGGGTGCCGGATTAAGGATTACCTTAATTCCATTTTCTTTGGCAATTTGCACTGCCTTTTGTACACCCTCTAACGGTATTTCCAACTGAAGGACTAGAATATCACTAGCTGCAATCACATCCCGTTTGGATTCAATGAACGATGACGTTACATGATTATTGGCTCCTGGGACATAAATTATACTATTATCTTGATCAGCCACTATGATTGTAGCCGTGCCAGTTACATCTGTAACCGGTTCCACATTGCTCACATTAACACCTTGTTCTTGCAAATATGCTACAATATCCTGACCGAATCTATCATTACCCACACAACCAATCAGCTGGACTTGCGCTCCAAGTTTAGCCGCTGCTACTGCCTGGTTGGCTCCCTTTCCTCCCGGGTTCATTTGAAAATGTTCTCCGAATAGCGTTTCCCCTCTCTGCGGCGCTTGAGAAGTAATTGTAACTAAGTCCATATTTATACTTCCCACAACAGTGATTTTTGGTTTCTTCTCCATCTCTATCTACTCCTTACGTTGAATTTCTCTCTACAAGCTCCACATCTAATTTATAATACGTTTGTCCAACTTCTTGTTGATTCATTAAACCAACTAGCATCGTTGTTGCCTTTTCACCCAATTCGTAGATCGGCTGAACAATGGTCGTTAATTCTGGAATCGTTACCGAAGATAACTTGATTCCATCGAATCCAACAACTGCAAGCTCCTCGGGTATCCTTCTCCCAAGCTGGTTAGCAGCCTTCATAGCGCCAATCGCCATAATGTCATTTGATGCAAAAATACCATCAATCTCAGGGTGAGTCTTTAAAAGTTCTAGCGTTGCTTCGATCGAAGATTCCATGTCATAATCTCCGTCGATAATGTAGCTGTCATTAAACCATGATTCCTGATGTACTACTTCTCTATAACCTTCACAACGTTCATCCGCATTGACAACCCCTTGAGGACCTCTGATGTGTGCAATTCTGCTACATCCTTTACTCATCAAAAAACGGGTAGCGATAATGGCCCCTTTTGTGTTCTCCACAACAATGGTCGGAAGCCCTTTGCTAATTTCTCGGTCAATACTTACAACAGGAATATTAAGCTCTATAATCTGCTCAGCAGTCATCGTATTTGACGAAACAATGATGCCGGTTACATAGTTCTGCTGTAACATATCTAGATATGTCTGCTCTTTCACTCTATCTTCATCTGAGTTGCATAGGATAACGTTGTATCCAAACTTAGAAGCCGTATCTTCGACAGCTCTAGCTAACTCGGGAAAGTAAGGATTCATGATATCCGGCACGATTAAGCCAATCGTATTCGATTGTTTCTTGAACAGACTTCTAGCTACCTCATTGGGTTTGTAGTTCAATTCTTTAATCGCTTGTTCTACCATTTCCCTTGTATGCTGTCCCACATATCCTTTGTCATTCAGCACTCTAGATACAGAGGCAACGGATACGCCAGCAAGCTTAGCAACATCTTTGATTGAAGCCATATTTTCACTCCACTTCTAGGTGAGTAACCGGTTACACATAAGAATATACTATTTCATGAATCACAAGTCAACACCTTTGTTAAACTAGAAAAATATAGTATTTGCAATGCAGCCAGCGGAACAAGCTCAGTGACGAACCACATGAGCTTGTTTTACGTTAGAGCCATCACTCCAATCTGATGCTTGGATTCCTCCCTATTCCAATAAAGCCTTATTACCGCACCACAACCAACAGCACAATAATTCCGACACAAATCAGCCAAACGACAGGATGACCGAAATTCAATCCCCAGCCGACTCCGAACCTTTTCTTGACGATTAGGTTTGGATCTTTGTGATTGAAATAAATCATACCTAATTTCCATTGATCCTCATCATGGACAGGTCTGGCATTGGCGCTATCGGCAGATCGTTCCAAGCGGCTCTCGACCTGACCCGCCCAGAACGTTAAGGCGAAGGCGTATAGGATGATAAAGGCTATTATGATTAGGATAACGGGGATAGCGAAATTGATGTTAAGCAGAGATATCATGTTTAGTTGCACGACCGAGAACAGGATAACTAATAGGAAGCTTGCAGTAATCATAAAATAGGACCAGGCACGGCGGTAGGTTATGTCTTGTCTGATGGAACGGTTAGGATCAGCGGGTTGAACCTGTTGCTTCACTCTGCGAATACTCCAATTCTCAAATAGGAACAAAAGTGTTAGGAGCACTTGGATTATCACAGGCATAAACACAAAACTAAAAGATTTGGCTGCATAGCGGTCTACATCCCAACTGCTGTTGAAATGGATCGGAATCTGATCAGGAATCAGATTGTAGTGGCGTAGCACAGTTACAATACTAACAACAATAACTAGAGCATGAATGAGGAACCAAATACTAGACAAGCCAATGTTTCTTTTCTGAACTCCAGTGTCCACTGCCATGATCGTTCCTTCCGGAGCAATAGGCAGTATAGGTAGTAAGCTTTTCATTTTGAAATTATAGCTAATGTTAATGACCAGGGAGAATATGAGCATGGCGAGTGAATACGTGACAATAATCCAACTTTGTTGCTTGGAATGTTCATCACTGTATATTAGGCAGAGGATACAAACAATGAATAGGATGGTATGTAACGCAGCACTAACCCTGGCATATGACTTCCGCATCTGGTGCAGAGGCTCGCTGTGGAATTGTGCAGCACTGACGGTGATCCCAAAACTAATCGTCTCTCTTGTTAAATAAGGCATGCTTACCATGAGTACAATGGAAGGTACAAATACTAAGATCATCACTATAACAGGCAGTATCGTCATCTCCTTCGCCTCCTCAAAAGAATCTTATACTCAGAATATGGTGTAAAATATTGCAAATCAGGTGCGACTTGCTTTACCATTAGAAGGAAGTTAAGTTACACAGAAGGAATCGGAATGGGGGAATCAGGTATGGGTGGTGTATGGACAAGCTCGATGAATGGCGCACCTTGGACCATAAGCAAGATGAATGAAGCAACTACGCAATTGCGCAAGCGTGCGCTTATTTCGTATGTAATTGATATAGACAAGCTTGAAGATCTGGAAGCGTTAGATCAACATGTATTTGCCAAACGTCCGGATCTTGTATTGTCGATTAGTCAAGTAGATATGAAGGGGCATTACCCCCAGGAATTGTTACAGATATTAGCGGAACTCAAGCACATCACAGCCTTACAGTTAAATCTTCGCCAAAGCACCGATCTGAGTCTGCTGGGCAAGTTAGAGCGGTTGCAGTTCTTATCCATAACCAGTCAGAAGCCGGTAAGCTTAAGCTTCATTTCTAACTTCAACGAGCTTCAATATCTCGCGGTGAATGGAAAATTCACAGACTTATCCCCCATCGGCGATCTTGCCGGACTAGATACATTATTGTTGAGCACGACGATTTATAACCTTGATTTTGTCCGTCAGATGCCCCGTCTTAGGTGCCTGTTTATTCATGATTGTACTTTGAAAGGCTCACTAGCTGCCCTTGCGGACTCCAGCGTGACTATGCTTAGCTTAGCTGCCATCCGTAATTTGACGAAGCTGGATGAGATTGAACCTATGGACGAGCTGATCTGCCTGCAATTATCCTTGCCGAAGGTGGAAGCATTATGTAATTTCGCTATGATGAAACATCTCAGACAGCTTGAACTGGATAACATGAAGGCATTGAAACATATTGATCTGTTATGGACGGCAGAGCAGCTTGAAATACTGAGATTATGTGAGATTTCCACCGCGGTGAAAGCGAGGGATTTAGAGCCCATGATCGGAATGGAGCATTTACAACAGGTGGATTTTCAATTTATTGACTTCAATAAAGGCCGGATTACCGCATTACGTGAATGGTTCGCACAAGCAGAGAAGGAGCACCTTCTATATGAGAACATTGCAGAAGACCAGCGTATCAAGCCCCTGTCGCTACTGCATTTGCAGAAGCATTTGGGGTTAGATTAATTCATGTAATATATTTAATTGTCTTTCCCTCTCCTTTGTTGAAGAATCTGTGGAGTTATCCGTTAATACATTTATTGCTTTTATTGCGTAATCACTGCTCACTAAAGCATGTCCTCTCATATGTCCTGTTGCAATGGCTTGGGCGAATGAACGGGCAGAATACTTGCTAATGTCTGATTTGGATTCTTTCGCCAATTCATTTACTACAAATCCAACCTTCCGTAAATCGGAAGCTCTAATACTTCCGTCTATTCGTTTTTGTAAAGTGTCTATCCCTAAATTTATTCGTGAGTCATCTTTTAGATGGTCATCTAAGTAAGCCAAGTAAGGAGTTGCTACTTTTAAAGTCCATTGAGCAAGTAACTTCTGCGGCATTTTTTCAAGAGCCTCTTCAATTTTATTGCGCAATTCGGTGTTATCTATAATTTTTATTTTAGGGTTACTAGGCTTGAATTCTGTTTGTTCTTCTTTTAATTTTTGCTCATGTTTATTCCATGCGTAATCTTCTAATTTCACTGAATTCACTCCCTTTAATTGTACCATATGCTGGAATTAAGTGACAGGCTGTAGAGGTGCAACACACAAACAAGCTCAGTGACGAACCACCGGAGCTTGTTTTAAAGGACCCTATTCCATCAGAACATAAGCGTTCTCTATTCCCATCATATCCTTCAGCGTTTTACCTAATGCGTATTGGCTTGGTTTGTCCTTTTGGATTACACAGATAATATTCCCTGCTTCACCCTTGGACAGGTTGGTAAGTTGCAGGTAGTCGTCATTTGCATAGATGTATGACACCAGATAATCATAGTAGTCAGTTTCCTTATCCTTAACCATCAATCCAGCATCGAAAAGCCTTACCCTTGTTCCGGCCCATATTTTAGAATCATCTTCAATGTTTGCTACAGGAATCCACTTCGATGCTTCCACTAAACATCCCGCCTTTACAGAATCCTTATCTTGTCGTCATACTCTCATATTCCAGTCTGAATTTAACTTCGTTGACACAGTCCACCGCCCAATCAGAGCAATTCTTTAATCGACACCTGATACAACAAATTATTTTCACAGAACAGCACAAGATCTTCTCTAAAATCTTGTGTCACTGGTACAAGGGGCTCTGATTTTTCATTCAAAAATTGCACCTTATGCCCTTTGGTCAAGCTTGATTTTTCAATTTTCTTGAAATAATACTCTCCGTGTTTTCCGTAACCGCCATCGAACAAGAAGTGACAACCATCCGTGCAGAATCCAG
The DNA here is from genome assembly GCF_018207515.1 of Paenibacillus tritici. Taxonomy (NCBI): domain Bacteria; kingdom Bacillati; phylum Bacillota; class Bacilli; order Caryophanales; family Paenibacillaceae; genus Paenibacillus; species Paenibacillus tritici. The sequence goes on from NZ_CP073365.1 coordinate 4,590,703, forward strand.
ACGAACCGGAAATCTCAGGATTCATAAACGTGACCTTGGGCTGACTGGGTCCGCCTGAGATGCAGCCGAGCAAAAAGTCCGTATAATAATAAAACCACACCTCTTCTTCGCGGACAACATTCAAAGCGTAACAATCGGCAATATCCGAAACATGATCTTCGTATAATTTGTTGCCATGCTCATCCCAGGCCACAAGGCCGTGTTCACCGACAGGTTGATCCCACCCGTTATTCCCGAATACCCCTTCGTCAAAATAACTGGTCCAGATGGTACCTTTCTCCGTCACTTGAAGATTCTGAATCCCGTCTCCAAGCAGGAACTCACGAACGGTACGTCCTTTATAATCGCACACTTTGGCGTTCAGATCATATTTACCTGCACCATAATACGAGCAGCGCGCTCCAACCAATAGCAGATGTCTACGAAGCGGCTGAACATAATGATAATTGAAATACTGGTCCTCAATCCATATTTCATCGACGATATATTGATCCTCTATCATCAAAACCTTGTAGGTATACGGTTGCTTCAAAGCCGATGGAACGAACATTCCACGTTCACGTTCCGGGATCTGCTTAATCAGCAGGACATATACGCAGTTATCGCCGCCGAATTGAGCCGAGACGATCTCGAAGCCCTCGGTATGCACCGAAATATCAACAAAAGGCTGCAACGTCACCGTTTTATGAAACATGCCAATTCCTCCTTAAGGGATAATTTAACACCATCCTCTGTTCTGTTACCGTATTATGGCAGAGTGTCTGGAACCTGAACATGGCGGAAGTATGGCGAAGCTAATCAGGCTGATCGCACTAAGTCAATCCAAGCAAAAAACCGAAGCATAGGTACGCCCCGGTTCCTTATCTACTAATTACATACCTTCGCTGATGGAGTCTTTCTCCCCGCTAAACACATCAATCATCATTAATGCTCCTATTTTGTAGCCTTGGATAAAGGATAATGCTGAATGCAAAGAGTTGGAGTCACTCTGTAAATCAAATAGCTTTTCGACTTGGTCAAAATCTTTTGCGGATAGTCTTTCTTTAAGCATCTGCAATGAATCAATGATTTTTTGATCAATCTTCTGTAATTCAGGATTGCTTGGCTTAGTAAGTTCATTCGGACGCAGTTTCCCATAATAAAAATCCTCCAAAATGATGATCATCAGGCCTCCTTTTGTGGACTATCCTACGGTCATGAATAAATTTTATGCGAAAATCGCATAAATAACAATATGCAATTTTCGCATAAAGTAAACTTGGCTTGGGTGATGAGCATTGTATACAAGAATCCGCAACTTACGCGAAGACAAGGATTTAACACAGCAACAAATGGCTGAACTTTTACACATTACACAAGCTACTTATTCCCGCTACGAGAATGGGAATCTGGATGTTCCGAGTGCTGTCTTGATTACGCTGGCTAAATTCCATAACGTAAGCATCGACTATATTTTAGGACAGACCGATAATGCTAAGCGCTATCCTGTTAGAAAAGAATAGTCCCCAGCACAAAAACAAGCTCAGTGACAAATTACATGAGCTTGTTTTTAGATTAGTGCGATCATTTCAATCTAAAGCGAGATAAATGAAAAATATCAGAGAGCGTTTGATTCGAAAACAAAATAGTCAAAGAATACTGACTGTCGCAATATCCTTTCCTGCCCAAAGATTAAAGCTGTAACCTGTTTCAAGCAGGTGCCACGGTGCTGCGTCAACTATAAAAGCTACATCTGCATATGTATGCCATGTACCATTGATATGTCTTGTGATCCTAACTAATACTGTCCATGTATCCCCATGAAATGTATTATCCTTAATCTCACCATAGTCGACAACAAGATCCCGTAACCATTCGTTTGCTGGAAATTTGCTAGGGTCTTTTTTCCAGGATATTAGAGCTTTGATCGACCTTATATTGTCCACGGTAATCACCTTTTCTACTGGAGTAATTCTTAAATATAGTTTCAAAATCACCTATTCGTATCAAATGTTCGACCACTTCCTCAATGCGTTTACGGCTGCATTCATCCACCAGTACCATATCACTACCCCAAAAATACTTACCCTGCAAATACTCACCCGTTTGTTGATTTTTTGCAACCAGCTTCTGGATGTTCTTGTATGTAAAAAATGAAGCACCCCATCTTGAGCCATCTTCAAAGGTAATTATTGCATCAGTGTTATCATCATATATGCTCCATTCTCCTTCAGCCCATTGTTCGGCTTCAATCCAAATAGAATACTTCATTCCATGCATCCAATCCCCTCCCAATGTTTATATCGTTCAGTTATCGGTGTTCTCATCCACATAGAGCTCGCTGGGTTGAATTCGATGCTCGCCGGTGTGCAGCAGCTCTGGCAAACGTCCCATGCGCTCAGCCAAACGGGATAGCTGTTGCTCATGGAAATTAGATAACCCCGTATGAATCCGGTCCTGGAAAGGCTTAAGCCACCTTGCCTCCAAGCTGTCCGGCCCGAAATAAACTCCGAGCAGAGAGCCGGCTGTTGCTCCAAAGCTGTCCGTATCGTTGCCTTGCATCACCTGCTTGCATATCCCGTCGCCAACATGCTCTGCAAATCGAAGTGTATTAATGAGGGTTCCTATCTCCTGATAAACCCGACAGTGGCCATAGTTCGCATACTTATGGTTAATCCTCTGATAAGCTTCCAGCCAGTTATCTGCATTCGCGACCATCTGCAGGCAATCCTCAGTCATCTCATAGAATCGGCTCCTTCCAGGTACGAATTGCAGTGCAGTACTGATTATTGCAATCGGATCGCGCAGCACGTGTGCGGCAGCAATCGCAGCGGCAATGAACATCGTGGCGTAGATACCGGTCCGGCGGTGTGTGAAGCTTGCATCCCGCCAAGCCAGCTCAGCGGCAAGAGCAGGTTGACCCGGGCAGGCATAGCCATAAGCATCTGCACGAATCGCCGCCCCGCATAGTTCTGTATCCTGCACCAGGAAGTCGGGCCAAGCCTCTATTTCAGCATGATTGAATCGTTCCCTGTCATGCTCCAGATAGCTAATCCCCGATCGGACCAAGATGGCCCTCTCCGGACCCCAGGTTGTACTTAGCGGAAGATGATTTAACCACAAATCTCTTAAATTTCTTTTGGTAAAACTATCACCGAATTGTTCTAACGCCATCATTCCCATTAATGTGTAATTGATATCATCATCAGGTGCCACATAACGAATTCGCCCGCGTGTCGTCTCGTACCAGGACCAATGACGACGATCCAGAGCATGGAGAGCTTCTTCAGAAATGTAATCATTCAGCGGCCATTCCCCCACAGAAGTTAACGCTTGACGTAATTCCGATAAGCTGGGATTGACCTCGACCGGTTTGCCCAGCATAGAACCACAGACAGAAGCGAGGAAGCCTGCCTCTACACGCTTGGAGCTATCCGTCAGATTCAAGACTCCGATCTGGCCCAGAGGCCGATCCGGATCGCATTCCCGCCATATCTCCTCCAAATCGTCCGGCTCATAGTAAGACCAATTGTCTCTCATTGGAAGATCAGCTAAGCTACGGCCGAATTCCACATAGGCATCATAGCTTGCGGGAAGCTGCTCCAATCGGGCTAAATAACCGGAGGTTTGGTGCCCCTGTACAAATTTATTGCGTAGAATTCCCTCTAATTGATGTTTCAGAAATGCAAGTGACGGCAGCATATTGTATCTCCTTTGTCCTGATATTAATCTACATTTATTGTAGTGTTGGCCCTTATATTTCCGCATACTGACCGTCACAACATCTCTCACTCTTCAATAGTATAAAACTAAAGGAGGAGTGTATATGACTCGACGGATGAGCAGAATCCTCTCCACTCTACTGGCTGTTAGTGTTCTGACGTTTGGCCTCTATACCGCCGCAGCTTCTGCCAGCAGCAAAGTGTCCATTAAGTCCATGACTGTCACCAAATCCGGCATTGAGGTTCGGCCTTACACCAGTAACCCGGCATTATCCAAAGAAAAGCAAGACAAAGCCTATCGTGATTATAAAAATCTTACACGTGTCGTTATGATAGAAAAGTATGTACTATCTGCTGAAGGAACCAAGAAAAAGATAGGTATTGGTGCAGGATTTATGTTGCCTGGCGGATACATCGTCACTAATAATCATGTGGCCCCGGCAAACTATAATGGAAAGAAATTACGGTTCCAAATCACCTTTTATGCCCAAAAATCGGACGGGTATCTGCTTGGCACACTCGTGGCTACAGATGTTAAAGAAGATCTCTCCCTGCTGAAGATGGACGCTAACAAGATCCCCAAGCCCTATCAAGACAGCTATTTCAAGGATTTCAATCTTCAGCCCGCAGCCCATGAACAGGTGACGGTCATCGGCCACCCTAATAAGCCAACAGGTAATCAAGCAACTACCAAGAGGTACACCTGGACACCACTGTATGGAACGTTCACTGCCGACAATGTGGCAATTCTGCGGAAATCGAAAAATGGATCAATCCCCGATATTTACACGAATTCAATGGAGTTCAAGGTTCAGACCTGGCCTGGGAATAGCGGCAGCCCCGTCATAGATTCCAGCGATCAAATAGTTGGGGTGATCTCTTCCACTGTACTCGGTGAACCCCGATCCTTCGCCACTAGCTCGAAGCTTATATTACTTTTTATAGAAAACAACAAATTGTCTGAAGCGATTTTTGGACACGCCGCTGAAGGGGGCTCTTCCTGAATAAGTTCAAAAAAAGCTCTTGTGACCATCACCATCACAGGAGCTTTTCTCAGATCATTATAATATACCATTGCTACAGATTTCCTTGAATGGCAATCGTATCGACACGTGATAGCGCGGATCGTGTCCACTGACTGACGTACTGAATCATTTCGGCGCTGGATGGATTGCTGTCGGCCAGTTCTGTCCAGTGTTGGAGTATCGCGTTCCACTCCGGCTGGCCGATGAGATTCAGTCCGGTAGGATCGAAATCCTCGAACCCTTTCAATGGCAGCGGATAGACTCTTCGGATACCTTCGTAGAACAGACCGAAATCCTCCTGATACATCCATAACCCCACACTCAGCTGGTCACGCCATCGTCCCTGCTCGTCCTCTGCATAGGGATAGAAGCCGTAACCGATTTTCCCGTCGCTGCGCTGATGAACCTGTTGCACAAGAATGAACCCGTCTTTCGGAGTGATCCGGAAGGGTGCCGGAGGATGCGACAGATGCTGATGGATCGACGCAACGATGCGCTCGAACTGCCGCTGCCTGCTGTCCTCTGCTAGCCCGTTAAGAAGGCTGACCTTGAGTGCAAAGGTCCCGTTACGCTCCTCGCTCCATTCCAACAGAAACAGTTCTTTGGCCGATCGGGCCGGTTTGCCTTCCTGTAGCCAGGTGAAATATACTTCTTCTTCCCGGGCAGCGATGATGGATAAACCGGTCTCGGCCCGAAAAATATGCGCTGTTCCAAAGTAATCCATTAAAAAAGACCGTATCCGTCTGCGTTGCTCGTACAATGTCAAATAACCTGCGCAACTGATCTCCGTAGTATATTGCAAGACCAAGACTCCTTTGCTATCGCTCTGATTCGTTCCTGTTCGTAGTATAGCACCCGGCGGGACGAGGAGTCGATGGAGCATCTACAGGTTATTGCATCCCTTGCATAATGGCATTGATAATGCCTTGCTGGGTTACGGTGTTGTTCGTACGGTTGAACAGAGCGAAGCCATGCTGGCCATTATAGCCATTATCCCAATAGACCGGTACGGCTTTGTATTTCTTGGACGCTGCTGTTACTGCTTTGGCATAGGCTGCACGGTACACGTTATTGCTGGAATCATAGGACGTTTTGTCGATGGAACCGAATTCTCCGATCACTACAGGGTAACCTTGGGTGACGAACTTATTGTACATGGACTGGAGCTGGGAATTCAGGTAATCCTCTTGTCCCCAGGTCGATTTTTTGGAAGGATTCGTGGCTGAAGCCCCCCACTGCGTAATCGCCCCTGATTCCTCGCCCGCAAAATCCCACGGTGAATAGTAGTGTGCGGAGATCATGATTCTTTTCTCGGAAGCAGGAATGGTCGAGGATCTGTAGGTATCGGTAGGAAGTACGAAGCCGTAATTGCCCGCCGTGTAGTCGATATTCGTATTCCAGCCCGGAACCAGCAGCCATCTTGCGCTATTGTTGCCGCTGGTCTGTCTGACCGTATCCACGAAGATTTGATTGTACGCATTAAGGTTGGCGTAATAAGCCGCATTCGGATTCCCATAGGTGCCGTCAAAAATCTCATTCATCGACTCAAAGATCAGCCGCTCATCATAGCCAGCGAACTTGTTCGCAATCTGCTGCCATACCTGCTGATATTTCTGCTTGATCTCAGTCTGGTTGCCGCTATTCACCAGAAGCCAGCTGCCCGGAATCGAGTTGAAGCCATCTCCATGAATATTAATGACGACATACAGGCCTTCATTGTAGGCATAGTCAACGACTGTCTTCACCCGGTCCAGCCATGCAGCATTCACTGTGTATCCGGGAGCGCTTCCAATGTAATTCAGATAGGACACCGGGATGCGAATCGTTTTGAATCCTGCGGCTTTCACCTTTTTGATCAGTTCCGGAGTAATTGTGGGGTTGCCCCACGCTGTCTCATTCGGCGTACCATTGACCGTAGCTTCAAGCTGATTCCCGAGATTCCATCCAGCGCCCATCTCGCTAACGACCTGCGAAGCCTGCAAGGATCTGAAGTCCGAGGTAACCGGGGTTGCCGCAGATGCCCGCGCACTCCACCCGCCAAACACAACGGAAGCGAGTAATACCAGAGCTAGACTGTGAACTCCGCATTTTTTCATTTTGGCTAACATGTCAAAACCTCCGTTCATATAGTCATTGCACATTACGAAAGCGGTTACAACAATAACCTCTGCTGACCTCCCTCCGACAATTAATAGCCACTATAAAAAGGGGAATAACCATATTATGTTATTATTCTACCATATATATGGAATAATAAGTATATTTTTCGTTCGTAGAATAGCGGACTATTTAGGGATCGGTCTCGATTTCCTTTCCCAATGTGCCTGCTAAGCCGTAGCTATGCTATCCTTAAATCGTTGAACCATTTAAACCATTGGACGAAAGGAGCAGTGAATTTGATGAATTCCACTAATGAAGACCGTTTACTGAGTGAGTTTAAGAAGAACCAGCAGGTGTTATCTGCTATAGGCGATGAGACCCGTCAGGCGATCTTAGTCACTTTAATACGAGGATCGCAAATGTTAGGCATGAGAGTTGGAGACATTACAGAGCAAACCCATTTATCCCGCCCCGCAGTATCCCATCATCTAAGAATACTAAAAGAGGCTCAAATCATTGATGTCCGTAAAGAAGGAACGAAGAATTTCTATTATTTGAGTGTCAGCAGCAAGCTTAGGCAGCTTAAGGATCTAATACTAGAACTTGACGAGCTCCTTGCTAGGTGTCAATAGACTGGATTCTAACGATAAGGCAAGACACAAGTATTGCCAAAGAAATTCCGAAACCCAAGATGTAACCATTATAAAATAGAGTGTTTGTATATTGGTTAATCCAACCAAACCGAAAAACTACCGAATCCTTATCATTTGTGAAACCTTTTAAGTTTTGTTCTAATACATTCATTTTGTTCAGCTCACCAAATATCATGAACACTATAGTGACCATTGAAAGAGAGGGAATAACTATCATTGTGAATTTTCGGGGTAGCTTTCTTAGATAGTCAATAGATATGAAGACCAAGAGTATAAACAAAATTGCAAGCAAAGTCAGACTAATTATCAAAGCTATAATTCCAGGGTTTCCGTTACCCGATATCCCTCTTCCTATTCTGTACTTAAAAGTAGTAATATCCACGGCAAAAACACCAAGTACATTCAATACCAACAATATTAATGTTGACCCATACCTCCTGTTCACAATAACACCTCCGGTAAATAGTGTTCTCCACCAAATAACATAATTTCATTACTTAGTGGAGAGTTGCTCAAAAACTACGTTTGAGGGAATGTTAAAATCAAAGCGAAATCGTCATCGTTAGTTAACCAATTAATCCATTGTGTTGCTGTATTGTTCTCACCATAATCAGGGTCTTTAACCCCAAAATATTCAACACCTGATACTGTTTTGAACCCATTTCCCGCAACAAAATGGTAATTAGTATATGATTGCTCACTTACAAAATAATTATATCTAATCGCAACTGGATTATTATTCATGATTGCATCTCTGTATACTCCATAGTTCCCAACACCAGAATTATAGCTCATCCCCCTAAAATAGAGGGTATAATCATGATTTAAATGGGTTAATAATCCTGTATATGCTGACGAAAGTGATGTCCCAAACGAACCTGTATTCATATCAGTATACAAATGATTGATGAAAGCAGCATCTGAGAAATAATAATATGAGCCTTTTAACGAATAACCCCTAACATAATTATAATAATTCACTATCATAGCAGCTGTTGCAGGACCGCATGAACTCTTTGGATAATTAACTCCCGGACTTCTTTGCCATACTCGTGATACTGCAAGTTCTTTAGATGACGGATAAACTACCATTGGTGAAATTGTTTTTTCTGAAGATAAGTATTTGTTCCAAACAGGAATACTACTTTCAGGGGTCTTTTTGAGGGAATGTAACTTAAAGTTCTGATCCGATGATTTTTCATTTCCAGCACTCATAGATAATAACGTATTTCCACTATCAGAATAAACAATTTGAAGACCGAGAAAATATCCTCTTCCCCCTTCTTCTTTGTTCAATTCCAGAGCTCCTTGACCAAATTGAAGAATTGGTCCTCTATCTTTAATAGCCGATACTACAACATATCCTTCTTGTTTATTATTATAATCAACTAAGAAGTAGTATGCAGATTCCGTATCGTCAAGGTCATAAAATGTTTCTGTAAATATCAAAGTTGCCTAGTCCCAATCTGCTAATTCTGATTCTTGAAGAAAACGCTCTCCTACTAGTTTTGCTGTTTCAATATCAACTACATTTTCATAAATTTTATTATCTCCATTAGAAGTATTCTCTTCAGCTGCATAGGCAGATGAAGATATCGTTAGAACCAATGCTATCACAAGTAGAAGAAAACTATTACGTACCACCTTCATTACATACACTCTCCTCAGCGTTATTATTAAAATGTTAGCCTCTTCATTCCGTCTCCTTCCTTTTTTGTAAGCATCTTCAAGTAAATATAACATTTATTCTCAATTATAACAATATATTAGTCTATAAATAACATTGCTATGATTACAATGGGCATCCCATGGTTGATAGAAATAGAGGTATAGTACATTCTGAAGGATTCCTATGAACAACACTTTTCAATCAATGCACCTGCGAACGTAAAGGCCATATATCTGACACAGGGAATTTCTGATAGCTTTTGTTGGTATCATCAATGTAGCTTGAAGGAGTACAGGGCGTTACAATAACGCCGAACAGTATAAGGCCGATCGAGGAGATTGCAATGCTCCAGGCCATGGTTATCGGATGTTCAAAGGAGAGCATGTCCTGAATACTCAAGACATCGTAAACCACAAGCGCAAAGATGATGGCTGCACTAATTAAAGCGAATGAGGAGAATACCATAACAGCGTCTTTGGGGTTAAAATCTTTCTTTGCTTGTACACAAAGAGGCCGGATCAGGGTTCCCCCTTCATCCAGCCCTCTGTTCTACCCTCTATTACGGTTCGATTCCCCACACAAGCTGACCACCGACATACCCGGTAACCTGCTCATGGTTTACGAACTGGCTGCCCAAGGCCTTGAACGAGTAATCGTCCGCCTGATTGTAGTTGGACCAGTCCACTTTGGAGAAGCGGGTCTGGATTTCTGCGCTCTGGCCGGGATTCAGTGTTCCAGCGGAACTGGTGAAGCCTATCTCCAGTGCATAATCGGCACCGGCCACCGGGGTGTCCAGCTTCACGTATGTGCCGGTTACGTTCGCACTTCCAACGCTGGACCAGTCGATCCAGAAGCTCTGATCCTTCTCGCCGTCAATCGTGTAGTAATACCGGAGCTTCACATCACTGAGTGAAATCGCTGAATCCCCCGTATTGACGACTTTGAATTTGGGCGAAACCCCGCTGGTCGAAGCGCCCGTACTGCCGTTATAGGCTTGGACCGTCAGATCTCCTGCGGGTGCAGGAATATGGGTGTCTGCCACATTCACTGTAAGAATAGCGTTATTGCCTCCGCTGAAGTGAAAGGTGATCGCATTCTGTCCGAGCGGCAGCGTGGAGAGATACGCTTTTCTCAGAATCACAGCCGTACTAGTTGCCGTATAATCCTGGCCGGGTACAAGCGTATAATTCCCGCTCTTCAGGCTTGTCAGCTGATGCCCGTGTAAGGTCAGCGCTACGGAAATATCCTGCTGCAAGGTGGCCGCTTTATCAAAGGCTGCGTTCCCGGGCGTTATAGATGCACTGGGATTGGGATGGTTCACCTTCAGATCGGGCAGCTCATCTAACGTAATGACATAATTACTCTGGTACAGAGTGGTCAGGGTGGCCGGATAATTGAACGCCGTGCTCATCAGATGCTCTCCGTACCATGGGAGGAAATAGAGCCAGCCCGCTTTCTCCTCGGTCAGATTCTGTACGCTTGGGACGGTGTCGTTCTCGGTCATGGCTACCATCTTCTTACCGCCAGTCAGATCCACCAGCTGATAGAAGGTCGAGGTTATCGCATCCTCATTAGGCACGCCCGACAGTCCGTCATAACGGTTGTAGATCGTGTTGTATTTATCGTAGCCGACAATATCCACCTGATCATCACCTGGATACCATGCGGGAGAGGTGCTGTACATATAGCTGTTATAGGTCCAGATCAGGTTGTGCAGACCGTAAGTCTCGGTAAGCTCGGTGTAGAGCTGATCCCATAGCTGCTTGTACACCTCCGCGCCTGCCGAAGCCCACCAGAACCACGCCCCTTCCCCGTTCAATCCGCCGTTGCCTTCTGCCTCATGGTAGGGTCTGAAGATGACCGGCACATTGTTGTCCTGCAGAATCTGCAGCTGCTCCGCCAGATCCTTGATGGCCAGCTTCAAGTACTTGTACTCTTTGGTTCCGGGAATCACTGCATTGGCTGTATTAAAATTGGTCTCTGTCGGCTTGTAGGTAGCTTCCTTCCAATCCACGAATTCCCCGAGCTGATAGGCGGTGAAGTCACGGGGAACCGTAAGATGCCAGCTATTGGTCGCAATCCCGCCCTTGGTATTCACCCAGTCGATCATGCGGGCGGTAGTGCCGTCCTCCCAGCCATACAGCGGATTATAGTTCATGAGATCGAACCCGCGGATAGCCGGATACTTGCCGGTCAGATTGTGAATCCAGTCGAACTCCAGCTCAGAATTGCCGTCATTCCCTCCTCCATAGATCTCCTGCTGGCCCGATAGCATATGCTTCCCGTACACCTCTGTCAAATAATTCATCAGGAGCTGCGTTTCGGGCGTGGCCTGGGCGTCAGAGAGAACGGGCTGCACAATCAGGGGGTCCAGGTTCGCATGATCTACCGTGAAGGTGTCGAAGTAAGCGAATCCCCAGCCTGCTTTTACCTGAATAATATTGCTGCCTTGATTCAGCTTGTGATAGCCGAAGTTGAAATCCTTCCACGTAGTTGTGTAGGGCAGCATATACGAACCCTTCGCAGCACCGTTAACGATTAATGCCTGCTGTCTGCCATCCGGGCTCAGCTCCTGCATATAACGGGTAGAGATCGTGTACATGCCGGTTTCCGGGACAGTTACTGTAAAGGAAATGGTGCCGGAATTCTGCATCCAGACAAACCCGCTTCCCGAGTAACCAGGCTTCGGTTGTCCGTAAATCTGAGTCGTCACTTGTAGATCCGGGGTGAGCTGTGCATCTTCGCCTTCAATGGTGAACAGTGCATGGTCTGCATGAACAGACGGCGCTGAGATCCACCCGAGCAGCAGGGTACATGCCAGCAGGATTACGCTTGCCTTCTTGAACCAATGTTTCATAACGATCTTTCCTCCCCATGATAAAATGGTAAATACATACCTAATCTATCTAATCATGGATGCGCTTTCATAGATAAGATAACACGTATTCCATATTTTGTAAATCTGCAAATAAAGAAAAACCCCCGCTAATATGAATTAGCAGGAGTTCATGCGAATGACACCTATGGTGTATCCTACTTCACCAACTCTTTAACAGGTGTTCCCTTGGAAGCTGCCGCCTGGCGGGAGCTCCTTCCAATCATCACCTGCACCGCAATCATCAGTACAGTGACCACGGCCATGCCGATCAGCGCGGGCTGGAATGAACCCGAGGCATCGTAGATACGGCCAATCGCGAGTGGTCCCAAAGCCCCGAGAAAATACCCGCCCCCCTGGTTAAGCGATGACCAGGAGCTGGCCTCTTCCGCCCGCTCCGTCATTAAGAGCGGCAGCATTAGAGCCAGGGGGAATAATCCGCCAGCGCCAATGCCGAGCATTACTGCGCTCAGCAGCGGTGAGGCTGATCCCAGAAGGAGCAGCAGTCCGCTTAGCTCGAACAGACTACACAGCACCAGCCATAACGTGCGACGCTGGAATTTGGCCACAAGGATGGGCACGAGAATGCTTACCGGAATCTGTATCAAGGTGAAAAGGGTGAGCAGATTGCCCGCTTCATGCTTGCTATACCCCATGGATGCGGCCATCGGGGCCAGCCAGGCGGTCAGTGAATAGAAGATACTGGCCATAAGACCGAAGAACACGGTTAGCAGCCAAGCCTTGCCGTTGTTCAAGGGCAGCCTGGAAGGTGCAGCCTGATCCTTCAGCGGCTTGGACCGCGCGGCTATTCTCCACCAGACCGGAAGCGCGGCGAGCGACAAGACTGCCCATACCGCCAGGGACAGCTGCCAGGAATTGTCCAGCCAGGTATAGACCGGAACAGCCATCCCGGCTGCGAGCGAAGCGCCCACCACCATTGAGGCGGAATACACGCTAACCATCGCTGAACGGCCGGGAAAATGACGCTTAATGAAGCCTGACAGCAGCGGTCCGGCAATGCCGATCCCTACGCCTGCTGCCAGCGCCGTCAGAATGAGACCGGAGGATGAGGACAGGAACCCGCGTGCGGCTGTCGCCGCCCCGATCAGCACCATGGCCCCGAAGATCGTGCGCTCCAGACCGAAGCGGCGGCTGATGCTCGCGGCAAGGGGTGCGAATATCCCCATACACAGGACTGGCAGTGTTGTCATCAGGCTGGCCTGCAGGCTGTTCATCCCCAGATCACTCTGAATGTTACCCAGCAGCGGTGAGACCGAAGTAATTACCGGACGCATATTTAATGAGGCTGCCAGCAAGGCAACGAATAACAGTAAGAAAGGCATTTCACTCACTCCATATCTGTATTTTGTATATAACCTGAGTATACGGAGATGTCATATATTGATCAATACTATTGTTTATATTATTATAATAGTAATTGACTATGATCTTATCCTGAAAGGAGTGAATTCCATGGAAACCCGCCACCTGCACTATTTCATGGCCGTCTGTGAAGAACTGCATTTCACACGCGCCGCTGAGGGGCTGGGCATCAGCCAACCGACACTAAGCCAGCAGATTAAAGTACTGGAAGGTGAAATGGGCATGCCCCTGTTCGACCGGATCGGCAAAAAGATCGCTCTTACTGAAGCAGGTTCCCTCCTGAAGGACTACGCAGCCCGGATGATCCAGAATGAGCAGAATGCCAAAGCAGCGATTAATGAGCTGCGCTCTGACAACCGTGGCATGATCCGGCTTGGGGTGCTGCCCTCTGACCTGGACTACCGTCTAACGCCGATGCTGGTTAAATTTCATGCCGACTTTCCCAATATACGGCTCCAGGTCTTCGCTTCAACGCTTATTCAGCAGGAGGTGCTGGAGAACAAGCTGGACATCGGCATCTGCCTTCCCGGTCCGCGGGATTCCATGCTGACTCAAGTGGACCTTGGCTGGGAGCCTTATCATCTGATTGTCCGCGAGGATCATCCGTATGCCGCGATGAGCCATATTGAGCTGTCATCGCTTCAGCAGATCCAGCTTGTGATGTATCCGCGCACCTACATCGGCAGAGAGCTGGTGGAGAATACCTGCCTGGAGGCCGGCTTCGGGCTGGAACCGATCATGGAGACCGGATCAGCCACCTCACTGCTTCAGCTGGTCAAAGCCGGGATTGGCGGCACCGTACAGCCGCGCGGACTGCTTGAAGGCATGGAGAACAGCGGACTTTGCTCCATTCCGATCCTGAATACCGCCCCCTGCCGCAACCTCAGACTGATCTACCGGGCAGACCGCTATATCAGCCATGCCACCCATACCTTCATCAGCAGCCTGCGCCGGTTCTTGATCGACAATCTCCGGCTTGAGGACGGGGCTCAGAACCCTTGAAAAATGATATAATAATAATGAATGGAGTTGATGGCCGATGGAATTACTGGACCCGCGTGTAGACTTTGTATTCAAACGGATATTTGGCAGCGAGAACAACAAGGATGTACTATTGGCATTTCTTAACCGCATTTTCACCGAAGCTGGCGAGCCGCCGTTGACTGAGATTATTTTAATGAATCCATATACGGATAAAGACGATCCCCTGGACAAACAATCCATCTTTGATGTTTATGCCAGGACCTCAGAAGGTAAACTGATTGATATAGAGATGCAACTGTTTAATAAGTACGACATAGAGAAAAGAACGCTTTTTTATTGGAGCAAACGTTATGCAAGTCAACTGAGTGAGGGCGAGAAGTATCCAGAGTTGAAGAAATGCGTAACGATCAACATTTTGAATTATTCGTTCTTGAAGAATGAACAATATCATAACGTATTTCATCTGCGGGAAGACCGGACAGGGATATCCTTAATTGACGACATCGAGGTTCATTTCTTGGAATTACCGAAACTAGATGAACGTAGTGTTCCATCTGAAGGCGGACTGATCAATTGGCTATTATTCCTGAAAGGTGCCGATACATCACACTGGGAGGTGCTGAAGATGAATGAGCCGGGACTAGAGAAGGCGATGGATACCCTGCAATATCTGAGTCAGGATTCAGAGGCCAGACGATTGTATGAAGCGAGACAGAAATATTTGCATGATGAAGCCTCCATGTTGGGAAGTGCTAAATTGGCAGGTATGAAGGAAGGCATAAAGGAAGTAGCGAAGAATATGCTTGACTTGAATCTGGACATAATGACCATTGTTAAGGCCACTGGATTAACAGAGCAGGAGATCAATGCGTTGAGAAAATAAAAGTTGGGAGCATCCTATGGCGGGTGCTCCCTTTCTATAGGTATTCATCTATGTTTCAACATCAGTCATTCAAAACTTCAATCATCTGCCTAGTCTTCGCCAGCTGCTCCACAGTCAAATCATGCTGGGCAGAAGCATATACGCTAAAGACAATATCAAGCACGAATAATTGGGCAAATCTTGAGCTGGTTGCCGCACTGCGAAGTGTGGCTTCCGGGGCTCGTGATGTAAATAAAGAAACATCCGCCAGCTGGGAAAGCTTGTTATTTCCAGGACGGGTCAGGCTGATGGTTTTGATCCCATGCTCCTTGGCCCGTTTGATTAATTGAATGACCTCGCCCGTCTCCCCGCTATACGAAATCCCCCAGAAGACAGCGTTCTCTGATTTCGTAGCCATAGCTGCCGCCAATAAATGACGGTCAGAAATAGCATATACATTTTTGCCGAGCCGCAGCCATTTCTGTGCCGCATCCTCTGCAATAATGAAAGACGCCCCTATCCCATACACATAAATAACCTCTGCCTGCTGTAACAGGCTCACGGCCTGCTCAATCGAATGCGGGTCCAGTTGACTGGCCGTATTCTGAAAGGTCAATATGGTATTCGACAACATTTTATCAATGATCGAATGGACCGTTTCATTGGATTCAACATCAAAGTAGCCCACATAACTCGTGTTCTCTACTTCAGCGGATAAGCGGATTTTAAGCGCGGGGAAGCCCTCGATGCCCAGTGACCGGCAAAAACGGACAACCGCCGCACTGCTCGCCTCCGCCTTCGCTGCTAACTCGTGGATGCTCATATGCATCACTTCTTTAGCATTGGCAAGAATGTACTCCGCTACTTTTTTTTCTGATTCCGGCAGTTCATTTAAGACCAGTTCAATTTGAGAAATCATGCTTCCTGCTGCCAAGTTCTAAACTCCTCTCCTCAGTCAATTCTTCTTATTGTAACAAAATAGAGGGGAGTTATCATTAAGTAGCAGCCGTGAAGCTAAAGCGCCTTCCGCCTTGTGTGACGTAGTCCAATAGCGGAAGGTCCTCTTCTATCACATGACCAATCACATTAACCGCTTCATGTGCCGGCAGATCTCTTAAAGTGATCTGTAGCTCATGTTCATACCGGCCATACAAATTATTATCAACGGTAATTGTCCCTCTAGGCCGCTTGTTCGTATGCATAGGCGCAATACTTCGGTTCATTCCAAAGCGGTCCTGATCTGTCCGTGCACTCTCAGAGCGAATCACATCACGGGCAGCGTCAAGGCGGTTCCGGTGGACCTTATCCCATAAGGCATAAGGCAATGCCTGGGTTACCCGCAAGGGAATAATCCCTTCCTCATACTGCTGAAATTGAATCTGAGACTCTTCTGAAAGGGTTAAATCGCCAACGAAAATTTTGTCCACCGCACAATCCTGCTCTAATTCCAGGTAGGCCAGAAAAGAAGATTGATTCCGGTGCTTCTCTAAGGTAGGCAGACTTTGAAATAACGGTTTTCTCTTCAGCCCGTCTCCCGGAATAAAGGCCATTGTCGTAATGCCTTCCGCTTGCAGCCATCTGTTCTTCGCTGTAAATGCTTCCTTATCCAGACCTGTCTCCGGGCGGGGATAATAATTATGCCAGGCTTCAATGTTCTCAAGACAAATCGAATGCTCTTTCAATGCTGCTAAGAATTCCGGGGTTAAGGTGCTGGCATTTAAGGCAATTGTCATCCTGTTAGAGTAGGCGGCAATGTCACGGGCCTCGAAGCCGAAATCCATCCGCAAACCTGTAACACCAGCCTCCAACAGAAAGGGTAACGAAAAGTTCTCCAGTGCCTTCCCGGAAATATCCGCCATCAGGTTCATTCCTAACCGCCGGGTAGCCTTTGCAATCTCCAGCAGCTTCTCCTTCAATACTTCGAGCTCATCCTCCGGCATATGAAGAGAGGTGAATATTTCGCTACAGCCTGCAGCCTTCATGTGTTCCATATAATTCACATTGTCTTCTAATGTGCGGTCCGCTACAAAAATTGAAATTCCGAGCACTGGAATCACCTCAATATCTCAGAGTCGCTTACTCCTGTTCGGCCATAGCCTCTTTGGGTGTACCGAAGAGATAAGTGGCAATGAATCCGCCAGCGTATGCTGCGATTAAGCCTATTACATATTTCAGCCATAATCCATTCGCAATCAAGGGAATTAACGCAACCCCGGAAGGACCAATCGCAATGGCTCCAACGTTGCCGAATAAACCGATGACCGCACCACCAATCCCGCCGCCAATACAAGCTGTAACAAACGGACGGCCCAGCGGTAAAGTAACCCCGTAAATCAAGGGCTCGCCGATTCCCAGAATACCGACCGGAAGAGCGCCTTTAATCATGTTCGTCAATGATTTATTCTTCTTGCAGCGAATCCATAAGGCGATGGAAGCCCCAACCTGGCCTGCCCCGGCCATAGCCAGCATCGGAAGCAGCAGCGTCATCCCTGAATCATTGATCATCTCAATGTGAATCGGTGTCAATACCTGATGCAGCCCTAACATCACAAGCGGCAGGAACGCTGTTCCTAATACAAAGCCTGAGAAGGCTCCGCCCACTTCTAACGTCCAGTTAATCGCTCCGATTAAATTACTGGAGATGAATCCGGCGAACGGCATGATGAAAAAGATAGTAATCAGCCCTACGGCCAGCAAGGCGATTGTAGGGGTAACGATAATATCAACGGCATCAGGAATCACTTTGCGCAAATATCTCTCAACGATGGACAGAATCCATACAGCAATGAGAACGCCGATCACCCCGCCTTGACCCGGTGTCAGAGGTGTACCCGTAAATATATTAGTTATGGTCAGGTCTGCTGTAACCCCTGTTAACAGCGTTACCCCGCCGATTACTCCCCCGAGAGCAGGCGTAGCTCCGAATTCTTTGGCGGCATTAATACCGACATAAATCACCAGGTAACTAAAAATAGCATTTTTGATGACATTTAAGATCGTCACATATTGCTGCCAGGTTGCTGTGTCCAAATTACCCGCTGTAATATTGTTCGTCAGAATCGAGCCAATACCGGCAATTAATCCGGCTCCAACGAATGCAGGGATAAGCGGGATGAATATATTTCCGATCTTCCGCAAAAAGTTTTTGAACGGAGTATCGTTCTTCTTTTTTAGCTGCGCTTTCATTTGTGCGCCTTTGGCCTGTAATTGTTCAGCCGAAGTGGAAGGATCGCCCTCAGGACCGCTTGCTTCCAACACTTTACCGAATTCTTCAGCTACTTTGGTTACAACTCCTGGTCCGAGAATGACTTGATAGGTTTCATCATCCACTACTCCCAGAACCCCGTCGATTTGCTTCAAGTCTGCTTCAGCGATCCGGCTGCGGTCCACAACGGTTACACGAAGACGAGTCATGCAATGGGTGTACTCGGTTACATTTGCACGGCCGCCGATAGCCCCTAATATGTTGACCGCTAAATCATGATATTTACTCATGTTGTTTGCCCCCTTCTTCTGATCGTATTATTGAATCGCCTGACGGACGAAGCCTTGTGATTCTTCCAGCCGCTGCACAGCTTCTTCTTTCG
This sequence comes from Paenibacillus tritici, assembly GCF_018207515.1. Taxonomy (NCBI): domain Bacteria; kingdom Bacillati; phylum Bacillota; class Bacilli; order Caryophanales; family Paenibacillaceae; genus Paenibacillus; species Paenibacillus tritici. Next base: position 4,609,542 of record NZ_CP073365.1, read on the forward strand.
TTAGCCCCGCAAGGATCATTACAATAGCAATCTTAGGCTTCTGATCTGCCTGCTTCAGAACACGCTCTGCCGTTTCAGCATCACACTCTGTTGCATCCATGACAATCCGTTTGGCACGTTCTACAAGCTTTTCATTGGTTAACTGTACATCCACCATTAGATTTCCATATACTTTGCCCGTACGAATCATTGAAGCTGTGGATAGCATATTGCAGATTAATTTCTGCGAACTTCCAGCCTTCAAACGTGTTGACCCGGTTAACACCTCCGGTCCATTCACGACTTCAATCGCAATCCCGGCAATTCTGCCAATCGCTGAATCTTTGTTGCAGCTCACGGCCACCGTGGGTGTTCCAATAGACTTGGCATATTCTAATCCGCCGATCACATAGGGTGTGCGTCCGCTGGCGGCAATGCCGACGACAACATCTGAGGCTGTCAGCTTAATATCCTGTAAATCCTGTACCCCTAATTGTTCATTGTCCTCTGCACCTTCGACTGCTTTGATGAACGCCCTCTCTCCCCCGGCAATTAGCCCAATGACCTCCTCAGGTGCTGTTCCAAAGGTTGGCGGACATTCAACAGCATCAAGCAGGCCGATACGTCCGCTTGTTCCAGCCCCCATGTAAATTAAGCGCCCGCCTTGTCTGATCGCCATGGTAATCACTTCTACGGCTTCGGCAATCTGCGGAATGACTTGTTTCACAGCCTGTGCGACCTTGTGGTCTTCTTCATTCATCACTTTCAGAAGCTCAAGAGGTGTTAACTCATCCAGGTTCATGGTCTTCTTATTGCGGGTCTCCGTTGTCAAATGCTCTAACATGATTTCCATCATCCTTTTCCGTTTATGAAATCGCTCTCTAAATGCAGAATACCATTACTGAAACATTATTTCAACATAATTATTATTTTATTAAAATTAAATATCATCGAGAAATTGAACACATACAAAAACAAACCCCTGCGATGCACACAGGAGCTTGTTCATGTATCCTTCTTCTATAGTTAGCGCCATCATTCATGTTATCAACGCCTCGTTTTGTAGTCGCATCTACGCTCCAAATCCCATAACCCTTCGTGGCCCGTGTAGCCTCTCTCGCTGCAACCACTGTAGAGTTTGGACAAAGCACGACTAAGTAAAATGGGCGGCTCTTAATAAAGAACGATTATAGTTATATTCATTTATTATTCAAGAAATAAGTATCCTTGTCATTCCTACCGTCTCCGACAAAATGAGGATAGCTGATGAACGCTTCACGTTTCTTGGCATTCCAGTCCAGTGAACCGCCAATGGCATCATTAACGAACCGCAATGGTATGTATAGCTGCTTATTCACCTGCTGGAAGGCTGCGGAATAGGTAATCTGCTTCCCGTTCACAGAGGCCATCCGGCTGCCGATCTTCATGCTGCCTGTCGTAAGGATGTTGTTAATGGTGATCATCCTAGTATGTTCATCATAACTAACAGTAGCCCCGCTGACATATAACTTGTCCAGTGAGAGCATCACGGTATCATTAATCAGTGTGGCTCCCCCTGCGGAGGTGGTGATCGGCGAGTTATTCAGATAGATTTGAATCGCGGGTAATTGGGCGGATGGGGCGGAACCGGAAGCTGCTGTAGCCGGAGCCGGGGAATGAGACACACCCGTGACCAGAACGCTAAGACCGATAATCCGCATGATTTTTTTAAAAGTGATCATAATGCGCCCTCCTCTCTCAGAAAATACCATATTTCACATCATAGCATAAAGCGGATGGAACAGCAGAATATTAAATGGTAGACTGAGAAAAAAATGCCCGCATTCATCGGTTGGATGAAAAGCGGACCTGGGAGAGAGCTTCAAATGGCAAAATGGGATAATATGCTGGCTATGCTATGGATGCTGCGGTCCGGCAAAAAACTCACGGCCGCACAGATTGCGGACAGTCTGGAGATCAGCGTCCGTACCGTGTACCGGTATATCGACGCGCTTGGTGCCAGCGGCGTGCCGGTGGTTGCGGAATCCGGGCATGACGGCGGAGTGTATATTCTGGACAGCTTCAGCGAGACGCCTCTGTTCTTCAACGCGTTAGAGCTGAAGGCACTGGTGGATGCCTATAAATTCGCGGTCGGCGCAGGTTATCCTTATGCGAAGGAGCTGGAGAGCGCCCTCAAGAAGGTGGAGAACGGACTGCATGAAGAACAGCGCCATGACTTGTCGCTTCACACCAGCGGCCTCGATGTCATTGCCCCGTCCCGGGCGCCGTCTGTGGTTCCCTTGTTGCGGGAGCTGGAGCAGGCTGTGAAGGACGGGCGGACCGTACACCTCACGTACCGGAAGGTGAATTCTGCGCAGGCCGATGAACGGGATGCCGATCCGTATGGACTGGCTTATGACCGCAGCGAATGGTATGTGGTCGCGTTCTGCCACCAGTCAAGGGCAATGCGGACCTTCCGTGTGGACCGCATTGCCGCGCTTAAGCTGACGGATACCTGCTTCGAGCGGCCGGAGCAATTCTCGGTGTCTGACTACTTCCGCAGCCAAGCAGAAGAGGAGCGGGAAGAAGACGGCCCTCTTACGGTTATCCGCATCGAGGGAGAGCCGGATACGCTGAACAAGCTGTGCAGTAATTGGCATCTGCGTCACTATTTGACGGAACGGACCGACCGGGAAGCGCGGTTCCTGCTCGATGTTCCGTCCATGAACAAGTACCTGCCCAAGTATCTGCTGTCGTTCGGGACAGCGATCCGTATCCGGGAGCCGCTTGCACTGAAGCTTCTGCTTCAGGACAGAGCCCGCGAGATCAGCAGGCATTACATGGACGATGCCGATTGAACTTCACTGACAAGGTTTGTCAGTGAACCTGTTATACACTAGGAACAAGACAAGGCAGCCACATTGCCAGAATAACGAGAGGAGAATGGAGCCATGTTTCAACAACCGTACGCGTTATATGATTACCATGTATGGGCGAATCAGCGGATATTCAACCATCTGGAGCAGTTACCGGAGGAGGTATTTCATGCGGAGGTGACGAGTGTGTTCCCGTCCGTGGCGCGAACCTTCGGACATCTGTACCGCTTCGAGCGGCTCTATCATTCCGTGCTTGCGGAGGTGCCTACCGAAGAGATATTTCCGAAGATTCCCGTCTGGACCGCAGAAGCGGAGGGGGTCTCCGTGGACGGGATGCGGAGACTGTTCGCCGGCACTGCTGAACAATTCCACGATCTGATGGATCGTACCCCCGACCCGGACCAGGCCATGACGATTGTGCATCCGTCCTATGGCAGTCTCCACACCTGCTCCTCCGACATCCTGCGGCATGTGGTCAATCATGGCACCTACCACCGGGGCAATGTCACCGCCATGCTGCGCCAGCAGGGATATTCCGGCGTTCCGACCGACTATTTATTTTATTTGGTGGAATGCCAGGAAAGCGGACAGTAAGCGGGATGACAAGAAGCGGAATATCGTTATCCCACTTCTTGTCGAACTCCCGAAGCACTCGCTGCACGGATCGCATCCAACAGACGATGCAGCCGCACCGCTTGGCTGAAATCGGGCAATTCGGCCTCTTCCCCCGCAAGCCGCTGGGCAAAAAGAGCATACAGATGAGCAACATTGTATCCGGGATCGGGAAACAGGTTACGTACCTGTGAAGCATAGGCGTCCGGCGTTTCCAGTAGCTCTGTCTCCCCGGAAGCACGGACCAGCTGAAGCGTCAACCGGTCCATCTGAAACATCAGCCCATCCCGGGGGGTGATGAGCAGCTCCCCTCCGGTTCCGATGATCCGCAGTGTAAACCCGGGGGCACCGGCATTCACGAATTGGGCAGAGACGAGGGCGTTCTGGGCCAGCCTCCCGTGAACGAGCACGTGATCCGGTGCGTCCGCCGTTACCCTTTGCCCAGTCTCAAGGACATTCACCTCGGGGTACTGCGTGTCTAACCTGCCGGATACCTCCACAAACGGAGCAACCATATATTCAATCGCATCAAGTACATGGGCCGCACCGATGGTCAGTTGATCTGCCCCATTCGCCTCATCCAGCAGATAGACATGTGCAAGATCTACTATTCCATTCGAAGTCGGAAATACCGGCAGCGTAACGACAGCATTCACAGCCAGCACACGGCCAACCGCTCTTTCAGTGACCAGGTCCCTGATATAGCGGACCGCCGGATTGCCCCGTGCCTGGAGTCCCGCCACATGCTTCACTCCCCGTTCTTCCGCAAGTTCAAGCAGCGCTTGCGCTTCTGCCGTATTCCGGGCCAGCGGCCATTCGCTGTACACATGCTTGCCGGCCTCCAGGGCTGCCCGGAGCAGCCGGTCATGCTCAGGTACTTTTACCGTTACCGCTACAACATCAATTTCGGGCCGTTCTGCCATCTCAGATGTACTTGTATAGTAAGAGGCTATACCGTATTGTTCGGCTGCCGCCTGTGCGCTTTCGACCCGCGTACCGGTTACCGCCTTCACTTCATAAGCCTCAATTGCCGCCAGTGCGGGAATATGAGCCTGTCCACCCCATCCGCCCGCTCCGACAATCCCTGTTCCCCATACCTTTTTGGTGCTCATCCAAAGTGCCTCCTTCGTTAGTGTATGCTGACACCATTGAATATAAAGGATATAATCGAAACAAAAAAGTACGCACTTTTGAGTAATATAGTTACCAATCGGGTACGTTGAAGGAGACATCTGAGATGACATTTGAGACTAACGAGGGGAATGACGCTACAGTACCAGGCCATAAAAAGCATAACAATCCTACCGAGGTTACGCTGGAGGTAATCGGCGGCAAGTGGAAGACTGCGATTCTCTGCCTGCTGGCCGAGCAAGGGGCGCTCCGTAACGGGGAGATGCTGCGTCAGCTTACACCCATTACCCAGAAGATGCTGACCCAGCAGTTAAAAGAACTGGAAGCCGATGCGCTTATTCTTCGTACAGCCTACTTGGAAGTGCCGCCTAAAGTGGTCTACGAGCTGACCGACCGCGGAAGAACACTGCGCATGGTGCTCGATCCGCTCTGCGAATGGGGCAAGCGATTTGTTTAGACCTTAAACAATATAATGATCTCGGTGAGCAGGACCAGACCGGCAGCGGACACCCCCAGCGAATTAATAATCGTCAGCGCATCCGGGTAGCTCTCTTTCCGGAACTGAGAGCACAAGGAGACCGTCCATAATACGCTGAAAAACAGTCCGGCAGACCCGCAGCCGTGCTCGTTCAGAACCTGTCTTCTCCGCCGGAAGAATCTGCCGAGCCCGGCAAAGGTGAATGCCATATAAATAATAAGCTCAGCCGATGAAATGGCGATGACCTCGCCTGCCGAAAAAAGATGCATCAATGCATACTGAATGCTAAAACCCATAATCACAAGCATGTTAAAGGAAACCTTGTTCACTCTCAAGACCTCTTCCCCCTTCTGCGTAAACATGTAACACAGGCATAGATAACGCTTACATTATAATTGTAATCGTTTTCCTTTTCTGTGATTAATGACGCTTCGGGCCTATAGGAAGATATGCTTTACGGGTCTTTGCGCCCGGGTTATGCACACCAAGAAACCGGGCTGCTTCGGCAACAGCCCGGTTTCTGCTACAAGATGCAAGTGGTCTTGACTACATCGCTTCCAGATAATCCATTACAGCCTGAGTTTTCTTATCGCCATTCTGCTCTACAAGCAGCAGGAAATCATCCAGCCCGGTCAGCAGCCTACTGTTCTCAATCTGCTCAGGCCCTGCCTCGGAAAGGGTATTCTCATAGGCGATTGCCGCTTTTAGAAGAATGACCTGGGTTTTCTTGTCGAACAGCGGGGTGTTGGGACTTCCGTTGAACACAAGTCTCTTCGCGGCTTCAAAGGCTTGTTGCATGGCTGCATTACGGTTAGAATTCTTGTATGTCTGCACGAAGGCTTCATATTGCACCGCCCGTTCCACAACCTCATACCAGTCCACCTGTAACGTTCTGTTGACTACAGCCGGTTGCTCCGACTCTGCGGCCATCAGGTCGATGTATACCTGCAGATCTTTGCTGAGGTACGGCTTGAATACCTTGAAGCTCTTGTATTGAATGACCGGAACAAAACCGCCGTCCCTTCCCAGCTTATAATCCATCGCCGCCAAGTCTTGCAGTACAATCCGTGACTCGGTCCGCTTCACCTTGGAGCGTGCCAACGCCATGGTCATGCCGGGGGTATCTATATTTTTGATATCCAACTGAATGACAGGCTGACTCATACGTTTGGTAGCTGTAGGCAGATAGGCCTTTAAAGCATTCTCCAGATGCAGAACCGCCAGGTTAGCCTCAGACGGCGTCATCTGACTGATGCGGTTAACCAGGGTTCCTTGGGCCAGACTGAGTGAAGAAGGTTTCTTCACCCTCTGTTCAAATAAGCTGAAGGCTGGTGTAGGCTTCACCGCCGCTGCCGCTGCATTCTGCGGAACAGCGCCAAGGACAGTAATCCCGGCACTCGTCACCAGGAGCAGTGAGCCGAGAGCGGCTGCTATGCTTTTGGTAAGTCTGGTTGGTCTCATATGCACACACCTTTCAGGGTTCATCGGAAGTTTTTATTATTTTACCATACATTAACAAAGGGTTCATAATCCTGAGCGCACACTCTGCTGTGATGAACAGCAAGTTATCGTCACCCTTTGGCATAATGAGGTGCACTAATACCCCTCATTGACTCATTTAGCCCCCGTCCAGCGAATTCAGGTGCATTAATACCCTTCATTGACCCATTTAGTCCCCGTCCGGGACCCATTTAGTCCCCGTCCGGCGAATTCAGGTGCATTAATACCCTTCATTGGCTCGTTTAGCCTCCACCCGGTAAATTCAGGTGCATTAATACCCTTCATTGGCTCATCTAGCCCAAATCCGGCATAGTGAGGTGCACTAATCCCCCTCATTAGCTCATTTAGCCCCCGTCCGGTGAATTCAGGTGCAGCTCACTTGGCAGATGAAGCACTACCCAAAGAATTATCACAGAGAATATCAATCCGATACAGGATAATGATTGCATGAAATCAGAATCAGGTATTTTACGGACAGGAGCGAACTGAATGAACTTATCCGAAGCTTGTACGACTAACCGAATGTACTTCCGCCTGCTGAAATCAGAAGATACCGATGTGGTATACAGACAATTCTCAGACCCTGATATGTGCAGATACTTCAGCGAACCGCCATGTAGTTATGAAGAAGCCCAAGACATCATTCAACATTACAGCGCCCCCGAGGGCAAAGGCCACCACCGTTACGGGATGTTCGATCGAGAGACGGATGCCTTCATCGGTACCTGCGGCTATCATTACTGGGACCTGGAGCTGAAGCAAGTCGAGATCGGTTATGACATCTGGAAAGAGTACTGGAGACAGGGCTATATGTCGGAAGCCTTACCGGTGCTCATCAACATCTGCTTAGAGCATCTAGGCGCAGATTGTATCTATATCCTGACCCATCCACAGAACGCTGCTTCGATGGCAAGTGTGCGCAGGTTTGGTTTTGAAGAGTGTGAGCCTTGCAGAAATGTTGATGAGCAGCCGCAGGTATGTATGAAATTGATTCGGAGTTAATTTCACTTCACAATCATGAATCAGCATTGCACATTGCTCCCACAGCCCTCAGCTTATCCAGATAATCCGTCATTTGATAGGACATATACAGCCTCAGCATATTGTCGATTTGGCTCAAATCAATCTGAATCAGTTCGTCGATCTGGCGTAACCGGTAACGCAGGGTGTTGCGGTGGACGAATAGTTCGTCGGCGGTCTTTTGCAGCTGCTGGTTGTTCTTCAAATAATAATAAAGGGTGTGGTACAAGTCAGCATGATGCTTCTTATCATATTCACGCAGAACCGTAAGTGCCGGATGGCTGACATCCCGGGGATCATGCTGCGCATGAGGAGACAACAGATCATACAGCTGTACATCAGCGTACAACACCCGCGGTTCTGAAGGCCAGACCACTCGTCCTATCTCCAGCGCTTTGAGCGCTTGCAGATAATATTTGCGGCATTCCGCCAAGTCCGTGAATTCCCTGCTGACCCCCAGGCGGATCTGGTGGGTGACGAGGAATTTCCGCATGTTAGCATCGTAGTCTCTTGGTTTAGCCGTTACAGAGTCACGCTCGCTGACCCCCACCATATTTTCATGGTAAAAGATCAGGCGCTCCTCCCCGAAATACAGGTGCAGCTGATCCCTCAAATAACCGTTGTATGTGCCGGAAGCCTCATACCTCCCAAGATCCAGCACCATCACGGACAGTCTGCCCGTGCGCAGACGTTTGCCGCTCCGCAGGCTCTCCTGGACTAACCGCTGCCCGTTCTCCTCATTCTCTAACAGCCCGTAGAGCAGTTCTTCATATTCAGCCTGGCTGGAATTGCGGTAAAAGCTGTTCTTCGCCAGCTCCGCCGCCACCAGCTCGGCCGTGAAACCAGCCAGTTCATGATCCTTCTGGAGAATCGGGCGTGTGCTGCCCAGCACAATAACATTGCCGACAGGCTTGCTGCCGATCCTGACCTTAGCGACCAGCTTAGTCACTTGGCTCCCGCTGCATTCCACCTCGTAAGCCTCTAACGACTTCATGCCGTTCTGCACGCTTGTCATCTGATGAATGGCAGCGATGAAATCATAAGAGCAGTAGCCCTTGTGCAGATTGTCGCTCCAGATGGGATCGCTAACCCCGCTGATGTCTGAAGAAGCCAGAACCTTATAACTAACATCCAACATAATCACCGGATTGCCCATCAGCTCCGCCGCAGCCGAGACGATAGCATCCAGACCTTTGCCGGCGACACAGGCTTGAAGCATTCTGCCCTTGGCCTGCTCCCGTTCAGCCTCTTCCAGGAACAGCTCCCGGACCTGATTATACATCTCGAACACATCTTCTTCCGCTCCGAACTCAATCCGGTTCTGTCCGTTGTACATCTGCCGGGGTTGCCCGGTAGAAGGCTCCGCAGCGTCATTGATCAGCATCAGGCTGGCCTGCTCCATCCCTTCTGCGTGATCCGGTAACCGCGACCGGTTGCCCACATAGATAAATTCAGGCGCGAAATGAGTCAGGCTCTTCGTAATCAGGATCGTATCCGTATAATCTGCTATTCCCTCTGTATTCCTCTGAATATGTACCGCTTGCTTGGCAAAATGTCTGCTAATTTGTTCAAAGTTAACACTCATCGCTCTCACCTATTACTTATTATAGTGCGCCGCGCACAAAATTCCCATTTATTTTTATATTTACCATATATATAATCAATGGAATGTTAATGTTACATTATTCCTGACCCTAAATCACAGGAGGCGCTTCCGATGAGCAGCTTTGTCAAAGATGTGAATGAGATTGCCATAAGAACCAATACACCAACGACCTTCTATAATGCCGAGACCTTAACCGTCTATTGGGAGACTTCTCCCGAGGTGATCCGCAGGATTCTGCCCGCACCGCTTACGCCGGGTCCACGGCCGCTTGTACATGCTTTTGTAGCCAACTATCCCCGCACCAGCTTCAGCGAGCCTTACCGTGAAGCCGCAGTCTTCGTCCTGGCAGCATACAACGGGCAGCCGGGCACCTACTGCCTGTCCATGCCGATCAGTGATGATATCGCTATGGGCCTGGGGCGTGAGATTTACGGCTTCCCCAAAAAAATGGCCGACATCAGCCTTCAGCGAAAAGATCAGCATGTGGCAGGCAGCGTCTCCCGGCGGGGCACTGAATTCTTCCGCGTAGAGGCTGCGCTCAGCGGTAAATTGAATGCCGTAGACGGACAGGACATCATCTCCGCCCAATACGGTGACGGCCTGCCGGTCTTCAATATGAAGTATTCCAAGTCACCCGATGGCCGCGGCTTCGATCTGGGACCGCTGCTGATCCGGCAGACTGCCTCTATGAATATCAGTGTGCGCAGCGCGGCAGAAGTGGAGATTCACCTGCTGGATTCTCCGCATGATCCTTGGGCCGAACTGGAAGTCGTTCATATGCTGGGCGGCATCTACACCGTCAGTAATACGGTCCTTGAGCGCGGTGAGGTCTTGACTGCCGTTGATCCTGTACAGTTCCTCCCCTACTCCAACTTGCGCTGGGATTGGTGGACCTAAAGGAGGTGTTACAGTGAGAAATCTATTGGATTTGAGCGGAAAAGTAGCAGTAGTAACAGGAGCGGCCGGGGGGATTGGTGCGCAATTATCCCAGGCTTTGGCCGGGCAAGGGGCGGACGTTGCCCTGCTCGATTTGAGCGTGGACGAGCTGGATACGACCAGACAGCAGATTGAATCCCAAGGCCGCCGGGCGCTTCCTCTGCGGTGCGACGTAGCCTGCGAGACGGATATTGCAGCGGCAGTCGCAAGCATTCTGGAGTATTTTGGCCGATTGGATATTCTGGTGAATAATGCCGGAGTGGCCTCCGCAGGCTCTGTCGAGGAATTGGCGGAAGCCGAATGGGACCGGGTAATGGATATCAATGTGAAAAGTATTTTCCTTATGTCTAAAGCTGTGATCCCGGCGATGAAAGAACGCCAGCAGGGCCGCATTATCAACATGGCTTCCATCTGCGGGGTGAATGGCAGCAAACTGGCCGCCCTTCACGCCTATAATGCCTCCAAGGGCGCTGTCGTGAATCTGACCCGTGGCATGGGCGTTACTCTAGCTCCTTACGGAATCACGGTGAATGCGATTGGACCCAGCCTGTTCCCCAGCGGGATGACTCGTGGGCTCTATCAGGATACCTTCTTGGAGCAGTACAATACCTTATGCCCCATGGGCCGCCCCGGCAACCCCGATGAATTGAACGGCGCCGCCCTCTACTTCGCCTCCGATGCTTCCAGTTACACAACAGGCCAGACGCTATATGTGGACGGGGGCTGGACGGCAGTCTAATCCAGGCGTACCTATGTATACTATCCCCTGCGTATCCTCTACTGTCTTCGCCAGACGCAATAAGGAGCTGTCTTCATAGCCATGAAATGGCTGTAAGACAGCTCCAGCTTTTTGCAGGAAGAGGTTATCCCTTATCCCAGGGGCGCTTTCAGAACAATTCCAATAACCCATCCAGCCGCTCAAGCACATAATCATGACTGCTTACCTCGCCGAATCCATAACCCGCATAGACAAACGGAATCCCCGCGAACCTTGCCGCCTTCATATCCCCTTCTGTATCGCCCACATAAACAGAACTAGTTAGATGATTCCTGTCCATGACCAGCTTGATATTCTCTCCCTTGCTGAGTCCGGTTCTCCCCGGATTCTCGTAGTCTGTGAAATAATTCTGCAATTGATGATACTCATAAAAGGCCTCAATGTACCCCGCCTGGCAGTTACTTACAATGAACAGCTTATATTGAGCCGATAATGCCTTAAGCACCTCTTCCAGCTGCCCGTATAACCTTCCGCCTTGCTTTGCCAGAACAAGACATTCCATATCACAACATTCATCCATAATCTTCTGCCGGATCTCCTCATCTGCATCAGGAAACAGCTTCCGGCCAACCTCCGGTACCGGCAGACCCATAATCCCCTGTAAATCTGCTATAGTTACTTCTTTTGCGGCTCCCTTGTAGCGGCTAATCACATGATTCCATCCTGCCACTACAGTCTCTGTCGGGTCCCATAACGTGCCATCCAGATCAAAGATAATACTGTCCATTGTGAAGTTCTCCTAACGTTAATTTCGTAGTTACTGCTGCGGCGCAGCCCAAATCAAATGTACCATATTCAGCGAATAACGCTCCGCTCTCTGGATCAACATCCCTGACTCCCGGACCAGTCCGAGGATATCCCTGGTATGATGGCATCCGTAGATACGGTAGAGCAGCGGATTAAGCGCCCGTTGCAGCGTAGACACCATGAAGTTAGAACCGATCCCATGCTCCATGAGCAGGATGGTTCCGTCCGGCTTACACCAGCGGTTAATCTTCTCCAGCATCCCAAGCGGGTTCTTATAGCTGCACATAGACAACGTTGATACCACCGTATCAAATGATTGCGCGGGGAAACTCATGTCTTCCATATCTGCACAGATACAATTGGCATCCAGATGATAATGTCTGGCGGCCTGGCGGGCCTTCTCCACCATTGCTCCGCTGAAATCCGCAGCCGTGATCCTAACTCCCCGGGGGTAGAACGGGAAGTTCGCCCCGGCCCCGACAGCAAGCTCAAGTACATCGCCCTTTGCATCACTGATAAGATTCCGGCGCCACCGCTGCTGCTGCGGATCTTCTCTTTTGCGGTCATAGTCCGTAGCCTGTCTGTCAAAAATCCGTATAAGCCTCTCTTGATCCATTCTTCACCGATCACTCCATTCCTTAATAGAGCCGTTTCTCATAACTCTCCTGTATGCCCTGCCGGACTACTTCCACCGTGAACTCAGGAGAATTCACATGATCTGCGATAATAGCCGGAGCAGACGGAAGCGCGGCTTCGGCGGGCCAAGTGGCGGGGTCCCAGGCCTGCGAGCGTTTGAAGGCTTTGGCACAGTGCATGTAACATTCCTCCACCTTCACCCCGATGCCCAGCATAGGCCGTTTATCTCTGGCCTTCATTCGCTCCAGAATCGGCTCATCTCTGATTACATACGCTTGCCCGTTAATCCGCAGGGTCTCTTCAAGACCGGGGATGATGAAGATTAGACCGATGTTCGGGTTAGCAAGAATATTCAGCAACGAGTCCATTCTGCGGTTGCCCGGACGCTCCGGGATCACCAGATGCCCGTCATCCAGCACCAGCACCGAACCGGGGGCATCTCCGCGCGGAGAGACATCGCAAGAGCCGTGTTCATCTGCTGTGGACAGGAATAACAGCGGGGACATCGCTATGTAATCACGGCAATGCTGATCCAGATGCCGGATCGACTTGCGCTTCACCACTTCACTCGGATACCCCAGAAGCTCTCTAAGCTCCTGTTCCGACGTCAACAGTTCATTAAAGGGAGTATTCATCTCACACCCAAACCTCCATCCGTTCATCCAAGGTTGAAGTATGCAGCTCTAACTGGATTCCATCCGGGTCCAGGAAATTCACCGACCAGCCAGTTCCCCGCTGAACAGGACCTCTGACGATCTCAACGTGATGCTTCTGCAAGATGCCGACAGCTTCATTGAAATCATCCGCTGCGATATAAAAAGCTACATGATCCATCCCGGCGGACCCGCCTGCCTGTTCCTCGGCAACCGTCCGTTCCAGCAGACAGACCCAGGCGCTGCCCCACTCCAAATAGGCATCCGTTCTGCCGCGGTGTCTGATGGTCATACCCAGAATGCCATGGTAGAACTCCAGGGATCTCTCCAGGTTCCGTATATTGAGTGTAATGTGACTGAATCCGCTGACTTTCATATAAAGGCCCTCCTTAGCTAAGTAAATTACAGCCATCTGATAAATTTTTTATGCAGTACTTCGATCTGATGCCGCTCTGCCCAGGCCTCAAGCGCCCGTATCCCCTGATCTTCTTGGTCGGTGAAGCGGAAACAGTAGGAATAAGGGACCAGCAGGCGGGCTTTGGGCTTCACTGCGATTACGGGCATGAAGTATCCTCTGATGAAAATCCGCTTCACATTCCGGGCTCTCCACCCCATCCCCCGCTTTCCTCATCCTGCAAGATCTTTAGGTGTAACCTTATAATACAGGTAAATGATGGAATGAGGAAGCGGGGCGCCCTATACGATGACAGATCTGCGAAGCCTGCAATTGGGGTATTAAAGTTTTTGACTATCCTCTGGCTACAAGATATTATAGGTTGCATAAGGGCTGATACAGATCAGGAGGAACAATCATGGATGTGTTTGCAGAGTATTTAGCGAAGATAGATAACCCGGTCCATCAGGTAACGGTGGAGGAAGTACTCGCCTGGGTGTTGCAGGAGTTCCCGCAGCTCGAACCGAGAATTGGCTGGAACCAGCCGATGTTCACCGATCACGGAACCTATATTATTGGCTTCAGTGTAGCCAAAGGGCATATGGCTGTCGCCCCGGAGAAGGCAGGCATGGATCATTTCGCCGAGGTCCTGAAGCAAGGCGGGGTTGATCACACCAAGCTGCTGATCCGCATGAAATGGACGAATCCGGTGGATTACGGCCTGCTGAGACAGTTAATCGAGTACAACATTGCCGACAAGGCGGATTGCACAAGCTTTTGGCGGGTATAGCTGCGGTATTCATCCGCTCCCAGGTGCAGAAAAGGACATGCCATATGGCATGTCCTTCTTTTTCATCACCAAATCACGCCACTGACAATCTTGCGGTGATCTGACACATACGCTCTGAATTTATGCTCCTGTGCAGCATCCTCGAACGATTGCTTCGCAACGAACCAATACTCCTGTGGCCCATGGAACAGCAGATAGTAGCTCTGGTTCTCCCATACCCGGGTGAAAGAGCCCCATGTCATGACGGACGCGTCCTTCTCCGGACTGAAATTGATCCCCTCTGCATCGAAAAGATATTCAAATTCCTTATTGTACCTTGTATCTGCCGACAATATCTTCGGTAAAAGCAAGGTTCGCATCACGATTGACATTCCCATGGTCAGAACCAGCGTAATTGATATGCCGAGCAGAATGACCGATTGGTTCTGAGTATACAGAATCATGCACACCGCTATAAATACCGCTTGAACGCCAATGGACAGTATAGATTTCCACGAGTGGAAATATAATGCCCGCGCCACCTTGGAAATATGCCGTCCATAATGAAAGCTGATTGTCTCCATCCTGCCACCCTCTATCTCTTCACTTCATCACTTATAGTAGTATAGCATCCAGCGCGTAGAAAATCCTGGCCCGTTCACACTTCACGTGTCTCTTCAGGATGATACAGAATTCGCTGGTAATCCCAATCCTTCGTATCCATATCGCCCAGATACATCCGTTCATGCTCCGGCACAAGCTCATATTTGATTCGAAGCTGCTCCCGGTAGTATTCACCCGGATTCTCCAGATAAGCGTAATAGGCAGCCCGGCACGCTTCATGCGCCGTTTGCTCGCCGTTTAGCTGCTTGTGGAGGTTGTGCAGCTCTTTGAGCTTCTCTTCCGCATCCGCAGAGTATAGGGCTTCGCCTAATGTAACCTCGCCCAATTGCAGAATATGTACATTAACAGGTGTATCCATTGTCGTGAAGAAGGTCTTATCTGCAAAAAGCGTGTCCAGCTCCTCCAGCGTATATTCTGCTTCAGCAGGCAGGTTATAGACCGCTACCTTTCCGTCCTTGTATATCACAACATCGACCAGGTATACTGCCCCGCTATTCTTCATGAACAGGTGGACACTTTTGCCCTCCGTCGTCTGGTAGAACATTTCGCTGTTGACATAGAATTCCGTAGAGGAAGGTGAATGCGCAATCCGGCGCGCTTCACTCTGCTCCTGCTCCCGGTCCGAAATCTCATAGATATTCGTATGGTCCGGATTCAGCAGACTCACTGTTTCCTGAATATGCTGGTAATAGCTTGCAGCGTTGTAAGTCCACTTCGCTGACTCTACCGTATACGCACCCAGTCCATGAATGGACAGCTGCTTCCCGGAGGGAACTGCCGGCGTTAACCAGCCTGAATTTATTTTGCCGGATAAGCCCTTAAGATCTGTAAGCTCCCAGCAGTTGACCATGCCGTCTTCGTACACATCTACATTAATATAGAAGTAACTTCCTCCGTTATGGATGATTCCGGGAATGGAAGTCCCTTCCACCGTCTTGGTTCTTCTAATTGCTCTCATGTGTAATCCCCCTTAGCTAGGACTTGGCGAGTGGTTCGACGACTGGCTCCGGTCCAAGCTTCACGCACAGCGTCGCAATCAGCGCAATCAGGAAGCCGGTCGTACAGGCAATCAGGAAGCCGCCGAATCCGTCCCCCAGATAAGCCGGCAACGTCGCCAGGCCCGGAAAGGCGAATGAGATCGCAGCCGAGCCGAACATTCCGACCATCCCGCCTCCAATGGAGCCAGCGCAGCAGACGATGATCATCGGCTTGCGCAGAGGCAGGTTCACACCGAACATCGCAGGCTCAGTTACGCCGAACAATGCCGAAATCGACGCCGATAAGGACAGGGTACGGAACTTCTTGTCTTTGGCTTTGATGAATACCGCAAGTGCTGCCCCTGCCTGGGCGAAGGCCGCCGGTCCCATCAGTGCGAGGATCGTGTCTGAACCTCCGGTGCTGATATTGTTGATTGCCAGCGGCACCAGACTCCAGTGCAACCCGAATATAACCATCGGCTGAATAATCGCCCCAAGCACCATACCGGCCCCGACAGAACTGAGGTTATACACCGCACGATACCCGTCCGCAAGAGCATCCCCTGCCAGCGCTCCCATCGGCCCGAATACAAGCAGTGTCACCGCTGATACCACCACAATAGAGATAAGCGGAGTGAAGAACTCCCGGATGACCTCGGGCAATATTGTGACACAGAATCGTTCGACATAGACCAGCAGGCCTACCGCAAGGATGATGGGAATGGCACTCGCGGGATAATTAACCGGTGTGATGCTCATGCCCAGGAACTCGATGACTTCTTGGTTCGCAAACAGTGTCGTCAGGCTCGGATACAGCAGCACCCCGGCAATCACCACCGCTGTAAAAGGATTGGCCCCGAATTTACGGGCTGCTGTAAACGCCAGAAGCAGCGGAAGGTAATGGAACAGGCTGTCCGCCATCGCATTCAGCACCGTATAGGTGCCCTCCGTCTTGCTGACAATCTCCAGGGCTACCGCACCTGCAAGAAGCCCTTTCATGATGCCTGCCGCACTCAATATATTGACGATGGGAAGAAAAATTCCGGAAATCCCGTCAATGATCACATTGACAATATTTCTTTTGGATGGCTTCACGACTGTGTCCTCTTTCACTACGTTCATATGATCCCCCTGCATTCTTACTCACTCTTATGTAAATGACCCGTAAGAGTCACTTTTCGCAAAGTTCTCCTCCTACGGGTCAAACCTCAGACCGGCGTCAGTGCCGGCTGTCCTAGAATACTTTGGTTGTCCATGATTCGCAGTTCCAGGTATCTGTCACGATATCGCGGTAAAATTCAGGCTCGTGGGAAATCAGCAGGATACTGCCTTTATACGCCTTCAGTGCTCGCTGCAGCTCTTCCTTCGCATCTACGTCAAGATGGTTGGTAGGCTCATCCAGGACGAGCAGATTGCTCTCCCGGTTGATCAGCTTGCATAGACGCACCTTGGCTTTCTCGCCGCCGCTCAGGACCGCAATCTTGCTCTCAATATGCTTGGTCGTCAGGCCGCACTTGGCCAGCGCTGCACGAATCTCAAATTGGGAGTAGGACGGGAATTCGTTCCAGATCTCCTCAATACAGGTGTTGTAATTCGATTCCTTCATTTCCTGCTCGAAATACCCGATCTCCAGCAAATCCCCCAGTCTCGCCGTGCCTGAAATAGGCTGAATCTGGCCGAGAATACTGCGCAGCAGCGTGGTTTTACCGATACCGTTCGCACCGACGAGTGCGATTTTTTGTCCCCGCTCCATGCTTAGCTCCAGAGGACGCGACAACGGGGAATCATAGCCGATGACCAGATCCTTGGTTTCAAAAACCATTTTGCCGGAAGTCCGCCCCTGCTTGAAGTTGAACTGCGGCTTCGGCTTCTCCTTGGCGATCTCGATGACCTCCATCTTATCCAGCTTCTTCTGCCGGGACATCGCCATATTGCGGGTAGCTATGCTGGCCTTGTTGCGGGCCACGAAGTCCTTCAGATCGGCAATCTCCTGCTGCTGGCGCTTGAACGCGGATTCGAGCTGCGACTTCTTCGCTTCGTACACCTGCTGGAAATACTCATAATCGCCCACATAGCGCGACAGCGACTGGTTCTCCATATGGTAGATCAGGTTGATGACACTGTTCAGGAACGGAATGTCATGCGAGATCAGGATGAAGGCATTCTCATAATCCAGCAGGTAGCGCTTCAGCCAGTTGATATGCTGTTCATCCAGATAGTTCGTAGGCTCATCCAGCAGCAGAATGTCCGGCTTCTCCAGCAGCAGCTTGGCCAGCAAGACCTTGGTCCGCTGACCGCCGCTGAGATCGTTAACATCCTTGTCGAGACCAATGTCGGTCAGACCGAGCCCGCGTGCGGTTTCGTCGATTTTGGCATCAATCATATAGAAATCCTGGCTGGTCAGCATGTCCTGAATCGTTCCAACATCCTCCAGCAGCTGCTCCAGCTCCTCCGGGGAGACTTCGCCCATCTTGCCGTACATGTCGTTCATCTCTTGTTCCATATCGAACAGATATTGGAAGGCGCCGCGCAGCACATCCCGGATGGATTGTCCCTGCTGAAGCACTGCGTGCTGGTCCAGATAACCGGCGCGCATCCGCTTCGCCCATTCCACCTTGCCTTCATCCGGCTGCAGCTTGCCTGTGATGATATTCATGAAGGTTGATTTCCCTTCACCGTTGGCACCGATCAGGCCGATATGCTCGCCCTTCAGCAGACGGAAGGAGACATCGGTGAAAATGGCCCGGTCGCCGAAGCCGTGACTTAGCTTTTCTACATTTAATATACTCATGAAGTGAACACCTTTTCCTTTATTCTATATTCTCGTCATATTATAAAGGCTAACGCGCCACAACTCCAGACGGTTTGTAAAAAAAACAGAAAACACACTAAGGGAAAGGGTCAGCTTACGTCATACTCTCTCTTGGAACATACTGAACATCCTTAGCCACTACCCAGCCACTCATCCCGTATGAGGATAATAACTCGATATATTTGTAGTTCTCTTCGGTTAATATAATTTGCAATTCTTCAAGTGATTCATACCAGGTTGGCCAGCCATAGCTCCGGCTCTTAAGTAACATTTCCGAGTTGTCATCCATAAAATGTTGAACTGAAGATTGCTGGATACTCAGGATAATACTGCCCTTTAGGGGATGATCAAACTTATGGCTTAGTACATTTATAAAAATAACATTCATCTCTTCCACCATTCTCGAATCGTCATAGCGGGTATGTATGATAATTTGGTCATTCTGTAAATCGACTACGTAGGATAAAATCACACTATCGTGAATCATCGGCATTATTTATGGCCCCATTCCGTTATAGTTTCTCCTAGATATGCTAGCTAACCCATTCCTTGAATACAAGGATATGCAATATTGACACGGTCAGATTAAGCAGCAGTCCAAGTATAGCCCATTTATTTCGCGAAATAATCCCCAGCACACTAATGCTAATGGCGAATAACAGGAAGAAGTACACCAGATAGATTAAAGTGTCTGCGTAAAGTGCTAAGACTTCAGAGCCTGAATCATTTAACCAGATTCCGTCATACAGGCTCTTGTTCTTGCTGGTGGCATATATCAATAGACCGGCGATACAAACCGATGATGATAACACGGGAATGGCTGTTAAGCCTTTTATATTCTTCTTGTGTCTTCCTAACGTCACTGACCATAGACCATAAACTACAAACACTACGACAAGACAGACCAAGTACATCTGATAGAAATAAAACCCTTCTTCACGGTCCCCGGTTCCCCCGCCATCTGGACCTGAAGCGTATAAGAACAGATTAGTAATGACTAGAATGAAATTTAGGATTGCATATTTGATTGTGCTGCTTCCTATGCCCTCATACTTTTTCATGATTACGTCCTTTCTTGCGCTGGTTGGTCCTCAGAATAAACTTCAATACATAACCCATCATTTCCTCTAAAAAGCAAAAAGACGTTAACCAGATGTACCGCTACATCCGTTAACGTCTTCTAGTGATGCGAATTAAGTCCGGCGCATATAAGCACGCACAGTAATTGGAGCAAAGACCGCCACAATCACGGCGGCACCGATGAGGGAGTAGACCAGATCACTGCCTACCGTTCCATGGTTGACCAGTTCACGGACAGCGGTGACCAGATGAGAAATGGGATTGGCATTCACGAACCATTGAAGCCAGTTCGGCATGGTATCCACAGGAACAAAGGCATTGGAGAGGAATGTGAGCGGGAATAAGACGATCATCGAGATTCCCTGTACACTGGAGGCTGTGCGGGCAATCACACCGAAGAATGCAAAGATCCAGCTAATCGCCCAAGAGCATCCGATCACAAGAACCGCTGCAAGGGCAACGCCGCCGATACCGCCTTCAGGCCGCAAGCCCATGATATAGCCCATCACGAAGGTGAGTACCGTAGCAATGGTATAACGGATGGTATCTGCTAACAGCGCACCCGCCAGAGGGGCAATCCGGGCAATCGGCAGGGATTTGAAGCGGTCGAACACCCCTTTTTCCATATCCTCCCGCAGCTGGACACCGGTGACGACAGAGGTCGTGATTACGGTCTGAACCAGGATTCCTGGAATGATGACCGGCAGATAACTTGCCACATCACCGGCAATCGCCCCGCCGAAGATATACGTGAACATCAAGGTGAAAATGATCGGCTGAAACGTGACGTCAAACAATTGTTCCGGCGTGCGCCGGATCTTGAGCAGTCCTCTGTACGCCATCGTTAATGAATTGCGTACGGCCTGACCGAAGCTGGTATGATTGTTCAGCTTACGTTCTACACCGGGTTTAATGTAAGTACTCATGCAAGCACCCTCTCCTTATTCTGTGCGCTGTCCGCGGCATTCCCAGCCTCTTCCTTCACTCCATGACCGGTCAGGGTCAAGAATACTTCATCCAGCGTCGGCTTCTGCACGCTCATCTCAAGCAGCGGAATATCTGCCTCGCGAAGCGCAATCAAGAGGTCGGTTACCCGGTCTACATCCCCCATCGGAGCGGTGATTTTGGCCGCCTCTGCTGACAGGTTCGACCTGACCTGCAATACCTGCTCGATAATTCGGCGGGCATTCCCCATATCCTGCGGGTTCACTACCTTCAGATGCAGCGAGGAGTTGCCTACCGAACCCTTCAGCTCATCGACTGTCCCTTCCGCAACCACCTTACCCGTATCAATAACAGCAATCCGGTCCGCCAGTTGATCCGCCTCTTCGAGATATTGTGTGGTCAGCAGCACCGTTGATCCCGTCTTCACCAGCCTGCGGATCGTCTCCCACATCTGATTGCGTGTGCGGGGGTCAAGTCCTGTTGTCGGTTCATCCAGAAAAATCAGCGGCGGCTGCGCAATCAGGCTTGCCGCCAGATCGAGCCGCCGGCGCATTCCGCCGGAGAAATTCTTCAAGGGACGTTTCGCCGCTTCCGTCAGGCCAAATTCCTCCAGCAGCTCTGAAGCTTTGCTGCGCGATTCTGCGCGTCCCAGGCCATGCAGCCTGGAGAAGATGATCAGATTCTCAGTCGCGCTAAGCGACTCATCCACCGACGCATATTGACCCGTGACTCCGATTAACTGCCGCACGATCTGCGGTTCTTTGGCCACATCATGTCCGAAGATGCGCGCCGAACCTGCGTCAGGCCGAAGCAGGGTGGCGAGCATACGGATGACCGTCGTCTTCCCGGCTCCATTGGGACCCAGCACCCCGTAGATCATTCCTGTGCCAACCCTCAGATCCACACCATCCACCGCGCGGTTGCTGCCGTAGATTTTGACAAGACCTTGCGCTTCAATGGCATAGCTGCCGCCCGGCTGCGCTGTTTGCGTTTGTTTCATGAATTCATCCTCCTAGAACAACTGAATGTATTAGGATGGTAACCGACTTTTTTAAACTGAATATAAACTTACTGTTCACAGCAAAAATCCGATCCCATGGGATCGGACTGGAGAAGTACGCTTGCAGGCGTAGCTGTGTAATCTTTTTACTTATTCATAACCGCCTTCGGCTGGCGGCAGCTCTTGGTAAGCCTCTTTACCGGCCACGATATCCGCGATGAAGGTCCGCAGCTCTAGCAGTTGCTCTGCATCTTCCGTAAGCTCACATTGCTCACCGGACCAGGCCAGATTCCGGGTGACTTAATCACCTCCATAAGGACAACTTTTACAATGAACAGCAGGTTGATAGAGCATCCGAACTACAGAAGTGAAATCCACAAATACGGTAATGTATGAAGATGCGTTCGAAGTGAACATTCAGTGATAGTTGTATTCTATACATTTAAAAACAGTGAACAGGAAGGTTATTCTCTTCTAGCTGTAGTCTGTACAACTAAATCTGCCTGAATGGGCGAAACCCACTTAGAGATGGCAGTTTAATTGCACGAAATACAGGTAAACGGATATTAGGCGGGTTATCTGGCGATTTAGTTGTATAGAGTACATTTAAGCCTACCATGCGCACCTTAATCGGGGCACGGCAGACCCTCATGCGATGGGTTACTGTATTTTTCACCATTTTAACTCTGATGATTCATTGGTTTAGGTAGTATAGTTGTAGCTGGCTAAATATTTAGCAATGACTTCCTTACTCTCATGCCACCACAGAATTGGGAGTTCGCCTACTTTCGCCATCCCTAACTTCCCAGCCAGATGATTGGAGCCAGTATTGCCGGTATCACAGTCCCAGTACGTCGTTAGCTTCCGCTGACGGGCAAGCTCTATGAATTCTTGACATAGTCTAAACGCCAAGCCTTGATTCCGGTAATCCTTCTGCGTGATAATGTCCGGTTCAATATAGCCGCCTCCTACATAGAAAGTGTTACAAGCGCTTACAAATCCGCCTTCATTCAAATAACAATAACCAAAGGCTTTGTCCAGATAGGTCTCCGCAGAATCCCACAGCAAGCGATAGCTATCATCCATCTCCTGATTATAGCGTTCAAACAACTGTTCATCTATTCTAGTTAATATAAATTCTCCAGAATCCTCCTGAACTTCAACAGGAATTGCAGCATCGCCGTTCATAATATAATGTGTTCTGTTCAGCTCCACTGTGTTTTCTTTCAGCGGTTCTTCCAGCAGCACAAGCCAGTGATTGGAAGAGAAATACAAATCATAGAAATTCGCATGATTGGCCGGATTGGCTAAGAAACCAATTAAGCTTTGATTGAACAAATGATCATCTTCCTGTCCAAACAGATAATATTTCCCGCCGCGGCTTGCGACAATTCCTGCAGTCGGCTGGTCTATATTATTCACAAATATTCTACCAGGCTGATTAAGATCCATAACCCCCTGCACAAATACAAAGATGAAATCACCGTCTTTATGAGTTAAAAGATGCCTAATCTCGTTGTACCTGCTTGCATGTAATTCTATCATTCTCCTCATTCCTCTCAGCCTATCTATCCGTTATGTATAGCTGCGGTTCGCACAGCACTAAGGCCGGGGCCACAGTCACCTGTGTCCGCCAGCCCAGTATATCATGCCTACCGCCAATTCTTCACCTCTACCCATTCTGCATCCGGGCCGCTTCGTTCAAATGCCGTGCCCACGGCTCCCTTAAAAGGCTCCAGCAGGCTAGGGTCCCGGTCAATCAGATCATAAACATTCATGATCGCCGTGTTCTTGGGGTCGCTTAAGTAGGCGCGATCTTCTTCCCCGGTGAATAGCCGCCAGCCGCTATCCTGCTCCCGGGTAGCGGCTTCACGGTACATCCAGCGTACCCCGCTGCCCGGCAGCATACATTTTCTGGTGACCATAGCAGCCTTCTCCCCTACCTCGACCCACGCCGGATCTCCTTGTCTAAGGATGGACTGGGCGATATGCCTGGGCTCGAATTCCACGGTATCTCCCGGCTGCAGCGACTGTATAACTCCGGGTGCATTGGTCAGAATCCCCGTATATCGTCCGGTAACCGGATCTTGTCCCGTGATCTCCACCCACATCCGTTCAGCACGCGGCTGCCCTTCCAGCGCATTCGTCAGCATAAAATGCAACCTAACCATTCTCCCTATCTCCTGCGCTTCCCGTTCTTGTCTGGAGGGAATAAAAAACGACTCAGGATGCAATCGGCTCGTCTCTTCTACATCTTCCAAAGTCCATTCCATGCGGCATACCTCCTGGTCTGTTGTACTAGACTACCATTACCCTAATATGTGCGGGACTATTCAGTGAAGCCTGGGAACCAGATTCCGAGCGGTTTGCGGCCATTGTTTACATACTTAATCTTTTAAATTAATACTACCGGCAACCTGCCACCCTATAATTAACCTCATGTAAGAATTAGCTATATAGATTGAACTTGAAAAATATCCTAAAAGGGAAAAGTGGCGGAGGAGAATTTTGGCACTGTAGGAGCGATAGCGTCCGCCTTTGTCTGCGGATTTCCACCGCGATGAGCGGGTTAAATCAAGAAATCTGTAGACAACAGCGGCCGGAGGGCCAAACATTCTCTGGAGTCACGACAATCCCATAATAGAATAAATACAAGTTAATCTATATAGTCCATTTCGGTAGAATCAGAGGAGCGAAGCACATGCACAGTAAGAAGAATCACCGAAGGCTCAAACGGATAGGGAATAGAATAACCCTGTTCCTCCTATTCCTCTCAGTCGCAGTAAGCACCCTGCAGCCGGCAGGCTTCATTGCAGCTGACCCTCCTATTCCCGGTGCCGTAGTCATCGAAGATTTCGAGCATGACCTGAATGATAATGTACTGGTCCAAAAAAGAAACTTCTCCGGTGCCATGAGCCTGGAGTCCGCTCCCAAGCATGTCCGTTCAGGCCAGAATTCCGTACGTCTGGACTATGACTACATTGGTGTCAAAGAAAATCCCTCCTATGTCTATGTAGGTCCAACAGCCCCAGTCCCCATTACCGGCCTTCCCAAAAAGATTGGCATGTGGATCTATGGCAATAACGACGGACATCTCATCTTCAGCAAGTTCAGAGACGGCAAAGGCAAATCCTTTGAGGTGGAATATCTGGATGAGAACGTCGGCGTGGACTGGACCGGCTGGAAATACATTGAGGGTGATATCCCCCAAGACAAGACAGGGCCAATCCAGCTGGAAATCTATATGCGGATCGAACAATCCATTGTAGACAAAAAAAATAAAGGTACCGTATGGGTCGACGATGTGCGCCTGATCTATGAGCAGGACCCTAATGAAGATATGGGCGTCCCGGCCTTGGAGATCGTGTCCCCCGGGGATGCAGCCGTAGTCCAGACGCGCACTCCGCGTATAGAGCTGATGGCCACCGATGACCAATCGGGGATTGACCCCGGCTCCGTAGAGCTGAAGCTGGACGGACATCCCGTAACCACCGAGTATGCAGCGGATACTGGTAGCATATCCTATCAGCCCTCCGCTCCGCTGGCAGGGGGATATCACACCGTGCAGGCTGCTGTATATGACAGATCCGGTAACCCCGCCGAACGCAGCAGTTCTTTTGTCATTCCCGAGGGTATTCAATATCAGCTGAGCGCCCCGTCCGAAGTCCTCAGCAATACCACATTCCAATTGAAGCTTCAGATTAAGCAAGCTGCTGATCTGGAGGCTGCGTATGCCAAGCTTCAATACGATCCGCAGACCTTGGATATCGCTTCGGCTGAGCCTGCCGTTGATCCGGCACTCGTTACTCGAAATGAGATCAACTCTGTACAAGGTGAATATCAAGTGCAGCTGTCCGGATTGAACCCTCATTCCTTACCGGATGACGGGACCGCTGTGGTATTGAATATGACGGTTAAGCCCAGTGCCAAAATGGAGCGCGGTGAGGTATTCAAATCCATCGCGATGAGCGACGGCAGCCTACGGATGACCGCTGGAGAAGCGGTGTACGCGCTGGCAGCCCCCCATCCATACACGATCGGTTTTCCTTACACGCTCACTGTACAAGGCAGCTCAATCCATACGACAAGCACTTTGCGTGTTACGGATGCTTCAGGCGCGCCCGCCGAAGGAGTCTCTGTAATCGTACCCGATCCGCTTGAGCCGCAATCCTTCGCTGAGGTGAGAGCTGGAGAGTCTGGAGTATACACCAATGCTGATTCCGCTTCGGACAAGCTCGCTTCCGCTATACAGGGCGAACGATTCTTCACAACCGGAGTGACCAATGGGGACTATACCGCCATTCTGCTGCCGGATGGCAAAAGAACCGGCTGGATTCCCACTGCTGATATTCAGGTGAGCCTCTTGAAGGAAGCTTGGAGCCTGACGGATGCAAAGGGTGAAATCCATACCGGCCTGACGACCTTGGCCTTGACGAGCCTCAGACTCCAGGCTGTGAACGGGGATAAGGTCAGCAAGGAGTTCAAGCTGTCTGTAGTACCGCAGCTTGGGTCAGATCAGCCGGAATATGTCAGAACCTATGTTACACAGGATATGAAGTCCACCCGGAGCATTGTCTGGAGAACAGCCCCCCGTGTGGCTGGTGGCGTGATTCAGTATGCGAAGGCCAGTGAATTCAAGGGCTTTGACCAGCCGAATATTCTGGAGCAGGCCGCTGAACCCCAGCTGCTGTTAGCCCCTGACCGTGTCAATGAAACCTTGTTCCACAAAGGACTGCTGCAACAGCTGTCACCGGGTACGGAATATATATACCGTGTAGGAACTCCGGGGCTGTGGAGTGAACAGTATACGTTTACGACGGAGGCAGCAAGTCCGCAGTCTTTCTCCTTCTTGTTTGTAACGGACTCGCACACTAATAATGAAGAAGCCCTGCATATCCACCAGGATTTAATGAGCAGTGCCTTCACCCATTACCCGGATGCCCGCTTTGTTATGCATGGCGGCGATATCGTCGATGATGGCGGCGTAATGAACGAATGGGAGCAGGATATGAAGGCCTCCCAGCTCTACAGCGGCGACGTTCCCTCCGCCTATGCCATAGGGAATCATGATGTCAAAAACGGCGGAAAGGACGTATTTACCAAGGCGCTGGGACTGCCAGGCAATGGAATGGCTGGACAAGAGCATTTGAACTATTCCTATGATTATGAGGATACTCATTTCGTTGTACTTAACTCGGAAACCGATGAGGCAGAGATGCAGAAACAAGCAGTATGGCTGCGGGAGAATCTGAAGGCCAGCTCTGCGCAATGGACGGTCGCTATGTTCCACCGGCCTGCTTATCATACGGAGGACGGGCGCGGCCCGGAGCTGGTTACCCGGTATTTGGCCCCGGTCCTGGAGGAGCTTGGCGTAGATCTGGTGCTGGTGGGCCATGATCATGCCCTGGCCTGGACCTATCCCATGAAGAAGGGCCAGCCTATGAAGGATGGCAGCCAAGGTACCGTCTATCTGTCCGGAGGGTCCTCCGGCTGGAAATTCTACGATGCAGTCAAGTTCGATTACCTGGAGTATCTGTACGATGACAATTTCCCGGTGTATTCCGCGATCACGATCAGCAAGGACCAGATTGTCATCGAAGCCAGAAAGACGGATGGCGAGAAGCTGCAAGCTTTGACCATTAAAAAAACGGACACAGTAACACCTCAGCCTGAGCCTGGTACCAGCCCGACTCCGAGCCCGACTCCTAGTCCGACTCCAAGCCCAAGCCCAGAACCGAGTCCGCAGCCGAGTGCTACGCCAACTCCAGATTCAGGCTCCGCACCGGGCAATGGATCAGGTACGAAGCCGGGACCGGTGGCAAGCCCGTCCCCTGCGCCAGCAGCTACGGCTGCACCCGCCGTAACACCGGCACCTGCCGCGACACCTACATCTGCTATCTTCGCAGAGGGAGTACAGCCCGGTGTCTTAAAGGATGCACTTAAGGCCAGAATTGCCGGGGGCCAAGCAGATCATTCCGCGCCTGTGCTGAAGGATATTGCAGGTCTGTGGAGCACCCGTGCGATATCGGTATTCTATCAGCTGAAGCTGATTAACGGTTATGAGGACGGCACCTTCCGGCCGAATCACAGCATCACCCGTGCGGAATTCGCCACAGTCATTACCAAAGCATTTGGACTGATGAGATCGGACGCTTCACCGCAAACCTTAAGTGACATGAAAGCTCATTGGGCCCGGGAGGCCATTGCCACACTTGCTTCCAGGGGAATGATTACCGGTTACCCGGATGGCACCTTCCGGCCGGACCGGACCATCAGCCGGGCTGAGATGATTATGATCCTATCCAGAGTCGTTAACTTCAGCAGCGCCGCAACGGTTGAAGCGGGCCTTAGCTTCAGCGATGCCCAGGCTTCCTGGAACAAGGAGCAGATTGCCCAAGCCGCCGCAATCGGTCTAATTAACGGTCGCGGCCAGGGCCGGTTCGCCCCGGACCAGTCCGCGACCCGGGCAGAGGCTGTAACCCTGATCATGAATGCCCTTTGTCTTGACCCGGAGATCCGAGTCTTAATGGATCAATTAACTAAATAATCGCGCAGCAAAACACCCTCTGGAATGGAGATTGGAATGAACCTTGTGGTTCATCCAATGACCTTCTGGAGGGTGTTTTTGTTGATACTTTTATGAGCGCTCCGCTTCCTTCACGGGAATCCATATTTCACTTCTATAGGCTGGTGAGGTGGTATCCTTGCTCTCATTCCAGAGAATCTCCGGCCCCTCCACCTGCTCGTAATGCGAAGAAGGGAACCATTCAGAATAGATCCGGCCCCAGATATTCTGGAGCGTGTCCGGGAAGGGTCCCACCGCTTCAAATACAGCCCAGGTGGACGCCGGGACTTCAAGCACGGCATAGGAAGGCGGACTTGTCAGAGTGGTCGCAACCCCAATATAATGATCAAGCTCTCCCTGCTCCTCCATCCGTCCTTCGGAGAAATTCACCGATGCGCTGAGCATCCCGGCCGGAACGATATTCGACAGCTGCTTCAGCTCTGTGATCATCTCCATGTTCAGACTCTGCCACATAGCGGCGATCTCCGGGTTCACTCCGCTGAACTGGATCGGCACCCTTTTCTTCAATCCAACAATGCGAAACGCCGCTTTCTCTTCCATACGATAATTCATTTCACTGCCTCCTCTGATTGTTAACTGAAACGTCATTCGAGGAAAGGACTTCAGCGGTGTCCCTGCACTTCGGGCTTCCGAAGGCGTCACCCCATGAACCTGCTGGAATGCCTTGGTGAAGGCATCCGGTGAGCTGTAACCCACCTCCAGGGCAATATCAATGATCCGCTTCCGGCTGTGCTGGAGCTTGAATGCAGCCAGGGTCAGACGTCTGCGCCGGATATATTCCGACAGCGGAATCCCGGCCAGGAAGGAGAACATCCGCGTGAAATGATACTCCGAGCATAACGCCAGCCTCGCCGCCTCCCGGGCATCCACCTCTTCCTCCAGATGCTCTTCAATATACGCGAGTGCAGCATTCATATTTTCGAGCAGGTTCATCATCTCCCATCCTTTCCTCACCATCAGATTAACAGCAATTCAGCAGCCGGATCCGACAGTTCCTGCACCAGATTAACGGGTGCCCGCTTCCTCGATACTCTTAACGGTCTTCCGTCTATCCAGACCTTCCGGCATCCGCGAAGCTCTTGACTAACTCCTTGACCTGCCGTCTGCTGGTTACAATAATTACTTCCTGGTGAGACCCGGTCTGCCGGAGTCTCTCCATAGTGCTGCTGCGGCTTCGTGTCTTGTAGTTCCATACCCATCTCACGAATGCCCAGTCCAGCTTCTCTGGGCAGCCTTCGTTCATATCTGGTCTAGACTGGTTGTGATACATCATTCGACGCTTTACAATCCTGTACATACATAGGAGCCTGGGCAGATCCAGCAAAATAATCACATCCGCACGCTTAAGTCTCATATCCATCGTCCTTGAATAATTGCCATCCATAATCCATCGCCTTTGGTCCGTGTATTGCCGCACAAGTTCCTCCCATTCCTCATTCGGCTTGGGAATCCAGCCCGGGCTCCAGAAATGGGCATCTAAATGCACGACGGGAAGATCTAGCAACCCGCCAAGCTGCCGCGCCAGGGTAGACTTGCCTGACCCGCCTGATCCGAGAATTAGAATCCGGTTCATAAGTTCTCCTTTTGCTGTTTTCCTGTTATTTCGCGGGTGATTTCTCCGCTTCCTGCCGGGAAGGACTGGAAGAATTCAGCAGGACCAGCCCCCCGATGATGATAAGCAGACTGATGCCGGTAAGCAGGTTGAACGGATCATTCCAGATCAGGATGCCGATGAGGGCCGTCAGAGCGGTACCGGCTCCCGACCAGATCGCATAAGCGAGGCTTAACGGAATGGTTCGGAGACTGATAGATAAGCTGTAGAACGCGAGTCCCATGCCAATCACCACGCCGATGGATGGCAGCAGGCTGCTGAATCCGTCAGAGAGCTTGAGCATCGTCGTTCCGAAGATTTCCGAGAGAATGGCGACACTTAATGCAAGATAACTTTTCATGATTATTCCCCCGTTGAAAGCTTCAGGAGCACTACACCGCCAATGATGAGCACTAATCCTGCCATTTTTTTGACATTCAGATGTTCTTTATAGACCAGGACGCCAACCATGGCGGTTAACGCCGTTCCCACCCCTGACCAGATGGCGTAAGCTGTCCCAAGAGGGATCTCCTTCAGTGCCAGGGACAGATTGAAGAACGCCAGCCCCATGCCCGCAACCACCGCAATCGAGGGAAGCAGCTTCTTGAACCCGTTCGAGGCCT
Organism: Paenibacillus tritici; assembly: GCF_018207515.1. Taxonomy (NCBI): domain Bacteria; kingdom Bacillati; phylum Bacillota; class Bacilli; order Caryophanales; family Paenibacillaceae; genus Paenibacillus; species Paenibacillus tritici. Next base: position 4,639,874 of record NZ_CP073365.1, read on the forward strand.
TCAGCATAGAGCTGCCGAAGACTTCGCTGACAATGGCTAATGATAACAACACATAAGAATTCAATGGGGTTGCCTCCTAATCAATCATTTCCAGTAATTTATGAATAACCTTGCCGCGCATTTCATCACCGATCTCCCCGATTCCGAACACCTCCGACAACCACAGGCCGTCCACCGCCAGCCGGACAATCGAGGACATTACGGGATCAATACCATCATTCTCTATGTTCTGTTGCCAGACCGAGTACTGTTCCCTTAGTTCATCCAGCAGAACCCCGTTGGTAAAAAGTGCTGCGTTAAGCGCAACATTCATATCCTGCCCATCCTTATCAGCATCTACGGTAGACTGTAAATAAGCACGGCTCCATTTCCCTTGAATCCGTGTATCCTGGTCCGCTCTCTTCTGAACATCGGCTGCGAAATCACTCGTTATGCCCGAGACCATACTTTGGATTAATGCGTCCTTATTCGGAAAATGGTGCAGCAGACCGCCCTTGCTTACCCCCGCTTCGGCGGCGACCGCTTCTAGCGTGAGCTTCTCAATCCCGTTCTGCTTCACAACCGTTGAAGCTGCAGCCAGGATCAGGCTGCGTTTGGAATTACTGTTCATTTGACTCACCTCTGAATTAACTATACCGTCCGGACGGTTTTCTTGTCAAATGCTTTACAGCAAAAACGCCCATCAGCCGATGAGCGTCCCTGCCTCTTCATATAGAAGGTATCTGCTTGAAGGTATCTGCCGCAGCATCTAGGAACCTGACAATAGTCCCCGGATGTAGCCGCTTAATTCCTGTGCTGTCTGCTGATGGGCAAGCAGCCCCGGATGGGTTCTCGCTCCTATAGTCTCACTTGTCGTATTCGGCAACTGGAACACAGACACGTTCCTATCGCCTGTGGACTTAATATATGTATCCACAGCACGGTAAATGGCCGGCATCAGCGAGAGGCCCAGCATTCCATATACCCACACGATATGCGCGTCGGGGTTACAGGTCCTCAGCTTGCCCACGAACTTCGTCACCGCAGACTCGAAGGCAGCCAGATCCTCTTCATGATAACTTCCGTCTTCCTTCAGCCGCTGCTTATATCTCTGTCCGGTAGTCTCATCCTGCCATTCCGGCGAATGAAAAGCGCCGTCATCATTGGTGCCCAGGTTGACAACGACCACATCCGGCTGCCAGGAGCCGAAATCATTCTTCTGATGCGCTCCAAGTGCTTCATTGTGGTGTCCGGTGAGCAGGCCGCAGACCTGCTCATAGATGTCAGGAATATTGCCCTGCGGGTTGTTATCCCAGCTGGAGAGCACGCCCCACCCGCTCTGTGAAACCACACGGTAGTCAGCCTGGACCGCCTCTGCGGTCATTGCTGTATAATTGTGGACTCCGCTGAACCAGGCCGGTATCCAGTCTTCCTCCGCCTTGGCTCCGATCACGCCTTCACCGGAGGTGATGCTGTCCCCGACGAACTCAATCCGGTAAGGCTTGTCTTCGACAGGCAGGAACCCGCCGTCTGTGCGGACCGCATGGAACTGCAGATAGCAGCCCGGGTCACCGCTCATCGCCTGAACTTCTTTTACCAGCCGGATATTCTTCACACGCTCAGGGTTCATTCCTCTGAATACACAGATCCAGTGCCTTCCGGCATTCAGCATTTGTCTGCTTACCGGAACGTTGTTGATCAATATACTGATCCAGGACTCGTGATGATCATAGCCGGACTCCGCCTCAATCCACAATTCGGACGCCCGGACATTCAGCTCAATCGCACTTCCAGTCCAGAATAAAGTCAGCGGGGCCAGCTCTCCCGTCGTCCGCCCATGAATCTTCAGCTGTCCGATCTCAGCCAGCGGCTGTACCTGTAATTGCCGAGGGGAGACACCGCTCATACCAATCCCTCCTGTCTGGTGGCAATAGTGAAGCTGCGGACCTTCATCCACTTCCCGCCTACCCATTCGTCGATGGTGCCCTTCCTCGTTCGGACACAGAACTTATGCGCCGTGCCCCGGTCGAAGCCCGTTGCCTCATATAACAGATCATCGCCCTGCTGTCCCTTGAAGTACACCTGCTTCAGACCGAGTCTGTTCAATAGTTCAAGCTTTACACTTTCTGTATATTGGCGTGAGAATTCTTTTGACATTAATGTTCCTCCTGCTGGGGTTATCCTCTATTATTCTTCCCGGATCTTCTTTGAGAATAACGTATATCTAGTGAATTTACACCTTATTTTTCACCATACCGCCTTGATATCCGGTTGATTTCAAGCTCGGCCATGTAATAGAATTAATGGATTATATAGAAAAGGATGCGCATATGCAATGCCTGACAAGGAATCACGTTCTCTAAGTAAAAGATCGATTCTGTTCTTCTCTCTGATCATGCTCGTCAAGAGCTATTTCGCCTGGTATTACTTATTCGAGGACGGCCCGACCTGGACCACCTGGCTGAAGGAAATCCCCTTCGTGCTGCTGCTGTTCTGCCTTATCGAATGGTTCGCCACGAGGCGCAAGGTCGCCATTTATCTGCTCGTCAATCTGCTCATTACCGTCCTGTTCTTCTCTCTTATTGTCTATCATAATCATTTTGGAATGATTGCTACGTCTCAGGTCTTCGGCCAGGTCAAGCAGGTGGGTGCCGTCAAAAAAAGTATATTCGCCGTCGTGCATCCGCAATATATGCTTATATTTGTTGACATCATCATCATTGGCTTCATTATGCTCAGAAGGAAGAGAGCGCTGGCCTGGAAGCACTCCATGTCCCGCCGCAGCAACCGCAAGGCCCTAGCTGTCCTGTTCTGTATTTCACTGGTCATGTGTATGATGAATATCTTTCCGAACAAGGCCAGTATGAATGAGAATGTCAAGGCGGAGCAGATGGGGATTCTCAATTATGAAGCCTATGCCGCCCTGCTCGGTCAACCTGAGGAAGAGCCTATGGACCGTGCGGAGATCTCCCAGGCCAGCATTGACAGGACCAAGGGGATTCAGCCTGCTCATGATCCGGTCCTGTTCGGAGCCGCCAAGGGGAAGAATCTGATCATCCTCCAGATGGAGTCGCTGCAGAACTTCCTGATCAACCTGCGGGTCGACGGAACAGAGATCACTCCGAATCTGAATAAGCTGGCCGCCGGAAGCTACTATTTCCCCCGTTTCTTTCAGCAGGTGGGACAGGGCAATACCTCGGATGCCGAATTTATCGTCAACACCTCCTATTATGTTCCGCCGGATGGCCCGGCAACGGAGATGTACGCTCCGAAGGAGCTGCCTAGCCTGCCTAAGCTGCTGGAGGCCCAAGGTTATGCTACCGCAACCTTTCATACCAATAATGTGGAATTCTGGAACCGCGGAGAGCTGTACAATGCACTCGGCTTCGACCGTTATTATGACAAGACTTATTTCGGTGAAGAGGATGCTGTCTTCTACGGCTCTTCGGATGAAGTCCTGTACAGCAAAACCTCTGCCGAGCTTGCACAGATGGATCAGCGTGAACAGCCCTTCTATGCCCATGTGATCTCGATGTCATCGCATAATCCGTTCTCCATCCCGGAGAGCAAATACAAGATGACCTTGCCGGAGCGTTACGAGGGTACACTTGTCGGTGACTATATCCGCGCCGAGAACTATGCGGATTACGCGCTGGGCCAATTCATTGACGAGCTCAAGAGCAGCGGGGTGTGGGATAACAGTGTGGTTGTCCTCTACGGCGATCACCGGGGTCTTCCTATATTCTCGCTGAAAGAGGCCGACAAGGTCCTGCTGGAGGAGATTCTGGACCATGAATATAATGAACGCGATCTGATTAATATCCCGCTTATGATCTCTGCCACCGGCATTACGGCACCAAGCGTGAAGGAGCAGCTTGGCGGGCAGGTTGACATTCTCCCTACCGCAGCCAACTTGCTCGGCGTGCCGCTGGATAATCATATTCATTTCGGACAGGATTTGTTGAACCAGACGAAGTATAACCTGCTGCCGCAGCGCTATTATCTGCCGACAGGATCATTCGTCAATAACGAAGAACTCTTCTTGTCCGGCAGCGGGTTCGAGGACGGCCAGCATTATACCTTAACCGGTGACGGGACGGGACTGCTGCAATCGACAGAGGATGAATTCACCCGGGCGCTGGAGCTGCTGCGCATGTCGGACAGTTATGTAACCCAGCTGCCGGACCGGGAAGTGCAAGACAAGAACTGAATAGTCACGAAGCCAAGCCCGGTTCATGAGACTTATCTCTGAATCGGGCTTGTTCATGCATAAATTGCGGCTGTCCCCATAGGCACCAATCCCGCCTTCTGATCATACACAGATAGAAAAGAAGGGCGGGATGCGGGATGAGCAGCATGAGAAATGAAGAGGAATGGGCCATCTTTCTGGCGGCTGTCTGTGGACAGACTTATACCCAATTTGCCAATGCGGACGGTTCATTCGTTGTTCCGGCAGGCTTCTCGGTCGTTCACAGCTTCCAGGCGAAGTCCATGGGTAATGTCTGGGAGCTGTTCGGCTTCATTCTGGAATCTCCGCAGGCGATTATCATTGCCTGGCGCGGAAGCATCTCGACCAATGACTGGCTCTCTAACATGAATGCCGGCCAAAAAAAATACCCGTATATTCCGGAACCCTGCCTGACCCATAGGGGGTTCACAGACCTCTATGCGTCGGCACGGGATGATATTCTTGCCATACTCAGCACCCTGTCCCCGGAGAAGACACTGTATGTCACCGGCCACAGCCTCGGCGGGGCGCTTGCGACCCTGTGTGTGCTGGATCTTGCTGCCAATTCTGCCTACAGCTCCCCCTACCTCTACACCTATGGATCGCCCCGTGTGGGGGACCCGGCTTTTGCCAAAGCCTTCAGCTTATATGTCCGCAGCAGCTACCGCTATGCCAATATCTTCGACGTCACCACCTATGTTCCGCCCACCGTCTACAAGCTGCCCAGGCAGGAGACCAAATACTATTACGCCCATGTTCAGACGCTGAAATCCTTGTCCTTCCAGAATGGGACGGTGGAGCTGAACCATGTCATCCGAAGCTATTTCGCTGTACTGGCGAAGAAGCGGCCGGAATTCACCGCAGCCTTATGCTCCGGGAACCCCGGCTTCTGCCCGGTGCTTGAGTTAGTCACCTGATTCGCCGCTTGTTAGGCCACAATGTTACGATTATTCCCTTAGCTGCAAATTGGCCTTACGAATCTCGTCCAGCGGAATTTTCGGTGTCCGGTCCGCCGTTAAGAGTCCGTTCACTTCCTGCTGGACATCCGTAATCTGTGTGTAGCAATATCCGCAGATATAAGGGGTGTCCTTAATGGCCTGGGTGATTGAGCAGAAACGCTCCATGAAGGCCTCCGTGCTGCCCACCTGCTCTCCATATCCCCAGCCGTCACCGGAATCAAAGGCAATGCCGCCGAATTCACTGACGATCACCGGCTGGCCGCGGTAGGCATAGCCTTGGGCCATCACGTATTTCCAGTTATTGAACGAGAATTCCCCGCCAAGCACGCTTCCTGCGTCTGCATAACGCTTATGCAAGACGTCACCGCTCTCCTCATAATCATGCAGGGTAATAATATCGCTGATGGTATGCTCCCAGCCGTCATTCACAATAACCGGACGGTTCGGGTCAATCGCCTTGGTCAGATGATAGATCGCTTCCGTGAATTTCTGCTGCCGCTTATTCGTGTAGACCTCCGGAATGCCCCACGATTCATTAAAAGGCACCCAGGTGATCACTGAAGGATGATTATATTGCTGCCGGACAATCTCTGTCCATTCGTTCGTGAAGTTCTCCACCGCTTCGTCATTGAACTCAAAGGTCGCCGCCATCTCCGACCAGACCAGCAGTCCCTTCACATCGCACCAGTACAGGAAGCGGGCATCCTCGATCTTCATATGCTTGCGGACACCGTTGTAGCCCATCGCCAGAACCGCGTCGATATCGGCAATCAGCGCCTCCTCCGAAGGCGGGGTCAGATGGCTCTCCGGCCAGTAGCCCTGATCCAGAATCAGCCGCTGATACACCGGGGTATTGTTAAGCAGCACCTTGCCTTGTTCGATGGATATTTTGCGGAGTCCGAAGTAGGAATACACCCGGTCAATGACCAGATCATCCTGGTACAGAATGAACTCCACCCCGTACAGCATTGGCGACGCAGGCGACCAGGACTGCAGCTTCCACGGGCCATGCGCTTCATGCGTCAGCTCCACATCCAGCTGCAGCCAGGCCCGGTCTGCCTGTAGCGAGACCTGCTTGAAGGTCTGCTCCCCCGTGCTGATCCGGGTCTCCAGGCGGAGATTAGGCGCAGCCGCGTGGGTCTGATATTCAAAACGGACAGAGCGGGTATCGAGATCCGGCGTGATTTTGACAGATTTGAGATACGAGGGTGATACATACTCTACCCACACACTTTGCCAGATGCCTGTCGTCTGCACATAGAAGCACTCGAAGTTCTCCTCTACCCAGCGCTGCTTGCCCCGTGGCTGTGTGCAGCTCTGGCTGTCTTCCGCCTTGACGACCAGCCGGTTCGGCACGCCTGGAGCCGTGTTCAGATAATCAGTAATATCCAGCGAAAAAGCCGCATAACCGCCCTGATGCCCTCCCGCGTACCTGCCGTTCACCCACACCTTCGCGTTGTAATCTACCGCCTGGAAATTCAGCAGCACCCGCTTCTGTCCCAAATCAGCAGGCAGCTGCAACTCCCGCTCATACCATACATAAGGATGGAAGACCGTCTCCCCGATCCCGCTGGCCTTCGTCTCATAGGTGAACGGCACCTGAATTTTCAAATCCCCGTTCAGCTGCTCGTTCCATCTCTCCCGTTCTCCAGCGTTGTCATCGTCAAACCGGAAATCCCATTCCCCATCTAAGCTCTGCCAGGCGTCACGGACGAACTGCGGCCGCGGATAATCCTTGATATAGTGCTGAGTGGTCATCGAACTGCACACGCTCCTTATAAACAATAATTTTGTTTTAATACAATAAATATGTACTAATTATTGCAGAATCTGCTGAAATGTCAATGCCCGTTACTCCATGAATTAGTGGACAATAAAGTCTGCCGACATCCCCTTAAAATTAGTTACTTGACTTTGAGCATACTCCAAGTAGTAAGTTCATGACAGGTGGCCACCGCAATTCGAAACAGGAAAAGGGGAATACGCAATGACACAACCAACGACCGTACTGATCACAGGTGCAAATAAAGGGATCGGCTATGAAACGGCCCGGCAGCTCGGAGCCCTCGGCCATAGAATTCTGATCGGCTCACGGGATGAGCAGCGGGGTAGCGAAGCGGCAGCCGCTTTGGCACAGGAGAGCATTGATGCCCATTTCATCCATATTGATCTGCAGGATCAAGACAGTATTGCTGCAGCAGCGCAGACTATTGCCAGGGATTACTCCGGCCTTGATGTTCTAATCAACAATGCAGGCATTTCCCTTGGGGGCGGTGCTGCTCCCAGTCAATTGCCGATGAGTGACCTCAGAGCAACGTTCGAGACCAACTTTTTCGGCACCCTTTCCGTAACGAGAGCTATGCTTCCGCTGCTCTTGCAGTCTCCGGCAGGCCGGATTGTCAACATGTCCAGCGGCCTGGGTTCCTTGAGCTTCAACAGCGATCCCGGTCATGAGCATGCTGAATTTAATCTACTTGCCTACAATAGCTCCAAAGCTGCAGTTAACATGACTACGATCACTTTTGCCAAAGAATTCAAAGATACTCCGCTTAAAATCAATTCAGGTGATCCCGGCTTTACCGCGACCGATCTCAACGGCTTCACCGGCCTGCGCACCGTGGAGCAAGGGGCTGGCATCGCCGTACGTCTGGCTACACTGGATGCAGATGGCCCGACAGGAGGATTTTTTGATGAGAATGGAGAAGTTCCTTGGTAACCTAATTCAAGGAGGCTCCCATGGATCTCACCACACAGAACATTCCAGACACCGTCACTTCCATCCGCCAGGCTGCGGAGCTGACCGGCTTAACCGAGGATACGATACGCTATTATGAGCGGATTGGTCTGCTTCCCTATGCTGACCGTAAACCCAATGGCCATAGGCACTACAGTAAGGACCAGATTCTGGGCATCCGTTTCCTGATGCGCCTGAAGGCTACCGGAATGACGCTCGAGCAGATGAGGCATTATCTGGAGCTGACCCGTCAGGGTGATGGCACGTTATCTGAACGGTACACTATACTAGAAGCGCACAATGATACAATCGCCCATGAGATCGCAAGGCTTCAAGAGACGCAAGAAGTCATCCGCTATAAACTCCGCCACTTCCGTGAACTGGCGGAGAATCCGAATACCGATGCTTATGACTGTGAGGAACCGGGAAGCAGCGGGCAATAGACAGGCGCGCGAACGGAGTCCAACCCCTGAGGGCAGGGTACATTTCAATACAAAGACCCGATTTCCACAACTGCGTGGAGTTCGGGTCTTTTTACATGTACATGCTTATATAGGGTTCACACTATAAAAAATCTTCATCAACAGATCCTGCTCATAATCGCCGAACTTCTTGCCGAACAGGTTGATCCCGCCCTTGAACTTCGCATTCTCCTTCACACCCAGCCGCAGATCGACATGGCTCTGCTCAGTAAGCTTCAACAGGCCCAGATGGACGGCAGAAATCTCCTGATGGTCGATGGTGCTGCGGGTATTATCTACGCTCCAGGTCTTAAGAGCGCCGAACTGTGTGCCCGTATCAATCCACCAGGAAGGATTCAGCTTCCCGCGTCTACCGCCGAAGTCGCCGGGCGAGGTCCAGGTGCCCACCTCTACATTGTTGATCCACAGCGTAATATCCGAAGGCCAGTCATTCTCATAATTCGGCGCCTCCGAGCAGATCTCCATCGAGAACTGAATCTGGCGGATCTCTGCGCCCTGCGGAATTTCCAGCGGATAGCGGTACTCCAGATAGCCCTTACGCAGCCAGAGAAGCTGGGCGTACACCCGGTCCGGGTGGAAAAAGCCTGCCGGAGAGTCCCCGGCAATAATCGGCCCGGTCTCACTGACCATGCCGCAGGTAGGCGCCACTTCACAGGCAGTGAAATTGCCGATCGGCATGGCAATCTCATAGCAGTACTCGCCGTGGTCCGCTGACGCAAGGCGCTCCGGGACATTGATGATGATCCTGATATCATCATAGATCCGGCTGCAGACCTTCATCGCTCCGCGTGAAGCGGGCAGCAGCTCCGTCTCAATCAGCCCCGCCTGCTCCAGCACCTTCACATTCGAGGCCGACGTGGAGACCGGGATCTCCAGCGCCTCAGCCAGCTCCGCTACATTCATTCTCCGGCTGTTGAGCAGCGCAAGCATTCGCAGCCTAAGCTCCGTAGAGAGCGCATGTGTCACCTTCACCAGCTCATTAGCATTGTCCATGGATAATTCCAGAATATCAATCACTCCGTTTGGCTCTCATATTAAATCCTGCACCGAATACAACATTCCCCGCCTCAGTCCTCCAGCACAACCACCGGATCGCCCAGCCGGACCTCACCGGTCCGAATAACAGAAGCATATAATCCAAACTTCAGATTAAGCTCCTTGTGAACCTGCTTGAGCAGAGAGCTGTCCCGCTCCAGGGTATCAGGGTTGGTAGTTATCATAACACAGCGCTCACAATAGCTGTCCACCTGCAGCTCCGCGCTGCCTATCGACAGGCGGCGGCCGAGCCACTCCTCTTCCCCAAGCGAATCCTCACGGACCTCCACCACGAAGTTCCCCCGGAAGCGGCGCTGATCGACTGGCTTGCCCCATAACGCTTCCAGCTTCTTCAGGCTCTTGTCGGTCACGAGCAGAATACTGGCCCCGTCTACGGATAGCAGCTCTGGATGCTTCGCCTCCGGGTGAGGCGCCTTGAACGCAGACATCGTAATCTCTGTAGAGGTCAGACTCTGGATTTCCTCAAGCAGCTCTGTATCCCAGCCGAATACCCGGCCATCCGCCGCCGTGACACGAATATCTTCGCCGGTATATTCCGCCTTATAGGACATCAGCTTCGGTATCTTTCTGGCAGTGATGTACTGCGACCAGTCCTGTTTGGTCATATCATAGAACGAACAATATCTGTCTCCCTGAACCCCGTAGGATTCTATCCGGCAGGCCTCCAGCTCTTCCCCCGCCAAGGACTTCACCGGATAACGGTTAATCGCCCGGATGGCTCCAACTGTAACTGACACGCGCTCGCACCTCTTCTGTATTATAATATGAAGTCTCGGCCCTGCTCTGATTCTATTATCATCCCTTTGCTCTGTACAGATTCGACACAACTCTGCTTATTTCCTGTCACCACATAGAGCCAAAAAGGACAGCCCCAAGGCTATCCTCTCTGTTCCATATCCTTATAGGTTAATCATAACGATTCCCGGATTACCCGCTTGTAATACAGCACGGACAAAAGACCGAAGATGGAGTATAACACAGTATATACCGCCATAACTACGAACATCGGGGTAAGCATCTCGGTCCCGAAGAAGAACCAGCCGGACTTCACGGCGAAGTAGCTGTGGCACAGGCCGACAACAAGCGGGATGCCGAAATTGAACAATTGTTTGAACTGAATACCGCGCAGCAGGTCCCCTTGGGTGAAGCCCAGCTTACGCAGGATCGTATACCCGTCCTTCTCCTCCTCACTCTCATCCATCTGCTTGAAATAGAGAATGCAGCCGGAGGTAATCAGGAAGGTCAGGCCCAGGAATCCGACAATGAACATAATTAAGCCCATGTTGGTACGCTGGTTAATTTCATACTCATACTGCGCGAAGCTTGGGAACTCCGGCTTCTGTTCCAGATAGATTTTATATGCTTCTTTGACTTGAGAATGATCCTTCAGCATAATCCCGCGGTAATTCCCGCTGCCAGGTTTGTTGTTCTGCAAATTCGGGTCCTGATGCGCTGTCAGCTCCTGGAAGACCGACTCATCCACCACGAACACCCCGATCACCCCGCCGCCATAATAATACGGTAATACGGGCTTTTCAGACAACTCGCTAAGCTGCTGTTTAATGACGCCGTCCTTTGTGTAAAAGTCCACTTCACCGCTGTCTCTGAGCTTCAGCATGGATTGCAGCGCATGGGTGTAACCTGTAATCATGACTTCACCCGGCTGTACATCTTTCCCTTCCAGACTGCTATCGCTGATCACCGTAGCTTCGAGACTGGCATCATTGTCCGGGAATTTACTGCTCTCCAGGACTTCCCCAAGATCCAGCTTCACCCGGATTGTAGGAATCTCGAACACCGTATACCCAATCTTTTTCTTATCCAGTGCCTGAACGAAGTTAGCCCCCGCATCCTTCATAACAAAGCCGAAATCATGCGGCGAGCTTTCTTTGGCTGATGTCTCTACTGAGTAGTAGGAAATATAGCTCAGAGAGAGCAGGCCGATGGCCAGCGCGGATACCGTGGTGATGACGGTCAGCAGCAGGGCGTTGGATTTCATCCGGAACATAATCGAAGAGAGCGACAACACCTCGTTAATGGACAGGTAGCCTTTTTTGCGCTTGCGGATGACATTGAAGATGAAGCTGACCGAACCTTTATAGAACAGATAAGTACCGGCTATGACCAGCGCCAAAATAATAATCATCGCCAGCATCAGTCCGTTCATGCCTGTGAACTTCCCGCTGAACAGCTGGCTGGATACATAATATCCCGCAGCAATGAAGCCAATGCCGAGCAGCCCCATAATAATCTCCCACAGGGGCATTTTCTTAACCAGCCCTTGTGTCGTGGACGTTGTCTTGAACAGCGAGAGGATACTCTGCGCCCGGATGAAGGTGTAATTCATGATCATAATCAGCACATATACCGCTGCGAACACCAGGACCGTGCGCTGGAACGCCTCCGGGGAGAAGCGCAGCTTTGCCAGCTTGTCGATCTCCAGAATTTTGAACAGAATCATCAGGATCAGCCGTGACATGACAAATCCTGCCCCGATGCCGATGAAGAGCGAGCCGAAGTACAGCATCAGATTCTCGGCGCTCAGCAGCGCGAAGATTCTCGTCTTGGTCAGTCCGATCAGCTGGAACAGCCCGATCTCCTTGCTGCGGCGCTTAATGAAGATCGTATTCGCGTACAGCAGGAAGATGGCGACAATGGCGACCAGCAGGACGGAAGAAGCGCCGATGGCGGCCCCGCCTTTCATGGATTCGCTGACCTCATCCATCGCCGGATCAAACTGCAGCGTCACGAAGGAGAAGTACAGGGCCACACTGAAGATCAGAGCAAAGACGTAGAGATAATAGTTCTTGATATTCTTTTTGAGATTCCGCAGGATGATATAATTCAGACTCATTGCGTGACACCGCCAAGGACTCCCTGGGTACTGATAATATCATTGAAGAAGGACTGGCGGGATTCATCGCCCTTGTTCAGCTGTGTGTAGATCTGCCCGTCACGGATGAATACCACCCGGCTGCAGTAGCTTGCGGCAACCGCATCATGCGTAACCATGACGATGGTAGCCTGGCGTTTGCTGTTCATGGCGGCTAGCTTATTCAGAAGGTCGGACGCCGACTTGGAATCCAGCGCCCCCGTAGGCTCATCGGCAAAAATAATACTCGGATCATGCACGAACGCCCGCGCCGCAGAGGTCCGCTGCTTCTGCCCGCCGGAGATTTCCGCCGGATATTTGTCCTTCAGCTCATGGATGCCCAGCTCCCCGGATACCTGGTCGAACTTCTGATGAGCCTCTTTCTTCGACATGCCAGTGATCGAGAGCGGCAGCATGATATTCTCCTTGACGGTCAGCGTATCCAGCAGGTTGTAATCCTGAAAAATAAAGCCGAGGTGATGCTTACGGAACTCCGCCAGCTGCTTCTCCTTCATTCCGGTGAATTCCTTGCCCTCAATTTCTATCGTCCCTTTGCTGACCCGGTCAATCGAGGACAGCACGTTGAGGAGCGTCGTTTTACCGGACCCGGAAGGTCCCATGATCCCCACGAATTCGCCTTTATTCACCTGGAGATCAATTCCCTTTAATACTTCCTGCTTATTAAATTTGTTGCCGTAGGTTTTATAGATTTTGTTAGCCTGCATAATCACCATTTGGTTCCCCACTCCTTTTCTATAGCTCTATCATAAGCGGGTGGAGGTTCATTTTCCTGCGCTTCGCCGAACAAATGGAAGAAGCATGTGACACTATTGTCACATGCCGGTCAATCGCTGAAAGTCGTTCTCTCTTGGAAAAGTCAGCGTAAACACACTACCCTGCCCGGGGGTGGATGCGGCGTGAAGCCGGATCTGCAGCGGCTCTGCAACCTGCCGGGTCAGATACAGCCCCATTCCGGTGGCCGCACTCTCCTGGCGTACACGCGAGGAGGTGAACCCTTTATCATAGATCCGCGGCAGATCCCTGGGGTCAATGCCCTGTCCGCTGTCTTCTATGACCAGTACGACATGACCGTCTGCTTCGCTGCTTCTAATGAGGATATCTGAGGCTTCGCTGTATTTCACGGCGTTCGTCAGGAGCTGCCTGAGCATGAAGGCCAGCCATTTGCCGTCTGTCAGCACTTCTTCCGCCTCAAGGTCCACGTCAAACCCGATTCCCTTCGAGATGCACCAGGATTTCAGCGCCCGGATCTCCTTATTGAGGATAGGCGCGAGACTTACCTTCTCAATGAACAGGTCATTGCGGATAAACGGAATCCGCTTCTGATGCAGCTGCTGGTCCAGCAGATGGTGAATCCGCAGCCATTCGTACATCAGCTGCCGCTGAAGTGTCTCATCCGTCAGACGTTCAATCATGAGCTGCATCGCGGTCAGCGGGGTTTTGACCTCGTGAATCCAGGAGAGCAGCTCGTCCTTCTCCGACTCCAGCAGCTGATAATTGACGGAGGATTCACGCTTGTAGCGGTCCGTCTGGGCGCTCACCGCCTCCAGCACAATCTGCTCCATCGGACTTCCCGGCTCCACAACCGCTTGAAGGTCGTAGATCTGATCCCAGGCTTCCAGGCTTCTATAGAACCGGGTCTCCCGGGGGTATCTCAGGAAGACGAAGGCCAGGCAGAGCAGCGTGTTCAGCATTACGATATACAGGACCGGCAGCAAGGGAATCGAGGAATCCACATAGGCCACGAAGATAATGATCGCTTGCAGGACGGCCAGCAGCAGCAGCCAGCTTCGCTTCTCGGTGAAGTATTTCCTTATCATTCTGCCGCCTCTTCGGTCGCTATATACCCTTGCCCGACCTTGGTCTCAATGAAAGACTCCAGCCCCAGCGGTTCCAGCTTTTTGCGCAGCCGGTTCACATTCACGGTCAGGGTATTATCGCTGACAAAATGCTCGTTGTCCCACAGGCTCTTGATGATCTCCTCACGCTCCACAATACGGTTCTTGTGCTCAAGCAGTATTTTGAGGATCAGCATCTCATTCTTCGTCAGCAGGGCCACCCCCTCACTCGCCGTGACCGTATTCTTCACGAACTCAATCGCTGCTCCGCGCCAGGTCTTCAGCTCCGTTCCATCCTTGCTGTAATTATAGACCCGGCGGAGCGTAGCCTGAATCTTGGCAATCAGCACTTCAAAGTGGAAGGGCTTCTGGATGAAGTCATCTGCTCCAAGCTGCATGGACATTACCATATCACTCGGATGATCACGGGAGGAGAGGAAGATAATCGGCACGTTGGAGTGGCTGCGCAGAATCCGGCACCAGTGGAAGCCGTCGAACTGCGGCAGCTGAATATCTATCACCACCAGATCCGGCTTCACCTCCGTGAATTCCTGCAGGACCTTGCCGAAATTCGTAATCCCGTACACCTCATAAGACCACTGGGCCAGCCTTTCCTTAATCTCCCCAAACAGAGTGATGTCGTCTTCGATCAGCATAATTTTGAACAATAGGGACTCTCCTTCAGCAGTATTGCTATTCATTAATCCAATTGGATAATTATACTTCACATTGATGAATTGACAAAGGCTTGGGCAGGTTGTAGCCATCACTCATACGGTCTGCCGCTCAATCAGGTTCAAATGAATCTCTTCATGGGCCTGGCTTCCGTCCACCGCCTGCAGCAAAGCCCTCCGTCCGATCTCCACCAGCGGGATCTCGAAGGTCGTGATATGCATCATTCTGGCGATCGGCTGATTGTCGAACCCTACAATGGCAAGCTGACCCGGCACCTCAATCCCATTCTCCCGGCAAAAGGACAGAATTCCCGCCGCCACCTGATCACTGGTAACCAGCAGTGCAGTTGGAGGGTCGTCCATCTTCAGAATCCGCTGCATAATCCATTCCCCGTCTTCCAGCTGCACACAATCATAGAACATATAGTCATGGTTATAGGCTTCATTCCGGTTCATATAGAAGTCCCGGTAGGCCGCCTCCCTTAAATTGCTGTTAGGACTGGACTGTCTGGCCAGGCAATAGCCGATCTTATAATGACCTTTGCCCCTCAAATAGGTAAGCGCACGGGTAAAGCTCTGATAATGATCCATAAATATGGAGGACACCTGATGTCCCCTGCCGTCCTCCAGGACAATTATAGGCCCATACTGCACATAATCGTCAACAATCTCCCAGCTGCAGGTCCGCGAACAGATAATCAGCGCATCAATTTGCTTCAGCTTCAGCATCATCAGTGCATCCAGCTCCCGCTCTGCTTCATAGTTGGACTGAATCAGCACCAGCTTATAATTATCCTTGATAGCCTCATCCGCTATTCCTTCCACGACCATCCCGAAATACGGCCGCGTGATATAGGGAACGACCACCCCTATCAGATTCGTCCTGCCCCTGCTTAGATGTACTGCATTAATATTACGTTCATAATCAGCCGTCTCCATGGCCTGCAGAACAGCTTCCCTCTTCGCCTTGCTTACATAAGGATGGCCGTTAAGAACACGGGACACCGTTGTGACCGAGACTCCGGCCAGCTTCGCAATATCTTTGATATTCGCCATAATTCCACCTTCCCATGCTTGCTGCATACCCCTTACACTCCTGTTAATTTTACCTCAAACTGCCGGAATGCGTTAGATTCAGACCACAAATAAAGCGTTTGACATGGAAGGCGTTTCATAGATTACAGTGGAGTTAGAGACCCGTCCGGCAGCTGAATGACGGTAAGAGGGAAGGAAGAGGTGAGTGGAATGCACGAGGAAGAGCTACTGATGGCCAGTGCGGGAACAGATGGGGAACCTGCGGTTACGTATGAGGAGATGATCTGCCTGCTGGAGGCCTGCCTGATTGAACAGCCTTTTCCGCAAAATCTGATGTCCCATATCGCTTATTACTTCATCAGCCGTTTCCGCCAGTCGATGCCCGCACTGCGCCTGCTGCTGAATTCCGGTTACCCGGCAGAAGCCGGCAACATTCTGCGTATGCTGGTTGAATATACAATCACCTTAAAATTCATAGCGAATCAACCGGATATACGTGCATCCCGGTTTATAGAAGAGGCCAGCATCATTCCGCTACATCCGGAATTTGAAATGCTGGCCATGGCTGAAGAAACGAAAATGCTGGATTGGTTCCACTCCATCTACCTGCCCTATTCAAGCGCTATTACTCCGCATTCGAGCCGGGAGCTTGATGAGTTATTTGTGCCAGGCTGTCATGAAGACTGTGACACTATGGATTTGCTCGCCTTATCCTGTGATTTGGCTGTGGTCCTGCTGGACTGTATCCGTTCGCTCTGATTTTGTCCGGTGAGCTTCCTCTATTTCATTCCCCATAGACTCCTTTTAAGGCAGGATCGTCGGTCTGACCACAATCTCATTCACACTGGTATCCTCAGGTTCATTAATCGCATATACAATTGCTCTGGCAATACTGTAAGGAGATATTGCCATGCTGTTCATCTGGCCCGCCATCGCCCGGATTTCCGGACTGCTGATCGTATGGGCCAGCTCTGTATCCGTCATCCCCGGCGAGATAATGGTCGAGCGAATGTGTGAAGTTGGGGATTCTTCCTGCCGCAATCCCTCGGAGATGGCGCGGACGGCATATTTGGTGGCGCTGTATACCGCAGATGATGGACTTACGCTATAACCTGCTACCGAGGACAGGTTGATGATATGCCCCGACTGCTGCTCCCTCATAACCGGCAGAACGGCAGCGATGCCATACAGCACGCCTTTGATGTTGACATCAATCATCTGATCCCATTCGTGTAACTTCAGCTCCTGCAGCATGGATGCGGGCATTACTCCGGCGTTATTCACCAGTACATCGATCCGTCCGTATTGCTGCAGTGCGAACCTTGCCAGCTTCTCCAGCTCCTCCGCAGAAGTTACATCGGTCTGCAGATATACTGCATCACCGCCTTCCTGCACAATTTCACTGACGATGGTCTGCAGGCGCTCTGTTCTTCTGGCTGCCAAGACGAGCCTTGCGCCTGTTTGAGCCAGCAGCCGGGCTGCAGCTTCACCTATACCGCTTGAAGCTCCCGTAATGATGATTACCTTGGATGGTTTGTTATTCACTTGTGACCTCTCCTTTTATTCAACTCGTGTTGATTATCTGACTGGTGTTGATTATTATTATATAGAGATGAGATGGCTATTCAATCGCTAATGTAAGCGGAAATGTCCTATATGCAACAAGCGCAGGCCATGTGTTCATTAACTGGAGGAGGTTCATCATCATGGGTACCGGAATCAAGACAGACAGACGGATTCTGAGAACAAGAGAAGCGATTAACAGAGCCTTTCTGGAGCTTTTTGCCGAGAAGGAGCTGGAACAAATCACAATTAACGAGATCGCGGAACGGGCGAATGTAAACCGGGGGACCGTCTATCTCCACTACACCGACAAATATGATCTGCTCAACAGATGCATTGAGGAACACCTGGGCACAATGTTCCTATCCTGCAATATGACCCGCACTCCGGATGGAGATGTTGGACTCATCCGCGAAATGAAGCCGGTATTTCGCTATTTCGAACAGAACTTCCTGTTCTTCTCCGCTATGCTTGCCAACCAGAGAACCACAATCTTCCGTGAACGCCTGCTGGAGATTGTCTCGGCGAATGTAATTCATAAGCTGGAGACGAAGAAGTCTGTTCCTGAAGAAATGGATAAGCAGCTCATTGCCCATTTCATGGCTTCAGCTTTCGTGGGTACTGTCGAGTGGTGGATTCAGAACCGGATGCCGCATACTCCGGAAGAGATGGCGCAGCAGGTGCGGAGGTTGTTTGAGGGGAATACAATATTGTGAAACCTCCCCTAAGCCAAGTAACGTATTAGATACTAACGGCTAAACATTTGAACCTACTGAGGAGCTGATTATCATCGAAACTTTTACCGGAATCTTCGTCTTGTTATTCGGAATAGCAACCAACTTATTTGCCTTATATGTGCGCAGACACCCCACCTTCACCTGGCAGATGAGTGAGGGCTGGAAAACGAAAGGAGATAGTGAACCCAGTGAAGCCTACATCAGCTCCATGCGCTTCAGAGGGGCAGTGGCCTTATGGATAGGATCATTCATCATGGTGATGGGGATATTGACAATATGGAGTGCTCTCGGCTAATGGAATAGCGAGCTGCAATAATGTACTATAGCCATTCCCGGTCCCGGTGTATATTCATGGAACTACTTACACCGGAGGTCCTCATGAATATCCTTTCTTTCATCATCTACTGTATTGTGGTTACCTTCACACCCGGCCCGACCAATATTGTGATTCTCTCCTCTGTGCAGCACTATGGGGCCAGGAAAACAATGGGATACGTCGGCGGAGCCACACTCGCGTTCGGATTGCTTCTTGCCGCATCCGCTCTGCTGAACCGCCTGCTGGCGGGCATTCTCCCGCATCTTCTCGGCGTCATGCAGCTCATCGGCAGCCTGTATATGCTCTACCTTGCTTATCAGGTGTACAGGATGGGCCGTTCTGAAGCCGCGGGCCGGCAGGCCTCCGGCTTCCTCTCCGGGCTGGTGATGCAATTCGCCAATCCGAAGGTGCTACTGTTCACACTGACTGTGATCCCAAGTTATGTTATGCCCTATTATAGCTCACCCGCAGCAGCCTTCCTCTTCGTCATAGTTATTACTGTGATCGGTTTCCTGGCCTTTACTGCCTGGGTCATATTCGGCTCCGTATTCAAGAGCTTACTGCAGCGGCATCAGCGGATAATGAATAATCTAATGGCTCTTTTTCTAGTATACTCTGCTGTAATGGTATCCGGTATTATATAGAGCGGCGGTGATTCAAGTGGAGCAATTCAATTATAAAAAGTCAGCAGAGATCCTCGCCTTATCGGCCAGCATGACAGATTTCACCTACAAAAAGCATTGCCACGAAGAATACGCCGTAGGCGTTACCCTGCGCGGCATTCAGCAATATACACTGGACGGCAGCTTCCAGGCTTCGCACAGGAACGGGGTTATGCTGTTTAACCCGGAGCAGATTCATGACGGCAGCTCTTACGACCGGGCAGGCATTGACTACGTCATGCTGTATATCAAGCCTCACCTGATGGCTGAGCTTCTGGGCCAACAGGAACTGCACTTCACCACTCCGATCGTCTATGACAGGGAGCTGGCACATTGCATCTGTAACCTCAGTCACGCTGTCCAGAGCGGGGCCGACGAGTCACTTAGCAGCGAACTGCTTATCCGGCTCGCCAACCGCTTGTCCCATACGGAAATACAGACGCCGCGGCGGATTAACAATGCTTTTGTCAACAAAGCCAAAGAAATGATGTACTGCAGCCTGGACCAGGTACTGAAGCTCGACGACCTCGCGCGGGAGTTAAACCTATCCAAATACCAGTTCATCCGCGAGTTCAAAGCCCATACCGGAACCTCACCCTATCAATTCTTCCTGAACTGCAAGGTCGAACACGCCAAGCAATTCATCGAGAAGAACAGGGACATCTATTCCGCTGTAGCAGACTACGGCTTCACAGACCTGACCCATCTGAACCGTCATTTCAAAAGTGTCTTCGGCATCACGGCTTATGAATATATGCTGCAGTTGGGCTAACAGGCACGGTCATTTGATGCATTTCGTTATCCACGATAGGAACACAAACAAGAAAGGGCCGCCCTCGTCATTCTCATGACTTGGACAGCCCTTCCTTTGTAAGCCTACAACTGTATACCTACTGCTTGATAATCATCTCGCCGCCTTCCGGCCGGCTTGTGTAGCTGTGATCCTGGGATGCCTCCTCAATCTGATGGAACGCCCAGTGGATCGTCGGCACATCGGACCATAATGGAACGGTCTCCCCGTACAGCGGTCCTCTTTCCAAAATACGGTTAAATACAGTAACTCCCTCGGCACGGGTCAAGGCTTTATCCGGCTGGAATCTGCCATTCGTCATGCCTTCCATATAACCGGCCTCTTTCGTTTGGCCGATTGCCTTCTCTGCCCAATGGCCAAGGGCATCGTTATAGCTGTGTTCTCCTGTACCTGAGAGTGCTTTCCAGCGCGCAATGATGACTGCCATTTCCGCTCTGGTGATGCCCTGCTCCGGTCTGAAGCTTCCATCTGTCATGCCCTTCATCAGTCCGGCGCCTGTAACCTGACGGATGGCTTCTGCTGCCCAGTGGCTGCCTGAGACATCCGAATATTGGGCTGCGTTTGCACCTTGCAGCTCCAGCACCCGGTATAGAATCATGGCGACCTGCGCTCTGGTCAGCGCGTTCTCCGGCTTGAATGTTCCGTCCGGCATACCGACCATATAAGCGCGATGGCTTCCGGCAGCCCCGTTATCCAGATTAAGAATAGTGAAGGTGCTGAACTTCCCGATGGTGAAGGACAGTCCCAGTTTGTTGTCCCCATAAGCTACAACGGCGGGCTTCACCAACTCCCGTTCCCCATCGCTGTGTTCAATGAACACGGCCAGCTTCGACAGATAAGCTTCTCTTGCACTTGCCTCTGCCGGTACATGACTGCTGTTCAATGGCAATGTGATGGTCACTGGACGGCTTGTCATATTGGTTTCAATCGTCATGGGACGATCTACCACATAGACATTGCCGTTGTTCAGTACCTTGCGGACCAACTCCTCGGTTCTGGCCCGTTCTTCGACCTGCTTACGCTCGCTTTCCTGTTTGACAGGAATGAGGTGGAAATACAGATTCGGGTTCAGGCCGCTAAGCGAAGCATTCGGAATAGTAATCATTCCGTTGTCCGTATAGATTTCCAGGTTTAGACCGGCATCTTGTACAGCTTTCACTGCCGCATCCGGCAACTCCACCCGGACATCTTTTACAATATCCTGTTTGTCCGGAATGACAATACGTACACTTGTCGAACGGGCAGCTAATGTCTTTTCAACCGCTTCAAGAGCTTTAGCCGTGGTAAACGTCACTTTATCACTCTTGCTGCCATCGTTATTTGTCATTCTTTCAATTTCAGTTTTTGCAACAATTCCATACCCTGTGGCCTCGACATCTACCGTTATTCTCTCTACTACCGGTAGGGCCGGTGTAGGTGTATTAGAAGGGACATAAGGCGTCTGGGAAGGCTGATTAGGCTCAATAGGCGCGGATTGGCGTCTCACGGTAACCGTGTACGTCTTGTCGCTGCCATCCGTTTCCCGAACTACGATGGTTACGGTATTATCGCCTACATTCAGAGTCACCGCAGCACTTGCTTGCCCCGTCCCGGCAGCCTGGCCGTTAACCGTAATGGCTGCCCCCGGATGAGCAGCTGCCAATGTCAGCTGAAGCTCGGAGACATTGTACTCCACGATAAGACTGTATTCGTATACGCTCGCCGTTACACTTGGCTGAATCATGCCAGAGGATGGCGTAATATTCACCAATCCGCTCTTTGCAACCAATGCCCCGTAAGCCGCTTGCAATGCTTCTAATGCCGCGTCCACCTCTGCCTGCGTGGCAGTGGTGCTTCCCAGCACCGTTTGCGCTGTCGTCAGCATAGACTCGTAGCTTGCCCAGCTTGCTGGCGTATAGGTTTCCTTGTCCAGAATAGCGGACAAGTCCACTTCCGCTTGCAGCTTGGTTTTGTCCACCACTGGTACCACAGGAACTTCCACCAATGCTTCTCGCGCTGCCGTCAGCTCCGCCAGTGCGGTTTCCACTTCGGTCTGCGTCGCAGTCGCGCTTCCCAGCACCGCTTGCGCTGTCGTCAGCTTGGACTCGTAACTCGTCCAGCTTCCCGTTGTGTAGTCTTCCTCATCCAATGTGGAAGACAAGTCCACTTCCGCTTGCAGCTTGCTCTTGTCCACCACTGGCTTCAGCACCAGTGCTTCACGCGCTGCCGTCAGCTCTGCCAGTGCCGTGTCCACTTCGGTCTGCGTCGCAGTCGCGCTTCCCAGCACCGCTTGCGCGGTGGTTAGCTTGGACTCATAGCTCGTCCAGCTTCCGGTTGTGTAGTCTTCCTCTTCCAGCGTGGAAGACAAGTCCACTTCCGCTTGCAGTTTGCTCTTGTCCACGACTGGTTTCAGCACCAGCGCTTCACGCGCTGCCGTCAGCTCCGCCAGTGCCGTGTCCACTTCGGTCTGCGTTGCAGTCGCGCTTCCAAGCACCGCTTGCGCGGTGGTCAGCTTGGACTCGTAGCTCGTCCAGCTTCCCGTTGTGTAGTCTTCCTCGTCCAACGTGGAAGACCGATCCACTTCCGCTTGCAGCTTGCTCTTGTCCACCACTGGTTTCAGCACCAGTGCTTCACGCGCTGCCGTCAGCTCCGCCAGTGCGGTGTCCACTTCGGTCTGCGTCGCAGTCGCGCTTCCCAGTACCGCTTGCGCGGTCGTCAGCTTGGACTCGTAACTCGTCCAGCTTCCGGTTGTGTAGTCTTCCTCGTCCAACGTGGAAGACAAGTTCATTTCCGCTTGCAGCTTGCTCTTGTCTACTACGGAAATCGTTTTGGAGGCCATGTTGGTTTTTCCGTTTTTGGCTGAAGTCACTTCTACCGTGTATTTGCCATACGGCAGTGCCTCTTCCGGCTCAAAACTCCATGTGCCATCCGCTTTTACAGTTACTGTCGGGGTTCCGATGGTATGCCCGTCCTGATCTTTGATAATAGCCGTTACCGTAGCTCCGGGATCTGTCGTTCCCTGGAACTCTGGCGTGGTATCGGTTACCATCTCACCTCCAGGAGCTGTAATGACAAGTGTCGGCACCGGGACGTTAACCGTAATTCCCTTGGTGGCTACCGCAGACTTGACGCCCTTGGTGGCTGTCGCCTCAATAGTGTACTCACCATCTTGTAAGTTGTCGCCCGGGGTGAATGACCACTTCCCGTCCGCTTCCACAACGGCATTTCCGCCTGCACCAGTCACAATATGACCGTCTTTATCTTTGATTACAATCGCAACGGCAGAACCCGGCTCGGCTTCCCCTGTAATCTCAGGCTTAGGAACAGTGACCAAGCTCCCCGTAGGCTGGATGATTTGGAGCGAGTCAATGAACTGATCCTTTGGACTCACCGTGAACGGCTTCGCAGGAGCTCCGTAAGTGCTTTTGAGCGAACCCGTGCCATTATAGTCCACGTTCACAGTCTTCCCTTTAACATCCGTTCCCTCAGGCAGCGTCAAAATCAGCTTCTTAGGATCGGCAGGGTCCACTCTGTAGGTGATGCTCCCGATAGGTACGGCTGTGTCCGCGATCTGAACACTGAAGCCAGCCAAATTACCCGTTGCCATCTCCTGGTCGAAGGTGAGTACGATCTCATGCCCACCTCCCGCAACCTGTTCGAGCAAGCCCTCTTGTAGTTCAGGAGCCTCCGCTGCAAAAGTGAAGAATTGTCCATCCTTCAACGTTACTTTCACAGCATAGTGAGGTACGTTGCCGAGTGTGATTGGACTTAATTCGTATTCAGTAGCTTGTGCGAAGTCGGTGTCCGTATCGCTCACCAGCAGCTTGACCGTTTCCGGGGCAGCCGTTGCCGGAATGGCAATCTCCACCTCTCCCACACTTCCGTTGTTCTGAACCTTCCAGATCCGTTCGGCCTGATACCAATCCGTCGAGCCAAGCTGTCCGGTGAACTTAACCGGTTTGCCGTTATCCCCCCAGATCAGATATTGTCCGTTTGCAAGTACAGCTGTATTTCCACTGTTTGCTTCAGCAAGCCCAGCCAGACCAATCGCCACTTGTGTATCTTTATTAATGCTTCGGCTCTGCTTCTGGTCCAACTCTTCCAGATTGTCTTTGCCGAGGCCCGCCACATTGTGATGATACGCCGCATTGGCTGTTTTGCTCCACAGAAGTGTACCGTCTGTACCAACATAATCATGGTTTAAAGTGATCCCGTATTTTACAGCCAGATACGTCTCAATCTTCGCTGCATCAGCACTTGTGATGGTGTCATACAAAATAATTTCCGCCACTTCCGCATTTAGACCTGACCAGTTATACTGGGCGGGCGCGTTAGTCGCTCCAATGGAAGGAGTGAATGAGAAGGGAGTGAACGAACCTCCTGACACATTTGTGCTTTTTCCATCAATGGCGGCGGTATGACCCGGTTCCCCTATCTGATAATTCACAAGCTGGTGTCTGTCCCGAACCGTGGAAGGAACATAGCTATATACATTGGCCAAACCCGGACCGGTACTGACATTATTAGCGTAGCCGCCCATAACAATTACACCGTTGGAACTCTTCTGATCCGAGCTGCCAACGAGTACACCTGCGCTTCCCGACTCCGGCCATTTGTACACCGTGTACCCTGAGCGGAAGGTAATCGCTTTGTCACCCAGCAGCTTCGCTGAAGGAATATAATGATATGCGCTTAAAGGATTCGCAAATTTCACACTCGGATTGAAGTTTACTCCGCTTTCATTGTACTGCGGAACTTTTGCTCCATTCGGAAGGTCGAGCGTGAACGCTACAGGGTCAGGAGAACGATCCTCCCAGCCTGTTAATCCTCCATTTGCAGCCGACGCGCCATCATCCGCCTTCAGCCATAAAACCGGCGCCTGCATACCTCCGCCCGGAGTTCCGCTGGCCGCCTGCACCTTCGCTGGCGCAACTGCCGCTGAGAATCCGCTCGCCACCAGCGTCAGCGACAGCAAGGCCTTCAACGGCCTGTTCCACCATCCTTTACGTTGTGCATGTAAATCCATCTTTCACCTTCCGCCCCTTCTGTAGTCCTTGTTTACAGCTCGAGGAGATCAAAGGCAGACGGTTCCTTTTGGGTAAATCGCTATCTCGAGCTCCAAACAGAACTCTTTATTGTTGAAATACAAGTCTGGCAAATATAACTCTGCTAATCTCTGAATCCTTACAGCAAGCTCAGCTTTCTTCCGTCAAAAACAGGGCCATCCTCTTGTTAGAAACAGCACTCCAAGATCGCTCCCATGAATCCCTCCTTTGGCCTGCCGGTTAAGAACTGCTGACAGTATGTCAGACTGCTCAAGGGGAGAAAGCTAACGGTCAAACATAGCATTCCTTACGCCAGTTCCCGGACCTAAGCTATCTCTGGCACACAGATCTGTGCCTTTAACCATGTTAATCAAAGGATGTGAACAAAATCTGAACAGATTTCGACAAAACACTGGAATTCCTTACCTGGTTTTCAAGTTACAGCTCCATATTGTCTTCATTAAAATGCAAATCCAAGATTCCACATCCTTTTCTATGTGCTGATTCCGCAGTATTTGCATGTCCGGTATAATCTCTGTATCCCGCCGGAAAAGCGGTCCTTTAATAGACAAAGACTCCGGCAAACCGTACAGGTACGGGAGCCGGAGTCTTCGTCCGCTTTTCAAACGAGTGTTACACATTACCCCCTTATCAGCTGGATGAAGGAGAGGTACTGCCATGAATGCAACCTATTATGATCAAGCGGGATTTTCCAAATAGAATGTTGTAGTTGGTGTAAGATATATCATTGCATTCGCCGGGTGGAATCAATCGAGCCGCTGTCCCGGATATCTGTAATGACTTTGGAGACGATGATCTCCCTGTTCTCATCCAAGCCTTCAATCTCAAACGGAACACCCGCTGTAGCCGGTTGAAAAGCCAGCCAAATCGTCCGGCCTGGCCCCGCCTGAATCAGCTTCGCTTCGGATTTATCTATCCCGGCTTCCTTCTGCTGAACCACAATATGCTGAATGGACGGGTCCAGCACCTCACCGAACAGCATGGGAAAAGGCGTGGAGATTTGCTCCAGCTCAGGCACCCTCATGTAGTTGATCGCCGAAGCGGAAGGATCTTTGCTCATTCCATAGCCTGCTCCCCAGACCCATTTCCAACCGAGCCAGGTTTTGCGGACATATTCTACTTGAAGATCACTGCCTTCCTGCCGGCCCGCACGGGCAAGAAACACTAGCTTCCCTCTGGCAACAGGCTCCTGATGAATGACGGTCATAGAGTCGGAATGGCGGAATAACTCAACCGCTTCCTCCGGACTTGCGCCAAGCGGGATTTGGAGTGTCTGCTTCAGTCCGAGGGAGTGCGACATCCGCTGGTCAGACCATCCGCCGGGTCTTTCATACATATACAATAATAGATAGAGTACCGCTACAGAAGCTAGAATCACCCCGGCAGCTATCCCCCATCTCCGTGTAGTTTTCATGAATAGATGCATCCCCTGTCCCAAGTGTTCGCGCTTACAACCTCTTCCATCTACTATAGAATATTTCCGGGCAGATTACAAAAAAGCCAGCAGACAAGGTCCTGAAAGGCCCCAGTCTACTGGCTTATGTCGTTTCTATCTATTATATTGATACGAAGCAATTTATATTATTTAACTTCAGTAGCTCCGGTAACTTTACCTTCCAGGACTGCTGTTGCCTTCACATCTTCGCTGGAGAAGTACAGGTTGCCGTCAATGGTAGCATCCTTATACAGGTTGAATCCGTTAGCTTCTACATAAACGTCACCTTTGATCGTGCCGCCTTGAACGCGGAAGTTCTCGCTCTGTACGGTTACTTTCGGTGCTGTAAGGGTGTAAGAAGCTGTAACCTTGTGGTCTGCATCCTGTGCGTACAGGGCAAGCTTACGGTAGATTGGCTTAGCTGTATCATTCTTGTCATGGAATTCGCCTGCAACAACTACATCCTTGTCAACAGTCAGATCGTTCAGCACGGCAACAATCCAGGTTCCCTTGTCGCTAACTGCTGTAGTGAAGGCGTCTGCCTGGTTCACGATGGAAGCTGAAGTTACAGCATCCGCTTGCTCAGTGGTAGCCGGTGCTGTAGTAGCTGCTCCACCTGTAGTCTCGTTATTTTTGGCTCCGCAACCCGACAACAATGCTACCGATACCCCTGCTACTACTAATACTTTGAATAATTTCATTTTAATTCCCCCTGTTTCTTTTAGTTAACTTTATTATATATTAAAATTTTATGAATACAACGTGATAATTTTCACGAATTTGTGTCTTTTTTCACAAAGATTCAATTTAGAGCTGCTGTAAACTTTTCACGGAGCTTGGCGTTGTATAAGGGAAGGGGGCAAGACATGGCCAAAGACACCATACATCACTTTCTGCAGCAAGCGGGAACTTTGCTATACCGGTATTTGAGGAAACGCGGACTTGCCCGCGAGGACGCTGAAGATATCGTTCAGGACACCTGTTACAAATATCTGGTCTATCAGGACGGGATCGGCTCCAAGCAGGTTATGGGCTGGATGTTCCGGGTCGCGACGAATCAGTTCTATGACCTTAAGCGAAAAGACAAACGCCATCCTACGGTTGATGCTGACGATATTCAGCTTCTTTCCTTGACCCATCTGCCGGAGATCCAGCTGCTGAGGCGGGAAACCGCACAGACTATCCGCGACACCCTTGCTGTACTCTCTGAGCAGCATCAGGAACTGCTAATTCTCAAATATGAGCTGAATCTGACCTATAAGGAGCTCTCCTCCCTGTACGGTATGAATGAGAACACGCTCAAGACTCATGTCACACGCGCCAAAAACCAATTCATCAAACATTATAAGGAGGGCATTTAAATGGAACAGAATCAGGAGCAGGACCCGTTCATTCTCGGAGGGAAAAAGACTCAGCAGCTCATCAGAAAAGCCAGACTCCGCTCCACCCTGAAGACCATTGGAATCATTGCGGTTGTGACCCCGGTTATACTTGCCGTTATCTGGTATGGCCTCTACCACTTGAGACTGAACCAGGGAGACAAGGTACAATCTGAAATTCTCTGGAAAAACGAGATCAGTGCACCCAATGTGCACATCAGCAACCAGTCATTGAAATTGGATAGCTTCGGAGGTGAAACGTACAATCAGACTTACAAATGGCTAGGCAACCAACCTTATATTTGGGAGACCATCGAGGAATCATATAATTTATGGGGCCGCTCCACCGGAAGATATGGCGCATTTGGAGCGATTTCACCGCCGGAAAAGCTGCGCTCTTCCTCCTCAAACCTCCGTTACAACTCAGCCACCGGTGACCGGGAAATGGTCTTTTATCATCCTGAGATCCAGTATGATTCGTATGAGGACAGCATCCGTCTGCTGAAGCAGCTGGGCGATGGCACACTTGTGGAGATGGCGTTGTCATTTGACCAATCCTATACGCTGGATGAGACGCAGAAGCTTCTGCCTGCCGGGCTGCAGCCTGTCTGGTTATGGACGGATGCCTATACTCCCTCTTATAAAAAATACCTAAAAGAAACGCGCCAGACTATCGCAGCTGATTCGATGATCATCTACGGATTCCATGGAGAGCAGTTTGCCCCCTATGGTGGTGTGGACTCCTTCATTAACAGTGTCGAACAGCTGCGGAAGCACGGCAAGAACTTCACCTGGGAAGCAGATCAGGTTCATGAGAGCCTGGCCGGGGATAATGATATTCTGGAACCGGGCGATATTACAATTATTGGTGTAGTCGTAACCGGTACTGCTAAACAGCTGGAAGCTCTGCAGAATCAGGCTTATATTAAAGGCTCCACCTTCGGTGTCGTCTCTAATGCAATAGCGCTTCCTAACTAAGCTGCGGCTAATAGAGATCTCCAGTCAAGGTGCAGCATGAATTGGACATCCTTGCATTAGATTGAGATAATACAGGGAAATCCATCAATCGGGATGTCCACTATTATATAAGAAATGCCCAGACCACTTAAGATTGAGGCGCATTTTGGGGGATAATTGTATTACGTGCAACTAAAAACAGCGAAAAGTAAGGATTGCCTCTTATAGCTGTAGCCTGTACATCTAAATCTGCCTGAATGGGTGCGAACCAAGGTACATAGGGTAGTTTAATTGTACCGAATACAGCTAAACACATCAGTAGTGGTAAATTAGACGATTTAGATGTACAAAGTGCAATTAGTTAGCATACCGCTTGTACCATAATTGTTCGGTGCACGGCAAACCCTCAGCCAGCAATGTGCCCAATTGATGTTCACTAGTTAGGGCAAGCTGCTGCTGTACTAGATCGCACGGCCACCTTCCACGCGGTGGCTGTGTATATTACCGAAAGGATAATTCCCTATGAACCTGTCCACACTATCGGCCTCGCTTGCACCGCTGAAGCAGCGAAGCTGTCTGATTCAGCAGCAAGGCAAGCTGATCTTCGAGCATTACCGGGATCAGCAGACGGCCTCCGAGCTGGCGAAGATCAATTCCTGTACCAAAAGCATACTCTCCGCGCTAATCTGCATCGCCATGGACCAAGGTCTGCTTCCCGGCCCTGCGGCGCCGCTCCGCGAGTTCTTCCCGCAGGTCCGGCGTGATGCTGATCCACGCAAGCAGGACATTACGCTCGAACAGCTGCTAACGATGTCCGCCGGCTTTCGCTGGACCGAGTTCGGCGGTGCCAACTCCTTCCCGAAGATGACCCGTTCGCCCCATTGGGTGAATTATGTGCTGGAGCAGCCCCTCGCAGATGAGCCGGGAACCCGCATGGAGTATAACTCGGGGATTTCACAGTTGCTATCGTCGATTCTGGTACAGGCCACAGGGCAGAGCACAGCCAGCTATGCCGAACAGGTTCTCTTCGGACCGCTCGGCATCCGGGACTATGACTGGGAATCGGACCCCCAGGGCATCCATACCGGCGGCTTCGGGCTGAAGCTGCGTCCTGTAGACCTGCTGAATTTCGGACAGCTCTATTTGCAGCAGGGGATATGGAAGGATTCGCAGATTATCTCCGGCAGTCGGGCTGCACGTTCAGTACAGCCAGTCATGCACACGGAGCCTCCCCGTCACGGAGGGTATGGCTGGCATTGGTGGACAGATGCCCTGTCCTGCAGCTCAGCAGCCGGAGAATCCAGTCTGGTAGACTACTATTACGCCCGCGGGTATGCCGGACAATTCATATATGTAGTGCCGGAGCTTCAGCTTGTCACTGTGCTGACCCAGGATAACAAGCGCGGGAAGAATAATCCTCCGGCAGATGTGTTCCGTGACTATATCGTACCTTTACTGGGATCTATTTAAGCTTGCGCCTGATTGATGTGGAATTCCCGGGCAAGTCCCGGGGGCCATTATGTATATACGCACGAATCCCCGCTGCCTGATTGCTTAAGGCACGGGGATTCATGTGTTGTTTACCGTATTCAATTCAATCATTTCCTCCAAGTAACAAAAGCCATATCCCTGACATGGTGTTTGTTCAATTATTCATGTTTCCGTGTTGCCCGTTCGCTCCTGTCCGGAGTGTTGCTCCATGTCCTGCATATGGGGTGAATTCCCGCGTACACGATTTCACGAAAAACGTTTTCACGGACGCTTTTCCTACTGTGAAGAATCGTATTCGTACGCTTCGCTAACCTTTTTCATTGGAATCACGCTCTTTCTTCCGCAAGATCATCTCTTGCTTGAATGAATAGCATTTGGTTCTTCTTCAAAAAAGATTAACTTCCTGGGTTCCCGCATACCCACGATCTGCCAGAAGATGTTATCATCCACCCTCTCTATCAGCAGCCGATTCCGGCACGCTTCGCTAACGCTAGTACATCGGGATTCTCTCCTTTCCTTCATTCATTGCTAAATTTAGGAATGAGGCGATCACCTGCGGGTCCACCTGTGAAGACTTGCTGTGGTTCCTTGTGGTGATGTCTACATTATACCCCAGGCAGATTCAAATTTAAACTTTCAAAAACCTGCATATTCCCGTAGAATACACGAAATTTCAGGATGCCCATGAATAACGTACCTCTCTCGAAAAATTACTCCGGTTACAGATTATTTACTTCCAATAGCTGCGCTTTCAAATGTATGCGCTATCATTGTCAGGGATAAAACCGGCCGGCCAGAGGATTCACCCTCCTTTCCGGCCGGTAAAGTCTACATAGTAAGAGTATGATTCCTATGTCTGCGGGTCAGCACCATTAACAGATAAATACCATAGATGAGATACAGGATATTCAGGACAGATACAATCAGCACCTCTTGCTCCAGGTTCTCATTGCTGACCATCGCAAGCGCATCATAGAGAAAGTGAAAAGCGATCAGAGGAATAATATTGTGGCCTGCCTCGATCAGCAAGGCGAGCACACAGCCCAGCAGCAGGGCATTGATCACCTGGAGAAGCGTATGTATGAGATCATTTCCGCCAAGCGCATTGGCCATATGTAGAATTCCAAAGAAAAGAGAAGAGAACACAATATAGAATAACGGACCTTTGAATCTCAGGTTATGTCTGATAATTCCTCTGAAAATAGATTCCTCGGTGTACCCTACCAGCAGGGTCATAATTACAATACTGATGACTTCGGGAGCAGTCAACTCCAGATTGATGCCGTTCATAAGCGGCTGGGCCACCGCAAGAATCAGCAGGGGGATGTAGAACAACACCGCTCTGGACGGCTTGGCCTCCAGCTTGCGGAAGCCGAAGCTCAGGAGCGAGGAATCCTTTCTTTTCATATATACAGTAACAATAATCGCCATCACCAGGAAGGCGCAGGCCTGGGCATTCCGTATCCCCATATCGCCGAACTCCTGAATTGTGGCTACAGCGGAAGCGATGGATACAGCCAGGGTCAGGACCACTCCCCATAACAGCGAGTAGATAACCGGATGTCCTTTTGCAGCGGTGTTCTTCATATTTCGTCTCCTTTATAGTGGATTAACCTGTTGCCCCATTTGGACAATATTGGATTCATTCTAAACGATGCTGTGAAAATATACTATAATAATCTTCCAGTGGGCAAGGCAGCGCCTGCGTGCTATAATCTCTGAATCCCCAATAAGAATGGAACATCCACATGAATAGTCCGATTAAAATCTTCAAAGTTACCGTGCAGCTGGAGAAAGATGAATGCGGGGTCGAGGTCAGCCATTGGCGGCTGCTGGTGGAAACGAGCCGCTATTATGAGATCAAGCCGGAGAGCGGTCCGGTCAAGCGGATATACAAAGAGAAACTGAATACGGTAATGGATGACACCAAATCCTATACAGACGGTTATCTGGCTTGTTCAGCTTTCTGTATCGAAGACCGTATTGATGATATGCACACTGAAATGCTCCATACGCTACAGCTTAAGATCAAGGCTTATATGGATGAGCTGCATTTAAACCAGCAGGCCCTTGAGCTGCAGTTCAAGAGTCCCAAAAGACGCCCGAAGTAGACGGCATCTCCTTCCGTCACTAATTGAACCTCAAAACCGGAGGAGCCGCAGCAATCTGCGGCCCCTCCGGTTTTTGTTATGACACCCGTTATTCACTGCATCTTCCCGGCGGCAACTCTTTTAATGGCTAACCAGATAGGAGGCATCCAGAATCAGGGCCACCCGCCCGTTGCCCAGGATCGTTGCCCCGGACAGATGGTTCATCGTTCCCAGATACGCGCCCAAAGACTTGATGACCACCTCCTGATTGCCGATAATCTCATCGACGGCAAAAGCGGCAATTCTATCGACAGATCGTACGATGACCAGCGGGATGGTCTTGGAGCGGCGCTCTGTACGGGGATAATGCAGCTTGTCCCGGAGCCAGGAGAGCGGCACAATCCGCCCGTGGTTGATAATCGCCTGTTCCCCTTGGACAACCTGAATCTCCTCGGGGGAGATCCGCACAATCTCAGCCACGTTGTACATTGGCAGAATCAGCACGCGCCCGGACACATTGACCAGCAGGCCCTTGATAATAGCCAGCGTAAGCGGCAGACGGATAATAAACACTGTGCCTGCACCCGGCTCTGTCTCAATATCTATAATCCCGTTAAGGCGTCCAATCTGACTGCGTACAATATCCATCCCCACGCCGCGGCCCGACACTTCACTGACTTCAGAAGCGGTGGAGAAGCCGGGCTCGAAGATCAGGCTCACGACCTCCTGTGCCGTTAAGTATCCCGCCTGTTCTTCAGTGATGATCCCTTTGCTTAGCGCAGAGGCTTTGATTTTGGCGGCATCAATGCCCTGACCGTCATCCTCCAGACGAATAACGACCTGATTCTCCTCATGAAAAGAGGTCAGCGTAATCCGGCCTTTCGGGGATTTGCCCTGCTGCGTCCGGACCTCCGGGCTCTCGATCCCGTGATCGGCGCTGTTGCGGATCAAATGGATTAACGGATCGCTTAGCTCCTCGATAATGATCCGGTCCAGCTCAGTCTCGCCTCCCTGAATCTGCAGCTCAATGTCCTTCCCCAGCTTCTGGGCCAGATCCCTGACCAGACGCGGAAACCGGTTGAACAGCTGATCAATCGGCAGCATCCGGGTCTTCATCACGCCTTCCTGCAGCTCCTTGATAATACCGCCCATGTGATCCGATACAGAGCCAATATCAGGCAGAACCTTGGCCGGATCATTCCGTTGTCCCGTAGCGCTGAGGTTGGCCAGGGAAGTCTGCTCAATGAGCAGCTCCCCCACCAGGTTCATCAAGTGGTCCAGCCGCTCGACACTCACCCGGACCGTTGCCTGTGCCCCATGGGACCGTTCTTTGCCTTGGGAAGAGCCTTGAGACTCAGCCTGCGCCGGTTCTGCCGCGGCCTGTGTGTTCGCTCCTGCCGGAGATACAGGCAGGAACGGCGCGATAACCATACTCACCACATCCGTCTCACCCGTAAGCTGTTCGGATACCTGCTCAATCTCCTTAGATGCCGCTGCCACTACAGCAAACTGGCTGTAGCGTACATCTTCATCGGCTCCTGGCGCTGGCGGCGGTGCTAATGCAGTAGCGATCACCGGCCCGCAGACCTCTTCAATACGCTGCAGCAGGATGTAATGCCGGGCTGCCTTCATCAGGCAGTCTTCTTTCAGGGTCACCGTAAGGGACACTAGCGCATAACCCGCTGCGACAGCTTCTTCCGCCTGAAGCCTCTGCGCTTCATTCAAGACCGGAAGTCGCACCGGCTGCGCTTCGGCCGGCTTATTAATCAATGCCTTGATCTCCGCAACCACTGCGCTGCAATCCGTGAAATCCCCGCCGCTGACATATTGGCTGCGCAGCAGCTTCATGGCGTCCAGCGCCCGGAAAAGCGTGTCGATCAGAATGCCGGTAATCTCCGGCTTCTTCTCCCTCACCCATTCCAGCGCATATTCCACCTCATGTGTGAGATCACTCATCTCGCGGAAGCCCATCGTCGATGCCGAGCCTTTGATCGTATGGGCTGCCCGGAATATCGTCTGAATCAGCTCCGCGGTCGGAGCATGCTCCAGAGCGAGCAGCGACTGGTCGATCCGCTCCAACTGCTCATTCAGCTCTTCTATAAATATATCGCGGTAGGCAGACAGTTCCATCATCATTGCTTGTTCCCCTTTTCAACCGCCCAATATTTCTTCGAGCTTCAAAATACCAACCAGCTGGTCATCCCGTTGACCCACTCCGTGGAACACCGCATCACGGCCCCGGCTATGTCCGCCTGTGGGGGGATGAATTTCGGTATACGTAGTCACTTTGTTCACCTTGTCTACAATGAGTCCAACGAATTCCTCCCGGTAGTTGACGACAATAATTCTTGTATTCCGGGTGTATGGCTCATCAGCCATGCCCAGCAGATTGCGCAGGCTCATGACACAGACCACTTTCCCGCGCAGATTGACGACACCCTTCACTTCATTCCGGCTGAAGGGGATATCTGTAATGCTGAGCATTTTGATAATCTCATGAATTTCTTCAATACGGATGGCACAGGTCTCGGCTCCTACAGCAAGCTCGATATATTGTTCCTTCTGTAAGGATGACATAACTTCACCTCAGTTTGTAGGATTAATGGGTCTTGAAGGCAGCAGCCGACTGGGCTAAGTCCTCAGATAACAGAGCCAGAGCCTGGCAGGTAGCTGCCGTCTCCTCAGAAGCCGCTGCAGACTCCTCGCTGGAGGCGGCAATGGATTGAACCGAGCTCATCACCTCAGCAGCCTGGGCGGATTCCTCTTCGCAGGCCGCAGCAATCTCATTAACCTTAAGCGAGGAATTGTTCACCATACTTATAATTTGCTCAAAAGCCTGGCTGGTCATCGTAGACTGCTCCACACTCTCCGCTACCGCCCGGACGCTCTGCTTCGTATTCTCCTGCATTAATTTGATGATCTTCGTAATCTCCTTCGTGGCATCGCTGCTGCGCTCGGCCAGCTTACGGACCTCATCGGCCACCACCGCGAAGCCTCGGCCCTGTTCTCCGGCACGTGCAGCCTCAATCGCTGCATTCAGGGCCAGGAGATTGGTCTGCTCGGCGATATCGTCGATGACTTCGATAATATCTCCGATTTTGCTGGAGTCGTCTTCCAGTTGCTTCATCTGCTGATTAACCGTCTGCATCCCCTGCAGCGAAGTCTCGACCACA
Organism: Paenibacillus tritici; assembly: GCF_018207515.1. Taxonomy (NCBI): domain Bacteria; kingdom Bacillati; phylum Bacillota; class Bacilli; order Caryophanales; family Paenibacillaceae; genus Paenibacillus; species Paenibacillus tritici. The sequence continues at coordinate 4,675,408 of NZ_CP073365.1, forward strand.
TATCCGCCTTCCCGGGCTGTGCGTACAGTCTCATTGGAGAGCTCAGCCGCTTCCTCGGCACTGGAGGCCACCGAGTCAATCGCCAGCGACAGCTCCTTGAACAGCTCGGTAATATTGGTAGCGGCTGCAGACTGGTTCGTACTGGTTCCGGCAATCTCCTGAGTGCTTGCTGAGATCTGTTCGGAAGAGGCGGCTACGCTCTGTGAATTCATCACAATTCCATTGATTAATTCCTTCAGGTTATCAACCATCCGGTTGAGTGCCGCCGCCAGCTGTCCTACCTCATCTTTGGTGGTAATATCCGACTGCTGCGTCAGATTACCGTTCGCCACCTCAGTGGCCAGATGCAGCATTTTCATCAGGGGCCTGGAGATCGACCTTGCGATCAGATAACCAATGAGGATACTAAGGATGACAGCCGCAATGACCACCGACATTGTAAGGATGAGGGACGTAGAATAGGCAGACTGTGAATGGCTGTTCGCTTCCTCCGCCAGTTCAACATTCACCTTGATCAGGCCATCCAGATTGCTCAGCACGTTCTGCCCCTGTAAGGTCAGCTTGGTGTTCAGGAAGGTATTGAATGCTGCCGTATCATCCTGCCCTGCCAGAACGAGCGCTTCATCAAACAGCTTTTCATAGATTTCATATTCCTTGTCAAAATCGGCCAGCAGCTCTTGCTCCCGTGCGGTAGTCGCAAGCGGCCGGTAGTTGTCCACCTTCTGGACAATATCCTGACGGCCTGCCGCAATCTTGTCCCCGTAATCGGCAATCTTGACAGCATCAGTGGTGTTGCTCATATCCCGCGTATAGACCCGGTTAAGCTGATAGCTGATCTCGGCAGCCGATAGATCTCTGACAGAAATCAGGTTATTGCTGTACATCTCCTTCATATTCTGGTTACTGCTGCGCAGGGATAAGATCGAGTAGACTCCAAGTCCGGCCAGTATTAAAGAGACAATCAGAAAAGCAGAGACAATTTTTGTGGCTGTTTTCAAGTTTCCGAACCATTTCATATAGCTTCCCCCTGTGGTTAACATCTTAGCGTCCTTCTTGTCGGCGTTATTCTTACACTCCCCTATCAGCCGAAGGAACATCTTTAGCTATATTTCGACATTTTATGCTAAAAATTAATATCATAATTTTGAATTTTCACATTTATTTCGTTGACTCAAGTGCAATTTACCCCTTCATCAATACGTTCATTCGCCGCTTTACAGCAACAGCCAGATTCTGCTTGACAGAACCTAGAATTAAGTTATAAATAAACATAATTAGCAATGGATTCAATCCATCTATTATTATCCTTAGCGAAAAGAGGCCTGCCATGTCAACAAAAGTAACTGTGGCCGAAAAAGTGATTTTCTCAGGCGGTCTGCTGGGCCAGAATATGCTGTACAGCTTCATGTCGATGTATATATTGTTCTTCTATACGGATCTGCTGGGGATTCAGGCTACTACAGCCAGTGTCATTCTGGTGGTGGCGAGCATTGTCGATGCTTGTCTGGACCCGCTAATGGGCATGATTACCGACAAAACACGCTCCAGATGGGGCAAATTCCGGCCTTATCTGCTGTTTGCCCCGTTCCTTATCGCGCTGGCGACTATCGTCTGCTTCTGGGACTTCGGCGGTTCTCCCACCCTGACACTGGTGATTGCCACCGTATCCTATCTGCTCTGGGGAATGCTGTACACGGTCTGCGATACCCCGCTATGGGCCTTATCGTCCGTAGTCTCCACCGATCCGGGTGAACGTACCTTATTTGTCACTTTAGGCAAAATCGGCGGAACGCTCGGCGCGGTCGTCATCACCGTCGGCGGAATCCAGCTTCTGCTCGCCTTCGGCGGTGAACGGACTACTGAAGCTTATCTGTATTCGGCCATCATTATCGGGGTCATTGCGGCGCTGTCGATCTTCCTGACCGGAATGCTCACCAAGGAACGGGTGGTTCCTTCCGCTGAGACTATTTCGTTCCGCCACAACCTGCAGACGGTGTATAAAAACAAGCCGCTGCTCACCCTGCTCGCCTCGCTGCTGATTATCAATCTGGTGAACGGCATCCGGCAGAGCATTCAGCTCTATTATGTGGTCTATGTCTGGGGGGATGCGGGGTATGCCACACAGGTCGGAATCGCCCTGGTCGTCGGTATGCTGCTGGGGATGACCGCTACACCGCCGCTGTTGCGCCGCTTTTCCAAGAAGAAGGTGTTCATTGTCTCCTGCATTCTGGGAAGCATAGCCTGCCTCCTGCCTTATCTGCTGGGTGACCACAATGTGCTGAATACGCTGGTGTTCTTCGCGGTCAGCTTCTTCTTCTCCGGCATGACTACCATCGTCAGTACTTCGATGCTGCTCGATACCATTGATTATTCGGAGTGGAAGCTGGGCTTCCGGGGCGAAGGCATTGTGTTCTCCACGAACACCTTCATTACGAAGTTCAGCGGGGCGTTGTCGCGGCTTATTATCGGGGCCAGTCTCGGCCTGCTAAGCTATGTGGAGAATCAGCCGGCTACCCCGAGACTCCAGCACGGCCTTAGCTTCGTGATGTTCCTGCTGCCCGCACTCTGCTTCCTGGCCGCTATTCTGCCGATTCTGTTCTATAATATAAGCGAGAAGCAGCGGGTGCAGATCCTGAGCGATTTGAATCACAGCCGTTCTTTGTAAGGGGCTAGCGGGAGGATGGTAGCGGACGGAGGAGAGATGATGACGGGGAGAACCTTGAGAGGGACTAACTGTACCCTTTCCACAGATTAATAAGGAGGTATTTGGAATATGGATATATCCACAATATCGGCACTGATGTCGCCACCCGACCTTTCAGACTGCCGCAAGCTGTTATGTATTCAGCCGCACCCGGACGACAATGAAGTGGGCCTCGGCGGCACGATCGCCTCCTTCGCGGAGAAGGGCTGCGAAATTCATTATTTAACCGTCACGAACGGGGATCTGGGCGCGGTGGATGAGCATCTGTCTTCAGCCGAGATCGCAGCGATCCGTGCACACGAACTGGAAGCTGCCGGACGATCGCTGGGAGCCACGGTGTTCCACCAACTGGACCATGGAGACGGTACACTGGAGCATATTCCGGCGCTCGCGGAAGAGATTGCCGAGATCATCCGCACCGTGCAGCCGGATGTTATATTCTGTCCTGATCCGTGGCTGAGCTATGAAGCGCATTATGATCATATTGTCACGGGCAGAGCTGCCGCCCAGGCCTTCCTGTCGTCCGGACTTCCCCTCTATCCCAGAGGGACAAGCACCCGGCCTTGGCAGCCGAAGGCGATAAGCTTCTACTTCACCTCAGAGCCGAATACGGTCATTGACATTACCGACCACTTCGAGCGGAAGTTCGACGCCATGGCTCTGCACCGCAGCCAATTCAGTGAGGAGATGCTGGGCTTGTACCGGATCTACTTCCATGAGCAAGGCCGCCAGCTTGCCGAAGGCAAGGGCTTCGGGCTGGGCGAAGGACTGAAGGTACTGTCCCCGCTGCATCTCCACTGCTTCGTGGAGGCTCGGAAGATCTAGAACTATTGCAGCTGAGCGGCGGTACAAAGAAGAGCTGTCCCACAAGCCATGATATGGCTGGTGGGACAGCTCTATTTGTTACTCAGCCAACCGGTAGTACGGAATGTTCAGCGACGGCTTGAAGCCCAGCTTCTGCGCCAGTTGATAAGATCCCTTATTCTCCAGCCGGCAGCCCCACACCGGCTCCAGTCCATGCTCCAGACAATAGTCGATGAGCGCACAACATACGGAGAAGGCGAACCCCTTGCCCCGGTGGCCAGCTGCCGATTCAATTCCGATCTCCAGCTGATCCGCTGTACGGTAAGCGGAGAATGCACTGGAGGCCTTCTCCCCCTCCCAGAGCAAAGTGTAGCCCATGCCTGAATTGCGGAAGTGTTCCGCATTCCGCCAGAAATAACGCGGAATCACCGAACCTGCCTGCTCGTCGAACCCCTCACCAGTCATCTGAACAATGACGGCATCCTGCCGGAATCCTTGCTTCTTCGCTCTATGGTAGACCTCCTGATCAAAAGTAAAATTCACCCGGGTCTGGATATCAATCCTCCGCTTATCAGACGCTTGAAGATTCGGATCTGCCTTAGATAACAATGCGTTATGCTCAGTGACCGTGGACTCCAGCAGCTGCTCCCAGCCTCCTGCCGGATCAGCCTGCAGCCATTCCACCGAATGACGGTTCCCTTTCTTATTCGTCATATAGTCCGATAAGCTCCGGTTAAAATCCTCATTGCCCGAATCCCCGTAAAGCAGTGACATCCCAAAATCATGGGCTACATAGAAGGTACGCGGGTTCTGCACAGAGTCCACATAGACCTTGCCCGTAGTCTGCCCGCCCAGCACTCCTCCGGCGAACAGGGTATTGATCTTCACTTCACTTAACAGCGGCAATGCCAAGGCATAGTCCTGATTATCTAACTTCTGCATTCTTTTCCCTCTTTTCTTGGAGATGAATATATGTATTTCCACTTATTATACCTAACTATGTCACGCTTTGAGGAATGAATGTTATAATACATTCAATGTCACTCCAGTACCTTCAATCTGATTCAACCTGAAAGGAAACGATCTATGCTGAATACCATACCAGAAGTGAATTTCACCGCTTCCCCTTATTATAATCCCGGCCTCAAAAATGTGGTCATTCTGGCCACCGGCGGAACCATTGCCGGCAGCGGAGAAGCCCACAAAACCTTGAATTACGAGCCTGGAGCCTTGCCCGTGCAGGACCTGCTGGATAGCGTGCCTCACCTTGAACGGCTTGCCAATTGTGCAGGCGTACAGGTCAGCAATCTGTGCAGCGCCGATATTACCAGCGGGCATTGGCTTACCCTGGCTGCATATATTAACACGCTTGCCCTCCGGGAAGATGTGCACGGGTTCGTTATTACCCACGGCACCGACACGCTGGATGAGACCTCTTACTTCCTGAACCTGGTGATCAAGACCGACAAACCAGTAATCATTACCGGCTCCATGCGTCCGGCTACCGCCATTAGTGCCGACGGCCCCCTCAATCTGTATCAATCGGTAGCCCTTGCGGCGAATCCGGATGCTACGGGGCAGGGTGTGATGGTTGTCTTCGCAGAAGGCATCTATAGCGGGCGCGATGTGCAGAAGGTGAACACCTTCAAGGCCAATGCCTTCGATGAGCGCGATTTCGGCTGCCTGGGCTACATGCGTGACAGTCATGCTTTTTTCTACACCCGCACCCTTAAGCGGCATACGACTGCAACGGAGTTCGATGTATCTGTCATGACAGAGCTTCCCGCCGTATCCGTAGCTTATTTCCATGTCGATGCCGATCCCGGCATCCTAGACTATCTGGCCACGATCTCCAAGGGGATTGTGATTGCCGGTGCAGGCGGAGGCATCTACAGCAAGCCGTGGATTGATAAAGTCGGCGAGCTGAAGAACAATAATATCCCTGTTGTCCGCTGCTCGCGCATCTCCAGCGGAATCACACTGAAGGACTCGTACATCGACCTGTCTGCCAATTCCATTCCATGCAACAGCCTGGTGCCGCAAAAAGCAAGAATTCTGCTCTCCCTGGCACTGACACAGACCACCGGCTACGACGAAATTGCTGCAATGTTCAACGAATATTAAACACTGCCGGAAGTGGACGGGAACTCAAAGGTGAAGACAGCACCGCCCTCCAGGCGGTTCCGGGCGGTAATCCTTCCGCCGCAGCGCTCTACAATGGCGCGTGCGATGGCGAGACCCAGCCCGGATTCCCCCTGCTTCCCTTTGACGAACCTGTGAAACAGCCTCGCTCAGCAGCTCCTCAAGATCTGTTGCCTCCGCCTTGTAAATATCCTCTTCACTGTCCAGCTTGGCCAGCAGCGTCATTTCACTGACCAGATCACGCAACCGCCCGCCTTCACTCTGGAAAATATCGAGACCTTTACGGACTCCTTCCCCTTCAAAAATACCGTCTCTAATCCCTTCCGCATAACCTGCTATCGACATCAGTGGAGATTTCAGCTCGTGGGACGCATTCTGGAAGAACTGCTTCTGAACCCGGTTGAATTGGTGCAGCTCACCGGCCATTTCATATACCGTTTGGGCAACAGAACCATCAAGTACGCGAGAAAATGTGCTTTGTCCCCTCAATACACGATCCAGATGTCCTCAATATTCCGCATCTCTCCCGAAATTTTCTAAATATCTATGCAAAACTCTATTGATCCATAAATTGTTTAACTATATAGTAGAAAAGGTGCTTTTGGATAAGTTTCCATATTATGATGAGAAATCCATCGGGGAATGGCTCGACAATGGATATATTCAAGGCTACAACGATGATAGCTTTCAACCCGGGAAGCAAGTCACCCGTGCGGAGTTCCTGGCCTTTTTTAACCGGGCATTTATACCGGATGCTCCTGTTGACGGCCCGGCCAAAAGCTTTACGGATGTGGATGAAACGAACTGGTTTTACAATGATGTTATGACCGGTACACGACTCGGTGCAATTACCGGTTATTATGACAACAGCTTCCGACCAGACGGCGTCCTCACCAGGCAGGATGCGAGTGTAATGATCAGCCGATTCTTGAGGGGGGCAGAGACGATAGAGCAGGTCATTACCTATCTGCAATAATGTAGTAACGAATCTACCGCTCAAATTCTGCAACTTTAGGAGACTACCTATGAGGCCTCTCTTGATCCAGATTATACTTAACACCCTAACGATCATTTTGTTTGGAATAGGTTATTTCACCTTCAGATCCAAAGAATTGTATTCGGGACCACATTTTATCCGGCTGTATTATCCGCTAGCCGTCTTGCTTAGTCTGATATTTTTTTACCTACTGAACATGGTGCTGTTCAAAAACGGGCGAGTTAGCAGTCTGGCAGCTGCCGGGGGCTCCATCTTATTCACGATTATGTTAACCATGCTCTGCAATCACCTCTACGGCAGCATCCTGAATGATTATTACCGCTCCACTCCGGCACATAATCTGCTTCAATTAGGTGAGTATAGCAAGCTCAAGGGGAACTACATTACCTTGTTTAAATCTTTGCGCACTCAGGGCATCCGCCCCCGTACTCTCTCAACCGGCTATGCTTCCGGTGCAGAGAAATATGATACACTTAGTCAGGACAATGCCCAGTTCAAGGATGTCCTCTACCTGGTGAATGGCGAGACTTATCTGATCTATAACTGGACCCTCCATGAAACGGAGGTCCTCCTCCCGGGGGAAGAGGTGTACCACCAGGGGTTGCACTATCTGAAGAACCAATCTTCCCAAAGGGCATCTGAACTTCAAGGTGAAGCTGACAGCTATTGGCTCAAAGCACGAAACATCATCATCTCTTACGGCCAGGATGATTATTCGGTCAAGTTGTATCCAAAGGGTGGAAAGATCATTTTCAGAGAATAAGAATTAACCTGTCAATCAAATAGAATCTGGAGTCACAGAAAAAATCCATACAGTAATTCAATTTCTTTGAGAGGGAATCCTTCTGACTCTATCAAAAGAAGGGATTGATGTGGCTGAAGAGGTCGGGACTCCGGTAGCGGCATCCCCGGCCTTGCCTTTCAATGAGGGGTCAGGCTCTGCTACCCCAGCCCAAAAACGGCTACGCCGTCCTTTAAAGGATAGCGTAGCCGTTTTTGCGTGACATGCCGATGTTCAGTTAGGCGCGGATACAGCGGATAAGGATAAATGGCTGCCCGTGCTCCGCCTCCTTGTAACAAGCAAGTGGATAAACGTATCTTAAATTCCTGTTTTATGAGTAATTATGGGAAGCAAGTGGATAAACAGCATCTAATATTGTTCCTTTTCGCTACATGGGGTGGAACTACCTAAATTAAGTGTTGTTTGTCCAACTGCTGTTGTAGCAAGGGCGATTCATCCATCAGCAAGTGTTAAAAATCCAACTAATTCCGTCTCAGTTAACGGCGCGGGTACAGCGGATAAGGATAGAAGGCTGCGGCCGGCTGCTGGGCTGTGTAAGACGGCATACTTTTGGCGGTGCTGGCGTTGTTGGCGTTGTTGGCGTAGCTGCCATTATTCGCATTGTTAGCACTATTGGCGTATCTGCCGTTATTTGCATTGTTCGCGTTATTGTAGCCCGCGTTGTTGGCATAACTCGCGTTGTTAGCATTGTTCGTGTACATTGCTTCCGGCATTGCCGCATTAGACATCATTTGTGCATTTGTAGCAGCAGTACCGGCGACAGCGCAGCCTGGAGGCGGCCCCAGAATAATGGATTCCTTAAGCGGAGCCACGGCCTTGGCGTAATCCTCTTCACTGATGCAATAAGCCTGCTGGATAACCTCCTTGGGGACCGCACGCAGGAAGTCTGAACCATACACAATATCAGGTGTCGGCGCATCGAAGATCGTCAGGAACTGGGCATGCTCGCTCTCGGCCAGAATCCAGTGGAACCAGCCCTTCGGGAAGACGGAGATTTGTCCGGCCTTCAGATGGTAAGTCATCAGCTTCTGGGTGAACGGATCGAACACAGAGGTGATCAGCTCACCGCTGATCACGAAGACCATCTCTGTCACATTAGTGTGCCAGTGCGGCTGGACAATATATCCTTTGCTCATGCGGGCATTGAAGAACCCGTTGCGGATAGCGGGCAGCTGCTCGCCAAAAAGCTGTGTAATGTAATTGTTTGCATCCCGCTTATAATTAAGTACCTGGTTTGAATCGGCAGCAAGCTTCAGGTCCGGTGCCTGCAATACTGGATCAAGCATTGTACATTCCTCCTCATCACTGAATGAGCCTATAGCATCTGGGCATTCGTCTAGATACTCTATGCCAGCGAGGAGCAATTTGACACAAGTAACCGTTACGGCCTAGATCAGCCGCGCGATACTCTCAATCTCAACAGCTGAAGCAGCAAGCTGCTGCATGGAGGCGGTGATCTCCTCTGTAGCGGCGGCCTGACGTTCGCTTTGGGCCAGACAATCCGACAGTACGGCATCCATCTGGTTAATCTTCTGCTTGATCATCTGCAGAATGCCGGCGATATCCTTCGCCGATGAAGCGCTGGATACCGACATTTTGCGGATCTCCTGTGCGACGATGCCGAAGCCCCGTCCATGCTCAGCCGCATGAGCCGCTTCGATAGCAGCATTAAGCCCCAGCAGGTTGGAGTTCTCCGCCACCTTGCGGATGAAATCCAGAATCTCATCGGTCTGCTGCAGATCCTCTACCACCTTCTGGCCCAGCACCTTCAGATCACCTACGGTATTCGCCAGCTCCGAGGCTGTTCCCGCAATCTCTACCGAGGTCGAGCTGATCTCATCGGAGGTCACAGCCAGTGCATTCGCCGCTTCACTGAGCGTCTCCTGATTACTAAGGCTGATTCCGACCGTGAATACACCCATTACCGCCCCGTTCCGGTCACGGACCGGCATGGATGAGGACTTGAAGGGTATCCCGTAGACTTCTTTGGGGATAGTGGCGCTGACCTCTTCTCCACTCTCCAGCGCTGCCCGGATTCCCCCGCTCGGCGGAATGGGACTTCCATCCCCGACCCGGGCATGGAGCTCTTTGCCCGGCAGATGATAGATGAACTTCTCCGCATCGGTTAAGGCAAACATCACATCCAGCGGAAAAAGGCGCTGCACCAGCGGCAGAGAGATTTGTAGAGCCTCCAGCAGCTGGCCCATTTCAGTTTCGGTATCAGTTTCGGTTTCAGTTTCCATTTCGGTATCAGTTTCGGTTTCGGTATTCATTGCTTCAACAGCTCCCCAATCATATTTATGTACCCTTCTTACCGCTCGAACAATGTGACACAGTTGCGGCCTTCCGCCTTGGATTGATACAGCGCATCGTCACCCAGCTTGTAGATATCCTCCTCGCGCAGTCCGTCCACGAGTACGGCGGCTACGCCGATGGAGACGGTAATTCTGCCGTATTCCGGGCTGAGATCATGCTGAATCCCCAGCTCCGCGATGCTCCGTCGGATGGATTCGGCATACTCCCGGGATTGGGACGGGGTGAACCCGGCAACCACAATGCCGAATTCCTCACCGCCCAGACGGAACGCGACTCCCTCAGCCCGTTCAGCCAGCTCCTTCAGCACCTGACCCACTCGCCGCAGTACGGTATCTCCTTCGTAATGTCCGTAAGTATCATTGAATTTCTTGAAATAATCAATATCAAGCATCAGATAGGACAGATATCTTTTGCCTGCCGCCGCCTTGTCTACCTCGCTGAGGAAAAGCTTATTAAAGTATCTGCGGTTATACAGTCCGGTCAATTCATCGGTAATCGAGATTTGCTCAATCAGTCCGATATATTTGCCCAGCTCCTCATTGTTGAACTCCAGCTCCTTCGTCCGTTCCGCCACAAGCTCCTCCAGATGCTCCTTATGGCGCCGCAGCTCCTCCTCTGCCTTCTTGCGCTCGGTAATATCCTTGACAGTTCCCTGAATCGCCGGCTTGTCCAGATATGTCATCCGGATCACCTTGTGGATAACGATGACTTCACGGGTCTTGTCCTTATGCAGCAGTCTGGTCTCGTACTCTTCAGGCACCTGCTTGCCTTCGACTCTTCTGGCATAATAATGCATCACCTTCTCCCTCTCCGGGGGACTGATAAAATTCTCGAAGGGCTGCTCCAGCATCTCGTCGGTCTTATATCCCAGCATCTGTGCCAAGGCCTCATTGACGTACACACACCGCTTGCCCTGGGTAACAAAAACCCCGTCCTGCAGATGGTTGACCAATTGACGGTATTTCTCCTCCGAACGTTCCAGCTCCGTATACAGACTGGCATTCTCAAGCGAGAATACCATCTCTCTGGATAACAGATTAATAATCTTCATCCGCTGCTCGGTGAACACACCAGTGACCAGATTATTCTCCAGATAGATAATCGCAATCGTCTTATTCTGATTAATCAGCGGCATACAGACCATGGACTTCGGCTGCTGGCTCACAATATAAGGATCATTCACGAAAGGAGTCTCTGAATACGCATCATTATAGATCAGGCTCTCCCGGCTCTCCTCCACCTGTCTGAGGATGGCAGCAGGCAGATTATCCAGACTCGGGGACTCATGAATCGCTACAGAGATTCTATCCGTATCCGCCTTATACTCCCCTTCGACCAAAAGATTCGCTGTAGAGGTCATAAGGATACAGCCCCGCTGCGCTCCGGCGTTCTTGATGACAATCTCCATCATCGCTTCCAGCAGGTTGTTCAGCTCAATTTCTTTGGAGATCGCCTGTGAGGCCAGAATGATGGAATTCAGATCAATGCTCTCCGTATAGTCCGTCACTGTCCTGCCGTGCAGGAACTCCTTGGTGCTGATTTTCTGGACGATGGACGGGTAACGCTCCTTGATGAACCCGATTTTCTCCTTGGCCCCCCAGACCGAATAATAATATTCGGATTGTCTGAGCAAATAGGCGGCAAACTCATTGAAGCCCTTGTCCACATAGAATCTGGCCGCCAGCTCATTGGAGAGTGCCTTATAGCGGACGAAGCTCCCCTGTTCGCTGGTCTCAATCGCAAGGTCATAGTAATGGCCTGCCCGGCTCCCGTTCCCGGAGATTCGGGCCCATTCGGCTCTCATCAGATATTCATGCTGGAGGAAGGTCCCCGGCGCATTCCTGGCCCATTTGCGTACCCTGCCGAATTCCTTGCGCATTCTGGACCTGGCCTTCCGTTTGCCGTTTATACTCAATTCCTTATAGGCATAGGCCTGATTCAGGAAGCTATAGAGCGCGAATTCCTCCATAAAAGCAGAACCGGCCAGTGTTCCGATAATCGGATAAGCCCGGTCGATATACTCCAAAGCTTCATGGTGCTGCTCATAATGGAACAGCAGCTTCATTTTGTAAATATAATAAATCGCAATTCCCGAGTAATAACGGGCCTCCTGCAGCTCACGCAGATAGGCCTCTTCGCTGAAGGATTCACTGTCGAAGGAAGTGCGCTCCGGTAGCTCACCCGCAAGACTGAGGAAATACTGGCGCGCCAGCCGGGCTGTAGCAAGGGATTCCTTATATTTGGTGTTCTCGATCATCGAGATCATCCGGGTACTCTCCTGGAGCTGGGCCGGGATATCCATCGACGGGTTCCAGAGATTCACATAGAATGCAGAATGGGCCAGATAGAGCAAATCGCCTGTGCGCAGACTGGCTTCAATCGAGGTGCCGAACCAGTCCTGAAGCGTATCCCAAGGCTCCGTCCAGGCGTGGCTGAACAGCGTATACAGGACATGCGCCGCGCCTTTCCACTGGAGATCATTGAACTTGTCATTAATTCTGATGCCCAGACGCCCATAGGCGAATGCACCCTTCGTATCCCCGAAGCCGGACAAGAGCATAGCGTAGCCGATAAAAGCAAGGGCCGACTCCGGCGAGTTGCCATATTTCAGCGTCAACCCCACCTTCTTCAGCACCACGAGGCCAAACAGCGAAGTCTCCCCCGAGATGAACGCCGGCGGAATGAAGTTAATCAGCAGCCGCATAACCAGCTTCATGTCCCGGTCCGTCATCTCCGGCAATGCAAATATCGCTTCCGGCGTCCTTCCCCGCAGCGCGGCCTTGATGACGAGCAGCTCCTTAACAACAGAGGCCATCCCCACCTTGGACGGAATCTTAATTCCCAGCGCCAGCAGGCCCCTCCTGCCAGAAGCAATCGACTCGGGCATCATGCCCAGATACATATAATGATTGGCCTGCATTTCATAGATTTCCGCGATAGCCATCCGGTCTGCAGTATGCTCCAGCAGCAGACGGCAGGCCTGATCAGCCTGAGGAATATGGTGGGTAAGATAGCTGCATTCCGCATACAATCTGTAGATCTCCGCTGCCAGCCCCGGGTCTGTTATCCATGCATTCTCCGGAAGCAATTCAATTGCCGCTTCAAGCAGGATGAAGGCTGCATCATAACCATACCCGGCCTTGGCCTTCTGTGCTGCACGCAGATTCAGGGCGATGACCTCATCCGTCTCCGCGCTGTCGCTGATTAATTCCAGCCCTTTGTTCATATGGGTTGCGATATCTACAAGCTTATCCTCCACCTCTTCCTCTCCGAGATTGCGCAGCAGAAGCCGGCCGATACTAAGATGCAGCCTCTTCCCCCGTTCCGCATCAAGCAGCTGGTAGAAGGCCTGCTGAATCCGGTCATGGGCGAATTTCAGCCGGATGCCTGCCTGTGCTGCCTCCGCGCCGGATTCAGCCAGTGTAGCGGAGAATATCGCATATTTATGGTCTGCCGGGAGAATGAACTCTTCCTGCACCGCCCGGGTAATGGCCGCGGCAACTCGCTCTGGCTGTTCTTCTCCGAGCAGGGTCAGCATTCCGTAGTCAAATTCACTGCCGACCGCTGAGCTAAGCATCAGGATGCTGCGGACCTCCTCCGGCAGATGCTCCAGCTGTCCGACCAGGAAATCCACCACACTGTCATGGACGGGCAGCTCCTCCAGCCTTTGCAGATTCCAGCTCCATTCCCCGTTCAGCTTGTCGAAATACAGTTCCCCCCGTTTATACAGGTCCTTCAGCATTTCCGTCAGAAAAAAAGAATTGCCCTTGGACCGTTTGTACAAGAGTCCGCTAATATCCTGAACCCGCTCCATACTGCTGTACAGCGTGTCCGCCACAAGGCTTTGTACATCGTTCTCCTTCAGCGGCTGCAATTGAATCTGGCTGACCTCGCGTTTCCGATTCATTCTGGCCATTGCGTTGAACAAGGGATGACCTTCGTGAATCTCGTTCTGCCGGTAGGAGCAGATTACAAACAGCCTCTGCAGATGATTATCCAGCACCAGCTTCTCCACCAGCTGCAGGCTGGAGTAATCCGCCCACTGGACATCATCCAGGAAGAGGACCAGCGGCCTGTTATGATGCGCTGTAATTCCCTGTATGAAGTTGGCAAAGGTCAGGAAGAAGCGGTTCGTCTCCTCGGCAGGACTCAAAGGCTCCGCTTCCGGCTGGACTCCGATCCAGGCGGCAAGCTCCGGGATTAATCCGGTGATCACCCCGCCATTGCCGCCAAGTGCGCGCATTAAGGAACGGCGGACTTCACTCTTGTAATCCTCATCCGGACTCTCCAGGAGCTGGCTGACCAGTCTGCGGAAGGCCTGGATGAATGCACTGTACGGGATGTTCTTATTGTATTGGTCGAACTTCCCTTCTGCGAACAGCCCCTTCTCCCGGCTGATCGTCCGGTGCAGCTCATGAACCAGTGCGGTTTTGCCTGCTCCCGCATCCCCGGAGACGAGCATCAGCTGTGAATTCGCTTTGACGCTGCTGCGGAATGCCTCCTCCAGGCGGGAGAGCTCCTCCTGCCTGCCGACAATCTTTTGCGGAATGCGGAAGGTGTTCAGGCGGTCCTCCGTTCCAATCACGAAATCCTCCTGCCCGGCCAGACATTTCTTCAGATCGGCCTTGATGCCGTGAGCGCTGCGGTACCTGTCCTCCGAGGACTTCTCCATCAGCTTCATAATAACGGCCGACAAGCCGCGGGGCACTCTGCCTCCGGTTACTTTGTGGGGGGAGACTGCCTCCTTCGCAATAATAGAATAGATCTGTTCCAGCATCTCGGGTGAATGATACGGCATGATTCCGGTCATCATCTCGTACAGCACGACACCCAGGGAATAATAGTCACTCCGGTAATCAATATTGCGGTTCATCCGGCCGGTCTGTTCAGGGGAGATATACAGTAGACTGCCTTCCAGTACTCCGCTGTTCTGGAAATCCCGCCTCTCCCTGGACAGCTTCACCGCAAGGTCGAAGTCAATCACCTGTACAATATCCTTCTCCCGGTTCCAGATAATGTTGGACGGCTTGATATCCTTGTGGATCACATTCTGCTCATGAATGGAGCCGAGAATATCCACAACCTTGACCGCCAGCTTCAGCAAGGCCTCCTCCCCCGGCTTGTCTTCCGCCAGAATCCGCTTCAGTGAACGTCCGGCGGCGTCCTCCAGCACCATAACATAGAGACCGTTCTGCTCTTCGAGCTTCAGGGGCCGGATGACTCCTTCTGTGCTGCGGCTAAGCTCAGTAAGCAGCTTATATTCCTGTTTGAAGCGCATCACCGCTTCGGTTGTTGCGAACTCCGATTTTAACACCTTGAGAATGACCGTTTCTCCAGAGGAAGCCCCGCTGCATCTGTATACTGCCTTTATAGGATGATCTGAAATGGTCTCCAGCACCTGATAGTTGCCATTAGCAATCATTGTACTCCACCTTTAGCCTTGTTCTCCTTGTTCTCCCGTAACTTCAATATCGGCGTCGAATTTAAACACATATGCGGCAATCAGCCAGATAATCCAACAATTAAGCCCAAAGAACAGATAACCGAAGTACCCCAGAAGCGGCATCTCGGAGAAAATGTGGAACTTGTCCAGATAAGGCACGGAATATTTCCAGTAATTCGGATTGGTAGGAGCATCATCATGGAACCACTCACTGCCGAAGTTCCAGAACTCCCAGAAGAAGCCGTTGAATACGGTAGCCAGCCCCACCAGGATCACTTTGGACCAGTCGCCGTTCTTCACCGGAGTGAAAGGAGTCCAGTACCCAACAAGCGCCATTGCCGCAGACAGCATAGGAACAAGCGCAACCCACAGCACCCAGAACAGCAGGTACGGATAATAGCCCATGCCGAACGCGAGAATCAGCCCGAGCACATAATACACAATCAGCCACGACCGGGACATCTTCAGCTTGGGGCCATGGCTATAGCGGCTGCGGAACAGACGGAAGGTCTTGAGAAGCAGGTACCATTCAAAGATAGCCGGAAGTACGGTGGTATAGGATAAAGAGAACCAGAACACATTGCCGAAATTCGAGAACACTTCATTATTGGGATAATACCAGTTCTCCAGGACGAAGAAGTTCAGGTATTCAAAAGCAAACCAGCTGAAGCATGACACCACAGCCAGCAGCTGCATCACCCGGGGCTTGCGCGATATAATCGAGGCCCCTTGATTTCTTTTGTATACGAAGCCGTCAAGAATCAGAATAAAGGACCACCACAGGGGAACAAATGTGTAATGCTCCAAGGAGATAAACAGCTTAACCCGTGCCCACATCAGGAACCAGCTCAGCACAAACACCGGCAGACTCCACCAGAACCATACCGGGAAAGGCGTAGGCGCTCCCGCCTTCCGGGGCGCTTCCGCCGTCTTCTTGAAGCTAAACCAGCCGGGAAATACCAGAACCAGCGTAATGATCAGAGCCACAACACAGGCAAGGGAGAAATACAGCAGGCTGAACCCCGGGTCAGCTTCGACCCTTTGGGCAGGGAAATCTCCGTAACCGGGCGGCAGCCCCTTCCATTTCGCCAGACTCCCGAATAAGGGAAGCAGAAAGATCAAACCAAAGGTTACGATCAAAAACAATGTCTTATTCCATGTTTTCATTGTGCACAACCCCACTTATGTATGTAGTAGAAAAGTCGAAATTTGTTGATATTCGCTAGTATTCGCTAACACTCCAGATTATTCCTGCTGGCGGCACACAAAAAGATGCCCCAGGCGCCTAGTTTCATGGCGTATGGAGCATCCTGCGCAGTTATTCAGGTTACTTCGAGATATTCAAGCCTGGTTAAGGGCAAATTCAGAAAAGCGGCGTAACGTTCCGCGGCCTGCCGCACCCCTTCCTGGGTCGGAAGATCCAAGGGGGCAAATGTAGAGATTTGCAGTTCCACCCCTTTAGTCTTGATCGTCCGCTTCCAGGTCCCGGCTACCCGCCCGTCAACCACCACGATCGGCAGAAAAATTCCGTTATTGCCCGGCACAATCAGCGGCGCTGTCTCCGGTTCCAGCACGGCACTCCGGTCTTTGTAGCCGAGGATGAATTCATCGAATCCGGCCAGCAGATGAACGCCTGCCCGTGCGGCAGGTAAGGCTGCGGAAGCCGGATCAGATAACGGCTGCCAATATTCGCTGCCGTCCATCGTCTCAGAATGCAGTCGGCTTCGCACCGCCTCCAATCCTGCTCTTGCATCCGTCAACGTCAGTCCGGCCCACCAGGCGAAGTCCTGCACAGTGGCCGGCCCATGCGCTGTGAAATACGTCCCGGCCAGCTCGGCCAGTGACTCTTCGAAGGACAGCTCACGCGAATGCTCCACCCATTCGTCCAGCAGCACGAAGGTCTGCTGCTTGCCGCTGCGCGAACCGAAGCAGATCAGTCCGTTGTACGCGCTGTGCCACAGAATATGATATCCCCGCTGGCCGGTTGTATCCATACCCTGCTCCTCCAGCAGCTTCAGCAGCTCAGGACGCGGAAGCTGCCTCCCCCCCTTCAGTGCATGATAGATGATCTTCCGGCAACGCTCCAGCTTCTTGTCGTCGAGGCCGAGCTGGGTCAATCTGGATGCCGCCTGGCGCAGAATCCGCGGTGCGCAGAGCTGAAGCATCCACTTGGCATTCTCAGGCGGAACGAAATGAAGCGTCCCGCGCAGCGTCCAGGTCAGCAGCAGTTGCCTGCCCTTTATAGCCTGCTCCACCTGCGGCAATCCGGCGGAGGGAGTGCGCAGACCGACAGCCCAGACCGCCTGCATATAATCCTGGGCCTGCATCGCCCCGAACAACCTTACCACCTCTCCGGGCTCAAGGGGGGCAGACCCAGACCCCTGAATCCGCTGACGGACCAGCCGCTGATCGGCAATATGTTGTATAGTCACAGTGATCCTCCTCTGCTGTATCCCAGACTTGTCTTCAGTATATGGAACGGCTTGACTGCTGTCTATCTTGAACAGCCAGGCAGGTAAAAACTGTATCCTGGCGAATTAACATTCTCAACAACATATTTGAGTTTGAGGTGAATGACTTGCAGCAATTCATGATTGGTCAGTATGGAGAGTTTGACTACAGCAAATTTCATAAGGATTTCAAGACCGGATTCTACGGTATCGAGGCTTGTTCTTTCAAGACAGAGGAAGATTGCAGCAATCTGATCGCCGAAGCGAAGAAACACAATTTCCATACCGGTGTTCACTTTCCGCTGCGAGCAGATGCTTCACGGCTGCGCGACGCCTTGTTTCTCTCACAAGATGAGCATGAGCGTGCCGGAGCATTCCGGCATATCCAGGAAGAGCTGGATTACATGGTCAAGCTCCGTCCCGGATATGTCTTGTTTCATTATCCGAAGCCGGTCATCCTGGATGACCGCGTGGACTGGCGTTATTGGCGGTTCGGTGACCGCAGAGAGTATATATATGAGAGTGAGATCTCTCTGGAAGATCTGATAGAGCGCAGTGAGCATCTCTTTGAATGGCTTAGCCGGAAGAGTCTTGAGTATCATTTCCAGCCTATTCTGGAATTCGACGGACTGAGCAGTTATGTTTATAATCATGATTTCCTGGAACAGCTGTTAGTGAAATATCCCGGCATTAAGCTATGTCTGGACACTGCCCGGCTGCATCTGCAGGATAAGCTTGACCCCCATTTCGATGCCCGGGCACTCCTGAGAAAATACACCAAGTATGCAGCACTGATCCATCTGTCGAATATTCAGGTCAAGGACACCGTCCAGCACAGCCACTATCCGGCATTGCCGGAATTAAGCCCCGCAGACGGCTGGGCTCCGGTTGAAGATTATCTCCGCATCATCCGAGAGGAGAACAGTGAAGTGAAGATCCTGTTCGAGCACCGCTCAGACCTCATCTTGGCAGAGCAGCTGGAGCAGTGTTATGCATGGGTGAACAATATTTTAACTGCCCCATCTAAACCTTCCCCCGCTCCCGGCGCCCCGGTATATTTGTAAATGGACAGGCACATGATACAATGTGACAATAACGAGCTTGCCTTAATTTGACACTAGAGGAGTGACGTATGTGGCAATTGATGTGTACTTGAATTTCAATGGCAATACCCGGGAAGCTGTGGAATATTATGCTGAAGTATTCGGGACAGATGCCCCGCATATTATGACTTTCGGCGAGGCTCCGCCCGATCCGTCCCACCCTCTGCCGGAAGAAGCCAAGAAGCTTGTAATGCACGCCAGACTGCAGATTGCCGGCAGTACGGTGATGTTCTCCGATGTGTTCCCCGGTATGCCGTTCACAGAAGGCAATAATATCAGCCTGACGCTGATGGATGCCGATGAAGAGAAGATTACCGGGTGGTTCAACAAGCTCAAAGAAGGCGGTACAGTAAGCATGGAGCTGCAGAAGACCTTTTGGAGCAATACCTACGGTAGTCTGACGGACAAATTCGGTATCCAGTGGCAGCTCAGCCAGGACAACGGGCAGAACGGCTGATCCCTCTTAAGCATAACCCTGCTGCAAAAGACTCTCAGGATATGTCTGCTCTCCCCTTGGGAGGGCGGCATATCCTTTTTGAAAATATAAGAAGTTATATGTTGCACACGATAACTTATCCTTCTATTTGTCGCTGAAGCCAGTTTATTTCAAAGTTGTAACCTGAATTTTAATGCGCTTACAACATGTTCTATGTTTTAATTGTAATAACGTTATGAACACATCCTACTGAAAAGGAGACTAACTTATGGAAATATCCTCTTTTTTGCTGCCCAAAGATCAGGTCGCGTTCATCACCTCCTCGATCTCCATGCGGGAAGCGCTGGAGCAGCTGGAGAATCATTATTATTCAGCCATTCCGATTATTGACGAAGCAGGCAAATATGTTGGGACCTTGTCGGAGGGCGACCTGCTATGGAAACTGAAGACCACCGATGGCATGAGCTTCGAGAATATGGCCGGGGTGACCGTAGGCACCATTCAGCGTCATGTGCATAACGAGAGCGTAGAGATCCACTCGCAGATGGAGGATATGCTGACCCTGGCCGCAGACCAGAACTTCGTTCCTGTTGTGGACGACAGCGGAATCTTCCTCGGCATCATCCGCCGTAAGGATATCATTGAGTACTACACACGGAATATTACCGATTAATTCAAGGTGAACCTTGCAGCAAAGGCAGGACTGTCCTCCACGGACGGCCCTGCCTTTGCTGTGTCAAGCTGATCTGTATCCCCGATAAGTGATTACAGCTCTGTCAAAATAATCGTCCCCTGCGGCGTTACCGCCAGCGTATGCTCATACTGTGCCGATAGGCTTCCGTCAATCGTCCGCGCTGTCCAGCCGTCCGCATCCACTTTGGTCCGGTAGCTGCCGGTATTCAGCATAGGCTCAATGGTGAATACCATCCCTTCCTTGATCCGCGGGCCTTTGCCTGCGGGGCCGTAATGTGGCACCTCAGGCGCTTCATGCATCTCGGAGCCAATCCCGTGACCGATGAAATCACGGACTACGGAATAGCCGTTCGACTCGGCGTACACCTGGATGGCATGGGCTACGTCACCTATGCGGTTACCGGCCACAGCCTGCTCAATGCCTTTGAACAGGGACTCCTTGGTGGTCGCCAGCAATTTGTCCGCCTGTTCACTTATCGTGCCCACGCCATAGGACCAGGCCGAATCCGCGAGCCAGCCGTTCAGGTTGACAACCATATCAATCGTTACAATATCTCCATCCTTCAGCTCCTCGTGCTTGGGGAAGCCATGGCAGATGACATCATTCACAGATGCGCAGGTAGCATAAGGGTATCCATGATAGCCTTTTTGCTCCGGGCTAGCTCCTTGAGACAGGATGAACTTCTCGGCAAACTGGTCGATCTTCCAGGTGGTAATCCCCGGCTTAATCATTTGAGCGATCTGCCGGTGGCATTCAGCTAATATTTTACCGGCGGCACGCATCTTCTCGATCTCTTCCATCGTCTTCATAATGATCATTAATTTCGCCTCTTCTGTACAGAATCCATTACTCACTATAATGGCTCTTGGTTTTGAATGGGTAGTGCTACTCTATATTATGTTAGAAAACCGCCAAAAAACCAAATTCATTCTTCCTGAACGAATAAATAACGAACCCCCTTCCGCATAATCACCGGAAAACAGGTTCGTTATTCACCATTCCATAAGTTCTTGTGACAATCAGTCGTGGAAGTTAAGTCCCGACGTAACGGCCTTGACATATCCGCTGCGGATTACATAATCGCCGAAGTGTTCACCGGTGCTGCGCTCCTTGGCATAACGGTGAATCATCGGCCCCAGGATATCCAGAATCTCTGTCTCGTCAACGTTCTCCTTGTACAGCTTGTTCAGCCGGTCTCCGGTGAAGCCTGCTCCCAGGTAGAGGTTGTATCTGCCCGGGCCTTTGCCGATGAACGCAATCTCGCCAAGCGCCGGTCTGGCACAGCCGTTCGGGCAGCCCGTCATGCGGATAATGATCTCTTCATTACGCAGTCCGGCTTCATCAATGATGACCTCCAGCTTATCCAGCAGCACCGGCAGATAACGCTCCGCCTCCGCCATGGCAAGTCCGCAGGTCGGCAGAGCCACACAGGACATGGAGCTTCTGCGCAGCGCGGAATGATGCGCCCCGTCTGTCAGCCCGTATTGCTTGGCGAGCTCTGCCACCTTGCGTTTCTTCGCCTGGCTGACTCCGGCAATAATCAGATTCTGGTTGGGCGTCAGCCGGAAATCTCCGCCGTGAATTTTGGCGATCTCTCTTAGGCCGGTCATCAGCGGATAACCTTCGATATCCTGTATCCGTCCGCTTTGAATATACAGCGTCAGATTCCATCTGCCGTCCATGCCCTTCACCCAGCCGTAGCGGTCTCCGTTGTGATCGAAGTGATACGAGCGTGCCGGTTCAAGCGTCCAGCCCAGCCGCTGGTGCAGCTCATCCTTGAACCAGTCCAGGCCGTGCCGGTCAATCGTATATTTGAAGCGGGCATTCTTACGAACCGAGCGGTTGCCGTAATCGCGCTGGATTGTAACGGTCTTCTCCGCCAGATCAATCATCTGTTCCGGACGGCAGAAGCCGATGATCCGCCCCAATTGGGGATAGGTATTCGTATCGCCGTGTGTCATGCCCATGCCGCCGCCGACCGAGACATTGAACCCGGCAAGCTTGCCGTCTTCCAGAATAGCAATGAAGCCCAGATCCTGGGAGAACACATCCACATCATTGGACGGGGGTACAGCCAGGCCGATCTTGAATTTGCGGGGCAGATACACCGGCCCGTAGATCGGCTCCACGACCTTGGTGTCCACGACCTTCTCGCCATCCAGCCAGATTTCGTGGTAAGCCGGGGTACGCGGGGCGAGATGATTACTGATTTTGCTAGCCCACTCATAGACTTCGGCATGAACCTCTGACTGATACGGGTTAGGCCCGCTCATCACATTCCGGTTCACATCGCCGCAAGCCGCAAGCGTGGTCATCAGGGTGTCGTTGATGGTTTTGATCGTCTTTTTGAGATTCCACTTCAGCACCCCATGCATCTGAAAAGCCTGCCGCGTCGTCAGACGCAGGGTGCCATTGCCGTACTTGTGGGCCAGCTCATCCATTACGAGCCACTGTGCGGGAGTTGCCACTCCGCCGGGCGCTACGACCCGCAGCATGAACTGATAAGCCGGCTCCAGCTTGGAGCGTTCCCGTTCATTGCGCAGATCCCGGTCATCCTGCATATAGCTGCCGTGGAATTTCAGCAGGCGGTTATCATCCTCCGGCAGCCCTCCCGTAATCGGATTACTAAGGGTCTCTACAAGCGCCCCGCGCAGATAATTGCTCTCCTGCTTGATATGTTCAACCTCACTCGGTGGCCCGCCAACCGGCTTCACCGCTGGTTCATTATTTGCCATCGCTGATTCTCTCCTCTTTCGCCTAAGTCCTGCTTAATACACATCGCGCTGGTAGCGCTGCTCCTGCTGCAGTGTCTCCAGATAGGCAGCAGCCGCTTCCGGGCTTAGTCCGCCTTCCTCCTGGATCACTGTAATCAGTGCGGAGTGGACGTCATGCGCCATATGCTTCTCGTCCCCGCATACATATACATGGGCGCCTTCTTGCAGCCACTGGTACAGCTCCTTGCTTTTCTCCAAAATACGGTGCTGTACGTACACCTTCTCCTCTGTATCGCGTGAGAAGGCAACATCCAGCCTGCTGAGAACACCGTCCTTCAGCATCCGTTGCCAATCCGTCTGGTAGAGGAAGTCTGTAACGAAATGCCGGTCGCCGTAGAACAGCCATGACTTGCCCTGTGCCCCCTGCTCTTCCCGTTCCTCCAGGAAGGAGCGGAACGGGGCAACCCCGGTACCCGGACCGATCATAATCACCGGCACATCAGGATTAGCCGGCAGCTTGAAGTTCGGATTATTCTGGATATAGACCGGCAAGGTGGCACCCGGCTGCACCCGCTCTGCGCAGTGTACCGAGCAGACGCCGTAACGCTCACGCCCGTGTGACTCATAACGCACGGCTCTTACGGTGAAGTGTACTTCGTCCGGGTTGGCATTATAGCTGCTGGCTATAGAATACAGTCTCGCGGGCAGCTTGCGCAGGATGCTCACGAAGCTTCGGGCCGGAACCTCCCACGGGGCATAATCCTGAATCAAATCCAGCAGATCCCGGCCCTGGATATAATTCTTCAGATCCTGCTGCCGCTCCGGGGCTAACAGCTCCTGCAGTGCAGGGGTAGAGGCCAGCCCGGCAGCCTGCTCCAGGAGCGGCTTCGTCAGTACTGTGATCTCATAATGCCGCAGCAGCGCTTCATGCAGAGTACCTTCTTCGCCTTTCTTATTAAGCGGGACACGCTCATCCCTATTCCAGCCCATGGCGGCAATAATGTCTTCTACCAATTGCGGGTGGTTCTCAGGATATACCCCCAGTGAATCTCCCGGCTCAAAGGTGATATTCGAACCGGCCAGCGACAGCTCCAGATGGCGGGTCTCGCGGTCTGAGCCGCGTCCGTTCAGATTCAGATTCTCCAGTACTTCAGCATGGAAGGGATGATTGCGTGAATAGGAGGATTCCAGAGACTCGGCGCTTTCAGCGGCCTGAACCGCTGCATCTGCAATCCCTGAGGTATTCTGTGAACCGTTAAGCGCGCCGATCACATGGCCGAACCACTCAGCTACCGGCTCATCATAATCCAGGTCGCAATCTACACGCGGGCTTAACCGCTGTGCACCCAGCTCCTCCAGCTTCTGATCGAAATCCTTGCCGGTCTGGCAGAAGAATTCATAGGAGGTATCCCCCAGCGCGAGTACCGAGAAGCGCAGGTGGGGAAGCTGGGGCGCTCTTTTGCTATAGAGGAATTCATGGAAGGCACGGGCATTATCCGGCGGCTCACCTTCACCATGGGTGCTGACCAGCAGCAGCAGGTTCTCTACCTTCTTCAGTCCGTTCGGCTTGAAGCTGTTCATAGCGGCCACCGTAACCTGGAAGCCCTGCTCCTCCAGCTTACGGGAGAGGCTCACGGCCAGCCGCTGGCAGTTGCCGGTCTGGGAGCCGAACAATACGGTAACTTCACGCGGTGTCTCCGGCTTAGCGGCTGTTGTCACTGCTCCGCCTGTTACCGGTTCAGCAGCAGCGGGGAGTACAGGCAGACTTCCTTGCCCCCCGCTACCCTGCAGTGACAGCGCGGACAAATAACCGCTTAACCACACCTGCTGAGACTGCGTCAGCGTTGGCAGAAGCTGGTTCAGCAGCTCTGCCTGTTTCTCATTAAAAGGACTGTTTGTAACTTGTAGTTGCAACAATATCGACCTCTCCTTAACGTGCAATCTTCTTTCCTCTTAAGATCATGAACTCAGGCTAACACATTCGCAGGAAACGATCAACGCATCATATAACAGGAACTATGTAGATAATAAGGTAAATATATGTATAAAATGCATAAAACCCGTCTAAATCATAGTAAAATGCTCTGATTTAGGCGGGTTCATTACTAATAATGATAACTTGCATTAGATAATATGATAGCCCGAAGCGGTCTGAACACAGTATTTATAACCGTCCGCGGGCTGTTTTTGGCCGGAAGTGGTCCAGCAGCAGGTAGACTAAGATCAGGATGCCTCCGGCATTAATGGCCAGATCGGCCAGGTTCATAATCCCGCCGCGGCTCCCGAACACCAGGAAATCTGTAACCTGATGATAGATCACCCGGTCGATGCCATTGCCTACAGCTCCTCCAACCAGAAATCCGCTGGCTGCTTCGAGCAGGGGTCCGCGGATGGCGCCCTGGCGCCGGTAATAGAATATTGCAGCTACAAAAACAACAGCGACAATGGCAAAATACTTCCCGTAACCCTGAAAGGAGCTGAAGGCTGCGCCGCTGTTCTCATAATACTCAAACCGCATATGCGGGCTCCAGGAAGGAAGGATCTCCCCGAGCTCCATATGGGTGCGCACTATCCACTTGGTAGTCTGATCAAGGATCAGCACTATTGCAGCTACCAGATAAAAAAGCATATAACGCCCCCCGTTTCTTCTCTTGTTGTTCCCAGCCCCGTTACCTGTCCCCGAATCCAGTCTACCACAGGTCATTGCCCTGATTCACCCCGGTGCCTAGGCGGCAACCGGCAAGCTGCTGTAGCGCAGGGTCAATTTGCATGTTACACCGCTTGGAACACTGGTTAAACACTCTTAAATCCATTCACATTTTGGAAGGTGGTTACTCATGGAGTACGGTTCAATATTCATTAAGTTAATCGCCGGTTTCATCGGATTATGGGTCATGACCCGGCTGCTGGGCAAAAAAGAAATCTCTGCTCTTACGCCCTTTGACTTCATCTCTGCCGTAATTCTGGGAGACCTGGTCGGTGAAACCATATATGAAGAGAAGCATTCTGTCCTGATGCTGCTGTTCACCCTGGCTGTATGGACGGTACTCTCTATCCTCTTTGAAAAGGTTACCCAGCATATCCGCAAGCTGCGCAAGCCGCTGGAAGGGGAGCCGGAGATTCTGATCCGGGACGGTAAAGTCGATCTGGAGAAGCTGCGCCGCAACAATCTGGATTTCGAGCAGCTGCGGATGATGCTGCGGGCCAAGGATACCTTTTCTATCAACGAGGTGGCCTATGCTATCTATGAAACGAACGGCTCATTGAGCCTATTGAAGAAACCTTCGTATGAACCGGCCACCCGGGAGGAGCTTCAGCTCCCCGCGCGGGAGGTACAGCTTCCGCAGAGCCTGATAGAATCGGGCGAAATCCGGTATACGGCCCTGGAGAGCCTGGGCAAAAACGAAAGCTGGCTGATGCAGGAGCTGCGGAAGAGCGGCTATCCTAATCCGGCCTCTGTTGCTTATGCTGAACTGAATGAGGAGGGCGAATTATGTGTGGTTGAATCGGTCCGGCAGCAGGCAAAGCCGGGTGAGGTCTGAGCTGAGAGGAGCGGTGCTCAATTCAGGTGCACTAATGCTCTTCATCCGCTCATTTAGCCCCCGCCTGCTCAATTCAGGTGCACTAATGCTCTTCATTGGCTCATTTTGCCCCCGCCCGCTCAATTCAGGTGCACTAATGCTCTTCATCGGCTCATTTAACCACCGTCCGCTCAATTCAAGTGCACTAATGCTCTTCAATGGCTCATTTAACCACCGTCCGCTCAATTCAAGTGCACTAATGCTCTTTATTGGCTCATTTAGTCCTAATCCTAATCCACAATAAAAGAGTTATCATCCTGCCCAAAACAACAAAACGGCCGGATGCTCCCCGCAGGGAACATCCGGCCGTTATTCATGCATGGGTGCAAAAACTAGCTTACCAGGCGTAAGCTTCCGGTGCCGGCTTGCCCGGTCCAGGGAAAATCTCGTCCAGCTTCTTCAGCACAGCTTCTTCCAGTACGATCTCCGTAACCCGCAGCGAATCCTCGAACTGCTCAATCGTACGCGGCCCGATAATCGGCGCAGTCACTGCCGGATTCGCCAGTACCCAGGCCAAGGCGACCTGATCCTCATGCTCGCCCAGCTCCTTGCAGAGCGCGGAGAACCGCTCCAGCTGGCTGCGGTGCTGCTCCAGCTTGTCTGAACGGGCGCTGCGCACGCCGGTCTTGGAGAGCGCATTGCGGCCTAGCAGGCCACCGGCCAGCGGACTCCATGGAATGACACCCAGACCCAGTTCCTTCGAAGCCGGCAGCACTTCAAGCTCCGGGGTCCGCTCCAGCAGGTTGTACAGATGCTGCTCGGAGACAAGGCCGAGGAAATGACGTTCCTTGGCCTTCGCCTGTGCAGCCGCGATATGCCAGCCCGCGAAGTTACTGGAGCCGATATAATCGGCTTTGCCCTGGGATACCAGAATCTCAAACGCACCCCACAGCTCTTCCCACGATACGTTCCGGTCGATATAATGCATCTGATACAATTCGATATGATCGGTCTGCAGCCGTCTTAGCGAGCCCTCGAAATGACGTCTGATCTTGTAAGCGGACAAGCCGGAGCCTGAATTGGGACCGTCCTGCTCGTCGAACATGTCGTTGTACACCTTGGTGGCCAGCACGACCTTCTCGCGCCGTCCGCCGCCCTGCTGAAACCAGCGGCCGATAATCTCCTCCGTCCAGCCGCGGCGGTCCTGACCGCCATACACATTCGCCGTATCGAAGAAATTGATCCCCGCATCCAGTGCGGCGTCCATAATTCTGAAGGCTTCCTTCTCCTCCGTTTCCGGTCCGAAATTCATCGTTCCCAGACAGAGCTGGCTGACCTTCAACCCGGATTTACCCAAATAACTGTACTTCATCGCAATTCCTCCCTTTCATTTTCTGTTAGGTTGTCTGCATCAGCTTCACTATAATCCTTAGAGCCTACTCTAAGGCAAGTTTTTGGCCGGACAAATTTCACTAACGAAATTCAGGGTCCCGGCATTCACTTAATGCCCGGCTTCACCATTATCCGGGAACAGAACTTCTCCCGTCTTAAGCTGAATATCCACAATCTCCTGCAGCGTACCCGACAGCTCGCCCGGCGGATAAGGCTTAGTCAGATATTTCCGCACATTGTCCATCATGCTCTTATCTCCCTTATCCAGTGCGGAGGAGATGACAATCGGCACATTCTCCGTCCGGGGATCGTTCTTGAGCATGCGGATCAGATCCCAGCCGTCAAGCTCGTCCCCAAGCATCAGATCCACGACGATTGCTACGAAGGGTGTTTTCACGGCCTGGTCAAAAGCCTTCTGCGGATGATAATGGTGGGTGACCCGGAAGCCTTTGCCCTTCAACTCTTCCGACAGCAGCAGCGACAAGCTGTAATCATCCTCGACAATCATCACATTTGGCTTCTGCTCCTTGCCGGCAGTCCATTTATGGGAAGGCTCCTCCTCCTGGTGGCTGGTCTTCGCCTGGAATACCGGAAGACTGAACCAGACCGTCGAGCCTTCGCCTTCAACCGATTCAATCCCGATCGTCCCCTGCTGCTTCTCAATAATCTCCTTACAGATCGCAAGCCCGAGCCCCGTACCGCCAATCCGCTTGGAGGCGCTGTTATCCACCCTGCGGAATTTCTGGAACAGCTGCCCGATCTGATTCTTGGGAATCCCGAGTCCGTGGTCCTGAATCCGCACCATCACTGAACCCGGCTCATTATGCAGCATAACCTTAATCTCGTTACAGCCCGGTGAGAATTTGATGGCATTGCTCAGCAGGTTCGTGAGCACCTGAATGATCTTATCCTTGTCCACCTCAACCTCGGCATTCAGCGCTTCATCTTCCAGCAGGATATGGTGGGTCCCGCTCAGCTTATACTGGTCAATGACACTAAGAACGGTCTCGCTGAGATTGATTTTCTCTACATTGTAGAGCTGTGTGCCGGACTCCATCCGCTGCAGATCCAGGAAGTCATTGATCAGCTCCGTCAGGCGCTTGGCTTCCTTATGAATGGTCTCCAGATATTTCAGCTGCTTCTCCGGCTTCATGGTTTTGGACAGCAACAGCTCGGTGAAGCCCAGCACGCTGGACAGCGGGGTCCGCAGCTCGTGGCTGACGGTGCTGACCAGCTCCGACTTCATCAGATCCAGCTCATACTCGCGGGTAATGTCACGGTGGACGAAGAGCGTACCTACCCGGACCTCCCGGCGGAAGACCGGTATGGCATAGGCGTCCACATGCTTCATATCTTCCTTGCCGATGGAATACTTCATCGCACTGGAATCAACGGAATGCTCAGACATCGCCTTCAGGTAGAACTGTCTCAGCTCTTCCGATTCATTCACCCTCCGGGTGAAGTGCTCCATCCAGAGCTCCTCAGGAATCAGCATGCCTTCAGCCCAGGCATCGTAGCTGAACAACTGGCTGAGGGCCTTGTTGATATGCTGAATGACGCCTTCCGTGTTGACGAACTGGATGCCTTCATTGACATTATTGACAATATCCCGGTTCAGCTCGCGGCCATTCTCCATCTCCTCATACATGAACAGGCGTTCAATGGCGAGAGCCACCCGGTTCATCATCCCTTGAATTTCACTGGTCTCTTCCCCGGTGAAGGAATGTCCGATCCGTGTGCCGCAGAAGATCGCCAGAATCTCATCCTCAGCGTTCACAACCGTTGTATAGAAATCATAGCAATACACTTCCCGGGCGGAAATCCCCTGCTCTCTGGGCAAGCTCGCACGTTTCACAATATAGGATTTCTCCTGGCTGAGACGGTACAGCATCTCCTGGCTGTTCTCATCGACATACCGCTCCACATTCTCCGGCGGAATCCCTTTGACAACCGCAATCTTATCCTTGACCAGCAGAAAAAGACTGGAATCGAACGAGTACAGCCGGTTCATGAACGTATTGAACTTCTCGGCGAATTCCTGCTTGTCCAGCGTGTAGGTGATTTCATGGTTCAGCTGATTGTTAAGCTCCAGCATAATGGTAGTCTGCTCTGTGCTCTTCAGCGTCTCAGCCAGCTCCTGCTGCACATTCTTCATGGAGGTAATGTTATTGGCGATCAGGATGTACTGGTAGATCTGACCTTCATCATTCAGGTAGGGCATAATCGTCAGCTGCAGCCAGAGCGCCGATCCATTCTTGGTTTCCATCTCCAGCTCACTGCTCCATACTCCGCCGGTCGACAGCTTGCGGAGCATCTGCTCCATCTGGGAGTCTGAGAGATTATGCAGCTCAAACAGCCGGTAAGTGTACCCGATAATCTCTGAGGTCTTGTAGCCTGTATAGTAGCTAAGGTTATCATTGACGTACGTGAATACGCCTTTATTCGATAAAATGCCTACGGCAGAGGTCTGATTCAGCGCCTTCATCATGCTTTCGATTTCGCTGAGCGACCGCTCCAGCCTGAACTGCTGATCCTGCAGCTCATCCTGCTGGGCATGCAGCTCTTCATTCTGCATCATCAGCTCTTCCTCTTTGTCCTGGATGCTGCGGGCCATGTTCAGGAAGGCATCATAGAGCCGGCCGATCTCATCCTTCTTATGCAGCTTGCCGAGCAGAACCGCCTCCCCAGCCGCCAGCGAATTCGTCGCTTCCTCCAGCTTCACAATCGGATCAATGATAATTCTCAGCATCCGCCAGATCAGCAGAGTGAGGAATAACAGCAGCAGGGCACTAAGCCCGAAGGCGATGAAGGTGAACAGATCCGCCTGCTTAATGGACCGGGAAGCCATATCGTTCAGCAGGGCATCCGAACGTGCCTGGAACTGCTTCGTATACCCCAGATACTCGTTAACCGTCCGGGTACTGCCGTTCTGGGACAGGTTACGGATTCCTTCATAATCATTATTGTCCACCAGACGAATGGCTTCGGGCAGCGTCTCGCTTTTGTACTGCTCATAGAACAGCTTCAAGTCATCTCTGTACCGGGCTTCCTCAGCCGACAGCTTCAGGGATGAATATTGTTCCAGAATCCCGTCAAGCTCCTTAACTGCAGTGTTCAGCAGCGCAAGCTCACTCCCGCTCTGGGTGGCCACATATCCTCTGGCCCGGAAAAAGACCTCCTTCAGCGTGTCTGCCAGTTCATTGATCGTCCCGGTCTTATGCTGAAGCACTTCACGGTCCTGCTCCAATTGTTCCTGCTGGGCATTGATATAATAGAACAGGCTAATTCCGCCTGCCATAATGGCTATGAACAAAATCAGAAGAATCCGGTAATATTTCGTTTTGATGCTCCGGTCAGCAAGCTTATGGTTTCTCACTCAGAATGACCTCCACGAGCTGCAGCAGCTCCATCGGGCTGAACGGCTTAGGCATGAAATACCTTGCTCCCGCCTCCCTTGCCCGGTTACGGTCCATTTCCTGTGCTTTGGCGGTCAGCATCATAATGGGAGTCCGGCTTTTGAGTTCCCCATCCAGCTCGCTCAGCACTTCAATTCCGGTCATTACCGGCATCATATAATCCAGAATTACCAGATCATACGGGTCCGCCGCCAGTCTTAAGAGTGCCTCGCCCCCATTCTCCGCCGTATGAATCTCCACATTCTCCAGGTCCTCCAGCGTATCTTCAATCAGCATCCGCAGAACTTCTTCGTCATCTACAATCAGTACCTTTTGCATGAATACTCACTCTCACCTTTCCAATCAACCCTCTACCGGGGTCTATTGCACTTAGAACAGGAACCTGTGGGCCAGGCGCTCAATCCGGATCAGCAGCTCCGGCAGATGGAAGGGCTTAATGACATAGTCGTCTGCACCCATCTGCAGGGCATGGATAATATCACGCTGATTATTGCGGCCGGTCAGCATAATCACGAGAATGTTCACCTCGGGGTAGCTGCTGCGGATCTTCTCGAGCACTTCCAGCCCGTCGATCTCCGGCATGACGCCGTCCAGAAGGATAATATACTTCTCCTCGGGAGCATACCAGTCCGATTCCAGAAACAGCGCGCCATCCGCATAACTGGCCACCTTAATTCTGGTGTTATTCCCCGGCTGCCATGAAGAGAAATTGCCCGTCACAATTCTGCGGATCAGCGGATCATCATCCACGATAATCACATTAAGAGGCGTCTCTCTCTGGATCATCAGCTCCTTGCTATAGAGCTTCGTCTGATTTCTCCCGTTATATTTGCTGGCATAGAGCGCCTGATCGGCTTCCTCTACTAATCTATCGGCATTCTGCTCCACTTCGGTTACCTCGGTAACTCCGCAGGAGAAGGTGACCTGGAAGCTCTCCCGTTTGGCCTGGAAGGCCTTGGCCGCGAAGCTCTGCTGAATCCGCTCCATGACAAGCAGCGCCTGCTCCGCCGGAGTATTAGGCATGAACAAGGCAAATTCCTCACCGCCATAGCGGCAAAAGGTGTCCTCCGTGCGAATCGACTGCTTCACCAGCTCCGAAAAGGTCTGCAGCACCTCATCCCCCACCAGATGGCCATAGGTATCATTGACCAGCTTGAAATGATCCAGATCCAGGAGGGCAAGGGAGAACGTCCGGCCTGTCCGCCTGAAATCGGAGAGAAGCTGCTTCATCGTCTGATTGAAGTACTTGCGGTTAAAGGCGCCGGTCAGCTCATCGACGATAATCGACTCCTGCCACTCTTTTTTGAGCTCAAACCGGTTCTTGATCAGCACCAGGAACAAATCAATATCCACCGGCTTCTGTACATAATCCATGACACCGAGCGAATAGGCATACTTCTGAACGTCCTTGGAATGTTCGCCGCTGATGATGATGATCGGGATACGCTCTTTTTTGGCTTTGCCGATAATCTGGTTCAGCACATCAATCCCGCTGCGGTCCGGCAGCAGAATATCGAGCAGTATTAAATCCGGCTTCGTCTCATAAAAAAGCTTCAGTCCGCGCCCCGCCGACAAGGCAATGCTCACATAATAGGACTTCCGCTCCAGCGATTCACGCAAAAAAGCGACCAGCTCCACATCATCATCTATGATCAGAATCTCGTATTGTTGGTGGATATTGCCGTGGGACAATGCAATCCCCGGAATCTGCGGAGGCACCGCACCCGTAATTTCCGGCTCCCCGAACAGCTCCAGCAGCGGATACAGATAATCCCCCCACTCCGCTTCCGTCCAGCCTCTAGGGTTGTCATCCGAGAAATAGAGCAGCGCGTTGCCGGAGAACGCCTCCACTGCGTCAAGACCTACGGTACCGGAGGTGCCTTTTAGATTATGCAGGAACCGGTAGATATCCTTTTCCTCGACTGCGGACTGTTCCGACCACTTCTGCAGCGTTTCTCTGGTTCGCGCTTCAACCATCTCTTTGTATTTTCTCGTTGTCATAATAGCTCCTTCAGTCCACAATATCCTTCAATACTCCAATAAAACATAATTAACATTCAGTGTCAACACTCTTCCATCCGCGCTAAAAGGCAAGCTTAAATCTGTGATCAGCCCTACAAAAAAGCTTTGGTTGATAACCTTCCCTTCATTTGACATAATAATTGAAATCGTTCATTCCGTTAAAGCGGCAACGGGCGGAGAATATAGACCATCTATACACGGGAGGCTTTCCATTGAAGGGGATTATTACAGTACTCGGAAAAGACAAAGTAGGGATCATTGCCAAAGTATGTACATACCTCGCAGAACACAATCTGAACATTCTGGATATTTCCCAGACGATTGTGCAGGATTATTTCAACATGATGATGATTGTGGACATCTCTGCGCCCACCAAGTCCTTTGAGGAGATTGTGGAGGAGCTGCAGCGTGTAGGGGAAGACATCGGTGTGGAAATCAAGCTCCAGCATGAAGATATCTTCAATATTATGCACCGGATTTAGCCAGCTTAAGAGAGGAGCAACCCCAGTGATCTCAATTGTAGAAGTTCAGGAGACCAACAAAATGATCCGGGAAATGAACCTGGATGTCCGCACCATTACGATGGGGATCAGCCTGATGGACTGTGCCCATGAGGACATGAAGATTTTCAACCAGAAGGTGTATGACAAAATCACCCGGTCCGCCGAGAAGCTGGTGAAGACCGGCGAAGATCTGGAGCGTCAATTCGGTGTGCCGATTGTCAACAAGCGGATTTCCGTCACCCCGATTTCGATTGCAGCCGGCGCCGTACATACCGATACCTATGTGCCTGTGGCCCGGATTCTGGACAAGGCGGCCAAGGAGGTCGGCGTTAACTTCATCGGCGGCTATTCGGCGCTCGTGCAGAAGGGCTGCACCAAGGGCGACCGGATTCTGATCGACAGTATCCCTGAAGCGCTGGCCGTGACCGAAAGAGTCTGCTCCTCCGTGAATGTCGGCTCCTCGCGCAGCGGCATTAACATGGATGCGGTGAAGCTGATGGGCGATATCATTCTCCAGACGGCTGAGCGCACCAAAGACCGCGACTCTATCGGCTGCGCCAAGCTGGTAGTCTTCTGCAATGCGGTGGAGGACAACCCGTTCATGGCTGGAGCCTTCCACGGGGTAGGAGAGCGGGAGTGTGTGATCAACGTCGGCGTCAGCGGTCCCGGTGTCATCAAGCGGGCGCTGGAAGAGGTGAAGGGGCAGGACTTCGAAACCTTGTGCGAGACGATTAAACGTACCGCCTTCAAGGTCACCCGTGTCGGGCAGCTCGTGGCCCAGGAAGCCTCGAAGCGTCTGAATGTGCCGTTCGGCATCATTGACCTGTCGCTGGCCCCCACTCCCGAGATCGGCGATTCCATCGCTGAGATCTTCCAGGTCATGGGCCTTGAAGAAGCAGGAGCCCCGGGTACCACCGCTGCACTCGCTATCCTGAACGACAATGTCAAAAAAGGCGGAGTTATGGCCTCCTCCTATGTCGGCGGCTTAAGCGGCGCCTTCATCCCGGTCAGCGAGGACCACGGTATGATTCAGGCCGTCCAGCGCGGCGCGCTGACCCTGGAGAAGCTGGAAGCCATGACTTGCGTATGCTCTGTAGGTCTCGACATGATTGCCATCCCCGGCAGCACCAGCAAGGAGACCCTCTCCGGCATCATTGCTGATGAAGCGGCTATCGGCATGGTCAACAACAAGACCACCGCTGTCCGCCTCATCCCGGTCATCGGCAAAGAGGTGGGCGAAATGGTCGAATTCGGCGGCTTGCTTGGATACGCTCCGGTCATGGCTGTCAATCCGTTCAATTGTGCAGGCTTCGTCAACCGCGGCGGACGGATTCCCGCACCGATCCACAGCTTCAAGAATTAAGGCAGAGGATTCCGGCTTCTGCAGCAGGCAGGTGGATAAACGTATCTTAATTCAGCGGCTTATGAAGGATTCATCCTAACAGATGGAAAAACTACAACTAATAATGCTCATATTCGCTAATGGGAGTGAGCAGGCAGAAATTTAGTGTTGTTTATCCATCTGCTGGTTTAACATGCTTCAATGGGTCAGCAGCAAGTGGACTAAATCCACCTGCTATTTAGGATAAGTGGTCAGGTCCAACATACAAATTCTTATATTTCCAAAAAGACACGCTGTCCTCCCTAAGCGGGAAGGCAACGTGTCTTTGGTTATGCCGGAATCCGGGAATCAGCTCTGCGGAAGCTCCGGCGGCATCGTAATACGGGACAGCTTGGCCGGGTCCATCAGCAGATAGAGATTCTGAATCGACTCTCCGCTGCAGTCGGCACTCAGGCAGAGTGCAGCCCTGACCTCGCCCTGAACGGTGAAGATCAGAGCGGGCTCGCCATTCAGCATCCCATAGGAATGCTTCCACTCACGTAAATAATGCATTACCCGGCGCGAGGTCAGCAGCGCAGTAACCCCCCGGCGGCCGGTCATCGGCCGGAGAATCGTATGCACTTCCCGTCCTCCGCCGTCGGCTACAAGGACCGGATGCTCGCCGAGCAGCTCCAGCATGCCGCCCACATCATAGGCAGTGAACGCGGCAGTGAAGCGCACCAGCAGATTCTCGGTGACGGTTCCATATCCGGGCGAGGGGAACCGGGAAGACGGCTCTGTCTGGAGGATACGCTTCGCCCGGCTGAAGATCTGCCGGCAGTTGCTCTCCGACTTGCCTACCATTCCGGCAATCGCTTCATAGTCGTACTGGAACGCTTCCCGGAGTACAAATACCGCCCGCTCCGTTGGCGAGAGCCGCTCCAGCAGCACCAGGAAGGCATACGACAGGCTGTCGTTGCGCTCAGCCGCCGCTTCCGGGCCATCGTACCCTTCGCTTACCGGCTCCGGCAGCCACTCTCCGATGTAAGTCTCCCTCCGGCTGCGTGCAGAGTTCAGCATATTGAGGCAGCGGTTGGTTACCCCTTTGGCTACATAGGCTTTGATATTCTGGATTCCGCTCCGGTCCCGGTGCTGCAGCTCGGCGAACATATCCTGCACAGCATCCTCCGCATCTGCAACCACACCCAGCATCCGGTAGGCAATGGAGAAAGCATACCCTTTATAGCTCTGGTACAGCTCCTCCATATCCGAATTCTCCGCAATGGGAGTGTCAGCCTGAGTATAGATTTGGCCTCTGTCAACCACACGCAGCCCTCCTTCAAGATTATCCTGATTCCTAGCTTAGCCGAAGCAGCCCGGGAACATTCCGGTAGTTATGGCAATCCGGTTCCAGCTGTTGATGGTGTTGATCGCCATAATCCAGTCCACCAGCTCTTCTTCGCTGAAATGCGTAAGCATCTTATGATACAGCTCCAGCGGAACGCCTGCCTGGCTGATCCGGGTGACATGCTCGGCGAATTCCAGCAGCACGCGTTCCTTCTCACTGAACAACGGGGCTTCACGCCAGACACTCAGCAGCAGAATATGGTCGGCATAGTTCCCCAGCTTCAGCAGATCCTTGGCATGCATATCCAGACAGAACGCGCAGCCGTTGATCTGTGAGACACGGATTTTGACCAGTTCATATAATACCTTATCCTTGCTGCGGCTTCCTGAATGCTGCTCCAGCGCCATCATGGCCCGGAATGCCGGGTCGTTAACCTCACGATAATTCATTCTCAGACTCACATCAATCGCCTCCATTATTGTTCTTCATCACTGTAGACAAGATGGGGCCGGAATATGTGACAGCCATCTCGCAAAAAAAAGCAGGCTTGCGAATATCCGCACTCCTGCTCCGTAATTCACTTATGCGCCCAAGCTCTTGGCCCTGCGCGAGGAGAACAGCCGCCAGCCGGTGAGCAGCGCCGA
The DNA here is from genome assembly GCF_018207515.1 of Paenibacillus tritici. Taxonomy (NCBI): domain Bacteria; kingdom Bacillati; phylum Bacillota; class Bacilli; order Caryophanales; family Paenibacillaceae; genus Paenibacillus; species Paenibacillus tritici. Next base: position 4,712,180 of record NZ_CP073365.1, read on the forward strand.
TAACAGGCAGATACCGGAGGACGTCATGAACACTACATGCATCCCTGAGAGGAACAGCTCCGGGCGTCCTTCAACCAGTCCTGTCACCCGGTAGCCGGCCTTACTGCTCATAACCTGGAACAGAATGGAGGTGGCTACGGTAATCCCGACAACCATCCCCACATTGCGGACCAGCGAATTCACACTTCCAGCAGAGCCGAGCTGAGTACGCGGCACTGTGGACATGATCAGCGAGTTGTTCGGCGAGCCGAACATCCCGCTGCCGATACCGAGCATGGCAATCCAGATCCCGACCAGCACTACAGCACTTCCCTCATGCAGGCGGGCCAGTCCGAACTGGGCAATGACCATAACCATCAGCCCGGCGAAGGTGAGCAGCTCCGAACCAATCTTGTCAGACAGCGCCCCGCTGAGCGGAGCGACAATCACCATGCAGATCGGGTACAGCATGAGCAGGAAGCCCGCGCCATAGGGAGACATGTTCAGCATATTCTGCGCATAGAACGGAGCGATAATATTGAAGCAGAAGTTCGAGACAAATACCAGGAACGCACAGAATATACTCAGCGAGAACAATGGATTCTTGAACAGGGTAAGCTGAAGCAGCGGCTGGCGGCTGCGCAGCTCCACGATCAGGAATACGATAAAGGTAACCGCCGCCGCCAGCAGAGAAGCTAGAATCCGGTAGTCCCCATACCCAAGCTGCTGTCCGAGCAGCAGTCCGGCGAACAGAGAAAGGACGAAGACTGCAAACAGCAGGCTCCCGGGGAGATCAATCCTTGACTTGATATGTACCAGATCCTTCGGCAGCACCTTCCAGCCCAGCATAATCGCCAGGATTCCGATCGGAACGTTCACCCAGAAAATATACTCCCAGCCCATCGAAGAGACAATAATTCCGCCAAGGCTCGGGCCCGCTATACTGCCGAGGGACACGAAGGTCCCGATCAGGCCAAGTGCCTTGCCGCGTTCGGTGGACGGGAAGATATCCGTAACAATGCCCTGGCTGTTCGCCATCGTCATCGAAGCGCCGACCGCCTGAACCACCCGGGAAGCAATAAGCAGCGGCAGGCTGTGGCTGAATCCGCACAGCAGCGAGCCTATGGTGAAGATCACCATGCCCAGCTTGAATATCCGGATTTTCCCGGCGATGTCGCCCAGCTTCCCGAAGAACAGGATGACCGAACAGATCGCCATCAGATATCCGGTAGTCACCCACTCCACCTGGGCTACGGGCAGCCCCATCTGTCTCACCAGCACAGGCAGTGCGATATTAACAATACTTCCGTCCAGCGTGGACATAAAAGTAAACAAATTAAGCACGATCAGGATCATCCAGCGCTTCTTCTGTATCCCGGCATCCTCCTGGTAGGTCGCCTCCATGCTGCTCATCAACAAACACCCTCTTGTATCCATTTGAATATAGTTGCACACGCAACAAACTAACTCTTCACAGTGTACTGCAAATTAGTTGCGTGCGCAACAAAATTAAGGTAACATCTGAAGCAGGCCGTGTTCCTCTGAACAGAACACCGTTATTCTCTCAGCGAGGTGTCCATTGTGACTTCCAATAAAGAACCTATCGGCAAGCTGATCTCCCATCTGCACCGCCAGAATCAAAAAATACTGGCCAAGGAGCTTCAGCCTTATGGCATCGGCAGCGGGGGCCAGCATAGCTTCCTTAAGCTGGTTCTGAATCATCCGGGGATTACCCAGGATCAGATGACCAGTCTGATTAAATGCGATAAAGCTACAACCGCCCGCTCCGTCAAGCTGCTGGAGGAATCGGGATATATCGAACGACGGACCGATCCGAACGACCGCCGCTCCTTCCTGCTGTACCCGACTGTCCGGGCGCTCGAATTCGCCCCGGTGTTCCAGGCGCTGCTGGATGAGTTCAATCATCAGCTCGCTATGGGGCTAACCGGGGACGAGCTAGATACGCTGATTGACCTGCTCCACAAGGTGACACGCAACTCAGAGCGGCTGAACGGGCAGAGCTGACGGCAGAGCAACCCCAGCAGAGCAGCGCTTCTCCCGTCTTCCTGGGAACCGATACTCTCTACAGCAGATATATACCATCCAGTATATAATCCCAGGTCTTCAGATCGCCCGCGCGGTCCGGAATGCCGAGTGAGGCAATACCGGGGAGCGGCCAGTCACGGTCGACCGCAGATTCCAGCCCGTCGGCACCGTTAACAATCAGAATATGAAAATCCCCGTCCGTTAATGTTCTAAGCACCATCTGAAGCTGAATGGCCTCCTCATACGTACTGCCCCAGCGGATGAACAATGCCTTCCGGCTGGTACGAAGCGTGTCCAGCAGGCGCCGGGACCGCAGGTTGATTTTTTGTTTGAATTCCGGATAGACATGGCTCCATTCCAGCCCCTCCAGCACCGGAAAATCATGTACGGAGATTATATTATAGTGGAAGTCCTTCACAAAATAAGATTTGACCGGCTGGACTACCTCATTATCTACAAACACATCATTGCCGTCGATTACCCCCATATTCGGAAGCTCCATATAGCCCGAGAAACGCTGGCCCAAGAGCCGGTTCACATCCGTTAGTGACAATGAAACCACCCAGTCCAGCGGTGAAGAGAACACCCTGAGTCCTCTCCGGCGCAAATGCGCGGCAGCCTCACATGAGCTTCCCAGACTGACGATACAGTCATAGCCTCCCCGGATTTCTTCGAACTTCATCTGCGCTCCCCCTTACCTGATTTCTATATAAAATGCCACCGGTAAGAAAAAGGTTTCGCTGTTAGAGAGGAATGTGTTGCTCAGGCTCCGGTTCACCGCTCCCCGTCCCTTCTGCACGGTATTCGCTCGGCAGCTTGCCGACATGTTCCCGGAACAGCTTGCTGAAATACCGGTCATCCCCGAAGCCGGATTGGCAGGCAATTTCACATACAGGTACATGGGTCTCCAGCAGCAGAGACTTGGCCAGCTCCAGCCGCATTCCCCGCAGGCTCTCCCCGAAGGACTCTCCGGCGAAGCGGGCGAAGCACCGGCTGAAGTAACCCCGGCTCATATGGATGGCAGCGGCAACATCGCCCTGAGTGATTTTATTACCGGCATGGCTCTTCATATAACGTACAGCCGTAATCAGGCAGAGCAGCACCTCTTTGCTCATGCCAAGCTCAATCATCCGCTGCTGGACATGCGCTGAGAACTGGCGCAGCCAGCTTGTCCAGTGCCGCCAGCTCCGGTTGCTCTCCGCAGCAAGCTTCAGCTGCTGTGCTTCCTCCGGCGTAAGCAGCAGTCTGCTCCAGCAGCGCAGCAGCTCCCGCCCGAATTCCGCAACCGCCTCCTGATCCGGCTGCTGTGACAGAACCCCGCCGGTGAAGAGCTCCCATTCTCTCCGCTCCAGTGTCCAGCGGAGATTCAACGCCTTCACCAGTGCCAATGAAGATCCGCCGCCGTTCTCAGCCAGCCGTTGCTGCTGCTTCATGGCGAGCGCCTGCAATTCACCATAATGCAGCCTGGTGAGCGCCTGGCCGCCCGTATCATAGAACAGCGCCAGCAGGACCGACTGTTCCAGGACAGCGGCGATCTCCTTCAGCGGCTGATCGCACACTCCCTCCAGCAGCGCCGTTGCCCAGCTTGTCCCAAGGAGTGCTGCCTGCTCCCTGCCGGTTCTCTCCACATCCATACGGACAAGCAGCGGGGACAGCCACATGTCCGGCATCGTGTGGAGCGTCGAGTTCTTCACCAGAGGCAGAGCGAGTAGCTGCTCTTCGTTCAGATCCGGCATGAGCGGCACATAGAGCAGCGCCTTGTCCACAGTCATGACCTTTTGCTCCAAGCCTGCTAATACGCCCCGGTTCCCGTCCTCCCACTTGATCCGCTCCACCAGCCTGCGGATGGTTTCATCGGCGTTCTCCGCCTCCAGCAGCGTTTTGACAATATAATCAACCGCTCCCAGCCGCAGCGCCTCCTGAACATAATCGAATTCATGGTGGCGGGTAAGCACCACGCAGCGGACGGCAGGATACTGCAGCCGCACCTGGCGGATCAGCTCGAACCCGGTCATGCCCGGCATCGAAATATCCACGAACAACAGATCTGTCTCCTGCTTACGCAGCAGATCCAGTGCCGCATTGCCGTCTCCGGCCTCCCCGGTAATCACCATCCCGAAGGACGCCCAGTCAATCAGCGAGATGAAGCCCTTGCGCACCAGCCGCTCATTATCTACGACTACAGCCCTAATCATCGAAGCCCTCCTTTCTTTTGATGATAATAATGGAAACCGCGGTTCCGCCATACGAATAATCCGGGTTTACCTTCCGCAGCGGTCCATAGATCCGCCCTCAGATCGTAGTCCGCTGGGACTTCACCTCAGGCGGGAGCTTGGCGGCTTTTTTCCAGTCCTACAACCGCACCTCATCTCTGTATGGAAGCGTTTCAATATATAGGCATAATACCATATTTTCCTTTTTTATGTAATTAAAATGAAAGGACGCTCTGCCACACGCCTCCCTCCGCATTACCATGCTATTCCACGTCCTTCTATACTCTTTCCCACTCTTCTTCACTCTTCTTACTTTTCCACGACGAGGCCGCCCCGGTTTAGGTGTACAGTTAACATGGCACATCCGGGTTTTCGTTGTCTTTTAACTGTACCAGATACATTTATTTGCCGGAGAGTATCGGCCTCTCCTGATGATCCAGCGATTGTATCGCAAAAAAAGAGCTGCACTTACCGGCATTCTTGCTGTCCGGTAAACAACTCTTCTGAACTCGACTATATCTGCACTATAATTAACTGTAGAAACAAAAACTTTTCTTGTGTCAGTGAGGTTTTTTTATTTCAGTGATCCAAAAAATTCAATTTTCAGATGCCTTCATTTCTCTTTTCACATAAAAATAACTAAACAAATAAAATACCAATATGCAAATTAGAAGTCTAATCGTTCCTTCTCCATAATAGGTAAAATAAAATAATACGGGTAAGCTCCAGACAGTCGAAACAATAATTAATAATAATTTATTCTTTAACGTGGCATATAAAGCGAGTACAGAAGGAATGAGAAACATTAAAACAATAATAAGGTACTGCATCTTGCCTGTGTCAGGATAAAATAAAAAATAACCGCTACTGGCTATTCCAATCATTGCTCCTATGGCACCAATACCATTTCCTACCCTCATCATTTACTCCTCCCTAAATTATACTCACTCGCCAATGTACAACCCCCAACCTGACATACCCCTGTCCAGTTCACATGATACTCTGGAAGAAGCAGAACACTATAAGCTGAGGTGAGCCGAATGAAAGTCGAATGGAGAAAACAGGACAAAGCACTATACCTTCCCGCTGCCGAACCGGGGCTGATCCAAGTGCCCGCCTATCCTTATTTCATGCTGCGGGGTGAAGGAAATCCTAATCACAGCGCCTACGCTGAAGCGGTCGGTGTGCTCTACTCGTTGTCCTATGCAGTCAAGATGCTGCCGAGAAAAGGACCCGCGCCGGAAGGTTATTACGATTACACCGTCTTCCCGCTGGAGGGAGTGTGGGATCTCAGTGAGGCCGGACGGAAGAAGGCTGTCCTCGATAAAGACGAGCTGGTCTACAACATAATGATCCGGCAGCCGGACTTCGTCACCCCGGAGCTTGCCGCAGCAGTTCTGGAGCAGGTCAAGCGCAGCAAGCCGCATCCGCTGCTGGAGAAGGCCGTCTTCGCAGCTATCGAAGACGGCCTCTGTGTTCAAATGCTGCATATCGGCCCCTATGACGATGAACCGCACAGCTTCGCCAGAATGGAGCAATTCTGTACGGACCAGGGGCTGCTGCGGGAATCTCACCTTCACCGCGAAATCTATATTTCGGATGTCCGCCGTACCCGGCCGGAGAAGCTGAAGACCGTCCTCCGGTTCAAGGCAATCCGGCCGCATTAACGCTGCAATTGCACCGGGTTCCGAACCGTAGAACTTTTATGAATCTCTAACAGGTCCCGGTATTCCACCGTATCAATCCCGCAGCCGGGTCCGATGATGACGCTCCCGCCCCGGACAGTCTGTGCCTGCGTATGCTGAAGTTCTATCTGATCCCCTTCGATCAGCCGGGCCGCAAAGCTCATGTTCTTCGCCTGCCCGGGCTTCAGCAAGGCTCCAGTCCGGCTGCGTTTGATGGAAATACTGCCGCCGCCGACCGTATCTGCTCTACAGGGGCCAAATAACGCCAGGTCGAGCTTCTCCGCATTTAATAATCCGCTCACCTCAATGACTCCGGTAAGCTGCAGCTGCTCTGCTTCGCAATCCCCGGTAACCCTAATTCCTCCGGTTAACTTAACATCCTCAATCCGCAGCCCGCCGCCTGCTGTAAGCTGACCTTGTCCGCGCAGGCTGGCTGCGTCTACCCGCCCTTTCACCTCACACTCTCCGGTCATCTTGATCTGCTGCACCACCAGGTTCCCTTTGACCCTAACCTCTCCGGTCTGGTTCAGCTTCAGGCAATCCACATCCCCGGTGAACGTACATTCTCCCGTCACTTTGACATCCTTGAAGGTTCCGCCTGCTGAGCTGGATGTCCCCAGTATCTTCAGATCATGGCGTAGTATAGCTGGATTCACCGTTTCTCCTCCTTCCCCACATGAGCACCGGGATGCACTGTCAATTCACCTGTATATTCCACCCGGCCGATGGTGCAGCCTTCCCCGATAATGACCGTACCACCCCGCACCACTTCCGCATTCGTGTATTCCAGATCGAGCGTATCCCCTTCGATGACCTTCGCCTGCAGCCCGATTTTGAACTTGGGAACCATCCCGCCTAACAGCCTGCCCCAGGCCGCATTGCCTTTTTTGCGGATGACCAGGCTCTCCACGCCTATCTCACCGGCCTCTGACAAACCGTGTAGTCCGAATTCAATCACCCCCGCACTGAGCAGGCCTCCCACGTGGAATACACCTTCGCCGATCAGCTCCTCCACCTCACAATTGCCCTTCAGCTTCAGCATTCCGTCCATTTCACAACGCTCTCCCCGCAGACCGCCTTCTCCGCTGAGTACACCATTCAGCTTCATTACACCAACCTTGAGATTCCCCTTCAGATTAAGATTTCCGTTCATCTCTATCTCTTCCGCGGCAAGGTCGCCATTCAGCTTCATTACGCCGTCACATTTGCAGGTATGTGCGCTCAGTGCCCCGTTAATCCTGCTTACACCGTTAATATTCACCTGGTTATATCTGCCTCCGGCCGCCGTGTTCACTCCATCCATCAACAGATCCGGCAGTTCATGCTTCTCCATGGTCCATCCTCCCCGATTGTACTGACCGATCATTCCCGCAGCTCCTGCCTGCCTCTAGCTGAGGCGCCCTTTCAATTGCTCCGCCAGATCGGCAGAACTAAGCCTGCTCACCAGCCGTACCCCCTCATCGAAGGCCAACCCGGCTCCGGGCAGCGCCATCATGAAGAAGCTGACCCCCATCTTCCGCACAAAAAACAGCTCCCAGCCCTTCTCCCCATATCCCGGTGCATGAGCTTCAAGCTTCTGATAGAGCCGGTCTGCTTCCTCCCAATTCAGTTCCCCCTTGCTGAGCAGCCAATCTGCGGCGAATAGATTAAGGATCTGCTCGAAGGTAAGCTGTATCTCGGCGATCTCCGGTCTCCCGAACCGTTCCAGGCTGATTGACGAAACAATGTTACGTTCTCTTAATTGGGATAAGGTCAGTCCTACCCTGTATAAGGATGCAGGCTCTGACAGCTTCCCCGCCAGTTCATCCAGTGAAAGATCATCCTTCTTCTGCAAAATATGCTGCACCCGCCCCAAAATCCGCGCACGCGGAAAAAAGGTCTCTTGTCCCGTAAAGGTAGATTTGCGGATGAACCATTCTTCAGGAATCAGCTGCTTCCGCTTCCAGCGGTATAATTGTCCGTATGAGATGCCGGTCTCATCCAGCAGCTCCTTCTTGGAGATTAAATCGTCTTCCATATCACCACTCCTTGCGATCATCGTAACATAACACTGTTACGTTGTAAACTGACAACTGTATTGGATCATTTAAGCCTGTGCTGCATTAAGAACAAGGGCAGACCCCAGCCATGGCCATCTTTTTCCACGGCTGTCCGGGTCTGCCCTTATTTCTGCAAGCTAAGCTTTATGAACGTACAACGCCCTTCTGCCGGGCTTCGCGCAGCCATTTGGGATACTCGTTGAACAGGCGGTCATACAGCTCCTCATCGCTGACTTCATCCAGATCATCCAGCGCAAAGAAGTCGGCATTGTCCACATACCGGCCCCGCAGGTCGTCAAGCTCACGGAGTACTCCATAATCAGCGTTACCCAAACCGACAAACTGCCAGAAGATATTGTGCTTCGAGCTCTGGACCAGCAGCTTGGAGATTTTGGGCGTCTCATAGATTCCCCCATCACTGAAGAACACAACATATACCGGCAGGTCGCCAGGCTCCTCCTTCGTATATTTCTTGATCAGATCCGCCATGACCACCGGCTCATTATTCCCGATGCCAAGCCCGCCGAACATCTTCGGTCCAGGGTAGGTATTCTTCACATAGTCCTCATATCCGTGTTCATTCACGCTCGGCATTCGCTTACTCTTGGTCGCGAAGAACCATACATCCAGCATGCCGTCATCATCCATACTTGCAGCCACCGCCAGCACCCGTTCAAAAGCCCGCTGTACTACTCCCCGTGAATACAACGCCGACATGGAGCCTGAGGCATCGAACACTACCGCCACCCTTGCCTTCTCCTGGTCCAGGTTCTTCTTGCGCAGCGAGATTCCCACCTGCTTCTTCAGCAGATCAATCTTCGTCAAATTCAGTGCAGGCTTCGGAGCAGCCTCCTGAGCCTGGCCCCCCGAAGGCCCGCTATATGTAGCAGCAGCTTCCGTATGTCCCTGCACAGACTGGGCCTCTGCCCCGCTGCCATTGTCAGGTGCTTCGTCCTCCACCTCAACTCCATGAGCTTCAGCCAGCGGCTTCAGGCCGCCATGAAAGCCCCGTCCGACTGCTCTCAGCTTGAAGCCCCCGCCGTGGCGGTAGAGCTCTGCCAGCACCAGTGAGGTCTCTGCGTTGCCTTCCACAATCTCATACACCAGCTCTGTATCCTTACCCGCCGCGCTGATTCGGCAGCCTCTGACATCGGCAAAGGTTCCGGGCCCGTCAAGCGTAGCTGCGAAGACGCATTTATCAATCGGCGAGTCCAGCAGCGCCCGCATATCAATGGCGAACTCCCCGCTGTACTTGTCGATGGAATTGAACACCACCATCCGCTTCGGATCGGCCGGCTGATTATAGAATATAAAGTAGTCATCGGCAGCAACCTTTCCGTTCTCCCCCACCATGAAACAGCTGATATCCAGAATAGCCGGAGAACTGCTGCAGGATATCTTCACTGTGGCCTGAAGGGAGGCCTCGTCCAGCTTGGCGTTCGAACCGCTCACCAGCTTAATGATATTCGGATTCATGATTGCACTCTCCTAATCTCTTATATTGGAACACCTGGGTTCACCAGATTCCCGCTCTGCAAAAAGAGCAGACAATTCCCTGATAAGGATATGTCTGCTCCTGGTTAGTAGGTCCTATGGCTCGCTGCATAGCCGTTATTCACTGGCTGTCTGCACGAGTTCTCCGCTTGCACATGAGATCACCGGATGCTACTGAAGAACGGTATTATTCTTCCGTCTTCGCGGCTTCGGCAGCTCCATCTCCTGCTGGTGCGGCTGTATCCTGATCAGCTGGCTCTTCCGTTACAAGCGGAGGCGAGATCCGCACAATCAGCGTATCTTCGGGGGTTAGAATCTCCCAGCCTTCATGCTTCGGCAGGTCGGACACCAGCAATTGATCACCGATATCGAGGCCGCTGATATCTACTTCCATGCTCGCTTCCAGCTTGTCCGGCAAGGTCCGGATATCCAGCTCATACAGCTCCACCTGCTGCACGCCGCCGCTCTTGACGCCGACAGGATCACCTGTGAAGTGGAAGGCTACCTTGGTATCCAGATCAGCCTTCATGTCAATCTGCTGCAAATCTACATGAAGCAGATTGCGGTTCAAGGGCTGGCGCTGCACTTCCTGAATTACCGCATTCTTGATGCCTGAACCCGGGAGCTCCACCTTCAGGATCGCACGCGGATTTTTGCTCAGAATCTCATTCAATGTTTTGGCATCTGCTGAAAAGGACTGGGTATCTGAACCTGCACCGTATACTACGACCGGTACAAAACCTTTGCTGCGCTGGGAAGACGTCGAGCCGGATCTTTCTGTCAAGCGTACTGTGGTATTCATGATATTTCCTCCTAATAGTTTTTTAGCGATACGCCGTTCATCAGTAAGCAGGATAGCTGCCCCGAAGGCGTACGCCAAGTAGTGTCAGCATAGCTGCAATGATGGTTCTTCGTCTGCAACACTCAATGCTCAGCCTTAACAAAAACAAGACCAATTAGATGTCTTAAATCTAATCAGTCTCTTATTAACCATATTTGCCTGCTGTGGAATCAGTATAGCACTGGGAAGTATGCAAGTCAAAATAGGCTATTCTTCAAATGACACCCATATTTAATATATATTTTGCTGTGTATATACAGCATTAGTCCCCCTCAGAGGTTCTGCCATTTCTCGCTTTTTGCCGGACAGGGTAGTAAAATAAAACCAACATACCAAGAATGGAGTGAAGATACATGGAACAGATTGCTAAGGGAGAAGGACGTTTTTATATCGCTGGTGACGGGAAGGACCTGGCCGAGATTACATACAGAACGGACAAGACTACGGGTGATCTTGTAATTGACCATACCTTTGTCTCCGAAGATCTGCGCGGTCAGGGTGCGGGAGAGAAGCTTGTGCGGGCGGTCGTTGACCTGGCCCGTGAACAGAAGGTCAGAATTGTACCGGAGTGCCCGTATGCGGCGCATCAATTCGAGAAGCATGAAGAATACCGGGACTTGCTGACATAGGAGGCAGAAAGGTTGACTAAGATTGATACATTGAAGCAGATAGAAGAGCTGCAGCAGCGCTGCGAGCAATACGAAGGAATCTCGCTTAAGCTGAACTGGGATATGCTCCGGCAGCCGGGGGAAGCAGGCGGTGCGGAGTGGCTGGTGACCTATGAGGAGGAGCTGCTGGTCGGATTCATCGGTCTGTACGGCATCGGCGGTGACATGGAAGTATGCGGTATGGTCCGGCCCGGCTACCGCCGCCGGGGCATCTTCAGCTCCCTCTGGCAGCAGGCCCAGGCCGTTATCCGGCGCGGCAGGATGAAGACGCTGCTGCTGAACACGCCTGCGGCTTCAGCCTCAGGCACTGCTTACCTGAAGACCTTGCCGCTGGAATTCAGCCATGCGGAATATCAGATGAAATGGGATGGCGCAGGCAGGAAGCTTACAGCCTCGGAAGCCAGCTCAGCCTCCGGTAACGTCCTGCTCCGGCCTGCACGCCCTGACGAGACTCCAATACTTGTAGCCTTCGACTGCGACGGGTTCGATATGACAGAGGAAGACGCTGCTGAAATGTACGCACAGCATGAACTGGAGGGCTCCCAGGAGCATATTATCATTGAGTGGAACGGACAGCCCGCCGGCAAAATGCGCCTGTGGTCCGAGGACAACGAAACCTGGATTTACGGGTTTACCGTGGATAAGAACCTGCGTGGCCTCGGGATCGGCCGGAGTGCCCTGCAGCAGACGATTGAGCGGGAGCAGCGGAATTATAACGGGATCAACCTTGAGGTTGCTCTGGATAACCCCAATGCGCTGAAGCTCTACGAGAGCTGCGGATTCGTCATTCAGGGCCAGCAGGATTACTACTCCTTTCCTTTGAACAAGTAGAACGGGCGAACATCCGGAAGCGGAATTGACAAAAAGCATCTCTCCACGGTCCAATGACTCTGGAGGAGATGCTTTTTGTTGCGTCTGGATACCCGGATCATTCATCTACATCAGCCCGTATCCGCGGACAATGGATTCATCCCGCTCATTGCGGCGGTTGCCGTATTTCATGCAGCCTTCCGCATACTCTTCACGTTCCAGGAATACAGACAGCAGCCGCACATAATCGAGCGATTGCCGGAGCGGGATACCCGCCCCGTCAAACAAATGCCTGCGTCCATCCAGCAGCGAATAGATTCCGATCGTCTCTGCCGGTTCCCCGTAAGCCTCATGGCAGAACACGTTAGCCATATGCAGAAATCCGGTGATCACTTCTTCGTTCCCGTGCACCATGAATTTCTGGATATTCAGGCTGCGTCCCTTCTGCTCCGAGTTCCAGGCCAGCTGAAAAATCACCGCCAGCTCAATCTCAAGCTCCCTGACAGGAACATGCCACTGTTCAAACCGCATCACCGGAATCTCTTCCGTATGATTGCCGGCCACGATCCGCATCAGCTCATCGGCAACCGCTTGTTTGACATCCCAATAGTGCATCAGGGAAGGGAACGCGCTGCCCTTCGGCGGCCAGCGCCGCTCCAGCAGAAATTGGACGGGCGTCTCCCGGCGTACCTCGGGCTGCAGACTATAGAAGTCATTCAACGTATGTCCGAGTGCATACTGGACCTGCTGTCTCCAGCGGGGAAGCCCCGTAGGCGGGACTCCTCCGCTAGCGCTAACCTCCGCTCCGCCCAGCATGATATGCTCCATGCGGAAATCATTCAGACGCCTGTACCGGCCGGCCTTAGCATCCGGCTTCTGTCCTGTGATGGTTCCTGCCTCCGCACCCATCCTTAAGAGACCGCCGCGCAGGTTGCGATGAATTGCCGTCCGAAGCTGCGGCAAGCCTCTTTCTCCGCTGCATTCGGGCCATATTCAATCTTCAGGCTGGGCTGCACAATCTCGGCCCCGCGTTCCTTCAGCTTCGCTTCAATCTGATCTACCGCTCCGCAGTAGATCGCATAACCGGTGTCTCCGCTCCCGAAGGCAGCCGCCTTATAGGAACCGAGATCCAGCTCATCCAGCTCTTCATAGAAATCGAGGAATTCATCCGGCAGCTCGCCGTCTCCCCATGTATAAGCACCCAGCAGCACAGCTTCATATGCTTTTATCTCATCCGCATTGCAGTCAGTGACCGATTTCAGTACAGCCTCTCCGCCAGCCTCACGTATGCCTTCCACGATCAGCTCAGCGATTTCCTCCGTATTGCCTGTCAAGCTGGCATATGCCACTAGCACCTTAGCCATCACTCTATCCTCCCAGGGTAAATATGAAATGTATTCTGTATAAGCCGCAGTTAAGTGTTGAACTTGAAGCTTCGTCGTCACTGCGGTGAACAGAGTTTCTTATATAACCCCATTCTATTTGATAATGATTATCATTGTCAACATAATAAAGACTGCTCCTGCCGGAAATTTAGGCATACTAGTACAGCGTCAGAATTAAAAAGGCGGATGGTGCTCTATAATGCCTGAAGGAGTACAGGAGTGGAAGCCCCCCTTCACGTGCCATTCCCAGATGAAGACGGGAGTTGTTCATTCGGGCGTTTGGCAAGGCGTAACGGACTGAGACGCGCTTATTTCGAAGGAGAGTCACAACTTGGGCAAGATGCGGACACCACGGCCCTTATTCTTGAAATTCCTACTCTTAAACCTCTTGTAGAGAGACGATAAGGTCCACTCTGTCCGTTAAACCGCAGAACGTGGTATTTTTCGGGGAATAGGGTCTCTCAGGTCTGTTAGGAGCAAACTCGGCCGGGCGGGCGTAGTTCCGTGGTTCGGAACCTACGGGATTCAACCTTATTCACAGAATTAAATCTGATACTCTACTATTCCTTACGTTTCCGCGAGAAAATACAAACAGCATCAGTCCCGGACTTGACTGCTGCCCGGGACTGATGCTGTTATTTATCCATAGTATTAGCCAAACAATCAATATCCGCCTTCAAGCAAGGTTATTGCATTGCCGTCAGGATCACGGAAATTCATTTCTTTACCGCCATACTCCATGGTTGCGGGGGGCTGACAATCCAGCCCTTTCGCCTTCAGCTGCTCATAAGTCTCGTCCAGACTGCTGCAGGAGAACACCAGATTAACCGTTCCGGTCGTAAGGTTCTCCCACTTGGCTGCATTCCATATAATAATCCCGGGCTGGCTGGCGTCTATAGCAACCTTGGCCCCGCCAGATTCTCCGTAACCCTCGAAGGGTACAGGGATGCCCAGTACCTCCGAATAGAAGGCTACTAAGGCAGCCGGGTCCTTGCTGTACAGATTGATGCCGTCAAAAGATGTAATCATAACGTGATCCTTCCCTTCATTGCTTGTAATATGATCCGGCTGATGTCAGCCTGTCTACGCATATTGTACTTCCGCCGGCCACGCTTGTATTGCAAAAAAACGACATTCAGCCCCGGGCACGGTTCAGTGCATCCAGCGGTGTCCGGCCGGCAAATTTCTTGAAATTATTGATCAAATGCGATTGATGGCTGTATCCGTAGGTGAACACTATATCCTGCATCACGCCTTTGCCCTGCGGGGAACGGTACAGATCCAGCCATACGTTCTGGAAGCGGATGAGGTCGGCTACTTTTTTGGGCGGGAGGCCGATATGCTGCCGGAACAGCCGTTCAAGCTGGCGGTTGCTGATACCGGAGATGCTCTCCAGCGTCCCTGCCGTCACGATCCCTCTTGAAGTAAGCAGTCTGTGGACTGCATTCATCATCCCGTCACTGCTGCGGTTGGCCTGTTCCAGTCTCCGCAGAAGGAATAATTCAGCCGCAGCTATGCGTTCGGACATCGTGCGGGTGCCCGGCAGCCTGTCTCCCAGCTCCTTGCGAAAGGTACGGAAATATTGCTCCACCGGAGCATGAACATTCAGCACATCACTCAGCGGCTCGTCTGCGAACAGATGAACCGCCCAGAAATGAAAACGGATAGCGAAACGTTGTTTGTGAATAGGCATTGCTGTGCGCTCTACTTCAAATGGAGTGTCATTGATGCCGCAAAAAATGCCGCCGGACTCCCCAGTCCGCTCATCCCATTCCCATATGATGTCCATACAGCTATCGGGTATGATCGTTTCTGCCCCGGGACCGGCACCTTCTTCTCTACTTGGGCCTGTCCCCTCCTCCGGCTGTCTCTCGGTCGTTGCGGCAGATCCCCAGAAGCAGCGGATATATGGCTGAAGCAGCCTGCCCGGCAGATATTCGCCGCCCCCCGCCGGATTGGCGGTAATCGGATGATACAGCTCCGCAAGATTATACATCCCATTCAGCCTCCTTCACTTCCTGACATTGTCATCTGATATACACAATTCTATCATATACCCGTTGCTTCTTGGTTAAACTGGGAATAGTCACAAGCTTTGCAACCATTTTGTTTGTAGCTGCGGGCTTATATGTTGTACAATGAAGGCTAAATGACTTTTTGAAGGATGGATTAATAATGTATATAGCAAGTGATTGGAAGGACTATGAAGTGCTGGATACCGGAGGCGGGGAGAAGCTCGAACGCTGGGGCGATATCGTGCTGCGCCGTCCGGACCCGCAGATCATCTGGCCGCTGGCCAGCGAGAGCGCGAAATGGCGCGATGTGCACGGACATTATCACCGCAGCTCCGCCGGCGGCGGGCAATGGGAGATGAAGAAGACTATACCGGAAGACTGGAAAATCAGCTACGGCAAGCTGAAATTCCACCTCCGTCCTACGAACTTCAAGCATACCGGCCTGTTCCCGGAGCAAGCAGCCAACTGGCGCTGGATGATGGACAAGATCGCTGCGGCTAACCGTCCGATCTCCGTACTCAATCTGTTCGCATACACCGGCGGAGCCACTGTTGCGGCAGCAAGTGCCGGAGCTTCCGTAGTGCATGTCGATGCTGCCAAGGGTATGGTTCAGTGGGCCAAGGAGAATGTGGCCTTATCGGGCCTTGCCGACAAGCCGGTCCGCTACATTACAGACGATGTATTCAAGTTCGTACAGCGCGAACAGCGCCGCGGCAGCAAATATGATGCGATTATCATGGACCCGCCCTCCTACGGAAGAGGACCGGGCGGCGAAATGTGGAAGCTGGAAGCCAGCCTGTATCCGTTCCTGGAGAGCTGCATGGAGATTATGAGCGACCGTCCGTTATTCATGCTGATTAACTCTTACACAACAGGTATCTCTCCTACCGTGCTGCGCAACATGCTGTCGATGACTATGGGCAAACGTTACGGCGGCAAGCTGAACTCCGGTGAGATCGGTCTGCCGATCACCGCCTCCGGCATGAATCTGCCTTGCGGGATTCTGGGCCGCTGGGAGGCGTAAGCCATGACGCCAGCGAATAACGGAGTTCCTGGAGAATCCGGCAGCGGACAATCCCGGTTCGACATTCTATATGAGGACAACCATCTGCTGGGCATCGTGAAGCCTGTGAATATTCCGGTTCAGGAGGATGCTACGGGCGATAAGGATCTTCTGACTCTGCTGAAGGAAGATGTGAAGGAACGTTATGCTAAGCCGGGCAATGTCTTCATGGGCCTGGTTCACCGGCTGGACCGGCCTGTAGGCGGTGCGATGATCTTCGCCAAGACGTCGAAGGCGGCTTCCCGGCTGTCCGAGAGCGTGCGTACCCATGCCTTTCATAAGGTATATCTGACCGTGGTGCACGGCCAGCCTCCTAAGACACAGGGCAGACTGGTAGATACGCTGCTGAAGGACCCCAAGAGCAACACGGTCAGTATTGTCCGCCGGGGAACACCGGGCGGCAAGGAAGCGATTCTGGATTATACCGTGATTGGCAGCGCGGAGGGTTATTCTCTGCTGAAGATTGATCTCCTGACCGGCCGCTCCCATCAGATCCGTGTCCAGCTCAGCGGCATCGGCTGCCCGCTGTACGGGGATCAGAAGTACGGCGCCGCCGTGAACCGTCCGGGACAGCAGATTGCGTTATGGTCGGCACTCACCCGGTTCCCGCATCCGGTAACCAAAGAGGACGTCGAGCTGATCTCCCTTCCTCCAGGGGCCTATCCCTGGAATCTATGGACTCCAACTATTCAAAAGCAGGCTATCCGGTAACGGACAGCCTGCTTTTTTTTGATAATACTTGTTGGATAATATAAGGAGAATCCGCTATTCACAGATGGAGTGTTATATGCTCATACGGACTGAACCGAAGCCGGCGCCTCCACTCCCGGTGCTACCGCCATCTTCCCCATAAGATAGAGCAGCAGCTGCTGGTTATGGGAGGAAATGGGGTCCAGCGCTTCCGCAAAAAAGTCACTGCGGACCTTCAGTCCGCGCAGGGTCTCCTGCTGGCCTGTCTCGGTGATGCTTACCCAGACGATTCTGCGGTCGGAGGCATCGCGTTCGCGGATAATCAGATTATGCTTCTCCATCCGGTCAAGCAGCATGGTCACGGCCGCCGGACTGGTCGCCAGATGAGGGGCCAAGTCAGAAGGCTTCATCGCGTCACGCTCCTGCAGCAATTCAAGTACGGTAAGCTGGGCATCAGTCAGTGTAGGGGCAAGGTTGCTGTCCATATGTAACTTATAGTCTTTTAAGATCTTATGCCAGATTTTACTGAATTCAGTGGAGTGCACACTCATTCCTTCCTTTCCTGCGGATCTCTATCCGGTATACTTACTTTTTCGCGAGATAACTTCCATTTCCTGCAAGAGTACAAAAATAAAATCAAATTTGTCCTTCCGCCTGCTGAAAAAATAAACGGCGTACGCAGCTCTTCAGACCTGAGCAGCTACACGCCGTTTATTATGTGATCCTATATAATTCTGCCCCGGTTATTTAACCGACGGGTATAAGCTGATGATCTCGTCCTTCTTCTCAACAGATACGAGCTGCTTGCCTGTAGACCGGCGCTCAGCAATCGGTGCCGATTCAGAGGAGAGGGAATGCACAGCCCCGCTCTGGGTAATGACGGTAAGCTCCAGCGGTTCCTTGCAATAGAACGCACCGGCCAGCCTGCTGCCATTCGGGCGTACCCGCTTGCCTTCCTTGAATTCAAAGGTCGGCATCCCTTTGCCACCGCGGCTCTGGGAAGGATAGTCCACCATCAGGGAGCGTTTGGCATAACCTATATCGGACACAGCGAGTATCTCGCCTTCATCCTCGCTGACCCAGAAGCAGGAGACCACTTCATCCCCTTCACGGAGCTGAATTCCCCTAACCCCTGTTGCCACCCGGCCCATCGGGTTCACTTCACTCTCATTGAAGCGGATGCTCATCCCCTCGCGGGTAATCAGCACGATGTCCTTGTCACCGCTGCTCAGAGCCACTGTAATGATCTCATCGCCATCTGCCACCTTACAGGCAGCAACGGCTCCGGAACGGCTTGTAGAGTACTCCTTGAGCTCGGTACGCTTCACCTGACCCTTACGGGTGATGAAGACCAGACTTGCCGACGGGTCCTCCAGATTGCCGACCGGCAGCACGCTGATGACTCCGTCCCCCTTCGCCAGGCCGATCACGTTCACGATCGCGGTCCCCGGCTCCTTCCATTTGAACTCCGGTATCTGATGAACCGGAAGCAGGAAGTACTGGCCCTTGCGGGTGAATACCAGCAGGCTGTCCCGCGTATTCAGATCCAGCAGCTTCACGATATGATCGCCGTCCTTGACGCCAGAGGAGTGGCGCTCCCCGCCCGAGCGGGTGAACGAAGGCATACCGGTACGCTTGATATAGCCGTCAGAGGACAACGCCACGAGCACATCCTCGGCATTCACCAGAACCTCCATGTTGACCTTAAGCTCCTCGACCTCTCCCTGGATGAGGGAACGGCGTTCAATCCCGTATTTGTCACGGATCTCCAGCAGCTCCTTGCGGATCACGGCAATCAGCTTCTTGTCACTGTCCAGAATCCCCTGGAGGACAGCGATCTTGGCATGCATCTCATCCAGCTCCTTCTGGAGGGAATGAATCTCCAGATTGGTTAACCGGTAGAGCTGCAAGGTCAGAATAGAATCGGCCTGGCGTTCGCTGAAGCCGAACATCCACACCAGATTATTCTGGGCATCCTGACGGTTCTTCGAAGCCTTGATGGCAGCGATGACTTCATCCAGAATGTTCAGCGCCTTGACCAGTCCTTCCAGGACATGGGCACGGTCCTCCGCCCGCTCCAGATCGAACTGGGTACGGTTTGTTACCACTTCACGCTGATGGGCAATGTATGCTTCTAGAATCGCTTTGAGTCCAAGCTGCTGCGGAGCCTTGTTGACAATGGCGACCATGTTGAAATTGTAGGTGATCTGCAGATCGGTTTTTTTGAGCAGGTAAGCCAGAATGCCGTTCGCATCCGCCTCCTTCTTCAGTTCCACCACAATCCGCAGTCCCTCGCGGCCACTCTCATCGCGCACTTCGGCAATGCCTTCAATCTTCTTCTCCAGACGGATGTTCTCCATGGAGGTCACAAGCCGTGACTTCACAATCTGAAAAGGCACCTCGGTGATCACAATCTGCTGCTTGCCGCCGCGCAGATTCTCAATCTCTGTCTTGGACCGCAGATAGATGCGGCCTTTACCGGTACGATAGGCATCCATGATGCCGTCTCCGCCCATAATCGTTCCGCCTGTAGGGAAATCCGGCCCCTTGATGAAGGTCATGATATCCTCCAGCTCGATATTCGGCTTTTGCATAACAGCGATACAGGCGTCAATGACCTCGCGCAGGTTATGCGGCGGAATCTCTGTAGCGAACCCGGCCGAGATTCCGCTAGTCCCGTTGACCAGCAGATTCGGATAACGGGAAGGAACCACCACCGGCTCCTTGGCGGTATTATCGAAGTTGTCCTTGAACAGAACGGTGCGCTTCTCAATATCACGCATCATCTCCAGGGCAATCGGCGACAGGCGTGCTTCTGTATAACGCATAGCTGCTGCCGGGTCATCATCCATCGAACCCCAGTTACCGTGTCCGTCCACCAGCACATGCCCCATCTTCCAAGGCTGGGCCATCCGCACCATTCCGTCGTAGATCGAAGAATCCCCGTGAGGGTGATAGTTACCCATGACATCACCCACGGTTTTGGCTGACTTGCGGTAGGGCTTATCCGGCGTATTGCCTGAATCGTACATGGCATACAGAATCCGGCGCTGCACAGGCTTCAGCCCGTCGCGAACGTCCGGGATCGCCCGGTCCTGAATGATATATTTGGAATACCGGCCAAACCGGTCACCTACGACCTCTTCCAGAAAAGCCGGCAAAAATTGCTCTGATAAACTACTCATATCCTCTTCACCTTCTGTTCCTCAATCTGTCCGCGTTTATAATGATTGATGACCCAGGACGCTTGGCGCCTGAGATATTCAATCCATATTGCCTCAAGGATCTTAAGAAAAACTAAACCAATAGGTGGGATGCCGTAACTGCGGTGACTTTGGACTTCCGGCCGCTGTTGTCTCCAGATTTCCTGATTGTAACCGCTGATCGCGGTAGAAATCCGGAGACAAAGGCGGTCGCTGGCGCTCCTCCAGTTCCAAAATCCCCTTCGTTACTTTCCCTTCTATTCGTTTAACAATTCATAGTTCAGCAACCCGTGAATATCCCATTTGCTTCGCGTAAAGTGATCATCAAAAAATTATAAACAGCGGAAGTTATCGTCACTTCCCACTACTACTTACGATCTTTGTTACTCCACGATTTCTGTGAAATCGACGTTCTCGACAATCCAGCGCTTCCGCGGGTCCACCTTATCGCCCATCAGCGTAGAGACGCGGCGTTCCGCCTTGGCGGCATCCTCAATCTGCACCTGCAGGAGCGTACGCGATTCGGGATTCATCGTTGTCTCCCACAGCTGATCCGGGTTCATCTCTCCGAGTCCCTTGTAACGCTGCAGCTCGAAGTTCTTCCCGAATTCCTTCAGATAATTCTGCAATTCCTCATCGCTCCAGGCGTAGCGGACTGTCTCCAGCTTGCCCGATTTGCGCGTCAGCTTATACAGCGGCGGCTGGGCGATGTAGACCTTGCCGGCATCAATCAGCGGCTTCATGTAGCGGTAGAAGAAGGTCAGCAGCAGCACCTGAATATGCGCTCCGTCCGTATCGGCATCGGTCATAATGATGATTTTGGAATAATTGCTGTCCTCTACGGCAAAATCAGGCCCGATTCCCGCACCGATTGCCGAAATGATCGCCTTGTATTCGTCATTCTTCAGGATATCCAGCAGCTTGGCCTTCTCGGGATTCATCGGCTTGCCCTTCAGCGGCAGAATGGCCTGAATCTTGGAATCACGGCCCTGCTTCGCCGAACCTCCGGCCGAATCGCCCTCCACGATGAAGATCTCGGTACGTGTAACATCCTTGGACTGTGCAGGCGACAGCTTGCCGCCAAGGTTCGAGCTTTCACTGCGTTTCTTGCCGCTGCGGATCTCGTCACGGGCTTTGCGGGCCGCTTCACGGGCCTTGGAGGCCTGGATCGATTTCTTCAGCAGGCTCTGCGCGACCTGGGGATTCTCCTCCAGGAAGCGGGCCATTTTCTCGGAGACAATGAAGTCCACAGCGCTGCGGGCAGAAGCACTTCCCAGCTGATCCTTCGTCTGTCCGACGAATTCCACATCCGACATCTTGATGCTGATGACTGCCATCATGCCTTCGCGGAGATCATTGCCCTCCAGATTCTTATCCTTCTCCTTGAGCAGCTGTGTCCGGCGGGCATAATCGTTCAGCACACGCGTATACGCTGTCTTGAAGCCGGTCTCATGCGTTCCCCCGCTGCGTGTAGGGATAGAGTTCACAAAAGAAGCAATGGTCTCCGTATAACCCGCATTGTACTGAAGCGCGATCTCGACTTCAATCTCGTCCTTCTCAGAGCTGAAATGAATCACATCGTGCAATACATCCTTGCCCTCGTTAAGGAATTGCACGAACTGGCTGGCGCCGCCTTCATAGAAAAATTCATCCTGGCGCCCGCTGCGCTCGTCGCTCAGATTGATTCTGAGCCCGGAATTCAGGAAGGCAATCTCCTGTACCCGTTCGGCAAGGGTATCATAGTTGAATGAAATACCCGCAGCGAAGACGCGAACATCCGGCTTGAAGGTAATCTTCGAACCGGTCTTATTCGTATTCCCCAGTATCTCAAGACCGGTCACAGGCTCACCGACATGTTCTTTTCCGCTTTTGTCGACCCAGTATTCGAAGCGCTGACGGTGAATCTTGCCTTCGCGGTAAATCTCCACTTCCAGCCACTCGGACAACGCATTGGTTACGGAAGCCCCGACACCGTGCAGACCGCCCGATTTCTTGTAGCCGGAGCCGCCGAACTTGCCCCCTGCATGCAGAATGGTGAATACAACCTGCGGGGTTGGGACTCCTGTCTTGTGCATTCCGGTCGGTATGCCGCGTCCGTTGTCAATGACGGTCACCGATCCGTCTTTACGCAGTGTAATATCAATCTTCGAGCAAAACTTGGCCAAATGCTCATCTACGGCATTATCTACTATTTCCCATACTAAATGGTGCAGACCCGAGGAACTCGTACTGCCAATATACATGCCGGGCCGTTTGCGGACCGCAACCAGACCTTCGAGCACCTGAATGTCGTCAGCATCGTATCCAGTCCGGCCTGCTTCGCCGTTCTTAGAGACTTTTGCAAACATATCGATCTGTTCGAGCATTCATGCTCCTCCTTCACTTGTCTTCCTATCTCTCTAAAAATGCAAACAAACGTTTTCGTTCACTTTGTACATTCTAATTCAAAATATCCCGTTTCGTAAAGACGGCGAATGAAATGATTACGGCAGCCAGTCCCCAAATTCCCAGAACCGCCATCGAAAAGCCCAGTGTCATGCCCTCTATCGGCGCAGGAGTCCCGGCTAAATAAGTGGTAAGCTCCATGTTGACCATAAATAAATATTTGGCCGCCGTCCAGGCAGAAGCCATGTTGGTCAGAATGGTCCCGGCAATCAGCGCCGCCATCATCACCACAATACTCGCAGCCGTGCTGCGTACCAGCACCGACACCATGAAGGCCAGCAGGGCCACCACTATGCTGACGAACCAGATCAGTCCGCCCTGCATCAGCAGATACTTCCACTGCGCCACGGCATGAACTTTGGACATATCGACCGTATCACCGCTTATCTGGAAGCCCGTGAAGACCGGAACATTGAATCCTTTATATCCAAAAGCCAGCCCCGAGATCAGATAGCTGATCACGAATACCGACAGGACGATCAGCGATACGAACATCAGCAGGGCTGCCATTTTGCTGAACAGCACCTTCCAGCGTCTGACCGGACGGGTCAGCAGCATCTTGATCGTTCCTGTCGTCCTCTCGCCGGAGACCAGGTCGGAGGCAACCGCCATGATCAGCAGCGGAATGAACAGGGACACGGAATTATTGAGGAATTCCCGGGTGAACGTGACACCGCTAGGCTCGTTCGGGTTCACATCGTGGTCCAGATAATATTGCAGCTGCTGGAGAAACACCCGCCGGTAGGACTTCCATTCCTCGGGAATCCGGTCGCTGCCGAGCGAGTTCTGGTTATCGGTGATTTGCTGCTGGATCTCCAGCCTCCAGTCAGAGTTAAACTTGTCACGGCTGCGTTCTGCTATACGCATCTGGGCATAGGTAAACATTGGCACCAGCACCAGCAGAATCAGCAGGATGACATAGAAACGTTTCTTTTTTATAATCTTCAGACACTCATTTCGGATGAGCGGCAGCAGGTTAGTCAATAGATTCACCTTCCGTTAGCTTCAAGAATAGCTGTTCCAGTGTTGGGTTAATTTTATGCACAGCGCGGACTTCTACCTCTTGGGTAACCAGCACGGCTACGATCTCCGGGATCAAATCCTCTTCCATCACCGTAATCAGGGAATTCGCGCCCATGCCTGCGATGATCGAATCATCCAGGGTCACCTCGTCCAGACTTAGAAGCGCAATATCCGGCCGCATGGACAGCAGGTCTCTCGCCCGCTCCAGCGGCTCCAGCTCCCACAGGACATAAGGAGAATTGCGGGCAACCAGCTCGTCTACACCGCCTACGGCGAGTACACGGCCTTTGCTGATAATGGCGACCCGGTCGCACAGCAGCTGAATTTCACTCAGCAGATGACTGGACACAAATACAGCCAGCCCTTCGTCTGCCAGCTTACGGATGAATTCGCGCAGCTCCTTGATTCCCTTCGGGTCCAGTCCGTTGGTCGGCTCATCCAGGATCAGCAGCCGGGGGCGGCCCAGCAGGGCTTGAGCTATACCCAGCCGCTGGCGCATACCCAGTGAATAGGTGCTGACTTTATCGTGAATGCGCTGATCCAGCCGCACAATGTCCACCACTTCGGCAATTCGCTGCTCATCTACTCCAGGCTGCATACGGGCGAAATGCTGCAGGTTCTCCCAGCCAGTCAGATATGTATAGACCTCGGGATTCTCGACGATGGAGCCTACGTATTGCAGCGCTTTTTCGGGATTCTTGTTCACATTATAGCCGCACACCGTGATGGTGCCTGCGCTTGGACGGATCAGGTCAACTAACATGCGGATGGTCGTTGTTTTGCCCGCTCCGTTCGGGCCGAGAAAGCCGAAGATTTCCCCTTTTTTAACGTCAAACGTAACATCATCTATGATCCATTTGCGGCCGATTTTTTTGCGGACTCCCTGGGCGGAAAGAACTACCTCTCCCGGTTCATCATGTAATGGTCTCGCCATCCGTATCCAGCTCCTTGCACAGTCATTTCTGTTGTAAGCTATTTGGTGCGCTCTTCTGTCCCGGAATTAACGTACAGCTTGTACAATCCGCTCACTCATCCGCTGATAACCGTCCCCATTCGGGTGAAAATGATCATTGGAGAGATACTTGTCCAGATGCCGGTCGAACAGATCAAAGGTCGGAACGAGCGTCATATTGCTGTGCTTGTTAATCATATCCATGGCTGTATTGTTCCACGCTGTTACGGCCTGATTGCCTGGTGTAAGCAGCTCGGGGATATCTCCGAAGGGATTATATAGGCCAATGTAATATACCTGTGCCTGCGGATTTATCTTTGCTACCGTATCCAGAATACTGCCGAGCCGTTTGGCCGCTTCAGGCAGTGCGGAGAGCAGCGATTCAGGGGTCAAATCATTGGCGGATGCAGTTGGTACGGGCTTGGAGCCTTCAACCTTAGGAGTAGCGGGGGTCCCCATAATATTCGAACCCCGGAACAGATCATTGCCGCCAATGGAGATCAGAATTACATTCGCCTGACGCAGCGCGTATTGCACGCCTTCTTCCTTCAGCTTGCTCTCCAGGGCGGTTGTGGTCAGGCCGTTAATTCCCATGTTGCCCAGCAGCTCAGCTTTGCCTTCATTGGCCGATAATGCTGTAAGCGTGCGTCTTACGAATCCTTCCCCGGAATTGTCGCCGGTCCCTTTGGCCAGAGAGTCGCCAAGCGCCAGAATCTTGTATTCGTCGCTTGCAGCGGCCGTCGGTACAGCCGTCTCCTGAGGAAGGGAAGACAGGAGCTTCTCTCCCTTTGGGTTCAGGATGTCGCCTACCGCATACACAAATCCTGTGATCAAAAGTAAAGTTGCCAGGATGGACACCAGGCTCACGGCCCGCCATGTCCATTTGGAATCATTCAATGCTATCCCTCCATATGCCGTACTATTGTCCAATGTCCATCATTTACAAATTTCTTAACTATGTAGATAAACATAATTCTTCTTTGCTTAATTTGCAAATATAACGGGGGAATGTTTAGGCGGGGGGCGCGGCTGCGGTGATTTTGGACTTTCGGCCGCTGTTGTCTGCAGATTTCTTGATTTATACCGCATCAGCGGTGGAAATCTACAGACAAAGGCGGTCGCTACCGCTCCTGCAGTTCCAAAACCCCCTCCGCCGCTTCCACCTAAACGGTGGGTAGCAGGAAGGGCTACACGATGGCGCTGCGCTGATCGTTTCGGGAAATGCGGACTGCATAGTGCGGAATGCATAATGCGAAACTGCATAATGAGTAACTGCATCCACTTCCTAGAAGGCAAGTGGAAAAATGTATCTTAGTTCGTGGAATTCTGAGCTATGGAGGGAAGCAAGTGGATAAACAACAACTAATAATGTTAGTTTTCGCTACTTTGGGTGGAAAGACATAATTTAAGTGTTGTTTTTCCATCTGCTGTGTAAATACGGTTCATTTGTCTATCAGCAGGTGGATAAAATCCAACTGTTTCCCGCCCCTATCGCAAGCGGGGTGTCCAGCTCGTTCTCTCCGTATCCCTCTCCTCTCCCCTATTATCCAATTTGGAAGACGATACTAATTCCCTGGCTGGTTAGACAAAAAAACGCCCCCCGGAAGCCGGAGGACGAATGATGCATAAGAGCTAAGTTAAGCTAAGTTAAGCTAAGTTAAGACACGTTGAGTTGGATATTATTTACCGATGAATTCCTGAACCCAGTAATTATTGTCGAAGCCTACACCGATGTAATTGAAATTCGCACTCAGAATGTTAGCCTTGTGGCCGGGGCTGTTCATCCAGGCAGTCATTACTTCCTGCGGAGTCTTCTGGCCCATAGCGATGTTCTCACCGGCTGCCTTATAAGTGATCCCGAACGCAGACATCATATCGAATGGTGATCCGTAGGTCGGAGAAGTGTGTGAAAAGTATTTATTCGAGCGCATATCTGCCGCTTTCGCTGCAGCCACTTTGTTCAGGCTGTCGAGCGCGGAGACAGGGGCCAGTCCAGCTGCAGCGCGTTCTTTGTTCACCAGGGCTACTACCTGCTGAGTGTAGCTCGATGCGTTGTTACTAACAGCAGCAACGGTTGTCGGAGCCGGGGCTGGGGTTGTAACGGGCTTCGCGGTTGCAGCGGGTACTGCTACCGGCTTAGCTGTAGCTACTGGTGCAGGGGTTGCAACTGGCTTAGCTGTTGCCACCGGCTGTGCTGCTGTCGGAGCTGCTGCAACAGGGGTCTTATAAATAATGGTTTTGGTGACCGTGTACGTATTGCCATCCAGTACGATTGTCTTTGCATTGTTCTGTGTGAAATATTCCATGAATTGTGCGAAATTCATATCTGATCCGGCTGCCGCAGGGGCACCGGCTGCTGCGTTGGCCTGTAATGGAAGAGAAATGCTAAGTGCCATAACAGCTGCTACACTTCCACCTATCATTGCTCTCAAAGTCTTGCTTTTCATTCTGCCATCTCCTTAATTCATGTTGTATTCTATCGTGCGGCCGGGAGTGTCGATCATCAATTGTTACAAAGTTGTAATTTGTTCCTCAGTCATTGTAACACATAATTATCGGCTGTGCGCTTCTAAATTATGTCATTTCTCTCGACAGCCAAAGCTTGTCCGCTCCCGGTGCAAATCTACAATACCCCATAAAGGCAAGCTGGAAATAGAAAGATGATTGATAGCGTAAAGACAGCTAAACCCTTAAATTGCAAGTGGAAACGGCTTTGCCGTCCTTTTGAAGGACGGTACCGTTTCAGCGAGAAATAGAAGGATAAGTTATCGTGTGCAACATATAACTTCTTTTATTTTAAAAAAACCGTCCTCTACAGGACGGTCCTTAGTCCTACCTTATATATCGGTCCGCTCACCGCTTTCTTTTAATGAAACGACTGCCAGAACTCCCCTTCGGTCGAGATCAGGCCCATAATCTCCGCATACGGAATCCGGAAGGTCGGGAATCCTGCTGCGTACGGAGCAATTTCATAAGGAGCAAAATAGAGATACAACGCCTCACCATCGACATAAAAAGGCTGATTGGCTGTAATGCCCTTGTACGTGTCCGGAAAAACATAGGAATACTGCGGATCATTCGCAATCTGCTTGCCGACAATGTCACTGAGCTTCTGGACATATTTGCTGCCGGGCTTGAACAGATCACTGAGACTGTAAAATTTGCCGGTGCGCAGGTTGATATGCTCATAGATCCGGGTCGGCATGCCATGGGCCGCTCCGAACGGGAAATGGTATCCGGTAAGCTCCAGCACCAGCAGGTTCTTACGGAAGAAGGATACGGCAAAATCCCCCGTATAACTGAAATCCTGATCGGTTCCCCCGGTTCCGGCCCCATCTGCCAGGGACAGGCTGCGCAGCTTCTCATT
This sequence comes from Paenibacillus tritici, assembly GCF_018207515.1. Classification (NCBI taxonomy): domain Bacteria; kingdom Bacillati; phylum Bacillota; class Bacilli; order Caryophanales; family Paenibacillaceae; genus Paenibacillus; species Paenibacillus tritici. Next base: position 4,740,098 of record NZ_CP073365.1, read on the forward strand.
TACGGCTTTGGATACCTCAATGACGGCAATGCCTTCCACCACCGGATAATAGACGAGGTAATCCTGGTTCGGCTTGAATTTCTTCTCCAGCACAGAGTACGGCGGTCTGAGCGGAATGACACCGTTCTGCCGCCAGACCTGCTTCCCCTTGCGGTCATAATAAGCCGTGCGCAGATCAATATCCGCCCGGATCAGATTGCCGCTGAAGGAGAGTGATCCTGAGCCTGGGATGACCGGGGGCTTGGCGGATTTTTTGCCGCTGGTATCAATGAAATATGTCTCCTTGGCATCGTACACCGAGGCCAGCCCCTTCTGATAATTGTTCACTCCCAGCAGCGGATGGGTGCTGAGTATTCTTCCCGTAAGCGCATCGGCGATCACATAACTCGAACCTCTGTAAGGCTGATCTGTATACAGTGGCGTTCCCAGCGCAACGCGGTTCTCTCCCAGCTGCTGTACCTCATAATAGACTGCGGGAATAATCAGTTTGCCCTGCTTGTCGATCAGGCCGTAGGCATTGCCGTAATTCTCGGCTGTGTTGATCACCGCCCGGCCCTCGGAGAAGGGCAAAGCCGCTGTATACTTAGGCTCAATCGCGATCGTGCCGTCTGTGCGGAGATAGCCGTATTTGCCATCCGCCGTAGCCTGGAAGGCCAGTAACCCATCCCCCGGATAACCGACAAAAGGATATTTGTACGTATGCTGCACGTTGCCTTGCAGATCAATCAGCGCGTATTCGCCTTCTGCTATTTTGACCAGTGCTGTCCCATCCGAGAAATCTCCGGCATCCAGATAGACGGCTGGCAGCACCTCTTTGCCCTGGGCATCAAGGAAACCGTAACGGGAATTGCCGGCAGTCGTGCTCTGCTTGGAGAACAGGGCCCGGCCTTCATGCAGCGAGTTCAGATAGTCATAACGTGCTGACGTCACCTCTTTGCCTTTCTCGTCGATAAAGGTGTAGCCCTTCGCGTCGGAAACCACGGCCCGCCCTTCGGCAAAGGGGCCAATAAATGAATATACCGGCTTAACCCGCTCCCGCCCGGAGCTGTCGATCAGACCGCTGACATTCCCGCGCTGCACCACCGCCAGTCCATTCTCCTGAAACTCTTCGGCATAATCATATCTCGGTTCAATTACGACCCGCCCGTCATTGTTGATGTATCCCCACAGCGTACCCTCCGTCAGCTTAAAAGGGGCCGGATGCAGCAGCTCTGCCCGCAGTCCTCCGCCGTCATCAGGGAGCACAATGAGCGCCTCCAGCGGCTTTTTGGAGTAGTCTACCCGATATAATCCCGCCTCTGCGGGAATCGTCACGAACAGATCCTCATCCGCGCGGATGAAATCCTCCTCCTGCTGCGGAATACACTCGTTCCAGCCGATGCCGTCCCACCGCCATACCTCCGCCACAATCAGACCGTTGTCCGTCCCTTTTCCCAGCTCGTTCAGCTTAATTCTCAGCATTCAGTCGTTCTCCTTTACAAGGGCTTTTGCCTATAGAATATGAGGCGAGGGGGGAAAGGGTGTGTATGTGCTTGGGAATGGAGGCTGGGAATGCGAGAAATATGAGCGTGGAGAGTGCGGCGTTGTTCAAAAGAATAATAAAAGGTATCCTGCCGTAACTGCGGTGATTATGGGCTTCCGGCCGCTGTTAGGTTTGGATTTCCTGATTCGGACCGCTATTTGCGGTAGAAATCCAAACCTAAAGGCGGACGCTACGCTCCTCCAGTTCCAAAATCCCCTCCGTTACTTTGAACCTTTTCTTCAGCAAAACCAAGATAAAACCTACAAACTACAACCTGCAAACCTATAACCTGCAACCTTAAGAGCAACACAAACACACCCTTTCGGAGGGTGTGTACCGGTTGTTCAAGGGCAGCTTCGCCTGCCCTTGGAATAGATATGATACCTTAGGGTAAGCTTCTGCCGGGCGTGGCTCGCTGAAAATTCGATAGTAATGCATAAACCCAATCATTTGACTCGGCCGAGCCTGCTGTCTCTCACATATGAAAAAATTTATCACCTCTCGTAGTTTAATCCTGCCTAAAATGCAACTTTCATCTCAAAATATCGACCGCAAACTAAATTTGTTGCACAAAAGTCAGCATTCCACCAGCCATTAGCAGATTAAAGGAGAGATTGTTGTATTTCATGCAGCATCCCCCCAAGCATCCCTCTATCCATGGAGAGGAGTTGCAGTTCTTACAACAATCTTTAATTACTCCGAACCCACCCGGCGGCAATATAGCCTGCTCCGTGATTACAACTGCGGGGTTACGAACTTTACTTCCGGATAGCGGCTATCCGGTCCTTGCATTAAGGTCCCGTTTTTATTTTTCAAATACAGATCGAAAAAATCCAGCATATAGGCGTTGATCACGAAGCTTGCTCTTCCGGGCGCCAACGCTCCTGTAATCCCCAGCCGTTGGAATACCGGTGAAACGAACTGTACATCCGTAAAATTCAAATGCTCCGTATCGTCTATATAGATGACTTGTCCTCCTGCGGGAAGCGTTGCGCGCATCTTTTCAAGCTCCAGCTTTTTGTCCTCCCTCTCCTGATCCGCCCACTCCCTGGTCTTTCCCTCACGTGTAAGTTCTTCATCAGTGTATATATGATTATCCATCACCCTGCGCAATGTTTCGTAGTAGCTCTCCGAGTTCATGAACAGGAACGGCTTAGACAAACTCTCACGATCCCGCAGCCGGTAAAGTCCTCCATCCAGGTCGATTCCAGCCGTGATCCGCGAATCATAAGCAGCCTCATAGGCCGTCGCCCCGCCGATCGAATGACCGAACACCCCGATATGGCCGAGATCAAGCCTCCCTTGCAGCTGACTTGGAATGCGTCCCGACTGGATAAGTTCGAATTGGTCCAGCACAGACGCCACATCAGCGCTTAATATTTGACCCAACTCGTCACGGATTCCGGCTTGCGTCCTGAAATCTTGCTCTGGCGTGAATAAGTCATTGGTTGTAGCCGATGTGATCCGGCCGTCCGGAAATTCAGTTGCAAAAGTATTGTAGGTATGGTCGATCACTGCGACGATATACCCGTGGCTTGCAAGATTCTCAGCTTGTGAGGTATGAAGAAACCTGGAGGAACCGAAGCCGGGACTAGCCAGGATAACCGGGTATGCAGTCTGTGCCGAAGAGACCTTGGCCGCCGGATAAGCATGAGCGGACACATACTTCAGGTGCCCGAAAGTAAATCCGGGAAGGCCATAATTCTCCGCCATATAAGGTAAAATCGGAGTGTCGGGGATAAACGGGGCGTACTTCCCGGTGCCGGCTTCAGCCGGATACCCATACCTGAACCATCAGTTCCCTTTTGCCCGTACCGGATTCTCCTAAGGTCTCCGCCCGGTTGGGATCGGTGAAATGAAAGACCTGCGTGCCTACCTTCAACCCGCCAGTTGGCGCAGGGAGACTGAATACAGGAAACACATACAGGAGGCACGCCGTTGCGATTAGTCCAAGCCCAATCAACAGGCGGCCCAGTACTCTGCGGATTCGCGGAGCTGTCCTCCCTGCTGTCTGTGTTCTGAATATGTTCCCAATGGAAAGTATAAACATCAGGATCGTAAATCCGTATAAAAATAACAGCTGAACCCTGTATCCTTCAAGAAGCAGATGTACCGCTAAAATAATGAACCCGGCTCCGCTTGTCAGGAGCAGAGCAGACCTTCGTCTGCTCGGATTGAAAACAAACAGAATAGCCAGCAAACAAACACTTGAGCTGAACAGCAGCATTTCAAAAAACCTCACACCCATTCCCCCTAAAAACCAGTCTCATCCATGGATAAGGTTAATATACAGGAACAACGCGGCAGGTACTATTGATCCAGATTACATTTGTCTTACAGGCAAGTAAGCACATAATCACTAAGATGGGTTTTGATACTGGCGGAGCGGTAGCGTTCGCCTCCCGATATGATTTTGGAGCATCCTTGGGCCAAAATCCGTACGCCAAAAAGCGTTTGCGAGTTACCGCAAACGCTTATCCCTGCTTCCCCCACCTTGGTGAGGTGATGGGAGTAACGGAGGGGATTTTGGAACTGGAGGAGCGGTAGCGCCCGCCTTTGTCTCCCGATTTCTACCGCGATCAGCGGTTTAAATCAGGAAATCGGGAGACAACAGCGGCCGGAAGTCCAAAATCCCCGCAGTTACGACTTATCACCGAACCAGATCAAGCTTACTTTTTCGATGAATATTTACGCATATCAAACGATACCGCTGCGATGATGATCAGGCCCTTGATGATCAGCTGGTAGTATGGGCTGATGCCGATGAAGGTCAGACCGTAGTTGATCAGGGTGAAGATGATAACCCCGACCAGGACGCCGGGAACAGTGCCGATCCCGCCGGTAGTCGATACGCCGCCGACTACGCAGGCTGCGATGGCGTCAAGCTCGTACATGTTACCGTAGTTGTTGGTCGCGCCGCCTGTTCTGGCCGCTTCGAGCACACCGGCCAGACCGTACAAGGCACCGGCGATGGCATAGATGTAGATCAGGTTCTTGGAGACGTTGATCCCGGATACCTTGGCTGCCTGCATGTTGCCGCCGATGGCGTACATGTTCTTGCCCAGCTTGGTTTTGTTGAACAGCACCCAGACTACCGCCGAGACGGCAAGAGCGATGAGAACGATATAAGGTATGGAATATTGGCCGCTGCCGATGAAGCCGGAGCCAATGTCGGTGAAGTCGGAACGCAGTCCGCCGATCGGCTGCGATTGGTTAGGGTCCATATCGAAGTAGAGTGAGTTCAGCCCGTAGACGATCAGCATAGTGCCCAGTGTGGCGATGAAAGGCGGAACATTCAGCTTGGAGACGATAATCCCGTTGACGAGACCGCAGAGCAGACCGGCAACAATAGCAATCAAGATAGGCAGCCAGACCTGCACTTGCGGCAGATCCGGGAAGAAGCGGCGGGAGTAGTCTGGAATCTGCAGCATGGAAGCTGAGATAACAGCTGTGAAACCAACCACCCGGCCTGCCGACAAGTCGGTACCGGCGGTGATCAGGATGAAGGCTACCCCGAGCGCAATAATCACGCGTGTGGAGGACTGAATCAGCACATCCCGCAGGGTGTTGATGGACATGAAGCTTGGCTCGTATATGATGATCCCCATAATCAGCAGTACCAGCACGATGTAGATTGCGTTCTGAGTCACGAAGGACTGCGCTCTTTTAATAGTCATAATTGTGTTCCTCCTTAATTGTTACGCGAAGTTTAAGCATTCGTTGCTGAGCTTCATCAGCTTGGCAGCAGCCCTATAGCCTTCGCCGTCCTGTGAGTGTAGCTCCTGATTAATGCTGTGCAGCGAGACGCATCACTTCAGTTTCCGTAGCCTGCTCGCCTTCGAGTATTCCTGTAAGCCGGCCTTCCGACATAACCATTACACGGTCGGACATCCCCAGCAGCTCAGGCATTTCCGAAGAGATCATGATAATGCTCTTCCCCTGCTTCGCCAGGTCGGCAATGATGGTATAGATCTCAAATTTGGCACCGACATCAATCCCGCGTGTCGGCTCATCCAGCAGCAGAACCTCTGGTTCGGTAAGCAGCCATCTGGCCAGCAGCACCTTTTGCTGATTCCCGCCGGAGAGATTCATAATCTGCGTTTTGGTGGTTGGGGTCTTGGTGCGCAGCTTCTCGATCATTTTATCGACTTCTACCTTCTTCTTGCGGCCGTTCAGCAGCAGATACGGCGTCTTATATCGGTCAAGGTTGGCAATAGCCCCGTTCTCATGCACAGACAGCACCGGAAAAATCCCCGTAGCGCGGCGTTCCTCTGTCAGCAGCGCCAGCCCGTGCTTCTTCGCATCCTGCGGGGAGTTGATCTTCACCTTCTTGCCGTCAATAGAGATGGAGCCCGATTTCACAGCACGTAGTCCGAACAAGGCTTCAATCACCTCGGTCCGCTGCGCGCCTACCAGACCTCCGATGCCAAGAATCTCACCCCGTTTAAGCTCGAAGGAGACATCCTTGAAGGATCGCGGCTCCGGTGAGGTCAGGCCTTCCACTTTCATGAACACCTTGCCTGGAACATTGGTGCGCTCCGGGAAGCGGTTGGTCAGATCGCGTCCGACCATCTTGGAGATAATCAGATCCGTGGTCAGCTCCGCTGACGGCCAGGTGCCGATCTTTTTGCCGTCCCGCATAATCGTGACTTCATCAGAAATCTCCAGAATCTCTTCCATTTTGTGAGATATATAGATAATAGCTACGCCTCTTTTTTGCAGGTCCCGGATAATCCGGAATAAATGCTCCACTTCCACGCTGGTTAAGGACGAGGTTGGCTCATCCATGACAATAACGCGTGAATGAAAAGAGACCGCCTTCGCAATTTCGATGGATTGGACCTTGGATACGGACAGCTTGCCCACCAAAGTTTCGGGATTCAGATCGATATCCAGATCTTTAAATAAGTTTTCTGTGTCAGTAAACATTTTTTTGTGGTCGATGAACTGAATCGGTCCGATGCCCTTGGTCGGAAAACGTCCTAGCCAGATGTTCTCCATGACGCTGCGGAAAGGTACGGGGTGCAGCTCCTGGTGAATCATTGAGATTCCGTGCTTCAGTGCATCGTTCGAGTTCGAGATGGCGGCCTTCTGGCCATCCAGGAAGATCTCACCGGCATCCGGTGAATAGATTCCAAAGAGACATTTCATCAGTGTGGACTTGCCTGCCCCGTTTTCGCCCATGAGTGCATGAACCGAACCCGGCCGAACCTTAATACTGACTCCATCCAGCGCCTTCACGCCGGGAAATTCTTTGGTAATGCCGTTCATTTCCAGCAAAAATTCAGTATTTGCCATGTTGTTACGCCCCCTACGCTTTTTTTCTTTTTCCATGAGAGGCACAGCGGTTCCATCCTGCTTCCTACCCGTAAGGAATTCCGGAGAGCGCATTGCAGCGCCCTCCGGGACTGGTATTTATGAAACTTATCTGTATCTGTTATTCATCATTACTTGGCGTCAGCTACGTTGTCCTTTGTGATCTTTTTGTAGGAGATCCATACATACTGGTTGTCAGTGATGTCGAAGCCTACGTTGTCTTTGGTTGGCGCTTCGCCTTTGGCCAGCAGGGCGGCCAGGGTGATTGCGGCTTTACCTTGGTTGTTGGCATCGTTCAGTACCGTACCGAGCATGGTTCCATCCTGCAGTGCCTGAACCGCTGGAGCGGTAGCGTCCACGCCTACAACCGGCATATATTTGTCGCCGCTGAAGTATCCTTGAGCCTTCAGCGCTTCGATGGCACCAAGTGCCATGTCATCGTTGTTCGCAAGAACGGCTTCAATCTTGTCGCCGTGGGAGCCAAGGAAGGCTGCCATTTTTTCCTGGCCTTTTACCCGGTCCCACATCGCTGTATCTTCAGCCAGCTTCTCTACCTTGATGCCGGCATCTTCGATGGCCTGGATGGAGAATGTGGTCCGCAGCTCGGCATCCTGGTGTCCAGGTTCGCCCTTAAGCATTACATATTGCAGCACGCCGTCGCCGTTCTTGTCCGCTTCAGGGTGTGCCTTCCAGTAATCAACGATCAGCTGGCCGGACATGGTGCCGGATTCTTCGGCTTTCGCGCCTACGTAGTAGACTTTATCCCATTTCTTCATATCCTCGGGAAGCGGCTCGCGGTTCAGGAAGACGACCGGAATATTAGCGGTTTTGGCTTTGTCAATGATGACGCCGGCAGCGGTACGGTCCACCGGGTTGATCAGCATGCCGTTATATTTCTTGGTGATGAACAGATCCACCTTGTCATTCTGTGTAGGCTGGGAGTTCTGGCTGTCTACGATGTCTACAGTGGCAATGCCCTTTGCAGCAGCGTCGATGGAGTTACGGACCCCCGTCATGAAGGTATCATCAAATTTGTAAATCGCCACACCGACCTTTGGAGTCGCAGTAGAACCGGAATTCGCTGTGTTAGCCGCAGTGTCTGTCTTGGCTGGGTCAGCAGCCTTGTTATTGTTGCCGCCGCAGCCTGCGAGAGCTGCACCCAGCAAAGCACTGGCAAGTAAAACGGAAGTGACTTTTTTCATTTTTAATTGACCTCCTGAGGATAGTTCTTTATTTGTGTTGATCCCGGTGTGCCCCGGGTACATCCTTATTATGCCCTACATGAAAACGGTTGCGAATATAAAATACTACTCATTTTCATGAAAATTCTAATGTTTAAAACTTAAGTCTCTCCTACCGGACAAACGGGAACAGCAGCTTCTGATTCTCGGGCCACAGCATATTCTCCAGATCTATGAGCTTGGTGCCGGTATCCACGCGTTCGGGAATATCCATGCCTTCAAGCGCCTCCACCGCATATTTCACCGCCAGATACCCGTTGCTGAACGGATTCTGGATCACAGTCGCCTGCACAGTTCCGTCCTGCAGCGATTCCATCATGGAGGGAGAACTGTCAAAAGCAATCATTTTCAGATAGCCCTTCCCCGCGCTTTGAATGACTTTGGCTGCACCTTGGGAGGCAATTTCATTCAGGGTGGCAATTCCGCGCAGCCCCGGATGCTCCTCCAGCATCTCCCGGGTCAGGCTTTCGGCTTCCGATGTGCTGGAGGAGGTATAGGAGATCTGCACGACCTTGACATTCGGGTAACGGGCGGCGTAATTCAGAAAACCCTTTTCCCGCTCATCGGCATCCCTAGCTCCGTAATCAATGCTGCCTGTGGAGCCGGGGCCCTGATCGGGAGAAGAATTCGTGAAGTTAAGTATCCCGATTTCGCCATAACCCTTGAGCAGCTCAATCAGCCGCTCTGCGGATTTCTGTCCGGCCTCATAGCCGTTGGAGCCTACATATGACCGGACTCTGGCAGAGCCGACCTCAGCATCGACTGAGATCACAGGAATTCGCGAATACGCCGCCCTGTCCACGACCTGGGCAAGTCCCATATAGCTGCTGGCCGCGAGAATAATGACATCCGCCTTCTCCTTGATGGATTCCTCCACCATAACGATCTGCTCCTCAATATCGCTCTCCGAATCCGGCGCTTTGAAGGTCAGATTGACATTGAATTCCTTCGCTGCCGCTTCCGCTCCCAGCTTCAGTGTGTTCCAGTAATCCCCTTTGTTCATCTTCACGATCAAGTGGATATTACGCGTCTTGCTGGTGCTGATGTATGCAGGTGATGCATTGAAGCAAGAGGACACAGAGATCCATAACACTCCGCATAACAGTATGGTGAGCCACACACGCAGGCTTCTCACGGGTTCATCTCCTCCTTCTGCTCTTCCATGCCTTCCCCCGCCGGGCGGGCCGGGAATATAAGAGTTACGACAGTACCTTCTTCGATTTCGCTCTGAAAAGAAAGTCCGTACTCCCGCCCGTAATAGAGGCCGATCCGTTCATGCACATTCCTGACGCCGACTCCTGAGCCGCTGGTGCTTTTGACGCCTCCGCTCAGAATGACATTCATCGTTTCCTTCGACATTCCAAGACCGTTGTCACTGACTCTGATTATTACAAGCCCGTCCTGAAGCTCGGCGGTAATGGAGATCAGCCCCTCATCCGGCAGCATTTCGATCCCGTGATAGAGCGCATTCTCCACGATAGGCTGCAGAATCAGCTTAATGGTCTGGCATTGCAGCACTTCCTCCTGCGCCGTGATTTCATAACGGAACTTGTTTTTGAAGCGGAAGCTCTGGATCACCAGATAATGGCGGATATGGTCCAGCTCCTCCTGGATCGTGATGATATTCTTGCCTTTGCTCAGGCTGATGCGGAAGAATCTCGAGAGCGACTGGATCATCGTGACGACTTCACCGGTTTTGCCGCGTTCGGCCAGCCGGATGACGGAGTTCAGCGTATTGTACAGGAAGTGCGGGTTAATCTGCGATTGCAGCACTTCAAGCTCGCCCTTGCGCTTCGTCTCCTGCTCATAGATGATCTGATCCATTAGCTGACGGATACGCTGGAGCATCATGTTGAAACGCTTCGACAGCTGCTCCACCTCATAGGCTCCGCTGACGTTAATCGGCGTATTCAGATCCCCCTCAGCCACCTGCTTCACGGTACGCTCCAGCTTGCGGATGGGGCTGGCAATCAGCCAGGACAGGAAGACCGACACCGCAATCACACAGACCAGCACCACCCCAAGAAACCACGCCAGGAACTGATTCAGATCGCGTTTGGTGGTGACTATCTCATCGTAATAGGCGACCCCGACGATCTTCCAGCCGGTCTGCGCCAGTGTACGCACGGTAATAAACCGCTTCTCTCCGGTCGATTCATCCAAATAGCTGCGGTAGGCATATTCCAGCACCGGCTCTACGTTCTCGTACTTCAGCCCGGCATAGATGAGCTGCTGCTGGGGATGGTAGACGATATTGCCGAGCGGATCGAGGATGTAAGCGTAGCCTCTTTTTCCCAGCTTGACCTGCTTGCTGAGCTGATCAATCGTTCTGAAGTTGAAGTCCAGCAGCAGCACGCCGGTCCTCAGCTCCCCGTTCTCCTGGTATTGAATCAATTTGCTGATGGAGACCACCCAGGTGTACCTGCCCCGGAACAGATTCTGGATATGGGGGGCCGAATACGAGATCTCCGAGGTGCGTTTGGCCGTGGTGAACCAGCTCTGACTCTCCAGTCCTGTATTCAGGCGCAGGTTCTGTCCGGGCGTCCCTACAACATACTGGCCCTGCGGTGTAAAAACAGCCACGGATACCAGATCCTCGCGGCTGCTCATCAGGGTGTCCATCCGTTCATTGAGCAGCGGGGAGTCAATCGACGGACTGGTGGTAATCTGCTTCTCTGCGGTGGCAAAAATACTGCCCATCCCTTTCACATACAGCTCCAAGTTATAATTCACCTGCTCGATGATCTGCTGCATGTTGAGATTAGCGTTCTCTTCTGCCGTCTTGGCAAACTTGCCGTACAGCATGATGCTGACGATCACGGCAACGGCCACCGTGACCGCCGTGAAGGTCAACGTAATAATCAGCTGGATACTCCGCAGCTTCGAGGGTATGCGCAGCTTGCCTCTCTTAGGAGAGGGCGGGCGCAGCGGGGAGAAAGGCTCCTTGGGCTTGTTCATGGCTATTCTCCCCGTGAGCTGTTCTTATACTCTTTGGGGGATTGTCCGTATTTCTTGCGGAAGCAGAAGCTGAAATAGTTGGGGTCGGCGAACCCGATCCGCTCAGCGATCTCGAATGCCTTCAGCTCCGTGGAGCGCAGCAGCTCCTTCGCGGCCTCCAGCCGGATCTGCAGGAGATAACTGACGAAGGTCATCTTCATCTCTTTCTTAAAAATACTGCTGAAGTAACCCGTGCTGATGTGCAGATGCTGGCATACCCGGCCGATCGACATATCGGATTCCTCATAATGGCTGCGGATATATTCCTTAGCCTGGTCGATCAGCTGCTTATAGCTGGACTGGCGTTCGGAGGCAATGGTATTCATCAGCCGGCTGCACACGGTAATAATCCACTGCCTGGCTTCACCCATATTGTTGAATTTGTTCATATCGCTCAGGGAAGTCAGGCCGGGGCCGATGAAATCATTCGTTTCACTGCCCGATTCCTTAGCCACGCGCAGAATCGAAGTAATAATCTCCAGCAGGAAAATCTGATAATCCTGAGTGGAGACCTGCGCGGTATCAAGACCCCCGAACAGCTCGTCCACTACCTCCCTCAGCTCCTGTGCGGTGCCCAGCTTGATCGTGCGGATCAGCGACTGCTGGGCCAACTCGTCATAAGCCGGCATCTGGCTGGATCTGGACTCCACATCCTCGATCCAGATCACCCGGTTGTTGCCGAGAATCAGCCGGTAATCCAGGGCCTGCAAGGCATCCCCGAAGGAATTGAACAGCATGGACGGCGCCTTGCAGACGGTTCCGGCGCCCGCGGTTACCGTCAGCTTCAGGAAACGCTGCACATTCTGGCAGATTTCTTCAAGAATGGCGAACGTTCTGCCGGTAATATCGCTCTCCTCCGGGCTCTGGCTGACCGACAGCAGCACCACATCATCGCGGTGGATGAACACCTTGCCGAACTCATGCTTCTGGCAGATCTCCTCGGCGATATTCAGCACGGCAAACAGCTGGAGATTACGGTCCCCGGTGTCACGCAGCGATACCGGCCGGGCTTCCTGAACGCCGGGCGTCCGCTCTGTACGGATATAATCAATACTGATCACGGAGGACTGGAAACATTGGCCGGCCAGGTTGATACCGTACTCTGCACTTTTCTCGGCGATCTCGGCGGAGCGCAGACGGCGGGAGACCAGGGAGGAGAGGAACTGCTCCCGCAGCAGGGGCAGGCTTTTGCGGTAATGCTCGCTTAGCACAAAAACATTTTCCTTCTCGGCAATCTCGGTTTCGATCTGAGCTCTAACCTTCAGCAGGACATCAATCAGCTCCCGGGATGAGAAGGGCTTGAGGATATATTCGTCAATCTGCAGCTTGATGGCCTTCTGGGCATATTCAAATTCATCATAGCCGGTCAGAATGATAATCTTCGTATTCGGATGACGGCTGCGGACCCATTCCGCCAATTGCAGTCCGTTCATGAAAGGCATCTGAATGTCGGTCACGACGACATCCGGCAGGAGCCGGTCTATGGCATCCGCTGCTTCACGCCCGTTCTCCGCCTGCTCTACCACCTCAAAGCCGTACTCCTCCCAGTCAATCTGGGCGATAATGCCTTCTCTTACATCTTCCTCGTCTTCGGCGAGAATTAATTTGTACATGCGTCATCCCTCTTCGGATAGGATATGGAGTTTCACAGAACAATAATAGCTGATTCAACAGGTGCAATCTATGTTTAAATAAAAAAGGCCACAGGTTCCGATGGTGCTCATATGCGGAAGCAATTCACTATATAGGCTGACCGGATATATTGCAAGTGAATATTATGTACATACTGTCACAATGAAATCCTGCTTATAATACAACATTGTGCTGATGATTCCTGCCACCCTTCAGAATTGTTGTACAAAAGGCAGCATTCTTCCTCCTCTGGTCGGCTTAACACGATAATTCTTGTAATTTGTGCAACAATCTGTCCACATACCCCGGTATCCGGGAATCAGAGTTACAGAACGTACAACATTTATGTCCACAGGGCTTGCTAAGAGGTCTTCATCCGCCTGCGGGAACAAAAAAAACCATCCCGATTACGCCGGGATGGGGATGTTCGGTTACACGTATAGGATTATAGCAGTGCTTTGTTGAAGCGGTAGCCTGTTGTCTTTTCAAAGCCGATATGGCGGTAAAAGGCATGTGCCGGGGCACGCTCGACCCGGTTGCCGCTCCGCAGGAACAGCTGGCAGCAGCCTTGATGGCGCGCCCAATCTTCCGCTGCAGCGACGAGCCTTTTGCCAAGGCCTTGTCCTCTAAGCTCCTCTGATACAATCAGTGCGGTAATTTCCGTAATACAATCGGCATGCTTGTAGTAGGACTTCACCTGCCGTAATCCGATCATTCCCACAACTTCGTTATTGAGTTCTGCAACCATTGTGCAGTGGAACGGATCATGCTCCATGCCTTCCATTCTCTCTTTCATCACGCTAAGCGTTGTCGGATAGCCGAATTCCCGCAAAAGGGCTGTTACTCTCTCCAGATCATTCATGCCGCATTTGCGAATTTGCAGTACCTGCTCCTGAGTACTACTGTTCATCCTCGTATACCTCCACTTGTAGCATAGACGCTGCCTGCTTGGCTGTCGTCCGCGCGATTTCAACATCTTCCGCTGAACTGAGTGTTACTGCCATCCGCCGTCCAGGGCGGATCTCCGGTTTGCCGAATACGCGAACTTGCGTACGGGGAAGGGCCAGCGCCTCTTCTATTCCGGTCACTGCAAAAGCTTGTCCGGCTCCTCCGGTCTTCAAGGTTGCTGAAGCTCCAGGGGTCAACAAACGTACCGCCTCCAGCGGAAATCCAAGAATGGCTCTGACATGCAGAGCAAATTCCGACAAATCCTGCGTAATCATGGTAACCATACCTGTGTCATGCGGCCGGGGTGACACTTCACTGAACAATACCCCATCCGCGGTGAGGAACAGCTCCACACCAAAAATCCCATAACCGCCAAGCTGATCCGTAACCGCCCGGGCGATTGCTTCTGCTTCTGCCAGCTGCGCACCCCTCATCTGATGCGGCTGCCAGGATTCCACATAATCTCCATCCTGCTGGATATGGCCAATCGGCGGACAAAATAAGGTTCCGCTGACCGAACGGACGGTAAGGAGTGTAATTTCGCTCTCAAACGTAACAAAGGCTTCTACAATGACGCGTGTACCTTTGGCACGTGCTCCTTCCAGGGCCGTATTCCAGCAGTCTTCCGCATCCTCCGGTTTCCGGCAGACACTCTGGCCTTTGCCGGAGGAGCTCATGATCGGCTTAATCACACACGGTGTTCCCAGCTCTTCTACAGCCTGGCGCAGCTCATCCAGACTGTCAGCGAACCGGTAGGCAGCCGTCGGCAAGCCCAGCTCTTCGGCCGCCAGCCGGCGGATGCCTTCGCGGTCCATGGTAAGCCGTGCAGCACGGGCGGTAGGAACGACGAGGAAGCCTTCTTCCTCCAGCTCCACCAAGGCTCCGGTAGCAATGGCTTCAATCTCGGGTACAATCAGATCCGGCTTCTCCTTACGGATCAGCTGCTTCAGTGCTTCTGCATCCAGCATATCCAGTACATAAGAGCGGTGGGCAACGCCCATCGCGGGTGCAGCTTCATAACGATCCACAGCTACGGTCTCTACGCCAAGGCGCTGAGCTTCGATAATGACTTCCTTACCCAGTTCACCGCTGCCCAGCAGCAGCAGCTTCTTGCTCCGGGCTGAAAAAGGAGCTCCCCACATTGTTGACTCCAACCTCTTTTCGCAAATTTGTCTGCTGACTTCTCTATTTCTGTAAAATGTCGCAGTTTCATTGTAAATTTTCAGTCTTCTTTATTTTCATCCATCATCCACCAGATTGCAAGCATTCTTCGACATTTTCCTACAAACTTCACAGATGGCTGTCCACCAGATCGTCGAAAGCTTGCTCCTGAAGCCGTAATTCTCCGGCAATCTCGCCCCAATGCTGCGCTGAATCACCCCCTTTCAGAAGCTCCGACATGGCTGCCTCCCGCTCGGACAGCTCTTCACGCAGCCGGTCTGCCGCAAGGGATAATGCGGCCGCAGCCGCATCGGCATAGAATGTTAAGAGCGGCTGCTCCTGTGCTTCAGCCGCAGCTCCAACCGCTTCCTTGAACCACGGCTCTGCCGCCGAGCGGATCTCTGCCCGGCCCGGGCCCTCGAAGAAGTGGCGCGGGGATTTGAAGCGGCTCCACAGTCCGGCCCAGTCCATGGGAGCAAGCACGCAGTCCAGCTTCACCGGTGCGGGCCAACGCTCGTCCGGATTCTCCAGGAGCTGCAGCTCCTGCTCCGGGACGGAGAGCTCCGCGGCGGCTGCCGCTGCCGCCTGGGTCACGAACCTGCGGCCTGCCGACTCCAGCCGCAGGGTGGTTGCCCACAGCTCCTGCTCCAGCTCACGCAGGATGCTGCGCTCCAGCTCCCGCCCGCAGGCAATGAAGATGTCCTTCAGATTCCCGGCCTCTTCCCGGAGAATGGAGGGATGGAACGATTCCTGGAAGGAACGGCCGAAGGAGAAGGCAATGCGCTGCCGGACATGGTAGAGCAGCTCTGCGCCCTCACGGCGCAGGTCCCGGAGCGGCCGGTCCTCCTGGACAAGTGCGGCCAGCCGCAGATCCGCAGCTTCCCGGCGCTGCCGGAACTGCTTCATTCCTTCTTCCCGCTGGTCCGCTTCCATCAGCGCCAGCCGCTGCCACTCCTCTGCCCGGAGACGGACAGAGCTTAGGCTGTCTCTGGCCGCTGCCAGCGACAATCTTGGCAGCTCCTCGCCTGCGAACTCAGAGAGCGCCGCTTCAAAGCTGCCGAACCCGGAAGCCTCGTAGGCTTCTCTGACTCCGCGGGACTTGCCCTCCAGCGCAAGCAGGCTGGACACGCTGTAGATCCGCGGTGAGGTCAAGCCCCCGGCCCGCAGATTCTGCGCTACATGCTGCCTCACGGATTCAAGCTCGGCCTCATCTGAAGCGAGGTCTGAGGCATTGATGATGAAGAACATTTTGTCGAGCGCGAAGCTATCCTTGATTCTTCCCAGCTGGGCCAGCAGGCTCCGGTCGGCCTTGGAGAACGCATGGTTATAATAGGTCACGAAGCAGATGGCATCGGCGTTCTTCATGTAACCGAAGGTTACACCGGTATGCCGGGCGTGCAGGGAATCCGCTCCGGGGGTGTCCACCAGTACGATGCCGCTGCGCGTCAGCGGACTGTCATAATACAGGTCTGTGCTCTGCACGAAGCAGGCCCGCTTCTCATCGGCAACCAGAGCCCGGTATTCCTCCAGGCTGACCTTACGCTCTGTTCCCAGCAGCGGACCGGATTCCTCCCATCCGGCTGCCGCCGCGCGCAGGAATCCGGCGTGCGGCAGCGAGGAGGGATGAAGCCCGCCGGTCTGCAGCCTGGCTACCGCTGCGGTCCACGACTCGTGCTGCGGCGGCGGAAGCTGCAGCACGCTGAAGGAATGGAGGATATCTTCCCAGAAATCCTCCGCGCGTTTCATGGTGATGGCCGCCGTGCCGTGAGCGAAGCTGCCCTCCGGGGCCAGAATCCGCCCGACCGCCGCCGTAGCGGGATGCGGCGACACGGGCAGCACCTCTTCGCCCAGCAGGGCGTTGGCGAAGGAGGATTTGCCGGCGCTGAACGCTCCGAACAGCGCCATGGTGAAGCGGCCGCCGGCGAGATCCTCCGCCCGCGCCGCCAGGCTGCGCGCCGCCGAGGCCATAGCCGGCTCGCGGCGCAGCATCCAGGCCGCAGCGTGCAGCGCCGCTGCGGCCTGTGTCAGCCGGCGGCGTCCGCCTGCCGGCTGTGCCGTTCCCGCCGCCCAGGCCGGGGCGGCGGCAGGCTCTGCCGCTGCTGCGGTGCGCAGCGGCTGCGCTGGGCTGGCGGCGCGCAGCGCAGCCGCCGCCAGGGGCTGCACCCCCGGCAGCGCGCCGGGGGTGAGGGTGCGGCGCGGCGGCAGCAGCGCCGCAAGTTCGTCCGCGCGCGCAGCTGCCGCGCGGTCCAGGGCGGCCAGCGCGGCGAGCGCGTGCGCCTGCCGCTGCAGGGCCGCCCGGCGGCGCGTAAGCTCCGCGCGCCGCTCCTCCACAAGAGGCGGCAGCTCATCCAGCAGCGGCTCGCCGAAGGCCAGGACCGCCCGGCGGAACTGCGCCTTGATCTCTGCCGCAAGCGTGCGGCAGAAATTAAGCAGCGCTTCGCCGGATGCACCGGTTCCCGGCTTCACCTGATCCGCCAGCCACTGCTGGCTCACCGCCGGGAACGCCTGCTTCAGCAGCGGCTCTGCCCCCTCCTGCCACAGCCCCAGGCCTTCGGCCCAGTCGCGTACAAGCTGGAGCGTATGCCATTCCAGCTGGGCAGTGATCTCCCGGATCTGCAGGCTGTGCCAGTGCAGCAGCCGCGCGGCTTGCTCCTTCTCCCGCTTCGCAGCGGTGAAGAAGAGGCCGCGCCGGAAGCCCGGCTGAAGGCTCTCGATATAGCCTCCCGCCGCATCCCTCAGGTCAGCCGGCATCAGATTGGTGTTCCCGAGCAGGACGTCCAGCCTGCTGCGCAGATCAAGCCGCGCCTCTTCAGGCCGCTCCTCCAGCAATGCTTCGTCCTGCATGGTCCCCCGAATCTCAGCTTCCACGGCTTCCGCCTGTGTACCGCCAGCCTCTTCCAGCAGTCCGGCCCGCTCCTCCTCCTGCTCCTCACGGTAAGCCGTAAGTACGGCTGCCGCAGTATGGTGCATAGAACGGGATAGACTGTAGTCCAGCAGTTCCCGCCGCTGCTCCAGCAGACCGGAGATCACGGCCAGCAGGTCCTTCCATTGATTCAGGGGATGCCCCTCCACTTTGAGCGAAGTAAACAGAAGACCGGCAGAATGAATGCCCCATTCAAGGAAAGCGCTTTCCACCTGCTGCCGGTATTCCTCCATGGAGATCTCTTGTTCCCTGTGCTTGTCGATCTGATTAATGATAAGATACAGCGGCTTGCCCCAGTCGCT
Organism: Paenibacillus tritici; assembly: GCF_018207515.1. Lineage (NCBI taxonomy): Bacteria > Bacillati > Bacillota > Bacilli > Caryophanales > Paenibacillaceae > Paenibacillus > Paenibacillus tritici. The sequence continues at coordinate 4,758,140 of NZ_CP073365.1, forward strand.
AAGACTTTTGGCGAACGCCAGATTATTCTCCGACTGCACATGATTGTAGTCCATCACATAGAACACCGCATCCGCCAGATGCAGCGCTGAGCGGGTAGCCGCCTGATGGCCTTCATCCGTGGAATCCACGCCAGGCGTATCCATCAGCACACCGTGCTCCCCAAGCAGCGGGATTTCCTCCCAGACCTCTATCGCCGAATATTCAGTCCCTTGGCGGCAGTAATCCTGAAGACGCCCCGGCGTAGTCTTAATTACCTCGGCACTCCTTGCGGTACTCCCGTTATACGGGTGAAGCAGTACCTCCGGAGCTCCGCTGCGAATGGATACAATATTTGCGCTGGTCGGTACCGGTCCCGACGGCAGCACGGCTTTTCCGCAGAGCTTATTAATCATGCTCGACTTCCCCGCCGAGAAATGCCCGCAGAACGCCAGAGTCAACTCACCCGCCTGCTCCTTAACCTTAAGATCTGCAACAATTTGTGCGCTCTCTGCTTCTCCCCATGTGCTCAGCCGTTCTTCCAGCCGCATAAGCGCTGATGTACCGGATACTTGCTCTTCCACCCTACTCCGTTCTGCTCCCACGACAAGCCCACCTTTGCTGCAATCTACAACTTATTATTTAGGTTATATTGAATTCAGTAACTATCTCCATAATTATTACATTTGTATGACTTACTTCACTGCAAGAATAGAACAATTCCATTTTATCATCAGATCGTCACAAATCAAATATACACGTTTACAAAATCAGCTATAATCCTTCACGAAAAACTAGACTTCGCAAAACACCCTTCCAGAACAATATCACCTTTGGAGGGAAAGAGAACGTTTCCTTTTCGACAAACAAGTGGAAATTTGTAGCTTAAATTATCAACTTTTGATAGTTACAGCTAAGCAAGTGGAAAAACAGCATCTGCTCCTAGTGATTATGCCATTCTAACGGAATTTTGATTATTTAAGTGTTGTTTTTCCAACTACCTCTCCACCCTCGTCCATTTCTTCAATAGCAAGTGTTGTAATTCCAACTATTTCACGCTATATAAGACGCACTTAAGATTTGAACTTGAAGCTTCACCGTCACTGCGGTGAACATTTGGACTTCCGGCCGCTGTTGTCACCAGATTTCTTGATTTGAACCGCTCTTCGCTGATGAAATCCGGTGACAAAGGCGGTCGCTACCGCTCCTACAGTTCCAAATTTCCCCTCCGTTTCTTTTGCTTTTTGTTATTTTCTTTAGTGCTTCTTATATAGCTCCCCCAAATTTATGCAAAAAAAGAGAGGCTGTCCTGGCAGCCACTTCCTGGCTACCGGACAACCTCTCTATCGTAAAAAACTAAATTAAGCTGTTTCCAGGACTGGAAGCAGAATTTCAAAAACCTTGCCGTGCTGCAGAATAGTCAAACCGCGGGCTTTGTCCTTCATTACGACAACCTCTGGTTTCACAGACATACGTTCCAGGTAGAATTCAGGCACATCGCCGGAATGGCTGATGGTGATGCCTTCCACTTCCTGCTCTTCATTCTCTTCCATCGGGCTGTCCACTACACGGTCAAAAATATCGGAAAAAGCTTCAAAATTATCGGTGTATACAGAAATGCATTTCATCTCTATCCCATCCTCTTCTTCTCTAATTCTTTGTTAGGTTTCGTATGAACCTTATCTTTCCTGATTACAGCTGTTTTCATACGTTTTTTGCCCTCCCGGCATACATCCAGCAGCGGGCAGATCTGACATTGCGGATTCTGGGCCTTACAGTGATATCGTCCGAAAAAGATCAGCCGGTGGTGGGTCAGCGTCCATTCCTCACGCGGCACCGCCTTCATCAGCTTCTTCTCCACTTCCAGCACCGAATCTTTCCAGCCCGCGAGTGCGAGCCGTTTGGCTACCCGTTCCACATGAGTATCCACGGCAATAGCCGGAACGCCAAAAGCATTGGACACGACCACATTCGCAGTCTTACGTCCGACCCCCGGCAAGGTTACCAGCAAATCATGAGCCTGGGGCACTTCTCCCCCATACTGCTCAATCAGAATAGAGCAGAGGTTCTGAATATGCTTGGCCTTGTTGCGGAATAATCCAATGCGCCGGATATCTTGCTCCAGCTCTTCAAGCGGCACGGAAATATAGTCGATTGGAGCCTTGTACTTCTGAAACAGGTCCTCGGTCACCTTGTTCACCGTTGCGTCCGTACATTGGGCTGAGAGCAGCACCGCAATGGTAAGCTCAAAAGCGTTGCTGTGATTCAGCTCGCAATGCGCATCAGGAAACATGCCTCCGATGGTATCCAGGATGTGGCGGACCTCTGCAGCTTTCATAGCGTCCCCTCCACAGAGTATATGCCCGCAAGTTGTCCCTCGCAGTCATACGGTCTCAAGTCTGAAGAAATATAAGCAAAGATACATTATATCGTATACTTTCATAGCGTTCAAGCGAACACCGTGCTGCCCTTATATTTCAAAAAAAACGCCTTGATCCAGGGCAGAACCAGGGATCAAGACGGTGTTTCACACGGAAAATCACCAAAACGATTATTGTTTCACAATTTCTACAACCTTGTCGTTGTTGAAATACATTATAATATTATCATTTTCTTTGAGAGATTGCACGGGTAAAGTCGTGTCACCTTGATGAATATATACATTCGGAGCCAGCACGAACTTATAATTATCATTCAGTGTGGCGCGTTTGGTCAGCACTTCATTCGTTGCACTCTCATAACGGGCGAAGGTCCGGTTAAGCTGGCTGAACACAGAAATGATCATTACACCGCCCGCATCCTTACGTACCCATACCCGGTCCGAGGTGCTGATACCGCTAAGAGCGGTCGAAGCTACGCCGTCACGCATTATTCTTACTCCAGCACTGGCATTGAAAGACTGGGAGGCTCCGGCATAATCCTTCACACTGAACGTACCCGCCGCCGCATCCACTGCCGAGACTTGTCCGGCAACCTGCTTAACCGACTGCAGGGAGACCGGTGTGGACCCGTCAAAGGCGATGTTCACGAAATCTCCGGCCCTCAGCTCACTGAGTGCAATCTTCTGTCCTGCTTCATTGGTAAGCGGGACAGATAACAGATTCAGCTCGCTGCTGGTGCTGCCGCCCTCTAATTTCACAGTCATCTTGTTCGTGTTGGCATTCACGGTCGCTATCTCAAGCTGAGTACTCCCGGTCACCCTTAGAATCGAGATCGTATCCTGATTGTTTGAGAGAACTGCCGTTACCGGCACATTCAAAGGTACGTCCGTGATGGCTGCCCCGCTTTTGCCAAACATATCAATGGAGGACGGATACGACATCGTCAGCAATTGTCCGTTGCCCACCTTCAGCACAACCGTTCTGGACGTAGTATTAATGGCCGTCAAGGTTCCCGTGTATTTGGTAGTCAATTCAACAGACATCGCACGTTCATTAATGGAGGTCACATCTATCTTACGGTTTTCCGTCAGTCTTGCTCCCATGGTGGTCAGCGAAGTCGTAATCAATCCGCCGTAAGCCATTTTTGTTTTCTCATCCAATTTGACCACATGGGCCTTACCATTATTATCTGTAAAGGTCAGGTACTGGGTCTTAGAATTGTAATCCACGACAGTAGCTGCGGTGTGTTGTTCAATCTGACGGCTAAGCACTTCAATCTTCGTCACCTGATCACTGCTGTTCAGGGTAAGCTGCACGTTGTCTCCGCCTGTTTTGTCAGCAATCAGATCAGTCATTACCGGACTGGTGACATTTGGAATAACAATGGCCGGAGTGGCTGCGAGCAGGTTAACCTCACGGCTGCCATCACTCTTCTGGTAGACGATCGTGGAATCCGTCAGCTCATAGATGAAGCCCTTCACTATGCGTTCTACTCCAGAGGTGACTTCTACAGAACGGATCACATTATCCTTAATGGTATAAGAGACTGCAGCTCCGGTCTTCAATTCTGCCGGCTGGATGATCGTACTCTGGGAGCTGAACAATGTCGTTCCGTCTTCCCATTTGAAGCTTTCCACTGTGCCATCCGCATTCTTGAAGGTAATGCTCTTGGCCGCAGCATCCACGCTTTGAACCGTGCCCTTAGCCGTCTTATTGACGATACCGGAAGTGACCTGCACCTTCACAACCTTGCGGGACCCGCTGAAGGTTTCGCGGAGCAGCGTAATTTTGCTGCCAGCGGTAATGGAAGAAGGCTGAATGACCGCCCCGTTCACATCCAGGAAGGCAGTTGCAGCATCATAGCCATACTGATCGTATCCGTTAGCTGAATCGACCCAGATTATACCCGGTGTAAGCTTGGTAAATACGCCTTCCGCCTGTTCAACCTGAAGGGCCGGATCAGTCAGCTCCACATAAGAGGCGTTATAGGTTGCTCCAATCACAGTGACCTTCGTGTAGGGCTGAATTTCATTCAGAGAGATCCGGTTCTCGGAGCTGCTTGTGAAATAAGCGGTATTCGCATTCAAAGTAAACTCCAGAGCGCCGCCATTACTGTACAGTGACAGCTTGCCATCCTTCAATGAACTGATTGTTCCTTTGAAGGTATTGTCATAATCCAGCGTATTATGTGCTTCAGCACGGCTGAAGAAGGTAGCGAGCTGTGCGCGGGTAACTGCGCCTTGCGGGTCGAAGCGGTTACCCGTAAGCCCGTTCGCCAGTCCCAGCTCCACGGCTGTGTTAATGTAGCCGCGCTTATTCGCAGAGACCTTGGCATCATCGGCGAACCCCGTCGGCTTACCGGCTGCCGCCGATGCTGAAGCGCCCTTACCCAGAGCCCGGATCAGCAATTCCGCAACCCATTCACGGCTGGCCTTGCGTTCTCCCCACGAGTTCTTGAGATTATCCGCTGCCATTTCGGTGGTCTTATCCAGAAGTCCCTGCTGGAAGGCCAGGATCACATACGGCTTATAATAATTCGTAACAAGAAAGTCATTCGGAAGGGCAACATCTGCGCTTGTATTCACATTGCCCTGCAGCTTCATGAAGCGCAGTGCCATCAGCACAGCCTCCTGCTGGGTAACGGAATCCCCCGGACGGAATAAACCGTTATTGCCGACAACAATCCCCTGGGTCGCCAGCTTATAGATATGTTTCTCGGCCCAGAAGCCTGTCTTGACATCACTGAAGATTCCACCAGCCTGTACAGCAGTCTGCGGGGCTGCCGCACCTACTGTTGCCCCGGTTGAAGAGTTATCGGCAAAAGCAGTCCCTGCTCCGCCAAGCACCATCGCACCGGCCAGCACGGCAGATACCGCTTTAACAGAATAAGATTGCACCGTACGTTTTATTCTTTTTGGACCGGACAATTCGATATTCCCCTCTCTATGGCTCATCTGAATTTTCTATGTTGGTACTTTCGTCAGCCATCCGGCTTATTCCTGCCTAATGCCTACAATCCGTTGTTCTCACGGGTGATGGGATGCACGAGATCCACATGCCCCATAAGACTCTCCACTTGCTCTCCGTCTACCAGTACATCGATATTCTTGACCTCATCGAACTGGAAGAAGGTCTGGGACAATGCGCTGATGGCCAGGGCTTCGCCGCCTGCACCAAGCTGTGCCTCATCCGGTTTATGGATATCCAGCACAATCTGTCCATTCGAGAACTCCAGCGATTTCAGTTCAATCTTGTTCCATAGCGGAATTTGCTTGGCATCGCTGCTGTTTTGCAGCGTTTTGAAGGCTTCTGTATATTTGTCCTTGGCATCCTTAAAGGTTATAGAGACCTCCGCCGTAACTAATTCGTTCTGTTCCTGGTCCGTATAATAAGCCTTAATCTGCAGGCTCTGCTTCTCAGGAGCTGCCGGCTTATCGGTAGCTGCCGGAGTCACCGTTGCTGTAGGCTCTGGCTCTGGTGTACTTGTAGCCTCCGGTGTAGCCGTGGGGCTCTCATTCACGGCATTGTTTCCTCCAGCACCGCTGGATACCGAGATTGATTCCGGAGCGGATGTGGCCGCCGGTGCAGCCGTAGGTTTATCGCCGCAGCCCGAAATTACCAGGAGCAGTATTGCTGCCATTCCTGCATATGTCAATTTCTTGTTCATTTCGATGAACCCCCTCCAGATAAATACGGGCAGGCCGGGGCCGCAAAGTCCTTTTGACCTCAAAATAGGGTCCAAATCCGACTCTGCAGCCCCTGCTGCCGCCCGCTGTTATTGAATTCCGAGATATTCTTTAATCCCACTTACCATTGATGCGGCAACGCTGTTCTGCAATGCTTCGGTGAACAGCAGCGCCTCATCTTTTCTGTTGCTGAGATAACCGACTTCAAGCAGTACCGCAGGCATCTTCGTCTCGCGAATGACATGGAAGTTGCCGTAACGCACACCCCGGTTACTAAGTCCGGTAGCCTCTACAAGATACTTGTGCATCACATTCGCCAGGGCCTTGCTTGCCTCCCGCTGATAATAGGTCTCCGTTCCGCTCGCAGCAGATGACCCGCTGCTGTTGGCGTGGACGGATATGAACAAATCCGCTTTGAGGTTGTTGGCCATTGCCGCCCTGTCCTTCAGTTCAAGGAAAGTATCGTCACTGCGCGTCAACACCACATCAATTTTGTTCTCCTGCTTCAGCAGCTCAGCCGCTTTCAGAATGACGGCCAGATTAAAGTTCTTCTCATATTTGCCGGTAACGCCTACAGCCCCTGAGTCCTTGGCGCCATGTCCTGCATCGAGCACTACCAGCTTCCGCCCGCTGTTGCCAGGCTGAGTGGAGGTATCTACTGTACTCTGTGCATTCAAATCGACAACAATCAGTTTGGAGCTGTCCCCGGATACATCCACGCTATAATTTTTGGCGGTATTCAGATCAATTACAAAACGCACAGTATACGGATCGGTGCTATACAGCGAATAGCGGACACCTGATACATCCGGATAATCCGTAATTTCGAGCTTGCCGTTCAGGTTAGGATCAAGCGCTTGTCCTGAACCGAACACATCAGAGAACGTGGCATTCGGCAGATCGATCACAATCCGGTCCGGCCCGCTCATTTTGCTGACACTAGGCTGGACGTTGCCCTCCAAGGCTATGGACAGCCTGTTCTCATTGAAGCTTATGCCGTTAATCATGCTGAGGTTGCTTGCCGGTTCGCCCGGCGGCACTACAACACCCCCGCCGCCTCCGTTACCTTCTCCTGTGTCAATGTTAGGATCAGGAACTTGCGGGGTAATAAGCTCTACAATCTTTTTCGTGTTATCCCATTTGACTGTAAGTCCGAACTGCTCCCCGATAAACCTGATCGGTACGAGAGTCGTATTGTTCCGCAGGAGAGGTGCCGTGTTCAGGATCACCGTCTTCCCGTCAACGGAGGCAGCCGTCTGATTTACAATCAGTTGCATGGTCTTTCCTTGCTGTTCAATCGTAACGGTCTTGCTTGTCTGATTCCAGTCCACCTTGTATCCAAGGTTCTCAGCAATCATTCTTAGCGGCACCATGATGGAGTTATTTACATTTTCCACCGGAACACCTTGTCCTGCAGTCAGTTCCTGGCCATCCAGGAGGATCTTGTTCTGGCCGGCAGCGGCTTGTCCATGCCCCGGCAGCACCACAACAAAGAGCAGCATCAGCAACAGCATCAAAGCAAATTTCTTCATTCTTCACCTCTAAGACTCTAGTATTCCGCCCCCACTCGAGCGTTCTTGATGGCATGCCAACTGACAACCTTCGACATAGTTAAGACGCCCTTAGAACTTAAAAGTTGCGAATAAATACCATACAAAGTGGAAATGTCTGTGTATTCCCTGTGATTACAAGCCCAGATATTCCTTAATTCCAGCTACGATCTCACGGGCCAGATTATCCTGCAGCTGTTCGCTGTACAAGGCGGCTTCGTCTCCAGGATTGGTCAGATAACCGGCTTCCAGCAGAATCGCAGGCATCTTCGTCTCCCGGGTAACATGCAGGCTCTTCGAGCGGACACCATTGTCCTTGAAGCCAGTTCCCGCTACGAGATGCTTTTGCATGATTTCGGCCAGTGGAAGGCTTTCGCTGCGGCTGTAGTAGGTTTCGCTTCCGTTGACTTTGTCCCGGTTCGGGTATCCTTTATCAAGTGAATTCGCATGCAGTGACACGAACAGTGTAGCGTTCGCCGCCTGGGCAATATTCACCCGGTCCTGCAGACCCAGCGTAACATCTGAAGTACGGGTATAGATAACATCTGCCCAGCCTTCCTGTGTAAGAATAGCCCCGGCTTTAAGGATCACTGCGAGATTGAAGGATTTCTCCAGCTTGCCGGTAAGGCTGACAGCCCCCGATTGCTTGCCCCCATGCCCGGCATCCAGTGCAATAACCGGTCTTCCGGTGAATCCCGGATTCACGGGTGTCCCCGGCCCGCTATTCGCCGCATTGAGATCAATAGTGACCAGTCCGGTACTCTCATCCGTGCTGACCTGATAGTTCTGGTAGCCCGTCGTTTGAATGACAAATCTGACGGTTGCAGGATTCGCGCTGAACAACGCGTAACGTATTTCGGATATATGCGGGTAACCGCTGACATCCAGCTTGCCTTGCGGACTGCCGCCGGTGGACACTCCCGGGAAGCTCCCGCTGAAATCAGGGGAGAATACCGCTCCGGCAAAATCCACTACAATCCGGTCGGGTCCGGTAACTCTCGTAACCGTAGCCTTGGCCCCGCCGGCAGCGGCGACAATCAGCCGGTTCTCGCTGAATACAGCCCCTTTGACTACCGGTGATGTAGCTGCTGGAGTCGGGGTAGCTGTAATACTTCCTCCTACCTCTTCCGGAATCTCTGTGCCCGTCTGAGGCGGAAGGGTCGGAGACGGTGAAGCAGACACTCCAGCAGGCACAGATGAGGCTGCCGGCGCTACAGTAGCTGTGGGCAGCGGATTGGCAGTGGCCGGTGTATCACTTGGCACTCCCCCGCTTAAGTAGACCGTCTTATCGGTATTATCCCAGCCGACGCTAAGTCCGAATTGCTCACCGACAAAACGGATAGGCACCAGCACAGTACCGCCGTTCTGCTTAGGCGCGGCGTTGAGCGTCAGGCTTACCCCATCGGCTTGGGCCGTTGTGCTGCCCACAGCGAGCTGGACAGACTTACCGTCCTGCTGGACGGTTACTTTGCGGCTGCTCTGTTCCCACAGCACTTCAAAACCAAGATTCTCCACCACTACGCGGATCGGGATCATAACGCTTCCATTCACGTTCTCAAGGATCACCCCTTTGGGCAGGGCAAGCTCCTTGCTGTCCATCACGATCTTCCCGGGCGTTGTCCCGGCTGCCGCAGCTTCATGGCCGGCGAACGACAGTAGGAGCAATGGCAGCAGTAATAGAAGCAACATCCGTTGTCCGGCTTTCTTCATCCTTTCCTCTCCTTTGGTCGATTGATAGATTTGCAGATAAGATTAAGACGACACTAATCCCCAAAAGTTGCCTACGCAGGCAATAATATCTCGATTATAACAAAAAAACTTCTATTTCCGACACCCGGAAATAGAAGTTTTGTGTAAAATTAGTAAACTTGACGAATCTCTTCCCCAGTTTAGGCGAAAAGCTTGGCCGCATGGCGTTCTTCATAAGCGGCAATCTCATCCGCATGCTGAAGCGTCAGACCGATATCATCCAGCCCCTGCAGCAGGAACTGCCGGCGGTGCTCATCCAGTTCAAACGTGATGGCAAGGCCATAATCGTCACTCAGCTTGTTGTTCTCAAGATCCACTGTAAGGGTGTAGCCATCATGCTCAGCCGTGCGGCTGAACAGCTCATCAACCTGGGTTTCGGAGAGCTTGATCGGCAGAATGCCGTTTTTGAAGCAGTTGTTGTAAAAGATGTCGGCATAGGACGGGGCAATCACCACTCTGAAGCCGTAATCCATGATCGCCCAAGGAGCATGCTCCCGCGAGGAGCCGCAGCCGAAATTCGCGCGGGAGATCAGCACAGAGGCTCCCTGATAACGCGGTTTGTTCATCTCAAATTCCGGATTGTCTTGTCCCGCTTCATCAAAACGCCATTCGTAAAAAAGAAATTGTCCAAACCCCGTACGCTCAATCCGTTTCAGGAATTGCTTGGGAATAATCGCATCCGTATCGACATTCACCCGGTCTACCGGGGCTACAATTCCTGTTAGCTTCTTAAATTCTTCCATTTGCTGTATCCTCCTGCTCTCTCAAATATTCTATGCGTTGACGGCTTCCGTCTTGTAGTTCCAATCCCGTACATCCGTGAACCGCCCTTTGATTGCAGCCGCAGCCGCCATAGCAGGAGAGACCAGATGCGTGCGTCCGCCGCGTCCCTGGCGTCCTTCAAAGTTCCGGTTGGAAGTAGATGCACAGCGCTGTCCCGGCTGGAGAACATCCGGATTCATCGCCAGGCACATACTGCAGCCGGCCTCACGCCATTCAAAACCGGCTTCGGTGAAGACTTTGTCCAGACCTTCCTTCTCGGCCTGCATCTTCACGCGTCCCGAGCCAGGCACAACGATTGCTGTAACTTTGTCGGATACCTTATGGCCTTTGGCAACCTCAGCCGCCGCACGCAGATCTTCAATCCGGCCGTTGGTGCAGGAACCGATGAAGACATAATCAATCCCGATTTCAGAGATAGGAGTGCCAGGAACCAGATCCATATATTCAAGCGCCTTCTCGGCTGCTTTGCGTTCATTCTCGGTGGTGAAGTCAGCAGGATTCGGTACACGGGAGTTAATATCCGTACCCATACCCGGGCTGGTGCCCCAGGTAACCTGCGGAATCAGTGTTTCAACATCGAATTCCACGACGGTATCATACTCAGCGCCTTCATCACTTACAAGACCCTTCCAGATCTCCACTGCGGCATCATACGCTTCGCCCTGCGGTACATACTGGCGTCCGCGCAGATAGTTGAAGGTCGTCTCATCCGGTGCGATCAGTCCCGCTCTTGCTCCGCCTTCAATCGACATATTGCAGACGGTCATGCGCTCTTCCATAGACAGTTCACGGATAGCTTCACCTGTATATTCAATAACATATCCTGTAGCGAAGTCTGTTCCGTATTTGGCAATCACGCCGAGAATCATATCCTTGGCAGTCACTCCCGGATTACGGCTGCCGGTGAAGCGGACCTCCATGGTCTTGGCCTTGGACTGCTGCAGACACTGGGTGGCCAGCACATGTTCAACTTCGCTGGTACCGATTCCGAAGGCCAGGGCACCGAATGCTCCGTGTGTGGAGGTATGGCTGTCCCCGCAGACAATCGTCTTGCCGGGATGGGTCAGGCCAATTTCAGGTCCCATAACGTGAACGACACCCTGGTCAATATCATTCAGATCGAACAATCTTACACCAAAATCACGGCAGTTCTGTGAGAGCGTATCAATCTGCTGCTTGGAGATCGGATCGGTAATATTAAAGCGGTCCTTGGTAGGCACGTTATGATCCATTGTAGCAAAGGTAAGTCCCGGACGGCGGACCTTACGGCCGCTCAGGCGCAGTCCTTCAAAGGCCTGCGGAGAAGTAACCTCATGAACCAGATGAAGATCGATATAAATAATGCTTGGCTTGCCTTCTTCTTGATGAATAACGTGATTATCCCAAATCTTTTCAAACATTGTCTTGTTGCCCATGAATTTCACCTCATATAGTAGAATCGTTCATTTGAAGAGAGTGTGGAGTCCCTCTTGAATGTTCTAAATATAACATCAGTACGTTTATAATTCCAAGATATGATTTCTATAGGGTTCATAGGTTATACTTATAAAGAGATGATCCACCCTATTAAAGGAGCTTATGTATGGAACTTAGACAATTGCAATATACGCTGCAGATTGCAGCCGAACGGAACTTCTCCCGCGCCGCAGAGAAGCTGCATATCGCCCAGCCCTCGCTCAGCCAGCAGCTGTCCAAGCTGGAGAAGGAACTTGGGGTGCTACTCTTCCAGCGGAATACCAGCTCTGTGGAGCTGACCCATGCCGGTGAGAAATTCGTTGAACAGGCCCAGGTTATTATTGATGCCGTGGAGCTGCTCAGACAAGAGATGTCCGACATCTCCCAGCTGCGCACCGGCCGTGTTATGGTCGGCAGCATGCCGATCACCGGAGCGCATCTGCTGCCGCATGTGCTGCCTGTATTCAAGCATAAATATGCCGAGGTCGAAATCACCCTGTTGGAGGACTCCTCCATGAATCTGGAGAAGCTGACAGCCAGCGGACAGACCGATCTCAGCCTCCTCTCTCTGCCGCTCGCCATTCCGACTCTGGCCTACGAGGTGCTTGGTGAGGAGCGGATTGATCTTGCAGTCCCGCCGGAGCACCCGCTGGCTGGCCGTGAATCGCAGGATATCCGCACAAGCCTGGCAGAGCTTAAGGATGAACCGTTCATTGTGCTTAAGGAGGGGCAGGGCTTCCGTAAAATGACAGTGGAGCTGTGCCGCGCAGCCGGATTTGAACCGCGGATTGTTTTTGAGAGCAACAATATGGAGACGGTGCAGTCGCTGGTTGCGGCCGGGATGGGCGTTACACTGGTGCCGCATTTCATCGCGCGCGCTCCCCGGAGCGAGTTCGTGCCGGTCTATCTTCCCTTGGCGGAGCCGGTGCCCAGCCGCACCCTGGTAATTGCCTACCGGCGCGGACGTTATTTATCCCGCGCGGCGGAAGCTTTTATTGAAACCTTCAAGGCAACCGTTGCAGGTCTCACAGACCACTAGAACTCCTAGATAAGCGTTAATAACGTCAAATGCCCGTCCGGCTTATGAAGGAAAGCCGGACGGGCATTGCTGCACGTTAGTATATCTAGAATATTATTTACGCAGATTATGCTGTGAAATCAGACGGTTCTGATCATCGGGCAGGCGTGCTGTGCTCCCGTCAACAGGTCCCTTGGTACGGTTATCTCCGGCCTTCTCCTCTACAAATTCGCGGATCGTCTGATTTTGAAATTCGGCGGCTTCCTTGGCATTGTGACTCTGATCCTGCCTTGCATCGCTGCTCTTACTCAAATCATCCACCTCCTGGTCATAGATTATAAGTATTTTACCCGTTCCCCTGAAGCCCAAACATCCAATCCGCTGACAGCACTGCCGGAATAAATTTGTCTGCGCCTCTTTGCAAACCCCGCTGCCCCATGGTATCCTAAGTGTCAAATAGTGAAACGTGCTGACGGGACCAGTAAGAATTGGCGTATATTCGTGTGCAGAGAGTAAATTCCTGAAGGCTGGGAGAATTTACCGCGGATGACCATTCTGAATCCTACCCCCGAGCGGCCTGCCCCGCAGGACGGATACTCCCGTTATGAGAATGAAGTCGGATGAACCCTCATCAATGAAGGTGGTACCGCGGAAGTTAATCATGCTTTCGTCCTTTGCTAAGTCTAAGGATGGGGGCTTTTTGTCATTTTCGGGCTTAACAGGTATTTATACTCGAGAGGAAAGTGAAAGACAATGACAACAAGAGTTGTGGTCAAAATCGGCAGCAGCTCGCTCACGGGTCCTGAAGGCGGCCTGAACCGGGAAGCGGTGGCGTTCTTCGCATCTGAGATTGCCGCCCTCCGCAAGGACGGCTGTGAAGTGCTGCTGGTAACCTCAGGGGCTGTGGCTGCCGGATTCCGGGGCATCGGCTATTCCTCCCGCCCAAGGCTGTTGCATGAGAAGCAGGCAGCGGCAGCGGTAGGACAGGTTATGCTGATGCAGGCCTATCAGGAGGCCTTCGCACAGCATGGCATCCCCACCGCACAGATTCTGTTGACCCGCACGGACTTCTGCAGCCGCCGGGCCATGAACAATGCCATGATGACTGTTGAGGAATTGCTGCGGCAGGGAGCCGTCCCCGTGTTCAACGAGAATGATACCGTATCGGTGGATGAGCTGAAATTCGGCGATAATGATACCTTGTCGGCGCTGGTCGCCAATCTCCTGAAGGCTTCGCACCTGCTGGTGCTGACCGATATGGACGGCGTGTACAGCGGCGATCCCCGCAAGCATCCCGATGCGGTGCGGTATCAGCATATTGAAGAGATCACGCCGGAAATCTATGCGATTGCAGGCGGTGCAGGCTCAAGTGTAGGCACCGGCGGCATGAGATCCAAGATTGACGCTGCCAAGATTGCCACACGGGGCGGCGTCCCGGTCTTCGTCGGCAGGGTGACGGAACCCGGCGATTTATCACTCGCAGCGGCCGGAACCGGCAAAGGCACGTATTTTGCCACCACCCTCTCCTCCCTGCCGGTCAAGAAGCAGTGGCTGGGCTTCATGTCCACACCGCTGGGATCATTATACGTCGATGACGGAGCCGTTGAGGCTCTGCTGCACGGAGGCCACAGCCTCCTGCCGGTCGGTGTCCGGCGCATCGAAGGCAGCTTTCATTCCGGGGACGTTGTTGAAGTGCTCGGCCCGGATGCGAAGCTGCTGGGACGGGGCATCGTCAATTATGATGATACCCAGCTCCGCAGCATCCAGGGGCTTCCCAGCCGCGAGATTGTTCCCAAGCTGGGTGAAGTACACCGGCTGGAGGTTATCCACCGTGACGAATGGATTACGCTTCGTTAAGCTCACCAGGCTTTTAGCGTATGCTCACCAAGCTTTTAGCGTATGCTTTCGAAGCGAGTTTTGTAAGAAGCTCTTTCAGAGAAGCATATGCGCACAAAACTTTTAGGGGGAATGGTCATGAGTGAAGTGGTACACAAAACAACGCTGGCCAAAGCGACCACCGGAGTGCTAGCAAGCCTGACTACCGGTCAGAAAAATGAAGCACTGCTTACAATGGCCGCAGCTCTGCGTGCAGAGGCTGACTACATTATTGCCGCCAACGCCGAGGATCTGGAGCGCGGACGGGCCAGCGGCACGCCAGAGTCAATGCTCGACCGGCTGGCACTGGATACCTCACGGATTGACAGTATAGCTGAAGGCTTACAGCAGATCGCTGCGCTGCCAGATCCGGTTGGCGACAATCTGGAGACCATTGAACGGCCCAACGGTCTTTTCATCGAGAAGGTAAGGGTCCCGCTTGGGGTAATCGGTATTATCTATGAAGCACGCCCTAACGTAACCGTTGATGCTGCCGGTCTGTGCCTCAAAACAGGCAACGCTGTCGTCCTGCGCGGCGGTTCCTCCGCCCTCTCATCTAACCGTGCGATTGCAGAGGTGCTGCACCGCGCGCTTGCGGGAACAGCCCTTCCTCCGGATGCCTTGCAGCTGATTGAAGATCCGAACCGCTCCTCCGTAGATGAAATGCTGAAGCTGAACGGACTGCTGGATGTTATCATCCCGCGCGGGGGAAGCTCCCTGATACAGAATGTGGTGCTTAATGCTACAGTACCCGTGATTGAAACAGGTGCAGGCATATGCCATACTTATCTGGATGCAAGCGCCAATCCGGAAATGGCAGAGCGCATTAGTGTGAACGCGAAGGCACAGCGGCCTTCGGTCTGCAATTCCATGGAGACGCTGCTGGTTCACCGTACTTATGCAGACCAGCATCTGCTTGCACTCGCAGAAGCCTTCCGCGAAGCCCGTGTGGAGCTGCGCGGCTGCGCGGATACGGTAGCTCTAATCCCTTGGGCTCTGCCTGCATCACCGGAGGACTTCGCCACGGAATACAACGACTATATTCTTAATATTCGCATCGTGGACACTCTTGAGGTGGCTCTCGGACATATCTCCGAGTTCGGCACCAAGCATTCTGAGTGTATTGTGACAGAGGATGCCGCTCAGGCTGCCCGTTTCCTGCAGGAGGTTGATGCTGCGGCTGTATATCATAATGCCTCTACCCGGTTTACGGACGGCTTTGAATTCGGATTCGGCGCCGAGATTGGCATCAGTACACAGAAGCTTCACGCCCGCGGTCCTATGGGGCTGCCTGCATTGACTTCAACCAAATATATGATTCACGGCTCCGGCCAAATCAGGGGATAACTCACTCAACTTATAGGGGGACTGCCAGCCATGTGCCAGCAACCAGCAATTCCGCTCATCAATCATAATATCGTTTTTTATGGCGCAGGCTCCATGGCTGAAGCCATTGTGCGGGGAATGATCGCCCGGAATGTAGTGGAGTCGGGTAAAATCACTATGCTGAACCGCAGCAGCAACGAACGCCTGGCTGAACTCCGCAGCCGTTATGGCGTTCTCGGCACTAATGCTCCTGAGCAAAAAACCGAGGCCCTGCGCACTGCGCCAGTCATCGTCCTGGCGATGAAGCCCAAAGACGCAGCCGAGGCACTCCGCACTCTGGGCCCGCTGCTGTCGCCGGATCAGCTCGTAATCTCCGTGATCGCCGGATTGACCATCCGTACGATGCAAGGCTTGCTAGGCACACCGCAGCCCATTGTCCGCTCGATGCCTAACACCTCAAGCTCCATCGGCCTCGGGGCAACCGGTATCGCCTTCTCCAAGGAGGTTGGCGAAGAGAGCCGCCGTACTGCGCTTAACATTTTTGAAGCGGTTGGCTTAACGGCTGTCATTGATGAAGAACGGATGGAGACCTTAACCGGCATCTCCGGCAGCGGACCGGCTTACATTTACTACATGATGGAGGCGATGATTGCCGCCGGTATCCGCGGCGGACTGCCGCTGGAGCAGAGCCGCGAGCTGACTGTCCAGACAGTGCTCGGAGCAGCAAGAATGGTACAGCAGACCGGTGAAGAACCAGCCGCTCTGCGCAAAAAGGTTACCTCGCCGAACGGATCTACCCAAGCGGCGATTGAAGTACTGGAACGCGGTGATTTCTTCGAGACTGTAATCGCTGCGGTCAACCGCTGCGCCGAACGCTCCCGTGAAATGGGCTCGGCTCTTGAGAACGAGCTGCGTTAATCTATTGGCATTATTCCTGTTATTATTTTGAGCTACTGTTTCTAACACAGACAGCCCGCAGATTCTTCCAGAGGAAGGAACTGCAGGTTGTCTGCTGTCTACTGCAATCTACGGGTAACCTACGTGTAATGACAAGAACAAAACTAACTTAAGCTGTGAAACATCGTGGACTCTGTGTAACACTGGGATCTTTGAAACACACTAAGATCTTTGAAACACGCTGGACTCTTTGATACATACCGAACTCTGTGAAACACGTTGGAGCTTAGGCCGCAGCCTCCGTCAATCTGTGGGATTTATACCTTTGAATCTTGCTTGCCGCCCACTTTCGGCGGATTCAGAGGGATTTATACCTCTGAATTCCTCATGCCGCCCACTTTTGGCGGATTCAGTGGGATTTATACCTTTGGTTTTTTCATACCGCCTGCTTCTGGGGGATTCAGTGGGATTTATACCTTTGGTCTCTTCATACCGCCCACTTTTGGCGGAATCAGAGGGATTTATACCTTTAATTTCCTCATACCGCCCACTTTCGGCCGAATCAGTGGGATTTATACCTTTGGTTTCTTCATACCGCCCACTTTCTGCCGAATCAGTGGGATTTATACCTTTGGTTTCTTCACTCCGCCTGCTTCCGGAGGATTCAGTGAGATTTATAACTCTGATTTCCAATTTTCGCCTGCTTCCGGCGGAATGAGGTGCACTTTTGCTCCTTATTTTCGCCTCCCGCCTACTTCCGGCGGAATGGGGTGCACTTCTGCTCTTCATTCCCACTTCCCGCCAACTTCCAGCAGCCTGGGGTGCACTTTTGCTCCTTATTTCCGCTTCCTGCCGACTTTCAGCGGCGTGGGGTGCACTTTTGCTCTTCATTCCCGCTTCCCGCCCACTTCCGGCGGTATGGGGTGCACTTTTGCTCTTCATTCCCGCTTTCCGCCCACTTCCGGCGGTATGGGGTGCACTTTTGCTCCTTATTCCCGCCTCCCGCCTGCTTCCGGCGGAATGGGGCGCACTTTTGCTCTTTATTCCCGCCTCCCGCCTGCTTCCGGCGGAATGGGGGGCACTGCGGGGGACTTTCACTTTTACTCCCAACAGACGAACTCCCAACCATCGCATGAAGCATGAACACCCCCGCAGGAAGCTGCGGGGGTGTTCATGCTGATCCGGGGCAGTCTGCCCCTCAATCCAATTATTCTAACTTTAAGCTGTTTCGTTCACCTACAGTTCACTCCTAGCATACCAACAGCTCACTCAAAGTTCACCAATAGTCCACTCACAGCTCGCTTATAAGCTCACCTACAGCTCATGTATAACTCACTCACATTTCACCTATGGCTCACACTTATAGCTCACCAACAGCTCACAACGGCTCACTTATAGCTAACCAACGGCTCGCTTAAGCTCACCCACAGCCCACTTACCGTCCCCCACCCCGGAACTTCTGGGAATAGGCTTTGACATCCTGGGCGTTTTTGACCCGGTTGCGGGCCCATTCCAGCAGGATGCGGTCAATATAGCGGAAATGAACTTTGCCGGCGAAGACAGATTCCTTGAGCGCCAGCAGAATCAGCTCTTCGGGATAACGGTCTTCATCCACCCAGCCGGAGATGGACTCACATTCCATCGGTGACAACGGGCGGCCGAATTCCTTCTCGAAAATACTGAACAGACTCCGGCTCTCCTCGGCGTCTTGACCAGCCGGTGCAGCCGGACGGCCATAACCGCCCTCCGGGGCGGGAGCCCCGGAGTAATGGGCGGCTGCCCGTGAACCCGGCTCACTCCCAGACCGGCCCGGCTTCTCCTGAGGATTCGCCTGCGCGATTTCCGCCAGATAAGCGCCCAGCTTGGCGTACAGGCCGGAGAAGTTGTAGCGCTCATAGTGGATGTCCCGCAGCTCGTCGTTATCTCCGTCGATGCTGATGAACCCTTCCTTCATGAGCTTCTGCAGCTCTCCGGCAAGCACTGAGATGCTGCGCCCGGTTACGGCCTGCAGCTCCTCCAGTGAAGGGAAGTCTATGCCCTCCACTTGCCTGAAGGAGAGCAGGTGAATCAGCAGCATCGCCTCACTGCCGGTGAGATTCAGCTTCCTGTAATATTTCAAGAGTGCATAAGGAATGACGGCCATTCCGTTCTCCAGGCCAAAAGCAACGCCTTCGCCCCAGGTACTCCAACCTTTTCCGTCCATACGTTAGCCCCCTTTGCCCTTCCTTACGGGTAAAGACGGTACAGTGTACGAGGGAAGGCAATCGTCTCACGCACATGGTCCAAACCGCAAATCCATGCAACTGTACGTTCCAGCCCTAGACCGAAGCCGGAGTGTGGAACCGTGCCGTAGGTGCGAAGATCCATGTACCATTTGTAGGTGTCCATCGAAAGATTATGTTCTTTGAAGCGGGCCTCCAGCAGCGCCGGATCGTCGATACGCTGTGATCCGCCGATGATCTCCCCGTAACCTTCAGGAGCAATCATATCCGCACACAGCACCACTTCAGGGCGCTCAGGATGCGGCTTCATATAGAAGGCCTTGAAGGAAGCCGGATAATGGGTAATGAATACCGGTCTGTCGCTCATTTCGGCAATTGCCGTTTCGTGAGGAGCCCCGAAATCATCGCCCCAGGCGATTTCATAGCCTTTTTCATTCAGGAACTTGATGGCATCGTCATAGCTGATCCGCGGGAACGGAGCTTTGATATTCTCAAGCTTCGAGACATCGCGGCCAACCGCTTCCAGCTCGGCCCGGCAGTTCGTAAGTACGGACTGCACCACGAAGCTGATGAATTCTTCCTGCACGCACAGACTCTCTTCATGATCCGTGAAGGCCATTTCCGGTTCGATCATCCAGAACTCGATCAAGTGGCGGCGGGTTTTGGATTTCTCTGCACGGAAGGTAGGCCCGAACGAATATACGCGTCCCAGAGCCATTGCTGCGGCTTCCATATACAGCTGTCCGCTTTGGGTCAGATACGCGTCCTCTTCAAAATACTTCGTATGGAACAGGTTGGTTGTCCCCTCTGCTGACGTCGGCGTCAGAATCGGCGGATCTACCTTCGTGAAGCCACGCTCATTGAAGAACTGCTGAACCGCGCGGATAATCTCCGCACGAATCACCATAACTGCCCGCTGCTTGGAGGAACGCAGCCAGAGATGACGGTGATCCATCAGGAAATCGACACCATGCTCCTTCGGGGTAATCGGATAATTCTCGGTCAGATGAATAATCTCAATTCCCGTAACCGTCATCTCGTAGCCCGACTGGCTGCGGGGCTCTTCGCGGATAATCCCGGTTACATACAGTGAGCTTTCCTGGGTCAGGCTCTTGGCATCATTCCAGACCTGCTCAGGCACTTCTGATTTCACCACGACCCCCTGGATATACCCGGTACCGTCGCGAAGCTGCAGGAACTGAATTTTACCGCTGGAGCGCTTGTTGTTGACCCAAGATCCGATCACAACACTCTCTCCGACATGCTCGTTCACGTTCTTGATTACACTCTTATTAGCCATGCCTACAATCTCTCCTCTAATTTAGCCGTTGATTCCTTGCACAATACGATAGGTATCGCGTGCTATCACAAGCTCTTCATTCGTGGGTACCACAAGGACCTGTACCTTGGAATTCTCTGTAGAGATACGCCGCGGATCTCCCGAGCGAACCTTGTTGGCTTCTGCGTCAAGCTCAATGCCCAGGTAAGACAGGTTGTTCAGCACCTTCTCGCGGAGCAGTGAAGCATTCTCGCCTACACCGGCGGTAAAGACGATAATATCCGCACCGTTAAGGGCCGCGGTATAAGCTCCAATATATTTGCGCAGACGGTATTCATACATTTCAAAAGCTAGAGAAGCATTCGGCTCGCCCTTCTCGTACCCTTCAATGATCTCACGCATATCGCTGCTGATACCGGAGATCGCCAGCATACCGCTGTGCTTGTTAAGCATAGAGTTGACCTCACCGTGAGTCAATTCTTCCTTGTTCATCACATAAGGAACAATGGCCGGGTCAATGTCACCGCTGCGCGTGCCCATCATCAGACCCTCAAGCGGAGTCATACCCATGGAAGTATCTACAGATACACCTCCTTCGATAGCCGTCAGACTTGCACCATTACCGATGTGACAAGTAATAATCTTCAGTTCTTCCAGAGGACGTCCGACAAATTCTGCCGCTGCCTTGCTTACATAATCATGGGAAGTACCGTGGAAGCCGTAACGGCGGATCTTATATTTGCTGTACAGCACTCTTGGGATTGCATACAGGTATGCTTTCTCTGGCATCGTCTGATGGAAGGCTGTATCGAAAATAACCGTCTGAGGTACACCCGGCATATTGCTCTCGGCAGCAAGAATTCCGAGCAGCGCAGCAGGGTTATGCAGCGGAGCCAGGTCGAAGAGACGGCGGATTTCACTTTTGGCTTCCGTAGTGACAAGCGCGGATTCCTTGAAGCTCTCTCCGCCGTGTACCACGCGATGTCCCACAGCATTGATCTCGTTGATGGAAGCAACGACGCCATGCTCTTTGTCAGTCAGATTAGCCAGAACCTTGCGGATAGCCGTAGTGTGTTCCAGAATTTCACTGACTTCTGTAACTTCCTGCTTACCGGTTGGTTTGTGAGTCAGAATGGAGGAATCCATACCGATACGCTCTACAAGACCCTTCGCCAGTACGGATTCATCCGTCATGTCATAGAGCTGATATTTCAAAGAAGAACTGCCTGCGTTAATTACTAATACTTTCATACCCGGTCACCATCCTTGTCATACTTGAAGAAGCCTTCGCCCGATTTTGTACCCAGTTGTCCGGCACGCACCATCTTTTTGAGAATTGTAGATGGACGATACTTGAGTTCGCCGTATTCACGGAACATGTTCTCAAGTGCGGCAAGAACGGAATCCAGACCGAAGCGGTCTGCCATTTCAAGCGGCCCGTTCTGGAACTGGTAGCCAATACGCATAGCGTCATCAATATCTTCAGGAGAAGCGACACCTTCCTGCAGCACATGCATAGCCTCGTTAATGAACAGGCAAATGAGGCGCGAAGATACAAATCCGGGGGATTCGTAGATCATGACGCCTTTTTTCTCTACAATCTCATCAACAAAGGCTTTGGTATCTTCAAAAGTGCTGTCTGAGGTCTTCAGGCCGCGCACGATTTCAACCAGATCTACCTTTCCTACAGGATGTATGAAGTGCATGCCGATCACGCGTTCCGGATACATTGTCGAGCTTGCAAGCTCCGTCAAGCTGAGCGTTGACGTATTGCTGGCAAGAATAATGTGGCTCGGACACACCTGATCAAGCTGATTGAATACCTTTTGCTTCGCTTCCAGATCTTCAACGATGGTCTCAATGACCATATCGCAGGAGCTGAGTTCAGCGAAATGTGTCACTTTTTGGATGCGGGCCAGAATCAGCTTCTTCTCCGCCTGGGTAATCGCCCATTTCTCCAGCTGTTTGTCGAGACTGGTCTCAATCATTTCGTAGGAGTAGTTCAGTCTTTCTGCAGTTTTCTCCACCAGCATAACATCCAGGCCCTTGGCTGCCAGCATTTCGGCAATCCCTTGTCCCATTGTGCCTCCGCCGATGACACCGATCTTTTTAAAATTCATGTAAAAGTCTCCATCCTTTCAGGTATCTATACTTCTGTATTGTACCTTGTCTGTCGTAAAAAATAAGTAGCCCGACATATAATGATATCTTAGCATGTCTGAAAAGTAAAAAAAAATAACCGGCATAAAGAATTATGCCGGTAAAAGGACACTGTCACGAAATTGACAACGAAATTGCTCTCCGGAGAGAACTTCTTCCTTCATTAAAATGTCAAGAGAGTAATCAAATACATTTCTTTGCTTCTCCAGCAGCTCCTTCGTACGGATCATCAGCTCATCCAGGATTTTACTATTCTCCTTCATCAGCTCTTCCGTGGTAACCATCTGCAGATTCGCAATTCCGAGTGAGGTAAGTCCTGACTTCATCATGGTCTCGACAATATTCAGCGCCTGGTCGAAATCTCCGCGGGAGCCGGTACTGCGTCCTCCGTAATACATCTCTTCGGCGGCGGCTCCGCCCAAGGCAATCATAATCTGATTCTCCAGATAATCCTTCGTATACAGATACTGCTCGGTCTGCGGATTATGCCGTACATATCCGAGAGCCTGCCCGCGCGGGGTCAGCGTGACCTGACTGACGCTTCCGGGACGAAGCAGTTCAGCCATAATAGCATGTCCAAGTTCGTGAATCGCCACACGCTTCTTCTCTTCATGGTTGGTCTCGCGGTCGGTCTTCTCGCCCATCATCACTTTGTCGATCGCCATCGAGAGATGACGCTGCTCCACCTGGGTCAGATTCTCACGCATCATGTAGATTGCCGCTTCGTTCATCACGCTCTCCAGCTGTGCCCCTGAGAAGCCGTAGGCCTCTTCGGCAATTTTGTCCAAGCTTACCGTCTCGTGCAGCGGTTTGTTCTTGGCATGGAGATCGAGAATCGACTTGCGGCCTTTCTTGTCAGGCATATCGACCTGAATATGCCGGTCAAAACGGCCAGGGCGCAGCAGCGCCGAGTCCAGCATCTCTTTGCGGTTCGTGGCAGCTACCAGCAGAATACGCGGGGCATCATTGTTATAGATCCCGTCCATCTCGGTCAGTAGCTGATTAAGGGTCTGGTCATATTCCCGTTGTTGTCCGCCTTCGCGTTTACCGCCAATGACGTCGATCTCATCAATGAAAATAATGGCGCTTTCCTTGTTCTCCTTGAGCGCGCGCGTGCGGGCATCCTTGAACAGATCGCGGACGCGCCCGGCACCGACGCCGACATACATCTCTACAAATTCACTGCCTGAAGCAGCCACAAACACCGAGTTGGTATAATGAGCGGCAGCCTTGGCCATCAGGGTCTTGCCTGTTCCCGGAGGGCCGGTGAGCAGAATCCCCTTGAGCGGGCGAATCCCGAATTTGCTGATTTCTTCATGACGGATGAGGAAGTCAAGGGCTTCACGCAGCTCCTGCTTGGCATTGTCCTGTCCGCCGATTTCTTCAAAGGTCAGCTTGGACGGGCCGTTCTTCTTGCGTTTCTTATCTGCGCCTGCATTGACGGCCAGACCGCCGCGCGCATGGGCAATGAATAGAAGTGCAGAGACCATGCCGAGCGCTATGATTACCGGAAAGATATTAATTCCGACAAAAACCATAAAAATCAGCATGACCGGAACAGCTCCGGCTAGTATTTCTTTCCAATACTTAAGCATTGTTCCACACTCCCATCTTGGCTGCCACACGCGGTAAAATAATAAACTTGCTCTCCGTGCCATTGCTCAGGCTCACATACACATTATTATCATCAATCTCTGTTGTAGCGGTAACCCCGCTGTACTTGCTGTCCTGCTCCTTAAGTCCATCAAGCTTGGCGGGGATTAATGTATACTTCCGGCTCTCCATGGCTTCCGCCACAGAGAACATCGCTTTATCCCAATATTCATCCAGCAGAGCGCTGGTATCCTGTTCCACATCAAGCTTCAGTGTCCGGCCATTAATGGCTGCACTGCCTTCCTTGGACACATACTGTACCAGCTCACGTAATTTCGTGCCCGGCTGCAATTCAAGTTTCAAAGTGACTTCATTGCGTTTAATAGTAATATGGGAATCCTTCACTCCCTCATAAGAAGATACCAGCTTATGCAGCGGCTCCTGCACCACAAATTGACGGTAAGCATACCAGCCACCAAATAATAATGCAGCAGACAGCAGAGACGTTAGCAGTACAGGCACAAGACGCAGTTTCAAGAAACGTCCTCCTCTCAATAATGACCGAACATCCATCTATAATAATGACCAACCAGCGTGTCTAGCGCCCATCCGAGACTGACATGCTCTTAAGCATGTCTTGATACAAGTAGTAGTATATCACAGGTGTATATACGATTTTACATAAAAGTGTGAATATATTTAAAATTTTTGATACTAATTTCTGGATGTTTCAGTAGAGAGATTGATTTCCTTAGCCATATACTCAGCGAATTCTATCCATAGCTCAGGGTTGCTGCCTATGCTGCTGACCGCACCGCTATATTGATCCAGACAGTCCTTCAGCAGCCCGTGATAGCACTGTGGCACATGCTTCAATCCCCACTCTCCGCCTTCCTTTTTGGAAGACACCACTTCTTCACGCGCATAATACAGCACCCGGCACAGATTCAGTGTGTAATACACCGGAGCATCAATAATATTCTGCCTGGCATCCTCAATATCGCCCAGAATGGAATCGAGAACATATTGCCGGTCTACCGGCAGGAAGGCTTCGCGTATGGGTTCGCCGTACAGAATGAATCCCCGCTGATAGACGACAGCAAAGTGAGCCGCAAGATCCCCATCCTCCAAACCGCCGCAAATGTAATCCTCCTCCAGACTGTAGCGCTCCAGATGACCCTTCGAGAAATGGAATTCAAACGGCGTCGGATGCACAAAGTTCTTCAGATAACTTGTCAGGACAACACTTAGTTCAACTCCCCCCTGATTCGGCAGGCTATTGTGATACGCTACTATTCTCTTCGCAAGTCTCTTACTGACCTCTCCAGATAACTTGTCATGGACAACAATCAGCAAGTCGATATCGCTGGTATTCGGATTGAAGCAGCCCATCGCCAGCGACCCGTGCACATAAATCCCGGACAGATTTGCCCCGAGTTCCTCCTTGAACAGTTCTACCGCTTGATCCAGATATGCTAAAATTTCCATTTCAAAATTTCCTCCTGCTTCATAAAATTCCGCGTAGTATTGCTGATCCGATATACATGAATGATATTGCTATGAGTGTATACTTCCGTGTAAACGAATGAACAGCAGAGCAGCGTGGAGCCGCTTCGGTAACAAAAAAGCGGGAGAACAGTTGTAACTGTATCCCCCGCTTCTGCTATGGTTCAAGCCCTGCCACCCGGCCGCTTATTATGCAGACGATTAACGGTTAGGCAAACTGTACCCTTCGCCGATGGCGCTGCCGTCTGTGAAGCGGTAGAAGTTGTAATAGTAACGCCCGTCTTTTTTGTAAAATAGCTGCCAGGCATATTCCCCGTTGTACACTCCTGGCAGCAGGCGTTTAATCGTAATACCCGGCAGCTGGGCGGTAATGATCTCGCGCATTTTCGCTTCCGGGGTTCCTTTGCTCAGCTCTTCAGCATATAGATCATTGGCGCCTCCGGCAGGCTTGCCTTCCGTGGTAAAACGGACCCACACCATGATCTCCGTCCCTGCCTCATTCTTGCCGGTCAAGACCCAATAGATTTCATTCTCATTCCAGACTGATTTCTGGGCCTTGGTGACCTCTGTTAACCCGGCACGCGTTCTGGCCAGCTCTTTGGCTTCACTCCGCTCGTTCCACTGATCCTTCATAATGTAGGCATAAAACTGGCTTAGTCCGAACAGAAGGAGCAAAACCAGGGAGATCCCCAGCAGAAGCCATTTTCTCCTCTTCTTCACCATGCAGCTCCCTTTCCAAAACCTCTGTATTACCGTTTAAGCAGGCTCTCGAATGTTTCCTGTGCTTTGCGGCGGATCGCTTCCTCATCGAGTGTCAGGCATTGCCCGTGCTTCACCACCTGCTTGCCGTTGACCCATACATGCTCCACATCCTTGGCACTTGCCGAATAGACGGCGTGGGAGAGCAGATCGCTATGGGGCAGCAGATGCGGCTGGTCAATATCAAGCGCAATGAAGTCGGCCTTCATCCCTGCTGCAAGCCTGCCTACCTGCTTCAGAAAAATAGACTGCGCTCCATACTCCGTCGCCATCAGCAGCGCTTCAGGTGCGGGTACCGCTGTAGGATCGCCGCTTACGCCTTTGTGGATCAGCGCCGCCAGTCTCATCTCTTCAAACATATCCAGGTTGTTATTGCTTGCTGCGCCATCAGTACCCAGCGAGACCTTAACCCCTGCTCTAAGCAGCTCAGGGACACGGGCTACACCGCTGGCCAGCTTCAGGTTGCTGCCGGGATTATGTGACACGCCAACGTGATGGCGGGCCAGGATGCCGATCTCTTCATCGTTCAGATGGACACCATGCGCAATCAGCGAAGGACGGGTGAACATCCCCAGCTTCTCCAGATGCGCTACCGGACGGAGTCCGTAGTCGGCAACATTCTGCTCCACTTCATGGCGCGTCTCGGACATATGGGTGTGCATCGGGAGATCCAGATCATGCGCAGCCTCTACAAATTTCACGAAAAACTCTGGAGGACAGGTGTAAGGGGCATGCGGCGAGAGCATCGTAGTAATTCTGCCGTCGGCCTTGCCATGCCAGTCACGGGCAAATGCAATCGCCTCTGCGAGCTTGGACTTCTGCTCCTCTTCCGGGCATAGCCCGATCACGCCGCGCATCAGCACAGCCCGAATCCCGGATTGTCCGGTCACTTCTGCTACCCGGTCCATATGATCATACATATCGAGGAAAGTCGTCGTCCCGCCCTTCAGCATTTCCAGCACGGACAACGAGGTTCCCCAATATACATCATCACCAGTGAATTTCGCTTCCATCGGCCACATCTTCTCCTGCAGCCAGGTCTGAAGCACCATATCATCACCGTATCCGCGCAGCAGCGACATTGCCGTATGCCCATGGGTATTCACAAGACCCGGCATGAACAGCAGACGGCTGCCGTCCACCACCCGAGCATTCTCTTCCATGACAGGCTCAGCTTCACCTATGTAAGTAATCAGATCGTCCTCAATGGTCATATACCCGCTTAGAACCGGCTTGTCACTGCCCGGAACCAGGAAACGGCCATGCTTGATTATCGTCTTATTGCTGCTCATCTTCGGTCTCTTCCTTTCCATCATGCAAATAATAGGCCAGGCTCTGCAGATCGGTGGTAAAGTCTGCGGCATGAATCCGGATATTGGCAGGAGTCTTGAGAATAACCGGTGCGAAGTTCAGAATAGCCTCGATGCCGGAGTCTACAAGAATATCAGCTACGTTCTGGGCTTCGCTGTCCGGTACGGTAATGATCCCGATGCGGATTCCCTGGGAACGGATCGTATCGCCGAGCTCTTCCATCGGCTGCACAACCAGTGAGTTGATCTGCTGGCCCACCTTCGGCGGGTAAGCATCGAAGACGGCCGTAATCTTCATCGTATCCTTCAGATAGGCATTGTAATTGGACAAGGCATGGCCAAGATTACCGGCGCCTACCAGAGCGACGTTGATTTGCTGGTCAAGCTTCAGGATATGACGGATTTTCTCGATCAGATAGGATACATCATAACCGATGCCTTTTCTGCCGAAATCACCGAAATAAGCCAGATCCTTACGGATCTGAGCAGGGTTCAGATCAAGCTTCTGGCCCAGCTCCTGAGAAGAAACGGTTGAGATTTCGCGTTTTTGGAGATCGTTCAGGAAACGCAGGTACACTGGAAGCCTGCGGACGACAGCCTCCGATATTTTATCCGATTTCATGTTTTCTCCTCCTAAAAGTTTGGATAGCATACGCTTCCTTGTATAACTTCGCTAAACTTGCCTCGAAAGCCAATTATAGGAACCGTGCCCCGCCGCCTGCCTGACTCAGCAGCTACAGCCGGGGCGCGGATCTTCAGGTTAACCATAACTTATTCATCATATCAATAGCAGAGGAATTAGGAAACCCCGCCTTCTTCCAGCCATTCGGCGATCCTCGGGACCATCTGATCCGTCAGCATATGCTCCATCTTGGGGCCGGGCAGAGAATACAGGAAGTATTTGCCATAATAAGATTCAATGACCCTGGTATCATATACAATAACGATTCCGCGGTCCTGCGCCGTGCGGACCAGCCGCCCGAAGCCCTGCTTGAAGCGGATGACGGCCTGCGGGACGGACAGCTTCATGAACGGATTCTTCTTCTGTGCCTGGAGCAGCTCCGACTTCGCCTCAGCCAGCGGATGATTCGGCGGCTGGAACGGAAGTCTGACGATCGCCAGGCAGGTCAAGGCTTCCCCGGGGATATCCACCCCTTCCCAGAAGCTGCTGGTCCCCAGCAGCACAGAAGCCGAGCTGTCCTGGAAGCGACGGATCAGCTTGCTCCGGCTGCCGCCCTCCACCCCTTGTCCAAGCACCGCGATATCCTGCGAGGCAAGCGCCTCCTTCAGCGGATCATAGACCTGGCGCAGCATCTTGTACGAGGTGAACAGCACCAGCATCCGTCCCCGGGTAGCTACAGCGGTCTCAGCAAGGGAATGCACCAGCGTGTCCACAAAACGGGCATCCCCTATACTTCCCTTGACGCTCGGGAAGTCACGGGGGATCACCAGCAAAGCCTGCTCCCGGTATTTGAATGGCGACGGAAGCAGTGCGGTCATCAGCTGCCCTTGCTCCGCAGCCTCGCCAAGACCCAGATTGTCAATCATGAACTGGAAGGACTTATCTACGGACAATGTGGCCGAGGTCAGGATAACGCTCTTCTTCTTGTCGAAGAACAGCTCCCTGAGCTGGGTGCTGACATCCACGGGAACGGCGTACATCTGCAGCGACTTGCCTTTATAGTTGCCGCTTCCCTCCAGCCAGTACACGATATTCTCATCATTCAGATTCATGAAGAAACGAATCTGTTCCCTGATGGAGGCCAGATCCTTGAACAACCCGCTAATATCCGTGACAAGACCGTCCGAGGAGGACTGGCTGTCCGTGTCACGCATCTCACTGAGCATCTTGTCACCCCTGCGGATGATATCGCTCAAGCTGAGGTTAAGCGTATTCTCCAGGGCAGCCAGCTCTTCCCAGTCTTTGGGCTTCTTGCCCGGCTGCAGCCGGGCCACCAGCTGACCGGCTTCCCCGGCACCGGCATCGCTGCGCTCGGGCAGCAGCCCGAAGAGCCTGTCGCTAAGCGCATCCCAGGACTCCTTCACCGTCAACAGATCGGGATAGATCCGGTCGATCACTCCGCTCCATTCGGAAGCCTGCTCACTGCCGGAAGACTGCAGAGCCATGCGAAGAGCAGGCAGCTGGCCGCTCCGGCTATCCTTGTACAAGCGGGTAAGCGTATGGGCAACAGTGAAGTATTTCATCTGCATGCCAAGATGCTTGCCGGCGATATCCTCCAGATGATGAGCTTCATCAATGATGAGATGCTCATAAGCCGGAAGGAGCTGATGGCCGGCCTTGACATCAGCGAACAGCTTGGAGTGATTGGTAACCACAACATCGGATATCCCGGCTTCGTGTTTGGCCCGGTGGTAATAACATTTGCGGAACCAGGGACAGGCCCGGCCCAGACAGGAATCGGTGTCACTGGCAACGGTCTCCCAGAAATCACCGCCGCGTCCGCTTAAGTTAAGCTCCTCGTCATCCCCGGTCTCCGTCTGGGTAAGCCAGACGATCATTTGGGCAGCCGTAAGCGCTTCTTCCCTTGGACTTGTGAAGTCTTTTTTGTTAATTCTGTGTTCAAACTTGCGCAGGCACAAATAGTGCCCTCTTCCCTTGAAGATCGAAGCCTTGAACGGGAACGGCACCACACTGGTCAGCAGAGGGATGTCCCGCTCCCGCAACTGGTCCTGGAGGTTGATCGTATGCGTGCTGACCATAACCTTCTGGTTGCTGCGGACACTGTGATAGATAGCCGGAAGCAGATATCCGAGCGATTTGCCGGTGCCTGTTCCCGCTTCAATCAGCAGATGCTTATCCTGCTCCAGCGCCGTCATGACCTCATGGATCATCAGCTCCTGGGCCTCACGGCTCTCATACTGGGGAAGAGCAGCCTTCAGCCGCTTGGTTACCTCGTCCATATATTCCTGGAAGGTAATGTTCTCCAGCGGATTACTGCTGCCTTCCTCCCGCGGGGAAGGCAGCTCGGCCCAGTCGCCCACGGCAAGCGCCAGCTGACGGTAGAAGGTCAGCTCGCCTTCCGGCTGAAAGGTCTCCATCTCCCGCTCTCGCAGCAGACCGTCGAAATACCAGGCCAGGTCACTGTCTTCGTCCGCGAACAGCTCATTCAGCCGCTGAATCGTCAGGAGCGGCAGACTGTGCAGCTCCTCCAGACATTTAAGCAGCACAATAGCCGTGGCCAGCGCATCGCTGTCCGCCTGATGGGGACGCTCATGCGTGATGCCGAAATGTTGGCTCACCGCGCCAAGCTGATAGGTGCTCAGCGAGGGGAAGCATATTTTGAGAAAATCAATTGTATCCAGAATACGCCCCTGAAACGGCAGGTAGCCGCAGCGGTCCAGCGCATTCTGCAGGAAATGAAAATCAAAGGCTACATTGTGACCAACGAGGACAACATCATCCAGCAGCGGCACCAGCTCCATCATCATCTCATCCAGCTCCGGCGCATCCTGCACATCACTGTCAGTAATTCCGGTCAGGCCCGTAATAAAAGGAGGAATTGGTGCTCCGGGCTTGACGTAGGAACCATACACCCTGGAGATAGTCCCGTCTTCTTCTATAATGGCAAGGCCAACCTGGATGATTTCACCCACAGATTGGGTTCCCGTAGTTTCAAAATCAAGCACGGCAAATTTCATTATAAGTTCTATTCCCTTTCACTTGAGACTCTTTATCAGCATAACAGAAGTTACGAAAAAAGGCGATGCAAACCCCCGGGAAGTGGGGAGGTCGCATCGCTTGAAGGAACCGGAGATAAATTATAAAAGCGAAACCAGCTGATGTCCGAACTGGAGCTTCCCGCCCCGCCTGCGGCACACCTCCAGATTAACGTTCGGCTCCGGAAGGGCCGGATCATGCTGCAAGGCCTGGCTGAACAGCTCACTGGCTTCATTGAAACGTTCCTGCGAAGCACGGATACAGCCAAGCGCATTATAAATCATCGCCTTCAGCTTCGCCTCACGGATCAGGCCCAGCATATGGTTCAGGTGTCCCCAGGCTGTCTCCGCCTCGCCTTCCTGCAGATAAGCCATGGCCAAATATAGGCGGGCTGCCAGACTGTCAGGGTGTTTATCTGTGACCTGCCGGAACTGTTCAATACATTTGCGGTACATCAGCAGCTTGTAATAGCCCTGCCCCCTGACAAAAGCGTCCATGCCAAGCTCAGGCGCTTCCTCTTCGGGCAACTCCTCCGGCGGAACCTGAAAGTCCGCCTGTTCACGGAATTCGCTAAGCTTTTCGGCAAAGACCAGCCACTCATCCATTACATTATCGCTGATCCAGTGGAGCATATTATACTTGGATAAAAGGTCGCTTCGGCGGTCACCCTCCGCAGTAGGGAAGTCGGTTTGGATCTCCTGCAGCATCTTGTTCATCTCAGCAAATAAATGTTGAAACACCGGACATCCCACCCTTACTGATAATGAAGTCAGCTTAAGCTTGCCTGCCTTCATTTTTCACAAGAACAGGTGTCTTCATCCCTGCCATTGATTACATGGCTCAAACAGCGGGATTTAGGCAATCGTCGCGTGTAGCTCATGATCCGCCAGCTTCACCGGCTTATTGTCCGCATCGACAAACACTACAGTGGGCTTGTGTGACGCCAGCTCCTCGGAGGACATCACAGCATACGAGATAATAATGACGGTATCTCCAGGCTGCACCAGGCGGGCTGCCGCCCCGTTCAGGCAGATGACGCCGCTGCCGCGCGGGCCGGGAATGACATAGGTCTCCAGCCGGGAACCGTTATTATTGTCCACGATCTGCACCTTCTCATTCTCCAGCAGGTCTGCGGCTTCCATCAGGTCCTCATCAATGGTAATGCTGCCCACATAATTCAGATTGGCTTCAGTGACCGTAGCCCGGTGGATCTTGGATTTCATCATATGTCTAAACAAGTGCGTGTGCCTCCTTAGGAATAAAAACATTATTGTCAATCAGCCGGGTTCTGCCGAACTTCACGGCAAGTGCGATAATAACTTCGCCGTCCGCTTCGCTCAGCCTGCTGCCGCCTTCCAGACTCTCAAGGTCAGGGAAGGTTAGAATCTCTGCGTAATCAATGACCGCGAGGGAAGATTCAGCAATCACCGAACCCAGCATACCGCGCGCTTCATCCACCGTACTGATTCTGCCCTCTTCAATAGCCTGACGCACTTCACGCAGCGAACGGGACAAGACCAGGGCCTGTCTGCGCTCTTCCGCGCTCAGATAGACATTGCGTGAGCTTAACGCCAGCCCGTCTTCCTCACGGACAATCGGACATGCGATAATCTCTACATTCATGTTCAGGTCAGCTACCATCCGGCGCAGAACGGCAACCTGCTGGGCATCCTTCAATCCGAAGAAGGCATAGTCGGGCTGCACAATATGAAACAGCTTGCTGACCACAGTAGTTACTCCGTCAAAATGCCCCGGCCGGGACGCACCGCAGAGCTGTGTGGTCAGTGAGGAGACCGAAACCCCTGTACGGATCGGCTGCGGGTACATCTCTTCCACACTCGGAATAAACACCAGATCGGCACCCTCGCGTTCGGCCAGCTCCAGATCACGCTGCTCATCGCGGGGATAGGATGCAAAATCCTCATTCGGCCCGAACTGCAGCGGGTTGACGAAAATACTCATCACCACGGTGCCGCTCTTCTCCCCCGCCTTGCGCAGCAGGCTGGCATGTCCTTCGTGTAAATATCCCATTGTAGGCACAAACCCAACGGGACCGTGGCCTCCTTGACGCATATATTCAAGCGCTTCGCGCAGTTCTGCAATTGTTCTGAGGACTCTCATCTTATTTCGCTCCTTTGCCGGCATTGCCGTATAAAGATTCCAGCACCGTCTCGTCCGCATTAAACACATGCTCCTGCGCCGGGAACGAGCGGTCCTTCACTTCCTGAACGTAGCTGCTGATTCCTTCACGGATCAGACTGCCTACATCCGCGTAGGTCTTGACGAACTTCTTCTCCCGGTAAGGAGAGGCATAACGCAGAACGTCATGGAACACCAGCACCTGACCGTCACAATAACGTCCAGCACCGATCCCGATAGTCGGAATGCTGACTGCCTTAGAGATGGCCGCAGCCACTTCCTCTGTCACCAGTTCAAGCACGATCCCGAAGGCTCCGGCAGCTTCCAGCGCCTTGGCTTCATCCATCAGACGCTGTGCATCCTTGGGGTCCTTACCCTGAATCCGGTAGCCGCCGATCATATTGACCGATTGCGGGGTTAAGCCGATATGGCCGAGGACCGGAACTCCCGCAGACACAACTGCGGAGACGGTGGAGCAGATCTCTAGTCCGCCTTCCATTTTGACCGCATGGGCCTGACCTTCCTGCATCAGTCTGCGCACGCCGCGCAAGGTCTCATCTACACTGCCGTGATAGGTCATGAACGGCATATCCGCGATAATAAAAGTATGCTGTGCTCCGCGTTTCACCGACCGGGTATGGTAGACCATATCCTCTATGGTAACCGGTAACGTTGTATCATAACCAAGCACGACGTTCCCCAGTGAATCGCCTACCAGAATCAGGTCTATTCCTGCTTCCTCAGCCAACAGGGCTGAAGGATAATCATAAGCGGTGATCATGCTTAGGGGCACACCATCCGTTTTCATTTTTTTCATTTTGATAATATTCAGTGCATGTTTGTCTGCCATTCGCTCTCATTCCCCTTTTCCATAAAATACGCGTTCTCCGCGCAAACAAAAAAACCCTTTAGCATTAGTCCGCTAAATAGGTCCGAAGGGCAAAAAAGAGTCACTCGCGATCGTCCCTTCTGTCTCGGTCCTTACGGCTCAGAGCAGAATCCAACGTAACCGTCACATCCAGTTATGAAGGTATATCCGGTAACACAACTTCCTGGTATAAGCTTCTCTTACACAAGTACAGCTCGCCAATGCGATGCCGCCTATGAACACAGTATATCAAAAAATTACAACAAATAACACCAAAAAATATGACAAGGGCTGTGACCCTTGCCATTCAGATCATTTCAACTTCACCGGACAGCACGCTGGTAATACCGCCTGTCCCGCTGCGCACCAGCAGTCCGCCGTTATCATCAAGCCCGACAGCAGTCGCCTCGGTGCGTCCCTGGGGAGTGTTCACGCTCACCTGGCGGCCCAGTGTGACCGACATCGACTCCCATAGCTCCTTCACAGGCTGGAAGCCCCGCTCCTGGTACAGGGCATACAAATATTCGAGTTCCTCCAGCACGGCTTCCGCAAGTCTTGTCCGGTCTACCGGAATGCCGCCGCCTTCAATCAGCAGCGAGGTTCCAATTCCCTTAAGCTCCTCAGGATAATCCGCCTCTGTCAGATTGGCGGCAATGCCGATACCGGCGATGCAATAATGAAGCCCGCCTTCTCTAAGCGAGGATTCAAGCAGGATTCCGCAGATTTTGCGGCCTCCCGCCAGCAGATCGTTGGGCCACTTGATTCCGGCAGGTACACCGGTAACCTCACGGATGGCTGTGCAGACAGCCACACCGGCCAGTAAAGTCAGCTGCGGAGTTAAGGCCAGCGGCAGCTCCGGACGCAGCACCAGGCTCATCCAGATCCCTTTGCCATGCGGGGAATGCCATTTACGGCCCATCCTGCCCCGGCCGCCGGTCTGTTCCTCAGCCATTACCGTCGTGCCCTCGGGGGCACCGATCTCCGCCAGCTTCTTGGCTTCCTCCTGGGTGGAGGCTACCACATCCATCCGTACGATCTCGCCAGGCCAGCCCGATACGAAATCCTCCCGCAGCAAGGCGCCCGGAGGCTGAACATGTTTGTTATTCATCTCGATCCATCCTTTGCGCTGCCTGCAGCAGTGATTGGGGGTCATTCGCAAGGTCTCCGGCAGCCACTGCCTGAAGGAGCCGGTGCAGCAGCACGCCCAGCCAAGGGCCGGGCCGCTTATCCAGCACCGCCGTCACCTCATGGCCGGTCACCCCCAGCTCCCCGAGTGTGCGGATCGGCATAGCTGCGGCCCAGGACCGCAGCTGGCTGGTGGTGACCGCGGCGGCTGTGGCCCCCGCCGCCTCGAGCAGCGTCAGCCACCCTTCGGCGGCTGACGTGCCGTGGGCCAGCACGGCGGCGATCCACCGCCGCCGCAGCAGATCCCCGGCGCCCGGAGCCTCCGGCGCCGCCGAAGACAGCGCCGCGTCCCAGGCTTCGCGGACGCGCAGCACGGCGACGACGCCAGCACGCGTCGCCCCGGGGAACGTCCATGCCCGCAGGAGCTCATCGGCCGCAGCGGCCGACGATCCCAGGGCATGCAGCAGGAGCGCCCAACGCAGGCGGGCGTCCTGCAGGTCCCCGAGACCGGCTGTGCGTGCGGCGGCTGCCGCCAGCTCACGGCCGGTCCAAGGGAACGGCGCTTTGCCGCGCGGCAGCAGGCCGCTGCGCAGCAGGAGACCCAGCCCGCGCTGCGGGTGCGGGCCCAGGACGATGCGCTCTACCTCCGCGCGCACCCGCTCCACAGCAATATGCGCCAGCTTGTCCCGCTGGCGCAGCAGTCCGCGCCAGGTATTCTTCGCCACGGCGAAATCCAGCACGGAGGCAAAACGTACGCAGCGCAGCATCCGCAGCGCATCCTCGTCGAAGCGCTCCTCCGCTTCACCTACACAGCGGATCATACGGAGCTTAAGATCACGCTGTCCGCCGAAGGGGTCGATCCGCTTCCCGTCCAGGCCGCAACAGATGGCGTTGATGGTGAAATCACGGCGGCGGAGATCCTCCCGCACATCCCTCACAAACACGACATGCTCCGGACGGCGGTGATCGGCATAGCCGCTCTCCGTCCGGTAGGTCGTAACTTCCAGGCTGTGGCCTGCCTCCAGCACAGTAATAGTGCCATGCGCCAATCCTGTAGGGACACAGCGGGGGAACAGGTCCATAACCTCCTGCGGCAATGCCGAGGTAGTAATGTCTATATCATGCACCGGACGGCCGAGCAGCTCATCACGCAGGCAGCCGCCCACGAAATAAGCTTCATGGCCGCCTGCCAGCAGACCTGCAACTACAACGCCGGCGGCTTCGGCCATGCCGGATGGTGCCATTGTCCATTCCATACGGTGCTCCTTACCCCCGGACTCCATCGAGTCCGAGTACCTTGCGTCCAAGCACACGGTAATAGATATCTTCATATTGATTGGTAATCATATCCCGGCTGAAATCATTGCACGAGCGCTCCAGACAAGCCCGCCGGAAGCTCTCTACCATCGCATCGTCCGACAGAAGCCGGATGGCATAATCCGCCATAGATACTGTATCGCCGACCGGTGCAAGGAACCCGGTCTTACCATGCTGAATCAGCTCCGGAATCCCTCCGGTCTGCGAGCCGACGGTTGGAACTCCGCAAGCCATCGCTTCCAGAGCGACAAGCCCGAAGCTCTCCTTCTCTGAAGGCAGCAGCAGCAGATCCGCCAGAGAGATCACCTGGGCAATCTCGTCCTGCTTGCCCAGGAATCTGACCTTGTCATCCAGGCCCATCTCGCTGATCTTGGCCTGGATCTTCGGCAGGTCAGGCCCTTCGCCGACCAGCAGCAGTCGGGATGGTATCCGCTGGCTTACCCTGGCGAATACATCCACTACGTCACTCACCCGTTTGACCGGGCGGAAGTTACTGATATGCATGAGAATCTTTTCATCCGGCGAGGCGAAATCGCCGCGCAGGTCAGTGACATCGCGGGGATAATACACCCGTTTGTCCACGAAGTTATACGTCAGATCTATTTCGCGCGTAATATCCAGCGCCTTACGTGTTTCGTTGATCAGGTCCCGGGAGACCGCCGTTACGGCATCGCTCTCGTTAATGCCCAGCCGGATCAGATCCTTCAGGGATTCATCCTGGCCCAGAACCGTAATATCCGTGCCATGCAGGGTGGTAACCACTTTGATGTCGTTGCCCAGAATCTGCTTGGCCAGAAAGGCACATACCGCGTGCGGCACCGCATAATGCACATGGAACAAGTCCAGGTTCTGCATTTTGGCAACCTGAGCCATCTTGGTCGCCAGGGCCAGATCGTACGGCGGATAACGGAACACATAATAATCGTTAACCTCTACCTCGTGGTAGAATATATTCTTCTGAAACGTTCCCAGCCGGAACGGGATGCTGTGGGTAATGAAGTGGACCTCATGACCTTTTTCGGCCAATAGCTTGCCCAGTTCAGTTGCCACAACCCCCGAGCCGCCCAGAGACGGATAACAGGTGATGCCTATTTTAAGCCGCTCCATAGCTCCGCCCCTTCATCTAACATAGGTCTATTACTTCAAGTAATGATATGAATTTATTATAGTTGATTTCCGGGCTTTTTCAAAGGCTTCATTTATTGACGGGCAGCATTGAACACATCTACAGTATAGGGCACCTTGCTGGCGAACCCTTCGGCATACGGAATCAGTCTCCGCTGACCGAGCAGCATGTCTCTTGAACGGACGCGGTCTATATACCCTTCGGTTAAAGGAGTTGACACGGCATCCTCTCCGGGAGCGACCGTGAACTGTGAACGGTAGCAGGACAATGCCTGCTCCTTCAGCGGATACTGTGCGGTCACATCGACAATCAGATCGGTCCGTCCAAGATCATTAATGAAATAGAAATATAATTGCGGTTCAGGAATGGAAGGCTTGTCCGGCATATATTTGCGCAGCTTGGCGTTGAACACAGCTTCCTCCACCAGTCTGCTGCAGGCAATATGATCCGGATGACGGTCTTCCCAGTAAGGAGCGAACACAATGGACGGAGCGAAACGGCGGATCTCCGCAGTCACAGCTGCCAGATGGTCCTCTGTCATATACAGGCCACGGTCAGGCAGTCCGAGATTAGTACGCACAACCGCACCCAGCAATTCAGCAGCCTGCTGCGCCTCCTGCTTACGAAGCTCCACGGTTCCGTTCGAGGACATCTCAGCCTGTGTCAGATCACACATTCCCACCTTGAAGCCAGCAGCGGTATGCTTGGCAATCGTTCCCGCCATACCGATCTCGGCATCATCCGCATGGGCGCCGAATACCAGAATATCGAGCTTCATGACTCATCCACACCCGGTTTGTATTTATGTACCAGCTCACGCCAGCCGAAATCTCCGCGGTCGATGGCTTTTACCAGAATCTCTGCTGTGGCAATATTGGTGGCTACCGGAATTCCGTATACATCACACAGACGCAGCAAGGCCGTAATATCCGGTTCATGCGGCTGGGCCATCAGCGGATCACGCAGGAAAATAATCAAATCCAGCTCATCCGTGGCCACCATGGAGCCAATCTGCTGGTCTCCGCCCAGCGGACCGGACATATAGCGGTGGATGGTAAGCTTGGTTGCTTCCATAATACGCTGACCGGTGGTTCCGGTGGAAAATAACTGATGCCCATGAAAGACATGCTCATAAGCGGTAACAAAATTTACAATTTCATCTTTCTTGCGGTCATGTGCGATAAAAGCGATTTTCAACATATAGCTCTCCCCTGTCTATTCTATAAAATGCTCAAACCCGTAGATGAGGCCGGTGTAGCCCATCACCTTCTGGATGCCCAGCTTGACTCCCGGCATATAACCGGCACGCTCATAGGAGTCATGGCGGATCTTCAGCGACTGTCCGAAGCCGCCGAATACCACTTCCTCCTGGGCGAAAACTCCCGGAAGACGTACGCTGTGAATGCGGAAGCCGTTATAATACCCTCCGCGTGAGCCTTCAATAAGCTCTTCCTCCTTGGGATGTCCCTGGCGAAGCTCCTGCCGCGCCTCAGAGATCATCTCTGCCGTCTTGATCGCCGTACCTGAAGGAGCATCCAGCTTCTGGTCTCCGTGATATTCGATAATCTCGAGATGAGGGAAATACTTGGCGGCCTGTGCAGCAAATTTCATCAGCAGAATCGCACCGATCGAGAAGTTCGGCGCAATCAGCCCGCCGATTCCCCGCTCCTGGCATTGCTTGTCCAGCCCGGTGATCTGCTCGGGCGTGAATCCGGTAGTTCCGATCACCGGACGAACGCCGTATTTGATAGCCAGTGCAGTATTGCTGTAAGCGGACTGCGGAATAGTGAAGTCCACCATTACATCCGCAGCCGTATCCGCAAGCGCGGCTTCCAGATTCGAAGTCACGCGCACCCCGCAATCCTCAAGGCCAACCAGACGGGCGGCATCTCTGTCTTGTGCAGATCGGTCAACCGCCGCTGCCAGTTCCAATTCATCATCCTGCAATACCAGCTTCACAACCTCTTTGCCCATTCTGCCTCCTGCTCCGGAAACAATAACTCTGATCTTGTCACTCAAATGAATTCTCCCCGCTTTCCCTGTCTCATCTATTATTGGATATATTTTTGCAGTGACTTCTGCAGATCCTTCATCAGCAGACGCAGTCCGCTGTCATCCGGGTGCAGCGACATCACTTCCTTTAATACAGCAATCGCCTGCAGATGTTCATTCATCCGGCTGTGCGCAATCGCCAGCCATACATAAGCATCCCCATATAAAGGGTCAAGCGATACAGCTTCCTTCAGCAGCGTAATCGGATGGTATGGATTCACCGCTTCCGCGACTTCATCCTCCAGCAGCCGCTTCGCTTCCTGCACGAGCTGCAGCGCCTGCAGATGCTGCAGATGGAGCTGGTACTCCGGTTTGGAACCATCCAGTCTACGTGCGGCTACAGCATGTTCAAGCGCTCTGTCCAGCATACCGCTGCGGGCATAAGTAATAGAGCAGCGGTATCTTACTTCCGCATCATCCGGACTTGCTGCGATGGCCGCCTCGAACAGAGTGATCGCCTCCGCGAAGTCACTGCGCAGAATCGAGCGGTATGCCGCTTTTACATAATCATTATGATCCATATTCTCACCATCCTCACGGCTAAATCCCGTTAGTTTGGTACAGCATATGTAGCATAGGCCTAATCGGTGTTTTTGGGTGTCCAGCGTCCCGCATCCCGGGTATTGAATTTGTGCATCACCTTATCATGGGCTTCGGTTAAGTCTATACCGAGTGAATTGGCGAAACAAACGGTAATGAAGAGAATGTCACCCAGCTCAAGCTCAATTGAATTGTCGGCTTCATCCGCTTTTTTCGGCTTCTCGCCAAATTGATGGTTCACTTCGCGGGCCAGCTCACCGACTTCCTCGGACATCCGGGCCAGCATGGAGAGCGGACTGAAATAGCCTTCTTTAAATTGTGAGATATAAGCATCTACCTCACGCTGAATGTCAGCAAGACTTTTTTCCATAAATTGTTGTTTCACCCCCGTATGTTCTTGCCTTCTGTTTGCCCCTATGTTATCGTAAAGACGTTTTGAAGACAAATCTTTTTTGATCATTACATATTAAATTGCCCAATTAGAGGCATAGGCGAGGGATTATATGAGTTCATCCATTAAATTAGGCACCATCAGCAAAGCAGTGGCCCCCATCATGCTGGGCGCTGCCATTTACGCATTCGGACTACTGTATTTTATAGTTCCCAACCAGCTGATGGAGGGCGGAGTCACCGGGATTACCATCCTGCTCAATTACGCCTTTAACATACCCATCTTTTTGACGACACTGCTGCTCAATCTTCCGCTCTTCCTGGTCGGCTGGAAGGTGCTCGGGGGGAATCAGATCATCTATACCGGAGTGGGTATCGGCTCGCTGTCCTTATTCCTCTGGCTGTTTGAAAGAATGATCAAAGCGGGCTGGATTGTAACGTTCAGTACAGAGCATGATTTCATTCTTGCTTCATTATATGCAGGGGTCACACTGGGCCTGGGGCTGGGGATTGTCTTCCGCTTCGGGGGCACTACCGGGGGTGTAGATATTGTAGCGCGGATTCTTGGACGCAAGTTCGGCTGGAGTATGGGGCAGATCATTCTGGCGGTTGATGTGATCATCATCGGGGTATCCCTGCTCTACATCCCACGCGAAAAAATATTATACACCCTCGTGGCCGTCTTCATCGCATCACGCGTAATTGATTTCATTCAGGAAGGGGCCTACGCCGCCAAAGCCTTCACCATCATCAGTGATGAGGCTCCGCAGATTGCCGAGCTGATCACTGCAGAGCTGGAACGCGGCGTAACCTTGATCCCGGCGATTGGAGCCTATTCCAAGCAGGCCAAGCATATGGTGTATTGCGTGGTCTCAAGACAAGAGATCCGCCGTCTCAGCCTGCTGGTCAAGTCCATTGACCCTAAGGCCTTCGTCATTATCAGCGACGTTCATGATGTTCACGGTGAAGGCTTCCGGGAGACCTGAACCGCGTATCTTCCCGAAATCGCATTCTCAGATGCCCTTACATCCAAAAAGCTCCCTTCATCCGCCTTGCGGGAAGGGAGCTT
The DNA here is from genome assembly GCF_018207515.1 of Paenibacillus tritici. Classification (NCBI taxonomy): domain Bacteria; kingdom Bacillati; phylum Bacillota; class Bacilli; order Caryophanales; family Paenibacillaceae; genus Paenibacillus; species Paenibacillus tritici. The sequence goes on from NZ_CP073365.1 coordinate 4,799,971, forward strand.
TTAGCTTTTCGTTACACAGTCTTCATATCC